>JAXHLQ010000001.1:0-5226939 GCA_034522175.1 Deltaproteobacteria bacterium | reverse complement strand
CTTTCGGCCGATGCCGGTATTTCCGAGATGCGCAACGGCGGATTGATATTCTCCCCGTCACAGGTATATTTGGACGGGACGTTGCCTTCGTGCTCGAATGCAGAACTGATCAGTTTCATAATCTCCTCCTTTTTCACATTCATTTCCCAATAGATACACCTGAGGGCTACAGACACTGGCAAACGATGGCTTCAAATGGGATGCTCACTTATGGGAGTGTCATTGTAGGCTCTAAGGGTACCCTGCGTTTATCAGAACCGAAATAAAACTAAATGCCAATGGGGTGAAACCCGTATTTTGATGGACGAAAGGAAGTAGGGTGGAAGATAGAGATGGGATATGACCCCGTGCCTCGCATCGGACACGACTGACGTGCAAAAACTTCACTCCCTGCAGGAACAGCAGGCCCGTTCCCTCTGACCGGTCCCTCTGACACCGATCTGACGGGACGGCGGAAGTTTTCATGGCTTTACCACTCACCCGCTTTTTCTCAATATCGCTTTTTGAGTTGACATATTCCGATCTTTCTATGAGAATCCATATAGTATTTTATAGAAATGGAGGCGACATACATGAAAACAGCCTTGAAGCAGGCGAACTTTCAACTCCCTGAAGACCTGCTGGATGAACTGCGCGAAACCGTAGCCAAAGGTCAGTTGAGCCGGTTTGTCGGCGAAGCGTTGAGGCGGGAACTTCAGCGGTTGAGACAGGTGAAGGCCCTTGATGAAACCTTCGGCGCCTGGGGGGCCGGTGAACACGTCGAACTGGCAAAGGGGGTCGATCCTTTTATCAGAAACATCAGGACATCCACACGGGAGAAACGAACTGGTGCATCAAATCGTCGTTGATACGGATGTCCTGATCCTCCATCTGCGAGGCGACGAATCCGTCCGCACCCTGCTCAGGGAGGCGGCCCATGATGCTTTATTGTGTTGTTCGCCGATTACCATCGGTGAGATTCACGCCGGTATGCGCGATGAAGAGCGGGAGAAGACGGAAAGACTCCTGAACAGCCTGATGGTGATTGACGTGGACAGAAAAATTGCCGCCCTAGCCGGGGATTACCGCCGCACGATCAGAAGCCATCAGTTGGAACTGGATGACTGCCTGATCGCCGCCACCTGCTTCATCCACAGGACGACCCTATTCACCTGCAATGTCAAGCATTACCCGATGGAGGGATTCGAGAAAAAGAATATCGGCATCCTTCGATAGCGGTTTGCCGGGCGTCTGTGTGCCCTCTAAGGGCAGGCGCTTTCTTCCCCCCCTTCCGATACGGTTTTCATGAGGAGAAGCTAAGGAGCTTATTGTCCGGGTCATCGTAGTCATCATTCTCAAAATCCTCTTCTGTAAGCGCCCCGGACATGGACATGGCTTCGTAAGCCGCTTCGACAAAATCCTCGTCGTCCGACTGGGTTAAATTCAGGAGAATTTCTGCCGCCTCTCCCGGACGAATGTTGGCCACAGCCTCTATGGCCGCCAGGCGCAACGATTTATCCGTCGAATCAGAGGCCAGGAGACGGCCAATGTGAGGCCAAGCCGCATCCAGTCCCCAATTCCCCGCCGCGCAAACCGCATGATAGTGAATATCCTCGTTTTTGCTTTCCAGGGACCTCATAATCTCCCGATCAAATCCTTGAATGTAAACATAGCGAAGACCGCGGTAAGCTTCCAAAGCTCATCGTTACCGGCATAGGCTTCGGTGATGGCGTCTTTGTGCCAATCCTGGGGCGCCCGCACCGATCCCTCAAGGACCCGACGCCGCACCTCTTTTGGAACATAAAGCCCTTGAGATGGAAGATCATGATCGCCCTCTGTCTTATGGTTGGCACCCTCCTTTACACGGGGGGTCCTTCTTGAACTGGTCAATGCCTTTGTCGGAGAGGTCTTTGCCGGAATTGGTGCATCGTTCATCATCATCAGCGGCATTGGGACCATGGTCGGAGTGATACGGTACAAAGATCTTTCCGAAAAAAAGGATCTTGCTTTTCCCCCATATGAAGGCAAAGGAGGGCAATGATTATGTCGGTAAGGGATACCCTATCTGAGTTCCTGGGACGATTCGGATGCAAAGAAGGGCTTATGGCTGTCTTTTACACAGATAAGGAACCGGTGGGAGGGTATTCTCCTGATCCTGGAGAGTTGCTCACCGATCTGACGGGACGGCGGAAGTTTTCATGCAGCTTGACGACTAAAGGGGTTGTCTACCGTCTTTAAGTGTACGAAATACATGCTATAGACTATTTCCCATAGGATGGGAATGCAATAACTTGAAAAATTGAAGATTCTGGCATTCCATTCAACAGCGGATCGGCGCAAAATAGCCCGTGTCAAAAACGCAAGAAACCATTGCCCATGCATGTGGGAATTTAGAGAAAGGAGGCATTCATATGGCAGATCAAAAACAACCCAAACGTGCAGTGAGTGTAACATCGGGAATCTTCCTTTGTGTGGTGGGGCTTGTCTTTTTTGCGCTTGGGTTTTCTGTTTTACCCTTGGTTGGGTTTCTGATCGCACTTATCGCCATCGTTTGTGGAATCTTCTTTTTCATTCGCGCCCGCAGAATCGGAAAATCGCAAACCCGCTGAGGACTCGTTCTGAGCGTGTGGTCAGAGAATTGGATGGACCCGTTTATTAAGGTTTGCAAAGGAGAATACAATGGAAGATGCGAGCAAGATAGACAAAGAGAAGCTGAAAGAAATGGCCTTAACGGGGGCCTCTTCCAGGAATTGCTCGATGAACTTGACATCCCAAACGTTATGGTGTTGAGTGCCGCGCTACTCGATCTGTTGCGTAGCGAGGAAAAGATCGATCAAGAGGAGGAAAAGGGTGTTGTGAAACACTATACCATCAATCCCATATACGGCGAAGAAGGGATTCTCATCACCCCGGACATGTTAAAAGACACCGAATTCAAAGAGGGAGATGAATTCGGGCTCACCACAGAATCGGATCGGATTATCCTGGACAAATCATCCATCGGTTCGGTGGGACCGCTGTGATCAGGGGTGGGAAGATGGAGCATTGACATATGAAACCAAAGGTCGTCGGTGTAGTGGGGCGAAATGGCTCGGGTAAAGACGAAGTCCTCAACTACCTGCAGGCACAATGCGGGATTGCCGTGGTTTCATCAGGTGATGTGGCGCGGGACATTGCCAAAACCGAAAACATCGCGCCGACCCGGGAAAATCTCCATGACATTTCCCTCAGATACATGAAAGAAAGGGGAAACGATTTTTTTGCCCGCAGGCTCATAGCGAAGATTGAAGAAAATTCGTGGTCTGATGTTGGCATCACCGGTGTCCGCACCCCCCATGATGTGGAAGCGTTTCGGGCACATTTCGGCGACAATTTTTGGTTGGTCGCTGTGCGGGTCTGGAACCCTGGACTCCGGTTCGGGAGGATTCGCTCAAGAGGAACGACTCGCGATCCGCAGACCTGGGACGCCTTCTCAGAGCAGGAGCAAGCCGAGGAGCGTCATTTTCAAATCAGCAGGACCCTGCAAGAGGCGGAGATCACCATCGACAACAGCGGGGCCATGTCTCAGTTACATCAAAAAATAGAAGCATCCCCGATTTGGAGCTGGATCTGTTGAGGAAAACTAACGAAATGGCAAAATCCCAGGAATATCCCAGAAAACGGACGTTTTACCGTAAGCGACCGGACTATACCCAGCTGCTCTACGACATACCCCGACAGATACGGGACCGCATGCGAGGCCGGCTGCGATTCTTATACGGAACGGAACAGGCTGACAGATATATGTCGGAGTTGGAGCGGATCATAAAGGTCCACCATGCCCACAAACACCCGGAGATGTTGAAAAAGGAAAGGGAATATGATCCCAGGGAACGCTTCTCGGAAACCGACATGATTCTCATCACCTATGGGGACATGGTGAAGGGGGACGGCGACACCCCGCTATCGGCGCTTCACCATTTTGTCAATACCTACAACCGGGGTGCCATCAATACCATCCACCTGCTTCCGTTTTTCCCTTATTCCTCGGACAGGGGGTTTGCCGTGGTGGATTTCAAACAGGTGGACCCCAGGCTGGGGACATGGTCGGACATTCGCGAAAAGAAGCGACGATACGACCTCATGTTTGATGCCGTTCTCAATCACGTATCATCGAGAAGCGAGATGTTCCGGGAATTCAGGAACGGGAATCCGCGATACATCGACTTCTTCATTGCCTATGATTCACCGGATGATTTGACGCCGGACCAGCGGAAAAAGATTTTTCGTCCCCGAACCTCCGACATCCTCACCCGCTTCACCACCATCAACGGACCCAAATGGGTCTGGACCACGTTTTCAGACGACCAGATCGACTTGAACTTCCGGAATCCCGATGTATTGATGCAAGTGGTGGACAGCATTCTTTTTTATATCAGACATGGCGCCGATATTCTACGGCTGGATGCGGTGACCTACCTGTGGGCCGAACCGGGAACCGAGAGCATCCATCTCCCACAAACCCACGAAATCGTTAAACTCCTGCGGGACGTGGTGGATCTCGCGGGGTCGGGCGTCGCCTTGATCACCGAAACCAACGTGCCTCACGAAGACAATGTCTCCTACTTCGGAAATGGACACGACGAGGCTCACATGGTGTACAACTTTGCTTTGCCTCCGCTGGTGCTGCATGCCTTTTACCGTGAAGACACCAGCACGCTCTCTAACTGGGCCACAGACGTCGAACCGCCTTCCGAGTTGGCGACGTTTTTCAACATTCTGGATACCCATGACGGTGTCGGCCTTATGGGGGTTAAGGATATCCTTTCCAGGGAGGAGATTGATTTCATCATAGAGAAGGCTCAGGATCGGGGTGCTTATATCTCTTACAAAATGAGGGGGACAAAACCCGGGAACCCTATGAGATCAACACGACATGGTGGAGCGCCGTCAATGATGAAAAGGCCGCTGAAGGCATAAGACTTCAGGTGAAAAGATACCTCGCCTCCCGAAGCATTGCTCTGGCCTTAAAAGGGGTGCC
Source organism: Deltaproteobacteria bacterium (assembly GCA_034522175.1). GTDB lineage: Bacteria > Desulfobacterota > DSM-4660 > Desulfatiglandales > Desulfatiglandaceae > JAIPDZ01. The sequence continues at coordinate 5,221,940 of JAXHLQ010000001.1, read as the reverse complement.
GGGCGTTTATGTGCACGGCGCCCTCGGCACGGCCAATAATTATGATCTGGCGGACAAAACGGGCCTAAACCGGGATATCAATCGGAGCATGATTTACAGTGATGTTGTGGAGCGGGATTTGCGTGATCCCGACTCCAAAGTATCACTGTTGCTCTCTTATGGCAGCCGGCTCAATCTGACGCGGACGCAGAATCGATCGTTCCATCCTCGGGGCAGTCAGAAGGTGCTGGATCTGTCTTCGGATGTCTTCGCCGTCTTGCGCACATCACCCGAAGGGGATGAACATGTACTGGCCATTACGAATGTGACCCCAAGAAAGACGCATTTGGAGATTCGGCTCGACGAATTGAATGTAAAAGCGGAATCGTGGCAGGATTTGATCGGGGGGAAGCACTGGCATGCTAAAGGAGGCAAAATCCAGATTCACCTGCAGCCATACGATGTGGCATGGCTCAAGCCGGCAGCGGAAGTTGAAGGGAAGGGTTGGCTTTAGACAAGAAGGAGCCCTTAGTGCATCTCATAGCATCGGACTTCATACTCCCCTTTTCCCTCTAAAAGAGAGAGGACCAGCTCAATGGTAATCGGATCCATACCCAGGTCCCATCCCCGTTGGGCCAGTTCCCGGTTGATGTCTTCCAGGGTGAAATACCAGCCCTCGGCCACCATGTGGAGAATGTCCTCGATCAGATTGGGGATGGCCTCGGGATAAAGTCCCTTGTTCGACAGCCGATGCATCAAATGGGGGACGATCTTACCCGGTGGGATCTGCTCCGCCGAAAGTACCCGATAATTCATGGTGACCTCCTACCTTCTTTCCAGCTTAATTTGAAATTTGCGGCAAATCCTTGAACCGGACGGGTCCTTGGTTCGGATCTGATGCGAATGAGTGGTTGAAAATGTCCGCAGAGGATATGTTCCGCAGCCTGCTGCAGGGTGCGTCAATCATGAAATTACCGGTCGGCTTGGTAAATGGGGTCAATCCTGTATCTGAATGATTCTTTCTCCTCATTAAGGCAGGCTGCTTGTGAGAAGACGATGACAATCCGGCCTTTATCGAGTCACGCTGTCACCCTCATCCGGTCAGGAGACGGACCTGTTTCCGAAAACGGCAGGGCCGCGACATCCAACCAATAGGTGCACAGGACCTTCATGGTGTCCACCAGCGACTCAAAACTGGCGGGTTTGGGGATATAGGTGCTGGCCCCCATTTGATAGCTGCTCTGGATATCGTCTATGGAACTGGAACTGGTATAGACCACCACCGGGATCTGCCTGAAGTCCGGATTCAACTTTAAGGCAGCCAAAGCCTCTTTTCCGTTCTTCACCGGCATGTTTAGATCCAGAAGAATAAGGCTGGGACAAAGAGATCGTTCAGTGTCGACAAACTTACCTCGATAAAAGAGGTAGTCCAGCAGCTCTTTTCCATCCGCAACCCGTTCGAGTCGGACCTGTGCGCCACTCTCCTTTAAGGCCGCTTTGGTCAACTGGTAATCGTCCGAGTCATCGTCCGCCATCAGGATGAAAGGCTGGCGATTTTTGATCTTCATCTCAATACTCCTCTCTGTGGCCAATGGCCGGAGCAGGCTTGGTAGTCGGGAGGGGGTGTTTGGCATCCAGTTTATGGATCCGCTTGAGGGGTGTGTCCCCTCCGGTGGGATATGAAGCCGTGGCTGAGGAAACGAGTGACTTAAAACTCAATAGATTTTTGATACTCTCTTTGAGTTCCAAAACACTCATTCCCTTCAACACCACATCGTCTGCAATCTGTACATTCGGCTCCATTTTGAAGGAGGCGTCGGCTGTACAGACGATCACCGGCAAATCCGGATGGGCCCGCCGAATGTCCTGAAGCAACCTCAAGCCGTTACGCCCATACAGACCGGTTTCCATGACCAACAAGGCGGGCTCGTAGGCTTCAATATAACGGATGATCTGTGCGGCTTCGGTGACCGGGATGACCTCGTATCCTTCCTCGCTTAGTTCGTCCCGGTAGAGGAGCTGGATGGCCTCATCGGGATCCAGTAACAGGATTTTATTGTTTTTCCCCAGTTCAGAGTAGCGGGGGTGCGACTCAAAGTTCATATGCGCCTCCCATGGTTCATCGCGTTTCATCCCTTGTCTTCTAAAGTGTCAGCTTTTCGCCGGTCACCACCAGTTCGGTGGCGCCGCTTCGAACCTCCTGAAGGCCCGCGCATGCATCTGCAAACACGGCCCGGCCGAAGGCCCAAACCTCCTTGAGTCCATTGGTGTCCAGGAAGATTCGATGGGTTGACTTGGCATAAATGTTCAGCAGGTCGGCCAGCTCCAGAGCCGAGGTCCCGTCAAAATCGCCGGAGAGTTTGAGACAGAGCTCTCCGTTGGTCCCGGTATCTGTATCAACGTGAAAATTCACAGCCATTCAGAAAAAGCCTCCTCATCAAAACAATTCCCATAAAGTTTGGGGCGTTCAATTTCCCTTAACTTACACAATAAATTCAGAAAAGGGGCGTGTCTATCGGGAGATCTCGGATTTTGGGTAAGTTATATCCCAAAATGGGGTGGGGGATATCCTGAGGAAGGAAGAATCGAAATCGCTTTCGGGATCGTCCGATCGACCCTTCAGAAAGGTGTTGAATTTCCGATGGTGACTGGGATACCGATTGCGGACGGTCAGGCGTTTCTCACACGTCGATCAGTTCTTTCTTGATGGCCAATTTGGTCAGTTCGGCCATGGAGTGAAAACCCAGCTTTTCCAGGATGTTGTATTTATGGGTTTCCACGGTCTTGGGACTTATGAACAGCCGTTCGCCGATTTCTTTGGGGGTGAGCCCGTCGGCCAGCAGGATAAATACCTCCTTTTCCCGCTTGCTCAGTTTATTGATGCCGTTTTGTATATTCCGGATGTCTTCATCCGTGCCCAACTCCATTTCCTGCAGGTGTTCATTGATGAGCCGGTGAACTTTTTCACTGTAAAAAGTGGTGCCGTCCCGAATGGCCTTCAGGGCTAGGATAAGTTCGGATATAGGTTGTTCCTTGAGTACATAACCGGGGATGAGCGCCTTGAAGGCGTTTACTGCATAGGCTCGCTCCGCATGCATGGTAAAGATGCAGATCTTGATGTTCGCGTCCCAGGCCATGATTTCCCTGGCCGTGTCCATACCGTCAAGGCCGGGGATGGAGAGATCCATGGTGACCATGTCCGGTTGCAGGGATTTGACCGCGTCGAGCGCCTCCAATCCGTCGCTTACCGTCCCGATGCATTCGAAATCAGGTTCTCCATCCAACGCGCGTTGGATGCCGTTCGCCACCACCTCATGGTCGTCCACAATCAGCACGCGGATCGGTTTGTCCAAAGTAGAGTCCTTTCAGAAAGGGGAGATTCAATGATCGGCAGGAATTTTCGAATCTTACCACTGAATTGAGGATTGGTCAAATGGTAAAGTGTCGAATATCCAGAGGGACAATGCTTTGGTTGACAAAGACCAATTTGTCCGATACTATTTGAAAAAGTAGGAATATATAAGCAAAAGGAGGATAAAATGGAATCTGTTATAACAAAAAAGGGGCAGGTGGTTGTCCCCGCGTCACTGAGAAAGAAATATGGCATCACATCCGGGACACGGGTGGTCTGGATTGACACCGGAACGGTTATCAAACTGATCCCCATCCCTGAAGACCCTGTGGCGGCTCTGCGCGGCTGTTCAAAGGGGGAAGAGCTTTCAGCAAGCCTTCTGAGGGATAGAAAGGAGGAGGCTGGACGTGAAATCGGACCTCTATCTGCCTGATACATCTGCTGTTCTTACCCTGATGGACGGCGAGGAAGGGGGCGACCTGGTCGAAGATATCCTGCGGACCAGAGAGATCTTATTGCCCGCGCTGGTTCTCTTTGAAACCTATTACAAAAGCATCCAGTATCGGGGCATGGAGATAGCGGAATTGCGGTATGCCACGCTGAAGAGCATACGGGCCACACATGTCTCGGAACTGACCGAACCGGTCCTTCTGAAAGGGGGCGAATTCAAGGCTCGGCATCAGATATCCCTGGCGGATGCCATCATTGCTGCCTATGCTTTTGTTCATCATGCCACGCTGGTCCATAAAGACCCTGAATTTGAAGCCCTTACGATGGTCAATCAGATGAAGCTACCCTATGAACGGAATGAAAAAACGAATGAAGGGAGGGGTTAGGCCACCTGCTTGTTCAGTATGCCGCGCTTTCTAAAGAAAGATTTGTTAAAGTGCCCAGGATAAGATAGAGTGAAATATAAAATGTAAACGCCTAACCCTGAATCTCAACCCCGGGAGGCACCAACATGGCTGAAGTGCATCAAAACAACTCGTCCGGCACAGGGGACCTTTATGGTCCTCTTTGAGAAGGTGGCGCAAACGGCGGCGTTACAGGAATCCGGCAGGGCTGAAATTCAACGTGCCCAAACTACGGGAACTCTTAGACCGAATCTTATCCGAAGCGGTGCCTTTTGACGACTACCCGTTGGAACACCGGTTTTCCAATATCGGCTTCAAGCAGCTAAGGCTAAGGGCTCGCCTTCTGAAAGAGGAAGCAACCGCGGGGAAAAAAATACTCCTGGCCATGGAGGAGATCAAGGATGGGGAGCCCTGAAAAGGAATAAAGCGGGAAACCTTCAGGTACGTTGTGCCCCGGGTGCCGATGGTGAAACCTGTAACCCTTTTTTAAGCATGACTTCAGTGCCACAGGAAATGCATGCCCCTGGAAGACACCGGAAATAGAGCCTCCTATCAAGAATTGCACCGGGCCTACGATGGACTGGAAAAAAAGGTGCAGGAGGATTCCACCGAACTTAAGGCCAAGACCCTGGAACTGCAAAAGGCGAACCAGGAACTGAAAGAGGAAATCGACCGACGGAAAACGTATGAACTGAAGTTGAACACGTTCGGAGAGAAACTGGCCAAGGCCTATGACCAGCGGGATTCCCTGTCCAGGCGCCTGGTGAGCCTTTTGGAACGGGAGCGCCGTGAACTGGGCAATACTCTGCACGATCAGATCGGGCAGGTCCTTACCGGGGTGTCCGCCCAATTGGATGGGTTGAAGAAGGAATCGAATCTGGAGAGTGCCGCCCTGCAGGAGCGGATCGATGCCATTCAGGCCCATTTGAGAGAAAGCCGGTATCAGGTGCGGTATATTTCCCAGGGCCTGCGGACCGATATCCTGGAGAAGTACGGTCTCTGCCAGGCCCTCGAGAACCTGGCGGATTCGGTACGAGACCAATCCCGGGTACAGGTCCGGCTGACCACTAAAAACGTGTCCGAAGATTTCGGAGATAGCGGCATCGACGTCGCCTTGTATCGCCTGGTTCAAGAGGCCCTGACGAATGTGCTCAAACACGCGGATGCGACGGTTGTGTTCATCCACCTCGCTGAAAGGAACGGGAAAATTTTTCTGACCCTGGAAGACGACGGCAAAGGGTTTGACCCCGACGCGGTCCTGAAAACCGGGAAAACCCTGGGCCTCACTATCATGAAGGAGCGGGTCTCCCTGCTGGACGGAGATTTTGAAATCGATTCCGCCCCTGGCAGGGGCACCGTCATTACCGTGGAAATACCTCTCCCCCGCTTTATAACTTCCCCGGCGTGCATGGTTTGATCCGCCCCCTATCTTCTTGAAAATGCCAGCGAGCGCATTCCCCGCTGCTTGCGGTTCCGCTCGCAGCGGGATTAGCTCGCCCAGTTAAATCCTCCTTTGGAGGGCCGCAAAGCGGCATTTAACCGGGGCGAGCGAACTTAAAATTGGCAAAAAGTCCTTACATTTGGGAGATTCCCTGTACCGCCCCGGCGGGACTGCAGGGTTCTTCAATACTCGAACAGGTGCCCCCGATGCAAAACCCTGACGGTCTGTTCGACCTTGATATTTTGGTTGCAGGGTTTGGGACGTTTATACCGGCGCGAATGCCGAAATTGGCAAATCCCTCAATTCCTGAATCGTAAGTTAATGCCTTTCCCTCACATTCTCCTCGAATCTCTCCCAGTATTTGGGCCAGCCGTAGTAATCGTGCAGTACCACCTCAAAATTCCGGTCCAGCGGGGTTTCGGTGTTGTATTCGGGGCATCGCTTCATATCCTCACGGGTGATATTGGTGTGGATTTCACGATCAATATAATCGATGTCCGTCACCGCCTCGGGAATCAGCATTATCTTTCGTCCTTTGGGCTGGTACCACTTGGAGATGTCCACGATGAGATAACGGACGACCCAGTCCGGTACGTCTATCAGACACTCATGAAAGTCTCCCACATCTTCGCCCTCCGCTTGAACACGGTGATCCTCCAGGGCCTTGATCGATCTCAGATGGGTTTTGTGCGGATCAGCTTTCTCCGTGTACATCTCGGGATCGGTTTCGGATATGGGATAGGGATTGGGCACCGCCCCCGTTCCGGCGGGCCCCAGCCAGTACGGCGGCCAGCCAAAGTGGATGTAATAGCGGTTTTCATACCGGCGGGAGACCGGGGCGTCTTCGTCCAACGGCGGGCTTTCCTTTATCTGTTCACGGGTCATCTGAACCGGTATATGGTTGAGATCCCAGTCAGGCGTGCTTAGTGCGTCAGGCGGGATGAGCACCTTCCGGCCCGGTAGCCACTTTCGCGTGTCCGCCACCATGTACCGGACGGCCCAGGAATTTTCGTCCACCAGAAAATCCTTACATCGGCCGATCTCTCCGTCTTCGGCCTGAAGAACAATCTCCATTAGATTATGCGAACTTCTGAGCATACCCATTCTCCTTGTTGAGCTTTTTGTTGAATGGTGAAGGACCTGAGACAGCCCATGCCATTCATCATTTATCTCGCGCAAACGATTTCACGCTCTTCAGTAAACATTTTAAGCACAAATGGTCGAAGGGAAAATGGGGTAAAGACCTGATTTCATTGCATGCAAGACCCCAGGATTCCGACATTTTTGTAAGTACGGTAGCATTGGAAAAGGAAATGGTAGTGAATCATGGAATCGGGTCGAAACTGAAGCCACCAAAAAGCACGATCAGGGACAAGTTTGATATGGTTGTCTCCGCATGGTCATACCGCAGGATCGATTCTGATATGGATTATGAGGCATGGCGATCATGACGTACCTATCCGTTATGTAATCGGACGAACTACATGTCAGACCCCATGGATTTGGCGGGCGTTCTTATTACAATTGTGTTGGGCCTAAAGAATCGTGTCGGATATTGCTCTGCTCACATAGAGAAGATTTGAAAGGGAGGTGGAAAGTATGGATGTCTCTCAGTTGTGGGAGGATCTGATCCGCCCGGGCGGCGGGCGGATTGTGTATGTGGTGGTGGACGGGGTGGGTGGGCTTCCCGATGCCGAGAAGGGCGGCACGGAACTTCAAGTGGCCCGCACCCCGAACCTGGACAGACTCGCCAGGGAATCGGCATGCGGCCTGCTGGAAACCGTGGGTCCGGGCATCACTCCGGGCAGCGGACCCGGACACCTGTCGCTTTTTGGCTACAACCCGCTGATTTGCAATCCGGGCAGAGGGGTGTTGTCCGCCCTGGGCATTGGCTTTGACCTGAAGGAAGGGGATGTGGCGGCCCGGGTCAATTTCGCCACCATGAATGAAAACGGTCAAATCACGGACAGACGGGCCGGCCGGATGGACAGCGAGACCAATGAGCGGCTCTGTGAAAAGATCCGGGATCGGGTGAGACTCGATATGGATGGCGAGTTTTTCTTCAAGACCGTGAGGGAATACCGATCGGTGCTGGTACTCCGCGGCCGCGGGCTGGGGGGCGATTTAACGGATACCGATCCCCAACAGACCGGAAAGCCGCCTAAGGACCCGCAGGCCCTCAACCGGGAATCGGAACAGACGGAGCGTCTGGTCACGAATTTTCTCAAGCAGAGCAGGGATATCCTTTCGCAAGAGCAACAGGCCGACACGCTTTTGCTGCGGGGGTTTGAGAAGTATCAGCCCTTACCCTCGCTTAAAGACCGGTTTGGTCTAAAAGGAGTCTGCATTGCCGAATATCCCATGTACAGAGGGGTGAGTCGGCTGATCGGTATGGACGTTGCGCCTGAATCGGAAAACATGGAGGATTCTTTTGACACCCTGAGGGAACTATACGGGGAAGGTTATGATTTTTATTTTCTCCATGTAAAGAAGACGGACAGCAGAGGGGAGGATGGTAATTTTGAGCAGAAGATGGCTGTTATTGAGGCGGTGGATAAATGTATTCCTTCCGTCGTAGAACTTGATCCGGACGCATTGGTGGTCACGGCGGATCATTCCACACCCGCATCCATGAGGAGCCACAGCTGGCATCCGGTGCCTGTCATGCTCCGATCAGAGCGAGCACGGGTGGACAGGGTGAAGACCTTTGACGAACTGGCCTGCATTAAAGGTGCGCTGGGCCTCCGGCCCGGTGTCCACCTGATGGGATTGGCCCTGGCCCATGCGGGACGGCTGAAAAAGTACGGCGCTTGAGACGGTTCTACATACTCCGACCTGTCGAAATACCGTTCAGTACCCATTTATTGAACGCCTGCTTTATTGCATTGTGGGTTAATGAACAAACAGTTGGGGACGGTTTCGGCATGTCATTCACTCGAAAACGGGAAGCAATCAGAAGCAATTCGGTCCAGCCTGCCCAGGAACTCGACCCAGGATTCTTCAATTGTTTCTGCAATATTTTCGGTAATGGCATCTGAAATCTAAACGCTAACCCATTTGAGGATGTCTCAGATCATATGAGCTGAGGTGGCCCAGGAAAGGAGAAATGACATGTTTTGGATAGATCTTATTTTCGTTTTGTTTTTTGCGTTGCTTTTAAGCAGCATCTTGAGTTGGGGCGTTGGGTGGCGGCATCCGGCCCGGCGCGATACGGTGGGCGCTTCGTTCTTTTTTCTGTTCCTCATTCTCCTGGTAGTCATGTGGGCAGGCGGGGCCTGGATGGAACCTTGGGGACCGCTCGCTTACGGCACCCCGTGGCTGGGTCTGTTGCTGATCGGCGTTTTTATCTCACTCCTCATATTGGCAGTGGTCACGCCGGTGAGACCGGTCAGAGGACCGCGCACGCCGGCAGAGCAAGAAGAAGTCCGCGAAGAGATTGAAACGGCCACGGCCTTCGGTGTGTTCTTCTGGATCGTCATCGTGGGGCTTCTCATTGCGGCACTGATCAGTTATCTGGTATAGTGGCGCCATTGCATTACCGTTGCCGGCAGATGAGACCCGGTTTGAGGCTGTAACAGGGCTTTCAAGGGAAATCGCAATTTTTAGAAGTGAAGGTGGGATTGTTTCAGAAACATGCTCACACGGTGTGGACCGGCGTTTTACTGTGGTGATTCAATGTCATACGATACACTTAGGGCCGATAATTTCATCGGTCATTTTTCGGCGGCTACCGTGGCCCGCCCTACGTTTTCCCCACGGTATCCCCTGCCCATTGAACCACAGGCTTTAGGCGCGTCGGGGCCAGCTCTTTAAGCTGGGGATAGGGAACCCATCGATACTCATGGTGTTCAGGCCTGCCGATTTCCGGATTGACGGAAAAGACCACACGGGAAGAGCGGGTCTCGGCGAGGTAATAGCGGGCCACTTTCTTTCCTCCCGAGTAAGGCTCAGTCTCACAATACGGATATCCCCAACGAAACTGCAAATCCTGTATGCCCGTCTCCTCCTGAACTTCTCTTTTGGCTGCCTTTAGAAAATCTTCGTCTGATTCTACGACCCCCTTCGGAAAATCCCAATTGCCGTAAGCCCTGAGAAACAAATATTTCCACTCATCCATTTCCCATCGGACCAACACAATGCCTGCTGAAAGGATCACATCCATTCACCTTTCATCACGATACACCTTTCAAGCCCCTTTGTATTATCATTTGCCGTAGCCGGCCCATGTCCCGTTCGAATTTTTCTCTGATTTTGGGAAATCGCATGGCTGCTGCCGGGTGGTAGGTTTCCATATAGTCGATGCCTTCAAAACGAGGTGTTTTCCAGGCCACCCGGCCCATAAGTACAATGAGGGCGGGCTTGACCGTCTTGATTTCAGCCTCGAGGGTGGGCATCCATCGGTTGATCTCCCGGGCCGTGGGTTTTCGGTTATGAGGGGTGCCTTCTTTCACCACGCCCGTCAAGTACAGACTTCCCCGGTCTAAGCCGTATTGCTGAAGGACCTTGTTTAAATATTGTCCGGCCCTCCCCACAAAGGGTCGACGCTGCTTGACTTCTTCCCGGCCGGGATTTTGACCCACCAGCATCACTTCCGCCCCCTTCGGACCTTCACCGTGCATGGTTTTTTCATGTCTTTTTGAGGTCATTTCAGTCTTTAGCGTTGTGGGGCGGGTGGGCACCCGCCCCATCGGCCCTGGAAACGATCAATCAGCCTTCTTGATATTTGAACGATACGTCCAAGCGCGTCCGGTAGGATGTGATCTGGCCATTGGTCAAGGTCACGTCAAACCGGGTGACCTCGGCAATCCGAAGGTCTTTAAGGCTTTCACTTGCCGTTTCTATGGCCGTTCTCGCGGCTTCTTCCCAGGATGTGTCGCTCGTTCCCACCAATTCAATGATTTTGTAGGTACTTCCTGCCATCAGTTAACTCCTTTCATCTGGTTTCATTTTTTGTTTTACCCGGAGCGGCTCACACTCGCCTCGGGAGCTCTGAAAATCTCTACCGGAAAGTGTAGTTGTATGGTTGCCCAAGGTATATGGGGTCTATGATGTATATTGCCTGCTATGGGTCTTTACGTACTTGTGGTCGCCGCAGACAAATCGACAGGGGGGTGCAATATTGAATATGGAACTTCTCTTTTTTGTGAAGGTGTGTGGATCGATCCCGATACCGAATGCGATAGCGATTTCGATATTCCCACTCTGCCATTAGTCCGTCATTCCAGTATTTCCCCAGACGTTTACCCCTCATTTCAAAATACCGTATGTACCCCATGGCCTTCTCCGATCGGTAATGTGTATGTTGAGTGACGAACCATGATGAAGGAAGGAACACCCAACAACTCAGAAACACCGGTGCCACAGCCAACTGCCTGCATCCCGGCTCGCTTTTGGATACCAAGATGGTTCGTCAAAGCTTCGGCAAGGCCCAGAAAAGCGCGGAATCCGCTGCAGATGTGGAGGCTTATGTGGCCACGCATCCGGCGCTGGAAGGATGAACCGGCAAGTACTTTAACCAAAAGCAGGAGGTCCGTGTCCACAGGTAGGCCTATGAGTCTGAAGTGAGGCGTTGATCGGGAGCAATGTGTGGCAGGTGGCTGATCGGTCTTCAGTATGAACCTTTGAACTTCTGAACCTTGGAACCCTTTATTAATCGATAGGAGGAAATATGTCCACAAGCAAGACAAGTGCCCATGTGATGATCAGCGGCCGGGTCCAGGGCGTTTTCTTTCGGGCGGAAACCCGGGAGAAGGCCCGCCGTCTCGGCCTTACGGGCTGGGTGCGCAATACGCGTGACGGCCGGGTGGAGGCGGTTTTCGAGGGAGACGCCCACGCTGTGGAGAAGATGCTCCGCTGGTGTGAAAAAGGTCCGCCATCATCACGGGTGGAAAAGGTGGATGCGGATTATGCCCAATATACCGGTGAATTCGATTCCTTTTCCGTGCGATATTGATCCCATTTTTAGAGTGGAATACCCGGATAAGAGCAAGGTGCCCAGTGATGAAGAGATCGAAACCAGAATCAAGAATTTGTTGATGTGGAATCCGGACGTGGATGCCACGGATATCAATCCCGACGGGATCGATGTTGAGGTCAAAAACGGGGTGGTCTATCTGTCCGTATCCGTATCCGACCGGCGGGCCTATCAGGCGATCCAGGACACCGCGAGATACAGTCCCGGTGTGGTGGATGTCGAGAATAAAATGATCATCACATAATGAAAGTAGAATGACAATGAGCGTTGGATTCAGTGCAGTGCAGGCAGAGGGGAGCAGGGCAAAGGTGGTCACCATCACGTGCACAGGGAAGCTCGACCAGTCGGACTACGAGCTGTTTGTGCCGAGACTGGAGGAGGTTATTAAAGAAGGCAAGCCCGTTCGGATTCTGATGGAACTCCGGGATTTTCAGGGATGGACCGTAGGGGCCCTGTGGGAGGACACCAAATTCGGTGTCAGACATTTTAATGACATTGATCGGCTGGCCGTTGTAGGGGACCGCAAGTGGGAAAAGGGGTTGGCGATATTTGCCAAGCCGTTCACCACCGCCGAGGTTCGCTTCTTCGATGTGGCAGAAATGGATCAGGCCCGGGAATGGCTGGAGCAACCCTGAATTATCCTTTCTGGCCGATCCCTCCGCCGGTATGATCCGGATCAGGTGCAGGGGTATGATCTCAGTCCTTCATCGGGGTCATGTTTCTCGTTCGGCGCGTCGGGTGATCACTGCAAGAACCCTTGAATGATCTTCTTGACCGCCTCATCGTAGGATAATCCCAGGGTCATGAGCTTTACAAGCTGGTCGTCCGCGATCTTGCCGATGGATGCCTCGTGGGTCAGTTCGGCATCCGGGTGCATGGCTATCAACGCAGGAATGGTCTGATTCCTGCCGTTGTCCATGATGATGGCATCGCATTCAATATGCCCGAAGCATCTTGCCCTGGCGGTCAAATTGACAAAGAAATCCTGGTTGGAGTCACCTCTGATCACCGATCGGGACACCATGTTGGCCCGGCTGTCCTCTCCCTTAAGGAGCAGCTCGTTTTTGGATTCCGCTTCCTGATCACCGTCGGTCATCACCTTTTCGGAAATGGAAAGACTGCTTCCCGGACCCAGTTCCGCCTCATTCACCCGCTTGGCCTCATCCACCCCGCCCAGCTGAGTCAGTTCCATCTCGGCATCGGCATGGGCTTCCATGAACACTTTCGTGGTAGGGTTTAAAATCCGCTTTCCTGTCCCTTCTCCGGTGGCCAGATGCTTCTCCACATATTTCATTCTGGCGTTTCTGCCGATTCTGAATTCATGGATGCCTGAATGCCCTTCGGATTCGCTGGAACCGCAGTGGATGCCGCACCCGGCGATGATGGTCACGTCTGCATCTTCGCCGATAATGAAGGTGTTGTACACCACGTCGTGGAGACCTGCCTGGCTCAGAATCACCGGGATGTGAACCGATTCATTTTGGGTGCCGGGTTTAATGTGGATAATAATGCCGTTTCTCGCCTTGTTGGTTTCGATGTTGATATTGGCGGAAACCTCACGTCCCATCAATTCACCGTTTTTCCGGATATTATACGCCCCTTTCGGGATATCTTCCAGGTCGGCGACTTCCTTTAATAATTGCCTATCGATAGCATTCAACATCGGAAACTCCTTCACATGTATCATTGAAATTGCATATGCTCAAATCGCTCAGCAGGGGAAGTGCTCCATCCAGATCTCCGGAGTAAGCGATTTTTCCTCTTCTGATGAGGATGAGCGTATCGGCCGCTTCCAGGAAGGCCCTGTTATGGCTGACCACGATGGTGGTGGTGCCGTACTGGTCCTGTTCTTTTCTGAGGAGTTCCACCATGGGATCGATGGTCCACAGGTCGATGCCGGTGTCCGGTTCATCGTATATGGCCAGTTTGGGATTTGCGGCGATGACGGTGGCCAGTTCGATCTTCTTGATTTCACCACCCGAGAGCTTGGTGTCTACGGGTTTATCCAGGAAATCCAAAGAGCAGATGCCGACCCGGGCAATCACGTTCACCAGGGCGTCTTCATCATCCGTGCCCAGGGATATGGATAAAAGATCCCGAAAGGTAAGTCCCTTGAATCGGGCCGAATGTTGAAACGCATAGGCAATGCCGGCTTCGGCCCTTTCGGATATGCTCTGACCGGAAATATCCTCTCCCTCGAATATCACCGAACCGGATGTCTGGGCGGTGATGCCCATGATAATTTTGGCCACCGTGGTCTTACCGCTGCCGTTGGGACCGGTGATGGCGTAAAATTGACCTTTTTCAAAAGCATAATCCAGGTGGTCAATGATGGTTCTGGGCTTTTCATTATCCTCGGATGGCGGTGTAAACGTGATGTCCCTTAACTCCAGCATAAGCATCTTCCTTTCAGCTTGAGGTTGCTTCCAATTATACCTTCTCTTACATATTTCATTGACTCGAACCTTAAAACCAACCGAACGGGTATGAAATAGGGTCAAGCGTGTATTTGTTGTGCCTCTGATACGGTATATTGGTATAAGATAATGATATAACTATTTAAATATATAATAATAAGCAACAGATCATTCCTTGACATCCCGCAAACAGTCTTCTATTCTCCTGAGTAAGATGCTGGAATCGGCTCGAATCAACAAGCCGATCTCAGAGGCTAACGAGAACATTTACACGTGAAGTACATGCCAAGAATAGAGAAGGAGGGTTTCGTGATGTCAAAGAAGGAAGGCAATTTGAAGGAGATTAAGGAGTATCTAAGTGATGAATTTCCGGTAATGGAACTGATTCAAAGGGAAAGAAAGGGATTACTGGAAGATCGGCCGGATCAGTTCTTTTACTGCTTTGAAGTGGGCGGGAAATATTTCCTTGCTGTGATCCGGGCCATGGTTGAAGAGGAGACGGTCTTTCCCGTGCTGGAGGGAAAAGGGATTGCAGAGGAGATGCGAAGTCATCCGAACGCCTATGTCATCATGGAGAAGGCGCCCGCCGGAAAAGGCACAGAGGTCAAGATAAAGGCACCTGCGCCGTGAACATTGTGCTCGATTTTCTTGCTGTTGCTAAATGCTAAAGGCGGGGGGTATAAAGCTGTTTACATGAAAACCCAGTGGGCTTTTCGCATCGCAATTTACCCACAAACAATTCAGCGCCCACAGAAGTATATCCGTAAGTATATCCGTTCCACCCATCTTGGCCTTCCGATCCAGTAAAAGCCGATAAAAATTGAGGCCTTTCTCATAACCATCCTCAATCAATCAATGTCACCACTCAAAATCTGAGAATGCCCAGGCCATTGAGTAGATGGAAGGATAGGGCGCGTTTTTATTCAAAATACAGTCCGGACCCCATTGGGAAGAGATGGCCCAGTCTGTAAAGTGAATTGAAAGGGAAAGCTTTCGTTTGAGTTGGCGGTATTATTTATTTGAAAGAAGATGATAAGGAGATCCGAAAGATGCTTGATGCCAAAGACCATCCCATTTTTTCTGAGGAACAACCACCCCTACCCATGCCACTGGGCATTAACGGGTTGGGTCGGATTGGAAAGCTGCTGTTGTGGCACCACACCGCTCGAGGAGCCTTTGAGCGCATCGTGGTCAATGTTGGTAGAGAAGTGGGGCAGGGGTTGTCGGACATTGCCGATTATGTATCCCGCGACAGTACCTATGGACCGCTTCACCGATACATTTATGGCTTTCGAGGGAAACGGGTGATTGAGGAGCTGGATGAAACGGCCGGAACCATGCGTATCAATGGTACCCCGGTGACGGTGCTCAGGAAGGACCGGAATCCCAAGGACATCGACTGGTCCGGGAATGCGGTCTCACTGGTGGTGGACTGTACCGGCGCTTTTCGGGACCCGACCGTTCCTGCGGATGACACCAAAGGGAGTGTCAGAGGCCACCTAAAAGCTGGCGTACAAAAAGTGATTGTGTCGGCTCCATTCAAGATAAAAGAAGAATCCAAGACCATCCCCGAGGATGCCGTTACGACCATTCAGGGGATCAATGATGCGGCTTACGATCCTGAAAAGCACCACATCATCTCGGCTGCATCCTGTACCACGACGTGCCTGGCTTTCTTATACAGGATTCTTCTGGATCACTTTGGTGTGGAAACCATACTCGGTGCATCCATGGTGACGGTTCACGCCGCGACATCGAGCCAGGAGGTCCTGGACAGCCTTCCCAAGGCAGGAAAGAGCGATCTGAGGAAGAACCGGGCCGTGCTGGACAACATCATTCTCACCAGTACCGGTGCGGCCAAGGCGGCGGCGCTGGTCATTCCCGAAATGGGGCAGATCGATTTCGTGGCCGAATCTGTCCGTGTCCCCAACACCACCGGCTCTATCGTGATCCTCATGGTGAATCTGCAGGACAACCCCGATCATCCCGTGACGCGAGACCGAATCAATGCGTTGTACCGGGATGCGGCGGATGGGCACATGAGCCCGTATATTTCCTATTCCGAGTCCCAGAATGTCTCCTCGGATATCATCGGAACGGCAGCGGCCGTGGTGGTGGAAGGAAAGGAGACCCGGGTTCAAAAGGGAGGGGTAAAGGTCGCCGTGACCCCGAGCTGCCAAATTTACCCGGAGGAATCCTTTGCGGGAGAGGGGTGTACTGTAAAGGTTCCGGTGAATCAGGTGGTGGTATATGGCTGGTATGACAATGAACTGGGCTCATTTACGCATATGTTGGGAGAGAGAACAACATCCATCGCAAAAGGTCTTATGTGATTTGGGCAACACCGGGGTCTGTTCGTGCCACCCAAACCGTGCCCGGCAGCCCCGAGACCGGCCGGTATCCTCAAAAACCCCAGGAAAAGGTGGGGCGGGTGTTGAATAGTTGGTTTCTTATGGGTCAAAGCGGTTCGCGGTGACCCGAGGTGCAATATCCCTGAACCAAGGACTTCTAAAGACAAGGAGATTGATGATGACAAGAATTAAGCATTTGTTGGATCGTAGGGACTTTATGAAACTTACGGCCATGGCAGCGGGAGGGGTTGCCTTGGGCGGCAGACTGCCTCAGGCGAATGCCGAGCAGGGGGTTGAAGAGGCTGAAAGCCCTATCTATGTGGCATTGAATACCTCCAAAATCTTAAATGACGAGGAGAGTTTCCGCACCATGAAGAAAGTGGGGCCACGAGTGTGTATCACGACTGCGACCCATCCCGGTTTTGTGGGGTTTCAGGCCAATATCCAGACCGGGATACTTCCCCTGGCCGGACGGTACGGTGGCGGGAGTGTGAATATGGGCAAAACCCTGAACCCGGTTGGGAATTATCAATATACCATGTGGAAGCATTGGACGGACCACGATGACTTTCATATGAAGCAGTTCGACAGGATCTTCGAGCTGTGTGGCGGTTGTCTTTCCATGGTAGTGGAGGGGCCGTGGGAGCCGGTCTATAGTGTAGTGAAGGCAAAGATGCCCCCAGTGAGGTCCATGGGACAAATTACGGAATTGGCCGAGGACATCCAACAGAAAAAGGCGTTCATCCGTTTCGCTACTTCCAAACGCTGCGTAACCCTGGCGGAACACACGGTAATGCCCGGGAAGGAGAAGGCCTTTGAGAAAGGGGCCATAGAGACCATGGAAGCATTATCGGAATCCACCGGCTTTCTGGGATACATGATCCTGAAACAGATGGGGGTTTGTGCTTTGGGCAGTTTCATGTTGGACCCCAAGTCAATGGTACAGGCATTGCAGACCCTGGGGGCAAATCCCCCTGAGAATCCGAAGCCGCTCTTCAAGACCCCGGAGGCCAATCCCAGCCCGCCGGCCTATTTGATCCACAGTGAGTGGGACGCACCGGGGCTGGCCCGGCTGGGATTCGGGAAGGTTCTGGTAAACAGAAAAATCAGGAAAATCCATGATGAAGGGGTCATGGCTCATCTCATACGAGGTCCTTATATCATGTTCTTTCAGCCCACAATGGAGGAACCTGGTTGGCGGTCCTATTTATCATGATGAAGGTGCAAAGGTTTGTAGCCTGGTTTTAACTCTGAACCATAAACGAGGTGCCTTATGTCCAAAAAAGATATCAACATGAGAGAGACCAAGGAGTATCTGAGTAGTGAATTTCCGGGGATGGAGATCGTCCCGGTGGAGACCAAAGGATTGATGGAGGATCGTCCCGATCAATTCTTCTACGGATTTCAAGTAGGTGGGAAATACTTCCTGGCCGTTATCCGGGCCACCATGGAGGAAGAGGAGGTTTATCCAGTTCTGGACGGAAAGAACATCGCCGATCAGATGAGAAAACACCCCGAGACCTACGTGGTGTTGGTAAAGGGTCGGACCGGTACAGGGACCGAGGTGAAGATAAAGGAGCTTGCTACCTGAGGGGAAGGTGGAGGTAGTATCAAAGGAGGCTTGGGAGAGGTAGACGCATGCCCAACGTTCTGATTACCGGAAGCAACCGGGGACTGGGTCTGGAATGGGTGCGCCAGTATGCAGAAGAAGGGTGGCGGGTCTTTGCCACCTGCCGGCACCCTGCTGAGGCCCAATCCCTCCGGGAATTATCCGGGCAACACCCGGAGGTAAGCATTCACCGTCTCGATGTCACGGTGGTGGAGGATATTCGGGGGCTGTTCTGGGAACTGGAGGGGATCCCTGTGGATGTTCTGCTGGGGAATGCCGGGGTCTATTTGGAAAAGAACGTGGCGGAGTTCGGTTCGCTTTGCTATCACGACTGGCTGCGCACCCTGGAGGTCAACACCATGGGGACCGTCCGGGTGGCCGAGCGCTTTCTGGAAAACATCGCGCAAAGCCAAAAACGCCTGATCGTGGCCGTGAGCAGCCACATGGGGAGCATCGCCGACATCCAGGATCCGGGCAGCTACTACTACCGGTCCAGTAAGGCTGCACTCAATGCGGTGATGGAAGGGCTTGCGGTCAAATTAAAACCCCGGGGGATCGGTGTGCTGATACTGCATCCCGGCGGCGTCAGGACCCGCATGGGCCCGCCCCATGGCATTTCGGCCCGGGAAAGTGTGCGGGGCATGCGTCGCATTGTTCAGGATTTCCAATTGGAGCGAGACACCGGACGGTTTGTTAAATACGATCTCGCCCCCATGCCCTGGTAAGAAGAAGGTTCAAGGGTTTTATGGATCCCGGCTTCCGCCTTCGCGACGGTTCAACCTCTGAACCTGGAACCGTAAGACTCATATTGAAAGGATGATGGTTATGAGAAGAATACTATGGGTGGTGGCTATTGCTCTGATATTCGCAGGGCCGATTCGATTTGACGTCGCTCAAGCAGCAGGGAAGGGTGAGGGGTCGGAACAAGATAAGGCACAGCAGTTTATGCCCAAGGGGAAGTATGCGTATGATGATTTTGAGCCCTCGGATCGATGCCTGTCCTGCCACAAGAAACTGTATCATCAGTACCAGGCATCCGCCATGGCCAAGGCCCAGATCCTTTCCTGGGACCAGGCCGAGTATTTCAAGATCCTCCTGCCCCATATTCAAAAAAATCCGGAGATGAAGGCACTGGAGGGGGCCTGCATCCGATGCCATGCGCCGGTGGCTTACATGGCGGGAGATGTTCCGCCGCCGAAAAAAGGGAAGGCCAACCCCAAAGCTGACGGGGTGACCTGTGATGTGTGTCATACCATGACCGGATATTTTGGAGATCAGCCCTATAATGGGAATTACCAGGTGGAACCCGGGGATATCAAGTACGGACCGCGTAAAGAAGTAGAATCTTATCATCACGACTCCGAATATCGATCCATCCAGACCAGTGCGGAGATGTGCGGGACCTGCCATGATGAAACCAGTTTTTACGGGGCCTGGGTCAAGGAGACCTATCAGGAGTGGAAGCAGAGTGCCTATGCTGAGGCCAATGTTCAATGCATGGACTGCCATGAGCCCCCAGGCCATGGTAAAGCCTCGCCCATGGGCCCCACACGCCCGGATGTGACCCAGCATCTCTTTTTGGGCGGCAATGCCCCGGAATGGATGAACGGGGCCGCGGTCGTCGCGGTTTATCCGCAATCCCAGGATGTCTCCCCAGGATCAAGCCTCACATTCCAGATCGTGGTGGTGAATCAGCGGGCCGGGCACCGGATTCCCACCGGATCCACGGAAGAGCGCCAGCTCTGGCTGCATGTGGAAGTCGTAGATCCGGAGGGAAAACCCCACCATGTAAAGGCCCCGCTGGCGCCGGGGGACAGTCCTCAGAAAAAATACAGTGTGGCCACCAATCAGCCCGCCTATATGGATCTGGGAGAAATGATGGGGCTTAAGGAGTTCAAGGGGATTCCCCGTGACGCCTTGCCCGAAGGGGACCGCTTGTATCGGAAGGTATTTTTAAACCCCAAGGGACAAGAGACCATCGCCCAGTGGTTTGCGAAACGAACCGATGTCTTCGACAACCGGCTCCAGCCTTTAAAAGCCAGGTTGGAGGCCTATGAATGGGATGTCCCTAAGGAGATGACCAAGGGAGAACTGGTCATTCAGGCCACCCTCAATTACCGCAGGCTCCCCCAGTCCGTGGCCGACCTGGTGGAGATCGGGACCATCCCCATCATTGAGATCGGAACGGCCCAGGAGAGGGTACAGGTGAAGCGGTGAAGAAATAGGGTTTGAGGTTTCAGTGTTCGGTAACGCTGAACCTGTGAGCACCAAAAGATCTGGAGGAATACAGCGTTTTTCGCTGGCGAATACAGGATTGACCCTATGGTTTGCTATGAGCGAGACATGTATGCTATAATTAAATTTTGCTGCTGCTCTTTTTGGTTTTCGGATTGTGGGCAGAGGGGAGGGTTGTATTTGTGGGGGAAATAATAACCGGTAATGTTTTGAAAATGCTCAGCGAGGGCATTCCCCGCTGCTTGCAGTCCCGCCTGCAGCGGGATTAGCGGGCGAACTAAAAACTGGTCAAATTACCTTACATTTGGGAGATTCCCTGTCCCGCCGCGGCGGGACTGCAGGGATCTTCAAAAACAGGGAGGAGAAATCATGACTATTGTTAATTTTATTCTGGCCATCATTGCATTGATCATTGCCGTCCTGGCCTATCAAAGGGCCGGGGGCACCAAGGAACTCAGGGATAGGACCGCGGATGCACTGAGTCGAATGGAGCAATCCCTCCGGCGAATAGAAGGAGAAAGGAAGGAAGGCGAAGCCGAGGAAAAGTAAGCGCATAAAGCCCCTACTCACAAAGAGAGCAGACCATGACGCTTTGAGAAACCATCTTCTTTGAACCACCGGTTTTGTAAGCAACATCGCGGTTCAGCCGTCCATATGCAAGGCCTTTTTCAGTTCTTCGGGGTCGGTAATGGGGGCCTGGCACGCATACTGCCGGCACACATAGGCCGTGGCCTTTCCGTCTATGGCCGTCATGTCCTTGACAAAGGGGGCCAAAGCGGCCAGGCGGGTGCGAACGTCCTCCCCGGATATCAGGAGCATCACATCGCGGGGCAGGAAGTGTCGATGAAAGGTGTCTACCATCATCCGGGTGTCTTTGTCCTCGCGTTGACCGGCAATGACCACCTCCCGGGCCGGACCGATGATGAAGTCCAGAGCCTGCAAGAGCTGGGTATGGGCCGTCGGATACGCGACCACCTGACCCGAAAACGCCTCGATGAGGCGGTTGGCTTTTTCCTCCAGGGTCGTGTCCCCGATCAGCCTGCCGAGTCGAAGCAGGTTTAGGGCGGCCACGGAATTCCCCGAAGGGATGGCACCGTCCTGGGAATCTTTGCTCCGGGCAATGAGGGGTTGGTTTTCCCGGCCCGTGAAAAAGAATCCGTCGTCTTTCGTGTCCCAGAACAGGTCCAGCATGGTATGGGTAAGCGTGGCGGCCTGCTCCAGGTAGCCTGGATCGAAGGCGGCTTCATATCCTTCCACCAACGCCCATATCAGAAAGGCATAGTCATCGAGATAACCGGCATGAGCCGTTTCGCCCTCCCGATAGCGCCGGACCAGAAGCCCTTCTTTTGTCTGCAATGTGTTCAGAATAAAATCGAGTGCCGTTTGAGCCGCGTCAAGGTAAGTCTTCTCGCCCAGTGCCTTGTATCCCTTGAAGAGGGCGGCAATCATGAGCCCGTTCCAGGAGGTGAGGATTTTGTCATCCTTGAGGGGATGAATGCGTTTCTCTCTCTCCACGAAGAGCTGCCTTCTAAACGCCTGGAGGATGGCCTCGAGTTCGTGTTCATCCACTTTTCGCCGCCGGGCAAATTCCGAAAGGGAAATGGTCGTGTGGGGATGCTTCGGCCTTCTTCGAAGTTGCCCTCCGCCGTTATGTTGTAGAAACCGCAGAAGAGGTCTGACTGTTCCCTGCCCAGGACCTGTTCCACTTCCTGCGGGGTCCAGAGATAAAAAAGACCTTCTTTTCCTTCGCTGTCTGCATCTTCAGCCGAATAAAAGCCGCCTTCCGGTGCCGTCATATCCCGTAATACATAGGTGAACACTTCCCGGGCTACCTGAGAATAGGCGGGTGTTCCGGTTACCTGAAAGGCTTCGGTATAGGCCATGGTCAGTAAGGCCTGATCATACAGCATTTTCTCAAAGTGCGGCGCAAACCACCTGGCGTCCACCGAATACCGGTGAAAACCGTATCCGACGTGATCGAAGATACCGCCCTGACGCATGGCCGAGAGGGTCTTTTCCACCATCTGCAGATCATGGGCGTCTTGACGTCGTACATGGTGACAAAGAAGGAAGGTGAGTTGGTGTGGAGACGGAAATTTGGGGGCCTTTCCAAAACCTCCCCATAGGGAGTCAAATTGCTGGCTCAGTTGTTGGCTGGCCTGATCTAAGGTTTCCACTCCCAGGGCCTTGTCGGGAATCGTGTCGGAAATGGGTTTTCGTATATGTTCGGTGATCTGATTTCCAGCGGTGAGAAGGCGGTCCCTGTCCGTCTTCCACATGTGGTCGATCTGTGTCAGCAATTCGGGAAAACCGATGAGGCCCATGCGCGTCGTTTTGGGAAAATAGGTTCCTGCGAAAAACGGCGATCCCTGAGGGGTAAGGAACACCGAAAGGGGCCAGCCCCCCTGTCCGGTGAGGGCCTGGCATACGGACATGTAGATCTTGTCCACATCCGGCCGTTCTTCCCGGTCCACCTTGATGGAGACGAAATGCTCGTTGAGTAAACGGGCTACGGCTTCGTCTTCAAACGATTCGTGAGCCATAACATGACACCAGTGGCAGGTGGCATAACCGATGGAGAGGAAGACGGGCTTATCCTCCGCTTCGGCTTTTTCAAATGCCGCCTCCCCCCACGGATACCAGTCCACGGGGTTATGGGCATGCTGGAGCAGGTAGGGACTCTTCTCATGAATCAGGGTGTTGTGTGCGGTCGAGGTGTTCATGATGATGTCTCCTTATAGTCTCATCCCGAAAGGGTGAACCGATCAAAAAGTCAAATGCAGGGTTAATATAAGCCTGATAGAGGCGGTTTGGACATGGGTTTAAAAGGGTATAGAGCCCGCATGGAGACAGTATATTCATGACGGGCATGCCTTCGTGTCGCTCTTGAATGTATGCTACAGAGGTATTTCGCCATAAATACCGTCTTCACCCCATTTTGCATGCAGCCTATTTCGCGTAATCTGAAAACCAACAAGGTAAACGGTTCTTTGTGGACCGGTGAACACCAACGTTCAATTCAATAAAGAAAGGAGATGTGATGATGAAGGTTGTATTATGCAAAAGATACGGTATGTCGATTCTCGGTGCCGCCATCGGCACCCTGTTCCTCTGGGGACTGTGTCCGGCGGAACCGACCAACGAGCAGATGGGAATACCCGCCGGTGTGAACCCCATCCATGACACCTATATCCCGGTCACGGGCGATTACGAGGCCGTCCGGGCCAAGGATGTAAAAGAAAAAGCCATGTATGAAAAGCGTCAGAAAGAACTGCTGGAAGCCCGGTATGACTTGAACGACCGGCCGTCGGAGACGATGATGTCCGCCGGACGGAAACCGGTCCAGAAAGGTGTGCGGGTCAAGCTTCCCGAGGGGATGACCTGGGAAAAACTAACGGTCATGTCACCTGAGATGATCAAGGAAAAGGGACTGTACCCAGAGGGGTTTCTACCCCTTCCCCATGTGAAGCATGAAACCGGGGGACAGGTGTTTCCGGAGGATCAGATCAAAGAAATTATGGCTTTGGAAAAACGGTCCCTGGAGCGTTTCGATACGTCCATGGATCTGCCCAAACATTTCCTGCCGGAGTTCCCTCCGCCGATCTATCTGACGACGAGGCCGGATCTGGGGGATGTATCTCAGGGAAAACTCCTTTCCATCAAGAACTACTTTGACATCATGGAGGGAATTCTGACCCCGGTCCAGATGGAAGGACTCCGGCTCCTGCTCACCCCGTTTCCGCAGCAACAGTTCAACCAGACCTCGGATCGAAAGGTGGATGAACCGAGTCTGGGCGTCAGCTGCCTGGACTGTCACGCCAACGGACACACCAACGGCGCTTTCCACCTGAATCCGGATACACGACCCCATGTGGCCAGGTTTCGCCTGGATACGGTGAGTCTGCGGGGCATGTTCAACCAGCAGATCCACGGCTCCAAACGGTCGCTGCGGTCCATTGAGGATTTCACCGAGTTCGAGCAGCGAACCGCCTATTTTGACGGAGATCAGGTCACGGCCGCCAAGAAAGGGGTCAATCTGCCGGACAGGGCCAGCCAGGTGCCCATGATGGCCCAGATGCAAAACATATTCGACTTTCCGCCGGCACCCAAGCTGGACGTTTTCGGAAAGCTGGATCCTGATAAAGCCACGGACAAAGAGATGATGGGGCAGGACGTATTCTTCGGCAAGGGTCGTTGCGCGGCGTGTCATCCCGCACCGTTTTACACGGACAATCAGATGCATGACCTGAAGACCGGGCGTTTCTATAAGTCGGAGATGATCAATGGTCAGTATAACATTCCAGACGGACCCATTAAGTCCTTCACCCTCCGGGGGATCAAGGATTCGCCGCCCTATATGCATGACGGCCGATGTCTGACCCTTGCGGATACGGTGGAGTTCTTCAACCTGCTGACGGAACTGAATTTGACCAAAGAGGAAAAGGAGGCCTTGGTGGCCTTCATGCTCTGCCTGTAAATCGAGGCGTAAGCAGATGCTCCTGCCTGCCCTATTGGGTTGTACAGGAGCATTTACCCTAACGTTTGTGTGTCTATTCCACCGGTCGAGGCCTACCGTACACCGTTGGGAACGATTCCACTCGATCGGGAGGGTTGGGACCACCCGCCGTTTCATACAATATAGAATGACGATATTTGATTGGGAGAAAGATTTCACGCTTTACGCATTCATTGTTTTTTGGGTGAGACACACACATGGCTACCGGAAAAAGAGTCGGAACGTTTGCTGTTGAACACCCCAGACTAATCGCTTTTCTCATAATTGGCATCACTGTCACTTTGGCCATATTGGCCGGCTTGCCCAGTATCTGGCCCCATAAATTCGAGCCGCTCCACTCCCTGACCATCGATACCGATCCGGAAAACATGCTCCCCGCCCATGAGCCCGTCCGGATCTTTCATAACCGCATGAAGACAATCATGGCCCTTAACGACATGATTGTGGTGGGCATTGTCAATGAAAAAAACGAGACGCACGGCGTGTTCAACCCGGGTTCCCTGAAAAAGATTTTTGCTCTGACCCAGTTTGCCCAGGGCCTTCGGTGGCGGGATCCGGATAATCCCGCCCGGCAGGAGGGCGTGGTGGAAGTGGACATGATTGCCCCGTCCCTGGTGGACAATGTGGAATCCGGCGGAGCCGGGGTGGTGCGCTTCGAATGGTTGATGTCCCAGCCGCCCGAAACCCAGGAAGCGGCCTCCGCTGTTATGCGAAAGGCCATGGACATTCCTTTTCTCAAAGGGACCCTGGTTTCTGAAGATGGAAAGGCCCTCGCTCTCTATCTTCCCATTACGGCCAAGGATCTCAGCCACCGGATCTACTCCGCTCTCAAGCAGAAGATCGAAAATCCCTCCCGGCTATCTGTCTCTGAGATCGGCGATTTTAATCAGGTACTCCACCAGTTGGCGAAGGCTTCCCAGGGAAAAGGGCCTCAGTCGCTTCAGCGAATATGGGAAATCCTCTCCGCGGAAACCCGGCAGCATCTACTCGGTACAGAGAAACAGGTCGACGATTGGAAAAAGACCCTTTCCCGGCAAAAGGAGGTCGGAGAGAAGTCAAAGGCTTCAGATGCAGTAAAGCCGGAACTACGCCGTCTGTTTAAGGAGCGGAAGGCTGCTGTGGAATCCCTGGTGGCAGATCTGAACACCTGGATGGCGCAACCGGTATCGGGCCATTGGCTCCAGTCGGAAGAGAAAACCCTAAAGCATTTGAATGCGGAAGGCCAAGAATTGATTCGAAAGGGACGGGACCGCCTCACACCAGAGGAAAGCTATCGTCTTAAGCGCCTGTGGATAGAGGCGGCCTTTGCCGGAAAGGTGATGGAAAGCCCGGCGGCCCAACTGAAAGGAAATGAGGAATACCATATTACCGGCCTTCCCGTAGCCGAAGACACTTTCGGTGTTCTGATGTTCAAACAGATGGCCATATCCGCACCAGTGGCCATGGCCATTATTTTCCTGCTCATGTGGTTTTTCTTCCGATCGGCCCTGGTGATCCTCCCGGCCATCTATGATGCCATGATCGCCACCACCGCCACCATGTCCCTGCTGGTGATTACCGGGAACACCATCCATATCATGAGTTCCATGATCCCCATATTTATTGTGCCCATTGCGGTCCTGGACGATGTGCACGTCATCTCCGAGTTTTTCGACCGGTACCAGAAGACCAAAAGTCGTAAAGAGACGATCAAAGAAGTGATGAGCGGGCTGTTCACCCCCATGCTCTATACCACCCTGACCACGGCGGTAGGGTTTGCGTCATTGGCACTGGCGCCAATACCCCCGGTTCAGGTTTTCGGGCTGTTTGTGGCATTTGGGGTGATTGTGGCCTGGCTTTGTTCCATCCTCCTGGTGCCGGCGTTTATCTCAGTGCTGCCCCAAAAGGTCCTGGAAGATTTCGGGGCAAAACACGTTTCCGGAGAAGCAGATGAGCCCGCTACCTTCCTGGGCCGGGTGCTGCGAATGACCGGAAGGGGAACGTACCGCTACGCCAAGCCCATCCTGGCCGTGAGCATGGCGGTCCTGGTTGTATCCGGCTACGGTATCAGTCGAATTCGGGTGAATGATAATCCTACCAAGTGGTTCGATGAAGGACACCCCATTCGGATTGCGGATACCGTGCTCAACCAACATTTCGGTGGGACCTATATGGCCTATCTGGCCTTCCGGCCACAGGAAGCTCCGGCATTGCCCTTGATGGAGGGACAAAAGCCCCGATCCCCGTCATCCCAAAAGGACTCATCAACCACGGACGAGGAACCTTCTCTTCCGGGAGGATTGGGGGGCGCGGGAGGACCTTCGCTGCCTGTAGGTCTGGGCGGAATGAGTGAAGAACAGCCGGTGGCCAAGTCACCTGAGCCATTGTCCGAACCCTCTGAGGAAAAAGAGCAAATTTTCAAGGATCCCACCACACTGCGTTGGATCGGTGCGCTGCAGCAATATATGGACCAGGAACTGGGTGGACTCGTGGGGAAGTCCAATTCAGTCACCGACATTGTAAAGACCGTTCACCGGGAACTGATGGTGGGGGTCAAACGAGACGGGCATGTCATCACCGAACAAGAGGCCATGCGGGTCCCGGATTCCCGGGGAGGAGTGGCCCAAAGCCTGCTTCAGTTTCAGAACAGCCATCGACCCCGGGACCTGTGGCATTTTGTGACCCCGGATTACCGAACCGGTGTGGTGTGGCTGCAATTGACCAGTGGAGATAACCGGGATATGAGCCGGGTCACCCGGGGGGTCAATGACTGGTTGAAGTTTTGGAAGGCGGATGAAGTACAAGCAAAGACTTTGGTGAAAAAGCATCCGGAGCGTATGCGTCCCGTTTTACGCTTCATATCCAGCTATGTGACGCAACCCGGATCTGAAAGAACTCAGCTTGTGAAACGCATTGAAGAAGACCCCGTCAGCAGTGTGAGTCCGCTGAAAAAGCACATGCAATCATTGGCCCCCGGACATGCAGTGCGGCATGACTGGTTCGGTCTGACCTATATCAATGTGGTCTGGCAGGAAAAAATGGTGAAAGGGATGCTGCAGGCTTTCTTGGGCAGTTTTCTGGCCGTGTTTCTGATGATGACCCTTCTGTATCGATCCGCCTTATGGGGCATGCTGTGTATGGCGCCGTTGACGGTGACCATTGCCATGATCTATGGGCTGATCGGATACGTGGGAAAGGCCTATGACATGCCGGTGGCTATTTTGTCGGCCCTCAGCCTGGGGTTGGCGGTGGACTATGCCATTCATTTTCTGACCCGCAGCAGAATGATGTATGTGGATTACGGATCGTGGAAAGAGACTGCAGGGCCGGTCTTCGGGGAACCGGCCCGGGCCATTGCCAGGAATGCCATTGTAGTGGGTATCGGTTTTATGCCGTTGATATTGGCCCCTTTGGTGCCTTATCAGACTGTGGGCATTTTTATTGCCGCCATCCTGCTTCTCGCAGGAGTAAGTACCATGCTCATTTTGCCCGCCGCCATGAGGCTTTTGGAGAACAAACTGTTTCCCCGTACCCGAAAGGCATGTATGATCTGCAATCGCGCCACATGTGGTATATCCGTATTGGCAGGAATCGCTTTGGTATGGATCAACATCAGGCAATTTATGACCGTGACATGGAGCACCATGAGCTGGATCAGTGTAGTGGTCATCATCATATTGGCCGGTGGGTGTGCCTTGATGTCCCGGGAGAAAAAGCCAAAACTGAAACCTTTGCACCCAAGGAAGGGTGAACCCCTGAACCTCAACAGAAGGGAGAACAGAAATGAGACAACACTATCAATCAGGTATTTTGATCGTTTTAGGGACGTTTTTTCTGATGGCATGGAATTCTCCTGTGATATTCGCACAGGATGATGGAAAACCGACTGTCCAACAGATCGTGGATCGTGCCAATCAGGTCGCTTATTACCAGGGTAAGGATGGGCGTGCCGATGTAAACATGCGGATCATCGATGAACAAGGCCGGGAGCGAACCCGCAAGTTCACCATTTTGCGCAGGAACGATGAAGCTCAGGAAGATAAGTCGAATAAAGGTGAGCCCGATACATTTGCCGGGGATCAGCGGTTTTACGTTTATTTCAAGGCACCACCAGATGTGCAGGATACCGTCTTTATGGTCTGGAAACACGTGGCCCTGGATCAAGACGACGATCGATGGTTGTACCTGCCGGATTTGGACCTGGTGAAACGGATCGCCGCTTCTGATGAACGCACCAGTTTTGTGGGATCGCACTTTTTTTATGAAGACGTTTCAGGCCGGAATACCTATGAAGACAAGCACGAGTTGGTCAAAACCACCGACACCTATTTTATTCTCAAAAATACGCCTAAGAAACCCGATTTGGTCGAATTCTCCCACTACAAGATGTGGATCCATCGAGATACCTTTCTCCCCATCCAAACCGAATATTATGACAAGCGAGGGGAGGCCTACCGTCGGTATAAAGTGCTGAACGTGTCCAAGCCCCAGGGTTTTCTGACCGTTATGAAATCCCAAATGGAAGACCTTCGTACAGGGGGATATACGACCATTGACTACAGCGAGGTGGAATATAACGTGGGTCTTCCCAAAGATATTTTTACCGAACGGTACCTGCGCAAACCGCCCATGAAGTACATCAAACAATAGCATTTTGGCATCTTTAGGGCTCAAAAAGAAGGGTGGTATGGTGATAGGCAACAAGCACCGGATGGTGTTCGCAGCCATAGGTGTATTTTTCAGCATAACCATGTGGAATGGGTATTGCTGGCCTCAGGAACCGGCGCTCCCCGAAGGATTAGGAGAAGAATCTTCCCCGGAATCCGCTCAGGGACCTTCACTGCCGGAAGGCCTGAACCAAAAATCCGATGTCTCGTCAGAGCCATCGTCTTCGGGTCCAGCCCTGCCTTCGGGACTGGACGAAGAAAAGAAGCCCTCATCCCAAGCCCTCTCCCAACAAGTGCCGGCTTTGCCGTCCGGACTGGAGAAGAAGGCCCAGACCGAAAAAGAAACAACGAAAAAAGAAAAGGAAAAAGGGTGGACATTGCCCGCCAACCTGAGTGGCTTCTGGGAGGTCCGAGGAGGGGTCCGGGTTCAAGATGATCCGGTGGAAGATCGGGTGTCTCTCGCTGAGACCCGCCTTCAACTCTCTTATGACCAATATCTGGCCGATTATCTTCCCCGCGGACAGTTCCACATTACCAGCGATTTCATTTTTGATGCCACTGTGGATGATCATACGGATGTGGACCTGGAGGATGGAGATGGATGGATTGACCTAAGAGAGCTATGGCTTTCGCTGACCCCGGTGGATTTCATGGACGTTAAGGCGGGTCGGCAGATCCTTACCTGGGGCACCGGAAACCTGATATTCTTAAACGACCTTTTTCCCAAGGACTACCAGTCATTCTTTCTCGGACGCGACGTCGAGTATCTGAAAGCACCTTCAGATGCGGTAAAGGCCTCTTTATACAGCGAGATCGCCAATGTGGATATCGTGTATACACCCAAGTTTGATCCGGATCGCTATATAGATGGATCTCGAATTTCCTTTTACGATCCGGCGTTGGAGAGGCTTCGGGGGGAGAATAATCCCATGGAGGTGGAACGTCCTGATAAGTGGTTTACAGACGATGAACTGGCCGCCCGTCTGTACCGGAACGTGGGCGCCTATGAACTGGCCGCGTACGGCTATAACGGTTTCTGGAAAGAGCCTGCAGGAATGGACCCGGCTACGGGTCAACGGACCTTTCCGGATTTGACAGTGTTAGGCGCCAGTGTACGGGGGCCGGTGATTTACGGTATCGGCAATGCCGAATTTTCCTGGTATGACAGCCGGGATGATCGGGATGGGACCGATCCGTTTGTACAAAACTCCGAGATGCGGCTTTTACTGGGTTATGAGCAGGAAGTCGCTACAGATCTGACCCTGGGATTTCAATATTATCTGAATTATATGATGGATTACGACAATTACAAAAAGGGTCTGACACCGGGGGCCTTTGCCCGGGACGAGGCCCGGCATTGGGTTACGGTGGATTTCACCCAAAAACTGATGGCCCAGAACCAGCTGGTTCTTAGCCTCTTTATCTTCTACTCTCTTTCAGAGAGCGACTGTTACTTCCGGCCCAGGGTGACCTATGATATAACGGATAACTGGAAGATCCAGGTGGGGGGAAATATTTTTACGGGAAAGCGAGAGACCTTTTTCGGTCAGTTTGAAGAGAACAGTAATGTATATGCTGCGATCCGGTATAGTTTCTGATACTGCTATGGGCGCTGTGTGCTGACCTGTGCTTTTTCTCTCAAACGGGGACCTCAGGAGACATCCTGGAGAGGAGACCGACACCGTGAGCTATGCCTCCATTAAATGGGCATAAGAATGTGGCGCATTTTCCAGGCCCAGGATGTGATGTCAGCAACCATCCAAGAGCGGCTGGTTGAAAATGTCAATCAAAACTCAAACCGATGGTTACTTCTTGATTAGAGGCTTTCCGCAGCAGCTGAAGGTGCAGGGATCGGCGCTTTCATGACAAGCACAGTCGGCCACTGAGGTGCCCGCCTCCTTGCACTCGTGCACCACCTGGAGTTCCAACCCGCAGTCTTCACACACATAGATGTCCCCGTTTTTCATGTCGTGACAATTGACCATCGCACTAAACCTCCTTTCGTGACGTGTGTCGTTCCGGGCAAAACCCGTTATGGGTTAACCGTTTTTTCAAGATGCAATTGGATAACCGTTTGGTTTTTAAAAGCGGACCTTGACGATCCTTTTTTATATGCCGCCCATAACACCTCACACCCGGCCGCGATAATAGGCCAGCTTGGGTGCGTTCGGCCTGAACGCCGCTTCGAGTTGGGAGGCTTCGGCATCCATGTCCCCCACATCGGTGGCGGCTGTTACCGCTTCCCTGACCTGCTCAGGAGAAGAACAGCCCACGATGATCAGGTCCACCGGACCGTTCAAGGCATATCGGATCAGGATGTCCGCAGTGACCCCTTTTTCCGGCTGTATAAAGAGGCCCCCGCCCAGGCATTTCATGCCGATTACGGCCATATTCCTGGCCTTTGCTTGAGACGCCACGTCGTCCGGGAAGCCTCCCAAAACGGTCTCTGCCGGGTTTACCGGAAGGAGTACGGCGTCCAGGGGCCAATGGGCGACCGCGTGTGTTAACACCTCTGGGTCATGATGACCGGTGACCCCGATGTGCCGGACCAGACCTTTCTCTTTTGCTTGGACAAAAGCCGCCAGGGCGCCGTCTGTCCCCTCGATCCTTCGGACCTCCTCCCAGGTTCTGAGGTCATGTATCTGCCAGAGATCGAGATGGTCCGTATGCAGAAGGTCCAAGCTCCTCTGTAACTCGGCTGTGGCCTGCTCAGCGGTTCTTTGCGCGGATTTACTGGTTTGAAAAACGGTGTTCCGCAGATCCGGTCGCTCGGCCCAGACCGAACCGAGATAAGACTGGCTGTTTTCATAAGCAGGCGCGCTGTCAAAGTAGGTGATGTTCCGTGAAAGGGCCTCACCAATGACGTTTCGGGCCTCGGTATCGCGGTTTCTGGTTCGCAGAACGCCTTCTCCCCCGAGACCGATCCGGGTCACATGCGGGCCGTTCGGTCCAAAGGGCACGGTCGGCAGGTCAGGCATAGATCCTCCTTAGTTTCCGTTCATGAATGGATCGTTTCCGGTATGTTTGGGTTTTGTTTAACGTATTCTATCTAATGGACTTACATTCAAAAGCCATAGGATGAAGCCCTCATTCACAGGTTGGAAAAGACGTGTAGGGATTTTATGTATCGATCAATGCATTGTTTTCCTTACCAGGGCATTTCATATCCGTCGAATCTGAAAAAGCGGCCGGAATTTGTGATAACAAAATTCTCTGCCAGTCTTCGCATACCTTTGACGCTTTCCTGAGGCATAAGAGACGTGCCGCCTCCGCCCATCCGGGTCTTTACGTGACCGGGATGAACAAAGAGGAGACCAATTCCCGACTTCTCGAGCTCCAGTGTGATCCCTTCCATGGCCGCATTTAGAGCCGCCTTGCTCGACCGGTAATAAATGGAAGCATTACCCGAATCGTAAAACAGCACAATGAATGAGGGCTACACGGCCTCAACGCTGGAGACCCCGGGCACATGTTGTTTGAGATGCTGTTCCACACCGTTCTTTAGGGTCATCTGAGACATGGGACAGCCTGCGCACGCGCCCACGAGTCTGACCTTGACCACATCGCCTTCTATTCCCACCAATTCAACGTCTCCACCGTCGGCTTGCAGGGATGGCCGGATTTGGTTCAAGGCATTTTGAACCTCTTCTTTCATGATGAATTGTCCTCCATGGATATCTTTGTGGTTTCGGATAGATCCCGTCCGGTCATCCCCGTGCGCGATCTATCCGTACCGGATGAAATAATCGTTTTAATCCATTTTTTTCATGGGTTCACCACAGCAGGAAAGCTCGCCGCCGCCTGCCTCTTTTACTTCAACGACATTCCCACAGATGTCACATTTATACATTTCTCCTACGGTTTCCGCTTTGGCCATGTCTTTCTCCTTTCATTTATGGTTTTGTGTTTTGGAGATGCTCAAATCCCCAGCTTTCGGCGATTCAGTTCAATATGCTTCAGAAGGTCATCCGCCGCCTTCACCGGATCGGTTTCCACGTTCAGGAGCCCTCCGGTGACGTCGGTGAGGTCCTCGGTCAGCAGTTTCACCAGGTTGGGGGCGCCCGTCACATTGGGCACCGGGTTCACATACGTATAAAGTCCGAAGGCCAAAGCGAAGATGGCGTCGATGGTGGCCTTCTGCTCCATATATTCCGGAGCGACCGCCACAACCGGCAGATCGGGCACCGGAATATCCCCCAAGGCAGTAGAGACCGCAGCGATCAGGTCGGCCACGCGTCCGGTATCGGTACAGGTCCCGTAACTGAGCACCGGCGGAACCTTAAGCTTTTCACACAGCGCTTTCAGCCCGGGTCCGGCCTGTTCACTGGCATCAGTGGCACAGAGTCCCGCCACCTGAAGGGCGGCGTTTCCACATCCCATGGACAGAATGAGGATGTCTCTTTTGATAAGCTCCTCGGCCATTCGTACGGTATGGACATCCTGCCCCCGGTCTCTCAACGTGGTACAGGACACCAACCCGGCAATCCCCCGAATGGTACCATCCTTGACCGCATCCAGTAAGGGCGTCAGTGAGTTGCCCAGGGCCTCCAGTATGCTTTCGGTGGAAAAGCCGACCATGGCTTCCCGGACAGGTAAGCCTCTGACGGGTTCAACCCCCTTTTGCCTGAGCTTGAAATTGTCGATGCCCATTTCCAAGAGTTGATTCGCCTGCTGATCTGCTTCCAGCGGATTATAGTCCATCCGGTCGGTGATTCCCTCGAAGGCAACGAGCTCACTCACCGGAATCAGCTTGAACTGATATTTTTCCGCATATTCCGGATCCGGGGGCAGGGAACAGTTCATGTCCGCCACGAACACGTCGATGCATCCCGAGGCCAGAACAGCCTCCTGCATGATCCAATTTCCCGTAAACCCGTAAAAGACATCATCCATGGCCCATCTCTGAATCATTTCCTGGCCGGTTTCAATGGAGGCGATGATGCGGATGCCTTTGGCACCGACACCCTTTGCTTTCTCCTGCCACTCCGGCTTTCTGGCCTCCTGAACCAGCGCGAATCCCAAAAAGGGTTCGTGACCGTTGGGCAGAACATTGACGTAATCCGGATCCAGCACACCCAGATCTACCCGCATGGGGTGGGGTCTGGGAATGCCAAACAGGATATCCTGACAGTATTCGTTCACGATTTGACTCTGGTAGGCCATGGCGATGCCCAAGCGCATGGCTTTTAGGGCCAGGCTGACGTAGTAGCCATCCACATTGGTCAGACAGGAGCCGGTCACCCGCTGCATCTCCGCCCGAATGCCTCCCGGAAAGATATTTAGTTTTTTCCAGGTTTCCTTTCGCTCTTCTGGAGCCAGGAGATCCACAATGCGGCTCGGCTCATCTGTCTTTCGATTAAAGTCTTCTTCTGCAAAATCACACAGCATCAGCGCAATCTCCGATGGGCTGCCACTCGTATCAATGCCAAGGCGTTGTGCAAATTGTTTTAGTTTTTCCGGTTCAGTGAGCTCAAAGGGTGTTTGACCCTCGGCGGTGGCTCGGAGAGTCTTGATGGTCTGATCGGCATGGAATTGATAGGTGGCGGCCCCCATCACATTCCTGAGGGCCATCATGCGCATGGCCATCCCGTCCGCCTTGATACCGCAGACCCCGCGTTTGTCCTTTTCCGCGTCCGCCCGGCAGGGTCCGTTGGAGCAGAAATCACACCGTACCCCACCCATGCAAAACGGGCAGCGTTTGTCGGGATTTTCCCCCAATCCCTGTGCCTCATACCGGTCCCAGACATTGGTCATGCCGTTCTTCCCTGATGCGATCCACCATTTGCTGGACCGAAGGATGGTAAGACATTCTTTCTTTTTCCATAGGTTTTCCGCCTCCCTTTAACAGTACTCTGTAAACTTACTCAAAAGGCAATCAACATCCTGGGCCACATGATCGATGACTTCTCTACGATCCCATTTCGAATGGCAGATGAATTATTGAGGATTTCGGATGTCTGATTGCGGTTGAAACGAGACATCAGTCCGTTAATCTGATGCATCTTCATGCGGTTTTGTCTCAGTGCCTTTTTCCTCGATGAATTTCTCAAGCCAGTCGCATGCTTCTTCAAGATTGCCGTTATCACTGATGGAATACAGCAACGATTTGCAGGTGTGGTAGAGCTTCTGTTCTTCCTCTGTAAGCCCCTCCAGAAATCGTTCCTCTTTCATGAGATGCTCTTGTATTTCCGGGTGTTGCTCATCATTGTTTTTCCGTTTACCGATGGACATGGGGCTATTTCCTCTGATGACATGATCCGGTTAATCGGGCAGTTTCATTTTCCCTGTCCAGCTGCGAAAGCGATCGATCTCGGTTTGCAGTCCTTGAATGACGTCTGCCCCATGGGATTCGGCCAGTGCCTCATACATGAGCATGGCCGGTTTGGCCAGCCGGTCCTGGGCACGCAGAATGAATATCGGTTCGTCCGGATCAATTCCCGGAACATCCACTTTTCCGTATTTTGCTGAAATCGCCATGTGTCCTCCTATCTGCAATGTAGGGTTGATTTCCTCAGTTGCTCAATGTCCGTTCTCCCAATCGGATACCCTATCGGCGTATTGCTGGTGGATCAGTCCGCTGTCAAAGGCGTATCCTTCCTGGAGCATGGCATCTTTTTCCGGATCAGAGAAATAGTCCATCACCGGAAGAAAAAAATGCTTATCCTCCTTTTCGATATGTTTCGGATAGAAGTCGATCAGGTCTTCCATGCAGGTCCCTATCTCGGATAGGGCTGTGGTTTGACCCTTTTTATATCGGACACTGGCGTCCGCCAGGGTGCCGGTGGTTTCACGCCCCCACTTGTGATCCTCGATGAGCTCATCGAGGATCTTTTCGTGTGTCCCTGAAATCGATTTTTTTCTGAGCTCACGAAACAAGATATCCTCCTCCTTGCCGTGGTGGCAGCGGTCTGCATAGGTTCGAATGAAGTCGACGGCGCTATCCACAAAGCGCGTATTCACGCGGTTTTCCCTGCGGAGGCGTTCCAGCTCCTGTTTCAGCAGGCCGATAAACCGTTCGATGAGCCGGTGCTCGATCATCATGGGACCGATGGGCATCATTTTTGAGGGTCCTCCTTCTCGCGATGCTGCTCCTTACTTTTCGCTTTAAGATATGATTTCAATGCGCTGGCATTATTGTGTTTTTCATTTTTGGCTGCGAAGACCAGGGTGACCCGTCCCTTTTCAGCCATGTCACTCAGTCTTTTGACCGCCTCCCCTGCACGGGTGTCCAATTCACGAAAGTAGCGTCTTTTGAAGGCATCCCATTTGTCTGGATCGTGATTGAACTATTTTCTAAGGGCGCTGCTCGGTGCCACCTCCTTAAGCCAGAGGTCGATGTCGGCGTCGGCTTTGCGGACACCCCGGGCCACACCCGGTCCACCAGAACCCGGGTCCCGTCCTGGGGTCCCGGGCGTTCATAGGCCCTTTTCAGCCAGATCTGCATACGGTTTCATCCGCTGTTGCCGCTGGCTAACTCTTGGCAAACGTGTCCGGCGAGCCCCCTTCGCCCTCCAGGGTACACTGGGTGAAATCGATTTCCTGGTGACACTGGGAACAGGTATGAATTTTTTCGAACTCATCCGAAAAAATCTCCTTTTCCTTCCCGCAGTTGGGGCATCGGCACACAAAGGATGACAGGTGCTTGAAATCGTCGAATCCAGGGCAATGTACGGGTGTCGTGGTCATCTAAACCTCCTTCATTTTGTTAACGTCCACGGAACGAACCTACTTTTTCCACAGGCCGTGCACATTACAGTACTCCCGGGCCGTCACCTCGTCCGCGTCGATGTTGAAGACCGCCTCCGGTGCGTCGCCGGGCTTAAGGAACTGCCGGTAGGCCTTGCCGTCTGCCACGAGTTCGATCCATTCGATGTAGTGTTTCTCCTCCATCGGGTGAGCGACCTCTCCGATGATAACCCTGTATCCCTCGGATGTTTTTTCCACCACCGGGACATGCTTTTCTTTTGCGGCATCCACGGTGTTTTCCTCAAACCGCTTCATGGGCTGGTCGCAACAGACCAGTTCTCCTTCGCCCCCGTGCAGGACTTCCACGATGTTCCCGCAGGCTTCACATTTATAGATTTCCAGTCTTTCGGCCATAACGATGATCCTCCTTTTCTACATTGATCTGATGGTTGCCGTTATCACCGCCCAAAAGCGGCATTCCTCATGTCGATCATCTATCATGAGATGATGGTTCGTAGGCTATGAAGAAATCCGCCCTTTGGAAATAGGGTGATGACCGTATTTCCAGGAAAAAAGGACAGTAGTCCATGACCAGCGCCAGCAGGCGGCAGCCTATGTCCCCGGCTGCACGATATTGCATTCTCCGCATCCGCACACCGGACACTTGGCATCCTGTTTCATCTCGCTGTCTTTTTCGTCCGGGAGGATGCGGTCGACATAGGTCTTGAATGCGTGACCGCATTCCGGACATAAGGCGTCTCTTTCTTCTTGATCTCGATTTTCCTGCTTTTCTTCCATTAATTGACCTCCTTTTCCTAAATCCTTCAATCCTCAACAATTCTCAATCCCCGAGTCGAATCACATGGGTCGAGCAGGAGATGCAGGGATCATAGGCCCGTACCAGCACTTCCAATGCGTGTGCGATCTGGGTTTCTTCCTGATCAATAATCTCCGGTGTGTATGCCCGCATATCGGCTTCCAAATTGGCCAGGTTCTGGGCGGTGGGAATGACCAGGTTGGCCTCCCGGCAGATGCCGTCGTCATCGAACGTATACTCATGAAAGAGTGTGCCTCGCGGGGCCTCCACGGCCCCAACGCCGCTGCCGGATCGGGGAGAGACAGGGGCCTGCTCTCTTTCGGGCCGTATGCCCGTTTCCAAAAGGTGATCAATGATGTCAATACTTTCCTCAATGCAGTGGGCACACTCCACAATTTGGGCACTGTTGTTCATAAAGGGGTTATGGCACGGCACCGTGACGCCCAACTCGGCCGCCGCATACCGGGCGAATGGTTTCAATCCCTCATAATTGTTGTTCAGTCTTGCCAGGGCGCCGACCATGTATTCCGGCCGGTTCCTCCAGCGCGCATACTTGGCGGTGGAATAGGGTTGAACATATTCAGACACCGCATCCTGGTACGCATCAGCCGGCAGGGTCTCTCCTTCGCTCGAATACAGCTCGCCATCATAGAAAGGATACACATCCGAATGTTTGAGTGAAACATATTCGGTTTCCCGCTCGAACGCCGGAGAATCAAAACGACGAAAAAGAGATACCGTTTCCTCCATGTCCGCCAAACCCGCAATCAGTCGTTCCTTCATTTTGGACAGGGACGCCTTATCATGAACAAACGGAAACCCGCCTACGTTCATGGCCACCGGGTGGGTGTGGCGGCCAACGACGACCTCGCAGAGATCATAGGCCAGCCGTTTCAGCCGCATGGCGCGCTCGACTGTATCCCGGTCCGTTCGAGCGAGATGAAGGATACTGGGCACGTTGAGATAATCGGGTGCGACCAGGAAGTACAGATGCAGCACATGACTGCTTAATACCTCGCCGTGAAATGCCAGCCGCCTTAGAGAGGTGGACTGCTCAGAGATGTGTAGGTCGAAAGCGTTTTCGATGGCCTTCAATGCCGCGGCGCGATGACTGACCGCACAAATCCCGCATACCCGGGACGCCAGGTGGGCCACCTCATGATGGGTCCTGCCCTGTAGAAAGACCTCAAAAAACCTCGGCGCTTCCACCACCGAAAAGCGAACCTCTTTCAGTTCACCTCCTTCAATCACCGCAGTGATATCGCCATGTCCTTCCACCCGGGTCAGGTGCCGAATGTGGATGTTCGCCTCATGGGCCATGATCGGAAGCCTCCGGTGTTAGTTGAAGGTCGGGTCCGTTATACAGGGCAAACCACTCCTGGATTTGATTCTCATCCGCCCTGTATTTGCGGGCCACGGCCGCCATGATGGTGTGTCGCTGCTCCGTGGAAAGCACCCGCAGGGTGGCCATCAGATTGGGGTCGTCCACGAGCCCCCGGCATCCCTGGCAGGCATCGCCATAAGACGTGCAGATGGCGTTGCATCCGCACCGGGTGACCGGACCCAGGCACATGATCTCCTTTTCCAGCACGCAGAGGGTGTCATTTCGCTTGCACTCCACGCAGACCGGGTCGTTGGGCAGAGGATGGGGCTGACTCGTAAGAATCCGCTTGAACACGGTCCGGATCTCGGGAAGACTGGCCGGACACCCGAGGATCTGATAGTCCACAGGAACCACTGCGGCTACCGGTTGTGCGCGCAGCGTTTCAAAATGATTCGATTTATTTCCATACACCCGTGCGAGCACATCCTCCATGGCCCACGCATTCTTGAGGGCATTGTGGCATCCGATGCTGGCACAGGTACCGAGGGAGACCACCGTTTCTGCAGTGTCCCGTATGCGGCGGATGCGGTTCAGATCCTCCCGGCTCGCGATGCTCCCCTCGCAGAATGCGATGTCATAGCGGTCGGACCCTCCGCTCATGGCCTCCCGCCAGGCGGCTATTTCCACGTGGTTGAGCAGGTCCAGCAGGGTTTCCTCCAACTGAAGAACGGTCAGCTGACACCCTTCACAGCAGGCAAAATCGAAAAACGCGATCCGTGGTTTGTCTTTGGTTTTCGTCATGCCGCTATTCCTCCGGTGCGCGGGCTTCGACCGCCTCTGTCAATCGTGTGAGGTCCGAATACCGGAATACCGGACCATCCTGACATACATAGACGCCGTTGAGCTGGCAATGGCCGCACTTGCCGATGCCGCACTTGAAGTGCCGCTCCAGGGAAAAGAAAATTCGCCTGTTTCTCACGCCCTTGGCCAGCAGTTCCAAGGCGACGAACCGGTACATCACGGGCGGACCCACCACTGCGGCAACGGTCTCACGAGGGTTCAGTTCGATTTCTTCCTTGATAGGCTGGGTCAGCACCCCGGTCCTGCCGTTCCAGGATTCGTCGCCCTCATCCACCGTCAGAAACATTTCGGTGTCGCTGTCCCGGGTCCAGGTGTTCACATCTTCTCTGAACAGGATCAGGGAGGGATTTCTGGCCCCGTAGACGATGATGATGCGCCGGTAATCCGCGCGATTGTCCCTTATATACTGAATCAGGGAACGGAGGGGCGCCAGCCCGATGCCCCCGGCCGCCACGAGGATATCCCTGTCGCGCATGGTTCGAACCGGAAAGCCCCGGCCGAAGGGTCCGCGGATCCCTACCCAGTCCCCTTCCGAGGCCTTATAGAGAGCGTCGCTCACATGGCCCACGGGCCGGACGCAGATCTTGAAACGCTCAGGTCGGGTCGGCGTTGAGCAGACCGAGATGGGGATCTCCCCGTAACCCAACCGGGATATTTGGACGAACTGT
Organism: Deltaproteobacteria bacterium; assembly: GCA_034522175.1. Classification (GTDB taxonomy): domain Bacteria; phylum Desulfobacterota; class DSM-4660; order Desulfatiglandales; family Desulfatiglandaceae; genus JAIPDZ01. The sequence goes on along the minus strand of JAXHLQ010000001.1, from coordinate 5,181,210 downwards.
CCCGGCATGTGTCCCAATGGCCGCCCATCCGCCAACTCCAGAGCAATGACAGCATCCATTTTTTCCCTGCGGATGGACACGATCCGAGCCGGCTCCGGCAGATATGTCCAATCCGAGGGCGCACGGATTTGTCGATTTTCCATGTCAGTCATGGGTTCTACCCCGTGAAGCCGCCTCGATAATGCGGTTGGTCTCGTCAAGGATGTTGATATCCGCCGTACATGCCCGGCTGCAACGGCCGCAACCGGTGCAGAAGGGCCGGCCGAACCGCCGATAGAGATAGAGGAATTTGCGGTGCCAACGGTGTCGGACCCGCTGCCAGCGTTTTTCCCTGAACCGGTGCCCGCCCGCCACAAGATCGAAGTCCTGCAACTGGCATGCATCCCATGAGCGCATCCTTACGCCGCTGTTGAGATCCCAATCCAATTCATCGCTCATGGTAAAGCAGAAACAGGCCGGACATGTGGTGTTGCACGAGCCACAGCCGTAACACCTCGACGCGATGTCCTCCCAGATGTCCTGAAACGATTCCGCTTCCAGCATATCCGCCAGGCGATCCGGCCCGGTCTTCATCCGTCCTTGAAAGGCGCCGGCCTTCTGACGTTGGCGATTTGCGGCAGCCGACAGATCCGCCTCGTTCGCAACATCGGTCCGGGCAGCTGCGATCGTCTCTGCGCCGGCCGGTGTATGAATTTCGATGAGATACCCTCTGTCGATCTGTGTCAGAAACAGGTCGCCGGGTCGCCGGGCCTGGGAGACCCCGAGGGAATCGCAGAAGCAGTATTCATCCGGAACGCAGTCCACACCGATGAGGAGGGCCCGGCTGCGGTTGTATTCCCAGCGCCTGTCGGGCGGGGGATAGCTGTACGCCTTATCCAGGGCCTCGATGGCCGCGAGATCGCAGGGATGAATGCCCATCAGGACGAAGGGACCGCTTTCCTTTACGGGTGTGAGCTTTGGCGGATCGTCGCCTCGAAATCGAAAGAGGGTTTCCGTCGGTGGAAAAAAAGCCTTTTTGGGCGGCAGGGTCGTGGTGGTGTAGTTCAGTACCAGATCCTCTGGCCGGGACAGCCAGTCGAATACATGAAATCCCGGCTGGTCCGGTCTCTCCATGGGAACCATAACCGGCTCACTTTTCATCAGGTGTCCGAGGAAATCGAGGAGATCCTCAGACGACATCACGCGGTATGAGGGGAGGGCACGGTGGCGGAACATAGGCTTAAGGCTCCTGTTTTGGTTGCGCCAACTCCCTGCGCAATGTCTGTAACCGACGAACGTGATCGTGTTCCTGGGCTATAATGCGATCCACGTTGTCTGCCTCGAATTGTTTCATGAGAGATTTAATCCCTGAATAAAAGAGAATGGATTGCTTCTCCAGACTTAGTGCCCATTCAATGGCCTGGTCCGCATCTTCAACCGCCTCGACTTGCCGTGCCGCGGTTTCCGGGTCGTCGAAGACCTCCTTTTTTACGAACGCATCGAGGTAGTTGCGATGCTCTCCGGGGTAGCTTTCCGGAAAAGCGATGTCTTGATCCATGGCTGATTTCATGCGCGAAAACACCCGGGCATGTTCAATTTCCTGACTCAAAAGGTATTGAAATACCTCCCTCAGCTCTGACAGGGCGGTGGCGGACAGACAGGCTTCGTAGAAAGCCTGTCCATGTTCTTCGATCCGGATGGCCATATCCATAAGTTCCGTGGCCCGAAATACGGGATGCCGGGGCATCAGTACCTCCATTCTCACTCACCGCTCATTTCCACACTATGGCATTGTGGATGGTACTGGGACGGCTTTGTGACTCAAATGTTTCTGCTGAAAGAAAAAGATGCGTCCCTATAATTACGAAGTAGAGGACGAAGTCATGGAACATCCGTAGGTTCTCTCACCAGGCAATGATCCTCCGGACAGAAAAGCCGCAGCCAGGTGCCTTTGCCTGTTTCTTCATCAGAGGCCTGCTTTACGGGGATATTAACCCGCTCCTCTTCCCGCAGGCACGAGTCATCCGGACAGAAGACCTCCAGCCAGAGTCCGCCGCTCTCATTTTCTTCTGCCATCCCTTTCTTTTCTTCAGGCAGCGATGCAATTTCCTCCTCACTCAGGCAGCGTGCTTCAGGGCAGAATACCTTTAACCATGTGCCCTTCACCTTTTCTTTATTTTTTTCATTCATGGTTCCTCCTGCATATTTATCATATAAAGGTGATGGTGATACGGATAGTCGTTTTAGGCCATTCTGCCTTTGTTCGAATCGATGTGGTATGGGGTCCATACCCTATAACGTGAGAAACCAGGCAGTATTTGGGCCGGAACCCGTCCGACGTACGTGTGTTCGTAGGTCTTCTGCCTCCCCGATGCCACCGAGCGAAAGAAACACCTTTACCGGGTGAAATCCAATCGAATCAGGTCTTGACCCCATTGCTTTGTACACGCGCCTACCCTATCTAAGGTAAAACTGAAATGATGCGGCAACTAAAGAGGAGCAGAAAGGAAAAGCCTATGGGCGGATTATTCAGAGTGATACTCTATCTACTGGTGGTGACCCTGCCGGTCTGGCTGACGACCTGGTTGGGAAAGGGATCGGAGAATGTGCTGGTGGATGTGGGGCTCAATTTTGCCCTCATGGCTTTTATGATCCTCATGATACAGGGCCTTATCGCCGCCCGGATCAAATGGATCGAGCGGGCCTTCGGGTTCGACATCCTGATCCGGTACCACAAATATGTGGCCCTCACCGCGGCCGGGCTGTTGATTCTGCATCCGGTCTTGCTTTCCCTGGGACACGGGAACTGGAAACTGCTCATCAGCCTGGATCTGCCCTGGACCATCTGGCTGGGCAAGGTCGCACTGATTCTGCTGATCCTGAATGTGCTGGTGAGTGCGTACCAGGGACGACTGGGCCTCCCATTCGAAAAATGGCGGCTGGGGCACGATATCCTGGCGCCGCTGCTTTTGATCCTCGTCTTTCTTCATTCCTGGTTTGTCGGGGACGACCTCGATCTGCGGACCCTGCAGGTGCTGTGGGTGATCGTAGGGGTATTGGCGGCTGCGGTGTTTATGTATCACCGCTTTATACGGCCGGCCCGGCTCAAACGGCGACCATACCGGGTGGAAGAAGTCCGGCAGGAGACCGAAGACGTGTGGACAGTGAAACTGGTCCCGCCCGAGGGCCAAAAAATCGGCGACTACCTGCCGGGACAATTCCATTTCCTGACTTTTTTCCGTTCCCCGGATCTGCCGGTGGAGGAGCATCATTGGACCATCTCTTCGAGTCCCTCGCAAAAGGACTTCATCAGTTCAACCATCAAGGCGTCGGGTGATTTCACCGAGACCATGGGACAAACCCGGGCCGGAGATACCGCCGCAGTACACGGTTCTTTCGGCCGGTTTTCCTATGTGCTGCATCCCCATGAACGCGACCTGGTGTTTCTCGCCGGCGGCATCGGCATCACGCCGCTGATGGCCATGCTCAGACACATGCGGGACACCAAAGACACCCGGTCCGTGGTGCTCCTGTATGCCAACCGAACGGAAGATCAGATCGTTTTTCAAAAAGAGCTCGAGGAGATCGCGGCCGGGGGTTCGTCCCGGTTGACCGTCGTTCATGTGCTGAGCCGTCCGGACGACACATGGGGAGGCGAGACCGGACATGTGGACCGGCAACGGATCGAGTCCTATTGCGGACCCAACGTGGATGGAAAAGTGTTCTATATCTGCGGCCCGCTTAAGATGGCCGAAACCCTCATTGAGACGCTTCGTAACATGGGGGTGCCGGAACGGCAGATCCGGCGGGAAATCTTTTCATTTTTGGATTGAGGAGGACCCATGCGAAATACGACCCTGCGCAGAACGAGTATCCTCGTGGTGGGCGTCCTGGTCTGTATGGCCGTCGGTCTGGGAATCGTGAGGCATACGGTCAGCTCCGATACCGAGGGCCGTGATAAGGGGCATCATGACCACGGCGATCATGACACCCAACTGCCCCAGGCGGCGTCCCGCGGCGCATCCTTGTTCGAGAACAAGGGATGCACCCAGTGTCATCATACCGGATCCACTCAGAAAAAGATCGGTCCGGGCTTGAAGGACCTCTTTGAGCGGAAGTCCCTACCGGTTAGCGGCCGACCGGTGAACGAGGAGAATGTCCGGGAGCAGCTGAAGAATCCCTACAAGAATATGCCCTCGTTCGCCGATAGGCTGACCGACAAGGAGCGGGATCAGATCATCGATTACCTGAAGACGCTGTAAGGAGGCGGCCTGCGCCTTTATGCCGGTGCAATGAGGAGGGCTTCGGAAAAAGTACTTTTTCATGCGGAGTAACGGTTTGGATATTTAAGACCGGGGCTTGAGGGTCTCTTTTTTAAACACCGCGTTTCATGTTCGGGTGTGGCCCACGCCACGCCCCATGGGCACCAAACAACCGGCAAATGCGTATGCTCACTGATGTGTACAGCGTTATCGATGACGCTGATGGGGCTGTTTGTCAATCGATTCTGATGTAGGAGCACTGTGACCATAGGTTTCAGCGCTTCTATGCGGTGTTTAAAAAAGAGACCCTCAAGCCCAACTAAAATAAAAAAGTGGGTATCAAAGGGCTGAAATGTTGCTGCAGTGAGATGCCCCCGGTGAAACAAGAATGAAAGGTTTCGGTACGAATGAATCAATGTTCAAAGATCTCAAACGTTTTCGGAGGATGTGATGAGCAGAGAATTTGTGTACGCGATTGAAAAATATCCCACCGAGCGGTTTACCCGATTGGTCTACTTTTGCACCGATCATGGAGAATGCGGACTGGATGAACTTCCTTCGGAGCAGATGGATGCATTTGAAGCCCTTCTCAACAGCAAAGGGGCAAAGGGCTGGGACCTTGTCCAGACCCTTTTCGGAGAAGATGGGGTGGTGGCCATATGGAAAAAGGAAAAGGCATAATCTGACCCCCGGTCTCATCCTGGCAGCGCATTTACCATTGATCAATCGGGAGCCGCTACACCCTTGTGCAATGGAAAATAAGGGGCAGACCCCATTTCACTTCATTCGATTCCCGCATACGATCAATACCTACGGCATTTCTATCTCTATTCGGTAGATGGTCGTGTTCATAAATCCCGGGTTGGCACCCCACAAACAAGGAGGCGTACGATGAGCAAAATCGCGGTGATCATCACGGACATGTTCGAAGATGATGAATACACGAAACCTGTGGAAGCATTCAAGCACGCCGGTCATGAACTGGTGAACGTCGGTCTGAAAGCGGGTGTAACCGTTAAAGGCAAGAAGAAAGATACGCCCGTTGAAGTGGACGAGGCGGTAAAAGATGTTTCCGTCGATGACTTTGATGCGCTTTTGATACCCGGTGGATATTCCCCGGATAAATTGCGGGTGGACCCGGAAGCCGTGCGGTTTGCCGGGGAATTCGTAAACAGCGGGAAGCCGGTGTTTGCCATCTGTCATGCAGCCCAATTGCTGATCACGGCGGATGTCCTGAGAGGCCGGGTGATGACCGGATACACCTCCGTTATTCAGGATATCAACAACGCGGGAGCCAGGTTTGTGGACCAGGAAGTGGTGGTGGACGAAAACCTGGTATCCAGTCGGAATCCCGGGGATTTGCCGGCCTTCATTAAAGCATCGCTTGAAAAACTGACACCCAAATCTTAAGGAGATGAACCCATGAAACAGATGACCCAGCAGAACATGATCAATGCGTTCGGCGGTGAGAGCATGGCCAATATGCGGTATCGTCACTTTGCCCATCAGGCGGAGAAGGACGGGCATCCGAATGTCTCACGGCTCTTCCGTGCGGTGGCCCATGCGGAATATATCCACGCAGGTGACCATTACCGGGAGTTGAAACACCTCAAAAAAGGGGTGGTGGCCAACAGCATGGGGGCGTTCGGACCGGGCGACACCCTAAAGAACCTGGATCTGGCCATTGACGGCGAAACCTTTGAGATCGAGGAGATGTACCCCACCTATATGGCAGTGGCCGATTTTCAGGAGGAAAAAGGGGCCAAGCGAAGCTTTGAGTGGTCCTACAAAACGGAAAAACAGCACCTCGCCCTCTACAAGAAAGCGCGGGAGGCCGTCGGCACAGAAAAGGATGTAGACCTGGGCCCGGTCCAGGTGTGCGAAGTGTGCGGCTACACCCTGGAAGGGGAGGCTCCGGATCAGTGCCCGGTGTGTTCCGCTGAAAAAACCCGTTTCACCACGTTCGAATAACCGGGATGATGAAATGTGAGTTTTACCGAAAACCGAAGACATTAATTAAGGAGGGAGCCATGAAGAAAACAATATTTGTATCACTGCGGACTGTGACCGTCTTTTTTCTGGCGTATATCCTGATGGGAGTTCCAACCGGTGAGGCCATGAAAAAACACCATGAATCGGGCGTAACAGAAAAAGCGTCCGCCTCAACCCCATCCTCGGATTCCGGCATGATGGGGGGCCATCACGGCATGGACCGGGGAAGGAGCGGTTATGGTCGCGGCATGGGCCCTGATCGGCAGGGCTGGCAAAACATGACCCCGGAACAGCGTGAGCAGTGGCGGGACATGCGCGGCAAGTTCATGCAGGACACCCTGCCCCTCAGGCAGGAGTTGAGCGCCAAACAGATGGAGCTGGAGACGCTTTGGGACCAGAAAAACCCCGATTCTGACAAGGTAAAGGCCCTGTCAGACCGAATAACGGAGCTTCGCGCCAAGCTGGATCAAAAACACGATGCCTTGTTGACGCAATGCCGCCGGGAGCTTGGAGACCGCGGCTGGACCTGTCCGGGCGGCGGCTGGCGGGACTATTAGGCAAGGAACGCGGTATGGGAAACACCTATTATTTTTGTTCTGACACTTGTAAAACGACTTTTGAGAATGACCCTGAGAAATATGTTGAGACCTTTAGACGACCCATTGCCGAAACACTCAAAGAAATCACGGGAGGGCTGAATATCTAACGCCTATGCTCCCCTTCCTGAATGTTTGAAAACCCACGACTTCAGACGAACTTCAGACGGAGTGACGTTTCTATCGTTGCAAAGCAACATGCCATTCCGGTATTTTCCAAGCTCTTGGGAGATTCTAAAGCCCCCGGCGCCAAACGACTCAGCATCACAAAGGTTTCCATGGGTCAGCTCCTTTCTGTTTCTGTGGATTATGTTGTGTTTCATTCATCATTTCTACAAGACGTTGCCATAGATCAGTCCCACATCATATGGGGTGAATCCTGCATTTATACAATCCTGATGCAGGGGATTGGTTCTGGGTGAAATACAAAGCCGATGGAAGCATTGCAGCAGAAGGAAAGGTGAACAGTTGCATCAGCTGCCACAGTGCGGTAAAAGCGAACGATTACATCTTCACGGAAGCCGAATAGGGCCTGGGTTTAATGGAGAAAAAAATAAATAATGAGGGGAGGATAACGACATGTATTCCGAGACGGTAATGAACCATTTCAAACACCCCAGAAATGTTGGTGTGATCAAAGATGCGGACGGCGTGGGCGAAGTGGGAAATCCCCTGTGTGGGGATATGATGACCGTGTACATCAATGTGGCTGATGAACGGATCGACGATATCAAATTTCAAACCTTCGGCTGTGGTGCAGCCATCGCAGTGTCCAGCATCCTTACGGAAATGGCCAAAGGAAAGTCCCTTGACGAAGCAAAACAGATTTCCAACAAGGACGTGGCTGAAGCCTTGGAAGGCCTGCCAAAAAACAAGCTTCATTGCTCCAATTTGGGGGCCGATGCGCTTCACATGGCCATCAAAAATTATGAGGAGCGAAGGGATGGAAAGCTGAAGGCAGAACCGAAACGAAAAGAGAAACATGAGCATACGCATGGGGAGAAATGCTACTGCCCCTATTGCGATGCCGAAGTCCCTGAAGGCGAGTCTTTCTGTACAGCGTGCCGGACCGATCTGGAGGCCGTGGCCTGATCAGAAGAAAGGGGGGAATCGATGGAGCGCATTATCAATCTGGATCATATGTCTGCGAATCAGCTGCTGCCTCAGGTCCAGGAGGCCATGGTTGAGGTCATTAGAGACAATTATGGGAACCCGTCCAGTCAGCATAAACTGGGAGACCGGGCCGCTGCGGCTTTACAAAACGCCCGTGAATCGGTCGCTCGGCTCATCCACGCATCCGAGCCCAAGGAAGTGGTGTTCACCTCAAGTGGGACCGAATCGGTGAATCACGCCATTAAAGGGGTGGCCCTGGCCAATGCCCGGAAGGGCAATCACATTGTGACCTCCAATATTGAGCACAATGCGGTGCTCAGGAGTCTTCGGAGGCTGAAAATGATGGATTATAAGGTCACTTCTGTCCCGGTGGACGTGTATGGCCTTGTGGACCCGGGTCGTGTGGCCGATGCCATTGGCGAGGAGACCCTATTGGTCTCCATCATGCACAGCAATAATGAGATCGGGACGATTCAGCCCATCCAGGACATCGCACAGATCGCCCGAGAGAAAAAGGTGCTCTTTCATACGGATGCCGTGGATTCGGTGGGGGTGGTGCCCATCGACGTACAGGAACTGGGGGTTGACCTGCTCAGTTTTGCCTCCAATCCCTTTTACGGCCCTGCCGGTGTGGGGGGACTGTATGTCCGTAGCGGAACGAAAATCTGGCCTTTGTTGGACGGCGGCGTCCAAGAGAACAACAAACGCGCGGGTACAGAAAACCTGGCGGGCATCGTCGGCATGGGGGTGGCTGCGGCCACGGCGATCGGCAATATGGAGACCCGAATGGATCAGGCCAGGAGATTAAGGGAAAAACTGATCGATGAACTGCCCAATTATATTGATGAATACCATATCAACGGGCATCCGACAAAATGCCTTCCCCACCTGGTGTCCGTATCTGTCAAGTATATCGAGGGGGAGAGCATTGTTTTGATGCTGGATGAGGAAAATATCGAGGTATCCACTCGGTCGGCCTGTGCGGCCGGATCCCTTCAGGCGTCCCACGTCCTTCTCTCTATCGGGCGGGAATTTGCCGATGCCCAGGGAACCCTGGTGATCACATTTGGTGTGGAAAATACCGAAGAGGATGTGATGCGGTTTCTCGAGGTGTTGAAGGAAGCCGTCAACACCTTGCGAAACATGTCCCCGCTCTATACCCGGCGGGCGGCGCAGGCGTAACGGGGTTACTGGCTGAGTAAGGCGTCCAATTTTTCCTGAAGAACGGATTGACCCACTGCCCCTACGAGGGTATCCACCGGTTCCCCGTCCCGAAAAAATATGGAGGTGGGAATGGTTCGGATCTCATATTGTTCAGCCATTTTGGGGTTGTCCTCTGAATCCAGTTTAAACACCTTCACCTTTCCAGGGTTGGCCGTGGCAAATGCTTCCAGTGCGGGTGCCATGGTATAACAGGGCCCGCACCACGGCGCCCAGAAATCCACCAGAGCAATGCCCTCGGACTTCAGTACCTTCTGGTCGAAGTCATCATCGGTGATGGGTATCGGCTGATTTTCGGTCATGGTATCGTTCCTCCTCTGTTCTCTTTATTTTTTTCAGATTTCCTTTAAATCCCTTCTACAGCATGGGTATTGGGAAAGAGATGGGGTATCCTGGGTATTTATTCAGTTAATAGAACGTAGTCGGCAAATTTCCTGATTTGAAAACAAATAGGCGGTGCAACCGGCGGAGTCCTCGACCCCGACCGTCAACGGTGATGAACCTACCGTATTTTCAACCCCAAAATACAGGATTCAGCGTATTTTATTGTCCGGACCAACGCTCTATTATAATTGAACCACAAAGGATTCGTGAGGTGCCGGAAATCTCGGGACCTCATGTTGCTTTCAACTCGCATTTAAGATTTCAAAAGGAGGAAAAGATTATGTCAGTACCGACAGCATCCCGTTACCCTCAAATTCAGGAAAACATCGCCCAGTCTTGGAGAGAACTGATCACCAACATGGAAAAGTCCCTGGACCTGCTCGAAGAGGACATTCAGGAGGCGAGCGAAATGAGCTCCATGTGTACATCTGAATGGTGTGAGGCGACCGAACATGTGATCGATGAAGTGGCCAACAGCCTCTTTTCCATCAGCGAGCCTCGATGGTCCTCGGAAGAGGACAGCCGAAAGATCAAGGAACTGAAAGTAAAAGTCCATGACCTGTATGCCAAATATAAGGCGGCTTCCGGAAAATAAGGATGAGATTGAAGGTCTCGGAGAATAAACGAGAACAAAGGAGCGCAATCGTATGAAAGACAAAGAAACCCTGCACAAAAAGGCACAGGAGATGGTGGACTGTTTTGCCACTACAGACCCCCTGAAAGGAGATGTCTGAACTGGGAAAAGGAGAGGATGAGGAAGAGGCGGCCCTGAAATGGCTGGCTCTCGCCGCCCTCCACGGGATTAATAACCGTGCGAAGAAAATAAAGATCTACAGATCCGAGTCAGGAGAGGTTAAGGTGGTGGCCAAATACCGTGAAGCGGAACTCCCATCTCCCGGCCCGGACATCGGTCAAAAGATCATCGATGACTTGAGACAGATCACTCATCTCGAGGCGGATAAGGGCAAGACCCTGCTGGCTCTGGGTATTCGCGACAGCAGCATCGAGTTGAAGGTGAAGGCGGAAAGAGATGAAGAGGGAGAAAAAATTACTTTGAAGTTTCCGGAGTAATATACGTCCGTCCATGAACTCAGCTGAGTTCATGGGCGTTAAAAATTGATACGCTCGTATCAAGAGTGATCCAAAAATGAAAAACCGTCGGGCGTTTCTCAAAATGGGAGCAGGTGCAGCCGTGACAGGTCTGGGCCTTTTATTCGGTCCCCTGCTGTCCGGGATCCGGTGGGCCTGTGCGGAAACCAAGAAAATCATTCTCCCCAAAGGCACCGAGATGGACAGCCTCATCCAAAAGAACCCTGCCCATCTGGATCCCAAAAACCTCGAAGTGATCCCCCTGAAAGATTTTGGCACCATGGGCTTGTCGGATCATGCCGTAAACATGTCTGAATGGCGTCTCAGTGTGGGGGCTCGGTAAAAAGGCCGCTTCAGCTCACCTACGAGGACATCCAGGTGCTACTTAGAATCGAACGGAAGGTCCTGCTGATCTGCCCCGGGTTCTTTGCCAATTACGGGCGATGGCAGGGCATATCCATGCCGGATCTGCTACAAAGAGCCGGTGTAAACGAGCGGGTGACCCATGTGCGGTTTTCCGGACCCGAAGGGGCCTACCAGAAGGTCGCACAGTATCCCATCCAAGCAGTGCGCGCCAATCAGGTCTTTCTGGCGTACGGGGTCAACGGCAAGCGGCTCCCCGTGAAACATGGGTTCCCCCTCCGTTTGGTGGCCGAAGGGTATTATGGATACGAATGGGTGAAGTACGTCGATAACGTAGAATTGATAAAAGCCACTTAAATGGCATCGCGCAGAGACGCCCCAGTGAAAAAAAAACGAAAGGTTTCATCCCAGTTAAACAAAGGCAACGGAGGTTTAACGGGATAAACAGGGCAAGCAGGGACGCAGAGAAGAGATAAAAACAAGTTTTTTTCACGGCGAGCCCATCAAATGCGGTATACACCGGAGCACAAATAGCTGTAGAGAACTTCGAAGCCAATAATGCTTGTCGGCTCACGACCACAAAGACTCTGAATTTCCTGGGTCTTGAGCGGAAGCTTTATAGACTCGATAAAGCTCCCCCCGTTTCATAGATTTACCTGATAGGAGAGGACATCTGCTGCTTCTTTGTTCAGGAAATCTGCACGACTATTGATAATGTCAATGTCCCGAAGATCGCGGCGGCGTTTTGCAGCTGCCGCCAGGAACTCACGGAGGGCCTGTTCTATGAGGATGGATCGATTGCCGTATTGGTCAGACAGCTTATCCACTTGCTTCAAGATCTCTTCTGAAAGGGTGATTGAGGTCTTAATCTTCATATTCATTATTCCTCTTCAGATGACTACTCGTACTTGAAAAACCTACCAGAGACGCCCGAGAATGTGCTCGTTGAGCATTTTCAAACAGGGCTTTAGGCTTCGTTCAGAATACTAAGGTAGTATAGTAGTGGTATAGAGGATGTTTGTCAACAAATTTCCAAAATGAGGTGTTACGGTTCCTTTCAAGACCGGCATGAATATCATTCGTCTTTGGCATCTTTAGGCCTCTCCATTGAGGACCTGGACACGGGCACCTCCCGGAAGATCGCCTGCAGGCGCCGGTTCACCACGGTGGGATACACTTTCGCCCGGGTCATCAGTGTTGCCCGATTGACAGCATCCCATTCCAACTCATCCGAAGCCGGAAGCCCTCTGTGGAGGTGAAGCGCGTCCAGAATGGCCTTTTCAGGAGTTGCGATCTGGAAATGGGGGAGGATCTCAAAGCCGCGAAACAGGTGCGCGGCGATGGTGGAGAATTCAATGGTGGTTCCCTGGTATTCAACTGAACGCTGTTTTCCCACGGCCCCGCTGAGCGTGATCGCTGTACAGACCCGGGGAACCTGAAGTGTAATCCCGTGGTAATTCAGCGCCCATTCGCAACTCACGTAGGCGGGCGGTCTTAGAAAACAGGCCACTTCTTCCACCTCGGGCATCCCAAGCAGAAATGCATTCACATAGTTGCCGCGATTAATCCGATAGATCAGTCCGGCTGCCACTGCACGCGAGAGGAATTGGGCCGTATGCGGGGCGATCTTTTCCGCATCGGTCTTGCGAAAAAGACGGGGCAGAAGTTTGAGACGTTTGAGGGTTGATTTTTCCGAATTCATGACGCCTGATATACTCGGGACGGTTTTCAGCCCATTGCTTCACGGATCCAATGGACCGGGAGTTGCCGAAGCGGATCGATGAGGCGCTCGAAGTCCTCTGCCTGATACAGGGAAAACAGATTGGGCGGAATAAATCGAGACAGATCGGTTTCGAGTGCTTCCCTAACGGCGGCCTGCCCAGCCCGGGTCTGAAAAAAACCAGCGTCTCTTGCCGCCACAAAGGGTGTCTCATACATGTTCAGTTTAGACCGTACCACCGGCCATACCAAATCGACACCGAGTTGCGTGGTGATCCACCAGTAATCGTATACATCCCGCCCTGAAAAATGAATTGCTCGGAGTCAGATTGCGCATAAAGGGCATCCAGCAGAAGCAACTGAAAGACTTCGGATTGTTTGACACGGGTCGAATTGTACACGGTTTTTCCCTGTAAGAATATGGATATTGTTTACAATACTATACAAATTAATTCAGTTTTGTCAATGAAAATTTTGGAATGGCGGTGAAAAGTGGGTTAGGGAATCTCCGACCGATTGAAGACCCCTTCAGTCTCGCTCGGGCAGGACAGGACATCTAACTAATGTAAGGCTTTCGTCGCCAAAGATGATGCACACGTCCTACCTGAATTCCCTAATCATTGAGAAGAAGGTTCACTGGTTTGCTTTAGGTGAGATAAGGATGCCCTGATTATTTTGAGAATCAGGGCATCCAAAGCTTTAGAATGTATGGTTCCAGTGAAAGATGGACTCTATCACCCTTTGATTTCAATTTTACGGGCTTTGGCCCCTTCCTTGGTTTTCATGACTATCTTCAGGAGCAGCTGCCGGATTGGCAGGTGTTGCTCGCGTGGTCTTTCTCTCAAAACTTGCCGATTATGGCTTGGATACATTCCGCCTGAACGAGGAAGAACTGGAACAAGAGACGCGCTTTGCCTGAGATTGTCAGACGCATCACGCCTTCAAAGATCGCTCTCCACGCCTACCCAAGATAACATCCCCGTTACACCCATATTCCGGGTATCCGGGCGCCGCAGGCCGTGCAGTTGCCGTCCTGTATAGACAGGGCGCTCAGACCCATACCGCCTCTTTCCACCGCCTTGCGGCCGCATTCAGGACAGTAGGTGTGGTTGTCTGCCGGAGCATTTCCGATATAGACATAGCGCAGTCCCTCGCGCTCAGCGATCGTTTTGGCCTGGTATAATGTTTCCATGGGGGTGGGCTGCGCGTCGGTGAACCGGTAGTCGGGATGAAACCGGCTGATATGCCATGGGATCTCCGCATCCACCTCAGCGATGAATCCGGCGATGCCGGCCAGCTGGTCCGACGCATCGTTTTCCCCCGGCACCACCAGGGTGGTGACCTCTAACCACACCCCCGATGCCTTAAGGTGCCGTATGCTGTCCAAGACCGGTTTGAGATGGGCCTGGCAATGGGTGGCATAGTAGTCCTCGCTCCAGGCCTTGAGATCCACGTTGGCCCCATCCAAGTACGGGACAATGGTATCAATGGCTTTGCGGGTCATGTATCCGTTGGTGACAAAGACATTTCGAAATCCCCGCCTGTTTGGCCAGCCGGGCGGTCTCATAGGCATATTCAAAGAATATGGTGGGCTCCGTATAGGTATAGGCGATGACCCGGCAGTCCTGATCCTGTGCGTCCCCTACTACGGCTTCCGGCAGATATGCCGGCCCCTGATGTTGTGGGGTGTAGGTGCCGTCGATCTGTGAAATCTGCCAGTTCTGGCAAAAATCGCAATGGAAGTTGCAGCCGGGCGTGGCGATGGAATAGGCGCGCGAACCGGGGAGGAAATGATACAGTGGCTTTTTTTCAATGGGATCCACATGCCGGGCGATGATTTCGCCATAAACCAGGGTATAAAGCCGCCCGTCAACGTTGTGCCGAACCCGGCAGAACCCGTATTCCCCGGGGTCTATTTTGCAGTAATGCGCACACAACTGACAACGAACCCGATTGTCCTCGAGCGGTTTGTACAGCATGGCTTCTTTTTGCATGAGATCCCCCTTACACTCACCATCCGGCCCTGCGTATTGCGGATGGTCAAATGCACGTCCACGAGATAAGGGCTCACTCAAAAATAACTTCCCATTTTCCCATCTCAGCTTCGGGCCATCTTCGGCCGCCGCTCAATCGTGAAGTCCTCGAAATAGTTCACTATTCCTGTGGCTTCACTCAATCGCGACGACCAAATCCGACCCAAATCTGCGCGTCAATTCTGTGAATTTATTTTTGAGCGAGCCCTAAGCACCGGACATGGCGGCAAATACCACCTTTCCTATCTTTTTACCGATTACATCAAACCATAAGCGGTACAACCCATTCCGTGCAATGGGGTTCATCCTGTAGATTGACCTGAAAAAGACGGAAGAAGGTACCCGCGGATACGCAAGTGGAATTAGGATGTGATGATGGAAAGGCGATTTTGTTAAAATACCGTTGATCCCCACCGGATATACAGGATTCCCCCCATTTCCTGTGTGCCGCCATTCGGTAAAATCAAGACAAGCATATAAAGAGGTCTCAAACAACCGCGGCATATGGTCGGCCATGGGCCCATCTCAAGCGTTTTCGGTTGGACCCAGGCCGCCGGCATCATAAGAGGTTACCCATGACCACAAACCTGTACATTGTATCCAACCGGAGTCCCTTTTCGTTTCCAAAGGGGTTTCTCAATGAGGCAGAAACCGCCTTGCGACACAATAAAATCCCGGTGACCCCGCCATTCGGACAGGGCGGGCTGGTCAAGGCCATGTCCGGACTGCTCAAGGGGGATGAGTGGAACACCACCTGGGTAGGGGCCTCCATGGGAGACCAGGATATCGAGGTGACCCGGGGGCATTACCAGTGGCTCTTTCAGGAAATGGCGGCCCGGGGTCATACGCCCGAAGACTTTCCCCTCATCGAAATCGATCCGAACAACCGCATGCATTTTCGGTTCAAGGATTATGATTTCTATATGCGGTTTGTCTTTTTTGACATGCATCATATGCAAAGTTACTACAGCCAGTTTGCCAACGGATTTCTGTGGCCGTTACTCCACCTGACACGGCCGGAGCTTTTTTACAAGAAGACCCGGGTGTTTCCCAGACCGGCCTTTGAAAAGAATGACATGGTGCAGTACACCAGCAGCGGGGTTACTTTTGCCAATACCGTGGTCGATGAAATTCTCAAGCAGGCCGATGGCCGGGAGGTGGTGATCTGGAACCAGGATTATCATCTGATGCGCATCGCAGAGGTCTACCGGCCGCTTCTCATGCAGGCCGGTAAGCATGAACAATTTCAAAACCAGATGCACATCGGCCATTTCATACATACCCCGTTCTTCAACATCCACGAAATACAGATGCTGATTCGAGAAGACAAAAGAAGACGGGTGCGCCAGCAAGTCAACGATCTGGATCAGGTGACCATGGAAACGGTGTTGCAGAAACTGACCTGGGGGATGCTGTCCAATGACTTCATCGGATTTCATACCAAGGAATACTGCGATAACTATCTCGAGGCCCTTCAGGAATGGTTTCCCGTACAGATCAGGGTCAACGGCCAACACTATGAAATCCGGCGGCCCTACGATGTGACCACCGTGGGTGCTATCCCCATCGGTCTGGATGTGGACGGGATACTGGCCGACGTGTCCCGGAAAAGAACTTCGAATTCAAGCATGAGGGTATGGATCTTTACCAGCGTATGGAGCAGGATCGGCGCCGGGGGAAATGGATTGTGGGTGGTCTGGAACGGTGCGATTATACCAAAGGCCTCATCCAGCGGATGGATATTTTTGAACAGATGCAGGGGCTGCTTTCTGAAGAGGGCACCGGACTCCGTTTTTATCAGGTTACCGCTCCCAGTCGATTCGGGAATCCCGACTATCAGAATCTGCACCATGTTTTGGCTGAAAAGGTGAATGCGGTCAATGACGACCTGGGGGAAGCGGCCGTGATTCATATGGACCAGGGCATCGCCGGGCCTCAGAATTACCGGTTCATGAGAGAAGTGGATATCATGATGGTAACGCCCCTGGAAGATGGGATGAACCTGGTGGCCTTTGAATACATTCTCTCCCAGAAATACAAGTCGAAACAAGAGAGAGGGATGCTCGTCCTAAGCACAAGCGGTGCATCACGGGTGCTGAAAGAGCGTGGGTTCAGAGAAGAAGACGGTGTGGTACACGTGAATGCGCTTCAAGCCAAAGCGGCGGCCAAAAAAGCCCTGGCGGCCTTGAAGAAGGGGCAGCATATCTCGGACAGGCTTATTCAATATGTTGAAACGGAACGCCGTGTGGACCAGTGGGCGAGACAGAATATAGACGCCATTTTGAATTCAAAAAGGCTGGATAAAAGGAAGCGGGCGATGAAGACCTGATGGACCTCGCCGCCTTTCAGACCCTTGCCAAAGGGGGTAACGTGTATGCTGTGAAACGCGAAGGGATGCCTGCTAACAGCCCTGCTGTTTCGATTTTCTGATACTGAATCAATCCTGAATTCCACACACCGTTCCTGGTGACCCATGAATACCGGGGATTCTTCTGTGAGACGCCCCTTCGATGGTTGAGACGGGATTTCATTATTCCGTCGCCTGACCCGGACTCCGATCCGGGGTTCGCCGGTCGAAGATCCCGATGCCTTTTGCGGGGAATGACGGAAAGAGCGTATTTTTGAGTTTTTACGAGACCGTCAAGGTTCAAACGGGTAGGGTATGTTTCTTCGAATATACTGGATAGACCCCATTGAGTATCGTCGACATTCACCCAAAAATAGAATGGTACATGATGGATGAAGACGTATCAAAATCTAACCCAGTACAAGGATAAGGAGTCAGCTGATGCGCACAAAAATCAACAGTCGTCTTTTAAGGGGAATTATGATCCTTTTTGCCGTTTTCATGGTGAATGTTTACGGCTGTGGAGAACCAGAACTTGGCAACATTGAGATCGAGCCCGATCAGAAAACCCTCCCCGTGGGCGAGACTGCCGACTTCAAGGCGGTTCTACTTTCCACTGATGGAGAGGTGATGCAAAATGTATTTGTCGAATGGCGAGTCAAAGGGGAGGCGGGTTCCATAGATAAAACCGGTACTTTTAAAGCCCTACAACCCGGTGAGGCGACAGTGATTGCAGAGACCGAGGGGATTTCCGAAAAGGCTCAGGTCACTGTGGAGGCCTTGCCGCTTGCCGGTTTGGAACTTAACCCGGAATCCGCTGAAACACGACCCGAATCCACCGTGCAAATCAGTATTATTGGGTCAACCGCCGCAGGAGAGTCTGCGGGATACCACGAGATTCAGGTGGCCACACCGACGAAGACAGCCCACCTGAACACGAAAACAGTCACACTGAATGAATCGGGCCGGGCCCAGGTTCAACTGACCGTTCCTGAATTGCCCGGGAAGGTGGTGGTCACCGCTTCCCGTGGCGATATAAAAACCCAGACTGAAATCACGGTCATTCCCCGGCCGGTATCCCGGTTCGACGCCCAACCCGAGGCCGAGCGGGCCCTTACTGCCTCAGTGGTACCGGTTCGCATAAAGGGACTGTCGGATGCGGATCAGGCTGCGGCTATGAACCGCATCGCCGTGTCCTCTTCTACGCCAGGTACCGTCCTGTCGACCGATGAACTGGTCCTCGATAATGAGGGGACTGCCCAACTCAAGGTGACCTCTCTCCAGAACCGGGTGAGAACATCATTGTCCTGAAGTCTGAGCAGGCGACCGAGGAAGTGCACATTGAAGGGACGCCCATCACCCGTATCGAAATTTCCCCCAAGAAAGATCAGTTTGAGGTGGGACAAGAGATAGGGTTCCAAGCGACCGGAGTCGATGCGTATGGCAACAGCCGCACCATTGAGCCGAAATGGTCGCTGTCGGGACAAAACGCCCTACTGAAAGAGGAGGGCGTCGTGAAAATGGCCTCGTCCGGACAAGCCATTTTGGTGGCCCGGTTTAAAGAAATTAAACAGGGGCATCCGTTTTCCATTGTCCCTGGTCAGGTGGCAAAGATCATCATTAAACCCAAACAAGTCGATTTGAAGGCCGGAGAAAGCCTCACATTTGAATCCGAGGTCTTCAATGCCCAGGGCCATTTGCTGAAGGCGCCCATCCAATGGAACATAGACGGCCATATCGGCACCATTACCCAGGAGGGTACCTTTCTCGCTAAAACAGTCGGCGAGGGCCGGGTATTGGCCATCAGTGGCGAGGCCGGCACTTCTGTGCCTGTACAGGTGGCCCATGGGGCTTTGGTCGATATGATGATCAATATGGAGAAAAAGACCCTTACGGCAGGGGAGAAGGTGACGCTCAATGCCCAGGGCCTGGATGCCTATGGAAATCAATTTCCGGTTTCACCCGAGTGGTTTCTGAGTGCGTCTATCGGAAAAATTGATCAGAGCGCTTCGACGTTCATGCCCCTTCATGTGGGGCGCGGTCAAATCCTCGCCAAGATAAATAAGGTGGTTCAGGGGGTGGATGTCAACGTGGTTCCGGCTGAACTCGCGAGACTAACCATTAACCCGCCTGCGGTGGATATTATCGCCGGCAGGTCGGTTCAGTTTGAGGTTACCGGATACGATCCATACGGCAACGAGGTGGAGGTGACACCCAATTTTTCTATCCTCGAACCGTTGGGTGAGATCAGTCCCTCCGGCAAACTCTCTGCACGACATTCTGGGAGCACCATGATCCAGGCCGAGGCCAAGGGGCTGTTGGGCGAAAGCACGGTTGCGGTATTGCCGGCCGAAATGAAAAAAGTCGACCTGTCACCCCGGGGACCCGTGAAAGCGACCGCCGGAAAGGCCGTACAATTCGAGGCATCGGGTTATGATGCCTATGGCAATACCACAGATACGGAGGTGAGCTGGGACATGCATCCGGATCTGGGATCCGTTGATGCCCAAGGGCTGTTCTACCCGAAGCAGTCAGGAAAGGCCCGGTTGACGGCCACCCTCCATCAACGACGCACCGAAAAGAAAATGGAAATAACTGCTGAGGTCCATGTGGTTCCCGGCGAGGCCGTAAAGATTTTGGTCACGCCCGATTCGGCTGAGATTACAGCAGGGGCGGAGCGGGTATTTTCAGCCACCGCTTATGACCAGTTCCAGAACAAGACAGCGGTCGATCTCGGCTGGACGGTTGAGCCCACAGAATTGGGCAGCATTACCCAAAAGGGTCAGTTTGCGGCCATACGCGCAGGATCGGGTACGGTGAATGCCCGACACAACCGTGTGGTCGGCAGTGCCTCGGTGAAGGTAGAACCGGCGAGGGTGGCATTCCTCAAAATTATTCCCGAAGAGGTGGCTGCCCAGGCCGGGACATCGATCGACCTGAAGGCAGTCATGGAAGATCGATTCGGTAACGTGGTAAAAGGGGATATCACCTGGGACCTGTCTGACAAAACCCTGGCCGACATCAGAGACAATAGGGTGCTGATTGCCAAAAAAGCGGGTAAAGGCCAACTCATTGCCGCAGCCTACAACATTGTTGCAACCGTACCGCTCACCGTTAAGAGAGGGCCCTTGCACGCCATTGAGGTCACGCCGACAGCCAAAACGGTTCGCTCCGGATCAACGGTTCCCTTTGAGGCCACGGGCTTCGATGCCGGCGGCAATCGAATCTCGGACGATTTTCATTGGTCGGTGGATGACGCCATTGGACGCATCGACCCTGCCGGTCAATTTACCGCGATCCAGGTCGGTTCGGGTAAGGTTGCTGTTCGCTCCGGCGATATCGAAGCCAATGCTGCGGTGACTGTAACCCCTGGACCGCCCGCGAATATCGTTCTGCAACCGAAATCCTTTACCATTACAGCAGGGGAGATGCAGCGTCTCGTTGTCGAGGTCAGAGATGACCATGGCAATCTGATTCAGGCGCCCGAGTTAAGCTGGGCGGTTACGGATGAACTCGGCACCCTTATGGATCAAGACCGGTTCAAGGCCCGGATGGCTGGCCAGGGTGAAATTCGTCTCCGAGCCGGTGACGTAACCGTTCAATCCACTGTAACCGTTGAACCCGGCCCCATTCATACGGTCACCATTGAGCCGACCTCCGTTCAAATGCGTGCCGGTGACGTGCGCGATTTTGTCGCCAACGGGTTTGATTCCCAGGGTAACCCACTGGAATTACCGCCAGTCTGGACGACGAGCGGCGACGTAGGGACCTTCAACGAGGAGGGACACTTCAAAGCGACTTCAACGGGAAGCGGGTTTGTAACGGCACGTATGAAAAACGCAATCGCCGTGGCCCAGGTAAAGGTCTCTCCGGGTCCCGTTGATCGCCTCGCACTCACCCCGAGCACCCTTGAGTTGAAGGCGGGATCCGGGGCGGGCTTTTCGGCCGTCGCCTATGATGCCTACGGCAACATGACGCCAGCGGATATTACCTGGTCGCTGTCGGCGCAAAAGTCCATCGGAAAAATGACCGATGATGGGTATTTCGAGGCCCGGCACGCCGGTAAAGGCGTAGTCGTGGCGACCGCGGCGGAGGTGAAAGGTCAGGCCCGGGTACGAGTGTTACCGAACGAGCTTAAGCATATCGTGGGCTTACCGGAATCGATTTCCCTCCGGTCGGGGGAGACCGTTCAGCTACACGCAATTGGTAAAGACGCCTACGGTAACACACGAGAGATCGAACCGGATTTTGTACTGACCCCCACGGTTATGGGGACCATCGATTCAGCGGGTCGCCTGACTGCGTTCAAGGTGGGTTCCGGACAGCTTCGGGTATCGATCGATGGGGTCACCACAAAGGTCCCGGTGAATGTTGAGCCGGGTCCATTGGCATCATTAAAAATCCGATTCCCTGAAAAGACGCTTCGGGCCGGCAATACGTATCCTTTTGAGGTCGTGGGATATGATCCAGGAGGCAACCAGGTGTCTGTCCAGGCCGATTGGTCAGTATCCCAGGATATCGGCCGAATCGAGAGGAAAACCGGGATGTTCTATGCCCTTAAGGCCGGATCTGGGCTGGTGTTGGCTGCCACAAACGGTATCGCCACTCACAAATCCGTCATGGTAGAACCAGGCAAACTGTACAGCCTGTTCATCGAACCCAATCCGGTTACCGTTGCGTCTAATACCATCCAGGCCTTTGAAGTCAGCGGAATGGATGTGGAGAAAAATCCAGTCGCTGTATCTGAAGCTGCAGTGGAGTGGGATGTAACGGGTGGCATCGGCGCCTTTGAAACATCCGGGCGCTTTCGCGGAACCCAGATGGGGAAGGGGAAGGTGGTTGCAAGAAGCGGCGATCTTCTGGCAGAGGCCTATGTCAGCGTAGTGCCCGGGGAGCCCGATCCGCAAAATGCGCGCGTGCGTGTGACCTATCCGACGTTGCCCGCAGATGGAAAGTCCTTCTCCGAGATTATTGTGGAGGTCAGAGATAGATATTCCAACCCGGTTCCCGGGGTCCAGGTGACCGTCGTGTCGAACCGACAGGCGGATGAAGTGATACAGCCGGGCAAGACCAATAAACAGGGCGTGGCCCGAGGGCGTATTCGTTCCGATGAAACCGGACGGTCAATTATTCAGGCGGTGGTTGGGGGGAATCCCTTTATGGATAGGGCCCGTATTCAGTTCGAGTAGTCAGCCGTATGGGGCAAGGAAAGGCCTGCTCGTTTTCCTTACCCCGCCTCCCCCACTCTGATCACCGCCAACCGGGTGAAAACGGGCCCGATGAGCTCAAAGAATACCGTTGTGCCGATGATCAGGGGAATGAATGTATCTTTGAGTTCGGGGAAATGATTGCTTGCCACGAGTGCCATTCCCAGGGCCACACCGGCTTGAGGGGTGATGGCCAGTCCCATGTATTTCCGGATGGCACCCTCCGCCCCACTGACGGTGCCGCCGGCGTATGCGCCGGCGACCAGGCCGATGACGCGGAGCACAATATAGGTGGCTCCGACAAGTCCGATTTGTGCCAGCTTTTCCACGTGGAGACTGGAGCCTGCGAGTACGAAGAACAGGATCATGATCGGCCATTCGAACGCCCGTATGGTTTCGAAGGCACGCTCCGTATGGTCAGCGGTGTTCGCAACAACAGCCCCCATGACCATGGCCGCCAGAATAAACGAGGCATTCAGGAGTTGGGCCACACCGCCGCAGATGAGAATGAAACCCAAGGCCTCGGCCTGCATGGGCTCGCCGCCACGGATGTGGTCCGTGAGCCATGCCGCCGGCAGGCCCATGGCTATTCCGATCAGAACCGCCCCGAGCAATTCCCAGCCTCCGGTATAAAGTGCGTCGAGCCAACCGCTGTGACCGCTCAGGGCATTGGCTGCGGCCAAAAGAATCGAAAACACGATCAACCCCCAGACGTCATCAACGGCCACAATGCCGAGCAACGTATCGGTATAGCGGCCCTTGGCTTTCAACCCCTCGATGGTATTGGTCACGGCAGCAGGCGCCGAAGCCGGGGCGATTCCCGCCAGAATCAGAGCGACCTCGATCCGTACGCCAAGGAACAGCAGACCGGTGAAGACAAGAACGGCTACACCCAGCACCTCGAAGACCGAAATCCAGAACACCTGTTTCCCAAAGTCCTTCAAGGCGGACAGGGATAACTTGCAACCGAGAATAAATCCGATCATCAGCAGGGCGATGTTGGAGAAAAGGGTATACCAGCGTTCGTGGCCCTCGGGCAGGAGGTCGAAGCCGGAAGGACCCAAAGCCACTCCAGAGATGATCAGCAGGGTGACCCGGGGAATGCGCAGCTTTGGGCTCAGGTAGCTGGACACAAGACCCAGAATCAGAAGACAACCAACGGTCAACAGAATGATACTCGTTCCGGATTCCATGACGGTCTTATTCCACATGGACACAAGCTCAGCCATTCGGCCAAGCCGTTATTTTTGAGTGAGGCCTAAGGGACGTTTGGCTTTTCCCAGTATTTGGGCCGACCGTAGTAATCATACAGCAGGACCTCATATTCCCGGTTTACCGGTTGGGACGGGTCATACTCAGGGCTGTTTTTGACTGTGTCTACACTGAGGTCCACTTTGACATGGTTTTCCACCCAGGTGATGGCCTCGATCCATTCCGGAGAAATGAGCACCTTTCGTCCCGGCAGCCAGTTCCGGGTGTCCACCACCATATACCGGAACATCCATGAGGTATCCTCCACAATGAAGTCTTCCACATGGCCCACCTCCCCATCCAGGGCTTCGATGTAATATCCCTTGACTTCCTTGAATGAACGCAAATGGGTTTCTTCCAGTTCCTCCCTTTCTTTCTCTAAGGATTCTCCTTTCTCTGTAAGAGGTACCGGTGTCGGCGGAGGATAGGGGAGCGCGCCCCAAAGATCACCGCCGGTCCAGTAGTAGGGCCATCCAAAATGATCGAAGTAAAGCTGTTCGTACTTTCTGGAGACGGGCGCATCCGCATCCAGAGGTGGGCTGTTTTCAACCTGGGCCTGGGTCATTTTTACTGGGAAGCGCTGGCTTACCCAATCGGGCTCTTCCAGTGAAATGGGGGAGATGAGCACCTTTCGGCCTGGCAGCCATTTGCCCGTGTCCACTAAAATATAACGGGTCACCCACTTTCTGTCGTCAAAAAGCAAGTCTTTGCAACGTCCTATTTCGCCATCCTCAGTCTCCAGCACGTAGTTGATCAATGATTTTACGCTTTTTAGCATGTTATCCTCCTTTCAATTCTGTTAGTCCATCATCTCGGAGGGCTCAAAACCCTGCAGGTGCACATAAACGCGTACCATCATAAATGATAGGTGTGGATGGGATGGTCGTATATGGGTTCAATCCTGTATTTTGTCTGCATATGGTATGCAGCATTAAGGAAAGGTGGGTAACATGCGTCATCTTCGCCCGAATGAAAAGAGCGGGGCGTATTTCCCTCAGCCCGCTCTTTCCCAGGCAGCTTCCGGCCACTGAGAAGCCTTTACATCAAATTCGAAAGCGTCTCTTCGGCCATAAGAAGAATTTTACTGGGCAACAATTTTGGGCCAGAGGATATCATGTCTCTACGGTAGGCAGAGATGGAGAGGCGATCCGCAAATATATCAAAGAACAAGAAAGAGAAGATCGAAGGATCGATCAACTCAATTTTTTCAAGTAAATCGCCGCCACCTTTGAGGTGGCTCCCAGGTCTTCAACCGCTTTGAGCGGCTCATATATTTCAAGCCTCCGGCTGTGCCGGAGGTGGGTGATTTTTAATGTGGTGGGCCGAAAAAGGGCTTTGAACTTGTCTTGGTAAAGGAGAAGGGGCTTCGGCCTTGCAATCGATGAAATGCCTTGACAAACCTCGGAAATTCTTGAAATAATCCTGCTTACAAAGGCGACATTTGACCTTTCCCGTCCAAATCGGTGAAACGCCGTGAAAGACAGGGAAGACGCCCTGGAACGGATGCCTCTTGTCAATTTCTTCACCATGAGCGGTGAACATGGAGCCTGTAAAGAACCCCCATGATCGGTTTTTCAAAGAGACCTTTTCCAGGGCCGAGGTGGCGCGCGATTTTGTAGTCCACTATCTCCCACCCGAGATTGCCGCGGTCCTGGACACGAAAACCCTGGAGATCAGCAAAGACACCTTCGTTGACGAGGAACTGAAGGAGAGTCTCTCCGACCTCTTGTACCACGTGACGCTCAAGGGCAAAGGGACAGTGTTCATCTATCTCTTGTTTGAGCACAAGAGCTATCCAGATCCGGCCGTGAAGCTGTACCTGTTGCAGTCCATGGTTCGAATATGGACACAATACCGCAAACAGGGCAACAAGGGACCTCTTCCGCCCGTCCTGCCCCTGGTGGTGTATCACGGCAAAACGGAATGGAAGATCGAACACGTTTTTCATACCATAGTGGGTCTGACCGATGTCGTGGGGAAGTATGTCCCCAATTTCGAGATTCTTCTTTGTGATCTGTCCCGATACACCGATGAAGAGATCAAGGGCGGCGCACTATTGAGGGTGACTTTTCTCCTGATGAAGCATATCTTTTCAGAAGACTTGGGAAAAATGCTTCCCGGTTTTCTGGGGTTGCTTGAAGGATTTTCGGACAGTCGAACCGGGCTTCAATACCTGGAGGCGGCCCTCCGGTATGCAGCCTCCGGGAGTAGTTACATTAAAAGCGAAGACATTGAACATGCCCTGAAGGGCATTTTGGACGATGAAGGGGGTGATCTTATGACCACGTTGGCACAACAGTGGATTGAGGAAGGCCATCAGAGAGGAATTCAGGAAGGGGTCCTACAAGGGATACAACAAGGTATCCAGCAAGGGAGACAGGAGGGGAGACAGGAGGGAAAAATGGAGGGGATTGTAAATGGCCTCCTGGAGGGCATCGAACTCGCCATCGAGGTGAAGTTTGGCACCCAGGGCCTGACCCTTCTCCCTCTTATCCAAAGGATCGAAGTGCCGGAGAAACTCAAGGCGGTGAAAGAAGGGGTCCGGATGGCCAAAGACCTGTCGGAATTGAAGACCCTGATCGTGGATATCGAAAAGGCTCGGTGAGCAGGGGCAGGCATGTGACGGGTTGTAGGTGTGGATTTATCCGCACCATCGAGGGATGGATGTGCAGAGGAGAGATGTGCTGGGAAACCAGGGGAGGCTGGTTTCAAGGACATTGTGAGGGTTGGTCCCCGTTCTCTTTCTGATCGGGTAGGGAAGCGAGGTGTGAACAGCGGAACATGGTTGAACCTATTCGAGAAATCATATGGTTGGACGATGTGGTTCAAAAACTGGCGTGGAAACATAACGTCCTGCCCATGGAGGTGGAGGAGGTCTTGGGCGGCGTTTGCAGGATTTTTCGAAAGGAGAAGGGACGCGTCGAGGGCGAGCATCTATACAATGCCCTCGGGCAAACCGAATCAGGCCGGTATTTGTCCGTCTTCTTCATAAAGAAGCTGGGAGACAGGGCGCTCATTGTCACAGCACGCGATATGAGCAAGACGGAGAGGAGGCGTTATGGCAGAAAAAGACCTTAAGAAAAGTATGACGATCCGCGAAGCGTCGGATTTCTGGGAGGAGCACGAATTTGGGGAATTTGAGGATGTTCAGGAGGTCCATGATGTTCAATTCAAGCTGCGCAAAAAGAAGTATATCGGCCTTGATCCGGACCTTTACGAGATCATCAGGCTAAAGGCCGCTGCCCTGAAAACCTCAGAGGAAGATGTTATCCGGGAGTGTGTTCTCCGAGGAAGGGGCGCTTGAAGGGCCTATGGAAGCATTTCCGTACGCTGCTTGAAGGAAAGCAGTATAGCGTCGGAGAGCAGGTCTTTGGTTATGGGGAAAGATTCCCATAAAAACGTCATAACGACCCCCGGCATGAGCACCTTGCCATGCCGGGTGTTCAATCTGCCCATTACCGGAAGGCAGGATATCAACCCGCCTTCTATCCCCATCACCCATTAATGATTCCCCATAGCCAACTCCTTACACAGGGTAGACTCTGTTCCTACCTCTGGAAACCCTGCCATCTACCGGCTCATTTTCAGTGAAATACATGATTGCACCCCATGGTCCTGAAAACCTTCGAGGCGATAGGCTTTACGGCATGTATCTCAATGGAAAGCGGACAGGATCACCATGTTTCAGGATCGATATGTTATTTCGGCCCTCTTCATTGCTGCCATAAGGAGGGGCCGTTCGAGTAGACAACAAAGGCTCTATTCGGCCTGATAAATGAAATTCATCAAGGAGGATGTATGGCGTCTGAAAATGCATATGTGATGTGGTTTGAGACGCTGTCTTCACGGGATGTGGAGAAGGTGGGAGGTAAAAACGCATCGCTCGGGTGAGATGATCAGTACGCTGAAAGATGAAGCGATTCGGGTGCCGGATGGGTTTGCCACCACAGCGGAAGCATACCGGCAATTCCTGGAAGCGGCGGACATTAAAGACGCCATCGAAGAGACCCTCAGGGCGTATCACAAGGGTGAAAAATCACTCGAACAGGTGGGGCGGTCGATTCGAAGACGCTTTTTAAATGTGTCCTTCCCGGACGAGATCAGAGCGGCCATCGAGGCCGCCTATGAACAGCTATCCGAGCGGTACGAACAGGAGGAGGTGGACGTGGCGGTCCGGAGCAGTGCCACGGCCGAGGACCTGCCGGATGCCAGTTTCGCCGGGCAGCAGGAGACCTTCCTCAATATCAGCGGCGGCGATGAGCTCCTGGATGCCTGTCGAAAGTGCTATGCCTCTCTCTTCACGGACCGGGCCATCAGCTACCGGGAAGAAAAGGGTTTTGACCACATGAAGGTGGCCTTGTCCATCGGTGTGCAGAAAATGGTGCGGTCCGATCTGTCCGCTTCGGGCGTCATGTTTTCCATCGATACGGAGACCGGTTTCCCGGATGTGGTGGTCATCAACGGGGCCTGGGGACTGGGCGAGACCGTGGTCCAGGGCATGGTGAACCCGGACGAATACCGGGTGTTCAAACCGCTGTTGAAAGAGCAACAATATTGGCCGGTCATCGATAAGGTGGTGGGCGAAAAGGAAAAGAAGATGATCTACGCCCGCGGCGGTACGAAAACCACCAAGACCATTCAAACCCCCAAGTCGGAGAGACGGGCCTATGTACTGAGTGATGATGAGATTCTGACCCTCGCCCGGTGGGCGGTTCGGATTGAGGAACACTATCAGAAGCCCATGGACATCGAATGGGCCAAGGACGGTGAAACCGGATCCATGTTCATTGTACAGGCCCGGCCCGAAACCGTTCAGTCGAGAAAAGAGGCCGGCCAACTGCAGCGCTACACGCTCAAGGAGGAAGGAGAAAAACTGCTGACCGGACTCAGCATCGGTGAGGCCATTGCAGCGGGTAAGGCCTGCCGGATCAAGAGTGCCGAACAGATTGGCCAGTTCGAGGACAACGCCATCCTGGTGACCGAAATGACGGATCCGGATTGGGTTCCCATCATGAAGCGGGCTGCAGGCATTGTGACGGATCATGGGGGGAGGACCTGCCATGCGGCCATCGTCAGCCGGGAACTGGGCATTCCGGCCGTGGTGGGCACGGGCAGCGCAACCGATACCATCGATACCGGTCGCGACATCACGCTCTCCTGTGCCGAAGGGGATGAAGGGTATATTTATGACGGAATTCTCGATTTCGAAAAGGAAGAGGTGAGTCTCGAGAACATGCCCGAAACCCGAACTGGGATCATGATGAACATGGCCAGTCCGGCGGCGGCATTCCGCTGGTGGCGCCTGCCCGCCCGGGGTATCGGTCTGGCCCGCATGGAGTTCATTATCAACAACATCATCAAAATCCATCCCATGGCTTTGGTACGGTACGATGATTTGGAGGACCCGGAGGCGAAAAAAGAAATCCGAACCCTCACCCGCGCGTACGAAGACAAGTGTGAATATTTTGTGGACCATCTGGCCCGGGGAATTGCCAAGATCGCCGCCAGTCAGTATCCGGAGCCGGTCATTGTGCGGATGAGCGACTTCAAGACCAATGAGTACGCGGATCTCATCGGCGGAAGCGGATTCGAACCCCGGGAACATAATCCCATGCTCGGTTTCCGGGGGGCGTCGCGGTATTACAGCGACAAGTACCGCGAGGGATTTGCACTGGAATGTCAGGCCATCCGCCGGGTCAGGGAACACATGGGACTGACCAATGTCCTCATCATGATCCCTTTTTGTCGGACATTGGAAGAGGCGGACCGGGTGCTCAAAGTCCTGGGGGAAAACGGTCTGGTGAGAGGATCCAACGGTCTGGAGGTATACGTGATGGCCGAGATCCCTGCCAACGTGACCCTGGCGGATCAGTTCAGCGACCGGTTTGATGGTTTTTCCATCGGATCCAACGATCTGACGCAGCTGGTCCTGGGAGTGGACAGGGACTCTTCGCAGTTGGCCGATCTTTTTGACGAGAGAAACGATGCGGTCAAACTGGAAATCCGGCGACTGATAAAGGCCGCACACGCCAAGGGTCGCAAGGTGGGCATCTGCGGTCAGGCTCCCAGTGACTACCCCGATTTCGCGGCCTTTCTGGTGCGTGAAGGAATCGATTCCATCTCATTAAATCCGGACAGTGTCATACGCGTTACCGAGCGGGTGGCCGAGGTGGAAGCCGAGTTGGCAGGCGGTTCAGACAAATTGAGGACCTCCATGGCCGAGACAGAATCGAATATACAAAATCAGGGGAGGGTGACCGGCGTTCGCAGCAGTGTGGTGGACGCCGTCTTTCCTGATCGGTTGCCCTCCCTGTTTCATATCCTCCTCGCGGGGGAAGAACAGGAGATGGTCATCGAGGTGGTGATCCACCTCGACCATCAGACGATCCGGGGCATCGCCCTGACCTCTACCCAGGGATTGGCCGAAGGGTCGGTGATATTGGACACGGCATCTTCCCTGAGCGTACCGGTGGGGGATCACCTCCTCTCGCGGGTGTTCAATGTCCTCGGTGAGCCGGTGGACGGCGGTGAAGCCTTAGACGTTCATGATCGCCGGTCCATTTATCAGGAGTCCGTACCTCTGAACCGGCAGTCCACTCAGTCGGAGATTTTTACCACGGGCATCAAGGCCATCGACATCCTGTCCCCGCTTGAATTGGGCGGGAAGGCCGGGCTTTTCGGCGGGGCCGGGGTGGGTAAGACGGTCCTCATCATGGAGATGATCAACAACATGGTGGCCGGACACGAGGGGGTGAGTCTGTTCTGTGGGATCGGCGAACGGGTCCGTGAGGGAGAGGAACTGTACCGGGAGATGAAGGAGGCCGGGGTTTTGGACCATACGGTGATGGTGTTCGGCCAGATGAACGAATCGCCGGGGGCGAGGTTTCGCGTCGGACACGCGGCATTGACCATGGCCGAATATTTTCGCGACGACAAAAAGCAGGACGTGCTTCTCCTCATCGACAATATTTTCCGCTTCATTCAGGCCGGGATGGAGGTGTCCGGACTGCTCGGTTTTCTCCCCTCGCGTCTGGGATACCAGCCCACCCTGGGGACTGAACTGGCACAACTGGAGGAACGGATCAGCAGCACGGATACGGGTGCCATTACCTCGGTTCAAGCGGTCTATGTGCCGGCGGATGACTTTACGGATCCGGCCGCGGTGCATACCTTCGGGCATCTGTCTGCGTCGTTGGTATTGTCGCGGAAGAAGGCCAGTCAGGGGCTTTATCCGGCCATCGATCCGCTCAAGTCAGGTTCCAAAATGATGGTCCCCAATGTGGTGGGCGAGCGGCATTACCGTATCGGGCAACAGATGCGGCAGACGCTGGCGGAGTATGAAGACCTTAAAGATATTATCGCCATGCTGGGGCTGGAGGAGCTTTCCCAGTCGGACCGGAAGACCGTCAACAGGGCCCGGCGACTGGAGCGGTTCCTCACCCAGCCCTTTTATGTCACCGAGGCATTTACCGGCAAAGCGGGTAAGCTGGTGGAACTAAAGGACGCACTGGACGGATGTGAGCGCATTTTAAATGACGAATTCGAAGATGCTTCAGAGCGCTCTCTTTACATGATCGGGGGAATTGATGAGGTAAGCTCATGAATCTGAAGGTGTTGCTCCCCACAGAGGTGCTGCTCGAAGAGGAGGCCGGCAAGGTGACGGCGGAAGCCGAAAACGGATCGTTTACCCTGTTGCCAAACCATATCGACTTCGTCACCGCCCTGGCGCCGGGTCTGTTTTCCTATGAAGATGGACAGGGACAGGAGTGGTTTCTGGCCGTAAATGAGGGTATCCTGGTCAAATCCGGAGACGAGGTCCTGGTATCTGTACGGGATGCCGTTCGGGGCGGGGAGCTGGGGGAACTTTCCCGGATCGTGGAGGAGCGTTTCATGCATCTCGATGAGCGGGAAAAAACCGCAAGGACCGCCATGGCACAGATCGAGGCGGGCTTTGTACGACGATTTCTGGAGATCCAAAAACGTGTCTAATAGACCCCCGGTTGAAGCAAAGAAAAGGGACCAAAAAGCGGAATTTCCTGAGACGGTAGTGACCAAGGAAGCCCGCAAGCTCAGGGCGCGTCGAGAGGGGGACCGCGGGGTATGGTTCGGTTTCGGCATGTTCGGGCTGGTGGGATGGGCCGTTTCCATTCCCACGGTGATCGGGGTGGCTGCGGGGGTCTGGATCGACAAGACTTGGCCGAGCTCCTACTCCTGGACCCTTATGTGCCTCATCTTCGGGGTTCTGATCGGTTGCTTCAATGCCTGGTACTGGATAAAGCGGGAGAGCCGGAAACGGTAAAACGGCCGGGGTCAGACGGCAGACCATGGTAAACCGAAAACACAATGCCAACGTTTTTGATGGCGTTTTTCCGACTTGGGCGAGCGGAGCGTTTTTGGGCCGGTGCTTTATGTAATGTCAGGACCTAATCTTCAGATAAATTGATATTTGATTGATTGATAAAGGAGAGTTGTTGCTTGGCTCTGGAGAATACAATCCCGATGTTAACGGTTTCCTTTTTGATGGGGGCCGGGCTGGGCATCTTTTATTTTGGCGGCCTCTATTGGACGATTCAGCGGCTCCCCGGGGCCAAAGTGCCGGGTTACTGGATACTGGGGAGCTTCCTCGTACGAAGCGCACTATGTGTGGCGGGATTCTATGTGATCATGGGAGATGACTGGAAAAAACTCATGGCGGGACTGGCCGGTTTTTTTCTGGTAAGGGTCATATCCGTCCGTTGGGTAAAACCGGTTCGGCGGCCGCCTGTGGGAAAAGGCCGCGCGAAGCGGCCAAAAGGCTCGGGTGCCGGGCCGTAGGCCACTTCGATAGATTGGGAGCGAGAATTCATGAATTGGATGACACTTAAAGATATCAGCCCGGACCAGGTCGTCTTCTGGCAGTGGGGGGTCGTTCAGATAAACGCCACTCTGGTCTTTACATGGATCGTCATGGGGATCATAGTGACGGGCTCCTGGCTCGTCACCCGTCGTATCCGTTCGGATACCCGCATATCCAGGTGGCAGAACCTTCTCGAGGTTCTGGTGGATGGTATGAGACGTCAGATTCGAGATATCAGCCGGCAGGATAAGCCCTCCTACCTCTACGTGGTGGGGACGCTGTTTCTGTTCATCCTGGTTTCCAATGTGCTGAGCGTTATCCCGGGATTTGTTGCGTCCACCGCCTCCCTGTCCACCACGGCGGCCCTGGCCATCAGTGTGTTCATCGCCGTCCCGGTGTACGGCATCATGGATCGGGGGGTGCTGGGGTATCTGCGTCAGTATATTCAGCCCACGGTTTTCATGCTGCCCTTCAATGTGATGGGGGAATTGTCCAGGACGCTGGCCCTGGCGGTCAGGCTCTTCGGCAACATCATGAGCGGAATGAAGATCGTGGCCATCCTGCTGGCCATCGCCCCGATTATCTTTCCGGTACTGATGCACGCCCTGGGTCTGTTGACCGGGGTGATCCAGGCATACATTTTTGCGGTACTGGCGATGGTGTACATTGCGTCAGCCACCCGCGTTCAGGAAGAAAAGGGGGAGGCGCATATGGAAGAAAACGGAAAATCAGACGCAAGAGAGGAGGAACAGTAATGGATAGTATCACACTCATCGGCATGGGATCCGTGATCAGTGCCGGTTTGACCATCGGTATCGGTGCCATCGGGCCGGCCATCGGCGAAGGACGGGCTGTGGCACAGGGGCTTGCCTCCATTGCTCAGCAACCGGATGAAACCAACACCATCACCCGGACCCTGTTTGTCGGTCTGGCCATGATCGAATCCACGGCCATATATGCATTTGTGGTTTCCATGATTCTGCTGTTCGCCAATCCATTCTGGGATCATGTAATATCAAAAGGAGGAGGATAAGCCGTGTTAATGAACTGGTTTACCATTGTTGCCCAGATCGTTAACTTCCTGATCCTGGTATTTCTTCTCAAGCATTTTCTATATGACCGGATCATCCAGGCCATGGACGAGCGTGAGAAGAAGATTCAGAATCGGCTGGATGAGGCCAAAAGAAAATCAAATGAGGCGGCATCGGAGGCTGAATCGTATCGAAAAAAGCAGCGGGAATGGGAAAATGAGCGTCAGGAAATGATGGTTGAAGCCAAGAAAAAGGCGGAAGCGGAACGTCAATCTCTCATCGAAAAGGCGCGGGAAGAAACCGATTCCTTGAGACGACGGTGGCAGACATCTGTACAGAAGGAAAAGGACTCCTTCCTTAAAGGCCTCAGAGACTTGATGGGGCAACAGGTTTATGCGATCACGAGGCGGACACTCACGGATCTGGCCGATACGGATACGGAAACGCAGGTCGCGGATGTATTTTTGGCCCGGCTGAAAAATCTTCCGTCGAAACAAAAGACCCGTATCGGGAAGGCGATCCGAAGCAGGGAGAATAGCGCCACCATCTTAAGCGCTTTTGAGTTGTCCCCGGGGAACCGTCAGAAGATCACCCGGGCCATTCGAGAAGAATTGGCCGATGAAGCGGAATTGACCTATGAGATTGACACCGATCTCGTTATGGGGATCGAAGTGAAGGGACACGGCGAAAAACTGGCCTGGAGCGTCAGGCAATATCTGAAAGGGCTCGAAACTGATGCGAAGCGGCTGTTGGAAGCGAAGACGTCGAGTGAGGGATAATACATTTGAGGCGATGATTCCGGGTAGGATATATGGAAAATAATGGTGAATTGACCGGAACCCTGAAGCAGACTGCTGACCTGTTAACGGGAGCCTTGGAGGGGTATGAGCCGTCATTACACGTTCAATCGGTCGGTACCGTCACCTATGTGGGGCCCGGCATCGTGTGGGTGTCGGGGCTGAAAGGGGTACAGGCCGAGGAATTGCTGGCGTTTCCGGGAGACTGCATGGGCATGGCCTTCAATGTCGGGCAGGAGCGGACCGGGGTGGTGCTCCTGGATCAGGGCCGGGATCTGGGGGCCGGGGATGAGGTCCGACGGACCAGCCGGGTCCTGGACGTCCCGGTAGGCGAGCACTTATTGGGTCGGGTACTGGACGCCCACGGCAATCCCTTAGACGGTCTTGGCGAAATCAAGAGTGACCAGCGACGACCCGTGGAACGGGCGGCCCCGGCCATAATGGACCGGCTCCCGGTTACCGAACCGCTTCAAACCGGATTGAAAGTGGTGGATGCGCTGATTCCCATCGGCCGTGGACAGAGGGAACTGATCATCGGGGATCGCCAGACCGGAAAGACCGCAGTGGCCATTGACGCCGTGATCAATCAGAAGGAAACGGAGGTCATCTGTATCTACTGTGCGGTGGGAAAGCGGTTGTCGGCCGTGGCCAAGGTCGTCGCAGATCTTCAGGAAAAAGACGCCCTGTCCTACTGCATTGTGGTGGTGGCCACGGAGGAGGATCCGCCGGGATTGCAGTTCATCACCCCTTACGCCGCCATGACCATGGGGGAGACTTTCATGGAACAGGGCAAAGATGTGATGGTGATTATGGACGACCTGACCCGTCATGCCCGGGCCTACCGGGAACTCTCATTGCTGCTCCGCAGGCCTCCCGGCCGGGAAGCGTTTCCCGGAGATATCTTCTATGTCCATTCCCGGCTTCTGGAACGATCTACCCACCTGAATGAAGACCTGGGCGGCGGTTCCTTGACGGCGCTGCCGATCATCGAGACCGAGGCGCAGAATATTTCCGCCTACATTCCCACCAACCTTATTTCCATCACCGACGGTCAGATCTATCTCTCTCCGGAGCTTTTCCGGAAGGGTATCCTGCCGGCCGTGGATGTGGGCCGGTCCGTGTCCCGGGTGGGTGGGAAGACCCAATTGTCCGCTTACCGGGCCGTGGCCGGCGATCTTCGGCTTGCCTATTCGCAGTTTGAGGAACTGGAGGCCTTTGCCCGGTTCGGCACCCAGCTCGATGAAGACACGCGTCAGACGCTCGAGCGGGGACGTCGCGTCCGTGAGATCCTGAAACAGAAGCAGTACAGCCCCATGCCGGTGGCGGAACAGATTGCCATACTGGTGGCGGTGAACGAGGGGGTCCTGGACCAGCTGGATTCGGGTGATATCCGGGATGCCGAGGCAAATATCCGGCGGGCTGTCACTGAAAACCTGCCGGAGCTCTGTGAAAAGATAGGGCAGGGGGAAAAGATCAGCGAGGACGATATTCAACGCATTCAGGAACAGGCACAGGAAGCGATAAAGGAGTTGCTTCCGGATGACGATACGTCTTCAAAAAACGGGAAAAACGAAATAGATGGAGACCGTTGAAGATCTGAAACGTCGGATCAGAAGCACGGAGGACCTCCAATCCGTGGTCAAAACCATGAAGGCCATGGCCGCTGTCAAGATCCGTCAATATGAAGAGGCGGTGGAATCCCTCCAGGACTATGCCCGGACCATCGAGCTGGGGTTGCGGGCCGTCCTCAGCAACCAACCCGGCATCATGGTGGAAGTCGGTTCGGCAGCGGGGGAAGATGGGCGCCGTGGTGTTCGGTTCCGACCAGGGGATGTGCGGACAACTGAACGATCAGCTGGTTACCCACGCCCTGACAGCCATGGCGGAAAATTCGGGGTCGTCTCCTTCGGCGCGACGGGTGCTGGCCGTGGGTCGACGGGCTGCGGCCCGGCTGGATGAAGGAGATCAGTTAGTGGAGGAGACGCTATCCACGCCCGGATCCATCAAAGGGGTCACGCCGGCTGTCCAGGGCCTGTTGACCCGGATTGAGGGCTGGAACCGGGAGGGATCGGTGGACCAGGTCGTGTTGTACCACAGCAAACCCTTATCCGGCGCGCGTTATGAACCCCGCACCGTCCATCTTCTGCCTGTGGACAGATACTGGCTGGAAGAGATCAGAAAAACCCCCTGGCCCACCCGGGCATTGCCGCTCTTCACCATGGACTGGGATCCGCTTTTTTCAGCCCTAATACGACAATACCTTTTTGTGATGCTGTTTCGCGCGTTCAGCGAATCACTGGCCAGTGAAAACGCCAGTCGCCTGGCGTCGATGCAGGGCGCGGAGCGAAATATCCGCGATCAGCTCGACGAACTCATCATGCAATATCAGCAGCAGCGGCAGATGGAGATTACCGAAGAACTGCTCGATATTCTTTCCGGATTTGAGGCCCTCAATGAAACGGTTTAACCGGAGTTGAGCTCAGCGGCCTGTTCTCGTGCAGAGCCGCAAAGACACACGGGAATAAACGCGCTTACTGATATTCTGCCTGATACAACGAGAGCATGACCGCCGCGAATCCCAGGATCATGGGGCCGTAAAGGATGCCGGCGAGACCGAAATAACCGACGCCGCCGATGATGGCCAGGAACACATAGAAAGGCGACATCCCGCCTTCTCCCCGCATGAGGAAGGGACGGAGGAAATTGTCGATGGAGCCCACCACTACGATGCACCATACTCCCAGAAATATGCCGTATTTCCATTGTCCAATGAGGATCAGGTAGCCCACGGCAGGGACCTACACCAGGGCGGTGCCCACCACGGGTATGAGAGAGGCGAATCCCATTAAAGAGCCCAGAACAGGGCCGGAATCCCCACAATGGCCAATGCAATGCCACCGGCCACCCCCTGACACAGGGCCGTCAGAAAGCTACCCAGCAGGGCCGATCGCCCAACCGCCTTCACCTTGTCGATAATATCTCTCTCCTGTTCCTCGTGTAGCGGGGAAAGATTCCTGATTATCCGAACCAGCCTTTCGCCGTCCCGGATAAAATAGAAGGTGATAAAAAGGGTAACCATAAAATGAAACACAAGACCGACTGCACCCTGTATAAGTCCGGAGCCCTCACTCAGGAGAAAGGACCCCAGTTTTCCGCCGACCTGAAGCAGCGCAGACCGTAAATCGGTGTCCGCTACATTCAGGGCACCGAAATGCTCACGGACCCAGGCGACTCCTGAGACCACCCAGGGGTGTTTCATGAGCTTTTGCGGGTTATCCGCTGCGACCCATTCATTGATTCGATCCAGTGAACTGATGGATTGTTTGATCAACGCGGAGGCAAAGAAAAAGATGGGCAGGAGTATCAGAAGTACAATGGCGGCGGTGCCGATGAATGCCACCAGGTTTTCCCGGCCCTGGAATATCCGCGTCAGCAACCGTTTGACCGGTGAGAAGAGTGCGGATAGAAGAATCCCCAGTACGATATCATGAATGAATGGGTGGAGGATCAGATAGGCCAGGTACAGGGAGAAGAGAATCAGCCCCCACAAAAAAGGCCTGTCAGGGTCCCAGGAGAAGTCACCGCTATTTGACATATGAGTCGTATTACCTCCCGAATCGGACGGTTCGCACAAATACACTATACCTCAACCGGGCTGATTCGGAAAGGATTTTCCACAGCCCTGTTGAGGCCGGGCTCAACCGTCGGATCGGGTCCGTTCATAGAGGGCTTCCGTATCTTCCCTCCGGCAAAGTTCGGTTCCCGGGGTCATGACGGCCGCAGCCCCTGCAGCCACGCCAAATCGGGCCGCTTCCAGAACCGGCCATCCCCTCGCCAGAGCCAGTATCATGCCTCCCACCATGCTGTCACCCGCGCCGACCCGGCTTTTCACGGATACGGCAGGTGCCCTCAGGTGCTGGTAGCCCTCTTTCTGGAACACCACCGCACCGCCGGCGCCCAGCGAGACTACCACGACCCGACTCTGGCCCTGACGGATCCGTTCCTCGGCGAAAGCATGCCATGCCGATTCTTCCTCGATGTCCGAATCAAACAGCCGTTTCAGTTCACCCAGGTTGGGCTTGATGAGAAAAACACCGGTTTCAAGTGCAAGGGAAAGGGGGTCCCCCGTGGTATCCAGAATGACCCGGGTGCCGAGTTTATGGGCCCGTCGGGCAGCCTTGGCATAGAAGTCATCGTTCACCCCTTTCGGAAGACTGCCGCTTAATATCAGATAACCAGGGGCGGGATGCTGACTTGAAATCCACTCAAGACAATCCTGCCACTCCTGTTTCGTCAATTGCGGTCCGGGAAACTAAAACGGTACTGATCGTTTGTCGGCGTTTCATAGACCATGAGGCTCTCCCGCGTCCAGCCATCAATGGGAAGGGGTGCTTTTTCAATGGATTCCTTGTCGAGAAATTGGTCGAGCAGCACACCAAAGGGGCCGCCGGAGGTGTAGGCGCACAGGACATCACCTCCCAGTTTACGGATCGGCACGGCCTACATTGATACCGCCGCCGCCGGGCTCATAACGGGGGGAGTGGCATCTGAGCTTACGATTGGGATCAACCCGGTCAATGGAAACGGATTTGTCCACACACGGGTTCATGGTCAGAGTTGAGATCGATTTCATGAATGCTCTCCCTCCTATAAGAGATAATGGAAAATAATGGCCGCAATCAACCCGCCGATCAGGATCCAGAAAAAGATACCGAAGACCACGACAGGTGTGGCGTTTTCCTCCACATCAGTGGCCGGCACGGGTTTCATTCTGTCCGGATCCGGGGGAAGGAGTGCCGTCAGCACCAAAGCGAAAAACAACCCCACCAGCACGAAGGAAAGCCATGACACCCCGAACAGGGGGCGCCGATGGGCGCTATCCACACCCCGCCCGCCCAAGTGCCGAAGAGCAAGACTACGAAGAAAAAAATCAGGGCGGCACCGAATCGGTGCCCCCTTAGGCCGCCCGCAAAGATGGCCGTGAGCAATAAGGCGATGAGTATGGCAAACAGAAAATCGATCATGAACATGACATTGTCCCCCTTTCATTGTCCAAATGCCTTCAGCATATAAGTGAACCGCCGGACCTGAAAATGGGTGGCGGCATGTATTTGGACGCCTCAGATCATGTAGGGGTAAGGATTCAGGCAAAAAGAGGAACCATTCATGAAACGACCGAAATCAAATGTTGATGAGATTGAATCCTTGCGCGACCGGGAGCACGTATTCACCGATCGCTTTCATGCGGCTGAAGTCCTGGCCGGGATGTTGACATCGACGTATGCTCAGGTAGAAGACGGGGTGATCCTAACTATACCGTCGGGGGGCGTCCCCATAGGAATCGGGTTAAGGGAGAAGCTGGATCTGCCGATGGATCTATTAATTGTGCGAAAGCTGCAAATTCCGGGAAATACCGAAGCCGGATTCGGCGCCATGACGCTGGACGGACGCGCGTTCTTCAATGATCGGCTCCTCGCTGAGCTGCATTTGACCGACTTACAGATCGCTGCGGAAAAACAGCGTGTGGCGAGAGAGCTGGAGAGACGAAATGCCCTATTCCGAAACAATCGTTCATTTCCTGATTTGACTGGAAAGCGCGTCATCCTGGTGGATGATGGTCTGGCGTCCGGATTCACCATGCTGGCCTCGGTGGATCTGGTAAGGCGAGCGAACCCCGAAGAAACGGTGGTGGCGGTCCCCACAGCCCCCCTGCGCACTGTAGAACAAATTTCCGCCCAGGCCGATCGGGTCTACTGCGCCAACATTCGAACGACGCACTTCTTTGCCGTGGCGAATGCCTATCAGCGGTGGCACGATCTGACCGAAGAAGAAGTGCTGTCGCTGTTGAGTGAATGATGTGGGCTTTGAGGCATTTTAATTTGCCGCCTTCAGCTCATGCTCACGACCAGAGTAGAGGCCTACTACCGAATCTGATGGAACGATAAAAGATAGCATCGACAGAGTTTTCAGACTCTCACAGAGTTGAAGGTATTGTTTATCTGATTCGTTACCTACTTTCACGAGTAACACAAAGATTCACCCCATAAGAGCCAGGGTCCTGGCACCCTCCATGTGGTGTAAAACTTCAGTCCGGTAGCGAGAGATTTGACCGGCGGTTCCAAAAACGCCTTTGTGCCGGCCACAACATCTGCGAACTCCTCTGGTACATTGCTCAACCTGGACTTCCTGATGAACCCTGCTATTGAACCTGCATAATATCAATCTCCTTCCGAAGGAAGAATCGAAAATCGTTGAATCGACTGTAAAGAATTCACTGAAAGGACGTGAAGTCTCCCGGGCCATGCCGAGAAGCCGTTCATGAAGCGATGCGGAGATGTTTCTTGTGATTCCGGCCATTACAGAATCGCTTCGAGATAAGGACGGATAATTTTTTGCACCCTGCAGATCGATGCATAATGCATGAGTTCATTTATTTTGATTGGCCTTCGCTCTCGATAGAAGCGGACCGCTTCCACAGCGGTATCCAGACCGATCCTGTTGCGGAACTTGAAGCAGTCAGCCAGCTTCCTGGGGCATTTTGTCAAGTCGAAATTCCAGGTTTTTGAGAAGTGGATCGAAAACAGGAACCCCCATGAGACATTCTTGGCAATACAGGTTTTTGGCGAAAAAAGTTCATTCTTCTGAAAAAAAGTCCATGATTTGTGACCGTATCTGTCAAAACCATCGTTTATCATGGTCCAAAACAGGGCGAATAACCGTGTAACCCGCGTAATCCGCCTGCCCCGTGCAATTCCGAAAGGAGATCGAAGCGTATTTCACCGGGGTGCCAAGAAAACCATATGAAGAGGAGGCCCAACTCATGGACAAAATCATCGGCAATTTTCTGGAACAACTCAAGGTCGGCCGGAAACAGTCCCACAAAAATCTGGCCGTTTACCCGCTCCTGTCAACCTATGCCATCGGCCTGGATTATCTGCTCCTCGATGAGGCCCTGAGCCAAAGCATGATCGAGGTGGTGGAGCTAAGTGAGGGCGGTTCTGTGCCCGAATTGAAGGTGGTGAATACGTCGGGCAGGATGGAGGCCCCTTCTTCCTCCGGAGCCATGAAGGCGATCTACGACAAGGAACGGACATCCCTCTGACGAATATGTCAGGGATTTCCATCGTGATCGACTCCCAGGTTGGGACTATTTTCATGATCAACGGCCAGATCGCCGGGATGGACGCCTTTGGCAGGTCCGGCACCTTCACCAAGGTCTTCAAGAAGCTCCTGGAAAGCTATGCCCTGGATGCCATCGACTGGTATGAATCGGAAAAAGAGCATAAGGCGCTCAAGAGCGAAGTGACCAAATTTCGGAAGGGCGCTAGCAGAAGCCGGTTCGGAGGGTAGACCGGGTGTGGGATTAGGGACTGATTTCAGGATTGAATCCAGGAAGGCGACGGGGTTCGCTCTGGCGTTGAATGAGAAGATCCTGCACCTGTCTGTTTTTGCAAAGACGAATGGCCGAAACCGGGAGACACGGACATCGAGGATTGGAAGATACACCCAGAGGCGGCGGAATCGAACAACTCAGGCCTAACACTGTATAATCAACTTCGTTTTGATTGACATCTCCGGCATGAAGGACTATGAAATTATGACAGAATTCAGTTTCCACTGTCCTTTTTTCACCCAAAGGGGGCAATAATGACGGAACCACTTGTCGATAGACTGATTCAAAGCATTGGCCAGGCGGCTGAGCTATATCACCGTCTCGTCATGCTGGTGGCCCCCGCCGGCTCAGGCAAGACCGCCGCGCTTCAGGATGTTCGCGAGCGCACGTCAGCTCCAATTGTCAATGTCAACCTCGATCTGTCTCGCCGCATGCTGGATCTCACCGAGCGTCAACGGGCATTGCAGTTGCCGCCTTCTCTGGAGATTGTCGGCGCAGCCGTAACCAACGTGGTTTTACTGGACAACATCGAGGTCCTTTTCGATGTCTCGCTTAAGCAGGATCCGCTTCGCCTGTTGCAAGGGCTTTCACGCAACAGGACGGTAGTTGCGGCTTGGGGTGGCGGGATTTCAGGCGACCACTTGTTCTACGCGACGCCGGACCATCCCGAATACAGACGATATCCTGTGCGAGATCTGATTGTCGTTGAAACGAACCGCGAATGAACGCGAATGAACGCGAATGGGGGGGAGTTCCTGGTAGGATACGATTGAGGTTTCCCAGCGTCGGCGGTTGTCATCAGCGGGTAGTCATTTATTTTGTTTCTGGTTATCCGAGTCAGAACGTAGCGTATTCGGCGTCCATTCGCGGTGGAGGATTTTAGATGAAATACGGAGACCTGATCCAGTTCGAGCCTATCGAGTCTGTGGTTCAGTTGCGGGATGCCGACGAGGCCGCTGCCGCTCACCAGCTTGTTCAGACCTACGTCATCTCAGAGGAGATGGCTGAGAAGCTGGTTACCCTCGTTGTCCCTTAGCTTCAGTTCGACCAGCCCATGGACAACAAGGGGCTGCTGGTCGTCGGCAACTACGGCACCGGGAAATCGCACCTCATGTCCGTAATCTCCGCTTTGGCTGAAAACGGTGATCTCGCGACGCATCTGAACGACAAAGGCGTGGCCAAGGCCGCGGAAAAGATCAGCGGGCGATTCAAGGTGGTCCGAACTGAAATTGGGTCGACCACCATGTCCCTGCGCGACATCCTCGTGGCCGAACTGGAGGAGCATCTGGATTCCATGGGCGTGGCCTATTCCTTCCCGCCCGCGGACAAGGTGGTGAGCAACAAACGTGCCTTCGAAGAGCTGATGACCGTCTTCCATCAGGGGTATCCCGACCACGGCCTGCTCCTTGTGGTGGACGAGCTTCTCGACTACCTGCGCACGCGCAAGGACCAGGAACTCATCCTCGACCTCAATTTCCTGCGCGAGATCGGCGAGGTCTGCAAGGATTTGCGCTTCCGCTTCATCGCGGGTGTCCAGGAAGCCATTTTCGACAGCCCTCGCTTCTCCTTTGTGGCCGACAGCGTTCGCCGCGTAAAAGACCGCTTCGAGCAGATCCTCATCGCCCGCAAGGATGTCAAATTCGTCGTGGCCGAGCGTCTCCTCAAAAAGACCGCCGACCAACAGGTGAAAATCCGGGAGTATCTGACCCCCTTCGCCAAATTCTACGGCCGCATGAACGAGCGCTTGGACGAGTTTGTGCGCCTCTTCCCCGTGCATCCGGACTACATCGACACGTTTGAACGCGTGACAGCGGTTGAAAAGCGCGAGGTGCTCAAGACCCTCTCCCTGGCCATGAAGAAGCTGCTAGGCCAAGACGTGCCCGACGAGCGGCCAGGGGTCATCGCCTATGATGGTTACTGGACGACCCTAAAGGACAATTCGGCCTATCGCGCCATCCCTGAGATACGAGAGGTCATTGATTGCAGTTTGAAACTCGAAGGGCTGATGGAGAGCAACTACCCGAAAGGCAGAAACAAGGATTTTGCAAGGAGAATTATCCACGGGCTCAGCCTCCACCGACTGACTGTTGGTAGCATTGAAACACCAGTCGGTCTCAACGCTGAGGCTCTCAGAGACTCGTTATGTCTTTTTGATCCAATAGCTGCTGAACTTGGCGGTGATCCAGCAGATGATCTCAGGGGTGAGGTGGAATCGGCGATACGCGTCATCAGCC
Organism: Deltaproteobacteria bacterium; assembly: GCA_034522175.1. Classification (GTDB taxonomy): domain Bacteria; phylum Desulfobacterota; class DSM-4660; order Desulfatiglandales; family Desulfatiglandaceae; genus JAIPDZ01. The sequence continues at coordinate 5,137,363 of JAXHLQ010000001.1, read as the reverse complement.
AATCAGTTAATGGCCAGTTTATTTCCGCCACAGAAACAGATAGTAAGGGGCGTTTAAGCGGTCAGTTTTATCTCGATGTAAAGAAAACCGTAGATTATGATGCCCAGATCCGCAGATCGGGCTGACAGCCTCGAGGACCAGGAGCTTGACCGCTACTATTACGAGGCGCTCCGGCGGGTCATGGAGTGCACCGACCAGACCTACGTGACAGGCTACAAGATCTGGCAGCACGAGCTTGAATGGCTGGAGCATAAAGCGGCACGCCAAGGATACCTCTTTTTGGCGCGCCCAACGAGCGCTCAACGGCCGTGCCGCCACGGGATTTCTACCTTTACTTTATACAACCCTTTGACGCGCCGCACTTCAAGGACGAAAAGAAATCTGACGAGCTGTTTCTGCGCCTGGCAGCCACGGACGAGGAATTCCGCGCTGCACTTCGAAACTACGCTGCGGCCCTTGACCTGGCCTCCACCTCTTCCGGTCACGCCAAAGCGACCTATGAGTCAAAGGCCTCCGGTTTCTTACGTGACCTCGTTCAATGGCTCCAGAAAAATATGGCCACGGCCTTCGAGCTTACCTATCAGGGACGCGGCAGATCCCTGACCGAGTGGGCCAAGGGCAAGTCCATACGGGATCTCTCGGGTATCGGTTCCCACGAACGAATCAACTTCCGCGACCTTGTGAATACCATCGCGGGCATCTGTCTCGGACCCCATTTTCAAGAGCAGGCCCCGGAATATCCTTTCTTTTCGGTGCTCATTACAGGAGCGAACCGGGCCCAGGCTGGCCAGGACGCCCTTCGGTTCATCGCCGGACAAAGCCGCACCAAGCAGGCCACCGCAGTGTTGGATGCACTCGATCTTCTCGATGGCGAGCGCCTCGATCCGTATCGGTCGAAATATGCCAAGCACATACTCGGCCGTCGCCGAGAAGAAGGGCCAGGGACAGGTGGTCAACCGCTCCGAGTTGATTCAGGACGACAAGGGTTTGGAATACATGGATAAAGACCGGTACCGTTTGGAGCCGGAATGGGTTGCCGTTGTCCTTGCCGCGTTGGTGTATTCCGGAGACCTGGTGCTTGCAATCCCGGGCAAGAAGTTCGATGCTACGGGCCTGCCCCAACTTGCTGGGACCGGCATCGACGAACTGGCCCAGTTCAAACACATCGAAAGGCCCAAAGAATGGAATGTCCCAGCACTTAAGGCGCTTTTTGAACTCCTCGGGCTCACACCTGGCATGGCTCAACTGGTGACCCAGGGAAAAGATGAGCCGGTTCAGGAACTGCAGAAGGCCGTCACCACAACCGTGGAACGGCTGGTTCTTGTTCAGCAGAACCTGCAAACGGGATTGTTTTTTTGGGGCCGCAGCCTGCTGGCCGAAGAAGAGGTCAAGAATCTGCGCACCCAACTGGACGAGACCAAGACCTTCCTCGAATCCCTGCAAGCCTACACCACGACTGGCAAACTCAAGAACTTTCGATACGACGTCTCAGAGGTAACGGCCCATCGGGATGGTCTCAATTCCCTTGCCGAAATCAAATCGCTTGAGGAACTGGTGGTCGACCTCGGGACCACGGCTTCGTACATCTCGACCGCCGAGGCCGTCCTGCCCACCGGACACGAATGGATCGACAAGATGAAGACGGCGCGGGACGGGGTCCTCGCCCAGATCGGAGACCCGGTCAGAGCGTACCACGGCGACCTTCCGCCAGCAAACCCAGCGCAAGCTCGGCGACCTCAAGAAGGCCTATCTGTTGGCTTACCTTTCCATGCATGCCAAGGCACGTCTCGGCGTGAACGAGGATAGGCGCAAGGCCCAGCTCATGGGCGATAAACGGCTTAAGGATCTGCAGAAGCTTTCCACTATCGACTTGATGCCGCGCCAGCAACTGTCGGACTTTCAGAACCGCCTGGCTGGTCTCAAGAGTTGCTTCGCGCTCACCGAGCAGGAACTGGAAGCATCGCCGGTCTGCCCGCATTGCAGCTTCAAGCCGATCTCGGAATCCAGCGGCCCGCCGGCAGTGGCGATCCTGAACGCCCTGGACGGCGAACTCGATAAACTGGTCGAGAACTGGACCCAGACGCTGCTCGCCAATCTCGAAGACCCGACCACCGAGGGCAATCTGAGCCTGCTCAAGCCCGAGCCGCGCAAACTGGTCGATCGTTTCATTAAAAAGCGGACCCTGCCGGATGATCTCGACCAAGATTTTATCCACGCCTTACAGGAGGTTCTCTCCGGGCTCGCCAGGGTCTCGGTCAAGATCGGCGACCTGCGGGAAGCCCTGCTCGCGGGCGGCTCCCCGGCCACCCTTGGGGAGATGCGCAAACGGTTCGAGGAATACCTGGATGGGCTGACCAAAGGCAAGGAGCCCGGCAAGGTAAGGATCGTTTTGGAGTGAGAAAGGGAGAAAAACCATGATCATCAAGACACTCGAATTGACCAATTTCCGAGGCATAGCCTCGATGGCCCTGGATTTCAGGCCTGATATTAATGTGTTGTCAGGCATAAACGGCGCAGGGAAATCCAGTGTGCTGGATGCCTTGGCAGTCTTGATTTCAAGATTGATCGGCCGAATCTGTTCAACAGAGGGAACGGGGCGGTTCTTTACAGAGGCGGATATCCGAAATGGCTTTCGAGAGACCGTGGCAAGAATCGAGATCTCCTTCCGTGGAGAAGACGTGAGTTGGCAGGTAGCGAAGAAAACCAGGGCATCCAAAAAGCAAACCATAACAAACCTTCAAGAACTGAAGGGCCTTGTTGAAAAGGTTCGAGAATCGTTGGAAAAAAAGAGCGACACCCGTCTGCCTGTCGCCGTTTTCTATTCTGTGAACCGCTCGGTTATTGACGTACCCTTGCGAATTCGGACTAAACACACCTTCGACCAGATCGCCGCCTACGATCTTGCCTTGACAGGCAAGCGAAACGATTTTCGGCTTTTTTTTGAATGGTTCAGGGCAAGGGAAGATTACGAAAATCAAATGATTCGCGACGAGAGACGATTCGTAGATCCGCAATTGAAGGCGGTGCGGGAGGCAATTGAAGCCTTTACCGGGTTCACTGATCTTCGCATCAACCGCAATCCCTTACGAATGGAAATCCGTAAAGACAAAAATAAATTCGATATCAAACAGATGTCCGATGGAGAGAAATGCAATTTGGCGCTCATCGGCGATCTGGCAAGGCGCCGGGCCATTGCAAACCCTGGATCAAATAAGCCACTCGAGGGTTCAGGTGTTGTCCTGATTGACGAGATTGACCTCCACCTTCATCCCATATGGCAGATTATGGTTATCCCGAACTTAAGCAAGGTTTTCCCGAACTGCCAGTTCATTGTCTCGTCTCACTCACCCCATGTGCTCACCCATGTCCAACCCGAGTCGGTATTCTTATTTGAGCAAACAGACGGCGGAATCGTCTACCAGAAGCCGGAGGAGTCTTACGGAAAGACGGTCGAAAGGATCCTCGAAGACCTGATGGGCTTGTCGACCACAAGGCCCAAGAGTATTGCCAGGCGTTTTACCAAGGTTTTTCGCCTCATTAATCAAGGCGACCTGGAGAAGGCAAAAAGAGAGATATTGCGTCTCAAGGAACACATCGGCGCTGACCCTGAACTGCTAAAAGCGGATGTTCTCATCAAGAGAAAGGAGATTATAGGCCGATGAAGCACATCCGAAAGGGATCTGAACCGACAGAACTGACTGATTGGAAATCCCTCGCAAATGAGGAGTGGGAACCGGCTTACGATCTCTTGAGCGGCAGCGTCAAGAAGGTGGTTAAAGAAGCTTTAATGAAGGAACAAGGGTATATCTGCTGCTACTGCGAACGTCGACTGACCGATGACGATAGCCACATCGAACATCTTCAACCCCAAAGCAAGTCTGGCGTTGACCCGCTTGACTACGCGAACATGCTCTGCTCATGTCAGAATGACCTGCAACCCGGAGAACCTCGGCATTGCGGCAATCTGAAGGGCAAATGGTATGATCCCAGTTTAATGGTTTCTCCATTGGACCCGAATTGTGAGGTAAGGTTTGTCTTTTTTGCCAATGGAGAGATTCATGCTGCACGCGATAAGGACAAGGGGGCGTTGGAGACCATCAAACGGCTGGGGCTCGGGATCCCCAAACTGAACGCCTTGCGCCGAATGGTCATTGAACCATTTCTTGATCCACGGTTATCTTCAGAAGACCTGGCAAGGTTTGTCCAAGGGTATCTTCAACCTGACCCCGAAGGAATTTTCGGCGAGTTCTTCACGACAATCCGGTATCTATTCGGTGTATTCTCAATAGAAACTTGACGCCACATTGACGGCGAAAAAGGCCATGCAAAAATGAGTGATCAAAAAGATCTTTTTGAAATCGACCCGAAATCAAAGGCGGCCGGTCCCGTGGAATGTCTCGGCATGACGTTCCCGAACGACGAGGAGCGGCGGAAGCATTTTCTCGGCATCCTGCACGAGAAGCTGAAAGACCCTGAGTTTCGCAAGATCGAGGGATTCCCTATCGGCTCGGACGAGGACATCCTGGCCCTGTCCGATCCTCCTTATTATACCGCCTGTCCGAACCCGTTCATCGCGGACTTCATCAGGCATTACGGCAAACCCTATGACCCGAGCAAGCCATACAGCCGCGAACCGTTCGCCGCGGATGTGAGTGAGGGCAAAAACGACCCCTTGTACCGCCTTCCTTCCTACCACACGAAAGTACCACATAAGGCGATTCAATATTACCTCAAGCAATATACAGACCCCGGTGATATCGTTCTCGACGCTTTCTGTGGAACTGGAATGACAGGTCTTGCCTGCCTATTGTGCGACGGCGATCTTCCTGCCGAAAATGGCGAAGGACGCCCAGAACAGAATTGGCGCGTCACGCCATACTCGTGGACCTTTCCCCTGCGGCGACATTTACCGCATCGGTGATGAATTCTCCGCTAATCTCGGAGTTGGGTAGTGGCTCCAAGGGAAGATTAGGCCAATACATTCGCAACGAAATAATCCCGCTCTACCAGACCCAACGCAACGGTCGAACAGAAATCTTCGATTACGCTGTGTGGAGTGATTGGGGCGAATGTTCAGAGTGCGGGGAAGTATTTTCGTATCTACGATGTCGCTGTTGACTATGACGATTCCAGGATGCTGGCGCAATACTCATGCCCAAAGTGCAGGGCTCTTCTTCGTTCCGACTCTCAGAAAAAAGCATTCTCCACATCTTTTGATGGGTGGCTCGGGAAGCCTATACGACTTGCGAAGACCACAATGGTATTGGTTTCGAAGAAAAGCGGCAACAGGGCTATAAGAATAGATGCAACAGAAGCGGACGTGAATCTGGCGGAAGAGGTTGGGAAGAAAGCCGTTCGACTGACGCCTGCTGAGTTGCCATATTCGCACATGACACACGAGCGCAACAACCTGCCAGAATACTGGGGCATAACCCACATTCATCATTTTTACACACGCCGTAACTACTACGCACTCTCTGAGATTGCCGCGCTTAGCGACCCAGACATGCGTCGCGCTGGGTTGTTCTGCGCCTTAACGATTCTGGAGAATAACGCGACCCGGCGGAATAGATTCTATGTCGACAACAGACGTCCCAAGGGTTCTCCCGTAGGTCCTCTTTCCAATACCCTCTATGTTCCGACAATACAGGTAGAAACTAACGTCGGACTCAAGGTGCTTTCTGTGCTGGAACAGGCCCAGGCACTCAGATCTTCATGGCCAAAGGAATACTCTATTGTGTCCACACAGAGTGCCACACAATTAGCAAGCATACCGAATACCTCAGTCGACTTCATCTTTACCGATCCTCCCTTTGGCGGCAACATCAACTATTCAGAACAAAATATTCTTGCGGAATGGTGGCTTCGAGTCTTCACCAACAACTCTACAGAAGCAATCACCAATACAGTCCAAAAGAAGGGCATTTATGAATACCAACACATAATGACAAGGTGCTTTAGTGAATATTACAGGGTATTGAAACCTGGCAGATGGATGGTGGTCGAATTCCATAATTCAGCAAATGCTATATGGTCTGCTATACAGCAAGGATTGGAGACGGCAGGTTTCGTCGTAGCCTCAGTTGCGATTCTTGATAAAGTGCATTCGACGCTACATCAAGACCACAAGGCAGCCGCTGTAGACAAGGACCTTGCAATCACTGTTTACAGGCCAAACGGTGGACTCGAAGAGCGCTTCACTTTGGAAGCTGGTACTGCTGATGGTGTATGGGACTTCGTTCGGACACATCTGAAGCAACTGCCAGTTTTCCTGGCGAAAGACAGTCAAGCCAAGGTTATCGCTGAGCGCCAGAACTACCTGCTCTTCGACAGAATGGTTGCTTTCCACGTCCAGCGTGGTGTGACAATGCCAATGTCCGCGGCGGAGTTTTATGCCGGACTCATGCAGAGGTTTTCCGAGCGGGACGGGATGTACTTCCTGCCCGATCAGGTGGCCGAGTACGATAAGAAGCGAATGACCGTCCGCGAGGTACTGCAACTCCAGCTATTTGTCACCGATGAGTCATCGGCCATCCAGTGGCTCAAACAGCAGCTCATTGGGAAGCCCCAAACCTTCCAGGAAATCCACCCACAGTTCATCAAGGAGATTGGCGGCTGGCAGAAACACGAGAAGCCGCTGGAGCTATCGCATCTGCTGGAACAAAATTTTCTGCGCTACGACGGCAAGGGCGAGGTTCCCAACCAGATACACAGCTACCTCTCCACGAATTTCAAGGAGCTGCGCAATCTGTCCAAGGACGACGAGAGACTCCGCACCAAGGGCAAGGACCGCTGGTACGTGCCCGACCCCAACAAGGCCGGCGACCTGGAGAAACTGCGCGAGCGGTCGCTGCTCAAGGAGTTCGAGGACTACCGGACGTCCAGCCAAAAGCGCCTGAAGGTGTTCCGCCTCGAGGCCGTCCGGGCCGGATTTAAGAAGGCATGGCAGGAGCGCGGTTACCCCACCATCATCACCGTGGCCCGCAAGATACCCGACAACGTCCTGCAGGAAGACCCAAAGCTCCTCATGTGGTACGACCAGGCATTGACAAGAACAGGAGGTGATTCATGAAACTGACGAGAATAAAACTTGACAGATTTACAGCTTTTGAAAGTTTAGACCTTGAGCTATCTCCCGGCATCAATGTTTTTGTCGGCGCTAATGCAACTGGCAAAACTCACCTTATGAAGGTGGCGTACGCCGCCTGTGATATTACGAAAACCAAGCTTGACTTTGCTGAAAAGCTGATCCGAACATTTTTGCCCTCAGGGAGGGCATTGGGGCGCCTTGTCAAACGTCAAAAAGCCAGTTCTCGTTGCACTGTGGAGATATTTCGGGGACAGATAAAGCTTAGGGCTTCTTTTACGAATCACACCACCAAGGCAGAAAACGCCACTCTAACCAACATCAATAAATGGAAAGAAAATCCACTAGAAAGCGTTTACATCCCGGTAAAGGAAATGCTCTCAAATGCCCCAGGATTCCGCTCTTTGTACACCCAACGTGAGGTCCATTTTGAGGAAGTCTACGCGGATATCTTGGATCGTGCCTATCGCCCAGCCTTGCGAGGGCCAACAGATAAAGCCCGCAGAAAACTCTTGAATAGTTTACAAAAGGCGATAGATGGAAAGGTTACGATCAAGGAAGAAGAATTCTTTTTGCGCAACAAGCAGGGGAATCTGGAGTTCTCGCTTTTGGCCGAAGGCATGCGCAAGCTTGGGTTGCTCTGGCTTTTGATTCAAAACGGTACCCTTCTCAGTGGCTCCGTGCTTTTTTGGGACGAACCTGAAACGAATCTTAATCCAAGGCTTTATGGTGTATTGATGGAAATTATGCTGGAGCTCCAGAGGGGCGGCGTCCAAGTTTTCATGGCAACTCACGATTATGTGATTCTCAAGGAACTTGATTTAAGAAAAAAGAGCCAAGATAGTGTCAAATTTCATTCCCTTTACAGAGACAGCGAGTCTGGTGATGTTTCTTGTGATTCGGCTGTTAACTACTTGGACATTCACCCTAATGCCATTGCCGAAGCCTTTGCCGATTTATACGACCGCGAGATAAAGAGAAGTCTTGGGGGTAAAACGGAATGACGATATTCACGGAAGGCAATTTAGAGATCACTGTCCCTGCCGGCATATCGGCCAGGAAATTTGATGATCCCACTCACGGTCTTTCCCATTGCATGAAGGCCGTGGATTTCATCATAGAGCTTGAAGATAGATATCTGTTTGTTGAGTTTAAAGACCCGCAAGATCCCCAAAGCAAAAAGGTGGAAAGCGAGAAGTGGGTTAAGAACTTCCTCTCGGGGAGGATTGATGAGGATTTCAAGTACAAATACCGCGATTCGTTTTTATACACATGGGCCTCAGCTCAAGATGAGAAGCCGATATACTATTACGTCTTGGTTGCAATTGAGACGCTCACGGAAGCCGATCTGATCGCGAGAACCGACGACCTTAAGCGGAAACTGCCTCTTTATGGCCCACTTTCGGGAGTATGGAAGCGAAAGATTGTTTCCGACTGCGCTGTTTTCAACGTCTCGACCTGGAATAAATTTCTACCAAGTTATCCCGTATCTCGGAGCATGCCATAAATGAGTTCCGGGTGGTATTTTAGCCCGGACCACGGGCAGCTCTGTCAGGTCCTCGAAGCTCAGACGCTCTGGGGCGAGACGACCTGCCGCGTCTGGCTGCCCGGGCGCGACTCTGTGGTCCGGATTCCGGCTTCCAGGCTCAAACCCCTGGAGAGCGCGGGCACCGGCTCGCCGGACGATATCGCTTACGTCGCTGCCGCCGCGCGCGTGGCCGACGCCCTGACCCAGGACGTCCTGCTCGCGCCCATCGAGTCCTCCGTCATTCCGCTTCCGCACCAGATCCGGGCCCTGTCGCGTGCCATCGCCAACGACCGGGTGCGCTATCTCCTGGCAGACGAGGTTGGCCTGGGCAAGACCATCGAGGCCGGTCTCATTCTACGGGAGCTGAAATTACGCGGGCTGGTCAAGCGAACACTGGTCATCGCCCCGAAGGGACTGGTGAGCCAGTGGGTCAGCGAGATGCGGTTTCACTTTGGTGAAACCTTCCAACTCGTACTCCCTGAGGACATCAAGACCTTGAAACGGATCGCTCCGGTCTCCGGACCGGAAAACGGGAATCACGATCCGGAAACGCCGCCCACCAATGCATGGCAGATGTTGTCTCAGGTGGTGGTGCCCATGGATTCGGTCAAGCCTCTGGACAAGCGCCGCGGCTGGAGCGCCGCCCAGGTGAGCGAATACAACCGCGAACGGTTCGAGGACCTGATCTCCGCCGGTTGGGACCTGGTCATTGTGGACGAGGCGCACCGGCTCGGCGGAAGCACGGACCAGGTGGCCCGGTTCAAGCTGGGTCAAGGCCTCGCTGAGGCTGCTCCCTATTTTCTGATGCTTTCGGCCACCCCTCATCAGGGAAGACTGACGCCTTTCATCGGCTGGTTTCCCTGATCGACGCCCGGGAGTTTCCGGACATCGGGAGCGTCACCCGTGAGCGGGTCCAGCCGCATGTGATCCGCACCGAAAAACGGCACGCCATCGATTCCGAGGGAAAGCCTCTGTTCAAGCCCCGGCGCACACAGCTTGCTCCAGTCTCCTGGGAGGAGCGCCACCGCAATCAGAAAATCCTCTATGAGGCGGTGACCGAGTACGTGCGGGAGGGCTACAACCAGGCCATGCGGGAGAAGCGGAGCTATATCGGCTTCCTGATGATTCTCATGCAGAGGCTGGTGGTTTCCAGCACGAGCGCCATCCGCACCACGCTCGAAAAGCGGCTGGAGGCACTGGCCGCACCTCAGGAGCAACTGACTCTTTTCCCTTTCGCCTCCGAGGAGGAATGGGCTGACCTGGATGGCCAGGAGCAGGTCGACGTGCTGCTTTGTACCCGCCTCAAAGCGCTCAAGAACGAGCGCGCCGAGGTCAAGCTGTTGTTGGAGGCAGCGACCCGTTGCGAACAGGCGGGACCGGACGCCAAGGCCGAGGCGCTGCTCGACTGGCTCTACCGCCTCCAGTCCGAGGAGGGAGACCCGGAACTTAAGGCACTGGTGTTCACCGAGTTCCTTCCCACCCAAGAGATGCTGCGTTGGTTTCTGACCGAGCGCGGGTTCCCGGTCGTTTGTCTGAACGGCTCCATGGGCATGGAGGATCGCAAGAGGGTCCAAGAGACATTCGCCAAGGACCTGTCTGCGTGCGGGGACGCACAGGCAGGTGCCCGCATCCTCATCTCCACCGAGGCAGGTGGGGAGGGCTTGAACCTCCAGTTCTGCCACGTGGTGATCAACTACGACATCCCCTGGAATCCGATGCGGCTTGAACAGCGGATCGGCCGGGTGGATCGTATCGGCCAAACCCATACGGTTCGGGCCGTCAACTTCGTCTTTGAGGACACGGTGGAGCACCGGGTCCGTGAGGTCCTGGAGCAGAAACTCGCCGTGATCTTCGAGGAGTTCGGCATCGACAAGACCGGCGATGTCCTCGACTCGGCCCAGGCCGGGAGAATGTTCGACGAGATGTATGTCGAGGCGATCCTCAACCCGGAAAAGGTGGAGGACTCTGTGGAGAGTGTGGTCGCCCGCTTGCAGGAGCAGGCCCGCGATGCGCGAAGCACGGCATCCGTTCTCGGCGCGGCCGAGGATCTGGAACCCGGCGAAGCCCAACGGCTGCTGACCCACCCCTTGCCCCATTGGGTGGAACGTATGACCGTGAGCTATCTCAAGGCGCATGGCGGCAAGGCCGAGAGAAAAGGCCAGACCTGGATCTCACCTGGCCTGACGGCGAGACCTGCGAGAATGTGGTCTTCACCGGAAAGGAAGCCGAGAAGTTTCCGTCCGCCCGACATCTTACCCTGGAAGCGCCAAAGGTACGCGGTCTGGCCATGCGGCTTCCCCGTTTCGTGCCGGGCCAGCCGGTCCCGGTAGTATCGATCCCCGGTATCGCAGGCGAAGTCCAAGGCATCTGGTCTCTCTGGCGAATTGCCATTGCCGCCATGGAGTGGAATCGTCGAAGGATGATGCCGCTCTTCCTGGCGGATAACGGCATGGTGTACATGCCCACGGCCAGACACGTGTGGGACCAGCTCCTCTCGATAATCCCGCAGATCCGGTCTTTTCTGGAAACCTCGGTCTCTCAATCGGCCTTCGAGAAGTTACAGAGCGCCGCAGAGGAACACGGCAGGCCCATCTACGAGGCGCTCGTGCAGGAGCAGCGGGCCCGCATCGGCCGCGAACGCGAAAAGGCCAACTACGCCTTTGCCGCCCGCCGCAGGAACACCGAGCGGATCGGCCTGCCCCAGGTCCGCAATTATCGTCTGAACCTCCTGGCCCAGGAGGAGCGGAATTTCCAGGAGCAGCTTGACCGGAAGGCCCATGCCTATCCCGAACTGGCGCCACTGCTTGTAATCCGGGTGGAGGGCAGTGGCCATGAGTAGCTGGCGTGACCAAATCCTGAAGGAGTTCACCCCGAAAGTCGCCCGGCTGACCCTGGTGGCCGACCCGGATGGGCTTTTGCTCGAAGAGCGGATTCTCGAAGGTATCCGAGAACGGGGCTTCGAGTTGATCCCGTTCGAAGACCAAATCACCTTCCGCTATGCCTATGAATCGAAGTTCCGATCCCGCTGGGACCGGGGCGAGCATACGGACCTCGTGGTTGTTCTGCATTCCCAAGAGAGCGACCTTGGTACGTTGCCCTACGACCTTCTTCAGGCAGGCCGAAAGCTCTCCTTCAACCTCGGCGACATCTTTCCGAACCTCAGCTACCCGGTCGTGACCTCGCTGGATCGTGGGGACCTGGATGCCTTGTATGAGGCTCAGACAAAATATGCCCCCGGTCAGCTGGGCGACAACGCCACCAAGGAGTTTGTCCTCCGCCATGTCTTTGAAATTGCGCCCGAGCTGATCAAACAGCCATCGGACCTTCTGCGTGTGCTGCTCCGCCGCCATTACCGCGGTCAGCGAATTCCGCCGGCGCTGGATGAGCGATTCATCCAACTCCTCCGTCAGAGCACTTATTTCGATGAATGGCCGCTGGAGAGATTGGCGGCTGATCGGGAGGCCTTCTTCACCTTCCTCCAGGAGCGATGGCCGATCTTCCTCGATCGCGAAGCAACCAAGGGAATATCCGGCCTGCCTGCCGAGGCATCGGCGCAGGCAGGTGTCCGTGAAGATGGGAGCTATGGTCTAACCATTAAAGGACCTGTTGATCTCCCCTTCGACCACCACGACATTCGGGTCTACCTGGATAACCTGTTTGTCGAAGGATTGCTCCATTCCGTCCCGCACGACCACGCTGACGCCTTGTCAAAGAGCTGGGTTGGCATCGGCATCCAGACCGCTCCCATCGAGGACAGGTCCCGCCGCATAGCCAAGCTCATGGATAGCCTCCAGACATCCATCCCGGCCGACGACGCAAGGCACACGGAGTGGTTCCACTTTGCCCGTGGTTGGGCCGAGCTGATTCTGCAGACGAACGACCCGTTGGAGGCCGTTCCCACGCGGACACCGGGAAGCATCAAAGATCTTCAGGCCCAGGTGGACGCTGCTTTTACCGCCTGGCTCTTGAAGCGGTACGCAGGCCTGGTCAACCTGCCGCCCGTGCCGCCGGTGATGCTGCACCATCTCCCGCGTTTTCTTGCCCGTCAGGTGGGGGAAGACCGTCAAGCGAAGATCGCCCTGGTTGTGGTGGATGGTCTGGCCATGGATCAATGGCTGGTAATCCGTGGTGCGCTCACATCAAGAAAGCCCAGTTTTCAATTTCGAGAGCAGGCTGTTTTTGCCTGGATTCCAACGCTTACCTCGGTTTCACGCCAGGCCGCTTTTGCCGGTAAGGCGCCTCTCTTTTTTCCGAACAGCATCCAGACCACGGATAAGGAACCGGCGCTCTGGTTGCAGTTCTGGGCTGATAATGGCCTTACCCCAAACGAAGTCGTCTACGTCAAGGGGCTGGGCGATGGCAGTCTGGAAACCGTTTCCAATGCTCTGTCTCATCCTAAGGCAAGGGTCGCCGGGTTGGTTGTGGACAAGGTCGACAAGATCATGCACGGGATGGAGATGGGCGCTGCCGGGATGAACAACCAGGTGGGCCAATGGGCCAACCAGCCATATCTCAGAGCCCTCCTCGATCTGGCCTTGGATCGTGGATTCCGGGTCTATTTGACTTCGGATCATGGCAACATTGAGGCGGAAGGGTGTGGACGTCCGGCTGAAGGGGCTGTGGCGGATCTGCGCGGTGAAAGAGTTCGCATTTATCCAGACGAGGTCCTTCGAGGTAAGGTGAAGGAACGTTTTCCAGCCGCGCTAAAATGGGACCCCATTGGCCTCCCGGAGGATTACCTCGCCCTTTTGGCGCCTCACCGGCAGGCCTTTGTTCGAGAGACAGAACACACCGTCTGCCACGGCGGCATTTCCATCGAAGAACTCATCGTCCCTCTGGTCCAGGTCGAAAGGAGGGGTGAATGACACAAAGAACAGGCCAGAACCATCAGGCGGTTCGGGACCGCCGTGGACAGGTCGGATTTAGTCAGCGGGTGCGTCTGGAATGGTTTGAGCAGACAACCAACCTGATCCTGGCGGGGAACGACAAGTCTGAAGTCAATGATGCCCTGCAGGAACTTCTAAAGGACAAGGTCTCGGTCGGAGGGCAGGCCGAGCGAGGAAATCGTGAAAAGATCATCACGATTCTTCTGAAGGCATGGGTAACGGTTCCCAGCGAACTCAAACCCCTGCGCGACGACGGGCTGGATCTGCTCAAGTGTGTTCCTCTATCCGACCATCTGGCCATCCATTGGGGCATGGTGACGGCAGTCTATCCGTTCTGGTCAGAAGTAGCGATACAGGTGGGCCGGCTCTTGAGGCTTCAGGGATCTGCGGCCGCCGCACATGTCCAGCGCCGGGTCCGCGAGCAATATGGTGAGCGGGAGACGGTCTCACGCGCAGCCCGCCGGGTGTTGCGCTCCTTTCTGGATTGGGGCGTACTGCAGGAGAGCGGATCAAAGGGTATCTACACCTCCGGGACAACGCTCTCCGTTGAAGACCCGCGACTGATCGCCTGGCTGACCGAAGCTGCCCTTCATGCCCGCGCCAACGGATCGGCCCCGCTCAGGGAACTGCTGGACAGCCCGAGTTTCTTTCCTTTCCGGATCAAACCGATTCAGGCCGAGAGCATTAGAGACGCTTCTCCAAGGCTCGACATTCTCCGCCACAGGCCTGGATGACGACCTTGTTATGCTGAGGAAGCCTGCTTTCAAAGGAGGATCGCCGTGAGTGTGTTTCAGCGGGTCTCTAAGATTTCCGGCCATAGATCCATGGCTATTTTACGGCGAACGCCGTCCTCCAGTCTGACGTGGGATTCGCGGTGGCAACGGAGCATTGAACCGGAATTTGTTCGGTGGAGAGAAAACCCTTTAAATTGACGGCAATTCTCATATGTAACTCATGGCCGGACCCTTCACCCATTTCCTGATAGCTGATGCGGCCAAACGCAAGAGATCGGCCCTTGGCGTTCCGCTATACAGAATTCTCAACCGGGCCTCCGAATTTCTCTATCTTGGCGCGGTGAGTCCAGACTTGCCCTATCTGAGCTTGAAAACGGGGACTGTCAATTGGGCAAACCTGATGCACTACAAAACGACGAATGGCATCGTTTTGCACGGTTACACCGACATCAAAAACACCTGGGCCGAAGGTCCGCTCGGTCCCACGGATGAGCGTATTCTCGCCTGGTTGTTCGGTTATGTCTCCCATCTCATTGTGGATGCGACCATTCATCCCATTGTCGAAGCCATCGTCGGACCCTACGAAGAGAATTCAAAAGAGCACCAATTATGTGAAACCACCCAAGATTCTCTCATATACCATCAAGTGACAAAAATGGATATCAGGTACATGGAATTTTCCTCTGTCTTGAAACTTTGTGGTCAACAAGAAGAGGATTTCGAGGCCCTCATGGAATTTTGGCGAAAGCAGATCGAGAGAACCTACTCCGATATCGGTGAAGAACCCAACCCGTCTTTTTGGGTTATCACTTATTCAAACGCCATCGATGCCGCAGAGGGTGGATCGAGCATCGTCGCGCTTTTCCGCCACGCCGGGATCGCCAATAGACTTCTCTACAAGACGTGCGACGAAATCGCTGCCAAGTTCCCTGAAGAACAGGAAAAATACTACATGAAAGTCAGGATGCCGGGAGGTGCGACAGGAAGGTTTAAAACCGTGGGGTTCGACAGGGCTGTGAACAATGTCGTGGATGCATGGTATCGAATGTATGCCGGTTTCGAATCGGCTGTCCAGATTGCAGAGGTCATTCGGAATTGGAATCTGGACACGGGCGTCGATATGGGTTCAACCGATCAAACCAAGACCTATTGGGTGTGATATGAGAATCGGGTTGAAAGCGACGATATGGCTGTCCCTCACGGTCTTTTTCATTTCTGCCTGCGCCACCCTCGGCGAGCGCCGCAAACAGGAGTATGGGATTCTCAAATCGGCGGTGACGTTTTCGAGTGACAAGGTGATCGGGGAATATGGAGATCAGATCCCGGTAAATTTCGACGACCAGCGGTTTATGGAGTTGGTCAGAGACAAGATTCCTGAAGACTACTTCGATGCACTCAAAAATCATACATTGGAAGTGGACCCTCGTGGGTGGTATTACCTCATCAAGGTTTATCGAGGCGGCACCCTGATCCTTTTCGATTACAGTTGCACCATTGAACTGGATGGTCCAGTCCTGGACTTTCCTGGGGCGTTTGACCTCGAAAATATAGACGAGTATGACAGATGCAAGTGACGATCGACGATGGCTGGTTTTGTCTGTGAGACTCTGAGGAGGCGTTTGAAATGGCTGAAGAGAGAAAAATGAAGAGATTCGATCACGCGACCAGGCAACTGCAAAACATGGTTGCGGTCGGCGAGGTAGGCCCGGATCATGCCAGGATTTGGATGCGGTCGGATCAACCTGGAGAGGTTAAAGTTTTCTGCCATGAATCGGACAACTTTCGCGCAGAGCAAGAATTTGGCGTAGCCATTGACGATGACGCATCAGATTACACGAAGACGCTCCTCATACGTGACCTGAAGCCCTTGACCCGGTATGGGTACCTGGTGGTTCGGCGTAATGACCTGAAGCCGTTGGGGGGTGGCACCTTTATGACATTTCCCGAGAAGCCTTCGGATACCCCCGAGAGGGTCGTGATCGGCTTGATGAGCTGTCACCAGCCCTTCAATGAGGACAATTTCGATTTGGACCCACGCAGAGGACGGCTCTTGGAGGTTACCCAAAACATACTCAAGGACAACGATGTGAAATTCCTCCTTCTTGGCGGCGATCAAATTTACTCGGATGTTCCCAAAAATCGGTCCTTGTTCGAAGAGCATTACACCAAGAATTGGAACCATCCCATGGGGCCAAGTATCCTCGCCTGGGATGCAGACAGCGTTCGGAAGGCCTTTCAGGAGCGGTACAGGATCTTTTGGAACCTGCGTGAAATCAAGCAGTTTTATGCCAACTATTCCTGTTATCCTATCCTCGACGATCACGAGATCAAAGATGATTGGGGGGCTGAAAAGGCCCATTCTTCAAAAGCCTATCAGAACATAAAGAAAGGTGCATTACAGGCATACTTCGATTATCAAGGCTCACGGGTAATGGAGAGAACGGCGCGTTTGCCAAGATCTTTTCACTACTCCTTCGATTATGGAACCATTGGCGTCTTTGTCATGGACATCCGTTCGGAACGCAAAGTTGGGAAAGAAGGGGAACCCAACCAACTTTACAGCGACGCTCAAATGGCAGATCTGCAAGCTTTTTTTGACAGAAGCCACGATAAGCATGTCCTATTGATAATGTCGAGCGTCCCCATAGTTCATCTGCCAGAATGGCTGACCAAAATGGGAAACCGGCTTTTTGGAAGTCTCGTCGATTTTGCAGACCATTGGTCCCATGGCCCTAACCAGTCAGATAGAAACCGCTTGTTGAGAATCATTTACGAGCATCAAGTGCGACATCCGCGGCAACGGGTAATCATTGTAAGCGGAGATGTCCACATCGGGTGTGCCTTTTCAATCGAATGGAAAGGCCGTAAGCCCAAACCTGTTCTATATCAATTCACATCCAGCGCTATATCAAACAGGACCAAGAGCTTCATGGCGGAGTGGTCCAAGGCGGGACCGGAGCATGCTTTCATAGATATGGACTGCGGAGACGGACTCAAGGCCAAGACGAGGCTTCTCAAATCGGAGGACGATGGAATGAACCCTTTCACCGGTCTAAATCTTGGACTTATCGAAGTTTTGAGAGACGCAGATAAAGACGAATCGTCTGTCAGGTTGAGGCTTGTCGGTTATCCGGAAGAGAGGAACGGAGGATACCAGGACTTCTTTGTCAGCAAGATACTTTAAGATATTTGCTTGACGTGAGAGAATTCGGGCCGTTCCCAACTTTTAAACTTGAAAGGTGAATAGGATGGGGGCCGCCGTTACTTTTTGTTTTTCCACAGGCCTATTCTCCAGAATTAAGTTCATGGGTTGGGTGGGTTGGGGGACGTCCGTAAATAATCAAATAACGGTAACAGTTAACAGACCGATTGAAGGAATGCGGGACGTAGCGAACATGAGGGACCGAATGGGGAACGTAGCGAACCCCAGTTAAACAATGTCAGGTTTCACGGGGCATGCTTGTGAACTTGTATAAATTGATAAGGGATTTTAGGCGGTTGGAACTGATTAAGGTTCGAAGCGATTAAGAGATTGGGACGGATTCTTTGAGGGAGAGGGCGACTCGGTTATCGACAAGAACAATCCCGGGCAGGCTGGGCAATTCGCTGGCAGACGGCACAAGGCAGGGCCGGACATAAGTGGTGCGACTGGTCTATCCAGGGAGGATAACCATCTGCCCCCTTGCCTTGCTTGAAGCCACTGGGGGCGGGTTAAATCTGTCGAGCTGATCCATAGGATCCTGTCTAAACCTTCCTTTTCACAGGAGGAGAGAATGAAAGCACACAAGATGTATGCAACCGTCAAGGAGCCCAGAAAGCTGGTTCTGGATGATGTGCCCTTCGAGAAAGGCCAGCGGGTGGAGGTTCTTTTGCTGGCGCCGGATCATGACGAAACAGACCGGGTGAAGCGGCTGAAGGCCCTTTTCAAGGAGACCCAGGCACTGCCCCAGATGAAGGCCATCACCGAAGAGGAGATCGCCGCTGAAATCGATCGCCACAGGAGCGGGCAATGAGGGTCGTGGTCGATACCAATGTCCTGATATCCGCTGTATTCAGAGACCGCTTGCCCGAGGACGTTATTGTGTTTCTCGTCGGCAGCCCTGATATTGACTGGATTGCCACTGAAAAGATCGTGCAGGAATATGGGGAAGTCCTTCGCAGAAAGAAGTTTGGTTTGGCAGAGGCCGTAATTCAAAAGTGGGAAAAAATGCAGGGGGAGGCGGGACGCTGGAAGAAAAGTAACTTTCTCAACGGTCGAGCGCTGTGTTTAAAGGGACACGGATTGAGTGGCCCCCTCCGTGCATCGCGCTTCATTCCTTTGTTTGCGGGATTTTATGTATTTGGACGACGAATTTGAAGAAATGATTCATGGCGCCGACAGCGCCGGTTCAATGCCGCACGAAGTCTCTGGATCGGGCCTTGATCAAGTCGGCATAACCGACCCCGTCAGCGCCTACCTGTTCCTGAGCGATGATGCACAGGATGAGATCACTGGATCGGACCAAAAAAGGATGAAGTGCCTTTCCTGTGGACACCGATTCATGGGCGAGGTCTATGACAGATGCCCAAAGTGTGACAGATTTGATACCGAGGAAGCGATATCAGTCCTTGAGGACGAAGAGAATTCTTCATGTCAAGCGAATATGAGATGCCTTGATTGCGGTCACACATTCGTTGGCGAGGTCTATGACCCTTGCCCGGAGTGTCTCAGCGCAGATACCGAACAAATGACTGAAGAAAACGATGGTGGATATTGGTGAGAATGGCTGAGATTGGGTTGGCTACATCCAGATGATATGTGCCAAATTCCTCAAGCTGACATATCTTGACAAACGCTGTACTTTCCAAGAATCTAACGTATCGGGACAATCTTTCAAAAGTATCAGGAACCCTGCCGTATCACTGTCGCCAAAAATATGAGACAACACCCATTTCCAAGCAACCCCACCCTCACAATTCATTATATTTTCTGTTTGACCCCTTTGATGTTTGAACGGGGTATTTTTCACCGTTCTTTTCGATCTTCTTCCGGGTCGCTTCCAACAGGTCAATCTTGAATTCATGGCAAAGGTACGTCAGATAGATAAACACATCGGCGATCTCTTCCGAGACCCTTTCAATGCCCGCCTCCGACAGTTCCCTTGAATCCTGACGGGTCTTCCACAGGAATATCTCTTGAATCTCAGCCGCTTCGATGCTCAGGGCCATGGAAAGGTTTTTTGGGTCATGGTACTGAGCCCAGTCCCTGGCATCCCTGAATGCGATGATTTTTCCGATAATTGATTTCAGATCGTTGTCCATGTCGTCCCAGACGTTTGAAGGTTCGGATAAGGCCGTCCCACTACCGCTTGATAAATCCTATGGGCTGTTTCGTCAAAAAGCGTTCGATATTCTGAACCCCTCCGATTCTCAACTGGAAAATTGAGGCCCTTGACAAATTCGAGTTCTTGAAGGAGAAGGTCGATTTCAACATGTAGCTGCTCCAACAGAATTCGACAGTCGGGTTCCTGGCCTTTCAGAACAGCCTCTGAAGTAATGAGCGGCCTTCTCAGTTCAAAATCCCGGTTGGTTGTGTTGGTTGTATCTATCAGTTCGTCAAGGTTTTCAATCTCTTTTGGTATGGTTTCTCCTGCAGCTCTGAAAACTGCTTGAAAAGGTGTAAGATCTAGCAACTCAGGATGATGAAGATAACTGAACGCCTCATGTATCGCTGTCTCCTGCAATCCTGATTCATAAATTTTGGCACACCAGTTTTCCGTGTAACGGATGATCGATTCGTCTGTCCATTCCTCTCCCGGATCAAAGTGCATCCATACCATTCTTGTCAGATTGTCGATGCATTCTTCTACCGTATTGTAAGCATAATCAACCAGGTGGTTTCCATCATCAAAAACATCGATTCCGGCATGCTTGATCCCTGGAAGAGACGCCTGTAGGATCTTCTCATGATCTTCCAGGTCGCTGACAATGACTGAGTATGCATTTCTTTCCCAAGCTTTTGGCCCTGAAAATTCAATATCGAGGCCATCGAGTTTCGGAATGCTTTTAAAGGCGCTTGGCGTTATCAGTATCGCACAAATTTCAGGAGGGAGATCGAGCTTCGATTTCAGGCGGATATAGAATTCCCATTCGTCGTCATCGTCGATTTGCATTGGGTGCAGTTGCCCGGGTTGTTCCGCAGTCCGTTTCTCCATCATGAGAAGCATTGTCTCCAAGGCAGCCTGCCAACCGGCATCAAAAGAATTCCTTCCGGCCTTCTCTCTCCGTGTGGCCTTTTCAAATATGGCTATGGTTGAGTTGGTAATGGAATCCAGATCATTATCATTCATTGTTCTCGAAGCTCCTTGATGGTTGATGTTCAGTTCCCGGAAAACTATTCCAGGGGGACAAGGGTGAAGGGGTTGGATGATTCCTGCGCGGACTTTGGATCAGGCGGTTGGACGAGGCCCGGTCCATTAGCCCGTTTCTGAATTGTCAACACCAAAACGGATAAAGGTCTAAGCAAGTTTTCATGCCGCTTTTTTCGACTCAAAGTGGCTTACAGATTGACGGTTTTCATTCATCCGGTGCAGGCGAGCGAGACGCTTTCTTTCAGATCTTCTTTTCAAGATCTCCTCAGCCTGGCCTGTATGCTTCTGCTCCGGGGTCACATAACCAATGGCACCATGATAACGTTGGGTATTATATACGAATACAAATCGTCTGATGATTTCATTAAGTTGATCGAAGCTGACATAATCCTTATACCGTAGCCAGTCGTATTTCAGGATACGGAACCAAGACTCAATCCAGGCATTGTCCTGGGGTGTTTGGTATCGGGCAAAGAGTTGCTTGATCCCCAGATCTTTGAAAAACTGTTTGGCGGTCTTTTTGGCCATCTGCACACCATGGTCAGATAAGGCAGTCGGTAATTTCGGGGCTTCTGATACACCCACTAAATTCTCATTGACCAGGGCTTTATCCCAAGCCTTTTTCATAGACTCAACACGGGCATTAAACCCAAGATGCCAGCCGACAATCTTTCGGCTATAAACATCAATGATGGCAAACAGATAGACAAATATAGGCCCGAGGGCGATGTAGCTAAGGTCCCAGCTCCAAACCTCATTTGGTCCTTCAGGTTTGATTTCAGGCTTTGGCTGGGGTGTTCTGGGCTTCCTCTGACGGGTTTCCATGAGCCGCTTTTCCTTCATGACCCTGTAAAAACTGGAGGCACTGGCCTCCAAAGCGGTAGATTCAGAGGCGACCACAGAAAGCTGTCGATGAGATAAATCCAAATATTTGTCGTCCTTTGCCAGTTTAACAACATCTGCCTTTTCGTTCGGTAACAGACGGTGTGGGGCTCTCTTTGGACCTGGTTTTCCGCCTCCATAGCGACCCGTTTTTCGGTAAAGCCGTTCCCAGCGTTGGTAGCGCTTTACGTTCAGACCAGCTCTCTGGCAACAGTACGTGATAGACACACGATGTTTCTTGTGTACATGATCAATGAACTCAACCAGAATCTCTTTGGTTTCCTCCGGGAGGTATTTGCCCTTGAGGTCTCCATTTAGCCCGAGCGATCTTTTTTTTTCAGTATCGCTAGCTCGGCGGCCTGTTCGACGATAGTTGCCTCCAGGCGTTCTTTCTCCGCCTTGAGCTGTTCGTACTGCTCCAAATTGATTTTGGGCCTTCTGCTCTTTCGTTCTTTGAAAATACCGAGCGCTCCTTCTTCGACAGATGCCCTGATCCGCGTGAGATCGCTTGAGTGGATACCCCAGCGGCGAAGGACCTCGCTGATGGAACCGTTACCCTTAGCCTTGGCCATTGTGGCCTCAAGAAAAATCTGATACTTCTCTTGCGGTGTCAGGTGGCGGCGCTTACGAACCATTTTGTCTGCTGAATTTTCCATACGGAATCCCTCCAGGTTTTCTCGTAAGCCAAAGCATGAGGGTTGTCAAGCAGCCATCGCCCGGGCCAACTCCGGTCGCCCTACGGGCTCCCTCCGTTGGCCCACAAAACCTGCTTCCACCTCCACCCACAAAGGGAATACAGATTCAGAAACATAGTACGAGGCCCGGTCCATCGTGGCCGAAGGGGGGGCAAAGGTCTCTGGCTGGTTATGTGTCCATGAACTTCATCAGTGTCCGGGCATTGTCATACATGGCATCATTATTGAACATGCAGTACACGGTGTCGTGACGCTCTCCCAGCTTTTTGATCCGCTTGACCAGCTCTTTCAACTCAGTGTCGGAATAGTCATAGGCGTAATCGAATTCCTTTTCATTCAGCCCGTGGAGGCGAATGTATGAAACCGGGTGCTCCGACAGCGGCTCTCTTCGCATCAGATCGACAATATGGATGAGACCGTGGGTCTCGCACATATCCTTGATTCTCTCCGGGTGCGCGTTCCAGTCGCCCCGGGGCTCCCATCCGATTGCCATGTCCCCCCGGTCCGCCTTATCAAAAAACCGGTGCATGTTGTTCTCATTTTTGCCATTACAGCCGAAGGAGGCCGGGGCCTGAAGGACACAGACGGTGGCCCGTAAGGCGTCGGCGATCTGTCTCGTTTGGTCCCAGGCCTTCATGACCTCTTCATTGGAGCGGAAGTTTCCGAAATGGCGTTTTTGAGTCTGGGTGAGCTTTTCCGACCGTTTGCGCCATGTGGGGCTGGTCATGGTGTGGGTAATTGCCTGCCACGCCTTCAGCGTAAACTCGAAACCCGCTTTTACCTCACCCCGCCACCGTTCTGCGGTTTTCAACATGGGCAGCTTATAGAAGGTCCGGTTCAACTCCACGAGGTTAAATGTGTCGGAAAAGGCCTCCAGTTTGTTGTTGTAGGTCTCTTTCCAGTTTTTTCCGGGCCGGTACCCCCGGTATCCACAGGTGCCGATCTTGATGTCAGCCATAGAATGCCTCCCTCGGTTTCAGTCCGTATGAGGGAAGAGCGTCCACTTGATGAACCAGGCATCCGCCTCTGTATCCCGATTCAAACACACGATGCCCCCATTTTGAAACTTGAGTACCGGGTATCTGTCGGGCGATCCGGCAATGAGATACGTGGTCAGTTTTTCCATAAAAGGGAGGTGGCCGACAAGCATGATGTCCTCATCTCCGGTCAGGTCCGTGTGGGTCACATCATCCATGGGGGCCAGACCCTCCATTTCCTGGACACCTTTCGATGGATCGAGTGCTTCGGCAAAAATGTCGGCGGTCTCCCGGGCGCGTTTTTTACCGCTGTGTTTGATGGCCGATACACCCACGCCGCGTTCCCGGGCCGCGGCCGCCATACGTTTTACATCATTTTTACCTTCATCAGAGAGCCCTTTTTCCGGGTCCACGTCTTTTGGAAGGTTTTTTCCATGTTGTACGAGAAAAAGCGACATATGGTTCCTCCTTGGGGTGCTTTCTCAACAAGGATGTCGAACTGAGAGGCCCATCCTATCTATTTTCGTCTACGATCCTCCGGGCCCTTATGCCATATTTTTTTGAGTCGGCAAGGGCCCGGTGAAAAGGGTAAGTTCTGTCGCTACTTTTCATAGGGATAGATAAAATTCTTCAATTCCTTCAGATCAATATCGTATATGATTCCGGAATCCGAAAATCCCAGGGATTTATAAGGGAGGGCCACGTACACGTCTTCCCCGAGGATTTCCATGGAAGAGAGGATGATTTTTTCCACCTGGTTCTCCTTGCAGTTGATGACCAGATCCTGCACCTCTCCCACGGTCTTTTGCTCCTGATTCACCAGCCGGCGGTCCATGATCACCGAGGCGAGAAAACGCGAAGGTGAATAGACCCATTGGTAAGATTCGATCGGCGGATTCGGTCCATAGGGACCATAGTAGTAACCGGGGCCGTAAAGATCGGCCGGATAGGGTCTGGCCCGATAATAATATCCCGGACGCAGCCCATGGGCATAATAGCTGAATTCCGACCGCTTTTCTATTTGCTGCTCTGTCTGGTCGAGTGTGATCTTGTTATTTTTCAGGTCAAAGCGCTTGGTGGAGACGGCCACCAGTTTATCCGCGATATCGAGAATGCCCCCGAATTCTACGGTCAGTTTTTTGACCTTTCCGCTTCTCCGGATAATCATATCATCGACTTCGCCGATTAGTTGTTGTTTCTTGTCATAAACGTCCTGGTCGATGATCTCGCTGGCCAGGATGGTGGTGTCTTTGTCCTGCCCGTAAGAAATGAACGGCAGTCCCATGAGAAAGAGCGCCAGAACCAAACCCGATAACATCTTTTTGGTGATCGTCGTTGTCATAAAAACCTCCTTTTTTTTGCTTGGGTGGATGTGAATGTTCACGTTATAGTTACCCTAACGTTAATGTGGGGAGGCACAGGCCGGGAAGTCCACCTTGCTTTCCCGACCCGAGCTTTTCATCTTTTCGAAGAATCCCCTGTATTCCACAGGTGCTGGGTTACGGCACTTTCACGGTCAGATCATTATCCACGTATACGGCACCGCCCTCATAGGCATTGTTCGCCGAGGCATTATATTCCAACCAGGAATCCACCGTTCCTGTCAGGGTGGCCACACCATCCTCCACCGTGACGGTGACCTCATCCCCGTCCACAAACGGACTCCAGAAGAATTCATCTTCAATATCCGTTTTGATTCTGAAATCGCTCCTGGTCGGAAATCGAGGCCTGTCTCGATACCAGTCCGCATCCTGAACAAGCCATTCATCCACATAAGGATCATAGATGAAGACGCCCGTATCTCCCTGTACGGTCAGGTTGTTGTCTACCATGATAACCCCATTGACTTTTGACACCACATCATCGGCCTGGGATTTTTCAAAATAGGTATCCACGGTGCCGTAAAGATTGGCCACGCCATTTATAACGTCTACGGCTATTTCATAGCTCTCGAGATAGGGATCGCGGAGCAGGGCGCTTCTGATACTGTTTTCAATTCTTTCATCGCTGGGTGCTCCGGCGGGCCGTACCTTTATTCGATTATTGACATTCAGCACACCCACTGTATTTTGCGCGTCCTCACCGGCGGCCCACTTGGCCTTGAGGTTATCCACCGTTCCCCTCAGAATCACGGTAAAGCCATCCTCAGCCACTTCGGGAGTAATCTTGAAGGCCGAAACCCTGGGATCGTAGAGAAAGGCATCCCTGACCGCACCTTCTATCTCTTCAGGTGACTTTTTCGCGTATTTCTCTTTTTTGAGATCCGGGTCTCTTGCCCATCTTTCGACCTTGAGCCGGGTGTCGTCCACGGATGTTACCCCGTGAACAAAGGCGTCCCGGTAGGCCCAGTCTTTTTCTGCTGCACTGCCGACCAAACCACTCAATAGGACCTTTCCGTCTGTTACGGTAACATCGATGAGGGCGTGGTCTACAAAAGCATCCCACATAAGGGCCTTTTCCACTTCTCTCTGGATCTCTTGATCCAGACGTTTTTCCGGCCAGGAGACAGCGATTTCATTATTTACGCTTTTTACACCCTTGACGCCCTTGGCCACCTTTTCGCAAAGGTCTCTCTCCTGCCAGGAGTCGACGGAACCTCTCAAGGTGGCATGGTTGTTCTGGACCGTGACGTCAACTTCAAACCCATCTGTGGCCGGATCGAAGAGCAGGGCTTCTTCCACATCCTCACGGATTTCTGCGTCTGTCCGCAGAAGAGGCGGATCGACCTTGATCTGATTCACCACAGACCTGACGCCTTTGACGATCCTGGCGATTCGGGCCGCCCGTTCTTTGGCGAGGATGTTGTCTACGGACCCGCTGAGAGTGACCACACCGTCAATGGTGTTTACATCGATCCGGTGTGAAGGAACCGCGCTATCCAACTGTAATTCATCCTCTACGCTGTCGGATATGGCGATGTCATTCAGCAGAGGCTTCGCCCCTGACACGGGCGTTAGGGTCAAACCCATGACGCATGGGATGACCAGTAAAATGAACAAAACATGATTGTTTTTCATTCGGTCAACTGCTTTCATCAAAATGCGTTCTCTCCTTTTCATTTCCGTACCTCCTTTTCATCTTGGGTGATAGATTATCGTTTAACTTTAAATATAAAACGCACAAGAAGCACTGTCTATAAGGTCGATCCTGTATTTGACCTCACATTTGGGCCCTAAAGGTCTATAGAGTTTACGGCCTCATCGGTATATTCAAAAGCGTGTGAAATACATGCTTGACCCCATTCTTTTTTATTCATTTTATGATAAACTGACAAATCATCGCTTCCTCACTGGAAAATGAAAACCGCGGATTCTGGAAATAAACGATAGGAGAATCGATGCCGGTTCAAAATTCGGACGTGAAAGATATTTTTAATAAGGTGGCGGATCTCCTCGACATAGAAGGTGCAAATCCGTTCAGGGTCAGGGCATACCGAAATGCGGCGCGGACGCTGTCGAGCCTCCCCCGGAACGTGTCCGAGATGGTCCACGCGGGGGATGATCTGACCGAGCTTGCCGGTATTGGGGAGGACCTGGCTGGAAAGATCAAAGAGATTGTAAAGACCGGTTCCCTTGCTCAACTTGAAGAAATCCAGAAAGAGACGCCATCTGAGCTGGATAAACTCATGAAGCTCGATGGCTTGGGCCCCAAACGGGTAAAGACCCTTTATCATGAATTGAATATTGCGAATTTGACGCAACTCCGGGAGGCTGCCGAAGCGGGAAAGATCCGAGATCTGGAGGGATTTGGAAAAAAGACAGAACAGAAAATTCTCGAAGATCTCCAAAGAAAGGACGGCCAGGAAAAACGCATCAAGTTATTGGATGCGGAGCAGCGGGCCGAATCGCTCGTTGCGTATCTGAAAAAAAGCAAAGGGCTCAAAGAGATTGTGGTGGCGGGGAGCTTCAGAAGGCGAAAAGAAACCGTAGGCGATCTGGATATTCTCGTAACCGCCAAAAAAGATGCAAAAGTAATGGAGCGGTTTGTCCATTATGAAGACGTCCGAAAGGTGGTCTCCAAGGGAAAGACTGGTTCCACTGTCATTTTGCGCTCAGGGCTCCAGGTGGACGTTCGGCTGGTGCCGCAGGTCAGCTACGGCGCGGCGCTCCATTACTTCACCGGTTCCAAGGCCCACAATATCGCGGTCCGAAAAATCGGGGTGAGCAAAGGGTACAAAATCAATGAATACGGTGTCTTTAAGGGCGATGACCGGATTGCAGGAAAAAGCGAAAAGGAGGTGTATCAACAGGTGGGTCTCCCCTATATTGAATCGGAACTGCGTGAGGACCGGGGCGAAGTGACGGCGGCCCAAAAGGGAAAACTGCCTGAACTAATAGAACTAAAGGACCTGTGCGGGGATCTTCACTGTCACACCAAGGAGACCGATGGCCATTACAGTCTGGAAGAGATGGCACGGGCGGCAAAGGATCGGGGATATGAATATCTGGCAATTACCGAGCATTCAAAAAAGGTATCCATGGCCAAAGGCCTGAATGCCAAACGACTTAAAAATCAAATAAAACAGATCAACCGACTGAATGACAAACTAAAGGGGATTACGGTGCTCAAAGGCATCGAGGTGGATATACTGGAGGACGGTTCACTGGACCTTCCCGATGACGTCCTGAAAGAACTCGACCTGACCGTCTGTTCCGTACACTACAATCGGAATCTCTCTAATAAGAAACAAACGGAGCGTATTATCCGGGCCATGGACAATCCACACTTTAACATCCTGGCCCACCCCACCGGTCGTCTCATCAATGAACGAGACGCCTATGACGTCGATCTGGGAAAAATTATGAAAGCGGCGAGTGAACGAGGGTGTTACCTCGAGCTCAATGCCCATCCGGACCGGCTGGACCTGTCCGACCGGTACTGCAAAATGGCCAAGGAGATGAACGTCAAGGTGGTTATCTCTACGGACGCACACAGTGTGACCGATCTGGATTTTATCCGCTTCGGGGTCGATCAGGCCAGGAGAGGATGGCTGGAGGCAGAAGATGTCCTCAATACCCGCAGTTTAGAGAAACTCAGAAAGCTTTTGAAAAGAAAATAAGCAGCCTTGCTATGGACTTTAAAAAGAACCCGACCAAGACATTTAAAGACATCGACCAAATGACACAGCAGGAGGCCCGCAAAGAGGTGGACGCCCTGCGCGAGGGGATCGATTATCACGATTACCTTTATTATGTGAAGAATCAGCCCGAGATTTCAGATGCACGTTACGATAAGCTCTTTCATCGGCTTCAGGAACTGGAAGACGCCTTCCCCGACTTGCAGTCCGACCAATCCCCCACGCAGCGGGTGGGAGCGAAGCCGGTCAGTGAACTGCGAAAGGTGGAACATGCCACCCCCATGCTGAGCCTGAACGCTGGGCTCGATGAGAAGGAAATCAAGCGATTCATCGATTTTGTCAGGCGACACATTGAAGGGGAAAATGTGGAATTTGTGCTGGAGCCCAAGTTCGACGGGTTTTCCGTTGAGCTTGTCTATGAGAATGGTGAATTAAAATACGGTGCCACTCGGGGAGACGGGGAGACCGGTGAAGACATCACCCGAAATTTAAAGACCATCCACACCATTCCACTCAGGCTTCGAAATGGGAATGGTACACCGGATGTCCTTTCCGTGCGTGGTGAAGTCTTCATGCGCAAACAAGGATTTCAGGAACTCAATAAAGAGCGCATTGAAAAGGGGGAAGATCCGTTTGCCAATGCGCGAAACGCGGCGGCAGGTACCATGCGACAGCTGGATCCCAAAAACGTGGCTGATAAACCCTTAGATATTTTATTCTACGATATTTTATACATCGAGGGAGATGAATTGACGTCCCATTGGGATGTTTTGAAACATTTCCCGAGATGGGGACTCAAGACCGACACGAATAACCGGAAAGCGTCCTCTTTTAAGGAGATTCGATCCTATCATGAGCGCCTCTCCGAGAAAAGAGATGACGTCGAATACGACATCGACGGCATCGTAATCAAGCTGAACAATTATACACAACGGGAACGACTCGGTGTTCGGCAACGCAGTCCGCGCTGGGCCATGGTCTGGAAATTCCCGCCCAAAGAGGAAATTACCACCCTCGAAGACATTGTGGTGCAGGTGGGCAGGACCGGCATGCTGACGCCTGTGGCCCTGCTCCAGCCGGTGGATGTGGGTGGCGTGACCGTCAGTCGGGCGACGCTGCACAATGAAGACGAAGTTAAAAAGAAGGATGTGCGTCCGGGCGATACCGTTCGGATTGCCAGAGCCGGAGATGTCATCCCTGAGGTGGTGGAACGGATACCCAAGCCGGGTCAAAAACGACAGGAGGCATTTGCCATGCCGGGCAAATGTCCTGCATGCGGGGCGGATGTCTATAGGGAAGGGGCCTACTATTTCTGTTCGGGTCGGTTGACATGCCCCCTCAAATTACCGGAGGCATTATCCATTATGCCTCGCGCCCGGCCCTGAATATTACGGGTTTCGGGTAAGAAAACGGCCGAAGATATGGTCAAAAAGGAACTGGTGAAAGATATTTCCGATCTGTATTATCTCACCAAGGATGATCTTCTGGGATTGGACGGTTTTGCCGATAAATCCGCCCGTCAATTATATGAGGCGATTCAGGAAGCAAAGAACCCACGGTTGGATCGGTTTCTTTTCGCACTGGGAATTCGCCATGTGGGGCAGGGGGTGGCACGTACGCTGGCTGACGAATTTAACCATTTCGAAGCACTGAAAAAGAGCCAAAAAGATGCCCTGGAAGCCATTCCTGAGATCGGGTCGGAAATTGCCGAGAGTGTGATAGCGTTCTTCAGCCAGAAAGAAAACCTCAGGGTCCTGAAACGGCTAAAACAAGCAGGCGTGGACGTACAGGCCATGCACAGGGAGAAGAAATCACGTTCTCTAAAAGGACAGACGTTTGTTTTCACGGGCAAGCTCGAAGAATTCTCCCGGCAGGATGCCAAAGTTAGAGTGGAGGATCTGGGCGGCCGTGCAACCTCCGGTGTGAGCGGCGAGACAGACTATGTGGTGGTGGGCGAAAACCCGGGCAGCAAGTATGACGAGGCCCGGAAACAGGGCGTGAAGATCATTGACGAAAAGGGATTCAAGAAGTTGATCTCTTCGTAACCCACTTCTTTGATGTCATAAGCCAGTCCGAGATGATGATGCCTCGAACCGGCTTCGGCAATTTCGTTTAACCATGGGCCGATTCATCGATCGGGTTCTGAGGGTTCAGACACTTCCTTTAATGCTTCGCCTGCCTTTTCCTGGCGGATTTGTACGGCGAGATCACCGAGGGAAATGATGCCGGTCACTTTTCCATCGGATTTGACCAATACGCGGCGTATCTGTTTATCTTCCATCAGTTGGATCACCGTGGATACTTCATCTTCTTCATTGCAGCTGACCACGCCTTCTGTTGCAGCCTCCATTACTTTATGCTTTTCCGGATCAAGCCCCTGGGCGACACTCCGTACCACAATGTCCCGGTCCGTGATCATGCCGACCACCTCATCCCCCGCAATAACGGGCAATACACCCACATTCAATTCTTCCATTTTAGCCGCAGCCTGCTGAATCGTTCCATCCGAACGGACGGCCTCAACCTGTCTTGTCATAACATCCTTTGCTTGCATGATTTTTTCTCCTTCCCTTGATGTGTTATAAAAGTTAAACTGTTTCCTCGTAATATAGCGGTGATGTTTACGTTGAGCAATGGGGTCTATACTGCATTTTGATGTACATGGTTCATTCATTTCACCCAATCGCATATCCTCAAATGTCGTATCTGCTCCGATGCAAAATAGGGTGTGGACCCCATACATCGGGGATGCAGGAGGCTTTACACTTTATGAGAACCGTTGAGCGAATGCGATGAATATCTTTGAAAATGGTGCTGGTAAGGCCGTTCATACTTATAAAATGAAGAAAGGGGAGATATATGACATCTGAAAACAATAAGGAAAAAAAAGGTTTTGTTTCCACCGGATCCAGCTTCTGGCCGGCCGGACGATATGCCGACATGCGCCGCCGTTCCCTTGAAGATCCAGAAAGGTTTTGGTCCGAGCAGGCCAGGAAGCTCGACTGGTATAAGACCTGGG
Source organism: Deltaproteobacteria bacterium (assembly GCA_034522175.1). Lineage (GTDB taxonomy): Bacteria > Desulfobacterota > DSM-4660 > Desulfatiglandales > Desulfatiglandaceae > JAIPDZ01. Next base: position 5,106,128 of record JAXHLQ010000001.1, on the reverse strand, counting down.
ACCGTGTTCTGGAGTGGGAGCCGCCCTATGCCAGATGGTTTGTGGGCGGCATGCTCAATGCCTGCTATCAGTGTGTGGACCGCCACGTGATGTCCTGGCGGAAGAGCAAGGTGGCGCTCTACTGGGAAGGGGAGTCCGGTGAGGAAAGGGTGTTGAGTTACTCGACGCTATACAGAGAAGTGAACCGGTTTGCATCAGTATTGCGGGATAGGGGCTATCCACTTGACTTTCGTAACCACAAGATGTAGTATGCGGGCATGCGTGATACGAGGCGACATCCTGTTGGCGGTCAAGACTACCGCGAACAATACAAGAGTTTGATGCATGGTTCTCTTCTGAGGCGGCCTGCCTTAGATTTTTGACACAGCTTCGTTGGCCTGAAGGGTTTCGCTGCCCGGCGTGTAGCAGCCAGAAGGGCTGGGCAACAAACAGAGGGAATATCCGGTGTTCAAAATGCCAACGCCAAACGACTCCTATCGCAGGGACAACATTTGAGGGTACACGAAAGCCCTTGCGAACCTGGTTTCAAGCTATCTGGTATGTGACCAGCCAAAAGTTCGGGGGAAACGCGTTAGGTCTGAAACGTGTACTTGGTTTAGGCAGGTATCAAACAGCTTGGAGTTGGCTCCACAAAATGAGGCGCGCTATGGTTCGCCCCGGGAGGGATCGTCTCAGCGGGCGAGTTGAGGTCGACGAGACTTATGTCGGCGGTGAGGAAAAGGGTGCTCATGGACGTCAAACTGAGAGGAAAGCCATCGTCGCGATAGCTATTGAGATACATTCGCCGATGGGTTTCGGACGAGTTCGGATGCGTCAAGTGCCAGATGTTTCTTCTGATAGTCTCACCGAATTTGTTCAGTACGCAGTGCAGCCTGGTTCTGTCGTATTGACCGATGGATGGAGGGGCTACAGCAAACTGCGACAGGAAGGTTACTCGCACGAAGTGATTGTGCTTTCAGACACGGGCAACCCAGCTCATGTGACGCTGCCAGGGGTACACCGAATTGCTTCGCTGTTAAAGCGGTGGCTACTGAGCACACATCAGGGGGCGGTGAGCAGAAAGCATCTCGATTATTATCTTGACGAATATACCTTCCGGTTCAATCGGCGCAGTTCGAGAGCGCGTGGGCTGCTTTTTTACCGCCTTTGCCAGCAGGCCGTGCAGGTTGGCCCGTTATCATACGCGCAGATAGTAAAACCTTAGAAACGCATCGACCACAAGATGTAGTGGTTGGGAGAGTGAAGTGGATAGCCCCTTTGCGGGATATTGGTATCGAAAAGGGAGATAGGGTGGCCCTTTATCTGCCCATGATACCCGAGGTGGTGATCGCGATGCTGGCTTGCGCCAGAATCGGGGCCGTTCACACAGTGGTTTTTTCGGGTTTTAGTGCTCAGGCCCTGGCCGAACGGGTTCAGGATACCGGAGCTAAGCTTGTTATTACGGCCGACGGCGCATACCGAAGAGGTAAAATTATTCCGCTTAAGGAAAATATAGAAGATGTCATCGATGAATGTGAGACGGTGGAAAACATCATTGTCGTCAGCAGGACCGGTAAGCAGGTGCCCATGAAGCAGGAGCGAGACCACTGGCTTTCCGATCTGATGGATCATGCGGACTTGTTTGTTGCGCCCGAGCCGGTGGAGTCCACCCACCCCCTTTACATCCTTTATACCTCGGGCACCACGGGCAAGCCCAAAGGGATCGTGCACAGTACCGGTGGATATATGGTCTTTAACCACTCTGCTTATCAGTGGGTGTTTGATATCCAGGAACGATCCATCTACTGGTGTACTGCGGATATCGGATGGGTGACCGGACACAGTCAAGTAGTGTATGCCCCCTTGTCCCACGGCGCTGCTCTGGTGATTTACGAAGGGGCACCCGATTATCCCGAGGTGGACCGGTGGTGGGATATCGTGGAGAAATATGGCGTCAGCATCTTTTACACGTCCCCCACTGCCATTCGTATGTTCATGCGCCACGGTGAAAAATGGCCCGAAAAGCATGATCTTTCAAGTCTCGTGCTCCTCGGTAGCGTAGGGGAACCCATCAATCCAAAGGCCTGGCAGTGGTATTATGAGTATATCGGAGGCGAGCGCTGCCCCATCGTCGACACCTGGTGGCAGACGGAGACCGGGGGAATTATGGTTTCAGCCACCCCGGGAATCGATCCTGTCCCACTCAAGCCGGGCTCGGTCTGTTTTCCGTTGCCCGGAATCGATATGGCAGTGGTTGATGATGAAGGAAACGAGGTCGATGCCGGGGAAAAGGGCCAGCTGATCATCAGAAAACCCTGGCCCGGGATGTTGATGGATATCTATAATGACCCCGAACGCTACCGGAAAACCTACTGGTCACGATTCCCGGGGTCATACGATGCGGGTGATTTCGCCATGCGCGATCCAGACGGGTATGTCTGGGTCATGGGCAGATCCGATGAAGTGCTTAAGGTGGCGGGTCATCGGCTCGGGACGGCGGAAGTAGAAGATGCCATAGTTGCCCATCGGGCAGTGGCTGAAGCCGCCGTGAGCAGTAGACCCCATGAGGAAAAAGGCGAGGCGCTGGTGCTTTTTGTTATACTGAAACAAGGAGAGTCAATCTATGAAGGGCTTAAAGAAGATCTGGTAAAGCGTGTGCGCGAGGCCATCGGGCCTATTGCGACCCCCGAGGATGTGTATGTGGTCGATTCGCTTCCCAAGACGAGGAGCGGCAAGATCATGCGCCGTGTGCTCAAGGCGGTGGCCTCGGGCGAAGAGGTGGGCGACGTGACGACCTTGGAGAATGAAGCCTCGGTTGAAGAGGTGAAGAAGGCCTACAAAAACCTGACCGAGGAAGCAGGGGCGTAATATCCCTGTCCGGACAAAGCCATGAATAGGGAAAAGACATCACATACGACATCAAATGATGATATGATCATTAACGGGTCCAAATTCGACGCGGCCATCTTTGATATGGATGGTGTGCTTACCCGGACGGCCAGGATACACGCCGAGGCCTGGAAGCGGCTATTTGACGAATATCGTGAAAAGAGCCATGGCGAGTGGCCGCCCTTTGACAAATCCGATGACTACCTCCGGTACGTAGACGGAAAACCGCGTTATGAAGGGGTCAAAAGCTTTCTCGAGTCTCGAGACATACATCTTCCTTGGGGAGACTCCCAGGACGAACCCGATAAAGAAACCATATGCGGGCTGGGAAATCGGAAGAATATTCTCTTCCGGAATCTACTCCAAAAAAAGGGCGTGGAGGTCTATGAGCAGGGGATTGAGCTGGTCAAGCAGCTGAGAAGCGCCGGGATCAAGTCAGCTGTGGTCTCCTCCAGTAAAAACTGTGCCGCGGTCCTCAAAGGCGCTAAAATTGAGGCACTCTTTGAGACACGGGTGGACGGAGTGGAATCCGAGCAGCTGGGGCTTAAAGGAAAGCCTGAACCGGACATTTTCCTGGAGGCGGCAAAACGGCTTACAGACACGGCCTGAGCGTTCGATGGTGGTGGAAGACGCCCTGGCAGGCGTGGAGGCGGGAAAGCGCGGGCATTTCGGCCTGGTCGTCGGCGTGAACCGGGGTGGAAGTGCCGAAGCCCTAAAAGATAGAGGAGCGGATGTTGTGGTGTCGGAGCTATCCGAACTAAAGGTAGAGATTGACGATGCAAAGCCCCTTCCATCGGCCTTTTGTTGCGTGGACGAGCTGTTGAAAGAGGGGAGAGGGAAGACCCTGGTGATTTTTCTCGACTATGACGGCACCTTGACCCCCATTGTGGAGTCCCCGGATCAGGCCGTGCTTTCTGATGAGATGCGAGAAACCGTCATACATCTCGCCAGGCGATTCACTGTAGCGGTGATCAGTGGTAGAGACCTTGACGATGTACGGGAGAAGGTGGGCATTGACGATATTTTCTATGCGGGCAGTCACGGGTTTGACATCGCGGGACCCGGCGGCCATCATGAGATCTTTCAGCAAGGAAAGGAATTCCTGAGCGAGCTGAATGAAGCCGAATCCATATTGAAAGAAAGGCTGACGAATATAAATGGGGCGCTCGTGGAACGGAAGAAATTTTCCATCGCCATCCATTACCGGAAGGTGCTGGAGGGAGAAGCGGGGCAGGTGGAAGAAGTGGTGGAGCAGGTGAACTCCCGGTTTGATGGACTGCGTCAATCATACGGGAAAAAAGTCTATGAACTGCAGCCCGACATCGAGTGGGACAAGGGAAAGGCGCTTCGCTGGGTCCTGGATGCACTCGATTTGGAAGGAACAGATGTGCTTCCCCTGTATATCGGCGACGATACTACGGATGAAGATGCTTTTCGGGCCATCAATGACGATGGCATCGGAATTGTGGTCATGGACGAGCCCAGACCGACAGCAGCACAATATCGTCTGCGTGACCCGGGACAGGTCCGGACGTTTTTAAACAGACTGGCAACGGCTTTCAAGGAAAAGAGGTCATCTGCTCGAAATCCGATAAGTCGCGCCGGGGCGGGCCTGAACACTGAACCCTGAAACCTCTGAAGGAGACACAGATGGATCCATGGACTGTGGTGTACGAAGGCTTTGATCCAGAACAAGAAGCACTGAAAGAGGCGCTGTGTACCCTGGGAAACGGCTATTTCGCCACCCGGGGAGCATGCTTTCATGCAGATGCAAACGGCGTTCACTATCCGGGGACCTATCTCGCCGGCGGATACAACCGTCTCAGGACTGAAATTGCCGGGCGGGTTATTGAGAATGAGGATCTGGTCAATCTGCCCAACTGGTTGGTCCTGAAATTTCGTATGGATGGTGGCAACTGGTTCGACCTTATGGGTGTGGACATTTTGAGCTACCGTCAGGTGCTGGATCTGAAACAGGGCGTGTTGACGCGTGATGTGGCCTACAGGGATCCGGAAGGCCGGGAGACCGAATGGAGTGAGCGCCGGCTGGTCCACATGGCCGAGCCCCATCTCGCGGCGATCGAATTGACGATTACACCCAAGAACTGGTCGGGTCGGATGGACGTACGCAGTGCACTGGACGGACAGGTGCTCAACGGCGGCGTCGAACGTTATCAGAATCTCAGCAGTCATCATCTGGAACCTCTGGAGACCGATCCCGTGGATGAGGAAACCATTTTCTTAAGGGTCCGCACCTCCCAGTCCCGGGTAACCATCGCTCAAGCCGCCCGGGCCCGCATCTTCGACGGTGATGGAAGGCTGGATGTCCATCGGGAGACGGTCCAGGAGTCCGGCTACATCGCTCAGGACATGGTCATGGATCTTTCCGAGGGAAAAGGGGTTCGTATCGAAAAGATCGTTTCCCTCTACACATCCCGGGATCATGCCATTGCGGAGTGTGGCCTTACGTCCAGAAAAACCGTTGCCGGGGCAGGCGGATTCAGTGAGCTGTTGAGATCTCATGCCCTTTCCTGGAAACACCTGTGGCAACGTTTTGAAATGAGGTTCCGAATCAAACCGGAGCATGAAGATGACCATACCGCCATGATTCTTCACCTGAATCTGTTTCATCTACTTCAGACCACCTCCATGCACACCATGGATTTGGACGTGGGGGTGCCTTCACGGGGATGGCACGGCGAGGCCTATCGGGGGCACATTTTCTGGGACGAGCTGTTCATATTCCCCATGCTGAATCTTCAGATGCCGGAGATCACCCGATCCCTGCTCATGTATCGGTACCGCCGTCTGAGTGAAGCCCGGAAGGCCGCGAAAGCGGAAGGCCTCAAGGGGGCCATGTATCCCTGGCAGAGCGGGAGCAACGGCCGCGAAGAGAGTCAGTCGGTGCACCTCAACCCGAAATCCGGCCGATGGATTCCGGACAACTCCCGGCTTCAGCGTCATGTCAATGCGGCCATCGCATACAATATATACGAATATCATGCATGTACGGGTGATACGGAGTTTCTGTCCTTTTACGGCGCGGAAATGATGCTGGAAATCGCACGCTTCTGGGTGAGTACCACCACCTACAACCGGGGCCTGGACCGGTATGAAATATTGGGTGTGATGGGGCCGGACGAGTATCATGACGGGTACCCCGATGCCGAGCGCGCAGGGTTGAACAACAACGCCTATACCAATATCATGGCCACCTGGGTCCTGGAGAAGGCCCTGAAGGTGTTGGACATTCTCCCCGAGGATCGAAGCCGGGAGCTCTGTGAGGTGATTGATTTGGATCAGAAAGAGCTCGATGAGTGGGAGAACATCAGTCGGCGAATGCGGGTGGTTTTTCATGATGATGACATCATCAGCCAGTTTGAGGGTTACGATCAGCTCGAGGAGTTTGATTGGGAGGGATACAGCAAGCGGTACGGCGATATTCAGCGTCTCGACAGAATCCTGGAAGCGGAGAACGATACCCCGAACCGCTATAAGGTGTCCAAACAGGCGGATGCCCTGATGCTCTTTTATCTCTTTTCCGCCGAGGAACTAAAGCATCTTTTCGAGCGGCTCGGGTATTCCTTTGATTCCGAGATCATCCCCAAAAATATTCAATATTACCTCCAACGGACGTCACACGGATCAACGCTGAGCCGTGTGGTCCATGCCTGGGTGCTGACGCGATCAGACCGGGAACGCTCCTGGCGGCTGTGCAGGGAGGCCTTGAAAAGCGATTATACCGATGTTCAGGGAGGGACCACCCCTGAAGGGATTCATCTCGGGGCCATGGCCGGGAGTGTCAACATCATTCAGGAAGGATACACCGGAATTGAATGGCGGGATGATGTCCTGCGGTTCAATCCGTGTCTGCCGGAAGAACTGGATCATCTGACAATGGATATCCGCTACCGGGGTCATTCACTCGGTGTGCACATTACCCAGGAAACTCTGACGGTGAACAACCGTCGATGTGCAGAAAAACCCATCGCCGTTGGTTACAGGGACGATGTCCGTGAACTAAAGGCTGGAAAGAGTCAAACATTCCATTTGTAGAACACATTTCCCCAATCAATATCGGGAAGGAGATAATATGCCGGAACTGCCGGATGTTGAGGTTTTCAGACGATATTTCAATGCGACCGCCCTGCATCAGAAGATCGGGTCCGTATCCGTTCGTTCGCAGAAAATTCTGGATGGAATTTCCGCGAAGCAACTGAAAGCGACCCTTGAAGGGCACCCATTCAAGGCCACCCGACGCCATGGCAAGCACCTGTTTGCAGAGGTGGACAGCAGGTGGCTGGTATTCCACTTCGGGATGACCGGCTTTTTGAAATATTTCAAGCAGGAGCAAAAGCGACCCGAATACGAGCAGCTGGTCATTGATTTTGTCAATGGCTATCATCTCTCCTATGACTGCAGGCGAAAACTGGGCAGGATCCGTTTGATCGATGACCTTGATACCTTCATCTCCGAGAAAGGTCTGGGACCCGATGCACTGGACGATCGATTCGATCTGAAGGCTTTTGAAGGGAGACTGAACAACACCCGATCCGCCATCAAATCCGCGCTCATGAACCAGGAAATCATGGCTGGTATCGGAAACATATATTCTGATGAGATGCTGTTTCAGGCGGGGATTTATCCCAAAATGAAAGCCAACCAACTTGATCAAACCTTGATCCAAAAACTGTTCGAGGTCATGAAGGAAGTTCTAAAAACGGCCATAACATGCGGCGCAAATCCGGATGAACTGCCGAATACGTATGTCATTCCCAGACGAGGCAAGGACGGGGAATGTCCCAAGTGCGGTACCGGCCTCACCCGGATCACCGTGTCCGGTCGAACCGGTTACTATTGCCATCAATGTCAACCTGAACAGTGAGAAAAACCTGGACGAAGAAAGAAGGATAGGACGGAGGAACCATGGGACTGTACAACCTGAACAGGATATTCGATTCGGAATCCATTGCCGTGGCAGGGGCCAGCGTCCCCTGCTGACCTAATCTATAGCGTTTTGAACTCAACTTTTATGCAACGTTAGGGTTTACACTCGTAAAGGCTGATTTCAAAATACCCCTGGAATTGTCGAACCTGTGTTTGAAGCCGGCTTCGGCGCGATCAGCCGCCTTTCACGTCCTTAGCGATGCGGTCGCCGATTTCCTTGTCGATTTTGTGCCAGTATTCAAAGGCACGCTCCAGAACCGGCTCCGACACGCCTTTCTTGAGGTGACCAACCACATTGGACACCAGACGGTCACGCTGAGCGTCATCCATGACCTCCCGCACCAGTGTGCCGGGCTGCCCCCAGTCGTCATCGTCCTTACGCTTGCTATAGGCCGCTCGGATAAACTTGCCGCCGGCATTCCAAATGACCTGTTCGGGATAGCGCTCGGGGTCGGCTTTGGGACCGCCCTTGGAGTTCGGCGCGTATACCGGATCGCAGACGTTTTCGATCCGCATCGCACCGCCTTTGCTGTAGCTGTGCACAGGGCTCTTCGGTCGGTTGACCGGGATGTGCTTGTAGTTGACGCCCAGGCGGGCCCGGTGGGCGTCGGCGTAGGAAATAAGGCGGGCCAACAGCATCTTGTCCGGGCTGGCCCGATTCCAGGCACAAGGTTGTTCGGTTCGAAGGCGGCCTGCTCGATTTCGGTGTGGAAGTCGGTCGGGTTGCGGTCCAGCGTCAGCCGGCCAACCTCGTGGAGCGGGTAGTCTCCGTGCGGCCACACCTTGGTCAGGTCGAAGGGGTTGAAGCGGTAGGCATCGGCTTCCGCGAACGGCATAATCTGCACCTTGAGTGTCCAACTGGGGTAATCTTCACGCTTAATCGCTTCAAAAAGGTCGCGCCGGTGGTAATCGGTGTCTTCGCCGGCAATCCGGTCGGCCTCCTCCTGCGTGAGGAAATCGATGCCCTGGTCGGTCTTGAAGTGGTATTTTACCCAGAAGCGCTCGCCTTTGGCATTGACCCACATGTAGGTGTGGCTTGTGTAGCCGTTCATGCGCCGATAGCTCCGGGGGATGCCGCGATCACTCATCAGGATGGTGACCTGATGGGCGGTTTCGGGCGACAGGGTCCAGAAGTCCCACTGCATGTCATGGTCGCGCAGGCCGTTGTCCGCTCGACGCTTCTGCGAATGAATGAAGTGCTGAAATTTCATGGGATCGCGCACGAAAAACACCGGCGTGTTGTTCCCTACCATGTCGTAGTTACCTTCGGTGGTGTAGAACTTGAGCGCAAAGCCGCGCACGTCTCGCCAGGTGTCGGGACTGCCGCTCTCGCCGGCTACCGTGGAGAACCGTGCCAGCACGTCGGTCTTCGTGCCCGGCTGGAAAAGGGCGGCCCTGGTGTAGGCGGTGACGTCCTGAGTAACCTCGAAGTGTCCGAAGGCCCCCGAGCCCTTCGCATGGGGCTGGCGGTCCGGAATCATCTCCCGGTTGAAGTTGGCCATTTGCTCGACGAGGTAGTGGTCCTGAAGTAAGATGGGTCCATCAGGTCCTATGGTGAGCGAATACTCGTCGTTGCTTACGGGGATCCCCGCGTCTGTCGTTGTGAATTTGCGCTCGTCTTTTTTCATGGTGAAATCTCCTTTATGCAATTTATATTTGCATAGGTTAGTATGGTTGGTTGAAGGACTGAATACGGGCGATTGTGTATTTCACGCTATATTTTCGTGTAAAAGTTCTCTCTCCAGTATCCACGTCCCGGCGGAGCGGGACCGACAAGGAGAACGAAGGGTGGCGCCAAGATGAGAACCAGGCGTCTTCACTCAAACCCAAACCCACAGCGGGCCTACCGATAAATGCGAGCCGCTGTGGCACAGGCCGCCCCAATAGCATGTCCAATGATGTCCTGCACTATCTTGACCCGAGGCTGTTTCAGGGCGTAGCGCTTGACTTTACTCTCTTCTATGGGTTCATACATGTAAGTATCCATAGTCACCTCAAGTTGAATAACGTGGACATGCTTATCAGGATCGTTGTGTTTTCGGGTGATAAAACCGCCCGCGTAGGGCTCGTCTTTCGCAGTGGACAGCCCTAAGGCATGGGCTTTCGCAGCACTGCTCAGCGCCTCAACAAAGGCATGGATAATCTCGGCATCGGCAGACTGGTCCTCCAGTGTCCCCACCACGAAGTTGCTTCTCTCCCGGCCTTCGTCATAAACCCTTCCCCAGCCCACCGAAGACATGGTGTGACCGTCGAGGATGAGGGCGTAGCCGCGCTCACTGACCATTCGCCTGGCCAAATACTCCAGGATGTCATGATACAGGTCGTAGTACCGCAGGATATGGTCCCGTTCTTCTTGACTGTAAGGGCGTTTCAGCAGCAATTCGTTTTCTATGGTGTAATATTCAATGGCCGAATTCGTGAGGTGGGAAGGCATGTTTTTGTCTTTCCGTCCATTTCGGGTCCGGTTCATATCCACAAAAAACGGGGCAAGCCGGGACACCACCTGCATGCCGTCAAGCCCTTCGTACAAAATATCACTGAGCAGATCTATCTCTTTCAAACATCGTTGGCTCAGATCAAAATGCTCCGCAAACCGGGTGGGAACCAAAATGCCGGCGTGGGGGATAGACAGGATATAGTCATTGGAGCGTGGGGTAAAATCGATGAGATCCTGAATTTGCAGCCTATGGGATTCCCTGCAAAAGACATCGAACACCTCAACGGATGGCCCAAAATGTTCATAAAGGCCATAGATATCATCCCATGGGCCGATACCTTGTGCCACCATTGGTGGCGAAATCATCTCGGGGGGCGCCGGCAGTCCGAGAATCTCGGATTCCAGCTTATCCATGATAATGGTGCCCACGGATATACCGTAGATATCATGGAGTCCCTTGCCGCCCGGGAAGGCGTTGATCTCAAGAACCTTACCGGTGTCCAGCATGTCGATGGAGGCATAGCGGATTTCCGGGAAGGCCGCAACAGCGTCTCTGGCAATCCGCTCCTGCTCCGCCGTAAGGATATGCACGGTCTGATGGGCGCCAAAGGTCAGATTGGTCTTCCACTCTCCCCACGCCGGTTCACGTCGCATGGGTGCGATCAGTTCACCGTCAAAAAACGTCACCACGATATCACCGTTTTTCACCTCAGGGCAGAATTCCTGTACAATGACGTGGTGGTACTTGGACACATACATGTCGACCATTTCATCCAGGGCAGGATCTGTGAATTTAATCCTGTGGACCTGCAGGCCGCAGCCGTATCCATACCGGTCCTTCAGGATGAACCAGCCGTATTCATGGGGCAGCTTCTGTATGGCCGTCTTGGCCTCTTTTAAGGAGGAGGCGGGATAGGTAATGGGCTGAGGGACATGGGGCGCCCGCACGACCATCTCGAATTTATCATTGGTGGCCACGGTGCCTCGGATACTCTCAAACAGTACACCGGTCTCTTCAATGGTCTGCAGAATATCCAGGTTGGGGGTACCGTAATCCCTGATATCGTCTCCCCTGACAAAACAGAGATCAATATCCGCCAGTTTCAAGGGACGGTCAGCGGTCTTACGTAAAAATTGGTGACCTATCAGGGGATCACCTTCCCAGTGCTCGGGCAGTTCAAGTACGCTTGCCCTGGCATAAGGCATTTCCTCGTACAGATAAAGATCCGCCATGCTGAAATGATAAATGTGGTGCCCGCGGGCCGCGGCCAGACTTAAAACTTGAGTGATACCGGTATTGTACAAGTCAACCTCAAAATCAGAGTAGGTCAACCGCTCGCTTTCAAAGGCAATCATCAATTTTTTGGGCTTTTTATTCTCGGTCATGATCCGCTTTCATCTGTATCTTCATCGTAATGTCTTGGAATTCGGACGGTAAATGTACTCCCTCTGCCCGGCGTACTGTCTACGCTTAACTCTCCGCCATGTAATTCAGCATACCGCTTTACATTTGAGAGTCCCAGACCGAAACCCCGAAGCTCCCTGTCTTGGACACCCATTACCTCCTCAAAAGGCTGAAGGACCAAATCGAGTTTTTCCTTTTCTATGCCTTTTCCATTATCGGTGACCTTAATCTCGACAAACTCTCCCTGTACGCAAATCTCCACCTGTACGTCTCCGCCCTGATCCGTATGCCGGACCGCATTATCGATCAAATTGAAAATAGCCTTTTCTATGATGAATGGGTCCGCCTCAATGGGCACGGCCTCGGTGGGCGCCTGAAAACTCAAAGAAAGGTTTTTCTCATCAGCTTCCGGCCTCAACTCCTCATAGAGCCTGTTGGCCACCTCCACGATGTCGAAGACTTTGGGTGACAACCGATCAGCGAGATCCACCTTCATGTGCTGCAGGGCCATTTTCAAGTCATGTTCCAATCTGTCACAGCTTCTCAAAATGATCTTAAGCCCTTCTTTCTGTTCCGGGGTTATACCTCCCATTTTTCCATTGAGGATGCGCCGGGCAAAACCTCCAATGGTAACGACCGGGGTTTTCAGGTCGTGGACGAGGTGTGCCAAAAAATCCTCAGATACACATGTCTCATCATTATTTGAACGCATCTGTCTCCTTCCCGAAGGCCTTCAGTAACCTGTCGTATTACCGCCGTTGCCTCGCTGCTTGTCCGGAAGAATCTGTTACGGGCCTTTTTGGGGTTAAATGCCATTTAGAGCGAAATCATGTCTCCACTCTAAATGGCTAAAAGTGACAGGGTGGTTATTTGAATCTCGAAGTGGCTGACTTCAGCGCATTGCCGAGCGAGTCCCACGCATTATCCATGCCTGCCTTGAGATCCTCCCAGGCTCCATCACCGGCCTGTTGCAATTCCGCCATCTTATCCTCAACGTCTTTGCGCTTTGCCCGCAGGTCCTCCAGCTGTTTCTCATACTCGATTTTCGACTCGGCGTCTGCCTGATCGGCCTTCGCTTCGATCTTGTCGATCTCGGCATTCCATTCATCCATTTTAGCTTTCAATTTTTGCACATAGGCATCTCTTTTTTCGGTCATGATGGTTCCTCCTTTTAATTTACCCTAACGTTGCATAAAAGTTGAGGTCAAAACGCTATAGATTAGGTCAGCAGGGGACGATGGGGCCTTTCTGTTTATAATATGTCTTTCTTACAGCGGCCCTATCCCTCGCTCAATGGGAAATCCATAATGCTCAGAAAGACCAGCCTCATACTCGGGTGTCAGAGGTACGGATGAGTCATATTCCGGGCTGTCCTTGACCTGCTCCCTGGTCACAGATACAGTCACTTTATTTTCCGCCCAGTCTATCGAATTTATCCACCCGGGAGCCACCAGGACCTTCCGCCCCGGCAGCCAGTTCCGGGTATCCACGACCATGTAACGGATGGTCCAGGTCTCGTCATTTAGAATGAAGTCCTCAACGTGCCCGATCTCATCGTCTGTTGCCTGGATGTGGTAGCCGGTTACCTCTATTGAGGAACGTAGATTTTTGTCAAGATCGTCCGAATTCTCATCAGACGCAGCCCCCAGTTCTTTCTGAATAAAAAGCGCATTCGGATATTTTGCCATCCCCCATAAACCGGTTCCCTCCCAGTAATAAGGCCAGCCGTAATGTTGAGTCCAACGGATTTCATACTGCCTGCTGACCGGCGCGTCTTCATCAAGTCCCGGCGCATCTTCAATCCGTTTCTTTGTCAACCGGACCTGAAAAAGCCGGGAACCCGAGTCCGGCTCGCCAAGTGAAATGGGGGATACAAGGACTTTTCTTCCTGAAAGCCATTTCCCGGTATCGGCCACCATGTAGCGTATGGTCCAGGAACGGTCGTCAAAGAGAAGGTCCTTGCACCGGCCGATCTCCCCGTCCTCTGCCTCAAGAACATAATTATAAAGCTCTTTTACGCTGCGTAACATTGTTCTCTCCTATCTAATGTTTTGATTTTGCACCACGCTTCATCAGAAGCGCCACAGTAATTTTCCTTTTTGGGCAGGGCGTCGCATTTTTCTTTTCCTCGGACATAAAAAAGATCCCTCAGCATTATGTCTTTAAACATTTTCCGCCATTGGGGAAATTGAATATCTCGTAGGTTTACACTGATTTCAGGAAAAAAACAAAAGCTCTTGAAAAAAGGCATGCCTGATCTGCTCTTCCCATTGTTCATCTCATTACACAAACAGCCAGAAGCTGATCATGCCACCGGCTGAGATAAGCAGAATGAGCCAAAGCAGTTCAATGCTTTTTTTCCATCCGGCAATAAAGATGAAGAACCCGGCTTTAACAAGTGTGTTTGAAATTACTGATATGATGATGCCAAGGGTGGCAACGGGATCGGTGATATCATTTTGCGCCATTTTGGAAAATGAAAGGGTGATGGCGTCGACATCCATTAAACCTGAAAGCAGAGCCAGCAAATAGATCCCTTCATCCCCGAACCATTCTTTTAAGGCGGTAGAGAGAACTAAAATAACGCCGAGCAATGCTCCGAATTGCAGAGCTCTTTTAAGTTGTAACGGGTTGCCAAGGTCAAGGCTGGGGTTATCTTCGCCGTGCTCTTTCTCTGCGCTCAAATAAAGCCATCCCACACAGCCCACGGTCAGTATCAACATGGCGGCGAGTGGTATCCACAGTGGGTGCAGCAGTTCCCGGTTCACCACAGAAACTTCAATGAACACACGCACAAGCATGATAACCGAAGCTACCAGCACACCGGCTATGAACAATTTGTTTTTGGTTTTAGAGGTTTGCTTACTGATCTGAGCCAGACTGATGGTGACCGCTGTTGAGGAGGCCAAGCCTCCTATGATAGCTGTTAAAATGGCGCCCTTGCCTTCACCGGCATATTTGACCAGGATATAGCCCAAAAAGGAGAGACCCGATATCAATACAACCATCCACCAGATCCAGTAGGGATTCAATGTACTCCAGGGGCCATAACCTTTGTCAGGCAGAACAGGCAACAAAATTACAGATATCACGAGCAGCTTTATACCGGCATAGATCACCTCTACATCGATCTTCCGCAGCCATTTGTGCAGTATGGGCTTCAGGCTGAGGATGGCCATGACGGCTACAGCACAGGATAGTGCTTCGATTTGATTCCCAAGAGCTGCCCAGATACCCAGAACAAAGGCGAGTATAAGAGCCACCTCGGTGGTTATTCCAATATCTTCGTTATCCAGAACCTTTATTTCAAAAATATAGGAGGCTATAACAAGCGCCGTAAAGGAAAGAAATGAAATGGGGATCATCCATTCGCCGGCATAAGGGACCAAAGTCGCACATATACCGCCAAGGAGGCCAACAAGACTGAATGTTCTGATTCCGGCCACGCGATCTCCCTCATCTTCCTTGCGGCCGTACCAACCCCGTTCGGCGCCTATCAGGAATCCAACGCCAAGGGCGGAAAGCAATTTCCATACAATGTCTAACTCAGGGTTCATATCCAATAATAGGCAAAGCTATTCAAAATTTGAAAAGTCAGGAAAATAGATTTCACCTGGTACCTTTTTTCTTTCTTCGGGCCCCTCTTTTGTCGGGAACCGGCGGTCTTTTTTTTGGGGCTGGCCGGCGCATTGTTCTTTTCCTCGGTCATAAAAAAGATCCCTCAGCATGCTGCCTTTTATTTTTGGGTTCAAGATGATTGTCCGAAATGTTCCTGGTTACTTGAAACCTTATCACAGATTTAAAACAAATCAAAAATTTTTTGCACAAGGGCCTTGAGGACATCATAATGCATATTCACCAATCGGCAAGTTGAATATCCGGTGATGATCATTGGCCAGAATTTTTTACCACGATACCTTGCTGCTGAATTGTCCGTGGGATAGCCGCCCCTCTTCAGACGTTTCTTGGTTTCAGGATGGGCAATGGTTCCAGGAGATGAAAGGGGTTATTCGGCGCTTGAACCGGCCCAGATCATCGTAGTGCATGACATAGAACACGTCTTCGCCCCTGTCAAAATGCTGGTTGGGCCTGTGCAGGGGGGCGTATGACGGAATGAGTCCGATGTTGTCCTGGGCCAGAAGCCTCTTGCAAACCCCCTCCGGATCGCCGTGGAAGTGCCATCCTCACACTGTGGAAGCCCCGGGTTCAAACCCCGGACCGCCCACCATACCAATAAACTCAATAGGTTACATCATTTCAATAAAGCCCGATTACGAATCGGACTTTTTCTTTCATGAAGCTTTTTGTTTGGATATTTACCAATAAAACCAATGGGATATTAGGATTGGCTGGTCAGACCTAAAAGTGGTACTGAAATGTCATTGTTTGTATCCGGTATTGACCTTCAGGATGGAATTGCAGCATCACATGCCTATTGCAAAAACGTGCAAGAGCTAAAACCTCACACGGTCATTTTCTATTTTCCAGCACTCATATACCAATTTTGTTGCGTTTTGACTCGATATAGGACAATATGGCATCCACCGCTTTAATAGGAGTTATCAAGGGATAGGATAAAATTGGGGTTTCCAGGCGCTATCATTTACGAGGAGGCATCCCAAAAATAGGCATGTTATCATCTACCTAAAGCCGTAAGGTGAGCCGATCCAGGGATATGAATTGTGCGCAAATACCGAAGAACTGCCCAAATCGCTCCCAACCTCTTGTTGACATATCAATTTAACAACCACCTCTTTTAGCGGTGGTTGTTAAATTTTGGCAACAGAAAGAAAGGTTTCGTATCCATTAGCACGAGCAGCTCCTTGATACCATCTCAGGCTTATTTACCATCCGAATACGCCAAAAAACATACGACAAGAGACATATGAACATTTGTAGATGTCCCGGGGAAAGGATGATATAAGCACCCTCCATGAATAAACCACAGGGAAACAAGGCACGCTTCGGAACTTTTGCCGGGGTGTTTACCCCCAATGTCCTGACAATTCTGGGCATCATCCTGTTTTTACGGACCGGCTGGGTCGTGGGTCAGGCAGGCCTCTTGGGGGCGCTCTTCATTATCCTCTTGTCCAACCTGGTTTCACTCCTTACAGGGCTTTCCCTCTCATCCATTGCCACCAACATGCAGGTAAAGACGGGCGGGGCCTACTACATGATTTCCCGGACCCTTGGGCTGGAGATCGGCGGGGCAATAGGAATCCCCTTGTACCTCTCACAGGCCGTTTCCGTGGCTTTTTATATCATCGGTTTTACCGAGGCCCTGACAATAGTCTTTCCGGGCTTTGACCCGAAGATCGTCTCGCTGACGGTAGTCCTTTTATTCGGGTTTCTCGCTTTTGTAGGGGCGGATTTTACTCTCAAAATTCAGCTTTTTATCCTGGCAATTTTGGCCCTGGCGCTCCTCTCCTTTTTTTCAGGAGGGTGGGGAACCTTGGTCAAGCTTCATCTCGCCGTCCCAACGGGAGCCACAGAGAATTTCTGGTCCGTCTTTGCCATCTTTTTCCCTGCTGTAACGGGTATTATGGTGGGGGTCAGTTTCTCCGGCGACCTGCGGAATCCGGCAAAGAGTATTCCCTTAGGGACCCTTCTGTCCGTTGGGATCACTTTTTTCATTTACATGGTTGCGGCCGCCTGGATGGGACTGCACGGAGGGCCGGAGGATCTCCGACAGGATCCCATGATCATGGAAAAGATCGCTCGGTGGCCGGTCCTTATCATTGCCGGTGTCTGGGCTTCCACCCTGTCTTCGGCCCTGGGCAGTATCCTAGCGGCCCCCAGAACGTTACAGGCTCTCTCCTTTGACCGCGCTCTGCCGGGCATTTTCTCTCACCAGTTGGGCAGCAAAACGGAGCCCCGTTTCGCGGTTCTGGTCACCACGGCCGTCGCCGTAATGATTATCATGATGGGGGATCTTAACGCTGTGGCGTCTGTGATTTCCATGTTCTTTCTCAACACCTACGGCATGGTCAACCTTACCGCAGGCATGGAACGGCTGGTGGGAAACCCGAGCTTCAGGCCCACCTTCAGGGTGCATTGGATCTTTTCTCTGATCGGAGGCCTGGGTTGCTATGGGGCCATGTTTCTGATCCATCCAACTGCGACCGTGATCGCTATACTGATCAGCTACGGCATCTATTTTTATTTGAAGCACCGGGCTTTTAGACGGGGCTGGGGAGATATACGGAGGGGTTTGTGGTTCTCCCTGATCCGTTTCGGATTGATTCGACTGGATGCCACCCCCTGGCACATCCGGAATTGGCGCCCAAACATTCTCGCCTTTACCGGCACAGCCGGCACATCCCACAGCCGGGAGCAACTCATGGAACTGGCCTCCTGGCTGAGCGGGGGCGGTGGCATCGTGACCTTATGCCATTTGATAGTCGGAGACATAGATGAGCTGACCGAGCATGACTTTCGCAAGGCATCTTCGGAAAGCCTTAAGAAGTATTTGCGGGAAGGAGGTGTCGAAGCCTTTGTTGGGTGCAGTGTGGTTAGCGATCTGCATGAAGGAATCATCACCGCCCTTCAGGTACACGGCATCAGCGGGCTGGAACCCAATACGGCCCTGATCGGATTAAGCCATAAGCCGGATATCCGGAGAGAGCAATTCCATCTGATGCGAAAAATGGTGGCAGTAGACAAATCCGTGCTTTATTTACATTTCAACGAAGAGCGGGGATACGGCAGGAAAAAACGAATCGACATATGGTGGCGGGGGCGGGATCGGAACGCCGACCTCATGCTGATTCTGGCCTACATTCTCACCCGGAGCGTACCCTGGGAGGGCGCTGAAATAAGAATTCTCCGGCTCGTTGAGAATGAAGAGGGCCTGCACGGCGTCGAAGAGCATATGCGCAACCTTATCAATTCGGTACGAGTGGATGCGGTGCCGGTGGTTATGCTCAAAGATCATCCGGAACAGCCCTTCCAATCGGTCTTTCACTCAGCGAGTCTTGAGACGGACCTCACCTTCCTGGGTGTCCCTGTACCCAAGGTGGAAGCCTTTGATTCAGCGATCCGTTTTCTTGAGGATATGCTTCATCCGTCATCACCATCTGTTCTATTTGTGCGGAGCGCTGAAACGGATCCTATTCTTGAATAACATCCACCACCTGTTCAACCAGTGCCCCGGAATTGGTATTGGTTACAGCTTTATTGAGAAAGATCCAGTTTGGGAGGGTAATGGTGCTGTCTTCGAATGTATGAATCCGGCTTGTTGGCAATCCAATCTGGGTCACCTCTCCATAATGTAAGTCTTACCTTCATCATGTCGCCGACACGAAAAGGCCGGTCGAACATAATAAATACTCCAGCCAATACATTCTTTACCAGTTCCTGCCCACCGAGCAATTGTCATGCGGTGGAAATGCAGATAAAAGTCAAAATGCATTGGTTTTGGGCGTTACAAACCTCTTTCGCAATTTTTATTGCCAAATTTTTCAGGCGCTCATGCGCAGGAAAAGCGTTATAAGCCCCAGATAAATAAAAAGGCCCAGAATATCGTTTAAGGTGGTTATGAGTGGACCCGTGGCCAGAGCAGGGTCGATGTTCAATTTTTTCAGCACAAAGGGTACGGCAGAACTGACAAATCCTGAACATAATATAATCGATCCCCCCGCCAGCGACACAGCGGCGCCCAAACCGTAATCGGAAAGCCAGAAGCCTACAATCAGCCCCAAAAGAATTCCGCATGCGATGCCATTGATAATGGCGACTTTTAGTTCCAGCCAAAGCCGTTTATAGATATCCACAAGCCTGATATCTCCCGTGGCCATTCCTCTCACAATAATCGTCGCGGCCTGAGTACCTGTATTGCCTCCCATGCCCATGATAACGGGGAAGAAAAATGACAAGGCGATGACCATTTGCAGGGTCACCTCAAACTGGTTGATCACTGCAGCTGCAATAATACCGCCGAATACACCGGTGATCAGCCAGGGCAGGCGTGCCCTTGAGATTTTCAGAGTGGACTCTTCGGCAATTTCCTGGCCAATAACGCCTGTCATCAAGGAAAGATCCTCGTCCACCTCTTCCTCGATGACATCGATGATATCATCATGGGTGATGCGACCCACCAGAAGAGAATTTGCATCCACTACGGGCATAGTGACGAGATCATATTTTTTGAACATCAGGGCCACATCCTCTTGATCCATATGTACATCGACTGAAATCACCCTAGGATTCATAAACGCGTTGATCTTTCGCCTGGGAGCTTCAACCAGCAAATCCTTGAGGGATACGACCCCGGTCAGCCTTTTAAGGTCATCAACAACCCAAACGTGATAGAGGTTTTTTACTTTTTTCCCCTTTTCACGAATCGTTTTGACGACATCTTCAACGGTGCCGTCCTCTGCTACTGAAACATACTCCAAGTCCATAATGCCGCCGGCCGTGTCTTTGCCATACTGCAGAAGCTTTTCAAGCTCTTTCGCCAGTTCCGGCCCAAGCGTTTTAAGGATATCGGTTGCCCGGCCATCCGGAAGATTTCCGATAATATCGGCTGCGTCATCCGCATCAACTGCTTGCAGGATTTCTGATAGAAACCGGTTATTGAGACCACCCAAGATCCGTTTTTGAACAGGGGGCTCAATTTCTACCAGGGCGTCTCCTGCCCCTTCAGGCGTCAGAAGGTTGCAAATGAACAATCGTTCGTCAGGCGCCAGGTGCTCAATCACATCCGCGGCATCCGCCGGCTGCAATTCATCAAATATTTTTGCCAGGGCCTGGGTATGGTTTCTTTGAATAAAACCCTCGATCGTATCGATCAGCTCTTTATTGATGGTGTCCGCTTCAAGCCTTTTCGAAATGGATCCAGGTGCCATGATTCATCACTTTCTGCCTGCTTTAAAGGGTCGATATCGACGATGCGCCTTCATTTGTCCTTCACAATACCTTTTTTCGAAGCGGATCAAGAAACGCGAACTGTTTCAGAATCTGAACGACAACCAGTGGAATGAGGCTCATCCCAAGAATCAGGAGCCATTGACCGGATGTGGGTGCCACCATGCTCAAAACGGTAGTTAGGGGTGGAAATAGACTGCGAGAAGCAGCAACGCCACGCTCAGGGCCACGGCGCCCCAGACAAAAGGGTTGCGCGTCACATCGTTGTGAAACGGCGTGGATCCAAAATCCCGCATATTGAAAACATGCCACGTTCTGGCGAAGGCCAGGATGAGAAAAGATAGGGTCACGGCGCGTTGAGCAGGCAACGACATTGTCACCAGGGATATCCAGAACCCGGAAAGAACGGTTCCGGCAATGAGCGCTCCGTAACCGACAATGATGATCCAAAGGGATCCGGGCACTACAGATTCGGTGGAGGGCCTTGGCGGCATGTCCATCACCGACGGCTCTCCTTTGCCCACCCCCAGGGCCAGGGCCGGGAATACGTCGCTGATCATGTTCAAATAAAGAATCTGCAACGGCAGCAGTGGCAGGGTCGTTCCAAAAAGCATGGCCAGACCCACAATCAGGATGGCGCCGACGTTGCCGGAAAGCAGAAAGACAATAAACTTGCGAATGTTGCTGAAGATGACCCGGCCCTGTTCCACGGCCAGGGCGATCGTGTTAAAGTTATCGTCTTTGAGCACAATGTCCGCTGCCTCCCGGGCCACCTGGGTGCCCCGCCGGCCCATGGCCACGCCGATGTCGGCCTTGGTCAGGGCCGGAGCGTCATTGACGCCGTCACCGGTCATGGCCACCACCGATCCATCAGCCTGGAACAAAGAAACAAGATTGAGTTTCTGCTCTGGAGATATCCGTGCGAAAACAGATGTTTTCAAGATCTCGTGACGTTCTTCCGGTTGGTAATCTTCGGAGGCCTTGAGCTCGTCGCCATGAATCACCGCGTCCACATCTCCAGGCAGGTCCAGTTTTCGAGCGATGGCGGACGCGGTCCCCGGATGGTCACCTGTCACCATGACCACCCGCACCCCGGCCTGGTTCAGCTCCCGGATAACATCTTTAACGCCTTTTCTCGGCGGATCCAGGAGTCCGACAAAGCCCATAAAAACCAGCGAAGTATAAGGATCGTCCTGAACCGCATCAGTGGACTTGCGCGCGATGCCCAGCACCCTGAGTCCCTCATCGGCCAATGCTTCATTGGCCTGCAATAATTGTTCCCGCAGTTTCTCGTTTAGATCCCGCTTTTCCGAACCCGTTGTCAGAATATGACTGGACGACTGAAGAACGGCCTCGGGCGCCCCTTTGACCGCCATCAGATAGCCCTGTTCCTGCGTGTGCCAGGTGGCCATCATTTTGGTCTCGGCGCTGAACGCCTCCTCTTGCTCCTCGGGCTGCGACTCCAGCAGGGCATTCCGTTTCAGCCCAACCACTTGACCGGCCTGAAGCAGGGCGACTTCCATGGGATCCCCAACCGCATCACTGTTCTTCCGAAACCTGTGCATTGTTGCACAACATGCCGATGGTCAGCATGTCGGCAATGCCGTTTCGGAGGGATTCATCCGTTATCGCATCGTTTTCAGCCGAAAATGGCGGTTCGGCATCCGGATCCCATTGGATGTGCATCACCCCATCCGAAGTGATCAAAACCAGGGTTGATACGGCCATTTTGTTTTCCGTCAAGGTTCCGGTCTTGTCCGCGCAGATGATGCTGGTCGAACCAAGCGTTTCCACGGCTGAAAGCCGATTGACGAGCGCGTTTTTTCGGGCCATGCGCCACATCCCCCGGGCCAGGGCAATGGTGGCTACGATGGGCAGGCCCTCTGGAATGGCGGCCACAGCCAGGGCGATGGACGTCTTGAAAATCAATGCCAGGTCTTTGGCGGCAAACACGCCTGTCACGCCGATCAATCCGGCGATGCCCAGCGTGATCCAGATCAGTTTCTGCCCCAGCTTGCTCAGGCGCTGTTCCAGAGGTGTCAGCACTTCCTCTTCGGCCCCCTGGGTCAACTCCGAAATATGCCCCAACTCCGTGGACATTCCCGTGGCTACGACCAATCCCTTGCCTGAGCCCTGGGTCAGGGCGGTACCCTTGAACAGCATGTTGGTCCGTTCCGCAAGCGACGTTTTTTCCGGCAGGGCATCGATGTCCTTGCCCACGGGAACAGACTCCCCGGTCAAAGCGGATTCATCGGCCTCAATCCGGTTGGACTCGATCAGCCTGAGATCCGCCGGAATCATATCGCCCCCTTCCAGAACGACAATGTCCCCGGGGACTGTTTCGGATGCAGGAATTTGTCGTATTTTTCCCTGACGCAGCACCTTGGCCTGCACCCTGGTCATCTGTTGAAGGGCTTCCATGGAGCGAACCGCCCGCAGCTCCGTTCCAAACCCGATGAGCACATTGACGATCAAGGCCACCAGGATGGAGACGCCTTCCAGCAATTGCCCGAGGGCGAAGGATACGCCGGCAGCCGCGGCCAGAAGTAAAACGATCAGATTCATGAACTGGGCGATAAATATGTCCCATGCCGAACGCTGCTTTCGGGCTTCAATTCGGTTGGGACCATATTTCTGTAAGCGATTGCGGGCCTCTTTTTGACTCAGTCCTTCGTCAGGGCTTGACTTGAGGTATTCAACCGCCTCTGTCGCCTCAAGCGCCCAGGGATGTTTTCCGATCAAAGCCGAATGCGTTGCATCATCATTTTTCATGCTTTTACCTTGCTTTCCATTGGCAAAAGTTGATCCAGGGGTTATGATTCGTTATTTTTCGCCTCTTTCGGGTTCCACCGCTCTGTCAAATCAGGGATGCATTCACTATGGGTCAAAATGACCATTTCGTCTCCCTTGTGAAGCTTGGTTTCCTCATCTGCAAGAGAGAACCGGCCTTCTCGGTAATAACAAACCATCCGGGCATTGCCGGGAAGGTCGAGCTCGGTGACGCGCTTTCCCTTCTCTTTGTCCACGGTGAAGGTAAAGAATCTCGCCTCTCCTTTAATCACCGTGGAGAGCTCCAGAATATCCACGCCTTCCACCATGTCGGCCAGATAGCGGCTGATGGTCCGGGAGGGCACAATGGCGTCTTTGAGGTCCAGCTCCCGGCAGATTACCTCTAATTCAGGATTTTGAAGACTCGGGATGACCCGTTTGAAGCCCAAAGATCGTCCGACCAGGCTCGATATCAAATTTGCCTGATCGCTGTCGCTCAGGCAGAAGAGCACATCGGTCTGATCCGGACCCACCTCGCGCAGAATCGCCGGTTTGCTCCCGTCTCCATTGAGAAAACTGCAGTCCAGGATATCCGAAAGTTCCTCGATCTTTTCCGGGTTATTTTCGATAATGATCACCTCATGGCCTCGTTCGATCAGCAACTCAGCGGTCTTTACGGTGATTTCACCGGCACCCACAAAAGCAATTCTCATCGCCTATGACAACCTCCTTCCAATCCAGGTCCCGGGATAGACCATCACCAGCCAGGCCAGTATTTCCAGCCTTCCCAGGAGCATGTCAACACAAAGAATCCCTTTGAGCAAAATCGGCATCTCAGCACCGACCACCCCTGCCGAAAGTCCGACCGTCCCTGTGGCCGAAACCACTTCGAAAAGGGAATCGAGTGGATCATATCCCATAAACACAAAAGGCAGCCATGAAATGAGAATGACCGCTGCAAACAGCAGAACAATGAGTAAGGCTTCCTGAATCGCCGTCTCTTCCATGCGCCGGGCGGCGATCTGCGGTTCAACTACCGCATGCGTGCTGGCGCAGGCCCGCCTGAGGAACACGCGCAAAAGACTGATGATCATCAAAAGGCGCAGGATCTTAAATCCGCCGGCTGTGGAACCGACGCCGCCGCCGACAGCCATGGTCATGATCAACACGAGCTTGGCGGCGGCATGGAGCTGCGAGAGATCCATGCTTGAGAAGCCCGCCGTCGTCTGGGCTGAAAAAACGACAATCGGGGCATGATGAAGCGCCTGCATCCATCCGGTGTCTTGTGTCACAACCAGGCAAATGCCAAGCAGCAGGCTCATTAACCCGCCCATGATCAGAAGCCCGCGTAATTGCATCGCGTCGGTGGCCGGTCGAGGGCCTTTTTTATACAGCCTGGAATAGAAACTCAGAGGGACCGCACCCGCCAGGCAGACCAGGATAACGGAAAAGTGAACAAACGGACCGTCCAGGGCGGCCAGGCTGGTCTCATGAGGTGCAAACCCTCCGGTGGAAACCGACGCCATCGTATAGAGCAGCGCGTCGAAAAATCCGACCCCTTCGGCCCATAAAAGCAGGACGCCGGCTCCGGTAAGAATTGCATACACGACCAGCACCCGGTGCGCATGGGCTTTTGTACCGCCCACCAGATCGTCTTCCATGGCTTCGGTGAAAGCGATTCTCTTGGCTGTCGCCCCCGGCCGGAAGAGCAGGGCGAGGGAGAAAACCACGATTCCGAGGCCGCCGTACCACTGCATCCAGGTGCGCGCGAAAAGAAATGTCTGCGGCATCCCCTCCGGTCGTTTCACCGTGCTGAGACCGGTGGTGGTGGCTGCGGAGATGGCCTCAAAGAGGGCATCTGGAAAAGACAGTCCGGAACCCATCATGGGGAAAGTCATCACCAGCGGCGTTACGAGGAACATGAACGCCACAAGGACCATGGCTTCGTTGACCTGAACCTCCCGGGGTGCGGGCATCCTCCCAAGGATTCCGCCGGCCCCTGCCAGCGCGACAATGACTATCGCGTATCTGAAAGCGATCGGCGTCTCACCATGGATCAGCGATACGGCGAGCGGCACAACCGTCAGCGCAGCGACCACCAGGCAGAGCTGCCCGAAATACTTTCCCAGAACCGGGGAACGGACCGCATAACTGAGCCCGGCTGCCTGTATTGGCACGTGTCACCTCATCCATCTTGCCTGCGACGGTTAGCCGTCATGAGATTTCCTTAGTTAGGCGCGGTCCGGCAACGAGCCATATGAGCAGGCCCAGAACCGGGAAGACGAGAATCAGGACGATCCAAAATACCTTTCCGCCCGTGGATGCCGAACTGCCCACAGTCTTTACAATGGCCCAGACATCTGCGACCAAAATGATAAGCCCTAAAAGGCCGGCGATTTCTATTCCCATATGACATTCTTTCAGAGTTCGACGCCAAATTCTTTGTTATATTGAGCTTAAATGCCATTTAGAGTGAAATCATATCTCCACTCTAAATGGCTAAAAATGGGTGGTTATTTGAATCTGGAAGCAGCCGACTTCAAAGCGTTGCCGAGCGAGTCCCACGCATTATCCATGCCTGCCTTGAGATCCTCCCAGGCTCCATCACCGGCCTGTTGCAATTCCGCCATCTTATCCTCAACGTCTTTGCGCTTTGCCCGCAGGTCCTCCAGCTGTTTCTCATACTCGGGTGTCAGAGGTACGGATGAGTCATATTCCGGGCTGTCCTTGACCTGCTCCCTGGGCACAGATACAGTCACTTTATTTTCCGTCCAGTCTATCGAATTTATCCACCCGGCAGCCAGTTCCGGGTATCCACGACCATGTAACGGATGGGTCCAGGTCTTGTCGTCAAAGAGAAGGTCCTTGCACCGGCCGATCTCTCCGTCTTCTGCCTCAAGAACATAATTATAAGCTATTTTACACTGCGTAGCATTGATTTCTCCTATCTAATGTTGTGGTTTCGAGCCACGCTTCACCAGTTTGTAAGGTAAAAGCCTCTCTGAGACTTCTATTAGGTCAAATGCCAATTCCTACGGACGACTTAAAGTCCGCAAAGGCCTTAAGGCTCAGGTGGAGATTTTTCCTGTATGAGAGATTCCCCACCAGGTTGATCAGGGGTTTGCGGCGTTGCCACAGGCTGCTCCAGACCCTGTGCAGGATGCGCGGCATGGGATAGAAGTCCCGGTCGCAGGAGATCATCTCTTCGATAATGCCCTCGAGGGAAAAATTCTTATACCGGGCCACGGGAAAGGTCAGGGTGTAGTATTTCCAGTCCTCCGGGAACGTATCGAGGGCGATGCGGTCCTCCGATTTCATCTGCTCCCAAAGGCGAGTGCCGGGCAGGGGAGTCAGAAACAGCGCGTTGAGAATGTCCACACCGTACCGGCCGGCCGCCTCGGCGATACGTTTGCCGATGCCCGGTTCGTCGATATCCAGACCGATGATAAAGGAACCCACCACCAGTATGCCGTGCCGCTGTATGCGCCGCACGGAGGCGGGGAAGTTCCTGTCCTTCAGAAGGTTGAATTTCTTGCCGAGTTCCCGCAGTCCTTCCGGCGAGGGGGTTTCAAAGCCGATGAAGACGCCACCGCACCCGGCCTTCGCAGCCAACTCCAAGAGCTCTTCGTCATCGGCGAAGTTAATGCCGGCTTGGGCAACCCATTGCTTTCGCAGGTTCGCCTGTGCCATGGCACGGAACAGGTCCTTGGCGCGGGCGATGTGGCCAGGGCGCGTGCCGATGAGGTTGTCATCCACCACCAGGACATGCCTTTCAGGGATCAACCGGAATTCCCGAACCACATCCGCAATAGGCCGCTGCCGGTAGTGGGCCCCGTTGAAGGCCGTCACGCTGCAAAAGCTGCAGTTCAACGGACAGCCGCGGGTGGTCTGAATGGCCCCGAAGGCATATCCCACAGCCAGCAAATCATGTCGGGCGGTTGGCACATCGCTTATCTCGGCGAGCCCTCCGTCATATCGGCGCTTCAGTCCGCCATGCCGGACGTCCTCCAGGACCTGAGACCAGACACCCTCCGCCTCCCCCGTGACGACCGAGTCCACGCGTTCCATGGCCTCCTCCAGGCACATGGTTGCGTGGATGCCGCCCATGACGACCGGCACGCTTAGACGCCGGAAGTGAGTGGCCACTTCATAGGCGCGGTTCGCCTGGGAGGTGAAAGCGGTAATGCCCACCAGGTCCGGCCGCGGCATGCTCAGATAATCGGGCGAACCGAGGTTCTCATCCACGATCGAGATTTCCCACTCCGATGGAGTCAACCCCGCAAGAACCATAAGACTGAGCGGTTTCCACACGCGGTAGCGGTTCCAGCGGCTCTCCTTGAGGTTGACGATGCTGACAAGCGGGTTGGAAGGGTTGATCAGATACAGTCGCACGGGCTTAGGTTCCCTTTTCGCAGCCAACCGGCGTTGCGGAGTCATTTAGATGGGCGGAAAACGCCTTCAGACTCTCACTGATCGCTCTTTTGGCAAAAATTCCCACCGCTGTGTAATGGAAGTCCAATCTTGATAGATGGCTGAAGATATATTTCCACGAATAAAAATGGGCCATTGCCCGGAGGGTCTCAATCTGCAGGGTAGCCGGTGACATGAGCCGGGGGTTGAAAACTGCATGCTGAACATCATATTGACTCCAGTCCGTATGAAGAAGTCGTCCGCTCTTCAACATCTCTTTAAAGAGCGGTGTCCCCGGCAGGGGCGTAAGAATCATGATCTGCACGGTGTCTATACCGAGGCCCTTTGCAAAATCAACCGTCTCATGGATCGTCTCGGCGTCATCGGTTTCCGCGCCCAGGACGAACATTCCGTGGATGTGAATGCCGTGAGATCTGACCTCCCTGGTGCAGGAAATGATATCCTCCAAATCCTGTTTCTTATTATACTCTTTCAGCGTCCTTGGATTGATGGATTCAAACCCGATAAACAGAGTATGGCAGCCTGAATCCGCCATCAGCCGGAGAAGCTCCGGGTCCCCGGCTACATCCGTCCTCACCTGTGCAGACCACCGCGTCCTGATTTTCTCTGCAATCATTCCCCTGAGAATTTCTTTAGCCCTCTGTTTATTGGCAGCAAAGTTGTCATCGACAATAAACTTGGTCGCCTTGGATATGGATACCGCATATTTCAATTCCTCGAGCGCATTCTTAACGGACTTGAAACGATACCGCCTTCCGAACATCTCGATAACAGAGCAGAACCTGCAATCAAAGGGGCAACCCCTCGATGTAGAAACCGGATAGGTATTCGACGGGGTCCAGTTATGAACAAGGGAGAAGTCAGGGTAGGGCAGGCTGTCAAGGTCTTCGATAAATTCTCTGGGGGGGTTGTGAACAATTTCCCCGCGCCTGTCCCGGTACGAAAGACCTTTGATGTCTCTCAGCGCCGGGACTCCCTTGTCCATGGAATCAAGCAGTTCCACGAGGGAATACTCCCCTTCACCGCGTATGACAAAGTCGGCGTATTCCAGCGCCTCATCGGGGAGAAAGGTCGGGTGTGCCCCGCCCATAATCACCGGTATATGCAGGTCCCTCAATCGTTGCCCCATTTTGTACGCCTTAATCGCTGACGTGGTTATGGTCGAAATACAGACAATGTCCGAGCTTTCAATGAATGACCAGTCAGGTGCAGCAAGGTCCTCAATAAATGCCTTTATTTTGTATCCCCGTTCTCTGAGGATCGTAGAGAGCAGCACAGCACCAAGTCGCGGTATGGGGAATTTGCTGAAGATATGCAGACCGGGTGTGCCCGCCTCAATAAAAGATATTTGTCTTGTGCCCACAGCTTCTAACTCCTTATGATACGATTATCATGCATAACCATAATTGGCATTCAGTAATGCAGGCTGATCAACAGCTCCATGTCTTGGCCATCGTAAAGAAAGCCGGCTGCGGAAAACAAAGGTGCACCCAGCAAAGCTTTGGCAAAGCCAAAACCGCCACAATTGCTCCACCAATGAGAGGAGAATAAAGAATCAGGGCTGTAATAACTACCTGCAATTTCCACGTAAAAAATTGAAATCCAAAGGCACACTGTTCTGTACATGCCATTTAGAGCAAGATCATATCTCCACTCTAAATGGCTAAAAATGGGTGGTTATTTGAACCTGGAAGCAGCCGACTTCAAAGCGTTGCCGAGCGAGTCCCACGAACTTTCGATACCCGCCTTGAGATCCTCCCAGGCTCCATCACCGGCCTGTTGCAATTCCGCCATCTTATCCTCAACGTCTTTGCGCTTTGCCCGCAGGTCCTCCAGCTGTTTCTCATACTCGATTTTCGACTCGGCGTCTGCCTGATCGGCCTTTGCTTCGAGCTTGTCGATCTCGGCATTCCATTCATCCATTTTAGCTTTCAATTTTTGCACATAGGCATCGCGTGTTTCGCTCATCGTAGTTTCCTCCTTTTGAATTCGATATATGTTTTCAAATCTCAATGATATTGTTACGGCTCCCATATTGATTGCGGGCAGTCTCAGGACAGTTGGGATCGAGGGTCCATGTCCCGTCCACAATGAATTTGTATTCATACGTGCCCTGTGGAAGCATCTTGATCTTTTTCCATGTTCCTGTTTGATCCTTTTTCATGAAATCAGCGTGTTGCGACCAGTCGTTAAAGTTTCCTGATAGAAGTACGGTTTCAGCTCCCGGCGCCGAAATCCTGAACTCAACCCGTTTCTTTTTACCTGCCATGGCTTTTTCCTCCCTGATTGATTTTCTCCTTTGATTTAAACGCGCATTGGCGTTTCACCCTACGAACACGGCGACGGATTCTCCCGGAAGTAAGATCGCGCCATCCTCCACAAAAACGCCATTTTTTGAGGACAAAATCACCTCCTTTCCCTGAATATGGAAACACGGTATTTGCTGGGGAGCCTCTCTAAAGTTGCAGGCCACCCATACGGAGCCGCGTATCATGATCAGCCAGCGTGCCGCCTCATCAAACCTTACGGATACGCGTTCCATCCGCCCGTCACTCAATGCCGGCAGTCGGCGGCGCAGCTCGATGAGGGACTGATACCAGTGAAAAACGGTGTCGTGCGGTTTTTTTCGCATTTCGTCCCAATTCAGTTTCGATTTTACAAACGTGGTTTTGGCCTGAGGATCGGGGAGTTTATCAGGTTCCCAACCGAAGGACGCAAACTCCTCATGCCGTCCGCGTTTCACGGCTTCGCCCAGTTCGGGGTCCTGGTGATCGGTAAAATGAGAAACGGCGTAGAAGCGGCCCACTCCTCCCCCTGAAACAGCATGGGCACGAAAGGAGACGTCAGCACCAAAGCCGCCCCGATCTGGAGCTGTTCCGGCGAGAGCAAATGGCTGGTTCGCTCTCCCAAAGCGCGGTTGCCCACCTGATCATGGTTTTGAAGGCAACCCACAAATCGGTGTCCGGACAGCCCTGTGGCCGGTCGGCCGTGGCGCCGGTGGCGATAGACGGAGTAGCGGCCGTCATACACAAATCCCCGGGTCAGGACCTTGGTTAGATCCGCCAGAGGCCCGAAATCCTGGTAGTACCCGTCCTGCTCCCCTGTAAGGAGGGCATGCAGGGCGTGATGAAAATCCTCGTTCCATTGAGCGTCCATGCCGTACCCGCCCACCTCCCGCGGACGCACCACCCGAGGGTCGTTGAGATCACTCTCGGCAATGAGCATTAGGTGCCGGCCCAGTTCAACTTCCAGGGTCCCCACTTCAGCGGCAAGTTGCTCCAAAAAGTGGACGGCGGATGTGTCCACGATGGCATGCACCGCATCGATGCGGAGACCGTCCATGTGGTAGTCGCGCAACCACATCAAGACATTGTCCACAAAGAAGCGCCGTACTTCATCGCTGCCCGCTCCATCCAGGTTGACCGCCTCGCCCCAGGGTGTGGCATACCGCTGGGTGAAATACGGGCCGAAGCGATGGAGATAATTTCCTTCAGGACCGAGGTGATTATACACCACATCGAGTAAAACAGCCAAACCTTTCTGATGGCATGCATTCACCAGGCGCTTAAGCCCTTCGGGACCCCCATAGGCGTGATGGGGGGCATAGAGATCCACGCCGTCATAGCCCCAGCCGCGTTCACCGGAAAACTCGGCCACCGGCATCAATTCCACGTGGGTGACGCCCAGATCTAAGAGATGATCCAGATAGTCGATGGCCGCATCAAAAGTCCCTTCCGGTGTAAACGTACCCACATGCAGTTCATAGATGACGGCCGATCCCAGGGGCGGTTGCTGCCAGCCCGAATCGGTCCACGGAAAACGGGCATGATCCAACCACCTCGAAGGGCCATGGACTCCTTTTGGCTGCCAAGTGGAACGCGGATCCGGAAAGGGCCCGTCTCCGTCAAGCCGAAACCCGTAGTCGATGCCGTGGTCCATGAAAGGCACACGCTCAGACCACCAGCCGGCATCACCCTGGGTCATCTTAACGACCTGTCCATTGGCATCCAGTTCCACTATGCTGGCGTTGGGCGCCCAGACGCGCATTTCCACCATGACTATCCGTCCCCCTGTACCAGCAGCCCGACAGGAAAACGGCTCAGCAACTCCTGCAGTCCAACAGGTCCACCAGTTACTTCATCGCCGGTCAGGATGTTGTGCCACCGGCCTTCGGGAAGGTCCAGCTTGGTATCAGACCAGTCACCGTTTAAGCCCATGATGAGGCGAGGGGTTACCGAGAGAACCAGGCCACCCCGGATGAATGCCACTACATGATCGGCCCTACCGCCCTGTGCATACAAGGGTCGATAACTTCCGGTGGGACCGAAGGGTTTGGGCCGGCTTCGACGCAGATGCAGGGTCTGCCGGATCACCCAGAGCTTGGGCAGCCCTTCATCCATCCGGGTCATAATCTCTTCCGGGGGGAGCGCTTCAACTTCATCCAGTAGATGCCGCCGCAAGGCAAAATCCACCGGCCGACGGTTATCCGGGTCCACCAGACTCAGGTCCCACAGTTCGGTCCCCTGGTATATGTCCGGGACCCCCGGGGCTGTGAGCTTGATGAGGGTCTGGGCCAAGCTGTTAATCCTTCCCGGAGCCACGAGATCTGTCACGAAAGCTTCCAGGTCGAGGCGAAAGCCTTCGTCTTCCAGAACCGCCCTGATAAAATCACTCAAATTCCGCTCGTAGCTCTGGTTTTGTGTGGTCCACGAAGTGTGCATCTTGGCTTCCCGCACAGCCTTCTCCATATAGGCTGTGATGCGATCCACATCGATGGGCCAGGCTCCCACCAAGGTTTGATAAAAAAGATATTCCGTATTTCGATCCGGCACATTTTTCCTGCGATGACGTTCATTATGGCTACTCCATCTGCGGACTGCATCCGTCCAGCGGTCTGGAATCTCGGAAAGCAATGCCAGCCGGGAACGGACGTCTTCACTCCGTTTGGTATCATGGGTGGTGGATGCGAGCATCCCCAGCGGATGTTCTGCCTGTCTGACCGTGCAGGCCTTATGAAACCGCTCTAAAGGGACCCCGAAACAGGCCGGATCACCGCCCACCTCGTTGAGGGATATCAACCGGTGGTAGCGATAGAAGGCGGTGTCCTCAACCCCTTTGGCCATGGCCGGTCCCGTCAGCTGCTGAAAACGCATGGCCAGTTCGTTTTCCAGCGCGCCGGTGATCCGGAGAAGAAGCAGGTCTTTAAGAAAGCGAAAGAGTTCCGGGTCCAAATCCGGCCGTTCTGTCATGGCACCTTCTATGGCTTCGTCAACGTACTGTTCGTCTTGCTGGTTAACAGCGTTCCCGGAAGCGGATACGTAAGTTCTGTATACACGGAAATAAACAGCTGTTTCACACAGGGCCTCGTATAGTTCACGGCGCGTAAAGTCCCGATGGCGTGGGTGTCGTTCGCAGATATCCACGAAGAGGCTGGTGAGCCGGTTGAGCTCGCTTCCAAGGAGTTCGGTGAGCACCAGGCGCTTGCATTCACGAACCAAAGCGTCCAACTTTGTCTGTGTCCCTGTAAAGTCTTCATAAAATCGCGTCAGATTGGCCTCACCTTGGGGGTCGATAAAAAGTCCGCCTGCAAGGTTCAGAAAATCGTATCCGGTGGTCCCAGCGATAGGCCAGTCCGAGGGAAGCTTTTCACCGGGCTCAAGAATCTTTTCGGCAACAATCCAAGCGTCCGGGCAAAATGCCCGCAATCGATGAAAATAATCGCCCGGTTCACGCAGCCCGTCCGGATGATCCACGCGCAGCCCGTGGACCCAGCCATTCCGGACCCAGGTGATGGGCAGAATGTGGGTGGCGCGAAAAACGCCCCTATCCTCTATTCGCAACCCCGCCAGGTCCTTAATGTCGAAGAATCTTCTGTATCCAAGATCTCTGCTCGCCATACGCCAAAAGGCCAGCCGGTAGTTCTGCCGGTCAACAAACGAATCCAAAGCGACCGGGTCCCGGTTCAGACGATCGACTTCAGCGTTTATGGCCGCGTCGATTTCTGGTTTCTCGCGGCAAAGCCTGGCCAGCAGGTTTGAGAGCACCGCCTTATCGCGATGCCGACGTTCCACTGCGTGAGGAGCGGTAATGGTAGAGCGAGGCAATTCAGCATGGCTTTGTCCAAGAAAGGCAACATCCTCCGAACCACAAGCTTCGGCGGCTCTGCTCAGTATCTCCGCGAGGCTGGAAGGGTCCACTGGAAACTCATGATCGTGATAGTCAAGGACAAAAGACCCTTCTTTGCGGGACAGCCGGATCTGGCTATCCTCCAGGATACGACCATAGTGATCACCCAGAACCGGCAAGAGCACCTTGTTCGGCCAGCGCCTCCGAGAGGCTTTCCAGTCCACATCAAAGTAGGTCGCATAGCGGCTGGACGGGCCGTTCTCTATCACATCCCACCACCAGGGATTCTGTTTTCCCGCAATGGCCATATGGTTGGGTACCACATCGATCATTTGGCCGAGACCGGCGGTCAGTAATGTCGCACACAGCCGGGCATGCGCCTCTGAGCCCCCGAGTTCCTCGTCCACACGTGACGGGTCCACAATATCATAGCCGTGGGTACTGCCGGCAGCCGCTTGCAGATATGGAGAAGTATACAGATGGCTGATACCAAGATCGGACAGATAGGGAACAACCGCTGCGGCCTGCTCAAAGCCGAATCCGGACCGCATCTGTAGGCGATAGGTGGCGATTGGTTCAGGATGCATGGCGCAGCACTACCAGGGAACGGGCTTCGACCTTGATCTGCTCCCCTGGATGCAAAGGTTTTTCGTCTTCCATCCAACCGTTTTTGGTATCCAGTTCCTTTACCCAGTGCGTCCCATAATCCTCGCTGGGAAGGATGAAATTCAACGGTTCATGGGAGGTATTGAAAATCATGTAAAAGTTGTCATCAACTACCGACACGCCACGCGGATTAGGATTTGGAATGGTGGCGCCATTTAAAAAGACCCCCAGGGATTTCGCGTACCCTTGCCCCCAGTCCTCCTCGGCCATCTGTTCTCCTTCCGGGGTGAACCACCTTATGTCGTGAACCTCGCTGCCGTGAATCGGCCGGCCATGGAACCACCCGCGGCGGCGAAAGACGGGATGGTCTTTACGGTAGCGGATGAGTTGTTGACAAAAACCAAGAAGCGCTTCATCCATGTTTTCCCAGTCGTACCAGGAAATCTCATTGTCCTGGCAGTAGGCATTGTTGTTTCCCTGCTGGGTGCGGCCCGCTTCGTCGCCCCCCAGCAGCATGGGAACACCCTGGGAAAGCATGAGGGTGGCAAGAAAATTCCGCTTTTGACGCTCCCGCAGGCGACGTACATCCGGGTCTTCCGTGGGGCCTTCCACACCGCAGTTCCACGAACGGTTGTGGCTTTCTCCGTCAAGGTTTTCCTCTCCATTGGCCTGGTTATGCTTTTTGTTGTACGAAACCAGGTCACTTAAGGTAAACCCGTCATGGGCGGTAATGAAGTTAATGCTGGCGTAAGGCAGGCGGGAGGTATTTTCGTACAGGTCGGAACTGCCGGTAAACCGGGCTGCAAATTCTCCCATGGTTCGATCCTCACCCCGCCAGAAATCCCGCACGCAGTCCCGGTATTTACCGTTCCACTCGGTCCATACGGGCGGAAAGTTCCCGACCTGATAACCGCCCTCGCCCACATCCCAGGGCTCGGCAATGAGTTTGACCTGACTGATGATAGGATCCTGCTGAATGATGTCGAAAAAGGCGGACAGGCGATCCACGTCATGCAGTTCGCGCGCCAAAGTGGCCGCCAGATCGAACCGGAACCCGTCCACGTGCACCTCCTGAACCCAGTACCGCAGGGAATCCATAACAAGTTGCAGTACATGGGGATTGCGCATGTTGAGGCTGTTGCCGGTCCCGGTGTAATCCATGTAATACCGGGGGTCATCGGTCAGCCGGTAATAATAGGCGTTGTCGATCCCCTTGAAACTGAGCATCGGTCCCAGATGATTTCCCTCTGCGGTGTGGTTGTAGACCACATCCAGGATAACCTCCATGCCGGCCTGGTGCAGGGTTTTGACCATCTGCTTGAACTCGGCCACCACGCCGCCGGGCCGCTTGTCCGCCGCATAGTCGTTCTGGGGGGCCAGATACCCGATGGAATTGTACCCCCAGTAGTTTTTCAACCCCTGATCCATTAGGTGCCTGTCATGGATGAAATAGTGGACCGGCATCAGTTCCACGGCTGTGACGCCGAGGGTTTTGAGGTATTCAATGACTGCCGGTTGTGCCAGACCCGCGTAAGTGCCGCGCAGTTCGGCCGGAACCTCCGGGTGCAGGGCGGTGAGTCCTTTGACATGGGTTTCGTAAATGATGGTTTCGTGCCAGGGCAGTTGAAGGCGGCGGTCCCCGCTCCAGTCGAAATGGGGCTGATGCACCACGCACTTGGGCATGAATGGCGCACTGTCACTGTCGCTTGGGGCCTCGGGGCCACCGTCAAAAAGGTACGGAAAGACCGCCTCATTCCACTGGACCTGTCCATCCATGGCCTTGGCATAGGGGTCGAGCAATAGTTTGGCACGATTGCAGCAGTGACCACGCGCCGGTTCCCATGGGCCGTGGACCCGGAATCCGTAACGCTGGCCCGGCTCGACAGTGGGCAGGTATCCATGCCAGCAATAGCCCGTCACCTCGGGCAGATCGATGCGCGTCTCCTGACCTTCGTCGTTGAAAAGGCAAAGCTCGACACGCTCGGCGATCTCTGAAAACAGAGAAAAATTCGTGC
The DNA here is from genome assembly GCA_034522175.1 of Deltaproteobacteria bacterium. GTDB lineage: Bacteria > Desulfobacterota > DSM-4660 > Desulfatiglandales > Desulfatiglandaceae > JAIPDZ01. The sequence goes on along the minus strand of JAXHLQ010000001.1, from coordinate 5,069,659 downwards.
CCGCGCCGTCAAAGACGGCTCCCAACGGATACGGTTGTCCCGGCCATACTTTCATCGTTGTTTTCCTTTCCTATGGGGCGTTCGGCTCATTTTCGAGGTTTCCGGCGTCAGGATTTTCCGGAGAGCAGAACAATCGCTGTATATGCCTCGAGTTCGCAGTCGAAGGCCTCCTGCGCTTCAAAAGGCTCGCCTTCCGGCTCGTGCCAGTAGCCGGGCTGTGGCAGCGGGACTGAAATGTTCTGTTTCTGGCCAGAGAAATTGGCCGTCACCACCACCTGGTCGGATTCGCCCAACAGCCGCTGGTAGACGATGCATTTTTGCTGGACGTCCAGCAGGGGCATGGCGAAATCGTCCCGCCTGATGGAACTTCGTGAGCGCCTGATACGGCTCATTCGCTGATAGTGCGCCAGCAGGGCCTCGCCGGGTTCTGTCTGGGCGGTTTGCCAATTTATGGCGTTCTTTTCCGTCCGGGCAGGAGATGCCTCCCCCCACTCCTGACCCTGATAGAGCATGGGCTCCCCGGGAATGGTCATAAGAATTGTTGCGGCCAGCATCGATTTTTTCAGGATCGTAGCATCGTCAAACCCGGCTTCCTGTAAAAGATGCCATAGACGCTGGTCATCATGACTCTCCACGTAGTTTATCATAAATTGAGGTTCTCGATATTCCTGTGTGGCCGGTTCCAGTGCCTGCACGGTCTCTGAGAACCTGGAACCGCTGTAAGGCTCGACATCGGTTTCCGTAATCAGCGCCTGCAGGGCCAGGCGGCTGCGCGTGTGCCAGATGGCGCTCAGGCCGCTGTCATTGACCAGTTGGGGGTTTTCCGGGATGCATTCTCCAATGAAAAAGGCGTCGGGCTGGATTTCTCTAACCCGGTCCATCAAATTGGGCAGACCCTTGCCCTCGGCATCGGCGCCGATCCCGGCCAGGTAATCGTAGCGGAACCCGTCGATGTGATAGGCCGTCAGCCAGTGGATCTCCACATCACGAACAAAAAAATTGGTGGGCTCCTTTAGATAGTCAAAGGTGGGCAGGCCGTACTGGTTATCCTCTCCAAGGCCTGAGCCGTACCAGGGGCTGTTTTCGTACGGATACATCCGGTTGAACGGGTGCCCGTGGCCGGTATGGGCCAGCACCATATCCAGTATGACCGCCATATGGTGGGCGTGGGCCGCATCAACGAACCTGCGCAAATCATCCGGCGACCCGTACGAGCGTCGCGGCGCCAGCAAGAAAGTGGGCTCATACCCCCAGTAGTCATCCGGGGCTGCCCCGTAGACCGGCATTAGCTCGATGGCGCTGATGCCGAGATCGGTTAGGTGGCCCAGTTTTTCAGTGGCTGAGGCGAACGTACCTTCAGCGGTAAAGTCGCCGAAGTGCATCTCATAAATGATCAGGTCCCGAAGTCTGTGTCGCAGCCAGTCGTCATGTTCCCAGCGATAAGATGCTTCACCCACCCGGACGATGGCCGCCGGCTGTTCATGATCCCCGGGAGCGTCCGTTAGTTCGTGTGCGTATGGATCACAGACAACCAACTCCTGATCGATCACAAATTGATATGGGTGGCTCCCTTTATCTAAGTGAAGGGCGGTTACCCAGTATCCCGGTTCCCTTTCCGTCAAGGCGTCCTGCTGTTGGTTCCAATCGTTAAAGCTGCCGATGAGGTGTATGGATTTCTTGTACGGCGCATAAATGGCAAAGCTGACCAGCCCCTCGCCATGGTCAATGGCCCCGGGATCCGCCTTCTCCATCACGGCCTTGTGGTTCATGTCCATCTCAAGGTCTCCTGTATTGCCGTCATGACGCCATCTGTTTGTTTCGGTTTCAGGCTGCTACAGATGAAGGGCCCGTTGTCGATAATGTACCGGGCAGTCTCACCGTTCGGGTCCAGTATGCGGCCACGTCAGTCATCATATCAATCATTCCCTCAAAAGACGAGGGTTTCTGGATATAGGAATTGGCGCCGGCATCGTAGCATTTTCGAATATTCATGTCGTCTCCGGATGTTGTGTATACGATAATGGGAATCTCCTTGAGCCTGGGGTGCGATCTAATTTCACCAAGGGCTTCAAAGCCGGTTTTTTTGGGCATGTCAAGATCAAGGAATATCACTTTCGGCATGGGTGCATCCATCCTTTCGGCAAATAGGCCTTGCTGGAGGAGATAATCCATGAGTTCCTCACCGTCGGAGACCCGACTGAGGTTCCCGGGTATCCCCGCAGCCTTAATGGCCTCCTCTAAAAAGAGGTAATCATCCGCATCGTCATCGGCCATGAGGATCGTCAACTGTTCTTCATAGCGGTCCATGGTCTCCCTCCTTCCTATCATCTGCAACCCCTTTAAGCCTGATTCTCTGAGGGTGGTCTGTTTTGCTTCGTATACTTCACCTACCGAATCCAAGAGGTTGCTCCCATTCAGGATTTTTCCAATCTTCGATTTTAGCTCCTGCAGGAATGGCCACATCCTCGTCCATCACCAGGATTTTGTTCATGCCGCCTCCTTTCTAAACCGGGTAATTCCCTTGAGTGCCAACATCTCCATGAGCTCCTTGGGCAGGTCTGTGAAATCTATTAACCTGCCGGCTTCTTCCGTATCTAAATCTACGGCGTCACATAGATACCGGATACCGCCCTTCCCCAGATCATCCATCCCCATGGCATAGACCGCTTTGTTATCTACAACCACACAGTAACGGTCAGGTGTCTTGCCCCCGTTGTCATAAATCAGAATAGCCATAGATCCTCCTTCCCAATCACACCTGATATTCGAGTTTTGACCACTTGGTTAGATATACAACTGATGCATTCGTAAAAAGTCAATCCCGCCCTGCGGGACTCACGCAAAGTCCCGCTGGCAGCGGGATCTTCGCTATGCTTCGACCGGAAACAGGAAAAGCTCGCAAAGGTAGGTTATTAAAATTAATACAGTTTTTTTCTCTGCGTCTCAGCGTCTCAGCGCGAAAACATACTTTTTACGGGACTATCACAATTGAATCTGAAATATTTTAGATGCCGGGTGAAAGCAGCACCGCCCCTTTCGTTTTTGACCGTACTACGGAATGGAGCAGGACCTCACTTATCTTCGTTTTGAGCCTATCCATGTAAATATCTTTAATCAAATACCCATCCGCTTCGGATAGACGAGGATCGGTGATGACATCGTCATGCGGCGTCACAACCAGTACGGGAAGGGAAGGGGCTTTCAGCTTTAGCAGGTGAAGTAGATCCCAGCTCTCCGTTCCTTGAAGATAAAGATCGAGCAGGGCCATGTCGGGTTTTCCTGATCCTATTTCCTCCACGGCAGCCCTGAAGTCCTTGACGCGTTTAATGCAGTGGCCCTCCGCAAAGAAGGCTTCTGAGATCAGTTCCGCTAAAAAGGGTTGATCATCTATAATCAGGATGTTGGCCATTCTTCATTCCCGGGTTCATTGTCCAAATATCCTCACGACCCACCGTGTACACGGGTTTTCCGGTTCGCCCGGGACGAGCTTCTGATGGGTTCAGACCGCTTTACAGGGACAGAGTCATCTCCTCTACCGGCGATAAAATCAACCTCACAATCGGGAAAAAGCTCCTTGAGCCTTGAGACCAGGTATGCATACAGGTGGGGTCGATCGGTTTGCAGGATTATTTTATGCATGGGCCGTCTCTTAGAACCGATTAAGGTTTCAGGCTGGTACAAGCGTCCCGGCTTTTAATGCGGTCCGCATCAATCGCATCTGGGGGATTGCCCCTAAATATTGATACGCTCGTAAGAAGTCAAAAATGTGCTCTTTCCGTCATTCCGGCGAGGCCTGTCTCGGACCCCGATCCGGGAGCCGGAATCCAGTATATTCAATCACTTGAAAAACCTCTGGACCCCGTTTTTCAACGGGGTGACGACTTTTTACGAATGCATCAATATTGAGATGTTACGTTTCTCACTTTTAGAATATATTGTATTCTTCTAAAAAGGTTTGTCCATCAGGAGAGGGACTATTTTGGATAGTTTATATCTGAAATTTTTCTCGGAGATTTCGGAAGAGCCCAAAAACATTGAGGCCATTAATGGAGGGTCTCACAACATGATATGGTACTGAAGTTCCTAAAAAGTACCATATATTGAGTATCAAGATAAGAGGTATCTTAGATCTCAATAAGATTTTTCTTAACGGCGATCTTGGTAAGCTGTGCTACAGTGGAAACTTCCAGTTTTTCCATTATATTGTATTTATGGCTTTCTACGGTTTTGGGACTGATATGGAGACGTTTGGCGATCTCCATCGGGCGGAGACCATCGGCCAAAAGGACAAAAAGCTCCTTTTCACGTACCGAGAGTTTCGCGATCCCATTCTGCGCCTCCCTGACTTCAGCCAGGTCTCCCATGGTCAGCACATCCAGTTGCTCCTGGAGGACCTTTCGCACGCCACTGGAAAAGTAGGTGCCCCCATCCCTGACCACTTTTACCGCCCGAACGACTTCTTTGACTGGTTCGCGCTTGAGAATATATGCGCTTATGCCCAGCCTGAAAAGAGTTGTGATATATTCTTCTTCCGAATACATGGTGTAGATCAGCACATGGATTCGCTCATTCCATGTCTTGATCTCATGGGTAGCGTCTATCCCCTTCATATTGGGCATGGAGATATCCATGATCACCAGGTCGGGCTTCAGGGTTTTCACCAGTTTGACGGCTTGAACTCCGTCCGAGGCCGTACCCACGATTTCAAAATCCGGCTCTTTTTCAAACCCTCTGATGATTCCTTCTACGACCACGGGGTGGTCGTCAGCGATAAGAATTTTTATTTTGCCGCCGTTCGGTTTCTCGGTACTCTTTTGTTCCATGCTGTAAATCTCCTATACCCAATACACGGTTTCATTCAACCGGTATCTCCACGATCACCCGGGATCCTTTTCCAACCTGGGATTCGACGCGAAATTCACCGCCGACCTGGATCGCCCTCTCATGCATGATGATAAGGCCAAGTGTATGCTTTTTACCTTCTCCGGCTGATATTTTATCGTATTCGAAACCCAGGCCGTCGTCTTCTATGGCTATTGATAAAAAATCGTCTTTTCTGGTCAGGTTGACAATAATATTCTTTGCACGGGCATGCTTGAGGCAGTTTGTCACCGCCTCCTGAGCGATCCGGTAGATAGCCAGGGTCTTTTCATCAGCTATCTGCAAAAAATCCCCTTCTGTATGAAAAAGAAAACTGGTGTTGGAATTCTTTTTTATTTTATTCAACATGTTTTTGAGGGCCGGAACCATCCCAAGGTTTTCCAGGATGTGAGGCCTGAGGCTGCCGGCCAGCCAGCTGACATAATCCATAGACTTCATGATGCTGCTTTGGATCTGGACTAGTGCATCTGTTTTGATGGGGTCATGTTCGCCTGAATCTATCACATCATCAAGATCCATATTGAGTTTTGCCAGTATCTGCCCGACATCGTTATGAAGGGCCTCGGCTATCTCCTGACGTTCTCTTTCCAGTATTTCCACCAGTATTTTTGATAAATATTTGCGTCGTTCCTGCTCTATTAGGATTTTTTTATGCTGCAATTTTAGATCGGCCTCGAATTTCTTGCGAGTTTCAATTTCCTTTCTCAGGTTTTCATTCGACTTTGCAAGTTCAGCCGTTCGCTCCTGCACGCGGAATTCGAGTTCATCTTGGGTCTTCTGAAGTATTTTCTGGGCCTGTTTGAGTTCGGTGATATCAACGATGGCAAATTGCCAGTGCCTGAAACGGCCCTGTTTATCAAACCCGGCTCCGACATCAAGATGGAAATGGTGAATGCGGTCATCTTTTCCGAAGAGCCGCAGATCTAAGCTCTCTCTAACGCCTTTGACGCCGGATTCACTGCTCTTTTTTATTTTCGCAAAATAGGCGGGCAGGTCCTCCGGATAAACCCGATTCGAAAACTTTTGACCCACCAGGTAACGCTGCGGCTGCTGGAGCAGGTTGGCAGCGGCGGCATTGGCCTTTTCGATCGTTCCGGTTCTGTCCAGGGTCATAAAACCAACCGGGGCGAATTCGTAAAATGTGAAATATTTGTCACGGGCGGCTTCAAGATCCTTGGCGGTTCGCCGCAGGGTCTCGTTCTGCAGATCAAGCTCCACTTGGTGGACCTCAAGCTCATGGAGGGTCTCTAAAAGATCATGATCCGTTGTATCGGCCCTTTTGCCTTCCGTCTCTTTCAGGATGGTCTCGGCACGCCGGCGCAGCCTGGCAAAAGCCTTTTTGGAGGAGTCTTTTTTGATCATTGGTCCTCCTTTTCCAGCGGGCCCCGGTCGGTAACATCTTCCATGGCGAGCAGGATCCTGCCGCTTTCACTTTCATCTTCCACCAGGAGGCGGGCATTTAACAGCATCTTCCTGAACCCGATTTTCGGAAATTGATGTTCAATTTGGTAATCATCGAAGGCCTTGCTTTCCGTGGTGAGTTTGTTGAAAAGCGTCCTTAGATCGGGAATATCCCACTGACGGTCTTCCAATTCAAACAGGCCCTTTCCTTCCACTTCCTTTTCAGCCATCTGAAAGGTCTTGTAAAAACGCTGGTTTGCCGTAAGCACGCGGAAATTTCTGTCGAGTACCAAGAGCGATTCCCGGACGGTATCCACAATGCTGTCTGAAAACCGCTTCGCCGCTGCAACCTTTTTTTCCATTAACCGCTCGATCTCTGCCTGGCCCTTCTTCTGAGCATCGATATTGATAAAGGTGAGCACCGTCCCCTCGATCCGGTTGTCCTTGTTGCGGTGAAGCATGATGCACATCCGGTACCAGTGCCCGTCCCGGGTTTGGACCTCGTCCTCGACGGCGGAAAGCGTGTCGGCCACCGACTTGACCCTTTGCCGCAGATCGTCGATTCTCAGGTTGTGGGAGATATGCGAGATGGGCCGGCCGATATCGGTTTTAATCAGGTTGATCAGGCCGGCGGCCTCCGGGGTGAACCGTTTGACGGTAAGATCGTTGTTCAAAAACACGATGGCGATTTTGGTGCTGTTCAGCACATCGGTAATGGAAAAGTAGGCTTCGGAAAGCGCTTCATTCTTGTTTTGCAGCTCGGCGTTTACCGTACTGAGCTCCTCGTTCAGCGACTGAAGCTCTTCCCTCGAGGACTCGAGCTCCTCGTTGCTGCTCTGAAGCTCTTCGTTGGCCGAGCGCATCTCTTCGTTCGACGTTTTAAGCGATTCCATGGCGCTTTTGTAGTCCTCCTGGAGATTCATCAGTTTCTGTTCAAGCGCCATGTTCGGCCGGGGATCAGGGGCGGCTTCATCCTGTTCAGGCCCCTTTGCGGCGGGTGCTTCAGAAGGCCCGCGGGTTTCTTCGAAAACAATCATGAAGGTGTTTTCAAGCGGCGGCGGTTCGTTCAGGGGGGTTACCGTCAGATCGATCCCCTCAAATTCGCTGTTGGTCTTGACCCGTATCCCGCGCCGGCGGATTTCCCTTTTTGAAGCAGACGCCCGTCGCATAGCGGAGAAGAGCTCTGAACGCAGGCCTTCCCGGGCCATGTTTGACACGTCGAGGTCCTGCTTTCCCGCGGGAAGCTCCAGGTACTTGCCGGTCCTGCCGTGGACATGGAGGATCCGTCCGGCCTGGTCAACGACCACGCAACTCGGGGTGTGTTTTTTCAGCAGCAGGCTTTCGGTGGCCCGGGCGATGTCTGAATCTACCTGTGATTTTTCATGACTGCCGGGGGAATGTATTGAACCCTTTGTTCCGGTCTTTTTCCTCTGACGGGAAATTCGATTGCCGGCCGCGCGGCGACGGGGCCCTCTTTTTTCTGATATATGCTCTGTTTCTTGTCCAGCATGGTAAAAAAGCCGGCAAAACCGCCGGTGCTTTCCGAGGACCCCAAAACCAGCAGGCCTTCCGGTTTCAGGCTGTAGTGCAGAATGGGGATCAGCCGGTTTTGCGCCTCGGGCTCCAGGTAAATGAGCAGATTGCGGCAAAATAAGAGGTCGAGCTGTGTAAACGGGGGGTCCCGCAGGATGTCTTGAACCGAAAACACCACCGGCTCTCTGATCTCTTTTTCAACCCGGTACCGATCCCCGTCTTTGGAAAAAAACCGCTGGAGGCGTTCCGGGCTCACTTGCGCTGCGATGTTTTGAAGATAGACGCCTTGCCGGGCTTTGTCGATGGCCTTCGGGTCGATATCAGTGCCAAAGAGCTGCATGCCGCATCGTATCTTGTGCGCCTCCAGGTATTCGCTGATGACCATGGCTCCCGAGTAGACTTCTTCTCCGGTGGAGCAGCCCGCAAACCAGCCCCGTAGACTCGCCCCCTTGTCCCGGCGGGCAAAAAGCTCCGGCAGCACTTTTTCCTGAAGAAGGACAAAGGTTTCCGGGTCCCGGAAAAACTCGGTCACCCCGATCAGAAAATCCTGAAAAAGAGCCTTGCTCTCATGGTCGTTGCAGCGGAGATAATCGAGGTATTCGGCGGCGGTTTTACTGCGGGTAACGCTCATGCGCCGCTCGATACGCCGGATCAAGGTGCTTTTTTTGTAATGGGAAAAATCATGCCCGGTGTTTTGGGCAAGGAGCTGAATGACCTGGTGGAGCGATTTCAGGATTTGTTTGCCGTCTTTTACCCTCCCCCCCCGCTCGACCTCGGTAGTGTCCTGGAGGGTGACGGGGTGCTCGAAATAGTCGATCAACCGCCCGGGCATGCGGGCCGGTTCCAGGATATAATCGACCATCCCGGTTTCAATGGCGCTTTGAGGCATCCCGAAATGTCCCGCCGAGCTTTTCGTTTCAGCGAGGGTCACCCCTCCGGCTTCCTTAATTAACCGCAGCCCATGGGTCCCGTCCGTGCCCGTTCCGGATAAAATAGCACAGCCGGAACGCTTTCCCCGGGCCTTGGAAAGGGATTCCAAAAAACGATCGATGGGCAGGTGCAGCCCGTCTTTTCGTTCGATGTCTTTCAGGTGAAATTTGCCCCGGTCCATGACAAGATCCCTGTTCGACGGGGGCAGATAGACGGTGTTCTGCTCGGGAACTATGCGCTCTTCGATGATGATTACCGGTATCCCGGACGTTCTTCTCAGAATATCCGGCAAGAGGCTGGTCCGCTCCGGGTCTGTGTGCGAGATGACCACAAACGCCATGCCCGTTTGATCCGGCACATTGGACAGAAAAGCCTCCAGAGACTGTAATCCCCCCGCCGATGCCCCCAGGCACACGACGGGAAAAGCATCCGTTCCAGGTGGCTTTTCCTTTGGTTTTTCCTTCGGGCCCCTCTTTTTTCGGGAACCGGCGGTCATTTTTTTGGGGCTGGCTGGCGCCATTTTCTTTTCCTCCGGCATGCGAACGCCTTTCGGACCTTATGCGTTTTTGGTTTTAGAGAGGGTCTGAAGTATACGGGACAACTGAAAGTTTCGATAATATAACAGATTTGCGATGAACACGAAAACATTTTTTATGTGTTCTTTTGCGGTGTCATAAGTGCGCCGTCCACAGGCTGTCTCTGACCGGTGGGCAGGTTTCCTCTTGAAACGCCGTCGGATGTGTGGGATCATGAAAACGGATCCGTTATGTCCATCAAGGCACCAAAGTGTTTGATGCCAACCAAAAGGAGCACTGCGACCGAATGAAGCTCCATTTGATTACGTGGGTTCTGCACGTGCCTAAGCGTGGCGCGGCGCAGTGGGTATGGCTGAAAGACGTGTTCAGACGGGTTCCCACTGCACTGCTGACGGGAGAGGCGGAATGATGTCTGTGCGGTCCAGTGGTATCCTGCTTCACCCTACTTGCCTGCCGGGTCCCTACGGCATCGGGGATCTGGGGCCCGATGCCTACCGATTTGCCGATCTACTGGCCGCAATGGGCCAGCAATACTGGCAGATTCTGCCGGTGAATGTCACCGATTCGCATCACGGCCACTCACCTTACCACTCCCTCTCCGCTTTTGCCGGAGACCCTTTGTGGATCAGCCCCCGGCTCCTGGTCGAAGCTGGATGGTTGAAAGGCACCGATCTGGAAGGGGTGCCGGACTTTCCCACCGGGCGGGTTGAATTCGCCCAAGCACGCGCCTTCAAGGTGCCCCTGCTGGAGAAGGCCTTTACCCGGTTCAAAGCAGGCAGGGAAAAGGCGGCCGTGGTGCGGTTTTCTGATGAGCGCCCCTGGCTCTCTGACTTCGTACTGTTTCGGGTATTGACCCAACACCATGGAAGACCCTGGTCCACGTGGCCCCGATCCCTGCGGGATCGCAACCCCGATGCCCTGTCAACGGCCAAGAGGCGCTTTGTGGAAGAGGTTTGGCGGGAAACCTTTTTTCAATACCTCTTTTTTCAACAATGGACGGCCCTGAAACGCTACTGCAATCGCCGGAAGGTCCAACTCATCGGAGACATGCCCATCTACCTGCCGTTTCACAGTACGGATGTGTGGGGGAACCCGCATCTGTACAAACTTTCCGGGGATCGTTCGCCGCTTGCGGTCTCCGGGGTGCCGCCTGACTATTTCAGCCGGACCGGACAACTGTGGGGCCATCCAGTTTATGACTGGGAAGCGCTGTCAGAAACCGGTTTCCACTGGTGGATACGCCGAACAGAACACAACCTGAATCTGTTCGATCAGATTCGGATCGATCACTTCCGGGGGTGGGTGGCATGCTGGGAGGTTCCCGGCGATGCGAATGATGCCGTAGAGGGGAGGTGGGTACCGGTGCCCGGAGAACGACTTCTGGAAACCCTGTTCCGACGGTTCGGGAGCCTTCCGTTCATTGCCGAAGATCTGGGTACCATCACCGCGGATGTCCGGGAAATGATGGCCCGATTTGACCTGCCCGGCATGCGGGTGCTGCAGTTCGCATTTGGGGATGATTTCCCAAACAGCGCGTTTCTTCCCCACAACCACGTGCCTCATTGTGTGGTGTATACCGGGACCCATGACAACAATACGGTCCGGGGCTGGTACCGTACGGAGGCCGGTGATCAGGAGCGCGACAATTTTTGTCAATATCTGGGTCGAAAGCCCCATGTGCAGGAAGTCCATTGGGAAATGATCCGCCTGACCATGGCATCCGTCGCCGATACCGCCATTATTCCGCTGCAGGATCTGCTGGGTTTGGATGATCGGGCCCGGATGAACAACCCGGCCGGACAGGAAAACAACTGGCAGTGGCGGGTACCGCACCCCATTATGTCGATTGAATCAGCCCGTCGGTTAAGGGAAATGACGTGGGCCTATGGAAGGTTCCCGGTACAGGGCTTCGAGGTAAAATGACGCAAACGCCTTATCGTAGCCTTCCCATCGAACAGAGGTGCTCGAGCCCATCAACGTGGACGCCGCACAGGGCCTTACGCCCACCGCCGGGTCTAAGGTTGAGGAGAAAGGAGGAAAATGGCGAATCTCACTGAGAATGGGATTCGGGTACTGAAAGCGCGATACCTCAGGCGGGATCGGCTTCTCCTTTTCGTCCCTCAGACCCAAGGGGGATCTGGTGGCCTCGACGGGCGGCGAGGCGTCCGGGCCGGTCTCCTTCATGAAGATATATGACTGCGCTACCTCGCATATCAAGCAGGGGGAAGCGCAGGGGCGCCAACATGGGTGTGCTGCGCGTCGACCATCTGGATATCCTCGACTTCATCCGGGCAAAGACGGAGGATGGGCCGCTTGAAAACTTTAACCTGTCGGTGTCGGTGACCGATTCATTTATGGATGCGGTTCAAAAAGATCATTCATACGATCTGTACCATCCGAGTGATCATCGGTGCACCGGCAGCCTGAGGGCCGGGGATGTATTCGACACCATTGTGCAGGCGGCCTTCAGAACCTCTCTGGATCTTGGAGAAGTCAGAATTCCAACTGGGTTCGGGGGAACATCCCGATCATTACGATCACCGCGTTCATTGTGATCTCGAAGAATGTGCGGTTTAACCAACAGTGGAAAGCCACCTGCTGTGGACATAGTTCATAATTTGTTCCGCGGATTCACGGGGGCTCAATTGCTGGGTGGGTATTTCAAGTTCAGGGCGCTTCGGAGCCTCATAGGGGGTGGTCACACCGGGCATTTTTCCCTCAAGTTGATGGGTGCGGGCCTTCTGGTAAAGATCTGTCTCCACTAAACCGGTTTTCCGGCCGGCCTCCCGCTCCTGACATACCTTCAGGGGACAGTTGAGATAGATCTCGGCAAATTCATGGATGCGTTCCCTGGCCAGATCCCGAAAGGCCTGTCGGTTGCCGGTCGCGTCAATCAGGACGTTCCGGCGCCCCTCCCGGACCAGCCATTCCGCCAGTGACACCAGGGCCCGATACACCAGTTCCCGCTCTTCGTCCGTGTACCGGGGCTCCGGCGTCAGAAACTGCCGGAGTTCATCGAGATGCAGTATCAAGAGGTCGACATGACCCTCGTCGGCAATGCGCTCAAGCTCACGGGCCACAGCGGTCTTGCCCGAGCCCGGAAGCCCGGTGATCCACATACAGAAGTTCATCGTTCCTCCAGATAGTCGGGGACCCGGTCGATCCTGAATTCGGATGTATTGAGCACCGCACGACCAAATCGTAAAAGCCGTTGTTTGATATCGGGGGTGTCATCGGGATAAAACCGGGGATGGGCCACCACCAGGGCTCGGAATGCGAAGAAAGGCTGAATGATGCTGAAAATGGCCTGATCCCCTGTGGACTGAAGGTAACCGTCGAAAAAGAGACTGAACAGTTCCTCGAACGGTCCTCCGAATCGGCCCCGTTCCTTAAGGGCATAATGAAGATAGTTGATGCTCAGACACGACACATCATCCGCCGCCTCTCCCCAGCTCCCTCTCGAGCGGTCCAGGAGCGTGAAATCATTCTCGCTCACACGGATATTTCCGGGATGATAGTCGCCATGGACCCGGCATAACCGCTCGTAGCGGTTCCGGAGCCTGCCCCACCACGGCAGTGACGCCGCCGCATAATCCACCAGTTCGTCGTCGGTGGTGAAATCCACCGGGTCGTAGGCGTCGATGATCCCCATGATACACTCCCCGTGACCGATGAGATCCCGTATCCGCCGCTTGTACAAAATGGGCGCATCGGCCTCGGTGTATTTGACAGCATGGATATCGGCAAGGAAACGCGCCAGCATGATCGCCCGTTCCCTGTCCGAATGCGCCAGGTCGCCCCGTTCAAGGATGTCCTCAAGGGTCTTGAAGTAGAGACCCCCGGCTTCTTCCATGAATATATAGAACTCCCTGGCGTTTCCCAACGGTATGAGCCCTTCGGAGGATTCCCCAACCACGTCCACGGCGTGGATGTGTTTGGGCATGTCGTTGTAATTGGCATTGGCGAGGAGGAGGACCTGTGCCCTGTCCGCAAAATGATCATGCCCGAACCGGGACGGAAACAGGGTTTTCATGATCAAGCGTTTCTCCCCGCCGGGGGTCATGAAGCGGATGCGGTACGCCGTTCCGTGGACTCCCTCTCCAAGCGGTGCCATTTCTACAAGTCTGGCCCCCGGTTCCACATGTTGATCCAGGTATGCGGCGACTTTTTTTTCGATATCCATTGCAGGGTCCTTTATTGCTGTTCAATTCATCCCATATTCTTTGCCATTTTTCTCTTACTATGAACAGTCGAAAAGTTCAGTTCAATGGGGTCAATACTGTATTTGCAGGTCTACACACAATGTCATTAAGGATTCGTGAACATAGGAATACGTTTTAATCGGCGTCCGCTGTAGGCTTGGAATCGGGCGGCACACCCTCCGGCATTTCGACTCTGGACGGTGAAACCGCATCCACTGCTGCGGACAGCCGATTTGACCAGAGTTCCCATTCGGCCTTTACCCTTCCAATCAGCTCTTCCCAGCTCGGATCGCCTGTCTGACGCTGTCTTCGTTCCTGGTCTGCCATATCGGCGTAGACCCGGAGCATTTTTTTTAGACACCGCTCCGTGGAGAAGGCAGCGGCCTTGTCGTAGGCATTCTGAGCGAGCTCATTTCGTCGGGAAGACCCCATCCTTCGAATATGTTCAATAGGTTCCACAAAAGCTTCAGAACGTTCTTCAGTAACGAGAAAACCATCCTCTTGGTGGGAAATGATATCGCGAACGCCGTTGGCGTCGAGACCCACCACCGGGACGCCGGCTGCCATGGCTTCCGCCAGTACCATCCCCTGGGTTTCCGTCTTCGAAGCAAACACGAATACATCCATGGCCGTATACAGATCTACAAGATCCTCACCCGTCTGCACGCCGGCAAATACCGTTCGATCCATGACGCCGCTGTCTTCAAGTACCCGTTGCATCTGTTCCTTTTCCGGACCATCCCCCGCGACCACAAACCAACTCTGACGGTGATTTTTCAAGGCCCGGGCCGCTGCTTCAGCCAGGAAAATCAGGTTTTTCTCCGGGGCCAGCCGCCCCACATGCCCCAGAAGAAACGCCTCTTTGGGTATGTCGAATCTTTGCCTGGCCCGGTGTCCGTCTCCCCCTCGATATTGCTCACAATCCACGCCCGTGGGAATGGGCGTGATGGTCGTGGTGATACCGCGATCCTGCAATATCCGTTTGATACTTTCACTCGGTGCGATCACGTGATCACAGAGATTGGCGTAGCCGGTACACAACTCGACGACAAACCGTTTTAGGGCCGGCGAATCCGCCGGCACATAGTGCGTATATTGCTCGTACATGGTGTGATAGGTAAACAGCAAAGGCAACCGCTGGCTTTCTGCCCAGCGCAGGGCCGTATCCCCCAGCAGAAAGGGGTGCTGGCTGTGGATCAGATCCGCGTCAAACGCGCGCAGTCTTTCCCGGAGATTCATGGGAACCGGCAGAGATACGGAGAAGTCCGTGGCATTGAAATTTTGAATGGCGGGTACACGGATGACTTCATGTTGATCCTCGTCCTCCGGCATGTCCGGAAAGGTCGGGGTGACAATGCAGACCCGATGGTCGCGCCCGCGGGCGGCATGGGCGAGGCGTTCGACCGAATTGGCCACCCCGCCCACGTGCGGCTTATAGGTGTTGGTGAAGATAACAATATTCATTTTATGGGATTCCTTCCGATTGTTGTGAGGATTGAAGGGTGACTTCACTGGTCCCGGCCCCATCTATTTCCATGGGCACAAATCCTGGAACATTCAGCAAAATCCGGGGTGGCTCCGTTTTCCATTGTGCGTCCCATCTCATCGTGCAGGAATCGCCTGAGCAGGAGACCCGAATCTCTATATCCCCATACGGTGTGGGGGTCGGTCCATAATGAAGGCTGTTTCCGTTCCGGAGCCATTCGGGAAAAAGCCCGCTTCCGATCATTAGATGGTCCGGCTCCTCTCTTATGAAGAGATGGCGCATCATCATCACCCATTCCGCTGCCGCCCACCCATGCTGTCCGTCTCCCATACACCCGCCACCGGTCCTGGGATGAATGGCCTCAGGCCACTGGCCGGTGGGAGTGGCCAGATCTGCAACGGCTTTGATCAGGTGCCGGAAACGCGTATCCCCTGTTCTGAGAAGCACCTGAGCCAGGTGGAGCGTGAGATAGGCATTCAATCCGGAGTGAATCATATCCTGAAAAAAGGCGTTGTTCACCATGCAGTTATCCATCAAAAATCGGCAGGTTCCAATCATTCGCTCATCATCCGGGGGCAGCAGTGTCAGTGGATAGGCGGCTACCAGCGATCCCACGGCACCGGCGTCCATACGCCGGTAGGGAGACGCGGGAAGTCCCGGATGATTGCGGATTTCCTGCGAACGGGATAAGCTCTCATCCACCGCCTTTTGAAGATCCGCGGCTTCCTTGAGGAATTCGATAGCCTCTTTTTTCTGCTGCCAGCTGCGGCAGAGCGCCGCCGCCGCCTTTAAACCGGCAATTGCCCAGAAATTATCCCAGTAATAGTAATCGTTATTCCCGAGATGCTCCGCACTGAAACCGGCAGGTAAAAGACCCGCATGGAGGGCCCCTTTCTCAGCGCCGAGGCGCTTCCGGCAGATCCACTTGGCGCCTTTTCTTACCGCTTTCCGGAGGGGTTCCCCCAGTGGCCGACCCGTCAGCCGGGCATATCGCGCCAGTATCCAGAGGACTTCACCATTTGAATCCCACTCTCCTGATTGCGAATGAAAAAATCCGGTCAGCGTCTGGTCGTGGGGAAACCGCTTCAGCAAATGCCCGACGCGCGCTTTAAAGCCGCTGCAGAGGAGCGCATGGGCCATGAATGCCGCGTCCCGATACCAGAATCGGTTTATAGGTATAGGGGCCCGGATAGATGCTGCCGGGGGAAAGGAGCACCAGAGTATGGATGGCCTGGGTATACAAATCAACAAACCGGGCATCCGGCACATCCAATCGGGCGGCCGGACGCAATGCGTTTTCCCATGAGAGGTTCAATTGCGGGTCTTCATCATCCGTGTCTTTGGTGCCGGCATCGACCGTCACCCGGACGGTCTTTTCCCGGTCCGCCTCGAGTTTGAACAGGGCGGCGGCGGTGGCCAGACCCACGTCGCATGACGTGGATACGATCTCGGACCCCGTCAACAATTTATTGAACAGATCACCGTCCGCATAGGTGGATACCGTATGCCTATCTGCCGATTCATCGAATCGCACCTCGTCTTTCTCATCCACATGCCAGCCGCATCGGTCGCGGTGCAATTGAATGGTGTTGACGGAGCTGATGCCTTCCGGATTGTACGGGCGGAGCGCGAGGATAAACCAGGCCGGTTGATCGGCTTGTACATAATAATCCACATGACAAGTTGCACCATGGTTCCGACGGGTCAAATAGGTTCTGGCGTCGATCTTAAGATCATTCCTGTTTGTGATGGTTTGGACCACGAGGCTGTCATTACCGTAGAGAAGGGTTTGTGCCGACTCGGGCGCCTTTGAAGGGCAGAGGCTCTCCCCGTCCTCCGTTACAATCCAGCCGTCAAGAGACCAGCCGTCCCACTGTGGTGTGACCAGGCCTCGGGGATCCACAATGGGAAAGGCCGAACACCCGGGAAGGCCGACGGCGGTCCAGTTTCGATGGGTCAAATTCACATGGGTGATGGAGAAGGCTCTCGGCAAAAAAGATTCACTCGTGGGATCGAACTGTTTTTCCACCCAGAAGGGCCAGATCCAGTCCAGATTGTTCTGAATGACCTTGGTGTTCACCAGGCCGCGGGCATGCAGAAGCAGGCCGGCACGGACCAGCTCCATGGGTTCCGCGACCTCTGACGGTTTGGCAAAACCGCGGAGCCGGGTCATCAGTGAGATGGGATCCAGAAATCCGTGGCTCCGCGCAAGCCGTCGAATTACATATTTCCAGGGCAGCCATTTAAGCCACATTCATTTTGCTCCGCTCTCATCCATCACCGATTCCATAGTAGCCCTTGTACCAGGACAGGAAATGCCTTATCCCCTCCCGGACAGGCGTCTTGGGTGAAAAACCGAGGGCGGTTCTGGATGCCTCGATATCCGCGGTGGTCTCGGCCACATCACCGGGTTGTATGGGCATTAATTCCTTCTGCGCCGTTTTGCTTAGTTCTTCTTCGATGATCCGGATAAAATCGAGCAGTCCCATGGCATCGGAATTGCCCAGGTTGTAAATTTTGTAAGGTACGGGTCGTTCGATGGCTGCCACTGTCCCATCCACAATATCGTCGATATAAGTGAAATCTCTTCGCATATTCCCATAATTGTATACCTGGATGGGCCGGTTGTTCAAAATGGCGTGCGTAAAGAGAAAAAGCGCCATGTCCGGTCGTCCCCATGGCCCGTACACGGTAAAGTATCTGAGACCTGTACAGGGGATATCAAAGAGATGGCTATAGGCATGGGCCATGAGTTCATTGGCCTTTTTTGTGGCCGCATAAAGCGATATGGGATTGTCCACACGGTCCTCCACTGCATAAGGGATTTTTTTGTTTTTTCCATACACCGAAGACGAGGAGGCGTAGACGAGGTTTTTTACGTTGTATTTCCGTGCCATTTCCAGGATGTTGAGGAACCCGGCCAGGTTGGCCTTCTCGTAAGAGAAGGGGTCTTTGAGGGAGTGCCTGACACCGGCCTGGGCCGCGAGGTTGCAGATCCGATCCACATCATGCCGCTTGAAGATGTCTTTCATTGCCGGCAGATCCTGAAGATCGGCAAGATAAAAAGTGAACCTGTCATACGGGGTAAGGATATCCCGTCTGGCCTCCTTGAGCCGCACATCGTAGTAGGGATTCAGATTATCGATGCCCACCACTTCATACCCCATATCGAGGAGTCGTTTTGAGAGGTGAAATCCGATAAAACCTGCGGCCCCCGTCACAACAATGACCTCGTTTTTTGCTGTCATGTGGTATGCCTCTCGGGAGGATGAGGGTTCGATGATAACGACGAAAAAAAGGCTGTCCCCGGACTATAGATGATCCTTTTTCCGGGGACAACCCTTTTATTCTTGATTGAATAGGAACGGGTAAAGGCCCGTTCCTTTCTACTGGATGGGGTATAAGGTTACATCATACCGCCCATACCGCCCATACCGCCCATGCCGCCGCCCGGAGGCATTGCCGGCATATCCGATTTTTCTTCCGGTTTATCCGCCACCATGGCCTCTGTGGTCAGAAGCAGTGAGGACACGGATGCGGCATTCTGAAGCGCAAAACGCGTGACCTTGGTGGGATCGATGATTCCGGCCTTGATCAGGTCTTCATACTCGCCTGTCTCGGCGTTGTAGCCGAATGCCCCTTTGCCTTCTTTGACCTTTTCGACCACCACGGAGCCTTCTGCCCCGGCGTTATTCACGATCTGACGAATGGGCTCTTCCAAGGCCCGCATGACCAGGTTGATGCCGGTTTTCTGCTCGCCTTCCGCTTTGAGCTTCGCAAGCACGGGAACAATCCTGAGCAGGGCGACGCCACCGCCTGGGACCACGCCCTCTTCCACGGCCGCACGGGTGGCGTTCAAGGCATCCTCCACTCTCGCCTTTTTCTCCTTCATTTCAATCTCAGTGGCAGCGCCCACGTTGATGACGGCCACGCCGCCGATCAGCTTGGCCAGCCGTTCCTGGAGTTTCTCTCGGTCATAGTCAGAGGTGGTTTCATCGATCTGTGCGCGGATCTGCTTGACCCGGCCTTCCAGATCGGCCCGCTTGCCGCCGCCGTCCACGATGGTGGTGTTATCCTTATCAATGCTCACCGTTTTGGCCGTACCGAGGTCATTCAGAGTGATGTTTTCCAGCTTGAGACCCAGATCTTCTGAAATGACGCTTCCACCCGTCAGGATGGCGATATCTTCGAGCATGGCCTTCCTTCGGTCACCAAAACCGGGGGCCTTGACCGCAGCCACCTGGAGTGTGCCGCGCAGTTTGTTCACCACGAGGGTGGCCAGCGCTTCACCTTCCACGTCTTCAGCGATGATGATGAGGGGTTTACCCATCTTGGCGATCTGCTCGAGGATGGGAACGAGGTCTTTCATGTTGCTGACCTTCTTTTCATGGAGCAGGATGTAAGGCTCGCTCAGATCGGCGACCATTTTTTCTGCGTCGGTGACAAAATAGGGGGACAGATAGCCCCGGTCAAACTGCATACCTTCCACCACTTCGAGGCTGGTTTCCATGCTCTTGGCCTCTTCCACGGTGATCACGCCTTCTTTCCCGACCTTGTTCATGGCCTCGGCGATGATATTTCCGATGGTGGCGTCGTTGTTGGCGGAAATGGTACCGATCTGGGCAATTTCGTCCTGATCTTTGGTGGGTTTGGAGAGTTTCTTCAATTCGGCCACGGCTGCCTCAACGGCCTGTTCAATGCCGCGCTTGATGGACATGGGGTTGACGCCGGCCGCCACGAGCTTGGAACCTTCGCGGTATATGGCCTGTGCGAGGACGGTAGCGGTGGTGGTTCCATCGCCGGCCACATCAGAAGTCTTGGACGCGACCTCCTTGACCATCTGGGCGCCCATGTTTTCGAACTTGTCTTCCAGTTCGATCTCTTTGGCTACGGTCACACCATCTTTGGTAATGTTCGGGGCGCCGAAGGACTTGTCGAGAAGGACATTCCTTCCTTTCGGACCCAGGGTGACCTTCACTGCATTGGCGAGGGTGTCAATCCCTCTCAGGATCGATTCCCTGGCCTTGACATCATATTTAATCTCTTTTGCCATACTTCATTTCCTCCTTAAAGATTTATTGAATCCGTTCAGCTGTATTCTCATCAAAAACCGATTATTCCACGATGGCGATGATATCGTCCTCTCGCATGATGAGGCGTTCTTCACCATCGATATTGATATCGGTTCCCGCATACTTTCCGAAAAGGACGCGATCGCCGGCCTTGACCTCGAGTTTAATTTTCTTCCCGTCATCTCCGACCTTGCCGTCCCCGACTGCGACGACCTTTCCTTCAACCGGTTTTTCCTTGGCCGTATCCGGAATGATGATTCCGCCTTTTGTTTTTTCCTCTTCCTCAACCCGCTTTACAATTACCCGATCATGAAGTGGTCTTACTTTCATTTCATTCTTCTCCTCTCAAAATGTTCGATTTCATTGTTGTCCCCTAAAAGAAAAATTGTTCTATAATTCCGATTGTCACCTCCTTCATCTGTTCTTTGGTTTTAAGATAAAAGGCTCCTCCACGAGCCATGAAAATGGTGAAGCCGTAAAATCTTAAGCCGACCGCCAATGGGTGTTTGAGGTCAGGCATTCATTATTACTTGAAATTGAATTGCCACTCAGGAAGCGATTTCTTAAATCTCTAAATAAAAAAACAACATAGCACCACATAACCTTTGAAACACAAACAAAATAATGTCGACCTTTCAAATGTCAAGGGGAATGGCCAAAAAAGATGTGAGAAGGGATTTCAAAGGGGCGGGGGGCACTGGATCAGGGGGTGTTTTCAGTGGAGTTCAATCGCCACTCAAGGGTCTTTTGAATCCCGTCTCGGAGATGGGTCCGGGGGGTCCAGCTCAGTGATTGGCGCGCCTTTTCCACAATCAGGCAGCTGCGGGTCAGATCGCCCGGTCGGGCGATGGCCTTGCGGGGCGTGATCAGTTCTTCTGCGAGGTCCTTGCCAAGCGCGTGAAATGCTTCGACGATGTGGGAATAGAGCTCGAGGGTTCGGGTTTCCACCCCGGTGCCGATGTTGAAAAAGTCGCCGTTTCCTCGTTCAAGGGCAAGCCGGTTGGCCTCAACAACATCCCCCACATAAGAGTAATCGCGAACCATTCCTGCATCATTTTCAGGAAAGTGATATACAGTGGATTCGAGCCCATTGATGAGGTTGTTCATAAAGATGGCCACCACCCCGGCCTCGCCGTGAGGGATCTGCCTGGGTCCGTAGATGTTGGCGTAGCGGAGGGTGGTGTAATTGAGCCGGTACTGGTGCCGATAATAGGCAAGATAGTGTTCTGCCGTATATTTGGTGATGGCATAGGGGGAAAGCGGTGTCGGTTGGCACCTTTCGGAGGTGGGATATTCGGATGTTTCTCCGTAGATGGCACCGCCCGAGGAGATAAAAATGATTTTTCCGACATCCGCATGAACCGCCGCCTCCAGGAGGTTCAACAATCCCTTGATGTTCACATCGGCATCAAACCGGGGGTCTGACACCGATGCAGGGACACTCATCTGGGCGGCGTGATGGTTGATCACGTCCGGTCTTTCGCTTTCAATGACATCCCTGGTTTCAGGAGAACGGATGTCCATCTCATAAAACCGCGCTCGCAGGTTGACGTTGGTGCGCTTTCCAGTGTAAAGGTTATCCACCACCAGGACGTCATGACCTGCGTCGATCAGGCCGTCCACCACATGGGAACCGATGAATCCGGCGCCTCCGGTGACCATTATTTTCATGGGTTTTTCCTCAGTAGATAGAGTCTTTGGTTTTGCCGCCCCAAAGCCGTAGGGGGGTCCCCAAGGTGTCGTCGGGTCTCTATGTGTCAGGGCAGGAGGTTAACAGGGAAACGGTTCGAGATCAAGTCATAAGGGCTGGATCGTATGAGACGGTTAAACGTGAGGCCAAACAATCGTTGATTTTTGAGGATGACGCCCTTGTGCGGCCACTGTGTGCGAAGAAAGAATAAATCCATTATGGAAAAATACCATAATATACTCGATCAGATCGGGGGAACCCCTTGGTCCCTGTTACGGCCCTGAGCCCTTCCAAAGACGTGGAGATTCTCGCCAAGCTGGAATATTTTAATCCCGGCGGCTCCATCAAAGACCGTGCCGCCCTCAATATGATCGAAGCGGCGGAAGCAACCGGGGAGCTGACCCGGGACAGGATTATCCTCGAGGCCACCAGCGGGAACACGGGAATCGGGCTCGCCATGGTGGCGACGGTGAAGGGTTATCAGATCGTTCTGACCATGTCTGAAGCGGTGAGTGAGGAGCGGGTGAAAATCCTGAGAAGCCCTGGGTGCGGAAATCCAATTTACGCCGGCTCACCTTGGTACGGACGGGGCCATTGAAAAGAGTTACAAGATGCTCCGGGACCACCCTGAGACCTACTGGCTCGCGGATCAGTTCAACAACGAGGCCAACTGGATGGCCCATTACAACGGCACGGCCATGGAGATCTGGGAGCAGACGGGTGGGACACTGAATGCAGTGGTGGCCACCATGGGGACCACGGGGACGCTCATGGGGCTATCCAGGCGGTTTAAGGAACTGGATCCCCATGTCCGGGTGATTGGGGTGGAACCGTATCTCGGGCACAAAATCCAGGGACTTAAAAACATGAAAGAGTCTTACCGGCCCGAGATATTTGAAAAGAGCCGACCTCACCGGATTATCAACATCGATGATGAAGAGGCCTACGAGATGTCACGGCGTCTCGCAAGACAAGAGGGACTTTTCGTGGGAATGAGTTCAGGGGCGGCCATGGGAGTCGCCGTTCAGGTGGCCCGGGAGATGGATAAGGGACGGATTGTGGTGATTTTCCCGGACGGGGGAGAGCGATACCTGAGCACACCGCTTTTTGTGGCCAAAAAGAAGTCCGGGTTGAAGGTCTACAATACCCTGACGCGCAAAAAAGAGGAATTTATCCCCATACAGGAAAACAAGGTGAGCCTGTATTCCTGTGGACCGACGCTGTATCAGTTCATCGATCTGGGCCAGTGCAGGCGCATCCTTTTTGCAGATCTCGTTCGCCGCTATCTGGAATTCAAGGGATACGCCGTGACCCAGATCATGAATCTGACGGATCTGGATGACCGTACGATCCAGGGGGCCAAGGCGGCGGGCATGTCATTGAAGGCCTTCACCGACCAGTTTCATGATGCGTTGATGGCGGATCTTGACACGCTTGATGTCAAGCGGGCCACCGTGTATCCCAGACCGAGTGAACATATCGATGAGATGATCCATCTCGCTGAAAAACTGATCGAAAAGGGATACGCCTATGAAAAACTCCGGTCCATTTATTTCGACATATCCCGCTTCAGGGAGTATGGTCACCTTTCCGGAATTGATCTCAACAAGATTCAGGTGGGGAAAACCGTGGATCTGGACCAGTATGAAAAGGAAAATCCGCGAGATTTTACCCTCCTGAAACGATCTACGCTCAACGAACTCAAGAGCGGGATATTCTTCGAAACCAAGTGGGGCAACATCCGGCCCGGGTGGCATCTCGAATGTGCGGCCATGGCCATGAAATACCTCGGCGCCTCCTATGACATCCATATGAGCGGGGTGGAGCTCATATTCCCGCATCATGAAAATGCCATCGCCATCAGCCAGGCCGTCACCGATCAGCCGCTGGCCCACTACTGGTTGCATAATGAACCGGTTGCGGCCAATGACAAGACCGACGGCAAAACCAATCATCATGACAAAACGAGTGAACGCCTGACGCTGCGGGACCTCCTGGATCAAGGGGTCACGGGAAGGGAGGTTCGTTACTGGATCCTCAGCAGACATTACCGAAAACGCATCTTTTTTTCCTCAAGAAGTTCGCGGGGGCCAGAAATACGATCCGCCACCTTGACAAATTTGTCCAAAAACTCCATTACGCAAAACCAGCGGCAAGTGATCCGGAAGTGGATCAGGCCATCTATGCCTTAAAGCATCAATTCACCGAGGCCATGGATGATGATTTCAATGTATCCCAGGCCCTGGCTGCACTCTTTCGGTTTACCCGTAAAATGAACAAAAAAATGGATCACGGCGGGCTCTCCAGGGAGGATCGGCAAAAGGCACTGGATGCCGTGGAGCGGATCAATGCCGTTTTGGGCATCATGAAACTGACGTTGCCTGAAGGCGATGAAGCAGTAGAGCGTCTGCTGGCAGACCGGGAAGCGGCCAGGGCAAAAAAAGATTGGGCCACGGCGGACCGCATCCGCGATACATTGTGCGAAAAAGGGATTGAGATCACAGATACCCGTGAAGGTCCTGTGTGGCGAAGAGTGTAAGCCTGGTACATGGAAAATTTTTGGAAAACAGGGATTGAAATTTGAGCGTCCGTTATTATTTTCGATCAATGGTTTCCCTGAAACCTATGAGGATGTCGTTTCCGTTATGCCCATATATGAATACGAAAGCAAAGAATTGAATAAGGCCTGTCCGCACTGCAGCCGCCGGTTTGAGGTGGTTCAACAGATGCAGGAGCCCCCACTGAGGGCCTGCCCCCGTTGCGGGCAGCCGGTCCGAAAGGTGATTTCCTGGTGTCGTGCGGCAATCGTTGAAACATCTGGTGAACATGCCCAGGTTAACCAAAAGATTGCCGAATATGAACGGGAGGGGATGTGGAGTCATGCCGCGGAGCTGGCCGATACCCACTCGGAGAAAACCAGAAACACAGAAATGAAAATGCGGGCCATTGATAACTATGAAAAGGCCGGCTACAGTGCCGACACCTTGGAAAAGCATTCAAAGTCGAACAACAACTGAAGGAGGGGCGGGTTCATGATATGTCGAGGTAAATATCGAGGTCTCAGATCATTGATTGGAGTTACGATGCTGATAGGGTGTATCAGCGCTGTCGCCTACGCGGGCGATCAGAAGGAGAACGTTTTGCCGCCCAGGGCCATTTCGGTTTCCCCGGCCTTCACCGGCGTGATCGTTCCCCAGGGTGAGGCCATCAACATCGATCTCCTGGTGACCAACGGGGGCCGTCGTGATGAGGATATCGATTTGTCGCTGTCGTCCGTACCGGAAAAATGGAAGGCGCGTATCAAGACCTATGATTTTGCGGTCAACGGGGTTTACGTCCCAAGTGATGACACGAAGACCCTGACGCTCAGAATCGAAACGCCCGGGGGGGTCCCGCCCGGGACATATCCGGTGGACATTCGCGCCCACACCCGGGACAACCAAGCGATCTCCACATCGCGGGTCATGGTGACCGTGAGGGAAAAAGTGGTGGAGAAGAAGCTCGAGGGCGTCAGTATCATTACCTCTTATCCGGTCCTGAAAGGCCCCACCGACGGCAAGTTCGAATTCTCCCTGGAAATTGAAAACGAGTCGGACCAGGACAGCGTCTTCAACCTTGCGGCCTCAGGACCTGAAAACTGGGAGGTCAGTTTCAAACCCGCTTATGAAGACAAGTATATCTCCAGTCTCAGATTGAAGGCTGATCAGCGTCAGACCGTTGCCGTGGAAGTCAAACCCAATTCGTGGTCAAAGCCGGGTTCCTACCCGGTCTCGGTGACCGTGGACTCCGCCAAGGCACAGGCCCAGGCCACCCTCACGGTGGTCCTGACCGGTACCTACCGGCTCGATGCGGGTACGGCCAACGGACTCCTCTCCCTCAGCGCGGTGAGGGGCGAAAAGGCCAACCTCTCTTTTTATGTTCAGAACAACGGTTCAGCCACCCTCAATAATGTCCGGTTTTTATCCTTTCAGCCCGAAAACTGGAAGGTGGAATTCACGCCTGAATCTATCGATGTGCTGCCGCCCCAGCAGGTTGAGCAGGTGGAGATTGCCATTATCCCTGCAGAGCAGGCCCTGGTGGGGGATTACTCCGTGGGATTGCGCGTGGAGTCGGGCAATCCGCCCAGGGCCGAAAAGACCATTGAACTGCGGGTAGGGGTGACGGCGGCGGCGGCCTGGGGGTGGATCGGCATTGGGATGATTGTGCTGGTCATGGCCGGTCTGGTGTTCATGTTTATCCGGCTGGGAAGACGTTAGCATATGGCGCGTCAACCGATTATCGAGACCAGGGATCTGACCAAAACCTACGGTCCTTACCGGGCGGTCAGTGGACTCAATATCCGCGTCGAGGCGGGGGAGGTCTTTGGGTTTCTCGGCCCCAACGGGGCAGGGAAGACCACTACACTTCTGATGCTTCTCGGTTTGACCCGGCCCTCAAAAGGGTCTGCCAGTGTGTGCGGCCTGGACCCTTCGAGGAGCCCCAGAGAAATCAAGAAGCGGGTGGGATATCTCCCCGAAAATGTCGGGTTCTACGGGGATATGACCGCCATCGAAAGCCTGCAATATGTGGCCGCGCTCAATGGCATACCAAAAGAGACGGCTCATGAACGCATGGAGGAACTGCTTCAGCTCGTAGGACTGGAAACGGATCCTCGAAAAAGAACCGGTGCATTCTCACGGGGGATGAAACAGCGACTGGGGGTTGCGGAAGTCCTGATCAAAGATCCCGATGTCCTTTTTCTGGACGAACCCACCCTGGGACTCGATCCCGAAGGGGCCATCCAGCTCATTGACCTGATTCAGTCCTTAAATCAGAACCGCGGCATGACCGTCCTTCTCTCCTCCCATAATCTGTATCAGGTTCAACGAATCTCGAATCGCGTGGGCATCATGATCGACGGCAGCCTTGTGGCGGATGGATCCATTGAATCCCTCGCCGAAGCAAAGTTCGGACTGGGAGAAAAGGAATATACGTTGGAAGAAGTTTACATGAAATACTTCCAGGAGGTGTGATACCATGGAGGGCCTCTCCGCCGTATTCAGAAAAGAACTTCAGGATCATTTCAGCAGTTTTCGGTTTGCGATCCTCTTCGCCCTCATTGCCATGGTCAGTTTTATCACCAGTTACATGGCGGCCATGCATTTGAGGGGAAACCTGGAAGGCCTCTCATCCACTCGATTTCCCTTTCTGATGCTCTTCAGCACCCCGGGGGCCCTTTTCTCCATGGTCCAGTTTGTGGCCTTTTTCGGTCCTTTGATCGGGCTGGTTCTGGGGTTCGACGCCATCAACCGGGAGCGGACCCAGGGGACCCTCATCAAAGTGATGTCCCAGCCCATATACCGCGATGCCGTGATCAACGGTAAATTCCTGGCCGGTGTTGCCACCATTTCCACCATGTTCGTGGCCATTTTGCTGGTCATTTCCGGTTTTGGGTTGGCCATCGTGGGCATCGTGCCGGGTGTGGAGGAGATCTGGCGGATCTTTATTTTTCTCATCATCAGTATCTTTTATGTGGCGTTCTGGCTGGGGCTTTCCATCCTTTTTTCGATCCTCTTGAAAAATGTTGCCACATCGGCCCTTACGTCGGTGGCCCTCTGGATATTTCTGTCGTTTTTTGTTTCGCTCGGGGCCGAGGCCGTTGCCGATTCAGTGGCGCCGGTGGATCCCAAAAAGGATATCCGGCCGGAAATCGTACTCAAGAATGCAAAGGTTAAACGGATGGTGTCGCTTTGCTCCCCCATGGTTCTTTACAGTGATGCCACCGCCACCATCATTGATCCCATGCGCAAAACGACACGGTCTTTGGTGCTCATGGGTCCCATGGAAGAGCTTCTTTCCTCCCGTTTTAAAAACCCCTTGTCATTGACGCAGAGCATTCTGGTGGTGCTCCCCCATATTATGGTGCTCATCGGGATTACCCTGTTTTGCTTCTTCATCTCCTATCTCGTGTTTATGCTGCAGGAAGTCAGGACGTGATGCCTGCGCGCGACGGGGTGAAAAGGAGATAGGGGGAGAATCTGGGATCGAGGGCGTCGGCTTGCACCCAGCGGTATTCCTCGGAAAATTCCCCCCACAGATCCATGAGTGCTGCTCGAAGGGTGGATGCCAATTCCCTGGAAAATTCGTTCATCTCAGCCATCATGTCCGCAACAAAGATCGTTTCTTGCCCCGGCATTTCAAAGGGCGGGCGGTCCTCATCGGCCCGTAACAATGCAAAGAAGCTTCGCATGTCTTCAGGGGAGACGGGTGTGAAGGCGGGTGTCATGTCCAGTCGCTGTCTCGCCCACAGGGTAAAGAGGAGCTGGGGGTATTTCAGGTCGACCGCTTTGGTCTTGTCATCCAGGGTGTACCGGTCGGATAACGCGGCAAGGAGTCGATCCACCGCCATTAGACGGTCAAGGGTGGCTTCAGCATCTTTCAGATCCTGGGCATACTCAAAATCCCTGTATATTTCGGCACCGTTCTTCAGTTGAAAAACCTTTGGTTTTTCCGCCAAAAGACCGCTCAGGGTTCCGGCCCACGCTTCGGGCCAGAAGTCGTATTTGAGTTCGTTCTCCTGAAACCAGCTCGAGCCGATCCATCTTTCCGCCTTCCATTTCAGACGGAGGGCCATGGTAAACCCTGCGCGAAAAAGGTGAGACACGGGATTGTCTCTCAAAAGAGACTCAGCCAATGATGCGTCATCCTTTGCCGCGCTTTCCAGAGCCAGGTTCAGATATCCGCCGGCCTTTCGGCAGGTACGCCTTAAGGTGTCCGCATCCACTGCGAGATCGCCTTCTGCGGAAAGGAGCTGGTTGCAGAGTCCCGCAAATTCGAGGCGGATCCTGTCCTGTTCCCGGGGCGCTTCAATCATGGATAGGGTGTCATGAAACGTGTTTAGTGCAGTGACGCTGTATAAGGGGGTAAATGGGGAGAGGAGCAGCGCCTCGTTCCCGTCAGCAGCGGGGGGTACCGGTGCAGGGGTGTTGCTTTTAAGGGTTTCCGTGTCCAGTGGTGCGTAGATGGACAATGCCTCTTCGAGGGAAGGAACCCGTGTTCCGCGAGACGCACCGCTTTCATCCGGTACATATCTTCCTCGAGCTCTGAGGGGAGGACGCCGGCCAGGCCGAGGAGGAGGCCCTGGTATTTGAGCTGATCTTCATCGGCCATGGCTTTCAGTACCCTCTGAATGGGGGCTTTTTGAGCCGAATCTCTCACCCTGAAATAATAGACTCCGTCAAAGGTGATGAAATCGCTCTCCGGGTCCTGATCATTGTCCGGATCTCTGATCCAGACATCGATGCATTTGAAAAGGGTGTAAAAGGCCATGGGCTGTCCCTCGGAAAACAACCATTGGGCCAGACGTTCCGGGGCGGCTTCTTGAAGCGGTTCAATCCACGAAAGGGCCCGGGAGAGATCCAGCCGATCTTTGGCCCAGAGTTCCAGATCCAGAAGATACTGCCACTGCTCCTCGGATGCGAGCGCCAATACCATCCCCGCATCCTCATCCAGTCGCTTGATGAGCCAGTAAAAATCATCGCCGGCCATTTTCTGTATCGCCTTTTGCGGGTCAGGCATTCCAAGGATTCGGTTCAGGAGTGCCTTTTCCTTTAAAGGATAAAGGGCTTCAACAAATTCCTGCTTTTTTGAGGGTAGTCTCGTCTTAGAACTGTTGGCTGTCATTTGTCTAATTTCTATGCCGGCTGGTGAGCGCCCCGTCAAATCGGAAAATGGAAGACCTGTGACTTTCTTTCATACATATCATATTTTCGGAAGCGAAAGCAAACCGAGGCACTGCCGTGATGGCCATTGACACATCGATGCAATTCCTTTATAGTTTTTTCCACTACGATCATTCAAGACAAAAGCCGACACCACAGGGAGGCGACCCATGAAAGTGAAGTTAGGTGTGTTAACCGCAGGGGGCGATTGCCCCGGTATCAATAGTGCGATCCATTGGCTCGTAAATTCGGGCCTTGACAAGGATCTCGTGCCCTCACGGGGAATGATGTTTGACATCCTGGGGATAAAAGATGGATGGCGGGGTCTCATGGAGGTCAACCCGGATAAGCGGGCGAGTATGAATCAATGGACCGTGCGTCTCGACAATGATGTGGTTCGGACGTGGGATCGATACGGGGGCACCCGCCTCGGTACCAGCCGTTTTAATCCCCTCGATCCCACAGATGATAAGATCGAACAGATCCTGAAAAATTATGAAAAACTGGGTCTGGATGCCCTGGTGGTTTTGGGCGGCTTTGAGAACCTGGGCGTGGCCTATCGCCTTTACAGGGAGGGTCTCAAAATTGTCGGCATTCCCAAGACCATTGACCGGGATCTCGAGGGAACGGATTATACCCTCGGATTCGATTCGGCCCTTAATATTATCACAGAGGACATTGACCGCCTCCGGGTCACCGCCGGATCTCACAGTCGTATCTTTGTGGTGGAATGTATGGGAAGGAAGGCCGGATGGCTCGCCCTGGAAGGGGGGAGGCCTCGGGTGCCGCCATCATTTTAATCCCCGAGCACGATTTCCTCGTGGACCGTGTGGTGGAACTGCTGAAAATGCGAAAGAAAGCAGGAGAGCGCTACAGCATCGTTCTGGTCTCCGAGGGTGCCAAGCCCAGGGGGATGGATCCGGTCCATGAAAAGCGCGGACGGGATGGATTCGGGCATTATTATCTCGGCGGTGTCGGGGGATTTATTGCCGAGGAGATTGAAAAAAATTCGGATTTGGAAGTGCGCTATGTGGCGCTTCGGCACCTGCAGCGCGGAGGGGCGCCCACGGCCTATGATCGTCGCATGGGCAGGAAATTCGGTGTGGCAGCCGTTGATATGGTGGTCAATGAAGACTTTGGGAGAATGGTATCGTTAAATCTGGGCCGCATCCAATCCGTGCCGCTCAAAAAGGCCCTGGATAAGCTGAAGCTGGTGGATGTGGAGCAGTTTTATAACACCAAGAACTACAAGACACTGGATCAGATCATCTGAAACCCGGTTTAAATAAATATCTTGCCGGGGTTCAGAATCCCCTTGGGATCAAAGGCCTGCTTGATTCGCTGCATGAGATCGAGGCCGGCTCTGGAGATCTCCATTTCGAGATAAGGCGCCTTGGTTATCCCGATGCCATGTTCGCCCGTAAGGGTCCCGCCCATCTCGATCACCTTCCCAAAGAGCCGCTTTACCGCCCTTTGCGCATTTTCCAGTTGTTTCGGGTCCGCCTGGTCGAGCATGATATTGACGTGGATATTTCCGTCTCCGGCATGACCGAAGGAAGCGATGGGGAGGTTGTATTCACGGCTCATCCCTTCGAGGAAGGTCACCAGGGCCGCCATGCGG
Source organism: Deltaproteobacteria bacterium (assembly GCA_034522175.1). Lineage (GTDB taxonomy): Bacteria > Desulfobacterota > DSM-4660 > Desulfatiglandales > Desulfatiglandaceae > JAIPDZ01. The sequence continues at coordinate 5,038,607 of JAXHLQ010000001.1, read as the reverse complement.
CTTCTCGGGACCACCACATCTTCGTTCATTTTATGGGGATTAAGTTTGAAAAGGGAAGGGGACAGGTTCCTGCGAGCTTCCCATAATCCCTCTGCTTCCTGATCCGTGGTCGCTCCTTCAAAGTGCACCGCTCCCCCGTCATGACACACCTCCCTGATCTTCTCGGCCTGACGCAGGACCAGTTCCGCATCGCCGTCTACTTCGATCAGGAGCATGGCGCCGGCGGCTTTGGGAATCTTGAGCATCAAGTCCTCCCGGACACAGTCGATGCTCAGACCATCCATGAATTCCAGTATGGCGGGTACGATCTTGTTGCGGACGATATCCGAAACCGTCTGAACGGCCGCAGACACCTCCCGAAAAAAAGCGATCATGGTCTGTTTTGCCGCTGGTTTGGGGATCAGGCGAAGGGTGATGGCGGTGATCACCGCCAGGGTTCCTTCGGAACCGGTAATGAGACGGGTCAGATCATACCCGGCCACCCCTTTCATGGTCTGGACCCCGGTATCCAGGATTTCGCCTGTGGGGAGGACCACGTTCAGTCCCAGCACATAATCCCGGGTAACGCCGTATTTTACAGCCCGAAGGCCCCCGGCACACTCCGCCACATTGCCGCCGATGGTGCAGATGTTCATGCTGGCCGGATCCGGGGGATAAAAGAGCCCCAGGGCCTCTACGGATGTCTGCAGATGCGCCGTGATCACCCCGGGTTCTACGACGGCTGTCAGGTTGTCCGGGTCTATGGCGAGAATCCGATCGAAGCGGTTCATGGCCATGACCACACCCCCTCTGACAGGAAGCGCGCCACCGCTCATCCCACTCCCGGCTCCCCTCGGTACAACGGCAAAGCCCTCTTTGCCGGCCAGCTTGAGAACCTCGGAGACGTGTTCCCTTTTTTGGGGAAATATCACCGCCTCCGGCATAAAGCACAGTTTGGTGGCATCGGTTTCATATTCGGCCATGTGGGATGTGTCGGTGAGCAGGTTTCTGGGTCCCACGATACCCGATAATGCTTGGCGTACGGCTTTTCGGATCATGGATTCACGGGCGTGCGGCTCAGGAGGGCGCGTTCAAGGGTCATCCGGTCCATGTATTTCAAGTCCCCTCCCATGGGGATGCCGAGAGCGATCCGGGTGACTTTGATAAGGGGGTTGTGTGCACGAAGGGCCTTTGTTAGATAGGTGGCAGTGGCCTCTCCGCTGGTGGTGGGGTTGGTGGCAAGGATGACTTCCTCAATCGACTCGCCATCGACACGGTCAAGAAGTTTGTGAATTTTCAATTCCTCCGGCCCGATGCCGTCCAGGGGGGACAGCACCCCGTTGAGCACATGATACCTCCCCTTAAAACTGCCGGAATGCTCCAGTGCGAGTTGATCGCCGGGACCCTCCACCACACACAAAGATCCGTTGGCCCGGTTGTCGTTGCGGCAGATGGGACACGGGTCATCGTCGGTCAGATTGAAGCAGACCGAACAGAATTTAATTCTTTCCTTGACCTCTACCAGGCTCCGGGCCAGTTCCTCGGCCAGATCCCGCTTGCTCCTGAGGATGTGAAGGGCCACCCGCGTGGCGGATTTCTGGCCGATGCCGGGTAGCCTGGATAACTGATCAATCAGGTTTTCGAGTGACGGCGGATAGATGCCCATAACATTTCACGTGTGTTGATCGGTCCTGGTGCCCGTGACTGAGCCATCAGGTCAGTCCGGGCATGCCCGGGATATTCATTCCCTTGGTCAGCTGTCCCATCTCCTGGTTGACCATTTCTTTTGCGCGGGAGAGGGCATCGTTTACTGCCGCCATGATCAGATCCTGGAGCATCTCGAGATCCTCAGGGTCTACCACTTCCGGGTCGATGCGTATGGAGAGAATTTCCTGCGCACCATTGGCCATGACCGTGACCATTCCGCCCCCGGCGGAGGCCTCCACGGTTTTCAGGTTCAATTCCTCCTGGAGTTTGGCCATCTTTGATTGAAACTGCTGGGCCTGTTTCATGATCTGGCCCATGTTCGGTATGCCTTTCATCTGTTTTTCCTCCTGATCATTATGAAATTGGCTCTAACGTCTTCTCCCGACTCAGGGTCTTTTTCCCCCGGCGCCGTTTGGGTCCACGATTCTCCCTTCAAACATCTCGACGACCTGATGTACCGTGGGCGGAAGATCCGGGTTACTGAGGGGCTTGTGTTTATCCGGCCGCGGTTCAGGGAGAGGCGCTTTTGCGTTTGAATCCCCGGGGATCATCCTTATTCGGATGTTCCGGTCAAAGAACTCGCGGCCATAGGCCGTGAGCTGGTCATAGTGCTGGGGATCATCAAAATATGAGGATGAAAATGCGTGGGTTCCGCTTTTGATTTCCAGAACGTTCTCTTCAAGACGCCGGCATTCCCATTCCTTAAGGACGCTGTATACGACCTTATTTTTTTCGGATACAAAGCTCAGAAAGCCCTCCCAGCTTCTGTCTTCATCCTCGGGCGTGGGAAGGAACGATTCTGTTTCTGATTTTTGCGCGTCTCTGCCCCAGTTTCCTTGCGGATCCGACAGGCGCTCGTTGGCGGCGGACGCTTCATGGGGCATGGACGAGAGGATTCGTTTTTCCAGGTTTTCCAGTTTGTTAAGAATTTTTTCAAAGGAAAGGAGATCCCCCGTCCGGGCGAGCTTGACCATGGTGGCTTCCAGGATCAGCCGGGGATGAGAGGTGAACCTGAGATCCTCCTCCCGGTTGATCATGTAATTCAGGAGAAAGTGGAGCCGTTCCTCTCCGGCTTTATCCGCCTGGCGATGCAGTTTTTCGAGATCGCTTCTCGTCATGTCAATGAGATGATCTTCCGGGGCGATGAGGGAAATCAGGAGATTCCTGAATTGCTGCATGAGGGTCCGGTAAAAATCTTTGATATCGTATCCGTAGGTGTAGATCTTGTCCACGACATCCAGGCACCGGTCAGGGGCCCCGTCGATGATGGCCGCAGAGGACTCGAAGAGAATATCCCTGTCGATGATGCCCAGGGTTTGAATGATGTCCTTTTCCGTCACCTTTTGACCGGCAAAGGAAATCACCTGATCCAGGAGGCTCTGGACGTCGCGCATGCTTCCCTCCGCCTCACCGGCGATGACGGCCAGCCCCGGCCGACTGATATCGATTCCCTCCGCTTTTGCGATGGCGGCCATGTGATCCACGATCAGGTTGATGGGGATTCGTTTGAAATCGTATCGCTGACAGCGGGACAGGATCGTTACGGGGACCTTATGGGCCTCGGTGGTGGCGAATATGAATTTGACATGCTCCGGGGGCTCCTCAAGGGTTTTGAGCAGGGCATTGAAGGCCTGGAGCGTCAGCATGTGGACCTCGTCGATGATATAAATCCGATAGCGGCATGCGGACGGCATGTACCGGATATTTTCTCTGAGTTCACGGATCTCATCGATCCCTCTGTTTGAGGCGCCGTCGATCTCCTGGACATCCACGGCGGATCCGTCCGTAATCTCCGAGCAGATGGCGCACCGGTTACAGGGGACCTCTGGTGGACCCTGATCACAGTTGATGGCCTTGGCAAAGATGCGGGCCACCGAGGTTTTCCCCACGCCTCTCGGGCCACTGAAGAGGTAGGCGTGTGCCAGCCGGCTGGTGGTCAGGGCGTTTTTCAGGGTTTCGGTGACATGTTCCTGGCCGATGACGTCTTCAAACACCTGAGGACGCCATTTCCTCGCCAGTACCTCGTAGGGCATAATCAATCCGTCCTTTGCATTTTGAACAGGGGGGGCCTTTTCACCCCTTTCTTTCATTTCGGCCGAAGAGACTTCGACCGCTCCCCACGTTCAGTGGCGTTTCGCACGTTATTGCCCTCAACCTGTGTGAGAATTTCGGCGCGGGTTTTCCGGAAAATACGTGTGCATGGTCAATGGCGGAGAGAGAGGGATTCGAACCCTCGGTACCACGGTTAGCAGTACACGCGATTTCCAGTCGCGCTCCTTCAGCCGGCTCGGACATCTCTCCGCTGTTTGTGATGGTGGGATGAAAGCCCCTTTTGGGGTGAAACTATAAGGGGTTTGACCTCATGTGTCAAGCGTGATTGTCCAGGGCCGGCACCGTTTTCGCCTTGCGTCACAGCGTCATCTTGGTGTATCGATAGAATTTGCTTCGGCTGTGGCACGATCCTCGAAAATGGGCAGAATACCGGGTATATTTCTATCTCCGTCAAAAGGCTGGTAAAATGGAAAGGACTGTCCTCAATATATTCGCTATCCTGCTTCTGATAGGGGCTGCGTGCACCAGCGATGAGCCGGCCCACTCGCCGCCCCCGCCCCCCAAGGTGACCGTGTATCATACCCAAGCCACAGGACGTCCCTATCTACCAGGAATTTGTGGGACAGATCTATGGATACAAGGACATCGCCATTGCCGCCCGGGTGGAGGGTTACTTGGAGCGTATCCACTTTGAGGAAGGTTCACAGGTCGAGAAAGGGAAGCTCCTCTATACCCTTGAAAGCCAGCAGTTTGAGGCGGATGTGGCGGCGAAGATGAGCGGCGTTGCGGGTGCTGAGACCGTCCTGACCGAGGCAGAGACCTATTTAAACCGCATCAAACCGCTCGCCAAGGAAAAGGCCGTGAGTCAGAGCGACCTGGATTCGGCCGAGGCCCAGTACGAGGTGGCAATTGCGTCGGTTAAGGCAGCCAAGGCCAATCTCAGGGCCGCAAAGATCCAGTTTGGGTATACCAGGATCTATTCCCCTATCACCGGAATCATCGGTAAAACAAAGGCCAAAGTGGGGGATTTTGTGGGCCGGTCTCCGAATCCCATCATCCTCAATACGGTATCCCGGATCGATACGGTGTTGGTGGAGTTTTTTATCACGGAGACGCAGTATCTGATGTTCATGCGGAACTTCATCTCCCGGGGCACCAAGGAAAAACCTGAAGAGGAAGCGAGGGCCGGGCTTCAATTGATTCTTTCGGATGGGTCGGTCTATCCTCACCAGGGGAAGGCGGATTTTGTGAACCGGGAAGTGGATCCCACCACCGGAGCCATTTTGATTCAGGCCTCTTTTCCCAATCCCGACGAACTGCTTCGGCCCGGACAGTTTGCCCGGGTTCGGGGGATGGTGGAGGTGGTCAAGGATGGCATCTTGATCCCCCAGCGGTGTGTGATGGAACTTCAGGGGGCTTTCAGTGTCTACGTGGTGAGTCCGGAAAACAAGATCGAATCAAGAGACGTAAAGGTCGGTCCCAAAATCGGTTCTTTCTGGCTGATTCGAGAGGGGCTCAAAACGGGTGAAAAGGTTGTTTACGAAGGGCTGCAGAAGGTGAAGAGCGGGACCGTTGTAGCGCCCGAACTGAAGGCCATTCCACTCCCAAACGAAAAGAAATCCGCTTAACGGCCGGGGTTCATTTTTGACGGTCTCGTAAAAACCGTCACCCCGTTGAAAAACGGGGTCCAGGAGTTTCATAACTTCTTGATAACACTGGATTTCGGCGAAGCTTGTCCCGACTCCGGGACAAGCTTCGCCGAAATGACAAAATAAGCCAACTACCCGTCATTCCGGCGAAAGCCGGAATCCAGAAAAGCGCCATGGAAAACAGTTTCCCCGATTTATTGAGAAGTTACGCAAAACTGAGTTAACCATGCAGGATCATCCAGAAAAGGGAAATTTTTTCGTTCGACGGCCCATCGTGGCCATGGTCATCGCCATTGTCACGGTGATCGTGGGCACGGTGTTCCTGGGGACCCTGCCAGTGGAGCAATACCCCGACATTACGCCCCCCGTGGTGGAGGTCCGTGCCACATATACCGGTGCGGATGCCGTCAGTGTGGAACAGTCCGTGGCCACGCCGCTGGAACAGCAGATCAACGGGGTGGACAACATGATCTACATGAAGTCCACCAACGCCAATGACGGGACCATGACCATCCAGACCTCTTTTGAGGTCGGCACGGACCCGGACATGAACACCGTGTTCACCCAGAACCGGGTGGCTGCGGCCACGGCCAAACTTCCCGAAGAGGTCAAACGCTTCGGGGTGACCACCGAGAAATCCCTCCCCAATATTCTGATGCTCATTGCCATTACCTCGGCGGATGGCCGGTATGACCAGCATTTCCTGGGCAATTATGCCCTGATTAACATCAAAGACGTCCTGTCGCGGATCCGGGGGATCGGGCGAGTGAACGTGATCGGCGCCAGTGACTACTCCATGCGCATCTGGATCAAACCCGATCGACTGGCCCGGATGGGAATTACGGTGCCGGAGATTAAGGACGCGCTTCAGGCCCAGAGCGTGATCGTGCCGGGCGGCAAATTCGGTGCGGAGCCTGCGCCGCCGGGTACGGAATTCACCTATACGGTCCGCCTTCCGGAGCGTCTCCAATCGGAGGAGCAGTTCGGCAATGTGGTGATACGCACCACTGAGGGCGGGGCCCAGGTCAAAATAAAGGATGTGGCCAGGGTCGAACTGGGTGTGGAAACCTACAACGCCTTCACCCGGCTGGATGGCAGCTCCTGCGCCATGATAGCGGTGTATCAGGCACCTGGGTCCAACGCCGTGGACCTGGCCCGCCAGGTCCGGGATACCCTGGCCACCCTCTCTGAATCTTTTCCCGATGGCCTTCGCTACGACGTGTCCTTGGACACCACGCTGGCCATCACCGCCGGTATTGATGAAATTATCGAAACCCTGTTCATCGCTCTGGGACTGGTGATCCTGGTGGTGTTTATTTTCATTCAGGACTGGCGGGCGGCGCTCATCCCCACCATTGCGATTCCCGTGTCCCTCATCGGAGCCTTCATCGTCTTTCCCATCCTCGGGTTTACCGTGAATGTGCTGTCTTTGTTGGGGCTGGTGCTCGCCATCGGCATTGTGGTGGATGATGCCATCGTGGTGGTGGAGGCGGTCCAGGTCAACATTGAAAACGGTATGGACCCGAAGACCGCCACCCTAAAGGCCATGGATGAGGTCACCGCGCCCGTGATCGCCACCACGCTGGTGCTGGTGGCGGTTTTTATCCCCGTGGCCGTGATGGGAGGGATCACCGGCAGACTGTACCAGCAGTTTGCCATCACCGTGGCGGTGTCGGTTGTCTTTTCGTCCATCAACGCGCTTACCTTGAGTCCCGCTCTCTGCGCTCTCCTGCTCAGGAAACGGAAACCGGCCCGGGGCCCCCTGGGCGCATTCTTCCGGCTCTTCAACAAGGTCTTTGACATGACCACAAACGGGTATGTGGGGTTTACCCGGGTGGTGACCAGGAGGGTTTCCATCGGTATTGTCATTCTTCTGATCCTGACCGTTGCCATGGTGTTTTTGGCCAAACGCATCCCGGGCGGTTTCATGCCGGAAGAAGACATGGGCTATCTCATGGTCAATGTTCAACTGCCGGATGCCGCCTCCCTTCAACGCACCAATGCGGTATGCAAGAAAGTGGAAGAGATTATCCGCAAGCGGGAAGAGGTGGCATACATCACCGCGGCCGCAGGGTTCAGCCTTTTGTCCAACAGCATGGCATCCAATTCGGGCTTTATCTTTGTATCGCTTAAGGAATGGGCCCGGCGAACGTTTACGGCCAACCAACTGGTCGCCCGGTTAAATGCGGCATTTTACCAGGATGTCAGTGAGGCCCAGGTGTTTGCATTCGGTCCGCCGGCCATCCCCGGACTGGGAAGCGGCTCAGGCTTTACCCTCATGATTCAGGACCGGGCCGGACACACCCCTGCGTATCTGGCTCAGCAAGCGGGCAGGTTCATCGAAGCCGCGAGAAAGCGACCCGAAATCGGTTCCGTCTTTACCACATTTCGCGCCAGCGTGCCCCAGCGTTACATGGAAATCAACCGGGACAAGGCCCTGAAGGCAGGGGTCTCCCTGGATAGTATCTACACGACGCTCGGCGCGTTTTTAGGGGGGTCTTATATAAATGATTTCAATAGATTTGGCAGGCTTTATAAAGTCTTTGTTCAGGCTGAACCGCAGTACCGGCTCACCCCCGAGCAGATCAACTTTTTTTACGTGAACAACAGCGAGAAAGAGAGCGTTCCCCTGGCCACCTTTGCCAACATCGAAGATATTGTCGGACCGGACTATACCAATCGCTACAACCTGTACCGTTCGGTGGAACTGACCGGAAGTCCGGGGCAGGGGTTTACCTCAGCCCAGGCCATGGCGGCCTTAGAGGAAACGGCGCGGGACGTCCTGTCGGACGGAATGGGGTATGAGTGGAGTAATATGAGTTATCAGGAAAAGGCGTCGGCGGGCACCGGATCCATCGTGTTTGTCTTTTCACTCGTGTTCGTCTTCCTCATCCTTGCTGCGCAGTATGAAAGCTGGTCCCTCCCGTTCAGCATTCTTCTGGGCACCCCTTTCGCCGTTTTCGGTGCACTCCTCGCCCTGTACCTTGCCCGATGGTATAGCGCGAGCTACGAATTGAATGTCTTTGCTCAGATCGCGCTGGTGATGCTCATTGCCATGGCCGCCAAAAACGCCATTTTGATTGTGGAGTTTGCCAAACTGGAATTTGACAAAGGCCTGTCGCTGTTTGATGCGGCCATCAAGGCGGCCAGGCTTCGCTTCAGACCCATATTAATGACGGCCTTTTCATTCATCCTGGGCGTACTCCCTCTCGTGGTGGCCACAGGGGCCGGTGCCGAAGCCCGGGTGGTCATGGGTATGGCGCTTTTGGGGGGAATGACGCTGGCCACCCTTTTAGGCGTATTCTTTTATCCGCTCTTTTTTGTGTTGATCGGTAAAATCGGCCGGTATGAAAAAAAGCGGGATTTTCAAACCAGAGAGGCTTGAGCGGCTGATGGGGAAGCGGTATCCCGAGACAGGGGTTGTTTTGCTCATGATGGGGGCGCTGTTCGTGTTTTCAGGGTGTGCTGTGGGGCCGGACTTCAAACGACCCGTGGTGGAGACGCCCGAGAATTACCGGTTTGAAAAGATACCCGCAGAAGCCATGATCAATCTCAAGTGGTGGGAGTTGTTCGAGGACCCGGCGCTGTACACCCTTGTGACGCAGGCCTTGGACAACAACAGGGATCTCAAAATCGCCGCTGCCCGGGTGGAGCAGGCCCGCGCGACCCTGGGATTTACCAGGGCCGACGAGTATCCCGGCTTCTATATCGAGGCGGGGGCCGGTACCGGAAACTTTTTCGGTACACGAACCGACACCCGGAACAGCTATGGGTATGTGGCGCCGATCATGAACTGGGAAATCGATTTCTGGGGTAAATACCGGCGGGCCACGGAATCGGCCCGGGCGGAACTGATGGCCTCTGAATACGCCCTCAGGACCGTCCAGATCGGCCTCATATCCGAGGTGGTCGGGGTCTCACTACCTCCTGCTCGACTACCGCCAGCGCGTGAAGATATCCCAGGACACCCTCGAATCACGAGAAGAAAGCCTGGACATCATTCAGAAACGATTTGACCGGGGCATCATTCCGGAACTGGACGTGAATCAGGCTCAGATTCAAAAAGAGATCGCTGCGGCGGCCATTCCTCAGTACCAGCGCCTGGCTGCCCAAACGGAAAACGCATTGAGCATTTTATTGGGTAAACTGCCCGAGGAAATCAAGACCGTTGACCATTTGAATATGGAGTCCCCACCGAGTATCCCGGTGGATCTGCCGTCCAACCTTCTTGAAAGACGGCCGGATATTGTCCTGGCCATGTATCAACTCGAAGCGCAGACCGCCCAAATCGGCGTGGCGGAGGCCATGCGGCTTCCGGCCATCTCGCTCACCGGTCTCCTCGGGCTGGCAAGCAACGATCTCTCGGGCATCACGTCCGAGGGGGGAATATGGTCTGTGAGCGGCGGTCTCTTCGGACCCATATTCGAGTTTTATAAGAATGTAAGGCGCGTGGAAATCGAAGAGGCCAGAACCAAAGAGGCCCTCCACTTCTACGAAAACACGGTATTGACCGCCTTTAGGGAGGTGGAAGACGCGTTGGTGGATATTGATACCTACAAACGTCAGATGGCGGCGGTGCAGAAGAAGGAAAACGCGGCCAAGAATGCATACCGCCTGGCGAATCTGCGGTACGACAAGGGAATCAGCAGCTATCTCGAAGTCCTGGAAACGCAACGGTCCCTTTTTTCAGCTGAATTGGAGCTCTCCGAAATTGAACAGCAGTATCTGAACGGATATGTACGACTGTACAAGGCGCTCGGTGGAGGCTGGACCACCAAGGATGAAATGGCCAAGGCCAAAGCGGCGGCCAAAAACTGATGGTATAATAAAAAGAAAGAGGGACGTCTTATGGACGATAACACCTGTCTTCCCCAAGGCGGGGTCTGTTTCAAAAATCGTTTTCTGTTTCTGTTTGTTTCCATCCTCCTCGTCATCCTGATCAATCCCATCATCGAAAGCCTGACCCCTATTATAAAAGTGCTACAAAGATAGCCGTTATTTCCCTCCCTTCCACTCCACCAGCCTCGGCAACATCTCATTGAACAGCTCCAGATCCGTCCTTTCTACCGCCCCGTAATGAGACAAGTCTATCCCGTTGATTTTAAATAACATTACCCGGCTGCTGGTCCTTATTGTCTGGAATCCTGTCACAAGAAACAACAGGCTCTTCGCGCCTTTGAGTGAGTCTCGCCTTGGCGGGATTGGTTGTGGCTATGCCGCGTTAGAATACCCATTCTTATATCCAATTTTATCCAATTCCAGATTGACGGAACATCGCTAAATGGATATAATTGAATATATAAATGGATATGTTGTATTTCACCTCCCAGTTTTCTGGGCCGAATCGGAATTCGAAGATATGGACACGCAACTCATAAAGCTAATTGGCGAAATAGATGAATTCAAAGGGTTTTGGAATGGCATGGAGGAGCTCGGCGTTGAGAGGCTCGCTAACCTTCGTATTCTCGCAACCATCGAATCTATTGGATCTTCAACAAGAATAGAAGGGGCCAGACTCACCGACCGCGAAGTGGAAAACCTTCTTGAAGGAATCGAAACTCATTCTTTCCGTACCCGTGACGAGCAGGAAGTTGCAGGCTACGCAGATGCTCTCCGTCTGATTCACGAGTCTTACCCAAACGTTGACCTGACAGAAAACAATATCAAATATCTCCATAGGGCCTTGTTGCGTTATTCAACAAAGGATGCCTGGCATTTGGGGGAATACAAGAAGCACCCGAATCATGTTGTAGCCTTCGATGAAGTTGGAAATGAAATCGGAATTATATTTGAGACCACCTCTCCCTTTGAAACCCCTCGGGAGATGGAGAGGCTGGTCTCGGCAACACACGCTAAGACGATCAATGACAGTGAACACCCATTACTTGTCATTGCCAACTTCATCGTCCGGTTTCTTGCGATACATCCCTTTCAGGACGGCAACGGTCGGCTTTCTCGGCTTCTGACCAACCTCATGTTGCTTCGAACCGGCTACAATTTTGTGCAGTACAGTTCTCATGAACGGATTGTCGAATCGAATAAGGAGCAATATTACCTCTCTCTGAGAAAAGCGCAAAAGGAACTGAAGGAACTGCCGGAACAAGACACATCTCCCGTGATCTGGGCAGAGTTTTTTCTCATCATGCTCAAAAAACAGAAAGATCTGCTCTACAAAAAGATCAAACGGGAAAAACATGCATACTCGGAGCCCGGGTTGGTTCGCGACATTCTCTTTCTGGCTGGAGAACATGGCAGCGTGACGGTGTCTTTTCTGGCTGACAGCCTTTCGGCCAACCGAAATACGATAAAAAAGCATGTCCAAACACTCAAGCAAAACGGCAGGCTTGTCTTGCACGGAAAAGGCCGGGGGGCATATTACACGCTTCCATAAAAACTGCAGACAAAGCAATGAACTGAACCATGCGCCGGAAAACTTCTCATTGTTTCCGGATCATCCGGGTTGGAAAGTTCAACGTTTTGCCCGGGTCCGAATCTGCTTGACAAACCCTTTCTCCACTTTTAAATGGTTGGCTGGCACTTCTTCTGAACGTGTCATCGTTATTAATTTTCCTCAAATCCTTTTCGACAAACGGCTGCTTCTCCAGTTGCGAGAGCTCCGGCTCATACTTGACCGTAAGAACTGTCATGACCAAAATTTTATTATTGCACAGGCATTTTTTGAGCAAGCCCTAACGGGAGAAATGGATGCGTAAAAAGAGAGAGATGCCCCAACCCTATCAGCCGCCCTATCGCGTTATGCCCAGAACCCTTTCGTTGGTGGAAAAAATCGGGGAGCATCTTGGTATGATCAAATTCGCTTCATCGGATGCGCAAAGACCCGACCTTCACCGCATCAACCGGATCAAGACCGTTCAGGGCACCCTCGAGATTGAAGGCAATACCCTGAGCATCGACCAGGTTACGGCGGTACTTGACGGAAAGCGGGTGCTGGCGAATCCCAGGGAATTGCGGGAAGTGCAAAACGCCTTTGCCGTATATGACGCCTTAGGCCAGTGGAAAGTCGATGCTCTTGAGGACCTTCTGTCCGCACACCGAATGATGATGGCAGGACTAATGAATGAGGCCGGCCGTGTTCGGTCCGGCAACGTCGGTGTTCACGGCGCTGACAGGGTTCTCCATGTGGCCCCCGAAGCAGACCGTGTCCCCGGTTTGATGGAGGCGCTCCTGGGCTGGCTCGATCGGACCGATGAACATCCCCTCATTGCAAGTTCCGTATTTCATTATCTGTTGGAATTCATCCACCCCTTTCAGGACGGAAACGGCCGCATGGGAAGGCTGTGGCAGACACTGATCCTGGGGCATTGGAATCCTGTTTTTCGCATGCTGCCCCTTGAGAGCATGATTCGCGATCACCGCTCCCGTTATTATGATACGATTCAGCACTGCAACGCGGCCGGTGAATCCACGGAATTCATCATTTTTGTGCTGCAAATGATCGAAGAGGTTCTGGCGGATCATGCCGGAACCGAACATGATACCGAATATCTAACCGAACAAGTAGAACGGCTCATCCGCATCATTGGAGAAGACGCCTATGCGTCAAAAGAGTTGATGGCGGCGCTCAATCTGAACCACCGGCCTACGTTCTTATACACCTATCTCCAGCCCGCCATCAAAGCAGGGCTCATTGAGATGACCAGGCCTCAAACCCCCGCGCCCGCAATCAAAGGTACCGGTTAACGAAACAAGGGATTCGGCAAAAACGCCGGCTGCTGAAACAAAAGGCGCCGAAATTGAAGGCGTGAGGAAACATGGAAACATCCAAACTCAAAAAATTTGCGCAGCAGGCATATCACCAAGTCAGAAACTATATCGCTTGGAAATCGCACGAAAAAAGGAAAAACAGAAAACATAAAAATCTTGCGCTGTAGTGCTATTCAGAGAACAAAATCTACCCATTTGCTAAGCTCGAAGATCTGAGGTCCGACATTATTGACAAATGCCGCAGGCTGGCCGGGGTCTGGCGGGATGATCATCCCTGGCTCGGCATGGACGATATGGGCCTGTTGAAAAGCGCCCAACTTCACCAGACCGATCCGGAAACCGGCAAAAGCGGTATCACTCTGGCAGGCATACTTTTGCTTGGAAATGACCGGCTTGTTCTATCAGCGGTCCCGCATCATCGGACGGACCTGATTTTACGCAAGGTTAACCTGGACCGGTATGATGATCGGGATCTGGTCAGAACCAATCTGATTGAAAGCTACGAACGTATCATCGCCTTTGTGCAGAAGCATCTGCCCGACCCATTTTTCCTCGAAGGCATGGAGCGGATGAGTTTTCGCGATGCCATTTTCCGTGAAGTTGCCTCCAATATCCTGATCCACCGGGAATACACCAACGCCTTTCCCGCTAAGCTGATCATCGAGTGGGGTCAGGTCCGCACCGAAAACAGCAACAAGCCTCACGGATTTGGCGTTCTTGACCCGGCAAATTTCACGCCGTTTCCCAAAAATCCCGTGATCGGTGCGTTTTTCAGGGAAATCCATCGGGCTGATGAACTTGGCTCAGGCATGAGAAAGTTGATGCGGTATGGAAAGGCGTATGGCGGTGCTGATCCCGAGATGATCGAAGGTGATGTTTTCCGAATCATCGTCAAGGTGCCTGAGTTTGGCACTACCGGTGAAGAACCGGTCATCCCCGAAGTTAAGCCCCAAGTTACACCCCATGTCACACCCCAAGTCACACCCCAAGTCGAACGTCTGCTTCGGGTCGTTAATGAAGTAATCCGGGACGTTCTTCACATTTTCACATTTGGCTTGCGGAGTGTCGATTTGACTATGATAGTTGTCTTGTATGCCAAGACAAGCACGATTAGATACGCCAGGAGCGCTGCATCATATTATTGCTCGGGGGAACGAAAGACGAAGAATCTTTGAGGACAAAAAGGATCGTAACGAGTTTTTAATCCGCCTCGGAGATATTCTTTCCGGCACTGGAACCATTTCCTACGCATGGGCGATTATTCCGAACCATTTTCATCTCTTTCTTCGGACAGGGACCTTTCCTATCGCTACCATTATGCGGCGTCTGTTAACGGGATATGTATTGCGATGGTTTGGAAAGGGAATTAAACAGGCTCGATCTGTATATCATGATTACATAGAAGAAGGCGTCTCCATGGTTAACGGCCCGAGCTTACAGGAGGAGGATTGGTTCGAAGCGTTGGGGGATGGTTCATCTATGGAGATGCGCAGGGCAAAAGTGTTTGTCAAGGGAGATGAGCGGATCCTGGGCGAAGGTGATTTTGTAGAACGGATGTTAAAAGAATCGGGTGAGGCGTTCGAGAGAAGATCTCTTCTAAAGAGTCAAGGTTGGGACTTGGATAGATTGGCTGCTCATGTGGCTGAATTGTTGGGAATAGATGTTTCGGTGGTTTGGTCTGCGGGTAAATACAGGCACGTTGTCGAGGCCCGAAGTCTACTTTGTTATTGGGCTGTTAGGGAGCTGGGTATGAGTATGACTTCATTAGCGAAAAGGCTTAGACTATCCGTTGTGGCTATTGGGCAGTCGGTAGAGAGGGGAGAGCGGTTAATAGAAGAAAAGTCTTATCATTTTCCATAAAAGTGTAAATGTGAAGAACGTCCCCTATTTCCCCCAAGCTCAGTTCGTCGGCCAACTCGGTGCCATAGGAAAGAAGCGGATCCTCAGACGCTGTTACCCTGCGGTCGGTGCAGTAAAAGAAGTTGAAAACTTTGTTTTCGTTGTCTTTGGTATGTGGCATGCGATGGGTTTCAAATCGCTTCGCACACGTTCCAAATCTTTCCTCCAGCCAGGGCTTGAGACCGGCAAGTGCCAGGACAACGAGTAAAATAAAGATCAGTATTGCCGGAACAAGGATGTATCTGCCGGACACACCAGCCACAGATTTGACGTGTATTCTATCTCTTTTCATCGCATCATGTCCCTCTGAACACTGAAGGCGTTGGATCTTTCCCCAATTAATGGGTGACAAGAGGCGGGGAAGGTAACATGATAGGCCATGCTGTTTGAAAATGCTCAACGATCTGCAGGGATATTCGAATTTGAAGGATAGCTGAAAGGACCGTGCGTGTCAATAAAAATGGCGCTACCATGTGAATGGGCATGTATCCCAAATGGCTGAAAACGTAAATAAAATAGGGCACTCGCAGGGATGAAGCATCCGTAATAGGGAGGAGCCGGAGCGTCAAGCCGTGTGGTAGCGGGATTTCAGGCGTGTTATTGACGGACAGATGCTTTTTCGGTATGCTGCCGCAAGGAAAAACAGAGAGGAAGGAAACCATGACAAAAACACCCCGGATTATTGGTGCGGATCAGATCGGCGAGGTGATTGCGGCCCATTTCAAGGACAGAGATGCCATCAACTGTTATGTGGGATCCAACGCGGCCACCCCTACCACCCTCATCGAAGCGCTGACCGATGCGATCCGGAGCGGGAACCAGGCCTTGCCGTTTATGCGGATGGTGCATTTGCTCCTTCAGGGACCGATTCCCTATGTGGAAGAGGGGTTGCAGGACCGCGTGATGGCCTATTCTATTTTTTCCGGCGGAGCGGTGCGACAGGCGGCCAACCAGGGGCGTGCCTATTACCTTCCCTGTGCCCTCGCTCACGTGGATGCGCTTATCGGTCCGGGACACAAATATGAGAGCGATGTGGTGCTGTTTAAAATCGCGCAAAATCCCCACACCGGTGAATACAGCCTTGGACTGTCCGTGGAAGCGCTCCACACGGCCATTGATCATGCGCGGGTGGTGGTGGCCGAACTGGATCCGTCCATGCCGTTCACAGAAGGGCAGAGTGTGGTGGATGCCGGGTCCATCGACTATCTGGTAGAAGAGAATGTCAAGCCGGTGTACAGCTTTGACCCGCCTGATTTCGACGACCTGCCTCATGCGGAGCGGCGCATCGGCGAACTCATCGTGGAGCACTTTATCCGGGACGGCGTGACGCTCCAGACCGGGATCGGCAAGATTCCCGATGCGGTCGTGGGCATCATACGGGATGGGGGATTCAGGGATCTCGGCGTGCAGACCGAACTCTACGGCGACGGGCTCATGCTGCTTCAGAAGGCGGGGATCGTCACAAACCGCAAAAAGAGGGCGAACCTGGGTTACAGCACCACGTCTCTGATCATGGGATCAAAAGACCTCTATGATTTCTGTCATATGCGCACCGGCGTGCAGATGCGCCCGTGCGCCTACACCAACGGTGCGGAAATCATCCGCAAAAACGCGCCGTTTATCTCCATCAATACGGCCATGGGGATTGATCTTTTCGGCAATGTCTGGGCCGATTTCATCGATCCCCGGAAATACTACAGCGGTGTGGGTGGCCAGCCCGATTTCATCCGGGCCGTCAATCGACGGGAATATGGTGCGGCTATCATCGCGGTCAAAAGCATCACGAACAAGGGCCAGTCCAAAATCGTATCCCAGCACCCGGCCGGCGTCACCCTGACCGCGTCTTCCTATGACGGCGTGGTGGTGGTGACGGAATACGGGGTCGCCGATCTCCGGGGGCTCACCACCGGAAACAAGGCCGTGGCCATTGCCAGCATCGCGCACCCGCGGTACCGGGATGAACTCATGAAACAGGTGATCGACGATCCCTTTTTCACCAAGCCTCATGATTTCACCTTAGACCGGACCCCCTACGGGGTCAGCCTTTATGAAGGAGATGTGCCTGAACCTGAGACGGAAGCTGAAACCCTGTAGTCATTTAGCGATCCCCATCCACGGAATAACAGCTCATGAACTTTAAAGAGATCATAACACCCTACCGCGAGACTCTTTCCCAGGTGCGACGCGACCTGCACCGGATACCGGAGGTCGGTTTTTCAGAGGAAAAGACCGCACAGTATGTGGCCGGGTTTCTGAAAGATGCGGGCATTGAAGTGGAGACGGGCATCGCCCGATACGGGGTTGTGGGACATATAAATGGTGCCGCACCCGGCGAGACCCTGTTGCTTCGCTCCGACATGGACGGGCTTCCCATTTTGGAGGAAACCGGGCTCCCCTTTGCTTCCACCCACGAAGGGGTGATGCATGCCTGCGGACATGACGGGCATATGAGCATGGTCCTGGTGACGGCCCGAATCCTCAAAGGATTGGCGCCCCGCCTGAAAGGGCATGTGAAGGTCGTGTTTCAGCCGGCGGAAGAGGGTCCCGGCGGCGCGCTTCCCATGATCGAAGAGGGGGTCATGGAAAACCCGAGGGTGGATTACAGCCTCGGGTGTCACGTGTGGCCCCACATCCCGGAGGGCACCATCGGCGTAAAACCGGGCCCCCTGATGGCGGCCATGGACCGTTTTGATCTGACCATTGTGGGCCGAGCCGGGCACGGGGCCATGCCCCATTTGTGTGTGGATGCCATTGATGTGGCCACCCAGGTGATCAACGCCCTGCAGCGGGTGGCGAGCCGACAGACGAATCCCACCTGCCCGGTGGTGTTGACCGTCGCCTCGTTTCACGCGGGCAGTGCATTCAATGTGATTCCCAATGAGGCCGTCCTGTCCGGCACCACCCGGACCTTCGACCGGGAGATCTGGCAGCGGTTCCCGGAACAGATGGAACGGATCGTCCGGGGGGTGTGCGATTCCATGGGGGCTTCCTATGAATTGAACTACCAGAAGGGGTTTCCCCCGCTGATCAACGATGAGGGCATGGCCGAACGGGTGCGCCGTTCGGCTGAAACGGTGGTGGGGGAGGACCGGGTCATGGTGCCCGAACCCACTATGGGCGGGGAGGACATGGCCTTTTTTCTGGAACGATCCAAGGGGTGTTTCTTTTTTCTCGGCGTCGGCCGAGAGGGCAGCCCATCCCTCCACGACGGGCGGTTCGACTTCAACGAAGATGTCCTTCCCCTCGGTGTTGAAACCTATTGCCGCGTCATCTGGGAGCTTTTGGGGACATGAAGGCGTGGGGCGTCTGAATCGCAAAACACAAAACGAACCGAGTCCCCCCCTTCTATTTCATCACCAAATCAGGGTTGACCACGCCTGTGGTAGAAGTCGCTATACTTGATAGTTGACAAAAAGCATATCGCTAAGTAGGATAAAAGCATCTTGTTATATGAGGTTATAAAATATGCATACCCAGAAAGTTGCTATCACAATACCCAGAGAGTTGGTCGCCATGATTGATGACATGAGTAAGAAAAGGGGCCAATCAAGGAGCGGTCTTATTTCTACCATCCTGAAGGAAAAGCTCACCGAAGAAAAAAACCGCCATATTAAGGAGACGTTCGACCGAGTTTTTTCGGACGAATCCATAAGAGAGGAACAACTGACCTGCGCCAAGTGGTTTGAGAGCGCTGGAAATGAAGAGGGCCAGGAATGGTAATTCGTAAGGGGTCTGTATACTGGGTGGATTTTTCACCCGCGAAAGGTTCAGAACCGACGGGCCGGCGCCCCGGAGTAGTTGTTCAAAATGATCTTTTAAATGATAGTCATTTGAATACCGTCATCGTGGTGGCCATTACCTCGACTTTAAAATTCGGTGAGCTTCCGGGCAACGTCTCATTGCGAAAAGGAGAAGCAAATCTTCCCAAAAAATCAGTCATTAATGTCACCCAGATAAAGACTGTAGATAAGTCCAGCCTCACAGAGAAGATTGGCAGCCTGTCCAATGAGAGGCTCGCCGAAGTGTATCAGGGCATGAAATTGGTCATGGATGCACCTTGATTCTCAAGGTCTGTCTTTTCCCCGGGCGAGTGGTGCCCACGCGGTCATCTGCTGTAAACTCCCTCTGCCACAAAAACAAAAACCCGTCTGAGCCCAATGCCCCCAAGAGCCTATTTGTCAACTTTTTATGTAATGATGTTAATAAGTTAGTGGCGGAGAGGGTGGGATTCGAACCCACGATCAAGGCTGAAATAAATAACAAAATCAAATGGTTAAATAGGGCTAAAATTTCTGTCTGTCGGTTTCATACACTAAAAGGGGAAGGGGAGGGCTGTGAAACTATTGGAATCCCTGTTTTGGAGTCGAACCGAGCGGATGGTAGGGGCGGGGGAGTCGAATCCCCGGCCCACCTCTATTTAACTGAAATTGTTACCGTAAATATGACAAGAATGCCGATGAGGACAAAATGGGGCCAAATCCATACTTTCAGGTAAAGGCAGGAGAGCCACTCAATTGATTGGAGGCACGCGTTCAAATCCCGCTGTACCTACCATTTTATTATTTATTTTCAATATCTTATCACTTTTCGTAAACGCCCTCTGCTTTAATAAGTACATATTCTCAAAAGCAAAATCTAAGCCCGCGAGGCTGTTCATAGAGCTTATATAGGTTTACTTACTCCATTTGACATAAAAGTCCGAACGGTCAGGCCGCACCCGGTTCTCCTCCAGGCAAGCCTTAAAAGAGTTCCAGAACCTTTGAACCGCCACAGCCTGGTTTGTATCTCTTTTAGCCATAAAGTCTCGCAAATTTATATGTTTATATCTTTTCCGCCCATGGTAATAGGCAGAATAATTATATTACAAAACATGGATTGCTGACAACATATTGATATATTGGTTTTTTATTTTAAAGGATGTGATGCCTATGGGATAGATACTTAATATCATAGGATAAGTTGGCTTGTCAATTTTTTGGTAATATATTTTTTCCTTATAATATATGTTAGCCCACATAAGACGACATACAAGGAGCCGATGGAAGAACAAGTCAAGTCAAAGCAGAGGGTAGCCGATCATGGCGAGGTGTTGACCGGTAAGCGGGAGGTCAACGCCATGCTTGACCTGGTGAAGCAGGAGACCGAGCGAATCGAGTCGCGTTTTCTCGAACCCGCCTGCGGATCGGGCAACTTTTTATCCGAGATTCTTGAGCGGAAACTGCGCGTTGTGGAAATGCGCTACCGAAGGAGCCAGCTCGAATATGAGCGCAACGCAGTATTGGCTGTTTCCAGCATTTATGGCATCGACATTCTTGAGGACAGCATTCTTGAATGCCGCAAGCGGCTTTTTGGTATTTTTGATTGGGCTTACAGTGGCCTTTACAAAAAGTCGGCAAAAAATCAATGCCGGAATGCGGTCAAATATATTCTTGAGCACAATATCATCCGGGGCGATGCGCTTACCCTGAAAACCGTTGGTGAAAATCCACAGCCGATTGTTTTTTCCGAATGGTCACTGGTCACTGGGAGTAAATTCCAACGTCGGGATTTCGCCTTTCATGAATTATTCCCGAAGGAAAAAACCATAGAAAATCAGTTATCAATATTTTCTGCTTTAGAGCAGACGCTTTTATCCGATTTAGGAGAAAATGTCTTTATTCCAATGCCCATAAAAAAATATTCCCTAACTCATTTCCTGAGGATCGCCGATGTTGAACAATCATAACTACAACCCGGATGTGCTGACGTGCATTGCAAATCTAAGCAGTGACGAGGTCTTCACACCGCCACAATTGGTCAACCAGATACTTGACCTGCTTCCAACTGAAATTTGGAATGACAAAGAGGCAACATTCCTTGATCCCGGCTGCAAGTCCGGCGTTTTCCTGCGAGAGATTGCCAAGCGCCTCGATATTGGCCTGGAGAAACAGATCGCAGACCGGCAGAAGCGAATGAATCACATTTTCAAGAACCAGCTTTTCGGCCTGACAATCACGGAACTGACTGCCCTGCTCTCCCGCCGTTCGGTTTATTGCTCCAAGACAGCCAACGGTAAATACTCCGTCTGCGAAACCTTCGACGAACCACAGGGCAACATTTGTTTCGAGAGAATAGAGCATACGTGGGAAAACGGGCGGTGCGTGTTCTGCGGGGCCAACCAGGAGGGATATAAACGCGGCGAAGAACTGGAAACCCACGCCTATCAGTTTATTCATACAAGAAAACCGGAGGAGATTTTTAATATGAAATTCGACGTGATTATCGGCAACCCACCTTACCAGTTAAGCGATGGGGGAAGCGGAACGGGCATTAGTGCCAAACCTATCTATCACTATTTCGTTGAGCAAGCTAAAAAGCTAAAACCCCGCTTTCTCCTTATGATTATTCCTTCCCGATGGTTTGCTGGAGGAAAAGGACTTGATAAATTCCGAGAAGAAATGCTGGGAGACGATAGAATTAGAGTAATTATTGATTTTCAATCAAGCAAGGATTGCTTTAATGGTGTGAACATTGCTGGCGGGGTTTGTTACTTTCTTTGGGAAAGAGATAACCCCGGTGAATGCATTATTACAAACTACTATGATGGTAAAGAAGACACCCTTACACGCAGGCTAAACGAATATCCAGTTTTCGTGCGTGATAATACTGCAGTAAAGATCATTGATACAGTAATGTCAAAAGGTGATGATATAATTACAAATCACAATTTCACAAGGAATCCATTCAACTTTGTTTCTAAAGAACGAGGAAGGGCTACATCAAAAGCAACCAGTGTGAAGCTTATCAGTAGTGCTGGTGTCGGATATGTTGAAAGGCGATTCATTACCAAAAATACTGAAGTAATCGACAAATATAAAGTTACTATTGGAAAAGTAGTCCCGTCCAATGGCGAGGTGGATACCACACCGAAGGATGGATATAAGGTTATCACATCCTTAAGAATCCTTGAACCGGGCGAGATTCACACAGAATCTTACCTGCTTTTGTCAGTCTTTGACACAGCTCTAGAAGCTCAAAACTTTGCAAAATATATGACACTCAAATTACCACGATTCTTGTTGAAGCAGACTCTAACGTCAATGAATATTGCAAAGAACAACTTTAGGTTTGTCCCTTATCTTGATTATACTCATGAATGGACAGACGAGGAATTATATCAGAGATATAGGCTAACCACGGAACAAAGAGAATGGGTAAATTACTGTATGCGTCCTATGAATTTGGGAGAAGAAACCAATGTATAATATGGAATTCTTTCCCCCTCGCCCCGATTCGACGCCCACGATCTATGCCTACGAGGACACCAACCCGCAATACGCAGGACTGTTGAAGGTGGGCTATACCACGGTGGATGTGCAAACCCGGGTGGCTCAGCAGTATCCGACCAGAAGACCCGGGAAACCGCCGTATCGTATCGTCCTTGAAGAATCGGCCATTCGCGGGGACGGCACGGTTTGCACCGATCATGACCTTCACCGGATGCTGCGGATCAACGGCGTCAAAAACCCGGAAGGCGAATGGTTTCGATGCACGGTGGATCAGGTCAAGGCCGCTCTCATTGCGGTGCGGATCGGCCAACTGAACGAGGAAAACCGGTCATTGGATTTTAAGATGCGGCCGGAGCAGGAAACGGCTGTGGAAATGACCGCTGCCTACTTCAAGCGTGCATCCAAAGAAGATCAGGACAAGACCCAGCATTTTTTATGGAACGCGAAGATGCGCTTCGGCAAAACCTTCGCCGCCTATCAACTCGCTAAAAAAATGAAGTGGAAAAAAGTACTGGTGCTGACCTTCAAGCCGGCAGTGCAGAGCGCGTGGGAAGAGGATCTGAAACAGCACGTCGATTTTGAGGGCTGGCAATTCATCAAGCCCGGTGGCCTTACCTACGAAGAGGCCGACAAGCAGAAGCCGATTGTCTGTTTCGGCTCGTTTCAGGACTATCTAGGCAGGAACAAAAGCACCGGTGGCATCAAGACCAAGAACGAATCGGTGCATGCGACCAACTGGGATTGCGTGATTTTTGATGAATATCACTACGGCGCCTGGCGGGAGCACGCTAGGGAGCTGTTTGAGGCAGAGGAAAAGAAAGAGGTCGAATTCGGCGAGGGCGAAGGCATCGAGATATTTGATGAGGAAATCATGCCGATTACGACGGACGGCTATCTATACCTGTCCGGAACACCGTTTCGGGCGATTGCTTCGGGTGAGTTCATCGAGGATCAGATATTCAACTGGACCTATTCGGATGAGCAACGGGCCAAAGTGGAATGGCCACGGCCGGACAATCCCTATTCCTGCCTTCCGCGCATGGTGCTGATGACCTATCAACTGCCCGACGCAATCCGGGAGATCGCCATGCAGGGGGAGTTCGATGAGTTCGACTTGAACATCTTCTTTCCGCCGAAGGCATCGGCAATAAGGCAACGTTCAAATATCAGGACGAGGTGCAGAAATGGTTGAACCTTATCCGGGGCGCGTTCCTGCCGACGAGCGTTGACAATCTGAAGCTGGGTGCGAAAAAGCCGCCTATGCCGTATTCCGACGCACGGCTGCTGAATGTGTTGTCTCACACTTTCTGGTTTCTGCCCAGTGTGGCAGCCTGTCATGCAATGAGGAACCTGCTTGCCAAAAAGCAGAACCGATTTTATCACGACTACGAGGTGATTGTTGCGGCGGGGAGCGCAGCCGGGATCGGAGTGGCAGCGTTGCCGCCGGTTTTGGACGCCATGGACGACCCGTTGAAGTCGAAAACAATCACCCTGTCATGCGGAAAACTGACCACCGGCGTAACGGTGAGACCATGGACGGGTATCTTCATGCTTCGCAATGCTTCAACACCGGAAACCTATTTTCAGGCTGCGTTTCGTGTGCAGTCTCCATGGACGGTGTTGAACCCGGATGGCAATGCGCCGAATCTGGAGCAGGTCATCAAAGAGGAATGCTATGTCTTTGATTTCGCGCCTGACCGGGCCTTGCGGCAGATTGCCGATTACAGTTGCCGTTTGAATGTTGACGAGTCGAACCCGGAGAAGAAGGTGGAGGAGTTCATCAGCTTTTTGCCTGTTCTAGCCTATGACGGCAGTTCGATGAAGCAGATAGATGCCGCCGAGATATTGGACATGGCGATGAGTGGAACGACCGCGACCTTGCTGGCGCGGCGCTGGGAAAGTGCGCTGCTGGTAAACGTCGATAACGCCACGCTGCAGCGCTTGATGGCAAACAAAGCGGCTATGGAAGCGCTGATGAGTATTGAGGGCTTCCGAAATCTGAACCAGGAAATCGAAACCATCATCAATAAATCCCAAGCTGTAAAAAAGACTCGCAAGGAAAAGAATGACGAGGATCTTACGCCGAAAGAAAAGAGGGAACTGACGGAAGAGGAGAAAGAATACAAGAGTAAGAGAAAGCAAATTCAGGAGAAGCTTATCAAGTTCGCCACTCGTGTGCCGATCTTCATGTATTTGACCGACTATCGGGAACGGTGTCTCAAGGATGTGATCACACAACTGGAGCCGGGACTTTTTAAAAAGGTCACCGGCTTGACCGTGAAGGATTTTGAATTGCTGGTCAGTCTTGGGGTCTTCAACAGCGCTCTGATGAACGATGCCGTTTACAAGTTCAAGCGTTACGAGGACGCCAGTCTGAGCTATACGGGGATCAATAAACACGAAGGCGAAGAAATAGGCCTTTACGACACAGTATTGAGCCAAAAGGATTATCAAGAAGCATTTGTTAATGAACCGATTGTGGCTTTCGAACCCTGATGAATATGAGAACAGAAATGGGCTAACGAATAAGGTTAGATTGTGAGAGCGCAGCGAACCCCAATCTGAACCGTTTGTTGGACAAGCCCGGTCATCATATATAGAAAATAGCTTTTTGGGAGGACGGCCGCCTGGTCAGACGGATGTGAGACGGAGCAGGTTCTTCTTTCGAAAAATTGATCTTTGAAATATGTTTACCCAATCCACTGAGCCGTCTGTGGCAAAAAAGGCCGTTTTTTGTACGCAGGTATGCGTTGCCGGGAGAACCGGTTTTGTTTTTCGATCAGCGATGTGTCGATGTCGGATTAGGCAACACCTCCTTTCGGCTCATTCACGCTGGTCAGGCCATAAGCGGCAGCATGATTTGTGTTCGGATAATTTTCATTTCCGCTCCACAGATGGGGCAGGTGATGACGGGTCGTTTTTTCTGTCTGCCGGCAAACATGGGGAACGGATTGACCCGCAGTACCACCTGAAGGAATTTAATGAGGTTCTTGCTGCAGGGATGAAGGAATCCATAACACCGCGTCCTTCGAAAGCCCTTGGGCAGGACATGAAGCATGAGCAGATAAAGGAACTTTTCTCCGCTCACGGTCCTGGTCTTGAACGCTCCACCAGACGTCTTAAAGTCCTGTGGTTTTGGCAGGGGCCGGAGGAGACGCTGGTGAGCTAGTCTTTCGCGGCACGCCTCCGGCGCGCCGCGAACGGGGCGAGCTGAGCTTCGCTCCAGCGCCTGTTCTACAGGACGCCGGAGGCGGCCTTTCGGAACAATCGCTGGAGCCTCTTCGGCCTAACGCCGTCGGCGACTATACGTTGCCTCTCGCCGCTAAGCCGAATCGGCTCAGCTCGCCCCGTTAGCAATAAAAGGGGATAGGAGCTAAAATGGAAGCGTTGATTGAGACCATAGCTGTTTCTGCCGGACTTCTGGTTTTTTGTATTATTTTGGGCTTTATCTATTTCCTTATTCGCAGGTATAAAACGATTTCCTTGATCTATCTCATAGTGTCAGTTGTATTTTTACTTCATATTTTAATCGTTTTTGTCACTATTTACGTTCCGGGCCTTTTGCCAGGCTTTTTATCTCAGTATGCATTCTTTTGGTTTAAGCGCCTGATGTGAAAAAGTTTTTCATACAAAATTCGAGCAAATGCTAACCGGCGCTCAACTGCAGACGGCTGGAAGCAGTGCTTTTTCAAACGTCGGTGCAGTAAACTTTTTCCGGGCTTTCCGAACAGGCGCTCCCTTCAACCCGCCGCTGGTTAGCTCGTTGTTATGTGGAATACATAAAAAAATGGATTCAATAAGATTAACCGCAGAAGAGAGGAGATCAAAGTACTTTTTGCCCCTTTTCGTTGGTGCAATATGGAATTTGGTTTTTGGATCTATAGGTCTATTCAAGTTTCAGTTAAGCAATTCGCTTTTTCTATACAGCATCACACCTTGGGCAAAATTAGTTGCTAATCAAATCTGGTGGTTTGTAGTCCTCATAGCTGGTGTCGGTTACGGAATTGTTGGCTTTAGAAATGACAAATTCAGGTTTTTTATAACATTTGGTGCAATTGGCAAAGTAGCTTTTTTTGTTTTGGTTAGTTATTTATGGCTAAACTCGACTGCAACTGATTTCGCGATAATCGTTGCAACAGGGGATTTAATCTGGGCTATCTATTTTTTCTATTTTATTTTTAAGACCAAAGAATACGGAATTTTTTAATTCGTAAAACCACATAACAAGACGGTTGCACCTGATCGCAGGGGCCGAGCCACTTCAAGAGTTTTATAATTTGTACAGAAGCTTGGCATTTAACAAGTTTTGTGGAAGCTCCTACGCCAGATGAACCGCAACGTTCGCGGCACGCCTCCGGCGCGCCGCGAACGGGGCGAGCTGAGCTTCGCTCCAGCGCCTGTTCTACAGGACGCCGGAGGCGGCCTTTCGAACAATCGCTGGAGCCTCTTCGGCCTAACGCCGTCGGCGACTATACGTCGCCTCTCGCCGCTAAGCCGAATCGGCTCAGCTCGCCCCGTTAGATGTTTCAGAGAGTATCTGGATCACAAGGAATGTTTTATGGAGAGTATGATGGAATCATCAGATAATAGATCAACTATATATCAACGGCCTGCGGAGATACTACAGCGACTAATTCAGTTTGATACTACGAACCCTCCTGGCAACGAAGCGCAATGCATTTCCTTTATCAATGATTTGCTCACTGAATTTGGGATAAATACGACTATTTTGTCTCGAACGCCGGAACGCCCCAATCTGATTGCACGCCTCAGAAGCGACAAAAGAAATGTATCCCCCCTTTTGCTTTACGGTCACGTCGACGTAGCCACAACCAAAAATCAAAAATGGAAGCACCCACCGTTTGAAGGCAGATTACAAAATGGATATATATGGGGCAGAGGCGCCCTTGACATGAAAGGTGGAATAGCCATGATGCTGTCTGCCCTTCTTCGCTCCAAGATTGAAAATTTGGATTTACAAGGGGATATCGTCCTGGCTATCGTAAGTGACGAAGAAATGGGGGGTGATTTCGGCTCCAGATATCTGGTAGAGAACCATCCCGACCTGTTTGACGGAATCCGATATGCAATCGGTGAATTTGGCGGATTTACCCAACATATAGAGAACCGTCGATTCTACCCTATTATGGTCGGAGAAAAGCAAAGATGTTGGCTGAGAGCGACGCTACGCGGTCCTGGGGGCCATGGCTCCATGCCTGTTCGTGGCGGAGCGATGGCCAAGCTATCTCAACTTCTTCAAAAACTAGATAAGAACCGTCTTCCTATTCATGTCACGCCAATTGCAAATCAGATGTTCAAAGTGATCGCTTCATCTCTTGGTGGACTGAAAGGATTAATTTTATCCCAACTGACCAATCCGTTACTGACAAACTGGGTACTGAATCTTCTTGGTGAAAGCGGTCGCATATTTGACCCATTGTTGCATAATACTGTTACGGCTACTGTTTTGCACGGAAGCGATACAATAAACGTGATACCCAGTGAAATATCCGTCGAGCTGGATGGACGTCTTCTTCCAGGTTTCGGCCCTGATGATTTGATTGCGGAACTCCGCGATCTAATAGGCAATGAGATTGAGCTTGATATTATTCGTTTCGACCCCGGTCCAGCAGAACCTGACATGGGATTATTTAGCACACTTGCCGAAATTTTGTTTAACGCTGATCCATACGCAATCCCAGTGCCCCTCTTATTGGGTGCTGTCACGGATGCTCCGTCCTTCTCTCGATTGGGAATTCAGACCTATGGTTTTTTACCGATGTCGCTACCGAAAGACATAAATTTCTCACAAGTGATACATGGCGCGGATGAACGCATACCGGTTGAAGCTATGGATTTTGGAACCACCGCTATATATGAATTGCTGCGGCGGTACAATGGGATACAGTCATCTAACCTATAAATCCAGCCGACGCAAAAAGCCGCGCGGCTGATTAGCAGCGTTAGCCGGACGAGAGCCATGACGACGACAGCCCTATCGAAGCGCGAGATCAGAGAACGCTCGGCACAGCTTCGTGCACTGATGTGCGAATGGGACCCGATCGGCGTCAGGAGTGATCCCAACTGGTCCCGCGACGAGTACGACTGCCTCGTGGGTCCTCTGCTGACGCTCCTCATCCAGCGTGCGAGCGAGGAACAGATCGCACAGTACCTGCGCAAGGAGACCACTGAGCACTTCGGCCTGTCTCCTAACAACTACGACTTCCCGGAGGCGGCAAGACGGGTGCGCAGGTGGTTCGATCACGGATGGCGCGGCGTGGGCGAGCCCGTCACGATCTTCGTGGCTCTCTGGACGAGGGGGTCGATGTCTGGCGTCCCGTTCGAGCGCGACCGCTCGATCGCGGACACTACAGGATTATTGGAGTGGAAGCGGATACAAGTGACGAGACTTGGCAGTTTCCCGCGGGAGCGATCGTGGAGTGCGTGAACAAGCAATTCGCTGACGGCACAAGCGGAATGACCGCTGTCGAGCAAGTCGGGGAGGCCGGCTAACAAGCCATTGCACCCGACCGGCTTTGCCGGCGGGTGAACGGCAGGACGTTGGGCGGTAGAAATATCTCATGAGCTTTAACGAAGATGAACTACGAAAAATCGAGAGTGCAACATCGGGTTGGCTTAAGAAGAAAGCCCGAGCCGCAATTACCCAGTCTATACGTGCGTGGCGACCAAGAATTGAAAAGGCCAAACCGTTACCTGAAGCCCAAAGAAAAGATCAGTTGAAGCGTCTTGTTAATGAAGCGACTGCTGCTCGACATAGAGCCCTCCAAAATGGCGCAAATTCCCATGGGCATCCTGAATGGGCTGCCGCTGCCGTTTGTGAAAGCTGGCTTCACGAACTGCTTGGTGGTACAACCGAAAGCATTGCTCGGGTAGAGGCTCTCATAGATAAACTGGAGCGCAGATAATCATGGCAGATGCAGAAAAGAAATCAGATTGGCCAGCAATATTGCTTGCACTTGTCGCGCTCCCAGTAGCATTTACATTTGGCGGCGTCTGGGTCGGTCTGCTGGTTTTGGTTATCGGAGTTGTTGCGTTGGGGTGGAGTAAGCGTCATGAAGGGCCATTTTTAACGAACAAGGAATGAATTGCCTAACAACGAGCTCCAAGGGACGCTTCGCTTCGCTGCGCGCCCCTGAGCCCAAGCGTTTAACTTATTGAATTTGGATGTACGGGCCCTGTCACTAAAAAGGATTTGAGAGGAGACGAGAAGATCGTCTCCATGCACCGCTAATATATCATCGATAAGGAGGAAAAGTGATGGATGCCGAAGTAAAAGTTCAAAAATTCAAGCGATGGGTTTTATGGACCGGAATCTTTAATATTGTAGCTTACTCTCCCCTGGTTTGTCCTTTCACGTTAAAACATTTTTTGAATGTCTCGAATAAATTAAGTCAGACTTTTGGATTAGGTGGTACGGCATTCACAATACCACAGAACATTAACAACCTTCTGATGATCAATTTGGTGGGACTTTTCGTCATCTTTTTCGGCATTTGGCTGATCATCGCTTCATTCGATATCGCTAACCGCGCCTGGTTTGTTTTCTATGAAGGACTTATAAGAATCTTGGTGTTTTTTATTTTTCTGTATTTTGTGATTTTCAACAATGCAGCCGTCGTTTTAATCGTCTTCGGGACGATAGACCTGATCTTTAATTGCATATATATGTATTACATTTTCTCCATACAAGGTTTGAGAATCAAATGACATTCGCTTTCGGAACGGCGGCAATTGGTTGTTAGGAGCGGGAACGAGACGTCCCCATGCTCAACCAATTATAAGCGAACCAGCGCCTGGATCGGACGCGAAAAACATGCACCGCTCAGGCACACCGTTATACGCAATATATAGGAGAAAAAGCGATGACAGAAGAAAACGGCATAGAATCTGCTATTAGGCAGGCTTATCGACGAATGCACCGATATACGTGCGCTGAAGCGTCGCTGCAGGCTTTACTAGAAATCTGGAAATTACCTAAAGAAAAATATTCCTGGGCTACAGCCGGCTACCTGGGAGCAATACTTGGTGGACAAACTACATGCGGCGTCTTAATTGGAAGTAGCATAGCGATAGGTATACGGCACGGGATAGAAACGAACGGAATACCGGAAGAACACGAAGCGGAAAGATCGGCCGCTATTGCCGAAATCAACAATTTATATAAAGAATTCATAAAAGAATTCGGAAGCACTGATTGTAAGAAGCTAAACCAATTGGACTTTACGGATTCGAAAGCATTTGCTCAGTGGACAGTTGAGAAAGGGTGGAAAAAGACGTGCGACGTATTTCTCGATTTTGTTATAAAGAAATATTTTAATAAATAGCGAATAACCACGAGCTGGACCGTACGCGTCGACGTTGCAGGCTCTTCCAGAGCCCTTTGAAAACAGATAAGGTTTAGGTGACCGGAAAGGGAGCGCCACGACGGTCAGCCCAAGGTTCGCCTTAAGATGTGGTGCGTGCGCATTAAAAAAGATTGAAGGTACACACATGAGTTGCAGGGTCTTGTATGTGAGTGGATCTCTTGGTCTTGGACACGTGACGCGCGATCTTGCGATCGCAGCCGAGATGCGCCGAATGTGTCCAGAGGTAGATATCGTGTGGATCGCAGGATCACCTGCGTCTGAGGTCCTGGAAGCAGCCGGCGAGAAACTCGTGCCCGAGCAGGTGAAGTATCGGGGGGAAACCGATCTCGCAGAGGCAGTTGCTCGCAGTGGCCGCCTCAGTCTCACTGATTACGTGTTCCGAGCTCTAACAGCTTGGTTCCACAATGCGCGCCTTATAGGAGAGGTTGCATCTCAATGTAATCCGGGACGTGTAATCCGGGACGGTAATCCGGGACGTTCTTCACGTTTTAACATTTTGCTTTCGGAGTTGGTTTGACTATGATGGTTGTGTTGTATGCCAAGACAATCACGATTAGATACGCCAGGAGCGCTGCATCATATTATTGCTCGGGGGAACGAAAGACGAAGAATCTTTGAGGACAAAAAGGATCGTAACGAGTTTTTAATCCGCCTCGGAGATATTTTTTCCGGCACTGGAACCATTTGCTACGCATGGGCGATTATTCCGAACCATTTTTATCTCTTTCTTCGGACAGGGACCTTTCCTATCGCTATCATTATGCGGCGTCTGTTAACGGGATATGTATTGCGATGGTTTGGAAAGGGAATTAAACAGGCTCGATCTGTATATCATAATTACATAGAAGAAGGTGTCTCCATGGTTAACGGCCCGAGCTTACAGGAGGAGGATTGGTTCGAAGCGTTGAGGGATGTTCAATCTTATGGAGATGCGCAGGGCAAAAGTGTTTGTCAAAGGAGATGAGCGGATCCTGGGCGAAGGTGATTTTGTAGAACGGATGTTAAAAGAATCGGGTGAGGCGTTCGAGAGAAGATCTCTTCTAAAGAGTCAAGGTTGGGACTTGGATAGATTGGCTGCTCATGTGGCTGAATTGACGGAATCAGTATCTCATATTTCCACATTCTTGATGGATTAATGGTATCATAACAGTTTCATTGTCGGGCACAATAGTCCGCGGCATGTTTTCAGTGACTTCCGCTGAATCGAACATTCCAATCACCGTATTTTGATTTTTCTGCTATTTTCTGGTATAAATTACGAATTCGGGCTACCTTTGCCCAAACTGAGCTGCCTATTCATCTCGCTTGACTTTCATATTGTCATCCGTAGCCTTGAATAACCGTCGAGAATACTTGAATATACTGAAAATTGTGTAAATTCACGCCACGTTATCCTTGACAATTCAAAAGTCACATTTAATCAAAAAAGTATAGTCAGTTTTGATAGGGAGAAGAGCGCTATGGTAGAAATTCTGTTAGACCATATATCCGAAGACATCGTAGAGACAATACATGAACCCCTTTTGGCGCTGGATTCAGATCTGAAGGTTATCTTAGCAAACCGTAGTTTCATTGATTCATTCAAGGTCACGCGGGAAGAAACTTTAGGCAGTTTTATCTATGATCTTGGCAACCGACAATGGGATATTCCCAGGTTAAGAGAACTGCTTGAAAAAGTTCTCCCAGAAAACAACCCGTTTGACAACTATGAGGTTGAACACAATTTTGCCACCATCGGCAGGCGCATCATGCTTTTGAATGCCCGGCAGATTGAACAGGCGGTGGGCCAGGAGCAGATCATCCTGCTTGCGATCGAGGACATCACCGAGCGTAAGGAGACGGAATTTGAGCTATCCCGGTATCGACAGGGGTTGGAAAAATTGGTCGAAGAGCAAACCGTTGATTTAAATGAGCGGGTCAAGGAGATCGGCTGCCTTTACGCCGTTTTGAGCCTTTTCGCAAAACCATTCAAATCAATCGACGAGGTGCTGAAGGCTACGGTGTTCGTGATTCCGAGGGGTTGGCAGTATCCGGAGTTCTGTCGCGCCCGGATCGTCTTCGAGGGCAGGGAGTTCGCGGCCGAGGATTTCAGGGAGACAACCTGGAAGCAGTCCGCCGACATCGTGCTCTCGGGGGAGACTGTCGGGACGGTGGAGGTCTGCTATCTGGAGGAAATGCCCGCGTTGGACGAGGGGCCGTTTCTGAAGCAAGAGCGGAACCTTATTGACGAACTGGCGAGGCAACTCGCCGGCATGGTTCAGCGCGAGCTTGATCTTGTCCGCATTGAGTACCTCAACAGCGTGTTGCAATCCCTCCGAAACATCAACCAGCTGATTGTGCAAGAGAAGCGGCGCGGGCCGCTGATCCAGATGATCTGTAAGAATTTGGCGCATACCGACGACTTACGCGGCGCATGGATCGTCCTCACCGATGGACTGCCCGATCGTGTCGAGGGTACGCAAACCGGCTTTAACGATATTGCTTTCTCAGAACTGCTGAATCTGTTTCAGCGGGGGGAGACACCGGCATGCTTGGGCCATGGCCAAACCGAGCCGGGTGTGTGCAATGTGACGAATGACCCCGCTTCCGCATGCAGGAATTGCCCTCTGGCGGACACCAATGGAGGAAACGGCGCGATCACCATCGAGCTGAAGTACGGAAACCATCGATACGGCTATATGGGGATTGCCCTCCCAATCAAATTCGCCAACGACAAGGAAGAAGCTTCGTTGTTTGAAGAGATCGCCGAGGAGACTGCACATGCGCTGGCATCGATCGAGCAGGAGGAGGCGGTAAAGGAAGCAGAAACGCGATACAGGGCAATCTTCGAAGGCGCTGCCGAGGGCATACTGGTGGCGGACATGGAGACCCGGAGATTCAGATACTGCAATCCAGCCATATGCGAGATGTTGGGGTATGCCGAAGAAGAGCTCATAGAGCTGGACGTGACGGATATCCACCCCAAGGAGTCGCTCGATCCCCTCCTGGCCGAGTTCGATGCCCAGGCGCTTGGCGATAAGCTTCTTGCTCCGAGTATTTCCTGCCTCCGGAAAGATGGCAGCGTCATCTATGCAGACATCCAAGCGACCTCGGCCGTCATCGACGGCCTGGAGTGCAACGTGGCGTTCTTCACCGATGTCACCGAGCGCAGGCAGATGGAGGCACAGTTCCATCAGGCCCAGAAAATGGAAGCCATCGGCACACTGGCAGGCGGCGTGGCCCATGATTTTAACAATATACTGACCTCCATCATTGGGAATGCCAGCCTGGCGTTAATGGAAGTCGACAAGGATGGTCCCTTACGAGAAGCGATAGAGGATATTAAGGTGTCGGGGGAACGGGCAGCCTCTTTGACCCGCCAGCTTTTGGCCTTTAGCCGCAAGCAGGTTGTTCAGCCTAAGATTCTGAACCTTAATGAGCTATTAACAGACATAGAGAAGATGATTGCCCGACTGATTGGAGAGGATGTTGAACTGTTGACGATTACAAAGCCTGAATTATGGCCGGTGGAGATGGATCCCGGACAGATGGAGCAGGTGATCATGAATCTGGCCATCAACGCAAAAGATGCTATGCCAAAGGGTGGAAAGCTTACTATTGAGGTAGCCAACGTGGAACTGGACGATAATTATTTTCGTAAGCACGGTATTGGAGGAAAGCAGCCCGGCTTTTATGTGATGCTGGCTGCAAGCGATACCGGCATAGGGATGGACAAAGAAATCCAGGAGCATATCTTCGATCCCTTCTTCACCACCAAGGAGATAGGCAAAGGCACGGGATTGGGTCTGTCTACTATCTACGGCATTGTCAAACAAAACAATGGCTTTATCTGGGTCTATAGCGAACCGGGACAGGGTTCCACCTTCAAGATCTATCTTCCCAAGGCAAAGGGGGATGCGGAACCCATAGAAAAAAACCGAACCCCTGTAAAAGCACTTGGCGGTTCAGAAACCATCTTGATTGCAGAAGATGACAACGCTGCTCGAAAGCTTGTGCGAACCGTTCTTAAGCTGAAGGGTTACAAGGTTCTGGAATCTGAAAACGGTGAAGATGCTTTGAGGGTCGGCGAAGGGCACGATGGGCCGATTGATCTACTGATAACCGATGTGGTCATGCCGAATATGGACGGCAAGGACCTCGCAGATCGGCTGCAACCGATCTATCCACAGATGAAGGTGATTTATATGTCGGGATACACGGACAACGCCATTGCTCATCACGGTGTTCTGGCACGAGGACTAAATTTTATCGAAAAGCCGTTTACACCGGAAGGATTGGCTCGTAGAGTCAGGGAGGTACTGAATACCGAATGATGGATACCAACCAATTGGATTAATGGTTGAGAGGCGAAAAAATGGCGAACATTTTGGTGGTAGACGATGAAGAATACATCCGTCGCATGCTAAACCGGATGCTGTCGGGGCTTGCATACACCTGTATCCTGGCTGCTGATGGGGGAGAGGCTCGAAAATGCCTGGATGCGCAGCCTTTTGATCTGGCTCTCTGCGACGTGAACATGCCTGGAGAGTCCGGGGTTGCTCTGACTAAGTATATCGTGTCCGAGTATGAGGACACGGCGGTCATCCTGTTGACAGGGGTGGATGATCCGAAAATTGCAGATGCGGCCATAGAGGCAGGGGCCTATGGTTATATCATTAAACCTTTTAACCCCAATGAGTTAACCATTAATATCCGAAATGCGTTGCATCGACGGAAGTTGGAAATCGCCAACCGAATATACCGGCAGGATCTTGAGCAGCTGGTGGAAGAGCGTACTGCCGGTCTCCAAAAGGCCTTGGAAGGGATCATACAGGCGATGGCACGGACAGTTGAATCAAGAGATCCTTATACCTCGGGCCATCAGCGGCGGGTGGCCGATCTTGCCGTTGCCATAGCAATAGAAATGAACATCCCGAAAGATCAGATAGAAGGGCTTCGCATGGGCGGAATGATCCATGACGTGGGCAAGCTATCCGTGCCTGCGGAAATTCTCAGCAAGCCAAGCAGGTTAACAGAGCTTGAATTTTCCCTTATAAAGGCCCATCCCAGGATAGGTTATGATATCATTGCCGATATTGAATTTCCGTGGCCGATTGCTCAGATGGTACTCCAGCACCATGAAAAGATGAACGGCTCCGGGTATCCCCAGGGGCTTTCAGGGGAAGACATTCTTCTTGAAGCGCGGATCTTTGTGTTGCGGACGTTACGGAGGCCATGGCTTCTCACCGACCGTATCGGCCTGCGCTCGGGATAGAGAAGGCTTTAGATGAGATTTCAAAAAACAAAGGAATATTCTATGATCCTGAAAGTGGTCGATGCACTCTTACGATTGAAAAAATCTGCAATAGAAAAAATGTTGAGCTGAGAGGGTTACGCATTGGAGGCTGCTATTTAATGGCTCACAGGATCAGAAAGACAGAGCATATTGAATAACTTTTTCAGAGTCAACGTATCAACCATACCATCCCTGATCAAGAGTCGCGCCCAATAAGAAGGGGGGTTGTGATATCCTCAAATGAACAGTTGAGCGGGGGTGGTGATACGTCATGGGAATCCAGCAATTCTAATTTTGATTGAGTCGAAATCGCTATCGGAATCGGTATCGAATGGCCTGATTTTGCATATTTGGATCGATTTCGATCCCGATTTGTGCGTCATAATTAGAATTGCTGTCATCTTGATTTCCCGCTTTCATTTTGTTAGAAAAGAAGGCAGATAAGCACAGGGATAAGACGAAAATGCGTGGACATGCTTTAAATGTTCAGAACCCATTTTGACGTTTCCGTTGTTTTCTGGATGAAAAGGGCTTAGTCCAGAATTCGGTTGTCCAGAGCGCCCTGAAATGAATTTAGGATACATGAGGGTAGGGCGAGCCCTTAGGCTGAAGGATGAGTAGACATCGATCTTTAGAAGAGTTGGAAAAGAGAATAGACGAACTCGAAACAGAAGTTCGTACACTAAAGGATGATCGAGATCATAGGGAACAAAACTTCCTGAAACAAATAATGGAAACCAGTCCCGTAGGCATCACCGTAGTTGACCGGGAAGGGCGGATTTCGCTGACCAATGCCCGTGCTGAAGCAATTCTGGGTCGAAACGCTCCGATATTTACAGCCGAACATATAATGATCCTGCATGGCAGATCACAGACTTTGAAGGCAATGATTATCCCACCGAGCGATTGCCATTTCGGTTGGTTAAACGTAAAAAAGCAGCTGTTTTTGACATGAAACACGCTATTGTTTGGCCGAACGGTAAAACCAGGCTCCTTTCAATTAGTGGTGCCCCCCTTTTTGATAGTACCGGTGATTTTGATGGCATGATATCAACCGTTCAAGACGTGACTGAACAGGAAAGAACAAAGAAAGCCCTGGAAGAGAGCCACGCAAAATATCGCCAACTCGTGGAGCAATCCCCATTTGGCATATCCTTGATCGATAAAGACGGCCGTTACCAGTACCTCAATCCCAAGTTTAGGGAGATGTTCGGGTACGGACTTGAGGATATCCCGACCGGAAAAGAATGGTTTCAGAAAGCGTATCCTGAAGAAAAATACAGGAGAGAGGTTGTCAAGATCTGGAAAGAAGATCAAAGGAATACCGGTGTTGGGGAGGCCCGACCCAGGACATATAACGTGATCTGCAAGGATGGGCAGAAAAAGGTCATATATTTCAGGTCGGTCACCATGGAAAACTCTGATCAACTGGTTTTCTATGAAGATGTGACAGAAACCGAAATCCTGGAGAAACAACTCCGCCGGGCTCATAGAGTGGAAGCCGTAGCCACGCTAACGGGCGGCATTGCCCATGACTATAATAACCTGGTTTCTATTATCATGGGGAACCTTGGTCTGGCCATGCAGGAGGCTGAAACGGAAACTGCTCTGTCGCATTTTCTGAAAGAAGCGAACAGGGCAACTGATAAGGTGAGAGACCTCACCCATGAACTGATGGCCCTTTCGAGAGGCGGGGCGCCGGTGAAGGAAGTCGTATCCCTGAAGCCGGTTTTGAAGCACTCGGCAAAGATCATTCCGGCCGATAGTGGGATTTTAATCGAGGAATTCATAAAAGAAGGTCTGTGGGCGGTGCCTCATGACCCCCATAAGCTGGATGCCGTGTTCCGGAATATATTGACGAATGCGGTGGAGGCTATGCCCCAAGGGGGGACCATCACCATTACTGCAGAAAACCTGCGAATTGATGATTTGGATCAGGATCCTGGTTTGGCTTTGAAAGCCGGATAAATGGGGTAGCTTAGGTGGGGTGATTTGCACGTAACCTTGATAAGCGTCCACAGATCAAAGTCGCTACCCTTATTTGGGTAGTCTTCAGCTCATGGATTTTCAAGGCTGGAAGTGGTAGGGTTGGCCCAATGCGGGTGCCAAACTCTATGATGATGCAAAAACTCGGGCTGGATTGACACACGACCCGCTTTTTCCTATACTTCACATCAAAAAAGTCGATAAACGCGCATTATTTCCGTAATAACCACCTTTTCTTGTGTTTGGAGGGCGTCACACATGAAACGCTCGAGATACCAAGGTTGAGGATGGAAAAGATTGGCCTTCAGATCTGTAGGTTTTTCAAAAGATTTTCTGAACCCCCAGAAAATGTACCTGAGATTAATTACCGCTATCACTTCACCGCCGGATATTCATTCTTCATAGCCTTATTGTATCACTTCACCCTGATCTTCGTCTTCTATCTGATTTCAGCCACCGCTCTATCTCTACTTAATATCCTCAGCACTATGCTGTGGATTACTATTGTATGGGCGCACCTAAATGGAATGAGAATCCTCAGCAGTTCTCTGGCCGTTTTCGAGGTGAACCTTCATGCGACGGTATGTGTCATTTTCATTGGATGGGGAAGCGGGTTTCAATATTATCTTTTGGCCGCTCCAATGATGGTGTTCTTCTCAGATAAGTTGAAAATTGGTTTAAAGTTCTTTTTTACCTTTGTAACCTGCGTCATATTTGCCGGATTGTTTCTTATTTTTGAGGGTACGACGTCAATATATACGGTCGCCCTCTGGGCAAAAAACGCTTTAAACTACATAAACATAACGTCTATTTTCTTCATCCTCTCTATCTCCGCTTATTACTATAACACTGCTACCGTTAGGGCGGAAAAGGCACTCGAGCAGGAAAAACTCAGGATCGAAGAGATGGCCTCTTTATTAAAAAAAATGTTTGGTCGCTACTTCTCAATTGAAGTGATGAACTCTCTGATTAAAAACCCATCAGCGATCGAGCTGGGAGGTGAAAAGCGAAGCGTCACCATCATGTTGAGCGACCTTCGGGGCTTCACTGCACTTTCTGAACGTATCTCCCCGGAAGAGGTAGTCCAGATGCTCAACGTCTACTTCGAATTCATGGTTGAGGTCATTCTCAGATACCAAGGCACCATTAACGAGATCGTTGGGGACTCTTTGCTCATTATCTTCGGAGCACCCCAGGAAATGCCGGATCGTTCAAGCCGAGCAGTTGCCTGTGCAATTGAGATGCAAAACGCCATGACTCAAGTCAATGCACAAAACCGTGAACGAGGTTTGCCGGAATTGGAGATGGGTATCGGAGTCAACGAAACCGAAGTAGTAGTAGGGAACATCGGGTCTGCCAAAAGAAGCAAATATGCGGCTGTGGGAAGCGGCGTTAACATGACCAGCCGAATCGAATCGTATTGCGTTGGCGGCCAAATACTTATCTCCGAATCGATGCGACTGAGAGTAGGGAATATACTCCGCATCGATGGACAACAGGATGTGTTTCCCAAGGGATCTGAAACGCCAATCAGAATATATGATGTTGGTGGTATCGCTGGTTCCTATAATCTCTTTTTGGCAAGTAAAGTATCTGATTTCGTTACTTTATCTGAAGCAATTCCAATTAAAGTCAGAGTGTTAGAAGATAAAAATGTTGGGAGCCAAGGAATCGACGCATCAATTACTGAGCTTTCTGTCGACTCTGCCATTATAAAAGCCTCAGGCCCTATTGAAGAGATGAGCAACCTAAAAATGAATTTGGCAGGTGTGGAAGAAAAGCTATCGTCCAAAGTTTTTTATGGGAAAGTCATACCTCATTCCGATAAGTTAGGGTCCAATTGCAGGGTGCGATTTACGTCCATGCCCTCCGAGGCAGATGCCTACTTATTGGCACTGCGCCACTTTGCTGTAAAAAAGCTATAAAACCATTCATGGTTTATCTTGAGAAATCAGATCAAAATGTGCTCATGGAATTTGAAAGGCCTTATCCCTCATGTGTGGAATCCTACCTTACAGCTTTTTTTAAGACAAGGGGATCTCCTCAGATCCGAAGTAGATAAAATCCCAAAAATCCAAGGATGGAAAGCTAATTTGGGCAGCCTTGAAGTCATGGATTTTCAAGCCTGGAAACGGTAGGTTTGATTCGGTGAGGATACCAAATCGGAAGGAGGGACTTGACTATCGCCCGGTTTTGATGAGTCAGTTCGGGATATCTGATTCAAATCACAGGAAAAGAAAAAGTTTCTCGTGAACCCTAATTCCGTTGAATTTTAAATCCGAGAGATCGTATCACACCCCAACATCTTAAGGCCACTCGCCATATGAAAAAGTGCTCGAAACTAGTCCCAACCGTATGATAATTGATGAATCTCCCTCGGAAGACTTCATCAGCTAAGATGGCATAAACCGACTGCACCAAATCGAAGGGCTACAATCCTCAGCCTTCACCGGCACTTGATCTTGGTCAACGCAACCTTACCTATATGCATGGTTGAAGACAGAGATTTTCAGGGTTAGAACTCCCAGCCTTTTGAAACATGCTACCCGGAAACAGAAGGTTACTGAAGCGGCCCGAGACCTGAAGAAGCTCACGCCTTAAGGGGGCGAGTTTCACTCAAGTCCCGGCTCTTAGAAAAGGCATCCTCTATCCCACCGATGCCTCGAGTCTGGGCGCTGACTACTCAAAACCCATCCCCATAATCAAATAAGCCAAATAGATGTCTGCACTTTATTTCTGACCGCTGATCTGGTAGAGAAATATGAACCGCGGGAGCCGGCTTCCGCCCGATGGGGAAACACTATGGAAGAAAGGACACCTCTTCATGCCCAAAAACAACGTCATCTCTGCAGACTCTATCCGACATCTCATCCGGGAGTTCATCCGCTCATCCCCACTCAACACCATAGAGAACAAGGCCGATGACCCTGCCTGGGACGACGCCCTCGTGGGATTCGCCTCGGGTGCTGATCCCATATGGCAGCAGTATAAGGAATATATCGGGCCATTTCACTGGACCCCCTGGGAGGTGTTTCATCAACACTGTCCCGATCAGGCGGCGGGCGCCCAGGATTTGACGGTGATCTCGTGGATCCTGCCCCAGCGGAAAATGGTCCGGGAGACCAACCGCCGGGCCAGAAAATATCCCTCCGAGGAATGGGCCCGAATTCGGGTATTCGGGGAAAAATTCAATGCGGCCTTGCGTCAGCATGTGGTGAATCGACTCAAAGAGAAAGGATCTGAAGCGGTGGCGCCCATGCTGGTGCCCAACTGGACCATCGTCAAGTCAGCCCGGTTTTCTTATGCCTCCTCATGGTCTGAGCGCCACGCCGCCTATGCGGCCGGCCTGGGCACGTTCGGTCTCTGTGACGGGCTCATCACCGCCCGGGGCAAAGCCATGCGCACCGGTTCGGTGGTGGCCCGGGTAGAGATCCCACCCACCCCACGCCCCTATGCCGATCATCACGCCTACTGCCTTTTCTTTGCGGAGGGCACGTGCGGCAAATGCATGGATCGGTGCCCCGTCCACGCCATAACCGCCACCGGACATGACAAGGAAAAATGCCGGCAACACCTGGGCCGGACCCGGGAATATGTAAAGGAGACATACAAGTTTGAAGGGTATGGATGCGGCTTGTGCCAGGTGGGGGTCCCCTGTGAGGGCGGCATCCCGGTCAAGGCCGCCCGGGAGGCCTTGGAGCGTGGGGAGATTCCGCCCCCGCCGCCGCCCTTGGCATGATACAAAGAAAAAATCAGGGATCATGTTTCAGGCCGGTTTCACATTGTATGGTCAAGGGGTCAGTCTCCTCTTGACTCATGTTTAGAGCGTGGAACGAAAGGGCTACAATCGGCTGGAGTTAACGGGAGTGAATTAAAGCTAAAAATAAAGTGGGAGGTGAGTCAAGAGCAGACCCCTTGACATTCACGGACCCTAAAGAGCGAGGCATTTTGCACTGAAGCCTTTATTGTTAAGTATTGTAGAAGATGCTACCGGTTGTCGGCAGCCGGTACTTCAAGCACCAACCAGTACATGAAATCGTTGTTGATCTTGTAGTCTGTACCGTCCACCACAAAGGTCGTGTTTAACCCCTTCATATGGCAGCCTGTGCAGTTAGACCGTTCATAGCTTTCCATGGAGGTATTGCCTAAAAAGGGCCTTTTTGCTCCGTTCTTCCCTTTGACCGGGGTTTTCGGTAGAGGATCTGTGGCCGTAATCGATGCCTGATTGTTTTGGCAGGTGGTGTGGGCGCCCTGACTTACCCACTGGGTGGAAATGAGTTCATAATTCTGCCAGACACCACCTCTCAAAGCGAAATCGCACTCGATGTTCCATTCTCCAGCGGTGGGATAAATGGTATTTACGGGAAATTGACGGCAAATCCTCGACAGGCCATGTATCGGATTCGGGGGTTTATCTATACACCAGGCCGTAGCATCGGGAGTGGCGGGATTTACACATTGACCCGCTTCGGCATTGGAAGCCGGCGCTTTATTACAGGTCTGACACGCGGCGCCGCTGTCACAGATGGTACCGAAAAAATTCCAGTTATAACCGCCCGAATCAGGACACGATTCGCTGGGTCCATCGTTTCCTTCTTCATCTCCATCGCTGGGTAGTGCCGCGCAATCGGGGGCATTGTTGTAATGTTCAAAGGTCGACCAGATCCAGTTGGGCTGATTGAGCGTCTTGTGGGCGATATGCATGCCCACCAGCGCCATGGTTTTCAACTCACACGTGGCCTGTCCGGTGCTGTTGCGAAAAGCCGGTGTGTACACAATCAGTTGTTCTGTGTGATAATCGTCGGGATTGAAGCCGGTTACGTCCATCCATGCAAGCTTGAGGACGATTGCGCCCATTTGCGGGTTTGCCGGATCGCCGCCCATATAGGAGCCATCGCCGCAGATAAAGTTGACCGCTGTCCCAGGTTGGGCATATGCCTTAAGTGCGGTAACCGTATGGAGCCCTTGGGATACGACCCAATTGTAGGTCGCCGGGCTCAATAGAATTTCATAACGCACGAAGGTCCCATTGGACGCAATCACCGGGTTGGCAGACAACCCTCCGGTTTTAGCCTCCAAGAAGGCGTCGTCTACCTTGCCCACCT
Source organism: Deltaproteobacteria bacterium (assembly GCA_034522175.1). Lineage (GTDB taxonomy): Bacteria > Desulfobacterota > DSM-4660 > Desulfatiglandales > Desulfatiglandaceae > JAIPDZ01. The sequence goes on along the minus strand of JAXHLQ010000001.1, from coordinate 4,995,575 downwards.
GATCAATGACCCGATAGTCTTGATAGTTGGGTATAGACTTGCACGCGTTCGGATAGTAACGGGAACCCGAGGGTCCGGGATTTGCTCCTTGGTTCAGCAGGTCGGCGGTTGAAGACCAGTTGGCCCACTGGGTTGTGTTGTCTCCTGTGGTACTCACCACGCCACCAACACGTGGGGCGTTCAAGGCCAGGAAAGTCTGCCAGGAGTAATTATCGAAATCACACTGGTCTGGATCTGAGGAGTGCACACACTCCGGGGAAGGAATCATGTCGGCCGGCAGATAGTATGTCAGGTTACACTCAGGTATGGTGACGCCGTTCCCGCCGGAGGAATCACAACCCACGAGGCAGAGAGAAAACAAAAAAAGAAGACACATCTCAGGTAAGAAAAAATTGAAACGCTTCATTGTATTTCTCCTAAGTTCTGAAGGGAGGCCGAAAGGGTTAGGGGTACAAGAACTTGCTTTTTCAGTAGAAAAATATAGTGAGATGGGCCTTGTGTGTCAAGAAGAAATGACACGCTCCATATTGTGAATGAAATCCTTCCGGAAAAACACAAATAAAAATCTTACTTGAGGACGTCCTCGAAGGCATAGAAAAGGGATTGCTCAGGGAATATCCCTGCAAGGAATGGATCGCTGAAAAACGACAGGGTACTACTGCTGTATGGTCCCATTAGAACCATCTGCTGCATGAAAGCCCGGCCTTGGCAGCTTTTGGAAATGTGTAGCAAGGTTCGCCCCATCGGTCGGTACCGCCGTTGGGGATATATGTTATTGAAAAACTGGCGGTCGCTGCTTCAGGCTGGGCTGAGATACTGGCTGGTGCAGGGATCCGTTCCAGGGTCGAAGGGGTGGGGAAGGGGACGTTATGGTGAGGGGGACTGATCAGGAAGATCCCTACCTTCTGGAACTTGTCAGATACATCCACCTCAATTCCCTGCGGTCAGGGCTTGTAAAGGACCTTGACCAACTGGGCGGATACCGGTTCAGTGGGCACAGCGTCATTCTTGGAAAACGGAAAAATGAGTGGCAGGATGTGGATTATGTGTTAAGCTGTTTTGCTTCGTAACTGTCCATTGGTACCGTGATCCGATATTTTTTGTCGTAACGCCCGCCTGGCACGATCATCCGCTTGCCCCTGCCGAGATCGACCGGCGAGAGGTCCAGTTCGGACACCCAAGGATGGCCGTGCCTTTCCGCCATGAATAGAAACAGCCTCTTGACCTTGATGGACCGACATGCTTGCAGCAGTCTTTGGACCGTCTCCGATCGGAGAGTCGCAAGGTTTTCCATGATCAGGAGGGCCTCGTCGAAACCGACGGTCCCGGGTACCAGGTGAAGCATCTCCATGGCGGCCCTTTCCGGTGCGGATATCCTGACTCTGAACTCCTTTTCTTCGACCTCCGAGAACCCCAGGTCCGGGGCTGCGGGGAATAGATTGGTGCGCGTCAGGGAGACTTCCACCCCTAACCGCTCCCCTTTGAACCAGGTGGGCAAGACCAAACCCTGGGTTGCGTAAAGGAATACCGTTCTGTCGCCGGAAGGGAGGTAATGGGCATATCCCTTCAGTTCGAGGGCGGTTTTTCCGCCCGGATGGACATTCAGGCCCAGTTGGCTTTGAAGGGCGTAGACGGCCCCCGGCCATTCCACACGATCACCGCTCAGAATGTAGGCGCCTCTTCCGAAGGACTGGATCCAACCGCTTTTCTTGTATTGGGTGAGGAGATCATGGCTGAAACCCTTTGTGTTCAAGTAGGACGCGGCAGCGGAGGTGCCTCTTGGCCACTGACTGACCAGGCGGTTTATTTTCGATTTCGTTTCGTTAGGCATGCTAATCAAATAAGCATATTTTCAAACCAAAGTCATCTGGATTTCTGCCGATCAGGTTGGCTCTTAGCACCGAAAGACCGTGAAAATAGGTGGGCCCTTCCTTGGGAGATATAACTCTATAGACAGGCAGAGATTCGGCTTTCCCTTTTACCTTGATGGGCCCCTTAACTTGAAAATTAAAATGGCTGAGGGTCTGGCGATAGACTGCTTGGCCCACAAGAATTTCACCTGCTTCGGCAACATCGCTTAGCCTTGATGCTACGTTGAGTGCATCACCAGCCACACCATGAATCCCATTTTCAAAATTCGCTTTGCCGGTTACGACCAAACCCGTACTGATACCCGTGTGCATGGAAACTGGTTTGCCGATTATCGCCTCAAAGTCAGGGCTGAGGGTTTCCACGATTTTATGAATTTCTTTGGCAGCCCGAATCGCCCTCAAAGGATCATCTTCGTGGACATTGGGAACTCCAAAAAGCATCATAACTCCATCACCCGAATAGTTCTCGATAAATCCCTCATATCGGTCTATGATCTTGCCAATCTCCCCAAAAATCCGACTGGTGATTTTCTTGACTTCTTCCGGATCCAAACGCTCTGTCATAGCAGTGTAGCCGGATAGATCCGAAAAGAGCGCGGTTACGTATTTGCGCTCTCCTCCATTTTCAGAGATCAGCTCATTTGTTGGTGTCGATACCACCAATGATCCACCGCACTGACCACAAAACTTGAATTGAGGGGGATTGGAAAAACCACACTCAGGGCAAGTTTTTTCCAGCTTGTTCCCACAGTGTCCACAGAATTTCACGCCTTCTGGATTTTCAAATTGGCATTCGGCGCATTTCATTTTTTCATTTTGCGCCTCCGTGTAAAAATGGGGTATAAAGGAATGAACTACCCCGCCGCAAGCAGGGGGTATCAATTTCATGTAGAATATAATTCTTGGCGCCCCAAGGGGCGGGGAATTCAACCCCAAGGGATTAAATTACATTTCTTGGGCTTTAGCCCCCGTAGACCGCTGATGCCGCTTCCAGTGCCCCGGATTGGATCTGAACGCCCTGGCCCTTGAGGATGGTCTGAAGGGCGGCAAGAAACAGGAAGACATTCCGCCTTCTCGATGCATGGCCCATGAGGCCGACCCGCCACACTTTTCCCGCCAGATCCCCGAGTCCCCCGCCGATTTCAATGTTGAAATCGTTTAACAGGGTCTTTCTCACCTTGAGGTCATCGGCCCCATCGGGAATCCGAATGGTGTTGAGCATGGGCAACCGCTCCGCCTCGGGGACCAGCATGGAGAGCCCCATGGCCTCGACACCGGCCACGAGAGCCTCATGGTTCTGCTGATGCCTCGCGAAACGGGCATCGAGTCCTTCCTCGGCAATCAGCCTCAGGGCCTCCCTCAGGCCGTAGATCATGTTGATGGGGGCGGTGTGGTGGTATTTGCGGTCCTGGCCCCAGTAGTCGGATACCATGGTCATGTCGAGATACCAGCTCACCACCGGTGTGCTCCGCTTTTTGAGCGCCTCCATGGCCGATGCGCTGAATGAGATGGGTGAGAGTCCCGGCGGGCAGGAGATGCACTTCTGGGTGCCGCTGTAGGCCGCATCAATGCCCATTTCATCCAGGGAGACCTCCATGCCGCCCAGGGAGGTGACCATGTCCACCAGAAAGAGGGCGCCGCATTCCCGGGCGATGACGGCCAGGTCTTCTAAGGGCTGGCACACGCCCGTGGAGGTTTCCGCATGCACCACGGCGAGGACCTTGGGGCTTTTTCCCTTGACGGCTTCGCGGACCTTGTCCGGATCAATGGCCCGTCCCCATTCGCCGTCCACCCGTATCAACCGGCCCCCGATCCGCTCAACAATGTCGGCCATGCGGGTGCCGAAGACCCCCTTCACACAGACCACCACCTCATCCCCCGGCTCAATGAGGTTCACGAAACAGGTTTCCATGCCCGCGCTGCCCGTACCGGATACGGGAATGGTCAGCCCGTTTTGCGTCTTGAACAAAAATCGGAGCAACTGCTGGGTTTCGTCCATGATCGAGAGGAATCCGGGATCCAGATGACCGATGCAGGGAGCGGCCATGGCCTGAAGCACCCGTGCGGGCACGTCGCTGGGACCCGGTCCCATGAGCACGCGAAAACCGGGATCGATATCTTTGAATTTGTTTACGTCAAACGCCATAATATCCTCCTTGTTCACATTGTTTTGTTATTTTTCATAAAGGCATATGCCTGTTCTCGTTACCGGTCGAAGCAAAGCGTAGATCCCGCGCGTGGCGGGATTGCTGGTTACTGGTTGCTGGTTTCAGGGAATGCCTGACGCCTAAAACCCAAACCTTACTCATCCTTCCACATATCTGTCAATTTCTGTTTTGGGAATTCCGAGGCAGTACAACAGGTGGAGGAGGTGATCGCCGGTCAACACCCCGTCTGTGGCAATGTCCTCCTGTTCGGGCTTGAAGGCGATACTGAGCCCCGCGTGTTTCATGAAGGGGACCGGTGGGAGCCATCACCCACCGCAATAATCTGATCTCTGCTGATCCCCTCAGAATCCCTGATGAATTCCAGTATATCGTCCTTGGTCTCGTCCGTGATCACCGGTTCGAGGAGTCGGCCGGTCATATTCCCCGAGTCATCCACTTCCACGGTGTTGGAAAACGCATAATCCACCCCGGCCTCCTGAAGAATTCCCTGCATGAAAAAGTCGAGTCCGGATGAGAGAAGGGCCACTTTAAACCCCATGGACTTGAGGATACGGATCACCTCAAATGCGCCCGGATTCAACTGAAGGGATCTGCTGAATCGATCCAGTTCGCTCACCGGCATTCCCTTGAGTTTGGCCGCATGCGTGGCAAGGGTAGCGCCGTCATCCGCTTGTTTTCCACTGACCCTTTCAAAGAACTGCTCGAGCGGCAGGCCGTGGAGGAGGGTGGTCTCCACATCGAATACCACAAGCTTTTTCATCTTGTTGTAGATGTTTTCACTCTGAATGACCACCCCCTGATCCATGTCATGGCACAGGACCTTGAGGGCCCGTTTCATTTCGGACAGGGCTTCCGGGTGCGTTTTATGCGCCGTCCGGATCATGCCCCGGGTGTCGATGATCATTTCCATGGAGAAGAATTCCCCCCGGGCGACCATTTTGCACGTCTCGATATTGATGCCGTGATGATGAAAGAATGCCGAAATATGGGCGATGATTCCCGGACGGTCGATGCCCAGGACGGTGACGAGGTGGTGTTCCTTTTGGTGCGATCCGGTCGATGCCGCTTCCTCGTGAGCCTGAAGCATCACCCTGAGACCGGTCTGGGTCTCGATTCCGCTCAGCCGGTCCATTATGTCTTCCCGGCTGAGGTTCGAGGAAGAAAAATCGATGACAAGGAAGATGGAGAAGAGCCCCCTCCTAGCGTTTTCTTCCACGTCGATGATGTTCCCGTTCAGTTCGAGGATCTTTCCGGTGATGGTTGCCATCAGCCCCGGCCCATCGGGGCCGATGGACGAGAGGTTAATGGTTTTTTTCGTGTCAGACATAAGCACTCCTTGTTACCAGCCGGGAAGGTTAGCCCGTTTTATTGACAAATACAAACAGTTCCTCCTGATAATACCGGCCGTCGATGATCTGTCCCGGGGGGAATCGTTTTAAGCCTTTCCCGCTTAGAAATGCCAGGAATTTGCTGTTGATGGTGCTGAGCGGGATATCGCCCTTGAGCCAGTGCAGGGGGATGTTGACGTTGAGGGGCCGTGCCGGGATGAGGTGCCGGGTGGCCTTGGGCGAAAAGCACTGCTGCCTGGCGACGGCATCCACGACCATCTCTTTGGAGATCCGGGGCGTCCAGAGAATGAGGTCGTCTTCGGCGAGCCGACACGCACACGCGCCTGATAAGACCGACTGGCAGGGGATGTATTCGGGCTCCTCACCCTTTTGAAGGAGGCGGCTTTGAATCCGTTCCGTGACGCAATACGCACTCACCGCATCCTGGACCACCTGCTCGGGAAAGGAGATGCAATAATAGCCCCCCTTATGTTCAACCCCGAGATGAAGCCTGTTTTTACACAGGGATTTTTCAAGTTCCCGTCTGTCCGCTACGGGCTGAAGCGTAGCGTCAAGATCCCGAATGACGCGCTTGAGCATGTCCGCATGCACGATGTTGCGAATACGACGGAACCAGTACCTCAACTGGACGGCAGGGTTGAAGTAGTCAATCTGACAGATGGGAATGTATTGAAACGAGAGTTTCTCCAGGACATGCGCCCGGTGATGCCCGTCGATGACGGTGAGGTTTTCGTCCACAATGACCGGGTTTTGAAGTCTTACCCAGTTCCTCAAATGGAACACAAGGTGGTCGGCTTTCCGGGGAATGATCGCTTCATGATGCTTGAGATCGGAGACGCGTGCGATGCCGAGGCGCAACGATATGTGGGTCGTTTGAATGGAAAACATCGAGTCAGAATGTATATGTGATGTTAGGTGTTTAAATCAATTCATGAAGTTCCTGTATCAGGGCGTCGTATTCGGGTGCACTGAAACAGAACCCGATGTCCGTGTACTGGCTTCGCAGGGTTTTGACAGCCTCGGATACGTCTTTGCCTCTCTGAATCACCTCACTCATGAGCTGAGCCACTTCCCTAAAACCCGTCTCTTCCATGCCGAAGCGGGTCATCTCCGATACCCCCAGCCGGAGCGCCCCCGAGGCCGTGAACCCCTCTTCGTCCGGGAGGGCCTGGAAGTTACAGATGATGTGGTTGTCCTCGAGGCGCCGGGCGATCTCCGGCCCCTTGGCGTAGCCCACCCGGACCACCACCTGATGCGTCTCGGTAAAATCGATGTCCGGATCCCCCGCCACCTCGAGCCCGCAGTCCTTCAAGGCCCTGGCAAAGGCCTTGGCATTGGCGATGACCCGCGGCTGGTAGGCTTCCTTGAAATGATTCATTTCATAGGCGGCCATGAGGAGGCCCAGAAGCGTCCCCAGATGGTGATTGGAGACCGCCCCCGGGAAGGTTCTGAGGCGAAGGGCTTCCCACAGCGCATAGCGGGTTTCGGTTTCCTTGAAATTCCCTGCCGCTACCCCCCGCTGGGTGCCGAAGAAGGTCTTGTGGGTGGATCCGGTGATGAGATCCGCACCCTCCTCAAAGGGGCTCTGGAAGTGAGGGCCCAAAAGACCCAGTACATGGGCCATGTCGTAAAGCACAACGGCCGGGATCTCCTGATCCACGAGAAAGCGATGGATGTCGGCGATGGGTTCCCGGTGAAGGGTCATGCTCTTGCCGAAAATGATCAGCTCCGGACGGAAGGCATCAATGAGTTTCAGTGTGGAAGGAACATCGATTTTGAATGGGTTATGGGCCAATACCGGAAAATTGACCACGGCCGGTCGTTCGGTCCGGGGGTCCCGGGCGACAAAATCCTTGAGGGCGCCCATGGGCTGGGCGCTCAGGTGTCCGCCCTTGCCGATGGCATGGTTCATGACGCAGCGCATCCGTCTCGGTTCCGTCTTCCTGTCCGCCCGGTTCAGATAATCGATCATGGCCCCGAAAACGGCCGTGTTGGCGGTCTGCCCGCTGATGAGTCGGGTTTCCACCTGTGGGCATCCGAAATAGCGCGTGAGCTCCGATTCCAGCATCTGCTCCACGTGAAAGATGAAATCGGTGCCTTGATAGTAGAAGATATCCGTATCGTAGAACGCCTCCACCTGTCTGTGTTCGGCATAGCGGAATGCCGGGTCCATAATGGAGACGAGACGGGCCATGGGCGAGAGGGTCATCTCAGACGGGATCAGGTTGATGCACGCCCTTTGACGCCACCGGGTGTTGTGAACCGTTTCTTCGAGAAGCGCCTTGACCCGGGCCGGGGTGGAATCTGAGGGGGGTGCCGCTTCCCCGGTCGATACATCATACCGGATGGGCCGCGCAAAGGGAGGTGCTTCCGAGCGCAAATGATAGGGGACCACAACCGCTTCGGTCTGCCGGCCCCGGATATCGATCATGACCCGTTCATCCTCGAGGATGTTGCTGTCGACATAGGCGAGGCAGATGGATCTCAGTTCGTGGGCCTCTGTCTGGTGGGAGGCGAGCCCTTCGCCTGTGACCGTCCACATGGGAACCCGGGTGCCGCTGGTCACATATCCGACGGGGCGTTTCCCTTTCAGGATTTTCGCGCCCTCCCGGGCGATCCCTTTTCCCAGGACGGCGAGGGGTTTGATCATCCGGGGGAGATCCGTCATGCGGGAATAGTCCCGTTCAATGATTCGTTTGTAGGCCTCGTGCCGGCGTTTGAGCGCCTCCCGGCCATAGAATGCCCCTTTCAGGGGTGAGAAACTCACGGCGAACCGGGCCAGCGGGGAGGCCCATACGGGGATCTCCCGACCGTCTTCGTCCACTCCCAGTTCATGGCCATAGAGGGGAAGCCCGGCCTCGAGCCGGAGCGTGTCCCTGGCCCCGAGTCCTGCGGGGGAAGCGCCCTGGGATTGAATCAATTCCCACAGCATGGGTCCGTGCTCCCGTTCCACAAAGAGCTCAAACCCGATAGGCTCTCCGGTATAACCGGTTCGGGCCACATTCACCGTTGTGCCGGAAATCTCCAGGGTACTCACCGCATTCCGGATCGGTTCCGGCAGGGGGCCGGCCTCTGCAATGGCCTTCAGGATGTTCCGGGCGTGTGGTCCCTGGAGTGCCATCATCACGCTCTTATCCGTCCAGTCCGTCAGTTCAACATCGTCGAATTCAGGGAGAAAGCCCTGGAGATGATCCCAGTCCTTGAGGCTGTTGACCGCATTGACCACCAGCAGGTATTCCCGGCTATTGAACCGATAGAGATAGGCGTCATCCACCGCGCCGCCGGTTTGGGTCTGGATGTGGGTGTACTGGGCGCCGATGGTTCGGATATCGAGTGCGGCTGCGTTGTTGGTCAGGACATGCTGAAGAAACCCCAGTGCCCCCGGGCCTGAGATGATAAACCGGCCCATGTGGGAGACATCAAAGAGTCCGGCCGTGCGACGCGTGGCGAGGTGCTCTTGGATAATCCCGGTGGGGTACATGATGGGCATTTCCCATCCGGCGAATGCAGCCATCTTTGCCCCTTGAGCCCTGTGCGTTTCAAACAGGGGCGTGCGTTTAAGTGGTGTCATATAGCGTGTCCTCTCTCCACACAAGGTTACCAGATGCTACCCATACAAGCCTCTTCCTTCGGCTTTGAGGGCGATTTCCATGGAGATCTCCGAGAGCGTGGGGTGGGGATGCATGGTATGAGCGATCCGGTCCAATGGCAGATCCGTATTCATGGCGAGGGTCCATTCGGAGATGAGTTCGGTGACATGGGGACCGATCATATGTACGCCCAGTATGTGACCATCGGTGCGGTTCGTCACCACTTTTGCCTCCCCCCCGATATGGCCGATGACGTGGGCCTTGCCCACATGCCGGAAAAGAACCTGGTGAACATGCGTCTCATACCCCCGGCTCCTGGCTTCGTTCTCGGTCAGTCCCACACAGGCCACTTCAGGCGTGGTGTAGACCGCTCCGGGAACCGCCCCGTAATTCATGGTTTCATGTCCGCCGCCGGCGTTTTGTCCGGCCGTCAGGCCTTCGAGCGTGGCCACGTGGGCCAGCATCCATCGGGAAGCGCCCAATGCGTCGCCGATGGCGTAAACATTGGGCACGCTGGTGCGCATCTGCTCATCGGCGGGGATGCTGCCGTTTTCTTCGGTTTTGATGCCGAGCCGGTCCAACCCCAGTCCGGATGTGTTGGGCCTGCGTCCGATACAGACGAGGATTTTTTCGACCTCAACGGTTTCTGAAGCGCCATGGGCCGGAAGGATGGTGGCCATGCATCGGTTTCCCCGTTTTTCCACGCTTTCAAGGCGGCTGTTGATGTTGAACTTGAGCTTTCGTTTCTTCATCTCCCGCTGGAACACCCTGGAGATATCCTCATCCACTGAGGGGAGGGGGAGGAGGCGGTTGAGGGTCTCTACGAGGGTCACGTCCACCCCGAAGGAGGCGAAAATGCTGCCCAGCTCACACCCGATGATGCCGCCGCCGATGATCATCATGGAGGCGGGCAGCGTTTCAAGACTCAACGCCTCATTGCTGGAGAGGATGGTGTCGCCGTCAAAGGGAATGGATGGTATTTCAATGAGGAGGGATCCGGGGGCCAGGATGAGGCGGTCCCATTTCACCTCTGTCGGGTTTCCTTCCCTATGGCTCACGACGGCCGTCCCATGCGCACGGATGCGGCCTGTTCCCTTGAGTACCCGGATGTTTTCCGCTTTAAGACGGGTGGTGATGCCTCTGACCTGATTCGAAATCACCTGCCGTTTTCTTTCCATAAGCCGCACCATGTCCACCCGGAACTCACCGCTTGAGGGGATGGCGAATTCCGAAGACCGCCTCAAATCGTCTCTTATATCCGCGGTTCGTTTCATGACCTTTGAGGGAATACATCCCCTGTGAAGGCAGGTGCCGCCGACCTCGTCCTGTTCGATGAGGGTGACCGAGGCCCCGCATCGAGCGGCTGCGATGGCGGCTGCATATCCACCAGGACCTGCGCCGATAACGGTGATATGTTGCGTCATTGGGTTTACTCCTGTACACGACTGCGAACGGCTGTAATTTATGATTCAATATCAGATGTATTGAGGTTATGCAATAAAATAATTTTTTAAATTGAAGATAAAATAAAAAAATAGAAAAGTTATTGACAAATCCACCAATTCGGTCTATACGATCTTCTAAAGGGGTAGGAGGACACCGTTGTGTCTTGGTGGCTGATAAGAAAATGAAGATCGATGAGAGCTCCATTGCGATTATGCGGCATCTTCGGGAGGGAAGAAAATCATTTAAAGATATTGCCCAAGCGCTTGATTTATCGGAAAATACAGTTCGAAGTCGCGTGAAGAAACTGGCGGAAGAGGGGATCTTCGCCATTACCGGCGTGGTCAATCCGGATGCGCTTCCCCGGCACCGGTTGGTGATGGTGGGGGTCAAACTGAAGACAATGGACCTGGTTAACAAGGGGGAAGAGTTCAGCCGGCTCAAAGGCGTGGTGGCGGTGAATGTGGTCACGGGCCGGTATGATTTGATCCTGATGGTCTTTTTAAAAGAGGGGTATGAACTCCTGGAGTTTTACACCGAGGAGGTGGCCCGGCTGAAGGACGTCCAGTCCGTAGAGACCTTTGTGGTGTATAAAAGCTACAATCTGATGGTGCCTTATGTGTTGTAGAAGGGAGTGTGCGTTATGAAGACGATTCAAAAACTGGTTTTACCGGATGAGGCGGTCTACACGGACGATCACGAGTGGGCCATGCCCGAAGGGAACCACATCAAGGTGGGGATCACGGATTACGCTCAGGATCAGCTGGGGGATATTGTGTTTGTGGAACTCCCGGGGCAGGGGAGACGGTCAAAAAGGGGGCGGTGTTCGGGACCGTGGAATCGGTCAAGGCCGTGGCCGAGCTTTTCGCACCGGCGGACGGGAAGATCGTGGCGGTCAACAGCGCACTGGAGGACGCGCCCGAACTGGTGAACAGCAGCCCTTACGAGGCGGGATGGCTGGTGCGGATGGCGGGAGTCAGCCAGGCGGATCTGGACGCGCTCATGAACAAGGAAGCCTACCTGAAAGTCCTGGAGGGGTTAACGTAAGATGCGTTACCTGCCTCATACCGATGATGAGATCACATCCATGCTGGATACGGTCGGGGCGACGGATCTCGAAGACCTCTATAGCGCCATTCCCGAGGACTGCCGCCCGACCCGGCCGCCTGATATTCCGGGTCCGCTCTCCGAATGGGACCTGATTGAACACATGGCCCGGCTCGCCGGGAGCCCGGGCGCGGGGCCGGCCCGGACGGCCTACCTTGGTGCGGGCCGGTATGACCATTACATCCCCGCATGCATCGATTCGCTTCTCAGCCGATCTGAATTCAGCACGGCCTACACCCCCTACCAGCCCGAGGTCAGTCAGGGGACCCTCCAGGGCATCTATGAATACCAGACCCTCATGGCACGGTTTCTGGGTCTCGAGGTGTCCAATGCCTCCCTTTACGACGGGGCATCCGCCCTGGCCGAGGCCCTTCTCATGGCGGTACGCGTGACCCGTCGAAAGAAGGTGGCCCTGTCCAGATTGATTCACCCCCATTACCGGCGGGTCGTGGAGACCTATCTCGTGCCGGCCGGTGTGCAGGTGACGGAACTTCCGCAGCTTGAAAACGGGCGAACCGACCCCTCGGCCTTATGGGATGCAGAAGACCTTGCCGCCGTGGCGGTGCAGTCGCCCAACTTTTTGGGGTGTATTGAGAAACTGGCCCCTTTCGGCGCCATGGCCCGGGATAAGGAAGCCCTTATGGTCACCTGTTTTACGGAACCGCTGGCTTACGGGATCCTCAAGTCGCCCGGAAGCCAGGGCGCTCATATCGCCTGCGGAGAGGGACAGAGCCTCGGGATTCCCATGAGCTTCGGGGGGCCGGGGCTGGGCATCTTCACCACCCGCAAAGACCATGTGCGCCAGATGCCCGGCCGTGTGGTGGGTAAAACCGTCGATAAAGAGGGGAAACAGGGCTTTGTGCTGACCCTGGCCACACGGGAGCAGCACATCCGGCGCGACAAGGCCACCTCCAATATCTGTACCAACAGCAGCCTCTGCGCCCTGAGCGCGGCCATGTACATGGCTGCCCTGGGGGGAAGCGGGATCCGGGAACTGGCCCAGCTGAACCATGATAAGGCCGCTTATCTCAAGACGGGTCTCGAACAGGCGGGGTGCACCGTCTCCTTTGAAGCGCCTTTTTTTAATGAATTCGTGATCGCATTCCCGGGATATGCGTCAAAACCGTACGAACGCCTCATGGAGAAAGGTATGGTGGCGGGATTACCATTGGGCACGTATGATTCTCAATGGGAAGGCATGTATCTCTTGTGCGTCACAGAGACCCGATCGAGGGCGGACATGGACCGTCTGATTGAGGAGGTATCGAGGTTAGCCAGGCCCGAATGAAAAAAAGCGCATTAGAAACCGGTATGATCAACGAAGAGCCGTTGTTGTGGGAAAAAGGACAAAAGGGACGATGCGCCTTTTCCATGCCGACCCGGGATGTAAAACGGGTGCCCCTGTCGCCTGAGCTCGAAGGCGATGTCCCGGATCTCCCGGAGTTGAGCGAGGTGGATCTGGCGCGACACTACACCCGTCTTTCCCAGTGGAACATAGGGATTGACACCGGCATGTACCCCTTAGGGTCCTGCACCATGAAATACAATCCCAAGATCAACGACCGGTGTGCCGGGCTCGAGGGGTTTTCCGGGGCCCATCCGTTCTCGCCCGAAGACCGCTCACAGGGGATGCTCAATCTCATGTTCAGGCTGGGGGAATTTCTGAAGGCCATCAGCGGAATGGATGCCGTGTCGCTACAGCCGGCAGCCGGGGCCCAGGGCGAGTTGACGGGCATGTTGATGATCCGGGCGTATCATCGGGCCCGGAATGAAGACCGAAGCACCATTATTGTGCCTGATACGGCCCACGGGACCAACCCGGCCAGTGCGGCCCTGTGCGGCTTTAAGCCGGTGGCGGTTCAATCAAACGATTCGGGGATCCTGGCAGCGGAGGCGGTGGCCGAGGTTATGGGTGAAGAGACCGCCGGCATCATGGTCACCAACCCCAACACCCTGGGATTTTTTGAGGAGAACATCCACGAGATTGCCGAGATCGTTCATGCGAAAGGGGGCCTGGTCTATTGTGACGGGGCCAACCTCAACGCGGTCATGGGGATGGTGGACATGGGCCGGAGCGGGGTGGATGTGCTCCACCTCAACCTCCATAAGACATTTTCCACACCCCACGGCGGCGGCGGTCCCGGTGCGGGTCCGGTGTGCGTTCGGGAGACGCTCGAGCCCTTTCTACCGGTTCCCCGGATCATCGAGGAAGAGGGCCAATACCGTCTGTCGGAAGACTTCCCCCGGTCCGTGGGACGGGTCCATGCCTTTTACGGGAATTTTGGGGTCATGATCCGGGCCTATGCCTATATCCTCAGCATGGGGGCTCAGGGTTTGAGGAAGGCGAGCCAGTTGGCTGTACTGAACGCCAACTATGTCAAGGAGCGGCTGAAAAATGATTTTCACCTTCCCTACGACAGGGCCTGCATGCATGAGTGCGTGTTCTCAGATCAATACCAGCGGCCCCATAAAGTGACCACGCTGGATATGGCCAAGCGCCTGATGGATTACGGGTTTCACCCCCCCACCATCTATTTTCCCCTGGTGGTAAACGGGGCCATCATGGTGGAACCCACTGAAACGGAACCTAAGGAAGAGATCGACCACTTTATCGAGGCATGTCGGGCCATTTCGGAAGAAGCAAGGACGGATCCTGAACGGGTGCGGGAGGCCCCCCATCGGTTACGATACCGCCGGATGGACGAAACCCTTGCAGCCCGACGACCCTGTCTCACAGGATGACCCGGTAGACCCCTATTTTTTAACTTCGAGCGAAGCAGACGCAGATGCTCTCATCCGATCCCATCAGCCATTCGGACAAGGGAGGGGTCCGCCCGTGGCTTGTGGTGGATATTCCTCTCATGGGATACATCGAAGCCCTGGATCTTCAGCACCGGCTCGTCCATGCCAGGCATACGGGAGCCCTTCAACATGATGTCATCCTGATACTGGAGCATCCCCCGGTCTTCACCCTTGGCCGCAGGGGGGGCGATGAGCATCTCCTCGTTGATCCATCCTTTCTGAAAGACAGGGGGATCGAAACCCATCGTGTGGAGCGCGGCGGGTATATTACCTATCACGGGCCGGGGCAGGTGGTGGTTTACCCCATCGTGGATCTCAACCGGGTCGAATGGGGGGTGGTCGATTGGGTGTCATCTTTGGAGGAAGTGGGGATCCGGGTGGCAGCGGATTGGGGGATTACGGCTGAGCGCAGGTCCCTGAACCGGGGTGTATGGGTGGAGAACCGCAAGCTTGCCTATATCGGGATTGCCGTCCGGCACTGGATCACCTTCCACGGCATGGCCATCAATGTGGATCTGTCCCTCGAGCCCTTTGAATGGATGAATCCGTGCGGCCTTCAAGGGGTCCAAGCCACGTCTTTGGCGCGGGAACTAAATGTAAGGGTGCCTGTGCATCGAGTGCGGCAGCAGCTGATGGAGCATCTAAAAAAAGAGTGTCGGATGGATATCCTGGTGACCAGCCTTCAGGAAGTGGAAGAAAGGAGCCGTGGCGATTCCTTGCCTGCTTGACTCCAACGGGTTTTTCAGGCTTTCTGGGCCGCTCTTTAGACCGCTGATTCGATCCCGGCGCTTTGGGTAAAGCCTTTCCTTATCGCAGCAGTCGTTCGGAGCGGCCTTGAAATCAGGTGTCCGTTCAGGTAACATGCTGTTCATGCCGCAGATATCATCAGTGGAAAATCGATATCCATTTCCGGGCAATATGGGTGCCCTTCTGGATCACGCGAAAGATCGGTATCCTCATCGGAGCGGGGTCGGGAACCCGGAGCGGATGTTCACGTTTGAGGCATACCACGACCGGGTATGCCGACTCACCCATGGTCTTAAAAAGATGGGATTGACACGACATGACCGTGTCATCCTCTCATGCTCGGACCCTTTTGGGTACGCGACCTTTTCTCTGGCAATCTTCCGGATCGGGGCCGTGGTCGTGCCGGTGAATCCGAAAATGGGTCCCTATGAACTCGCCCACATTGTTAAAGATACTTTCCCGCGCTTTTTCATAGGCAATCGAGAGAACCTCCCAAGGGTTTCGAAGGCATTTGAAATCAACCGGGGGATGACGCCGCCCGCGTTATCGATCTTGGACGAGAAAAGCGGATCGATTCCATGCGTAAGCGACCTGGATGTGTCCGGAGTGGACACCCGTGTCGAAGAAATGGCGCCGGAGGATACGGCCCTGATTGTCCATACGGCCGCCATGGACGGATATCCCCTTGGGGCCCAGTTGACCCATGGGTCGCTTTTTGAAGACACGGCCGCCTTTGCCCGAAAATCATTTGGGGATGGGGATCGTGCCTCGGAAAGCCTTTTTTCGCTCCTCCCCCTTTTCCATTCCTATGGGTTTACCAACGGCTTTCTCGTGCCGCTGATGGCGGGGGTACCCTGCGTCCTGTTGGGGACCGCTTTACGGGGCAGGACCGTTGTGAAGCTCATGGAAACGCATCACGCCACGCAGATGGTATCGGTGCCGGCCATTTTTCATACGCTGTTGAAACCGTTATCCGAGCGGCCGGAATTGTGCAGGGGTCTCAGGAACCTGGTCAGTGGGGGCATCGGAATATCCATGCGCCTGTTGGACCTCTACCGGGAGAAGCTCGGTCTGCGCATCAGCGAGGGGTACGGTTTGACGGAGGCCTCCCCGGTGGTCACGTGGAATGGGCAGGACCGCCCGCCCAAGTTCGGGACCGTCGGTCCCCCGCTGCCGTGCTGCCGTGTGAAGATCGTGGATGACGAGGGGAATGCATGCCCGCCCGGTACAGTGGGGGAAGTCCTTGTCAGCGGGTCGAATCTCTTCTCGGGCTATTTCAATAAGCCCGATCATACCCGGAGGTCTTTCGCAGATGGGTGGTTCAGGACCGGCGATCTGGGTTTCCTGGACGACGAAAACTACCTGACCTTGACCGGTCTTAAAAAGGATATGATCAATGTTTTCGGACTCAAGGCCTACCCCAGGGAAGTTGAAAGACTCATCATGAACCATCCCGATGTGACGTCGGTGAGTGTCCGTGGGGAGTGGCACCGGCGCTACGGGAATATGGTGGCGGCGGAAATTCGACCCAGACCGGGATCCACGATCACGGAAAGCGCGTTCATCGAGTGGTGCAGACAGCATATGTCCCCGTACAAGGTGCCGCGAAGGGTTCGCTTCATTTAATCAAAGGAGTGTCATGAATTTCAAAAGACAGCGGGTCACGTCAGGCGTCAGCCACTTGGACCGGCTTTTGGGGGGACTTTTTATAGGGGACAATGTGGTCTGGTATGACGATGCAGGAAGCCTGGCTTCCGTATTCTGTCTCAACCTCATTCAGGCCTCCGAGGCGTCGGATAAGCCGATCATCTATGTTACCTTTGACCGCTCACCAAAGAATCTGTTGGAGAAGCTCGGGGCCCTGGCGGACAACGCCCATCTGACCATTCTGGATTGTTTTACCCATGGTAAGGGGGCGGCCTCCGATGTTTTCCTCAAATTCTACGAGGAAGAAGCCAAATCGCTTGAAGGGCGTGTCATTCAGGTGGAGGCACCTCAGGATCGGCAGAAATTTACGGAAACCTTTTACGCCCTTTTCGAACATCTTCCAACCGATGCCCGCATTGTCTTCGAAAGCCTGACGGGTATGCAGGAGTTGTGGGGGGGAGAGGCATCTGTCGTCGATTTTTATTCCCACTCATGTCCCAGACTGTACGAACTGGAGACCATTGCGTACTGGGTCATGGAAAAGAAGGCCCATTCCGGGCGGTTGCGGGCCAGGATCAATCAAATTACCCAGGTGGCCATTGAGCTTTCCGTGAAGCGGGGGACCACGTCGCTGATGATCATAAAGGCCGAAAAGCGGCGCACGGAAGACCTCAATCGGCCTTGCCCGTACTGGACCAAAGACCTCAGGGTCCATTTTGAAACCGACAAAGGGACGACCGGGCAGCTCGATCTCGGGGGTCGACTCAAAACGCTGAGGAAGCGGAGGGGACTCTCACAGACGGAGCTGGCCAAACTGGTGGGGGTGACGTCGAGCACCATATCCCAGGTGGAGAGCAACCTGATCTATCCGTCGCTGCCGGCACTGATGAAGATGGCGGAAGTGCTCTCAGTGGAGCTGGGTTCATTTTTCCGGGAACCGGAAGCCTCAGACAATCCGGTCATTTTCCAATCCGGTGATGCCATCGAGGTCAAATTCCCCGACCAGCCCATGGGCGGTATCACCGCCAAAATGCTGGCCTCCGTGGATTTTGAATCGCGGGCAGAACCGTACCTGATCGAGATCCCTCCCGGCGAAAGTCTATCAAATCACTTTTTCATCCATAAAGGGGAAGAATTGGGGTACCTGCTCAGCGGGAAGCTTCAATTAACCATGGCCAAAGGCGTTTACCATGTTCGTCCGGGTGATGTGATCTGTCTGATTAGTGACATGCCGTCCCAATGGAAAAACCTCGGCCGGCACACGGCCAGGATGTTTTGGGTGAAGATTAAATGAATACCCCCTCAGGGCATCATGCCGAAAGGGGGTATGGTTTTTAAGGGTATTTGAAAGGATTCCCGGCCTGTTTACGCGGCGCGGCTTTCTTTGATCTCCTCATCTTCTTCCGAATGGTCGTGCTTGAGATCGCCGTCCACCGTGCCCTGCACATGTTCTCTTTCTTCGGCAAAATCGAAGCCCGTCCAGATCCCAATGGACTTGAGGATTGAATCCTGGGGATGGAATTCGCGGAAGATCTTGAAGTAATAGGCGGCTTCCTTGCTGTTGATGACCGCCTGTGGATTCTCCGCTTTGATGCGCTCCACGTCCTCGTCGGATAAGGCTTTCTCGGCCATTTTTTCGCCCAGGCTTTCGCATCCGGCGCCCTGGGTGTACTGGACCTTGTAACGCCAGAGGATATCATCCGGCAGATAGTTCGTGTCTTCAAAGGCTTTTCTGAGAATCCATTTCTCAATCTTGGCGCCGTTGTGTTCCCGGATCTTAAGCTCCGGCGGGATCTTCATGGAGAGATCCACCATGCTGACGTCGAAGAACGGCACCCTCAACTCCAGACTGAAGAGCATGCCCATGCGATCCGCTCGTTGCAGGTTAATGTTGTGCACATTTCCAATGCACCGTCTGGCCTCGGCATTGAGCTGGTCAAATGGGAAATTCTTCATGTAGTGATACCCGGTGAAGAGTTCATCCGCTCCTTCGCCGGTCAGCACCACCGTCACGTATTCGGCCGCAAGCTTGCAGGTAAAATAGCAGGGGACGGCACACCGAACGAGCGATGGATCATAGGTTTCAAGCTTCTGAATGACCCTGGGCAGGGCCTCAGAATAGTCCTCTTCGGTGAACAGGAGCTCATGGTGTGTGGACCCGATATGGTCTGCAGCAATACGGGCCGCCTTGATGTCGTCGCTGAGTTCACCGTTTTCGTCTTGCATGCCCACCACAAACGTATGGAGATTGGGGATTTCATCAGCTGCGATGGCCGCTACCAGGCTGCTGTCCAGGCCCCCGCTGCAGAAGGACCCCACGGGTACTTCCGGGTCCGCCAGCAAGCGGTCCTTAACGGCCTTAATGAAGGTTTTTCGGATGATATCACTGGTCTCTTCAATGTCGGTGAGAAGGTGGTCCTGAATTTCCGGAATGGTGTAATACTGCACAAACCCTTCCTCCGGCGTGTAATAGTGACCTGCCGGGAACTCGTGAACCTCATCCACCCCGGCAAGGGTCATGGCCCCCAATTCGGAGCTGAAATAGAGATTGTCGTGATAATACCCGTAGTAAAGGGGTTTGATCCCGATGGGATCCCTTGCCAGCATGAACTGATCTCCATCGTAGATGGCAAAGGCGAACATGCCGTTGAGTTCCTTGACGCAGTCGGGACCCTTTTCCTGATAGAGCCTCAGGATGGTCTCGGAATCGGATTTGGTCTTGAAGCGGTATTTTGAGGAGAGCTTCGTTCTCAATTTTCTGAAGTTATACACCTCACCGTTACAAATAATCCCCGTGCCGCCGTCATTGACCACAATGGGCTGATGCCCCTTGGCCACATCGACGATGGAGAGCCGGGTATGACCGAAAACACCGGTATCATGCTCGTGGATACCCCGGTCATCGGGACCCCGGTGCGGTAAGGCATCCAGCATACGATTGATGGTTTCGGTGTCTTTTATGCCGATACAGCCACTGATTCCACACATGACAAACTCCTTTCAATTGTTGATCAAAAAAGTGATGGGACCATCACCGGTCCCTGAGAATTCGAACGTCCCTATCTTTAGTATAACTGAAAATCCAGCTTAATTATTAGCTCAAGTCAAAATATGTCAATTGAAATGATTTGAATAGAATATAAATGACCCGGAAACGGATGTCAAGACATTTTTCGGTTTTTTTTGCCGAGGGTATCGGGGAATGCCGGAGCGTTTGATGAAAAGGGTGAAACAGGGTGTCGGAGAAGAGGGGGGCGGGGATCAGAACGGTTATTCCAGTATCCGCCTGTAGAGATTTTTTACTTTCTCAGGCGTCATGATCGTTTGCCAGTCCTTACCGAGGGCGTTTTCCCACAAGGGTGCCAGCACAAGTGCCACCCGTGTCATCTGATCCAGTTGGCTGTCGTCTATATCGTCCACGATTCCCTTCGGGAGTTTGATTCCGTTTCTTTTCTGCATTTCCCGAAATTTGTGAACCCCTTCCGGATAATAGGACTCGAGCGCCTCGAAGGCCAAACAGTTGCCGAGACCGTGATGGATGCCCAAGACAAAGGAAAGCCCGTATGAGAGGGCGTGGCAGACCCCGACCTGTGAATAGGCGATGCTCATCCCGCCAAAGTAGGAGGCCATCATGAGGGCTTCATCGCCGTCTTCACTCTCCTTTAGGAAAACTTCCCGAACCAGGCCCATGGCCTTTTCCCCGTAGGCCCTGCTGAAGCCGTTGAGGTAGGTGCCGGTCAGCGATTCGACGCAGTGGATATAGCAGTCCATTCCGGTGTAAAACCGCTGGTCCTTCGGTGCGCCTGAGAGGAGTTCGGGGTCCAGTACCACCTGATCGAAGACCGTGTAATCGGAATTGATCCCCAGCTTTTTGTCCGGCCCGGAAAGAACGGTGGTGCGGGAGACCTCTGCCCCGGTGCCTGAAAGGGTCGGGATGCCCACATGATAAACCGCCGGGTAGCGAATCAGATCCCAGCCCTGATAGTCTGCGGAAGCGCCGGGATTGGTGAGCATCAGGGACACGGCCTTGGCCAGATCCATGGTGCTCCCGCCGCCGATGCCGATAACGCCCTGGGGGTGTTGATTGGCGTGTTCACGGATTTTTTCCGTCAGTTCGTCCACATACAGGGTCCTGGGCTCGTGGTCGACATTCACCCATAAGATCAAGTCCCGGCCCTTGGCGGGGATACGGTCTTTCAGTGTTTTGTCGAGGAACACGTCGTCCACGAGAAAGACCATGAATCCTTCCGGAGGCACCCGTTTTTCTGAGAGAATGCTGTCGAGCTGATTAAAAGCGCCCCGGCCGAATATGACATAGGGGACCGTTTTGAAATTTCTGAACATCGTTTACCTCGGCTGTACCCCATTGGGCAACATGAAGTGGTTTCAACTGCCCAAACTTAAATAACTTTGATGAGTATCTCCCGCATCCGGTCGATCCTCCGGGCAATCTCCTCTTCCGACCAGGAGAGCTTGATGAGCATGGACACCGCGCGTTTCATGATGTCATCGGATCGGGAGAGTGCGGTGTGCTGGTAGTCCGGGGGGTGCTCCAGGAGCGCCAGGGGGAGCGGGGCCGCCGACCGGAGGGTCTTGAGGTGGTCCCATTGCCGGATGTAGTGCCAGTTGTTGTCAAACCAGTAAAAACAGCCGTCGACGCCGGCCTTTCCCAGTTCCCTCACCGCTTCCCTGGCCCGGGATTCATCCGGGAGGAAAAAGGAGAGAAACGTGGCCGAGTCCCCCGATTCATCCGGAATGCGGCGGAAGGTCAGGCCGTCGATACCCGTCAGCCCCTCTTTAATGGCCTTTTTGTTCGCCCGCTGTTTTTGAAGGATCTTGTCGAGCTTTCTCAACTGGGCAAGCCCCACAGCCGCATTCAATTCGCTGATCCGATAATTGGCACCCAACATCAGGGCGGATTCCAGTCCCCGGTCATCGCCCACATGGTCGTGCCCGTGGTCGGCATAGGCATCGGCGCGTTTGTAGAGGGTTTCGTCGTTAGTCACCACGGCGCCTCCCTCTCCACAGGTGATGGTCTTCACCGGATCAAAAGAAAAACACCCCATCCGGCCGAATGTGCCGAGCGCGCGGTTCCGGAAGCTGCCCCCGAGGGCCTGGCAGGCATCTTCAATAAGGATCAGATCATGACGGTCACACACGGACTTGATGGCATCGATCCGGGCCATGGACCCGCACATGTGAACCGGAATCACGGCTTTGGTTTTTTCGGTGATCACGCTCTCAATGGCCTCGGGATCGAGGCACAGGGTGTCGTCAATTTCCGAGAAGACAGGGATGGCCCCCGCATTGAAAACCGCCTCCATACTCGCCACGAACGTAAAGGGCGGTATGATGATCTCGTCCCCGGCACCGACACCGCAGGCGGCCAGGGCGATACTCAGGGCTGCGGTCCCGCTGCTGCACAGGTGGCAGTATCCTGCCCCGAGCCTTTCCGCCAGTTCCTTTTCAAAGGTTTTGGCTTTCCAGTGGCCGTTGCGGGCCTGGTCGAACCCGTATCGGAACAAAACGCCTGTGTCCAGCACGTGGCCGACTTCTTCTCGCTCTTCCTCTCCGAATATTTCAAAACCGGGCATATCTACCCTCCCAAATGTTGACGCTTTCATAAAAAGTCAATCCCGCCCTGCGGGACTCACGCAAAGCCGCACATATGAAAAGTGAGGTTATTAAAATTAATACAGTTTTTTCTCTGCGTCCCTGTTTACCCAGTGAAACCTTCCTTTTCGTGTTTCACCGGGGCGTCTTAGCGCGAAAACATACTTTTTACGGAACTATCAAATGTTGCTTCATTAAATAACCGATTTGATATCCACGACCGGGGTTTGATCCAGGACTTCCAGCGGGGCCACCCTTATGCTGAGCGGCGATTCAATGGCAATGACCCGGGTTTTATGCAGGCCGATGGGATTGGGCCGGTGCGGTGAGCGGGTGGAAAAAACCCCCCGTATCGGATTTTTCGGATTCCCCCTGGGATGGACCTTCAACCGAGACCGATCGGCCAGATGGAGCCAGGTCATCACCCATATGTCGTTCCCGGCGGTCAATCCCTCCAGGGCGTCTTTATACCGGGGGTCGATATCGATCCGTGCCTCGGGCGCGCCCTCTCGCGCCTGGCGGGGGCATTGATCGAGTCGCTTCAACGGCGATTTGACCGTTCCGATCCGGGTGACCTGGAAGTTCTTTTCAGTCATGAAGATCTACTGTCTCTACAGGTTCTCACGAACCACTTTCAGGAGTTTTTGAATGTCCTGGGCGTTTAGTTTCCCGTCTTTTCGAAAGATGAGTTTTCCGGCCTTGTCAAAGGCCAGCACGTCGCTGTTGTCGTCGGCGATCCCCCACTTTTTCACGAGAATCTTATCATAGTCGCGCACGTAAACGGTGGTGGGGTAGCGCTTCTGCTTTTCTTCCAAGGAGGAAGATATCACGAAGTTGGGCAGCCATGTGGCTTCCATGTTGATAATCCCGTAGCTCTGAAATTTGTCCCGGGGGAATTCCTCATTTTTCAATGCCTCGCTGGCCTCATTGTTGAGGTCTTTTTCATCAGGATCCACATAGAATATGACACTGACTTTTCCTTTCATTTCCTGACTGTTCCATGGGGTACCGTCCAGAAGACCGCCTGTGTCGCCTTCCAATATAACGGTCTCAGGGACTTCACCCATTTGAAGTTCAGCCCAGGATGGCTGGGCCATAAGAAAAACCAAAACAAACGCTGACAGGATATATTTCATCTCTCACCTCCTGAACATAACAAATAAAGTTGGATGACTGATGGATTCCCTGAAGGCAGGTCCTCCGCGGACGGCGGAAATAAAAGCACAAATAACGGATGCGTGTCAATGGGTATTGCGGATATGGGCACCTGTGGCGCTCAGGCGTTCCTTCCGGATTACAAATACCGGCCGAATGCGAGGGCGTTTTTGTTGATGCCGACGTTCATTTCCTGCTGGATCATTTCATGCGTGGATTCTCTGAAGGGCAAATAGACCAGTACGGCATCCTTGATGGCGAAACGGATCTCTGGAAGGCGGGGCATCAGCCGTCGTTTATTCATGGCCGATGCACCGAGGGTGACCTTGATTCCCTGGATCGCCTCGCCGAGCGGGAAGGTGACGGGGTGAAGCCGCTTACCGGGAAACGCCCCGTCTATCTCAATGTCACCCTGGGAAAGGGTCAGTTGTCTTGAAAGGTACAGAAAGACTTTGGGCCGGATCTTGAAGGCGGGGCTGAAGAAGGCCATATCCTGTTGTTCCCAGGCCGGTTGAATGACCTTCGGCTGATGGGTCAGTCGAATAAAATCGGCATAGGAGGCCAGTTTCGCACCCTCGGATCGGACCGTGACTTGCCAGAAGGGGAAATGCCAGCTGTCGTCTGCGGATCCCCGAGCGGCAGCAATGGTCATCTTGACGAGTCTCCCCTTGGATGCTTCCCACGCCGTTTCACAGTTGCTGCAGGTCAGGACCACGCTGTCCCGCTGGCCTTCAAGATTCCAGCCGCAGTCCGGGCAGAGGGTGGCGAGAAAGGTGGGGGCCGACCGGGGGCTTGTATCGCTCAGGGTTTTAAATGATTCCTGCGGGTTGCTTATTCTGCCGAGGCGTTTGTTCGTGATCCCGTCAAAAAGAATATCCCCCTTCACATACAGGGGCAGGTAAATCAGATTGAAGGTCTCGCCGAGATACGCCGTGTGAAAAGGGTCCGCTGCCATACGGGCGGCGGCCTGTTTGGCGGCCCGGACGAGGAGTCGCGAGCGCTGAACAACGGATTTCAACAACACCCCTTCGATATGAGGGCCCATGAATGTCATTTTCATGGCCTGGGGTCTGAGGCCCAGTGATCCCGGAAACCGCTCAAAAGGCGCGCTCAGGTGGGTAATGTCCACGATCCGGTAGTGAACTTTCCGGGGGCCACAGACAAAAACGGTTCCTTTGAGACGGAGATAGGGGACGTAGGCCAGGTCCTGGCCGGGGGCATTGTGGGGGAGGACGTAGCGAAAGCAGTCCGGTGTATAGAGAAAGCTCTTTACCCCGCAATAGGGGCACGCGATCAGGCGATCCGTTTCATCAATCTCTATCGGCGCCCCGCACTGCGTACATGCCTGCTCTATCCGAAAAGCCATGCTGGGTACTGGTTGCTGGTTTAGAGCCTTTCCCCGCACTGATTGCAGAAGGCGGAACCCGGCAGATTTTCCGCTTTGCAGTGCGGGCAGATCCTTATTGCCGGTTTTTCTTCCGTCTTACGGCCGCATTTGGGGCAGAATCTGGCATTCGGTGGGAGATTCTTGCCGCAATGAGTGCACTGATCAAAGACGACCTGCTGGTGCCCGCAATGGGGGCAGAATGTGGTGTCTCTGGATATGGGTTGCCTGCAATCGGGACAGGTGGCCTCAGGGAGGGGATCACCGGGGCCCCCGGTTCGAGGTCTGAAGGCATCGGCAAACATGGCCGGCATCATGAACCCCATCCCCATCCCCAAACCGGCGCCGGCCTCGCCCTGATTTTCCGCGGCCTTTTCCATGGCCATGGCAGCCTTCATCTTGACGAGCCTGTCCAGATCCTGAATCACGCCGAGACGGCTCTTGTCATCAATGGCCTGTTGCACCTCCGGCGGGGGTGTAATGGAGGTAATGTAAAGATGGGAAAGGGCCAGGCCGAAATGACTGAAGTCTTGTTTGAGTCGTTTTTGGAGCCCTTCGGAGAGGTCTTCGTAGGTGCCGGGGAGGTTCAGAATGGTATCGAGATGCTCGCCCAGGTGGTCATTGAAGCGGGAGACAATGACCCGTTTGAGGTATTCCCCGATCTCCTCGGTGGTAAACTTCCCCATGGTGCCCACCAGGGTATTGATGAAGAGGAGGGGTTGGATGATCTGGATGTTGAATACGCCGTGCGCTCGCAACCGGATAAGCCCCAGATCGGCGTCCCTGAAGGCCACCGGATCCCGTGTTCCCCATTTGAGGTTCGGAAAGACCTTCATGTTGGTGATGTAGGTCTCGGCCCGCAGCGGGCTGGTCATGGCCCAGGGAATGGCCAAAATCTTGGTGAGAATGGGAATGTTGCCCGTCTTGAGGGTGTGCCGGCCGGGTCCGAAGGCATGACAGGCCTTTCCTTTATAAAACAAAATACCCGCCTGGCTCTCGCGCACGATGAGTTGTGCCCCGAACTTGATTTCACCGGAGCCTTTTTCCGGTATACGATGAACCAGTTCCTGACCGGTTTCATCAAACCATTCGATCACCTCCAGGAAGACGACGTTATCTGTTCCCATAATTTACCTCCCGGGCCGCTATTCGTGTTGACGGATTCACGCGCTTTCGGCAGAAATTCCCTTTAAATTATTTGATTATGGAAGGAAGTACAAGAAAAGAATCATCCGTTTGAAATGCTGATCATTTGGTGATATCGTAGGACACCTTCTTAGAGGGATGAAGGCGAAAGGGTGTCAGGTGCCTTTTCGCACAGCTGGGCATCAGATGGAAAGGATATGATGAGCGTGAATGATATGAAAAAACAGGGAAATACCACAACAGGCGATAAAGATGAACTCAAGGCGGTTTTTCATCCAGAATCGGTGGCCGTGATCGGCGCCTCCACCACATTTGGAAAATGGGGCCAGCTCATCCTTTCCAACATCGTGGCGGGCGGATTCAAGGGAAAGATTTTCCCCGTTAATCCGAGGGAAAATGAGATGTGCGGGTTAAGGACCTTTCGGCATGTGGGGGAGATACCGGACGCGGTGGATGTGGCTTTTGTGACCACCCCGGCACAAACGGTTCCTGCGGTATTGACCGACTGCGGGAACAAGGGGGTGAAGGGAGCCGTGGTGATCTCATCGGGCTTCAGCGAGACCGATGATACAGGCAAAAAGCTGGAGCGGGAGATTATCCACATTGCCCGGGAACATCATATATCGCTTGTGGGTCCCAATACCATGGGCATGATTCTCCCCTATTCGGGTCTTTTTGCCACGGGAAGCCACACGCGGCCGAAGCAGGGGGCGGTGGCATTTGTTTCTCAATCGGGGAATTTGGGGAACCAGCTCATTCACTGGGCACAGCAGCAGGGCATCGGGATCTCCATGTTTGTGGGGTCGGGAAATGAGGCCACATTGAGTTGTACGGACTATCTGGCGTACCTGGAAGGGGATCCCCATACCCAAATCATCGTGGTGTATCTCGAAAGCGTGGGGGACGGGACCCGATTTGTCCGGGTGGCCGAACGGGTGAACCGGACAAAACCCATCATTGTACTGAAGGGGGGGCGTACGCAGGCAGGCCGTATGGCTGCCGCGTCCCATACGGGATCCATGAGCGGAGATGATGCCATTTTTCGCGCCGCATGTCACCAGGCGGGGATTCTCAATGCCAGGGTCCCGTCCGAGCTGCTCAACCTCTCGGCCGGGTTCTCGTCCCTTCCCATGCCCAAAGGGAATCGGGTCGGTATCGTGACCCTGGGCGGCGGCTGGGGCGTGGTGACGTCGGATGAGTGCAACGAACGGGGGCTTGTGGTGCCGGATATCCCGGAAAAAACGGTTACCGAAATCGGCAAATACCTTCCTCCCTTCTGGAGTAAGGGCAATCCCGTGGATCTGGTGGGCACCCGGGACCCGGATGCGCCCATGGTGGCTGTGGAGGCGCTGCTGAAGTTGGATCACATTGATGCCGTGATCTGCCTCGGAATTATCGGCAGGGATGAACTGGTTCGTCTGCTGACCCAGTCCACCCGGGAGGCGGACCCGGACGCGTCAGCGGAATTTTTGGAACAGATAGAGGCGTACAGCCGGGATTACGAAGCGATGTTTATCACCCGGATGGTGGAATTGATGGAGGCGTACGAAAAGCCCGTGGTGGGCGTCTCTTTGGCCAGGACGGATCAGGGAACAGTCCGACCCATTCCGGGTAAGCGGTACAGCGGTGTCTTTTATCAGACACCTGAAAACAGCGTCAATGTATTGGCGCGGATGGTGGCCTATGCCAGGCGCATGCGCGGGGCGTAGATACCCCGGACGCGGGGTGGAGGGGTGGGATTACCCCTTAGAGAGGAGGGTGCGTGTCATGTATTCGCGATTGTTTTCACGCGGGGCGCTGGCAGGGGTGTGGCTCCTGGTGGTCCTTTGGACGGTGTCCCCCGGGTACGGGGCCCAGAAGGGGACCTCTGGGCCTGATTCGCCGTCCACTGAGGAACTCCAAGGCGTGGTGAACCTGCTGGAAAACCCTGAAAAAAGGGAGGCCCTGTTAAAAGACCTGAAGGCGATCGTAGAGGCCCGGGAACTGACCCAGGGGTCCGGGAAACGCAAGACACCGGAGAAAAAGGAGGTGATGGTTGTTGAGCAGATTTTCCTGGGGTTTGATGCACTCTCCCGGGAGTTTGTGGAGGCCGCCTCCAGCGCCGGCGCTTTGGTGGCCGATATCCCCCGGGCCTTTGATCGCTTAAAGCGCCTTGTGGCGGACCCAAAGCAGCGGAGGCAGGCCATGTGGCTGTTGCTGGACGTGTTCCTGGCCGTAATGATTTCATTGATCTTGAGGTTCATCCTCAGGCGATACCCCGGCGGAGTTCAGGCAGGAGAGGGCCGATTCAGGAAAAAGCTGGGTGCTGGTCTACTCCGCGCTCTTTTCAACATCCTCCCTTTTGGCGCACTCTTCTTCTCCCTGTTCCTGTTATGCCAGATCTTCCCGTCTCATCCCAGGGCGCATGTCCTGGTCATTGTGGTGTGTTTGATTTTCCTCATCTATCGGGCCGTGCTGGAGACCTTGAGGGTCTTGGTGGCCCCCGATGACAGTGCCCTCCGTCTAATTCCCATCAGTGACGAAGATGCCCATTATTGCTGGATTTGGATGCGGCGTTTTGCCAATTACACGACGTTTTATTTTTTAGTGACCAACCTGTTGTATCTCTTCAACATACCCGAGGACGCCCTCACTTTTATCAGGGGGATGATCCTGGTGGTGTTCCCCATCCTCATCAGCGTCTTTGTCCTGCAACTGGGCCGTGAAATGCGTCTGCGCCAGGACCAACGGGATGCTGAGGACCAACGGGCGGAGCGAAAGACCAACTGGATGGCCAGACCTGTCCTCAGACATTGGTCGATTTTGGCCATTGTCTATGCGTGGGCCATATTCATTTTACTGATTGTGCATTTTGAAAACGGGTATGCGTACCTGTTCACGTTCACGCTGGGGACCCTCATCGTTTTTTTTGCCACCCTGACGGCCCTGCACCTCAAGAATCGCCTGTTCACCCGGATGTTTGCGGTGAATGAACTGGTAAAGGAACGCTTCCCCGGGCTGGAAGAGAAGACCAATCGCTATATCCAGATCATCGGAAAGACCCTGGACCTCATGATTATCCTTGCGGGCGCGGGGGCCATGGCAGAGGTCCTGGGCGTCCCGGTCTCCGATTTCGTGGTGTCCGAGACCGGATCCCTCATCATCCTGAGAATCATCGCCATCATGGTCACCATCGGGGTGGTCTTCGGCATTATTGAGGTCAGCTATCTGGTGGGGGAGGCCGTCCTTTCGGGCAGACTGCAGAAAGAGAAGCGGGCGGCCTCCCAGAAGACCAAGACCATGGTACCGGTGGTACTGACGGCGGTCAAGATCGGGGTCTGGTTCACGGGCGGGATCATTATCCTGGATCGCCTCGGGGTGAATACCACGCCCATCCTGGCCGGGGCCGGCATCGTGGGGCTGGCCGTGGGGTTTGGTTCCCAGACTCTGGTGAAGGACCTCATCAACGGCCTGTTCATCCTGTTTGAGGAGAGTATCCGGATCGGGGACTGGGCGATCCTGGGCAAAAAGGGGGGGCATGTGGAGGCCATCGGTCTCAGGACGGTCAGGCTGCGGGACCTGCATGGAAACGTCCATGTCATCCCCAACAGCTCCATAGAGACGGTGACCAATCTGAGCAAGGAATACTCCAGGGCGGTCATGGATGTGGGGGTCGCCTACAGAGAAGACGTGGACAAGGTCATCGAGATATTGGAAGAGATCGGGAGGGGGATGCAGGATGATCCTGAATATGGGAAAAGGATCCTGGAACCGCTGGAGATTTTTGGTCTGGACCGGTTTGAAGATTCGTCCGTGGTTATCCGTGCCCGTTTCATGACCAAACCACTTAAACAGTGGGGCGTCAGGAGGGAATTTAACCGACGGATGAAAAGAGTCTTCGATGAGCGGGGTATCGAGATTCCCTTTCCCCATCGAACCCTCTATATGGGAGAGCCCAAACAGGGCACCGCGCCGCCGCTGGAGGTCAATCTCAAAGATGAAACTGGATTGCGGACATAGCAAAAGTGAAGAAAGGTGGTCAAACACGCCAATCCGTCCAATCCATCTGAAGCAGGACATGGGATGATGCCCCCGCAATCGGGAAAGATTAAATCAATGCAGATCGCGCTCCTTGATTGGTATCAAACCCATCGGCGTCAATTACCCTGGCGGGAGACCAGGGATCCGTACCCGATTTGGGTATCCGAGGTCATGCTCCAGCAAACCCAGGTCAATACGGTGCTTCCCTATTTTAAGGCCTTTTTGAAGACCTTTCCCACTGTAGCGGATCTGGCGCGGGCCGATCTGGACATGGTGTTGAAGGCGTGGGAGGGATTGGGGTATTACGGGCGGGCCCGACATCTGCATCAGGCCGCACGTAGGATTGTCCGGGAGATGGACGGACGCATTCCTGATCGCAGGGATGCATTCAGGAAACTGCCGGGCGTGGGGGATTATATCGCTTCGGCCGTCCAGAGTATTGCCTTCGGAAATGCCCATGCGGTGGTGGACGGCAATGTGAAACGGGTGCTCTCCCGGTTGTTTCTCATGGATGCACCGGTAAACCATACTGCATCTCAACGGGTGTTTCAAAAAAAGGCGACTCTGTTGATGGGAGATGCGGAGCCGGGCCGCTTTAATCAGGCCCTGATGGAACTCGGTGCGCTGATCTGCAAGCCCAGAAATCCTGAGTGCGGGACGTGTTGCCTTTCACAGCATTGTCTGGCATTTTGTACAAATCAGGTTGAAGATTATCCCAAACGCAATGAACGCAGGCCGGTTCCCATGCATCGTATTGCAACGGGGGTGGTCTGGAGGAATGGGAACGTCCTGATCACCCGGCGAAAACCCGAGGGATTGCTGGGGGGGCTGTGGGAATTTCCAGGGGGTAAGATCCGCAAGGGAGAGGCCGCCCCCGATGCGTGTGTTCGTGAGATTTATGAAGAGACTGGCATTCATGTGAAAATTGACTGTCATCTCGCCCGGGTTAAGCACGCCTACACCCATTTCAAGATTGAGATGGATGTATTCCAATGCGAATATGTGTCAGGAACCGTTCGATTAAACGGCCCCGATACGTTCCGCTGGATCCGACTATCGGCGATTGATCAATATCCATTCCCCAAGGCGAATCATAAATTTATTCCATTACTCAGCCAGAAATAGGCAGCAGGGATGTCTGTATCCTTATTTCCGTTCAAAATATGATACACTCGTGAAAAGTCAAAAACGCGCTTTTTCCGTCATTCCCCGCAAAAGGCATCGGGATCTTCGACCGGCGAATCCCGGATCGGGGTCCGGGACAGGCACCGGAATCCAGTGTTATCAAAAAGTTATCAAACTTCTGGACCCCGTTTCCCAACGGGGTGACGACTTTTCACGAAACCATCAATCGTAGGTCCGGAAAGTATCGCCAGAAGAGACTCCTTTCCAGAAAGGTGGGAAACTCCATCTGATCGGTTCGTTCGGATCTTTTCCATGACCTTTTGAAGATCAATTTATGGCCGTCGACCCATGTCTTGAAGATAACACTTGTAATTCCGGAGCGGTTTCGGTACATACCACGGAAAAGAATGGGTCAATACAGGGTAACAGGACGTCGGGTCCTTGGATTGCTAATGACAACCGCAAAAGCGCAAGGAGGGGATTCAATGAAAAAAGGGTTATTTTTGTTGTCCGTACTGGCTTTTTTGTTTGCTTTGTTCACGCCGATGGCCCCTGTCATGGCGGCTGAGCCGATTATCCTTGGCGTGCCCACCTCTCTTGGGTTTTTGGAGGGAAAAGAGGGACTTGCCTGTGTGGAAATGGCCGTGGAGGAGATCAACGCCGCGGGGGGCGTCGACGTGGGGGTGAAAAACGGCCCTTCAAGGTCATTGCCATCGATGCGAGGGGCGCCGAACCGGGAGTGCCGGTCAGCGACGTGATCCGGGCGCATAAGAAACTGATCCTGGAGGACAAGGCCGACTTCATCGTCTTCGGATCATTCAGGTCCGAATGCGCCATTGCCTGCATGGACGTCGTGGGTCAGCACCGGGTCCCGATGCTTCTCGGGACGGCCATGTCGCCGGGGATGCAGAAAAAAGTGATGTCGGATTATGACAAGTACAAATATACGTTCAGGGTGTGCCTCAACGCGGTCTACCTGATCAAATACCTCGGCGGGACCATGGCCTATCTCAATAAGGAATTCGGGTTCAACAAGGTCTTCATCATGAACCAGGATGTGGCATGGGCCCGAAAGACCGGCGATTTGATGATCAAACTGGTCTTTGACAAGATGGGATGGGAAGTGACCGGGAGGCAGTCGTATCCCACCGGGTCTTCTGATTTTTCATCCGGGCTCATGAAGGCCAAGGCCAAAGGGGCCCAGGTCATCCTCCCCATATTTGATATGCCCCAGAGCGGCATCCTGGTGAAACAGTGGAAGACCATGCACATCCCCGCCCTGATGGCGGGATTCATCTCACCGCTGGCGGGTCCGGGGGCCTGGAAAAGCTTTGACGGCAAGATTGCAGGCGCCATGAACTGCATTTTTGAGATCGGAAATATGCCCGTTCCCAAGGTTCCCAAGTCTGTCGAGTTTTACGAAAAATACCAGAAAAAATACGGCAAGCCCATCGAGGCGGGTCATTCACCGGCCCCGGCCTATGAAATGGTCTACGTCCTGAAAGAGGCCATCGAAAACGCGGGTTCGGTGGACGGGGACAAGGTGGTGGCCGCCCTTGAGAAAACCGACAGGAAAGGCGCCATGGGTCGGATCCGGTTCGGCAAGGACCATCAGGTGGTATATGGTAATGACCCGGAGGTGGAAGCCCTGGGGTGCATGATCCAGTGGCGGGAGCCCGGTGAACGGGTCATTGTGTATCCGCCGTCCGTGGCAGAGGCCAAGATCGAACTTCCGGAAGGACTCAAACCGGTGAAATAATCCTGAATTGATACGGGCATGAAGACACGGGGATCAGGTTCCCCGTGTCTTCATGCCCACATGCTACGTTCCGTTTGGACTGAATATGGCGCGGGCTTCGGTGATCCGCGTTATCGCCGGTTCGTTTCAACCAGCGACGAGCAACCAGGAACACGTAAACCATCCTAATTTTCCAGTAAATTATCCATGCTTCTCGGCACCCTCATATACGGTTTCGTCAACAGTTCCATCCTGGCCCTTCTCGCCATCGGCTTCAATCTGACCTTCGGCATCAGCGGGGTGGCCAATTTCGCCTACGGGGCCATCTATATCTTTTCCGGGTTTCTGGTCTGGATCCTCATGAATACGCTGGGGTTGCCGTATCTGGTCTGCGTGGTCGCCTCCATCCTGGGTGCCGGTATGATCGGACTTCTGATGTATTATGTGGTCATCATCCGGGTGAAAGGACTGGCGTTGTCCGAGGTGATGGCCACCTTCGGCCTCGGTCTCGCCATCATGGAGTTGTTCCGTTACTTCGATTTTGTAGGGTTCAAATATACCCTTCCCGTCTTTGTCGATGGCAGTCTCCTCATCGGCGATGTGTATGTGGACTACCAGCGCATCATCATTGCGCTCATCGCCATGGGCTTGACCCTCTTTCTCTATCTTTTTACACGTCACAGCCGGATCGGTCTCGCGTTCCGGGCCATTGCCCAGGATGAACGGACCGCACTCACCTTCGGTATCGACTCGGATCGAATCGGGGCGTTGAGCATGGCCTTCGGGTCCGCTCTGGCAGCGGTGGCCGCCATTGTGGTGCTGCCCCTGGGCACCATTGCCGTGGAAGGGGGGTATGACGTGCTCATCAACGCCCTGGCCGTCTGTATCGTGGGCGGACTGGGGAGTACGGTGGGGATCCTGGCCGCGAGCGTGCTCATCGGGTATGCCCAGACCTTTACCTCCAACTATCTGGGACCCCACTGGATGATGCTGGTGAGCCTCATCGCCATTGCCGCAGTCCTGACCATTAAGCCCTCGGGCCTCTTCAGCCACCAGAAGGCTCTGGAAGACAGGATCTGATCTGATCGGATGGAAAAGCGCAAGGAAAGAATAGACCGGGGAATCAAGGCACGCTCCGAGGATATCTTCGCTCTGACATCCTATAGAGAGATGCTCTACCTCCTGGTCCCCCGGGCCGTTCCGGTGGTGGGTCTCTTGGCGGTCACGCCGCTGTTGAGTCCCTACTGGCAGGAGATCTTTATCTCCACATCCGTGTATGCGCTTCTCGCCATCAGTTGGGATTTGCTCCTTTCGGCCGGCCTGATCTCGCTGGGGCAGTCTTTGTTCTATGGGATCGGCTCTTACGTCGCGGGGGCCTTGAACTATTACTGGGGCTGGTCCCCGCTCTTCACCATTCCCGTGGCCACTATTGTGGGCGGGGGCCTGTGTACCCTCCTCCTTTTGCCGGTGTTGCGCTTGAGGGGGATCTACTTTGCCATGGTGACCCTGGTCCTTCCCATCATGCTCCTCAGGCTGGTGGAGGCCACCCGTATCCTGGGGGGTACCGAAGGGCTTACCGGTCTGACCCCGTTTCCCAACCAGTTTACGGCCATCTATGTGATTCAACTGGCGGTGCTGGCAGCGCTTTTCGGGTTCCGGCGGCTCATGAATTCCGATTACGGCCTCATCGCGAAAGGGATCTCGGACAACGATCTCTCCGTCATGAGCGCCGGGATCAATGTTTACTGGCACAAGGCCCAGATCCTGTTTCTCGGGGCCGCCGTGGGCTCATTTGCGGGTGCCTTCGGCACGCATTTGGATATGTTCGCGGGGATGCCGGGATTTGCACTGGATTACTCCATCATGCCGCTGGCGGCTGCCGTGGTGGGGGGGACGGGGACATTTGCAGGCCCCCTTTTGGGCGCGTTTATTCTCGTGCCCCTCTCGGAGATCCTGAGGGCCCTGGGGGCCTTGAGGATCGTATTTTACGGCCTTTTTCTGGTGATCTTTGTGGTGGC
This sequence comes from Deltaproteobacteria bacterium, assembly GCA_034522175.1. GTDB lineage: Bacteria > Desulfobacterota > DSM-4660 > Desulfatiglandales > Desulfatiglandaceae > JAIPDZ01. Next base: position 4,960,652 of record JAXHLQ010000001.1, on the reverse strand, counting down.
CCTGCCCGAAGGGATTTTTCATTACTGTCAGCGAAAATACCATCAGTTTGAACGATGGGTGAGTGTCAAATGAGCGAGTCGCGCCCCATGCTGGAAGTCACCGGGCTGAGCAAGTCCTTCGGCGGTGTCATGGCCGTCAGCGATGTCCATATGCAACTCAAGGAAGGGGAGTTGCTCGGGGTCATCGGACCCAATGGATCGGGAAAGACCACACTGGTGAACCTGATCACGGGCTTTTCGAAACCGCAATCCGGCAAGATCGTTTACAAGGGGAAACGCATCACCGGATGGCCCCCTTATCGGATTGTGACTCTGGGAATTGCCCGGACCTTCCAGATGGTGCGACCCTTTTACCAGTTGCCCGCCTATAAAAACCTCATCGTTCCCCTCTACTCGCCGCGGGTGAAAAGGCTCGCCGGGGGCCGGTACGGAGACCGGGATGCGGTGGCCCTGGACCTCCTCGAAGAGGTGGGATTCGAACGGGACGCCTATGTCTCCTACAAGGTGGCCAGCGCCCTGCCTCAGGGGTATCTCAAGCGTCTGGAGCTGGCCAAGGTGATGGCGTTGAGACCCGATCTCATCATCCTGGATGAACTCTTCTCCGGTTTGAGCCTGGCGGAGGTGGCGAGCATCGTTCCCATTATTGAGAAACTGAGGTTCCAGGGCAAGACCATTATCATGATCGAACACCGCCTGAAGGAGTTGTTCAGAATCGCGGACCGGGTGATGGTCCTCAATTACGGCGAGAAGATTGCCGAAGGGGCGGCCGAGGCGGTCATGGAGAGCGATGCGGTCAAGAAGGCCTATTTGGGGAGTGAGACGGATTAGCATGCTGAAGGTGGAAAACATCCTGGTCTTCTTCGAGAATGCGCTGGCACTCAATGATTTGAGCCTGAAGGTAAAACAAGGACAGATTGTGGGGGCCATCGGATCCAACAGCGCCGGAAAGACCACCCTCATGAACACGCTGTCCGGCCTCATCATCGACATGCGGATCAAGGAGCGGCGAAAGGGCGGGGAGCGCATTACTGTCTACGGCCGGGTAACCTACAAGGGGGAGGATATCACCCGTATGGCCCCGAGTGAGCGGGTCAAGAAGGGGATTGTGCTCTGCCGGGAGCGGCATCCCATTTTTCCGGAAAGCAATGTGATGGAGAACCTCAAGATCGCCGGGTACCTCAGAAAGCGGGTCGACGTCAAGAAAATGGTGGATTACGTTTTTCGCCTCTTTCCGGCCCTCATTGATCTGAAGCGGAAAAAGGCGGGTTTTATGAGCGGCGGGGAACAGCAGATGCTGGCCATCGGTATGGCCCTGGTGGCGGAGCCTCAACTCCTTTTGCTGGACGAACCCCTCCTGGGGTTGAGTCCCATGATGCAGACCCTCCTCATCGACGCCATTAAGAGTCTCAGGAATGAGTCCGGCATTACGGTGTTGATCAGTGAGCAGTTCGCCAGACCGGTCCTGCCGGTCATCGACTTCGGTTATGTCATTGAAAACGGCATCCTGACGCTCACCGGGACCGGAGACGAGCTGATGGACAACCCCGAGGTGAAGGCCGCCTATTTCGGCGTATAAAAACGGTTTATCCCGCAAGACGCGGAGGCGCAGAGAAAAGATTATGCAGGCATTATTGGATGTGCGGATATGGTTCACATCGAGCTGAAAAAGACGTCGTATGACAATATAATCTAATGATGACAGAAAGCATCCCAGGGCATATTTTTGAGGCATTCAGCCAGGCGGCTGATGAGCACGGCCGGCGCACCGCGGTGATCTATCTCGGCACCCGGTTCAGCTATGAACGGGTCATGCGCATGGCCGAGAATTTTGCCGCCCAACTCGTCGAAGCCGGGGTGAATGAGGGGGAACGGGTGATCCTCTATCTGCCCAACTGTGTCCAGTGGGTGGTGGCGTGGCTCGGGGTCATGCGGGCCGGAGCCGTTGCGGTGCCCATTACCCCCATCTACACGGCCCACGACCTGGAATACATCGCCAATGACAGCGGGGCCACGGCCGTCATTTGCGGGGACACCAACTATGGGTATGTGAACCAGGCCTTTCCCCGTACCGGTCTGAAGCGGGCCATTGTTTCCTCTCTGACGGATCTCCTCCCCTGGTGGAAGCGGGTCTTTGGCTGGGCCTTTGACAAGGTGCCCAAGGGGAAGGTGGCCCGGGCCGCCGACACCTCTCTTTTCGCGCCATGACAAAACCTGTCCCGTCCCCGGTTTCCCTTCCCGCCATGAGCCGGGACCCCGATGCCATGGCCGAAATCCTCTATACCGGAGGTACCACCAAGTTTCCCAAGGGCGTGCCCATCTCCCACGGGCTCTACCTGGAATCGGCTTTCGAACAGATCACCATGTCCGATCCCCTCTTTCCCGCTTCGGAGAATGTGATCATCGGTTCTGCGCCGCTCTTTCACATCCTCGGGCAGACCACGGGCCTGAGTACCCTCTTGATGGGGGGGACACTCATTCTCATGCCCAAGGTCAATCTGGATGCGATTTTCGATGCCATCCAGCGATTCAAGGCCAAGAGCCTCATTGGTGTGCCCACCCTCTACCGAATGATGCTGGAGCACGATCGGCTCGACTACTACCGCCTCGACTCTTTGGCGTACTGTTTTAACGGGGGGGATGTCCTCCCCGAAGAGGTGAACCAGCGCTGGAAGAAAAAGCTCGGCAAGACCATTTATCAGGGATATGGTGCCACCGAGACCTGCGGCGGCGTTTCCATGTGCCGCACGGATGAGGAGAACCCGATTCGGAGTATCGGCAAAAAGGTCCCGAGCAAGAAGATCATGATTGTGGACCCGGGAACCCTGAAAACCATTGAGAGGGAAAAGCCCGGCGAACTCCTGGTGCACTCCAAGCGCATGGTGGCGGCCTACTGGAACAAGCCCGAAGAGACCCGGGAAGCATTCGTGGAAATCGACGGCGCCCTCTGGTACCGTACGGCGGATATCATTTCCCGGGACGAAGCGGGCCACCTCTACTTTGTTGATCGGACCGTGGACACCATTAAACACAAAGGGTACCGGGTCTCCTCTTCGGAGATCGAAGCCATCCTGCAGGAGCACCAGGCGGTGATCGGTTCGTGTGTGGTGGGCATTCCCGATCCCAAAGTGGGGGAGCGGATCAAGGCCTTCGTGGTTTTAAAAGAAGACATCCAGGGCATTACCGGTTATGAACTCACCCGCTGGTGCCGGGAAAAGCTCCCTTCTTACAAGGTTCCCCAGTACATCGAGTTCAGGGACATGCTCCCCAAATCCAAGGTGGGAAAACTCCTGAGACGCGAAATCCGGAGTGAGGAAAAGCGGCGGGCGGAGAGCTGACAGGGCATGAGAAGCATCGTGCGCAATGTCAACTATTCCATTCGGCATGTTCAAAAGGCATAACCCAGACCTTGGAAGAGCGGTTCAAATCCTAATGCGCTGTCTCATAAATTTTGTCCTTAATTCTGGCAATTTAACAGCACCGCAAATGGTGGGTTCAATGAAATCACAGTATTCAAATCCCAAATCACAAATCCCGCTGAAGTCGGGATCTTCGACTATATCCAAATTCCAATCCCGCGCAACCGCGGGATCAAAATTCGAAACAACGCGTGCAAAGGATTGGAGGCACACCCTTGATATGGATCCCGGAAAAATCAATTAAGTGATGCCGGGCGATTTACGACATTCCCACGGGTACTGCCCCGGCCCAAAAGGGAAATTTTTCGCCTTAAACCTTGCGATTTGGTCATTGGGATTTATTTGAAATTTGGTGCTTGGGAGTTGGAGCTTCCGCGTCTCTGTCTGTTTTAAGTGGGTTAAATAGGGACCGTTTTCTGCGAATAACATCTTGCCATTATCGGGGACAGAACTTATGAGACGCGGCACTAAGGTTTTCCCATTCCCTGTTCCCACTGCTTGAGCATCTCTCCCACAATGGCCTTGAATCCCTGGGATGCGGGTTTCTTGGGGGCCATCTTCTGAAGCATGTTTAGAAAGGCCTGCGCCGGCGGGGAGAGGTGCTGATCCTCAAGAAAGGCGATACTCACATCCAGGAACAGCTTCCCTTCCTCCAAAGAGACGCTTCTCAGCTTTCCCTCCCTGATTTCAGCAGCTACCGACTCACTCACCAAGAAGGATATCCCTTCTCCCCGTTGAACCAGTTGCTTGATGAATTCCGTGTTGCTGGTTTCCATCAGGACTTCGGGGAGAGATGGTGCGTCTTATAGAGATCATTGACCAGCTCGTCGGGTCCCGGACCCGCTCTCCTTCATGATCAGGGGTTCGGCTGCGAGGGTCTTCAAGGGGACGGTTTTTTCTATGGCCAGGGGATGATCGGGTGCCAGAATGGGAACAATCTCTTCATGGCTGAAGGGGATAAAACAGACCTCGGGAACGTCTCCCGCCTTGGCGATGACGGCGAGTTCGTTCTTGAGGTCCGTAAGGGTATAGCTCATGTCCCGGGAACTCCCTTCATCGAGATGGATTTTTACGCTCGGGTAAGTGTTTCGAAAGCGGGTGATGAGAAAGGGCATAAAATAGCGCGCATAGGTCTTGGTGGTGCCCAGCCGAAGGGTTCCCCGTCTAAGGTCTCTCATGTCCTCGATGGCATTATCGATTTCCTTTTCGTAATCGAAGATCTTCCGGGCGTACTGGTAAAGGATCCTTCCTTCTTCAGTGAGAAAGATATGACGTCCCCGCTTCTTGAAGAGCGTCAGGCTACAATATTCCTCAAGGAATTTGATCTGTGCGGTGACGGCCGGCTGGGTGATGAAGAGCTTTTTGGCCGCCATGGTGAAGTTCTGGTATTTGGCGGCCTGATGGAAAATTCTGAGCTGATTGAAGTTGATCACGATCCCGGACCTATCAGGTAAATTTATCGGCTAATCTTAAACGATAAGAAAAAGTAATAGATACCATAAAAAAAATGAAATTGACACCCCTTTTTGAATGCATGAAAGTGCCTTATGTGGGTAGTGGAACCAGGCCGTCCATCCTGCCTTTCCGGCCCATCTGCAGAAACCGTCTATCATCCTCCTTTTGAGGTTCATCCGGTTGGCTTTTCCACCCCATTACAAACCTTAGACGATAACAGGAGGGCAACATGGCAAACGACAACGCAGGAAGGTTTCCGGATCCCCATGAGTTTGAGGTACCGCCGGAACTCGAGGGCTGGGAGGAGATGTACCCGTCCCATTATCTCTTCTCAGAAGACAGGATGGACTGGGAAAAACAACAGTTCTGGTATCAGGACAAGATCCATGCACCCGAGCCGGTCCCCCCGCTGGACCTGATCTTCCAGGAGGCGTGGCAGATCGCCCTTTCTCAGTACACCACGAGAGTATTCTGCATCCCGCCCGCACAGGGCATCGCGCAGCGGATGGTGGGGTGTTACATGTATATCTGCGCCATCGCGCCACCGCCCGAGGAGATCATCGGGCAGAAGGCGGAGCGGTTTGAAAAACGGGTATTCTACGTATTCGAGCATTACGATGAACTCTGGGATAAGTGGCTGACCAAATTCAAGGCCCTGGGCAACGAGATGGCAGGCCTGGAGATCCCCAAGGAGTTGCCCCAGTTCGTGCCTGAGGACCAGGTGCTTCCCGCCCCCACCGGGTGTTATGTCTCCTACGACATCATCGAGACCTTCGACCGGCTCGTGAACATGATGTTCAAGGGATGGCAGTACCATTTCGAAATGCTCAACCTCACCTATCTTGCCTATCTGATGTTCGGCGATGTGTGCCGGAAGCTTTTCCCCGGAATCAGCGAAAGCTCCATCGGCAAGATGGTGGCGGGGGCCTACGTGTCCATGTTCCGTCCGGAAGAGGAACTCTGCCGTCTCTCGAGGCTCGCCGCGGACGCACCGACCGTGGCGGACATCCTCAAAAAGGAGATGCGCGCGGAGGAAAAGATATCGGCCCTCAAGCAGAGCCCGGAGGGGGAACAGTGGCTGGCGGAGTTTGAAAAATCCAAAGACCCCTGGTTCTTCGTGTCCAACGGCAGCGGGTGGTTCCACCACGAGGGGAGCTGGATCAACACGCCCGAGATCATCTACGGGTATCTCAAAGGATATATGGAACGACTGGAAAACGGGGAGAAGATCGAGCGGTCTCTCGATAAGATCGACAAAGAGCGGGAAGAGGTGGTGGCCAAATACCGGGATCTGATTGAAAACGATGAGGATCGGAAATCGTTCGAAGATGCCTTTAATACGATCCGGACCATCTATCGCTATGCCGAGGATCACCTCTTCTGGGTGGAACACTGGTTCCACACCATATGGTTTGAAAAGGTCAGGGATTACGGCCAGCTGTTGTTGAACAACGATATGGTCAATGAGGTGGATGACATCTTCATGTTCAACCGCTACGAGATCCCGGAACTGCTGACGGAGATCGCTACAGGCTGGGCCCTGGGTGTGGATATCCCGCTCAGGGGCGAATACTACAAGAAAAAGGCCCGGAAGCGAAGAAAGATCCTGGAGGCGGCCGGCAACTGGAATCCCACGCCGGCATTGGGCGTGCCCCCGGAGGAGGTGGCCGAACCTTTTACCATCATGCTGTGGGGAATCACCACGGATAAGGTAGAGGAATGGCTCAAGGGCGTGGACGTTTCCAAGGTGGGAGAGGGTTCGGAGATCAAGGGGTTTGCTTCTTCAGCCGGGGTGGCCGAAGGCCGTGCCCGGGTCCTGAAGCGCCTGAAGGAGATCACGGATCTCCAGCCGGGAGAGGTCATCGTTTGTCCGTCCACCAACCCGTCCTGGGCCCCGGTATTTACCCAGATTGCAGCGGCGGTCACGGATATCGGTGGGTTGACCAGCCATGCGGCCATCGTGTGCCGGGAATACGGTGTGCCTTCGGTGACCGGTACAGGGGTGTCCACATCCGTGATCAAGACCGGGGATCTGATCCGGGTGGATGGGGATACCGGCGTGGTGACCATAATCGAGAAAGCGGCTTAGGGCCGCTCGAGAACAGCGCTTTTTTGCGCAGGCTTTGTGACCTCATCGCCCCATCCGCCCGCACCAATGGCGGGTGGAGTGAGGGTCTCATTCTGGGAAGGTGAAAAAAACAATGGCGTACATCCTGAATTTTGATGCCGTGGACAAGGAATCGATCGAGCTGGTGGGGGGTAAGAATGCGAGCCTGGGGGAGATGATCAAAGTCGGCATACGGGTGCCACCGGGGTTTGCGGTGACCACAAAGAGTTATGAGGAGTTCATTACGGATACGGGGATCAAGGACCGTATCTATCAACGGCTGAGCGCCCTGGACGTCAGTCAGGTAGAGGATCTGAATTCGGCGAGCGAGGAAATACAGAAAATGATCATGGCGGAATCCACGCCCCAGGAGATACAGGCGGCTATAGAAAAGGGCTATGCGGATATCTGCGAACGGGGCGGCACGGACGTGGCGCCTGTGGCGGTCCGTTCCAGTGCCACGGCCGAGGATCTCCCCACGGCAAGCTTTGCCGGTCAGCAGGATACCTATCTCTGGATTCAGGGATCCGATGCGGTGCTGGACCATGTGAAGAAATGCTGGGCCAGCCTGTTTACGCCTCGGGCCATCAGTTACCGGGTCAAGAACAATTTCGCCCATGATAAGGTCTTCATCAGCGTCGGGGTGCAAAAAATGGTCAATTCCAAAGCGGCCGGTGTCATGTTCACCCTGAATCCCACCAATGGGGATGTGTCCAAGGTGCTGATTGAAGGCAGCTGGGGACTGGGGGAGACCGTGGTGTCGGGGTCCGTCAACCCGGACAGGTTCGTGGTGGATAAGGTGGTCATGGAGATCAATGAAAAGGCCGTGGCCACCAAGCACATTGCCTGTGTGCATGACCCGGATGCAGGGGGGTGAAAGAAAAGGAACTCGACAGCGAGATGCAGTGTATGTGTTGTCTCGATGATGATGAGGTCCGGGAACTGGTGAACATTGCCAGGCGAATTGAGCGGCATTACGGCCGAGCAATGGATATCGAATGGGCCATTGATCAGGATCTGGGGTTCCCCGAGAACATGTTCATTGTTCAGGCCCGGCCTGAGACCGTATGGAGCCAGCGCAAGACGGAATCCAAGATCGGGAGAAAGACGGGGCGGCAGTTATTGATGGAGCAGGCCATGAAGCGGATCAAGATACCGCATTAGGCACTTTAGTTAATTTTTTTGAAAAGGAGATTTGCGTTTATGAAAAGTATGCGGGATTTTATCGAACAATGTGAACAGGAAGGGATGCTCCGACGCATCAAACCGGAGGTGGATTGGGATCTGGAACTTTCTCACATCGCCAAGATCAATGAGGAACGACATGGTCCGGCGCTTCTCTTTGAGAATGTCAAGGACTATGATTCGCCGGTCATCACCAGCGTCTGTACCACGACCGAGCGGCTGTCCATGATCATGGGCGCCCCGATGGAATCGAGCCTGGTGGATCTCATGCGGTTGTGGGTGGAAAAAAATGAGACCAAGGTGCCGCCCAAGTGGGTGGATTCGGGTCCGTGCAAGGAAAACAAGATGATGGGCGATGAGGTGGATCTCTTCAAATTCCCCGTCCCCAAATTCTACCCGCTGGACGGGGGCCGCTTTTTCGGGACCGCCCATTTCGTGGTGACCCAGGATCCGGACACCGGCTGGGTGAACCTGGGAACCTACCGGCTTCAGCTCCTCGACAAGAATCATCTTCGGCACCCAGTTCATCCGGGGGAAACATTCGGATATCATGCTCAAGAAATATCAGGCCATGAAAAAGCCCATGCCCGTGGCCGTGGTGGTGGGATGCGACCCGGTCTTGTTTCTCATGGGCGCGGCGCGGTTGTCGGCTACGGACAGTGAATATGACCTGGCCGGTTCCATCCGGGGCGAGGCCATTGAAGTGGTCAAGGCCGAGACCAATGATCTGCCGGTCCCCGCCACCGCGGAGATCGTGGTGGAAGGGGAAGTGGATGCGGACAAGTTCATGGAGGAGGGTCCTTTCGGGGAATACACGGGATACTATTCGGGGATCGGGAGTACGCCCCGGAACTTCATCGACGTCAAGTGCGTGACCTACCGCAACAACCCCATCTTCTGGGGGACCACCGTGGGACGGGCCGTCACCGACACCCACATGACCATGGCGCTGACCTACGGCTCCACGCTGTGGCAGCAGTTGACGGCCATGAAGATCCCCGGCATCCAGGCCGTTTACTGTCCGCCGGAGGGGTCGGGCCGGTTTCTCGCCATCATCTCCCTGAAGCAGATGTACCCGGGCCACGCAGACCAGGTCCTGACCGCGGCCATCTCCACGGAGATGGGGGCCTACGGGCTCAAGACGGTGATCGTGGTGGATGACGATATCGAACCCTGGGATATCCCTCGTGTGATGTATGCGCTGAGCTTCCGGTTCCAGCCCAATCGGAGCCAGGTCATCAAGCGGGGCCGCTCCACGCCCTTGGACCCCTCACTCCCGCTGGGGGAGCGGCATATTACGGGTCGGCTGTTGCTGGATGCCACCATTCCCTACGACTGGGATGAAAAGCCCCTTCCCATCGAACTGGATGAGAAGATCACCCAAAGGGTGATGGATCGGTGGCAGGAACTGGGACTGGAGTAGAAAATGACCATTGCGGTTATCGGCATGATTGACGAGAGGGAACCGGCCCTCCGTCTGATAAAGGAAGGGATCGAACGGCGGGGACACGAGACCGTGCTCATCGATATCAGTATCGGCACCGGGGCTGTGGATTCGTCGCTCGAGCCCGATATTACCTGCGAGGATCTGGCCCGGGCCGGCGGCACTACCGCCAAAGGCATCCGGGAGATGCTGACCAAGGAGCGGGACCGGGCCACCGAGATCATGTCCCGGAGTCTGGGGCAGGCCCTGATTCGGCTCAGAGACGAAGGTCGCCTCGGGGGGGTGATCGCGGTGGGCGGGATGACCGGGACCACCATCACGCTTCCGGCCATGAAACAGCTCCCCTTTGGGGTCCCGAAGCTTCTGATCTCCAGTGTGGCCGCCATGCCTGCCTATGCCAAGCGACTGGCCGAATTCTTCGGGGTCCGGGACATCACCGTCATGCACAGCGTGGTGGATACGGTGGGCCTGAATCCGCTGGTCCATAAGCTCATGGTCAATGGGGCCGGGGCCATCTGCGGAATGGTGGAAAATGAGGTCCGGACTGAGGCGGGTGATAAGCCGTCTCTCGCCATTACGGAGTTTGGTTTCTGCGACAAGGGGGCCCATTTTGTCCGGGAGCGCCTGGAGAATGAATTCAGTATCGTCTCCTTTCATGCCACCGGACTGGGCGAAAAGGCGGCCGTGGACCTGGTGGGGCAGGGCCTCTTTGAGGCCTTCATCGATCTGGTACCTGCGGGTTTCAGCGAGTATATTCTCGGCGGGAACCGGGCGGCCGGTCCGGACCGGCTCGACGCGGGGTGCAGCTCCGGGAAACCCTATATTCTATCTCCTTGCGGATTCGACATGATCAGCTGCGGTCCCATCCAGCGAAAGGATGAGGGGGATCCCCTGTGGGTGTCCAAGAACCTGGCGGAACGTCAGCTCCTGGTTCAGGATGCCATGCGGGTCCAGGCGCGGACGAGTATTGAGGAGATGCAGGATACGGCCCGGAAGGTGGCTGAGAAGCTGAATCAGGCCCCGGTCAAGTCGCTGATCAAATTCGTAGTGCCCATCCGGGGATTTTCCTCCCTGAGTGTGGAGGGCGGGTCGCTCTTTGATCCCGCGTCCGATCAGGCCTTTGTGGATGCCCTGAAGAAACACCTGGATCCGGAGATCGAGATCATCGAGGTGGACACCCATATCAACACACCCGAATTCGCGGATTCGGTGGTGGCGGCGCTGAAGGGAATATCCCTCTGAGAGGGTGTCAGGTGTCAGGGAGAAGACGAATGGACAGGGATCACGTGAAAAGACCTTTGAAAAACAGCTTTTCACGTCATGCCGGACGTGATCCGGCATCCAGTCCCGCGGCGGGATGAAATTACTGGATTCCGGTGCCTGTCCCGGACCCCGATCCGGGATTCGCAGGAATGACAGATTTGGAATTATTAAAAGGTCTCGTGAAGACACGGAAATATAGGGAATGTCATATGTTTAACGATTTCTCCGTTAAAACAAACGAAGGGTCCTATGACATTGAGGCCCGGGTCATGCGCATCGGCGGGGATGTGCTGGTGGCTGTTTATGGCGGGGAAAAGCCTCATATCGGTGCCGTGGCCGTGGCCCAGCCCAGAGCGAGCCTCAGGGATGCGTCCCGGATCAGTTCCACCGCCTCTGTTTTCTGCAGGGTGGGGCACAAGGAGGATGATCTGGCCAAGGCCACGGCCGAGGTTCTATCTGCCGCACTGAACACCCCGGTGGTGGTCACGGCGGGGATCCACTGGGATGATCTGGATGAGACGGGGATACAGACGGTGATCCAAAACAGCCGGCTGCTGGTGGAGATGATACTGGATACATTGGCCAAAGAGGATTAGCAAGGAATAGAGCATGCCCAAACGAATTGTCGTGGGAATCGCCGGCGCCAGCGGGGTGATCTACGGTGTAAAACTGATCGGATTTTTGAAGGACGCCGGGATCGAGACCCATCTGATCATATCCGAGGCCGGGGAGCGGAATATCGAGATCGAGACGGATTACAAGGCATCGGACGTCAAGGGCATGGCGGATGTCTGCTATAACAACCGGGATGTCGGGGCTTGCCTCGCCAGCGGGTCTTTCCTGACTTCAGGCATGGTGGTGGCGCCCTGTACGGTGAAAAGCCTCTCCGGCATCGCCAATTCCTACACCAACAACCTCCTGGTCCGGGCATCGGATGTCACCCTGAAAGAGAAGCGTAAACTGGTGCTCCTGGTGCGGGAGACACCGCTTCACAAGGGTCATCTGAGGCTCATGACCATGGCCGCGGACATGGGAGCCCATATCCTGCCGCCCATTCCCGCCTTCTATCATCAGCCCAGGACCATCGATGATATCGTCCATCAGACCATCGGCAAGGTCTTTGACTACCTGGAAATCCCCCACGATCTGTTTAAACGGTGGGAGGGGTGAAATGCCGGTGCATGGATGTGTTGCAAAACCTCGCCAATTCTGATACCCAGAGACCCTCACTCAACCGTAAACTGTAACCATAAGGAGATGCATTGTGGCAGAGAACAGCCTCCTGGCAGGTAAAAGAATCCTCGTCGTGGATGATGAGGCGGACATACTGGAGATACTGGAAGAGTTGCTGAGCATGTGTGAGGTGGTAACGGCCGGCACCTATGAAGAGGCCAAGGCCCTTTTGAAGTCCGAGGATTTCGATATGGCCGTCCTGGATATTATGGGCGTGGATGGGTACGGACTCCTGGAAATCGCCAAACAAAGAGGGATCCCGGCCGCCATGCTGACGGCCCATGCCTTTACCCCCAAAAACCTGGTCAGGTCCATCAGGCAGGGTGCCCTATCCTATATCCCAAAGGAAGAAATATCCAATATCGCCGTATTCTTAGAAGATATTCTTAAAGCCCGAAAGGAAGGGAAAAGCCCCTGGGAACCCTGGCAGCAGCGCTTGCCGTCTTCCTACTTTGAAAAGCGATGGGGTGCGGCCTGGCGGGATACCGAGGACGAGTTCTGGACCCGGTTCAAGGCCAGCGTCCGGGCCAAACGGGATGCAAACCATTAGCGCCCAGGATTGCGACGTCTACCCCCCCTTTGGAGAGCCTGCAGGAAGCACATGACAAAAGACAAGGCCATTGTCGTTCTCGGCACCTTCTGATTCCAAAGGAGAGGAGCACCTTTTCCTGAAAGAGCGTATCGAAGCCCGGGGATTTTCCACCCTCACCGTCAATGTGGGCACCTGCAAGCCGCCCCCCTTTACTCCTGACAAGGATTTCTTTCCGGAACTCCAGCAAAGCGACCCCAATGCGGCACCCGGCCGGGCCGAGGCCCTGGCGGCCGTCGGAGCCATGGCGGAGGCGTTCGTTCGTGAACGATATGAAAGGGGTGAGATCGGCGGCATCATCTCCGCCGGCGGGGGCACAGGAACTTATGTGGGGACCCGGGTCATGCGGGCCCTCCCCTTTGGTACGCCCAAGGTCATGGTGTCCACCGTGGCGTCCCGCAACATGGCATCCGTCGTGGGCACGAAGGACATTACCATGATGCACAGCGTGGCCGATATCATGGGGGTCAACACCATTCTGGGCGAGGTCCTGGATCAGGCGGCCGGGGCCGTCTGTGCCATGGCCGGGTCTCACTGGCAAATGGCACAGGCACGTCCGTGCATTGCGCTGACCATGTTCGGGTTCATCACCGAAGCGGCCGAGCGCATCAAGGGATATCTCGAGGAGGTGGGATACGAGGTGATTCCCTTTCACGCCAACGGCACGGGCGGCATGGCCATGGAAGAACTGGCGGTTCAGGGGTATTTCCAGGGCATTCTGGATCTGGCCACTCATGAGCTGGCAGACGAATTGAAACAGGGGTACTGCTCAGGGATCGGACCGGGTCGTTTACGCCCTCCCGGACCGCTGGGGATCCCCCGGCTGGTGGTCCCCGGGGGCCTGGACTGTGCGGTTTTGGAGTTCACCCGTAAGACCATCCCCGAGGCATACCGGGATCGCAAGATCTTTTTCTATGACTTTCGTTCGGCCATCGGGCTGGATCTGAACGAGACCCTGATTCTGGCGGACCAGATGGTGGAAAAACTCAATGCCTGTCCCGAGGATATCCGGGTTCTCATTCCCATGGGCGGGTGGTCCCGAGGCGGACCGGGACGGCGAGCCCCTGGGCGATCGGGGGATCCGGGCGGCCTTTGTCCAGCGGCTGTCCGGGGATCTGAATCCAAAGTATTCCAGTAAAGAGGGTGGAAGACCACATCAACGATGCGGCTTTTTCACGCCTCGCCGCAGATACCCTCCATGAGATGATTCAAGAAAGGAGCGCTTGATGTCCCACCATTCGAGATACTGGAACCCCGTGCTGGAAACCCTGCCGCATGAGACGCTTCGAGAACTTCAGGTCAAGAAATTCAGGCGCATATTCACATGGGCCTATGACCACTCGAAGTTACACCGGTCCCTGTACGATGCGGCCGGCATCAAACCGGAGGACATCCGCTCCATGGAAGATATCCGTTATGTCCCCACCGTGGAGAAATCCATGATGCGGGATATCCAGCGCAAAGACCCCTTTCCCTATGGGGATGCCCTCTGTGTGCCGCTGGAAGAGGTGTCGGAGTTCCGTCAGACCAGCGGGACCACCGGGCAGCCGGTCTACCAGGCCGATACCTGGGCCGATTGGGAGTGGTGGTCGGAATGCTGGGCCTTTATCCTGTGGGCCCAGGGCTACCGCCCGAAGGACCGGGTCTTTATCCCCTTCGGGTACAACATCTTCGTGGCCTTCTGGGCCGGGCATTATGCAGCGGAGAAGATCGGGGCCGAGGTGGTTCCGGGCGGGGTCCTGGACACCCAGGCGAGGATCCTGAAAATCGACGAGTTGAAGGCCACGGCCATGATGGCCACCCCCACCTATGTCCTAAGCATGGCCGCCACGGCGAGGGACAAGATGGGCCTCGACCCCGCTTCCATGAGCATCGAACGGATTACCTGCGCCGGCGAGCCCGGAGCCAGCATCCCCACCACCAAAAAGCGCATGGAGGATGCCTGGGGCGCCAAGGTCTACGACCACGCCGGGGCCACGGAGATCGGGGCCTGGTGCTATGAATGCGACGAACAGCCCGGCGGGCTTCATGTCAATGAGGGGTGTTTCCTGGTGGAGATTGTGGACGTGGATACGGGGGAATATATCGAAGCCCCCGGGAGAAGGGGCAAAATGATCATTACGGCCTTTGACCGGTACGCTCAGCCCTGCATCCGGTTCGATTCCAAGGACATCATCGAATGGGCCGCCGATCCCTGCCCCTGCGGCAGGAGCTTCCGGCTGATCAAGGGGGGCGTGGTGGGACGGGCCGATGACATCACCAAGGTCAAGGGGGTGTTGTTGTCCCCTTCGGCCATCGAAGAAGTGGTGAGGGGGATCGAGGGGCTGGGGGATGAGTTCGAGGTCATCGTGGACAAGGTAGGGGATACGGATCGCATCACCCTCAAGGTGGAACTGCTGCCGGACCACAAGGAGCGGCGGCCGGACATAGAGGGAGAGCTGAAAGACCAGCTCAGGTTGAAGACCAACCTCGGCTACAAACTGGAATTCCATGATCTGGAGACCCTGCCGAGGTACGAAGTCAAGGCCAAGCGATTCAAGGATCTAAGAGAACAGCACTAAGCGTTACCGGAGACAGAATATGGATTTGGAGAACAGATTAAGACCCATTGAGGATCGGATACAGGTGATGAAACAGGCGGCCCGGGAACTGAAGGCGATGGGGGCGAGTTCCCCGCCCTTTCGAGGAACAGCACCCGTCTCCTTGCCGGCATCAAGATGCTGGAAATCAATGTGTCGGATATACTGGAGGTGGCGGAACGGGACTGATTGGCTGCTTCATGCAGTAGAGCGCCTGGTAAATCCGTAACCAAAGAGATTCAAAATTTCATTTCAAGAATTCAGAAGTCAGGAGTCGGAATTCAGAATGAAACGACCGCCTGCGAAGCACTTCCAAGATTTGGTCGTTTGGCAAACGGCGCGCAAAAGTCGCATCAATTTGTCTTGTCAGTATACCTGTACAGTGAATGCTTTCCTGAAGGGTGAGCTTCGTGGGTTGACATCACGGTTGAGGAAGACAACAAACTGCCTGAGACATACCTTTCTTCAATTCTAAATTCTGGCTCCTGACTCCTTGATACTATGGAAAAAAACAAATAATGACAATATGTTATAGGTTGTGAGAGATGAACTCTCAGAATGAACGTGTAAGAATCTAACGAGTCAGGAATGAGCCTGTTATTAGGGCCGCCGACCAACCTGCTTATTTCTCGGCCCAGTCCTTGATGATTTGTCGCACCTTGAACGCCCCGCACACCACCAGCAAAACCAGCATGCCGCTCTTTTTCATGTCGCTGGGCCTCCTTCACAAAAGTGGTGTTTGCCTATACCTGAATTCCTCCGGCATCATACCCGAGCCGGGTCCCGTGTTCAACCATGCCCAAGAAAAAATGAATCGCAGGCCCACACAGACGGCCGCAGAATTTTGAGCCTTCAGCTTTGAGCTTTCAGCTTCTATGCCCAGCACCCAAACCCAGTACCCAGAACCCAGCACCGAGTGCCTCGTCTTTCTTCGTTTTACCTTGACTTACCGGATGTATTTGCAGTAACCAATCATGGGTAATAATTCAGTATAATTTTTCTCTTAACCCCAGAACGGCGAAGAGGCTTTATTGATGGTTTCGAAGGGCCTAAAACCCCGTGTCTTCATAAAAATGGAGAGCGGGGTTTTTTGTTCCGTGGTCTGCGAATATCTGCGTCTGTCTGCAGTATATGAAGAAGTGAACTGCACACCCACGCAGAAAGCCACGGGCATGCCTTTTTTGTCGTTGTGTGTCCCTTGGGCCCTTTGGGTCGTTTTAAGGAGAGAATCATGAATGAGCAGTTCATTCCGCCTCACGGGGGTACAAAGATCTCCTCTCCTACCAGAAAGCCCAAATTGTCTACGACGCAACGGTATATTTCTGCTCGCGGTTTCTTCAAAAGAGAGACCGCACCTACGACCAGATGGTGCAGGCGGCACGGTCCGGCAAGCAAAACATCCTTGAGGGGAGCCTGGCCTCAGGGACCTCCAAGAAAACCGAAATCGAACTGACCAACGTGGCCCGTGCCAGCCTGGAGGAACTCTTAGAGGACTATCGCGACTTCCTTCGCGTGCGGCATCTCGAAGAATGGGACTCGCGATCACCCTTATACCAAACGTCTCCGTGAACTGAACCGGCAGCCCGGCGCCAACTACGAGACTTTCCGAAAGGGTATCGAGCATTCCGACCCGGCTATTTGTGCTAATGTGATCATCGGCCTGATCAAAGTCACCACCTATCTCCTCGACCGTCAGCTCAGACAGCTCGAAAAGGCCTTTGTGGAAGCGGGCGGTCTGAGCGAACGAATGACCCGCGCCCGCCTCGAACACCGGGCGCAGCAAAGAAGAAAACAACCATGACCAAAAGCTACCCGCCCATTTTCCTGATGTCTTTTGGGTCCTTTTGGTCTTTGGTAGCGTACAATAGGGAGAGTTGGTTTGGGCTTGTGGCGGGGAAACGGTGAATGAGCATTATCCGAATAGCGTTTCTAAGGATGGTGGAGGAGTAAGGTATGGAAGGGTGGAGTACAATACCCTTCGATAAATGCTTGATTGAGCATAAGGTAACGCGGAACAACCAAGTTAGGTCATCCGAAGTCAAGAGGATAGGAAAGTATCCAGTTGTAGATCAAGGGCAGACATTTATCTCTGGCTATACGGATAACAAATCTAAGCTGGACTGGGAGCGGTGGTTCCGCTGATCGGACCTGCCAACGCCGCTCTGGCTCGTTATGACGGGATGCTTGCGGCACTGCCGAATCCGGCGGTGCTTTTGTCGCCCTTGATGACACAGGAAGCTGTATTGTCATCGCGTATCGAGGGAACACAGGCGACCATGGCGGAAGGGATGGAGGTTTTCTGATAGCCTGTCATGTGGTACAGAGGTTTTGTGATCCACATTTGAGCCAATATGAGTCACAATAGGATTTGTGATTCATCCATAGTTTACAAGCGTCGTTGTCGATAACGAGAGCTCATTTCTTTTTTCATCGGTCCTTTTCCATTATGGAGCTACTATGCCGATACCCGGTGAACACATGACCGTAAGGCCGAATCCTGAAATACGCCCAGGAAATCGGCTGGATATGGCAGTGTAGATGAATCGCAGAGCCCACACAGACTGTCAAAACATGGCTTCTTGGGCAAGATTCCGCCCCGAAGGGCCTGACCTTTGATTGTCCCGCTGAGTCCAGCGGGACAATATGTCTGCGGTTGTCCCCGTCCGTAAAAAATCATATGGAATATTCAGGCTTGACGTATTGACATAATGTAACTACAATTAATCTATGATATTCGACTGGGACCAAACAAAACGCAAATCAAATATTAAGAAGCATGGAATTGATTTCATTGATGCTCCAATAATATTTGCTGGTTATACTGTTACGATTGAGGATGATCGCTATGATTATGGCGAAGAGCGTTTTGTAACATTTGGGATTCTTGATGGGAGGGTCGTTTCTGTTGTTCACACGGAAACCAAGGATTTAATAAGAATTATTTCAATACGAAAGGCGACAAAAAATGAAGAAAAAGAATATTTCTCACAAATCCCAGACTGATTGGGATCGAGTAGATAAACTACAGGATAATAACATAGATGTTTCTGACAATCCTGAAATTACACCTGAAATGTTTGCAAAATCTATTGTAAGAAAAGGGCTTAAACCTGCAAAGCGAAAGTCTCAGGTTACCTTGCGGATTGATGAGGATGTTTTAATCTGGTTTAAGAATCAGGGATCAGGCTATCAAACACATATAAATTCATTGCTCAAAGCATACAAAGAAGCACACCAAGAGCAATCTGGCAGAACAAATCGGTAAAGCGGGACCGGGCTTTTTCCCCGGCTTTTTAATGGTCTGATATTTAGCAATTTTTCTTGCCTTTAATAAGTGAGTTGGTTTGCACCACCCGGCCCCTTACCTCAGCGTTGGCCCACCTCACTTTCATGCTGAGTATCAGGGAAATAAGGCAGTGTTCGCATCTGGCTGGAAATATGCTGAAAGGGGATCTGAGATCGAAGACTGCACGAAAATTGGTACGAGAATGGGTTGATTTACATCATGATGAGATTGCTCAAAATTGGGAAATGGCAATGCGAGGCCAAGAGCTGAGAAAAATTGATCCATTGGACTGACGGGGAGGATTTCAATGTGGAATATGAATGATGTTAAGAAAATTGAATACCAGAAAGGCTATGTCTACTCTATTGAGTTTGACGATGGTACAAAAGGGGATATCGACTTTTCAGAATATTTGAATCGAGGTCTGGTTTTTAAACCACTATCCGATTTGAATTTCTTTAAGAGGGCATTCATCGAAGGCGGAACATTAGCTTGGCCTAATGGTTTGGACATCGCGCCGGAAACATTATATGAAAAATGCGAACAAGCCGGTGGAGGCGACCGGGCTATTTAGTGCCAGTTTTTTTTTAATGTCTCGTGCTTGCGGACTTCATGCCAGGCTGAAAGCATGATCCCACAAAGCCGCCCGCCCCCTCACCTTATTGTTGGGATGGCAATCAGTCTCGTTGTCAGTGAAGCGCCAGCGGAACGGTTGTCGTTGTCGGAATCGGAGACGCAATGCAATTCGGCCATGAACATCTCGATGTCTACCGGCTTGCCATCGACTGAAAAATGCGGGTCAAATCTACTCTTGACTCATGTTATAAAGGAAAAAGAGGTCAGATGTTGAAATGTGAATGGCCGCAGACCGATAAAAGCAAGTGCGGACAGAATTGAAGAAACCTGCAGGGATCCGGGGGAGAATTCGCTGAACATTTTCTTCTGAAAGAGAGGTAGGGTCATAAACCCGGAATAACTATTTAAAATGACTGCATCAATAGTATATCAAGAAGAATTAGTGCTGGCAGCCAAGTATTATCATCCAAAATCAGATGATTACTTGCATTATCTGTGTACGATATCGATTAAAAAGTCAGGTAAAAATCCTATTCAGATGGTTCTGGAGTTTGATGGTATTCCACCTTTTGCAGCTCCAATGCCGCCTGAAAGGCATGAAATTAAGGCCCCGTCCATTTTAGAATTGTATGTCAAAGTGGCAAGATGGTTTAAAAAATATGGATACGAAATAAAGTAATGGAAATGAATGCACAGCTTTGATTTGAGGGGGACGCGTGTTACGCTGCCGTTTCACACGCGCCTCTCAAGCTGTCCGTTGGGTGATTGAGGTAAAAGGATCACCATAGCCAATGAAATTCTCTGTATCAGAACTCAAGTATATATCTACCCTGGTGCCATTTCTCAGCGCCCGGGAATACAGAGCGCTGTCTGCAATGCTTCATAGGCGGCAACCCGAATTTTGTGGAATAATTGATGATGTTGGCATGGACCCGAGATGCATCGAAGCATACGATTTTTGCATGGCATTTTGTGCCATAGCCTTCAAGCATGCTGAAGAGGATGCCGGATCTCGACTTCCAAGGTACTCGGGATATGAATTTCAGGAAGCAGCCGGCGCCATAGCTCGAGGCGAGGAAGCCAAAATCGGAAAAAGGGCTTGTGGTTTTCGAAACCGAATAGCTCGTCATGTACTCAGTCATTTTGATTTTCACAATGATGATACGGAATGGCTCTATACGACTATTTCGGCCTTCTTGTTCATCACTGAATGTTCTATGAGGCGAGAGAACCGGCTGCAAACCACTTAACCCTGCGCTTCTCCCGTTCAGGTGACCTTAATATAGAGGCGTCGTATGCTCGGCACTTCCGATGGAACCAGTCGCAGATGAAGAAACAGGAGCTCATTGAACGGACGCTGACTGAATAACAACTTCGATCCGTCAAATTATAGCGAACAATATGCGCTCTGAATTACCGGTCATGTTCATGTGGCGACTTCAAAAAGAAAGGAGTTTGTGATGGCAGGAAAGGGATGGGTCTATGATCCACAATCAGGAGGTATAAATATCCCTGACAAGATCAGACCCCGTATTCGGAAACGGATTCTCGACTATGCGAACAAACACTATTCCGGAAGATTCAATCGGATAGATGTCAGGTTCCGCGGAAAATTCTGTTACATTGATGCATACACAGAGCCCTTTGTCCCGGAAGATGATTACGATCAAGACCTATTTGGTGAATCTCGCGAGAAACATATCACTCGGTTGCGCGATACACCTACCCATCTTTGTCGTTTACGTTACTTTGGAGATGAGGATCTTTGGTCTATGGCATTCTATACATACAGCCACGAAGCTTATGAACCATGCTTTTTTGTTACCGGCAACTGGGAAGGAACACCTGAGGAGGCTTTTGACACTTCATCTGTTTACCTGATGGAATGACCAAGGAAGTCGCATTTATGCGACATGGGGTCAAATCAAGGGAAACGGAGTCAGATTTTGATTTGTGAATAACAACCTATTTGCTACAAATATGAGATGCTGAATAGACAGGATGTCAGCAATTACCCAAAGAGATAAAGCGATATCGATTCTTGATTCAAAATCGGCGTACCTATCAAAGCTGTATAGGGAATGTTTTCTCGAAATGGGTAGAGGGGCTATGTTAATTTATGCAAGTGATGTCATTGAAAGAAGATTTCCAAGTAAGCACGATTATAGAAATGAGAAAGAGATACTCGACGTGTTTGATGCGCCAACGTCACGTACGCAATTAAAAGCGATGATAGACAAATATGACCCTGAAAATGAAGGTATTATGACGCTGATCACGAGTTATTCAAACGCCACATTTTTTGTCACGGTAAAACTCAAATGAATGGGGCGCAGATACTCTCATCTCCCAGGTTCTATGTGATCACTAACGGAAACAGACAAAAAATGAGGGACACAAAAGATGGAAAAGACAGTTCATTGTAAATGTAAATCAGGTTGTAGCAGCAGGCGCTGTGTTTGTCTCAGAAATAATGAGCCGTGTGACGAATCGTGTGGATGCTCCAATTGTGTAAATCCGCTTAACGGGATGGATGTCGAAGCACTTTCGATTTGTACGATCCAAAATATTGAGGAATATAAGGATCTTTCAAGTGATGAGTTGGATGAAAAATATGAGCTGCCATGTGGCTGTGAACACGTGCCGTTAAAAGATCTCCTTGGCGATTACAGCTGTACAAAATGCGGTGAGGTGTATTGGTATTCATTTTGCTGGGAGGAAGTTGTGCAAGACAGCTGCACTTGGCATTGTGAAAAATGTGGCACCTGCCGGGACTGGCGGGAATGGCATTGTGAAATTTGTAATCGGTGCACCTATGGTGTGACACTACCCTGTGAAGGCTGTGGGAGTCGCAAGCGAGGGGGCATATAAAAAAGTCGGATTATATCCCAAATTCGATTAAACTGATTGCAGGACAAACCCCACAGGAAGTTAATCGAAGAAGATGCATAAAGTGGACATTAAGCTAGGTTTTTCGCCAATATCCTGAACAACTCAAAATGGATGAAAGCAGCATGAATTGAAGAACCTGCGTTCGCCAATTATGCAAACCTCATTAATATCCCTGTCGAGCCGGTGGAAGTTGTCATGAACGAAGCCGGACTCCGGTCAGAGGCATCAATAGTGAATATCAACGATGTGTTCCCACGAGTGGGCATGACGTATAAACAATGCGCTGTAAGGGAGTGCTAATTATGGAAAATGAATGGGATTCAAAAGAATGTTTCGGCCAGCAGGCTGAAGATATGTTGCATGGCGATCCACCTTATAAATGCTTAAAGTGCGACATCTTCGATAAATGCCACAAAATAACTGTTGCGGCATGTTTGCAATCCATTTCGACATGTGTGGATCTGATAACTGAAAATGGTCTTGCAACCAATAAACTCATGGGATTTGCAGAGTTAATCAATCTTGCCGAGGCTGAAAAAAAAAGGCATTAACAGATTCGGTAGCGAGGCTTTTCCACTTGGGCCGAACTATAGCGAGCTTTTGTTGTACGGCGTTTTTTATCGACCGTTGTCATCTTCTTGTCGGCAGTCGTACTGAGCCCGGCGGGTTGGCGAAGGTCAGCGTTGGACTGGAAAACCGATACACGAAATGATATATGAGTGGGGGTTCTGTCATATGGATTATTTTGAAGATTACTCAGATGTGCCTAAATTAGATTATCTCAAATCTTACGATTTGAATGATCACCATGACCTTGAAGAAGCAATCGAAGTATTTTGCGATGATATGAAGTTTGGCTATTTTTTACGATGGGAGGCTGTCGATCAGCAGGAACGAGGATTACCGCTCACTGAAAAACAAGAAGAAGCATTGTCAGACATTGTGTCTTTCGGCAACGATGAAGATATTGATGAAAACATCCTGTATATCGATGGACTTCCACGTCTTAGTGAACCTTGGCATATTATTGTGAAAAAGCATTGAAAAAGGGCGTTCATCATCGTCCAACAAGAGCGTTCGGTCACAGAGGTAGGAGATGGCAGAATACGGTGAGTGGAATCGCAAAGGGGCAACTCTCAGCGATGTAACGGCGAAAAAGGAATATGGAGTAGACTGGGATTTCATTGTGAAAGGCATACAGGCCGGCAAACTTGAATACCGAGAAGGATCGATATGGGGGAATCCATATCTCCGGCTTTTGAGAAGACAGCTTGAGAAATACATAGCAGAGCAGCTTGGCAAGGACTATTTGTCGAGTGCCAAGAAACAGACAGAGATTCGCACGATAAAGAGGGAAATCAACAGTTTGAAAAAGAGACTTAAAGAACTTGAGGCTCGAAAAACGGAACTTGAGAATTAGATGAAACAACATCAGGCCGAACATGGCGCTTGAGAGGGACCGGGAAAAGCCGTGCCAATATTCTGATTGGATTTTGATAAATGAAGACAACACAATATTTTGATTATACAAGAAAACGCCCGGATCGCGCTCAGATTAAGGAGGATTGGATCAAGACAGTTATAGAGAAACCCGCAAAAATAGAAATACAATCCGATGGAAGGATCAGAAAGTGGGCCAGAATATCGGAAGTTGGAAAATATTTGCGTGTTATCTTGCTTGACGATGGAAACGGTGCATAATGCATTTTTTGATAGGTCCTTTAAGGAGGAATGAGACATGAAGGTGAAATATTTTTCCAATACGGATACTGCCCACATTGAATTCACGGAGAATGATATCCATGAGACAAAGGAGATAAGCGAAAATATTTATATCGACATTGATGGGAGAGGTCAAATTGTGAGCATGACCATTGAACATGCCAAGGACAGTGCCGGACTTTGGGAATTCTCTTATCAAGAGATGTCCCGCCAAACCGCATAGAAATGCCGAATATCAGCTTGGAGAAGGATGCTCATTCCGTTACGTTATATTCACACCTCTGAAGCCCGCAGAACGTTAGTACCGCACACACTCCAGATTATTGCTGAGTCAGGTTCATGAACAGAGGGTGAAACATGTGGAACTATCGAGTTGTACGAAAGAGGCATATCTACTCAGATCCCAAGGATAAGAAGGAAAGAGTGGATTACACGTATGCCATACATGAAGCGTTCTACGACAAAAATGGACATGTGGGATCAATCACCCAGGATCCTATAGAGCCTTTCGGAGAAAACATTGAGAAGCTATACGCCGACTACCAACAACAGCATCAACGGGAAGAATCTGAAGAAAAATGATCTAAAACCGATTGAAACACTTTAACCGTTAAGATGCCGAAAGGTGATTCCTATGACAAACCGCGATAAAGAAACTGAAGGTATTGAACTCGCCTACCGCACCTGTCCCTTTTGTGAGGCTACCTGCGGGTTGGAGATTACCATCAAAGACGGCCGTGCCGTAAGCGTCAAAGGAGATAAGGACGATGTGTTCAGCAAGGGATACATCTGCCCGAAGGGGGCGGCTTTGGCTGACCTTCATTATGATCCCGATCGGTTACGCCGCCCGCTCGTCAAAAAGAATGGTGTTTGGGAACAGGTGAGCTGGGACGAGGCATTTGCCGCGGTCGAAACAGGGCTGATGCCACTGATGGATGAATATGGTCGTGATGCGGTGGCCGTTTACCTGGGCAATCCCTGCGCCCACACCATGGCGGGTGCCCTGTGCCTGAAACCCCTGTTCAAAACCCTGAGGAGCCGTAATATCTTCAGCGCCAGCACGGTGGACCAGATCCCCAAACATGTTTCCTGTGGCCTGATGTTCGGCCATCCCGGCACGATCCCCGTTCCCGATATCGACCGCACCCATTTTCTGCTGATCCTCGGCGCAGACCCGGTGGAATCCAACGGATCACTCGCCACGGCACCCGACTGGCCCGGCCGGCTGCGGGCCCTGAAGCGACGGGGGGCTAAACTGGTTGTCGTGGATCCCCGCACGAGTCGAACGGCGAAGCTGGCCCACGAGCATCTGAGTATCAAACCGGGAGGAGATCCATTCCTGATCATGGCACTGATCCGGGTCTTGTTTGAGGAGGAAAGGGTCCATCTCGGACGGCTCTCGGCGCACGTTACCGGCGTCGATTCGGTTCAACAACTCTGTGAGCCCTTTACACCTGAGGCCGTGGAAGGACGCACCGGCATTGAACCGGCCGTCGTGTACCGATTGGCGAGGGAACTCTCCGCTGCGCCGTCCGCAGCGGTGTACGGCCGAATGGGCACAAGCACCGTGGCATTCGGGACCCTCAACCAGTGGCTCATCGATGTGGTCAATATCCTGACCGGCAATCTGGACCGTCCGGGTGGGGCCATGTTCCCCACGCCGGCGCATATGCCGCGCCGAAACCTACCCGGTGGAAAGGGCTGGATGTTCGGCAGATGGAAAAGCCGGGTCAAAGGGCTTAACGAGGTCATGGGCGAGCTTCCCGTTTGTACCCTGTGCGACGAGATGGAAACGCCGGGAGAGGGGCAGGTTCGGGCATTGATTACTGTGGCCTCCAACCCGGCGATCGCACTGCCCAATTCGGATCGGGTGGACCGGGCGTTGGTCGGTCTGGACTTCATGGTGTCGGTGGATTTCTATTTGAACGCCTCCACAAGACATGCGGATGTCATCCTGCCCCCGACGGGTCCCTTGTCCACATCCCAATACGATTTTGCATTCTATAACCTCTCCGTACGAAACATTGCCAACTACTCACCGCCTGTGATTCCCAAGTCAGAGGACGAGATGGACAAGTGGGAGATCCTCTATCGCCTAAGCATGATCTTCAGCGGTCAGGGAGCCGCTGCGGACGCATCCCAAATGGATGATTTCATCATCGGTACGATGGTGGAAGGGGCGGCCAAAAACGAAAAATCCCCGCTTTTCAATAAGCAAGCGGACATGTTGCAGGCCATGAAAGATCTCCGGGGGCCGGATCGGATGCTGG
The DNA here is from genome assembly GCA_034522175.1 of Deltaproteobacteria bacterium. Taxonomy (GTDB): domain Bacteria; phylum Desulfobacterota; class DSM-4660; order Desulfatiglandales; family Desulfatiglandaceae; genus JAIPDZ01. The sequence continues at coordinate 4,934,635 of JAXHLQ010000001.1, read as the reverse complement.
ACTTCATGCTCCGAACCGGGGCCCATGGCGACGGTTTCGGGTCGAATGTAGAGGGGCTGTCTCTCTCGAAGCTGAAAGCGCATCCCCACGGCGTGGACCTGGGGCCATTAGAGCCCAGAATCCCGGGGATCCTGCGGATCGAATCGGGCAAGATCGAACTGGCGCCCCAACCCGTCGTCCAGGACGTCCGGCGGCTTGTCGCGGCATTGGAGGTTTCGGATCCCGGCGGCCTGGTGCTTGTGGGGCGCCGGCATCTCCGCACCAACAACTCCTGGATGGCTAACATTGGGTCCCTGGTATCCGGTCCTCCCCGGTGTGTTCTGCACGTTCACCCGGAGGATGCCTCGCGTCTCGGGCTTGAAGCCGGAATGACGGCGGAAGTCAAAAGCCGGGTCGGACGGGTGGTGGTCCCCGTAGAAATCACCCCGGACATCCGGCCCGGCGTGGTGAGTCTGCCCCATGGCTGGGGCCACGATCTGCCCGGCGTCAAAATGAAGGTGGCCAAAGCCCATGGGGGACTAAACAGCAATGTATTGAGCGATGATAATCGCTATGATCCATTGTCCAACAATGCCGTCTTGAATGGTATTCCGGTTAAGATATCGTCTTTTACAAGTTAGGGGCCATTTGCCCCTTTGCAGGGGGCTGAATCTAGGCCCTGCCTTTTGGGCACAGAAGGTGAGAACGTCAAATGGCTGAGTCTGAGAAAGGAAACTGAAAACGATGTATCTGTCAAATACGAGACCGACTGCACCAACAAAAAACGGACGCATGGTTTTTTTTAGACAATTTCTGAAACATCCGCTCCAGATTGGATCGATTATCCCCAGTTCTCGTTTTCTCGAACAACGCGTTTTACAGAGTGCCGGGGTGGCCTCGGCCCGAACGATTGTAGAACTGGGTCCCGGCACGGGCGGAACCACGCGTGCCATACTGAGGACCATGCCGCCGCAGGCCAAGCTGCTGAGCATTGAAATCAATCCCTATTTCCATTCGCTGATCAGCGGCATTCAGAACGATGGGTTCATTGCCCACTTGGGTGATGCATGTGAACTGGAAGATATCACATCCACATATGACCTGGGTCGCATCGATGCCGTCATTTCGGGTATCCCTTTTTCGACCATGAGCTACGAGACGGCCTGCCGGGTGCTTAATGCGATTTCTGCTTTGCTCACGACCAATGGGCGCTTTGTGGCCTATCAGGTGAGGAGTCGGGTGGCCAGCCTGTGTCGGCCCTATCTGGGTCCGGAAGAAAATGAGTTGGAACCCCTCAACATCCCGCCCATGCGCGTCTATCAATGGGTGAAGAAAGAGGACCGAGCATGGATATCTGAAAAGGGCTCATTTATTTGATTTGCGCTGCCCCAGAAAGGCGTCAATCCGGTCCAGGCCCTCTTTGATGTTATCAATGGAATTGGCGTAGGAAAATCGAAGATACCCTTCCGCATTTTCTCCGAAATCGATGCCCGGACTCACGCCCACGCCGGCGTGCTCAAGGATCTCAAAGGCCAGGTCATAGGAACTGTCTGAGAGATGGCGGGCATTGGCCAGCATGTAAAAGGCCCCCGAGGGTTCCACGGAAAGGCCGAAGCCCAGGGATCGGACGCGCTCGATCATGTAGCGCCGGCGTTCGTCATAGGTCTTTTTCATCTGCTCCACATCGGCATCCGCCTCTGAAAGCGCAGCGATCCCTGCCCACTGGGAGGTGCTCCCGGCGGATATGAAGAAATTCTGCTGAATCTTTTGCAAGGGTCGAATGTAACCGCGGGGGGCAATAATGTAGCCCAGGCGCCAGCCGGTCATGGCATATCGTTTGGAGAACCCGTTTAAGACAAAGGCATTGTCGGTGAATTCAAGGATCGAGTGTTCCTTTTCGCCGTAGACCAGACCATGATAGATCTCATCGGAGATGACGGGGGGACCCAGTCGGGCGATCCGTTCCATGCGATCGGGGCTCAGCAGATTTCCCGTGGGATTGGCCGGAGAATTGATGAGGATCGCTCGGGTTTTGGGACCGATCCGGGATTGGATGGCATTTGCACGAAGCTGAAACCCATCCCCCTCGGTACCTCTGACAAAAACGGGGACAGCCCCGAGGAAGTTGGCAAAATTGGGGTAACAGGGGTAATGGGGATCGGCCATGATGATCTCGTCACCGGCCTCAAGAAGTACCGCAAAGATCATGAAGAGGGCAGGGGAGGTGCCGGAGGTCACCACGATTTGATCCGGGGTGACGGTGACCCCGTATTCCTTATGATAATGGGTACAGATGGCCTCTCTGAGTTCAATGATTCCGAGGCTGTGGGTGTAATGGGTTTCCCCTCGTTGTATGGCCTCGGCGGCTGCCTTGCAGACCACCTGGGGTGTGGGAAAATCGGGTTCGCCGATCTCGAGATGGATGATATGTCGATCCGCTTTCTCCAGTTCATGGGCCTTTTCCAGCACATCCATGACGATAAACGGCGGGATGTCCCGGGCTCTTTCAGTGACCCGGATCATGTCAAATAACCTTATTCAAAGCGTATTCAATGATCCCCTCGGCACCCGCATTCATGAGCCTGGGAATCAAATCCCTCACCACGCGCACATCCACAACGGTTTCCACGCTGAGCCAGTCCGATTTATACAGACCCGCCACGGTAGGGGCGTTGAGACTCGGGAGGATGCTGATCACGTCCTCGACTCGGTCTTTGGACACATTCATCTTGAGGGCGACCATGTTCTCGGCCCTCAGGGCGCCTTTGAGGAGGAGAATAATCTGTCCGATTTTCTCCTTTTTCCACGGATCCTTATACGCGTCCCGGTTGGCGATGAGCTGGGTGTTGGTCTCCATGAGATCATGGATGATCTTGAGGCCGTGCGCCCGTATGGTGCTGCCGGTCTCCGTCACTTCCACGATGGCGTCGGCCAGGCCGGAGACGACCTTTGCCTCTGTAGCCCCCCATGAAAACGCCACCTTTACATTGATGCCTTTATCCTCGAAAAAACGGCGCGTGAAATTGACCAGTTCCGTGGCGATCTTCTTGCCTTCAAGGTCTTCAAGTCGCTTGATATTTGAATCAGCGGGCACGGCCAGCACCCATCTCGCCGGTTTCTGACTCACCTTTGAGTAAACCAGATCATCCACCGTCACCACATCCGACTCGTTTTCTTCGGTCCAGTCCCTCCCGGTCAGACCGGCATCCAAGGTGCCTGATTCCACATATCTCGACATCTCCTGAGCGCGGCAGATGGCGCATTCGATTTCATCGTCATTGATGTCCGGGAAATAGCTTCGGCCATTGACATTGATTTTCCAGCCCGATTTTTCAAAGAGATGAATGGTTGCGTTTTGAAGGCTCCCTTTCGGGATACCGAATTTCAGTTTCCTCATTTCTTGTACACCTTTTCCGGATCAAATATCCTCTCGCCCACAACCGTTATCCGGCCGGCCGGATCAATTTTTTTGTGAAAACAGGTCTCATAACCGGTATGGCAGGCCGCACCGCCGATCTGCTCCACGCGATAGACCACGGTGTCGTTGTCGCAGTCCACGTAAATCTCCTTGATTTTCTGCACATGGCCGGATGTCCCACCCTTGTGCCAGAGTTCCTGTCGGGATCGGCTCCAGTAATGGGCCTCCCCGGTCTCGAGGGTCTTGTCCCAGGCGGCCTGGTTAATGTAGGCCAGCATCAGGACCTTGCCGCTTGCGTGATCCTGGGTGATGGTCGGCAACAGGCCGTTTCCTTTGGAAAAGTCCAGTTGAATTTTATCGCTTTGTGTTGTCATCGCTCGTCCTCTCAAAAAAGATAAACTTAAATTATATCCCATTTAGGCATACATCTGCAATAAAAATATGTGCTCCTCATCCCTGCGGAAAAGCCATATGTTCTTCAAACACAGGTTTCAGCCGACGGCTTCGACAGTATGCCTGCAAAAGGCCTTACGGAAATATCGTTAAATGGGGAATACTTACAGGGTGGACCGCATCTTCTTGGTTTTACTTAGAAGAAGGATACTATGTTGCTGAAAAAACACATTGACAATTGAAATTTACCTGATATTTTGAAGCAAAACTTCATTTTAAGGATATGTTCGAATGATTAGAAGAAAATTGAATCTTCCGCCCGCGGGAGTGGAAACATTTTTCCTATGGGGGCCTCGACAAACCGGGAAATCAACGCTTTTGAAGGCTGCATACCCTGATGCAGTATAGATCGATCTACTCAAGGCGGAGGTGTTTCGGCGCTATCTCAACAATCCTGAATTTCTCCGTCAGGAGATTCCGAGCGCGGAAAAGGCCCCATTTGTCGTTATTGACGAGGTTCAGAAACTGCCGGTCCTGCTCGATGAGGTGCATTGGCTGCGCGAAAACCGTGGCATACATTTTGCCCTTTGCGGATCAAGCGCGCGGAAAGTGAGACGGGGCCATGCCAATCTTCTGGGCGGGAGGGCCATACGTTATGAGTTATTTGGTTTCGCCGCTTCAGAATTGGCGCCTGACTTGGAACTGAACAGGCTTCTCAATCACGGATATCTTCCGCCGATATACCTCTCTGATCGGCCACATCGATTGTTGAATGCCTATGTTGCCAATTACCTGAAAGAAGAAGTCGCAGCTGAGGGACTTGTGCGTAACTTGTCTGTCTTTTCAAATTATCTGAATATGGCGGCACTTTCAGACACAGAGACGGTGAACTTTTCAACCATTGCCCGCGATTGCGGCGTTTCCAGCCAGACCATCAAAGGGTATTTTCAGATTCTGGAAGACACCCTTTTGGGCAAATGGCTACCGAGCTACCGAAAACGCCCGAAAAGACGGGTTGCCGCATCACCAAAGTTTTATTTTTCGGATGTGGGTGTTGTGAATTTCCTGGCAAAGCGTGGCCACATGGAACAAGGGTCCGAATTATTCGGCAAGGTTTTTGAAAACTGGTGTTTTCATGAACTGACTGCCTATGATGCCTATACCGAGGCATTTTCAGAGTTTTTCTACTGGCGGCTTGCGAGCGGCATCGAGGTCGATTTTATCATCAATGACATGGCGCTTGCTATTGAATCAAAGGCGGTCCGAAAAGTCTCAGCTCAACACCTCAAGGGGCTTCGAAGCTTGAAGGCTGATCACCCCAACATTGAACGGAGGCTCGTCGTTTGTTGTGAGGATAAATCCAGAACCACGGACGATGGTATAGAGATTCTTCCCGCGGAAGTCTTTGTGGAAAGGCTGTGGAACGGGGAATTTTTTTAGCCACTGCTTTCAAGTTTCGTGCGGCCGGATCCTCGGGGACTTCAAGGAGCGTGTTATCGCGTAAAGGGACGCCGGGCCGTGTTACGTGTTTTGGGCCGTGCCGCTCAACTGCCCACAGGCCGCGGCGATGTCCCGGCCCTTACTCTTCCGGATGATAGCCGTATAATGGTGGTCCACAAGGTGCTGTTGAAATCGGAGCGCCTGATCCATCGGCGGAGGGGTGAAATCCGTCTCAGGGAAAGGATTGAACAGGATGAGGTTGATTTTGGCTTTGAGATCATGCAGCAATGCCACCAGGTTCCGTGCATCCTTATCCCGGTCGTTGATGCCGTTGATGAGGATATATTCAAAAGTGAGCATCCGTCGGTTTGGGAGAGGAAACCGCCTGCACGCGGTCATGAGCGCATCCAAGGGATAGGTTCGATTGATCGGCATGAGAAACGAACGGGTGTCATCATCTGCGGCGTTGAGGGAAATGGCCAGGTTGACGGTGACGTCTTTTGCCAAACGGGCCATCTCGGGCACCAGACCCGAGGTGGACAGGGTCACCTTCCGGTGCGAGAAATTAAGCCCGTCCTCGTTGATGAGATTTCGGATGGCAATGATCACCGCCTCGTAGTTGGCGAGGGGTTCGCCCATCCCCATGAGGACCACATTGGTCAGGCGGTCCGGGCGGTCCATGGCCCGTCTGATCCAGATGGCTTGTTCAAGGATCTCGGAGGCGGTCAGGTTTCGCTTGAGACCCTTTTGGCCCGTTGCACAGAAACGGCACCCCATGGCACATCCGGCCTGAGAAGAGATGCACAGGGTATAATGGTCCCGCTCGGGGATCAGGACCGATTCGATGGTGTGACCGTCTTTTAAACCGAAAAGGGCTTTCCGGGTCCCATCTCTTGAAAACTCTGTTTTTAAATGGGTTAGAGGAGAAATATCAACGGATTGTTTAAGGTCTTGGCGCAGGCTTTTGGGGAGGTCGGTCATGTCATCGAATGACCCGGCCAGCCGGTTCAGGAGCCAGTGGCGTATTTGGCGGCCCCGGTAGGGTTCGAGACCCATCTGTAAGGCCCATGCTTCCGTCTGTGCGGTGTCAAGCGACTTGAGATCGGTCTTCATGATGCCGGGGAAGCCTCTAAAGGCTTGCCATCGCGTCGCACCATGGTTCGCAACTGGGCCAGTTCCCATACATAGTCATACAGGTGGAGTCCCTTGCTGGACGCAATGATCTGCCCGTCGCCCACACCGATGGCGGACGCCATATACTCCTTTAACAACTGGATTGCCCCGAGGTTGGCCGGGAACCCGTTCCAGAGATCCCAGGATCTGAAATAGACGATAAAATGCAGCCGGTTCTCCTTGATGCGCGTGTCAAGCCCCCGAAGGCAGGGCGGGTCCTTGAGTAGGATGCTCTCGGAGTCTCCGACCGTCATATAGGCCTGGTTGGTGGCAAAGCCGTCTTCTCTGTACATGCGAATCACTTCTGATATCTGGGGCTCAAGGTACTGACCATAGGTGTAATCTTCCCCAGGTTGCTTGGCCGCGGTCATGAGGTAAGGGAGGTATTCCTCAATATATCCGTCTGCCACGGGGTTGGGAATGCCGAGGGCGGGGGGGATATCAGGCAGGAGGGGCCGGACCCCCGGGTGGCGAATACGGATGGTGACATAATCGAATTCAAGACGCTTCTGACCTTCAAAACTACCCCTTTCGATGGTGTATTCCCTTCCTGTTTCCAAGAGGCGGTATACACTCTGAAACCATGCGTCCGGCAAATCCCTTGCCTCAATAAATTCAAGTTTCATGGCTTTCTACCTCTGCTATTTCTGCGAGCGATGGCCTTGCGTCAGCATTCTGGCAACAGGCCGGGGCTTTGTCAATAGGATTGAAAATCAAAAAGGGGTACTCCGTCGATGGGTGACGAAGTACCCCTTTATGCGTTGGTTTTGCTTTTCTTAGACTGGGCTGACGTTCACTGCGGCGGGACCTTTTCCCCCTGCTCAATATCAAAGGAAACCTGATCGCCTTCCCTGAGCGTCTTAAAGCCACTTCCGTCGATGCCTGAGAAATGGACAAAAACATCCGGACCATCTTCCTGTTCGATGAAGCCGTAGCCCTTTCGCTCGTCAAACCACTTCACGATTCCATTTGCCATAGTAACAACCTCCTTTCCTACAAAATAACACGGTTCCACACTTCAGGTTGCCACTTATGAGAAATGGATCTTCTCCTGAAACGAAACCTGAGCGCCTTGATTCCAATGAAAGAATAAGGCTTTAACTATTAAAGTTAGCATTCTAATACAGATTTCAACGAAAAGTCAAGAAAAATCTCTTTAGAATCGTTCAAACAGATGTGCGTATTAACGGATGAAAAAGGGAATTCTCAAGAGAGCGCAAAAAGATCTCCCTCCTGAATGACCCTTCCCTGATGTATGAGAAGATGGAGGTGTTTTCCCATCATGGATCGTTCAGAGGTGGAGAGGTCCCAACCGGAAACCACCCTTCCGGGACCGTATATTATGCCCTTTTCGGTGACTTCCCCCAGGGTCTTCGGACCTCCGGAAAGGAATTCGAGAAGCGCCGCTTCTCTCTTCTCAACCGTTCGGATGTATTGAACAATATAATCCGGATCGCCGTCATAAATCCCCGGTCCATGGGCCGTCAGGTACGTATCCACATCTATTTTGGACAGTCGTTCGAGGGACGCCAGCGTCTCCTCCAGGCTGGAATTCACATCGCCGTAGTAGGGCCCCCCTTTGACCAGATCCATGTCCGCCATAAACAGGACCCGCTCCTGTGGAAAGTGAAATGCGCAGTGTCCGGGCGTGTGGCCGGGGGTATGGATGACCTCACAGTGTGTTGCGCCGAAATCCAGGATATCCCCATCGTTCAGGAGACGACTCGCCTCCCGGACCTCATAGTGGCACATGGTCACCAGTAGTTCTCGCCACGCTGCCCGTTCTGTATCCGTGGGTGCGTAGCAGTCCAGGAGGTTCTCAATATCCAGGAAGATATGGGCATCGGCTTCATGAACCCAGAATTCAGCCTCCGGGAAGAGATAATTGTACATGATATGATCCTCGTGGCCATGACTGGCAATGAGGATGTCCACCGGCCTTCTGGCATGGATGGCCTTGAGAGTGTCTTCACGGCTGGCCGCGTCGATGAGTGCGGTTCGCCTGTCATCGACGAAGAGGGTGTGGCAGTGGGGGTACTTGCCCCCCAGGATAAACTTGAGACAGCCCTTCTCAAAATCGAACATCACCAAAAACGGACCCGGCTGGCCCCCTCCTTTGCGTGTTGGAGTTCGTAAGTGTCTGCAATCGACAGGATTCCTTTGTCCAGCTCGCGGGTACAGGTCTTGTTCATGATTCCGGTCTCAAATTTTTTCCAGGATGGTAATGCTGCAGGCGAACTCTTCGGTGGAGATGACGCCCCCGCCGTTTTCGCTGAGGCCGACGCTCGCATTGGGGACCTGACGGGGACCCGCCTCGTTCCTCAGCTGGGTGATGATTTCATAGATCATGGATAGGCCCGTGGATCCCACCGGATGCCCCTTGGAGACCAGTCCGCCCGATGTATTCACCGGAAGCGAGCCATCCAGTCTGGTGGCGCCCGATTCCACGAACGGTCCACCTTCCCCAAGCGGACAGAAGCCCATCATTTCAGACTGATAGATTTCACAGAAGGATGTGGCATCATGCACTTCCGCCACGTCGATCCGGTCCGGTCCGATTCCGGCCATTTCATAGGCCCGGTCCGCTGCCCACTTGCTCAGGCTCGGTTCTTCGATATTCCGATGCTTGCCGGAAGACAGCACACTGGCCGACACCCGCACAGCCCGCTCCTTAACCTTCTCGGGAAGTCCCTTGAAATAGTTCTCTGAGCACAGGATGGCTGCGGCCCCGCCGTCCCCGATGGGCGCGCACATGGAACGGGTCAGGGGATAGGTCACCATATAGTCCTCCAGCACCTTTTCCACCGGTACCTCAAACTGGTATTGGGCCTTGGGGTTTAAGGATCCATTATAATGATTCTTTGAAGCGGCAATGGCGATCTGCTCCTGGGTGGTTCCCCACTGGTGCATGTGCCAGCAGGCCTGCATGGCATAGGTGTCCATGAAGATGGTCCGGTTGGTACCGATCTCAAAGTCCTTTCCGCACGTTTGGCCCACTTTTTGGTATTCCGCCTTCAGCCGATCCAGATCGCCTCGATCCACACCGTTCTGATAAGCGAGAAGGACCTTCTCCATGTCCGGATGATAGAACTTGTCCACCCCTATGGCGAGAGAGACGTCAACCTGTCCACTCAGGATATCCTTACAGGCCCCGTGAAAGGCCATGGACGCGGTGGCACAAGCCCCTTCCACATTAATGAGGGGCACCCGTTCGGGGAAGAGGCCTTCCTCCACCAGGGGCGACATGCACACATGACCCCGGATGATATCCTGCTCCCATAAAATCCCCATGGCGCAGTTCCCGAACCACGCAAATTCAATGTCCCGGCCGTCCGTCATGCCGGCATCTTGAATGACCCCGAGATAGGTGTCCCGGGTCAAGTCCTTCATGGACTTATCGATCCATTTCTTGAATTGGGTGCTGAACGAACCGATGACATAAACATCTTTCATCCTCTTCATGCTTGACCTCCCGTTTCACGTATGTTGATATCCCATGGCATTGGTTTAGGCAGTTGAAAAAATCTCAATCGGCAGACGGCAAAATAGTACCGCTGGAGGCGGTTGTACCATCCAAAAGGGTAAAGGGCTTAGGCGCGCGGCGAATACGATCCCGATAGCGATACCGATCCCGATAGCGATTTCGATGGGAATCCTGCCTGCTCCGGAATCCAACCACGACCACGCCGCCGACAACAAGTAACCATTAGCGAGTAACCAGCGACAGTTCCTTTCATACCACGAACCGGATGAAGTTCAAAGGAGGAAGTACAGATCCTGTTGACATTGGGAGCATTACCCTCTACGCTCGGGATGCGTTTCGAAGCGATCGACGCCCCATTCTCAAAGAGAACGGATGACTGCAGATGGGTTTAACAGTTCCCTCAAGAAACAACAAAAAGTTGAAGACCCTGCTCAACCGCATCAACGAAGATGCGGAACTGGTTCAGTTGTGGAAGTGTGCCAATGTCAATGCGGTGGAACGGAGCGGGATCAATGACCATGGGGAGATCCATATCCGCGTGGTGGCCAATGCCGCTCTCAAGATCCTGCGTTTGCTGGTGAAGGGTGGGGTGGAGCCGAGTGCGGTGCGGGATCATGAGATGGCGGCAGCAGATGCAGAGCTTATCGTTGTGCTCGCTGCGGCGCTTCATGATATCGGGATATCGGTTCACCGGGACGATCATGAACGCTACAGCCTGTTCATGGCCTATCCCAAAACCCGTGCGATCCTGAGCGACATCTATGAGGAGCCCGACCTGACCATCATGACCGCTGAGGTCATGCATGCGGTGATCGCACACAATGCTCAGGTGAAATGCCTGACCGTAGAAGCCGGTGTCCTGAAGGTCTCCGATGCCTTAGACATGACAGAAGGGCGGTCCCGAATCCCCTTTGAGGCGGGCAAGGTCAACATCCATTCGGTGTCGGCTAAGGCCATTGACTCGGTACGAATCGAACAGGGAGATGCCCGCCCCGTGAAGCTGGTGATCACCTTAAGCAATTCAGCCGGCATATTCCAGGTGGACGAACTTCTTCGCCACAAACTCAAAAACTCCACCATTGAAAACCATGTGGAGATTCTGGCCAGAATCGAGGGTGAAACAGAACGGAAGCTCATTGAGATGTACGCGCCGGATTGAAATCAATATCCAGGGAAGTTATTTATTTGGCAATTATATAAATTAATACCGTCATGCCGGACTTGATCCGGCATCCAGTGTTCTTCTGGATTCCGGCTTTCGCCGGAATGACAACCTTAGGGTATTTGGTGGCCTGGTGAAAGAAAACCATTTTGAAGGAGAAAAAGATGGGGATTAACTATTTTCAGAGGGACCTTCGGGATCTGTCATTTGTGCTCTTTGAGTATCTCGGTGTAGAGAAGCTGCTCACGTACGATGCGTATCAGGATTTTTCGGTGGACGATTTCAAGATGATCATGGAAGAGGCCCTGAAAGTGGCCAGGAGTTCGCTCGGTCCGGCGAATCAGGATGGGGACAGGGAAGGGGTGACTTATGATGCGGGAAAGGTACGCGTCCCGGAATCATTTCATGCGTGCTGGAAGGTGCTGGCCGAAAATGGCTGGATCTCGATCTCATCCAACCCGGAATGGGGCGGTCAGGGTCTCCCCGCGGTTATGGGCACAGCAGTCAATGAACTCTTTATCGGCGCCAATCTGGCCATGATGAGTTATCCGGGGCTTACGGTGGGCAACGGCCACCTGATTGAGAATTTTGGCACGGACGACGACCGGGCACTTTTTGTGGAAAAGATGTACTCGGGGGTATGGGGCGGGACCATGTGCCTCACCGAACCGGATGCGGGATCGGACGTGGGATGGCTCAGGACCAGGGCAGTTCCTGATCCTGAGGCTGGTGACCCCCGGATTTATAAGATTGAAGGGACCAAACGGTTTATCACCTGTGGTGAACAGGACCTGACGGAGAACATCATCCATCTCGTGCTGGCACGCATCGAGGACGCACCGGCAGGGACCAAAGGGATCAGCCTTTTTATTGTGCCCAAGATACGGGTCAATTCCGATGGCACGCTGGGGGAGGCCAACGATGTATTCTGCAGCGGTGTGGAACATAAGATGGGGATTCACGGCTCATCCACTTGCTCTCTCAATTTTGGAGAGAACGGAAACTGCCGGGGCATCCTGCTCGGAGAACCCAACTCGGGCATGAAAAAGATGTTCCAGATGATGAACGAGGCCCGGCTGGGGACCGGCCTCATGGGGATGACCCTGGCCGCCAGCGCCTACGACACGGCCCGGCAGTATGCCAGGGAACGCGTCCAGGGTCCGGCCTTTTCAAACCTCAAAGGGGATCGCGTCCCCATTATCGAGCACGAAGATGTGCGGCGGATGCTCATGAACCTGAAGGCCGGAACCGAGGCCATGCGTGCCCTGGTGGGAAAGATCGCCTTTCTCATCGATGTGTCTGAAAACGACCCTGACGAGGAAACCCGAACGAAAACGCACCGGCAAGTGGAGATGTTTACACCGCTGGTCAAGGCCTACTGCACGGATTTTGGGTTCCTGCTGACCCGCGATGCCCTTCAAGTTTTGGGCGGGGTTGGGTACTGCAGCGAATTCCCCATTGAGCAGTATATGCGGGACAGCAAAATCAACTCCATCTGGGAAGGGACCAGCTATATCCAGGCACTGGACCTCCTGGGACGGAAAGTCCCCATGGAAGGGGGTAAGGTGTTCCAGGAATGGATCCAGGGGGTGATGGCTTTTACCAGTGAACACAAGGACGATCCGGATTTCGGTGCCGATTTTAAACTTCTTTTCAAGGCGGCCCAGGCCCTGGGCGAATTTGCCATGACCTTTCCGCAGTATTTCCAGGGAGAAAAGGCCCGGCTGATTCCCTTGTCCGCCACACGTTTTCTGGAATGTTTTGCGGAGGTGCTCATGGGGCAGATCATGCTGGAACAAGGGTTGATTGTTCGGGACAATCTCGAGACTGTGGATGAGGCTTCCGCAGATGGTGTTTTCTACAGGGGGAAGAAGGCATCCGCTCATTACTTCTGTAGAAATATTCTGGTGAATGTCTTCTCACGTCACATGGCGTTTAAACAGGAAGATACCTCGGCCTTGGATATTCCGGAGGAGGCGTTTTAGTATCCCGCGGCTACTTCAACGACCCGGTCATGGCCGATTTTGAAGCCTACGGGTTTAAGGCCGCCCTGGACAAACCCTATGAAATGGCTGAACTGGAACGTACGCTGAAGGAAATCCTCGGGTAGTCGAATAGATAATCATCGATTACATGGACCCGATAGTCGTTTTCACCCTCTTATCCGATGGTTCGCAGCGCCGAGGTGAAAATAGCGCCGGTTCAACCCCTCCCATATCTCCACCGCAAGAAACCCGAACACCGATATGAGGGCGATTTCGATCCACTCAACCCAACCGAGTGATGCGGTCTGAAAGGTTTCCTGGGCCACGGGGAGATAGATCACGGGCATCATGAGGGCAATGGAGAGCCCGATGGCCATGAGGAGCCGGGGATTGGAAAACCATCCGATCTTGGCCATGCTGTGGGTGGTGGATCTGCAGGCGATGGCCGTCCACATCTGAAAGAATACCATGGTGGTGAGGGCCGTGGTGCGGGACACGGCGAGGGACCGCTCGAGATAAGAGAGATTGTACCAGAAAACCAACAGGGTGCCGACGGTGATAATTCCGGCCGACACCAGAATGGAGGCGATCATATCCCGGGTGATGGCGCCCTCCTTGGGGTTCCGGGGAGGCCTTTGCATCAGATCCGGTTCTTTGGGTTCGGTGACCAGTGCCAGGGCCGGAAAGGCATCCGTTACCAGGTTCATCCAGAGGATCTGAAGCGCAATGAAGGGGAGGGGCCACCCCGCCACAATGGCCACCAGCATGACACAGACCTCAGCCATGTTGCATGAGAGCAGGAACTGGATGGCTTTCCGGATATTGTCGTAAATGGATCGGCCTTCTTCCACCGCGGCGATGATGGATGCGAAGTTATCGTCCGTGATGATCATGTCCGAGGCCTCCTTGGTTACATCGGTCCCGGTTTTTCCCATGGCCACCCCGATGTCCGCGATCTTGAGGGCCGGTGCGTCATTGACCCCGTCTCCGGTCATACCGACGACCGCTCCGGTTGCTTTGAGAGCGGAAACGATGCGTACCTTGTGCTCGGGCGCGGCCCTTGCGAAAACAGATGCCTTCTGAACCACTCGGTTAAGCTCCGCCTCGCTCAGGCCGTCGAGGTCCCGGCAATTGACCGCCTCGGATTCATCCTCTAAGAGATGAACCTCCCGTCCCACGGCGAGGGCGGTGAGCCGGTGATCGCCGGTGATCATGATGGTGCGGATGCCGGCTGCCTGGGCCTTTTGAACGGCTTCGGCCGCCTCCTGTCTCACCTTGTCCTTCATCCCCACCACGCCGAGAAAGACCATATCCTTTTCCATCTGTCCTTGAAGGGATACGGAAAAGCCAAGGGTTCGATAGCCTTTGAGGGCCATTTCCTCGGTGAGGGAAAGAATGGTCGATTTCCGTTCCTCGGAGAGTGGGATTTCCCCTTGATCCGTCATCTCTCGACCACAGATCTCAAGCACGGCTTCGGGGGCCCCTTTTGTGTAGGCCACCTCATCCCCCGTGTCGGTTTCGTGCAGGGTGGACATCAGTTTACGTTTTGAATCGAAAGGCTTCTCGTCCTTTCGGGGGTTGGCGGAACGGAACGTCTTATAGGGATAACCGCCTTTCTCCGCCATGACCACAATGGCCCCTTCGGTGGTGTCTCCCAGGACCGACCATTGCTCCGCCTCTTCTTTAAGAGTGGCGTCGGCGCAGAGCGCCGACGCTCTCAGGATATGGTCTGTGGCCGCGTCAGCACTCGGATCAGCCGGTTTCCCATCGATCGAAAATGAGCCTCCAGGCGCGTATCCCGTGCCGCTGATGTGCCATATCGCGTCGGCGGTATAAAGGACATCGGCGGTCATGGTGCCGGTGGTAAGGGTCCCGGTCTTGTCCGTACAGATCACCGTGGCGCTCCCAAGGGTCTCTACAACCGGGAGTTTGCGAACGATCACATGGCGTTTCGCCATGATCTTGAGTCCCATGGCGAGCGATATGGTCACCACGGCGGGGAGGCCTTCGGGGATGGCGGCCACGGCGAGGGAGACCGCGGTTTCGAAGAGTTCCACGGCGACTTTGATGGAGAGGTGATTGAATTCTCTCCAGAGCTCCAGGGCAAACATGAGAAAACAGATGAAAAGCACCAGACCCCCGAGGCCCTTGCCCAGTTTTTTAAGGCGCTTTTGAAGCGGGGTTTCCACCCGCTCCACCTGCTGGATCATGTGGGCGATCTTGCCCAGTTCGGTGTCCATGCCCGTCCGGGCGACCACGGCCACGCCCCGGCCGGTTTCCACGCCGGTGGACATGAAGACCATATTGGTCCTGTCGGCCAGGGGGACATCCTGATCAAGGACTTCGGCCGTCTTCTCCGCAGGAAGGCTTTCCCCGGTCAATGCCGCTTCATTTACCTTCAGACTGCTCGCTGAAACAAGCCTGGCATCGGCGGGCACCCGTCCTCCGCTCTCCATGTGGATGATATCCCCCGGTACCAGATCAGTGGCCGGGATTTCGGATCGTTTTCCGTTCCGCATGACCATGGCCATGGGCGATTGCATACGCTTCAGCTGAGCAATGGCCTCCTCCGCCTTTTCCTCCTGCAGGTATCCGATGACGGCGTTGATCAGGACGATGGCGGCGATGACCATCCAGTCGATTTCTCCGGGCTCTAAAACGGCAGTGACCACGGCCGCGAGGAGGAGCACCACCACCAGCACGTCCGTGAACTGCCTGAGAAACTTCTTCCAGCGGGGGACCCGCTTTCCCTCCTTAAGAGCATTGGGTCCGAATGTCTCCTTCCGCCGGGCTGCCTCTTCTTCTGACAGGCCTTCTGCGGTGCTCGACAGGGTCCCCAGCACCTCTGTTTCGGAAAGAAGATAAAAGGAGGTATCGTGTCTTTTCAATGGTCCGGTTTCCATATGGGATTTCCTTTAGATGTCAAACAGGAACTCAGAATTCAGTTGACCGATTTCATTGTACCAGATAGGGGATGAGAGGAGAAGGGGTATTTTTTTAAGGGTTTATTTGGATCGCCGGGGATGGTATGGTTCCGCTCAATCCCCAAAGGCCGTTGGTGAGACAGTTGTGCGGCCCTTTCCCTTTTGAGATGTGAAGGATGGAGAAGATGAAACCTCGAATATTCGTAACCCGAAAGCTGCCCCGAGCGGCAATGACGCTTCTCGAGGAAAATTTTGAAGTGACATGTAACCCCCACAACCGCGTTTTGAGTCGTGAAGAACGCCTGGAGGGGGTTGCGGGCAAGGCAGGTATTTTGTCCCTCTTGACCGATGTCATGGATGAGGAGGTGATGGATCGGGCCGGTAAAGAACTCAAAATGATTGCCAACTATGCGGTGGGGTTCAACAATATTGATGTGGATGCCGCCACAAAGCGAAAAATTGCCGTGAGCAATACCCCGGGGGTTTTGACCGACACCACGGCGGATCTAACCATGGCACTGATTCTGACCGTTGCCCGAAGAATTGTTGAGGGGGATGGATATACCAGGGCCGGGAAATATGAGGGTTGGGACCCGCTTTTGTTATTGGGTTCAGATGTGCATCACAAATCACTCGGTATTTTGGGATTCGGCCGGGTAGGGCAGGCCCTGGCCAAACGCGCCAGAGGGTTTGACATGCGGATCACCTACCATAGCCGGCACAGGGCCGAGCCTGACATAGAAAAGAGACTGGGCGCCGACTTCGTTGACCTTAGTACCCTGATGAGGGAATCTGACTTCCTGTCTATCCACGTGCCCCTGACGCCTCAAACCAAAGGGCTGATCAACGCTGAGCGGCTGTCCTTGATGAAGCCAACGGCATTTGTCATCAACACTGCACGGGGCGAAGTCATTCGCGAGGAAGCGCTGGTGGAGGCCTTGACGGAAAAACGGATTGCGGGGACGGGCCTCGATGTCTTTGAGGATGAGCCCGAAATCCATCCGGAACTGCTGAAGATGAACAACGTGGTCATCCTGCCCCACATCGGCAGCGCGTCCATGGAAACCCGGACGGAGATGGGTCTGATGGCCGCCAGGAACCTGATCGCCATATTTAGAGGTGAGGTCCCGCCCAACTGCCTCAACCCGGAAATATTCGATGATCGGGGCTCGGGGCAAGAGATTTTCTGACCCGATGGATTGATAGGAGGCGTAACGGGTGTTCAGCGGGTATCGCGGTGTCTTGCCCGGTCTATTTCATCCGTGATCCGGCGGGCGGCATCTTTGGTGGCACGGATCAATGCGCGCATTTGCCGGTCGTCAAGGGTGGTCTTGAATCCAACGACCCAGAGCGCTGATTTCAACTGCAGTCCGTCGGGAATGGGCGCGGCAACGGCCCGTACACCGGAGATATACTCCTCATCATCCGTGGCATATCCCTGTACCCGGGCCTGTCTGACGGCCTCAAGGTAACGCTCCGGATCGGTGATGGAGTGTTCGGTAAACCGGGGGAGTGGCTTTTCCCGGATCATGGCATCAGCCTGCGCGTCATCCATCAACGTCAGAATCGCCTTGCCCGCGGCTCCGGCCAAAAGCGGGATGGTGGTGCCCCTGGGGGAGGTAATCTTGAGGTCTTGTCTGGACTCCACCATGTCCAGTATGGTGACCCGCCGCCCGTTGAGAATGCCCACAAACACCGATTGAGAAGAATGTTCCATCAATTCCTCCATGACCAGACGTGCTAAGGCCACCAGGTCTATCTGGGCATAGGCCAGCCTTCCCAGTTCAAACAGCGTAAGGCCGAGGGTATATTTCTTGGTAACGGGATTGCGGGTAATGGCCCCCAGATCCGAGAGGGCAGCGAAGATGCCGTGAACCGTCCCCTTACTCATGTTCAGATCTCTCGCCGCATCGCTGATCCCCAGGCCCTGGGGCCTTTTTGAGATCTGATCAAGGATCAGGAATGCTTTTCTTACGGACGGGGCTTCATAGGTCATTGGATTGTTCACCATAATGAACGTTTACCCCTTTTTTTACCGGGAATGATTCACTCTGTCAATAGATAATTTCATTGAGGGGAATGGATGGATTTATAAAAACGCCTCAATACGGTTCCATCCGCGAAGGCCTGATTCATTAACCTATTGATATTATGTAGTTTAAAATCTATATGGAATAACGAAAAATGATCAGTTATGATGGCTTATGGGTCTGTAAGTATCCATGCTTTGTAAGGGTTGGACGGGCATAATTTGAAAATTGGCGATGGTTTTTTTGCTTGACACCCCCAGGAAATATGGTAAATATGATCTATAAAAGTTCAGAATAGTGAACTTTTAATAGTGATTTCATAATTGATGCAAAATTTAAATAGGCACGGGGCGGTTTACCTCTCTGAGAGATGAGAACGTGGAACCAAAAGCAGTATTAGTGATAGGCGGCGGCATCGCCGGGATACAATCGGCCATCGACCTGGCCAACATGGGGGTCAAGGTCTACCTGGTCGAAAGCAAGCCGAGCATCGGCGGACGAATGGCCCAGCTGGACAAGACCTTTCCGACGAACGATTGCGCCATGTGCATCCTGGCCCCCAAGATGATCGAATGCGCCAATCACGAAAATGTAGAACTCATGACCTATGCCGAGGTGGTGTCGCTGAGCGGGGAGAAGGGCAATTTTACCGCCACGGTGGCGAAGAAGAGCCGATTCATCGATGAGGAGCGATGCGTGGGGTGCGGGGACTGCATCGAGGGGTGCCCCGTGACCATCCCCGACGCCTTTAATGCCGGACTGGGAAACAAAAAGGCCATTTACAAATACTTTCCCCAGTCCGTACCGTCCACATTCACCATCGAGCATCGCGGAACGGCGCCCTGCAAGACGGCGTGCCCGGCCCATATCAGTGTTCAGGGATATGTGGCCCTGGCGGCCCAGGAGCGGTTCGAGGAGGCGCTTCGCCTGATCAAGGAAGAAAATCCCCTGCCGGCTATCTGCGGGCGGGTCTGTCACCACCCGTGTGAATCCATCTGTACTCGGGGTGAGGTGGATGCGCCGGTGGCCATCGATTTCATCAAGCGATTCGTGGCGGATCTGGACCTCAAAGCCGACACCCGATACGTTCCTGAGATGAAGGATCAGAAAGAGGAGAAGGCGGCCATCGTGGGATCCGGTCCGGCCGGGCTTTCCTGCGCTTACTATCTCGCCAGGGAAGGGTACCCGGTGACCATCTACGAGAAAGCCCCGGTGACCGGCGGTATGCTGAGCCTGGGCATCCCCGAATACCGGCTCCCGCGGGATATCATCCAGACGGAGATTCAATGTATCCAGGAGATGGGGGTGGCGATCCGGACCGGCGTGGACGTGGGCAAAGATGTCACCATCGATCAGCTCCGCAAAGAGGGATACAAGTCCATATTCCTGGGAATCGGGGCCCATGAATGCAAACGTCTCGGGATCGAAGGCGAAGACCTCGAGGGCGTCTATCCCGGGGTGGATTTTTTGAGAGATGTGAATCTCGGAAAGACGGTCCATATCGGTCAGCGGATCGCTGTGGTGGGCGGTGGGAACGTGGCCATGGATGCGGTACGGACCCTGTTGAGGCTGGGGTGTGAAGACCCATTCATCCTGTACCGCCGCAGCTTCGATGAGATGCCGGCCAACGAAGAGGAGATCGAGGAGTGCCGGGAAGAAGGGATCCAGATTCATCCCCTGACCAATCCGATCCGGATTCTCGGTGAAAACGGCAAGGTCTCGGCAATGGAGTGTATCCGGATGGAACTGGGGGAACCGGATTAAAGCGGCCGGCGCCGGCCCGTTCCCATAGATGGCTCTGAGTTTGTCATGGAAGTGGACGGTGTGGTCCCGGCCATTGGGCAGGCATCCGACTGGAGCTGTCTCGGCCCCGAATGCGCGTGTGCTCTCTCCGGCTGGGGCACCATGACCGTGGATCCCCTGACGCTCCAGACCGATGACCCGGACCTGTTTGCGGGCGGGGATGCGGTGAGTGGCCCCAGGACGGTGATCGAGGCCATCGAGGCGGGAAAGCAGGCGGCCCTGTCTATGGACCGGTTCATGCGGGGTGAAGATCTAAAAGCGGGCAGGGAGAAGAATTGGGACCCGGTCACGGATGTGCCCACCGAAGGGATCGCACCCGTCCCCCGGACCCGCATGCCGCGGCTGAGTGTGGAGGCGCGGGCCGGGAACTTCAACGAGGTCCAGCAGGGATTCAGTCAGGAAGAGACCGTGGCTGAAGCCAAACGATGCATCTCCTGCGGCATCTGCTCGGAGTGTTATACCTGTGTGAATATCTGCAAGGCGGAGGCGGTTGATTTCAGTCAAAAAGACCGGGAGATGACCCTCAATGTGGGCGCCGTGGTCCTGGCTACGGGTTTTGATCTGTATGATGTGCGGCCGTTGATGGAATATGGGTGGGGGAGCATTGACAACGTGCTGACCGCCATGCAGTTCGAGCGGATGATCTGTGCGTCTGGACCCACCATCGGCCACCTGAAGCGTCCGTCAGACGGAAAAGAACCCAAACGGCTGGGGTTTATCCAGTGTGTGGGCTCGCGGGATGTGCGGCATATGAATTACTGTTCTGCGGTCTGCTGCATGCATGCCACCAAGGAGGCCATACTGGCCCACGAACATTATCCCGAGCTGACCTCCACCATCTTCTATATGGACATGCGGGCCGTGGGAAAGGGCTTCCAGGAATATGTGCGGCGCGCCGAGAAGGAATATGAAGTGCGGTATGTGCGGGCCAGACCGGGCAGGGTCACGGTGAATGAGGCGAATCAGAATCCCGTGATCCATTATGAAGACACGGTGAACCGGGTATATGAGGCTGAGGAATTTGACATGGTGATTCTCTGCCAGGCCCTGGTGCCGTCAGCGGGAAACGATACGCTGGCCCGGCGCCTGGGCATCGGGCTGGATCCCTTTGGGTTTGTGGACGCCCCCGAAGGACTTGGGGACCCGTTCGGTACGAGCAGGGAAGGGGTCTTTGCCTGCGGGTTCTGCCAGGCCCCCATGGACGTGCCCGACTCGGTAATCCGGGCGTCGGGTGCGGCGGCAAAGGCCGCGGAGGCGCTCGCCTGAGAACGACTGGATAGACAACAGGTCTGGATATTGAGGGCCTCGTAAAAAGCCAATCCCGCCACGGCGGGACTCACGCAAAGTCCCGCTGGCAGCGGGATCTTCGCTATGCTTCGACCGGAAACAGGAAAAGCCCGCAAAGCTGACTATTAAAATATTTTTTCTCTGCGCCCCTGTTTACCCCGTGAAACCTTTCCGTTTGTGTTTCACTGGGGCGTCTCAGCGCGAAAATTTAATTTTTGGGAGATCTTTAATATTCGATGTTGCTTTCCGTGAGCCCGTAAAAATGCGATTCAACCATGAAAGATAAGCATCCATGTCATTGAGAATCGGCGTATTCATCTGCCACTGCGGCACCAACATCGGCGGAACGGTCCATGTGCCTGATGTGGTGGAATATGCGGGGTCGCTCCCCCATGTTGCCCACGCCGAAGGGAATCTGTATACGTGTTCAGAGGACGGTCTCTCCTCCATCAGAGAGCAGATTGCCGCCCATGACCTCAACCGCGTGGTGGTGGCATCGTGTACGCCGCGAACCCATGAGCCGCTTTTCAAGAAGAACTGTGAGATGGCGGGTCTCAATAAGTATCTCTTTGAATTCGTCAACCTCCGGGAACACTGTTCCTGGGTTCACATGGGACAACAGGATAAGGCCACGGAAAAGGCCAAAGACCTGGTGCGTATGGGGGTGGCCAAAGTGGCGCTGTTGACCCCGGAATCGGACCTCTCCACCGATGTCCTCCCCACAGCGCTGGTGGTGGGGGGCGGCATTACCGGCCTGTCTGCGGCCCTGAGCCTAGGGAATCAGGGGTACCGGGTGGATCTTCTGGAAAAGACCGATCAACTGGGCGGGATTTTGAAGGGCGTCAACCGGGTCTTCCCATCAAATATACCCACCAGCGAATTTATGGGCCCCTTGATCGATAAGGTCCTCGCCCATGACAAAATCCATGTGCATTTTAAGGCGGAGTTGACCGGCGTGAACGGGTTCATCGGCAATTTTTCCATCTCGATCACTGAAGGGGGAAAGACCGCTGAACTGAATGCCGGCACCATTATCATCGCCGTGGGGGCGAGAGAACTTGCGCCAAAGGGGCTTTTCCAATACGGTGAACTGGACCCTGTCATGACCCAGCTCGAATTCGAGAAAATGACCGAGGGACCATACGATCGGTTCAAAGATGTGGTTATGATCAATTGTGTGGGCGCCCGGACCGACAGTTCCCCCTACTGCAGCCGCTTTTGTTGTATCACGGCCATAAAAAATGCCACACTGATCAAAGAGGCCGTGCCGGATGCGAATGTGACCATTCTGCAGCGGGATATCATGGCGGTTGGAAAGGTCTTTGAGATCTATTACCAGAAGGCCATGCAGGTGGGGGTACGGTTTGTGCGCTATAACCGGAATCGCCCCCCTGAGATTATAGGGACCGACGGCCGTGTCACAGGCGTGAAGGTCTATCACGAACTCATGGGACGGGAAATTGAACTGCCGGCGGAGGCGGTGATCCTCACCACGCCGCTGGTCCATCCGGAAGACAATCAGGTACTTTCACGGATGATGAAGATCCCCCTGGGAAACGAAGGGTTTTTCATGGAGGCCCATCAGAAGTTGCGGCCGGTTGAATTTCCTGCAGACGGTATTTTCATCGCCGGATGCGCACGGTTCCCGGCAGACATCACCGACTGCGTATCCCAGGGCTATGCGGCCGCTGCCAAGGCGGCCGTCCCCATGGCCCGGCGACATGTGGTGACCGATGCCCTCATCTCTGAGGTGGATCCCTTGAAATGTTCCGGCTGCGGCCGCTGTATCGATATATGCCCCTTCGGGGCCATTGACTGGGCGGCAGGGGACGGCTCACAGGATTCAAAGCCGCGGGTCGCCCGGGTCAACTCGACCGAGTGCAAGGGCTGCGGTCTGTGTGCGGCCTCCTGCCTGAGCGGGGCGGTGGGATTGAAGGGATTTACGGATGCGGAAATATTGGCCATGGTGGACCAATCGGAAGAGGGACATCAACTGGCGCTATGAAAGCACAGATAGAAAAGCTCATACAGCGACACTACCTCCAAAGATGCCTGGAGTGCGGAAAATGTTCAGCCGTCTGCCCCATGCTCGACTTTTACGGGGAGTACGCCTACGATCGGTCCCCCCGCGGGGTGGTGGAGCGGCTTTCGCTCGATTCGGGGGATATCGACAATGAGGAGGCCCTCTGGTATTGTCTGACGTGCCGGGAGTGCACCTTTTTCTGTCCGTCCGGTATCCATTTTCAGGACTTCATGATAGCCTTAAGGGATCTCTTAATTCAAAATGGTCACCGGGAATATGCCGTTTTCTGCGAGGTCTGCGGGGAGTATCTGATGCCCAAAAAGGAGCTTGAATATCTGCAAAAGGGAAAAGAGGACTTGAATCTGGGAGGCCTTTTGTCGATCTGCCCCGTGTGCAAGAAAGGAAATTATGCGGCCACTTTGCATAGGGTCGCGCCAATTCCTAAGAATTCAAAGCGATTGTCTTAGTCATTTACGACGTCCAAATCGGTATCGGGATCGAAATCGTAATCGGAAAAATGGGGTGTGCAAACAGGAAGATCGGATCCTTTATCACCGTTCGCCATGATGTTTTAAATGTGGAAGATCTTATTGGAAACATCGGGAGGCGAGTTGCACTGAGACAGAACATTCAATACCGATCGCGATTCCGATAACGATAACGATCCCGATAGCGATAACGATTGTGATTAAGTAACCAAAAACGTGAAAGGAGATCACCATGGCAATAAAGGATGACAACATGTCGGCGTCCTCCAGCTTACGCAAGACCCGGACATTCGGGAAAGTCAGATGCCATAATCCCAGTTGCATGGAACGGATCCAGCCCGAGCCTGGGGCCAAACATGCCAAGTGCCCCACTTGCGGCATGGAATACCGCCTCTTCTGGGTAAACCCGAACTTGCCCCGCATAAGGGGACCGGTCTGGGATGTGAACCGGGAAATCGCACAAAATAAGCTGGCGGGGATTGGGGCGTCCGCAACGCCTTCAGAGAAGGGAGGGAAGTAAGATGGCACTCAAAAGAAAGATCGCATATATCGATCTGACCACCGGCGATATTGAGACCAAGCCGATTCCGCTGGCGGTAAGAAAAAAATTCCTCGGGGGACGGGGCCTCGATGCCTACCTCCTTTACAATCACTGTGAGAAGGGATGTGATCCCCTGGACCCGGGAAACCCGCTCATCATGAGTGGCGGTATCCTGACGGCCACCTGCGCGTCGGCCACGGCACGAACCCACATCATGGCCAAATCCCCGCTGACCAATCTACTGGGAAGCGCCAACATGGGCGGTTTCTTCGCCCCGGAACTGGCATGGGCCGGGTTCCACCACCTGGTGATTAAGGGGAAGGCGGAAAAGCCGGTCTACATCTGGATTCATAACGGGGATATCGAGATACGGGACGCGGAAAACCTGTGGGGAAAGACCACCACCGAAACCCAGTGGGCCATACGGGAAGAGATGGGGGATGAGGATATCAAGAGTGCGGTTATCGGCCCGGCAGGAGAAAACCTCGTTCGCTTTGCCAATGTCATGACCGGCATCAAGAATTCCGCCGGGAGGACCGGGATGGGATGCGTCATGGGGTCCAAGAACCTGAAGGCCGTGTCTGTCCGCGGGACCATGGACATCGCGATTGCCCATCCTGTGGAAGCATTAGAACACAACAAAACCTTCATCGACCAGATCACCAGTGCCAAGGTCAACCAGACCCAGGGAAAACTGGGCACCCCCTTTATCTGGGGGGCCACCAATTCCTGGGGCGGGGTGAGGAACCGCAATTTTCAGTACAACCAGTTGGAATATGCCGACGATATCGAACCGGAACGGATCGATGAGATCTGTGAAGAGACCATGGGTCCTTATCACATGACCGGTTGCTTCGGATGTCAGGTGCACTGCCGCGCCCAGTACCGTATTCCATCGGGTCCTTACTCTGGGAAATATGATGAAGGCCCGGAATATACGTCTCAGGGGGCATTCGGCGGCGAACCTGACTGCAGGAGTGCGGAGACGGTCCTTGTCGGGAACCATCTGGTGGACCAGTACGGGATGGACAACCTGGAGACGGGCAGTATGATCGCGTGGGCTATGGAACTCTATGAGGAGGGCATCCTGACCAGTAAAGAGACCGATGGACTCGATTTGACCTTTGGAAACGACGAGGCCCTCCTGGAAATGGTGAAGCGGATCTGTTACAGGGAGGGGTGGTTGGGCGACGCCCTGGCGGATGGGGGTATCCCGGCGGCAGAGAAGATCGGAAAGAATGCTTTCGATTACCTCATCCAGGTGAAGGGGATGAACAACCTCCACTCCGATGAACGGGCCACGCCGGCCCTGGCCCTCAACATTGCCACGGCATCGAGAGGATCCGACCATCTCAGAAGCCGGCCGGCCATCGATCTATATCATCTTCCGGAAGAGGTGTTGCGGAAGATCTACAGCAGTCCGATTCCTTATGACGGCCCGTTGAGTTCGGAGCATACCGAATATGAAGGCAAGCCGTGGCAGGTTTTCTGGCAGGAGAACTGCTACATGGCGGTGGATTGCCTCGGCATCTGCAAGTATCATACGGTCTTTCTGGGCGCAACACTTCCCAATTTTGAAGACTGGCCCAAGGTGATCTATTACAACACCGGGATGGAATTCACTCCCGAGGAGATCTGGGAAATCGCTGAGCGGTGCAACAATATGGAGCGGCTGTTCAACCTCAGAGAGGGATTGAAACGGGAAGATCTCAAAAAGGGAGACATGCTGAACCATCGCTATTTTGACGAGCCATGCCGGAGAGGGGCACCCGATGTCATCGGCCGACGGATCGACCGGGAGAAATTCAAAAAGATGGTGGATGAATTTTACGCGCATCACGGCTGGGATGAAAAGGGCGTGCCCACCCCTGAAACCCTGAAACGACTCGGCCTGGAAGATGAGCCGTCCCATCTGCTCTAACCGGCATAATGAGGAGGAACACAATGGATAAGGTCCTGAGTATCAATTATCAAAAGTGCACCGGATGCCGGTTATGCGAACTGGTCTGCGCAGTGATGCACGACGGGGTATCCAATCCCACGAGGAGCCGGATCAAGGTGATGAAGTGGGAGTCCGAAGGGCTCTATGTGCCCATGTCGTGTCAACAGTGCCAGGATGCACCGTGTATGAATGTGTGTCCTGTAAAAGCGATCTCGCGGGACGAAGACCTCGGTGTTGTGAAGGTGGATTACGATGTGTGCATCGGATGTCGCTCATGTGTGGCGGTCTGTCCCTTCGGCGCCATGAGCTATAACACCATTGACAGGAAAGTCTTCAAGTGCGATCTGTGCGGGGAGATCCCCAGTGCGTTCGGTTCTGTGATGTAAACGCCGTTGAATACGTGGACGCGGGTCAGGAGAGCATCGACCGGCGGAAGGTGGCGGCGGAACGACTTTCCGCTGCGCAGAGAGAGGCCGCAACCATGCAGGCGGAACTGTAGGATTGACGATTTTTGATTGTTGAGTGTTGATTGAACAGTAAAGGGACGTTTGCCGGCACATGGCCGGCAGAGGGCCCTTGGACAGAAGAGTGCTTTTTGGAAATAAATGACATCGAATTGCTGTCAGTGGGTGTGGATGTAGGAAGTTCCACAAGCCATCTCGCCTTTTCACATCTGCTGTTACACCGGGATCCCGACTCGCCCACCCGTCGGTTTTATATTAAGAAGCGGGAGGTTATTTACGAAGGGCGCATCATCGATACCCCCCTTTTGCCCGATGATACCATTGATGTGGACGCCCTTTCTCAGTTTTTTATGGCCGAATATGAGCAGGCGGGAATTGAACCTGCTTCGGTTCAGAGCGGGGCCGTCATCGTGACCGGTGAGAGCGCCCGGAAAGAAAACGCCCGGGAGATCGTCCAGGCGCTTTCTAAAGGGGCGGGTCACTTTGTGGCGGCTACGGCAGGGGCCAATTTTGAAAGCCTCATTACGGCCATGGGGTCCGGAATCACCGCACGGTCCAGGGCCGAGAGAAAAACCATCCTCTCCTGTGATATCGGTGGCGGCACCGCCAATCTGGCCATATCCCGAAACGGAGACGTCATCTCCACCAGCTGTATATCCGTGGGCGGGAGGCTCCTGGCCGTCACATCCGATGGAACGATCCGCCGGATCCATTCTCCGGCCGAAGTGGTCATGAAGTCCCTGGGGATGGACCATAAGGTCGGTGATCACATTTCCAAAATCCACATGGAGATGATCGCTGAGGCATTTGCAGGCGCGTTACTCGAGGCCTTGATCGGACCGACCACCTCGGCCACGGCAAAGGCGCTCATGGTAACGGATGATCTCGATTTCCCGGAATGCATTGATGCATACGCCTTCTCAGGGGGCGTGGGGGAACTCCTCTATGGAATGAACGGCCAGTATTACGATGATCTGGGGGTGCTCCTGGCCGAAAAGATACAGGAACTGATTCCGAATCTCCCAGCGCCGGTCGTGGAGCCCAAAAACAAGATTCGGGCCACGGTTATCGGCGCCGGCGCCTACTCGTTATCCATCTCCGGGTCGAGTGGGTTCATGGATGACGGGGTGACCTTCCCCATTAAAAATGTGCCGGTCATTCGCGTGGATGTGGATGAATCGCGGTTGAGCGTGGACCACGTCATCACCGAGACCAAGGCGTCATTTCAACGATTTGATATGAAAGAAGGCGAGCAGGTGGTGGCGCTATATTTTAAGGATCCTGCGCGGGCCAACTACGAGCAGCTGGAACTCTTTGCCAGATCCATCGAGGCGGCCCTGTCCCGTTCCATTCAAAAACAGCTTCCCATCATCCTCATTTTTGGAACCGATATCGCCTGTGGCGTGGGCAATGTCATCCGCCGGGAAACGAAACTGAGGACCCGGTTGCTGTCCATAGATGAGCTCCATTTGAATGAGGGGGACTGGATCGATATCGGTGAACCCCTCGTGAACGGTCAGGTGTTTCCGGTGACGGTTAAATCCCTCGTCTTCAACCCCAACTGAATCTTACCCCTTAATCAGCCTCGGAATCATCATGTGATGGTGCGGACAGATGGACACCGGGTTCTGATAGGCGCATCCGGCGAACGCCTCAATGTATTTTCGCATCTCGGGCAGGGAGACGATCTCGTCCACATACCCCCGGTTGGCACAGTATATGGGCCGTGAGTTGTCGTGATACTGCTGAGCCAGTTCGTTCATCTTGTCGATGACCGGTCCTAAGGGTCGGCCTGCATCCTTTTCCTTGACGAGCCGTCTCGCGAATGAGGCGGCGGCGGCCGTTTCCCCGTGCATCACGTAGATTTCCGTTGCCGGGGTCCCCAGGGTAAAGGCGTTATGGTTATTGGCCGTGGGTCCGCCCATGATGTAATGGGCCGCCGCGGTCCCCTTTCTCAGGACAATGCAGATCTGGGGCACATCGGTCTGCTCAATGGAATAGATGAGGGACTGGCCCAGGCCCAGCAGTTCCGCCTTTTCCGCGATGTCGCCCACATCGATGCCGCTGGTGTCCTGGAACCAGACAATGGGCACCCGGTCCCGGCCGCACAGGGTGACGAATTCATTCATCTTGATGAGGCCCTGGCGGTACAGCTTGCCGCCGATACCGGGGTAGGGGGCATATTCCGGATAGTCGGCCCCCAAAAACCCCTGCCGGTTACCGATGAATGCCATTAAGAGGCCGTTAATCTTGGCCAGTCCGGTGTAGACCTCAGGGCCGTAATCGGGCCGAAACTCCATGTGTTCGCTGTTATCAAAAATCCGGGCCAGCATCTCATCCAGGCTGTAGCTCCGCTTCTGATTGAATGCCACGATGTGATTGATGTCATCCACTGAAAAGCGGGGCGCCTTGGGCTCGGCCACCCGGAAAAACCCGGGATCGTAGGCGGGTGTCATGTCCATGTACTTCTTGAGGGCGTCCAGCACACCTTCCTCTGTTTCATAGACCTCCTTGAAAAACCCGGTTTCGTTATGATGGATGGGGACACTCCCGGGGGGCACCTGTTTGAAGTGGCGCGTGGCCTCGATGAGCTGTTCAGCCCCTTCCTCGTCAAAATAGCCCTTGGGACTCATGCCGCTGACGATGCCGGCACCGCCCACGGCAATGTTGGCATCCTTATGCGCCAAAAGGATCGTCGGGCTGATCCCCTGATAGCCGCCCCCGGCCGGATTGGTGCCGTAAATTCCGGCCAGCACCGGTACGCCCACCTTCTCCAGTTCAGCATGCCGGAAAAAGGTGGTGCCGTTGCCTCTGCGGTTGGCATAGACCTCCTGCTGCTCGGGGAGCTTGACCCCGCTGCAGTTGACGATCCAGACCAGGGGGACATGGAGGCGCTTGGCCATACCCGTCACCCGGAGCTGGTTATCCGCCTGGCCCGCGATCCACGCGCCGGCCATGACTTTGTTGTCAAATCCGATGACCACGGCCCATTTGCCGTTGATCCGGGCCAGTCCGTCAATGACTCCGGTGGTTCCCTCTTCGTTGAGCTGAGGATTATAGAGGGTATGAAGGGGACACCATGAGCCGGGGTCGACGAGGTGTTCGATCCGCTCCCAGACGGTCATCTGGCCCCGCTTTTTAATGACCTCCGCTGGAATACCGGCATTCTTCACCGCTTCCACTGCCTCAGCCACCTGATCTTCCACGGCCTTAAGCTGGGCCACATTTTCCTCGGAATCCGCTCGCTGCTTATCTGTCAGGGCTTTACCGAGTGGATTCATTTTTTCGAAATAGGGTTTCATCTCTTCCTCCATGTTTCTTTAGATAATAAAAACGGGATGTCCGGTTGATTTCCCACATCCCGTTATCGATCAATCGTGATAGTCCTGCAAAAAGTATGTTTTCGCGCAGAGACGCAGTGACGCAGAGAAAAAATATATTAATTTTAAACACTTACCTTTGCGTTCTTTGCGGCTTTGCGTGAGATGTTGACTTTTTACGAATGCATCAATCGCCAATCATCAATCGACAATCCTTATCGGTTGGCCTTTCGGATGCCGAGTTGATCGAGAGCGATGATCCATTTGCAGATATTGGCCGATCCTTCAACCATGTAATAGGGGGGCGCATCCCGGTAGAACCGGGCCACCGGGTATTCGGTGGAATATCCATAGGCCCCCATGATCCGCATGGCCATGCGGGTGGCCTTCTCCGCGATTTCCCCGGCGAGATACTTGGCATGGGCCACCTCCAGGGTGTTGCCGAGCTGCCCCTGGTCTTTTTGCCAGGCCGCTTTGTAGACCACCAGCCGGGCGGCTTCGATCTCTGCGGCCACCTGGGCGATCATGTCCTGGTTCATCTGGAACTGTCCCACGGACTTCCCGAACTGCTCCCGTTCCTGGCAGTAGGCGGTCACCGTGTCGAGACAGGCCTGGGCGAGTCCCACCCCGCCGGCTGCCGCCGAGAGCCGGGACTGGTTCAGGGAACTGAAGACGATTTTGGCACCGTCCCCCGGTTTTCCGAGGATATTCTCCTTGGGAATCTTAGTGTCTTCCACATAGATCTCGCCGGTGGGGGTTGAGCGGGTGCCCAGTTTATTGAGGTCACTGGTGGTGACCCCGTTGAAATTTTTGGGTTCCAGCACAAAAGCGGAAAGCCCCTTTCCCCTGGCCTCACGGTCCGTGTAGGCGTAATAGATGATGACATCGGCGGCGCTGGCATTGGATATCCATGTCTTGGACCCGTTTAAGACCCAGTGGTCTCCCTTGTCCTGTGCAGTGGATTTCATGGCCATGACATCCGAGCCGGCGTTGGGTTCGGTGATGCCGAAACCCCCCACGTATTCCGCGCTCACCAGCTTGGGCACATATTTCTCTTTCAATTCGTCGGAGCCGTACCTGAATATGGTGAAGGCGCAGCCCAGGGTCTGCATATTGATCTGGACCCTGACCGAACTGGACGCCCGGGCGATCTCCTCGGTGAGGATCATGGCCGCAAGCCAGCCCATTTCATTACCGCCGTAGGCTTCGGGAATCACCGTGCCGAAAAAACCCAGCTCTCCCATGGGTTTGATGACCTCTTCGTAAGGAAAATAATGGTTTTCATCCCATTCATCTGCAAAAGGGGCGATTTTCTCAGTGGCAAAATCGCGCGCCATATCGCGGAGCATCTGTAATTCTTCGCTTAAACCAAATTCCATGAGTCTACCTCCCTTGATAGGTTCTTGACCCCCGCCCGGGTTTTCATGCGGGGCATGTCGAAATGTCAGGTATGTATATCCCATGGATGTGAAATTGGCAACCGCTTTATTTACATTGTAGCTACATTTTAACTATTTGAAAAAAGGCCTCTCGATTTGGACCAAAGGAGACATTATTTCGTATTTACTCATTGACTTTTATTTCCAAAGCGCATAAAGAGAAACGAAAAAAGGTGTGAAACAGGTATCCAAGACAGAGTGAGGAGGTTATTGAATGGAACCGTTGGTAATAGACCGAAAAGAGAGCAAACTGCGGGTCACTCCGGAGTGGGCCGATGTCTGCTTCACCTGCGGCACCTGTGCCGGGGGTTGCCCGGTGACCGGTGTGGACGGCATGGACCCCAGAAAGGCGGTCCGGATGGCCGCCCTTGGGCTGGATCAGGAACTGATCGACTCCCGGTTTCCGTGGGTATGTACCCTGTGCGGCCGGTGTGAATACGCATGTCCCCAGGGGGTGGAGATCCTGAAGGTGTTGCGACGGGCCAGGGGGCTCCGCGAACGGGACAAGGTGCCCGGACCGATCCACAAAGGCGTGGTCATGGATCTGGAGCGAGGGAACAATCTTGGGATTCCCAAGGATGACTTTCTGTTTCTCCTGGCGGATCTGTCCAAGGAAATGGACGAGGATGAGGGATTCCCCGGGTTTTACGCCCCGGTGGACAAGAAGGGCGCCAACCTTTTGGTGACCGTCAATTCAAAGGAGCCCTTTGGTGAGCCCGATGACATGAAATTCTGGTGGAAAATCTTTTATGCGGCGAGAGAGGACTGGACCATTCCCTCCACACAGTGGGAAGGGGTCAACTGGGGCCTTTTCTCCGGTGATGATGAGTCCATGAAGACCCTTGTCGGCCGGATTGTGGAGCATATGGAGCGGCTTGAATGCAAGCGGCTGCTCCTGCCCGAATGAGGCCACGCCTACTTTGCGACCAGGCTTGGTCTGCAGAACTGGTTCCCCGAGGCCTTTGAAAAATGGGACATTATCTCTGTCCACGATCTCATGAAGGAATACATCGAGACCGGCAGAATCAAGGTGGACCCGTCGATCCACGAAGAGCTGACCACCGTGCACGATCCTTGTAATTACGGCAGGAAAGGAGATAAGGCATTCGGGCATGGATTCTTTGAAGAGCCCAGATGGATCACACAGCAGTGCTGTGAGAATTATGTGGAAATGCATCCCAACCGGATGAACAACTTCTGTTGCGGGGCCGGTGGCGGGGCCTGGGCCATGCCCTATGAGGCGGAACGCATCTACTACGGGCGGGTCAAGGCCAAACAGATCATGGATACCGGTGCAAAGATGGTCATTGCACCGTGCCATAACTGCCGGGATCAGATCATGAAGTCCCTCACCAAGGAGTACGGCCTCGATATTGAGACCAAGTATCTCTGGGAACTGGTGGCGGACTCTCTCATTGTTGAGCCCTGGAGTGAGGAAGAGATCAAAAAGGCCAATGAATTGAGAGACGCCCAGTATGAACGGGATGAAATCGATCTCGATCAAGAGTGGTAATGCTTGAGGTCGAGTTCTGATGTGCTGAAGTAAAAAGCCCCCTTTACATGAGAAAGGGGGCTTTTTTTTATGATCTGAGTCAATGCGAAGCTTCGGTCAAGTTTCCTATGGGAAAAACAATCACCAATCGCCAATCGTCAATCAACAATCCTCATCACCACCAGCAGACCGTCCGGTCGTGTTCAAAAATCTGATCGATCAATCCCTCATAATCGGTCGATTCCTCATAGACCTTGGCCACGGTCGTCTCTGCGTCCCTGGACAGGATATCCATCAGGATCGTCGTATTGTTATCCGGTTCTGATTTCAGAATGTGCAGTGTCTTCATGTCTACCCCCCAAATGGAACGATAAGGTCCATTTCTTTGAGCCTTTCGCCGATGTCCTCCAGGCTCAGGTATTGAAACCCGTGTTTATCGACGTTGGCCTGGTTGTTGGAGAAATACTCACACTCCATGTCCTCGAGCCACTCCAGGTTTTCCTTGTAGGCCTCGGAATCATCCACTTCCACATCCAGGACAAACATGTATGAATAAAAATTCTCCACTGCCAGGCCCAGGGTGGAGCGGGAACCCTCCCAGAGATCCTCTTTTCTCCGGATCAGAAAGGCCACGTTCTTGATATCTTCCATGGTTTACCTCCGAGATAAGCTGCTTAAAATGCCACGTACCGGTCGCATTCTTCGATCATTTCACCGTTTCTCGCCTGTGTGGCGTAGTCCTTTTCATCGACCCCGGGGACCGGTGGCTTGAGCCCCTGGCTTTCAAAGCCCACGTTACAAAGGGACAGGTGGCCCAGGCCTTCCAGTTCCGCAAAGCGGGGGTCCTGGGTCAGCAGGGTCCCGGTATGGGTGAAAAAACGGTGGCATCCACTCCCTTTTTCTTTGCGGCCCTGCACAGCTTGATCACCTTATCCAAATGTTTGTCAGAGGATACGAATACCCCTAATGCTTTAGACATGTTATGACTCCTTTTAAATGCTTTGACGGCGCTTTATTTCACTTTCACAAAAAGGCGCGCAAACCCGTCATCGTCTTTGTGCCCGAGGTATTCATGCCCCCCGCGTTTGGCAAAGGCAGGCAGATCATTCTTGGTTCCCGGATCCGTGCTGAGGACCTCGATAATCTGTCCGGAAGCCATTTTGCCAATGGCCTTTTTGGTTTTCAAAATGGGCATGGGGCAGCTCAGGCCCCTGCAGTCCAATGTCTCATCCGCTTTAATGTCGTCTACCATGATTCAAATCCTCCCTAAAGATGAAATATGTTACCTGAACCCCACCATATGGTGGCAGTGCCGGTATACGAATCGCATTTACAGTTCCACTGTAAATTTGTCCGTTTCCTCATTCCAGGCCGCAAGCATATAGTACACGAACATGAGGATCACAATGCCGATAACGGTCCATCGGTAACAGATGTAATCCGGCAGAAAGACCCGGTGTCCCATGAGGGCGGTCAGCCCTGCAGAGTAATCGATAAGGGTCTCGAAAAGCGATATGGAGAGGGCAAAACAGATCACCGCCAGGATCAGTTTCACCTGGCCCTCCCCGGCCCGCCATACGGAGCCGCTCCCGCATCCGCCGGCCACCACCATGCCGAATCCGAAAATAATGCCGCCCACCAGGCCACCGAACCAGAAGGCCTGCGGTACATAGGCCCCTTCACCTCTCAGTCCCGTCCATTTGAGTGCGGCAAACCCGAGCATACTGATGACCACGCTGATGGCGATGGCCCGGGTCACTTCACCCTCGCCGGTCATGAAGGGGTCTCTGAAGCCGCGCACAAAGCAAAACCGGGTGCGCTGGATGATGACGCCGAAGGCGATTCCGCATAAAAGAAGCCCGCCAATGCGTGTCAGGGCCTTGTCACTGTAGATCCAGGCGCAGACAATACCGGCCAGCAGAATGGCTGCACCGAGATAAGGTTCCACACTCAGCCAGTTGAAGCCCTTTTCTTTTCTTTCACCGACGGCACCGCCCGCAGACCCCCCGGGCAGATGCTCCAATTCCCAATAGATATAGCGAAGACCCAGATACGCCCCCATAACCAGGCCGATCATCATGGCAATGCCGCTGAAGGAGAGGGCGCTTACGGCGGAATAAAACCCGCCCACATTACACCCGCCCGCCATGGCGGCGCCGATACCCATGAGGGTGCCGCCCACAATTCCCTTGATCAGTTCCAGGGGCGGTGCGTTGCGGATGGCGAACTGCTTGGACATCAAAGCCGAGCCGAATGCCCCCCACAACAACCCCAGCGTCAGGATGGAGTTGGTTGAAATCAGCGGCGAAAGCGGTTTGTGGGAATAAACGCCGATCATGCTGAAGAACCAATCCCCCCAGTTCCTCAGGCCGCCGGCTACCCCCAGGGCCTGGCCCAGGCAAAGGTGATGATGCTCATGATGCCGATCAAGATGCCACCCACCCATATGGGCCAGTTGTCATGAAATATGGCGATGTACCCTCTTTTTAAGATACCGCCCAGTACACTTTCCTTTTGCTTGTCGTTCATGGTGGTCCCCCCCGAATATTTAACAGCCTTCGTCTTCAACGATCTTAAATTCGATCTTTTCCTCCTTGGGCTCCGGTTCGGGCGGTGGCGGGGTTCCGAGAGAGGTGGTTTCCTTTCTTGCGGATGTATCCGGGAGGACCAAATCCGCCTTCTTTTCCACCTTTTCGGCCAATGCAAAGATCACTGCCTGATCATAAAAGATCCAGGCCTCCATGGAGCTGGGATCCGCCTTGATGGCCTTTCTGAAATATTCTTTGGCGTCCAAGTATTTCCCGCGCATATAGGCCTCCTTGCCGAAACGGAGCATCTTGCTGCACAGGGCCTTATCCGCGTCGGACGGACTCGGATCCTGGGATAGACACGGATTTGGGGTTATGAAAACCAGGGCGAGGAGAAATGCCAGAAAGGTAAGAAACGAAATGCTTTTGTACATGGTTGACTCCTTAACGCTTCTTGATTGAAAATCGCCGACAGCTCTAATTTAGTCTGTAATTGTATAGCAGAATGATCAGGATTCGTCAACCGCCTGTTTTGAAAACATTTCGAGAGTGTAGTAAATGCCATTCGATACCGATTCCGATAGCGATTTCGACTCAATAAAAATTAGAATTGCTGGAGTCGCAGGAGAAGAGAATGACATGCGGATTCTCCTGTGCTATGGTGAGTGAGATGTATCGTATGAAGCCCTAATCCTATATCAGCATGCAGGAAGATGTCTAAAGCCGAGCGCGTAGATATAACAGGAACAAGCAACCGGGTACTCGAAGTCGATTTAACCCGTAAGGAAGTGCACCTGGTGCATGTGTCGGATGAGGACCGCAGAATGTACCTGGGCGGCAAAGGGCTGGGGCTGAAACTCCTGTACGACCGCCTGATCCCCGGTGTTGATCCATTGGGAGAGAAGAACTATCTCGCTTTCATGATGGGTGTCCTCATGGGGACGGGTGCCCCCTGTTCGGGTCGGTTTTCAGGCCTGACCAAATCCCCCCTGACCGGTATCATGGCGGTATCTTCCTGCGGCGGGCCTTTCGGCATGGCCCTTAAAACCGCCGGCTATGACGAGCTCTTGATTACCGGACGGTCTCCAACGCCCATGTATCTCGTAATCGATAGCCGGGGGGTGGCATTTAAAGATGCCGATCACCTGTGGGGCATGGATACGGGGGCACCCAGGAAGCGCTTCAGATGGGGAAAAGGGATGGTGCGATTGCCATCGGTCCCGCGGGAGAAAATCAGGTGAATATCGCCAACATCGCCTCCGGACATCGCTTCCTTGGGCGCGGCGGCATGGGGGCCGTCATGGGGGCAAAGCACCTGAAGGCCGTTGTGGCCAAAGGGGGTGAGATGCGAATCATCCCGAGGGATGTTGGGAAATTTGAGAAGATTAAGAAGAGGGCTACCCGTTACATCAACCGAAACCGGTTTACATCCCATACCTATCGTAACTACGGCACCAGTGCCAATGTGAACTGGTGTAATGAAGGGGGCATTCTCCCGGTAAGGAACTTCACGGTCGGTCGGCATGAGCTGGCTGAGAAGGTGTCGGGGGAAACCATGGCGAGGCGATATCACACCCGTCACAGCACCTGTAAACCGTGCACCATTCTCTGTGGCCACGAAGGAACCCTTGAAGACGGTACCCGCCACGGTATACCCGAATACGAAACCGTCGGGCTACTGGGGACGAATCTCGGTAATTTTAGCCCGGATCAGATCATCAGGTATAATGACATCTGCAACCAAATGGGGATGGATACCATATCAGCCGGTGGCGTCCTTGGTTACACCATGGAGGCGGGTGAAAAGGGGTTGATTGAAACGTCGCTGAGATTTGGATCCGATGAAGGGGTTGCAGATGCGCTCCGAGATATGGCCCATCGGCGGGGATTCGGAGATGAGATGGCCAACGGAACCCGATGGCTGTCTGAAAAATACGGGGGAAAATCCTTTGCCATTCAGGTCAAAGGTCTGGAGATGGCCGCCTATGATCCCCGGGGCTCCTGGGGCCAGGGACTTTCCTATGCCGTGGCCAACCGGGGGGCATGTCATCTCTCGTCCACGACGTTTGCACCGGAGGTCATGTTCGGATTCCTGTATCCTTATACGACCAGGGCCAAGGCACCGTTTGTGGTATTTTTCGAGGACCTGTATGCAGGGATTAATTCCCTTCAAACCTGCCTGTTTACGTCATACGCCTATCTCCTTGAACCCCCGATGGTTAAATATACGCCCAGGTTTCTGCTCAATCTCAACATGCGCTATCTCCCGGGAATAGCCACCCGGCTCATGGATGTCTCCATTTATTCCGGGTTGTATGGTTCGGTGACCGGGATCAAGATGTCGCCACGGGACTTTTTGAAGGCGGGCACCCGCATCCATACCCTCGAGCGATTCATGAACACCCGCGAGGGGATCAGCCGCCGGGATGACATTCTGCCGGATCGGTTTTTGAAGGAGGGCCGCGTGGGGGACCCGAAACAGCGCGTGGTGCCCCTGGACAGGATGCTGGATACCTATTATCGGCGGCGGGGATACGACATGAACGGCGTTCCCTCCTTAAAGACCCTCCATGCGCTGAACATTGAGATCACGGGCGACAAAGAGAATGGAGATAATTCTTGATGTGGCGCTGGCCCTCAAACCGATCCCCGGCACGCTGACCCTGTGGGCTGAATTGCCATTCGCTGCCGCACGCGAACAGAAAGCATGACCGACAAAGACCTCATCTTGGCCATCGACAACGGGACCCAGAGTCTCAAGGCGCTCCTCTTCGATGCCCAGGGAATGCTCAGGGCGCATGTCCGGGTACCGTTCAAACCCTATTTTTCCAAGCATCCCGGCTGGGCGGAGCAGGACCCGGAGGTATTCTGGGAGGCCCTCTGTAAGGCCTGCAACGCGCTTTGGGAACAAAATGGTGTGGACAAGGGATGCATCGCGGGTGTGGCATTGACGACCCAGCGGGGGACGGTGATCAATCTGGACAAAAATGGCCGGCCCCTTCGCCCGGCCATCTTATGGCTCGATCAGCGAAAGACCGACGGCCTGCCGTGGCTCAAGGGCATGTGGGGGATTTTGTTCCGGATTCTGGGGTTGAAAAGCACGGTCGCTTATCTCCAGGCCGAGGCTGAAGTCAACTGGATTCGAACACATGAACCGGAGATCTGGGAACAGACCCACAAGTATCTGCTCCTTTCGGGCTATCTCACGCATCGCCTCATCGGAGCGTTTCGAGACTCTGTGGGATGCCAGGTGGGCTATATCCCCTTTGATTATAAACGGCTGAAATGGTCGGCAGGGTGGGATTGGAAGTGGCGTGCCGTCCCCATGGACATGGGCCTCCTTCCGGAACTGGTACCCCCTGGGAGCCTCATGGGGTCCATCACCCGGGCGGCTGCTGAACAGACGGGTATTCCCGAAGGAGTCCCGTTGATCGCATCAGCGGCCGACAAGGCATGCGAGGTCATTGGGTCGGGATGCCTGGACCCATCGGTGGGGTGCCTCAGTTACGGCACCACCGCCACCATCAATGTCACCCATGAGAAATATCTGGAGCCCATCCGGCTTCTGCCCGCTTACCCGTCCGCCATTCCCGACACCCATACCCTGGAGGTGCAGATCTACCGGGGCTTCTGGATGGTCAACTGGTTCAAGGAAGAGTTTGGTTTTCCTGAATGCCGTCAAGCCGAACTGGACGGGGTGGCGGCCGAGACCTTGTTCGACCAGTTGGTGGCGGATATCCCTCCCGGGTCACTGGGACTGATGCTCCAGCCCTATTGGACGCCCGGATTAAAGATGCCGGGTCCAGAGGCCAAAGGGGCCATTATCGGGTTTGGGGACGTGCATACCCGTGCCCACCTGTTTCGGTCGATCCTGGAGGGCCTCGCCTATGCACTCAGGGACGGAAAGGAGCGGATTGAAAAGCGGACCCGGGTTCCCATCGAACGCCTCCGTGTCTCGGGGGGCGGGTCTCAGAGCCGTGTCGCCATGCAGGTGACCGCCGATGTGTTCGGGATACCCGCGGAAAAGCCGGCCATTTATGAGACATCCGGACTTGGGGCTGCCATGGATGGGGCCGTGGGTCTCGGTCTTCATAGTGATTTTCCAAAAGCGGTTGCGGCCATGACCCATGTGGGTGAGACCTTTGAGCCGCATATGGAAACACACATGCTGTACGGCAGGCTGTATGGTGAGGTCTACAAAAAGATGTATGACGGCCTTCGACCGTTATATGAAAGAATCCGGGAAATTACCGGATATCCACGTTAAAGGAGGAAAATATGTTTCAAGTCATGATTCATCCGGCGGATTATTCATCGGTGCGTGAGGCAGTGGATCGCGCGTTGGACCTGTTCCCCATCGATGCCAGGGGGAAAAAGGTGTTAATCAAACCCAATGTCCTTCGGGCCTCAGGGCCGGAAGAGGGGATCGTCACTCATCCGGCGGTGCTTCGAGCCGTGGTGGAGCGGGTGGAAGCAATGACACCCGCATCTTTGGTGGTGGGTGATAACCCCGGGCTCTTCAATTACGGAGACAACGAGGAGAGTTTTAAACAGGCCGGATTGATGGAAGCGGCCAAAGGCCATTATGAAAACATCGGAAATGCATCTCGGCCCGTTTCGTTCGACCCTGAATTCATGGCCAGGGTAAACGTCTCCGAGGCGGTATTAGATGCGGATCTCATCATCAGCCTGCCAAAATTCAAAACCCACGGGTTGACCGTCATCACCGGTGCAATCAAGAACAGCTATGGCATTCTACCCGGTGCCCAGAAGGCCCTGCTCCATAAGGCGGCCGGATCGCCCAAGCGGTTCCACGAGGTTATCGTGGAGGTCTTCGGCATCCGGGTGCCGGATCTCTTCATAATGGACGCGGTGGTGGGCATGGAGGGAAACGGGCCGGCATCCCCGGATTTGCGGGATATCGGTCTCATCCTGGCCTCAAATAATGCGGTGGCCTTGGATGCGGTCATGGCCCGGATGATGGGCCTCGATCCGGGTCGCCTGCGCTTTTTTGAAAAGGCCGTTGAGCTGGGATTTGGGAGCTTTGATTCCGAACAGATCGAGATCGAAGGCGAGTTTAAACCCCTCTCCGACTTCAAACTCCCCCCGTTAGGAGGTGAAGCGATCCTGGATAATCCGGCCATCCAGGATATGATCCATCAAAAGACCCTGCTGACGCCCCGGGCCGATCCGGATCTGTGTACCGCGTGTGAGACCTGTGTGGAACAATGTCCCGGATCGGCACTGACCATGGTGGACGGCCTTCCCCAGGTGGATATGGACCTGTGCGTCACGTGCTTCTGCTGTCAGGAGATATGCCCTGAGAAGGCGATGGTTTTGAGATAGGCCGGGGGTCGTCACCACATCATTGCGTATGAAAAACGAGGCCAAACAGATTCTAAGTCGGGTTTTCGGTTACGGTACATTCCGGCCACTCCAGGCGGAGATTATCGATAACCTCCTCAAGAAGCGGGATACCCTGGTCGTCATGCCCACAGGCGGGGGTAAGTCGTTGTGCTATCAGATCCCCGCGCTGCTCTTCGAAGGTCTCACCGTCGTGGTGTCCCCGCTCATATCTCTGATGAAGGACCAGGTGACCCAGTTGGTCCAGACGGGTGTGCCGGCGGCCGTATTGAACAGCGCATTAACGGTCGAAGCCTACCGCCGCAATGTGGATGCCGTGAAAGCGGGTTCAATCAAACTGCTGTACATGGCCCCGGAAGCCCTGTTACGGCCCAATATGCTGGCGCTCCTCTCGTCTCTGCGGGTGGACTGCCTTACCATAGATGAAGCCCACTGTATTTCTGAATGGGGGCATGACTTCCGTCCGGAGTACCGGCAGATTGCCGATATAAGAAGCCGTTTCCAGGGGGCCGTGTGTGTGGCCCTGACCGCCACCGCCACGCCAAGGGTCCGTGAAGACATCAAGACCAGTCTCGGATTTAGGAAATCGAATGAATTCATTGGGAGTTTCAACCGGGAAAATCTCTTTCTACGGGTAGTCCACAAGGAGAATCCATTCCAACAGACCCTGCAGTTTATTACAGAATTCCCTGAACAATCCGGAATTGTCTTACCGTTTTTCCCGGCGCCAGGTGGATGAGCTTTATGAATCTCTTAAGCGGAGCGGGTATTCGGTTCGGCCCTATCATGCGGGTTTATCCGATGTTGAGCGGAACAAAAACCAGGAGGCCTTTATCCGTGATGATGTCCATATCATGGTGGCGACCATTGCCTTTGGTATGGGGATTGACAAGCCCAATGTACGGTTTGTGGTCCATTACGACATGCCCCGGAACATGGAAAGCTATTACCAGGAAATCGGCAGGGCAGGACGGGACGGCCTTTTGTCCCACTGTCTCTTGTTGTTCAGCTATGCCGATATCCAGAAGGTCAAATATTTCATCAACCAAAAACCGGCGCATGAACAGCGGGTGGCCAACATCCATCTAAATGCCTTTCTGGGCTACATTGAGACGGAAGATTGCCGTCGTATTCCCCTCCTGAGCTATTTCGGAGAAGAGGCCAGCCAAAAAGAAAACTGCGGCGCATGCGATAACTGCCTGATCGACGAGAAGGACTTGACGGATATCACCATTTCTGCACAGAAGTTCCTGTCCTGCGTGAAACGAACCGGCGAACGGTTCGGGGCGGGCCACATCATTGATGTCCTGCGCGGGTCACAGGCCAAAAGGGTGATGGAGCTCAGGCACGATCGGCTCTCTACCTATGGGGTCGGCCAGGAATACTCCAAAAAACAGTGGGTCCAGCTCTCCCGTCAGTTTATTCAGAAAAGGCTGTTGATTCAGGATATGGAGTTCGGCGGCCTGAGCCTGACTGAACAGGGGTGGCAGGTTCTTCGGGGTCAAGCGAAGGTCACGGGAAGGCTTGAAGAGAATAACACAGACCCGGTTAGGAAAAGGGAAAAGGCCGAGACCAGAGCCTATGACCCCGATCTCTTCGAGATTCTGAGAAAGGAACGCAAGCACCTCGCCGACCGTGGGGGCGTACCTCCCTATGTGATCTTCTCCGATCGGACGTTAATGGAGATGGCTGACGTTTTTCCCCCAAAGCCGCAGCGGTTTAATGAATATCCACGGGATCGGAGCGGTCAAGCTGGAGAAATACGGGGATCGGTTTTTGGATATTATCCGGCAATACTGTACACAGCACGGAGCAGATTCTAAACCTGTTTGAAGCGCTTGGGATTGAGCGCTTGAAGCCGGTGTTTGACGGTCTGAAAGGAGAAGTGGATTACGAAAAACTGAAAATGGTCAGGCTTCATTACATCAGCAGGCATGGGCTTACCGCAAACCGCCTCAAAGCGATCCGTTTGCCTCACCGGAAGAGACACTCAAGCGAGAACTGTTCGATCAAGCCTACCTGTTGTGCAGCGAAAACAATCCGGATCAGTGCCATCGGCGGCTGGTGGCCGAATACCTAACTGAAAAATGGGGAAATGTGGAGATTGTGCATCTTTAGGGGCCTTAGAATATAGAGGTTTCAGGTATCAGGTTTCAGGAAGCCCAGAAACAGGCAACGACCAACGAGCCACCTGTCAGCATTAACCCTTTTGTTCCCGGTTACTCACTGCCCCTTGCCGACTTCAATTGCTTAAACACACGCGCCACCTCCTGAAGGGTTTCCTCTTTGGATCCGTCGTTTTCAATCACCCAGTCGGCAAAGCCCTTTTTGTCTTTGACCGGCAATTGCGAGGCAATGATTCGGGAGGCCTCTTCCGCCTCAATTCCATCCCGTTCCATGAGGCGTTTCTTTTGGGTGTCGGGCGATACGGCAACCACGATGATCTTTTCGAACAGATACATGAGGTTCAGTTCCACCAGCAGGGGAATGTCCACGATCACCACCGCCGCCGGATCCTCCTCGCCGATCTCCTTCAACTGCCGGAAAAATTCCTCGTAAATCCGGGGATGGGTAAACCCCTCCAGTTTCTTTCGCTTTTCCATGTCTTTGAACACGATGTCCGAGATCTTCTTTCGATCCAGGGTACCGTCTTCGAGACAGACCTGCGTGCCGAAGAATTTGATCACGTCGTTGTAGGCGGGTCTTCCCGGTTCCACCACCTGCCGGGCGATCAGGTCAAAGTCGATCAAGCGGGCGCCCAACGCCTTCAATTCGTTCGAGACCGTGGTTTTCCCGCTGGCAATGACGCCGGTCAACCCCGCTACGATACCCTTGGGAATGGCGCCCCGAACATTTTCCACACGCTCCTCGAGGGTGGTGTAGGCAACCGGCAGCACCCGCTCCAGGTCCGCCTCGACCCCTGCATAGCTGATGGGATACCGGACCCCCTGCGATAGAGGATTTCAAGCCCGCGGAGGGCCTTTTCCATGTAGCCGGCCGGAAGGGCCATGGCCAGTTCGTCATCTTGGGCGTGGCCGTAACGCCGCTCCCCGTAACAGGGGATGGACAGATGGGGTTTTCCATCGAGATAGCACCGGGCAATGACATCCGAGCAGGAGGATTCCCCCACGCAGAAAAACTGCATCACCTCATAGTCTTCAAACTGAAGGGCATTGATCAAAAGAATCATCTGAGCGGGATTTGCGTAGATGAGCACGATATCCGGCTCAAAGGGATCGTAGACCAGCGGTGCCATGACCACTGCTTCATACTGTCCGGTTTTGATGCGGGGATGGCGTCTTCATAGCGTTTGCCGTCCGCTTTGGTTTGAACCCAGACAATGGACCGGAAGGTGCCGTCGCTGTGAGCGGCGGGCAGTTCTTTCAGACCGAGAATGGATGAACACGTGGGAAGGGCGAAATCTTCCGCATCGGCGCCGACGCTCCAGTCGAAGTTACGAACCAGATTAATCAACTGACACATGGACACCCCTTTTTCAGGCCGCCTCAAAAAGGGAATCTCCTCCAACTGCTCTTTTTTCTCCAGCATTTTCATGGCCACCGGAAAAGACCTTAGCCTTAACAGAAGTTCCATCCGCCGCACCAGCTTTTCCCACTTTCCTTTTTCTTTGCTCATTTCAAGCGCTCCTTTTTTTCATTTTTTGTTCACATTTTTCTTGACAAGATATCCAATAGTATCAAAGAGTTGATTCTGAATGGCACCCTGAAAATCGGCGACCGTCTTCCTTCTGAAAAGGAACTGGCGCAGCAGTTTCAGGTGGATCGTCAAACCATCCGTGAAGCGCTCAGGCTATTGGAGCTTTCCGGCTTTGTCACCATACAACGGGGTCCGGGCGGAGGTCCAGTCATAAGAGTTTAATAATCGAATTTCCAGCTGAAGCCGAGTCCGGCGCCGGATTTGGTGCCG
Organism: Deltaproteobacteria bacterium; assembly: GCA_034522175.1. Lineage (GTDB taxonomy): Bacteria > Desulfobacterota > DSM-4660 > Desulfatiglandales > Desulfatiglandaceae > JAIPDZ01. The sequence continues at coordinate 4,890,029 of JAXHLQ010000001.1, read as the reverse complement.
GCCTTGCTTTCCACTGAAAAATTGGGCGTGATATCCACTTCCACCACCACATCTTGTTTGGCATCGGTGATATCCTGTTCCATGCCGACATAAACCCTTTCACTCACATACTTTCCGACCTCCACAGCGGGTCCGTCATCGTCTCCGTCGCTGCCACCGCTGAGGGTTAGACGATCCAGGCCCAAAAGCTTCCGCGTTTTTCCCATCACATCGGGTGTGTCATGACCGGAAAGCTGGGCCAGCGCGGAGGCCAGCTGATACGCCTGAAATGGGTTCAACTTCGCCGCTGACTGACCAAAGAGGATATTGGCCATGATTTCGTCCTGTGGCAAAGGGGGCTGAGAAGTCAATGAAAGCTTGAAGTCGTTTGTCGGCCCGGTGATACGCACCTGCGCATCGATTTCACCGGCTTTAACTTCGGCGGTGACATTCAAAAAGGGTGTGGGCGGTGTGGAACCATCGAAGGCAATTTGGCCCTCGGTAATGTGAAACGTGCGTGCCAGAAACTGATAGGTGCCACGCACGACCGATAAGGTCCCCCGAACCACCGGCTTGTGGGCCGGACCCTTTACGTTGATTTGGCCCTTGAACTCGGCATCGAGCCCGTGTCCTCGCACAAAGAAACGGGCGGGGATCTTCAGCATCAGGTCCATGAGAAGAAATTTGAGGATCCCGTCTGACGCTTGAGACACTTCGATGGCCATGCCTTCGGGAAGGTTGATCTCCTCGACCGGTATGTCAACCACATCCCGAGGGAGTCTTCTCGGGATGGTCAATTCTGTCCGATCGAGAGTGATTTCCCCGGTCAGGTTCAATTGATCCTTGTTTCCTCCCAGGTCCATTTTCCCGCTGGTCGTAGACATGAGGATCTCCTTTCGAATAAGAGTGGCCTCTTTGAGGGACAAACGGGCATTTATGGGATAAGGGGGTGCGATATGGACATCCCCCTCGAGGGCGATGGTCCCTTTTGCACCGTCTGTGGCTGTCAGTTGAGTCAGACGGAGCGTCTGGTCGTCGGCATTCAGTCGGCCCTGGATCTTGTCCAGGATCATGCCCAGTGACACGTTCTCGTAGCGGCCCTGGGAAAGGGTCACCCCCCCTGTCAGGGCCCAGTGGCTGATGGGTCCGACGACTCCGAGGTCAACGTCCACAAGACCTTTAACATCCTGATCGCCCATGCCGGGGAGGGCTTTGAGGATGGTCAAGTCGAGATGGCCTTTCAATCCCGCCTTCACATCCGCTGTTTCATCCAAATGAAACCCCAGTGGCTTTAAGGAGAGATGAGCGGGAATGCTTGCGGTGATGGCAAATGGTGCATCCCCCAGCCCAAAAAGGGCTCCATTGATCAGGAAACGCTTTTCCTGTTGTTTTGCATCCATTTTGACCTCAAGGACCATTGATTCCAGGTTTTCTGCCCCGGGTATCCGGTAGTCGCGAACGTGGACCTTCACTTGGACCGCAGGATCAACCAGGGCGCCCGACAAATCCAGATTGACCGTGGCCGTGCCGCTGAGATCACGATGGATGAGTGGTTCCAGGAAGGCCAAAGGAATATGATCGATTCGAGCCGAGAAATCAATTTTCTCCTCATTGAATTCGCCCTTGGCTTGAAGACGGCCGGTGGTCGTATCAAGGGCCAAATGGTCTAAAGTGAACCGGTTGTTATCCATGGTGACGGTGGCCGGACTGGGGAGGACGACCGTTAAATCCTTATAGGCTGCATTGAGTCGATCGAGCCGGAACTGCCACATATCCTCGTGCTGTACGTGCAAATGGGTTGACAGGGCAATGGGTGCGCCGGTTGCGTCCTTGAGACCGGAGCCGGAGGTGGATCCTCGGGTCTCCAGGTCTACCCGGGCGTTCTTGGGATTACCCTTCACCCCGAGGGTCAGGGTGTCAAGTCGAATGGCCTTTAGTGCAATATCTTTGGCGGAGATGTCTACGCGACCCTGAAGTTTGTTCAGATCATTGATGCGCGTGTTTATCGTGAGGTCGGAGATGCCGTATGTGGCGTATTTCAGATCGGTGAAATGAGCATCCAAGGTGGCGCCTGCATCATCACTCCCGGCGTGGGCCTTTACACGGAAAGTGCCCATTCCACGGGCATCGACCCCTGAAACGGCCCGAATGAGTTCAAGCGACTCGATGTTCCCCTGTGCCGTCCCTCTAACCCGGCCATCGCCCGGCGTGATGTCGAAGTCTGCATTCAGGTGTATCCCTGGAAGTTTTGCCTGAGCTCTGGAAAGGCTCAGGGTGTCTCCGGACCAGCGAAAACCGGTGCTTAGCGTTGCAGACTGATCGAGGACAGTGGCCTGCAGGTTGAGACTTCCACTGGGCTTTTGTGGAAGGCCTTTGGCCATTATCCGGGCATGAAGATCTTGGGTGGTAAGACCGTTTACCTGGAGATGTTTTGAATCCAGGGCTATCTCTGCGGTGAAATCGGTCATTGTCCCCGTAACGCTTCCCCGACTCCTCAGACTTCCCGCCAATTGCTGCCCCGTGATCCCCGTCAATGGCTTAAGCGCATTCATGTCCAATTGATATTGCGCGTCAATGCCGCCGGTGCGTGTGTTGACGGACCCACCCAGTTTCAACGAACCATCCCGTCCTTCCACACGAGCGTCTCGAATATTGAGGGTACCATCCATCAGGCCGGCCCGTGCGTTCAGGGTCAATTCCGGGCCAATGGCCATGGCCACCGCAGGCGGGAGCCCGGTGAGGTCTGAAAGGACGGCATCGAGATCGGCATCGATTCGCATGGTGTGGTAATTGCCTGTTGCCTGGATATGAGATTTTAGTTTGGCGTCCATATCGCTCATCGCGGTCGGCATCAGAGGCTGAAGGCGGTCCATAAGCGTCCGTATGTTGGCGCGGAAATGACCGTCGACGGGATTGATACGGCCATCGTCAATACGCACGTCCGTGTCCTTTGCGGTGAGATGGAGTTCTTCGACCTCCCATACGGTGAAATCCGGGCTTTTTACGGAAAAGTCCAACCGAAGAGGCCCTCTCAGTCGCGGGATCTGGGGTACGGTCAATTTCTCGGCCAGCATCGATACCTTCGCCCTTTCAAGGCCTGTAAAGCCCTTAACCGGTATTCCTTGTGCACTAAGGGAGACCTGTTTGACATCTCCTCGTCGGATTTGAAGTTTTCCTATGGCGGCGGACACGGTAATCTCCGGTTGATGAAAGCTCCCTTCTGCCGTGAGTTGTATGGATCCGAGGTCTTGATAGGCGATTTCTGCGCCTTGGATAAACGGTGCGATGTTCAGGGGGTCGGCCTGCACCCGCACGTCCATGATGTCTTTCATCCAATCGACAGTGCCGCTCAGTGAAATGGTGGTGAACGGGGCCTGAGCTTTGAATTGCTCTATATACAGGCGTCTCTCTAACATGGTGGCCCGGCATAGGATGTCCACACCCGGTCCCCAAGGGCGCTTTCCACCTGGGGCGGAAGCGTGCCTTTTTCCGGTTCGATTCGTCCTTTGAATGCGATTGAGATGATCTCACTCACGGCGAGTTGAAAGCTTAAATCGGCCTGACCGTATCCACCGATCTCTGTTTTCAGATGACCTTTAAGCCCCGACAAGAGACCATCCGCCTGCAGGTTGAGCCGGATGCCTCGGGCGTCTTTCAGATGGGCCAGAGCGCTCACAAGACCTCCGGGTGCTTCCTGATAAATCAGCCGGGAGGCGATTTGCCCGCTATTCAGATCATACGTGCCCTTTAAGCGGAGCGCATCTTCCTCGCGTCGGAGATCTTTCAGTGAAAGCCGGGCCTCAATACGGGGTCCGACGGTTTCGACCTTCGATTGCAGCGTGTAGGTCATGGGGGTTCCGGCCACCGCCTTGGCCAGCTCGATTCGGTTGATGCCGATTTCGTTGACCATGAAGTGGGGGAGAGAAGGTGGGGATTCCCTCTCGTCAACACGCTCCTCTTTCCTGGATTTGTCTTCTCTTGGCTCTGGTAACCGGGAAATGGATAGATTTTCCATACGGAACCACTTCACCTCGATGATCCCCGAAAGGAGCGCCCAGGGGTTCAGGGAGATGTTTGTTTTATGCCCAATGAGCCATGTTCCGTGTTCATCGGAGAGCGTGAAACGATCAACGGTCATGGAAAAGGGCACGATGCCGCGGACGCCTTCGAGCTTTGCCTGATAACTTCCTGTGTGAGCGGTCGCCCTTGCCACCAGATCCGTGAGACGGTCTTTGCCCCAAGGGGTTTGCATCCCGGCCCATAAGAGGGCCATGAAGAGAAGTATTCCGAGAAAGGAGAAGAGGAGCCTTCGAGGCCATTTTCGCCGTTTCGGTGGTTTCTTCTCGGTGGAATTATCTGCTGTCATTTTCTATGTTCAAAAGGCCTGTCCGATACTCACATAAAACTGAAAACTGTCATCCACTCCCTTGCGCCTGTTGATCGGTACGGCCACATCCAGACGGATGGGACCGATGGCGGTATAATATCGGAGCCCGATGCCCGCACCGTACAGGATATCCTGGTCGTCAAAGTCCGGTACCCGATTTACAAATGCCGAACCCCCGTCGAGGAAAGGTACCAGGCCCACAGAATCGGTGATCCTCAACCGTAGTTCAAGGGAAAATGTCAGGACCGAGAGCCCACCCAGGGGAATGTCTCCCTGGACCGGGCCAGCCGCCTGATAGGCATATCCCCGAACAGACCCGCCTCCACCTGCATAGAATCGCAGGTCGGCCGGCATATCGTCATGGCTGATTCCGAAAACCTGGCCGAAGGACGCTCTGACGGCCACAACGACTTTATCTCCTGAATTGAAGTTGTAATAGGTACTGCCCGTGAGCAGGTAGCGGAAGAATCGGAGATCTCCCTCTTTGACATCCTGATACGGGGCCATGTCCAAAAAGAGCGCGTATCCCTGGGTTGGATTGAGCAGGTTTAAACGGGTGTCCTGATTGGCGGTAATGGGGATGTAGAGGAGATGATAGGTGGTCTCCAAGTCATCGCTTTCCTGTTTCACGCGTCCGTAGCGAAACCCCAGGCCCGTGCCCGCCTTGAAGGTGCGGCTGAATTGTCGTTCCACGATGCCGGATACATCCACTGATCTGGCATCGTATGCGTCCGTGGTTTCATCGCTTAAAATGTTGTTGGAAATGAAGGTGTTTGCCTTGTCAATAAACATGGGTTTCTCAAATCGGATGGAGGCGGTTCGTATCTTACGGTTCAAAATAGCGCTGGCGGTGAGTCTTTCGGCCATGCCGAAGAGGTTGCGGTGGGTCCAGCTTCCACTAATCCCGGGCCCGAAGTCCGTTGTGTATTCCACGGCCGCCCGAACGGTGCGGGGCGCCCGTTCCTTGAGTCGGACCGTGATTGGCAGCCGGTCCCCTCCTGCGAGTTCCTCCGGATTCTGGAATTCTACGAGACTGAACAAGCCGGTATCAAAAAGGACTTTTCGAGCGGCCTCAATCCGACGGATGTCGTAGGGTTGTCCGGGCTTCCATGTCAGAAGTGCCTGAACATATGCCGGCTTCAATTGTTTCAGACCCTCGATGTGGGTGTCCCCGAAAACGGCAGCCGGTCCCGGCGATACTTCAAAACGAATCTCTACCGTGTTGGTGGCGAAGTCAGCCTTCACGTTGCGTTCCGCAATTTTCGGAAAGGGGTAGCCATTGTCCTTGTAGTGATTAAGAACGAATTTGCCGGCGTTCAGAATTCTGCGTGCTGAGTAAGGGGAATTGGGGGCAATGCCGGCCTCGGTAGGGGTGGGCGGGACAAGGGTACCCGAGGGTACGTCTAAGGTCAGGACAATAACGGGATTGGACAAGGTGAATCGAGGGCCCGGCTCGATCTCAAATCTCACCGTGTAGGGCCTTACCTGTGGCGTATCGGCATCGGGAACCTGCTCGACGGCATCGGGATCGGGCTTGAAGTCTTGCTCCGGTGAAATGATGCTGAACGTCACTTTCCCACGGAAGTATCCGAAAGAGCGCAGAACCTTTTTCATCTCCGGTAGATCCTTTTCCGCACGCCGCCGAAGCAATGCCATCGATTTCGGTGGGTCGCCTTTCTGATAGACCGTTTCGGAAATTTCCCGGAGCAGGTTATCCATTTGAACGGGTTCAGCTGCGGGGCTTATTATATCCACTTCGTACGGGATACGGTTTTCCGACTCTGCTGTAGACGCGGTGACCGTCAAGAATATACCCAGGAGCGTCAGCAGGATTCCTGCAAAATGAGATCTTCGCAAACGGTGTCGAATGGGGTTAGATATCACGTTCAAGTCAAGAAGATGTCCGGGGTAAAAGGTCGATTCTTAGAAGCAGGGAATATCGATCCAAAAAGGAAGGCATGTTTCGTTTGCATTTCATATGAATGTGAGATAGAAGGCCGGACCCGATCGGGTCCGGCCCTGTTTCATTATGGTGCCTGAACGTCTGAAAACCGGTTTTATGGAATCGGTGTCAGCTCCACACGCCGATTCAGGTGCGTGACCCACCTTGGTGGTATGGGTGGATACGGGACGCGTAAAACCGTATCCCTTGGCGGAAAGCCGATCTTTCGAAATGCCCTTGGAGATCAGATAGTTCATGACCGCATCGAGAATGACGACTCTTTTCTCGACCACTTCCGGTTCTTCCCGTTTTGAAAACCCTAAAAGAAACCCTTCTTAATGTCAAGCCGGTAAATGCCGTCATTCATTGATGGTCTCTGAAATGGCATGGGATGGTTTGATGGGTTGAGGGGCAAATCCGTTGCCTTGCTTGACGGACAGATGCTTTTTCGGTATGTTCCCACACGAAAAGCAGAGAGGAAAGAAACCATGATAAAAATACCCCAGATTATCCCCGCAGATCAATTGGGCGCTGTCATTGCCGACCACTTCAAGGGACAAGCAACCATCAATTGCTATGTGGGATCCAATGCGGCAACCCCCACCACCCTGATCGAAGCGCTGACCGGTGCCATAAAGGACGGCACGCCGAGATTGCCGTTTATCCGGATGCTGCTTTAGAAGATGGGGATCGTCACCAACCGCAGGAAGCGGGCCAACCTGGGCTACAGCACCACTTCCCTGATCATGGGATCAAAAGACCTCTATGACTTCTGTCATATGCGCACCGGCGTGCAGATGCGTCCCTGCGCCTACACCAACGGCGCTGAAATCATACGCAAAAACGCACCGTTCATCTCCATCAACACGGCCATGGGCATCGACCTGTTCGGCAATGTCTGGGCTGATTTCATCGATCCTCGAAAATATTACAGCGGTGTGGGCGGCCAGCCCGATTTCATCCGGGCCGTCAATCGGCGGGAATATGGTGCGCCCATCATCGCCGTCAAAAGCATCACGAACAAAGGCCAGTCCAAAATCGTATCCCAGCACCCGGCCGGCGTCACCCTGACGGCATCTTCTTATGACGGCGTGGTGGTGGTGACGGAATACGGGGTTGCCGATCTCCGGGGGCTGACCACCGGAAACAAGGCCGTAGCCATTGCCAGCATCGCGCACCCGCGATACAGGGATGAGCTGATGAAACAGGTGATCGACGATCCCTTTTTCACCAAGCCTTACGATTTCAAGTTGGACCGGGTCCCATACGGGGTCAGCCTTTATGAAGGGGATGTCCCGGAACCGGACATTGAGACGGCGCAGTAGCAACTCAGTGCCCCTGAGGGGCATCACATAGCTTTTTACGGGACCGTCAAGAATAGGCCGAATATTTACCTGTATCACGGCCTGAGTCTAATGATATCAGGGGCTTACTGGCGGAGAGGGTGGGATTCGAACCCACGTGCCCCGCTATTCACGGGACAAATCGATTTCGAGTCGACCCCGTTACGACCACTTCGGTACCTCTCCGCGTAAGAGCTTCAATTCTTACGTTGTCTGCGGGCCCTGAAAAAATTCTTCAGCAGGGCGCCGCAGTCTTCTGCCATGATGCCGGCGGTGATTTTTATCTCGTGGTTGAGGCGTTTGTCCCGACCGATGTGATACAGGGATTCGGCGCCCCCGGCCTTCGGGTCATGAGCCCCGAAGACCAGATGGGCGATGCGGGCCTGGATGGCGGCGCCCATGCACATCACGCAGGGTTCCAGGGTGACCACCAGAACCGATCCGGGCAGGCGGTAGTTCTCGACGGCCTGTGAAGCCGCTCTCATCGCCTGAATCTCGGCATGGGCCGTGGGGTCATTGAGCGTGATGGACTGATTTCGTCCCCTCCCCAGCACCCGGCCTGTTTCATCGGCCACCACCGCGCCCACCGGGACTTCCCCGGCCAAAAAGGCGTCCTGGGCCTGCTGAAGCGCCTGTTCCATTAAATGATAAAGATCGAGCGCCATCTCTTCCTTATACTTACAATAACTTCCCCCTCACGTCAACCCGCTGATCGTTTTCCCAGCAATTTTCATTATGGGGCATTTTTTATTTGTAGGTGCGGATTTATCCGCACAATGCGAATGAATTCGCACCTACAGCACCTTGGAAGAGCCGCTCACAAGGGAAAATCATTTCAAAATGAGAATTGCTGCCGTTTTCCTATGGATTCTGTTTTCGTTGTGCTGAATTCATGAGCGGTGCCCCCTGATGATCCTTTCTCAGGTGGAAATTAATCCACGAACAGGACCGGGACAGGGCCCAGTTGCGCGGGGGGACAAAATCGCCGCCGACCTGTTCGTTCTGGTGGACGGACGCCCATCGCCGGTAGGCCCTGACCCATACGCACCGGGTATCGGGATGGACCTCACACATGCCGTTCAGGCTTCCTCCACAGGGACCGTTCCGGGTGTGTTTGGGGCATTGGGATTCCGGGCAGAAGTAGCCCACGTGCTGGATGGCGCAGTCGCCGCATTCCTGGCATGAAAAAAGGGGTTTTTTGACGGCGTTTTCCATGGTCTTGACCAGGAGCCGCCGAAGCGGTCTTTTCTCCGCCCCTCGGCATAGTTTCTCGTAAAGGGAGGCAAAGGGAGCATCGTGACGGAAAAAGAGCCGGTGAAGGAACCGACAGGTCTGGAAAAGTCCTTTTTCCATGGGAGATATGGCGGTGGGTGTAGGGGGGGCTGGTGTGCTGCATAGACCGGTTTGCGCATCCCGCTGGTAATAGTAAAAGCCCCCTGGGTGTGGGAAATCAAATTGAGGGATAAACTCCCGCCACCGTGATTCTATCTCGCTCATTCGGTCGAAGATGCGGGCAAGGGGCGCAAAGTGCCTGTGAATACCGCCCACATGAACCCCCTTGTATCCCAGGCCCTTGAGCACCACCGCCAGCCTGGCTGCCCGTTCAACCCCTTTTTCATGACCCCGTGTCCGGTCCTGCCACTCTTTCTGTATGGCGGTGTAAAGGCCTTTCGGCACCACAGCGCCGGGGATCTTTCCGGATGCCATGACGCGCGCGGCACCCGGGGTCAGGAGGTAGAGCGAGCCCAGGGTGGGGATCTGCATCCCCCAATCCCGCTGAATGCACATCAACTCATGAAACTTCCGGACATCATACCCCACCTGGGTAATGGCAAAGCGTGCCCCGGCCTGCACCTTTTTGCGCAGTTTCATGTACTGACACAGGGTCTCTGCTTCCGTCTGCTTGAACGGGGACACGGCGCTCCCCACAAAGAAGTGCTCCCGGTCATTAAGCGCAAGGGTACCCTCGTCCATCATCCTCAGCATGTGGATGAGAGAGACCGAGTCCAGGTCGAAGACCGGTGCGCCCTGTCCGCCGAATCCTTCACCGGAAAAATCACCGGTCAGCGCCAGGATATTGTTGATGCCCATATGCCCGAGTTGAAGCGCACGGCTTTCCATGCCCACCCGGTTCTGGTCCCGGCAGGCGAAATGAACCATCACGTCCATCCCCATTTTCACGATATCCCGACCCAGGACATCCGGACTCAGTGAGGGGTGGCCGCCCGGATTGTCGGTGATGGTTACGGCCGACACGCGGCCGTCCGCCCGTGCCTTCTCCGCGAGGTTCATCACCATATCCACGGAACGGCCCCTGGACTGCTCACCCGGGACCAGTTCCATGGTGATGACGAACCGTTCAGGGTCCTCCATATCCTTTTTGAGATCCTGTCTCATGGAATCATTTGCCACCTAAACTTTCTGATAGAGGGCCAGGATGCCTTCCATGGGGCTCAGGTGGTCTAATCGTTTGAACCCCCGGTATACCGGCATGATCCGATCAACGCCATAGACCATGAAGATGGCGCCTGCTCTGGCTTTTTCTCCGAGCATTTGAGCGAATTCTTCATGCATGATGAGGTAGGTGTAAAAGAGATCAAACTGATCCATGCCCATCCCGGTCTGCTTTTCCATATTCCGGTGTATCAAGACGTCCGTCGAATCGCCATGAAACAGGAAGACGTTGTCAGGGAGCAGGAGCCCGGTTCGGCCGAGACGCTTCTTCAATTCAGCGCGTGCAGGCTCATATTCCTCCAGGGTCCATTCATCGATCTCTATGCCCACCGACAGCCTCACAAAGAGACTGAAAAAGAGATTCACCCGGCCGTCCCCGCATCCCAGATCCAGAAAGGTGGTTTTCCCCGGCACGATGAGGCCTTCGGTCATGAGCCGATCCACACAGTTGAGCAGGGTGGTCATGTCGGTGGATCGCCTGAAACCTAAGGGGCCCACGTGCCCCACCTTCCGTTTGTCGTAGTAGGCCGCCACCTCAGCCAGCCCTTCTTTCAACCGCTGGTCCACTTCGTCAGCAACGCTTTGATGCTTTCGTTGAGCCGGAAAAGGGTCTGTATCTCCTCTCCCTCTCTTTCCCTGAGCTTTTCCAGGCGGGAAGGGGAGAAGGCATCGGTGATTTTCTTGCAGACATAGTTGATGCAGATCACATGGCGGGCCCTGAGGCGACAGCCGGTTTCCCCCAGGAAAAAACAGGCGTCCTTGCGCCATCTCTCAGCGGGAATTGTGACGCCCAACAGGGCGTTTATCAGAAGAAGCCATCCATCGTAGCGGTTTTCGAGACCGGCGCCGCAGCAGGAGCCCCCTTCCTCGGTCTCACAACGCCTGCACATCTCCCGGACGCCGGAACGGGTCATTTCTTTAAAGGAGGCTTCGGTGGCGGCCTTCAGGGTTTCGATTTGTGCTGATACCCGGATATCATTGAGAAGTCTTTCGCCAAATCGATCGTTGCACGCCCGCACCCACGCGATTTTGGCTTCAATGGGCCCCAAAGGGGAAGCGGGGATCATGTGCTTTTCTTCTTGGCGGTCCTGGATTTTCTGGGTGTCTTCTTCTTGTCATTATTGTTCCCGAAATGCTTGAGCCCTTCGGCCAGTTCCTTGAGTTTCTCATCGACCCGGTCGTTGATGCTCCCCTTGGTATAGGTCCCGTCCGCCTTTCGACTCCCTGCTTTTTCCCCGGTCAGAATTTCTATGCCCTCATCGATGGTCTTGACCGGATAGATGTGGAATTTCTTTTTCTTTACGGCTTCTACCACATCATCCCTGAGCATCAGATCCTTGATATTGCTCTGGGGAATCATCACGCCCTGATCGTTTTTGGGTCCCATGACCCGGCAGCAATCAAAAAACCCTTCTATTTTTTCGTTCACTCCGCCGATGGCCTGGATTTCGCCGTTCTGGTTCACCGACCCGGTGACCGCGATATTCTGTTTCAAAGGCGCTCCGGACAGGCTGGACAGAAGGGCATAGACCTCGGTGGAAGAGGCGCTGTCTCCGTCCACCCCGCCATAGGACTGTTCAAATGCGATGCTGGCGCTCACGGCCAGGGGCTTGTTCTGGGCATACTTTTTTCTCAAATACCCGGCGAGAATGAGCATGCCCTTATTATGGGTGTTGCCGGAGAGATCCGACTCCCGTTCAATGTTGATAATCCCTTCCCGGCCCATGGCGGTGGATGCCGTGATCCGGGAGGGCTTTCCAAACTGATAGTCCCCCATGGAATAGACGGCCAGACCGTTGACCTGGCCCACCTGCTCTCCTTCGGTATCGATCATCAGCGTGCCGCGTTCCATCATTTCCCGGATCTGTTCCTCCAATCGGTTGGAGCGGTAGGTGTGGGCGTCGATGGCCTGTTTGACGTGGGTATCCTTCACGGTTTTTCCGTTTTGAGTCCCGGCAAAATAGTCGGCCTCCCGGATCAGATCCGTAATGTCGAGAAAGCTGGTGGAGATCTTTTCCTGCCGTCCGGTCATCCTCACGGCCTTTTCCACGAGTGCGGCCACGGCGCTGCGGTCAAAGGGTTTGAGCGATTCTTCATCCGTTTTCAGCTTAATGAATCCGGCCACCTGTTCGATGGTCTCATTGGTCTTATCCATGGTGACCCCGAAGTCGGCCCGAACCTTGAATATTTTCTTGAAATCCTCATCGAAGTGCAGCAGCAGGTGGTAGAGATAGGGATCCGAGATGGCCACCACCTTGACCGCCAGATCGATGGGTTCCGGTTTCAACCCGCTGGTGGTGAAGAGATAAAAGGGGTCATAGGTCTGAATCTCGAGTTGTTCACTCTTGAGGGCCCGCTTAAGGGCCTGCCACACGCCGGGCTCCACAACGGCATCCATCAGATTGAACACGAGATAGCCGCCGTTCGCCTTCAGCAGGGACCCGGCCTTGATCTTGCTGAAATCCGTCCGCCAGACGCCGCTTCTGTCCACAATCCTCTCGATACTCCCGAAGATGTTTCGGTACGTGGGATATCGTTCGATGATGACCGGCGGGCCCTTTTCGTCTGAATTGTCCACCAGGAGATTCACCTGGTAGGGCTGAAATCGGTCCCCTTCGGGCATCATTACAGGAAAACCAGGGATCTGCTGCTGGGACTGGGGCATGAAGATCTGCAGATTATCGGCCATTTCCTCCAGCATCGCCTCAATATATTTCCGGATGGCCTTTGGCTTGTATTTGTCTATGAGCCTTTTGGCCGTCTCTTTGGCGGTTTCCATGAACATGTCACGGTCCATCTTTTCGATCTTTTCCTGGATTTCCTTTTGGAGGTCCCTGAGTTCGAGAAAGATCTGGTCGATCTGCTCTCTGAGCCTAACATGTTTCTCTTGCAGGGCTTCGAACTCCTCTTTGGGGAATCGTCCCTTCTCCACCATGGCTTCCACCTGATCGATGGGCGTGGGGTTCCCGTCCACCAGGGGCATCACCTCGGGTCGCTTGATCTGTCCCACCTGGACGTCCACCAGGGTAAAGCCTTCCTTCTTCACCTCCTCATCGAGGCTCTTGAAGAATCCCTTTCCCTTGGTTTCGTAAGCCTCCATGATCTCCTTTTTGGTGTTGATGTATTCCTGACTTTCGAACAACTGGGGGATGAGTTTTTTGAGGGTCTCCACAAAGTCATGGACATCTTTTTTGAAGGCGTTTCCTTTCCCTCCGTCAAGGGTGAGAAGAATGGGGGCCTCGGGATTCTCGAAGTTATTCACGTAGCAAAGATCGTGGGGGACCTCCCCCTTGATCGTCATTTCCTCCAAGAGCCTTCTCGTCGTGGACAACCGGCCGGTGCCGGCCTGGCCGGTGACAAAGACATTGTATCCCTTCTTATTGATCCCCATACCGAATTTGAACGCCTCCACCCCTCTTTTCTGCCCGATAATCTCCTTCAGGGGTTTGAGCTCGTCGGTGGTGTCAAAGGGAAGGGTGGCCGGATCCAGGGTCCACCTGAGATCCTGAACAGGCACTTCGGTGTGTTGTTTTTTCTTTGGCATTGATGATCTCCTTACGTCAGACGTTATCGCATCTCAATACGGACCTGGCGGGTCGTTTCGGGTTTCCTTTTGGGGGCCACAATGGTCAGGATGCCGTTTTTATAGGTGCCCTTGACCTTATCCAGCTCCACCCTGAAGGGGAGTGCAATGCGCCGGGTGAAGGTGGTGTGCTTCTTTTCGATTATGCGGTACGGGCCGCTTGTTTCCTTCACGTTCTCCTTCAGCCCTCCCTGGATGGTAAGGGTGTCCCGGGCCACTGTGACATTGAGACTCTCTTGGTCGATATCATCCATTACCGCCCGGACAATGAAGGCGTCATTGGTGATGAGGGTCTTGATGTCGATGGCTTCGGCGAGTTTTTCCAGCAGCGGTCCCACACCCATCTGCGGACGACAGCGTTCAAAGAGTCGGTCCATATCCCGCTTAAACTTGCTCAGTTCTCTATCTTTCCACAGGATCAGTTGTGACATCACACAATCTCCTCACTCTCTATAGCCGTCAGGGACGGGAGTTTGGTCCACATAAACCCGTGCAGCTTCATCCAGAGCGATGCGCCCCTGAGCGATCATCTCGATGGTCTTTGGGAATATCCGCCAGTCCCCCACCGCCTTGAGCCTCTCCTGGTGTTCGTCCACCACCTCATCAAACCGCTTTTCATCTTTCATGAGCTGTGCCAGCGGTTCGGGAAGGTCCACCTCAAGCGGGGCCGAAACCATCAGGAGCGGACCGGTGTCCACCCCTTCATCAGTCCAGAGCGTGGAGGCCCTCAAGGTGCTTTCACCCGCTGAAATGGCATCTCTGACCGCATGGTCCCCCACGAATTTCCGCCGGCCGGCCTCGCGGCGTATGGATAGGTCCGCGGGATGAACATTGACGCACCGGTTCAGGGTAATATAGCTCATATACCCCCCAAGGGCAATGACGTCCACCTCGAAGGCATCCACCAGTCCGGCGGCCACCCGGTCATAGGCCTTTCGGGCCGCCAGCCCTTCCGGCGTCTTCACGCTGCGTTTCAGACCCCTTTTTTTGTGAAAGGCCCGGATGTCATGACTGAAATAGGGGAGGCCGTGGTCGAGGGCGATCTGTTCCCCGGCACACTTCCCGTCCGAGCGGTCACTGAAGATGAACACCGTCTCGAACGGTCCGGGTTTTTCCCGGCCCCTGAGCTGTTCCTCGTGCTCCAGAAGGCGCATGACATTGGTGCCCGATCCGGACATGAAGGCGGCCACCCGCATGGGCCGGCCGGCCTTTTCAGGATCAAAAATCGGGTTAAGTGTCATTGGGCGTCCTCCATCAACACCCCCACCGGCTCCAGACCGTAGGGTGTCCCCTGTTCAATGGCGGAAAGGACACTCCCACCGCCGGTGAAATAGTAGGACCCGGGATCCTCAAGCCCGGTCATGTAGGGGCCGGGGCAGAGTTCCTTGAATACCTGGAGCGTATCGCCTCCTGCAAAGAGCTTGATGGCCTCTGTGTTGGCTGCGATGGCCTCGTATACCGCTTTCGAGCCCTCGGGAAACTGGGGCATCATGCCCATGACCGCGTTGATAAACACCGTCTTTGCCGACCCAATGGCCTCCCGGACCTGGGGGGTATCCATGGATCGGGGATCCACGTCGAGGAGGAATTTGACGGATTCTCTTTTCTTCAATTCATCCAATTGAAGAGAACGGTAAGCGCCGTCTTCCCGGCGGTCCGGATGGTCTGACTCCACCACATACGGCATCTCAATGATCTTTTGTTCGGCGCGGTCCAGTTCCACCAGTTCCATGGCAAGGGCCTTATCCGATTCCGGGACCCCTTCGATGGGCAGATCATATTTGGCGGAGAGGAAGGTGTTGTACATGATCCCTCCGAGAATAAGGTGGTCGACTTTTTCGTGAAGCGCCTTGAGGGGGCCGATTTTGGTGTCGTATTTGGCGCCGGCCACCACGGCCACGAAAGGCCGTTGAGGATCGAGCACCCGGTGAAGGGTGTGGAGTTCCTTCTGGAGCAATAACCCCGCATAGGAAGGGAGGCGGGTGGCGATATCATAGGTGGAGGCGTGCGCGCGCCATGACCCGAAGGCATCGTTCACGTACAGGTCCCCCATGGCGGCGAGCGAGCCTGCCAGGGCATCCCGTTTTTGACCCTTGGCCTCCTCACCGTTGAACCACCGAATATTGGGGAGGTAGATCATATCGGTCTTACCGGCTCGCAAAGCGTCCAGCGCTGAATCCATGGCGCCATCCATCTGAATGATGCCTTTTTTAGGATCAATGGGGAAATGCGGTTCATGGATGTCAACGGGAAGCTTTTCAGACAAGTATTTCACAATCGGCGCAATGGATTCCCCATCCCTGCAGGTAATGTGGCCGGTCTTCTTGTCTCTGGGCCGTCCCACATGGGTCATGAGCACCGGTTTTGCGCCCCGGGCCGCAAGGTAGTAAAGGGTGGGTATGGTGGCGTCGATGCGATAGGGGTCGGTAATCTTCCCCTTTTTCACCACATTGTGATCCACCCGCAATAAGACGATTTTCCCGTTCAACGGGGCATCCTGAATCACCCGCAGCCGGGCGTCGAGGGCGTTATTTTCCATTTGCATCCTCCGGCGTTTGATTTATAAGAACAGCTAACAGCTGTTTTTCCGTGAAAAATAGTCGCGAAATATATGGGAAAAGTCAACCGGATATTCCATCCACAGGTCTCACGCAAGGTCGGCTGTCAGAAATAAATGCTAATAGCTAACAGCTGACTGCTAATGGCATCTTTTAAGCGCTAAAGGAACAGGGAGGAGTTCGCGTGATCGTACGAAACATAAGAGACAAGGCGGTTATGGACACCACCTATCTCGCCCATGGCGGCGCCATTGCCCAGATGATCCTCGATCAAAGGACGCTCAAAGAGATCGGTTTTCTCGCCATTGCCCAACTGACGCCGGGAAAGGAGATCGAGGCCCACATCGATCCCATGGAGGAGATCTACTTTGTGTTGAGCGGCGCCGGTGAGATGCAGGTGGACCAGGACATAAAGGAAGTGGGCCCGGGCGATGCGATCTGGATTCCCACGGGAGCGAGCCATACGCTCCGGAACACCGGTACGGAGGACTGCATTGTCCTGGTGGTGGCCGCGCCCGTGAGATAGAGAAGCGCAATGAAGGTCCTCATCATCAGAGGCGGGGCACTGGGCGATACCCTCATGTTTCTGCCGGCCCTGTCGGTTTTGCCACCGGACGTGGAGATCACCTTTGTGGGTAGAGAGCCGGGGCTTGGGTTCATGGGGGACCATGTGGATGTGTGCATGGATCTGGAGCGCTCAGGGTGGCACCGGCTGTTTCAGGCATCCCCATCCGGCGGCCGGCTGCCGGTTGAACATGCGGACCGGGTGATCGCGTTTTTTACGGACCAGAGCGGTGACCTGGGCCGGAACCTCAAAGGGTTCTTTCCGCAGTCCGGGGTTCATACGTTTCCCTCATTCCCTCCCAGGTCTGCGGCGCTCCATGTGGCCCGGTATGTGGCCCGATGTCTGTACAGGGCAGGACTGCCTTTGGATGAAGATGAGGCCATGGAAAACAGCCTCAACGGCCCTCTCATCAAAAGCAGCGCACCGGTTGAGAATCCGTACAGAGTGGTTTTTCATCCCGGCTCAGGCGACTGGGAGAAAAACCATCCCCCTCAATTCTGGTGTCGGCTCATGGAGGCACTAAGCGGTCGGGAAGGGGAGGGGGGCTGCCGGCACGTACTCCTCCTGGGGCCTGCCGAGACGCAGCTCCAGCCGGTTTTTGAACAGTGCTTGAAAGGATCGGGTACAGAGATGATGAATTGTCCTTCCAGAGAGCGACTCATGGCCAGACTCAAGAGCGCCCGTTTCTTCATCGGCCATGACAGCGGCGTCTCTCACCTCTCCGCCATGCTCGGCACTCCCACCCTGGCGCTTTTCAGGACCTCCGATCCGGTCCAGTGGCGACCGTTGGGGCCATCGGTCCAGGTCATAACGAGGTCGGATTCCGATGATGAACTCCTTGACGTCATCATGAAGAAAGCCGCTTGCCTGCTCGCTCGGGAAAAGTAACCGGCTCATCGCATAAAAACGTGAAATCCCATCCAGAAATAGATGTATCTGGATGGAGCAATTAGCATTTCGCTTAACACCGCTGTCAATGTACATTTTGTGGTCACATATGGCGTATCCCACGGCGTCGTATTTTACGCTTTGAGAGCAATTTTTCCGCATCAAAAAAGGGCAACCATTCGTTTGGGAGTGCCATGATTGCCATGAAGGCGTGATTATCCCAGAAACCTACAAAAACATTCATGGAGAACTCGCAAATATTAACCCCAATACCCTTAATCCAAACACAGAAGTTATACGATTTTAACCACCATTCCAATGTTCCAGTATTCCATCATTTCATGGGCGTGGCATATCGTAATGATGGCATTAAAAACATTTACTTTCAAATAGTTATAGAGTTTCCGAGACGTCTCAATTATACTTCTTCATTGATAAAGGTGGTCATGGGCTGTCCATCAACAATCATAGCCGACATCTGGATTTACAGCCTCTATTTGTGACCAAAAGCACGATTTAAGTCCGAATAAAGTGATTTCTGGCACATAATTAGCCCGAATCCCTTGACAAACGCTTTTTCCCTGTCAGCATTACACATGATGAAAAGAGACATTTATGCTGAATTGATGAAGAGCGAAAGAAGGAAACCGAAAGCGGCATCATCAAGGTGGTTCCTGCCTGGCGCTTTCTGCTCGATCTTCCTGAGCCCTGAGGCATCTGGCGAAAGGCGTCTGATGACGTGCGCTCCGCGTTCAGAATATGGTCATGAGGTGGTTATGGATGGTCAGGGATGGTCATGGGCGGTTAGGGGTAGTCATGGATAGTCATGAGGTGGTCATGAGATTGTTACTTCCGCGTTCCGCGTTCCGAACTCCGCGCTCCGCACGGGGCATTTTCCTGTCACTCGCGCTGGCATGTCTACTTGTTTCGCCATTCGCGGCGATGGCGGAGGCCCCGCCAATACAGAGCGCGGCCGAGATCGACTACCCGCCCTTTGAGTACTTAGACGAGAACGGTCGGCCAACAGGATACAATGTGGAGCTTACGCGGGCCATCGCCATGGAAATGGGGCTCGATGTGGAGATTCGGTTCGGTCCCTGGGCGGAGATGGTGAAGGGCATGGAGGAGGGCCAAATCGATGTCTTGCAGGGGATATTCTATCTCCCGGAACGTGACCTGAGATTTGACTTCACCCAACCCCACGCCGTGCATCATTATGTCAGCTTTGTGCGAAAGGGCGAGGGCGATCCGCCGGTGACGCTCGACGATCTAACCGGTAAACGGATCGTGGTGCAGCGGGGAGACGCAGCCCACGACGTCCTGCAGGCCAAGGGGCTGTGGGGGGCCAGGTTTCGCTTGCCGAAAGCCAGGACGAGGTATTGCGGGAACTGGCGGCAGTTTCTCCCCCATGGCCTTGAGGCGACTTGGCTGTTGGTTACGTGTGAGCAGATCAACAAAGGCGGGAAAAATGGTCTGCTGTTCAATGCGATACTTGACACTCCAGTTCATTTACATGGGAAATCGGTAATGCCTTTTCGCAGAATCAGAGACGATCATGACTAAGATTCCGGAATTTACGTCCCTGAGTATTTGGTGCCGTTTTATGCAAAATTGCCGAGTCAGGCCGTTGATCTATCCGAGGGAAGGGGATCTCCATCTGGCCTACCCGGTTCCTACCGTGGTGAACCAGGGCCGGGACATTGATGGTCTGAATGATGACATAGACGGAGAGGTCAGACCCCAGGGCGGCGGATATGATCTGGGAGCAGATGAATATGACTCGTGTCCCGATTGTTCAGGCATTGAGGTGACCCTCGACAAGGCCCTCTTTGCCAATGGCACGACATGTGAATGCGAGGCCGACATTTCCATGATCATCGGAACCGATGTCGTGGTTCAGACCGGCGCCACAGTCACCTTTAAAGCCCCGATCGTGCGCATTATCCCTGGATTTCATGCGGAAGACGGTGCTATCGTCCATATCAAACAGCAATAGATTCAACGCCTTTCCGAATTTCTGCTGGAGGCTCCATGATCACTCTGAAGTTTTGTGTGCAATCGAACCTGTCAAAGGAAAGTCATGCGCTCTATTTGAGTCAACTTGCACGAAACGGTGGACGGGCTGCCGGGAAGGTGATGCTTCTTAGGGGCGTGATTCTTTGCGTTTTCTTCCTGATATTATTCCAAGCGACTCCCGCGGCCATCGGAGCGACCATCGCAGACCATCAATCCGCTAACGAATTCAGTAACATACCTGCATCTTATTTTACGCAGGTGCGATCCGCATTTCGCATCTACTACGGCCATACCTCCCACGGAAGCCAGGTAATGACAGGGTTGTCTATGCTGGAAGTTGAAAATGCCGCCCTCTACGAGCAACCCGTTGTTGATGAATACGGGATAGACTCGGGCAACCCAGCCTGGGAATCGGAAACCCGAAAATATCTTGCCGATCATCCTCAAACCAACTTGGTCATGTGGTCGTGGTGCGGGCAGTTATCCGACGAAGGCACCAATGTGGATGACTATCTCAGCCGAATGAGCAACCTTGAAGCAGACTACCCGAGTGTTACGTTTGTGTACATGACCGGACACCTGGACGGAAGCGGTCTCTCAGGGACACTTTACACACACAACAACCAGATTCGCGCCTATTGCACGGCCAACAATAAAGTTCTATTCGATTTCGCAGACATCGAGAGCTATAATCCTGACGGAGACTACTTTAAAGATGGTTCTGACTGGTGCGAGTGGTGCACAACCTGGTGCGCATCCCACAGTTGTCCTGACTATGGATGTGTAAGTTGCGCCCATTCCCAGTGCTTCAACTGTTACCGAAAAGGGAGGGCCTTTTGGTGGCTCCTTGCGAGAATAGCAGGATGGAACCCCTCTGCGACAGTCTTCTATGTCAATCCAGAAGGCTGTGGACAACAGAGTCCATGCTACGACACCATTCAGGCGGCCATGACCGCAGCCGGCGACGGCATCGAGATCAGAGTTGTCGGGAGAACCTTCAACGAGACCCCGACCAAAAGCACGGCCGGCACGGTGACCCTCACCGGGGGCTGGAACGATGCATTCACAGGACAGACGGGGACAACCGGAATGTATGCACCGGTTGTAACAGGAGGGGCGATCGTAAGGCTGCTGCCTGACATCAGGGTGGTTGCCCCATGAACACATCTGTTTGCAGTGTGTCCGTAAGGGCATGGAACTTGAAGCAAACCGCCAGAGTTGATAATTGTCTGTTTCTGGATGCCGGATCGAGTCCGGCATGACGAAAATGTCAATAGTATTACGAGACAGTTAATATGTTAATGTCACCGGGTCTCACGATACAAATGGAGGTGGAAAATGGGGCGATATTTAAGAGCAGGCATAAGATTATTCCCCTTTCTTTTACTTCTGGTACCTTGCATCAGCTTCGGGGAGCGGCTTCAGCCATCGGACCTTGTCTACCAGGGCGCCTTCCGCCTGCCCGACGATTTTAACTGGGGGGCGAGGGGTGTTTCGTATTATCCCCCCGGAAACAGCGGCGCAGGTTCCCTATTGGTCACTGGATTTGAACTTCTTTTCGATCAGAATCATCCCGGCGAGAGCTGTTGGGACCCCTCTTGGAACTGCAGCGCATACTATGGTGAGATTGCCATCCCTGCGCCAGCTATCGAGACAAACTGGGAAAACCTGCCCCAGGCCACCCTTTTGGGCGGCATGGTCAACTTTGACGGCGGACTGGCGTCATCAGTGCATCGCGAGTATGTTTTTGTGAGCGACATGGAGTATGTCCCGCGCAGGGGAACGCAAACAGCGGACAAGGTATATGGATCCATCGAATTCTGGTACGCTGAAGGAGCTGTGGGGGAACATACTTTCCCTACCATTTGGATGGCCAACCTGAACGGAAGCGGGGCGCGGGGGATGTTCCATGTTGGTCCTGAAACTACGCCCTATCATGGACGTAAAATGGGCTCATATCTGTTTACGGTGCCCCAGTGGTATGCGGACCGGTACCTGGGCGGCAGGATCCTGGTTACCGGTCGTTCCAGGGGAACGCCGGTCGGTTACGATCCGGTCACCACTCAGGGCGGTTCTCAAGGCCCCACTCTGTTTGCCTTTCAGGCCCTTAACACAGATAATCCCACCGGCAACCTGGATGCGCTCCCGTTTTTGTATTATCGCGTCAAATTCCCGGGGTGCGCAGGGCCTAATGTGGGGGATCCAAGTCAATGCGACTACCCGGCTTTTACCATGTGCGATTCATGGACTGGCGGGGCCTTTGTGGACAATGGCAGCCGCCAGGCTATCCTCCTTTTGGGGTACAAGGGACTGGGAACCAACTGTTATGATGAACCCCCTGTGGAGTGCAATGATCCCTGCAGCGATTCTCACGGCTATCACTGCAACCCGTACGAGCGGCAGATCATTTTCTACGATGTCGATGAATTAGGCGAAAATGTATCGAGTGCAACGCCTTGGACTGTCTTGCCCTACACCATCTGGCGGCCCGATGTCTTCTACTTGCAAGGAGATGTGCAGGGTAACGTGTGCGGAGACGTGGGCGGTATGGCAGTGGACCCGGCAGGAGGGCGGCTGTTTATGGTGGAAAGAGGACTTGGCGGCACTGACAACAATGCCGCAGTCGTCCATGTCTGGACCTTCAGCAGTTTCTCCTGCCCACCCTGCTCCGGCGGCGCTGTATCCCTGAGCAATGTACGTTTTCCCTCCGGCTCGACGTGCCGATGCGAAGCCACATCCATCGCCATTAATACCGGGGTGACGATTCCGAGCGGCGCTGTCGTCGAGTTCATCGCATCCTCATCTATCACTGTCAAGACCGGCAGCGGCTTGGCCATACCAGACGGCGCTACGGTCACTTTTAGTGCCCCGTTAGTGACTATTCGGGCGGGCGTCACCATTGCAAACGGCGCTCGAGTTCATTTCAGGCAATGAGATTTCCTGCCTCAAATTCGGCGGTTCGATATGAAGAGCGCACCTCACTCTACCGTTCTTAGCCTCCTCTTGCTTCTCGTGTCCGTGCCTGTTTACGCAGCCACCTATTATGTGTCGCCTACCGGGAACGATGAATCTCCAGGTTCTTCGTCCGCCCCCTGGCAAACGCTCCAGCATGCGGCGGATAATGTCAGCGCAGGGGACACGGTCATGATCCGGACCGGCACTTGTGCGGGGTTCAGGGCCCAATCGGGCGGGACATCGGGTTTTCCCATCACCTTTCGAGCCGATGAAGGCGCCACCCCGCTCATCAATGACGTCGGTCTCGACAACATAAAGGGGAGCATCATTGAAATCGAGGGCTACGACTGGTGGGTCATTGACGGTCTGGAGGTCACGGGCGCCCCGACAAATGCGGGGATCGACATTCGGGAGGCGGAACACGTCACAGTGCGGAATTGTTTCTGCCACCACAACCGGAAATGGGGCATCTTTACCGGTTTTGCTGAGCACTTTACCGCCGAATACAACGAGTGCAGCTATTCAGAAGAAGAACACGGCATCTATCACAGCAACAGCGGCGATAATGCGGTCATCCGCTACAATACGTGTCACCATAACACCGGGTGCGGGATCCAGATTAATGCCGATCCCTCCATGGGCGGCGATGGCATCAGCAGTGATTGTGTGGTGACTCACAACGTCCTCTATGAAAACGGCACTGGCGGAGGAGCGGCCATCAACCTGGCCTCGGTTCGTGACAGCCTGATCGCAAACAATCTAATGTACCGTAACCATGCCGGTGGCATTGCTGCCTGGGATGATGGCCAGGGAGAGAAGTGGGGCAGCAAAAACAACAAGTACTACAGCAATACGGTTCACATGCCGTCAGACGGACGATGGGCCGTTAACCTGAAAAACGGGAGTTCCGACTCTAAGGTGGTCGACAATATTCTGATCCACGAAAACTCCGGAAGGGGTGGCCTTGAGATAGATTCATCCAGCCTTACGAGGTTTTTGAGCGACTACAACATTCTCGAGAGGGTCAGCGTAGATGACACCACAATCGACCTCGGGCAATGGCAGAGCGGCTATGGCCAGGATTCTCACTCCTTCAGTCAGACCGCCGCTCAGACCTTTGTTTCTCCCGGGACTGATTATCACCTGCCGGCGACCGCCCTGGCCGTCGATGGGGGAACCCTCCTTCTTGAGATCACGGATGACCTGGATGGGAATGCAAGGCCCCAGGGTGCGGGCTACGACATTGGCGCTTATGAGAGGACCGTGGCCTGCCCTCCCTGTTCCGGTCCCCGTGTGGAAAACGTGACCTTCCCTGCGGGATGTGACTGCACCTGTACCAACGCGGGTTCACTCACCATCGGGGCGAACGTGGTGATTGAAGCCGGGGCCACTGTGACCTTCCAGGCCCCTGTGGTCACGGTCGAGCAGGGATTTCATGCACCGTTGGGATCCAAGGTCTATGTTAAACAGCCGTAGTCGGCCTTACCTATTTAAGACCCTGAAAGCCCTAAATTGGCACCAAACCCCTCTCAACGTTAGGGTTTACTTCTCATAATGGGTGTCTCCTTGTGTGGTAGTGAGTGAAGTTACAAGCGATGAATTCACTGAGAAAACAACATAAAGGAAGTCCCCTGGAGAGTCAAGGTATGTCGCATAACCCTGGCCAGACTCATACAAAGCATCAAAGGGCTTCCTTGCCCGATTCGCCGGTGCGGATGCGAACGGCCTGCTCTACCGGGATGACAAAAATCTTTCCGTCCCCGATCTCCCCCGTTCGGGCCTGATCCTGAATAACCTTCATGGCATCGGGGACCATTGATGCTTCCAGGACGATTTCTATCTTGATTTTGGCCACGAAATCCACCTGGTATTCCGCCCCCCGGTAGACCTCCTTGTGCCCCCGCTGGCGCCCGAAACCCCTGACCTCGCTTACGGTCATCCCTTTGATCCCGAGATTTGAAAGGCCCTTTTTGACGTCGTCCACCCGAAACGGCTTGATAATGGCTTCTATCTTCTTCATCGTGTTTCACCTCTCTCTTATCATTAGAAGTTGTATGCGGTTTCTTCATGCTGGGTGATATCCAGTCCACTCCGTTCGTCCCGCAGCTCCACGCGGAGCCCGAAGAGCTTGTCCACGACTTTCAACAGAATATAGCTTACGACAAAGGTGTATATCATGGTGATCCCGATCGCAACACACTGGATGCCCAACTGGGCCGGGTTTCCGTAAAAGAGGCCGTCCGCCCCTCCCGGGTTGATGGCCACACTGGCGAAAAGACCCGTGACCAGGAGACCCAGGACACCGCCCACCCCGTGAATGCCCACCACATCCAGGCTGTCGTCATATCCGAAGCGGTTCTTGGCCATGATCCCGAGATAACAGCCCACCCCGGCCAGAATACCGATGATGGCGGCTGAAATGGGACCCACAAAGCCGGCAGCCGGCGTCACGGTGGCCAGTCCGGCAATGGCGCCGCTGGCCCCGCCCAGGGTGGTGGCTTTTCCCGTGACTCTCCATTCCATGAAGATCCAGGCGAGGGCCCCGGTGGTGCCGGCCACATGAGTGGCCACAAACGCGCTGCCGGCCAGAGATCCGGCGGCGAGTGCGCTGCCCGCGTTGAAGCCGAACCAGCCGAACCACAAGAGACCGGCTCCCAAAAGGGTCATGGGAAGATTGTGGGGTCGCAACTCCTCGGTCCCGAAGCCTTCTCTTTTTCCGAGGAGGATGGCGGCGGCCAGGGCCGCGACCCCGGAGCTTAGATGGACAGCGACACCTCCGGCAAAATCAAGTACACCGAGACGTCCCAGCCAGCCCCCGTCACCCCAGATCCAGTGGGCCAGGGGGTTGTACACGAATGTGGCCCAGAGGAGGCTGAACAGGAGAAAAGGCCCGAACCGCATGCGTTCTGCAAAGGCCCCGGTGATCAGGGCCGGGGTGATGACGGCGAACATGCATTGATAAATCATAAAGACCTGATGGGGAATGGTGGTGGCATAGACGCTGTGGGGTGCCATGCCCACCCCCCTGAGCCCGAACCATTCCAGACCCCCGATGACACCCCATTTATCGGGGCCGAAGGCCATGCTGTAGCCCCACAAAATCCACTCCACGGTAATGAGTGCGATAATGATGAAGCTCTGCATGATGGTCCCGAGGGCGTTCTTACTTCTCACCATCCCCGCATAAAACAGGGCCAGGCCGATGGTCATGAGCATGACCAGTGCCGCACAGATCAAAATAAACGTGGTGTCTCCGGTGTCCATTTGCGCCTCCCTCTTTTGGTTTGATTGTAAGCGTCTCCTTCATTTTTTTGACAAATTGGGTTTAGCAAAAACTATACCTTAATAAAGATACACAATTTGGATTTAGTTAGTCATAAAGATACATATTTGTAAACAGGGTTGGTTTTGAAAAATCGTACGGCTTTGTAATATGAAAGGTTAATATGCTACAAAATCGTATGATATGCCGGCTTTGAAAAACGGATTGACCCGGGAGGGGTAAACTAAGTAATATCAACCATCGCCGGCCGATCTTTGTGTAAGCGATGACCCATGCACGATCCGGGTGATGGACCGATGGAATCGTTTGGATCCTTTTATCAACGAAGAGAGCATTAGAACTGAGGAAGGAGCGGCATCAAATGGCGGAAGCAGCACATATCCCTCTCGGGGTGGGGTTTTATCCGGACTGGTTTCATAAACACTATGGAATTTCCTTTGGAGAGTCGTACTATTTTGATCCGGAGACGCGGGTGGAAGCCCGAATGGAGATTGACCGGTGCTTATATGAGCGGTTCGGTGATGTGGGGCTGGGCGATCCGGACCCCAAACCCAACCCCCTGATCACCTTCGGGATGGTCATGCTGCCGGCGATCTTCGGCTGCGAGATTGTTTACAAGGATGAGGCCCTTCCCTGGGCCATGCCGCTCAACCTGTCCGAGGATGAAGTCATGGCGCTAAAGGTGCCGGATATCTTTAACACCTACCCCATGACCGAGATGATCCGGCAGATCGACTACCTCAAGGAAAAATATGGCGGGGTGGTGGGCGACATTAACACCACGGGCGTACAGAACCTTGCGCTCAAGATCCGGGAGACCAGCTCTATTTCGATTTTTTTGAGAACCCGGAGTTGTGTCATCATTTGCTGGATATCTGCACCCAGTGCGTGATCCAGCTCTTCCAATTCAATCACGAGACCACGGGCACGGGCGCTGTGGACGTAACGCCCATGTGCGATCCCAGCCTGTATGTGATTCCCAACTGTACGGCGGAACAGATTTCCAATGACACCTACGAAACGTTCATTCTTCCCTACGACAACCGTGTGGCGGATGCCTGCCATCCATTGGGGATTCATCACTGCGGATCCGTCAACGAAGTCCTTCCCGGATACGCCAAGGTGCGGCACCTCGCATTTGTGGAGATCGGATTCGGGTCAGACGTGAAAAGGGCCAGAGATGTTTTTGGGCCGGATGTGGCCATCAACGCGCGGATCAACCCGGTGCTCATGAAAAACGGGAGTGCGGAAGAGGTGGCGGCAGAGGTGCGCCGGTTGATTGACGAGGGGGATCCGCTTCACAATTTTTCCATCGATACCGTCGGATTGACCCATGGCACCCCGGATGAAAATGTCCGGACCGCCCGTCAAACGGCCGCGGAATACGGGAAGATCGAAAAGGAAACCAGGCGCGTTGTTTCACGGCCTATGGCAAAGACCCAAAGGGCAGTCGTTAAAGAGACCGTGCTCAGTACACCCACAAAAGAGGTGGTGATTGGTCCGGCACACCCGCTGGTGATGATTGGGGAACGGATCAACCCCACCGGCCGCAAAGCACTGGCCCGGTCATTGGAAGCGGGCGATCTGACGCGGGTACAGAGCGAGGCCGTGAAGCAGGTGGCGGCGGGGGCCCAGGTGCTGGATGTCAATGTGGGGGTGTCGGGGATCGATGAGCCGAAGATGCTGAAAGCTGCGGTGCAGGCGGTGCAGGCAGTGACCGATGTGCCGTTGTGCATCGATTCAGCCGTACCAAAGGCGCTGGCCGCTGCACTGGCAGTATATAAAGGGAAGGCTTTGGTGAACTCGGTCAATGGTGAAAAAGCCAAACTGGACCAGGTGCTTCCTCTGGTCAAGGACCATGGAGCGGCGGTCATCGGCCTGACCATGGATGACGACGGGATTCCGGCAGAAGCGGAAAAGCGCCTCGAGATCGCCGAGAAGATTGTTGAGCAGGCCACGGCTCTCGGGATTCCCCGGGAGGATGTGATCATCGATTCCCTCGCCATGGCGGTCAGCGCCGAGTCCCGGGCCGGGGTTGAAACCCTCAGGGCCATGCGGTTGATCCGGGATGCCCTCGGTGTCAACCAGACACTGGGCCTGAGCAACATTTCATTCGGCCTGCCGGGGCGGGACCAGGTCAACAGCGCATTTCTCAACATGGCGGTTCAAAACGGGCTCACCTGTCCCATACTGGATCCCACGGTAGGGGAGATGCGGCTGGCCGTTTTCATCTCCGACATGCTCATGGGCAAAGATGAGTTTTGCATGCGCTATATCCGGGCCTCGGGGAAGGGCGGGGATGAACCCCGGGAAAAGGGGGCTGATGCCAGCACAGAACCAGGCGATGGGTCTGGCTACGAGGCCCTCAAGGAAGCGGTCATCGCAGGAAACCGAAAGCAGGCGGTGGCCCTGACCCGGGAGGCCCTTAAGGGAGGGATGGACGCCCAGGAGATCATCAATACCTACCTGATCCCCGGTCTCAATGTGGTGGGGGAACGGTTTGAAAAAAAGGAAATTTTTGTTCCGGAGATGATGATTTCGGCCAAGACCATGCAGGCGTGTGTGGATGAGTTGACCCCCTTGCTGAAGCAGCAATCGGATAAAACGCTGGGTACGGTGGTGATCGGGACGGTTTTCGGGGATCTTCACGATATCGGCAAGAACCTGACACGGCTGCTGCTGGAAACCTCCGGGTTCAAGGTGGTGGATCTGGGAGAAAATGTGCCGGCAGAAACCTTTGTGGAGCAGGCAAAGGCCGCGCACGCGCATGTGGTGGGATTGTCTTCTCTTTTGACCACGGGCGATCCGCACGTTGAGGAAACGGTCAAGGCGCTCAGGGAAAGCGATATCGGGGAACACATCAAGATCATCTGCGGCGGTGCCGCCATGACGCCGAGGTTCGTGCTGGAGGTCTGCGGCGCCGACGCCCATGCGGAAAATGCGGCGGACGGCATCAGCAAAATTAAGGCGTTCTTAAGCGTGTAGACAGGGAATGGCAAAGATCCGTTTCATTCCCTCTCGAAAGGAAGCCGTTTTGGATGAGCGCCGGAGCATACTGGAACTGGCTCAGGCGCATGGGATTGGGATCCGGTCCACCTGCGGCGGGAGGCAGCGGTGTGGGGAATGCCGGATCGTCATTGAGGCATCAAGTGCCCCGCTTCCCGAACCTTCTTCAAATGAACGGGAGGTGTTGGGAAGCGGTATTGAGACAGGCTACCGGCTGGCCTGTGATACCGTCCTTTGTCATGATGTCACCGTCCGCATCCCCGAAGAGAGCCGGCCTGAACGCCAGGTCATATTGACGGCTGCCACGAATCACGCATATCCCGCCACCATACGTTCCGGCCTGAAGCCCTATGCGGTTCGGGTCGACCCTCCAGCGCTCCCCCATGTGGTGGCTGACCGGGAGCGACTGCTCGGTGCCTTGGAAACGACCCATGGATTAAAGGGGCTGACCATGGATTGTGCCCTGCTCAATCGACTCCCCCGGATCATCCGCCAGGGCGAGGGGCATGTGCGGGCGGTGATTCGAAACGGATGTGAAATCGTTGACGTATCTTCCGGTGCCCCTGAACATCTTGCCGGCATCGCCTTTGACCTCGGTACCACCACGGTGGTGGCGTACCTGATGGACCTGGAGAACGGCCGGGACATGGCCGTGGCCTCTGCCATGAACCCCCAGATACCCTTTGGGGATGATGTGATCAGTCGCATATCGTTTTGCGGGCGCCGGTCCGACGGACTCGATACCCTCCGCAACCTGATAATTCAGTGCCTGAATGAACTCGTGGAGACGACATGCCGGGAGGCAGACATTGAACCAGGGCAGATCCTGGAGGCTACAGCAGTAGGCAACAGCGCCATGCACCATATCTGTATGGGAATTGATCCCACCCATCTCGCCACAGCCCCTTACACGCCTGCACTTCAGGCAAGCCAGGAGGTCAAGGCGAGGGACCTGGACCTCGATATGGGGGCATCCGCCTATGTCCATTTTCTTCCCCTCAAGGCCGGATTTGTGGGGAGTGATACGGTGGCCTGTGTGCTCGCCACCCGCATGCACAAAAGCAAGATCCCGACGCTTCTCATCGATCTGGGAACCAACGGTGAGATCGTCCTGGGGAACAAAACCAGACTGATGTGCTGTTCAACCGCTGCGGGCCCTGCTTTTGAAGGAGGGTATGTTCGTTTCGGGATGCGGGCGGCCCCCGGGGCGGTGGAGCGCCTGCATATCGATCCACAGACATGGCATGTCCATGTGGAGACCATCGAGGGGAAACCGGCACGTGGCCTGTGCGGATCCGGCCTTGTTTCTGCCGTGGCCGAGTTGATCAGGACCGGCGTTTTGCTGGAGAAGGGGAATTTTAACGAGGAAGTCGATTCACCCCGGCTGCGACAGGGCGGAGAGGGTATGGAATTTGTCCTGATGCGGGAAAACGAAACGGGTATAGAGGAAGATCTAATCATCACCCGCAGGGACATCTCAGAGCTTCAGATGGCCAAAGCGGCGGTATATGCGGGGATCATGGTGCTTCGCCAATTGTCAGGTGACCCGGACATCAAACGGGTGCTGCTGGCCGGTGCCGGCGGGAGTCGGCTGGATCCTGAAGATGCGCGGACCATCGGCCTCCTCCCCGTTGATCTCGATGCGGATGCCGTGGCGGTGGGAAACGCCGCCATTCACGGGGCATGCCTCACCCTCTTAGACGTTCGAAGCCGAAGAGAGGCGGAACGAATCGCCCGAAAGATGACCTATCAGGAACTGGCTTCACATGAGGCGTTTCAGGAATTATTTGTGTCCGGGATGCTGTTTCAAAATGCCGTCGATGCAGGAGATGGCTTTTGATTGCCCATAAGGAGAAGGGGAGGGCGGGGATGCCATGACCGACGACATTGCCTATTTTTTTCAGAAAATCGATCAGATCCCCGCCAGGATATATGATGGCATCTGTTCCCTCATCGCGTCCGGAGGGGGGGTGGGCACACGCCACATGCATGAGAATTTGCAGAATGCGTTTCTCATAGGATATGCCCTCTCTGAGGATCAGGTGGTGGGTACGTCCACGCATAAAAATCCCAAGCCAGACTATCGAGAGAAGATTGAAAAAGCCACCGGCCTGGATTTGAAGGGGTTTCTGGAACGGGGGTATACGGCCGTGCGATCGGATTTCCGGGGAAGGGGAATCGGGGGCGCCCTGATCCGGGGGCTGATTGAAAAATCCCCGGACCTGCGTGTTTACGTGACCATCCGCATGGACAATACGCCCGCCCTCAAGATGACACACAAAGAACAGATGATCCACGCCGCCACCTTTGTCAATAACCGTACGGGTCATGAACTGGGGGTGTTCACCAATATCCAGCCGGGATGGATCAATCCCTCATGACCCATTCGCCCCGGGTGCTTCCCGTGCGGCAATTCAGATAAGCATTCGGGCCTTTCCGTGAAGAATTAAAGCCCATTCGAGCCGCACAGCTTGAGGGCACAGGACCTGGCCGAGGCCAGATCGGCCAGCCGGGTGATCATGATCTTCTGGGCCTGGGGGGACCCCGCCCCGTGAATGGACTCCGTCAGATAGGACACGGCCCCGGTGCCGAGCACGATGTTCTCGATCAAACGGAGGATTCGCATACGTTCTTCGCTGCTCGCCCCGTTTTTCCCGCCCATGTACTTTCGGATGTACGGGCCGATCTCGGGGTGTTCCTGGTCGGCTATGGACGGCATGGTCACCAATAGGCCGCCGGCCAGGTCCTGGGCCAGTCGGGCGATCTCAAAGGGAAAGCGGGTGACATTCAACTTGCAGACATTGGCCAACAGCTGATCCACCGCAAAGGAACCGCTCGGTGTCCTGGCTCCCATGGCCGCACTGGCGAGCGCAACCCCGTGAAGCGTCTCATTTAAATGGATCATCTCCGCCACTTTGTCTTTGAAGTGTGAGGATTTTTCGGTGCCCTGGGCCTCGCCGATGGCCTGGGTAGCGCCGATGAGTACATCACCGACCCCGACCTTACAACCACCGTAGCTGGTCCGGTGGTTGGCTGCAAAGAGCTCCACCAGGCGCCCGGCAAACGGATATTCACCCTTCATGAAAATTCGCTCTTCAGGGACGAACACGTCATCAAACACCACCAGTGCCTCACATCCTCCAAAGTGACGATTTCCCACGTCGGGCCGGTTCTTTTCCATTCGCCGCGTGTCGGACGGCTGGCGCCCATAGATCAGTGTCACGCCTTTGGTGGAGACCGGGACCGCAAAGGCGATGGCAAAGGCCTTGTCCTCAGGCCCCAGGGACCGGGTCGGCATCACCAGCAGTTCATGGGAATTCACCCCGCCGGTGATGTGGAGTTTGGCGCCTCTCACCACCACACCCCCTTCGACATCCCTGATCACATGAAGGTACTGGTCCGTGTCTATCTGTTGTGAAGGAGAGAGGCTTCGATCTCCCTTGCTGTCCGTCATGCAGGCTGCGGGAACGAGATCATTTTGCTGGATGTGTTTCAAAAATTCCCTGAATCTCTGGTGATATGACGTTTCATATTCCTGATCGATGTCACAGGTGACGGCATAGACGGAATTGATGGCATCCATGCCCGCACATCGCTGAAAGCAGCAGGCGGTTCTGCGTCCCATCTCCCGGAGCATAACGACCTTCTTGATGATGTCCTCGGTGCTGTGCTGAATGTGGGCGAAGCGATTGATCCTATCGCCTGTCAGGTGAGATTCGGCTGTAAACAGTCCCGGGGCCTGTTGGGCCTGCTCATAGGTCTCGGCCATGGCCATGGCACCGGGGCGAGATATGGGGTGGTCCGGCACGCTCGGCACCGCTTCCCCCTGAACAAAAACCCGATGCGCCAAATTCCTCAGGCTCAGTAAATATTCATCCTTTGTCATGCCTGCCATAATGCGCTCCAGTAGATGCTGATGGTCCTAACTTGAGAGTCCTAAGTCCTCTCGTCATGCCGGACCTCATCCCCGCTAAGTGTGGTATCTTGGACCGGCATCCAGAATGTTTGACTTCCAATAATGGATGTCATTTTTCCTTCTCGAACAAAAACACCGAGCATCACATCTTATTCTATTCGAATGCAATGCATCAGGTCAATGGCATACTGCTCTTTTCAGTCAACCACCACCCATCAAAGGGATGGCTTTATTAAGGTGAATACGGGCTCAGAGACACATAATCCAAAGAGATTGACTTTACCCTGAAAAAACGCCATCATCTGGAACCGGTCTAAAAAAGCATGTTTGTGTATAATCTTTAAGGCTAATGAAAGGGGATACAAATGGTAAAAAGGCTTTTTCTGTCTATCATGGTACTGGGTTTTGCAGCGTTTTTGGGTTTTGCTCATGCAGAAGATGTGAAGATCAATAATTACTATTTTGTCTGGTATGCGGCCAGTGTGGGAGATGTCCATATGGACATTGAAAAAACCCAAGAGGGTTTAAAGGTGCTTCTAAGCAGCCCCGGTGGCGCATTGGCGCGTATATCCCCAGCTCCGGCTACGGCAGTTGCTATTGGAGAAGCGCTGAAGAGGGATACAGTGACTTACTACGATAAGCAGATGAAAAAGGAGGACTATAACGCAGAAGATATGGTTCCAGTGGGGGGTTATAAGATTTATTACAGGTCTTCACGGGGGCAGAAGTTTGAGGTGAGTGTGAGAGCGCCTGGTGTGATCAGCGCCGCGGTGATCATGACCAAGGATGAGGCGTTGAAGATAGCGGATTCCCTTCTGAAAGCCGAAACGATGGCCGCCCTTGTGGATAAGCGTATTCAGCCTTGAGTTGACATCGTATATGTGATGCGTGTGCTATTTCCCTTATGGCAACATCGTCGCCGGTGTTATGGCAATTCTCATGGCCTGGACGGGCATAAGGCCTTAGGCGCTCGACGTTCGCTATGGGGGATGAGGTTATGGCTACACAGGAAATGATCCGGCAGAATTGGTACGACCGACTGGCTCAGGCTTTAGATGATATTGAGCCCACAGCGCCACTCGCTGCAGGTCTCGGCGATTTGCCCATACCTGAGGCCTATGCGGTGCAGGATAAACTGGTCCAGGATCGGCTTCTAAGAGGTGAACGGATCATTGGCTGGAAGGTGGGCGCTACCAGTCGACAGGTCATGAGTCAGCTCGGAATTCATGAGCCCATTTATGGATGTATGACCTCAGGGTCTGATTATGGCCATTTGGAGGAAATCCCTGCATCGAAGTTTTGCGATTTGGCTGTGGAAGGAGAGATTGCTTTCATCATGGGGCAATCATTGCAGGGACCCGGCGTGGTGACCGCGGATGTGGTTATGGCTACTGCGGCGGTGATGGGTGCGGTGGAACTGGTGGACTGCCGAATCAAGGGTTGGCAACCCACACTGGCCGAAGCAGTGGCCGACAATTCGCTTCATGCCGGGGTTATATTGGGACCTGTAACCCGGCCTTTGACCGATCTGGATTTAACCCACGAAGGCGTGATAATGAAAAAAAACGCCCGGCTGCTGGCGAGTGCCTGCGGGGTCGAGGCATTGGGATACCCGGTTCAGGTGGTCACTTGGCTGGCCAACAAGCTGGCGGAAATGGACAAAACGATCGAAGAGGGCCAGATCGTATTGACCGGTTCTTTAACCCAATATTTTCACGTGATGGCGCGTGATGTGGTGGATGTAAGCTTTTCCGATCTGGGTCGCATTCAGTTTGTGGTCACCGATTAGTTTCAACTTGGATGA
This sequence comes from Deltaproteobacteria bacterium, assembly GCA_034522175.1. Lineage (GTDB taxonomy): Bacteria > Desulfobacterota > DSM-4660 > Desulfatiglandales > Desulfatiglandaceae > JAIPDZ01. Next base: position 4,855,350 of record JAXHLQ010000001.1, on the reverse strand, counting down.
AGATATGGATGATTCTGATTTAAAGAAATACTGTAACCATGCCCTCGACGGTGGAGCCACTCATGCTGTACCGATCTCTCCCTCCACGGTGGTAACCGCACCCTGGGTGCGAATGAAGTGTCAGTTCGAGTGTGCCGGGTACGGCAGACGATATGGTTGTCCACCGGATACGCCCACCCCGGAGCAAACACAGGCCGTCATTGACTGTTACCATCGCGCAATCCTGTTTCATCTAAAAGCCCCTGAAATTCCCAACGAATCAAGACGAAAAAGCCGGAACCAGTGTTACGACATGCTGGTGGCGTTGGAAGGTGAGCTGTTCAAGGACGGGTATTACAAGGCCTTTGTCTTTCTCGCAGGCCCGTGTCACCTGTGCCGGGAGTGCGGAAAGATGAAAGGAAAACCCTGCCAATTCGGATACAAATCCAGACCCTCAATGGAAGCCTGCGGCATGGATGTGTACGAGACCGCCAGAAACAACGGCTTTCATATTCAACCTCTAAGGAAAAAAGAAGAGACCCAGAATATCTATTCGCTTATGCTCGTGGATTAGGGGGAAACCGGCGCATCTGGTAGACCTGACTGGCCTTGGTGCCGCGACGCCTTTAGCCCGAAACACTTTAGTTTCGAAAAACTAAGGGTTGAAAGGCAGTATTTATTTTGATCAGGGGATTGGTTCTGCTTTTATCTCTATCGAGAGCCCTTGCGGCGCGATGTATTTTAGTGATGATGCTGAGCGTGTGGACAGGCTGCGCTATAAAAACCCCCTCGCCACCACCCCCTGTGCACACGGGGATTTCCCCCGTGCGATACACCATCCAGGCGGGTGCTTTCTCCAGTGTTGAAAATGCGATCCGTCTCACCCGCGCCCTGGAAGATAAGGGGCTTGATGCCTACTATTACCGGGAATATTCCGGGTTTTTCAAGGTCCGTTTCGGTGAGTTTGCATCGCGGCGGGAAGCGACGGCGCGTGCACAATCTCTGTTGGCGGATGGTACCATTGAAGCCTATTATATCGTCTCGCCGGATGCGTATGCTGCCGCTCGATCGGGATCGCCTGTTTCCAATATCAGGAGCGATATCGTTGAAACGGCCGAACGTTTCATCGGTGTTCCTTATCAGTGGGGTGGCGATTCGCGAGATAGGGGATTTGACTGCAGCGGGCTTGTGATGGCTGTTTATAGGCTCAACGGTTTCAATCTTCCTCGCTCATCAAGGGAACAGTATGCGTCCGGTGTACCGGTGGACCGAAACACGCTTAAGAAAGGAGACCTCGTTTTCTTTTCGTTCGCCCGCGGTCGAAAGGTGACTCATGTGGGCATATATACCGGTGGGGGCCGCTTTATCCATGCGCCGGGGGAGGGGAAAGTCATCCGAAGAGACAAGCTTTTTACGCCGGTTTTCCAAGACCAATTTACGGGGGCTCGCACCTATATCAGGTGAAAGCCGATCCTGAGGCCATCACCTTCAAAGCGTTTTTTGCCTCCATACGATGCCCGCGGGAGGCAACCCGAACCCGTGAGGTGATCATGTGTTTTCTTCTTTTATCGCCGTTATCGGACTGGTTGTAGGTGCGACTTTAGTCGCACATCTATCTGACTTGGTTTCCAATCTATCACCGCAGTCATGAGGCTTCCGGTGTCGGAGCCGGGACCTCAAGGAGGTAGAAAAGCTCATCCCAGTTGGAGATTCTGGGGATATCCTCCCCGGTGGATCTCCGGATTCCGGCATCAGCCCCGGGACCACAGGGATTTCGCGGTCCCGCACATAGGTCATCCAGACCGGGCGGATGCCGGCCTCAATGGCACCTGAAATGTCGGAATCCGGGTCGTCGCCCACGTATATCAGACGGGTTTTTGGGACCCGGAGCGCATCGACGAGGTGGTCAAAGATGAGCGGATGGGGTTTCCGGATGCCCACTGCTCCTGATATAACCACTGCTTCGAAGAAAGGACGCAGCCCGAGATGATCAATGAGACCTTCGGCCGCAGGCGCATGGGTGAAGTTGGACAGCAAGCCCAGACGGTAGTGCCCTTTTAATGCGGACAGCATGTCATGGGTGCCCGGAATGAGACGGCAATAGTCGAAGAATGCTGAAAAATAGGCATCTACGGTTCGGGTAATCCGTGGATCATCGGGGGCGACACTATAGCTTAGTTTGTGAAGAGCGGCACTGATCCAAAAGCTGTTGTGGGTTTCCAGACCCGCCTTTCTGGCCGACTGGATGCAGTGCAACGCCTCTTCTCGGTAGGTTCGGCGAAACAGATCCGAATCCAATTCAAAGCCGTTCCGGCGAAGGCTGCGCATGAGTCTCCCCGAGGCCTCCTGAAGTGCCCCATCCTGTGCCATGATCAAGGTGTTGAACAGGTCGAATCCGATGGCATCTATGTTTTCCATGAGACTACAGCTTCAGGTCTTTGAGTCCGGTTTTTTCAGACAAATACTGATCGAAGCCCTCATCATCAAGTTTTTTGCGCTGTCCCAGGAATTCGTCGGCGAACAGCCCTGCCTGGTAGGCCGGTTTGGGTTCATCTGCCTTTACGGCCTCAAGGATCAGTTTAGCGATGAGGTCGGGTCCGGGTATGGTCACATCGGCGAACATCCTGCCGATCCCCTTGCCGGAGGTCTCGTATACCGGCCTGTAATCGGGGTCGGTCCGCGCCATGAGGTCCCCGGTCTGTTCGTTTGCCGCCTCATTAAACTCGGTCGCGATAAACCCCGGGCGTATGGCCACGACCCGAATGCCGAAAGGACGGACTTCCACCCGAAGGGCGTCTGTGATGGCCTCCACGGCGTGTTTGGTCGCTGCATAGGGTCCGCTGGCCGGGAAGGCAAATCTACCGGCCATGGAACTGACATTCACGACCGTGCCCCGTCTTTGACGCCGCATCCCCGGGAGACAGGCCTGGGTCACCCGCATGAGGCTGAACACATTGACCTCAAACATTCTCCTGGCAGCGGCAACCGGCACATCTTCGAGGACCCCCCTGATGCTGTATCCGGCATTGTTGACGAGCACGGAAACCGGATCTGACCGTCCCGAAATCTCATTGCAGAAGCGTTCTGTGTCATCCGGATCGGAGAGATCCACGCCCATGGGCTCGATATTGTTCAGCCGGCCGCTCAGCTCTTCGAGCCGGTGCATTCGCCGTGCGGCAGCAATCACCCGAAATCCCTCTTCCGCCAAAAGAATGGCCGTTTCCCTCCCAATGCCGCTGCTCGCTCCGGTCACCAGCGCCGTCGGTTTCCCATTATCTCCCTTTCCCATATCCGGCTCGCCTCCTGTTTTTGGAATTCAGTAATAAATATATTTAAATAAATCATACAACTACTTGATATTATGTGAAATAGAAAAGAACCATATCCCTGGATCCCATTGGTTTCACAGGCACATGCGAGAAAAACAAATGGCCGCGAGTTCTTCCCGAAGATCCGAAACCCTCGATCTTGACACTTTTGCGTGGGGCCAGTATAACACAAGGCCCATGGAACGCCGAATGATTCACTGGAAAATTTCAAGGTCATGTGTGGTGTGGATCGTGTCTATGAATCCAAACACGACATCGTGGGGCGCGTGATAGACCACTGCCAGGAAAAAACACCGCCCATCGGCGTCTGGAAACAAAGCGCCCTGACACACTATCTGCGACAGATTTTTCCGGTTGATGGAAGCCAATGATGAACATCTGATTACCTCATGGCAAGAGACGCTTACGCACGATCTGAGCCTTATCTGCCGTGTATCCGATGACGAGCGGAGCGCCCGATTCATCTCCTTTTGTGAAGGGTTGTCGCGCGTGGCACCCGCCGTGCGCGTAACCCGCAAAACATTGGATGCTGAAGCGGTCCAGGGGATGTGGTGTATATTCTCGGACAGGCGGGAGATCCGAACACCCTGCCGCATTTGGAGACGATCCTTTTCGGGCACTATGGTGACGAAATCAGGGAAGCGGCAAGAGAAGCGGTGGATGCCATCAAGGAAAGGAAAGCGGGGTGGCAAAGCACAAGAATGGAGCTGAGATAGAAAGGGAGCAGACATGATGAAAGTCGAAGTGAATGGAATTCATATCAACGTTGAAATTTCGGGGAAAGCCGATGGGCCTCCAGTGGTCCTGAGCCATTCCCTCGGTTCCGGGATGGTCATGTGGGGCCCTCAGCTCGATGCGTTGGAGCCGGATTATCGGGTGGTTTGCTACGACATGCGGGGGCACGGGAAAAGCCATGCCCCGGAAGGCCCATATACCCTCGATATGCTGGCAGGGGACGTGGTCGGTCTGCTGGACGCACTTGAGATGGAGCGGGTCCATTTCGTCGGGTTATCCATCGGGGGAATGATCGGTCAGTGTCTCGGGCTGACCCATGCCCATCGGTTTGATTCGCTTGTTTTGTCGGATACCGCGGCCATCATTTCCGAGGATGCCAAACCCCTATTTGAGGAGCGCAAGCAAACGGCCCGGGAAAAGGGCATGGGGGCACTGGTGGAAGAGACCCTGGCCCGCTGGTTTACCCCCGCCTATCTGAAAGCCAATCCACCGGGTGTTGAACTGATCCGAAAACAATTCCTGTCCACGCCGGTTTCGGGATTCACCGAATGCAGCGACGCCATCCTGGGGCTGGATTATGTGGACCGGCTCTCTGAAATCGATCTGCCCACGTTGATCATGGTCGGGGAAGATGATCTCGGAACACCGGTAGCGGCGTCTGAGGCCATTCACCAGCGCATTCCTCACTCTGAGTTGAGGGTGCTTGCCCTCTGCCGCGCACCTGTGCAATATCGAACAGGCGGAGGCGTTCAATGGCCACTTGTTGGCGTTCTTAGACGCCCATTCGGCGTGATGGCACGGGCCGGCCCGGTGGCCCCAACCTCACGGGTTTACCAGGGCGATTTTCCCCACGCTTTGGCCCGACTCGATGGCCTGATGGGCCAGAGATACGGCTTCAAACGGAAAGACACGCACCGGCATGGGCGGAATCAGGCCTTTCTCATCCCATGAGAGGAGCTGATCCATGATTTCACGAAAAAGCGAAACCCGATCAAAGAGATAAATCAGATTGAATCCGCTGATGGTGCGGTTGGTGCCGGTGAGATCAAACGGGCTGAAACGGGGCGTCCGGAAATAATACCAGAGCAGTTTAAGGGGGTTTTTTCTCCCTGAATGGGAAAACATGGAGGCAAAACCGTAGATCAAGAGCCGCCCTCCCGGACTCAGATGAATGATAGGAGCCTTTAAGGGTGACGGCCCCGTTGGCATCCAGAATGATGTCAAACCCGCTGGGGCTGATCTGCCGGGCCCGGGTCCATAATTGGTCCGTGCTTTTGTCGATGACCTCAGTGGCCCCTGCACGTCGTGCGGTTTCCTTCTTCTCGGCTGTGCCAACGACTCCCACCGCCCGATTGCCGTTCATGCGAAGGAGGTGTAAAAGGGCCGTGCCCACGCCCCCGGCCGCCGAATGCACCAGAACCGTGTCCGAGGGTTTCAGATGCCCCACCTCATGAAGCCCGTAACAGGCGGTGAGGTAGGCCACGGGAAAGGTGGCGCCCTTGGAAAAACCCCAACCCTCGGGCAGGTGCCATAAATGGGCCGCCGGGCAGTTGAGCGCCGCGGCATAGGCCCCGAAACGGGTCGCACCAAAGACTCGATTCGCCCACGCCGAATGTTGATACGTCACGCCCCACGGCCCTCACCACCCCCGAAAACTCAAGGCCGGGGCAGAGGGGATATTGACCCCTGGCCGCGGCATAGAGCCCGAGACGCACCGCAATGTCGGCAAAATTGATGCCGCAGGCCTTGACCGCCACCTGCACCTCACCGGTGCCGGGATCCTCAATAGGCGTGGTTTCCATCTGTAGCGCGGCGTATCCCCCGGGCTTATGGATGATGATTCGCTTGATGGGTTTGCCCATGGTTTCATTCCGAAAAGGGTTTTCATTATTGAAGTACATGAAGATATCGAAGCCTTATTCTGCAGCACATGAGGAAAATGTTCAAGGGTCATGAAACGAAAGCACATTTACCTTGACTAATTGAAGAAATTGGGGCCTATTTTCCCCATGCCCAGGCGTGAAAAGAACAACGCAGAAGAAAGGAGCGAGCGATGGGAAGTCTGAAAAAAGCATGGATGGTCGGTTTGGCAGTTGCCGTTGTGTTGTGCCTGTCCGGTTTTGTGCATGCGGGATTTTACTTTGAATCTGAACAAGTCACCGTTGGGGTTCCGGGCCAGCCTCCTGGAAATAAATTGATCAAGACATACCTGATGGATAACTTCTCAAGAACCGATCGGAGCGACACCGTGAGCATCATGGATTATCAAACCATGATTAGTTATGAGCTGAACCCCCTTAGCAAGACCTACACGAAACATGACATGACAAAGCTGCGCGGCATGGGCGAAATGGAAGGGGCGAGTGCGGAACAGATACAAAGAATTGCCAAACAGATGGCGGATTCCATGAAGATCGTTCCCACCGATGAAACCATGACCGTCGCTGGATATGATTGCCGCAAATATGATGTTCAATTCATGATGGCCACGGGGGTCTACTGGGTGACCAAGGACATCAAGGGATATAAGGAACTCAGAACATTGACCCTGAATATGGCAAAAGCATTTGAGCAGAACCCCATGATGAAACAGATGAACGTGATGGCCATGATGGATCAGATGGAAGGATTTCCCATTAAGACCATCATGAATGTGATGGGGGGGCAGATCACCACGACGGTTCAAACCATCCAGGAAAAATCATTGGATAAGTCGCTGTTCGAGGTGCCCAAGGGATATACGCTTGTTGAAAACCGATAGATAAATTGGACGATCATCTCACTTTTTGGCTATGCCCGCTGTTCTGGTTCGTGATATCCATATCTACTACGAAATGCATGGAAACGGTCAATCCCGGCTATTTTATATCGGCGAAACCGGCGGGGATTTGAGGCGAAGGCCCAGCATCTTTGATTCGCCTCTAATCGATCATTTTCAAATCCTTGCCCACGATCAGCGGGGACTGGGACTGACCGATCGCCCCGATGGCCCCTACACCATGGGGGATTACGCAGAAGACGCCCATGGGCTGTTGCACGCTCTGGGGTGGGAAGCGTGTGCGGTAATGGGCGTTTCTTTCGGTGGCATGGTGGCCCAGGAGTTGGCCCTCCGATATGCGCATCATCTGAAACGGCTGGTGCTGGCCTGCACCAGTAGCGGCGGCGCCGGTGGCGATTCCTATCCTCTGCACGAGCTTCAAGATCTTTCTTTGCGGGAAAAGACGGTTCGTCTCATACCCGTGATCGATACCCGCTGCGACATCAGGTGGCAAGCCGCTCAGCCGGAAGCCTACCGTACCCTGATAGACCAGATGATGTCGGGCATGAAGGTAGGTTCGGGTGAGCCCGGCCGTGAGCGGGGCGCACGACTTCAGCTGGAAGCCCGGAAAAACCATGATACATTTCAAAGACTCCCCGGGCTTCAGATGCCCGTGCTCATCTGCGGGGGCCGGTACGATGGCATTTCACCAAGAGAAAATCTCGAGGCCCTGCATGAACAAATATCCCATTCCCATCTGGAATTTTTTGAAGGCGGACATCGCTTTTTGCTTCAAGATAATCGGGCCTTTGAACGGATTGCTGCATTTCTAAAGGGTGAACTGTATGATGCAGAATGAAAAGGAAAATTAGGAGAAACAGGATTTGAAGCCATTGCTAAAAATCCCGATGGCCAAGCATCTGATGTATGAATTTGCCATGTGGACCGGTCTCGATCCGGCTCAGGAAGTGCCGCGACGCTACCTGTGGACAGACGCATTTGCCGTTTGCAACTTCCTGGGGCTCCATAAAGCGACTGGCGATGAGTGCTATCAGTCGCTCGCCCTGCGCCTTATCGACCAGGTTCATCATGTGCTGGGAAGACACCGGACGGACGATGAAAGAAAGGGATGGATCAGCGGTTTGGCGGAATCAGAAGGTGAACACCATCCCACACAGGGCGGATTGCGCATCGGAAAGAAACTGAACGAACGAAAACCGAGCGAACCCTATGATACGACCCTCGAATGGGATCAGGACGGGCAATACTTTCACTATTTGACCCGATGGATGCATGCCCTTCATTGTGCACACCGTGCCACGGGGGAGCGACGGTTCAGCGATTGGGCTCTTGAACTGGGAAAAACCGCCCATGCCCGCTTCATCTACGGTCCAGACTCGAAAGGAAAGAAATCCATGTACTGGAAAATGAGCATCGATCTCTCCTATCCCCTTGTGCCCTCCATGGGACGTCACGACCCGCTGGATGGATTTATCACCCTCCAGACACTCCGTTCAGGGCGGATCCATCCATTCGATCCACCCGATGAGCTAAGCCTTGAGGATGACATTGCAGATATGGCCAAGATGTGTGAAGGGCGGAAATGGATGACAGAGGATCCCCTGGGACTGGGTGGGCTATTGTGCGATGCCTTTCGCGTGGCTCAACTGATCGTTCATGGGTGTTTTGATGGCGAGGATCTTTTGGAAGCCATCTTGAGGGATGCCCGTTTTGGGCTCGGGCATTATGCACGAAAGAATCACCTGGATGCCCCGGCCGTTTATCGGCTGGCCTTCCGGGAACTGGGACTCTCCATAGGCTTTCACGCATTTGAGCGGCTGGAGGATATGATCGACCACAATCTGGACCGTTTCCAAAAAAGACACGAACTCCAATCCGGTGTACAGCAGCTCGCCCATTACCGCCCGCTTGGGCGTGTCATTGAGTCGTTCTGGCTGGATCCCCGCAGCAGAGAAGCGGACACCTGGAAGGGACCACAGGGATATCAACACAGCGATGCTGGCCACCAGCCTGGCGCCAGACGGATATCTGTCCATCTTTTAGACGCGGTCCCCGATGAATCGGGCAGAACAGCTTGATGAGAGTCTCTCAAGAGCAGATGTTCTACCTTCATTCATTGCCGCATCCAACCGGCGGACAATTTTCTTTTTTCGATACCCCCGCTTTCGCTCGACTCGGCTTCGGTCCGGTGAAACGCCTTGAAAAGAGACGGCCCCAACAGGCAGGTGACGACCGCCAGCAGGATAATCGCGTCTTTGAAGGCTTCGGTAATGAAGCCGAATTCCAGGCCTATGGTGGCCGCCACAATGATGAGGCTCAACCGCGAGGTCATCAATAGTCCGATATTCAACGCGTTCCGGACGGACAGCCCGGCGAAGACGAAAAGCAGACACGGCAGAACCTTGACCACCATGGCGAATCCCAAAAGCTTCGCGGTGAAAAGGAGCTGTTGGACCGAAAGCACATTGGCGACGTCAAATTGCATCCCCACGTGAATGAAAAAAAGCGGCACCAGAAAGCCATACCCGAATCCGGACAACTTGAGTTCCAGCTGAGTTTTTTCCCTGAAGACCATGGACAGGAGGGCGCCGCCGAGAAAGGCCCCCAGCACCGGTTCGAGATGGGCCAGTTCCGACAGCGCCACAAACAAAAAAAGCAGGGCCAGTGAAAAACGCACCCCCAGTTCCTGGGAGTCCCGGTCGGCAAACAGTCTTCCCACTTTTTCAGGATACCACCACGCCAGAAACTGGATCAGTTTCAACAGGATGCCGAAGCCTACAAACAGCGGCAGGGGCCGGAAAAAATCCCAGCCGAACCCTTTTTCCTGCCACAGCAGATAAAAAGTGATGGCGAAAAGGGTCAAAAAATCGGCCAGGGTGGCTGCGATCAGCGCATTTTGACCCAGCGGCGACTGGCTCGCTCCGGTGTCCTTGAGGGTCGGCACCACGAGCCCCAAAGAGGTGGTGGAGATCACGAGCCCCAGATAAAATCCTTGTCCCAGAAGAAAAGCGGCACCCATGGAAAGGAGTACGGTAAATCCAAAGATTATCACCTGAATGATGAACACGCCGGTCCGTTGGGTCCTGAGCATTTGAAAATTGATCTCCATGCCGGCGTGAAACATGAGGATCAGAAACCCCAGATGGGCCAGAAAGGACAGCCACTCCCCTCCGAACTGAAGGTTCAGCACGCTCTTGCCGATCAATACGCCAAAGAGAATTTCAAGCACCACCGAGGGGAGCCGGAGACGCAGGCCGAGGCTGGGCAAAAAGGCCGCCCCGAGGGAGACCAGGACCAGTGCCCATGCGGAATGAATCACCATTTTTCCGGGTACCTCTTTAAAAAATGAGCAGCACGGAACACGGGGCCCTGTTCACGGTCATGGCGGTTACATCCAGGGAAAACCATCCGGAAGGTCGTTCGTCCCCCCCCATGACGAGAAGCTGGCAATCGGCGGCCGCGGACAGGATCTCCCTGACCGGGTTGCCCCGGCGGACGATCTCTTCGATGTCTACTTTGTGGACCCGGGCCATCTCCCGCACCTGTCCGAGCATTTCCTGCTCCCATTGGCCGGTGGCGGATGCCTTCCCGCGAAGATAAGAGGGTTCCACCACGAGCACGACCGCCAAGGCCGCATCGAGCTGCTGGGACAGATCCACCGCGATCTCAAGCGCGTGCCGAGCGGCCGGCGAACCGTTGAACGGGACCAGCATCCGTTCATAGGGGTCGCTCAGCTTCGCCGCCAAAAGCGGGCAGGGCAATGAACGGGCCATGGCCGTCAACGGACCCCCGAAAAAGGCGCGCAGGCGCGATACATGGCGATGGGGCAGCACCACAATGCCGGCATCGCTTTGCCCGGCAACGGCCGGCACCCTTTGCCGTATGGTTCCCTGGGCTTCGAGCATCTCGATGGCCAGGCTTTCCGACCAACGCGTCAGCACCTGCCGAACATCTGCGGCCGCTTTTTCAAAGAGGACCTTTATCTTTTCCGTATGGGTGCCCTGGGCCAGATAAAACGCTTCATTGAACAGCTCGGTAACATCCAGCGACCGCTCGTCGGTCAATCCCAGGATCATTTGTTGTCCGTAGGTCCGCGGGAAATTACGCTGGTCCTCGGCGAGGCGGCCTGAAAAGGCATTGTACAGGTCCTCCCTGCCAAGGATGAGCAATCGATCGCCGGCCTCGATGGTGTCTGTTTTGTCGGGGAACAGGAGCTTGTTTTCCCGCAACAGCCCCACCGTGCGCCATTCGGGGTCCGGGCGGGAAAGCACATCCGTCAACCGCGGCAAGTTCTGCTTTTCCGCCGTCAGCTCCATCAACTCGCCTTCGCCTTCGCCCAGGTCAACGATGCGGACCCGGGGGTCTTTGAGAAACTGGTATGCCTTGCGGGCCGCATCCGTGGCCATGCTGACCGTCCACACATTCAGTTCCTGGAAGTCGGCGAGATGTTCCGGGTCGCGGACCACGGCGAGAACCGCAGGGATGTCCGCCTGCCGTGCGAAACGGGCGATGGTCAGGTTGACCGCGTCGTCATTGGTCATGGCCAGCACCCCGTCCTGTTCGGACAATCCGGCCTTGTCCAGCACCACCGGACTGGAGGCGTCCTCAGCCATGACCCGGATGACGTTCGGGAATCGATTGAAGAAAGGCGCCAGCCTGACCTCGATCCTTTTCGATGAGGGTGATCTCCCAATTGGCGCCGATGCGCCTTGAGGAGCTCGTCGGTGATCCGGCCGGTGCCGCAAATCAGAATTTTCACTCCAGCTCCCTTATTTTGGTCATGTCCGATTCCTTCCCCAGGATAATGAGGATGTCGTTCTCTTCAACAGCGATTTCCGCGCTATATTGTCGGGGAATTCAGCTATCTCATGCGTTTTCCAGGCACGCCTTTCAGAAAATGAAATCCGGCAAAGATTAGCGCGGTCGGGTTCCCATGTCAATCGGCAAGATCCATGTCCACAGACGATAAATTCCTTGACAGCCGCCCCCTCACAACGTAATGAATCTTCCCGGCAATGAAGTCTGCCGTGAACCGCCCTTTTCGAAGGGATGATGACTTCTACCTGAGGATGACCGGGGTAGAAGTGTGACCAACTGCCCCACCTGTAACCGGGTGGGTTTTTCTAAACCCCGCGAGCCCTCGGCCCGGCGGGGTTTTTTATTTTTCAGGGAGACGAAGTTATGGCTGTCAGCATCGCGTTGATCATTCTTCTCGGGTTGTGCGGTGATTATGTGTTCCGGCGGTTGAAACTGCCGGGTCTGGTGGAATGCTCTGGTGGGAAGTCCTCATCGGGCCTTATATGCTGAACCTGATGGCCCCGGAGATGATGACGGTTTCCGGGGATTTTCGAAAGATCGCCCTTATTGTGATTCTGCTTCGGGCCGGGTTCGAGCTGCGGCGGACACCCTCAACCGGGTGGGCAGGCCGGCCCTCATCATGAGCGCCGTGCCCGCGATTTTCGAGATTGCCGCCGTTATGCTGGTCGCCCCATGGCTGCTGGGGATGACCTATCCCGAGGCGGCGATTCTCGGGGCCATCCTCGGGGCCGTGATCCCCGGCCGTCGTGGTCCCGCTGATGATCGACTTCATGGACCGGGGCCGGGGCACGAAAAGGGGTCCCCACCCGATTCTGGGGGCATCGTCGGTGGACGACGTGTTTGTCATCGTTCTTTTTACGGTGTTCTTGGGCATGTACGGGGGCGGTGAGGTCAATTTGTGGGTCAAGCTGGCCGAAATTCCCCTCAGCATTGTCCTCGGGATCATCGCCGGGCTGATCCCCGGCTATTTTCTGTATCGGCTCTTTACCCGATACGACTGGCGCCCCCCCAAGCGGACCATCGTGGTCATGGGAGTCGCCATCGCCCTGACATGGTTGGAAACGGCTGTTGAACACTGGGTTCCGGTGGCGAGTCTCTTAGGAGTCATGGCCATCGGTTTCGTGGTTTTGGAGAAATCTGAGGCCATCGCTCATATTATCTCACAGAAATTGAAAAAGCTCTGGATGTTCGCCGAACTTCTCCTGTTCGTGCTGGTGGGGGCACAGGTCAATATCCATGTGGCCTGGAAGGCCGGCCTCGCAGGCCTTGCCGTCATCACGGTCGGCCTCTTGTTCAGAAGCGTGGGAGCCTATGTGTCCCTTTTTGGCACCCACCTGACCTCGCGAGAAAAGCTCTTCTGTGTGGTGGCCTACATCCCCAAGGCCACGGTTCAGGCGGCCATCGGCGCAGTGCCCCTCGCCGCGGGGGTGGCATCGGGTGAAATCATCCTGGCCGTGGCGGTCCTTTCCATCCTATTTACCGCTCCCATTGGCGCCATGGGCATCATGATCCTCGGCGAGCGTATCCTGGATAGAGAGGAGGCGTCCGCCTACCGGTTTAATGAATTGCGGGATCGGCTGGGTCTCCCGAGGGTGGGGGAGCGGCTTCGAGGCAAGGATTCAGATGCGGTGTGGAAGGTCATCGAGGAGAAGGAAACATGGATCGACGCCCCGAAGACAGCCGATGGGGAGGCCGGGCCGCCGGCCATACCCGCCATCACGCTGCGGTTTTGGAGAGAGGGCTCGAGCGATGGCCCCGGCACAGGGACAACCCTCAAACGCCGGTACAGTCAGGTGGACACTCCTTTTGACCGTCACTGGGAGATTCTTTACGACTGGTGACAGGAGGCATCAACCTGCTGCGACGAGGATAAGGACGTTGTTTCACAATCTTATGCATCGGATCGATTTTCTCAATATCCCTGTTGGCAGCTGGATCGGTTCTTTTTTTGATGCTAAAATGTCAACACTTTATCAGCCTCCATTGAGAGTTCGTAAAGGTCATCCATCCAGCCGATGGGGCAACTTGCGCCCAAGTTTCAAAATTAGGCCGGACTATGTATATTCGCCTCCTTTGCGTTCAAATTATTTTGATACAGCCCACAGTTAAAAGTTGAATTGCGCCCTGCTAAGGATGACATTTTCGTCATTCAACTCTTCGCCGGACATCGTAATGGTCTGGTCAAAGTCAGTATATACATAATTAAGCATAAACTTCAGGTGAATATTTGGCCACCAATTGAGACCCAGGCTGTAGCCATAGGCACCGTCGCTTCCGAAAGCCATTCCATTATCGAGCAGATCGTCATTAGTCCAAAAGCGTTCAAATCTCCCCAAAACTTGCAAAGCTCCCCATCCACCTCCTTTAAAGTCAAAATTCCTGTGTGGCTCGATAGGCTTGTTTCTCTGTGCATCTTCTCCGGTTAAGACATATGACAAGGTAAGATACCAGCTGTTGACCGTTAGGGCATCTTCTTCCACGCCGGCTCTGATCCTGTCATAATGGGTGCCGATAAATTCTGTAGTCAGGTCGAATGGACCGTTGAGCCACTCAATCTCCGCATCATAGCGGTATATTTTCCCGTCAGCTTCTGCATCACTTGCAAACTCATAAAACGGAAGCTGCCCTGCGGTAACGAAGTGCTTATTTCCCAGTTTTAATTCGTTGTTGCCGAAACCAAAGGATCCGCCAATGTATAGTTTCTCGAAAAGTGAATCTTTTTGCTGCCGGAAGGGCTGCACCGCAACTCTTCCGGTCACGTCCTTATCATCTACCACGGCATCTTCGTCTATGCCTTGTCCATTAAAGGCTCCGATTCCATACACAACCCTGGAGTTCCAAAAATTTCCAAAAACCATCACACCGATATCTTCTCCCGGTTGAAGGGCGGTTACGCCCATTGACCGTTCCACAAAATCTATCCACCGGGAGGAATACTGGCTCTCCAGGCTGAATGGTTCTTTAAACTGGCCCAGCTTTAAACGGGCAAATGGAAAATGCTGGTACTCCAGCCAGGCCTCTTTGATCACAGGACTTCCGAGCAAGTTAGCATATAGACGATAACCCCAATCATTTTCCAACACCCCCCGAACGTCAAGCCGGGCTCTGCGGTTCGTAAAAGTATCAGCGAGCGGATAGCCCTCATCTAGATACAACCGACCGTCAAACTGGTACCAACCTCCGATCTTTATGGTGTCATCCATGCCTCTTAAATAAAAGCCGTCATCATAAATGGTTTCAAGCCTCTTTTCTTCAGGCGTGGCCTCTCTGTAGTCCATGGTTATTGTACCGAGGATCTCCTTGATGACTTCCTTGGTCGGAGTTTTTATCTTCGCTTTTGCCTGTTCTTCTTTTTGCTGTTGTGCATCCATGCTCTTTTTCATGGCTTCCAATTGCTCCCGAGTATCCTTCAGCTGTTTTTCCTGTTGCTGGAGCCGATTTTCGAGTTCCTCAATTCTTCTGCGCTGCTCACCGGCGGTATCGGCCGCGACTTCCTGCGGCGTAAATGCGCCAAAGGCAGTTGAAATGATCCCTATTATGATAATGAGAATCAAAAAAGGGGGCTTAGCTGGAAGGCGATAGCTGAGTGTACGGTCGGCGTTGTCCTTTCCCCAAGCCATATGCTTTATTTTATTAATCATAATTACCCCCCGCTTAATATTTTTCCATGTTAACGTATTTGTTGGATTAACGACCTTTAAGCTAATCATAAGGTGGAAGACGAAATGAATAGGGTGAAGAATCTATTTTACCTGTATGGGGGCAGTAGAGATTCCGGATTTTCTCCCGCCCGCAGGGTCTTCCTCAGGAGAAGGCCGACCTCCCGCTATGAATGGCGAAAAATCCTGGGAAGGGTATTGAAAGGACATGGGCCAGCCCCAACCCTTTTCGTTGGGCATCTCCCTTGTGGCCTGTATGAAATTAACCTGATCTATCCGACCTGCGCAGTTGTGCAGCGCTCCATGTTTTCTTTATATGATTCCCAAACCAATGGCGATGGACAGAAAGAACAGCATGGCGCCCACCACGATTTGAATGGTGCGCATGGTGATCTTCTTCAGAAACCTGGAGGCTATGAACGCGCCTGCGAACGCGGCAAGGGACCCGGCAATGACCAGTCCGATGCCCCCCTGATCTTTCAGAGTGGCGAAGTCCCGTGAAAAGAAAGTGGCTCCGTAGATCAGTAGGCGGGACACATCCACCACTACGGCCGATACCACCATGGTGCCGATAAAGACCTCCTTGTCCAGTCCCGCCCGGATCAGAAAGGCTGTGCGCAAGGCCCCCTGGTGACCGGAGAGTCCGCCGAAGAAACCGGACAGGGCACCACCCAGCGGAATAAACCGGGGACTGAACGCCAGCCTTTCAAAAACCGGGTGCAGTTCGATAACGGCAAACCCCATGATCATGACAGCAATGACCAGATTGACCAACGATATGGAGCAGGTCCAGCCGAAAAGGGTGTACTGGGCGATGGGCTCAACCGTGGCGAAATAATTGAGAAGCAGGGCGCCGATCATGGCCGTGACGGCCGCTGGAAGGGCAAATTTCAGAATGACCACGGGACTGGCCTTCCTGCCCACCAGGCCGACCTTGAAGAGGTTGTTGGCGAGATGAACGATGGCGGTGGCCGCAATGGCCACCTCCACCGGAAAAAACAGGGCAAAGGCCGGCATGAGAAGCGTTCCGAGACCGAAGCCGGAAAATAGCGTCAGTCCGGAGACCAGCAGGGCTACTGTGCAGATGATGATATAACTCATTTCCCTTTTATAACCTCCGCATACAACTCTTCGATTTTCTGTTTCATTTCATTCAACAGGGCCATGCCCGCGGGAGTGATGCGGTAATACTTTCGCTGCTTGTGGTCCACAGTCCGGGCTTCGCAGGTCAAAAAGCCGCCCTTTTCCAGTTTGTTCAGCGTTGGGTAGAGGGTACCCGGACCGATCTCATAGCCGTGCCGGGCCAACTCCTCCATCAGGCCGACGCCGAACACTTGCTCTTTGCTGGCATGATACAGTATATGGAGCTTGATAAACCCCAGTTCGAGCTCCCGTATCATATGGCCTCCTGAAAACAGATCTTACTGATTATAAGCAGATGGGTGGTCACCTGCCGACAGGGAGCGTGAGAACCGGAACGATACCCTCCGCCTTTCCAGCCTGAAGTGAGAAAACCTGCGAAAGGAAGGTAAACGTGGCCTTGGACTCCATGTCTCTATCGTCAATATAGAACCAGTGACCACGGTAGTTGACGCGCAGTTGGGTGTCCGATGGCCTTTGGTCGTCGGCGTGAACCTTGAGATAATCCCCGAGGACCGCTTTCCAGTCAAAGGGCTGTCCTGATTCCATAGAAGTGACTTTCACGCGGCCCTCCTTCACGTCCTTCTCAGGCGCCTGGACGCCGTTGGACAGGAAGAACATGAGGCCCAAAAGGGAACGGGTGTCGATTTCGATGACGTCGACCGGCGCCAGATGGGTCGCCTGAAGCTGGGTGTACACCAAGGGGAAATCTAAACGATTCGGCGAAAGATTCAACAGGGTGAAGAGCGCCCGGGTTTCCGGAAGAGCCTGGGCTTTCGGGTCCATATGCAGCACCACTCTCGCCGCGCCCTTGCCGGAGGCGGGAGGGGCATGGAGGATGGAGACGAGGTCTCTCCTTTCCAGCTCGCGCAGGAGGTCCACTGCTTTTGAGAAATCCTCATATTCGGGCGCTCTGCCCGGGGTCGGGCCGCTGGCCCTTGGCGCATTTTTGAGACCGTTCATCCCCTGCACACAAATGGTGAACAGACGCTTGATGTGCCATCCGGAGCGATACAGAAGCAGGATCTTCTCTGTGGTCAGGGGTGTTAACAACTGCTGGATGAACTCATTTCCTTGAAGCGGCACATAAGAAAGGGTGGGCCTTGTGGCATAGCCTGCACTTGCGCCGAAGAGTAATAGATCTCTGTTTGGTTTGCTGCTTTCCAACTCGGCGCCTGCACTCATGCCCACATCCAGCGCAAGCTGCGACGATATGCTGCTCACTTGCAAAAAGGCCGGCGTATCCCCGTACCGAAAGCGGACCAGGTTGATGAGCAGTTGCTCGTCGTTGGTCTGTTGAAGGGCCGTGTTCAAAAGCGTCCGTTCCCCCTTCATGGCCCGGGCCCCTAATGATGAACATCCCCCTGCCGCGAATAACAGAGCCACGCAGAGAAAAGACAACACCCGTCCACGTCGTGAGCCTAATCTGTTGTTGCATTTTGATGGGTTCATGGGCATCCTCCTGTGATTTTCATGTTATAAACAACGCCAAGATGAGGTGTCTTGCAAAAACTATCTATCAGCGATATTGAATCGTAATATCATTAGACGATATTGTCAAGCGATTTTGTAAGAAATTAGAAAAGCTACTGAAAGGTTTGCAGAATCCTGCCTACTGTTTCAGCTTTGCGGTTAGTATCTCTTTTTGCTTTATTGGCAATACAGGGGACGTTGAGAGAACGGACCTTGCTTTAACCCGTTGAAACGGGTTTTGACCAAACAGGTGAGATTTCCCTTGACCAGCAGGAGTACCCACACTACACTCTTTTGTAAAAACTGCAACTTAGGCTACGTCCTGGCTCAACGCAAGGGAGCTCCTGCCGCGCAGCAACGGCACGAGGCAGGTAAGGATAGGGGGGGTGTGCCTGATCCAGTTGGGTCGTGAACGAGGTGAATATGCCGTGGTCTATGTTTTAAGATGGCCCTGACAGAGGGCCGTAAATCCCGACATGAAAATTCAGGCACATATACAGCACTGGCTGAATAGCGCTGATGACGACTTGGATACAGCGGAGAAGCTGTTCGCTGTTGATAAATTCGACTGGTGTTTATTTCTCGGACATCTGGTACTTGAAAAGGCATTAAAGGCGCACTATGTCCAAGATAACGACAACCGAATGCCCCCGAGAATTCATAACCTGGTAAAACTCGCAAAGAAAACCCGCCTCGTATTCACTGAAGAGCAGACCCTTTTTCTTGATGAAGTATCTGACTTCAATCTGGAGGTTCGTTATCCGCAATACAAGAAGGAATTCCGGGAAAAGTGCACAAAAGAATTTTGCGAAACCAAGTTCACCAAAATCAAGGAGCATTATAAATGGCTCAAATCCCAAATCAGATCCGTGACATCATAGATAAGTATATCCGCGCGTTAGAGAAAGAGCGCATCCATGTGCAAAGAGCGGTTCTGTTTGGAAGCCATGCGTATGGCAAGGCGGATCAATGGA
The DNA here is from genome assembly GCA_034522175.1 of Deltaproteobacteria bacterium. GTDB lineage: Bacteria > Desulfobacterota > DSM-4660 > Desulfatiglandales > Desulfatiglandaceae > JAIPDZ01. The sequence goes on along the minus strand of JAXHLQ010000001.1, from coordinate 4,836,464 downwards.
GTGATATCGATATCGCTCTGGTCTCTGATGCTTTTGAAGGGGATCGTTTTGATGATCGCAGCAAGATCAGACGCATCACCCTTTCTGTGAGCAGCGATCTGTCTCCCCTTCCATTCCGCCCGGAAGATTTTGTTCCTGAGAACCCATTTGTGAAGGAAATCTTGGAAAAGGGGGTTACGATTCTTTAGCCCCTTTCCCTAAGCCTGAAACCTGTTTAAGATCTCCCCCAAGTGGGGAAACATTGTTTCAAAAGGTGAGCACCTTATCCGCTTCCATGGACAGCTCATACAGATCATCCATCCATCCGATTGGGCAACTTGCTGATCCCTCCAGACCGTGGGATTTCATGCAGACCCCTCAGACGTAGAAGTCCCCCTCGAACTGCTCCATCTGGCCCATGACATTGAATGCTTCGCTGCCGCTTTTCTCGAATGTCACGCCTTTCCCCAGCATGAAGATGCTCACTTCATCGCCTTTCTGGACCCCCACATTGGCCAGCCGCATGGCGTTGTAGATAGTCTCTCCGTCGTCGGTTGAAATGATAAACAGGACTTTCATGGTGTTTCCTCCTCTTTAGTTGTCCATCCAGAAACACGTATCTGGATGGAGCGATTAGCATTTAGCGTTTTGTCTAACACCTTAATTTCATTGGGATTTGTTCTAAAATCTAAGTGTACCTCATGCATCTGACAGCTTTTTCAATTTCCAGGAGATGATGGCGTCAAGTTCTTCTTCCGTTATGTCTTTTCCCTGAACCACCACCTCGTCATCCACCATAATGGCGGGAGCAGACGGGAGTCCGGTATCCGCATACGCCTTGCCGCCATATTCTTCTCGCGTCTTCTCGATCGTCTCGATGTCGATTGAAAACCGTTGTCCCAGACCGGGAATCATGGAGAGGAAATGCTTTCAAGTCTTCCCGTTGGGTTCATTTACAAAAAACCGTACCTTTAGCATAGGGCGTCTCCTGTGAAAATATGCTTATTTCTTTTGAAAATGCTTAGCGAGCGCATTCTGCAGGGTTCTTCAATTGTCCTGATCTAACCTCTTAGCTTTCCTTCTCTCTCTAGTTTTGAAAGCAGAAAATGAACGCCCCCTTGGAAGAGACCTTCAGCCTTCGAGCAAGTTCTCCTGCATCGGCTGCATGGCCGAGCTGGACGGCCCGGACGGCCTCTGCCTCCAGTTCCTCTAACCAGTCTTCAAAAAGCACCAGTACTTCCGGCTCCGCGATGGGGGTCAACTGCCTGGACCGGGCCACTTTGTCCACCAGGCTCTGGCACATCTGCGTCGGGTCGACACCTTCGCCCATGCATTCGGCCAGTCACAAATGGACCATGCTGGAGACCTTGTCCGTTCCCGATTCCCCGAAAAGCTCATACAGGAAAGCCATTTTGGTTTCGTCGTCCAATCCGGCAAAAAGGTCCTGCAGGACCGCGCCGATTTCAGACAGGGCCTCTTTGGGCTCCATGTCCGCCAATATTTTTCGGATTTCCGCCATGCGGGTTGATTCACCTCCTTTCTTCAAAAGGTCCTTCGGTTGGTTATCAGATCATTTGCCACCAGGCTCAACGTCTCGATAACTGATATGATTCGTTGATCCGCCAGCTCGTAATAAATAAACGGACCCTGTCGTTCCACATCGACCAGGAGCGCGTGTTTCAGCTCCTTCAAGTGGTGGGATACCAGCGGCTGGGACAGCCTTAGCTCTTCTACAATGGCCGAAACCGACTTCTGTTCGCTGCGGATACAATAGAGTATCCGGAGACGATTCACATCCGACAGGCTCTTGGCGAGAAAGGCCGCCTGCTGAAGTTCCATACGATCCAATTCAGCTCCCTCATAGAGTAAAACAAAATATAAGTATATGTTTATATGATAAACACGGCCATGTCAACAGCGAAGTCAACATCTCTTCAACAGGGGTCAAACGGATATTTGATCTTTCCAATCTTTTACACGGGAATGCGTCAAATACCGCCCTTCAAAAGGATGGGGCGCTGTCTCCACGGTTACATCCATGGTTTCCCGGCTGAGAGAAATAAATTCCTGACGATTTTCAAATCCAGAATTCGGGATAACGGCGCTTTTCGGGGATGTTGTTCACCAAAAGCGCAACGATCAGCATCAGATCCGCGCCTTCTCCGAGGAGATGATAGTGAACCAGCGCCACCGAGGAGATTTCCAGAAATGCGCCCACCCACGACCACAGGATTTCGAGGAGATTGACTCGCGGGGGACTTTTTGTGGTTCCCATCATCTTCTTGAAATAGGTCATGGTATCTCCTCAGATGATGGTTCACCTCCTTCAGGGCAATGAGCCCCGAAGGCAATGAGTAAGCTGGCGTGATATCGACGTAGCCCCCTAACTCCTTCATGGCCTCGTAAATGTCGTCCTCCGAGATATCAAAGGCTCGATCCAAATCCAAATCCATTTCCCCGTCCTTCACTATAATTAAAATCCAAATGCAGTGGGCATCATTTTTTCCAGAAAGCTTCAACCCATAAGAAAAACGTCATTATCCAACAAATTACGGGTTTTTTGCTCATTCTTCAAATAGGGGCAGTGGAAATCTATTCTGCATGCATACAAGGAATAGAGGAGTTCCTGAACCTGTGCAGTTTTTGCTTCAAAGCCGATCCCCTCTCATGTTACGCTGCAAGCCAAGAGGTCTTTGAACGGAATGGTGAGGATGGATGATGAACTGGTTACCACAGGCGGAAGCGGAAATTCGAAAGGCCCCGTTTTTTGTGCGGAAAAGGGCGCGCAAGCGGGTGGAGGAGCACGTCGCGGCTGATGGCCGGGAGGTCGTTACCGCGGCGGATGGCCGGGAGGTCGTTACCGCGGCGGATGTCAAGTCTGTAAAAAAACGCTTTCTGACCCGCATGGACGAGGAGGTAAAGGGCTTTCAGGTGGAAGCATGCTTCGGTGCACAGGGGTGCCCCAACCGGGTGATGGAAGATGACGGACTGGTGCAGTCCATTGAAGCGGTTTTGGCGGCGGAAGACCTGCGCGGCTTTCTGAAACAGACCGTGAACGGCCCCTTGAAGTTTCACCATGAATTCCGTGTGACCCTGGCGGACTGCCCCAATGCGTGTTCCCAGCCGCAAATCAAGGATATGGGGATCATCGGCGCGGTGGTTCCCGAACGGACCGATGCACCGTGCAGTGAATGCGGCGCCTGCGTGGATGTCTGCCGGGAGGAGGCCGTGGCCCTTGAGGTTTCTCCGGCCGGTCCGGTGTTTGACTGGGACCGGTGTGTCCGATGCGGCCAGTGCATCCATGTCTGTCCCACCGGCACCATCGGCTGTGGTCGGAAAGGGTATCGCCTGCTCATCGGCGGCAAGCTGGGCCGCCATCCCAGGCTGGCAACGGAACTGCCCGGTCTTTACGATGCGCAAACAATCGTACACCTGGTGAAATGGTGTGTTCAGTATTATAAGGCGCACAGCAGGGGCGGCGAACGATTTGCGGAGTTGGTGCAAAAAGCCGGGCCGGCATTCTTTGACCGTCTTTCAGCCGGGGCTGTAACAAAGTAAGCGTCTGTATCTTAACCACAGCACGCGCCTCTCCGTGAACGCGGGTTACAAACCTGGCATCACAAGGATCTATCGCCAGTGATCTTTATAGCGTGTCAGGAATGCCAGACGGCCGAGACCGGCAGGGCCAGCAGATCCTCTCCAAAGGGAACCGCATGGGCGCCCGTTGCACTTCGTCCACGATGACAGGCTTCGGGGTGCTCTTGACAAATGCAACCGGATCCCGGGTGACCGCGGACAGGACCGTCAAGTCATCCAGGGTCACGTAGGTGGCGGGATAATACTCAGCAGAGATCTGTTGAACGAACGTGGTCTTCCCTGCCTGCCGTGGCCCCCGGATAAACACGGCCGGCGTGTCGGCAAGGGAACTGAGGACATTTTGTAAGATGTAACGCTGATACGCTGAACAGGGGAAACGCAATCAGAATGCCTATGGAGATTAGGATGAGGGTTTTGACGCGCTTTACGGGGAACAGATCTTTTTCGCTTCGAGGCGTTTTGGTACGATTTAGGGAAATCAGGTTGCTCCTCTGAAAAAGCAGCAGCAGGCAGTTGGGAGGTCACTTCCAGAAATCATGTGGATCTATCTGGAGACGTCTAAGGCAGGCCCTGGCAGTACCGGGCTTTATGGAATCGCCCTTTCCATGACAGCGTATGGTACAAGATGGGCCTCGGGTTGTTTCCGGCACAATCGGCTTTACGAGATACCTTTCGCTTCCTTTTCCTCGGTTTGTGATTTCGATAACACCAAAAGCCTTGAGTCTTTTCAGAAGCTTTCGATAACTGATATCACCAGGCGGGTTGGTCATGGCAAAGTATTTCCTGGATCATAAACGGTGGGAGCAGCAACTGGGATGGGTCTTTAGCATCTATATGAATATCAAGTTGTTTTTGTTCAAATGAGCACTTCTTTTTGCTCAAATATGCATAGTATTCTGCCCATGCCTCTCCTGGAGCGGGTGAAAAAAGGTAATCCATATTATTGTTCTCGTACGAAAAACGGATGTGAGCAATACACAGATCAACGATGGCGTCCTGGGCGGCCTTCAAACTGTCTTCCGTTGCTAAAATATCGAATTGAAGACAATGCGCCGAATAGTAGCCATCTTCTTTTTTTATGAGGATATCCAGTCTAATTTCAGGGGCATTCATGGCGCAACCTCCTTTCTTTTAGGATGCGATCAGCTTCAGAAACGATCCCACACCCGTCCATTGGACGTCAAGTTCCTTTCTACCTGAGATTCGATAAAAACCTGATCCCCACGAGATGGCATGCGATCCCTGTGCCCCAAAGAAAGAGCTTCGGGGCCTCGATCAGCCGTTTTCCAAGATTCCCGGACCAGGCAGGGAGTGTCTGAATCAGGAAAATGGCCTGGAGCAGATTCAGGTGTCGGCCAAGGGCGCTGTTTGGTATGGCCGAGGTCCTGGACATCTCCGATTGATTGAACTGAGGACATTTTGTAAGATGTAACGCTGATACATGGTTGATAATTTACCATACGTCGGTAAAATATCAACCATTAAAAATACGGTTCGGTCGATGATCTCCGTCTTCGGCCTTACAGGTTTGCCGCGAAGGAAGGAAGGACTTCCTGCCTCGCGGCACTATCAGGCGTGTTTATTTTTTGGGGAATACCTCCGGGGGTTTCTCAGTGGCTTCCCGTGGCATTGGGGTAATCGGGGTAGACATAGGCCTTTTTGCCGGTCTTGAGCAGATGATCCGCCTCTTCGTTGAATGCGTTGAAACGATTCTTGACCTCATAGAAACCGTGCCACCACGCATAATCCGGGGCCATCATCATGGCGCCCATGCGGGCCCGGCGGCCCTCGTGGTGCCAGAGTTCATAGAACTGAAGCTCCAGGTGCTCGTCAAAAAACCGCGTCTTGTCCAAGAGCCCCTTGCTGTAGAGCTCATCGAGTTTGGCCTTTGCCGGCTTGAAGTAAACCTCGTTGTACTCCTCAACCGCCTTGTCGAATCCGGCATAAAAATCATCGACCCATGATTTCCCATGGCATTGGAGACAGACGGCCTTCATCTTGTCCCGCTCCGCCTTCCACTCCGTATGGGCGGGAAAGGGTTTGAAGTCCTGGGGCCGAATGGTCAGCGGGGCCTGGGTTTCCCAGGAGAGCCGCTCGGTCACGTCATGGCTCGTCAGCACCTTTCCGCTGCCGGACATGTGGCAGGCCGCACAGGTGGGGGCCCGGTAGTCCACGCCCGGGGTCCACGTGCCCCCGGCTGCATTGAAATTGGTGTCATTTTTGTAGGCGTGATACAGGGTCCCATGCTTGGACTCCTCGTAAATCTCGATCTGGGGGTGGTCCGGGCCCAGATGGCACTGATCGCAGGCCTCCGGCATTCGGGCTTCCCCGACCCAGAACCGGTGACGGGTGTGGCACGATGTACACGATCCCTTGCTCCCGTCCGGATTGATGCGGCCCACACCCACATTGGGCCAGGTTTTGGGATCCATGTTTCCCTTTTCGTCCAGTTTCACCACCGTGCCGTGACACGTAAAACATCCCGTCTTCCGTTCATTATCGGAGTTCATGCCGTCATTGAGCCACGGATCGAGTTTCCAGATGATCTCGATGGTGTTGGCGTGCTTGGACCGGCTGTACTGGGTCACTTCGTCGGGATGGCATCGGGAGCAGTCTTTGGGCGTGACAATGGCGGCGATGGGAACCTTGTATTTCCCCTCGCCATAGGGCAGGTCGCCCCGGCTGTAATACTGTTCATGGGCTTTGGCCATGTCCGCATCACCGGGCTGCACCAGGTGGCAGTCCAGGCAGGTGATATTGGCATTGGCATGTCGGCTCTTGGCCCAGTCCGCAAATATGCCCGGCGTTGTCGCCTTGTGGCACTCGATGCAGGCCACCGCTTCCGGCGGCATGCTTCGCTCGATGCGGTATTCCTTCACCTTGGGGAAATTGGTCGCCTGGCCTGACACCCCAACCGGAACCACTATCAGTGACATTACGGCACAACCCACCATCCATTGCGAAACCGATGCTTTTTTCATAGGACAACCTCCTTTTTCCTTTTACGATTCCCCCTGATCAGGCCATATGCCGGTCTTTTCCACCCGCAGCCCCTTTGCCTGGTAAGGCAATCTGCGGTACTGACGGTACATGACCGCGGCCTTGTCGTCGTGCACCAGGTCATAATGACAGTCCACGCACTGCTTGTCATATCCGTCCCGGGCGTAGAGAACGGAACGATGGGCCAGCATGGCCCCCCGTTTATTGGGAAGATACAACAGATTCCGGTGGCATTTGAGGCACTGGTCATTGTCAAAAGCGGCATAGGCCATTTCTCTTGCCCGTTTTCGATCGTATTCTCCGGTCAGAAAATGAACGCCCACGTCCTTGATGCCGTGATAGGTCTTGGCGAAAAAGAAATCGTACATGTCGTGAGGCGCGGGCAGGTGGCAGTCCATGCAGTCCACCATGACGCCGGCGGCGTTGTTCACATGGGTGGAGGCCCGCCAGGCCCGCACAGCCGGCTTGATTTCATGGCAGGTGGCGCAGAATTCAGGGGTCGAGGTGCGGACCATGGTGTAATAGCTCATGCTGAAAAGAGGAAACGCCACCAGAATGCCCAGGGTGATGAGAACCGTGATTTTGACGGCTTTTACGGGGATGCGCAGCTTTTGCTTCGAGGCTTTCCGGGGTGGTTTCATGGCCCCTCCTCTCTTGCAGGTGCGCTCGGCCGGTCATTGGCCCAGCGATAATGGGTGGGATTTAACAGCCATTTCTACCGATCGTGACGTTTTTCGTTCGTTCCGTCAAGTCGATTCCGTCAAGTCAATATTGAAATTACAGTACCTTTGTCGACTCGGTCGGGCGCGGTACTTTCACCACCAGAAATCTGAGAACCACACCGCTTTCATTATACCAGCAATGGGGTATCTTGGCCGGGCTGGTGACCAGCGTGTCTTTTTCAACCTCTCTTTTCTCCTCGCCGATTTCCACTACCCCCTTTCCTTCCAGAACGTAGAAAAACACATCCACAGGCGTTATGTGTTTTTTCAGGGATTCACCCGGTTCCAGGATGATATGAATAACCTGGGCATGTTTTGTATCGTAAAGCTTGCTCGCCTTTACACCATGTGGATTGTCAGCCAAAGGTGCCGTTTTTGAATTCACTGTTTCCATCATATATCTCCTTTTGAATGGCGCCCCCGGTCCGCGGGGCAGAAACGGGGTGGCCATGCGATGTGATTTTTTCCGGAAATAAGCTATTTTCCAGCCATCATGGCGGCGATATCCTCCTCAACCGTGCCGACGGGCTTGAGGTTGAATTTCTCCACCAGCACTTTGGCCACATTGGGGGACAGGAAGCCCGGCAGTGTGGGGCCCAGCCGCATGCCCTGAACCCCGAGGTGGAGGAGGGCCAGCAGTACGGCCACGGCCTTCTGCTCGTACCAGGCGATGTCGTAGGATACCGGGAGTTCGTTGATATCATCCAATCCGAAGGCTTCTTTCAGTTTGAGGGCGATTACCGCCAGGGAGTAGCAGTCATTGCACTGGCCCGCATCCAGGATGCGGGGAATGCCACCGATGTCCCCCAGATCCAGCTTGTTGTAGCGGTATTTGGCACACCCGGCCGTAAGGATCACCGTGTCCTTGGGCAGGTTTTGGGCCACCTCCGTGAAGTAACTGCGGGCCTTCTGCCGTCCGTCGCAACCGGCCATGACCACGAAGCGCTTGATGGCCCCTGATTTTACGGCGTCGATCACCTTGTCGGCCAGGGCCAGGACCTGGTTGCGGGCAAAACCGCCCATGATCTTGCCGGATTCGATTTCCTCCGGAGGCGAACATTTCTTGGCCATTTCAATGGCGGCCGAAAAGTCCTTGGCTCCGCCGTTTGAACGGTCGGCAATGTGTTTGGCTTCGGGATAATTGACCACGCCCGTGGTAAACAGCCTCTCGAGATACGTGTTGTCCTTTTTGATGGGGATCAGGCAGTTGGTGGTCAAAATAATAGGACCGTTGAAGGACTCGAAATCCTTGTTCTGGTGCCACCACGATCCGCCGTAGTTGCCCACAAAATGGTCAAACTTTTTGAACGCGGGATAGTAGTTGGCAGGGAGCATTTCTCCATGCGTATACACATCGACGCCGGTACCGTCGGTCTGCTGGAGCAGTTCTTCCATGTCTTTCAGGTCATGGCCCGAGATCAGGATGCCGGGGTTCCTGCCCACGCCGATGTTCACTTCACTGATTTCCGGATGACCGTAGGTGCTGGTGTTGGCTTCATCGAGAAGGGCCATGGTGTTGACCGCGGTTTCTCCCGCCTTCATGATCATGTCGACCATCTCATCCATTGACAGGTCCCGGGTGGTGGATGCCAGCGCTTCCATTAAAAATCCGTAGATATCGTCTTTTTCATACCCGAGAATGGCGGCATGGTCCGCATAGGCTGCGATGCCCTTGCAGCCGATGATGAGAAACCACCGCAGGGACCGGGCGTCCTCATCCTGATCGGCGGTAATGCGGACCTCGTCGGACAAGGCCTTGGCCATCATGTCGTCTTTGCTGTCCGACGTCCAGACCGCACAGTCCGGTAATGCATCGGACGCATCAACTCCCGCTTTTGCCTTGACCGCATCCCGAACCTTGAGCGCTTCCCGGATCCGGTCGATGATCACATCATCATCCCATGCCACATTGGTAATGGTGGTGAAAAGAGCCTTGCAGATGAAGCGGCCGGCCTCCCTGTCCACCGTTCCCGTCTCCTTCAGCTTTTCACCGTAGATGGAAATTCCCTTGCACACGTAAATGAGGAGATCCTGAAGATCCGCCGTCTCCTCCGGTTTCCCGCACATTCCCTTTACCGTGCATCCCTGATTCTTCGCCGTTTCCTGACATTGAAAACAAAACATGGCTTTTTCTCCTTTTATTAAAGTGTTTTTCTTTTCCCCTGTTCTACACGTCAGCCCAGCAGAAGTGAAAAAGGTGCCATTTCACGGTCCATGTAGGCTCAGCCCGGACGCTTCATCGGACATCAGGGGTTCGTATATTTCAAAGTGGCGTCCTTCCGGATCAAAGAGATAAAAACCCAGGCCTCTCACTATTTACAATAACGGATCATGTTGGTGCTTATCAGATTCTGGTGCATCATGCCCTGCTTCCCGCCTGTGATCAGTTTACGTATTCATCCCGCAATCGATGAAGAAGCGCATGGAATTCATCGTGCCTGCCAAGACCGATACGTTCCCTTTCGAGGCGTTCGAATGATTCCACGAGTCGTGCATCCGTTCTGGTGTCCAGCCTCCCGTCCGCCATGGGAAAAAGGATTGTATTCTCTTTGGCAATATGCTGGCTTAGCAACGTCACATATTCACCCACGATCACCTGAATGTCGGCCCCGGTCGAGGCGCCCTCCGATTTGCGGCCTGCCAAGGCGTCTTTAAGTCGTGAAACGAGTGCTCGTCCCTGTTCGTGCTCATTCAGCATGACGCCTATTGGACCACCATCGCGGGGCACTCCCACAGCCTCCAGGGCCGGAAACAGAAACTCCTCTTCCTTGCCATGATGGCATTCGTCGACAAAAACACTCAAGAACGCCATGATGCCGTTAAGATGGTCTTCCTGAACCTGCTCGCCCTGTTCTAGTTTTGTGGATACGGCCTTCAGGATTTCCAGCATCAGTTCGATGCCGTGGTGTTCTTTTTTGAGTTCATCGGTCGCTTGCATTTTCGTCTCCGTATTTCCGTTGGTGGTATCCAGCGTTTTGCCTCTCAGTCGGTTCCTTCATTTTACTTTAGACTTTTAGAATGGGTAATAAATTGACATAAGTCAATCATGATAAAAAATTCGATATTTTTTTGTCCTTTTGTCCAAACATTCGGACCGGGGGGGACGTCGTGCGGGTTTTGGGACATCCATAAGAAACAAATAACTCGTCAGATATCTAATGGTGGGTTTCCCTCAGAATTTCTCCCATCCTGATCACCGCGGCAAAAGCGCGTTCGACGGTTTTTTCCTTGTCCGGGTTGATGAGGCAGCAGGTGGCCGGGGACAGCATGCTGCGGGCGATGAGCAGTTCCCGATCGATACCCCTGGACCAGAGGATCTTCCAGATGTCTTCCAGCCGCCGTATCAGCGAGGGAATCTCCTCCTCGGCAAAGGCTTCAACCCCTGTGGGGACCATGCCCCAGACGATGACGCCTCCCCGGTCGAGAAATCTACCGATTGCGCCTGCATAGGAGGAAAAAATCTCCCCGTTGGTATAGACGTCGAGAGAGAGAACGTCGAGGTCCAGTCGCAGCAGGAAATCCCAGTCCGGATTGCCGCACAGATGAATGCCCCGGGGCCGGTCCACCTGTGCAAAGAACGCATCCAGATCACCCTTTGCCTGTCCATCGCTGTACCCTGCCATGGCCGAAAAAGGAATTGGAGCCCCGGTTCGTCCACAAACATGAATGCATTGGGGTTGCGCTTTTTGAGCCGGGCCAATTGCACGTTTACCCGCCTGGCCATAAAGTCGAACATAAACGGCCGGACCGTATCATCAAAAAGAATGGGGCGGTCATCCTGGTCCAGCACGTTGAACCCGAAACTGATGGGGCCTTCCAGCTGGCCTCGGATGGCCGGCCTGTCCGCCAGGTCCAGTTCGAGAAAACGATGATATACGGCCGAATAGGTTTCGCTCACATCAAAATAGTCCGGATCTTCAAATCGCAGAAGGGTCTCTCCCAGTTCTTCCCCGAACTTGTCTATGGAGAACCGCAGCGTCCGCTTTTCCATATCCAGCACGATACCGGGGAAATGTTCCGCCGCCTGTACATACATATCCTCGTAATAGCTGTAGTGGGGTAACTGCGGCCAGAAAGGTACGTCCAGCGTCAGGGCCATTTCCAGGGCGCGCGCCACATCGGTATGAGGCATGACCGCCATGGCAGTGGTCAGCAGGTTTCCGGGGATTTTACCGCTCATGGGTATTTCTCCTTTACCATCGAGGCAAGCGGATCATATCGAGATCCGTTGGTCATTCTATACTCAGTTTTTCCACCATCCCGAGGTCTCCCAGGATCAGATACATGCACGGGACGGCCAGCAGCACCAGCACGGTGCTGGCCATCAACCCGAAAGCGGTGCTGATGACCAGGGGGATCAATATCTGGGCCTGAAGGCTTCTTTCGAACAAAAGGGGCAGCAGGCCGGCAATGGTGGTGCTTGAGGTCAACACCACCGCCCGGAACCGGGCCTTGCTGGCCTGGGCGGCCGCATCATGGAGGGATTTTCCCTCTTTCCGGGCGTTTTTCAAGAAAATAACCAGTAAAATGGAATCATTGACCACCACCCCGCCCAGGGCAATGAACCCCAGCAGGCTGGGCATGCTGATGGGCACCCCCATCAGGGCGTGTCCCCAGACCACGCCGATGAGCGAAAAAGGGATGGCCAGCATCACGATGAATGGTTCGGTGAAGGTCCTGAATTGAAAGCTGAGCAGGATAAAAATCCCGACAAGCCCGATTATCATGGCGTTGAGCATTGACATCCGGGTGGTGTTGGTCTCCTCGATGGAACCGGCAATCGTGAGCTTCAAATCGGGATAGGTTTCGTTGAATTCGTTGAGATAAGTTTCGCGAAACAGGCCCATCAGTTCATTGGTGTTGATCAGCCGGGTATCCACATCGCCGCGGAGGGTCACCGCGCGCATGCCGTTGAAACGGGCGATTCGCGCCCACCCCTTTTCCATTTCCCAAGTGACCACCGCCCGCAGCGGAACCTGACCGCCGTCGGCGAGTACCAGGTTGAAGTCTTCGATGTCCTGCAGGCTGTTCCGGTCCGTGTCCGCCAGTCGCACCTCGATCTCATAGGATTCCGGACCCACCTGGATCTCATCGGCCTCGAGCCCCTGGAATGCGGCCCGAAGCTGACGGCTCACATCGGCCGCATCGATCCCGATACCGTAGGCCCCTTCCCGCATCCGCATCCGGAGCTCGGGTTTGCCGGCCCTGAGATCGTCGGCCAGGTTCACCACGCCCTCAAACCGGCCGAACCAGTTCTTCAAGTCCATAACGGCCCTTTTCATTTCATCCAGGTCTTTTCCCCTCAGACGCACTTCGATGGGCCGCCCGCCGGGTCCGAATCCCGGCTCGCTCAGGGTGAGGGTGAGGACATCCGGAAGATCGCCGATTTCCCTGCGCCAGGTGGATAGATAGGCGTCAATGGTGCCGGAGCGTTTTTCCGCCGTCAAGAGATCCACGGTGATGGTGGCCACATGGGGCCCGTTTTCAAAGGCCTCCCTGTTGAGATCATACTGGACATAGGCGTTTCGGACCAGATCTTGTCCATCGGGCTGACGGGATTTGAACGCCTGGTTGGTCTGCTCAAGGGCCGCAAGAATATGCGTCACCATCCTTTCGGTCCGGGAAAGGGGCGTGCCCTGGGGCATCAGCACCCGGGCCATGACCACGTCGCCTTCCAGTTCCGGAAACCCCTGGAATTTGATGTTTCCAGAGGCCACCACACCGAGAGAAAAGATGAACAGGCCTGTTATTGCTCCGACAAACGGGTATCGCCATTTCAGCAGGATATCCACCGAACGGCCCAATAATTGCTCACGGATCCAGGCGAAGACGGCATCGAAGCGCCGCCGGAAGCGATTGGTCTTATGGGGGTCGAAGCCGTGCATGGCGTGATTCATGTGGGCGGGAAGAATCCAGAAGGCCTCTATCAGGCTGACCGCAAGGACCAGGATCAGCATCATGGGAACCACCCGCAGGACCCGCCCGATCTGGCCCTGGATAAAGACCAGGGGCCCCAAAATGCAAATGGTGGTGATAAAGGAAGATATGACGCCCGCAGCCACTTCTTTGGTCCCTTCCACTGCCGCCACAACCGGGGATTCCCCCTGCTGACGGTGGCTCATGATATTCTCGGCGATCACAATGGCGTCATCCATCAGCAGGCCCAGGGCCATCAACAGGCCCACCATGGTGAACATGTTGATGCTGAGCCCGAGATGGGGGACAAGAATGAACGCGCCCAGGAAAGAGATGGGCAGGCCCATGGTGACCCAGAAGGAAATGCGGACATTGAAAAAGAGCCACATGGTGGCAAATACCAGCAGCAACCCCTGCATACCGTTGGTGAGCAGCATATCGAGGCGGTCTTTAAGGAGGCGGGTCTCGTTTTGAGTGATCATGAATTGCATCTGCGGACGGCGCTTACGCTCTCCATCGACAAACGCCTCCACTTTCTGGGCCACGCGAAGGGCATCCTGGGTTTTTGATTTCTCGATTTTCAGGAGCGCATTTCGTCTTCCGTCCTTGGTGATTTTTTCTTCATTGCGTTCAAACAGATCCGTGACCTCGGCCATGTCCCCCAGGCGGATCTCGCCGCCTCTGGGACCGGCCAGAATGACCAGGTTTTCCAGGGCCTCGGGCGTGCGACGCTGATCCACAAAGCGGAGCAGGATATCCCTCTCGCGGGCTTCGATGGTTCCCAGCGGCATGTCCCTGCTTTGAGCGGCGATGCGCTCCGCCACCTGGGCGGCGCTCAGGCCGATTCGACGCAGGGCCGCATCAGACAGGGAAACCCGCAACTGGTGGTCGGAAAACCCCTCGATGCGAACCAGCGAAACCCCCGCCTCCTGCAGCCGATCCTTCAGGTCTTCACAATAAGTCTTAAGATCCGGCACACTGATGGGACCCGAGACCAGTAAAGACATCACCGGATCGGTCCGGCCGAGTTCCGATATGATGGGAGGTTCCACCTCCAACGGGAAATCATCGATGGCGTCCACCTCGGTTTCGATATCGCTTAAAAATGTCCGGATATCACCGTCGTCGTCCATCTCAACCACGATGGAAGCCACCCCCTCCCGGGCGTCGGCGCGGACTTCCTTCACAAAACTGATCCCGTCAACGGCGTCTTCCACCCGCCGGCAGACCACCTCTTCCACCTCCTGAGCGGTGGCCCCGGGATAGCGAATGCGAATCTCAACCTCGGTGGGCGTAAAATCGGGCTGGGTTTCCCGCAGGATATGCGGCGTGCTCAGGGCGCCGGCCACAAGAAAGGCGATCATCAAAAGATTGGCTGCGGTGGGGTGGTCTGCAAAATACCGGATCATTGATTTGCCGTATCCTTCTGACTCAAAGCCAGGAGGTGTTTTCTCAGGTCATCATCCGGCACCGGCGAGACCTTCATCCCGATAATCGCCGGAGAGGGATCGGATACCACCACCATTTCTCCGCCGGACAAACCCGATTGAATGACGACAAAATCCGACTGGGCAAAATCCACCACGACCTGTCTTTTCTGGAGCCTCTGTTCCGGGTCGACAACGAATACACTGCTGTTGTGAATGGCGGATCGAGGAACAACCACGCTTCCTGATCGTACAGGCCCTTGAAGTTCCACCCGGCAGAACATGCCTGCGGTCAGAGGCGGACGCTCACCGGGTATGGCTTTCTCATAAGGACGGTCAACGGCGGCCACGAACTTGATCTCCCGGGTTTCAGGATCCACGTCCTCGCGAAGTCTATCGATTCGGGCTTCCCATCGGGCGGACCAGTCGCCGCTTTTAAGGCTCACAAGGACTCTGACATTACTGAACAGTTGTTTGAATGCACCCGTGCTCAACCCGGGTTGAAACCGCCTGCGCATCTGTTCACTCAAGATATTCTGCAGCGCTTCAATCCGAAACCGGGCTTCGATCTGGGTGACCGCGGTGCCGTGGGCCTTGAAAAGCAACTGACCGGCCCGCACAAACTGCCCGACCTCCATGTTCACATCCCCCAGTCGGCAATCGAAAGGCGCTTTGATGGTGGTCTTGGCCAAATCGATTCCGGCCTGTTTCAGGTCGGCCTGCTGTGCGGCCAGGGCCGAATTCAAGGCCTTTCGCTTGGAAGGGATCAAATCAAGCGAATTTTCAAGTTGTTGAACCGTCTGTTTCTGCTGAAGAAAATTTCTTTCCTCACGGTCCACCGCGTCCTCGGAAATAGCCCGGCTCTTGACCAGTCCACTTTTCCGTTCCAGCGATTTACGAGCCAGTGCCAGCTGATTTTTGCTCAAGTTCAAGCAATCTTTGTTGATTCGCCTCTTCCGCATTCAGCTCCTTGATCCTGGCCCGGGTTTCTTCAATTCCGGCCTTTAGACGGGCGATGGTGAGTTCGTATTCTGTGGGATCAATTTGGATCAACAGGCTTTTCGCCTCTATTAATTCTCCGGATTTCAAGTGCGGGTGTAGGGAGGAGATGGTTCCTTTGACCTCTGCCACCGCCTCCCATACCCGTTCGGGTTCAGCAACCCCGTAACCAACGGCCCGGGGGATCAGATCCACGGAAGGCGCTTCAATGACGCGAAGCGTCCTGATGGATTCTCGCTCCTGTTTTCGTGAGGGATCCGATCGATGGGTCACTAAGTAGACCACCACCAAAATTGCGGCTGCAATGGGCAGGAGGGTCAATACCCCTTTGACAAGTTTACGCATGGGCTTTCTCTACTGTCTGCTCGAAATGAGTGTAAAAGAAGTATGGTTCTTCCGGCAAATGAGTACGGTAAATTGAAAAGAGGTGAATAGACTGATACCTTTCTAAGTATCCCTGAAAAGGAGGTATTCGTCATGTCCACCTCATTGCTCTATCATGCTTTTGGTTTGAGAGGAGTCAAGTACATTTCCACAAAATACGAGAGAGGACGCATCTTTCTTCATGCTGAAGCTGACATCCTCCCTGGAACGCTGCCCGGAGTGCAGGAGTTTTAAAACGCTCCGGCGTAAGGGCGTCAAGCAGCGACTTTTGAGAATGATTCCAATTGGTTCCCGTCAGACCTTTCTGGTTTTGAGGATCTGGAGAATCCGTTGTGAGGACTGCGGTGCTTTGAGATGGCCCAGACTTCCTTTTGTAAAAGGTAAAGCAAGACATACAAGAAGGTTTCGCGGATTTCGCCTTGGATCTCCTTCACTGGATGACCATTTCGGGTGCAGCGACCCTTTTGTCTGTGGGCTGGGATTTGATCAAAGACATCCATAAGGATCACCTTAAGAGGCGATATAAAGCGCCTCCGTTGAAGGATTTGAAATACATTGCTCTCGACGAGTTCAGCATTCGTAAGGGTCATTCCTATATGAGTATCTTTGTAGACCTGGAATCGGGTCGTATTCTGCATGCCGTTGAAGGAAAAAGCGGAGACGCCATCGAGCCCTTTCTAAAAAAGCTGAAAAAGGAATCGCCTCATCTTGAGGCCATTGCTATGGATATGAGCAAGGCGTTTATCTCTGCCGTGGAGAACCATCTCCCAGATGTCGCTATTGTGTTTGATCGGTGCCATATTTCTGCTCTTATGAATCGGGCCATTGAGGATCTCAGACGAGAACAGCAAAACCAACTGGATGAAGATGGCAAACAAGTCTTAAAAGGAACCCGATTTCTCCTCTTAAAAAACTATGAGAATCTCACGGAAGAAAAACAGAATCGGCTACAGAGTCTTCTTGAGGTCAATGCCCCTCTATTTACGATCCATACGATGAAGGAGCAACTTAGAGACTTTTGGGACAAGCCATCTATGGAAGAGGCTATTCCATTCTTGGATGCATGGTGCAATGATGCGGCCTCCTCAAATATCAGCCAACTTAAAAAGGTCGCCAACACACTCATGCAGTACAGTCACGGTCTCCTCAATTACTACATCCACCCCATCTCTTGCGGCCCTATAGAAGGTATCAATAACAAAATCAAAACCCTTAAACGACAAGCTTATGGATTCAGAGATATGGTCTATTTCAAACTCAGGCTCTACCACCTACATTCTCAAGCGTACTCATTAACCGGATGATCCAGAAGTATACGCTTTTAACCTAAATCAATCGAAGCCTGTTTTTCAATCAGTTTATCGACGGCTCTTTTATTCCATCCTGAACAAGTTGAGGATAAAGTCTTTGACTTATGTCAAGATCCACCTCCGGCATCCCACATTTCTACCACCCGAAAAAAAGCGATGATGGCCCGGCTCCAATGCCATAGATCCCTCCGATAATGCCCGCCAAGAAACTGGTGGCGAAAATGCCACGAAATGAAACAAATATCCTGTTTCCTGGGGTCGCCCATTAAAGGGCTTGTCACGACAACATGTTGATTATTCAGTTGAATGTATGGGGGTCATAATAGTACTTGCGCAGAGGAGGGGAGGCGAATTCGGAGAGGAGTAGTCCACGGAAAAGGGTGCCGGGCCGACGCGCGAACCATTTACATGGACGCTGATAATGGGCCGATGGTTTTGCTGAATCTGCTTTTCCCGAAGTGCCAGCTGAACATTTAGAAGAAATAGATAACCTGTCAGGTGTGTAATGGCGGGATAGTATTCCGGTCATGCCCTCGATCAGCCCGATTAGACGCCCCCAGCGTATTACGCCACATCATGATCCGGGGGATAGAGGGTCAAAAAAATTTCAGAAACAACCGAGACCGGGATGGTTTGCTTGAGGAAATGGAGATCGCAACAAGGAAAAGGTGGAA
The DNA here is from genome assembly GCA_034522175.1 of Deltaproteobacteria bacterium. Lineage (GTDB taxonomy): Bacteria > Desulfobacterota > DSM-4660 > Desulfatiglandales > Desulfatiglandaceae > JAIPDZ01. Next base: position 4,818,456 of record JAXHLQ010000001.1, on the reverse strand, counting down.
AATTTGGTCTATTGCTGATGTACAACCTTGATGACCACAGGTGGAGTATTTTTAAGGGGCCATCAGGGGACGGTTATCTCGTTTGGGATCGTTTATCAAGCTATATCAATTTATCGTAGCGATAGAGAGATATAGATTATGCAAAAGATGCTTTTCTGAACCCGTGCATTTTTGCGTAAGTAAGCATCAGTTGAATAAGTGATCTGTCGACTCTGGGAGGTGGATAATATTGATCTTTCAAAGCCTTTTTTAAATTAGCGTTATCAGCAATTTCTCGTTAGGCACCCGGTCTTCAGCCTGACTTCTTCTGTTAGATTTCCCATAACTGGTTCCCCCTCTTGATACTGAAGGCAAACTCATTAAATAAGGCCCGATGGACCCATGCCCTACCTATCTGGGTTGCCATTGAGCGTCGCTGTGTCAGTTTTTAGCACCTCGCCCTGATTTTTCGCCTAAAAGGGCTAATAGCGCCAATAATTGGATTATATCGACTTTTTATGTCGATGTAAAGTGTTATTCATGGCAAGCGAAAAAGAGTTACTGCCATGAAACCAAAAAATATCTGCGGAGAACGAATCAGGTTTGCCCGCGTCAAACTGAGGATGTCGCAAATGGATCTTTCAGCAGCCCTTGAGGTTGATCACGGCATCCGAATTGACGGGTCTACCATTGGAAAGATCGAACGGATGGAGCGGGGGCTTTATGATTTTGAAATGCTGGCCTTATCAGAAATCCTTGGCGTACCCGTTGAGTGGCTCCTTAGAGGGGGTGAGCTTCATATTTCTTGAACGGTTTTATGAAAGAAGCTTATGAAAAACATCTTGACGATCTATGCTGGGATGGATAAACTAAGTCCTTTGAACCAATCTTTGAGGGTATCTTATGCAGACCGTCAATATCCACGAGGCAAAAACACATCTATCGCGGCTGGTGGACGAGGCCGCGAAGGGAAATGTTTTTATCATTGCGAAGGCCGGGAAGCCGATGGTCAAGGTTTTACCGCTGTCCGGTGAGGAACCGGATACGACCAAAAAGCTGGGCTTTATGTTGGGTGAAATTGCGGTTCCGGATGATTTTGATTCTCTTGGGGCAAAGGAGATCAATGACCTGTTTGAAGGAAAGTCATCGTGAAATTGCTCTTGGATACGCATGGTGGTTACTCCGAGTTGGCTGTTAGCGCAGAGCATGTCCTTGCGATCGAATCACTCCCGCCGATTCACAAAGACCCGTTTGATCGCCTGTTGATAGCCCAGGCCCAAACAGAAGGGATGCTTCTCCTCACAGTTGATGCATCCGTTTCCCAGTATAAGGAAACCGTGCTGACCGTTTAATGTTGTCGCGGGACATCTTTCGCTGCTGCTTGCCCCTGCAGAGGATGTCGCCCAGCCCCATCCCAGCCCCAGCCCACAGCCCAACACAGACTCCCCTGTTGCGGCACCTGTTCCCGACCGCGATACCCCCGGTCAAAGTCATTTGAGTGTAACCTTTTTTCGTTGGCTGTTTTATACTGCTTTTTTCTTGAAATACTGGTCAGGGTACCCCAATGCCGGGAATACGTTGCTATATAGCCGCCTTTGTTCCACTTGTCTATGGGCTTTCCAGTAGGCATCCCAGTCGTTACTTGTATACACTGATCGCAAGAGCAGGACAGACTCTGCTCCTTTTATTGACCACCTCCGGCCTGTTCCTTCCATTCGATTTTTGACCGTATGGCCGCAAGTAGATTCTACGACTCCGCTTCCAATTGGGTATCCTGCTGCCAAATACTCATCATAACGCATCCAGTTTCGATGATTTTCAAAATAGCTGATCGCATCTTGCAAAGCCTTGCACTGGCCTTTTTTCAATTTTCGTTTGTTCAAAACCTGTTTCAGACCTCCAATGGTTCTACCGACACGACCTTGTAATATGGCCAATAGATGATCATAAACCCACTTCTTGCCTTCGTGGGTGTTTTCACCGTATAAAGCATTCCCCACTTTCCAGAGGTATTCTGACACATGTATGATATCGAGAATGCCAACCCAGTTCACCCCCTTTAACAGCGAGGTCAATAACGTCCACAAGCATAATGCCCCATCCATCACTGCTACCAAAGGTTTTCCTTTATCCTGGTTTCTGTTTTTTGCATCTGTTATTATTTCCTTCATCACCTCTTCTTTGGATCGTTTTAGGCTGGCTATTCGACGAGGATTTTTGGCTCGTATCGGCGGGGGCGGTTTAAGTCCTTGTTTTTTATCCGCTTCGCTTTTTGCCCTGGCTCTCTCCGGGTACACCAGGTTTTCAGCTACCTCCTCCGGGGTGCGCACCTTGGGATCAGTGCTATAGCTGACGCCTACAATGGCTTCCTTCGTCTTTTGCCGTTTCTCGCCTTTGCCTAATCGTGGTTGAATCTTGGCTGCTTCGCTTTTAATGATGGGAACTCCTTTTCCATCAAAACCGATGGTATGAATTTCTCCTTCACTTTTAGCTACCGGCACCTCTTTGTTTTCGTAAAACTCATCGTAACTTCCGGCAGACTCCTGGCTTACAACTTCAAATCGGCTCGCGCTTACCCCGCATCCCAAGAGCTTGTCCAAGGTAACTGATCCTTCCAAGAAAGAGTCCCGGATGCTCAAAAGATCCATCCATTCTTGAAGCAGATACGAATAACTCCTCTCCGGCAGGTTCGCCTGAACATCCAATGGCATTACACCATCCATATCCCGCCTGTCGGGACACGATAGCAGGCGCGGGGAACAGCCAATTTACCAAAAACCGAAAAGTAGTTTTTCTCAAGCAGTCTTTTTTCCTTTTTGTGCCTCGTTCCATCCTCTAATTGCAAAACGTCCCCGATGTCACCGGTACCTCTTTTTGCAAAATAGCCTTTCATGGCCAACAGGCCGATGCCCAGTATTCGAGAAAAAATGGACTTCTCTATGGAGTACGCATCCATCGCCTCAGCATTATCCATAACAAATTCAAAAAGTTCTTTGACTTCACTCTGACCTTCAAGTACCATCTTCTCCATTGAATGCGCTGGCATTTTCCCCCCTTTTGGATATTAGCGGTTTCTTTCACCAATATCTTAAAAAATGGTGGGGGAAATGTCCAGCACTATCTATTTAACCAGTTATATCAATAGCTTACATGTTCAACCCCCTGCCAACGAAAAAAGGTTACACTCAAGTCATTTTGACACCCAAGCCCGTTTCCGCTATATTTTACCCTCAATAAAGCAACTTCACCTCAGGGCAGGCAGACCATGATCAAACAGACATCCACTATCATGACCATTGTGATGGTTTTCTGGGCCGTGGCGGCGCCAGGCATTTCCGCGGCCGAAGAAAAACGCCTCGTCGAGACGGATCTGGAATACCTGGGTGCTTTTCGAGTGCCCCAGGGAGACTTCGGGTCGCCGGATTTCAGCGGGTTTAATTACGGCGGAACAGCTCTGAGCTACCATCCGGATCATCATTCCTTGTTCATGGTGGGCCACACCTGGTATCAGCTGACCGCGGAGATATCCATTCCCGAACCCGTCAACAGTACCCTTCTTGAGGAGCTGAACACGGCTGCGGTGCTCCAACCGTTTGCGGACATAACGGAAGGCGACCGGTCAAATATCGGGGAAGGAGGAGCGGCTGTAGAAACCAGCGGGGTGCCGATGGGCGGGTTGATGATCCGGGGAGAAAAGCTCATTGGAACCGCATTCGGATATTACGATGCAGGCTACGATGTCCGGCTGAGCCACTTTACTTCGGGGTTCGTTATCAGCGAAAACGGCGACTTTCAGGGGATGTATCAGGTGGGCGAAGCCCCGACGATTTCGAACCCGGCATTCATCGACGGATACATGACGCATATTCCACCGGAGTGGCAATCGCGATTCGGTGGTCCGGCGCTCACCGGGAATTGCTGCCTTTCCATCATCAGCCGAACTTCCCTGGGCCGGCGGCCTCGGTGTTTGATCCGGACCAACTGGGGCTGGAAGACCCCGTGCCGGCTACACCGGTGGTGGGCTACCCGATCGACCATCCGACGCTGGGAACCTATGGCGATCAGCGCCCTGACGTTCTGTACAACGGTTCCATGACCGTTAAAGGGATCGTCTTTCCACAGGGAAGCCGCACTGTGCTCTTTTTTGGCCGGCGCGGGACCGGCATTTTCTGTTACGGTGAGGGGAAGTCCGACCCGGCCCTGCATAACACGTATTGCGATCCCGCGTATCCGGAAGTGCTGTGCTGCTATGATCCGGCCGACAGCTCCAAAGGTGGTCATGCGTATCCCTATGTGTATCTGGTATTGGCTTATGATGCACTGGACCTTCTATCCGTGAAGCGCGGAGAGAAACAGATGTGGGAGATTTTGCCCTATGGCGTCTGGGAACTCGACTTCCCCTTTGCCAACGACAATCCCAGTATTCTCGGGGCGGCCTACGATCCTTCAACCCAGAGAATCTATATCTCCCAGGACGGCGGGGACAAACCGGGCTGCTGTGGCCATCTGCCCCTTATCCATGTGTATCATGTGAATATCGACCCTTTCACCGCATGTCCGTCCTGCACGGGCGGCGCCGTTGTTCTGGATGACGTTACCTTTCCCTCAGGTGAGACATGTGCATGTACCGGTACCACCATCTCACTTCAGAATGTAACGGTTCCAAAAAATGCTACCGCCAATTTTAGCGCATCAACGTCGATTACGGTAGGTTCGGGAACAACCTTTGAAGACGGTTCAATCGCCACGTTTACCTCACCCTGCACGACACTCCAGTCCGGATCTCAAATAGCAGGTGGTGCGACATTTAACGTAAGGCAGTGATAAACCGGTGGGTAAATGCCATTGTATTATCAGAAAAGCGTGATGACAGGAGACCGAAGTGCCAGCGGGACATCCATAAGAAACAGATAACCTGCCAGATATCTAATGGTGGGTTTCCCTCAAAATTTCTCCCATTCTGGTCACCGCGGCAAAAGCGCGTTCGACGGTTTTTTCCTTGTCCGGGTTGATGAGGCAGCAGGTGGCCGGGGACAGCATGCTGCGGGCGATGAGCAGTTCCCGATCGATTCCCCTGGACCAGAGGATCTTCCAGATATCTTCCAGCCGTCGTATCAGCGAAGGAATCTCCTCCTCGGCAAAGGCTTCAACCCCTGTGGGGACCATGCCCCAGACGATGACGCCTCCCCGGTCGAGAAATCTGCCGTTTGTCGCCAGCGGCAACCATTTTACAATCGTTCCCTTCATGCCTGCTTAACCCAGTTCGCGGAGCAATTTGTCCGGCGAAAGAACCCGCACAAACGCCAACCGATAGCTCTCGGTAACGGGAAAAACCACAAAGCATGGAACTTCGGGGTGACTATCGTGAAAAGATCGCAACCCCGACAGATCGGCTGCTGAGGGTTGACGCTTGGATTTGCACTCAATGGCTTACAGCACCTTTGTTCCGCGGCTGATAGCGATAAGGTATCTTTCAAACACAGTTGTTAATTTACACGGTATTTTGACTGACACCAACGAAAACCTCGAATTCAACCTCTGTTCCAACGTGCGCCCTGAGAAAAAGGCCTATTTGGATTGAGTGGCGCCAAAGACCTTGACAAGTGACGCCGATTACGATAATAGACAGGATTTCTTCAATCAGTATCGGGAGAATGTCATCATAGAGGTCGTTCAGGCCCTGGCCAAATCCATTGCCGGTTCTCAAATCGCCTTCAAGGGGGCACAGCGCTCAAGCTTTTTTTGATCTGCCCCGGTACTCTGAGAATATCGATTACGATGCGCTTCCGGGGGCTTCAGCCGAGTGGCTTATCGCCATTATCGAAGGCCTTTGCACAAAGAAGGGATGGGAGATAACCGACAGCGCCTTGAAGTATCATACGCTCCTCGTGGAGTTGCGCTTCAAGGGACCTGACCGAAATTTCCATGTGAAGATTGAAATCTCCACCAGGGAGAAGGAACTGAAAACCACCATTCTCCCGCTCAGGGGCGTGCCGGTCGTCATCCTTGAACCCTCCTTCCTGATGACAGAGAAGCTTCTCACGTTTCTCGACCGCCGGGCAGGAAGGGACATATTTGATGCCTGGTTCATCCTGAATGGCGCGTACCCCCTGGACGAAACCATGATAGCGCGCGCGTTCAGGAACCGATCTGCATTTTTTCAAACGCTCTTGAATACCGTCAGAAAAACCGATCCAAAGAAGATCCTTCGCGATACCGGCAAGCTCTTGAACCAGGACCACAGGAACTGGATACAGACCTCATTTCTTTCCGATCTGGAGCGGCTGATCACAAAACAGACTCTGAGATGTCTTCGATAGAGGCAATTTCCGGGGAAATATTTTCCACTACAGGTCAATCATCTTGACATCCTCGCTGTCTTGCAGGCATTGTGCATGCAATATTGAGCCGGAATCAGAGAGATTGAAAACCTTGCAACCCCCAGGCGCTGGGTAAAAACGCAGAACCGAGAGCTTAGAACCCAGAACTATTGGATCGGAGGCACATATGGAAACCGAACGTACCACCAAATTTGAGGATGTCATCCCCGCGGGAATGGCAACGGCCTTGGGGTTGGAGACGAATGAACTCCTTCGAGAAGCGTTCGAAAGCCTATTGAAGGAGAAGAAACGGATCGCGCTGCGGGAACGTTTGGAAATCCTGGCTCGCTATCGTGTTTCAACTCTTGCGGAATTGGAAGAAGGGATTGCCGGAGGCCTTATCCCTGAGCATCCCGCATGGGAGGACCTGATCGTCATAGAGAACCTGTCTTCGAGTGTGAGGGACATTGATGCCTATCTCAGAGACTTACAGGGCCATGAAGGGCATAGCGCTCAGTGAATTCAGCGACGTTGCCATAGGCGCCCAAATCCTTCGCTTGCCGAGCGGCGACCCCATGAAGCTTCGGCTCGATATTGTGGATGGCTCTCTCCTGGATGTCTATATCTCCTTAACCGGCCGGTATTCTTACCATTGGGAACGTCGAATGACCCAGGTTGAGGACATCTACAGATATGATAATGCTCCTCACAAACGATGGCGATCTCTCGCGAGCTTTCCAGCCCATTTCCACGATGGTGCGGAAAGTCATGTGGTCGCGAGCGATCTCGAAGAGGAACCCGTGCATGCGATCAAACAGGTTCTCGGTTTCGTTCGCAAAAAGCTGTCATCTCCCGGATGAGTCAGGATGAGTAGGTTTAGGTAGAAGATTTGTCAATGGACTCCGTATGATTGAGGAATTGGTTTTGGTAATGAGCGCGTTTCGCTATATCGCACCGTCAGGCTGTCTTCTATGATTCTTATCTGCGTTACGTCGTGTAATGCCTCCTTTTTTCATCTTGTATCTCAAAACCCGTTCACTGATTCCCAGCAATTCTGCGGCCTGGGTTTGGACCCAGTCGCTCTTCTCGAGTGCCGAGAGGATCATTTCCCGCTCCACAGCCTCAAGCCGTTCGGCAAGGGTTCCCTGGGTGGCTGCCTGAAAGTGACGGATCTCCTGGGAGATCTATTGGCGCGATTAAGCGCCCCCGGGTCAGGGTAGCGGTACGCTGTACCACATGTTCAAGCTCGCGCACATTTCCGGGAAACGGGTATTTGATGAGCATATCCAAAGCCTCGGGGCTAAACTGGAGCGACGCTGCGGCGTATCTGCGCATAAAAAACTCGAGCAATGGTGCGATGTCTTCACGCCGGTGTCTTAACGCAGGTATCTCCACTTCAAGCACGCGGATCCGGTAATACAAGTCTTCCCGAAATTCTCCATGGGTCACCATCTGCTTGAGGTTGCGATTGGTAGCGGAAACCAGACGCACGTCCACATCCCGCTCCTCCTCACTCCCCACGCGGCTGATCTTTCCTTCCTGAATGGCCCGAAGCAGTTTGGGTTGAAGTGCAAACGGCAGCTCGCCGATCTCATCCAGCATCAGCGTTCCCCCATGAGCCAGCTCAAACCGGCCCCTGCGGCTGCCGGACGCACCGGTAAAGGCACCTTTCACGTGACCGAACAGTTCGCTTTCAAAAAGGGTTTGAGGTATGGCCGCGCAGTTGACCACGATAAAGGGGGCGTCGTTTTTCGGACCCAGCAGATGGATGAGTTGGGCAATCAATTGTTTTCCCGTACCCGTCTCACCCGATACCAGGACAGGCCATCGACTACCGGCTATTCTCCTGACCAATGAGAGTACATCCTTCATGGCGCGGCTTTCGGCAACAATATTCAGGGGCAGCGGGGCATCGGCCGCCGCCGTCTCCACTTCTGTCACATCCAAATCAACGGCGATGTGTTGTTCCACCTCTTGAATCTTGGTGAGCAGCGCGGAAAGATCCACCGGCTTCTCAATGAACTCGTGTGCCCCCAGCTTCATGGTGGTCACCGCGGTATCCACGTCTCCATAAGCGCTGATCATGATAACGCGCACCGTGGGATTTATCCCCTTCATTCTTTCCAGGACCTGGTCTCCTTGAAGTCCGGGCATCCGGTAGTCCAGAAGGACGAGGTGAATGGGCTCCCGTTCAAAAAGGCTCAGGGCCTCTGCCCCATCCCCTGCTGTCAAGGTTTCGTAACCCTGCTTCTCGAGAAAACCTTTGAGGAGTTCTCTCTGACCGGAATCATCATCGACGATCAAAAGTTTCATACACGATCCTTCTGTTCCTTCAAACCCTCAGACCGGATATTGGGTAGACATACAGCGATTTCAATGATGTCCGGTTTCATCGTCTTGAAGGTTATTTTACCACCGTGCGCCAGCACAGCACGCCGAGTGATGCTCAATCCCAAGCCGGTTCCATCCACCTTGGTCGTGTAGTAGGGGTCTGACATACGATCCGCTTCCCGGGATTCAGGGTAAAGTTTGCATTTCTTATCTTCAAACAGACCTCGCGCTTTTCCTCGCTCAAGGCCACATGGATGAATCCGCCTGTGGGCTGGGCCTCCACCGCATTCTTCAGCAGATTTTCGACGACCTGTTTCAAAAGATCGGGATCCCCGGAATCGATTCCCTGAAAGTGATCTCCTTGGACACGGCGATGCCTGCAACATCGCAGCGACTCTCATAGAGATCGATCAGGTCTTCGAGAATACGATCGAGGCGTGTGGGTTGGATGTCCGGCGGCTTGGGCCTTGCATATTTCAGCAGGCCATCCATACTACTGTTGGCCCGTTTGACCGCATCCAGCATAAGGGCAACCTGGTGCCGTTCATCAGCACTCAGCCCCTGGGCCTCTAAATCAAGCCTTTGAAGCCCTATCCCGAGGGTGTTCAGGGGATTCTTCACTTCATGGGCGATGGCGGCTGCGGCCCGGCCCAGAGAAGCGTTTTCCCGCTCCTGAGCGAGTCGCCTTTCAAACTGCTGTACCTCTTTCAGGTGGCCCGATTGATATTGGTAAAGTATCAGGGACAACAGCACGGCCAGGACGGCCAGACCCGTACTGAATAGAAAAAAATCCCGCCATAGCCGTCCAACAGACCGCTGAAGATACCCTGCGTCCAGGGTCACCACCAGTTCTCCCACCGCAAGGGGCATGCGGGCGACTGCTACGCTTGAAGCACCTTCATCGGCTATGGTGACGGCAGGTCTGGCGCGACGCTTCTCAGGGACCTTCGTGGATGGGATCACTTTAACGGATTCCATGCCGGGTATGGCTGCGATGGTTTCAATGACATGGTTCAATCCCAACTGTTCCTGTAAGGTCCGGATCCCGATGTCGGTCATACCCACGCGGATACACGCCGATTCCCTGTGCCATGCCAGGACATACATGTGTGCGTTTGACATATGCTGAAGAGAAGCAGTCGAATCACAGGTGGCAGAAGGGTGAGGCAGCCACTCCGGTGGGCCTACCACATCCTTGCCGTTGGCCCTTTGTATGGCGATCCCCGTCAACCCCGCTTCTTCGGCAAATGCGGTTAGTTCTTCCGGCGTAAAAGGCTCCACCTGATCGAGATAATCAACAAACCGGGCGGTATTACTTAGAAAGGCCTCCAAAATCTCTTCTACCGCCTTTTTGGACAGCAGACTTCCCTGGGCATTGAGCTGGACCACCTCGGCCACGAGTAGGGCATGTTCCCTTACATGGGCGAAAAAGTCTTTTCTTGCTTGTTGAATCTGCCACAGAAAATAGGCCATAGCCCCGAGAAAAAGCACCAAAAAGACAAAGAGATTGGCCGCCCAAACGGGAATTTTGTGCCTACCGTCTGCCATGGCCCTTGCCTCCTCCTCTGCCTCCGTAATGACCTCGGCTTTTTCCGATACGCCGCCTGACGCCGGTGGGGTCTTTGCCTCGAGCGTCTTGACGGGTCAACATCAGTCGCGTGGCATCCAGGGTTTGGGTCTCGCCGGCCAGATATTCCCCAGACTCGGACCACGTCTCCGGGAGTGAGACTCCCAGGCAATTGCTTCCCCGGTATGGTGACCTGGATACGTTGCTCCCCGGCTTTCCCGTCCCCCCCCTCCATGAGCATCACCGTCAGCCGGCCCGCCTCACGGTCCACCTCCAGGATCCGGCCCAGGTACACCTCTTCCGCGTTCGAGGCCGTGACGATGACTGTAAGCATCATGATTATCAGAAGCTGTAGGAGATGCCGCATAAGATGACCGTCTGCGTGTAATTTGTATAATCAAGCGGGGCTTCGCCCCAGGTCCACCCCAGTTCCCCGAAGAGTTCAAAATCGCCCCAGTACCTGCTGACATCCATCCTCAGGGACCCGACGGTGTTGGTCCGTCGAACACAAGTCATGTTTTCCGGGACACTGTCGTACCGGACCCGGGACCCCCTGGCTTCGAACCCGACCCGCCATTTGTCCTGGGGGATCCAGGAAATGCCTATGCCGGCTCCCAGTTCCCAATACGATTCCATATCCAAAGAAGAATTTAAGTCGCCGTAAGTTACATTCAACCTTCCTGTGAGGGAGGGCAGGATGAAGATATTCAGATCCACGGCCGTATAGAGGAGGCGATTGTCCCGAGGTGGGTAGTACTGCTGCAGTTGGCCATTTCCGGAACCCAATCCATGGCGCAACGGAACCGTCGTCCTCTGGGCCCGGGACATGGCGGGCGTTTTTTTGCCGCCCTTCCCATCCTTTTTTGCATCGCGTCCCTGTCCCTTTCCGGAAAACGGCCTGGCCCAGTTCAGATAGCTCAGCCACCGACAACTTTGCTCAAAGCCGAGGGTGAGCCGATTTGTCAGAATCCAGTCTGCACCGATGCCGATCATTCCTTCGTTTCGCTCATCCGCCTCGATGAGATGGTCCCGATAGACCGCCACTTCCCCCAGAACAGCGGTCAACAGACGACCGTCGGCCATGGAGTAGGTCAGTGTGGTTCCGGCCTGTATCCGGTAGTTGTCTTCCAACTGCCAGTAGTCTTGATACCTCCCCTCCAATGAAACATCCAGCACGAGATCGTCGTGCCATTTGAACGTGTGTCCTGCACCTGCACCGTAAATTGAAAAACCCGACCCTTCCGCCGCATCACCCAATGCCGGGTTGGAATCGTATCCTGCCGACAATTCGGCCATGAGATCCATGGCCGCCACAGGCCCAGCCATAAACAACCCCATCAAGGCCACCAGGACGACCATCATACCCGATGGAGTGGGGCCTGTGAGGAGTCGTCCGTCTCTGTGCTCCCTACGTGAAGGCCTGCCGGGAATGTCTGTACCTGAGGGTGTCATGTATTCTTCAAAGAAATCCCGTTTTTCATCTACACATCCGCATACCAAAAGAAAAGGCCCCTGGCAACAGAGACCTTTTCGTGTGGCGGGGCTTCAGCCCCTTGAATTCGAGCGTGCACGGGTCATGGTGTGTTACCAGGCATTTAACGCCATGGACCGCCTCGCCACAGGGGTGCACCGGTCTCAGAATCACGGAGATCCACGGTAGCATCGCCGATGAGGATGGTGGTGGCGATATTCCGGATCACCCCGTTATAGTCCACCGCATATCCGCTGACAGTGATGGTGTCTCCTACTGCCGGACGGTCCACTTCGAGCGATTCCCAGTACCGGATAGGGCCGATGCCGAATATGGTCACATCTTCCTCTCCAATGTCAATGACCCATCCCTGTCCCGGCACCATTCCGCTCACATCACCTGTATAGGTAAACGGTACGCCACTGTAGATATCATGGACCGGACCGGTACCGTCCCCGGCCCCTGTGCCGTTACCGCCCTGACCGTACCCCGCCAGGGCAAACCCGACACTCAGAAAAACCACCATTACTGCAATCATGCTGCTTGTCAAAATCTTTTTCATAACGTAAATCCTCCTTGTTTCAATTAAGTTGTTTATCGGTTGTTCTATCCCGCACGGATTAGCGTCCGCCTCGGCCCTTTCCCTTGGGGCCGGTCCCGTCACAGGTGCCTGTTCCTGTACCCTTTTTAGCACCATACCCGGTTCCATCCGGGACGGGGCGCAGCGCCGCTGCCATCCTGCACGCCGTATCCACCGCTCTCGCCGGAATTGTTACTCTTGGACCACTTAGTGCCGCCACTCCCTTTTCCACCCCGGGCCAGGAGTATGCCGTCCTGTGGGGCCTGAGCACTCGACTCTGCCATGATGCACTGCCCCGAATTGTACTGCTCCGGATTTGAGGGGACAGCACGCCCTGATGCCGGATTGAAAAGCACCAGTGCTGTCAAGCCCAGTCCTGCCAAAACACTCGCCTTACCGATTCTACCCATGATAAATCCTCCTTTCCGACTGCCGCAAAGCAGTCCCTTCGTATGTTCAATCAATGTGCTTCCGAGATACTGACCTGTGAGCCGGTACCCGCCAGCGATTTCGCGGCTCATCTTTGTGTGTCTTCATAAGCAAACACCGTGCCAAAAATGATTTGATATTAATATCAACGGGTTAATATAAGAGGGATAAACTGAAGACTCGACAAAAGAGAGGAAGGCTCGACAATATTGTCGAGTCGAGAGCACCTATTCACTTTGGCTAATATTCAATTTGGTACCCCAATATCTTGCTGTCGGTTTCTCCTTAACGCCCAAAGCGGTTTTCGTTATATCTTTTCCAAAAGAAAGAAGTTCTTATCACCTCAATCCAAAGAGAAGGAGTAAAGTGAAAGATGAAAAAGCTATGGTTGGTTGTTGGACTTTTGTTCTGTGTGTCTTTACCGGGTTCTGCTGCGTTTGCACTGCCAGAGGAATATTCATCGGGTCAGGTGGTCTATGTTCCGGCGGCCTTCAATGAAATGGTTCCGGGCCTGCAGACGGCTGGAAGCGTCATTTCGGTAAGAAATATCAATATGGAGCCTTTCCAATGGATTCAAGTTTCCTCAGTAGCCTTTTACGGACCCAACGGGGAACTGGTGAAGGAGTTTTTGGACGCGCCAGTCGTGGTGAATTCACTGGCCTCTATCTCATTCATGGCCACCGAAGAAACCCTGGGCATCGCCCCTTTTCCAATGACAGACGGTATGCCCAGCTGGGTGATACATTGGAATATGAACCAAAACATCACAACCTGGCCCCTGGCCCCAGTCATCGAAACCACGCGGTTCCTGACCTACAACGACGGCGAATATTCAGAGGTGCGGTCTCTCGATTTTACCAGCGGGACAACTATTTCCGGGACCACAGCACTGGGCAGGCGACGATAGGGGTTGTGCTGGAGAGCTCTTTGAAAATGGACTCAGGCCTGAACCGTTCCTAAGATGAAGTTGTGCTTGAGGCTCTGAGGTTGCTCATCCGCCAGGAGGAACAACGCCTCGCCATGAGTGAAAATTTCCGGCAAGAAAACCTTGCTGACATTGGGCAGCTTGGGCTCTGGAGTGCCGTCCACTTTCCGATTCAGGGCAAAATAGAACCCATATCAGGCACCTGCCCCCGGCTCTCCCTTTCCGACCCTGTGCAGGCTCAGGTCAGTAAGGAACCGCTCCCGGCATCGGCGCAAAGCCTCGCCCGTAACCGCGTCCAAAACCGGCACCGAATGCCCGGCCTCTTCCCATGCCGTGCCCTTTGAACCAGCGCCCCATCCTGGAGCCCTAGCCGGTGGCAGATCCATGGTCCGTACACCCACCCCGTGGCAATAAGAAAGTTTGCTACATGCGCGAGCTCCTTGACCGCTTCGAGAGGGTTTTGTTTGAAACCGGCACCCTCGGGGACCGGCGGCTCAGGGCTCACGCCCTCTTTTCATCCTTAAACGGCCTGATGATCAGCTATGCCCGGTATCCCGGAAGGAGCGCAGATGAGACCCGTCGTCACACCCTGCGCCTCGCTGAGATCATTGCCCAACGATTTGAAACACCCTGAGTGGCGCATCGGTATGTTCAGGGCTGTGGTTATCTGAAAAGGCTTTTGCATCGTAATGACCCGCTCCCCCCTTTCAACGGCACCATAAAATGAGAAAGATCAATTCCAACCAATTCGCATAGCGTTTCCTGGCTATAGCCTTTGGCTTTCCTGGCTCTTCTCAGATTTTGGCAAAACATGGATGCGGTTGTCGCAGAGGGGGTGTATGGGATGACCCTGAGACTATTACAAAACTGATGACTACAGAAAACGCCTTCAACCACTACCACCTTGACCGGGTTCGTGAGACAGCAACCAAGGATCATGCCAAAAAACTCCTTGACAAAAGTCGATTCGATTAAGTAAAAATCCTGAACAATGCTTACCAAAGCCAAACCCGCTGCGAGGGGGAGACGGAAAGCCACGGGTCCAGCATGCGCCTTGGCTGAACCTAACAGCTAAAGGCCTTTTGCCTGAGCGCCCGTAAATTCGGACTGCAAAGATTTCTCATCCAAAAAGAAGCTATGACAGCTCGCCCACGGCAGGATGGCGCCATGCCGCATCTGCTCAACAATACCCTGGCCCCCATTGACACCTCTTGGTTTGATGCGGATCCCGAAGCCTATCTCACAAGGCTGGATTTTCTGGAGTTCCAGGAGCTGGCCGGGATTGATTTACAGGATTTACTGTCCACTAAAAGGCCTGTTGTGGAAAAGGCCCAGCAGCAGATCGTCAGTCAGAGCAAAGTTTTTAGCGAGATCAGACGTGAGCATTCCGGATACAGCCCGCCTTTTTTATACTATACCCACGATCTTGAATTTGCCCAAGGTATACCCCGCCATAACATGGAGTTGGATAAAAAGGTCCTGGCCATGAGCCAGGGGGATTCCCTCCGTCGAAGGCATCTGGCCCTGTCCTACGCCATCCTCCCCAGCGTCATCACCGAACTCACCAATAAAATGAACTGTCCCATTCGCATTAAGAATCTGGGCTCAGGTGTGGGCCTTGATGTGATCAATGCAGTGCGCAATGTCGATGGACGTGTGGATTATGCGTGGCAATATGACATTAACGGGGCCGCAATTCGCCTCGGTGAAACCATTACCAACTTTCTGGAAAATGAAAATGAGATCCCCCGTAGCGTGATTCGCTATTCACCGGAGAGCTTTTTAGCTTCGAGAGAACCAGCCGATCTGGTTGTGATGGTAGGGGTGATTTGCGGATTGAACGATCGGGCAGCCCTGACCACCTTGAAGCTGGCCCATCGAATTCTCGGGGGGGGGGGTAGAATTGTGGTGACTTCTTCCAATGAGAATATGCTGGATCGAGATCCACTCGGCAGCTTCATTATCCAGCATATCGGCTCCGCCCATGATCCATTTCATGGATGGGGGCTCAATTGTCGAAGCAGGGAAACCATGTATCGATTGCTTGAGAAAGCAGGGTTCACCCAGGTCCAGCTCTTTGATGATGCGGAGTATCCCGGAAGGACAGCTCTGCTCAAAAAAGGCCTTCTAACGAGTGTAGACACCCTACCATCGGAGGTCATGGGGCACGGGTCGCCAACCGTCCCATTGGCGCTTCCGCCCCCAGAAGAAAGGGCCATCGGTTTTAATCACATTGCTGTGGCGGTAAAGGAATAGTCAACTTTAATATATCAGGGAGGAGAAACTGGATGAATCCGCTGATGCCTGTTGATACATCCTGGTTTGACAGGAGTCCGGAGACATACTTGCAAAGGGAAGAGTTCCTTCAGTTTCAGGATGTGGCGGATGTGGACTTTCGTAATTTGCTTTCAGAAGACCCCCATAGGGTTCAGGAGGCCCAGGAAAAAATTGTCTCCCAGTCCAAAATATTGAACGAAATCAGAAACGAGCATTCCGGATACAGCATGCCGTTTCTCACATACACCCAGGACTTTTCGTTTGCCGAACCAATCGAAGATCATAACCTGAAGTTGGACCAACTGATTCTTTCCTATGACATCATCGATTCGCTCCGGCGTCGTCACATGGCCCTGTCCCATGCCATTCTGCCGAATGAAATCCGAAGACTGTCCGATTTACGGTCCGGAAATGATCTTGTGATCAAAAATCTGGGATCCGGCGTGGGTCTGGACGTCATCAACGCAGTGACACACACGAATTCCTATGTGCGCCAGGTTTGGAACTACGACATCAATCCGGTTGCAATTGGTTTGGGGAAACGGATTACGCAATATCTTAAAGAACGGGGTGATCTTAATGAAAACACGGTCGCTTATCGAAAAGAGAGCTTTCTCAGAAGCAGAGAAAAGGCGGACATTGTTCTCTTGATCGGGGTTATCTGCGGAATGACAGACCGAGCGGCTTCTCTGATTTTGAAGGCGGTTTACCGGAATTTGCGGGGGGGAGCTATTGTCTCCTCATCGAACATCAACATGGTGGAAAAGGACCCGATTGGCCCGTTCATTGTTCAGCACCTGGGCTCCCCGCATGATCCATTCGGGGATGGGGGCTCAATTTCAGGACCAGGGATACAATGGCGCAGCTACTCTTGAAAGCCGGCTTCAACGAAATTGCCATTTATGATGACGCCAATTATCCTGGGAGGGAGGCGCTTCCGCAAGAGATTCTTTACGGCATTGACCCTCTCCCCTCTGTCGTTGCAAATGGCAAAGCCAAGCCTGTTGCACTGGTCTTGCCAAATACGGAAACGCTTTCCAGGCGCATCGGTTACAACTGGATTGCCGTGGCAAGAAAGAAATGAGACAAAATCCCAAAATATCAAACCAAGAGCAAGGAGGCTGAGAATGCACACAAAATCTACCCCCCCCCCGATATTTAGCGAGTTACATCTTATATCAAAAGATATTGAGACCCGTTCTCGAAAAAAGTGCATTTGGTAAAGCATGTATGGATGGCAAATCCAATACGGGCGAGAATTTTGAGCGGATGTATGATCAACAACCATCAGGAGAGGGTATCCTTGGGTTATTGGTTGACTATTATCTGCTGAAAATGCCTTCCGTGCAGATGGCTATAAATCGCAAAGAACGTCTAAAAAAAATAATACTGTCGGAAAAGATAAAAGTTGGAGATGCTGATCTCATGGTCTTGGATTTGGCCTCTGGCTCATCAAGATACTCAATAGAGGCTGCAGTCCAAAGCGGTGGTGGGATTCGGTTTTTTTGCGTGGATAAAGACCCTTTTCAATTGATGATCGGCAGGCATAAGGCAGAGAAACTTGGTGTCTCGCATATGTTTGAATACAGAAATGCTAATGTTTTTGATTGCAGTGTTTTCGAGGATGTGAAACCAGACCTAACCATCAGTTCAGGTTTAACCGTTTATCATGATGACACCGGTCTAAAAGATCATTTGGAATTGGTAAGCAGCAATGTTCCTCGATTAAGCAAATTTGTGGTCGATAATCAGATTATGAATCCGAGCGCAAATCTGATGGAAAAACTGGCGAAACAGGATGATGGTAATCCATGGGCTTTACACTACCGCACAAGAGAGGTTTTTGAAGAGAAAGTCCGAAAATATTTCCGAATAAATAATTCTTATGTAGATAAAGTAGGCATGATTCATATGGTGGAGGCTGTTCCACGGGAAAAATGATTGATATTAACTCTTACTGGGTCAGCGTGTGACCAGACATCTGGAAAACGCACAATTGCTGGAGCCCGACGTTGTCGAATTCATTCCCAAGAGCCTCACCAAGAGCTTTGAGCCGGCGGATCTGATTGTGAAGGTCGGCGTTATCTGCGGGCTTCAGGACATGGTTGCCCAAATGCTGATTACAGGGGACTACAGCATGCTTAATGACGGAGGGAAGCTGGTCATCTCTTCATCGAACGAAAACATGCGGGATCGGGACCCACTGGGGAGCTTTCTCATTCAGCATATCGGCACACGCGAAGACCCGAAAAAGGGATGGGGGCTCAATTTCAGAACAAAGGAGACCCTGTTTGATTTGCTGACCAATGCCGGGTTCTCCGATATCGAGATCTATGACGACGCCAATTACCCCGGTAAAGAGGACCTTCCTGATGACATCCTCTATGGAGTAGAGACACTACCGTCTCATGCTATGGGTTATGAGCACGATGGAAAGCCGTTGAGCCTGCCGCCAAAGGACGTGCTGGATCAAAATATCGGGTACAACTGGATTGCCGTAGCGACCAAAACCTAAAACATCCTAAACCTGGAATTCTCCGGCAGGGGCACTGATGGCGAAACGAAAGCGTATTCTGGTAAAGGTGGATACCTCATGGTTTGATGAAAAGGCGGATGAATATTTTGCCCGGGATGATTTTCGCGAATTTGAGAGGCTGCTTCTGGGAAACCGAACTGATTTGTCTTTAAGGGACTTTCATACCACCTGTATGGAGGATGTGGCGCATCGGGACAAGAAAGCCGCTCTCCAGGAGCTGTGGGCTGACAAGAGCATTGTGGCCACATCGGTGCAGGACTATCACTTTGGATTCGGCTTTCCGTTTCTGGCCTATACCCATTGCTTTGACCTCTTTGAACCTCCCTCCGATGGGACCCGAAAATTGACCTTCGGAATCCTCGGAATGGATCTCTCCGATTCATTAAGAAGACGCCACATTGTTTTGTCCCAGGCCGCTGATTCCCACTGTCGTTCATGATCTCCATCGTTCCCTTGGGCATCCCATTATCCTTAAGAATCTTGGGGCCGGCACCGGGCTGGATACGCTCCGGACTGCACTGAAATTTATCGGGGGGGGGGGGGTGATAGACCGGATCTTGAACTATGATTCAGATCCCAGTGCGATTCAATTGGGCCAAGATATGGTGGGCTGGGTCAGAGCCCAACAGCAAAAAGATGGGTTGGCCGTGTTTTTTAAGAGGGCCAATTACCTGGACAGCCATGAGAAAACTGA
Organism: Deltaproteobacteria bacterium; assembly: GCA_034522175.1. GTDB lineage: Bacteria > Desulfobacterota > DSM-4660 > Desulfatiglandales > Desulfatiglandaceae > JAIPDZ01. The sequence goes on along the minus strand of JAXHLQ010000001.1, from coordinate 4,799,347 downwards.
TCTCATCGTGAAGATCGGCATTCTCTGCGGCCTTGATAATCCCTTTGCCGTAGATACGTTGAAAAAGGATTTCCATGATTTGAAGCCGGGAGGGAAAATAGTGGCCTCCTCCAGCAATATCCATATGAAGACAGAAGATCCGCTTGGCAATTTTCTGCTTCAAAACGTGGGGTCCAGACGGAAAGGGAAACTGTATCCATTTAAGGGCTGGCCCCTTAATTACAGGACCAAGGGGGTCATCATACGCCTTTTTGAAGAGGCAGGATTTGAGGATATCGAGGTTTCTACAGAGGTGGATCACAAGTGGCTCAGGTTGATTCCCCCTGACAATCTATACAAGGTGGACACACTGCCCGCATTAAGCAGAGGCATAATCCATGACGGCAGGCCAAAGGTTCTGCCTGCAAAAGAGAATCTTTACCGAACCGGGTACAACTGGATTGTAGTGGCCACGAAATAGCCGCTTTGTCGTTTCTCCAAAACCATACGGAGGGTCCATATGACGAAAATCAGCAGCGAATTCGTCCGAGCATACGGCCTGCTGGAACAAGACTACGCGGATTGCAGGCATGACATCAGTTGCATTTCTATGGAAGGGCCAGAAAAAGAGATCGCGCTGAATCAATTGATTTCAAAATATGAACCCATACGGCGGGACGGTATGCAAAGATTGGGCGAAATAACCACCCATTTCACAGAACTGGAGAGAGAAACTCATCAACAATGGGTGCAGCAGACTGATCACTGGAGGAACATACATGAGGCTCCTTTCTGCTGGCGGATTATCAACAAACCCGAGGGTTACCCGGGCGATTACCGGCTGATGGAGATGATTTATGAACAGCGGCAGGAAGGTGAGACGGATTGGGGAAAATTTATTCACAAACAGGCGGTTGATTCTGTGGCCTGCCAAGCTGTTCGAAATCGGAAGGACTTTCTCCGCGAACAGATATTTTCTATGAACTGCGGGGGGGGGTAGAGTATTATCCCTGGCTGCTGGACCGGTGCGAGAGATAGAAGAGGTGCTCAATCTGGAGCCTGACAACGGAAGGCTGGGCTTCCTGGCCCTGGATCACGATATCAAGTCGCTAAAATACGTGACATCAAGATTTTCGGACGACCGGCTTAAATACGGCATTGCCAATGCCTTTCAGATGATCAAAAAGAATTACAGGGTGGCTTATCCGCGGAGGTATGCCCTTTCGGGCTGCAATCCAAGGGATGATTTCAAAGGATTCAGAAAATTTTTCGTACCGTTACGGTATGAGGTGAAGGACTTGGCCCATCAAAAGTTTCGATCTGATCTATTCCGCCGGATTGTATGATTATCTCCGTGAAAACGGGGCCAGGAGACTCACGAAAAACCTGTTTGATCTTTTAAGCCCGGCAGGCACCCTGATTATAGGGAACTTCAGCCCGAAGAATCCGCTTAATGTTATATTTGCCATGGAATACCTCTATGACTGGGTGCTGATCTACCGGGATGAAAAGGAGATGTACCGCCTGGCGGACGGCATTCCCGAATCGGATATTGCGGAAATGACCCTGCTTCAGGAGCCGCTTGGGATCAACTATTTTTTGAAGATCGTGAAGCGGGATTAGCGATATCCTTAAACAGATGAAAGGGCCAAATGTCTCACGGTCAGCTAAAAAGGCCCAAACAAGAGGTTGAGCCATTTAAGTGTCGTTTTGGAATTAGCAGCCAGAAGGTATGCCAGGAATCACTCTTGTTCTCTGGTACAGAAACGGGTAATGAACTTCTCTTGTAGAAAGGAATATACCATCCATGGAAGTCATTCGAGAGACCCAAGTGGCCAAGCAGGGACGAATATATGTGCAGCTCCCCAGACGGTTCTGGGGCCGGCAAGTGGAAATCATTGTGCTCACTGAACCCATCGAACAAGATCGCGAAACCGCTAAAAAGAGCCTTCGAGGTTGCCTGCGTGCGTACGCGAACCCTGCATTAGTAGAGCGGGAAGAGGGAGCATGGATAGAGGCGGTGAGGGAAAAACTCGGAATGATCACGCTTGTCGCACGTGGCTTTGTATGGATTCGGCGTCCCAGAACGACGGTGAAATGATGATGCAATAAGATCACGACATCCAACTGCAAGGAGGCTCCAAATGAACGCAAAATCTACCCCCCCCGAAAATCCAGGTTCCCATTGACACCTCATGGTTTGACAGGGACCCTGATGGTTTTTTGGAGAGGGCCGATTTCAAGGATTTTGAGCGGATGGCAGGGGTGCCGCTGAGGGACCTGATTTCGGAAGATGCGCGACAGGTCAGGGCTACGCAGACACGGCTCGTGGAAAAATCCGTGATTTTGAACGAGATACAGAAGCTGCATTTTGGGTATGGCTTTCCCCTTTTCGTCTATACCCATTCTTTCGAATTGTTCGAACCGGTGGCAAGCCACCAAAGGGAGGTGGATGAGACCATCCTTGCAATCAGCATGGGGGATTCGTTAAGAAGGCGACACATGGCGCTCTCACATGCCATTGTTCCGAAAGTCGTTGACGACCTGTACGAGACATTGGGCCTGTCGCTCACGGTAAAGAACCTGGGCTCGGGTGTGGGGTTGGACACGCTCCATGCTGCGGTCAAAGCAGACGGCAAGGTCGCCAGGGTGATCAACTACGATACGGATCACGCAGCCGTTGATTTGGGTGAAAAGACCGTGAAATATCTTGAGGCAGAGGGGTATCTGAAGACTGACACGGTGAATTATTTCCGCAAAAGTCTGACAAAAAGCGTGGAGACTGCAGATTTGATCATCCAAATCGGCGTGATCTGTGGGCTTCATGACCCTGTGGCGCAGATGCTGATTGCGGGGGATTACAAGCAGTTGAACGAAGGAGGGAAGCTGATTATTTCTTCTTCCAATGAGGAAATGCGCGACAGGGATCCGCTCGGAAGCTTCCTTATTCAGCACATCGGGACCCGCGAAGACGCGAAAAAGGGATGGGGGCTCAATTTCAGGAAAAGGGAAACCCTGTTTCAATTGTTGAGCAATGCAGGGTTTTCAGATATCCGGATATATGACGACTCCAACTACCCGGGCAAGGAGGATCTGCCGGAAGAGGTCTTGTACGGCGTAGAAACGCTCCCCTCCCAGGCCCTGGGTCATGACCACAACGGCAAACCCATCCGCCTGCCGCCAAAGGACGTGCTAAACCAAAACATCGGCTATAACTGGATTGCCGTGGCGACCAAATAGGGATTACACCTTGGGATTGCCCAGATGGATTTGTTGAAGGATGGCGGCAGGATGATTCTGGCATTCAAGAACACCAATGCATATGACAAGACCCAATATGATTGGATTTGTGACTGGCAGTTCGTACAGCGGACAAAGCCGGAGGTGTTGGATCTGCTGGATAATCTCGGGATCGGGGTTGACATGGTAACCACAACGAGGGATCAAAGCGGGATTATTTTGTTTTGTGAAATTACCAGGAGGTCGATGGATTGAGATTGGCGAGCCTAAAGAAGTTTTTCGCGAACAGGTCTGAGGTGGTGGCGGCTTACCTGTTTGGTTCGGTGGCCAAAGGGGAACCTGCAAGGGACCTGGACATCCTGCTACTGCTGCGCCCTGAGGTAGATGCAGATACCGTCTACTTTGATTTGGCCGCCTCTCTCAGCGATACACTTGGCATCCCTGAGGACAAAGTCGACTTGCTGTTTTTCGACATGGACGAGGCCGACCCAATGGTCGTGTATGAGGCGCTGTCCACGGGCATTTTGCTCAAGAACAGCAATCCGGACATGCTGAGTGACAACATCGACGCCCTTTCCCAATATTTTCTGGAAAACGATGTAATGATCGAGCGTGCCAGGCAGTTGAGGAATGACCGACTGGAGGAGTTCTGTGCAAATCGATAGAAAAAGACTGAACAAATACCTGGATGAAATCGCGTCGGAAACCATCGACATAGAGAGGTTGCTGGCCCATCCGGATGATGAGATCATCTCGGATCAGCATCTCATGAAAAGCCTCAAATATTCGACGATTGTCATTGCGGAAGCCATCGCCGCCACCCTGCAGCACGTCCTCGCTAAGCGCCACAATGCGGTTGTCGAGGGTTACATGGAGGTTTTCAGAAAGACAAGGGAATTCAGTATATTGCCGGCCGATTTGGTTTCCCGCCTTCAACCCTTTCTCAGATTTCGAAACATGCTCGTACATCAATACTGGCGGGTCAATGACCGGACATTCCTGGCAAACCTGAGAGATGGGTTGGCGGATTTTCATGAATTTGGGCTTGAAATCAGGGAGCTTCCGGCCGAAACAGGCATGGACATGACTCCGACAAATCAAGGGGCTTAGAGGAGAAGACATTATAATGCGCTGCAATCTACCCCCCCCCGAAAATCCAGGTCGGGAAAAGGCTGCGGAAGCCCGCCTCGCCCGAATGCTCAGAAAACGGATTCGGATCGATGAACAGAGGTTGCACGGTGCGGTTTTCAAGATCGCGGATCGTATTGAAGAACTCGCGGGGGCCTGCAGGCTGGTTTATGACGCCTATGTGCGGAAGGGGTATATGGACCCGGCGCCTTCAGGGATGCGGGTGACCGAATTTACATTGAGCCCGCACACCACCACCTTTATCGGAAGGCAAAACGGCGACATTATCTCCACCATATCCCTTTATGGGGATTCGAAAGCAGGACTGGCCATGGATGCCATTTACCGCAACGAGCTGGACGCGTTGAGAGAACAGGGCCGAAAGATCGCTGAAGTGGGGAGCCTGGCGGCATCCCCGGACAACTGGAACGGAAAACCCGATGCCACCTTTCACATGTTCAAGATCATGCTCAATTACGCCATGGGGCATCTCAATCTCGACGATCTGGTGATCGCCGTCAACCCCAGACAGAAGAATTTTTATGTTTGGGCGCTGCTTTTTGACGAGATCGGTGAACTGAAATCCTATGACTACGTCAAATCCAACCCGGCTGTGGCCATGCGGATGCCCCTGGAACACTGCCAAGCCCGACACCATGAAGTATATACAAATCGGTCGCCTGAAAATAACCTTCACCATTTTCTCTTTGAAAGACAAAGCCCCTTGATCCAACTGCCCGATGAAAAGAAACCGTACACGGTCATGACTCCGCAAAAGGCGGATCAGTTTTGCAAACGTTACGGCATTGGTGACAATCCTGGAAAGTAGGCCCATATGAACCATAACGCCATTCAACCTTTCGTAAACGCTCTGGGAACTTCAAACGTCATTTTCGACGCCAAGCGCCTGTCTGAAGCCCTGCACAACACGCTCGGGGTAAGCCGAGAAGTTCCAGCCATCCTGTACCCGTCTTCCGTGTCCCAGGTGGCAGAGATTGTGGGCATTGCCAATGAACACAAAACACCGCTTTATCCTATCAGCACCGGTCGAAATATGGGGTATGGCGACAAGGCCCCGGTTCAGGACGGCAATGTCATTGTCGACTTGAGCAGAATGAACGCCATCCGGGATTTTGATGAAGCCTTGGGCCATATTATCCTGGAACCCGGCGTAACCCAGGCGGCACTCCACGATTTTCTTGTGGAAAATAATGTCCCTTTCTGGATGGATGCCACTGGTTCGGGCTACGACTCCAGCATTGTGGGAAATGCTCTGGACGGGGGTTTTGGCCATACACCCAAAGGAAACAAGCGGGAGAGCATCTTCGATCTGGAGATCGTCTGCGGAAACGGCACAATCCTCAAGACCGGCGACCTGCAGGGGTTCGGGCCCGATCTCCGGGGGCTCTTTGTCCAATCCAATTTCGGAATCGTTACGGCCCTCAAGACCGAGCTGATGCCGGTGCCTGAGCGATACGAGTCTTTTGTGTTCAAGGTCCTGGAAGACCGGCAGTTAGAGGCGTTGATCAACGTCATTCGCAAACTGCGGCAAAACCAGACCCTAACCTCCCTGGTGCATGTTGCCAATGCCACCCGGTCCCTCATCACCACGCGAGAGCTTCCCAAAGGATACCAGGAGCGACTCCTTACCTGTGAAGACGCCGTCAAGATCATGTCCTCGCCCATTGTGAAGGTCGGGTACTGGACCGCCATCGGCGGACTCTATGGAAGTGCCCGGGAAGTCCAGGCCAAAAAGGCGGTGTTGAAAGAGGCTGTCAAGGGTATCGGGAAAGTGGCCTTTTTCAGCGACGGCAAGATCAGAAAACTCTCCCGCCTCAAGATATTGGGTCGCGGCATGGCCCGAAGTATCGAGTCCCTGGCCTATATTCACGGACTGGGAAAAGGCGTGCCCAACGATATGCAGGTGAAAAACATCAAATGGCGGGTGGAGAATCCAGACGACATGGGGCTCCTCTTCTTCGCGCCCAATGTGACGGCCGAGGGCAAAACGGTCAGGGATATGGTATCCACGGCAGAGGGCCTGTTCCGCAAACACGGCTTTGAATTTGCCATCACCATCACCTACATTCGTCCCGAACAGGTGGCGGGGCTGATGAATATCGGATTCGATAAACGAAACCAGACCGAAAAGACAAGGGCGTTTGGCCTATACCAAGACCTGAAAGAGGCGTTTGCTCGAAAAGATATCTACCCCTATCGGCATCACATCGAGGCCATGTCGGGCATTCGATATGAGCCGGGCAAGCGCGATGTGCTCGCCGCACTAAAAAAGGCATTTGATCCCAACAACATCATTGCACCTGGAAGGTACGGAGTATGACTGACAATCGGGATACGGAGAGAAACAGGCGACTGGGCGACATACTCAGGAGGAGAATGCGAATTGATCCGGCCCAAGTCAAGGGAATGACTTTCAAGATTGCAGAAACAGATGAAGAGAAGGACGCCGCGTTTCGTCTGGTGCATGATGTATACGTTCAGAAGGGATATATGGATCCGGATCCGTCGGGCAGACGTGTCGTTCTCCACCACAAATTCCCAGGAACAACGTTGTTTATTTGTCGAGATTCGGGGGGGGGGTAGTATTGACAATGTCCTTGTTTCCTGACTCTCACCTGGGACTGCCCATGGATTCGGAATACCTTGAAGAACTCGATTCGCTTCGGGGCCTTGGGAGGTTTATCGGCGAAGCGGGTTGCTTAGCTGCTAACCCCGCATATTGGAAATCCGGTCACGTCTTACTATTATATACGATCAAAATAGTGCATATATTTAACGAGAAACACCTAAACCTCGATGACCTGGTCATAACAGTAAATCCGAAACATGTGTGGTTCTATGAGCACATCATGCTGATGCAACGAATCGGCAGGGAGAAACCGTATAAAGATGTGAAGGGTGCACCAGCCATCGCCATGAGATTGGATATTCGAACCATGAAAGAAACATACGGGCGCACTTATCAGGGGCACCCACCGTTGAGTAACATGTATGATTTTTTCTTCAACTCGGCCCCCGAAGGATCATCCTGCCTGAACCGGTTGGAACTGCAATAGATTAAACGCTCGTAAGGAGGTCCGTTTATGAAAAAACTGTTCATGAAGCTGCCGGACCCTATTAAAGGTCCGATCCTGCGAAAACGGGTCTGCATAGACGAAAGCAAGCTGGACGGGACCACCTTCAAGATTGCGGACACCATCGAGGAACTGAAGAGCGCCTATGGCCTGGTTCACGACGTTTATGTCAAGGAAGGATACATGGACCCCCACCCCTCCGGCATGCGCGTGACCAAATACAACCTGCTGCCCAAATCCACCACATTTGTGGGAAAGAAAGATGGGAAGGTCGTGGTAACCATTTCCTTGATACCGGATTCCGAAAATGGGCTGCCCATGGATTCTCTCTTTAAGCGGGAGCTTGACAAAATTAGATCCCAGGGGAGGTATATTGCTGAGGTCGGCAACCTGGCTACTGATCCAAACTTCAGGAATAGAAACCAGAATGTCCCGATGCATGCCAATAAAATTATGCTCAGATATGCGCACAGGTACCTGAACGTAGACAACCTTGTCATTGCCATCAACCCGAAACATAAATGGCTATACAAGAATATCCTTTTGTTCAATCAAATTTCTGGAAAGAAGGACTATGATTACGTTAAAGGGGCACCGGCTCTTGCCATGACGATGGATATTCTAAGGGCTGAGCAAAGGTATCGCGATGTCTATGCAAACTCAACACGTTACCCCCCCCCCCGAAACCTGCATCATTTCGCGTTCATAGGGGACAGCCCACCTATAAGGCTGCCGGCAGAAAACAAGCCCTACCTTTCCATGAAGCCGGAAATTGTCTCGCATTTTGAAAAGCATATGTCTCTCACTCGTGCTTAAACCAGTTGCTGAGGGAGCGTAACCATGGGACGTGTCCTTGAACCTGAAATCATGGCCGATGAGATGGAGGCCGAGGCCTACGACCGACTGGTATCGGACGAACAGGGGAGATGCTGGATACCTGCTTTGCCCTGTCTGTGTTGGATGCGGCGCCCCGTGAGGGGCTGATCCTGGACCTGGGCGTGGGAACGGGCAGAATCCCCTGAAAATCAGGAGTTTTTCAGACCGCCGGACCATCTGTGGCCTGGATATTTCCAAGAGCATGCTGAACATTGCCGTCCGCAACATCCGAAAAACCGGGGTTCAGGGCGTTGACTGCATGCAGGGAGACATGAAGCGCCTTCCCTTTGCGGATGGCTCTGTGGACATGGTCGTTAGCCATGTGGCGCTGCATCATCTCCCGGATCCCATACAAATGCTGAGGGAGACGGCCAGGGTTCTCAAGCCTGGGGGTGCCTTCTTGATCAGAGACCTCGTGCGACCACGGAACCGACTTCTGGTGGCGCTCTATGTCCGGATTTTCGGGGGGGGGGGGCGTATGATGCCACTCAGAAAAAACTGTACCGGGAGTCCCTCATGGCCGGGTTTACCGCAGGCGAGCTGAGACAGATGGCCGATGAGGCCGGCCTTGAAGGTCTCACCGTAAAGAAATACTTTATCACCCATGTGGGCATCGAAAGAAAGGCACCGGAGGCCCGACCAGGCCCAGTGGCTGAACTAAAAGTGGGCAAGGAAAAGTTGATGCACCGGTTTTACAGGCGGTGACTCGAATGAATGAGGTGATCCAAGATGAGTCATTCTGATCTAAAAGAAAGGGCGTTGGAGCGAAAAAATGTAAAAGCTGCCTATGAGGCCCTCGAAACTGAATTCTCACTTCTTCGTGGACTGCTCAAAGCACGCCAGAATGAGGGCCTGACCCAGGCGGAGATTGCGGAGCGTATGGGGACGAAAGCCCCCGCTGTAACACGGCTTGAATCCTCTGCAACATTAAAAAAATATGCACAGGCATTGGGCTGTCACCTGGAAATAAAAGTTGTTGACGATAATCAGCAAAACGCTTATTCTTAGGATTACAGGTAGTTGGGGTGCTTCCATTCTATGTGAAGATGATATCCTCTTGACTCAAAACGTGTTACCTCCCATTTATAATTTCATACGTGATCGCGTATACCATGCTGTGCTATAGTTAACAAGTTCTGTGAGCATCAACATTTGGAGACCCTTAGAGGAGAAGACATGGAATACTATACAGATCTGGTGACGAAGATGGACGGCCTTTATGCGGTGATTCCGTTGACCAATTTCAGAAATACGCCGGGTGTCAAGTTTGACTTTGTGCCCAAAGAACTGGTTTCCCGGATCAATTCAATTGACCGGGTGATTCACGCAAACGCGGCCATTTCCCCCGGACCTGTAAAAGATGTGGAGCGACCCTGGTACATGCATCCCCATCAGGATGACAACTTGATCGTGATGCATGGAAAACGGCATGTGGAATTATACACACCCGGGCATGGGCGCATCGAGTCCTTTGTGGTGACGCCCGAGACCATTGAACACGATGGGGAAGTGCTCTATCAGGGCGGGGCCATGCTGGTATGGCCGAGGAATGTGTTTCACCGTATTCAGAGCGGTGAAGGTGGCTCGGCGTCCATGAATTTTGCGGTTCATTATGAAGGATTCAGCATCCAGACCAATTTCAATATCTATGGTCTGGATGTGAGCACCGGTAAGTTTGAAGTGGTGCGCTACGGGCACGAGGATCAGAAGTGAGGGTTCAGCGTTTCAGTTTTTCTTTCAGCCTCAAAATGACCGCCACCCCTTCGCTCGGTGTAACGATCTGTATATTCTGATAGGTTTTCAGATCAAGGAGGTGTTTGTCTCCTGAGATGATGAGTCTGGCATGGCTTGCCAGGGCAAGGGCCAGAAAGAGATCATCAAATGGATCCGCCTCGATGATGGCCGGGATGGAGTCCGGGATCGGCATATAGGTAATCAGGTCGTGGAAGTATGACAAAACCCTTTGAGGGTCGATCTCAAGAGCAGAAAGGCGGCTGGAAAATTTGGGGTATCGAATCACCCGCTCGAACTCATCTATCGTTTTTTTGCATGCCGGCACACGGATCCGTTTGTCCCGGGCCCACTTCAGGATTTGATTCGGCGGCCCTCCCCACAGGAGTCCTGAGACCGCTACGTTGGTATCAATAACGATGTTCAACCGGTTTCCCTGACGGCCTGTACAATATCGGCGATGTCCTGCAGGTCAGGTTGAAGAGGGTCCTGGATGGCCTCGGATCGGTCGAGTAAGTCTGTGGGGATCTGTTCAAACGGGATCACTTTGAATATGGGTTTCGATTGCTTCAGCACGATGATTTCCTTCCAGCGTTTGAGGTCATCGGGAATGGTGGGAATACGTTTTCGAAACTCCTTGGCACTGAGATATTGAGCCATTGTATACCTCCGAAGACTTTTAAATTTACTTTAAGGTTATCTTAAAGTAAATTTAAAGTCAATTATTGTTTTTCATCGTCATGGTTCAGGTTTTGGCGTTATGCCTCACCCCGAAGGCGGAAACAAAAATGCTGGATTCCGGATCGAATCCGGAATGACCAATCAGGCAGTCCACGATTTCTCACAGAAGCTCTATCCTTATGCCCGGATTTTCACAAGTTCTGGACTTGGGCGTGGAATGAGATTTTACGATGCCGATGCGTATAGCCGTTGGTCTAAAATAGGCGCCGCGCTCTGGCGATGGGGTAGCGGCGGCCATAACCGAAGGCCCGGCTGCTCATTTTCAACACAGGAGGGGCCTGGGCGCGCTTGTATTCGTTGACGACCAGTCGTCTGAGGATGTCCTCCACCAGCGACGGATCGTGTCCACGAGCCACAATTTCTTCAAATCCCAGTTTTTCCTCTATGGCGGCCTTGAGTATCTCGTCCAGCAGGTCGTAGGGCGGCAGGGTATCCTGATCGAGCTGATCGGGTTTGAGTTCTGCGGATGGGGGCCTCGACAGGATGGATTCGGGGATCCGTATTTTGTCTTTGTTGATGTGATGGGCCAACCGGTAGCAGGTGGTCTTGGGCACATCTCCGATGACGGCCAGGGCGCCGGCCATATCCCCGTAAAGGGTGCAGTAGCCTACGGCCAGCTCGGACTTGTTGCCCGTTGCGAGCAGGAGGGCGCCGAATTTATTGGATATGGCCATGAGGATGTTTCCGCGGATCCGGGCCTGGATGTTTTCCTCGGTTTCGTCCGGAGCCGTACCTTTAAACAGATGGGCCAGCGTTTCCTCATATCCTGCCATAATCGGCTGGATCGGGATCTCCTCGAAACGGATGCCGAGATTTCCAGCCAGTTCTCTGGCATCCGTCCGACTCCTGTCTGAGGTATAGGGTGAAGGCATGCTGACACCCGTCACGTTTTCAGAACCCAGTGCTTGAACGGCGATGCAGGCCACGAGGGCGGAATCAATACCGCCGCTCAGACCCACCAGGGCCTTTTTGAATCCGCACTTAAGGATGTAATCGCGGGTCCCCATCACCAGCCCTTTTCGTATGGATTCCACTTCGTGTGGCCAAGGGTCTTTGATTTCCGTGTAGAGACTTTCAGTATCCCAGACAATGAGATCCGGCTCGAACTCACCGGCCATGCGTATCAACCGGCCCTCCGGGTCTACGACCATACTGGCGCCATCAAAAAGGAGATCGTCGTTTCCACCCACCTGATTGCAGTAGACGGTTGAAAAGCCGTATTTCCTGGACAGGTGTCTCAACATTTCATATCTCAGCTCGATTTTGTTGATGCTGTAAGGAGATGCTGAGATGTTGATCAGACAATCGATTCCCACCCGGGTCAGGTCGCCCACAGGGTCCACGGTGTAGTGTGGAACGCCCAACGCAGCATTTTCAGCCCAGATATCCTCGCAAATGGTGACCCCACAGCGAATCCCCTCCATGGCAAAGATGAGACTCTCGGGAGCCGGTTCGAAATAGCGGGTTTCGTCAAAGACATCGTAACTGGGCAGGAGTCGTTTTCCCCCTGTAGCGGCCACGCTGCCCCCGTCCAAAAAGGCCGCACTATTGATCAGCGGTTTTCCCACTCGTACTGGATTTCTCGCCACATACCCGCACAGCACCGATATGCGGGTGGTGTGGGACGCCAGTTTTTCGAGTTGCACCCGATTTTCCTCAATGAATGCCGATTTTTCCAAGAGGTCCTTGGGTGGGTAACCTGAAAGCGCCATTTCGGGAAAAATGGCGAGCAAACATCCCAGATCTTCAGCGCGTCGCAGCGCGTCGAGCATGAGCGCCGTGTTGTGCTCGAAATCTCCGATAACGGGGTTGGTCTGACAGATGGCGATTTTCATATCCATTCCCGAACGACAGATGTTACGTTTAAGGACGCAGGAAAGCCGGGGAAACGATCATCGAAAAGCGATGTGCATTGTTTTATAGGGGGCTCGCTGAATCATCGTCAAGAAAAATGTGTGGAATGGTATTCGTGAAAAGATACCAGAGAAGAGAAAATAGGCAATGAACGCCGCCTATTGACCATTCCGTCGGGTTGGAGTAAAATGAAAGTCATTTGAGATGGTATCCCACCATAAGCACCCGTTCATTCGGAGCTTGACGCGCTTTATCGAGGTGCAAAGGCAAGGAGGTGTAGAAAGATATGAAAGAACAGGACACATTCTTCAGGATTGTGGGGAGCGGATTAAGGATCCTGGCAGGCGGTATTCATGCCGTTGCGGAGCGGATTGAAGGCCTGGCCAATGAAGGGAAGGGGACCGAAGATGTAAAGGATATGGGTTTCGGATCCCGACCCGATACAGAAAAGACGGAAACCTTCCGCGGCACTAAAATTCGGGTGACCCCTGAACCGTCAACGGAAAATCGGGCCAAAAATGCGACGGACACTGTTATGGCGGTGTTTGACGAGAGTGACGGTACGGTGGGTATCGACCGGCTGGTGACGGAAACCGGTCTTGAACGCAGAAAAATCCATAATATCCTCTATCGATTAAAAAAGCAGGAAAAAGTTCGGAACGTGTCAAAGGGTGTATACACCAAATGGTAAGGGTTGAATTCCTGAATTCATGCGCGCTCTCCCTGATTTTCCAGCCGTTTGATCCCTCCCGTTCTATGGAAAGCTGACCCGATCGTGGACACCTTTCTTTCTCAGAAACAGCGACTGGTGCGCCTGTCGGTGCGCACATTCTGCGACCGTGAGGTCGACCCCATTTCAGGCCGTATCGACCAGGAGGCCCGATTCCCCTGGGAAGTGGTGGAAAAGATGGGGAAACTGGGATATTTCGGCATCCAGATTCCCCCGTCATTAAATGGCGCGGGCCTCGATACCCTGAGTTATGCGGTGATTATCGAAGAGATCTCACGGGCCTCTGCCAGCCTGGGCCTCTGCGTTTCAGTCCACAATTCTGTGGTGCTCTACCCGCTGATGGCCTTCGGATCCGAACCGCAACAGAAGCGGTGGGTCCCGCCGCTGGCACGGGGTGAGAAAATCGGGGCCTTTTGCCTCACCGAGCCCAATGCGGGGTCTGACGCGGCGTCAATGGAGTCCATGGCGGGGCTGGACGGGAATCAATATGTGCTCAACGCCAATAAGGTGTTTGTCACCAACGGCGGTGTCGCGGACATTTGCCTCATTTTTACGCGAATCGAATCAGGTGCGGACAAAAGGAAAACGGGCGTGATCATTGCCGAACGGGGCACGCCCGGATTTGTCGTGGGGGACCTCGAGGATTTGTGCGGGATGCGGGCAAATCCGGTGAGTTCCATTCGCCTGTACGATTGTCGTGTGCCCGTTGGAAATCTGCTCGGCAGGGAAGGGGATGGACTCAAGATCGGCCTGAAGGCCTTAGACATTGGCCGAATGGGGATCGCTGCCCAGTCCGTGGGGGTTGCTCAGGGGGCCCTGGATGCGTCCATCCGCTATTCGAGGGAGCGAAAACAGTTCAAGGTACCCCTTCATCAACACCAGGCCATACAGATGATGCTGGCCGATATGGCGACCCTGGTGGACGGCTCCAGACTGATGACCTACCGGGCCGCCGGGCTTCGGGACAACGGACGTCCCTTTTCCCAGGCCTCGGCCATGGCCAAGCTCTTCGCATCCGAGGCAGCATGCAGGGTGACGGATTCGGCCGTGCAGATTCACGGGGGATACGGCTACTCCAAATCCTACGCGGTGGAGCGGTACTACCGGGATGCGCGGGTGACCCGGATCTATGAAGGAACGTCTGAAGTGCACCGTATGGTCATTGCACGGACGCTTTTGGGAAAAGGATGATGCACGTTATTGTTTGTATCAAATCGGTCATTGTGGCGGCGCCTGAGGCGGATGGGGTCCGTTCGGACGACGTGTGCGAACTCAATCCCTACGACCGCCCGGCCATCGAGATCGCTCTGAGCCTGCGGGATCTCCATGGCGGAAGCGTGACCGCCCTGTCCATGGGGCCGGATTCATCGCGCTTCGGCCTGTTGGAAGCCCTGGCCATGGGCGTGGACAGGGGTATTTTGCTGTCTGACGCCGCGTTGGCCGGTTCAGACACGCTGGCCACGTCACTAACCCTCTCCGCGGCCGTCAAGCGGTTGGCCCCGTTTGATCTAATCCTTTTCGGGACCCGAACAGCGGATTCCGACACCGGACAGGTCGGTCCTCAGACGGCCGTCCGCCTCGGCATCCCCGCGGTCGCCAGGGTTCACGCCATTATACATGAGGGAGGCCGTTTTCGTGTGAAACGAACCATTGACGGGTTCCTGGAAACGTTTGATATGACGGCGCCGGCTGCCTTGACCATCCGTGCACGAGCGGTTCAACCCCGGGACATCGCGCTGTCAAATATTGAATCCGCTTTCATTTCAGATCACCTGACCGACTGGAAACTCTCCGATATCGGTCTGTCGTCTGATGAGGTCGGACAGGCCGGCTCCGGCACGCAGGTGATTTCCCTGTCCAGAGTGAGTCAGGCACGAACCTGCGAATTTCTTCAGGGCGAAGACCGGGAGAAGGTGGAGGCACTGGCCCTACGGCTTTCAGAGACCGGATTGATCGGATAAGGTATGGAAAAAGCCCCCTCAAAAGAGATCTGGGTTATCGGGGATACCCGGAACCGGAAGCTCCTCGGATACAGCCTCAATGTATTGGCAAAGGCAAAGGCCATGGCCGACACCATCGACGGAAAGGCAGCCATGGTGCTCTTCGACGGGGAGGCGGACCCTGCGTATAGTGAGGACGGCATGCCCTCGCGGGTGGGATGTTCGGATGCGGAAACAGCATGCCTCGGTGCCGGAGCCGATGTTGTCTATGCCCTTCAAAACAGGGCTCTCCTCGATTTGAGGAGTGATTGTTGTGCGGATGCCCTGGCCTGGCTTGTTCGGGAATCGCCGCCCATGCTGGTGCTCCTTGCATTGACGGACTGGGGCCGGGAAACCGGCGCAACCGCATCAGCTCTGTTGAGAACCGGTCTGATCGCGGATTGCGTGGACCTCAACGTGACCGATGATGGCGTTGTGGGGGTGTGTCCCGCTTGGGGGGGAACGATCACGGCCCATATCACCTTTTCAGACCCTGATAAGACCGGGTTTGCAACGGTCCAGCACCATCGATTTTCTGCGGTTCAGTCCAAAGGAACCCCCGGCCATGTGAAGCACATCAGACCCGTTGTGAACAAATCGAATGAATCACTGAATCTAATATCCCGTGCCCCTGAAACTCAGGAACATCAAAGACTTGAGACGGCCGACGTGGTGGTGGTCGGCGGTGCGGGGCTGGGGAGTATGGATGGCTTCGGACAACTCCGGGAGCTTGCCGCGGCCGTGGGCGGGGAGATCGGTGCCACCCGGCCACCGGTCCTGCAACACTGGGTGGACGAGGACCGATTGATTGGACAGACCGGCAAGACCGTGAACCCCAGCCTCCTTTTTTCGGTGGGCACATCGGGTGCCATTCAGTATGTGGCCGGGATTATGGAGGCAAAGACCATTGTGGCCGTTAATCGGGATCCGGATGCGCCTATATTCGAAGTAGCCGACATTGGGATCGTGGCCGATGCCAAAACGTTTATCCCCATGCTGACGGTTAGGACCAAAGAGACGCTCATGCGGGGGCTGGCCGATACCCTGTGGGAGGATATCCGCAATGAGACGACACAATCAGGCGGGTTTGGAGAAAAGATCAGGAAACTGAGGGAGGCCCAGGGCTGGTCCAGGGACTTCCTCGCCGAATCCACGGGCCAGACCCCGGACTTCATTGAGCAGGTGGAAAGCGATGCCATTTCCCCTCCGGTGAGCTTTCTGGTTCGCCTTTCCGGAAGCATGGGGATCGATCCCGCCACTTTCCTGCGCAAAGAGGAACAGACGATTATCAAAGACCAGCGGGTAAGATCCTTCGTGAAGCGGACCCGTGACTACTCCTACGAGACGCTGACGCCGGGGGCGGAGAACTGCCACCTGCGGGGCTTCATGGTGACCATCCAGTCGGAGCATACCCACCGGCCCGTGGAATACAAACATGAAGGAGAGGAATTCATCTATGTGATGGAAGGGGATCTGGAATTTACGCTCGGGGGGAAGGTTCAGGTGCTGAAGCCCGAGGAATGTATCCGGTTCAATTCGGACATTCCTCACAAGCTCAAGAGCCTGTCTAAGGATAATACCCGTTGTCTGGTGATTCTGTATACGGTATAGAATCGCCGAAATATACGAACAAGGAACGTTAAACATCGAACGTTGAACACAATATCATTAACTGTGATATTCGTGAACAAATCCAAATCGAAATCGGGATCGAAATCGATACGCCATGGGATAGGGAGACGCAAAACCTGATTTTTCTCTTCTCTCAACAGATTCTTTATTTGGGAGGTAATGGGCATTGGTTTCAAGAGGACAAAGCCCTGATGGGCAAGCACAATTCGATCCCGATAGCGATAACGATTTCGATACCGCTTTTGCTTGAAGCGCTTAGAAAGGAGGAAGGGTATGAACAATCCGGTCCGGTTTTCAAAATCATCCCGTTATGTGGATACCTATGGGGATCTCGCCTTCGGCCTCACCCTGATCTCCGGGTGCAGAAACCCTGAAAATACGCCCGGTTTTGATCAATACAAGCGAAAGCAGCTCAGATGGATGCGCAAACGGGAACGGCTGGCGGAAATCACGGCACGAATCGATGTCTATGACCGATTTTTCGGGGAATTCGGCTACGAATGTCCTCTGCCGGGACACCTCAAGCGGACGGTGAACAGCGGGTTCCCCCGGTATAACCTGATGGTGGACGCCCACTTCATGGCCGAGATGTGCGCCGGCATTCTGGTGGCGGTGACCGACTATGATCGGTTTGACGGGGGGCTGACCTTAGATGTGGCGGACGTGGGTGAGATCTGCAGGGGGATGGGAGGGCGAGAGATGGTGACCCGGGAGGGAGAGATTGTTCTGCGGGATGAAAAGGAGATCGTCTGTGTTCTCTGTCAGGGCGCGGATGAGAAGACCCGGGTGAGCGAGGAGACCACGAATGTCCTCTTTTATGGCTACAGTGTGCCTGACATCGAGGGCCAATATCTTGAGACGGGATTGGGTATAGCGGCAGAGGCCATGGTGGATTTCGGAAACGGTACGTTGGCGTGTCATGAAGTCTATGAGTAAGGAGTCTGGTGTGCGATTTATTGATCTTCGATCCGATACGGTGACACAGCCCACGGCGGCCATGCGGCAGGCCATGTTTGAAGCAGAAGTAGGGGATGATGTGTTTGGGGAGGACCCCACCGTAAACCGCCTTGAAGAGATGGCGGCGGCGCGCACGGGCAAGGCGGCGGCGCTTTTTGTCACCAGCGGCACCATGGCCAATCTCGTGAGCCTCCTGGTCCACTGTCATCGCGGGGATGAAATCATCCTTGGTGACAGATCCCATACCTTTCTCTATGAGCAGGGCGGGTGTGCGGCCCTGGGGGTATTCATCCAAGGATCGTTCCCAACCAGCCGGACGGCACCATTGCCATAAACGACCTTGAGGCCGCGGTTCGGCCGGAGAACATTCATTTTCCCCGCACCCGATTGATTGTCCTGGAGAATACCCATAATCGGTGTGCCGGGAGCCCGCTCACACCGGAGTACATGGACAGGGTAGGGGACATTGCACAACAGTATGCCCTGAAGGTGCATGTGGATGGGGCACGCATATTCAATGCCGCCGTGGCCCTTGGGGTGGATGTCCGCACACTGGCGGGCCGGGCCGATTCTGTCACCTTCTGCCTGAGCAAAGGCCTGGCCGCACCCGTGGGATCTCTGGTCTGCGGGAGCGAGGCGTTCATTTTTGAGGCCAGGCGTGCGAGAAAGGTGCTGGGCGGAGGTATGCGGCAGGCAGGGGTTCTGGCGGCCGCCGGTATTGTGGCGATTGAGGAGATGATGGAACGATTGAGGGAGGACCATGCCAATGCCCGTGCGCTGGCCGAGGGGTTGGCGGAAATTGAGGGGCTTTTTGTTATTCCGACTCAATGCCGGACCAATATCGTATATGCCGACATCTCTCCTGATGTGGCCGCATCCGCCGATGCCTTTGCCCAAGCCCTCATGCAAAAAGGCGTGGGCGTGCTGCCGACCGGCGCGAATCAGATCCGGCTGGTGACCCATTATCCGATCACAGAAGCAGATGTGGTCCATGCCCTTGATGTCATGAGAGCGATTTCGGAACAGGAAGGAGCGGGTGCCGACGGTCCGGCATAAGGAGATTGAGCATGATCAAGGAAAGCGTGAAACGGATTCTGAACAAACTGCCTGAGGGGGTGACCCTTGTGGGCGCGGCCAAGACACGAACCCTCGAAGAGATGATGGAGGCGGTCGAGGCCGGTTTGACGATCATCGGACACAATTATGTGCAGGAGGCGGAAAAGGCATTCGAGGCCATTGGAAATCGGGCCAAGTGGCACATGATCGGTCATCTGCAGAGCAACAAGGCCAAGAAAGCGGTCCGCATTTTTGATATGATTGAGACCGTGGACTCCATGAAGCTGGCGAGTGCCATCGATAAAGGGTGTGCCAATATCGGAAAGACCATGCCCGTACTCATTGAAATCAACAGTGGAAAAGAGCCCCAAAAGGCCGGTGTGCTTCCGGAGGATGCCCTATCACTGATACAGGAAATGGCCGCGCTTGAGCATGTTGAGATCAAAGGTCTCATGACCATGGGCCCCTTCACCGGAGACCCGGAAGACGCCAGGCCCTATTTCAAGACGACCAAAGGCCTCTTTGACGAGGTGAAACAGGCGAATATAAAAGGGGTGGACATGGCCTGGCTTTCCATGGGCATGTCCAATTCCTATCAGGTGGCCATCGAAGAAGGCGCCACCATGGTCCGCATCGGGACTTTACTTTTTGGGGAGCGGAGCGATTAGGCGGTTCATTCCATGGCGCCGGCAATTTTTTCCGCGGTCCGTTTGAGGACCTCCATATCCCCCTGTTTAGCGCCGCAATCGCTGGCCCCGAGGGGCGGATCATCGGCTGATCTGGGCATCAGGTGGAGGTGGTAGTGCATAATGATCTGGTTGACGCCCTTGCCGTTCAACTGGACGGCCACCACGCCGATGGGATCCAGGGCCTTTTTTATGGCGCGGATGACCTTCTGGGAGGCGAGATGGACCGCACTTAAACTGTCCGGGTCGATCTCATAGAGGTTCTCCGCATGGGCTTTGGGTACGATGAGGGTGTGCCCTTCAGTGACCGGATTGATGTCCTCAAAGGCGATGGTCTTGTCGTCCTCGTACACCTTGAAACAGGGGGCCTCGCCTTTGGCGATTTTACAGAAAATACAGTCTTCCATCCGTTTTGTCCTCCATTTCAGTTGATTTCTTTCAGTACGTCTGCACTCAGTTTATGCATTGTGAGTCAGTGCAGAATTCTAAGCCAACCCAATCCTTTAAGTCAATGGAATCTCAAAATGGCCATGACGGAGGCGACCCTTTTCCCGGAAAAGGCCCATTTCAAGCTTGCTGAAAAACCTTGACCACGGCCCGTCTCAATCGTTACTAAGCCGGTTGTATAAATTCGATGAATTCGCAAAAAGTATGTTTTCGCGCAGAGACGCAGGGCGCGCAGAGAAAAAAATCCATTTAATGTCAATCGGTTATCTGCGGCTTTGCGTGAAATTTTGACTTTCAAATAACTGAGCCATAACGTGTTGATATAATTGACAAGTTATTTTCGGCTACAGTGCCCCTGAGGGGCATCACATAGCTTTATACGAGACCGTCAAGATTGGATCTTCGCGAAGAAGCGACATTTGAACGGGATATCACTCCAAGAGAGGCATGTTTTGGGCTTTGTGGACAAAGAGATGAAACGCCTGATGGGGCGGGCCATCCACCGGAGAGACATGATTGCGGATGGTGACCACATATTGGTGGCCGTTTCCGGCGGGAAGGACAGTCTGGCGCTCCTGTGGATGCTGAGGGAACGGATCCGTCGGATCCCCATTGACTATTCCCTGACGGCGGTACACGTGGATCCGGGTTTCGGGGCCGATTCAGCCGGTGAAATGAGAGCCTTTTTTGACGCCCATGGCTTTGACTACCGTGTCCTGAAGACCGATATCGGTCCGAGAGCCCACGGTCCCGAGAACCGGGAGAACCCCTGTTTTCTCTGCTCGCGCCTGCGGAGACGACACCTCTTCGAACTGGCAGGTGAGATAGGCTGTAACCGGATCGCCTTCGGTCACCACAAGGACGATATCATTGAGACCTTTTTCCTGAATATTTTTTACGGGGCATCCATCAGCACCATGCAACCGGTCCAGCCCCTGTTCGAGGGAAAGCTGATCGTCATCAGACCGTTTTACCTCATTGACGAAGATCTGATTCGACGATATGTCAACACCATGGGATGGCAAAAGATTGATCTGGGCTGCCCTACGGCCGGGTCATCCAAACGGGAGGCCATCCGGAATATGCTCACTGAATTTTACCGATCCAATCGCAAAATCAAGGGGAACATCTTTCATGCCCTCGGCAATGTAAATCCCGACTACCTGCTATGAGGGCCGAGCCTATATCCGGCCAGATAACCCTGTACCTTTCGCGGCCCATCAAGAGGAATATGTAAAGGTTTTAAGACGGATGGGGCTCCAGAAAGAACGTGAACTGGCTGAAGCTGATGCGTCTTTTCGCGCATGGCTTTCATGTGTTGTTCACTGCCAGCACGCCGAATCTGAGCGTGGTTGAAAAAGATCATGATGACGACAAATTCATCGAGTGTGCCGTGGCATTGAATGCAACGACCATCATTACCGGAGAAAAGGCGCTGAAGGCCATAAAGGACTATATGGGCATTCGGATCATGAGCCCAAAAACCTTTCTTGATGGAGCTGGATATCCTGTTTGAATCGGCTTACCCAGGGCACCCTGCTCCAATAAGGCCCGCCGTTTCTGAATTTATGTCTCAAAAGTTGGATTGAATTACACCACATGGTATGGTTACCGGGGAGGGGGCAATGGAGGGAGCCCGTAGGGCGACCGGAGTTGCCCCCTGCCGGGGCAAAGGAAAGGAGGATACCATGAGTGTAGAGCAGACAATAAAGCCACATATGACTGCAAAGACCGGCGTATCTGCATGGCGGCGGGTTGGACGTGTCCACAGACACGAATGGAGAAACTATGGACGATGTGGAAATTCTCGCAGAGGTTTCGCTCTTTTCGTTGATGAAGCGGCGGGATCTTAAGCGGCTGGCAAAATCAGTGACGCGACATCATTATGATAAAGGGGACATCATCATCAGGGAGGGTGCACGCGACGGCCGCCTTTTCATCATGGTGTCGGGTGAGGCGGAGGTCATCAAAGGCCTGGGACATGAAATGGAAAAAAGCCTCCGAATGCTCAGGGCGGGTAGCTACTTCGGGGAGATGGCCCTTATCGATGACTATGTGCGAACGGCAAGTGTCGTGGCGAGGGAGAAGACCCAAGTCCTGTGCCTGGATCAATGGAACATCCGGGAAGAAATCAAGAAATATCCGAATATCGCCATCGAGCTGATGCAATCCCTTGGCAGGCGTATCAGAGAATACGAAAAGTCGGACATGTGTTAAAGCCTACGGGTTTGCGCCCAACTGCTGAGGGGTCATTCGGGCCTGCCCGGCTCAGGGTTCTCCCAGCGGCCTTGTGAAGGTGTAACGTGCGGGCTCGAGGACCATTTTTTCGTAGGCTTCCGGTTGATTGCCCCCTGGGATGGAAAAGGGGAGTGAAAGCACGTATAAGATGGATCCGGCTGCTGTGGCGACCATACCCGCGGGCCGGATGATCAGAAAATCGGCGACCATAAACCCGGCCTTATCACTCAGATTGTTGTAATACTCGCCCCCCGCCACCGCAGTAAGCGGAGGGAGGATGAGTGTTGAAACCAATAAGAGAAAAACAAGCGATTTGATGGTTTTTCCCATGTCTTTTCCCCCGTCCTTTATCGTGTTTTGAGTCCCGTGAAAAAAGTCCCTTTTTGCCGCCGGATGGTTGGCGTTCATCCAATGAATAGCGGATGCTTAGCCTCTTTTCCTGCAGGCGAATCCGTTTACGGTTCTGACAAAAAGCGCCGGAGTCGTTTGGACAGAAAGGCATAAAGCCCCAGTACCATTCCTGTCCCCAACTCCGCAGCGAGTTCTGTTTTGCTCCGGGTGTCAAACGCGGTAAAATTCGAGGGTTCGCCTTCACCGGAACCGGTCGCTGTCTCAGAAAACTCACCGTTGTTAAAAGCGATAAATGAAAGGACCGTCTCATAAGACTGGTTGATTTCCTTGACCTTTTCCTCCGCCCGCGCCCTCAACCGGGGATTATTGGAAAACCGGTCCGGATGCCAGACACTGACGATGTCCTTATAGGCCTGTCTGACCTCCGCCTCGGACACGCCGGGTTCGAGTTCCAGTATTTGAAAGGACCGCCTGATATCCATTAATTCTGAATGATTGAATTTAAAAAGACGATATTCTATTATGAGGGGCATTCCCCCATGAACGACATTCACTAAGGTTTATACCATAAGGATACGAGCCAGTCAACGAATGGTTGAGTGAGGGTGCCGGGTGACAGGCTTTTGCTTTGGGGTTTGGGCAAGTGGATCTCTCAAGCGAGAATGACAAGTCATTGCGTTTAATCGGCGATTCTAAATAATCTGTTATTGGGGCAAATGGAATATATCGAAACTTGTTCAGAGGGAGGGAGGAGATCATGAAGGTATTGGTGGTTAGGGGCTATCCACTTCACTCTCCCAACCACTACATCTTGTGGTCGATGCGTTTCTAAGGTTTTACTATCTGCGCGTATGATAACGGGCCAACCTGCACGGCCTGCTGGCAAAGGCGGTAAAAAAGCAGCCCACGCGCTCTCGAACTGCGCCGATTGAACCGGAAGGTATATTCGTCAAGATAATAATCGAGATGCTTTCTGCTCACCGCCCCCTGATGTGTGCTCAGTAGCCACCGCTTTAACAGCGAAGCAATTCGGTGTACCCCTGGCAGCGTCACATGAGCTGGGTTGCCCGTGTCTGAAAGCACAATCACTTCGTGCGAGTAACCTTCCTGTCGCAGTTTGCTGTAGCCCCTCCATCCATCGGTCAATACGACAGAACCAGGCTGCACTGCGTACTGAACAAATTCGGTGAGACTATCAGAAGAAACATCTGGCACTTGACGCATCCGAACTCGTCCGAAACCCATCGGCGAATGTATCTCAATAGCTATCGCGACGATGGCTTTCCTCTCAGTTTGACGTCCATGAGCACCCTTTTCCTCACCGCCGACATAAGTCTCGTCGACCTCAACTCGCCCGCTGAGACGATCCCTTTCGGGGCGAACCATAGCGCGCCTCATTTTGTGGAGCCAACTCCAAGCTGTTTGATAGCTGCCTAAACACCCAGTACACGTTTCAGACCTAACGCGTTTCCCCCGAACTTTTGGCTGGTCACATAACAGATAGCTTGAAACCAGGTTCGCAAGGGCTTTCGTGTACCCTCAAATATTGTCCCTGCGATAGGAGTCGTTTGGCGTTGGCATTTTGAACACCGGATATTCCCTCTGTTTGTTGCCCAGCCCTTCTGGCTGCTACACGCCGGGCAGCGAAACCCTTCAGGCCAACGAAGCTGTGTCAAAAATCTAAGGCAGGCCGCCTCAGAAGAGAACCATGCATCAAACTCTTGTATTGTTCGCGGGTAGTCTTGACCGCCAACAGGATGTCGCCTCGTATCACGCATGCCCGCATACTACATCTTGTGGTTACGAGAGTCAAGTGGATAGCCCCTTGGTGGTTTATTACTCCATGTATGGACACGTCCATAAACTGGCAGAGGCTGCTGCAGAAGGGGCCGGTTCCGTAGACCATGCGGAGGTCGATCTGCGCCGGGTTCCTGAAACACTGACCGAAGACATTCTGGAAAAAATGGGGGCAACCGAGGCACAGAAGCTTCAGGCCGGGATCCCCATATGCCGCGTTGACCAATTGGCGGAAGCGGATGCCATCATCTTTGGAACACCGACCCGCTTCGGGAATATGTGCGGACAGATGAAGCAGTTTCTGGACGCTACGGGCCAGCTCTGGGCAAAGGCCGCATTGGTCGGGAAGGTGGCAAGCGTCATCACCAGTTCAAACACCCAGCACGGTGGCCAGGAATCGACCATTTTGAGCTTTCATGTCCCCTGCTGCATCAGGGTATGATCATCGTGGGATTGCCGTATGCGTTTCAGGGTCAGATGACCATGGACGAGATCACCGGGTGCTCCCCCTATGGCGCCTCGACGATTGCCGGAGGCGACGGGAGCCGATGGCCGAGTGAGAACGAATTAGACGGGGCACGTTACCAGGGAAGACACGTGGCGGAAATCGCGAGAAAGCTCAGCATGTGAGTGACATCGGTTTGCGCCGTCATCACAAAGAGAATAACCGAACATGAAGATGGCTTCTCTACAGGCGTTTCAGTATCCGCACTGATTGAAATGAAAAAAAATACCGGACGCCTCAGGGATCAGGACGACATCGATCATCTGAACCTGCTGCTTCAAGAGATGAATGATGACTCGAAATGATGCTGTCGACATCAGATGGGAAGACACCACGTGGGAAGGGAGCCGCCGGGCCATGCTCCGACGCTCCCTCAAGCTTACGGTCCGGGAGCGGCTGGAGGCGTTGGAAGCCATGTGTGAAGTGAACCGGCATATTGATTATCTTCGGGCGAGGGGAGAATTGTGTTCCCCAAAGAAAAAATCCTTTGTGAGCTATGTAAGGCGATGTGAGAAAACATAGACAAGCCGTCTAACGGGGGTTGAGATGTGGGTCTTTACGCGGGTTGTAGCGCTGCTTTTCCTCGGCCACAGCCGGGGGTTCATATCCTTTTGCCATTCTTAGCGCCTCCGCCTTGATCTCCTGCCTCAGCGATTCCGGCTCAAGCACTGTGGCCTTTGATCCCCAGGTCATGATCCAGAAGCGGATCTCATCGGTGCCGGCCACCTGGGCCTCAAATATGATGGAACCATCTCCCTGAGTGTGAATCTCCTGGGAGTCGTGCCAGATTTTCTCCTTGATGTAACCGGCCACATCCGGATGGAACCACACCTTTATATTAGTAGGCGGTCCCTGGTACACCCCAAAGCTTGACCCCATAAAATCCTCCAGCACAAAATCCTCAGGAACGTCAAAGGCTTCTCGGGTCTCATGAAGCATCTTGATTCGGTCTAAGGTGAATATCCTGACCTCCTTCCGCATGTGGCAGCGGCCGATCAGATAAAAGGTGCCGTTAAAAAACCACACGCGGTAGGGATCCACCCGACGTCGGTTCTCCTTTTTACGGCTCATGGTGTAATAGACGATCTCGATGGTCCTGCGGTTCAACGCCGCGTCGGTGACCCGGTTCAGGAGCTCCTTGAATTGGCCGTAATCCTTGTAGGGCTTCACAGAGAGGTGGAGGGTCTGCTCAATGTTATTTAGATAGTGGATGGATTCCGGGGGAAGGGTGGACTTGACCTTCTGGAGGAGCGACTCTAAAGATTCATAAAAGGCCGTATCCTTGAACACCTTGAGCATGTCCCGGCTGAAATAAAGGGCCATGAGTTCGGTCAGGGTGAACGGGACCGGGATGTGGTGTTTCATGGTATCGAGCAGGGACCAGAGGTTCTTCCCTCCGGATCGTTCCGTGTAGATGGGAAACCCGGCCACCTGAAGGGCCTCCAGGTCCCGGTACACGGTACGGGGATGGCAGTCCAGTTCCTGGGCCAGATCAGCCGCCGATTTCCCCTGCCTGGCCGATATCAGCGTCTGAATGATCTTCCACTGCCTGCCGAGCTGGTCCCCTCTCGCCATGGCGATCCTCCTGAAAAAATGTTTTCTCGCGCATCATCGATCCCGCCCGGCGGGGCTCCCTCCGGTCGTTCGAGTTCTCAGAGCCTCACAGAGTTGGCAAAAAATAGGATCGCTTATCTCATTCCGAGGCATCAAGCCTCTTTTCTTTTTCGACCCGTTCGCGAAGCCATATGGCCATGAGCTGGGTGTGGGGAACGCCTTTCTTGCGGACGAGGCGCTTTATCATCGAAAGATCAAAGGGGTCTATGCGGAGAGAGACGGGCTGACGGGGAGGACGGGGTACCTGAAACGGCTCGGCATCATTCAGTAATCCCTGAATCTGCTCAGGAGTCTCTCTCGAAATCTCATTCTCCCACCGGACAGCCTCTCGTTTAAGGTCTTTTCTTGTCTTTTCTGGAATTCTGCTCATTTCTTTACTCTCCTGAAATAGGCTTTTTGGGTGGTGTTCGACATGGGAAAAGCGGTTACGCAACGCCATACGCCATACTGTGGATAAGGGGCAACGATCACCTCGATACAGGTTCCCGAAGCGTCTGTGCCCCACAGTCGGTATCGATATTCATCCGATTTTGTATGCTTTTTCTTCTGCTTAACAGCCAGGGTCGGAAACGGCCCCTCACTGTAATTCACCTCTTCAACCTGCTCGGGGATCAACCCATGCTCAGCGATATGACCGATATTGTCTTCGTCCCAATCAGGTACAAGGCTTTTGTCGGGCTTGATCATACAAAAAATGTAGCGTAATTATTTGATTACGTCAACTCTCTCGCTCAGGATTTGTCCCGATCTATTTCCAAAAAAATTTTCAAGAAAATCCTTTGACAACCGATATAAAAGTATCATAATGATACTGGTAGCTGATCTCCCAATGGAAAAGCGAAAACCCCACTATGACCTCAAAACTATCAAGAAATTCCTCGGTTCCACATCGACGAGAATCATCACTCAGGCGGCTCGCAGAGGCGCCGTATCCGTGGGGTATATGGACGAAGACGACATCCTGCTCGCGGTCTCACCAGGCTGTGCCAGGACCATTTCTATAAGTCGATGACGAGCTACGGGAATCATAAGCTTTGGCAGGATGTCTATAAGTATCGGGACGACAACGATACGCCGCTTTACATCAAAGTACAATTGACCCTGGACAGGAGGTAAGCGGTGTTAATTCAAATGAAGCGGGATGAAGGGGGTAACTAGAAGCATGAAAAGGCAAAAATGCCCTATTTGCGGGGCTGGTGTGCTCACAAAGAGGGTTGGGACCGAGAACTTTGAGTACAAAGGACAAACGTTAACTGTTCCGGATTACGTGACCTATGCCTGCAATGAGTGCGGGGAGGCCATTGTGGATCCTGCGACCCTGCGATCGTCCGGAAAAAAGCTGAAGGATTTTAAGAGAATGGTGGACGGCCTTCTGACCGGGAAACAAATTAAGGCGATTCGCCTCAAGCTCGGCCTGACCCAGGAACAAATGGCAGATATCATCGGCGGTGGATTGAAAAGCGTGGCGCGCTATGAATCCGGACAGGTGTGCCAGAGCAAAGGCATGGATAACCTGCTTCGCATTCTGGATGCCTTTCCCGAAACATTGAAGGTTATTCAGCAGAAAGCAACGGATTTTGTTGCTTCTACAAGAGTCCTTTACATGGATGGGCTCAGAGACGGAAAAGTTTATCAAGAAGATGAGACAAGCGTTTTTATCGGAGAAAAGAAATCGATCTATGGAGTATGAATTTCAGATTAGGGGCATCCGACTCAATGAGGCCACTTCTCGCTGATGAAGGAGTTTCAGTGGAGAGCCAATGAACCAATTGAGATCAAACATCGTGTTGATATCGATTACACAGTAAACGATAAGTCTCTGCAGATAATCCTGTCTGTAGCTGCGATGTCCGAAAATCAGCCTTTTCGGTTCTCGATTTCATAGGAGGGCTTTTTTGCTTTCGAGGAACCGCCTTCAAAGGATGAACTGGACCGGATCGCTCGTATCAATTGCGCATCCATCATCTTCCCCTTTGTTCGCGAGAGCATTGCTGATTTGACGCAGCGCGCAGGCATTCCGCCTTTCCATCTGCCCCCCTTCAATTTCCTTGCCCTATATGAAGAAAAGCAAAAGAGCGATCTGAAAAAAGCCTCAACGAAAACATCTCGAAAACGGAAGAAAACCAAGAAATGATTAGTTCGTAGGTTGTTGGAGCGGGGCGAAACCTCTCCGAGTTGGAGGATTTCTGAGCAGGAAGCCAACAAAACGTCGGAGGCCAAAAATTGGGCCTGACACCCATCTGAGGATCAAAGAACCAAATTGAGGGAAAAATCCATGCGGCCTCGGCACCGACTCCAGGCTCGAATCCAAGAAAGTGACCGGCTTCGCCCTGGCCTTAAACGATCAGATTCTCCACATGTCCATCTTTGCCAAGGCAGATGCCAACAAGAAAAACGGGCATGAGACGAGGATGGGTAGGTTTACACAGAGGAGAAGAAATCATTAACATCAGCCACCAGTTGGCCAAATTTTTGGTGGGCAAAAATGCCTATAGCTTGTTTTAATCAATCAATAAGATTGAACCGGCTATTCAGAATTTGGAAGCCCCTGTTTTTGCCCGATATTCATTGACATTTATAGCGTTATTTTATAGTAATGACCAGCAATTATGCCGACCCAGTGTCCTTTTTTTAACCCTATATCAGGGAGAGAGGATTTGAAACGGCCTACTGTTACATGCAATAAGACCCCGTTACTCCCAAAAGTGGAGGGCGGGGTTTTGTATTTTGCGATTCCGACGGGAAGACGAAGAAAATGATCGCTGCCAAGTTGGAGATAAGTCACCAAAGTCAGCTACGCCCTGGAGGTCCTCAAACCGAAAACCCCCAGCCGGTCTCGTTCCAAGCTTTCAAATACCCACTCTATTGGAAAAGTGATTTCAATTTGTAGCTGGTTTGAGATGATGCAAGAAAGCTGGAATCAAGCCGATGAGGGATATTCTCAATGGCTGTGTATTGGCATTAACTTAAAAACATAACGTCCCGGTTCACGCTCCTCCAGAGTCGGTTCAGGATTTCATACGACAGGAAAGCGCCTACTTTCCTGATATCAACGACGGGGTGAGGGTCAACATCGCTCCTCTTCAAAAGGCGGGGGTCCTTGCGGCTGATGTTCTTGCCAAAAAGGATCTGGATAAACCCATCGCTGACCGCGCTGAATGGCGGGCCGATGAACGTCGGTGGTGCCGGGAGGGGAAGCTGCCTCAACCCGGATGGTGGTCGGTTTCGGTTCAAGACAAGGGCTGAGTATTTTGCATTTTTTTATGTGGAGACTGTTCCAATGAAGATATCAAATATGGAAATCAAAAGGTTTCGATCCCTTAAGAGTATTTCTTGGGCGCCTGGAAATCTGAACGTGATTATCGGCCCCAACGGCACCGGCAAATCCAATCTTTTGAGGTTGCTGGAGCTTATGTCTGTCTCCGCACAGGGGCGATTGGGAAAATATGTCCAGCATTCAGGCGGCATGGAACCCCTGGTATGGGATGGAGTTTTGGAAGGGATTCGCTTTGACATCCGGGCATCTGAACTGCTCCCCTTCTGGATGCCGGAGCGGAACTGGCTGACGTACGGGGTTGAATTGGCCAGATTAGGCAGAACCGGTGCTTATGCCATTGGGGAGGAACGGCTTCTCTATTTCCATCGCCAGAGACCAGAGGAAAAGGTGGAGCCTTTTGCCATTCTGGATCGGGAAAAGATGAATGCCAAAATCTTCGATGAAGACCGAAAGGAATGGATCGCTCCGCAAGAATCTTTATTAGAAGAAGAGACCTTGCTCAGCCAGACGGCTGGGCCTTTCACCATTAACCAGCATATCCCCTTGTTTAGACAACAGTTGTCTGAATGGCGCGTGTATCATGATGTGGATGTCAGCCTGTCCGCCAGGCTTCGTCAACCGGCCGTGGCGCGACTGGACAAACGGGTGGATTCGGACGGCCAGAATCTCGTTTCTGCCCTTCATACCCTGTACACAGGGGACCGTGGTTTCAAGAAGGATATGGATATGGCCATGCAAGCCGCCTTCGGAGATGACTACGATGAACTGGTTTTTCCTCCGGCTGCTGATCAGCGGATTCAGCTCAGCGTAAGATGGAAAAGCCTGCGTCGAGAACAGTCCGCCGCGGACCTCTCGGACGGCACACTTCGGTTTCTCTTTCTGCTGACGGTTCTTGCATCTCCCTCACCTGCTCCGCTCATCGCCATTGACGAACCCGAGACAGGACTACATCCATCCATGCTTCCCATTATCGCGGAATACGCAGTGGATGCTGCTGAACGGGTCCAGGTGATCTTCACCACCCATTCGCCTCAGTTCTTAGACGCCTTTGGCGACATACTGCCTTTGACGATTGTGGCAAGATGGGTGAACGGCGAAACAGTTCTCAAAAGCCTGGAAGGTGAAAAGCTTGAGCGCTGGCTGAAGGAGTATTCATTGGGCGCACTGTACCGTTCCGGCGAACTGGAAGACATGGCGGAGGAAGGGGAATGAAGTTCGTGCTGCTTGTGGAAGGGGATACTGAAAAGAAGGTCTTGGCCGCCCTTTTTAAACGCTGGATCGATCCAAGGCTGGCCCAGCCTGTGGGGGTGAAGGTTGTCAAATGTGAAGGGTGGCCTGAGCTGATCAAGGAGTCACCCAAAAAGGCAAGAATGCATCTTGAGGACGAAGATGTGATCGCGGTTTTTGCCATCCTCGATCTCTACGGCCCAACCATCTATCCGAATGGTGTGAGAAATGTGTCGGAGCGTTACAAATGGGCAAAATCGCACCTCGAAGGAAAAGTGGGTGACACCCGATTCCACCAGCATTTTGCCGTTCACGAAACCGAAGCGTGGCTGTTCAGCAACCTAAACCTCTTCCCCGGACCGATCAAAACTGCGCTGCCCGCGGGTGTAGAGAAGCCGGAAGAAATCAACTTTGATGAACCCCCGTCAAAACTCCTGGAAAAGCTCTACAAAGAAAAAAACCGGCCGCCGATACAAGAAGCTTGTTGATGGTAAGGGTCTTTTTGACAGGCTTGATCCGGAGACGGCTTACCAGAAGTGCCCATACCTCAAACGCCTTTTGGATGATATGCTAAAAAGTGCAAGGAAGGCTGGGCTATGAACGTTTCGAACCAGTCATTTTGTGAATGGTTGGTCAATGAAATTGAAACGATTTTAAGGCAAAAAACATCGCCGCCGCCGTTGCTGATCTGGTGTGATCCGCAGGGAGAATGGCTCAATCTCTTGCGCGACGCCAGGACGTCTGCCGGATTTTCCCGGAAGCCTGCACAGAATCAGGGCGCGACTCAGACGAGGATATCTCCGGGAATTTGATCAATCAACCGATCCTTTTCGGATCTAATTCATGATAACTGGATGACGAAACCGAGCTTTCCGAAGAACCTTAGCAAGATCGGCACATCCATAATAAGTCAAATAACTTAACGTATAAACTGAAAATTCCCCCGACATATAAAGTGATGAACGATGGTGATGCTCTGGCCCAAAGAAACGCCGCGACGCACGGAATCCCCGGCTGAGCAGAAGGTTTATGATGCCCTGAAATCAGGCATGCCGGAGGGGTGGTAAGATCACGCGTGCACGACAGTTTGGTGAGCAGATATACGGAGGGAAACTCGACACGGAATTGACGTTTGCAGGCATACATCGGATTACCGTACAAAATGTGTTGGAACTGATAGAAGAAGGATTTTTTTTGATGAAATCATTCAAAATTATTATCCCTATCTAAGCATTGAGGACATCAAAGCCTGCGTCAGATATGTGGTGGATTTGGTGGCTGCTGAGAGGAAGTCCGCCTCGGGGAAGCATCTTTATGAGAATCCTTCTGAACGAAGATATTTATGCCGCAACCGCCCGATTCCTGGAGGCGTTGAATCACGACGTTGCGAGCGTGCGAGCGGGTTGGAAATGGGGTTAAGATTTTTATAAAATTAAATAAAAGGTTGAGATTATTAAGCCAACCCATTTATTTTATTGCTGGTGTCCCCAACCCCGCTGATAGGCTCGTAAAAAGTCAAAAATGCGCTTTTTCCGTCATTCCCCGCAAAAGGCATCGGGATCTTCGACCGGCGAATCCCGGATCGGGGTCCGGGACAGGCACCGGAATCCAGGTGTTATCAAGAAGTTGTGAAACTCCTGGACCCCGTTTTTCAACGGGGTGACGACTCTTTACGAGACCATCAGGACGGGGGCAATAAAAGAGGGGTGACTCAAACTGAGTACCCCTCATAATGAATACACTGGCGTCCCCAAGGGGATTTGAACCCCTGTCGCAGGCGTGAAAGGCCTGTGTCCTGGACCTGGCTAGACGATGGGGACGTTATCTGTGGAATAACGTGTAAATGGTCACCGTCGGGTTAGTGATACCCAAATGCGGTCCTATTTCTCTTTCATGGTGGGCCGTACAGGAATCGAACCTGTGGCCAACGGATTAAAAGTCCGCTGCTCTACCTGGCTGAGCTAACGGCCCTAACATAAAGAGACCTTTGAAAAACACCCTCTTTTGCCCAATCTCCGCGTCAGGCAAAAATTTTAGTCCTCGAAATATCTAATATATTCCTGTGGTTAAAATTGTTGCCTTCCTTGACCTTTAATAAAATTGAGCATTTTTCAAAGGTCTCTTAAACGAACTACAATAATACACTCTGTAACTGTTGTCAAAAGGTTTTTGGAAGTCAACCGATCGACGCGAAGATATTTTTCTGGATCAGATGGATTTCTTCAGCATTGGGGAGGTAGGGATAGTTCCACTGCCTGATATCCGGCAAACAATTACCGAAAGGACGGTTGCAGGCCACCTCGCCATCGTCGTCGACACATCCCGCGGTCATAAACGGTTTGCCGGACTGGATGATGTCACGCACGTGATCCGGAGGCAAGTCCACGTCTAAGAGCCGACCGTCTTCACTGAAAATCATCGCATCCGGTTGAATGGATTCATTCTCAATCAAATATCGCGCCAGTTGAACCCTGAGATAGGTGTCCCAGGCGGGCTGAGAACGATCACTCAACCGGGAGCCTTCCTCGGCGAAAAAGGAGAAAAGGTGGGTGCATACGCCCTTTTTCCAGAGCCGGTGCATAAGCGTGATCATCTCTTTTTCGGTTTCTCCCATTCCCACCATCAGGTGTGCACCCACATGATACGGCCCAAAAACCTCCAGTCCATTTTCGATGGTCTTCCAGTAGGTCTCCCACCGGTGGGGTCCGGAGACCCCTTTTCCGCGATATCGGTCAAAGCGTTCGGGCGTCGCAAGATCCAGGGCCACGCCGATTTTGTCCGCGCCCGCCGTCCGGTACGCCACCAGGTCTTCCGGGTTAAGAAGGGTAGGGGCCACGAGGATGGAGATGGGGAGTGAGGTCTCCTTTTTCAGCCGCTGGGTCATTTCTGCGGTGTGGGTGCGGCATTTGCCGTTGGTGATCATGGAGATGCAGGTTCGTTTCACGTAGGCGGGGGCCTGGTTGATGGCCACGATAATCTCATCCATGGAGAATATGGGCCAGTCCACGTGGATAAAGCTTTTTTCCTCATAGGCCCCGGGGCGTTTTTTGGCCAGGCCGCAATAGGCGCAGTTGGCCGAACACCCTTCATTATAATGCACCAAGAGGTTGACACAACGGTTCACCGCGCCCCGGTACATTCGACCCTGCATGAGGCCGAGGGAAATGGCCGTTGCATGGCTCATCTTGGCGTAATCCGGAGAGGTTTGGATTGGCGATTGGCGATTGACGATTGACGATTGAAAAGACATGATCAATCTGTACCTTCTGATTTACGATCGGCCCTGCCGAGCGGTTTTTCTGCTTGCGATAAAAATGGATGAAAGTTCATGCGCTTCATTGAACAAGGGAATAACATGTTCCCTTTTCATTAGATTCTCGTCCATAATAAATTCCAGCCAGAATTCAGATTCGTCTGTTCGCCAATCGCCAATCATCAATCGCCAATCCTAAAGTCTTACCTGATTTTCCTTGGCGAGGAGCACGGCCCGGGTGAGGGTGGGGAGATCAATGCCGTAGATCATCTCCTCTTCCCATACTGCCGCCAGGTTCTTTTCAATGTGCTCCTGCCGGGCCGAAGTCCATTTCAGGGCGTTTTCGAGCCGGTGTACATGGGCAGTGGTGGAAAAGAAATCCCCGGTGATCAAGACACTCTCGATGCTGGCACCCGACAGGGAAAGATAGATTTGCAGGAGTCCCCCGGGGGTTTTGAGCTGACCGACGCCCATTCGGGACCTCGGGTGTTTGTGAGAAAAAATCCAATCATCCTGGGTATACCGGGTCTCGATAAAAGACTGAATGGTGTCTTTTTCCCAACTGTCGGGTATCTCTTCGCTGAAACGGATGTCGAACTCCTGCTCAAACGCATCCTGGATGGCATCCATCATGGTCTCCACGGGCAAATCCTGTCCCAATTGTTCTTTAACCGTGGTCATCCGCTGACTGAAGCAGTTGTATCCCTTATCCTGAACTTTCACCAATGGGGTATTCATGATATCGAGCATGAGGGAGATATCGAAGTCCACGAGAAGGCTGGTGTGGAACAGGAGGCTGTTATCGGCTTCGGACGCGGCGGAAAGGCCGGCGATTTTCCGGCCGGCCACTTCGAGATCATTCTTGGGTTGGAAATGGGCATCGATGCCCACAATCCTCAGCGCCCGGATGAGCACCCGGCTCAGGGATTCGAATACGCCGCCGACCCCTTTCTTCAGCCGGGGATAGTTCACGTTGATACCGAGGCCCAGGGAAATAACATCGGGGCCCATGATCACCGTGCCGCCGCCGGTACTCCGCCGGTTGACCTCTATCCCTCGGGTACGGCATCTGTCTAACCTGAGTGCGGCTTCGATATCCTGATATTTCCCCACAATGACCGAGGGGACAAAGGTATACAGGTGGAGGATGGGCGGTGAATGATGGCGGGCCACCGACTGGGGGAGGGTGTCATCGATGGCGAGACCTTCCCCGGTGGATCGTGTCATTCCGCGATCCCTGAAAAGACGCCAGTGGTCCGGCATGGTGTTTATTCAGCCTTGGTTTTTTCGGCTTCGGTCTTCTCGATCTCGCGCTCGACGAAGTCATTGACCGCATCCCCGTGGATGAGGTTTTTCAGTTCATCCGCAAGATCTTCCTCGTCTTCAACCTCAATGACCAGGATCCACCCCTCCCCATACGGGTCGGAGTTGATGAGGCTGGTATCATCCTCCAGTTCCTCATTGATTTCCGCGATTTCGCCGCTCACCGGGGCCACGAGCTTTCCGATCCATTTCCTCGACTGGATTTTCCCGCAGGTCTCCCCCTGTTCCACATCGTTCTTCCTCTTCGGGCAGATCCACGAAGACAATGTCCCCCGCCTCTTTCTGGAACATGTCCGTCATGCCCACGGTGACTTTCTTGCCGTCCACACGCGCCCAGCTGTGCTCTTCATGGTAGTAGAGCTCATCCGGCATATTGTACCCTTTAATCTCAGCCATTTCTTAACCTCCCGCGACTCTCTTGGTTTCTTTCAAATCAGTTCATACAGGTCTTACCATATCCGATTGGATGATCATCTATTTGAATCTCGCCCTCACAGCCCGGGCATGGATGGGCAGCCCTTCCGCCTCGGCCAGGGTGATGACGGTATCCTTCAGGGAAGCCAGCCCCTCACGGCTCAAGTACTGGAACGTGGGTTTCTTGATAAAATCATCCAGGGAAAGCCCGGAGAACATGCGCGCACACTGGCCGGTGGGAAGCACGTGATTGGTCCCGGATGCATAATCGCCGACCGGCACCGGCGCATAAGGTCCCAGAAATATAGAACCCGCATGCTTGATTTTGTTGAGCGTGATGAACGGGTCCCGGGTCATCACCTGGAGATGCTCGGTGGCATATTCATTGGTGAAAGAGATGGCCTCCTCCATGTCCGTGGCAATAAACACGTAGGAGTGTTTTTTCAGGGAGGACTCAAAGATCTCTTTTCGGGGCAGATTGTCATATTCCCGGTCGATGATGTCACAGACACCCCTGGCCAGTGCCTCGGATGTGGTCACCAGCACCGCCGCCGAGTCCGGATCGTGTTCCACCTGTGAGAGAAAATCAATGGCAATGAGTTCGGGATCTCCGGTTTCATCCGCCAGGATCAACGCCTCACTCGGGCCGGCCGGAGAGTCGATGTCCACATGGCCGTAGACCATCATCTTGGCGGCCGTGACATATTTGTTCCCCGGTCCCACGATTTTATCCACCTTGGGCATGGTCTCGGTGCCATAGGCCAAGCCGGCCACCCCCCAGGGACCCCCCACTTTAAAAATCCGGTGGCACCCTGCGATGTCTGCCGCCACCAGCGTGGCCGGGTTGGCCACCATGCCTTTGCCGGGTGGTGTAATGGCCACGATCTGCTCTACGCCCGCCACTTTTGCGGGCAGAACCGTCATGAGGATGGAACTGGGGTACACAGCGCTTCCACCGGGGATGTAACACCCCACCACATCCATGGCCCGGGTGACCCGTCCCGCCAGGATCCCGTCGCTGATTTCGATAGACCACATGGCCCGCTCTTTCTGGGCCTCGTGGAATTTGGTGATATTATGGGCAGCCACCTTCAAGGCATCCACCACCGCCTGGTCCACCTGAGTGTATGCGTCTTTGATTTCCGCTTCGGTCGCCTCCAGGTCATCCGGGCTGATATCGGACTTATGTTTCTGATAGTGTTTCAGGGCCACGCTGTCGCCGTTATCTCTGACATCATTGACAATGCTCCGCACATCCTCAAAGATGGAAGAGATGTCCTCCATGGATCGTTCCATGACCGCTTTTCGCCTCTCCGGGCTGAGGGCATCAATTCTTTCAGGTGTCAGATTCATTTCTGATTGATCTCCTTTTGTTCGTTAGGGTTTGTTTCGTGTGCATCCGTGTTGAACATTCCCGCTTATTCGGCCCGTGAAGGGCTGTGAAAGGTCTGGAAAAAAATAATCTTCCAATGCATCCGTTGTGCTCCTGAAGGCGAGATCCTTCCAGGGAATATCCGATTCTGAGAACAATTTCGCCTCCCAGGTTTCGTCCCCGGAGAAGAGGGCGCCGCCCACGGCTTCTGCAATATAGACGATCACCACCGGGATATATCCGGTGTAGGAATACACCCCGAGGAGGGATTTGATCCTGATTTCAAGACCGCATTCCTCCAGTGCCTCTCGAACGGCCGCCTCGGGGACGGGTTCTCCACGGTCCACATACCCGCCGGGGAGGACCCATTTTCCTTTTTCCGGTTTAATGGCCCGTTTTAAGAGGACGATTTTTTTGTCCACTTCCAATACGGTGCAGGCGACCACCTTGGGGTCCAGATACAACACAAAATCACATGCCGAGCACACCCGTCTTTCCGGTTCTCCGCTCTTGACGACCTTGAGATGGACAGGGCCTCCGCAAACGGGGCAGCAGCGGAATTCCGGATTGTGATGGTGCATATGCCTGACCTATTCCGATGGGTTTGATCGCCGGGAGTGCATCCTGGGAACCCCGGCCGAACAGCCGCTGGTCAGCCAGACGTAATCGGCTATCTTTTTATTCATGTGGGTTGCATCTGTCAAGGGGTATAACAGGACGGTCGCCATGGTCACATCGATTCGGCGAAGAACCCGGTCTGGAATCCCGAAGCGGTTGATGATGTGTCCATTTCCCGTGAAAACAACCATCTTTCCGCTTTGTTCCGCCAAATAGCGGGCGATTTCATCCGCCATGGTGTCTTCCCAGACGCATTGGGCCTCATAAAACGCCTGGAAGTCTTTCATCTCCCGGTGCGGGTGGGTCTGATAGACCTCAAGCAGATAAGCCCGGTGGGCGTCGTTTTCGAGGTCTATCTGATCAGCCACCTGGCCCCTTTCCGCGGGTTCCAGGCTTTCAATGCCCGATCGGGCCACCTTACGGACGATGGTA
This sequence comes from Deltaproteobacteria bacterium, assembly GCA_034522175.1. Lineage (GTDB taxonomy): Bacteria > Desulfobacterota > DSM-4660 > Desulfatiglandales > Desulfatiglandaceae > JAIPDZ01. The sequence continues at coordinate 4,760,795 of JAXHLQ010000001.1, read as the reverse complement.
TGGGGGACGTTAAGCGCGAGAAGCGGACGTCCGTTTGTCTTTGCCAAAAGGATCAGGGGCCTGTAAAAATGGTACGGAAAGGACCAGGATTTGCGCCAATTCACGGTTTCAAGGAAAGCGGACTCCGTCATGCGGCCCTCCATGTATTCATCAATGGTTTCCTGGCGGGGTGCTTCGAAGAATTCCATGGCGACCGTTAGGCGATGATCGCGTTCGAGGAGTCCCTGAAGGATCTGGACCTGCATGAGGTGGTGCTCGGGGTTGTTGTGCACCTCGCCCACAAAGACAACCCGTACGGACGCCAGTGCCGCCATGAGGTCATCGAAAGAGACGGTCTTGCCCGCTTTCATGTCGATGATCTGACCTTCCATGAAATGACCCTGGACCCCTTCGAGGGTGGCCAGCGGCCACATGGCGGATCGCTTCATGGCGCATCCCCCTGCGAGGAGCAGTGCGGTAAAGAGCACATGCAAGACAAAAATGTAAAAAGCGATTCCGCGCATCTTCAGACCCATTGAATTATCATAACTCTGTTCTTGACTGACCAGAAACCTATCATCTACCCTCTAAATATGCAACCTTTTCCAGGCGGAAGGCGATAACACCCACGACCTGAGGTCTTTATCCGTGAACGAACCGAGAAAAGAGAACCGCCCCCTCATTGAGCAGTTGAAACAAACCCCGTTACCCCGGGGACCGGGGGTGTATCTCTTTAAGGATGAACGGGACCGGGTGATCTACGTGGGTAAGGCCAAAAACCTTTACAAACGCGTCCATTCCTATTTCAAACCGGATACAGAGCTCTCCGTCAAGACGGCCCTGATGATGGAACGGGCACGGGGTCTCGATACCATACTGACTGCCACAGAAAAAGAGGCCTTCATCCTTGAAAGCAACCTCATCAAACAATATCTCCCCCGATATAACATCATCCTCAGGGATGATAAACGATACCCCTGCCTTCGTCTGAATATCCGTGACCCCTTCCCCAATTTGACCATCGTCCGAAAGATAAAGAAAGATGGAGCGCTCTATTTCGGTCCATTTTCCTCGGCCAACGCGGTTCGCAGTACCCATCGGGTGATCGATCGCGTCTTTAAACTCCGAAAGTGCAGGACTCACCGATTGAAGCAGCGTTCACGGCCCTGTCTCAATTTTCAGATGAATCGGTGTCTCGCGCCCTGCGCCTGCGACGTGTCCCCCGAAGCGTATGAAGCCATCGTCAAGCAGGTGCGGCTGTTTCTGGAAGGGCGGAATCAGGAGCTGCTCAAAACATTGGGCAGGGATATGCAACAGGCCGCGGAGCGACTCGATTTTGAAAAGGCAGCAGCGGTTCGCGATCAGATCAGGGCCATTGAAAAGACCGTGGAACGTCAGCATGTGGTGTCTCCCAAACTGGTGGACCAGGACGTGATCGGCGTTTCACAGGAAAACGGGCGTTTTCAGGTGGTTATCCTCTATGTCCGTAAAGGCTATTTAATGGGAACCCGCAGTTATCTCCTGAAAGACCGCAATGCATCCCCGTCCGACATCCTCGAGGCCTTTGTAAAGCAATATTATGCGCGGGGGATCTTTATGCCCCGGCAGGTCCTTCTGTCCCATTTTGTTGAGGATCAGCCGGCCATCAGCGACTGGCTCTCGGGACTGGCAGGGAAGAAAGTCCTGATTCGATGGCCACAGAGGGGCGAGAAAAAACGGCTGATCAACATGGCGGTCAAGAATGCAGAGAATCTGCTCCAGCGACTCCCGGCCGGTTCTGAAACAGATCTCATGGCGCGACTTGGAGAGATTCTCGGATTACCCCATCGGCTCAGGGTCATTGAAGGATTGGACATCTCCAATTTGAAAGGGGAAATGGCCGTGGGGTCGGTCGTTTCATTTGTCGAGGGCGAACCACACCGCGCCGGCTACAAAAACTATGGGATAGCCGGGGTAAACGGCATCGATGATTACGGGATGATGGGGGAGCTGGTGGCCCGTCGAATGACACGAGGAGATTTGCCCGATGTATTTCTGGTGGATGGGGGGAAAGGTCATTTAAACGCGGTGAAGAAGGCAATATGGCAAACCGTCGACAAAGCGGGTAGGGAAACCGGACCGCCGATTTCCTCCCACGGAGAGATCCTTGTGCCGGAGGTGCTGTCCATTGCAAAGCCGGAGCGTCACCTGGGGGAGACCGCAGACAAGATTTATATTCCCGGGAGAAAAAACCCCCTGGTACTGAAGCCGGACGATCCCCTTCTCCATTTGATGATGCGTATTCGAGATGAAGCCCATCGCCGGGCCATCGGGCATCATCGGCAGTTGAGAAAAAGGGGACTCACGCAATCAGACCTGGATAAAATTCCCGGGATAGGGACCAAGCGGAAACAACGGCTGCTTCAACATTTCCATGGACTTCGAGGGGTCTCACAGGCGAGCGTGGAGGCGCTCCAGGAGGTACCGGGTATCAGTCGAACGCTGGCCGAGTCCATAGCCAATTTCTTCAAATAAAACGACTCCCTTCCCCTCCCCAAAACAGGTATCAAAACCGCCCCGCTTGTTCCGGGGGAGGGACGAGTTTCAAAGACTTATTGCTTTTCTTCTACGGGGATGCCCCACCAGTTTTGTTCTTCAGATTTCAGGCCGGTTTCCGGTGTGGGATTCTTAAAACCGAACCAGCTGTATTTCAAGTGGTCCCAGTTCTTATACATGGTACTGTGATCCCAGAATCCGGATTCTTTTGTCGCCTGGCCACACCCGCACAGAAACAGGCCGGCAACTCCCACCAAGAGCAGTTTTTTCATGGTCAATCTCCTCCCCCTTAAAATGCCTGAATGTTCCGGCTGATTCGAGTGTCAACACAAGGTGAGGTCCCTTCGCATCAAACCGGATGTTCCGATGCTTTTAAGCAAGGCAATATACGAAATCAGCTCTGAGAGTTCAAGCAAAATCAAGCCCAGCGGGAGAGCGTGATGGGGTCAACCCGACAAACGAAGAAAAACGGTGACGAGGCCCAGATATATAAGGAGGCTCAGAATGTCATTGGATGTGGTCACGAAGGGCCCTGCAGCGAGTGCCGGATCCACACTGATCCGCCTGAGGGCCAGAGGTACGGCCGCACCGATCAGGCCGGAAATGATGATAATCAGGATAAGAGCCACGGTCACAATGACGCCCAATTGATAATCCCCAAGCCATGACCCCACAATCACCCCCAGCAGCAGACCGCATACCAGCCCATTGATGACGGCCACTCGAAGTTCCATCCATAACCGTTTCCCCGTGTTGACCAGGCTGATATCGCCCGTGGCCAGCCCCCGTACGACCACCGTAGCGGCCTGTGTCCCGGTATTTCCGCCCATGGCCATGATCACGGGAAAGAAAAAGAAAGGGCGATCATTTGTTCAAGCGATGCCTCGAACTGGTTGATGACAAAGGCGGCAAACACCCCGCCGAAAAGGGCCGCTATCAGCCAGGGCAGCCTGGCCCTGGAGATTCTTAAAGTGGACTCCTCCGTGATTTCCTGATCGATCACACCTGCCATCAAGGACATATCCTCGTCGGCCTCATCCTCGATGACATCGATAATGTCATCGTGGGTGATTCGGCCCACCAGCCGGTTCCGGTCATCCACCACCGGAATATTAACCAGATCATATCGCTTGACCAGTTGGACAACCTCCTCCTGATCCGCCATGGCGTTGACCGCAATAATCTCGCTGTTCATGACATCGCTGATTTTCTTGTGAGGCGACTCGATGACCAGGTCTTTTACGGAGATAAGACCCACCAGGCGCTCATGATCATCCACGACCCAGATATAGTAGAGGTTTTCAACCTCTTTGCCTTCTTCCCGGATGGAATCAATGGCATCCTGAACGGTTCCATCGGCCTTGACCGCCAGGAATTCCAGGGCCATGATGCCGCCGGCCGTGTCCTCGGGGTAAGGGAGGAGCTTTTCGAGTTCGAAAGAAACTTCATCGCCGAGGGATTGGATGACCTCCCTTGCGCGATCATCAGGCAGATCGCCCACCAGGTCGGCCGCGTCATCGGAGTCGAGTTCCTCCACGATTTCAGATATGGCCTTTGTATCCAGGTCTCTCAGGATTCGTTCCTGGATGGGGGGTTCGATTTCGACAAAGACCTCTCCCGCCCCCTCAGGTTCCAGTAACTGAAACAGAAAGAGCCGTTCATCCGACTCGAGATATTCGATGAGATCCGCCAGGTCAGCGGGTCTCAACTGATCGATGAGGCGCTCGAGCTGATCCCGGTCGTCTGTTTGGATAAGCTCCTTGACCCTTTCGACCAGCTGGGCGTCGATGGTTCTCCCTGCAAAATCGGGCAATGTGAATCTCCTTATGTGCCGTCCGGCCCTATTTTTTTTCTTTGATGGTTTTCAGGAGCAAGGTACGCATCTCTACGTTTTTTCCGGCGTTCTTCTCAATATCTTTCAAAGGGATTTCCGCCCTGGCCGCACTCCGGTGCCCCCCGGCGGTGGCGCCCCATGAATTGAACCATGCCTGGGCCTGTTTACCGGCATCGGCCCTCCAATCCGCATTTCTGAGAATAACAATGAGTTTATCCTCGTATATCCCCGCAACAACGCTCCAGTGGGCCTCAGCGAGTTTCATGAAGAAGTCCGCAATAATCACCAGTTCGTCCGGATTGGCGACGGTTTCCATATACGCGAAGGCGATATTCTTGACAAAGACGACATGTTCCATGGCAAAGCGCAAATGATCCAGGGTCTGCAGAGTAAATTCAGAGGATTCAATTTTTTTGATGATGTTCATGTTGACGTGCGGGTAGAGATATCGAAAGGCATTGATGTCCTTTGGGAGCGAGTCGCGGACAAAGTTGTCCGTGTCTGTTTTGATTCCGTAGAAAAGGGCTGTGGCCAGACCGGGGGAAGGGGAGACCTTGGCGGATCTGAGGTATTCGGTCATGATCGTCGAATTGGCACCATACCGTTCCCTGATATCAAGGAAACACGCCTTTGTGGATGGGAGCCGGGGATGATGATCGATAATGATGTCAAAGGGATGGTCTTTGAACGGTTCATAATGCCCGGGCTGGGAGTCCACCATGGCCCAATGGTTGATTTTGCGGTTTTTCATTGAACGAATCCGTTCCATTTTGATGTTGAGCAGCTTGATCAAGGCCAGGTTGTCGGATCGTTCAATGACGTTGACATGATAGAGGGCCACGCGTCTCACCCTGCGCCACATGAGCCGTCTGAGTGCAAGGGCGCTGGCAATGGCATCGGGATCCGCGCTCATCACGATTCCCAATGTCTCATCGGGAGTCACCGTGTCAAAAAGCCGATGACACCTTTCGGTCATCGGCGTTGACTTCGCAAACGGGTAATCCATGACTCTTGGCATAGGATAGACTCCTTGGGAAATTGTTCCGAACAGAAAAGCGCCAAGGCGGAACCGTTTGAACGCCTTCAGCCCTTCACCCTACCCAAAGTACCGCCAAAAGGCAATGATGAAACCTCATTTCCATGCCCGTCACCATGGCCAGAGCGCTTCTATGTATGACAGGCTGGGCCAGAGTGCCGCTTCCCTGTGAGGTTCCAGGGTGATGATGCAGGGTGGCTTTTGAAGGCTTTTCAACTGCCTGAAGAGCATCTTGAAATCGATGGTGCCGGTTCCAAGGGCCAGGTGATCGTCCTGTTTCCCCGTATTGTCATGGAGATGAAGCTGCGTCAGAAAAGATCCCAGCGTCTCCACCCATTTATTGATGGGGGTCGAACTGAAGACCGCCTGATGCCCTGTATCCAGGCAGAAGCCGACGCCTTGTTCCGTGAGAGATGAGAGGAGTTCCTCCAATTCCCGGGGGGTTTCCTCGTAAACGTTTTCCAGCACCAGTATGGCGCCCGCATCACGAACATGTCCGGCCAGCCAGGTCCAGATGAGGCGACTGTTCTCGATCCAGGTATCCCACATGGGCCAGTACCTTCGGTGATCATATCCGGTATGACAGACCACGGTCCTCGGCTTGAAGATGGGGACAATTTTCAACAATTGCTCGAATCGATGCCGCGCAATGGACCGGATTTCAGGGTCCGGAGACCCGGGAGAAAGGTCCATGAAGGGTCCGTGAAGGGTGACGGTCAGGCCGCTATGCTGAAGCTTTTCGGCAACGGGCTGAATCTCGCTCACCGCATATCGGTCCAGCGCATCGGCGTCAAAGCCGATCTCCGGATTCAATCCATAGTGGATAAACCGATCCAGATAAGATTCGTAGAGCATCGAGAAGGGGATATTGACATGAAGGGTGGGGTCTTTTGTATGCATCCTTGGAAATCCGTCCGTGGTTCGTTGACAAGGGTGGGTCGTTGGGCTATAGGTCTCACATGGACTGTGCTGTAAAATCTCGACTGGCGGATTATTGAATAAACCGATGAAAAAAGCAATTGCCTCCCCCTTGTGCTCCGCATTTATCATCCCCGGCCTGGGTCAGATCGTCAATGGGGATCTGAAAAAGGGACTCATAATCCTGGGTTCGATCTTTGTCCTCTTTGTTTTTGCAATTATCAGGCTGGTGCGGCTGGTCCAGGCGGTATTTCGCGCCGGAGAAACCCATCCCTCCAGTGCCGAGATCCTTCAACGGTTGCAGTCGGAGGATTTTTCAACGCTTGTCTTCTTGCTCGCCGTCTTTGCCGTCATCTATCTCTATTCCGTCATCGACGCCCTGCTTAAGGGGGGGCGGATCGATCGTCTGGCGGCAGAGAGGAAAGGGGAATGAAATCGTACCTGATTGATGAACTCTCTCAGGGGGATTTGGCCAAGATAAGAACCCTGCTGAAACGGGTGGCCATTCCTTCCAATCTAGAAGATGTCTTCTGGATTAAAGTGCCCCGGGACCTGCTGAGCGACATCCAGTTCAGGCACGAGGCCTGCCAGCCCCATGTGTTTGCCGTAGAAGTGGGGGATCAATGGATTAAAGTGGAGTTTTTCGTCCGCACCCTCAATCATATGCGGTGCGAGTGCCCCGCCTATTGCACCCGGCAGCAGCGGGATTATGCCATTCGGTTCACCGACGGGATGCTGACGCAGTTAAACATTGGGTCCTGATTCCCTCTTTTTCTTATCTCGAGCGAGGGGTCTTTTTGGAAAGGGCTTAGGCTTAGTGATGAATAGAAACTCCAAATTCTAAGCGTCTTTGAACAGGATCTTACGGATTTTTTCCTTGATCAGGTTTGAAGCCTCTTTTTCGCCGAATACGCCAACCCGGATGCTCACCCGGGTCTTATCCGCGGATTCGTAGTTGAGTTTGATGTTGACCTGCTTGCCGTCCCCGAATTCACCCCAGAGGCTCCCGGAGGTGATGTCGTGTTCGGAACGCCCAATGGTGCAATCCATCTCCTTGAGCGCCTGACGGGATGCATCCCAGGTCTTCTTGAATGGGGCCTCGTAAACGATGATCAATGCCCCGTCGTAATACTTGTATCCGGCAACCCCGGCCGCCGCACCCGCCCCGGCGAGAATCACCGCCCCGCATCCAGTCGAGAGAAACAACAGCACGGCCAGCACCAGGTAACGTGTCTTCGCCATAGCCTACCCCTTTCCACCCGCTTCTTGATGATCACACAAAAGAATTACGTCGAACGTATGCTCTCCATACAGGCTCGAGAGGCTCATGTCAACCTCGTATCCGCTCTTTGGCCGATTATGAAATTGACTTAGGTATTCGCATCTGTTATTCCAATCTCTCACGAAGATGACTGGAATGACTGGAGGCACGTTACATGGATTATAAAGCGACACTGAATCTTCCCAAAACACCCTTTCCCATGAAGGCCAACCTGGTAAAGAAAGAACCTGAGATGATCGCCAAATGGGACAGCGAAAACCTTTACGGCGTGATTCGAGAGGCTTCCAAAGGTCGAAAGCGGTACATGTTTCATGATGGACCCCCGTATGCAAATGGCCACATCCACATGGGGACGGCCTTTAATAAGGTATTGAAGGACATTATTATCAAATCCAAACAGATGGCCGGTTTTGACACCCCTTATGTGCCCGGATGGGATTGCCACGGTCTGCCCATTGAACACAAGGTGGACGGCGAACTCGGGGATAGGAAAAAGGAGATGACCCAGGCCGAAATCCGTGGCTTCTGCAGGCGCTATGCTGAAAAATTCATCGATATTCAGCGAGAGGAATTCAAGCGTCTCGGCGTTTTGGGAGAGTGGGACAGACCCTACCTGACTATGAACTTTCCTTTCGAGGCCACCATCGTAAGGGAGTTCGGGAAGTTCGCGTTGAACGGAAGCCTGGTGCGGAGCAAGAAGCCCATCTACTGGTGCACCTCATGTCAGACCGCCCTGGCCGAGGCCGAGGTGGAGTACGAGGCGCACAGCTCACCTTCCATCTTTGTGAAGTTTCCGATGATTTCGGACCTTTCCGATCTGGATCCCGTGTTTGACGACAAGTCGGTATCCGTTATCATATGGACCACCACGCCCTGGACCATCCCTGCGAATCTGGCCATTGCCCTTCATCCGGACTTTGAATATGTGGCCGTTGAAACCGCTGCCGGGGAAGTGATGATCCTCGCCGAAGGGCTCTTGGAGATCTGTATGCACAATTTCGGCATCGAGCAGTATGAAATCCTGAGGCGTTTCAAGGCGGCCGCTCTGGAACATCTGCAGGCGAAACATCCCTTGTATGATCGCCCGTCCACAATCGTCATCGCGCCTTACGTGACCCTGGAGGCCGGCACCGGCTGCGTCCATACCGCTCCCGGCCATGGTCGGGAGGATTACGAAACCGGCCTCCAGTACGGCATGGAAGTCTACTCACCGGTGGACGGTGCGGGACGCTTCACCCCGGAGGTGGAATTCTTCGCCGGCATGGAGGTCTTCGAGGCAAACCATGCGGTAAACAGCAAACTCAAGGAGACAGGCGCCCTTCTTAAAGAGGAAGCGATTGATCACGAGTACCCCCACTGCTGGCGATGCAAAAAGCCCGTCATTTTTCGATCGACGGAACAGTGGTTTATTTCCATGGAAAAAAACCATCTCCGGAAAAGACCCTCCAGGCCATTCAGAAGGTCAACTGGATTCCGTCCTGGGGGAGGGAGCGCATCTACAGCATGATCGCCAATCGTCCGGACTGGTGCATTTCCCGGCAACGGAGCTGGGGCGTTCCCATAACGGTTTTTTTCTGTAAGGCATGTGGTGAAGTGGTCATCTCCCAAAAGATCATCGATCACGTCGCCGGCATGGTGGAACAATCGGGTGCGGACATCTGGTTCACCGAATCGGAAAAGGCCCTTTTGCCCTCCGGGACCCGATGTCCCAAATGTGGATCAGACCAGTTCGAGAAAGAAACCGATATCCTGGATGTGTGGTTCGACTCGGGCGTCAGTTATGCTGCCGTCATGGAATATCGGGACTATCTCGACAGCCCTTCGGATCTCTATCTCGAAGGCAGCGACCAGCACCGGGGGTGGTTTCACAGTTCGCTCCTCTGTTCCGTGGGAACGAGGGGAGAGGCGCCCTATCGCAATGTCCTGACGCACGGATTTGTGGTGGACGGTACGGGGAAGGCCATGCACAAATCTGCAGGCAACGTGATCGCCCCTGAAGAACTCATCAAGCGTTATGGTGCCGAAATCCTGAGGCTCTGGGTGGCGGCGGAAGACTATCGAGACAACATCCGTCTGTCAGAAGAGATCCTTCAACGACTGACCGAGGCCTACCGCCGCATTCGAAATACCTGTCGATACCTCCTCGGCAATCTGCAGGATTTCGATCCCAAAATGGATGCGGTGCCTTATGAAGAGATGGAAGCGCTGGATCGATGGGCCCTCAATCGGCTTTGGGAATTGAACCATCGCCTGCTCCGGGCATATGACATGTTTGAATTTCATCTTGTCTATCACAACCTGCACAATTTCTGCGTACTGGATCTCTCTTCATTTTATCTCGATATCATCAAAGACCGCCTCTATACATCCGTCCGGGACGCCAGGATCAGGCGATCGGCGCAGACCGCCATGAACACGATTCTCCATGCACTGGTCCGATTGATGGCCCCCATCCTGTCATTCACGGCAGACGAAGTCTGGGGATATCTGAAGCATGATGGGGCCCCGTTCAGCGTACATGCCGATCTTTTCCTGCAAATGGATGATCGTTACCGGGATCCGGAACTGGCCCTGCGATGGGAGGATGTCATCTCGGTTCGAAAAGAGGTGACGCGTGTGCTGGAACTGGCAAGAAAAGAAAAGACCATCGGTCATCCCTTGAACGCTTCGGTGACACTGGGGCTATCAGACGAATTGATGGATAAACTGATGCCTTTCAAGGATCAGCTCAGATCCATCTTTATTGTCTCAGATGTGTCGTTGACACCTATCGATACCCTGAAAGAGGGGATGGAGAGTGAAAACATCCCGGGTCTGAAGGTTCATGTGTCGGCCTCTTCGGCTGGTAAATGTGAACGCTGCTGGGTACACGACCCATCCGTCGGCGAGGATGACACCCATTCCACCCTGTGCAACCGATGCCGAAACGTCTTAGCCCAAATTACCGGTTGATGCTCTCGACGACCCTGTCGGTGGTGGCCCTGGACCAGCTTACCAAGTGGTGGGTCATCCACCGGCTGAATGTTTACGAAACCGTTCGGGTGATCCCCGGGTTTTTCGATCTGGTTCACATCCGCAACCGGGGCATGGCCTTTGGCCTGCTGAATGGACCGCATATGGATATCCGGTTCTGGTTCCTTTTTACAGCAAGTCTCCTCGCGGTGATCATCCTGCTGGTCTGGTTTTTCAGGCTCAAGCGCCGGGATACCACCACTACCCTGGGGCTTGCGCTGATTCTCGGGGGTGCCATTGGAAATCTCATCGACCGGATTCGATACCGTGAAGTCGTGGATTTTCTCGATTTTTACATCCGGACCTATCACTGGCCGGCCTTTAATGTCGCAGACGCAGCCATTACCGTGGGCACCTTTTTGCTGGTCATAACCCTTCTTTTTCGAAAACCTCTTCACAGCTGAATTAAGAGGAGGAGACCTTTGAAAAGCGTCCAATTTCGTTCCAGGTCAAGGCGTGTGAGGATTTTAACCGCAGGAATATACCCAATATTTCGAGGATTGAAATCCGAACACAACGCTGAGATTGAGCGAAAGGGGGCGGTTTTCAAAGGTCTCAAGAGACCATGTACCCGGATCTCTTTTCCATAGGCCCCTTCACGCTTCACACTTACGGCCTCTTTGTGGCCATCGGTTTTTTTGCCGCGATCATGGTGACCCTCAAATTGGGAAAGGGAGAGGGGATTGCCTCCAAACAGATAACCGACATGGGATTTTACATCATCTTCGCGGCGATTCTGGGGTCACGTGCTATGTATGTGCTGATGAATGTCTCTTACTACCTGGAGCGGCCGCTGGATACCCTGAAGATCTGGAAAGGGGGGCTGGTCTTTTCAGGCGGGGTGGTGGCGGCGCTCCTCGTCCTGATGGTTTACATCCGGAAACACAAGCTGTCGTTCCTCAAAGTTGGTGATCTTTGGGCCCCCGGTCTGGCCTTGGGCCAGGGGATCGGCCGTATCGGTTGTCTCATGGCCGGCTGCTGTTACGGAAAACCCACACACGGCGGCTGGGGAATCGTGTTCACCGACCCCGAGTCCCTGGCACCCTTGAACACGCCGCTATACCCCACACAGCTTTTTGCGTCCGTCAGCGGATTTATTCTCTTTTTCATTTTGTTGATGTTGAGGAAAAAGAAGGCATTCGAGGGGCAGGTATTTTTGTGGTTTTTGATCCTTCACAGCACCGCAAGACTCTTTATGGAACGGTTCCGGGGCGACGACCGTGGGGCAATCCTAAGCGGCGACATGAGTGTCACGCAGGGCGTGACGCTTTTGATCCTTGCGGGGGCGATTGTCGCCTTGTTTGTCCTCAAAAAGCGGCGAGAGAAAAACCTAAGACGCTAAGGGCTCGCCTTTCGGCCGTTGGATTCGGCCTCTGTTTTACGGCGGATATGATCCACCGCACGTTTGATCCGTTCCACAACCGTTTCCTGACCCAGCACCGTCATCACCTCGAATATCCCGGGACTGGCGGTCTTACCCGTCAGGGCAACCCTGAGCGGCTGGGCGATTTGCTTCAATTTAATCTGATGGTCATCGAGAAACGCCTTGAAGGCCTCTTCAAGGGATGCCTCGTCAAATTGAGTAAGGAAAGAAAGGCGTTCCGACAGGTTCTTTAGAAGGCCTGCCACTTCCGTTTTCAAGAACTTTCTGTCCCCCTTTTCCTCATACTGAATCTCTTTTTCAAAAAAGAATCGGGCCCCTTCGGCCATATCCACCAGGGTTTTGCTCCTGGGTTTGAGCATGGGGACAACGGCTTTCAGCTTTCGGGTATCGACCGAGGTGATCCCCGCTGCCGTCAAGAAAGGAATCACTTCCTCGGCGAGGGTCTCATCGGGGGATTCACGGATATACCTCGCATTGAGATCCAGGAGTTTTTCAGCATTAAATACGCCCGCCGCCTTACCCACATGGTCGAGAGAAAACTTTTCAACCAATTCCTCCATGGTGAATTTTTCCTGGTCCCCGTAGGACCATCCCAGCCGAACGAGTGCATTCAAAAGGGCATGAGGCAGATATCCCATTTCTTTGTAAGCCAGAACAGAGGTGGCCCCGTGTCGTTTGCTTAACCGGCTCTTATCCGGGCCGAGGATCATCGGCACATGGGCATACCGGGGAATGGGTTCGCCGAGCGCTTCGTAAATCAGTATTTGCCTCGGGGTATTGTTGACATGATCGTCCCCCCTGATGACATGCGTGATATGAAGATCGATGTCATCCGCCACCACGGCGAGATGATAGGTGGGGCTCCCGTTTGAGCGCCGGATGATGAGATCGTCCAACTCTTCATTATCAAAGGCGATGGGACCTTTCACCAGATCGTCGAATCGGGTGGTGCCGGAAAGCGGTGTCTTGAGCCTCACCACGGTTCCTGCTCCGGGGCCGAGCCCCAGTTCCCTGCACGTGCCGTCATATTTGGGTTTGAGGCCTTTTTCCATGGCGGTTTTGCGTTTGGCCTGGAGTGTCTCAGCGGAGCAGTGGCAATGATAGGCCTGTCCGGTTTCCAGCAGGCGTTCAATGAGTGCGTTGTAGATATCGTAGCGCCGGGATTGAAAATAGGGGCCTTCATCCCAGCGTAACCCCAGCCAGGACATGGATTCCAGAATGGCCTGTGTGGCTTCTTCACTCGATCGGGCTTCGTCCGTATCTTCAATCCTCAGGATGAATTTCCCCCCCTTCTGTCTTGCAAAAAGCCAGTTAAAGAGTGCGGTCCTGGCACCCCCGATATGAAGATACCCTGTGGGGCTGGGGGGGAAACGGGTAATCACGTGTTCTTCAGGCATGCTTTATATGGAAACCTCCTATATGGGATCTGATTCGTGGGGCATTTTCCTGTGGCTGCAGATTTCATACGGGATATACGCCGGCGCGATAGGTCAGGCAACCTCAACGGAGGATCAGGTGTCCGCGGCATAGACCCAGCTGTATGGAATCGGCTTGGCCGTCAGGGCGTCGGGTTTGGGATGCAGGAGTTCATGGCTGAGTCGGATCCAGTTGTAGGCGGGTCTGAGTTTTCTGATCTTCCCGTCCTCAGGCGGTGTGGCATGGGGCGTGTGGGTGTATGCGGCCTCCAGGACGCCCAGCCCCCCCTTTTTCCGGGTATAAATAGCGGGCTGAGACATCATCCGGATCCATCCGCTCGCGCTGGGCCAGGGCATTGACCTGATCCTTGGTGAATTGTATCAGGAAGAACTTCGAGATCCCCCGCTCGGAATACCGATACAGGGCCCGGGACTCGGAGCTGGATACGTATACAGTGGTGATACAGTTCAACTGTCTCAAGAGCTGTGCCACGATGAGGCCCGCCGTTCGCCGGCCCCCTACTGTGTGATGGCATCCATAATATTCAAAGAGTTTATTCTGGAGGATCCTCGCCTCTTCCTCGCCGTTTTCGTACAGATTGTTCTGAATGTACCGTAGGTATTTTGCCAGGTCTTCGGCCGCATCGGCGATGGGCCAGTCAATTTTTACATGAAAATGGGTCAGGGCGTAGCGGTTTTTCTTCTTGACCGAGGGGTCCTGCTGGATAAGGAGGGCATAGTCAATGTCCAGTAATTCTTCCTGAAAATCGAGGAATCCTGGGTTGTCGAAGTACCGTAAATTGTGGTGGAATCGTTTATAAATGGTAAAGGCGGCCTGATATTGCAGATTTTTTTTAATCACCCTGTTTTCAGGAAAAAACCGGATGTAATTCTTGAGTTTCGTGTTGACCCTGTCCTCACACATGATCACGAGGAAGGAATTAAACAGATCGGATTCCTTTCCCATCTTCTTGGATTTCGGTTTGAGTTCCTTTTTATCCACAAAGCTGAATTCGACGCCCTTTTCCTGAAAGTTGGTATAGGAATCCACCAGGGCGATTTTCATCAGCCTTATCTCAAGCGCGTCTCTCAGGATCTCATAGATGGATCGCCTGATTTTTTCGTAATAGTTGAGCTCTTCTCTGTATACCCACATGGCTGCTTCGGCGTGTGTCCTTCCCACCGGTTGCTAAATAGCTCAAATCAACCGATGAGGGCGCCTCGGACGGATGAATGGTTATGGAAATGACGAACAAAGATACGATAAAGAAAATAGCCATAAGTGTCAAGAAAAAAAGCGTTTTTGGATATGTCCCCAATGCCTTTTGGATCGCTGGACCGACCCTGAAAAGCCGTCCATCCTGCGGCAATCGTATTTTCTCAATAAATCGGGGAAACTATTAGCCATGGCGCTTTTCTGGATTCCGGCTTTCGCCGGAATCCAGGGGGAGAACCCCTAAATATTGAGATGTTACCGGCAATCCATACCCTGCCGATAAACTTCTTGACAAAAGAGGCCCTTTTTATATATTTGCAGGCTTTGGTTCAAAAGTCGGATGAGTGCCCATGGCGTACACAGGAGGTCCGCATCCCATGATGGTCGACCTCAGGCATATTTCGGACGAACCTCGTCATTTCGATTTCACCTTCCAGCCCGGTTGGTGGGAGGGCATGGAGGCAGATGATCAGGTTATGGGGCTTGAAAGCCCCATAATTGTATGGATCAGCATTCGAAAAGAGGGGGACTACTATGCGCTGGATGCCCGTTTAAAGGGCCATATCAAGGTCCGGTGTGACCGGTGCCTCGAATCGTATACTTTGGCGGTGGATCCCCATTTTCGACTCATTTTGAGTCCAACACCGCCGCAAGAAGGGCCGTATGAACTGGCACTTGGCCAGGAAGATCTTTCAATTCGGTTTCTTGAGAAAGCGGCGCTCAATGTGGATGAAATGATCCGTGAGCAGATTTACCTCTCGCTACCCATGAAATGCCTCTGTAAAGATGACTGTGCCGGGTTGTGCTCCGTTTGTGGAGAGAACCTGAACCTAAGTGGGTGCACGTGTCGAAGGGAGATCGGGCATCCGGCCTTTTCAAAATTGAAAGACCTCAAGCTTAAATAAATAAACTTTAAATAGTGCCTATAACCCGCTGTTATTAAACAGAGTTAAACGTGAACTAAACTGGCGGGGAGGCGCAGAAACGGGAGTCTATCGATATGGCGGTACCAAAGAAAAAGAAATCAAAGTCCAAAAGAAACACCAGACGGGCGCACGATGCGGTCAAATTGGCCCACACGACAACGTGCCCTCAATGCCATGAGCCTGTATTACCTCACCGGGTCTGCCCCGAGTGTGGGAGCTACAGGGGAAAGACCATCGTAACATCTGAAGAGAAGGAATAGTGAAGATTGCAGTGGACGCCATGGGAGGGGATTATGCGCCCGACGTGGTTGTCCAAGGGGCGGTTGACGCTGTTTTTGAGGACAATATCGAGATCGTTCTCGTGGGTCGCGAGCGCCCGATTCGGAAAGCCCTGAAGCGTCACGCCTGTGGGAACGCCATTGGCATTCATCATTGTGAAGACGTCGTGGAGATGGATGAATCTCCATTGAAGGCGCTCCGAAAAAGAAGGACGCGTCCATCGCAGTGGCGTTCGATCTGGTGAAAAGGGGTGAGGCGGACGCGGTTATCAGCGCCGGCAATTCCGGTGCCACCCTCGCTGCAGGGGTGCTGGCCCTGGGAAGGATGGAAGGCGTTGAGCGGCCGGCCATTGCCAGCATCGTTCCCACAGACAGGGGGCCCGTGGTATTTATCGATGTCGGCGCCAACGTGGATTGCAGACCCGGGCATTTGATGCAATTCGCCATTATGGCCAATGCTTTTGCCACCGCGTGCCTCGGTATCGAGAATCCCAAGGTGGGTCTGTTAAGCATCGGAGAAGAAGGCTCCAAAGGAAACGAACAGGTTCGCCTGACCCGGCAGCTGCTGGAAAAGAGTCAACTCAACTTCACGGGAAATGTGGAGGGTCGCGATATCTTCAGGGGCAAGGTTGAAATCGTGGTATGCGACGGGTTCGTCGGCAATGTTGCCCTGAAGGTTATTGAAGGCGTTGTCGAGGCCATGACGCGCATGATGGTGAGAGAATTCAATGCGTCCGCTTTAAGCCGTATCGCGGGAGCGCTGGCCCGAAAACCACTAAAAAGAATGAGACGCGAATTCGATTATGAAGAATACGGCGGGGCGCCTTTATTGGGTATCCGCGGGGTGGGGATGGTTTGCCACGGCGGCTCTTCTTCAAAGGCCATCAAAAACGCTATCAAACTGGCATCTCAATACGTCAACGGCCGCGTGCTCGACAAAATGAATCTTCAGCTGGCACGTGGGGGTGCCGCGAAGCGTGCTTAGCCGTCCTTAAGCACTCGTTTAAGGTGCAGAAATTCAGGACATTCAAAAGGAGAACATGATGGGACAATCCCCTACCGACCCTGAATCAAGAGTAGTGGTGATCACCGGCGGATCCCGGGGAATCGGCCGCAGCGTGGCTTTGGCCTTTGCAGGGGAACAGGCAAGAATCATCCTTGTTCATTACGATCCGGACGACGAAGCCTGCCGGGAGACACTGGATCGGTTGAGCGATATCGGCGTCAAAGCGGAGGCGCACAAGGTGGATGTGTCGTCGTTTGATGCGGCGGATGGGCTGTTCAAGGACATTTTCTCGAGGTTTGATCGCATTGATGTGTTGATTAACAATGCGGGTATTACCCGTGACAGCCTCTTGATGCGTATGAGCGAGCGCGACTGGGACGCGGTGCTGGCCGTCAATCTGAAGAGCGTATTCAACTGCACCCAGGCCGTTATCCGGACGATGATCAAGCAACGCGGCGGGCGGATTGTCAATATCGCCTCGGTGGTGGGCCAGACCGGAAACGCCGGCCAGGCCAATTACGCGGCTTCAAAAGCCGGGATCATGGGATTTACCAAGACGGTGGCCAAAGAGGTGGCTGGAAGGGACATTACGGTCAACGCGGTGGCACCGGGCTTTATTGATACGGAAATGACGGCGGTGTTGCCGGAAAAAGTACGGCGGCGTTTCCTGGAACAGATCCCCTTGGGAAGAATGGGCGAGGTGGAGGAAGTGGCCGATGCGGTCTACTGGTTGTGTTCCGCCGGCGCCGCTTATGTGACCGGACAGGTGATTCATGTCAACGGCGGACTATTCATGTAGTCTATAGGCTCATAAGTTACATTAACTGAATGTCGTAATGTGCTGGTATTTAAATTTATTTTCGGAGGTGAAAAGTTTATGGCAACAATTGAAGAGAAAATCACGAAAATCATTAGTGAACAATTGGATGTGCCGGAAGGGGACGTGGTTCCTGAAGCGTCTTTTGTCGATGATCTCGGAGCGGATTCCCTGGACCAGGTCGAACTTATCATGGCCATGGAGGAAGAATTCGATGTGTCCATCCCCGATGAGGATGCTGAGAAAATCGCGACCGTTCAAGATGCCATTGACTACGTCAAGAATGCCACAGGATGATATCATCGATCGTTTTCAGGAAGGATTTGGGTATATGTCCCGGGTTATGGGTATGGACGGAAAGCAATGCTTCTGTTTATTTTCCAGATACAATCTTCCCGGTAAAGGGGTTTAGGGGGTGACAGAGATGCGCAGAAGAGTGGTTGTCACCGGTTTAGGGATGGTTACGCCCCTTGGAACCGGGGTTGAAAAGAACTGGGCGGCAGCATGTGAAGGAAGATCCGGTATCGGGCCCATTACCAAATTTGACGTCTCCGGCTTCGCCTCGCAAATCGCGGGAGAGGTTACCGATTTCAGATCCGAAGATTTCATGGCCAAGCAGGAAATCCGTCGTTTTGATATATTTATTCACTACGCTGTCGCATCGGCCAGAATGGCCATGGAAGCATCGGGACTTAAAATTAATGAAAAGAACGCACCCCGGGTGGGGTGTATAACCGGCACGGGTCTGGGGGGTCTGACCACATTGGAACACTATCATTCGGTTCTCCTGGAGAAAGGCCCCAAACGAATCAGCCCTTTTTTTATTCCCGGTATTATTGCCAATATGGTGCCGGGTCAGATTGCCATTGAATTCGGCGCCAAGGGACCGAATCTCTCCATTGAGACCGCCTGTGCGGCCAGCGCCCATGCCGTGGGTGAGGCCTACCGTCTGATCCGGGAAGGCGTATCGGACGCCGTGATCACCGGAGGGGCGGAGGCGGTCATTACGCCATTGGCATTGGGGGGGTTCTGTTCCATGCGGGCACTCTCCACACGGAACGATGAACCGGAAAAGGCGTCAAGACCTTTTGAAATGGATCGAGACGGGTTTGTCATGGGGGAAGGTTCCGGTATCCTGATTTTAGAGGAACTGACCCATGCACTCGAACGCGGGGCACCTATTTACGGTGAGGTGATTGGTTTCGGGCTCTCAGGAGATGCGTATCATGTATCCGCCCCCGAGCCTGAAGGCGAGGGAGCGATCAACTGCATGCGGGCGGCGCTGGCAGATGCAGGCATTTCGCCGGAACGTATTGATTATATTAATGCCCACGGCACATCCACCAAATTGAACGATCTTTCCGAAAACAAAGCCATCAAGGCGGTATTTGAGGATCATGCGTATCGTGTCGCCATCAGCTCCACAAAGTCCGTGACCGGGCATCTCCTCGGCGGTGCAGGGGGCATTGAATCCATTTTTACCCTCCTGGCACTCAAAGAAGGGGTGCTCCCGCCCACGGCCAATTATGAAACGCCGGATCCGGAATGCGACCTCGACTACGTGCCCAATACGGCGAGAGAGGTTCCCATCCAAACGGCCATGTCCAATTCCTTCGGGTTCGGTGGCACCAATGCGACATTGATTTTCGGCGCCTACAAGACATGAAGGCCTCAAGAACACCCATCTCCTTTTAACACCGGAGTGTGATAAATGGAATTGATTATCGGTTCGGATCATGGCGGGTTCGACCTGAAACAGGCATGTAAAGCTAACCTGGAATCCTCATCTGTTCATACGGTTTCGGATGTGGGGGTCTTTAGCCGGGAATCCGCCGACTATCCTGAAATCGCTCATCAGGTGGCCCGGGCCGTGGCCCGGGGCCAATTCGAAAAGGGCATCCTCATATGCGGGACCGGTATCGGTATGAGTCTTGTGGCCAATCGCTACAAAGGGGTTCGAGCATGCCTGTGCCACAACCTGTTTACCGCACGATTGAGCAGACAACACAATGACGCCAATATCCTGGTCATGGGGGGACGCGTCATCGGTGTGGGCCTCGCACTTGAGATGGTCGATCTTTTTCTTGAGAGCCCTTTCGAGGGGGGAAGACACGAGGTGAGGGTGAATCAAATTGACACGATGTGACAGCATAAACTGGGAAATGCTGGAGCGCCTCGATCCTGAGGTGCATGATGCCATACGCTCGGAAATCGATCGGGAACAGAACAGCCTGGTCATGATCGCCTCAGAGAACTATGCCAGCCCGGCGGTCATGGCGGCCCAGGCCAATGTGATGACCAACAAATACGCGGAGGGGTACCCCGGGGCAAGATATTATGGGGGGTGCCAGTTCGTCGACCAGGTGGAAAGGCTGGCCACCGACAGGGCCAACCGGCTGTTCGGTTCGGAGCACGCCAATGTTCAGCCCCATTCCGGCTCACAGGCCAACATGGCGGTGTATTTTTCTTTCCTGGATGTGGGAGATGCCATTCTCGGTATGGACCTCTCCCACGGGGGGCACTTGACCCATGGGAGTCCTGTAAGCTTTTCCGGCCGCATGTACCGCGCCTTTCATTACGGTCTGGACCCGGATACCGAACAGATTGACTACGACCGGTTAAGGGATCTGGCCAAAAAGCATCAACCGAAGCTGATTGTGGCCGGTGCCAGTGCCTATCCGCGCACCATTGATTTCTCC
Organism: Deltaproteobacteria bacterium; assembly: GCA_034522175.1. Classification (GTDB taxonomy): domain Bacteria; phylum Desulfobacterota; class DSM-4660; order Desulfatiglandales; family Desulfatiglandaceae; genus JAIPDZ01. Next base: position 4,740,458 of record JAXHLQ010000001.1, on the reverse strand, counting down.
AAATTCAGCGAGATCGCCAATGAAACCGGTGCCTATTTCATGGTGGATATGGCCCATATCGCGGGCCTGGTTGCTGTGGGACTCCACCCGTCGCCCATCGGCAGGGCCGATGTTGTCACCTCCACAACCCATAAGACCCTGAGGGGCCCCCGGGGCGGGTTGATCCTCACTTCAGAGATCCACGGTCCGATACTGGACAAGGGGGTCTTTCCAGGCATTCAAGGCGGCCCGCTGATGCACGTGATCGCTGCCAAGGCAGTGGCCTTTGGAGAGGCCCTTCGACCCGAATTTGTGGATTATCAGCGGCAGGTCGTGGAAAATGCCAGGATATTGGCGGATGAACTGATGACGCGGGGAATTGATTTGGTCTCCGGCGGAACGGACAATCATCTATTGCTCATCAATTTATCGAAAAGGGACATCACCGGACTGGATGCAGAGCGGGCCCTCGGTCTTGCGGGAATTGTGGCCAATAAGAACAGTATTCCCTCCGACAAAAGGGGGCCCAAGGTAACCAGCGGATTGCGTTTGGGAACCCCCGCCATCACGACCCGGGGGATGAAGGACCCGGAGACAAGACATATCGCCCGGTTGATTCATGATGTACTGGAGGCGCCCGGCTCTGATGATGTCCTGAATTCGGTGCGCGGCGAGGTCTCCGATCTCTGTCGCAGGTTCCCCGTCTATCCGCATCTCGACCCATAGTCTCCCACAGGAGAAACGCATTGCCCAGACCGTCATGGGACGAATACTTCATGTCAATTACCCGCATGGTGGCCAACCGATCCACCTGTCTGCGTCGGCACGTGGGCGCGGTGCTTGTCAAGGAAAAGCGAATCCTTGCCACGGGTTACAACGGGGCGCCGGCTGGCCTGGCCCACTGCGAAACAGTGGGATGCCTCAGAAAAGAGAGTTCAATCCCCTCCGGAACGCGACACGAATTGTGCAGGGGCCTCCACGCAGAGCAAAATGCCATCCTTCAGGCGGCCCATTACGGGATCGCCATTGCCGGTTCTACCCTGTACTGCACCAATAAGCCGTGCGTCATTTGCACAAAGATGATTATTAATTCGGGAATCACCGAGGTATTTTACGGGGAAGGATACAACGATCCCCTGGCCGATCAGTTACTCGCGGAGGCCAAGATCCCAATCAAGAGGTTCGCATCATGAAATGTCCATATTGTACCCAGATCGATAATAAGGTGATCGACAGCCGATTGAGCAAGGATGGACGCACCATCAGACGGCGCCGGGAATGCGTGGCGTGTGAGCGACGATTCACCACCTACGAAAAACTGGAGGATGTCCTTCCCATGGTGGTGAAGAAGGACGCGAGACGGGAGGCTTTCGACCGGGAAAAGATCATTTCAGGCATCCGAAAGGCGTGCCAGAAACGGCCTGTGAGTGTCACCCAGGTGGAGGATTTTGTGGATTCACTGGAACTCTTCTTCCAGGAAATGGGTCGAAAGGAGATCGACAGTTCCGAGGTCGGAGAAAAGGTGATCAGTGCCCTGAAAGAGTGGGATGAAGTGGCCTATGTCCGGTTTGCTTCTGTTTATAGACAGTTCAAAGATATCAATGAGTTTGTCAAGGAACTTGAAGCTATACTTAAGAATAAGAAGGAGGAGCGGAATGAATAGCGTACCTGCTATATATCGCCCCCTTTTTGTATCGATCTAAAGGCAGTGTCATTAACCTTAACCATTTGTGAACAAATCGATAGCGATACCGATTTCGATACCGATATCCCTTTTGCTCGGAACGTCCAAAAAGGAGTATCCTTGGGTTCACTTCATTGGGTGCAAAGAGTCACTCCGCAAGGATGACTCCCTGCGAATTAAGCGCCATGTCTCGTTCAACCACCCACCACGATAAATTCATGCGGGAGGCAATTCGGGAGGCCCGCAAAGGCCTCGGCCGGACATCGCCCAATCCTGCTGTGGGCGCCGTCGTGGTCCGACAAAACCGCGTCATCGCCAAAGGCTTTCATCGGCGTGCGGGGCTGCCCCATGCCGAAGTGGAGGCGTTGCGTGGGCTTAAAACGGTTTCGGTCGAAGATACGCTGTATGTCACATTGGAACCGTGTCATCACCACGGCAAGACCCCGCCGTGCACCCAGACCATCCTCAAGAGCGGCATCCGACGGGTGGTCATCGGCACAAAGGATCCCAACCCCACAGTGTCCGGTGGCGGCGCCGATTTCCTGAGGGATCAGGGGATCGAGGTCATCATCGGTGTACAGGAAGCGGCATGCCGTCAATTGATGGAGGTCTTCATCACATTCGTCACCCAAAAACGGCCTTTTGTGGCGGCAAAGTCCGCTCTCACACTGGACGGTTGGACGGCCACGGCGAGTGGGCATTCCAAATGGGTGACCAATGCCGCATCGCGGCAGTTTGCCCACCGGTTAAGGGATCGTGTGGATGCCGTGATGGTGGGTGTGGGTACGGTTCTCGCAGACAACCCGTCTTTGACCACCCGCCTCAAACGCGGGCAGGGTCGGGACCCACTCCGGATTGTAGTCGATACGCATCTGAGAACACCAAAAAATGCGACCATCGTGACCCAAACTTCGGCGGCCGATACCGTTCTTGTTACCGGCGAGGATAACGGGAATCAAAGGTCTCTTTGGGCGACGGAAGAAGAGGGGATTTCGATTTTGGCCTGTCCCACGGAGAACGGGCGGATCGATCTTAACGAATTGATGAAGCGGTTGGGGGCGATGTCGGTGACCCACCTCCTGGTGGAGGGTGGCGCATCACTCATGGGATCCCTTCTGAGAGCGCATCTCATCGATAAGTTCTATATTTTCAAGGCCCCGAAGCTACTGGGAGGCGCGGACGGAATTCCCATGGCGTCAGGCCCGGGGAGTCGCAGAATGGATGAATGCCTCACTCTCGAAAGGATACGAACGCGCCGTTTCGGGGACGACATCCTGATCCGCGGGTATCCGGTGTATTCGCCCGTCCGCCGGACTTAACCCTAACGTTGCCTAAAGCTTTGGCCCAAAATCGTTTCACTCGCTCTATATCAGGACATCAAGAAACGCTGTTTCATTTTCAAGACTTCACCGTATGGTCGATACGCTTTCACCCTTGAAAATGCCCCATCGTCCCCTGCTGACCTAATCTATAGCGTTTTGAACTCAACTTTTATGCAACGTTAGTTAGGGTTAACCCATGGCCGCAATCAGTTCTCCCCAGAGTGTCGCCAGAACCTCACCGGATTGACCCGCGACTGCGACCACCTCATCGAGGGTCGTGGGTTCCATACAGTCGGGCAGGTTCTTGTTGGTGATCACCACAATGGCGAGGATCCGGAGGCTGCAGTGAACCCCGACCGTCGCCTCTGCGACCGTTGACATGCCCACCGCATCGGCACCGGCCATTCTCAAAAACCGCGTTTCGGCGGGCGTTTCAAGTGAAGGTCCCAGAACACCGGCGTACACGCCTTCCCGAATGGGGATCCGCAACTGCAGGGCCGTATCCCGGGTCAGCGTTATGAGTGTTTTATCATAAACCCCTGTCATATCAGGGAACCGGGGGCCGAAGTGATCCAGATTGGGTCCCCTCAGCGGGTTGATTCCCTGGAAATTGATATGATCGGTCACCACCATGAGATCCCCTTTTTGAAACAGGGGATTGAGGCCGCCGGCAGCACTCGAGATCAGGAGCGTCTTCACGCCCAGCATGGCCATAACCCGGACGGGGAAGGTGACATCAGCCGGTGAGTACCCTTCGTACAGATGAAGCCGCCCCTCCATGGCCATAACAGAGCGGTCTCTGATAGCGCCGATGGCCAGTCTTCCGTGATGCCCCTCAGTGGTGGACGATAAAAAATTCGGGATGTCCTCATAGGGCATGTAAACCGTCTTCTCCATCTGTTCTGTCAGACCGCCGAGACCGGTTCCTGTAATCATCCCGAACTCGGGGGGCACTGACAGCTTCGATGCAATGGTATCCGCCGTTTCCTGGATCTTATCGAGCATGCATCCTTCCTCCTTTTTGTCGGTTTGTCTCGAGATTCTTAGGGGAGGGGAGGCGTAAAGTCAAGGGGTACAAACTGAACCGGTCTTCCTTCCATGCTTTTCATCTTGACCTCTTTTCCTTTTCTAACATATAAGAGGCCCTTAAAATTGAACAAAAGAGGAAATTGTGTCAGTTATGGAGCCTCGAATGCGGAACGGGCAAAAGCGGCTCATTGATGAGGTCATCGAAAGAGGCCTCTGTGTGCGATGCGGCGCCTGTGTGGGATTTTGCCCCTATTTCAGTTTTTTTGACGGTGAGGTGGTGGTAACGGATACGTGCCAGGCGGATTCGGAAAAATGCTTCCAGGTCTGCCCCGTGGCCGTGAGCCAAGAATCGTCATCCTGGGCCTCTCAAACAGAGGAAGGGGAGGGGATCGGCAAGGCAGAGGATATCGTCATGGCCCGATCGAAGCGGCCGGATATTCTCGAGCAGTCCCAGTACGGGGGTGTGGTCAGTACCCTTTTGGCCTATGCCCTTGAAGCAGGTCGCATTCAATCCGCCATCCTCACGACCCAAGGCCATACATTTTCACCCTGCGGGCTGGAGGTATGGGACAACGGGGGATTGCCCGATGCACCGGGTCCCGATACACCGCATCGGGGACCCTCTCGGCCCTGAACCGGGCCCTGAAGGACGGACACCGGCAGGTGGGCGTGGTGGGTCTCCCCTGCCAGATGACGGCCTCGGCGCGCATGGCTGAAACATGGACGGATGAGAAGGCGGACAATGATCCTGTTGCCGTGAAGATCGGGCTTTTTTGCACCTGGGCCCTGGACTATCGAAAACTCACGGCTTTCCTTGAAAAGGAGGGTGTTAAAGGCCCTTTCCTAAAGTTCGATATCCCGCCGCCGCCCGCGGAGGTGTTCCAGGTTCAAACCGACGCCGGATGGCGGGAGTTTTCGCTCTCAGACATCCGGCCCTATGTTCAGAAGGGGTGCGGTTTATGTGAGGACATGACGGCAGAAAGAGTGACCTATCCGTCGGCGCGGTCGAAGGGCTGGATGGGTGGAACACCGTCATCCTGAGGACCCAAAAGGGCTCACGGCTGTTCGGGGATGCGGTTTTCGATGGCTGGATCGAAACGGAAACACTGCCCCAGGAAAACATTGACCACCTGAAAGATGCCGCGCGCAACAAGCGGGTGAGAGGGAGACAAAATAAAAATGATCAGTGACAGGGCCGGCGGAAAAACAGTTCTGCTCCAGGGAAACGAGGCCATCGCCCGCGGGGCCCTCGAGGCAGGCGCGGTCTTCTGTGCCGGATATCCGGGAAACCCTTCCTCAGAGATCATCGAGAATCTGGCCGAGGCCTCGAAAACACTGCCTGTTTATGTGGAGTGGTCTGTCAATGAGAAGGTAGCCCTCGAAGCGGCGACCGCCGCCTCCTTTTCCGGATGCCGAGCCATGGCCTCCATGAAACAAAACGGTGTCAATGTGGTGTCTGATTTTTTGACCAACCTCTCCCTCTCGGGCACAAACGGGGGGCTGGTCCTGGTCAGTTGTGATGACCCGGGCGGGATATCGAGCACCAATGAGGAGGATGCGCGCTGGTTTGCCCGCCTGGCGTGCATCCCGCTCCTGGAACCGGCCACCCCCAAAGAAGCCCTTGAGATGACGCGGTGGGCTTTTGAACTTTCAGAATCCATCAAAAACATTGTGCTTTTAAGGAGTGTATCCCGACTCTCCCACACCCGCGCCGATGTTTCCCTCAATCCCCTTCCCAGCCTTGACATAACCCCCCGTTTCGATACGGGTACCCCGTTTCACACCTTCCCGGTGGTGGAGAAGGACCGCGTCAGAAACGAGAAGCTGGAAGCGGCAGCTGAACAATTTGAGACCAGCACGTTCAATTTCTATGAAGGTCCGGAGGTCCCCGAACTGCTTATCATCAGCTCCGGCTGCGCCTGGAACTACGCCAAAGAGAGTGTGACCATTCTGGAGTTGGCGTCCAGGGTGGGGATTTTGAAACTGGGCACCACCTGGCCGCTCCCGAAAAAGCTTTTGAAAAAACATCTCGCCACATGTGATCGGATCCTCTTTGTGGAGGAGATCGACGCATTTGTTGAAGATGCGGTCAAGGCCCTTTGTGCTGATCTGGGGAAGGCGGTGGGGGTCAAGTCATTTATGGGACGGGCCTCGGGCCATATTCCCCGATGCAACGAGCTGACGCCCGCCCATCTGCTCCATCTCCTGGGCGAGGCATTCGATCTGGAGTGGAAAGCAGAGGCATTTCGAGCCCATGTGGCCTCCCTTATTCCGGATGAGCTCCCACCACGGGCATTCGGCTTCTGTCCGGGATGCCCCCACAGAGGGTCCTATTATGCCATAAAGACCGCGTTGATATGGGATAACCGGGACGGATTTGTCTCCGGCGACATCGGGTGTTACAGTCTGGGCCTTTTTCCTACGGGATTTAATCAAGTCAAGTCGGTCCATGCCATGGGATCGGGCCTGGGGCTGGCATCGGGATACGGCAAGCTGGACCGTTTCGGTTTTGACCAGCCCGTGGTAACCGTATGCGGGGACTCCACCTTTTTTCATGCGGGAATCCCGGGTCTGATCAATGCCAAATTCAACCGCGCGGATATTTTTCTCATTCTCTTAGACAACAGTGCCACAGCCATGACCGGTTTTCAACCCCATCCCGGAATTGATGTCACGGCCATGGGGGAACCCACCGAGTCTGTGGATCCTGAGGCCCTCTGCCGGTCTATGGGCATTGAGGTTGAGGTCTCCGACCCTTATGATATCACCGGGGCCGCACAGACCATTTACCGGTTGTTGAAACAAAAGGGTCCCCGGGTGCTGATTATGCGCCGCAAGTGTGCGCTGGTGCAGGGAAGGGAAGGGGGCTTTCCCTACGACATGCGGGTGAATAGGGAGCGCTGCCTCGGAGAGGCGTGCGGGTGTAATCGCTACTGTACGCGTGTATTTCGATGCCCGGGACTGGTATGGAATAAGAAGCGCGAAAAGGCTGAAATTGACCCGGTGATCTGTGTGGGATGCGGCATCTGTGCGGATATTTGCCCTCAAGAGGCCATTGAGCGTAAAGGCATAGAGGAGACACCATGAAACCGACGGTACTCAATCTTGTGATAACCGGTGTGGGGGGACAGGGGAATGTGCTCGCGTCCCAAATCATTGGCCGGGCAGCGGTTGACAGGGGGTACCACATCACCATCGGTGAAACCTTTGGTCTATCCCAGCGCGGCGGGGCGGTTATGAGCCACATCCGCCTCTCTGAAAATAGAACCACGGGTCCCCTTATTCCGCCCAACATGGCCCATCTCGTCATCGGCCTTGAACCGCTGGAGACGCTGAGGATTTTGAAGGAATTCGGCAACCCCGAGACCGCGTTCATCACCAATTCACGCCCCATATATCCCCTGAATGTGATTGCCGGTGATGTGGAATACCCGGATCCTGAATGGATAAGGGATGTCCTCTCCCGTTCATCGGCGCAGCTCTACTGGCTCGACGCCACGCCGAGGGCGGTGGATCTCGGGGGACCGATCATGTTGAACATGATTCTTTTGGGGGCCCTTTGTGCGCTTCCTTCCTTTCCCCTGGATGCCCGGGATATCGAGGCGGTATTGACCTCCTTTCTTCCGGAATCCAAGCTGCCCGCTAATATGGAGGCACTCAAGGTGGGTGAGGAGCTGATTCATTCTTATGAAAATTGATCTGCACATCCATTCAAGAGATTGCTCGGATGGGAAAATGACCCTTCCCGAAATATTTGAGGAGGCCCATCGTCGAGATATCGGGTTTATTTCCATTACGGATCACGACAACATCGCCTGTCAGGAAAAGGCAGCGGAACTGGCCGCCCGCCATCAGATGATTTATCTGAGCGGTGTGGAGCTGAATGTCCGTTTTTCCCATCCCGATTATAAAAACGGCAAACCGGTGTCCCTCGATCTTCTCGGCTATGGATTCAATCCGAAGGATGGCCCGCTCACAAGAAAACTGAACGAGGTGCGGGAATACCGGCAGGTGCGCGCCAGGAAGATCCTTGAGAACATCAATGATGAATTCAAAACAGCGGGGATGGATCTCTTTACCGACAGGGACCTGGCTGCCATAGCGGCCTCAGTGGACGGATCCTTCGGACGGCCGCACATCGGCGCTTACATGGTCCGGAAAAAGATCGTGAAGGACAAGCAGGAGGCCTTTGATCGATTCTTGGTGAAATGCGATGTCCCGAAGATGTCCGTGTCCATAGACGAGGCCTCCCAATTGATACGGGGGGCAGGGGGAAAGCTGGTGCTGGCGCACTCCAATGACCCGAACGGCACCTCCCTGGTGGCCTTGACTCCTTCAATTAAGGACCAGCTCGAGATCATCAACGGCACCATGCGTCCCTTCATTGACGGCGTGGAGTGCTGGCATTCCCGGCATACGCCTGAGACGACCGACGCCTATCAAACCTTTGCCCGGTCCGCAGGTCTTATAGTGACCGGGGGATCTGATTGCCACCAGGACCCGATCATCATGGGAAGTGTGCCCGTGCCCGCGTTTGTTTATGAACAATTTGATGTGTGAAAAAAATGGATGCCATCATCGCCGATCTAAAAAACCCCTCATCACTCCCCGATCCCACCACATCTGTCGATGTGGTCCAGACGCACATCTCGATGGTTTTTGTGGCGGATGAGCATGCGTATAAGATCAAGAAGCCGGCCAATTTCGGCTTTCTCGATTTTTCCACCCTTCAAAAACGGGCCTACTATTGCGAACGAGAACTCGAACTGAACCGGAGGCTGTCCAAAGGGATATATCTCGAGGTGTTGCCGGTGCAGATTGAAGATGGTCGGCACACCCTGAAAGGAAAATCCGGTCAGGTGGTGGAATATGCCCTCAAGATGAAACGTATCCCCGAAGAAGATCTGATGAAATCGGTTTTTGTCAGAGGCCGCTTGACCCAAACTGATTTGGAAAGGATTGCCCAGGGCCTGGCCTCTTTTCATCTCAGTGCGGAAAGATCCGAGATGATCGATGGATTTGGACATCCGGAACGATTTCGCGTTAATACCGACGAAAATTTTGAGCAGGTGGCCCCCTATGTGAACCGAACCCTGTCGAAGGATCAGTTTGATGACATCAGAGCCTGGACCGATGCCTTTTATGAGCATCACAGCACCCTGTTCATGGATCGAATCGCACAGGGGAAAATCCGCGACTGCCATGGTGATTTGCACATGGAACACATCTGTCTGACGGATGAACTGGCCGTCATTGACTGCATCGAGTTCAACGATCGGTTTCGCTACAGCGATACGGCGGCCGACATTGCGTTTTTGCTCATGGATCTTGAGTACCACGGGGGGGAAGACTTCTCGAGAGCGCTCTGGGCCCTGTACAAATCACTGGCCCATGAAGAGGACGTGGAGTCGCTTCTGACGTTTTACAAGGTCTACCGCGCCTTTGTCCGCGGCAAGGTCAACAGCTTTCAATTGGATGACCCGTCCATTGACCCAACCCAAAAAGAAAAGGGGATTGAAACGGCAAGGCGTTATTTTACCCTTGCCCATTCCTATATTTCATAACCGCCGTCCCCATACCGGCTGTACGGCAGGAGGCGTTTGACCATGAAAGAACCATTTGTCGCGTATATGACCCAGCATCTGACCCCGGAGACGGTTCTCATCGCCTGCGGCCTTCCGGCATCATACAAGACGGAAACCACCGAGGTGATCGCCGAGTTAAAGGGGTTCCGGATTTTGCGCTCCGACCTGATTCGTCTCGAGGTGCTGAAAAACGAGGATATCTTTGATGAAAAGGTGGCCTCAAACATGAAAAAAAGGACCCTGGTTTACGATGAGATGTTCAGGATGGCGGATGAACTGGCATCAGAAGGCAAGGGCATTATTTTGGATGCGACCTTTGTGACGCAGGCCTTAAGACGACGTGCGGCCGAGGTGGCCGCGAGATACGGCATGACCCTGGTGATTCAACAGACGCAGTGTCCCAAAGCGGTCTCCCTTGAACGGATCTCCAGGCGGACCAAAGAAAACTATGAATCCAACGCCCTCACCGAACAGGCCTATACCAACAATGTAAAGAAATTCGAAACCGTGGATCTGAAAGCGCTCAAGGCCGAGTTTCCGGACCTTCGTATCGTTCATCTCCTCGTGGACACGACATCGGACCTTACAGAAGACTGGCGGGTGATCGGCCGTGACGAACGTTGAACAAGGGCAGGGGGTTCTGCGCCGGGACATTTCCCTTTTGGCCAAAAAAATCCAGACCGCGAGAGGGGAACATCCGGCGGACCTCGTCCTTAAAGGGGGGAGGGTGGTGAATCTTTTTTCAGGCGAAATTCTGGAAACGGATATTGCGGTATATAATAATACTATCGTAGGGTTGAATGATACTTATAAAGGAAAAAAAGAAGTTGATATAAGAGGTAAATGGGTGATCCCGGGCCTGATTGACGGACACATTCACATTGAGAGCAGCATGCTGACCCCCTCAGCACTGGCCCAGGCCCTTCTCATCCATGGCACGACCGCCATTGTCGCCGATCCCCATGAAATCGCCAATGTCATGGGGCTTGATGGCATTCAGTTTATGCTGGATGACAGCCGCCACATCCCTTTTGACACCTTTTTTATGGCGCCCTCCTGTGTCCCGGCCACGCACCTTGAAACCGCCGGCGCTGAACTGAATGCGGATGATCTGGCATCCTTGAGGGATGAACCCGCGATCCTGGGCCTCGCCGAGATGATGAACTTTCCAGGGGTGTTGGGAGCCGATCCGGGCGTACTTGAAAAAATTGTGCGGTTCCAGGACTGCGTGGTGGACGGACACTGCCCCATGTTAACCGGCCGTGATCTCCAGGCATACCTGACCGCGGGGATTGGGTCGGATCATGAATGCTCAACTCCCGAAGAGGCGCTTGAGAAAATTCGAAGCGGGATGATGCTCATGATCCGGGAGGGCACGTCGGCAAGGAATCTGGACGCCCTCCTCCCTGTGGTGAATCCGCAAACCGCCCATCGATGCTGTCTCGTCTCTGATGATCTGCATGCGGAAGATATTCAGGAGAGAGGGCATCTCGATTTTGTCATCAGAAAGTGCGTCGCTTCAGGTCTTGACCCGGTCACGGCCGTTCGGCTAACGACGTTGAACCCGGCAGGCTATTTTGGTTTGAACTACAGGGGTGCCATTGCTCCGGGCTACGTTGCCGATATGGTGGTGCTGGACGATCTTAAAACCGTCCAAGTGCATTCGGTCTATAAGAATGGGCGACTGATGGTGCAAAACGGCCAATTGATGGGGTTTCCGCAGAAGGAAGAGGCCCCAGTCGCAAGTCGGCCGTTTCGCATGTCGGCGTTTAATGCGGATTCACTTAAAATCAGACATCAGAAATGCAAGGCCCGGATCATCGAGCTCATCCCCGGTCAAATCATCACCCGGATGTGCCATGAAACGGTTCAAACAACCAATGGGTGGGTTCAGGGAGACACCCGTTCCGATCTTCTGAAACTCTGTGTGGTGGAGCGGCACCGCGGCACGGGCAATATGGGCATCGGCCTGATCCGGGGTTTCGGTCTCAAGTCGGGGGCACTCGTCTCCTCTGTGGCCCACGATTCCCACAACGTGATTGCTGTGGGCGTAACCGATGAAGAAATCGCACTGGGCGTAACGGCTGTGGGCGACATGGGCGGTGGACTGGCCGTCGTTAAGGGCAATGAGATATTGGCGCGTGTCCCCTTAAAAGTGGCCGGTCTCATGTCCCACAAGCCCATCGATGTGCTGGTGGATCAACTGAAGGCGGTAAAGGAAACGGCGAGACAGCTGGGATGCAAGGTGGAAGACCCCTTTATGAGCCTCTCTTTCTTGCCCTTCCGGTGATACCGGAGATTAAACTGACCGACAAAGGACTCGTGGATGTGAGCAAGTTTGAAATCGTCCCCCTGTTTGAATAGAAGACCGCTGAGAGGCACCATGTCAACTGCGTCTGTTGGAATCATCTATAAGCACCATTATGATCCGGCAAAAATAGAGGCCGAAAAGCTCGAAAAATGGTTTAGGGAAAAGGGGTTTGCGGTCCATCTTGAAGAGATGGGACCGGCCGACCCCTCGGACGGAGATTATGAGGAATGCTCAAGCATTCCCAAGACCGTTGATTGGGTGATCGTCCTGGGCGGAGATGGCACACTGCTGGGGGCCGCCCGCAGGGTGGGGCGCTACGGTGTTCCCATCCTGGGCGTCAATCTCGGAGGCTTAGGATTTCTTACCGGAATACCCCTGGATCGACTGTATCCGGTGGTGGAGACCATGATTCACGGCGGGTTGCAGGTGGAGAAACGGCGCATGCTCGAAGCGCGAGTCCTTCGCAACCAGGAGCCGGTGATCCGTTTTCAGGTCCTGAATGACGTGGTGATCAACAAGAGCACGCTGGCCCGAATCATCGACCTAGACGTCACCATCGATGGGGAGTTTCTGACCACATTCAGGGCGGACGGCTTGATTATTGCCACGCCCACCGGTTCCACGGCCTACAACCTGGCGGCAGGCGGACCGATCCTCTATCCGACCATCGAGACTTTCATCCTGACACCCATCTGTCCCTTCACCCTGAGCAACCGACCGCTTATTGTACCGGACAGTGCCACGATCGGCATTACCATGGGCGGAGAGCGGGAGGACACGGTCACGTTGACCTTCGACGGGCAGGTGGGGTTTGAGCTGGAGGCCGGTGATGTGGTGATCATCCAGAAATCCAATGAAATCATCAAACTATTGAGGCCGGATGACCAGAGCTATTTCAAGATTCTCCGGGCTAAACTCATGTGGGGCGGCGCCACCCGTAGAAGTGACGAGTGACCCCCTTCCCACACGGAGTCTCAGACGGGTGTTCCATGTGGATCGAAAGGACATCGGTTACCTGAGATTCACCCTTGAATCCTACGACGGGATGGCCGTGGTATCCACCCTCGATCCTCAACCCGCACTCATTGAGGTTCTCATTGCACCGGGATGCGAGATGCGTTTAACGGCCTTACTGGATAGTTTAAGGAAAGAAGGTAAGGGGATGACGATTGAAGACGCCCCGGTCAGTGCCTGATCCGAATCTGCCTTGGACAATCGATTCTATATAAAGACCATGGGTTGCCAGATGAACGTTTATGACTCTGATGTTCTGGCACAAACCCTGATTGCCCTTGGATTTTCACCCGTGGACCGTCCGGAGTTGGCAAACCTCATTTTACTCAATACCTGCGTGGTGCGTGCCAAGGCTGAACAAAAGGCGTTCAGCTTCCTGGGTCGGATAGCGAAGTTGAAGCGGCGAAATCCGGCACTTCGCGTCGGTGTGGTGGGATGCCTTGCTCAAAGAGAAGGAAAGGGCCTCTTCTCGCGGTTTCCCTTTGTGGATGTTGTCGCGGGCCCAAGGGAACTGGAGCGGATCGCTGAATGGTTAACGCGCGAAGACGCGTCCCCCCAAAGAATGGCGGCCACGAGTCTTACGCCCGCCCCCCCACTCCCCACGATTCATCCGGGATACTTCACATCGAGAGTGGCCGGGTTCATTTCCATTATGCAGGGGTGCAATAACTTCTGCAGCTATTGTGTGGTCCCGTACGTTCGCGGAAGAGAAATTTCAAGGCCACCGGAACAGATCCTCTCCGAGGCATCGGATCTCTTGGCCCAGGGGGTCAGAGAGATTACGCTACTGGGACAGAACGTGAACTCCTATCGGTGGCACGAGAATAAATCATGGGATTTCGCTGGCCTCCTTCATCGAGTAAGTCAGCTCAAGGGCCTTTCACGACTCCGATTTACCACGTCTCATCCCAAAGATCTCTCCGATCGTCTCATTCAATGTTTCTCAGAGATTGACAATCTCTGCCCCCACATCCATCTCCCATTTCAGGCTGGATCGGACCGAATTCTCAAGATGATGCACCGGGGATACACACGGCAGCACTATCTAACCTTGACAAACAAATTGAGGAAGACCGTGCCCCGCATCGCCATCACCGCTGATGTAATGGTCGGTTTTCCCAGTGAAACAGAGGCGGATTTTCGGTTGACATTGGATTTGATTGAACGTATTCGTTTCGATTCACTGTTTTCATTTATCTATTCCGACCGGGAAGGCACCCAGGCGGCTCGACTGGAAAACAAAATCGACGAGAATACCAAGGGATCGCGGCTGAGGCGCCTTCAGGCGCTCCAGAACCGGATTACCCTGGAGAAAAACAAACAACTTGAAGGGAAGAGCGCCTGGATTCTCGTCGAGGGTGCCAGTAAAAAGGGGGAGCTTTCCGGCCGCACACCGACAAATAAAGTCGTGAATTTCATCGGTGATTCAAGGTTGATCGGTAAGATCGTTAAGGTCATGGTTAAAAAAGGGTTACCTCACTCACTATGGGCTGAACGTGTGGAATAAAGGGATTTGGCTGACGCACTTGATTGGGCGCATGGGATGAACCACCCGGACTTGGACAATCAAAACAGATCGGGAAACGAAACCATCGACTATACGAAGGAACGAATCCTCGTGGTGGATGATGAAGAGGCGATCCGAGAAATCACCATGGAGATGCTCATTAATATGGGATTTAGTGCCGAGGCCGTCAGGAGCGGTGAAGCGGCCTTGAAAGCCCTTGAAGCGGCATCGTACACCTTCCTGCTCACGGATATTAAAATGCCTGGAATCGATGGCCTTGAGCTGATCAGACGGATCAAAGATCAGTACCCGCAGATCTGCGCCATTGCCATGACCGGGTATTCCAAGGAATACAACTACGTGGATGTGGTGGATGCGGGGGCTGCGGATTTTATAAACAAACCCTTTCGGATTGAAGAGCTCATTGCCAAAATCCGAAGGGCCATTATGGAGCGGAACATCCGGGAGAAACTCAGCAGGCTCTCCATCACCGACGCCCTGACCGGACTCTATAACCACAGGCACTTCTATGACTCTTTGGAACGGGAAATCCTGCGAGCCAAACGACAGAACAGCGGTTTGGCAGTCATCATGTTCGATTTGGACGGGTTCAAGGGGTATAACGACGAACATGGGCACCGCGCGGGCGACAATCTGCTTAAATGTGTGGGCGACAATCTCAGAAAAAATATTCGAGAGGGGGTAGACGCCGGGTTTCGCTACGGTGGCGATGAATTTGCCGTCATCCTCATCGAGGCGGATGAAGCCATCGCCAGAAAGATGGCAGAGAGAATTGAGAAAACGGTTCAACAGGAATGTGATATCGGCATGAGCAGCGGATTTGCCGTGTTTTCACAACAGACAACCGGCGAAGAGCTGGTTGAGCTGGCCGACCGGCGGCTTTACACGGAAAAAGCCGCCAAAATATAACGTCTGATAATATATATTATGTAAACTCAAAATATAGGTTGACACCACCCACGCGGTTTAGTATAAGATGGACATCTATGAATGGAGGGAATACATAAATGGGTTCTGTTGTAAAAAAGCGCCGAAAAAAGATTACCAAGCATAAATACAGAAAGCTCCGAAAGAAAATGCGTCACAAGAATAAATAAAGGGCCACCCAAAAAACGCAATAAAAAAGGCAGCCTTATCTGCGCTGCCTTTTTTATATCCTGTGGATTCCTTTTATTTGCTGTAGTCGTACCAGCCCCCGCTCGTCTTTCTGCCGAGCCGATTTGCACGAATCATGGTCTTGAGGAGATTTGGGGAGGCCCATTTGGATTCCTTGTTCAACTCCTTGTAGAAATACTCGGTCACAAAATAGGCAATGTCGATACCGGTAAGGTCCATCAATTCAAACGGGCCCATGGGATAATTCAGCCCGTTTTTCACCGCGATATCCACGTCTTCAATGCTGGCAATCCCTTCCTCAACAATTTTTATGGCTTCGATCATGTGCGGTATCATGATCCGGTTGACGATGAACCCCGGTGAGTCCTTCTTGACCTCCACCGTTGTTTTTCCCATCTTCTGAGCCAGGGCCGTGGTCGTCTCAATGGTTTCATCGCTGGTGGCATAGCCACGGATCACTTCCACGAGTCGCATCAGCGGAACTGGATTAAAAAAATGCATGCCGCATACCCTGTCCGGCCGGTTCGTTGCCGCCGCGATTTCCGTAAGGGACATGGATGAGGTGTTGGATGCCAGGATCACTCCGGGGGCGCACAGCTCATCCAGTTCCTTGAAGACACTCTTTTTTAATTCCAGGTCCTCAATCACCGCCTCGATAACAAAATCCACGTCTTTGAGCTCACCCATATCCGTGGTCCCCTTGATCCGTCCCAGGATGGCGTCTTTGTCCGCTGCTTCGAGCTTTCCCTTTTCCACCCCCTTGGACAGGAACCGGTCAATGCTTTTCATGCCCCGTTCCACAAACGCATCCTTGATGTCCCGCATGACCACGTCACAACCGATCTGAGCGGCCATCTGCGCTATACCGTTACCCATGGCACCGGCACCCACGACGCCGACTTTCTTGATATCCATAATGCCTCCTTATCTTAATAAATTGGTTTAACAATATTATTTAACTGAAGTTTCACCGTTTTTAAAGGTATTCTAATTTTTCCAGCTACTTTCGCGCAATTTTTGTTAAAAAGTAGACCCTTTGGCGTGGAAATTGAAAATTTTTTGCATTAATTGTGCCAATTATTTCAATAACTTAGGTTACTTTTTTGCTTGATCCCGTTACTTTCCATGATAGGATTCGACATATAACCGTTTGATATCCGCGTCGGAAAGGAGTACGGTGGCATGTTTTGTACTAAACAATATCCTGAAGCCTCTGCAGGAGTGATTTTCCTCCACTAACCTCGGTAGGGAGCGCGGACTTTGGTTCTCTTATACCATCCTGGCATTCATTATCCCATTCACCACGTCCATCTCTTCAAACATTTTGCGTTGCATCCATACACTGTTCGGTCTCAACCTTAGCGAACGTCGCTTCGCCTTCATGGCTTCCAACGAAATTCCATGGGATAAGCTATGGCCCACCTTGTGGCGCATCATTCCCAAATCCCCTTCCGATGGGCGCCTGTTGATTGCGGTCTAAATGATTTCATCAACCCCAAGACAGGTCAGTAAGTGTTCACATCTTCGACCATGCGGCCGAAGCCAACCAATCCAAATACCCTGGGCACGAATATTGGTTCTCATTGGACTCTTAAAGCGCATTAAAGGGGCGATGGGCTTGTCTCCCGCTTGCCCATCGATTCTATTTGCCAGAAAAGGCCATAGATGCCAAATTGAACAATATGAGGGTTCCCGGCAAGGTCACTCCTTTCCAAACCAAACTCCAACAAGCTGTCGAGATGGTGATTCAGGTAGCTCATCACTTCCCTGGCGTTGGCGTGACGGTCAGTTGTGGAGGCGGCTGGTTCAGAATAGGCACTTTCAAACCCCTGCGCGAAGAACTCGGAAACTTCTGGTTGCTTTCAAGATTACGTTCCGATCATACTCTCTCCATGCCGGAGAGCTCTTCGAAAACCAGCAGCGAAGAAGTATGGCGACAGATTGGGATCATGCGCCTGAAATGGCAGCGGTAATAACTGAGTCTTCAACCTATCGCGTGTTTCTTATGGCAAACACCGCAAGCTGACGCGTTCTCAAAAATCATCCATATCAAAAACCTTAACTGCCTGTACGTGTTGTATCGGTTTTTCGAAAAACACAGTGGATCACCATCTTATTCTACGGACTTGGATCTATCGGTTGAGCAAATTATCAGTCTTGTGGCGCCGAATGGAAAATCGAGTCAGGCTTCAAGGAGATCAAGCAGGACATTGGAAGCAGCAAAAGCCAGACCCACAATCCATATGCTGTAAACAATCACATCAATTTTTCCATGATGGCTACAACCATCACTGGATCTATGGCTCGCGGCTCGAAAACATCCCTGATCGCCGGCACAAGGTTAACAACGGTCGCAACAGTTTCGCCTTTTCAGATTTTGAGGCATATCATCGCCAAGGCCGCATTGAGCGATGGTTTTGATGCCGTTTGCAACAAACGCAGAAACTCCCTGGGAAATCTTTTGTGAAAGCTATAGCCATGATCGGCTGATAAAACTGACTAAGGATTCGGTGAACAGTTATTTAATAATCCGGTATTATATAATAAATAATAAATCGACATTATCTAAGCGGACTCCACACTTGTCACTTCCGGAACATTCTGCTTGAGAATTTTTTCAATCCCCATCTTGAGTGTCATCTGGGACATGGGACATCCCCCACAGGCGCCGGTGAGCCTGACCTTGACCCGGCCGTCATCCCCTACGTCCACCAGTTCCACATCTCCACCATCCGCCTGCAGCGACGGCCTCACCTTCGTAGCGCACTCTCGACCTTTTCTTTGATACCCATATAAATCTCTCCTTTGTTGGATTTGCCCTGGCGCCGAATATCCTACCGCCTTTTCAGCTCGGGCATTGACAGGCTGGGAAATGAATATCACATCCTCCCTCAGATTTCTACCCGAAAAACATCGATGACGCGGCTGTCCAAGTATTTCACGTAATCCTGGTGATGTTTGTGGTGACCACCCTATGCTGTCCTGCCACACGTCATCTGATTCCATGCACAGGTACAGGCCGAGTTTTGGATACCAGTCTTCGAAGACATTCCCTGATGAACTGGTAGAGTTCCGTCCGTATCGGCCTGAAATATCGCAATTTGCCATCGAGACCCCGGAATGAACTCGCCGTTCAGGATGTCTGTCTGGGGTGGCGTTTTCGAATGATCTGTTTGAGCTGGGGCGTAAACCGAAGGGATCCAAGGCCGATCCAGATGATTCCTGTTCGGATCTAGGATCGTCGTCCAGTGAGCTTCGATGGTCTTCGGATATTCGGTCTTCCATCCGCGATGAGGACGGAGGGATCGAAACGAAACCGAGGACAAATCCCCTCAGCCTGAAGCCGCCGGGCTGTTTGAAGCCGTTTTTGGATGCTGATGCTTCCCCATTCTCTTCCCTTGCCGCGACGGCCGGGCTGTTGAGAGGACCAGGAGACGACAATCCGATCCCTGTATGGGGATGCCATCAACCGCTCGACGGCGTCTGTTTTAGTTTTCAGCTCCAGGATAACGTTTTTGCGCCGTGAAAATGGCGGAAGCAGAAAATCGCTCCAGCACATGACGGGATCCAGCGCAAGGCTGTCGGTGAATTCACCGGTGCCGACCTTAAAGATACGGTTCGTGTCGGCATCGATGACATCGAGCACACGGTCCAGTTCGTTCCGGATGTTGGCAAAAACCTCAGGTTGGGTTCATTGAAGTAGGATTGGAGGATGCAGTAACTGCAATCTAAGGGGCAGTTGGTGCCAATATTCAGGATCTGATATCCACAGCAGATGTATTCCCGGGTTCCGGGACACGGTTTTAAAAACTCCCCCTTGTAGTGCATCAGGTGCAGGATGTCCTTTCCCGGATCAGACCCGGCCTCCTCCTCCTCAGCTTTGTGGTGAGCCTGGGTGATGGCACATTGCGAGGAAGTCGCCAAGGACTTCCTGAACATACGGCTCCGAGGCGACTTCCTCTTCAATGAACGCCTGCGATGGTCGATCGGGCATGTCAGGCGTTTTTTCCATGGAATACGCATGGCGCTTAAGGCCTTGAATGGTGTTCAATTTATTGATGGTTCTGGCAAGTTCGGCGCCTGTCCTTAAACAGGATCTCAGTTTGAAATGAGATCCTTCAAAATACGGCGGCGATGCAATCTGAACCCCTTTTGGGAGGGAGAGACCGGCCACCTGACGCTTAAATGCGCGATCCGCCTGCGCCACCGACGGCAGACGTCTTCCCCTCAAAAGGCGGAGTATGGCCCTGGCCTTTTGGGGGTGTTGGCGCGATCATCCGAAGAGGATTTCCATGAAGGCGTCGTCCATGAGGATTTGGGTAACCGAGCGATGTTCAATATGAGATAAATCAGTCTAGTATCTCAATACATTGCAATTGCTGATTAATGTTAAACTTTATTTTTATAAACAAATAGGAAATGGCTGTTCGCCCATCCGAATTCAGATCCATAAGGCGATTCAAGCATTGGATCCCAAGTCGTTCCTGCGCGATGACATGCTTTGTTTCGTCATCGAGTTCTCTGATCAACGCTCAGGTAGAGACGGTGCGTCTCCTGGTGAGCTCGGGAGCCCCAGCAACGGCATATAGCAACGTCGGATCTCATCCTGAGGAACCAATGGATCCAACCGATTGAGCACCATCCCCTTTTCCACTGGGTTTAAGGACCTTACAGGTGATATTGTCATAGAGATTAATACGGAGACAATCGCAAAGGCGATATTGTTGATCCTGAGAGGATGCGGCATGTCACGTGTTCTGCTCTCAGTTCCCGCAGGGCCAGAATTCGTTTGTAGCCCGTGATGACGCTGAGTTCGTCCTTTTGTCCCCGATCACGAAGCATGAGCGGTGCATCGATAAGGCCGATCTCGTCTATGGATTGGATCAGCGGTCTAAGATCAAAGCCAAAGCTCATGCAACATGGTCCAGGGGCAGGGTCAATTTCATTTAAGGCGATTTCATCAAATTCTGCATTATTCAACAAGTTGTCCATTTCCATGTGTATCCTGCTCCGTACTCGGCTTACAACCAGGTTCGATTACACCATAAGTGGACGCTGGTCACATTTCTTTTGCCACCAGGAGATAGTTCATGTATATAGTCGTAACAGTAAATTGAACGGCCTATGTGCGTGCGATTTCATCGAATCTGTTACGTCTTGTGATGGTGATATGAATCCTCAAGATAAAAAGGTTAACGATGTCAGTGAAAGAAAGAGGACCTATGGTTTCCTCCTTGGCTTTTTCGGCACAAGGATTTGGTTGAAGCCTTGGACGAGGCAGAAACCTTAAGTATTTCTGTTCTGATTAACCGAATTAACCACCTCCATTTCACTAAAAGCTGTTTTTTTGTTCACTTGCGAAATCGCAGGTATTTTACCAATATTTCACGAAAGCATACCCCTTGTCCTTTTCTTGGCAAGGTTTTGGACTGCCGATGGTCTGAGGAAACCCCATTAGAACTTAACTTCTCAGAATACGAATTATTACACCTAATCATCGAAGATGGTCAATCTATGATCGTTATCCCTGGATATCCGTAGAGCTTGACTGAGCAATGGTTTTCTTTTCAGGATGACAACACAGGGTTTCCTGGTCGGTAAACGACAGGCAAAGAGGTTTACCGGGCATAAAGTGTCGGTGGAGTTGGTGCAGAGTGGAATCGTTGCTAAAGGGCAACTAATGGATTTCAGTCCAATGGGCTATCGGGTCAGAATGAATTCCGAGGCGTTGAGTGCCACGCAAGTGGTTTAACCTTGAGGCACCAGTAACGATTGAAGTTCGCTATCAAAATGAATTGTTCTATCCGCGACTTGTCGTTTCATTCGTGAAGAGAAGCCGAATCGACATATGGAAGTCGTCCTCGAACCTGTCAATGAGGAATTCAGTCGCTACAGGAAAAGGCAACTTCGAAACCCCCGCCAACTTCTCTTGACGCCCGGTGCTTTCTTTCTTTCACCCGCTGCTAAGAAGCAGATAGAGATGGCTCGCATCTGATATCGTCGACCTCTTGATTTTCCCGTTCACGAATCGCCGCACGAAAGTCTGCTCCTCCAGGGCATGATCCTCCCTTCATTGACAATTGAGTTCTTTCGGTGAACTGCAGCTACAATGTTCAGCACAGGTTATTTACCGTCTAAAGAAGAAGATGGTAATGTCAGGTGTGGCATCACGATCCTGGACATGGATGTGAACTCGCTACAGCCGCTTAAGTCATATACTCTATAATGCATTGGATCCCATGCCCATGTTTCCCAAATGCTCGATTTAGATGAACTGTCTGGAATTCCTTTTTGAGTCTGGATTCATCTACCCGTAAAATATAAACTCATTCAATCTCACCGGGACGAATTCAGGAAAACCTTTAAGAAACTCTACCTGGAAAGCCCGGAA
Source organism: Deltaproteobacteria bacterium (assembly GCA_034522175.1). GTDB lineage: Bacteria > Desulfobacterota > DSM-4660 > Desulfatiglandales > Desulfatiglandaceae > JAIPDZ01. Next base: position 4,718,499 of record JAXHLQ010000001.1, on the reverse strand, counting down.
ATCGCAAAACATATTACTGTATCAGCGTAATGGGAAGATCCATGGGCACATCTCCATCGTGCGGGTATACGAGAGGGCGTGGATGATCCACCACCATGCTGCACGAAAATTTGGTGGCAGTAGGCGCGGGCCTGAAAGTTCTGAAAGATCTCATGTTATATCTTAACGATATGCACCGTCTGCCTGCGGCCCACATGGACTATGCCTTGTGTCTATCGTCCTCAAAAGAAGTTTCCGGATGGACTTTTCGGCGGTTTTGCCCGTGAACTTGAAGAATCCTTCGGGCTGCTCCCTGGACCTATTCACCTACTATCCGTCGAGTATCCGGTGCCAGGCGATTCATTGTCCATATGGTTGGACATTACGGAGTGTTCCGATCGTGATATCTGGGAGTTGAATCAGTTCTACAGGCCACCAGTCTGGTGGTCTACTGACTGGACATGCTGGGTCTCAAAACCATGGAAACAGGAGCTCAGAAACTGGCATCAGTTTATGAACGATACAACTTAATCAGAAAACTGCACGTCTATTCTTATGTTATGAGAACAGGTTGTGTGTGTGTTGGTTTTGGATCAATCGGACTTGGGACTCAACCTTTCCGAACTGACAAATAGCATCAAGGTCATTGTGATAGAAAGGATACGGGAATTCTCTCCTGGGATATTCTTTCAACTGCTATTGAGGAGTTGAAGTCAACCTATGCCACGGACGAGGTCCCCGTTCTCATATATCCACACGATTACTCGGATTCACAAGGGATTCCTTATGAAAAGCATTACTGTTTGTGGATACTGGATGTTCAGTATGGAAATATGTACCTTGAATATATAAATGATTGGTTTAATTTCAACAGGAAATAGGCTTTTTCTCGGCCGTAGAGGGAGTCTTAAACTCGATCATTATAGGATCCTGACGATTCTTCATGCCAAACTCATCGTCCAAAGTGCAGTGCCTTGTATTTTCGGTAGTGATCCGATCTTATGAATGCTTTCCGGTAGGAAGAATTGAAGAGGTATGCTATTATGGTTGCGATAAGGCTTTTTGTATCGATTAGAGTCCTTATGGTCCGCTTTATCGTCTCCCATAAACCGTAATACTTTACCGCAGATAAGTAAATCCTTTGTAAACGTCTTCAATGGACATTTTAGCTGGTTCATAAACCATTTTGGTAAATCGGTATAGATCCCATGCTTTGGGGAAATCTTTATCTATGATTCTATCTTTGATTTGCATTTCCCTCCATAATCTGGTTCCCGGTAATGGTGTCAGTTTAGTTACCTGCAAAACATCAATACGGGCATCTCTCACGAACTGAAGGGTTTCGTCAAATACAGACTTTCCAATCGTTGTCACTCCTATAACAAAAGCGCCATAAACGGCGATACCCCCTTTACGGATGTTCTTTATAACCTCAGCAGTCTTTTTTTGCCGCTGGTGCTTCAAGTTTATTTCCTTTCTATAGATCGAGTGTTTCCGCATTGATAGACTCAATACCCAATGAATACCACCTTTAGGCCCGCAACTGATGCGACACGAATCAGTTCTGTGTCTCTTCTCTGAATGTTAAGAGACGACTGTGCAAAAAATACTTTCCTGATCTTTTCATCTGCAATTCTGTAAAGAAAGACCTAGCCCCATTCTAAATCCCTTTTCCATAACCTATAATATTGTCATCAACCAGCATTATACGTTTTTGAGGGATTTGTTTTAATTCCTCAATGACTGAATCGAGGGGCCTCTCTAACGAAACACTTTTCCGTTGAAAGCGGAACTGAGAAAACGGGCCAGTCCATCGGACACCCACGGGAAGTCTGAATGGATCCCCACCTGTAATAAGCGTTTTTCAAAATATCTCGCTGGAAATGACTAACTGCGCTAAATCAATCTGTGAGCCAAAGTAGCGCGTTTCAACTTTCCAGTTTCAAAGTCTTCAAGTATTCTGGGCCAAACAGACTTTCCGCTTCTCCCACGACGACACTGTCACAGAACTGTAAGGCTTCGTCTGGTACCATCGATACATGGATTCCTCCAATAACTGTAGGCGTCTTTTGTTTTCTGTATACCTCCGCAATTTGGTACGCTCTCTGGGCTGTTGCAGTATAAGATGTAATACCAACAAGATCAGCCTTTCTGTATTCAAATGGTTCAATGCTCTCGTCTATGAGTTCGATACGATAATAATCGGGAGTGACCGCTGCAATATATGGAAGGTTAGAGTGGTGGCCATGAAGTATTAGGTATATTTCCTGAACCCTTTGTGAGTATTTGAAGGGTTGATCAAAATCAATCTCGGCATTTCTATTGATATTTCCTCTCTTGAAATCGGGCTAGTTAGCTCGCCTATCCTTAAGATTTACCAACGTATAGCTATACAAGCTCTGGGCTTGACAGGTTTTATGTTGTTAAGTTGACACTTCGTTCATTTTAAAATATTAATACCGGAATAAGGAGAATCAAAGATATCTGTACTGCGGAATTTTCAACAATGTTGCTTGAAGGTGTCCCTGTCCGGTTGAAAGAGAAGACCATCTTGATCCATCCTCAAAATTAATCACAGGTATTGATTTATAAAGGCGAAAGCTCAGATGGTCAAGAATGATAGCGTTAGCTTCTTCGCATTGGCGCTTAAAAAGAACTACAGCGCCGATCTTCAAACATCTAAGCTGAATAGGAACAATTCAGCTCACTCAACGGAAATTCGGTCCCAAGGAAATGCCAGAGTACTCTTAAAAGTACTTGCAGCATCCTGAAACAAAAATTCGCCGATTTATGATAGCCGAGTACCTGAGAATCTATTGCGAATTTGTCAGGAAGGTGTATCCAGAAATTGATATTAATTCGCTGCTTGAAGAAGCGGACGTAAATAGATATGAGCTGGTAGTGATCCTGCACACTGGTTATATCAAGGAGCAGGTTGATCGATTTCATGAGGTTTTGGTGAGAAGGTCTGGCAAAATCCAAATATCTCGAGAGACGCTGGGCGTTATGCAGTCTCTATCTGAAGGCACTGGGACCTGCTTAAACAGTATACTCTGGGGATGTATGAGTTTGGCATCTGTATATCAATTGATGGGTAGACTTTACGGTATACCATGATCGGGGGGCCAGTCGTAAATGCCAGAAAGATTCGGACCTAATAAAGTAGAAATCGTTTCCACTCCGAACCAGGGGGTGGATGAAAAGACCTTATCAGTGTGAGAATCGGATCGGCATATTCGAATCAATGGCGAAGTTGTTCACTGACAAGTTTGCCAAAGTGGAACATCCAAAATGCTTTCATAAGGGTGACGGCTATTGCCATTATGTGGTTTCGTGGGAGAGGACTCCAGCGTTACTTTGGAAACAGGATCAAGCAGTCATCTCTTATAACCGCTGGTATTTGTTCCCTTATATCGTTTTTCATTTTGGAGACGTTCTCGTGGATTGTATTTTTTTCCTTTATCTCAGTCGTTAGCTTGGGTATTTCGCTTCTCTCGTGGCAATTTGAAAGAGGAGAACTTACAAGGACCATCGAAACTCAAAGTGACGCCGCAAACGCGCTGTTGAACGAAATGGAAATGCGGTATGCCAATGCCTTGTTGGTTCAGGAAATTGGGCACTCTTCATCTGGTATACGAAATACGAATTCCTTGTGTCAAACTATTGTCAATTTAATGGAAAAACACTTGGACTTCGATCGTGGAATGATCATGCTGGCCAGCGATGACAAAAAGAGACTTATGCACATGGCCGGGTATGGGTATGCTCCCAAACAAGAGGAATTACTCTGGTGAGATTGAGTTTCATTTGGATAATCCCGAATCCAAGGGTATGTTTGTAAGGGCCTTTAAGGATCAGGAACCGTTTTCGGTAAACGATTTGAGACAGGAAGAGAGCAAACTATCGGAAAGAAGCCTATCCTCTGCGAAGAAAATGGTGTTCATTCCATCATCTGTGTGCCAATTGTCCATGAGTCCAGATTCCCTCGGCGTTCTGGCAGTAGATAATGTGGCATCCAAAAGGACGCTTACTCAAAGTGACATGAACCTTTTAATGGGTGTGGCCTCTCAGAATTGCTGTAAGCATCGTTAATGCTACCTCATTTCAAAAGATTGAAGAAGCCGCAGAGAAATACAGAAACATTCTCGAAAGTATTGAAGAGGGTTATTTCGAAGTGGATCTTGCCGGCAATTTAAGATTTTTTAACGATTCCGTGTGTCGAATACTCGGATATTCCCGTGAAGAACTTATGGGAATGAATCATCGGAAATACACATCACCTGAAGGGGCATCCCAAATCTTTAAGGCATTTAAACAGGTCTATGAGACGGGTGTTCCTTTGCGAGTATTCAGGTTTTGAAGTGAGACACAAGAAAGGGAAAACGCTCTTTGTTGAGATGTCGGCATCTTTGATTCGTGATGCAACAGGTGAGCCGAAGAGGATTTCGTGGGGTGGTTCGTGATATCACCGAGCGGAAAAAGGCGGAAGAGATGCGCCAAGCGGTACTGGCTGCAGAGAGCGCCAATCGTGCCAAGAGTGAGTTCTTGGCCAACATGAGCCATGAAATCAGGACTCCTTTAAATGGAATCATTGCATTGAGCCCACTCATTTCTGAGACCCCGTTGAAAGAAGAACAAAGGAATTTTGTTAACATTATTCAAAATGAGGCAAATTCTTTACTTTCTATTATCAACGACATTCTTGATTTTTCAAAAATTGAAGCAGGGATGATACATCTTGAGCAGATCCCATTCGACCTCAGCGAACTGATGGAGGAATCCCTGAGCATGTTTAGACTTCAGGCCCAACATAAAGGATTGAAGATTGGCTATGTGCTGGACCCAAATATTCCATCCATTCTCAACGGTGATCCGGCCAAGCTGAACAGGCTTTACGAACCTTGTGGGAAATGCCGTCAAATTTACAGAGACAGGAAGCATACAGGTAAAAGGTGAAATTGAGTCATCGGGGAAAAAATAGCAATTCGGTTTTCGGTAAGCGATACCGGCATTGGAATATCACAAGAAAGTTGAGTACTTTTACGAGAGTTTTACGCAGGAAGATAGTAGCACCACGAGAACCTACGGAGGCACAGGCCTCGGAACCACCATAGCTAAACAGATAGTAGAGTTGATGGGGGAGAGATAGGTGTGAAAGCGAGAGAGGGAGAAGGGAGCACCTTTTGGTTCACCGTCGGTCTTTAATAGACAAATTGCGCTATTCCACCAACGGTAAAAACAGCGAAAGAGGAAATGGACAACGAGATAGCTCAAAAAGATGTCCGCATCCTCCTCGCCGAGGACTATCCAATCGGGCAAAAGGTGACTATCGCCTTTTTGGAAAATGCAGGCTTTCAGGTGGATCTGGCTCAAAATGGTTTAGATGCGGTAGAGCTATATGAAAAGAATACGTACGATCTTATATTGATGGACATTGAGATGCCTCTGATGGATGGGTATGAAGCCACAAAAAAGATCCGGCTCATCGAGGCTGAAGAGATGTGACCATGGCGGAGAGTTTCACTTCTCAATATCCCAATCGTTGCAATGACAGCCCATGCCGTAACAGACTACATGGAGAAGTGTCGAAGTGGGAATGAATGACTATTTGGCCAAACCGATTAAAAAGGCCTCACTACTGTCTATGGTAAAGAAGTGGACAACCATCGAGGATGTTTCCCACGAGAACACAACATATCTCTTGCAGGAAGGTGTGTCTAAATATCCATCGTCTATAAAAAAAGATAAAACTAGCGGATTACTACCCAATGGGCAAGTATCGCATCCTCAGCCCATGGATTTTGATAAGGCATTGACAGAATTCGAAGGGACAGGGAATTGCTGATTGACGTATTGAATGGATTTTTGGAAAACGCCCGATATCAAATCGAGACGTTACAGAAAGCGATTTCCAAAAACGACTTTGAAGAGATCAGAAGAGAAGCGCATACAATTAAAGGAGGGGCTGCTAACTTGGTGGCAAAAGAGCTGTCTATGATAGCTCTGAACCTTGAAAAACATGCAACATCAGAAGATATCGAAGGTTGCAGAAAGCATCTCGAGAAGCTTAAAACGGAAAGCGAATATTAGATCTTTCGCCCAGGATTTGTTCTGATAGAGGAGAAAACCTCTTATGAAGATTTTGGTTGTTGATGATGAACTCGTCAGCCGGAAAAAAATCGAGAAACTGATTCAGAGCTTCGCCACGAAACCTCTGACAGCAAAAGACGGAATTGAGGCATGGCAGAAATGGCAGCATGAACGAACCCGAATGGTCATTACAGACTGGGTCATGCCGGACTGGATGGGCTGGAACTCTGCAAGAAGAGTACGTCAAGTCCGAAGGGGGCAGCTATACGTTCGTGATCATGGTAACTGCCAAAGAAGCTGTGGAGTGACATTGTAATTGGAATGGAAGCGGGCGCCGACGATTTCATTTCAAAACCATTTGTCAAAGAAGAACTGGCCGTAAATCAGGGCCGGTGAACGGATATTGGGTTTTGAGTCTCGAGATCTGGTTATTTTTCGCTGGCCCGGCTGGCCGAATCCAGGGATCCTGAAACGGGTAACCATCTGGAGCGGATAAGAGCATTACTCAAAAGCCCTTGCGGAAGCTTTTTTGAAGTCTCCGAATTGTCCTGAAGAGCTCGACACGCTTTTTGTCGAGAATCTCTCTCTGACCAGCCCGCTGCATGACATAGGAAAAATTGGAATCCCTGACGCTATTCTCCTGAAACCAGGGCTTTATAACGATGAAGAATTCTCCATTATGAAGGAGCACTGGCAGAATCGGATATGAAACACTGAACGAGGCTCTCTTGAGATATCCTAATGCGGAATTCCTCAGGATAAGTGCGGAAATTGCCCGACATCACCACGAACGGTATGACGGCACGGGCTATCCGGGACGGTCTGAAAGGGGATGACATACCGCTTTCAGCACGGATTGTAGCCGTTGCGGATGTCTATGATGCCCTGGTTAATAAGAGGGTTTATAAGGAAGCCTATCCTCATGAGAAAGCTAAGGGCATTATCATACAGAGTAGAGGAAAACATCTTGATCGCCACTTGTAGTGGATGATCTGTCCTAAGATGTGAAAATCAATTCTTTGATATATTTAAACAATTTTAAACGCCGACCCTGAATTCAATCATTTGACTTCTTAAGCTTTGGCGCTTCATATGGCTTCATTCCCTTGCACAGGATGATGGGCGTATAAGTGAACCTCTTGGGGTCCTTGAAGAATTGAATGAAGTCGGTGAAGAATTTCGAATGCCTACCCGGATACTCTTCAAATAGACTCAGGGGCCTTGTTTATCACTATTTCCAGTTTTTTGATCCAGTTGTATACATCCACATCCTTGGATTCTCCGTAGATGACGGTGATGTGCACCAACATCAACCTGAATTTTCTCATATTTCATTTCATATAAAAATGAGTAGAGCTTTCTACCAGCATAAGCATCAAAATTAAATTTCTTTTCAAAATGCTTTGTAAGCTTTTGAAGAAGTGGCGCTATTTTTGCTGGCAGTTGATAGTGGCTTAGACAATTGTGATCTAGATCTATTCAGACGCAGATACCCTCCCAATTAAGACACTCCGTCAAATTCTTAATAATTCGCGACCCCTCAATCCGATTGAACTCCATGACGAATCGTACCCAGATAAGATCAAACTTTCCCAGATCCTGAAGAGAATCTCGGAGATCTCGAAGTTCGAAGTATATACCTGGTTGTTCGTATTTCTTCTGAGCATGAGTAATATGCGTGGGAATCAATCCGCACCACACAATACTTCCGCCGGGCTGTATCATTTCGTGTAAAGTCGAAGTAGTTTTACCACTGCCACACACCCGCATCCAGAATTCTCATATTTCGGGTAACACCGCACCAGCTTGCCTGTTTGCGGACCACTTCAGGTTCAGTCTTCATCTCGAGCCGAACCGTCTCCTCAGCATTTTCCATTAAATATTTGATTCAGGCGAAACGGTCATTTCTGCCCCTTCCAAATTTTCAAAGAACATCCCTGCTAGTTTTATAAAGACAACATCAAATCGATAACCTTGAAACTGACTAATAGGTAGATGATTTCGCCATTTATCTATCCAAATTTTGTTTATCTGACGCATTTCACGTCTCGCTTTCACTTCATTGAAATAGCATTGAGAATGATTCGAGGATGTCTTTTTTCGAGAGGTGTTTTTCATAGCCGCTTTTGAAAGTTGGTGCCTGATGGCGAAGAATTGCTTCCATTGTTAGGAAGAAATCCCCTAAGAAACTCCTGGTTATCTCCTCTGTAGATCGGACCGGAATCGTTAATTGCAAAAAACATTTCTGACTTCCGCCCTAGCTTCCTCAGAACTCATTGTGGAATGCCGCCAATCTTCCAAATAGCCCGTCAATTCGTATTTTTTTCGGGTATCGGGCTCGTAAATTGGACTTAACGGGCTCAGGACAAATGGAAAAAGAGACCAGGAAAGCGCTCCATTAAATGAGGGGTATTGGTTTTCTAAAATAAAATTTCGAGTTCTTTCTGCGGATTCGAGCAGTCTCACCCGGAAAACCGAAAGTGAAATAACATGAACAATTGATTCCTGTTGACAGAAGCTTTTCCAGTACAGAACTAAAAAGTGAGGGACTAGCCTTTTTATTCATATTTTTTAAAATTTGGGAATCCGCTGATTCAAGACCTAGCTGCACTTCAATACAACCTGCACGCTTCAACAGCTTTGGATCTGTGATTTTCCAAAGTGCTTGCCCTAATAAAGGTCATCCATTGTAAATCCAAGCCTTCACTAATCATGCGTCTGATACGTCTTCTGATATCGCCTTTTCCCAGCCGAAAATTGTCATCAACAAACCAGATATATTTGATTCCTCTTCGTGCTACCTCCCTCATTTTGTGCAATGAGGGTATCGAGCGATTTAACGGCAGTGAGTCGCCGATCCTTAACAAAATTACAGAAGGCGCATCGATGAGGACACCCAACGCTCGCTTGCATGGGTAAAACGCCTGACTTAAAAATCGATTCAGGCATATTTTTCCAGTCAATAGCCATATCATCTGAATCTGATAAGTCATCAACCAGCTTGCAAATGATCAGGCACCGTTTTCGAATCGTGCCGTGTTGGGTAATCCGTTAAGGGGCATGTTATCTTCGATCGATTTCAACGACATTGCGGAGGATTTTCTCCCCTTTTAAGCTGACGATATAGATGTCAGCGCCGGGTTTATCGGTAACTCTCAAAAAAGAAAATCATCTGCATCATGATCCGAAAAATAGTCGGGCTCTCTGCAACGATATTGCAGAAGATAAGAAAAATAGACAAAAGGGCCTCCGACAATAATTTTTATATCCGGAGCCATTTCGCGAATATCCGCGATTATTTTATGGAGAGACTTCTTATTAAAGATAAACGTGGTCGAGATAATAATGGAAAGTGGCGTTCGACTAAGTAAACTTTTAAGTTTATCCTGATCCGTCAGAAAATCATTGACCAAAGCCACTTTGAAATGGTGTTTTCTTAAATTATTATATAGGTATATGCCATTAAGTTTTGGCGCCGATTCCCAGCTCATTACATCAGCGCCTTCTATCGTTTTGTCAATACTGCCTTTGTTTTTGACATAATGCCGGACAACCTGTAGATCTGCTGTCCTTCCCTCAATGGACAGTTTCAAAGGATTGGTAGCGGAAAAACTTTTCTAACGGCATTGAAATTATCACTGCGTCAAGCACCAATTTTGTCTCCTGATTTATATTCAAACAACCTGAGCAATAAAAAAGGTGATAAGACTCGCTTTTTTGGAGCCGGAGCATCAGGGGATTTCACCTTGTGTGTCAAGGGCAAAGAGACACATGATATTGCGCCCGTTTGATCCGCCTAGAATTTGGATTGATGAGTGAGGCATTGGGAGATGGGGAAGGTAGGCCTGTTCCACATCTTCGTGTAAAGGATGGCATTTGCCTGGAAAAAGCTTCTACCTCCATGTTTTTCCAGGCCATAAGAAACCTCAGACCCGCGGTTCCCGCCCTCCCCTTTGAAAAAGTGTCTGTGCGAGTCCGTCTAAGTCGCTGCATTTGAAAAATCGAGCTGCGCCAACGAAGAAAGCCAAGCCCGAAGAACGAGTCGAAGAAACAGCTCAAAAATTTGGTGAAGGAGCCCTGCCCGGGGTTTACCGGTAACCACACGAGATGAATCAGGTAGACGCCTCCTCCCATAATTCGCCGCCGCAACGCTGGATTTTAAACCTGAGACAAAAACCGGTCGCATATCGCCCAGGTCGATTTTTCGTTTCAGGAAAAATATGAGGAGACAGAATTGAATCATGGAGGCCATGGACAGGGCAAGGGCAAGCCCTCCGTGTTTAAGCGGCCCCATGAAAAGGAGACTAAACCCGAGATTGAACAGTACGGTGATAACGGCCACCTTTACCGGGGTTTTGGTGTCCTGAAGGGCGTAAAACGCCGAGATGATCACCCGGTTCGCCGAAAATGCCCACAACCCTAAAACATAAAAAAGGAGCGCATAGGTGGTCATGGACGTGGCATGGGATGTAAAGGCCCCCCTTTCAAAGAGGATGTGAATAATGGGCCTTCCGAGAACAATAAGGCCCACCGAGGAAGGCACGGCAATAAAAAAGACCAGCCTTAGTGAATGATTGAGGATGCGCTTGAATTCCTCAAATTTGCCGCTGGCCGCCTCAACGGCGAGTGAAGGGAGTGCGGCCGTGCTGATGGCAATGGCAAAAATGCCCAGCGGGAACTGCACCAGCCGGTCCGCATAATAAAGCCAGGAGACACTCCCTTCCCGCAGAAATGACGCCAAAAGCGTCCCGATGAACTGGTTCACCTGATAGACGGCGGAACCGAATACGGCCGGCAGCATGAGAAGACCGATTCGCCTGAGCGCGGGGTGGCTCGGTTCCCATCTCGGGATGAGGCGAAGGCCTTTTTTCAGGACCCACGGGATCTGCAGAACGAGCTGCAAAAATCCACCAATGAGCACCCCTACGGCGATCCCTACGATCGGTTCGGTTAAGTGAGGTGAGAGGAGGTACCCGGCTCCGATGATGCCCACATTGAGGAAAATCGGGGCCGCCGCCGGGGCCGCGAAATGCTTCAGGGAATTGAGTACGCCCATAAAAAAGGCGACAATGCTGATGAAAAAAATGTAGGGGAACGTGATCCGGGTCAACAGTACGGTCAACTCATATTTGATGCCCGCGTCCCCGAATCCGAAGGCCTGGAGCCTCACGATCCAGGGAGACAGAAGAATGCCCATTACGGTCACTACAGCCAATATGAGGGTGAGCAGGGTCAGCACCACCCGGGCCAGCTCAAAGGCATCTTCCTTGCCTTTCTGGGTGAGATACTCTGTGAATATGGGAATAAAGGAAATGGTCAGGGAGCCTTCGGCAAAGAGGCGTCTGAGCAGGTTGGGGATTCGAAAGGCCACAAAAAAGGCATCCGCTGCCATCCCGGATCCAAAGAGCGTTGCCAGCACCATGTCACGGACCAACCCGAGAATACGGCTCAGGAGGGTGAAGAAGCCAACGACGCCCGCGGCCCTGCTTACCGCTCCCCTTTGTGATGCCTGTGGTTGCCCCACTGAAAAAAATCTTGACACAATAATTAATTACTATAAAATAGAAAGTTTAGATTATAACCATCATTTATATCGTCTATACGAGGAGGAGCGGTATTGGCCAACCATAAATCAGCCCTCAAAAGGGCAAGACAGAATGACGTCCGGCGCGTCCGGAATAAGGGCTATAAGACCACCGTCAAAAAAGCGGTCAAAGCGGTCAGAACGGAAGTGGCAGACAACTCACCGGAAAAGGCCAGGGAAAACCTGGTCAAAGCCGTATCCGTTATTCAGAAAAGCGCATCCAAAGGGATCATACACAAAAACCAGGCTGCCCGCAGAATTTCCCGGCTGACCCGGCAGGTGAATCAGTTAACCGCCTCTGAGGGATGAGCCATCAGGGAGAGCACCAGGTTTTCGAGCACCAGTCGGGCCTCGGCCCCCGTCTTGAGGCGTGCGTCAGCCCTGTAGAGCAGGCCCAGGGCCCGCTCCAGTTCGCCTGAGCCCCAAATCTTCGATTGCTGCATCAGTTTTTCCGCAAGGAAAGGTTGAACCTTGAGTTTCTTGGTGATCTCCGATGCCCGCCCCCCGGCTTGCACAATCGCCCGGGCCTGAAAAATGAGACGGATCTGCCTGTTCAGCATACCGACGATCTGAAAGGCCGAATCCTTCCCCTCCTCTTCCATGTATCGATCCAAGACGGAAAGGGATCGGGCAGGCCGCCGATGCGATATTTCTTCCATCAGTTCAAATATGGTAAAATTTCGACTGTATATGGCCAGATCCTGGATTTCCTCGATCCCCACCGATTGGCTCCCATGGCGGAGATATAGCTTTTCCAGCTCTTCGTAGAGGATCCTCAGCTGATTGCCGGCCAGCCCGTGCAAAAAGACACAGGCCTCCCTTTGTATGTTAAGCCCGATCTCTTTTGCCGTGGATTGAATCCATGGGACGACCTGATTGCCGTACAGATTCTTAAAATTCACCGCTGCCCCCGAATGTCGCAGCCGCTTGTAAAAACTGAGCCGGAAATCGGCCTTGCCCGAAACAAATATCAGACAGGAAGATTCCATGGGGGCGTCGAGGTATGCGATAAAATCCTCGAGAGCCGAAGCGGCCATCTGTTCAATCCGGCGGACAATCACGAGACGACTGGATGCGAGAAAAGGGACGGATCGGGCCGAATCCATCACCGTGGCCGGCCTTGTATCCTCTCCGTAAAAGATCTTGAGATTGAAATCCCGGGCGTTCTCGGGAATGTAGCACTCACGAATGCGGGTTAAGACCTTTTCCTGCCTGAATTCGTCGGGACCGTAAAAGAGATAGACCGGGTCCAGCCGGCCCTTCTCCAATTGCTTGAGGACGTGTTCAGCAGAGAGATCTCTTGTCATTAAAACCGTTCCATGGTCCTCAGATAGATGATTTCTGACAGTAGCCGAGCGATCTTTTCTGCTGCCTTTCGTCTGTTATAGCTTGTCTGGAGGGGATCAGAGGTGACGGTAAAGGCCGCTTTCTGCTCCATATTCGGATCGTCCCATATGAGCTTTCCCGTGGCGCGCTCCACCAGCTTGCAGGAGAGCCTGATCTTGAGCCACCTGGAGGTGGTCACCTCAAAATTCTCATCGCTGATGCGATAGCTCAACGGTACTGTCCTGATGTCCGTCACGGTCCCCACGAGGACCATGGCCGCCTTTTCCCTTGACGTTAAAGGGATCTGGGAATGGCTGACGAACTCCTGCCGGATCATCCGGCTGAAGTCCCCCTCGAATCCGAGGGATGAGGAAGGGCTTTTCATCAGGGGAATGGCCAGGCTCGGAATGGTGATCCCCTTTGGCTTACCCGTTGCCTGGAGGTTGTATCCGCATCCTGCCATACACAGGAAAAGTAAGAGAAGGGTAAGGTGTTTCCAATCTCCACCCCGGTGAAACAGCGTAGAGAAGACTTCACAGGATAAAATTGCCGATTTAAAAAACCTGAAACCTGAAACCTGAGACCTGCTCATTGCTCGTCCTCGATTAGACAACTACAGCATTTCTGCGGAAACTTCAGCTCGATTAGGCCGTTTTAAACAACTATATTTACCAGCTTTTTTTGGACCACGATGACCCGCTTGATGTCTTTTCCCTCTGTAAACTTCTTGATTCGCTCGTCTGCCAGAGCCTTGGCTTCAATTTCTTTGTCCGTGATGGCGGCCGGCACCTCGATGCGGCTTCTCACTTTTCCGTTGACCTGAAGGATAATGAGGTGTTTTTCGGTTTCAAGGGCCTCCGGGCGGTATGCGGGCCACGGCTTTTCCATCAGACACGGCTCATGTCCCATGATCTCCCACATCTCATCCGTGATGTGCGGCACCACAGGAGAAAGGAGAACAATGGCGGTTTCTGCGGCCTCCCGGATAACCGCCCATGTCGTATCATCTTTCTGGGTACCGCTGTTCAGCAACTGATTGATCTCATTGACCAGCTCCATGACCGCCGCAATCGCGGTATTGAAATGAAACCGGTTTTCGATATCTTCGGTCACCTTTTTGATGGTCTGATGGGTTTTTCGGTGCAGTCCCTTCAGCGACCCTGAAATTCCTTCTTCTCCCGAATGGGGATCCACCGCTTTCATATGGGCGGCGTTTTCTGTAATCAGACGCCAGATCCGGCCCAGGAATCGGAAAGACCCCTCAACCCCTTGATCACTCCATTCCAGATCCTTGTCCGGGGGGGATGCAAAGAGGCAGAACATCCGGACCGTATCCGCGCCATAGCGGTCAATCAGGTCCTGGGGATCGACCACATTGCGTTTGGATTTGGACATCTTCACCATGTTCCCCTCGATGATGTCGGCCCCGCAGTACCTGCAGGTGTTATCCGATACCTCTTCGGGATACAAAAACCCGTGCTCGGGACACTGTTGGGTCTCCTTGCAGACCATCCCCTGGGTCAGGAGGTTGGTGAACGGTTCGCTAATCTTGAGATACCCCAGGTCCCTGAGGACCCGCGTGTAGAAACGCGAATAGAGGAGGTGGAGGATGGCATGCTCAATGCCCCCAATATATTGATCCACCGGCATCCAGTAATCCACTCGTTCCGCGTCCAAGGGGCCGTCGGCGTAGTCCGGGCAGGCATACCGGTTAAAGTACCACGACGATTCCACAAAGGTATCCATGGTATCCGTCTCCCGACGGGCCGGGCCCTGACACGTCGGGCATCGGGTTTCGTAGAAGGAAGGCTCGAACGGCAGCGGGGACCCGCCATTGGGCCGCATATCCAAATCCAGGGGGAGGATCACCGGGAGGTCCGCTTCGGGCGCCGGAACCGTCCCGCATTGGTCGCAGTAAATAATCGGAATGGGTGCGCCCCAGTAGCGCTGTCTCGAGATTCCCCAATCCCTGATTCTGAAGTTGACGGTCTTGTGGCCCATCCCCTTCGACTCCAGGTAATCCGCGATGCTGTCCAAGGCAGCTAAGTTTTTCTGGCCGTTAAAAGGTCCCGAATTCACCAAAATCCCCTGATCCACATAGGCCTCGGTCATGGTCTCTTCCGTGAGGTCCTGGTCTTCGGGTTTGATCACCACACGCAGTTTGAGGCCGTATTTTTTGGCAAACTCAAAGTCCCGCTGATCGTGGGTGGGGACCGCCATAACGGCGCCGGTGCCATACTCAAACAAGACAAAATTGGCGACGAAAATCGGAATTTCCTCTCCCGTCACCGGATTCAAGCAGTACGCACCCGTGAAAACCCCCTCTTTTTCCGTAAAGTCAGCCGTTCGCATGAAGCCATCCATTTTCAGCGTGCGGTCCACAAATGCCTCAACCGCCGCCTTTTCGGGCCGTCCGGCGATGAGGTCATTCACCATGGGGTGCTCGGGCGCGAAGCAGAGAAACGTGGCGCCGAAAACCGTGTCCTGGCGCGTGGTGAATACTTCGATGAATCTGTCGGATCCTGCCAGAGGAAATCGGATAATGGCGCCGTGGCTCTTGCCGATCCAGTTGCGCTGCATGGCCAGGACCCGCTCCGGCCATCCGGGCAGTTTCTCACAATATTCAAGGATTTCCTCGGCATATTCGGTAATTTTAAGGAACCAGCTATCCATTTCCCTGATGGTCACTTCCTGATCCGTATGACGCCAGCAACACCCCTCTTCCACTTGTTCGTTGGCCAGCACGGTCTGGCATTTATCGCACCAGTTGACGTATGTTTTCTTCTTATAGGCCAGGCCCTTCTCATACATTTTCAGAAAGACCAGTTGCTCCCACCGGTAGTAGTCCGGGTCGCACGTGGCAAACTCTCGGTCCCAGTCATAACTGAATCCCATCCGTTTGAGTTGATATTTCATGTGTGCAATGTTGTCATATGTCCATTCGGCGGGATGGGTATCGTTTTCGATGGCGGCATTCTCCGCAGGCATGCCGAATGCATCCCATCCCATGGGATGAAGCACGTTCATACCGCACATTCGCTTGTAACGGGCCACCACATCACCGATGGTGTAATTCCTTACATGACCGATGTGAATTTTCCCGGACGGATAGGGAAACATCTCCAAAAGATAATATTTTTGTTTAGATTCATCTTTCAAGCGACTTGAAAATATTCGCTTTTTCCCAGTATTTCTGCCATTTTACTTCCAATGCCCGGGGCCTATATTTCATGTGAGTTCCCTTTCTAACTATTCCTCGTTATGTCTTATCCACCTTTGATGTACTGTCGAGCGTCATATAGATGTTATCCAACACCCCGTTGATATACCGGGGAGATTTCTCACTGCCGAATTTTTTTCCCAGTTCAACCGCCTCATCAAGAGACACCCTTGGCGGAATATCTTCACGAAAGAGGAGTTCAAAAACGGCCAGCCTCAGAATGCTTTTGTCCACATGGGTCATTCGTTCCATACGCCAGTTCTGGGATGCTTTTCGGATCACGTGATCCAGGGACGCCTTGTTTTCGCAGACGCCCATGACCAGCTCCCTGGCAAACGGCCGGATCGATTGGCTGGGACTGAAATTTTTGCAGATGAGCTGAAAGGTGTCAGAGGGATCATCCGGGCTGAATTCCAGATGAAAGAGGATTTGAATCGCCAATTCCCTGGCCCGTCGTCTCTCCCCCATGGGTTTGGACCGCTACAGGGAATCAGGCCAGTTTCGTGAAGAGGTCCGCCATCTCTATGGCGGCCATGGCGGCCTCGTACCCTTTGTTCCCGGATTTGGATCCCGCCCTCTCTATGGCCTGTTCCAGATTATCGGTGGTCAACACCCCGAAGACCACCGGGATATCACTCTCCAACCCCACACTCGCCAGCCCCTTGGACACCTCTGCGGCCACATAGTCGAAATGCGCGGTCGCTCCCCTGATCACCGCACCAAGACCGATCACTGCATCATACTTACCGCTTTGTGCCGCCTTTTTGGCAGTCAGGGGAATCTCGAAGGCGCCTGGGACGCGGATAATGACCATGTGGTCTTCCTTGCAGCCATGCCGCACGAGGGCATCCACCGCTCCTTCCATGAGCTTTGAGCCGATGAACTCATTGAAGCGGCTCACGACGATGGCGAAGCGATATGGCTCTGCCGATAAGAGACCTTCCACTGTTTTGGGCATCGTTTCCCCCTTTCAGGCGATCGCCTATTGATCAATAATTTTAAGCAAATGCCCCAGTTTCTGACATTTGGTGGACAGATACCGGATGTTTTCAGGACGCGGCTCACATTCGATGGGGACGCGGTCGGTCACCTCCAATCCGTAGCCATCGAGCCCGATGATCTTCTTGGGGTTGTTGGTGATGATCTTCATCTTGCGCACCCCGAGGGACACCAGTATTTGAGCGCCCACTCCGTAATCCCTGAGATCCGGGGGAAATCCCAATTCCTCATTGGCCTCCACCGTATCAAACCCTTGATCCTGCAGGGCATAAGCCTTCAGCTTGTTGGCCAATCCGATACCCCTTCCCTCCTGTTGCAGATACAGGATGATTCCCATCCCCTCATCCTGGACCATCTGCATGGCGCGCTCCAACTGTTCACCGCAGTCGCACCGGTAGGAACCGAACACATCACCGGTCAGGCATCCCGAATGGACCCGCACCAGGATCTCTTTTTCGGGATCGACCTCCCCCTTGATGAGTGCGAGGTGTTCGTAATCATCGATGTCATTGACAAAGGCAATGGCCTTGAACTCGCCAAAGGGAGTGGGGAGAACCGTTTCCGCGGCCCTGTGGACAAACGATTCCGTGCGCATCCGATACGAGATGATGTCCGCCACGGTAGCGATTTTAAGGTCGTGTGCTTCGGCGAATGCCTCGAGATCCGGCAGCCTGGCCATGGTGCCGTCGTCTTTCATGACTTCACATATCACCGCCGCCTGCTTCAGCCCCGAAAGCCGGGCCAGATCCACGGACCCTTCGGTCTGCCCGGTCCGAAAGAGAACCCCTCCCCTTCTGGCCCTGAGCGGAAAGACGTGCCCCGGCTGAACGAGATCCTCCGGTTTGGCATCATCCGCTATGGCCGTGAGGATTGTATGCGCGCGGTCTGCTGCGGATATACCCGTGGTTACGCCTTTTGCCGCCTCAATGGAGATGGTAAATGCGGTCTTAAAGGAAGAGCGGTTGTCTTCCACCATCTGGCTCAGCTTGAGTTTTTCCACAATCTCGGGATCAAGGGCGAGGCAGATGAGACCCCGGCCATATTTGGCCATAAAATTGATGGCTTCGGGCGTCACCTTTTCGGCGGCGATGCTCAGGTCCCCTTCATTCTCCCGGTCCTCATCATCCACGAGGATAATCATCTTTCCCTGTCGAAAATCCTCCAGGACGTCTTCAATTTTCGAAATCGGCATATTACGTCTCAAACCCGTATCTCATGAGCATGTCCACATCAATTCGGGACGCCTGCTCCCCATTGCGGGTTTCTCCTCTTACTGACATGAGCTTTTCCACATATTTTCCGATTAAATCCGTTTCTATGTTCACCCGATCCCCACACGTTTTTCGAGCAGGGTGGTTTCCATTTGTGTCTGGGGAATGACATTTACCTCAAAAAACCCTTCATGACAAGCATTAACCGTCAGGCTGATGCCGTCCACGGCAACGGAGCCTTTCTCGATCATGTAACGGAAAATGGTGCGCTCCACATCGATTCGAAACCACCAGGATGCCTGTCGCTGTTCTTTCATGGATATCCTGCCGATCCCATCCACGTGGCCCGAAACCAGATGCCCACCCAGGCGATCCGTAAGGCGCAGGGCCCGCTCCAGGTTGACGCGCTGAGACGGTTTCAATTCGCCGAGTGTGGTTCTGGAGAGGCTTTCCGTGGAAACATCAACCGTGAAGGTATTATCCGCCTCGCGGGTCACGGTCAGACACACCCCATTCACCGCGACACTCTCCCCCGCCTTGAAACCGGTCATATGGGAAGGGGCCGAAACCTGGATGGCGACGTCACCTCCCTTGCGGTGGATCCCCTTCAGGGTACCGATACCCTCGATCAAACCCGTAAACATGTCGGTCTGTATCTCCGCCTTTTTGTGCAAGCCTGGTGCATCTGTCCTTCTGCTTCGGGCGAGCCAATCGAAATCGCTATCGGGAGCGGTATCGAATTGTATCGATTGCGATCCCGATTTGAACTTGGATTATTCGGCCGCATATGCTCGAGGCAGCAATACTGAATTTACCACATCAAACCCGGTTTGTTAAGGGAAAGTTTAAAACCGCTCTATCCCCTGAGCTTGACTCTCTGCGGGGCGGGCACTATATTTCCGTTGAACCAAGAAGGACGGGGCCTGGGGGGGAAAACCATCATGTTCGAAAGCAACCAATTCGAAAAAACAAACTTCAGAACACTCATTGAGACTGACGGCAGCGACCGCATTCAGGAGAGAATGGATATCCTGGATGCGTTTTTGAGCACGGAGGAACACATCACACTCGAAGAGATGTTTCGGCTGCTTGAAACGAGAGGATTAAAGATTGAACCCGAATTCCTCAAACAGTGCATGAATCGGATGGTGGACCTCGGGTTCGCGCAAAAAAAACAATTTAAGGGCCAGCCGATTCGCTACGAGCACCGGCATCTCGGAAACCATCACGACCATCTGATCTGCACCAAGTGCGGTAAAATCAAGGAATTTAACGATGAAGCGATCGAGCGACTCCAACTGCAGGTGGCGGCGCTTCATGGCTTTCACATGCTCCAGCACCAGATGGATATCTACGGGCTCTGCACCGAGTGTACCGCCAAACGGAAACCCTTGATTCCCCTGACCCTAGCCAAAACCGGAGAAACCATTATCATCAGGGAGATCGGGGGCGGCAGGGCCAAACGCGCCCGACTGACCGGCATGGGCTTACGGATCAATGATGTGGTGGAGATCATCAACAATTCGGGGATGGGTCGGCTGATCCTGGGACACAATGGCATGCGTCTCGCCATCGGAAGGGGTGCGGCCCAGCACATCATGGTCTCCCTGACAGACGACTCGCCCGACACTTAAGGCCGCAAAGGCTGTCACACACTTTTTTGCAGGATCTCCCTCGCCTTATCCCTTATGGCCCGAATCGCCCGTTCCGCTGTACCGCGATAGGCATAACGCGCCTTTTCCGCCGGTGACACTGCCTCGGGCCGGTGCCGCAACTTGAGCTTGATAATGGACATTTCATCATCACGGACAAACCGTCTGTAGATCAGGTTGAGCGGGGGGATTCTCATCTCTTTTTCAGCAATGGAGGCCCCCAGTCCACGATATACGGGTGGGCGTCTGCGCGGCCGCAGAGGGTGTTGGGTGCGCGTTTCAGATCGCTGTGGGCCATGCCTTTTTGATGGAACCGGTCTACCAGGGCCTCCAGATCCCGGAAAAACGACTCAGGGAGTCTGCGCCGCTTTTCAAGGTTCTCAAGGCTTTCCCCCGGGATCTCCTCCAGGACCAGCGCCTGCCCGTCGATGACCCGGTACAGGGTGGGCACGCCCTTGATCCCCCTCAGCCGGTGATAGGCGCGCTTTTCACGCCACACCAGGAAACGGCCGATGACATGGCGAAAAAAGGCCTTGTTTCTGCTGAAATCCTTGACAATGGCGCGGACCCCCTCTTCTTCGATCACCGAGATGACCGGCCGGGTATTGGAGCCCGCACGGAGGGTTCCACAGCTTTTTATGGGGAGATCCGAAAGCTTAAGGGTGCTGAATACCATTCATTCCAACTGCTAACCGCCAACGGCTAACGGCCAACAGCATCCTCCAGATGATATCTAAAATAGGCGGCACAGGTCCCTTCACTGGAGACCATGCAGGGGCCCACCGGTTTGGCCGGGGTGCAGGATGTCCTGAAAAGCTTGCACGTCAGAGGGGTTTCATCACCCCGTAAAACGGCTGCACAACGGCATCCCGGGGGTTCCTTGGCCGGGGGGACGCTCAGTTCGAATCGCTTTGTGGTATCAAAGGCGGCAAATGTTTCTCTTATGGCCAGACCGCTCTGGGGTATGGAACCGAGCCCCCGCCAGGGGGAATCACACGGTTCAAACACCCTGTCCATGAGACGCAAGGCCCCGGGATTCCCCTGGGGTGTGGCGCCCCGGGCATACTGGATCTCAACGGCCGCCCTGCCCGTTTCTATCTGTTCCACCAGCATCAAGATACCCTGGAGAATATCAATGGGTTCAAAGCCCACCACCACGCACGGAGTGTGGTAGGTTTTGACCACGGCTTCATAGGACGATGTTCCGATGATGGTGGTTACGTGACCGGGGCAGATGAACCCGTCGATGTTGAGCTCGCCCCCTTTGAGAAGCGCATCCATGGCAGGCGGGAGCAGCTTGTGGGCGGACAGGACAGAAAAGTTGGCCTGTCCTTTGTCGCCGGCTGTCTTGATGGCGGCGGCCACAGTGGGTGCGGTGGTTTCAAATCCCACACCGAGAAAGACCACATCCCGCTCCTCATTTTGTGCGGCCATCTTAAGCGCGTCCACGGTGGAATAGACCATCCTCACATCAGCCCCCCGGGCTTGTTCCTCTTTGAGGGATGCCTCGGTACCCGGCACCCGCAGCATGTCCCCGAATGTGGTCACCGTCACGTCAGGCATTCTCGCCAGTTTTACGGCCCGGTCGATCTCTTCCGTGGCCGTCACACAGACCGGGCACCCCGGTCCGGAGATCAGTTCAATGGTATCCGGCAGGAGACTTCGAATGCCGTGTTTGAAAATAGCCATGGTGTGGGTGCCGCAAATCTCCATCAATCGGATCGGCTTTGATGAAACCGCTCTGATTTTTTTTACCAAAGCCGTTGCAACCGCTTTGTCTCTGTATTCATCCATGTATTTCATAGGATTCTGCAAACGCCCCTTTCATTCCGGCATGTGTCAGTCCCGCACAAACCGCCTGGCCCAGACAGAGCGCGCCGTCATTGGTGGGAACCTGGACATGGCTGTAGACCTCAAAGCCGCTTCCTTCAAGCGCCGTGGTCAATCCACTCAGGAGTGTGGCGTTTTGAAAACAGCCTCCGCTGAGACAGATGCGATTCAATCCACTCTCCTCCTTTACCTTTTGGCAGGCCGCTGTCAGCATCTTGATGACGGACCGATGAAACCGACGGCTGATCATACCGCGCCGGGTCCCCTTGCGCAAGTCGTCCACCACCATACGAATGGTTTCATCCACAGACATGACCCATCGGTCTCCCTGCTGATCGATTTTCCACGCATATTCCCCCTCTTCCTTTTGGGTCTGGCACATCTCCAGTTCAATGGCCGCCTGTCCCTCGTACGCAATCTTATTTCTGAGACCGATCAGAGCGGACACGGCATCGAACAACCGCCCGAAGCTCGAGGTCAGCGGCGAATTCACTCCCTTTCGGGCCATACGGAGAATCAGCGCCGCCTCCTGCTGATCGAGCTTCTGTACGAAGGGAATCGGAAGATTGAAGCAGTCATCTCCGAATACCTCATAAAGGTAGGCCATTGCCATTCGCCACGGAAAGCGGGCCGCCGCATCCCCGCCGGGAAGGGGGACATAGGTTAGATGCGCCCTTCGCTCAAATGAGGTCAAATCGCAGAGCAGGATTTCACCTCCCCAGATCTGACCGTCGGTTCCCAGACCGGTGCCGTCCAGCACCACACCGATCACCGGGTCCTTGAGGCCGTGTTCCGCCATGCAGCCCACCCCATGGGCGTGGTGATGCTGGATTGCCAGGGTGGGGGCCTCGGACTGATGCCTTGCAAATTTTGAACTCAGATAATCCGGGTGCAGATCGTGGGCGATGACCTCGGGCTGAATTTCCAGGATTCGTTTCAGGTGACGGACAGTCAAGTTGAAGAATTCCAGGGTCTCCAGATTTTCCATATCCCCGATGTGCTGGCTTAAAAAGGCCCGATTCGCCTTGGTGAGGCAAACGGTATCCTTGAGTTCTCCGCCTACCGAGAGAACCGGGGGCAGCGTGTTGAGTTCGGGCGAAAGGAAAAGCGGCCGCGGCACATAGCCCCGCGACCGCCTGATCTGCCGCGGTACACCATCGATGACCCGGACCACCGAGTCATCACTCCTGAGATAGATGTTCCGGTTATGAATCAGGAAGTAATCGGCGATTTTGTGGAGGTTCTTGAACGCGTTTGGGTTGGTCGTATTGATGGGTTCTTCCGTCATGTTGCCGCTGGTCATGACCAATGCCCTAAAGAGCCCCTCCATGAGGAGATAGTGAAGCGGCGTGTAGGGGAGCATGATGCCGATATGGGTGTTTTTGGGCGCCACCTGAGGAGACAAACCGTGCGAGCGTCTCTTCTTGAGGATCACGATGGGACGCTGACCTGACCGCAGAAGTTTCCGCTCCACCGGGTCAACATGCGCCAGCTTAAAAACATTATCTAAATGTTTAACCATTATTGCTAACGGCTTTTCTTCTCTATGTTTTCTTTTCCTTAATCTGACCACTGCCTCATGGTCTTCTGCATTCACCGCGAGATGAAAGCCCCCCAATCCCTTGATGGCAAGGATGGCCCCCCGGCTCAAGAGGGAAATGCTTTTTTTAATTGGATTCGCACACTGGATGAGGGCTCCCTCCGGATCATGGAGTGAAACCCGGGGCCCGCATTCCCAGCAGGCGTTGGGCTGAGCATGAAACCGCCGGTCCGCAGGGTTGTCGTATTCCGCCCGACAGGCCGGGCACATGGTGAAGACGTCCATGGTGGTGGCAGCCCGGTCATAGGGGATATCCTTGATAATGGTGTACCGGGGGCCGCAATTGGTACAGTTGATGAACGGATACCCGAATCGCCGATTGGCGGGGTCTCTCATTTCACGGAGGCAATCTGCACAGACACACACATCAGGTGAGATGAGGGCGGAGCGCTCTTCTCCTGTCTCACTCATCCGTATCTGAAAGAAACCCTCTTTCTTGACCGGGAGAGGTCGCCACGCTGCAGAGGCGATATGGGCAAGCGGCGGGAGCTCGGTCGGCAGGGCCTCAATGAATCGATGGACATCGGTTTCCTCGCCCTGAATTTCAAGGTCCACGCCGCTCGCCGTGTTGGTGACATATCCGGACAGGGCATGTCGAGCGGCGAGCCTGTAGATGAAGGGGCGGAAGCCGACGCCTTGAACAATCCCCTCGATTGCGCCTTTGAACCGCTGGTTCATGGATTGCTGTCCAAAAACTCCCTCAAACGGACGCCCGTTCCTTCACCGCGTCCTGAAGCCAGGCATACCAACGGTCCAATCCTTCCCCGGTCTTACACGAGACCTCGAATATCACGAGATGGGGATTGATCTTCGATGCCTCTTCCTTGATTCGATCGAGGCTGACATCGAGATGCGGAAGCAAATCGATTTTGTTGATCAGCAATACCCTGGACTCTCGAAACATGAGTGGGTACTTTGAGGGTTTGTCGTCCCCCTCGGTAACGCTCAAAATCATGGCCTTGAAGTCTTCCCCCACCTGGAATTCGGCCGGGCAGACCAGATTGCCCACATTTTCCACCACGAGAAGGTCGAGGGCGTCGAAATCGAAATCCTTAAAGGTATCCCGGATCATGTTGCCGTCGAGATGACAGGCTCCGCCGGTGTTGATCTGGACCACCGGGATACCCTTCTCGGCGATTCGTTCGGCATCGTGCGAAGACTGAATGTCGCCTTCGATCACGCCGATTTTGAGCGTCTGGCTCAAGGCCTCCACCGTCTTTTCCAGCAGGGAGGTCTTTCCTGCCCCCGGGGAGCTCATAAGATTAAAGACCATCAGGCCCTTTTCATCAAAGATGGCTCGATTCTCCTGGGCAATGCGATCATTGGCTTCAAGGATGTTTTTTACCACAGATACTTTCGTCATAATGTCTCCCTGGGGTTAGCTCATTGGCTCCAAGCTGTCAGCTATTAGATGCCAGCCGTTAGTTTCTTGAGAAAACTGTTTAACTGTAACTGCTTCCCGACCTCAATCCACCTCCATTTCCACGATGGAGAGGTCCTGTCCGGAGATGGTGTCGATCTCCGGGCTGCCGCACTTGGGGCAGCTAAACGCATAATCTTCGATTTCAAATGTTTCTTTGCAGGCCCGGCATGAACCTGTCAACGGCACCATATCCATGATCAGTTCGGCGCCCTCGAGCGGCGTACCGGTCGTGATGACTTCAAAGCAAAATGAGAGCGACTCGGGAACCACAGCGGAAATTTGACCGATATTGAGTCTCACCGATTTGAGTGAGGTCGCCTCGTGCCGGTCCATCTCCTCCTGTATGATGTCGATCAGACTCTGTGCAATGGACATTTCGTGCATATCAATCAACGAATTTAGAAGTGATACCATTTAAGTGGGGACTTTATGTCCTGAGCGCGCCAATCGAAATCGCTATCGGGATCGGAATCGAATTCGTCGTATCTATAAGCCCCGGTGCTTATTGGACCCTATTTTCGTTGTCGCTTAGACGACCTATCCTATAATGAAAAGTGATCGACAGGGCATCTTTGATGTCCCGGTCCCGATGACGTTCCGATTTTCGATAGCGATCCCGATTTCGATTTGGAACTACTACTCAAGTTTTGCGCACCAATTTTCGGGTAACTTCTCTATAGCTAAGCACTAATCGCTTCTTCAGGCGTACAAAGCGGCGTTGATCATAGAGGTCAATATGCTGAAATGTCAACCGCTAATCTCCGGCCCATTCCCACTGAGACGGGGGGACGCTGAGAAAAAAGAGACCTGCGTTTTTCATTCATACTCTTTAAATCTTAGTATCTTATCAATATTCGTTACTTTATTACTTTAGCACTTCTCATCTTTGGACAGGTCCTGCTGCCAGTACTTCCGCTGAAACCTGGTCTTCAAACTGTTTGAAGTTTTCCCGAAAAAGGGCCGCCAGTTTTTGCGCCTGATCATCATAGTCGGCCGGGTGGGGCCATGTGCTTCGGGGATTCAAGACCTCGTCGGGGATGCTTCGAACGAGCGTGGAACTTGAAATCCGAAGATCGGATCTTCCGTCATGCCCACTTCCTCAAGGGACCCGTCCAGCGCCGCATTCAAAAGCGCCCGGGTATATTCAATTTTCATACGTTTTCCCACACCATACGGCCCCCCGGTCCATCCGGTGTTGACCAGCCAGCAGGCTGCACCGTGTCTATCGATCTTGTCGGCCAATAACTGAGCATAGACCGAGGGGTGACGAATCATGAAGGGAGCGCCGAAGCAGGCACTGAATACCGCTGTAGGCTCTGTCACGCCCTTCTCAGTGCCCGCCAGTTTGGCGGTATATCCGCTGATGAAGTGATACATGGCCTGCTCCGGCGTCAACCGGGCGATAGGCGGTAAGACCCCGAAGGCATCTGCCGTCAGCATAACGACGTTGCGCGGGTGACCGGCCATGCCGGATCGAACGATGTTGGGAAGATGCGTCAGGGGATAAGAGGCCCGGGTGTTCTCCGTCAGACTCGCGTCGTTCAAGTCGATTCTTCGAATGGCCGGGTTCATGGAGACATTCTCCAGGATGGTCCCGAACCGGCGGGTGCACGCATATATTTCTGGTTCATTCTCTGGAGACAGGTTGATGACCTTGGCATAACAACCGCCTTCAAAATTGAAAATCCCCTCTTCTGACCAACCGTGTTCATCATCCCCGACGAGCCGCCTTGCCGGATCCGCCGACAGGGTCGTTTTCCCTGTCCCGGAAAGCCCGAAAAAAATGGCCACGTTCTCCGGATCGTTCAGACTCACATTGGCCGAACAGTGCATGGACAACACCTCTTTTTCGGGCAGGAGGAAATTCAACGCTGAAAAGACCGACTTCTTGATCTCCCCGGCATAGGCGGTCCCGCCGATGAGGATCAACCGTTCGCCGATATTGATGGCCACAAATGTTCCGCTTCGGGTTGCGTCTTCGTCGGGGTCCGCATTGAAGTTGGGGCAGTGCAGGACCGTGAATTCGGGAACAAATGATTTAATGACCTCCCGCTCCCGGGGCATCTGAATGAACATGTTGCGGACAAAGAGATTGTGCCATGCATATTCGTTGATCACCCGTACCGCATGGCGGTGGCTGGGGTCTGCGCCTGCATAGCAGTCCTGAACAAATACGGTTTTTCCCCGCAGATAGGCGGCCATGCGCTGGTGGAGGGCATGGAACTTGCCCTCGGGGTATTTCACATTCACCTTGCCCCACCAGATGTCTTGAGTGGTTTTGGGTTCATCTACCACATATTTGTCTTTGGCAGCGCGACCGGTGTGCTGACCCATCGAAACCACCAGGGGGCCCAGATGGGCCAGGTGCCCCTCATAGCGTCGAAGCGCGTATTCATAAAGAGCCGGTGTGGAGAGATTCCAGTAGACCTGCAAGAGATCATGCAGCCCCGCGTGTTCAAGACCAAAATCAGGCATTAAATCAGTAACTTCCATTTGAATAACCCCCTTTAGAAAACCTCAAATTCCAAATCACAAATGACAAATAAACACCAAATCTCAAATACCAAACAACGTCAGTGTCTCGACTTTTCGAGAATGGCAGATAAAATTTTCTTGAGTTCATTGGCCTCCTGAAATAGCTGCAGCGCCACACTGTGGTTTTCCAATTTGTTACACTCATGAATCAGACGGAGCCAATAGGCACTCTCCTTTGCTTCCTTCCGGGATATCTTTATCCTCATTGAAAAGTCCTTCTTGCTCAATGATTCGTTGGCTTCACGGTAATTGGATCCAACTGAACCGGAGGCCCGTATCAGCTGTTTTCCGTCTTCTGCATTGGCCATTGTCTTGGGCAATGTGTTAATAAAGAGTCGAACAGCTTTGGCGAATTGAAACGTCCGCTCCTCAAGATCATAAACAGGTTTCCCATTTCGCACGCTGGTCGCTTTGTTCTGTTGTTTGGGATTTCGAATTTCAGTCATTGGCATTTGTTTGTTATTTGTATTTTGAGATTTGGAATTTACATGCCGATCCTTGACAAAGGGTAACCAAAATCAAGGGTGAAACTTATCATGACATTCCATACCAATCATCCCAACATCACTACCACGACCATATAACAGGCATACAGTCCCAGGAAGACTCCCCCCTCCCACCGGTCCAGGGACCGGCGCTTACCGGTAAACATGCAGACAAAAAGGAGGAGGCTGGCTCAAGCCCAATTTCAAGGCCATGTGCGCGGCCCCGTCCACGATCCACTTGCCCCCGAGCACCAATCCGGCCAGACCTGCAAATATTAGACTGACGGATTTAAAAAGCGTGTACTGCTTTGAAGGCACATGGGATCCCATCCCTTCGATGGTTCTGGCGATGGAGAACGAATAGTATAAGAAAACGATAAAAAAGGCGAGCAGAACCAGTCCGTCTATTCGAGAAAGGACAGAGGAAGCGGTCCTGTCAATCAATTGGTCTTTGACGAGGATACCCGCCAGCGCAGCGGCGAGGAGGGCCAAAGGAATTTCCTTCCACACGGTGCCTTCCGACACCGACAGGGGATAGATGATCGACGCGACGCCCAGGATCAGAAAAATGTTGGCGATATTGCTGCCAAGGACATTGGCGATGGCAATATCCGTATTCCCTTTGAGGCTCGAAATGACGTTCACAAAAAGCTCGGGACTGGACGTGCCGAAGGCCACCACGGTCAGCCCGATGACCAGGTCGGACACATAAAATCGCCGCGCCAGTGAAGACGCGACGTCCACGAGAAGATCCGCGCCCTTTATGAGAAGGGGGAAACCGATTAAAAAGAGTATGTAGGGCAGAAAGGTCATCATGCGGGTCAGACAATGGATAATTCAACACTCTGTATTCAGACAATAATATCAGAAGCCGCCTCTCCCTTCAAGGCATCAAGATTTCCCTTGACAGAGATTGGCACTGTTGACAATAGCCTCCCACCTTCTTAAACTCAAGATGAACGTTGTAAGCTGGCTTGGGGGTATCGAAATGAAAACAATCATCAATACCAAAGAGCTTCGAGCGACCCTGCCGAAAATCGTGGAAAGCGTCCGTCGGGGAAAACAATTTACCGTGCTTTACAGAAGCCGGCCAGCCTTTCGAATCGTACCCGTTGACCCAATGGATTACCCAGCCACACCGTTGGAAAAAGATCCCTTGTATCATGCCGAGGCACCGGGAAAATCATCTGACGGATTGACATCGGTAGGCCACGATGCGGTCCTTTACGGCACTGAGCCATGATGAAATGGTTGTTTGCGTAACGAGCCCTTCAATAATTTTTCAGGTGGAGAGATCAATCCTTTTCTTTGACCGACTGCACGAGTTTTGTCCTCATGAAAGAATTGCATATTGAAAAAGCCTTGACCACCGATCGTCATTTCCTCATCGGCGGTTTTGAAATTTTTCCATCCTTTTGAATAGTTGCTGTTTCCACTACCCATGAGTAAAGCACAAACTCAAAACGACCCTGATTACGCAAGTTTTTTTCGGGCTGTACCCATTGGCCTGTACCGGACCACCGCCGAGGGTCGCATCACCGATGTCAATCCGGCTCTGCTGCGCATGCTGGGGTATACCCAAAAAGATGAATTTATCATGCTGGACGCATCAGAACTCTACGTGGACCCTGAGGACCAGAAGCGATGGCGGCGCATGATCCGGGAAAAGGGGGTGGTGGTCAACTTTGAAGTCCGGCTGAGACACCGGGACGGCCACATGCTGTGGGTGCGCGAGAACAGCCGTGCCATAAGGGATGCTGAGGGACGCGTCCAGCGCTATGAAGGGAGCATGGAGGACATTACGGGTCAGAAAGCCATCCAGGAACAACTCCTGAATCAAACCCGCCTTCTAAATGCCGTCAACCGGCTGTTCCAGGAGACTCTCACCTGCAA
Organism: Deltaproteobacteria bacterium; assembly: GCA_034522175.1. Classification (GTDB taxonomy): domain Bacteria; phylum Desulfobacterota; class DSM-4660; order Desulfatiglandales; family Desulfatiglandaceae; genus JAIPDZ01. The sequence goes on along the minus strand of JAXHLQ010000001.1, from coordinate 4,688,672 downwards.
CACCGAAACCGAGGTAGCCGCCACCTGTCTGCGCGTGGCCGAAGAAATCACCAGGAGCCGCTTCGGGTTTATCGGTGAAATAAACACGGACAACCGGCTGGACACCTTCGCCCTTAGCGATCCGGGTTGGCAGGCCTGCCGAATGGCCGACTCGAAGGCTTCCCGCATGATCCGGGATATGGACATCCGGGGGATCTGGGGCCGGGTGCTTACCGAGGGATGCTCCCTCATCACCAACCGTCCCGACACCCATCCGGACCGTGTAGGGACGCCTGAAGGACATCCCGTCATCCATTCTTTCCTGGGAGTCCCGCTCAAGCTGGGCGGCCGGACCATGGGCATCATCGGACTGGCCAATAAAAAACCGGGATATCAACAGGAAGATCTGGAGCACATTGAGCAGCTGAGTCACGCTTTTTTGGTGGCGCTTGAGCGAAAACGGACCGAGGAGACCTTAGCGGAGAGTGAGGCCCAGTTCCGGGCCATTGCCGCCATGGCCCACGACGCCATTGTCATGACCGATACCCGGGGCAGGATCGTGTACTGGAACCCGGCGGCGGAAACCATATTCGGGTATACGGCGGCGGAGGCCTATCACCAGGATACCCTTGACCTTCTGGCCCCGAAGCGGCTCCGGGAGCAATATGAAGCGGGACTCAGGGACTTCAGAAAATCCGTTCGGGAAAGCGCCAAAGGCCAGACCCTTGAATTAAAAGCGGTCAGAAAAGACGGCGCTGAATTTCCCGTGGAACTCTCCATGTCTTCTGTGAAACTCAAAGACCGGTGGCATACCATCGGCATTGTGCGGGACATCACCAGCAGAAAGGAAATGGAGGCGAAACTGCGGCGGATGTCTTATCAGGACGGATTGACGGGGGTGGCCAACCGCCGGCATTTTGAAGAAACGCTGGATAAGGAATGGCGTCGCTCGGCCCGGGACAAGGATCCCCTCTCCATCATCATGGTCGATATCGACCTGTTTAAGGCCTACAATGACGCCTACGGCCACCAGAAGGGGGATGAATGTCTCAAGCAGGTCGCTCAATGTATCCAGAGCGGGCTGAAGCGGCCCGGGGACCTGGCGGCCCGCTATGGGGGTGAGGAGTTTGTGGTGGTGCTGCCGGATACGGATATGAAGGGGGCCATGGCCGTAGCGGAAAAGATCAAAAACGGCATGGAGGCCCTGCGCATCCCGCATCGGGCATCCACTGTCTCGGAGCATGTGACCGTGAGCCAGGGAGTGGCCACCGGTATTGCGGAGCCGTCCATCACGCCAGAATCCCTGGTAGAAGCCGCGGATCAGGCCCTCTACCAGGCCAAGAAGGGCGGCCGTAATCGGGTGGTCGAGGCGTAACGCGCGTCTCTTAATCCCTTCTCCAAAAAATGATGATTCTTTCATCGGAAGTTCCTGACCTGATTCGACCAGCTAACAGAGACACGCAAGCTCCAAATTACATTAGTCATTCTTGAGGATTAGGAGGCATACCCATGATCGCAGCCAAGCTGGGGGGACTTGTTGGGGGAATCGGGTTGTTTCTCCTCGGTATGCATCTCATGACCGATGGGCTGAAAACAGCAGCCGGCGATGCGCTTCGAAATATTCTTGAGAAAGGGACGCAGACACCGATGCGGGGCATCCTGTCGGGGGCGCTGATCACGGCCATCGTCCAGTCGTCCAGTGCCGTGACCGTGGCCATCATCGGCTTTGTCAATGCCGGTCTCATGACGCTGAGACAGGCCATCGGCGTCATTTACGGCAGCAATGTGGGCACCACCATGACCGGCTGGCTGGTGGCGCTGGTGGGGTTTAAATTTGATATCAAGGCCATTGCCCTGCCCGTCATCGGCATGGGTATGGGGATGTGGCTCCTTTTCGGCAACAGGCGCCAGGGGGCCGTGGGCATGGCGCTCGCGGGTTTCGGGGTTTTTTTCATCGGCATCGACGTTCTCAACACGGCCTTCCAGGACCTGGGGAGCCGGGTTCAACTGGAAACCCTTTTTAGAGAAGGTTTCGGAGGGCTTCTCCTTTTCGTAGGCATCGGTTTTCTACTTACGACGCTGATGCAGTCCTCCAGCGCAGCCATGGCCGTGACCCTCACCGCCACATCCGGTGGACTGATACCGCTGAACGCCGGGGCCGCCATGGTGATCGGGGCCAACCTCGGGACCACATCCACGGCCGCAATTTCCGTTTTGGGCGCCACCCCCAATGCGAAACGGGTCGCTGGCGCCCACGTGGCATTCAATATCATCACCGGGGCCGGTGCACTCCTGATGCTCCCGCTGTTTCTCGCTTTACTCGTGACATTACGGAAAGTGGTCGGGTTCGAAAACGAACCTGCGGCCATGCTGGCCCTGTTTCATACGGCATTCAATTTCCTGGGTGTCCTGCTGATGTGGCCTTTGACACGGCACCTGGTGCGGTCCCTTAAAAGACGGTTTCGTTCGTCTGAAGAAAAAATGTCCCGACCCAGGTATCTGGACCGAAATGTGGTGGCCACCCCGGCCCTTGCCATGGAGGCGCTTTTTCTCGAATTGGGGCGGATCGGCGAGATTTCAAGGCGTATGGCCAAGCGTGCCCTCGGCGCTTCGAAACAGGGTCCAAAGGGCCAGGAAGGAGATCAGCAGGCACTCAACAATCTCGTGGATGCGGTGGGCGAATTTGCCGGTCAGATGCGCCAGAATCCCATGCCTGAGGCGGTTTCAAACCTTTTACCCAATACGTTGAGGGTCTCCCGCTATTACAGCGAAGCGGCTGAACTGGCCCAGAATGTGACTGCGGCCCGGGCCCGGACAGGGGGCATCACCACACCCGAGTTGATCGATGCCATTCGAGCCTTTGAAGTCCAGGTCGTTGGCCTGGTGGATCGAGCAGACTCCCGAATGCCGGGCTATTCTGATACGGCATGCCAGGAGCTGATACAACAAATCAAGGATGAATACCAGGTTCTGAAGGCCAAGCTCCTCAAAGCCGGTGCCGATGGAAGTCTTCAGGTGAGGCCTTTGGTGGATGAACTCGACCGGTTGAGCAACGTCAGGCAAATCGGCGAACAGATTGAAAAGGGCGCTCGATATCTCGCCGCGCTCGCCGGGGCCACCTCCGCCGGCGTCACTGAAGCCAAATGATCTTTTCTTGAGCCGGGTGGATGCCTCAGGTATCCTTTTTCCGGAGAAGCCAGTAAGTAATTCCCAGGGCCAGGACCACTGCTCCGGAGGCATAAATGTATTGGGGACTCAATTCCTTATAGTCAAACACAATGACCTTTCGAGCGATGGCCATGAGCGCTGTGGCGACAACAAGCCTCACGTGAATCACATCTTCCCTGAGATAGAGGGTGATATTGAAGAATATCTCGATGGCGATGAGGACAACGAGAATGGCCCCGAACAGGAATAAAAGATCCCCCACTTTCAGAACAAAAAAAGGAGGCTCTCTGAGCCTTTTGAGGAAAACCCAAACCACATCGAATATCCCCCATAAGATGATCGCCACCATCAACCCCGCTAACACCTTTACGCCCCATCGAATCACATTGTTTAAAAACCGCATATAGGGGTCTTTCTCATGGGGAGACAGGCTTGAATATTCCTCTTCTGTCATAACCAGAACTCCTCTCTATGCCTCACGAGCTTCATATTGGGTTTTGTGCGGATGGAAAGCCGTTTAATTGCCACACACCATTCTTCGTTCATTATCAGAAACTTGACAGAATCTGCTGTAAATAATAGAAAACTATCCTCCTTCCTTTCAAGGTAAATTCTTGCACCCTGACCAATATTTTGATAGGGTCCAGAATCAAACTGGCAGTGTGCGGACTGGACGGTAAGGTCAGGAGACTTGGGGTTGTACACTCCTGCGGATGTCATTAAAGTCTAATTCCTTTCGAAACCATTTAAGAGGTGTTGATATGGCAGGAAAGCAGCTTAGGAAAATTCTGGTGGGGCTGGATGGCTCGGATCGCGCCATTTCAGTGGTCAAGTACCTTGGGAACATGGCTTCGCTCAAGACATGCGACGTCACACTTTTGAGCGTCCATGATGAAATTTCCCAAGCATACCGGGAACTGGGCCGGCAAAAACAGTATCACGCCAGGGTCAGCGGGGTTGTCACCTGGGAACTGGAGCAAAAACGAAAGCTGGAAAAACACCTGAATGCGGCGAAACAGATCCTGATGGACAACGGCTATCCGGAAAAGGGCGTGAAAGTAAAACTCAAGAAAAGAGAACATGGAACGGCCCGGGACATCATGGGCGAGGCCGGTCACGGCTATGATGCGGTGGCCGTGGGCCGGAAGGGCGTGAGCCAGTTGAGAGAGATGATGCTGGGGAGTGTCTCCATAAGACTCATGGAAAAGCTTCATTCAATGCCTTTGATGCTGATCGGGAAGGATGCTGAGCCGGGGAAGGCCCTCATCGGGTTTGACGGCTCTGAAAACGCCATGCGGGCCGTCCATTTTGTCGGCCAGGCCCTCAAGGGAAGCGACCACCCTGTGTCGTTGCTTCATGTGGTCAGGAGTGATGAGGACGAATTGGCCCAGGATGTCAAAACCGATATGGCGCAACCCTTCGATAGAGCCAAGGAAGCCTTGGCCGGGTATCATGTGCCTTCAGACAGGATAACGACACAAATTCTCTACGGAGAAGAGAGCCGCGCCGGCGCTATTGTCCGGGAGGCCAGATCCGGGAACTATGGCACCATTGCACTCGGTCGAAGAGGGCTGTCCAGAATAGAGGAATTTTTCATGGGCCGGGTGACCAGCAAGGTGGCCCACATGGCCAAGGGCCTGGCCCTGTGGATTGTCAATTAGCGGTGCATACCATCACTACTGCCCGATGCGAGACAAGGCAATTTGTAATTTGAGATTCAATGTCATTAACTTAAGGCTCAATGGCCTTATCCCTACAGGCAAACGTCATTCCGGGCCTGACCCGGAATCCAGTCTTTTCATCCCGCCACGGCGGGACTGGACCCCGGCTTTCGCCGGGGTGACGGATCGAAGTCATGGAATCGTGCTTAAGTTAATGGCATTGATTTGAGATTTCGAATTTATTTGTGATTTGGTGCTTGTTATTTGTGACTTTTCCCTGTTTGGCGCCTCACGCCAGCCAGAGGGACGCGCCCTGGAGGTTTTGAAACAGCGCGTCGCTCACCGACCCCACAAACATCTTTTTCAGCCTCCCCTTCCCTGCCCCGGTCCTGCCCACGGCAATGGCGGCAAACGCGCCTTCAGTCGCCGCTTTTAAAATGGCCTTGCTCGGTGAGGCTTCATCCACCACCTTTGTGTAAATGCGCTCCGCTGAAATACCGCTGCCCGTTAACACCGCTCTGCTCTTTGAAAAGACTTCTTCAGGCGCCCTGTCAGCAATTTTGCCCTTTTTGGCCACCGTCATCAAAGTGACGGTATGGTGTTCCTCCGGCTCCAGAATGAATCCCACATGGTCCAGCATCCGATGGGAGGCGTCGGATCCATCCACACAGGCCAGCACATTCTTTCTGTTTAGATCGGGCAGGCGGCAGATCCAGAGGGGGAAATCAACCGTCTGCTGAAGCATTTCCTTGGTTACGCTTTCATCATAGACCTGCTCCAGCCAGGACAATCCCCTCCGGCCCAGGACCACCGCATCGTACTGGCCCACTGCCCCCTCTTGGATGATATCCTTCACTTTGGAAATCCGCCGCGACTGAAGTTTGGTCGCGAGTTGGTCCTCTTTGAACCCCGCCTTCAAGAGTTCTCCCTTGGCCGTCTGCAGGGCCTGTCGGCCTTTGGCTTCCCATTTTCGGGCGTGAAGTTCGCTGTCATGGTCGGATTCGAACGCGCCCTGTGATTTGGGCGTGAGATAAAGCACGGTGAATTTCACGTCTTTTGTGCCGGAGAAAAACCGGCCCGCAAACCGAACTCCGAACAGACCGTCGTGCCTTTCACTCACCGTCAGAAGCAGGTGTCTTTCCATGTTCATGCCCTCCAGTAAAATCAGATTTTTTCTTTTGAACGTCCAAAATTGATACACTCGTAAAAAGTCAATCCCGCCACGGCAGGACTCACACAAAGCCAAAGCCCGCAAAGTTAAGCTGTTAAAATTAAAATAGTTTTCTCTGCGTCCCTGCCTGCCCCGTGAAACCCCGGTTTTTCTGTTTCACCGGGGCGTCTCAGCGCGAAAACATACTTTTTACGAGGCCATCAAACTTTGAAAAAATCGTATTGGTGGCGTGCGAATCAATCCAGTGTCACGGGTGTTTGAAATCCGTCCGGCTTCACCGCAAGAACCGAACTGCGGATCTTGCGAAGGATCTTCTCGGCCGTATTCCCGATCAGGAAATCCGGAAAGACCGGTCCTGACCACCGTTCCCATGACCACCAGATCGATCTTCTTTTTCTCGGCAAAATGGGGTATCCCCTCACCCGGCTCCCCTTCCTGCAGGTGGATTTTGGGTGTGAATGCCTTTGTGGCAAAAGGCGTGACAAGGGCCTTGAGCCATTGTCGGTGGCTGGCCTTGGCCTTATCCAGAATGTTGCTCACCGCCTCCTGGCTCAGACCGGATCGATTTCTCAGTGTGTTTTCATAAGTCAAATCCCAGCAGTAGATCACGTGAAATTCGCTTTGATCCATAAGCGCAAGAGAACTTCCAAGTTCCATAATCCTGACATTTAGAGCGTTTCGCTTATCGTCCTCCGGTACCACATCTACGGCCGCCATGATCCTGCCGTGTTGCTTGGGCAGTTCAGGATTGAAGGCCCACACGGGTACCGGACATTTACGCATCAAATGCATGATCCGGCTGCCGAAAAGCGCTTCTTCCACCCGGCTCGTTTTCCGGGGAATGACCATAACCAGATCATGATCATTTCGAAGCACCTCCCGAATGATTTCAATAAAGGGTGTGCCCCAAAGGACTTCACTCGAAACCTTGATCCCTTTTTCTTTAACCTGTGAGATCGCCTTTTTCAGCGCGTCCGTGGCCTCTTGGTGGACCTGTTTCTGTAACTCCGGAAGGGCCGATGCCATATCCGTCATTTGCATCTGCGGCGGAAAATCTTCCAGCACCTGTAAAAGTTTTAAGGATGCCTGGTTTATTTCAGCAAGATGAACGGCCCGCTCAAAAGCGGCCGTCTCTTCCGATCCGGGATCATAGACAAAAAGGATTTTCCTGAAATGTTTCACGAAAAGGACCTCCTCATATAATATTTATGCCCATAAGCCGCCCGCACTTCCGGCAGCCGCGTCAACCGATGGATCAGTGTATCAACATCGGCCATTGAAGGCAATACGTTCCTATCGTTTCAAAAAAATATTCATTCGCTTTTCTCCTTGAGTTCTGAGTGTGACCATAGTAATATGACCATGTCATTTGTGAGCCTCTTTAAATTGAAATGAGGAATTTCATATGGAATATCAAGTAGCTAAATCGAAATTCAAACCCCGTGCACTCGAGTATTTCCGGGAGGTGGAGCGCACCGGGAAGACGCTGATCATCACGGATCGCGGTAAACCTGTCTTGAAAATTATCCCCTACTCTGAAGACCCTATGGAATCACTACGGATGCTGAAGGGATCGGTTCTTAAATATGATAACCCAACCGAACCCGTAGGTCTTGATGAATGGGAGTCCCTGAAGTGATTGTCCTGGATACGCACACATGGGTGTGGTTTGTCAGTGACCCGGCGAATCTTTCAGGTGCGGCGAAGCACGCGATTGAATCCTCCATTTCACACAATGGCCTTTTTATTTCGTCCATCAGTGTATGGGAGGTCGCACTGCTGGTCGCCAAAAAGCGTATGGCCTTTTCCATGGATGTGGTCGACTGGATATCCATGTCGGAAAGGATGTCTTTTTTTCAGTTTGTCCCTATTGATAACCGGGTGGCACTGAAATCGGTTCATCTCCCGCAACCGATCCATCAGGACCCGGCTGATCGTATCATTATTGCCACTGCCATCGTCCTGGGCGCGCCGGTCGTCACCAAAGATGTAAAGCTTCTGAAATACCCTCATGTAGAGACCATATGGTAAGGTTGAGATGCCCTATAATCCCCGCCAAACCAAAATTGTCTGTACCATCGGTCCTGCCACTGCTTCACCCGAGAAGATTCGGGCCTTGATTAAGGCGGGAATGAACGTGGCCCGGCTCAACTTCTCACACGGAGATCATGAGGGCCACGGAAAGGTGCTCAAATCCCTTCGCGAAATCTCCAGGGAGTCGGGAAAAGAGATCGGGGTCCTTCAGGATCTGGGTGGTCCCAAAATCCGCCTGGGCGAATTGCCCGTGCCCGAGAGGCTACTCGAACCTGGAGAAAGGGTCGTGCTCCGGGCCATGTCCTTAAAGGACCCTTTCGATATACCGGTCAATTATCCCTACCTGGTCGAAGATCTGTCTGTGGGAGACCGCATACTCCTGGCCGACGGCCACGTGCTCCTGAAAGCGAAAGCAAAAGCCGCTGATCACATCCTGTGCGAGGTCCTGGTGGGGGGGCTATTCGATTCCCACAAGGGTGTCAACCTGCCGTCCACCCCGCTCAGAGTCCCCGCCTTTATGGAAAAAGACCGAAAAGATCTGGCTTTCGGACTCGAAGCCGGGGTCGACTTTGTGGCCCTGTCCTTTGTTCGCCATGAAAAGGATCTGGAACCTGTGCAGGAAATGCTCTTGAATGCCGACCCCCGCCCCCTTTTGATCGCAAAAATTGAGAAACCACAAGCCATCGACAGGCTCGAGGAAATCCTGGCACAGGTGGACGGCGTGATGGTGGCCCGCGGGGACCTCGGCGTGGAAATGCCCTTGGAAGAGGTCCCCCTCATCCAGAAAAGAATCATCCGAATGTCGCGTGCGGCGGGCAAGCCGGTGATTACCGCCACCCAGATGCTCAGGTCCATGATTGAGAGCCCGCGGCCCACCCGTGCGGAGGCTGCGGATGTGGCCAACGCCATACTGGACGGTACCGATGCCCTCATGTTGTCGGATGAAACCGCCATCGGCGGGTATCCGGTGACTGCCGTGAGCATACTGGATCGTATTGCACGAGCCACGGAACGGCATCTGCATGAAGGCGGTTTTTTTAGCGAAATCATATCCAAAACACTCCCCATGACCGCTTCGGCCATCGGCCGGTCCGCCTGTTTTCTCGCCGAAGACCTCCAGGCAACGGCCATCGTGGCGGCTACATCCTCCGGGAGCACGGCCCGGATGGTGGCCCAATTCCGGCCGAAATGTCCAGTGCTGGGTCTGACACCCAATCGTCATACCGAGCGCCAGTTAACATTATCCTGGGGTGTCCAACCGGCACGGGTCGCCCCTTTCACGGACACGGACGAGATCTTCGATTTGGCGCAATCGTGGGCAATGGAAAATAACATCGCAGGAGCAGGGGACCGGCTGGTGGTCACTGCTGGTACGCCGGTAGGTACCCCCGGAACCACAAACCTGATCAAGGTGATGGAGATCGAGTAATTTGGAAAAGGACGAAGGAGATTAAAAATGAATTATGACACTGCATTAAGAAGATACACCTCTAAACGCGTGGAGGAGATAGAATCGGCCGATATCCTGGTGGGCATTCCCTGCTATAACAACGAGTCCACCATCACCCACGTCATGCAAATGGTCAGTCACGGGCTGGCGAATTACTACAAGAATAAACGCAGCGTGGTATTCGTGGCCGATGGCGGGTCAACCGATGATACGAGAGAGACGGCAAAGGAGTTTCAGCTCAAGCCATGGCAGGAAAAACTGGTGTCCATCTACCGTGGACCGGCCGGAAAGGGAAGTGCGCTGAGATCCCTGTTTGAAGCGGCGAACCGGCTGGGTGTTCAGGTGTGTGCCATGGTGGATTCGGACCTTCGCAGTATCACACCGGAATGGATCAAATTTCTTCTGGACCCTGTGTTGGAAAAGGGCTATCAGTTCGTGGCCCCCGTGTATGTTCGACATAAGTACGATGGGACCATCACCAATAATATTGTCTATAATCTCACCCGCGCCCTCTACGGCAAACAAATCCGCCAGCCCATCGGCGGAGACTTTGCCATATCGAAAGACTTGGCCCGCTACTACGTCGAACAGGACGTGTGGGCCACGGATGTGGCCCGTTTCGGCATCGATATCTGGATGACCACCAGCGCCATCACCCAGGGCTTTCGGATCTGCCAGTCCAACCTGGGGGCAAAGATCCACGACGCCAAGGACCCGGGGCAGCACCTGGGGCCCATGTTCCGGCAGGTCCTCTCCGCGCTGTTTTCCCAGATGGAACGTTATGAAAGCTATTGGAAGCGGATCCAGGGCAGTGAGCCGGTGGAGACCTTCGGGTTCGAGGGCTATATGGAGCCCGAAGCGGTCAATGTCAATTTGGACGGTATAATCGAGCAGTTTAAGGCCGGGTACGGACAGTTTTCCCCCTTGTGGAAAACCATTTTCTGCGAGGATTGTTTCAAACAGATTGAGAAGACGGCAAGGATGGAATCGGCCGATTTTCACCTCCCCACCGATACCTGGGTACAGCTTCTTTATGAACTGGCCGCCACCTTTCATCTGTGGGATGTCAACCGGATGAAGCTGTTGGATGTGATGACGCCGCTGTACTACGCCCGGGTGGCCTCTTTTGTGCGACAGAGCTGGGAGATGTCCTCCCAGGAGGCCAGAGGCCCTCGTGGAGGAACAGGCGGTTAAATTTGAGGAAAACAAGGAATACCTCATCAAGGTCTGGGATGAAAAATCAGCCGCCAAAGCGGCTTCATGATTTCGACATTAGGAGGTAACTTTTGGCCGAACTGAAAGTGCTCATGGTGGCTTCCGAGGCAGTGCCCTTTGCCAAGACCGGCGGACTGGCCGACGTGGCGGGATCCCTTCCGCCGGCCCTGCAGAGACAAGGCGTGGAAACCGCGTTGGTACTGCCAGCCTACCGGACCATCCTTGAAAGTGGTTATTCTTGGCGGTCCATCTACAAGAATATGCCGGTTCCTCTGGGACATGCGACACTCCCTGCGGATGTGCTTGAAGGGTATACGGACGAGGGGGTCCAAGTCTACCTCATCGCACGGCAGGATCTGTTTGACCGTCCCCATCTCTATGGCGATCATCACGGGGACTATTACGACAATCTGGAGCGGTTTTCTTTTTTCTGTCACGGCGTACTGCGCCTGGCGAACCAGCTCTCCGTTACGCCACACGTGCTTCATCTTCACGATTGGCAGACGGGGCTGATTCCTGCGCTTCTAAAGGGTCCGTACTGGGATTGGCCAAATCTTTCAGATATGCCCACGGTGTTCACCATTCATAACCTCGGGTATCAGGGCATTTACGGCAGCGATCGATTGCCGGTGACGGGGCTTTCATATTCCCAATTCTTTAATCTCGACGGCATAGAGTACTGGGGGGGGGTCAGCCTGCTGAAATCGGGAATCGTGTATGCCCATGCGGTGACCACGGTGAGTCCCACATACGCCAGGAGATTCAAACCGACGAAGGCGGCATGAGCATGGCGCCTGTTCTCAGAAGCCGGGGCGGCGATGTGAGGGGGATCCTGAACGGCGTGGACTACGGCATCTGGAACCCGGAAACAGACCCTCACATCGAAATCGACTACTCGAGTGATGATCTGACCGGCAAGAACCGGTGCAAAGCCGCTCTGATCCGTGAACTTCAGCTTGAAAAAGCGCTTATGGATGCGCCGCTTTTGTGCATGATCAGTCGACTGGATGCGCAAAAGGGGTTTGACTTGCTCCTCTCCGCCATGGATCTCATAATGGAGACGGGCGCCGGCATGATGATTCTGGGCTCTGGAAGCGAGTGGATCTCGCATGAGCTGGCGGAAGTAGAAAAACGCTTCCCGGGCGCATGACCTTTAAAACGGGCTTTGACGCAAGCCTGGCCCATCGCATGATGGCAGGCGCCGACATCTTTCTCATGCCTTCTCTATACGAGCCCTGCGGGCTGACCCAGATGTATGCACTGAAGTATGGGACGGTTCCCGTGGTACGGGGTACCGGCGGCCTGGAGGACACGGTTTCATCCTTTGATCCTTCGACAGGCAGAGGCAACGGGTTCAAGTTCTATGTCTATGAGAAAAACGTGTTTTTGGAATCCTTTCACCAGGCCCTGAATATCTTCAAGGACCCCTCAACATGGAAAAAACTCATGCAGAACGGTATGAAAACGGATTTTTCCTGGGATCGCTCGGCAAAGGAATATGTAGACATTTACAAAACAATTCGAAAGTAGATACCCAATCAAGAGATTTGAACGAAAGCAAAAACGCATCACCCATGGAGGGCGTGCCATGTTCAGGTTCATGAAAAGGATGTCCCGCAAGGCGGGACTCCCGCCCGGGACCCTTGTGCATCTCGGAGACAAACCGACCGAAGCGGTGACCATCCGTCTCATTCAGTACAATTCAGAGACCCTTGTTGAAGAAGATGTCCAGGACATCGGGGCGTGCGAGCCCGAAAAGATGCCCGATGGGATCACCTGGATCAATATTGACGGAACCCACCAGGTTGAAGTGATTGAAAAGATGGGTCGGCATTTGGGCCTGCACCCCCTTACGCTGGAAGATATGGTCAATGGGTATCAACGGCCCAAACTGGAGGAATTCGAAAACTATATCTTCCTCACGCTCAAAATGCTCTCCTACGACACGGAAAAAAACGAACTGGGCATGGAGAATGCCAGCCTGGTGATCGGGGCCGATTATGTGCTGTCCGTACACGAAAAAGCGGGGCACGTCTTTGCCCCGATTAGAGAGCGGCTCCGCAAGGCCAGAGGCCGCATTCGAAAAAAGGGAGTGGATTATCTCTACTATGCCCTGATCGACGCTATTGTGGACAACTATTTCGGGGTGCTCGAAAAGATGGGGGAGGAGATCGAGAGGCTGGAGGAGGAGCTGCTGGAAAACCCCGGGACCCCCACTTTGCAACAGATCCATGATATCAAGCGCGAGTTGATCTTTCTGCGCAAATCGGTCTGGCCCCTCAGGGAGGTGATCAGCGCCCTCAAACGGGAGGACTCCGGTCTGATTCAGGAAACCACACGGATCTACCTGCAGGACGTCTATGATCACACCATCCAGGTCATGGATACCGTGGAAACCTTCCGCGACATGGTCTCCAGCATGCTGGATATCTATCTGTCCATGGTCAGCAACCGGATGAACGAGGTCATGAAGGTCCTCACCATCATGGCCAGCATCTTTATTCCCTTGACCTTTATTGCAGGCATTTACGGGATGAATTTCGAAATCATGCCGGAACTGAAATGGCCTTGGGGGTATCCCATGGTCTGGGCTGTCGTCGTCCTCATCGGTGGGGTCATGGTCCTTTGACTTCAAACGGAAGAAATGGCTGTAAATCCCTCTATCTGAAAGCCTCCGCTTCGGCCACCCATTTGGCGATGCGGGGAATCGCCTCCGGGTTTACCGAAAGCGCATCAATCCCCGCCTGGGTCAGGAATTGAATCAGTTTCTGAGAGCGGCCGAACGTCCGGCCGCGGACCGTCAGCGAGTGGCCGGCTGCGTGGGCCGTATCCATTAAATGGTTGAGCACCCCGGCTACCGAGGGTTCGACGTCCCCATGGTTGTTGAGGGTCCCCTGCTCATTTGAGCCCGAAGGAATCAGGCGTCGCAACTTTCTCGCCGTTAGGGAGAAGCCGTCGAATTTCGTGGAAAGCGCCTCTGCATTCCCCACATTGCCGGGCATATCCACGGACAGATGGATGGTGAGTCCATTTTGACCCCTGCTCAGACCCTGTGCATCCAATATGGCGAGAATGTTCTCCGCTGCCAGGGGATTTTCACAATACCGGAGCATGACGCCGATATTGTCCAACCCCTTTTCCTCGCGGGCCTTCCGTATGGCCCGGCATTCCAGTTCAAAGCCCTCTCGGTAATGCGCACTCAAATATCGGGCCACGCCCCGCAGGGCATATGCCGGGTTGTCTCGATCCGGCTCAAATTGCCCCCCTCCTTTCAGGAGTGCATATTCGCCGGACGTCATATCGCTCATGCACACGATCACCGGATCCGGGTACCGGGTGGCGGCGATCTCGGAAACACACCCGGCCAGTCGATCCACGAAGTATTCCGTCATGTTCTCATAGCCACGGGCAATCTGTTGAATCTCTTCCCGCACCCGTGAATCGGTCAATGCCTCCGGGTGCGTCACGGCCAGGGGATGGACCTGGATCATGTGTTTAAAGATCACGTCCATTCGCACATACCCCATGCCCGCACAGGGTATGGCCCACCATTTGAGCGCCGCGGCCTCACTCGGTGCATTCATCATGATGTTCAAGCGGGTCTCGGGAAGCGGTGCCGGTCGAATCTCCGTTTCCGTGTATTCCATCACACCGCTGTAGACAAACCCGTTGTCCCCTTCAATGCAAGAAAGGGTAATCTCCTGTCCCGGGCTGAGGGTTTCTGTGGCGTTCAGCGTCCCCAGGATACCCGGAATCCCCAATTCCCGGCTTATGATGGCACCGTGGGAGTAGGCCCCACCGAAATCGGTGATCAATCCGCGAACCCGTTTCTGCTGCATCCGGGAGACCCATCCCGTATTGGCCCACGGAGAGACCAGAACAGAGGCTTCCTCGAGATGGTCGATGGCGTCATAGTCTTCCACGAGGCAGACCCTGCCGGCGGCGATCCCTTCCCCCACACTGACCCCTTTGAGCAGGACGTTTCCCTTGGTTTTGGGGCGGATGATCTTTATGGGCGTATCCGCATCGGGCACGGCCGTGAGCGGACGGGCCTGTACCAGAAAGATATCCTGGGTCGGGCCATCCTTGGCCCATTCCATGTCCATGGGCATGCCTGCGTGCGCTTCTACGGCCACGGCCCATCGCGCAAGATCCAGAATTTCAGAATCGCTCAGGACAAATGTGTTCCGCTCATGCTCAGGGGTCTCCACATTACGGGTGCCCCCAGCCGTCTCATTTTCCATATAGACCCGTTTGTGTTCTTTGGCCCCTACGCTTTTTTCCACTACGGGCGTGTAATGCGAAGATTGAAGCGGCGTTTTAAACACCTTGTATTCGTCGGGGATCACCGTACCCTGGACCACGTTTTCGCCCAATCCCCATGCCGCGGAAATATGTATTAGATTGGGGAATCCGGATGTCTTATCAATGGAGAACATCACCCCGGCCCCGGCCTGATCCGCGCGCACCATTTGTTGCACGCCGATGGACAAGGCGACATCGGTATGGCTGAACCCCATTTTTTCCCGGTACCGTATGGCCCGGTCCGTAAACAGGGATGCGTAACAGCGGCGACAGGCAGCCAGCAGGTGCTCCTCTCCGGATACATTCAAAAAGCTCTCCAGCATGCCGGCGAAGCTGGCCTCGGGAAGGTCCTCAGCCGTAGCGCTGCTCCGCACCGCCACCTCCAACGTGTTTCGTCCACACATCTCGCAGAGCCGGGTATATGCCGAGGCGATTTCCTCGTTCAGGCGGTCCGGGAACTGTGCGTTCAGAAACAGTTTTCGAATCGTCATGCCCACGTGTTTCCAGTGATGATTCACCCTTGGACAGCTCACGGAGAGATCTCTCGATTTGAGGAACCAAATAATTGAGTTCCAGTATCTCCCAATATGCCCGGGCGGTGATGGCAAATCCCCGGGGGACTTGAACACCCGCATGCGCCAACCCGTGGAACATCTCACCCAGCGCCGCATTCTTGGCGCCGACCGCGTCTTTGTCGTGCGTTCTCAATTCATCCAGCCACCGGATAAACACTTGTTTTTTCTGATTCATCTTTGCTTAGGGGGATAGTCTCTTAAGTTTTGCCTGCTTGGCTTCCCACCAGGATACCCACGGCCGTTGTATTTGCAGAGGCGAGCGTCTGAATCAGAAGCCGGCCCTCGGCGAGGCGCTCTTCCCATGTTTCCTGAACAGAATGCTTTGAGATCAATCTGTGAAACTCTTCCCGCCTTTCAGCGGGCAGAAAGACCTGGATCAACCGCAATGCCATAATTGGAGGGTCCCCTTTCCTGCATGCCCAAAAGCCTCAATAAACGGATTTCCGATACGCTGAATCAAGCCATTCGGGCACCGTAGCTGATCATGGCCCAAATTTCAAACAAATCCCAATGACCAAACAGCAGGGTTGTATTTCCAAACCGTTCAAGACCTCTTTCGTGTATTTCGACGATGCCGAGAGGGAGATGGACCAGATCGCCATGCTCAAGGACAACGAACCCGTAAAAATGACATCTGCTGAATGGGAAACCATACAGGCCTTCTACAGGGAGTTTGTGAAATGAGAGAGGAGCTTTTCTGGGACAGAAGCATGGAGGATGCTTCGGCTGAAATCACCATGGAACGGGCCATCAATTTCGGTGGGTTTGATTTCATCCATCAAGTACAGACGAAATACGGGATGGGGCGGTTTATCCACACCTTGAAACATAACCGAAATCTGGGGAAAAAGCCGGCCAATTACTGGTGCCTGAAGCTCGGCATCGATCGTAATGAGACCCGGACATTTCAAGACGAAAGGATCTGGGCGCCCTTTTGACAGGGGTGGGGTGCCCGTGGTCGCGAAACCATTTTGCCAATCCATTCTGCCGTTGTCAAATCGATTGCCGTCGGGGGCGGTTTATGGCCACCGCTTTTCGGTTCACCCTCGCTCCGGTGAAAAGTCTTGAAGAGAGACGCCCACAGCACCGGTTCCACGCGGGCCAGCTCCGAGAGTGCCACAAATAAGAACAGCAGGGCCAGCGAAAAACGCACGCCCAGTTCCTGGGAAGCTCTATCGGCGAGCAGGCGCCCCATTTTTTCAGGATACCACCAGGCCAGGAACTGAATCAGTTTCAGAAGGACACCGAACCCCACAAACAGCGGCAGGGGCCGCAGGAACTCCCAGCCGAACCCTTGTTGGTGCCACAGCAGGAAAAAGGTCCGGCACTATGCCGATGAAGAAAGAGATCGTGGGTGCATTTCCGTCAAGGAATCATGATCTGGGCGATGCAAAATCAAGGTTCATTGTTCATTATCCAGCGCCTCCTGCACCTTGCCAATGGCCTGGTGCAGATTCTCGATGCTGTAGGGTTTTCCCAGGAAGACCTGGGGTTGGTCGGCATGGTCACCCGACATGACGCTGGCCTCGTCGTAGCCGCTGGCGAGGATGATCGGAGCATTCGGATCGATTTTTCGCAGTGCTGCGACGGTGGCCCACCCATCCATGCGGGGCATGGTCAGATCGGACAGCACAAAACTGATCTCATCCCGGTGTTCCCGAAACATCTCCACCCCCTCCAGGCCGTCCTTTGCCTGAAGCACCGTAAAGCCCATGCGGGAAAGTACAGCCACAGCCAATCCTCGCACCTGGGGATCGTCCTCGATCACCAACACCGTACCGCTCCCTTTCAGTTCGGGAACCTTGGCCGCTTTCTCCGTCGGCTTTGACACCTCTTCGGTGAACAATGGGATAAACACCCGAAACACACTGCCCACAGATTTTTCGCGAAAAGACGCCCCAGTACCATCTTCCGGAGCTACGGGGTAAACCAAGTCGCCAAGAGCTTCCGACCGCTGACCCCCGTCTTCTGGCCACTGCCCTCCGTCTTCCCCCTTCCCCGTTCCGAGCTCCACGTTCCGAGTTCGCTGCCGGCTTTCCACCGTCATACACCCTTCATGCGCCCGCACGATGCCCAGCGCCACAGGGAGTCCCAGTCCCCGACCGGTGAATTTGGTGGAGAAAAAGGGATCGAAGAGCTTTTCCATGTCCTGTTGCTCGATCCCTGGCCCGGAGTCCCTCACCTCCAGACAGGCATAGGCCTTCTCCTTGGGATGCCAGTCAACGGGAAACCGGTGGGCCTGGGGAATATCGTCAGCGGCAATGGTCTTGACACTCAGGTTAATCGCGCCCCCTGAATCACCCATGGCCTCCCAGGCGTTCGTGACAAGATGGGTCAGGACCTCCCGCATCTGGCTGGCATCGGCAAGGATAGCAGGTCCGGGTACAGACAAATCCGTCTCCAGAACAATCTGTTTGGGCATGACAGCTTCGATCAGGGGAAGGCTCAAACGACAGACCTCCGCAAGATCCAGAGGACCGCGTTTTGAAGGGGTTTGTCCCAGGTAAGTGAGCATCTGTCCACTTACCCTGGCGGCCCTGTGGGCAGCCTTCATGGCCTCGCTCATGGACTCGACAGGTCCCGCCTCCCGCGGCAAATTGCCCATGGCCAGTTCCAGATAGCCGATTACCGACTGGAGCTGGTTGTTGAAATGGTGGGCAATGGCCCCGGCCATGCGATTGAGGCCTTCTGCCTTTTCGATCTGTCGCATCCGGCGCTCCAGCTCCAGACGTTCCGAAATGTCCCGGATGACCCCAATGACGCCCGTGACGGTCCGGTCGGCGGTCAGAAGAGGAAAGTACGATTCGGATGTGAATCCTCTCTTTCCACTGGCCAGGTAATATGGAACTTCCTGGTTTAGAACGACTTCACCTGCCATGGCCCTCTTCATGACCTGGTCAATTCCCACGTCTTGCAGGTACGGAAAAAGTTCCCATGGCTTCTTGTCTTGCAGGACAACCCTTTCTTTGGGGACCCCTGAAATGGCTTCCATGGCCGGGTTCCATACCAGATACTGAAAACGGTCGTTCAGAACAAATACCCCATCTCGCATGGACCGGATCACATCCTGGACGAATGCCTCGCTTTCCCTCAGGGCCTGCTCGACGTTCGCTCGATCCGAGATGTCATGCATCACCGCGAGCACATGCACCTTTCCATCTTCTTGCGTGATAATCGAGGTGGAGATGGAAAGACACCTTTTTCTCCGTCCTTCCTCGTGATGGTCCACTCCTCCGCTTGAATATCGTCCCCCGTGCGCATGCGGGCCATGCGCTCGATGGCCCGCTCCCGGACCTCCGGATCCGGGTACAGGGTCTGGTACCATCCGAGCCGGTTGATCTCTTCCAGGGTGTAGCCGGTGATCAGGACCATTTGAGGATTCCAGTGGGTGAATCTCACGTGGGGCGCCTCCGGGGTATTGTGGCAGACACAGATCCCGTCTGCGGCATGGTGAAGGATGCTCTCCAACATCCATGCGTCTTGTTCCACGATTGTCTTCTCCTCCGCGCCGGTTTCCATGAGTGACCTCCTGGTCCTGGGTTTACATCCTTTGCACAGGGGACGTTATGCTGCGCCCCATTTTTCTCATAATCACCTTGTTTCGGGAATTGGTTTGTTGTTGACAAATGGGTCCGGGTTAAATATTTTTGGATAATGAACTACCCCGCCGCAAGCAGCAGGGTATCCTGAAAAGCATTGAACGCCCCAAGGGGCGGGGGACCATACCCGGAGTCATTAAAGGAGCTTCGTGATGCCGGTCACAGCAACATTCGACACGCTGTCTTATGCCAAAAAGCTCAAGGCAGCCGGATTTACCGACGAGCAGGCCGAAATCCAGGCTGAGGCCCTATCTGAAATCATTGAAGAACGATTGGCTACCAAGCAGGATCTCAAAGAACTGGAACTGCGCCTGAAACATGCCCTCACCCTGCGCCTTGGTGGGATGCTGGCCGCCGGAATTGCCATCGTCGCTACCCTGGTAAAGCTGCTGTAAGCATTCAAAATCCCCGCTCTTTCCAAGCCCCGAAAGAATATTCTTCGGTATCCCTGCGTCTTGTGTCATTCACCATGCGACGCTGAGCATCGGTCGAAATCAGCCCCATCAAACCTTTTCATGTGTAAGGCGCGTTTTTCCGATTCGTCGTTCATGATTCATCACTCATCATTGATCTCCCATCTTCTCCCTGATCTCCGCAAACTTCACCTCAAGACCCTTGAACGCCTCGACCACGTTCGGGTCAAACTGTTTCCCCGCCTCCTCCAGTGGGAAAAGGCCTCCTTGTACGGCCGTCTTGACCGAAGGGCGTCATAGACGTCGGCCAGTGCCATAATCCGGCCGGCCAGGGGAATATCCTCGCCCGACAACCCGTCGGGATAGCCACTACCGTCCCATTTCTCATGGTGGGCGTGCGCGATGGCGATCCCCATATTGATGAAAGTGTTTCCGGGATACCTGGTGCGGGTGGTTTGAAGGGTCTCCGCGCCGATCACGGCGTGAGTCTTTCGTAATCGTATTGCTCGGCAAGGCGTTCAAGCCCCTTCGCCGTGTCCGCGTTCACCTGCGCCGTCCGGCCGATCAATTCCCTGAGCCTTGCCATGTCGCCTTCCTCCACGGTCTCGTGCACACTGATGGTGGCCCCGCTCTCATCCGTGAGGGGGGCCGTGCGAATCTTCAGAATACGCACCCCTTTGGAGGTGTTGGCCGCCCGCTCGGCCGTGTGTTCCTTTCCATCCTCAAAGGTTCGCATCACCGGGCAACCCTCGCAGGGTTCCGGCCGGGGCGGAATGTCGAACACCGAATAACAGGGGGAGTGTCTCAAAATCCGCATCGGGAAACCAGGCCCGTTTGGTGACATTCGCCGCCAGCACCTCCATGTCGGGACCGATGAGCGCCACCCCGACCGCCAGATTGTCGTTGAGCACCCGGTATCTTTCCTCGCTTTCCCTCAATGCCGCGGTCATGTGCCGGGCCAGGGAGACGGCTCGACGGTTGGTCCGCCCCTGTGTCCACAGGCAGAGGAAGGTCAGGAAGCTGATGAGAAGACCCGCGGCGAGAATGCCCCCGGAGGTGTAGCGGTCCCCGTGGGATTCAAAGGCCGGCGTGGTCTCAACGGCCAGGGTCCACTGACGGCCGTACAGGTCCAGCGTCTTTCGGCTGGAAAACAGATCATAACCCAGTTCCCGGCGCCTCCGTTCGTCCATGGGCTCGATGTAGAGGAGCGGCGTGTAAAGGTCCCGGCGGCCTTCGGGCCGCACCGTGTATTCTGGAAACCCCTCGGCCCGGGTTCTCCGGATATGCGCCTCCAGTTCCCCGGGTTCGATGATTTCCGTAGATCCAGCCCCGTGTATTCCGGGCAGGACCGTATCGATCTGCCGATATCGATAGTAGGCCCGCCACTCCTCCCTGGATACGGTTTCGGACGAAGCAAAGACCCCGGCCCCCCCTTGAAGGATCATCGTGTCAGTCATGGAGCCGGTCCGTGATCTCATGCGCGACCCGGTCCACATAGGCCCCGTATCTTCTGGCCTCTCTTTCGGTCCTCATGTCGCGCCACGACCCCCACACCACCAGCGCCACATACGGAATCCTTCATGTTCGGACCTCCTCTTCTGTGAAGGCGTCTCGGGACAGCATCACGGATGAATTCTGACCAGAAACCGAGTGTCGATTTATTTCAGATTCAAAGAATACAGGAAATAACTTCGGCTCGCGTGCGTCCACGTGCCGAAGCATGCCTGGGCAATTTAGAGGTATTCCGATTAGCCTTGAGTAAGGTATAAAGAGAGAGAGAGAGAGAGAGAGAGAGAGAGAGAGAGCAAGAATCGCGCCGTTTCAGGATTGCACATGCCACTTCACCTCACGAGGTGTTGATCCAGGGTTGGCCCGGAATCCCTCCCCGCCCAATGGCGCGGGAAATGGTTCACGGGCGTGGCTGTTGAGATAGGTGGGTCTTTCTATTGAGAAAAAAGCATAGGAAAGCGGGATTCGCATGTCAAGGAAAAAAGCCGGCTATCAGATCGTATTCGCCTTTGTGGCCGGCCTCGCCCTGGTGTTTGCTGGGGTTGGGGAAATATATGTCGAGTTGTCAGCGGCGCTTTGTTGACATTCTTTTTTATACTACCTATTATCGTATAAAAATGAATTTAAACAGGAGCCCAAAATGAGAACCAAGAAGAAGCTCAGTCTAACCATTGACGAGACGCTCTATGATACCGTGGAAGCCGCATCAAAAAGACTTAAATTGCCCAAAAGCCACCTGGCTCAGGAAGCGTTGCGCCTTTGGGTTAAAAGAGAGACCGAGATCCTGATGGCCAAAGGATATGAGGAGATGGCTGAAGAGGACAAAGACTTTGGCGATATGGCCTTTGAAGCCCAACGGGAGATTCTGTCATGAAAAGCTTCCCCAGACGGGGTGAGGTCTGGCTGGTGAACTGGAATCCCTCAAGAGGAAGTGAGCAAGCGGGGATACGGCCTGCCCTCATCATTCAGAATGATATTGGCAATGAAAAGGCGCCCACCACCATTATTGCAGCCATTTCAGGTTCAGTGAAGCGATATCCCATGAATGTGCTTATCGAGCCCCCTGAAGGCGGCCTCGAAAAGACGTCTATCGTAAAAACGAGTCAGATCATGACCATCTCAAAAGAAAGGCTGGAAAAGCGGCTTGGTCGTATCTCCATGCATCTTATGGAAGAAGTGGATAAGGCAATCAATTTGAGCTTGGGATTGCCGTAACGTAGCTTCTCATAAATCGGTGGAGCAGCGGAGTTAATCTTTCAAGATCAACGGGTCACTTATGGCGGTATCGAAGGTAAAGACGCTTTTCAAAACCTATCTCAAGGATCTCTCTGAGGCAGCTTCTCAGGGAGATGCACGGGAGGAGAGCTTCTACCCTGCCCTGGCCACCCTGATGCAAAAGGTTTCCGAGGCTACCAAACGACCTCACGTTCACGTGACCACACTGCCCAAACCCACGGACGCGGGCAATCCCGACTTTCGCCTCTGGAACGGAACCGACCGGATCATCGGCTACATCGAGGCCAAAAGACCCATCGAAGAGCGCCTCGATGTCATCGAAGGCTCTGAACAACTCCGGCGCTACCGGAATACCTTCCCCAACCTCATCCTGACCAACTTTCTGGAATTCAGGCTGTATCGAAACGGTGACCGGGTAGATACGGTCCATGCGGGCCGGCCCGTTATATTGAACCAACTCCGGATGGCGCCCCCTCTCGAAAACCAGGAGAACCTGCTTGCCCTTCTGGACCGGTTCCTCGATTTCTCCCTTCCCAGGGCCTATTCAGCAGAGGAACTGGCCGTCGAACTGGCCAAGCGAACCCGTTTTTTAAGGGATATCGGGCTCCAGCAGCTCATGGAAGAACGCGATACTCCGGGAGCCCTCAGCGGATTTTACGAGGCCTTCGAGAAATACCTGATCGGCGATTTGACCGAAGTGGATTTTGCCGACCTCTATGCGCAGACCATCACCTACGGTCTTTTTGCGGCCCGCACCCGGACCGAAAACGGCTTTAACCGGCGAATGGCCTTCGACCGCATCCCCCATACCATCGGGGTTCTGCGGGATCTGTTCCGGTTCATTTCTCTGGGCGACCTGCCCGAGCCCCTTGCCTGGTGCGTGGACGATATCGCCGAGGTCCTCGCCGTGGCCGACGCCCCCGGCATCCTGGATCGCTATTTTCATGAGGGAAAGGGGAGCGACCCCATCGTCCACTTCTACGAAACCTTTCTTTCCCAGTATGACCCGGCCGAACGGGAACGCCGGGGCGTCTACTACACCCCTGAGCCGGTGGTGGGCTACATCGTCCGCTCGCTCCATACCCTGCTCAAAAGGGAGTTCGACAAGCCCGACGGCCTGGCCTCCGATGGGGTCACCCTCCTGGACCCGGCCGCCGGGACCATGACCTTTGTGGCCCGGGCCGCCCAGGAAGCGGCTCATGAATTTGAATCCAAGTACGGCAGCGGCGCCCGGGGCGAATTCATCCGGCGACATATCCTCGAAAACTTCTATGCCTTCGAGCTCATGATGGCCCCTTATGCGGTCGGCCATCTCAAGATGGGCTTTTTCCTCGAAGAACTGGGCCACCGGCTCGCCGATGACGAACGCATCCGCTTCTATCTCACCAATACCCTGGACACCGAAGAACTGGAAACCAGCCGGCTCCCGGGCTTCTCTTCCCTGGCCGAGGAATCCCGCCTCGCCGGAAGGGTCAAGAAGGACACGGCTATCCTGGTCATCCTCGGCAATCCGCCGTATTCGGGCCACTCCAGCAATACGGGCGCGTGGATCCGGGGGCTCATTGACGATTATAAAAAGGTGGACGGCAAACCTTTGGGGGAGAAAAACCCCAAGTGGCTCCAGGACGACTATGTCAAGTTCCTTCGCTTTGCCCAGTGGAAGATGGAGCAGGCCGGGCGCGGCGTGGTGGGGATGATCACCAACCACGGCTATCTCGACAACCCCACCTTCCGGGGCATGCGCCAGAGCCTGATGCAGACCTATGACGCCATCTATATCCTGGATCTTCACGGCAACTCCCTGAAGAAGGAGACCTGCCCGGACGGGAGCCCGGATCAGAATGTGTTCGACATCCGTCAGGGCGTGGCCATCGCGTTTTTCGTGAAAACGGGAGGGCAGCCGAAAACCGATGCGGTAGTGCATCACGCGGATGTGTGGGGATTGAGGGGCGCTAAATATGACTGGCTGGATGCGCACGGTCTGGAGGATACGGAATGGGAAAAGCTGAAACCTGCATCACCGTCCCATCTCTTTGTCCCCCGGGATAGTGCGCTTGAAAGCGTGTACATGCGCTACGCTTCGGTGCCGGACATATTTCCGGTCAACAGCGTGGGCATCGTCACGGCCCGGGACAAATTGACCATCGGCTGGTCGGCCGAAGAGATATGGCAGCGGGTGAGAACGTTTTCCGAAATGGACACCGAACTGGCTCGGGACGCCTATGGTCTTGGAAACGACGTCAAGGATTGGAAGGTTCGCCTGGCTCAAAAGGATCTGCTGGATTCCGGACCGACGCGTGAAAAGGTTGTACCTATTCTCTACCGGCCTTTCGATGTTCGCCACACCTACTACACCGGCCATTCACGAGGGTTCATCTGCAGGCCAAGGTCGGAAGTGATGAGGCATATGCTGGCGGGGAGAACATCGCAATCATCACATCAAGACTTACAAAGGGCGAAACCTTTAAGCATGCGCAAATTACGAGGCAGATCACTGAAGTCATCTGTATGTCTCCCAAGACTTCCAACAATGGTTTTGTTTTCCCCCTCTACCTTTACCCGACTGCCGACCGGGACAGCCTGTTCGCAGATCTCGAACCCGCCGAACGCCAGCCAAATCTGAACCCAAGACTTGTCGCTGCGCTGGCCGACGCCTACGGCCGAAAGCCCGCACCCGAGGACATCTTCCATTACATCTATGCCGTGCTCTATGCCTCTGCGTACCGTGAGACGTATGCCGACTTCCTGAGAATGGACTTTCCGCGCGTTCCCCTTACAAAGGACAAGAGCCTGTTTCTGAGAATGGCACAGCTGGGCGAGCGTCTTACGGGTCTCCATCTGCTGACGTCTTCCGAACTAGACCCCCGGTCTGCCGTTTCCAAGGTGAGGGTGACAACCGGGTGGGCAAAGGCAAGAAAGAGGGTCTGCGATACGAGCCGGAAAAACAACGGGTGTATATCAACCCCGCTCAGCACTTCGGACCCGTGCCCGAACACGTCTGGACCTACCGCATCGGCGGGTATCAGGTCTGCGAAAAGTGGCTCAAAGACCGGCGCGAGCGGTCTCTCAACCTTGACGATATCCGCACCTACTGCCGCATGGTCACGGCATTGAAACTGACCATCGATATTCAAGCGGAAATCGATACTCTGTATCCGGACATTGAAGAACAAACCCTGTCTCCGCCCGGTGCTCCCATGCCATGATTTCCCTTGGCAACCAGTTCCAGGCGGAGGGGGAGAAGCCGTGTGACACAGATCGAAATTATTCCGTCGCTTTGCCTGCCGTACTCTGCATAATGAATGTTCTGGCAACGGAGGACTCCAGAGACACAGGAGAAAAGCAGCTTGACGGGTAGAGATAATCCTCTCCCTCCTCGTCGATTATACGGATTTCACCGTGCTTTTCCGCCCCCTCATCCGGCAAGGCCTGATAAATCTTCCATTGTTCCAGAGAGGCTTCGTTCCCCCGATTGTTCATGCAGACCACAAGCCGTTTCCCTTCAAGATGATCTATCATAATGGTTCTCGCAAATAGTGTTTTACTTTGATGTTTTTCTTTCCAATGCCGTGAGCCTCAAACCAATGAATTTCAGCCCGCACGACCGCACCGTCCCAAAGCCTTACATCGGCCATTCCCTTCAATTTCTTCCAGTTGCCCCGTCCATATAGTTTTTCGAGTCGCTTTCTGATCTTTACCGAGGATCCTTCCGCAATGACTTCCCTGTTGGAGATTGCACCTACGATTTTTCTCTCTTGTATGTCTGTCATTCTGTGTTTCTTTATCTTTTTGAAGAGGAGCTTTCCCTTGTTTACCAGCTACTCATGAATTCGAACCAGGGATGGCAAAAATTCATTTTCTTTTTATCAAAGTATGAAAAAACACCCTTTAGGTGTCAAGAGAAATGCGATTCAACCCACTGGCGTATATAGCCACGGTCCTCAAACGGACAGAGAAATTGGATTCAGAAACTTCTCAAGGATTTTCACGCCAAATAGGCTTTTGTCAAGGTGCACGTCGTAACCGAGGTTGACCTCGATCTTTTTGTTGGTATCAGTCAAAATACCGTGTAAACTGACAACTATGTTTAAAAGACACCTTATCCTTATCAGTCGCGGCGCAAAGGTGTTGTATGCCACTGTGCGGGTTCTTCCGCCGCACAAATTGCTCCGCGAGCTGGGTTAAGCAGGCATGAAGGGAATGATCATGAAATGGTTGCCGCAGGTGGAAGCGTGCTTCGGCTGAAATCATCATCGAACGGGCCATCAATTTCGGCGGGTTTGATTTCATCCACCAAGTACAGATGAAATACGGGATGGGGCGATTTATCCACACCTTGAAACATAACCGAAATCTGGGGAAAAAGCCGGTCAATTACTGGTGCCTGAAGCTCGGCATCGATCGTAATGAGACCCGGACATTTCAAGACGAAAGGATCTGGGCGCCCTTTTGACAGGGGTGGGGTGCCCGCGAAGTTTGTCCTGGACCCCGATCCGGGAGCGGGAATCCAGGGAGATTGTCCCTAAATATTGAGATGTTACGCCTGAAGCGCAGCATATCAGCCCTTCTGTTTGAGGCCATAGGTAGCGACCAGTTCCTGGCTGTACGTGGCTCGTCTCCCTGGGCAGCGGTCCCGGGGGCACAACTGGCAGGACTGAAACGGGGTTTCGGTGGGGAAGAAGATGCCGGAGACCGACTTGGTGGGGATCATCAGCAGTTGGGGAGTCAGTTGAACGTCTATGGCACGCTCAGCACCATTCAAAAGGGAGAAAAGGGGTTGCTGCTCCTCAATGGGCCAATCCGGCAATGAGCCCGGGCTTAAATGGGAAAGGCGTTTGACCTTAAAGCGATTTTTCAAGTGGTTCTTGAGGTATTCCCTGGCCTCGGTCAGGGCCAGATTTCCGATGGTATCGAGATAGAACTTGTCCGGCAAGTCTTCCGATCTATCGGCACGGTTCTGGAGCCCGTTTCCAATGGTGATTAGAAACGGAAAGACGCGCATGCCCTCCTTCAGGTGATGCCCCAGTACACGGCTTTTCAGCAAAGTCCCATTAAGTTTTACGGCATGATCATGCCTGTCGGTGACGGCTGATACAGTGTATGCAGCCTTCGGCTGGAGCAACGATACGTCCTGATCCAGGAGTCTTTGAACCCGATCCCAGTCGCCCTTCTTGAGTTTGGCTTTGACCTCCTCAA
Organism: Deltaproteobacteria bacterium; assembly: GCA_034522175.1. GTDB lineage: Bacteria > Desulfobacterota > DSM-4660 > Desulfatiglandales > Desulfatiglandaceae > JAIPDZ01. Next base: position 4,661,161 of record JAXHLQ010000001.1, on the reverse strand, counting down.
GGGTTATGAGGACGGGAATACCATCCAGTGTCTCCAAATCATCAATTCCTAATCGTCAATCGCCAATCCCTCACCCCTGGTCCAGGGCCACACTCAGGGAATAGACCTTCTGCCGGGCATCGTTGAAAACGCCTGAAAGGTTCAGGGAATGGTTGGCGAAGACGCTGTCGGGGGAACCGTTGAATACAATCCACGGTTCGAAAGCACACCGCCTCAGGTCTTCCAGGATCTTGTCGGTCAGTTCAAGGGAATTCTTGTCTCTCAATACCTTGATGAAATCGACCCGGACGGCCTTGAAGGACTCGTACAGGGCATATGCCACACCCTTTGCGTAATAAAAATTGTCATCGATTTTGTACCAGGGGATATCGATTCGAATCAGCGTAGACCCCGCTTCGCCCTTTTCCGCACTGCCGTCTATGGGGAGCACCGATTCTTCACGCCTCGATGCATTGATGAGACGGGTGTTGACGCCCCCCATGAGGGAGGCATATTCATTGAGGAGCTGAATCAGGTTGTCCGCGCGGGGATAGAAATGAGATTTTCCCTTCAACAGATTTTCATAAAACACACCTAAGTCCTCGTAGGCCTTTTCCCATTTGCTCTCGGCTGAGGGGAACCACCATTTATAGGGATCGTTCGACAAGGCGGTGAACGCGCCTTCGGCCCAGGGGTCGAGCTTATCCGTAGTCCTCAGGCGGGAGAGGTTATCCCTGAGGACACGGGTGTTATACCGGACCACCTCCAACTCACCGATCTGGAAATTGGGCATATTGTCGAGAAACAGCGTCGGCCAGAAGATATCATTGGGGAGCCAGTTGGCTTCCATGTTCTGGATCAGGCGTTGATTGGCCCGGATGAATGCGGCTCCCTTCACCGTCTTATCCAGTTTTTCCTGTGTGAGGGGTTCGGGCATCCTGGAATTCGTCCACATGGTCACCCCGATGAAAACAATAAGCACCAGCAATCCCACAACAATAAGAAACCCGAATCTGCCGCCCTTTTTTTCTCTGTGTGTATTCATGGCCATATTCACCTCTTTTTGCTCGGATCTGATGAAGGTACGTCCCAAAAGCCAACCCGTTGGGATATGCCTTTCCGTTTCGTATTCAGCCTGAAGTGTTCCGTATTGGTTGATTTTAGAGGTCCGTGCGGATAGATGTCAAGTCCCACTTCAAAGTTTCCCATCGTCCTGTCACAGGTTGCTGGTCGGAGTCTAACGAAGATACCGCGGCAGGCGGGATTGCTGATCGAAGACCTTTGTTGAAAAGCTGCTGTTTCGAGACCCTAGTTACGCATGACTTATGAGGAAAGGAGCATGGAGGATCAGGCAATTGAAATTCATTGACTGCGGCGTATAACCTTCTTATTTCACTCCAATTAACGGCGCTTAAAGAATTTATGCTTGACCATCTCGAAGCGGTGGCTTATATATAGCACGACTCTTAAACATATGTGGGCCTTACCGTATGTTACCCTATGCCGTTGAATCCAGCGGCCCCGATTCTATTTCCTGGAGCGCATTGAGCCCATGAATATCTTCAAAGCCATTGTCCGAGGAATTGACACCCTGAATGAATGGATCGGCCATGGGGTGGCCTGGGTTACGCTCGGCCTTGTGGCCGTCGTCTTTGTTGACGTGGTCATGCGATACCTCTTTAACACCAGTTATGTATTCGCCCAGGAGCTCGAATGGCACCTTTTCGCCTTCATTTTTCTCATGGGGGCCGGATACACCCTCCTGAACGACGGCCATGTGCGGGTGGATATCATCTATCAGCGTCTGGGCCTCAGGGCAAAGGCATGGATTAATCTCGTCGGGGTCATTTTTTTTCTTATCCCCGGCTGTGCCATGGTGGTAATCACCTCCTGGAAATTCACCTATAACGCCTGGGTCGTCATGGAAGGGTCCCCGGATTCCGGCGGCATCCCCTACCCGATTCCTAATAAAGGGAACCATTACCGTCGGTTTTGCCCTCCTCCTTATCCAGGGGGTTTCTTTGGGGTTTCACAGTCTGCTTCAGCTGCTCGGTCAGGAGACCGTGGAAGAAAGCGGAGAGGAAACATCCTGATGGAGTATTTGGCCCTGTGGATGTTTCTCGCCTTGACCATCCTGTTGATGGCCGGCTTTCCGGTGGCCTTCACCCTCTTGGGCATCTCTCTCATCTTTGGTCTCATCGGGTTCGGCTGGTCTTTTTTTGACCTCCTGCCATTGAGAATCTGGGGCCGAATGTCCAATGTGACCCTCATGGCGGTCCCGCTGTTTGTGTTCATGGGGGTTACGCTTGAACGATCTGGATTGGCAGAAGAGCTGTTGGACACCATGGGGCTCCTTTTCGGTCGCCTCAAAGGGGGACTGGCTGTATCGGTGGTGGTGGTGGGTGCACTCTTGGGGGCTTCCACCGGTATCGTAGGGGCGACGGTGGTCACCATGGGCCTTCTCGCAGTGCCCACCATGCTGAGAAGGGGATATCAGAAGGAGATGGCAACCGGTACGGTATCCGCCTCCGGTACCCTGGGTCAGATCATCCCTCCCAGCATCGTGCTTGTCCTTATCGGCGATATTGTCGGCGTCTCGGTGGGGGACATCTTTATGGGTGCGGTCCTGCCGGGTCTTCTCCTGATATGCCTGTATATCATCTATATCCTGGGGGCGGCTTATCTCCGTCCCAAAATCGCTCCGCCCATTCCAAAGGCGGAACGGGATGCCATTTCAACAGAGACATGGCCATCCGAATGGGCAGGGCCCTGTTCCCCCCTGTTCCTGATGGTTTCTGTTCTCGGCTCCATATTTGCCGGTATCGCATCTCCGACCGAGGCCGCTGCCGTGGGCGCTGTAGGGGCCATCCTGCTCACCATACTCAATCGGAAATTCAGCATGAAGATGCTCCATCAGGTGATGATCTCAACGGTCCGGCTCACCTGCATGGTCTTCATTATCCTGTGCGGCGCTGCGGCGTTCGGTCTGGTCTTCAGGGGATTGAATGGCGATACGCTGGTAAGGGAATTTCTGGGATCCCTCGCCGACGTATACAGCAAGGGCGCCGTGCTGGCCATTGTGATGGGCGTCATATTCATTATCGGGTTTTTTCTTGATTTTATCGAAATCACCTTTATCCATGTGCCGGTCCTGGCCCCCATCATGCTCGAGTTCGGCTTTGATCCGGTCTGGTTCTGTATTCTGCTGGCGGTGAACCTGCAAACCTCTTTTATGACCCCGCCGTTCGGGTTTTCCCTCTTTTATTTGAAGGCGGTCACCCCGCCGGAGGTCACCACAGGGGACATCTATAGAGGGATTATTCCCTTTGTGGTGTTCCAGTTGATCGGGTTGGGGATCGTGGCCTTTTATCCGGAGCTGGCCACCTGGCTGCCCAGGGTGGTGTTTGGAGACTAGACATAAAACAGACGGACACCGGTAGAGACTTGACCGGTGAACACCGGGCGAGTAAGATAAGAAGATGTAATGGAGAAAGGGGACACCCTTTTGGAAGCGTTAACCGTACTTTTACGAGATGGGAGGTTCTTATGAAAAGACGTGAGTTTCTCAAGAATGCGACGGTCGGAGCGGGTGCAGCAGTTGTGGCCACAGCCGTAAATGCACCGGCAGTGCTGGCAAAAAAAACGTACAGGTGGAAGATGGTCACCACCTGGCCCCCCAAACTACCGGTACTACAGACCGGCGCTGAGCGCTTCGCCAAGCGGGTCGAAGAGATATCCGACGGCCGGCTCAAAATCCAGGTCTTTGCCGGCGGCGAACTGGTCCCCCCTCTCGGTACATTTGATGCGGTCTCCGCCGGGACCGTCCAGGTCGGAAGCAGCGCCTCTTATTACTGGGCCGGCAAGACTCCGGCCTCCCAGTGGTTCGCCGCGGTGCCGTTCGGCCTAAATGGAGATGGCATGGCCGCCTGGTTTCATGCCGGTGACGGTCTCAAGTTGTGGGAAGAGACCTATGCCCCCTTCAATATCATTCCGCGTCCGGGAGGCTCTACAGGTGTTCAGATGGGGGGCTGGTTCAATAAGAAGATCAACACGCTGGCGGACTTCAAGGGACTGAAGTTCCGTATTCCCGGGCTGGGCGGCAAGGTCATTGCCAAGGCCGGCGGCACAGTGGTGATGACCCCGGGGGCCGAGATTTTCACCAATCTGGAGCGCGGGGTGATTGACGCAACCGAGTGGGTCGGCCCGCTTCATGACCTCAGAATGGGATTCTATCAGGCGGCCAAATACTACTATTATCCCGGATGGCAGGAGCCCGGACCCGGCCTGGAATACCTGTTCAACAAGAAGGCATACGAGTCCCTGCCCAAGGATCTTCAACATGTGGTCGATGCGGCCTGCGCAGAGAGCGAGATATGGAGCCTGGCCCAGTTCAACGCACAGAACGGTGAGGCCCTTCAGACCCTGATCAACAAACATCATGTGAATCTGGTCAAGTTCCCGGATGAGGTCCTTGACGGATTACGCAAGCTGTCGGAAACGGTGGTGGCCGAGGAGGCTGCCAAGGATGCGCAGGCCAGCAAGGTGAACGACGCCTTTCAAAAATTTCGAAAGGTGATTGGTACCTGGGGAATGGTCTCTGAAAAGGCCTACTACAACGATATCCAGACACAGTACTCATTGAAGGGGTAGTGTCCCTTTGAGGAATTACGCTCAGGCCCGATCACCCCGGCCCCTCTCGGGGTCGGGTGACGGGCCTTTTTACGGCCGATTTAAAAGCTGAAGGTCAACACGAGCCCGGCTGGCCCGCTATCGGCGGTGAGAAGCTTGAAATTGAAACGGTCATCGAGCCCCTTTCTGAAATCATCCCGGACCTTACGGTTCCATTTATGGGTGACGTTTACGGCACTGTAAATATTGCCCGTATACCATCCCACCTCCAGAAATCCGAGAATCCCCAGGACATTGTGGTCCTGGTGGAACGATTCTATGGTTGCCCAGATGAAGAGACCATTGAGCAAAAAGGCGACGAGGGCATCTTTGTACCGGGACACATATACATGCCCGAGACCCGGCAGGAGACCCGCCATGACCCCTGCGGTCACCGGATCTTTGCGGGGGAGTAACTCCCCTTTCAGGCTCTCCTCCGTAAGCGCGCTGGCACTGTGATAAAACGGGCTTCCCGTCTCCACCTTGCTGAAGGCCTCGGATGCGTCCTTCCACCGGTCCTCCTTCATCCATGTCCAGCCGAGCCGATAGCGGACCGCATTTTTCATTTCCGGCGCCGGGTACTGCTTCAGCACTTCCAGAAAATAGTGCTCGGCCTCGGCGGGCACCCCCTGTTCATAATAGGTCTCTCCGGTCATAAAGAGAGCCTTGCCCGCAAAGGAGGACCCCGGGTTTGAACGGATGGTCCGTGAAAAACTGTCCCGGGCCTTTTCATATTTCCCCTCCCTGAGATAGCAGATGCCGATCAGGTTTTGAGCCGCAGGGACCTGGCTGCTCTCAGGGAAGAAATGAATGAATCGCTCCAGTTCGGTAATGGCCAGTTCATATTCCCCCTCATCCATCAGGCGGCGGGCATATTCCAATTGCTGATCGCTGTTGATGGTGAGGGATTCAGAGAAAACAGAAGGAACAGTGGAAAACAGCACCAGAATCCCGATTAGAAACATGCATGTCCCTTTGGTGAGGTGTCTCATTTAACCCCGCTGTGCCACCAGAAATCGTTGTTCTCCACCGGGTCGAAGACGTAGTATTTTCCATTTTGGCGGACCATTGGGGAGACGTTGGGTTCATCGCCCTCATGAATCAGTCGATCCACGGTCATGACCCATCCCACAAAAAACCCGTGTTTCTGAAAGGCCTGAAGGCTGTAGGACGAACAACTCGGGCTGCTGGGGCACCTGTCCCCGTCCACGGCCGAGATGTGATTCCTAAAAAAGGAGGCCAGCCAGGTACCGGGATTGCCGCTGGAGGGTGTCCGGCCCGATAATGGTTCAACCGGGTTTTCTTCCGCTTTCCGGGGTGGGACTTCCCCGCAAAACGCCGAGCTTAGGGTGAACAGCATGTAAAAAACCAGCGAAAAGAGACCCGACAGGATGGCTGATCCGAGCCTCATATTTCTCCGCCTGTTTGACGTCAGATGGTGTGTGTGAAACGGCATGGATGCGTCTCTTTTTCGATGAGGGAATACGCCCGCTTTGATAACGGCATCGACATTAATGAACCCCCTGCCATAAGTCAAGGTGAAGCCGCGGGAATTCACTATTCGCTCTTGACGTGTTGATAATTGTCATATATGCTTTAACCTGTGACTGACCATGAACGACACGGCGACGCTGAGAAAAGCGCGCACCAACAGGACCTCAAACGGTAAGGAGAGATCCAATGGCTTGGGACTGGGATAAGCTGCAGCAGCAGCAGAAGAAAAGCACTGGAGGCGGGGGGCCTTCCGGATCTCCCCCGAACCTGGACGACATTTTTGAGAAAATCAAAGGGGCAAGGGGCAAATTCCCCGGGGGATGGTGGATTGTCATCGTCATCATCATTGCCCTCCTTTTCGGCTCGAGCTGTTTTTATACGGTCGGCGTCGACGAGGTGGGGGTGGTCCAGCGGTTCGGCAAGTATGTGAGGACCACCCAGCCCGGTCTCAACTTCAAGTTTCCGAGAGGCATCGAACAGGTGACCAAGGTGAGGGTCCGGTATGTCTTCAAAGAAGAATTCGGCTTCCGGACCCTTCAGGCCGGGGTGAGGACCCGATACACCCCGGATTCCTCCTATGAAAACGAATTCTTGATGCTGACCGGGGATTTGAATGTGGCCGTGGTGCCCTGGATTGTCCAGTACCGGATCAAGGACCCATACAATTATCTGTTTAAGGTCCACAACGTCACCAAGACCTTCCGCGATCTGTCCCAGGCCAGCATGCGGTTGGTGGTGGGGGACAGCAGCATCAACGAGGTGATCAGTAAACGCCAAGAGCTCGCGCTCAAGGCCAAGGTGCTGTTGCAGAAGATGCTGGATGAGGCGGACACCGGGATCAAGGTGGTAACCGTGGAAATGAAAAAGACCAATGTCCCCGAACCGGTCCAACCCTCCTTTAACGAGGTGAATCAGGCAGTTCAGGAAAAGGAGCGAATGATCTATCAGGCGAGAGAGGCATACAATAAGGTTATTCCCACTGCGAGAGGACAGGCCGAAAAGACCATAAAGGAAGCCGAGGCGTATGCCCTGGATCGGGTCAACCGCGCAGAGGGTGATGCCGCCAGGTTCCTGGACCGTTACAATGCCTATGTGATGGCAGAAGATGTGACGCGGAGACGTCTCTATCTCGAGGCCATGCAGGAGATCCTGCCCAAACTGGGTGATAAATATATCGTGGATGCAGACCAGAAAAACTTCCTCCCCCTGCTCAACATGGGTATTCCGGAAGGAGGCAAAAAATGAAATTCAAGATTTTGATGATTCCCATTGCCATTCTTCTCATTATCCTGTATTCCGCCGCCTACATTATTGATGAAACCGAACAGGTGGTGATCACGCAGTTTGGCAAATCCGTCGGCGAACCCAAGACAGAGCCCGGTCTGTATTTCAAGATCCCTCTCATACAAAACGCAAATGTTTTCCCCAAAAACCTCCTTGAGTGGGACGGCGATGCGGGTCAGGTTCCGACATTGGACAAGACCTTTATTTATGTAGACACCTTTGCCCGATGGAGAATCGTCGACGCCCTCAAGTTTTTTGAAACCGTCAACAGTGTCATAGGCGGCATGGGGCGACTGGATGATATTATTGATCCGGCGGTGCGCAATCTCATCACCTCCTACCCGTTGCTGGAAACGGTTCGGAACACCAACCGGGAACTGGACACCTTTGAGGTGGGCGTGGGGCATGTCCAGGATGAACGTCACCTCGGGGTGGTCAAGACCGGTAGGGGTCTCATTACCAAAAAAATCCTGGAACAGGCCCAGCCCAAGGTAACGGATTTCGGCATCGAACTGGTGGATGTGCAGATCAAACGGCTCAACTATGTGGAACAGGTCCGTAAATCCGTGTACCAGCGGATGATTGCAGAGCGGAAACAGATCGCAGAAAAATTCAGGTCCGAGGGACAGGGTGAGGCCCGCAAGATCGAGGGGAACCAGACGAAGGACCTGAAGAAGATCCGCTCTGAGGCCTACCGGGAGGCCCAGGAGATCATGGGAAAGGCCGATGCCAAATCCACTGCCATCTATGCCAAGGCATATGACAGAGATCCGCTCTTTTATTCCTTTTTAAAATCCTTGGAGGTCTATGAAAAGGCGGTGGACAAAAACACCTCCCTGATCCTATCCACGGATTCCGACTTCCTGAGATATTTCAAAAACTATAAGACTGAAATCGAGTGATGGTGAAACAGGAGTTAAGCGATGGTAAGAACTGAAATATCCCTTTTTCTTGTCAATGCCCCCGGGGAGTTGGGGATGCTGACCAGCCTCCTTTCGGGTGCCGGCATCAACATCGACGCCCTCACCATTCAGGACGCGTCAAAATATGTTCAGGAACTTTTCAAGGCCCGCGGGAAATCCCTCAAACGGGTGGCGCCTGCCGCGAGCTACGGCTCCATGAAAAAGGACTCCGCCGACCACGCCCTGATTCGACTCCTCGTGGACAACACGGACCAGGCCATCGATCTCCTCTCCGGCAAAAAGTATGTGTTTGACATCATGCCGGTGATTGCCCTCGAGATCGACAACAAACCGGGGACCCTTGCGGGCATGGCCCAGAAATTCGGGGAAGAAGGGATCAATATCAACTATGTGTACGGTTCCGCCCTCCCGGGCGGGGATAAGTCGCTCTTCATCTTCTGTCCTGAAGACATCGATCTTGCAGCGGACATCTTCAAGGATTAATCGCGGGCTGTATCTGAGGATCTCAAGTCCACAACCCTGAGCTGAATCCGATCGCGCCCCTGCCACCGGTTGATTTCCGGCGTAAACAGGAGGTCTACGCGGGAGCCCCTGGACGGCTTAAGGGGGGCCATTCTGAACGCAATGGCATCCAGGGCCTTTCTGCCCTGTCGCACCTTCAGTTTGATATGGCGCTCTCCCACCACACCCGACGACAGCACCTCCACGGATTGCGTCATAAAAACGGGCTCCGGGTTCTCCTCCCCAAACGGTGCCAGTTCCGTTAACTGCCGGATCAGATCCCCATCGACGGTCTCGAGCGCCAGGGCCGCATCCACATCAACCACCGGCACGAGGTCTTCATCAGACAATGTGGTACGGGCCCATGCCTCAAAACCCTCCGCCAACGGCCGCAGGTTCCCCTTTGAAAGCCTCATCCCGGCTGCATGGGCATGACCGCCGAAGCGTTGAAACAGCGCCTTGTGACGATGGAGGGCCTCATAGAGATTAAAGCCTGAAATACTCCTCCCCGAACCGATGGCCAGCCCGTCGGAGATGCTGAACACAAGGGCCGGTCGGTGGAAACGTTCCACAAGCCGGGACGCTACGATACCGAGTACGCCCTGATGCCATTCTTCCCCGCCAAAGACCAGGGTTCGACGATGACCTTCAAGACCCTCTCCCGCTTTGAGACGCTTCTCGATCGCCGACAGGACTTCCTGTTCGAGCACCTGCCGTCTCGAATTCATTTGATCCAATTCCCGCGCCATGGTTGCAGCGGTCTTCGTGTCTGCCGCCGTCAGAAGCCGGAGTCCGCGGTCTGCCGCTCCCAGCCTCCCAGGCGCATTTAAACGGGGTGCCAGCCGGAAGGCCAGATCGTCCGAGGAGATGTGGGACTCATCCACACCGCATACGCTCATCAGCGCCCGGATACCGGGCCACCGGGTTCGGGCCATCCGTCTCAAACCGACTGTGGCCAGGCGCCGGTTTTCTCCCACAAGCGGCACCCGGTCCGCCACCGTGCCCAATGCCACCAGATCGAGATATTCCCTCAGATCCGGTTCGGGCCGACTCGGAGACCACCCCCTCTCCCTGAGTGCGGATCGGACCGCCACAGTAAGGAAAAAGGCCACCCCCACGCCGGACAGCGCCTTAAATATGAACCCGCAGCCCGGTTGATGCGGATTGATGACCGGACAGGCATGCATGGCGCCGTCCGGCACCTGATGATGATCCGTCACCACCACATCCATGCCGAGACCCATGGCAAGGGCGGTCTCAGCCTCACCGGAAATGCCACAGTCCACCGTGATCAAGAGCCCCTTCCCCTTTGCGGCGATCTGTTTGACCGCTTCGCCGTTCAGTCCATACCCCTCTTTGAATCGATCCGGTATATAGGCATCGACGTCCGCATCAAGCGCATAAAAGAAATGTAAAAGGAGGGCCGTGGCCGTCAGCCCATCGGCATCATAATCCCCGTAAACGGTCACCTTTTTCTTGTTTTCCAGGGCCTTCACGACGGTTTGAACTGCGGCTTCCATCCCCATCATCCCCATGGGGTTTGCCATCTTTGAGAGGCTGGGGTCCAGAAAGTCCCTCACCTCATCGGGATTCGAAATCCCGCGATTGTTGAGGAGTTGTGCCTGCAGCGGGGTAATGTGCGTGGCGTGAATAAGAGCAGACGGGTCGGGGAGGGGCGGCGCCAATCGCCAGAGGGTGCGGTCAAGCGGGGTGAGCGACACCTTCAACACCCGGTTTGGGGATCACGGCCCATGGCCTCTTCGATTCGCTTGACGTCATCGGGCACATCCACTTCAATGGAATCATGCCGTGTTTCGACGACTTTGATCCGATAGCCGTGTTCCAGTGCCCTCAGTTGCTCCAACTGTTCCAACGCTTCCAGGGCGCCACGGGAAAGGGCGGAAAAGCGGATGAGAAAGGACATGCGGAATGCGTAAAAGCCAAGATGCTTGAAATGAACCCCTTTACCCTCATGATCACGGCAATACGGGATGGGGTATCGGGAAAAATAGAGGGCCAATCCATCGCGATCCGTCACCACTTTGACATGGTTCGGGTTGCGGATCTCCTCCGGGTCCTTTATCTGCCATTTCAATGTGCTCATGGGGAGGGAGCGGTCTTCCACCAGGGGCCGGACCATCTCAGAGATCACAGCCGGCTCAAAAAGGGGCTGATCTCCCTGGATATTGACGATGACATCATCGTCTTTCACGCCGGTTTTCTTGGCCGCCTCGGCGATGCGATCCGTGCCGGATGCATGGGATGCGGCTGTCAAGACCACCTCGCCGTCAAACGACCGGACACATTGGGCGATGCGGTCATCGTCTGTGGTGACGAAGGTGGCTTCGATGTCCGGGCAGGCAAGGGCGCGCTCATAGGTATGACGGATCATCGGCTTTCCGCAGATAAGCGCCAGGGGCTTTCCGGGAAAACGGGTCGAGCCGTACCGTGCGGGAATAAAGGCGTATACCTTCATTTGAGATCAGTTGTCGGCCGTATAACTGGCACAGGCGGTTTCCGATTCCCATGCACTCACACGGCTGATTTTCACACGGTCATCATTAAAACGCCGGCTCAACGACTCAAATATATGGCGGGCGATGTTTTCAGAGGAGGGTTCAACCGTTTCAAAGGGCTTCAGTTCATTGAGAAATCGGTGATCCAATCCATTCAATATGTCCTTGGTTTGTTTTTTGATATCCCCGAAATCAATGAGGAGGCCATCGTCGCCCAGCTCTGATCCCTCCACATAGACCTCCACCTTCCAGTTATGTCCGTGAAGCCGCTCACAACCGCCTTGAAAGGCCCTGAGCTGGTGGGCGGCGGCAAAATTGGAGATGATTTTCAATTCGTACATTCAGCCCTCTTTTTCGGTTTCCGCTCCCTTTTGAGTGGTCTCGTCGGTGCGTTCCTGATCCTCAGGCGCATCCGCGGCCTCCTCTTCAGGATCTTCCATCTCCCCTTCCCTTCTGCCGCACTCGGTACATTTGCCGTCCACGATGATCCCCGTACAGGTCCCATCGGGACACAACACCCTGTTTTCCAGGTCCAGTTCATCATCCCCTGCTTCATATACATCATCGTTTTCGACCGGGGGCACATCCGCGCTCATCGGGGCCCCACAATCCATGCAATAGTTTGCACCTTCCGGGACGGTTTCACCGCAACCGGGACAGCTAACCCCCGGTATCTCCACTTCACAATGTGGGCATTTCATCACCCATCACCCCCTTTCGTTGATCCATTTTATGCATCCATGGCGCTATTTTCCGCGGAGTATATGCGAATCCTTGGAAGGTGTCAAACACAACCGCCATGGCTCAACCACAAACATCTCTTGAAAAATTTCGTTCTACAGGGTATCAATGGAGGCATTCGTGGATGGACCATGTTTCAATCCGGAGGGTGCACATGTCTGATACGCCCGGTTACAAACAACTCGAAGAGAAAATCAGAACGCTGGAAGCCGAAACCAACCACTGGAAGGAGGAGGCCGCCCGGTTGAGGGCGAGTGAAAAACGGCTCTCCCAGATTGTGCAGGAGACATCCATTCCCACCTTTGTCATCGACAAACGCCACACCGTTACCCACATTAACAAGGCCTATGAAAACCTCACGGGGATCACCGCCGATGAAATCGTGGGCACGAACAACCAGTGGCGGTGCTTCTATCCCAGCAGGCGGCCCACCATGGCCGATCTCATTGTTGACGAAGCATCTGAAGAGGAGATCCATCGATATTACGGCGGCAGGGAACGAAAATCCTTGATCAGCGAAGGCGGCTATGAAGCGAGCGCCCTGTTTCGAGATCTGGGAAGCGAACCCAAATGGCTTTTTTTACGGCCTCTCCGCTCAAGGATGGCCATGGACACATTACCGGCGCCATCGAAACCCTCCAGGATATTACGGAGCAGAAAAAGGCTGAAAACGCCCTCAGAAAATCAGAGCGGCGATTGAGAACCCTTCTCGATTTTGTGCCCTACCCCATTGTTGTCTTCACCCTTGATGGCCGCGTCGACTATCTCAACCCCTCCTTTACCGAGACCTTCGGCTGGACCCTGAATGAACTGCGGGGAAAGACGATTCCCTACACACCGCCGGAACTGGAAGAAGAAACCGGACGCATGATCCGGAAATTGATGAAAGAACGGGTCATTCACCGGCACGAAACCAGGCGGTTGACCAAGGATGGGCGAGTCTTGGATGTGGTGATGAAGGGCCGTGTCTATTCCGAAAATGAAGATGCGCCGGCCGGGGAGATCGTCATTCTGCGGGATATCACCAGCGAAAAGGAGATTGCGCGAAACAATGAGGCGGTGCTCAGGATCAGTATGGCACTGCCTGAATATCCGGATCTGGAAGAACTCCTCGACTACATCAGCAGCGAAATCAAACAACTGCTCGTATCGGAAGGGGCTCTGGTCATCCTGCTGGATCAGGAAAAAGACGAACTCTTCTTCATGGGTGCCGCCTATGACGACTCAGATACCCAGAGGCGCATAAAAGAGATCCGCTTTCCTGTGGATGCACTGGTTGCGGGTCAGGTGATTAAGGGCGGCGAACCCCTCATTGTATCCGACACGAAAGACAATCCGGAACTTCACCGGGAAAGAGATAAGAAGCTCGGATACCATACCCGGAACCTCCTTCTGGTGCCGTTGAGGAGCAAAGACCGTATTATCGGCGCCTTGTGTGCCATCAACAAGAAGGACGGGGCCTTTGACAAGGCCAATGAGGAACTGTTGAGCATGGTGGCCGCCACCGTCGCCCTCTCCATCGAGAATGCCAGGTTTTCCGAGGAATTGAAGAGGGCCTACAGGGAAGTGATCAGCATGAACCGGGCAAAGGACAAGGTGATCAACCACCTGTCGCATGAGTTGAAGACGCCGGTCTCCGTCCTTTCCGGCTCGTTAAACATATTGGAGCGACATCTGAAGTCGCTTGAGGACAAGGACTGGGAGAAAGCCCTGGCACGGAGCCGGAGGAATCTGGACCGGATTATGGAAATCCAGAATCAGGTGGAAGATACTCATGCTCGATAGACATTACAAATCCCACCACGTGGTCTCCCTGCTTCTGGATCAGTGCGCCGATGAACTGGAATCTCTTCTCGCTGAGCAGTTCGGTGAAGGCCCCCACGTGGACGCCATACGTCGTCGAATCGATAAGCTCATGGGACCAAAGGAGATTGAACCCAAACGCGTTGAACTGGATGAATACGTGGCGCAGAGGCTTGAGACGCTTAAACCCCGATTTGCGCACCGTCAGGTGCATATTGTGACGCTCCTGGAACCCGCACCCGCCGTATCCATGCCTTTGGATCCGCTACAGAAGATTGTGGACGGCCTCATCAAAAACGCCATAGAAAATACCCCGGACGAAGGCAAAATCGTGATCTCGGTGACCCCAAAAGACGATGGCACGGAGTTCTCAGTGCATGACTACGGCGTCGGCATTGTTGCCGATGCCCAGCGGCATATTTTTGACGGCTTTTTTGCCACCCAAGACACCATGGCCTATTCTTCCAAACGGGTCTTTGATTTCAACGCCGGCGGCAAGGGGGCGGACCTCTTAAGGATGAAGATCTTTTCCGAACGGTACAACCTTAGAATAGAAATGACCTCCACACGGTGCCGGTTCATACCCACGGAAAGGGATATATGTCCCGGAAGCATCAGCAAGTGCCCCCACTGCGCAAACAAGAGAGACTGTTACGCCTCCGGAGAAACCACCTTCACCATGTACTTTCCACCCGCCTGAATGCAGCGGTTAGCCGTTAGCTATTAGATGTCAGCTCATGTTATTATGAACAAAATCTTGTGCCTGAGCCCTTTACAAGGAGTATGGATCGATGGATTTTGATCTGACCACTGAACAAAAGGACATCCAGAACGCAGCGAGGGACTTTGCTGCCGGGGAATTCACGGATGTGGCGAGAGAATATGATCTGAAGGAAACCTTTCCCGAAGCAATTATCCAAAAGGCGAGAGGATTGGGGTTCCTGGGACTGTTTGTGCCTGAAGTCTATGGGGGGCCCGGATTCGGGTATCTGGAGCATGCCCTGGTACTGGAGGAATTCTGGCGAAAGGACCCGGGGATCAGTCAGCAGCTCTGCTCGGTGACCTTCGGTGCGGAGGAACTGCTCCTCTACGGCTCTGAGGCACAGAAGAAGACGTTTCTGCCCCCGCTTTTTGAAGGCAACGGCATTATGGGATTTGCCATCACTGAATCCGATGCGGGAAGCGATACCGCTTCCGCAGCTACGACCGCTGTCAAGACCGATGACGGGTATGTCATCAATGGCGGCAAGGTCATGATCGGGAACGGTTCTGTTGGCACATTTCTCCTGGTCTATTGCCTCACAAACCCGGATGCCCTATCCAAGACGGGCCGTCACAGCATCATCATCGTGGAAACGGACAGGACAGGGTATGATGCAGACAAAATGGAAGGGAAAATGGGTCTCAGGTGCTCGGATACGGCCATGGTCTATTTCAATTCAGTAAAGGTCCCTCAGGAAAATCTCCTGGGGCGGGAAGGAAACGGCTTTATCCAGTTGATGCATTTTTTTGATCATTCCCGCGCCTATGTGGCTGCCCATGGACTGGGCCTGGCCCAGGGGGCCCTGGATATGGCCATCAAACAGGCGAAAAACAGGCGCCAATTCAACCGACCCCTGGGCGCCTTTCAGGCCACACAGTTCAAGATCGCCGAGATGGCCACAAAAATTGAATCCGCCCGCACCATGGTGTACAAATCCGCATGGCTGCTGGACCAGGGGAGATCCGATACCGCGCTCACGGCCATGGCCAAGTTCCATGCATCACGGATCGCGGTGGAAGTGGTTGATGAGGCCCTGCAGATCCATGGCGGCTACGGGTATTTTAATGACAACGATATTGAACGGTTTTACCGTGCGGCCAAGGTTCTCGAAATTTATGAAGGAACCAAAGAGGTTGAGAAGATCGTCATCGCAAGAGAACTCTTAGGCCGTCTTAGCGGCTGACAACAGATATTTGAAATTTCATCTCAAGAATTCAGAATTCAGGAGTCAGAATTCAGAATGAAACGAGCGCCTGCAAAGCCCTTCCATGTCTGATTTCCAATAGACATGTAAAACCATAACGGCATCACTTTTTTTCTTGAATCCGATGGATATAAAGCTCGTAAATAAAGAACACTCATCATACCATGAGGCGATCCAGCGTCTCTATGGGCTTCAGAAATACGGGATTAAATTCGGCCTGTCCAAAACCCGGAACCTGCTTAAAAAGTTCGGTGACCCTCAGCGGGGCCGGCGATACATCCACATTGCGGGTACCAACGGCAAAGGATCGGTGGCCGCATTCTTGGGATCGATCCTGAGAGAAGCCGGGCTGAAGGTCGGGCTCTATTCATCCCCCATCTCGTCCGGTTTACGGAACGTTTCTCCATTAACGGTGAGGAGATGGATCCGGAGACGGCCACGGCACTCATAGACGATTTGTGGGAAGCAATTGCCAGGGAAGAGCCCCCGACCTTTTTTGAGGTGACAACGGCCATGGCCCTGATATATTTTGCACGCGCCCATACCGATATTGACATTATGGAAGTGGGGATGGGCGGGCGCCTGGATGCCACCAACGTCATCACGCCTCTGGTATCCGTGATTACCAGTATCGGCATGGAACATCAGGCCTTTTTGGGCAAACGGCTCAGAGACATCGCCTTTGAGAAGGCGGGGATTATCAAACCCGGCGTGGATGTGATCACGACGGCCACCCAGCCCGCGGTCCTCAGCGTACTTGAATCCATTGCCAGGGATCAAGGGGCGCCCTTGTGGCGAGTGGGAAAAGACCTGCGGTATCGTACCAGTGAAACGGGTGTTCATTACAAGGGCCCCACACTTCACCTGAAGGGTCTGAAACCGGGGCTCAAGGGCACATTTCAGTCCAGAAACGCCGCTGCGGCCTTGGGTATCGTGGAACGGCTCATGGACAAAGGGTACGTCATCTCGTCGGACCAGATCGCCGACGGCCTGGCAAACACGTGCTGGCCAGGGCGGATGCACGTGGTGCGCCAACGGCCCCTTGTGGTCCTGGACGGTGCCCATAACCCCCCCGCCATCCGCGCACTGGCCAATGCCGTGCGGACGGCGTTCAGGTACCGGCGAATGATTCTCGTGATCGGTGTAATGGCGGATAAGGCCATTTATTCGCTTCTCAAGGGAATCGTACCCCTGGCCGACCATGTCATTTTTACGCGACCGGTTTACGAACGGGCTGCATCGCCGGACCGGCTTATGACCGCTGCCAAACCGTTTGGGATCCCCGGCGAAGCCATCCCTTCCCTGAACCGCGCCTTGACGCGTGCCGGCAAGATGGCCCATCCAGAAGACCTGATCCTGGTCTGTGGGTCCCTCTTTACGGTGGGGGAGGCGCTCACATATTTTGACCCGGTTGTTTATCGTCCGGACAGTTGAGCGGGTACTCGTTAATGCCGGCACTTGTGAAGAAATCGGTATCAGAATCGGGATCGGGTCCATATGTCTACTTCTCCACAGTGGGCATCCTGCTCCTCTGTGTCCTAATGATCCCGCATGTCCTTATGGCAGAAGGGCTTCTCTCTTCAATGGATGCTTTGAAGTCGGATGAATCGCCATGGAAGCTCTCGGCTGATCGCCTGACCTACATCGCCAAGGACGAAACCTATATTGCGGAGGGCCATGTGGTCATCTCAAAGGCCAATCAGGCCCTCTACACCGCATACGCCGCCTATAATGTCCCCACGGGCATCGTCAAGCTCTCGGGCGGGCTGCGTCTCGAGACGAACGGGGACACCCTTACCGGAAAGGAGGGCACGTTCAACCTCAACACCCAGACCGGACGCATTGTGGAAGGCGCCCTCTTTTTGAAGCGAAATCACTATTACATTACCGGCAAGCTCCTGGAAAAAGTGGGTCCGGACACCTATCAGGTCCAGGAGTGCAGCGTCACCACCTGCGATGGGGCGCATCCGGACTGGCGCATCACCGGTTCTCAGATCAGGGTGACCATTGAAGGATACGGAACCGTGAAGCATGCCGCCTTTCGGGTGAAGGACTTGCCCATTGTCTATGTGCCTTATATGATTTTCCCGGCCAAGACCCGTCGTCAAACCGGTCTGCTTCCACCCGAATCGGCTATTCCACGCTGAATGGCGGTGAAATTGAAGTCCCCTTCTTCTGGGTCATTTCAGATCAGGCCGATGCGACCTTCTATCAACGGTACATGACTGAGCGGGGGTACATGCAGGGTGCGGAATTTCGGTATCTTGCCGGCGAAACCGACAAAGGGCTTTTCGAGTTCAATATTCTCTCCGATCTTAAGAAAACAAAGAATATGCAGGACCAGGACGCCCTGGATATCAGCCCCTATGCGCGGACAAACACCACCCGCTACTGGCTTCGAGGGATGGTTGATCAGGATCTTCCCTGGGGATTGACGCCCGGTTAGACGCCGACTATGTGAGCGATCAGGACTACCTCAGGGAATTTAAAAACGAGCTGTTCGGTTTTGCCTCGAGAACCGCCCTGACCGATGAATTTCACCGGCCCGTTCAAGAGAATCGATCTCCGACAAGGCGGTCCGCCATCAGACTCAGCCATGATGGAGAGGCGTATGCTCTCCAGGGAAGCACGGCCTATTATCAGTACGTGGAAGATCCTTCGGTTAAAAAGGATGTTCAGCAACCCCTGGGCGGGCTCGATTTCATCCTGATGCAGCAGCAGATCAAGGAACTGCCCATTTTCTTTAATGTGAACTCGGATTACCATTACATCTGGAGTGACCAGGCGACCCGGGGCCACAGCTTATCCGTTTCGCCCGAAGCCACCTTCCCCTTCTGGCTCGGTCCCTATGTGGAATTTGAACCTTCTTTCCGATATACCTATGATGCGCTCAGGGTGGACGACACGGACGGCGGCAAGTCAAATCAATATCAATCCGCCTACGAGGCCCGGGCCAGACTGGCCACCAATGCGGAGCGGTCTATTCCTTTGACGGGTCTCGAGTCAAAAAAATACGACACAAGATATCGCCCACGCTTTACTACACCTACCGGGGATACCGGTCGAATCTGAATGAAGAACCGTGGTTCAACCCCATCGATCACGACGATTACGGCAGCCCATGGTTCGATTTCCTGGACCAGGGTGCAAAAGAAGACAGGTCACGAAACCGAATATCTTTTGCCTTGGAAAACTTTCTCGATGCCCGGCTTGAAAACAGGAAAGGTGCGGTCAATTACCGGCAGTGGGTAACCTTCAAGTTGATTCAGGGATACGATATTGACGAAGACCGCCGCACGCTGTCGCCGGGAGAGGAAAAGGAGCCTTTTACGCCGCTCGCTGCTCAATTAATCGTGACTCCCTTCCCTTCCCTGGATTTTCGGGCCAGCACGGCGTGGGATCACTATGACAAAGCGTTTTCCCAAACGACTGTCTCAGGTGAACTAACGGTCCAGCGGTTTGGCGGAATGACGGACAGGTATCGGGTCAATTATCAATACTATGCCGACGACAGTATGGGTCAGACAAACCTCAACCTGTTGGCCAATGTAAATTTAACCCATGGCTTCTCCGTGGGCGGCTCCCTTCAAAGAGATCTGGATAAGGATCGCAACATTCAGACCGCAGGATGGATCGGGTATCAGAGCCAGTGCTGGGGAGTCAAAATAGGGGTGGAAAAGGAGTACAACGAAACCAATGTCATCCTGGTCCTCAGACTCGTCGGACTCGGTGCCACCGGGGAATGGTAATACGGAATTAAGAACAAAATTTATGAGACGGCGCACTACCCCGCCTTCCCCGCCATCCAATCAAGAAGCATCACCACGAAAAACCCCACGACCATCAAAGCCACGGCCAGGGCCACCTCTGAGCTGAAAGCGGCGGGCAAGGTGTTCATCTGTACAAGGGGGATCCCATTCCCGTGCCTGTCCACAGCGGTTTCAATGGCCTCCTTCCATGGCCAGATCTTTCTGAGTGAGCCCAGCATAAGGCCGATGAGAAATGCCACCATGAGGTCATGATACCGGTTCAGGAGCCATCCCAGCAGGCGGGAAAATACAATAATACCCACCACTGCACCCGCCATAAAGATGAATAAGACCCCTACATCTCTATGATTGACCGCCTCCAGGATGAATTGATACTTACCGAGTAAGACCAGGATAAAGGAACCGGAGATACCGGGCAGTATCATGGCACAGATCGCTGTTGCACCTGAAATAAAAAGAAACAGGGCATGATTGGGGGTGCTGCCCGGAACAAGCCCCACAAGAAGATAGATCCCGGCGAGCCCGAGAAAAAATGAGAACCATGTGCCGTAACCCCGATGCTTGACCCGACGGCTGACGGTGATCACGGAAGCCAGGATGAGCCCCAGGAAAAACGACCAGATGAGTACCGGTTCGTTCTCAAGCAACCAAGCCAGTCCACGGGCCAGGGTGAAAATGGCCACCAGGATTCCGATGCCGACCGAAAGAAGAAACCGCCACGAAACCGCGTTTAGAAATGCCCGGATCTTGAATGTGAAAAGGAGCCTGGCGCTACGGATATCAAAGGAACGAATGGCATCGATCAATTCTTCGTAGATCCCCAGGATGAATGCCATGGTGCCGCCGGATACACCGGGCACGACATCTGAAGCCCCCATGCAGAACCCCTTTGCACTCAGCAGTAGATATTGCACAAGACCGCGACGATTATGATGTTTCGTTTTTACGTCCATATCAACATTTGTCATGGAAACAAACAATTCCTCCTGAGGCATGTATCATCCGTTTATACACGTAACCTTCCCCGCTGTGCATTCCATGGGGCTGCGGCCGTTTACGGGTGTGAATTGAGCGCTGTTGAAAAAGAAGAGGCCCACAGATTCTTTCTGAATCTGCAGGCCTTTCTAAATTGCTCCAAAAGAACCGCTGGGTAGTGAAAATGGGATCGAGAAATGAATGCCTCAAATGGTCCTGCCCAGATTTTGATCAGCCCAGCATCTCCTTCAGGCCCTTCAACGGCCGGATCTTCACGACCCTTCTCGCGGGCTTGGCCTTGATGGTCATCTCTTCTCCGGTAAAAGGGTTTACGCCTTTTCGCGCCTTGGTCGCCTTTTTCTGTTTAACTTCGATTTTTAACAGACCCGGCAGTGTAAACTGTCCCGTACTCCGCTTCTTCACGTGACGTTCGATAAGGGCACCGAGTTCTTCCATTACAGATGAAACGTCCTTTTTTGTAAGTCCGGTATCCTCCGCAATTTCATTTACCATTGCTGCCTTGGTCATCGGTTTTTGGATTGCCGTCATCTTCCTCTTGGACGCTTTCGTTGCTGTTCCCTTGGCGGGGCTCGTCTTGGCTGCCATACATCTCTCCTTTCCTCTCGTTGAAATTTTATCATTCCCCATCTGAGCGATAAACGACTCGAATGGGCCTACAAAATTAAGGGGCGAAGGGACCATCCTTCCTGAAAATTAATGATTAAAGCTATTTTTAACCCTTGTCAACCATTTTTATTCTGATTTTATTCAAACGGCTTTTCTCCGTGAAACCCGACAACAAAAATATCGACAACTCGTATGTCATGTCGACGAACGTTTCGAATGGATGGGCAGGAAAAACAGCCTGGAAGATATGGGTCTACAGAAAAGGGTGGAATTTTCGTTGCTTCAAAAAGGGCATTGCGGATCGTATCGCCCCTACCCTTTCCGGGTCAATGTCGGCAATGAGCAGCGTCTCATTCTCCCCTCCTGAAGCGATCATCTCCCCTGCGGGATCAATAATGGCGGACCCGCCTGTGAAGGTCAGCCCCCCGCCTTCTCCAACCCGGTTCAGGCCCAACACATAGCACTGGTTCTCAATGGCGCGCGCCCGAAGGAGTACATCCCAGTGGGCCTGACGTTCGGCCGGCCAGGATGCAATAACGAGGATCAGCCCGCAATGATCCGCCAGCGCACGGAACAATTCGGGGAACCTTAAATCAAAACAAATCAGACAAGCGGTTTTTAAAGGCCCCAGGGCAAACGGGATAGCGCGTTCACCGGCTTCGTAATAGGTATTCTCTTCAAGCAGTGCGATCTGATGGATTTTTGCGTACAGCGCCAAATCCTTTCCCCATGGATCAACGGTCAACGCGACATTCATGGGTTTTTTGCCTGTATCGGCCATGGCGAAACCGCCCACCACAACCATTCTAAGGTCACGGGCAAGCGACCTCAGGAAGGTGGGCGTAGCCCCATTCTTTGGTTCCCCCGTCACAGCGGTATCCATGGAAAAACCGGTGGAAAACATCTCAGGGAAGATCAGTATCTCCGAACCGGATGCCTTTGCTTCCTTCGCCAGAGGACGGGCGTGATTGTGGTTGGCGGTCCGATCGTGCCACGCAATATCCATCTGTGCAGCCGCTATTCTCATGTGAGCCACCGTCTGAGTCGCTGGATCGCTTCTGCCAGCGTCTCCTCTTTCTTGCAAAAACAGAATCGCACGAGATGCCTTCCCGCCCTCCTATTTTCATAGAAACAGGAACAGGGAATTGCTGCAACACCGCCCTTTTCCGGCAGCATACGGCAAAAAGTCACATCATCGTCAAAGCCCAATGAGGTGATGTCAACGAGAAGATAATAGGTCCCTTCACACGGATAAACCGAAAACCCCAGCGCAGAAAGGGCATCGGCCAGCATGTCCCTTTTCCGGCGGTAATCCAGGCGCAACTGTTGGTAGTATCCATCGGAAAAATCCATGGCAAAGGCCATGGCCTGCTGCAGGGCGGACTGCCCGCAAAAGGTGATGAACTGATGGCTCATTCGAACCGCCCGGGAGAGCGGAGGGGATGCGATCACATACCCGATTTTCCATCCGGTCATGGAGAATGTCTTGGCTGTGGAGGATATCACAAAGGACCGTCCCTTCATGGATGGGAGGTCGAGGAGTGTGACATGGCGGCCGTCGTAGACAAGATGTTCATAGACTTCATCGGCAATCATAAAGGCGTCATGCTGGTCACATAAGGTGCCGATGAAATCGAGTTCTTCCCGGCTGAATACCTTGCCACACGGATTCTGCGGGTTGTTGATCACAATGGCACGGGTTCGGGACCCGAACGCCTCTGCGAGGCGTCCTCTCGGGAGTTGAAAATCGGGCGGCTCGAGGGATACATACTGAATGTCGGCCCGTGCCAGGGCCGATATGGGTGCATAACTGTCATAAACGGGTTCCAAGAGGATAACCTCATCTCCCGGCTCCAGAATGCCCAACAGGGTTGCACACAACCCTTCCGTTGCGCCCGCAGTGACGGTGATTTCTTCGTCAGGGTCTACGTCCACACCGTAGAAGCGTTTCACTTTACGGGCAATGGCATGTCGGATTTCAGGAATGCCGTACGAAAGCGCGTATTGATTGGGCCCCCTCACAATGACGTCCGCTGCATGAGCCCTGATCTCCTCAGGTCCATCAAAATCAGGAAACCCCTGCGACAGGTTGACGGCGCCATGGCGATTGGAAAGGACGGTCATCTCCGTAAAGATGGATGTCCCGAAGGGCCGAAGAGCATCAACGACCACCTCTTGATTCGCTTTCGTCTCCATTGATTCTGCTCACTTCATCTAAAGGCAGATGCTATCGAGCCAAGAGCGCGGCACCCAGGGCACCGATGATCTGCGGCTCGGTGTACACGTGAATCGGTTCTCCCAGCTTTTCGGCCAGGAGATTGACCACGCCCTGATTCTTTGCCACCCCGCCACTCATAATGATGTCCGGGTGAATCCCCACAGCCGTGATCATGCTGAAAACCCGGTTGATAATGGCACGGTGCAGCCCGCGGATCACTTCATCTTTGGGGTGATTTCGGGCCACGAGGGAAACCACTTCACTCTCGGCAAAAACCGTACAGACACTGCTGATCATTGCTTCCCCCTGGGCCTGTTCCGAAAGGGGGCCCATATCATCGAGGGATACGCCCAACTTGGCAGCCATCACCTCAAGGAAGCGGCCTGTGCCCGCAGCGCACTTGTCGTTCATGGCGAAATCGAGCACCTTGCCCCCTTCTCCCACACGGATGACCTTGGAATCCTGCCCCCCGATATCGATCACCGTACGGGTGTTCGGAAACAGGTGTTGCGCCCCTTTAGCATGGCACGAGATTTCGGTGACACTTCTGTCGGCAAAGGGAATGGACACACGACCGTAACCCGTGGCCACAATGCCCTTTATCCGATCACGGGAGATATTTTTGTCTGACAGGGCCTTATCCATGGCGGCCTCCCCCGCCTCGGTACTGTTGGCCTCCGTGGGGATAATGGCATAACTGATGATTTTTCCGGCCTCGTCCACAACCACGGTCTCCGTACTGAGCGATCCCACATCGATTCCTGCAAAATAGGTTGCTTTCACGTTACGCTCCAATGGTTTCAAAAAACGCCTCGAGACGCGTACGCGTCTGCTCCTCGGAATAGGCGCGGTAATCGGTAATATCCGCCTCAACAATAACCGACGGGACGCTCAAACGATCCAGGAGGAGGCGTTTCAGATCGTATTGACCCACCGAATAGGGTTTACAGCTTTTGGCCGAATGAATGACCAGCCCGTCCACCTGATAGGCCTTGATCAGATCTTCCATGAGGTGAAGCCGGTGATTCAGGTTGTTATTGAGCACCACCAGGCTGTAGGCCTTGGCCATGGATTCCAGGGGCCGGTCTGCATGCATGTGGGGAATGGTTTCGGCCCAGGCATTGGTATAGGTGGCGGTCACAAAGTTCATCCCCTTTTCAGCAAACAGATTCGAGAAATCGCGCACCTTGTACCAGATGGCGATATTGTCCCACATCAACCGCTTCTTTTCATTTGCGATGGCGCCGATGCCTTTTGACACCCGCTCTTTTAGTTCTTTCAACAAGGTGCGATAATACGCCAGTGTCACCGGCAGCCCCCTTAAGGAAACAATCGGCGCCATGTGAACAAAGGCATCAAATATGGTCATGGGCGCCGGTTTCGCCTTCATGGTTGCAAGCACTTCTCCCCATGTCAGAGACGCCTCCTTTCCCAGTTCGACCATTTCTCTGAATGTCGATTCCTTGAATGCCCGGCCGGATATCGCCTCGAGTGTAGGGATCATCTCTTCAAATTGCTCGACCATATAGGCGATGTCCCCGTCGTTGATTTCCCCGAAATTATAGGGTGTATCAAACAGAATGAGCGGTATGTTGAATTCATGGGCAAGCACCCGGTACCAGTAGACAACCGTCTGACAGATGTTGTTGGATGCGAATAAGAGATCCGGCTTCGGCAGCTTGCCCACGGGGGTCTTACCCGACAGGAAATGCCCCAGATCAATCCGGGCATAGGAACAGAGGTCCTGGTGATAACCCTTGGCTTCAGCCTCCCTGCAGAGTTCAGGGCCCATGCGCTGGGCCCCGCAGAGTGCGCCGTGGTTTTCCGGATACAGGGTATAAAACCCGAAAGGTCTCAGGATCTCAACAGGCGCCCCGCTGGTCACCCAGGCCACGGGTTTTGCCCCTTCGGCATAGCGCGAGAGAAAATAGTGCCGGGTCATGATCTCCTTGAGCCGCGCCGTGCACCTGAGGGGCGGACCAAAACGGGGATCGGGCGACCGTTTGCGTCTCTTTTTGCCCGCCTGACCCAGACCCATAACGATCGGGGCCCCCGCATCTTTCATCACATTATAGGTCAACCGCCTGACTATTGACATGACGCTTTACACCTGAGCCGCTTGTCCCTGAACGGTTTAACCGATTTAACACGGGACTTTTCCATGCTTGCCTGTTTCAACGCATCATCTCCACAAATGCCTCCACCCGGGTCGTCAACTGACCGGTCAGGCCTTGATTGATGTCCACATCCAGCATTAGTACGGGCACCCCAAGCTGTTTTATGGCCTCTGAGATGATCGGCACATCGAAGAGCTCAGGTTCACAGAATTTGACCATATAAAAAATGACACCCTTTGCTCCGCTTTTCTCGATCATCCTGGTGAGGAACCGTATTCTTTCCGCTATGGGGGATTCCTTGGTGGTGCAGGGGGGGAGTGAGAAATACCCATCCGCCAGCGCCTCAAACGGATCCTGGGCTTGTGTGCCTTCCACCATCCACCTTCTCCCGCAGTTGAGAAGATCGTCGTCTGCAATCCGAACACCAAGATCATCGAGAAGGTAAAGAATTTCAGGAGGGTTGGGAAGCACACCGCTCAGGATAACGGCCGGGCCGGGTGCATGCTGCCCGCCATTCTGAACCCGAAACGACTCCAGAAGCGGGATAAAATCGTCTGGATGAAGATATTCACCCTGCCGCATGGTGCGATAGAAATCCGCATTGCTCGCGGTCAGAGCACCATTCCTGCGCTGTCCGTATATACTGCTTATTAACGCCCCAAGTGTACGGCCGCGCGCCACAGACGCCTTGAATTCCCTGGGATCCAGAGGCCCCATCTCTCTTTCAAGAGTGCTGATAAGTGTCTTGAGCTGTTGGATATAATAGCTTCGAGACGACGGTTTATAGGGCGCCTTGGGATGATAAAAAAAATAGCACGGTTTTTTGAGGGTAAGGTAATCGTTGATGATGGACGCCAGATTCTGGATGGAGTCACAGGTATGCGGAAAAAGGAACCCGTCCAAAAAATCACACTTTCCCGCCAGGATCAATTCCAGGCCCGACTTTACCACGGAGCAGATGTACGGCTGCAGATGCGCGTTGGCCCTGCTGATCTCAACCGGCGGGTCCCATATTTCCGCGGGGGTCATATGCATGGCCCATAGAATCTCCCTGGGGTATTGCGCCGGAAAAACACCCATCACCCGTCTACCCATTTCCTTCTGGGCCAAAAGATATGTTTTTCGCACGCTCATTTCCGTGTCATCTTCATCATTGTCATGTGTCCCGTAAATCAGGAGCTTCAATGTAGGGTAATTGCCGATAATGTGTCAAGGTTATAAAGACTTGACATATCCCATGAGGGCTTCTATTTTCGATCCATTGATCTACACAAAATGTCTGAAATCTTGACGGAACATCCAGGAAATGAGCGCGCCAAGCGATTCTGCCGATCATCCACATAAAGAGGTGGCCCTTGTCAGAGATCATCTCGCCGGGTTACGAACCGACCTCGCCAATCGACGAACGTTCCTTTCCTATTTCCGCACCGCACTGGCATGCTTTATTGCCGGTCTTGCCTGTATCAAGTTTTTTGGACACCCGATCATCGTGGGGTTCGGATGTTTACTCCTTCCGGCGGGCGTCATCGCCTTGGTGCAGGGTATCATCACCTACCGGAAGATGAGCCGCGCCATGCGCATGGAAGAGGCCAGGGCGGAAAAAGACGTTTCAACATAGCGCCATGATCATGACGTAAAGGAGATCCCCCTGGTTTCTATAACCCAACACCCACAGGGTACCACCCGTATTAAACGCCCACAAAGAAACGAACCCCTCCGCGCTATCCTGAAGTGTATTGCGGGGCCGGTCCTTTTATCCTTCTTTTCCCTCCAAACCGAAGGAAAAGAACACCTTCCCCGAAAAAGCGCATTCATACTCCTCCCCAAACATCAATGCTGGCAGGACATCCCCTTAACTGCTATGGCCACGCCCCGCCCCCTGTACTATATCGCCAAGCATGAATTGTTTCAAAATCCCATTTCAGACCGGTTCATGCGGTCGCTGGGCGGTATCCCTCTGAACCGGCACAATCCACTCAAGAGCCGTGAAGACCTGCGGGCCATGGTCCAATACCTCAGGGCCGGCGAAGGCATTGTGGTATTTCCCGAGGGGACCTACTACCCAGGGAAAATGGGTCCCGGCAAGGTGGGTATCCTGCGGCTCATCACCGCCAGGTTTTCTCTGCCGCTCATCCCGGCAGGGATTCGTTATGGCGAGAGAGGGGCCCGAACCCTCGTCAAGATCCGTTTTGGGGAACCCATTTTTCCGGAAAAATCCAGGAAGCCGAATCAAACCCTCCACATGGTGATGGAACAGATCGCCCGGCTTTCAGGTTTTGCATGATGGCTTTACTCTTAGATGCTTCAAAGGGGTTTGATGATTGCGGTTTGGGCAGGCGTTGTCGTACGGCGCTTTTTTTGATATTTGTGACTCGAGTTTTGATGCATTGGTAAAAAGTCAATCCCGCCCTGCGGGACTCACGCAAAGCCGCAAAGGTAAGTCTTTAAAATTAATATAGGTTTTTCTCTGCGTCCCTGCGTCTCTGCGCGAAAACATACCTTTTACGGTACTATCAGTCTTAAAATCGCATATATGGAGGCACGCGGAATCATGTCAGATCTGCCGGCACTGTTCAAAAGAATTGATGGGTACAAAACGGAGGTCATCGAGCTCCAGCGGGAACTCACTTCACGTGTGGCCCTGGGTCCTTTAAACGGGGGAACCGGGGAACATTCAAAGACCCAGTTTATCAAGGATTTGTTCACCCGGCTCAACCCGTCCTTCATGGAGGAGGTCAGGACCCCGGATGACGGGGCCCAGGACGGCTATCGCCCCAATCTCATCGCCAAATGGAACGGCCGGCAGGCCCAACCCGTCGTTTGGGTCCTCAGTCACTCGGATGTGGTTCCGCCCGGGGATCTGAGCTTGTGGAACAGCGACCCTTTTGCGGTCAAGGTGGAAGATGATCGGGTTATCGGCCGCGGCGTGGAAGACAATCAACATGGATTTGTGAGTTCCTATCTCGCCCTAAAGGCGATTCTGTCCTCGGCGCAGGAGCTGGCACGAACCGTGGGGCTCATCATTGTGGCGGACGAGGAGACCGGCAGCCGACACGGTCTTGAATACCTCCTCAAGGAAAGACGCGACTGTTTCAGGGATGAAGACCTCATCATTGTCCCCGACGCGGGGAATGACTCCGGCACCATGATAGAAGTGGCTGAGAAATCGATGCTGTGGCTCAAGTTTACCGTCACCGGACACCAGTGTCACGCCAGTACGCCCCAAAAGGGCAAAAACAGCCTGCTGGGTGCCGCCGAACTGATCACGGCGCTCGGAAAACTCCAGGAGCGTTTCAATGAATCAGACCCGCTTTTCAGCCCTCACTGCTCCACATTTGCGCCCACCAAAATGGAGGCCAATGTGCCCAACATCAATACCATCCCGGGGAAGGACGTCTTTTACATGGACTGCCGGGTCCTTTCGCAGTATGGGCTCGATGACGTCATCCTTGCAGCTGAGGGTATCGCCCGGGACATCGGCAGCACGTCGGGCCTCAAAATTGCCGTAGAGGTCGTCCACCGGCAGGATGCGGCAGAACCCACCTCCCCTCAGGCACCGGTTGTCCGGGCATTGCAGGATGCCATTTTGAGGGTCAATGGAAAAAAGGCCAGTCCCATGGGCATCGGCGGGGGCACTGTGGCCGCCATTTTCCGGAACGCGGGCCTCCCGGCCGCCGTCTGGTGTACCGCTCCGGATACGGCCCATCAACCCAACGAATACTGTCTGATATCGGATATCATTTCCGATGCAAAGGTCTTTGCCGCGGTGTATCAAGGCTGACCCCCCAAAAAAATGCCGCCCCAAGGGCGCATGTATCATATCAATATTCAGGGGATAAAGCAGAAAACGCTTTATCGGAGTTTAGGCGTCAGCCTTTTATGAATAAAATCGTGACAGATTAACTCCTCTGCGACCCCGATTTATTGAAGTCATACGGGCGCATCTTGTTAATCGAGTTAGATTTTTTGAATTGACACCCCAACGGGTGATGGCGTAAACTTCAACCGGTTTTTATGAGGAATTTAAGCAAGGTGCCGTTGGACAGCGCCGTCACGCTAAAGGATAAACGCACATTATGAAGCTGACGTTCTGGGGGACCCGCGGGTCCATCGCCGCCCCGGGAAAAGAGACCATCGTCTATGGCGGTAACACCTGTTGCATAGAGATTGACCTCGAGAGCGGCAAAAAAATCATTATAGATGCGGGTACGGGAATCCGGCCCCTCGGGGATCACCTCATAGCCCAGGGAAACAGGGTGGATGTCCATCTCCTCGTGACCCATATCCACTGGGACCATATTCAGGGATTTCCCTTTTTCGACCCTGTTTTCAAGCCTGAGACCCGCATCACGGTCTGCGGATTCCCCGCAGGCATGAAGGGGTTGCGGGCTATTTTTGACAACAAGCTTGGGGATGGGTTCTTTCCCATTAAATTTGATGAGCTGGGAGCCCAAATCGCCCACCTCGGAAGCCTTGACAAGGGCGGGCCGCTTCACCTCGATAACTGCCGCATTGACGCGATCCCCCTCAATCATCCCCAGGGCGCCTTCGGGTACCGGTTTGAGGAAGACGGGAAAAAACTGGTCTTCATCACCGATAACGAACTGACGGACAGCGCCAGACCGGGATTTCGGCGGGAGGATTACATAGGATTCTGCAAAGATGCCCACATCCTGATTCATGACGCCCAGTTTACGCATGAGGAAATTGATCAACACAGAGGATGGGGACATTCTGACTCTGTTTCCACATTGGATCTTGCCCTCAAGGCCCATGTGAAACGGCTCCTCCTGTTCCATCACAATCCGTCACGCACGGACAAAGAGGTCCAGAAAATAGAAGAGCGCTGCAACACCATTCTCCGGGATCAGCATGTCCAGATGTCCGTGGAAGGAGCGCGTGAAGGGACCGAAATCGTCCTTTGATCTGTCTATCTCGTTCTGCCGGCCGTTTATCTCCGCGTTTCCTTTCAGATTGATAGGTCATGAATCCAAAACCCCAAAGAGAAATCGTTCTTGTTCTCGGGGCGTTAGAACAAGGAGGGCAAAGCAGGCGTCATGGCCTATCAGCAGCGATCCCTTTAGAAGGCGAATAAACATCTCGAAGCCGCTGATAGAGAACTGACTACAGGAGATGAACCATGAAGATGTTCAGACTGATCGAAATACCTGCTGAAGACAAAGAAAAAGACCCGCCATTTGTATCGGCATTGATCTTAGGATCGGTGAACAACAGATCTCCTGTCCGATTTCCGGCCCGTGTAAAGACATGGAAGAACTTAAACAGGCCCGGGAGATGATTCAAGCGGATCTCATGAATACCATTGAAAGCGGTGAGGCGTTCTTAACTTCCCCCGAGCAGGCTGGACCCGGTAGCGGAAATTTCTCGGAGGACACACCGCCACAGGACATCTGGGAAACACTGACCCGGATCGAAGCGGAAGATGAATTTATGGGTCAGTTCAACGGGCTTCCGGAAGGGCAGCGGATGCAGGTGGCCGAACACGTGTTGACCCAGTGCAATATTTTTCAAGGCCGCGCTTCCCTCTTTGCCCAACGCTATGACAATGTCACCGGTCTGATGGCATAGGCGTATGAACGGGTTGAAAATACTCGCTCAAGTCATCTGGGTGATATCCATTTTTCTGGTTTCATACCTTTCCCTGATGCCCCGGATAGACCTCCCCCAAACGTTCAGCGGGACCGACAAAATCGCCCATTTTCTGGCCTACTTTTGGCTCTCAGCAATTCCATTCTTTGGGTTTAGTGAAATTAAGCGTGCGGTTAAGGCCGCATTGTGGATGATCGGCCTCGGAATCGGATTGGAATTTGGTCAGTTATGGGTACCCGGCAGACAACTTTCATTCTTTGATATGGTGGCCAACAGCGCGGGGGTAACCCTGGGAATTCTATTGATGCGAGATGTCGTAAGACCGCACCTAATGGGGCGATGATGGCGGAAAATGGCAGGTAAACAAAAAAAGGACCTAACCGAATCGACTAACCCCTTGATATTCCTGGTGGAGCTGAGGGGGATCGAACCCCTGACCTCATGACTGCCAGTCTATTTTCTGCCATTTCCCGTATTTTCCTGAAACGTCATTTTGTTCTTGACATATCAATCAGTTAAATGTAATCTACATTCCAATGGGATGCCTTGGGAACCCATTATATCAGCGGAAAAAATGACCAAGAAATGACCAAAGAATTCAGGGAGGCGGATTATGACGGTGAAATGGTGCAAGATCGGGATCGGTCTCCAGGCTACAAAGCACGAAACCCGGAAGCATGGAAGGAAATTTGACAGGTATATCAGGGGAAGATATCAGGCCGATGGTGAATTGAAGATTGTGGGTTTTGGTTGGGAAAGCGAATGGGTCGCCGCGGAACGTGCCCGGATGGTAGCCGAGGGAGATACTGGCGCCCGGAGGTCGTTTCTGGAGTATTGCCAGGGGGAGCTTGCCCGGTTAAAGCAGAACGCCAAACGGGGGAAAGGCCCTAAGACGCTACGTGAGGATAAGCAGCTTGCCGAGGCCAAGGCCAAGGAAGAGGAGGAGGCCAGGGCTTTAGAAGAAAAGGGGAGCATTACATTCGAGGCCCTATTCAGGGAACATTATATCCCCTTTGTCACAGCGGAGGGCAAGAAATCAGTGGCCCAGGAGAAGAGTCTTTATAAGACGTGGATCAAGGCGGAGCTGGGAGAAAGGCGGGTCAAAGACATATCCCCATTGGACATTGAGCGGATCAAGCATCGAATATCCAAGGAGAGATCGGAGAGAACGACTCAATATGTGTTGGCGGTGATCCGCCGTATATTCAATTTTGCCATACAGCGGGACCTTGTAAATATGGAGAACCCAACAAAAAAGGTCAAGTTTCCCTCACCTGATAATGCCAGGGTAAGATTCTTCACCAAGGAGCAGGCCCAGGACCTTATTGATCGTCTAAGGCCCAAGAGCGTACAGTTGGCAGAGATGACCGAGGTTTCCCTTTATTCCGGTGTGCGGTGGGGAGAGGTAGCCGGTCTGCTATGGGCCGATGTGGACGCTGACCAGGGGACTTTGTTTGTACGTGACCCTAAAAACAAACACAGCCGAACGGTGCCCATGCCGGAGCGGTTGAGAAGCTTGTTTAAGTCCAAGGAGCGGGGCAATGCAGGGGACATGGTGTTCCCCTCCAGGAAAAGGGCACAGTCCACGTGGGTTTCGAAAACCATAGCGCGAACCATTGAAGAAATGGGATTGAATGCCGGTATCACAGACCCGAGGCAAAAATTGTCCTTCCACAGTTGCCGGCATTCGTTTTGTTCATGGTTGGCGATGGAAGGGGTGCCCCTCCATGTAATTGGGGAGCTTGCAGGTCACAGAACCCTGAAGATGGTCCAGAGGTATAGTCATTTAGCCCCGCAGACCATGAAAGCGGCGGTTGCGCTGTTGGATCAAAAGCCGCGGGCAGAAGAGGAGCCTCAAAGCAAGGTGACCCCTCTGCAGGGATGATTATGGAAAAAAACTCAAAAGGCCCCCTCCTGGAGGGATGCCTTCCCGCCTGAGATCCGGGAGAATGAAGGGGGCGTCTGTCTGAAGGTCGAGCGTGAACGGAAGGGAATCACTCGGACCGAGCTTTCTGCCATGACCGGCATTCCGCAGCCGCATATTTCGCAAATGGAACGGGGCAAGCGGTCTATCGGCAAATAGAACGCCCATCAGTTGGCGGAAGTCCTCCG
This sequence comes from Deltaproteobacteria bacterium, assembly GCA_034522175.1. Lineage (GTDB taxonomy): Bacteria > Desulfobacterota > DSM-4660 > Desulfatiglandales > Desulfatiglandaceae > JAIPDZ01. The sequence goes on along the minus strand of JAXHLQ010000001.1, from coordinate 4,627,856 downwards.
GGTGGATTACCGGGTGTTTCTTTAAACGGGACTGGGGAGCCTTCTAAAAAAAATTGAATGATATGAAAAAAGATTATTGACAAACTTATTTGAAGGCCTTAGATTGTGTGAGGCACACCAACTGAAGATTCAGAGGGAAGCATGGGCTACAGCACAATTGACATTGAAAAAGGACTTGGAATCTCCAGGGAGCGACTGCGGGAGTGGACAGCAAAAGGATACATCAAACCCGCCATCCCCTCTCCCGGGCAGGGAAAAGGGCCGAGTTCTCCCGGCGTGATGTGATGAATATTTGTCTGTTTGATGAGCTTGTAAGGATTGGGTTCAAGAGAAGGATGGCCGGCGAGTGTGTCAACCGAGAGAACGAATATCTCTGGGGAGTATCGCGAAAAAGCCCTACTGAGCCAGACTTTCTCCTTATACGCTTTCATGGCCACGATGTGCATGTTTCTCCGATCTGGGGGGACACAGGGGTAGCGATCGATTTTGGTGACGGGGGAAAAGAAAACGAATCGATCCATTTACGGGTAAATTCATGTCGCTTTTTGATAGCCGAATGATTACAAAGCCGCTGGAAGGACCATTTGAGCATCTACACATTGTTAATTTGAAGGAGATCCATGATAGGGTGAACAGGGCATTCCCTGACTAATTTTTTTTGCCTTTTACTTTGTGTGTGTTACACAAACATTATGATAGGAGGATGCACTATGAATAGGCGATTAAAGTCGAAAATTATTGAGCGGTTCGGATGCCAGGCCGATTTTGCTTTGAAGGTGGGTGTCAACGAGTCAGTTGTCTCGCGAGTGGTCACGGGTAGACGAAAACTGAATGAAGAAGAGCAGGCCAGATGGATACGCATTCTAAAGACAGGAAAGGAGGTGTTTTCGAATGAGTGATCTTTTTGATGACATGGTGACATCTTGGGGTGCGCCGATAGTAGCGCGTGTCGAGGCGCCGAGGTTCAGCGGCGGAGCCGTTAGTGTGAAGTTGCTTGCAAACTATGACGCAATGGGAAACGGGCCGAAGGGGAAGATTTGGATTGGCCGCAAGGTTTGCTACCCGGCCAAGGAGCTGGCGGAGTTCTTGCGGAAGCGGTCGAGAAATGCATGAAAGGAGGCGAGCAGTGTGGAACAACTGATAGTGGAGATACTCCGCGCGGTCGGTGTGTATGGGGAGGCCAGGAAGCTCGTCGATAGCGATGAAAGGCTGGCAGAACTGTTTCAGAACGATTTCGAAGAGCTGATTCGGTTGGTAAAAAAATGAATGGCCTTCAGGGGAAGAGACCCGGAAGGCCAAAAAATGGTGTAAAGGGGTTCAATTACTGTGGAAAATTTAATCTCTTCAAAAGAGGATGTCAACAGATATTTTCAAGGCCACTGGTCTGATTTCTATTCGAGATTCCTTCCTGATATTAAGAAGGCAGGGGCTGGGCGGTTCATGGCACTTTGCCCTTTCCATCCAGACAGCAACCCCTCCCTATCGATCAGCGACGATTCTGGCGGCTATCACTGTTTCGGGTGTGAGGCGTCCGGGGATGCATTCAAATTCTACGGCCGACTGAAGAATATTTCCTCATTCCCTGAAATCCTCAAAGCTATGTGTGAGGAATTCAGTATTCCGGTGTCGGGTGGTGGTTTCAAGGCTGCGACAGCCGCAAAATCATTCGGGGCCAGAAAGCCGAGAATGGTGACTGCGTACGATTACACAGATGAAAAGAATGCGCTTGTTTACCAGGTGGTTCGGTTCGATCCGAAAGGCTTCCGACAACGGCGGCCAGACGGGAAAGGCGGGTGGGTGTGGAATATGGAGGGAGTGCGGCGGGTCCTATACCGCTTGGCGGAAGTTGTAAAGGCGAATGGATGGGTCCTGATTGCAGAGGGCGAGAAGGACGCGGACAAGGTGCGGGCACTCGGGTTCACAGCCACGACGAACGCAGGCGGAGCAGATAAGTGGAGGGCTGAGTATAACGAGGCGTTGACTGGTAAAGATGTGGTCCTGCTGCCAGACAATGACAAGGCGGGCCGGGGGCATGTTGATAAAATTGCCAAGAGCCTGATCGGTGTCGCCAAGTCAATTCGGATTCTTGAGTTGCCAAACCGCCCTGATAAAGGGGATGTCTCCGACTGGATCGAAGCCGGAGGAACGAAGAAAGAGCTGGACAGGTTGATTGAGGAGTGCCCGTTGTGGGAGGAAGACGAGGATGAAAAAGACGTAGCAAAGAAATTGTTTCCAAGGGGTCCTTTTCCGTGGGATGTCCTTCCTTCGGGCATCGCAGAGAGCTTAAACCAGTTGGCCAGGTCCTGCGCCACAAGCCCCACTTCACTCCCTGGTGCAGCGATTGCAATTTTTGCCAGTCTGGTTGGGTCGGTTGTATCCGTTTCTCCTAAGAGATCATGGAAGGCGCCGCTAATATTCTGGTTCTGCGATATTCGAGCGAGCGGAGAGGGAAAAACGCCGGCGGCGCGGGAATTGTGCAGGGTGTTATATGACGCCCAGTCGAAAGCTGAGGATGACCACAAGGCAAAGATGAAAAGGTACTCGGCTACGCCTAAAAAGGACAGGGGTGAGCCCCCTGAGAAACAGCGAGGATATTTTGTCACAGATTTGACGTTGGAGGGACTGCGAGAAGATCACTCCGGACATGGCGGAAAGGTCTGTATCATGGATGAAGCTTCGGCCTTCCTCAGCGCGCAGAACCAATACAAAGGAGGAAAGGGGTCGGATCGCGAAGCATGGATAAACCTCTATGATGGAAAGCCTGCGAGGATTGTCCGGGTTGGGAAGACGATTTGGCTAAAAGGAGCAAGGATCAGCATTTTTGGCGGGATACAACCTGCAATATGGAAGGTGTGTTTCAAGGGAGGCGATGGGGTCTATCTCGTGGACGGAACGGTCTTTAGATTCTTGCCGGTATATGAAGGACCGGGGTTCCATCCTCTAACTGCGGAGGCATGGAGTGAGGAAAACAGAAGAACATGGGAAGGCCTACTGCAAAAAGTCATGGCGTGGTCTGATTCGATGCAGGAGGCGAGGGAAAAGAAGGACATAGTCTTAAAGCAGGATGCTCAGGAGGCCTTTCTGGGTTGGGGTAATGAGTTGAAGTCGATGATAGGTGATCTCCCTTCAGCTGTGAGGGGGTTCATCCCAAAGCTGATTGGATGCGCGCTGAGATTTGCAGGTGTCCTCTACTTGATGGATGTGTTCTCCAGAGGGGAAGAACCAGGAGGAATCCTGCATGTCGAAGATGTCAAAAAGGGAATGAGGGTGAGTGAGTTCTATCTGGGGCATATCATAGCGGCGATGGAACTATTGGAGGACGACGGTAGTCCAGAGCCTTTTGCGATTACAGAGCAGGTGACCCACCTTGCCAAAACATTGGACGCCATGAGATCGGAGATCGATTCGGGAAGATTGGCTGTTGGCTATATTTGGAAGCGGTTCAATGAAAACTGCCGGAAGGAACAAAGGGTGAAGAAAGAGAGGGGAATGGGGGCGATATTGCGACGGTGCGGTTTAAGCATTGCGGACGGGAAACTCGATGCTAATCATAGGAGGCGCGTTAAATGCCTCCAGTGGGATGAAAATGTAGACGGGTTGATAAGAAAGTGTCTCCAAAGTCTCCAAAATGAGGAAGATCAAGGAGTTAGGTGCGGAGACATCCCGTTTTCAACGTCTGCGAAGTCTCCAGAAAATGAAGATGCTGGACGGAGCATGGAGACTTCGGAGACAAATGGAATACAACGTCTCCACGGCAAAGTGACTGAAATGATTGAGAATGGAGACGTTGGAGACCTTGGAGAGATTGCCCCTCACGCTGGAGGGAACAGTGAGCTTGATTGGGATTTCTAAGATGCTAAATCAGGCAATGAAGAAAATCGAAAGATGCAGGACTATTGACGAGCTTCACAGACTATGGACTGAAAATACCAGGCATTGGAGAGAGTTGCCGCGTGTTGAGGCCAGGGCGCTGATCGACTGTAAGGAGCGGAAAAAAGGGGAACTGGAAAGGCGGATTAGGGAACGGACCATGGAGTCGACGATCATCGGGCAGGTAGAGCTGGTTTACGACGAGAATGACCCGGACTGGGCAGTGGTGGACGGCGTCGTTTATCGGGCCGATGAATTGGAAAGGCTGGTGGGCAAAGGAATGAGACGGGAAGACATTTTGGCGGTCCATGAAATTAAAAGAATTTTCGAGGGGCGGGTTATTGGGGCGGTGAAAATGGAGGGTGCTGATAGATGACAAGATTTGAGCGATGGTATAAGTTGCTGCCTCTGCATGGGGGTTGGGCAGGGACTGCATCTTATGCCATCGCGCCTACCGATAAAGGGCGCGGTGTTTGGCCGTGGATGCTTGTCGCGGGGTTGGGGTTTTAACCCGGCGATAGGCATCCATGGCATAGGATCCGAAATAAACACTCCTGACAAAAGATAAAGGGATGATGCAGTACCCTACCTTACCTTCACGGCCCTCTTTCTGGGGACGTGCCCGATTTGAGGTGAGAATGATTGTTTTTTGCCTTATGTGTGCCAAGAGCGTTCAAGTAACCGAGATAGTTAGACAAATGTGTGGTACAGAGAGAGCCAGAAGATGGTTTTATGGGCGCGCCGATGGTGACGCGTGAGCGGCAAGTGGGGAGGAGGGCGTCCGAGGCGCCTGACTGGGGAGCCCCCTGGGGGGCGGATGGGTTGGGTGGCGGGGGGATATAAACAGGTGTCTTTTATACCTTATGTTTTTGAGGGGGCGGAATTGCTGAACCACAGGGCGCGCGGTTACCGGAGGGGACAAAATCAGTTTACATAATGTTTGTTATGTAAAAGCGGGAGGGTGGGGAGCCCGAAGGGCCATGTTTGATAATGGCGCCATTATCAGTACATGCCACCCGGAGCGTCTTATTTTGGTCCCGGAGTGAACGAAGTGCGCCCCTGTGGTTCAGCGATGGAGTATGGGTGGGTGGGGACCTTGGCGAAGCCTCTTAGAACAATTGACGAAAAACGGCGGGGCCCTGCCCGCTTTTCAGGGAGAGCGCCGGTGTTCTTCACCGAACTGCTGGCCATGATGAGCGTTTTTCTTCACCGCTTTAAAAACGCCCATTATGGCCAGCAACCCGCCTCCGTGCGGAATATGGCGAAGCCTTAATACTGGCACCTGTGGCGAATAACACAAAGGGGATGGCAAAGCCCGGAGGCCGGCAGACCACCAGGCCCGTAATAGGTTGCCCGTCTGGCATGGCCTTGCGCACCTATGCAAGGACAAATGACAGACGGGCACTCCTTTTGTCTGCCAGGAGCGTTCAAGTAACCAAGGCCATTGATAAGTACCAGGAAGGCCAGGCGCGTGAGGTGGTCTTTAAAAACAGGCGTGGAGGGCTGGGGCTCTTGTTATGGCAACTACCTTCCAATCGAGCACTCCCTGCCCGCCAAGTGCGCCAGCCCGGAACACCTTATGCGCCCGGGACATGAGCGCCACTTATTTCAAGATGGTGGAATAATAAAGAAAGGTCGCGTGGGGCCCGTGGCCCGGGCGCCCGGGTCGGCAAGGGTGGTTATTGCCGGCCAGGACATAGAAATGAGACGCCTTTTGTCATCCTTGGTGCGCGCCCTTTGCACGAAGGTTGACAAAAGGCCTCCGCATCCCGGGTTTTGCACAGCCAATCGCCTTCGCTTCGAGGGACGGCAGAGCCTGGCGCGGCCTGTGCGTCTTTTTTTGCACAGGGCGTGACAGGCGGTAGGGTCTGCGAGTACGGCGGAGGGGAAGAGACCGGCAAGCGGAGCCGGAGGGGTTCATGAGAAGGCGAAGAGGACAGCTGACCGAATCCCTGCTAGAGAATTGCTGACAAGACCTTATATGCCAGCTTCAGTTGATCGTTATCTGCCTGATCCAAGAGAGATGTGATCATCGGTTTCCTTCTCCCAGGATCTTCAATTTGAATGAGGCTGAAGACCTCACCGAGATCCACTTCCAGAGATTCGGAAAGCTTGATCAGAGTATTAAGGGTCGGGTTTTCATTTCCCCTCTCGATGCTGCTGAGATATTTCGGATTGATTTCCATCCTTTCGGATAATTGTTCCTGGGTAAATCCCTTCCTGGTCCTGATTTCCCTTATACGTGCCCCGATCATCTGCTTTTTGTCCACCAGCTTTTAGCCCCCTCATTTGTAGGATTTTTCAATTGTGACAGAGAGCAGGCCGGTTAAAAACAATCCCACACACAGAACATGATTGACGTTTTCATGGTGTTGGACTTAACATTCAAGCTGTCAGGTAGAATGTGAGGCGGATTCGATGCTTAAGAGGTGGAATATGCGGTTCGGGCGCCCCTTGTTTTCGTCCTTCAGGGAATAGCGGACTTCCTATAATATATATTTAATATAATTATGCATACTTATACATATATATACAACCGCGAGGTTTGTAATGGGGCGGCAAAATGAAACACACTATATTAATCGGGACCGCGTTGATTAGCCTTCTCTTTGCTTCCCTGGTGAGCGCGGAAAGTTTACACCCTGAAAAATGGTATCAGGAGAGATGGTGCAGGGCGAATGGCGGGCAGGTGGAAGTGGTACTTCCAGATAAAACCCGATGCGACTGCCTTACGGAGAAACACGCCGTTGAGTTTGATTTTGGAGAAAAATGGGCTGAGGCAATCGGCCAGGCGCTCCATTATTCTATCCAGACGGGAAAAAAGGCGGGCGTGGTGATGATACTGGAGAAGCCTGTCGATTACAAATACTGGATCCGTTTGATTACCATAATCGATCGCTTTAGTCTGCCCATTGATACGTGGATAACCACTCCACCAGGGGGGATTGATTGACAAGTGTTAAAGGGCCGCTAGCCTGACGTTGCTAATCAGCCGCCCGGCTTTTTGGGCCGGCTGAGTTAGCCTGGTTAGTTTTAAATAGCAGCGATTCCTCATCTAAGGAGGATATCTGAAAAGTAAAATAGCCCAAAGACGATTTGATAGGCTGGAGTTCTGTCATTTTGAAATCGGATAAGCTCGAAGTAAAGAAAATTGAAAACCAAAAACTTTCCTCATTACTTTGCAGAACGATTTTCGGCAATTTACGGTATTTGTTTGGAATATTTTCTAAATAATCATTTTGATCTATACGTAATCCAACAATTGGGTTTAAAACCTTCTTGAGAGATAAATCATCTTTTGAAAAATCGTATGAATCAATCCACAGCCCGTTTTGGAAAGTCGAACTATCGTGAATCACATACTGTCCGTGTCGTTCAGGATCCTTATAACCAAGCCCTCTTGCTATCTCGACTTTCTCTGGATCCCATGTACTTGGGACTTTATTCTTTGAGTAGAATGTGAACAACAGGTCGTCAGAATCCTTTTGCCTGTGGACAGTCAGGTGTTCACCATCACGAGCAATCAATACGCATATCACTTGGGAATCCGTATCAACAATTTTTAACAATGGTTTGTGCGATCCTGAAATTTCTATGTATACAATAGTTTTCTTCATGGTCATTTTAAGAAACTAACGCCGCAAATCAGCCGCGCGGCTTTTTGCGTCGGCTGAATTTGCCTTGTTAGCATTTTTCATATCATTCCTGGTATTTAATAGTAAGTTCGTCCTCAAAATCATAAACTGTTAATGCTCTTTTAATTCGTTCAAATTTGCCTCTGTTGTCCAAGTTTGACTCGATATAGTATGTCTCATTAATCGGTACTGCCTGACGGCATTTGGTTGGATCTTTAGAGAGGCTTAACTTTTCTGCCAAATCAGAAGTGAAAAATGTTTGGGGATAAAGGTCAAATAATGTTCTCATGACCTCAAGATATAGTTTTGCAACTGTAGTTATTTCAAGTTTCTGGTCAAAGAAAATAACATACTCTAATTTTTTAAAAGTTGGCTCTTCTGCATCAAAGATATTTACTTCATTAAAATCCATTTCTTTTTCAATATCTATGTCAGGAAAGACCCAAATTTTTAGAAATCTTTCTTCAATTATTTTGAAACGTTCTTCGATTTCTTGTTTTCCCCATTTGTCAATCTGCGAGAGATATCGGTTTAGCCACAGTCTGCTGTACTTGTATCCTTGTTCTTTCCCGTCAATATTCATTTCCTTTTTTGAGGAAAATATTTTATTCCCTAACTTTCCGTTGTTGCCTGATAATGTAAGGTTTGAGATAGTGTTCAGATAGCTTTCCTTTATTAAGTTATATTCCTCTTCCCCTAATTCAATTTTCCATTTTGGATCAGGGTTCTGTGGAAATATATGTTCTATTGTTATCTCAATATTTCCATCAATTGAAACAATCTCTTTGTTTTCATAATTTTCTAAACGCTCAAAAAAATAGATTCTATTCTTGGGTTTTATACCGTACATGTCTTTTTCGCTGAGCGTATTAATGATTTCTTGGTTACGAGGAAATCTTTGACTCCCTTTTTTCTTTAATAATGCCAATTGAATTGACTTTAAGTAATTTTGTGTGTCTACATCTTCATAAAGCCTCATAAATATTTTATTCAATGCATTTGTCGGTAGACCTATGATAAACCTTCTCCACGTGAATGATTGAATCAACTCTAATATTTCCACAAAGGTATTTTTGGATATTATACTTGATGAATAATCATCGTATAATTTTAGCAAAAATGGGTAGGCAACATTTATTTCAAGTCGATTGATATATTGCAGTTGTAGCCTTATCTCATTGTCTGGCTCATAATCGGGATTTAATATCTTGCTATAATGTTTTACCAACTTCTTTATTGGGATTAGAACGTCTTCAAGGACTTTAACAGTTGACGTTGGATATTTTTCTTTAAACTCTTGATATATTTTGTTTTTGTTTGGAATTTTTTTGTTTTCAAGTGTTAAATAATCTCTGATGTAATCAGAGACCTTGCTAATGTTAGTTGTTTCATCTTTGGCTAGCTGCTCGATGTGCTCCCAATAATTCTCATAAATTTTATTTTGCGTTTTTCTGTCAAGCCTCATCAATATGTAATTTCGGATTAGATCGGCTTGTGATAACTCCAACCCAGTAGAGTTTAAACTTTCAAATATTCTTTGGGGGTTGTCTTTATCTCGGTCAAGGGAGATTTCAACAAACATCAATTTGGCGACGCCAGCTAATACAGCTTCATAGTTTTCTTCTAGTACTCTTGATTTGAAATAATTGAAATTATCTATTAGGCGAGAAAAATCTGAATATTCTTCTTGTTTGTCACTGCGCAATAAGTATTTTAGTGCTCGATCATTATTTTCAGTTGGACGTAGCTTTAACTTTTCTTCATCTGCAGCAAATTTGTTGATTAGATATGTTTCATTTATTCTGTTGACTAATGCATCTTTTCCAAGATTTCCTGCTAAGTCGTAGATGACTAAATATATTAAAGTAAGAGTCGTTAAGCGCTGTTGCCCATCAATTATTGTCAATTCTCTTATGCCTGAAGCCGAATAAACATCGTCATGGACATAAACAATGCTTCCAATGAAATGTGCGGTCGTATTGGAATTTATACCAATTTCCAAAATGTCATCGAGGAGCTGTTTGCATTGAGAATGAGACCAATCGTAATTTCTCTGATATACAGGAATTATAAATTGTGTATCACTTTGAGACAGAAACCTGTTTAGATTAATTTCGCTTGCTTTCATGTTTTTCCTTGGATGCTAACAAGCTATTGTACAGATCTGTTTATCATTACGTTTGTAATGTTATCCAGAAAACAAATCGTGTAACGGTACAGATATATTGAGATATCTGAAATCATCGTACATGTCAAAAACAAGAGGCATGGCCTACAATATCGGGAAATCTGGCCGGGATTCTGCACCCGATTAATATTTTAGCAGGGACAATATGTGGGTGCCGGTCAGTTCCAGATCATCCTTTCCCAACAGAAGATACGGGCATACTGACAGCATCTCAGGCACCCCAGAAAACATACGACTGGGAGATGAATGGTTCACAATATGTTAAAAACTTCAGCCGCTCACGTCATATAGGTAGTCCTGCATCGTGAGGCGAACTTCCGTTGGCGGACTGACCACAACATCTTGGGGTTCTTGAAGATCATTAGGGATCGATTTTCAGATAAGACCTCACAAGATACCGTGGCTGTATCTGTAATCCCCAACAATGGCATATAGCTTTTTCGTATCTCAGCAGGGGTTACACCTGATCCTTGATCCTTCGATCACTGCTTCGCCGAAAATTGACGATGTGGATCTTTGAAAAGATCGAGATCGGAAGGGGACAGCTTCGGGACTGGAGGGAGGTGGTGAACCCCTGCCATTGACCAACCTGACACTTCAGAATTCTGTTTGAGGGCCAATCTTTCAAACAGTCCGTAAAATCCATGGTGTCCCTCCCCAGAACCGTTTGATATGCTTTATATTGATCAAGGCACGATTTTTAAATTCTGGAATATCAGCGACCCCTGTGGGGCCTTGGGCGCCCCATGCAATGTGGTTGTCCCCCCGTTCGGATTTTCGAAGGAGTTGTCCCACCCGCCCTGGAGCGTCAGATCTTTGTCCACAGTCAGACTGAAATCCGCGTCGTATTCCTCAGCGGCAATCATTATGAGCGTACCGGTGGTGGCAGCCTCCACAGCCTCGCTGATAGTCTTGTGGCACGGCGTGTTGCCCCCGCACTCCCCGTCGTTGCAAACATATCGCTTAGAGCCATCCGCCCACTTGGCGTACAGAATCACGTTGGCACTTGGCATGTTGAACTTGGCCCCGGCCGCGTACTGTGTGCCACTGCCGTGCGCGGCCGTGTTCCAGCCGTTGAAGGTATAACCCGTCTTCACCAGTGTGTTTGGACCAAGGACTGTAACTTGGTCGCCCTGCTGGTAACCATTCCCGTCCACTGGCGGAGCCCCCGAGGTGTTACCGTTGCCGTTGTAGGTAACGGTATAAGTGGGGGCAAGTTAGCGGTGACACTCTTGTTCCCGTCCATGGTCAGATTGGCGGGGTTGGTCGTGCCGCTCAGGTCCCCGGACCATCCGGTGAAGGTATAGCCTCCCTTGGCACTGGCCGTGACCGCTATCTCCTCGCCGTGGTCATAGCTCGTCTTGTCAGGACTCTTGGCCACTGAGCCCCCGGCCGCTGGATTGGCGGCAGTGGTTAGGGTGTAGGTGTTGATCGCAAAGTTGGCCGTGACTGTTGCGGATCCTGTCAGGGAGACTGTAGTCTCTGGGTTGGAGGCATTGCCAAAGGTCGCGTTTCCAGCCGGGTTGGCTGTCCAGGTTACAAAGTTGTAAGACCCATTGGCCGTCGCCGTAATATTTTGGGCCACATCGGCATCTACGTCCGTGGTTGACCCCGCAGTTGGCTCAGTCGTTCCGCCGCCAGCAGGGGAAGCCGCCATGGTCAGGGCCACTTTGGACTTGAACTCCTCCTGATTTCCATACGCCGTCCCGGCTGTGTTCATAGCATACGTCCGTATATAATAGGTCGTGCCAGGAGTCAGATCAGCTATGTCTGAGCTAAACGCACCGGTTGTGGAGGCTACACCTTCATTGGTGCAGTCATCATCTTCAATATCGGGATCTCCCGTCGTGTTCCAGCACACCCCGTGAGCAGTAGGATCAGGAATCCCCAAGTCCGTAACGGCTCCGTTGCCTATGGCCGTGGTTGTGCCAATGTCGGCCACTGCCTGGGTGGTGACGGTGGGATAGAACAGCCAGTTCGCATTATTCCCCGAACTGATGCTCCCTTCTCCGGCGTTTGCAGCTGAGGTGTTGGTGTTGTTCGAATCCTGCACATCCACATAAGCAATATCCCGTGTACCCTGGGGGTCTATCTTCCATTGGGTCCCAGGGTCGTCGCTGCGAAGGGAAAGGAGCTGTCCTGACGCGCCCTTGAGGGTCAGGGCGTTGGTTACGGTGGTGGTGCTCTCAGCTTCAAACTCCAATGTGGCGGGAGCCCCGGCCTCTTTGGTTAGGTTGTAAAAGGTCGTATTGCCGGATAGGTACTGGTCGGTCCCGTTCAGGGTGACCGTGTGGTTGTTATGGTTGAATGTCCCTAACAGCAGGAGCATCCAGTCGCCGCTCACCGTAATGTCCCCGGACAGACTGAAGGTGCCAAGGGGAGAGATGAGAACATGGTTAAAGGCTGATGCGCTGGTAAAGACGCCTACGGTGACGGCCAGCCCGTTTGTCGCCTCAAGGGTGCTGCCCGATGCATCCACTGTGTTGGCAGGGTCGTCTTTGTCAATGGTCAGGGTGAAAAACGTGCTGTTTCCTCTGATGGTCTGGGGCGTGGCACCGCCGAAGCGAACGTCGCTCTCTCGGGCCGTGAATGCACCATCATTTTGCCAGTTCCCATCAAGGGAAATCAAATAGTTGTTTTCGCTCACATCCAGGATTGTGCCCGCACCGATAGCCAGATTGCCATTCAGTGCGGCGTCTCCAGCCAGGGTTTTGGTTCCAGAGCCTGACGTGATCAGGTGGTGGTAGGTAACATTCTCCCCGCCGGGAACGGTCTGGTTGGCGCCGGCAAAATCAACGGTCGCCCCTGCTTGGCAGTCAACGGTCGCACCGGATTGGCAGTCAACGGTCCCATTATTGATCAGGATGCCACCTACGTTCAGGTCAGTCCCTTCCCCGTCGGCTATGGTCAGGGTTTGTCCGCTATCCACAGTCAAGGTTTTGTCAGCCGTCACTGTAGTCTGGTCAATCATGAGGCTTGCCGATACTTCGACATTGTTTTTCACGGTGATGTGTTCATCTTCATAGTCTGGCGTAGGATCGTCTGCAAGCAAATCAGTCCAGTCATCGGAGGACCCCAGTTCCCGGCGTTGCCAAGTTTCGTAGTTGTTCCAATTGCCAGCTTGGCGGGTCTGATATTCATAAGCTAAAACAGGAATGAACTTGACAGTGTCGCCGTACCAGACAGTAGTTCCGTCGGTAGCGTAGCTGCGTGCGTAGTACGTCATATCGGGGTTTAGAGAGGTGAGTGTCACCTCATCTGGGATTGTCAGGCCTGAGTTATTTGAGATATTAACGTCGTCTCCAACTTGAATTTTGGTACAATCATCCCAAGTCGGTGGGCCGTCCTGTTTGTATATATATCCAAAAGCTATGTTCAAGGTTTCGCCGGAATTGTTTTGGATGTTTCCGGCGGGGAATTGCGCAGTGGTGCCTTTAGCGATCGGGAGCCCGTTATCTACGGCTACTTCCTGCCAGGCCAGATAGGGGCGCGAAAAACCGTCGTTGATTTCCCAGTGGCCGGTGTCAAAATTCCAGCCTAAGAAAGTGACAGCCGTTTTCATCTGGCTTGTTGTTTTGCCAATTCCACCGTCACTGCTACTTATTCCGGAGGTATCCGTATCCCAGAAGGATCTCGGCTACAGTGTGGCCATTTTTCCCCACCAGTCCGCCGACATTATCACCAGTCCCTGAAACGCTCCCGCTGCTATAGCAATACTTCACATCGTTATAGTCATGGGTTCCGACCAGTCCTCCAACATATGAATTTCCTGAAACGCTCCCGGTGCTATAGCAATACGTCAACTTGGATTTATTCTCTCCTACCAGTCCGCCGACATTATTGCCAGTCCCTAAAACGTTTCCAACGGTATAACTGTCCTCTATATCGCTATAGCTACTTCCCGCCAGCCCGCCGACATATGAATTTCCTGAAACGCTCCCGGTGCTATAGCAGTCCCTTAGCGTGTTATGGTTGTTATGTCCGATTAGTCCGCCGACATTTGAGCCTCCTCTAATGTTACCAGTACTGTAGCAGTATTGCAAATGAGAGTCTTTGAACCCGATTAATCCGCCAACATATTTAGTCCCTGAAACACTCCCGGTGCTATAGCAATAGTTTGTAGTTCCACCATCGCTATATCCTACTAGTCCGCCAGCAAACCATGAAGTCCCTGAAACGCTCCCTGTACTATGGCAGTACGTCAACTCGGAGTTATTCTCTCCTACTAGTCCGCCGACGCTATCCTCTCCTGATATGCTGCAGGTGCTATAGCAGTGTTGCAGGCTATATCTGTTCTTTCCTACTAGTCCGCCGACTTTATATTCCCCTGTAACGCTCCCGGTGGTGTAGCAATTTATCATGGTAGAAGAACCGCTAGTAACCCCTATTAAGTATTGACGCAAAAATAAATTCACATTTTTGATGGTGAAATGGAATAGTTCCAACTTGGCCTCGAGGTGTAGTTTTTCAATATGATTTGATCCATCTGCTGGTTGGAAACCTTTTTTCCATTTTGGTACCGTTTGGTGTTTAACAGGGCGCGAATCTTCAGCCCGGCTGTCGTTTTAGTTGTACGAATGAATTTCAATACGGTTTCGTAGTCATACAATGGGTGGGCAGCCCAATTCCTGCTGATGAACGAAAACATGCGATGTTCAATTGGATTCCACTTTGAAGCACCAGGCGGATAATGACACACCTTTACGTGAAGACCAAAACGATTACACAAGCCGATATGAAGACTATGTTTCCACAAACGGTTCCGATATCCATTACTACCGCCACAATCGGCAAGGATGAGCAGGCGGTCGGCATTGGGATAGTGGTTGGACCCTGCTCTTGACCACCAGTTACGTATGGAATCTACGGCAAATTCCGAGGTGTCACATGTGGTACCGACACACACAAAACCTTTATTTCGAGAAAGATCATAAATCCCATAAGGGATGGCAACCCCTTTGGCATCAGAAGGGAAGTCATGATCAAGAACCTGAATAGGGCGCTGGGCCCATTTCTGACCGGATTGATGGAAGGGGCCGATTTTCTCCCGGCTTTTGCTATCGACGCTGATCACAGGCATCCCCTGCCCCATATAGTCATTGATTTGACTTCGAATATAACGAAACTGAAGGTCCCTCTCCCGGGATCGGGAGGATTCCGCAAACCCGACTCCAGGGTCTTGAGGTTCACTCGCAGAGAAAAATCCATATCTTTCAACAACCTGCCTACCGTGTTGCCCGAAACCTGAATTCCTGCACGCTTCAGCTGTTGGGCGACTTTGTGTGTGGTTTTATGAGTCCATTTGCACCCACTCACAGGGTCTCCGGCGGTTTCGTATTCCATAATCTTTGCAATCGCCTCTATGATCTCCGGCGTTTTTTTCCTGTAGCAGGCGACCGCCTCCTGGTGATCGAAGCCGGTCATGGGTCAACTCGCCACTCATCAGTTCCTGGCGGCCCCGTGCAACGGTATGCGGGTCCATGCCCAGGAGAGAGGCGATGTGTGCGTCTCCGCCATGACCCAGTTTTAAAGATTCCAGCCCGGCATACAGCCGACGCTGCCGCTCATTCAACATGCTGCAGAAAGAAGAATTGTGGCTTTGGCTTCTTTCAGCCAGATCCGGGTTGACAATGACCACCGAAGCAAAGGAGCCCTTTAAATGAGCGCTTCGAGCCTTTCGCTGACGATCTGCAACGGGGTCCTCACCAGACAGATAAACATAAACCGATTCAAACGGTTCACGTTGAAGCCGACCGGACCGAACCAATTGCGTCAACGCATGTTTGGTTTTGACATGGAACACTTCCCTGAGTTCGGTGGCCGTGTAACCCGCCTCCGAACTCCTGACCAGGGCCTCGGCTGTATCAAGAAGGTTTCCGAAACGGGAAAACCACACGGACCGGTACTCCCACAGCCCCAGGGCATTGAAGCGAGCGATGGATCTCAGTGTGTAATATTTGCCCCGATGCGAATAGCTGCTCAAGTACTCCAGCTCTGCCAGCTTACGAAAAACGGTACAGCGAGCCGGATTGCCGAGAGCCGCCCTAAGCTGGTCAATGGTCGCTATTTTATGGTGTTTCAGAAACTTCTCGATAGCCTGTATGGAGTATTTTGTCGTGTTCATAATGAGACTATTAGCCCAATAAAAAAGATTTGTCAAGGCTAATGTTCTCAAAATCGTAGTTTGCAGAAAATATATATATTCTATGCTCATAAAAATAGCAAGCTGATGAAACAGGTTTTCAAAAGGATACAGTTAGCCTATCCTCATGTTGATTTATTTTTGCGCCAATCCTAAGCCACCTACGTATTCATAACCAGTAATATCAACATTGGTCATGCCAAGATTTCCAATCCGGGCGTTACTTGCATAACCGAAAAGACCAACGTATTCTTCTGAACTACGGTCGATAAACAATCCGTCAATGGTATAGCCGCCGCCATCATATGTACCGATGAAGTTGGTGCTCTCATTTCCGATGGGGATGAACCCATTGCCACCGTCATAGGTGGAAGTGTCGCAAGCGTTGATGTCCGCGGTCTGTTTATAGTATTTCTCCCATTGGTCTGGGTTTTCGCTAATCCAGTAGAGGTTGTCCAAGGACTTGATTAGGTAGGGATCGGCTTCTGACCCGGAGCCGATTGGCTGCAAGGCGGCATGGAATTTATTGGCGCTGTCCGAACTATTGGGGGCACCCGTGTCATTGACGTTTCCAGTCCAGGCAGGATTGGGAATCACGCCCATCAGCAAGACCAACAAAAAAAGATTCAGGTAACGCATGGCAATCTCCATTTGGGGGTTTATGATCAAAATGACTCCCACAGATGACGTCGGGTTGTGCGGCTAAAGCCGCACCTACCGGCGCCTGCCCCTTCATCCCTCGCTATTTGTGGGAGCGGCATTCTTTTCTCCCTCATGGCGGCTCACAGCCATCCCCCACAAGGAATGTCTAAAATATCAAAGGGTTTCAAAACAATGAAGCTACGTTGTTGACTTTGATGACTGCATCTTAGACCCCCTACACACCTTCCATGCCCTCACACTGGTAGAGGGTCGCATCCGATTTCTTCCCTGGTTTTCTGCCTTTCGTGGACCAAAACCGCGTGGGTCACGATACATAAACCCGGGATCTCGTAGTTGACTTCGGTAAATTAGTCGCGCTGCTGACACGCCTCTTTGCCAATAGACATTGCCGGCGGCTACAAAATACAAAACCCCGCTCTCCATGTGTATGGAGGAACGGGGTTTTCCGGCGGCTATGGGCCTTTTTTGCATCCTTTTCCCTGATCGGGCCTGGCCCGGTACGGGCTTGAGCAGATATGGATCTATTTATTCACCATTCCCCGCACGACGTTGTTTGTTACAGGGTAGCTCCCGAAATCATCTTGGGCTAAAGACTTAAAGAACATAGACAGCTCAACTGTTCTACTGGAAGTACCAGATGCGCCTCATTGACGGAGACGCCAATTTAACCCAGTTGCCGGTCGAAGGTCCCGCTGTCAGTTAAGGGTATCTCTTGCCTCGGAGTCGCACGAACAAGACACCAAAAATGTATCGCCACAGCATTCAGAAGTCAACTGCCTGAAATACGGATAGATCTTCTGGAAACCTCACAAATTTAGGTGCACCAAAAACGACAGATATGCCTACGGTATCTGTAAGCCGCCTCGGCTTTTTGATTTTTGACCAGGAAACCTTACCACCACAACATACAGGGGTCAATCAATTTGTTTTTTGCCCCTTTGCAGGTGAATACTACGTGCATTATGTTGTGTGTTGCCATAACCATCTGAAAAGATGTTGTTTTTTCTTTTTGCCGTGAGATATCCGGATTAATATGCAAAAATAACGGGTTATGGAGTATTTCGATGAACCGCTGTATTGGACTGACAACATAATATTATTAGCGTATTCGCACCTCTGCGTAAAGGGCTATTGATTACCTGCCCCTGTTAGAGACTATCCAGCCATTCCATTAAGTCCCCCTCATTTTCCCAATGAAGTAGCTCTTCTATCTTTGAATCGTCAGTTAAGACGGATTGCATATAGCGGATAAAGCGCTTTTGTGTATTGCGCTGTCGATTGAGATCCAAATGCAGATAAATGTCCGTGGACTGCATGCTGTCATGTCCCAGATGGTTCATGATGTCGGTGATGGAATGGCCGCTGTAGTGCATGTCAACCGCCCGGCTGTGACGAAAGGAATGGACAGGATTGATATGGATGAGTCGTTTGGGAGGCAGCGCTTTTTCGAGATATTTTTTGCAGATTCGGTAGATGCCATGACGAGTGAGTTCCTTCCCCCGCTGGTTGATAAAAAGCCGGTCTTGATAAGGCGGTTTTGGAGAGATGCGGTATCTTCTGATGTAGAACTGAAGGAGATGGCAGGTCTTGGGTTTGATTTTTACAAGCCGAAACCGATCTGCCTTTCCCAGAATCGCCATCGTTTGGTTCTGGGGGTCGAAGTAGTCCAGATTCAATGTGGCCATTTCAGTAGCCCTGGCGCCGGAATCATAGAGCAGATGAAGGAGGGCATAATCCCTGAACCCCTCTTTTGTTTTCAGTTCAACAGCCTGGAAAACCTTTAAGATCTCATCCTGATAAAGGAAACCGATAAGGGGCTTCTGCGTCCTTTTCTGAGGGATATGGAGAATGGCATCTGCCACGTGGCGTTGTTCCGGGTACTTGAAGCGGACCATTTTGGCAAAGGATTTGAGGGCCGCAAGCCGATGATTGCGGGTCTTGGCCAGATTTTTTCGCTCGTTCTGGAGGTCTTCAAGGAAAGCGATGATGACATCCGAAGAGAGATGCTCCACCCTGAGCGATCCGATTTTGATTCCGTAATAGGTTGCGGCAAAAGGAAGAAAGAGTTTAAAGGCATCCCGGTAAGCCTTAAGAGTATGCTCACTGACCCCCTTGATATGAGGGAGATACTGATCGAAGAAATGATGGATGCCGGGAGACAATCTCATTCTTTCTTTACCTGCCAAAGAGAAAAATCCACCAGATTTTTTCGGCTGACGGCATCGGAGACCCTGAGATATACACTGGTATATTTATACTCGCTGTGGCCCATGTAGGCGGCCAGCAGGGGGAGAGCATGCTTGGGATCTCCTCCCTGTTTTTTGATGTTGAGCAGGGTATAAACGGCAAAACTGTGGCGCAGGCTATGTGGCGTGGGCTGAAGAAAGTTCACATTGCCAATCACCCGTTTAGGCTGATCAAGGCCGATCTCTTTTAGCGCTTGATGGAACAGGGATCGGAACTGGTAGTCTGTCAGAGGGTTTTGATCCGTACGGACTATAAGAAAGGGACTGTCATCATGAGGCAGTATTGATTTTCGAACAGAGAGATAGTTTTCTATCGCGGAAACGACATCTCTTGGTATGGGGATGAGCCTGTCCTTACTAAATTTGGTCTTTTCAATGTAAAGGGTGCGATCATCCATGCGATAATGATGACGCTGCAGCCTCAGGGGTTCCGATATCCTCATGCCGCATCGAGCCAGCAGGAAGACGACCGTATAGAAAGCCAGGTCCCTGAGAAAAAAACGTTTTGTTTTCCGTATCCTTTTGCAGATGGCCGATAGTAACTGGTCTATTTGCTCGGGGGAAAAGATAAAGGGTACGATGGCGTTTTTCTTAAGGAGCGGGATATCCTGAAGCGGATTTTCTTTCATAAGGCCCTGTCGTATCAGGAATTGGAAGAAGTTCCGTGTTGCCCAGATATTGGCGTTTACAGAGTTTTTATCGATGTGGATATGGCTTCTCATCTCAAGGAAGAATCCGGGATCAAAGGAGTCCCAGTCGGCATTTTTCTCCATCACGTATCGATCAAAAAGGCGAAGATGGTGGCTTATGGTATCGAGGGAGTACCCCAGGCTTTGGCGATATGTAAGGAACGCATTGAGTTTCGGGCCCAAGAAACTCTCAAAGGGTTTCATTGAAAAGGACCTTTCTCATTCGTTCGGTATCGATATAGAGATACCTCTGCGTGGATTGGATATTGTGGTGCCCCATCATTTCTTTGATCTCGTAAATGTCTCGTCCCATTCCGAGCAGGTTTTGAGCATAGGTATGCCTGAGCCAGTAGGCTGTAGAAGCAAGCCCCGCTTTTTCCATAGCCCTTTTCATAGCTCCGGCCACCCTCTCTGGCTTAAGGGGGGAACCTGTACGAGTCAAAAAGAGTGCCCTGAGATCCGTTTTGGGTCTGGCCTTGAAAACATAAGCGGCAATGGCCTGTACGGTCTGTTTGGGCAAAGGAAGCGTGGTCGGTTTGTTGGTCTTTCGTTCCCTGATGGTGATCTCTCCCCGGGTAAAGGAGATGTGATCAAGGGTGATTCTGCTAATTTCAACAGGTCTGAGGCCCAGGGCGTAGGCCAGGTGGATTGTGGCATAGGTTCGAATATCCACAAGGGTTTGCAGTTTCAGGCTTGAAAAGAGCCGTCGCAACTCCTCTGGCCGCAAAAACTTAGGCGGCTTCTTATGGGCGAACAGGGGAGCGCCTACCAGTAACGTGGCCAGATCTTTCCTGATGATCTTTCTTTCAGCATACAAATATGTCAAGAATCCTCGTACATGATACCGATAAATTCGGAGGGTCGATTTGGCTACATTGAACTCACCCATAAAGGCGTCAAGGTGTTCTATTTTCACCCCGGCAAGAGTGAGGCCATGCTTTTCAAGATAACGATAAAGGGAAGCCAGAATCCTTCTTACATCGTGAATCTGACCCTGAGAGATTTCCCTCGTATGTTCCAGATAGAGAAAGTACTGCTCGTAAAGATCAGGTAGTATGACCTTGTTACGTGTCTTGTTCATGGAGTTTCTCCCGGATCATTTTCATGCGCTCAGATCTCATCTCACGCTGCTGTTGCAGGATCTCTTCCCTTGTGAGAGGTGTTACCGGATCGGGCGGCAATGAAAGGACCTGGTAGATAGGATGCTCGTAAGCCAAAAGAGATCTGCTGATCAGTCCCTCTCTTGCCTCTCCCAGTGAGGTGAGACCAATTTTGATCAGACTGCATATCTTATCGTCGTGGTAAAAACTGATCCCGTTTCTGTCGGAGACACTTACCAGGAAAAAATAGAGCAGAATCTCCACAGCAGACAGATCACGGAGAAAACCACCGGTGATAAAGCGATGGTCGATCCAGCTGAAGGAGCCTTGAATCTTACGGATCCTTGAAGCATTGAGGATTCTCTTTTGATACATGGTTGTCACCTCCCGCAAGCAATGGCGACATTTTCCTTACCACACAAGGCTTTGTCCAACTGAACTTGTATATCAAGACAGGGAAGCGTAGTTAAAAGAAATGTGATTTCAGAAGGTTGTGCAGTTAACTGGGCTTGTATATCAAGATTCGGAGAATTCCATAATTGGTTCGTGATCTCGGGGACCTGTCTATTTAACTGGGCTTGTATATCAAGACGGAGCTTTTTTCGCCGGTCACGCACCCGCTGTGCTTCCCGGTTTTTTCTCACATAGTCCGGATGGCTTTCCCGGTAGTCCTTCAGATATCCAGGATGCGCTTCAAGCCACTCTTTGACCCGAGGATAATCATTGCAATGGCAGTCAGGGTTTCTTTCCCTCCATTTCCTGTTGTTATCTGCCTTCAGGGCGGCTTTGCAGGCAAGTTTTCCACAGATCTTTTGACGCTTACCGACTTTTGGGTGAGGGGTGAACTGGGTCTTACAGTAGGGACACTCTTTCATCCTGGACCTCCTTTGCAAAAGAGGAAGTACACAAAACAAACAAATCAAAAGACCAAGATGAAAAAAGAGAAATCAAAAGGAAAGAACCATATCCCTTTCTCATTCCTTCAACTATACGAATTATAAGGAAGAAAGTTTAAATCTGGATGGGCAATGAATCTTACGCTGGAGAATAAGTATATGAAAAACAAGAAGGGAATAAAATGGAAGGAATCAAATACTCATACAACATAACCAAACTAACAACATAACGTGCATGATTATCGTCTCTGAACACTCCCCATTTGGTTAAGGCTACAGGATGAAAGTTGGAGTAAAAGTCGGCATTCACGGCCCTTTCAGACAAAATAAAACCCCATATCTCGGTACTGAGAAATGGGGTCTTTGTAGTCCGCCATGGCAAACCTTTTCGTAAATGTGTTTACGGCTTTTCCTTAAGATGGGTCTTGTAGAAGGAATACAACAGATGCTTTGAGAAAATCAACTGGTTCTTGATAAATCGCCTCAATCCTGAACCGGGAGACCGTTTCACCGCTCCGTGTGTAGACCAGGATACCGGTTTTCCAGAAATGGAAAACCGGTTTTTTCGTCCTCAGAAACGGAAAAAATGACCAAGAAATGACCAAAACCGGGTTTTACAATAAAAAAGGACTTGCAGCACGTTGCCGTAAGTCCTTGATATTCCTGGTGGAGCTGAGGGGGATCGAACCCCTGACCTCATGACTGCCAGTCATGCGCTCTCCCATCTGAGCTACAGCCCCGTTGATTACTTCATCAATACCAGAAACCTCTTGGACGTGTCAATATCATATTGACATCTTACCCCCGTTTTTATTATAATTAGTGGTTAAATTCACAAAGTCATCTAATGATCTATTTGTTGATGCTTACTGCCGGAGTGGTGAAACTGGTAGACGCGCTGGACTCAAAATCCAGTGGACCTTGCGTCCGTGTCGGTTCGATTCCGACCTCCGGCACCAAGTAACTTCAAGGGGTTAACTTAAGAAGTTAAACCCCTTTTCTATTAGGGCTTGGCCACGGCACCCATAAACCCTTATGAATGTCTTTTTTGAGCGTCGGGGCTAATCCATCTCCAGTGTCTCCCGCACCTTCTCGGACAAATCCTGCATGGAAAACCCCGTTGCCTTTGGTGAGCCCTTGAAAAGGAACTGGCAGGACTTTTATTCATGTCCGGTGAAGCGCAATTTTATCATCATATACCTGTATTGCGAAGCCTGTCGGAAAAAGGGGGATGATGCAGTTGTCGCCTGTTCGGATTGCCGGGAAACGTCTAGCCAGACAATTAAGTTCGTACTGCTGGGGCCTCATGACGATGCCTATCACACCTGATCTAAAATGCGATGGTTATCACATCTTGATTTGTAAATTATCACTTTTGGAGCGGAGAACATTATCAATAATTCACAATGCAAGATCTGACCCCGAATATAGGTGCGTTTCTTAGTGGTGGAGGCTTCAGATGATTCCAAGGGATTTCAGGAATGCTCCGAGAACGCCGAGGATGGAGATGCCGATGGCAATGGTGAACATGCGGATGGTGAATCCCCTCTGCTTTTCATCCCGGTAGTCCAGCTTATCTCCGATTCGCTCAATGGAAGCAATGACCTGCTCAAATCGTTTGTCAACCTGTTCAAACCGTTTGTCGACATTTTCAAACCGCTTGTCCACATCACTGCGAAAGTCCTTGAGGCCATCTTTCAACCCGTCAATCTGCGCCTGCATATGGTCAAATCGGGCCTCAAAATACTTCGAAGTAGGGATAATTTGCGCCACCAGAACATCTACGGTCTTTTTGTCCAAGGTTAGACTGGTCTCTTCATCGCTGTTGCCCATCTGAAAAATACCTTATCAGTGGTTAGGTAGCATTCATTTTCTTACAAAGACAATAGGATTAAAACTTCGTCATGTCAAGGCAAACCGCTCATTGCAGCCGACTATCCCGACCTGTTTCCCAGGGATGGCAAAATGGTTGTGAGGGCGCCAAGGGAATACGCGGGCGAAATTGAACAGATTGTCCGGGAGCGGGGAACATCATCTTATTATTTGTCAGGGGGGAACTACATCGATCTGCTCGACCCGGATGAATACTATACAGTTAGCCAGGTGCGTCGGGTTCGCAGACAGCGGATTAACGACAACCTCCTCGGTGACCATCGGTTCTGCCCGACGGTTCGTCGCACCGATACCCTTCGCGAGTTCGAAACCGCGGACCTGCCTGGACGCTGCCGGCAAGTGGTGGCCGGCTATTCTCCGGAGATATTGAAGCGAGCGCTTAAATACCTTTACACCAAGGAGACGAGATCCTCATTTGAGATTGAACATGTCCACCCCACTTCGAACCGGACTGAACGCTTCGTCGCCCTGCTTCAACTGGCGGAACAGGAGGACTTCTGCCGAAAGCCACAATTGATCGAGGTCCAGAACCTCATTGTGGATGCGCGATTCCGCGATGCCGACTACCGGAAAAGCCAGAATTATGTCGGCGAAACGGTCGCCTGGCAAAGGGAGCGAATCCATTTCGTCTGTCCGAAGCCGGAGGGCCTGGCGGACCTCATGGACGGTCTGACAGCGGCCCACGAACGTATGAACACCGGGCGGCTTTTAGCACGGAAACGCGCGAGCCACTTCGATTTCCTGTCCAGTGAGGAAATCGCCACACTCGAACAGACCGTTCGATCCGCTTACGGGAGCGAGACTCCGGAGAATGAATAAGTATGATTTAAGATTGAAGGATTAAGAACTCCCTCATCAAACCGCTTCTGTGTTTATCTGTGTCCATCCGTGGTCCCATTTTCACTTCCCAACGCCCCTCTCACCTTCCGGGCCAGGCTTTTCAACCCAAAGGGTTTCTGAATAAAATGCACCCCCTCATCCAGAACCCCCTGGTGGGCGATGGCGTTGGCCGTATAGCCGGACATGAACAGGGTCTTGATGTCCGGCCGGATGTTTTGGATTTCTTCGACCAGGGCTTTGCCACTCATCCTGGGCATGACCACATCGGTCATCAGCAGGTGGATCTCACCGCTCTCTTTTCGAACTATCTCAACGGCCTCCACCGGGCTTTCCGCGGCCAGCACCGTGTAGCCTAGCCGCTCCAGGATCATCTTGCCCAATTGCAGCACCGTCTTCTCATCCTCGACGATCAGGATGGTCTCACCTCGGCCCAGGGGTATCTCTGATTCAACCGCTTCCGCTTTGCCTTCGGCTTCTCCTTCATGCCGGGGGAGATAGATCCTAAAGGTGGTCCCTTTGCCCGGTTCGCTGTAGGCGTTCACAAAACCGTGGTTCTGCTTCACAATACCGTACACCGTGGATAGACCCAGGCCGGTACCTTTGCCCACCGCTTTGGTGGTGAAAAAGGGCTCAAACACATTGGCCAGGGTCTCCTTGTCCATACCTGCCCCGTCATCGCTCACCGCCAGCATCACATACTCGCCCGGCACAAATCCCGCATGTCCGGCACAATAGGCCTCGTCCAACTCCACATTCTCGGTCTCAATGGTGACTTTGCCCACGCCTTCAATGGCGTCCCGCGCGTTGACGCACAGATTGGCCAGGATCTGGTCGATCTGCGAGGGGTCCATCTTGACGGGCCAGATATTGGCGTCCGGCTCCCAGGCCAGATCAATGTCTTCACCGATGAGCCGCCTGAGCATCCTGAGCATCTGCTCCACCGTGTCGTTCAAGATCATGACTTTGGGTGCGATGGTCTGCTTTCGCGCAAAGGCCAGGAGCTGACGCACAATGTTGACGGATTGTTTTCCCGCCTCCAGGATCTGCTTCAGATCGCCGTAGAGGGCATGCGACGGGTCCAGCCTTCCCATGGCCAGTTCAGCGTAGCCCAGAATGCTGGTCAACTTGTTATTGAAGTCGTGGGCCACGCCCCCGGCCAGGCGGCCCACCGATTCCATCTTCTGGGCCTGCTGTAACTGGGCTTCAAGTCTTACCTTCGCCTCCTCGGCCTTTTGGCGTTCAGTGATATCACGGATCAATCCGATAAAACCGTTTATGTTACCGTCTGTGTCCCTCAGATAAAAGACATTGGTTTCTCCTGGAAAAACCTCTCCGGAGCGCTTTCGGTAATGGATCGTATGTAAAAAGTGCGGATTGTCCATGTTCTCTTTGAGCCGCTCGCCCATTTCGGTAAACTGTACTTCGCTTTCATAAACATAACGGGTTTCTTTTCCTGTGATCTCCTTTTCTGAGTGACCAAACAGCTCGGTAAACGCGGGGTTACAACTCATGATCTTTCGATCTGTGTCAGCCACCAGAATGGCATCTCTGATGCTGTTGAAGAGAGACCGGTACTTTTCCTCGCTCCTAAAAAGGGCCTCTTGGGCCTGCTTGTGTTCCGTAATGTCCACCAGCACCACCCGCCACTGAATCACCGCACCGGCATCGTCCCGGTCCGCCTCAATGTCGGCCCGGACCCAAACGGGCGTGCCCTTGCCTCTTCTGAGCGGGAATTCAACGCTCTGCTTCTCCCCGGTCTCGGCGCTCTTTTTGCGAGCGGAGAGAAGGCTGTCTTCCTGGCCCGGCTCAATGAACTGGCTCATCCCCTGGTGTAAAACATGGGTTCTCGGGCCGCCCAGCAGGGTCAACCCGGTCAGATTAATGTGGGTGATGATCCCTTTGGGGTTCAGGGTCAGATACCCGCACGGGGCGAACTCGTAGAGGTTCTCGTATTCCCGGTGCAGGGTGGAGAGCTCTTCCTGTGTCCTTCTAAGCTCCTCGTTCTGGATTTCCAGTTCGGTCTGATGGACCTCTAGCTCCTGAATGAGTTCCAGAATATCCAACGGGGATTTTGAGGTCTCATCCGGGCGCTCCCGGATCAGAGCCTCGGCCTGCTCCCTGAGCTGTTCAAATTGATCGGCTGGATCGGTATGGCCCGCCATTTCGTCCTCCTGTTTATGGTATGGTTACAAAATGGAGAAGAATACGGTACGGGAATTGTGGGTCCTTCTTGATGATGCGGCCCTGGATCCGAAACCTTTGGTTCCCTTCCGGTGTCTTTACGTCAAAGGCGCTGGTCTCAAAGTCCCTGTTCTGTTCCAGCGCGGTTTTCAATGGTGCGGTTAAATCGGCCGCTTTGGACAGGTCGGGCCGGGCCGCCACAAAGTCCATTCCCGTTAGTTCATCCTGGGTCAGTTCCGCGATTTCGGAAAAGGCGGTATTGGCGATGATGATCCGGACCTCCTTATCCAGTACCGCCATCGGATCGGCGTTCATGTCAAATACGGCCCGGACCAGCTCCCGGGCGTTTTCGGTCTCTTTCACGGCGTCCTGAAGCAGGGCCTGGGCCTTTTTCTGATCGTCTATGGCGGCGAAGGTCAACACGGCCCCGTCGATCCGGTTGTCCGTGGTGCGATAGGGCATGATCCGCATGTTGAACCACCGACCCTCATCGGTTTGCACCTCCGTCTCTTTCGGGGTGAGCTTGCGTAATACCTCGCGCAGATCCGGCAGCATGGCATCGTAATTGAGGTTGCTTACCACATGCCCAAGGGGCCGGCCCATGTCCGTGGGGATAAGATTAACAATGGCGGTGGCCGCCTCGGTAAACCGCCGGATACGCATGTCATTGTCCACAAAAATGGTGGCGATTTCCGTGCTGTCTAACAAATTGCGCATGTCGTCCTGGGCCGAAGAGAGCTCCTCCATTTTGCTCTGAAGCTCGGCATTGACCGTCTGCAATTCTTCATTCAAGGACTGGAGTTCCTCCTTGGAGGATTCCAGCTCCTCGTTGGTGGACTGAAGTTCCTCATTGGACGACTGCATCTCCTCATTGGTGGATTTGAGTTCTTCGTTGGACGATTCCAACTCCTCGATGACGGTCTGGT
The DNA here is from genome assembly GCA_034522175.1 of Deltaproteobacteria bacterium. Taxonomy (GTDB): domain Bacteria; phylum Desulfobacterota; class DSM-4660; order Desulfatiglandales; family Desulfatiglandaceae; genus JAIPDZ01. The sequence continues at coordinate 4,600,587 of JAXHLQ010000001.1, read as the reverse complement.
GACGCTCCCGGGTCACCTGAAGTTCGCGCTCCAGCTCGGCGATCCTGGCCGATTCCCCCGGCGGCAGCTCCGTGGCTCCCCCGCGCTGATGGTCCGTCATCAGATCCATCTTTACGTCCTCGAATACCACCAGAAACCGGCCGGCCAGTGCTTTGAAATCCTTCAGGGGACAGACATGGAGATCAATGACCTGGACCTCCCCGTTGGTTTTGACCGAGAGTCGTTTCCGGGTCACCCGTTCACTGCCGCTCCGGGCAGCCCTCAGGGCGCTGGACAGCTCAATGCGCAGCCCTTCCCTCGCCAGATCCAGGACATTGTAGGTGGGCAGTCCGCTGGGGGTCTCTAAGTACTTGCCGGTGCGGCCCTGCACATTCAGGATTTCCCCTTTGGCATCGATCAACACGGCGGTGGGGGCAAACTGATCCAGTATGGCCTGCCGGGTGAGCTGATTCATGTCAAGTCGCGGGGCAGGTGGGAGGGTCGGCGCGGCCTCATGTGCGGGCCCGGCAGGTGACCGTCCGCTCGGGAAGGTGACGATCTGCCGAAGGGCCTGGGGGATATCCTTCCGTTTGAACAACTTCCATTTCTTGTCCACGGTATCGAACAGGTGGGTGAACCCGCCGATGGTCTCGGACGAACTCAGCATGAGGACCCCGCCCGGCGCCAGGGTATAGTGAAACAGCGGCAGGAGCTTTTTCTGGGCCTCCGTGTTCAGGTAGATCAGGAGATTGCGGCAGCACAGGAGGTTCAGACGCGAAAAAGGGGGATCTTTGATGACGTCCTGTACGGAAAAGACCACACAGTCCCGGATCTCCTTTCGGATACGGTAAAAGTCTCCCTCTCTGACAAAAAAGCGCTCGAGCCGCGTGTCACTCACATCAGCGCCGATGCTGGCCGGGAACAGGCCTTCCCGGGCCTTGTCTATGGCGTGGTTATCAATATCCGTGCCGAACACCTGAAGCTTGATCTGTTGGGGTTGCTGGTCAAGGACCTCCCGCAAGACCATGATCAGGGAATAGACCTCCTCCCCTGTGGCGCATCCGGGTATCCAGGCCCTGAATATTTCCCCTTCGTTGACCCGTGCCAGGAGCCGAGGCAGAACATTTGTTTTCAAGGCTTCGAATGACTTGGCATCTCGGAAAAAGCTGGTCACACCGATGAGCAGGTCCCGAAACAGGGCCTCCACCTCCCCGGGGTTTTCCCTGAGGTAGCGCACATAGGTGTCACGATCATCAATTTGGTTGAGGCTCATGCGGCGAGCGATCCGCCGAAGGGTGGTATTGGGTTTGTACGGGGAGAAATCGTGCCCCACCTGGGTGCGTAAGATGGCAAATATCTTGTTCAGCCATTGCCGCTCATCATCGCTCTTACCGGCTTTGATATCCTCGCGGGCGGGCGGATGCGAAAAATAATGAACCAGTTTTTGGGGCATTTCTTCGGGCGAGAGGACCATGTCCACCAGGCCGGTGTTGATGGCGCTCCGGGGCATCCCGTCGTAGCCGGCCGATTCCTCCGACTGGACCAGGACCAGCCCCTCATTGGCCTTGATGTCGTTGATGCCGAAGGTGCCGTCGCTGCCGGTTCCGGAGAGGATGATCGCTGCCGCGTTTCTCCCCTGGTCCTGGGCAAGGGAGCGTAAAAAAAGATCAATCACATGGGAGGCTCCTTTTTTCACCTTGTCTAAAAGCTGAAGCCTTCCCTGGTACACGGTGATCTCTTTGTCCGGGGGGATGACGTAGGCGTGGTCGGGTTCAATGCGTCGGCCGTCTTCGGCGGCAGCCACCGGAATCCGTGCGACCTTCTGGAGAAGCTCAGGCATGATGCTGGGTTGTTTCGGGGACATGTGAACCACGACAATGTAGGCCATGCCGCCGGTCTCGGGCACCGCTGCGAAAAACGTCTTTAACGCCTCCAGGCCCCCTGCGGAGGCCCCCAGCCCCACCATGGGAAAGGGGCTTTGTGTTCCCTTCTTCCCGCTCCCACCCTCAGGCTTGTCGGCAGCGGTCCGGTTGCCGGCCCGGGGGATCTTTTCTGGGACATCCTTATTCTTTGCCATGGCAATCCTAAACCGAAGATTGTATTTTACGGATTACATAAGCTGGGTTGCGGAGCGTCCACTTTGGGTTCGATGAGGGGGGTGTCGGGTGAAGGGGGTTGATCGGCTTCCGGTTCAGGCCGAAGGCATAAGAGAGAGAGAGAGAGAGAGAGAGAGAGAGAGAGCAAAATCCGGGCCGTTTGATGATGGGGCATTTGCAGGCTCCGGGTCATGCGTTCTTAAAAGGTTGTATTTGATAGGGGTAAACCGCATCAAGATGAAAATACGTTTTGTAGAAATCCCTGTCTCGCGTAATAATCGCCTCTGCCTTTACGCTGGAAAAGGCACCGATCAAAAAATCCGGTACAATTCTATCTTTTCGTTTTCCTCCCTTCTGGATATACGCCTTCCAGACCTCTCCTCCCTTCCACAATATCTCTCTGCTGAAGGGAAGGATCTCTATTCCGGTCTCTTTGAGAAAAATGTCAAGAGAGTCCTGAGTTTTGAATTGAGGGGAGAGTTCTGCATATACGATCGGGCAGATCACCAGCTTCCCATCCTTGGCCGCTTTGTTGAGTAGGTCCTTTGATGAGACGCCATGAACTGGATCCGGCAGGAGTATATCCAGTAATACGCATGTATCAACAGCGTATATCATCGATCACCCCTCATCTCACTGATTATTCTGTCTGTGGAATCCCGCTTCTCAAGAAAGCCATAATAGCGATCAAAAGGAGATTCGTCCTCTCTTCTTATGGTTGCACCTGATCGGGTAATCTCAAAAGAGATCCTGTCTCCCGGCCTGAGGGATAGATTATCTCTCACTTGTTTTGGAATAACGACCTGCCATTTCCTGCTTATTTTGGATGCAATCGCCATTTTTCCCTCCTTATGCTTTACTTGCAAACCCGTAAAGCAGCATAAGCTCTTTTCAGGAAAAAGTCAAAAACATTCTATCATGTCCATTCTTCCTTCTTCACTTCTCGCGCTTCATCCTTCATTTCCCATCGCCTCTTTCACCTTCCGCGCCAATTGGTCCAGTGTAAACGGCTTCTGAATGAACTGCACGCCCTTTTCCAGGACCCCCTGACGAGCGATGATGTCCGCGGTATAACCGGACATATACAGGCATTTCATCTCGGGCCGGGTTTGGCAAAGGCGATCGGCCAGGTCCCGGCCGTTCATGCCGGGCATCACCACATCGGTCAGAAGGAGGTGGATGTCGCCCGGATGCGCCTCAGACTGGCGCATGGCCTCCTCCGGCGTGCCCGCGGTCAGAACCCTATATCCCAAGGCGGTCAGCATCCGCCTGGTGCTCTCCAGGACCGATAGGCCGTCTTCCACCAGGAGCACCGTTTCCGTACCCCGGGCCGGTCCCGTCGATACATCCTCTCCCGCGTCGACTTCTCCAGGGTCTCTTTGTCCATGCCGAATCCGGTGTCGCTTACCATAAGCCTTACATACCAGCCCGGAGCACTCCCCGGATGGGTCGCGCAGTAGGCCGAGTCCAGGACGGCATTTTCCGTCTCGATGACTACCTGGCCCACATCCACAATGGCGTCCCAGGCGTTCACCACCAGGTTGACCAGGATCTGATCGATCTGGGCGGGATCCATCTTGACCTCCCAAAGGTCCACCCCCGGCTTCCAGATCAGTTCCATGTCTTCGCCGATCAACCGGCGCAGCATCTTGAGCATGTTGGCCACCTGATCGTTGAGGTTCAGGATCCGGGGTTGGATAATCTGCTTGCGGGCAAAGGCCAGTAACTGCCGGATGATGTTCGTGGAGCGTTTGGCCGCATTTCGGATTTCCCGAAGATCGGCATACAGGGGATGGTCCTTGTCCTCGTACGCCTCTACCAGGGTTATCAAGATATCCAGTTCATCGCCCTCCGGCGTGCCTGGCTCAGACCCCCAAAGCGATTCAATACGCTTCAGGGCTTCCTCATACAATTTCTCATTCCGAATTGGCTTGATCATGGTTAGGTCACCTCCTTCACATCGATGGCATCATACTCCGTATGGGTCCCCACAAATTTGATATACATGGCACGCCGACCATAGTCCATCGAACATACAATGCGGTAGTCATTGCCTTTCACATTGAATACGATCCGATCCTTGCCCACAAAAGAAACATGACGAAAAGTGTTTTTCACATCCTGCGGCTTCGACCAATCCTGCTTGGCGCAGAAATGGTACCACTCCTTCAACCAAGGCTCAGCCTTCTCATTTCCTGCCTTCTCCCAGTAGTGTCGGAGCCAGCTCATGTCTGATTGGGGGTTCGGCCGTCATTCGGTGGTTATTCGCTAGTGCCGCGTCTCATAAGTTCTGTCCCCGATAATGGCAAGATGTTATTCGCAGAAAACGGTCCCTATTTAACCCACTTAAAACAGACAGAGACGCGGAAGCTCCAACTCCCAAGCACCAAATTTCAAATAAATCCCAATGACCAAATCGCAAGGTTTAAGGCGAAAAATTTCCCTTTTGGGCCGGGGCAGTACCCGTGGGAATGTCGTAAATCGCCCGGCATCACTTAATTGATTTTTCCGGGGTCCATATCAAGGGTGTGCCTCCAATCCTTTGCACGCGTTGTTTCGAATTTTGAACCCGCGATTGCGCGGGATTGGAATTTGGATATAGTCGAAGATCCCGACTTCAGCGGGATTTGTGATTTGGGATTTGAATACTGTGATTTCATTGAACCCACCATTTGCGGTGCTGTTAAATTGCCAGAATTAAGGACAAAATTTATGAGACAGCGCACTAGGCTGTTAATCCATTGTGATTCAGTGGTCGTTCGGTGGTTTTTTGAATCCGTGTTGATCTGTGTCCATCCGTGGTTCCATTTTCATTTCCCAGCACCTCCCTCACCTTCCGCGCCAGCTGATCCAGGGAAAACGGCTTCTGAATGAACTGCACGCCCTTTTCCAGGACCCCCTGACGAGCGATGATGTCCGCGGTATAACCGGACATATACAGACATTTCATCTCGGGACGGCTTTGGCAAAGGCGGTCGGCCAGGTCCCGGCCGTTCATGCCGGGCATGACCACATCGGTTATCAGGAGGTGGATCTCGCCCGAATGCGTCTCAGCCTGACGAATCGCCTCCTCCGGCGTGTCTGCGGCCAAGACCGTGTATCCCAGGGCGGTCAGCATCCGCCTGCTGCTCTCCAGGACCGATAGGCCGTCCTCCACCAGGAGCACGGTCTCCATACCCCCAACCGGTCCGGTCGATTTGGCCTCTACCGCGTCGACTTCTTGAGCGTCTCCCTCGTGCCGGGGCAGATAGATGTCGAAAGACGTGCCTTCCCCGGGTTCGCTGTGAACGTCGATATAGCCGTTGTTCTGCTTGACAATGCCATACACCGTGGCCAGCCCCAGCCCCGTTCCCTTGCCTGCTTCCTTGGTGGTGAAGAAGGGATCAAAGATGTCCTCCAGCGTCGCTTTTTCCATGCCACAACCCGTATCACTGACCGCCAGCCTCACATACGGCCCCGGCACGCTCCCCGGATGGGTCGCGCAGTAGGCCTGGTCCAGAACAGCATTTTCGCTCTCGATCACCACCTGACCCACATCCACAATGGCGTCCCGGGCGTTGACCACGAGGTTCACCAGGATCTGATCGATCTGGGCGGGATCCATCTTGACCTCCCACACATCGGCGCCCGGCTTCCAGATCAGATCCATGTCTTCGCCGATCAACCGGCGCAGCATCTTGAGCGTGTTGGCCACCTGATCGTTGAGGTTCAGGACCTTGGGTTCAATAATCTGCTTGCGGGCAAAGGTCAGCAGCTGCCGGATGATGTTCGTGGAGCGGTTGACCGCATTCCGGATCTCCTGAAGGTCGGCATACAGGAGGTGGTCCTTATCCATTTTCATAAGCGCCAGATCCGCATGCCCGAGGATCGATTGCAGCATATTGTTGAAGTCAAATTAAACTGCTATTATTAAACTGTAAAGGATTTTTTGAAGCAACATACACAGCATCAGGCCTCGATGCTGGAATCGGTCAGCCCCGAGTTCAATCCTCAGCAATTCACAATATCATCCGGAAACCGGTTGAGCCGCTCCATCCCGCTGGACGTGACCACGAAGGTATTTTCGATGCCCACCACCCCTTTACCGGGGAAGACCACCTTGGGCTCAATGGCGAGGGCCATGCCTTCTTCCAGGGTCGTTTTGAGTCCCCGGCCGATGACCGGCCATTCGTTGAGTTCAAGCCCCACGCCGTGACCTACGAAGGGAACCGGATCAGGAAATCCCATGAAGGTCTGGTGTAAACCTGCTCTTTGAGCGATGCTCAGGGCGCGTTCATAGAGGTCCCCTGTTACGGTTCCCGGTCGCCCATGATGGGCAATGGTATCCTGAATCTCCCGCATGACCTCATGGGCGGTCAGGAGCTCAGGGTCAAGCTTTCCCATGACAAAAATCCGGGTCTGATCGGCGTTGTATCCCCCCACGTTGCCGACGTAATCGATCAGGATGGGGTCATTTCGCCTCAGTTTTCCTTTGCCAGCGCCCTGTGACAAAAAAGGCCCCAGTCCCTTTCCCCCTGTCGCACCGGAGGAGTTGCTCGGCAGTGCGGCATTGGCCCCTGCCATGATGTGTCCGTACAGGGGGATCTGGTTAAATCCCCGTGCCGGAACGAGGCCCGGGTGACCGTGACTCCGATAAAAATACTCCACCTGGGCGGCGAGGTCGTTTTCGGTTTCAGCCGTGTCCAGGAATTGGGGCACACGGGCATACATCTCATCCGCCATGTGTGCCCCCCTTTTCAGGCAGTCCACCTCATAGGACGATTTGATCATCCGGACCTGGCGGATCAATGGCCAAATATCCAGGAGTTCAACATCCGGGAAATGTTTTTCGTACGTCCGGTAAAACCGCATGGGAAGAACATCCAGTTCAAGTCCCATTCGCCTGGGCAGGTATCCACTGTGGCGCTGAATGAGGCGGAGAATCTCGGAAAAGCTTCTGAGTGGAACGACGTCGTCTATCGCGGCATCTTGAACCGCCCGGTCCATGCTCTTCCGGACCATGAGTAACGGCCTTCCGCCCGCGGGCACATAAAGATGGGCATCCTGATCCGTAGCGGTGAAATAAACCCTATCGATACGCTCGGTCAACAGGGCGCCGTCAATGTCCTGCTCTCGGAGCAATCCCTGGAGCCTCTCTATGCGATGAAGGATTTCGTTCTTTCGTTCAGGAGGTTCCATACATGTAACAGTCCCCTTCCAAATCGGGATCGGGATCGGGATCGGAACACCATCAGGCCCGGGCAAGAACGGCCGGACGGTTATGGTTCATGGACAGATTGCGCCGCATAGATCAAAACACGTATCGCCTCCGAGAGGACACCAGACCTCAGGGAACGACCCCTTTCGATACCGATCCCGATAGCGATTTCGATTGAAGCGCCAAAAAGAAAAATCTTCAGCGTTAGTGGCATTGACTCCAGTCATCGGCCACGCTCGTGTATTGTCACGGAGTTGACATTTTGTCAACAGTCATATACCCTTTCCCGCTCATCCATCAATACCCGAGATCCTACGTGTCCACTTACGAAAAACACCTGTATCCGAGGACAAGCGTCCCTGGGTCGCTTCATTTCAGATTATCCTGCCGGCGGCCCTGACCGTGGCCCTCTCCGCCTTTAGCATTTATCTCCCCGCCATTCCTTCAAAAAGAGGGGGTGGACCGGCAATGGCCGAACCTGAGGGTCAGACGTTCAAATGAAATTATCAAAAACGATCGAGAACATTTTAACGCATTCCTCGGACCAGAATCGACCTTCTTAAAAACAGCACGCCAAGATAGAGAGCATCCATGCCCGCCGAGATAAAGGGCCAGATCGAACGTATTACCTACACCAATTCAGAAAACGGCTTTACCATCGCCCGACTGAGAGTTCCCGGCACGCCTGAACTGGTGACGGCCGTCGGGAATGTCGTCGCCCTCAGCCCCGGAGAGGTGGTCTCGCTTGAGGGAGAATGGACCCGTCATCCCAAATACGGGGAGCAGTTCAAAATCACGCATTGCCGTACGGAGGTCCCCGCTTCGGTATACGGGATTGAAAAATACCTGGGATCAGGCCTGATAAAGGGGATCGGTCCGAAGATGGCCAAACGGATTGTCAAGCGGTTCGGTACAGAGACGCTTGATATCATTGAAACGGATATTCATCGACTAAAGACCATACCCGGGATCGGCAAGAAACGAATCGACATGATTACAAAGGCCTGGGAAGCACAACAGGAAATCCGGGAAGTCATGTTGTTTCTTCAAGGTCATGGCGTCAGTTCCGGTTATGCCACAAAGATATTCAAGGCCTACGGCAACCGATCCATATCGGTGGTGAAGCAGAATCCGTACCGGCTGGCAACCGACATCTTCGGTATCGGATTTGTGACGGCGGATCACATTGCCATGAAACTGGGCTTTGAGAAGGATTCAGCGTCGAGAGCCGAGGCCGGTGTCTTGTATGCCCTTGATCAATCGGCCGATGAAGGCCACGTCTACTTTCCCTATGACGCCCTTCTGGAGAGGTGTGAGACCCTGCTGGAAGTGAATCGCGAGCGGGTACAAAAGGCATTGGCAGCTCTCGCTTCGGCCAAACGGATTGTTATCGAGGATAACCCGCAAGGGACGGCCCCATCGGACGCCGACGCAAGGCGGGTGTATCTGACCCCGTTTTATATTTCCGAGACCGGTGTTGCGGATCGAATGCATACCCTTTTAACCGCAGCCAGGTCCATCCGACGCATCGATACGGATAAGGCCGTGTCCTGGGTCCAGCAGAAGTTGCGCATCACGCTCGCCAGAAATCAGGTGAAGGCGGTGCGGTATGCCACCGAGAACAAGGTGTTGATCATTACCGGGGGTCCGGGAACCGGCAAAACCACTCTCGTCAGCGCCATATTGAAGATCTTTTCCAAGATCAGCACAAGGATCCTGCTGGCGGCGCCCACCGGGCGGGCCGCAAAACGGATGAGCGAGACCAGCGGATTTCCGGCCAGGACCATTCACCGGCTCTTGGAATACAGCATGCAGAAGGGTGGGTTTCAAAAAAACAGTGATAAGCCCTTGAAGTGCGATCTGTTGATCGTGGACGAGGCCTCCATGATCGATGCCATCCTCATGTATCATCTTTTAAAGGCCGTACCCCCTGAGGCAACCGTCATCCTGGTGGGGGATATCAACCAACTCCCCTCAGTGGGTTCCGGAAGCGTGCTCAAAGATCTGATTCAGTCCACGGTGATCCCCGTGGTGAGATTAGATGAGATATTCCGGCAAGCCCGGAAGAGCCTGATCATCACCAACGCACACCGGATCAATCAAGGGGAGATGCCGATCTTCCCCGCCGCTTCAGAAAAAAGCGACTTTTATTTCATTGAACGGAACGATCCGGACACAACCGTTCAGACCGTATTGACTCTCGCCGGAACCCGCATACCGGATCGCTTCGGATTCGATCCCATAGAAGACATCCAGGTGCTCACCCCCATGCACAAGGGCATTGCGGGCGCAGGAAACCTCAACAATGAATTACAGAACCTGTTGAACCCCGAAGGGATGTCCCTGGTACGCGGCAGCACCCGTTTCAGGATCAACGACAAGATCATGCAGATCAAAAACAATTACGACAAGGGGGTTTTCAACGGGGACATGGGGCGCATCAACCGCATCGATGCTGAAATGCATGAGGCCACGCTTTTATTTGATGGGAAGGAAATCATCTACGACTTCACCGAACTGGACGAAATCGTCCTAGCCTACGCGGTTTCCGTCCATAAATCCCAGGGGTCGGAGTATCCGGCCGTCATTGTGCCGGTGGTCACGCAGCACTATGTCCTCTTGCAGCGAAATCTCATCTATACGGCGGTGACCCGGGGGAAACGGCTGGTGATTCTGGTGGGGACCCAAAAGGCGCTTGCCATGGCCATCAAAAATGACCGGACACGGCAGCGCTACACCCATTTGAAGGCGCGGCTCAGGGACATCAGAATGCCAAATTACCGGGCGTCCTGGGAAAAGGGATGACATCCCTGATGTTGGAAAGACCGGTCACAAACTGCACAAGCCGTTCAAAGCCAAGACCAAATCCGGAATGGGGCACGGAGCCGAATTTCCTCAAATCCAGATACCACCAGTAATCTTCGGGGTTCAGGCCCATCTCGGTGATCCGCTCATAAAGCACATCATAATCGTCCTCGCGCTGGCTCCCACCGATGATTTCACCGACTTTGGGCACCAGCACATCCATGGCCCGAACCGTCTTTTCATCCGCATTCATTTTCATGTAAAAGGCCTTGATGTCTTTTGGATAATCCACGAGAACCACGGGCCGTTTGAAGACGGTTTCGCAAAGATACCGCTCGTGTTCCGACTGGAGGTCCACTCCCCAGGACACCGGAAACTCAAATGCCTGGTCGGCCTTTTGAAGGTGTCCGATTGCCTCGGTATAACTGAGGGTCTCAAAATCCTGAACGACGAGGGCTTCAAGGGTTTTGATGACCGACTTGTCAATAAACCGCTCAAAAAAGGCCATGTCCTCCTGACAATGATCCAGGACGTGCGTGAAAATCTCCTTTAAAAATGCCACCGCCAGGGCCACATCCCCGTTCAGATCACAAAAGGCCATTTCGGGCTCAATCATCCAGAACTCGGCGAGATGCCGCGATGTATTGGAATTTTCGGCTCTGAAGGTGGGACCGAACGTATAAACATCTCCCATGGAAAGGGCGTAAATTTCCGCCTCCAATTGCCCACTCACCGTGAGGTTCGCGGGAGCTGCAAAAAAATCCTGAGAGAAATCCACCCGGCCCTCTTTTTGAGGCACATGGTTCAGGTCAAATGCGGTCACCCTAAACATCTCCCCGGCACCTTCACAGTCGCTTCCGGAAATAATGGGCGTGTGAAGATAGAGAAAGCCTCTCTTCTGAAAGAAGTTGTGGATGGCCCACGACATCGCATTTCGCACACGCGCCATCGCACCGAAGGTATTGGTCCTGGGCCTCAGGTGGGCGATGGTTCTGAGGAATTCGAAGGAATGACGTTTCTTTTGAAGGGGGTAGGTTTCCGGATCGCTCCAGCCGACGACGTTTATCTCGTCGGCCTGCAGCTCCACCCGCTGACCCTTACCCGGAGAAGTGGCCAGGACGCCGGCAGCCATGACGGCGCAACCCGTCTGCAATTTCATCACCTCGCTCTGATAGTTATCCAACGATGTATCCGCGATGATTTGCAGCCCGGAGAGACACGATCCGTCATTGATTTCAATAAAGGAAAATCCACCCTTGGAGTCCCTGCGCGTCCTTACCCATCCGGCCACTTCAAATCGGGACCCCATCTTCTCTGAGGTGAGCACTTCCGATATTCGTGTCCTGTTCAGCATGTGGACGCCTCGCAGTGTCCCATGGGATCACCCGTTTTTCTTTTCAAATTCAGTCATGAATGCCACCAGCGCCTTCACCGCCTCAACTCCTGTGGCATTGTAAATGGACGCCCTGCAGCCACCCACGGAGCGATGGCCTTTCAGACCCCCGAACCCCGCTTCCAGCGCCTCGGACACGAATGCTTTTTCCAATGCCTCTTCGGGGAGCCTGAAGGTCACATTCATGAGGGACCGGCTGTCGGGTGCCGTGGTTCCCTTGTAAAATGAAGACTGATCAATGAAATCGTAAAGGATGGTCCCTTTTTCCCTGTTGATGGCCGCCATTTCATCCAGGCCGCCGATCGTCTCTTCGAGCCATTTGAGGACGAGCTCGATGGTATAGATAACCATACAGGCCGGTGTGTTGAACATGGAGTTCTTGCCGGCGAAGGTGGTATATTTGAGCATGGTGGGCAGATGATCCGGGGTCCGCTCCAGCATGTCCTTACGAATGATCACCATTGCCGTTCCCGATGGACCGATGTTTTTCTGCGCGCCGGCGTAAATGAGACCGAAGGGTTGCGCATCAAAGGGCCGGCTCATGATATCGGATGACATATCACATACCAGGGGGACCCCTTGTGTATCCGGGAACCGGGCCCACTGGGTCCCCTTGATGGTGTTGTTGGAAGTGAAATGAAGATAAGCCGCATCGGCGTCAACGGTAAATCCATCCGGGATATAGGAAAAGCCCTGGTCTTCGGAGGATGCAATAACGTGAACCGCTTTGCCCTGAATCTCCGCCTCTTTAATGGCCTTGGTGGACCACGTTCCAGTGTTAATGTAATCGACGGGTTTTCCCTCCCCACCGAGGTTCATGGGAATCATGCAGAACTGAAGGCTGGCCCCGCCCTGGATGAAGAGCACCTCGAAATCATCGCTTAGTTTCAGAAGTCTTTTCGTCCTTTCGGCCGCGCTGTTGATCACGTCATCGAACCACTTGGATCGATGGCTCACTTCCAGAATGGACATTCCCGACCCTTTGAAATCGAGCAGTTCGGATTGAATTTCCTCCAGTACCTCGATGGGTAAGGCAGCCGGACCGGCATTAAAATTGTATATGCGTTTTGCCATTGGGGTGTCTCCTTTATGCTTTCAATTTTTTGAGCATTTCCTTCACGGCCGAAAGGCCGGTCTTATCTTTTTCAAAGGGCGGACGGCCGTTTAGATCGGCCTCGATGATTTCGTCCCGGTAGGGAAGAAATCCGAGAAAGTCGAAATCCCCCATGTGATTCAAGAGAAATTCCCTGTCCGTGTCGGCCCTGATCTTATTTCCCACGAGACTGATGTTCTTGAGTCCCATGTCACCCGCCAGGCGGCGGATCTGGTGGGCGGTTTCGATACTCCGCCTTCCAGGTTCGACCACCACGATCAGCCGATCCACATTCATGGCTGTTCCTCTGCCGAGATGTTCGAGGCCTGCCTCCATGTCCAGAATCACGGCCTCGTCCCTGGCAAGGACGATATGCCCCACGAGGCGTTTCAACAAGGTGCTCTCAGGGCATATGCAGCCGGCCCCGCCCTTCTTGACCCCCCCCATGACCATTACCCTGATTCCGTCCACCTCGACAGAGAGTTTTTCCGGGAGATCGCTCACCTTGGGATTTAACTTGAAAAACGAGCCCATGGTGCCCACCTTTGCCTCGGTACGCTCCTCAATGAGTTCCTTCATGTTGGAGATGGGAACAATATCATCCGCATCTTTCACGCCAAGAGCCTGGGCCAGATTGGCATCCGGGTCCGCATCGATGGCCAGCACTTTCACGCCTTCATCCGCGAGCGCACGAATCAGAAAAGAAGAAAACGTCGTCTTGCCCACCCCGCCTTTGCCACTGACAGCAAGTTTCATGGATTTGCTCCTTTATGCAGAGATCGGTCTCAAAAGACGTGCAAAATCAGTCAATCACGAGTGACGATCCAAGGATAAACTGCAAATTAAGGCTGTTGAAATGGCGATAAAAAAGCCCCCACCGAATCGGTACAGCGTCATGGTGAGGGCGTCAAAATCAAATCATTCAGTACGAGCCTTAGACCGCATCCTTCAGGGCCTGGCCCGGCACGAATTTGGGCACCTTTTTGGCCGCTATGTGCATGGTTTCCCGGGTCTGCGGATTGATCCCTGTCCTTGCGCTTCTCTGATCCACTTTAAAGGTACCAAATCCGACCAGGGTGACTTTTTCATCCTTTTTTAAGGCGTCTGTAATGGTGTCCAACACGCAATCGACTGCGGCCTGGGCTTCCTTTTTTGAACTCACGACCTTTGCCACCTCATTGACCAATTCTCCCTTGTTCATACGCTTTCCTCCCTCATTGCAAAATATTGATTTAAAATGCGTGCCCCTCGTTGATCAACCCGATATGTTTATAAAAACTGTGAACCGCTTCATGGATCGTCTCTCTCGTGGTGTGAACTCGCCTGACGCTTATTCAATTATCCTATCGCCTCCAACCCAAAGTGAGGCGAACCTGGTATTGGGAGAAGGAGGAAAGTGTTTTCGTTTAAACAAACATGAAATGGCATATATGATATGGAGGGCGTTGTCAAGGACTTCTTCACTGCAAGCCATTGAGGGGCACCCCATTGGGTATAAAGCAGAACTTTATATGATGTCTTTTACGTATCAAGTTTACTCGATGTAGAGGCGAGCAGATTCATCACGGATTTGGCTGATTCGCATGACATCGTCCCCATGCCGCACGACGGGGTGAGGATCGATCGTTCCGATAGAAGCCGCCCTGGGAGTCCTGTTTCCTCAAGGATGTCGAGCCCACGTTCCAGTATCTCACAGAGTTGCGTCACCGTTTCATCGCCACGGAAACCGGCCGTGGGTGCAATGCCCCAGGCAATACTTCCGCCCTTTGTGACAAAGGCCTTAATATCATCAGGGTAGAGGAGAAAGTGATCCATAAAATCAAAAGCATCGAAATTCACAATATCGGGTCCGGCCTCAAGGATCATAGACCAGTCGGTGTTGCCGCAACAGTGAATACCGATCAGCGCATTCGAATGCATCCGCACATAATCCATCGGAATCCTTAATAAATCCACCACCTCGCTGCGACCAACCGGGGAAAAAGCCGAGCCGAAACCGGACAGATAAGGTTCATCAAAAAAGATAATCGGCTGTAAACCGGATGCTCCCAGGGTCTCGGCCTGCCAGAGGGCTTTGATGGCCAGTCCGTTGGCCATGGCCTCTGACAATTCCGTATCATGAAGAATCGGTTTACCGTCCAGCCCCCGTATCCCCGCTGTAAAGGTCACAGGGCCGACAATATGCCCTTTGATATAGGGACCGATAACCTTGCCGCTCTCCTTGACGTGTGCAATCAAAGCGAACAGGCCGGCGGCAAATCGGGGCGTCATCTTAAAGTGATCCGTGTCCTGGGAAAGAAATCGCTCGTAGAAATCCGCGAGGGCGGCTTCCCGCTCCCGGGTATGAGATATCGTTAGCGACCGTGCGTTTTCATCGATCTCGATAAGCGGTAACCCCTCGCTGAACTGGATGCTCATGTCCTCAAGCAGACTGCGCTTGACGAACTGTGGCCAGAAAGGACTGAGGGGGAAAAGATCGATTATCTGCCGGCAGGTATCGTCGATGTCGGTAAACGGCACACTGCCGATGCCCGTCGCCAAGAAATGAAAATCAGGGGGTTGGGTGGGCATGGTTTATGTCTCGAATTTTCGGGAGCCATCTTTTCAAGATATCCATCAAGATCTTGTTCATATCATCCGGAGGGCTTTCCGTGTCAATCGCTGTTTTTTCTTCCTGAGAAGTCCCCCTCAATTCCGCCAGGCGACGTGCAGCGTCCGGGTGCTCGGGATTGTCCGCCAGCACCCGTTCATATGTGGCAATGGCCGCATCAATCTCTCCCTGTTCATAATAGAGTTCGGCGATGGTCGGTGTTGCAAAGTCCACGGGCGCTGGACCTTCCGTTTCCGGGGAGGGTTTGGTATATCCCTCTGCTTTTTCCAAGAGCGCCGAAGCCTCAGTGTCCCGGACTGATGTGCCAGGTAATATCTAAGATGCTGTTCGGCTTCCGCCCAGTTGCCTCTTGCGGCGAGGTGCTCAGCCATCGCCTTATAGGGTAAAACAAGTTCATCTATGGATACGGTCAGCTTCTTTAATTCATCCTCGGCGAGCCCGATAAATCCATTCTCAAGATACAATTCCACCATCAGACGCCCCAGGGGCGCATTATGGGGATACTGCCTAAGAAACCGCGTGCATTGCCTCATGGCCTCGTTTGAACGGCCTTGGGCCCTCATTTTGCCAAGCACGAAAACAACGGTGTTACCTGAGGGTTCGCACTCCAGGATCGCAGAATAGATATCGTTTGTGTTCTTCATCGGGTGGGTCCTCCGGCGTTTGATGAAGGGCTGCCATTTCCCATGCCCCCGGGCTCGGATCGGGTTTCCTCAACGGCGCCCTCACCGACTGGCGCATCAAACCGATAAATCACCTCATTTTTTTTGATCAGGTCGAGTTGCCTGCGTGCCACGGACTCCACATAGGCCATGTCGGTCCGCAGGCGATGGATCTCATCCATAAGCGCCTGGTTTTCCTGGGCTAGGGCCTTAATACGTTCGATACAGGCCTGCCGCTCCGACTCGGTTCGGTAAAGGCGGACAAAACCACCGTCCCCAAACCATAACCACGCACCGACGCCGATGATCGCGCACACCATCATCAGCGGTATCTTCAGAAAACGAATACGCCCCCATTCCATACGCACATGAACTCCAAATTACCGCCCCATGGAATCATTGTAAAGAAAAAGCCCTGCCTTTTCAAGCAGGGCTTTGATACCGCATATGAAAATAACGGTTTTTGCTTACTGCTCATCCCCATACAATTCCTTCACTTTGACACGATCGGGTGAGCCGTCTTCGAGAAAGGGAAGATCCGCCACGAATTCGACATACTGCGGCTTTTTGTAACGGGCAATCCGTTCCCCCACAAAGTCAATCAGTTCCCGGGGCGACAGCGTTTCGCCTTCCATAAGCTTACAAACCGCCTTGATACCCTCTTTCCATTTGGGGTCCGGAACCCCAATCACCACGGTAGCCTCGATCTTCGGATGCTCAAGGATGACCTTTTCAACCTCTGCCGGATAGACGTTTTCTCCCCCCGGCTTGATGAGTTCCTTTTCCGCCATTCGGCCCGCGTACCATAAAAATCCTTCCTCATCAAACCGGCCCTGATCACCCGTGTGATGCCATCCCTCTCGAAAGGCATAGGCGTTGTCTTCGGGGAGATTCCAGTATCCCTTGAAGACCATGGGCCCCTTCACGATGATTTCGCCCACCTGCCCCACAGGCACCTCGCGATCGTAGGCATCCACGAGCCGGACATCCGCCAGGGGGAGGGGTCTGCCGGCTGAACCGGGTTGGTCATTGTAGGCCCCGAATGTGGCCAGGCAAGAGGTCTCGGTCTGGCCGTAAAGGACATAAAAGGTCCCGCCGGTGAGTTCTTGATATTTTTCAATGGTCTCGGATGATTCCAGTCCTGCCACGGCCCTGAGACCACTGATGTCAGTACCGGTCTTTTCGTGTGCTTCCAGAATGGACGAGAGGATGGGCGGGAATTCAATCAGGATTGAAGCTCCTTTTTCTGCGATGAGCGATACGGCCTTTTCCGCATCGAATTTCCTCACATTCAGGTTGGTGGCGCCCACATGAAAGGTTGCGGTGGCCATAAACAGCCCGCCCACATGAAACAGGGGAAGAATATTGAGGTGAACATCATCCGATGTGACCTGACAGTGATAATCCAGGTGCATATCCGCGCAAAGCACGTTTCCGTGACTTAGTAGTGCTCCTCTGGGCCTGCCGGCCACTGCAGCCGTGTGAATGATCACAAATCCCTCATCGGTGGCCACATCGACTAGGTCAGGGGTTTCGCCCTTCTCCAACAGTGAGGAAAAGTCCGAGAAATCGCCGCCCGCAGGTCCCAGGTCAAAATATGCCTCCACTGTGGAGAGTTCTTTTCTGGCCCCCTGAATACCCTCTTGAAACTCCTTATCCGCAAAAAGGATTTTGGGCATGCCGTCATTCAGATTATAGACCATCTCCTCGACAGAGAGCCGCCAGTTGATGGGTAATACGATGGCGCCGAGGGCTGCGGCCGCGCCGTAAAGGAGAAAAAATTCGAGACTGTTTTTCCCCACCACACCGATCCGGTCCCCCTTCTGAACGCCCGATTTCTGCAACCCGCAAGCGAGGCGATCCGCTTTCTCCTTGTACGCAGTAAAGGTCAGACGGCGATCATCATCGACCTCCACCCATGCGGTCTTATTGCCGTAGGTGGATGCATTGCGGTTGATAAGGTCATAGAAAGTAAAGTCATAAAGTCCCATAGCCGTCCCTTTCAAAGAATAGACCCTTTGCCACACAATGGCGGCAAAGGGTCATGCGGTTCAAAGGCGTTTATTTGGATGTCACTTCAAAAGGATACACCTTGGTTACGCCATTGGCGGAAAAGGTGAAGGTCGCTTCAGCCACATCCACCGGCACGGAGTAATCCGGAACACCCTTCCACCATCGTTCCAGGGCATCCCATGGGCTCCAGCCCTTTTCTTTCAGTTTAAAGCCACCGGTCACCAGCAGGCTTAACAGGGCCGAACGCGCGGTGATCAGTGTCGTCGCCCTTACATCGCTGGTTTTGCCAGCAGGAATCCATATGGTATCCTGATTGTTGTACGTCACCACGTTGAAGTGCTTATCAAATACCACACTGAATCGGACCCCATTCAACTGAACGGGATACGGATTCGGGTTCATGATGGTAAACAGAAAACTCATGGGAAGCGGTGCACCTCTGTCACCCGCTTCGCCTTTGGTGGGGTTCACACTCTTTGCAAAATACCAGTAGCCATCATATTGCGGAATCTCATAACCATCCAGCGCAATCTTCGGCGCCACGAAATTCTTTTCAGTGGGCTTGACCTGCGTCGTGCCACAAGATGCCAGCGCAATACTCAAACCGAATATCAATATAGTCAAAAAAATCAGCTTCTTCTGCATCATTGACCTCCCTTTTGATTACGGATGCTCCGTGACGTGAAACCATTTATGTCTAAGATCATCCGCCGTGGGTTACCCCATGCTTGTCAGGACAACCACCGTTTTCTTCTCTTGTAATGCTTTACATCGCGAAAGTTCTTTTTCTCACCCTTTCCGCCCATGCCGAGGTAGAAATCCTTAATATCCTCATTTTGGCTCAAGGTTTCAGAAGTATCGTCCATCACAATCCGCCCGGTCTCCATGACATAGGCGTAGGGCGCCACATTCAAGGCCAGCTTCACGTTCTGTTCCACCAGGAGAATGGATATCTTCTGCTCCTTATTGAGTTTGGTGATGATATTAAAGATTTCACGAATCAGCATGGGCGCCAGGCCCATTGAAGGCTCGTCCAGCAAGACCAGTTTAGGCTCGGTCATCAGGGCCCTTCCCACAACCGTCATCTGTTGTTCTCCACCACTGACAAACCCGGCAACCTCATTG
Source organism: Deltaproteobacteria bacterium (assembly GCA_034522175.1). Taxonomy (GTDB): domain Bacteria; phylum Desulfobacterota; class DSM-4660; order Desulfatiglandales; family Desulfatiglandaceae; genus JAIPDZ01. The sequence goes on along the minus strand of JAXHLQ010000001.1, from coordinate 4,581,613 downwards.
CGTTTTTCCATCAGTCTGGGAAAATAGTGGTATACCGTTTCCAGGCCGTCCTTTACCGAGCCGGTCTTTCGTAAGTGAGCCCCCACCTTGAGATTTTCCTCCACGGTGAGATGTTCGAAAATCCTCCGGCCTTCGATGACCTGGACAATTCCCGCCTTGGCAATATTGGCTGCCTTGTCGTGGTCGATCCGGCGTCCCTCATATTCGATGCTGCCGTCCGTGACCTCCCCGTCTTCGGTTTTCAGCAATCCGGAGATGGCCTTGAGGGTGGTGCTCTTCCCGGCGCCGTTGGCGCCGAGAAGGGCCACGATCCCCCCGCGGTCCAGCTCAATGGAGACGCCCTTGAGGACCAAAATGACCTCGTGGTACTTCACCTCAATATTCTTGATCTCTAATATCGCCTCTGATGTCTCCAAGACCCTACCTCCAAGGGTGATATGTACGCTTCATTACCATCCTAACCATTCCTTTTCCCACTTTTCGGGCCACCGCTTTTTGAGATTGACATCCTCCACCACCTGGAATTTACCGTCTTTCCATACCTGGATGCGGCATCCGGTGGCGGGTCTGTGATCGGTCGCCGTAAAGCTGATGGGCGCGGCCCCCAGACCAATGTCATAGTTGCGCATGGTCTCATAGCCTTTCACCATGATTTCAGGGCCGGCTTTCTGGTCTGTCACATCCACGCCCGCCTTTTTGGCCCTTTTCAAGGCCTCCCAGGTGATCAGGGCATCGCCCCAGGCCTGGACCGTCCGATTTAAACGCTTGCCTAAGGGGATTCCCGGGCTGTAGGTCTCGGCCGCGGAGACCACCTTGTCCATGTTCTTCACATCCTGCCCAAAGAACGCACAGGGCGTGGCTCCCATGACCCCTTCGGCCGCCTCGCCGGCCAGGCGGGGCAGGTTTTCGTCAAACCCCCAGTTGTCCACAATCCAGTCCGCCCCCAGCTCCAGACCATAGGCGTCCCTGATGGTGGCGGCCACCGACATGGTGGTATTGCCGTGCCACACCAAATCGGGCTTGAATTCCTTCAATGCCATGATCTGGCTCTTGGTATCCAGGGCAAACAGGGAAACGTCCTGGTCCGGACCGACCTCAAATCCCAGAAGCTTGGCCTGGTCCTTGATGGCCTTGATGGGTGCAGAGCAATAGGGGGATGCAAACATATAACAGCACGCGAACCTGGGCTTTCTCTTGCCGTTATCCGGATGGTTCTTCCATACCTTATCATGCCAGGCGGTAATGGCTGACCTGGCATTGGTGGAATAGTCGGAAGAGAAAAAGAGGTTGTAGCGTGACTTCTTGGGATCGGTCAGATGCGCCGAATAAGATGCGGACACATAAGGAATCTTGTCTTTGTTCACCGTAGGGGACAAAGCCTCGGTGTCGCCGGTTCCCCATCCCATGATGACCACACTCCCCAGCCTTTTTACGAGTTTATACTTGGTGATGGCCTCCGGAATCCGGTAGCCGTAGTCAAACCACCTGTATTTTATCTTTAACCCGTCCACCCCTCCTTGAGAATTGATATACTTGTAGGCGTCATCCATCCCGATGGCATAATCCTTGCCCACATCAGACGTCGCACCGGTAGTATCCATGATGCCGCCGATCTTGATTTCCTTTGCCAGCGCAGTGGTTGAAAACGCCGTTCAGGAAAACCACAGCCAAACATGGTACCAAAAGTCTCAAAAAAATCCCTTTTTTCATCGATTTACCCCCTTGTTGCAGTTAAAAAGGCTTTACCTGTTCCATTTCATTGGCCAATCGAAGCTTCTGTGCTGAAGATGTCTTCACCTCCTTTCATTCTGCTAATGGAAAATTAATAGGAAAACGGCCATAAATTAAAGTAGTTCTTGGCCTGCCACCAGCGATAGGCAAGTCCGTTGGGTTCATAGATCAGAAAGGCGCAGATGGCCAGCCCAAAGGCCATGTCCTTTACATAAGCGAAATTCATGAGCACTTTGGGATAAAAGTCCGCCAGGGGCAGCACAGCCATTTGCAGCAACTCCATGACCACCACCATAAAGATGGATCCGAAAACCGCCCCCTGAATGGACCCCACGCCACCGATCAGGATAACGCCGACCAGCCACAGGGAGAGGAACCACTGAAAGTGCTCCGGGCTCAGGGCGGCCGTGTTACAGACCCAAAAGGCCCCGGCCACACCGGCCATAAACCCGGCCACGAAAAAGGCCAGAAGCTTGTACCAGACAATATTGATTCCCAGGGCCTCGGCAGCGATATCGTTGTCCCGGATGGCCACCCAGGCCCGGCCGGCCCGGGACCTGAGCAGGTTGGCCAGCACAATAATCATCAACGAGAGCAAGACCGCCATCACGTAATATGTAGTTTTCTCCGTATCAATAACCCAGGGACCCATCTTGATGGTCCCGGGGGGAGGGAAAAGGCCTGGCCTCGGCCGCCGATCTGACTGATATACTGGGTGAGAATGAAATCCACGGTGATGAATTGGGCCGCCATGGTGGTCAGGATCAGATAAAACCCTTTCACCTTGACGGACGGCAGACCAAAGAGCACACTCCATAACCCGGCCACGATCCCGGCCATGACAATGCTCACCGGATAGGCGATCCCCCACTCTATCATAAACTGGGGCCACGGAAACTGCAGAATCAACATCACGCTGGTATAGGCCCCCACCGCAATAAAGGCGGCATGACCCAGGGTGAGCAGCCCCGCATACCCGATGAGGAGCTGAACGCCCAAGGCCCCCATGGCCGTATACCCCACCATGGTGCTCACACCGATCCAGTAGTCATCCAGAAACAGGGGGATCCCGATGAAAACCACCGCGAGAAGGAGGAGCATCTTCCCCTTTAAAAATCGGGTCTGCCACCACCCCTGATCCTGTGCATAATTCCAATGATAATCACCGCAAGGTAGCCACACACTGGACATATCATTACCTCTTCATGGTTACAGTAAAGGTTCTAAAAGCCCCATTCGGTTTCATCTTCGTACTAGCAGCCTACACTCTCTCAATCCGCTCCCATCCCCACAGACCGTAAGGCTTGAACAGGAGGAATACCGCCATAAAGGCAAAGGGGACAATCGTCTTTACGCCGCCGGGAAAATATTGGTCCAGATAGGTCCCTGAAAAATTCTGGAGCAACCCGATGAGAATACCGCCCACAATGGCGCCGGGCACCGAGTTGAGGCCCCCGAGGACCACGGCCGGCAACACCAGCAACCCCAGGTATCCCACGGAAATATTGATCCCGTTGATATTTCCAAGAAGCGCACCGCCCACCCCCGCACTCATAAATGCAATGGCCCAGGCGGACGCGTACACAAAGCGGGCGCTCACCCCGAGGGAGAGGGCCGCGGTTTCATCATCGGCCGTGGCCTGCATGGAAAGGCCCCAGCGGGTGTATTTAAAAAAACAGACAAAGGCCACCAGAAGGACAATGGCCAGGATAAACGACCACAGGTATACGGGCGATATTCTGAGCATCCCTACGGCAATGGGTTTGATTTCAAAAACCGGCGGGGTGAAGACCCGGGTGTCCGATCCCCAGGTATATCCGATGAGCCCTTTTAAAAAGAAGGAGAGCCCCACGGTGACCATGATGACCGCCAGAACGGGCTCGCCGATGAGTTTGTCCAGGAATATCCGCTCGGTCAGGACCCCCAGAACAATCCCCACCAGCAATGTCAGGAGTACCGATGGAATAAAGGGGATGCCCACTGAATGAAAAGAGTAGGTTACATAGGCCCCGATAAGGGTCAGCTCACCCATGGCCAGATTCAACACACCGGAGCACTTGTAGATGAGCACCCAACCCAATGCAACCAGTGCATAGATCCCACCCACCAAAATACCCGTGGTCGCGGTCATCAAAAACAGTTCCATATCTTAAAACTCCCCTCCTTAATCCCCCACGTTGATTTTTTCGACATGCAGGTCGGTCCTGATGCGCTGCTCCCTGCCGTCCTCATAGGTTATCTTGGTATCCATATGCACCACATCTCTATCCGAATACAGGGCATCCACAATGTCCTTGTATCTTTCGCCCACAAAGGCCCGCCGCAACTTGGACGTCCGGGTCAGCTCTTCATCATCCGCATCAAACACCTTGTAAAGGTTCACAAATCTGGCGATCCGGGCCGGTGCGGGAAGATCTTTGTTGGCCTCCTCGATCTGTTCTTTCACCAGTTGGTATACTTCGGGTTTCTGAGACAGTTCATGATAGCTGGTGTAGTTGAGTTTCTTGTCGTCGGCCCATTTCCCCACCACTGAATAATCAATGCACATGACGGCGGTGATGTAATCCCGTTTGTCTCCGATGGCCCATGCCTCCTGGATAAACGGACTGAATTTCAACCGGGTTTCCAAGTATTGCGGTGAGAACGGTCTGCCGTCACTCAGGGTCATGACATCCTTGGACCGGTCAAAAACCACGAGATGCCCGTCTTCATCTATGAATCCCCTGTCCCCGGAATAGAGCCAGCCGTCCACCAGGGTTTTTTGTGTGGCCTCGTCGTTCTTGTAGTAGCCTAAAAATACAGAAGGGCTCTTGGTGATAATCTCGCCGTCCTCGGTGATCTTAACCTCTGTTTCCGGAATGGGGGTGCCCACCGTATCGAACTTGATATCCCCGTCCCGGTGCACGATGGAGATGCCCGCCACCTCGGTCTGCCCGTAAATCTGCTTGAGATTGACCCCGAGGGCGTGAAAAAAGCGGAAGTGATCCGGTCCCATGGCGGCCCCGCCCGTGTAGGAATTGCGAAGCCGGGACATGCCCAGGTGATCCTTTAATTTTTTCTGAACCAGCGCGTAACCGATCCAGTGCAAGATCCGCCACCCCACCGGGACCGGCCTTTTATCGAACTGCAGATCGGCCACGTGATAGCCCACCTTGGTGGAAAGCTCATAGGCCTTTCGCTTGATCCAGGTTGAATCGATATACTTGACCTGGACCTGACGGGTCATTCCCTCATACATCCTCGGCGGCGCAAACATGACGTGGGGACCGATTTCCCGGATATTTTCCTGGGCGGTCTCAGGCTCTTCCGGAAAATTCAGGGTATAGCCCATTTGAAGCCCGCAGGAAATGGACATCATCTGTTCCCCGATCCATGCAAAGGGGAGATAGGAGACAAAGTCATCGGTGTCATAACAGGGATCCACGGCCATCAGGTTCTTTCCCATGGTCAGCATGTTCCAGTGACTCAAGAGGGCCCCTTTGGGGAGCGCGGTGGTACCGGAGGTATAAAAGAGGAGGCAGACATCATCGCCGTGACCCTCGTTGATCCGCTTTTCAAAAAAATCCGGTTCCTTTTTCTCAAATTCCCTGCCCAGGTCCTGAACCTTTCTTATGCTGATGAGGTACTCCTGGTGGTAATTCCGCATCCCCTTGGGATCGTCCCATATGACGGTTTCCAGCTTGGGGCAATCATCTTTGATGAGGATGGCCTTGTCCACTTCTTCCTGGGTTTCACCCACAAAGATCTTCGCATCGGAATGATCGATGATGTACTTGACCTCCTCCATCATACAATCCTGAAACAACCAGACCCCGATGCCCCCGGCACACAGTGCGGCCATTTCCGCCCACAGTCCTTCCGGTCGGTTGTCCCCGATCATGGCCACCTTGTCTCCGGGCTTTAAGCCTAAGCTGACCATGCCCAAGGTAAGATATTTGACGTTTTCATAATAGTCCTGCCATGTAAACGGGATCCAAATGCCGAACTCCTTTTCCCGCATGGCCACCTTATCCTTGCCGTACTTCTTGCACTGCCTAAGAAAAAGCTTGGGGATGGTGAGTTCTTTTGTGATCTCTATCCCGGATCCACTCATCGTTTCCTCTACCTCCTTGTGGAATACAAGTCCTCTTCGCCCAAGTATGCCTTGACCACCTCGGGATTTGCCTGAACATCTTCGGGGGTCCCGTCCATGATCTGAATACCGAAATTCAACACATTGACCCGATGGGAAATGTCCATGACCACGCCCATGTCATGCTCCACCAACACACAGGTCACCTGCCAGCGCTTCTCCTCATTGATGTCCAGAATAAACCGGGCCATGTCTTCCACCTCTTCCAGGTTCAATCCGGCCAGCGGTTCATCCAGCAGAATGAGCTCTGGATTGAGTGCCAGCGCCCGTCCCAGTTCAACACGTTTCTGGAGACCATAGGGGAGCATATGGGCCGGCTTGTCCCGGATGCTCTCTATTTCCAGAAGGTCAATAATCTCCTCCTCGATAAACTTTCTGGACTCGATTTCTTCGGCTTTTGTTTTTCCCACATAGACGGAACCACTGAATATACCGCTCTTGAGATGAACATGCCTCCCGAGACGGATGTTGTCGAGCACCGTCATGCCCCCGAAAAGCTCCAGTTTCTGAAATGTCCTGGAAAGGCCCAATTCGGCTCGTTTGTGAGGGCGCAGATGGTTCACTTTCTGTCCCTTCAGGAAGATGTTCCCCTTCTGGGGTCTGTAGAGACCGTTGATGCAGTTCATCATAACGGTCTTTCCCGCCCCGTTCGGACCGATAATGGAGTGGATATGTCCCTTTTTTACATCTAAATTAATCCCTGCCAACGCCGCAACCTTGCCAAAGGACATATGCACGTCCTCGAGCCTCAAGATGGTGTCGCCTTCTTTAAGCTCTCCAACCTGGACCATAATCTACAGGCCTCCATTGATGAATGATAATGTTGTTTTGATGAGGATATTTAATGTGCTTTCTATGGTCTTCATCAGCACGTGCGCTTTTGTCTGATGATGTCGTTTTGAGAGATTGGAAAAGAAATTATGATTGCGGGACGCCGTCCCATTATGCGGCTCTACCATTACTCGCTGTCACTTTTTTTGTCAACACATTTTGGTGAAAAATATTGAAAAAAGGGGTATCCACACTCAAAGGGACCGTCGCCCAACAGGCGAACACGGATCGGTCAACCAAACGCCGGTCTCATGAAGACCACGGCCGCGGCGCCCAAGGGACATCATTTGGGGGGAATCGGCGGTTTATGATAAGATCTCTGATTTTATTATGGGAATTAAATACTTGTGGCATTGTTTCAAGAAATAGTCGTCCGTCATCCCGGCGATGAAATCTCTGACGATTTCAGCGTCCCGGTTCTTCTCAACATACGTCCCTGACATCCCATCCAAGAAACCCTTGTAAATGTCTGAAGAATCATTTTCCGAGCGCAGGTCCTCAAGATATCGTTCAAAAAGGAGTTCAAACATGAGTTTAATTTTTCCCGTCTGGGCCTTTACGCGGGGGTCATTATAGATGCGGTTCCTGCTGAACCCCTTCAGATCACGGAGCGCTGTTCCGACTTCTTCACTGAACCGGACAAAGGGCCGCTTTAGACTGTTATAGATGAGATCTTGAACCAGCGTGTAGACAATGGTCCCATTGGTATCCCCGAGGACGCGCGTACATGCCAATGGAAGGTCTTTTCGGGTGATGATGCCGAGCCGGATGGCGTCCTCAATATCCCGCCCCACGTAACTGATGGTATCGGCCATCCTCACCACACACCCCTCCAGGGTCATGGGTCGAACGTCTTTTGAGATGTCCCGGCGCTTTTGCTCCATCTCCGCGTACAAATCGCTGAAGCTTTTTTCCCTGACCGGTGTCAGAGATTGGGTATGAATCTCACCATCGTGACAAAAAATGCCGTCCAAGACCTGAAGCGTCAGATTCCATCCCCTCCCCTTTCGCTCGATCTCCTGAAGGAACCGGACACTTTGAACATTGTGTAGGAAGGCACCGATGCCGTGGGCTTTACAGAGCTCAGAGAGAAATGTCTCCCCGTCGTGCCCAAAAGGCGCATGGCCGATATCGTGACCCAGAGCGATGGCTTCGACCAGGTCTTCGTTGAGCCTTAACAAGCGGCCGACATTCCGGGCGATCTTGGATACAAGCTGTACATGGAGGACCCGGTGGGTGATATGATCATGTTTGATGAGATAAAACACCTGGGTCTTATCGATATAGCGGGAATAGGCAAGCGAGTGGAGTATCCTGTCTGCGTCCACCGAGAAATTCTGCCGATGCCCCCTGTCGATGTCGGGCTCTGCCTTATCCCGAATGGCTTCACTGCTGAGACATGCCTGTGGGGAAAATCCCTCCCGTTCCTTGAGGTCCAATCCACTCCTTAATTCAAAAAGCAGTGCTTCGTGTTTCAACCTTATCTATCTCCCCTCCGGCGAACCTCACATACGATAAGAACGCATTGCCGGTAACATCTCAATAATCAGGGGCAGGCCCCGATTTACTGAGAAGAGACCATTGCCGGGCCTCATTTCATTTTCTCACACCTTGCCGGACGTTCAAGGTCTTTTTACATCAAACCGGCTCCACGCTCATTTTTTTCTTGCAAAGCATGTCGAATCTGATATTTATAACAGTTTATCGAATTTTGGCCATGGTGGGGCAACTCCTCATCCAGCATGAGGCGCTCTAAACGCGATCGGGCATCATCGTATCAAACAATGCGTTTCAGCTCAAGGATCTAAACGGACGATCACCAACTCACTTCACAGGTTCAGGCGTTTGCCAGTGCCCTTTTGCCCCGGGGTGTGAAATACCCTGAACCGAGGAAAAACCGGTAGGGAGATCATCAGGATCTCCCCAAAACAGGGAGGCATTTATGGCAATTATTACCATGAAACAGCTTTTGGAGGCGGGCGTTCATTTTGGACACCAAACCCGCCGCTGGAATCCGAAGATGAAGCCCTTTATCTTCGGGGCACGAAACGGTATTCACATCATCGACCTTCAAAAAACCGTAAGGCTCATCAAGACCGCCTACGATTTCGTGGTCAAAACGGTGGCTGACGGATACCCCGTTCTTTTCGTTGGAACCAAAAAACAAGCCCGCGATTCCGTCATCGAAGAGACGGAGCGATGCGGGATGTTTTTCGTGGTCAATCGATGGCTTGGCGGGACCCTCACCAACTTTCAGACCATCAAAAAGAGCATCGCTCGACTCAAAGATCTTGAGCGGATGAAAGAAGACGGCTCCATCCAACGGTACACCAAAAAAGAAGCCCTTGAAATGGACAGGGAGTTGGTCAAGCTGGAAAAGAACCTCGGCGGGATCAAGAATATGGATGAACTTCCCGGTGCGGTTTTTGTCATTGATCCCAAACGGGAAAAAATTGCGGTACGGGAGGCCAGAAGGCTCCAAATTCCTGTGATTGCCATCGCCGATTCAAATTGCGACCCCGACGAAATTGATTTCATTATTCCCGGAAATGACGACGCCATACGCGCCATACGGCTCATCACCTCCAAGATGGCGGATGCCTGTATTGAAGGCCATACCCTGGCGGAGCAGCGGTTGAGGGAGGAAGATCAACAGCGGAAGGAAAAAGAGGCTGCGGCAGAAGAACCTCCTGAACCGGTTGAGAAGGACGAAGGGGGTCCGGAAGTGATCATTATTCCGAGGAGCGGGGAAACCCCAACTGCGCCCGAAACCAATGAGACAACAACAGATACTTCAGTGAAAGAGGAGAGTTAAATTGACCCTATCGACATCACTCATAAAGGAACTCAGGGAAAAAACCGGCGTCGGTATCATGGACTGCAAAGCAGCCCTCAAGGAAACCGACGGCGATATTGAAAAAGCGGTCGACTATTTACGGAAAAAGGGAATCGCAACCGCAAAAAAGCGTGGCGGCCGCACTACCTCTCAAGGCCAGATTCAGGCCTATATTCATGCAGGGGGCAAAATCGGCGTCCTTTTGGAAGTCAACTGTGAGACGGACTTTACCGGCAAGAACGATGACTTCTCCGAATTCGTCCGGGATCTCTGCCTGCAGATTGCAGCCACCAGTCCTCTGGCCATTGACCGGGAAAGGATTCCTGAATCCATTCTCAACAATGAAAAAGATATCTACGCCACACAGGCCAAGGAATCCGGTAAACCCGAAAAGGTCATCGAAAAAATCGTGGAGGGAAAACTCAAGAAGTTTTTTTCCGAGGCCTGTCTCCTGGAACAGCCCTTTGTAAAGGATCCTGACATCACCATTCAGGATTTACTCAACGAGATGATGGCAAAAACGGGTGAGAACATCGTTATCAATCGATTCGTCAGATTTCAGCTGGGGGAATCCGAAGGCTGATTTGACTTGGGAAATATTCTGAAACGAGAGGTAACACCATGATTGATGAGATCCTTTCTGAGCAGCGCCAAAAAATGAGCAAGACGGCTGAGGCCCTTGAAAGAGAGTTTAAAAAGATCCGGACAGGCAGGGCGTCCACGGCCCTCCTGGAGGGCATCAAAGTGGATTGTTATGAAACCCGAATGCCCCTTGAGCAAGTGGCCACCCTGTCCGCCCCGGAAAGCCGTTTGATCACCATCCAACCATGGGATCAATCCATTATCGGCGATATCGAAAAGGCAATCCTGAAATCCGAATTGGGTCTTACGCCCATGAACGACGGAAATATCATTCGAATATCGATCCCACCGCTGACCGAGGAGCGGCGCCAGGAACTGGCGAAACTGGCAAAACGGATGGCTGAAGACAGTCGAATCAGCATCCGCAATATCAGGCGGGACGCCAATGAGATGCTGAAAGATCTCAAGAATGAAAAGGAGATATCCGAAGACGAGGCATTCAAAGGCCAGGAAGAGGTCCAAAAAATCACCGACGATTTTATCAAAAAAATCGATGACATCACTGCTCAGAAGGAAAAAGAGATCACCGAATTTTAGATTGAACGCGACCGGATATCTTCGCTTTTTTATAGAAGCTGCGATCTGCTATCCATACACATTTCCGAGCACTTGCCTTAACCCAAAAATCCCCATATGCCCATGAACTCAACCCCTCCCCATACCTTACCCCGACACGTGGCCGTCATTATGGACGGTAACGGCCGATGGGCCAAACAAAAAGGCCTGAAACGCGTTCTGGGTCATGAAAAGGGCGCAAGCGCCGTGAGGAAGATCGTCACGGCCAATCGCGAACTCAACATTCCATGGTTGACCCTGTATGCCTTTTCAGAGGAGAACTGGCAGCGTCCGAAGCATGAGATCAGGGCGCTCATGAGCCTCCTTAAGCGTTTTCTGAAGAGCGAATTGCCAACGATGCAGAAAAATGGTATTCGGCTCAATACCATCGGCCGGACGGAAAAGCTCCCATCCGACACGCGAAATACCCTGCGGGATACCATGGCAAAGACAAAAACCAACACGGATATGGTCCTGACGCTGGCCCTGAGCTATGGCGGAAGACAGGAGATTATCGATGCAATTCAACGCATCGGCAGGAGGATCGAGGCCGGCAAGCTCAATAGCGGGGACGTTTCCGAGGAGCTCATTTCAAATGCCCTTTACACCAGGGGGATGCCCGACCCCGACCTTCTCATCCGGACCAGCGGCGAGTATCGGATCAGCAATTTTCTCCTCTGGCAACTTTCATACACCGAATTGTACATCACCTCTACCCTGTGGCCCGATTTTAACAAGGCTGAATACCTGAAGGCCCTCGAAGAATTCCAGCAACGGGACCGCCGATTTGGCGACACGAAAACCACACGCTGACGCCAGGGAGCAGCAAAACAGATGCATCTGAAAAGATGGCTGACCGCTATCATTGCCGTCCCTGCCCTGGTCTTTATTGTGGGCTACGGCCCCAAATGGGGGTTTCTTGCCCTCCTCTGCGCGGCCGCCATCGTGGGCATGTTTGAGTGTTACAGCCTGACAGACACCAAGCCGCCGAGGTCGTTTCTTGTATGGAATATGCTCTTGACGATTGCGCTTTTTTCCGCCCTTGCCCTGCGCCAGTTTTTTTTTATCCCTGTCCTCATTTGGTTCTACGCCCTTTTTCCCATGGCCCTCTCGGTCTTTGAACACACACCGCCCGGAGAAACCATCACCGTTCGAACGGCGAAAGGGGTCTTCGGAAGCATTTATGTTTCGCTGCCGCTGGTCCTCCTGTCGCTCATCTACTTTCGCCCCTTGGGCCGTGCCTGGGTGTTTTTTCTGCTTTTGGTGGTATTCGCCGGAGACACCGGGGCCTTTTACGCGGGGAAGGCCCTGGGAAAACACAAATTACATCCAAGGGTCAGCCCGGGCAAGACCTGGGAGGGGGCCGTCGGCGGCTGGCTGGGCAGTTTAATAGTGGCCCTCGTGTTTCTCATTTTCATTCCCCTGCGCCCGTTAAACCTTCAGGTGCTGGCCCTCGTGACGCTTTTGTCCGCAGCCGCCCAAATCGGGGATTTGGCGGAGTCCTTGTTAAAACGAAACCACGGCATAAAGGATTCCGGGCATATTCTCCCTGGACATGGGGGCATTCTGGATCGGATCGACGGGCTGCTCTTTGCAATCCCCATCCTTTTCGTGTATCTTCTCTGGTAGGATTAAGATGGATCAACGCCGGTTGTTGATTGAAACCTGCTAATTCACCCGAATGTGACCTTAATTTACGTTGAACAGTGACGAATAGATGAAAAAGATTGCCATATTGGGATCCACCGGGTCCATCGGCGTCAGCGCCCTCGAGGTCATCGGCGCCAATCCAGATCATTACGAGGTGACCGCCCTCACCGCTGCGAAGAACGTCGATCTGCTTCTTGAGCAGATCAAACGGTTTACCCCCCGGGCCGTATCCGTGCTGGAGGCCCCCATCGCCGCCGAGCTCAAAAAGCGCCTCAACGGACATACGGCATTAACAATCCTCTATGGCCAGGACGGCTACAAACAGATCGCCTCCATGGAGGAGGTGGATACCGTCATCTCCGCCATGACCGGTGCAGCAGGCCTCATTCCCACCCATGAAGCCATTCAAAGCGGCAAAGCGATTGCACTGGCCAACAAGGAAACGCTCGTGATGGCCGGCCCGCTCATCATGAATGCGGCCAAGGAAAAGGGCGTACCCATATACCCTGTCGACAGCGAACACAGCGCCATTTTCCAGTCATTGAGGGGTCACTCGAAGGAAGATGTCAACCGTATCATCCTCACCGCTTCCGGAGGACCTTTCAGAGAGTCCACCTTGGAACGAATGAAAACCGTCACGGCAACCGAGGCCCTGAAGCACCCCAATTGGGATATGGGTCCCAAAATCACCATCGATTCTGCATCCATGATGAACAAGGGGCTCGAGGTCATTGAAGCCAAATGGCTCTTTGATCTCAGCATCGATCAAATCGGTATCCTGATTCACCCGGAAAGCATCCTGCATTCCATGGTGGAATACCGTGACGGATCGGTCATCGCTCAATTGGGTATTCCGGACATGAAGATCCCCATTGCTTATGCACTTTCCTATCCCAGACACCTGGAAAACGGGCTGACCCCGCTGGACCTGGCAAAGGTCGGGAACTTGACATTTCAGGAACCGGATTTAAAACGATTCAAATGCCTGGATCTGGCGCTCCAGGCGGCGGAAGAAGGGGGGAGCATGCCCGCAGTACTTAACGCGGCCAATGAGGTGGCGGTCGAGGCGTTTTTAAAGGGAAGAATCGGTTTTCTGGATATCCCTTCATTCATCGAGAAATCCATGATGGCTCACACCACCCATTCCTTAGACCATATCGAACGGATCATAGAAACGGACCGGTGGGCCAGAGAGACCACCGGATTGTTGATTGACGATGGTTGATTGATGATTGGAAAATGAAAAACCGCCATTTTCCTTATCTTATCGAGATGTATACACTGATGCCACAATAGGAAGCCAATGCCGTTTTTTTTCTACTACATACTCCCTTTTGCCATTGTGTTGGGGGTTCTGATTTTTTTTCATGAACTGGGACACTTTCTCACCGCGAAATATTTCGGGGTAAAGGTGCTCAAGTTCTCTTTAGGGTTTGGACCCAAGCTCGTGGGAAAAAAGGTGGGGGAAACCGAATATCTCATTTCAGCCGTTCCCCTCGGGGGATATGTCAAAATGCTGGGGGAAAGCGAGGAGGACGAGGAAGAGCCCCTTTCCCCTGAAGACGAGGAGAAATCGTTCAGCAATAAACACGTGGGCAAACGGATCGCCATTGTCGCCGCCGGACCCATCTTCAATCTAATCCTCGCCCTATTCATCTTTTGTGCATCTTTTCTGTTCTCCGGTATTCAGGTCATGACGCCCGAAATCGGACAAATCCGCGAGGGCTCCCCCGCGGCCCGGGCGGGTCTCCAAAAAGGAGATATGATTGTGGCCATCGATGACCAGCCGATTCACGCATGGGATGACATCAAATCCCACGTCGAAAAGAATCAAGGCGAGGCCCTACGAATAAAGGCCAAACGAGGGGATGGGGTTATATCCGTGTCTGTGACCCCTCAAGTCAGCGTGGTCAAAAATCTTTTCGGGGAAGAGATAAAGACGCCGCTGGTTGGGATTGTGGCTGCAGGCCATTTCAAAAAAGTTTCCCTCGGGCCGCTCGAAGCCATTGGTGAGGGCTTCAGAAAAACATGGGAGATCATTGAACTGACCTGTTTGACCATCGTAAAGCTTTTTCAGCAGGTGGTACCCATCAAGACGCTGGGCGGGCCCATCCTGATCGGCCAGATGACCGGCCAGCTGGCCCAGGAAAACTGGATTTACCTGATCCCTTTTACTGCAGTGATCAGTATTAACCTGGGTATATTGAATCTCTTACCGGTGCCCATCCTTGATGGAGGCTTTATCATTTTCCTTTTTATTGAGCTCATCACGGGAAGACCGCTCAACCTGAGAAAACGCGAAATCGCACAAAAAACCGGCCTCGTTCTGTTGATCATGCTCATGGCGGTGGTGATCTACAATGATATTGCCAGACTCCTGGAATAAAAATGGTCCCGGGCAGAATACACCGCATCGACCTTCTCACCTTCAATCCCCAAAACCCTCATGATCCTCGCCCTTAACACGGCCACGCCTCAGTTCGGCATCGCCCTGATGGCAGCGAACGGCACGGTTCACTCGAAGATCATGCTCCCCCGGCAAAAGGGTCATTTTGGTACCTTGATGCCTGCATTCGATTTCCTCTTAAGGGAATCCGTACGCACAACGGCCGATATCACCGCGGTTGCAGTGGCATCGGGCCCGGGCAGTTTTACGGGACTCCGAGTGAGCCTGTCCCTGGCAAAAGGGGTGTGCCACGCGCTCGGCCTTCCCCTGGTGGGTATCTCCACAATGGCGGCCATGGCCAGCGGGGTTTCACCCGCCAACCTCCCTGTTGCCCCCGTTCTTTACGCCAGAAAAAATGAGGTGTTCACGGCCCTTTTCACCCGGGACAAAGGTGGGGAGCTCGTCAGGGAGAGTAAAGACATCTGTCTGAAATTCACGGATCTCCACGAGGTGTTCAGGAGCCCCACCCACTTTGTGGGCGATGATTTTGAAGGGCAGCGGCCGCTTATTAAGGAGGTCCTTGGCGACCGGGCGGTTTTCGCACCGCCTCAAAACTGGCAGCTGAATCCCGTCCAGATCGGCCTCCTGGCCCTCAAACGCCTCAATGACGGAGACCCCGATGATCCGGCGACCCTTACACCTGTGTATATGCGCCCGCCGGATATCCGGCCGAACCCGTTTCCGCTTCTCACCAAATCAATGGCAGCACTTTCCGACCCGCGCGGCTACCCCGTTGACAATTCCCTTGAAAAGAGATAAAGGAGAATGCTCCGGGCAGTCTAACGGAATCGCCCCCAAGGAAATGATACGAAGGGGGACGCAAAATTATTTACATGATGACAAACTTTGGTTCTTGCTCTAGTGTTCCGTCACATCTGATGTATGACACGACACTAGTATGCGTATAACCATTTACCACCCCCGTACCAGGCAGCGCTTGATTTGAACGATTCACGAATTAAAAACCGATGGCCCATTGCAAAAGAGGGGTTTCCTTTTGTATTGGCCGGATGCGGTATCACTCTTTTATTCTTTTTTCTGGGATGGCTGATTCCCGCTATTTTTTTCTCCCTGATCACCCTCTTTATCCTTTACTTTTTCAGGGACCCGGAACGGCCGCATAATCCGGCTGAAAAATCGGTGCTGACACCGGCAGACGGAAAGGTTTTGGAGGTTCGGAAAGTGCCGAGTGATGACAACCCTTTAGGCCATGCTGCGCTGAAGGTCTCTATCTTTATGTCCCTCTTCGATGTTCACGTCAACAGGATACCGGTTCAGGGCACCATCAGAAAAATCGACTATACACCGGGCAAATTCTTTTCAGCAGATCTTGATAAGGCTTCCCGATACAATGAGAATAACCGGGTGTTGATGGAGACGGTGGATTCACAAAAACTGGCTGTCATTCAAATCGCAGGACTCGTCGCCAGGCGGATCGCCTGTTGGGTTGAAGAAGGGGACAAGGTCTCCTCAGGGCAGCGCTTTGGTCTCATCAGGTTCGGTTCCCGGTTAGAGGTATTTCTCCCGGCGGACAGCCGAATGGTGGTCCAAAAGGGGGATAAGGTCAAAGCCGGTCAAACGGTTATAGGATATTTATCATGACATCCAAACGAAGAAAGAAGGCCAAAAAGCGTGGCATTTACGTCCTCCCCAATCTCTTTACCTCTGCGAGCCTTTTCAGTGGCTTTTTCGCCATTATAGCGGCTATTCAGGGCCGGTATGAAACAGCCGCTGTGGCGATCCTGATATCGTGCGTTTTTGATGCCCTCGACGGAAAAATCGCCCGTTTCACCCATTCCACAAGCCCTTTTGGCACCGAGTATGATTCCCTCTCCGATCTTGTTGCCTTCGGCGTCGCACCCGCCATCCTGGCATTTCAATGGGCACTGGAACCGTTTGGCCGATTGGGGTGGCTGGCCTGTTTTATGTACGTTATATGCGGCGCACTCAGGCTCGCGAGGTTCAACGTCCAGAAAGCAACCGTGGAAGCCAACTATTTCAAGGGATTGCCCATACCCGCCGCAGCGAGCTTCATCGCTTCCCTCATCCTATTTACCATGCTTCTCGGTGGGTTGCCTCTGTCCGGGCCATTCATTATTCTCATTATCGTGTACACCCTGTCATTTCTCATGGTCAGCACGGTCGATTATTTTAGCTTCAAAGAATTTGAACCGAAAAAGCAAAAGCCCTTTAATGTGCTGGTGGCCACCATCCTCGTACTGATTGTGGTGGCGTATAAACCCAAAATCATGCTCTTTTTCATATTGATTGTGTACGTTTTTTCGGGTCCGGTGATTACATGGTATCGGTACAAAAAGAAGAGAACGGCGGAAAAGGCGCCAAGGGAAGAAGTGTCCCTCGTTGATGAAAAGTGATTTTGTCGCAGCAGACACAACATGAGAATTACCGGCGGCAGTGACAGCGGCCGAATCCTGTCAAAGATCCCCAGAAGCGCGCTCATTCGTCCCACCTCGGACAAGGTGCGAGAGGCCATATTCAGCATCCTGGGACAAGACCTTGATGGAATAGCCGTGCTCGACCTCTTTTCAGGCACCGGCAGTCTGGGGCTGGAGGCCCTGAGTCGCGGCGCCGGGTCTGCTGTGTTCATCGACCATTCCCGCGAGGCCATTCGACTCATCCGTAAAAACATCGCATTATGCGGCCATGGTGAATCGGCACGCGTTCTGAGAAAAGACCTGAGAAAAGGGCTTCCAAAGGCATTATCCAGCACCCAACAACCGTTTGATCTGGTATTCCTTGACCCGCCGTACCGCTTTACCGGCATTCCGTTCGTGATGGCGTACCTGACAAAGGACAAACGGTTGTCACCCGGGGCATGGGCGGTGGCCGAAACCTCGACCCATAACCGGTTACCCCCACAGATTGGGTATTTGAGGGCCGTCGATACCCGGTCATATGGTGATACGCGAATAACATTCTATGTACACAAACCGCATGAATCAGCCAAATCCACAAGGAGGCATCATGAGTTCAAGAACGGCAATTTACCCCGGCTTTTTTGACCCGATTACCAATGGACATCTCAGCATCATCAACCGGGCGTTGACCATATTCGATAAGGTGGTCATTGCCATACTCAATAATCCCCAGAAAGATCCCCTCTTCACCGTTAAAGAGAGAATCCGTATGATTAAATCGGCTGTCAAAAACGAACCCAATGCGGAGATCGACACCTTCGACGGCCTGCTGGTCGATTACGTGGCGAGACGCGGGGCCAATGTCATTCTCAGAGGGCTGAGGGCCCTTTCTGATTTCGAATATGAATTTCAAATGGCGCTGATGAACCGAAAAATGGACCGGAATATCCAATCGGTGTTTCTCATGACCGATTACAAGTGGTTCTACACCAGTTCCACCATCATTAAGGAGGCTGCCAGTTTCGGGGGAGATATCAGCGGTCTTGTCCCTGATGAGGTCAATAAAAAACTCAAGGCAAAATTTTCGGACGCAAAAAAAGCTTGACACCCATTTGACCTTAAGCCATATTTATTGCTTGATAAATTCATACAACACGCTGCCGTTTTGAAGTGTGGGGATAGGGTAGGAAGAGCTTGGTTTGCCATTCAGTTACGTGATAGGAGGATCAAAGGTGGCCCTGACCAAAGAAAAAATCATCGACACGATTTATCATCAGGTGGGACTCAGCAAAATCCAGTCCCGAACTGTCACTGAGGCACTTCTTGAACTAATCAAGAAAAACCTGGAAAACGGTGAGGACCTCCTCATCAGCGGTTTTGGCAAGTTTGTGGTAAAGGAAAAATCGGCGAGGCGCGGGCGCAATCCCCAGACCACTCAGGACCTTCAACTGAGGGAAAGACGGGTGATCGTCTTTAAGACATCAGGCGTTCTCCGCGACAAAATAAATGCCAAGAGATGAAAAACGCCTCGCACGGATCATAGGCCATTATTGAGTTTCCCCCAACTGCGCACTATCTCAGAATATCCAGAATACCGTATAGCTCGGTCTTGATTTCCTTGAGGGAAGGAACCGGTATTTCTGTCTGCTGTGTCCGACCCTTACGCAAAACCCGTCTGGCGCCCTCGATGGTCATGCCCTCCTCATAGAGCAATCGCTTGATATTTAGAAGCGTTTCGATCTCCTTCCGCTGATACGTCCGCTGATTCGAATCCGCACGCTTTGGCTTTACCTGGGGAAATTCGCTCTCCCAGTAGCGCAGTACATAGGGGGCGACACCCACGATCCTGCTGGTCTCCCCTATCCGGAAATACCGCCTGTTTTCAGGGATCTCCACCATGACATTACCCCTCTCTCAGCCTGCCACCCGTTTCATTGCATACCTTACGGATCATACGCTCATATAGCCGGTTCACCGTGTCACCGTCGAGGGTCCCTTTATCCGACCGGTAGCTTATCCTGAAAGCTATGGCCTTTTCGCACTCGCCGATTTGATCTCCCTCATAGATGTCAAAAATGTGAACGGACTCCAATAGGTCTTTCCCTGTTTCCTGGATGAATTCCACAATCCTGCCGCTCTCCACACGCTGATCCACCACCAGTGAGATATCACGGTAGACGGCTGGAAACCTGGGGAACGGACGAAACCGCTTTTCTGTGGGTATGAAGGGCAGCAGTTCCGCGACATTCATTTCAAAAATGAAGACATCATCTTCTTCAATATCATAGGCCGCTTTCATGCTTGAAGATGCCTTGCCCATCTGTCCGATACAGGTTTTTGAGGCGTAGACCCCACACGACGACTCCGCATCGTAACCGGGAAAACCGTTTTTGCGCTCAAAGCGCGCAGAATCGACGCCCAATCCCGTTAAGAGCGCCTCGAAACATCCTTTGATATCATAAAAATCCACATCCCGTCTATTGCTGTACCATGTCCTCTGCTGTGCACGCCCGGTTATGGCGCCCACCAGCATGTTTTGTTCCAACGGCTGGGGGTCGCCCTTTCGGTTTTTGAATACCTTTCCCCATTCAAAAAGCCTAAGGTCTTTTTCACCGTTGAGCCGGTTGTGTGCGACCGTGGCCATCACCCCTGGGAGTAAAGATGTCCTGAGGACCGACTGATCCTTGCTGAGCGGGTTCATCAATCCGGTAAACCTTCTGAGATCACTTGTCTCGTCTGCGTTTAGTGTGTCGGCGGACTCGGGCGATATAAAGCTGTAGGTAATGATTTCGCTGAAACCGATTCCCGTCAATATGGATCTGATCTGGTCTCTGATCGCAAGCTCCGGAGCATCCCCTCTTCGCCGGGACGGATTCTGGGGTAGGTCACAGGGATTTTGTCAAACCCATCCATCCGGGCCACTTCTTCGATGAGGTCTACCTCCCGGGTAATGTCCACCCTGAATGAGGGGGGCGTCACATCCAGCGAATTCGTCCCCGCGTCTTTCACATCCATCTCCAGCGCCTTTAAATAGCCCTTCATAACACCTGTTGGCAGGCTGGTACCAAGAAGTCGATTGGCCTGATCAGACCTGAACCGGATGGTCTCGGGTGAATGGGGCTTGGGGTAATTGTCCACCATACCCTGCGCAATGGTGCCGCCCCCGAGAATAGACATGAGGGACAAGGCCCGCTTAAGCGCATGAACAACGCCCTCAACATCCCCTCCCCTTTCAAAGCGATAGGAGGCCTCAGTGGACAAGCCAAGCTGCTTTGAAGCCCTTCGAATGGTCACCGGATCAAAAAAAGCGCTCTCGAGCAGGACATCGGTTGTCCCCTCAAAAATTTCAGAATTAAGCCCGCCCATAATGCCTGCCAGGGCCACCGGTCGCTTTCCATCACAGATCAGGAGTGTCTCCGACGTCAGACGTCTCGACTCCCCATCAAGGGTGGTAAACCGCTCGCCATCCCCCGCTTTCCTTACCTCTATTCGGTTTTCTCTCAGACGATGGTAGTCAAAGGCATGAAGCGGTTGCCCCATTTCCAGCATGACATAATTGGTGATGTCCACCAGGTTATTGATACTCCGAATACCAGACTGATACAGACGATATCTCAGCCAGAAGGGGGCGGGTTTCAGCTCGACACCCTGTATGGCACCGGCCACGTAGCGGGGGCACCCCTCAGGATCCAGGATCGTTACACGGGTCAGTTTTTCCACGGGCGGGCCGGATGTCTCAAGCTTTACCTCCGGCCGTATGAGAAATTCTCCTGTCGCCGCCGCGATTTCCCTTGCAACACCCATCACGTTTGCGCAATCCGGGCGGTTTGGCGTAATACTCAAATCCAGAACCCAATCGGGTAAAGCCAGTGCAGACGACAATGGAGCCCCCACCTGCAACGCAGGCGAAAGCGGCATGATGCCGCTGTGGTCGTTGGTCAATCCCAGTTCATCTTCGGCCAGGAGCATCCCGCACGAAACGACCCCCCTGATGCGGGTCTCCTTCATGACCTGACCATTCGGGAGCCGGGATCCGACCAGGGCCAGGGGGGCCAGCATCCCGTCCGCCACATTGGGTGCGCCGCACACCACATCCACATGATCCTCCCCCGTGTCCACGCGACAAACGGAAAGACGATCCGCATTGGGGTGGGGACTGACCGACAGGATCCTGGCGACAACCACATGGTCCAGAGACTCGCAGACCGGCTCCATTCCCTCCACTTCCAGCCCCAACATGGTCAACAGATGGGCGAGTTCCGGGGGCGGCATCGCGATCCGGACGTATTCTTTTAACCAGTTGAGACTGACTTTCACTGATGATCCTTCAATCGTCTTTGGAAACCAACGACCCTAAAACTGCCTCAAAAAGCGCATTTCGTTTTTAAAAAAAAGCTGAATGTCATCGATGCCGTACTTCAGCATGGCGATCCGCTCAATGCCCATGCCAAAGGCGAAGCCCGAATAGGTGTCTGCATCATAATCGACAAAGCGGTATACCGCCGGATCGACCATGCCCGAACCCAGAATTTCGAGCCACCCCGTGTGAGCGCACGTACGGCAGCCTTCCCCACCGCACAATACGCAACCGATATCCACCTCGGCACTGGGCTCTGTGAAAGGAAAAAAACTGGGTCTGAATCGAAGCGGGGTTTGTTTTCCGAACATCTGATGCACAAAGCCGGTAAGCGTCCCTTTCAAATCACCAAACGTAACGCCCTTGTCCACGAGAAGACCTTCCACCTGATGGAACATGGGCGTATGGGAGACATCCGAATCCCGCCTGTAGACTTTTCCGGGGGCGATAACGCTCACCGGCGGGGACGCTTTTTCCATGACACGGACCTGAATGGGCGACGTATGGGTCCGCAGGACCACATTTTCCGAGATGTAGAAGGTGTCCTGCATATCCCTGGCGGGATGATCTTTGGGAATGTTCAAGGCCTCGAAATTGTAATAATCCAACTCCACATTGGGACCTTTAACAATCCTGAAGCCCATCTTGGAAAAAATGCGACAGACTTCTTTCACGATGGCCGTAATCGGATGCAAATGCCCCAGGGGCGGCTTCCTTCCCGGCAGCGTCACATCGAGAAAGACCCTTTTCTGATCCCCTTCTGATTTCAGGATTTGCTCGGCTTGTTTGAAACGGGAGGTTAAATTTCCCTTGACGAGATTGGCCAGTTTTCCAATCTCGGGACGTTCTTCCGGCGGGAGTTTTCCCACGTCTTTCATTAAGGCGGTGAGTTCGCCTTTCTTGCCCAGGTATTTGATCCTGAAGTTCTCGAGTTCCGAAAGGTCGTCGATCTCTTCAATTCGTGCAGACGCAGCCTTTTCAAGTGCAAGGAGTCGCGCTTTCATCATTCACGCCAGTAACCGGTTTGATCAGGCCTGCGCCATTTCCGCCAACCGTGAAAACGCTGCAGGATCGTAGACGGCCATATCGGCCAGCACTTTTCTATCCAATACAATGCCCGCTTTATTTAACCCGCCAATCAAACGGCTGTAGGAAAGTCCATTCTCCCTCGCCGCCGCGTTGATCCTGACGATCCAGAGTTTACGGAACTCGCGCTTCCGCGTTCTTCGGTCCCGGTAGGCATACCTGCCGGCCCGTCTGACAGCCGTTTCGGCCGTTCTGAATTGTTTACTGAGCCCGCCGCGGTAACCCTTGGCCGCCTTCAGTACCTTGTTTCGTCTTTTCCTCGCCTTGGAGCCTCTTTTAACCCTTGACATTTTAAACCCTCAACATACGCTTTGTTTTAATAAGATTAGCAATAGGGAATCAGCCTGCTGACCTGTTTTTGATTGGTGGCGTCCACCAGGCCCGATTTTCTGAGATTCCGTTTCCGTTTTGTGCTTTTCTTGGTAAGGATATGGTTGGCAAAGGCCTTATTCCTTACGATTTTACCTGATCCCGTGGTTTTAAATCGCTTTGCCGCACCACGGTTTGTCTTTATCTTCGGCATGATGACCCCTCCTTATTGGTTCCGCTAACTGTCTGCAATTCAACATGACAGAAACGGTTTCGTCGTCTAAATCTTACACCTGATGAAAATGTATCCTGAAAATGTCAAACCACTCGGCAAAGAAACCCATACGTTCCATGAAACCCCGTTAGGGTGCTAAGACACAAAATATGATGGAAGACCTCCCGTTCAGGCGCATGGATGCGGGGGAATTCAAACAGAGCGCGATGCCAAAATACTGAAAAATGTTTACTTAGGAACGATGACCATGGTCATTCGATTTTTGGCTTCCCGGGTCGGCGGCTGTTCCACGCTGCCTACATCCTCAATGGATTCGGCCACGTGATTCAGCATTTCAACCCCTGCTTCCGTGAAAGCCATCTCCCGGCCCCTGAAAAAAACCGTTACCTTGACCTTGTTCTTCTTCTCCAGAAATTTCTTCAAATTCTTGAGTTTGAAGCCCAGGTCATGCTCCTCGGTGTGGGGCCGGAGTTTGATCTCCTTGAGTTGCCCGCCTTTGCTTTTCTTTCGCGCTTCCTGCGCCTTTTTCTGTGCCTGATAACGGAACTTCCCGTAGTCCATCACCCGGCAAACCGGTGGGTCCGAATTGGGCGCCACCTCCACCAGATCCAACCCCACTTCCCTTGACACATTGAGCGCCTCGTGCAGGGGAACGATGCCGACCTGATTTCCATCCGCGGAAATAAGTCGTATCGTTTTGGACTGAATTCGTTCATTTATCCGGACATCATCAGTTTTCTTTGCTATGGCTGCTACCTCCTCTGTTCCGATTCATCCTTGATGCGATCAATGAATGCCTCCACCGACATGCTGGATAGATTCTGACCATTCCTCAATCGCGGGGTTACCTCCTGATTATCACACTCTTTATCCCCGATAATCAACATATAGGGAATTTTTTGTACCTGGGCCTCTCTCACCTTAAACCCGAGCTTTTCGTTTCTCACATCCGCCTCTGCACGAATTCCGGCCGTCGCGAGACGCCTCCTGACGCTCTCGGCGTAGGGCGTATTTCGATCGGTTACGGTGAGCACAACGGCCTGTACGGGTGCCAACCAGGTCGGAAACGCACCGGCGTAATGCTCGATGAGGACACCAATGAACCGTTCAACGGCACCGAGAATCACCCGGTGAATCATAACCGGCCTGTGCCGTTCCCCGTCTTTGTCCACGTAGGTCAGATCAAACTTGTCCGGTAGCGTAAAATCACACTGAATGGTCGCACATTGCCAGCTTCGCCCCAGCGCATCTCTGAGCTTGACATCGATCTTGGGCCCATAAAACGCGCCGTCCCCCTCATTGATGTCATAGTTCAAACGGTTGTCATTTACGGCCTTGATGAGCGCGTCGGTGGCTAGTTCCCAGTCTTCATCTGATCCGATGGATTTTTCAGGGCGTGTGCTGACTTCAAGTTGGTAATCAAAGTCAAAAATACCCATGACATCTTTCACGAAATCAAGCACGCCGGTAATCTCATCGTCGAGTTGACCCGGTGTGCAGATGATATGGGCATCGTCCTGTGTAAACTCCCTGACCCGAAAAAGGCCGTTCAACACCCCGGACCGTTCGTGACGGTGAACCGTTCCCAATTCAAAATAGCGTTTAGGGAGGTCCCGATAACTCCGGATTTCCGAACGGTAGATGAGCATGTGGGCCAGGCAGTTCATCGGCTTGATGCCATAGGACTGCTCATCGATCTCGGTAAAATACATGTTTTCCCGGTAATTTTCAAAATGGCCCGATTTTTTCCACAATTCCGTTTTCAGGATCTGCGGCCCCCTGGCCAGTTCGTAACCCCGCTTGAGATGCTCCTCCACTTCGAAGCTCTCCAAAATGTGACGCAGCATGGCCCCCTTGGGATGCCAGACGATCATACCCGCGCCGATCTCATCGTAAGTATTGAACAGCCCCAGTTTCGGTCCCAGTTTCACATGGTTTCGCTTTTTCGCTTCCTCAAGCTGATGAAGATGCTTCTTCAGGCGCTTCTGATCGGAGAAGGCCACCCCGTAAACGCGGCTCAACATGGGACGCTTTTCATCCCCCCGCCAATAGGCGCCGGCCACATGGGTCAATCGAAAGGCCTTGATCAATCCCGTAGACGGTATGTGGGGCCCGCGACACAGGTCGGTAAAACCCCCTGGCTGTACAGCGATACCGTCTCACTCCCGAGATCTTCGATTAATTCAACCTTGTAGGTCTCATCCTCGGCGCTGAAAAAATCAATGGCTGCCTCGCTGGAAAGCACTTTGCGGGTAAACGGCAGATCCGCCTTGATGATCTCTTCCATCTTCTCTTCTATGCGCGGGAGGTCTTCTTCCTTTAAGGGCCTTTCGTAATCAAAATCGTAATAAAAACCATTCGCTATGGCTGGCCCAATCGTCACCTTGATGCCGGGAAAGAGCGCTTTTGCGGCCATGGCCATCACATGCGCGGTACTGTGACGGAGAATCTCCATGCCTTCATCAGAATGTAAGTATACCGGCTCCAGCTCGCTATCGACATCCAGTTCATAAAAGAGATCACGGAGCACACCATTTACACCTACGGTAACGATACGATCGAGACCGCCCACCTCTAAGCGTTTGAGGGCGTCTGCGGCCGACAGTCGATCCGCCTCGATTTCTATAGAGGGTTTATCTTTTAAACCAACAGAAAACGTCTTCATCGTCCCATTCTTTTAAAGAAAACAAGGCATCCAAAGTCACGACCTTCCGCCTCAGGATGCCTTATCGATTGTTTCGAAAATTTAGATACGCAATTGTTTCCGGATCAACAAAAAAGATAAAGGCCCCTCTCGAAAATCGGGTTTTTTTAACGGGTATCCGCTGAGTTTACATCCAGGGCCTCTCCACTCACCATAATAACGCCACACGCTTTCTGATACGGCAGACGAATAATTTCACTGTAAAGTATTCTTTATAATCAATAACATTATGAAATGCAAGCAAAAAATAAGGCGGTTTCCGGTCAAGACCCGCTCATCCGCCTTTGCTTCAACCGCCGCCGGGATCGGCGTACTCCCACTAAGGAATTGAAAAACGACATGAAACCGTCTAAGGTTTGCCATCAAACGCCCAACAGGTACCCAAAATGTCGATACCATTTATAGCAAGATACGCGATAACCCCCACTCATCTCCTGATGACTCTTCTCTTTACGGTGTTACTGCCATTCGGCTCTCAGACACATGCCCGGGAGATTTCCGATGAAGTGGGACGGATTGTGACCCTCCCGGATGGGCCGAGGCGGATTGTATCGCTGGCGCCGAGTATTACGGAGATTGTCTTCGCATTAAACCGCGAAGACGCCTCGTGGGCGTCACCCGATTCAGTGACTTCCCGCCTGAAGCCAAGCGTCTCCCATCAGTGGGGTCCTACGTTAATCTGGACCTGGAAAGAATCGTGGCATTGAACCCGGATCTCTGTTTCGCCACCAAGGACGGCAATCCGAAGGCGGTTGTTTCGCGTCTCGAGGCCTTGAATATACCGGTCTATGTGGTGGACCCGAGAAATCTGGACGGGGTGATGGACAGTCTCATCAAAATCGGGGAGATTCTAAATGCGCGGCAAAAGGCCGTGGATATCGTCAAGGAGATGCGCAGGCGAATCCGGCATATTTCCTCGCGCGTTTCCGGTGCATCACACCGTCCACTGTTTTTTTCAGATCGGCATCACCCCCATCATTTCAGTGGGTTCGCCCACATTTATCCATGAACTCATCGTTCTGGCCGGCGGTGAAAATGTCGCCCGGGGCCCAACAGCCTATCCCCGTTTCAGTCAGGAGCAGGTCGTGGCCCTGGCACCCGAGGTGCTCATCATCACCTCCATGGCAAGGGGGGGGCATTTTGAGGAGGTTAAGAAAAGCTGGGAAAAATGGTCTGATCTACCCGCCGTAAAAAACCATCGAATCCTGGTGGTGGATTCCAATCTCTTTGACCGGGCCAGCCCCCGCATTGTGGACGCTCTTGAAACCCTTGCCATGAAAATTCATCCTGAACGATTTGAGGGGTCGCCGTGATCCAAAACCGTCCCTACATACTGCACCGTCTGTTGAGGGTATCGGTACTGTTCCTGGGGGTTTTGATGGTAGCCGTTTTTCTCGGGATATCCCTGGGATCCACGCACATTGGTTTCAAAGATGTGTTTGAATCCCTCACAGGAACCGCCGACGCAGGCGCAACCATCCAAACCATTATCTGGCAGATCCGCGTGCCCCGGGTCCTTGTCGCCGCCCTGGTGGGTGCCGCCCTTTCCGTGGGCGGACTGGTTTTTCAGGCCTTGCTCCGAAACCCCCTGGCGGAGCCCTACATCCTGGGTATTTCGAGCGGATCAGGCATCGGCGCCATTCTCGGGATACTTGCCGGGCTATCCCGTTTTCCGGGAGTGGGCATCACCGCATTTGCCGGGAGCGTCGCAACCCTTCTGTTACTTCTTCTCATGGCCTCGGGACAGGGAATGGTCAGGCGAAATACGCTTCTTTTGTCCGGGGTCATGATCAATGCCTTTTGCGGTGCATTGATCATGTTCCTCATCTCCATCACCCACGACGCCCGACTTCACAATATCATTTTCTGGCTCATGGGGGATCTTTCCACGAGTTCCATGAAAAATGTATGGGTCCTGGGGGGCATACTCCTCCCGTCATGCGCCCTTATTTTTCTCCGTTCGAATGCCATGAATGTTCTTCTCATGGGAAAAGAAGTCGCGCACACCATGGGCATCCACATCCGATGGGTGACAGGGGAACTTCTTGTGGTAACCTCGCTCATGGTCAGTATCACGGTTTCCCAGTGTGGGCCCATCGGATTTGTGGGGCTGGTGATACCGCACCTCATGCGGCTCATTCTCGGACCGGACCACCGAATTCTCGTACCGTCCTGCATTCTAAGCGGCGGGACCTACATGATTCTCTGTGACGTGCTCGCGAGAACCCTCCCGGACCAGGGAGAGATGCCCGCCGGCGTCATTACCGCCATGATCGGCGCACCTCTGTTCATTATCCTTCTGAAGCGAAGTGGACGATGACCCGAATCGTTGACGTCAGAGATATTCACCATGCCTACGGAGAATACCCCGTCCTGAAACAGATCACCTTTTACGTGGAAAGGGAGGATTTTTTCATTATCATCGGACCCAACGGATCGGGAAAAACCACGCTGCTCAAAATACTCGCCGGTATTCTCCCCCGGCAGCGGGGGGAGTTAGACATCCTGGGAAAATCGCCCGAAAGCCTGTCACGCCGCCGTCTGGCAAAAACCATCGCCTTTGTTCCTCAAATCACCACCGTGGATTTCCCATTTACAGTCGCTGAAGTGGTGCTCATGGGGCGGTCGCCCCATCTCGGGGTGCTGGGACTCGAACGAAAGAGCGATCGCGACATTGCCGAAGCGGCCATGGCCTATACCGACGTGGCGCATCTCGCGGACCGGAGGGCAGACACCCTCAGCGGGGGAGAACTTCAGCGGGTCTCCATTGCCCGGGCCATCTGCCAACAACCTCGGATTCTACTTCTCGACGAACCCACCGCCGCTCTCGATCTCGGGCATCAGATCCGGGTTATGGATCTTATGGAAAAATTGAAGGAAAAGGACCAGTTGACCATCATCATGGTCTCTCATGATGTCAACCTGGCAGCCATGTACGCCAGCCGGTTACTCCTGTTGAAGGCGGGGGGGGTGGTCAGTCAGGGTGTGCCGGATGACGTGCTCACCTATCAGACCCTGGAAAAGGCCTACGACTGTCCCTTGCTGGTGGATCAAAGCCCCTTGGGCAGATTTAAGCGGGTCACCCAGGTTCCCCGTAAATTCATTCCTGGGGGAGAGATCCCTCGCGGACATTAGTCTTACCCGTTCAGTCTGAGAGTTTATCTCTCAGCGTAAGTAAAAGGTAGCAGAATCCGTAATCTAAGGCCCTACTCCCACTCGATGGTACTGGGCGGTTTGGAAGAGATGTCATACACCACGCGATTGACCCCTTTCACGTGATTGATGATCCGGTTGGAGATCCTTCCCAATACCTCATAAGGAATCTTTGACCAGTCCGCTGTCATGGCATCGAGACTGTCCACCACCCTCACGGCGATGACATGTTCATAGGTTCGTTCATCGCCCATCACACCGACGGTCCGGACCGGCAAAAGGACGGCAAACGACTGCCAGACCTTCTCATACAGACCGGCCATGCGGATCTCTTCCGTGACAATGACGTCGGCCAGACCCAGAATTTCCAAACGCTCCTCTGTGATTTCGCCCAGAATTCTGACAGCGAGGCCCGGCCCGGGAAACGGCTGCCGCATGACCAGATCTCTCGGCAGGCCCAATTCCGCGCCCACCTCCCGAACTTCATCCTTGAACAGCTCCCGAAGGGGTTCAATCAGTTTCAGGTTCATGATGTCGGGGAGCCCCCCGACGTTGTGGTGGCTCTTGATGGTGGCGGACGGCCCCTTGAATGACACACTTTCAATCACATCCGGATAAAGGGTGCCCTGGGCCAGGTACCGGGCGCTTCCCAGTTCCTTAGCCTTTGCCTCGAAAACATGAATGAACTCGCGTCCGATAATTTTTCGTTTTTCCTCCGGATCCGTAACCCCTTTGAGACAGCTTAAAAACCGCTCTGAGGCGTCCACGAGATGCAGATCGATGCCATAGTGCCCCTGGAAGAGGTCCATGACCTCCCTGGCCTCCCCTCTTCTCAAAAGGCCGTTATCCACCAGGATACAGGAGAGATTGTCTCCAACGGCATTGTGCAGCAATACCGCTGTAACCGATGAGTCCACACCCCCTGAAAGACCGCAGATCACACGATCATTTCCAATCTGATCTCTCAAGGCCTTCGTGGTGCTCTGAACAAAAGAGGCCATGGTCCAGGACCCCTCGCATCCACAGATGGTGAAGAGAAAATTCTTCAGAATCCTGAACCCATCCGGCGTATGGGCCACCTCGGGGTGGAACTGCAGACCAAACCACTTCTTGGACGGATTCCCCATGGCCGCAACCGGGCTGTTCTTACTCTCGGCCAGAACTTCAAAGCCCTCCGGCATCCGATCGATGCGATCCCCGTGGCTCATCCACACGATTCGCTCCCCATCATCTCCCAGGCCCCGAAAAAGGTCGCTCTCCCTTAAAATAGAGATGACCGCATTGCCGTATTCCCGGTCCCCCGTGAGGGCAACCTCTCCGCTCAGCATATGGGTGATAAACTGCATGCCATAGCAGATGCCGAGGATGGGCATGCCGAGATCGAAGATACGCCGGTCTGCGAGCGGTGCCGCCTCCCCATACACACTTGCGGGACCCCCGGAAAGGATGATGCCCTTAGGGGAAAATTCGGCAATCTCCTCCACAGGCATATTGAAGGGGTGGATTTCACAATAGACGCTGGCCTCCCGAACCCGCCGGGCAATGAGCTGGGTGTACTGGGAACCGAAATCCAGAATCAGGATACGTTCCACGTGGATATCGTTTCTCATTTGGCTCCCTATTCGATTCGGTAATTCGGTGCTTCTTTGGTGATGATCACGTCATGGACATGACTCTCCTGAAGGCCCGCGGGCGTAATCTGAATAAAACGCGGTTGGGTCTGCAGTTCATCAATGGTATGGCATCCCAAATAGCCCATTCCCGCGCGAAGCCCGCCAACCAGTTGATAGAGCGTCTCCGCCAGATTCCCCCGGTAGGGGACCCGCCCCACGATCCCCTCAGGCACAAGCTTCTTTTCCAGTTCCGCTTTCTCCTGAAAATATCGGTCCCTACTCCCCTCTTTCATGGCCTCGAGGGATCCCATTCCACGGTAGACCTTATAGGTACGTCCCTGGAAAAGAATGGTTTCCCCGGGGCTTTCCTCGGTACCGGCAAACAGACTACCGATCATTACCGAGTCGGCACCACCGGCCAGTGCCTTGGTCACATCGCCTGAAAACTTGATGCCGCCGTCTGCGACGACAGGGATGTCCGCTTTTTTCGCTTCGGCCGCACAATCCATAATAGCGGTCATCTGCGGCACCCCGACTCCCGCCACCACGCGTGTGGTACAAATTGAACCGGGCCCCACACCGACCTTCACCGCATCAACGCCGGCCTCAATCAGCGCCCGGGTCCCTTCGGCCGTGGCCACATTGCCTGCAATCAGCTCCAGATCACCGAATCGCTTCCGGGCTTCTTTCACACTCCTCAGCACCATGTCGGAGTGCCCGTGGGCCGTATCGATGACCACCACATCCACCGACGCGCTCACAAGACCCGACAGGCGCTCCATCATGTCGGATCCCACCCCCACAGCAGCGCCCACCCTCAAGCGACCCAGATGGTCCTTGCATGCGTTGGGAAACTTTTTCAGCTTTTCAATATCCTTAATGGTGATGAGGCCTTCGAGTTTCCCATTTTCATCAACCACCAGCAATTTCTCGATTCGCCTTTGGTGCAGGATGGCTTTGGATTCCTCTAAGGTAATACCCATCCGGGCGGTTGCAAGGTTATCCTTGGTCATCACCGAATCCACCCGCTGATTCAGGTTTGTCTCAAATCGCAGGTCCCTGTTGGTAATAATTCCCACCAGGTTTTCACCCTCCACTACCGGGACGCCTGAAATCTCATATTTTTCCATAATATCGATGACTTCATGGATTTTTTTATCCGGCGTGATGGTAATGGGGTCCACAATCATACCGCTTTCAGACTTCTTGACTTTCTCCACTTCCAGGGCCTGGCGCTCAATGCTCATGTTTTTATGGATGAAACCGATACCCCCCTGCCTCGCCATGGTAATGGCGGTCTCATATTCTGTTACGGTGTCCATGGCGGCACTCGATATGGGTATGCTCAGTCGCATGTTTCTGGAAAGCCGTGTCCCTACATTGGCATCGCTGGGCAGGACGGAAGACCTGGCAGGCACCAAAATGAGATCGTCAAATGTGTACCCGAATTCAATGTCCTTTTTCTTCATAACCCTCCCCTTTCACAGGTTCATTCAACCGTTACAAGATTCCGCCCACATTAGAGGAAGCCAAGTTACCTGCCCTTCCCCTGACTGCCGTACATCGATGTTGTGGGAATGTATCAAAACCCCAGGTCATTTTCAACCCGCAAAACCGTCGTCCGCATCCGTGGTCAAGGCGCACTCCCGGCAAAGGAATTGGCTGACGATAACGATTCACTGAATATAACCCCAAATCCCCCTTGACAAAGAAGGACGCTTGTCTGTAAAAGGCTTTCGTACCCCAACTCGCATGTGGGTACGCATAACCTGGGACATTTCCAGCCCATTCAACAGATCTGAGGAGACAGCCGGGATGGCCGCAAACACTCAAAAAACGATTGGCTACGTCATGGCAGTTGTCCTGTTCATTGCAGGGCTCCTCTGCTACACGGCCTTCGCAAAAAAGACACCCGAAAATCCCTTAAGAATTATGTACAAAACCACAGGCGGAAAGGTCCTGTTTGATCATAACATGCATTTTTCCGAGGCCGGTTACGCATTCGAATGCAACACATGCCATCACATGCTCGAAGACGAAGGCGAAAGACCGACGTCTTGTGGAGAATGTCATTTATCGGATGGCGAGGATGCCCCCAAGCGATCCGACGCCCTTCACAAGCAATGTATTGGGTGCCACAAAGACAGTGGGAGCGGTCCGGTCGAATGTTATTCCTGCCACATGAGGTAAGATCCTCGCCAAAGCGCCATGTGCATCAGGTTCAAACCCTTTTCTTATGGGAAAGACGGGTCCCTTTCTCATGAGTCAGGAGGCAAGCGATGATTAAAAGGCCATTTTTCGGTTTTACCAGACCGAAACTGACATATGCGGACATTGCGCTTTTCGCTCAGACGGAAGTCAGGGATATACCGCTTCCAAAAAAAGTAACCCTCCTTCTGCATGACAATCGTATACATCCGGGAGATCTTGGCCTCAGGCAGGACACAGAGGTCAAGACAGGAGCGGCAGTTCCCTTTTCAGGAGGCAAGAAAGGAAATCTCACGACCACAGCTACCGGGACGGTTGACGCCGTTTTTGAAGACAGCACCTATACCGATCATCGCTCCATCTGCGTGACCATCGATGTGGATGAACCGGACAGATGGGACACCGGATTCACGGATGCAGCCGAATCGCCGAGTGCCCAGGTCGCCCGGGAATTTCTCCCCGCCTCCCCGGCATGGCGGATGTTCACGCGATACTCGACATTGAGAACCCTGTCCATACCCTTATTATAAACGGCATCGATCAGGATCTTCTGGTGTCCACCCAACAATTTATCCTCAACACCGAAGCCACGGGAATCAGGGAGGGCGTAAGCTGTCTCAAGGACATAACGGGGGCCGCTCGCGTCATCCTGGTTATTCCACCCAGCCTGCAATCAGCGGCCGAGAAGACCGGTGCGGAAGTCAAGGTTATCGATCCCACTTATCCAAAGGCCCTCCCCTGGTTTACGGTTCGAGACCTCCTGAACCAGGATATCCCCGTGACCATACCCCCTCCGATTTGGGCGTGGGGGTCCTTAATGTCGAAGCCGTACTGGCCCTTAAAACAGCCTTCGTCGACAGACGGCCGCCGGTGGAAAAGGTCGTCTCCGTTATCCACAAAGACGCCCGCGTCAGCCTTGTACGGGCAAGAATCGGGACGCCCGTAGAGGACATCCTGACCGACCTCGACATATCAACCGATCAGGGAGACCGGATCGTCTTCGGCGGACCCATGACCGGCCACAGCGTCTATTCAGAAAAGATGCCGGTGATGCACACCACCGATGCCATCTTTATTCAGGATAAGCATCAGATCGTCGCGGCCTCGGACAGCCCATGCGTGAATTGCGGAGAATGTGTGCGGGCCTGCCCTGCAAGGCTACCGGTCAACATGCTCGTGCGCCTGCTTGAAAACCGGCTCTATGAAGAAGCCGCTCAGCGTTATGACCTCCTGTCATGTGTTGAATGCGGTCTCTGCAGTTACGTCTGCATGCTTCACATTCCCGTATTTCACTACATTATGCTCGGGAAACATGAACTCGCTCTACAGCGGGCCGCGGAGGAATCCGATGGAGAATAAAAAGCTTTTTATTGGGTCATACGCCCCCTACTGGCACAATGGAAGCGGTCTCTGCGCCAAGAGTTACCATACCATGCTGGCCGCGCTTCCAGCGGTCATTATGGGAATCTATCAATACGGGGCGCCCGCCCTCGGTGTGGTGGCCTTCGCCGTTTCCTTTGCCATTGGCTGGGAACTCCTCATGAATCTGGTAATGAAAAGACCCATCAGTATCGGAGACGGGAATGCGGCGGTCATCGGTCTGCTCTTTGCCATGCTACTCCCCGCATCCACGCCGTGGTGGGTGGTCCTGGTGGGCACATTTATCGCCATCGTCATCGGAAAACAGATTTTTGGCGGGGTCGGCGGGAATCCCCTCAATCCCTCTTTGGTGGCCATCGCCATGATCATGCTGTCATGGGAGGCCATGCTCGATTTTAACGAGGCCCTGGTCCATTACGATCTTGGGGTGACCATGGTCTATCCGTTGAGCGCCCTGAAATATTTCGGGACCGATGTCCTGTACAATTACCCCCTGGGCGATCTGTTGATGGGCCAGGAGCCCGGCGCCATCGGCTCCACCTTCGGCCTGGGGCTCATCATCGGTGGCGTCTATCTGATGCTCAGAGGGTTCATTCGGTGGGAGATATCCCTCTCTTTTCTGACGGGGGTCTTTATGACCGCCCTTTTGTTTTACGTGGCCGACTCAGCGGCCTATGCCCCCCCCCTGTTTCACCTCCTGACGGGATACACCCTCATCGGAGCCTTTTTCCTCGCCACAGAGGATTCCTCATCTCCGGTCAACTTCCTGCCCATGCTGATATACGGGGCATGCGCCGGATTTCTGACCGTTCTTATCCGCAACATCGGTGCTTTTGTGGACGGCGTCGTGTTCGCCATTCTGATGGTCAACGTGGCCAATCCGCTTTTCGACAAAATCAGGCCGAGGGCCCTGGGAAAGAGGCATGAAGATGCGTGAGATGATGAAACTGTTCATAGTGATTGTCATTTTCAGTTCGCTCTCCGGCGGTGTGCTGGCGGCCATTCAAAATGCCACCAAGGATCGGATCGAATACCAGCAGCTCAAGTTCGTCAAGGGACCGGCCATCAATGAAATTCTAAAGGGCAGTACCAACAATCCCATTACCGATCGATTCAAGGTGACGGATAATGGGGAGGAAACAACGGTTTTTGTGGGTGTGTTTGACGGCAAGCCCAATGTGGTGGCATTGGAATCTTTCGGCAAAGGCTTCGGCGGGGATATCGGTGTTGTTGTCGGTGTGAATATCGACACAGACGAAATCGTCGGCGTGGAGGTCACCACCCACAGCGAAACCCCGGGCGTGGGGTCGCGCGCAAAGACCGACGCCTCATTTACCGAACAATTTGAAGGGCTTCCCGTTCAGGACCCATTCAAGGTAAAGGCCGACGGCGGGCAGATTGATGCACTCAGCGGCGCGACCATTTCATCCCGGGGGGTGTGCGGTGCGGTCGGAAAAACGAGCGCGCGCTACCAGCGGATAAAAACAGATATCGCCAAGGGGGTAAAGGCGCTTACACAATAGTGAGGGAGTGCGGAAATGGCAAAGACGGCAGTTCAAGAATTCACCAAAGGGCTTTGGGCCAAGATTCCACCTTTTCGCCTGGTTCTGGGCCTGTGTCCGACGCTGGCCGTGACCAAGGGGGTGGAAAACGGGATCGGCATGGGCATCGCGACCACATTCGTGCTGGTGTGTTCCAATGTCCTGATATCGCTGCTCAGAAACGTCATCCCCAAGCGGGTTCGGAATCGCCTGCTACATCGTGGTGATCGCCACCTTTGTCACCGTAGTCGAATTGGTGATGCAGGCATTCGCCTATCCCTCTTTCTGAAACTGGGCATCTTTATCCCCCTCATTGTGGTCAACTGCATCGTATTGGGCCGGGCAGAGGCCTTCGCCGCCAAGAACGGGGTTGTTCATTCCTTTGCCGACGGACTCGGCATCGGCGTGGGCTTCACCCTGTCACTGACCGCCCTCTCCATCGTTCGTGAGGTCCTCGGTAATGGGACCTTCTACGATATTCCGGTGTTTGGGCCGAGCTTTGAGCCATTCGGTTTCATGGTGCAGGCCCCGGGGGCGTTCGTCTGTCTGGGGTTGATGCTGTGTGTAATGAATATGCTGGGGAAAATGAGATAATCGATCGGAGGCAGCAGAATGGGTGACTACATCTTACTGATCGTCAGCTGCATCTTTGTCAACAACATCCTGCTGATGCAATACCTCGGGAACTGTCCCTTTCTCGGGGTTTCCAAACGGATGGAGACGGCCACCGGAATGGCCATGGCGGTCGTATTCGTGCTGGTCATGGCAGGCGCCATCACCTGGATCGTCAACACATTTCTTCTCCGACCGTTTGAGCTTGAATATTTGAGGACACTGGCCTTCATCCTGGTCATCGCATCCCTGGTCCAACTGGTGGAGATGTTTTTGAGAAAGAGTATTCCGACGCTCTATGCGGGGCTCGGAATATTCCTGCCCTCATCACCACCAATTGTGCGGTCATGGGGGTATGCCTCATCAATATCAACGAAGAATACGGTTTTGTTCAGGCACTGGTGGCCTCTCTCAGCTATGCGGTGGGCTTCGGACTGGCCCTGATTCTCTTTGCGGGGATTCGAGAACGTCTCCTCCTCGCCAGGGTTCCAAAACCCTTGCAGGATACGTCCATCGGGCTCGTGACCGCAGGCATGATCTCCCTCGCTTTTTTCGCTTTTAAAGGGATGGTGTAGGGATTGGCGATTGACGATTGGCGATTGAACAGTGAATAGCGAATCGAGTCGGACAGATGAAGCGGGTCAAGTCGACTGACGTTGGAGGAACGACATGTTAGGTGGGTTTCTGGTAATGGGGGGATTGGGTGTTGCCATCGGCATTTGCCTGGCACTGGCTTCGAAGGTGTTCTACGTGTATGTGGATCCCAAGATCGAAGCGGTGGACGATGCGCTCCCCGGGGCGAACTGCGGCGGATGCGGATTACCCGGATGCAGTTCCAACGCCGCCGCTATTGTAGCCGGTCAATCCTCACCGTCCTCCTGCGTCGCAGGCGGAGCTGAGATCGCTGTTGAAATTGCGGCCATCATGGGCGTGGAATTGGAGCTCAGGGAGCCCGAATTTGCATTCCCGGGATGCCGCTATGGAACCCAGGAAGCAGACCTGAAATACATCTATCAGGGCATTCATGATTGTCGCGCCGCCATGCTGCTGGGAGGAGGGTCCAAAGAATGCCCCATCGGATGTCTGGGACTCGGCACCTGTGTTCGCGCGTGCCCCTTTGATGCGCTCACCATCGGGCCCGACAACCTGCCCATCGTCAACACAGAGCGATGCACAGGCTGCGGCACCTGCGAGCGAATCTGCCCGAAACACATCATTACCCTCAGTTCCAACTCACTTCGAATCATCGACGAATATCAGACCGACGAATGCACGGCCCCTTGCAGCGGACCTGCCCCACCGGCATCAACATCCCCCGCTATATCAGCCAGATCCACAACGGGGATTACCCGGGGGCCCTCCTCACCATAAAGGAGAAATGCGCCCTTCCGCTCATCTGCGGGCATATCTGTCCGGCTCCCTGCGAAATGGCCTGCAGACGAAACATGGTGGATGAACCCGTGGCCATCAATTCCCTCAAACGATTTGTCGCCGAATATGAGATGGCCAACGACGCCCATATCAATCCCTACAAGGCCGACGACAACCATCGCAAAATCGCTGTTATCGGCGGCGGTGTCGAAGGGTTAACCACCGGCTATTATCTGGCCCGGCTCGGTTACCGACCTACCCTCTTCGAGGCTAAACCAGAACTGGGAGGCATTTTACGGTATGTCATTGCCGAAGACCGGCTTCCCCGGGACATCCTGGATCATGAAATTGATGGGATTCTGAAAATGGGTGTGGAGGCAAAAACCAATAGGGTCATGGGTCGGGATTTCACGCCGGGGGGGCTTCTGCACGAAGGGTATGATGCGGTGGTGCTGACAACAGGCGGGATCGACAGCCAAAAGATCCTCCGTCCTGAAGTCAATCAGTTTGACCTCCCCTTTCAGGGTCTTTTCATATTGCTGGATCTCTGGACCGCCCTCGCTGCGAACGAAACGGTCAACATCGGCAAAGAGGTCGCCATCGTCCACAACATGGCTGAAGGACTCGACCTGGCACGCACGCTGAAAAAGCAGGGGGCAAAAACGGTACACATCATTTCAAACCTTGATCCCGCCGAACTCCCTGCGGCATTCAAAGATACCCGCGCATTGGCTGCCGAGGGGATTGAGATTCACGCTTCCACCCATGTGACCTTCCTCAAAGGAACCGATGATCGCCTGACGGATATCGGACTGGAAACGCGAGATTCCCGGCGCGCGGATTTCGTGGAAACAACCACACGTCATGTGGACAGTGTTGTTTTCCCAGGCGCCCGGCTCCCGGAGTTGGTGTTTGTCCCCGATGACTCGGATGACACCACGGACGCGGCCGCCTCACAGTGGCGAACCGTTGAAACCTTCCACACGTTTCCAAAAACGGGCCGGAATGGCGTGTTCACTGCACCGGAACCCGGCAGGCTCAGCGATTCTTCGGCGGTGGTCAAGTCGATCCTCTCAGGACGTCGGCTCTGCCGTGCCATCCATACCTACCTTACGGACGGACAGGTTGGATCGATGGATGAATTGGTGTGTGAAGCCGCATCCGTGCTGGATGTATCAGAAGTCCACCACGTCGAGACACTGGAAAGAGAGCGACCGCCTTCACTCGATGTGGAGGGGGATAGTGAGAGTGCCTGGATTTTCCCCAAACCCTGGCCGGGGCTCGATGAAGCTGCTGCGAGAAACGAGGCCCGCAGATGTCTCAACTGCGGTCTGATTTGTTACAAAAATCCGAAATCGCAGACATGGAAAACGGGTCAGTAGACGTTTAGCCTCCTCACGGCATGCGAACAGATGTCCTGAGGTTCAACCCAGTAATCTGAATTACGAAAGGCGATAAGCACATATGCCATTTTGCGCCAACAGAAATCACCCGCAGGAATTTATTCTTTCTCTGCGCCGCTGCGTCTCTGCGCGAAAAACATCCGTCGGAGAGTGAACATGTCCGAACAGAAGATTACCATAGACGGTCGCCAATTGGCGTTTACCCCTGGAGAGACGATCCTCGAAGTGGCCAGACGCAACGGGATTTTCATTCCCACCCTGTGTCACCTTGAAGGCACCACACCGACCGGTGCCTGCCGGGTCTGTCTCGTGGAGATCGAAGGGGCCCGCGCCCTTGCCCCCTCCTGTTCCGCCCCGGCCGGCGATAAGATGGTGGTTCATACCAACTCGCCTGCGGTCAAAGAAGCCCGTCAAACGGTTCTGGCCCTGTTGCTCCAATCCGGCAATCACAACTGCGCAGTGGCCAAAAAGGCCTCAGACGACTGGACCGACTTTCAGCGACAGGTGGAACAATATGACCAAACCACGGAGCTCTGCCCGGCCCACAGCGCCTGTAAACTGCAGGCCTATGCCTACCGTTATCAGGTGGATACCGGTGGACTGGTCCGGGCCCCAGCCGAATATCCCATGGAGACGGCAAGTCCCCTCATTGTAAGGGATGCCTCACGCTGCATTCTCTGCGGCCGGTGTGTAGAGGCCTGCAACAGCATCCAGGTCAATAACGCCATTTCCCACGGCTTCAGAGGTGCCGAAGCCAGGATTATCGCCATGGGGGATGGATCCCTGGATCGGTCGGAATGCGTATTCTGTGGTCAGTGCATCCAGGCCTGCCCGGTCGGTGCCCTGGTGGAGAAAAAGAGCCGCTACAAGATCAGACCGTGGGAGGCCCGGCACGTCCGGACCACCTGTTACTATTGCGGCGTAGGGTGCCAGCTGGATCTTCACATCAAGAATGACACCATCATGAAGGTCACGGCGGTCGAAGGGGTCCAACCCAACCATGGGCGGCTTTGCGTAAAGGGCCGCTTCGGATACGATTTTGTTCAGAGTCCGGAACGTCTCACCCGACCCATGATTCGAAAGGACGGCGAGTTGAGGGGTGCCTCCTGGGAAGAGGCCCTGGATCTTATCGCCAAAAAGATCAAAGAAACCGTGGAAAAAGAAGGCCCTGATTCCGTTGCAGGCATCTGTTCGGCCAAATCCACAAACGAAGCCCTTTATACCATGCAGAAGCTCTTCAGGGTGGGCATCGGCACCAACAACCTGGCCTCCCCCTTCGCCGCAGGCGGGCTGAATAACCCGCTCTCTGAACTGGAAAAGGCGAAGCGCATTTTGCTCATCGGAAGCGACATCACCGAAGAAAACCCGGTCGCCGGCACATTCGTCAAGCGGGCATCCGAAGCCGGTGCGCAACTCATTGTTGTAAACTCCATACCCACGAAGATCGGCACCTTTGCCAATACCCATCTTCTTTTGAAAGAGGGCACCGAGTCCGTTCTCATCAACGGTATCATGCATCAACTCATCCAAAGAGGACGAACATGTGCTGAGGATATCGAAAAGAGCACGCAAAGCTATGACATGGCTAAGGTGACACAGATCACGGGGCTTACAGCCGATGATATCCTGTCCGCCGTGGACATTCTCGACAGGGAAGAACCGGCCATGCTGGTGTATGGGTCCAAGGTTGCTTCCTTTGCCAGGACCTTTGTGGCCCTACAGGATGTCCTCGGAAATCTCGGCGTCCCTTACGGGGGGGTGAACTACCTCGGCGATCTGAACAATTCCCAAGGGGCCTGTGACATGGGATTGCTGCCGAACTTTCTTCCCGGATTCGCCCGGGTGGAGGATGACGCGTCGCGTAACGCCTTTGAAACGGCCTGGGGAACTTCGCTGAACAGCAAACCCGGCTTGCGGTTTTCCGAGATGATTCAAAACCTGAGCAATGGAAAGCAGGAGGCAGGCACGCCCATCCGCGTCCTTTATTGCGTGGGCGAAAATCTGGCACTCACCACACCGGTCATGCCCAACGTGACCGCTGCCCTGGAGGCAGTCGAATTTCTCGTGGTGCAGGATATCCTGAACAATGAAACCATCCCCTACGCAGATGTGGTGCTTCCCGCCGCCGCCTGGGCTGAAGAAGAAGGCACGTACACCAATTGCGAAAGACGCGTGAGTCGCGTTCGATATGCGGTGCCTGCTCCCGGAGATGCCCAACCGGAAACATGGATTTTCACCCAGTTGGCCAATCGACTGGGCCTTTCATGGCCGGAATCCACCCCCCGTGACATTTGGGAAAAGGAAATCATCGACCTGATCCCTCAACTCGAGGGGATGACCTATGAACGCATGGAGAAACAGGGGGTGCAGCGGCCTTTGACCGACCCGCAGAAACTGGGGGTTCCAGGACCCAGGGATGCACGATCCCCCCTCAGACGTCCCGGCTGGACATCCTTCAATTACCACCATCGCACGCTGCTGGAACATTGCGGCGGACTCCTGGAATCCCTTCCCAAGAGCGGAGGCATCGGCACACAGGTCCCGCCCAGCAATCCGGAAGAAGTCAAAGAGGCCTTTATCGCGCTCCTTCAGGAGGAAGAAAAGACAGACGCGAAAGAGAAAATTGACGAGATACTCTCCACCTATAAAACCAAACGCGGTGGGCTGATTCCGGTGCTGCAGCAGGTCCAGGGGATCCTGGGCTTCCTGCCGGTTCCCGTCCAGAACTATATTGCGCTGGGACTCGGTGTTGCACCATCCTATGTATTCGGTGTGGTCACCTTTTATTCGTTTTTTACCATGGTCCCCAGGGGACAACACACCATCCGGGTATGTTTGGGTACGGCCTGTTTTGTCAAGGGCTCGGGAAGACTGTTGGAAAAGCTTGAGCAGCACCTCCACGTGGGAATCGGCGAAACCACCGAAGATAGGGAATATTCCCTGGAAGTGGTCCGATGTATCGGGGCCTGCGGACTCGCCCCGGTCATGGTGGTGGATGACACCACCCATGGAGAGGTGGACCCGAAACAAATTGTCGACATTGTGGAGAGCTACCGGGGCACGATATAAAAGCCGCGGAAAACACCGTACCCCTTGAGGAAACCAAAAAAATGAAGCTTCAGAAGATCATCGAAAAACTCGACCTTGAAATCAAAAGCGGAGAAACGCAGTTGGACAGGGAGGTCACCCGCGGTTATGCCAGCGATTTGTTGAGTGATGTCATGGGAAATGCCGCGGAGGGCGATTTATGGGTCACGCTGCAGGCGCATCAGAACATCGTCGCCATCGCAGTCATGAAATCGCTTTCGGGCATTATCCTGGTCAACAGCAGAGAACCTGATCCCATGACCCTCAAAAAGGCCGTTGAAGAGCAGATCCCCATACTGGTCAGTAAAATGCCTACGTTTGAGTTGGTCGGCAAGCTCTTTGAAATGGGTGTGGCCGGTAGTTGAGTTTCTCAGACGATTTTCAACAAGGGGTGCGGGTGGCAGTTGGAACAGAAGCGCCGTTGAAGTGGATCACCATCGATACCCATGTTCACTCCTGCCTTTCCCCTTGTGCCACCCTGGATATGACGCCGGTAAAGATTGTCCGGGAAGCCCTAAAGCGTAAACTGGCGATGATCGCCATTACGGATCACAACAGCGCCGAAATGCGGCTGCTGTGATGGCTTCGGCAGCGGGGACCGAGCTGGTCGTGATCCCAGGCATGGAAATCACCACCGCCGAGGAAGCACACATTATCGGCCTGTTTGAAGATGTTGAAGAAGCCCTGTCCATGCAGGCGATTGTCTACCGTCATCTTTTTTCGGGCGAAAACGACCCGGATCTCTTTGGACTGCAGGTGGTGGCGAACGAATATGACGAAGCCGAGGCCATCAATACGCGGCTTTTGATCGGTGGAACCGTCCTGACGCTCATGAAGTGGTCAACGGCATTCACGAACACGGTGGTCTGGCTGTTGCGGCACACATCGATCGACGGAGTTTCAGTGTGATCAGCCAACTGGGATTCATTCCGGATGACCTGAATTTTGACGCCCTGGAGATTTCGCGAAGACTCACGCTGTCCCAGGCGCAGGCGGATTACTCTGAATATGCGAAGGTCCCGTTCATATCCGCCTCTGATGCCCATGACCTGGATGAATTGGGCACAAGCCCGACGCGTGTCCGGGTTGCCGCGCCCCGGTTGGCGGAGTTGAAGCTGGCCTTGAAAGGCATGGACGGACGAAAAATCCTCAATTAGGCCATCAACGCTCATGGAGGATCTATCGCTTCATATACTGGACATTGTTGAAAACGCCACAACCGCCGGCGCCACGCGCGTGGAGATTCGCATCATCGAAGATACAAAAAGCGATCTGTTGCAAATTACCATCAAAGACGATGGGCACGGTATGGACAGTCAAACACTCAAGGGGGTAACGGATCCATTTGTGACCTCCCGAACCACCCGCCGGGTGGGACTCGGCATCCCCCTCTTTGAGCAGGCCGCCCGGGAGGCAGGCGGCCGACTCTCTGTTGCCTCCGAGGCGGGCCTTGGAACCGAGCTAACGGCGACATTTCAGGCCGGACATATTGACCGGAAACCCATGGGCGACATGGGTGCCACGCTGGTGTCGCTCATTGCCGGGAATCCGGATGTGGACTTTGTGTATGAATACAAGCGGGATGGAAAGCGGACATCCCTGGATACCCGCTCCATCAAGGATGAAATCGAAGGTTTCAGCACCATTTCAGACCCAAAAATATTGCAACTGATTCAAGAAATGGTGAATAACCCGGAATCATAGCCGTACGCCAACAGGGCTTCATGGAGGAAAAAAAATGGCCAAGCTTCGTGTGGAAGACCTTAAACGCATCAAGGAAGCGGCAAAGGGAACCGTGAACCTGCGCGCCGGTGAATACCGCGTCAAGATCACCGTTCATCTCGGCACCTGTGGCATCGCTGCGGGCGCCCGAAAGATTATGAACTTTCTACTCGAAAAGATACAAAAAACAGGGGCCGCCGACATCATCCTGACTTCTTCCGGCTGCGCGGGACTCTGTAATCACGAACCGATGATGACCGTTGAGGTGAAAGATTCCGCACCGGTCAAATATGTATTGCTGGATGAGGAGAAAGCCACAAAAATATTTGACGAACATGTGATGAACGGGCATCCCGTATCCAAATACGCGCTTTCTGTCGGAAGCGAAACCACTTACTAAGCAGAATAACACGAAGGTCCATCTGTAGGTAAAAGAGGCACGATTCATGGAAAAGAAATACCGCGTTCATCTCCTCATCTGTGCAGGAACCAGTTGCGTATCCAGTGGATCACTGGATGTGAGAGACGCCCTTGTCGAGGAGATCAACAAACGGGAGCTCCAGGACGAAGTCTATGTGGCCACCACCGGATGTAACGGCTTCTGCGCCGCCGGCCCATTGATGATCGCCTATCCCGAGGGGGTCTTCTATCAAAAACTCACAACAAAAGACGTCCCTTATTTTGTTGAGGAATATCTTGTCAAGGGTCGTATCGCCGAGAAATTCCTCTTCGAGAGCCCGGAGGGGGAGCAACTGGTACCCGCTATCAAGGATATCGGGTTCTTCAGCCGCCAGGTCCTGGTGGCCCTCAGGAACAGAGGCCTGATCGAT
Source organism: Deltaproteobacteria bacterium (assembly GCA_034522175.1). Classification (GTDB taxonomy): domain Bacteria; phylum Desulfobacterota; class DSM-4660; order Desulfatiglandales; family Desulfatiglandaceae; genus JAIPDZ01. The sequence continues at coordinate 4,536,801 of JAXHLQ010000001.1, read as the reverse complement.
CCCGACAGCATCGACGAATATATCGCCCGGGATGGGTACATGGGAACGGCCAAGGCCCTTTTGGAGATGACGCCGGAACAGATCGTTGAGGAGATGAAGGCATCCGGGCTGCGGGGGCGCGGCGGCGCAGGATTCCCCACCGGCCTCAAATGGCAGTTCTGCGCGGGTTCCGAAGGGAGTCCCAAATACATGTTGTGCAATGCCGATGAAGGCGATCCAGGCGCATTCATGGATCGATCCATACTGGAAAGTGATCCCCATGCGGTACTGGAGGGGATGATCATCGGTGGGAAAGCCATCGGCTCCCACCACGGATTTATCTATGTAAGGGCGGAGTATCCCCTGGCCATCCAAAGACTGCAGACCGCCATCGGGCAGGCCAAGGACTACGGGCTTTTGGGCGAGGATATTCTCGGCTCCGGGTTTGACATGGACATCGAACTCTATTTCGGCGCCGGCGCCTTCGTATGCGGTGAGGAGACGGCCCTGATGCGGTCCATTGAAGGCAAACGGGGCATGCCGAGGCCGAGGCCCCCCTTCCCTGCCCATAAGGGACTGTGGGACCGTCCTTCGGTTCTCAACAACGTAGAGAGTCTTGCGAATGTTCCCCAGATCATCTATCGCGGGGCAGAATGGTTCAGTAGTCTCGGGACGGAGAAGAGTACCGGGACCAAGGTGTTTGCCCTGAGCGGACGGGTACGCAACATCGGATTGATAGAAGTGCCCATGGGAACGCCGCTCAGATCCATTATTTACGATATCGGCGGCGGCATCCCGGACAACAAGCGATTCAAGGCGGTGCAACTCGGCGGCCCTTCCGGGGGGTGTATTCCGGAAAGCCTACTTGAAACACCGGTGGATTATGAAAATATCGCCAAGACCGGCGCTATCGTGGGCTCTGGGGGAATGGTGGTCATGGATGAGACCACCTGCATGGTGGACCTTGCCAAGTTTTTCCTCGGTTTTACGGCAGAGGAGTCCTGCGGCAAATGCACACCGTGTCGGGAAGGCACCCAACAGCTCTTGAACATACTGGAGCGTATTACCCAGGGAGACGGAAGGCCCGATGATATCGAACGGCTGGAAACCCTGAGCAAGGTCATTCAATCCGCATCGCTCTGTGGTTTGGGTCAGACCGCGCCCAACCCGGTTTTGAGCACGCTGAGATATTTTCGCCACGAATACGAGGCCCACATCTTCGATAAACACTGCCCCACGGGAACCTGCAAACGGCTCAGTGCGCCGCCGTGCCAGTCCACCTGTCCCACGGGACAGGATGTATCCACCTATACGGCGCTTATCGCCCAGGGTGAATTCAGAAAGGCATGGGACATTATCCGGATGGAAAACCCCCTCCCCATGTGCCTGGGCCGTATCTGCCCGCACCCTTGTGAAACCCAATGCACCCGGGGGGATGTGGACAAACCCATTTCCATCTGTGCGTTGAAGCGGTTTGCAGCAGATAAAAATCGAGAATGCCTTAAGGATATCGAACCTGCAAAGGCCCTTTTTCCGGAGGACAAGGTGGCCGTCATCGGGGCCGGTCCCGCGGGATTGACCGTGGCCCACGATCTCACCCTCAAGGGATATCCGGTGACCGTATTTGAAGAACTCCCCGTGGCCGGGGGAATGCTCCATGTGGGCATCCCCGAATATCGGCTCCCGCGAGATGTACTCAACGACGAGATCAATGCCATCAAACGGCTTGGCGTGGAGATTCGACTGGGCGTTCGTGTGGGAAGGGACATCAGCATCGATGAAATGAAAGCATCAGGGTACAAGGCGTTTTTCTTCGGTATTGGCGCACATAAGGGCCTGAAACTCAGAATACCCGGGGAAGATGAGTTCGAGGGATTCATCGACGCCACCAAATTCCTCAGAAATGTCAACCTGGGAGAAAAGAAGGCGCCCGGTAAAAAGGTATGTGTCATCGGCGCCGGGAATTCAGCCATCGACGCGGCACGAACGTCCCTGCGCCTCGGGGCCGAAGAGGTCCACATCGTCTATCGCCGCCAGCGCGAGCAGATGCCGGCCAACCCGGCCGAGGTCGATGCGGCGGAAGAGGAAGGGATCCAGATCGATCTGTTGACGTCCCCCATTCGAATCCTCGGTGAAAACGGCAAGGTCGTGGGTATGGAGTGCCTTTTCAACGAACTGGGAAAACCCGATGCCAGCGGGCGGCGACGGCCTGTCCCTGTTGAAGGTTCGGAATTCATTATTGAGACCGATGTCATCATCCCGGCCATCAGTCAATCTCCGGATCTCTCGTTTTTGAATGACGATCTCCAATTCAATATCAGCCGCTGGAACAGTTTTGAGGTGGATGAGCGCACCCTGGCGACCAATGTACCCGGATTCTTCTCCGGCGGGGATGCGGTTACCGGTCCGGCGACCGTGGTAGAGGCCATCGGCGCCGGGCATCGTGCGGCCGTATCCATCGATTGTTATCTCAGGGACCGGCCCTACGGCGGTTACTGGCACCCCAAGCCGCATCTCACCCTGCCGCGCCTCGAGGCCACAGAAGAAGATGAAAAACTGGTTCGACCCGAGATGAATGAACTGCCAGCGGCGGATCGGGTGGATAACTTCGATGAAGTTGAATTGGGCATTGATGAAAAGGCAGCGTGTCTCGAGGCACGTCGCTGTCTTCGATGCGATCTTTAAGGAATAGATACCCGGCAATTCTCAGTTTATAATACCCGCTCTGTGTGAGCGGCTTACAGGCCGGAGGGCAGCGCCCAGGCCTCCTACGACAAAAGGGGCATTTCCATGGTCCCAAAAAAGACAATTTATGAAACTAAGCGATATTAAAGATACTTTACGTGCAGACGTACTGACGGGAGAAGATCAACTCGACATCACCATTGAGGCCGGCGCCGGGAGCGATCTCATGAGCGACATGCTCACCGGGCAAAACACGGACACGGTATTGCTGACGGGTTTGTGCAACGCCCAGGCCATCCGGACTTCTGTTATTGCCGGTGTCAAGGCCATTGTCTTCGTCAGAAAGAAGCGGCCCGCACCCGAGGTGATTCAACTGGCGGTCAAACACCATCTGCCGCTGCTATCGACGCCGTTCACCATGTTTTCATCCTGTGGGAGGCTTTTCGCCAAAGGCCTCAGGGGAGTAGAAGGAAGGACCGCTTAGCGAAAGACTCCCCCGAATACTACCCTTATAGACGAGCGACGGATGAGAAGCCTCATTCCGCTCCGGCATCGCGATGACCGACCTTATCAAACGTTTTGAGGTGAAAGCCAGGGATTTTGTAAAGGCCGGCGAGGTATCCATCGAGGTGCAGGAACTTCTCAAAGCCGTCGGTTTCCCCCTGACCTCATCCGCCGGGTCGCCATATGCGCCTATGAGTCGGAAATGAATATTGTCATGCACGGCGGTGACGGCACCTGTGAACTGATTGTCGATCCGAAGCATATCCGCCTTGAAATGCGGGACGACGGCCCAGGTATTGAAGACATCGAACTCGCCCTTCAGGAGGGCTATTCCACGGCCACCAAAGAATTCCAGGAGATGGGATTTGGTGCCGGAATGGGCCTCCCGAATATCAAAAAAAATGCCGATGAACTGAGCATCGATTCAAAAATGGGAAACGGGACCTGTCTGAAAATCATCTTTAACGTCAAGGACGGGGCGTGAGCAGCTCATCTGAAGCCGAAAGAAGAAGACCTCATGTCCAGGTGGATGTGGATAAATGCACTGGATGCGTCCTCTGCATGAAGGCATGCCCGACCAAGGCGATCCGTGTCAGGAAGGAAGCAGCGAGAATAGAAGGGGTTTGCATCAACTGCGGTGAATGCATCCGTGTCTGCCCGAAAAATGCCATCAGCCTGTCGGGGTTTAAGGAAGATGAGTTAAACGGGGACGATCGGTTCGTCATCAGTCCCTCCACGGTGATCTATTCTCAGTTCGGATCCGATTATCTGCCCAACGACATCCTGCTGGCCCTCAAGAAAATGGGATTCGGGTATGTGCACGATCAATCGTACACCACTGAATTGTTCAATTTTGCCATCGAGTTGTACATCCGGGAACAACGCAAGAAAGGGGATTCTCACTTTCCACTCATCTCTCCGGTATGCCCGGTGGTGGTCAGCCTCATCGCCTGCCGGTTTCCCACGCTTCTAAAGCACATCCCCCCGCTCGCCACACCGCGTGAGATCGTCTCCAGGGAGGGCAAGAAACGAATCTCCACCAAGTACGGGTATAAACCTGAAGATGTTCGAATCTTGAACATTACCCCCTGCCCGGCCATGACCGATTTTGTCAAGGAATCCGTGAATCGGAAATATGCCGGGATGGATAAGGCAGTGGGAATTAACCGCGTTTATGAAGCGGTTAAAAGAAATCTAAAGGAAATCGATGACGACCGTGTGTTGCACCACTCCAGTGGGATCGGACTGGGATGGGGCGTGTCGGGGGGTGAAGTGGCGGGATTGGACAGAAACTGTCTTGCCGTCTCGGGTCTCGATGAAACCATTTTGTATCTTGAAAAGATCGAGATGGGAATCCTCGATGATCTGGACTATGTCGAATGCCGGGTCTGTCGTGAAGGGTGTATCGGCGGGCCCTTTACGGTTGAGGACAAGTACCGGGCCAAACATCTCCTCCAGAAGTTTATCCGCATGTTTGGCTCGGAAAAACGCATCAAATATAAATACGTCATTGATTTATACAAGAAGGGATGGTTCTTCACGGAAAAAGACAGATCCCAGCTCATTCCCGCCGACTCCGGCCGGTCCATTACAGAAAACATCGAGCGGTTGAACAAGGTGAAACAAATTATGGAGGCCCTTCCCAGAAAGGAGTGCGGCATGTGCGGGTGCCCCGATTGCCAGACCTTTGCCGAAGATACCATCGACGGAAAAACAACCCTTAATCATTGCATGTTCCTTAAAAACCGCCCGGAAAAACTGAAGCAGCTGAAATCCGCAATTTGACACCTCCGGACAATCGTTTTTTACGGAGACGGCTTCGAATGGGCCAAAATCCGTGTCATTTGGGGAATTGATCGGCCCCTGAGTTGAAGTCGGCGATCCAAATGCCGGAGCACAATGAACGCAATCGCCGCCATCATCCCCCCGCCGAAAATGGAGCCCAGCGTGGTGTCAAAGGCGAATCGTTGCGCACATTCACCCCCTGTATATGCACCCGCAATAAGGAAGAGTATGGGAAACAGGTACACCAGCAGACTCAACTTGAGAATTGAACCGGTTGGCACGCTTACCTCCACACGATCCCCTGTGCCGGCACCCAGGTCATTGGTCACCTCTACCATCATCTTCTTGTCGGGCCCCATTTCGCAGGACCCTCTCGACTCGCAGGTGGCACACGCCGAGGTCCGCTCTATTCGGAGGAGGGCCTTGCCTCCTTTTACCCATTCCACAACACCCTGCTCCCTGACCATGGCGTCTCCCTGAACCTGCTTTATTGGAAAGATGAGCCCGTGACTTCACAAAATCCGGGTTCGTGAATCGGCTGCACTGAATATAACACCATAACGGCAGGAATGAAACCGGAAAGCCCACAACAAATGTCGCGACAACTATGTGTCCCGCCCAGTGAAATAGATAACCGAATCCATGCGGTCCAAAACCGATTGAAGAAAAATGAGGTGGAAGCCCTCCTCATTATTCAAAGAGCTGACCTCTTTTATTTTACCGGCACCGCACAAGATGGTGTCTTGTTCATCCCGGCACAAGGGGACCCGCTTCTCTCCATCAAGCGCTATTTTCCGCGGGCAAGGAAAGAATCCCCCATTTCCACCCTCATTGAAATCACGTCCGTAACGGAGATTCCTTCACGAATTCGTGACGTCTATGGCCGAATGCCAAAGACACTGGCCTTTGAGCTGGATGTCATCCCTGCGCGCGATTTCCATTTCTATCAAACGCTGTTTCCAGATACCATGTGTGTGGACGGATCATTGATCATTCTTGAAACACGGATGATCAAATCCAAATGGGAAATCGAACAGATGGTTCGAACGGCTTACCTGTCCGCTGAAACGTTTCAGTACATGAAAAAACGTATTGCCCCGGGTCTGACGGAAATGGAATTTGCCGGCATGTTTGAGGCCTTTGCAAAAAAGCATGGCCACAGCGGTAAGCTGAAGACTTCGGGATTACCAGGCCGAGGGGTATCCCTGGCATGTGCTCAGCGGCGTCAGCGGCGGGATGGTGGGACTACTGGATTCGCCGGCCAGCGGCGAGGGCACGTCTCCTGCGTTCCCAGTAGGCGCAGGGAACAAGCAGCTCGCCATAAACGAACCCATCATGATCGACCTCGCCCTCATGTTGAATGGGTATCACACCGATGAAACGCGCATGTTCGCCATTGAAAGCATGCCGAAAACGGCCATGAACGCCTCCCTCACGGCCATCGACATTCAGAACACCATCCTTGAGGCGATACGTCCGGGCATTCCCCTGAACAGGTTGTTTCAGATTGCCCTGAAAAGCGCACGTCAATTGGGTTATGCTGAATCCTTTCTGGGTCCACCCGGCTATAAAGTCCGTTTCATCGGTCACGGCATCGGCCTCGAACTGGTGGAACCCCCCATCATCAGCGATAAAAATGAAATGCCCATGAAACCCGGCATGACATTTTCCATTGAGCCCAAACTGGTCTTTCAGGATCATTTTTCCGCCGGGGTAGAAACCATGTTTACGGTCACCGAGACGGGTTATGAACTCATCAGCAGGGTGCCTTCCGATGTTTTCGTCTGTTGAGATACCCGAAACACTATCATCGATCACACGGACTCAGCGTTCGTCACTGGTTTATTAAAACGGAGAGGTGAACATATGACATCAGAAAATCGTCGCGCCAATCCCCCCCGGGTGCTGGTCTACCGTCATCCGAATCTCGAAATCCGCTCCTTCCTCACCCCGAAGGCCATATCGAGCTATCGCGTGGAATATTTCAAGCGCGATTTCTTTGAACAGTCAGAAGCATCCCTTGAATCTCTCGGGCGTATCGGGGAGCGCGCGGTCCGTGACCTCATGGCCCTCCCCGGCATCGAGGAGATCCATATCAAGCCCCGGGAGGTCTGGATCAAAAAAACCCAATCAGCCGCCTGGGATGATATCGAAGCCAAGATCATTGAAATCCTCCAGCGGGCCCTTAGGAAAAAGGAAATCGTCCGCGTCAAATAGGAATGCGTTTTTCTTTCTTCTCCATGAAAAGACGCAGCAAAGTGGGCAGAAAGATGAGGCACAAAACACCCATGAGGAGGGAAAAATAGGGCGACAACCCCAGTCCGGCCGGAAAAAAGCCGAACAGGAGGGTCACACCGGCGGTGATCAATGCAAAAGGGATCTGCGTCCGGATGTGGTCGTGCGGCTCCACGCCGCAGGAAATGGATGAGATGATAGTGGTGTCGCTGAAGGGAGAACAGTGATCGCCGAATACCGCACCGCTGAACACCGCCGCCACCGATATGTGCAGATAGGTTTCCTGCCAGGCCGGAGCTGCGGCCTGACAGGCTGCGGCGGCAAGGGGAATGGCAAGGGGAAACAGGATCCCCATGGTTCCCCAGGAGGTGCCTGTGGAAAAGGAGATCAGCGAACCGGTGATAAAGATCATGGCCGGGACAAGGACCACAGCCCCGGTATTGGACATCAACGAGGACAGATATGTTGCGGTCCCCAGTGCGCCGAGGACGCTCCCGATGATCCACGCCGCCACCAGAATGAAAATCGGTCCGATAAGGGACTGGACGCCTTCCTTGAACGCAAGGATGCCCTGAAGGATCCGATCGCCGTTGCGACCCGGAAAAAGGAGTATGGCAATAAGAGAGGCGACAAGCCCCGACAGCACCAGTACAAGGGGACCTGCATCCGAACCGAACGCGGCTGCAATCTTCTCCATGCTGACGGGCCATATGGGGCGTGGGCTTCCCAGCAAATAGAACCCGATAAAAAACAAGAAAATCAGGGTAATGAGGGGAATAAATACAGTGGACATCCCTGCACCCTTTTCCCAAACATGGGCAGGGCCTTCCTTGCCCATTGATGTGAGGTGCCGGGCATCGTTTTCAAAGGTCTTCATCGGGCCGGGATTGAAGCGGCGAAAGATCGAGACGAACAGCATAACCAAGGCAAACCAGCAATAGAAATTATACGGGATGGATTTAAAAAACATCAGATAGGGATTGATATCCCGCCCGGCGAGCCGGTATCCCTCCTTAATCATGCTCAACTGATACGCAATCCAGGTGGAGACAAATGCCACACAGGCCACCGCAGACGATGTGGAGTCCACGATATAGGCAAGCTTCACCCGTGAGACCCCGCACTTTTCCGCCATATCCTTGCAGACGCGTCCCACCAGCATACTGTTGGCCAGGCCGTCAAAAAAACATATGATGCCGAGTCCGGCCGCAGTGGCTTGAAACCGCCTGGCGGCATGACCTCCCGTGCGGACAAAGAAGCGAACCATTCTTTGAAATCCGGTACCCGCGTTGAGCACACCCGCAAAACCACCCAGGATCAGCGTGAAGAGAATGGCCCCGATCTTCCATGGACTGCCCAGACTCGGCGCCAGATGGCGGGCAAAGAGCTCAAGATAGGCCTGCCAGGGATTTCCATCACAGAGCATAATGGACCCGGCCAAGGCGCCGGTCAACAGACCCCAAATGGCCCGGCGGGTGATAACCACCAAAAACAGCGCCACAATCACCGGCCAGAGTGTTTTAAGGGGGGTATCCAGCAGGGATACCGGCCAGGTAAACCCGAAAACCCCCATGCTCAGCAAGAGTCTTGATCTATTCACCATCAGAGGTCCTTTCGGATATTCATGCCCCCCTCATCCTTTTCGCAAAAAAACAACGAATTCACATATGCCGCTCGGCTTCATCCAACCTGTTTGTGTGCCTCCGTACAGCGCAAGACCCAGAACCCGAGGATGACAAGGGCCGACAACGTCACCACAAAATAGCCGGGAAACCACGCGAAGGATTCGATGAAAACCGTATTTTCAAGAACCTCTCCAGCAAGGCCCGGATCGGTTTCCACCACGCGGGAGCGCGTGGTTCCCAGCAGCAGCGAATAGGCGAGTCCGATGAGCCCGTAGGCCAGATTGATGGTGACACCCTTAAAGCTCAATACAGTGGCACGTTGGTGAGAACGGGTAATCCGGTTGAGGTAATGGCTGCTGAAAAATACCAAAAGAAACATGGCCCCACGAAGCAGGATCATGGGAATCAGGCCCAGTATGGGCAGAAAAAACGTCATGCCCACCAACCCCGTGAGGGTGAGTCCCGCCATGACACCGAGGTTAAACCTTGGGGAACGGCGTTGCACCAGTTTCAGCGCGGCATATGGAATGAAAATCCCCATAAGGGCCATGCCTGATCCGATTAATCCGAATGTGGCCTCGGGCAGATCGATGAGCCGGTAATACTCGCTGCTCAGGGTGATTACCATTCGCATGATATGATCAAAGGCGACGGCCGTGGCGATGATCATCAAAGCGAACGGTGTCTTCACAATCCATCGTCCGGCCTGGAGGGTTAATGTAACGGTATTCAACAGGGCGTCTCGCCACTTCGTGCGGGAGACCGCCGTTTCATTTGTTCCCGATCCGGTCTCCTTCATCCGCACAACGGTCCACAGGGTCATCATGGCCATGCCCAACGTCAGGAACAGCGGAAACCGCAAAGTCATCTCTTGAGTCAGCGTGAGATTTAGCCCGAGCCAATGGGCGACCCGGTTCATGACATCCGGGTCATACACCGCACCCCCGACGCTCATGGCGATGATAAATGCAGCGGATTGAAAGCGCATCTGTCGAACCAGAACTAGACCCCAATCCGCAGGGTCTCCCTCTTTCTTGAGTGAATCATAGGCAAGGGCCTCGTCCGCACCACTGGCCGCCGCCTCGGCGGTACCGCTCAATACCCGGTTCACCAGGAAGATAATAAACAAGAGATGTGGGTTGCCCATGGGTGCAAAGCAGAGGAGCGACATCTCCAGCACCATAAAGATTCCTGTGCAAACCAGGAGATTTTTTCTGCCGATGGTATCCGCCAGAGCGCCGGAGGGGACCTCCAGGAGGACAATGGTCAACGCCCAGACCACATTGAGCAGCGCGAACTGCTCGAGCGTCAGTCCAAAATCGAGAAAAAGAATAGTAAAAACAGGGTAATAGAATCGCGCATTGAAGAAGACACGAAATGCGATAAACAGACGGATGTTCCGTATTTGAAATGGTGTCTTTTTGATGGGCTCACCTGAACACTTTCTGTTGACGTCTATCAGGCATATCAGGGAATACGTTTTGTCCGACGTCACGGTATTAGCATAGGGGATCTTAAAGCGAAGTCAAGGGGTTGCCTTCAGTTCATGCGGTCTATGTTGATCATAAAGCACTTCAGATCGGCGAGAGCCCTGGTGTTCTGTGCTTGAATTTTGTGCATTTCCGTGCCACAGTATACCCGAATCGGCAACCGAAGCGCTTCTCACGATTTGTTCCCTATGGATCGCGTTGGGTAAATGAAATGGACCGACACCATTCGAATTGTGTCAGATGGCTTTTGATTTCTTGTATGTTCTGGGCACTTTTCTGTGGGTGCGCTGATGAGAAGAAGGTACCGGTACAGGTGTCGCCCGTTCCGGAATCATTCGAGTTCATGGGTATCGGCGCCAATACCGTCATCGATGGTGAAGTGCGTGATCGTCTCAAGGCCTCCTTAGGCTCTGCGGCCGTCAATCCCCGCAGCTCAATAGGCCTGGTATTGAAGTATGACGGATTTCTGAAGTCATATTATCCGGCTCTGGCGAGGCTGAATCAGCGCCTGAATGTCAACGATGTGATGCTGAAGCAATATCCAGCCACCAGATGGACGTTTCGCAATACCCGGGACGGGAACACCGGCTTCGACTATGTCGAGCTCATTTACGATCACGCGTCCGGGTGTCCGCTTCTCATCAAAATGATCGCCCAAAAAGAGGACATCCCCGAATTCATCAAGAGCGTCGAAGACAAATACGGTCTTCCGGAAAAAATCCCGACTTCAGGCGGCCAGAGCTGGTCCCTGAGCTGGCATAAGAACGGGGACGTGTTCGTTATCGTCCGGCTTTTGGGCCGCGATGACCGGCCGGAATATTACCTGATGATCGTATACACAAACCGTCTGGAACAGCTCCTGGCCCGTTCGGGTGAAGACAACCCGCAGGGCGGCAAACCCACCGATCAGATATTTTGACGCTGTCCCTTTATGTTTTTTTGATCGGCTTCAATCTCCCGTTTGGTTTCGTTGATCAGCTTGGTAATAGGGATACTACGGGGGCATGACCGGGTACACTCAAAATGATTCTGACAGGGCCAGACACCGTCGGGATCGTTCAGCACCGACTGGCGATCCCCGAACCCCATATCCCGGCTGTCCTTGTTGAACCGGGCGGCCTGAGCAATGACTGCCGGCCCCAGGAACCGGGGATTCTCCTCAAGGATCGGGCAGGCTGAAAAACAGACCGCGCACCGGATGCACTGGGTGGGGCGATCAAATGCCTTTCGTTCCTCGGGGGATTGAAGGCGTTCTTTTTCCGTGACCGGTTGGGAATTGATTAAATAGGGTCTCACCGACCGATATTTTTCGAAAAAGACGCTTTGATTTACAATGAGGTCGCGCTGCACCCGGAAAGTGTCGGAGGGGTTCAAGGGTGATGACAGCCCCATCGGTGTCCGCCACATCCCGTACCAGGGTTTTACACGCCAGGCGATCTTTGCCATTGATCCGCATGGCATCGGACCCGCAGACCCCGTGGGCACAGCTTTTTCGAAACGCCAGCGTACTGTCTTGGTGATGTTTGATATCCATGAGCACATCCAGCAATCGATCCGTGGGTTCAGCGGATGCGTATAGCGTCTGTTCATAGGGATGTTCATCGGTTTCCGGATTGAACCGCTTGATGTTCAAGATGATCTGCATTACATCCCCCGCTCTGCAATCTGGGTTCCCTCTGAGACCTTCTGGCATGCTCAGGCAACCATCAGTAAGTTCTGGGCTTGGGCGTCCATTTGGAGGTGTCCACGTCCATATAATCCAGCCCTACGGAATCCCTTTTTAGATAGGCCATAGTGTGTCGTAGCCATTTTTCGTCATCGCGATCCGCGTAATCTTCCCGGGCATGGGCCCCCCGGCTCTCCCGGCGGGTATTGGCCGACACCGCAAAGATAAAGGCCAGATCCAGGAGATTCTGGAGTTCCAAGGCCTCCAAAAGGGCGGTGTTAAAGGCCTTGCTCGTATCCGCGATCCTGAGGTCCCTGGCCGACTCCCGGAGTTCAGCCAGTTTGTCCACGGCCTGTTCCATATCCGATTCTCGTCGGAATACGCCCACATGGGCCATCATTTCTTCCTGCATGCTCTTCTGGATATTCGCCCCGTCAGGCCCGGATTTGCCGTCCGTCAAGGTATTGATCCGCCGGCGGTCGGCCTCCGCAACATCCGGTTTCACATCGGGAAGATCCGCATCACGGACATACGCAGCCATGTGAATCCCGGTCCTACGGCCGAATACCACCAGATCCAGCAGGCTGTTGGTGCCCAGACGATTGGCCCCGTGCACGGACACACACGCGCACTCGCCGGCCGCATATAGGCCGTCGTAGAAGTCGCCTTGACCGTTCACGCGCACCCGACCGTCCACATTTGTGGGGATACCGCCCATGGCATAATGAGCGGTCGGCTGGACCGGAATCATCTGTTCGGCCGGATCCAGTCCCAGATACGTCCGGACAAAGCCGGAAATGTCGGGCAGTTTGGTCTCCAGGGTTTCCCGGCCCAGGTGCGTGGCATCCAGATGCACATAATCGTCGATCCGTTTGTTTCCCTGGATACCGTTTCCGTTCTTGATTTCCGTCATGATCGCCCGCGAGACCATATCTCGAGGGGCAAGATCCAGTAGCGTGGGGGCATATTCTTCCATAAAGCGTTCCCCTGCCCGGTTACGGAGAATCCCCCCTTCTCCGCGGACCGCCTCGGAAATCAAAATGCCCATGCCCTTGATGCCGGTAGGATGAAACTGAAAAAATTCCATGTCCTCCAGCGGAACCCCCTGCCGGGCCAGGATAGCCGGACCGTCGCCCGTGTTCGCGTAGGCATTGGATGTGATCTTGAACATCCGCCCCCATCCACCGGTGGCGAATAAAACCGCTTTGGCTCTGAAGATATGGATGTCACCGGTGGCCAACTCCACCGTCACCAGTCCCACACACCGGTGGCCCTCTATCATCACATCCACCACATGGAACTCGTCGTGAAAATGGACGTTTTGTTTGATGCATTGCTGATACAATGTCTGCAGGATCATGTGGCCGGTCCGGTCCGCCGCATAACAGGCCCGACGTACGGCGGCCTCGCCAAAATTGCGGGTATGGCCCCCGAAGCGACGCTGATCGATTCGGCCGTCTTCGGTCCTGCTGAAGGGGAGTCCACGATTCTCCAGGTCGTAGACCGCCTGCACCGCATCCTCAGCCAGAATCAGGGCCGCCTGCTGATCCACGAGATAATCGCCGCCCTTTACCGTATCATAGGCATGCCATTCGGGCCGATCCTCCTCCACATTCCCCAGGGCTGCACGCTGATCCCCCCTGAGCTGCGCCGGTATGACTCCTCACCGCATACACCTTGGACAGCACCGCTGTTTTGGCCGCCTTTCCCGCCTCGAGGGCGGCATATAATCCGGCACCACCGGCGCCCACCACCACCACATCAAAATCGTGAATCAACGGTCTCCTCCTCTACCACCAGTATAAACGGCAAACTGTCCACTAATCCATGCTCAGATGTTCCCGCATTTCGGAGAGGTCGATCTCTTTTTCCCCGTCCTTTTCAAGTTTGAGCACTTTGCTTTGAATATCCCCGGCGTCAATCTGCGCCTTGACCCATCGTTCCCATGCGTCACCGTGGTCGGCGACAATGGCGTCAAAGTCTTCGCCCGAATCAAAGCGGGAGAGGGCATCATCTTCTATCCAGACACAGTAATTGCACTTCTTTTCATTATTCTTGAACACCGAAAAGAAATACTGGAAATGCGCACTGCCCGGCTTGAGCCCCGCCTCAACCTCATACCCTTTGTAAGACCATTTTTTTTCCATCCCACCACCTCTCTCATAAAAAAAATTATAGGGACCGTTTTTTTCATTCTATGATAATTCCCTGCACATTTACAACTGTCTATTTCTGTTGGACCTGGGAAGAACGAATGCACCGCTTATGTGAAGCTAAGGATTCGATACCGCCATCCCGGGATGGCTTTCCTCACAATTCTCTTTGCCGTAGGCAAGACAGGTGAGCGGTTTGATGGTGTGGATGGCACAGAAGAAAAGGCTCTGAACCGGGAGTTCGAAGAGGAAGGGACAGAATTGTTGAATCAGCGGCCCATCTCCCGCAATGTAGGTATACCAGTAACCGGGATATCGAATGGGCTCGGGCGGATCCGGGATGGTACCCGGAAGTTGACAGCACTCTCCGCAGAGGCTGCACCAGTCGTCCGAATGAACCTCCTGGTTCGCATCCCCGTTTAAATCGACACAGGTGACCTCCCGGTTTCCAAAGTACCGGGGAATATCTTTACGAATCCTCAGATACATGCCACTCAAAAGGGCCAGATCCCGCCCGGCCCTTGCCACACCCGCTTCCCCGCTCTCACAAGCTGACAGATGCTTTTTTGCATAGAGCGTGAGGGGGAAAAAGGGGTCCTCAAGGGCCGTTTGAACCGGTTCACCGCCGGCACGGTCTTCATAGAGCCGGCTCACCTCAACTGCATCCTTGGATACCGGCATTCCGCTCTGCCTGAACCTCACGGCCTCGTGAATCAGGGATTCAAAGCGGTACATGCGGCTGTCACTTCCCATCCATCTCAGGCATACCCGGCTCACCATCAATAGACATTTCAAGTCCATGAAAGCTGCCTGAACACATAAGCCACCAAAAACAGACCCAGCAGAATCCTAAGAACAATTTTAACTGCCTTAGCCATGCCTTTTCCCAAGATACTTTCACCCTTCGACAATCCGCCAATACCGGATTCCGGGGTAACCTCCCTGACACTCGGGGCACTTCCGCTCATGCATGTCAGATCCATTGGTGCCGTACACATACCCGCTACCCACTCTTTCTTTGAGAGACCTCATGTAATGACCCACGTTCTAAAGAGATCTGCCTTGCAAGGTAGATCTTTGCCAGGCTTTGGTAGGGGACATCCTTTTTGTTTGCAAGGGTCTTTAGTTCCGCCAGCATATCCTCCGGAAGCCGTATAGAGATCGATTTTACCGACGGCTTAAGTTTGGGGAAAGAAGCGCTCTTAACAGATTCATTTTCAAAATAATCAAGCGGGGAATGAATGGCCCAGAATTCCCTCTCCTCATCCTCATTCTCGAACTCCGGAATATTTTTATCCTTTTTCATTATAAAACGTCCTCTCTCTTTGATTCATATCCCTGGCAGAAATTACCCTGATCAGGCTTTTCCTCGTGGTAAATACGACCACAAGAAGGCGTTCTGTATCCGTTTTTCCGAATGCGGCCCATCGATTTTCAAAGGCGGAATGCTTTGGATCATTAAGCACCTCGTACCTGATCTGGTCAAGCCAAAAAGAGTGTTTTCGGAGTCAAAAAGGTGGAGGTAAACACTATTTGGTGGACTTTTCTTATTCTTTCCTTAGCAACTTCAGTTAGTTGGCGTGGCCCGACGCGGGGTAACAGAAGTTACTGAATAACTGAAGAGCGTCCCGGTCCCCGGCAGGAGGTTTTCCATGGTGAATTTGCCTTTGATCCTCATGTCTCCTGGGACCGTTTTGTGGCGGGTTCCAGCTTTCACAGAGAATGAATTTCGACGGATTTTAACCGGCAGTCATGAAAAAAACAATGATGGTATTGGGGAGTCCAAAATATAATGCAAATAAAAGGCATCAAGGGTCATATCCCGGCAGGCAGGTTTAGGAGGAGCTCTTCGTTGGTGGGATATTTTTCCATAAACTTCAGAAGCGATTCCATGGCTTCCGCGGGCTTCATTCCCGCCAGCATCCGTCTCATCTTTGAAATGCCCTGGATTTCCTCTTCGTTGCAGAGCCGCTCCTCCTTCCGGGTGCCGCTCGCGTTGATGTTGATCGCCGGGAAGATGTAGGCTTCGGCCAGGGAACGCTCCAGCATGATCTCGCTATTTCCGGTCCCCTTGAACTCTTCAAAGATCAGTTGGTCCATTCGAGAGCCGGTATCCACAAGGGCCGTGGCGATGATGGTGATGGAGCCGCCTCCCTCTATGTTGCGGGCCAGCCCGAAGAAACGGCGAGGAATCTCCAGGGCATCAGCCCCCAAACCGCCCGAGAGGGTTTGTCTCGATCCTGAGCCTTTGAGGTTGAAGACTCTCCCCAGACGGGTGAGGCTGTCCACCAGGACAACCACATCACGACCGCACTCCAAATCAACACGGACATGCGCGAGCGTCATTTCGACAAGCTCCAGATGCTCGTGCATCTCCTGGTCGCTGCTGCTGTAAAACACTTCCGCCTCCACAGCTCGACGAAAGTAGGTGACTTCCTCCGGTCGTTCATCAATCAGCAAAACGATGATCCGGGTCTCGGGATCGTCCGCATGGATCGCCTTTGTTATCTCCTCCAGAAGCCGTGTCTTTCCCGCCTTGGAAGGTGAGACGATCAATCCCCGAGTCCCTTTACCCATGGGCGCCACAAGATCAACAATCCTCATGCTCGTTTCTCCGGAAGCCCCCAGATGAAATCGCTCGTGAGGGTCTATGGCGGTTAAAGTTTTATAGGATTTTCTGGCGTGAAAGGCATCCGGTGAGAGACCGGAAATGGATTTTACAGAGGAGAGCACCGGCCCGGAACGGGTTTTCCTCACGGGGCCTGCGACCGCGGCCCCCTCTGCAAGACGGAATTTTCGAACAAGCTCAGCCGGTACTGTGACGTCACCGGGCCGTTTGCGAAAGGAAAACAAGGGGTCTCTCAATACACCGCCGCGTTTTCCCGTAAATTTTAGCACACCGCTCACTGTGTCGGCCATGGCCACTATTTTTCCCCCTGATTGCTGTTATTCCTCATGCCTCGATAGACTTCATGTTGCAAGATTATTTCAGGGGCTTAAAAAGGTACTCAAGTCCGTTTAACTTCACTTCATACACGATAGTCAGCATCCGGCCCAGCTCGCCCTCGGGAAAGCCTTTTTGGGAAAACCAGACGACATATCGTTCCGGAAGGTCCAGGAGAAGTCGCCCCTGGTATTTTCCAAAAGGCATGCGTGTCCTGGCCACCTTCAGCATCATTTCAGAGTCTAATGCAGGATCTTCCATTTGAGGATCTGGGGAAAGAGTAAGTCTGGGGGTCAGATCTACGGTTGACTGTTATCAATTTCTGACAAAGGTCAAACGTAGATCTGACCCGTTTTCACTTCATTATTACAATTTCCTTTACAAATTCAAGCGGTTCTCGTGGTCCGACCCGACTCACCAATCCTCCTCCACCTTTGAATTCTAAATTCTGATTCAGATGCGCCACGTTGAGAGGGCTGAACCGCCTTCATTTCGACGAAGGGGTAAATTTTACCTCTATTAAGTGAGACCGAAGGATTTACCGTCACGGCTTCAGTGAAGGGGATATAATTCCAGTTATTCCCCATAATCCAAGACCTCCAGGTTCTTCTTAATGGTGGCTTCAAGCTGATCAGTTTCAGTGAACTGCTCACTCAAAAAATATTCACTCCCCAACTTGATCGGTTCTCTGACCATCATTTCATTCATCATCAAATTCGTCGCTTTGTTGCAGTTCGGCTTCGATCTGCTCAATTGTCGGCAGAGAGGATTTCAACTCATCGGGCAGGGACCGGACCAATTCATATTCCGAAACGCCCATGGGTTTATGAATATCGCTCAGGGCATATTCGGCCACCACCCTGTCTTTGCCCTTGCATAACAGGATTCCGATGGTGGGCATGTCGCCGTCTTGGCGGAGTTGCTCATCAACGGCCTTGATGTAGAAATTGAGTTTTCCCGCATGCTCCGGCTCAAACTCCGAGATCTTCAGTTCAATGACGACATAACAATGGAGCCGGGTATGGTAGAACAGCAAATCCAGAAAAAAATCCCGTTCCCCCACCTGCAGGGGAACCTGTTTTCCCACATAGGCAAAACCCGCGCCAAGCTCCATCAGAAACCGGGTGATATGATTAATGAGACCCTTTTCCAGTTCCCGCTCGGTGAAATCTTCGGTGAGTGTAAGAAAATCGAAATTGTAGGGGTCTTTGATAATCTCCCGGGCAAGGTCAGACTGCGGGGCAGGTAATGTTTTGTCAAAATTGGTGATTGCTTTTCCGCTTCGGGCAAACAAATCACTTTCGATTTGATGGATCAGCACGCTGCGCGACCAGTTGTTCTCGAGGGTTTTCCGGACATAAAACAGGGCTTGTTCTACGGTGCTGCATTTCTGGATAATGGCAATGTTATGCCCCCAAGGTATTCTGACTATTTGAGAAGCGATCTGTTTTGTTAATTGTGAAGCGGACCGTTGCGCATTTTGGGGTAATTGCGAAACAGGCTGTTTCGCAATTATGTCCCCTTGAGAATAAAAGAGATACCATCTCCTGATGTTTTCTAAATTTCTCTGAGAAAACCCTTTCATATCAGGAAATTCTGCCATCAGGTCTTTGCTGAGCTGCTTGAGAAAGCCGCTGCCCCAGGTGGCGTTTTTCTGCTTTTCCGCAATATCCGCGCCCAGACTCCAGTAGAATTCCAGCAAAGCGGTATTGACCGCCGTTGCCGCTTTCAGCTGGGCACTCCGGACTCGCCGCTTTATATCGATCAGCCAGTCGCGATATTCTTTGGTTGTGATTATCTCATTTGCCATAGCCCAAGACCTCCAAATTCCTCTTAATGGTGGCTTCGAGCCGGTCCGCTTCGCCGAACTGCTCGTAGAGCGTGGCGGATAGTTCGGCCATCTTTTCCTCAAAAGGCACCCCGTCATCCTCGATCTCGGCTGTGCAAGGTCTAGGGGTCAGATCTACGTTTGACCTTTGCCAGTAATCGATAAGAGTCAAGCATAGATCTGACCCTTTTTCTTTTCCATATCCTACTCCCATCAATTCACCCGAAACACCTTCATCACCTCATCCCCCAGATGGTTGATCACTTTGACGGCGATTCTTCCTGATTCGGGTTTTGGGAACGGTCTGGAGATGTCGCTGTTTAAGGTTTCCCAGGCCTCCTGGTTGATTTCGGCTTTGAGTGTGGTTTTAAGGGCTTTGTAGGGATCGTTTGCACCGAGGAAATAGGCATGGCGTACGAAGAAGCTTTCTTCATTGTAGTCGGTGTCGATGAACCAGCAGGCGATGCCTTCGGCGCCGTCGCTGCGTACTTCGCCGGTATTGGGATGAAAAACATCCACGCCGTTCATCTTTACCTGGATTCGGCCGTCTTCTGTGTTTAGAATGTCGATATCCGGCTCGCCGAAAATGACGAATAAGTTTCCTTTGCCCGTGTTTTTGAGATCGTCGGCCATGTGCAGGTCCGCGTTCATCCGGGCCTTGAGAATGGGGATGCGGCCCAGTTTATCAAAGTCAGTGGAATGGGCATCGTAATTGAAGGCACAGGCGATGAGGGCATCGAACCCGCCCTCTCCGGCCTCCTTGGCTGCCGCCACCAGGTCCGGCCGGGATACCGTACCGAACTCCGGACCGATGAAAATGGCAGCACGTTTCTCTAAACCTGTGTCTTTCGCACCTTCCATATAGCGCCCTTCGGCGCAGACATAATATCCCGGCCACGGCGTGATGGATGTGAAGCTGATCTTGTCTTCCTTGCGGGCCTGCTGGACCCCGGCGGTTTTGAGGTTTTCCAGGATCATCTCGGCAAAGTCCCGCTCCTCACCAAACCCGCCTTCAGTTTCAGCGATGCTGTCGATCAATTCATCGTTTTCATCTACTCCGAGTACGCGATGGGGAGAGAGGCTCTCCACGGTGAAGGGACCGGCCACCCGCACCTTCTTTTTGTCTTCATAGGGTTTGTCATAGAGGTATTCAAAGTCGGCGTGGGCCGCGATGGACGCATCAATCTCTTTCTGGCGGGCGATGCGGTTTTCCCACCATTCGGCGTGAAGTTTTTTCGCTTCCTTGGGCCAGTCGTCTTCTGCGTCCCGGGGGATCTCCCATTCTTCCCATTCTTGAATAAGCGCATTGTTGAGCTTTTTTCGCAGGGGCTCCAGAATCTCCTGGAACTTTTCCCAGATCACATCGATTTCAGCATTGTTGGCAATGGATTTGAGCGTGATGTGAGGCACCCGCTCATAGACAAAGCCGTGACGGATGTTGCCGTATGTAGGGGCTTCGGAAGGCTCTCTTCGAGAGATTTCAGCTTCCTTGAGTTGACCGTCTCGGCTGTCGGCCAGCATGTAATACGGATAACGCGCGCCCATGATGCGGGCCCGGGCCAGCGCAAGGGCAACCCGAGACGTGTCGATGGTGATCCAGCGGCGGCCCCATTGTTCCGCCACGTAGGCGGTGGTGCCGGAACCGCAGGTAGGGTCCAGGACCAGATCACCGGGATCGGTGGTCATAAGGATGCAGCGCTGAACAATATCCGTATTTGTCTGAACGACATATACAGGTGCTGTTTGTCCAAGAAATCCAGCCCATAGATTGCCGATTGCAGTAAGAGCACTTTCATCCAAAAACCTTAAGTGACGCAAAGAATTTCCTATCGCAATTATGCGTCCTGTTTTTAGGGCACGTTCCATCTGTTCCTTTGTCGTACCCCACCACCGTTTTCCCGAGACAAAAGTACGTCCTTGATATTCAAGTTCATATTTCGATCCCGGACCAGGTTTGGTTAGCGAAACATCCTGACCAAAGCGCGAACCCTTAGGCAAGTCTCTTTCAGTCTTTTCGAATTGAGTTCGTCTTAGTCTTTCACCGCTCGGCAAAATGATCCAAGAGAAGTTTTTGTCTTCTTCTTCGCTCTTTAACGTATAAAGCTGGCGGTATTTTACAGAAGACCCAGCTTTACTACCATACCAGAGCAAATAGTCTAGACGCGCCGGCATTCGACCTGATGCCGTCAAACCCGTTGCACCTTTTGTAAAAGCGATCATCGCTATATGAGCGTCCTCCCCAAACACCTCATCCATCAACGCCCTTACCCGATGCACATTCTCATCCCCGATCTGCACGAAGATCGAACCCGAATCCGTCAATAGGTCCCGGGCCACGGTCAATCGGTCTCTGAGATAGGTGAGATAGGAATGAATGCCGTCCCGCCAGGTATCCCGGAAGGCCTTGACCTGCTCGGGTTCGCGGGTGATGTGATCGGCCTTGCCCCGCCATACCAGTTGGGGATCCAGGTCCCGGTTGCGGCGTTCATAGGCCACCCGGATGGGGTCCTTTTCATCCTCCCGCATCACCGACTGGTATTCGGCCGTGGGGATGTTTTTTCGGGAAGCCTCATCATGGGTGAGGGTTTCAACGGTTTTGGCGTTTTTCTTCCTTTTGTTCGGCATAGTTCTGTCCAATGTGTCTCAAGGTTCTTATCAAGAGATGCATTCTTGATATGATTATCTTATCAGGGGTTGACCTTTTCGGGCAGCCAGGGCTGAAACGGTCTGAAAGCGGATGTACTGTTTCCCATTCGTACCCATTTCAATGATGGCATTGTCCTTGTCTTTCCAGGTTCCTCCTGCTACGCCGGTAAAACGGTAAAGGGTCCTGTGCCATTGCAGGATCAGCTCTGTAGAAAGCTTCATTCTATGATAGTTCGTATGGATGTCTGCCAAGACATCCCGATATCCTGCCACTTCCTGTTCGGGCCGGTCCCGGGTTCGCTATCCTTCAGCACTATGCGGTCCGCTCTCCCCCGGCCAACGGTAATGCCTTCAATCCTATTTGACGATTCAACACTCTGAACCATGGCTACTTTACGAAGGGTTTCAAGGAGTTCAGGCGACTGCTGAATATAGAGAGCTTCCCTTCCCCGGTATTCGCCCAGCGCTCGCAGGGTCATTCCCTGCGTGTGGCTAATGGGTGTTTCCAGAAGATAGTCATATTCAAATGATCTCATATCGTATCTCCGTAGATTCAATCGATTTCAACAACCACCTCGCATTTTCTGGGTGCCTCGCCCCCGGTTTACACGGTTCTTTCTCTCACAATACCAATGGCATGATCGAATTCAGGAATTCCAGGGGGCGGCCCGTTCGATCATCTGGTTAAACTGCCATTCCACCTTCCTCTTGAAGTCGGCCTCCATCTGATACACCTCGGTAAACTCCGCAAAGGCCCATCGACCGTATCGGCCCAGATTGTTGACCCCGGGCACCCAGTAGGTCTCCATGGTGGACTTCTTTTCCTTGGCGTCTTCCCGGCGATACCCCTTGATTTCCACAATCAAATGAAGCGGGTCCTCATGTCCGTCATCCACCAGGACGATGAAATCGGGAAGATAGGTCCGGGTTTCAGACCCGTATCGATAAGGCACTTCCAGCCCGAGGTTGTGGTTTTTTACATAGGCCCTCACCCCGGGATGGGCCTCGGCCACCCGGCAGAATTCGGCCTCCCAGTCGCTGTCCAAAATCACCCAGTTGACGTGGGACTTCCGGGCATCGGTTTCCCACCTATTGGTCTTGGCGGTGTTAAAATTCACATACCGGGTGGAGCCGGTGGGGTTGTACGGGTCCAGCACGGCCTTTATGGTACGTTCGTCGGCCATGCTCCGGGTGATCCCGGCGGTGATGCGTTCGCAGACCATATCAGCAATCATTTTGTATTTTAGCTGTGCAGGATGGGTCCCGCCCTTACAGACCAGATATTCATCGGTCCATTGCCAAGCGATTCGCTTCAACTGGCCGAACAACTGTAACTGGGGTTCCCCGTCAGGTCCCCGCCACTTGGTCAGAACAAGGTGGGCAGTCAATTCGTAAAGAACTTGGGAAGGTCTCACATCTTTTGTGTGCACCAGGTTGAGATCGACTTTTTCACCGATGATCCCGGCGTTTTGTGTCTCAGTGGCACCAATGAGCTCCGGGGTCAATTCGAGGACTGAGTCGTTGTTGAATTCGGCGGTAAGGCGATCTTCGGGGAGTTCCACGCGATAGCCCTGGACCCGGGGGAAGCGAATTTCAAGAGGATCCCGCTCAGGGCGTACCGCTCTCACATGAATGGTTTCCTGAGGGGGCTGAGGCGGCGCCACCACCGGTTTGGCCGTAAAATCAAAGGGGATACCCAAGACGTCGGCATATTCCACGTTGAACAAGCCTTTGTCATTGATGTCGTAGGATTGCCGACGCAAGGCCCGTCCGATGACCTGCTCACACAGAAGTTGGGTGCCGAAGGCCCGAACCCCCAGGATATGGGTCACGGTGTTGGCATCCCAGCCTTCGGTGAGCATGGACACGGACACCACACACCGGATGGAATCGCCCGTTTTGAAAGTTCGAGGAGCCGTCATTGTTCTCCCGAAAATAACCGGAGATATAGTCATAAACCAGTTTGGATGTGGCGGTGTTGTTGCAGACGATAATAAAACAGGGTGGCACATGAACGCCGCTGTCTTTCCAAAGGCGGAAGGTTTCCGCGTAGTGTCCGTACAGTATGTCGAGAGCAGTCATCAATTGGGGTGGCAAATCCAAAGGATTCAGTGAGTCTGATTTGCGTCGCCCTTTTTTGGGCATTCTTTTCTGAATGTGGGTCCAAAGGTCCCGATACATGGGCATCTCATTGCCCGGAATGTTGTCGGCCACCGGGACCCGGGGCAACTTGACAATGCCGCATTCAATGGCATCCATCAAAGAGAAGTCACTCATGGTCCAGGGGAACAGGGTCCCTTCGGCATACCCGGACCCGCGGGTGAATTTCTTGCTGTTGGGCCTGCGTACGGCATTGACCACCTGCCAGGCAATCAGCATGGCCATGACCGTGGTCTTTCCCGATCCGGTAGCCATCTTGAGGGCCAGCCGCATGAGTTCGGGATTGGTGTCGTGATTGGCATTAATGAGATGGGTGAGCAGGCCTTTTCCTTTTTTGCCCAATTTGGGGGCCACCTCTGTGAGCCAGATCATGGTCTCTACGGCCTCTATCTGGCAGAAGAATGGTCGGATATCGTTAAACCGGTGATGCCGCCAGTGCTTGAGCAGACGCGCAGTTTCAGGGGTGACCTGCCACTCGTTCGAATTGGGCCATGTCCGCCACTGGTCCACCTGGGCGCGGACTTCGTTGATCAACGAAGTGGGATCGTATTGCTGGCCTTCAGTGGAGAGGCCCTTACCCTCGTCAAACACGAATTTCATCTGCTTGGCTGCAGGACCTTTTCGTTTCTTGGGTTTGGGAATGGGGGTAATAAACTCGGCTTTGCGTCGGGTCTCGATAATTTTCTGGGTGGGCTGGCCTTGGTCGTCAAGCTCCCAATGTCTGCCTGGATATTCGTAAGGAGAGTTCAGGACCGGCTGCTCGAAGAAGCGGTCATTCATGGTTCATTATGCTCCCAATCATATTCATCTATGGTCTGCTACCTCAAATATTCAGTGCGAAACGGATTGCCCTTGCAATATCGACCATTTTTATCTCAGGCAAAGATGTAATCAATGCCCCAATTTTTCCTCTGGAAACCGTCTGGAGATGGTCGCAGTTGACAGCGCAATTCCGTGGCATACCATCCGTCTTAGAGAGAAACACTTCGGAAGGGATATTTCGGATCGTACGGGTTATCGGAGCGATTGTCACTTCGCCAAGGTATTCTATTACGGAATCGCGGGTTAGGATGAGAACAGGCCTCCTTTTATCAGGCCGCGTGAATTTGTACCAGCGTATGTCACCACGCTTCATGCTTCACCCCAATCCTGCTCGGTTTCCCAAACTGAAAATTCATCCCTATCAACAGGTTGCCTCTGGTAACCTTGGCGGTGTTTTCGCTCCATCTCTTCAAGCCTATATCGGGCAAGCGCCTCTTGAAGTGCCTTTCTCGCAAAAGCAGAGCGACTGGTTTTGAGTTGTTTTGACACGTCATCGACCGCTTGAACGAGATCATCGTCAAGTGTCATTTGAACAGTCCTCATAAAAAAACCTCCAATGTTTTATGTGGATTATTATAGCTATTTTAACCCACATTTCATGCTCTGTCAAATTGAATCATAAGATCATTTCTGGTACGCTACGGACAACTCTCTCGCCACTTTCCGCAATGCCTTGTCGAATGTCCACAGCGAGGTATCTGACACCAGTGCAGAGGCAAGCAGGTGGACATCAACATATCCAATGCCCCTGTTCATGAGCTTGCGGTATTCGATAAATTCCATAATTTCATCATGATCAAGCAGAACGGTGGACGGCAGATCACTGATTAGGCCAAGGATTTCATGCCGGTTTTTGATGCCGCCGCAGGCGAGTTCACCGATAATAAAGGGGTGGCATGCGACCTCTCCCTGCTCCAGCAATCCGGCAAGGGTTTGGTCATTTTCCCGTAAGTGCTTCACCCAGACGGAAGTGTCCACCAGAACGACATCAGCCATCTAATGCTCTCCTGCGGGGAATGGATTTCAGGTCTTTTTCACTTCCGCCCAATTGGGCGAGGCGCTTACTGCTTTCCTTCGAAATGAGGGCTTCCAGTCCGAGCCTTACAAGGGATGTTTTTTCCTTAACCCCGGTTAATTTCGCCGCCTTTTCAACCAACTCGTCGTCAAGATTCAATGTTGTTCTCATGCTTTCCTCGGCTATATGCATTTTGTATGCATATCCTAATGTATAATAGGGATGTGTTTGTCAATTTTAAATCGTTCACATCTACCCAGTCTTTCGAAGCGTATTGAAGTGGAGTGGCTACGTCAGAAAGTCAAATGAAATGGCTCATCATGGAGGACCGAATGGGAAAGGGGGTCATCGTGCTAAACCGATGACAGGTTATCAACAGCCCAAGAAAAACCCGGCGGGATTGACCTGTCTGCCAGATCTAAGCTCCTTCTCAGTAGCCGTAGTCACCGGTCTTGATATGGGTCAGCCTGCCGTTTTTGAATATGAGATATCGAATAAACTGCGTGCTGCCCAAATTATAGGTCCACACCTCAACCTCTATTTCTCTCATCAAATACCTGAATTCTTCGTGACGCTCCGGATACCTTTGCAACGCCCCACTGGATGCGATTTCTGTCCTATACTCGACCTGGGTCGGTTTTCCGCATTTATCCAGGACATACTCCCGCATATCACCCACGCTGATAATTTTACCACTGCACCGGAAATCCGATCCTGCGAAAGTATAAGAACTGAATAAAAATACCAATAGAATGGATAGGAGACAAAGAGTCGAGTGGCGGTGTATCCGTTTCATGGCAACGTTTTTTAAGGCTTTAGGCGGACGAGCCCTTGTTCAGCTCATCCCATTCATAATCGATGATTTCCGTCAGGACGCCGTTGAGTTTCTTGGGATGGATAAAGGCAAACTCACAATTGCGAAAGGGCCGGGCGACCTCGCCTCTTGCATCCGGGATAAAGGGATAATCCTTGGCTTTCAGCTCTTCAATGGCCTCGCGCGTGTTGTTGACATTGAAACTGAGAAGCATCACCCCTTCGCCGTTTTTTTCGATGTATTTGGCCACCTCGCCGTCCGGCGTGGTGGATTCCATCAACTCCACCCCCACCTCGCCGATCCAGTACCTCGCCACCCGGATTTTCTCCGGTTCATCCACATAGGCGTCATCCGGACCCGACTTGCCCAGCATCGATTCCCAGACTTTCTTGGCCGCCTCCAGGTCTTTAACCGCAATACAGATGTGATCCACTTTGTTGATGTTCATAATGAACCTTTCTCATGCTGAATAGTCATGCAAATGCTCGAGTCCTTTAAGCCAACAGCGAGTTGCTAACAGCTGATTGCTGTCTTCAGGTGACATACGACACCTTCTTCTCCAGCTCTTTCCTGCCGGCGGGCGTTGGATCACCATCGGGTTTTCCGAGGCAGACCAGCGCCACCGGGACCTTGCCCTCATCCACACCAAGGATTTGCCGCATCTTGGCCTTGTCATAGAAGGTAAACCAGAGGCTTCCCAGCCCGAAGCTGTGGGCGGTCAGGAGCATGTTCTGGACGGCTGCGGCACAGGCGTGCTGATACCCGGTGGGACCCTCTTCCATAAACATGTCCACCCCGCTCTTTTTCGGATCCCCGATGACCGCGATGATCACCGGCGCAGCGGCGAGAAAATCCATGGTGTAGCCTTTGAGCCATTTCCACCCGCTTTTCTCCAAGGCCCAGGCCTTGCACCGCTCGCCCTCGGAGAGGATCTTTTCTTTGAGGGCACGGTTTGTAATCACTTTGAATTCCCAGGGCTGAGTGTTGAGCGGCGAAGGGGCCCATATGGCGGCATCCAAGATCCGTTCAATATCCTTCTCATCAATCAGGTCCGGCAAAAAGGCCCGGCAGCTCCGTCTTTCCTTGATTGCTTCTGACAGTTCCATTTGCATTTCTCCCATTTCATTGGCCGGTGTTCATTGCTGGCGCGGGAACATCGATAGGCTTCAGAAAACAACAGTCCTGACACCTGAACCCTGACACCTATGTTATGCGTAAATCATAAACCAAACATATCCATGTGACCGGACGTCCAACGGATCGTTTCGCTGGATCCTTACTTTTCTATGCCTTCTCCTTTTGCATGCGCCGCCGCTCTTCGTCGCGGATCTCTCTTCTGAGGAGTTTCCCCACCTTGGACTTGGGAAGCATGTCCCGAAACTCGATGTAACCGGGAACCTTGTAGGCGGCCATCCGTTCCCGGCAGAATTTAATGAGTTCGGCGCCGCCTACGCCCCGGGCGTCTTCCTTGAGCACCACAATAGCCTTGATCCGTTCGCCCACCTTCGGGTCCGGGATACCCACCACACAGGCCCCCACTACCGTGGGATGGTCCTGCAGCACCGCCTCCACTTCAGAGGCGGACACCCGATAGGCCTTATGTTTGATGATGTCGGCGGAACGCTCCACATAAACCAGTTCGCCGTCTTCATTCTGACTCAGAAAATCGCCCATCCGGTAATAGATCTTGCCATCGATTTCGACAAAGGACCGCTCGGTCTCTTCGGGCTTCTTCCAGTATTCCTTGACGGTATAGGGTGAGGTCACCAGCAACTCCCCGCTTTCTCCGGGCGGGAGCTTTTCAAGGGTCTCCGGGTCCACCACAATACATTCCCGGCTCTTGAGCGGCAGCCCGATGGTACCTGATTTCGGGTCCCTTCCGATGGCGCTGTAGGTCACATGGCCGGCCTCAGTGGACCCGTACACCTGATAGATGGGCACCCCGAAATGGGCCTTCCACCGGTTGAAGATCTCCACCGGAAGCACGTCCCCGCCACAGATACAATAGGTTAGGGAATTGAGGCGGTAGCGATCGAGCCGGTCATTGTCGAGAATCATCCGGTAAAGGGCCGGGACCCCCAAGAGCCAGCGGACTGAATAACGCTGAATGGTCTCTAATATGGCATCCACCTGGGGCGTGGGCATCAGCAGCGTGGTGTTTCCCTTGTTGAGGCCCACGGCCATGAAAAGACCCAGTGCCATGATGTGAAAGAGCGGATTGATGGCGATGTAGGTGTCGTTCCCTTCCCGCAGGTACTCGCCGGCCACATCTTCGGTCACATCGTTCACATAAGACGTCATTCCGATGTGCGTCCCCGGAACCCCTTTGGGAAACCCGGTGGTCCCTCCCGTATAAAGAATGTAGGAGAGATCCGTCCGAGGATCCAGATCAGCCAGAGACGAGATGGGGTCATGCTTCAGCAAAGATCTAAAGGCATAGACGCGCTTATCCCGATCGACCTTGCCGTGGGGGACCTTGTCAAACAGTACACCGAGGTACCGTTTCCACGGGGGCAGGAGATCCACCAGATTGGTAACAATGGCCCGTTTCAGACATGTGGTGGAAAAAACCTCCTGGACATAGCAAAAGTTGGTGTCGAGACAAATAATGGTCTCCGCCTCGGCATCGTTGGCCATGTATTCGATTTCAAAAGAGGTATAAATGGGGGAAACGGGCACAATTACTGCGCCAATTTTCTGAATCCCCAGAAACGCGATGACCCACTGGGCACAATTGGAGATGTAGATCATCACCCGGTCGCCCTTTTTGACCCCCAGATCCAAAAGGGCGCCGGCAAACCGTTCACTCAACTCCCTCAGACGTGCATAGGAAAAGGCTTCCCCGAGATAGATGATGGCCTTGTTCTCCGGATACTGCTCGCACATGTGATCGAAGCGTGTGAAGGTGAGTTCTTTTTCCCAATCGTTCTGATGCGTCATAAGACGACTGACTCCAGCAGGCTGAAGGCCTTTGTTACCTTTATCGGATACACGCTTACATCCATGACGTCAAAATCTCAAACAAAGTCCCGCTGGCAGCGGGATCTTCGCTACGCTTCGACCGTAAACAGGAAAGGCCCGAAAAAATAGTTGTTAAAATTAATAAACGTTTCTCTCTGCGTCCCTGCGTCTCAGCGCGAAGACGCACTTTCTCAGACCCCAAAATAGGCCGAACGCACATCCGGGTTATCCATCAGTTCCTCCCGGGTTCCCTCCAGCACCGCGGCTCCGTTTTCAAGGATGAAGGCATAATCCACAATGGGGATCATGGGCCGCGCATACTGCTCCGTAACAATGACCGAGATCTGCTGCTCGTCACCGATGACCTTGATGGCACGGACAAGTGTGGCCTGAATCAGCGGGCTGAGGCCCAAGAGCGGTTCATCGAGAAACAGGAGTCTGGGCTGGGCCATGAGCGCCCGGCCAATGGCGAGCATCTGCTGTTCGCCCCCACTCAAAAAACCGCCCACCCGCTTGCTGAGGTTCTTGAGTGCGGGAAAGAGCGTAAACACATACTCAAGCGTGGTCTTGGCCTGGGCCGGAGACGCCAGATACCCGCCGATTTTGAGGTTTTCAAGGACACTGCTTTCTTTGAAGATCCGTCGGCGCTCCGGACACAGGATAATCCCCAACTTGGCCCGCCGACTCGGCTTCATCCCCGTGATGTCCTGGCCCAGGTATCGGATTTCCCCCATGACCGTGATCCGCTCGCCCCCGGCCATGGCCTCCTTTTTCCGGATATCCTCCATGATGCCGGAGAGGGTGTACATGAGGGTGGATTTCCCTGCACTGTTGGCCCCGAAGACCCCTACAATTTGCTCCTCTTCACAGCGGATACTCACGTTGTTCAGGGCAAGCATGTTTTCGTAGAAGACCATGAGCCCGGTCGCCTCAAGCATAGGTCATGACCTCCTCGACTTCTTCGGAACCGAAATAGGCCTCCTTCACCTGTTCATCGGCCATCACCTCGTCCGGGGTTCCCTCCATTAGTTTGACGCCGAAATTGAGAACCATGACCCGGTTGGCCACCTGGAAGAGTTCCCTCAACCGGTGTTCGATCATCACCAGGGTAATCCCGTCCATCTGAAGACGTTCGATCAGCGGAACCATGCTGGCGATCTCACTCATGCTCAGCCCGGAGAACACCTCGTCGCAGAGGATAACCTCCGGCTTCAGGGCGAGACATCGGGCCAGTTCCAGTCGCTTGAGGTACCCGGTAGGGAGTGTTGAAGCCATCTTATAGGGCACGAAGGAATCCCGCTCGAATCCGATTTCCTCGAGAATATCCACGCTGACAGTATTTCTATCCCCCAGCTTTCCGCCCCCGCGCCATCCGCCGGTTCGCTTGGCCCGCGGGGAAAAAAGTGGAATCACCAGGTTTTTGTAGGCCGGCAGGCTGTAATAGGGCCGCATGATCTGAAACGTTCGGGTGATCCCCAGATCGGCAATCTTGTGCGCCGATTTTCCGCTGATCTTCTTCCCTTTATAATAGATCTCCCCCGAGCTCATTTTGATGAACCCGGTGATGCAGTTGATGAGGGTGGTTTTGCCCGAACCATTAGGACCGATGACGCCCAGGACTTCTCCCGAATTCACCTCAAAGCTCACCCGGTTCAGCGCGGTCACCCCACCGAATGTCTTGCTCACATTATTTGCCTTGAGGATTGCCTCGCTCATACGTTCACCCATCGCTGTAATTGATGATACTTCCGCTCGCCATAGACCATCAGTCCTTCACTTCGAAACACAATAAATCCCATGAGGATGAGGGCGTAGAAAACGATTCGAAGGGTCCCGAATTCCCGGAGGAGTTCGGATATGGGGACCAGAATCAAACACCCCAGGACCGGTCCCACCAGGGTGCCGCCCCCGCCGATGACCGTGGCGGCAATGGGCAGTATGGAAAAATCGAGGGCAAAGAGGGAAATACCGCACCACATGTAGATGTGGACCAGGCAGGCTCCGCTCAAGCACCCCAGGGCCGAACCGATGAACACGGCAATGGCCTTGTAATAAGAGATGTTCATCCCCGATGCACGCACCGCCTGGTCGTTGTCCATGACGGCCCTGAACACCAGTCCGATGTCGAGGTTCACCAGCCGTCTGACAGCAAAAAGTGCCACCAGGACCATACCGATGACAGCGTACTGCTCAACCCAGCGATTGGCAAAGCTGTCCACCCCCATAATCCCGTCGGTGCCGCCCAGGATATCCAGTGCCTCGATGACACGCGCCAGCATCAGGGGATACATGAGGGTCACGATGGCGAAGTAGACGCCCCTGAGCGGCAGACAGGGAAGAAGCAGCACGGTACAGATAATCGCCCCCACCACCGTAGCAATGGGGATGGTCAACAGGGGGGGCAACCCGTAGGTGGCGTTCAAAATGGCGGCAATATACCCCCCGGCACCAATGAAAAATGCGCCCCCGAGAGACACCAGACCCACATAATGGGCCAGGAAGTCAAAACTGATGGCCAGTAAAGCATAGATGCAGACGATGGTCACCACCTTTTGCCAGTACATGCCGGGCACCATGACCGGGAGGGCCAGCATGCCGACGATGAGCACCAGTCTCGGCACGGTCAGGTAAGAGAGCTCCCGCCACGACATGAGCGCATACAGTCCGTCCGTTCGGATCTTGATCCCCCGGTCCAGCCTCTCCCTTCGGCGTTGCTCCGTGTTCACCGTCTATACCCTTTCTTCTAACTGTTTCTGCATACCGAACAGTCCCGAGGGTTTCAGAATGAGGGTGAGGATAATGGCCAAAAGGGCCACCACCATCTGGAAATGACTTCCCAGATACACAACGGTCAGGATCTGGGCAAACCCGATGATGAAAGCGGCCAGTACAGCTCCCATCCAACTTCCCAAGCCCCCCACGATACAAACGGCGATGGCCAGAATCAGCACGTTGTAACCCGCCTCCACCACAATATTGCCTAAGGGTAGCAGGAGCACACCGGCAACCCCCGCCAGCATGGCGCCGATGGCCATGGCCACCACGGCCATGATATCGGAATCGATCCCCAGCATCAGGGCCGCCCGCTCATCCTGGGCCATTCCCCTGAGGGCAAGACCCAGACGGGTGTAATGGGTAAAGAGCCAGAGGGATGTCACAATGGCGGCACCAACGCCCACCACGAGGACCCGCTGATAATCCACCGGTATACCACCGATGGAAAAACTCCCCTCGATAAAGACCGGGAGGGTGTAGCTCATCCCCTTGAAACCGCCCCATCGCAAGCCTTCCAGGATGGCCAATCCCATGGCGTAAGAGGCGATAATCTCGGAAATGGCCATCCCCCGGACGCGGATGAGCACAAACTGGTACAACAAGGCCCCGAAAAGGCCGATGATCACCATGGTGAGAAAGATGCTCAGCGCATAATGGAGACCGAGACTGCGGAGAAAGGTCCAGGTGAGAAACCCGCTCAACACATAGATGGCGCCGTGGGCGAAATTGGGGACCCGGCTGATGCCGTACACCAGGGCAAACCCAAGGGCCATCAGGGCCAGGGCCACACTGTTGATGGTTCCGTAGATAAGGATATCCATAGGTCCGACTTTTCGTTCAGCGTAAACCGGCTCGCAGTTTATGGTGGACTAAACCCTAACTTGACCTGAAGTCAAGAGGTTATCCCGTCACCCCGGCGAAAGCCAGGGTCCAGAGCTATTTAGAAAGACTGGATTCCGGCTTCCGCCGGAATGACGTGTGGATAACGGTTAAACCACTTAGTCCTTAGGTGAATGGCATTGACTTTAAACCCTCAAAGCCATCCGTTGAAATAAAAGGGGTTCCCTATTTTTTCATCCAGGGCGGTAACTGAATCTTGCCCTTGGCAATGGATTTGGGGAAAATGACCACGCGCTTGCCGTCCTGCCACTGGAAGATGCTCCCCACGGCCCCGTCCTCGGGATTGAAGCTTGAAATAATCTGATGCCCCTTGGGGGTAAATCGCACCCGGCCGTAGGGCCCGACCATGTCGGTCTGCTCAAGGGCTTTCACCACCGCATCCGACTCAATGGTGCCGGCCTTTTCAATAGCAGCCTTCAATACATAAACGGCGGTGTAACTACTGGAACATCCCAGGCCCTCGGGCTCGATATCCCATCGATCCGTGTAGGCCTTGTAGAACTTCATGGTCCACGGGGTAGCCTCACTCGGGGCGTTTCCCGCATTGACCACGTTGGCCAGGCAGTATTCTCCTTTTCCCTTGGTTGCCTCCCAGAATCCGGGCTGTTCGGCCGCAGCCAGGGTGGAGCCGAAGGGAAGGGCCGGGATCTTCATGTCATACCACTGCTTGAGTAAAATGGAGCTTTCCGGCATATCCATCCAGAGGCTCAACACCTGGGAGTCTGTCTTTTTGGCCTTGATCAATCCCATGGAAAAGTCGGTGGTGCCGGTGGGGTAGATCTCCATTCCCGTGACGTCCCATCCCTTTTTCTTGGCCAGTTTCCCCAAAATCTTACCCGCGGCCCGGGCGTGAGCCACATCCTGCACCATGATAAAGAGCTTGTTCAGACCAAATTCCTTCTGGATATCCATCAGACAGGTCAGAATTTCCTTAACCAGCCACTTGGCCTCGCCGTGGATGCGAAAGCAGTACTTGAACTTGTCATACTGCTTTTCCACCAGGGCATGATATTTGGGTGTGAGCACCCCTGTGGTGACGATGGAGACCTTCTTGTATTTACTCAACAAGGACATGGCGGCCAGGGCCGCCTCTGAGCGGACCGGCCCGCCCAGGATAAAATCCGCTTTTTTTTCCAAGATTAATTTTTCAACTGCCAGGAGGGCTTCACTCACCGGCACCCCGGGTTCCAGATCCCGGGTATCCATGACCTCCACCTCGAACGGGCGCATGGTCCCTCCCACATTAACGCCGCCCTTCTGATTGATCTCTTCAACCGCCAGCCGTATGGCCCGTTCCGCATCCCATCCATACAGATAGGCCGTGGAAAGCGGGCAACCCAGTGTTATGGGTTCCGCAGCCATTATTTTGGTTCCCGGCACCATCATGAACATCACAGCCAATAGCACGACCCAAACACCTCTGCTTTTCATGTCACTCCCTCCTTACATTTAGATGGTTAAGGGTTAAATCCAAAGGATCATACGTCAACGGGCTGCATCAGCCCATCATGTGTGCGCTCATGTGGAACTGGAAATATGCCTTTTGAGGGCGAACGGCCCAATGCTTTAAATCAAGCATTCTATCGGGACTGAAAGACGGCAGGTTGATGGTCATGTTTTCCATTTTTGAGTGGAACGGATTGAAGCGAATGGATCACTTCTAAAAATATATCGAGGTGCCGATCCCCTGTCAAGCGCAATCGGCCGGGTGACGGAAACCGTGACATCACAGGCCCGGCAAGGGTTTTTGCTTTGAGCGCCCTACCTTTCAAGGGTCTCACGCATCTTTTCCACAAACACGTCCGTGCTGAATTTCCTTGCCCTGTTTTCACAGAACGCCCGCATCTCACTAGCTCGCTCCGGCGTCATCCATTGGACCGCCTCGACCACATCTTCCACTTTTCGGTTCCCGGGGACAAGTACCCCGCACTTCGTGATCAAAAGCCCCTTCTCAAAGGTATCCCGGCTATTCCATTTATCTTTTTCTTTCGACCGCTGACCGCTGACTTCAGACCTCAGACCTCTGAACCCCACGGTTTCCAGCACCCCCCTTCCCGGACCCCGACCACCGGTTTTCCTGCCGCCATCGATTCCACGGGCGATATCCCGAAATCCTCATCCCTCGGAATATAGATGGTTGCCCTGCAACGCCCCATGAGGTTCTCGAGCGTTGTCTCATCCACCCACCCCAACACCTCAATGTTCGATGCACCGGCACTGATCCTTCTGATTTTCGGCAGATCCGAACCCCCGGACACCACCACCAGCCGTTTATCCGGCATCTTTTTAAATGCCCCTACAACCAGGTCAACCCGCTTCAAAGGATCCACCCTCGCCGTGGAGAGGTAGAAATCGCCCCCTTCAATCCATCGAAACCGCTCAGTTTCACAAGGCGGGTAAATAACCTGGCTGTCATGTCCCAGGTATTCCCTGATGCGACGTCGTACGGTTTGAGAAATGGTGATCATGTGGTCCATATGTTCGACGGATCGCTCATAGGTCCGGCGATAAAAACACATCACCCCTTTCAAAAGCGGGCGTTGCCAGCCGGGAATTTGATTTAAGATAAACCCCTTTTGGTCATACAGGAGGCGTGGCGGCGTCAGACAGTAATAGGTTCTGTGTCCCGAGATTCGATTGTATGCCAGTGAAGCGAACGATCCACTGAATACGGTCCAGGGCGCCGATCTCACTGGGAAATGGGCAAAGGCCCACCAGAGTTGAAGGATTTTAGAAAAACGGAGCCAGGACGGCGCTGATGTGTACGCGTCGAGATTCCGAGGCGTTATACCTTTGAAATAGTCGGGAGGGAAAGCATCTGCGTGGACATCACCCGCCCAGAGTTCGGCGTTGAGGTGTCGTGCCAAGATCGCGGCCACCTTTCCACCGCCGTCCGGGGCGTTGAAAAAATCATGTAAAACAAGAGGATGGGTGTGTGTCATGAATCGAGTGCCTTCATGAATGCCGTAAACGTCGCATCCGCGGTCTTCTCCCATGAAAACGCCTCGGCCCGCTTTTTCCCCTTCTTTTCAAGCTCGGCCGTCAGGGCCTGATTCTCTGAGAGTCTCCTCAGCACGCCGGCAAGTTCATCCGGATCCCGGGGATCACTTACGTACAGTGCCGCTTCTCCGGCCACTTCGGGAAGGCTGGCCTTTCTCGCGGTGATCACCGGGCAGCCACACGCCATGGCCTCGAGGATCGGCAATCCAAATCCCTCGTAACTGCTCGGAAAGATAAGGGCCAGGGCGCCCGAATAAGCAGTGGCCAATACGTCATCAGGGACATACCCCAGAGGGATGACCCGTTCGCTCATCTTTTGCTGGGTCCAGCCGGACCAACCGGTGACCACCAAGGGAATATCGATCCCTCCCCTTTCGAGGGCCATCGGAATCATATCCATATTCTTTCGGGGATCCCCGCCCCCGACGAATAAAAAGTATGCGTCAGGGAGAGCGTAGCGACGCAAAAAGGCCTCAACTTCCTGAGGCGATCGCGGATAAAAGATCTCGCTGTCATGGGCTTCAGGCGTAATGGTTATGGCGCGCTTTGCAATATTGAGATAGGCTTGCATTTCGTCTGCGGTGAATTGGGACACGGCGAGGAAATGGTCGACGCTACGGCACCTGCGTTTGAAAAAGAGGCGCGAATACAAGACACGCTCTCTTGGATGATGAGCGGGAAATCGCATCAGGGAGAGATCGTGGATCGTAAAAACGGTTTTTACACTGGATGGCACCCTGTATGGAAAAAATCCTGTCTCATGGTAAATATCGAATTTCCGGCTGCACTTGCGAAACACCATCTCCCTCATGAAATGGAATACGATTCTAAAGGAGAGGGCAGGATAAGTCGGCAGCTTCCAGAAAAGGTCTACACCTCTCGTCCATTGATTCAAGTCAACCGGTCCCCTGGGCATCTGTTCGGATACGCGCCGGCCATCGAAATACCCCAAGGCCAATCTACCGCCATAGCGCTCTTCCATCTCGGTGTAGAGACACTTCAGATACCGACTGATACCTGTATTCACGTTTACCAGGGGAACCGCATTGACGATGATCCTTACCCGTGAATCCATCGAATCGTCTCTTTCCTGCTACCGTGATTCATGTTTTCAGTCCGCCTGTTCACTTATATACCCTCAAGTCTCTAAAATGTCCATAAATCAATGGGATCATCACGAGGACAGCACAACCTCAAAAGTCGATATGATCACGCGAAATGATTGACCCATCTCAAGGATTATGCTATGGAACCGTTACATACCTTGATGAGACAATATCCAAATTTGTTTGGGGAATCGAAAGACGAATTCCGCATCAATGTGAGAGAGGAGGAAAGTCAATGGGGGGAAAAAAGTTATTCTGGCTTCTGATTTTGGCGGGCCTTTGGCTAATCGGGTGCGCCGGGGGTGAACCCCAGCGATACGCGACCGATTTTTATGATCAGGGCATGGCTTGGTACAATAAGGCGGAGTATGAACGTGCCGCAAAGGATTTCACCAAGTCGCTGGAAATGGCACCAAAAGGAAGGGAAAACTATGTCATTTACTACAACCGAGGGCGGGCATATTACAAATTGAGAAACTACGACCGCGCCATCATGGACTTCACCACTGCATTGCGACTGATTGCCGGTGGAGAGCCCATGGGGCATTATCGGCCGGAGATCTATGACTCCACGATGGAAATCCCTGCGGCCACACCCAAGTTGCAATATGGCCTGTTCAACCTTTACAAGGCAAGAGGAGACGCATGGTTCTATAAAACGGGGTATGCAGAAGCCATCGCCGATTATGAGCAGGCGGCCAAATATGGAAGCCAGAGGCCCGAGCTCCCCACCCTATTCACCAACATGGGATGGGCCAGATTCCAATTGGGTGAGTACAAAGAAGCCATTAATGCCTTCTCCAAGGCATTGGATATTGTCCCGGAGTCCGCACCCAGCCTGTATGGCAGGGCAAGGGCCTGGGCTGAGTTGGGCGACTTGAACATGGCGTTACGGGATGCGTTGATGGCTCAAGACATTAAGCCAGACAACCGCAAGTATGCGGATCTCGTCTATGACATCAAGCAGGCCCTAAAGTAGATATGAGATTTTATTAAAGGAAATTAATATGTCATTGAATGAACTTTTACCCAAGGCGGTCCGCCTCTTCCCCAACAAAGAGGCCGTGGTCTGCGGCGATCTGAGAATGGACTATCAACGCTTTGCCGCGCGGGTATGGCAACTGTCCCACGCCCTTAAGGATCTCGGCGTCAGGAAAGGGGACCGCATCGCTATTATCCATGAAAACACCCACGAATTCCTGGAGGCCTATCTCGCATCAGCCCACCTGGGGTCCATCCTGGTTCCCCTCAATCACCGGCTGGCCACCAAGGAACTGACCATGATCCTCGAGGACAGTCAATCTCGAATCCTCATATCTCAATCCGTGTTCAGTGAAAAAGTACAGCAGATTCCTGCCAGGCTTCCCGGTATCGAAAAGATCATCTGGACACGACCGGAGACCCGGGCCGTTCCATCGGGGGGTCTGGAATACGAATCGATCATCGGGGGCCAGCCCGAAGAACCGCCGCCCATGATCGATATCCACGATGATGATGTGGCCCATCTCTATTACACCAGCGGGACCACGGGCCGCCCCAAGGGGGTCATGTTGACCCACAAGAATGTGAAGAGCCATGCCCTGGGAACCATCGCCGAGTACCAATTAACCGACAGGGATCACTGGTTCCATGTGGCCCCTCTGTTTCACCTCGCTGACGCCTGGGCCACCTTCGCGGTGACCTGGGCCGGCGGTAAACACGTCCTCGTTCCCACATTTGAGCCGCTCGACGTCCTTCGGCTGATCGAGAAGGAGAAGATCACCCTGTCAAACCTGATCCCGACCATGCTCAACATGATGGTCAATCACGAAAAAATCAGTGATTTTGATTATTCCAGTCTACGGGTCGTCCTGAGCGGGGGCGCACCCATTGCCCCTGAAACCGTGCGTAAGATCATTGATGCCTTCAAGTGCGACTATATCCAGACCTATGGGATGACCGAAACCAGCCCCTATCTGACCGTATCGATCCTGAAGGATCACCTCAGGAACCTGCCTTGGGAAAAACAACTAGAGTTTAAGGCAAAGACCGGCCGGGAGTTCATCAACGTAAATCTGCGCGTCGTGGACGAAAACGGAGATGATGTGGCCATGGACGACACCCAGGTGGGAGAAATCATCGTAAAAGGAGACACGGTGACCCCGGGATACTGGAATCTCCCCGAAGAAACCCAAAAGGCCATTCGGGACGGATGGCTTTACACCGGGGATCTGGCCGTCATC
This sequence comes from Deltaproteobacteria bacterium, assembly GCA_034522175.1. Taxonomy (GTDB): domain Bacteria; phylum Desulfobacterota; class DSM-4660; order Desulfatiglandales; family Desulfatiglandaceae; genus JAIPDZ01. The sequence goes on along the minus strand of JAXHLQ010000001.1, from coordinate 4,497,486 downwards.
GATGAGGAACGCTACGTCAACATTGTGGACCGCAAAAAGGACATGATCCTCACGGGCGGCGAAAATGTCTACTCCACTGAGGTGGAAAATGTCCTGTACACCCACCCGGCCATATTGGAAGCGGCTGTGATCGGCGTGCCCCATCCGCACTGGGGGGAGGCGGTCAAGGCGTGCATTGTTCTCAAACCCGGGGAACAGGCCACAGAAGATGAAATCATCTCATTCTGCAAAAAGGAACTGGCTGGTTACAAGGCGCCCAAGAGCGTCGATTTCATTGACACACTCCCGAAAACCGGATCAGGTAAAATATACAAAAAAGGATTGAGGGATCCTTAGCTGTAGAATACAGGTTTCAGTTCTCAGGTTTCAGCGCTTCAGGTGCTCGTCAATCGTCGATCTTGAAGAAGGCCTCGTCAAACTCGGGCCGACCTTCATATTTCTTCATGAAAAGTGAGGGAACCGTTTCCCTGGCATCAAAAATATCATGGGTCAGTGGAATACCCGCTTCATTGAATGCCTCCACGATTTTCTTGGTGGAAGGAGGGCATCCCTTGACCGCAATCAGCGTATTGATGTTGGGGTCATCTTTATTGGCGAGATACATACACTTCCCCAGGAGGATGGTCTTCTTCTTCCCCGGCGTGGGCTTCATCAGCTTACCGGTGAGGACCTCCACATCGTTCCATGGCTCCCCCTGCCAGGCCTGGGCGATGGCCGTCAGGATAATGCCATTCAAGCTTGAACAGTACGTACACATACTGAGATCGTATTTTCGGTAGGCCAGCCCCTCGATGCCCATTCGTTTCATGGGCAATGGAAGCGCATCATCTTCGGCGTAGGGGAAATCGTATTGGTGTTTGGCCGCCACATCTTCTATGGGCTCGCCGACCGGCTCCACGTCACTGAGGTCAATTGGCCGCCCGGTGTTTTGGGAGGCATGGACCAGGTGAGGAACCTCCGAAGCATCAAAACCCAAAATCCTCGCGCCCACTTTATCGGCGGAAAACATGTCCGACGATCCCACCAAAATATTGCTTCGCCTCATCTTGCCGTCAAACCCGGGTCCCCTTTCATTGGTGTAAATGCCATCCAACATGGTAAAACAGGGCGGTATCATCTCAATGAACTTGGCCACATGATAATTGAGGTCCTTTTCCGGATCGGCACTGTGGCATTTTTTTCGCGAATTGACGTTCAATGTTCCTTTGATGTTCTTTATGCCAAGGCTGACCACGGTCTGAGCATGCGTCTTCATGACGGGAATATCCACCAGAAAATCGCTATCCAAAAAATCGCCATTAACGTCGAGAGAGATGCCGTCGTCGAGCTGCACCTTCTTGAATGGCCGGTTGTGGACATCGATCACATCAACACCATATCGCGCTTTCAATCGATAATATCCGAGGGATTCAAATGCGTGTGGAGCGCTTTCCGTATCCTTGGGATCGTTCAGCACAATTCCTTCTCCAATGACGATTTTTTGAACTCCCCGTTCTTTGAGCAAGACCACCATGTCCTCAATCACGCGGGAGGTCGTGATGACACCCCACTTGGGAAAAGATGCAAAACGGGTCCAGAACACCACATTCGGCTTGATAAATACCTTTGCATCGGATGAGAGCCGATTCAATCCGCCGCACAGGTCAACGGCTTTCCGGACCGACTCGAGCGATTTTTCATATCGGACGATGGAAACTTTTTTCTTATCCAGCACGCGGGTCATAGGGTATTGATACCTCCTCTCTTATCTTAACGTATTAAACAAATCGAGCATATCCCGCTTCAGACCCTCGGGAACCCCGGAAAGCTTTTCCGGGGCCATCATCACAAACTCCCCCTTCCCCCTGACAAGGAGTCTGTTTTCACTGTTTCTGATCTCCCCCCTCGCGGTAATCTTGGGCGGAGCGGCTTCTTCAAGGATTCGTCCCGTGATGGTCAAATGTGTGTCAACAAAAACAGGATTGATGTATTTGAAATCCATCTTCCTCGTCACGAGAAATGTCTTTTTCAGCGTAATCACCGTCCACGACATGACCTCATCTAAGAGCGTGGAGACGATGCCGCCATGGATCATATTCTCCCACCCCTCGTGATTCCTCCCGGGCGTAAAATCGGCACACACGGCATCACCCACTCTATAGAATTCCAAATTTAACCCGATGGGGTTATTCGTGCCACAGGCAAAACAGTTATAGCCCTGCAGTTTCTCGATGGGCATCCTCATTTCTTCATTCGACATGAACCTTTTTCACACTCTCCTCTCCGCCAAAAGCGTATACCAGATCATTTGATTGTCCCATTCACGGACCAGGTTGAAGCCTGCGTTCACCAACCTTGCCTTGACTTCCCTGGCCTGCGTTCTCATAAGGCCTGAGAGAATCACCCGCATTTTGGCCGGGAATAGGTTTCGGTCTAAGATATCCATGATAACGCCATGGTGAATATTGGCCACCAACAACTCAACAGGCTCCAGAGCAAACTGTTGCGCATCTCCCGCCACCATCCGGATATTGGTCAGTTCATTGAGTTCAACATTTTTTTGGGCAGTCCGTACGCAGAGGGGGTTCAAATCGATCCCCAAAACTTTGTCAGCTCCCAACAAAGCCGCCGCTATTGCCAGAACCCCTGTTCCCGTCCCCAAATCAATCACCCGGTTCAGCTCGGATCGGGATGCACAGATCGACAAAGCACGCAGACAATCCCGGGTCGTGGGATGGAGACAGTTGCCAAAAACCACCCCCGGATCGATCATGATTTTTATCACTGATTCAGGGGGCGTCATACACACCCATGGGGGCACAATCACACAATCATCCACCCATACCGGTTCAACGGACCCCCCCTGCCATACTTCATAGGGAAATACGTGTTTTTCAAACAACTTAAGGCCGTCAACAGCCTTCAAGACACCCTCAATCTCATTTTCCGCAGGGGCTGAGAAAAAGAGAAAGGAGGTGTCATCTTCCACCCAATTTCCCATGAACGTCTCACCCCATTCACATTCATGGGACACCGCCAAAACACCGTTTAAAACATATACATACAAGTTCTCATAAGGGCAGGCTTCATGGAACCTTCCTGGGCATAGGGATGTCTTGTCATCTTCAACTGCCGGATCAGAAACCTCTCTATGGTCTGCAAACCTGGGCATTCCTCTTCATCTCGCATCGGATTAGATGCGTTCTGCCCTCCACATCATGAAATCTTACCGCCCTCGAACTTCTGGACCGCTACTCCACTTCACTTTTAGCGTCTTCTATGCCAGTAAGTCAAGCGAGCAAAAAAGAAAGACCTTTTTAATAGACTATGAGAGGCTCCAACGCTTGTTTGGGGCAGAATCCTGCGACCAGCTGATAAGCTAGCCATAGAGGATGGATCGAGGATTACTTGGGTGACCCCATAGTTCATCACGGCAGCGATGCCAGCCAGTGATCTGCACTGATAATCAATATTTTCGAATTGTTGTTGGAGACAAGTTTGCAGATACCAGGCCTGTTGACAAGTTGAAGTCCTGGAACATGGAGCGTCTTCTGGAATTTTCGCAGGCCCCTGTCGGCATCATCATCGGCCAGTTTGGTTTCAATCAGGAGTAGGGGTTTATGATTCCCGGCAATCAGGAAGTCAACTTCCTCTTTCTCCTTATTCCTCAAATAGTGGAGCGAAAAGTGGCCGAGACCCAGATCGTTCCAGTTTGAAACTGCCCGAAAAAGCTCCAGAGCAACCATATTTTCGAATCTGCCAGAGGGAGAGTCAACCCCGGCGTAGTCGAAGAGGTAAAGTTTTTTCTCCTTGGTGATGGCCCTTGATATTTTTCGCGCCCACGGAGCGATTCTGAAAACCATGAAAAAGCCTTCAAACAGATCGATCCATTTTCGGACACTGTCAAAGGACACGCCGATATCTCTTGAAAGAGCGGCCATGGAAAGCGGACTGCCGACTCTGGAGGGCAGCAGAGAAAAAAGTATTTCCATATCTTCAATGTTGCGAACAGAAGTGAGATCACGAATGTCTTCCCGCAACAGCTGCTTTCGATAGGTATTCGACCAGATTCGGTAAAATTCAACGGTTCCATCAAGGTAGGGATCTGGAAACCCAGTGCACTGCTCTAACCTCTGCCATATGGTTTGCGCGGCACCGGGGGCGGGATGAATCTCAATCGGATTAGACATGAATTTTTCAAATGCGATCCGGCCTGCTGCAAGTTCTGCCAAGGTAAAGGGCCAGAGATAAAACATAAGGTATCTACCAGCTAATGAATCCCCCCTTTTTTGATACATATCCAGCCGTCCGCTGCCGGATACGATAAATTTGTAGTTGCCTTTATCGCGGTCGTATACACTCTTCAGGTAATTCTTCCAGGCAGAATATTTGTGCAGCTCATCAAATATGATCAGCGGCAGCGAACTGTCTTTTCGATGCACTTCTTCATAAAACGACGGGTTTTCGATCAGCTTTCGCTTTTCGTCAAGGATATCCCAGTTGAAATAAAGGGAGTTGGGGACTTTCTTGGCTAACATCTTTGTGAAAACGGTTTTCCCCGCCTGCCGGGGACCAGCGATAAAGACCATTTGCTTATGGGGGGAAAGCCGTTCCCAGATCTGCTCATATGGAATCCTTTTCATCTCCATTCCGACTTTATAAGGCTCTAATCGAATATTGTCAAGACAATAGTCGATTAGAGCCTTATATTGTCAAAAAAATCGCACTGCTGGCAGGGGGTGACGCGCCCCTCGATGCAAAGAGGGAGCCGGAACGCTGTGGCCGGTGGGTGAAAGACGCATGCATGGCCCTGCCATGGAATGCTGACCAGCGTATCTGGTATTGGAGAGGAACCCTTCGAGGTCGACTTCAGCTTGAAGGATCTCAGTGTGGTCTCACTATGCGACTCCGGGTTGTCTTTACCGGGAGCTGTCTGACTTCATTGAGAAGTGCTGGCGGCGTGATTATGGAGACCGGGCAAGGATTAGCTTCTCAGCCGAGTCTCTGGCCTACAACATCCCGCATTTGCAGTCTGAAAAGATCTCAACCTCTGAACCCCCTAAGGGAAACGCCAATCCTCCAACAGGATGCCTCCGGCAAAGATTCCTTGACAACATAGTATAACAGCATGATACTAAACCCATGCATGAAATGATCACCGTAGAGCCGCCGTTAAGAAAACAAATGCTATGAAGCTCAACAAAAGGCAGAGAAAAACAATCGAAAAAATTTATGAAAAGCCAACACGGGCAGATATCGCCTGGACGGATATCCTCACATTGTTTAGAGCATGCGGAGCCCAGATGGTCCAGCGTGAGGGCTCTCGGGTGTGCATCAAACTCGGTTCACAGCGAGCCGTATTTCATGCTCCTCATCCGCATAAGGAGACCGTGAAGGGTGCGATTGAGGATCTTCGTGAATTTCTGAAGAATGCAGGGATTTTTCCAGAAGGGAGGGAATAACGATGTTATCCTATAAGGGATATATTGCGACGGTTGAATTTGACCGTGAGGCGAAAGTCTTTTACGGAAGCGTCATTAACACGCGCGACAAGATTACATTCCAATCTGAGAATGCCAGACAATTAGAACAGGAATTTCAAACATCTGTAGAGACATATCTTTCTTTTTGCGAAGAGCTTGGGGAAGAACCTGAAAAGCCGTACTCAGGCCGATTTGTCCTCCGCCTACCGCCGGAAGGACATCGGACGGTGGCATTGGCCGCTCAATTGTCACGTAAAAGTCTCAATGCCTGGGCGGCGGAACACCTTGTTAAATGCGCTCAACAGGAGATCGGCGACCGGTAGCTGAGACGTTACGAAGTCCACCCCGGCGGGTTCTTATCCCTTGAAGCACTTGATGGATGGTTATCTTCATACTGGGCGTCCTGATGCTGATTGGCTTCAAGCGTAAGAAGTGGCCGTAAAGGAGCAAAAAAAAGGCCCCTCGAAAAATCGAGGGGCCTTAATTAATTTTCGGCGGCGTCCTACTCTCCCACGCAGTCTCCCACGCAGTACCATCGGCGCTAAAGAGCTTAACTTCCGTGTTCGGGATGGGAACGGGTGTACCCTCTTTGCCATAGCTACCGAAAAACTGTTAAACCGAAAATACAGAGTACAGGAACAAAGGGCATAAATAGATAAATAGAATAGTTTTATGGCCAAGCCTCACGACCGATTAGTACCAGTTAGCTCAATACATTGCTGCACTTACACACCTGGCCTATCAACCTTGTGGTCTACAAGGGGTCTTCAGTCCCGATGTCTCCATCGAGAAGGGATATCTTATCTTGAGGTTGGCTTCCCGCTTAGATGCTTTCAGCGGTTATCCATTCCGAACGTAGCTACCCAGCTATGCCGCTGGCGCGACAACTGGAACACCAGAGGTTCGTCCATCCCGGTCCTCTCGTACTAGGGAAAGATCCTCTCAAATATCCTGCGCCCACGAAAGATAGGGACCGAACTGTCTCACGACGTTCTAAACCCAGCTCACGTACCGCTTTAATTGGCGAACAGCCAAACCCTTGGGACCTGCTCCAGCCCCAGGATGCGATGAGCCGACATCGAGGTGCCAAACCGCGCCGTCGATGTGAACTCTTGGGCGCGATAAGCCTGTTATCCCCGGAGTACCTTTTATCCGTTGAGCGACGGCCCTTCCATGCGGAACCGCCGGATCACTAAGACCTACTTTCGTACCTGTTCGAGATGTCTCTCTCACAGTCAAGCTCCCTTATGCCTTTACACTCTTGGGCTGGTTTCCAATCAGCCTGAGGGAACCTTCGCGCGCCTCCGTTACAATTTGGGAGGCGACCGCCCCAGTCAAACTACCTACCAGACACTGTCCCCGGCCCGGATAACGGGTCAAGGTTAGAACCCTAAACTAACAAGGGTGGTATTTCAAGGTTGGCTCCATCCCGACTGGCGTCGAGATTTCACAGCCTCCCACCTATCCTACACATACTAGCCCAAAGTCCAATGTCAAGCTGTAGTAAAGGTTCACGGGGTCTTTCCGTCTTTTCGCGGGTATGCGGCATCTTCACCGCAAATTCAATTTCACCGAGTCCCTGGTCGAGACAGTGGGGAAGTCGTTACGCCATTCGTGCAGGTCGGAACTTACCCGACAAGGAATTTCGCTACCTTAGGACCGTTATAGTTACGGCCGCCGTTTACTGGGGCTTCGGTTCAATGCTTCTCAATCCCGAAGGAAAGATAACAAGTCCCCTTAACCTTCCAGCACCGGGCAGGCGTCAGACCCTATACATCGTCTTGCGACTTGGCAGAGTCCTGTGTTTTTAGTAAACAGTCGCCACCCCCATTTCTCTGCAACCTCCTTCAGCTCCAAAAGTAAATTTCTTCACCTACGTGGAGGCACACCTTCTCCCGAAGTTACGGTGTCAATTTGCCGAGTTCCTTGACCAGAGTTCTCTCGAGCGCCTTGGGATTCTCACCCCACCTACCTGTGTCGGTTTGCAGTACGATCACCAAATTACCTCGCTAGAGGCTTTTCTTGGCAGCATGGGATCAATCACTTTGTGAGACAAAGTCTCTCGTATTCACCTCTCGGCGTTGAATGAGAGAGCGGATTTGCCTACTCTCTCCGCCTACCGGATTAAACCATCATCCAACAGATGGCTGATCTACCCTTCTGCGTCCCCCCATCACTCAAACGGTAAAATGGTGGTACAGGAATATTCACCTGTTTCCCATCGCCTACGCCTTTCGGCCTCGGCTTAGGGGTCGACTAACCCTGAGCAGATTAACTTTACTCAGGAAACCTTAGGTTTACGGCGAGCGGGTTTCTCACCCGCTTTATCGTTACTCATGTCAGCATAGTCTCTTCCATTCAGTCCATCAGTCCTCGCGGTCTGACTTCAACCCACAATGGAATGCTCCCCTACCATCATCTGGACCCGAAGATCCAGACAATCCGCAGCTTCGGTAATGTGCTTGAGCCCCGTTATATTTTCGGCGCAGAATCACTTGACCAGTGAGCTGTTACGCTTTCTTTAAAGGGTGGCTGCTTCTAAGCCAACCTCCTGGCTGTCTCTGCATTTCCACATCCTTTCCCACTTAGCACATATTTAGGGACCTTAGCTGGCGGTCTGGGCTTTTTCCCTTTCGACCACGGAGCTTATCCCCCGTAGTCTGACTCCCACAATAAAAGTTAACGGTATTCGGAGTTTGGTTAGGTTTGGTAATCTGGTAGGACCCCTAGCCCATCCAGTGCTCTACCCCCGTCACTTAATTTGTGAGGCTATACCTAAATATATTTCGGGGAGAACCAGCTATCTCCAGGTTTGATTAGCCTTTCACTCCTATCCACAGCTCATCCGGGAAGTTTTCAACCTTCTACGGTTCGGGCCTCCAGTCGATGTTACTCGACCTTTACCCTGTCCATGGATAGATCACCTGGCTTCGGGTCTACTCCATGCTACTATGTCGCCCTATTAAGACTCGCTTTCGCTACGGCTCCACCTGACGGCTTAACCTTGCAACACAGAGTAACTCGCTGACCCATTATGCAAAAGGTACGCAGTCGAACTTGAAACCAGTCGGGCGAACCCAACAAAATTCCAATAGTTCTTCCACTGCTTGTAAACAGACGGTTTCAGGTACTATTTCACTCCCCTAACAGGGGTACTTTTCACCTTTCCCTCACGGTACTGGTTCACTATCGGTTGCCGGCGTGTATTTAGCCTTAGGAGATGGTCCTCCCGGATTCCCGCAGGGTTCCACGTGTCCCACGGTACTTGGGGTCCCTATCCAGCAAGTTCAACGCATTTCGCTTACGGGGCTTTCACCCTCTGTGGCCAGCCTTTCCAGGCTGTTCAGCTATACATTGAATTTTTGACTTGCCGAGAAGGCTGCAACCTTCTCCAATAGGGCCCCACAACCCCGAACATACAACACTTGCAGGTTTGACATATGTCCGGTTTGGGCTGTTCCCCTTTCGCTCGCCGCTACTGAGGGAATCGCTATTGCTTTCTATTCCTAAGGGTACTGAGATGTTTCAGTTCCCCTCGTTCGCCTCTATCACCTATGTATTCAGTGATAGATACCTCGGAATTACCCGAGGTGGGTTTTCCCATTCAGAAATCTCCGGGTCAAAGCCTGTTTAACGGCTCGCCGAAGCTTATCGCAGCTAACCACGTCTTTCATCGCCATCCGGCACCAAGGCATTCACCGTCTGCTCTTAATAGCTTGGCCATAAAACTTTTCCATTTATACTGCCACAATACTACTAAAGGCGCCTTTGAAATCGCTGTACTCTGTATTCAGTTGTCAAAGAACAATGTTTTGAGCTCAAAGCTCAAAGGCGAAAGCTCAAAGTTTTTCAGCTCCTTTGAGCTTTCAGCTTTAACCTTTCAGCTTCATCTGGTGGAGGTGAATCCCGCCATGGCGGGACCTTCGGCGCGATGACCTTCCCGCATGTAATGCGGGATGCTCGCCCATTCTGCAGATCCTCCCTCTCCACATTTCCAAAGAGCTGGTGGAGGTGAACGGGACCACGCCAATGGCGTCGTGACCTCCTGCCCAAATCCAAGAGGTCGTCAATTCTCTCTGTTTCCGAATTCCCAACCCCCAAATGATCTCTATTTGGTGGAGGTGAACGGGATCGAACCGATGACCTCCTGCGTGCAAAGCAGGTGCTCTCCCAACTGAGCTACACCCCCGAAGATTGACGATTTACGACTGATGTTTCCAGGACCGATCTAAAAGAATCGTCAATCAAAAATCACCAATCATCAATCCCTTTGGTGGGCCTAGTTGGAGTTGAACCAACGACCTCACGCTTATCAGGCGTGCGCTCTAACCGAAACTGAGCTATAGGCCCAATCTCGATTTCGGAATCAGTCCAGCGGATCTTGGATTTGTCCTCTATCATCCTGTTCCAAAATCCAATCCCGCCATGCGGGACCAAAATCCAAAATCCATTTATTCCCTCAAGACTAAATAGTGAATGTAGTAGTAGGATTGACCATAGGATTTCTCGAAATCTTTCGATCCCAAGAGACTCCTTAGAAAGGAGGTGATCCAGCCGCAGGTTCCCCTACGGCTACCTTGTTACGACTTCACCCCAATTACCGGCCGTACCTTAGGTACCTGCCTCCACGCCAAGGCGGTTAGCCCAGTAACTTCTGGTACAGTCGACTTTCGTGGTGTGACGGGCGGTGTGTACAAGGCCCGGGAACGTATTCACCGTGGCATGCTGATCCACGATTACTAGCGATTCCACCTTCATGAAGTCGAGTTGCAGACTTCAATCCGAACTGAGAGCTGCTTTTTGGGATTAGCGCCTCCTCGCGGGATAGCGACCCTTTGTACAGCCCATTGTAGCACGTGTGTAGCCCTGGGTATAAAGGCCATGAGGACTTGACGTCATCCCCACCTTCCTCCCCGTTAACCGAGGCAGTCTCTTTAGAGTTCCTAACTGAATACTGGCAACTAAAGACAAGGGTTGCGCTCGTTGCGGGACTTAACCCAACATCTCACGACACGAGCTGACGACAGCCATGCAGCACCTGTCACTCTGTCCCGACAGAGTCGAGAAAACCCTGTTTCCAGGGCGGTCAAAGGATGTCAAACCCAGGTAAGGTTCTTCGCGTTGCGTCGAATTAAACCACATGCTCCACCGCTTGTGCGGGCCCCCGTCAATTCCTTTGAGTTTTAGCCTTGCGGCCGTACTCCCCAGGCGGAGAACTTAATGCGTTAGCTTCGGCACAGCAGGGGTCAATACCCGCTACACCTAGTTCTCATCGTTTACGGCGTGGACTACCAGGGTATCTAATCCTGTTTGCTCCCCACGCTTTCGCGTCTCAGCGTCAGTATTGGTCCAGAGAGCCGCCTTCGCCACGGGTGTTCCTCCCAATATCTACGAATTTCACCTCTACACTGGGAATTCCACTCTCCTCTCCCATACTCAAGTATGGCAGTTTCAGACGCACTTCCCGGGTTAAGCCCAGGGCTTTCACATCTGACTTACCAGACCGCCTGCACGCCCTTTACGCCCAGTAATTCCGAACAACGCTTGCACCCTCCGTATTACCGCGGCTGCTGGCACGGAGTTAGCCGGTGCTTCCTCCAGTGGTACCATCAGGCCTTCCCGCTGTTGACGGAAAGCATTTTTTCCCACTTGACAGAGCTTTACGACCCGAAGGCCTTCTTCGCTCACGCGGCGTTGCTGCGTCAGGGTTTCCCCCATTGCGCAAGATTCCTCACTGCTGCCTCCCGTAGGAGTCTGGACCGTGTTTCAGTTCCAGTGTGGCTGATCATCCTCTCAGACCAGCTAACCATCGTCGCCTTGGTAGGCCATTACCCCACCAACAAGCTAATGGTACGCGAGCCCATCCCTAAACGGCAACTTTCATGAAGAGGTCACCTTTGATCCCCAAAACCGAAGTATAGGGGACTATATCCGGTATTAGTCCGCCTTTCGGCGGGTTATTCCGAATTCAGGGGCAGGTTACCCACGCGTTACTCACCCGTGCGCCACTTTACTCTTTTCGCCGAAGCGAAAATTTCTCGTTCGACTTGCATGTGTTAGGCACGCCGCCAGCGTTCGTTCTGAGCCAGGATCAAACTCTCCACTTAAACCTAAAAGAGGGTTTTAGACCCTATATTTTTCTAACAGAGACCTACACTACATCACTATTTAGTTTTCAAGGAACAAATCACGATGCCGAGCTTTAAAGATAAGGCACCCCAAAGCGAAAGTCAAGCAAAATTTCGATCTGCGATCATGTTTCTTTCGCCCTGACAGAATCTATCTTTATATCTATCGATTCCAATGATGTCAACATATTTTTTTACCAAAATACGAAAAAAATGAGACCATCCGCTTTCCACCGGTGCCGTCATTCGACAAATATTTGTTTTTATACCCTTTTTAATCATATCGAACCAGTGTTGAAACCGGGACCAAATGGACCCCCTTTTTGAGACTTTCGCGGTTTTGCCTTAACATATCAAGGGTGATTACATAAGGATGTCCGATTCCGATGGCACAACCGGTCTTTTCTGCGATCCTCAAGAGCCGGTTCAACTGTTGCTGCATGGCGACCGGATCCAAAACATTGTCCAGGAAAACATCCCGTGACTGGCATTTCACCCCGAGGCGCTTCGCTTCCTCGATTGCCACCGAATCCTTCGTGGTCTTGCTGTCTATAAAGAAAAGCCCCCTGTGCTTGAGCGCGGTCATGAAGACCCGCATCTTTTCGGGGTCTTTCGTGAAACGAGAGCCCATGTGGTTATTTACGCCCTTAGCACCTGGAACCATGTTCAGGTTTTCATTTAGAACCCGGATAATATCGCCTTCCGTCATGGAAACGAACAGGGCCGCTGGCCCGGGGTCCTTTTCGGCATAATCTGCCGGCTCCATGGGTTGATGCAGGAGCACTTCCAACCCCTTTTCCGTGGCTTCGCGGCCGATTGCACTCCCAAAAGGCGTCCCGGGCAGGATGGAAAGGGTCAGGGGCAGGTCCAGTCGCATAAACGCAGCGGCCAATCGCGGGTCATACCCCAGATCATCGATAATGATGGCAACCCTGGGCCTAGAGCGTTTCGTTTCAACGGACCCGGACTTTTCTCCCTTTTTACGGGTCCTTTCCCCGGATTTGAAGGGCCTTTCCTTGTGGGATGGCAAAACCGGAGCCGACGTCTTGAAATGGAAGTAATAAACATTGAAAGAAAAAGCCAGCCCCAGCAATATGACCAGGAGGAGGAGCAAAAAGAGGGACGCCTTCTTTTTCATCGATGCTATCCTACCTGGGACCTCATCCCCTCCTCCAGATCATTTTCACTTCAAGATCCCATCTTGGTCTCAGAAAATATCTCCCAGCTTTTCAACAGATGCACGGCCCGCCGCACCTGGTTGTCCTTTTCAAGGAGCCGTTTTGCCTTTTCGTCGCTATCAGACCCTTCTTCAGCATCCGTCTTGTCTTTGGCATTCTCCTCATCCACCATATGCCCTTTCAAATTCTCTTCTCTGATAAATCGCGGAGAGCGTTTTTCATCGTCTTTATCCAACGCCTGAAATGGGATCTCGATGTCCGGGGTAATTCCGCTGGATTGAATGGATTTGCCGCTCGGCGTGTAGTACCTCGCCGTGGTCAGGCGGAGTCCTGAACCGTCCGACAAGGGCAATATGGTCTGCACAGACCCCTTCCCAAAGGTTCGTGTCCCAAGAACCAACGCCCGTTTGTTGTCCTTGAGTGCACCGGCAACAATTTCAGCCGCACTGGCACTCCCCCATTCACCAGAATCACAATCGGATAATTGCCCGCTTTTTTGTTGCCATTATGAGCGTTGGCCCTGATATTGTGTCCGTTACCCCGCCCCTTTGTGGACACGATAACACCTGAATCCAGAAAAAGATCCGATACCTCAATCGCCTGGGAAAGCAGCCCACCGGGATTGTTTCTGAGATCGATGATGAGGCCCTCTAACGGGCGTTCCTTCTCCAGATCGTCGAGCGCGGCAAACACATCCTTAGACGTATCGCTCTGGAAATTGGCGATCCTCACATAACCGATTTCGGGTGAAAGCAGAAAGTGTTTCACGCTCTTTATGGGAATAACGCCTCTCGTAATCGTGAACTCGATCGGTTTTTCGGCGTCCTCACGCATGACGGTCAATTTCACCTCCGACCCCTCGGGTCCGCGAATCCGCTTAACCGCATCCAGCAAGGTCATATCCTGTGTGGACTCCCCTTCCACCTTGATAATCTTATCCCCGGCCTTCATTCCCGCCTTGTCGGCGGGGGTTCCCTCAATGGGGGATACCACCGTCAAAATCCGATCCTTTATGGTGATCTCAATGCCGATCCCTGAGAATTCACCCTTTGTTTCCACCATCAATTCCTCATGTTCTTCCTTGGTCAAAAAGGATGAATGAGGATCGAGGCTTCTTACCATGCCTTTGATCGCCCCCTGGATGAGTGCCTTGGGTTCCTGAGGCTCCACATAATTTTTTTCGACCTGTCTGAGCACCTCAGTGAATATATCGATATTCTCATAGACCTCATCTGTATCCGCCTTTACATCGGCGTCTTTACCATTCAACAGGGACAGCAGCACCCCTGTCAAAAGGCATATCAGCATCAGATGTACCCGAGAACGTTTTCGGGGAATTGACATCTTAGACTCCTTCAATGGGTTTAATATTCGGCTTAACGTTTCCTTTATAACATCTCAATATCCGGCCCACGCCTTCAATACCCTAAGATTATAAGCCCTTTGGCCATCGGGCTCAACCCAAAAAACACAAAACCCGTTTTAAATCTCACCCTATCATACGATAGATCAGTCAACTTTCAACCATTTCATAGGATCGAGGGGTGTCCCTCCCCTCCTGACCTCAAAATAAAGCCTTCCGGGGATAGTTGCCCCTTTTTGGCCAACCGTGCCAAGAACGTCACCCTTTCTTACCGTATCCCCTTCGGATTTTGACCGGTTGGATAAATGCGCAGACACGGTATAGAACCTCGATCCATGATCCACTATGATAAGCTCCCCATACCCTTTCACCGCTCCGGAAAATGCGACCCGTCCCGGAAATACCACCCTAACCTCTGCACCCGGCGGACCTTCAATAAAGACGCCGTCATAAAGCCCGCCGTTGCTCTCGCCGCCACGGGTCCCGTCTCTGATCATTTTACCCTTCAGGGGCAACGGCAACAGGCCCTCTTGATCCACAAATCGTCCATGTGGAATCGTTTCAGGTCGCTCGCGGTCGTCAAGATGTGAAAGGGCCTGGTTGAGATTTTTCGATGCACGCTGTAAATCACGCACCGTGGTCATCAAAAACTCCTTTTCCCTGTGGATATTGGTAAGCCATAGAACCTTCTTTTCCAATTCGCTATTCAGGATGGATAACCGAGCATTTTCCCTCTTGAGTTCCCGTTCGATTTTATTGAGTCGTGTCGTCACCATTCCCATATCCGTTTTCTGGCTGCGGCGTTCATGCACCAGTTCGAGCAATATCTCTTGTTCCTTTTTCATAACCCGGTCCAGGTATTCAACCCTTCGCCAGAAATCAACGATGTTCTTTACATCCACCAGGGCCTTTAAATACCCTTTGCGAGCATATTTATACAGCCCTACCAGCCGAAGGGATAATCGGCTCTCGATCGCTGTTGCCTTCTGTTCCAATCGCCGACGATCCGCTTTCAGCCGCTTCATCTCAGACGCATTTAGACGGGCCTTATCCTCGAGTTCGTCCAGGGCAGCACGCTTTTCCGCCACCTCCTTCTCCATGGTGGACAATTGCTTCAAGAGTTCCTTTTCTCTCCGACCAAAGGCTCTCAATCGCTCCTTTTCACTGGAAAGCCTTGTCTCAATTCTTTGAATTTCTTCCCTCGCTTCTAAGCGTGTTCTGGATCCATACCCAACCGTGGCCCGAAAGACCGGAAACAGAAAGGTCAAGGCGATGCACAGCGAAACGCGCCGGGAGAAAAAGGAATGTGTCTTCATATATCAAAAAACCGCCCCACTGCCGCCAGACTTCCAATCGCACTCATTCCAAGACCGATCAATACCAGCGCCACCACATAAGCGGCTGGAATAAAAACAAATTCCAACGGGGCAAGACCCAAAACCTCTATTTTCTTGCTGGATAGAAAGAGATAGCCGCCGAATAGTAGCCCAACAGAGAGAAGCCCTCCCAGCAGCCCTTGAATGGCGCCTTCAATGAGGAAAGGGAGTTTGACAAACCGGTCCGTGGCCCCCACCAGTTTCAGGATTTCAATCTCATCCCGTCGAGCGTAGAGGGTCAGCTTGATGGTGTTGGTCGCGATAAAAACAATACACAAGCAGAGGAGCCCACCGATGGTGAGGCCGATGAATTGCGCGACACTCAGCACGCCCTCAACCTTGTTTCGCCACTCTGCACTGCACTGAACCTCTTCAACCCCATCCGCCTTCTCCAGCTTTTCCGTGATACGCTCAGGGGTGAGGTCCGGGCCCCCATCCCCCTCAAATATGACCTCGTATGATGCGGGGAGTGGATTATGAGCGAGATGATCCAGGAATTTTGATTGGTCACCCAGGGCCCTTTTGAGATCGGTCAGGGCTTCCTCTTTCGAAATGAATCGCATAGTTTTCGCCCCGGGCATCGCCTGGATTGAGGCGTACACCTTGTCCTTCTGGTAATGGCTGATCCCATCCTCGAGATAGACATTCAAGGAGAGGGTGTGTCCCCAGCCCTGAAACCACGTATGGACGTTGACGAAAAGGAGCAGAAAAGCACCCATGATGAGCAGACAGGCGGCAGTGGTTCCCAAACCCAAGAGGTAAACAAACCGGTTGCTGTTGATATTTTTTAAGGCGCGGTGTAAAAAATAGGGGATTGACCTCAATAACATCTGTCCTCGATGACCCTTCCCTGCTTCAATTGAATCGTCCGGCAGGGGACCGCCTCGAGCAGTGCTCTGCTGTGCGTCGCCAGTATAACGGTGGTCCCCCTTTCATGTATTTTAAGAAAAAGCGTCACGATTTCTCTCGTCAATTCAGGGTCCAGATTGCCGGTCGGTTCATCGGCCAGGAGGATCATGGGGCTCTTCACAATGGCCCGGGCGATGGCGACCCGCTGCTGCTCACCACCTGATAGAGAAAGGGGATAAGACATCTCTTTTTCGGATAATCCGACCATCCTCAGGGCCTGATGGGTTCGTTTTCGAATCACCTTGGCGCGTTGTCCCATGACCTCCAATGCAATGGACACATTTTCAAAGACCGTCTTTGTCGGCAGCAGCTTGAAATCCTGAAAAACAAAACCAATCCTTCTTCGCAGATGATCCAGTTTTGACCTGCCGATCCGCTTGAGATTGATGGCGTTGATCAGCATGTCCCCACTATCGGGTTTTTCAGATCCGAAAATCAATCGCAGCAGGGTTGTCTTCCCCGCCCCACTAGGGCCTGTGACATAGACAAATTCGCCTTTACCGATCTTAAGATCGATATCTCTCAGCGCCATGTTGGCCCCAAATTTTTTTGACACATTATAGAGTTGAATCATGATCGTCTGACATGAGCGCATCCATGGGTATCAATAACTTCCGGTGGCCCGCATCAACCTTGCTTTTGCCTCGTGGTACTGATACAGCGCAGTAAAATGATTCACCCGTGACCGGGTCAGGTACCGCTGTGCATCAAGGACTTCAGTAGACGTGGTGACCTGTGCCTTATAGCGTTCCTGACTCACCCTGAGATTTTCTTCCCCCTGCTCCACTGCCTTGCGTGTAATGGGAATATTGGCCTCGGACGTTTCCAGGCCAAGGAAGGCATCCTTAATTTCCAGTTGGATGTTGGTTTCCAGTTCCATTTGGGTCTTCAGCAGTTCATTCTTGACGCTTTCCTGCTCCTTTACACTGTAGTGAGTCTTTCCCCATTCCCAGAATGTCCAGGTCAATCCCGCAATGGCCTGCCACTGGCTCGCCTCGTGATAATCACTGCCTGAGACGGATGCGGTATCGCCTTGTTTGATGTAATCCCATGTGAAGGTCACTTCCGGATAATAATCGCTCCCTGCCAGTCGTATCTGTTGGTCTGTCTGGAGGATGTTGATTCTAATGAGCTTCATTTCAGGACGGTCCTTGAGCGCTTTTTCCAAATAGTCCTGGAAACTTCCTCCCACCGGTTCATAATCCTCAATCTCCGCCACATCCACAGGGGCATTCACAGGTCTGGAGAGGATGGTATTGAATGCACACCGGGCGAGCCGGGCGTTATTACTCGCACTGATCAGATCATGTTTTGCATTGTTTGCATTCACCTCAGACTCCAGGAGGTCATTGATGGGGATCATGCCCACCTTATAAAAATTGCGGGCCACTTCCGCATGGGATTCCAGTGCTTCGGCAGCTTTCAGAGCTGTTTCCACCGCCATATCCGCGGTCAGGATGTCAAAGTAGGCGGTTTTTACCCTGAATACCAGGTCCAACCGTTCCAATTCCACTTGAGCCTCGGACTGATCAATTCCCAATTCCGCCAACCGATAATTACTGAGTAGAGCGAATCCCGTGAACAGCGGCTGCGTCACGGTGCCTTTCCACTGAAAGTTATTCAGGGACCCGATTTGGAACTCACCAAATTGGGAGACTTCAGCACCGGATTCCACCCATCCCGCCTGTACCCGTACGAGGTGCTCAACTTCGGGAGGAATTCAGCTCTCGCCTGATTCTTGATATATCTCGACTGATAAATCTTTTCCTCTTTTGCCCTCAGCTTCCAATTATTAGCAAGCGCCTCATCAATGCTTTCCTGCAAGGTGTAGACCTTGGTCTCTTCCGCATACCCGCTCACACTCGGGAAGAGCGACAAAAAAAGAGAGAGGGCACCGACCCAAAAAAACAAAGCTCCAATTTTCATATCCAGTCCTCCGTATATGTCTCCATGTCTCTCGGTAATGCTTAAATCAGCAGTTCATATATGTCAATGTAAACTTGGGCTTGAAATGGGTCGTACCTCATGGTAACATCGGTCCATCAAAATGGGAGGAATTCATCATCTCAACGCCCTGTGGGAATGCCACAGCATCACCTGATGGCGGTTATTTCATGTTTTCCAGTCCAGGCAGTTGAAAGGATCCATATATGGCGACATCACGAAAACGAAAACTGCTTTACTCGGTCCTCATACTCATCCTCATCAGCGTCATTGCTTTAATAGCTGCGAAAAGAATCAAAGATAAAAAAACGGAAGCATCCAGCTTGCTCGCTACAAAAACGCGCCCCATGCCTGTCCGTTGCGTCAGGGCGCGGTTGGGCCCCATCCGGGCCTTTGTTTTTGCCCAAGGAACCGCAAGAGCCGTGAGACGGGACTTCCTCACTTTCGAAGAAAACGGCAAGGTAACCTATGTAAAACGCAGGCCCGATGGTCAGATCATTCGCGCAGGAGACAGGGTGAAAGGCCCCCGCGGAAATCAGGGGCTCGGTGAACTCCTCGCCTCTCTCGATAAACGGGACGTCATCGAACAAATGAAGGTGATGGAATCCAACCTGGTTGAGGCCCGTCAACAGGTCAAGGTAGCCGAGGCCCAGCTTAGGCAGGCCAAAGCTCAGGCAGAACTCTCACAGGAGACCTTCAAGCGCAATGACAGGCTTTTTAAACTCAACGCCATTTCCCGCCACGAGTTGGACGTATCCCGCACCAGCCTGAAAACTGCAAAAAGCGCCGTCGAATCTGCCGAGGCGGGATTGGCAGCGGCCCTTTCCGGTGTAAAGGCGGCCCAGGCACGCATCCAGCAAACCAAACTCCCGCTTGAACGCAGCAGTATCTATGCGTCTTTTGACGGCATCCTGGCCTATGTCAATATAAAGAAAGGGGATTATTTCGCGCCCAACCTTGTGGACACCAGCAGCGAGGAGGGAGCGCTCAAAACCATTCCCATGGTCATCATCGATCCAGACCGGTTCGAAGTCACCATGGAACTGCCCCCTTTTGAGGGGGCCCTGGTAAAACCGGGCCAACCCGCCCTGGTCATGACGGCTCCCAACCAGCGGCCGACCGTCGGGGATTCAGATTCCGGCATCAGGTATCGAGAGGGTGTTGTGCCCGGCAAAGTCTTCTCGGTGAGTCCGGCCATCACCCCCGGGGGACGTGCCACTCAGGTCAAAGTAAGAACAGATGAAGGCGGTCCTATCCGTGACGGGATGTTTGTCACCTGCTGGATTGTCGTCCAAGAGAAATCACAAGCGCTGGTGGTCCCGTACGATGTATTTGTCTACAGAGAGAATCTGCCCTACATCTTTGTGGTCGACGAGACCAGGGGAACCGCTACCCAACATAAAGTGGTCGAAGGGATAGCAGGACTGACCCTTCAGGAAATTCTGGGCGACATTCTTCCCGGGGCACTCCTGATTACGGACGGAAGGCATCATATCAGCAGTGGTGCACCAGTGGATGTCATCGAGATCGAGGGAGTAGAGGCGAGTTGACCCATAGCGACCCCACATTGGATGAAAATCGTCGTTCATCCATGACAGATATCCCGCCCGATGTCGGCACCGCCTCTCCGCTGGCCCGATTCTTTTTTATTCGCCCCATTTTCGCCATATTGCTCACCTTCATACTGGTGATCGCCGGGATGATGGCCTACATGTCCATCGTAAAGGAGGCCGCACCGGACCTTGCCATCCCTCAGGCAACGGTTCAGACCGAGTGGGCCGGCGCCGACCCTGAAACCATCGAGAAGCAAATCACCACTGAAATTGAAAAAAAATAAAATCTTTAAGAGGCCTGAAACGCATCCGAAGTGCCTCCTTTAACTCCCTATCCGTCATTGCTGTTGAATTTCGATCCAACGCAGACCTCAACCAGTCCATGCAGCTCCTGCGTGAAAAAGTCCGGGATGCAGAACCTGAACTGCCGCGTGATGCACAAAAGCCGAAAATTGAACAGGTGTCTGTTGATGACACGCCCATCCTGACCATATCCGTTTTCGGTGACATCGATATGGCGGTCCTTGCAAGATCTGCAACGTATCTCAAGGACCAATTGGAAAAGGTCCCGGGAGTCAAAAAAGTGGATATCGGCGGGGAACGCAAGGAAGTGATTCGCATTCAATTGAATCCCGGCCGCATCGTATCCCTGGGGATCTCACCCACAATGGTTCGTGATAAAATCATGGGCGCCAACATCGACATGCCGTGGGATGAACTGGAGAACGATGAAATGGGCGCAACCCTGCGCCTGTATGGCCGATTCAGAGACCTGAATGACCTTAAGGCATTGCCCATCGTCCGGTTGAACTCGGGACGAGTCGTCCGTTTGAATGAAATCGCTACGGTCCGGCGGGACCTGGCCCGAGAGAAGGTCCGGGTCGCGCTGAGTTGGGCCGGGCCGATTACAAACGCTCAGTGGACCTCTCGGTTTTAAAGGTTCCGGGAGTGGATACCCTGAAGACCATTGAGGGAGTCAAGGCAATTCTGGATGCGGAATCCCGGAAACCTGATCTGCCCTATGGCATCAAATACCGCATCACATCGGACCAGTCGGACTTCATCTGGGAAAAGCTGCGGGCGGTTTTCAATAACGGCTGGCAGGCCATGTTGTGCGTTTTTATTGTCCTCTTCTTCATGCTGTCATGGCGCGAAGCACTTATCGCCGGACTTTCCATCCCCATTACCTTCCTGGGGGCGCTTCTTCTCATCTATGCCCTCGGATATTCCCTCAACGAACTGGTGATCATCGGTATGGTGATCGCCCTGGGGCTTCTCGTAGATGTCTTCATCCTCATGATGGAGGGGATGCATGAAGGCATCTTTGAGAAGGGCTTTACCTTTGCGCAGTCCGCCCTCAGGACTGTCCGAATGTATGCACTCCCCGCCTTCGCGGGCCAGGCAACAACCGTTCTGGCCATGGCACCCCTTTTCGGCATCGGTGGCATCGACGGCAAATTCATTCGCATCATCCCCGTTACCGCCATATGCTGTCTCGGGCTCAGCTTTGTCATCGCCCTCTTTGTGGATGTGCCCTTATCCCGTGCCGTATTTTCAAATGTGAAAAAGGGATTTAAGAAAACGCGTGTGGACCGATTGACCCAAACGGTCACCCATCGTCTGTCCAACTGGAGCCTGCGAATCATCGTTAGAAACCGATGGACCGCCCTGGCAGTTACGGTCACGGCCCTCTTCCTCTTCGTCCTTTCTTTGATGGGTTCAGGGCTCCTGCCCAGACTTCTTTATCCCAAGGCCGACGGCCGGAACTTGGGGGTCACCGTGGAACTGCCGCCCGGCACCACGCTTGCCACCAGCCAAAAGGCCGCAGACGAAATGGGGAAAATCCTTCGCCATAAGCCATACCTGGAAAGCGTTGTCAAGTTTGTGGGACAAAAGAGCCCGTTGGCCCGAAACTCCATCGGTGAAAGCCTGACGCCTTATGAAGACAGCCACTATGTGGGGTTTTCATGTATCTTTACCGAACTCGATAAACGGGATAAAATGGCTTTCGAATATCTCGAAGACCTGCGCCGGGACCTTGAAGCGGGACTTGTATCTTATCCCGGCAGTCTGCTGGTGCTGACCCCTCAGACAGGCGGCTCCACCACAGAGGATCCGATTCAGGTGGAAATAACGGGTGATGACATGGAGATGCTTCGAAACATCTCCCTTCAGGTCCAGGCGGCCCTTCGAGATATTCCCGGCGCATCGGATATACGTGACAACCTCGGGCCCCCGCGACTGGATCTGAAACTGCAGCCCAACCGGGAAGCACTCGATTTTTATAACATCAGTCAGGAAGACCTGGCGTACCAGGTGCGTTTCGCCATGACCGATGAAAAAATAGGGAAATTCCCGCTGCCGGGCACAGCCGATGACCTGGACATTCGTCTCGGCATGGCATGGCCCAGCCGTCAGGGCGCACCCGGCGGGCCCACGAACCTCGAAGAACTCAGCATGATTCGTCCCTTTCGGCCGGATGGTCGCACAGTCTCCGGGCTGGCCGTGGTCGATCCCATCATTGGGGAAGCCCCTATCTGCATCACCCATAAAGGCGGACAAAGGGCTGTCACCGTTCTGGCCAAGACCCAAGGCAGAACCGTAACCGATATCCTCAACGACCTGGACCCCGTATTGAAGAAAATAAAAGCAAAATGGCCTGCGGGGACGAATTATCATTTCGGCGGAGAGGCTGAAGCCTCAGCCGAAACCTATGCGTCCGCAGGAAAGATGTTCATCATGGCCATCTTCCTTGTCTTTGCACTGCTGGCCATTCAGTTCGGCTCTTTCACCCAACCGTTCATCATCATGATTACCCTGCCTCTCGCCATGATCGGCACGTTTGGCGGATTCTTTTTGGCCTGGATTCCTTTCTCCTTTCCGGCGATGATCGGAATCATCTCGCTGGTGGGCATCGTGGTCAATGACGCCATCGTCATGATTGAAACCATGAACATGCATAGGCGTGACGGGAAATCGGTTCGGGAATCGGCCGCACACGGCGCTGCGGACAGGCTCAGACCCATCGTCAGCACCACCGTTACCACGGTTGCGGGCCTCATTCCCCTTTCCCTGAGCAATCCCATGTGGATGCCTCTTTGCAACGCCATTATATTTGGGCTCATCTCAGCCACCTTTATTTCACAGCTCGTTGTGCCGTGCCTCTATCTCCTTTTCACGCGCGATAGACTGGCCACAGCGACTGAGCAAAAAGTTTAAGTGATATTTCATAAAACAGTACCGTATCTCAGACATTTTGCTATTGATATCAACCAAAAATCAAAATTCAATATAAACGGAGGAATGAAGTGAAAACGGACAAACTGGTTGCAAAATTCTTGATTTTTGCAGCCATTTCCATCGCGCTGGGGTTTGGATGCGGAACTGCACCGACTCATTCCGGCTTTCTGAGGGATTACTCAAAGCTGCAGGTGGATCCAGAGGATGAGAGTCTTTTGTGGTACGAGAAAAAAGACGTGGATTGGAAACGGTACAAGAAAGTCATGATTGATCCGGTGGTGGTCTATTACCACAAAGAGGCGGAAAACAAGCAGATCGAACCGGGCGTCCTGAAAGAACTCACGGACTATTTTCGTGCGGTTGCCATCGAAGAAGTTGAAAAGGTCTGTCCAGTGGTCGAAGAGCCGGGTCCGGACGTTCTCCGGATTCGGGCTGCCATAACGGAGCTTATTCCGGCAAGCCCTGCTGTTAATCTCATAACCACCGCAGGTATCGGCCTTCCATTGGATATGGGCGGTGCCGCCATGGAGGCGGAATTCCTCGATTCCATGACCAGTGAACCGTTGGGCGCTGTGATCGATAGGAAAGAAGGAGATATCAACGTGCTCAAAGGCTTTACCACGTGGGGCTACGCCAAGGGGGCTTTCCGGGACTGGGCGGAGCTGTTGAGGGAATCGCTGGAAGAAGTATGGAAAGAGTAAGAAAGTCGTCGTCGAATGTAAAAACGCCGCCATCCCGTAATGACGACCGGCAATGTGCTCGCTGTAAATTTTTATAAGACGAAGCGGGTATATACATAGCTGAAGAATAGTTTCCCTTATAAAAAGCAATAAGTTGGGAATGCGCCGATCTGCGCAATCCCCACCACACCATCTCCGACCCAACATGGAAACCGCGTCACTGATATTCCATATTTTACTAAGCTGGGCCCTTTCCGCCCTTATCATACGTCTTTTGTTTCGCGGTGAGCAGCGCGAGAAGAGCCCGCTGAATTGGCACCGGGTCGATCGCTGTCTGCTGCTGATGGCCATATGGTTCTTCATCTGGGGGATACTGACGCTCCTCAGCGGCGTGGAAGAAATGCTGCTGACCCAGCGGACCCCGTATTACAATGACCCGTTCGTCGGCACGGTCACGCCTGTGTTTCAGGCGGTTTTTCTCATCTGGCTGATCCTCCTCATCTCAGGAGCCCTCCTTTACAGGCGATTTCCCGACAGCCGGGTCTTCACCCATATCGTCATCCAGATCAGCGCCATCCAGACCGCAGTCGTCTGTTACCTGTTCGGCCATGTGAGCGATACCGGATCGCTCCTCTTTGCCATGCTTCAAGGGGCGTTTATTATCCTCCTCTTCAGACCGCTTATGGGCATTCTATGGATGGTGACCTATACGGTGCTTATGATGGGTTCCGCCCTGGCTGTCTTCATCAATGAGATCCCTTACGCCCCCACGCTCTCGAAAGTGCCCTTCGGCGACGGACGCATCGACCCGGTCTACTTTTCATCGGCCCTCTCGTTTCAGATGCTGGTGTTTCTTCTCATGCTCCTGATCATTCTTTTCATCGTCATGCGCTGGCGGGACCGAGAACAAAAACTGACCGAAGCCACAGATATCCTCAAAAAGATGTTCGGCCGATATCTTTCCACGGAAGTAATGAACACGCTGATCGAAAACCCTTCCGCTCTGGAGCTGGGCGGCGAACGCCGTCGGGTCACCATCATGATGAGTGATCTGAGGGGATTTACAGCCCTGTCCGAACGACTGGACCCGGAAAAAGTGGTACAGATGCTGAACACCTATTTTGAAACCGTGGTTAACATCGTCCTAAAATATAACGGTACCATCATTGAAATCATGGGAGACGCACTGCTCATCATTTTCGGCGCCCCCCAAAGAATGACCGACAGGATGTTACGTGCCATCGCCTGTGCCATCGAGGTCCAAAACGCCATGACCGAGGTCAACTCACGAAACTTGGAGAACGGTCTCCCCAGCCTGGAGATGGGAATCGGACTGAACGAGGCCGAGGTCATTGTGGGTAACATCGGCTCCAGCAGACGGAGCAAGTATGCAGTGGTCGGGAGTGGTGTCAACATGGCCAGCAGGATTGAATCCTACAGTGTGGGAGGACAGGTCCTGTGTTCCGAATCGGTTTTTGAGGCCACACGAGAGGTCCTTCGTATTGACGGCCAGCAGGAGGTGATCCCCAAGGGTATCGATACGCCCATGACCATCTATGAGGTGGGCGGCATCGGCGCCCCTCACAATGTTTACCTGGAAAAGGAGGCAGCCCCACTTATGGATTTACCCCACCAGCTCCCCATTCAATATACTATCCTGGAAGGAAAGCATGTGGGCAAGGCACGGGCAGAGGGATTCATCGAGAAGCTGTCAAGACAAGGGGCTGAAGTCACACTATCGGAACCGGTCCAGATTCTCCACAATTTGGAAATGAATCTCAAAGGGGTTAACAAGGCCCTCGGTTCCAGAGCATTCCATGCAAAAGTCATCCGAACCCGCTGCAAAACGGCGGATTGCCATGAGGTCCGATTCACCTCCATCCCGTCTGAAATCGCGGCCTATTTCGAAGCCCATCTGCAGTACGCCGCAACGTCCTCATCTTGACAGACATCCGGACACCCATTAGATTCATCCGAGGAAAATGATCAAATCACCCAATTTTTCCAATCGACAGCGTGTAACCCGTAACGAATAACCTCCAAGCCGTGTACCGGCTGTCCGGCTCGCATGGCGATTGAGATCGACGGTCCACATCGGGCCATAAGACCAGGGCCATCTCATGTACAGATACCGATATCTATGGATTGGCGCACTCCTCTTCCTGTTGTTCCTCTGGACAAAAAAAGAGGATAACCCCATATCGTTTACTTCAGGCAATTCACCTCCCGCAGCAGAATCACTCGATTTCAATCATCTCCCTGCTCAAGACAAAGACCGCCCCATCATCGTCTCCACGGACGAAAAAATACATATGGATGTATTTGAAAAGGTTCACCGGGCGGTTGTCAATATCGCGACGACCACCCTCGGGATGAACTTCTGGATGGAAATTATTCCGAGGCAGGGGCAGGGATCAGGTTTCGTCATTGACCATGATGGATATATCCTGACCAACAACCACGTGGTGGCCAAGGCCCAGAAAACCGTGGTAACCATGACGGATGGTCAAAAAGTGGATGCCACCCTGGTGGGGAGAGATCCCAGGAGTGATCTCGCCATCATCAAGGTCCCGCCCAAAGCAGTGCAGGCCGTGGCCATCCTCGGAGATTCCGACACCATCCGGCCCGGTCAAAAGGCCATTGCCATAGGCAATCCCTTCGGGTTGTCCCACACCCTCACCACAGGTGTGGTCTCGGCCCTTAAGCGAAGCATCCAGACGGAAAACGGCATTCAGATCGAGAACCTCATACAGACCGACGCGGCCATTAACCCGGGCAATTCAGGAGGGCCGCTTTTGAATTCCAACGGTGAAGTGATCGGGATCAATACCGCCATTTTCTCCCTGACCGGCGGGTATCAGGGCATCGGTTTTGCCATTCCCATTAACCGCGCCAAGGAGATCGCCACCCAACTGATCACCTCCGGCAGGGTGGCACGGCCATGGCTGGGCATCTCGGGCATTGGAATGACACAGGATCTGGCGGAAGCCATTGGACTTTCCGTAAGCGAAGGAATCCTGGTGGTGAAGGTCATTCGGGCAGCCCCGCCCATGAAGCCGGCCTCAGAGGGGTGATCGGGATGTGATCGTCGGCCGCATCCGACTCCGGTTGGGTGGGGACGTCATCACCACTATTGAGGGAAACCCGGTTTCCGACATGAAGCAGTTGGTCAATACATTGGATCATTTCAGGGTCGGTCAGACCATCACTCTCGGCGTCGTCCGCGATGGTATGAAGCGGGAAATCGATGTGGTGTTGGCGGAAAGACCCTGATGCCGCGTCTCATAGGTGTCGGCCCGACGAAATAGGAACGCGTTATTCTGAAAACAAGACACTTGGTTAACGCCATGACCACAGACGCGGAAATTTCAAATCTCAAATCCCAAATTACAAATGAATCTCAACATCCAAGCACCAAATTGCAAATCCTGCTGAAAAGTGCTTTCCGACCAACTGCAAAATGAAAGCTGCCAAATATCGAAGAAAACAGCCAATCCCACTAAGATCCCATTACCGGTCTGCCCCTGTTTGAGATTTTGAATTTGATCATTGGGATTTGTTTGTCATTTGGAATTTGTTATTTGTGATTTAGCCAAGTAAAGAGCCTATATATCCCGTAGAGGAGAAATAGACCATGGATCCACTTATTTCAAAAGGCGCACACATGATCAGAGAAGCACAGAAGATACTGGTCTTTACCGGTGCCGGTCTCAGTACCGAGTCCGGCATCCCGGACTTTAGAAGCCCCGGGGGTCTCTGGGAGAAGTATGACCCTCAGGACTTCTATTTTCAGAAATTCACATCCGATGAACGCGCACGAGAGAAATACTGGGAGATGAGCAGCGAGTTGTATGGCATGCTCAAAGCGGCACGTCCAAATCCCGCCCATCTCGCCATCGTGACCCTGGAAAAAGCGGGAAAGCTCCTTTCACTCATCACCCAGAATATCGACAATCTCCATCACCGGGCCGGAAATTCCCCGGAACGGATCATTGAACTTCACGGCACGGCCGTTACGGTGTCATGCCTGAACTGCAAAAAAGGCTATGACCGGGATGACATTCAGATGCGTCTGAATTCGGGCCTCAAGGTGCCTTACTGCGATGCGTGCGGTGGCATTTTGAAACCGGATACCATCTCCTTTGGTCAGGCCATGCCCGAAAAAGAGATGGAAGACGCCATCTCATATGCTGAGGCGTGCGACCTCTGCATGGTCCTGGGATCCTCGTTGGTGGTCTATCCAGCCGCTTCCATCCCCATCCACGCCCAACGAAACGGCGCCAAATTGATGATTATCAATCTCGGCACCACCCCCCATGATTCGGAAGCGGATCTGGTAATTCACAAGCCCGTTTCCACAGCATTGAGCGAAATGCTGGGAAAAGATTTCTCTTGAAATTATAATGGATTACAGATAGCATTGGTCCAACAGTCGAGTGGAAATCGAGCGAAGGAGACCTTTCATGTTAAGAATCGGTTTTGTGGGTTGGCGAGGCATGGTGGGATCGGTCCTCATGGGCCGCATGAATGAGGAAGGTGCTTTCAAGGGTTTTGAGCCCTCTTTTTTCACCACATCGCAGGTGGGGCAGAAGGGACCGGATATCGGCCTCGATATCCCGCCCTTGATGGATGCATTTGACCTCGAACGCCTCTCTTCATTGGATATCGTGGTCACCTGCCAGGGCGGGGACTATACGAAAACGGTTTTTCCCCAGTTGAAGGAGTCCGGCTGGAACGGGTACTGGATCGATTCTGCATCCACTCTGAGGCTTGACCCTGACAGCATTATTGTCCTCGACCCCGTGAACCGTAATGTCATCGATGCCGGATTGATGTCGGGCATTAAGACCTATGTGGGCGGGAACTGCACCGTGAGTCTGATGCTCATGGCCCTTTCCGGGCTGTTTGCCGCCGGCCATATCGAGTGGCTGTCGCCCATGACCTACCAGGCCGCCTCCGGCGCCGGTGCCAAGAACATGAAGGAACTGATCTCACAGATGCGGGTTCTGGGAGATGCGGCAAAAGACCTTTTGGATGACCCGGCTTCTTCCGCCATCACCATCGATCAGATGGTCACGGACCAGATGAGAAGCGATACGTTTCCTACGGAGAACTTTCTGGCGCCTCTCGCCGGAAGCCTCATCCCCTGGATCGATGCGCCCATGGATTCCGGGCAGACCAAGGAGGAGTGGAAAGGGTCGGTGGAAACCAACAAAATTCTGGGCACCACGACACCCATCCCCATTGACGGGCTTTGTGTGCGGGTAGGCGCCATGCGGTGTCACAGTCAGGGAATCACCATCAAACTGAGCCGGGACATTCCCATGGATGAGATTGAAGATATCATCCGCAAAGGGAACGACTGGGTCAGCCTGGTGCCCAACGACAAAGCATCCACCCTGAAGCATCTCACGCCCGCGGCGGTCAGCGGGACGCTCACGGTGCCCATAGGGAGAATTCGAAAGATGCTGCTGGGCCCTGACTATGTGGCTTGCTTTACCGTTGGCGATCAACTCTTGTGGGGGGCGGCCGAACCGATACGACGGATTCTGAATATTGCGATCGAGCACCTTTCATAGACTCCCGCATGCAGGAATTTGTCATGCCATGGATTTCGGGGATTGACAAATCGCCTCGGATGAATAGGATAGTTGACAAGAAAACAGATGGACTCGGAAGTGGAAAGCTCACTGGTGGGGCTCCCGGACTTCAAATCCGGTGTACCGGGCTGAAACCTCGGTAGGTGGGTTCGATTCCCATGCACTTCCGCCATAATTTCAATGGCTTAGGGTATTTTGTTCAAGCGAAATACCCTTTTTTATTTCGGGCACAACCGTCCAATGACGAAAGCGGGTCAGGGGAGCGTTACTTCGATGATGTCTCTTTTCTCCGGCTTGATTTCGCTCCTGTAAATCAAGAGTCCGCGGCCGAAACAGTGAGGCATCCGGCATAACACGCCCGGATAGGTATTGTGCTTGAAGGTAAAGGTCACTTCGCTCCCGCTGTTTTCCTTAAGCCAGTCAGAAAACTTTTCCCGGTCGCCTGCATTGGCCTGGTGCAGCAGCAGGTAACGAACACCATTCAATCCTGCCGCTGTGCTGTTAAGGGCATCTGACGACTCCATGATCTCGCAGGGCAGCCTTAATACATCCGCACCGGAAGCGATAGAAACATTGAAAACCAGGAGCCCGATACACACAGCCAAGTATCTCTTCCAACCCATCATAATAGATCCTCCTGTTTATTTATGCCTCGATGACCTCGGCAGATGTCAGTTCTTTCTCATTTAACCCAGCACCAAGAGCCCAGAACCCAAGTGCTCGAATCTTGAACCTTAAATCTCGAACCAAGCCGCAGGTGGTAACTACCCCAAGAGCCTCTCCGCTACGAGATGATCTGGCGTGTCTTTATGAGCCTAAACACCCGGTCGGCTGCGACTGCCGCATCTTCTTTATCGGAATGGACAACCATGGCAGGATGCTCAGGCGGCTCATATGGGGCTGAGATACCGGTAAAGTGAGGGATCTCTCCGGCCATGGCCTTCTGGTACAATCCCTTCTGATCGCGCTTTGCGCAGACCTCCACCGGGCATTCCACATAGATCTCAATGTACCGGTCTTCTCCAACCAGCCGCCTGATCCATGCCCGATCTCTCCTGTACGGCGAGATAAAAGCGGTAATGGCGAGGATACCTGCATCCACATAGAGCTTGGCCATCTCTGCAATGCGTCGGATGTTCTCGGTCCGGTCTTCCGGTGAGAAACCCAGATCCGCACAGAGACCATGCCGGACATTATCCCCGTCAAACACGTAGGTTGAACAGCCCTTTTCATATAACCGCTTTTCGAGATGAAGGGCAATGGTGGATTTGCCGGATGCAGAAAGCCCCGTGAACCAGATCACAACCCCTTTATGGCCGTGCAGCCGTTCCCGATCCTCCCGGGTCAGATAACCGTTGTGCCAGGTAAGATTGTTCTCTTTCGGTGATCTGGGCATCATCTTTTAATCCTTATTCACCCGGGAGCCGATATATCCGGGCAACTCTCGAATCATCTCATCAATTTCTCCACTTTTCTCACTTAAAAACCGCATGATCCGATCCGATTTGGATTTTAAAATGGCGCGCTGCTGACCCTCGATCTCGCTCCCTTTAAGCAGCATATCGTTCTTGTAGAGATAGATGACGATGGCATCATCCGCGTCGGGCGATACCTCAAACCGGGTGTAGAGATCATCTAACCAGTATCCGAATTCGTGGGGATGTTCGATATGCTCAACGGGGATTTCCAAATCAAAGCTGAGGGGCTTGGCCAGACCCGGCATCAGTTTCGAACCGCCGAGATAATCGAGGACATGGGCGAGTTGATGAACCAGGGCGCTCTCATGCACATCCGGAGAGATGGCGATATATACATGATTGGGGTCGCTCGCTTTGGTCTTCAGCACATTGACTAAAAGCCCGCCGGTCATTTTCTCCTTTTTTTCAGTGTTCCCCTGGCCCATCAGGTCGAGCGCCGTATATTGCGCCAGGTCGACAAAACGGATACCGGCCGAGACCCCGGTGAGCTTTTTCAGGTCCAGGGCTTCAACCATTTCTCTGGACCGGCCATACCACACCTCCGGCAAATCCGTAATTCGCCTGCTCATCTCTGAGGAGAATTCGCCCATTCCCCCCAGCGTGAGTTCATCTTCCTTTCCCAGGTGGCAATGCTTGAATTTTTTCCCGCTTCCGCATGGGCACGGATCATTTCGTCCCGGTTTTTTCATGACAGGCTATTCTTCGATAATCCGGTCCCGGTGGGCCTCATTGCTCCAGGTGGGGAGCGGGCTTTCCGTACCGGTTTCGGGATTCACACTCTGCCGATAAGACGCCTTCACTTCCTGGGTCTTCATCATGTGATCCCATCCCCTCACGTAGTATGGGCAGTCATCATTAAAACAGACCCACAGAAAGCTGGTGCTCCATGTGGAATCGGCAGGAGGCTGCCACCGCTTCATCTCTTCATCGCAATGCCGGCATGTCGGCCTTTCCTCTACAGTCATTTTCATCTCCCGTGTCTTTTATTCAAAAAAAGAAAACCAAACCCCTGTTACGCATTCAAGGGTTTGGTCCTGTTTGCCCATCCAATTTTCAATCACCCAATGGCAGCCTTCAAAACCCCTTCAGGTGGTATGATATTGTAGTTGAGCGCCGCATCCTTCTTCATATCCATGCCAAAAGCCACTGCCATGAGTTGGGTCAGATACACAATCGGCACATCAAAATCCGTTCCGTA
Source organism: Deltaproteobacteria bacterium (assembly GCA_034522175.1). GTDB lineage: Bacteria > Desulfobacterota > DSM-4660 > Desulfatiglandales > Desulfatiglandaceae > JAIPDZ01. Next base: position 4,465,377 of record JAXHLQ010000001.1, on the reverse strand, counting down.
TGCCTTGTTGATCCGCTCCTGATACATCTCCAGGTTCATGGCACACATGGGACACACCGTCGAGATCAACTGTCCGCCGTGTTTGGTGGCATCTTCCAGAATATTCTTCACCAGTTCCATACAGTAATTCATTTCAGGAAGAAATATACCGGATCCACAACACTTGATCTTGCTGGGAAACGGCACGGCTTCGGCACCCAAGGCTTCGAGAAGGCGGTCCTGAACCTTGGGTTTGTTGACACTGTCATATTCACCGTAAGGTCTGACCGACTGGCAGCCCACATATCCGGCGACTTTCAGACCACTCAAGGGCTTGACCACTGCTTGTTTGATCTTGTCCACCCCCACGTCGTTGTAGAGCACGTCCTGGATATGCCGGACATTAATGCTTCCATTATATTTGAGGCCGCCTTCCGCGAGACAGGAATTCACGTCTTTCAGGAGGTCGGGGTCTTCCTGAATCTCACGGTTCACCTTGATCATCTGAACATAGCACGAGCTGCACGGCGCAACGATGTCATACCCGGCTTCGGCCTCTGCGACGGCCAGATTTCGGGCGTTTAAGACCTTGATGGCCAAATCGTTTGCCCCGGCGTAGGAGACACTGGCGCCACAGCAGTTCCAGTCTTCAATTTCTTCAAATTCCATGCCAAGGGCCTCGCTCACCGGCTTGAGAGAGACCAGAAAATTGGCGCCCGTCCCTTCCAGACTGCATCCCCAATACAAGAAATATTTCATGCGACGGTACCCCCTTTCCCGAGTTTCTCAGCCTTGTCCAACATCTTGCGCATGGACTCAATCCCCTTGATTTTCTTCTCCGGCAGCAGTTTCATCCGCCGATGAAGCATCAACCGGATACCGATATCCATAAAACCGAGCATGCTTTTGATCCCCTCAACGAGTCCCTGGGAGAAAAACACGCGTCTCGGGAGATCCTTTTCATCCACCCGGCCCAGCCGGTACACCTGGTTCCAGAACTCCCCGCCGAAGCTTGCCGTCAGTTTCCGGGTCAAAATTCCCTGTTTGATGGCGTAATGGGCCAGCCCATGCATGACATCCATCACCGGTATGGATCTGGGGCACTTGACCACGCAGGTGTAGCAGGAGGTGCAAAGCATAATGGACTTGCTGTTGAGTACCTCATCCCGCTTTCCAGACCGGATCAGCGAAAAAATCTGCCGGGGAGGATAGTCCATTTCGTGGCGCAGGGGGCAAGATCCTGCACACACACCGCAGTTCATGCACATCTTGATCTCTTCCCCTGCGTCGACGTTCTGAAAGACCTCTTCGGCAAAGGTAGGATCGTAATTGATCATTGTTTCCATAAGCGACCTCTTTTTAATTGAATATCGAATATTGACAATTGCTGGCGGTAGGTGTCTCAATCACCAATCACCAATCATCAATCCGATTACCAGCCCTTGTATGGATTGGGGCCTACTTCTTCCAGCTTCTCCATAAACTTATCAATGATCTTGGGGATTCGTTCATAATCGGTGATCCCCACTTCCTCGAATTTCACACGTTCGGACTCCAGTGCCAGCCGGTCCAGGGTCTCAGACACCTTGCCCAGCCGCGTCTCCGCAAGTTCACTCCCTTTGACAAAGTGACACTGATAGTCATCCCCGTGCCGGCACCCCAAAAGGAGAATACCGTCGATCCCCCGGGAGAGCGCATCTGCAATCCAGACCAGGTTCATGGATCCCAGACACCGCAAGGGGATGAAGCGTACGTAGGGGCTCCACTTCATCCGCTTGATTCCTGCCATATCCAAAGCGGGATAGGCATCGTTCTCGCAGATGAGGCAGATCACCCGGGGCTTCTCTTCATCCTCTTCCGGCACATGGACGGCTTTCACCATCTGACCGATCATGCGCACTGAATAGTTCTTGAAAGAGATAATCCGCTCCGGGCAGGCCCCCATACAGACACCACACCTGCGGCAGCGGGTGGGATTCGGCAGGGGATTGGCCTTTTCGTCTTCATTGATGGCACCGAAGGGACACTCTTCCGTACACCGTTTGCACTGGGTGCACCGTTGCATGTTAAATTCCGGAAAGCTCGTGTCCCCGGCCCTGGGATGGACCGCCTTCCCTTCGGACGTCAATTCCGTACACTGGATGGCCTTCATGGCCGCCCCGGCCGCGTCATCAATCACCTTGGCGGTTTCCATGGGTCGTTTCACACATCCGGCACTGTATACACCGGTACGCCGCGTTTCATAGGGAAAACAGATAAAATGGGAATCCGGGAACCCATATTTTAGTGTGGGGAGTTCGGGCCCCTGGCGATAAGCCAGGTTCAGGGCGCTGTTGGCAAAAAATCCCGAATCGGGCAGGACCTCGATCATGCCCTGTTCATCGGCCCCTTCCGTATCCGCCGGGGCCTTGATCCTTGGCGTGGTCACGGGCTTGGAGGCCGGCACCATGCCCACGGCCAGGACCACGAGATCCAGTTCTTCCACCTTGACCTTCTCGCCCAGCAGTTCATCATCGGCTTCAACGAAGAGCTTGCCGCCTTCTTCACCCACATTAACCGCTTCGCCCCGAATGAAGATATTGCCGTCCTCCTGGGCCTTTCGGTAAAAATCCTCTGACTGGCCCACGGTCCGCACATCCTTGTAGAGGATATAACTGGCCCCTTCGGGGTTCTGCTCCTTAAGATAGGTGGCCTGTTTCATGGAGACGAGGCAGCAGACCGAAGAACAGTAGGGCAAATGCTCAGGATCACGCGATCCCGCGCACTGGATAAAGAGGGCATTTTTGACCTCGCTCCCGTCAGATGGCCGGGTAATTTTGCCCGCCGCCGCCATCTCTTCCAGTTCCACATTGGTGACCACGTCCTTAAGTTGGCCATACCCGAGATGCCCCAGCTTATTGGCATCGTAGGGCACCCAGCCCGTGGCCTGAACCACCGCACCGACGCGCTCACTCACTGCATCGCCGTTGGATTTAATATCCACCGAGTAGACACCCGGACCCCCCTCAATCTTTTCCACGGTAGCTGAGGTGTAAACCTTGATCTTGGGATGTTCGGTCACTTCATTAACGAGGGCCTCGGCACCGGTTTCAGTCAATTCCTTGTAAGGCAATGTGACCCGTTGTTTCATCCTGGCCAGGAAGCCGCCCAATTGCGCTTCCCTTTCTACCAGAATGGCTTGGTATCCCGCCTTGGCCGTCTCCAGCGCAGCAGTCATTCCAGTCAGCCCGCCGCCGACCACCAGGATATCCTTGCTGAATTCCTCCTCCGGCGCATAGGGTTCGGGCAATTGGGTGTTGTCCGCGCGGGAGCAGCTCAGCCTCAGGATATCTTCTGCCAGCATCTGGGTGTCTTCTTCCCCGGCAGGCTGGCTCCAGGCCACATGCTCGCGCAAATTGGCCCGGTCTACAATCTTATCCGGACCAAAATCGAACACATCATAATTCACCCGCTGGGAACAGGCCGCAATGATGATGGTGTTGATCCCTTCTTCTTCAATGTCCTTCTTGATGAGTTCAACCCCTTCAGCACCGCATAAGAATGGATGGTCCTTGATCTCGGCGATGGTGAAATCTTCTGTACCTTCCTCTTTAAGCTGCTCTATGTCGAGGGCATCTCCAATGCCGCATCCCGTGCAAATATATAATGCTGTCTTTTTGTCCATCGAGTTACCTCCTCGCGATTGATTGGATAGCTTTTAAAGCCGCTGCAGTGGCGTCCTGAACAGACGAAGCCACGTCTGTCGGCCTCCTCGAGCAACCGGCCCCGTAGACGCCCGGTTTCTCCGGATCATTTGTCAGAAACCCGTATTCGTCGTTGGTGACATCGGGCGGGGTCTCTATATCGATTTGATTGGGGACCATACCGGTTGCCAGCACCACCAGGTCGAAATTCATGAGGATCTGTTCGCCCGTCCTCGTATTTTCCCCTTCCAGCAGCAGGCTCCCCGTCTCCTCATCTTCCGTGATGTTGGCGATTTTGCTCTTGATAAAGGTCACCTTTTCATCTTCCTGCACCTTGGTGTAAAAATCTTCCAGCCTGTCGAGGGCCCGGATATCAATGAAAAAGATCGTTACATCACAGTCCGGCTGCTGTTCCCTCACATAAGTGGTCTGCTTCAAAGAGGCCAGACAGCAGATGCCGGAGCAGTAGGGGAGATAGTTTTCATCCCTTGAACCCGCACACTGGATAAAGGCGATGTTCTTGGCCTCTTTCTGATCCGAGGGCCTCAGGATCTTACCGCCGGTAGGCCCGCTGGGGGAGGCCATCCGCTCCAACATCACGTTGGTGATGACATTCGGATATTCCCCAAACCCGTAGTAATCGACTTTTTCCGCCTCAAAGGGATTCCACCCCGCGGCCCAGACAATGGCACCCGCTTTCAAATCAAAGGTCGAGGCTTCCATGTTTAGATCGATGGCGCCGTATTCGCAGGCTTCGAAACACTTCTTCCCCTCGTCGGTCCCCGCGATGGAGGGATCCAGAACATATCTCATGGGGAAGGCAAATTCGTGGGGGAGATAAGCGGCCTTAATTTTGTCCATTCCGTAGTTAAACGGGTTGTCGATCTCGACCTCACAGACCTCGGCACACTTCCCGCAGCAGGTACATTTCTCATTCACATAACGGGGAGACAGCTTGATGGTCACATCGTAATCCCCCTCCTGCCCCGATATGCCCGCCACCTCGGCCATAGTGAAAAAGCGAATTTTGGGATTCTGCCTCATTCGCCGGAAATTAATTTCCAGGCCACAGTTGGGCGGGCACAACTTTGGAAAATACTGGTAGAGCTGCGTCACACGGCCCCCGAGATAGGGGTTTTTCTCAATCAATACCACATCATACCCGGCCTCAGCCGCTTCCAGGGCGGCCGTGATCCCGCTCATCCCCCCGCCAACCACTAATATGCTCTGGTTTGTCGTTTCAACATCTGCCATTGTCTCCTCCAAGCTTATATTTTATTGAGTTTGCGCGCGAAAGATCACCGCCCTCATAATACAAAAAGCGTATTTCGTCAATACCCATTTTTCCGCATCAAAGGCATTGGATTGGCTAAATGTTCACTGACCAGATACGCTGATTGATGGGGCCCGGGCAATAGAGAAGCACCCTACATTACGAAAATGCTCCAGGCATCCACTTCCTTGAGGACGCCTGGAGCATGTTTGAATAAACGTTAAGGGTTATACACCCGGAATGTTCCACACATCCTTCTTGCTCATCTCCCACTCACCGCTCGCAGGATCGTACCGGCAGTTGGCGAAACAGTGCCAGTTCTCTTCATCCATCTTGGGTGTGTCGGACCTGAAATAATAACCGGGCCATCGGGTTTCCTCACGGAACAGCATGGTCCTGACATGGGCCTCGGCCTGCCACATCCGGTGCATGTTCTCCCAGCACCGCTCCAGAGAGTAAATGTCTTCGGCAGCCAGCTTCTCGGAGTCTTCCTTCAGATATACGAACAGTTCCATGGCCCTTTCCAGATTGGCTTTGCTGGTCTTGAAGGCCGCGGTCACACCGCCTGCATACTCGTCCATGATCTTCTGGAGACGATCCATGAACTGACGCCACAGCAGGTAGTTGGGGTTGATCATGGGATCTGTGGTCTCTTTGGAGAACTGTGGATAGCGATCCAGAGGATTCAGGATCTTGGTCTTGAGCTCATCGACCTTCGTGCCGTCCACATTGGGCTCCGCGCCCTTTTCCACGATATACTTGATGGCCGCCTTACCCACGATACGGCCTTCAGCATGGGAACCGGAGGAAAACTTGTGGCTGGATGCGCCTGAGGCATCGCCCGCCGCAAAGAGGGCGTCCACCGTGCACATATTGGCATAACCCCACTTATAGGGGGTATCCATATCTTCCGGTCCGCTCACCCAGGCACCGGAGGCACCGGAGTGGGAACCGATGAAGTAGGGCTCACAGGCTGCGATCTCAGAGTGTTTTTCCTCGGGCTTGACATTTAAAGCCGCCCACAGATGGGCCTGGGAAATGGTCATATCCAGAAAGTCTTCCCATGCCTCGGCCTCCAGCTCTTTCATTTTCTTCTTGAAGGCCTTGGGATCATCTTTGAATTCGTCGGCGATTTTGTTAATGGCCTCGTCCGTCTCCATATACAGGGGACCCAAGCCCGCATCTACATCCAGCATGCCGAGGTAGTTTCTCAGGTTCGCCGGAATGGGTTTGGCCAGGCCATAGGGGGCCCAGTTCTGGAGTTCGTCCTTGCGGACCGCCATGTATTCGCCGCCCTCTGCACTGATGGCTCTCGACTTGAAGAGGAGGAACCAGGCGCCCACGGGACCGTATGCATCCTTGAACCGGACCGGAATAAACCTCACTTCCTGACAGGTCATCTCCGCGCCGGCCTTGATGGTGAAATAGGCACTGGAGCCGGTGTTGAACGGCGGATACCAGGAACGTCCAAAACCCTCACCAACCGACCTGGGCCTGAACACGTGAACCGCGCCACCCATGGTGGCCACCGTCGCCTTGGCCTTGAACACATAGAATTTCTCTTCCCGGGTGCTGAAACCGACTGCCCCCACACACTTGTTGCCATCCATCAGGGGCTCGACAATGAAGACCCTTTCATAGATCTCACCACCGGCATCTGCGATGGCGTTCTTGGCGGCCTCAGCAATGATAATCTTGTAGGATTCGCCATTGATCATGAGCTGCCAGCGGCCTTCATGAACATACTTCCCTTCTTCGTCCGTCCAGATCTTAAGACCCCATTTCTCGAACAGATGCACGGTGGAGTCCACATGACGGGCAATATTGTAGACCAGGTCTTCCCGGGAAATACCCATCAGGTCCTGACGCACATAGCGCACGTAGTCCTCGCAGGTATTATCACCATCTCTCAACCCCACATACTGGTTGATGGCGGACAGACCCATGGCCACGGCACCACTTCGATCGAGCGCCGCCTTGTCCACTAAGGTTATCTTCAGGCCGTTCTTCTTGGCCCAGTATGCGGCCTCTGTGGCCACACCACACGCTGAAAATCCCCCACCGAGAATCAGGAGGTCAGTGCTAACTTCTACTGTTTCAAAATTCGCCATTTCTAAATACCTCCTTTCTCTATACTGTGGGCACATCGACGCCCAGAGATTCGGGCTCGGTGGCTAAGGCTTCGTTGTTAATGTCATCATGCGTGGCATATCCGCCCGATGGATCCGCGGTCCCCTCTTCGGTGGTCCGGATGGGGAATTTGAACCGCTTGACACTACCGTCACGGAACTTGACCGTCCACATGATATCCTCAGACCCTCTCAGGGGCACGCAGCTGGCGCCCAAGGGGATAAAGTCCGCATATCCACGGACATCCATGGCCTGCTGAGGGCAGATCTTGACGCAGCACTGGCATTCCCAGCACATGGAAGGATCCCGGTTATATGCCTTCATCTTTTCCATATCCAGGTACATCAGGTCGTTGGGGCAGATGTACATACACGCGGTTTTATCCTGCCCTTTGCAACCATCACATTTCTCTGTAATTACAAAACTTGGCATTATTTTACCTCCTGAATTCACAATTGAACATCATAAAAAGTTCTTACTGCTCACCTACAGATTGACCTTGAGAAACACACCTCCTTTCCGAATTAAGATAGGGTGACACGAGTTCAGACAGGAACAAAAAAGGCATTCACTCCCCAATGGGGAGGAATGCCCCTTCATCACTTCTTCACCTCGCCTGTGGCTGCGCCGTGCAGCTTGACTTCAACTTTTTCATCCAGATTCTGATAGTAGTTTTGAAGGATCTTCACCACCTCAGGCCGTGAGAATTCCGGCGGAAGCTCTCCGCCCTCTGACAGGGTCTTTCGAACCATGGTTCCCGAAAGCAAGAGTCGATCCTCTTTGCCATGGGGGCAGGTTCTCATGGAGGCCATGCCGCCGCACTTGTAACAGTGGAAAGTCCAGTCGATGTTGAGGTTCTCGCACTTGAGCGCCCCTTCGGGAATCTCGTTGAAGATGCGCTGGGCATCGAAGGGGCCGTAGTAGTCGCCGACGCCGGCATGGTCACGGCCGATGATCATGTGGCTGCATCCGTAATTCTGCCGGAATGTGGCATGAAGGAGGGCCTCTCTCGGGCCGGCGTAGCGCATCTCCATGGGATACCCCCCCTGGACAACCGTCCCTTCCACAAACCAGTTATCCACCAGGGCACTGATGGCCTTGACCCGCGTATCCGCCGGGATATCGCCCGCTTTCAGTTTCCCCACCAGCTGGTGGATGTAGACCCCGTCCATGACCTCTACGGCGATCTTGGCCAGAAACTCATGGGAACGGTGCATGGGGTTCCTGAGCTGGAGAGCCGCAACCCGCCGCCACCCCAGGTCGTCAAACATCTTCCGCGATTCCGCCGGGCGCTGATACAGTTCCTTGAATTCCTCAGGGTAGAAGCTCTCGCTGATCACCTTCACCGGTCCCGCCAGGTTGTATTTGCCCTGGTCCATCACCTTCTGGACCCCCGGGTGTTCCATATCCGTGGTGGTATAAACGCTTTTGCATTCGTGTTCCTTGTCAATGGTGTACTTCTCGGTGACCGTCATGGTGGCGATGGTGGTCCCGGTTTCCGTATCCACCAGGGCAATTTCAACCCCCTCTTTGATGTCTTCATCGTCGGTGGAAACCGTTATGGGGATCGGCCAGAAGGTCCCGTCTGCCATGAGAAACTTGTCGCAGACGCCCTGCCAGTCGGCCTTGGTCATAAAACCGGTGAGCGGGGTGAAAGCACCGATTCCCATCATGATCAGATCCGAGGCTTCCCTCGACGTAATCTGCATCTGCTTCAAGGACTTGGCCTTTTCGGTTTCGGCCTCCAGCTCCGCACCTTCCAGCAGTAACGGCATGAGTTTTTCTTCTTTACCATGTGGCGGTATCAGGTTTGACATTATGACTTCCTCCTTTTTTCGTTTCTAAGAATTTGGGCCCCGAAATGGGAACCTCAGACCAACTTTAGACCAATGCGCTACTTTGTGCATTTTGGAACAAGCACCCTTTATATCTGAATTTTCAAGGGTGTCAAGAAAAAATCATCACCAAATGATCGAGAAGGTCCTAAAAAGCGCGCGACTGGCGAATCAGGATAAAACCCTGCCAAGGCACAATTCCATAACCAATCGATATTCTTAATTTTATTCCCCTGAAAGATGAGGTGTTTACAACACGAAGCGACCCTACCTTTTTCAAGGCAAAAGATGGATCACGAAGGCCTCCTGTTCGTCAGGAGGAGAGCCCGGCCTGTTATTCCGTGACCGGCAACGGCTCTCCCCAAAAGCCGCCTTGAATCTTTCCGGCCCGCTGGAGGAAACCAGCCTTGACTTCCTGCCTGCCCTTTGCCATTTTCCCCCATGAGAGGATGAACATCGTGCCCATAAAACCGAAAATGAAGCTGGGATTCCTGTTGTGTCTCGGGATCCTTTTCCTGATCTTTGGAGGCCTTTTTTTTGTAGCGGCTTCTTCCCTCTATATACCGGCTGAAAAGGACGGCCCAAGCCGAGTATTCATGGTTCCCCGCGGGGCGACACTTCGACAGGTGGTCCACAAGCTGGAGGCGGAGGGAATCACCGGCGAAAGCCGGATGCTTCTCCTCTGGGGCAAACTCATGGGCTACGGGACCCATATCAAAGCCGGCGAATATCGACTCAACAGCGGCATGCCCCCGGTGAAGATTCTCGATACGCTCTTAAGAGGCGGCACCCTCACCCATAACGTCACCATCCCGGAAGGCTTCACCCTGGCCCAGATCGGCAGCGTGCTGGCGGAGAAAGGCCTGGCGGACCGAGACGAATTCATCGCCCTTGCAAAGGATCCGAAAATCGTCCGGAAATACAATCTTTCCGGGCCCAGTCTCGAAGGGTTCCTTTTCCCGGATACCTACCGGTTTTCACGGGGGCTCTCTTCGGATGTCATCATCGACACCATGGTCAAACGGTTCCATGAAGTGGTGGACCCCTTGGATGAGCAGATCAAAGCCTCCGGCATGCGCCTTTCGGAAGTGGTCACCCTGGCATCCATGGTTGAAAAGGAGACCGGGCTCCCGAGGGAAAGGCCGCTCATCGCCGGGGTGTTTCTGAATCGCCTGAAGCGGGGCATGCGCCTTGAAAGCGATCCCACCGTCATCTACGGAATAGCGGAATTCGACGGCAATCTGACGCGAAAGGATCTCAAAACCCCGTCCCCGTATAACACGTACATCACCCGTGGGCTGCCCCCGTGGCCCATCGCCAATCCGGGCAGGGACGCCATTCTGGCGGTGCTGCAGCCCGAGGAGACCGACTATCTCTATTTCGTATCCAAGAACAACGGGAGTCATCATTTCTCAACGTCCCTGAAAGACCACCGCCATGCGGTGAGGCAGTACCAGAAATCCATCCCGAGCCTGAGACGAAAAACGCCTTGACAGGTGAGGACCCATCAAGTAAACGAGGTGGGTAATTTCGTCGGGGGCACGACAGGGCCTGCCTGTGCGGTGCACGCAGACAGGGCCGCTATGCTGAATCACCCGCAATGATGATCCGAGAAAACCGATGACCCTTTTTGAAAATCTCACCGTCCTTTCCTTAGAACAGGCCACCGTTCTGCCCTACCTCACCTACCGTCTGGCGCAGGACGGCATACGCGTGATCCGGCTTGAGCATCCGGTTTACGGGGACCCCAACCGGTTGATCGGCAACAATCTCCTCGGCGAAGAACGGATGAATACGTATTATCTCTGTATCAACGCGGGCAAGGAGGCCCTGACCCTGAATCTTGCGGAGTCTGAGGGCCAGGAGATCTTCCACACCCTCATCAGAGAACTGAACGTGGACATCTTCGCCACCAACCAGCTTCCCCGAAACTACGAAAAACTGGGAATCGACTACCCTTCCCTCAAGGCCTTGAAACCCGATATCATCTGGCTCGGGGTCACGGGTTTCGGTCCGGACAGCAATGAGGCGGCCTACGATCCCATTCTCCAGGCCCGGTCGGGGTTAATGGAGATGACCGGAGAAAGCGGCCAAGATCCCCAGGTACTGGGCATCCCGCTCCCGGACATGGGGACCAGCGAGCATGCCTACGGTCTCCTCATGAAGGCCCTCTTCAAGCGACAGGCCACAGGCGAAGGGGAATGTTTCCACCTCGCCATGTTTGAATCCTCGGTATCCTGGCTCACCGTCCCCATTACGTTTACGGCCAGCTTCGGTAAAACCATCACCCGAAGGGGGAATACCCATGAGTTTTTCTGCCCGGTCTCGGTATACCAGACCGCCGACGGGTTCATTTATCTCGCCGTGGGAAACGATCGGCAATGGAAATCCTTTGTTTCCCTCGATATGTTTCGTTCCCTTGACAAGTTGGAATATGAAAAGAATGCCGGGCGGATCGCGGATGTCGACCATCTCAACGCACAAATCAACGCCATCACCCGGCAACATCCTTCCGATGAGTTGATCGGCCTGTTCAATGCCATCACACTCCCGGTCAGCAAGATCCAGACCATTCCCGAAGTCATTAAAGATCCGCTGGTGGCGCGACGCCTGCTTTTTGCCGAAGGATCCGGTCACGGGAACCGCCATCACCCTTGCGCCGCCCCCGTACATGTCCCCTTTCATTGAAGCCGCCCGGCGTCGACTGTCCTTTCCCCCGCGCTTCGGTGAACACAATGATGCCATCTACGGCAATACCCTCCATTACGGTGCGGAAATGCTGAATACGTTAAGGAAGAAAAAGGTAATATAGATTTTTAACCGCTGAAATGACGAAACAAGCGGAGTTTAGATCATGAATATTATCGTTTTGGTTAAGCAGGTCCCCGACACCACAGAGGTGAAGCTAGACCCCAAAACCGGCAATCTGATCCGGGAAGGAATCGAAAGCATCATCAACCCCGATGACCGTCATGCCCTTGAGGCCGCCGTTGCCCTCAAGGAAACCCATGGTGGAAAGGTGACCGCCGTTTCCATGGGCCCGCCCCAGGCCATCGACGCCATATCCGAGGCTCTTGGGATGGGCGTGGATAAAGGTGTCCTCCTGTCGGACCGGGCCTTTGCCGGCGCAGACACCTGGGCCACCTCCACCACCCTGGGCAAGACCATAGAAAAAGTGGGCGCTTTCGACCTGATTCTGTGTGGAAGGCAGGCCATTGACGGGGATACCGCCCAGATCGGCCCGCAGGTAGCGGACTACCTCGGTATTCCTCAGGTGAGCTACGTCTTTGAGATTCAGTCGGTTAAGAAAAAAACGCTGGTGGTCAAGAGACGCCTCGAAGACGGATTTGAGACGGTTCAGTGCGCGCTGCCCGCCCTCTTGACCGTTATTGGTGAACTCAACACACCCCGGTATTCGATGGTGGGAAACCTGATCGAGGCGTGCAGCGAAAAGGCCCCCATAGAGGTCTGGAACGCCGCTGACATCGGGGTCACCACCGCAGATGTGGGTCTCGAGGGATCGCTGACCCATGTCATCAAAACCTTTGCCCCCAAGTTTGAGAGAAAGAGTGAACGCATTGAGGGAAGCCCAAAGGAAACAGCGGGCGTCCTTGTGGAAAAGCTAAAGGAAAACACACTCATTTAAAAAATCAAAAGCGAGGTATGAATGATGAAAGAAGTCGTGATTGTTTCTGCATGCCGAACCGCCATCGGTGCCTTTGGCGGAACCCTGCGAGACGTGAATGCCGCCGTGCTCGGCAGCATCACCATGAAAGAGGCCATCAAGCGGGCCGGTATCGAAGCAGACTTGATTGATGATGTCCGTTTTGGATGCTGTATGGAACCGACCGATGCCCTGAACGTGGCCAGGGTGGCGGCCCTCATGGCCGGGATACCGGACCATGTCACCGCCGCCACCATCAACCGGGTCTGCATCTCCGGGATGGAGGCCATTATCTCGGGAATGGCCATGATCCAGGCCGGAATGGCGGATGTCATTCTGGGCGGGGGCACGGAGCATATGTCGGGCGCCCCCTATACCGTCCCCGGCGCCCGCTGGGGCTGCCGACTCCAGGACCATGTGTTTGTGGATGCCATGATCCACGCCCTCCACTGCGGGTCCCACATGATCCCCCATCCCGAGGACGGTCCGGTGAAGGAAGGAATGCCCCTGGAACTCTTCAAGGGAAAACCCTATATTATGGGGCACACCGCTGAATTCATCGCGCAGATGCACGACATCAGCCGTGAGGAAATGGATGAGGTGGCCCTCAGGAGCCACAACAACACGGAACGGGCCACCCAGAACGGCGATTTCAGCGAAGAAATCATCCCCGTGGAAGTACCGCAAAAGAAAAAGAAACCCCCCATTATTTTTGACAAGGATGAGCATTTCAGGCCGGGTCTCACCATGGAAAAACTTGGCAAGCTTCCCCCTGCCTTTGTTCCCAAGATCGGGAAGGTGACCGCGGGAAATTCCTCGGGGATTAACGACGGCTCCAGCGCCATGGTCATCATGTCGAGAGAAAAGGCCGACGAACTGGGGATCACCCCCATGGCACGGATCCGCGCCATCGGACGCGGGGCATGCCATCCCTCGGTCATGGGCCTGAGCCCGGTCCCTGCGGTTCGCAATCTTTTCGAGCGCAACCCGAACTTCAAGCTTGAGGATTTTGAGTTGATTGAGGTCAACGAGGCCTTTGCCGCCCAGTACCTGGGATGTGAGAAAGAACTGGGCCTGAACCGGGACATCACCAACATCAATGGGTCAGGGATCGGCCTGGGCCATCCTGTCGGTGCCACCGGCTGTCGGATCATGACCACCCTCATCTATGCCATGAAGAAACACGGCAAATCCCTGGGTCTCGCCACCCTCTGCGGCGGGGGCGGGGTATCCATGGCCACCGCCGTAGAAATGATGTAATTTTTGTTGGTGAGGGGGAGGCGGTTTTCCGTGCCGGCCCCCCTCTTTCCATTGAAGTATCCGGCACACCCCTCTTACCCACACCTGCCGAAACCGATTTCTAATCCGTGCTGAAATGATACATCGTCGATGGGCCATATTTGGTATTTCCGGGTGTCTGTTTCTCTTTTCCCTGTTTTACAGGGCATCGGGGGCCATCATTGCCCCGGATCTGAGTCAGCGATCTGCAACTGGATCCCGAAGACCTCGGGCTGCTCGGCGCCGCCTTCTTTTATGCCTTTGCCCTGGTCCAACTTCCTCTCGGCATGGTGCTGGATCGCGCGGGCGCACGGCGCACCATGGTGATCCTCAACATGGTCGGCATGGCCGGGACCCTCATTTTTTCACAGGCCCACAGTCTAACCATGGGTGTCCTGGGCCGTGCGCTCCTCGGGATCGGAATGTCCGCCAACCTGATGGGCTCCCTTCTGTTGCTGACCCGCTGGTTTACGCCCACCCAGTTCGCCACGGTATCCGGGCTCTTTCTGGCCCTGGGGACACTCGGCAGCCTCGGCGCCACCAGTCCTTTGGCCGTGCTGGTGGCGCTTATGGGGTGGCGCGGCTCTTTTGTGGTACTCACCCTGTGCCACGCCATACTCCTCTTTGTCTTTATTCTGATTGTACGCGATGCGCCAGCCGGATACACCATCCCGGCCCAAATCGCCCCGCGCCGGAAGGCATCCACCGCCTCCATGACATCCCTCAAAATCCTGTTCAGCGACTGGAGTTACTGGGCCATCTCCATGAGTCTTTTTCTCAGATACGGGGCCTATGCATCCATCCAGGCCCTCTGGGCCGGTCCCTTCCTCATGGAATACCTTGGCCTGTCCCCGGTATTGGCAGGGAATCTCATCCTGATGCTCAGCTTCGGATTCATCCTGGGTTCCCCTTCAGGCGGTATCATCTCCGATCGGCTCCTTCATTCACGGAAAAACACGGTTCTCCTGGGATCATCCATTACCGGTGCAGGGGTAATGGTGGTTTCCGCCTGGAGCGAACCGGCATGGCTCCTCCTGTTGGGAATTTTGTTATTCCTGATCGGATTTTTCGCTTCTCTTAATCAGGTGAGCTACGCCCACATCAAAGAACTCATGCCCGCTGACATGTCGGGAACGGCCATGGCGGGAATCAATTTTTTCACCATGTTCGGCGGCGGGGCCTTCATGCACGGTCTCGGTGGCATCATGAAGTCCATGGGTGAAGGCGCAAGCGGCATCTATTCCACCGCGTTTGTCATCTGTGGGTGCGCCCTATTCATCAACGTGGGGCTCTATCTCACCACCCGGGATTCTGTCTCTTAGAGTAGCCGATAGGATGGGCCGGTGCGCAATGGCCGGGCAGGGTGGTGGTCGTCAATGGGCGGCTTTCCGAATTTACCATCTGTTGTTTCAGCCCGAATTCTCCAATTCATCAATCAACGCCATCAGACCGATGCATTGGGCCTTAAGCTTTTCATAGGATTCCTTTTCTGGCGCCGGCTTGTTTTTATCGCCCCCCCTTGTACTGGCTATGGGTATCGCCGGAACCATCTCACTGGTGAGGTACCCCTTCTGAAGCAAGCCGACAAAATGATCGGCAATCTGAGCAGGCGTAAAAGCGTCGGGGCCGGGTTTATACCACTTATAGACCCAGTTACACATCCCGATGATGGCAAAGGCCTGCAGCTTCGGATCAACCGCCCGGAAGAGGTTTTGGCAAATA
Source organism: Deltaproteobacteria bacterium (assembly GCA_034522175.1). Lineage (GTDB taxonomy): Bacteria > Desulfobacterota > DSM-4660 > Desulfatiglandales > Desulfatiglandaceae > JAIPDZ01. Next base: position 4,449,813 of record JAXHLQ010000001.1, on the reverse strand, counting down.
CCCTCCTCGATAATCGCTTCGATGATCTCGGTGTATTTCTTTTTCTCCCTCTGAATCTTCTTGAATTCCTTTTGTGGGAGCTGGTTTTCTTCGGTAAAAAAAACAGAGAACATGGAAATGGACTTGATGATAATGCTTTCGATGTGATTCCGGATGATGAGTTCCAACCGCTTATCGGGCGGCAGATCTCTTCCAGCGATCTCGTAGGTATTTCTGAAAATATTCTCTAACGCCTGAATATATATTTTGGATAGAAGCTTTTCTTTACTGGAAACGTAATGGTAGATGGCCGCCTTGGTGATACCCAATTTCCTTGCAACATCATCGAGGGTCGTCGATCGATACCCTTTCTTGTGAAAGATCTCGGCGGCGGTATCGATGATCTTCTGAATTCGCAGGCTCTTATCCAGGCCCCTGAAAGCGGACCCACCATCCGAAGTCGTCATGGATTCCTTTCCTCAATATTTTGACATTTGGCACAAGGCTTCGAAACTCAGGCAAAACCCCCGGGCTCCTTCATCTGGGGCAGGACATCCGGAATCAGTGATAAAAGACATGGGTCACCCGTCCGTTAGTTCAACTTACTGACCAGTGAGTAACATTCCAAACAGCAAATGTAAATGGATTTTTTTCTTGACATGCATGTAACCCGCCGGTTAATTTTCCTAATTAGTTAGTTAATAGCCAATATGGTTTTTTCTCTTCGTCCCTGCGCCTCAGCGCGAAAACATACTTTTTACGGGATTATCAAATTTAGATAAAGACAAAAGAAAGGACAGAACCATTCAAATGAACAAAAGGAATAGCTCAAAGGGAACTCGGGCGGAAGATGGAACCTACGACTCCGCGAACGCCTTTCACAACCTGTCCGGATTCGAGATCAAGGAGGTGTATGTCCCGGAAGACATCGAGCAAACGGAACCCGAAAGGGACCTGGGGCGACCCGGTGAACACCCGTTTACCCGGGGGATTCATAAGAGCATGTACCGTCAGCGGCCGTGGACCATTCGGCAGCTGGGATCGCTTCATTCTCCTTCAGAGGCCAATGAACGAATCCGGCACCTCCTGAATATGGGGGCCACAGGCATCAGCCTCTGCCTGGATATGCCGACCATCATGGGAAGGGACTCGGATGATCCACTGGCCGAAGGAGAAGTGGGAAGCTGCGGGGGCGTGGCCATCGACTCCATCGAGGATATGCGAAGCCTTATGGAAGACATCTCCCTCGACACCACCAGCATCAATTTCGTCTCCAACGCCCAGTCTTCCGTCATTCTCGCCATGTTCGTCGCCGTAGCAGAGGAGCGCGGCGTCCCACTGGAAAAGCTCACCGGAACCATGCAGAATGACATCCTCAAGGAATATCAGGCGCAGAAATCCTATTACTTCCCGCCAAGGCCCTCCATGCGTCTCACCATCGATACCATCACCTTCTGCAACGCACACCTGCACCGCTTCAATCCCATCAGCATCAGCGGGTATCATCTGGCCTCTGCAGGCGCCATGCCCATCCAGGAACTGGCCTTTACACTGGCCAATGGGTTTACCTATGTGGAAGAGGCCATCAAGGCAGGCCTGCCGGTGGACCACTTCGCCCCTCGGCTCTCCTTCTTTTTTAAGGTACACAACGATTTTTTTGAAAACATCGCCAAATTTCGGGCGGCGAGACGGATTTGGGCCAGAACCATGCGTGACCGGTTCCATGCCAGGGACCCCCGCTCGTGCCGCTTCAGGGTCCATACCCAGACATCCGGCTCTTCGCTGACCGCCCATCAGGCTGATAACAACATCATCCGCGTCACGATTCAGGCCCTTTCGGCTGTCCTGGGAGGGACCCAATCCCTCCACACCAACGCCTATGATGAGGCGCTGTCCATCCCCACACCCCGATCCGAAAAGCTGGCCTTGCGAACGCAACAGATCATTCAACATGAGAGCGGGGTCACCCATACCGTCGACCCCCTGGGCGGGTCCTATTATGTGGAGGCCCTGACCAACCAAATGGAAGCCGAGTGCACGTCTTATTTTGAGCAAATCGAAAATCTGGGCGGCGTAATCCCTGCCATCGAAAAAGGGTATTACGCACGGACCATCAATGATGCGGCCTTTCAGTACCAAAGGGACGTGGAGGAAAGGAAAAGGACGGTTGTGGGATTGAACGCGTTTTATGAAACAGAGGAAACGGATATCGATTTGCGAGAACCCGATCCCCAATTCGAAACCGAAAAGATATCCGCTCTAAAAAGGCTTAAGGAAAGCAGAGATCCGGCCCTGGTCAAGGGTTGTCTCGATCACATCAGAGACGCCTGCCGGGGAACGGAAAACATCATGCCCATACTGATAAAGGCCGTCAAACATCATGTCACCTTAGGGGAAATCATTGGCGCCATGAGAGACATCTTCGGTGAATACCGAGAGGATTTTATATTTTAAGGGGCGCCGGGAGGATACGGGCATATGATGAAAAAGAGAAAGAAACGGATTTTGATCGCCAAACCCGGTCTCGACGGTCACGACAGGGGGGCAAAGATCGTGGCAAGGGCGCTTAGAAATGCCGGCATGGAGGTCATCTACGCGGGACTTCATCAGACACCCCTTCAAATTGTCCGGGCGGCCATTGACGAGGATGTGGATGCCGTCGGCGTGAGTATCCTCTCCGGCGCTCACAACACCGTATTTCCCAAGATCATGGCCCTGTTGGAAGAAGCGGATGCCGCTGACATCCTGGTATTCGGCGGCGGCACCATCCCGAGGAAAGACATCGAAGCCCTGAAGTCATTGGGCGTCGGCGACATTTTTACGACGGGAACCGACACAGCCGAGATTATCAGGTATTTGAACAAAACGCTGGAAAGGTGAACCCATGACAAAACTATTTGAAAAAGGTGCTGTTGAACAGATCACCCGAAAGAAGAAACAGTGGCAAGAGGAGCAATACCAGCCATCCAAACAGGATAATGACCCATATGAATCGCTGTCAGGCATCCCCATAGAACCGCTGTATACGCCTGCGGATATCGCCACGATGGATTATTCGAACGACCTGGGCTTTCCCGGTCAGGCACCGTACGTTCGAGGGGTTCATCCCACCATGTACCGCGGGCGGACCTGGACCCTGAGGCAGCTGGCCGGATTCGGACCCCCGGAAGAAACCAACAAACGGTATCAGTTCCTCTTAAAGGAAGGCGCTACCGGCATCAACGGTGTTTTTGATTATCCCACCCTTCGGGGATTCGATTCCACCCATCCCTTTGCCCGTGCCGATGCGGGGCGAGGCGGCGTCGCCATCGACACCGTTGAGGATATGCGCATCCTTTTTGACGGGATTCCCATAGACCAAATCAGCACCTCTCTGGTCACCTGCCAGCCCATCTGCAATATCACCATTCAGTCCATGTATTTCGCCAATGCCGAACGGCGAGACATCCCACTTGCCCGGCTCACGGGCACCAGTCAAAACGATTTTTTGATGGAGACCGCCATCACTGTTTCACCAGAGGTCCTGCCTCCGGCGGTCTCTTTCAAACTGAGTTGCGACGCCATTGAATACTGTACCCGGCATGCCCCCCATTGGAATCCCGTCAGCTTTGCGGGATACAATTATCGAGAGGCCGGTTGCTCAGCCCCCAGGAAATTGCCTTTGTCATCGCCAATGCCATTGCGTGTTCCGAGGAACTGATGCGCAGGGGAGTTGATATTGACCGCTTCGCCCCCAGGTTAAGCTTTTTTCTCTCGGCACACAGCGACTTTTTCGAAGAGATCGCCAAATACCGTGCAGCGAGGAGAATCTGGTTTCGAATCATGAAAGAGCGATTTAAAGCCAAGGATCCAAAGTCCCTGAAATTGCGATTTCATGTCCAGACCGCAGGTGTGGCGTTAACGGCGCAACAACCCCTCAATAACATATCCAGAGCGGCCTATCATGCCCTCTCCGCTGCGTTGGGCGGCGCCCAGTCCGTTCATATTGATGGGTATGACGAGGCCTTATGTACACCGACCGAGCTCTCTTCCCTCACGTCGCTCAGGACCAATCAGATCCTCCAGCTGGAGACCCGGGTGACCCACACCATCGACCCTCTCGGGGGCTCTTATTTTGTGGAATCACTGACCAATACCCTGGAGGAGGAGACCCTTCAGTTGCTCAGAAAGATCGATGAAACAGGAGGCATTGTGAAGGCCGTGGAAACCGGATGGGTCCATAAGGAGATATCCGATTCGGCATACAAGACCCAGCAGGCCATTGAAACCGGACAGATGCCGATTGTGGGTGTCAACTGTTACCGTATGGAAAATGAAGAAATTCCTGTGGAGATATTTGACGTACCGGAAACCCTCAGGATACAGGAACAAAAACTCGAAAAGATCAAGGCGGAACGGGACGGACGCCGCGTAAAGAACGCATTGGATGCCGTGGCCCGGTCCTGTGAAAAGGATGAAAATCTTATGGCGGTGATTGTGGAATCCGTAAAGGCCCCCGTAACACAGGGGGAAATCTCCGAGACACTCAAGCGTGCTTACGGAACCTGGAATCTGCCGCTCTTTTGATGGCATTTCACACTGGGGAGGGACCCTTCTTATGGCAAAGCGAATTCGGGTATTGATCGCACGCCTCGGCTTGGATGCCCATTGGCGAGGGAGTATCGTGGTGGCACGGGCACTCCGTGATGCGGGCATGGAGGTCATCTACATAGGGAATCAGCTGCCGGAAACCATCGTTGAAACCGCCATACAGGAAGATGCGGACGTGATCGGCATCAGCACGCTTTCCGGAAACCACATGATATTGGCCCCCGAGGTCCTTCGAATCCTCAAGGAAAAGGAAATGAACGACACCAGGGTCATCTTGGGGGGTACCATACCGCCTGCTGATATTCCGAAACTCAAAAAGATCGGTGTTGCAGAGGTGTTCGGGCCGGGGACACCCATAAAAACCATCATTGACACCGTAACCCATTTCAACGGAACCGCCTGAAAATACACCAGGGCACGATGCCATGCAGAATATGCCCCGCAATCATGCGTTGGCACGGATTGGGAAACTCCAAAGGGAGATGGCCGATGCCGACATCGATGTCATCTTCCTTACCTATTCACGGTCCACACTCTATTATGCGGGAACCACCCAACCCGCCATATGTGTGATCACACCGGAATATCACCACCTGTTCGTCCTCAGGGCCTATGACACCGTGTTGGATGAGAGTTGGCTCGAAAGAGAGCACATCAGCTCGGGCGGTGACATCACCGAACTGAAGGCCAGGCTGAACCAGTGGGCGATCAAAAAAGGCCGGATGGGCCTGGAACTGGATATCCTGCCCGCCCTTCAGTATCTGAAGTTTTCACGCACGTTCCCCGAATTTGACGTCATTGACATATCCAGGATGATGTTGGCGCAGCGAAGCGTTAAGGACCCCGGTGAAATCGAATCCACCAGAAAAGCCTGTGAAATCCTCCACCACGGTCACCTGCGAATAATGAATACCCTCACGGAAGGGATGACCGAGTTGGAACTCTCCTCGGAAATAGAAGACGCCCACCGCAGGGCCGGGCATGAGGGCTTGTATTTTATGCGGCAGTTTGACTTTTTCATGGGACGCGGGCCGGTCGCATCAGGCGTTAATACCTCGAAAATCGCCGGCAAAATCCTCTCGGTCACCGGCGTCGGACTGAGCCCATCCATCCCCATGGGCGCATCAAGAAGGGTCATTCAACAGGGAGACATGATCATCGTGGACATTCCCACGCACCACAAGGGCTATCACGCGGATCAAAGCCGTACGTACGTTCTGGGAAAACCCTCAGAAACCTGCAAAAAGATGTATACTGCCATGAAGGAGATTGCCGATCGCCTAATCGACATGATGGGCCCCGGCTTGAGATGCGACGCACTCTATAAAAAGGCCCTCGCCTTTTCCGACGCCCTCGGTATGGGCCCCTATTTCATGCGTATAGACGGGGATTCAAAAAGCGTCCCTTTCATCGGCCATGGCGTCGGAATCGAACTCAACGAACCCCCGCTCCTTGGCATTCATGCCCGAGACGTCCTCAAAGAGGGGATGGTCCTTGCCCTCGAGCTCGAGATGTGTGCCGACCCCGGCGAAGTCGTCAAGCTCGAAGACACCCTGCTTGTCACATCCAAAGGCGTTGAATTGCTGACCATCACACCGAGGCATCTTCATCAGATATAAGACTCATCTTAAATATTCCGCCGACTTGAACCGCTTGTTTGTATGATATTCGATGTGGAGATCCAGTACCGGACGGATTTCTTCCACAGTTTTTTCTTGAAACGTAACGCCTGTCAGTTCGGCGCCCGATTCCCTCTGGATGGTGTTCAAAAGACTGACCGAAGCCGGCCCCAACCCCGGACTGAATCGGGTCTCTCTGGCGCATCGCAGACAGGATATGGCGCCATTCTGTTGATTGAATACGGCCCGGCCCTCTCCGGCATACGATCGTCCGCACACACAACACCGGGTCAAATTGATGCCGTACCCGGCAAGGGCCAGCGCCCTCCCCTCGAAGCGTATCCGAATCTCACTTAGATCTTCCCCCCGCTCCATGACATTCAGCAACTGGATGAGAAGATGAAACATCCGTTCTTCCACAACCCCCAGCGGAAAAAGCACCTCCGTGAATTCCAGCATATAGCTCGCCAAGGCGAGAGAAGTGAAATCGGACCTGATCGCCGGAAAGATGTTCATCATCTCACCTGAATGCAGAAAACAGAGCTCTCTGCTGGGCCTTTTCTCGTAATCAAGACGACTCAAACAAAACGAATCCAGACAGTTGGCAAACCGTTGGCGACTCCTTCTCGCCCCTTTGGCCACCCCCTTGAGCCTCCCCTGATCCGGGGTAAAAAAGCTCACGAGAAGGTCACTTTCACCGTATTCCCAGGTCCGCATAATGATGGCAGTCGATGTGTGTCGCATGGCGTTCTCTCGAGGTCCGTTCATGGAACCGTCTGAAACGAAACCCAAAACACCGTCTTGATACCGCCTTGTGATCAAAAGGGTCAAGGGGATTCTCACGGCTTTAATCCGCGGGATGCCCGTGATCCCCTTCATCGGTCTTTTTAACTTGACACCTCCAGGCGTCCTGCTAAAAGGTTTCTGACATTTGTGTTTACCCGGCAGGATGAACCTGATCAGGACCGAAAACAGATCGATGAAGGCATTCTTTCACCCATCAAGCCTGGCCGTATTCGGCGTGGCCGACGACCCTCGAAATCTGGCTCGAAACATTCCGTTGAACTGCCGGAAGATGGGGTTCAATGAACGGATCGTTTGAAGAAAGGACCCATCGGCTTGATCAGTCAAAGCGGCGGCGTGACCACGCAGTCCGCCTATCACATCTCTGACGAATACGTGGGCTTTTCCAACATCAACACCCCGGAGGAGAGCATCAGGGCTCTGGCCCTTCTGCGGAACTACTGGCAGGGTAGAGACGTTTGTCCCGATAATCATTAACATTCGCATGGACTTTTTTCAATTTTGGGTTGTCATTATCGACTGATGCGGCTAATTTAATACCCATATAAGGGCGGATGACGATCTAATTCTCTTAATCAGGTGGAGGAACCCATGAAAATTATCGATGATGCGGTCAAGGCAGGACAGACCTCCCTTTCAGAATACGATTCAAAACAGGTGCTGGCGGCTTATGACATCCCGGTCACCCGCGAACGGCTGGTCAAAACTGAGGACGATCTCCTCGAGGCAACCCGTGATATCGGCTACCCCCTTGTCCTCAAGGGGTGTGATTCTGAAATCGCCCACAAGACGGAGAAAGGACTCATCCGGGTGGACATCCGAAACGCGGAAGAAGCCACGGAGGCCTTTGAGGAGATCCGCAAACAGATGGGCGGGGAAAGCGGAGCGGTATTGGTCCAGGAGATGGTCAAGGGCCCGCGTGAACTGGTGGTGGGCCTGACGCGCGACCCGCAGTTCGGTCCCTGCGTCATGTTCGGGCTGGGCGGCATTTTCACGGAAATTCTGAAGGATGTGTCCTTCCGGGTCGCGCCCCTGGAAAAACGGGACGCCCTTGAAATGATGGGCGAGATCAAAGGGCACAAGATTCTTGACGCGGTCCGGGGCATGCCCGCTGCTGACCGGGAGACCCTGGCCCACATGCTCATCAACGTGGGCCGAATCGGCCTGGAGCAAAATTCAATCAAAGAGATCGACATCAATCCCGTCATCCTCTCCGGAAGCCGGCCCCTCGCCGTGGACGCCCTCATTGTGCTGGAGACCGGCTGATCATGACCTTCTTGACCATAGATCAGGATAAATGCAACCGGGACGGCATCTGTGTGGCTGAATGCCCCTCCTCGGTGATCCAGATGGATGACCCGAAAGGGTTACCTGAAGCCACAGCCGATGCCTCTGACTGGTGTCTCCGTTGCGGACACTGTGTAGCGGTCTGCCCGGAAGGCGCCCTTCATCTCGAGTGGCTCACCCCTGAAGCATGTGTGGCTGTGGATCCCGCGTTGAACCTGTCGTCCGAGCAGGCCGGGCACTTCCTCAATTCCCGGCGGTCCATCCGGACATTCAAGAAGAAACCGGTACCCCGTGAGACGATTCAAAAGCTCATCGAGATCGCCTGCCACGCCCCTTCGGCCAAGAACATGCAGCCGTGGCACTGGATCGTGGTAAAAGATTCGGCCGAGGTCAGGCGCCTGGCGGCGCTGGTCATCGACTGGATCCGTCTCGCCATCAAAGCGTCCCCTGACGATGCGGCACAGATGGGATTCAACCGGGTGATTGAGAAATGGGAAGCGGGGGAAGAGCGCATCTGCCGGGGAGCGCCCCACGTCATTGTGGCTCACGGGGACAAGGATTGGGCCTTCGGTACGGAGGACTGTACCCTCGCCCTGAGTCATCTGGACCTGTTCGCACGCAGCCTCGGTCTTGGGATTTGCTGGGGCGGGTATTTTTATACCGCAGCCAATCATCACCCCCCGCTCTTTGAGGCACTCGGCATCCCTGACGGGCATAAGGCCTATGGCGCCATGATGGTGGGGTACCCTAGATTCAGGTATCACCGCATCCCGCGCAGAAATCCGCCCAACGTCACCTGGATATAACATCCCGTTTGCGGTGACTGATGGAACAGGGCATTAACAGATCACGAAGGAACGGAGGTCACCATGCATTCAAACCATGGTAAACATACAGTACATCAGTCAGCCTCGAAGGAAACCGTTTTCCACCGACTCAAGACCGACGGCATCATTATCGCGGTCCTTTTTCTCTTATCCGGCATCGGTATCGCCATCACCGATTTTTCCCCGCAATACGGGGTCTGGTATTGGGTCTTCATGACCCTTGTGTTCGCCGGAGTCTCGCTTTTCTCGGGATTCACCCGTCGCAAGAATGACGGGCAGAAGGCCATGAACCTTATCCCATCATGGCTGTTTCACTGGCTCGGACTGTTTCTCGCCCTGTTTCTGGTCCTTTTCCTTCAAACCTCAGGAAGAATGAACAGCGCCGATGCCGGCCTGGTCTCTTTGCTGGTGGTGGCAGTCGTCACCTTCCTGGCAGGAGTCCACGGCGACTGGCGCTTCGGCGTGGTGGGCATCCTTCTCGGGCTTGCTGTGGCAGCAGCGACCTATGTTGAAGAATACTTCTGGATGCTGCTGATCCCCTTCGTCATTGCCGCCATCGTGACGATCTTGTGGATGTGGCGTCGCAAAAAGAGGGTGTGAGTTTCCGGGTTTTAGAGATGTGTTGGTGAGATTTCCTCCTTCGACACCTCGGATCAAAACCGCGCAAACCAATGAACCCGACTATCCACCATACCATCCGTTTCCCCGGCCTGACCGAAGAGGCGGCAACAATTGGTCCACTGGCAGAAAGTCTTCAGAAGCGACTGGCCCTTTTCTTCTATAAGAAAAACCTGTCTTGCCTCTGTGTGGCATTTATGGGCGGAACCGGGACGGGTAAATCAACCCTCTTTAACGCCCTCTGCGGCGCGCCATTAAGTGCCACCGGGGTTGAACGCCCCAAGACCGGCGGCCCGGTCGCCTATGTGCACAAGACCTGTCCGCTGCAGGCGGGTTTTCCTTTTTCCCACCTCGACGTCGTCATCAATGCACCTGATGAAACCGTACCTTCGGCCGGCTCCCCCGCTCAGTTTACCATCATACCCCATGACCGAACGGACCTGTCCCATATCATCCTGATTGACACCCCCGACCTGGACAGTGTGGCCGTCCAGCACCGGGACATGGCAGAAGACCTGTACCACCTTTCCGATGCCCTGATCTTCGTGACCAGCCAGGAAAAGTATGCCGATCGGGTGCCCGATCAATTTCTCAGATCCGCTCTTGAGGATGACGTGCTTCTCTTTATCCTGCTGAACAAGTCGGAATCCGATACGACAAGCCGAGACATCCTCGAACCACTGCAATCCTGCGGGATCTCATCTAAATGGACACGGTTATGGCTCATTCCCTATGCCCCCGCACCCGATCCAAACATCCTCTCAAAAACGCCTGCCTTTGAATCGTTCAGGCAATCCTTCATAACCGATTTGTCCAAGGGAAACGCAAGCCCGGTCATTCAGAAACGCCGTCATCTTCAGGCCGACCTTTTGAAAAAGGATCTTTCCCATCTGCTTCGTCTCGTGGATGCAGAAAACAAGGCGGCGGAAAAATGGCGGTCACAACTCGAGGCCATGTGCGACGAGACATCCCGGGAACTCATTCAGGCGGAAAAGAGACGGTTTTCAAGCCAAAGCAGAGAATACCTGAGGCGTGAAATCCGGAAGCTGTTTGATCGCTATGATATCCTGTCCAGGCCCCGGCGACTCGTCAAAGAAATGGTCACGGCGCCACTGCGCCTCCTGGGACTGAAAAAAAGGCCCTCTCCCGATTCTAAAGAGAATCTCCTCTCCAGGGTCAGGGAAAAGGCGGATCTCTCCAATGTGGAGGGCGCCATCGAAAAATTCCATCGCCGGATGCTGGAGGACCTCTCACCTCAAGACACATCCGCCCCCCTTTTCTCGGCCCTCAGGACGTCCGGTTTGAAGTTGAGCGACGAAGATGTCCGGTCCATGGTATGGAAAGAGCAGGAGAGGCTGGCCGACTGGCTGGAAGAAAAATTCAATGCCCTTGCCCGAGGGATCCCCAAGAGCAAACGCTTCGGCATCTATTCCACGTCACTCTTGTGGGGCGTCCTTATTGTGTCTTTTGAAACCGCCGTGGGGGGCGGGTTCACCATTCTCGATGCCCTACTCGATTCCGCTATTGCGCCCTTTATCACCAAAGGCACGGTGGAACTCTTCGCCTATCACGAAATCCAGAAAACCGCACGGGACCTGGCGAGACAGTATCAGGAGGGGCTTGTGAATGTCATCACGCGCCAATGTGAGCGATATGCCCAATGCCTAAACGCCCTCATGCCGGATGAAGATGATATCATGGCCCTGAAGGAGGCCCAATCAAGGATTCAGGCCGAATCATGACCCTCAAATCGACTCAACCGCTCAAGACGTCCCTCGAACAGGTCTCCGCCCTCCTGGAGGGAGAGACCCTCCTCTCTTTCTCCGGCAGGGAAAAGGCCGCCGCACAAGCCCGGGCCCGCACGCTTCTTAATGAACTCACCACCATAGAAGGTCATTCCCTGACCGTCGGTCTCCTTGGGGGCACCGGCGTGGGTAAATCCTCCCTCATGAACGCCCTGGCCGGCGCCGAGATCGCCACCGTTAGTCATCGCAGGCCCCATACCGACCACGTACTGATCTACCGATTTGAAGATGACCCCATGCTCCCTGAAGCATCACTCGTCAACATTCCCTGGCATGAGGTAATTCATTCAAGCAGCAGGATCAAAGGCGTGCTCCTCTGCGATCTTCCGGATTTCGACAGCCTGGCTCAAGACCACCGGGAACGGGTCCTCGGGTTTCTGAAACAACTCGATCTCTTGATCTGGGTCACCTCTCCCGAGAAATATGCGGACAGCAGCCTGTATGAATTCATTTCACTGACCGCCAAGGCCCATCAGAATTTCTATTTCGTCCTCAACAAATCCGATATATTTTTTGATGATCCTGTGGCCAATAAGGGCCATGAAGCGCTAACGGCCATGGTGGATCGCTTTCTGACCCATCTTCGAACTTACGGCATACAGGACCCGCTCGTATACACGGTCTCGGCAAAAGAAGCGATGGAGACCAATCGACCCGCCTCCTGGAACCAGTTCCCCATGTTCAGGCATCAGATTTTCCAGGAGCGAAATGCCAAACAAATTGCCGCCATCAAACGCGCCAATCTCCACGTGGAAGCGGATGCGCTCTTTTCTCTCGTAGAAAGAGAACGCACCCGTCTCGAGGCGTTTCATAAATTACTGGTAGACATCGAGACGGATCTAAAGGCGCAACGTCCATCCTGGAACGAGACCGGTGCGCACGCCCTGGATCTCTGGTTAGACCGCCTTAGACCGAGAGATGTGCTTCCCCAGCCCATCGAAACAGATCATCTCATCGGACCCGGCCGGGTCCTGTCTTTGTTCATGAACTTACTCGGGAAGGGCGCCGGCCACAGAGAACCGGACGGTATGCGATTTTCCGATCTGACCCCTCCCGAGGAGATCACCGTACGGTTTCAAAGGCGGCTCGAGCGCGGAGAAGACCGGATCACCGGGCGCATCCTGTCAGAAGATCTTCCCGTTTCCTACAGAGACAGATTAAGCAAGGTCGTTGACGTCAAAAGAACCCATGATGATCTCGGGGAGCGCTTTTTCGACGGGGTGGCACTCGTATCAGGCAAGAGCAGGTCATCGGGCATGTGGGGATTCAGAACCGTTCAATATACGGCCTACGTCCTCCTCTTCGTCATCTTCCTCCTCGCCCTGGTTGGAGAAAACCGATGGGATATATTTTTAAAGGACCCGGGTATGGGGCACATGGCTGGGCTCATCGCCTCCATGGTCCAGACCCTGTTCAGCCCCAAAGGTCTGGCAGCACTCCTGACCTACACGCTCCTCAACCTCTTTCTTGGATTGAGATTTTACAGGCAGTATACCCGCATACTGGATCGAAAAGGACGAAAGCGCATTCGCCTGATCAAGGCTGCACTAAGCGACATATGGAATGAGACGCTGAGCCGTATGGTGCAGGGAGTGGGGACGCTCAAAAAAGAAGTTCAAGACCGGATCACTGATCTCTCACAAATCACTGAAACACAGAACAAATAGAGGCTCATTCTCTCGCTTCTCGTCCTATCCGTCCCGTCGTCGCAAATTGCGCAAACGCATCAAAGTAGTGCGCGCCGCCAATCGCATAGGTATCGTTGTGGCCCGCCCCCTTTATGGGAAGGAAATACTTGGGGTCTGATGCGGACTGGTACAACGCCTGCCCCATACGAAATGGCACCAGGTCATCCGCCGTGCCATGAATGATCAGCTTGGGCACACGCACGTGGGGAATTTTGCCAGAGGTTGTTGTAGTGAAGCGGAAGGAGGGATGAGATGGGCTGGAAAAACAGGAGCTCCCCTGCCATGTCCCTGGTGGACGTAAACCCGCTTTCGACGATGAGCGCCTTGACGACCCGCCGGAGCGCGATTTCGATGGCCACCGCCGCGCCGAGGGACCGGCCGAAGCACACGATCTGCTCCGGCCCAATACGCTTTTCTTGAACAAGGTAATCGTAGGAGGCCAGACCGTCCTGATAGATCCCGGCCTCAGAAGGGCTCCCCTGGCTTTTTCCATATCCTCGATAATCATAGACAAAGACGCCCAGCCCCCTTTCCGCCAGTCTCTTGACATTGTCCAAACGGTGGGAGATGTTGCCGGCATTTCCATGGGAAAAGAGGATCACCGGTTCATTTTTCTCCGGCGGGAAAAACCATCCATGGAGCCGGGTACCGTCTGCTGCTCGAAAAGCGACACTTTCGCCCTTCAGATCCCAATCCGAAGGAGAAAAATCGAGCTTATTATGGGGGTGAAAGACAAAGAAATTTTCGACTTGCGGGTAGAAGTAAAAGAATCCGGAGACCAGCACTGCAGCAATGAGGACATACCCCGTCCAGTTCAGGGGCATGACAAACACCCGTAACAGCCGTCTGCCCGGGGATGGCATTGAAGCGCTCATGCGGCACCCGTACGCCCCCTATCAGGCTGCGCCACGATCTGGCAGAGGATTGCCTTTTCAGCTTCTCCGGCAGCAATTCCCTTTACCACCGCCTCCAGCACGGTGACGCCGTTCTGGTTCAGGTACACCGCCTCCCCGCTCACGCGTCCATCTCCCATGAGGGCGGTGATGGTCAGACGGCATTCGATGCAATCTCCCGGATAAACGGGTTTTCTAAACTTAAACAGCATCTCTGATGCCAGCCAGCCCAGTTGACCGCCGATTTCAGTGGCCATACCGGCCACCAGAAGCCCATGGCAGATCCGGCCGTTCAAGCCTTTAACATCCGCAAACGCCTCATTGAAATGGACCGGATTATCATCCCTTATGATCTCTCCAAACCGGACGACATCCGCTTCGGTGAACGTGCGGGTAGCCCTAAAGGTGTCCCCCACTTCAACACCCTGAACACCCTTCTTTCGGGTTTCATGAATGTCTATCATGCAGCACCGGCCTTCACCGATGGAAACAGGGTGCGGTCCGTGTGGGGCAGGAATTTGGCTGCGCTGAAGAGATTCATGAACGCCTGGTTCACATTGAGTTCCAGGTAGGTGATCCGATCCCGGAGCGTAAAGGCTTCATCCATGGCCTCTTTATCCAGCAGCGCCAGGCTGGCCCCCTTGAGGGAGGTGTTCCCGAGGGAAACATAGGTCTCAATGGGCAGATCCGGGATCATGCCGATGGTGATGGCCGAGCGGGGATCGATGTAGGACCCGAAGGTACCGGCCACATAAAAGCGATGGATGTCCTGAAACGAGATACCCACCGTATTGGATAGGGTGGTCAGGATGGTGTACATGGCCGCCTTGGACCGGATCAGACCATCCAAGTCTGTCTGGCTCAGGGTCAGGGCTTTGCCGGTTCCGGATGAATCCGCATCGACCACAATCAGATGCCGAATCCCATCCTCGTCCACCAGCCTTTCCCCACACTTCTCGGGGACAAATTTTCCCCGCAGGTCGATCATACCGGCCATGAACATCTGGGCCGCGAGATCAATGAGTCCGGAACCGCAGATCCCCACAGGACCGTCGGGGTGGCCTTCCCTGTCGGCCGCATCCCCCTTGATGGTGCTGATGGTAAACACAAGGTTTTCCGGATCGATGGTCACATGATCAATCACACCGGGGCCGGCCATCATCCCCATATCGGCCACCCCCCCTTCCAAGGCGGGCCCTGCAGCCCCGGCGCAGGCCATGAGCCAATCTTTGTTTCCGATGACCACCTCGGCATTGGTACCCACATCCACGAGAAAAGCGATCTCTTCAGAGGCGGTCATGCCCGAGGCCAGGATGCCGGCAATGAGATCCCCACCGAAATAACTCCCCACATTGGGAAAGATGAGGACCGGCGCCGCCGGATGGATGGAGAGGCCCAATTCCCCGGCCCTGAGCAGGTTCAGGCGGTTCACCACTGGGATATAGGGTTCCTGCACAGATAGTACGGGGCCAGGCCCAAAAAGAGATGCGTCATGGTGGTATTGCCGGCCACCGACATGCCAAAAATGGCCCGTCCATCGATTTCGTGTCGTTCGGCCAGCATTTCCATCTTGTCGTTAAGCCGCTCGATCACCATCCCCTGGAGCCTCGAGAGCCCGCCCTCCTGCCCCGCATAGTGGATCCGCGTCAGGATGTCCGATCCAACCTCGATCTGAGGGTTGTCAAAAGAGATCTCATCAATGGTCTCATCGGTGGAGAGGTTCAACAGCCTCAACACCAGTGTGGAACTGCCGAGATCCAATGCAAATCCATGGAGATCCGGAACATCCGGCCCCAACACATCGATGAGATGCCATCGGTCCCCATCCTTGACCACCACGGCATTGACCGAGTATTCGTGTTTTCTCAGGATCGCCGGGAGCCGTTTGATCAAGTCGAAATCCGCGGTAACCCGTTCACGGCCCAGTTCCGATCGAAGCCCTCTGAACAGCCGATCCGCATCTGCCGTGTTGTCGTTAAGGCTCGGGGGGACCAGCTTGGGTTTCAACTTCCGTATCCAGGAGCTGTTTTCAGAAAGGGGTTCTGTTTCCATTTTCCTCATCACTCGCCGATGATCTTCACGAGTACCCGCTTTTTGCGACGCCCGTCGAATTCACCGTAAAATATTCGCTCCCATGTCCCGAAATCCAGCCGCCCGTCGGTTATGGCCACCACCACCTCACGGCCCATGATCTGCCGTTTCATATGGGCGTCCGCATTGTCCTCCCCCACGTTGTGCCGGTACTGAGACACGGGTGCGTGCGGCGCCAGTTTTTCCAGCCAGACGTCATAGTCGTGATGAAGCCCGGATTCATCATCGTTGATAAACACCGATGCGGTGATGTGCATCGCGTTCATCAGAACCAGGCCCTCCTTGATGCCGCTCTCTTTCAGACACTCATTCACCTGAGGCGTGATGTTGATAAAGGCCCGCCGGGAAGGCACCTCAAACCACAATTCTTTGCGATAGCTTTTCATGGAATGTTCTCCGTAGATCCCGTTGTTCTTCACCAAATCGCTGAGTCTTCGCGCGAGATCCTCATATCATTTACAAGCATTTCTTGCAAGTTATCGAAAAGCCAAAATTGGCTGTCTACCACTCTCGAAGACTTTCCAAATCATAGCCCGGAGCCTGGGTCAATCAGACATAGCAATAGAAGCCCTTCAAGTGTGTAAAACCTCCACCACAGAAGAAATCAGGGTTTTCAAAAAAACAAAAACGCTTTTATTCAACCCCCCGCCGTGCTATAGGGTTTAAGACAATGATTTTGGCAAGGCCAGAGGGAGGAATCGGAGTAAGTCGTACAAATAGTACGTCGTCGAACGATTCCGACCGATAACGCAGTCCAAAATCTTTATCTGGAAGCCTATACTATATTCCGCATAAGCAAATCATACGCTGTATGGGTTGGAAATCAGAAGGGAGAATGTAATTATAACAACATTGATGCCGTTTGATCGTATCACTGTCGATCCTTCTATAATGAACGGCAGGCCCTGTATCAGAGGTATGCGTGTTCAGGTCTCTCTGATATTAAATCTAACTGCAGATGGCATGGCTGCAGAAGAGATAATACAGGCCTATCCCTATATTGAACCCGAAGACATATCACAGTGCCTTCGTTACGCTTCCTGGTTGGCTGAAGATCGTATAGACCTGCTGGCAGAAGGTTAGACTCTGTGAAATTCCTACTCGACACGGGAATATCCTCGCCATCTCCCAACATTTACTTCAATATTCGAGGGAAGTTCATCATTCGGTAGAGGGGCCACATCCGGCACCACGGCATCCAACAGCCTTAAGGCCGCCTCACGCGACGGGGCCCTCCTGATCCGTTCTTTCAGTTCCCTTTCCGCATCCTTGTAGGATATCTCTTTGGTCAGGGTATACAGCACATACTGATTAATTGACATATCACTACGGGAGGCCTCCTCCTTAATTTTCATTCTCAATTCTTCCGGTAAGCGGAGTGTAAGGGATGCTTTCATGGTCTGCTCCTCCAAATTCTTAAAAAATCGCCGGCCTTTACAACGTCAATTCCATAAGGGTGCGTAATTTCAGCCGGAAAATGCCTTGTATTAAAATTTGACGGTCCCGTAAAAAGTCGTCACCCCGTTGAAAAACGGGGTCCAGGAGTTTCATAACTTCTTGATAACACTGGATTTCGGTGCCTGTCCCGGACCCCGATCCGGGATTCGCCAGAATGACGGAAAGAGCAGATTTTTGACTTTTTACGAGTGTATCAAATTTTCTGTTTCAAATTTCCATTTCTGGGTTCCTTTTGAATCAATCGCATAAAAGTAGTAATCATCAAAAGATTTTGGTCACAAGATACTGTTGACACTTTGTGGTATTATGGCTGTTAAAGCGTTCGTTAGAGGTGAGTCGAGAGAAGACCCCCATTTCCATTAAGTCCTGGAGGCGACCCAATAATCGCGGAAGGTAACCACCCGTTCCTTCTGTTCAGGGGTAAAGAGAAAAAGGGCTCCTTAATCGTGGATGTCAGCTCTTGATATTTCATAATCTTATTATAAAAAATAATTTCATGAAATATCAACACGGAATTTCAGGATAGACACCTTGGGGGAAACCGCTCACCGAGCACTTTCCCCTTGACAGGTGCCTAAACAGCAGTATAAATATCCTTATATTTGTAAGGTTATAAGGAGGGTTATCCATGGGCGCCCCTTACAAGGTAGATGACAGGAAGGTAAAAACAACGGTCTTGCTTGAGAAAAGGCTGCTCGATGAAATCGACGAGCTGAACCCCTTCAATACCAGGAAAGACTTCCTCCACCAGGCCTGTAAAGCCTATCTCAAGCAAATGAAGCGGAGGTCAATAGACGAGCAATTGGCCAGGGCGTGTTCGGAGTCAGCGGCTGAAGACTTTTCCATCAACGAAGAATGGGAACCGATTGCTTTGGAGAACTGGAAATGACCACCCCAAAGAGGGGTGACATCTATTGGATCAATCTGGACCTAACCATTGGCGCGGAGATAAAGAAGACCCGACCGTGTGTGATCATTTCTCCGGACGCGGCCAACCGGAGTGGGCCACTGGTGATCGTGGCGCCGATCACCAAGGCGAAAGGCAAAAAAATTCATTTCCACGAAGTGTTTCTTCCCAAAACAGAATCCAACCTTCAATACAACTCAAAGGTGAAAGTCTTTCAGCTGAGATGCGTGGATAAGAGGCGTTTAAGCAAATCACGCATTGGATTCTTTCCACAGGACCTGATCAAGGCGCTGGATAAAAAAATCCAGATCGTGACAGGGCTTTATTAGTGGGAAAGAACCTGTAAATCGGTTCGATAACCCGTTTTATGGTTTGAAGCGATGAACGCGGGCCAGCTGATGGCGCATTTGCCCAAAGACACGGATGGAAGCGAGCGAGAAATAACCCTTAATCCCGCTTCAGCGGGAAACCTTTGAACCCGTGAACGGTCACGAAACTTTTTTCTTGACTTATTTTCAAGGCCTGGTTTATCAGTAATCTTAATTCGGGTGCTCACAAGGAGCTTAATAGGGAACGCCGTAAAAACGGGACGGGCCCGCCGCTGTGACCCTGCCCTCTTCGCTGTTGAACTTCTGAAGAGGGAACCCTTTCAGCCGTGTGTGCCACTGTCGAGACCTCAGCGTCAGGCTGAGGATTGGTGGGAAGGCCGTTGAAAGGGCGGGGGAGTCAGAAGACCTGCCTGAACGGGGTCTGACCTTCGTGGACAGAGGGTGGCCCGTGGTCTTGAGGATAAAAAAGGGACATCCCCGGATCGATTCATTTCGGTCCGGGGATTTTTTTTGGTCGGATCCGGCGGAGGCGTACATACCTTCAGCGGATCTCAGGGAAAACACAACACCTTAATCAAACCAACTCAGGAGGGAATCAGATGAAAAAGCACATGTTATTTGGGAAAAAAGCAGGGATTTTTGGTATGGCGGGATTGGCTTTACTTCTAATTTTCGGCATTGTCCCGGCTAAGGCCGAATCCACGCAGTTCGGGGTCATCGCCACCGCGGCCGCGGACTACAGCAGCAGCGCCATCTCCATCATCACGGTGGACCCCAAGACAGGTGGCCGCGCCGTGTTAAATAACCAACTGGCTTCTGCGACATCGGACATTACCGTGGACGCCTTTGGTCCCTATTACTACCGGCTGGGCCGGTTCATGGCCGACAATGTGACCAAAGTGGCTGTCACAGCCCCCAATACGCCCATCTGGCAGTATTCCACCAACGATCCGAGTGAATCAACCAGCAGCAATCCCTATCAAATGGTGTTTGTCAACTCCGAGAAGGCCTATCTGATGCGATACGGGTCCACCAAAGCCTGGATCGTGAACCCCTCCACCACCACCGAGGCCGGCTTCAAAATCGGTGAACTGGACCTCAGCAGCTATGCAGACGCGGACGGACTCCCTGGAGATGACCGCGGGCGTCATCGCGAACGGCAAGTTCTTCATCGTCCTTCAGCGGTTGGACACCTCGTTTTGCCCGACCAACACCGCCTATGTGGCTGTGTTTGACGTGGCCACCAATACGGAGATCGATACCGGACTGGGTTCCGGCGGCATGAAGGGCATTCCCCTGCCCATAAAGCAGCCTCAATCCATCCAATATCTGCCTGAGAACAACGCGGTCTATGTCCAGGGCGTCGGCTCATTCCCCGGGTTCTGCAACCCCATTCATGAATACACCGGCGGCATCGTGAGCATCAATCCCCAGACCTATGCTACGTCCGTGGTAATAGATGACGGCGATGAATCCGAACACCCCTACGGGCTTATTTCCGGCATGTTGATCGCCTCTGACACCAAGGGGTATTTTGTGGGGTACGGCGGCTGGATGGACAATACACTGTACGAATTTAACCCGACTACCGGGGCCATGCTCGGGGCTTTGGATGATCTCCAGAATATCGGGATTGCCGGGTTGGAATCCGGAACTTATCTCGACAAGAATAATATGATGTGGGTATGCAATCAGACGAACGGAACCGTGGACATTGTGGATACAGAAGATGGTGCCCTCAATGAGAGCCTGGATACCAATCTGAATCCCACGGCCGTGGCCTTCTGCACCACAGGGACCCCGCTCGCCCCAAGCCTGGGTTCGTCCGTATCAGGCACCAGGGCCGGGGTTCACTGGGATATCGTATCCGGTGCGGAGGGGTATTACCTCTGGGCCTTGGCCCCGGACATAAACTGGTCCGCTTTTCTCAATGTGGGGACCGCCACCAGCGCATCCGCGGACTTCCCGGACGGGGCCAACCTGTACATCACCGTCATTCCCTATAACACCACGGGGACCGGTGAGGCATCGAACACCGCACACATCGAGATCACCCCAACACCATAGGCCCAAGGAGAATCACTCCGGTGGTGGATCGGATCGATTCACCATGGGGGTTCCCGTCGATTCCACGCCTTCAGGTCACGTTGCCCCCGATTTTTGAGCGAGCGCTTAAATTGCTGGATGCCGGATCAAGTCCGGCATGACGAAGGAACCCATATCGAGAAATGATCCGGAATAGCGATGCATCATTTGGATGAATCGTCAGTACCGATACCCTACGGTAAAATAAAAGGCCCTTCCGGGCATGGGGTAGCCGTGAAAGTCCTCGTAATGGTCATTCCCCAGGTTTCGACCCTCGAGGCTGAATAGAAAGGAATGGAAGAGCCAGGAAATGCCGGCATTGAACAGGGTCTTGTCCTCGGCCTCCACCAGATTGGCGCTGTCGTAAAACATCCCGGTTTCCCTGATGCACTCGATGTGGGCTTTGAGCCCTGCGTACCGGCCTTCGATCCTCCCGAGATAGGACCGCTGCCATCTACCGGGTAAGACCTTGCCGGCAAAGGCCTTGACCTGGCTCTCATTCTTGGGGTCCTGCCAGGTGGCATTTCCCGTAAAGCGAAAATATTTCAGAAAATCGAAGGAAATCTGGGCTTCCAGGCCCCGGATCCGCGCCTCGGCGATGTTCTCCGCCCTGCCGATGCCCCGGGCATCATACACAAAGGCAATCATGTCATCCACATTGCTGCCAAAGTAGGCTGCACTCAATAAAATCCCGGTCAACCATTCATTTTTGGGCTGCCAATTGATCTCAAACCCCGCATCAAAATTAACCCCTTTTCCGCCTTGAGGTCCGGATTCCCGAGAATAAACCCCGATCCCCGAACAGCTCAAGAAAGGACGGCTCCCGGACATCCTTGGCGAGATTTCCCTTCAACGTGAACCAGTCCAAGGGGCGGTATTTGAGACCGATCTGGGGGCTCCAGTAGTCTTCATCGCGCGTCCTTCCGGGCAGCGGGCTTCCCCAGTTGGTGGTGGCGCTCTTCAGATCATCGTGAATCGAGGTGTACCGGACGGCCGGGGTGACGGTCAACCGATCCTCAAAAAACAGAAGGCTGTCCTGAAGACCGAGAGAGAGGAAGTCCCGGGTACTGTCGTTGGGATTTCTGCCGGTCAAGAGATTCCTTGGATCATAGGTCTCACGATGAAAATCCGCCATGAAGCTCAAGGCACTGAAGCCCGCCAGCCACTCAATAAAGAACTCGCCCCCATATCGATCGCTCAGGTATCTGTTTTTCTGTCTACCCAAACCGATCTGACCCTCGCTGTCATCGTACAGTTCATCCTTATGGGAATAATCGATGCTGGTGCGCGTATTCAATCCAAGCGGCCCGATGTCATTGGCAATAAAGCTGAGTGTGGTAATGTTTCGCCTTGTGTCAAGAGAGGCGTCGGTATCGGGGCTGTTGTTCCAGCTGAGCAAGCCCTGGTCCTTTGAAAACCACTGGTTCACGAGAAAGAGACGAAACGTCGGCGTGACATCATATCCCACCTTGGCCAGGACATTGCCTTGATCAAACTGTGCGTTATTGCGCTTCTCCCACTTATCATCGGCCGGGTTCCATTCGGTCCCGTTGTTGTTTAAGAACTTGAAATCATTGTCACTGCCGAGATACCCGGCACTCACTAAGTAATCCCATTTTCCGGGCTTGTGATTGATGAATCCGGACAGCTTTCGGGTGTTGAAAGACCCGTAACCGGCCGTAGCGCTGGCATTCAGTCCCTCCTGCGCCCGAAGGGTCCGGATATTGATGACCCCGCCGATGGAGGCCTTGCCGAAGTTGATGGGCGTGACCCCTCGATAGATTTCAATGGATTCCACGTCCGACAGCGAGATACTGCTGAGATCCACACCCCCACCCGACGCATCGTTCAATAGCACACCATCCATGAACACCATCACCTGATCGCTGGTGGATCCTCGAATGGACACGGTGGAAAAGCTCCCCAGACCTCCAGACTCGCGCACCTGAATACCGGCTTCGTCCTGGAGCACCTCTGCCAGGTCCTCCATCTTTCCTTCGAATGCCTCCCGCTTGATCACGGAAACAAAACCGGTAGACGCTTCCGTATCCACGTCCTGGGTTTCATAACTCGACTCAATGGCTTCCGCTGTCACCACCACCGTCTCCAGGCTGTGGACCTTTTCCTCGGCACGCACGACCTGTGCCATCGCACACAGCATGCACGGGACGAAGATAAGCCAAATCGCTGTTCTGCTATCCGCTGCCCTGATTCTGCCCGTCAAGACCTTCAAAGCATCCTTTAAAACACCCATAAAAAAAGCCCTTCAAGTTCTATTCTTGAAGGGCTGCACCCAGTTTACTTGACCCTTGCTGTCATTCTGCCTGAACCCGTCTCACCGCGGGACCCCGGCTTTTTTAAGGCAGGTTTTCTGGCTCCCTCGCCCTTTTGGCAGCCTTCCCATCCCAATTCATTGAGACAGTGGCATCAAACCGCCAAAAGAGTTCCTTTACTCCTTTACGACTCAGGAATAAAGGCGGGGTTACAGCGGCGGGACCACTCCCGATTTTAACGGGATTCCCTATTAAGCTCTAAGAGCACCTTTTGTCAATTCTTTACGCGGTCTCCACCACAGTTGTCAACCATTTCTTGAACACCTGCAATTCTTGATAATTTCATCATGAGGCCGAAATGGAGGAACTGTCATTTGAAAAGTCATTTGAAAAGGGTTGATAAATACGCGGTCTTCCTGATAGAAAATTGAGAGCTTTGAAAAACGCCCCTTTTGCTCGATCTCGGCGTCAGACTCAAATTTCAATCCTCGAAATATTGATTATATTCCTGTGGTTGAAATTTTCGTCTTCCTTGAGCTAAACCAAAATTGAAGATTTTTCAAAGGTCTCAAATTGGGAACCGATGCACCGAAGCCGAATCATTGGCGAGGATGCGATTTACTTGAGACGGCCGAATACCTTTGCATTAAGTTGGGAGTAAAAAAGAATGCTCACCGATAGAATCAAAAAGCTGACACCCTATGTGCCCGGGGAACAACCCCAGGACAGACGGTATATCAAGCTCAACACCAATGAAAACCCCTACCCCCGACCCCGAAAATCGAGACGTATCTCAAGTCCTTTGATATTGAAAAGCTCAGACGCTATCCGGATTCCGTTGTTCGGGACGCTGAGAACGGCCATCGCAAAACGGTACGGGATTGACAAGGCGCAGGTCTTTGTGGGAAACGGGTCAGATGAGGTGCTGGCTTTTGCCTTTTATGCATTTTTCGACAGTGCCAGGGGAAACCTCCTTTTTCCGGAGTTCAGCTACAGCTTTTATCCGGTGTATTGCGATTTCTATGGTATCCAGTATCAAAAGATCCCGTTGAAGGCGGATTTCACCATAGACATCGGCGACTACGTGAAAGACCCTTCTTGCGGCATTGTTTTTCCCAATCCCAACGCCCCCACCGGGGTGCTCATGTCCCTTGATGCGGTGACCGCGCTGATGGCGCAATACCCCAGGAATCGGGTGGTGGTGGTTGATGAGGCATATATCGATTTCGGCGGCGAGAGCGCCGTATCCCTGATCGATCGGTTCCAAAACCTCATCGTCATCCGGACCTTTTCCAAGAGCATGTCCCTGGCCGCCCTGCGGCTGGGATTCGCCATGGGCGATGAGAAGCTGGTCAACGCCCTCTTCTCGGTTAAAGATTCCTTCAATTCCTATCCCGCGGACCTCCTTGCCCAGCAGATCGGTGAGATCGCCATCCGGGACACGGCCTACTATGACGAGATTATCCGGAAGATTATTCAAAGCCGGGAGTATCTGTCCAAAACGCTCAGGGATATGGGCTGGGAGGTGCTCCCGTCCGGGGCCAACTTCATCCTGGCGGGTAAATCGGGGCTGACCGGAAAGCGCATCTATACCCGCCTCAAGGAAAACGGAATCCTCGTCAGGTACTTCCATATTGAGGGGATTAAGGAATTTGTCCGCATCACCATCGGCACAGACGAAGAAATCCGGGCACTAATCGAGGCCATCGAGCGGCTCTTCTGAAACATCCTCCCCATAAGGTTAGAATCCCGTGGATTTGAAATGGATTTCACGAAAAGGGTATTGACGCCACCGCAAGCATTGTCTTTTTCTTGACTTGATCCAAACGGCCGTCTATATAATCGAGTTTCATTCGGGTGCTCATTGAGGAGTTTAACAGGGAACCCTTTCGGCCGTGTGAGCCAATGTCAGGCCGTCAGCCATATCAGCGGACACCAATTGAAGGGACTTGGCATGCAGTTTTACTGGCGAATCATAGAGGAACTCAAATTTTTGGGGGAGACCCTTATTTTTCATGATCCAACGCTGCTCAGACAGTTCAACTGGTGGATCAGAAAGAACTCACGAGGACTGGCCTTGAGCGAAACAGACTATCGATCAGAACCCTTCACGCTCGGCGCCAAGTGGGTGCGCCCTTCCATGAATTAGCCTGTGTCCATCCATAAATAGCTTTTATGGATGAAATCTGTTTGGGTCGGCCGATCCGGCTCAAAATAAGCCAGCACCCGAAGGAAATGGATCGCCGCATGGAACCGGCAAAAAGGGACCTGATCCCACTGGCAGATGTCATTGCCAATCTCATGACCGACGGCACCCTGCCCTTCGACTCGGAGGATGCCGATATCTGGCGGGTCTGGCACGAGGTGGTGGGAGAGTTTTCCGCTGTATGCAAACCGACGCGAATCCGAAAAAAACGCTTGCAGGTCACCGTTCCCGATCCCATCTGGTTACAGGAACTCAGGTTTTCGGAAAAGCGGATTCGAGCGGATCTAAACCGAAAACTCCAAAGAAATGCAGTGATTAAAATCGATTTCAAAGTGGGTCCGCAATAGAAAAATCCCCCTGACCGATAACGGGCGGCAGGATGTGGAGGCCGGGCCTGGCCCCCTGAACCGCCTCGATGAGGATTAGCTTGGCGCTGGATTCGAGGGATGGATACGCCACCTGGAGTCGCTTGGGCTCCAGATCAAACCGCCTGAGCCGGTTGAAGACATCCGTTAGGCGTTCGGCGGGATAGACAAAGGCAAACCGCCCCTTTTTTTTGAGCAACCGCTTTGCGGCATCCAAGATATCGTCCATGTCGGTGAGAATCTCATGCCGGGCAATGGCGCGTCTAAGGTCGGGGTTGATGCGGCCGCTCTGCTTTCTCCGGTAGGGGGGATTGCAGATCACACCATCGGCGAAGGCATCGATAAGTGGCAGATGATTGATATCCCCCAGGACCACGTCCATCCGCCTCTCAAGGCTGTTGAGCCGGGCGTTTCGCGCGGCCTGTGAGAGCAGCTCCTCTTGAATCTCGAGCCCCACCACCCGGCCCACGTCCGTTTTCAAGCACAAAATCAGGGGAATCACCCCGCATCCCGTACCGAGATCCACCATCACATCTCCAGGCTTGATGTTGACGAACTGTGAAAGGAGCACGGCGTCGATGGAGAACCGGTAGCCGTCCTCGGACTGGATGAGTCGTAATTCCCCGTTCAGGAATGCATCCATCCGTTCATTCGTGCGCAGAGGGACGTCAGGGAACCTGGATCTGTTCATGGGGATCGATCTTGTTGAATACGAGTCCGCTCAATACCTTGGGATAAAAATAGGTGGACTTCCTGGGCATGACGAGAGAATTCCCTGCCACCGCCTTCACATGGGTCATGCGGGTCGGATTGAGCAGGAAGGCCATCTGATATTCCCCCGCGTTCACACTTGAAATAGCGGTTTCGAAAGCGCTCTGGTAATGAAAGATCTCTTCATCATCGAGATCTTCCTTGGTAAACCCCAGGCCTTTCTGCAGGATGAACCGAGACAGGACCAACACATCCAGATCCTTGAGTGACGGGTGAAGATCATCGCCCATCTGGTCTCTCATCCCCGGTTTGAGTGTAAAGAGGTACCACTGATCACTCTCATGGAGCCTGAAAGCGATGGCCGTGGTCTCCTTTCCGGCCTGCTCCAATTCTGATTTCATGTGGCTGCACTCTCCAGTTAGATTCCGGCATTCCGCATGAAAGGTTTTGATATTGAACCACTGCGAAACCGTTTTTAGAAACGGTGCCACATCAAATCCTTCCACCTGCTTCACGAGACGATGAGAGGGGAGAATGGTCAACCCTTCATCGCTCAGGTTGGAAAGATACATCATAACAAATTCGTATGTCCGGTTTTCAGGCCGACGCCCATGCCGTGCCCGCATGATGTCGCGGTAATTGCGCGATGTCTCGTAACGATGGTGGCCGTCCGCGATAAAGATGGTTCGCTCACGCATGTTTTCCGAGACCGTTTTGAACAAGCGGCGATCCGCCAGCACCCACAAACGATGCCGGCTTCCGTCCGAGAGTTCGAAATCCATTTGAGGGCTGAAATCCGCCACCGCCCTGCAGGCATTGAGAACCCCATTCTCCGGGTCCTCATAGATGCAGAAAATCTGGCTGAACTGGGCATTGCAGGCCCGGTAAAGCTTCAGGCGGTCATTTTTGTGCGCCGAAAAAGTCCTTTCGTGGGGAAGAATCACACGCGATCCGGCTTCTTCAATTCTCACCAGGGCAATGAGCCCCCATCGGACCCGCTGTGGGTCACCATTGCCCGGATCGTATGTCATGGCGGTCAGATATAGACACGGCTCCTTTGCACGAATCAGCGTGCCGTCCGACTGCCACCGCTGAAAAAAATCCGCCGCCCGGGTGTAGCGGTTGTCCCAATCCGAGTCACCCGTCTTTTTTTTCCCCAGGATTAAACGGATGACATTGTGGGGATCTGCCTGATAGTATGTCTCCTGCGCCTCGGGAGAGATCACGTCGTAGGGTGGGGCCACCAGGCGAAAAAGATCATCTCTCTCATGAAAATTATAGGTTAGGCCCTTAAAAGGGGCGATAATGGCCATAAATGACTCCTTTGCACGCTTGTTCAAACCAGGGATGTAATCTCGCTTACCGGTTGTTATGTGTCAAGGAATTTTAATGCCCGGAACAAAAGGAAATACCGCTTCATGACGACTGTTGAACCCTTCGATCTCGATATCGAAAAAGCGAACATGGCGCCCGACCTGATCATCAAAGGGGGTCTTGCCCTGACCATGACCCAGGAACCCATGATGATCTCCGATGCGATGATATGGGTCTCCGGCAACCGGATTACGGCCATCGGAAATGCCCGGGATCCGGCATTTAAAGCACCTTATGAAGCAGAAGTCATCGATGCCCGAGACAGCATCATTCTGCCGGGGCTCGTCAACAGCCACACCCATGCCGCCATGACCCTGTTTCGCGGCATGGCCGACGATCTCCCGCTTCATCAGTGGCTCTTCGAAAACGTGTTTCCCGCAGAGGAGAGGTACCTCAATGACGCGTCCGTCTATTACGGCACCCTCCTCGCCTGCCTGGAAATGATTGCGTCCGGCACCACCTGTATGGCGGATGGCTACTTTTTTGAGGATGCCGTTGTTCGGGCCGTCCATGAAGCGGGTCTCAGAGGCCTTCTGGCCCAGGGCATTATCGATTTTCCGGCCCCGGGTATACCCGACCCCAAAGAGAACGTGCAACGGGGAAGGGCATTCATCGAGCGCTGGCGGGGTTTCTCACCCCGGGTCATCCCGGGGGTATTCTGTCACAGCCCTGTCACGTGCGCCGCCGAAACCCTGATCCATTCCATGGAACTCTCACAGGAATACCAGGTGCCCCTTCAAATCCATCTTTCAGAAACCGCTCAGGAAGTATCCGATATGGTGTCCAAGTCGGGAAAACGGCCCGCCTATTATCTCGACGACTTGGGTCTCTTGAATCCCGACCTCATTGCCGCCCACGGCATTCATGTGGATGACGATGAAATCGCCCTGATCGCGGAACGCGGCGCCAGACTGGTCCATGTTCCCGAGAGCAACATGAAACTAAGTGCAGGAACGGCCAGGATCATGGACATTCTCAAGAAAGAGATAACTGTCGGTCTCGGCACGGACGGGCCATGTTCCAACAATGATCTCGATCTCTTCTGCGAAATGGACAGTGCGGCCAAGCTGGCCAAATTGGCGGATCTGGACCCAACCAGTTTGAGTGCCTTGGACGCGCTTCGTATGGCCACCATAGGCAGCGCATCGGTATTGGGACTTCAAGACGAGATCGGGACCCTTGAGAAGGGAAAACGGGCTGACATCATCACAGTAGACCTTAATCGCCCACACCTATGTCCCCTTTATAATCCCGTCTCTACCCTTGTGTATTCAGCCACCGGCGCTGACGTAAAGGACGTCGTCGTTGATGGGAGAATCCTCATGAAAGACCGGAGATTCATGACACTGGATTCCAGAGAAGTGATGGCCCGGGTAAGGCAGATAACGGAAAAGATACGCACATAGGACCGCATCCAAACGAATAGATTGGAGCGTCATGGCGCCGCCACGTTTATTGAAGTCCACCGAGAAACAGCTGAACAGTTCAGCCTTCAAGACACCGGGTCACAAAGAAAGGATATGAATTTTAGCGGGGGAATCTTAGTGCCTTCGTGTCTTTGAGGCTGGATTATTCAGAAAAAGCATTGCCATCGCGGTTTTGAATTGCTATGAACGGCCCGGTATAATCGTGTCTGAAACCCTCTCTCGACTGGACTGCTTGTATGAGCGTTTATATTGAACAAAAAATTCCTTATTATTATTAGGATTTTATCTTCGTTTGTTTAAACCTGTTATAAAGGATGTTTGATTCTCATGCTTAAAAAAAAGAAAAATACCGGACTCTACCTGACCATCACGCTAATCGTCCTGGTCCTGGGTGCTATCACCTGGTTTCTGATGACCCTCTTTGAATCCGAAAAGCCCCAGATACAACTGGAACCCTTACCCGACTTTCTCACAGGAAAACAGGACCTTAATCTCCATGTCAAAGACATGAAAAGGGGCCTGCGGAGCGTAACGGTCTCCCTGAAACAGGGCGGCCGTGAGATTACCGCCTTTGAGAAACAGTTCCCTTTCAGTGGCCTCTTCAATGCGGACGGCATTCACCGCTTTGACACCACGTTTTCCTTGGATCCCGGCCAGTTCAATCTGCGCGATGGACGGGTGGACCTTGAGGTAACTGTCCGCGATTACTCCAGAAGAAACGGTGGGGATGGCAACCTGGCCCTGATGGATCACAAGATGACCCTCGATACCATCCCTCCCGCCATTCGCGCCATCAGCCGGCTGCACTATATCAATGTGGGCGGGGCGGGGTTGGTGGTTTACCAGGCCAGTTCAGATGCCCTTAAAAGCGGCATCTATGTGAACACGCTTTTCTTTCCGGGCTACCCGGTCGCTGATTCGGCCGACGGGTACCATGTGTGCTATTTCGGCATCCCGCTGAACATCGGAAAGGATCATGAGATCTATCTGTGGGCTGAAGACAAGGCTGGAAATCAATCAAACGCTGTTTTTTATTGCCGTGTCAAACAGAAACGCTTCCGCACCGAAAAAATCAATATCACGGATCGCTTTCTGAACAAGATTTTCCCCTATTTTTCTGATTACCTGAAAGGTATGGATGCCGAAAACCTCGATAAATTTCTGAAGATCAACCAGGAACTCAGAGAAAAGAATACCGCCGCATTCGCTCAATTAAAGGACCGCACCTCCGCCGATCGGCTTTGGAGCGGGGTCTGGACGCGTCTCGAAAACGCCGCCAATATGGCGAGATTCGGGGACAGGAGAAAATACTACTACAAAGGCAAGGAAGTGGACCAGCAGACACACCTTGGTGTGGACCTGGCCTCCCTTGCCAATTCGCATGTGCAGGCCGCCAACAGCGGCACCGTCATTTTTGCCGGAAATATGGGGATCTACGGCAAAACCGTGGTCCTGGACCACGGGCAGGGGCTCGCTTCCACCTACTCCCACTTGAACGGTATCAACGTGGAACTGGGGCAGGAAATGGCGAAAGGCGACGTCATCGGCACCACCGGGCAGACCGGGCTGGCAGGGGGCGATCACCTTCATTTCGGTGTCATGGTAAACGGACTCTTTGTCAATCCCATCGAATGGTGGGACCCCCACTGGATAGAAGACAACGTGACCCGGAAACTCAACCTCATGGAAGATGTGAAATAACCGATTCGCTTTCCGCTCTCATTTTGTACAACTTCCCAAATAAAGGTTGCGTAAATTTAAGGACTTTGGCTGGCTCTTCGCGAATTATCGTGAGATATGGCACATGAGCCGATTGTGATGGACAAATATATCCTCCTGGCCACCCGGTGAGCCTAAACCTGCTCAAATCGGTCTAAGGGCCCGCGCAAAAATGACTTCACATTTTCCCATCTCGACTTCGGGCCATCTTCGGCCGCCGTTCAATCGTGAAGTCCTCGAAATAGTTCACTATTGCTGTGGCTCCTCTCAATCACGACAACCAAATCTACCCCAAATCTGAGCGGCAATTCTGGGAACTTATTTTTGCGCGAGCCCTAAGCTATCACAACATCAAACGTTCCCATCAGGAAAACACGGATGCCATCAACGGGATGGCCACAAAGGCCCCCAGAGAACTCCCCATATTGGTGAAGACCACAATCATGAGGATCCGCGTAATCTTGTTTTTCCAGAATCCCCTGACGGTTGCGATATCCTCCGGCAGGTGCTCAAAATCTCTGACTTTGGGTTTTCCGATCAAGGCCTGAACCAGACCGGCCACCCATCCGGCTGCAATCATCGGATTTAGTGACGTGATGGGAGAGGCGACAATGGCCGAGAGAATGGTCAGCGGATGGGCCAGGGCGGCCGCAGCGCCGATTCCGGCGAAAACGCCATTGGCCAGGACCCACCACTTGATCATGTGCGCACCGGCATGTGCACCTGCCACAAAAAACCCAAAAACAATCAGCGCCGCGACCAAAACGGGAATTCCCCATTTAAAAAAGGAATCAGCCTGCCGGGGGAGGCAGCGTATCCAGCGACGTTAGATCGACCGGTACGTTCCACTGTTTCTGAATCCCCGGCACATGGCCGGCCCCCACCACGGCCACAATTTTTTTCCCGGGCGCCTGCCTGATCTTTTCCGCGAGGTATTGATCCCGCTCATCGATCAGCACCTGACGAATCTCCGGCAGGATATCGCCGATCTCGATAAGGAGGGTTTCCAGAACATCCCGCTTTTTCAATTCCTCGATATCGGCTTCTTCGATGCTGCTGCTCCCGATTGCGGAGGTCACAAGTTGTACAAACAGTTTGGTTTTGGTCCACAGCCCCATGAGACGCCATGCCCTCGACAAGGTGATTCGAATATCCCTGTCGCACAACGACACCTCAGCCCCTACGGCCTCTGCCCGTTGAACCGCACGCAGCATCTCTTCGCCTGGTTTGATGCCCAGTTTGTTTCCGATCCGTTTTTGAAACGCGGCCAGCATGAGATTGGACAGGAGCAAAAATGCCTTTTTTTCCCGGATCACCTTAATCAGGTCCGTATCTTCCCAGCTTTTTTTCTGGGTCATGGCCTGATATCTGGAATCGCAAAGCTCCACACAGACCGTATCGGGTTTTTCCTCGTCGATCACTTTCGCCACCAGATCTGCGCTGTCCCGAGATACATGGGCGGTTCCCAGCAGGGTGATCTCCTTGCCGTCGGCAGTGAGTCGATCTTTGTTTTGATACTCGGTCATAGGCCTCCACCACACGGGTCGTTAAATGTGAGAAAAACAGGATCACGCTATTACCACAAACACTCCGCATTTCCAAGGTGTTTGTTTCCCTTGACCCGTCAGTGCAAATTATGGTGAAACATCCGCAGACTCAGATGGACCCTTAGCGGAATAGGTCCACAGGAAACGGGGTAAACCGGGACACGTCATGGCATCTGCCCATCACAGCCGAAACGCTTCCCTATCCGTCATGGCCCGTTGGCTCATTGATGGGAGCGGAGGCCCGATCCATAGGAACGTCGCTTTCAATATACATGAAGGTCGTTTTTCACCGATCCGGCGCATGGAAACGACCCAACGCAAAGCCCTCCCTGAACTTGACTTTTCCGATCATACGCTCCTCCCCTGCTTCGTTGACAGTCATGTCCATCTGTTCATGTCGGCGACCGTTGATCCGGCTATTCGGGAAAACCAGTTGAAGACCGACTTTGATGCCCTGCGGCCTGTAATCCAAACCCATCTCAATCAGCACGTCGCTCACGGTATCATTGCCGTAAGGGACGGCGGCGATCGGCATGGGTATGCACGCCGGTATAAAACCGAATGGCTTGATCCGTCTACATCCCCCATTTCTCTATGCGTCACCGGTTGGGCATGGCACCGGCCCGGCCGATACGGCCGCTTTGTGGGAAAGGCTCTGCCGTACAAACAAGCCTTCAAAGATGCTCTCCGGGCGAACGCTCACGGCATCGATCAAGTGAAGATCATCAACTCGGGCCTCAACAGCCTGACCGAGTTCGGTGGAACCACTTCGCCGCAATTCACCCTGGAGGAAATGACAGAGGCCGTATGCGCCGGCCATCAATTGGGCCTCAAAACGATGGTTCATGCCAACGGCAAGGAACCGGTGAGAATTGCCCTGAAGGCTGGATGTCACTCATTGGAACACGGCTTTTTTATGGGTCGAGAAAACCTCAAACGAATGGCGGACTCAAACACGGTCTGGGTCCCCACCGCTCATACCATGCAGGCCTATGCCATTCATCTGAAGGAAAACAGCGTTGAATCGGCGATCGCTCGTAAAAACCTGGATCATCAGCTTGAACAGATCGCCGAAGCCGGGCGTTTGGGCGTCAGGATCGCCCTGGGGACGGATGCCGGGAGTCTGGGGGTATATCACGGATCTTCGGTAGCGGAGGAGTTGAAGCTTCTCATGAGGGCCGGCTATGGGGTGGAAGCGGCCATACAGTCTGCTTCACTTCACGGCGCAGAACTACTGGGACTGGAAAACGCCGGCATCATAGCCGATGGGCGAGCAGCAAATTTTATCGCAGTCAAGGGGAGTCCCGCTGAACTGCCTGACAGTCTAAACCGGATTGAGGCAATATTTGTCAGCGGAAAGCGTTTGAAAGAAGCCGATCTGTCCTGAATGGCGCGCAGAAATCACACCACAAAACGGTCTTTGAAGAAGCGAAGCATTTTGAGTCATGATAATGGGATGTTGTTTCAAGACGGTAGCCCGTTGAAAACCGACTTCACTTGCTCCAGGCCCGCTTGAGGTTGTTGAAAACAATCCGGACAAGGATATAGGCGGGGAAGAATATGAAGGCATAACCGACCTGATGTCCAAGGAAGGGCAGGTGAACCGGAAGGGGAAAATCCACATTGGAAAACCGGAAATCCAGCCAGGCCAGTGCCAGCGGGATGGGCCAGAGGGAGGCCGCGGCCATGGCCAACTGCAGAAAAAACGTCTTTCCGAAGGCTTCGTTGGCGAGCCTGTTGATGGCTTTGTAGGCAGATTTATCCCCTGCCCGCATCGCGTTCATGGACTGTTCATGCCGTTGAACCGTTTCATCCATGGCTTCCTGAACAAATCTCAAATTGACCCGCATCACCACTCGAATGGTTGCGTCACCCAGCAGTACCGCCCAGAGACACAATACAACGGTTCCCACCCACCATCCGGTTACCGGGTTCTGCCACCACCGGTAAGGCGCGATCAACACTGAATCAATCCATTGCAGTAGCCAGGAAGCATCCATTTCAGGCGGGATTTTTCCGAGGCACCTTTGGTCATCCACACACCGGCCAAAGGCGCCAGGGATCGGACCGACACGTTGGGTTTAAAAAGGTGGAACGATGCTGTATCCTAAGAAGCCCTTTGTCGTATATCGTAAGCCCACGTAAAATGCCAGGATAACGAAGATAATCTTTAGCACCTTATCGGGAATATACTTTGAGGTTCGTGGGCCGATCATGGATCCCACAAAAATACCGATGAGTTCTACACCGATAAGCCCCCATGAGATGACCACGCCCTTGCCGACCATGTAGGAGAAAATGGAGACAATCATGCCTACAAGGACACAAAGGGCCGAGGTTCCGGCCACCAGGAACATGGGCAATCCGGCGATGGATGTGAGAAACGGCACATAAAGAAAGCCCCCTCCGACACCGATGAATGATGCGATGGCGGCGATGAAGATGCCGCCCACCATGGGAATCCAAGCTTTGAATTTAAATTCCTGGCCGAAGAAGGTAAACCGGATGGTCCCGATCAGGAAGGCCAGGCACCAGCCGATGAGGACCAGCAGGTAGGCGACCCATTTGGCACCGCCGACGAGATTGATCCAAAGGGCCGAAGCCACCACCGCAGCAACCGCCAACCACATGAATGTCCAGGAACCTTCGATGATTTTCACACCCTGGTCAGCCGTATCGGATTTTTCGGAGACGGCCTTTTCAAAAGCCTGGGCGGCTGCTTTCGCTTCTTTTTTCGTGCAGCACCCTTTGGGGTAAGCTCATAAATCAGGAAAAAACCGATGATAAACACAACGACGCCAAAATACCCGAGATAAGCCTTGAGCGAGATCTTGCCGGCCGTCAGTTCCGGTACCAGCCAGGAACCGCCCACCCCACCGATGGCGAGACAGATACCGAGCGGCGCCACCAAACGCCCCATCCGGTAATAGTTAAAAGAGGAAATCGCCCCACTCAACCCCACGAGCCACTGGTTGGATACGCGGATGGAGTCTGTCAAGAGTTTGTTCATGGGATAGCCCTTGTCGAAACTCTTGGCGTAATCCCCCAACCCGAAAATCGTGATGTGTCCCACGCCTGCCATGATGCCGCCGAAAGCCCCCACGGTGGAAAAAATCCAACCCACCCATACGGCCCAGAGAAAGCCGATAATATAGTTCACATGAGGTGACCCGGGGATCCCCAGAAAACCCTTTTCAGCATCCTTGTTTATCTTGCCGTCAGTAATCCCTTGTTCAATGGCGTTCGAAAGTTTGTCTGCCGAGGTCGCGCTTGACATAAGAATCGGTGAGGCAAGAACACCCACAATGACCACAATACACATGACCCATTTCAAGCTCGTTCTCATACGTTCTTCCTCCATTTAAGCAAAAACATGTTCACGAAGGCGATATGTAAAGCCCCATTTGCTGTTTGATGGGATGCATTGTGCCATCTCCACCATGAGGAGCGGAAGTAAGGTTGAATAACCGCTATTCATATTATTTTACTATATAACCAGGCGAAGATCAAGGAAAAATCTGGCCACCGCCGACTGGGGCCTCTTTTCACTTGACGCAAGTTCACCCAAACAGATAGGCTGAACGCTGAAGGGTCACTGAATCGTTAAATGGGGGACACCAAACATGCCACGAACAGGGATGTCACTTCTTCCATGATCTCACCGTCATCGCCCCGCCGGGTCCGAAACGCTAACACCTTGATTTCCATATGAATGTATTCTAATATTACAAATGCATAGCGGGGAGCAATCAATTACATGGAACCCTTTGCCCCTTTTATCGGTTTCTCTCATGAATTCGAGTACAAAATTTTTCCCATCGGGTCACCACCATGTATTTGTAACGCAGGGGGTGCCAAACGTTCAAAAGGCCCATCGATCCGTCATCAGAATGCGGAAATGGGTCGGTTGAGAGGAAAACCATGAGACTCATGCTCAAGCATAAGGTCATCGGACTTCCAGTAGTCGCCGCCATCCTCCCGGTACTGGTGACGTTTGTGGTCACCTCCCTTCAAAAAAGCAGCGTTTCCGAACAGATTGAGGATGAACTGGATATCCTCGCACGGGACAGCATGAAGCGCCTCGCCATCGCCATACAGGATACCTGCCAGGTGACCTACACCATGATTCAGAAGGATGTGGATCGAAAATCGCGGGACGCTGCCGATTTCTTTTCAGCCATGGGCGGGTTTTCACTCTCTACGGAGACGGTTTTCTGGAGGGGAGTAAACCAGTTTACGGGCAAGGAATTCACGGTCAAAATTCCGAAGATGTTGGTCATGAAGACCACATGGCTTGGAAAAAACGCAACGCTGGATGAAAGTTCCTTTTACGTGGATGACGTTAAAAACAAATTCGGCGGGACCTATGCCATCTTTCAGCGGATAAACAAAAGAGGCGATATGATGCAGGTGGCCACGACCATGGCCGCATCCAAGGGTACCAGAGCCATAGGAAGCACCATGCCGGCGACAGTTACGGGCCAAAAGGACCCTGTCATTTCCACCGTCCTTAAAGGAAAACCGTTCAGCGGAGTCGCCTACGTCTGCAACCGCTGGTATGTCTCCTGTTTCAGACCCATCACCAGTCCGGATGGGAAGATCATCGGGATGCTATTTGCAGGGGTACCCAACAACATCCCGGATACACTGCGACGGGCCATTCTCAACATGGAGGTGGGGAAGACAGGATATGTTTACATACTCGGGGGTAAGCAGCCTCATCACAGGGGGCATTATATCATCTCCAAGGATGGCAAAAGAGACGGGGAGAATATCTGGGATTCAAAAGACAAGACAGGTCGATATTATATTCAATCCATCGTCAATAAAGGGGTCTCGCTTGACCCGGGCGAGGTGATATTTGAGCGCTATCCGTGGCAGAATATCGAGGAAAAACACCCGAGATGGAAGGTGGCGGCGATCTCGTACTTTAAGCCCTGGGACTGGGTCATCGGCGTGGGTGCCTATGAGGACGATTATTACGACGCCAAGGCGAATGTCGAATCGAGCCTGTCCCAAATTATCTGGGTCATGGTCATCAGCGGACTTGCCGTTCTCATATTAGTTATCGGAACAGCCCTTTTTTTCGGGAACCGATTTATCCGTCCCATAACCAGAATTACCACTGTCGCGGATTATATCTCCAAAGGGAATCTTTCGGCCGCCGCCGATACAATAAAGGCCCCTGTTGGAAGCAAACCCTCTCCCGAAGATAAAACCGCAAGAGATGAAACGGGTCAACTCTGGACAGCCATTGAGATCATGACGGAGAGCTTAAACGCCCTGGTTGGGCAGGTGCAGCAGTCCGGGCTTCAGGTCACCTCATCGGCCACCGAACTGGCTGCTTCAGCAAAGCAGCAGGAGACCACCATGGTCAATCAGGTGGCTTCCACCAAACGGGTGGTCAAATCAGTGGAAGAGATATCTCGTGTGGCCAATGAGCTGGTGGATACCATGCATCAGGTGGCCAGCATGTTTCAGGAGACAGAGGCCTTTGCCAACAAAGGTCAGTCCGACCTCACCCAGATGGAAGCGGCCATGCACAACATGGAAGGGGCTTCCAGGTCCATATCCGGGCGGCTTGAAACCATTAATGAAAAGGCCGAAAACATTACCCATGTCGTGGATACCATCGCCAAGGTCGCCGATCAGACCAATCTCCTCTCCCTGAATGCCGCCATTGAAGCGGAAAAGGCCGGAGAGTACGGCAGGGGATTCAACGTCGTGGCAAGAGAAATTCGCCGACTTGCCGATCAGACCGCCGTAGCCACCCTCGATATTGAACAAATGGTCGGGGAAATGCAGTCGGCTGTGTCCACAGGTGTCATGGAGATGGATAAGTTCATCGCAGAGGTCAAACACAGCGCCGAGGACGTGGGCAATATCAGCGCGCAGCTCACCCGTATTATCGAGCAGATCAAGGTCCTTTCCCCCAGCTTCGAGACCGTAAACGCCGCCATGAATGATCAATCCGGCAATGCCCGGAAGATCAACCAGGCCATTGTCGCTTTGAGTGAAGAAATTGAAGAGACCTCGGAAGCCCTTCGAGAATCCTTCTCCGCCATTGAGCAGTTGAATGATGCCGCAAGGGGGCTCCAGGAAGAGGTTTCCCGATTCAAGGTAAGGGGGAAAATGTGAAGCCGGCACTTGGCATTCAGAAATACCTCTGCTCCCTTTTGATTTTCATCCTGTTAGTGACCGGGACTGCTCAGCTCTCCATGGGCCGGGACAGGGAATTGACCCTCGCCGTGGGACTGGCCCTGCCCCCTTATAATATTGAGGAAACAGACTCCGGGCTGGAGCTGGATATTGTTAGAGAAGCCCTGAGCATGAAAGGATATACCGTCAAGACCAGGTTCGTGCCATTTGCCCGGGTCAAAAGGGAGCTCGTGGAAGAAAGGGTTGACGGCGCCCTGACCATTACCCCGGCTTCCGGCATTGTGGCATTTTATTCCGACGAGCACATCGTCTGCGAGAATGTGGTGTTGAGCTTGAAAAGCCAGGGCTTCGATATAAAAAAGATCGAAGATCTCGCGGGCAAGCGCGTTGTCGCCTTCCAAGACGCTACCCGGTATCTTGGCGACACCTTTGAGCGTATGGCAAAAGACAACCCTAACTACCGAGAGATAGCGGATCAAATGCTTCAGATCAACCTCTTATTCAGCGGTCGTACTGATGCCATCGTATTGGACAAGAATATTTTCAACTATCATCGGAAACACAATGACCGCGTCGATACCACCCAGCCCGTGAACATCTGGCACATATTTGAGCCCTCACCGTTCCGGGTGGCCTTTATTGATAAAGAGGTGAGAGACGATTTCAATGAGGGGCTCAAGAAGCTAAGAGAAAGCGGCCGATATCAAAAAATCATGGAAAAATATGTTTCGTATTGACAAAACGGTCTATGGGTATTCGTTTCTCAGCGAAGCGTTGTCGGAAGAAACGGGCGGAATTTCATCACAGCCAAAGGCTGCGACAGAACTCAACCCTTAAACCACGGGATGTCGATCATGAAAAGAAGGAGTATCATCACAAAGATCGTGGCACTGACCTGCGGAATCGTCGCCGTGCTGGTGTTACTCGGCGGTTTTGTCCTCATCCGATACCAGATCAATATGGTGGACAGATTCACGGATGAAACCTTGAAGCGGATTCATCAGTTTATCGATAACCGGGAAATAGAGGAAACAAAATCCCTTCTCGAAGATATCAAGTTCAATGCCGAAATTCTGAGCGCTGTCGGCGCCAGATATCTCTATAACCTGGATCAGGACGGGCTCAAAGAGGTGTTGCGCCCCTATATGAATTACCAGGAAATCGTGGCCATCCAGGTCGTGGACGAAACCGGCAAACCCTTTGCAGCGGCCTGGCGAAGCCCGGATGTGGCCGTGGGCACCACACTGCCGGACGCGTTGACCCTCGATGACAAGCAATCCGTAAAGGTCACCTGTACGTACGACAATAAACCCATGGGCAAATTCCAGGTTTACTATACAGATGAACCGCTCAAGAAAAAAATACGGGCGTTGAAAGCCTCTGCATCCGAAAAGGCAGCGGCATTTGAGCATACCTCCCGATCTGAGCTGAACCGGGCGATCCTGACCGAAGGCACAGGAATTATCATCATTCTTCTCGTACTAGTCGTTTCCCTCGCCTTGCTTCTGCGGGCCATGGTCGCAAGACCCATCAAGACCGTCTCAGGTGTCGCGCGGCAATTATCCGCCTTTGATTTGACCGTACAGGTCAAATCGAACCGGGAAGATGAAATCGGGGATCTTCTCAATGCCATGGATGAAATGGCACACTCCTTTCGTCAGGTGGTGGGCCAGGTGCAGCGCTCCGGGATCCAGGTCACCTCTTCGGCCACTGAACTGGCTGCCACGGCCAAGGAACAGGAAACCACCATGGCCAACCAGGTTGATTCCACAAGCAAGATGGTCCAATCCGTGGACAGCATCTCAGAGGTGGCCACCCGATTGATGGAGACCATGGAAGAGGTGGCGTCTATGTCTCAGGAAACCGCCGGGTTCGCAACCTCGGGGCAAACAGATCTTAAACGGATGGAAGCGGCCATGCACAACATGGAGGGGGCTTCCAAATCCATTTCCGGACGGCTGGAAACCATTAATGAAAAGGCGGAAAATATCACCAACGTGGTGGACACCATTACCAAAGTGGCAGACCAGACCAACCTCCTTTCGCTAAACGCCGCCATAGAAGCGGAGAAGGCGGGAGAATACGGGCGCGGGTTCAATGTCGTGGCACGGGAGATCCGCCGGCTCGCCGACCAGACCGCCGTGGCCACCCTTGATATCGAACGTATGGTGGAAGAGATGCAGTCCGCCGTGTCCGCAGGGGTCATGGAAATGGATAAATTCATCGGAGAGGTCAAGCACAGCGCGGAAGACGTGGAAAAAATCAGCGCACAACTGGGGAATATCATCGAGCAGGTGCAAACGCTCTCCCCCAGCTTTGAAAATGTAAATGTTTCCATGCGGGATCAGTCGGCAAGCGCACAGAAAATCAACAGTTCCATGGCAAGGCTAAATGAGGAAATGCAGGAAACCATGGAGTCCCTGCATGAAACCTATTCGGCCATCGAACAGTTGAAGGAAGCTGCAAGGGGGCTCCAAAACGAAGTCTCCCGCTTTAAGGTGGATTAACCGTAACGTTGCATAAACCCTTTCATTTCAATATGTGGAATGCACATGCTGGTTTTGCTGTTCTATCTTGGCGACACCCTGTATACCATGAGATGTGACAGGGTAAGGGAAGTGGCACCCGTGGTAAAGCTCAAAGAAGTACCCCATGCCCCCGAGTATTTCGCCGGGCTTTTCAATTATCGAGGGGTTGTGGTGCCCGTCATCGATCTAAGGCACCTCATACAGGGCCGTCCCTGTGACATGCGCATGAGTACACGGATTATCCTGGTCGATTATTTACGAGAGGACAACCATACGCCGTATATCATCGGACTCATGGCGGAACGGGTCACGGAAACCCTTCGTAAATCAGAAGACGACTTCATCCAAACCGGCTTAAACGTCAATCAGGCCCCTTATCTCGGCGGGCTGATGATGGAGGACAGGAATATGATCCAGTATATCGATCTGGACCTCCTTCCAAGGAGCGTGAAGTTCCTGCCACTGCCGGAGAACGACGAGAATGTCTCAGGAGAATCTTAACTTATTTCTTGAAACCCAACTCGGCCTCTCCCCTGACGCCATTGGTTTAGAAGTGATGTCCAGGGCCATCGATGCGCACAAATCCGAGTGCGGCTGTGAGGGTCATGGCGACTATCTCAGACAACTGAAGGATTCCAGAAAGCAACAGGAAAAACTGATCGCCGATGTGGTTGTCCCGGAGACCTGGTTTTTCCGCAACCGAAAATCCTTCGATTTCTTGATCGAGCATGTAAAAACAGAATGGCAGACCGAACACAAAAAGGGGCCTTTGCGTATTCTCAGCATACCCTGCTCCAGCGGGGAGGAGCCCTATTCCATTGCCATGGCCCTCATTGATTCGGGGTTTCCGGAAAACCGGCTTCGCATTGATGCCGTAGATATCAATGCGGAACTTATCGAAAAGGCCAAACGGGCGGTTTACCATGAATCGTCCTTCAGGGTGGACGATCTCTCCTTCAGAGAACGATATTTTGAAAAAGAGAGCGGCGAATACCGGCTCAGTGAACGTATAAAACAGACGGTTCACTTCATGCGTGGGAACATACTGTCTGAACCGTTTGTCGGCAATGCATCCGCCTATGACGTCATCTTCTGCCGAAACCTGTTGATTTATATGAGCCCAAGCGGGAGAAAAAAAACCTTCGATGTCATCAGCCGGCTATTGAAGAAAAACGGCGTGGTCTTCCTGGGGCATGCGGAACGGCAGATCGCCCCGGAGCATGGGTTCATCTTCATTCACCGGCCCGGCGTTTTTGCCTGTCGAAGGGACCGCTGGAGCGTGAACCGATCTCCGCACGCACCGTCGAAGAACCGGCATCGGCCGCGTCAGCGGTTGTTTGAAAAGGCCGCTAAGGCTCTGCGTTCATTTCCGCCCCCGCCATCCCAACCTTCCATGGGTTCACATGACCCGATCATCCCGGCAGAAGAAGCGGCTCGGACGGTGAATGATGAAGCACATTTCTTTGACAGGGTTCAGCGGCTGGCGGATGAAGGGGCCCTCCCCTCCGCATGTCGGCTTTGCCAGGATTTTTTAAACAAACACCCCGCTCACATACAGGCCAATTTCCTTATGGGTCTTATCTACGAGGCCTTAGATGAGGCACACCACGCTGAGGAATTTTTCAATAAGACAATTTATCTGGATCCTTGCCACCCGCATGCCCTGGCCCACCTGGCATTCATTGTTGAAGCGCAAGGAGACGAGGAAAAGGCCATGCACCTCCGGAAGCGGGCACAGCGCCTCCATAGTGGAGAGAATTACGGACTGAGGCAATAGGCCATGGATCATCAGGAGCAATGCTGGAAACGAATTGGGGTCTGGGGACCTGAGAAACCGAGTTGCCCCGAACTGGAACGGGTGATCCACTGCCGAAACTGCGAGGTATTCACACAGGCCGGGCGAAACCTCCTTGAAAGAGACCTGCCCGAAGATTACAAAGACGAATGGGGCCAGGTGCTGCTTGCTAAAAAGGAAGAGATCCCCGTCGGAACCATCCCGGTCGTCATCTTCCGTGTGGAGGGAGAATGGCTGGCCCTTCCCGCACAGCTCTTTGCCGAAATCATTGAAACACGGACCGTCCATACCGTTCCTCATCGGAAGAGCGATGTACTGCTCGGCGTCATCAATGTTCATGGGGAAATCCAGTTGTGTGTATCCATAAAAACGCTCCTGGGACTGGCCGAAAGCGAGGCCCATTCAGATGGGGGACGCAAGCAACATAACCGGCTGATGGTCATGAATAAGGACGGGGACCAGTGGGTATTTCCCGTTGACGAAATCCACGGTGTTCAGCACGTCCATCCCAACATGTTTCAGGCCGTGCCGGTCACTGTTTCAAAATCCAAATCCTCATTTACCCGAAAGATATTCAAATGGAAAGACAACCCCGTGGCGCTCCTGGATGATGAACTGCTGTTCTATTCACTCAAAAGGCGTATTCAATGACGGAAGACAGCCAACAGACGACAACACGACCCTCCGTTCTCAACCTCTTTCATCAGGAGGTGGAGACGCACAGCGCTGTCCTCAAAGACGGCCTTGCCGCATTGGATCGCCCCCCTCATGCACCCGAGCAGCTTCAACCCTTGATTCGATCCATTCATGCCATAAAGGGGGGGGCATTGATCGTGGACATGGTGCCGG
Source organism: Deltaproteobacteria bacterium (assembly GCA_034522175.1). Classification (GTDB taxonomy): domain Bacteria; phylum Desulfobacterota; class DSM-4660; order Desulfatiglandales; family Desulfatiglandaceae; genus JAIPDZ01. The sequence goes on along the minus strand of JAXHLQ010000001.1, from coordinate 4,405,880 downwards.
CGATCCATCTCGCTGGTGCGATTGAGGAATGCTTGACGGCCGTTCAGAGAGGTGAGATATCCATAGACGAGGAAAGGCGGCATATCCTCCTGCAGGGTGTGCAGATCCTCGAGACGTTCGGCCAGGATTCGACAGCGGAAGACCCCCAATGGTTGACAAAAGTGGAAAAGGAAAGTGATGACCTGGCAGCGGCCATAAAGGGGTTTACCTCCGTTCAATCGTCGGATGAAGCACCTGTCGAAACGGCGACTTGCCCTTCCGGGGTCGACACCCCTCCTGACGAACACCAACGGTATGCGACCCCGTCTGCCCCTCCTCCGCCTGAGGATACAGGCGAAACACCCGATGTATTGAAGGAACCCGCTGCCCCACCACCCGAAGACCATTCTCCGGTCACATCCGATGCCTCCATGCTGGATCTGTTTCAGACGGAGGTGGAAACCCACGTGGCCATTCTCAATGATGGCCTGCTGGCTCTTGAAAACGACCCCAATGCCAAAGACCAGCTTGAAGCTCTCATGCGGGCGGCCCATTCCATCAAAGGGGGGGCACGCATCGTTGGCCTGGAGCCTGCCGTTCGGGTCGCCCATGCCATGGAAGACTGCTTTGTGGCTGCCCAGAAAGGGGATGTTTCCCTTGGCTCGGATCACATCGATATCCTGTTTCGCATCGTGGATATTCTCATCCAGCTCTCTCAATCGCTCAGCGGCGGCGAATCGGACTGGGTCTCCCGCCATAAGGCAGAGATCGACCAGTTGGTTAACGCCATATCCGCCATCATCGAAGGCGATGCCATACCCGTATCGCCTGTTGAACCATCCGTTGAAGAAGATGCGGCTTCAGAACCGGTTCAAAGCCCCGAGCCGTCAGAGGAATATACGGGGGAGCGACTGCCCGATAAAAAGGGAACCTCAGACGCCGCTCTGCCGGATGTCAAAGAGGAAGATAGAAACCGGGCGGTCAGAGTGACAGCCGCCAAGATCGAACGACTCATGGGGCAGGCCGGGGAAGTGGTGGTCAGTGCCCGGTGGCTGCCGAAACTCTCAGACGGGCTTCTGGAACTCAAACGGAATCATGCCGATATGCTGAGTGTTTTGGATCGTCTCCAGGAGGTTCTCATCAAATCCGATGCGGACGCTGAAGCCGTTTCGCTTGTGGCCGATGCCAGAGAGAAAACCAAGGGGTGCAGCCGCAGCCTCGCTGAAAAACTGAACCAGTTCGATGCGTTTAACAGCAACACCGCCAATCTTTCAGACCGTCTCTATCACGAAGTCATTTCCGTACGGATGCGTCCTTTTGCAGACGGTATACAGGGCTTTCCCCGACTGGTCCGGGACCTGGCAAGGGATTTAAACAAGAAGGTCACCTTGACCATTTCGGGAAAATCCACCGAGGTCGATCGGGATATCCTGGAAAAGCTGGATGCCCCCCTTAATCACCTCATCAGAAACGCCATCGATCACGGCATTGAAACACCCGGAGAACGCAAAGCCTCAGGAAAACCAGAGCAGGGAACATTGCACCTTGAGGCGGTTCATCGTTCGGGAATGCTCATGATCACCTTCTCAGATGATGGCAGGGGCATCGATCTTGAGCAGCTCAAGGCGGAGGTGGTGGAAAAGGGACTGACCACCGCGGAAATGGTTGAAGACATGAGTGACACCGAACTCATGGATTTTCTCTTTCTGCCGGGGTTTTCAACCGCTAAGAAGGTTTCGGAAATCTCCGGGCGGGGTGTCGGACTGGATGTGGTGCATAACATGGTTCATGAGGTGGGCGGTGTGGTCCGCGCTCATTCCCGGCCGGGCAAGGGCTTGACCTTTACCATGGAACTCCCGCTGACCCTGTCCGTGGTCCGCACCTTCCTGGTGGAGATCGGCGGGGAGCCCTTTGCATTTCCTCTGGGGCGAATGGAGCGGTGCCTTGAACTCTCCAGGCCGGATGTTCAACTGGTGGAGGACCGCCAGTATTTCAGATTTGATGAGGACAACATCGCACTGGTGGATATTCGCCATATTCTTGAAATCGAAAACCCGTCTGATCACGGGGATACCCTCTATGTGGTGGTGGTGAGTGATCGGATGAACCATTACGGACTCGCGGTGGATAAATTCCTCGGCGAGTACGACCTTGTGGTCCGTCCTTTAGACTACCGGTTGGGGAAGGTCCCGGATATCAGTTCCGTGGCCGTCATGCAGGACGGATCACCGGTTTTGATTTTTGATGTGGAGGATCTGGTTCGTTCCATTGACAACACCCTGAGCGGACAGAGACTGCGGAAACTCACCGGTGGAGCAGCCATCGAGGAAACCGCCCCTGAGAAACGCATCCTCGTTGTGGATGATTCATTCACCGTCCGGGAAATGGAACGTAAGGTCCTCGAGAGCAAGGGATATCGGGTGGAAACCGCGGTGGACGGCGTGGATGGGTGGAATGCGGTCCGGGACGGCCACTACGACATGGTGGTAACGGATGTGGACATGCCGAGAATGAACGGCATCGAACTTCTTAAACACATCAAATCCCATGCCCAACTCAAGTCCCTGCCCGTGGTCATCGTATCCTACAAGGACAAGGAAGAGGATCGCCTGAGAGGCCTTGAGGCCGGGGCCAACTACTATTTAACCAAGAGCAGCTTTGAAGACGATTCCCTGATTCATGCGGCCGTGGACCTGATTGGAGAAGCCTGAGGATGCGCATCGGTATTGCAAATGAATCCCGTGAGGCTGCGACGTTGCTGCGTGAAACCATCCTGAAGGTCTCCGGACACCGCATCGCCTGGATCACCCACACCGGTACCGAGACCGTCCAGAAGTGCGCTCAGGACAAGCCGGATCTGATCCTCATGACCCCTACCCTGCCGGTCATGGACGGGGCTGCCACCACCAAAAAGATCATGAGTCACTCCCCATGCGCCATACTCCTCATCACCGCGTCCATGGACGGCGATCGTGCCAAAGTCTTTGAAGCCATGGGCCATGGCGCACTGGATGTCATCAACAGCCCGCTTCCTGGAAACGATACAGCGGCACGGTCCAGTCAGGAAGCCCTTTTAAAGCGGATCCATACCATCCAGAAACTCCAGTGGGACCCATCTCATTCAAACGGTCATCAAGCGATTTCCAACAATCCAATCATCAATCTTCCCAACCTGATTGTCACCGGTTCTTCCACGGGAGGCCCAAAGGCGTTGAATGAAATTTTATCAGGCCTTCCCCCTGACTTTAATGCAGCCATCGTTATGGCCCAGCACGTGGACGAAGAATTCTCCCAGGGAATGGTGGACTGGCTCAACGCGCAAACCCCTTTGCGTGTGGTACTGGCCGGCGAAGGCGTTCGACCCGAGCCGGGCGTGGCCTATCTCGGTGCCAGCAGACAACACCTGATCCTGAACCCGGATATGACCATCGGTTTTACAGACCATCCCAAGACGCTTTTCTTCAGGCCCTCCGTGGATCTCTTCTTTAAGAGTGCAGCCGATAACTGGAAAGTCCCGGGGATCGCGGTGTTACTTACGGGCATGGGGCGGGACGGCGCACAGGGCCTTGCCACCCTCCGCAACCGGGGCTGGCACACCATTGCCCAGGACGAGGCCACCAGCGTTGTCTATGGGATGCCCAAAACGGCCAGGGAACTGAACGCAGCCGATGAGATCCTTCCCATAGACAAGGTAGCGCGCTCCCTTATTCAATGGACGCAGAAAACCCACAAGAGGCAGGCATCATCATGACGGATACGAGCACGCTTCATTCCCACCGGGTCACCGTCCTCCTGGTCGATGATCAACCCATGATCGGTGAGGCGATTCGCCGGATGCTGGCGCCTGAGCACGACATCGACTTTCATTTCTGCCAGGACCCCACAAAGGCCATTAAGATGGCCAACCGGATCCGTCCCACCGTCATCTTACAGGACCTGGTGATGCCCGAGATCGACGGGTTGACCCTGGTCCGCTACTACCGTGCCAATCCTGACACCATGGATGTGCCGCTCATCGTGCTGTCCAGCAAGGAGGAGGCCCACACCAAGGCCGAGGCCTTTGCCCTGGGTGCCAATGATTACTTGGTCAAATTGCCGGACCGTCTCGAGGTCGTCGCCCGGGTCAGGTACCATTCAAAAGGGTATATCAATCTTCTCGAGCGCAATGAGGCTCAGGCGCAACTGGAAAAAGCCAACCGGTTAATCCGCAAGACGTTCGGACAGTACCTCTCCGACGACATTGTGGATACCATTCTCGAATCACCGGAAGGCGCAGCCCTGGGGGGTGAAAAGCGATTCGTTACCATCATGATGACCGATCTTCGGGGATTCACCTCCATTGGCGAACGAATGCCTGCGGAGGATGTGGTGGGCATCATCAACATCTACCTCGAAACCATGACGGATATCATATTGAAGTATCAGGGAACCATCGATGAGTTCATCGGGGACGCCATCTTTGTCATCTTCGGTGCCCCGGTGCTGCGGGATAACGATGCAAAGCGGGCGGTGGCCTGCGCCGTTGAAATGCAACTCGCCATGAGTGAAGTCAACCGACGATGCCGGGAAAAGGGATATCCCGAAGTCCATCAGGGGATCGGTATCAATTCCGGACAGCTCGTGGTGGGCAACATTGGATCCAAGAAGCGGACGAAATACGGCGTGGTCGGGAAAAATGTCAATCTAACCGCCCGGATTGAGTCCTATACTGTGGGCGGCCAGATTTTTATTTCAGAAAACACGCTGGAGGAATGCGGCGAACACATACTAAGAATCGATGACAGAATGGACGTCATGCCAAAAGGGGTCAAAAAGCCGATCACCATCTACGAGGTCGGTGGGATTGCCGGGGAATTCAATCTGTACCTTCCCGAAAAGGTGGAAGCCCAACTCGCAGAACTAAAGACCCCGCTTCCCATCCAGTTCACCATACTCGAAGGAAAACACGCCGGAGATGACATCCACAACGGCCGTGTGATCAGGATGCTTGACAAAGAAGCGGAAATCGATGGCGATGTGGCGGCGGAAAAGCTCACCAACATCAAGATTTCCCTATTGGACCATCAGGGGGCAGAGATCACCGGCGATCTGTATGCAAAGGTCATCAAGAAAGTATCAGAAGATCCGGTTCTCATGCGCATCAACTTTACGTCCATTCCTCCCGAGGCTCAGGGTGTACTCGACACATGCCGGAAGATCACCCCATAACCGTTCTTCTCATTGATGATCAAGCCATTGTAGGGGAAGCCGTCCGGCGCATGCTGGCCGGTGAAGCCGATATCCATTTGGAATTCTGCCAGGATCCCACAAAGGCCATTCAAACCGCCAACACCGTCCACCCCACGGTCATCCTGCAGGACCTCGTCATGCCTGAAATTGATGGTCTGACCCTGGTGAAATTCTTCCGTGCCAACCCCGACACACGAAACGTTCCTTTAATCGTCCTTTCCACCAAGGAGGAGCCCACCATTAAGGCCGAGGCCTTTTCACTGGGCGCAAACGATTATCTCGTCAAACTGCCTGACCGCGTGGAACTCATTGCACGGATCCGGTATCATTCGGCGGCCTATATCAACCTCCTGGAGCGAAACGAAGCCTATGAGGCTCTCGTGGAAAGCCAGGCCGCACTCACCAATGAATTAAACCAGGCCGCCGCGTACGTCCGATCCCTCCTGCCCCCCAAGCTCAACGGGGACATCACAACCGACTGGGAATTCATTCCCTCCACTGCATTGGGCGGGGATTCCTTCGGCTACCACTGGATCGATGACGACCATTTTGGCATATACCTTCTCGATGTCTGCGGCCACGGGGTGGGAGCCGCCCTCCTGTCCATTTCGGTGATCAACACCCTGCGCTCTGAATCCCTTCACCATGGCAACTTCTTAAACCCGGGCGATGTACTGGCCAGGTTGAATGACGTCTATTTGATGGAATCCCACAACAACATGTTTTTCACCCTCTGGTACGGCGTATACAACACGCAGACACGGGTACTTGATTTTGCCAGTGGCGGTCATCCCCCCGCCATCGCCATCATGGGTGGGTCTTCGCAAAGGGAGATCCATAAGCTCGTTTCAAACGGCGTGGCCATCGGTGCCATGCCCGGGCAAACCTATAAAAACGCACGTTTTAAGGTACCTACCGGTACCCACCTCTATATTTACAGCGACGGGGCCTATGAGATAACGGCCCCCGATGGAAAGATGTGGAGACTGGATGATTTTATGGACCTGCTCAGCCGGTTGTCTAAACGGGAAGCCTGCGATGTAAACGCCATCGTCAACGTCTTAAAAGACCACCAACAAACCACTGTGTTTGAAGATGACGTCTCGCTGATGGAAATTCGCTTTTAGCAGGCCGAATGGTCTCCATCCATTTCAAGGGAGATACACGCCGTTGGTCCCCATCCATTTCGCCGAAATAACCCTCATGATATCTTGAAAATCTACTCATCATACCGGGTTAAAAGAATGGAGGCATTTTGACCGCCGAAACCGAAGCTGTTGTTAATGGCTTTTCCGATCTCCTTTTGGATGGGTTTCTGGGGAACATAGAACAGGTCACATGTCTCATCGGGATTTTCGAGATTGATGGTCGGATGAATCGTAGCATTTTCAATCATCAAAGCGGTGGCAATGGTTTCAATACCGCCTGAAGCGCCGATCAAATGCCCCGTCATGGATTTGGTGGAACTGATGGCCACAGCTTTTGCAGAATCACCAAGCGCCTTTTTAATAGAAAGGGTTTCGACAGGGTCGTTCAGCGGCGTAGAGGTCCCGTGAGCATTGATATAGTCGATCTCTTCGGGATGTGCACCCGCTCTTTTCATGGCGTCTTTCATGGCCCGTGTCTGCATTTCCGGTTCAGGGTCCGGAGCTGCAATGTGATAGGCATCCGAAGAAGCGCCAAAGCCGGACATTTCGCAGTAGATGTGTGCGCCTCGTGCAAGCGCGTGATTCAGCTCTTCCAACACAAAAATGCCCGAACCTTCGCCCATGACAAACCCGTCCCGGTCCCTGTCAAAGGGTCGAGAGGCTTTTTCAGGCGCCTCATTTCTCTTGGTCATGGCATTCATGCTCACGAAACCGCCAAATACGAAAGGGGTGATACACGCATCGGCACCCCCTGTGACCATAATTTTTTCTTCCCCCAGCAGAATTTGCTTGTAAGCCTCAATGGTGGCATGGTTAGCAGACGCACAGGCCGTAGAAATGCTGCAGGCGATCCCTTTTATGCCGAATGCCATAGTAACATTTACCGGGACGGAACATATCTGAACATGCGGTAACGCGAAAGGGGAAACCCTTTTTGGCCCATTATGTTTAAGAAACTGCCGATGCCACTTTTCACAGAGATCCATGTTTTGTGCACCGATGCCCAGCATGCATCCGATGTTCTCCGGGTCAGTCTCTTCCACCTTATAAGTGTGAAGGCCGTCTTCCCGCTCAACGGTGCACAGTGTAAAACCCGCATCCTCTAAGGCCAGCCGAGTCCCGGCCATGGCAAATTCGGATGTTCTTCCGAGATACCTGAAATCCTTGTTTCGCCGAAGGTAATCGGTCAATGAAAAATCGTCTATGGGGCAAGCGACCTTACACGGGTATTGATCCATTTCCAAGCCCGCGAAATGAATGGTTTTCGCGCCCGATTTACCGGAAATCAGTGATTTCCAATAGGCTGTCTTACCGATACCGATGGGCGTTACCGGCCCCAAACCGGTGATGACGACTCGCTTTTTCATTTGTTAATTCCTTTCATCCTTTTTGATGCTGGGTGCTATGGCTGTTTGTCCACGATGGTGATTCTCTCTTTCATCTCCCTATCTCCTTTTTGGATTCCTTAAAACGAAGCTTTCAAACGGATGAAACAACAATCCGATCTCATAGATGCAACGTTAGGGTTTATTTGCTGAAACCCGAAACCTGAAACCTGGGAACCCAAATTTCTTTATGGTCCCCATATCATCGCTTTGACGGTCAAGCCTGTATAAACAAAAAACATGAATATGACTGCGTAGCGCAGCCAATCCACCTTACCCCAAAGCAGCCATCCAGCAGAAGCAGAAAACTCACCCCTTTTTCGGGTCAGCGGAAGCAGGAAAACACACATCATAAAGACCCCCGGCATAACGATACCGGCCCAAAGGGGTGGAGCCGCCTTCAGCAGGCGCTGCATGCCGAGAAAAAACCAGGGACCTTCCACAGATGGGGTAACAGCATCCGGGGGAAAAACAACCCCTGGTTTGATGAGTAACGCATACAGGAAAAGACATGCTCCCCCCGCCATCATGAATCCCCTGTTAGGCAGCCAATCCCGGATGTGATGCCTGATGAGATAGACGATGAGGATGGGCAGGAAAAAGCAATGGTAGATGTAAGGCAGGAAGAAGAAGTCGTTGCCAGATACGATAAAGAGTTTTGAAATCGAAGCACCAACGATGGGAATCGTCTGGAGGATGTTCATGAATATGCGGCCGGCAAACACCCCTTCCTGATCCGCCTTCAGTATAAAACCGGTAAAGAGGGTAAAAAATGACAGGAGCAGCGCCAGAATGAGGGTCACCCACACCCGCATGGGATAGTGAACATATCGCCGCTTTAGAAAGTGATCCAAGGTATGGAGGAACATCAGAATGACAAATGCCTGGCCGGAACCATAATGAAGCTGCCTAAAGAACCATCCATAGGGCACGAGCGTGGTAATCTCTTCAACATTCGCGAACACCTCGCCTGCCGGCCGGTAGTAAAAAATTAGAACCATCCCTGATGCGAGGCACAGGACAAGGGATGAAAGCCCGATACGGGGGAGGGCTGAGGAGATTTTTGTTTGGATTCTACCGGCAGACAATTCCGCCCCCTGTCAAAGTGTCACGACAGCCGTCAGGTCTCCGTTCTTGGCCTTTTTTATGGGTATATGTTCCAGGTCTTTCTTGGCCGGCCCGGAGAGCCATTTGCCGGATCGCTCAAACACACTTCCGTGGCACGGGCATCGAAACCTGTCGGCTGTCGGGTCAAAATTCAGGGTACATCCCAGGTGGGTACATCTCGCAGAGAGGGCGCGGGGCGCATTTGCTTCATGAACGAGATAGACCCCGTCCTTAAAAAACACGTCGGAACCCTGCTCATCCGAACAAAAAATCACGGTTCGCTTCCTGCTTTTCCGAAACGTCATAAAAGAAAAAACAGGATAGGCAAAAAGCCCTCCGCCCAGCACGGAGACCCCCCACGCCATTGCTCTTTTTATAAATCCTCGCCTGTCCATACCCTTTTCATGGATCTCACTCAAACGGACCCTGTAAACCTGACGCTTTTCCATAAAGCCTATTGAAAAAAGGGTCCAAAATCAATCATTCTTCGACCTCCTCGGGAATAAACAGGCCCATCCGTCGAAATGGAATGGAGGTTCCCGCTTGATTTTACTCCGATAATGCGGTATAGCCAACATCCGAAAGCGTCGGCGAAAACCCCTGAAGGAGCGCGGAATGATGGCAGAAGATATCCTCGATGCGGTGGTACCCCTGTGCCCGGATGGAATCATCGGGGTGAACAGACAAGGAACGGTGGTCATCTTCAATGAGGCGGCGGAGAAACTGACCGGCTACACCGAAGATGAGGTCATCGGCAATCTCCATATCACCGAAGTCTATCACCCTTCATCGCTCGGCCGGGAGATCAAGAAGAAAATATACGGGAAAAAATACGGGGGCCCCGGAAAATTGGACGCCCTGGAAGTGGAGGTCACCACCAAAGGCGACAAAAAGGTCCCCATTCGGCTGTCCGCTACCCTCATTCACAAGGACGGAGAAGAAATCGGCAGCGTGGGATTTTTTCACGACCTCACCCCCAAGCGAAAAATGGAGGCCGAACTGAGACGGCTGTCCATTACGGACAGCCTCACCGGCCTTTTCAATCGCCGTCATTTTCATGCCGTACTCACCCACGAACTGGCCCGGACCAACCGGTATAAAAGGCCCCTGAGTTTGATCATGTTCGACCTGGATCATTTTAAGGAATGCAATGATCAACTGGGCCATCTCGAAGGAGACAATTTACTCCGGCTCATCGGAAAAACCGCCAAAGAATCTTTGAGAAAAGCGGATATTGCCTTCAGGTTTGGCGGGGATGAGTTTATTATCCTCCTCCCGGAGGCGGACCTTGGCAGTGCCGCCAAAGTGGCGGAGAAGTTTCGCAGCTATTTTAATGCCGCCAGCCCCTACCGCATCGCCCTGGAAACAGAAACCCCGGATGACCCTGTGACCCTTAGCATGGGTATAGCTCAGGCAGAGGAGGAAGAAGACGCCGAAACCTTCATTAAACGGGTGGATATGGCCATGTACGAGGCCAAGGCTCGCGGCGGTGATCAGACCGTTCAGGCCAACCCCATCGGCACAAGGGTCTGAACCTTTATCCTGTAGCCATCGCTCTTGTCATCTTCAGCGCATTCTGGCCGTTGGGATAAAACCCTTCTTTCCGCCCGGACAGAACAAACCCGTGTTTTTCAAAAAGGGCCTGTGCCGCGAGGTTGTCCACCCCTGTATGCAGAATCACCTGTTCTATAGACCGTTCTTCCGCCATTTTGAGGCCGGCCGTCATCAGGCGATCGCCAACGCCCATTCCCTGGAACTCTGGCTCAACGGCAACAGCCACAAGTTCAGCCCTTCGAATACGAAGGGGACCCTTATCCATGATGCCAAGCATGAAAAAGCCCCTCGGCGTCTTTCTCATCACGGCCTTGAGTGCCACCACCAAACCGGTTAGAAACCACTCCGGCAACAGGTTCCCGTAAGGCCCGTACGGACTGAAAACGGTCTCACTCAGCGATCGGATGAACCCGACGTCTGACCGATCCGCTTTTTGAATAACAATCTTGGGCTTTGCTGATCCTTTGCCGTGATGGCGGAGGTTTTTCGATATCCGGGGATCGGCCTTTTGATGGGAATCCTGCTGTTGAGTGCCGGCGTCCCGCAGGCGGGCAATCCGCTTCTGCTCTCCGTATTTTCCGTATCGGCCTTGTTTACTCACAGGTATCGGGTGTTGGCTTTTTGGAATTAGATTCCATCGGTAAATGGGTACGGGGAACGGGCAATCCCACAGTGTTTAGGGATTCAGCCCAGTCCAGAATTGGCCGTGGACCTCGTGAACCTTTGCAACCGTGGGTTGGACGCTCACCGCATCCCTTTCTGATTCTGAGGACGGTGCCCGGGTTTCTGTCACTCCGGCCATTTCCTTGATCACCGCCCGTACGGACGCGGCCTGTCCTTTTATATTGTACCCGCCCTCAAGCGTAATCACCATCCGCCCCTGACAACACGCGTCGGCTATATCGAGAATGGTCCGCGTCAACCCGGCAAAGCCGTAGGGGGTCACCCGCATACCCCCCAGCGGGTCGTTTTTATGGATATCAAAACCCGCCGACACCAGGACCAGCTCCGGCCCAAATTCAAGAGCCACGGGCTTGAGAATCCGCTCATATATCGCCATATAGTCGCTATCGCCGTGACCGGTGGAAAGCGGCACATTGACCGTATAGCCTGTACCCCCTTCCCGCCCTTGCTGGTGGTGCGCCCCGCTCCCTGGATAGTAGGGATACTGGTGGGTAGAAAAATACAAGACACTCGGGTCCGCTTCAAAGGTGTGCTGGGTGCCGTTTCCGTGGTGCAGATCCCAATCCACCACCAGGATACGTTGAAGTCCATGGATTTCCTGGGCGTACCGGGCGCCCACCGCCACGTTGTTGAAAAGGCAGAACCCCATGGCCCTTCCGGTCTCCGAATGGTGCCCGGGGGGCCGGACCAGTGCAAAAGCATTGTCCAGTCCCCCGGATATCACCCCTGAAACGGCTTCACACAATCCTCCGGCAGCGAGAAGGGCCGCCTCATAAGATCCTGCAGATGTGGCCGTGTCCGGATCGAGGGATGTATGATCCTTCCCTGCTGTCGCGGCCACCCGGTCAACATAATCACCCGAATGCACCCGCAACAGATCTTCCCGGTCGCAAGGTCTGGCCGGAACCCTTTCAAAGAGGCCCGTCATATCCTCCCCTTTGAGCATGGCATAGATGGCCTCCAGGCGTTTGGGACTCTCCGGATGAAAGGCCCCCGGTTTGTGGTCTAAGTATCTTTCATCCTGCACAATGCCCGTCTTACGCATGCGCGTGGTCCTCCTGTTTCAATGACATGAAAATACAGTTTTCATCCCAGTTCGATGTAATCAACTTAAGTGCTCATGAACACACAATCCAAATCGCTATCGGGATGGGGATCCAAATCGGGATCGGGATCCACATCGAGATATCGTGAGCCTGATCAACGTCCTTCCATCGCCTTCCGCCGCATACCGCCGAACCGGTGAAACCGATTGCTACGGCAAAGAGGGTAAGAACCCCATGGATTGACGAATTCGATCCCGATACCGATAGCGATTTCGACTGCGTCGCCCAAAAAGAAGACGTTTTGGCCAACAGCAATGGGTTTCAGCAAGCCCGAAACCTGACACCCGAAACCCGTCGGAGATCCCGCCCAAGATAGGCGGGAAAACCCTCTACCTATCTCCTCTCACCGCCACCACCACCTTGTAAAGTGCGGTGATAACGAGAATCCCGAGACAATAAATACCCAGAGAAAGCGCCAGTTCCACCCAGGATGGCGGGTATTCCATGACCCTTCCGAAGACATTGGGGATAAAGGCCGCGGGGACCAGGACAAAGCCTTTATCAATCCATAGGCCGATCAGTGCGACAGCACAAGCCGCTATTAGACGGAGGCGGTTCCCGCGAGTACCGGGCATCACGAGGAGCCCGATGGACACCAGGAGAGCCAGATTCATGGCCCAGACCCACGGCACCAGGGCCTGGTTTCCGTCAATGCCGAAAATAAGATACCGAAAGGTCTCGGTATACGCCGGCACATGGGAGTAAAAGACCGTGTAATATTCCACTCCGAGGAAAAACACGTCGATGATCAGGGTATAGAGGAGGAGGGTGACCATTTTCTGGAGGGCGCTCTCTTGAACCTCAAAATGCGCCACCCGCCTGAGCAGCGTACACAGAATAATCAAGAACGCCATACCGGCGGCACAGGCCGTGACCAGGAATCGGGGGGCCATGATGGCCGTCATCCAGAACCCCCTTCCCGGCGTCCCCCCATAGATAAAGGCCGTGACCGTGTGCATCACAGCGGCCCAGGGGATGGAGAGGTAGATCAACCCCTTCACCCAACCGGCAGGCGCGACCCCCTCTTTTCCGCTCCCAGCACCGTCCAGCCAATGATGAGATTCAGCACGAGAAAACCCGGTAGAAACACGGTGTCATAGAACAGCATAGACCAGGGCGTCGGATTCAGCGGGACATTGAGAATGCGCATGGGCATCCCCACATCCGAGAAAATAAACAAAAGACTCATGAGCAGGACACCCACCGCGAGAAACTGCGTCAGGACCGCGATCGGCCCGAATGCCCTGAAATTGTGAAGGTACAGGGGAAGCACCACCATGAGAACCGAGGCGGCTACGCCCACAAGAAACGTAAACTGGGAGATATAAAACCCCCAGGAGACATTCCTGCTCATGCCGGTGACCCACAATCCCTCCTGCAGTTGATAGAGATAGGCCAATAACCCAATCCCGATACCCGTTGCCAGGAGCGATACCCAGGTCCAATAGGATTTTCCGCCGTGAAGCGCCTTTTCAATCATAGAACATAATACACCGACGGGCCGGTGCCCAGATCGGGTTTTCGTCTCATATGAGGGTGTTTTGCCAGAATCTTTGAGACCGTCGAATCCGGGTCACGTAGATCTCTGAACGTTAAGACCCCCTCTTTACAGACCTCCACACAGGCGGGCATCTGCCCAATCTCCAGGCGTTCCTGGCAGAAATTACACTTTTCCACCACGCCCTTTCTTCGCGTCGGGTAACCCGGGTTGATGCTCGAAATAAAGGGCCTTGGATCACGGAAATTGAAACTCCTCGATCCATAGGGGCAGGCCGCCATGCAGAACCGGCAGCCGATACAGCGATGATAGTCCATCATCACAATCCCGTCGTCCTGCCTTTTGAAGGTGGCCTGGGTGGGACAGGCCCGAACACACGGGGGGTCTTCGCAGTGGTTGCACATCAACAGAAATTTCTGTTTAATGGCTGTACCTGCGGTGAGGCCGCGGGACTGCTCCGGAAACGCATTTTCATACGGCTCCAGGAAGAGCCACATCACCTGATGCTCGGCCTGTGGAATATACGGCACATTGTGAACCGCGTGGCAGGCTTTTATGCAGGCCCCTGCACAGTCATCTTTGCAGCGACGCATGTCCACCACCATCCCCCATCGTTTGGCTTTGAGGGCCTTCGGCCCGGGAGACATGCGGCCTTCGAGTTCAAATCCTTGACCTGCCTTTGGTATGGCCATTGCGGTCAGCGCAGCGGCTGCAGTGGTTTTCAGAAATTTCCGCCGGCTCAAGGTCACGATGGACTCCCCTTTTGCATGTCATCAGATGTCTCTTTTCTGCTGATTTCTGACTGCTGAACTCTGACTTCCGGCACTTCCGGCGCCACATGGCAGTCCCAGCAGGGCGGGGACACATCGTTGTAGTCATGACACCGGGTGCAAAACCGGTCCCGGGATTGATGACACCCCATGCAGGTCTTGTGGAGGTTCATCTCAAACCGTTTTCCATTGCTTGCGGTGTAGATGAGAAGATCATCCCGCACCACGGCTGTGCGCCACGCATGCAACAGACGCATATGATCGGTCCGCATGTATGCCACCCCTTCCACGCACGATTTCTCCCCTTTGGGACGTTCCAGTTCAGGAAACGGCTCGTGCCGGCCCAAAACATGCCAGTAAAATGGAAATCCGGCCGCAGCCACAAAGGCGATAATACCACCAATGACCCACCCCCGGTTGAACATCAGGCGCCCTCCCCTTCTCCAGCCGGAGGCTCTTCTCCTGGAGCATCGGGCAGGTCTTCTCCACGCAGATCTGATGTGCGTTCGGTCTCCCCGTCCATAACCAGGGCATTGGCGAGGAGTTCGTGAACCCCGGTCACGCCCACACCCGGGACCCAGTAATCCATCAGCGTGGGAAAGGCGGCCCGGTCAATGGCGCAGATACAGGACAGCATGTTGACCCCATATTCGTCGTGGACATGGCGGACGGCATTGGCCCGGGCAAATCCACCGCGCACGCGCAGTTCCATATCTTCACCGGCATGGAGACCGGCGCCACTGCCGCAGCAGAAGGTCTGCTCGCGGATGGTCTCTTCAGGCATCTCATAAAAGTGCTTGCATGCGTGCTTGATGATGTGGCGCGGTTCATCGAACATGCCCATGCCGCGGGCCACATTGCACGAATCGTGGTACGTGACCCTCAGGTGGTCGTTCCTGCCCGGATCGAGGGTAAGTTTATTGTGTTTAATGAGATCGGCGGTAAATTCACAGATATGGATGGCCCTGGTGGAGGCGGCGTGATCAAACCGGGTACCGGTGACGGGCGATATGGGAACTTCCAGAAAATCAGGAGGGCCGTTCATGGTATCCATGTACTGGTTCAACACCCGCCACATGTGCCCACACTCCCCGCCCAGGATATATTTGACCTCGAGTCGCTGGGCCTCTGCGTAGATCTTGGCATTCAATAGCTTGGCCACCTCATGGCTGGTGAAAAGACCGAAGTTGCCCCCTTCGGCCGCGTAGGTGGACCAGGTGTAATCCAATCCAAGCTGGTGGAACAACATCAGATAGCCCATGCAGGTGAAAATCCCGGGCTCCGCATAATAGTCGCCTGAAGAGGTCACGAAAAGGATCTCGGCGCCTTTGCGGTTAAATGAAGGGTTGATCCGGACCCCGGTAATCTCCTCGATGTCGTCACACAAAAAATCGATGGACTCCTTCATGGTCTGGGGTTCCATGCCGATGTGATTGCCGATTCGGTGGCACTTGGCCACCGGGGATGCGATCCAGTCGATGTTGAGACCCAGCAGATTCAGCAGTTCTCTCCCAATGATGGTGATTTCGGCCGTGTCGATCCCGTACGGGCAGAAGAGCGAGCAGCGCCGGCATTCGGTGCACTGAAAGAAATAGTACCACCATTCCTTCAGCACATCCTCGGTCAGGCCCCTGGCCCCCACCATCCGGCCCATCAATTTCCCGGCCCCTGAAAAATTTTTGCGGTAGACCGAGCGCAGGAGT
Organism: Deltaproteobacteria bacterium; assembly: GCA_034522175.1. Classification (GTDB taxonomy): domain Bacteria; phylum Desulfobacterota; class DSM-4660; order Desulfatiglandales; family Desulfatiglandaceae; genus JAIPDZ01. The sequence continues at coordinate 4,389,717 of JAXHLQ010000001.1, read as the reverse complement.
TCGGCTCTGAGGACCGGCATGTTCTTGGGATCGCCGGACCCGATAAAGAAATGGCACTTGTCCGCACATGCACCGCACCTCACACAGCTGTCCATGAAAATCCGAAGCGACCGAAAGCGTGAAAGCCGTTCGCGAAGCCCTTCGAGAAGGATCCCCTGCCAGTCGGCCGGAAGTTTCCAGTCCTCATCCTCCACCCGCCAGTCGTGGGCATTGGGCATCCCCACTGCTGCCATGTCTTTGCCATGGGCCGCATGACAGTAGATCCCCGTCTTGAACCGGGCCGGGGTATCCATCCATCCGGTCTCGGGCATCCCGAGATCGATCCGGGAAAGATCTTTCGGTTCGGGGAGATCACCGGCCATCACTTTTTTCCTCTTCTCTCACGGTTGAAGCGGGGTGTTCCACCGGGATGCCTGCCGCCACCATCTTGTCCCGAAAGGTCTCCTCATAGTCCGCGTACGCATGAAACTTCACCGGATAGTTCCAGGGGTTTTCGTGATGTACCGCCCGGTTGTTGCCGGCCTGCCCTCGCGTGGGGGAGAAAAAGATGCCGCCGGCATGCATGAGTTTGCTGAAAGGGAAATAGGCCAGGAGCACACACACCGAAAAGAGGTGAACAAAGAAAAGAGGGCCGACCCCTTCGGGCACCACGGGCTGAAAAGAGATGAGTCCCATGGCCACCTGTTTGACCTGGGTGGTGTCCACGCCCACATAGTATCGCATCAAGATGCCGGTGCCGGCGATGGTCATGAGGAGAAACAACGGGAAATAGTCATTGAGCAGGGAGATGTATCGAAGCCTGGGTATAAAGAACCGCCGCGACAGGAGGAGACTTAGTGCGCCCAGCAGGACAAGGCCGCTGATCATGATCTGGGGGATGCCCACCTCCAGCCACCCGTCCAGACCTTCCACCCACCGTACCGGCCCCGGGACCGGGTTGGTGAAAAAGCGCAGGTGTCTGAAAACCGTAACCAGCATGGCATAGTGAAAGAGAATGGCGAAAAGCCAGAGCCACTTGGCCGAAACATAGGAAACTCCGCCGCCATCCGTTTCCATGCGCGAAACGAGGTTTCGAAAAAGGGAACGAAACAGAACCACCTCCGTAAAAATCCGACCGATCACCTGGCCCGTGGTATGGGGATTATCCAGCTTGCTCTGCCGAATCCAATTCAGGCTTTTCTGCTGTCCTCCTGTGGTAGGAATCCTGAAGGGATTGGGAATGCGGGACCACTGGATGAGGCGTTGAACCACCCCGAAGAAAAAAACGGTTAGGGCTGCATAGGGAATCATCACGCTGAAGAGCCAGGTAAGACCCAGTCCCTGAACACCTGTCCAGGGGATAAAAATCAGGATCATCATTGCGATCAGCGCGTAAATTATGCCCATGGTATCATTCCTATAAGAATCAAAAGTCCGGAGGGTTCTGATCCAAGATCAAAGCCAGAAAGTGTAGGGGAGCCGTGTCTGGATGTCAATAGACAGCCCGACTATGAATCAGGAAACCATTTGACATATCGATCATAAAAAGCGCTCTTCTTGACGAATACTTCGTATGGCAGTGGCTTTGATGGGCCCAAGGTCCTTCAGCTTTGACAGAAAGATGAGACTGTTCTTCACGATCGGGATTTTATGAAAGGCTTCCATTTCGAGGTCAGTGTTTATACTTCTTCCCCGATCCGCATGGACAAGGGTCGTTTCTCCCGATTTTTGTCATGATGTCAATATGTTCCGTTTTTGGTTAAAGATCGGAACTTGGTTCTGTCATTTCGAGGTCTGCTTTTTCCATTTTTTTCGTGCCCGTTTCTCAAAGGACTCAGGAACATCGGGACGATGACCAGCCACGATCTGCTCAAAATCTCCAATGAAACTGTATTTCCTGGAATGGTTTTTCCGAACGCTGTCAACGTCGGATTCCGGCCCCAATCCCATCTCTTCAACCGCAGTTGTTACGCCTGGCTCCATTGCATAAAAATACTCCTTAACTCCTTTAGGAATCGGCCCAATGAAGCGTTTGCCCGTTCCATCCTTTCCAGATCCATGGCATTGACGATATCTTCAGCATATTCAATATCCCCCAGCGGTGGAACGATGCCGGTAGTTTTGATTGCCTCGGACAGTAGCTTCTTATAGCGGTCTCGTTCACACTTCTTGTCCGGTGCATCACATCCCATACCGAAAACCTCTTTGAACGCCGATGAGTCAAGAAGAAGCCACCTTTCTATATGTGGATCTGGGATTGCGATTATCGTAAGACCGGTAAACGATTTGCATGCTTCAGCAATCTCACGGCTGGCCTCCCCAAAACCTTTGCAGTTCTCATCAATAACGACGAGAAGCCGATCAGGAAGAAATTCTTTTCCCCGGTCAATGTCTCTAAGAAATGTCTTGAGTTGACTGATGACCTTTCCATGTCCGCCGGTGGCGCTGCGCTTGGTGACTGTAATATTTGCCCGGTGTTCTCTGCCAAACCGTTCAAGGAGCGCACTGGCAACAGCCTCATGCCCGTAATCCTCAGCAAATAGGATAACTTCACGCATCAAAATCACCTCTCAGGATGCGCTCTGAAACAGAGAGTTCCGCATCTTCCTCAGCATCCAGTGCATCCTGGATCGCACGGTCGCGCCATAACTCCAGTGATTTGAATGAGTGGATAACCGTCTGCCCGTGGTCTTTACGGCAGATGAAAAGATCCTCGTTTGAAAGCATATCCGGAAGAATTGGCGAATGGGTCGTTACGATGAACTGCGTTTCTCCCGTTGCCACTCGGTTTTTTAGCAAATCAGCGACCATGCGTATGCGCCTTGGGTGAATTCCGTTTTCCGGTTCCTCGAAGCCGATGAGTGCAGGCGGTTCCTTGGCCCCTCCAAGGGCGAGGAGACCCAAGATACGCAAAGTTCCCTCCGAAAGCACCCGGGATGGTATAGGCGTTTTACCTTCAAGGAGTCTGAGTTCTACCTCGCCAAGATCGTTGACACTGACATCGATGCCGTTGATATTCGGGATAATCATATGGAGTGCCTTTTCAACTGCCTTGAACTGCGGCTCATCAAGGGCCCGAAGGGTGTTGAGAAAAGAGGCCAGATCTTCCCCCATCAAGCCGATATGTCGAACTTCTTTGACGGCGCTGGGTGAGCGCATCCTTTCTCTTGGTTCAAAATAGAAGAAGAACCAGCTCGCGAGTTCCTGGCGCATGGCGACGATATGGGGGTAATGGGGAGGATAGAGGGGCATAGAAAGAACGCTGTGATCCAGATAAAGATCATAATAGGTAGGATGGGCCTGGCCCTCCATGCGCAGATGGAGGCGGTCCTTGACCTTTTCCAGAAAAGGCGCCCTTTTTTTGCTAACAGTGCTATCCGCAGTCAGGGCTGCGAGATACTCATCAGCAATCCGAAGCATGCCGGATCTGGGCATTATTTCTATCTCAACGCGATAACGTAGATTTTTTTCGCGCACATACGACTGCTTTTCCCTTCTTGATGACGTCTTTGAATCCAAAGCCTTGCCTTTTCTCATTTCTCGGATTTGTCGGTTCACCGCATCAGCAACAGCATCAGAAATTTCGACATCAACCTCCATAACGAAAGACAATGCATCATGTCTCAGAAGACCCTTAATGCCGTCTTCTTCAAAAGTGAAAGACTCCAGGGGCTTGCCGCGATACGGAGGTTCGAAAGCATCCTTCAGCGTTCTGTTAACTGCCACTCTTGAGAGGAGCTAAAGGGCATCAAGGAAATTACTCTTGCCGGCCGCATTCGGTCCGAAAATCACGGACAAAGGGTTGAGCGCTATCTCAACCTCTTTTAATGACTTATATTTCTTGATCCTTATTCGCTTGAGCATCAAGCCCTCCTTAGTCCCTCTGTTTGGATCACCAGTCCATTGGGGGACGGCACTCAGTTAGCGTGAAACGACATATCCCATTTTTGGTATCACAACCCATCGACTTATCCACAGAGCCACTCTCACGACAGCGTCATATAACAGACCAGCTCCAAATCTTCGGGTAAATAAGATTGGGTCTCTGGTCCTTCCCCTTCTTTCTCATCGCCGTCCGCCTCAAATTGCTCGCCAAAAACCTTGAGTGCCCGACCCAGCTCAACATAGTCCTTGCTTTCCTTGAAAAGGTCTCTCACCGCCTTCAGGTCCTTGACAAAGGCGGACGTCATAGGGAGATTCAGGACCTTGATGATGCCATATGCGGAAGCCTTGTCCACCTTGCGCTTCGACACCCCTTCTCTCAGTATGGCAATGAGATCAGATTGGACCTTATCCAGTTTCTTTGGGGCCATGGTGGCTGCCCGCTGGGCCTTGGTGTCTTCCGAAATGGCATTTTTGACCTTCTCGATGATTTTATAGATGTCTAAATCATGCCCATATTTATATAACGTGTCCAAAAAATGAGAAAATTTGGACACAGTTATTATTTCATGTCGCTGGCATCGATACGTTGTTCTCAAAGTAACACTAATTACTCTTCCCCTTATTTTTCATAGGGGCTATCCACTTCCTTGGCCTCATGACATAAGCCGGATAGGAGCCATCCGCAAGTATATCCTCGAGGTAGTGTGGATTGCTGATGCAACAAATTGATACTGGTTTTCACCAGAAAAGTGCTTCACACCACACCTTCAGGCACTTTGCTGGCCAAGCCTATGGCTGCTTGCAGTCACCAAGGGCCAATGAGCGGAAAATACTTGGGCTACCATTTGGATGAATAAGCGTCTCGATAGCAACCTGTTGCCACAGGGCCGTTTTATTGTATTTGTATGGCAAGATCGGTCATGGGAACCGAGACCCTGAGATTCAGGCCAGCGAAATGGATAGCCCCTTTTTTCATTTAATGGCCGACCAATAATCGCTCTTGATGTCGGTCATTAAATGAGTTTTTGTGAGGTAGTTTTTTTTTTAGCCCACGTTTGAAACATGCACTTGATCGGTGCATGTTTACCGGATATGCACTTATTTTAATGAATTCAGTGCATATCCGGATAGCTTTTAAACAGATCATACAGTCTGGAATTGATATAAAAAACATCTCGTCCAATCTTTTCTCTTTTCAGAATACCGATTGATTCCAAATTCTTAAGGTATTTCCCTGCCACATTTCGGGAGGCGATATTCTTTTCCACCAAATGCTCGATTCTCGTATATACATTCGTAAAAAGCGCTTCCACCAGTTCATGGGAATAGCTTTTTGGTAGTTCGGTCTGCATGGATTCGCGGGTATTTTCCATAAGCGAGACGATCTGTTTGCTTAGAGTAAGTGTATAACCAGCTGTTTTTTCGACTGCCGTAAGCATAAAGCATATCCACTCTTCCCAGGCGTTCTCAGCAGTTACCTTTCTCAGGAACCCGTAATAATCGGATTTATGCTGAATGATATAGCGGCTTAGATACAACAGCGGTTCGGAAAGTAACCATTTCATCACCAGATAGAGCACATTGACAATGCGGCCGGTTCTTCCGTTTCCGTCATAAAAAGGATGAATGGATTCAAACTGATAATGGATAATGGCCATTTTGATTAAGGGATGGAGGGGTTCCGGGTCTGAATTGATATATGCCTCAAGATTTGCAAGCAAATCCCGGATTGTTTTTTCATTTTCCGGCGGGGTATACATCACCTTACCGGTCTTGTCGTTAACCAACTTTGTCCCGGGAAGCTTCCTGATACCCGCTCTGTTTTGTTCCAGCTCTTCCTGGACGTCGACAATCGTATTGGTGGTTAACAGATTGTGTTTCTTTACCAGATAAAAGCCTTTGTAAAGTGCACTACGATAATTCAGGACTTCTTTCACTGCCGGTTCCACTGTTTTTTTATTGGTCGCTATGGCACGGAAAAGTTGATCATGAGTAGTAACGATATTTTCAATTTCAGAACTGTCTTTTGCTTCCTGTAATATGATGGAATTAATAATAATGGCCTTGTTGGGTAGGAGCTCCACATACCCTTTGAGTTCGGCCAGGAGTTGGGTGGCGATAACAAGCTTTTTCAACACCGCCTTTGTTTCGATCTCCGCTTTTGGGGGAAGCAGCGGTAAGTCATTGTATGGCTTTTCCGGATTGAAACTCATACATTGGCCTCCTGAAAGTCAAAAAACCCGCGGAAAACAGCGACGGTAAAAACTTGGATGGCTTCTAATTGCTTTTCTATTTCAAGTCAATGTCATAAAACACACCAGCTCCAGATCCTCCGGTGAATAAGATTGGGCCTCTGGTCCTTCCCCTTCTTTCTCATCGCCGTCCGCCTCAAATTGCTCGCCAAAAACCTTGAGTGCCCGACCCAGCTCAACATAGTCCCTGCTTTCCTTGAAAAGGTCCCGCACCGCTTTCAGGTCCTTGACAAATGCGGATGTCATGGGGAGGTTGAGGATTTTGATGATGCCACATTCGCCTTGCCTTCACTCAGTGCATCGAGGATTCCCTTCTCCAACGGCGAATGCCAGGCCCCGGCCAGGGTTATTTCTTCATCCCGCAGGGCATAAAACACCTCATAGCTCTCCCACACCACCGGCCCCGGCGCCTTTCCCGATGCCAAGGCCCCAATAACAGGATAGTCTCTCAGAATATCGAGATTGCCAGCATAGAAAACCGGCCTTTCTTCCCCACCAAAACTGAGGGTCATTTTCTTGTTTTTGTCCATAAAATAATCATTGCGCTTTCTTGCATAGGCGGCACGGCCATCCTTCACCTCAAAGCCAATCTTCCTGCGTAATTTCTCAGGGGACGTCATCAAGGCGCGGATGGCATCAAAGACAATCTTGAACTGCTCATCATATTTTTTCTCTAAAGCCGTCAACTCCCGTTCGAGATCTTTATGCACGGTCAGCATTTGTCTCAATTGAACAAACGTTCGCATAATCTGAATATTGACTTGCACAGCCCGCTTGCTCCTCAACACACTGGACAGCATTGCAACACCCTGTTCGGTGAATGCGTCAGGTTTCGCCCTGCGAGAGCCGCCCCAACTTGAAATCACAATTTGTGATTTCAAGTGTTGAAACTCTTCATCTGTCAATTGAAACATGAAATCTTCTGGAAATCTGTCAATATTTCGTTTTACTGCTTGGACCAAAACACGTGGTTCAATCTCATACAATCCTGCCAGATGAGAGCTTAACATGACCTTCTGACCACGTATGAAAAAAATCAGACCTTCAATATGGTCAACCCGAATGGCTTCGTTTTCACTCATAAACTCCCCTTTTGATTCAGGCTGAAAACCCCAAACAATGTCTTGTGGTTGTCATGCATGCCTCACCTACATTCTCTTATTGTAATACTTTTTGAGGTTAGGTCTCTTAACGTCTCATTCTTGGCTCGATTCTCACGGATGTCAATCGGAGGGTTTCCATCCAGTCTTTCGAAGGTAACGAAAACAGCTGCCGCGCCATGAATATCAATCATTGCATCATCCTCTGAAAACAACACATTTGCATAATATTAATTTCATTTAGGTAAACCCCCGGCTTTGCCGGGAGACTCACCAGAGTTTGACATTTACGGGAATAAATGGAAGTTCCTCCTGATGTGAATCGCTCAAAGTCAGGAAGGAGGAACTTCCATGAAAGATGAATCAAGTCTAAACCACACCAGATGGGAATGCAAATACCATGTGGTTTGGATTCCCAAATACCGCAAGAAGACGTTATATCGGCCAACTTCGGAAATACCTTGGACAAGTAATCAGGGAGTTGGCGCGGAGCCGAGAGTGCGAGGTGATAGAAGGGCACCTGTCAGTAGACCATGTGCATATTCTCATATCAATACCTCCAAAATACTCGGTATCGCAGGTTGTAGGTTATATCAAGGGCAAGAGTGCGATTCATATTGCACGCAATTACATGGGCCAGAAGAAGAATTTTACAGGCCATCACTTCTGGGCGCGAGGATATTTCGTATCGACGGTTGGCCGAGATGAAGAGGCGGTGCGAGAATATATCAAAACGCAAGAAGAAGAGGACCGCCGTTTAGACCAACTGAATCTGTTTAAGTAAGGCCATGCCACCTTTGAGGTGGCCAACAAATTAACCGCTTTGAGCGGTTCACATATTTCAAGCCTCCGGCTTTGCCGGAGGTTGGGTGACTTATATCAATTTGACTTAAAACCGTCAACCTGAAGAACAGATGAGGTGAAGGAGAATACAAAATATCCCTTGCAAGACCACCCCCTTTTGATGATATAGTCTCCACCTACGCTGACGAATCCAACCTTTCATACTCCGGGTAACACCATGGTTTTTGACTGGCTTCAGATGGCGCTGCTTCTCTTCTTTGCGGTGGGACTCCTCATGGCCGGGGTCTCTCTGATAGTCTCTTATTTCCTCTCACCCAAGTCCAAGGATCCCCAAATGGGGATTCCCTACGAATGCGGGATGGTCCCGCTCAATAACACCTGGGTCCGCTTCCACATGAACTACTACATTTACGCCCTTATCTTCCTGGCCTTCGAGGTGGATGTCCTGTATCTCTTCCCGGTGGCCCTGTTCTATCCCCTTGCCCAGGGGTTTTCAGCTTTTCTGAAGGTCTTTCTGTTTCTCCTCGTCATTGCATCAGCGGTCCTCTTTTTCTGGGCCAAGGGGGTGTTTGAGTGGCCGCGGAAGATCAAGTAACCGGTCCCCTTCACTTTGATGTAGAACCGCCCCTGATCCGGTTCCAGCTGGTTGAATCTCTCTTAGACATCTGCCGGTCCATGTCCCTGTGGCCCATGACCTTCGGTCTGGCCTGCTGCGCCATTGAGATGATGGCCGTGGGCATGGCCCGTTTTGACATCGCCCGGTTCGGCGCCGAGGTCTTCAGGCCTTCGCCCAGGCAGTCGGACCTCATGATCGTGGCCGGCACCGTGACCCTGAAAATGGCACCTGCCATCGAGCGCCTCTATGAACAGATGCCGGCCCCCAAATGGGTGATCGCCATGGGCAACTGTGCCATTTCAGGCGGACCGTTCGCGTTTAAAGATCAATACGCCATTGTGGAAGGGGTGGATCAAATCGTCCCGGTAGATATCTATGTCCCGGGCTGCCCCCCGCATCCTGAGGCATTTCTGGAGGGACTTTTTCAACTTCAGGAGAAGATCACCGGCAAACGGTGGTGGCCGCAGCCGCCCCGCGGAAAGGAGCCATGATGGGCGATGAGGTCCTAGGAGGGATACCCTCCCTGTTCAAAGCCGCCTGCAATCCGGAGAAGACCGGGAAAAAGTGGGCCGTATTCCTTGAACCAGCCGTGCTCAGAAATGCCGCCCAACGCATGAAGGATGACGGATACCATCTGGAAGACATCACCGGCCTGGATACGAAAGACGGCCTGTTGGCGGTTTACCATTTCGATCACTACACCTGTCCCGGCCGTATCGCCCTCTATGTGATCATCCCCCACACCGATCCGAAACTCCCTTCCATCTCGTCCATCTATTCCGGTGCCGGGTGGCATGAACGGGAGTGCCATGATTTTTATGGGATTCAGTTTACGGATCATCCCCATCTGGACCCGCTCCTCATGCCCGATGACCTGAAGATCCATCCACTCCTTAAGGATGATGACGCGCACATTCCCCTTAAAGAATTTTTCGTTCCTGAAGCTATCATTGAAAAGGAGACCAATTTCACCCTTTTGGATGGAACCGATGCCCCGGATGAAGCGACTCCAGCATCCAACGACACGGAAGGCAGCACATGACCCCGGCCGTTCAACACACGGACATCGAACCGGACCCCGCGCTGAAGCGGTTTGAGGCCACAGAGGATCCGGACACCCTGATCCTCAACATGGGGCCCCAGCACCCGTCCACCCACGGCGTGCTCCGCATCCTCCTCAAGCTTTCCGGAGAATACATCCTTCAGGCGGAGCCGGTCATCGGATACCTCCACCGGATGCATGAGAAGATGGCTGAGACCCGGACATGGGTCCAGTTCATCCCCAATATGGGTCGGGTGGACTATCTCAATCCCCTGAGCTGGAACTGGGCCTATGTGGGATCGATAGAACGTCTCGCTCAGATCGAAGTCCCTGAGCGGGCCGAGTACATCCGGGTCATCACCGCGGAACTCAACCGGATTGCCTCTCACCTGGTCTGGCATGGCGCATACCTCCTGGATCTGGGAGCGTTTACGCCCATCATGTATGCCTTTGAAGATCGCGAAAAGATTCTTGATCTGCTGCAGCCGCTGAGCGGATCACGACTGACCTACAGCTTTTTTAGAATTGGGGGCGTGGCCGCGGATGTCGACGACGCTTTCCTGGAAGGGACCCATCGGTTTGTGCAGACCATGCGGGAACGGTTACCCATGTATGATGATCTGGTCACCAAGAACGTGATTTTTCGACACCGGGTGGAAGGCATCGGGCCGATTTCGCTCGACATGTGCCGGCGTTACGGGGCCACGGGTCCGGTGCTGCGGGGATCCGGCCAGCCTTATGACACCCGCCGGGCAGAGCCCTATTCCATTTACCATCGCCTTGCCTTCAATATCCCCGTGGAAGAAAAAGGGGACGCCATGGCCCGCTACCGGGTCCGGATGGCCGAAATAAAAGAGAGCCTCAACATCATCGAGGCTGCAGTCAACGAGATACCGGACGGGGATCACCTGATGAAAAAAGCGCCCAAGCCGAGATGGAAGGCGCCGAAGGGGGAGGCCTATTTGCGGTGGAAGGGGCCAGGGGAAAAGTGGGGGTGTACGTGGTGAGCAATGGCGAGCGGACACCCTATCGGGTCAAATTGCGTTCGCCGGGGTTTTCCAACCTGAGCTTATTTTCAGAACTCGTGGAGGGGGTGCTCTTCTCCGATGCGGTCTCCATCCTGGGAAGCCTGGACCTGGTCATCCCGGAGATTGATAGATAAAAGAGAAGTGTTCAGGTGTCAGGGTTCGGGTGTCCCCGCTGAAGACGGGATCTTCGACAGGTGTCAGGAAAACCAGAATGAGGATTATCAAGGCTTCAAATGGATCGTCAAATATCTAACGCGGATAACTGCAACCAAAATGCCTCACGCAAAGACGCAAAGGCGCAAAGAAATTTTCTTGTTTTTTGAGACAGATAACCTGGGAGTAAGGGCCTAATCGCTCACGGCTAAAAGCCAACGGCTTCCCTCATGACCTTTGAATACGCTGAATTCTTTCGGATTCTGATCACGGTGGTGTCCGTGGCCCTGTTTGTGGGACTCAACGGCGTGGTGCTGGTGTATGTGGAGCGCAAGGTGGCCGGTCATATCCAGGGAAGGCCCGGTCCTTTTGAGGTGGGACCCCACGGGATGCTGCAGACCGTGGCCGACGCCTTGAAACTCATGAGCAAACAGCGTTTTCGACCGGACGGCGCCGACCGGCTCCTTTTCTGGCTGGCCCCCATCACGGCCTTTGTGCCCGTGATCCCGCTCTTTATGACCATCCCCTTCGGACCCACCCTGACCGGTATGGAGGTAAACCTTGGGCTCCTCCTCATCCTCGCCTTTTCCGGCATCAACGTGCTGGCCCTGTGCATGGCCGGCTGGGGGTCCAACAACCACTGGGCCCTTATGGGGGCGGCCCGATCCGTGGCCCAGTCCCTCGGGTACGAAACACCGCTTTTCATGTCGCTTTTGGCCGTGGCATTCATGACCGGCAGCCTCAACCTGTCTGAAATAGTGGCCCAGCAGGGGGACTGGCCATGGCAGTGGCACATGGTGTCCCAGCCCCTGGCCTTTCTGATCTTCTTCATCTGTTCGGTGGCGGAGACCAACCGCGCCCCTTTCGATCTCCCGGAAGCCGAAAGTGAGCTGACCGCCGGATATCATACCGAATATTCCGGTATGGGGTTCGGGCTTTTCTTCCTGGCCGAATATGTGGATATGGTCATCGTCTCCAGCGTGGCCACGGCGGTGTTCCTGGGCGGCTGGAAAGGCCCCTTCCTGCCGGGGTTCTGGTGGTTTCTGGCCAAAATGTATGGCCTGATCTTCTTAACCATGTGGCTGAGATGGAGCTTCCCGCGCTTGAGGTTCGATCAGCTTCTGAATGTCAACTGGAAGTGGCTCCTCCCCCTCAGCCTGATCAATCTGATGGCCACGGCATTTTTTGTGAAAGTTTTTTGATGGTATCCAGGAGTCAGGAGTCAGAATTTAGAATGAAGAGGCGGCCTGCAAAGCGTTTTCAAGACTTGGTTGTCTGGCAGAAGGCACATCAGTTTGTGTTGTCAGTCTACAAATACAGCGAGTCGTTCCCCAAGCATGAAATGTATGGATTGACATCTCAGTTGAGAAGATCCGCTGTTTCGATCCCGGCAAATATTTCAGAAGGCTTCAAGAAAACAGGTCGACCCGATAAGGCACGATACTTAAATATAGCTCAAGGCTCACTTGAAGAATCCCGATATTATTTGATCCTGGCAAAAGACCTTGGCTATGGTGATAATAGTGATCTGAAAAATCAACTCGAAGAGGTAAGCAAACTGCTCGGCGCATACCTTTTTTCGATTCTGAATTCTGACTACTGACTTCTGACTTCCGAGGAATATGCCGACTTTTCAAACTCTATGGCACAGCATCAGCTCCCTCTGGAGCCTTCTCGTGGGACTCAAGGTGACGGGGAAACAGTTCTTTGGCCCTCAGGTCACGGTCCACTACCCCCGTGAGGGCGTAGACAACCTGGATACGTTCAGAGGCCCCATTGAATTAAAGGCGAGCCCGAATGATCCGACCCGGCCCTTGTGCATCGCGTGCATGACCTGTGTTTCCACCTGCCCCTCTCAGTGCATCACCGTCGTTAAAAAAGGATTGGCAAAACCCGAACCCCATGAGACCAACAAAACTGACGAACATACTGATCAGACGGCCGAAAAGAAAGCCGATAAGGGACCCTCCGAATTCAAATATGATTATACCCGCTGTTCCCTTTGCGGCCTGTGCGTGGAGAACTGCCCGAAAGGCGCCCTGGGGTTTTCAGATCGGGTGTTGCTGGCAGGCCCCAGCAAAGAGGCGTTTGTGTTCGATTTATTGGAGATGATATCCCGCAAGACGCTGAGGCGCAGAGTATTTTATCGTAAGAACCAAACTTATTTAGTTCGTGAAGATCTGTAAGCGTTGCATCAATTGGGATATAATTTAAAGTTTAAAAGCTATGAACGTACGGTTTTCTCTGCGTCCCTGCCTGCCCCGTGAAACCCTTGTTTTTCTGTTTCACCGGGGCGTCTCTGCGCGATAAAAGAAGTTGGTTTTTGTCTTTTAGCACGCTAGGTTATCCATGGAAAACTTCGCCATCATCGCCTTTATTTTTTACGGCATGATCACCGTTTCAGGGGCCTGCATGGCCGTATTTTGCAGGAGTCTCGTCCGGGCACTGGTGGGCCTCATCGGGGCCATGTTCGGGGTGGCCGGGATGTATCTTCTGCTGGCCTCACCCCTCATCGCCTTCATGCAGATCCTGGTCTATGTGGGCGGTGTATGCGTTTTGATATTCTTTGCCATTATGCTGACCTCGTCCCCGTCCGAGGCCAAGGCATGGCAACGCCGCACCAAAGGAACCTATATCCGCGGCACCCTGGCCGCCCTTGCACCGGCCGGCATCCTGTCCTGGATCATCATCCGATATCCCCCGGAGAGCCTCCTCATTCCCAAACGCATCAGCGTCGTGGCCCTCGGGGAGGGCCTCCTCCAGCAGTACCTTCTGCCCTTTGAACTCATATCGGTCATCCTTTTCGTGGCCATGGCCGGCGCAGTATTTCTGGCGTGGAAAGCCTGGGGGAAAAGATGACCGCTCTGACCCTTTTTCAACTAATCGCCCTCTTCCTGCTGTGTATGGGAATCCTGGGTCTCATCCTCAGAAAGACCCTGGTGGGCATGATCATCTCCCTTGAACTCATGCTGAACGGTGCCGGGCTTTCCATGGTGGCCGCCACCCAGCTCACCTCGGCCGATCCCATACTGGGGCACATGGGCATGCTGTTCATCCTGGGCCTGGCCGCTGCGGAGGCCACCCTGATCATCGCCATCATCCTGGTGGCGAGCAGGCGGTTCCGCTCCAGCCGAAACCCGGAGATGTCCAATGGAAAAGGGTAAGATGATATGAGCGCCGAACCAACCGTCATTACCAGCGCACGCCCGCTCATTCCCGTTTTAATGACCTTTGCGGCGCCCTTTGTGATTCGTCTATTCAGAAATCGTATGAATCTGAGAGAAACCGTATCCTTCCTCTTCAGCGGCCTGACCTTTATCCTGGTGCTCTTAATGGCACCCGCCATCTTGAAGGGGACTATTTATAAGATCACCCTCTTCACCCTTCTGCCGGGGCTCACCATCTCTTTCTGCGCGGACGGCCTCAGCCTCATCTTTGCCCTGGTATCCTCCTTCCTGTGGATCTTTGCCACGAGCTACAACATCGGGTACATGCGAAGCCTTAAGGAGCATGCCCAGACCCGGTATTACGTCTGTTTCGCCGTGGCCATTTTCGGGGCCCAGGGGGTGGCCTTTTCCGGGAACATCTTCACCCTTTACCTGTTCTATGAAATCATCACCCTCTTCACCTATCCCCTCGTGGCCCATCATCAGGATGACGATGGGTACGCCGCAGGAAGGAAATATCTCATCTATCTCATGGGGACTTCCAAACTCTTTTTTCTCCCCGCGCTGGTACTGACCTATGTGCTCTGCGGCACCCTCGATTTCCATCTCGGCGACATACGGCAGGGGATTTTCCCTGCAACTGCAAACCCGGCGCTGGTCACCCTGACCTATATCCTCTACCTCGCCGGGATTGCCAAGGCGGCCATCATGCCGCTGCACAACTGGCTCCCCTCCGCCATGGTGGCCCCCACACCGGTCTCGGCCCTCCTCCATGCCGTGGCCGTGGTCAAGGCCGGCGTCTTTGCCATCTGCCGGATCATCCTCTCCTGTTTCGGCGTGGAGACCATGGAGCACCTCGGGCTTGGTCTCCCCACCGCCTATGTCACCGCCTTTACCGTCATCGCAGCCGCATTGATCGCCCTGACCAAGGACGACATCAAGGCCAGAATCGCCTATTCCACCGTAAGTCAGCTCTCTTACATTATCCTCGGCGTGGCCATGCTCACACCAGACAGTATCGACGGCGGGTTGTCCTTTATCGCCCATCATGCCTTTCCCAAGATCACCCTCTTTTTCGCGGCCGGAGCCATTTTTGTGTCCACCGGTCTTAGACAGATCAGCCACATGCACGGACTGGGAAAACGAATGCCGTGGACCTTCGGGGCCTTTGCCCTGGCCACCCTCGCTTTTGTGGGACTGCCTCCGGTATCGGGTTTTGTGAGCAAATTTTATATGGCCACGGGTGCGGCGGATGCCGCCATGATCGGGCTCATGTTCGCGATCCTGGTGTCCGCTCTGCTCAACCTGGCCTATCTGGGCCCTGTGGTTTATAAGGCCTTTTTTCTCCCGCCCGCCGAGGGCATGGATCTGTCACCCTATGGAGAGGCACCGTTGACTATGCTGGTTCCCCTGGTGCTGACCGCATTGATATCCATACTGTTGGGATTCTATCCGGAAAGCTTTGTGGGATTTTCGAATGTCTTTACACATTTTTGACGACACTATGCCGATTTTCCTGCACCCATCAACACTCTTTATCCTCCTGGCCCTGCTGCTTCCCTTTTTGGGGAAAAAGGCCTGGCGGTGGCTCATGTTTATTCCGCCTTTTGCGGCCATCGTCATCTCTTTCGGCATCCACGATGGCGGGTACTGGACCCTCCCCTATCTAAGTCAGGACCTTGTCCTCGGGAGGGTGGACCGCCTCTCGATCCTTTTTGTCAATCTTTTCGCCCTTCAGTCTCTCATCTGCGTCATGTTCGCGTTTCACCGAAAAGACCGGGGCCATCACGTGGCATCGAACCTGTATATGGCCGGGGCCTTCGGCTGTATCCTCGCTGGTGATTACTGGACATTTTTTATCTTCTGGCAACTCATGACCGTCTCCTCTGCGTTCCTGATCTGGTTAAATCATACAGCTCGATCCGCATCCGCGGGATTCCGTTATCTCCTCCTCCTCATCTTCGGCAGTGTCCTGCTCCTGGCAGGGATCCTCTTGAAGGACCAGTCAACAAGCACCTTTGCGCTGGTCGCAATCGATCCCGCACACATGAACCCCTGCGACTGGCTGATCCTGAGCGGCTTTTGCATCAATGCGGCCCTTTTCCCCCTGCACGCCTGGCTGACAGATGCCTATCCCGAAGCGACCCTGTCGGGGATGGTCTTTCTAACCTCCTATACCACCCACACGGCGGTGTATGCCCTGGCCCGATGCTTTGCCGGGCATGAGATCCTGGTTATTCTGGGAACCGTTTCGGCGCTCTGGGGTATGGCCTATGCCCTTTTTCAACACACCGGTCCCCGGATCCTCTGCTATCTCATCGTCTCGCAAATCGGCATCATGGTCGCCGGCATCGGTATCGGGACGCACCTCTGTGTGAACGGCGCCATGGCCCATGCCTATGCTCACACCTTCTATAACGGCCTCCTGTTTATGGCCATGGGAGCATTGATCACGGCATCCGGCGGGCGCACGCTTTTCAAGCTAACGGGCACAGGACGCCGAAATCCGTTGATTACTGCGGGTTTCCTGTTCGGCGCACTGTCTCTATCGTGTATGCCCCTGTTGAGTGGATTCGTGAGTATTCCCATGATCATCCACGGGGCCATGGCTGCGGGGAGGGGCCTGGTGGCGTTTTGCCTCGGGCTCGCGCTTTTGGGCATAATGGTAACGGCGGGCCTGAAGATTCCGATGTGCCTGTTGAAGTCAACGGCCGATCAAAAAGAAGACCCTCTTGGTATCACGCCGGTACCCATCAACATGCCCATCGCCCTCGGGAAAGCCTGCATGGTCTCCCTTATCCTGGGGATCTTTCCGCATATCCTGTACCGTCACCTGCCACACCCCATGGACTACGCTCCCTACACCCTTTGGAATGTTGCAGGCTTCATTATTTTATCCGGCTTTGCCATCCTCATCTTCTTATTTCTAAAACGTTTCATCGGCATGCGCGAATGGCGATGTCCGGATATGGATCTCGTCTACCGGCTGGCGGGCGATGCCGTCACCCACGGTGTGGCACGCCCCCTTGCATGGCTTGACGACCGATGGTCCGAAGTTTACCGCAAGGCGGGAATCCGAGGTCTGATGGGCTTGGCCCGGGGCATGGGCTGGGTGGACAAAAACGGTATTGATACAACAGTTGACGGCGTGGCCCATGACGTTCGCCGTCTAAGCAGACGCGTAGCAAAATTTCAGGACACCTCTCTCCAGGACCAGCTGGCCTGGATGATTCTCCTGGCGCTAGGCATTTTTGCGGTGTTCTGGTTCTGGGTTTAGGTTTCGGGTGTCGGGTGTCCCCGCTGAAGACGGGATCTTCGACAGGTTTCGGGTTTCAGGTGAAAAGGAAATGCGCAATTCAATTCGACAAAAGCGAAAAGCTTACAAGACGAAATACTCTTACCTAAAAGACCTCTGCGTCTCAGCGCCTCTGCGCGATACGCTTTTGTTTTTTGGCAGATAAAGATAAACGCCATGACTTATCCGGTTCTTACCCTACTCATCTTGTTTCCCCTCCTTGCAGGGATGGGCCTTCTGTTTGTCCGGAGGGACCGGACCGTGCGGATCTACACCTTCGGGGTTTTTGTGCTCGAAGTGATCCTGGCTTTCCCCCTGCTGGGATTTGATGCCGGTCATACGGGTTTTCAATTTGTCAATCGCCTCTCCTGGGTGCCTGCCTGGGGCCTGGAATATCACGTGGGGGTGGACGGAATCAGCCTCCTCATGGTGGCGCTGACGCTGATCCTCTTCCCTTTATGCGTCCTCTGCTCGTGGACCGCCATTGAGAAACGTGTCAGGAGCTTTCATCTTGCGCTCATTCTTTTGTGCGCGGCCTGTGTGGGCGTCTTCTCTGCTCTTGATTTTCTCCTCTTTTATCTCTTCTATGAGGCCGTATTGATCCCTATGTATCTCATCATCGCCATATGGGGGGGCTCCGAAAGGGACACCGCATCCCTCAGATTCATTCTCTATACCTTGGCGGGAAGCGTCCTCCTCCTGGTGGCGGTCATTGCCTTCGGTGTGGGTTGCGGGACCTTTTCCATCCCTGAATTGATGTCGCAGAAATTCTCGGTTTCCTTTCAGCGCTGGACCTTCCTCGTTATGGCCCTCGCATTTGCCGTCAAGATCCCCATGTTTCCGTTTCACAGCTGGCTGCCGGCCGCTTACTCCCAGGCCCCAATCGCCGGAAGCGTTCTCCTTTCGTGTGTACTGGCCAAGATGGGGGCCTATGGATTTCTACGGTTCGCCCTCCCCCTCACGCCGGAGGCCAGTATCACCTTCGCCCCTCTGATGATCGCCCTATCCATCGCCTCTATTCTGTATGGCGGTCTCATGGCCCTGGGCGAGCGCCATATCAAGAAACTCATCGCCTACAGCTCCATGGCCCACATGGGATTTGTGACACTCGGCATCTTCCTTCTTAATTTCCAGGGGGCTCAGGGCGCCGTTCTTCAAATGGTCAATCATGGGGTGACATCAGGTATCCTCTTCATGCTGGCGGGCGCCCTTTATGCGCGCACCCACAGCTATGAGGTAACCGACAACCAGGGACTGGGAAAAATCCTCCCCGCGTTCATGGGATTCTGGGGACTGGCGGCATTTTCAGGATTTGCCTTTCCGGGAACAAATAATTTTGTGGGAGAATTCCTGATCTTTACGGGGGCTTTCAAAAAGAGCCTCTTGATCGGATTTCTCATGGTACCGGGGGCCCTTCTGGCGGCCACCTATTTCCTGCGCGTGACCCAACACATGGCCTGGGGCAACCCCCGCCGCGCAGAGGCATTAACGGATTTGACCCTCAGAGAGTGGGGATACCTTCTCCCCCTGGCATTCCTGATCATCTACCTCGGGCTCGCCCCGGGGATGTGCTTAAGTATTCTGGAGGGCCTTGCACCATGATATTCAGTGTTCAATGGGTCCTTCCTGAGCTTTATCTCCTGCTCCTGATTATAGCGCTCTTCATCCAGGCCGTCCTCCACAGGTACCTGTTACCCCCGCCGGAGAAATGGCTTCCCTGGGCCGCGGCCCTGGGCATCCTGATCACGCTCTTTTCCCTCAACCAAAAGGGCCTGATCGGTTTCGGTTCCTACCGCCTGGATGCCCTCTCACAATTTTTCAAGCTAACCGTGATCACGGGTCTAACCTTTTCCGTGGGTATCGCCGCGAGACAGCCCACGTTGAACCGGGACAAGCGGACCGAATACCTCCTTTTCATGGCCCTCTCTGCCTGGGGCCTCATGCTCCTCAGTTCAACCGTTGAACTCATCAGTATCTTTCTCGCGATGGAACTCTCCACATTCAGTCTCTTGCCTTTGATTCCGGTCCGGAACGAAGAAAAGGGGGCGGCAAAGGCGGCCATCCGGTACGTGTTCTTCAGTGCGGCCGCAACGGCCATCGGTTTGTTCGGTCTCTCGTACATCCTCGCCACCCAGCACACCACGTATCTTCATCTGATGGTCCCTGCGTTATGGCGTTGGACGTCATCTCCCCTGGCCGTTACCGGGCTGATGCTCTTTCTCTGTGCCACACTGTTTAAGTTGGCCCTGTTTCCTTTTCAGGCCTGGGCACCGGATGTCTATGAAGGGGCCAGCAATGAAACCGCAGCCTACATTTCCACCCTGCCCAAACTGGGCGCCGCCGTTGTGCTCATCCGCATTGCCGCCATGCTTCGACCCGGTCTCGAGATCAACACCATTCTGGCCTGTCTAACCGCCGTATCCATGACCTACGGAAACCTCGCGGCCCTTTCTCAAACCGATATCAAGCGGCTTCTGGGCTATTCCACTGTGGCCCACGCAGGGTACATGATCTTAGGCCTGGTGGCGGGAACAGCCGAGGGTCTGGCCGCCACCGCCTTCTATGCATTCGTCTATATGCTGATGAACTTTACCTGTTTCTGGGTGATTTCAAAGGCGGCACCCGATGGGCGAAACCTTAAACTTGATGACCTGGATGGTCTCCATACCCGCAGCCCGTCCCTCGCCCTGATCCTATCCGTGGGCGCCCTGGCCCTGGCAGGATTTCCCCCCACGGCCGGGTTCATGGGAAAACTCTTTTTGCTGAGCGCCCTTTGGACCCACGAATACAACTGGCTGGTGATCCTCGCCGCCGGCAACATGGCCGTCGCCTTTTTTTACTACCTGAACCTTATTCGTCACGCCTATACCCGGCACCCTCGCGAACCCTCCATAGAACCTGCGGGTCTCCCCGTATCCACGCGTCTGTGGGGCTTCTTGCTGGCAGCCCTCATCATCCTTCTCGGAATCTTCCCCTCGCCCCTCTTTGAATTCGCCCTCAGAGCAGGGAGACAACTGATGCCCTTTTAGGTGCATCGTTCCGACCCGATAGCTTTAAACCAAAATCTAAGGGAAAATGGCCGTGCCTCCTGAAAATGTCTTGTAAAATGACCATATAGATGGCTATATTGAAACATTAGCCAAATGCGTTCTTTCTTGAAGAGGGGCAATTATGCAGAATCAATACACTATTTCCGAAGCCAAAAACAAACTGCCGGCCATCATCCATTCCGTTGAAATGGGACCTTCTGTTCAACTGACCCGGCGTGGGCGTCCGGTTGCTGTTTTGATATCGGTTGGGGAGTATGAAAAATTGCGGGGTCAACACAACAATTTTTGGAATGCGTTGACGGTGTTCAGAAAAAAGATGGCAGAATTACAGGTTGTCGTTTCGAATGAGGATTTCGAAAATCTGAGAGACCCCTCCGCCGCCCGGAGGGTTGACCTTTCGTAATGAGATACTTACTGGACACCAACGTAATTTCAGAAGCGATAAAAACCGTCCCGGATAAGAATGTCATGCGACGGTTGAAAGAGAATGAGGATGACCTGGCTACCGCGTCACTCGTATGGCATGAGCTTCACTATGGATGCCACTGGCTTCCCAAGTCTCGAAAGCGGATATTCATCGAGTCATATCTCAGAGAGGTGGTATGGCTCACCATGCCGATTCTTCCTTATGACGCCAGGGCAGCCGCCTGGCACGCGGATCAACGGGCCCGGCTTATATCCACTGGGCGGACGCCCCCCTTTGTCGATGGACAAATCGCGGCCGTCGCCAAAGTGAATGAGCTGATACTGGTGACAAGAAATACGAGGGATTTTAGCATGTTTGAAGATTTGGACATTGAGACATGGCACGCTCATATTTAGACCTTGCCCTTCACGCCTCTCAATAGTGCCCGCATGGGACCCGAATCCGAAACCTTTGAAAAAGATCTGCTTTCCAATCTGACTCATGTTTCGTACCAATGATTTAATCCTCATTCTGGTGGTCTTTTCCTCCATGTTCACGGGCATCTATTTTCCCGATGCCACATCCCTGTTCCAGCCCTACCCCGTCTACGCCATGATGTTTCTCCTTTTTTTGAGTTTCATCTCCATCGACATGAGGTCGGTCTGGGATCTCATTCAAAAAAGCTGGGGAACCGTCCTGTGGCTTTCCGTCTTGAAAATGCTCATCCTCCCCGTCGGCATCTATTTCCTCTTCAAGGTTTTCTACCCCCCATATGCCCTTGCCGCACTCCTCGTGACCGGCATCTCCACCGGTGTGGTGGCCCCCTTCATCTCCACGCTGGTGGGTGCCAACGGGCCACTGGTTCTCATCCTGGTCGTCGTCTCCTCCCTTGTGGTCCCGTTTACCCTGCCCGCGCTCATCAAAATTTTGCTGGAACGGGAGATCCAGATCTCGCTTTTGGCCATGATGCGTGTGCTGTTCATGGTGGTCTTTATTCCTGCTTTTCTTGTGGAGGTCTCGAGGCGCCTGATCCCCGGCACCTTAAAGCGGCTTCAGCGGGCCGGGTTTTATATGTCACTGGGATGCTTTACGGTCGTAAATCTCGGTGTTTTTTCCAAATACGGCCTGTTTTTCCGCCAGAACCCGGCCACCATCCTCGAAGCCGCCATCGTGGCCATGATCCTCGCCATCATCTATTTTATTCTCGGCATTGTCGTAGTCTATAAGGCGCCCCTCAAGGATCAGCTGGCCTCCATCATCGGATTTGCCAACATGAACAATGTGCTGGTCATCGTATTTGCCGCGGAGTTCTTCAGCCCCTTAGAACCGACGTTAGCGGCTGTTTATATCTTACCGTTTTTCGGAATTATTTTTCCCCTTAGGATTTATCGGGGTATTCGGGATAAGAAGGATCAGGGTGAACTCAATCTAAACCCGCACAGATGAGATACTGCACCCGCTACTCCACCATCACCCCCACCGAATCCAGCCAGGTGGCGTCGGGTGTGCTGTCCTCATTCCCGTCCACGGCGAAGTAAAAGATATAGGCTCATCCCGGATTAGTGTGAAAAAAATGTTGAAGGTGCATTTTTTGCGGGACATTTCCTCCCGACTGGTGTAAGTGAATATGGGAAAAACTCACTGGAGGATTTCCCATGAAATTGTTGCCGATGTTTACAGGCTTTGTAAAGGATGCTGCCAAGAGCGTGAAACGGATCAGCCAGAATGAATTCAAAGAAGTTGCAGATGAGACCCTGACTTGAATTGCTCGGCATTCCGACCATGATCGTCAAAATGTATGCCATGCGTCGCAAAGGAGAGAATGAAGTCCTTCATCTTTGGTGTGTGCATCGTGTTGCGGCACTGAAAAAGAGCCTTCCGATGGCCAATACAATCGACGTTCTTGGAATTGATGAGATTTCCCTTAAAAAGCGTCACAAACAGTTTGTACTTGTCATTTCAGATATTTCCCGAAAGTGTATCCTCGCGGTGCTCCCTGACAGAGAGAAAAAGACCCTGGTGAACTGGATTGAATCGTTGAGTCCCCAAAGGAAGAAGGCGATCCGGTTTGTCTCCATAGACATGTGGGCACCCTATTATCAAGCAGCCCGAAGCCATCTCCCCCAAGCCAAGGTGGTGGTTGACCGATTCCATGTCATGAAGCAGCTCAACACGCGCCTGACCCAATTGCGAACCAACTTTCAAGAGCATGGCAATCTATTGATTCGGCACGGGTAGTCTCCGGAGGATTTTTGACCTTGCAGAATTTTGGCTCACGCCGCCTACGGGAAACCCTCAACATAGCATCTCAAAAAGGAGCTTACGGGGATACACACGGTAATTCAGGGTATACACAGGGTATTTGATACCATAAAATAGAGTGCGTGAAACGATTTTGGGCCAAAGCTTTATGCAACGTTAGGGTTCACAAGCTGCTATCCGCCTTGAGCCTCTCAAGATCATCCATTTCCCCCTCGAGGCCGATTTCTTCAAAAAGTACCCGAGCCTTCTCGAGGTACGCCTCGGCCTCTACCCCATTGACGTGCTTGTATTTGCTCTGGGGTTCCAATAAGCACTTTCCTACCTCGAAATACGTGCGAGAGAGGTCGAGCTGTGAACCGAGGCGCTCTCCCTCATTTATGGCTTTGTTCCACCACTTGATCGCTTTACCTTGCTTGTTGATGAACCAGTAATATTCGCCGATAGACTTGAGGATCCATGTCCGATAGAGCGCATGTTTCTTGGAAACACACACGGCCTGTTTGGCGCTTAAACGTGTTTCTCGCTCGTATTGGCGGATTCTTGAACGATTTCCGCTTTTAAGCGCGTCTTTCAACTGTTCAAGATGTGTCAAGAGGCGGCCCAGCGTAAATGGCGCGCGATACAGCGGGCCGACAATTCCGAGTTCTGCCAGCAATGTCTCCCCTTTTTTCACCGACAAGGCTGCTTTTTCAGGTTGGCCAAGGAGCACCTCCACAATGATTTTGAGACCCAAAGATCTTAGCTTAGGCGGGTTCATATTGGCTTGTTCCGCGATGGATACGCCCTTATCCGCTTCGATTAAGGCTCTATGAAAATCGCGCTTTCTGATTAGGATGTTGGTTTTTACAAAATGATAGTGGACCCACGCAAAGTCATAACCGTAACTTTCAGTAATGAGATGGAGTTTCTCGGCACATAACTCAGCTTGGTGAAGGTCCCCGCATTCCAATTTGATGCACCCCAAATGCAGCAAATAAGCAGTCAGTTTGTACAGATCTCCTTTCCCCAACGCGGTATCCACCAAAGAAACGTCCAAATCGGACACTGATCCCCATGAACCTTTATTTATGGCAAGGGTTACCCGGCTCAGAGCGATGCCTAATTCGCTCAATCCCCGGCCATCTGAAATGTGCTCTGCACGTTCCAATAGCTTTGCGCCAAGGGAAGAGAACCCTGCCACGTTAAGGCCTGCACATGAATACGAAAGCCATTCCGGACCTTGCGGTATCCCTCGAAGATCCCATCCCAGAATATTTCTAATCCATGGAAGGCTCTCAAGGAGAGCTCTTCTGCTGTTTACGTGCCCGAGGCATAGCATTTTCCTGAAAAGCAGGTCAAAGTCCTCAACCTCTCGCTTGTCCGGAATTCGGGGGCGGGATTTGATAGGGGAATATACAATGGTTATGACACAAAACAAATCCCATAGCCCTTTCACGATCGATACCCATTTGCCACGGGGGAACCTGTAGCCTTTGCTGTCCAGGATATCGTCCAGGTAAGACGCGGCTTCCAAAAAGTCTCCTCGATTCAAGTGAGCCCGAGCCAGGTTTGTTTTGAAAGATATGAGCTTCTCCGGATCTGCCTTATCTCCATATCGATCCACATAGAGTTTCACCGCCTCCCGGAAGTAGTGCAGGGCCTCGCTTGAAGCTGATGATCGCAGGGCTTCCTCTCCGGCCTTGGCCATGTATTCTTCAACCTTTTCAGGGGCATCTCCTTTGCCGTAATGAAAAGCCAGCATACCGTAGAATTCATGAAGTCGGCTCTCAAAAAGTCTCTCTATGGACCGTGCCACCTCAAGGTGGAGGGCTCCTCTTTTTCGCAGAAGGATTGATTCATAGGCTGTTTCCTGGGTCAGGGCATGTTTAAAGAGATATTCAATCTCCTGCATACGGATGCGATCTCTGATCAGTTGGGTCTCTTTAAGATATGAGAGCCTTTGATCCAGGTTATCTATGGAGACGGCAACGTCCTTTAGGACCCTCACGAAGAAGCTTCGCCCTATGACCGAAGCCACCTTGACCAGTTCTCTTGTTTTCTCCTCAAGGCGGTCTATTCGGGCCATCAGAACGTCTTTGATGGTCGGGGGAATGACCACGGTGCGAATCTTTTCGGTGACCTCGAAACCATTACCGCCCCGAACCACAGCGCCTTCATCGATTAGAGATCGAACCACCTCCTCAATAAAGAATGGATTCCCCCCGGCCCGATCCACAATCCGGTCTCTCACGCCATAGGGAAGCCCCTTTATCCGCAGCATGTTTTCGATGAGTGTTTCGCAATAATTTTTGTCCAGCGGCCGGATCTCTATTTCGGTATAGTGGGCAGGATACTTCCGGCCTATGGCGGCGATCTTGTCATTCCAGGGCTCCAGATAGCCCGGTCGGAATACATTAATAAAAACAAGCTTATGATCCTCAACGAGACGATACGTCGTAGCCAATAGATCGATTGAGCTTGTGTCAGCCCAGTGGAGGTCCTCCATGATGAATACGATCGGACGCAGCTCACTTCCTTTGATCAGGAGGTCCCTTACGTTTTTGACGATGAGTCTCTCCAGTGCCTCGCCCTTTGTGTCTTTGATCCGGTCGGCATACCTTCCTGTGAGTTTCATCCCCATCAGAGTGGCGAGGAAGGGGAGGATCTCATTCACCGCTTCGGGGTGGACTTCTTTTACGGCTTTTTCCAGCTTATCCAGTGCTTTGTTTTCCGGGTCATCTTCTGTAATTTCAGCCCATTGTTTTAAAAGATCGATAATGGGATGAAAGCTCAGATTTTTTCCGATGGAAATGGCCCTGCCTTCCAGAGAAGTAACCCGACTCATCACATCCTTCCTCTTCAGTTCGGCCATGAGGCGGGATTTCCCGATGCCTGCCTCCCCAATCACGTTGACGATCGAGCCTTCACCGTTGATGGCTTTCATAATCTGAAGTTCCAACCTGTCCATCTCCGGATCACGCCCCACCATTTCCGAAGAAATTCGCCTGTGGCTGCTACGAGTTGAAAGAGGCCTCCTATCAGACAACAGTTTATAGATGGAGATAACCTCGGATTTGCCCTTAACTTTTGTCGGTTTCAACGCTTCAAAGGTGAATTGGCCGCCAACTGCCTTGAAGGTTTCCGCGCCGACCAGAATTTCTCCAGCCTTGGCAACGGCGCTCAATCTGGCGCCCAAATTGATGGCTTCCCCCATCACGCCGTGGGTTCCTTTTTCGAGGTTCACATCAGCCGTAACTGCCAGTCCCGTATTGATGCCGCTGTGCATCGAGAGGGCGCGGCCTACTTTCATTTCGTAAGAGGGGCTTAATGTCTCGACAAGCTCATGAATTTCATGTGCCGCCAGGATGGCCCTTACGGGGTCGTCTTCGTGTGCTTTGGGTACACCGAAAAGCGCCAGAACACCGTCTCCTGCGAATCCCTCGATGAAACCATCGTATTTTTTGATGATTTCCCTTGCCCCGTCAAATATTCGGCTGGTGATTTCTTTGACTTCTTCCGGATCAAGTTTTCCGGTCATGGCCGTATATCCGGTGAGATCGGAAAAAAGTGCAGTGACCCGTTTCCGTTCAGCCTCACGAATCAGGGTTGAATCGGATGTCCGTTCTTTGTTATTGAGCGCCGCTCCGCATTCATTACAGAACTTAGCATTTGCAGGATTTTCGGTATGGCACTTCAGGCATTTCACAGTGGATGCCGCCCTCCAGAGCTATGGAAAAATAACTTTGAAGTTAAATTAAGGATGGATAGTTCGGTTTCATTGCAGGTGAGTATAAGCGAGAGGGGTCTTGGTGTCAATTCAGGTGTCAGGCCCACTTGGGAAGTGGAATCTGGTACTCAAAGACAGGTCCTATATCCATGGAGATCTTAGATATGACGGAACAATCGCCCAAATAATTCGACTCT
The DNA here is from genome assembly GCA_034522175.1 of Deltaproteobacteria bacterium. Classification (GTDB taxonomy): domain Bacteria; phylum Desulfobacterota; class DSM-4660; order Desulfatiglandales; family Desulfatiglandaceae; genus JAIPDZ01. The sequence goes on along the minus strand of JAXHLQ010000001.1, from coordinate 4,362,775 downwards.
GCCGTCTTCTAAAATAGTGATTTGAGGCTGGACCTACTCCCATCCAACAACTTCATAGCCTTTTTTCCCTAAACATTTGTTGACAAAGTTCTTGTAAGTTGCACTGGGTTCAGCGGCCCTGAAAAGTCCAAAAAAAAGACCCACAGCTGCTCCGCCGGCAGCACCCGTAGCGATTCCTCTGCCCACATTTCCAGAGATGGCCCCGCCGACAGCTCCGCCGACGGCCCCGCCCCCTGCACCAACCGCTGTATCCTTGACAAGTTCTTCACCCTGCTCTGGTTTCACCTTGTGTTCCTCGGCAAGTTGCATGCATTCCCGGATATCGGCTTCGGCCTGATCCTTGCCAACTCTGGTGAATTGTTCGTTGGGATAGAGTGTCGGCTTCCTGGCACATCCTGAGGCCAAAGCCAACAGAACAAATACCATAAACATCAGCCTCAATAAAAACCTGAAGCACAGCAGATTGGAGTGCATCATCCTTTCTCCTCTACCCATTGCTCTGGTCAATTTAGAATAAGTATTTCCTCAATTCTTGGCAGGAGGAATGCCGTTTATCGTCGAGACACAAAACGCTGCCTCTACGCAAACTCATCCAGATCACGAAACCGGTTGGTAGCCCTTCGTGCGGCGATCTCCCTTTCAAAACGTCCCTGCCAACCATATTTTCTCTGGGCCCGGTCCACCATGATTTTCATCATGGGCCTGAAGCCATAGCGCCAGATAGAGGTCCAGAGGCGGCTTTGCATCTGCATTATTTTCGACGGTTCCCACCAGCCCATGATGGTCTCATTGTAATACCACACCAAATACTGCAGGGTGTCGGAAGAAAGGTGCCGGGTCTTCACATTCGCCCACATGCCATTATAGCGGGTGTAGTCGTCGGGATTGGTCACCAGGCCCTGATCCAGGAGCATTTGGCGCATGCCGGTCTTAGGGTACGGCGTCAAAATCTGGCCATAGGCCGTGTCCGCCCCGGTGGATTTAAGAAATCTATAGTTATCAATAACCTCTTGTTCCCCGTCTTCCGGGAATCCGAAGATCATCCCGGCGACGACCATGATGCCATAAGTCTGGCACAGGGAAATGGCCTTACGGGATGCATTGACAATGTCGCCCTTCCCGGCGGCATGAAGATTCTTCTTGGACACGTTTTCGATCCCCAGGAAAATGGATTTAAAGCCGGCCTGTGACATCTTCTGAACCATTCTTTCATTACGGGACATGGTCACGCAGTCCGCCTGGACCACGAAAATAAGATTGCGGTAATTACGGGCGATGATGGCGTCACACAGTTCCATGACCCTTTCCGGAATCATTACAAAGTTGTCGTCGGATACAAAGATCCACCGGACACGTCGATTAAAGTAAATGTCGTCTATGTCTGCCAGAATTTCTTCAATGGGAAAGGCACGAAACGACCGGCCATACATGTGTCGAATACTGCAGAAGTTGCAGTTATTCAGACATCCCCGAGACGTCTCGATGACCTCCGAACGCCGATTCATAATATGGTAACCCCGGGTGAGGCGTCTTTTGTCCCGGACCGGCCGTTTCAGTGTTTTCAGGTCAAGCAACTCCCCCTTGGGGTTGTGTATGAAGCCATCTTCGGTTCGATAGGAGACCGATGGGATGTCCGCAACCTGCTTTTTGCCCTCAAGGGCCATCAGCAGGTGCCGGAATGCCTCCTCCCCTTCCCCGCGCACCAGAAAATCGATCCGTTTTCCGTTCTCAGATTTACCGATCTCTTCATACATGAGTGTGGCATGATACCCCCCGAGGACGATTTTCGCCTCCGGAAGATGCTGACGAATCAGCTTCATCAATTTCTCACATGTGGCATACTGCCAGGTCATGGATGAAAGCCCGATCACCTGCGGACGGAAATTAAGCAAAACACGGCTCAGGTATTTCCGGACATTTCGGCGTTTGCGAATGAGATCCACGATACGGACATCGTGTCTATCGCCAATATTGGCGGCGAGGCGGGCCAGCCCCAGGTTGGGCATATGAAAGGCGGACTCGTGCATGATCACGGGAGCCACATCGGGCATGGATACCAGGAGAATTTTCATAATTGCCTTTTGCTGAATGACGCGTTATTGAAAATGCTCTATCTTAACTCAAATCGAGCGCATTCCCAAATCAGCATCCTCCTCTGACGGATGTCTTTTTGGATGCGATGGTCGCATTTTTATCCCGGCGATCGTCCACTTTGAGGTCGATGACAATCCGGCGGGCTCCTTCGTCCACATGGGCCGCGTGAATCTCTTTTATGAGCGCAAAGAGGGCGTCCAGATCCGGCACCTCTACGGATGTGCTCATGCCGCCCACTTCATAGGGGTAACCCGATGCCTCGATAACGGCCACCCCCTTTTTGACGAACCGGCTCAGGCTCGTCCCTTCCCCAATGGGATACACGGAGAGTTGTGCGATCATATCTTTCTTCCTCCTGATTGGGCTGCGTTTACCTGCGGGATACTCATGCCTCCATGGACTCAATGACCATGTCCGTCAAATCCTTGACGATCAGATCCACCTTCTGCCGCCGGGCCCGGGTGGCAATGGTCCTTAGGCACTGCTGGCATGAAGAAACCACCCTATCGGCACCGGTTTCGGCGATCTCATTGAGTTTCATCTGGGCCACTTTAGCCGATAGGTCCGGATTCACCATCTCCACATTGCCGCCCCCGCCGCAGCAGACCGACAACTGACGGTTGTTGGCGAGTTCCACCAATTCGATGCCCGGGATGGCCTTGAGCACGTCCCGGGGCGCTTCAAAGATGCCGCTGTTGCGTCCCAGGTCGCAGGGGTCGTGATAGGTGACGGTGGCCTTCATCTCCTTGAGTGAGATCTGTCCGTCTTTGATCATGCGGTCCAGCATCTCGCTGGCATGAAAGAGGTCCATATCCGGTCGGTAGAGATGTTTCCAGGTGTGATAACAGGAGGGGCAGGTAAACACAATGGAACGGGCACCCACCGCCTTGACCTTCTCGAGATTGTGCGCCATGAGGACTTCCATCTTCTCCGGCATGCCCGCACCTATCAGGGGAAATCCGCAGCACCATTCCTCGCCCCCGAGGATGGTGAAATCGATCCCGGCCTTCTGCATGATACGGGCCATATTGGCCGGTATCTTCTGGGCCATGGGAAAAAATGAGGCCACGCATCCCACAAAAAAGATCACATCGGCCTTCTCCTTCAATAAGGCATCCTCGGGCAGTCCCTTGATCAGTTCCTGCCATTCGCCCCGGTCCTCATTGTCATCGTCGGAAATATTGTGCGAGTCCTCTATCAAATCGGCCACGCGCGCGGCAATCTCCGGATAGAGGCCCTCCCCCACCTGGCATTCCCGATCCCTGAATATGACATCTTTGGTGGCCACGCCGGAGAGGCACACCTGGGAACAGGCTCCGCAGCCCAGGCAGCTGAAGATGGATTTTTCCGTGTCGTGACTCAAGGGGAGTCTTCCTTCGATAACAGCCCGGGTCATGGCATTTCGGCCCCGGGGAGAGGCAGACTCCTTCCCCTCTACCCGATAGACCGGGCAGTTGGGCAGACAGAATCCGCATCGGTTGCATTTGGCCACCTCATCATAAGATAATTTCTTCAACTGGACGATATTCATTGGATTTTCCTTATGTTTTTAGTGGATCAAAGCCCCCCCACAAATCGTCCCGGGCTGAATATGCCGGACGGGTCCACCTGCGTTTTGATGCGTTTCATCACCTGAAGGTCATCTCCCACTTCTCCCCACATGGGCACCTCGGATTTGAGCGCCGGCGGTGCATTCAAGACCATCAGATTCCCCCCTTCCCTGCGACACAGGGTGAGGAGATCAAGAACGAGCGGAACAACCGTTTTCTCAATCTCGCTTCCTTCCGGATCAGCGGACAGGATCACGACACAGGCGCCGGTCCCACCATGGACCAGGAGGGAATGATCAACGTTACGTTCCATGAGCGCCTTTTCTGCATGGGAAACCACCCTGGTCATCAGGGATATCGGATAGGTAAGCTGAAAAGCGATGGAATTGCCGGAACCCTTATGGCCTGCATTCTGGAGATGACTGACCGTCAACCAGAATCGCCGGTGGTCGTCTTCCTCTAAAGAGATGTCCTCCATCGTACCCATCTTCTTTCCCATGGCCTGGATCTCATCCGTCATCCGTTTCACGGCCGGCGCAAAGGCCTCCATGGCCACGGCCACGCCATACGCATTAGAAGCCCCCACAGGCACGTTTGCTGCAGAAAGCATCTCGCATGCACGCGGGTTCATGATTTCAACCGCCGCCGGAAAGAGCGGGGTATTCAGAATCGCCTCCGTCAGGGCAGCGGCCTCCCCCAACGTAGTGCACATGAGAAACAGGGTCTCCATATGCTCCGGGAGCGGCAGGAGCTTGAAGGTCATTTCAGAGATAAACCCCAGACTCCCGGCGGATCCCACCATGAGCTTGGAGATGTCGTACCCGGATACGTTCTTGACCGTCTTTCCGCCGGTGCCGATAATGTCGCCACCGGGCGCCACAAATCGGACTCCCAGAAGTTGATCCCTGGGGAACCGGTACAACAGACGTCTCGGGCCGCTGGAATTCGTCGCCACAATCCCGCCCAAGGTCGCTGTTTCACAAAACGGCGGATCCATTGGCAGGAAACACCCGCTGTTGGCGCGCTCCGAACAGATCGGCTCATCCTGGTTGGTGGTAAGATCCTCCAGGGGAAGATAGCAGCGATCATCTTCTGTGGCCAGCCGGGCCTGGATATCCCTGAATTTGACGCCGGCCTCCACCGTAATGGTCAGGTTGGCCGTATCCACATCGAGCATATGGTCCATTCGGGAGGAACCCATGATGAGATCCACCCGCGACGGCGGATACCCCATCCCCATCTTGGTTCCGCTGCCCCGGGGGATCAGGCTCAGGTTTTCGCGGCTGGCCAGTTTGACCCCCTCTGATGCCTCCCGTGTGTTTCTCGGGAATACCACGCCCTTTGGCCTCTGCCCGTCCACGGCGAATTTTTCAGTAACGGATGGGTCGGTCTCGATCCGATCCGGCCCGATGGTTTCCGCAACCCGTTTTAGCTTTTCCTTCAAATCACCCACTTGACACTCCTCATGTATTTACGCCCGGTTCAGACGTCCATGTAGATTTTTTTCAGGCGGCCCGGCGTTCCCCGCAGGGTGTGTCGGGGACCATCTTGCCCGGATTCAACAGGTCGTCCGGGTCAAAGGCATCCTTGAGGCTGCGCTCGAACGCCAGGTCCGTATCGCTGAAAATGAAACAGGTCTCATTGATCTTCTCCAGCCCGACCCCGTGCTCCCCGCTGATGGTCCCGCCTGCGTCGGCACACAGCTTCAGAATCTCGGAGGAGGCCTTCAGTACCCGTGCCTTTTCGTCCGGGTCTCTTTCGTCGAACATGATGAGCGGATGGAGATTCCCGTCTCCGGCGTGGAAGACATTGCCGATGGGCACATCGTATTTGCGGCCGATCTCAAGCACCTGGCTCAAGACCTCGGGAAGACGGGTCCGGGGTACGGTCCCATCACAGCAGACATAGCTGGGCCTCACCTGACCCACGGCGCCGAAGGCGCCTTTCCTGCCGGCCCAGAGCACCGCCCGCTCAGCCGCATCCTTCGCCACCTTGACCTCCCGCACGTTGTTCCTGCGACAGATGTCCATAACCCGCTCGGCATTGGTTTCCATTCCCTCGGGCATACCGTCCAGTTCAATGATGAGCACGGCAGCCGCATCCAAGGGGTAGCCCACATGGATGGTCTCTTCCACCGCCCGCATCACAATGTTGTCCATCATCTCCAGGGTGGCCGGCACGATCCCTTCTGCAATAATGGCCGACACCGTGTTGGCGCCGTCCTCGATGGTATCATAAACGGCCAGCATGGTTTTGACCGCCTCGGGGGCCCGCTCCAGTTTGACCATGATCTTGGTGATTAGACCCAGCGTCCCTTCACTCCCCACCATAAGGCCCTTGATGTCATATCCGGGCGTATCCGGACATTTTCCTCCGGTCCAGACAACGGTGCCATCATTCAACACCACCTCCATCCCGAGCACGTGGTTGGTGGTCACCCCGTACTTGAGACAATGAGGGCCGCCCGAGTTCTCCCCGATATTCCCCCCGAGGGTGGACACCTTCTGGCTGGCGGGATCGGGCTGGTACACAAATCCCTTTTTGAGCACCTCGTTCTGGAAATCGAGGGTGATCACCCCGGGCTCCACTGTTGCGGTGCGGTTGGGAATGTCGATTTCCAGAACACGGTTCATCCGTGAAAAATGGAGCACAATCCCGCCCGCCACAGGCACGGTGCCTCCGGTCAGATTGGTCCCGGATCCGCGTCCCACGACGGGAATCTTCTCTTTATAGGCCAATGCCATGATCCGGGAGACTTCCTCTGTAGATCCCGGGAGAACGGCCACATCCGGCATGGCCTGGTCCAGGGACGCATCGTAGCTGTACAACGTGAGGTCCATGTCCGACGAAAGGACGTTCTCAGGCCCTGAAATGGCTTCCAATTGCTCAATCAGTTGCTGCTTTTCCATGATGGGTTCCTTAAACGAATGCAGTTAGATTCCGTACGGTTAACCTAAGGGTGCATCGATCCCGATAGCGATTTGGATTTTCTTCACGCGCCTCACCCTTCCTCTTCTCCATCAACCCCGAGGATAGGATGAGGCACCCGCACACGATGCCATGTTCAGATGAAATCGCCTGACCATCGCCTCCACCTGCTTCATTCGCTCCGGGTCCAAAAACCGCTGATACAAGGCATCGGCATCCCCCGAATCCCCAGCGACCTTTTCCTGAAGGATAAAAAGCGCCTGTATCGATTTATCACACACCGGGTATCCCCGGTCATCCAACGAAATGGCCGATCCCGAAGAAATCGCGGAGATATTGTTGATGTCCACGAGTTTCATCCGCCCGGACGGTGTGATGAGCAGGTTCCCCACCCCCGCCAGATCCGGGATCAGCTTTTCATTTTCAATCATCCTCTGTAACCGGCGCAAAAAGGCCTGCGCCATATCCCTCACCCGAACAAGCCATTCTTCTGCTGTGATGCCGACGGGAAAGGCCTTACGAGACCGCAATCGGCCCATCAGGGACATAAGATATGTGCTGTCGAGACGTCCCCAGGGATCGATCACCTCACCGGTCACATATTCCTGAAGCCCGCACAGGAGCCTGTCGCGACGACCGCCGGAGCGATAGTCCACCAGAAATTCTTCGGAGCCGGCCACATAATCCGGGCCAAGATATTGATTCACCATCCGGACCCGATCCAGTTCCTCGTCTGCCGACTCAAGCTCCTCAAATCGGGTCCTGAAAATACGCAACATCTTCAGGGGCGCTGGCCTGGGAAACCATCTTACCCCGTCTATGGTAACACCCTCCTCCTGATGCCGCACATCAACCGGGTTTAGGACCTCCATGATATGAGATCTCAATCCGGTTCGATAGTGGCGCCTGAAGATAAAGGGAACCTTTTTTCGGACAAAATTGAGTGCGACGATGTCGTCGTGCGCCAGCCTCGGATGGTCTCTGATGTCTGCTGTCATCGAGCAGAAAAAACCCCGGCTTTTTACTTACCACCCGAACCCAGGTGCACCGACCGCACCGACAGGATATAGGGCAGGGTCTCAATTTTTGCGAGCACCGCCTCCCCGGGGGGTGAATCCAGGGTCACGGTGCAGATGGACTGACCTTCCCGGCGGCCCATATGAAACTGCGCGATGTTGATCCCTTCAGCCGCCAGGATGGTCCCGAGTTCTCCGATGACCCCCACCCGGTCTTCGCTCTCAATGACCAGCATATCTCCTTCGGGGATGACATCCACATAGATGGCGCCCAAACGAACGATCCGGGGATATTTCCGCCCGAAGATGGTTCCCCAGATTTCATTGAGCGGCTCCTCGAGGCCGGGCATCTCCATACGGATCAGATTGGTGTAATCGCGGGTCTGCTGACTGATGGTCTCCGACACGTTGATTCCCTTGTCCTTTGCCACGGCCGGGGCATTGACGTAGTTGACCGGCTTGTCGGTATAGGCATCTAAGAATCCCTTGAGCGCCGCGTGCGTCAGGACACGGGTATCGTAATCCCCCACATATCCGGAGTAGATGATATTGATGTCATTCGGTTTACGAACGACGCCACCAAGCAACGCACCCATCTGTTCCGCAAGGCCCAGGAAGGGTCCCAGGCTCTCCATCATCTCTTTGGGCACCGAGGGGAAATTGACCGCGTTGGTGATGACCCCATTCAAGAGATAATCCGACATCTGCCGGGCGATCATCTCGGCCACCCGTGTCTGGGCCTCGCCCGTACTCGCTCCGAGGTGGGGCGTAAGAATCACATTGGGATGCTTAAAAATGGGCAGGGACACATCCGGCGGTTCCTGTGGATAAACGTCCAAGGCCGCTCCGGCCACATGGCCGCTCTCCAGGGCCTCGTACAGGTCATCTAAGTTTACGACCTCGCCCCGGGAACAGTTGATAATCCGGACCCCCGGTTTCATTCTGGACAAGGTCTCCCTGCTGATCAGGTTTCTCGTCTCATCCATCCGGGGCACATGAAGGGTGATGAAGTCCGCCCGTGAAAGGAGTTCGTCCAGTTCCACCAGTTCCACATCCAGCGCACTGGCGGCCTCTTTGGTCACATACGGATCCGCGCCGATGACCTTCATCTGAAGGCCCAGTGCCCGCGGGGCCACGATGCGGCCGATCTGGCCCAGGCCGATGATCCCCAGGGTCTTTCCGGCGATCTCCACGCCCATGAACTTCTTTTTTTCCCATTTTCCTTCCCGCATGGAGGCGGTGGCCTGGGGTATCCGGCGGGCCAGGGCCACCATCAAGGAAATGGCGTGTTCTCCAGTGGTCACCGTGTTGCCGCCGGGTGCATTCATGACCACAATTCCCCGCTGTGTGGCGCCGGCCACATCGATGTTATCCACACCGATTCCGGCGCGGCCGATCACCTTCAGTTTACCCGCATTTTCCAGGGCCGGTCCTTTGACCTTGGTGCCGCTTCTGACTGCCAGGCCATCAAATTCCCCAATGATCTCTGACAGTGCTTCCGGATCATTGGTGCTCTTGTCAAAATCCACTACCACCTCGATCTGTCCGGTCTCTTCCAGAATCTCCTTCGCCCGCTGGGACATATTGTCCCGTATCATGACCTTGTACATGCGCATTCCTCCTCCAGGATTTGGTGAAACCGTTTCATATCACACCTGATAATGGACGGCAAGCCTGGTCGGCACAAATGAATCGGTTCACCTTGACAAGGCCCGGGGGATGTGCCTATAGTCCTACTTCCTTTTAGAACGAAACTGCCACAAAGACACCAAGGCACGAAGAAAAGATATTTTTGATCTTAAAATCCTTTGTGTCTTTGAGCCTTTGTGGCAATTCTATATGAGAAAGGATGAGACATGATCATTAAGATGATGGAAACCGGCCCCCTGATGGTGAACTGCTACATCGTCGGCGATGAGGAGACGAAGGAGGCAGCGGTCTTCGACCCGGGCGGCAATGACCAGGAAATCCTCAAGGTGTTGAATGACGAAGGCCTGACGCTCAAGTACATCATTAACACCCATACCCACTGGGACCACGTGGGCGGAAACCAGGGGCTTCAGGGGGCTACCGGGGCGCCTATCCTGACCCACTGGCGCGAAGCCCCTGAACTCAAATCCGCGCCTGCCCGCGCCGGCATGTTCGGGAGTTCGGCCGAGACGTCGGAGGCGTCTGAGTTTATCAAGGAAGGGGACGTCATCGAGGTCGGTTCCATCGCCATTGACGTCATCGATCTCAGGGGGCACTCGCCGGCCGGCCTGGGATTTGTGTTTGAAGGGGAACTGGAGGTGGACGGGAAACGGGAGATAAGGAAACTGGTGATCTGCGGCGATGCCCTCTTTGCCGGCAGCATCGGCCGAACCGATTTCCCCGGGGGTGATATGGAACTGCTTGTTCAGAACATCCGGGAGAAGATCCTCTCCCTCCCCGAAGATACCCTGGTGCTCCCCGGGCACGGCCCCACCTCCACGGTGGGCCAGGAAAAACGGAGCAACCCCTTTCTCAGATAGACCGGTTCACCCCCTATGGGTTGCGCTATGTCTGCTGTTTTTTGGCGGATAGCCGCACACGATGAGCCCCGGGGGCCGTACATCCGCTCTTCGGTCGCATCCACTTTCTTGAATGCACCATCACTCATTATGGTTTCCTCATCTAATGCCGCCCACATGGTTTCCATCCGCGCCTCAATTTGATCCCGATAGTCGTCCGGTTCTGCCTCCATGCCGCACGACCTGCAGACCACCCGGGCGTTGCATCACCGGCCGGTCAGTTCCGCCTCACCGCCGCAAAAAATACAGGTCAATGGATCCATATTTTTTAACGCCCTAACGCCCGAAGAACTCCGCAAACCGCATGAGCAGTCCCATGTCGCCGGAGACCTGATATTTCTGTTCCATAAACAGCTTCTCGCCGTCCGCCTTCTGGGTCAGGATATCCATCCAGACGTCAAACGGGGTCTCAATGGTGAGGTCGGGGGCATCGCTAGTGTGCTCAAATACCTCGATTTTGCCTGCATCCAGCTGGAGATAGCATGGCCCCGCCACTTCACCTGAGAAGAAAAACTGGATCCGCGCGGTGATGTCTTTTGCCTTCTCGGGATTGAAGGCCATCTTCATCACCATCAGGAACGTCTCAATGGAGTCGGGCCGGGGGACCATTTCCTTCTTTTCGAAGGTCTTGGGTGTCACGCCTTCGTCGATGCAGGTCTGCCAGAAGATATTGGCGAGCGGAACCATGGTTTCGATATCCATGACGGGCTGTTGTATCCTGGCCATAGTGTCCGCCGAAATACTCCCGGACGCCACCAGTTCCCGCCCCCCCTGAAACGTGGCCTCAAGGATGTCCTCCACCACTGCTTTTTCGGCTCCGCCTTCCATACTCTCGGCCGCAGGCCGGTAGATCTCCGCCATTAGTTTGTCGTGAAAAAGGAATTTGACATAGGCAGAGAGTTGATCAAAGACATTCATATCAGGAAATCCCGCTACCGAGAGCACCACCGTGGGCCGCGCCTGATGCCGCATGGGATGCCGGGTCACACCGTCTTGGTGGACCATGAAGGGAAGGGCCATGGGAAGGGTCCGCTCGATAAAGGTCTTCATACAGGCATTGACGGTGTAATGGTAAAGCGGCGTTGCCAGGATACACATATCGGATGCAATATATCGGGGATAGATCTCCCGGGTCATGTCGTCCTTATGGATACACGTGCCCGGCGTCTTGGTCCAGCAGGTGAAACATCCGATACAGTACGCCACATCTTCCCTGGCCAGATTGACCATCTCTACCTCAGCCCCGGCGTCCCGCATCCCTTCCACCAGCGGCAGCAGCATTCGTTCCGTCTTGCTTTCTCTTCCCACCCGTGCGCTCGAATTAACGGCCAAAACCTTCATGCACGCCTCCTTGTGACAATATCCACCGGGTCCCTTATAAACCAACGTGATTAAGTCAAGTTTCGCACCCCCTGATTCAATGTCATTAACTTAAGCATTCGAGTTCTAACCTAACTCGGAATCGGGATCGAGATCGAGATCGAAATCGGAACAACATAACGCTCAGGGCTCACCCGTCTGAATCCTCATACCCTTTTCGGATATCGGCTATAATCTCCCTGATCTCATTTCTATAGGCATCCGGAGCCTGGACAACCCCCCATCCCTTTTGTGTCTGAAACAGCCCGTCGAAGGCGGTGTCATGGTAGGACCTGAGCCGGTGGGGGATCTCACGCTCCTCGAGGATAGATGCCAGGAGTTGCGCCTCAAATTCATTATCCAAGGTGGCAATCTTTTCATAGTCCGCCATGGGTCTCCCTATTCACTTTCAGAGGTGAGGGCCAGAGCGAGGAGGGTCAGGTTATCCATTCCCCGCCGGACATCAAGGGCTTCCTGTTTCAGCACGTGCACGAGTTCATCCGCGTCCGGATGTTTCCGTGCCATATCCGCGGCCTCCTCATTGGACATGACATCAAAAAGCCCGTCACAGGCCACCAGCAGACAGATATCTTCTCTCTCATGCACACGACATTGCGCGATGAAGGGCATCGAGATAATCCCCACATCTTCAAAGTGGGGATCTCCCAGGCTTCGCGTCGGCATCAACCCATTCAAACCGCGCATCACGTAAGGATAGTCGATTTCAGCACCCATCTGAATCACACGTTCCCGCTCGTCCGGGTTGTCTAAGCGATGGTCTTCGGTGAGCTGCACCACCCGATGGCGACCGACGAGCAATGCCCGAGAATCGCCCACATTGGAGACGGTCAATTCGCTCCCGCGCAACAGAAACGCCACAGCCGTCGTGCCCGACGGCTGATGTGCGAGTTCGGCCGAAATGGCCTCATATGCCCTTTCAAACGCCGCACGGGGATCCTCTCCCTTTTCGAGACGGTCCAAAAACCGCTGATGCAGATGCCTGGCCGCATAATCCGCAGCCTCATATCCGCTGTGACCGTCATAGACCCCGCCGAAAACCCATCCTTTCCCGGCAAAATCCATGTCAAGAAAATAGGCATCCTCCATAAACCTTCGACGGCCCTGCTCTGAAACGACGGCTGCCTGCATCATTCCCCCTATGGGGGAAATATTAACAGAGCCCACCCCCCCTTTCAAACACTATTTTTTCACGAAGGGTGATAACTCAATGCGATGATTCAAGAAACGGGTATTCGGAGGCTTTCGGCCAATGCCTTCCCGGACTGGTAGGCCTCCTTCAGGTAATCCGGATGGTCCTCTACTTCCCCCTCATGATCGACGCCCCGGTATATGAGACTCCGCCAGAGTTCCATGTCCAGCGTGTCGAAGAAATATGTCATGGACAAGCACACCCCGTCGAACAGCTTTTTCCCCTGGGTGGCGCCCACGCTGATGAAGAGGCCTTTGCGTTTGAAGTTTCGCTGGTTATAGGGTACCTCATCGATCCAGTATTTTTTGACCCATAGGGATTGAAACCGATCCATCATGATTTTGGTGTGGGCGCTGACGGAGTAGAAGAATATGGGTGAGGCGATCATAAGCCCCCTTGCGGAGAGGATCTTGTCGCGGAGCATCTGAAAGTCGTCTTTGATGGCGCATTCACCCTCTTTTTTGCAGGCATAGATCTCGAGGCAGGGGGAAATTTTGAGGTCGCGCAGGACAAATTCTTCCACTGTGGCACCGCCATCCCGTGCACCCTGAACGGCTTGTTTCATGAGCAGGGCCGTATTCCCCTTCCTTCGGGGGCTCCCATAGACGGAAATAATGTCAGCGGTCATTGTCTTCTCCTGACGTCCATATTTTTCATTCTTTTCTTTACCTATTCTTTCCTAACAGTTATATGGTTCAGGGAGATGGTAAGTCAAGAAAACCTGGAAACCAGTAAAAGCCAAGTCGATGCCATTCACTCAATCAAAAGTCCAGTAGTTCGGTTCGTCACCCCGGCGAAAGCCGGGGTCCAGTCGCGCCGCCGCGGGATGAAAAGTCTGGATTCCGGCCGTCGCCGGAATGACGTTTGTGTGTAACGATAAGGCCATCGAGCCTTAAGTTGATGACATTGACGTGTAACCATGAACCAGATTCCATCATGAACCAGATTCCATAAGGAGATACCGATGACCAAACTGAAGGATTCACTCACCATCAACGGCATGCAGATACAAAACCGGATGGTACTTCCGCCCCTGACAACCAATTACGGCAGCCCTGATGGACATGTCACGGATAACGTTATCGCGTTTTACACCAAACGGGCGAAGGACGTGGGCCTGGTGATTGTGGAGGCCGCATCGGTTCGAGAAGACGGCCGCATTGTTGCCGGCAGTCTGGGGTTGTGGGACGACGACCATATCTCCGGCATGACGCGCCTCGCCGATGCCATCCAATCATCCGGAGCCGCGGCTGTGGTCCAGATCAATCACGCCGGCGCCCGGTGCTTTCCATCAGGCGGGGATATGCAGGGGGCATCCCCATCCGCATTTGCCTTCAGGCCCGATGTGGAACCCATGCCCATGAGCCAGGAACAGATCGATACCATGGTGGCCGATTTTGCCAGTGCCGCGGTTCGCGCCAGAGACGCCGGGTTTGACGGGGTGGAAATACACGGCGCCCATCTCTACCTCATCAGCCAGTTCCTCTCGCCCCTCACCAACCGGCGAACCGACCGCTACGGCGGAGATGCGCGCGCCAGAGCCACATTCGCATTGGAAGTAATCGACGCCGTGCGGGAAAAGGTGGGGAAAGCCTATCCGGTCCTCTTTCGTCTCAATGCCGTGGAATATGTGGACGGGGGACAGCCTCTGAGAGATGCGCTTGAGATCAGCCAACTGCTGAAAAACGCGGGTGTTGATGCCTTGAATGTGTCGCTCATCTCCCAGGGATCCTGGCGGGAGGTGGATGGGAAGGCCCTTTTGGCGCCGGCCTCGGCATTTCCAAAGGACGAAGCCTTCGGCGCCAATATGAACCGGGTGAAACAGATTAAGGATCGAACCGGACTTCCCGTCATCGGGGTGGGGAAAATGGGCGATGAAGACACAGCGACCCGTGCGGTGGCGAATGGCATGATGGACATGGTGGCCGTCGGCCGCCAGATGATCGCGGACCCGGACTCGGCAGGGAAGATCCTCTCCGGGAAGGGCGACGACATCATCCCCTGCCAGGAATGCATGGCCTGTTTCAAATCCCTTGGAAAAGGGATCCCGCTCACCTGTAAAGTGAATAAGGAGTTGCCGGGCGCCGCCAAAGAGAAATAGACCTATCAACCACGGACACACACAGACGAACACAGACATTGAAAGAAAAAAGCCGTGGATCTTGAGGAAGTGACTTACAAGATTCGAGGGGCTGTCTTTGTGTCTTTGAGGTTAACAAGGTGCTCGGGGCAGGCTTCCTCGAGAAAGTGTACGAACGGGCGCTGGTGGTGGAGCTTCGACAGCAGGGCCTCAAGGTTGAGTGCCAGGCGCCCATAACCGTTCAATATAAAGCTGAAATAGTTGGTGAATACTTTGCAGATGTTTTGGTTGAAAACCAGGTCATACTGGAACTCAAGGCCGTCGACTCATTGCAGAAAATACATGAGGCCCAGATATTGAATTATCTAAAGGCCACAGAATATAAGATCGGTCTTTTGGTAAATTTCACATACCCGAAGGCTGAAATAAAGCGTTTTGTGCTTTAAAAATCATTTTTCCAAGACTTTTGTCCGTGTGAGTCCGTGTGGGTCTGTGGCAAAAAACAATGTCAGCCACGGACGCACACAGACAGACACAGACCTTGAAAAATAAAGATAAGGAACTTTTTAGGGGTTTTATCTTTTTTGTCCGTGTAGGTCCGTGTGGGTCTGCGGCTAATTTCGTTTCAGCCACAGACGAAATCTTTAGGGAGGGGCCATCATGAAGAAATGGGGAATGATCATCGGTACCATCCTGCTCTGTCTCATCGGGGCAGGGGCGGGCGGCGCATATCTGTGGTTTCAATACACCGCCAAGAAGTGTCTCCCTCAGATATCAGGTGAGATCCGGATCCCGGGGCTTCATCAACCCGTGGAAATCCTTAGAGACACCTACGGCGTTCCCCACATCTATGCCCAGGACGAAACAGATCTCTACTTCGGGTTCGGCTACGCCATGGCCCAGGACCGCCTGTGGCAGATGGAATTCACCCGCCGGCTGGGCCAGGGCCGGCTCGCGGAAATTTTTGGGGAAGATTTTGTCAGGGTGGACAAATACTTCCACATGCTCACCGCTGCCGGGATCAACAGCGACATGCCCCCCCAGTACGTCCCCATGTTCGCGGCCTTCACGAACGGCATCAATGCCTATATCAACGACCATATGGATCGTCTCCCCATTGAGTTCACCATTCTTCGCTACACCCCGGAACCCTGGCAGGCGAATGATTACATTGCTGCGGTCAAGGTCATCACCTGGGCCCTCAGTTCAGGATGGCGGGTGGATCTGATGGCGGGGAAGGTCCTCAAAAAGGTTGGCGAGGCGCAGTTCAAAGACGCCTTTCCCCCATGGCCCGGTGACGCCCCCCTCATCATTCCACAGGGAGCCATTTCCCGAAAACTGATGGCATCCACCGATCTGGACCTGTCCGAATCCATCGATGGCCTCATCGCGCCTCCGGCTGCCGGGGCCAGTAACAACTGGGTGGTGTCAGGGAAAAAATCCCAGAGCGGCAAACCGATGCTGGCCAACGACACCCACCTCCCCCTGACCAACCCCTCCTTCTGGTGGGAAGTCCACCTGGTCTGCCCCACCATCGACGTCTGCGGGTTTGCGGCCACGGGCATCCCCGGTATCCCCATAGGGCAGAACCGCCATGTGGCCTGGGGTATCACCAATGTCATGGTGGATGACGTGGATTTTTACATCGAGAAGATCAACCCCGACAATCCACGTCAATACTGGAACCGGGACCACTGGGCAGACATGACCGTCCGAAAGGAAACCATTGCCGTGAAAGGCAAAGATCCCGTTGAGGTGGAATTTCTGCTGACCCATCACGGCCCCATCGTCACCGATGGCAAGAATAACGCGGCCCAGCGCCCCATATCCGCCCGGTGGGCATTTACCGATGCCGCCCAGCCGGTTCGGGCCGGATCGCTCCTCATGAAAGCCGAAGATGTGAGCCAGGTCATCGAAGCCCTCAGGTACTGGGAAGCCCCCGGACAAAACTTCGTGTTTGCCGACACGAAGGGCAACATCGGCTACTGGTGCGCTACCCTTATCCCGATTCGCACCAAGAGCGACGGTCTCCTCCCGGTTCCCGGCTGGACCGGCGAATATGACTGGGCGGGATATGTGCCGTTTGAGAAAAAGCCCCATTTGATCAATCCGGAGGCGGGTTTCATTGCCACGGCCAACAACAAGGTCACGGACAAGGATTATCCTTACCGGATCGGCCGGTACTGGGAACCCACGGACCGGATCACCCGCATCGTGCAGCTTCTGACCCAAAAGGAAACGCTCTCCGTGGACGATTTTAAACAGATGCACATGGACGTCTACTGCCCGCTGGCATCAAAGTTGACGCCGAAGATCATCGAGGTGCTGGAAAGGCAGTTCTCAGGACCTGAAGGAGAGAAGGTCAAAACTCTTCTCTCCGGCTGGGACTATGTCATGGACAAAACCAGTCCCGGGGCCTGCCTCTTTGAGATGATCTATTGGCAGCTCATGGAACATACCTTCAAGGACGAACTGGAAGAGAAGCTTTTCATGGAATATCTGAAATCATCGGTATTCCCTCCCCGGGCCATCAGCGCCATGGTGATCAGTGGCGACTCTCCCTGGTTCGACGATGTAACCACCGCCAAGAAGGAAACCCTTGACGATATGATCGCCCTGAGCGTTCGTGATACCCTATCCGAGTTGAATGAAGCCCTGGGAGACGACATGACGGCATGGCAGTGGGGGGAAATCCACACGCTTATCTATGAGCATGTGCTCGGGAAAAAGAAACCCCTTAATTTGATATTCAACCTGGGCCCTTTTCCTGTCAGCGGCAACCCGCTCACGGTGAACAAGAAAAAATATCCCTTTGAAAGTCCCTACACCGTCAATCACGGGGTCTCCATGCGTCTGATCGTGGATTTCTCAAACATGGACGGATCGCTTCACGTCCTGCCTACGGGCGAGTCCGGACAACTCAAGAGCCCCTTTTACCGGGATCAGATCCCCCTCTATCTCAGTGGACGCTACCAGCCCGGCCTGGCCCAATCGCAAGGATGCAGAAGCGCACCAGCGGGGCATCCTCACACTGACATCGGAATAGCGACAGGCGGTTTTAAAAGCTCTCGAGACATTTCATGACCCAGCACATCGATTATCGCCTGGCCAGAGAAAAGATGGTCAACACCCAGCTGGTGTCCCGCGGCATCAAGGATGAACGCGTGCTGACGGCCATGGGAAAGGTTCCCCGGGATCGCTTTGTGGAGGACGCCCTCGTGGGCGAGGCCTACAGCGATCATCCCCTGCCCATCGGCCATCAACAGACCATCTCCCAACCCTACATTGTCGCCTTGATGACCGAGGCCCTCGCGCTGAACGGCGAAGAGAAGGTACTCGAAATCGGCACCGGATGCGGATATCAGACCGCCATCCTGGCCGAACTGAGCTACAAGGTCTATACGGTTGAGCGCATCCGGTCCCTGATGGTGAAGGCCCGCAAAACGCTGGCCCAGTTGAATTACCACAATATCCTGTTCAAGGCCTTTGACGGGACGCTCGGCTGGGAGGAATACGCGCCCTATGATGCGATCATGGTCACGGCCGGCTCACCCAAAATTCCGCAACCCCTTCTGGATCAGCTCAAAGTCGGCGGACGGATGGTCATCCCCACCGGAAACCGGTTCAGCCAGGAGCTCATCTTGGTGACCAAGCACAAAGGGCACATCACCGAGAAAAGCCTCGGCGGATGCCGTTTTGTCAATCTGGTGGGCGTACACGGCTGGAAATCTTAAACGATCGTCTTGTAACCGGTTCAATTTTCAAGGCGCTCTCAGACGGGCGGCAACCCGATCCCCCATCTGATCTATCCATTTAAGCCGAATCGCTCTCTGATCCGACCGTAGGCCGTCAGGGCTTGAATGGCCTTTGCCGCACGCTCAGGTCCCGGGAATACGGGAACACCCCGACTCAACAGACCCTTGATGGACGGTTCCTCGGGGCTGCGAAAGCTGAAACCGACAATGGGCTTGTCCTGGTCGCGCATTAATCGCGCCATCTGCTCGCACTGCTGCGCGACGATTTTTTCACCTTCTTTCACAGCTTGCTCCGGAGACACCCCCGCCTGTATCATTACCCTCTGGACCACCTGCCAGGGGGTGAGGAAATAGATCATCAGCACATCGGTGTTCTCATCCTCGATAAGTATTTCAGGAATACGGCTGAAGAAATCCTGTGGGTTCTTGCTGAATGTCAGGTCGACAGGATTGTTTACGCTCCCGGTTCCCGGGACGAATGGGGCCAGTTTGTCCAGGGTCGCCCGGGAAAGACCGGGCAGATCAAGCCCTGCCCTGCCGCATGAATCGGCAGCCGCCGCACCGGGTCCTCCGGAATGAGTTTGAATCACCACTTTCCGTCCCTCAGGAATCCGGGCCGAACCGAGGAGCCAGCAGAAATCGAACAGTTCCGTGACCGATCGTGCCCGGATAATACCGCTCTGGCGAAACAACCCGTCATACAGCCCATCCGGGCCGGCCATGGCACCGGTGTGAGAGAATCCGGCCCTTTTACCCGCCTCAGAACCGCCGATGTAAAAGGCCACAATCGGCTTGTGGGGCACAATGGATCTGGCTGCCTCCATAAAGGTCCGGCCCCGCTTGATCCCTTCGATGTACAGGGCGATCACCTTGGTGTGCGGGCAGGCCCCGAGATATTCCATGCAATCCACCAGATCCGTGGTGGCTTCGTTCCCCACGCTGAAGGCCGTGCTGAAACCGAGACCCAGGCGCGCGAGATAATCGAAGAGCTGAGTGATCAGGCTGCCGCTCTGTGAGGCCAGTCCGATAAATCCCGGGGGGCCTTCGTATGGGATAAAGGTCGTGTTGAGCTTGTGGTGGGGGTTGGCCACGCCGAGGCAGTTGGGACCCAACAGGGACATATCATACTTCGTGACAATGTCCACCAGCACCCTTTCCCGGGCCACCCCTCCGCCCCCGACCTCTTTGAACCCACCGGAGACGACAATGACGTTTCGAATCCCGAATGTTCCGCACGCCTCGAGGGTCTCGTTGACGATCCGGGTGGGGAGAACAACCACGGCGAGATCCGGGACTTCCGGAATGTCCTTGACATCCTGGTAGGCCCTGGTCCCCAGAACCGTGTCTTCTTTGGGATGAACCGGGTATATTTTTCCCTCGAAACCCATGGCCTGAACGGACATAAGCAAATTCGTTCCCATGGATGTAATATTATTTGACGCGCCGAAAAACGCCATGCTTTCAGAATTGGCAAGCGCATAAAGCGGACTTTCCTGAATTGATTTAAACATCTATTTCCTTTCATCCAAAGCGACGGACGCCTTTTAATGCATTGGGCCTTTCAAACCGCACGGTATGGCTGCGGTGGCTTTTTAAGGTGAGGCGAAGATAGATCAGCAACCATGAGGTGTCAAGGACTACCATCCCGTTCGTGCGCGTGGAGGGAGCCTAAAATGGCAACGAGCATTGACAAGAGGGCCGTTTTAAAGAATAATAGTGCAGATTTTTCCCCACGTGGGACAGAAAGGGCCTGGCCCTTTGATCCATATTCTTTCATTTAAGGAGTCGCACATGTCATACGAACTGAGCGAAGAGCAGCAGATGCTCAAAGATACGGTGTCACGAATTGCCCGGGAGCAGATCGCGCCGGGGGCGGAAAAGCGGGATGAGGAGGCCAAATTCCCATGGGATATGGTGGAAATCTTGAGGGAAAATGCTCTGTTTGGTGCGGATTTTCCTGAAAAATACGGGGATCCGAGATGGGGCTTTTTTCCCTGTGCCTCGTGATTGAAGAAATTGCCAAGGTCTGCGCCTCCACATCCGTGGTGCTGCTGGTTCATGAACTGGGTGCCATGCCCATTATGCTGGCCGGCAGTGATGCGCAGAAGGACAAATACTTCCCCAAACTGACCTCGGGCGAACATCTCGTGGCGTTCGGGCTGACCGAACCCAATGCCGGGTCCGATGTGTCGGGTCTGAAGACCAAGGCCACCCGGGACGGGGATCACTTTATCCTCAACGGGACCAAAATGTTCATCTCCCATGCCGATGTGGCGAATATTGTCTGTATTGCGGCAAAGACCGACCCCACCATCCCCGGACATCAAGGGACCAGCATCTTTGTGGTGGATCGGGACACGCCGGGATTCACCATCGGCAAGCACGAAAACAAACTGGGCGTGCGGGCCTCCTCCACCGTGGAAATCATTCTTGAAGACGTCAAGGTCCCGGCGGAAAATGTGCTGGCCGGTGAAGGAAAGGGCTTCCCCATCATCATGAAGACGCTGGACCTCACGCGGGTCCCGGTGGCGGCCCAGGCCGTGGGGATTGCCCAGGGCGCTTTGGATTACGCGGTCGCCTACACCAAAGAAAGGACGCAGTTCGGCAAACCGATTTTCTCCTTTCAGGGCCTCCAGTGGATGATGGCGGATATGACCACCCAGGTAGAGGCTGCGCGTCAATTGACCTATAAGGCCGCTTCCGTGTTCGAAGGCGTACCGAAAAATCTGGACCGGCTTTCCGCGGAGACCATCCGATACTCGGCCATGGCCAAATTGCTGGCCGGGGAAACCGCTATCAAGGTCACCACCGATGCGGTTCAGCTCCTGGGCGGATACGGATATATCAAAGAATACCCGGTGGAGCGGATGATGCGGGATGCAAAGATCACGCAGATTTATGAAGGGACAAGCCAGATTCAGAAAGTGGTGATCGCCAGCACGCTCTAAACCTGAAGCGGAATCCTGAATCCGGGTTACCAACACAGTTGACACCGATAGTCTACGGGTGCTAAAAGCTCAGAATTCAGAAAGCCTTTTGCGGAGGCCACACGTCGTGGGATCCGAGCGATTTCAAGGAACCAGGGAGGCGTTATGGAGATTCTGATTCAGGTTATTGTGACCGGCCTGGCCACCGGTGGTCTGTACGGCCTCATCGCACTGGGCTTTGTGCTCATCTACAAGGCCACCAGCGTGCTGAACCTCGCCATGGGGGAATTCATGACCCTGGGCGCCTTTGTCTGCTTTACGGCGCTGACGCAGTTAAAGGCACCGTTTTACCTCTCTCTCATTTTGACTCTCGCGGCCGCCGTGGTACTCGGCATCCTGGTTGAGCGCCTGATTCTCAGGCCGCTCATCGGGGAACCCATCATCTCGGCCATCATGGTCACCATCGGACTGGGCGTCATTCTCAAGGGTCTGATCTACATGGTGTGGACACCGACATTCCGGAATTTCCCTGAGATCTTCCCCCCTGAGCCCCTCAATCTCAATTTTGCCGTTGTTCCCTCCGGCCTCTGGTGGGGCTTTTTCTTTGCCATCATCGGGATGACCATTTTTTTGCTGATCTTCAAATTTTCGCGGACCGGGGTGGCCATGCGGGCCGTGGCCAGCGACCAGCAGGCAGCACTCTCCATGGGAATCAGCGTGAGATGGGTCTTTGCCCTGGCCTGGTGTTTCGGCGCCATGGCCTCTGTCATCGGCGGCATTGTGATCGGAAATATCAGCGGCATCAGCGTCTATATGGGCGATATCGGACTCAAGGTATTGGCGGTGATCATCCTTGGCGGGCTCGACAGCATCGGCGGGGCCATCCTGGGGGGCTTTATCATCGGCATTCTCGAAAACCTCACCGGTCTGTATATCGATCCCTTAATCGGCGGCGGGGCCAAGAACGTGGCGCCCTTTTTCATTCTGGTCTTTATTCTGATGATCCGGCCCTACGGGCTGTTCGGGAAAAGAATTATTGAACGGGTGTGAAAGGATTGATGATTGGTGATTGATGATTGGTGATTTTTTTTGGTGGGAACCATAACAAACCGCAATAGAATGCTTACCATTTATGCGCTGCGGAGACTTTAAAGAGACTTACATAAAAGATGAAGAGATCTTCCAGTCTCTTTTCGTGAAGTTTTGGCTGGGGCTTTTCTTTGTCTTTCTAATGGTGTTCCCTTTTGTGGCCAGCGCCTATCTCCTCTATATAGCCAATATGATCGGGTTTGCCATCATCGGGGCCATCGGGCTCAACCTCCTGACCGGATTTACGGGCCAGATTTCCCTTGGACACGCGGCTTTTGTGGGCGTGGGGGCCTACACGTCGGCCATTTTGGTCACCCGACTGGGATTTTCCTTCTGGCTCTCCGTCCCCTGTGCAGGTCTCGTCGCGGCACTGGCCGGCTTGATCATCGGCATCCCGTCGCTTCGCGTCAAGGGGCTTTACCTGTGCATCGCCACGCTGGCATCCCAGTTTATTTTCGAGTTCATCTTCATCCACTGGGAATCCATGACCAACGGGATTACCGGCATTCACATCCCTCCACCCAGGATCGGTGGGTTTGAATTCATGACGGAAAGGAGTTTTTACTGGATCACCCTCTTCTTCGTGGTGCTCGGGGTGGGCTATGCCAGGAATCTGATCCGGACCCGCATGGGGCGGGCGTTTGTGGCCATCCGGGACCGGGATCTCTCCGCGGAGATTATTGGGATCAACTTGTTCAGATATAAACTCAGCGCCTTTGCCATCAGTTCCTTCTACGCAGGGGTGGCCGGCGCCCTGTGGGTCACCTTCCTCAAGGTGGTGACCCCGGATCACTTTCCGTTTATTCTCAGCATTCAGTATCTCGCCATGATTATTGTGGGGGGGCTGGGAAGCATCCTGGGCTCCATCTTCGGTGCCGTATTTATCACGCTGGCCCCGGAGCTGCTCAATTACCTTTCAGAAGTGGTCAAGCAATTTGCCCCTGGCAATGAGGAAATCTTTGTGCCCATGAAGGAGGTGATCTTCGGGTTGTTGATCGTGCTGTTCCTTATTTTTGAGCCCCGGGGGCTTGCTGAAATCTGGAACCGGATCAAAAACTTCTTTAGACTCTGGCCGTTCTCCTATTAATATACAATCCTTCGAAAGGGGGTGATGCGTGCGCGTCGGCCTGAAAATTGAGAGGAGATCCCGCCCCGGCGGGGCTGAAATTACACCACATTAAAAGGGAGAAGCGTTATGATGAAAAAAGTTGGTATTTTTGGTTTCTGTGCTGTCCTGGCCATTGGTCTGGTCGCCGCGAGCAAGGCAACCGCCGAACAGAATCCGACCATATGCGCGGTGCATCCGTTCACGGGGCGTTTCGCCTTCGCCGGTATTCACGGCGCTGATGCCATGGAGGATGCCGTGGCCATGGCCAATGCGGCCGGCGGGGTGAACGGCAAAAAGATCAAATATTACTGGGCGGACGGGGAATACAAAAACGATGTGGGTATCGCGGCCTTTAAACGGTTGTATGCCCAGCACAAGCCTCAGTGCATGTTCGGACAGAGTACGGGGATGACCAAGGCCCTGGCTCCAGAAATCAAAGACCGATACAAGGTGCTCTACACCGCCTATACATTTGCCGAACTGGCTGCCGATCCAAAGAAAAACCCTTACCTGTTTATTGCCGGCCCAACCTATGTGGAGCAATTCGGCATTCTCCTGAAATACATCGCCGAACAGAAACCCGGGGCGAATATCGCCTTTTTCTACAGCGACACGGAATTCGGAAGAGAGCCGATCCCGGCCGGTCGCAGGATGTGTAAAGAAATGGGCCTCAACCTGGTGGCCGAAGAAGTGGCCAAGGTCGGTGGGATAGACATCACCACCCAGGTCCTGGACATGAAGCGGAAAAAGGTGGACTACTGCATCTTCCAAGGCTTTGTGACCACCCCCATTACGGCCGTCATGAAACAGGCTAAGGACTACGGATTGAAATGCCAGTTCATGGGCACATTCTGGTCCACGGAGAAACACCTTCTGGACCAGCTGGGATCGTTTGCCGACGAGTATGTGGGCGTCACCGCCTATTCCTATTACTACCAGGACAAATACCCCATGATCCAGAAAATCCGTGCCTGGACCAAGGAACATCATCCAAAAACGGCCGCATATCGCTCCCAGGCCTACATGCAGAATTTTATGGCCACCCTTCTGTTTGTGGAAGCATTCAAGAAGGCGGACAAACTCGGCGGGTTCACGCCTGAAAACCTGATCAAGGGCCTTCAATCCATCAAGGACTTCAATGTGGGCGGGCTGATGCCCCCGGTGACCGTCAAAAACAACAGTATACCCGTTGGGCGAATCGTACGGGGCAACTCAAAAACCAAGCAGTTCGATCCCATTTCCGACTGGATCTGGCTGAACTAAGCGCCGTGTAGTGAACGGGTGTCAGGTTACGGGTTTCGGTCCGAGGACCGCCGCATCGTTTTCCTGACACCCGAAACCCTGGCCCAGACCTGGGTTACCCTGAACGAGATGTCGATAGAAGCTTAAATGACCCTACTCACCCTACCCGCCCTGTTACACCGGCATGCCCAGACCTATGGCGACAGGAAGGTCGCCATCCGGGAAAAGGAGTTCGGTATCTGGCAGTCGGTCACCTGGCGCCAGTATTATGAACACGTCCGGGATTTTGCCCTGGGCCTGCACGTGATGGGATTCAAACAAGGGGACAAACTCGCCTATGCCGGGGACAACCGGCCCGAAGGTCTCTATTCGGAACTGGCGGTCCAGTCCCTGGGCGGGGCCATTGTGGGCATCTATCCCGACAGCCATCTGGACCAGGTGGAATATATTATCAACCACTCCGACGCCACCTATGTGGTGGCCGGGGATCAGGAGCAGGCGGACAAGATACTGGACATTAAGGAGAAATGTCCGCTGGTTGAAAAAGTGATCGTGGATGACCCCAAGGGGATGCGGCGCTATGACGATCCCCTCCTCTCATTTTTCAAGGACATCCAGAAACTGGGCCGGGACCTGCACGAAAAAGAGCCGCATCGCTTTGAGGAGATGTGGCGTAAGGTGACCCCGGACGATGTGGGCATGATCAACTATACCTCAGGCACCACCGGTCTCCCCAAGGGGAGTATGATCACCCAGAAAAATATGTATTGCGTGGCCAAGGCGCAGGACGACGTGGATACGGCCAGGGACACCTTCGAGTACGTCTCCTTTCTCCCCTTTCCCTGGATCGGCGAACAGGAATTCGGGGTTTACTGGTCCCTGTATAAGGCCTTCACGGTGAACTTCCCCGAAAAGGTGGAGACGGTGCAGGAGAATATCCGGGAAATCGGACCCCATATCATGCTGGCGCCGCCCCGCATATGGGAACGGATGTGTTCGGATATTCAGGTGAAAATACAGGATGCGGCCTGGATCAAACGGCTTTTCTACAACCTGTTCCAGCCGGTGGGATACCGAATGGCGGACTTCAATCTGAACAAGAAACGTCCGCCCCTGGGGTGGCGTATCTTAAACGGCCTGGCCTACCTGTTCCTCTTTCGTGCGCTCAAAAATTATCTCGGGCTTGCCCGGCTGCGCCACGTCTATACGGGCGGCGCTCCCCTGGGACCCGAGATATTCAATCTGTTTCAGGCCCTCGGCATCAACATCAAACAGGCTTACGGCATGACCGAACAGACCGCGGCCTCCATCATTCACCGGACCGATGACATCCGGCTGGATACCGTGGGAAAGCCCCTGCCCGGCATTGAATTCAAGGTATCGGACACGGGGGAACTCCTCTCGAGAGGCGATACCATTTTCAAGGGATACTACAAAGATCCCGAGGCGACCAAAGAAGCGTTGAAGGACGGCTGGTTTCATTCAGGAGATGCCGCCCTCATCGAAGACGACGGACACGTGATCATTATTGATCGCATGTCCGACGTGATGAAGCTGAGGGACGGGAGCAAATTTTCCCCCCAGCTCATCGAAAACAAACTGCGGTTCAGTCCATACATTCTGGATGCAGTGGTCATCGGTCAGGAACGTCCGTTTATCACGGCCATGATCGCCATCGACATGGGCAATGTGGGAAAATGGGCTGAAAACAACCAGATCCCCTACACCACCTTTACGGACATCTCTCAGAAGGAAGAGACCTACGATCTGATTGCCGAGGAGGTGGCCAAGACCAATGAGTCGCTGCCCAAGGTGGCCAAGGTGAAAAAGTTCGTGCTTCTCTATAAGGAACTGGACCCGGATGATGATGAACTGACCCGGACCCGTAAGGTGCGGCGAAAATTCGTTGCGGAGCGATACAAAGATCTCATCGAGGCCCTGTACGGGGAAAGCGACACCCTGGATGTGGAAGCCGATATCCGTTATCAGGACGGCAAGGCATTCCGCATGAAAACCGTGGTCAGGGTCAAACAGGTGGAACCTTCTGAGTAGGCAAGTGGTAACAATTTAGCATTTTGAAATCGCTACCAATGGATCGAACCTGTAACCCAGTTTTAGAAACCTAAACTGTTACAAAAGGTGAAAGTCACCGGTTGAAATGGAAACCCAAGACGCCTATCAGCTTGAATTACAGAACATCCAGCTCAGCTTCGGGGGATTGATGGCCCTTCACGGCGTCAGTACCGGCGTCAAGAAGGGAGAGATATTTTCCATTATCGGTCCCAACGGAGCCGGGAAGACCTGTCTCTTGAACTGCATCAATCGATTCTATCATCCGGAGCAGGGCACCATTCTGTTTGAGGGCAGGGATATCTCCCGGATAAAGCCGCACAAGATTGCGGGCATGGGGATCGCCCGCACCTTTCAGAATGTGGAACTCTTTGCCCACATGACGGTTCTGGACAATATCAAGCTGGGGGCGCACGTCCACCTGACCTCCGGATTTCTTTCCGGCGGCATCTATTACGGCAAGTCCCGATCCGAAGAGATGGCCCTCCGCAAGGACATCGAAGAGCGCATCATTGATCTGTTGGAAATCGAACAGATCCGCAAACAGGTGGTCCACGCCCTCCCCTACGGACTTCAGAAACGGGTGGAGCTGGCCCGTGCCCTGGCCATGAAACCGAGGGTCCTTCTCCTGGACGAACCGGCCACGGGCATGAACCTGGAAGAAACCGAAGACATGGCCCGGTTCATCCTGGACATCAACGAGGAATGGGGCATCACCATTATTCTCATCGAGCACGACATGGGGGTGGTCATGGACATATCCGACCGGATCTGCGTGCTCGATTTCGGTGAAAAGATTGCCGAGGGAAAGCCCGAAGAAATCCGGCACAACGAAAACGTCATCAAGGCCTATCTCGGCGAGGAAGACATCACCTATTCCAGGTTGGGAGCGTAACCATGGATCCGCTTCTCGCGGTCAACAACATCGAGGTCATCTATCATAATGTGGTGCTGGTCCTGAAGGGGATGTCCCTTCAACTCAACCAGGGCCAGATCGTGACCGTGCTGGGAAATAACGGCGCCGGAAAGACCACCACGCTCAAGGCCATTTCCGGACTTCTCAAATCCGAAGACGGGGAAGTAACGGACGGCTCCATCACATTCCAGGGAAAACGGATCGACCGGAAGCAGCCCGAAGAAATCGTCCGGATGGGAATCTTTCAGGTGATGGAAGGGCGCCGGGTGTTTGAAGACTTGACCGTGGATGAAAATCTCATTGCCGGCGGGCATACCAACAAGAAGCGGGAAAAGCTGAGAAACGGCATGCAGCGGGTCTACGACTACTTCCCCAGGCTCAAGGCCCGGAAAAACGTCCTAGCCGGATACATCAGCGGCGGGGAGCAGCAGATGCTGGTCATCGGCCGGGGGCTCATGTCCACCCCATCGCTCATGCTCTTAGATGAGCCCTCCATGGGCCTTTCGCCCCTCCTCGTTTCCGAAATATTCAAGATCATTCAGGAAATCAACCGGGAGGAAGGGGTCAGCATCCTCCTGGTGGAACAAAATGCCCGGCTGGCGCTGTCCATTGCCAGTCACGGGTATGTCATGGAAAACGGCAGGATCGTCCTGGACGACAGCGTGGAGAAGCTCCAGGAAAACGCGGATGTCAGAGAATTTTATCTGGGCCTCACCGAAGTGGGCAAGAAGAAAAGCTATCGCGATGTCAAGCATTACAAGCGGCGCAAGCGATGGCTGACATGAGACCTCGGAAAAACGTCTCATTTGGACCGACCTGTGTATCATTTGAGTTCACCCCGGTGGGATTCGACAGTCACCTGAAACAGACCATTACGGATAGGGCAAAAGGAGGGCGCTAACATGGTTCGAGTCACATGCCTCGGGGGCGCGCAAACGGTAACCGGTTCAAATTATCTCGTGGAGAGTGCTTCCGGCAAGAAAGTCCTGGTGGATTGCGGTCTGTTTCAGGGCGGCCGGCAGATGGAAGGACGTAACTGGGGCGACTGGGGGTTTGATCCCAAGGGGATAGACACCCTCTTTTTGACGCACGCCCACATCGACCACAGCGGGAGGATCCCCAAACTGGTCAAAGACGGGTTCCACGGCCGCATCATGACCTCCCCCCCTACGGCGGAGCTGTGCGAAATCATGCTCCTCGATTCAGCACACGTCCAGGAAATGGACGCGGAATGGCAGACGCGAAAAAACAGACGGCAGCACAAAAAGGATGTCCTTCCCCTGTACACCCAGGCGGATGCAGAAGCCAGTCTTAAATACCTCTTTCCTGTGGAGCGGGACCAGATGATCGATATTGAACCCGGCATCCGCGCCCGGCTGAGAAACGCCGGTCACATCCTGGGATCTTCCATTCTTGAGCTGTGGGTAGAGGAAAACGGCGAATCCCTCAAGATGGTCTTCTCCGGGGATCTCGGGAAACGGGACCAGTTGATCGTCAGTGACCCCCATGAGGTCTTTGATGCCAATTCCCTTT
Organism: Deltaproteobacteria bacterium; assembly: GCA_034522175.1. Taxonomy (GTDB): domain Bacteria; phylum Desulfobacterota; class DSM-4660; order Desulfatiglandales; family Desulfatiglandaceae; genus JAIPDZ01. The sequence continues at coordinate 4,333,349 of JAXHLQ010000001.1, read as the reverse complement.
TTCTGGAATCCACCTATGGCAACCGTCTGCATAAGACCTTCGAAGACAGCAAGTCTGAACTCGTCGAGGCCATTGAATACGCCGTATCCAATGGGGAAAAGATCATGATCCCCGCCTTTGCAGTGGAGCGGACCCAGGAAATTCTGTACATTCTGGGAGAATTCTCCCGTGCCGGCACGCTCCCCGACATCCCCATCTATCTCGACAGCCCCCTCGCCATCAAGGCCACCGAGATCTTTCGCAGGAACAAACCCTACTATGACGAAGAGGCCCGGGCCATCGTGGATCAGGGATTTGATCCCTTTGACATGCCGAACCTACATTTTACCGAAAGCACCAAGGAATCCATCGCCATCAATGAAAAGTCGGGATCGGCCATCATCATCGCCGGAAGCGGTATGTGCACGGCCGGGCGGATCAAGCATCACCTGAAGCACAACCTCTGGCGGCCCGGCGCCAGCATGGTGATCGTGGGATTTCAGGCCAAAGGGACCACCGGCAGGAAGATCGTCGACGGCGCCAAAAAGGTCAAAATTTTCCGGGAAAACGTGGATGTCCGGGCCAGGGTGTTTACCATCGGTGGATTCTCAGCCCATGCAGACCAGAGTGACCTCTTGGCATGGGTGGGGGGTTTTGAAAGCCGGCCCAAGGTATTTGTGGTCCACGGCGAGCCCGAGGCAAGCCGGATCCTGGCCGAGAAGATTCAGGAGAAGTATCAACTGGAGGCCCATGTGCCCCGTTGGAAGGAACGGCTAGTGCTCAAGCCCAGGGAAGTGGCCTTTGAGATGCCCGAGGAGCCGGAAGCGGGTCCTGACCCACGGGATCTCCTCTTAAACGGTATCATTGATATGGAAAAGGAGCTGAAGCGCCTCAAAAAGCGCATTCAGGAACAAGGCACACCCACGGATATGGATATGGATGATGTGGACCGGCTGGCCTACCTCACCGAAGAACTTCAATCCATGGGGACCTGAAGAAACAACAACGTTTAAGCGCACCCCTTCCGGCCCGCCTCTGCGGGGCTGCTGTTTTTAAGGTCGAAAGGCGGTTGACATCCCTCATTGATGTCTTAGTTTAAATCATCAACTTGAATTCGATAATATTAACCCGCCCAGAGATGGGGCTACGAGCCGGGTCCAGGAGTTTGGATACCGGCTTTTTTTATGGAGGTTTGGACATGACAAGCAAGCAGAATGTTGTAGAGGAAAGAAGCTTTGAGCTGAGTCCCGTGAATCGCGACGGCGCTTTCAGCCGCCTGGATGATTCCGATGATAAAACATTTTATGCGGTGGACCGTTTTGTGAGCCATCTCGATGCCGTTGCTCTCAGCACCGTGGAAGCGTTGATCGGGCAGCTGGTCATAGAGGATGCGCCCGCCATTCTGGATCTGATGGCCGGCTGGGACAGTCACATTCCCGATCACCTGCACCCCTCACGGGTGGTGGGCCTGGGACTCAATCCCAACGAACTGAGTCAAAATAAGGCCCTGACAGAGACGGTGTTGCACGATCTGAACAAAACCCCCGCCCTTCCCTTCTCCGATGGCACCTTCGACGTGGTCCTGAATACGGTGTCCGTGGATTACATGGTGAAACCCTTCGAGGTTTTCGAGGAGGTGGGCCGGGTGCTCAAGCCGGGGGGGCTCTTTCTGGTCGTCTTTTCCAACCGCATGTTCCCTCAGAAGGCGGTGAAGATATGGCAGGAATCCGATGAGGATGAACGGGTTATCCTGGTCCAGGAATTCTTTGAGCGAAGCGGATGCTTTGATAAGCCCGCCGTGTTTGTCTCCAAAGGAAAACCCCGGCCCAAAGATGACAAATACGCCCATAGTGGTCTCCCCAGTGATCCGATCTATGCGGTTTATGCCGATCGTAAAGGCGCAAAGCAGGGGCTCAATCGACCGGAACCGGTCATTCATTATTCAAACCACCTGGAGGGAGATCTAAATGCTCGAAAAAAGGCCGTTGCAGAGACCCTCTGCTGTCCGTATTGCGGCGACAGGCTGGAAAAATGGATGGTTCCGGATAACCCCTTCAGTCAGACCTGGGACAATGATCACATGTACATCTGTTTCAATGATGCCTGCGCCTATTACGTCCGGGGGTGGGATCATATGTACAAGGAGGGGAACCGGGGGACCTCCTACCGGCTCATGTACCATCCGGAGAGGGACCGGTGTATGGCCATACCCGTGCCGTCACCGAGGGCATTGAGAGACGGTATCGTAAAGGCGTAATGCCAACGGCATGGAAACGGGCTTCCTACCTGGATCCCTGTTACGCAGCCGCCCGCAGGGGATCTACACATGATTCCTCAGCTTCAGGTCTGTGGGATGGGGATTCAGATACACCTGTTTGGACAGGTAGTCCTGGCCATATTTGCGTACGTAGTGGTTGAACAGGGTGATCGGGACGATGAGCGGGATCAAACCTGATTTGTACTGCTCAATAATGTTCAGCATTTCCTGCTTTTCATCGGCGGAGAGGTCCTTCTTGAAATAGCCGAGCATGTGCTGAAGGACATTGGTGTTTTTTCTCATGGTGGTCTTCAGTTTGAGCGCCGCCATCAGGTATTCCTCATACTGTGCGAAAAGGTCCCTCGGGCTGTACTGTTTGGCCGCCGCCACCAGCCGGCCCATTTCCCGGTAGTGTTTTTCGCTGTGGGAGAGGAGCAGGAGCTTGTGACGGGCATGAAAATCGACCAGCGCCCCCCGGTTTTTCCGGTTCCAAGTCGTTTCCCGCCACCGTTTCAGGGTGAAGATCCTCGCAATGAAATTTTCCCTGAGCAGGGGGTCCTTCAGGCGGCCCTCTTCTTCGGTTGGAATCAGGGGAAACCGGTCCATGAACATGCCGGCAAAGATGCCTCGTCCATTTTTCACCGGCATGCCCTCGTCATTGTAGACCTTCACCCGTTCCATCCCTGAACTGGGTGACCGGCTCTTGAAAATGAAGCCGCACAGGTCCTTTTCCGCCAATTCAGCCAATCGTCTGTCGGCCCATTTCACCATCTGATCCGTAAGATCCACGCCGGTCCTGATGGTCACCAATCGTGGGGATTCGGGATTGCCCACCAGCCGCATGGCCTCGCGCGGGACAGGGAGCCCGCATTCCACTTCAGGACACACCGGGATGTAATCCACATATTGCCCCAGGGTATCGGTCAAAAAATGGTCCTGTTTGTGTCCCCCGTCATACCGCACGGATTCTCCCAACAGGCACGTGCTGACGCCGAGTTTGATAGGTGTTGTATCCATGCCGGTCTTCTCCTTGTGTGGACGGTGATTGAAGATGTCGCTGGCTGAGCATTTTCAGCATACACCAGAGTCTATCCGCCTGAAAAGGAAAATATGGGCGGAGCTGTTACCGTTCCCAGGCCCGAAAACGGTTCACCTTACGGCCGAAGCATGCTATACTTAGCAGAAACCTCGATGGGGGATAAGGAGGACCTATGCTCGAAACAATGACGGAATTGTTAAAAACGCACGATATCTGTGTCCTGGCCACGGAAGCGGACGGCAAACCCCATTGCTCCCTCATGGCCTATGTCTGCGACGAAAATTGTCGCCACGTGTATATGGTGACGGACAGGGATTCCCTCAAATTCCGAAACTTGGAGAAAAGCCCCAGGGTCAGCCTGTTGGTGGACACACGGGAAACCCACGGGGGCGCACGCCGATCAGAGACCAAGGCTTTGACCGTTGACGGCACATACAAGCCGATCGCGGACGAGACAACACTTTCGGACATCAGAGAAAAACTTCTAAAAGCGCATCCCCAGCTCGTGGTTTTCCTGGCCAGTCTTAGTGCCCGGATCATTTCCGTGGAGATTGAATCGTTCCTGCTCCTGGATGGATTAACCGACGCGAGCTATGAGAAACTCTAAACCGAACCGCTTGCGGGGAAAGAAGGCCACATGCTCACGGCGTTAGAAAAGAACCCTCGGTTTAAGAAACGAAACGGGCCCCTGGTCCTCATGATCATGGACGGCGTAGGACACGGCCGATACAAGGAAGGAAACGGGGTCCTGAATGCCTACACCCCCAACCTCAACAGCCTGACGGCCTCCTGCCCCAGCACCTATCTCAAGGCCCATGGCACGGCCGTGGGCCTCCCATCGGATGGCGACATGGGCAACAGTGAAGTCGGCCACAATGCCATGGGCGCCGGGCGGGTCTTCGCCCAGGGAGCCAAGCTGGTGGGAGACGCCATTTCATCGGGACGGATGTTTGAAGGCCCGGGCTGGAAGGCCGTCATCGAGCGCTGTGTCCAACGTGAGAGCACCCTTCATTTCATCGGCCTTTTCTCGGACGGCCGCGTCCACAGCCACATCGATCACCTCAAGGGGATGATCGAGCAGGCCCGTAAAGAAGGAATCAAAAGGATCCGGATCCATACGCTTTTGGACGGGCGAGACGTCCCGGAAACGTCCGCCCTTCTGTATATCGACCCTTTTGAACAGTATCTGAAGCGATTCAATGACCAGGGCCTGGATTACCGAATCGCCTCGGGCGGTGGACGGATGGTCATTACCATGGATCGGTATGGCGCCAACTGGGATATGGTAAAAAAGGGGTGGGCGGTTCATGTCCACGGCGAGGGCCGCTATTTCCCAACGGCGAGAGAAGCCATCGAAACATTGAGAAAGGAAACAGGGGCCATTGATCAGGATCTTCCGCCCTTTGTCATCTCAGACGACGGCACAAACCCTGTGGGGCCCGTACGCGACGACGATGCCGTGATCTTTTTCAACTTCAGGGGCGACAGGGCACTGGAGATCACCGAGGCCTTCGAGGCAGAGGCGTTTGATCATTTCGACCGGGGAAGGATACCCGATGTCCTCTATGCGGGGATGATGGAGTATGACGGGGACCTGAAGGTTCCCCAGAAATATCTTGTGGACCCGCCCCATATCCAACGGACCGTAAGCGAGTACCTGTGCGCCTCGGGCACCACACAGATGGCAGTCAGTGAAACCCAGAAATTCGGGCACGTGACCTATTTCTTCAACGGGAATCGCACGGGGAAATTCAGCGAGGAACTGGAAACCTACGTGGAAATTCCTTCAGACATTGTTCCCTTTGAGCAGCGTCCCTGGATGAAATGCGCACAGATCACCGACACGGTCTGCGACGCCGTAAAGGCCAACCGATATGATTTCATTCGCCTGAATTATCCCAATGGGGACATGGTGGGCCACACCGGCATCTATCAGGCCGTGCTGGTGGCCATGGCCGCCATGGATCTGTGCATCGGCCGCGTGGTCAAAGCAGTGGAGGCAGCCGGGGGCATCCTGCTCGTCACCGCGGACCACGGCAATTCCGATGAGATGTACGAGCATGACAAAAACACGGGTGACATTCTCAGAAATCCGGACGGCTCGCCGGCGGCCAGGACCAGCCACTCCCTGAATCCCGTTCCGTTTATCCTCTACGATCCGGAATTAAAGGGCGAATACGCTAAAGCGCTAAAAACCGGCATGAGTATCAGCGCTGTTGCGGCCACCTGTCTCGAACTGCTGGGGTTCCTGCCACCCGATGACTATGATCCCGGCCTCTTGACATTTCCCGCGGGATAATAATTCAGCGCAGGGCCTTTTGAAACGGGTTGTTGAAGGCGGTCGGGCCTTTCCTTTGCGATTGGGTGGGCTTCTTCCTGTGCCTGGACGGCGGTTTTTCTCTTGAGCCGTGGGCAGGCTTTGCCTCGGGGTTTTCCTTCATGGAAAGCGAAATCCGGTTCCGTTCCAGGTCCACATCCAGCACCGTCACCGTCACTTTCTGCTGCACCCTTACCACATCATTGGGGTCCTTCACAAATCGATCGGTTAGTTGACTGATGTGCACCAGCCCGTCCTGGTGAACACCTACATCCACAAATGCCCCGAAGGCCGTCACATTGGTCACCACGCCCGGAAGCTTCATCCCGATTTCGAGATCCGCCATCGCCGTCACCCCTTCGGCAAAAGAAAAGACATCGAAAGATTCCCTGGGATCCCGGCCGGGCCTTTCCAACTCATGCAGAATATCGATGAGGGTGGGCAGCCCCGCGCCGTCGGTGACGTACCGAGTCAAGTCGATCTGCTTCCTGAGGGCATCGTCCGCCAAAAGATCGGCGACGCGGCATCCCAGGTCTCGGGCCATGACTTCCACAATTCCATAGGATTCGGGATGAACCGCACTGGCATCCAATGGATTTTCGCCCCCATTGATCCTCAGAAACCCTGCTGCCTGCTCAAAGGCCCTGGGACCGAGGCGGGGCACGTCCTTGAGGTCAAGCCTCGATCGAAATGGACCGTGTTCGTTCCGATGCCGGACGATCTGTCTCGCCAGCTGAGGTCCGATTCCCGAGACATAGGAGAGAAGCTGCTCGCTAACCGTATTGACATCCACGCCCACTGCATTGACACAGCTCATGACCCCATCGTCAAGGCGTCTTTTGAGGGCATTCTGATTCACGTCGTGCTGATATTGACCCACACCAATGGCTTTGGGATCGATCTTCACCAATTCGGCCAATGGATCCATAAGGCGCCTGCCGATGGATACGGCGCCCCGGAACGTCAGATCCAGATCAGGAAACTCCTCCCGCGCCGCTGCAGAGGCGGAATAAACAGAGGCCCCGCTCTCGTTGACCATGACCACCGGGATGTTTTCAGGAAGCCCCAGCCCCCGGATGAACGCCTCGGTTTCTCGTCCTGCGGTGCCGTTTCCCACGGCAACGGCCTCCACTCGATACCTTTCGAGGAGCTGCTTGAGCGTCTTTAAAGCAACAGTCCGTTCCCTTTCAGAGGCAAAAGGGTATATGGTATCGGTCCCAAGGAGTTTTCCCTGCGAATCCAGACACGCCACCTTGCAGCCCGTACGGATACCCGGATCAATGGCCATGACCCGTTTCTGACCCATGGGCGGGGTTAGAAGGAGGGCCCTGAGGTTCTCGGCAAATACCTGGATGGCCGCCTCGTCCGCGCGCTTTTTTGTCTCCAGGCGGGACTCGGTCTCCATGGACACGGACAGAAGCCGTTTGTACCCATCCTGGATGGCCTTTCGCACCTCACCCGATGCCGGGTTGTCCCCCTTAATGAATAGCTCCTCCAGAATTTCCATGGCCGCGGTTAGCGACGGCGTAATGCGCAGATCCAGAACCCCTTCCTTTTCGCCCCGCCTTAACGCCAGAATCCGGTGGGAGGGCGCACCCGAAATCGGTTCTTCCCACTCAAAGTAATCCTGGTATTTGGCCCCTTCCTTTTCCTTGCCGGGGATTACGTCGGCCTTGAAAACCCCTTTGTCCCGAAAAAGCGCACGCATCCTTTCCCGGGCGGTTTGATCCTCGCTGATCCACTCGGCCATGATGTACCGGCTCTCTGAAAGGGCGTCTTCAACCGACTCGACCCCTTTTTCCGGAGCCACATAGGGAGCGGCCGCCGCTTCGGGCACGGTCTCATCCGCCTGATCGAAGAGGCATTGGGCCAGCGGTTCGAGGCCCTTTTCCCTTGCCATACTCGCCTTGGTACGGCGTTTGGGCCGATAAGGGAGGTAAACATCCTCAAGGGCACTCAGCGTCAGGGCGGAATCGATTTTTTCCGCGAGTTCCCCACTCAGGAGGTCCCGTTCCCGGAGCGACTTTATGATGGCCTGCCTCCGTCGATCCAGTGCTTCAAGCTGGTCCGCACGATCCCGGATGGCGGTGATGGCCACTTCATCCAGGGACCCGGTGGCTTCCTTCCGATAGCGCGCGATAAACGGGACGGTCCCGCCCGCTTTAAGCAGGCGTGCCGCAGCATCGACCTGTGCTTCAGCAAGATGTAACTCCCCGGCAATGGTGCGGATCATCATCTCTGAATCCATGATTTCTTGGATCACTCCTTTCATTTCGGGATACGAAGATTATCCCAGAGATTTCTGTCGAAAAGCTTTACTTCCATTTCAGTGCCTCTGTCAAACACAACCGTCCATTGGTTGATAACCGGTTGCCGATTGACCCTGGAATATGTTAGGTTCCATCCACGGCAGAACAAGTATGGCCCTCAGGAGAAACGATATTGGCGGACACACGGGAAACAGACGGCTACCTGAAATGGCCCAGGCTCATCGAAGGAACGCTTTTAAAAAGGTACAAGCGTTTCATGGCGGACGTCAAATTGAAAAACGGCCATGTGGTGACGGCCCACTGTCCCAACTCCGGAAGCATGCTCGGATGTTCGGAACCGGGGCGTCCGGTCCGGATCTCAAGACAGAACAGCCCCAAGAGACGGCTCAAATACACCTGGGAGATGATCCACATGGCGCGGTCCTGGGTGGGCGTCAACACGCTGGTCCCCAACCGCCTCGTCCACGCATCCATCCAGGCCGGCAAGGTCCCATCGCTCAAAGGGTACCCGGTTATCCGCCGGGAGGTCGCCTACGGAGAAAATGCCAGAATTGATCTGCTCCTTGAAAATGGTGAAAAAAAGTGCTTTGTAGAAGTCAAAAACTGCACCCTCGTGGAGGATGAAACCGCCTTTTTCCCGGACGCGGTCACAGCGAGGGGCCTGAAGCATCTCGTTGAGCTTCAAAGGGAGGTGCGTAAAGGCCATCGATCCGTTATGTTTTACCTGATCCAGCGGATGGATGCCAAACGGTTCCGTCCGGCCGACCACATTGACGCGGCTTACGGCAGGGAATTGCGCCGGGCCGTTCAGAACGGTGTGGAGCTTCTGGCATATGATGTGGACATGACCCTCAACGGCATACGATTGAACAGAAAACATAGCATAAGACTTTAACAGTTGGCCATAAAAGAGAAATATCGAATTATAAATAAAAATGGAGGTAACCCCTGAAATGAAACCTATCTCACTTGAAGGATGTTTCCCCCCCATCGCCACCCCCTTTGATGAACAAGGGGCGGTTCATCATGAGCAGTTGATGCGCAATATCGAGAAATGGCAGAAAACCCCGCTTCGGGGCTTTGCCGTGCTCGGTTCCAACGGCGAAGCCGTGTTTCTCGAAGAGGCGGAAAAGCTGGCCGTCTGGGAAACGGCTCGAAACGCCATCGATGCCGATCATATCTTTATTGCCGGGACCGGATGTGAATCCACCCGGGCCACCCTGAATCTCACCCAGAAAGCGGCGCAATGCGGGGCAGATGCGGCACTGGTGGTGACGCCCCACTACTACAAGGGAAAGATGACCCATGAGGCACTCATGCATCATTATACCCCTGTAGCGGATCATTCACCCATCCCGCTTATCCTTTACAATGTCCCGGCTTTTACCGGCGTCGATCTGACCGCTGAAACCATTATCGCTCTGTCTATGCATCCCCACATCATCGGGCTGAAGGAGAGTTCGGGGAATGTGGTCAAGATGGGAGCGGTATGCGCCGCAGCCCCATCTCATTTCCAGGTACTGGCGGGTTCCGGAAGCTTCCTCCTGCCTGCCCTGACCGTGGGCGCGGTGGGCGGGATCATGGCCCTGGCCTCCGTGGCACCCTATCAAGTCAATGACATCATTCGCCTTTTCAAAGACGGGTCACTCGAGGAGGCCAGAGAGATCCAGCTGAAACTCATTGATGCCAACGCAGCCGTCACGTCGAGATTCGGCATCCCCGGGCTCAAGGCCGCCATGGAACTGATTCATATGTATGGAGGGCCGGTTCGATCCCCTCTGCTCCCCTTGAATGAGGTACAGAGGGAATCGCTCAAGAAAATCCTCATGGAGGCGGGAATCATTTAATCCGTATCCTTTCCCTTGGACGCCTTAAGGGGGCGTACGGAAAGGATGGGACAAGGGGCCTGACGGGCCAGCCGGTCGGTGGTAGACCCCACAAAGAGCGTCTCCACGAGGCTGCGGCCGCGGACCCCCATGACCACCAGTTCCATGTTGTTGACCACGGCGTATTTGGTCAACTCTTCATGGGGCTTGCCCGCGAGAAGCACCGTGATGGGGTACACCAGTACCGTGCATCTTCAGAAACCATGCCATTGAGTCTTTCTTCGAGAATGTCCCGAAGTCCCTGCCGGCCACCCTTGTCACCGGGATAGCTGGATTTCAGGAGTTCCTTGTAGGCCACCGGCTCAATGACATGGACCAGATGAAGCTCAGACTGAAATTCCTGAGCCAGCCAAAGGCCATAGGCGAGGGCCAGATCGGAATCCGGTGAGAAATCACAGCCCACGAGGATCCGTTTTGGGCTGAAGGTCTTTATGCCGTCATTTTCAGCAGAATACCGCCCATCGGGAACAATCAGCAGCGGACAGGGCAGAATGCCCATCAGCCGGCCGGTAACAGACCCGAGAACGAGTCGTTTGAGGCCGGCGCGGGCATGGGTTCCGGAGATGACCAGATCCACCTTCCGCTCCTCGGTTAGACGGACGATTTCATCCGGAGCATGCCCGATCTCCACCAGGGGCTCCCACGAAACCGGCGTCGCTTTAATCAACTTCCTGAGATGGGCGTGGGCGAATTCCTTTAGACGGCTCTGCTGCTCCAGGGGGCTGATGGTGCCCTCGCCATACACATGGCCCGCCGTCAGGTCGACCACGTGACAGATCAGGAGTTCTGCCTTGAACTCCTTGGCCAGGGCGACGCCATAGCCGACCGCATAATCAGACAGTTCAGACAGATCCGTGGCACACAACACTTTTTCAATCTGAATTTTCATGGCCTTACCTCCTTTTCATCCGATAGAGAAGGCATCAAAGTCCACACCATTGCTGCGCAATTTTCAGATAAACCTCACTCGCCGTTTCGATTGCGGAAATACGGCACCACTCGTCGGTTTTGTGTGCCATTTCAGGCTCACCCGGTCCTAAAATAATCGTGGGGGGATCGCCAAACGCAGGGGTGAGCACCGCGGCATCCGTAAAATACGTAAGCCCCCGTGCCTGAGGCCGCTCACCAAGGTAGGCTTCCATCAGGGAGAAGACCGCCTGCACCCATTCATTTTCAGGATCCGTGGCAATGCCGGCCACATCCACGAGACGACTTAGATCAACCTCCTCGCCAAGGTAAGTGGTCAGTTTCTCAAACACCTCCCTGTGGTTCTGATGCGGGATGGTCCGGATATCGATACCGATCGTCGCCTGATCCGGAACCGAATTGATGTTGATGCCCCCGTTGATGGTTCCCACGTTAAGCGTGGGAGAACCCAGGAGCGGATGGGGTGCAACATCAAAGTCAAAAGCCTCCAGGCGGCTGATGGCACGGGCGGCCTTGTAAATGGCATTGATCCCCTTCTCCGGCATGGAGCCGTGGGCTGTTACACCCGACGTGCAGGCCTGAACCCACAGGGCGCCCTTGTGGCCCAATGCAGGAAGATTTGAGGTGGGCTCCCCGACAATCACCGCCCCTGCCGCGCTTAGTACAGCTCCGAGTGATGCGAGATAATAAGCCCCTTCGCAGGCGGTTTCCTCTCCGGCGGTCATCACCAGGGTGATGCCCGCCCGCCCCTTTGACATCTCTGCAATCCGGAGACCGGCCATCACCATGGCGGCCACGCCCCCTTTCATGTCCGCAGCACCCCTGCCGTAAATTCTGTCCCCGTCGATCTCGCCTTGAAAGGGATCCCCTTTCCAGGCGGTGGCACCGAGGGGAACCGTATCGAGATGCCCGGTGAAACAGATGGGAAGCCCATCGCCCCGACCCTGCATCCGGGCCACAAGGCTCGTTCTTTCCGGGGCGAATGCATAAAAACCTACGGAAAATCCGGCCTGTTCAAGTAACCCGCCCAGGTATTCGGCACAACGGCGCTCCGCTCCCGGCGGATTACGGGTATCAAAGGCGAGGAGCTTTCGCGTCAGTGAGACGGCCGTTAATGATGCACTCACGGGGGATACACGCATACGGACAGTCATTCTCCCTTCTGTCACCCGGTATATGGATTCCGCTATTCTGTCGCCGCCGCGAAAAAAGAAGCGGCATGAGGTCATCCGGCCTAACAATCACGGCCAATCAGCCGTATGCCGCCCGGGACAGCATAGTTTATTCTGCGATGAATCCCGATGGGTGTCAAGGGCATTTCCGTTGCCTCTCAGTGGACATGGACTTGACAAATTTAAAGAAACCAGGGTAGAATGACGTTACCTTTTCGCGCATAAAGGTTGTGGGAAGGAGAAAGCAGCCATGCCGAAAAATGGAGGACGGTAGATGCCCATTTATGAATACAGGTGCCGCACATGTGAGGCGGAATTCCAGCGCTTGGTCATGAAAGCAGAGGAAGAGGCGGCATTGACCTGTCCGGCATGTGGAGGGCGTGACATCAGCCGCCTGATTTCCCGGGTGGCCTATCACGTATCCGAGGGCGATCGTCTCGCCAGTTTCGATCCCAACGCACGACAGGACGACAGCTTTTATAAAGACACCCGAAACATCGGCCTTCAGGCCAAGAAACGGGCCCAACAGATGGGGGTGGATCTGGGACCCGCTTTTGAATCAAAGGTGGAAAAATTAAGGACGAATCCCGGTTCGGTTTTTGATTCATCAGAATAAGATGTTTCCAGCAGGAAAGATTATGAGCGATATCGGCGACGTTGTACTGATTTACCATCAAGGAAACCCGACCGTCTTTGCACGGATTGAAGACATTACGCCCGATATAAAGAAGGGCTGGTATCACGTCACGCTTCTCTTCCTTACCCTGCCCCTGCAGACGGTCACCTGGATACTCAGGGATGCGTACATCAACGGTGAGGAATTCACCATGAACGATAAACCCATGCGCCTCGAAGCGGTCGAGCGAACGGAACCTGATAGAGCCGCGCCTGATGATAACGAAAGCAGGAATGGGAAACAACCTGGAAAAACAGCTACCGTCATTCCGTTCAAGAAACCTTAGTGTCTCAAATCACAACTTCTCCTTAAAACAGTGAGGACAGCTTGTTGGGGTAAAAAGATGAAAAGATCCACCACATTGATCATCCGGCTGGTATTGGCCGCTGTGTTTGCCGTGATTCTCATCGCGGCTTTTCTTCAACAACCTCACAATACTAAAAATAGTCGCCCTGGGTGCGGCGTTGTTCTGTCTCGCCTACATTTTCGAATATGCCAGAAAAAAGAACAAGGAAGGAAATTAACCATGTCCAAAAAATACATTTACGCCTTTAAGGACGGAGACGGTAAAAACAAAAAACTTCTGGGCGGTAAAGGCGCCAATCTCTGTGAAATGAGTCAAATCGGTCTCCCCATACCCCCCGGTTTCGTCATCACCACAGAGGCCTGCCTAACCTACCTCCGCCAGAAGAAGGACGGGCTTCAACCCGCCATCAAAAAAGAGCTTCGTGCGGCCATGGAACAGCTGGAACAGGAAACCGGCAAGGGGTTCGGCAACCCCGACAACCCGCTTCTCATCTCTGTGAGATCAGGCGCAGCCATTTCCATGCCCGGCATGATGGACACCATTTTGAATCTTGGTTTGAATGATCAGACCATTGCCGGCCTGATCAAACTGACCCGAAATGAACGGTTTGCCTATGACCTGTATCGACGCCTCATCCAGCTCTTCGGATCTGTTGCGCTCAAAATCGAGGATGACGCGTTTAACGCCATATGGAATGGGATCAAAAAGGCAAACAATGCCAAACAGGACACTCAACTCTCGGCAAAGGCCCTAAAACAGGCCTGTGACGGGTTTCTGGATCTTGTTGCGAAAAAAGGTCATCCGTTCCCCCAGGACCCCCACGAGCAACTTGAACTGGCCGTGGAATCGGTGTTTCGATCCTGGATGGGCAAACGCGCCATCGATTACAGGAGGGAATTCAATATCACGCCTGACATGGCGGACGGGACGGCCGTCAATATCTGCACCATGGTCTTCGGCAACATGGGGGAAAAGAGTGCCACGGGCGTGGCTTTCACCCGGGACCCCGCAACGGGTGAAAACCGGTTTTTCGGTGAATACATGATGAATGCCCAGGGTGAAGATGTGGTCGCCGGCATCCGCACCCCCAAACCCATCAGCGAACTCAGAAAAGAGATGCCCCATGTCTACCGGGAGCTGGATAAGCTGAGGCATATCCTGGAAGACCACTTTCGTGAGGTTCAGGACCTGGAATTCACCATTGAGGAGGAAACCCTCTACTGCCTTCAGACCCGGAATGCCAAAATGAATGCGTCGGCCTTCATCAAGACCTCTGTGGACATGGTCAACGAAGGGCTGATCACGGAAAACGAGGCCCTTCTACGGGTAAAGCCGGATATGCTGGAACAGCTCCTCCACCCCAGGCTCGATCCTGAAGCCAAAACAGAGGTGCTGGCCCGAGGGCTCCCGGCCTCCCCCGGCGCGGCCTCCGGCAGAATCGTGTTTGATGCGGATCGAGCCGAGAGCAAGGCCAAACTGGGTGAGAAGGTGATTTTGGTGAGAGAGGAGACCAGGCCCGAGGATATTCACGGCTTTTTCGCAGCCCAGGGAATCCTTACCAGCAGAGGCGGCAAGACCTCTCATGCGGCGGTGGTGGCCAGGAGCATGGGAAAACCGTGCGTATCGGGATGTGAAGACATTTTTATAGACGACCTCAAGAAAGAGGCCGTCATCACCGGTGTCGCCCTGAGAGAAGGGGATACCATCACCATCGACGGGACCACGGGAAATGTCTACCAGGGAGAAGTCCCCACCATAGAACCCGAATTCGTGGAGGATCTCCTGGTCCTCCTGGAGTGGGCCGACGAAATCAGTGACCTCCAGGTCATGGCCAATGCCGATACCCCGGATACAGTCACCAAATCCAAGAAATACGGCGCCATGGGCATCGGCCTCTGCCGGACTGAGCGCATGTTCAATCAGCAGGAAAGGCTTCCCATCGTACAGGACATGATCCTGGCGGAGACAACGGAGGAACGCCAGAATGCGCTGGATCAACTCCTCCCGTTCCAGAAGGAGGACTTCCTGCATATCTTTCGCATCATGGAGGGCTACCCGGTCACTGTCCGTCTCCTGGACCCGCCCATTCACGAATTCCTCCCTTCCCATGACGAACTGGTGGATGAAATCAATCATCTGAAACGGCTGCGGCAGACGGTGGAAGGGATGGCCGGACTCCCCGACACCCTCAAGATTATCGATCCCGAACTCCATGAGCGCTATGCGGCCAATCTCGAGGCCATTACCAAAGGCCTGGGCGAACTCAAAGACCGGCATCTGACCGCCGGTATTATCGAAGCCAAGGAGGCGCTGCTGGAAAAAGTCGATGCCCTGACCGAAATCAACCCCATGCTGGGTCACCGGGGCGTGCGGCTTGGCATCACCTATCCCGAGATCTATGTCATGCAGATCCGGGCCGTACTGGAGGCCGCAGCCACTCACATCGGCGAGGGCGGAACCGTGGCGCCCGAAATCATGATCCCGCAGGTCTGTACCCTGCAGGAGCTCAAATGGGTGCACAAATACGTGGATGAAATCAGCAGGGATGTGGAAAAGAAATTCGACACCAAAGTGCCCTACAAATTCGGAACCATGGTGGAGGTGGTCCGGGCCTGCATGCGGGCCGGGCGAATCGCTGAACTGGCCCAGTTCATCTCTTTCGGGACCAATGATCTCACCCAGGCCACCTTTTCATTTTCAAGAGAGGATGCGGAGAACAAGTTCCTTCCCCTGTATAACGAAAAAGGGATATTGCAGCACAATCCCTTTGAGGTGCTGGATGTCAAGGGCGTGGGCCGGCTCATGATGATCACCATCGAATGGGCCCGCAAGACCCAGCCGGATCTCAAGGTGGGCATCTGCGGCGAACAGGGCGGGCATCCGGATTCCATCCGGTTCTGCCACCATATCCACATGACTTATGTCTCGTGTTCGCCGCCCCGGGTGCCCATCGCTCGGCTGGCAGCAGCCCATGCCAAGCTCACAGAGCAGGATTACCATCTGGACTGATGGGACGGATGGCATCAGTTCCCGCGACACTGCGACTGCACCCCGGGGACAACGTCCGCGTGGCACTGGTCCCTCTTGAACCGGGAAACCCCCTCGAAGAAAACCATGCCCGCTGCCGTGACGGCTAAGCACATCGTGCTCGGCCTGGAGTGCGGGGGGTCCTGACGCCTACTCAGGCATCTCGGCCAATCCGGCCATGTACCACGCGCTTGAGGGGGTATGGACATCAATTGCGGAACCATCATTGACGGCGAGGCCACGGTCGAGGAGATGGGCGAGGTCATTTTCAGACGCATCCTGGAAACCGCATCGGGAAAAAGGACCCGAAGCGAGGCCTTCGGTTTCGGAGACAATGAATTCGTGCCCTGGCATTTGGGCCCTGTCCTTTGATGCGATTGTCATCGTCAAGATCCTTCATTACCCTTTTGCGCCCGTTTTCAACACCCATTTGAGATCCGGTTTTGATCAAGCGATCGGCATGCAAACATCACGTTCTGTAACCATACTCGAAGCCCTGGGTCGCTCCCTGCTCGGCTCCTGCCGTGACCTGGCACCCATCGTAGGCGTTATCGCCTTGTTTCAAATTGTGATCATCAGGCAGCCCTTCCCCGATATGCTGAACGCACTGGCGGGATTGGCCCTGGTCATCGTCGGACTGGCCTTTTTTGTCGTGGGTCTGGACATCGGCCTGTTTCCCCTCGGGGAGACGCTGGCTGAAGAATTTGCACGCAAAGGGAGTCTTCCCTGGCTGCTCTTGTTCGCATTTGCCCTGGGCTTCGGCACCACGGTTGCCGAACCCGCCCTTATCGCCGTCACCAAAGAAGGCGCCAGGGCCGCAGCCGGTGCCGGACTGATCCCGAAAACACCGGATACCCTCGAGGACTATGCATTGGGGATTCGACTGACGGTGGCATTGTCCGTGGGTACGGCCATTGTCCTCGGTGTACTGAGAATCCTCAGGGGCTGGTCCCTCCCCTTTATGATCGTGGGGGGTATGTGTTGGTCATGGTCATGACTATCTTCGCCCCCCGGAAATCGTGGGGCTGGCCTACGATTCGGGC
Source organism: Deltaproteobacteria bacterium (assembly GCA_034522175.1). Taxonomy (GTDB): domain Bacteria; phylum Desulfobacterota; class DSM-4660; order Desulfatiglandales; family Desulfatiglandaceae; genus JAIPDZ01. The sequence goes on along the minus strand of JAXHLQ010000001.1, from coordinate 4,316,449 downwards.
GGGGTCACCACCTCCACGGTCACCGTACCCCTCGTGGCCGCCCTCGGCGTGGGCCTGGCACGCGCCATCCGCGGGAGGGATCCCATGACGGACGGCTTCGGCCTCATTGCCCTGGCTTCACTGACGCCCATACTGTTCGTGATGCTTTTCGGGCTGGTGGTGCTTTGACGTTGAGGGGTCAGGGATCAGGTGAGGATGGGGCACTCATTTGTCTTTTTTTTCGAGAGTTGAGATGTGTGTGTCATTTGTAGTTTGATTTTTGAAGTTTGATACGCTCGTAAAAAGTCAAAAATGCGCTCTTTCCGTCATTCCGGCGAAAGCCGGAATCCAGTGTTATCAAGAAGTTATGAAATTCCTAGACCCCGTTTTTCAACGGGGTGACGACTTTTACGAGACCGTCAAGTTTGGTTACCGTCGAAGGACGACTCGGTCATTCAGGACGCATATGGAAATTCTCTTCAATCCACTTAAACTCCTGCTGGCCACTGCCAAGGACGTTTTGCCTGTCCTGACACTGCTGGTCTTCTTTCAGTTGGTTGTGCTCAGGCAGCCCATCCCCAGGCCCGGCCGTATTATTTTCGGATTCTGCCTGGTCCTGGTGGGCATGGCATGTTTTTTGGGCGGGCTGGATATGGTGCTCTTTCCCATCGGCAAAACCATGGCCCTGCAACTCACGGATGTCACACAAACAGGAGGATCCGGCGCCACCTGGACAGCCTACGGATGGGTCTACCTGTTCGCCTTCATGATCGGCTTTTCCACGACCATCGCCGAACCCTCCCTCATCGCGGTAGCCCATAAGGCGCAGGACGCCTCGAGAGGGGCGGTATCCGCCTGGGGGTTGCGTATTGCCGTCGCTATCGGCGTCGCCATCGGCATCACCCTGGGCACCTACCGAATCGTCACGGGGACGCCCCTTTATCTATATATTCTCGGCGGATATCTGATCGTGGCCATTCAGACCTTTCTGGCACCGCGCATGATCATCCCTCTGGCCTATGATTCAGGAGGGGTCACCACGTCCACTGTGACGGTCCCGCTGGTGGCGGCGCTCGGGCTGGGCCTGGCATCAAACATACCAGGCCGAAGTCCGATACTGGATGGATTCGGGCTCATTGCCTTTGCGAGTCTCTTTCCGATTATCTCGGTTCTGAGCTATGCACAGGTAGCCCAGTTCGTGATCAATCGAAAAAGCCGGGCCAGGCGCCGCAACAATGGGCCCGCTGCCGGTGATAATTCGAGATTGAATGAAACCCCTATGTAAGGAGAACACTCATGGGATCCAAGTGCATCATCGTCATGGTCAAACCGGATCTGACCGACAAGGTGGTCGATTCCGCAAAAGCGGTGGGCGCCACGGGCGCCACCATCATCCCGGCCTCCGGAACCGGGCACAAAGAAGCCAAGACCTTTTTCGGGCTCAGCCTGGACATCCGCACGGAAGTAATCCTCTTCCTGGTTGATGATCAATCGGTAGACGCCTGTCCTTTCCGCCGTAAGAGAAGCCGGCCGTTTTCATGAACCCGGGACAGGCATCGCTTTTGTTTTCGATGTGGAGCAAACCGCAGGGCTGGAGAGTCAGTTGCCGGGGGGTCGTCCCTGACAAGACCCTTCGTATGCTTTGTTTCCAATCGGACAGCGAACAGCCAAATCTTGACACGGACCGCCGCTTCTTTTACACTCAATAACGCAGGTGCTGCATAATCATCAATCATCGGACGGAACCAGGCTCCATGTCGGGGTAGACGTGAAAGAAAAAAAAATCATCGTGGGCGTTAGCGGCGGCATCGCCGCATACAAGGCCGCAGAACTGGTCCGACGACTAATGAAAGCGGGGGCCCATACCCAGGTGGCCATGACCGCGGCTGCCACCCGTTTTGTGAGCCCCTTACCTTCAGAAGCCCTCTCGGGACATCGGGTCGTCCACGAGATGTTCAGCCCCGGCACGCGATCCATGGACCACATTACCTGGGGGCAGGAAACGGACCTTGTTATCGTCGCTCCGGCCACCGCGGATATCATTGGGAAAATGGCCAATGGCATCGCCGATGATTTTCTCTCGACCTGCCTCATTGCGGCAACGGCCCCAATACTCGTCTGCCCCTCCATGAATTCACAGATGTTCCTGAACCCCGCGGTACAGGAAAACCTGGATCGCTTAGAGAAACGAGGCCTTCACGTGATGACGCCGGACGAGGGAGATCTGGCCTGCGGCACCGAGGGCCGGGGACGCCTCCCGGACCCCGAGAAAATCGTGGAACAGGCTGCATTCATCCTCTCTGAAAAAGACCTTGAGGGCCTCAAAATCCTGGTGACGGCGGGGCCGACCATCGAACCCATCGATCCGGTCCGGTTTATCACCAACCGGTCCTCCGGCAAAATGGGCCACGCCCTGGCCCGTGCAGCGACAATACGCGGCGCAGAAGTGGTTCTCGTAAGCGGTCCCACCGCCCTGCCCCGCCCCAGCGGAGTGACGGTCATACCGATCAGAACCGCTCAGGAGATGAGGGACGCGGTTTTTGAAAACCGGTCCGGATGTGATATCATTATCAAAGCCGCAGCCGTATCCGATTACCGGCCACATCAGCCAGCTTATCAAAAAATCAAGAAAACCGCCGAACAGGTGTCTCTAAATCTGGTGAAAACCCCGGACATACTGGCCGAGCTGGGCGAACAGAAAGGCGGTTCAGGGCTTATTCTTGTGGGGTTTGCCGCAGAGACCGAAGATCTGCTTGCCAACGCCACACAAAAGCTGCAGTCCAAACATCTCGATATGATCGTGGCCAACGATGTCTCTCAGGATGATGCGGGATTTGGAACAGACACCAACCGGGCCAAGCTGATTTTCCGGGACGGCAGCGTGGAAGAAACATACCTCATGACGAAAGAGGAGGTGGCGCATTTAATCTTGGACAGGGCCGTGGGGTTGAGGAAGGCTTAAGGGAAAAGGCTCACGATCGGCTCGAGGTTGAAGGACTGTATCGGGTGGACAATAATCGGATCAACCGGGATATGGACATCACAAGAGACGAACTCTCCCAGATCTTTACGGACCTCCAGACCCTTGTGGGGGCCTATGGAGATCTGAGCATCGCACCCCTGCCCCTGTCCGAGAAGGCACTGACATATCTGAATGGAGACATCACACACATGAAAAACCGCACGGAAAAAGACGGCGTCACTGCCGCCGCGCCTCAATTTTCCTCCCTGGAGGCTCTGAGAGCACACATCGGCGAGTGCACCCGATGTGGTCTCCACAGAAACCGCAACAAAATGGTCTTCGGTGAAGGGGATGCCGGGGCCAGGCTGATCTTCATCGGAGAAGGCCCGGGTGCGGACGAAGACCGGGCGGGTCGTCCCTTTGTGGGGCGGGCGGGAGAACTCCTGACCAAAATCATTACAGACGGCATGGGATTGACCCGGGACGCCGTGTATATCTGTAACATCGTCAAGTGTCACCCCCCCAAAAACCGCGACCCGGAACCGGATGAAATCGAGGCATGCCTGCCGTTTTTGAAACACCAGATCGATATCATAAAACCCGAAGTCATCTGCACCCTGGGACGTGTGGCCGCGCAATCCCTCTTCGGAAAGGCGTTCAAAATCAGTTCCGAAAGAGGCCGCTGGAATGACCACAGGGGCATCCCGGTCATGCCCACCTATCATCCGGCCTACCTTCTCAGAAACCCGTCTGCAAAGCGGGACACGTGGGAAGACATCAAGGCCGTGATGGATAGACTGGGTCTGGAGGTCAAGTGAAATGGCGAAGCCATGGGGCTCATTGAGCCTCTTTTTACTCCTGACTGTTGTCGTCTGTCTAACGCTGCCCCACCCGGCCGGAGCGGAAAGGCCGAATGAACTCAGGATCATCGAGCTGGAGGGCCCCATCAATCCCGGAACCGCGCTTTATGTGGAAAGAGGCATCCAGGAAGCCGCGGAAGCGAAAGCCGAACTGATCATCCTCCGGTTGGACACGCCCGGGGGCCTGGCGAGCTCCATGCGGACCATTATCAAAGCCATCCTCAATTCCCCTGTGCCCGTGGTGGTATACGTGGGCCCCCGGGGGGCCGGGGCCGCTTCCGCCGGGGTCATGATCACCGTTGCCGGGCATGTGGCGGCCATGGCCCGGGGAACCAACATCGGGGCGGCCCACCCGGTCACCGCCGGGGGCAAAGATATCGATAAGACCATGAGTGAAAAAGTGGTCAATGACATGGCCTCATACGGGCGGGGGATCGCGGAAGACAAGGGCCGAAACGGCGAATGGGTGGAAAAGGCCATCCGGGAAAGCGTCTCCATCACCGCGGACGAGGCCCACGAGAAGTATGTGGTGGACCTGGTGGTGAAAGACATGGACGATCTCATCGAATCCTTGGACGGCCGCAAGGTCTATGTCTCAGGCCGTCCCGTCACCCTCAAGACCAAGGGCTTGAAAAAAACCTATTACCGTCCCGGATTTCGGGACCAGGTGCTCAAGACCATCAGTGATCCCAATATTGCCTACATCCTGATGATGATCGGTCTGGCGGGGCTCTACTTTGAACTCTCTCATCCGGGGGCCATCTTCCCCGGCGTCATCGGCGCCATTTCCCTGATCCTGGCCTTTTTCTCGTTTCAAACCCTGCCGGTCAATTACGCAGGCCTCATCCTCATCGCCCTTGCCATCATCTTCTTTATCGCCGAAATCAAGGTGGCGAGTTACGGGATCCTCTCCATCGGGGGTCTGATTGCCCTGACCCTGGGATCCATCATGCTCTTTGAAGATGTGGGGGTTTCTCTCAAGCTGATGATGCCGACCATACTCCTGGTGGGCGGATTTTTCGTGACAGTGGCCACCCTGGCGTTTCGGGCCTACAGTCGAAAACCAAAGGGGGGCGTTGAGGGCATCATCGGAGAGGTGGGGGTGGTCAAGGAGCCCCTTAACCCTGAAGGGACGGTATTTGTCCATGGCGAATACTGGCGGGCCGTATCAACGGAAAAGATTGAACCGGATGAAAAGGTGGAAGTGATGGGGATCGACGGACTTGTCTTAAAGGTCAAACGGGCATCAAACACCCAAGCGCTTTCGTGAAAGGAGAAAACTGATGTTTTACATCCTCGCATTGGTACTGATTGTGCTCTTTTTGGTTTCGGCCATCAAGGTCTTAAAAGAGTACGAACGGGGTGTGATTTTTCGCCTCGGTCGTGTGATCAATACAAAGGGACCCGGACTGATCATTCTGATCCCGGTAATCGATAAAATGGTCAAGGTGAGTCTCCGCCTCGTGGCCATGGACGTCCCCTCCCAGGATGTCATCACCCGGGACAACGTGTCGGTAAAGGTCAATGCCGTCATCTATTTCCGGGTAATGGATCCCACTAATGCCACCATAGAGGTGGAAAACTACCTCTTCGCCACGTCCCAACTGGCCCAGACCACCTTGCGGAGTGTCTGCGGTCAGGTGGAGCTGGATGAGCTGCTCGCCGAAAGAGACAAGATCAATACCCGGTTGCAGGGTATTCTGGATGCGCAGACCGATCCCTGGGGCATTAAAGTGTCCAACGTGGAGGTCAAACACATCGACCTTCCCGAAGAAATGCAGCGATCCATGGCGAGACAGGCCGAGGCCGAACGGGAAAGACGGGCAAAGGTCATCAGTGCGGAAGGGGAATATCAGGCAGCCACCCCGCCTGGCCGATGCGGCTGAAATCATCCGACGGCATCCCGAGGCCCTTCAGTTGCGGTACCTGCAGACCTTGAGAGAGATTTCATCGGAGAGCAATTCCACCACGCTTTTCCCGATTCCCATTGATCTGGTAACCCCCTTTATAAAAAGGCATGCGGAGGAGAAGGGGTAAGAGCACCGCATAAATTGTTGATGGGGCATATTGCATTGCCCCCGGGTTCTGTGTTAGGAGAAGCCATCATTTTTTTGAAACATATTTTTTGACAGGAGAAAGACAAATGGAAGAAGACGTAAAAAAGGACGTAACAGACAAAACCCCAGATAAAGCCGCAGAATTAACCCTGGCAGAGACCGGGGATGTCCAAACAGAGGCTGCAGAGACGCCCCCGAAGAAAGCCCCGTCTTTTGCAAAACCCCTGGACAAGATGACGGTGCCCGAACTGAAGGATGTGGCCATGGAGATCCCCGGGGTTACCGGTGTCAGCGCCATGAAGAAGGACGAACTGCTGGCCCTCATCAAGGGGTACTGGGAAATTGAAGACGAAGACGAAAAGGAGAAAAAGCGAGTAAAAAAACCCGTAGCCGACATCAAGCAACTGAAAAAAAGAATCCTCGATCTGAGAGGACAAGGCTCGCGCCAGGGAAGCAAACGATAGAGACAAAGTCGATATACTGCGCAGACGGATCAACCGGCTTAAAAAGCAGACCCGAAAAGTGGCCCAGGGATGAAGTGCGTTCAAACGGGGCCTCTCTTCAGATGCGACCCATGAATATCTCCTGATCCGACCTCCCTTTTTACCTGAAAATGGATGCTTACCCCCTAAAACCGCTGCCATCATCCCCGCTGCGGGCGCCGGGGTGCGTATGACGTGCGACCGGCCCAAACAGTTTCTGACCCTGATGGGAAAACCCCTTCTCGCGGTCACGCTTCAGGCATTTGAAGCGTGCGCCGAAGTGGATGGGGTGATCGTGGCGGTTCCCGGGCGGAAGTGACCTATTGTAGAAATGAAATCGTCCAACGGTTTGAATTCAAAAGGGTGACGCGGGTCATCGCAGGCGGCAAGCGGCGTCAGGATTCGTACGAACGGGGGTCGAAGCCACGAACGGTGAATATGGGTGTATCGTCATCCACGATGGGGTTCGCCCCCTGATCACCCCTGCTTTGTTAAAGGGGGTTATTGAGGCGGCAAGGATCCACCGAGCCGTCATACCCGGCCTGATGGCCAAGGAAACTCGTGAAGGAGATCAATGGGCGACAAGAGGTGGTAAAAACATACCAAAGAGATCGGATGCGGCTGGTCCAAACCCCTCAGGTGTTTCGTTATGAAGATATCCTCAACGCTCATCGGCGTGCCGTCCGTGAGGGATGGGAGGAAGCCACTGATGACGCCCACCTGCTGGAACGCTGCGGTATACCGGTCCACGTGGTCCCAGGCATTGAGCAGAACATCAAAATTACCACGCCCATGGATCTGAACATGGCCGGCTGGCTGATCGAATCCAGGATCGATCCGGTGCCGGCATGATCCTCAGAATCGGAACGAGAGGGAGCCGGCTCGCCCTCAGACAGAGCCGGTGGGTGAAGGAAAAACTGGAAGTTCGACATCCGGATCTTCGGGTGGAGCTGATCCGGATCAAAACCACCGGAGATAAGATTTTGGATGCCCCATTGAGCCGGATCGGTGGAAAAGGCCTTTTTGTGAAAGAAATCGAAGATGCTCTCCTTACAGGAAGCGTGGATGTGGCTGTTCACAGCATGAAAGACGTACCCGCCCAACTGCCCGATCGGTTGACCCTCGCCACATTCCCAGAGCGGGAACTCCCCTATGACGCCTTTATTTCGGAGATAAGCACGGGCCTCGACACCCTTCCAGCCGGCGCCCAGGTGGGGACCAGCAGCCTCAGACGAGGGTCCCAGCTGCTTCATCTGCGGCCCGACCTGGAACTGGTTGCCATGCGGGGGAACGTGGACACCCGGATCGGCAAATTGACATCCGGTGAGGTCCAGGCCATCATCCTGGCCGCGGCGGGTCTCAAACGAATGGGACTTGAGTCCCGGATCTCCCGTACGCTTTCACCCGATGAGATGCTGCCCGCCATCGGCCAGGGCGCCCTCGGGCTCGAGGTGAGGCGCGATGATGACGAGACCATGGAAAGACTCCACTTTCTGGACCACCCTATCACACGGATCCAGGTAACGGCCGAAAGGGCATTACTTAAACGATTGGAGGGCGGGTGCCAGGTTCCCATTGCGGGTCTTGCGAAGATCGAAAAGGACGAGGTGGTCTTAGAGGGAATGGTGGCCGAACTCGACGGCAGCACCATGGTCAGAGAGACCCTCAAGGGGGCAAAGGATCAGGCAGCGGAGATCGGAGCGGCCCTGGCGGAGCGGCTGCTCTCCCGTGGTGCAGACAAAATATTGGCCCGCATTTATCAGAACCACTGAGGATGAACATGATCCCTAAAACCGATCAAACAGGGAGAGTTTACTTGGTGGGGGCAGGCCCCGGGGACCCGGGGCTCCTGACGTTGAAAGGGAAAGCGTGCATCCGTAAGGCTGATGTGTTGATCTACGATTACCTCGCCAACCCCGAGTTTCTGGATTATGCCCGAACGGATGCCACGCGCATTTATGTGGGGAAAAAGGGCGGCGCCCATACCATGAATCAGGATGCCATCAACCGCCTGATCGTCGAACACGCCAAAGCCGGTCACGTGGTCGTCAGGCTCAAGGGGGGCGACCCGTTCATTTTCGGAAGGGGCGGCGAAGAAGCCCAGGAATTGATCAAGAGCGGTGTGACATTTGAAGTGGTCCCAGGGGTCACATCGGCCATTTCTGTTCCCGCCTATGCCGGCATTCCCCTGACCCACCGGGATCACACCCCCACAGTGGCCTTCATTACCGGCCATGAAGATCCGCTCAAGGGCTCATCGACGGTGGCATGGGACCGGCTCGCAACCGGCGCCGGGACCCTCGTCTTCCTCATGGGGGTGGGCAATCTCCCCGAGATCTCGGAGCGATTGGTCAAGAACGGACGGGATGAAGACACCCCGGTGGCCGTCATCGAGCGCGGTACCCGCACCGATCAGCGTACCGTGGTCGGGACCCTCGACACCATCGCCCGGCTGACCAAAAAGCATCGGATCCGCCCCCCCGCGGTCATTGTGGTGGGGGACGTGGTTCGGCTGAGGGAGGAGTTGAACTGGTTTGAAAACAAACCCCTTTTCGGAAAACGGATCGTGGTAACCCGGGCACGGGCTCAGGCCAGTGAGTTTTTACATTTCCTCACCGATCTTGGTGCGGACTGCATCGAATTTCCCACCATTGAGATCGCCCCACCTGAAACATGGGCACCTGTGGATCAGGCGATTCATAAAATAGACAGCTACCAATGGCTCCTGTTTACCTCCATCAATGGTGTGAACCATTTTCTTGACCGCCTTTATTTCGCTGGAAAGGACATCCGGGACCTCAAGGGAATAAAGATCGGGGCCATCGGTCCCGCAACCGCCGGTGCCTGGGAGAAGATGGGCATTCAGGTGGATTTGATGCCTCAGGAATACCGGGCCAAGGCCGTGGTGGAGGCTTTCAAAGCGGCCGGGGTCAAGAGTGGCAGAATCTCGATTCCAAGGGCGGCCAAAGCGAGAGAGATGCTCCCCAGATCCCTGGAAAACCTGGGTATGGCGGTTGACGTGGTCCCTGTTTACAGAACTACCCGGCCGGTTCAGGACCGTTCATTGGTGGAGGGGTTTTTGGAGCAAGGGGCCGTTGATATGGTGACCTTCACCAGTTCGTCAACGGTAACCAATTTTGCGGGTATGTTCGATGATATCAGACAGGACCTGTTCAAATGGATGAAGCGGGTACCTGTGGCCTGTATCGGCCCCATTACCGCAAAAACTGCCGAACGCGAAGGGCTGTCCGTCAGCCTGATCCCCGAAGACTACACGATAGATGCCCTCACCCGGAGCGTTGTGGCCTACTTCTCGTCCAGTTGAGTGAGCCGGGGCAACATTTTCTCCGTGTCCAGCAGAACAGAAATTTCGCCGTTTTCCATAATCCCTACACCCGCAAAAAGCTGTGTCTTGGCGAGGAGTTCGCCCACCGGCATGACCATGAGGGGCCTGTTCCCCATGATGGCGTCCACCGCAAACTGAAGCGTCTCCTTGGGGGCCTCCAATGACCCTGGATATTTCAATTCGATGACATGAGAGGCCCTTCCCCGGTTCCCTTCGATGCGGAGCAGCTTCCTCAGGCGATCCGGCGCATCCATCTCTTCTCCTGCAGTGGTCGCCACCCCCTTGATCCCTTCTACGTGAGTTGTGGGAATAGACAGGGTGAATCGGTCCAAACGAAAGGTGACCGCATAGACGAGGGAGAGGGAAAGCGGCAGTTTGATGACAAATTGGGTTCCCTGTGACGCCCGGGAACGGATCGACATGGACCCGTTTAGATATTCGATGGCCTGGACCACCACATTCATTCCCACCCCACGGCCCGCCATCTCGTCCGTACGCCCCGCAGAGGAAAAATCAAGATTCAATATGGTGCTGTAAAACGCCTCTTCGGACATTCGGGAGATGTCTTCGTCCGACATGGAACGTTTCTGTTTGAGATATTCCGTAATAGCCGCCCCGTTCATGCCTCGGCCGTCGTCAGTAATCTTCAGCACAAGGCTGTCCCCGCTGCGTTCCGCCTCAAGCACAATTTTTCCTTCCCGTGCCTTGCCGGACGCTTCCCTCTCCTCCGGCGGTTCAATGCCGTGGGCGATGGCGTTTCTCAAAATATGGATAAAGGGTTCCCTGAGCCGATCCATCAGGGCAATATCCACCTGAAGCTCCCCGCCGATCACTTCAAAATTGATCTCCCGCTCGTAGTTCTTGGAAAGGTCTCTCAGTGTCTTTCGAAACAACCTCGCAAAATCATCGACGGGAATCAGTCTCAGCTTGGTCAGCCGAAAGTGGAGACTCCTTCAATACGGACATATAATGGTCAACCCACCCCTTCACACCCAAGGAGACATGTTCCCGGGTCATAGGGGGAAGCCGCTTCTCGAGTTGGATGATCTCCTGTGAGTAGCCCAGGAGCTCTTCAATCAACGCATACTCGACGCGGACATGTCCGATTCTTTTCGGCGCGTAAATCGTTCTGGCCTGAGAGGGTTTCACCTCATCGGATTTTGCTTCGCCCGCCTTCACCTCATCGGGGTTCCCCGGTTCCTGGGAAAAACGATCGATCAGGGCATCGTACTGTTTCAAATGATCGGGGAGGGAGATATGTCCCTTTTCGGATACCAGGGTGCGCAGAATTTGGGTCCCGTCAAACAGAAGCTGCACACTCTCTTCGCTCGACTTGTGGGGGTCTTCCTGAAACAGCTTGCACCACTCCTCCATGGCGTGACAGAGACCGGATATTTGCTCCATGCTCAGGGCCCTGGCCATCCCTTTGATGGAATGAATTTTTCCATGAATGTCTCCCCACAAGGCCTGATTCAAGAGATCCTTTTCGATTTCAATCAAGGCGTTGTCCAGTTCGTCGAGATATTTCTCCGACTCCTGTGAGAAGATCTCCTCATATTTTTTCAGGTCCATAATCCATTCCTGAGATGGACTGCCATACCGCTTCGGGCGTAACCACCTTCACTAAAAGGCCGTCAACCATCAGATCCGTCTCTTGCGGGTTTTCTTCGTCTATCCATTTGAGCCCGACAATGTGGTCTGGAATAAGCCCGAGATTATGCTGATCCCACTTCAAAAGGATGATATATGCGCTTTTCTTCGACGCTTCTTTCTCTTTTCCCACAATGATGTCGGCATTCACCACATCAAACAACTCGCCCCGATAGTAGCTCAATCCCTCATAACAGGCGGGGAGCAGAGGCACCGGTGTGACCATTAGATCATCGACGATCCGGTACACATAGTGCGCCCCGATGGCAAAATATCGATCCCTTACTTTGAATACAAAATATTCCATAGACGGAAGCCTATTCGTTGACCCTGAATTTCTGCTGGGTTTCCATCATCTTTTTGGACAGGCTGCCCAGGGATTGCATGGCATCATAAATTTTCTGTATATCCTCTTCCTGGTTCTTTGTCCCGATGGTCGTTTTCTGAGTATACATGAAATTGTCCTGGGAGAGCTGAGCCAGTTCTTTAAACCGGACCAGGAATCCCCGCATCTCCTTGACCTGCTTCCGGGTCACCTCTTCCACCTCTCTTACCTCTGCCGAGATACTCTGGACACCGGAAAGCATTTCAGCAAATGTCTTCACGATTCCATTGATGATTTCCCGGCCGCGACTGATACCCGCCTCACTGTTCTTGAGGGACTCCATTACCGCCTTGTTATCCTCGAAGATATCCTCCACAATACGGCCGATCTGTTGCGAAGAATGACGGGAATTTTCCGCCATACTCCGGATTTCATCAGCCACCAGGGCAAAACCCTTGCCCATTTCTCCGGCCCGTGTGGCCTCGATTGATGCATTGAGAGACAAGAGATCGGTTTTCTGGGAGACCTCGTTCAGCACGCTCATCACCATCCTGATCTTTTCCACCTTTCCCGACAATCGGTAGATCGGTTTGGCATATTCCATCATCTGCTTGAGTACATTGTCGAGATGTTTCAGGGTATCGCGGGCATTGGCCTCTCCCTGCTCCGCCTTGCGCCGTGCATCATCGATGGCGGAAACGGTTTTGCCTGAACGTTCGCTCATCTCGTCCATGCTTTCCAGCCCCTTGCTCAAGGCAATGGATGTCTCTTGCACAATAATAGACTGCTTCTCCGAACTTTCCGCTATGGCATTCCCCGATTTGGCAATGGCTTGGCTGTTAGAGAGCACTTTTCCGGTCAGCTCAGACAGGTTTTTATTTGTGGTTTCGATCTGAGCAGCAACCGTTTTTATCTCGGAAATCATTCCTCTGAGATGTTTAACCATCGTTTTGAAGACCTCCTCCAGATCCCGGACTTCATCCACTGACAGCAGCGGGATATCCTTCGATAAATCCCCCCGGCTGACCTCTTGAGCCACCTTGCTGAGACTGTTCAGGCGCCCCAAAAGCGACCTTGAAAAAATACTCCCGAAAAAAATCCCGGCTATCAGGGCCAGTGCAGCGGAAATGGCGAGTGCCGTGTAAAACTCTCCGGTAATCTGGTGCATCACACCCACCACAACCATGACGATGAGCAACAGCAGTAGAAAACTGAGGATCATCTTGTTCTTGATACTCGTTCGCTTCATCAGTCATCCTCCATCAATACAATGATCCATCCGCCAATATCCTCCTCTATTCTCAGAAGAGAAACCAACGCCTTCAGCTTTTTTCCAAGGACCGTCATCTGTGCACGGGTGTTTTTCAGGGAAAGGTCCTGGGCCACGGCCTTGAGCGAACGGATCAACTGCGGTCGCTCACTTTTTGGAAAAACAGCCATAACCGGCGTGCCCAGAACCTGCTCAAGTGAACGGCCCGCCATTTCAGCGGCCAACGGGTTGATTTCGAGAACCTTTGCGTCCTTATCCACAATTAAGACCCCCACCCCCATGCTTTCAATGACAAATTTCCGATAATTGAGGTGATCCATGAGCTCGGATATGGTCTGTCTCGGATAGAGGTCTCCCGTCTCAATCAGCCATTTCTCATCATCAGCGGAAAAACCGTTTGCTTCCATCCGATCCAGCAACGCCTCCACCTGGCTGGACATCTGTTCAAGGGGACCCTTGATGATAAAGTAATCGGCAGCGGTTCCGTCCATATCATCCATCTGTTCGATAAGCGTACCTGAAATGGCCACAATGGGAAATTGTGCCTCAGGATACCTGCGCCGGATGACCTTGATCATTTGTGGCCCATCAATCTTGGGCATCATGAGATCCAAAAAGGCGATATCGACACTCATTTCCTCCAGTTTGGAAAGCCCCTCTTTTCCATCATAGGCCTTGACCACCTCGTAGTCCCGCTTTTGCAGCAGTTCTGCGAGAAATTCCACAAAGAAGAAATCGTTATCCACCACCAGGGCTGTCTTAGACATTGACTTTCCCCCGTTTATTGGTGATTTCTTGAAATGAATCGCCGCAGAGGCTCAACGGCACAAAAAAAATAATTTTTAAATCAAATCTCTTGGTGTCCTTGCGTCTTTGTGGCGGGCAGAATATTACGCATCATTCAATACAGACCCGCCTTACTTCAGCCAGATCCGTATATCCGGCAAACATCTTCGCGATTCCATCCTGTTTGAGCGTGGTCATCCCGTCACGGGCCCCCTGAGCGAAAATTTCTTGGGTGGGGGCCTCCTTCTTTATCAGCCGCTTGATCTCGGCTGTTCCATCCAAGAGTTCGTGAATCCCCATGCGCCCCTTATATCCGCTCCCTGAACACTCATCACACCTGGAAGCCTTGTACAAAAACAGGTCCGGTCCATATTCGATATTCAGTTCGCGGAATTTTTCTTCACCATACTCTGCGGTTAGATCCTGAAATTCCTCTTCAGAGGGTGGTATTTCTTGCGACACTTGATACACAGTCGCCTGACCAGACGCTGAGCCAGAACGCTTAGCAAGGCATCTGAGAAGTTGAGGGGATTCAACCCCATATCGAGGAGTCGGGTCAACGTTTCCGGGGCGCTGTTCGTGTGCAACGTGGAAAAGACCAGATGGCCGGTCAGAGAAGCCTCGATCCCTATGGATGCGGTTTCGTAGTCACGCATCTCACCGATCATAATGACATCCGGATCAGCCCTTAAAAAGGCTCGCATGACCCTCGCAAAATCGAGACCGATCTTCGGTTTCACCTCGACCTGTCTTAACCCTTGCTGCGCAATCTCCACGGGATCTTCCGCTGTCCATATTTTAATGCCCGGATTGTTGATATATCCCAGGGCCGAATGGAGAGTGGTGGTTTTCCCCGAACCGGTGGGGCCCACCACGAGGATCAGCCCATAGGGTGTGGCCAGTACTCGCTTCATAATTTGCATGTTTCTCTCGCTCAGTCCCATGTCATCCAGCTTCAGGGCACCGGATGCGGCCAACAGTCTGAGTACCGCATCTTCGTGCCCGCCGGTCGTGGGCAATGTGGCCACCCTGAGGTCGAGCGCTGGAACCCCTTTTCGCCGGAACTTGATTTTTCCGTCCTGGGGCAGCCGCCGTTCTGCAATGTCGAGACCTGCCATAATCTTGATCCTGGAAAGGATACCTTTTGCCAAGGAGTTGGGGACCTCAAGATACTCCTGGCAGACCCCATCCAGACGATATCGAATCCGGGTCTTGTTGGTAATGGGCGAGGGCTCTATGTGAATATCGGATGCATTTTTCCTCATGGCCGTAACGAGCACCTGATCCACGAGCTTGACCACCTGGCTTGAGGACTCGTCCACCTCCTCCTGCATCTCGATCGATTCTTCTTCATCTTCAAATTCGATGTCTGGAATGACATCCAGTTCTTCCACCATCGCCCTCATGTCTTTGGCCGATCGTTCCTCTTTCTCTCGGTCAAAAAAGAGCGTGATAAACTCCTGGATGTCCTCCCTGATGCCGACACAGAACCGAATATTATTGCTCTTGGTCAACCCCTTGATCGTGCCGGTCTTCCTGAGATCTCCCGGGTCATCAATCAATATCTCGACCCCATTGTTGTCCCAGCTCAAGGGAACCCACAGGTCGTGGACCAAAAAGGCTTTCTTGAAATTTCGAATGAGTTCGATCGGGACAGGCGTACTGGCATTGAAACGCTTAAACGGACATCCATAATAAAGGGACAGGGATTTTCCGATGTCCGTTTTTTTGATCTTGAAATTTTGCATGAGGACAAATTCAACACTCTTTTGCATCTTCTTGGCCATTTTCAGGGCCGTCTGAAGCTGCTCCCGGCTCACCAGTCCTTTGTGGATGAGATAATCGTAACGGGACCCGGAGGAAAGCCTGGATATAATGCTCTCCAGCCGATTCGCCACCTGTTCATTTTCCGGGTCCAACTCAGCCGCACGCCTGTAAAGATCGAGGGCCAGATCCTTATTCCCTACCCGTTCCGTTTCCACCCCGAGATAGTATTTAATGCGGGCGACCTTTGCGTCATCAAACCCCTGCTCACCCACCACTTCTTCCACACGCTGTACCACGTGTCGGGGAGACTTTGTCTTGGAAAGGCATGCCACCAATCCGGAGATAATCTTCACGGGGGGACATTCGGTATCAAACAGTTTTTCATACTCAGCTACCGCTTCATCCACCATACCCAGTTCTCTCAGTGAAGCGGCTTTGTCCAATAAAGACTGCATGGAGACCGCTTCTTTCTCTTCGTGGTTTCCTTCGAAACGGGAATGGTTTGGGGGTGCCGGTGGGGATGTATTCATAGCGGCAGGACCTGATTTCGGTAAATGATTACAACACCGAGGCATTCCTTGGTGCCAAAACGGTTCACCATTTTGCAAATGGCGGTCATGCCCGGACATGGAGATGACGGGTATCCGGTTTGTCCGGAGAAAATTTTGAATACCTGTAGGGTATAGACCGAGTGCCTTGATGTCAAGGGTAAACCAGAACGCTTACATATAGGATATCGTACTTCGGCAAAAAATGAACTGCGGCTTGGATTTCTGAAATCGATGGATCCGTGTCCCCTTCTTCCATTCCTGGGGCTGACTCAACTGGAAACGACCCCTTGCGAAAGGATATAGTCATCATAGACATAGAGCGCAGGCGTACCGCCGGTGTGAACAAATAGGATGTTGTCGTCCTCTCTGAAATGGCCCTTTCGCACCAGATCCACCAGTCCGGCCATGGTCTTCCCGGTATAGACCGGGTCCAGAAGAATCCCTTCCGTCCTCGCCAGGAGTCGCACCGCCTCGGCCATTTCCGGGGTCGGCTCTGAATAGGCCGGTCCCACATAGTCATCAAAACAGACAACCGCCTCACGGGGGATGCCGTCGTTGATTCCCACATGGTGAGCGGTCTCTTGTGCAAGGTCAAAAACCCGTTCCTCCTGCGTGACTTTTTCTCCGCCCACGTTGATGCCGTAAACCGGGATGTTCATATGGCACCCGCAAAACCCGGTGACCAGGCCCGCCTGCGTTCCGGCGCTTCCGCTGGCACAGAATACAGCACTCAACTGAAGCCCCGACTCAAAGGTCTGTTCCTGGATCTCCTGGGCGCAGGCCACATACCCTGTGGCCCCGATCGGATTGGACCCGCCAACCGGAATCATATAGGCCTCTCGGCCACTTCGTGCCAGGCTTTCGGCGACTTCCCCCATCTTGGCCATGGGGTCCATCCCTCCTGAAATGATCACCACGTCTTCCACTCCGAGGAGACGAAAGAGGAAATTGTTGCCGCCTGCCTCTGGATCGTAACTTCCCTCAATCCGCTCTTGCAAAATGAGCCGGCATTTGAGTCCCTCTTTTACCGCCGCTGACAGAGTGAGCCGGCAGTGGTTGGACTGGATCGCCCCACAGGTAATCAGGGTGTCCGCCCCTGGGCCAGGGCATCCGCCACAAGGAATTCCAGTTTTCGGGTCTTGTTTCCACCAGCCGTAAGCCCCAGAAGATCATCCCGCTTGATGTAAATCATGGGCCCACCCAGGGCCTCGGAGAATCGGGGAATCGCTTCAATAGGTGTCTTCCCGACCGTGTAGCGCCTTCTCGGAAACCGCGTCAAATCCATCATTCGTGCTCCTGCTGTTGTTGGCTCTTATGAAAAAAAACCGGCATCCATGGCATGCGGTTCACATTGACCTTTCGGGCATCTCAAAACGCCCCTTCCCTCTCCAATCGTTCCACAGCATGCCTGACCTTCAGGCATCTTTTACAACAGCCGGTGCCTTCGAGTCAAACGGGTTAGTTCGAACGGCTGGCGAAAATAGGTATCCGTAGTTCCCTATTTAGATGGGAATGATGGTCACCAGTTCCCTTTGACCTGAACCATCGGAAACATAGCGATCACGTCATTTCAATATTTTCTTGCTCTCATATGTCCGAGACTTTCGATGACAACCAGCAACAGCCCGGACCACACCAGGGCAAAGGTGATCAGCCGTCCCGGCGGAAAGCCTTCCTCATACACCCAATAGCCCAGCAATCCCATGAGGGTAGGGGCGATATACTGCATCATGCCGATGATGGAATAATTGAGCTTCTTGGTAGCGCTGATAAACCAGATGAGGGGCACGGTCGTGATTAAACCTGCTGAAAAGAGCAGACAGGTGATCCACAGCCCCTGGTGTCCGAAGGCCAGGCGGCCGTCGCCCTGCAGGTAGAATAGATAGGCCGTCGCGAGTGGCAGCATCAGAAGGGTTTCAATAAACAATCCCTCGCTTCCGCCGATATTCGCTTTCTTTCGAAGCAGGCCGTAGACGCCGAACGTGCCCGCCATAATCAGGGCCAAGGTCGGAATCTGTCCAAACCGAATGACTTCCTGGATGACGCCGACGGCTGCGAGAAATACCGCGATTTTTTGCATCCGTGTCAGTTTTTCATTCAAGAAAACCGCTGCCAGTGCCACATTGACCAGCGGATTGATGACATAGCCGAGACTCGCCTCGAGAACCCGGCCGCTTACGACCGCATAAATGTAGGTCAACCAGTTCACTGACAGAAGTACTGCGCCCACGCCCAGCACCCATCCGTGTCTGTGGAGTTGATGCAGGATATTTCTGAAAATATTCTTGTTGATTAGGAGCAGGAAAAAAGCCAGTATCACCGTAGACCAGATGATACGGTGAGCGACGGTTTCTACGGGGGATACAGCGGAAATGGCCTTGAAATAAAAAGGCGTCAGCCCCCAGAAAACAAAGGCAGCACCGGCCAGCAAAAAGCCTGTTTTTTGCTCATTTGGCATATTTTATTACGACACTCGAATACCGGAGTGGATGCGGCAAATCATAGACGAACTTGATCATGCGTAACGGTTCAATGGAAAAGGCAGATCAAGGGCGATACGCCCGACCCACTTAATCGTGGAACCGCCAGCCGATTAATCGAGGGGTTCACCCTCCTCAGCCCCGTGCATTTCAATGAGAAGCCGCTTTTTAACCTTGCCCAAGGAGGTCCTGGGGAACTCCTCACAAAATACCACTTTTTGGGCCGTTTATACGCGGCCAGTTTTCCATCGCATACGGTGAGAATCTCAGACGGATCGAGTCGCTGGGTCTCTTTTCTGAGAATGACGAAAGCCACGCCCGACTCCCCCCAGACCGGATCCGGTATACCGGCCACGGCCACCTCTTCGATACCCCGGTGTTCCATGAGGACCTTTTCCACCTCGGCCGGATAGACGTTTTCGCCTCCAGTTATGTACATGTCCCTGGCCCGGTCCACGAGATAAAAGTACCCTTCCTCGTCCATCCGTGCCAGGTCCCCGGTATGGAGCCAGCCGTTTTTGATGGTTTCTTCGGTTCTCACCGGATCCTGCCAGTATTCTTTCATCATGATGGAGCCGCGCACAACAATCTTTCCCACCTGACCGGGGAAAACCCGCCGACCCTCGCGGTCCATGATTTCCACATCGGCATGAAATACCGGTCTTCCGACAGTCCCCGGTTTCCTGAGGGAATCCTCTTCCGATGCCCACAGGAGGATGGATGTTTCGGTCTGCCCCATAATTTGCCTCAAGGGAAATCCGGCCCTGCCGCACGCTTTGAGGAGTTCCACCGTGGTCTTCTCACCGCCGATGGCACAGACTTTGAGTGAGGAGAGATCCCCCCGTTCATGAGACGGTACCCGGAGGAGCGCCCGGTAGACCGTAGGGACCCCCAGGAATTTGGTGATGCCATATCGGGAGATATCCTGGAGGGTGTGCGCCGGTTCAAAGTGGGGATGGATGACGAGTGTGGCCCCCTTGTAAAGAATGGGCGCGGCCTGGATGAAGAGGCCGCCCGAGTGAAAGAGCGGGAGGCTTATGCTCAGTCCGAGGGACGCCGCGGTCTCCATGTCCCTTTGTCCAAAGACAAAGAGACGGGGACGCGATGTCATCAGGGTAAAGCGAAGCTCGGGGGCGGCAAGGCGGTAGTTGACGGGGATGAATATGGCACCCAGTCTGGAGCAGGCGATAAAAATCTCCAAGAACTCGGGGCAGTTGGTGATCATGGCCGCCACCCGGTCCCCTTTTTCAATGCCAAGGGATTGAAACCAGCAACTGGTCCGGTCTGCGCGGCGGTGCAACTCCCGGTAGGAGATGGCCTTGTTTTTGTAGATGACGGCTGTCTTTTCAGGGTGAAGCTCACCCCATCGCTGCACCCACCAGGCGATGTTCATGGATTTGATCGTGGCTTGTTATGATGCGCTGTGAAGGGTTAGTGACATGGCCAGTGAGAAAAACTCATGAAGCACCTGATTGTCAAGCGCAAAACGCCCTTGTGAAACGGCCGCCGGCAAAGTTCTTCCGCTCACGCTCTTTTTGCCCACAAGCAGTACAATGGCACCTCCGGCATGGAGGCGCATGAAGGGATGCCCATAGAGAAGCACAAGAAAGCCTATTGTCCATAATTTTGATAAATCGTTTTTAAGAGGTATCCTGAAAAGACTAATTCTATTGAAATCCGCAAATTGTTTGTTTAAATTCTGTCAAAACCGGTTTTGAACGGGGCCCTATCTTGTTGGGCTGAAATTCAGAAATGAGAAGAAGTTTGAGGATTTAGCAAATGGAATATGACAAAGACAAGGTTGATGAAATGGTTCTTGCGCTGCTGTTCCTTACGACCCATGATAAAGGAACCAGGGCATGGAAGGGCATGGATTGGGATACCATGAACCGCCTGCATGAGAAGGGCTATATTGGAAATCCCATAACCAAGGCGAAGTCGGTGACCCTGACAGATGAAGGGGCGAGATTATCCGAAGAGCTCTTCAAGAAGCGTTTTGGTTTGACCTCATAACATGATCATAAAAGGTTTTCGAGGGTTTTGGTGGTTTACACGTCGAAAGGGGAGTTCTCAATTCAACCAAGTAGTAAGACTCAAGAGTAGACGTGACCCCTTTACACAATATGGAGTGTATCATTTCTTCTTGACACACAAGGCCCATCTCACTATACTTTTCTATTGAAAAAGCAAGTTCTTATCACCATTTTCCCTCGTTTCTCAGATTTTCTACAATGGGGTCCGCAAGTTCCATTAACTTGAGCTTGTCCACTTTGGTGCTTCGGGTCAATGGCAGCGCCTGATCAGAGGGCCATATTTGAATGTGCTGGGGTCTTTTGTAAGAGGCGATGGATTTACAGTGTTCCATCACGTCCCCGCCGGTCAGAGGGACGCCTGCAAGCGGACGGACAAACGCAAAAATCCCTTCGTCAAAAAGCCGATGTTTCATGCCGATCACCTCCACAACATCCACCCCTTCCATTCGGGCGATATGTTCTTCAACCTCTCCCGGAAACACGTTGTATCCCTTTTGTTTGATGACAAATTTCTTTCGCCCGGAAAGATACAGTGCCTTGTACCCATCCATCTGTTTAAAATACCCCAGGTCCCCGGTATAGAGGATCCCTTCTGTTGAAACCGCCTTTTGGGTTTCTTCGGGCTGATTGTAGTAGCCCAGAAAAACGATGGGAGGGTGATAACAGATTTCTCCGATCTCCCCATCGGCCAATTCCGCCCCCGCTGATCCGTCCGCTTCCATCGGCCTTCGAATGGACACTGGAGCCAGATCGGGAAAGGCCTGCCCCACCTGCCCGGCCATCTCCTCGATGGATATGTCCGCCGGGGTAAACGTGGCAAACCCGGCATTTTCCGTCATTCCAATACCGGTTCCAAATCTTGGCGCCATGGTGGAGAGCTTCTTGAGAAAGGTCGTGTCAACGGCCGATCCGGCATAGGCGACAAACTCAAGGCTTGACAGATCATAGGTTTCATATTCCGGAAAATCCCAGAGCATGCGAAACATGGTGGGGATTTGTCCGATCACCTTGACCCTGTGGCGCTCAATGGCCTCCAGGGTGGCCTTGGCGTCAAATATCCTTAAAAGAACGGCCTTCCCCCCGATAAACATGGTGGTCATAAATGTCTCGGTCACACATCCCACATGGCTGGGCGGAAGATTGACAAGGACGGAAAAATCTCTTTTGTCCCCTTTAAAGTCGATGCCCCTTTCCAGGATCTGGTTCTGAACGATGATATTTTCATGGCACAGCACGGCCGGTTTGGGTTCGCCGGTGGTTCCGGTTGTGTAGATGATCAAGGCAGGGGTTCTCTTGTCCACCTGCTGATATGCCTTTTTAAGCGTTCCCGCAAATACATCTCTCACCTTCAGCCACACCAGGCGCCCTTTATTCATGAGATCCGTGATACTGACAGCCCCTTCCATAATATCTCCGGGTTTGGGGTCCGGAGTGAACTGCACCAGGTGTTTGACGGACGGGCACCCCTTAAGAACCGCCTTTCCAACCATCCTGAAATCACGGACAGGGGTTTCTCCCAGGAAGAAAAAGGCCGATGCATCGATCTTGTTGATGTCTCGAACCACTTCATTCTCACTCAGCCGGACATCCAACGGCGCAATCATGGCCCCGATTTTAAAACAGGCATACATGAGGGCCATATGCTCCGGAAGCAATACCAGCTGGGTTGCCACCCGGTCGCCCTTCTGAATACCCATATCCAGCAATTTGAGCGCAAAAAAATCAATGAGGGACCTGAACTGCTTATACGTAACTTCCCTGCCGTCTTCGTGTTGAACCATGGCCACCGAATCCGGCTGCGTCCTGGCCCATTTATCAATGTAGGAATTCACCAGCGGCAATCTTTCCGTCGTATCCATTTCAATCACCCTTTCTTTATCTTTACATATCCGTTGCGAACCGTCTTCTCCTGATCATCGTTTCGGACCTCAAAAAAGATGTCCGTAAAATCGGTGTGTGAGTTCCTCCCGGTGCAGCACACCCTGATATCGGTTCCGGGAGGGACCATCCCGGTGAACCTGCATGCAATCTCGGCGATCCTGGCAGGGTCCTTTTTAGCCTCATGGTTCACCACTTCACGGATCGCGTATGCCAGGGTGGCGGTTCCCTGTAATATAATTCCCGGCAGGCCCACCATTTGGGCAAAGTTCGGCGAGGTATGAATCGGAAAGACAATATTGCTGCATCCATCATAAATATAGGGGCGCAGGGGATCGATGGGGATGTCGGAGGTCCAGAGGACCTCTTCCCCGGTGTCGTTTTCCGGAATCAGAGGGAGCTGGCCCATCCTGCCTCCCTCTCCACACCCGACCCCCCTCAACATGGCGCCGGTGTATTCGGTGAAGACCGGTTCCCCTTTCCGGTCACGGGCCTCCAGACAGATGATGGCATGGGTCCCTGAACGATGGGGCAAAAAGGCCTTCAACGTTCCGATAATGGATAGTTCGTCTCCAGGCCGGATCAGGCGATGCAAGATCAGGTGCTCGGTGTAGTGCACCTGGGTCATCAACACCGCTTTTGGAAAATCCGTTGACTCGATGAACGTATCCAGGCGGCTCAAAACCGGCCAGGTGACGGATACTGCAAACATGGGATGGGATACAATTCCCGCCTCGTCCCTGTCATCAAAATATCTCGGATTATCATCCTCAACGGACGCGGCATAATTGGTTGTCTCCCGCCAGGTGATCGTAGTCTGATATTTCTTAATCGGCGTACCCAGAAGTCCGGCATCTAATTTCATTGAACCACTCCATTCTAGTGCCTTCGATGACGACAAAGCACATGGGGACCCATTCCCAGCCGAGCTATTCTGTTTGTAAATCTAATCGCGACAATGTCAGCACCGTGTCAGATGTTCATTTCAATAGTACACGGAAAACCAAATGGTATCGCATGAATACCATCACCAAAAAACAATAAGTGCAGGGCCATGTGAGCTGAACTTAGTCCAGGTGTGGGTCGCTAATCTATTCCTTTGGCTCAGCAGGGAGGTTCTTCAGGTTGCAGAAAGAATCTCATATAGTAAGCAATAGTTAGAAACTTCCTCCCTTAGATGATATCCGATGGGGTCTTCCTTTCACCAAAGTAAGAAGCGTGTGAAATCATAAGTTATCAGCCCACAGCGCGAAGGTCAAGCGGCAGCCGACGATTATTCAAGGAATTATAACTCTTGTAAATAGAGGCATAATGCTTAGAATACCTGCTTGTCTTATCAAATCGATAAAGGAAATTCCGATACCCATGACTCAGATACAAATAAATGAAAAACTCAGAAACGTTGCCATTATCGCCCATGTGGACCATGGAAAGACAACGCTTGTAGACGGGCTGTTTCACCAGAGCGGCCTCTTTCGGGCGGATCAGAAGGTTGAAGAGCGTCTCATGGACACCATGGACCTGGAACGGGAACGGGGCATTACCATTGCCGCCAGAAACTGTTCGGTCAAATGGAAAGACGTTCGCATCAACATTATTGACACCCCCGGCCATGCGGATTTCGGAGGGGAGGTGGAACGGGCTATCAGCATGGCCGACGGCGCTATCCTGCTGGTGGACGCATCCGAAGGGCCGCTTCCCCAGACGCGTTTCGTGCTCAAAAAAGCCCTCGATGCAAAATTAAACATCCTGGTGATCATCAACAAAATCGACCGAAAGGATGCCAGGCCCGTTCAGGTGCTGGACGAGATTTACGATCTTTTGATCGACCTGGGGGCCAATGACGAACAGCTCGAATTCCCCCTTCTCTATGCGGTGGGTCGTGACGGGATTGCTCAGAAGAGCCTGAAGGAGACAGGCGAAAACCTTCACGTTCTGCTCGATACCATCCTTCAGGAAATTCCCGGCCCCTCCTACGCCGCGGGCGCCCCTTTTCAGATGCTCGTCTCGGATCTCGGCTATTCCGATTACATGGGACGTCTGGCCATTGGAAAAATATTTAACGGCGCGGCCCGGTCCAGGGACAACCTGGTCTGCCTCGGCGAAAAGGGAGAAACCATCGACCTGAAGGTGAGCAAACTCCAAACCTACGACGGCATGAAACTGGTCGATGCGGACAGCGTCACCGCCGGCGATATCGTGGTGCTGGCCGGCATTGAGAATGTGAAGATCGGGGATACCATCTGCAACTGGGAAACCCCACGGCCGCTGCCTCGAATCAGCGTGGACAAGCCCACCGTCAGCATGCAGTTCGTTATCAACGATTCGCCGCTGGGAGGACGTGAAGGAAAATACGTGCAGCTAAGCCGCATTCGGGAACGGCTTCTGAAAGAGACGCTCCTCAATGTGGCCATCGAAGTGGAAAATGATGAAAAGCAGGACCGCATCCTCGTCAAAGGGCGGGGTGAATTTCAACTGGCCATCCTCGTGGAGACCATGCGGCGTGAAGGGTATGAATTCAGCGTGGGCCGGCCCGAGGTCATTTTCCGCCAGGAAAACGGCTGCAAAACCGAACCCATCGAGCGACTCATGGTGGACTGCGAAGAACGGTTCATGGGCCTGGTAACGGAAAAACTGTCACTCAGAAAAGGGCGGATGACCAACCTGGTCAATAACGGCATGGGGCGTGTGCGCCTTGATTTTACCGTTCCCACTCGATCCCTGATCGGTTACCGGGACGAATTCCTGACCGATACCCGCGGGACCGGCATCATGAACTCGCTTTTTGACGGGTACGAGCCTTTTAGAGGCGAATGTCCCAGCCGATTCACCGGTTCCATCGTCTCCGACCGTTCCGGCAGCGCGGTACCCTATGCCCTGTTTAACCTGGAGCCCCGAGGCCGCCTTTTTATCACGCCCGGCGAACCGGTCTACGAGGGGATGGTCATCGGTGAACACAACCGAAGCCAGGACATTGACGTCAATCCCACCAAGGAAAAGAAACTGAGCAACATGCGGGCGGCGGGAAAAGACGACAATGTCATTTTGTCGCCTATCAAACCCATGACCCTGGAACAGAGCATCAGTTTCATACGGGAAGATGAGCTGGTGGAGGTGACACCCCTTTCCATACGGATGCGAAAAGCCGTACTGAGCGGACAGAAACGGCACCTTTTAAGATCCGCGAAGAAGAAAGCGGTTGAGGGTTAGCTGAATATATCCCGAAACAGCATCATATCCGGATCACGCATGTTTCAACCATAAAAGATTACCTCTAACGCTTGTTTTTTTTAAGCCAACGCAAAATTAACAGGCAGGCGGGGCTTGCCTTTGAAGGTCATTGCATGAATAAATGCGCATTTTTAAAGTTAGGTTCGGCAAGATAAACCAGCCTGTCCTTGTTTAATGATTTGTTCGAGTCAGATTTGTTAGGTTCTTCCGGCAAATGAGTACGGTAAATTGAAAAGAGGTGAATAGACTGATACCTTTCTAAGTATCCCTAAAAAGGAGGTATTCGTCATGTCCACCTCATTGCTCTATCATGCTTTTGGTTTGAGAGGAGTCAAGTACATTTCCACAAAATACGAGAGAGGACGCATCTTTCTTCATGCTGAAGTGACATCCTCCCTGGAACGCTGCCCGGAGTGCAGGAGTTTTAAAACGCTCCGGCGTAAGGGCGTCAAGCAGCGACTTTTGAGAATGATTCCAATTGGTTCCCGTCAGACCTTTCTGGTTTTGAGGATCTGGAGAATCCGTTGTGAGGACTGCGGTGCTTTGAGATGGCCCAGACTTCCTTTTGTAAAAGGTAAAGCAAGACATACAAGAAGGTTCGCGGATTTCGCCTTGGATCTCCTTCACTGGATGACCATTTCGGGTGCAGCGACCCTTTTGTCTGTGGGCTGGGATTTGATCAAAGACATCCATAAGGATCACCTTAAGAGGCGATATAAAGCGCCTCCGTTGAAGGATTTGAAATACATTGCTCTCGACGAGTTCAGCATTCGTAAGGGTCATTCCTATATGAGTATCTTTGTAGACCTGGAATCGGGTCGTATTCTGCATGCCGTTGAAGGAAAAAGCGGAGACGCCATCGAGCCCTTTCTAAAAAAGCTGAAAAAGGAATCGCCTCATCTTGAGGCCATTGCTATGGATATGAGCAAGGCGTTTATCTCTGCCGTGGAGAACCATCTCCCAGATGTCGCTATTGTGTTTGATCGGTACCATATTTCTGCTCTTATGAATCGGGCCATTGAGGATCTCAGACGAGAACAGCAAAACCAACTGGATGAAGATGGCAAACAAGTCTTAAAAGGAACCCGATTTCTCCTCTTAAAAAACTATGAGAATCTCACGGAAGAAAAACAGAATCGGCTACAGAGTCTTCTTGAGGTCAATGCCCCTCTATTTACGATCCATACGATGAAGGAGCAACTTAGAGACTTTTGGGACAAGCCATCTATGGAAGAGGCTATTCCATTCTTGGATGCATGGTGCAATGATGCGGCCTCCTCAAATATCAGCCAACTTAAAAAGGTCGCCAACACACTCATGCAGTACAGTCACGGTCTCCTCAATTACTACATCCACCCCATCTCTTGCGGCCCTATAGAAGGTATCAATAACAAAATCAAAACCCTTAAACGACAAGCTTATGGATTCAGAGATATGGTCTATT
This sequence comes from Deltaproteobacteria bacterium, assembly GCA_034522175.1. GTDB lineage: Bacteria > Desulfobacterota > DSM-4660 > Desulfatiglandales > Desulfatiglandaceae > JAIPDZ01. The sequence goes on along the minus strand of JAXHLQ010000001.1, from coordinate 4,289,348 downwards.
TCAAACTCAGGCTCTACCACCTACATTCTCAAGCGTACTCATTAACCGGATGATCCATATAAATGGGTCTCTCGTCCGAAAATAAAGTGATTTTAATACATTGTCCTTCGTATTCAGATAAATCAACACCTGGTCTGAGTTTTACGCCAGCACCAAAAATTTCAACATCGTCCGGTATGTGTTTTTTGCACCAAGTACATCTCCCCAAAGCTTCTTCATCGGGAATAATATTGTATTCCATAAAACCCTCGCTCTTCCTTTAGTATTTTTTCTCTTTACTTCCAACGGTTGAACTCACTGGTTTTTACATAGCGCAGCGGAGTAAAAATTTAGTTTAGTGATTTGTTGTGTGATGTTTTTACACTCACCTACACCCATTAATCCGCCTGCCCTCTTCCGACAACAAATTTTCCTGCAAAATATTTCTTTCTAATCTGAGCAGATTCTTCAATCCATTGTTCAATCCCAACTGACTTTATTCGGCATAGGTTATAAACTTTCATGTTGTGTGGATACGTTGCAGCGCCATCAGCCGTCGGAGCAAGAAGGGCACAGGGAAATTCCTTGCAGTCACAACATAATTCCACACCTTTCTCCTTAACACAATTTAAGGTTGTGCACCCTTCTGGCAGATGAAAATGTTTTCCATCCTGTGCTCTGCAGCCTTTTCATGCAATTGCTTCCTTAGAAACCCCGACTTTAGTATGAATCATTTCTGCAAATTCATCGGTCAGATTCTCTTCATATAGTTCACAATTGAAACAATCGAGACCACATGGGGCTGTTAAAGTCTTCTTATTTTTCATAACTTTCCTCATATTTTTATATTTAAACACATAACGACAGGGGTAAGCTGCCGCCAACATTGCGAGGCAACTACCTTGCGGGTGCAGCCTGACTTAGTGCGGATCAGTGATCGTGGAAAACCGCCGTTCTGTTGGCGGTCTGCTTGACCCCATGGTTATGGCAGATGTTCCAAGTCTTCAAGATCTTTGTGCCTGCCGCTCGCCTGTTTATTCTTCTTGAGGTCATCGAGAGAAATGAAGTTAACCGGAATACCATCAATTTCAATTCGCTGTCGTCTCGCATAGCACGTGTCAAAGTCTACGCCTGAAGCCCCGGTGATCACTTCGATCCTTACGGGCGGAACACCCATCCGGATGACCTTGTTCGAATCGAGGAATAAATCCTTCGTAGCCTGATTCGCAGGCATTCCAAACTCACGAATGGCAGCGGCGGTCTTCTCGGCATTAGTTTCGCTCACCGCAATCCAGACATCCATATCGCCGGTTGATCGAGGATACCCATGATATCCAACCGCATATCCGCCGACCAACAAGTATTCAATCTCGTAAGAGTTCAGAAGTCTCAAGAAATCTTTGAAGTCTGGATGTAGTTCGATCGATGCCATAAACCATCCTTCGCTGCAATTCGATTGCATTTAGTCTTTCCAGCACACCTTTGGAGAACCAAAATTGCCTTTCCTCATCGATATCATTGAAAGAGGAAATCACCATCATCTTTTTGTCAAGTCGCGGCAGTATTTGCTGGCCATCCATTATCTCCTCCTGTTTTCCATAACGCCGAGTTCACTTGCCGCAAGGGAACTCGTACTTCGCAGCAAGCATCTTAAACACGGAACTCGGCAAAGTTCAAAAAAATGCGCCCCTTGCGGTCAATGTGCAACGCCTTGTTCGCTTTTTTTTATTATCTCAAGTAGGTGTCCAAAAATTCTCTAGGCTTGAGCACCTCAATATCTTTATACCCCGAAATATTTAATAAATGATTGTCACCGCTGACAATCAACTTGCTCTTGCTCACAACGGCGCATTCTATAAATTTATTGTCGTCAGGATCTTCACAGATTGTCTCAGTGATGTTTGTTGTTTCTACGAAATCTCCGAAAATAGTAAAAAGTTCTATGATTGGCTCGATATTGACAGATGGATATTTTGCTGACAGCTCTTCTCCGACACGCTGATATTCTTCGAGTATTTCTTTGGTGAATATGATCTGAATTTTTGATTGCCTCCATGACTTGAGAATGTCAGAGGGAGGGCCACCAAAGAAAATGCCAGAGATAAAGACATTGGTATCCAGGACAACTCTCATTCTTTGCCCCGGACTTTTTTGATAGCATCAATGATGTCTGTTTTTTTTAACCCCGCCTTTTTTCCTTCTCTACGCGCGTTGGCAATCAGTTCGTCGAACTGATCGATGGAAGGGGGGCTAATGCTTTTTAGAATTACAACATCTTTATCGCCAACTACTACGAACTGCGCTCCTGCCTTAAGATTTAGCGTTTTTCTAATGTTTTCAGGGATAACAACTTGCCCTTTGGAAGACATTTTGGTGGTTGATACATTTGCCATATTGGACCTCCATGTTTTTGTATCTTACATGTAAGATTATACTGCAAGAGTGAATGGAAGGCAAGTTGTCATATTTTAGTAGCGAACGCTGGGCATGAGTGGTTGAGGAAAGCGCCAGCTTTTCTCAATCCATCTCCATGCCCTTGTTGGCCTATTCCAGTGATTTTCTGGCTGATTTAACTTCGTAAAGGGCTTGGTCTTCACAAACTTGCATATGACCTGAGCGGTCAGCCACCATTTTTTCGAATATCAATTCCGTATTTAAAAAAAGATTGCTGCTCTCTTTTTTTAAATATCGGGCGGCCATACGACAATATTCGGGTTCAATATCGATTCCTATGCTGCTTCTTCCGTATCTGAGAGCCGCTATCATTGTTGTACCGGTTCCACAAAAAGGATCAAGAACCGTGTCCCCATGGAATGAAAACATGCGAACCAAACGGCTCGCGAGCTCAAGGGGAAAAGGGGCGGGGTGGTTTCTTGTAGACGCACCGGTGATATGCCATATCTGTTGAAACCAGCTATCAAAATCTTTTTTCTCGATTTTACTCAATTTTCTCTGTTCTTCTGTTGGTTTTCGATAGCCGCCGGGCTTTCTTTGCATCAAAATAAATTCCATGTCATTTTTTATAATCGCATTCGGTTCATAAGGCTTTCCAAGAAACTTTGAGCCGTTTTGAACTTCAAAATTGGCATTTGCAATCTTATGCCAAATGATGGGATTAAGATTATCAAAGCCGATTTTTCGACAAAGGACACAAATATCTGCATGAAGTGGAAAAACGAGGTGCCTACCGAATTTTCGTCTTGAAACACAAACGTCACCGACTACACAAACCAATCTGCCGCCAGGAACCAATATGCGAAACACATGTTCCCATACGAGTCTAATTTCATTTAGAAAATTTTCGTAATCTTCTATATGGCCTATTTGGTCAGGATTTTCGTTGTATCTTTTTAAATTCCAGTAGGGCGGCGATGTAATGACAAGATGAATCGACTCATCCGGAAGTGATGAAGGGACGTATTTCACATTTTCACATTTATAGAAGATCATAGAACTCTTCCCACTTGGCAGGCACAATATGTAAATGTGAAGAACTACTATGTTTCTGAATCTGTATTCCCTTTGTGGGTGGAGGTGGAAGCAGGTTTTGTGGGCCAACGGAGGGAGCCCGTAGGGCGACCGGAGTTGGCCCGGGCGATGGCTGCTTGACAACCCTCATGCTTTGGCTTACGAGAAAACCTGGAGGGATTCCGTATGGAAAATTCAGCAGACAAAATGGTTCGTAAGCGCCGCCACCTGACACCGCAAGAGAAGTATCAGATTTTTCTTGAGGCCACAATGGCCAAGGCTAAGGGTAACGGTTCCATCAGCGAGGTCCTTCGCCGCTGGGGTATCCACTCAAGCGATCTCACGCGGATCAGGGCATCTGTCGAAGAAGGAGCGCTCGGTATTTTCAAAGAACGAAAGAGCAGAAGGCCCAAAATCAATTTGGAGCAGTACGAACAGCTCAAGGCGGAGAAAGAACGCCTGGAGGCAACTATCGTCGAACAGGCCGCCGAGCTAGCGATACTGAAAAAAAGATCGCTCGGGCTAAATGGAGACCTCAAGGGCAAATACCTCCCGGAGGAAACCAAAGAGATTCTGGTTGAGTTCATTGATCATGTACACAAGAAACATCGTGTGTCTATCACGTACTGTTGCCAGAGAGCTGGTCTGAACGTAAAGCGCTACCAACGCTGGGAACGGCTTTACCGAAAAACGGGTCGCTATGGAGGCGGAAAACCAGGTCCAAAGAGAGCCCCACACCGTCTGTTACCGAACGAAAAGGCAGATGTTGTTAAACTGGCAAAGGACGACAAATATTTGGATTTATCTCATCGACAGCTTTCTGTGGTCGCCTCTGAATCTACCGCTTTGGAGGCCAGTGCCTCCAGTTTTTACAGGGTCATGAAGGAAAAGCGGCTCATGGAAACCCGTCAGAGGAAGCCCAGAACACCCCAGCCAAAGCCTGAAATCAAACCTGAAGGACCAAATGAGGTTTGGAGCTGGGACCTTAGCTACATCGCCCTCGGGCCTATATTTTGTCTATCTGTTTGCCATCATTGATGTTTATAGCCGAAAGATTGTCGGCTGGCATCTTGGGTTTAATGCCCGTGTTGAGTCTATGAAAAAGGCTTGGGATAAAGCCCTGGTCAATGAGAATTTAGTGGGTGTATCAGAAGCCCCGAAATTACCGACTGCCTTATCTGACCATGGTGTGCAGATGGCCAAAAAGACCGCCAAACAGTTTTTCAAAGATCTGGGGATCAAGCAACTCTTTGCCCGATACCAAACACCCCAGGACAATGCCTGGATTGAGTCTTGGTTCCGTATCCTGAAATACGACTGGCTACGGTATAAGGATTATGTCAGCTTCGATCAACTTAATGAAATCATCAGACGATTTGTATTCGTATATAATACCCAACGTTATCATGGTGCCATTGGTTATGTGACCCCGGAGCAGAAGCATACAGGCCAGGCTGAGGAGATCTTGAAAAGAAGATCTGAAAGAAAGCGTCTCGCTCGCCTGCACCGGATGAATGAAAACCGTCAATCTGTAAGCCACTTTGAGTCGAAAAAAGCGGCATGAAAACTTGCTTAGACCTTTATCCGTTTTGGTGTTGACAATTCAGAAACGGGCTAGTAAATGTGAAGAACGTCCCGCAATCCCACTCAACAATCCTTCGTTCAAGCGCTTCCAGTTCGTCAGCCGTCTTTACCAGGTTCTTCTCTTTCTGGATAAGATCAAGCTCTTTCAGGGCTTTTTCAATCCTCTTTTCAATCTCAGCCGACTCCTCTCGTACACTCAAATCCATACCATCCATAAAGCTGCCCTCCTGAATTTATATTAAAATCCAGGATGGCTATACATTATATGGGCCTCCTCGTCCAGAACTTTCTCATTTTCCATTGAAAATCTCTTATCTTTCTCCTACTTTATCCAAATGCGCCCGTCACGCCTCCGGATTTCAGAACCGGATAATAGCGCGAACATGCCGTATTGTCAATGGGGGTTTTTGATGGGTGAGAGGGTCTAAAAATGGCACACCAACCAACTGTTCACCCCTTGAGAGGAGAATTTGAATGGCATACGACATCAAACCGGTGGAGATGGAAGCGGAGTTCAAGGTTTGCCCCACCTATGGGTACAAAGACGGGTTTCACTCCATGTTCCGAAAGAGAGCCCCTTGAATTCCTACTTGGAATGACTTCTTTATACGACGCCTTTGAGGCGTAAGTAGGCGGCCCGGGCCGCGCCACTTGATCGGAGTTGGAAATCGTGATATGTGACCGTTAAAGAAAATTCAGGAATCCGTCCATGATCCGGTCTTTTAACGGAAAAACTCCCCAGATCGACCCGTCCGCATTTGTGAGCGAGGCGGCCACCGTCATCGGCAATGTATCCATCGGCGCCGAGGCGAGTATCTGGCCGGGCGCGGTCATCCGCGGGGACTTCGGCAGGATCACCATTGCGGCTCAATCCTGCCTCGAGGACAACTGTGTGGTCCACGGCGCAGGGGATGTGACCATCGGCAAGGGGGTCATTGTGGGGCATGGTGCGGTGGTTCACTGCCTCAGCATCGGCGATCACGTTCTGGTTGGGAACAACGCCACGGTGCTGGACGGCGCCCGGATCGGGGATGGGTGTATCATCGGGGCCGGTGCGCTTGTGGCCCCCGGGACCGTCATTCCTCAAGGGTCGCTGTTCACCGGCACGCCGGGTAGCGTGAAGCGGGAGGTCTCTTCATCGGAAATGGATCGGCTCGAAAACGGAACGGCCGCCTATGTCAGCCTGGCCGGAATGTATAAGAAAGAGGGGTTATAAAGATATGGACTGGCATACACTCTACTCCGACCGCGTAATACCCATGGGTCATTCGGATGTCACCGCCATGCTGAAACTGGCCGAACGGCCCGAGGTCATCTCCTTTGCCGGCGGGCTGCCGGACCCGGACACTTTTCTGCTGGAAGAGATCCGAGCCATTTTTGACCGCGTGCTGGCCGAGAAAGGGACCGCCGCCCTGGGATATGGCCCGGTCCACGGTGTGACGCCACTGAGGGAATGGCTGGCCGGTCATATGACCCAGGACAGCCGGCCCACGACCATGGCGGAATGCCTGGTGACCACCGGGGGCATTGCGGCGGTGGATCTCATTTCCAAGGTCCTTCTGGATCCGGGAGATCATGTGATTGTGGGCGAACCCGCTTACCTCGCCGCCCTTCATGTCATTCGCAGTTACCAGGCCCGATTCATCGGCGTACCCTTGGATGAAGACGGGATGCGACCGGATCTGCTGGAGGCACGGCTCAATGAATTGAAAGGCCGGTCCATACAGGCCAAATTCATCTACACGGTCCCCTCGTTTCAGAACCCGGCCGGGGTCACGATTCCCGAAGACCGTCGAAAAGCCATTGTAAGGATGGCCGCCGACCATGGCGTGCCCATTGTGGAGGATGCGGCCTACCGGGATCTCAGATTTGAGGGTAAGGCCCCGCCCCTGCTTGCCGCTCTGGACCCTGAGGTGATCCACATCAATACCCTGTCCAAGGTGTTCAATCCCGGGGTTCGCATCGGATGGGTCACCGCCCCCCGGCCCCTGATCGAGACCCTGGCCCTGGCCAAGCAGGGGCAGGATCAGTGTTCCACCACCATCGGTCAGTATGTGGCCCACGCTTTTGCATCCGAAGGTCTGATCGAGCGGCAAAAGGAACGGGCGGTCCGGATCTATTGCAGGAAACGGGATGTCATGCTTAAGGCGCTGGAAAAACATTTCCCCAAAAGCGCCCGCTGGACCCGTCCCGAGGGCGGGTTTTATACCTGGGTCACCCTGCCTGAAGCAATCAACACGGAAGACCTCTTGCCCATGGCCATTGACAAGGCGGCCGTGGCATACGGGGCCGGCCCCTCCTTTTATCACGACCGGAGTGGACAAAACCACATGCGTCTCAGCTACAGCTATGTGTCTGAGTCGCGGATTGAGGAAGGCATCCGCAGGCTGGGCGACCTCCTATCGAAGCTGGTTTGATAATCCGCTACGTCTCCGTCCCCATAAATCCCCACGCACGGAGCTGGTCCGCCATCCGCATGCGGTGACTCCCCGGCCAGTAATACCGCTCGCAGGTGGGGCAGAACCGGATTTGCCCCGGATGGTGGTAAAAAATATATTCCGGGACCGCCTCCAGGGCGGTCTCTCCGGGCGCGTCCTCGAGGAGGGTATTGCATCGAATGCATCGACTGAACAGGAGGTCCGGATCCGATTTGAGATCAACCGTTTCACTCAGTTCAGCCAATTGTTCGTCTACCCTGTTTTTGTGAAGCAGGATGCTGTGACCCGGCAGCCGGGCCCTTTGATGATGCCGGGTCAGAAGAATCCGTCCCCTTGTCATGAACACCTCAAGCGTTCCGTCTTTGTAAAAAGACCGGTAACGGGCATCATGCCCCATCACCCTGAGCCATTTGGCCAGTTTCCCCAGCATGATGTCCACCACGAATCTCAACGGACCCTTACCCCCTGAATACTGACATGGCCCCCTTGTAATCGGGATGGTATTTAAGATATAGTAGCCTGAAAACAAAATCAAATGGGAGATCACTTCCTTGCAGGCTTCAGCACGTATCACACCCACAAAACGGATGACTTACGCCGTTTCATTTGTCTCGGTATTTCTGGCGTTCCTTGCCTGGATGCCCGTTTCCCGGGGAGCATCGGCCTATCCCGTACTGGCCGAAAGCATCATCGAATACAACCAAAAAGCGCAGCGGAAAATCCTCTCAGACGGCGAATACATGGGCCATGCGGGCATCCTGCTGATGGGACCCGACCTGGCCCGCACATTCGGGTTCAAGACCCTCATTGACGAGGACTATACCCAAGGAAAGGCCTTGCACGAAAAGGCGGAGCGGCTCTTTGACGAGGCCGTCGCGGCCATGACCACCCAGGGCAAGGAAACCGCCCCCGGCGAGCATGCCGAACGGGTGGGAGAACTGGGGCTGGCCTACCACACCACCCTCGTCTCGGCCCGCACACACCTGGGCGCCTATCGACTCAAACTGAACCCCGAGGTGGATGACCGGCTCAACCCGGAAAAATGCTCGGCGCTTATGGACACCCTGCTGGCCCACGCCTTTGAAGCGGCGTCCTACAATCTGAGGGAGGGTCTGGGGGCCTTTTATAACCGCACCCAGGGACTCCCGGGGAGCCACCCCTTTCTGACGCCCGACAACATCCGTTTTGTGAACCACGTGTTTAACGCATTCGTCCAGAACGCGCCCGAGGCAGCCCGAAAACCGTATGATCTCGGCAGGCAGGACCTGGGCGATCGCGCCAACCCCGGGACCGCCTGGAAAAGCGTGGTTGAACACCGGGCACGGCCGTTCATCCAATACCTCGACCCACTCATTCAGGAGTGGAAACAGGGACGCTACCCGGTGGATCCCCTCCTTTTCATCGCGCTCATGAAACGGGAATCCAATCTCGATCCGCGTGCGGTGTCCTATGTGGGGGCTGTGGGGCTCACGCAGATCATGCCCAAAACGGGGAAAGGGCTCGGCATGAAACAGATCTATATGCCCCCTTATTTTGATAAAGCCATCGACTTGTACCGGGAGGAACGGAAACTCAATCACCGGGCCAAATCCACGGTGAAACAGATCACCGATAAATCGATGCTTGAGAAGGGCAAAAGGGCCCGTCAACTGATGCAGAAATCCCTTGATTACCGGATCAAACGCACCCATCTCCTTGCCCGTTATCGAAAGGATCTGTTAGAAAAGAACTGGGATGACCGGCTCAAACCCGAGCTGGCCATCCGCTACGGTTACACCTATTTTTCACAGATGATGAAACGGCAAAAAGGGGACATCAGCCTGGCGCTGGCGGCCTACAACGCCGGCCCCCACCGGGTTCAGCAGTATAACGGCATCCCCCCTTTTCGGAAACGGTGGCCTTCAGAAACCGGGTTATGGCGTTTTACAGGGAATATCTCAACGAATTGAACCAACGAACGGAATAACATAACGAATGAGGAGCAAGTCATGGCTTCCGATGTGCTAAAAAAAAGTGAGTTTAAGGATCTCACCCTGCTCAAACGGGGTAAGGTGAGAGACGTTTATGAAGTGGAGGACAAGCTGCTGATCGTTGCCAGCGATCGCATGTCCGCGTTCGATGTGGTGATGGATGATCCTATTCCGGATAAGGGTAAAATCCTGACGGGCATATCGCTTTTCTGGTTCGATAAACTCGCCCCTATTGTGGACAACCATCTCATCAGCAGTGACCCCGCCCAGTACCCGGCCGTGTGTCAACCGTATACGCGTGAGCTCAAAGGCCGGAGCATGCTGGTGAAGAAGGCGGATCCCCTGCCCGTTGAGTGCATCGTCAGGGGCTATATCTCCGGTTCCGGATGGCAGGATTATCGCTCCACCGGGGCGGTCTGCGGAATAGCGCTTCCCGAGGGGTTGTCCGAGTCCGACAAGCTGTCCGAACCGATTTTTACGCCTTCCACCAAGGCCCAGGACGGCATGCACGACGAAAACATCTCCTTTGAGGAAGCCTCGCAGATGCTGGGGGAGGAGATGGCCAAACAGGTGCGCACCCTCAGCCTGCAAATATACGAATTCGGCCGCGATCTGGCCGCCAGGAACGGCATCATCGTCGCAGACACCAAGTTTGAATTCGGCACGGTGCCGGCCGCGGAAGGGAACCGGCTCATCCTCATTGACGAGGTCCTGACCCCTGATTCCTCCAGGTTCTGGCCGGCGGACACTTATGCCCCGGAGGCCCGCAAAAGAGTTTTGATAAACAGTTCTTACGAGATTACCTCATCGACATCAACTGGCCCAAGAAGCCGCCCCCGCCAAAGCTGCCTTCCGACATCGTTTCCAAAACGCGGGAGAAGTACATCGATGCCCTGGTGCGGATCACGGGAAAGGGCCTTTAAGCCTTGAAGCCGCTTATCTGCTTCATAGACGACTCTGCGTTCGAGCATGATCTCGTGCGCCATGAGATCGCCCCGAGGCTCCCCAGCTCGATTTCTGTCAGGCCTACGCCTTTGAAGAGGCCAAGGAGACCATGGCATCCCGGCGCCCTGCCCTCTTCCTTCTGGATCTCTGGGGCCAGGATAACACCGTCGCCGATCCCCACATCACACCGAAAAAGGACCTCGAAAATCTCATGGAAAAATTTCCTACCCTGGAAGACGTATATGAGGGGCTGGATGACCTTGAAGGGGATGTCCCTAACGAATACCTCAAGCGGCTTTTCACCATCGTCAACAGCTGGCGAAACCTGTTTGAATCGGCCTGCGATGTCGTCGGTCAGAACAGAAAGTATGGGCTGACCAACCTCGAACAGGCCCGACATCACTATCCCGGGGTGCCTGCCGTCTTTTACACGCGCAAATCCCTGATCACCGATGCAGTGGCCATGTTCAAGGCCGGTGCCGATGGCCTTTTCATCAAGCCCACCGGTCCCAGCGAAGCGGAGACCCGTCGCCTGACCCGTTCCTATGCCCCCATTCTTGAGCGGGAACTCCTTCACATCATCCAAACCGCCTGATCCCCGAAAAGACCCACTCACAGTAGAGAACACCTCCATACCGTTTCGGCGCTAACCTATAAATTTTTCTATGCAAACACTTCACCTTACTCGGCCTAAAAAGTTGGCAAAGCGCCGCTTGACAAACGTCTTCTGATGCTTAGTTTTTCGCTTAATACCGAAAAGATGCGTCAGAATGCCCGTTCCATCAGGAGGGAGATGTGACACAGGTAAAACCGGATAAAGATCAAATTCCAGCGGATCAAAAAGAAGCGTTGCTTGAAGACGTCCAAGAAGAGGGCCAGGGGGCGGAAGGGCCTCAAGATGAAACCTTAGAAGAAGTGCCTCTCGATAAGATGACGAAGGCCGAGCTGATCGAAAAGATCCAGGAACTTGAGACGGCAAAGGATCAAAACCGCGATTTGTATCTTCGTGCCGAGGCCGAGAAGGAAAATATGAAGCGGCGGTTCCAGAAAGACAAGCAGGACCTGGTCAAGTACGGAAATGAAACATTGCTCAAGCAATTGCTGCCCGTCGCGGATAATCTTGAAAAGGCCATTGAACATTCCCATGAAAAGGCCTCCCTCAAAACATTACAGGAGGGCGTTGATCTCACGCTGAAGGGGCTCATGGATACCCTGGAAAAGGCCGGCGTGGAACCGATTGAGGCCATGGGACAGCCATTCGATCCCAATTTTCATGAAGCCATGAGCGAAATGGAGGATAAAAAGGCCGATCCGGGAACCGTTGTGAATGAATTCCAGAAGGGGTACACCCTCAACAACCGGCTTTTGCGGCCTTCCATGGTTGTAATCAGTAAGAAACCGGCCTGACGGCTGGAAGATATTTGAGTGAAGCTATTTGAATGAAATGAATTTGAACGATTTGGTTTCAAAAAACCCGTGGAGGTGAGGAGGAAAAAAAATGGGAAAAACGATAGGAATTGATTTGGGGACAACCAATTCGTGTGTGGCCGTCATGGAATCAGGCGACCCGGTGGTCATCGCGAATGCGGAAGGGAGCAGGACCACGCCCTCCATTGTGGCATTTACCGATAGTGGGGAACGGCTGGTGGGTCAAACCGCCAAACGACAGGCCGTGACCAATCCCGAGAACACCGTATTTGCAGTCAAACGGTTGATCGGACGGAAGTACGACTCAGACGCAGTGAAAAGGGACATCAAGATACTTCCCTACGAGATCTCAAAGGCATCCAATGGGGATGCCCATGTGAAAGTCAAGGGGAAAGATTACAGCCCGGCCGAGATATCCGCCATGATCCTGACCAAGATGAAGGAGACGGCCGAAGAGTATCTCGGAGAAAAGATCACCGATGCGGTCATCACCGTTCCCGCCTACTTCAATGACAGCCAAAGGCAGGCCACAAAGGATGCAGGCCGCATCGCCGGATTAAATGTCGAGCGGATCATCAATGAGCCAACGGCAGCCTCACTGGCATTTGGACTGGACAAAAAGGGCGATCGCAAGATTGCCGTATTCGATCTGGGCGGCGGCACCTTTGATATCTCCATCCTCGAGATCGGTGAGGGGGTTTTTGAGGTAAAATCGACCCACGGCGACACCCACCTCGGTGGTGAGGACTTCGATCTCAGGATCATCGACTACCTGGCCGATGAGTTCAAAAAGGATCAGGGTATCGATCTCAGAAACGACAAAATGGCGCTTCAGCGCCTCAAAGAAGGGGCGGAGAAAGCCAAGATCGAACTCTCCGGCTCCACAGAAACGGATGTCAATCTTCCCTTTATTACCGCTGATGCCGGCGGACCCAAGCACCTGAACATCAAATTGAGCCGTTCCAAGCTGGAATCGCTGGTGGACGATCTCATCGAAAAGGTGACCGGACCCTGCCAAACCGCGCTCAAGGATGCGGGGATGTCCCAGTGATGTGGGCGAGGTCATCCTGGTTGGCGGCATGACCCGTATGCCCAAGGTGCAGCAGAAGGTAAAGGAAATTTTTGGAAAAGACCCGAGCAAGGGCGTAAACCCGGACGAAGTGGTGGCCGTCGGGGCGGCCATTCAGGGCGGCGTATTGAAAGGGGATGTCAAGGACGTCCTCCTGCTCGATGTCACGCCGCTTTCCCTCGGTATTGAAACCCTCGGAGGCGTGTTCACCAAACTGATTGAAAAAAACACCACCATTCCCACCAAAAAGAGTCAGATCTTCTCTACGGCGGCGGACAACCAGCCCGCGGTGGAGATCCATGTGCTTCAGGGAGAACGGGAAATGGCCTCGGGGAACAAGACCCTGGGCCGTTTTCAACTGGTGGGCATTCCGCCGGCACCCCGGGGGGTCCCCCAGATTGAGGTCACCTTTGACATCGATGCCAACGGTATCGTCAATGTTTCTGCGAAGGACATGGGAACAGGCAAGGAACAGTCCATAAAAATCACCGCATCAAGCGGGCTGAGTGAAGAGGAAATTGAAAAGCTCGTTAAGGATGCAGAGATTCATTCGGAAGAAGACAAAAAGCGGAGAGAGTTGATCGATGCGAAGAATTCGGCCGACTCGCTCATCTATTCCACTGAGAAATCCGTCAAGGAGGTGGGCGACAAGCTGGATGAAGAGACCAAGAACAACATCAACCAGGCCATTGAAAACCTCAAGAAGGCCATGGAAGGTGAAGACGCAGCGGAGATCAAGCGCCTTTCCGAGGAACTGACGCAGGCCTCCCATAAACTGGCTGAAACCATGTATGCCAAGGCATCCCAGGAACAGGAGCAGGCGACAGGCGGGTCGTCAGGGCCGGATGCCTCGGGCGGTGAATCAAAGGACGACGACGTGGTGGATGCGGATTTCGAGGAAGTCCAGAAGTGATCCAAGGCCACTTTTTTCCAAGAAGGCTATCCCCGCCCTTATGGTGGGGGTAGCCTTTTTTTTGGTCAGCTGCCAGCCAAAAGCCCCGATCCCGGTGAAAGTTGAACCGGTCCAGCCCGACCCCTTCGCCATGGCGGAGGAATACCGCAAGGCGGGAGACCCAGAAAAGGCCTTGGCCCACTATCGAGATTATATTGAAACAGAACCAAAAGGAAAAAAGACCCCGATAGCCCTGCACCGGATGGCGGATATCTATCTCGCACTCGACGAAAAATCAAAAGCCATCGCCGTATTGAAACAGATTGAAGCGGGTTTCCCCGGATATCCCGAGCTCCCGGAGGTCATTTATCAATTCGCTGAACACCAATACCAGGAGGCGCAATATGAAGCGGCCCGGGACGCAGGGCTCAAATGGATTGAACGCTTCCCGTCGGACCCGCTTCAGCGAAAGGTCTACATCCTCCTCGGAGACAGTTGTAAGGCCTTGGAGGAGAGACCCGAGGCCTTTAAGTGGTGGGTCAAGGCCCGGGCCTCCTACCCGGATCACACACCTGAAGCAGCACAACTCGATGACAAACTCGATCGATTGGTGGGAGAAAGCGTTATCGAGGCCCTCGAAGAAATGGCAGGGACGGCGGGCGGTTCCCTATATGCCCCTCGGGTCTATTTCAAACTCGCATCGCTTTATCTCGCACAGGACAACCTCCCCGCGGCGAGAGAAGCCGCCAACGACCTCATCGCGTCCACCGATAAAGCGGAATGGATATCCAGTGGAAATAACCTCCTTAAAACCATTAGGGAGCGAATGGCCGTCCGAGAGGGGGTCGTGGGCTGCCTGCTCCCCTTGACCGGTCCATTTGCCATTTATGGGAAAGCGGTGTTAAACGGGATCGTGCTTGGAAGCGGCATACCCGGAAGCGGGGACGAGACGGCCGGCCTCGAGCTCGTCATACGGGATACCAAAGGCGATCGGCAAGCGACCTTACAGGCCCTTGAAGAACTGGCAAAAGAAGACCGGGTCATGGCCGTCATCGGGCCCCTTTCCAGTAAGACGGCTGTCGCAGCGGCCGAGAAAGCCCAGGAACTGCATGTGCCCATCATCACCCTGACGCACAAAGACGGCATAGAGGAGATCGGAAACATGGTCTTCAGGCATCTGCTGTCTCCGGCTCAGGAGATTGATTCGCTTCTTGATAGCGCCATGGGGCGAATCGGATTCGACCGTTT
Organism: Deltaproteobacteria bacterium; assembly: GCA_034522175.1. Taxonomy (GTDB): domain Bacteria; phylum Desulfobacterota; class DSM-4660; order Desulfatiglandales; family Desulfatiglandaceae; genus JAIPDZ01. Next base: position 4,274,327 of record JAXHLQ010000001.1, on the reverse strand, counting down.
TGCGGTTCTCTACCCGGACAATCCCTACGGCCGGTTCTGTATGAACACCTTTCGGGCCGAGGTAACGAAAAGAGGCGGCATGATAACGTCCGCGGAACCGTACGATCCCGACGAAACCGACTTTGCCGATCCGATTCGGAAACTGGTCGATCTTTATGAGCCAAAACCCCGAATTGCCCAGGAATATCTCGCGGCCATGCGAATCCCCGAGGTGGCAGAGCAAACCATTCTGTCCGATAAGTCCCAGCCCATCATCGACTTTGATGCGGTTTTCATCCCCGACAATTTCGAGCGCGTGGCCATGATTGCTCCGCAACTGGCCTTCCACGACGTGCTCGGGGTGCGATTGATGGGCACCAGCCCCTGGCAATCGCCCAAGCTGACTGAAATGGCCGGAGATCATGTCCAGGAGGCCCTGTTTCCCTCCGGTTTTTTTCCAGCCTCCCAGGAACCCGGCACCGAAGCATTTGCTACCCGGTACAGGGCCTATTTTGATGCCCCACCCGGCACGCTGGCCGCGACCGCATACGATACCATCCGGCTGTTGAAAAAGGTGATTAAGGCAAACCGGGTTCGAACCAGAAGTGGGTTGAGAGATGCCTTGTTGGCCAGTGAGGGGTTTAGGGGCGTGACGGGTTCAATTGTTTTCACGCCCGAAGGGGAGGCGAAAAAGACCGCCGCTATACTGACGGTAAACGGCAGCGCCTTTATCGAGGATCCCCTCTTCTCCGCTCAATAAGAGCCTGAATATTTGTTTATATTTGGCAAAAGTACATGTTTTCACCGCAAGGCGCGGAGGTCGCTGAGGGGAATGTTCTTTTTCCTTTCTGTTGAGAAAGACAGAAAGGAAAAACAGACTCACACAACGCATTTGATTCAGAGGTCTGTCGTCTGAACGGCTTTGCTTATTGTTTTCCCTCCTTCTCAAGGGAAAACAATAAAAAGAATGTCCTCTGTGCTCTCTGCGTCTTGCGGTGAAAGCCTAACCGCACAGGTCCATAAACCGAGGCCTTTTATGCGTTATCGGTCTCATCCTCATCTTCCGCTGCTTCTTTTTCGGCCTTCTTTTTCCATGCCACCTTGGAAACCAGAATACCAATCTCATACAGCACGATCATTGGGACGGCCATCATGCACTGGGTAATCACATCCGGCGGGGTCAAAATGGCTGCCATCGCAAAGGTCAGCAATATGGCGTACTTGCGTTTTTTCCTCAAAAACGCCGGGCTGACGACGCCCATCTTGGAGAGAAAAAATATCACCACGGGCAGTTCGAAAACCACACCAAAGGCGAAAAGCAGCTTGATGGCAAAGGAAAAATACTGTTTTACGGAAGGGAGGGCCTTTACATATTCGTTGGTAAAGCCGATGAAGAATTTGAATCCAAACGGGAAGACCACGTAATATCCGAACATCGCCCCCCCCACAAAGAGGATGGTCGAAGAGATGATAAAGGGAATGACGTACTTTTTTTCATTGCGGTACAGGCCCGGCGCAATGAACATCCACAGCTGATAAAACACGTAAGGAGAGGCGATCAAGATCCCTGAGATAAAGGAGACCTTAAGATATGTGAAGAACATCTCGGGCAGGTTGGTGAAAATCAACCTCTCCCCTTCGGGCATGACCGCCTTTAAGGGCGCAACCAGAATCTGAAAGAGCCGTTCGGAAAAGACATAGCTGATAACGAATCCCACGCCCACCGCAATGGCAATGGCGATCAGTCGGCTGCGCAACTCCTCGAGGTGGCCCAGGAAGGGTTTCTTATCCGCGTCTTCCATCTTGATCTTTCTCTCCGCCGGATGCATCCGATGTCTCTTCCGTTTGCGCTTCCGGCGGCTTTTCATCTGCTTCCTGAGCCTGCTCAGCTGCTTGACCCTTATTCAGATCCTCAGTTGATGCCGAGGCCCCTTTTTTGTCCTCATAGTCGGTCAGCATCTCATCATAATCCGTGTACTTCGGCTGCTTGGCATCCGGATCTTCCGTTTCGGCATGATCCTCCATGTCGAAGGCGTCGTCGAAGCCGCTGACCGAGTCCACAAGATCCGCCTTCGCCTCTTTGAAGTCTTCGTCCATATCGAGGCTCCCCTTAAGTTCGTTGGTGGCCTTCTTGAATTCGGCCATACCCTTTCCCAGTCCCTTGGCCAGATCAGGCAATTTCTTGGGACCGATGATAATCAGGGCGATGACCAGAATGATGATCAACTCCGGCATACCGATACCAAACATTTTTTTCCTCCGCAGTAAATCTGCTACAGCGTTAACATCATCGCTGTTTCATCACAGTCTGGAAATTTGGGGCACTTCAGACAATCGGCCCATATCTTGTGAGGGAGGATCGACTTATCGATCTCCTCAAACCCAATCTTACGGAAAAACCCCGGGACGTAGGTCAGGGTAAACACGCGGGCAAGCCCCAAAGCACGGGCCTCCTCGAGGCACTTCTCCACCAGTTTCCGCCCCAGCCCCTGACCCTTGGCCGCTTCATCGACCGCCAACGACTCAATCTCGGCCAGATCTTTCCAGCAGATACCGAGCCCGCACACGCCTTGAACAGCCGCCGAACGGGCATCTTCCAGGACAAAATAATCCCGAAGGTGGTCATAAAGCTCGCTCAGCGATCTGGGCAAAAGGAGCCCCTGATTCGCATAGCGGTTCAGGATCTTATGGACCGGTTCGATGTCGTCCGCTTTTGCCTTTCTGATCATCGGGGACAGGTTGTTGCTATATACCACAGCTTTCATCTCTCATGCCAAATAAATTTGTCTCCGCATATGCCGCTTAAAAATCTCACTTCATCTGGATGAGAAACCCCTTCAGACCTTCTTTCTCAAGGAGCCGCTCCTTTAGGGTCATGGCCTCTTCTTTGGTACGGTAGGTGCCGCACCTGACGCGGTAGTATGGCTTTCCCTTCACATAGACCTTATAACAGTACGCTGAATAGCCTTTTCGGGTCAACTGTTTCACAAGACGGATGCCGTCCTTTTCATTGTCGAAAGAGGCCACCTGGACCACATATGCCGCTTTGGCCGGTGCGGTCCCGGGTTCATCCGCATTTCCGGTTTCGGGTTTGATCTGCTTCGATGACCCATCGGCTCCATTTGCGGCGGGCGCCTCTTGAATGGAAAGGGTCTCATAAAACTCAAAATCCGGGTCTTTGGTGAGCTTCTTGATTTCTTCCAGCTCTGATGACTTTCTTTTGTTGAGCATGTCCTGGATGCGGGCGATCTGGGTCTTCAACTCACTTAGTGTCTCACCGCTCCCCGGAAGGAGCCCACGGCCCGCCAGAACACCTAGGGTGAAAATCCATCCCAGCAAAAAAAGGAGCCCGATACTCCACAACAAAATGGCGGTCAGTGACAGTTCCAGGTGATACCGCCGTCCGGACCGCTTCATCATTGGCTTTTTATCGTCCATAACCCAGTGTCAGTCCTTCACATCTTTTCAGGGGCACTCACCCCGAGGAGGCTCAGTCCATTGGCGATCACCGTCTTTATGCCGAGTGCGAGGAATAGCCGCGCCTCGCTGAGGTCAGCGTCCTTGGTCAGGATTCGATGGTCCGGATGTTTTGTCCCCAAATTGAAATACCGATGAAAAGATGCAGCCAGATCCGCCAGGTAATAGGTCAACCGGTGCGGCTCCAGGGATTGGGCGATATCTTGAAGCAGCGAAGGAAACCCGGCCATGATCCTTACCATGGTCAGTTCCTCGGGGAGCGTTAGATATGTTGACAGCGAGTCAACCTGATTCGGCACCTTTATCCTTTCCGCATCGGCCCTTCTCAGAATGCTGCATATCCTTGCGTGAGCGTACTGGACATAGTAAACCGGGTTGTCACTGTCCGCTTTTTTTATCAGATCCATATCCACATCGAGCGGAGAGTCGTGGTGCTTGGTGAGAAACACGAAGCGGACGGCATCCACCCCGACCTCATCCATGACTTCCTTCAGGGTCACGAAATTTCCGGCCCGTTTGGACATCTTGATCTCCCGGCCCTCGGACCATAGTTTGACCAGTTGAATGAGCATGACCGAGAGCCACTCCGGTGCAATCCCGTGTGCGGCGAGGGCCGCCTTCATGCGCGGCACATACCCATGGTGATCCGCCCCCCACAAATTGATGGCCTTTTCAAATCCCCGTTGGTGCTTCTCCAAGTGGTAAGCAATATCCGACGCAAAATAGGTAAAGGACCCATCTCCTTTTTGGATGACCCGATCCTTGTCGTCACCGAACAGGGCGGTCTTAATCCACGAGGCCCCCGCCTCTTCATACAGATACCCCTTTTCCTTTACCGCCTTTAAGGTCTCTTCAAGGAGACCCGAACGATAGACCTCTCCTTCAGAATACCATACGTCAAAGTGCACACGGAACTGGTCCAGTACCGCCTTGAGTTCGGCCAGCATGATTTCTTTTCCCTGCCGGGCGCAGTGGGCGATGCCCTCCTTTTCAGAGCATTTGTTTAAATCCGTCTCTTGGGATATTTTCTCGGCCAGTTCAAGAATATATTCGCCATGATACCCGTTTTCCGGAAAGGGGTATGCCGGATCATCCATCTGCTTGAAACGGGCCCATATGGACGTTCCCAGCAGGTTAATCTGCAAACCGGCGTCGTTGATATAAAACTCTCTTACGACATGGTAGCCGCAAAAAGAGAGGACCCGGCAGAGCGTGTCTCCCAACGCGGCCCCCCTGCCATGGCCCAGATGCAACGGCCCTGTGGGGTTTGCACTCACAAACTCCACCAGAATCTTTTGGCCCTCCCCGGTGCTGTTTTTCCCGTATTCGGCCCCCGCTCTGATCACCTCGGACAGGACCTTACACCACTCCTTTACACTGACCCTGAAATTAATGAAACCCGGACCTGCAACGTCGGCTGCCTCCAGAAATGCATCCTCATCCACCATGTTTTCCACAAGGGTCAATGCAATTTCCCTCGGGGAGAGCTTCTGAGCCGACGCAAGGGTCAACGGCAGGTTCGTGGCAAAATGGCCGTGGTCCGGATTATTGGGGACTTCAATAACATAATCCGGGACCCGGCACTCGGTAAGCGTTTTGTTGTCAAAACACCGCCGCAACGTGGCGGCAAGTAGGGCGTCAATCCGATTCTTCATTGGCGATATTCCCTTCGATTCACTTGTCCAATGGCACAAAATACCTCATATGAAATGGTCTCGGCCCATCTTGCGATATCGTCACCCCTGATCTCGGCATTGCCCTGTGTTCCGAGCATGACGACCTCATCACCCGCACGGACTTCGGGGATATGGGTGACATCACACAGGGCCAGATTCATGCAGATGGTCCCCACGAGCGGTGCCCGTTGACCCCGGATCAATGCATACCCCCTGTTGGATATCCGCCTGGGCACCCCGTCCCCGTATCCGGCTGAGACAACGCCGATCTTTCGATCCCCACGGGTATAGTGCGTACGCCCGTAACTGATGGGGGTTCCGTCTTTGAGGGATCTGATCTGGAGAACCTGTGCCCGAAAGTGCATGACGGGCTTTAATGCCACGGGACTGACAAAATCGGGTCGGGGCAGACCGCCGTAAAGCATGATACCGCATCGGACCATCTCAAAGTGCGACGCCTCATATATGGCCGTTCCTGCACTGTTGGCGAGATTGTTCCACCGAAGGTCCAGTCCCATGGCACGCCCCAGGGCCACAACCCGTTCAAAACGGGTCTCCTGGTCTTTGACGAATGGGGAGCCCGAATCATCTGCGGTGGAAAGATGGGAGGTCAAACCGATAACGCGTAGATGTGTAAAGGCGGCGAAACGCTCAAAGACCCTCTCCACATCCTCATGTGGAACCCCCAAACGGCCCATCCCGGTATCGACCTTCAGATAGACATCCACCTGCCTTTGGCATTTCCCCCCTATGCGTTCGAGCACCTCGGCCGCATCCAGTGCATAGATGACAGGGGTCACGTCCCTTTCCACAACCACTTCACACGATTCACGGCTCCCGGGGCCACACAGGAGCATGATGGGCAGCCCAATGCCCGCATCCCTTAACTCGAGAGCCTCATGAAGATGGGCAACGGCCAGGCCGTCGATCCCATGTTTCTCGAGACATTGAGAGACCGGAACAAGGCCATGACCATAGGCATCCGACTTCACCACCCCCATTAGTCTGGTGCCTTTCCTTAAGCGGCCCCGGATCTCTTTGAGATTGTCGTTCAAGGCCCTCAGATCGATGGTGACACTGTTGGGACGGCTCTGCATAAACGCTCTTCTAACGCTCCTCAATGGATGGGTACCGCGTGTTTCCTTCCTAACTGATATGGTTTCATAGTGCAAGCACTATATCCGAAAGCCGCTGCCCCGCTTCTCGTTGAGGTTGACAAAGTAAGAGGCGGGGGGTATGGTCTCCCTGTTTTTCGGGAGCGCCACGGAGACCGGAGGTCCCGGTTGCGTGCGCTATTTTTTTTATGCGCTTGAGATCCAGTGGAAAAAGACGTGAACCCGCTTTCTTGGACAAACCCGAAGCCTGACGTCAGATGAAACTTCTCTTTTGCCTTTTGGGCCTCGTGCTCATTGTGGAAGGCCTGCCCTATTTTGCCTTCCCGGATAAAATGAAGAAATGGGTCGCCACCATCCAGGAACTCCCCCTTTCTCAACTGCGGCTCATGGGATTCGCGGCCATGGCGGTCGGGCTCCTGCTGGTATACCTTTTCAGGCAATAAAACTGTTTGACTTTGATATGTTTTTTTTATAGTTTGAGGGATTTAACATTATCAGATGTATGACACACAGGATTATGCGTATCATCTGCCTAAGGAATTAATCGCCCAGATGCCGTCGGAAAGACGCGACCATTCCAGACTGCTGATGGTCGATCGACTGACGGGGGGACTCATTGACCGGCATTTTTTCAATCTGCCCGAACTGCTCAACCCCGGAGATCTGCTGGTGATCAACAATACACAAGTTGTACCGGCGCGCATTTATGGGCGAAAAGCGAGCGGCGGGAAAATTGAGGTCGTGATACTGGAACATCCGGATGCAGGTGCTCCGGGCGGAGATACGCGGGTATGCCTGATGAAATCGTCCGGTTACCCCAGGGCGGGAACCCGTCTCATCTTCGGGGAAAACGCCACCGGCGTTCTAATGGAACACCTCGACCACGGGATGGTCAGAATTTGTTTCGAGGGTCAGAAGACCATAGACGACCTGATCCGCAAGAAAGGGCGGATGCCGCTTCCGCCGTACATCAAAAGAGAGGTTGAAAATCCCCTCGACGCCTTTGACAGGGAACGCTACCAGACGGTCTATTCGGCGCATCACGGTGCGGTCGCCGCACCGACAGCGGGGCTCCATTTCACGAACGCATTGATGGACAGTCTGAAACGTGCCGGGGTCTTCATCACCCCGTTGACCCTGCATGTGGGATATGACACCTTCAGGCCGGTCAAGACGGAAGATATCAGGGATCACAGATTGCAGGGGGAATATTACCGGATCGAAACAGAAACCGCGGATCGAATAAACCAAACGCGCAAAGAAGGGGGAAGGGTTGTCGCAGTGGGCACCACAGTAGTCCGGGCGTTGGAATCCGCAGTGCAACCCGAGGGTCAAATCGAACCGTGCCGGGAAAAACCACCCTCATGATCACCCCGGGGTTTACCTTTGGCGCAGTGGACGGACTAATCACCAATTTCCATTTACCGAAAAGTTCCCTGCTCTTTCTGGTTTCAGCCTTTGCCGGACGCGATCTCATGAAGAAGGCCTACAGGCATGCGGTTTCAAACCGCTACCGGTTTTACAGTTACGGCGATGCCATGCTGATTCATTGAACGGGCAAGGCCTCAGGTTTCCAGGTTTTCAGGACCTGCCGGGCAATCGACATTGAAATCGGAATACCCACGCTGCATGGTAATGGATGCGCTGCATGGCGGTTTTTGATCATTGGAATTCAGCATAACGCACAGGGCCAGGGATTGCAGAGCCAGGACAGGAATCGTCACCACCCCCCACGGGCGCTTTGAAACGCCCGTTTTTATGCCGGTGGGGACCCAAGGGTCGGTAAAAGCCGTCTCCCCTGAGGACTTACGGGAAACGGGCACACAAATCATCCTGGCCAATACGTACCACCTCTATCTCAGGCCGGGTACAGGGGTTATTGATGAATTGGGGGGCTTCACCGGTTCATGAACTGGCCGGGCCCCATATTGACCGACAGTGGCGGGTTTCAGGTTTACAGCCTGGCAAAACTCAGATCCATCTCAGAGGCCGGGGTCACTTTTCAGTCCCATCTCGATGGATCCACTCATTTTATCGGACCTGAGGAGGCCATGGACATTCAACGAAGGCTGGGGGCCGATATCATCATGGCGTTCGATGAATGCGTGTCCTATCCCGCCGACCGCGACTATGTCTTGAAGTCCGTCAGGCGCACCAGTCAATGGGCACGCAGATCCTTTGAACACAGAGGCGACGGAAAACAGGCCATTTTCGGCATCATACAAGGCGGCATGTATACGGACTTAAGACAACAAAGCGTCAAGGAACTCATGGACATGGCATTCGACGGGTATGCGCTGGGGGGGCTCTCCGTGGGGGAAGATCGGCCAACACGTCTGAAGGTCATCAGCGAAACCATTCAATACATTGCCGAGAGCAAGCCGGTCTACGTGATGGGGGTGGGGGCGCCTGAGGATCTGGTCGAGGCGGTTGGATTGGGCGTGGACATGTTCGATTGTGTGATGCCCACACGTAATGCCAGGAACGGGACGCTGTTCACCCGAAATGGTAAACTCACCATAAAGAACAAACGATACGAACGGGATCCCAAACCCTTAGACGAAACCTGCGAGTGCTATACATGCAGCAACTACTCGCGCGCCTATCTGAGGCACCTTTTCCTGGCGAGGGAAATTCTGGCCTATCGATTGAACACGATCCACAACCTGGCCTATTATACAGCACTGATGACAGAACTGCGAACGGCCATTTCAAAAGACAGGTTGACACAATACACGGACACATTTTATGAACGTCAACAGGAAGGTATCCATTAGGTCAGGTAAGGGGTCTCACCCACTCCGGCGAATGGGTAGAAAACATTATTGTCCCAAGGGACGAAAGGGAGGATTTTGAAAATGGATTTTTTGGCGTATGCAATGGGCACAGGCGGAGCAGGTGGAGAAGGCGGGGGGGGCTTTGGTGCCTTTTTACCCCTCATTTTGATGTTTGCCATCTTCTATTTTCTGCTCATTAGACCCCAGCAGAAGAAAGCGAAACAACACAAACAACTGCTCAGTTCCCTGAAAAAAGGCGATCGAATTGTCAGCTCCGGTGGCCTTCATGGGGTCATTACCGGGATCACGGATGATGTGGTCACCGTGGAGGTCGCCCCCAAGGTCCGGGTAAAGATATCCAGGGGATCCATCTCCGGAGTGGCCGGCAAAGTACAATAGTGCAACCACAATACGAATCACTTCAACTTGGAGAATAACACGTGTCAAAGAGCTTAAAGTGGCGTGGGGCGATTGCCTTGTTGGCCATCCTGGGAGCAGTGGTCTATCTCATTCCCTCGATTACAAGCGGTTCGCAGGGATGGTGGTCCAGTATACTCCCTGATGACGAGATTCAATTGGGTCTCGATCTTCAGGGCGGGATGCATTTGGTATTGGAGGTCGAGGCCTCAAAGGCAGTGGAGAATCATCTCGAGCGGATGGTGGAAGAACTGAAAAGGGACTTGAGGGAAGACAAAATACGTTATGTCGAGTTGCGGCGCGACGGATTGGACGGGATGGTCGTCACCCTCATGCGTCCGGATGACGAAGCGGTTTTAAGCGATATCCTGACGGCCGGCTACGCTGATTTCGAGGTAGCGTCTCTGGGTCAGAAGGACGGCCGGCCATCTTTCAGGCTCGTGTTACGCCCCAATGCGGCCAAACGGGTCAAAAAAATGGCCGTGGACCAGGCGCTTGAAACCATCCGAAACCGAGTGGATCAGTTCGGCGTCAGCGAACCGGACATCAGGCCCCAGGAGGATCACCGGCTGTTGATCCAGTTACCCGGTATTAAGGACCCCAAGCGGGCCATTGCGCTGATCGGGAAAACAGCGCTCCTCGAATTCAAACTGGTGGACGAAGAACACAGTGTTGAAGAAGCGTTGAAAGGGAACATCCCCCCGGGAGACGAGATTCTTTATCAGGTTTCCATCGACCCCGAAACCGGGCGCCAGCGGAAAATTCCCTATCTGCTCAAGAAGCGAACCGCCCTGACCGGTGAATACATCACCGACGCGCGGGTCCAGATTGACAGCCGGTACAATGAGCCCTATGTCTCCCTCTCCTTCGATGCCAGGGGAGCGAGGATTTTCGAGCAGATCACCGGCCAGAACATCAAGAAGCGCCTCGCCATCGTCCTCGACAACAAGGTCAATTCGGCACCGGTGATTCAGGACAAAATCTCCGGCGGAAAGGCGCAGATCACCGGACGATATACCACCGATGAAGCCAGGGACCTGGCCATCGTGCTGAGGGCCGGCGCCCTCCCCGCCCCGGTAAAAATCATAGAAGAACGGACCGTCGGCCCCTCACTGGGCCGGGACTCCATCGAAAAGGGGTTCAAGTCCATACTCATCGGCGGGGCGATTGTCATCCTCTTTATGGTCATCTATTATGGTCTCTCGGGCCTTATTGCGGATATCGCCCTTTTGCTGAACATTATCTTTATTATGGCGGGCCTCGCCTTTTTCAGCGCAACCCTCACGCTCCCGGAATTGCCGGGATCATCCTGACCATCGGCATGAGTGTGGACGCAAACGTCTTGATTTTTGAACGTATCCGCGAGGAACTGAGGCTTGGAAAGACGCCCAGGGCCTCCATCGAAGGGGGCTATGGGAAAGCCCTTGTCACCATCCTGGACGCCCAGGTGACCACCCTCATTGCAGCCCTGGTCCTGTTTCAGTTCGGCACGGGTCCGGTGAGAGGGTTCGCCGTCACCCTGAGCATCGGCATACTCGCCAGCCTTTTCACGGCCATATTCGTGTCCAGGATTATATTTGATTTTCTGTATGTCAACCGGAAGATGAAACGGATCAGCATTTAGATCCATCGAGAAACAAGAAAAACACCTGAGCTGGAGCCATTCGATGCAAATCATAAAACCGGGTATTAATCTGAATTTTATCGGAAAGCGGCACATCGCCTTCGGGCTTTCCGGACTGATGATTCTTATCACCATTTTCCTCCTCATTTTGAGGGGTGGACCCAATTATGGCGTCGACTTCTCCGGAGGCGTCCTGATTCAGGTCAAACTGCCTGAAAAAACGGCCCCCGCACAGATCAAGGAGGCCCTGCGGCCCGTACAGCTTGAAAAGAGTATTGTTCAGGGATTTGGTGAAGAAGGGAATTCGGAATACCTGATCCGGATACGGGAAACCGATGTGGCGTTGGAGGGACTCAGCGACCGGGTGGAGACGGCGCTCAAAGATAAATTCGGCGGCGGCGTGGAGATGAGACGGGTCGAGATGGTGGGACCGAAAGTGGGGGAAGACCTGAGACAGAAGGCCCTCTTCGCCATATTCTATGCCCTCCTCTTCATCGCCATCTACATCTCGGGACGATTCGAGCTCAAGTGGGCCATGAGCATCGTCATGGCCCTCTCCCTGGCCTTCGTGGTCTATATCGGATCGAGACTGGGCGTCAGTGTCACCTGGCTCATCCTCATCGCCCTTGTGGTCACCATCAGCCTGTGCTGGTTTTTGAATCTGAAATATGCCCTGGGGGCCATCATCGCGCTGGTTCATGATGTCACCATCACGGTCGGCGCGTTTGCCCTGATGGATAAAGAGATCTCCCTTTCCATCATCGCCGCCTTTCTGACCATTGTGGGCTACTCATTGAATGACACCATCATCGTTTTTGACAGGATACGCGAAAATTCGAGGCGTTTCAGAAGACGGGCTTTTGCAGAAACCATCAACACCAGCATCAATGAGACCCTGAGCAGAACGATTCTTACGTCCACCACGACGCTCATCGTGGTGCTGGCCCTCTTCTTTCTCGGCGGCGGGGTCATCCACGATTTTGCGTTCGCCCTGCTGGTCGGTGTCTTGACAGGAACCTATTCATCCATTTTTGTGGCCAGCCCTGTGCTTCTCATATGGGAAGGAAGATCCACGAGTCAAAAGACCCGCACGATACAGGCCAATCCGGATTCTGTTTTATAAATCCGTGACCCGATTGAAAGGAACAATAGAGAGACGACCTATTCAGGCGCTTAACCAGGACCCAGGATACCCTCAAACGAGATCCGTTCATTGCTGGAAAGTCGCAGGAAAAAATCCGCTTTTCGAAGGCCCGCCTTTTGGGTGACCACGCTGCTGATGGCTGGCGCTATGGCTTTTGCCTGGTGGCTATGGCAGTACCACTACGCCCCTTCTCACCAATTGAACTACATGCTGCTCAATATCAGCGACGAGCCCCGAAAGGTCCTGTCAGGCGAAACATTTCGTCTTCACCCGAACGATCGAGTCCAAATCCAGGAGATCTCCACGAGCATTCCACTCAATATCGGCATTCGTCTCGTTGCAACAGACTTTGATGTCAACGCCCTCCGATACGAAGCGCTGCCGCTTCGGTCCCTTCTCCCCAAAAAGACCCTTTCGATCGATATGTATTCCCGGTTCAGGTCAAACACAACAACCAGGTGATCGGCCATCTGAACTGGGTCATCGAGCCCTATGCGGAAGACTGGCTGGAAAAGGCAAACCGGATCATTGATGATGACAAACGGCTGGCGCTTCTTGAGAAAGGCCGCCAACTCGCTCCCGAAAACGAGCAACTCAAGCGGAAGTTGCTCGAAGAATACAAGGCGCAGAAGAAGTGGAAGCGCGCTGCCGGCATGCTCATTCAAATGGCTGAGGAGGAGGAATCCTACGATGTATTGACCGACCTTTTGGCCATCTACCGCGAGTTAAAAAACACCGACGGGATCATCGCCGTTTTGAGACGGATTCTGAATCTCAATCCCGACGACATGGACGCGAGAGAAGCCCTGGCGGATACACTGGCTGAAGAAGGGGAATGGCGCAAGGCCATAGATGAGTATGAAGCCCTCCTGAAACGGACGGACGAAAAGGACCGTCTCTGGATCTACAAGCGGCTGGGATATCTCTATACCCAGACCGGAGAACCCAAAAAGGCGATTCCGGCCTACATTCATGCGGCCAAACTGGATCAGAAGGATGCCACCATTCAGTATAATCTTTCTTATCTGTATGAACAGGTCGGAGAGAAGGAGAAAGCTGACTTTTACCTGAATAACGCCATCACCCTCAAATCGAACGACCTGGAAGGCCGCCTGAAACTGGCGGAAAGGCTGATGGAAAAAGGCCGGTACGCAGCGGCAAAGGAACACCTGAAGGCCGTACTCAAGAAAAAACCGGATTCAACCGAGGCCCTCGTGCTGATGGCCCGGATTCTGGAAAAAGACGGGGATAAAGACGGCTTGAAGAAAATCTACGAGAAGCTCCTCTCGCTAAGCCCTCAAAACGATACCCTCCTCTACAACCTCGGCACGCTCGAATATGAGACCGGTAACTTAGATGCGGCACGATCCTATTTCAGCCAGTACGTCACATCGCATCCGGACGACCCAACGGTCCATGAGATGCTTTTTGACATTTACTCACGGATGAACCAAGAACAAAAAGCATTCAAAGAAGCCATGGTGCTTGTGAAGCTGAGACCCCGTTCCCTTCCCCCCTATGGCTATATCTATGATTACCTGAAAGAAAACGGCCGATTTGAAGAGATCCTACCGGTCATGCAAACGGGGCTGGAGGTCCACCCCAACGCCGTGAATCTGAGAGCGTATCTGCTCGATGCCTATCTCAAGACCGGCAATACGGACGGCGCCCTGACCCAGGCAGAAGCGCTCCTCGAGGCAAAGGTCCCGGACATCCTGCCATGGATGGAAGCACTCTTTGAATACCTCGTCAAAAAGGGAGACTATCCGAAGATTATTTCCATCATGCAACAGGGCGTAAAGGCGTATCCGGAGACCCTGTTTTTCAGGGAATGCCTGGTCGTGGCCTATCTGAAGACCCAAAAAGAAAAACGGGCCATCGAGCAGATGGAAATCATCGCCAAAGCCAAACCCGAGGATGCCAAACTGCAGCTTCAACTGGCCAGATTAAAAGAGAAAAACGGTGACCTCCCCGGGGCCATGACCGCCTACAAAAAGGTCATTGATTTAATACCCGACCACGAAGAAGCCGGCGAGGCCTATCTGAGACTGCGGCTGGATGGGGTCAAGGGGGAGTGATGCCGCTGCCGCATTACCACGTGACCGCCGCCATCATACGAAGAAACGATAAGGTCCTGATTACCAAGCGACCCACAGGGAGCCATCTCGCGGGGTACTGGGAGTTTCCAGGGGGAAAACAGGAAGCCGGAGAGGACCTGAAAAGCTGCCTAAAACGGGAAATAGCCGAAGAACTCGGGATGACCGTGCGGGTGGAAGAATGGTTCATGACGGTAGAGCATGCATACCGGAACCAACGGATTTCCCTTCATGTGTTCGACTGCACCCCCATATCCGGTACGTCGGAGACGCGCCAATGCAGTGAGATCAAGTGGGTGTCAGTGACGGATCTTGAAGCGTTCACCTTCCCTCCGCCTGACCTGAAGGTGATAGAAAAACTGAAACAAGGGCACATGACAGACGCATAGCCCATCCAAAAGGAGGAATCCACCATGTTTTACAAGAAAAAAGATACCGGCTACAGGACCCCAGCGGAAGGGGTGCAGCTAAAGACCCTGGTCCACGGAGATAAGACCCTCTTGTGCGAATTCAGGATGAAGAAGGGGAGCCGGGTGCCCGAGCACAGCCACCCCCACGAACAAACCGGTTACATGGTATCCGGCCGCATAACATTCATCACCGATGATGAAACCTTTGAGGCCTTGCCCGGGGACAGCTGGTGCATCCACGGAGATATCACCCATACGGCTGACATTCTTGAAGATTCGGTTATTATTGAGGTCTTTTCGCCGGTCAGGGAGGACTACCTCGAATAGACAGGGTGCAAACGGTCTTAAGCAACTGGAGGTGAAAAAATGCCGAGAGCGAATTGCCAGTTCAATGGAACCGGGGGGCAGTACTTTGTCACCATCATCATCCATCTGGGGCTTTTCACGTTATTCACTCTGGGCATCTATGCGCCGTGGGGACTGGTACGCCTCTTCAGGCTGAAGGCGTCTCATACGGTCATGAACGGCAAATCGATGAGCTTTTCAGGCGGCGGGGGCCAACTCTTCGTCCTCCTGTTCATCAACGGGCTCTTATCCATCCTCACGCTCGGATTCTATCTTCCCTGGGCATTTGTCCGCATCCTCCGCTGGAAGACCGAACACACGCTGGTGGCGGACAAGCCCAGCCGGTTTACCGGTACCGGTGGCGGGCTGTTTCTGTTCTATCTGATCCACCTCGTTCTCCTCCCCCTGCTCACCCTCGGCCTCTACACCATCTGGGGAATGTACAGGCTATGGGCGTGGAAGGAAGAACACAGTCGCTACGGCGGAGAAACCACTTCCTTCGGCGCCGAATTCGGTAGGTTTATCTGGATTTCCATCATTACCACGATCTTAAACGCACTGACCCTCAGTCTTTTCATGCCGTGGGCACTGTGCATGATGTACCGCTGGCAGATCGGCGGCCTCGCCGTGGGCGACGATGAAGCGACCCCCCATTTTCCACCGGTCCGGAACCGGGCGTTTTATGTGATTATTCTCATCATCATCGGTCTCCTCCCATTCCTGGCCATCGGTTTTTACCTGAAAGACGCGCCCCAGCGGTTTCTGAGCATCATACCGGACACCACTCAGAGCAGCGGAATCCCTCCCCAACCCATCCCGTCGAGGCCCGCACCCAAGGCGCTTCCCAAAGGTCGGAAAGCGATCCCCCCCCAAAAGACCCAAAAGGATGCGCCAAAGGCAAGACCCGTGGATCAAAAACCTCCGGTAAAGCCGCAACCCGCCCTTTCGAAGGATGCGGATCAGGCCCCTCCCGCACAGAAAACCCAAAAATACGCCGAAGAAATCGCTACCCTGGACCGGACCATAAAAGATGAGCCCGAAAACGCCACCGCCTTTTTCAACAGGGGCTGTCTCTATTTAAAGCGGGGAGATCTCGCAGCGGCACTGGACGACTTTACGCAGGCCCTTTCCCTGAAGGATACGGATGCGGATGCCTACTACAACAGGGGCATGGTTTACATCCGAATGAGAGAATACGAACGCGCCATTGAGGACTTCAATAGAACCATCGAACTGAACCCCGTGGCCGTGGATACCTACTGTAACCGGGCCAACGCCTACTACGAACTGGGCCGGCACGCTCAGGCATTAGATGACTATCAGGCCGCACTGAAACTGGCACCAGAGGATGGGGACCTGTATTACAATCGGGCGGTCATACACCTTGAAAAGGGGGATAAGCGAAAGGCTTTGTCGGACATGAAAAAGGCCGCAGGCCTGGGGCAGACGCAGGCCATAGCATACCTGAAAAAGGAATAAGGCCCTATGGGAGGGATGCCACAGCCCCTTTAATTACCCGAATGCGCAACTATAGTACGGGCTTTTCGAGTTTCTTGCTAAGGGATTGAATCTCCGGCGAAAGGATCGGTTGGGTCAACAGGACGATCATATCGAAGGCATCGGTGGTCTCCTTGCCGTCTTGTGAATAAGTGAGCGTCAACGGCTCCCCCGCATCGTCCCTTTTCACTGATTCGGGAATGCCTTCAACGAGCGAGAGCCCCTTGACCTTTTGGCTATCCGTTAGAAACGCTTCTTTAAACTGGGGACAAAAGGGTGAAACCAGGCTTACCGTCAACTCGTTTGTGCAATCGAGGGCGAGAATCGCTTCATTGACCCCAAAGACAACCGAGGACAAAAGATGCTCCTCATCCGCCCCGGGATGGGCCTGAACCACGCCGATACGTTTCGGGATATCGCCATTTAAGGGGGAGATCACCATGCCATCCGTGGGGCCGGTGGGGGAAAGCATCCGCTCGAACTGCAGGTCCGTGATCACATCCGTATAGGTCCCGTATCCGAATGCGACGTCGATGTTGGAAAAGCGGTTTTCCTGGCCCCGGGTGATCACCACATCGGTAAAGGTGCGCTCGACGACTTCATCGGGGATGTCAAAATTGATGGCCTCGGGCTTACATTCGGCCCAACAGAGGGCACACCCCAGACACCGCCGGCAACTGAGACAGCGCTTGGCTTCGGCCACGGCCACATCTTCCGGAAAACCGGTCTCCACTTCCGTAAAGTTGCCCCGCCGATCATCAATGGAAATCTCCGGCATCTCGGCCCGGGAAGCGGGCACATCATCAAAAGGGATAATGTATCGTTTTTCCTTTTCGTATATCATCTACTTACTCCTGAGATAGTCATGAATACCGAAGGCGGCCTTTCGACCGGCGGCCACGGCACGTATGGCGATATCCGGACCGGTCACCACATCACCCCCGGCAAACACGCCCGGAATGTTGGTAGTACACGTCTCTTCGTCAATTTCAAAGGTGTTCCAGCGGGAAAGATCGAACGTGTGATCCTCGGGTAGAAAATCGAGATTGGCCCCCTGGCTGATGGCCGGGACAATGGTTTCGGCCTCAATGACATACTCCGACCCTTCAACGGGCACCGGCCGTCTGCGTCCCGAGGCGTCCGGTTCCCCCAGTTCCATTTTGATGCATTTCATTCCCGATACGCTGCCATCCTTACCGAGAATCTCCACGGGTGCTGCGAGATACTGGAGAATCACCCCCTCGTGTTCGGCCGCGTCGATCTCCCAGGGATTGGCGGGCATCTCCTTTTTGGTTCTTCGATAGAGGATGTAAACCTCATCGAATCCCATTCGCCATCCCACACGAGCCGAGTCAATGGCCGCATTGCCGCCGCCGATGACGATCAGTTTTCCCTTCCCTTGGGTCGGGTTCAAGGCCTGCTCCCTGAGGAAGGTCACACAGTCGACGATTCCCTTACCCTGATATTCATCCTCGCCCGGCACGCGAAGTTTTAACCCGCTGTGACAGCCGGCACCGACAAAGAGCGCATCATAATCCTTCTTCAGATCGTCAAAGGCGATGTCTTTGCCCACGCGGGTTTCATATTCGATGGTAATCCCCATATTACAGATGAGATCCACCTCACGCTGAAGGAGTTTCTTGGGCAAGCGGTATTCCGGAATCCCCACCCAGAGATATCCGCCGGGAACCGGCAGGGTTTCGAAAATTTTGATGCCCGTGTATCCCATTTTGGCGAGATGATAGGCGCAGGTCAATCCGGCCGGACCGGCGCCGATAATGGCCACCTTTTCCGGATGCTTCTCTTCCGGTGTTTCGTATGAAGGTTCGATCCCTTCAGCCAATTCCACATCCGCCACATATCGCTTGAGAAAGCAGATGCTGATGGGCTCATCGAGATACTGCCGGTTGCACGCCGTCTCACACGGATGCGGGCAGACCCGGCCGATGCTCCCGGGCAACGGAAGGCGGTCCCGAATAACATTAAGGGAATCGAGGTGTTTTCCGTCCGCGATCAACCCCACATAGGAGCGGATATCGAGGTTTACCGGGCAGGACCTCTGGCAGACGGGCATATCCTCCTTGTAGATATTGTATTCGCCCGTTTCGGGATTGTGATAATCCACCGCCGTTCGAAACCCCAGTCCCTCGTTGAAATCATCGAACATATTGACCGGACAGACCTTGATACACGCCTTACAGTCGTTGCATTTGGTGTTGTCCACCCTGAGGCTGTGCTGAACAATACGGGTTTGAAGGGTACCATCCGCGACGGTCACTTTTTCAAGATCGCTGTAAGGGAGGATTTCAATATTGGGGTGTTGACGGACCTGACCCAGGTCGGGATTTTCAAACGCTTTATCCGGACGGATTAACCGGTCTCTCGGAATCCGCTCGGCTCCCAGACTGGGAAACTTTTCAACAAGCGTGACGTGTTTTCCCTCTTTCGCCGTCTCCAGGGCGACCCTTACCCCGTCCGGTCCCCCGCCTACGATCAATACTCGGTTGTCATCCACGGTAATTACCCCTCTTGAGGAATAAGCTGAAATATGGGTGTCCGGTCCGAGACCTTTTCAAGCGCCACCATCCCCTTTCGTTTCAGAGCGATGATGTATCGAAAGACCCGTTCGGAGGGCATGGCCAGCGCTTGTGCCAGGGCCTTTACCGACTGGGCGCCCTCTCTCAATACGGCCAAAATTTCCTGCACCTCGGTCTCTTCGACAATAATCATGTCAATGGCCCGGTTGAACTCATGCTCCGTAAAGATCTCCCCGTACATATTTCCCGATTCCAGAAACGGTGTCCGCTTGCCGATGACCCACCGGATCTTCTCGCCGGCGAGCACGGCTTCGGCCGTCTCGAGCTTCTGATATATTTTCGGAGCCTTTACGCGATCCCCTTCGCCGCCCAGTGGACCGATGTCTCTTATTTTCCGGTCAAACTCGGAGACCAGTTTTACAAAGACACTGGCCTCCCCGCTGGAACACTGCCTGAAAGCCAGCCGCTCTTCATTGACACCCGCATATTTGAGAACCTTGCCCGTGATGGCCATCTTTGCCTGGGCCTGGACATTTCCCGTGATATAGTGGCAGTCTCCGAAATAGCAGCCCACCACCAGCAGTCCGTCAAGGCCCCTCCTGAAGGCACCGGCCACCATGGCCGGGTCCACCCGGCCCGTACACATGAGCCGTACGATCTTGATCTCCGGTGTATACTGTAGTCTGGAAACTCCAGCTAAATCAGCGGCAGAGTAGCCTCACCAGGTACAACAGAATGTTAAGATCTTGGGGACGAATTCACTCACGTCGTGTCTCCTTATTTTGAGGTTACGCCTTGTTTCAGTGTGTTAAAAAGGCATCGATCTGTGCGTCAATCTGATCATCCGTAAAGGAGTTGATGCTCAGGGCGTGCTGGTAGCAGGTGGCCGCGCAAACCCCGCAACCTTTACAGGCCACATCGATCACATGAACCTTTCTCCCCTTGTCCGTGTCGCGGATTTCCAGCGCGCCATAAGGGCAGAGCGCCACACAGAGTCCGCAACCGCGGCAGGCATCCTCATCGGCGAGAACCGAGATGATCGGCTCCACCACCACAGAACCCTTTGACAGGGGAATGGATGCGCGGGATGCAGCCCCCAGGCCCTGGGCCACCGCCTCACGGATATTGGCCGGGAACCGGGCACTGCCGCACAGAAAGACGCCATCCGTGGCAAAATCGAGCGGCTTCAGTTTCACGTGCCCTTCAAGAAAAAACCCGTTTTCGTCAATGGGGACGCGAAGGAGTTGAGAGGTGGCCTCCACACCCTCCTGAGCGATGAGTGGCGTGGACAGCACCACCAGATCCGCGGGCAGGTTCACATCGCGGCCCAGCAGGGCATGGTACACGCGGACCTCCTCCGGCGTGACCTCGGCCGGTTTGGCGGGATCATAATTCAGATACCGGACCCCTTTCTTCTTGGAATCCCGAAACATCTCCTCGTTTTCAACGCCATACATTTGCATATCCCGATACAGGATCGACACCCGGGCGTCCGGGTTTTGCTCCCTGATCAACATGGCATTTTTCACTGCCGTCTGGCAGCATATCCGGGAGCAGTAGGGCCGTTCCTCATTCCGGCTCCCCACGCACTGGATCATGACCACGTGCTTGACATCCGGACTCAACCCTTCCTTGAGGAGGGCCTCCATCTCCAGCTGAGTAATCACCCGTTTGCCGTCATACCCATACAGGCCCTCCGGCACAAGCGCCCGCCCACCGGTGGCCACGATAATGACCCCCACATCCACCTTCTTGACACCCGATTCGGTTTCAATTTCCGCCTGGTACTTACCGATAAACCCCTGAACCTCACGGACCCTGGCCTCGGTAAACAGGGTGATGTTGGGATGGCCGATGACGGCCTTGACCTTATCCCGGACCAGTTCGTCGGCCTCGATCATACTCGGGCCCACTTTATGCACCGCATTGAGGATGCCCCCCAACACCGCCTCCCGTTCCACCAGGATCACCTCGTATCCTCGATTGGCCACTGCCAGGGCGGCCGTCATCCCGGCCAGGCCGCCGCCGATGATTAGGGCCCGGGTCGTTACCTCTGAGATAATCGGCTCCTGGGGCTCCAGAAGGGCCGCCTTGGCCACACCCATGCGGATCAGGTCCTTGGCCTTGGTGGTCCCGTTCTTCCTTATCCTGCATGTGCACCCAGGAGCACTGGTCCCGTATGTTGACCATCTCGAAGAGATAGGGATTCAATCCGGCCTCCCCACAGGAACTCCTGAAAAGGGGTTCATGGGTACGGGGGGTACAGGAGGCCACCACCACACGGTTCAGGTTCTGCTCCTCAATACCCTTTTTGATTTCATTGATCCCGCCTTCTGAACAGGTGTAAAGATTTCGCTGTACAAAGACCACATGGGGAAGTTTTTCGGCAAATTCCTCCAGTTCTTCCATGGCCAGGTAACCGGCGATGTTGGAACCGCAGTGGCAGATAAATACCCCGATCCTGATGGCTTCATTTTTCTCAGGCAACGGCTTTCTCCTTTTTCAGTTCCGGTTGAAATACCAGCTCCGCCGCACGTTCGGCCGCACTGGAGGCCTGTGCCACGGATTCAGGCACGTCCATGGGGGACTCGGCACAGCCGCACACAAATATACCCGGCGTTTGGCTGTCCACAGGCGACAGCGAAGAGGTTTTAATGAAGCTGTAGTCATCCAGTTCGACACCCAGTGTAGCGGCCAGAGATGCGATTCCTTTCACGGGGGCGCAGGCCGTGGCGAGAACGACCATATCGAATTCCCGGGATGTGACCTTCCGCTCACGCGTATCCTCAAAGGTCACCACCGGATTGTTATCGGGGCCTTCCGTAATTTCCGCAACACGGCCACGAATATAGGTGATATTGGAATGGTTGCCCCCTCGGATCTTATACTCCTCAAACCCCTTGCCCACTGCTCGGATATCCATGCCAAAAATGACGGAGGTGGTTTCCGTCTCATGTTCATGGGCGATAATCGCCTCCTTGATGGAATGCATGCAGCAATATCCTGAGCAAAATGGGTAAAACCGAAAGTCTCTCGATCCGACGCATTGAACAAAGGCGAGTCGCTTGGCCACTGAAAAGCCTTCGGCTCTCTGTTTCAATTCCGCGAGCGGTTCTGAAAGGGTCAGGTGGGCTTCGTATTTCTCCGCCCATTTCCGGCGATCCGCATCCCCTTCATATTCACCATTCCGGAACTTTTTATAAAAGACATCCGAAGGCTCGTTAAATTTCTCCTCGAGTTTGGCAAGTGCCTTTTGGGATTTTTTCGCCTTTTTCTCGAGTTCCGCAATCCGGGCCGTTACGGCGCGGTCCGACGGCCGATCCATATGGCCCCCGGTGGGACCGCTGGCGCTCAAGAGCCGTTCAAATTCAATGGCGGTGACCACGTTCGGGATTTCGTTGTATCGATACTCGGGAATAGGTGAAGGATCAAATACGTCGTATCCGGCCGCAATAATAATGGCCCCGACATTGAGTTCAATGACCTGGTCCTTTTTTTCAAAATTGATGGCCTCGGCCTGGCAGGTCTTTGCGCAAATTCCGCACTTCTTGCCGTTTAACTGGCGGCAATGATCCGGATCAATGGTATGGGTGGAAGGGATACCCTGGGCAAAATAGCTGGATATGGCTTTTCGCTCGCCCAGTCCCTCATTGAAGGCATCAGGCACGATGGTAGGGCACTTCTCGGCACAGGCCCCGCACCCGGTACACTTATCTTCTTCCACATAGCGGGTCTTTCTCCGAACCGTGACCGTGAAATTTCCCGCCTCACCCGTAAGGCCTTCCACTTCGCTGTAGGCCAGAAGCTCGATATTGGGATGTCGACCGACATCCAGCATCTTCGGCGAAAGGATTCAGATGGCGCAGTCGTTGGTGGGAAAGGTCTTGTCCAACTGAGCCATTTTCCCACCGATGCTGGGGAGCTTTTCCACGAGGTGGACCTTTATCCCCATATCGGCCAGATCCAACGAGGCCTGAATACCTGCAATGCCCCCGCCTATAACCAACACATTCTCGCTCACGATCAGACTCCTTTTAAGCAACGATTCAGCATATCATCTTTTCTGTTAAAGACAGCGGTCTGGTTATTTCAACTGTCCGGCCACCAGGTCAAAGAGATCCTCGATGTTCAGATTCACATCGAAGGCCGTCTGGGTGCATCGGAAATGGATCTGGCATTTGGGACATGCCGTAACCAGCAATCCGGCGCCGGTATTCTCGGCCTCCGTAAGACGTTCCATCTGCATCTGTTTGGAGCAGCTGGAGCAATTCATCCAGCCCGTGGTCCCGCAACAGACACCGTTTTCCTTAGAACGGGGCATTTCCACCAGTTTCAAACCCAATGCCTCGATGATGGTCCTCGGCGCATCGTATACACCGGCGAGGCGGCCCAGTCTGCAGGGATCGTGATACGTCGCCGCTCCTTCCATCTTATCCATCTCAACGGCGCCCTCCTTTATCCTTTCACTCAAAAGATCGAGGATATGCACCGGTTCAAAATCCAACTCCCCGAAATACCTCGGGTAGATATTTTTGAAGGTGTAGTATCCTTCCGGACAGCTGAACACCACCTGTCTGGCCCCTGATGCGGCTATGGCCTTTAGATTCAACCGAGCCAGTTCTTTGAACTGGGCCTCATTCCCATTCCAGAGCGCGTCATGCCCGCAGCACCGTTCATCCGCACTCACCACGGGCGTCACACCGCATTGGTTCAGTATCTTGACCCCATTGCGGGCACCACTGATCGCACCGGCATTGATATCCCTGAACACCACGTCGAAGTATGGACGGCATCCCACAAAATAAAAGACCTCTCCCTTGTCGGTTGTGGTCCCTTCATCCACCCAACTGATGCGATTCTGCCGGATACCCCCGGTTTGAAGCGACATGATCGTCTGGAGCATTCCGTTGTGGGCCGGGGTGCCATTAAATCCCTCCTGATGGGCTTCATCGCGCATGAGGCGGACAAACTCCGGGAAATCAATATTCGCAGGGCACCTGACGCTGCACTGTGCACAGGTGAGACAGCTCCACAGGGTCGGATCAGAGAACATCTCAAGCCCGTAAAGGGAGCGTTCAATGATCTGCCGCGGTGAAAAATCAGGCAGAACCTTGGCCACCGGACAGCTTCCGGTGCACACACCGCAGTCCAGGCAGTAATAGGTTTGGGTGGTATCCACTAATTCAGCAACCGCAGTCATTTAAATGCCTCGATTCTCGGACCCCTATCAGGCCGCTTTTTTCAGGTTGAATGGTCCCAGCGCTTTCACCTCCTCGGTGAATTCCCGGGCCACCTCGGCAAAGCGGGTCCCCTCGGCCGAGGAGATCCACTCCAGTCTTATCCGTCGCTCATCAATTCCCAGGATCTTCACCAGCTCCCGGGTCAGCTCAAACATCTTCTCCGCCTTTACATTACCATCCAGGTAATGACAGTCGCCGATGTGTCAGCCGGCCACCAGCACCCCGTCCGCCCCCCGTTCAAAAGCCTTCAGGATAAAATTGGGGTTCACCCGGCCCGAGCACATCACCCGGATAATCCGCATGTTGGGCGGGTACTGAAACCGGCTCACCCCCGCCAGGTCCGCCGCAGAATAGGCACACCAGTTACACGCAAATGCCACCATCTTCGGTTCAAAATCCGCCATATCAAAAACCCTCATTCCGCATGTACGACCATTTCTTCTTTTCCCGCTGAGACGCCGGGCCGCTGAGCAATTTCTTATTCAAAAATCAACAATCATCAATCATCCGTCCAGCGCCGCTTCCACCATGCTCAGCACCTCTCTCATCGTCGTAGTGAAAGACCGACGCCGCACCCGTGGGGCAGGTTACCGAACACACGCCACACCCCTTGCAAAGGGCCGCCTGCACATGGGCCACCTTCTGGCCTTCATCGCGCTCAATCAATGCGATCGCCCCGTACGGGCATACATCCTCGCACTTGCCGCACCCCCGGCATAGCGCCTCGTCCACATGAGACACGACGCCTTCGACGGTGAGGGTTTCCTTGGACAGCACCACAGAGGCCCGGGAGGCCGCCGCCTTGGCCTGGGAAATGCTCTCCTCAAGCGGCTTTGGGTAGTGCGCCATCCCCGCCAGAAAGATCCCTTCAGAGGCAAATTCCACCGGCCTCAGCTTCGCATGCGCCTCCATAAAATACCCGTCCTCGTTCAACGGCAGCTTGTACAGCTGCGCCAGCGCCTCGTTCTCACGCGGCACAATCGCTGAGGCCAGAATCAACACATCAGGCGACAAAGACACCTTCCGGTCCAAAATGGGATCCCTCACCTGAAGTCGAAGGCCTTCCGCCGTCTTCTCCACCAGCGGCTTTTCATCTACGCTGTAGCGGATAAAAATGACCCCCTTTTCCCTCGCCTCACGGTATAAGGCCTCCCGCTGACCATAGGTCCGGATATCTCTGTAAAGAATGTAAACCCCCATCTGAGGATTCGCCTCCTTCAACGCCAGCGCACTCTTGATGCTGTGCGTACAGCACACCTTCGAACAATAGGGCCGCTCGGGCTCCCTCGACCCCACACACTGAATGAATACTGCCGTATCGGCATCGGTTATGGCGGGTTTTTTGTCCCTCAAGGCACGGTCCAGTTCCAGGTGCGTCATCACCCGGTCGTCTTCTCCGTAGAGGTATTCCTCTGGTTGATGTTCCTGAGCGCCCGTGGCCACCACCACCGCACCGTGCGTCAGCGTCTCTTCCGACCCCTTATGGGCTATGGTGGTCTCAAAGTTCCCCACAAACCCGGTGGCTTCCTTCACCTCGGCTTTCAGGTAGAGCTCGATCAGGTCATGGCCCTTCACCTCGTCCATCAGGGTGTTCACCTGGGTCTGAATGTCCTCTCCCGCCCAGGTTTGGTTCAGATCCAGGGCGTTACCCCCAAGGGTATCGCTCTTCTCAATGAGATAGGTCTTAAACCCCTGGTCGGCCAGGCCCAGGGCAGCGCTCATCCCCGAAACACCCCCGCCGATCACCAGGGCCCGGTTGTCCACATCGATAGTCGGCTGAGGAAGGGGTTGGATCAGCTGGGCACGGGCCACCGCCATTCGCACCAGGTCCTTGGATTTCTCCGTGGCCTCTGCCTTCTCCTTGCTGTGCACCCACGAACACTGGTTCCGGATGTTGGCCATCTCAAACAGATACTTGTTGAGCCCGCTGTCTCTAAGCGTCTCCTGGAACAGGGGTTCGTGCGTCCGGGGCGTGCAGGCCGCCACCACCACCCGGTTCAGCCCTTCGGCCTCAATCACCTCCCGCATCTTATCCTGGGTGTCCTGGGAGCAGGTAAAGAGATTATCTTCCACATAGCTCACCCCGGGGAGGCTTCGGGCGTATTGGGCCACCGCGGGGACGTCTACGATCCCCCCGATGTTCACCCCGCAGTTACACACAAACACCCCGATCCGGGGCTCCTCCATGGACACATCCCGCTCTTCGGGGTAGATCCGCTCCTTCACCAGACTCCCCCTCGCAGCAGAGAGCATCCCCTTGGCATCGCAGGCCGCGGCACTCGCTTCCATCACCGAATACGGAATGTCTTTGGGCTCCTGAAAGGCACCGCACACGTAGATCCCTTTCCTCGAGGTCTCCACCGGGGCAAAGCTCCGGGTCCGCGCAAAGTGGTCCGCGTCCAGGTCAATATCCAGCCGTTCCCCCAGTTCCACCAGGCTATTCGGCGTCTCCAGGCCCACCGACAGCACCACCAGGTCAAAGGTCTCCGTGTGAAGGTCACCCGACTCATTCACATACTGGATGATCAGATTCCCGGTCCCGGGGTCTTCGTCGATGCTGTGGATTCTTGAGCGGATGAACCGCACCCCCTGTTCGTCTCTGGCACGGTCGTAGTATCGCTCAAAGTCCTTGCCGTAGGTCCGCATGTCCATAAAAAAGATGGCTGCGTCCAGGTCGTGGTCCGCGTGTTCCTTGGCGATCACCGCCTCTTTGGTGGCGTACATGCAGCAGACGCTCGAGCAATACCCGTGGTCGCACTGGTTTAGGTCCCTCGAGCCCACGCACTGGAGCCATGCGATCTTCTCCGGTTCTTTGCCGTCCGATGGTCTTTTCAAATGGCCCTGGTAGGGACCCGTGGCGCTCAGAATCCGCTCAAACTCCATGCTCGTCACCACGTTCGGGTGCGCCGCGTATCCATACGTCTCCAGCCCCGACGGATCAAACGCCTCAAATCCCGGCGCCAGTATCACAGAACCGACATCAATGACGACGGTTTGCTCTTTTTCATCGAAATTGATGGCGTTGGTGGGACAGAATTTTTCGCAGGCCCTGCATTTCCCTTTCTGGAAATAAATGCAATTCTCTTTGTCAATGGCATATTTCAGAGGAACGGCCTGCGCATAGTCCACGTACGCGGCCTTTCTTTTGATCAGGCCCTCGTTAAACGGGTCATCTACCTTCTTTGGGCACTTTTCCGCACAGGTGCCACAGGCGATGCACTTGTCCATATCCACAAAGCGCGCATGCCTGAGAACTTCCACTTTGAAATGCCCGGATTTCCCGTCGATGTGATTAACTTCAGAAAGGGTAAGCAGTTCGATATTCAGGTGCCGGCCGACCTCGACCAGTTTGGGAGAGATAATTCACATGGAACAGTCATTGGTGGGAAAGGTCTTGTCCAACTGGGCCATCACCCCGCCAATGGACGCAGAGCGCTCAACCAAGTATACAAAATAGCCTGCGTCTGCCATGTCCAGCGCAGCCTGCATACCGGATATGCCGCCACCGACGACACAAACGGATCCCACAATAGAATTGTCAGCGGTCATTTACTTGCCTCGATTCAATTATTATTTAGGGGTTGTTTTCTTATATTCCTGCTAAACCGCACATTTTATATGGAGAGAACAATTTTATTGTCAAGCAAAATTCGGCAAATATGTACTGTTCTTCACTTTTCCATCCTGGGTCGGACGGTCGTTTCACCGAACAGGCTGAACTTCAGCCATTCGAATCCGAAAGTCATCAGTTCGACGTCATCCGATGCCAATTTCTCACAGCGCTCTGATGAAACATCAAACCGTTTAAGAAATGGACTTTCAAAGACAAATCGTCTGAACGTATCTAAATTATAGGAGGCCATGAAAAACATCTGTTGTTTCTGCTGAACATGGCGATTAGACCCAAGGGACTTGGGCGAAGAGAGGATCTGCAGCCAGGCATCATTCATGGCATTGTACGCGCTCACGCCCTCGTGTTTCAGCCACTCCTCCAGCGTCCATTGCGTATTCTCATTAAACCCGCGGCAGTGAAGCTCAACCACAAGAAAGAATTTCTCTCTCGCCCCTTTTTGGTCCGCCACCGCAGCGGACGCCCGTCCCACGGGATAAAGCCGACAGGCACCGGGTCGATCTTCGTAGATGGCACATCCTTCAGCGGTAACAAATGGGCACCTTCCCCCTTCCTCAGCCATCATCTTCAGCTTTACCATGGGAAACCGCGACCCCTTTTTGACAAAGGGTTCCGAGTATTGGTCCAGAAACGCCTCTGACGAAAGCCCCAGCCGATGTTTCATGCGAAGGATATCGTAGGGCGTCAGCGTCAATTGAAGTCTTGCACAACATTCGGTAAAGCAGGAAACATCCGGGTCACAGCGAAATTGGAACCCATTTTCCGATAACGGTCTGAAGGTCTCATTCATCGTCCTGGATCCTTCTCTTTTGGCAGCGCACTCTCCTTGATGGAAAAAACCTTCTGCCCGAAGATACCGAATTTGATCCAGTCAAAGGCAAATTTCAAAAGCTCCACGTCACTCCGCTTGATTTTTTCAAGGGTGACGTCATCCACATCAAATCTGTCAAGGAAGGTGCTTTTGAACACAAAATTTCTGAATTTGTCCAGGTTGTACAAGGCCATAAAGGTCATCTGATAGATCTGAGGATTGTCTATGTCGAGGTCCTGGGCCTTTAGGGGGGCTGTCACCTGTGAAAAAAGCTGGTTCATTTCGTCGTAGACAGGGACCCCCTGTTCAACGAGCCAATTGGAGATCCGGGCATGTTCATCCTCGTAAAGCCCCTTACACCGAGATGAATCGGCGATAATCCCGAAGGTCCCGTCATCGTTCATGTCCAGGGGATACATGCGACAGGGCCAGGGCCGGTCATTGTAAACCCGGCATCCCTTTTCAGTGACAAAAGGACATCTCTTGTCATCGTCATTCATCTTGAGAACCACCATGGGAATCAGGAGATTTTCTCTACGAATGATGAGGGTGTACCGGTCGATCAACTCTTCAGATGTGATCCCAAGCCCATTTTTTAACCGGACCACATCATAGGGACTCAGGACGATGGTAATGTCCTGACAGCACTGCGTAAAACAGGGAACACCGGGCCCACACCGAAATTGAAAGACATGGTCGGCATCCATCCTCAAAGGGTCTTTTGTTGATGTTTTTCTGGTTGATTCATCCATTATTTTGGTAACATCCTTTCATGGGTTTCAATAAATAGAAATGATAAAACCGCTTGACTATTTAAAGCGGTTCGTCTTTTACTGGGTTGCCCTATACCAGTTTCCCAAAAGAGCGGTCAAATAAATAAGGAGGAATTGTAGAGATGATCGAAAGGACACTATCAATCATTAAACCGGACGGTGTTTCCAGGAATTTGATAGGACCGGTGATAACACGGCTGGAAACGGCTGATCTAAAAATCCTGGCCATAAAAATGATCCGAATGACCAAAAAACAGGCCAAGGGGTTTTACAAGGTACACGAAGGAAAGCCCTTCTATGAAAGCGTAACCGATTTTATGTCATCCGGCCCTTCCGTGGTCATGGTCCTGGAGGGTGAGGATGCCATTCAGCGCTATAGAACCCTTATGGGCGCCACCGACCCCGAAAAAGCGGAGCCCAACACCATACGGCGTGACTTTGCCACGGATGTTGAAAAAAATGTGGTTCATGGGTCGGATTCGGTGTCAAATGCCGAAATTGAAATCAATTATTTCTTTAATGCGCTCGAGATCGTAAACGAATAACCCCAATAAAAACGATCCGCTTCTCTGATGCCAAAAGAAGCGGATCGTTACCGTGCCATCAAATACGTTTTTTGATTTTTGATTTTTTAAAATTCACGCGCACCTGAACCCACAGGACTCGCGACTTATGCCTTTCGAGCCCCTTTTTCAGCTATCGGATTCTTTCTCCTCTTCTAGTTTTTCCTTCTCTGATTTCAGCGCTTTGATCTCCTCTTTAAGGGAGTCCACATCATCTTTGAGGGACGAATCCGGTTCAAAGGTGTCCTGAGTGCTTCGTTTATCCTTGAGTTCTTCAAAACCGAGATAGGCCGCGAGGGCCCCACCCAGTATGAGCATCGCCGGAACAGCGGCCAAGAGGGCTTTAAGAAAATATCCCCACCAAATGATGATACCAATGATACCCAGAACAAGTGCAACAATTCCTCCAGCTAAAGCTGCCATAATCCACTACCTCCTTGAAAGATTTTATTGTTCAGTAAATTTAAAGGGTTATTCTCTTAGAACACACATAAGGTTTCACAATGTTTTAGACTTTTACCACATAATCTCATACGCTTCAAGACTTAATCACCGTTTTTCTAAAAAAACCACCAAAAAAATCATGTTGACACCACGGCTTTTCCTCCTTATTTTCTGCTGAGTTTAAAGGTGAGAAACACAGCTGCCGACGCTTTCGGGCGCCGGCCAAGGAACCCCTTCCATTGCTTGGGATCATAATGGGTCCTTCTTTAAATTAATGTCGGAACTGTTGATGTCATCCTAAATCGCATCTGCATCAGAAAACAAGGCCTTTTAAAATTGTCCCCCTTAACCTTTCAAATTGGCTTTATAAATCCGTAATTCGCCGAAAATATAAGATTTTGGCTTTAAAAGAGCCCCAAATCACCCATAATCGTCTTTTTTGGTGCATTTTAGGACTTGAAATGGATAAATAAAAGCCCTATACTGATTGTTTATGCGTTTAATGGGTTCCATGCCAGCGTAGCTCAGATGGCAGAGCAACTGATTTGTAATCAGTAGGTCGTCGGTTCGACTCCGTCCGCTGGCTCCAGGGCTGCGTAATTGCCCTTTTTTGAAACGGAGAGGTTCCCGAGTGGTCAAAGGGAGCAGACTGTAAATCTGCCGGCTCAGCCTTCGGAGGTTCAAATCCTCCCCTCTCCACCATGTTGGGCGGCCTTTGTTCAGGGTATTCTCCGGCATAGGCAAAAAAGTAACGGCTCCTGTATTTTAAAGAGCGGGAATAGCTCAGTTGGCTAGAGCGTCAGCCTTCCAAGCTGAGGGTCGCGGGTTCGAATCCCGTTTCCCGCTCCAGAGATAAAACACATGTGGAACGATGGGCACTCACGAATACAATAAAGGGAGGGCTTGGCGTTCGACAGATCTTAAAAATGGTCTGTTTTTCTAACTTTCGGCCGAGGGTTAAGACCGGAAATAGGCCCACGTAGCTCAGTAGGTAGAGCACATCCTTGGTAAGGATGAGGTTCACCGGTTCGATCCCGGTCGTGGGCTCCATTTTGCAGGCAGTTGGCGGGATCTGAGTCGGTAACCGATCCATGCCGACCGCTTACGCCTAATTTCTAAGGATCACGGCAGTTTCACGAGGAGGGGAAGAGATGTCCAAGAAGAAGTTTGAGAGGAAGAAGCCGCATGTAAACGTGGGCACGATAGGTCATATTGATCATGGGAAAACGACATTGACTGCGGCGATGACGAAGCATTTAGAGAAGCGTGGGATGGCGGATTATGTTCCGTTTGACGAGATAGACAAGGCGCCCGAGGAGAAGGCGAGAGGGATTACCATTGCCACGGCGCATGTGGAATATGAGTCGAAGAACCGGCATTATGCGCATGTGGACTGTCCGGGTCATGCGGATTATATCAAGAACATGATCACGGGTGCGGCCCAGATGGATGGGGCCATACTGGTGGTGGGTGCGGATGACGGGCCCATGCCGCAGACGCGGGAGCATATTTTGTTGGCGCGTCAGGTGGGTGTGCCGAGTATTGTGGTTTTTTTAAACAAGTGTGACATGGTGGATGATGAAGAGCTCATTGAGTTGGTTGAGCTTGAATTGAGGGAGTTGCTGTCCAAGTATGAATTTCCTGGGGATGACATTCCGATTATCCGCGGGAGTGCATTGAAGGCGCTTGAGAGTGACGATGCGGATTCGGATGATGTGAAGCCGATATTTGAACTGATTGAAGCGCTTGACGGTTATATTCCTGAGCCGGTGAGGGACAAGGAGAAGCCGTTTTTGATGCCGATTGAGGATGTATTCAGCATATCGGGTCGAGGGACGGTGGTCACGGGTCGCGTGGAACGGGGTATCATCACGGTAGGCGATGAGGTAGAGATTGTAGGAATCCGGGACACGCAGAAGACGGTCTGTACGGGTGTTGAGATGTTCCGCAAGATCCTGGACCAGGGGGAAGCGGGAGACAACATTGGTGTTCTGCTTCGAGGCACGAAGCGTGATGATGTGGAGCGGGGTCAGGTGGTGGCGAAGCCGAAGAGTATTACGCCGCACACGAAGTTCAAGGCTGAGGCCTACATATTGACGAAGGAAGAAGGGGGCCGTCACACGCCCTTTTTCA
Organism: Deltaproteobacteria bacterium; assembly: GCA_034522175.1. Lineage (GTDB taxonomy): Bacteria > Desulfobacterota > DSM-4660 > Desulfatiglandales > Desulfatiglandaceae > JAIPDZ01. The sequence goes on along the minus strand of JAXHLQ010000001.1, from coordinate 4,241,638 downwards.
ACGGGTATCGTCCCCAGTTTTATTTTCGGACGACGGATGTGACGGGGGTGACCACGCTGCCGGAAGGTGTTGAGATGGTGATGCCGGGAGATAACGTGGCCATGGAGGTAACATTGATCACGCCGATTGCCATGGAGAAGGAGTTGCGGTTTGCCATTCGTGAAGGCGGAAGAACCGTGGGTGCAGGCGTCATCAGCGACATCATTGAATAGGGAGATGCTCAGGGTATGCGCGATATTATCACATTGGCCTGTGAACAATGTAAGAACAAGAACTACACAAGCACTAAAAACAAACGCAAGACGCCGGACAAGCTCCTATTGAAGAAATACTGCTCTTTTTGCAGAACCCATACACTTCATAAGGAAACGAAGTAGCTTGTCCTATCAAGATGCAGGCCAGTAGCTCTAACGGCTAGAGCACCGGACTCCAAATCCGGGTGATGGGGGTTCGAATCCCTCCTGGCCTGCCATTTTTTTTGTGTGTGCCATGTGCTTGTCATCTAAGAAAGCCACATTCAAATGAAAAAGCCGGCAAAAAAGAGTAAAAGAAAAAGAGCACAAAGAAGAAGAACACAGCGCCCAAAACAAATGCCCAGGCACAAGCCGCGCCTAAGGATGATGAAAAGGGGAGCCAACCCGTAGTGAAAAGCGGCGGGGAGACGCCTGTCCGGGCCGTTCAAAAACAGGCTCAGAAGCCGGCTAAGCAGCCTCCTCAGAAAAAGCCGGCGGATACCAAGACATCCGGTTCGGGAAATGTCTCAAATGCTTTCGGCAAGGCGGGTCTGTTTTTACGTGAGGCCAAGACCGAACTGAAAAAGGTCAAATGGCCCACTCGAAAGGAATTGCTGGCTTCCACGGCCGTGGTCATCGTGCTGACGCTCTTCGTCGCATTATTTCTCGGACTGGTGGACTTCGGCCTGATCAAGATTATTAAGCTGCTTGTCAATTGACCCACAGGGTCAGCAAAAGACATGCGTTGAACGCATTGTTTGATTAACGGGTATTGCCGTGGAACTAAAATGGTATATTGTCCACACCTATTCAGGCTTCGAGGACAAGGTTAAGAAGTCGCTTCAGGAGCGGATTGAATCACTGGGTCAGCAGGATTATTTTGGTGACATCCTGGTGCCTACCGAACAGGTCGTTGAACTGAGGAAAGGCGAAAAAAAGACCTCTTCCAGAAAATTCTACCCGGGATATATCCTGGTCCAGATGGCGTTGAATCAGGACACCTGGCACACCGTCAGAAACACGTCAAAGGTCACCGGATTTGTGGGTGGTGAAGTCAAACCGACGCCCATTTCCGATACCGAGGCACAACGGATCATCCACCAGATGGAAGAAGGGGTAAACAAACCCAAGCCGAAATACAGCTTTGAAGAAAGAGACGAGGTCAGGGTAATCGATGGCCCTTTCACCAATTTCCAAGGGATTGTGGAAGAAGTGAAACCGGACAAAGAAAAATTGAGGGTACTCATCACCATATTCGGTCGACCCACACCTGTGGAACTGGAGTTCATTCAGGTAAACAAGATTTAAGAGGGTTAAACATGGCAAAAAAAATAATGGCATCCGTTAAACTTCAGGTAAAGGGGGGACAGGCCAACCCGTCCCCGCCCATCGGTCCGGCATTGGGCCAGCATGGCGTCAATATTGCCGAGTTCTGCAAGGCATTCAATGCCAAAACGCAGGATCAGACCGGCACCGTGATTCCCGTCATCATCACCATTTATGCGGACAGGTCTTTTTCCTTTGTGACGAAGACCCCTCCGGCATCCATTCTTTTGAAACAGGCGGCCAAAATAGCCAAGGGCTCGGCTGAACCCAACCGCGAAAAGGTAGGGTCCGTAACCCCTGCTCAGATTGAGGAAATTGCAAAAATCAAACTGGAAGATCTCAATGCCGCGGATTTGTCAGGGGCCACCAGAATTATCAAAGGAACCGCGAGAAGCATGGGTATTACCGTGAACGAATCTTAAATGGAAGAGGACGTCAGATATGAGTAAGAGAGGCAAAAAATACAGGAGCCAAGTCGAAAAAGTCGATAAAACCAGGCGATACAGCTTTGAAGAGGCGGCTCAACTAACAGTGGACTGCGCCTACACCCGTTTTGACGAGAGCGTGGACCTGGCCGTCAAACTGGGTGTTGATCCCAGGCATGCGGACCAGATGGTGAGAGGAACCGTTGCTCTGCCCAATGGCTTAGGCAAAGAGGTGACCATCGCTGTTTTTGCAAAAGGAGAAAAGGAAAAAGAGGCGTTGGACGCTGGCGCCGATTATGCAGGTGCGGATGAACTCCTCCAAAAAGTCCAGGATGGATGGCTCGAATTTGACAAGGCAATCGCAACGCCCGACATGATGGGATCGGTTGGAAAACTGGGACGTATACTGGGACCCAGGGGAATGATGCCCAATTCCAAACTGGGAACGGTCACCTTTGATATCGAAAGAGCGGTGAAGGAGATCAAGGCGGGAAAAATCGAATTCAGGGTGGAGAAGGCCGGCATCGTTCATGCAGCCATCGGCAAGGTCTCCTTCGGGGCCGAAAAACTGTTGGAAAACATATCGACCTTTATTGACATTATTCAGAAAATGAAACCCCCTGCAAGCAAGGGAATCTATTTCAGGGGTATCGCGTTGTCCTCAACCATGGGTCCGGGCATCAAAATCGACCCTGCTCACATAAAGGAACTCTTAAGCCGATAAGGCATCACATAAACCAACCCGGGGTACCTCACAGAATTACCGAAATGGGCGTTGTTTTTTGGTCAAAGACAGTAGGCGTCCCAGTCCAGAAAAGGGAATTCATTGGGCAAAGGGACTTAATCACACATGCCTGCCGAGACTGAAGTGTAGGGTAAATGTACACCTTTTGTCTTTGACAATTCATTGTCAAGCAGAGAGGAGGTGAATATGAAAAGAGAAGAAAAAAAACAATTTGTCGAAGCGCTTCATCAACGGCTTGAAAGGGCCAAAGGCTCTTTTATTGTGGAATACAAGGGCCTCGACGTCGAAGCGATGAACAAATTGAGGACAGAGTTGAGGAATGTGCAGGCTGAATTTCAGGTGGTCAAGAACAGGCTGCTCAAACGGGCGAGTGAATCCACCGAAACGCATGAAATGAGTGAGCATATGACGGGTCCTTCAGCCATAACCCTCACGTATGAAGATGTTGTCGCGCCGGCAAAGGTCCTTGTGGACTTTCAGAAGGATCACAAGAATCTGAATATCAAAGCTGCTCAGATATCCGGCAAAACCATGGGCTTTGAGGACGTCAAACACCTGGCTTCCCTCCCAGGACGGGAGGTGCTCTTGGCCAAAACACTTTCGGTGATGCAAGGTGTTCCCACGGCCTTTGTGAGGGTGTTGAACGGTGCGATGGTCAACCTGATGAACGTTTTGAAAGCAATTGAAGAACAAAAGGCGCAATAGCGTGAACCCATAACCATCTGATGTTGGAGGTGAGAAGATAAAAATGGCGGAAAATATCAGCAAAGAAGATGTGATTGAATTCATATCCAATATGACCGTCCTCGAGCTCTCTGAACTGGTGAAGGAACTGGAGGAAAAATTCGGTGTCAGCGCGGCGGCGCCGGTGGCGGTTGCCGCTGGTGCTCCGGGTGGAGAGTCTCAGGAAGAAGCGGTGGAACAGACAGAGTTTGATGTGGTGCTTACGGCCGTGGGAGACCAGAAGATACAGGTAATCAAAGTGGTCCGTTCCATCACCGGACTGGGGCTCAAAGAGGCCAAAGGGGTGGTGGACGGCGTGCCCAGCCCCATTAAAGAAGGGGTGCCCAAAGATGAAGCTGAGAGTGTGAAGGGTCAGCTCGAAGAAGTGGGTGCCACCGCGGAAATAAAATAAACCGCACGCGTTGAATGTCACGCTTTCATCTCAAGCGGTAAGAAGCAAATGGTAAAATTGAGGCTGTTTCAGGAGAAATAGATAGAGGCTTTTCCCTGGCAGTCTCAATTTACGTTTATGAGATTCTCTGTGAACGATTAAGTGTTAAGGAGATACCATGACCCAGACCAATGGTGTCAAGAGACGTATCAGAAGAAATTTCGGCAAAATAGAAAAGGTCATCGACACCCCAAACCTCATTGACATGCAAAAGCGCTCCTATGAGCGGTTTTTGCAAGCGAATGTTAAACCGGAATCCCGAGAGGATGTTGGTCTTCAGGGTGCGTTTCGAAGCGTTTTCCCCATCCACGACTTTGCAGGCACATCTTCACTTGAATTTGTCAAATATGCCTTTGAACCCAACAAATACAGTGAGGAAGATTGTCTCAGCAAAGGGATGACCTATGAGACCTCCCTGAGACTAACGGTTCGGCTCGTTGTATTTGATACGGACGTCGCCAATGAAACAAAAAGCATCAGGGATATCAAGGAACAGGAGATTTATTTCGGCACCCTCCCCTTAATGACCGATCGAGGGACATTCATCATAAACGGCACTGAAAGGGCTGTGGTCAGTCAGTTGCACCGATCCCCGGGCGCATTTTTTGATCACGATAAAGGAAAAACCCATTCCAGCGGCAAACTCCTCTACTCCGCCCGAATCATTCCCTTAAGAGGGTCCTGGCTCGATTTTGAGTTCGACCCCAAGGACATTCTGCACGTTCGCATCGACAGGCGAAGGAAATTTCCTGCAACGATCCTACTCAAGGCGCTCGGGTATTCCGCAAAGAGCCTCCTGAGCCGATTCCACACCACGGAGATGGTGGCATTTGAAAAGCGAACCTGCCACAAGGAATCCAAACCGGAGAGCCTTCGTCAAAAACGGGTGACCACGGAAATTGTCGACCCGGACACAGGGGAAGTTCTGGCCAAGGAAGGGAGCAAATTCACCAAACGCCTCATCAAAACCCTCCGTTCCATGGGCGCCTTTTCGCCCCGTATACCCCTGCCCACGGCAGTTTCAACGGAAGCGGCAGAACGGGATGATCTTCGCCTTTCTGAGAAGGTCATTGACCCGGAGACAGGCGACATGCTTGTTGCCGAAGGGGAAAATCTCACAAAGGCACACGTTGAGTTGCTTTCCGAAAAAGGCATCGAAGAGGTGCTTTGCATCGATCCCGAAAGGATTCGTATCCCGGTAGACCCAACGGAAATCGAGGGCCGTGTGGTTGCAGATGACATTTACGACCCCGAGACAGGCGAAATCCTTGTGGAAATTAATCAGTCGCTTTCCGCCGAATCCATCAAGGCGCTGATGGAGAAGGGAATCACGCAGGCGGAGTGCCTGGTCCTCGACGACCAGGGCAGGAGTGTCGGCCTCAGAGAAACCCTGCTTGTGGATCGAATTCAAAAATCCGATGAAGCCGTACTCGATATCTATAGAAAAATGAGACCCAGCAGCCCGCCCACCCAGGAGGTGGCGGGCACTTTTTTTGAAAATCTTTTTTTTAATTTGAACACTTATGATTTATCCAAGGTGGGACGCCTCAAGCTGAACTACCGGCTCAATTTGGATGCCCCCCTGGAGCAGCGGACCCTGAGGGAAAAAGATATTCTCGCTACCGTAGAGGAGTTGATCAGGCTCAGAAACACCGAAGCCATGGTCGATGACATTGATAACCTGGGCAACAGAAGGGTCCGGGCCGTAGGTGAACTCTTAGAGAACCAGTACCGCATCGGGTTGGTCCGGATGGAAAGGGCCATCAAAGAACGAATGAGCCTACAGGAAGTGGAGACGTTGATGCCCCACGATCTGATCAATTCCAAACCCGTATCCGCTGTGGTAAAAGAATTTTTCGGTACCAGCCAGCTTTCGCAGTTCATGGACCAGACCAACCCGCTCTCCGAGGTCACTCACAAGCGAAGACTGAGTGCCTTGGGACCCGGCGGGCTGACAAGGGAGAGAGCGGGGTTTGAAGTCAGGGACGTCCATCCAACCCACTACGGCAGGATCTGTCCCATCGAAACCCCTGAAGGACCCAATATCGGGCTTATTGTATCCTTGAGCACCTATGCCACGGTAAACGATTTCGGATTCATTGAAACACCCTATCGACATGTAAAAGACGGCGTCGCCACGTCTGACATCGAATTTCTTTCCGCCCTGGATGAAAAGGAGTTCCCCATCGCCCAGGCCAATGCCCCTTTGGATAAGGATGGGAAGTTCATCAGGGATGAAGCCGCGGTAAGAATCGCCGGAGAAGCGTACAAGGTGCCGGTCAAAGAGGTGAAATACATGGACGTGTCTCCGGACCAGTTGGTGAGCATCTCCGCCTCACTGATTCCCTTTCTCGAACACGATGACGCCAACAGGGCGTTAATGGGATCCAATATGCAGCGGCAGGCGGTCCCTCTTCTGAAGGCGGACGCCCCACTGGTAGGCACCGGCATCGAGCAGGTCGTTGCCCGGGATGCCGGGGTCTCCGTGGTTGCCAAGAGAGACGGTGTCATTGAGGATGTGGACGCCTCTCGGATCGTTTTTCGAACGAGTGGAACAAAAGGCGACGATGAACCGGAAGTTGAAATATACAAGCTGCTCAAGTTTAAAAAATCGAACCAGAGCAGCTGTTATACCCAGAAACCGATCGTGCAGAAAGGCGACGGGGTCAAAAAGGGACAAATCATCGCCGATGGCCCCGCGACCCATCTCGGTGAACTGGCCCTGGGCAGGAATGTCATGGTCGCCTTCATGTCATGGGGCGGGTACAATTTCGAAGACTCCATCCTGATCAGCGAACGCGTGGTCAAGGAAGACAGCTACACCTCCATCCATATTGAAGAATTCGAGGCGGTCTCCCGAGATACCAAACTGGGAAAGGAAGAAATCACCCGGGATATTCCCAATGTGGGTGAAGAGGCACTCAAACATCTCGATGAAAGCGGCATCATCATGATCGGCGCGGAGATTCAACCCGGTGATATCCTCGTGGGTAAAATAACGCCCAAAGGCGAAACACAGCTATCGCCCGAGGAGAAATTGCTGCGCGCCATATTCGGAGACAAGGCGGGGGATGTGAAAGATACGTCTCTCAGAGTGCCGCCGGGCGTCAACGGCATTGTCATCGACGCCAAGGTCTTTTCACGGGCAGGAATCGACAAGGATGAAAGGAGTATTGCCATTGAGAAAGAAGAGACACAAAGGCTCAGAAAGGACCTCGAGGACGAGACCCATATCCTCATCAGAAGTGCCAGAGACAAACTGATCGGTTTTCTTGAGGGCAAAAAACTCAAAACCGACCTTCACGGCCCTGGCAAAGGCACCAAATCGGTCATTTTAAAGGCGGGGAAGCCGATCACCCGGGAGCATATTGAGGACATCCCCGTCGAGCGGTGGAAAGGCGCGGACCTCGATGAATCCATGGATGTGATCGAACGGATTGAATCCATTGTGGATAACTGCCTCTCCAAAATCGACTTTATCACAAACGCCTGTGAAGAAAAAATCGAGGCATTCAGTCAGGGAGATGAACTGGCACCCGGCGTCATCAAGATGGTCAAGGTATATGTGGCGGTCAAACGCAAATTGTCCGTGGGGGATAAAATGGCCGGTCGTCACGGAAATAAGGGCGTTTTGTCACGGATTTTGCCGGTGGAAGACATGCCCTATTTTGCAGACGGCACACCGGTCGATCTCGTACTGAACCCGTTGGGCGTCCCATCGAGAATGAACGTGGGCCAGGTACTGGAAACCCACCTCGGCTGGGCCTCCTATGAACTGGGCCGGCAGATCAGCGAGATGGTGGAAAAGATGCAGGACATCAAGGCCCTCAAAAACCGGCTCAAAAAACTCTTTACCGAAAAAGAATATGGGGAATACTTCGAAAACAAATCCGATGATGAATTGGTAGATGAGGCACAATTGATGCGCCATGGGCTCCCCATGGCCACACCGGTCTTCGACGGTGCGGTGGAGGAAGAAATCAAGGCGTGTCTCGAGGAAGCGGGTCTCCCGGCAACCGGACAGGCCACCCTTTATGATGGTCGAACCGGTGAACCTTTTGATCAGCAGGTGACCGTCGGCATGATGTATATCATGAAACTCCACCATCTCGTGGACGATAAACTCCATGCGAGGTCTATCGGCCCGTACTCTCTCGTCACCCAGCAGCCGTTGGGGGAAGGCACAGTTTGGCGGTCAGAGACTCGGCGAGATGGAAGTCTGGGCCATGGAAGCCTATGGGGCTGCCTATACCCTCCAGGAATTTTTGACCGTCAAATCGGATGATGTGGCTGGAAGAACGCGGATGTACGAGCGTATCGTAAAAGGAAACAATGTGCTCGAAGCCGGTATACCGGAATCGTTTAAGGTATTGATGAAAGAGCTCCAGAGCCTCGGCCTTGAGATCGAGCTTTTCGAAGATACGCAGCTTTAACCTATATCGAGAATACGGAAGGGAGAGCGAAGGTGGAAGAATTATACAATTTCTTTGCCAAACCCAAGGACCCATCCAGTTTTAATGCCGTCAGGATTTCGCTGGCTTCACCCGAAAAGATCAAGGAGTGGTCCCATGGCGAGGTCAAAAAGCCCGAGACCATCAACTACCGGACCTTTAAACCGGAACGGGAAGGGCTCTTCTGCTCCCGCATCTTCGGCCCCATAAAAGACTACGAATGCAATTGCGGCAAGTACAAGCGAATGAAACACAGGGGGATTGTATGCGAAAAATGCGGCGTGGAGGTCATCCAAAGCAAGGTCCGCCGAGAAAGAATGGGTCACATCATCCTTGCGGCGCCTGTGGCCCATATCTGGTTTCTAAAGGCCCTCCCCTCCAAGGTGGGGAATCTTCTCGATTTGACGCTCAAGGAACTGGAGCGGGTGCTCTATTTCGAAGGGCATATCATCATCGATCCCAAGGATACACCACTCATTAAAGGAACCGTGCTGACCGATGAGCAGTTGGACCAGGCCCGGGAAGACTATGGGGATCGTTTCGATGCGGGTATCGGCGCAGAGGCCATCCAACGCATGCTAAAAGAGCTCGATCTTGACGAACTGTCCGAAAGCCTCAGGGGCGAGATGTCCAGCACGAAATCAGAGGCCAAACGGAAAAAACTGGGCAAGCGCTTGAAAATCATCAATGCATTCAGGGAATCCAAGAACCGGCCTGAATGGACCATATTGAATGTCATCCCGGTCCTCCCCCCGGACCTGAGACCCCTTGTCCCGCTCGACGGGGGGCGGTTTGCGACGTCGGACCTCAATGATCTCTACAGACGGGTCATCAACCGAAACAACCGGCTCAAGAGGCTCTTGGAGCTGAACGCCCCCGACATCATCGTCAGAAATGAAAAACGGATGCTTCAGGAAGCGGTGGACGTCCTCTTTGATAACGGCAGACGGGGAAAGGTCGTCACCGGCGCCAACAAACGGCCGTTCAAGTCCCTGAGCGACATGCTCAAGGGAAAGCAGGGCCGGTTCAGGCAGAATCTTCTCGGAAAGCGTGTGGACTACTCCGGTCGATCGGTCATCGTGGTCGGTCCCGACCTTCGCCTCCACCAGTGCGGCATCCCCAAGAAAATGGCGTTGGAACTCTTCAAACCCTTTATTTACAACAAACTGGATGAAAAAGGCCTCGTCACCACCATCAAGAGTGCCAAAAAAATGGTGGAAAAGGAACCCCCGGAGGTGTGGGATGCGCTGGATGAAGTGGTGACGGAGTATTGCGTGCTATTGAACCGGGCCCCTACCCTGCACCGTCTGGGCATCCAGGCATTTGAACCGATTTTAATCGAAGGTAAGGCCATCCAGTTACACCCGCTGGTCTGCACGGCGTTCAACGCGGACTTTGACGGAGACCAGATGGCCGTCCACATCCCGCTCTCCATTGAGGCGCAGATCGAGGCCAGGGTGTTGATGATGTCCACAAACAACATCCTCTCGCCGGCCAACGGGGACCCGATTATCGTCCCCAGCCAGGACATCGTGCTGGGCCTTTACTACATGACAAGAGAGCGCCCTTTTTCCGCGGGCGCGGGCAAGGTCTTTTCGAGCATCCGGGAAGTCCGAATGGCCTATGATGCCGGTCAACTGGGGCTGCACGCACCCATAAAGGTCCGAATGAATGGACACCTTGAGGAGACCACCACCGGACGGGTGATCTTATACGAAGTATTGCCCACGGATAAAATTCCTTTCAGCCGGGTGAACCGCGTCATGGCCAAGAAGGAACTCAGGGAATTGATCAATCAATCCTATCGAAAGGCGGGGATCAAGGCCACGGTTATTCTGGCGGACCGGCTTAAGGATGTCGGCTACAAATACGCCACCCTCTCGGGCATATCCATTTCCATGAAAGACATGGTCATCCCATCCAAAAAGGATACCATCATTCAACGGGCGGAAAAGGAGGTCAAAAAAATTGAAGACCAGTATATAGACGGTCTCATTACCGACGGTGAAAAATATAACAAAGTCGTGGATATCTGGGCGCAATCCACGGAGAATGTCGCCGCTGAAATGATGAAAGAGATGGCGGTTGAAGTGATCAAAGGCGAGGGGAACAAGACGGTCGAGGTCAACAGCTTCAACCCGGTCTATATGATGTCCGATTCAGGAGCCAGGGGGAGCAAGGACCAGATGCGGCAGTTGGCCGGTATGCGGGGGTTGATGGCCAAACCCTCCGGAGAAATCATTGAAACCCCTATTACATCGAATTTCCGGGAGGGCCTGACCGTGCTGCAGTACTTTATTTCCACGCATGGGGCACGAAAAGGACTGGCGGACACGGCCCTCAAAACCGCCAACTCCGGATATCTAACCCGCAGGCTGGTGGATGTTTCCCAGGAAGCCATTATTACCGAAAAAGACTGTGGCACCATAAACGGGATCGAAGTGGAAGCACTGGTGGAAGGCGGGGAAATACTCCAGCGTGTTGGTGAACGTATTTTGGGCAGGGTCTCGGTTGAGGATCTGTATGATCCGGTCACCGGGGAATTGCTGGTAAAAGCCAACGAGGAAATTGATGAGGAGAAGGTGACCCTCATCGAAAACGCAGGTATCGAAAAATTGAGTATTCGATCCGTGTTGACCTGTGAAACGGATCGCGGGGTCTGCAAAAAGTGCTATGGCAGGGATCTCGCCCACGGGCATGAAGTCAACCTGGGCGAGGCCGTCGGCGTCATCGCGGCACAGTCCATCGGCGAGCCCGGTACCCAGTTGACCATGCGAACATTTCATATCGGTGGTACGGCGAGCAAACGGGTGGAGCAAACAACCATACAGTCGATTAACGAGGGAAATGTCAAATTTCTGGGGCTGAAAACGGTTGAGAACGATCACGGTGATCTCGTGGTGATGAACCGCAATGGCGAAATCGCCATCATGGGCCGGGGCGGCAGAGAAATTGAGCGATATCCCATTATCTATGGGGCGACCCTGAAGGTCCGCGAAAATCAAAAGGTCGAACCTTCCCAGGTGCTTGCGGAATGGGACCCTTTCACCATCCCCATTCTGACGGAAGTGCCGGGTGTGGTGAAATTCGGGGATGTGGTGGAAGGAAAGACCATGCAGGAGAAACGAGACAAGGTGACCGGTAAAATCAGCCGGGTCATTGTGGAATCCCGTGACATGGTCGATGCCAGACCCAGGATCTCCATCAAGGATGCAAAGGGAAAAACCGCCACGCTCCCTGGATCAGCCACTGCCAAGGCCCGTTATCACTTACCGGTGGGCGCCGTCATTATGGTGAACGAAGGCAATAGTATCGGCTCGGGAACCATCCTGGGAAAGCTGCCAAGAGAGACCACCAAGACCAAAGACATCACGGGGGGTCTTCCACGTGTGGCTGAACTGTTCGAGGTCAGGAAACCCAAAGAGACGGCCATCATCTCTGAGATAGACGGGACGGTTTCCTTCGGAAAATACACCAAAGGGAAACGAAAGATGACCATTACCCCCGAAGTGGGGGACGCCGTGGACTATTTCATCCCGAGAGGAAAGCATGTGAGCGTGTTGGAGGGGGATTATGTGCGGGCAGGTGAAGCATTAATGGATGGCTCTGCCGATCCACACGATATATTGAAAATCCGGGGATTAAAAGACCTCGCCAAGTATCTCGTTAACGAAGTACAGGAAGTGTACCGGCTTCAGGGCGTTCGGATCAACGACAAGCACATCGAAGTGATTGTCCGCCAGATGCTCAGACAGGTGAGCGTTACCGACCCGGGCGACTCCCAATTCCTCCTCGGAGAAAACGTGGTCAAATGGCGGTTTGAAAAGGAAAATGAAATGCTCGTTCAGGAGGGGAAGAAACCGGCCACTGCGCAGCCGCTTCTTCTCGGAATCACCAAGGCGTCCCTGAACACGGAAAGCTTCATTTCCGCGGCTTCTTTTCAGGAAACGACCAAAGTCCTGTCCGAAGCCAGCATTGCGGGTAAGGTCGATGAATTAAAGGGTCTCAAAGAAAACGTGATCATGGGGCGTCTGGTTCCCGCCGGCACCGGAACCAAGGCCTACAGGAACCTGCAGATGGACGTCAGGGGATAAACCGCCTTTCGACATTTTTTCGAAGCGGATAGCATAAATTTTCTTGACAAATACTCTTGAAGCTAATATAAAAAAGAATTTTGTGATTTCAGCGCTCTGCTGGGCAGGCAGAGCATCGTTTTTGTCAAACTACTGAGGAGTCTTCATGGCAACAATCAACCAACTGGTCAGAAAGGGTCGCCACAGACCCAAGAAAAAAGTGACCACCCCTGCGCTTCAAGGCGCCCCGCAAAAACGAGGCGTTTGTGTCCGCGTGTATACCTCAACCCCCAAGAAACCGAACTCCGCCTTGAGAAAGGTGGCACGGGTCAGACTCACCAACGGGATTGAGGCCACGTCTTATATCCCCGGCATGGGCCATAATCTTCAGGAGCATTCAGTAGTCTTGATCCGGGGGGGGCGTGTCAAGGACCTGCCGGGCGTGAGATACCACGTGGTCAGGGGAACCATGGATACCACCGGTGTCAGCGACCGCCGCCAGGGACGGTCAAAATACGGCGCAAAGCGGCCAAAAAGTCTTTCTTAAACTTGGGATACGCGCTTTGATAAAAAGCAACCACTGACCCAGTAAAGTTGAATGAACCCTGCCCATGTCGATCCGATGACACATGCGGCAAATCGTTTACAGCGTTTCGGAGAACCTTTATGTCCAGAAAGCGAACGGCCACACGGCGAGATATCAGCCCGGATCCAAGATACAACAGCGCCCTGTTGTCCAGGTTTATTAATAATCTGATGAAGAAAGGGAAAAAGAGCACGGCGCAGTCGATCATCTATCAGGCATTGGAGATCATTGAAAAAAAAGTAAAGTCGGATCCTTTGGCTGTTTTTCAAACCGCTTTGGAAAATGTGAGACCCGCGGTGGAGGTCAAGTCCAGAAGGGTCGGGGGGTCAACCTATCAGGTGCCCACCGAAGTACGGCCGGCCAGAAGACAGGCACTGAGCATGCGCTGGATTATCACCTATGCCACCGCAAGAGGTGAAAAGACCATGGCCGCCAAGCTGGCGGGGGAGCTCATGGACGCCGCCAACCAACGGGGCGCTTCAATCAAGAAAAAAGAGGATACGCATAAGATGGCCGAGGCCAACAAGGCTTTTGCCCATTACCGATGGTAAGTCCTGACGTAGGCCGTAAGCAGTCGTCGTAAACCGGAGTTGATCGTGCTTGCCGGTTCATTTTTTTTGCTGCTTATATCACGAGGAGGGGAAGAGATGTCCAAGAAGAAGTTTGAGAGGAAGAAGCCGCATGTAAACGTGGGCACGATAGGTCATATTGATCATGGGAAGACGACATTGACTGCGGCGATGACGAAGCATTTAGAGAAGCGTGGGATGGCGGATTATGTTCCGTTTGACGAGATAGACAAGGCGCCGGAGGAGAAGGCGAGAGGGATCACGATTGCGACGGCGCATGTGGAATATGAGTCGAAGAACCGGCATTATGCGCATGTGGACTGTCCGGGTCATGCGGATTATATCAAGAACATGATTACGGGTGCGGCGCAGATGGATGGTGCCATTCTGGTGGTGGGAGCGGATGATGGTCCCATGCCGCAGACGCGGGAGCATATTTTGTTGGCGCGTCAGGTGGGTGTGCCGAGTATTGTGGTTTTTTTAAACAAGTGTGACATGGTGGACGATGAAGAGCTCATTGAGTTGGTTGAGCTTGAATTGAGGGAGTTGCTGTCCAAGTATGAATTTCCTGGGGACGACATTCCGATTATCCGCGGGAGTGCGTTGAAGGCGCTTGAGAGTGACGATGCGGATTCGGATGATGTGAAGCCGATATTTGAACTGATTGAAGCGCTTGACGGTTATATTCCTGAGCCGGTGAGGGACAAGGAGAAGCCGTTTTTGATGCCGATTGAGGATGTATTCAGCATATCGGGTCGAGGGACGGTGGTCACGGGACGCGTGGAACGGGGTATCATCACGGTAAGCGATGAGGTAGAGATTGTAGGAATCCGGGACACGCAGAAGACGGTCTGTACGGGTGTTGAGATGTTCCGCAAGATCCTGGACCAGGGAGAAGCGGGAGACAACATTGGTGTTCTGCTTCGAGGCACGAAGCGTGATGATGTGGAGCGGGGTCAGGTGGTGGCGAAGCCGAAGAGTATTACGCCGCACACGAAGTTCAAGGCTGAGGCCTACATATTGACGAAGGAAGAAGGGGGCCGTCACACGCCCTTTTTCAACGGGTATCGTCCCCAGTTTTATTTTCGGACGACGGATGTGACGGGGGTGACCACGCTGCCGGAAGGTGTTGAGATGGTGATGCCGGGAGATAACGTGGCCATGGAGGTAACATTGATCACGCCGATTGCCATGGAGAAGGAGTTGCGGTTTGCCATTCGTGAGGGAGGTCGAACCGTCGGCGCAGGCGTCATCAGCGACATCATCGAATAGGGGATAAAGGCATGTTAGCCAACCAGAAGATCAGAATCCGCCTGAAGGCATATGATCATAAACTGCTGGATCAATCGGCTCTCGAAATCGTGGAAACAGCGAGGGGAACAGGAGCCAGAGTGGCCGGACCCATCCCGCTTCCCACGGTCATCAATAAATTCTGTGTCTTGAGATCTCCTCATGTGGATAAAAAATCAAGGGAGCAATTTGAGATAAGAACCCATAAGCGGTTAATGGACATCCTGGAACCGACTCAACAAACCGTTGATTCGCTCATGAAGCTCGATCTGGCAGCAGGTGTGGATGTAGAAATCAAGTTGTAACCGATTGAAAAGGGTCTTTAAATCGCCATCTCGGGCATTGACGCGAACGCCGTAGCCAACCCAAGGGCACGTTCAGGTGAGTCTGGAGCAAGATAGGCATGGTCAATAAAATTTTAGGCAAAAAATTAGGCATGACAAGGTATTTCCTGGAAGGAGGGAGTAGCGTCCCGGTAACCGTTCTCCAGGTCGGACCTTGTGTCGTGGTACAAAAAAAGACTCGCGAAAAAGAAGGCTATGATGCCATTCAGGTGGGGTTCATGCCCAAGAAAGAGGCCCGGGCCAATCGGCCTGAACGGGGTCACGTCAAGGCATCCGGCGGCCGGAGTTTTTCCCGGCTCAGAGAAATTAAGGTGGATGACCTGGAAGCGTTTGAGTTGGGTCAGGAAATAAAGTCGGACATACTGTCGGTGGGTGACCGGGTGCACGTCAGAGGGTTGAGTAAAGGGAGAGGTTTCAGCGGGGTCATGAAGCGGTGGGGCTTTTCCGGCGGCAAAAAGACACACGGGTCCCGTACCCACCGAATTCCGGGTTCCATTGGTTGCAGTGCCACCCCGGGCAGGGTATTGAAGGGGAAAAAACTCCCCGGGAGAATGGGTAACCAGAACGTGACGGCCAAAAACCTGAAAGTGGTGGATGTCAGGCCCGAAATGGATATTGTTCTGGTGAAAGGCGCGGTTCCCGGGAGCCAAAACAACATTATCGAAATCGCCAAAGTGTGAAATTCAAAGCATCGTTCGAGGCACAGTTTATGACGCGTTTGGACGTATACAATCTGAAAAAAGAAAAGGTGTCGGAGATTGAACTGGCATCACAGGTTTTCGATGTCCCCATAAAAAGCCACGTGCTTCATCAGGTGGTGGTCAGTCAACTCGCCGGTAAGCGATTGGGAACGGCTTCCACAAAGGGGCGTTCGGAAGTCAAGTCTTCCGGTACAAAGCTCTGGCGACAGAAAGGGACCGGACGGGCCAGGGTCGGATCGAGTGCATCCCCCACGAGACGGGGAGGCGGGATCGCCTTCGGCCCCAAGCCCCGCAAGTTCACGAAGCGCGTTCCCAAGAAAGTGAGGAAGGCCGCTCTCTGCATGGCGCTGACGGACAAGGTCCGGGAAAACCAGTTGATCGTTGTGGATGATTTCTCACTACCGGAAATCAAGACGAAACGGTTTGCGGAAACCCTTCAACGGTTTGATGTCAACAAGGCACTGATCGTCACCCATGAGAAATCAACAAACCTGGAAAAATCGTCTAAGAACGTTCCCCGGGTGAAGGTGATGCGGCACGAAGGCCTGAATGTGTATGACGTGTTGAAATACGACCACCTTTTTCTGGAAAAGCCGGCCATTGAAAAAATAGAGGAGGCATTGGTTTCATAGTGGATATTTATCAAGTCATCAAAGCGCCTCATATTACGGAAAAGGCCAATCTGCAAAAAGGAGAAATCAACCAGGTATCCTTTAAGGTGCATAAGCTTGCCAATAAAATTGAAATCAAGCAGGCCGTCGAGACCCTGTTCAAAACCAAGGTTTTGAATGTGAGCACCATGAATGTCCGTGGGAAAAAGCGAAGGGTGGGGCGGCATATGGGTAAGCGACCGGACTGGAAAAAGGCCATCGTCAAACTGGCACCGGGCGAAAATATCGAGTTCTTTGAGGGAATGTAATCCCGCCGATGCCCCTTTTCGAGGGGGCGGATTGGGGATAGCTATACAGAAATCTGGAGTACGACATGGGTATTAAAAAGAACAAACCAACCTCACCAGGCCGACGATTTCAGACATCATCCTCTTTTGAGGAAATCACACAAGACAGACCGGAAAAGCGCCTGATCAAACCCTTGAGAAAAAAGGGGGGCAGAAACAACAACGGCCGTCTGACCACACGGCACAGGGGCGGCGGCCATAAGCGGGCCTACCGGGTCATCGACTTCAAAAGAGACAAGGACGGCATCCCTGCCAAGGTAGCCGCCATAGAATACGATCCCAACCGTTCCGCCAATATCGCCCTGCTCCATTACGCGGATGGGGAGAAACGATATATCGTGGCGCCAACCAAGCTTAACGTCGGTGACCAGGTATTATCGGGAACGGATGCTGACATCCGAATCGGCAATGCACTCCCTTTGCGGGCCATCCCGCTCGGGACACACATACACAACATCGAACTGAACGTGGGGCACGGTGCCCAACTGGCGAGGAGCGCCGGCAATTACTGTCAGTTAATGGCCAAAGAGGGAAAGTATGCTCAGATCAAACTCCCTTCCGGTGAAGTCCGAATGGTTTTTCAGGACTGCAAGGCAACCATCGGCCAGGTGGGAAATCTGGAGCATGAAAATGTCTCACTGGGAAAGGCAGGCAGGCAGAGATGGACGGGGAAAAGACCCCACGTACGGGGCGTAGCCATGAACCCTGTTGACCATCCCCATGGGGGTGGAGAGGGAAAATCCTCTGGTGGACGCCATCCTGTAACCCCCTGGGGCGTTCCCACCAAGGGATATAAAACCCGTGTCAAGAAGGCGAGCGATAAACTGATTGTAAAACGTCGCACCAAATAGGAGCGGCGTCGGGCGAATTGTGTGCCTGACCTCATGGAAAAAACAGGAGAAGAGGATTGGCAAGATCTTTAAAAAAGGGACCGTTTGTAGACGCACACCTGCTGAAAAAGGTTGAAGCGGCAGGCGGGGGCAAAAGCAGAAAAATCATTAAGACCTGGTCGCGTAGATCTACCATACTGCCCGAGTTTGTGGGTCTGACATTCGCCGTGCACAATGGCAAGAAATTTTTGCCCGTGTTTGTCACGGAAGATATGGTGGGCCACAAGCTGGGCGAATTTTCCCCCACAAGGATCTTTTACGGACATGCCGGCGACAAGAAATCGAAACTTAAAGGAAAAAGATAGAATACCACCGTTCGGCGACATCCGGACGAGGACCGGGATTTTACATGAGGGCCGGCTTTACTTCAAAAACGCAGTTGTCTGCCCAGCTAAACCTTAATTATCGGAGATTCATCTAAGAGCCAAAATGGAAACCAGAGCGGCGGCAAAATTTATTCGTATCTCTCCCCAGAAGATTCGACTGGTAATGGACCAGGTCCGGGGAAAAAATGTGGAGGAGGCGCTGAATCTGCTGATGTTTTCACCCCAGAAAGGGGCACGCATATTACGGAAACTCATCGATTCCGCAGTAGCAAACGCACATGAAAACGCAGGCCTGGATGTGGATACGCTCTACATCAAGCGTATCTATGCAGATCAAGGCCCCTCACTAAAGCGCTGGCGAGCGCGCGCCCTCGGAAGAGCGACACGGATTATAAAAAAAACCAGCCATCTAACGGTTGTTTTGGACGAAGAATAGGAGCCTGGCCCTTCGCCGAAGTGAAACGGGCCGTAGATCTGAGTGGAGGTGTAGATTGGGACAGAAAGTGAATCCAATCGGCTTTCGATTGGGTGTGACGAGAAGTTGGGATTCCCGTTGGTATGCCGGACGTGAATACAAGGACTTTGTTCTCGAAGACTACAATATTCGAAAGTTCTTGAAAAACAGGGCATTTCAGGCCGGTGTAGCGAAAATCGAGATTGAACGAGCGGCCAACAAAGTCAGGATTCGAATGCATACCGCACGCCCGGGCATCGTTATCGGCAAAAAGGGCGTCGAAATCGAAAAGCTGAAGAATGACCTTGAGAAAATAATCCGCCGGGAGGTCATCCTCGATATCCAAGAGGTTCGCAAGGCCGAGGTCGATGCCCAATTGGTGGCCGAGAACGTGGCCATGCAGTTGGTCAGGCGGGTCGCTTTTAGACGAGCCATGAAAAAGAGTGTCGGCTCAGCCCTGCGTCTCGGCGCACAAGGAATAAAAATCGCCTGCAGCGGTCGGTTGGGTGGTGCAGAAATGGCCCGCAGAGAATGGTACAGGGAAGGAAGAGTCCCCTTGCACACCCTCAGGGCGGATATCGATTACGGGTTCGCAGAAGCATTCACCACATACGGGGTCATTGGCGTTAAGGTGATCATATTCAAGGGGGAAATCCTCCCGGAGAAGAAGGGATAGGAAGATCTCATGTTAAGCCCGAAAAAGGTCAAGTACCGCAAAAAGCAGAGAGGTCGGACGAGAGGAAAGGCCTACCGAGGGAATCAACTGGAGTTTGGAGACTATGGGTTGCAGGCCTTGGAGTGCGGCCACATGACTGCTCAGCAGATCGAATCCGCCCGAATCGCTGTGACCCGGCATGTCAAGCGTGGTGGAAAGGTCTGGATACGGGCCTTCCCGGACAAGCCTATCGGCAAAAAACCCGCTGAGACGAGAATGGGTAAGGGCAAAGCCGCACCCGACAAATGGGTCGCTATTATAAAGCCCGGGAAGATATTGTACGAGTTGGAAGGGGTACCTGAAAGTGTAGCCGGAGAGGCATTTCGTCTTGCCGGTCACAAGTTGCCTTTTGCCACCCGATTTATAACCAGGAGCGTATAAGGCGATGAAGGCAGAAGATTTGAGGGAGCTGACCGCTGAGGAACTCGAAGAAAAGGAAAAAGGCGCCAAACAGGAATTGTTCAACCTCAGGTTTCAAAAGGCCACGGGGCAGTTGGGAAACACTGCGGCAATCAAGAAAGCAAAAAAAGAGTTGGCGCGTGTAAAAACCGTACGAAGAGAGGCTGAGATTTCCTCAACAAAAGGGGAATAAGAGGTAGCGATGACGGAACGCGGATTGCGAAAAGGACTGGTCGGGACGGTTGTGAGTAACCGAATGGAAAAGAGTGTGGTGGTCCTGGTTGAACGCCTGACGAAACACCGGATTTACAAAAAGTACATACGACAACGTTCAAAATACATGGCTCATGATCCCCAAAACAGTTGTGAAATCGGCGATAAAGTGAGGATCACTGAATGCAGGCCGTTGAGCAAGAACAAAAGATGGCGTGTGAGCGAACTCATTGAAAGAAATCCTATTCAGAGCTGAATGAAATGCGTCAGTTAGATAATCGACCACCGGAGTAAACGGGATGATACAGACTGAAACCAAGTTGAGAGTAGCCGACAATTCCGGCGCCAAAGTCGTCACGTGTATTAAAGTGCTGGGCGGATCCAGACGGAGATACGCCAGCATAGGCGATATCATCGTGGTCGCCGTCAAAGAGGCCATGCCCAATTCCAAAGTCAAGAAAGGCGATGTGGTCCGGGCTGTGGTCGTCAGGACGGCCAAGGAGGTACGGAGGACTGATGGGTCTTATATCCGTTTTGACGACAATTCTGCCGTCCTTATCAACCAGCAAAAGGAACCCATTGGGACGAGAATTTTCGGCCCGGTAGCCCGGGAGTTAAGGCTCAAAAAATTCATGAAAATTATTTCACTGGCCCCTGAGGTCCTTTAAAAGCAGCTGGTTTACATAATGACGGAAAGGTTGAATTTCGCAGATGGGAGCGATTAACGTGCGCAAGAAACACCCAAATATCAGAAAGAATGACAAGGTTATTGTCCACACTGGGAAGGAAGTGGGAAAAATCGGAACGGTCCTCAAGGTGGATGTGGAAAAGGGACGTGTCATTGTTGAAAAAGTGAACATGATCAAGAGGCACTCCCGACCAAGCGCTCAAACCGCTCAAGGCGGCATCATTGAAAAGGAAGCCCCGCTGCATATTTCCAACGTCATGATTGTATGCGATAAATGTGCGGAGCCCACGAGAATCGGAAAACGCAAACTGGAAGACGGTACCATGGTTCGTGTATGTAAAAAGTGCGGTGAACCCATGGACGGGAAGTAAAAAAATAGGGGGTTTCGTTGTCTCGATTAAAGGAAAAATATCATTCTGAGGTGGTACCCGCCATGATGAAGGCGTTCGGCTATAAAACCATTATGGCCGTGCCCCGACTTCGAAAAAGTCGTTTTGAACATGGGCCTCGGCGAGGCCATTCAAAATATCAAGGTGCTTGATGCAGCCGTGGAAGAACTGACCCTGATTGCCGGTCAGCGGGCGGTGGTCACCAAGGCCAGGAAGTCCATCGCCGGATTCAAACTCAGACAGGGGATGCCCATCGGATGTATGGTGACGCTAAGACGGGGGAGGATGTTTGATTTTTTAGACAAGCTTTTCAATGCAGCGCTTCCCCGCGTACGCGATTTTAGGGGAATTTCGGGTAAAATTTTCGATGGGCAAGCCAATTGCAGCCTGGGAATAAAGGATTTTATTGTGTTTCCTGAAATTGATTATGACAAGATAGACAAGAATAAGGGCCTCAATATTTCCATTGTCACGACGGCGAAGACAGATGAAGAAGGCCGGTTTTTGATGAAACATCTGGGAATGCCTTTTAGAAATTAGCACCCAAAAGGGTAACGGGGGGATGATTTGGCAAAGACGTCACTCATAGTAAAGGCCAAGAGAAAACCAAAATTTTCCACACGTCAATATAACAGGTGCCCGATCTGTGGGCGCAGCCGGGCATTCCTGAGAAAATTTGGCATTTGTCGAATCTGTTTCAGGGAACTGGCCTCAAAAGGCCAGATCCCAGGGTGGTGAAATCAAGCTGGTAAGGGGTCTAAAAGCATGGGAATCGAGCTGCCAACCGGAAACCGAGCCAAGGACCACTCCCGATTTGATGCACACGACATCAGGAACCTGAAGACTTTTAATTTAGGGAGCTATGTAAATAATGACAATGACCGATCCAGTGGCTGACATGCTGACCAGGATAAGAAATGCCATCAGGGCATCCCATGAAGTGGTGAATATTCCCAGTTCCAAGCTGAAGATCAATGTGGCCAAAGTGCTCAAATCGGAAGGCTATATAAAGAACTTCAGGATTATATCAGATGGACAGCACCGCTATATACGGGTTTTTTTGAAATATGATAATGAGGGAAATTCTGTCATCGAAGGGCTTCAAAGAATCAGCAAACCAGGCCGCAGGGTATATGAAAAATATCATAAAGTTCCAAAGGCACTGAACGGATATGGAATCAATATCATCTCCACCTCAAAGGGACTTATGACCGACGGTGAAGCAAGACAGCAAAAGACCGGTGGAGAGATTCTCTGCGCCGTATGGTAATTCGTAAATAAGATGGAGGTTCTGGATGTCACGCATAGGCAAGCGGCCCACTCCGATACCAAAAGACGTTAAGGTCACGATTGAAAAAGACCGGTTTTCTATTAAAGGGCCGAAAGGCGAGTTGAAACAGGCGATTCATCCCAAGATACATATCCAGGAAGAAAACGGGACCATAACGGTTACCGTGGACGGCGAAACACGGAAGGACAATGCGCTGTATGGGCTTTTCGGCGCTCTTGTCTCCAACATGGTCGAGGGCGTGACCAAGGGGTTTCAAAGGGATCTTGAAATCGTGGGTGTAGGCTACAGGGCGGAATCGAAAGGCCGAAGCGTTGTTTTCAATCTCGGTTATTCAAATCCGGTAAACTTTGACTTACCCGACGGAATAAACGCAAACATAGAAAAAGGTAAGATCATCCTGACCGGCATCGACAAGGAACTTGTGGGACGCACTGCAGCGAAGATTCGATCCCTGCGGCCACCGGATTCTTACAAGGGTAAAGGTATCAAATACGCAGACGAACTCATCAGGAGAAAGGCAGGGAAAGCAGGCGCCAAGTAGCAAAGTCTGCTCAAATCAGCGGAGAGGTTGAGGGTATGGGTGTTGTAAGTCGATCGGATAAACGATTGAAAAGAAAAATGAGGGTGCGTAAAAGGGTAAAGGGGAGCCCTGAGAGGCCACGTCTCAATGTATTCAGGAGCACCAGACATATTTATGCCCAGATCATAGATGACACCGAGGGAAAGACCTTGGCTGAGGCCTCTTCACTCTCCGGTGATCTGCGCGCCAAAATAGGAAAAGATAGTGGAAACAGGAAGGGCGCAGAAATCGTAGGCGCAGCCATCGCCGAGAAGGCATTGGCCAGAGGCATCAAGCGGGTGGCATTTGATCGTAACGGCTTTCTTTATCACGGTCGTGTCAAATCACTTTCGGATACCGCCCGTGAAAAAGGCCTGAAATTTTGAGTATATGGAAAATGGACAAAATCCGCAAGGATCATAACTCGCAACGCGATGTAACACAGGGAGAAAGTCATTGTTTGAAGGCGACGACGAAGTCCAATTAATCGAAAAGGTGGTCCACATCAATCGGGTGGCAAAGGTGGTCAAAGGCGGACGACGGTTCAGTTTCAGCGCCATTGTTGTGGTTGGCGACGGCAACGGCACGGTGGGAAGTGCGTTGGGAAAGGCCAACCAGGTACCCGAAGCCATCAGAAAAGGGATTGAAAAGGCAAAAAAGGATATGGGTAGGGTGAATCTAAAGGAGACGACCATTCCTTATGAAGTCATCGGAAGATGGGGCGCCGGTCGGGTGCTTTTGAAGCCTGCCGGACCCGGAACAGGGCTTATAGCCGGTGGCGCGGTGCGGGCGGTTTTGGAGGCTGCGGGTATTCAAAATATCCTCACTAAATGTCTCGGTTCCCATAATCCGCACAATATTGTAAGGGCCACCATCAACGGCCTGCGGTCCCTGCGCAATCCCCAGGCCATTGCATCTCACAGGGGAAAGATGCTGGAAGAAATAAACGCCTGAACCCCACGAACCGAGATCCTCCATTTTTGAAAGTGATTTAAGAGAGCAATCGTCATGAGTGAATCCATCAAAGTAACAGCTTGTCAAGAGCGGCATCGGCAGAAAAAAGAAGATCCGTGAGACCTTAAAGGGCCTGGGATTAACCAAGATGAATAAAACCGTGGAAGTCAAAAATACCCCGGCCATGCGGGGTATGATCGCCAAGGTGTCGTTTTTCGTCAAGATCGATTGAAATATGGGGAAAAGGAATGAAAATTCATGAGTTGTCACCCGCCGAGGGATCGAGGAAAAAGGGCAAGCGAATCGGACGAGGCATGGGTTCCGGACATGGAAAAACATCCTGCCGGGGCCACAAAGGGCAGCGGTCACGTTCCGGGGGCACCACCCGACCGGGATTTGAAGGCGGACAGATGCCCATTCAGCGTCGCCTTCCCAAGCGGGGATTTAAAAACCCGTTCAAGAAAGTCTATCATGTCATCAATGTGGAGGATCTGAACCAGTTTGAATCCGATGTGAACCTGAACCCCGAAACATTGAAAGCCGCCGGTCTGGCCAAACAGCAGGCGGACGGCATTAAGCTCCTTGGAAATGGTGAGATCTTCCAAGGCCGTTGTCATCAAAGTACACAAAGCAAGCCGGACTGCAAGAGAAAAAATCGAGGCAGCCGGTGGTAAAGTAGAGATTCTGTGAGTCTCATGGGCATAGCGCACTTCTTGGGCCGGAGCTAAATCTATGATTGGTGGTTTTCAAAACATTCCCAAAATACCGGAGTTAAAAAAGCGGAATCCTATTTACGCTCATGATGCTGGCAGTGTATCGTGTGGGATGTCACATCCCCACGCCCGGCATAGACGGGGCGGCCCTGGCCGCCTTTTTCAATGCAAGACAAGGCACGCTTTTTGGGCTGTTCGATATGTTTTCAGGCGGGGCCCTGAGCCAAATGTCTGTGATGGCGCTTGGCATCATGCCCTATATCAGTGCATCAATTATCCTGGAACTTATGACCGTCGTGGTCCCCTATCTCGAAAGGCTCAAGAAAGAGGGCGAGCAGGGTCGGAAAAAAATCACTCAGTACACTCGGTACGGCACCGTCATTTTGAGCATCATTCAAGGCTTTGGGATCGCAGTCGGCCTCGAAAATATGACGAGCCCCGGCGGCGCCATGGTGGTCCCTGTCGGCGGATGGGGCTTCAGGCTCCTTACCGTGATCACCTTGACAGCCGGAACGTCATTTCTGATGTGGCTGGGCGAGCAGATAACCGAGCGAGGGATCGGTAACGGGATTTCGCTTATCATTTTTGCCGGTATCGTGGCCAGCTTTCCTGTGGCGGTGGCCAACAGTTTCAGGCTGATGGGCACCGGTGAACTGACCCCGTTTTTCATGGTTCTCTTGCTCGCCATGATGATCGCCGTAGTCGGCGCCATCGTTTTTGTGGAAAGAGGACAGAGGAGGATACCGGTTCAATATGCCAAACGTGTGGTGGGACGAAAAATGTATGGAGGCCAGACCACGCACATTCCCCTGAAAGTGAACACGGCGGGTGTGATCCCTCCGATTTTTGCATCGTCTATCATTATGTTTCCCGCCACCATTGCCAATTTTTTGAGTGCGGACCAGTTCCCTTGGCTTCAGAGTGTGGTTAACGCGCTGAACCCTGGACACATCGTTTATATCCTGATCTATGTCACTTTCATATTTTTCTTTTGCTACTTTTACACGGCTGTTCATTTCAACCCGGTCGATGTAGCCGACAATATGAAACGCTCCGGCGGGTTTATTCCCGGCATTCGGCCGGGCAAGAACACGGCTGAGTATATCGACAGGGTCCTCACACGGTTGACATTCTCAGGTGCGATCTACGTTTCGGCCATTTGTGTCTTGCCCAACATATTGATCTATCATTTGAACGTGCCGTTTTACTTTGGCGGCACTGCACTGTTGATCGTCGTTGGTGTTGCTATGGACACCACCAACCAGATCGAATCCCATATGCTGACAAGGCACTATGAGGGCTTCATGAAAAAGGGATTGGGGAAGGCGAGGTAAACCCGTAGATAGCGGAAAAGGAGGGAATGTAGCCCCTCCAGAATCTGGCGGAACAGACACATGCCCAAGGAAGAACCCATTGAGGTGGAAGGGGTTGTCATTGAGACGTTGCCCAATGCCATGTTCAGGGTTGAGCTCAAGAATGGTCACCGGGTTTTAGGCCACATTTCGGGGAAGATGCGGAAACATTTCATCAAGATCCTTCCCGGGGACAAGGTCTATGTTGAGCTATCTCCATATGATCTGACGCGGGGGCGAATCATCTACCGGGAAAAAGCCTGAACCGGCTCGCAGTGACGGTCCGTAGGAGTGATATGAAGGCAGGTCGGTAAAGAAGATACATCAGTGAAATGTAAGACCATTGCAGGTCAAGCGAATGTGCAAGCCAAATGCCAAAATCACTCAAACGACGCGAGGCGTTATCCGGGGTTACTCTGCATGAAAACCGCTCGCCGACAAACCAACAGTCAGGGATCAAGCAAGAGGAGTTGAAGATTGGCAAGGATTGCAGGTGTTGACCTACCAAAAGCAAAACGGATGGAAGTGGCGCTGACCTATATCTACGGCATCGGCAGGACCTCATCTCAGAAAATACTGACCGAGGCACAAATCGACTGGAACACCAGTTCCGCCGATTTGACATCGGAAGAGGTGACACGGATTCGGAATATTATTGATGAGAAGTACCGGGTCGAGGGCGATCTCAGGCGCGAAGTATCCATGAACATCAAACGGCTCATGGATCTGGGCCTCTATCGGGGGCTGAGGCACCGTCGCGGATTACCGGTTCGAGGTCAGCGGACAAGTACCAATGCCAGGACACGAAAAGGCCCCCGAAGGGCTGTCATGGCAAAGAGAAAAAAATAAAGATCTGAGGGAATGGTATGGCAAGGACCGTTAAAAAGCGAGGTAAAGTCAGGAAAGATAAAAAGAACGTCCCCACGGGAATCGTTCATATACAGTCGACATTCAACAATACCATTGTGACCATCACGGATCCCAGTGGGAATGTCATTGCCCAATCCAGCGCGGGCCGGGGCGGTGTCAAGGGTTCAAGAAAAAGCACACCATTCGCAGCTCAGCTTGCCGGGCGGGACGCACTCAGGCAGGCGATGGATCAGGGATTGCGCGTAGCAGAGGTACACGTCAAAGGACCGGGTGTTGGCAGGGAGGCGGCGCTGAGATCGCTGCAAGTGGAAGGATTTACCGTGACGGTCATACGGGACGTAACCCCCATACCCCATAACGGATGCAGACCGCCCAAAAGAAGAAGGGTATGACCCAAAGGCGATTTTCTCACACGAGGATATTTTGGGAAGCGTCACATGGGGGTGGAGGGGCAGCTTGTCCGCAATGAACAGCAAGGAAAGCATAATTAATTTGTAAGGGGGCTACTTTGGCCAGATATACTAATTCTGAATGCAGATTATGCCGACGCGAGAATTTAAAGCTCTATCTAAAGGGCGACCGCTGCTACGGTGATAAGTGTGCATTTGAGAGAAGGGGCTACGCGCCTGGGCAGCATGGACAAAGGCGCGGTGGAAAGGTTTCCGATTACAGGGTACAGCTCCGGGAAAAGCAGAAAGTCAAAAGGATTTACGGCGTTCTGGAAAAGCAGTTCAGAGGCTATTATTACCGGGCGGACAAACATAAAGGGATTACTGGAACGAATCTCTTGATGTTACTGGAATCGCGTTTGGATAATATCGTCTACAGAATGGGTTTTGCCGTATCCCGTAATCAGGCAAGACAGTTTATCCGACACAATCATTTTTCAATAAATGGTAAAAAAGTAAACATCCCCTCCTACCGGGTAAAACCAGGCGATGTCCTTGAAGTCAAGGAGAAAAGCCGAAGCTTACCGCAACTCGTGGAAGCAATGGAGACCGTTGTCAGAAGAGGTGTTCCGGAATGGATTGAACTGGAAAAGGACAAGTTCAGGGGAACACTGAAAGCGCTTCCCAATCGAGAGGACCTCACGATGCCTATTCAAGAACAACTCATCGTTGAATTGTATTCAAAATAGGATCGCCGGCAGGCATCTTCAAACTGACCAATACCATTGATCAGTCGGAAATTATCAACGCAAAAAGGGGGGAGGCTTTTTTGGGAGACTTAAGGAGCAGAAACTGGCGGGAGCTTATCCGACCGAAACGGATTGAGATCGACCAGGATACCTATTCAGACCGTTACGGAAAATTTGTGTGTGAACCGCTGGAAAGGGGATTCGGCATTACCATCGGCAATGCGATCAGGCGCATTTTGCTGTCTTCCCTTCAGGGTGCGGCCATCGTCTCTGTCAAGATCGATGGTGTCCTTCACGAATTCTCCACCATCCCCGGCATATTAGAGGATGTGACGGATATCATTCTGAACCTCAAGGAGGTGCGGCTCAAGCTGCTGAATGATGAAAATGCGACCATCTACCTGAAGAAAGAGGGTGAGGGCGTTGCTACCGCAGGAGATATTGAAACCGATGGATCGGTTAAGGTCCTGAATCCGGACAAGCACATCGCCACCCTGAACAAGGAAGCCAAGCTCAATATGGAGATGGTCGTCCAAATGGGAAAAGGCTATGTGCCCGCTGAAAAGAATAAGCCGGAAGACATGGAAGTCGGATTCATCCCCATGGATGCCGTGTTCTCGTGTATCGAGAAAGTCAACTACATTGTGACCAACGCCAGGGTGGGACAGATTACCGACTATGATAAACTAACCCTTGAAGTCTGGACCGACGGGACCCTCCTGCCGGAGGATGCCGTCGCAAACGCCGCGAAAATCCTCAAGGAGCAGATGAACCCATTCATCAACTTCGAGGAAGAACCTGAGCCCGACGAAGAGGAGGAGGAGGAAGGAAGGGAGCAGATGAACGAAAACCTTTTCCGACCCGTTTCCGACCTTGAGCTGTCGGTGCGTTCTGCCAACTGCCTGCAGAACGCAAACATCAAACTGATCGGGGAGTTGGTACAGAAAACAGACGCCGAGATGCTAAAGACCAAGAACTTCGGGAGGAAATCGTTAAACGAGATCAAATCCATCCTTGAGGAAATGGGGCTTTCCTTCGGCATGAACCTGGACAGTTTTCCTGCTGCTGAACCGCCTGAAGAAGATGAGGCAGAAGAAGACACAGCCGAAAAAGAGGATAAACCGGCAAAAGCGGACGCAGAGGGAAAAGAGGATACAGAGAAGGAAACGGATAAGGACAAGAAAGAATCCAAGGCAAAAGCGAAATCAGCGAAGAGTACATCCAAAGATAAGAAAAGCAAGACCAAGGGAAAGGAAGCAGGGAAATGAGGCACAGAAAAGCAGGGAAGCAGCTGTCGCGCAACACAAGTCACCGGCGGGCAATGCTCAGAAATATGGTAACTTCCCTCTTCAAATATGAGCAAATCGAAACAACGGACGCAAAGGCCAAGGTCGCTCGGCCCATTGCAGAAAAAATGATCACCCTGGCCAAACGCGGGGATCTCCACGCGAGGCGCCAGGCCCTCTCCTATATTCAAGAGAAACAGGTCGCCCACAAACTGTTCGACGAGTTGAAAGACCGCTATGTGGACAGACAGGGAGGCTATACGCGTATCGTGAAGAAAACAGACAGAAAAGGAGATGGCGGCGGCCTATCCATTCTGCAATTGCTTCCACAAGATGAGCAGGGAAAGACAAAAAGGCCAAAACGCAAGTCGTCTGCCACCGATAAAAAATCGGATTAGGGGGTCTGAAGCCCGAAGCCTTCGAAAGGCATCCTCTCACACATCAGCCCGGCCCTTTTACCCCCCGGCCGTGTACGTATCGACCGGGGGACCCGAAATCATCACCCGGGCCCCATCTTTGCAAAACTTATAGACAAAACAAGCGCATCTTGTGCTTCACCGCACATGAATCCCGTTTACATGAACCCAAACGCCAATGGGCCTGATCACACTCACCAACATCTCCGTAAATTTTCTTGAAAGATCCCTCTTCAAGGACATCGGTCTTCAGGTGGAAACCGGGGAACGCATCGGACTGGTGGGCCCAAACGGTTCCGGCAAAACCTCTCTTCTTAGAATCATAACCGGAGAAATGCCCCCGGACAACGGGGATGTCAAAATCGCGAAGGGCTGCCGAATCGGCTACCTCCCTCAAGACATTAAGGAAACCGAATCGGGTGTTTTACTCGCGTCGGTGCTTAACGCCATTGATGAAAGAGCCATTCTCGAGAGGAAACTCAAAGCGGCAGAAAGCGCATTGGAAAAGGCCATAGACCAGGATGCTCAGCGGACCGCGGGAGAGGAAATCAGTCATCTTCATCAGAGACTGGGCTTGCTGGAGGAGAATTTTCCCGCTCATCTCGCAGAAAAGATCCTGTTGGGTCTCGGTTTTAAGCCTCAGGATTTTGATCGGCCCCTTGCATCACTCAGTGGAGGCTGGAAGATGCGGGCCGCCCTGGCGAAACTCCTCTATCAAAAACCCGATCTTCTGCTCCTGGACGAACCCACCAATCACCTCGATATTCCTTCCGTCAGGTGGTTGGAGGATTTCTTGAAGGCATTTTCGGGAGCGATGATCCTCGTCTCTCACGATAGAGAATTCTTGAACCGACAGGTGGGCCGGATTATCTCGTTCGAACCCGAAGGCATGCGGTCCTATCAGGGAAACTATGATGTGTATCTCAAGGCTCGTGAGGAAGAACAACGAACCCTTGAGGCAAATGCAAGAAAGCAGGAACAAAAGATCAAGGATGCCCGGAAATTCATCGACCGCTTTCGGGCCAAATCCTCTAAGGCAAGACAGGCGCAAAGCAAAATCAAGCTGGTCAAAAAGATGGCCATTGTCCAAACGCATCAAACCGAAAAAACCATTCGTTTCTCATTCCCTGACGTTGAAAGAAGTGGACGGGACGTGCTTAAACTAAAAGGGATTTGTAAGGCCTTTGGAAAACACACCTTATACAAGGACCTGGATCTAACCATCCTACGCGGGGAAAAAATCGCGGTTGTGGGTCCCAACGGATGTGGCAAGACCACGCTTCTCAGGCTGGTTTCCGGTGAAATCGAGCCCACACGAGGGACCATCTCGCTCGGGCACAAGGTGAACACGACCTACTTTGCCCAACACCATACCGATCTTCTCAACCTTGACCGGACGGTCATTGAGGAGGTTTATCAGGTGGTTCCAGATGCAACGATCGGGTTTGTCCGCTCCGTATGCGGTGCCTTTCTTTTTTCCGGAGACGAGGTGGACAAACCGATCCATGTCCTCTCGGGAGGCGAAAGGGCACGGGTATCCCTTGCTAAACTCCTTGTAGCTCCAGGAAATTTCATGCTGATGGACGAACCCACCAACCATCTCGACATCAGTTCATCGGAAATGCTGATCGAGGCATTGTCCGGTTATAACGGGGCCCTCATATTCGTGTCCCATAACCAATACTTTGTCAACAAGCTGGCTACAAAAATCTGGGATATAAAAGATGCCTCCATCACAGAATATCCAGGGAATCTGGATGAATATTATGCCCATCTCGCCCGCATCGAATCCGCGGCGGGGCGTGAGATTGGCGGCACCCCCGGGAAACATGATCATGAACCTCACCATAATGGGGAACGAGGTACCAACGGGCGTCGAAACAAGGCTTCAGACCGGAAGCAAAGCAGGCGGGAGAGAGCCGAGAGACGGCAAAAAGTCTATGATACATTGAAGCCGATCCAAAACGAATTGAAAGAGATAGAGGACCGCATCACCCGGCTCGAAACACGCCAGAAGGCAGTGGAAAAAAGCCTTGCAGATCCCAACGTTTTTGAGGATAAAGACATCAGCGTGCCTCTCCTGACAGAGTACAAGGCGCTAAGGGATCAGATTCAGGATTTACTATCCAAATGGGAGGACGGTCAGAACCGGCTGGAATCGGCAAAAACCGCATTGGAAGTCGAAGGATAGGGAATGATGAACATACCATCAGCACACAAAAATCTTTTAAGGAAGCTGGGCCTTGGTGACGAGGATTTCACGCTCTTTGACGGTGAATGGGTCACCTACGAATATGACAGCGAAAAGGGGGTAAGGCTCTACGACCCCTACTACCGGACCACATACGACGAATACATCGGCATCGACGGCTGGAGTGCATGGAGCGTGGAGGAAGATTCCTTCATGAGCGATATTCTTAAACCCACGCGAGAAGCCGTTGCGAGAAGCAAAATCGGAGTTGAAAAAGCGGAATCGGAACCGATTTCAGAGGCGCTTCAAAAGAAATTCGGGGCCAAAGCGGATAAAAGCGAAACATGAGCATTGCCTTATGAAGGCCACATTCCCACCCCTCAAACACGAAGCAGAGATAACAATGGCAGGCCTGTGAGAATCTCACAATATATCGAATCCATAAAGACCCGTGAGTCACTGAGTGAGGCGTTCGTATATCACCGGTACCTTCAGCCCCAAAAAGCGGTCTACGGCAACCTCCCCCAATTTCACCACCCGATTCAAAGCGCCTTAAGAACGTCCTCGATTAAAGGGCTTTACCGCCACCAGGTAGAGGCCATTGACCATGTAAGAAGCGGGCAGCATATCCTTGTAGCCACACCCACCGCCAGCGGGAAGAGTCTCATCTACAATCTCCCGGTCATTGAGCGCATGCTGGAAAATCCACAGGCCAGGGCCCTTTACATCTTCCCCTTAAAGGCCTTGGAGCAGGACCAATTGAAGACCCTTTCGGGCTGGATCGATCGGGTAGGGGCACGGACCATCACCGCTCGAATCTATGATGGAGACACCCCCCCCTACCAACGAAAAAAGATTAGGGCCCACAACCCCAACATTCTTTTTACCAATCCGGACATGCTCCATCGCGGCATCCTGGCCTACCACGAACAGCTGGGAAACCTTCCTCGGAAACCTTGCTTTCGTGGTTTTGGATGAGGTCCATACCTACAGAGGCATCTTCGGTTCCCATGTCAGTCAGATCATGAGGCGATTAAAGCGTCTGTGTGCCCGTTATGGCTCTTCCCCGCGTTTTATACTATTGTCGGCCACGGTCAGCAATCCCGAGGCATTGGGTGAAAGCCTCATTGAAGAAGCTCTGCGTGTGATCCACACCACAGGACATCCCAAGGCCGGCCAGCATTTTGTATTTCTGAACCCTGAGGAAAGCCCCAATTTCCTCTCCACCAAGCTATTCATCGATTGCATAAAGAACGGATTCAGGACCATCGTCTTCACCCAGGCCCGGAAGGTCACCGAACTGATCCATCTGTGGGTCTCCGAGATGGCACCCGAACTGAAACGAAAAATCAGTTCCTATCGCGCAGGCTTCATGCCCGAGGAAAGGCGCGTGATTGAACGCAAACTAATGAGTGGAGACCTTCTCGGCGTGGTATCCACCAGCGCCTTGGAGATGGGTATCGATATCGGATCCCTTGATATCTGCATCCTGGTGGGATACCCGGGCACCATCATTAACACCTGGCAGCGGGGCGGCCGCGTCGGGCGTGCGGGTCGCGAATCGGTGATTTTTCTAATAGGAAAACCCGATGCCTTAGACCAGTATTTCATGAAACACCCGGACAATCTATTTGAAAGAACGTTTGAAGCCGCCATTCTGGATCCCAACAACCCTTACATCGTCCAACGCCATCTCCCTTCTGCCGCCGCCGAAATCCCTATTACGCTTGAAGACCGACTGTTTTGGCCCGATCATCTCAAAGCACACCTGGACCGATTGGAAAAAAATGGGTCACTCTGCCGTAGCGCGCAGGGAGAACCGGTATGGTTTTCCACGGAAAAAAACCCTCAGCTTTCGGTCAACATCCGATCCGCCGGGGAGACATTCACCATTTTCGAACGGGAGACCGGCCAGGCCATCGGCACCGTGGATGGCGTCAGGGCGCTCAAGGAATGTCATCCGGGAGCCGTCTACCTTCACCGCGCTCATCAGTATGAAGTGGATGAACTCCACCTCGATAAAGGGGATGTAGTGGCCCACCGCTCCGACCTCAAATACTTCACCCGAACCCGGAGCGACAAAGAGACCGAAATCATCGATATCCATCGATCCCGGCCCAAAGGACAATTCATTGTCCGCCAAGGAATCCTCAGGGTCACGGAGACCATTACCGGGTATGAAAAGCGATCCCTGCCCGGCCAGGGGCTCATGGGCGTCTTTCCCCTGGATCTTCCCCCGCAGACCTTCGAGACAGTGGGATTCTGGGTGGAAATCGAGGACATACTCAAGGCCTTTGTGGAGCGCCGGGGGCGACATTTCATGGGGGGGATCCATGCGGTGGAACACGGCGCCATCGGCATATTTCCCCTGTTTGCCCTCTGCGACAGGAACGATATCGGCGGGATATGCTATCCCTATCATCCCCAGGTGGAGAAAAGCGCCATATTCATCTACGACGCCTGCCCCGGCGGTGTGGGCCTCGCCCATAGAGGCTTCGATGTGGTAGAGGAACTCCTTGAACACACACTGAACCATATCCGCGCGTGTGAATGTGAAGAGGGCTGTCCTTCCTGCATCCATTCCCCCAAATGCGGAAGCGGTAACAAACCGCTCGACAAGGCGGCTGCGCTCCTGGTCCTTGAAGGCTTGCTGGGCCACCGCTCATTCAGTGATATGGCAGCCGATGAAGCGCAAGAACCCGTTTTACCGCCTCGGGAGCCGGACGACCCTGTTACCGAGTCTGAATCGCCGAGGATCCTTTTTTTGGATCTCGAAACCCAGAAACTGGCAGCGGATGTAGGGGGGTGGCAAAACGCCCACCTCATGCGGGTCTCGGTGGCGGTCCTTTTTGATACTGAGAAGGATGACTTTCTGGTATTTGATGAATCGCAGATGGATGAGCTCTTCCATCACCTGAACAGAGGTGATCTCATTGTGGGGTTTAACATCAAGCGGTTTGATTACAAAGTCTTGAGCGCCTATACAGAAAAGCAACTCAATACACTGCCGACCTTTGATATGTTGGAGGATATCCACACCCGGCTCGGATTCCGGCTTGGGCTGGATCACCTGGCCCGGGAAACCTTAAAAAAGGGCAAGAGTGCGGACGGGCTGCAGGCGGTGGAATGGTTCAGGCAAAAAGAGATGGGAAAGCTCTCCCGGTATTGCCGTGATGATGTAGCGGTTACCCGGGACCTTTTCTTCCATGGAGTGACCCATGGACAATTGATTTACAGGAAGCGAAACGATCCCACTCCGCTGCGGCTGTTGGTAGACTGGGATCTGGATCGGTTGATTAACGGCAAGAAAAAGGAAACCAGCTGAAAAGCACTCGTCTTAAAGATGGGGGATCAACAATGGTTGATTCAAATCAACCCGTTATTCCGTGTTCACCTCATAACGAGCAGATAAATAATATGAAAGCCTTTGAATGTCGCATGTGCGGGGAGTGCTGTTACGGTGAGGGGGGAATATACCTCAGCCGAAATGAACAGGAAAGGCTTGCCCGTTTCCTTTCCATATCCAGAGAAGACCTCTTTTCCGGATACCTTGAGGAACGAAACGGCCGTGTCTATATCCGGGTGGGAGCGGACAACTTCTGCATATTTTACAGGAAAGGGGTGGGCTGCACCATCCATCCGGTTAAGCCGGAAAGATGTGCCCTGTGGCCCTACTACCCGGCAAATATCACCGATGAGGACACCTGGGTGCTGGCCAAGCTGGCGTGCCGGGGGCTGAATCGGGAATGCGCCTTTGATGATTTTGTCCGGGAAGCTCGATCAGCCACCTCATATCCATCGCAAAAACTCAAGATAAAATGACGCTCTCGATGCACTTGAGACAGTTCCTGGATGTCATCTATCCCCCGAGATGCGCTGTCTGCAGCACCTTTCTGAAAAAATCCCCTTTCGTCGATGCCGGCACCCCCCTACCCTTCTGCCATACATGCACAGCGGATTTTCGTCCGCTCACCCCGCCGTTGTGTCCCATATGCGGCACCCCTTTTCCGTCAAAAAATCAGGAAAGCCATCTCTGCGGCGAATGCCTGACCAGACGACCCCGCTATGATACAGCGGGCGCCCCTATACCTACGAAGGGACCCTGCTTCAGGCCATCTATGGATTGAAGTATGGGGAAAGACCTTTCTTGCCGACGCCCTGGGCTCCCTCCTGGCGGATTTTGCCCAGAAATGGGTTCCCGAACCCGTACCGCAGTATATCATGCCCGTGCCCCTTCACAAGAAACGGCTCAGGGAGCGGGGATTTAACCAGAGTCTCCTGCTATCCAGGCACGTGGCAAAGGCATTGCCGGTCGAACTGGACTTTTTGTCCCTGAGAAGAGTAAAATATACCTTACCACAGACCGGGTTGGCCAAAAAGGAACGACACAAAAACATACGCGGCGCTTTCGAAATCAAAAACCCATCCATCGTCAAAAATAAGACCATTTTGCTGGTGGATGATGTGGCCACAACCGGTAACACCCTCAACGAATGCGCCCGGGTGCTCAAACGTGCCAAAGCCCGGAAGGTATACTGTGTTACACTGGCCAGGGCCACAAATATCTAAAGGAACCCAGCAGCCATGACATCCTACCGTGACAAAATTCGAACCCTGGAGGAAACAAAGACCGTCTGTCAGCGGCTTAAGGAGGAAGGCAAACAGATCGTATTGACCAATGGCTGTTTCGACATTCTCCACCCTGGACACACCCGATACCTCGCTTCGGCAAGGACCCTGGGGGATTTTCTGATGGTGGCGGTAAACTCTGACCGTTCGGCGGCTCAGATAAAGGGTCCCAAAAGACCGATTCTTTCAGAAAATGTCAGAACCGAGATTCTGGCAGCATTTTCTTTCGTGGACAGTGTATTCATCTTTGATGAAGACAATCCCCTGCGGGTCATTGAATACCTTATTCCCGACATTCTGGTAAAGGGCGGGGACTGGGAGGAATCGGAAATCATCGGTGCGGGTGTGGTCAAGGCAAACGGCGGAAAAGTCATAAGGATTCCCTTTGAAGGCGGGTTTTCCACCACGGCCATCATCGAGAAGATCATACAGCATTATGCGTGAGCCTTTTAGTACTGATACAGCATTCACCATTCCGTCATGCCGGACCTGATCCGGCATCCAGCAGCCTGTAAACCCGCGCTTGCCTTCTCCCTTTTGATCTGATATAGTTTTTTTCACGCGCCCATAGCTCAGTTGGATAGAGTGACGGACTACGAATCCTAACAAGGGGATCTTGCTAAGTGTCTGAAATTTTTAGTAAGGTCCCTTTTTTATTGAGAAATCCCTATTTTTCAAACATCACAAAACATCACAGAACGTCCTCCAGGAATACCTTTTCACCTATGAAGTCCCATCAAAAGTCCCAACAGTAAAATTGACGTAAGTTGTTTATTGTGGGGAGGATCGGGGATAAAGTTTAAGACTGAAGTCCCACCACTAAGATATGGTGAAAATCCTCCGATAACTGAAAAAAGTCCTTGACATTTAAAGCCATAGGTTATAACTTTGAGATGAGTGATGCTCATTTGCTTTTTTTGGAGGTGGGAAATGGAATTTTTGGCTAAAGACATATTCGATATAACCGGAGTGAAGCGGAACAGACTTCAGCAGTGGTTGGAATACGGGTTTATTTTACCGTCCATCCAGGTGGCGTCCGGTCACGGTTCACGGAATATCTGGAGTCGTGAGGATCTTTATACAATATCACTTTTCAAGAAAATAACGGAGTCCGGTTTATCAAGAAAAGTCGCGAGCGATTTCCTATCAGCAGGGACACTTAGTGGCGACAATCTTGATGATGTGATCTTTCTGCTTTACATGCGAAAAGACGGGAAAACCAAGGCCGTGTCGCTTTACTTCAAAGAGGGTGATGATATCGTTCTGGATCTTGCAAGCATACAGGAAAGTTTAGACATGGTTCCATTTGATGACGTCTATATCGTTAATTTTGCGAAACTCAGAGAGAGCGTCGATGCAGCGATTGCAAGACGTTGATTTTTTTTAAGCATGGAAAGTTATAAGTTGTAACTTCAAAATTATGGATGAATTCCTAAACACAGTCGAGGCGTCGAGGTTCATCAAGCGAACTCCAGCAGGCATGAGAAATCTTGTCATGCGCCGGATGATCCCTTTTAGAAAGCCAGCAGGCAGGTTGCTTTTTTTGAGGAGCGAGCTGGAGCGGTGGGTCCAGGATGCGCCGGGAGTGAGCCTGGATGATATCAAACGGGAGGGGAGGTGATCCGGATGGAACAGGTAATTGTGGAGATACTCTCCGATATCGGAATTTATGAGCAGGTCCGGGAGAAGGTCTCCAGCGATGGGGAGTTGGTGGAGTTATTCCAGAACGATTTCGAACAGCTAATCAAACGATGTGGAGGGTAAGATTATGGCAAATATCGATAATACAGTTTTGACGAGTGACAATCCAGAGGTGTTTGATGAGATCACAAAGGATTTTAAATTTCAACATGCCAGAGATATCCATCGAGAGCCTGGGAGACTTTTCGCCGAAACAATCAGTGGGGTCCCTCATGAGGAGATCCGAGAACTTTCAAAAAAGAATCCTGAAATGACATTTATTGCAAAATATAGCTTCGAGTATGATTTCTGGTCAGAGATTAACCATGTCGAATACAAGGCCGGTGTGGATAAGCTGGTACGCATTGAGCCGAACTATTCGTTTACAGAGGATACCGATATTAAAAACGCGGTCCCATGCTTCGATGAACTTTTCAAGAAGCTGCTTTCCATATTCAGCCGACTGGATGTGTGCGTGGATGATCCCAAAAAGGGGAAATACATTGATTGGTGTGACGCAGAAGTGAGCGCAGCCGTCGAGCATGAGGGGTACAGGATGAGTGCCAAAAAACGATTTATAGAAATTGATGATATCCGGGTCTTCAAGGCGCGAGAGGTTGTAACAATAGAGTGGGATCAGGTCATAGATGAAATCCCTTTCTAACGGAAAAGCCTCCCTGGAGGTGCTCCAGGAAGGCCAAGCCAGAAAAACGAAAAAGCAAAACCCAAAATATGGTGACTTATGGATAATATAAGGCCTCAAAAAGAAAATGTCAACAGCCATTTCCAAGGCCATTGGAATGATTTTTTCAATCGGTATATGGAAACCAAGTCCACAGTCGGGAAATGGAATAAGTGCCGGTGTCCCTTCCATGAGGATGGTGATCCTTCCCTTTCATTCAACAGTGAGACAGGAGCCTGGAAGTGTTTCGGGTGCGATGCTAAGGGAGATATTTTCAAGTTCTATGATCTCTTGAAGAACATATCCTCATTCCCTGAAATTCTGTCCGGTATCTGCGAGGAATTTAATATCCCGGTGTCGGGAAACGGGTCCGGGTCCTCCACCAAGTCCTCACAGAAGCAATCCAAGAAGAGCCATATAGTGGCGACATACGACTACATGGATGAAAACGGGTCCCTGCTATACCAGGCGGTGCGATTCGATCCCAAGGATTTCAGGCAGCGAAGGCCAGATGGTAAAGACGGTTGGATTTGGAACATGAAGAAGATCAGGCCGGTGCTCTATCACTTGCCGGAGGTCCTCCAAGCAGAGCGTGTGCTGATCGTGGAGGGCGAAAAGGATGCCGATAGGGTTCGGAAACTGGGATTCACAGCCACAACGAATATCGGTGGCGCCGGGAAATGGCGTCCGGAATACAACGAATCGTTGGCCGGAAAGGATGTGGTGGTTCTCCCTGATAGGGATGATCCGGGTCGGAAACATGCCGATAAGGTGGCCTCGTCCCTGATTAGCGTGGTCAGGTCAGTGAAGGTCCTGGAGGTACCGGGTCTCCCTGAAAAGGGTGATGTCAGCGATTGGATTGAGGCCGGTGGTACAAGAGAAGAACTGGAGAGAATGATTGCCGAGTGTCCGGAATGGGTGCCGGAACAAAGTCCGGAGGATGAGGCCGTCAAACGATTTCCGAGAGGTCCCTTCCCGTGGAATGTCTTCCCTGCCAGTATAGCAGAATCCTTGCAGCAGTTGGCCAGGAGTTGCGCCACAAGTGCAACGTCCCTCCCTGGAGCAGCCATTGCCATTCTTGCAAGCGTGGTCGGGTCCGTGGTGTCAGTCAGTCCTAAGTTGTCATGGTTTGAGCCTTTAATTTTTTGGTTCATGGATATCAGATTCAGTGGTGAAGGCAAGACACATGCGCCGAGGTCTTTATGCCGGGTCCTGTATGAAATGCAGTCTCAGGCAGACGAAGAATACAAGGCAGCGTTTGAAGAGTGGCAGGCCGATGCCGAAAAAGGAACGTGGCCAGCCTCCACCAAGGCCGAGAGGGTATTTCGTGACGAGTTTGACGCTTGAAGGTTTGAGGGAGGATCATTCCGGTCATGGGGGGAAGGTGTGCGTCTATGATGAGTTGTCGGCCTTCATTTCAGGCCAGAATGAGTATAAGCAAAAGGGATCGGATCGGGAAAGTTGGTTGTGTCTCCATGATGGTCAGCCAGCCAGGATAGTCCGAGCCGGGAGGTCGGTTACATTATCCGGAGCAAGGGTCAGCATATTTGGTGGGATTCAGCCACAGGTGTGGAGGCGATGCTTTTCGAGTGATGGTGATCTCTTTTTAGTTGACGGTACGGCGTTCCGGTTCCTGCCAGTTTATGAGGGATCAGCCTTCTATCCTCTCACAGCCGAATCATGGTCAGACGAAAACAGGGAGGCATGGGAAAGCCTCTTGAAGACAGCCATGAGGTGGGCCGACAGCCGACATGAGGCCAAGGAAAGGAAGGTCTTATGTCTCAGCCAGGATGCACAAGAGGTGTTCCTAAATTGGCGCAATGAGTTGATGCAGGTGAAGGGTGATTTGCCGGGTCCGGTTCGTGGATTCATTCCCAAGTTAATTGGATCTTGTCTCAGGTTGGCCGGGGTCCTTTATTTGATGGATGTGTTCTCCAGGGATCAGGAGCCGGGGATCATTTTAAATGTGGGGGATATCGAAAAAGGGATCAGGGTCTCAGAATTTTTCTTAGGACACATCGTCCAGGCGATGGAGCTTATTGCCTCAGATAATGCGCCGGAGCCTTTCGAGATCACGGATCAGGTCCGGCATTTGGCCAAGACGTTGGAGGCCATGAGATCGGATGTGGATTCCGGATGGTTGGCCGTGGGTTACATTCTGGATCGGTTCAATGAAGGATGCCAAAAGGAACAGACAATCAGAACACCCAAGGCAATGGGATCGTTGTTGAGGGGATGCGGTCTTACCATTGCAGGCGGGGTCCATGATGCGAACGGTCGGAGAGCCGTCAAGTGCCTTGTGT
The DNA here is from genome assembly GCA_034522175.1 of Deltaproteobacteria bacterium. GTDB lineage: Bacteria > Desulfobacterota > DSM-4660 > Desulfatiglandales > Desulfatiglandaceae > JAIPDZ01. The sequence goes on along the minus strand of JAXHLQ010000001.1, from coordinate 4,200,625 downwards.
GGGATAAAAAAACAAATGAGTTTATAGAAACAAGCCTGCAAAGTCTGCAAAGTCTGCGAACAGGCGTCAATAGCGGGTCTCAGGATGCAGACATTGAAAATCTGAAGTCTGCAAAGTCTGCGTGGGATAGCCAGGGTCAAGAAGATTTGCAGACATTGCAGACATTGAAAAACCAAAGTCTGCAAGCGGAAACAGGCGTCAATAGCGGGTTTGCAGACAATGCAGACATTACAGACGTTATTTCTAATGAAGATGAAAAACAGCCTCCGGAGGTGATCGAAATATGAAGGCGGTCAGGGAACTGGAGCGTCAAGGATATCATATTGAATTGCAGGGAGATCGAATCCGGATGGAGATCAAGGCCGGTTTCGCTCCGGATGCCGAGAGGGTCCAGGTCCTTCTCCAGGAGATCCGTGGACGCAAGCCGGAGGCGGTGGACTTTTTGAGGAGGAGGGAGGATGTGTTCCAAGTGGAGGTCGATAAGGCAGTGAGCCAGGTCAACGAATTGTGGGATCGGTCCGGGTGTCGGATGCTTGGTGTACCACAGAGTACCAGGGATAAGGCATTCCATCTGGAGGGGAGAATTACAGAGGCAGCTAATGCCGGTGACTATCCCAAGGCCAGGGATGCGCTTGAACGGTGGCGTGGGTGTTGGGTTCCTCCGGATTATGAACAAACGGAGATGTTCCAGTGAAAGAAACCGATATCACAAGGCAGATAATCAAGTTCCTCCGGTCGTGTGGATGCTTTGTGTATAAGCATTGGGGGGGTCCCATGGGTCGGAGGGGTGTATCTGATATCGTTGGGTGCCTTCCTGGATCAGGCCGGATGATTTGCGTGGAGGTCAAGACAGATCGAGGCCGGGTCACGGAATATCAACAGCAATTCATTGAGGATGTCAACAGGTCCGGTGGTCTGGGATTCGTGGCCAGGAGCGTTGAAGATGTCCGGGATAAGCTGGAGACAGTCGGGATCTCTTCACCACAGCAGAGGTTGTTTTGAAGGGAGGGTGGGTCATATCATACCAGTCGAGGTTGTGTAACCGTACGGGTGAGGCGCGTTCACAAGGAAGGCATTTTTTGAATCCCAAACTTTGGAGGCTTTATGAATCCGAAAAAGGCAGGTGACGAGCTAAAAGAGGCAATCCTGGAGCAATTTGACATATCAGATCAGGCAGGACTGGAGATTTTGGAACAAGCGATTCAGTCTTATATCAGGATGGAGCAGGCCAGGGAGATCGTAGACAAGGATGGGTTGACGTACACCAACAGGTTCAATGAAATCCGTGAGCATCCTTCCCTGAACACGGAACGGAAGGCGCGATCTCAATTTCTCCAGGCATTGAAACAATTATCTTTAGACATTGTGCCGATTTTGAAAGGGAGGTGAAAAAGATGAATAGGCCAAAAAGAGGTCAAAAACCAGTGTTGTTTGATAGTTTAAGGCAATATCTGGAAACTGGAAATTACAAAACACGGGAGACACATCCGAGCTGTCCGGGTCGAGCGATGACATTCCGGTTGGCGTATCCCTCTCAGCGTATGAGGGATGAACTCAAGGGAGTGTGGTTACTACATCGGGATCAGATCATGTCCGAGTGGAAGGCAGCCGGGAGAAAAGGTGTCCCGTGGGCCGAGAAGGAATTCAGTGAAAAACTTAATCGAAAGGAGCGATAAACATGGAAAATACAAGGAGATTCCCAGAGACAAGGATGGGATTCAGGTTGTCAGATCCACAGTCCGTGAAACGGTTTTCACAGTTCATGGGAGTGAATTTCTCCCTCTTTAGTGGGTATGTCCATGAAGAGCTGCCAATTGTTTTGGCAGAAGGTCGGAATGATCGCTTAATGTCGGAGTGGCGCCGGAGTGGCGTGGGAAAGACGGTGCCGCCGGTGATGAGTGGACGGAAAAATGGCATTTCAAATTGGTTACGGAGGGTCGCGATATGGTAAAATTAGCGCAGAAAACAGCCGAACGGGTTGAACAGTTGGAGAAATTCAGCCAGGAGTTTGAGACGAATCCCTTGATTCTGAAATTCAGGGAGGAGGAACAGGCAAAAACCAACAAACAGCGTGAGGAGGCAGCCTCCAGGGTTGCGGAGTTTCAAAAGGAGCTGGAGAGCGTGGTCGCCTCGGAGAAGGAGTCGGGTCTCACAAAGGAGTTGGAGCAGGCCGAGGCCGAAAAACAACGGATCAAGGCCGAGCTGGATCAAGAGAGGGTCCGTGTGCTCGTCTTGAAGAACAGCCTCCAGTCACGGATTCAGGCCGAAAAGGATGTTCTCTTCAACACATGTCATCCTGATATCGACAGCGCGATTGAATTTTTCGCCAAAGAGTTAACCCAACTCCGATCCGAGGGTCGAACAAGCACTCAGCGTGTGGGGGGAAAACGGAATCTGGTTACTGAAAAGAAGGCCACACGCGTTAAAACGAACAGGCCGGCATTGTTGGAGGCGATTTCATATTGTCAATCTGCTGTTCAGACGTTGACGAACATGAAGCTGGAGCCGGTTTTTGATCCAAAGCAGGTGGAGAAAATAAAGTCTAACATTCCAGATCCGAGCCAGTACACGCAAATTGAGGGTGAAAAAGCCTTCATGGTAGGAGATCCACCTCCGGCACATGAGGGGGATTCTCTCTTGAAGCGATTAGGGATCAGGTAGAGGGATGAGCCGGTCTCCAATACGGAGGCCGGTTCACAGCTTCCCTTTTTGGCCATACCGTGGTATAGGTCCGGGTGTGATCGTTGATTGTGGTGGGTCTCAGGAGGTCAAAATTCAGGAAAAGGAGGTGTGAGATGGATTTTGTGCTAAGTATGAATTGTGACAATGCAGCGTTTGAAGAGCCTGCCATTGAGATCAGCCGTATCCTCCGGAAGGTGGCCGGTCAGGTGGAGGCAGGCCATGAGGCCGGTCGGATCATGGACTTGAACGGGAACAGCGTCGGAGAGTTTCGCCTCCAGGAGGATTAGAGCCATGTTTAAGCGAACAGGCCGGTGGTACAGCGATTTCTGGCATGATGGGAGGCGATACACAAAGAGCCATGGTCCTGTCAGCAAAACGATTGCCAGTGAGAAAGATCGGAAGTTCCGAACAGATGTGGCGTCCGGTGAATACCGGAGAAAGATGGATAATCCGATATTCAGTGAGGCCATGAAGGAACATCTGAAAAAGTCAAAAACGAAAAGCAGCTATAAGAGGAACGTCCTCAGCGCCGGTCACTTAAACGGATTTTTTGGGAATAAACGGATTCGGAGCATCGAGAACAATCAAGACTTGATGCAAAAATATGTCGACAGCCGACAGGAGGCGATTAGGGAAAAGCAGCTAAAGCAAGGCCGGGATGAATCCGAGGTCAGCTTACACGTCGATCAACAGGGAGCTTGCCTTGATGCGCTCGATGTTTAACGTCCTCATAAAGTCAGGCAAGGCCGGGATGAATCCCGTCTCACTTGTGACATTTTTTGGGGAGATTCAGAAAGAGAGGGTCCTCTCAGTGGCCGAGGTGGAGAAGATCCTCCAGGAAATTGAAAAGGCCGATGTGAGGTATCATCACTTGAAGGATATCCTGGTACTCGGCCTCAATACTGCCATGCGTATGGGAGAAATTCTGTCCATGAAGAGATCATGGGTTGACTTAAAAGAGGGAATAATCACGGTCCCAAGAGCCTCTCAGAAGCGAAAGACGAAAGACAAGAGGGTTCCCATCAACAGTGTGGTGAAACGTGTCCTGAAGCGTCTCATGGATCAGAAAACAGGGTCGGAATATGTAGTCGTAAATCTTAAGACAGGGACACGTTTCACAGCCATTCAGAACAGTTGGAACGGGATTCTAAAAAAAGCAGGACTTGGGGGTGTCCCAGGGGTTGACAAATTGAGGCTACACGATTTAAGACACACAGCAGCCACAAATTTGGCCTTGGCAGGGAAAGACATTAAATTCATAGCACAGTATTTGGGACACAGTGACGTGAGAACTACAGCCAGGTATATCCATTATTCAGATGAGGATTTGAAGGATGGTTCAGAAATTCTTGCCGGGTTTTCTTCTGAAGTCCCATCAAAAGTCCCAACAGTAAAATTAAAGGCCATACAGGGTGGCCTAAGTAGTTGAAATCATTCACGCGCCCATAGCTCAGTTGGATAGAGTGACGGACTACGAATCCGTAGGTCGCAGGTTCGAATCCTGCTGGGCGCGCCAATAAAATCAAGGACTTACGTCAATTCGAGTGAGTCCTTTTTCTTTCTGGTCACTATTTCGGTCACTATTTTTCAGGTTTTCATCAATGTAGGTTGTGAATATGTCCATCGCCTTTTTTAGGTCCTGATCAGAGGGTGCCATGTAATGAATATCCATTCCAGTGAGTGTATGCCCTAACAGCAGGTCCCTATATGTTTTTCCCACTCCTGCTTTCATCATGTGTGTTTTCGTGCTCCGCCTGATATCATGGAAAATCAGACCGTTTTCTTTATCTCTCCCATAAACAATTTCTGCCTTTTCACACGCAGACCTAAAAGCGTTTTTAAGACCGTTTTTGTGTATGATAGGTACTCCTCTATACGTGAAAACGTTATTGTGTTTGATGGCACGCGGTAGGGTTTCTAATACCGCTTTCACATGGTGATTAATAGGAATGGTCTTGTCCCTCTTTTCCTTTGTGATAGCTGCTGGTAGTCTAATAAAAGCCTTATGTTCATCTATGTGTGCCCATTGAACGTGTCTAATTTCACCTAACCGCATTCCAGTATTGAACCCTGTAATGATGGCAGCTTTTAGGTGTTTTGGTGACACATCACATAAATCGGTATATTCATCCAATGTTAAGATCCGCTTTCGAACATTAGAACCTTTTTTCAGTTTTCGTCTAATAGTCCTAAAAACTTTCACTGGGTGACCATCAATTTTATCATTGTCAAAGGCCTTATTGACCATAGTCTTGACAATAGATATCTCCATATCGATGGTTGCAGGTGCTCTTTCTGCCTCTTCTCGCTTTATCTGATAATTTTCAATATCCACTGGCTGAATGCTACAAACAGGCATATCGCCAAAAGACTTGTTGAAATTTTCCAATACAATTTTGATCCTGTTGTGAGTGGCTAACCTCTTCACCGTTTCCAAATTTGTATACCACTTAGCCATTTCATTGAATGTCATTGTACTGTCTTCTTTGATATCGAATAGCCTATTTTCCTTTTTTTGTCCTTTCCGTTTTCCATCCGCTGCTTTGGCGTCACTGAGGGAAAAGCCTACCATCTCACGTCTTTGTTTTCCGTTTGGCAGATAGTAACTGATATAATATTTGACATTGTTTGACTTTCTGCCTTTTTTAAGATCACACTCACAACCAGAACAGGTTTTATTTTTTAGTTTTTGCTTTCGTTTACACAATGGGCACTCCTGCAAGATAGCCATACACACACCTCCTTTAAATTACTTTTCAGATTCCAGTTTTTTTAATAATTCATCTCTTTTTTTTGTTGGTAACTGTTTCAACTGATCCATGAGCGCATTCTCACTATATTGGTCAATATTATCTCTAATGATATCAACAATTAGTTCTGTAACCGTTTTTCTGCTTGCTATGGCCACACTTTTGACTTTTGCGTGTAACTCTTCTTCAATACGAAAATTCAATATTTTTGTTTTGTTTTTGGCTTTCATACTCTAAACCTCCTTTTTGTCTGTATGTTCCTTTATTCCCTTTTTGTGACCATACTTGTCTGTAATACGTTTGTCAACAAGAATTTTCCATTGTTTATTTGATCTGAAAATGGTATGTAGACTGAAAAAAATACTGAAAGGAGGGAATGGGTTATGGTGTATTCACGCTATGAAGAGGCATTGAATCAAATCAAGGCTGAAGCTGAAAAACTTTTAGGAATGATAAAGAAAGGATATCCCACAGAGGATATAATAAAAGGACTGGAACATATCAGAGAAATGACATATGTAAAATAACCTCTAAAACCACTTTACGTCTGCAAGTGGCGCATCTTCATATTGTTTTCTGGTCTCATGCCTGTGTTTGTATATATCAGGATAAAATACAGCTGTCAGTAATAAACAACATCTCAAAGCTTGCTCATACCCTATGTAATAATACAACTCACTTTTTTCTGGTTCTGGTTCTGGCTGGTAGTTAGGACAATTTTCACAATCTAAGGTTAGATCAAAATAAGCAGCGTTCTGTAAACAAATATCGTAATTCTGGCAAGTAATGTTTCGGAAAGCATTTTTCCCAACATATACATTTTCAGCTTGTTTGTCTTTTCCCTTGCTTTTTTTCTTTCCAGCAATAACACGTTGAATATGTTCCTTGGATTGCTTATACCCTTTTTTTGGCATCTGCTTTGTCTCAAATGATGAATAGGTGTTGCGTATCTCTGGAATGAAATACGCAACATGGCCTTAACGGGACCTCCTTTTTCGGGAGAAATGGGCATAATGTAGGAAAGGAGAGAGAAACCTTGCATTATCAGGAGGTCCAAGTGCCCAAGGTTGGCGTCTCCCAATTTTTAGGCTGCTATTGCGGCATCTGTAATACCGTATAGCCTGCAAGCACTGCGTTTATTGAACAGAGTTAGCCCAACAATCCACTCAATAAGAGTTCTCGCACAAACATTATTTTGATAACCCATATCTTCAACCGCAACCGGGCCACATTCAAGTCCACACATCGCGGTGTTTAGTCCATATCGCACAATGTAAATCGACGTGCATTGTGCGGTTCCTCCACCACTTCCAGTCTCTGAAAATGGCATTATTTCATCATCATTTTCATCTCTACGTATAAGTGCAAGCTTGATACCATTATACCGGACTACTCTTTTCCCAAACTCATCAACGTCATAATTCACGTTTCCCGCGACGGAACTGAGTCTGGCAGCTGCAGACATACGCCTGCCCATCGTTGCGTTCATTAAAATTGCATCCACATCACCATCAACAGCGTCTATTGCTTCATCAAGTTTTGCAAGCGACAAAGCATCGCCTCCACTGGAGCTCCCAGCCGCAATGAGCTGATCGCCTGTACAGCGTACCTGCAAGCCATCAAATTCTTTGGGAGATGATTCACAATCGCCTTTTATCGCGGTTTTTGTAAATTTCAGTGCAACAGCTTTCGCTTTCATGCCATCGTAAACAGAGCGGATATCATTTACTGAATCGCCAGACGTTGCTATTAAAACTCTATCCACATCGGAGTAACCGCCCAGCACAGTTAGGTTTTCTGTAACCTTATCCAAAGTGCCGGTCTCTTCAGTGTATTCAGCATTAATACTCCGAAAATCCGCACGTCCCAGCGTTTGTTCCCGGTTGTAAGAATAGCTATCGCTTGCTGTATTCATGAATGGCATATCTTGCAATATTGCTGATTCTCTGGCAAACGTTTGCACCACACCAATACGGAGTGGGTTTTGCGATAATTTTGCTTTTTCTAAAAGGGTAAGTGCCATGATTGAACCTCCTGAAGTGCTACATCTTGCTGGCCTTCATGAGGCTCCGAATTACGCACTTTCTAATTAAAATGTTTTTTACTTATAACCAGCCCTAAATAATTGCTCTGGTTGCATTTTGTCTAAGTCCAAGGCTGGTTTCCCAGCCGGTCTTTTGGAGTCCAAACCGCTGTGGACTTGCTTATCAAATAATCCCTTTTTTGTTGCGTTTCTGATCCAAGCAATTTTCTGTTGCGGAGCTAATTCAGGAATTATGTCACGCATATCCTCTGGGATCTCCTCTGCCAAACTGTTTGCAACATTTTCTAACGCTTCAAGAGCATCCTTTTTTTGTTGCAAAACCTGATCGAAACGTGTTTTAGGAATCATGTTTCCGCCTTTTTCAGGTGCGTTTCCTGTTTCAATGCTGTCGCTATCATTTGTACGTAAAATATTCTTGCCATCATTGTCTGATGGGTTTCCATTGCCATTTGCAACAACATCTTTTGCGGTCTGGTTTCCATCGCTGTTTACGTCTGCGTTTGACATAATTTACTCCTCCGGTTTAACGCCCTGGTTAGGCGAAAGGTTAAATTGTTTATTCTCTTCATCAATTTCTTTTAGTTTGCGTTTTGCATCCTTCCTGGAAAGGTCTGGGTTCTTGTAAATAAGCAGGTCTGTTCTTGACGTAATACCCATGTCAAGTTCAGCTTTCCATAGCTCTGCTTGTTTATCTGGCGCCATCACTGGTCGTGAATCGTATAGATCAAGTTTTAACCTTGCCTTTTCCGATATTTTATTTGTTGCGTTATGAGTATTCCAAACAATTTTCATCATGTTGAATAGCTGCTTTTCATATCTGGCAAACAATGATCGTTGCTCTTTTTGCAAGGTCTGGAGTTCAACATTTGAGGCCAAACGTGCTATCCCACTTTGTTGCGTGGGTTTTACTGAAAGCACCTCCGCGCTCAAACCGTTTGTAATCGCTAATTGAGATATAAGAAACTGAATTGCATTTATGATCTGTTGGATCGGAGCATTACTTTTTTGGAAGCTAAACTCTCCGTCTGGATTATTTATTTCAACAACTGATCTGGGTCCTATCTCTAATTTTCCTGAATCAGTTAGCAATTTTCCAACAGGAATGCCAAAACCCTGCATTTCCAGCACAAGCATAAGATCGACCAAACGCTTATTAATCGCCTCTTGTGCTAAAATAATGTCATCGCCACCAGGCAGCCAAAATGAACCTGTTCCTGGGTAACTATCCCACACAGGTACAAATGGTAAAACGCCATAAGGGTTCTGTTCTGTTTCAATAATATTCCCTTTGTAGTCCAACCGCTGGTAGGTCTCTGGAGTCCATAAACTATATTCTATCTCTTTATATTTGCCATTCGCTGGATAAAGCGTGATCATAATTTTCGAAAGTTGCTCCGGAGTTTCGTCCCATTCAACATCAAGGATATCAGGTGTCAGCAAGTCCAGGTCAAGAGCACCTTTGCGCCAAACAGGTCTCAATAAAACCGTTTTCAAAAGTTTTGCATACCTTGAGGTCAATTTCATTTTCAAATTCAGGTTTGTTTCGTCAATTATATCCTGATATATTTTTTCATCTTTTGCAGTTCCATCTATTACTTGGCGTTCAGCATCTTCCAAATACACTTGCACCAATAAATTAATTATTTTTTTCACAACGTTCACAAACACAGGCTGAAAATCTGAAATATCAGAATGATATTTTTCCAACATTTCAATAATGTATTCGTATTGTTGATCATGGTAAAACGAAAGCGCTTTCTGGGCGCTTTCTTCCTGTTGATGGCAGCTTGTTCTTGTGCGCCATTAAAGGTCTTTTTCACAACTTCTTGGCTGATCGAATTAAAAAGCATTTCTGATCCTGTTCCGTGACCAACAAAAAAAGGCCACAAATGCGCTTTTAACGCAAAAATGGCCTTCATGAAACTCCGAAAGTTTTAATAAATATTTTTAGTTACGAACCAATTTCAAGACCGCTGGCGTTGCCTGTGTTGCCCTTCTGGCGCCTACTGTAACAAGGGAACTGCAACGAAAACATTTCATTTCCAAAAACCCTTGTTCAATGTGCCCTTTGCCTAACAGCTTTCCGCAACTCCAACAACGTAATTCGTATAATTCTGAGTTCCAACCCATACCATACTTTTCATCGCTTGTCAAGTTTTTTCTGAGTTTCACTGCCTTTTGTTGTGCGAAAGCGTCCTGCATTCTGATATCCTGTTACATAGCTGAATAAATTCTTGCGCCTGCAACTTTCACATGAGTATGGAAAAAGTCTGTCAAAGTCAATTCAGTGTCCATTTGATACATTAGAAATTGTTGGTACATTTCTCTAACCTCTTGTGCCACAGGGCAACTTTCAGAGCAAAGCAGCTCCATGTTCCCGCCCAACAAAAAACATAATTTTTTATTTTTTTGTTTGGCTTTACAAACTATTGAATCAAGAGAGAATAAATTCAGGATATGAGATCTTAGTGAGTAAACACTCCATGCCATTGAGAAAATTCGATCATCCTTTTCATCTCTCTTTCCGTGTCTAAAAGAATAACCTTGCCCTCTCTTAGCCTCTGTGTAATTAAAAGTGCTCATTTCTGAAACAAGATCTTTCGCATCTTCTGGGAAAAAGAGGCGGTTCTCCTTGACCACGCGACTTAGTTCTGGGAAAAGCATATTTTGTTTAGTGGTGTGAGGAGACACGGTTTCGCAAGGAATATTGTTTGCGTCACAAAAGGGCTTAATATCGAGTACCTCATGGTCCTCCAGAGTCACCATTTTTAGATCGTACTTTTCATGCGCCTTTTTTATTAGTTTTTTAATATGGCTTGCAGTGTTGGGAATGACGTTTATCTGATCCAAGATGAAATACTCCGGTTCGTCATTATGTGCGCTTGCTACCTTTGCCATCACTGTGAATATGGTATTGTCTGCTTTCCCTATTGCACTGCCAAAGAGGCTTTTAGACCTGTCTAAACCCGCACCTACAACAAAATGCCTGCCCTCCACCAACTTATAAACATCCTGAACTGGCCATTTGAACGGGCTTTTGCAACCCTCAATATGTTCAGCTTTAAAGAGCGCGTTTGAATGGCTGGAGCGGAGTCCTAAAATATCGCGCTTGAACGATGCTGGCAGGCTGGTTTTCATCAAACGTTTGGCTTTTTTCCTATCAATCCAAGGTGGTGCATTCAGTTCATAGTCTTCAAAGTCCTTGTAAAATTGATGGTCACAGAAAATGGTATCATCTTCATCCGCCAAAGCCTGAATCTGGTGGCACGGTCCATTTGTTGCATCCACATTCGAATCTATGAAAATCATACTGTCTCTTGAATCCAGGGTAGCTGCGAGTGTTGCTTCAAAGCACTCTGTGTCTGGAACACTATGAAAATCACTCTGCCACAAAATTGATACACGGTCTCCAAAACTTGCGTGGATGTTTAGCCCTGGTGAGTGCTGTATGACGCTGCCAAGAGGTCTGCAAAAGCACTCATAAACATATTGATCTCTTGTTGGGATCAGTTTTGAAAGAGATGGCGTGTTATTGATAATTTTCAAAACAGGGTTGTACATTGTGCGTTTGCAGTGGTTTTCTGTTGAACCTAAAAGCTGAACGGTTATGTTTTGACGTGTAGTTGCGAAATATAGACACATCAAAGCAAACAGTGTACTTTTGCCATGCCTTCTTGGCTGAATAAGCAGGTTCATGCTATATTGATAGGAGGATGTTCGATCAGGTAGGGTATCAGGATCATGAAAATGTTGTTTGATGGAAGGTCTGGCTTTTCTTGCGTTCAACTGCCTTTGTGTCAGCTGTCGTACAGGTTCGTGTTCAGTTGGTGGTGGGTTTTTGGCAGGCTTTAGGATCTGTTGAATAAGTTCAAGTTGTTTTTCAGTTGGTCGGAAAATTTCATATCGGCCATTCTGTAAGATCCTGGGTTTAAAGTCCTCCAGCCATGCCAGAAAACCGTTAGGTGAATTTTCTCTCCAAAGGTTTATTCTGTTCTGTTTGTGTTTTGCATTTTGTGTTTGTGCATGTGCCATGTTTGAACCTCCATTCGTTATTTTTGGCTCTGACCTTCTGGAGGTTCTGACCTGAAAACTTGTTGCTATCTCTGTTATAACTGCTATGTGTCTATTATATATATGGTGTCTTTTTATCTCATATCATACGCCTATATTTAGGTTTTGAGTGCAATTTTGCGTTTTGGGCACTTTTGCTTTTAAAATTCAAAATATTGATATTGTGGAAAACTCAAAAATTCAAAATTTTACATTTTATACAGACGCTGCTACACACGCCAAAACCGAAACCATGTTCCGCAGGTCGGGCACCTTTCTGCCTCTGAAAACCACTTTACAGCGAAAGCAAAAACGCTGTTGCGCTATCGTTCAAAACCTGGTATCATACACACGGAGACAGTGATAATGAGACCAGTATTTGCCTTGAAATATGCTCCGGTTTCGCACGTGCTCAAAAAGCACTTTGTGCCACCAAACAGCAAAAAAGGGTGGTACATGCTTTTACCCATTTTAGCTTGCTCTTGCTGTCTCCGTAACTTATTGAAAACACTGGTATAATTTCAGGATCTGATAATGTTTTATTATGTCACGTGGAGTGATTTCAGGTACTTAGGGCACCTTGCCTCTTTTACCTAAGTAAGTGCTTGTTACGGTTTGTGCCACTTTCAAGCTAAAAACGCACGTTTTACTCCACATTCATTTTTTTAGTCTTGATTAAATATATCATCGAAAACACCTTCTGAGTCTTGTTCATCAGCAAGCTTGTTTTCGAGTTTCAAGAGTTCTACCAGTGCTGTCTTGCTTGCGCCTTGATACCGAAGAATATATTGTTTAATAATGATGTTCAGGTTCGCCATTTTCATCAAACAGGTTTTGCTCCATTGCCTTTTTAAACATTTGCTCCTCTACAACCGTATTCCGTGCTATTTGCCCAACCAGAATTTGCTTTGCAGTTGAAATGGGTGTTTCCGTAAGTTGCTGTTTTAATTGCTTTATGTTCTTACTGTGTGATCGCCTGCCATCAAGTTTTAATTTGGTCATAATGTATATCCTGACTTGCTGTTATGTTGAAACGGACTTATGTTCCAACTGGTTCAACGTCCCGACAACGACTTTCAGATATCCTTTTACATATGTTGGAGCATCAAACGGCATTCCTGCTGCTATCTGGCTTGTTCAGAGCCATTTTGAGGCTTGTCCAGGTCCTGGCCTATGCCTACACCTACACCTATTTGCCCTCTATTATCCTGATCTGGAACTGTCACTGACTCCGAAACGCCATCAGCATCAGTTCCAGACCATAGCATATAAATGAGCATTCATCACACAAGCACAAGCACAAGCCCATAAATGAATAAGATTCATTTTGCGGCACGGCGCGATGGAACTCATACCCAATTCTTTTGTTTAGATCACAGCACGGCATGTAAGCACTCATCGTATAGGTCTTATGTCTTGGCTCTGGCCTTTGCCTGTGGCATTTCAAGGTATATATTTTATGTCTTGGCTCTGGCCTTTGTTGTGGCACTCATCGTATATTGTTTAGGCTTTGGCTCTGGCACTCAACGTTTATCTCTTATGTTTAGGCTCTGGCTCTGGCCTTTGTTGTGGCACTCATCGTATATTGTTTAGGCTCTGGCTCTGGCCTTTGCCTGTTGCACCTCATAGCCTATTCCTTGAAAACCAAAAGATCTCCTTTTTCCCATGAAATAGCGCGGAGCGCTATTTCTTATTAATTATTGAGAGTGCGAACGCAGTGAGCACTATCAATAATTAATATATGCCCATGCCTTACCTATCTTACCCTCCATTGAAAATTTAATATGAATGTGCATATGATCGTTTAACATCATGAAACAGTTTTATACTGTTATGTTGAACATCATAGGGACATTCCAGGAATAGGCCCTTTGGTGTCGTGAGTTGCGTTTTTGGTAAAGAGCCTGAATATGTAATGATATTCACATTTTACGCTTGCTTGTCCATTTCGCAAGTGGACATCCTAACCCGTATTACCAAACACTTAGGATGTCCACCAAAGCCTTTTTAGGATGTCCGTGGACATCCTAACTCCCAACATGTGTTTTCAAAGAACGTTTATTCATGCACGTTTCAGGCGTTCTTAAATATTCTTGAAAGTCCAGGACATCCTAACGTTTTGGTCTGAAATTCATAAGCGCATCTTTGAAAGCGGATGTTTCTTTAAGCCATGGAATCTTGTTAAAACCTTTTGGTAGTCCGATAAAATAGCCATCTGACAGCACGCTTATTTGATGATTTTTACGGACTTCTATTAGTGCGCCCATAGCTATCAATGATCTTAAATATCGCATCACAGTTGACTTTTGACATCCAATCGCTTTGCTGATCTCCTCATAAAAAGCGTTGTCTGCCAAAAAACACGCATAAGGATGTTCGATGGGGTTTCCTTCTTTATCCCTCTTATTAGTCTGAAATTTCTCTCCGCCTGCCAACTTTATCATTTTCTCAATTTCAGCTTGTTTAGGCTTTCGTCTAAAATTGAAAATGAAATTCAATATCGGTATCATCTTATCATTACGTTTGATCGACTCCATGATGCGCTTGTGGTTTTCCATCCAGCGTTTGGGATAGTAGTCTTTTTTTGAATAATTTAATTCCTGCTTGTAATGTTTTTCCAGAAAACCGCTTGCCTTATATAACTCACGTTTCAGGGCTTTGGCTTTTACTGATCGACTCCATAGCAGAGTTTTATTTTGGTCCTCTTTAGCAATGCCATATGTGCATTTCGCCTGGTCCTCTGCCTCTTTAATTTCTGAAATAATGGTTTCAATGAGTTCTTTTGATAGTGCTGTTGGTCCTGCCTCTTGCTCTTTTTGCCTCTGTTCCAACTTCTCTTTTTGTGCTGTTAGATCAGGCTTTTCTAATTGCTTATCGCCAACATCTGCTTTCGGTTTCCTGACAGGTTTTCTTTTCGGTTTCGGTTCTGGTCTCTCTGGCGGTTCTGGTTTGTCTTGCGGTTCTGGTTTGTCTTGCGGTTCTGGTTTGTCTTGCGGTTCTGGTTTGTCTTGCGGTTCTGGTTTGTCTTGCGGTTCTGGTTTGTCTTGCGGTTTTGCTTTCCGTTTCGGTCTGACAGGTTTCTCTAACGGTTTCTCTGCTGGTTGACTCCGCAACGTCTGACTGCCAGAAAGCGTTTTTGCATACTCACTATCCAAACGCATCAAGTCAGCATCGCTCTTTTTCCGCCATTGCTTTAGAACCTTGAGTTCAATGGCGTATAAGTCTCTCTGATCCACTTCATCGCCAAGGCCATCATGATACGTTTTTATTTTATTTATTTGAAACGCAACATCCTTGTCCACCAACTCCAACAGCTTTGGAGTGAACCGTGCTTTCAAATTTTTATATGTATTTTCTCTTGCGCCCATGTCTTCTCTCCCCAAAGAGAATTTGCTTGCAGGAGCGTGAGGGTGTTGGGGCACCCTCCGCCCCATAACCGTGGTTTACAGGCTATGGCCCCGCGGCGTGCTCCTGCAAGCAAGCCATTATTTTTTAATTCAACGGATTACCTTCTGGAGTTGGTGTAATTCCCGCATAGTCTCGAAATGCTTTACCAATACCCATGAGAACCTCATTCCTTGCTGTTAAAACGAACATCTCCAGCTCATCTGGATCACCATTAAAATTATCTCTTGCCCATTCGTCTGTTCTTGATAAACGTCTATAAATCATAGCCTCAATTTCAGTCCTTATTGCATTTTCGTCATACATACCATTTTCCTTTCTGGTCACTATCCCAACCATTGAACCGCATCGTTTACAGACAGCGGTTGCTGAAATGTGTATATTATTATCAGTCATGGCATATTGTAAGCCCACCATCCCAAAACATTTGTTACAGAATTTCATTGTTGTTGGGTTTAACATTTCTGTGTATCGCATATTTTTAGTCCTATTTTAAAAAATCTCTTGCTCCTGGTTGTGATGGAGGCCACAACCGCTTTTCATTCCAGAAACGCACGGAGCAAGAGTGACAGCATGCCTGGGTAGGGTTTAGGCAGCCATCAAATTGTTATAAATTCATTAAACTAAATTTCAGTTTATAATCAGCACCCACAGACTCTAAGGTTTCAACTACATCTTTTTTAAACGCTAACCAGTCTGTATCTTTTTCCACTGGGTGATAATTCACTTTTCCAATTTTCCAGTGATCGACAATAGGATGCAACTTTTTGATCACTCTAATAGCTTGCTTTGCGTCAATAACTGGTTCAAGTGATACCCATGTTTTGATACCTGCCTCTTTTGCTTTCTGGAGTGCGGATATACGGTCCTTTATTGTAGGTGCTCCAGGCTCCCAAACATCTTTCATCTTTTCATCAAGAAAAACAATTGTACTTCCGAAAGAGCATTTGTCATAATTCTGCAACAAGTCAAAGTCTCTGGCTGCGTTCAAACCGCCTTTCGTCAAGACAGTAAAACGCATATCATTGTCAATCATCACCTTGATAGCTTCACGCATCAATTTGAGTTCTGTCTCAATAGGCTGGTAAACATCCGCCGAAAAGGAAAACAGAATTTCTCTTTCATCTCCAGCCATTTTTCGTACTTTATATTTTAGCTTGTTGACATAATCCGGTTTCGGACTTGGGTCTGTGTCCCATCTTTGTCTTTTCGCTGGTTTCATTCTCATACGCATAAAGCAGTATTCACAAGCATGAGTGCACCCAGAATAAGGGTTGCTTGCCAGTGGACTATATTCAGCCGCTTTAAAACCTGGTTCATAAATTATTTTAGGATCAGGTTTAAAGTGATATGGTTCATTTTCTACTTTCGTTAGTTCTGTTAGCCTGTCAGTGTCTATAAGTCCCATGATTATAGACCCTCCAGGTATTCATCAATGGCTTTTCGATCAAATAATAACTTTTTCCCAAACCGTTTCGGCGCAATTTCTTTCGGTAGTGGGTTTTCGGAACTGTCGCAAGTCCTATTATATAGCGAACGATAGCTAACACTCAGATAGCTTGCAGCGTCCTTGATACCTAACCATCTTTTTTCATTAATTTGTTGCATACGCTATGCCCTCCTTTCTTGGTGTTTAAAAGTTTAAGCAAAAAAAATGGCCAAGGAACCCGCAAGGGAGTTCTTTGGCCATCATTGTGGCTCGCACGTGGACCTGTGTTTTTCTGGCAGGTCCATTAAATTATTAGAGAACTTTACGCTCTATTTCAATATAATCACGGCTGAAAGATTTGTCAACTGTTTGATGCAATTTTTTTCATTTTATTACCTGCACGCACTAACTAATTGATATGTATTCCAACACATACCATGTTTTTAAGCAAAAGTCAAGTGTTTTCTGTTGGAGTTGGTCTGGTTTGGTTTAAGTGAGGTGGCACATTTGTGCCAAATATTGGCACATAGCTATTTTTGCTTATTGGCACATTTTGACAAAACTCTGTGCCAAAACTTGATAAACATTTAACACGTCCATTTTATATCTCTCATTGTCACGCCTTTTACGTGTCGTGTCAAATAATGACACAGGCGTGTCGTGACATAAATTGTCACGTGCGTGACAGATATCAGGAATAGGGAAATTGTAATTTTGGTCACTATTTGGTCACTAAATTCCGAAAAATACCCTCCATTTTGACCATTTTCAGGTGTTTTCATTTTAGTGCATAAATTGATATAAGTGTCAGAAATTACAGAAAATAAAAACGGCCTTTTTGAGTCAAAAAGGCCACTTCCTAAACCACTACGAATCCGTAGGTCGCAGGTTCGAATCCTGCTGGGCGCGCCAGTCATTTAAAAGCATCTAATCCGAGACTTTCTTTTTCTATTTTGACACAAGGCGGGTTTGCTTTTTTTGCCCGAGCCTTAGGTTATTGAGTGCTTTTAGGTCACAGATTCGAATCCAGACGTCTTCCTCAACATTTTCCCCAGCATCCCCGCATTTTCCTAATCATCTTGCCATCCCTCCGTCCTCCGTCCTCCGTCCTCTGTCCTCCGTCATCCGTCATCTGTCCTCCGGCATCGGACATCGACCCCCCTCCAAAAAACCTTTGCAATAACAGGAGGATTATCCTATTTTGGTGGTATGCCTACGGTCATGAAAACAGGGGCTTTCAGGTTCCATTTTTATTCAGACGAAGGAAACGAACCGCCGCACATCCATGTGGTAACGCCTGATGGCGAGTGTAAGTTCTGGCTCCAACCGGTTCGTTTGGCAAGAAATAAGGGCGTAGCTCCATTGACCGTGAGAAAGATAGAGAAGATGGTATTTGAGAACCAGCTTTTTTTGATGGGGAAATACAATGAAAACCAAAATGAATAAAATGCAGACCGTTGAGCCGGCCGCAATCAGGGCCTGGGCAGAATCCCGGACCATTTACATCGAATTGACGGACAGCCGCATCGTCGGATTTCCGGCGGATCGCTTTAAACTTCTGTCAAAAGCCACCGATGATCAACTCAAGGAGGTGGAGATCAGATTGGATGGTTTTGCATTGCGATGGGAAAACCTGGATGAGGACATTACGGTTCCAGGGATTGTTGCTGGCAATTTTCAATTGCCAGCCCCAGAGGCATCCTAACTCCGCAGACCTCTCCCCCTTCCTTCTGCGTCCTCCCTGCCCTGCCTGTCGTAGCGAAACGGAGATCTCCCGCTTCTGCGGACCGGCACCGCCTTCCGATTCAGGAAGCCAAAAATGGAAAAGCAAAGGGGTACCAGGTGGAGCAATTTCTTACGCAGTATCAGGAGATCGAAAATGGAGAAGAAGGATCGATTTGACGGTTATAGTGTCAACGTATTTCTGGACGATGATAACGACTATCTTGCGCATTTTGTTGAAATGCCCGAGGTTTCCGCATTCGGGGAATCGCCTGAGCAGGCGCTTCACGAACTGGAAATCGCCTGGGAAGGCGTAAAGGAAAGCCTTCAAAAGCACGGAGAACCGGTCCCCGTTGCCCCCTCCAGAAAGGAATACAGCGGTCAATTTAATGTGCGAATCGATCGACGCCTCCACCGTGCCCTTGCCATGGAGGCCGCCAGGGCCGGAGTATCGCTGAATGCCATTGTCTCCCAAAAGCTTGCCAAGGAGACATCGGCGCCCCCTTCATCGTAAATACGGCGACATGTTTCATACTGCCTCACCGCACTCACCGCCCAAGCCGTTCGGGAAAGCCTGGTTTTATTTTCCTGTCGAAGGCATGAAAGGTTTTCGTTTGTCGGTCCCTTACCGACCTCAGTCCTCTGTCCTCCGTCATCTGTCTCCTGACCCCCGCCCTCAGTCCCTAAGTCCCTCAGTCTCTCGGTCCTTCTCTTCGTTCCGTCCTCTGCCTGTCGTAGCGAAGCGGAGATCCCGCTTCAGCGGGGCCGTACCTGCCCTGTGAAACCTCTTTGCACTTGTTTCACCGGGGTAGCTCTGGTAGATGGTACTGGGGTAATCTGTGGACCCATCAGCTCACCAGCTCACCAGCTTATCAGCTATTCCCTCTTTCCTGCTCTGGCGCCTTTGCGCGAGACCTTGCTCATTTCCATTCCTAACCTTCTGCTCTTCTCACCTTCTCACCCTCTGCCCTTCTCACCCTCTCACCTTCTCACCTTCTGCCCTTCTCACCCAACTCCCGAACCCCAAAACCCCGCAATCCCATTGATCCCATCCATAAAATTGTAATAATTTGCTGTACCGACAACATAGACCGCGAAGAACGGAAGCAGGGGGTAAATCCAATAGGATCTGTCATCCCACTGAAAGAGCCCCATTAGGGCTACCACCCCGGCGACCAACTGGACTGAGAGCCGAACCTTGGGAGGGATTTCCCTTCGATCCCCATACAGGCTCAGCAGGGAAAGCACCCCCACACCAAACCAGAACAAGGTAGGCAGTGGCAATACCCATGACGCCAAAAAAAGGACGGCCAAGATCCCAATCCCGCCGCCCTTCGGTACAACCCCCTCATACGAACTCCGATGGTTCGCCCTATCCAAAACTCCCAGAACAGGCCCCCAACGGGAAATAGCCCATGCTCCAACGCCGCCAAGAACAAAAGAGCCCAAATAAAGCATCACATATTCCATCCCAATTCACACCCAGCTAATCCACAGATTTCACCGATTACACGGATTGTTCATCTTGCCTTAATTTGCGCCTGTCGAAGATGCCGCTTTGCGGTGCCCCGCGTGTCCCGTGAAACCTTGCGCGGTTTTGTGTTTCACCGGGGTGGAAGCTTGTTGTATCATTCCATCGGGGTGAAATGCGACGGCCAGATCCAAAAAACGTTGTTTTCCGTATTGCGGGTAACAGTTATCTTTCCACTCCATTTTCTCATGCCCACTCAGCGAATTCCCAATTAACCCGTCATTGCCGCTCGTTTTTGAAACTGATCACTCAAGTCGAACTCTATGGTCCCACCGATGATTTCAGTTGCGTCAATAACCTCGATTCCCATCAGCTTGTCATTCACATCGAAATCAGCGTATACACCCGGTCTGATGGTCTCGGTCCTTGCAACGTTACGCTCAGCCACTGCAAATCTTATGTAGAGGAGGTCTCTTGTCCCATCGTATTCTAGCCTCATGGTTTTTCTCCTTTTCTTTGGAAGCTGCTACCATATCGGGCCTTCGCTGTCAGCGGGACGAGCCGTCCATCTAAGATTTTATAATAGATGGACACCTCTTTCTCTGCGAAGACCTTCCCAAGCCATCTTCTATTATATTCAAAAACGTATACTTTTCCAGATGTTCCTTCTTTGGCATCTTGGGCCTGCCAGCCGTTCGCCAAAGTCATATTAAACTCGTCAAGCGTGATCCCCCGTTCGCGCAACCGGGCCGCTAAATGCGGATGAACATCGTTTTCAGCGATAAAGTTTCTCAATTTGTCATCCCCGCTTTTCGAAACCTCCGCAAGCCCAGTACACCTTTGAACTTCCAACGCCCATATTCCACGCACATTCTGTGTATCCTGCGCCGTTGCCTGCTCTATGGAAGCTTGTTGTATCATTCCAGCGGGGTGAAATGCGTAGCCTATTTCTCTGGGGGCCCGCCAAAAAAAACGGCGGATAAACCTTGGGCTGAAATCGGTAAAGGAGCCCCTGTGTTCCGCCCTTCAATCATCTTCCCCCAAATTATTTTGCCACCCCTCTGTCCTCTAATCCTCTCACCTTCTCATCCTCTTAACTTCCATCTTTAGTCCGTCCTCCGATTCCCGACTTCTTGCTTGACATATTGTATTTTATAAGTTACAAGATCAGGTATGGTTGAAGTTATCCAAAGTGCCACCTTTTCCCAATGGTTGGGGAATCTGAAAGACCGCCAGGCACGAATGAGAATCCATGCAAAACTTGATCGTGTGGTTCTAGTGCCGCGTCTCATAAGTTCTGTCCCCGATAATGGCAAGATGTTATTCGCAGAAAACGGTCCCTATTTAACCCACTTAAAACAGACAGAGACGCGGAAGCTCCAACTCCCAAGCACCAAATTTCAAATAAATCCCAATGACCAAATCGCAAGGTTTAAGACGAAAAATTTCCCTTTTGGGCCGGGGCAGTACCCGTGGGAATGTCGTAAATCGCCCGGCATCACTTAATTGATTTTTCCGGGGTCCATATCAAGGGTGTGCCTCCAATCCTTTGCACGCGTTGTTTCGAATTTTGATCCCGCGATTGCGCGGGATTGGAATTTGGATATTGTTTGTGATTTGTGATTTGAATACTGTGATTTCATTGAACCCACCATTTGCGGTGCTGTTAAATTGCCAGAATTAAGGACAAAATTTATGAGACAGCGCACTAGGCAATCTCGGCGATATTCGCCCCATTGGGCATGGTCTATCCGAATTGCGCATTCATTACGGACCAGACTATCGTGAGTAATGGGGGACGTCCATCAATAATTGGTGTAATGGGGGACGTTGTTTATGGTAATGGGGGATGTTGTTTCATTGTTGTGTAACTGAGGTGGAATGGAAAGGAATCGCTCAATAATGGATTTTCTTTCACGATTAAAATCGACTTTTTGACCCCAAAAAGTGGATTTTAAGAAAGAGATGATGAAAGTTTTCCCTAGAGCTCCCGCTGATCGCTTACCATTGCCACATTCTCAGCTTCTCGATTCCTTTGAAATACTTTGAAATGCTTTTCGTTGAAGGTCCGCAGCCACAGGTCTTCATGAATCGCTATACTTGCAATGAATTTGGTTCTTCCGGCAAATGAGTACGGTAAATTGAAAAGAGGTGAATAGACTGATACCTTTCTAAGTATCCCTAAAAAGGAGGTATTCGTCATGTCCACCTCATTGCTCTATCATGCTTTTGGTTTGAGAGGAGTCAAGTACATTTCCACAAAATACGAGAGAGGACGCATCTTTCTTCATGCTGAAGCTGACATCCTCCCTGGAACGCTGCCCGGAGTGCAGGAGTTTTAAAACGCTCCGGCGTAAGGGCGTCAAGCAGCGACTTTTGAGAATTATTCCAATTGGTTCCCGTCAGACCTTTCTGGTTTTGAGGATCTGGAGAATCCGTTGTGAGGACTGCGGTGCTTTGAGATGGCCCAGACTTCCTTTTGTAAAAGGTAAAGCAAGACATACAAGAAGGTTCGCGGATTTCGCCTTGGATCTCCTTCACTGGATGACCATTTCGGGTGCAGCGACCCTTTTGTCTGTGGGCTGGGATTTGATCAAAGACATCCATAAGGATCACCTTAAGAGGCGATATAAAGCGCCTCCGTTGAAGGATTTGAAATACATTGCTCTCGACGAGTTCAGCATTCGTAAGGGTCATTCCTATATGAGTATCTTTGTAGACCTGGAATCGGGTCGTATTCTGCATGCCGTTGAAGGAAAAAGCGGAGACGCCATCGAGCCCTTTCTAAAAAAGCTGAAAAAGGAATCGCCTCATCTTGAGGCCATTGCTATGGATATGAGCAAGGCGTTTATCTCTGCCGTGGAGAACCATCTCCCAGATGTCGCTATTGTGTTTGATCGGTACCATATTTCTGCTCTTATGAATCGGGCCATTGAGGATCTCAGACGAGAACAGCAAAACCAACTGGATGAAGATGGCAAACAAGTCTTAAAAGGAACCCGATTTCTCCTCTTAAAAAACTATGAGAATCTCACGGAAGAAAAACAGAATCGGCTACAGAGTCTTCTTGAGGTCAATGCCCCTCTATTTACGATCCATACGATGAAGGAGCAACTTAGAGACTTTTGGGACAAGCCATCTATGGAAGAGGCTATTCCATTCTTGGATGCATGGTGCAATGATGCGGCCTCCTCAAATATCAGCCAACTTAAAAAGGTCGCCAACACACTCATGCAGTACAGTCACGGTCTCCTCAATTACTGACATCCACCCCATCTCTTGCGGCCCTATAGAAGGTATCAATAACAAAATCAAAACCCTTAAACGACAAGCTTATGGATTCAGAGATATGGTCTATTTCAAACTCAGGCTCTACCACCTACATTCTCAAGCGTACTCATTAACCGGATGATCCATGAATTTGTCGTCATCCGGGTCTGCCTTAATGGCCGACACCTTTTCGAGAGGCTTAATCGGTAAGGTGAACATCGAGTAGTCAAGAAGGATCTGGGCGACTTCCTTTTTGTCAATACAGAACTTGGTTTTCAACTTCTTCTCAATTTCCGCCTGAATTTCGGAGGATGTGAAGATCAAAATATGCGCATTCCGCCCCAAGTCCACAACCTCACGAGGTTTTCCTCCCCAAAAGATTGCAGAGATATAGACGTTTGTATCAATCACTATTCGAGGAGACAATGGACTGTAGAATCCTCCAAGTGTGGGTTTGGAAGGGAGGATGACTATTTGTGAAGGAAGGTATCCAATTCAGATTCAGTCATTTCAGGGATGTCATATTTTTTTGTCAGTGCTTCTGTGAAGCGATAGAATTCCTCTCGATAGCTCTTATCCCTCACAATCTCCTTTATCAAGGCTATTCTTTTCTCAAAGGCCAACTGATACACCAAATCCCGTATCTGTTCGTAATCTATCTCGATTTCTCTTAATTTAGGCATGTTGAAACCTCCCTTCTTTCATCAGGAGGACATTGTCGGATTACAGTAATGTAATGGGGGACGTTCTTCACATTTCAAGATTGAGATCTCTTTGGGATTGAAGGATTCTCCAAATTCATGTGAACAATGGGGACGTCTATGCTTTTATGTGTTTCGGTCCTTCTTTCCTGGCTCTGGGTGCGGGGTGCCGCCTTCGCGAAGTTCAAAGTTCAAGGGAGCCGCAGGGCGGGGTTGCCGTGCAATATCAGGCTCAACAGATTCTATCACGGTACCGTCGCCCAGGTGCTTGGGCCTTATATTTTGCGTCAATATATTCTCTAATCTGTAAAACAGATCCATCAACTTTGTTCCATTTGGCCTCCTCGTTCCATCATTAAATGGGGCACGTCCACCTGTATTATGTAATGGGTACTATAACGAACAATCCTTCGGAGGGTACCGTGAAGACAGCTCCGCCCTTTGAGTTACAGAGGGCTAATGGGGGCAATTCGATGTCTTTGTTGGTTTTGTGTTAAAATCGGTTGTCCGGGGCGCCCTGGCTTTCAGATTAACCGGGCTTTGATGTCCCCTAATTCGGCCTCGGCCATGGCCTGGAGGCCGTTTTGTTCCACATCCTGGGTGAGGGCCTCGATCTGGCGCTTGATCTCGTCGTATTCCTCCAGCTTTCTCTTGAGATATTTGATGGTGATTTGCCCTTTTTCCTCCATGCCATGGGGCGTGAGCCTATAGGCGTAGGGAAGTTTGGGCTTGGTATTTTTGAAGCGCTTGATCTTGATGAGACCCTTACCGGCCAACTCGGCGATACAGTAGTTCACCTTGCCGATACTAATCCCCATTTTCCTGGCCATGTCCCGCTGACCGATCCGCGGTTCATCTGCTAAGAGGTTGAGGAGGCGGTAGTGGATTTCCTGATTATAGAAATGTTTCATAGGTTGAACGTTTTAGTCAAGAGCCTGCGACTTGTCAAGAGGCTTTTTTCTAACGATGGCTTTAAATTTCCCTGGCACGGACCGGATCCGCCTGCCATGCACGGCATACGAACGGGTTTCCAGGATGATACCGGGGGTTGATGGGACGTAATGGGAGACGTTGTCAACTTGTAAACTTATTGAATCGCAAGACACGAAGGGGGAGGGTTGTATCCATTCTCATCTCTCCTTTAAGCCTTCCATTTCAGAAACCTCTTTGATCATTCTTTCTATGATATCCCTTAACTTTGGAATGTGGTTCTGACAGATGTCATAGATTATCTCATGATCCACATGTTCGTAGTGATGAGAAACCAGATCTCGGAATCGTGCAATTTTATTCCATTCGATCCCGGTATGACGATCCAAAAGCGAGGGAGCCTTATTCTCCAGCCGTTTCACAGACTCACCGATAACCTGAAGGCGCATCGCAATTGCATCCAACAATGTAACACCATTTGATGTTGATACGAAATCATCAGATTCACCGATCTCTCTAAATCTACTCTGCACAAGCCCGATGGACTCGATGATCAAATCCAGGACATCGATAATTTCGTCTTCAGACATACTTAATATCTCTCTCAATCCGGCTCAAAAACCTCTCGCTGAGCCCCTTCCTCTTTCTAATCAACTCTACAGGTTTTTGGAATTTGGTTTCAAGGTATATCTGGAGCCCCGCAAGAGAATCAAAGCGAGCCTCGGACAGTTCAACTAACAGATCCACATCACTTTCAGGGCCTTCAGTCCCTTTTGCATGGGATCCGAAAAGGCCTATTGAAATAAGACCGAATTTTTCCCGAAGGATAGGTTTCTCATCCCGCAAAAGCGCTATAATATCTTTTTGATCCATTGAATAGTAATGGGGGACGTTATGTTGCGAGTCTGATTATGTAGAGCCGGTGTCACATCTTGCATAGTAAATTACAGGGAGCTTCCAAGGCTCAAATGTGGAAGCTTAAGGAGTTTATTCGTTAGTGGTTATACAAAGGCTCGTACGATGGCGGATTTGCGGGACGTCCGTAAATAAGTAAATAACTGAAGTAATGGGGGACGTTCTTCACATTTACAGTGTGATTTGCGGGACATCCATTTGTAATTCAGTAACTTCGTCCGGGCTCTGGGTTCCGTGAATATGCTAATGGGGGACGTTGGCAACCCCAGTTAAACGGTTTCGGGTTTAACGGGGCATGCTTGTAAACTTATCGTTATGTAGATCAATTCATAAGAATTTCAAGAGCTTTTTGTATTTATCGTGGTCACCAATCCAATACCAAATGACGGTATCCTTTTCCTTTACTGCAAGAGCTCGATAATCCGGGTTCACCCTAACCGACCAGATATTGTCCTCTGAGTTTACGCATTTGAAGTGGAGTGACGGATGGAAAGGGTCCTCTTTCCAGAGTTCGAATTTGGGGTCTGCCTGCTTCCTGATGTCCGGTAACAAGTCCCTGTAAGCGTCCCAGTACGATTTTACCGTGAAGGACTTCATTACAGCCTTCGGCTCTTTCCTTCTTTATGATCCTTAAGGGCCTGTTTTGCCATCTTTTTCATTGGACCAGGATGATTTGTATATAATTCCACCCATCTCTGTTCACTGCGGAGCTCGTATGCAAAATTTCTTAACATCTCCAAGGCTTGATTGCGATGACTTGCATCAATGTTTTCCAGAATTTCAACCGCTGTCAAGCTTTCAGGCGACAATGACGTCGAAGCTTCCATCGTAACCACCTCCTTTATCCTCATGATGCGCTCCTTTTGCTGAATTGAATGCCAGGTCTTACGGCCTTGATTGGTGCAATGTGGGCGTAATCTGGCCATATCCTCTTTTCCTTGTTCAAAATGCCGCCTGGGGCGGGATTCAAGATGCCGCGTTCCGCGAAGTTCAAGATTCAAAGTTCAAGGTGCGGCTCCGCGGGATTCAAGATTCGGGATTTTGTGGCAATGCGTTTTTGCTCACACAAATGCGAGTAATGGGGGACAATCCTATAATGTTCTGGCTTACGGTCGGTGGACTCAAAGATAATACCTTCGCAATATCTGTTCCCCGGTATCCGAGGTTTCGAATGACGGCTAACCAACCCTGGCATTTTCTGTTTTAGACCCCAGTACGATGCGAGGCACCTACCCCGGTGAAACAAAACCGCGCAAGGTTTCACGGGGCACGCGGGGCAACGCAAAGCGGCATCTTCGACGGTCAGGATTGACGGGATTTTCAGCCCCAGTGAAACCCCGATGAAACAGAAGTAACAAAGGTTTCATGGGGCAGGCAAAACAGAAAGGTTTCACGGGGTAAAGATGTTTTTGTTTGCATTTTCATTTTCCGGCCCTCGGCCCATAGCGGCCTACGGCCCAGCGGGACGAAAATGAAAATACCAAATCGCTGCGCGAGGGAGTCTTATCCGGTTAATCCTGTTGATCCTGTCTAAAGGGTTCTTGGTCCGCTTTTCGTTTTCTTGGTAACCTTCTGTGAGATGCTCTTCAGACAGCCATGCGGAGATCAAGCTTGGTTATACGGGAGCGTACCGGCTTCTTAAGGGACGCAATGGGGGACGTTGTTTCATAATTCCATATATAGGTTGGCGGAGCATAGAAACACCGGATAGCTGGTTTAGGATGAAGTTAAATTTGCAATTGGTGGTTTGTCCATACTGGATCGGGAATATCAACAGTGGTCATTTCGGCACCGGGGTCAAAGGGCACTTCGGTATCCAGGATGTCTTCAGCGCCAACTCGTAAAGATTCAATAAGTTCCGTTTTTGTTTTCTCTTGCGCATTTACTCCAGGCAGGTCAATCAACCATCCAATCCACCATTCACCAGACCTTTTTATAACTGCTCTGTATTTCATATTATCACCTCACAAAGGGTATGTCCAAATCCTTACAAATTTTCATCGCTAATTCATCAACAACTTCATTATGTCGCGGAACCTCTGTTTTCAATCTTCCTCTTTGATAGATACTGTGTCGCCTACCTTCCCGCGACAAAAAGCCATCATACTTTTCGATATGCTTTATAAGTTGTCTTCTTTTCAAGAGTATTGATGTTGCTAAGGAGTGATCTGTTCACGTAATGGGGGACGTTCTTCACATTTCAAGATTGTTGTTTAATGGTGTAATGGGGGATCGAGGTAGGACAGCCAGTTACCCGACTGCCCCCTCATCACGCCCCTGGCGTGACGTGCGGAATTACCGCAACGGGTTCCTCAGGATTATTCACTTGGGTGCTTACACTATCCGCTATTCTCCGCAGTGAGGTTTGCATTAATTCTCCAGCCCGACTTTGTCCGGTTAATGTTTCCTTTGCAGACTACATAATCCTGCTCACCCCTTCCCCTTGTGATCGGCCCTACCGTCTCTGAGTACTATGAGTGAGTATAACTCCCTGAATGTCTTCAGCACGCCTCTCTTTTTAATCGGTCAAGCTTACCTGATATTTCCCCTGTGGCGCCCTTCTTCTATGTTTGTGTCTCTGCCAGATACGGCAGACTCATTGAACAGCGGGACATTCCGTTCAATGCCGGGATTTTGCTTAACGCAGGTTCATTCCTCTTCACCTTCTTTTTACACAGACAAACGGGTATTACCTCCCTTCTATCAGGAACAATCAGGGCCTCCCAGGTTCCATAGTGCTTCTCTTCATACATGCCACGCCCTTGCGACACCGGCAGGCCCTCCGGGTTCTTGCCCATAACGAACCCTTTGTTTAGGCTTCCGTTCAACGTATAACGTCGCCACCTGCTTTATTAGTATAACGATGCTGTATCATGCTTCAGGAGAGCACCCCTCTCCCTGTGGCCTATATGATTCTCTGTGTACGCTTCGTGTGGGTCGTTCGACGGTATGTCTATCCTTCCCAATCACGCAACACTCGGTACGGGTGGTTGGCTATTCCTTACCCGACAGGGACTTTCACCCTGCAAGAAACACCAGGCTTGGCCTGGCGCACACGTTGTTACCTTCTGACTTTATTGGATTTAACAGTAATTAGTTTCCGAAAGTTTTCTTTGGTGATATAGCCCTACAACAGGTTCTTGAACTCTTCAACAGTTAGCCCAGCATCTCTTATGATCCCCGCCATGGTATAGGCGTCCACCGGCTCCTCTCTGGGAATGGTTATAATTCTTTCTCCATCTGTCATCGCAATGTGTTTTTTCTGTCTTGCGATCCAAAATCCAGTTCTTTCGAATGCCTTAACCGCCCTCAAATGGTTCACACCTGGCAGCTTGGGCATATGCCACTTCTACGTACCGGGTTTCCTTGTCAGCGCTCAAGTCTTCGGCCACCTCCAAGTAGGTTAGAATGGCGTCCTTTATATTCTCTAGCGCATCTTCCTCGGATTTTCCTTGCGACCAGCACCCAGGAAGACCGGGTACCCAGACGGAAAACCCTTCATCAGTCTTCTTTAGATTAACGCGATATTTCATGATTCTCCCCCAGCCAGAACGCATCTTCCAGCGGCTTGTCAAAATCTTCAGCGATTCGAATCTTCCCTCTGAAGGCACCCAGTTCTCTGGAACGTTGCGGCTCTTCCTTTTTCTGTCCATGCAAGACAAGCACAAGCTCCGTGCGCCCAGTAGGAATGCTGGCAGGGACGCGAAGGTCAAGAACGAGTCGACGATCATCCGGTATATCTACATGCATCTTTATCGTTTCCATTGCTTATCAACTCCCTGTAAAAAAAAATTGATATCCCATAAAAGGATGTTAAGTCAGACACATAGGCTTAGCGAACATTTTTTGGGATTTTTTTGTGGGGCTGGGGGTCGGGCCACGGCGACTTATGGATTCTGCAGCGTTTCTGTCCCAAAAACAGGTGTTTTGAGGGCCTATAAGATGCAGCTGCCTCCCGGAGATGATACCGCTCCCCTTCACCTTAATAGGGATTTGAACTTCTCAATAAATGCCTTGTCGAAGACGTTCAGCGTTGGCCGGACTGCGGAGGAGGTGGAACGTTTCCATCACACTCACGTTTTTCAAAGGTCTCGACCTTGCTGAGCGGGATCTAAGCACAGCTCCGCCCCTTGGGTTACGGAAAGCTATATACCGTAAGCCGTGAGTGGTGCGTCGTTAGCCGTGGGCCGGCGATCGGCCTGAAAAAGGATGATCGGTTTCGCTTTCAAACGGCGTCTCGAGGCCGTGTCTTTCCACTTCCAGCGTGAGGGCCTCGATCTGGCGCTTGATCTCTTCGTATTCGGCCAGCTTCCTTTTCAGGAATCTGACCGTCATGCGTCCCTTCTCTTCAATGCCACGGGGCGTGAGTTTGTAGGTGTAGGGGAGCTTATTCTTGGCGCTTTTGAACCGTTTAACCTTAATCAATCCTTTTTTGGCTAATTCCGACAGGCAAAAATTCACCTTCCCCACACTGATACCCATCTTCGCGGCCATATCCAATTGACGGAGCTGGGGCTCATCGCCGAGGAGGGTCAAGAGACGGTAATGGATCTCCTGCTCAAAGGTGTGATTCATGACGTGAATCTTAATAGAGAGAGGGAGAGATTGTCAAGGGGAAAAACCAAAGGATATTTTACAGAAGCTAACGAAGAAAACAAAGAATTAAAGGACTTCTTCAAATGAAACCCCTTTCTTGTCTTTGTTGCCTTCTGTGAAAGAAATTATTCTGGCGTACTATCCTCTGCTTCACGGCTTTTGTATTTGGAGATGTATTCGATAAAAAAGGCCAAAAAGACCGTGATGAACAGTCCCACCACTGCGGCCAGGACCGTGTTGAGTCTTATCTTGGGTTTGATGGGGAAGAGGCTTTTTCTGGGAGGCTGCACGAGCTGGATGTTTTGAACGTATTCCCTCTTGAATTCCAGGTTTTTGATTTCATCCCGGATGTATTCTTTTTCGCTTTCAAGGGCCTTGAGCTGTGATTGCAGGTTCTGTATCTTGTATTTGGCTACGTCCTGCAGGGTTACTATCTGGGCTTCAAGGTCCTTAACCGCATTTTCCAGACCCTCCACAGCGGCCCTTTCCTGATATATCTGACCGTTGGTATTGTTTTTCGCGCTTCGGAGACTATTTAAATAGCTGATGTTTTGTTGAATGGTATTACTATAGATTACGGCTGAAAGGATATCGTCCTCCGTCTTCCGGGTAGCCAGAAATTTATTCCTTTCTTCAATCAGCATGTCTGTGTTTTTACTGATCCGACCGATCTCCAGTTCAACATCCGAAATCTGTTCCTGCAAATTTGTGATCTGGGCTTTCTTGGCTGCGATTTGGGCCTTGATCGTTTGTATTTTGTTGGTTTTGCTCTTCACATCGGCCTGCATTTCCGCTTCCACCGTGGCGATCCCGTTCTTGGCCTTGTCTATTTTTTCATCTATCTTGGAGGCCTCACTGGCCTTGGACCGGATCTGGATATCATATTCCTCCCGGTAATATCTCACCAGGTTTTCGTACTTTTCCACCAGAAGCCTGTTCAGCTCGCTTAAAACCTGCAGACCCATTTCCGGGCTCGCCGTTTCATAGGAGATCTTCAGTTCGTTTCCGCCTTTGGGCGTTTTCAAATCAAATTTTAAGGATTTGGGTAACGCTTCCGGGTCCGGCACCTGGAGGCGCTTTAACACCCGCCCATGCGGAGCCCCCGTCTCAACGAAGGATTTGATCTCCTGGGCCGAACCGATGTGGATAATCTTGCCGCCTTGCTCCACCTTCACCACCCCGGGGGAGATCACCGTATCGATCCGGTAGATTTTGGTCATATTGAGGCTGATAAGGGCCGCCCCTACGGCACACAGAAGGGTTCCGGCCAGGATCAGGTATTTCCATTTCCAGATGACCCTGAGGAGATCCATCAGTTCGATCTCGTCTTCATAGTAGTCTAATCTTTGGGCATCGGGATCGATTGGGTGGTGACCTTCGTGCATGTTGATATCTCCTTGGAGCGGAAGAGCCGTCACAATTCTGGCGCCCCAGTAGGATCTCCCGGACCTACGGGGTGAACAGAGGCGCGGAGCCGCAGAGCTTTATGTTTTGAAAAACATGACTTCAGAATGACGGAAGCATGCGACAATCGGAAGAGATTGTCAAGTTGAGATATCAGGGTGAAAACCTCAACAACCTATCGGACCATCGTTTCCAATTCTTCATCGTAATACCCAATCATCCTCTCCCATGAAAAGCGGCCCATATGATTGGATAGACCCTCCTTGGCCGGTTCAAAGGAGCGCGGATCGGCGATCATCCGGCAGAGCTTGTCCACCGCCTCCGAATCATCCCCGTAGAGAAAACCGTCATGATAGGCCTCGGGGAGGACCTCGGGATAGGCCAGCCGGTTGGGGAGCAGCGGGATGCAGCCGTAGCGGATGGCCTCCACCACGGAAATACCGAAGTTCTCCTGGGTCGCCGTACTGATCACGATATCTCCCCTGCTGAGCCATTGTTGGTATTCATTCCGGGATTTCACATATCCATATCGAACAATACGATCCCCATAACGGTCCCGGGCCGAGATAAACGCCTTGGGCAGGGTCTGAAAATTCTCACCCAGGAGGGCCAGACGAAACTCAAGACCGCGTTCGAGCACCATGTCAAGGATGTTGAAAAAACCCTCCGGATTCTTGTCGAATTCCCATCGGTGATTCCAGATGATGAGCGGCGGACCGGTGCCGGCGCTTCGGCTTAGATCGCCCGTTTCAGGGAACCGGCATCCCGGATAACATACCCCTGATTTGGATCGAATCGCTTCAACCACCCACCGGGGCCGAAACTCGGGCATCATATTCAGAAAATTCGGCAACGCCGAAAAGAAGGCATCCAGGTGGAACCGGGAGTTGAACAGGACCCGATCCGCGGTTAGACACGTGGTGATGTCCGTAAACCCGAACTGATAGTCCATGGTCTCCCCCGGTGCCAGGGGATAGGTGAGCTGGTTCTCGTGGAAATAGACCAGGGCGGGCGGGCAGGCACTGCCGGTGAGAGCCTTGAAATCGGCCAGGCTCATGAGATCCGTGGTAATAAGCGCGTCATAGGCATGAAGGTTTTGGATTTGTTTGATAAAATAGAGCGATGCCCCCCGCATCCGCCATTTCCAAAACCGAGATGGGAGGGTGATCAAATCAATCTCGTGCCGGGAATGGGCGACAAGACCTTCGGCAAAGTCCCGATGAGACCCACCGAAAAAGGGTTCGAGGAAGAGGATTTTCATGGGTACTGGGTACTTGGTGCTGGGTTGCAACTGCTGAGGTTTTACATTGGCGGGAGGCGCATGTCAAGAACCGGATTCTGCTTGATATTGAACCTAGAAAACGATAGTTTAAAAGCGTTTTAGACAGGATTTACAGGATGGACAGGATTATTTGGTTGTTAGCGTTGGCGAATACGAGCACGGCGCATGCTAATGGGAAATCAAACGAGCATCTGAGACTTGTCCGCCGTTAGGCGGATTTGGTATTTTCAATTTCTTCTGGAAATTGAAAATGTAAACAAAAAAAATATCCTGCAAATCCCGTTAATCCTGTCCAAAGATAGTCTATTCAAGAAGGAGATAACCATGACGAACGATTCACTGGAAGCGAAATTCAAAGAGGCCACCGGCGTGATCTGCAAACAGGGGATGTTTCCCTTTCCGGTCAACGAGACCACCATTGCCATTGTCAAAAACGTGGTGGGGCCGAAAGCAGATGAGCTGGACCTCATCGGTGCGTTTCAACAAAAACCGTCCCAGACCATGGAGGAACTGGTGGGGTCCAGCGGGCTTTCAGAAGAAAAGATTGATGCCCTGGCCACAAGCCTGGCCCAAAAAGGGCTCATTTTCAATCAGCCCAATTCCGCCGGCATCATGGTCTATCGCATTCTTCCCCTCATGCTGGTGGGTGTGCTGGAATATAAATTCATGGGCGTACTTAAATGGAATGACGAAGAGCGTGAGCTGGCCCGACTGTTCCAGCACTTGATGGAACAGGTCCGGGATCAGGTCCAGACCAACTATGACAACATGGTCCCGATTTTCAAGTCGGCTCCCCCTGTGGACCGGACCGTACCCGCCCGGGTAACGGAAGAGGGGAAGACCATCAGGACCATTCCCATGGATCGGAAAGTTGAGGTTCCCGAGGAGTTCGTCCTGCCGAGCCAGTCGGTGGAAGATATCATTGACAAGTTTGATGAAATTGCGGTGGGACACTGTTTCTGCCGTCAGCGGCGGGCGGTTTTGGGAGATCCGTGTGATTTAAACGCCCCTGTGGAAAACTGTTTTACCTTCGGCAAGTCGGCCCGACACACCGTGGCCCAGGGATTCAGCCGCATGATCACCAAGGAAGAGGCCCTTCAGATCATGAAGGAGTCTGAAGCAGCGGGGCTGGTGCACAAGGCCTTCCATCCCGGGTCCAATGAAACCCGGCCCGAGACCAGCATCTGTAATTGCTGCAAAGACTGCTGCGATACCCTCAACCTCTGGCGGGAGGGGGCGTTTCCGCTGGTCAATTCGACGTATTACCTTTCGGTGATCGACCCGGATCTGTGCTCAGGATGTGAAACCTGTGTGGACTGGTGCCCCATGGAGGCCATCGAGATGAACGACGCGGGTCAAGCCGAGCGCGACGCGGAATCCTGCTTCGGGTGCGGTATCTGTGCCAGGTTCTGTCCGGAGGAGGCGATATCGCTGAAGGAGGGGTTGAGGAAGGTGAGGATTTTGCCGCCGAGATTGAGGCCTTAGGCGTGGGGCATCGTCTTCTTACGTCTTGACAGGATCTACATGATTGACCGGATTTATTTGCCTCGGCTTCCGGCCGGGGCAAATGATCTTGTAAATCCTGTTAATCCTGTCCAGCATGTCGTTTGTATTTTCGCGTTAACCGGCAGAGCGAATAAATCGATACGCATCACACGAGAGAGAAATGTCAAAAAACAGCAGACCAAAGAAGAGCCGGAAATACATCAAACATACCTACTGGATGACCAAAGGGGAGAAGGACCGGCTGTTGGGTGATATGGCGTCCCGGAACATCAAGGTCCGGTGGGCCAAGGGGATCGTCTGCACCCCTTTGGATGAAATCAACAAGATCTCCGTTGTGGCACCGGATATATGGAGCGACAGTTGTGCCCGGCAGGGGAGCTGGTACCGGGCCTCGGACAAGAACGGGCTTTATCTTGTCATCAGTGCATTTGAACTCAAGGGTTTCGAGGACCAGAAATCCACCATCCTCACCCGCTCCGAGTTTAAGCCGCCCACGCTGGCCACCACCCAGGACAAAGAGGAAATGGTGAAAGACCCGGAATTTGTGAAACAGGTCCCTTCACAGTGGGCAGAGATTGATCAAAGGGACAAAAACATCTATCTCCGGTGGGCCAGGCGGTTGGGTTCCGATGTGAGCGACTACGATTTTCTTTATCTCAGTCACACGGCCAATCATGCCAACTTCATTCATCCCCGGTTTTTCATCCGGGAAAACGGAGCAAAAATCCCCTACTCCATTGACCGCAGTGCCCACCTATGCTCGTGCTGCGTGGAATTGTTTCAGATCCTCGGCAGCGAGTACCCCAAAAAGCTGGTGGCACCGTGCCCCGGAGCGGCGATTTTTGCGCGGCTCAAGCCGGATCAGTATTTGTTGGTAGAAAACGCTTGAAACCTTTAAAAAAACTGCTTGTTTTTGACAGGATTTACAGGATTGAACAGATGTTTTTGGTTCATTTTGAATTTCCAGATGAAATTCAAAATAACAAATCGCTTCGCGAAAAGAGCTTTATTCGATTAATCACGTATCGTTGAAAACGATGTTTTTTGCCCTTTTCCTCAGGAAAGGGGCAAATGATCCTGACAATCCTGTAAATCCTGTCTAAAATTTTCAGCACTAATTCCTGCTTTCAGACGGACTGCACATGAGATCATAGGGCATTTTCGAGTACTCTTGTCAACTCTCTTTCACTCAACTCCACGGGATTGCCTTTCATGCTGCTGGCCCTCCGGGCCTTTTGAACGAGTGGGGGGATTTCCGACGTCGTCAAGCCCAGTTCGGCCAGGGATGGCACGTGCAGGACTTCACAAAGTCGTTGCACCCAATCCACCCCATTCCCTGCCCTCGGCTGCGGGGTCTCTGGTGAGGATGCGGGCGATGTCGTCGTAGCGGGCCGACGTGGCCTGACCGGCAGCGGTCTTCTTCAACACCGATATGTTGGCTGCCATCACGTGGGGCAGGAGTGCGGCAGAGACCGCACCGTGGGGGGCGGAAAACATCCCGCCAAAGGGACCGGCAAACCCATGAACCGCTCCCAATCCGCCATTAGCCAGCGCCAGGCCGCTGAAGAGGCTGGACAGGGACATGGCTTCCCGGGCGTTTATGTCGGATCCATCCGCACAGGCCATGGGCAGGGCTGTTGCACGAATCAGGCCTTCTCGGCAGATGCCGTCCGTCAAGGGCGTCGCCTTTTTGGACACAAAGGCCTCGATGAGTTGGGTGAGGGCGTCCAGACCGGTGAACGCGGTTACCTCCCGCGACATGGACAGGGTCAACTCCGGGTCCACAACGGCCACCTGCGGGACCATCAGGGGGCTCCGCATGCTCACCTTGACCCGGTGTTCAGGAGATTCGATGACCGCATTTTTGGTGACCTCAGCACCCGTTCCGGCCGTGGTGGGAACGGCCACGTAGGGAGCGGGTCTCTGCTCTAACGCCCTCCCCTCTCCGATCACCTCGAGGTAGTCCAAGAGATTTCCTTCATTGGTTAAGAGTGCGGCAATGGCCTTGCCCGCGTCCACCACACTGCCCCCACCCATACCGATCACCAGGTCGGTCTCTTCTGATCTGGCGTGGGCCGCGCCGTCCATAACGGTATCAGTGGTGGGCTCGCCCGGGACACTGAAAACGGTCCAATAAAGCCCAAGGGCCTCGAGTTCCCTGGTCAGGATTCGGCTCCGTTGGGTGTTTCGGCCCGTGACCATGCAGACCCTTGTACCCATCTCGGCCGCCAACGGCCCGACCTTGCTGACGGTCCCCAAGCCGAAGATAATCCGGCCGGCGGTGGCAAATTCAAATGTCATATGATGTCCTCCTTCAAATCAGCACCATCAATCAGCACTGGTGGCATGAAAAAAGGCCCCTGAAAGGGGCCGGAATCTTACCGGTTTTTGGACAGGATTTACGGGATTGAGCGGATTTTTTTGTATGGTTGCCGGACGCAACCATACAAGCCATTGGACTCAACCCTGAGCATCTTTGAACTCTTGGGAATTTTCTTGGACCCACTGAAATGTGCATTTGGAAGTTGCTTAGTTTCATTTCGCGAAGCGAATGCAGTATTTGCCTCCCGCGCTGCGGGAGGCAAATGATCCCGTCCATCCTGTAGATCCTGTCAAATATGTCTTTTTTTACTCTCGTGGGAAGCGCTGGAAACCTTTCAATTCTCACCGGCAGAGCCAGTGGATTATTCATGATTTATGATCGAACATACGAACCAAAAAGACGTAAGAACGCAGCGGGCTATGTCATTTGAAAAATAGGGTAGTCTCTGGGCACATAAGGTCTTTCCCTGTCACCCAATTGATGCCCCATGAGGACCGAACGATTGGCATAATTGAGCATCATCAGCATCAATTCCTGCCCGCGCAGATGTCCGAGACCGCCGTTTGCAGCACTGATCTCGTCGAATGAGGCCACATCATCTCCGACGGACACCGGGTCCCACGATGGTCATGGGCACCGGCTCACCCGAATGGATCAGGGTGGAACCACTCGGCGTGGAGTGATCGGCGGTGACGGCCACCAGCACATCGTTCCGCATTTCCACTGCACCCACCAGTTCGTTCAGGCCCTGATCCAGCCGGGTGATCACCGCCCGTTTATGTTCCGGATCTCCGGCGTGCCCGGCCTCATCCGGGGCCTTGGTGTGCACATGGACAAAGTCATGATCCGTATCCCCCAAAGCCAAACCGATCCGTTTCTGAAGATCCCGACCCACGTCTTCGGTGTCTTGAGCCCGCCTGAAATCGAGCCTTAGTTCGTGGGCCAGACCCCCGTACACCCCGCCCGACGCAATGACCATACCACTGAGGCCCCATCGCTCTTCAAAAGGCATCTGAATGATCCGCCTGCCGCTCCTCAGGGTGGTTAGAAAGTTGGCCGGCGGCAGTCCCGCATCCATCCTGCGCCGGTTCACATCATGGGCTGATAGGGCGCGGTGGCAGTGGGAGAGATAGCGATTAAGGGCCTGGGCGGTCCGGGTGCTCTTTTCAGGCTCCGGGTTTCCTGACAGGGGGCTGACCCGGGCCACGGGCCGGCCGGTTCGCATGGGATCTGAATCCGACACATAAGGGGATACCGGGCCTTTCGCCACCAGTATGGCATCGTTGAAATGGGTCTGATGAAGTCGAAACCGGATTTGACCGGTATTGAAGACCGACATCGACTGATAAAGCGGTTCGATCTCCCGGGGATCGCCTTGAATATCCCGCCGGCCGTGGGTAAGGATGGGCACGCGCGTTTGCCACGATATGCTGGTGAGGTGGGCCAGAAGGAGGACATCATCCTTGTCAAAAGGGACCCCGTCGCCCACGGCCTCGAGCAGCCCGCGCCCCGGAAACCGATCCAGTGGGTACCCGAACAGAAGAAAATGCGCCGTCTCACTCGGGAGACACTGGCCGGGGATGGCGGCATGATAGAGCCCGTTGCACCCCCGTTGGGCGAGCCGGTCCAGGTTCGGTGTATGGGCCGCCTGAAGGGGGGTCCGGTGATCGAGGATGGGATAAGAACGATCCCCGATGCCGTCTAACAACAAAAGGATAAGTTTCATTTAAAATCTATTTTACAGAAGGTAACGAAGGAAACAAAGATTTTTTTTTGACAGGATTTACAGGATATTCAGGTTGATCTCTATTCGGAATTTCCGGAAGAAATTCCAAATAAACAATCGGCTGTGCCTAAAAGAAGTTTATTCGCTGAACGCGATGACATTTTTGGCCCTTTCTTCCGGAAAGGGCCAAAGAAATCCTGTCCATCGTGTAGATCCTGTCGAATATTCTTTTCGTGTTTTTGATCACCCTTTCTTGCCTTCGTTTCCTTCTGTGAAAAAGTTTTTCAGAAGTCAGACATCCGAACTTCTTTCCTTTGGTTTGACAAATAGGTCTGAACAATGTCCCGGGTCTTGAGGAGGCCTTGGGGGTCCTTTATTTCGATCAGCCACCAGGGGCATCCAAGGGAATGGATCAGGGCGAGGCGATCGCGGATCTGTTCCAGGGTATCGGGCGGGAGGTGTCCCGTACCGGGGATCTCCGTGTGGTAGACATGGGCATTGAATACCCGGTCGCCGTGAGGGGTCACGAAGTCCTCGACACCGTACTGCTGGCTTTTCACGGATTCGCACGCATGCGCATGGCCAAAGTCGAAGGTCACGCCGGCGCCGCTGAGCCGGATCAGCTTTTCAAAGAGATTCGGCTTGCTGGTCCACCCCCAGGCCAGGTTCTCGAGGCAGACCCGAATCCTGTGCTCGGCACCCACCTGAACCAGCTCTCTGAGGTTTCTGAGCGTGCGTTCCCATGAAAGGGGTTCAGTGGAATCAAACCCCAGGCCGATGTGCATGGAGAGATACCGACCCCCTGCCTTGGCCACCAGCCGGATGATGTGGCGGAAAACCGATGCCGCTTCTTCGGCCTGGGCCGGGTCGTCATGACCCAGATCAAGCTGGTAAAAGGGGCAATGATAACGGATCTCAAATGGAGAGAGCCCGGCCTGGCCCCGCACCCACATAGACACCTCCACGGGGCTCCGAGGCAACTGCTCCAGTTCGAAGGACCAGTCGATTCCCTGAAAGTGGTGTTCAAGGGCGAATGCCTTAACCGATTCCACATCAGGGAATATGTTGCTCATGGCGAGAATGGGGGTCATCTTTTAACTCACCGCCCATTCCCACGCCATCGCGTGGTCATTCAAGACGCCAAGGTCGCTAAGGATCGATCTTTTTATTCCTTTTCGCTGAGAGACGAAAAGGAATAAGGCCGAGCCCTTCGGGCAAAGACATTTCTTTACCATACTGCCGGAGGCATATTGGTTTTCGTTTGTCGCCGTCTCAGCGACAAACGAAAAGGGAAATTCCTTTGCGTTCTCAGCGGCTTTGCGGTTCATATATTTCTTCCAAGAGCTGAGATGCCATTTTCATGTGTTGCGGGACCTCATCTTGCAGGTAAGCATGAATGACGGCCCTGGTCAATGGCAGAGCGAAATCCTCCAGGTAGCCTACCACCTGCTCGGTATTCACGACCACCCCGCCCCTGACGTCCCGGTAGTTTCCGGAGAGGACACATTTTAACTGGGCCTTTCCCTCATCCCACACACATCCCAGGATCTTTTCGATATGATCGCCGCTGGAAATGTGTTGCAACGGAAACAGCAAGGGGATGCCGAATGCCTCGGTTAGTTCCTGATACCGGTTCAAGGCCTGAGCAATCTGATTCACCTTAATGCGGCTGCCATGCAGTTCCCGCTCGCCGGCAATGATCGGGCAATGGCCCAGTGTCGTTGCGATGGGAATCCGAACGCTGTGCAGATATAGATGGCATCCGACACAGGGGGAAAAGGCTCCATACCTTTGTTTCATCACGCCCGAGAAGCGGCCGTTCAGGGCTTGCCAGAATTGAGGCGACCCCAGCACCAAGAGGGGGTGCACCCGAACATCGGGCAGTTGACCGGAAAGAACCCGCACGGCATCCGGCACCGTGTTCCAGTCCCCATACTCCGTGCCGGTGTACGCATAGGTGGGCAAAAGGTTTGTGAAGCCTTCCGTCTTGACCGCCTCAATAGCCGCGGCCACACTGTCGCGCCCTGCGATCTCAACAATGGCCAGCCCGCTCATGGCGCCGTAGGCATCCATTTGCGCCCTCGACAGCACGGTTTCCGGAAAATGGATGACCCGTTCCGGCTTATCACGGAAGGCCTTTTCTACTTGTGGGTCGGAAACGACCATTTTTTCATCAACACGCACCTTGCGTTTTCAAATAATCACAATCCGCTTAATCAGGCGCACCGCCTCCTCGGGGGTGTCCACCACCCTGAAGAGGTCCAGGTCTGAGGGCGAGATGGTCCCCTCTTCAATGAGGGTCGCCTTGAACCAGTCGATGAGCCCGCTCCAGAACTTGGAACCCATGAGGACCAGAGGAAACGGCTTGATCCGTTTGGTCTGAATCAGGGTCAGCGCTTCGAAGAATTCGTCCATGGTCCCAAAGCCGCCCGGCATGATAATATAGGCCATGGCATATTTGACGAACATGACCTTCCGAATAAAAAAATACTTGTATTCAAGCCGGACGTTGGCATAGGGGTTGGGGGCCTGTTCGTTGGGGAGCTGGATGTGAAGCCCCACGGATTTCCCCCCGGCTTCGGCCGCCCCCTTGTTGGCCGCTTCCATGGTGCCCGGCCCCCCGCCCGAGATGACACTAAACCCGTTCTCGACCAGGAGCTGCGCCGTCTTTAAGGTGGTCTCATACATCTCGGTGCCGGGCTCGGTTCGGGCCGATCCGAATATACTCACCGCAGGAAAGACTTCCGGCAGTTCTTCAAACCCTTCCACGAACTCCGCCATGATATGAAAAATGCGCCACGATTCCCGGGCACTCAGATCATCCACCACATACTGTCTTTCCACCATTTTTGAATCACTCCTCTCTTCCCAAACACCAGAGGTCAGAAGTCAGAAGTCAGAGGTCAGAAGATCAATTTTGCCGAATTTCTTGAAACTGACACCTCACGCCTCGCGCCTCACACCTCATGCCTTGAACCTTATTTTCCTTCAAACGACGGCCGCCCCTTGCCCACACTGCTCAACCCCGTGAGCGCATCCCGGGTGGAAAAGATCTCGTTGAGATGATCCAGTTCCTTCTGCATCCCCTCGTTCAGCGGGAGATCAACCCCCTCGTCAATGATCCGGTTGGCGAGCTTGAGCGCAAGGGGAGCCTTGGAGGCGATGATCCTGGCCGTCTTTGCGGTGAGGGGGTCGTCGCTGTCAAGGTATTCCCCATTGAGCCACTTGTCGATGTTCTCGTCACTGAACAGGGCCTCAAGCTTCTGAAATTCCTCCGGGAGCGCTTCGGTGTCTTTGCCCTTGTTGGGCACCAATTGGTCCGAGTCAATCAGGTCTTTCAGCTTGTCCTCGATCTCCTCCGGTGAAAAGACGTAGTCCACCAGGCCGATGGCATGAGCCACCTCGGCCGGAATGATGCGCCCGGTGAATATGAGGTATTTGGTGAGCGGCTTCCCGATAAACCGGCTGGTTCGCTGGGTCCCCCCAAGACCCGGATAGATACCGATGCCGGTTTCCGGAAACCCCATCACCGCCTTGGGCGTGGCCGCAATGACATCCGCAGACAGGGCCAGTTCCAGTCCGCCCCCGAGGGCCGGCCCGTCCATTTTGGCCACCACCCGTTTCCTGCTCTCGTCGATACGCCTCAACACGGCCTGACCATAGGTGGTAAATTCCAGGTTGTCATTCAGCCGGTCCTTTTGGATGCACTGAATGAAAAACCCGATGTCCGCACCGGCCACAAAAGCCTTGCCCGCCCCTTCAATGATGATCGCCCCGGTATTCGGATCCGACTCGGCTTCCATAAACGCTTCATCCAACTGTTTCACCACCACCTGATTGAGGGCATTCATGGCATCGGGCCGGGTGAGGGTGACCCGGCCCAGGTCCCCGTCCCGGGTATATTTCACATATCGGATATCCCACGGGCGCCCCTTGGCCTTCTGATCCGTTAGTCGAGAGGGCACCGTCAACTGAGGCCATGCCTGTAGTAGTTTATCCACCAGAGCATAGGCGGTCTCTATCCCGAAGCGATTCATGAGTTCAAAGGGGCCCCGACGCCACCTCAGTCCCACCTTGGCGCCCAGGTCGATATCGGTCATGTCCGTGACCCCCTCCTCCAACAGGGCGGCGGCCACATAAAAAACAGTACCCATCAAACGGTCGGTCACCGCCTTCATTTTGTCCGCATCCGGCTCCCCTTCGAGGGGCCACAGGTCTCCGGAGTCGAACTGGGCCTTGAGCCTGGCCGAGGGCGCATAAAAAGGGCCCAGTCTGCCTGCCAAGGACTCGCAGGAGTGGTGGGCAATGGGAATACCGGTGACGTTCATGAGTTTAAAGGGCCCCATACCGATACCGAAGGCGTCCATGGCGGCCTGGTCAATGGTGGGAATATCGGCGATACCCTCCTCCAGGATCCGGGTCGCCTCGTTGAGCCACGGGACGAAGAAGCGATTGACGGCAAACCCCGGGGAGTCGAGGACCAGGATATCGGTCTTGCCCGTCAGTTGCGCATATTCTTTGCAGGCGGCCACGGTCTCGGGCGATGTGAGCGGACCCGGGATGATTTCAAGGAGCCGGTTCTTGGCCGGGTGATAAAAAAAATGAAGCCCGATAAACCGATCGGGCCGGCCGCTTGCCCGGGCCATGTCATCCACGGAGAAGGAGGAGGTGTTGGTGGCAAAGAGGGTATCGGGTCCGCAGATGTCATTGAGTCTCGAAAAGAGGTCCTTTTTGACGGCCATGTCCTCGAAGACCGCCTCGATGACCAGGTCACAATCCCGGGTGGCCTTTAGTTCCGTGGTCCCGGCGATTCGACCCAGGATCTCGTCCACCTGCTCTGGTTTGAGGATTTTGCGGTCTACGCCCTCGCCGAGGGTGGCCTTGATTCCTTCAAGACCCTTTTCCACGAATTCAGGTTTCAGGTCCACCATGACCACCTGGAGCCCTTCCTGGGCGGTCTTTTGAACGATTCCGGCGCCCATGTTGCCGGCGCCGATGACGGCGATTTTTTTCATTTCCATCCTCCTTACGTTTGTGGGTGTCAGGTGTCAGGTGTCAGGTTTCAGGAGGTATTGATCCGGAGTCGCCCTCGATATCTATAAAGT
This sequence comes from Deltaproteobacteria bacterium, assembly GCA_034522175.1. Lineage (GTDB taxonomy): Bacteria > Desulfobacterota > DSM-4660 > Desulfatiglandales > Desulfatiglandaceae > JAIPDZ01. Next base: position 4,157,314 of record JAXHLQ010000001.1, on the reverse strand, counting down.
CTGAACCTGATGCAGCGAATACACCGTGTCTTCAAGCCAATTGAAATTTGACTTGATTTAGCAGATTAACGGTGAGGGGTCAACCCGGATCGAGAGCCGATGACGGGGATTGTATTTTTGGGAATAGGGGGTTATATTTAGAAGCATAATTAGGTTATCTTGGGACAACAGGGAGGGATCAGGTGGCCATTCAGGTCCATATTCACAAGACCCATCGACAGTTCACGGACGGTAAGGCTGAGGTGCGGACGGAAGGGGACACGGTGGGGGCTTGCCTGAAAGATCTGATCCGGCAGTTCCCCGGAATGCAATCCATCGTCTTTGATCACAAGGGAGGGCTCAAGAACACCCTCGAGATCTATGTCAACCATCAGAGCGCCTTTCCCAAAGAACTGGAAAAGCGCGTCAAGGATGGGGATGAGATTCATCTGACGTTATTGCTCGCGGGCGGATAAGGCTCTCAGCCGTTATCATCCGCTTCCATTCCCGCGGAATCGCCGACCGGCAGACCCAGTTCCCTGGCCCTGAGGACCCGTCTCAACAGTTTGCCGGCCGCTGATCGCGGGAGCTGGTCCATGAACTCCACTTCTTTCAAGGGAATGTCTCGTGACAGATTGGCCCGGACAAAGGCCTTGATTTCCTGCTTCAGCCGGTTGGAGGTCGGCGTGCCCTGTTGCACAGCAATAAACGCCTTCAGATAGGGGGGCTCGGTTTCGGTGTTTTTGGAAATGACGGCTGCCTCATCGACGGCCGGATACTGGCAGATCACCTGTTCGATGTCAAAAGGCCCTACCAGTTTTTCACCGACCTTGATCAGGTCATCCATTCTGCCCTGATGATAATAGTAGCCTTCTTCATCCATGAGGGCCATATCCCCGGTCAAAAACCAGCCCTTTTCATTGAAATAGTCCCGATACCGGGCTTCATCCCCCCAGATCCCGGTCATCAACGCCGGCCAGGGGGGCTTCAGGGCAAGCTCGCCCATGGTCAACAGCGGGAGTTCCCGGCCTTTCTCATCCAGGACCGCCGCCGTCAATCCGGGGACCGGCTTTCCCATGGACCCGGGCTTGATATCCATGGAAGGAAAATTGGCGAGACAGATCATGCCGGTTTCGCTCATCCACCACGTGTCGTGAACCGATCGTTTGAGGTGCTTCTTGACCCAGTAGAAGAGATCGGGAATCAGCGGTCCCCCCACACACGCCATGTGCCGAAGACTGGAGAGATCATAGCGGCCGGGAAGATCTTCCCCGGCATCCACCAGGGCGTGGATGGTCGTGGGCGTGGTGTACCACACCGAGACCTTGTGTTTCTCTAAGGTCTGATACCATGTGGATGCGGAGAAAGGTCTGCCCTGGATCACCGTGGCGGCCCCCAGAAGCCATGGGGCAAAGGTGCTGTAAACGGTTCCGGTAATCCATGCCGGGGCCCCGTCGGTCCACACCATGGTGTCTTCCCGGATATCGAGGACATAACGGGCCGTGACCCGATACCCCACCATATCCCGATGGGCATGAACGACCCCTTTGGGCGGACCCGTGGACCCGGAGGTATAGATGAGATAGAGGGGATCGTCCGGATCGACCCATCGCGGGTCCATTTCCTTGGACATCCCCTCGAGCGTCTCCGGCACATGGATTTCGCTTTGAAGCATGCCGGGAAGCGGACCCTGTGAAAAAAGAAGATGATCCACCGACGGCATGCTGTCAAAGGGGAGTCGTTCGGCCAGATCCGGATGGGTCAGGATCCCTTTGGGTGCTGCGTCTCGAAACCGCATCTCCAGGTCATGGTATCCCAGGGTGGGATAGAGCGGACAAAAAATGATGCCGGCCCGGGCACATCCCAGCATGGCATGATAGATGTCGGGTGACGGCGGAAGAGAGATAAACAGGCGGTCACCCGCCTCAAAACCGACAGACGTCAGGAGATGGGCCCATTGACTGGAAATCCCCTTGAGTTCCCGAAAGGTATAGGTTTTCGATTCATCGCCGTTGTCGAAAACAAGGGCCGGTTTATCCGCGCTGTTCGGCGTCACCCATCGGTCAATGGCCTCATGGATGATATTGACCTGACCCGTTTGATACCGGTCGAGGGACTCCTCGGCCGCGGCCCATGAAAAACGTTCGAAGGCATCGACGTAGGATCCCATGTTGGATTCCGGGTTTTCAGCTTTCACTCTGGCTTTGATCATGGGGACTGGGTACTGGTCGCAGTGTAACGGAGATCCCGCCTATCGGCGGGATTCCTGGTCGTAGTGTAACGGAGATCCCGTTGAAAGCGGTTATCGGTCAAAGAATCCGGGTGGCAAACCGGCGTGAACCTTTTTCAGCTTTTCCATCAGTTCTTCACCGGTCCGGGTATGCTCCGGAGTGCAGGTCAATTCGGCACCTTGTCCGCATAATGCCATGAGGACCGCGCGGACCGATGCGCTCAATGCCCGCGGATCATACCCGCCTTCCAGGGACAGGAGAATCGGAATCCCATCCTGTCTGGCTGCCGATTCAATCAGTCGCTGTGTGATACACCCAAACGCCTTGTCTGTCAATGACGTCCGGCTCATGGGATCATCCCTGTGGCCGTCAAAACCGGCCGCCACGAGGATCAGCTCCGGTTGGAAGCGCTCAATCACAGGAGGCAGCACCGCATCATACAGATCGATCATATCCGCATCCACCATGCCCTTTTTAAGGGGGATATTTATGGTATACCCCTTCCCCCCACCCTCGCCGGTCTCTTCCCATCCGCCGGTCTGAGGATAGGACTGGATATAATGGGAGGAGAGGTACAGGACGCGCCTGTCCCGGTAGAAAAATTCCTGCAGACCCTGGCCATGGTGGATGTCCCAGTCCACAATCAGAATCCGTCCAACAGCGCCATATGCCAGGGCATAGGCAGCGGCAATTCCCAGGTTGTTGAAGATGCAAAACCCGGTGGCCCGGTCCGGCATGGCGTGATGCCCCGGCGGGCGGATGAGGGCAAAACACGATGAACACGCGCCTGAGAAGAGATGATCAAGCCCCTTGATGCATCCCCCTGCCGCGAGGGCGGCCGCCATATAGCTGTTTCGGCCTGCCGGCGTATCCGGCGCCAGATAAGTGAATTCGCGATCGGCGGTCTTGAGTACCATCTGGATATAGGCCGAAGAATGAAACAGTTCGAGTTGTGCGAGAGAGGCGGCCTCCGGTGCCATATGGATCAGCGGCGCAGGGAACTGATCCACCATCCGATACACCGCCTTCAACCGATCCGGGCTTTCCGGATGAAGCATCCCGGTCTGGTGCTCGAAGAACCGTTCATCCTGCACCACTGCAACAGCGGGGGTTGGATTTTTGATTGGCGATTGGCGATTGGCGATTGGCAATGTGTTTGGCTTACAAGGTGTCAGATGTCAGGTTTCGAATGTTCAGCGTTTGTCTTTTCCTGCAGATCCAGTTTCATGGTCCTTTCGCACTCGATCCCACTGCAAAAGGTAAATCCGAACTTCTTATAGAGATTGATGGCCCTGAAATTATAGGCCTCTACAGTCAACCACAACGATTTCATCCCCAGCGACTCAGTCCGTTTGAGCACATTCCGGGTCAGGGCGCTTCCGATGCCACGACCCCTGTACACCCGGTCCACAAAGATGACAAATTCGCCTGTCTCCCCTGAGGGCGATGGCATCAGAACCGCATGACCGATGACACGGTTTTCAAAAAAGGCCGCAAACCCCTCCCCGGATGAGACCATCCCTTTCACCCACGCCAGGCGCGCGTGCGGGTCTTGCGGCGGTAGCCCATGGGACGCGGGCATGGGTGCGAAGCCGTCATACATCTCTATGAGGCAGGAGAGATCTCCCTCCCCGCACGATCCCACTTCAAAGGCGCATCCCTTTTTGTCCACGCACGGATATCTTTTTCGTAACGGTTCACGGGTTCAAAGGTTTCCCGCTGAAGCGGGATTCAGGGTTGTTTCTCGCTCTCTTCCATTCGTGTTTTTGGACAAATGCGCCATCAGCCGGCCCGCGTTCATCCCTTCAAACCATAAAACAGGAATCCGTTTACCCCATCTTCAAGCGCTCCTGTATGAGCTGTTCCAGGACCTGGGGATCGGCAATGGTGGAGGTGTCTCCCAAATCATCCACATTCCCCGCGGCGATCTTGTGCAACAGCCGCCTCAGGATTTTTCCGCTGCGGGTTTTAGGGAGGGCATCCGCCCACTGGATCTGATCGATGGTGGCAATGGGACCAATCTCCGAGCGAACCAGTTGGACCAGTTCCTTTTTGAATGCATCCGACCGTTCAACCCCCGTATTCGGGGTCACAAAGGCATAAATCCCCTGCCCTTTCATGGGGTGTGGAAAACCCACCACGGCGGCCTCGGCCACCTCATCGTGCAGGACCAGGGCCGATTCGACCTCTGCGGTTCCCATTCGATGCCCGGATACGTTGATCACATCGTCGATCCTGCCCGTGATCCAGTAATACCCGTCTTCGTCCCTTTTGGCCCCGTCCCCGGTAAAATACATGCCCGGCGCCTGGCTGAAATAGGTCTCCTTGAACCGTTCATGATCCCCGTAAATGGTCCGGGCCATTCCCGGCCACGGCTTCCGGATGCATAAGACACCCTCCTGCTCGGGATACCGGGCTTCCCGGCCGGTGTTGGGATCCAGAATCACCGGGTCCACCCCGAAGAAGGGGAAGGCGCAAGATCCCGGTTTGATGGGGGCCACCCCCGGCAAAGGCGTGAGCATATGCCCCCCGGTCTCGGTCTGCCACCAGGTATCCATAATGGGACACCAGTCCCGCCCGACATAATGGTAATACCACCGCCACGCCTCGGGATTGATGGGTTCTCCCACACTTCCCAAGAGCTTGAGAGAGGAGATGTCGTGCTTTTTCACCATGGCCTCGCCTTCCTTGGCCATGGCCCGAATCACCGTGGGGGCGGTGTAGAACTTATTCACCTGGTACCGGTCCACGATTTCCCAGAACCGATCGTAGGCCGGATAACTGGGGACCCCTTCAAACAACACCCCGGTATTCCCATTGGTAAGGGGGCCGTACACCGCATAGGTATGCCCCGTCACCCATCCGATGTCGGCCGTGCACCACAAAATCTCTTCGGATTTCAGATCGAATACCAGTTGAGTGGTCATGGCCGCAAATATTAGATAACCGCCGTGCGTGTGGACCACGCCTTTGGGTTTTCCCGTGCTCCCGCTGGTGTAAAGGATAAAGAGGGGGTCTTCCGCACCCATGGGTTCGGGCGCTACATGCGTTGGGGTCTCGATCTGACCCGCTGCATCGTGAAACCACACTTCCTTTTGACCCGGTTTTTGATCGGGAGACGGCCTTAGACCCGCATGGTCGAAAACCAGCACCTTTTCCACCTCCGGGGTTTGGGATACGGCCTCATCCACGGTCTTTTTGATGGGGATTGTCTTGCCGGCCCTGAAACTGCCGTCCGATGTGATGACCACCTTGGCCCCGCAATTTTCGATACGATTGGCAAGGGCTTCCGCGCTGAACCCGGCAAAGACCACACTGTGCACCGCTCCGATCCGGGCACAGGCCAGCATACAGATCGGCAGCTGCGGGATCATGGGAAGATAGATGATCACCCGATCCCCCTTGTTGACACCGAGGGACTTGAGCACAGCCGCGACCCGGTTCACCTGGTCGTAGAGATCACCATAGGTCAGGACCCGACGATGGGTAGGGTCATCTCCCTCCCAGTAAAAGGCCACCTTGTCTTTGAGGGTGTTCAGATGCCGGTCGAGACAGTTATAGGACGCGTTTAACACGCCCCCCTCGAACCACCTGAACCGCGCATCCTTCGGGTCCGCTTTCAAAACAGCATCCCAAGGTTTCTCCCAGGTGAGGTATTTTTCCGCCTGCTCAGCCCAGAACCCCTCCGGGTCGTTTATGGAACGGTCATACATCTTCCGGTATGCGTCCATTCCGCTGACATAGGCGATTTTCCGGTATTCGCTCAAATGCGCATCATATTGCTCTTCCATACTACCCATTCACCCAACCTCCCTCATACATGTCTTCTTTTTGAAGTTTGTTTTGACATATCAACCGGTTTTGCCTACTATAGAGGTTCAAATATTTGCAGTCAAATCTAAATTGGAGGAGATACCATGAAGTTTGAGTCTTTTGAAGAAATAATGGAGTACGCCATCGGCAAGGAAAAGGAAGCGGCCCGGTTCTACGAGGAGGCCAGCCAAAGGGAGAAATTTTCCGGTGTCAAAGAGGTGTTTCAATCCTTTGCCGCAGAGGAGCGGAAACACCAGGCCATGCTCAAAGGATTTTCCCAGGAAAACATCGACCATTACACCGTGGAGAAGATTCCGGATTTGAAACGGAGCGATTATCTCGTGGATCTGGAATACGAACCGGGGATGACCTATGAGGACATCCTGAAACTGGCCATGAAACGGGAAGAAAAGGCGTTCAAGTTCTACTCGGATTTTTCCAGGCAGGCCACCCTTCAGGAACACAAGAAATTATTTGATATCCTGGCCCAGGAAGAATCGAAACACAAGCTGAAATTGGAGACCATCTACGACGACCATATGGCGGAGATGGGAGACTAAGGATTGTTGATTGGTGATTGTTGATTGTTGATTGGCGATTGTTGATTGGCGATTGGATAGCAGGTTTTCCCGCTGAAGTCGGGATCTTCGACAGGTGTCGGGTTTCAGGTTTCAGCAAGCCCCACGGCCTCTTCTGCCAAATCGCTTATCCGGCGCGTGATGGGTTTTTGATCCATCCAGATCTGAATCTCCGTGTCATCCGTCAGAAGCGACTTGAGATCATCCCTGTATGCCCCGGGCACCGTCATGCCAATCACCCAGACGGCATGACCCCGGACCAGGGGATCGGGCGATTCGAGAAACGGCGCCATATAGGGCACCGCATCCTTGACCATTTCAGGCTTTACCTGCGCCAGTCGCCCCATTCCCCATAGCACCCCCCGCTGCATCATTTCGTGTTCCTGAAAGTTGCCGTCTTTACGCGCATAGGAGAGGAGAATGGGTGCATATTCCTGCGCGAGCCCCTCGTGCTGAGCCAGGATCTCGCCCATGGCCTCTGCCGATCCCCAGCCGATCCCGCCTGATTCATCGTTCAAATTCCACATGAAGCGTCTGATGATGACCCGGGCCGCCTCCATATTTTCGTCCGCAAGGCGTGCCACCACCGCACCCATGGCCCGAACCGCACGCATTTTCAATCGCTCATCGCCGGCATAAAGGAGGGGAAAAAGCAAATTGACGACCTTCTGTCCCGGCATCTCCTGAAGCTGCAAAACAGCCTCGTCAAAATCCTGAGCACTCAGGAGCCGTTGTACCCGGGCTTTCAGCTCCCCCCGACTCAATTCACGGCCTCCCAGCGGATACAGTCCTTCGGGCAGCAACTGATGGCGGACTGGACGTCTTCTTCCGGGTATTCGTCTATTTCCGCCGTCTCCATGACCCCGGTCTCTTCGTTCAGGTAAAACACATCGGGGCAGAGGCTGATGCACGATTCACAAGATGAGCACGCACTCAAATCGATGACCGGGACGCTCTTCATTTTATTGTTGGCAAGCCCTTGATATGGGAAACGGCCCCCCGGTGCTTGCCCGCATCACTCCGGAAGTGCCTCGGCGATCTTTTTGGCCAGGGCCGTGCACTGATCCAGGCCCTCTTCATCGGGCACATACTGCACCCTCACGCCCGGATCCACCACATCGAATTTCATTGCTTCGAGTTCACTGTTGATCAATTTGACCGCTTCACCACTCCACCCGTAGGAACCGAAAGCGGCGGCCACCTTGTTCTGTGGCTTCAATCCCTTCATGTAGGTCAAAAAATCGCTCACCGTTGGGAAGAGCCCGTTATTGAGCGTCGGAGACCCCACGACAATCGCCCCCGCGTCCAGGACTTCGGTGATCACGTCACTCCGGTGATCGGCCCTCAGGTGATACTTTCTGGCGTCCACCCCTTCGGCCCCCAGCGCCTCCACAATGGCTTTTGCCATGGCTTCGGTGCTGTGCCACATGGAATCATAGATGACGAGGGCCTTCCGCCTGGGGGTCTGCTGACTCCATTTTACATAGGCATTGATGATCTTAGAGGGATCTTTTCGCCAGATGATGCCGTGGTCCGGGCAGATCATCTTTATTTTCAGGCCCATTTCCGTCACCTGGTCCACCAGCTTGAGCACCAGGGGTGCGTAAAGGAGGAGGATATTGGCGAAATATTTCCGGACATGGGACATGATCGCGTCCCCCACCTCATCATCAAATCGTTCCAGCCCCGCATAATGCTGCCCGAATGCATCGCTGGAAAAGAGGATCTGATCCTCTTTTGCATAAGAGAACATGCTGTCCGGCCAGTGAAGCATCCGGGTCTCGAGAAAGGTAAGGGTCCGCTTGCCGAGGTTCAGCTCCCCGCCGTTTTCCACCGGCTGGTAGTTCCATTTCTGAGGAAAATGCTTGGAGAGATTTTTGTGACCCACTTTGGAGCAATATAAGGGTTTGTCCTCACCCACTTTATGCATGATCCGCGGCAATCCGCCGGAGTGATCCATTTCCGTGTGATTGCTGATCACATAATCGATCTTTTTGGGGTCGACAATGGTGCTGATGTTGTCAATCAACTCATCGGCGAACGGTCGTTTCACCGTATCGATGAGCGTGATCTTCTCATCCATGATGAGATAGGCGTTGTAGGTCGATCCCTGATAGGTGGAATACCCATGAAAATCTCTGATGTTCCAGTCAATCGCCCCCACCCAGTAAATATCCTTTGCCAGTTCAACCGGTTTCATATCTGACTCCTTCCTTGTATAAAGCCTATTTATCTAAAAGGCCAATCACCCGTTCCTCAATCTCATCTCTTACCCGACGCATCACATCGATGGACTGGTCGGCCGGATCTTCGATATCCCAATCTTCGGTGGGCACACCGGGAAAGAGCGGGCGTTGATCCCCGCATCCCATCAACAGAATCTGATCCGGAGGCCCTTTTCCTGTTGCTTCTTCCAGGGTTTGAGGCCGGCGGTAGGCCATATCGATCCCTTTTTCGGCCATGACGTCCTTCATGAGGGGATTGACCTCATCCGCCGGCGCACTTCCCGCACTGGAGGCCTCTACCCGGTCCCCGCCGTGAAACTGGGCAAAGGCGCCCGCCATCTGACTGCGGCAGGCATTCTCGGTGCAGACGAAGAGCACCTTTTTCCGGGCAAGTCCAGGCGAAACGAGTTCTCTAACCTTTTCTCGTGCTTCGTTTAAAGCAGTGGGATGATGTTGGATATCGCCCGCCGCTTCAACTTTTCTGTACCCGAGAGTTCCTTCAAAGCGCGCCCCCATTGCATCAAAAAAGTACTGGGCGGTCATTGAGGTACCCTCGAACAGGTTTTTTCCTTTGGTGGCACCCACAGCGAGGAGAAGTCCCTTGCGCCATTTTCGACCGGGATCCGTGAGTCCCAGCGTGTATCTACGCGCCCAGAGCGCCTGTGACCGGTCAATGAGTGCCTTAAGCTGGGCCGTGGCCCCATAGAAAAAAATGGGAGTTGCCGCAACAATCACATCTGCCTCCCAGAGAAGCGGATAGATCCCTTGCATTTCATCATCCAAGGGGCAAAATCCCTTTCGTTCACAGGTCCCGCACTCCTGACACGGCAGAAGCTTTTTTGCGGCCACACGAATCGGGTGTGTCCTCGCACCATTTGCCGCAGCTTCCTCAAGGAAAGCGGACAGGAGGATTTCCGTATTGCCTTTTTTACGCGGGCTCCCCTGCAATCCGAGCACAAGCATCTTTCAAATCCCCATCACCTACAAAACAGACTCTCTTCGCTCCGGCACATACACATGCGGCGCCTTGCCCTCGTTCCATTCCTTGGAAACGTAGAGATTGCAGTAACAGCTCCCGTATTCCTGGACATCCGCTTCCCGGTACACGCATGGGCAGATGATGTCCTTGTCCGTGGCCCGGTCTCCGGTGGCCAGCCTGCACGGACAGCTCATGTAGCCGTATCGCTCCCGGTTGGTTTGAAGGGCTTCCAGCATGTCAAAGACCCGTTCTTTATCATGATTAAAAAAGTAGCCTTTGGGTTCCTGTGCCGCCTTCAGGGTCTCATAGAGCTTTTCCGTATCCGTCATAGCCCGAGTGCCTCCTTGATCTCTGCTTCCTTGAATCCCACAATCACCTTGTCCCCGATCACAATGGTCGGGAAAGAGCACCGGGGATTCAGTTTCTTGACATCTTCCAATATGGCCGTCCGCTCCTCACCCTGGAGCAGATCCACATCCTCGAACTTATAGGCAACGTTACACTCATCGAGAAATTTCTTGGTGGCTTTGCAGTGGCTGCAGGTACTCAGTGTGTACATCTTGACTTTGTCATCCATAATACGGGCCTCCTCATGGGTATTTCTCTATTTGGGTATTCAACGTTTATGGTTTCACATCGAAAGTCAGTAGTCTTCAAATCACAATATTCAAATCACAAAATACAAATAATCCACAAATACCAATGTTCCAAATTCAAAAGACAGAGAGACTCACGCACTGACTGATTAGACCCTTTCATTCGAACCTTGAGATTTGGAATTTACCCTAACGTTGCATAAAATTTGAGTTCAAAACGCTTTAGATTAGGTCAGTGAGGGACGATGGGCCATTTGAAAGGGTGAAAGCGTATTCAACATACGGTAAAGTCTTGAAAATGGACCAGCGTTCCTCAATGGCCTGATATAGAGCGAGCGAAGCGTTTTTGGGCCGAAGCTTTATGCAACGTTAGGGTTTATTTGTCATTTGGTGCTTGTGTTTTGGAATTTCCGCGTCTCTCTCCAAAACATCAAATAGGGCGTAGTATCTTCGATGGGGAATATTCCCTTTCGAACGACAAACCCACGAGGCGCGGCTCTACATCATATCCTTGTCACTCTCCTCTATGGCCCGGTCGATCTCGCTTTTCAGTTGAGGAGGCAGCCCGGGGATGTCCACACTCAGAAACCCCCGCACAATGGTGGCCGTGGCCTCATCTTCGCTGAGCCCCCGACTCATGAGGTAGGTAATTTCTTCCTGTGCGATCTTTCCCACCGCCGCTTCGTGGGACATCTCAACGCCATCCACGTGTCCCTCGAGTTCGGGGATGGCATGAATCAGCCCCCCGTTCAACAAAAGGCCCCGGCATTCCAAGTGGGCCTTTATGTCCGGTTCTTCCCCGATCAGGTGCCCCCGCGCAATGATATCCCCGCCGTTAGAGATGGTACGGGCCACGATTTCCGCCCTGTTGCCCGGATGCCTGAGGAATATCCGCCCCCCCAGATCATACGCCGAGCCCGGGCTCCCGACAATAATGCTGTAAAAGCGCGCCACCGCGTCCTTTCCCGCCAGGTATGTGGTGGGATACATCTGGAGCGATCGAACCGGCTTCATGCAGATGTAATTGTTGAGAAAGAGCCCGCCTTCCGCTACCTGAGCCACGGACCTGGGACGCACCATCATGTCTTCCGCCCAGTTGTGTATCATGGTAAACGTCAGCTTGGCGTTTTTCTTGACAAAAAATTCGGAAATGCCCACGTGCAGGCCCTTTTTCATATGGGGGGCCGTGGCACATCCCGTGATGATATGGAGTTCCGAATCCTCCTCCGCAATGATAATATTGTGTACGTTCTGCTGGATGTTCTCCTTCTCAAGATAAAGGCATGCCTGTACCGGATAAATGGACTGGCTCCCCGGAAGGGCACGAATCACATAACCATCGTGCAGGCCGAGTTCCGCGGCAGCCGTGTACTTGTCGGTGTCCACATTCGCCAGTTTCCAGTAGTAATCCCCGATCCAGGGAACCGTATCCAGGGCCTTTTTGATGGGAATAACCTCAACCCCGTCCTCCCGGGCATGGCAGTGGACCACATCCGTATCCTTTTGAAGGTAGGTGCCGCCCCGCTCCTTTTTGGTCACATCCAACCCGGTCATGATCAACTGCTGCTGGTCGGTCATGGGAAGGGCGCAGAGATCCGCTTCTTCCATATAGGAATGGTTCGACGGGGCCGCATCGTATGCATTCAGATCGATGTCGGGACCGATGCCGCCCGGCTTCTCTTTTGCCGCCGCTGCCTTTTGTTTCAGTTGATCCCGGTTATACATCGCACACACTCCTCGTAACCGGAATCCCCCACACATTCCAGAATCTCCCGGGGGTTGCTGACACAGCTGAGCATTCCATTGTATAATACCTGTCCTTTGTCCGCTGAAACGTAATCGAGGATGTATCCCGTGTGGGTGATGATCAATCCCATTTTGGTCCGGCTGAGTTTCGCCTGCATTTTGGATGTCTGTGTTCCCGCTCCCATGTCTTTCTGCAGCATCGCCGCAATGGTCTTTCCCACAAGCGATATATTTTCCATGTCCACACCCGATTCAGGTTCGTCAAAGAGCATGAGATCAGGGGCCTGGGCCATGAGTTGAAGCAGCTCGGATCGCTTGATCTCTCCTCCTGAAAATCCGGCATTCAAGTCTCTGTCCAAAAACGCCTCGAAATTCACCCGCCTGGCCAGGTTTTCCACGTCCGCATCATCTTGTGCACATAACGCCACCATCTGCCGGGTCTTGAGTCCGTTGATGGTGGGCGGCCGCTGGTAGGACATGCCGATCCCCATTTCCGCCCGCTCATTGATGGGCAGACGGGTAATGTCTTTCCCTTTAAATCGAATCCTGCCGGCCGCCACCTCATATTGAGGATATCCCATGATCGTCATCAACAGGGAGGTCTTTCCCGATCCATTGGGTCCAAAAAGGATGTGCGTCTCACCCGGGTGAATCTCGAGATCGATATGGTTCAGGATCTCCTTGTCCCCGAGTTTCACCTTCAGGTCTTCAATCTCTAACATGCCTTCTACCTAACCTCTTTTGCTTCCATTTCAGATAATCCCCGTATCTCAAAAACGGCCCCAGTTCCGACGGCGTTGACTCCGCCCTTCCGACCCGGCAGACGCGGCATCGACTCTCGGCACACCCCTGGCATTCCAGGCAGTCCGGGCAGTTAGGCCGCCCCTTTAGACGGGTGCGAGAGTCGACCGGCATGTTACAAACGGGGATCCACGTGACCCGGACCACCGCAGTCCGGCGTATAGCAGGTGACATTATTGAATTCACATTTCTCCTTGCACTGGGGGCATGTGTCCGGCGGCGTTGAAGCGGACACCAGAAACCCGCAATTGGAACACTTCCAGTAGGTCATGCCGCAGGATGGACAGATATCCCCCACAAACTCACCTTCAGCCGAATACCCGCAGTGGGCACAGACCTTTTTTTCCGTTTCTGCCATTTCAGCCAAGCCTCCTCATCAAAATGGTTAAGGCATTCCCGCGCCAAATCCTAAATGGGATATCGGCTTTTCGGGAACGCCAAATGAAATGCCTTCTGAGTCTCTTCCCGGTTTGATCAAAGCGTCAAATCGCTATCCATTATTCTTTTTCAAACAGCTCCTTATCCGCCCCGCACACAGGGCAGACCCAATCGTCCGGAATCTTCTCAAAAGCGGTCCCAGGCTCGACGCCGTTATCCGGATCGCCTTCCTGGGGATCATATACGTAACCACAAACTGAGCAAACATACTTATCCATTCCATTTCTCCTTAAGAGTTCTTCCAATTTTTATTTCACGTTCCCTGGTCCACATATTCCTTCACTCGAATAAACGATTCTCGGAATCCCATGAATTGAATCACAGGACCGCTCTGATGTTTCTATGTACCCGCCTCCAGGCTGCACTGGGTAAAATCGATCTTCTGCTTACACCCGGAACAGGTATGCTCCTTATCGAACTCGTCTGAAAAAATTTCTTTCTCTTTTCCACAATTGGGGCATTTGCACGTAAAAGCCTTCAAGTTTTTTGCCGCTTCAAACCCCGGACAATGCTGAGGCGTACTCATGGATTCTCTCCTTTCATAAAAACGTTCATTAAAATTTAAACGGAAGCGTCGAGCTTCTTCCCGATTTCCCGACCGTATTCCTGAGCCATCTGCGGGCCGCCCCCGAGGGACGCGGACTTCAGTCTCAAGAACCCGCTCACCATGTCCATTTTCAGGATATGTTTCATGGTATCATAAATCCGATCGGGGGCCTCACCGCTCCATCCAAACGCACCGAATGATCCCCCCGCCTTACCTGAAATGCCGGCTTTTTCTGCCAGAAACAGCATGGTTTTCATCCCCTGCATCATCTGACCATGATAGGTGGCGGACCCAAACACGTATCCATCATATCCTTTGAGATCCGCCTCGGTTTTGACGGCGGTGACATTCACCACCGAGGCCTCATGGCCTCCCATGCGGACCCCTTCAGCAATCAGGTCAGCAATTTTCTGAGTGGCGCCTGTCCTTGTGGCAACCACCACCAATACCTTCCCCATCATCACCCTCCTGACTTGAGGCAAACCGAAATGCATCGCCTCAATGAACCGAGCGGAAAGCCATGCTTTTCATCGGCATTCGGCATTCCTACTCCTCGTGCTCGTACACCTTGCCCTTGATTTTCGTCCCGCAGTGGGGGCAAAGAATTTCGACCTCATCCTCGTTCCCGATAAACTTTTCTCGCAGTTTTTCAGGACCGAGGAAAGAGACGTCTCCACAGGCGCACTCGGGGCACTCCGCTTTCACTTCGTATTTTCGCTTGGACATGGGTTTTCCTCCTTCTCGGATCAGTTTTTCCAGAGCCCGTGAATGTTACAATAGGCCCGTGCCGTTACCGCATCCGCCTGGATGTTAAACACCGCCTCGGGCGCATCTCCGGCCTTGAGAAACTGGCGGTACGCTTTGCCGTCGGCAATAATTTCAATCCATTCAATATAATGTTTCTCCTCCATGGGGTGTGCCACATCACCCACCTTGACCTTTATCCCATCCGCCTGTTTTTCCACGACCGGCACATGCTTTTCCTTGGCTGCGTCCACGGTATTCTCCGTCTGAAGTACCATGGGCTGCCCACAGCAGACCAGTTCGCCTTTTCCGCCATGTAGGACCTCTACGATATTCCCACACGCTTCACACTTATACACCTCTAATTTCTCTGCCATTCTTTACCTCCTTTACACCCGCGCTTCAATAGTTTTCACCAAGAAGTTCAAAATGGGCCTGGGGATGAGCGCACGCCGGACATGTCTGAGGGGCTTCAGTCCCTTCGTGCAGATACCCGCAGTTCCTGCACCGCCACACCACAGGTGTATCTCTTTTGAACACCCGGTTCGCCTTAATATTGGCCGCAAGGTCTCGGTACCGTTTTTCGTGCTGTTTTTCGGCCACGGAGACGGCTTCAAAAACGGCACAGATTTCGTTGAGCCCTTCCTCTTTCGCTGTCTTTGCAAAGGCCGGGTACATCTCGGTGTGTTCATAGTTTTCGCCTGCTGCGGCCTCCTCCAGGTTTTCCAGTGTGCTCCCGATCACGCCGGCGGGGAAGGCGGCACTCACCTTTGCCTCGCCCCCTTCCAGGAACTTGAAGAAACGTTTGGCGTGTTCCTTTTCCTGGTTGGCCGTCTCTTCAAAAATAGCGGAAATCTGGACATACCCATCCTTTTTCGCCTGACCGGCAAAATAGGTATATCGATTCCTCGCCTGAGATTCTCCCGCAAAAGCGGTCAATAGATGTTTTTCCGTTTCGGTTCCCTTTAACGACATCCCGACTCCCTCCTGAGCCTAAAATCCATGCTTATTGAACGTTAACCCTTGTCCCCGAGACACCTGAAGGCCTTTTTGCTGGCGCCGCATACCGGGCACTTCCAGTCATCAGGCAAATTCTCAAAGGATGTTCCTTTCTGAATTTTTCCTTTTCTGTCCCCCTTGTCCGGGTTGTATATACATCCACAATTTGAGGTCTGGCACTGCCACATCTCTTCGGGTTCAGCCATTTCAAATTCCTCCAATCTCGACATCATACGTTGCCGATTTAATCGACTCTCATAAACACCGATGCCTTGGCGCCACAAACCGGGCATGGATCAGGCGGTTCATTTTCAGCCGTGTAGCCGCACACAGGGCAGACGTAATAGGCCTCAATGTCGGCCGGATGATCCAGGTTGTCCAATGCCTTTTGATACAGTCCGGCGTGGACTTCTTCCACTGCGTTGGCGAATTTAAAGGACCTGAGCGCCACTTTATGGCCCTCGGCTTCCGCATCCTCTATCATTCCCGGATACATGGATTTAAATTCATGCATCTCTCCTTGAATGGCCTCCTTCAGATTGTCCGCGGTCTTTCCGATACCCTTCAATGCCCTCAGATGAGCGTGGGCGTGTACGGTCTCCGCTTCTGCAGCGGCCCTGAAGAGCTTGGCGACCTGGGGATATCCCTCGGTATCCGCCTGCTTGGCAAAGGCCAGGTACTTGCGATTGGCCTGGGATTCTCCCGCAAAGGCCTCTTTCAGATCTTGTTCCGTCTTACTCATATCACCCTCCTTCAGTTTGATTATCCCACCATCCCTTTTTCACGTGAGCCGCTATCTCCGCTTCAGCGAGTTTTCTGATGCGAAATGCCGAGTCTCGTAAAACGCCGTACAACACCCCGCAGCCGGAGTCTTCTCTTACATCATCTCCCTCGTCTGCGAGATCCATCATCCTCTCCACTAGACTCAAGGTTTTTACAATACATTCATCACATCTTTTCATCAATCTTACTCCAGTCACAAGGGAAGCTGTCAAGGGATTCTTTGATCGCATAGGTACAGCATTTTTCATGCCAGGATTTCCGAAAGAATCCGTGAAGAACTATTTCCTATGTTATTTCGAAAACTTATATTATGCAAAGGAAAACCATTTCAGGATCATCCGGTTAATGAGTACGCTTGAGAATGTAGGTGGTAGAGCCTGAGTTTGAAATAGACCATATCTCTGAATCCATAAGCTTGTCGTTTAAGGGTTTTGATTTTGTTATTGATACCTTCTATAGGGCCGCAAGAGATGGGGTGGATGTAGTAATTGAGGAGACCGTGACTGTACTGCATGAGTGTGTTGGCGACCTTTTTAAGTTGGCTGATATTTGAGGAGGCCGCATCATTGCACCATGCATCCAAGAATGGAATAGCCTCTTCCATAGATGGCTTGTCCCAAAAGTCTCTAAGTTGCTCCTTCATCGTATGGATCGTAAATAGAGGGGCATTGACCTCAAGAAGACTCTGTAGCCGATTCTGTTTTTCTTCCGTGAGATTCTCATAGTTTTTTAAGAGGAGAAATCGGGTTCCTTTTAAGACTTGTTTGCCATCTTCATCCAGTTGGTTTTGCTGTTCTCGTCTGAGATCCTCAATGGCCCGATTCATAAGAGCAGAAATATGGTACCGATCAAACACAATAGCGACATCTGGGAGATGGTTCTCCACGGCAGAGATAAACGCCTTGCTCATATCCATAGCAATGGCCTCAAGATGAGGCGATTCCTTTTTCAGCTTTTTTAGAAAGGGCTCGATGGCGTCTCCGCTTTTTCCTTCAACGGCATGCAGAATACGACCCGATTCCAGGTCTACAAAGATACTCATATAGGAATGACCCTTACGAATGCTGAACTCGTCGAGAGCAATGTATTTCAAATCCTTCAACGGAGGCGCTTTATATCGCCTCTTAAGGTGATCCTTATGGATGTCTTTGATCAAATCCCAGCCCACAGACAAAAGGGTCGCTGCACCCGAAATGGTCATCCAGTGAAGGAGATCCAAGGCGAAATCCGCGAACCTTCTTGTATGTCTTGCTTTACCTTTTACAAAAGGAAGTCTGGGCCATCTCAAAGCACCGCAGTCCTCACAACGGATTCTCCAGATCCTCAAAACCAGAAAGGTCTGACGGGAACCAATTGGAATCATTCTCAAAAGTCGCTGCTTGACGCCCTTACGCCGGAGCGTTTTAAAACTCCTGCACTCCGGGCAGCATTCCAGGGAGGATGTCACTTCAGCATGAAGAAAGATGCGTCCTCTCTCGTATTTTGTGGAAATGTACTTGACTCCTCTCAAACCAAAAGCATGATAGAGCAATGAGGTGGACATGACGAATACCTCCTTTTTAGGGATACTTAGAAAGGTATCAGTCTATTCACCTCTTTTCAATTTACCGTACTCATTTGCCGGAAGAACCCCATTTCATCAAACGAATCACCTATACATGGTACAGCCATGTCTCATACACAGTGGCTAACGAACTTTTATTATAATTACAACATGTTAATGGGCTTGACCCATGCGGGTCTTTTCCGTATATTGAATCCAAAAAATATGGAGGGTGACTCATGGCAGAAAAAACAGAAAAAAATCTCGCATATGCCTTTGCAGCGGAATCCAAGGCCGCAGTCCGTAATGATGCCTTTGCCAAAAAGGCGGATATGGAGGATTTCACCCAGATCGCCCGACTGTTCTGGGCCGTTTCCGATGCGGAGTCCGTCCATGCACGCCGATATCTGCGGCTGATGCGGGGAAAAATCGGAAGTACGGAAGAAAATCTGGAGAGGGCCTTCCAAAATGAAATCAAGGCCAACGTGGACGAATACCCGAAGTTGATCCAGGATGCCTCGGACGAAGGCAAGGAACACGCCATGAATGCCTTTTCCCAGTCGAGAGACGTGGAGAGCCGGCATGCGGACCTCTACAAGAAGGCCATGAACGACATGCTGGCCGACCGGGAAACGGATTATTACGTGTGCCAAGTCTGTGGGTATATCAATGAAGATGAGGCCCCCGAAAACTGCCCCATATGCGGCGCGGTGAAAACCAGGTTCAAGAAAATATCATAGCGGAAGAAAGCTGCCTATCGTCTATCATCCGGCTCTAATCAGTCAACGAGAAGGACGGACACCTCCCGGGCCGAATGAAGGACCTTTTGGGATATGCTTCCCATGAAAAATTCCTGGACGCGGCCGACACCTTTCCGTCCCAGGACGACCATGTCATATCCTTTCGCAATCTCCTCCAGAATGGCCCGGGCAACCCCTTTTTTTCCGTCTCCAATCGGGTACGGACATGGTCCGCTTTGAACCCTGCACTCAGCAGCGTCTCCTTGGCCGCCTCCAGGGCCTTTTGCATGAGTGCTTTTTGCTGGTCTTCGACCTGGCAAAATGCCGACTGCTGAGACACAAAATAGGGCGTCAATCCGGGGCTGTTCAGATCGCATATGGCAGTGGTATTCAACGCCACGCTGAACAGGGTGACCTTGTGATCCGGTTTAAAAACCGAGGCGACAAATTCAACCGCACGTCTGGCATTTTCCGAATCGTCAACAGCGATCAGGATCTTTTTTTCCATGGAAAACCTCATTCATAAAATTATTGGTGGTCATATATCTTCCGCTTCTTTAACCGCTCACAGGGTTTGATACCACACGTCACCTCCGCATGCAACGATGGATACGGACCTCATGACCGCCCTCTGATCCGATGGCATTTCCCTTTACGGTGCCTCCGGCCCCCACGTACCCGATGCATAAGGAAGGAGATTTTTTGCCCGATCCCCGCACGATTCGCACTCCCTCAGAATGGGCGTCAAAAAGGACCAGCAAAGCTCCACACCGTCCTGCCGCCAGAAAAGCATCTGATCGCCCAGCATACAGTCCAGAAGGACCTTTTCGTAGGCGTCCAGGACAGGCCCCGAATAGTCCTGATGATAATTGAAATCCATGGTCACCGACCGAAGACAGACCCTGGCCCCCGGGTTCTTGGTCTGGAATGTCATGTATATCTTCTCATCAGGATAAATACCGAGGGTCAATTGATTGGCCGGAATATGCTCACCGAGTGTATCTCGGAACATGGAGTGGGGAACCTCTTTGAAATGGATCGTAATCTCGGTCCTCTTTTCCGGGAGCCGTTTTCCGGATGTCAGGTAAAAGGGAACCCCCTGCCAGCGCCAGTTGTCCAAAAACACCCGCATGCTGGCAAACGTGGGCGTCAACGATTCGGGATCAACCTTTGGTTCCTCCCGGTAGGCCGGGACTTCCTTACCATTGATCCGGCCGGCACCGTACTGGCCCAGCACAAGGGCGTCGTTGAGACGGCCCACTGGAAAGGGCCTCAGTGCACGGTAGGTCTTGGTCTTCTCATCCCGCACCCGTTCCGCTTCGAATCGGGAGGGGGGCTCCAACGCCGTTAGGGCCAACAGCTGCATCATATGGTTCTGAAACATATCTCTGAGCACACCGGTGCCTTCATAATACCCTACGCGATGCTCGACGCCCAGGGTTTCCGCTGCCATGATGCGGATGTGGGAGACGTATCGCCGGTTCCATACCGGTTCGAAAATGGCATTGGCGAAACGGAACATCAAAATATTCTGGACTGTCTCCTTGGCCAGGTAATGATCAATCCGAAAGATCTGGTGCTCCTGAAAATGGGCATGGAGTGTCGTGTCCAAGGCGATGGCCGTATCCAGGTCTCTGCCAAAAGGCTTCTCCACCACGATCCTGACCCATCCACTCCCATCCTCCCTTTCCGCCGCCAGTCCGGATGAACCGAGCATCCGGGCCGTGGATTCATAGAGGGTGGGCGGTATGGCAAAATAGAAGATCCGGTTCCCCGCCACCGGGTATCTCATTTCCAGTGAACGGAGGAATTCGGAAAGCCGATCAAATGAGGCCGATTCCTCGTAATCAATGACATGATAGTGAAGGTATCCTAAGAAGTCCGCCAACCTTGACGCATCAGCCGGTGACCCCTTCAAGGCATCCTCTTTTACTTTTTCCCTGAAATCGGATGATTCAAACCGGCTGCGGGCGCATCCCACAATAAAAAACGGCTCAGGCAACCCCCCGTTGGTATAAAGGTTGAAAAGCGACGGGATCAATTTTCTCGATGTCAAATCCCCCGAAGCCCCTACGATAATGATCGCACAGGGATCCGGCCGGCGCTCCAGCACACAGGATGAATAGGGTATTTTCAGATCGGTGGTTCGGGTGGTCGGGGTCGTCATATCCAGCACCTCGATTCAATGCTCAGTCGGGCATAATTTACGGCCTATCGACGGATTGTAACACCCTCAGCCAGTTATGGCCCATGATATCCAACACCGCCTGACGGGGATATCCGTGGACCTCCATCTCATGGATCAACGAAGGGATTTGGGCGATGTCTTCCAAGCCTTCCGTCTTCATATCAAAACCACAGAAATCAGAGCCGATCCCCACCCATTTCGGGCCAAATCGCTGCACCACCGTATCGATGTGGGCAAACACATCCATCAGGGACGCCCCTCTTCCCGAGACCAGCATCTCGGGATTGAAGGTAACGCCCACCACGCCCCCCCTTTCCCCAATCTCCTTCACCTGCTCCAGGTCGAGATTTCGGGGCGTATCGCAGATGCTCCGGATCCCCGTATGGGAGCAGACAATGGGCGATTCAACGGATTTCATGAGTTGCCGGAAACATGTGGGATGAAGGTGGGCCACATCCACGAGAATTCGGTGTTCCACCAAGTTTTGAATCAATGCTTTTCCCTCGGGCGTCAACCCGTCGGAATAGCGGATCGCGTTGCCGTCTGCAAGCCGGTTCTTTCCCGCATGGGTGAGCCCGACCAAACGGATGCCGAGCTCCCTCAACTGCTCGATATATGCATTTTGTCCCACCAGGGGGTCTGCATTTTCAATGAGAAAGAGCGTGTAAATCGCATCATCGGATTCAAGCGCTCCCAGGGGATCAGGGGTATCCGGCAAGGTAACCACCTGGTCACAGCCATTCAGCATCGCATTCCATATCTCCTGGAAATGCGCAAAGGATCCATGGCCATTGAACCGATCTTCACAATAGATGGCTGTAAAAAAGAGCCGAATTCCAGCGGATTTGGCTTTATTCAAGGTAAATGGCCCCTCTTGAATCTCGCTCAGCATTGACTTTGGTGCATAACGTGCCATAAAATAGGGGAGATCCACATGGGCGTCCACAACCACGTCCGGGTGCTGCTCGTGCTCAAGGCTTCTGTCCAGTGCGTCAGGCCTCGACATCATTTGATGGTCACTGTGTTGCAAGCCCTTGGCCTCCGTTTCTTGGGTTTAGCATTCAGAACGCAGTGATCGAGAGATTTTTTTATGAATATCACGCTGGTATTCCCCCCGTTCTATCTTTCTTCCATGTACAACCTGCCCCCGCTCGGGCTGATCAATCTGGCCACCGCGCTCAAAGACACGCCGCACCAGGTACGCCTCGTGGATCTGGTGCTGGCCATTCGTCAAGGGTCTCTTAAAATGGGAAAGGCCATTTACGACGATTGCACAGACATCATACTGGATCATCATCCCGATATTGTGGGTCTGTCTGCACAGTGTACCACATACCCCGCCATCCTTCAAATTTCAAAGCGCATCAAGGAAAAAAAACCAGGCATTCAGATTGTGCTGGGAGGACACAACGCGTCATTTCTGGATAGGGAAACCATGGAGCGATTTCCCTGTGTGGATGTCATCATACGCGGGGAGGGCGAGATCACATTTAAGGAATTGATCCGATCACTGAACAAAACCGGACACTTGGACGGCATCCCCGGAATCACATGGCGGCACGGTGAAGCGATCGTTCAGAATAAGTCCCGACCCTTGATGCCTGATCTGGATACACTCCCCCTTCCGGACTATTCCTTTTTACCCTCATTTTCCGAGTATCGCGACGCCTGCCATCTTCCCCGGAGTATCGCCATTCTTGAAGTGGGGCGTGGGTGTCCCCATCGTTGCATTTATTGCTCCGAGTCTTTGATGTGGCAGCGAAAGACCCGTACGTTTTCCGTGAACCGCCTCGTTGAAGAGATGGAAACCCTTCATACCCGCTTCGGGGCCGAGTGCTTTCTCCTCTCTTATGATCAGTTTACCGCCCAGCGGTCTTTTGTGGAAGCCTTCTGTCATCGCGTGGTTCAAAAGGGACTCAACCATCTCCCCTGGTACTGCATCTCCCGCCTGGACAGCGTGGACGCATCCTTACTTCGTTTGATGCGGGAAGCCGGATGCGAATCCATGTGTTACGGCATCGATTCGGGCTCAGAACGAACCCTCTCCTTCATTCGAAAACGCATCAACCGGGATATCCTGTACGAACGCGTGGTGGACACCGCGGAACAGGGAATCATTCCCACGCTCAGTTTTGTTATCGGGTTTCCGGAAGAGACACGCCAGGACATTGATGAGACCCTGGCACTGGCCCTTCGGGCCGGCATTGTGGGCAACAACAATCCACTGATCCAGATGCCCACGGTCCTCCCCGGCACCGACCTTCACACCCGCTATGGGAAGACCCTTGTCCGGGTGGTGGACACCTACTTCTCTCTGGGCCTTGAGTTTCACGAAGGTCGCCGCCTTGAGTCAGATGACCAGATGATCAATGATCACCCTCTGATATTCAGCAGTTTTTATAATCTCTCCTGCCGGGGGATGTCCCTCGAAGAACTGGGACATCTCGCATCCTATTTTCCTCTGATGGTTCAGCTTTACCCCAGGTCTTTCCTGATGCTCTCTATTGAATGCGAAATATCCATCTCCGCTCTTTTTGCTGATTGGCTCAGGTGGATAGCGCAACACAAAGAAGAAAAAACCGTTTCATTAACGCCCCGGGATGTCTACCACCATTTCAGTGAATTTGTTGGCGAACACATACGAAAGCGCGGCCGAACCACAAGGCCCCATCTCCCTGATTTGCTGCGATATGAAACCACGGCCATCGCTGTTGCCGAGTCGCCGATCCAACATGCCCCTTTTCACATGGATCTTCAGCAACTCAAAACACTCCGGCCTTTAAAAAACGATAGAATCATCATAGAAGCCTTTGACTTTGATCTACCGATGATTATTTTAGACCTTAAGCATGACCATTTTCATGAATCTTACCCTCCGAAAAAGACCCCCCTCATCTTTCTGCAAACGGATGATACACTGGAGGTGTTGGAAATCAACTTTTTCGTAAAGGATTTCTTGACGGAATGTGATGGACATGCGACACTTAAGGAAATATGCAGGAAACTTTATCGCTCCCACGGTGGAGGCCTCGAAGATACCGATTTTTTTGAAGCCTGTGTGGAGGCGGCAACGCGCTCTCGGCGAAAATGGAATACTCAGAATGCGAGACCTTTGAAAAGGGGGCGTTTTTCAAAGGTCTCGGTACCCTAACATTTGACCGCATATACGGCTTATTTTCCATCCAGGAGGCTGCTTCAAATCCATAGTCATCCTATTTGTAAAGGCCATTTTCAAAGAAAGGAGGTGAACCGAGATGACAAAGATTAAAAGAGTGGAAAAACGTGAATCTTATGCCGCCAGTTGTCATGCCCCGTCATGTCATGCACCCTCATGCCATGCACCCGCATGCCACGCCCCGGCCTGTCATGCACCCGCATGTCATGCCCCGGCATAAACAGGCTTTAATTTTAAGCACATGGGGGGGTTCATGACGGAACTCCCCCTTTTTTTATCTTTTATGCATGGATGATGAAAACCGCACTTCTCGATATGCTCATCTGTCCGGCTTGCCTGCCGGATGAAATGGCTCTTTCCTGTCGTATCGACAATCAGAAAGATGATGATATCATTACCGGTTCTCTCCATTGCAACCGCTGCAACGAATCCTATTCCATTACCGACGCTATCGCGTCATTCATTCCAGCATCCGCTTTAGACCACGAAGCACAAAACCGTTATGAAGACCCTGCATTGCTGGCGTCCTATCTGTGGAGTCACTATGCGGACCTTTCGGGCGACACGGACGCAACCCCCGCCTATTCCGAGTGGGCCGAACGGATGGCACCATCTCCCGGTGTTGCGCTGGATGCCGGTTGTGCAGTGGGTCGGTTCACCTTTGAAATGGCCGCGAAATCGGATTTTGCCGTGGGAATCGACCGATCGCGTACATTCATCAGCGCCGCAAGAGACCTTATGAAACAGGGGAGACTCGCGTTTCATATCCCCATGGAGGGCGCCCTTCAAGAATTCTTTACCCTTCAGCTTCCGGATACCTGGCGCGTTGATGCCGTCGATTTCATCGTGGGGGATATCCAGTCCCTCCCCTTTCCATCGACGCGTTTCTCGTCGGTCGCCTCACTCAACCTCATCGATAAACTCCCCAGACCCTTGAAACACCTTGAAGAAATGAACCGTGTGGCGAATATCCACGGGGCCCAGTTTTTGTTCTCCGATCCTTTTTCGTGGTGTGAGACGGTCACACAGAAGGAAAACTGGCTTGGGGGCACAGAAACGGGCCCCTTTGAAGGACGCGGTATCGATAACGTCGCTGCCTTGTTTACGGGTGATGGGGGGCACATGTTGCCCCCGTGGCATGTGGAACGAAAAGGCAGTATCTGGTGGAAAATCAGGACCCACAAAAACCTTTTCGAGCTCATCCGGAGCCGTTCCCTCAAGGCCTCACGTTAGGGTAGACACAGCCGGTGAAAGAGGGGGTATATCCCCACACGCTGTTCAAGGGGCGTCAATCCCTTGCACACTGGGGTTAAGACGGGAGCGTTTCCAAGGAATGAATCAGCCCGTTCAGGCACTCGAATGCCGTTTCATAAAAGGCATCCTTCGTGGGATCAATGCCCAACCGAGAGAGGAGATCCAGAGGCGCCTCAGCGCCCCCTGAACGCAGGAGATGGAAGAGTGCATCCAGTGCTTCCCGGCTGTCCTGCTGATACCGGTTAAACAGCCAGAGCGATACCATGTTCCCGAATATATAACTGTAACAGTAAAATGGATGGTGAATAAAATGGGGGATGGGTGTCCATCCCCAGCGGTATTCACGCCCCATCTTAACGGATTCGCCAAAGAGCTTACGGTTTTTCTTCCACCAGAGATCACCGATCTCCATTTCACTCAGGAAATGATCCCCCCTTACTTCATATATGGACTGCTCAAAACGGGTCAGCACGTGCTGGCGGAAAATGCATACCAGGATATCATCCACACAGGTCCCCAGGATGTCGGCCTGATGGTCCGCGAATGCCGGCTGTTCCATGAGATAGCGGCAAAAAAGCATCTCAAAAAAAGTGGCGGCGGTTTCTGCCAGAATGGGCGGTGGTCTGAAATTGAGGTAGCTCTTTCCGGCGGCCATGCAATAGTGAATGACATGGCCCATCTCATGGGACAGGATCATCAGGTCCCTGATGGTCCCGCCGTAGCTGATGGCGACATAGGGGGGTTGTGACGGCGCGAAAGATTCACAGAACGCACCGATCCGTTTCCCTTTCCGTAACTGTGCATCAACCCTTCCCGCACCGAAACAAGCCCTGGCGTAATCGCATATGGTGGGATGAATTTCCTTTGAACATGCGAGAATCAGATCCCTCCCCTCTGAAAATGGGATATTGGCATGGGCACCCCCCGTGGGGGCCAAGAGATCTTCATGGGCCAGCCTGTCTGCTCCAAGCCGGCGGGCCTTGAGCCCCCAGTAAGTCCTCGCCAGCGGATAATGGGATTCCACCCTGTCCATCAGGGTCTCCATGACATCCTCATCCAGTCCATCTGACACGAGGTTCATTTGCAGCACCGATGCGTATGCCCGCGACTCTTTTTCCTGCAGATGGCTTTCGACCACGGCGTTGAGGATGTGTTTGAACACCGTACCGTGTTTGCTCAGTTCCTGAAGGCTCCCATGGACAGCCCGCCTGCGAATGGCCCCGTCGGGTGAACAGCGTAACTGCGCCACCTCCTCCATGTGCAGTCGACGCAATCTATGATCGATCTTTATGGAAAAGACAAGGGATCCCAGAAATTCGTCATAAAACGATGTCAGGCTGCTTCTACAGGCAGAAAAATGGGCATCTAAGATCTCCTCCTCAGACTCACTGAGCCGATGGGGCCTTTGCCGGATGAGACGCATTAGAAACCACCGGTAGGGTGACAGATCAGGATGGCGAAGGAGTTCCTCAAAACCTGCCGCCGTCAACCCCATCAGTTCATGCTCAAAAAAGCGGATGTCTTTGGAGATGGTTTTCCACGTTTCCCGAATTCGCTGGAATAACGACAGGCATTCGGGTTCTCGGGTTTGTGCAGCGTGCTGAAGAAAGGCAAAGAAAAAGGGCCCCATGCCCTGCTCATGGATGGCCTCGTATGCCTTCAGGGCGGAAAGGAGTTGAAGAGGATCGACGCGATGGTGAATGAATCGGCCCCTGTACGTCGTCCGAAATTCGACGGCCTGGGCCCTCACGGTCTCGAGATCCTGGAAAATTCCGGGATCTCCGGCACTTTCGTATAGATCGGTCAGATCCCAGCGAGGGACATCTAAACGATGGTCATTATCGGCGTTCATTAACCGCGTCAGGAAAAAATGGTTTTTACCGGAACCACCGTCAGGCTCCTCATTATCCGGCAGTCAAAGAACCCATCATTTGGCATCTTTTTTGTGGGTGTAATCAAAATCGCCATGGCTGTATTTGTGGAGTAGGTCCCTCAGGATTTCGGCATTCTTGAGATCCGTGGTCTGCTTGCATTTCATGGCGTATACCAGCATGTGATGCAGGATGCTCAGCTTTTCCGTATAATGCTCCGACCCCAATTTGACTTTCTGGGTCATGAAGTACTGGCTGACCGTATGCTGAATTCGATTGGCGTGATCCTCTTTGGTGTTAATCCACCGGACCAGCTGGTTATAATTAATCGGCTTTTCTTTGGCCAATTGCTGGATCTGTTTCATGGCCTTTTCGATGGTATCGATGTCCTCGGCAATCATCTTGAATCTCAGATTGTCGTCATAGATTCCGCACGGCACCTCACAATGGGATGCGGCGTAGGACGAAACGCACAGAATCACCGCCAACACCATGCCCAACTGAACCGCTCTCTTTTTCATGATACCCTCCGTTAAAATAGGTTTAGAACACGTCATACAGCCGCCCCCGTGAAACACATGCACAATGGTTTCACGGGGCGGTTCAAGCGAAAATTTACTTTCTATTTTACGCCTCTTTGCGTGAGTGTTCCTGCCATTTAGGCCGCTTCCAGTTTCTGACGATCCGCCATATCGAGAAGGACCCGGTCCCGGGCCTTGTCGATCCCGAGCGCTTTACGCTTCTTGTCAATGTGGGCGATCATCATCTGGGCCATCTCATGGGGATCGGCAGTGAAGCCCCATTTCCCAAAGCCCATCTCCTCCAGACCGTCAAAGAGGAGTTTGTGAAATTTGGTCTCCTCTATGATCGGGTAGGTGACACCGAAGACCGTATACACGCCCGACGCCACAAAATACTGCCCGATGGAGATGGCCTTTTCACTCATCCACTCAGGGGCGGCCCCTGCCACGGGCAAGTCGGCAATACTTTCGCCAAGCCCCCCTGCCTTGACCATCTCGGAGGTGGCAATCAAGATCCGGCTGTTGTCCACACAGGACCCGAGACCCAGCACCGGCGGCATGCCCACCGTCTCGCAGACCTCCCGCAGTCCGGCACCGGCGAGATGCGCCGCCTCAGGCGTATAGAGCCCGGCCTTGGCCAGGGCAATCTGGGAACAGCCCGTCTGGACCACGAGAACGTCATTCTTGATCAGTTCCTTGACCAGCTCCACATGGACCCAGTCCTGCCTGACCCTGGGGTTGGTACACCCCACCACACCGGCGACCCCCCGGATCCGGCCGTTGATGATATTGTCATTCAACGGCGTGTAAGAGGCCCTGAACGTTCCGCCCAGCATGTAGTTGATGTATTCGTGAGAGAAGCCATGAATCCCCGCATTCCGAATGTTGGGAATCTCCACCGGAAGGCTGCGGTTCTTGAACCGGACAATGGCATTCTCGACGATGCTGTCGGTGCACTCCCTCGGCGTGTGTTCATGAAACTCGATGTGCTCCACGCCTTCGATGTGACACCGGGGATTGGTGGTAAACAGTTTGGTGCCGTAACATTCGGCCACCTTGCCCAGGCCCTGCTTGATACACTGGACATCCACACCCATGGCATCCACCGCACCGGTTATGAGAATGGCTTCGGTGGACATGAAGTTGCCTGCATGCGGCACCCCATGACGCGAAAGCATTTCAGCACCTGAACAGCACATACCCACGAGGTTGATCCCCTTTGCCCCCGCATCCTTGGCTGCCTGCACCAGGCTGGGATCTTCCACAGAAGCCAGCATGGATTCGAACAGGTTGGGCTCATGACCGTGAATGATGACGTTGACCTCATCCTCCTTGAGGCATCCCATGTTGACCTCCGCCTTTACGGGGGTCGGGGTACCGAAAAGGATGTCGGATATCTCCGTGGCCACCATGGACCCGCCCCAGCCGTCGGCCAGTGCGGTGCGGGAACATTGTTTGGTGATGTTCTCATAATGCTGGTCCACCCCCATATGGGTGCGGTGCATCAATTCCATGATTTCTCGCATGGCCCCCCGGGGAACCACCCCGTGTTTACGCCAGGTCTCCAGTGTCTTTTCCGGGGCCCGCTTCACAAAGGGGATCTCTCCCTCCACCTGGGTATAGGTGCCTTCAAGAATCTCATAAAGATCCATGGCGATATCTTTTGTGTCTCTGCCTTCCACCTCAATCCCCATTTCTCTTGCCACTTCCTCCAGCTTGATGGGGTCCTTGATGGTGTACTCTTTTATAGTGCCATTGACCACCTCTCGAAAAAGGTCCAGCATGGACATGCCGTGGTCCGTATGGGCCGCTGCCCCGCTCGCCACCATCCGGGCAAAATTTCTCGCCTGAATGGTATCGATGGTGGCGCCGCACACGCCCACCTTTCCGTAGGGATCTTTTGCATTGAGACGGCAAGGACCCATGGAACAGTGCTTACAACAGGCGGAATCCGCTCCGATGGGACAGGCCTTCATGGTGTTGGCCCGATGAAATGCGGTTTCGACGCCGTCCTTCTCCGCCTTTTTTAGCATTTGTGCCGTGGCATCGCAAATGGTGGCTGCCTTGATATCCAATATTTTCTCTTTCTTCTTGTCTTTGTCCATTTTCTCTCCCAGTTTTCTTAACTGAATTTTGGTTTCGTTCATCTTGCCCCGATTCAAATCGATTCACACGGCCTTCTGACCGCTACGTTAGATCCTTCACCACCGATAGGATTTCCGCATAATCGGGTTCATGGGTAACCTCCTCAATAATCTGACAGCACACAGACCTTTCCTTTGAACGATGAAAACCGAACAGGGGAAAGATCGTTTCCCACGCCTTCAAAATCCGGGGCAATATCCCCCTTTTTCTTGGCATCCCCCAAAAGGGTCAGTGGATTTCCTTTCATGGTGATGATGCCGGTCCTCTCTTCCACAGCGACTATCCCTCCTTTCTGTTTCCAGGGTTTACGGTGAGTTCCTCCGGCAGGGTGTACCCCGCTTCCATACACTTTGAACACAAGCCGACGAATTCCAATTTATGCCCGAAAATTCCATACTTGGTCAATCGACCTAAAGCTTTTTCGATGTTTTTCATGGGGGATTCGGAAATATCTCCTGCCATGTCCTCCACCCGTCCGCAGCGCACGCAGGTCAGGTGGTAATGGGCGTGGGTATTCGGATCAAAACGCATCTGCTTTCGGCCGGGATCCAATTCTTGGATGAGACCGGTTTCCGCAAGAATTTCCAGGTTTCGATACACGGTGGCCAGGCTGATTTTCGGAAGCTGGTGACGTACCTTTTCATACACTTCATCGGCTGTGGGATGAGAATAATCGGATTTTAGCGTCTCGAGTATCACCTGTCTCTGTTTGGTCAGTCGAATTGCCGGCTGTTTTTTCACCATTCGGGGCTCCTTATTGATAGTAATTACTATTACTGTTTAGTCAACACAGAAGTCAACACAAATCGGCAATTTTTCTTTGAGGCGGGTTTGCCGGTACATTTGTACCTAAGAGATGCCATCAGCACCTACCGGTGAGCGATTATCAATATTATTCCAGATAGTTAAGGTAGGATAACCGGGGGTCGAAAGACAATAGGCCTAATCTGGCGTATCATCTCAATATGACGAAGTGACGAATGCTGCACCACTGGAAAACGGCCTTGCAGGGTTAAGCTAACGGCTAAATGCCAAGAGCTAATGGCTACCGTAAGCCAGATACTCAGGACCGGTCCTCCATGAGCTGACCGAGGCGTTTTAAATGGTCCTTTTCCTCCTCTGCGATATCATACAATATCTGCCTGGCATCCTCGGCGTCTATCTTCTGAGAATAGCGGTGGTAAAGATCCATGGCCTGTGCCTCGAGCATCATGGCCATGTTGAGGATGCCGGGAACCGTCCTCATCTCGTCCCGGTTTCGTTCAAGAAACGCATCCGGCGTAAATCCGCCTTCGATCATGGCATTATCCTGCGCCATCTGGGCAAGCGCCGTCGCCTCCACGTCAGGATCGAGGGACCGATACAGCGCGATTAATCGCTCCTTGTGTTTGTCCTCAAATCCCGCGAGACGGGTAAAGATCTCAGCCGCCTCCGGATCATCTGTCATTCCCGACATTCGTCTGTACAGCTCACCAAGCCCCGCTTCCATGCCATAGGCGATCCCAATGATCTCTTTTGCCGATACATCCCCGTTCAAAACGGACATTCCCATATCCGCGGGACCGGCCGCTGTTAACCCATCCCAGGCCTTGATCCCGCCCTTCATGTTGTACACCTCCTTAAATCCCTCCCGACCAGCAACTGCACAGCAGCACGGCTGCGCCCGCCGACAGTTCAATAGGCGATCAGCGGCTTATCCGGTTCCAGTTCTCCGAGTCGGTCGGTCAACTCGGGGAGTGGAATCAGTTTGGCCCCCGAAAGCCGGTGTTTCTCATATTCTTTGGGCTGCCTCACGTCGAGAAGGGTAAACGTCCCTTCCCTGTGCGTTTCGATATAGTCCCGGACCTCATCCGCCTCCATGTTCCCAACGGGCTTAAAAAACGCTTTCAATTTCATCTGTCTTCTCCTGACAGGGCCTTATGGCGAGCCTATCGACCCGGCATATTATTGATGCCCTTTTTGGGATCTCCTACGACCGGGCGAAACCCAGCGAGGTAATCATTTCCTCAATCTCCGCC
Source organism: Deltaproteobacteria bacterium (assembly GCA_034522175.1). Taxonomy (GTDB): domain Bacteria; phylum Desulfobacterota; class DSM-4660; order Desulfatiglandales; family Desulfatiglandaceae; genus JAIPDZ01. The sequence continues at coordinate 4,125,400 of JAXHLQ010000001.1, read as the reverse complement.
AAAGGCTTTTTGTCCGACATGGCCCGGGTCATCTCGTTAAACCCTTGGGTATCCCCCAGCATGATACACCCAACGATTCGATCATCCTGTATAGCGATTTTCTTGTAGACCGTTTCATTCTGCATCACCTTTGATTCAAACTCACCCTCAGCATCAATATTTCCGGCGGATGCCAGGTCAATCCCTACCACCTTCAGTTTGTTGGCCATGGTGGTGCCCTCGTAAATGGCATCCCCCCCGGCCATGTTGGTCCCGGCGATCTTACCCTGTTCGATGGCAGCCGGCCATATGCCGTAGGGCACCCCCTTGAATTCCGCCACATCACCTGCGGCGTATATATCGGGTTGACTGGTCTGAAGCCGCTCGTCGACCTGTATCCCCTTGTCATTGTTCAGCCCCAATGCATGGGCCAGTTCCAGGTTGGGGCGAACGCCGGCCGAAATAATGACCATACGGGTCGGGATGGACGTCCCATCTTCCAAAACCACCGCCTCAACCGCGCCATGCCCCTCGATCGCCTCTGTTTTGGCGCCGAGCCGGAACGCAAACCCCATCTTTTCCATCATCTCCTGCAACCGTTCGGCACCGTCCCCATCGAGCTGCCGGGGAAGAAGCCTCGGGAGAATTCCACCACCACCACGCCTTTCCCCAGCCGCCTGAGGGCGTTTCCCGCTTCCAGTCCCAGGAGCCCCCCGCCGATCAGGACCACCTCATCGATCCCTTTCGAAAATGCGGAGATGTCGCGCGCATCCTGCACGCTGCGCAGGGCAAATACGCCCTTTTTGTCCGAGCCGGAGATGGGCGGGATAAAGGGATGACTCCCTGTGGCGATGAGCAAACGGTCATAGGAGAATTGTTTCCCGTCGGCTGTCTCCACTTGCTTCTCTCCGGGGTTTGCATTTACAACCCGATTCGTAAGCTTCAAATCAATGGCCCGGTCCTGATACCACGCTTCGTCCTTGACGATCAGATCCTTCTCATGGCTATCTCCCGAGATATAATCGTTTAACCGGAGCCGATGATAAAAGGGGGTATCTTCATCGGTCACCATGAGGATATCCCCGTCTCCATCCATTTTACGAATGTGTTCCGCTGCGGTGGTTCCCGCCACCCCATTGCCGATAATCAGATATCGTGTCATGTCCATGTCTCCTTTCCTTTACTTGTGAACATCCAGCACCTGCTCTTCATACACCTTCCAGTAGGCGGGCTCTCTTCCCGGGGGTACCGCCCAGTCTTCGATGATCCGTCGATATTCATAAAATGGCCAAACCCCCTACATTTGAATCGATCATCAACCGAAACCCGGATCCCTTGCCATGGGGCATCAGTAGGAGTCCATATCAAACTGAGAGAACTGGCCTGCCTTGGGAGAAGAGGGTTTAGGAGAGTGTTTCTCGGGCGCCGTCCCCTCTTTAAAAGACTGAAACACGGTCTTCTCGGAATGGGGGCCGGCCAGGAGCCCGTTTTTGGCGTCTATCTTGGCAAACACCACCCCTTTGGGCACCTGGAAATCACGGACCGGCTGCCCCTCAAGGGCTTCAGACATAAAATAGAGCCATATGGGGCTGGCCGCCCTGGAGCCCGTCTCTCCTTTGCCCATCTCCTTGGATTCGTCATACCCGACCCACACCCCGGTGACCAGGCCGGGGACATACCCCATGAACCAGGCGTCTCTGAGATCGTTGGTGGTTCCGGTCTTGCCTGCCGCAGGCCGTTTCAGGGCTTTTACCCGCCAGCCGGTCCCTTCCTGAATGACCGCCTCCATCAAATCGGTAAGCACAAATGCGGTTTCCTGAGAGATTGCGCGATGGGTCCGGGGCTGATTCTCCTCCACCACCTGACCGCGCCGGTCCAGGACCTTCCTGACAAAGATCGGCTCCACCAATAGCCCTCCGTTCGCAAAGACCGCATAGGCACGGGTCAGTTCCATGAGTGAAAGTCCGGAGGAACCGAGGGCCAGAGAAAGGTCGGGGGCCAACTTAGATGTGATACCCATTTGCCGTGCATAATCAATGGCGTAGTCGATGCCGATTTTGCGCAACAGCTTCACCGTGATGACGTTCCTCGATTTGATCAGGCCGGTCCTCAGCAGTGTCGGCCCATAGAATTTCTCTTTGTAGTTTCTGGGCTTCCAGGCCTCTCCTCCGGGTTTTCGATCCGATATGTAAGGGGAATCGAGAATGATTTCCACAGGACTCACACCCCGATCCAGGGCCGCGGCATAGATGATCGGTTTGAATGCAGAACCGGGCTGACGTTTTGACTGAATGGCACGATTAAACTGACTCTTGTCAAAATGCCGTCCCCCACCATGGCATTGACTCCGCCCGTTTCTGGATCCATGCTCAGGATGGCTCCCTGGATCGTTGGGGGCTGCTCCAGGGCCACCTCCCATAGGGTCATCGGTCTTTGTTCCGTCTGCTCGGCGGTCTTTTTCTTTTTTGGACCTTCGGTGTCTCTCTGAATGTCTTCAGGAGTCGAACCAGGATCACATCGTGTTTCTTCAAAACCGTCGAAGGCTTCGTGACCTTGGCCGCATAATAAGGTACTTTATGGTTCGGCTTGCGGGCCCATGTCATCTCTCTGAGCGGAAGCCGCGCCTTTTGATTGCCGATTTGGAGTGTCACCATCTTTTCCGTGTCGTCCACCCCTGTCACCAGGGCCTCAACCACCTGGCCCTGGACAAGCGGTTCGGCGGTCAATCGCTCTTCCGCCTCCCTCTGAAAATCGGTCACAGCGTCATCTTCAAGATGCCGAAGCGGGCCCGGTACCCTTCCCGCTTGTCCAGTTCAGCCAGTCCTTTTCGAGGGCCTTTTGCGCAATGATCTGCTTTTTGAGGTCAAGGGTGGTGTATACCTGAAGCCCGCCCCCGTAGAGGAGGTCGCGTCCATATTTCTTGAGCAGGTACCGCCGGACGTGCTCGGTAAAATACGGTGCCTTTTCAAAGGTATTTTCCCCACCGGCTCGAATACCCAAGGGGGCGTTGAGGGCCTTCTGATAGGCCGTCTCATCGATGTAGCCCACTTCGCGCATCCGGTTTAAGACATATTTCTGCCGGGCCTTGGCCCGCTCAAAATGGGTTACAGGCGAATACCTGGCTGGGGCCTGGGGCAAGCCGGCCAAGAGAGCGGACTCCGCCAGATTCAGGGCTTTGGCGTCTTTACCGAAATAGGTCTCCGAAGCGGCCTGAACACCATATGCCCCCTGCCCGAGATAGATCTGGTTGAGATATAAAAAGAGGATGTACTTCTTGGAAAACATCTTCTCCAGCTGAATGGACAGGATGGCTTCCCGGACCTTTCTCCGGTAGGTCTTTTCCACATTTTTCAAAAGGAGGGACTTGGTGACCTGCTGGGTGATGGTACTGCCGCCCTGTTCGATCTGGCCGGCGGTCAGGTTCTTGATGAACGCCCGGAATATGCTCTTGAAATCGACCCCTTCATGCTCAAAAAACCGGCTGTCTTCGGCCGCCACAAAGGCATTGATCAGGTGCTCCGGAATTTGATCCAGTGAGATGAGGACGCGCTTCTCCACCCAGAACCGTCCGATCACCTCTCCGTTCTCGCTGAACACCTTTGTGATCACCGGGGGCTGATAGTCCCTGACTTCACCCACATAGGGAAGGTTGCTGGACCAGATGTACCAGAAGTAAGCCCCGACACCGAGACCCACCATTAGAAGAATCGAAAAAAACCAGATGCTGATTTTCAGAAGTCGCTTCATGACAAAAAACGCCTGTAAAAGGGATTCATTCAACCATAACGATCTTGGCCGTCACGATCAAGGAAATATTCCCGCCTTGACCTGAGCCGCATGACCCGATATACTCATTTGACCATCTGATTCCGTCTTATCAAGGAAACAAGGGATGCAATGGATTTATCCAGAAACCGTTCGACCTCGAACGCCTCTCCGAAAAACTGAGGGCCTTTTTGGACACGGCCTGTTGAACTGAAAATCCCGTTCCCCCTTGTCTCAAAAAATCCCAAACATTACCAACTTGTAATCTTCGGGAAAGATTCTGGTAAGCATTGGTATTTATCTTGTCATCAAATAACGAGGGGAAAAATCCAAGGAGAAAGGGGGGAAAATGAAAGAAATCAGCGTGACAAACATCTGTTGCATTCTTATATTTTCGTTTAATGTTAAAAAAGACCGAAAAGGGGGTTAAAGATGAAAGCCGTACATTTTTTGAGGAACTCACTTACAGGCAAGTGCGCCCTGGCAGTGCTTATTTTGATTGCAGGCGCCTTCGCCATCACCACCATTTATCCCGTAACACCGTCAGAGGCCACGCCCAAAATGGCGGGGGTCAGACCGGAGAATTTTACGGAATTGTCGGAACGATACAGCCCGGCGGTGGTCAATATAAGGGCCGAACGGGACAGCAAGGGGATGCGGGATTTATATGAACGCTATCTCGAGAAAAACCCATTGGATAAAAACAATCCCTTCCACGACTTCTTTGAAAAGTTTTTCGGCGGAGGGCCCAACCAGAACTTCAAGCAGCGAAGTCTCGGATCGGGATTCATTATCGATGAGGAAGGATTTATCGTTACCAACAACCACGTCATCAAGGGCGCGAACAAAATCAAGGTGATCATGAAGGATGAAAGGGAATTTGATGCGGAGATCAAGGGGCGGGACCCCAATACCGATCTGGCCCTCATCAAGATCAATCCGGACAAGGATCTCCCGGTCATCAAAATGGGAAACTCCGACGACATCAAGGTGGGTGAATGGGTGGTCGCCATCGGAAATCCCTTTGGTCTCGGTCATACCGTTACCGCCGGCATCATCAGCGCCAAGGGCCGCGTCATCGGTGCGGGGCCCTATGATGACTTTCTCCAGACCGATGCCTCCATTAACCCGGGGAACAGCGGCGGTCCTTTGATCGATCTTCAAGGAAATGTGGTCGGTATCAATACCGCCATCATCGCCGGGGGTCAGGGTATCGGATTTGCCATCCCGGTCAATCTCGCCAAGGGGATTATCGAACAGCTTAAGACACAAGGCGAAGTGATCCGCGGCTGGCTGGGCGTCGGGATTCAGGATCTGGACAAGGATCTGAGGGAGTATTACGGACTGGGCGATGCGCGCGATGGTGTCCTCGTCACCCAGGTATTTCCGGATGACCCGGCAGACAAGGCCGGCATCGAACTCAATGACATCATTTTGGAGGTAGATGGCCAAAAGGTGGACAGCAGCCGGGAATTGAGCCGGATGATCGCAGATTTCGGTGTGGGTGAGGAGGTGAAGATCCTTGTATGGCGTGATGGTAAGAAAAAGGCCTTCACGGTAGAGCTGGGGAAACGCAAAGATCTCGAAACCGCCTCAGTGCCGGGTGAGCCCGCCCACAAGGAACTGTTCGGCATCAAGGTGGCTGACATTACGCCCGAGACCGCCCGGCAGTTCAATCTCAAGGATAAAGAGGGCGTCGTGGTGGTCGGTGTGGAGCCGGGCAGCAAAGGTGAAGAGGCCGGCATCCAGCCAGGCGATTTCATCAAGGAAATCAATCACAAAACCATCGATGATGTGAAGGCTTATAAAGAAGAAATCGACAAAGTCGCCTCCGGTAAACCGGTTTACATGTATGCCCTGAGACCCCAGAAAGGGTTCATGGTGATCAAGCTGACCAAATAACCGGTAACCAACCCCTGCCTGTGGAAGGCCCGGTTCGTTTGAGCCGGGCCTTCGCCCATATGCTTCATTCCTTTTTTCCTGCTCACGTCCTCCGGAACAACTGATCACGGGGTGCATAAATGGGTTTGCACGATGAGCATTCGGCACTCCATCCATCATCCCTTAATTGCAAACGATTCCTCGCTCCCCGTAGTCCCGATTTTTCCACGCTTGACCTTCAGGCAAATCTGCGATACCTAATCCCCCATCCCCATGAATAATCAGATTACCATAACCGGGTACTATCCAGGGGTTATCGGCAGGATCACCACCCTCCATGCGACCTATTACAGGACGCACTGGGGTCTGGATCACAGTTTTGAGGCCGAGGTGTCCCGGGAGCTCGGGGATTTTATGCGCCATTTCGATCCCCGGATGGACGGCCTGTGGAATGCGGTCATCGGAGAAATCTCGTCGGCGCCATCGCCATCGTGGGGGATCGGGAAACGCCTGGGAAAGGGAGACTTCGGTGGTATATCGTCGACCCCCGCTTCCACAGAAGGGGGATCGGAAGGGACCTTATTGAGCGGGCCCTTGCCTTCTCCAAAAAGGCGGGATTTGACCGTATCAGCCTATGGACATTCGAGGGTCTTCAGCGGGCCCAGTCCATTTATATGAAGAACGGTTTCCGGCTGGTTGAAACCCGTGAGGTGCCGCAGTGGGGCGGAATGATTCATGAACAGCGGTTTGAACTTGGCTTAAAGTAAATCTCGAACAATGGACAGCCCGTGAATCGCAAAATCAAATACATACAGACCCTGTTTAATCCCCGGAGCGTCGCCGTGATCGGCGCATCTGAAAAGCCGGACAAACTGGGCTCCCATGTCATGAAAAGCCTTCTCAACGGGGGCTACGGCGGGAAGATCATTCCCGTCAATCCCGGGGCGGAAACCATCATGGGACTCCCGGCCTATCCGGCCATGGCCGCCTGTGACTCGGACATCGATCTAACCATCGTGGTCCTCCCGGCCAGGCTCGTCCCCGACATATTCAGGGAGTGTGTCCAAAAGGGCGTCAAGGGGATTGTGCTCATTACCGCCGGCTTCAAAGAGATCGACGATCCGGCCGGGGACCGTCTCCATGCCGACATCGCCCGTATCGCCAACGAAGCCCGGATACCGGTCATCGGGCCCAACACCTTCGGCATGATCAACTTTCACGCCCACCTCAATGCCTCATTCACCCCTGAATTTTCTCAGTTGAGATCCGGGGGCATTGCCCTTGTGAGTCAGAGCGGCGGCATATCCCATCTGCTCGGCTTCCTGGCCATGCGTTCGGATGTGGGGTTCAGCAAGATTGTGGGGCTGGGGAATCGCCTGAATGTGGATTTTGCCGAGATGATCCGTTATCTGAGCGACGATCCGGACACACGGGTCATTGTCCTTTATGTAGAAGGCATCGATGACCCCGCTGCGCTCATGCAGGCGGCCAGGGCGGCGCGGGGGAAGAAGCCCATTATCGGATACAAAACCGGACGCGGGAGTGTAAGCGATGCGGCGTCCAGGTCCCATACCGGTTCCCTGGCCGGCAGCCATGCCGTCTACACCCATGCGTTCACCCAGGGCGGCATCCTCCACATCGACGACAGCGAGAGCCTGCTCGATGCGGCCAAGACCCTCTCCCTCTCCCCGCTCCCTCAGGGATCGGGGGTGGCGGTACTCTCAGGTCAAGCCGGTCCCTCCATGGCCGCGTGCGACGTATGTGAGGAACACGGCCTTCACATCGTTTCGTTTTCAGACACCACCCAGGAGACCATCAACGCGCTTCTTCCGCCCCTTGCCTTGCGCACCAATCCGGTTGATATGGGGCCCGCCTGGTACAATTCTGAGGCCATTGCCGGGATCATCCGGGCCGTTATGACAGACCCGGGGGTCGACGCCATCCTCCTGCTGACCATGTTTGCATCGGCCAACGTGGATGTTTTAAAAGGCATCAGGCATCTGTTAATGACATGGAATCAGAAAAAGCCGTTGTTGGCCTGCATCCAGTCGCCCCCCGGCATCTGGGATGCCGAGATTCAGGAACTGGAGGGAGCCGGCGCACTGGTCAATTTTCCGAGCCCGGAGCGGGCAGCCATGGCACTGGTCAATTTGTGGCGTATGCATCGGTTACAGACCCGGTAGAGGCATCTTGGCAGGGCGGTTGCCCCAGGAGTCCCACAGACCGGCGCCATGACGGCTCTCGGCTTGACGGCTAATTGACCTCGATAACCTCCACCTCAACTTCCCAATGATCTTCGTCTTTGATTCCATTGACAATTGGGTCTATGGCCAGCATAAATATATGGGTCCCGGTTGCCAGTTCACCCTCATAAATAATACCCTTATTCAGTGTAAAAATGGGAAATGACGCGGAATGGGTGATCTCATCCACCAGCACCCAATTACCCCCCATTTCATACTGATAGACCTCTCCCAAAGGGGTGATGTGCAGTAAGTACCATTCCGCATTTGTCCCGACGGCACTCTGACCATACACCGAAAGGTACACCCGGTAAGCGGATGTGCCGGCGCCGACCTCCGCCGGCGCGCCTGAAGGAATGGCCTCAAACGACAACGCCGGTTCTGCAAACCCTGTCCACAGATCCTGGAACGTGTTGTAAACCGGTTTCGGTGTCAGGGTGTCCACACGGTACGACAGGCCGGTCGTGGTCTGCGCCACGGTACCACCAAACGTCTTTGTATTCATGCCATAAGCCGCTTCCGTCCCGGTTTTCCAGTTCTGGTTGGTAAACGAAAAAATGCAGGCACCGAGGGCCTTGTCATTGGAAGATCCCATGACCGCTTCCCAGGCGGCCTTATCGAACACGGCCTGTTCATTCAATCCGCCCGCTGTAATATCATCTCTTCCCAGTTCTGTAATAATCACATAGTCATCGGGGAAAGCGGCTGGAAATGTCTCATTCAGCCATTTGCTCACATCGCTGCCTGGGTTGGACGTTTGCATGGCGGCCACATACAGGGTTGATAGGAAGTTTTTTCCAGAGAGGTATGTGCTGGTGGAAATGGCATTTCGAACCGTCTGAAGACGGACGATACCGGGTTTTGACGGTTCTCCATATGTCCCGAAATCCTCAGGCACCGCTATGGGCATCATGTCCGTTTCAGAAATACCGAGTTGTTCCTGGGCCTTAACCACCGCCTCAATGGCCTTTACCACGGCGTCGGTCGACTTGTTATTGAGTTCGGGTTCATTACCCACCGTGATCATGGCAACGGCAGGATGAAATTTACCATAACTCACAAGCTCCCCAATGATCTCCTTGATGAATCCATCCGCATCGTTTCCTTGACCCTGGTCGTATAATCCCACAAAATAGTTTGAAATGGGAACAAGGACCTGAACGCCATATTTGTTGCACTCGTCCAGAAAACCTTTATGATTTCTCGCTTGCGGTGTGTTCCAGTCGTAAAGCCGGATGTATCTCGCATCCAAGGTCTGGCCGATATTCTTGACGTCCTCTCTACCGACCCCTGAACTGTCCTTGCCCCAAAGCGCACGGAAATCTTCATTGCAAAAATCGCTATCGTAGTATGTTCCCGCACCCGACCCGGTATAATCTGTTGGTGTTGCTGAATAGGTCACACCACGCATCCCTTTCAAATCGGTTCTCTTATCCGCCAAAGCGACGGTGGAAAAGATGCCCATGACCATAAAAACGAATAACATCGCCCCTAACCAGCTGAATCTCATTTTAATCTGAGGTACCATAACCTTATCTCCTCTGTCTGAAATGTTTATGCATCAATGATTCATCGCTCCGACGCACGCCTTCCTTTATTGCCTGATGGCGTCACCAAAACCCTATCCCATAAAAATATAATACTATTCACGATTTTTTTAAAGTCAACACCACGGCGCACAGGTCGGGATCCTCGGCCAGTTCGTATGCCACATGCGTAAGGTCCCGCATAAGCGCGAAAGACAAGGCATTGGCCCGATCACCCCGATCAAAACGAACAACGGCGATTCGCCTGTCCTTTTCAACGGTAACTTGCGGATTCATCACATATGTCCTCCTGAAGTTTCAAGCCATCAGTCCAGATCCAGCGGGGCCTTGCATTGATTGCATTTCATGACCCCGCGAAACACCCGATTACCGCATTCCGGACATACATAACGGGCCTCTTCGTCTTGAGCCCATTTGTCGGTGCCGACTTTCCGACGATACGGAACCGAACGCAAAATGACCTTCTTTCCGACACTCATGGGAAATGCATCGATGTGGCGGCAGGGAAAATCATCGCACTCATGACATCCGGTATACCCCTTTTCTTCGGTGCAGTCTCTGATCTCACACTGCCGGCAATGCATAAACAGATCTTCAGAAAAGCACCCGCCACAATGGATGTCATCTATGGTCAAGGAATCGCTGTTGGGCAGGGTCCCTTTGCCCGGAGTCCCGCCCTGATACATCCTGAGCAGTCCTTCCTTGAGTTTATCGTTATGGTCCCGCGTGGCGATGTATACGGCACAAACACCGCAATACAAACCACAAGGGGAATGAAATTCAGGGTTTGTCGCCATGTCGGTCCTCCCTCCTGATGTAGAGACTTCTCATTTCACTCTCTTTATTCGTCTGTTTCCTGCGTGATACACAATTCCGGCTCCAATCCCCATTCTCATACAACCGTTAATCCGTTTTTCTCACCACCCGCTTTCATGGCCCTCTCAAGAAAATCGGCCAACATGAGGATTTCAACGCCCCGCTCCTTCGGCATGTTCTGAATGGCCTGTCCATAGCATCCGGTACAGATATGGAGCATGGTCTGTGTTCTCACGGCCTTGAGCATATGGGAGAGGCCTTCAGGGTAAAAACAGCATTTTGGCGCCTTGATCCGGTGAACCGACAGTCCCCCTATTTTACCAAAGATGGCCTCGGTTGACATCAGGTCCATGGACACGGGCGCAAATTTTCTGTGAAGTCTGTAACACCCGGCATAATAGTCAACCTCATCGTCAAACCGCATTGGCGTGATCAGTTCATTAAGTGCAGCCGGATAAAAGACAATGTTTTCCTCTGGGAAAGCATGCCTGTAGATGGGATAGCAGGGCGAACAGAAGATAATGATTCGTTTGGCGCCCAGGGCTCTGGCCTGTTCCATATTCTTGCCCACGAACTCCCTTGACAACTCCCTGCACTCGGCCAAAGCGGCATCATCTCTCTTTTTGATGGCCGGCCGGTAGAGGTAGTTCCCGCAACAATATTCCTTGGAAAGAAAGGTGTATGAGAGAGATTTCTTCTTGAAGATGCGAGCCAGCGGGTCCAGAAGATGGGGAAAATTCGGCAGAATCTGGCAGCCGGATATCACCACGTTCTCCGCCGGCCGGTCATAGGGGAGATTGTGGGCTTCGAGGATGGGTATCCGGTCAGGCAGGTTACGAATGGCTTTGCCCGTGGTCCGAATGGTGTCTACCATGGATGGATCAATCAGGGAATGCATGGAGAGTCGCCTCTATCTATGGTTTGCCTGGGACCGCTCGAACGGCCAGCTTGAGGGGCGCGTGTGGAACGGCAGCGTAACACGCGTCCCTCTCAAAGCTGTGGTTCGGTTCCATTACTTTATTTCGTATCCATATTTTTTATACCATCTTGCCACTGTGCCGAAATTGCATTTTAAAGCGAAGTTCTTTTACAACCGCAAGTAATAGCCCGGTCCCACTCAAGAGCCGGGTTGGGCAGTGCTGTTATCCATAATTATATACGGGCGTTTCTATCACACTGTCGGGGCTCTTCCTGCCCTTGATAATGCCTTGGATATGCTCCACTGTCTCGGGAGCAAAAAACTGTTCTCCGGTCTCTCTGCATACACGTGCTGGTACATTTTCAACAATAAAAAACTTGCCATCATGTTCCAGTGTGTAGGTTACTTTAGATTCTACCATTGTCTCATTCATTCCAAACCTCCTATCATCTCACTCCTGACCCGAAAATCGATCCACAGCTCGGGATCAGGCTGGTATAGGGTGATGATCTTGACAAGCGGCCGACTCGGATAGCTGCACTGTATATGCAGCGGTCGGCCCGCTTTGGTGTACCCTAAGATGAGACAACTCGGGCCATATTTGTCTTCCGGGTAATCTTCAATTACTTCACTTCTTCCAGCTACCGCATCCTCCAATTCCGCAACGCTTATGCCCCGGATAATACCCTGATCGACAGCATGTTTGGAGAATTCGTAATGACGTCTTTTAATCATTACGCGGATTTCATGAACCATTGCCATGATTAGATAGTATCAAACTCCTAAGTTGTGGTCAATTCGTCTAAGCCCAACGTGAGGGGTAAGCTTCCGCCAATATTGCGAGGCAGCCAACTTGCAGGTTCCCCCTGACTTTGTGGTGAGAAGTGGCCGTCAAAAAACGCCATGTTGTTGGCGGTCAGCTTGACTCCATGGTTCGATAGCTTGTTCTTTATCCCACCCCGACCAGGGGAGTAATGCTCACTCGACAGGTTCGACCTTCTTGGTCATTCCATCAGGTAAACAGATGAAGTGTCAAAAGCTTCCTCAGGTGTTCCTTCCCAGTTGCCAGTGACGAAAAAGCATGGTTCATAAGTTTCGTGGCTGTACGTATAGAATGCCATAGACCAACGATCATCGTCTCCAAAGTACCGTAGACGACAAAGATGGGTTGGTATATTGCGCAACCGGGCGATGTGTTCCTCGCGAGATTCACCAAATAGGTCTTGATCGTAATCATCTTCTGGGACAAAGGGCTCTGTGTATGCATCAATGTAACAGAATTTTCCGCGGAACCTGACATCTATACGATTGAATCTCCCTGAATAGTGTTTGTTAGCATGGTCGAGAATGCGTTTCCGGATATTCGGTTTTATCCTGTCAGGGATTTTTATTCCTCCGGATTGAGGATCATAAGCCCACATTTTTCGTGCCATCTGCATGTCCTTTCTTTTTAAGATCGACGTGAACTCGACCGGCAACTCGGAGCACTAATCGCGCGCTCTGGATTGCCGGGTCGCAATTGTTTTTCGGTCAACGATTCGGCCACCTCATAGACATGCTGCTCTTCATGAACCGTCGGTACTTGTGTGAGCAGACTTTCGACTTTTACGTTCATTGCATTTTCCATTTTTGCTTAGGGACTTTGGGACGAAATCTTCTAAATCGTTCGGCAGGACACCTCGCCTATTCCATCCCATCAGAGGATGGAGAGACCTTCTTCTTCCTCTTCTGGCCAAGCATAATCTTTCTTTTTCGACGTGTCTTGAGATCATAGGCCGTGTCGCCCTGTCGAATGAAGGTGGTCCCTTCGTAATGAAATCGATCCGAAAGATACCTGACCATAGAAAACAGATCCAGCACCTCAAAACCCTGGATTTTGAGGTCCCCTTTATGCCTGCAGAATTGGGGGAAAATGAGATCCTTCTCCATCCTATCTATGACAAAAGAGTGCGCTTTCAGGAAGTCCACTGTAAACATTTGAATATGCCTGCCGGCATCCAGAGATACGGAGCGTATGGTTTTGGGGGTTCGAAAATCCTTCTTGTATTGATGCGCGATATAATCCACAATGAATTCCCGAGGGTCGATGACAAAGCCTGTCAGGTACTTCTTTCCGTTCCTGTGCGCATCGATCTCGAGATGGCCGTAATCAATTTCGTACCTTTCTTCTTTCGAAAGAAACTCGTCTTTCTTGTACCAGTCCATGGAATAGAACTCGGCGACGGATATCTCTAATCGGTTTTTCTCTATCACGGCATACATCGAAGCATATCCTCCCTGATTTGTCCATGGTGACAGGACCGGTATTCAGGCCCTATCCGTTTGCCGTCATGGCACGTCCTCTGAAGTCATCTGAGGCCTCACACGTCGCCGTTCTGTGCCGCCCACTGCCGTCCTTTGTCGCTCACGCGGTGTTTCTGGAGGCGGCTGTTCGGCTTGTCGGGATTGATCTTTTCAATGAAGCTCTGGCCCAGGGCTGGTTTGAGGTAACGCTCCCGGAGGGATTTGTGATCCCGAGAAATTTCAACCCTGATGCGTTCATCCTGAAACTCTCACTAAGAACACTTATTCCTCTTCGACCGTCCAGTTACATAGAGAGAAGCTGTTTCAGCACAATAATTCAGTTTCATGATTTAAACTCTGAGGCCTGAATATTGCTCAAGTACATCTCTTATCTTGGTGACTTCTTCTACGATACTATAGTCCCACAGCCCCAACTCGCCCCAGTTGTTCACCGCATCCACCCATTTGTGGGTCGCAGGCGCCTTGATCCGGTCAATATCATACATCCAACACTCCTTTACAATCAGGGTAGTCTGAGCAGCCCCAGAACTGCTTTCCCGCATTTTTCCCGTTTCTTGCTGTGCGTAGCACCATGAACTTGCCGCATTGGGGACACTCAGGGATTTGATCTGCCGGCTCAGTGGAATCTCCACCACTGACCTTCTTCCTGCTCCGTTCCGCCAGCCTGGCAGCGGCCAGTTGTTCACTGTAGCCTCCGCCTTCCACGAATTCCCTTTCCAAGGCGGCAATCTGCTGGTCCAGCAGGTAATTGGCCTGGTTTATCAGGCAGATCAGGGCATTGGCCCGCACCGAAGGCTCTTCGTATTCCAGCCAGGGCACATATAGCGTCCAGCGTTCCTGATCCGTCAGGTTCGACAGCTCGGCCTGAGCTGTCGAACCCTTTTTGAACTTTCGCGGTACCTGCCGAACCGCAGCAGCCTCGGCTGAATCGGGCCCCCATTGGGCCAATCGCCGATGCCGCAGAAAGTCTTCAAAATCGAGCAGCAATTCCTCGAAGCTGGCTCTTGCCACATTGAGTAACCGCAACTCTGTGTGCGAAGAGGTTGCAGAGGCCCTGCTCCCTTCGGCTATGTTTTGTCGCCCGGAACGGGCCGCTTGCACCATTTGATCCACGGTACGGGAGCGCCGATCAAGGAATTTCTCGCAAAACCAGTAGGTTGCATCATAGATGATGGTTGCCGTTTGAAAGCTGGCGGTCTTTCGATATCCGCCGCTCGGCCGGAGCTTTTTCGCCATGATTCACCTTCTCTCCACCCTGCATCTTTCGCCAGATGCAGTCCCCCATCCGGTCAACGGTAGTGCTGATGGGTCGCACCCACCTCTTTTTGCACAGCAGGCATTCTGATATTTACAGCACCGTCACCCCGCCTTTCTGACCAGTCCGGAGTGAACCGACTCCGGGGTATCAAAGATGCTTTCGATCACATTTTCCTTTCCCTCGAACAGGGCATCAGGACCGCCGGCACGGTCCACACCCACCAGGCTGCGCACAAACCAGAAGTGTTTTTATCGCCCTTTTATTCTCCCAAAAACACATTCATGATGCCATTTCAGCATCTCATACTTGTAGCAAATAGGCTGTTATTCACAAATCAAGGTCTGACTCCGATGATGCCCTCTACCATGGGTATTCCCAACTCAAAGCACACCAATAACACAACAGGCCCCTAATAGCAGTCGGACCCTTTGTCTCCCTTTTTGGATGATATAATCCCTTTCTCACTGGTTGCTGCGGTCGGGCCAAGCCAGCAAACACGGATATCCCATGTCACGTTATTCTTGAATTTAAGGATTGTCCCCCAGTCCCACCAAAAAGGGCCGTACACACTCGATTTCTATCGTGATTATAATTATTTTTTATCTTATTTCAATAGGTTAGCTTTACCTGGCCCGACCCAGTTCGTCCTAAAAGATCACAGTTTCGCCATCTTCCGGCACAAGTAGGCGGTCGATCATACCCGTTTCGGCCGAGTAGTCTCGAAGCTCGACGCGGGTAAGCGCAGCATGGTTCACAGCCTCCATGTGACTGGCGATCAGCGTTGCCCGCGGTGCTGCCTTAAAGACCTTGTAGACGTCCTCCTTGTTCATGATGATCGATCCGAGCCCAAGAACTTGTGCGTCGCCACTATTGAGAATGATCACATCCGGAGAGTAGCGTAGCAGAGTATCCTCGACATATCGGTTCCAAGTCGTATCGCCGGCAAGATAGAGGATCTTTTCATTTTCGGATTTGAATATGACACCGCAGACCTCGCCAAGCCGTTTTCCAATAGCGGCGATTACCTTATCGGACCCATGCTGGCCAGGCGTCTTGATCAGCGAGACGCTGCCGAACGTTGACTTTTCCGTGAGAATGCGAACATCGGTAAATCCTGCGCTACTGATTCCCCGCGCATCATCTTCGTCCTGGGCGAAGATAGGCATGTCCTTGCGAATTTCCTCCATCGCCGCCCGGTCAAAGTGGTCTTCATGGGTGTGGGTGACGATGACCGCATCTACATTGATGACCTCGGAAACAGGCAAGGGCAGATCCACTTTCGGCCACTTCAGGTGGTCATTGTATGTGCCGGGAAAACCCGGGTAGCTGTCTTTGTCCGCCAGCACGGGATCGACGAGAAAGCGGAAACCCCCAAATTCGATCCGTAGGGTTGCATTACGAATCTGAGTGATCTTCATTGATTTATATCCTTCCGATCATATTGGGATTCTGGTTTCTTTTTCCTATTAGCTCAACGTCGCCATCACCTGGCGAAATAGGGGACGTTCTTCACATTTACACTTTTATGGAAAATGATAAGACTTTTCTTCTATCAACCGCTCTCCCCTCTCTACCGACTGCCAAAAGCAATAATATGATGCAGCGCTCCTGGCGTATCTAATCGTGCTTGTCTTGGCACAACCATCATAGTCAAACCGACTCCGCAAGCAAAATGTGAAAATGTGAAGAACGTCCCGGCGGATTAAGCACGCAGACCATACCCTCTCCCAATTAATCATCCATCTTGAAGCAGGGATGCCATGGGCCGTAGGCCATGGCATCCCTGCCGCAAAAAAAATTGCATTTTTTCCGTTTACCCTAACGTTGCATAAAAGTTGAGTTCAAAACGCTATAGATTAGGTCAGCAGGGGACGATGGGGCATTTTCAAGGGTGAAAGCGTATCGACCATACGGTGAAGTCTTGAAAATGAAACAGCGTTTCTTGATGTCCTGATATAGAGCGAGTGAAACGGTTTTGGGCCAAAGCTTTATGCAACGTTAGGGTTTACTCAGGCTTGCCGAAAGGACACGAGGCTATTTCCCCAGCCTCTTTCCCAGTTCCTTTGCTGATTTTAAGAGATCAGCGTTCCGGCTGATATCCCCAACGTTCAATGCACTGCCATAGACTATTCCGGCAATTTTCGCCCCAACATATCTGAAACTGTCCTGGAAGGAGCGTATGGCATTTATACAGCCTGACGTAAACGGGTCGGTGTCTCCAAAGGTCATAACAATACCGATTTTTTTCCGAAAAGGATTTTCTCCATATCGTTGCAGAGCAAAGCAACGGTCCAGCCACAGCTTAGTCTGGGTTGACATGTTAAACCAGTGAACAGGACTGGCAATAACCCAGGAGTCCGCTTCGATCAGCTTGGGATAGATCGTCTGCATGTCATCGTCAATAGGGCAGCCCTTGCTCTCCTCAGCTTGGCAGGTCCAGCATGCCTGGCACGCCTTGATATCCATTCCGTTTATGTACAAAGTTTCCACCATGGCTCCGATTGATTCGGCGCCGTCGGCTATTTCTTGAGCCAGAATGGCGCTGTTTCCTTTCTTACGGGGACTTCCCAGCAATACAAGAACTTTCTTTTTTGTTTCATTGTTCACGTTTTCACCTCCCGCTCTTGTTATTCGGTTGGGATGTAATCCCTTTCTCACTGGTTGACGGGGTCGGGCCAAGCCATCAACCACAGACATCCCATATCACGTTGTTTTAGTATTTGAGGATTGTCCCCCTTTTCACAGTTGTTCACCGCATTCACCCATTTGTAAGCCGAAGGAACCCTGATTTCGACAACACCGTCACCCCGCCTTTCTGACCAGTCCGGAGTGAACCGACTCCGGGGTATCAAAGATGCTTTCGATCACATTTTCCTTTCCCTCGAACAGGGCATCAGGACCGCCGGCACGGTCCATTCCCACCAGGCTGCGCACAAACCAGAAGTGTTTTTACCGCCCTTTTATTTTCCCAAAAACACATTCATGATTCCATTTCAGCATCTCACACTTGTAGCAAATAGGCTGTTATTCACAAATCAAGATCTGACTCCGATGATGCCTTTATCAGTCCATCCTGGATTTCCCCAGGCCCCTTGGCTAAGGCACATCGCCACCTGCCAAAACCGCCATGGGCATTCACGGCATCGGCCCACTCATCCAGATACCGTCGCTTCACCTTGTCCTGCTCGCTCTCCTGGCCCTTGGTCTCAAGAATAAGCATGTCGCCATTCGTCAGTCTTACGAGGAAATCGGGCCGGTACTTGCGCACCACCCCGCGATACACGTACAGGATTTCAAACCCCAGATGGTCGTTTTTCACCCAGGCTGCCACATGGTTGCTGGTATCCAGCACAAACGCGTCCGAGGCCTCCCATGCGCTATCGTACACGCAGACATTGATATGTGATTTTCTGGTTCGCTCGCACGGCTTTCCTGTGAACCAGGTGCGCATGTCTCCTGTAGAGCGGATGGGGTGATCGCGGTCAAAGACCGGTGTGATCCGCTCCGTGTTTTCCTGCCGAACTGCCTCCCACACATGCTGCACTACCCGCGACATATTCAGGGTAATGATCAGCCGACGCCGCAGCTCATCCTGATAGAAGAGCGGCGGGGTAATCTTAATCCGGTCGGAACGGATGAAAGTCTCCACAATGCGTACCAGTTGCGCCATCAACACCTCACGGCTCCCCTGCCAGGTCGGCTTCATCTGGTCGAATACATCCCGGGCCGTCTCAAAGATGATCCGTTGAGTTCGAAACTCCCGGGCCAGTCGCTCCAGTTCAATGCGGTCGATGCGGGTGACATCAGGCTTCCCTTCCAGAATGGGGGCCATCTCCACTACCTGGGCGGTGTGGGCAGCATTGATTTCAAACGGTTTCACCGTTTCCCAGTCCAGGACAAGTGTCGGGTGGAATCGCCGCTCGATGCGGTTCACATTGGGCCATTGAATCTGAAATTCGGCCCTAGCCGGAACCGGTTCAACCGCTGTCTTGGGTTTGGGCGGCGGGGGCGGCCCATCCTCTCCCCCCTCGTGCGGGAGAAAGGTAAACGGGACCCCGAAGATGTTGACGTATTCCGGTTCAAACAACCCAGACTCCGGATTGACCTCGTAGGATGTCCGGCGCAGGCCCCGCCCGATCACCTGTTCACACAGCAACTGGCTGCTGAAGGCCCGAAGTCCCATGATGTGGGTGACGGTCTTGGTATCCCACCCCTCGGAGAGCATCCCCACGGAAATAACCTTCTGGATCTGCGCCCCCGGTTCACCGGCCTTGCCCACGGTATCCACCATCTGCCTCAGTTGTTCAGCCTGCTCTGCCTTGGTCAGCCTTCTCGACGTCGGCTTTCCGGCGGCACCATCTTCGCTGTTCCCATCATCGGTTACAGCCGCCGCAACCGGCTCCTCCCGCTGCTCCGCCTCTTTGAGCACTTTTGAGTCAATATGGAGGATACGCTCCGGCATGCACAATTCATCAATATGAATACGGCCGGAATCAAAGGCGTGCTTGACCCGGGCCGCGGTCTCGGTCCGGTTGCACACCGTAATCATGACAGGCGGGGTAGGCAGGTCGGCCTCGTTCCATGCCTTCCATGCCTCGCGCCAGTCATATCCCAGCAGGTAATAGGCATTCAGCACCAGATCCGGAAGCGGCTCTTCGGGCACGGCCTTGCGGTTCAGATCGTCTTTGACCTCCGCATCATTGTAAATGTGGTACAGCCGCGACTTGTAGGTTTTGGCATCCGGCACGGCGTCGTCTCGCACCACCACGCGGGGGGTCTTGACGAGTCCGGATTCAATGGCGTCGTTGAGACCGAAATCACTGACAATCCATCCGAAAAGAGACTCTTCACCGCTTTTCTTGCCCGACGGCGTAAAGGGCGTGGCTGAAAAGTCCAGACAGGTCAAAATGCCACGTGAACGGTTGAGCCGGTCCAGGCCGCCGATCCAGACCGTGGCCTCCTCGGCGCTGTCCTTCATATCCCTTCGACGCAGATACTTCCCCTCCGCCTCCCAGTTAACCCGCCAGGCATGATGGGCCTCGTCGTTGATGACCAGCAGGTTGTGGGCGCTGGCCATTTCTCCCAGCACCTCACGGGTGTAGGCCTCGTCGCTCTTGACCCCGCGCTTGTCCACGCTGCGCCGCTTCTGAACCTGGGCCTCGGTGTCCCAGGCCAGAGCATGCCAGTTGCGCACCAGGACCTTCCCCTGCCGCAACTTGTCCAGCATAGCCGACGGCACAATGCCAAAGGCCTCGTAATAGTTTCCCACGGCCGCAGGTTCCAGCACGGCCAGGCGACTCTTCACGGTCAGCCCCGGCGCCATGACCAGCACATTCTTTGAAAAGCGTACGTCCTGCGGATAGGCCACCTTGTTCAACACCTGCCATGCAATTACCATCGCCATCACGATGGTCTTGCCCGATCCGGTGGCCATTTTGCAGCATTGGCGAACAAATCCCCCGCCATCGGCCGGGATCTCGATCCCCACCCGCTCGGCCGCAGGGGCCTCGACCAGCCAGATCAACGTCTCCACCGCCTCCAATTGGCAGAAGAAAAAACGCCGCAATTCAAACTCCTCGGGGTCTCGCCAGTGCTCCAGGAGCCGCTTGGTGATGCTGCTCACCCCTGGATAACCTGCCTCGCGCCAGACCTTCACCCTCGGTCGGATCTGGTTGACCAGCGGGATTTCCACAAAGATACCCGGATCGTCAAATGCCTTTGAATCACCCGAGGCCACCACATAGCCTGCCGGACGCCGTCCTTTTGCCAGGTCAAACATCCGCGTCTCACGCTCATAGCGCCAGTGCTGCACAGGCTCTTCGTAGGGCGAGTTGATGATGAGGCGGTCTATGGTTGTCCGCGACATTATGCCTCCTGTCGTGGCGCCAAAGGCTCAATCAAAGCGACCAACGATGGGAGATCCTGCTGTACCGTATCCCATACAATCTCCATATCCACATCATCGTAGTCATGAATCATGAGATTTCTCATATTGATCATTTCTTTCCATGGCACAGAAGGATGCAAGGCCTTCATCTGGTCCGAGATGCGGCGGGAGGCTTCTCCGATGATTTCGATTCTCCGGACTACGGAATCCTGGCACTGGATATCAGCCAAAAAGGCCTCCTTTGTCATGCCCTTCACATAGGACAATGCAAGCCTTGCAGCTTGGAGAATGTCCAGAAAGTATACCTGGTCACGTTCCATAAACCACCTCCGCTGAATTCAGGATGGCTCTTTTACGGAGGTAATTACGGCTCATCTCGATCCCCCGGCGGCTGACCAGATCCACATTTCTTCCAAGGATCTGCTGTAATTCATCCTGCATCCGTACCAGATCAAACAGGGTTCGACGGGCTTCCGGATCGAACCGAACCAGGACATCCACATCGCTATCCGGTAGGAAGTCGTCGCGCAAAACAGATCCAAAAAGGGACAACTCCTTGATCTGCCACCGAAGGCAGAACTTCTCCACCTCGTTTCTCGGAATCTCTATCTGTGTTGTCATTCCCCCACCTCCATGACCTTAAGACTCTCGATCCCCCGGTCGTCCACAATCTTGACTGCAATCCGCTGGTGTTCGCCCCGCTCAAAGGGGAGGGACACCGTACCCCGATATGCCTGTATCAAGTCTTCATCGATCTCGGCCTTGAGGTTTTTGGCCAGACGGGCCCACCCCTCCCTGGCCCCTGCCTGCGGGAAAAAGACCTGCCGCGGATAGAGGCTGCGGCCGTCATAATCCGTATCCAGGAGCCAGACCGCAATCTGGTGCTCGCCGCCCGATTCAATGCCCCCGGTCTTGGTATTGTAATAGTCAAAACCGTGAACCTGGACGCGCCACTTCCCTTTGTCCTCTCCCTTTTTGATCTGCTCCAGTTCCACATCCGGCTGGCCGATCAGCCAGAATGATTCATTGCTGGCCCGCTTCTTCTTGAGATCTTCGGTCAGAAGGTCGGCGTTCATCTGCACCTTTAGCAGAGTCACCCCCGGCCATTTGGTCTCATCAATATCCTTGGCCGCCTCTGAATCGAACTGCAAGGCGGCAAATGCTATCAAAGTCGGCTTCGGCACCAGGGTCTGGGCTTCTTCGATGGCATGGGCCACCTGACGCTGTTCCAGCGGGGCGTCCTCCGGGCCAAAGGAAACCACGATGCGCTGCGGGCTATAGGCCGTGCCGCCTTCACCCACCCGGTTCGCTCCCTCGGCACTGGGCCGGGTCTCACCGTCCGCGTGCAGATGACGACATCCCGGCAACGGCTCCAGCCTGGCAAATCGGATATGCTGCCCTCCCTTGCCGCGAATCCCCGTGCGCAACAGCTCATCACACCATTCCCCCTGTCGCAATGTCTCCCCGGACCGGGCAATGGATGTATCCGCCGCTTGCGGCTCCTGTTCAAGGATCTCCTCCACCGATTTGACCGCCGGTGCAGGCACCGCCTCCACTGTAAACGGCCCGCTCACCCGTTTCTTCTTACGATCCACCAGAGGTTGGTCATACAGGGTTTCCACGGCGGGTGGCTCGTTGTTGGCGATTGACTTGAGCGTAATATGGGGAACCGTCTTGTACTTGAAGCCGCTGCCGACGCCTTCTTCAGGATGCGCCAATTCGTAGTAGTCGTAGACCGCTGTCATCAGCCGCTGCCGGGCCAGGGTCAGGGCCACACGTGATGTATCGCAGGTAATCCAGCGACGCCCCCATTCTTCAGCCACAAAGGCTGTCGTTCCACTGCCACAAGTGGGATCAAATACCAAATCGCCCGGATCGGTAGTCATCAACATAGATTGTGCAATAGCAGCAGGAGCCGTTTGAACTGCATATATTTTTTTGTAAGAAGTCCCGATGGTATTCCAAAGGCTCGTGATTTTCTTGTAGGGGAAATCGTCAAAAAAGAGCCTATAGCTTAATGAATTCCCTTCAACTTGGAGACGATTTCTCTTTTTCAATATATCAAGCTTATCCTTAGATACTACCCAGCATCCACCACTTGGTGGTGGATAAACTTTACCTTGGAACTCATAGTTGAAATCAGTTTCTTTGCTGTAAGACGGAGCTATCAGGGTAAAAAGCCTACAATATTTAGTTCCCTTTGGGTGTTGTCTTGATTTGAATTCGGAGGGATCGATTTTTTTCCAAGTATCATCTGGAAACACTGCATATGGCCCATGCGAACTAATTGAGCTAACATCATTTTCTTCATAAAGATGTCTATATTTGAGCTGATTCTTGTCCTTAGCGAAGAAAAGAATGTGGTCATGCATTGTCTCAAGATGTTTTGCACCGAGCGGAATGCTCTTCTTTCTGAAGATTATATTCGCTATGAAATTATCTATACCGAAAACTTCTGCTAAGATTGAAAGAACCAATTGTTGATTTTCCGCATTGATTTGCACAAAGATGCTGCCGGATTCAGTGAGTAGCTCGCGGGCCAGTAGGAGGCGATCTCGCAGATAACTCAAATAGGAGTGAATGCCCAGTTCCCAGGTGTCGCGAAAGGCGCGGATCTGCTCCGGCTCCGAAGTCAAGTCGTCATCCTTGCCGTCCTTCACATCCCGTTTGTTGACAAAGGGCTGGAAGTTGGAGCCGTATTTGATGCCATAGGGCGGGTCCATGTAAAACATCTGCACCTTGCCAGCCATCCCCTCCTTTTCCAGAAGCGAATTCATGACCAGCAGGCTGTCGCCCGCCACCAGCCGGTTACTCCAGCCATGCGGGTGCCTATAAAAATCGATCACCTCGCGCAGCGGTTCCTGACGTTCTGCCTCGAACAGCGACAATTGAGTGCCCCCCGCATCCCCATTCCGCTTGCGCACCGCCTCGATAATGGTGCGGGGATCAATTCGCTCATGAACATGCAGGGAAACCGTCGGCACCTCAAAGGACGTATGCTCCGCCTTTCCCGCCCAGACAAGCTGCGGGTCCAGATGCGGATCGTATGAATACACCTTCTTGGCCCCCGCTTCCGGATCCGTCTCCGGCGTCACCAACCCCACTGGCGGATTGTTCGCCCGCTGCTTGTCCTTATGCTCATACGACTCAATCGACCGTTTGTTTCCGCCCTTTTTCTTTCGTGCCATTAATCGTCATCTCCAGTCCAGCTCATTTCTCCGGAATTCAACAACCTCGTCAACCTTCACCCATTTCGGCTTCGTTTTTGCCATAATTGCCTTCGCTAACCTGAAATCCATCCTCGTCCGATTGATCTTTATCTCCTGAAAAAGATTTCGTGAGGCCTGTTCATTCAACCCTCAAACGTACCTGGGTTCTGAGATATCGTTTATGGTTACGGACCATTGAGGACCGAAATAGCGGCTTTATGCCAGGAACTCCTCACACACGTTCATGATGGCATGGTGGAGGACCCGTTCCCTGAAACAGGCGGCACAGATCAATCGCTTTTTGGGATCATGCACATGAAAAAACCGGTAGTCGCCCAGGCGTACCGATTTTTCCAGGATCTCCTGCCGCAGAGCCATGATGTTCCGCTCGAAACGGGCCCGAAACACCCTGACCTCCGGTCGGTCCTGTTTCCCTTTGACCGCCTTTGAGAAGGCCAGCCTCAGATTGTCCGGGGCCGCGATCTTGAAGTATAGGTTCCCGGCCCTCTTCATCCCACTGGCCCTTCACCTTTTGAGTCACTCTCATGCTCCGCCACAAGTTTGAGAACCGCATCCCCGTAATTCTTTACCCGTGCCTCCCCAACACCGGAAATCTCCTTCAAGTTTTCTTTGGATTTTATCTTTCTTTTGGCCATCTCGGCCAGTTGTTCATTGGTGAAGATAGTGTACACGGGTACAGCCTCTTTTTCGGCTGCCTGTTTCCGCCAGTCCCGGAGCTTTACAAACAGGGTGAAATCTTCGGGAGACAGAATTTCCCGGTAATCCACCCGTTTTCTGCCCGCACTTTTCTGTGCGGCATCACTTCCGTCGGAGAGATATTCCACGGCCATGGCCCAAAAGGAGTTTTCACCCTGGCTCACAAACTCCCGGTGTACGGTGAGGACGCGCTGGGACCGCAGGAAGCGGTTCAGTTCGGTTTCCGCTCCTTCGAGTGATTTAATGGGAATGGTGAAAAAACGGTACTGGATGGTCATGATAAGCCCTGCGAGTTCCTCGGCATGAGTAAAAGTGGGTTCGAGTTATCTATAGCAGACGCCCTGGCTCAGCCTCGGTGGGCAGGCGGTATTTATTGGTTCCCTCTTTTTGGTTCAGTTTTCGAATGAATTCCCGGCAATCGTTCCAGGATACATACACGGCCGGGTGGTTGGCATTTTCCTCAACATACTTTTTGCCCGACCAGGGCCGGGTCCCCATGACCCGCTCCCACTGCCCTTGAGTCACCTCGGTGGTCTGCAAATAATATCCCCGGGTCAGGGTCACCCGGTGCTGTGTTTCATCGTCATCCCGGCCCGATTCATTGGACGGGCTGCCCATCATAAAGTTCCCGGGCCGAATATAGACAAATTCCATGCCGAGGCTGTTGCGCACTTTCTTCTCGCCGGGAGACGGTGCCGGAAAAACAGCTGTCAAAGAGAAACAAGGCATGGCGGGCCTCCAACTGCCGGGACCAGGCCAGGATCATGTTCATGGGCAAGGCTTTTCTCAAAACCCCCGTTCATCCCGTTGGGGATTCGGCGCATCCACCGGTACCAGATACCCCTTGGTGCCGTTTTTGCGGGTATGGCCGTGGCCGGAAAAATAAAACAGCAGGCGATTGCCGGGCGTATAGCCGTAGCGGTTGATAAAATCCTCATAGGCCCGCTTGAGGGCCCGGCAGTCCGGGTCCATGACCCGGGTCACCTGAAACCCTTGTTTTTCAAGGGCCGACTCCACCCGGTCCAGTTCTCCGGGCACGCTCCCCAGATCCGGCCACCCGGCTGTGTAGTCACTCGCCCCGATGACCAGCGCATAACTCCCCTGGTAAAGCCCCACGCGCTCCCCCGAAGGATCGGCGATCACCACCTGAATGCCTTTTTGCTGGGCGGCGTGACACAAAGGCACATGGTGAAAGACAGACCATGTGAATATAGCGGCGACAATCAAAAACATGAAAAACAGGGCTTTTTTACCATTTCGACTTACAACTGCCATGTTCCCTCCTGATCTTAGAAGATTCATCGCCCGGTCTCAAAATAGAGACGCAAGACCGGTTAGCCCAGGACGTCTCTTCAAGAATTCAAGAAAAATGGTCCCAAGATGATTGTGTGGTTTCTTTTCGTTCTGGAGTAAACGACCAGCACGGAACGGCAAAAAAGTTGCGGTTCGGGATCAAGGATTTATTTCTACTGTTCCATATGTAAAGCATCGAGAACAGCGTTCGGGTTCCTTGATGCAATTCTCAACAATGCCTTTGCAGGTCCATCAGGTTTTCTCCTTCCTTGCTCCCAATTCTGTAGAGTCCGAACACTGACGCCAATCATTAGTGCAAACTCACTTTGTGAGACATTAAGTTTCTCTCGAACAGTCCTTATTTCAGGTGGCTTAATGTCGAATACACGGCTTGGGGCCTTACGCCCTGCCTTAATCTCGCCTGCTTCCTTAACGCTGGCAACCAGTTTTTCAAAATGATCGTCTTTCACGATAAAAGCTCCTTTACTGTATCCCTGAGCACCTTCAATTGTTTGGGTGTCAAAGTCTCTTGTTCGTTCTTTTTGTATGGGAAAAGCATAAAAATATTCCCTGGAGGGTTCCAGTAGTAAATTACGCGCAATGCGCCCCTCTTTCCTTTTCCTGGAAGATTCCATCGAATTTTTCGTAAACCGCCGCTTCCTCGGATTAACTCCCCAGCATCCGGACGAAGCATCAAAACATTCTGGAGCATCCGGTAGTTGTCGTCTGTCGTTAGCCTCTGTATTTCTTTGGTAAAAATAGATGTTTCGAGAAATATCATTATATTCTATACGCCATTGGCGTATATTGTCAATGTTCATTTCAATAATGCGTCTGCGCCCGTCTACGTGGGTCAGTGGTTCATTTCTCAACTAACCGGTGATCAAAGAGAACCCTGACCACTCTCATTGTAGAATTTCGATCAATTTCTTTCTCACCGCTGAAAGCGATTCCTCAACTGCCTTTTCGGGTTCATCAGACAAGAAACTTTCGATGACATTCTGCTCTTCCCCGTCGTGGCAGTGTTTGGGAAAGGTCGAAACAGTTCCGCAATCGATTGAAGTCGTCTATAAATCGGTGATATCATGCTGTATCTCTTCAATCTCCTGTTCAATATTCTTCAGTTCGATCAAATCCTCCCACCCTGGATGTTCCGCCACCTGCCCTTCAACAATTTTCTGATGCAATTCTTCAACATTCGATGCCTGATATCTTGCCAACATTTCGAAGCGTTCAATCCTCAACAACCGCTGCTTTTCCTTCAAATTCGAGATGATTCCCGAACGAATAAATTCTTCAGTAGATACAGCATATTTTTGGGACATTTTCTGTAATTGTGATAGGTTTTCCATGGCATCCTCCAAAAGAGACATCTTCCAGGCCAGAAGATTTCGAATCTGGAAACTAAAGGCGACGAAATACTTCTAAAGGCATCTCCCCATGATCGAATTATTATTATGGCAATGGATAGGCCGACGTGGGTTACTCCGGTTGCGTCAGAAATGACAAGCCTTTAGATGTTAAATCTATATCAATCTGACTTAAAATTGTCAACTTGAAGAACTGTTGGCGTGGGGACCGCCGCTCCTCAGGAATTCAAAAACAATGCTTCGAAGACGATTGCGTGGTCCTTTTTCGTTCTGGAGTAAACGACCACCATGGTAGCGGATCACCACCCTCCATAAAATGAACAGCCGACATGAACACATCAATCACGCAGGGGTCATGCCTTTGTCCTGTTCTTATGCACAAATCCTCATACATTTTGAATGGTTCCATCCCAATCAGCTGCTTTGGATGATCGATGCCCATCAAATGAAGGGCTGATGCGATCTTCTTCCCAATATTTGGAAGCGCATCTAAGCGTGATACACTGTCTCTGTCTGGATTCTTCATGTATCGCTCGTGGGCTTTGATCGTATGAAAACGTCTCGTCTTTCTGCGTGGGTCCGCGGTTCATTTCTCCATTGACTCGTTCGATCTGGACTTTTCAACGAGTCTACCGGTGACGAACCGATGGAGAATGCTGGATATCAATGTCTGATATGGCATGCCATCTTCAACAGCCCGTGTTTGAAGCTCATCAAGTACCATGGATGAAATTCGAATGTTTACCCGTTTATCCTTTTTCAATGTCTGACGGGCGTATCCTCTATGCTTTTCAATTTCTTCCTTCAGGTTCTTGACGGACTTCCATTCCCCTCGTTCATAGCTGTCAAGAAGTTCCCTCTCTTCTTTGTCGAGTTTCGGTTTAGTCATTTCGTCCCTTCAAATAATCACGAGTCGCTTTCCGGCTCGGAATGATTGTTTTCAAGAATTTGCCTTTTTCATCTTCAACAAATGGGACCAAATAGGCATATTCTTTGATTTTAACGATCAGCATCTGTTGATTTGGATATCTGGATTGATTGGGGTGCTTGACCACATCCATAAGGTCACCGCGGTCTATGTGTAGAATCACCTGCTCAAAACCGACCCCGCGTTCAGCCTTAAGCTTTTCATTCTTTTCATGATCCCATTTGTAATATGCCATACACCGAACTTAAACACAATGTGTGCCGTATGTCAATATAGTCGTTCAAATTGCAGAGAATTTTAGGGTTTGCTCAAGAACACAAAGCCCCGCGCTTCATCCACAGACGGCAGCCGCCCGCCGGGCTCTGATTTGGGTTCGGCCAGCAATCCCTCGTCATATGGCTGCAAGAGCAGGAAAGTCAAGGGGAACACGGGGCTGGCTTCTGGGCACTGGGGACTCGGTTCTGGGAGGTGGGGATAAAAGTTGCAGGCTCAAGGCTTAACTGGGTGCTGGGTTCTGGAGGCTGGGAATGTAAGCAGGAAGCTCAAAGCTCAAAGCTGAAAGGCCCAAAGTTCTGTGGCACGGTCAAAAGTTTCATGCAGCACCCGTCTCCAAGTCAAGACAGATCTCGTTTTTGCAGGAACGCGCGGCATAGCGCAGGCAGGCTTGAATGTCCTCCCCCTTGTCTTACTTCTCCCGCTCAAATCCCTCAGACGCACTGCTAACCACCTGCAAACGAAACTGATCCCCATCATCTTTGCGCTCTTCCTTGGATTTCTTTTTCGCCATTGAATCTTGATCCGTTTGTGGCTATTGATCCCGCCCTTGCTTTTTACCGGCCTGCTTGAAGAGCGATGCCATGGTCCCCAATGATCCGGCGCTCTCCTTTTTGGCCTCAAAGGCCTGAAACGAGGCCTTTTCCTCGGCTGCTGCCAGATCCTTGGTTCTCAGCGCTATCTTGCCCGACCCGGCATCCACCTTCAGCACCTGGACTGTAATGGACGATCCCGGCGGGTATTTGCGTCTCAAATCCCCGGTGGTATCCCCGGCCATCTCGGAGATGTGGAGGAGCCCTGTCTTTCCGCCCGGCAGGAGGACAAAGACACCGTAGGGTTTGACCGCATCTATGGTGCCGGTCAGAACCGCGCCCTCCTCCACCGCTTCCTTGCCATTCTCTCCTTCCATTGACCCGGGGTAACTCAATTCGAGACCGATACGGCGGGCATCCGGATCCATGGAGACGATTCTGACCGAAATCTCCTCCCCTTCGGACACCACCTCACTTGGGTGCGACACCCGCTTGCCCACCCCATGGCGGAGATATGGAGCAACCCCTCTATGCCGGGTTCAAGCTGCACAAAGGCCCCGAACGGCGCCAAATGCTTGACATGCCCGGGCACGGTGGTCCCTTCCCTGTAGCGCTCTCCGGCCGTGGCCCAGGGATCCTCCTCGGTGGCCTTGAGACTCAGGGTAATCCGCTCCCCTGACCAGTCCAGGTCCAGGACCTTTGCCGTGACCGCGTCTCCCGGGGCCACCACATCGGCTGCCGTTTGAACCCGCCGCCAGGCCAGTTCCGACATGGGGATGAGGCCTTCTATGCCACCGATATCCACAAACGCGCCAAAGGGGACCAGGTTGGTAATGGTGCCTGGGACCATATCCCCTACGTGGAGGGATTTTCGAAGCTCCTCCACCTTTTGCCGCCGTTCTTCTTCCAAAATCTGCCGCCGCGACAGGACGATGTTCCGACCTCCGTTTTCATAGTCCATGATCCGGAAGAGGAGTTTTTTCCCGATGTATCCTTGGGGATCGGAAGGTCTCCGCAGGTCCATTTGGGAATAAGGACAGAAGGCCTCTTTTCCAAAGACCTTTACCTCATAGCCCCCCTTGCGCTCCGAGATCACGGTTCCTTCCACGGGAAGCCCGCTCCTGTGGGCCCCTGCCAGGGTCTCGCCCGATGCCGCGGCCGTCATCTTGACGCTCAAGACGGTCTCCCCGTCCCTGACCCGCACCACATAGGCCGTGATGGTATCCCCGACGGCGACGGACAATCTCCCCTCCTCATCCAGGAGTTCCTGGACAGCGATCACTCCCTCGCTCTTTTGCCCCATATCCACAAAGGCCCATTCCTCGCCCATGCTCACCACGGTTCCGGTCACCTTGCCGTCGGTCTGGACCCGCTGCTCATCCGCCTTGTTCAGGCTCGCCTCAAAAAGGGCTGAAAAATCCTCTTCCTCCATCTCCTCACCTGGATCATGCAGTTCCTCCTCGGGGAGGTTATTTTGTTCTCTGTCTTCCATAGAATTTTGTTCTCCTTTGCAACCGCAATTCAATCCTTTCTCACTCGCCTGTACCCAGGCACTGGATTCAAGTCATTTTTGAGGGAGGAGACAACTTTAATTGATCCACCCGAGCACCAGACTCCTCTGCTTCATGGCCGCCCGGTGGAAATAGGCCCATTTGGACTGGTCAAACCCGGCCTTTCCCTTCAGTTTCTCTAACTGGACTTTCATCTGAGACGGGGACATGTGATCCCACTTCACATGGTCCCCTTTCAGTGCGGCCTTCCGCCAGACGGTTTTGTCATATTCGGTGGCCCGGGTGTAGGTGATCCAGCGGTCGATGCGATCGTCCAGGTCCCCGCTCTTCCCAAGGAGCGACTTGATGGTTCTGTAATCCGCGGGGTGGTCCTGAGAAAGGTCTGAAGGGGATGGGATGGACGTTCTGGCCGCTTTGAGCTTCTTGTAGATGGCGTTGATGCCATCGAGGCTGTACGCCAGATTGTCCCGGGTTTTCTGGCTCCCATCCCCTCTCGCGTACCGCCATTTGAGGTAGGGGTAGTCGGGATAGGATGAGGCTTCCACGTGCCCGATCCTGGGGACGAACACATCGGCGATGTAACTGCTAAAAAACTGCAACTTCCACCCCCCGCCTTTCCTGGCATGCCAGATCTTCCCCACATCATTTTCATTATGGTGCCGCCCTGAAAACCCGAAGTGGGCAAAGGTATCCGCAATGGTGTGAAGGGCCACGCCCATGCGGATCAGCCTGAACCGTCGGGTGGATTCCTTCGAGGCCTCCTCGAAGAGCATATGGGCCAGCGAAGCGTGGTCGTCTTCACCGGCCGGTGTTGTACAGTAGGAGAAGGTTTCAGGGGATGCCCAGCGGACGGTGGTGGGCAGGAAGTGAAAGGGCATGTAGATCTTCTTCTGAACATTCCAGCCAAAGGCCTCCAGGTTGTAGTGAGCCGTCCTCACGGTATCGAAGTGCTGATCCTCAAAGGGGATAACCGGCTCACTTTCCGTGGAATCATCCACATACTGCGACGCATACGCAATGGTCTCGGAATCATTGGCATTGAAACCAGCCAGTTCGGCCAACTGATAGATTGCATAATAATGGAAATCCTGCTGCATGGGCGACCTTCTGTTTTTTTGCAGGCCTGTCGAACCAGGCTACATGCGCTTTTTGACGTATTACCATAACAATCGGCATACGTTAAGCTATTCTTTTTACCCTGGCCGATTTCTGCTTGACCCTCCGAGGGGTTTTCCTTACCTTCTTTCAGACGGGTAAGGCAGCTGTCCTTGTTTGAGGCGTAAGGCATTGGGTTTGAGGCGCGAGGGTAAACGCTCAAAGCTCAAGATCGCAGGTTCTGGGTT
Organism: Deltaproteobacteria bacterium; assembly: GCA_034522175.1. Classification (GTDB taxonomy): domain Bacteria; phylum Desulfobacterota; class DSM-4660; order Desulfatiglandales; family Desulfatiglandaceae; genus JAIPDZ01. Next base: position 4,093,624 of record JAXHLQ010000001.1, on the reverse strand, counting down.
CTGGGTCCAAGGATGAAAGGGGTTTCACCTGCCGTCGATCAGCCGTCCCAATCCACCGAGGATCGATCCCTCTCCCTGGCTTTTTCCGCCTGAAGACGAGGTCAAGTCCCCGGGCTATCCCCGTCTGTAACGGGCGGTCCGGGTCGCACATTCAGGATCGCTTTCACCAGCGTGGCCAGAGGGATGGCGAAGAACACACCCCAAAAACCGAAAACACCGCCGAAAAAGAGCACCGCAATGATGATGGCAATGGGATGAAGATTGACCACCTCGGAAAACAGGAGGGTCACCAGGACATTGCCATCCAGAATCTGAATCACGATGTATGCCAGGACCACGTACAGGAATTGAGGACACAGGCCCCACTGAAAATAGGCCACCATGGCCACCGGCAGCGCAATAAAAACTGCCCCGAAATAGGGAACCAGCACGGAAAGCCCCACAAAGAATCCCAGTAACACCGCAAATTCCAAGCCCAGTAACGCGAAAATTAAATAGCTGGCCGACCATAGGATCAAGATTTCATAGAATTTCCCCCGAATATAATTTCCCATCTGCTCATCCACTTCGTGCCAGACCCTGGCGGCCAGCCGTCGGTGCTCGGGGATGAAACCGGTGATCCACCCCAGGATGCGGTCTTTGTCCTTTAACAAAAAGAAAACCAGCAGCGGCATCAGAAAGATATAGACGAGGATCCAGATCACGATCCTCACCGATAACAGGGAGATCGACAAGAGCCGTTGTCCCACATGGGCCAACTCCGCCCGGAGGGAACCGATGAGGTCCAGGATCTGCTGTTCACTCACAAAGTCCGGGTAACGCTCGGGCAGTCTCATCAGCTGTTCCTGACTCCATGACATCATGGTGGGCAGCTGCTGAAAGAGTTGGACGGACTGCCGCCACAGGAGCGGAAACAACCCCTGAAACCTGAAAAGACGAGTGCAACCGAAAGCGCCCTTGGCACGCGGAACGACTGGAGGCGAATCACCAGGCCTTCTAATGCCGCGTCTCATAAGTTCTGTCCCCGATAATGGCAAGATGTTATTCGCAGAAAACGGTCCCTATTTAACCCACTTAAAACAGACAGAGACGCGGAATCTCCAACTCCCAAGCACCAAATTTCAAATAAATCCCAATGACCAAATCGCAAGGTTTAAGACGAAAAATTTCCCTTTTGGGCCGGGGCAGTACCCGTGGGAATGTCGTAAATCGCCCGGCATCACTTAATTGATTTTGGGGTCCATATCAAGGGTGTGCCTCCAATCCTTTGCACGCGTTGTTTCGAATTTCGATCCCGCGATTGCGCGGGATTGGAATTTGGATATAGTCGAAGATCCCGACTTCAGCGGGATTTGTGATTTGGGATTTGAATACTGTGATTTCATTGAACCCACCATTTGCGGTGCTGTTAAATTGCCAGAATTAAGGACAAAATTTATGAGACAGCGCACTAAGAGATAGGCAACGATCACACTGGCAAATACCGGTGCCAGCATTCTTCCGAGAAACACAATACTCAGGAACCCCACAATCAGCAGGAGCGTCAGAATAACCACCTGGGGGTCGGAAAAAAATCGCTTAAACCAGTCTGAAATCACGCGCATGGGTCATGATGCTCCATCACATGGGAATCCCGTTTTTGACCACGGCAGGCACTGGACCGGGCCATCGCAGACCAAACGCGAGTAGGGTAGTCGGTCCGGCCTGCCTGTGTCAACAATGGCTATTACGGATTGCTGTTTTTCTGAGTTTGGCCCCCCTAAAGGCGTTACTGAACGATATCAACCCGATCCAAGCACATATGTTCGTTCTTGACCCCTCGGCGGAAGTACCCTATAGTTTCCCGGTAATGATCGACTTCTTAAAAACAAGGGGAGGAAACCTTTTATGAAGATGTACGGCCATCACGCGGCCGTCGCCATTGTGCTTTTCGCTCTGATAGTTTTGGCAACGGGAGATAAAGCGGATGCGAGCGAGGATAGGGCGAATCAAGGGGTTTTTCTGGACCTTTACCAGGAGCCTTACCAGCAGGCCTTTCATATCCTGGTCCCCCGCGGCTGGAAAGCGGAAGGAGGCATGATTCGCCTGTCGTTCTACTGAATACGACATTCACGGTAAACCCGAGCTTCAGCAAGATGTTGAGATTAATGAAAAGGCCCTCTTCTTATTTAATCACGGAATTCCTCCCTGCTGGCACATGGGCACGGCTGATCAATGGACGTTCAATTCCTTAAGAGCGCTTACAAAGAGAGCCACTATCCGCTCCCGGATCTCCCGGAGATCGCCTTTGCGGGCCGGTCCAACGTGGGGAAGTCTTCGCTCATCAATGCGGTGGTCAACCGGAAAAAGCTGGCCCGCACCAGTGCCAAACCCGGCAGGACGCAGGCCATCAATTTTTTTCGGCTGGGAAATGAGATGATGCTGGTGGATCTGCCGGGCTACGGCTTTGCCCGTGTGCCGGACAAAGTGCGTAATGCCTGGCGCAAAATGGTGGAAACCTATCTGCGTACCCGGGAGACCCTGCGAGGGGTCGTCGTTATCCTGGATATTCGGAGAGACCCGACGACCGGTGACCTGGATCTGCTCCACTGGCTCGATCATTATGCCATTACGCCGATTGTGGTCCTTACCAAAGCAGATAAAGTATCGCGCCAGGAAACCCGCAAACGACACAGCATAATCACAAGGGCACTAAAAGAGGAAAATCTGATTCGAGCAGGCGGAGTGATTTCTCATGAGCCGGTCATCTTTTCCGCCAGGACCCGGCAGGGCCGGGATGAGGTCTTAAGCCACATGAAAACCGTGGCCGCTTTCAATCCGACCGACCCACGTGAACCGCACAATCCCTGATCAGGGTCTCGGCCCTTTTCTTTAGCGCTAAGGCAAATGAATCTTTTTCGGCTATGGCCCTCTCCAAGCGGTCCATGAGATCATAGAACAGATTCCAAGCTGATTTTTCCTGTCCCACGCGAGCCCTCAGAAAATCGGGATTCTCATCCATTTCTCTCATAAGCGGCGCCAAACGGTTGACCGCAAGTTGCTGAATCTGTGCCGCCTCTTTCAAACCGGACTCACCTCCCTCCTGCCAGAGACCGCTTAGATGAAAGGCCAAACGAAGGGAGACCACGGTCAGGGGGATAGGGGATACAAAACACCCGGTAAAAGGATCGATCACATCTTTTATCGTTTTTAGGGGCCACGGCAGGACCCGGCCATAGGCACTGAACAGAAGCGTCCGCACCAGATCGCCTACATACTTCCCCGGTTTGGCTCCCTTTACCGCCTCTGCCGCAAAACTCTCTTTGTCATGCCGCATGATCAATCCGGGTCTGTGGAGATAGCGAAGGCTGGGTCCCGGGTCACTGAAAAGCGAGCTTAGGAGAAAAGCCTGATCCTCGGCACGGCCGATGAAGGAGGGAGTAAACGGCCGGTAGTGGCGGAGGCTTCGGATGAGGGCGGCGCACGTCCCGCCGGTCACATGAATGCGATGAATACAGCCGGTCACACCGTCGAGGGGAGGGCTATCATATCGGGTCATCATCTCGGCCTGGGTGGAGATGGCCTGCGGGATCCGGCTGTAAAAGATCAGTGACTCCCCCTGTGGCATTTCATGGGGAAGGGTCACATCGGGTGTAAAAAGGCCCTGTTTGATATCCTTTTCATTTACCAGGGCGCCGGCCATCAGTCCGAGATCTACCGCTCTTCCCGATGTATCCACGCCCTCGGCCCCCCACAACGGGGTGGTGAAATGCTCCAGAGCGGATAGGCCCGTTTCCTTTATGAGCGCATCCTGGTCAAAAACCTGGTCCATATCGATTTTGAAAGACGCTTTAATTTCCGGGTCAATGAGGACCTGCCAGAAAGCGGAAAACGCCTTGAGAAAGCTGTAGTGCCTACCGTACTCGCCATCCACACCGAATATCTTCTCAAATGGATTGGGTTCGGGGATTCCAAGGAGTTGTTCAGCCCCGGGGATCAGGATCTCTTCAATCATGCGGCGGGTATCAACCTCTGAAAAGACGAACACATCCATGTGGGGAAGGGGTTCGATGGCTGCATACACCTCCCGGAGATATTTCGTGGCCCCCTCTGAAGCCCCTCGTGGGTCACGGACACGGACAGGATACAGGTCAGCTTGTCATCCGGGCGGGCAACCCCCCTCGCCTTCTCTGTTCGCATGGCCGCATTGAGGCCCCGGAGTCCATAGACGGCCTCATTGTTTTCAGGCGGCACACCGATTTGGATGGGATGGTCATACCAGTACTTCTGGGCCGTCCCGGCTGCGCGCCGCACCTGCTCACAAGTGTCCGCCGAACAAACGTCTGAATCGATCCGACCCGGATCCGGTGGGATGGTGATCAGGAGGTTGGACATGAAAAGGATGTCCCGCGCGGGCCGTCTGATCGGATTTGGATTGGGTTTTTTTATGTCGATTTTCCGGGTATCTCGTAACGCCAATATGCGCTTTTCGGGATCATCGATACACCTGGTCCCTTCGGGGAAAAAGACCTGCCAGATGAACCGAAGGCCGTCATTATCGGCGCACCAGTCTGCCGCCCGCTTTAATGCCTCTGCAACCTCCTCGTTTGACTGGGCCGTCGCCGTCACTTCCCGCAAGACCTGTTCCGCACTCGTCAGATAGAACCGCGCCAAAGTGCCCCCGCCGCGATCCACAGACAGCTTATTGAGGTACTGCCATGCCGCTTCGTACCCGGCATTGTCGGGTCCAGACAGGACCATCAAAAAGGCTGCATTGAGTCTACGGGTAATGGAGGGGTCTCCGTCCGAATTGAGAAAAAACTGGGCGTCCGCATCTATGCCGGACAGGGCAGGGGTCTTGGCAGCGCCTATGAGATGTTTGATGATGGTCTGAAAGGCGTGTTTCATTTTCGGCATGCGTCACGATCTGTCTACTCTACAGACCCTAAAGCAGATAGGGAATAATCCACCACGTCCGCTTTTTATATTCCGCCCATTCGGAATAACGGGACATGCTGGCCTCTTTCAGGATCATATTCACTGAGAACAGTCCTCCCCACACCCAGGCCAGCACCAGAAACGGCAGCCAGTGCCACACCATGAGGGCGAAAGCGAGATAGATCATCATCTCGCCGAGGTAATTGGGATGGCGGATATACCGGTGCATTCCGTCCGTGATCAACCCCCGCCTAACTCGGAGCGTATAATACTTCTGGGCGTCCGCCGTGATCATGATGACGCATCCGATCATACAGAGCGTGATCGAGACGGCAAACCAGGCCATATCCGGGAGCGGGTAATGGGGCGTGGATGGTCGCGAGATCAACAGCCACCCGAACACCCAGTACCAGCCCAGAACACTCAAAAAGGCATTAATGCCGCCGCCGATGGTGATCTTGACCTGCCAGTTCGGGTCGGGAAACGCCATATCCTTAATCAACCAGATGATCCCATAGCTGCCGTGTAGGGCCAGATAGATCCAGGCCGCCACGGTGAAATTCTGGTAATACCCGATCAGAAGCCCAAGAAGGGGAAATGTGCCCACCTTCTGAAAATTGATCACCCACGCAAACTTCCACGGACGAGGTCCGCCCAGGAAGTCCTGGGACATATATTGGGTTATCCGGCGCAGGGTCAAAGCCCAGGTCGGGACGGCGGAAGCAGATTTAGGCATTTCTTCTATGATGACCTTACCCGGTGATAGTGTAAACCCTAACGTTGCATAAAGCATTGGCCCAAAATCGTTTCACTCACTCTATATCAGGATATCAAGAAACGCTGTTCCATTTTCAAGACTTCACCGTATGGTCGATACGCTTTCACCCTTGAAAATGCCCCATCGTCCCCTGCTGACCTAATCTATAGCGTTTTGAACTCAACTTTTATGCAACGTTAGGGTAAACTCCGAAGCCACGCACCCGGCGGGAAACGGCAACTGTGCCCGCCAACCGATTTCGAAAGGAAATAAGCCCATCATTTGGGATGGACAAGTGCCTGTAAACATCGTTTAGTTCAATGCGTTTCATCATTCAAGGAAAATTGACCACCAGGGATAAAATCCCAGAACCACGAGCATAAAAAGTCCGCACGAGCAAAATTCCATTGTACGGCGGGCGGTTCAAGAAACTGCCGTTGGGCAGGACCCCCGTTGAAAACAGCAAGACAGAAGATTTGGATACTATTCCATCACAATCTCCACCGGCTCGACCCCGGCCGCATCCTTCGGGTACGAAAAGGACCCTATGAAATAGAGAATCCCCGATAGAAAGGCAAAGAGCGCCAGAAACTGCATGGCGGTTTCCAGACCGTATCGGTCGGACAAAACACCGATAAACGGGGGTCCCAGAGCACTGCCGAATAGATGCTGCACAATCACGCAGAGGCTTAAGGAGATGGCTCTGAGACCGGGATGAACCACATCCTGGGTGACGGCCACCGAGGCGGGGACAAAGGCTATGATGGACATACCGGCCAGGAGAAGCACCCCATACTGAAGGGTTCCCCGGAGCGATGTAAACGCGATCAAAAGAAGTACGGCCGTGATCAGGGATGACAGGGAGGGAAACAAAAGCCGCGCGGTGTTCCTTTTCTGCTGCCACCGGTCCGCCAAGTAGCCTCCCAGCGGGGCGCCCACAATGGCCATGAGCATCACAATGGCGCTTTTGGGTCCCGCCTTGTCCATGGACAGGCCCTCCAGCCGGTTGAAATAGGAGGGGAGCCAGGTCAACAGTGCAGCCGTGACAAAGGTATTTCCCGCAAACGCAAAGTTATTGGCCATCAGGGTTCTGTTCCGAATAAACCGAAGAACAATTTCAGGAACACCCATGCGGGCCATATTTCCATTGGTCCCGTTTCCCCTGTCCCGGAGGAGGGCGATGGTCCGGTAGTCCTTCACCTTGAAGAAGAGGAGCGCCACGATCAGGCCTGGAATCGCAACAATGCCAAATGCATGTCGCCATCCCAGATGCTGGGCAATCACCCCGCCCATCGCAACCCCCAATGCCCCGCCCAGGGGAATGGAGGCGTTCCATAGCCCCAACATTCGGGCACGCCTTTCCTGGGGAAAAAGAGCCGAAATCATGGCGGTGCCGCCGGGGGCATAACCGGCTTCGCCGATCCCGATCAGGGATCTCGCTGCGAAGAGCTGGGTGAAGTTGCGGGTGAACGCACAGGCGATGCACGCCAGGCCCCACATCAGCGACATGATCCCGATGCTCTTTTTCCGGCTCCAACGGTCCACCAGAATGGATGCAGGCAATGAAAAGACCAGGATCGACCAGTAGACCGCCGAAATGAGAAGGCCGCAATGGGTGTCGGTCAATCCCCAGTCCTGCTTTAAAAATGGAAACAGGGAAGAGATCACCAGCCGGTCAATATAGTCGAACATGTACAACAAAAAGAGGAGCGTGAAGGTGAAATAGGCGGACGAATCGGTCGGACTGCGATGGCCGTCAGTGGAAGGAGAAGTCATCACGGGTCTGCTCCATATAGGGTCTAAGGGTCTTGAGTGGATTTCTCAGCGGTACAGTCCGTATCGCTTTGTCGCCTCAAACATGGCGATGCAGTTCTCCGGATTGACCCCTGGATGCAGGGAGTTGGATGAACAGATGATCAGCCCCCCACCCTCGCCCGCATCTTCGATGGCTTGTCTTACGGCGGCATCGACCGCTTCCGGGGCGCCGCGCGGAAGGAGTTCGATACAGTCGATATTACCCAGGAGGCAGAGCCTGTCACCGCAATAGATTTTGACATCTTTCAGGTGCATCCCGGCATGGGATTCAATGGGATTCAGGCCATCGTAACCGGTGTCCAAGAGCGTATCCAGCAGCTTCCACAGGTTCCCGTCGCTGTGCCGAACCACTTTCAGGCCTTTCTCGTGGGCGCGCCGGACAAGCTGCCTGTTATAGGGATTCACAAACGTCTCAAAATGCTTGGGAGAGATCAGGGGCCCGATGTTCTGGGCGATGTCGTCCTCTATCACAAGGACATCGAGCCCGGCGTCCACAAGGAGATCAAGCATCTGAAGATTGAACGTCAGGGTCATCTCGGCAAGACGGTGCACGAATTGGGGGTCTCTGATCATCTGTACCATGAGATTGGCCATGCCGGTCAGCCGCCAGCTCATGACAAAAGTGCCCCGCATGAGCCAGAACAGGGCCTTCTCTCCCTTGAATCGCTCCCTTGCCAGGTGCAGGAGGAGCAGATGGGCCGGGTTCGGTGTGGGTGGGATGTAGCCCTCCAGGCGGGATCTCGTCTCCAGCGGATGTCCGGTGGGCACGGGAAGGCCGTGAGGATTGCGCGTATACACGACGCCCCAGTCATCCTGAACGTGACGGGCATCGATTTCCTTTTCATGCCCGATCTCAAAGGAGGTAAATCCGTCCACACCGAAGGTCTCATGAATCAGGAAAAGCGTATCCAGCAGCTTCATCTTTTCTGAATCGGTCATCTCATGAAACTGCTTCGGTTCGGGCAGACCTTCGGTCAGGTGACGGCCGATGCTGATAATGGGAACCTCATTAATCCCGTGAATATAGAGTGGCACCCGGTCTGCCTGCTGCACACTCAATGCGGTCCATATTCGCTCTTTGCCGGTCATGTTCAGGTCGCTTTGCGGTTAAGCAGCAGGTCTTAGTCCCAGGATCTCACGGGCTTCCTGGGGCGACGCGGGTTCACGGCCTGCCTCGCGGACGATATTCACCAGGGCTTCCACCAGGACGCCGTTGCTTTTGGCTTTTTCGCCGCCAGGCAGATAGAACGTATCTTCGAGACCCGTTCTCACGTTCCCGCCAAGTTCCACGCACTTTCGGTGGAGATCCCAGATTTCATCCCGGCCCACCGCAATGACCTGGTAGTGGGTCCCTTCGGTCATCTCGTCCACCAGGATGGGGAGGAGGTCGGGCCGGGCCGGCATGCCGCTGGCCACCCCCATGACACAGGAGATATGGGCCGCTCCCTCGAACATCCCGTTTTTCTGGTATAAGCCCACGCTCCGGACAATGCCCGTATCGAAACACTCGAATTCGGGGGTAATGTCATTGGCCGTCATCACATCGAGAAATCCCTTGACCTTTTCCACGGGATTGTCGAACAGGGCAGGCGGCCAGGCCCAGACACCATTCGAGCGAAGCTTTAAGTAGTTCAAGGAACCGGCATTACATGCAGCCATTTCAGGCCTGAATTTTTCAAGGCATGCCAGGGGACCCGAGATATCCGGACCCACCACGCCCGTGCTCATGCAGATGATGATCTCCGGGATGCGATCCTTGATGGCCCCCAGGATATCCCCCACCGTATCGAGATCCCACGTGGGGAGATGCCCCATTTCCTCGGCCTGGTTCCTGAAATGGCAATGAAGGATGGATGCCCCCGCATTGTGGGCCTGAACCGCGTGCGCGGCCATCTCCTCCGGCGTGACCGGGACGTGATGAACCGCCGGGTCCGTCAGGACACCGGTGAGGGCACAGGTGACGACTGTCTTGTCTTGCGTCATGTTAATCTCCTTTTGTTCAGGTTAGCGTCTTAAATGGTAACTCACCGGAAAGGCGTAAGATTTCACTCCATCTAATACTATTGATTCGTTGGGTATTCAGGTTTCGGTTTTCAGGTGTCAGTCACCCACTAACCAGCAACCAGTAACGAGTCAATGTCATTAACTTAAGAACAATTCGATTCATCCTTGACGTCACCCCGGCGAAGGCCGGGGTCCAGGGTGGCGCGAATGCCGCAACAGGACTGGATTCCGGCTTTCGCCGGAATGACGGTGGAAGTCTCTATGCTCGGGTACCGTCCTTAAGTTAACGACATTGAGTAACGAGTAACAAGTGACGCGAAATTAAAGATTTCCTGTCCCGCGGTAGAGCTTCCCCGAATGAGTAGACATCTCAAAAGGGAAAGATTCTCGGTTTCCGTGGGGTTGCCGACATCTGACCGCTGATATCCGGCCTCCGTCCCTACGCCCTTTTGAAATTCCCTTTTCGTTTCTGCAGATAGGCACTCATGGCCTCAAACATATCCTCTGAAGGAAGGATCATGGCGGAACGTGCCGCATTGTAATGAAGGGACCGCTTGACCGCTTCTGTATCGTCGAACAGAAAGACATCCTTTGCGCCCTGGACCGCAAACGGGGGGTTGGCCGCGATCTCTTCGGCCATTTTCATGGCTTCCGACTCCAGCACCACCTTATCGGCGTATACATCATTCACCAGTTGAATCATCTGTGCCCGCCGGGCATCAAACCGATGGCCCCGGAAGGCGATCTCCCGGGCATGACCCCTTCCTACCACCCGGGGGAGACGCTGGAGCCCCCCCACATCGGTAATGATGGCCAGGGTGGCCTCGGGCAGACCGAAAATGGCATCCGCCGTACAGATGCGGATATCACAGCACAGGACCAGTTCCAGCCCGGCCCCGAGACAGTGGCTGTGAACGGCCGCGATGGTCGGTTTTGAGAGTCCCTCGAGGCGATTATGGACCTCCTGAATCTCAACGATCTTCTGAAAAAAATTCAGCTTCTGGACCGCACTTGGCGCATCGCCGATGGCCGCCACCAGTTCGTTCTCAGGACCCAGATCGATTCCCGCACAAAAAGATTTTCCCTCTCCGGTCAGCACCACCGCCCGAACCTCCGGGATCCTCGTCCGCAGCCGCCACCGCCTCGTCCAATGCCTTCCACACCCGTAAATTCATGGCATTGCGCTTCTCGGGCCGGTTCAGGATGATGCGGCCCACATGTCCCTTTTTCTCGAACTTGACCAGCTTTTTTTCTGGTGTTTTTCCATCGGTCATGACCAAAAACTCCTTTCCCTTACGATCAGCATCTCGAACCTAAAGACCGCCATTCGTCATCATCGCGCTCTATCTTCTTTTTTCACCGCCCATTCCCAAGCCGGGGCATGGTCATTCAAGACGCAAGGTTCACTAAGAGAGAGATTCTTTATTCCTTTTCGCTGAGATAGGCGAAAAGGAATAAACCCAAGCCCTTCGGGCAAGACATTTTTCTGTATCCCATTGCCGGAGGCATGTTGGTTTTCGTTTGTCGCCGTCTCAGCGACAAACGAAAAAAGTTAAGATCCTTTGCGTTCTCAGCGTCTCGGCGGTCTATTTGTTTATCATATGTCCCATATTCATGCCATGGAGCAATCACAGGCTACATTTCAATCTCAAGATCCTCCAACGGATAGGAAACACAGGAATGCACATACCCGAACCGCCTGTCCGATTTGCGGACCGGCACCCCGGGCGGCTGAAAAACCGTTCCCGATACCACCCGGACCCGGCACATGCTGCACTCCCCGGACCGGCAGATGGCCCTGACCTTGAGACCGGCCGTCTCCAGCGCCTTCAGCAGGGGCTCCCCCGACCGGGCCGGCACCGGCTCCTCTCCCCTCACACTTATTGAAACGGTCTGATCCGGACGCACGTCTTCGGGCCAGCCCGGAGCGGTCGTGATATCCAGCGGGGGACCGTAGACCTCCCTTCGAATTTTCCGCCCCGGAATGCCAAGCGCCTTTAATTCCGGAATGCAGAAATCATAGAGCCCCTGGGGGCCACAGAGATAAAAGGTCTTATTCCCCATCTCCCCTGCGGTCTCACGAATCAATTCTCCGGTGATCAGCCCCGCCGCACCCCGGTAATCCTCGGGCGGGGCTTCAATCACCGGAACATATTGGATAGTGTCGAATCGCTCGGAAAGGGCACGCAGCTCCTGATGAAACAGAGCCCCTTCAAGGGTCCTGTTACCGTAAAATAGATATACCTCCCTGTCCAGCCCGCGTTGCGTGATCTCCCGGATCATACTCATAAAGGGCGTAATCCCTGCGCCGCCGGCGATCATGACCATCTCCCGGTCATGGAAGACGGGGTTGTAATAGAAGGTACCGCAGGGCCCGGAACTCTCTATCAGATCCCCTCTCTTCACATGGTCGAGCAGGTACCCGGACACCAGCCCCGAGGCCACCCGTTGCACCGTGATCTCCCAGAACCCGGTCTGATTGGGCGGCGAGGACAGGCTGTACGGCCGGCTGGTGCGGATGCCTTTCGTTTCCACAGAAAGGGAAATATACTGGCCGGCGAGAAACGGGGGGAGATGACCCTCCACCGGGACCAGCCTGAACGTTCCGGCCGACCGGCCCTCCTCCCTCATATCGCTCACGCGAAGCTCAAGGCGGGCCGGATGGAGACGATCGATATATGCCGCCGGCATATCCCGCGCCTTCGTGTAATTCACGCCGAACTTCCGGCTGAACTCAATCTCCTCGACGATATCCTGATATCCGTCAAAATCTTCAAAGATCGCTTTTTTCATGCTATTCCCCACGCAACGAATGTAATTTTTTAACCTTGATAGTCTCGTAAGACGTACGTTTTCGCGCAGAGACGCAGGGACGCAGAGAAAAAGCCATATGAATTATAAAAACTTACCTTTGCGGTCTTTGCGGCTTTGCGTGACATTTTGATTTAGGTCTTGCGGATCTATTCCCTTTCCAATTTGCGGACGATGGAATTCGCCGCCCTGAGCCCGGCCTGAAGCGTGGGGTGAAACCCGCAGTCCCCCACCCAGCCGCTGGCAAAATAGAGTCCTTCCACCGGGGAATAGCGCCCCGGCTGAAAGAACATGGAATCCTTGGTATACTGCTCATACCCGTAGATGGCCCCCTCCGGATGGTTGAAATACCGCATGTGGGTCAGGGGCGTGGCAATCTCCAGTTCCTCAATATGGTCTCGGAGACCGGGATAGATCTCCTCCACCCTTTGGAGCATCTCCTCTGCGCACGCAAATTTCACTCGGTAATAATCCCCGGGGGGAATCCTGAGCCAGGGCTTGCCGTACTTGAGGGTGACCATGTTGGCCTGGCAGGTGCCGGGCGGGGAGAAATCCGGATCCGCCACATCATAGCAGCTCACCACCATGGCCTGGTTCCCGATGTTCAGTTCTCCCATACGGCTGAGGACCCGGTCCGACACATCGAGATCCTTGAGAAGAAAGGTGGTGGGCTCTGTAAACCCGAGGACCTCGGGCTCGCAGTCGAACCCGGCAAAGAGGGTAAAGGCCGACGGACTGAGGCTCCGTCCCCGCATCTCCCGATGGACCTTTTCCGGGACCTGGGTCCCCTCCATGAGCCCCACGTAGGTGGAGACCTGGGAGGCGTTTGACACCACAAACCGGGCCGGTATCCGGTCCCCGTCCTCGGTCACCACCCCTTTGACTGCACCGTCTTCCGTCAGGATCTTTTCCACGCCGCAGTTGAATCTCACCTCTCCACCATGTGAAAGGAAATGATTGACGATCACATTGGAGAGGGCCTGGGACCCGCCCTTGATGTGAAACGGTTTGAATTCGATGTAGGTGAAGAAGATCATGGCGAGATAGGGAAATGCCAGCCGGTCGGGCGGGAGGCCCACATAGCCCCAGTACACGGAGATCACCGCCTTCAGGAGTGGGTCCGTAAACAGGTCGTCCAGGACCTCGGCCGCGGTCTTGAAGGCATATTCGTACATGACCGGATATTTCTCCCGGCTGGGCTCCGGATCCTTGAAAAAGAAGGCGGCCAGCATCTGGTTGGCGTAGGCATAGACCCGGTCGAAAAAGGTATCGATGGCCTCGCTCTCCTCCGGAAACCGTGCCTTCAATGTCGATATGACGTCGTCTTTGTCGGGCCGAAATCCGATCTTGAACCCGTCGGGCATGACCACATGATAGAGTTCCGGCATCTCCACCAGTTTTAGTTGATCCAGGATGCCGAGGCTGCTCAGCATCATGCGCAGGGGACCGGGCTTTTCCATGGTTCCCATGCCGCTGAGCTGATGAAGGGCCACCTCGAATTCAAACCGTCCCCGGCAGAAACTGGTGGCACACCCGCCGGGTATGTTGTGCCGCTCCAGGAGCAACACCTTCAGTCCTTTCTGGGCCATGGCCGCCGATGCAGTGAGTCCACCGTTCCCCGCACCGATAACGATCGCATCATAGCCGTCCATAGCGGATACCCCCTTATCCGGCGGTCTTCTCGCCGCCCTCCTTCTGTTTTTCCATCTCCATTTCCCTGAGCTTCCGTCGCAGCACCTTGCCGATGGGGCTCTTGGGGAGTTCGTCCATCAGCTCCACCTGCTTGGGCACCTTGTAGGCGGCCAGCTTTTCCTTGCACCAGGCCTTGATGTCTTCATCCGTAAGGGTTTCACCGGCTTCCGGCACGACAAAGGCCTTTACGGTCTCCCCCCGATAGGCATCGGGTACCCCCACCGCACAGGCCTCCCGAATCTTGGGATGCTCGAACAGGACTTCATCGATATCCCTGGGGTAGATGTTGTACCCGCCGGCGATGATCATGTCCTTTTTCCGGTCCACGATGAAGAGATACCCCTCATCATCCATGTACCCGATATCCCCGGTGTAGAGCCATCCCTCCCGGATGGCGTCGGCCGTCTCTTCGGGCTGGTTGTAATATCCGCTGGTCACCTGGGGACCCTTCAGGAGGATCTCCCCTGATTCACCGATGGGCATCTCCCTGGTCCCGGTCTCCACATCCACGATCCGGCAGTCCGTATCCGGAACCGGTACGCCCACACTCCCGGCCTTGGTCTTCCCTCTCCATGGATTGGCATGGGTGAGGGTACACGTTTCGGTGAGACCGTAGCACTCCACGATGTCCACGCCCACCGCCGCTTTCCACTGTTTGATGGTCTCCAAAGCCAGCGGGGCCGCCCCTGACACGCACCCCTTGACCGAAGAAAAATCGGTCTTGGGAAAGTCGGGGTGGGCCAGAACCCCCACAAAGATAGTGGGGACACACGGAAACCAGTTGGGCTTGTATTTCCGGGTCATTTCCAGGACCACACCCGGCTCGGGCCTCGGGATGAGGATATAGGTAAGACCCAGGTGTATGGCCGTGTTCATGCCCGTGGTGTATCCGGCGATATGAAATACGGGAAAGGTGCCGAGCATGCTTTCCCTGCCCTCTACCACATCCGGGAGCCAGGCCTTCATCTGCTGAACACAGATGCTGGAATTGGCATGGGTCAACATTACCCCTTTGGAACGACCCGTGGTGCCGCCGGTATACATCAGCGCCGCCAGGTCATCAAAGCGGACCTCCGTGTCCGGGGGGTCCGGTGGATAGCGCCTGATGAGGTCCATGAATTCCAGCACGCCCTCGTTCGGGTCGATCTTCCGGTGCATCTCCTTTTTGACAAACGGGAAAAGCTGCTTCTTGGGAAAGGGAAGATAATCCCGGATGTGGCAGGCGATGACGGTCTCGATCCCGGTCTTTTCCTTCAGGTTCAGCATCCGGGGGACCAGAAGATCCATGCCGATGGCCATCTTGGATTCCGAATCATTGAGCTGATGGGCCAGTTCGGTCTCGGTATACAGGGGATTGTTCATGACCACCACGGCCCCCACCCTGAACACGGCATAGGCGGCGATGATGGCCTGGGGCATGTTGGGGAGGATGAGGGCCACCTTGTCTCCCTTTTGGATGCCGAGGTCGGTCAGTGCGCCTGCAAACCGGTTCACCAGATCGTTCAGTTCCCGGTAGGTGATGGTTTTCCCCATCATCACCAGGGCGACGGTGTCCGGAAAGCGTTCCGCGGTTCGCTTCAGGGTATCGGGCAGGGTGATCTTTTCATAGTCAACCGTAAACGGGACGTCTTTCGCATATGCCTTGTGCCAGAATTTCTCTTCCATAGTGCTTCCTCCTTGCATGCTGCCGGGAAATGCAGCACTTCCGGGTATGGCCACCCCAGTGGCCGGGGTTCAGGAAAGCCCATATATACGAACGCCTCAAAACGAGGAGCATATTCCAGGCACAATACGATTCACATCCCGCGCATCAACTCCCGCATGATGATGAGCCGCTGGATCTGATTGGTGCCGGGTCCGAAGGGAGAGGGCGTCGGAGCCCGCCTCGGGTTCGGTGATGGCCAGGGCCCCGATCTTCTCGCCCCGGATGAGCGGAGGCAGATATTTTTCCCGCTGGGCGTCGTTCCCGTTCCGATAGATATTCTCCGTGCAGAGGATGGCGTGGGCCCCATAGGTATTCCCGGTGGAAACGCATCCGCGCATCAGTTCCTCCATCACCAGAACACATGAAAAGAATCCCGCATCGCTCCCGCCGTATGTTTCGGGGATGGATATACCGAAAAGGCCCATATCCGCCATGGCCTTGAAATTCTCCTCGGGGAACCGTTCCGCCTCGTCGATCTCCGGGGCCAGGGGGCCGACCTGCTGGTCCACGAATCTGACCACCGTATCCTTGAGCATCCGCTCTTCATCCGTCAGTTCAAAATCCATCGGCAGTCTCCATCAACCGGCTGTTGAACACAACAAAAAAGGGTCTCGCGCAAGACGCTGAGACGCTGAGAAAAAAGTTCAGAAATCTCTTTTTAGATTTGCTTTCTTTGCGCCTTGGCGGCTTTGCGTGAGAAATAAATCGTCTTCAGCAAAACAACGCTTCTAATCGTCCTCTTCAATCTCTTCCGGAAGAAACCGTTGGATGAAGCCGGTATCAAAATCCCCCTCAAGGAATCTTGGATCATCCATCACCCGCAAGTAGAGCGGGATGGTGGTCTTGATGGGTTCAATCCGGAACTCCTCAAGGGCCCGCTTCATGACCCGGATGGCCCCGGACCGGGTCAGATCATGGGACACCAGCTTGGCCACGAGGGAGTCATAAAAAACAGGGAGTTCATAGCCCTCGTAGAGATGGGTGTCGAGCCGCACCCCAAAGCCGCCGGGCGGGCGATACCGGGTAATGGTCCCGGGACAGGGCGCGAACCCCCGGTCCGGATCCTCTGCATTGATCCGGCACTCCATGGCCCATCCCTTGAGGTGAAGATCATCGAATGTGTATCCCAGGGCCTCCCCTGCGGCCATGCGGATCTGTTCTTTGATTAGATCCATCCCTGTGGTCTGCTCGGTCACCGGGTGCTCCACCTGGATGCGGGCGTTGATCTCCATGAAGTAGAAGGCGCCCTCCCGGTCCACCAGGAATTCCACCGTACCCGCATTCACGTAATCGGCCGCCTTCAACACGGCCATGGCGGCCTCACCCATCTCCTCCCGAAGCGCCGGCGTTAAAAAGGGCGACGGCGATTCCTCGATCAGTTTCTGAAACCGCCGCTGAATGGTACATTCCCGTTCACCCAGGTGGGTGACATGCTTCCGGGTGTCGCAGAGTACCTGAAACTCGATGTGCCGGGGCTCGGGGATGACCTTCTCGATGTAAACGGCGTCGTTCCCGAAAGAAGCCCTCGCCTCCATGCGGGCGATGGGGAATTCTTCCGTCAGCGTCTCTTCGTCTTCACA
This sequence comes from Deltaproteobacteria bacterium, assembly GCA_034522175.1. Classification (GTDB taxonomy): domain Bacteria; phylum Desulfobacterota; class DSM-4660; order Desulfatiglandales; family Desulfatiglandaceae; genus JAIPDZ01. Next base: position 4,076,343 of record JAXHLQ010000001.1, on the reverse strand, counting down.
GATCCGGATGCCCCGGCCCCCACCGCCCCCCGCGGACTTGATCATCACCGGGTAACCCATTTTTTCGCATATATCGATCGCCTCCTTGACCGTGGGCACATTGCCGTCGCTGCTCGAGATTACAGGCACCCCGGCGTATATGGCGGTCTTTTTGGCAGCGAGCTTGTCGCCGGCCAGTCTTAGATTTCCGGCGGTGGGTCCGATAAAGGTGATCCCCTCGGCCTCGCACAGGGCGGCGAATGCCTCGCGCTCCGCCAGGTATCCATACCCGGGATGGATGGCGTCAGCCCCGGTCTCTTTGGCGACCTCCATCATCTTTTCCATGTTCAGATAACTCCTGGCGCTGATCGGCGGACCGATGCACACCGCCTCATCGGCCAAAGACAGATGAAGCGAACGGTCGTCCGCCTCCGAGTAGACCGCCACCGTGGCGATCCCCATCTCCCTGCAGGAGCGGATCACCCGGTGGGCGATTTCGCCGCGGTTGGCGATGAGGATTTTGGAGAACATGCCATTATCCCTTTTCAATCACCATCATGAGGTCGTTGTCCTTCAAAGCAGCCTCATTTTCCGCCACGATCTCCACGATCGTTCCCGCAACCGGGGCTTTCACGCTCTGAAAGACCTTCATGGTCTCCAAAAGGGCCAGGACCTGCTTCTTCTCGACCGCATCGCCCACGTCCACATACGCCGCGTCATCCGGGCCGGGCCGCCGGTAGAACACCCCGGACATGGGCGCCCGCACCTCCACGCGTCTGGCGGCCTTCTCTGAGTCACTCATTTTTATACTCCTTTCGTATTTAACAGTACGCGATCATCCCACAAATCCCTTACATATCAAACCCTGATCCCGCCCGGCGGGAAAACCCGAAACCTGACACCTAACCAGCGGCTCATCACGTCGGTCCCGTTCCGCGCATCTTCGCCCTGGGGGGCAGTTCATCCCGTTTGTTCCGGGTCAGTTCGAGAGCTTCGATGATCCGTTTTCGGGTCTCTTTGGGATGAATGACCTCATCCACCACCTGGGCGGTCCAGCTTTCGGCCGCATCAAAGACATCCACCCGTTCCCGGGCCCGGTCGAGGTACCCCGTGTAGGCGTCCTCTTCCACACCGCACCCAAAGGCCTCCCGTAATCCATGGCAGACGCCTCCACGCTGTATCGTGCCGTGGGCCAGGCATAGGCGAGATCCACCCCCATGTCTTTGACGCATCCCAGGATGATACCGCCGGCGTCCGCGTATGCCCGGCGCAGCACCACACTGATCTTGGGGATGGTGGCCGTGGCAAAAAGATCCAGCATCTTTCCCATATGCCGCACCAGCCCCCTGGCTTCCTGGGTTTCATCCGGCAGGATGGGGGGTGTGTCCACCAGCGTCACCAGCGGAATACCGTAGGCATCCAGCACTTCGAGAAAGCGGTAGTACTTGTCGCACGCATCGATCTCGATCGCACTGCCGTGGGCGAGGGGATTGCAGGCCACCAGCCCCGTGGCCTGTCCGTTGAAATGACAGAAACCGGTAATCAGCTGTCGGGCGTATTCGTCCTTGATCTCGTAATACCGGCCGTCATCCACCAGGACCTTGATGACATCATGCATGTCGTAGGCATGGTCACCGTCATCCGGGACCAGGGCGGCCAATTCCCCCACCTCCCGGTCCGGGGGATCTGCGGTCTCCCGAACGGGCGGCCGTTCTTTCCAGTTGGAGGGGAGATATCCCAGGAGTGCCCGGGTCTTCTGGATGGTCTCTGCATCGTCTTCCCCCACCACATCACAGGTGCCGCTGTAGATCATGTGGTAATCGGCGCCCCCCACATCATCGCCGATCTTTTCAGAGGTGGCCGCCTGGGTCATCCGCGGGCCGCCGAGCCACAGGTGGGCCGTCCCCCGGCTCATGAGGAGAAAATCGCACAGGGTGGGACAGTAGGCCTGACCCGCAATACAGGGGCCCAGGAGGACATTGATCTGAGGGATCATCCCGGAAAAGCGGGATTCCAGGGCAAACCACCAGTCGATGCCGGCCATGGGTACGTCCTGGTACCCGAGCCGTCCGCCCGATGAGTCCAAGAGCCACACCATGGGGATGCCCCACGCCGCGGCCATCTCCATGACCTTCACAAACTTGAGCCCGTGCTGGGTCCCGATGGAGCCGCCCAGGACCGTGAAGTCACTGGCATAGACCACCACCCGTCTCCCCTCGATCTTCCCGGTCCCCACCACAGCGCCGTCACAGGGCGCATCGGATTCCCGCCCGTCGATCCTGGCGCCGGTGGTATTCACGCTCGACCCCAGCTCGGAGAAGGTCCCTTCATCCAAGAGACACGCGATCCGTTCCCGGGCCATCATCTTGCCCCGGCTGTGCTGCCGTTCGATGTGTTCGATGCCGCCCCCTGAGCGGTTTTTTTCGTGGATATCAGTCAGCCGCGCTAAAACCTTATCCATCACCTCACCCATCAAGCCTCCCTCCCCACCTGTATAAAAGTGCCGATGATGCAGTCTATTCCTAAGCCCTATGATTCGATAGCACGCTGAACCCCTGGCTAAATCTCAATATTCAAATCACAATTCACAAACAATACCCAAATTCCAATATTGAAAATCCTAAACAAAAACACACAGAGAATTCGACCCTGATTTTTCATGTCTTAGCGTTTGGTGCTTTCGACTTATTTGGAGTTTGTTTTTTGAGATTTGGGATTTCCGCGTCTTTCGATAACAATTCCAACACATGGGATTTCTTCCAACAACAATTCTTGCCATCATTCGATACAAGACGAGTGGAACGCGGCACTATGCCGGTACGATGGACCGTTTCTTCTCCGGCAGTGTCTCGTGCTTGTTCCGGACTGCTTCCAGGGCCTTGATGATCCTGGGCCGGGTGTCCCTGGGATCGATCACCTCGTGGGCCGTGTAATAGGATGTCCAGGTCCTGGCCAGGGTCATCACCGAAAACTGCTCCTTGAGAATGGTCAGGAACTGGTTGAACACCGCATCATAGTTCCCCTCTTCTTTGGCCCTGGCCAGGGCCTTGTGAAATACCGCATGCACCACGGTCTCAGGACCCGTGGGGGCGAATTCGGCCGTGGGCCAGGTATAGACCAGATCCGGGAACATCCTGGAGCAGCCCAGGACAATGTTGGCCCCGCCGTAGGAGCGTCTCAACACCATGGTGATTTTGGGACAGGTCAGATGAGCGTAGGAATGGAGCAGTTTGGCGCCGTGCCGGATCACGCCCATGCGTTCCCACCGGTCGCCCGGGGGAAAAGCCGTGGTATCCACCAGGGTCACCAGGGGGATATTGAAGGCATCCAAGTACCGCATGAACCGGTCGTACTTATCCGAGGAATCCGGTTCCAGTATGCCGCTCAGTTCATCGGGGTTGTTGGCCACCAGCCCCACCCCGTGACCGCCGAAGCGACAGAACCCGATCACCAGGTGACTGGCGTAATCCGCCTTCAGTTCCAGAAATGTGCCCCTGTCCACGATCAACTCGATGATCTCGTGGATGTCGTAGGTAAACTTGGGATCGTCGGGCATCACATCCAAAAGGGCCGCTTCGCGTCTTTCCACATCATCCCGGGTCTCTTCAAATGGCGGTCTTTCCCAGCAACTGCCGGGCAGGAACCGCAAAAGAACCCTGACGCACTGGATGGCATCCTCATCATCCCGCGCGATCACATCACACTGGCCGCTTCTTTCCATGTGAAACTCGGCCGTGCCCGCCTCATCGGATTGTTTCTCTCCGCCGTACCATAAAAAGGCCGTGTCTTCGGTCATGATCAGAAAATCCGAGAGGATGGCAGCGGCGGCCATCAGCCCGGTACAGGGTCCCAGCACCAGCGCGATCCGGGGAATCACGCCCGAATACCGGGAGTAGTTCCTAATAAACCGGCCCATACCGGCCAGCCCACAGTCCCCGGCCTTGATTCCGATCCGTAAACCAGCCGTGTCAAAGAGGGTGATCAGGGGCATCCGCTTCTGCCCGGCCATGTCCACCCAGTCGGCCAGTTTCCATGCCGCCTGGCTCCCGAGAGAGCCGGACAGGACCGAGAAATCCATGGCGCAGACCGCCGCCGTTTTCCCGTCCACCCGCGCGAACCCCATCACCACCCCGTCAGAGGGGCACGGCCTCGTCCGGCCGTCAAGGGGCGGGCGCGGATCCGTCACCAGTGAACCGATCTCATCGAAAGACCCCTCATCCACGAGGCCGGCGATCCGCTCTCTCGCGGTGCATTTGCCCAGCCCGTGCTGGATGTCGATCCGCGCCTCTCTCCCGCCCGTTAGGTTGGCCTCACGCACCCGGTTCAGACGTTCAAGATAGCCGTCCATCCATTTGCCCATGTCGCATTTCTCCATATCCCGATGCAGGCCGACGGCCGTAATCAAGTGAGTCGCCAGTGTTCAGGGTTCAGGTTTCAGCAAAGGTCAACTCCTGACACCCGAAACCTGACACCTGACACCTTTATCGCTAATGATTCGTAGGTGTTAACCTCAACGATGGAAGGCTCACGCCTCCAGCGCCCGAATGAATCCCTCCCTCACCGCCTCGGTGATCTTGCCCGGCCGCCTGGCATCCCCGACCTCGATGACCGGGATACCCGTCTCCTTTAGCGCCTCGGACAGCGTGTGATCCGGCTGGACCCCCGCCGCCATGACCACCGTGTCCGCGGGAAGGGTCTCTTCCCCGGTGCCGGTCTTCACCCGTACGCCCCCCTCTTGAATCTCGAGCAGGGTGGTATTGGGCCGGAGCTTCACGCCGAGGAGTTTCAGGGATTTCATCAGGGACCAGCGTGCGGTCCGCCCCACGTTGTCGGCCAGCCGGGAGACCATGTCGATGACCGTCACCCGCCGGCCGGACGTCCTCAACAGCGAGGTGGCAAGGACCGGGTCCTCTGCCCCGTGCAGCATCAGGAAGGTATAGGTGTCCGGATCCGGGACATCCATGGCGACGATGAAATGGGCCGTCTCGCACCCGGTGGCACTGCCGCCCACCACCACCACGTCCCGGCCGATATCCCAGGCCTTGCCCGAGAGCACATCCCAGGCATCCGTGACATGGGGGAGGTCCGCGCCCGGCACATCCAGGGCAATGGGTTCGGCGCCGGTGGCCGCCACCACCATATCCGCGCCCTCCGCCGACACCCTCTCCAGGGTAAGGACCGTGTTCAACACCACCTTCACGCCCAAAAGATCCATCCGGTCGCGCATGCTGGAAATGAGCCGCAACAGCTCCCGCTTACCCGGGGGTGCAGCGGCCAGATTCACCTGACCGCCGAGACGGTCCTGCTTCTCAAAAAGCGTCACATGGTGCCCCCTTTGTGCGGCCATGATGGCAAACTCCATACCTGCAGGGCCGCCACCTGCGATCAGAATTCGTTTCGGTTTCGCAGCCTTTTCAACGGTGTAATATCCCTCGCTCCCGGTCATGGGATTGAGAATACAGGTCACGGGGGTCCCTGAAAAGATGGCATCAAAGCAGCCCTGGTTGCAGGAGACACAGGGAATGATTTCATTGAGCCGCTTTTCCTGAACCTTTCGGGGCAGGTGCGGATCGGCCAGAAGCGGTCTTCCCCAGCAGATCATGTCGCAGGCGCCCGATCTGAGTGCTCGCTCCGCTACCTGGGGGTCTCCCAGCCGGTTGGACGCAAAGACCGGGATATCCACCGCCTCCTTGATCCCCCGGGCCAGATAGACGAACCCGCCGGCCGGCACATTGGCGGTCAGCTGGGGCACGTTCGTCTCATGCCAGCCGCCGGTCACGTTCACCGCATCCACGCCCGCCTTCTCGGCAGCCCGGGCGAAGACGGCCGATTCCCGGTTGGTATGCCCCCCTCCATGAAATCGTTTCCCGCGACTCGGATGCCCAGGGCGGTTTCCGGACCGATGACCTCCCGAACCCGGCCGATGACCTCCAGACCGAAGCGCATCCGGTTTTCCATGGAACCCCCGTATGCATCGGTCCGGTGATTGGTCACCGGAGAGAGAACTGACTGATAAGGTAGCCGGTGCAGGCCAGGACCTCCACCAAATCAAAACCCGCGGCCACGGCCCGTCGGGCCGCCTCGGTGTAGGCCTCCTGGATCGCCTCGATATCCTCCGGCGTCATTTCCCTCGGCGTCTCTTTGGTCAACTTGCTCGCAATGGCGGAAGGGGCGATGGGCGGCATGCCGGTCAGGAAAGAGAAGGCATAGCGGCCCATGTGGAGGAGCTGGACCGCCACCTTGACATCCGTGTCCCGGTGAAGTTCGTCAATAAACGCCTCGAGGGGCTCGACGAACCGGTCCTCGTGGAGGCCCGGCATGATGGGCGCACTCCCCGCTCGGTCGATGGAGACGGGCCCAATGGTCAGAAGTCCGACCCCACCCCGGGCCCGTTCCCGGTAAAAGGCCCTGTAGCGGTCATTGAAGGCAAAATCCGTGCTGTAGGCCAGGCCCATGGAGGGCATCACGATCCGGTTCTTGATCTCCAGCTCGTTAATACGGATCGACTCGAAGAGTTTAACAAATTCCACTACCCGACTCCTTTTCTCAATTCTCATACCTCCCCACAATGGCGATGCTGCAGACATTCATGAACGGCACCCCTCCGAGGTTATGGGTCAGTCCGAACCGCGGGTCCTCAACCTGCCGTTCTCCGGCCAGGCCGTGAAACTGGAGATACATCTCATAGAGCATCCTGAGCCCTGAGGCGCCGATGGGATGGCCGAAGCACTTGAGCCCGCCGTCCACCTGACAGGGCACTCCCCCTCCTTCCCGATCATAGAAGCCGTCCATGACGTCTTTCACCGCCCCGCCTCTCGGGGATATGTGGAGGTCTTCGTAGGTCACCAGTTCGGTGATGGAGAAGCAGTCGTGCAGCTCCATCATGCTGATCTCCTCCCTCGGGTTCCGGATGCCGGCCTCTTCATAGGCCCGGGTGCTGCACTGATCCGTGGTCATGAAGTGATCCCCGTCCCAGTTGTTGAATCCCATCTCTTCACCGTTGCTCAAGGCAAGCTGAAGGGCCTTGACCGTCACGAAATCCTTCCTGCCCAGTTCTCTGGCCTTTTCCACCGTAGTGACAATGGCGCACGCGGACCCGTCGCTCACCCCGCAGCAGTCGAACAGCCCCAGGGGGTGGGCCACGATGGGCGCCCCCATCACCTGCTCATCGGTGATGGCCTTCCTGAGATGGGCCTTGGGATTGAGGGCCCCGTTGGCATGGCTCTTGGCGGAGACATGGGCCATGGCCCGCTTCAAATCATTGTCGGGAATGCCGTACTTGGCCGCGTAGGCCGAGGCCAGCTGAGCGAATGCACCGGGGGCCGTCACATTGGGCCACCAGAGCCAGCTCAACGATCCCCAGTTGGACCCGGGATTGGGAAGCCCGCCGTACCCGGTGTCCTTGAGCTTTTCCACCCCGAGGGCCAGGGCCACGTCATAGGCCCCGGATGCCACCGCATAGACCGCCCCCCTGAAGGCCTCTGTACCGCTGGCACAGAAATTCTCCGTGCGGGTGACCGGAATGAAGGGGAGCCTGAGAGTGGTGGAGAGGGGCAGTGCGCTCTTTCCCACATTGATCTCCTCGAGGCAGGTGCCGAGCCAGGCGGCCTGAATGTCGTCCTTTTCGATGCCCGCATCCGCCATGCATTCGGAAAAGGCCTCCACCATGAGTTCCTCGGCGCCCACGTCCCATCGCTCTCCGAACCGGGTACATCCCATACCGATAATTGCTACCTTGTCTCTGATCCCTGTGGCCATGATTTTTCTCCTCTTTGATCCCGGACAGGGATTCCGCAGCACACGTAAGCGGGTCCCTGTCCGGCGTATTCCTGTAACATCCACATCCTGCCGACATAGCCCATCAGAACTTGAACACCTTCTCGATGAGCTGGGATTTCATGATGTCCCCTTCGATCTTGAGTTTGCCGGAGGTGAACGCGCTCATGGCGTTCAGTTCCCCGGAGATGAGCTTGATGAAATCCTCATCCCCCATCTTGATGGTGGTGGTGGGGGCATCATGGGTTCCTTCTGTCACCTGACACGCGCCGTCCCTTATCTCGACATGCCAGCTGCCGCCCCCGGGTCCCGAGATATCGAACTGAAAGACCACGTCCACACCTGCGGCACAGTCCGCCTGAAAGGCATCCGGGAGCTGGTCGAAAATCCCCTTGACCGTGAGCCCGGCACCGGTCTCCCCGCCTGCCTCTTCCTTTTTCGGACTGAAGGCATCCAGCATGGGGCCGAAGGCGGCGGTGGCACTGTCAAAGGTCTCCGCGCCCTCCATTCGGTTGACGGCGTCCCAGTGTTTGTGAATATCTTCCAGGGTGGGCGGCTCATTCCCGTCGCTCAGGGCCTTCCCCGGGCCCGTGACAATGGCGGCCCGGTTGAAGTACCCCATCCCCGCGTTGATAATGAAACCGGATTCATCGCACTGATCCGAACTGAAGAACAGGACCAGAGGGGTGACGAATTCGGGTTTCAGTTTCTCCAGGAGATCCGGGGGCAGAATATCCTGTGTCAGCCGCGTGGCCGCCACCGGTGCCACGGTGTTGACCCGGATGTCGTGCTTCTCGCCCTCCAGCTTCAGGGTGTTCATGAATCCCAAGAGGCCGGTCTTGGCCGCCGAGTAGTTGGTCTGCCCGAAATTCCCATAGAGTCCGGCGGCGGAGGTGGTCAGCACAATCCGGCCGAAGCGGTTCTCCCGCATCTTCACAAAGGCGGGCCGCGTCACATTGTAGGCCCCCTTGAGGTGTACATCCATCACCGCATCCCAGTTCTCGGGGTCCATCTTCACGAGGGTCTTGTCCCTCAGAATCCCCGCGTTGTTGATGAGGATGTCTAACTTGCCGAAGGCCTGGATGGCCGTATCCACAATGGCCTCTCCGCCTTCGGGGGTGGCCACGGAATCGTAATTGGCCACCGCCTCCCCGCCCGCCGCGATGATCTCTTCCACCACCTGATCTGCGGGGGCCTTGGCGCCCTTCCCCGAACCATCCGGCGCACCGCCCAGATCGTTCACCACCACCCTGGCGCCGCGTCTCGCCAGGTTCAGGGCATAATCGCGGCCCAGGCCGGCGCCGGCCCCGGTCACGATGGCCACCCGGCCGTCAAAGCGGATCCCCTCGGCTTCGCCCGGCTCGGGGCCGCTCCCGGGCAAGGGCACCGCCTTCCAGAAATACCCGGAAAAACCGCGCTCTTTATCCACGTAGCGTCTCCGGAAGGTGAGCCGCACCTGCTGGCCCACGCGCACATCCTCCAGGGCACAGTCGGTGAAATCGGCCATGAAGCGCCCCCCGTTTTCAAACTGGATCATGCCGTATATGGCGGGCGGGTCCACGGATACACTCAGCAGATCCCCGGTAAAGCTCTTGATGAATGCCGGCTCCTCCTGAAACGGATAGTCTTCCTGGGTATGAAAGGCGTTGCACTCCGGATTCACACAGATATCCATCTTAGGGAACTGGGGGGTGCCGCATTTGCTGCACCTGCCACCCACCAGCCCCAGGAGCATCTTGCGTTTTCGCCACAGCACGGTCATGGCTGTCTGGGTGGGGGCTTCGGCCCGGATCCCCATCTCGGTCTTGATCAGGTCCCTGAATTTGAGAAACTTGGGGTAATTGTCTTCGGTCTTCTTATTCTCCAGGCTCCCCTTAATGCCGTTTCTCGGAGAGAGTTTGGCGATGTGGTCGGTGACCTGGAAACAGAGGGCGTCACACCCCTGACCGAATCCCGCCACCACGATCCGGTCCCCTGGCTTCGCCTTCTCCAGGGCCGATATAAGCATGACAAAGGGATGGGCCGCGCCGGTCTCTCCGCAGGCCTCGTGCAGGTTATCCACCACCTGATCCGGTGAGGCCCCCAGCTTCTGAGCAATCTTTTTGTGTTCCGCCTTAAAAAAGCAGGGGAAGACCAGGGTGTCCACGTCATCCATGGAGATGGAGAGCTTGTCGAAGAGCCCATTGACCGCCTCGGGGATGATTCGGGAATAGCCCTCGTCGCGGACCCATCGTTCCTCCCACATGTAATCATAGTCGTTCCAGGACCCGCGGTAGTGGTCCACGAAATCGTAGGAGACCGAGTGGCTTCCCTTGAATTCAGCAATCACGTCCGTGTCGCCCACCAACAGGGACCCTGCCCCGTCCCCGAACCACATCTCATAGAAATAGGCGGCCCGAGCCTCCCGCTTGTCCGATGCCGTCACCAGAATGTTGTGCCGCTCGCCGCTCTTCACCGCCTCCAGCGCGGTCACCAGGGCGCTGGTGCCGCACTTGAGCGATGTGGTCACATCCCCTGTGATCATGTCGTCCCTCAGGTTCAGCGCGGTCTTGACCACGCCCGAACAGGAGCGATCCCTGAAGGGGAGTGTGGTGGAGCAGAGATAATGTCCGTCTACCTCGGAGCAGTCGATTCCCTTTAGACAATCCCTCGAAGCCTCTACGGCCATGGTCAGGGCATCCTCGTCCCAGTTGCAGAAGGAACGCTCCCCCTGGGCCACCAGGACAATGGCCGGGGCGAACCATCCCATATTCTGATAAATACTCATACGGTTGAGCCGCAATCGGGGGATATACCCGCCGTACGATTTGATACCGATCATTGGTCATCCTCCTCAGATGGGTTAAGCGGTCGGCATGGTGAGAGTCAAGACCCTCATCAGGAACGCCATTAGAATGTAAACAGTTTTTCGATGAGCTGGGACTTCATGAGATCTCCGCCGATCTTGATTTTCCCGCTGGTATAGGCGGACATGGCATTGAGCTCCCCTGCAATCATCTTCACAAAATCATCATCCGCCATGTCAATGGTGGTGGTGGGACTGTCATGGGTCCCTTTTGTGACATCACAGGTGCCGTCTTTGATGGTGGCAAACCATGAGCCGCCCGTGGGTCCTGAGATATTGAACTGAAATACCACATCCACCCCGGTGGCCTGGTCCGCCTGGAAGGCCTCAGGGAGACCTTCGAAAATCCCCTTCACCGTCAACCCGCTCCCTTCTGATTCGGCGGCTTCCGCCTTTTTGGGGCTGAAGGCATCCAGCATGGGGCTGAAGGCGGCGGTGGCATTGGGATACTCCGCTGAAGGGTCCAGGGATGTGATCCGGGGCCACTTCTCCGCCACGGCCTCCGGTCCCGGTGGGGTCTCACCGTCGCCCACCACGGCACCCGGACCCGTGGCGATGGCCACCCGGTTGACGTATCCCATCCCCGCATTGTAGATGGCGCCGGATACGGGGCACTGCTCTGAACAGAGATAGAGCACCATGGGGGCCACAAATTCGGGCTTGAGTTTCTCCAGGAGATCCGGCGGCAAAATCCCTTCGGTCAGCCGGGTGGCGGCCACCGGCGCGATGGTGTTGACCTTGATCTGATGCTTGTCCCCTTCCAGTTTCAATGTATTCATGAAGCCGATCAGGCCCATCTTGGCCGCCGAGTAGTTGGTCTGGCCGAAGTTGCCGTAGAGCCCAGCTGCGGACGTGGTGAAGATAATCCGGCCGTAGCGGTTCTCCCGCATCTGAATAAAGGCGGGCCGCGTGACATTGTAGGCCCCCTTGAGGTGCACATCCATCACCGCATCCCAGTTTTCGGGCGCCATCTTCACGAGGGTCTTGTCCCTCAGGATCCCCGCGTTGTTGATGAGGATGTCTAACTTGCCGAAGGCCTGGATGGCCACATCCACAATGGCCTGTCCACCTTCGGCGGTGGCCACCGAATCATAGCTGGCAACGGCCTCGCCGCCGGCGGCTATGATCTCTTCCACCACCTGATCTGCGGGGGCCTTGGCACCCTTTCCAGACCCGTCCGGCGCACCGCCCAGGTCGTTCACCACCACCCTGGCCCCGCGTTTGGCCAGTTCCAGGGCATACGTACGCCCCAGGCCCGCACCCGCGCCCGTGACGACGGCCACCCGGTCATCGAAACGGATGCCACCCTGTCGCCGGCGATTTTCAAGGGCCTCTCGGCTCAGCCACTCGACAATCCCCCCGTCAATGACCACCTCCCCGGTTTCCCGGTTGACGGTCCTGAAAAGGGCCTTTCCCTCTTCCATCTTCCATATCTCAGTGGTGATGGGCACGCCCGGGTAAAGGGTCTTGGAAAATCGCACCCTGAACCGGCTCATCCGCTCGGGCTCCCCGGGAAACAGATATTTGATCACGGCCCGGCAGGCATACCCGTGGGTGCACAGGCCGTGCATGATCGGCTTTTCAAATCCGCTCGACCGGGCAAACTCCGGGTCGGCGTGGAGTTGAAAGATATCCCCTGAAAGCCGGTAGAGGAGCGGCTGGTCCGGAGACGGCCGGGCCTCTTCTTCAAAATCCGGGGACCGGTCCGGGAATTCCACCCGTTCGGTGGGACCCGGTTCTCCCCCGAAGCCCCCGTCTTTCCGGCAGAAGAGGGTGAAGTAATTGGTAAAGAGTTTCTGACCGTTGGCGTGGTAGGTATCGGCCTCCGCCACCACCAGGGCACCCTTGTCGGCCCCCTTGTCGTACATATGGGTGATGGCGCCTTCGGTGATCAGCGTGCCCTCCACGGGGATGGGATTGTGAAACACGATATCCTGCTCCCCGTGAAGAATCCCGGAAAGATCCGCGTTCGAGCTGATCCCCACCTCTGCCAGGAATTCAAAAACACTGGCTATGGAAAAACTGGGGATGACCTTGAGCTTCTGCTCAAAGCAATATTCCAGTTCCTCGAAGCCCGCCCCCACCCCCATGGCATACAGGACCACATCCTTCCACGAATAGGGCTTCTCCACAGGGCCGATCTTCCTGCCCACAGCATCCAGGTTCAAGGCCATTTCATACCTCCTTACGGGCTTTTTTTAAGATTTAACGTCTGATGCATTCATAAAAAGTTGAAAATGCGCTCTTCTCGTCATTCCCCGCAAAAGGCATCGGGATCTTCGACCGGCGAATCCGGATCGGGGTCCGGGACAGGCACCGGAATCCATTGATTGCAATATGTTCTGGGTTCCGGTTGGTCTTTCGCACGATCCCGTCCCCTTCTTCAGGCAGCCGCCTCATCCCGCCGGACTGCGCCGTTGAATGCGGGGATAAGGATGGATTTCAGGGTCTCTTTGACGCGTTTACGATACGCATCTCTCCTCAGCCCCAGCATGGGCCTGAAGAAGTTCTCGCCGGAAACAAAATTGTGAATGGCGTTCATGATGGTCAGAACCTGCATCTTGACCCCCACGGGGGCATTTTTCTGATCTTTACACAAGTCCATGGACCGGGCGATGTCGGAGATGAATTCGGGGACATGGAAATCAAAGTGGGTCTGGGGACGGGTCTTGCCGAAATAGCGGAACAAGATGAGATTGGATATCTCCGGGTGTTCAAACAGGTAGTCGGTCATGAGGTCGATGGCCATGTCCATCCGAACGGACAGGGGCCGGCCGTGGATGACCCGCTCCACCTCCTCGAGCTTCAATCGCAGGTCCTCGGTGATGTCTAAGACCGCCGCCTCATACAGATCCCCCTTGTCCCCCCAGTGGTAGTGGAGTGTGGAGATATCGATGCCCACGGCCTCGGCGATCATCCGCGTGGTGGTCCCGTGAAACCCGTACTCACCAAACACCCGTCGCGCCGCCTTGAGAATCCGCCCCTTCATGGATTCAGGGTCACTTCTCGCCTTTTCAAGAGGAGTGGCCATCACTATATTCCATCCATAGATTCCATCAGCTGATGGATATCATCATGTAGAAATTGGGTCGTGTCAAGCAATTTCGCTGAGAGATAGTGGGTCCCTATGCACTTTTTCGGGAATTTTGGCACCCACTACGCCGAGCATGGAGGAGGAATCCCCCTCCATCTACCTGCCGGGTTTGCCGCTTACGCCAGCCAGATGGTATGGAGAAACGTACCTGAGGGGTCGATGTGTAGGGCGGGCTGGTTTGTGTGAAGATTCCACGACACAAAACAGGCCAGAAGATCGTTCAGGTCCCCTTCCTCGAGGCCCAGGGTTTCGGAGACCTGCTTCACCGTTAGCCCCACGGTTGTACGGATCATCCGCCGGAGGTTGAGCGAATCATCCAGGGTTTTGAGATGGGATGCCCCATAGATCTGCTCCACGGCCTCCTCCCAGTGAATGCCGCCCACCTTGCGCCGCAGGACATAGGCATTGCCCCGATCCGGGATCACCAGGAGAGGGGGGTTGATGTTCACTGATGCGTTCCTGATCCGGGCGTTTGGCATGGCTGCATCCACATGTTTCAACACAGCGTCTTTCCGCTTTAAATCCGGAATTTGCTTGGTTTGAATCCGTTCAAAGATGAACGCTTCCCCATTGATGGAGATCTCCTTTAACCGGGTGGGATCGAAGCCCAGATCCATTAGATCGCCGATGGTCAATCGGTGTTCTCTAGCCAGTCCATGCGCCTCCAGCCAGCGGGTTAGTTTGGGTCTTCGATAATTGGACAGGGATTCAATCATTCGGGCCGGATGCTTCCGGAGTGCTTCGGGCAATTCGGCGTAGAGTGCCGCGTCCCCTGTCACGAGATGAGGGCTGGATTCCAATTCGTATGGGGCGTAAGACTGTGCGGGCAGGGCCGCGATTTCAGACGTCAGCGAGATCTGCCCAAGGGATTCCCCGCCGGTATAGCCCAGCAAAGACTCGATGCGCCGCCTGAAGGCGATGAACTTGGTCACAAAGCGGGTGAACATGAATCGCATGAGTGAAGACGAAGACCCGTTCCGGATTTCATCCCCAAAATAGATCATCAGGGCCGAATGGAGGGTCTTGAATTCGGTGATGGTTCGCTGAACCATCACCTCATTATCCCGCATATCGATGACTTCCCGCTTTCTGATCAAATGGTGGACCGCCTTTACCAGCGGTTCGCTCAGATCCCGTCCCCTGAGACGGGTGGGAACGTATACCATGTATCCTTCGGTATCGGGTAGCGTATCCCCAATCACCGACGCTATGGGCTGCCAGTCCTGTTTTTCATAGATATCATAGGTCGGGTCGTCTCTCGGGATGATGTTGTCCAGAATCCCCACCGTGGATTTGCTGTCGAGAAACGCCTTAAAATGGCCGAGGATTCGATTGCCGACCCCTTTATTCCTGAACGGTTCGGCCACCTCCACATAGACCAGGTAATAACAGGGGATCGGTTTTCTGAGATAGAGCATATTCAAGCGACCCAGGTTTTCTCCGGTCTCGGCATTGACTTCAATGACCTTGAAGCCGTTTGGGGAATCTTCATGCCTGAGCCGATTCACCTTGCTTCCCGAAACGGTTTCATTCACCAGGTCCCAGAGGTCATTAAAGAGGTCGCCCACGAGCGGGGATGTTTTGGAACCCCGGCGTACCCCCTCATCAATCAGGCCGATCAAGGCCAATCGTTCATTGACCCCGAGTTCCCTTAGCGGCGGTTCGGTCTCGAGTGAAACGCCGCCACCCGGCCGGCGGGTACGGGGTGCGGGGAGGGAAGCGGCAGGTGGTGTCTCATTCATGGTCAATCTCCTTATCAGGATGTCTCTCAAAAAAAAAGCGGAGCATGTGCTCCGCTTTTTTTCGATGTCCGTCTTTTCACATTCGCACACGCTACCTCATGCCGGGACCCCGGCTGAAAAAGTAATAATAAAAACCATGGTAGACATGTGGTATGCGCATGTTTTCATTCCTTTATATATTCCCATACACCATTGGAGCGGTCGTGTCAACCCCGAAGTCAGAAATCCATCCATCATTTTGGTGGGTGGAAACCCAACGCATCGACCAAAAAACGTTGACACAAAAAGCGGTTTTTGGATAAAAGCGGACCACACCATTATTTCCGAGGGAATCGATATCTACTACACCAAGCAAAGATCGGGCCTTATACGAAGCAGCGGCCTCGGGCTCATCCACATCTATTACGGTGAGGGCGTGGGCAAGACCACACGGGCCGTGGGTCTGGCCGTGAGAGCGGCGGGTGTGGGGTTGAAAGTGGATTTCATCCAGTTCATGAAATCCGGCACCTCAGGAGAAATCCTCATTTTTGCCAAGGTACCCAATATCCGCTATCAATGCCCCGGAAGGCATCCGTTTATCCTCTCCTGGGGGCCGGAACGGGTCCACTACGACCATGCGGAAAAGGCGTTGGAATATGCGTTCAAGGCGGTGGAGGACGGGTCTCAGGTCCTCATATGTGATGAAATCCTGAACACCCTGCTCTTCGACCTGCTCAAACCTGAGCAGGTCCGGGATCTTGCTGAAAAGTGCAGAGGAAGGACGGAACTGGTCATGACCGGTCGAAGAGCCCCGGCCGATTTCATCGAGCTGGCCGATTACGTCACCGAACTCAGGCAGATCAAGCATCCCTATTACGGCGGTACGAAAGCGAGAAGGGGGATCGAGTACTGAGACCTCGTACTGATATCATCACCGATCCGGCCTGCTCAGCCCCCGTATTCCCCCTCTTTTTTCAAGGCTTCCACAAATTCCTTGAAAAAGCGGTCCTTTTCCTTCCAGTCCGGGCCGAACCGTTCATTAAAATAGTCGCCCATCTTACGAAAAAGCCGCTTCCAGCCGGGCTTCCCGCCGCTCAGCACCACCGCTTCGAGAAACTCCCTCAACTGAGAGATCTTTTCTTTGGGCAGAAATGAAACCGCCCCCAGCTTAATGGACTTTTCCAGGGCCTCAGGGGTCAAGGCATGGGCCGTCAGCATGACCGTCGGGAAGTTCTTGGCCACCGCTATCTTGAGCAGTTCAAAACCGTTCACCCCCATGATATCCAGAATAACGAGATCATAGGTATAGCTGAGGAGGTACTGGCGGGCCTTTTCATAATCCGTTGCCGTGTGGATCAGGCACATGTCCAGTTCCTCGGCAATGGTCTCGAGAACATCGGGTTCATCATCGACAATCAACACCACCTTATCTTTCAGCGGGCTTTCTGTGTCCATCTGTTGGGTCCTTTTCTCAATGGATTCATTTCCAAAAACACCGGAAGGATAGCAGATTTACGCCCTCCCGTCAAAAAATATGCCGACGCATTTCGCACCGCCTTCAGGGGATCTCATCGAGACCGAAGCAGAGCTTCCTGATGAGATTGGCCCCGATTCTGTAGGTACGATCAGGGGGGACATCGGCCCGTCTCGGGTTGAATTCCGTCAGATCCATCCCGGCCAGCCGCACCCCCTCGTTCAGCAACTCACCGATATGACCCGCAATTCTGTAGATCTGCTTTTCATTCATTCCTTTCCAGTTTCGAAACCTGACCCCGTCCAGTGCGTTTCCGGCGCCGATATCCATATCGATGGACACATACACATACGGTGTCCGGATCGAACGTAGTGCGGCTCTTATCCTGGCCGAGCCGCTTAAGAGATCCTTTTTGGTCAGGATCCTCACACCCCGCTTTTTTAATCCCGCGTATACCCCCACATACCGTCTGATGCGGTCATCTTTGATTCGAAAGGACCGTTTGGCCGGATAATCGCTGACCCCGAGGATATACAGGTTTTCGGGGATGACCACCCCTTCATCAAGGAGGTGATACAGAAAGGAAGAAGCGTTGAAGGTATCCACCCGTCCATGGAGAAAAGGATCGTCGGGATCATAAGGGGATGACGGGTTGGTTTCCATATCGTAGGCAATGGCCCCGGAGAGCAACGACACGGGTACCGCATCCGTGTGGCTGTCCAGGACAATCAGGCTCACGGCTTCGGGGCCATAATAAGCGGCAATCTTCTCAAATACCCCGCCGGTCAGGGAATGATCCACCGCAATCATACAGGGAATACGGGGCAGTATCTCATCGATGACATGCTCACTGATCATCCGCGCGAACGTACGGCATTCATCCCCGTCGATGAAGGCCACAAAGTTGTCCACATTGATATACGCCTTCTCATCGGGCGCCGGAACAGGACACAGCCAGGAAGGAACCTCAAGAGAGCCGATGGCTTCGAATTGTTCGGCATCCACCTCCGTCTCAATAAACCGCATCACTTGGGGGTAGGGATCGTTGTCTGTCCGGCCCCGATTCATACACGACAGTTTCTCCTGGATCGACTCATCTCTTTCGTCCGGGTCCAGGGCACACCCAAAGCATATGACCTTTTTTTCATCCCGATTCACTTCACGGTTCATATCCCGAATCCTTGCCGACTCAGGGCATCAAGTTGGAAGACCCTTCTCACCGGTTCAACCGGTTGAGGAGCTTCACGAGCCATCCCGTCTTGAACTGAATGGCATCCTGCGGGCAGACCTCCTGGCAGCAGTAACAGCGGATACAGTCATCGTAATTAAAGGCGACCCTTTTGCCTTTCAGGTCAACGGCATGGGCCGGACATATCTCGCTGCACGCCCCGCACCCCACACAGGATGTGCCGTCCTGAACGGGACTGGAGACCAGAAACCGCTTGGTAAACCAATCAAGATGGGAAGGAAGAAAACCCACCGAGTCAAGCGTAGGGGTCTCAAAACGGGATACCGTGAAGGCGTTCAACGGGTCGCCAGTAAAGGCTATTCGGGCCGGATCGGTTTCGCCTACACCTCTTGCTTTTGCCACTCGGTAAAGGGGAAAGGAGCGCAGTGGGATCTTTAGCATTCGGCATATGGATATGTCCAAGGCCACTGCATCAGTGGCAGCGGCCATGAGATTTAATCGAACCGGTCTTCCGTTGGCCGGGCCGTGGCCGTCCATCCCCCAGATCCCGTCGAGGATCGTCAGCGCCGGTTTTACGGTCAGGTATATGTCAAGAAGGAGGGAGGCAAAGGTATCCCGGTCCACGCCCGCCATCATGTGCCACTCCGCCTTGCGCTGTGCAACAATGGTACCGAAAAGATTTTTCACGCCGAGTGTCAGAAGCATCTGCGAGTGTGTCTTGAGCTTGGGCAGGTTGATGACCACATCCGCATCTAAGGCCTGCGTTGCGATCTCGAGTTTTCTGAAGGAGGAGCCCGAGGGCGTCGCCACCCGCACGGGTTGCGTCAGCGGGGTCAACTCAATCCCGAGATCCCGGGAAACGGCAGCCATACCGCAGCGCCTGGCGACCCTGCCGAAGCTGTCCAGGGCCGGGCTGTCGCCGATCATGGGCCGGCCGCCGGCTTCCATGACGAGGCGTGCCACCGATCGAACCACGGCCGGATCCGTGGTCACCCTCTTTTCCGGATCCCTGGCCAATAGAAGGTTGGGTTTGATCAGCACCCTGTCCCCCGGTTTCACAAAACGGGGCATGCCGCCCAGCGGCTCAACAACGCGTTTCAGCGCCCGATCCATGGATCGGGATTCGTAGGTTTCGCACCGTATCAGGGACACGCTACTCATCGGATATCCTTGTGATGAACCCCACTTATGCCTCGAGAAGGGCAAGTCTGAGCGTGTTCAACCCGATGACCGCCCCCCGGATCCGGAGTGTTTCGGGATCTCCACCCATTTCCCATGAAAAGGTCTTTGATATCCCCCTCCCCTTCACCGCTGAAACGCCCTGAAGAACATAATGGGTTTTTCGCCTGCGGGGAAATCCCAAAATGGACAGGCCCACCGCCGCTCCTGCCTGAGCCCTCACGTGCTCCGCTGCGCTCAGGGCATCGGATTCGGTGATATTGATTTGTGGTTTTCCCAGAAATTCGGCCAATTGTTCCTCAGCCGGTATCACACAGCTCCGCTTGATCCCTGTTGCGGAATGCATCAGGAGACGCTGAGCAGCCAGCCCGCCCGAAAAGGTCTCGATAATCGAAAGGGTTTTCACCTTTTCCGCGAGCAGATCCCCTATGACGCTTTCGAGGGTGTCCTCACCTTCACCGAAAACCTTGCGCTTTAGACGGGACCGGATCTCCGCGGCAATGGGTTCCGTAAGATCAGCGGCACGTCGTTTCCCTTCCGCTGCCGCTGCGATGCGGATTCTGATCTCTCCCTGGGACGCCAGCAGCCCCACCTCCGGGTTTTCTCCGGGCCTGATGAGATCCCCGATGAGCCGGTCCACACCGCTCTCACCAAGCCCTGCCACCTTTAAGACACGAATCGACACCGTGTGACCGGCAAGTCCGAAGCGATCTCTGATCCAGGGAAGCACCGCATGATCCATCAGGTATTTGAGCTCTCTCGGCACACCGGGAAGGCAGATCACCGGCTTTTTGTCGATCTCCTTGATGAATGCAGGCGCCGTTCCCACGGGGTTTGAAATGGCCACACTTCCGGCCGGGATGAAGGCCTGCCTTCGGTTGTTTGCGGGCATATCATATCCGTATCGACGAAAGGTCCCCTGGATCTCCATCATCAGGTTTTCCTTGAACTCAAGGGGAACGGCGGCGACCCGTGCGACGGCCTCCCGGGTCAGATCATCCAGTGTGGGGCCCAATCCCCCTGTGATAACAACCAGCTGACACCGATCGAGGGCACCCCGCATCACGGCGGTCATTTCATCCAACCGGTCCCCGACAGAGGTCTTGAAGCGAACGTGTATGCCTGCGTCGGCCAGGGTTTGAGCGAGATACGCGGTGTTGGTGTCCACGATCTGACCCAGAAGGAGTTCGGTCCCGATGGTGATGATTTCACAGGAAGGATATATGGGATCGTCAGGTGAGGCCATAACGGTTGACATGCACAGGTATTTCGGTATCCCTATTAATAGTAGGTGGATTTTCGTCGCTTCTGCTGCCGACCCATGACCAGACCGATAATCAGGCCCAGCAGGAGTACAGCGCCACCGCTTAGAAACCACCGATTGCGCTCGGACGACTTAAGCATGCGATTCTCTTTGTTCAATTTTTCTGCGCTGGTTTGTGCGGTCTGCAGATCCGACGCCATTTTATCATAGGCTTCCTTCAGTTGGAGAAATTCAGACGATCCTTCAACAAGAGATTCATATTTGCGCTGCAGTTCCTGGAGCGCGGCGTCATTGGCCGACAGGCTCTGACTCAACGCGTCTCTCTGGTCTGATGTTGTTTTATACTTCTCCTCTAAAGACGTCAAACGCTCTTTCAGCCGTTTGTTTTCCGCTTTCAACGCGATGGCCTGGACCTTCCACGGCACGCGATCCACGAGATAGCGAGTGACCACCCATCCTT
This sequence comes from Deltaproteobacteria bacterium, assembly GCA_034522175.1. GTDB lineage: Bacteria > Desulfobacterota > DSM-4660 > Desulfatiglandales > Desulfatiglandaceae > JAIPDZ01. Next base: position 4,055,362 of record JAXHLQ010000001.1, on the reverse strand, counting down.
CAACATTCTTTTTGTCCGGACCCAGAAGCCGGACATGACTCCAGCCTGACTTTTCTCCCAGAATTTCCACGGGCTCATCTTCCTCAAGCATGGTAACGATACCGCGCTCCACGCCGGGGCCTTTGCGCAGGTTTATTTTGGACTTATTCCTCACATAGGCCTTTTCCGCCCAGCAGAGCTGCGACATCAACACAAGTCCGAAAACCATTAGAACCGTCAGGCACAGTCGTCTCATCTTTCTCCCCTCTTTTGTTCCTCTTTTTCTTTTTTCGTCACTTCAATATCGCCGATACGGGCATCCGGATACTGACCGTTTTCGTTCTTTTCCAGATACTTGACCATATCCCACACCGTATTCAACCCCACAGAGACCGCCAGAAGCGCTTCCATTTCGACACCGGTCCTCGCCTGGGCCCGCACAAGGCACCTGATTTCAATGAACGGATCCTGAACGTCAAAGGCAACCTGAATCGTATCCAGGGCAATCTGGTGGCAATGGGGAATCAGAAGATGGGTCTGTTTCGCCGCATTCATGGCGGCCACTTCCGCCACCACGAGGGGATCTCCCTTCCTGATGGTGCCGTCGCGAACCGCCTCAATGGTTTTTTCATTCAGATAGATTTTCCCTCTCGCCTCGGCCAGACGCCGGATAACCGGCTTGTCGGTCACGTCCACCATTCCCATAACCTGTTCTCCGCCCTAAAACAATTCCTTCTTAACGGCGCCACCCTTCTTAATGGCATCCACAGTCTCGATTAATGCGGGGAATACATGCTCCCGAGTGTCCCCGCCCACGACCACGGCCATGATTTCATCTCCCACTTTCAGATGGCCGTTATAAGTCTCAACCAACACATCAATAATCCCTTCCATCTTCTTACTTTTACGTACAATATCCTGAATCGAATCTTCATCGAACTGAATCCGGACACCGCTCACCATACGTCCGTCTAAGCTGTTTTCCCTGACCACGCCAAGATGGCTGGCGATCATTCCCATTTTGGAATAATCCGGGTGTTCTTTGAGCGAATTGATCATCTGCGCGATTCCCATCGGATGCCTCCATAGTTCTAATTAATGACCGTCTCCCTTATCTGAATTGAGGCCGAAAAGTCTCTTTGTGGTATCCAGGTAGGCATTCAGCGTGGGCCGGTCCGCTCGCCCTTTCAAAAAAAGAATCGGATCATTGAGAACCTTCTCTACAGCCGAACGGGTCAATGTCTCCACCACCATCTGCTGGGCCTCCGTGAGATTCCCCAGTGCCGAACGGCTCCTTTTAAGCTCTGACTGGACGATGGTTTCCGCCTTGTTTCTCAGTGCCACAATGGTCGGGACCACGGACAGGGTCTTGATCCACTTTTCAAACTTGACGACCTCTTCATCCACAATGCGCTGAGCCTTCACCGCTTCTTCCTGTCGCTGGGCCATGTTCACCTCGATCACCCCTTTCAGGTCATCGATGTCGTACACATAGACATTATGGAGATCGTTAACCACCGGTTCAACATCTCTCGGCACGGCGATGTCAATAAAAAAAAGCGGGCGATTCCGTCTTTTCCTCAACACGTCCTTCACCTGCGAGCGGGTGATAACGTACCCCGTAGCCGCCGTGGAGGTAATGACGATATCCACTTCCCCGAGCTGATAACCGATTTCTTCGAAAGAGACGGCCTTTGCATTAAACAGTTCGGCCACCCTTAGAGCCCGTTCGAATGTTCGGTTGGCGACAGCCATGGCGCTGACCCCGTTGGAGAGGAGGTTCCTGGCGGCCAGCTCGGCCATTTCCCCGGCACCGATCAATAGCGCCTTCTTCCCCTCCAGGTTATGAAAGATCTTTTTTGCCAGCTCAACAGCGGCGTAACTGATGGAAACGGCGGCGCTGGAGATACCCGTCTCGGAGCGCACCCGCTTGGCTACGTGAAATGCCCGATGCATCAGTCGGTTGAGAATGACACCCGATGTCCTGGCCCGGGTGGCGTGATGGTAGGCCTCCTTGATCTGTCCCAGAATCTGCGGTTCGCCGATCACCATGGAATCGAGGCTCGAGGCCACCTGAAATATGTGGCGGGCCGCCTCCACACCTTCCAGGGTAAAAAGGGAGGTTCGAAACGCATCCGATGTCATGCCGGCCAGATCGGAAATAAAAGCGATGACCGCCGCCTTGGCCTCACCCGGTTCATCCGAGGTAAAAAGGGTTTCAACGCGGTTGCAGGTAGACACAAAAAGCCCTTCATTGATGGCCTTATGATCCCTCATGTAGGTAAGGACCCTCGTTACATTATCGGCATCCGTTGCAAGGCATTCCCTTATGGCCACCGGCGCGGTCTCATGGGTCATCCCGATATTGATCAGCCGCTCCATGGAAATTACGGTGCCTCCAGGCTGCTGAAACTGTGATACCCGCCCATGAGAAGGCTGACGCCAATGAAGGTAAAAATGAGCACCAGAAAACAGACAATAGACATGACGGCGGCACGCCGGCCCTGCCATCCGACGGCAAGCCTTTCGTGGAGCAGGGCCGCGTAAAAGAGCCAGGAGATGAGGGACCACACCTCCTTTGGGTCCCATCGCCAATAGCTTCCCAGCGCGTACTGGGCGTAGACGGACCCGGTGATCATGCCGATGGTCAGGAAAGGAAAGCCATATAAAATGGCATAATAATTGATCTGATCCAGGGTGGCGAGAGAGGGGAGGCGGCTGTAAATGGCGCCGAGGCGCTTTCGCTTGATCTGGTTTTCCTGAATCAAATACATGACCGCAGCGAGAAAGGCGATGGCCAAAAGCCCGTCACCGACAAATATGGTCCCCACGTGGACCGTAAGCCAGAGACTTTTTGTAGAGCGGATTGACGGGTGTCGTGACCCAGGGCATGACCGATGAGACCATCATCAGAAAAGCGGCAAAAGGCGCCACAAAGGACCCCAGCACCCGAAGCTTGAATTTGGCCTGCATCAGAAGGTAGACGCCGATGACCGTCCATGCAAAGACGGTCAGCGCTGATTTCAAATCCAGGGCCGGAGCGGTCCCAAGGAGGTAATAACGATAGGCGAGAAAAAGGGTATGGCAAACGAATCCGATGACGAGCGTCCAGTAGGATATCCTGAATATCCACTTCGCCTGCTTGAGGATAAACACCACAAATCCGCCTGCGGCGAGCAATTCAAAGAAGAGGGTTAAAGAAAACCAGACAGATGTCATCGTTCAAGCAGGTCCTTTACCCCTACCTCCCCGGGCAATACGGTTTCAAGTATCGTTTCCACTTCGCCCCACCGCCCCGATGAAATGGCCTCGGGGAGATCGGCATCCACAATCTCCTGGAAAATACGGCTGTTTTCTTTCTGGGGAAGCCCCAGCGCCAGGACCCTCTCCCGCACCCGCCCCATGAGTTCCAGAAATGCGCCGCAGGCTTCACCGTATTGGGCTTCAAGCGCCTTTCTGAGCCGCTTGGCGAAGGCCGGGCTCTTCCCTGAGGTGGAGATGGCGATCAGCAGATCACCGCGCTTCACAATAGAAGGCACGATGAAGGTGCAATCCGCCGGCTGATCCACGGCATTGACGAGCAGTCCCCGGCTGCGGGCCCCTCACTGATTTGGTGATTCAACACCGCATCGTCCGTGGCTGCGATCACAAGAAACATCCCTTCCAGCTGTTTTTCCTCGAACCGGTCCCCGAGGAATCGGATTTTGCCGTCGTCCATCAGATTCCTGAGCGTCTGGTTCAGGTCCCTGCTGACCACATGAACAATGGCCCCGTAGTTCAGAAGGGTCTCCACCTTCCTTGCAGCCACTGTCCCTCCCCCGATCACGAGAACATGCCTGTCTTCCAATTGGAGAAAAACCGGATAATAACTCATGATGGATCCATCCATTGAACCCGAATGACGTTGCCGGGTGATACCCGTTTACACCCATTACACATATCGATCCACGGTCTCGGTAATAAAGCGCTCCACCCCTTCGCTCCCTTCCTTTGCCTGCAGATCGTTCAGGAGTGATTTGATCTTTTGGTAGGTGACCGGATCGTTGGCGAGGTCATCCGTGGACCGGTAGGCGCCGCCCCGTCTGCCTATCCGGTAGATCATCCGTTCCGAATCCGGGAGGTTCTGATATCTTTCAATGACCCGCAACATCTTTGCCTTATCTTCCGGGAGTTTTCCCGACACTTCTTCCAGAAGGTTCATGATATGATCGCTGGTGACCGTACTGTAAATCCCGTCCAGCGTTTCGATGAAGACCCGCATCTCTTCCGCCAGCATATCATCGGTCTGCGGGGTAAAGGTGCCGTCCGCCAGCTTCTCGTAAAGCGGAACCCGCGACGGCACCCGCAGGCTTCTGAGACGGATGAAGTGGGGGTCGATCTGGTTCAGGACCCTGGCGGTTTCGACCGCATGCTCCCGCCACATCTCCTGACCGCCCAGACCGGGCATCACATATTCAGAAAGTTCCATCCCGGCCGCCTTCACCTTCTGTCCCGCCTCAATCTGCTGTGCGGCCTTGACCCCCTTTTTCATGAGTTTGAGGAGCGGGTCATACCCCGTCTCCAACCCCACATGAACCCGGTCCAGACCGGCTTCGCGTATCTGAGTCAATGATTCCACGGATTTGCGGACAATGGTTCTGGATCTGGAGTAGGTGGTCACACGGGTCACTTGTGGCAGCGTTTCTCTAAGAACTTGAAGTATTTGAACCAAATCTTTCGTCTTCAGTATGAGGTTATCCGCGTCCTGTAGAAAACAGGCTCCCGTTCCATAATAGAGCCACATGGCCACACTGCGATAGCTGTCGCTGATCCCGGCCCGGCCTAAAACAGCGCTGATGACCTGGTCATCGATGCGTCCACTGCCGCCCATTCGCCAGGACAGCGACTTGATATCGTCGATGATGTGTTTGACGGTTTCAATATCGGATTTGATCTCCTCCACCGACCTCAGGGAGAATTTTCGACCCTTGTATACCGGGCAGAACTGACACTGGTTCCAGGGGCAGTTGCGGGTCACACGTAAAAGGAGGCTTCTGGCCTCATTGGGAGGGCGGATCGGGCCCTGTTCGAAGCGCATTTCATCCTGTCTCATATCTCAATATTCCTCGAATTTCAGTTATCCATCAGCCATCCCGCAGGGATGGTTCCTTTTCAGATAGGCTCATGAAAACAGTAACACGTATAACCGCGGCTTTCAAGGCATTCCCATCCCACGTGTGCATCTCGAGGCGCTTTTCGCTTGACTGAGGCACCACGATCTCGCTATTGAAAAAGGCCGGGATAATAATATTTTTGATGTCCCGCCTGGAATACGGGATACTTTCAATAACCGATAATTGAAGCTGGAGGAGTACCCATGGAGATTAAGGATGCTGTGATCGTTATTACCGGAGGGGCCTCGGGATTGGGCGAGGCGTGTGTACGGAACTTCCTGAAGCTGGGGGCAAAGATATCCATCCTCGATTTTGCCGAGGAAAGGGGAAAAGCGATCGCGTCAGAATTGGGAGAAACCGTTCTCTTCTGCCGCACCGATGTTACTCAGGAATCGGACGTGCAGGCGGCCATCGACCAGACCATGGACCGGTTCGGCGCCATCCATGCGGCCATTAACTGTGCAGGGGTGGGCACACCGGCAAAGGTATTGGGGAAGGAAGGTCCCATGCCCATGGATCATTTCAACAAGGTGCTGCAGATCAATCTGATGGGCACCATAAATGTCATCCGGCTGGCGGCCGAACGGATGGTGGAAAACCCACCCGGTGAAGACGGCGAGAAGGGGTCGTCATCAATACGGCCTCCGTGGCCGCCTTCGACGGACAGATCGGGCAGGCCGCATACAGTGCTTCAAAGGCGGCGGTGGCCGGCATGACCCTTCCCATTGCGAGAGAGTTTGCTGAATACGGCCTGCGGGTCATGACCATTGCCCCGGGGATATTTGCCACACCCATGCTCAAGGGGCTCCCCGAGAACGTCCAGGAGGCTCTGGGAAAGATGGTGCCATTTCCTAAACGGGTCGGCGCACCCGGGGAGTTTGCCGCTCTGGTACAGCATATTCTGGAAAACCGGATGCTCAATGGGGAAGTCATCCGATTGGACGGCGCCATTCGAATGGCGGCCAAATAGTCGAGACCTCTGCAAAAGGCCTGTCTGCGATGGAAGAAATCTGGATCATCGGGGTCGGCAGATTCGGACGGCTGGCCTATGAGCGGCTTTCAGAAAGGCGAAAGAAGACCCGTTTTGTCCTGGTCGATCCGAGCATTGAAAATCTTTCCCGCTGTCATGGCCACCGGCTCTCGAAGGAGGCGGCGGATGGGGTTGCTTATCTGAGCCGTCATCTGAAGGCCCCCGAAGGTCCGAACTGGATTATCCCCGCCCTTCCCATTCATCTCGCCGCCGAATGGGCTCTCCACATCCTGGGACCGGAGTGCATCCGGCGCAGGACGATACCTTCTGAGATCGATCCGCTTCTCCCCAATCCCATGCGGGGCCGAACAGGGGATATTTACGTAAGCCATGCGACTTTCAAATGCCCGGACGATTGTGCCGAACCCCGCGATATCTGTACCGTAACCGGGAAAAAACGCAAACAGAACATGTTCGAAATTCTCAGGGAGGTCGTGCTCAGCCCGTTTCAATCTTTGGTCATTCGAAGCCATCAGCTTGGCCCGGGCATCGGCGGGTATCGCCCGGCTCAACTCCGCTCACTCCGTGAAGATATGAAACACTCCATAGGTCCCTTCCTGGTCAGTACGGCGTGCCGCTGCCACGGCGTCATCACCGGCATCGAAAAGGTCTGATTCAATCTCCATAAGGGATCCTGGTGATGGGGTTTTCCGGTTTGTGCCGGAAAAAGTTCGCCTATATTCGATTTCTCAGACACAGCACATTCAGAAACGCGACGACGTTGATCCGCTGGAGGTATTTTTCCAGAATGTTGAAAAAGCGGCAATTTCCGACCCATAAAAAAACCGGGCGATCTTTCAACTACCCGGTTTCCTTATGTTTTTCATGGGGTGGATGAAGGGACTCGAACCCTCGGCAACTGGGGCCACAACCCAGTGCTCTACCAACTGAGCTACACCCACCATTAACATACATATTATCACAAAGATTCCCCACTTTACAAGCCAAAATAGACCTGCCGTCGAAATAATTGAAGAACCCTGCAGTCCCGGCGGGACAGGAATCTTCCAAATGTAAGGAAACCAGGGACCTACTTAAAGAGCGGGAATCCGTTGCCCCATTCTCAAATCATTTGACGGTTGTCATGAATTCACATATATTGAAGAATTAACTGTACAAAAATTTGATTCACAACCTTCCCACGCATCACCAAACGCGTTGGGCCCGAACACTCATTTTTTGACTGGGGAGTTTTTTTGGTCATGTCATCCGAACCTCAAGCCCTGTTCAGAGCGATACCGGCCGTTGATCAACTGCTGTTGACACCAAAACTGAAGAATGCCCTTGCTGCATACCCCAAAGGGCTTGTGCTGAGTGCCGTGCATGAGATCCTTGAAGAAATACGATCAGGAATCAAGAGCGGCGCCATAACAGACGCGATCCCGGCTCTCAAACGGGAAACGATCTCGGATCAGGTGTCAGAGCGACTCGAACACCTCGCCATGCCCAGTCTCCGCAAGGTCATCAATGCCACGGGGGTGGTGGTACACACCAACCTGGGACGATCCATTTTGCCCGAAAACGCTCTCAACCGCTTCAGGGAAATCGGCGGGGGATACAGCAACCTCGAATACGATCTTTCCGAAGGAAAACGGGGAAGCCGGTATGTGCATGTGGAAAGCATCCTCAAAGAGTTGACCGGCGCCGAGGGTGCCATGGTGGTCAATAACAATGCGGGCGCCGTCCTGATTGCCCTCGAGACGCTGGCCAGAGGCCGGGAAGCCGTGGTCTCGAGAGGTCAGCTGGTGGAAATCGGCGGATCTTTTCGTATCCCCGATGTCATGCGCAAGAGCGGCGCCAGGATGGTGGAGGTGGGCACCACAAACAAAACCCATCTCAGGGACTATGAGGAGGCCATCGGACCGGACACCGCGCTTCTATTGAAGGTCCACACCAGCAATTTCCAGGTGATGGGATTTACCAAAGAGGTCCCCATAGCGGAACTGGCCCAACTCGGGAACCGCCACCGAATCCCGGTCATGGAGGATCTGGGAAGCGGCTGTTTTCTGGATTTCAGCGAGATGGGTCTGATGCGGGAACCCACCGTTCAGGATGTACTGGCCCAGGGGGCCGATCTGGTGACCTTCAGCGGCGACAAGCTCCTGGGCGGTCCGCAGGCCGGGATCATCCTCGGACACGAGCCGTTGGTGGAAGGGATTCGGAAAAACCCCCTGAACAGGGCGCTGCGCATTGACAAGCTCACCCTGCTGGCTCTCGAGGAAACCCTGAGACTTTATCGGAACCCGGATTCTGTGACAAAAAGCATCCCCACATTGAAGATGATATCTCAGTCCTATACGCAACTCAGAAAAAAGGCCAACCGCCTTTATGCCAGAGTGAAAACCCTCGAAACGGAGAACTTCAGTATTGAACGGGTGGATGGCCATTCAAGGGTAGGTGGCGGCGCCCTTCCCATTCAGAAACTCCCCAGCCGTCTGTTATGCCTCGTCCCCCATAAGCTTTCATCCCATATCATTGAAGAAAGACTTCGAGGCCATTCCCCGCCCGTGATCACCCGTGTGGAAAAAGACCGGATTCTGCTGGATGTACGAACCATTCAGACGAGTGAATTCAACACGGTTGCAGAGGCCATCAGAACCATAGCCATTTCCTGACACGCCATGGGGTAAGGGGGAAGAAGTGGAAGCGACCATTCAACAAATCCTGACGGAAAGCACCCGGGTTACAGAAACATTTATTCAGCACAACGGATCAAAGCTCGCCGCACTCGCCGAAAAGATCGCCTCGGTATTTCTGAAGGACGGAAAGCTCCTGATCTGCGGAAACGGAGGAAGTGCCGCCGATGCGCAGCACATGGCGGCGGAATTTGTCAACCGCTTTCAACTGGAACGCCCGCCCCTTCCGGCCATGGCTTTGACAACCGACACCTCAGTGATTACCAGTATTGGGAATGATTATACGTTTGAAGATATTTTCGCAAAACAGGTGAAGGCCCTGGGCGTGGAAGGAGACATCCTCCTGGTAATTACCACAAGCGGGTCATCTTTAAACCTCATTAGCGCCGTCAAAGTCGCGCGAAAAAAGGGGCTGTTCACGGCAGGACTTTTGGGAAAGGACGGCGGCGACATCAAAGCCCTGCTCGATACCGCCATCACCGTCAAAAACGACATTACGGCCCGCATCCAGGAGGCTCATATCCTTGCAGAACACATGGTCTGTCAACTGGTGGATTACGTCCTCTTCCAGCGGCATATGAAAAGCGATTAACCCCGATCCATCTATGGGATTTGGATAGCCTTTTAATGACTGAAAAAGACGCCCCACCGCTCAACCCCATATCGCTCGACGATGTCCGACTGTATCCTTTAAAGGATCGAAAGAGCAAGGTCCACGTGGAAGATTTCTCCAAAGCCTGGTCTCCGGGGGGGGGCTTCTTCGACTGGCTTGCCACACTGCCGGAGATGCTCGCGGCGGGCGATCTGAAAGCAATTGCCCGGCGAATGGCCCATGCAGCCGACGCCCGAAAGGTCATCATCCTTGCCATGGGTGCTCATCCGATCAAGGTCGGGCTCAACCCCGTTATTATCGATCTCCTCGAACGCCGCATCATCAGCGGCATCGCCATGAACGGCGCAGGTATTATTCACGATGCCGAATTGGCCATGGTGGGAAACACTTCAGAGGATGTCGGCGCCGGCATCGGCACAGGCGAATTCGGGATGGCCGGAGAAACCGGGCAATTCCTGAATGAAGCCATTTCAGAAGGCGCCGCAAACGGGCTCGGACTGGGAGAATCCGTGGGGGCGATGCTGATTCGGGATAAGTTCCCCTACAACCGCTTCAGCATCCTGGCAAATGCCCATGAACGCAATATCCCCGTGACCGTCCACGTGGCCATGGGAACGGACATCATTCACAGTCATCCCAGGGCGGACGGGGCTGCCATCGGGAAAACCTCCCATCTCGACTTCCGCCTCTTTTCCGCCTTGGTGTCGCGGCTTTCCGATGGGGTGTTTATCAATCTCGGATCCGCGGTCATCCTGCCGGAGGTCTTCCTGAAGGCCCTCAGCCTGGTGAGGAATCTGGGCCATGACGTCAAGCAGTTCACCACCGTGAATATGGATTTCAATCGACACTACAGACCCACCGTCAATGTGGTACAGCGTCCCACTCAGGATGGGGGAAAGGGATATAATCTGATCGGCCACCACGAGATCATGTTTCCATTGCTGGCGGCCGCAGTTCTTGAAGAAATGAACCAAAACCCATAGGCAAAGGACATAAAAATGCCCATTTACGAATATAAATGTGAGGCTTGCAGTAATGAGTTTGAAACACTCGTCTTCGGCGGCGATGAACCGGTGACCTGCCCCCGGTGCGAGGCACATGATGTCAAACGGCTCATGTCGGCCTGCGGGTTTAAGAGCGGCGAGGCCTTCACCCCGTCATCGGGATCGTCCGGATGCTCGACCTGTTCCAGCGCCAACTGCAGCAGCTGTCATTAAGATCGGCCCTGACATTTATGGTATATGGTATAAGGAGCCGCCGTGTTCAAAATCGGGTTTGGATATGATGTGCATCGTCTCATCCGGGACCGGCCGCTGATCCTGGGAGGCGTTCATATTCCTCACACGCTGGGGCTGGAGGGCCACTCGGATGCGGACGTCCTGACCCACGCGGTGATGGATGCGGTACTGGGGGCCATGGGCAGGGGGGATATCGGTCAGCACTTCCCGGACACCGACCCTCGATACAAGGGAATTTCCAGTCTTTCCATGCTCGAGACGGTCAGCCGAGTGATGACCCGGGAGGGCTTCAAAATAAACAACCTGGATGCCACCCTCGTGGCCGAAGCACCGAAGCTCGCAGGTCATCTAACAGACATGGAAGGGCATCTGGCCCATACGCTCAAGGCACCCGTGGATTCGATCAACATCAAGGCCACCACGGCCGAAGGCCTGGGGTTTTGCGGCAGAGGGGAAGGGATTGCAGCGTTTGCCGTGGTGAGCCTCTGCGGCCATGAACAAGCAAAGGTCCGCTCAGGAATAACATGACCATCCGGATAGAAAGATAAGTGGAGACCCCCGGTGAGTGTCAAACTTTATAATACGGCGACTCGACAAAAAGAGACATTTGAACCCCTGACCCCGGGGAAAGTGGGCATCTATGTCTGCGGTGTGACGGTTTATGATCTCTGTCATATCGGACATGCACGCTCCGCCATCGTCTTTGACGTCCTGGTGCGATACCTTCGGGCCGTGGGCTTTGACGTCACCTACGTCCGCAATTTCACGGATGTGGATGACAAGATCATCGAACGCGCCGGGCAACTCGTAAAAGACACCTCGGCCATCGCTCAGGAATACATTGATGCCTTCAACGAAGACATGGCGAGAATCGGTGTCCTGCAGGCCGACCATGAACCCAGGGCCACCGAATACGTCGCCGAGATGATACACATGATCGAGACCCTGTTGTCCGGGGGGTATGCGTATGAAGTGGAAAACGACGTTTATTATGCAGTGACGTCCTTCAAGGATTACGGCGGGCTTTCCGGCAGGAACCTCGAGGATATGCGGGCGGGCAGCCGGATTGCAGTGGATCAGAAGAAGCGGCATCCCATGGATTTCACCTTGTGGAAGTCGGCCAAACCGGGCGAACCCCGATGGCCCAGTCCCTGGGGCCCCGGAAGACCGGGCTGGCATCTGGAGTGCTCGGTCATGAGCAACCACTTTCTGGGTCCGACTTTTGATATCCACGGCGGAGGCCGGGACCTCCTCTTTCCCCACCACGAAAATGAGCGGGCCCAGTCCATGGCGGCCAACGGCGGCCGGTTTGCCCGCTACTGGGTCCACAACGGCTTTGTGACCGTGGAATCTGAAAAAATGTCCAAATCCCTCGGCAACTTTCTCACCATACGCGATGCGCTCGAGATGTATCATCCCGAAGTGCTCAGGCTCTTTCTCCTTTCCAAACACTATCGGAGCCCCTGGATTTTTCGAAAACCGATGTGCTCAACATCCAGTCCGGTCTCGTGCGAATCTACCGTACGCTTGAACGCCTTGAAGATATTCTCGGTCAACCAGACATGCGGGAAAAAACTCAGAGGCCCGTTTCTTTGGACGCCACCGCACCTGACACGACGTTTACGGAAAAATTTGTCCAATTTATGAACGATGATCTGAACACCGCCGGCGCCATCGGTCTCATCTTCGAGAAGGTAAGGGAGATGAACCGGGTCATGGACTCGGCTATAGAGGACCTGGATCAGGAGACGCGCCTGGCGCTCAAGCAGGACCGATCGGACCTGCTGGGCCTTGCCGATATTCTGGGCATCCTGCGCGAGACCCCTGCTGCGTTCTTTGATCGACTGACAGACGCGTCAAAAGGCCCTGATACCGATGACATCGAGCAGATGGTAGCGGAACGAAGCGAGGCGAGATCCCGAAAAGACTGGGCCCGGGCAGATGAAATCCGGAACCGGCTGCAGGACATGGGTGTTGTTCTAAAAGACGGTCCTCAGGGAACCACCTGGAGATTCGATGTTTGAAATCGAGACCGATCTCCGTCCCTGCGGCGATCAGCCCGAAGCCATCAGCGATCTCTTAGACGGCCTTTCCAGGGGCCTCGAGCATCAGGTACTGCTGGGCGTCACCGGATCGGGTAAGACCTTCACCATGGCCCATGTCATCGCCGGAGCACGGAAACCCTCCCTGGTCATCGCGCCCAACAAGACCCTCGCGGCCCAGTTATATGGGGAATTAAAACACCTCTTCCCACAAAATGCCGTCGAGTATTTTGTCAGTTACTACGACTACTATCAGCCGGAAGCCTATATCCCGCAGAGCGACACCTACATCCAGAAGGACTCCCATATCAACGAACAGATCGATAAGATGCGCCATGCGGCCACCCGTTCGCTCCTCGACCGGGATGACGTCATCATCGTGGCGAGCGTTTCGTGCATTTACGGCCTGGGATCCCCCGAAGCGTATCACAACATGCTCCTCTATCTCGAGACCGGCAGCGCCATATCAAGAGAAAACGCCGTAAAAAGGCTGGTGGACATCCATTATGAACGGGGAGACATCGATTTTTATCGCGGCCGGTTCCGGGCACGCGGGGACGTCCTGGATATCTATCCCGTTCATGAAGAGGACAGGGCCATCCGCATCTTTTTTTTCGGCGATGAGGTGGAATCCATTCATGAAATCGATCCGTTGACCGGGAAAACCACGGCCACGCTCAACCGGATCACCATCTACCCGGCCACCCACTACGTGACCACGGTGGAAATCAGGGAACAGGCCATCAAGGCGATCAAGGCGGAACTGAAGGAGCAGGCGGAGGTCTTCTACAGGCAGGGCAAATACATCGAAGCCCAGCGGATCGAGGAACGCACGCGGTTTGATCTGGAAATGATGGCGGAAATCGGATACTGCCACGGGATCGAAAACTACTCCAGGCACCTGACCGGACGGGAGGTGGGCCAGCCACCCCCTACCCTGCTGGATTATTTCCCCAGGGATTTTCTTCTCATCATCGATGAGAGCCACATTACCGTTCCGCAGCTCAACGGGATGTACCGGGGGGACCGCTCCAGAAAAGAGACACTGGTCAACTATGGGTTCCGCCTCCCCTCGGCCCTTGATAACCGGCCTTTAATGTTTGAGGAATTCGATGCCAGGCCGAAGCAGACCGTCTACGTGTCGGCCACGCCCGGGCCTTATGAACTCGAGAAGTCCCAGATGACCACGGAGCAGCTGATCCGGCCCACCGGTCTGGTCGATCCGGTCATAGAGGTTCGGCCCGCCACCAACCAGGTGGACGATCTACTGGGGTGGATTAACGACAAGGTCGCACAAGGGGACCGGATCCTGGTCACCACGCTCACCAAACGCATGGCTGAGGACCTGACCGAGTACTACGCAGACCTGGGCCTGAAGGTCAAATACATGCATTCCGACATCAAGACCATCGAACGGATGGAACTCATCCGGGAACTCAGGCTGGGCGTTTTTGATGTGCTGGTGGGGATCAACCTCCTTCGTGAGGGCCTGGATATCCCGGAGGTCTCGCTCGTGGCCATTCTGGATGCGGACAAGGAGGGGTTTCTCCGATCTGAAAGGTCCCTCATCCAGACCTGCGGGCGGGCCTCACGCAATGTCAACGGCATGGTTATCCTCTACGCAGATGTGATCACCGGCTCCATGGAACGGGCCATTGAGGAATGCGACAGGCGACGCGGCGCTCAGATGGCCTATAACGAGGCCCACCACATTACCCCCACCACCATTCAGAAGGACATCGACAACATCCTTCAGTCCGTCTATGAGGCGGATTACGTAACGGTTCCCACGGTTGCGGAAGCAGAGGTTCCCTATGGATCGCCGGAAGCGTTGGAGGAACAGATCAAGGAACTGACCGAAAAAATGAAAGCTGCCGCTGCAGACCTCGATTTTGAATCCGCAGCGGTCTTCAGGGATCAGATCAGGGCTCTTGAGGCCCATGAGCTGGCCCTGCTTGAAGCGGCATGACCGGGGAATGGCGATTGGCGATTGAAGATTGATAGTCATGAGAAAAACCTGTTTTCGCGCTGAGACGCAGGGACGCAGAGAAGAACGGAAACCGAGTCCTGACCTCTTGCCCATCCCGGGATTTCATGGGGTCCGGGAGGCCTTGACCCGCCGTGCGGGGCACATGGATATCAAGGCCGTATGGGTCGCTCGTGGAAAACGGTCGACCAGGATGGATGAAATTATGGCCCTGGCGAGAAAACGCGGCATCCCCGTGGAATATAAGCCACCTCAGCAGCTCGATCGCCTGGCCCCCCACGTGGCTCACCAGGGCATGGTGGCGCTGGCCGCCGGCTTCGCCTACACTCGGCTGGACGACATGTTAAAGGCGGAACGCGGCAAAGCCGGATACGCGCTCCTGTTGGCCCTTGACCATATCACCGATGAAGGGAACCTGAGCGCCCTCATTCGCAGCGCCGCATTCTTCGGTGTCCAGGGGTTGATCATCCCCAGGGATCGCTCCGCTCAGATAACCCCCACCGTGCTTAAGCGGGCCTCAGGGGCCTGCGCCCATCTCCCCGTCTCGCAGGTGGTCAACATGGCGAGGACCCTCGAATTCCTGAATAATCGCGGATTCTGGATCATCGGCACTTCGGGCCAGGGGCCTACATCCATTTACCGGTTCGACTGGAACCGTGATGTGGTGCTGGTTTTGGGAAATGAGGAGCGGGGGATCGGCAAGGCCGTTCAGAAACAGTGCCATGACACGGTCCACATCCCGTCGCCGGGCAGCCTCGACGCCCTGAACGTCTCGGTGGCCGGGGCTGTTATATTGTCCGAGATTTCAAGACAGCAGCATCCAGGTTGAAGGGATACTGCTCCAGCGCCCCCGTCCGGACCAGTGCCTTGATGACCGCGCAGAGGGGGAGGCCAACCACATTGGTGTAGGATCCGGAGATGGACGCCACCATAAACGCGCCGATCCCCTGTATGGCATACGCGCCCGCCTTCCCTTCGGGTTCCCCGGTGGCAACATAGGCGGTGATTTCATGGACACTCAGTTTTTTGAAATACACATCCGTGGTCACCGCTTCACTGTGAACGATCTCTCCCGCGGGATTCGACAGGCAGAAGCCGGTGATGACCTGGTGAACGCTCCCACTGAGCTGCAGAAGCATATCCCGTGCATCCGCCTTGTCTTCGGGCTTACCCAGTATCCGATCCTCCACCACCACAAGGGTATCGGCACCCAAAATCCAGGAAGGATCTGTTTTGGCCGAGACCTCCAGGGTCTTCCTTCTGGCCAGCACACAGGCCAGGCCGGCCGGATCCTGAGACACGGCCACTTCTTCCACGCCACTGACCACTATCCGGAACGGAATCCCCGCCTGCGCCATCAATTCGCTTCTCCGGGGGGATTCAGACGCGAGGATTAGTGGATAGGTATCCCTGATGAGCGGAAAGGCCACCGGTTTCATGACCGGTCTCCCCGGGCAGGGTCCGGGGCCAGACCGAATAAGCGCTCGGCGTTCCTGGATGTGCGATCCGCCAATTCGTCAATTGAAATACCCCTCAACCCGGCAATTTCCTGGGCCGTGTAGGTCACATACAGGGGCTCATTTCGTTTTCCCCGTTTGGGAACCGGTGCGAGGAAGGGGGCATCGGTCTCCATCAGCAATCGGTCCATGGGGATGGTCGAGGCCACCTGCTTCACCATTGATGCATTCTTGTAGGTGACGGTGCCCGGAATAGAGATAAAATAGCCCAGATCCATCAACGCCTCTGCCAGTGACAGATCGCCTGAAAAACAGTGGATCACCCCTCGATTCTTCCCCTTCCCAAACTTCATCAGGGTCGCATAGACGGCGTCATGGGCCTCCCGGTCATGGATGATCACAGGGAGATGCAATTCATCTGCCATCGCCAACTGATCCTCAAAGATGCGCTGTTGAGCCTCGCGGGACGCATAATCCCGATAAAAATCGAGCCCGATCTCCCCCCAGGCCACCACTTCCCTTTGAGAGGCCATTCCTGCCACTTCCTCCAGCTCTGATCGGGAACACACATCGGCATGGTGCGGGTGACACCCGACGGCAGCATACACACAGGCATATTCCCGGGCCAGCCTGACAGCAGCCTTTGAGCTGTCTCCATCGATGCCCACGCTAATCATCCGGGAAACACTCCCGTTCACCGCCCGATGGATGACGGCCTCAATCTCCTTTTCATCGCCCATCATGTTGAGATGGGCATGGGTGTCACACAGCATCTTATCCGTCCCCTTTGTCTCACCAAGACCTCTTGGAATAGCCGCCTTATAAATCATCCCTGCTCATTTCGCAAATCATTCAGGAATCTCCAAAGCAAGCCGTGAGGATTTCTCCAAACTGAAGGAAGAGGAACAGCTGTAGCTGCATCACGTTAGAGGAATCTCCTCGCATGATCTAAAGTGAACTTCTCATCGAGCCAATTCTTTGAATTGACCTTGACTGAAATACCGCATCGAGGGTATAATTTCTTTTATGAGCAGGCTCTATCTCTATATAGAGTGGGACGAAGGAAATCTCTGGAAAAACGAAATAAAGCACGGCGTAACAGCGGAAGAGATCGAACAGTGTTTCAACAATCCCCCTTTTGTCATTTTCCCTCACAAAAAAATCTCTGATCGTCGTGTGTTATTGGGCCGGACTTTTGGCGGGCGCCGCCTTTTCGTGGTATTTCAGCATATATCAGGTGAAGTTGCCAGACCCATACATGCGAGAGATATGAAGAAAAATGAAAGGCATCTCTATGAGAAATACGCAAAATAGCAAGACACCGAAAGATACAGAGCGTTACGAGCTCAGCGATTTTGACCTTGATAGGCCTGAAGTCATAAGAGAACCCATGAACGTGGTTCCCAGATACGCAGGGAAACTGAAGATGTTTAAGACTTCGGTTTCTCTGCCCGGGTTCATCATTGATGATCTGCGTAGACTGGCACGCATCAGGGGGATGACTTCCTATCAGGCGCTCCTCAGAGAGCTGTTATCAGAAAAGATCTATGAGGAAAAAAAACGGCTGAATCTTTTTGAGTAGTCCTTGCATCCGCCTCATCTCGGAGCTTGCCCAGTACCCGATCCACCACCACAAAGGTATCGGCACCCAAAATCCAGGAAGGATCTGTTTTGGCCGAGACTTCCAGGGCCTTCCTTGTATCGTCAATTTTCAATTGCGCCCCCGTAGTAAGATTTTGTATGGTGGTTTTATTCGAGTGGAGACGAGAGCCCCCTCATTTCACTAATGAACGGGTAAAACGGCTCCCGGAAACGGCCTTCCAAGGAGTGGTGCCTCATGGATCCCACCAAAAAATCACTCGAAGAGCGACTCCAATATCAGAAGCGGCTCAACGCCATCACCAATGAAATCCACGCGGCGAAAGATACCGATGAGATTCTGACGAACCTACAGGATGAGATCTTGAGCCTGTTCGATGCGGACCGCATCACCATATTCGTGGTGGACCGGGAAAGACGGCAACTGGTTTCCATGGTCAAAACCGGAGATGAAATCAAGGAAATCCGCGTCGGACTCACCAAAAAAAGCATC
This sequence comes from Deltaproteobacteria bacterium, assembly GCA_034522175.1. Lineage (GTDB taxonomy): Bacteria > Desulfobacterota > DSM-4660 > Desulfatiglandales > Desulfatiglandaceae > JAIPDZ01. Next base: position 4,037,135 of record JAXHLQ010000001.1, on the reverse strand, counting down.
GCCGGGTTTTCAGCAACCCATGGCAAAATGGTCAATATTACCGACGTATACGATGAAAAGGAACTGAAACAAATCAGCCCGGAGTTGACGTTTGACTGCAGTTGGGATGAAAAGACGGGATACCGCACCTGCCAGGTCCTTGTCTCCCCCATCGTTTATGGCAGGCAGCTTCTCGGGGTGGTTCAGCTGTTGAACAAGAAAGGAGGGGGCCGGTTTACCAGAGAAGATCAGGCGTCCCTGCTCGATATCACGAAAGTCCTTGCCCTGGCCTTCCACAAGAATCAACGAATCGCCCGGCAGACCAAACCGACCCGATTCGACCGCTTACTGGCAAACAACATCCTCAGCGTCAGAGAGCTGAACCAGGCCGCATCCCGGGCCAGAGCCGGAAAAAAAAGTGTCGAGTCTGTTCTTATGTCTGAGTTCAATATCGCCAAAGAAGAGATCGGGAAATCTCTGGTACAGCACTATCAAACCCGGTTTGTCCCCTACGATGACAAGATGGTCATTCCCGGGGATCTCCTCAAGGGGCTCAAGGCGGGCTTTTTACGAAACAACGGCTTTGTGCCATTAGGAGAGACAGATGGGAAGGTCGTTGTGGTCATGGAAGACCCCGACTATCTGCCTGCCAAAGATGCCATCAAACGGTTTCTCCCGGACGCGAGTTTGAGTATTGTGTATCGCTCAGAGAAGATATCCACCAGATGATCTCCCTTTTCTTTGACCTGAATAAGACGGAGATGCTCACCCGTTCAGGGAGTATCGAGGATATCCTGGGACAGCTCGACGTCAGCGAGGAGGAAGAGGAAGAGCAATCAGACGGCCTCACTGAAAACGACAGCGCCATTGTTCAGCTTATCAATAAGATGATCATCGATGCCTATTCCCGCAATGCCTCCGATATCCACGTGGAACCACGCCAGGGAAAGGCCAATGCCGTTGTGAGATTCCGCATAGACGGCGCTTGCCAGGTCTATCAGACCATCCCCCACACCTATAAGCGGGCCATCGTTTCCCGGCTTAAAATTATGTCTGAACTGGATATATCGGAACGACGACTCCCCCAGGATGGAAAGATTAAATTCAGAAAATTCGGACCGTCGGACATTGAACTCCGGGTGGCGACCATCCCCACTGCAGGGCAAAATGAGGACGTGGTCCTCCGCCTCCTCGCAGCCGGCAAACCCATGCCCCTCACCGCCATGGAGATGAGCGATCGGAACTATCAGGCGCTCATCGACATGATCACCATGCCCTATGGCATTGTACTGGTGGTGGGTCCCACCGGAAGTGGTAAAACCACCACCCTTCATGCGGCACTCCATCATATCAATACGCCTGAAAAAAAGATATGGACGGCCGAAGACCCGATTGAAATCACCCAGGAGGGCCTTCGACAGGTGCAGGTAACTCCCAAGATCGGCTTTGACTTTGCCAGGGCCATGCGGGCCTTCCTGCGGGCGGATCCGGATGTGATTATGGTGGGTGAAATGCGGGATAAGGAGACCATGGCCACCGGCATCGAGGCTTCCCTGACCGGACATCTGGTCTTCAGCACCCTTCATACCAACAGCGCACCTGAAACCATTACCCGGCTTCTCGACATGGGCATGGACCCCTTCAATTTTGCCGATGCCCTTTTGGGAGTGCTGGCCCAGCGGCTGGTGAGGACCCTCTGCAGGCACTGCAAGGAAAAATATCACCTTTCGAGGGAGCAATACGACACGCTGGCCCGGTCCTATGGGGAGGGATTCGAAACCCTCGGCATCGAATACCATGACGACCTCTATCTTTCCCGTCCCAAAGGCTGCCCCAAATGCAGCAAGACCGGCTTTGCCGGTCGAACCGCTCTCCACGAACTCCTCGTGGGAACCGATGAGATCAAGCTCCTGATACAGAACCGGGGCCGAATTAAGGACATTCTCGATCAGGCCATCAAGGACGGCATGACCACACTCATGCAGGACGGGATCCGAAAGATATTTATGGGCCTTACGGACTTATCTCACGTGAGGGGGGTGTGTATCAAGTAGGTGAGGAAGCCACATTTCACGATTCGTTTCCGCGTTAACAGCGGATCCATTTCAGCCCTGCCAGTCATTTTTTCCATCACGGATACATCCCGGGACGCAGCAATCCTTCGGTTTCTTCGAGTCCAAACATGATGTTCATGTTCTGGACGGCGCTCCCTGCCTGGCCCTTTACCAGATTATCGATCAGGCTGACAATAATCAGATTGCCGGTGCGCTCATCCAGGTTCACCGAGATGTTGCAGAAGTTGCTCCCCCGCACATGGGTACTGATCTGAGGGGCCTCAGGCCCGAAAACCCGCACAAAGGGATCCTCATGGTAAAACATCTCATAGGCATTGAGGGCCTCATTCAGGCCCTTGCCTCGTGTCATTTTGCCATACAGGGTCGACAGGATGCCCCGGCTCATGGGCACCACATGAGGCGTAAAGGTGATTCGTACGGACCGGCCCGCGATGATGCCCAATTCCCTTTCGATCTCGTAGACATGCTGGTGCCCCGAAATTTTGTAGGCATTTATGGCATCGTAGCGCGCCGGGTAATGAAAGGCGGGATTCGGGTTTTTACCCGCCCCTGAGACCCCGGTCTTGGCGTCACAAATGATGGTCTCCGTATCGATCAATCCCGCCTCCACCGCAGGCGCGAGCCCGAGTGTACAGCTCACCGCGAAACACCCGGGATTTCCCACCAGGCTGGACGATTGAATGTCCTCCCGGTGGAGCTCCGCGAGACCATATACCGACTGCGGGAGGAGTTCGGGTGCCGCGTGCGCCTTCTTCCGGCCGATTCTCGAGGCGTATCCCTCATAGGTTTTTGCATCGTTGAAACGAAAATCACCGCTGTAGTCGATGACTTTCATCCCTTTTTCCAGCCAATGGGCCGCCGCCTTCTGACCTACCCCATCCGGGGTCGAGAAATAGACCACATCCGCGTCTTTCGGAAGATCGCCATCTTCCGGATCCAGAACGGGCAGATCACAGAATCCCTTTAAATGAGGGTAGAGTGAACTGATGGGCTTTCCCACTTCCGCCTTGTCAATGAGGGCCACCACCTCCGCCCGGGGATGGTTCAGCAGCAGTTCAATGGCACCGCATCCGCCATAGCCGCCCGCCCCTACGATAACCACCTTTATGTTGTTCATACCAGACCTCATGTAGTATTTTCGATTCTCGATTTGTGATTGATGGTCTCGTAAATAGTTTGTTTTCGCGCAGAGACGCAGGGACGCAGAGAAAAAACTATATTGATTTTAAAGACTTACCTTTGCGGTCTTTGCGACTTTGCGTGAGTCCCGCAGGGCGGGATTGGTTTCTTACGACTCATATGTTGAAACGAAAATTGATAATATCACCGTCCTGAACTTCGTAAGTTTTCCCTTCAAGGCGCACCAGACCCGCGCTCTTGGCCGCCTTGAAACTCCCCTGCGCCTTGAGATCCTCATAAGCAAGCACTTCAGCGCGTATAAAGCCCTGCTGGATGTCGGAATGGACGGCCCCGGCCGCTTCCAGCGCCGGCGTCCCGGCCCGAATGGACCATGCCTTCACCTCGTCCGAACCCACGGTAAAGAACGATATTCGATTGAGGATTTTAAAGGAAGCCGCGATCACCCTGTCCAGCGCCGATTCCCGGATATGATAGGCCTCAAGAAATTCTTCGGCCTCTTCCGCATCCATTTCGGCAATATCCTGCTCGAGTTTTGCACGCACGACGATGAGATCGATCCCTTCCGGCCGATGGTTCCATGGCGGCGCCGCTTCGTCTTCATCCGGGTTATTGATGACGATCAACGCAGGCTTTGCGGAAAGAAACGTGAATCCACGAAGAAGCGGATGGGATGCCAGTTCCGGCGACTGTCGCAAGGGCTGTCCCTGCTCGAGCATGTCCCGGCATGACTGGAGTAACTCCGGTTCTCCGGTCTCCGGCTTTTTCCCCCGTTTGCTGTCCAGTTCAATCCGCTCAAGCCTTTTCTCCACCACCAAAAGATCGTTTACGATCATCTCCTCTTCGAGCTTCGCGGCATCCGCTTCGGGCGTGGGGGGCGTTCCCACAGTGCCCTCGAAATTTCTCACCACCGATACCAGGGCATCACAGGTGCGGGCCTGGCTCCAGAATTCAGCCCCCCAATCCGAACCGGGACTCTTAGTGCCATGGGACGGGAGGAGATATTCGACTTTGGCATAGGTGGTCTTTTTCGGGGCATACATCTGAGATAAGAAATCGATCCGGTCATCATAAACCGTAACGGTGGCCAGCTTCGCTTCCTTCTGGCCACCAATGAAATCGCCCTTTTCTCCCCTGGCACCGGTCAGTGCGGCAAAGACCGTTGATTTTCCTGACTGTGGAAGGCCGATAATCCCTAATTTCATAATCGATTCGGGTATCCTTAATTGGGTTTTTACGACACACATGGGCAACCGGCGCGCTTCAGAAAGAGACCCTTGAGATTACATCATCTTTCCACTCTTCCTCAAAAGAACATAAATCGCACCGGTCCCCCCATCATACGGCCTGGCAGTGGAAAAGGCCAGGATGATTTTTTTGACGGGAGAACGGCTGAGCCACACCGGGACCCGTCGTTTCAGGACGGGGATATGATCCTCCGAATTGAGCCCCCTGCCGTGAACCAGCAGCACACACCGCAATCCATGCCGATAGCTGTCCATAAGAAAATTTCTGACGCTCAATTCAGCCTCCTCCCGCGTCATTCCGTGGAGGTCCACATAGTCCTGAACCGGGAATTCGCCTTTCCTCAATTTTTCCATCAGCTTCCGGTCGATCCCCTGTATGGCGCCTTCCATGTACTCGTCACTGAATGTGACATCCATGTCAGCCACGCCGCTCACGAGTTCCGAGAGGTGGGCGAGCACTTCCAGATCCCCCTGCCCGGGCGGGTAAGGGGGCCTCAGATCTCGCTTCGGCCTCGTGGTCACCCTTCCCCGGTCCTCGGACAGCGGGGCCACATCTCTCATGGCCTCCATGAAGTAGTCATCTTCTGACGCGGGATGCCATTTCTTCGTCGGCCCTGCTTGCACTTTATCCTTTGCGGTGTTGACGTCACCTTCCGGTTTGATGAAGACCGGTTCATCCAAAGCCGGATTAAATGGATAAGCGGGATCCCTACCCGTCTTCGGCCCCTCCCGGCGTCGTTTCTTTTTCCTTTTCCGCGGCATTTTCCTCTCGGTATCGTCTGCGGCGATGACTTGACGAAGTCGATGCTTGCAATTACCATGGATGATCACGTATAAGACATAGCTTACCATTTTTTGTGGCCGGAGCCAAGGACAGCCCGGCACCTTCCATAAAAGGAGAACACCTTTGGCGAGAGTGGATGATTACGAAAAGGCCGTCGAACTCGGGAGACAGGCGCTGTCGGAGAGGGACCCTCATGGGATCGCCGATCAGAGTGGGGCAAATATTGAACGAACAGCGGATGGCGGACATTGCCTCTCACTCCGCTTTTTAGAGAAATCCGTCCTGATCGACTGGCCCGGATTCGAGATGCGACTTCAGGGCTCGGATGAGACGCTTTCCTTACAGCAGCAGGTCCTCATACTCCACTACTTAGACGGTGCTGGAGACACGCCGATGACGGGAGAGTGGGTGGCCTACCAGGAAATCCCCGACGGCAGATTTTATCTCGACGCCTTTCTCCGAAGGGCAAAAAACCCCATGATCCAGGTCTTTGGGGAGAACCCCGAACTGCTGGTCCAGCTGGCAACCACGGCCTACGGTGCCAAATCCCTTGATCAGGGCGATTTTGCGGTAACCGTTCAGGCCCTGCCCAAAGTGCCCGTGGCCCTCATTCTCTGGCGTGGGGATGATGAATTTCCGCCGGAGGGGACCCTTCTCTTTGACCGAAGTATCGCCCGGATCCTTTCCGCAGAAGATGTGGCCTGGCTGGCGGGGATGATCATCTATCCCCTGATCGGCATGGCAAAGGCAGAGAGGTAAGCAGGGGTTGAGCAGATTATTCATTATTTTCACCCATAGGAGAGCATGCCATGGTTTCTGAAAAAAAAGCGCTCATCGGCGTCCTCATGGGGAGTACCTCTGACTTCGACGTAATGAAAGGCTGTACCGACCTATTGGACAGCATGGACATCCCTTACGAAGTCAAGGTCTTGTCCGCACACCGCACCCCCGGGCAGGCGAGGGACTATGTCAGCACGGCCATGGACCGCGGCATTGATGTCATCATTGCGGGCGCGGGATGGGCGGCGCATCTCGCGGGATTCGTTGCGGCCCACACCACCCTGCCGGTCATCGGTATTCCCATCGATTCGTCTCCGCTGAACGGAATGGACGCCCTGTTCTCCACGGTACAGATGCCCCCGGGCATTCCGGTGGCAACCGTCTCTGTGGGCAAGGGCGGCGCAAAGAACGCTGCGGTACTTGCCGCTGAGATTCTGGCCCTGAAACATCCGGCCATCTCAGACACCCTGCGTCGTTACAGGGCCGACCTTACCACCGCAGCCTCAGAGAAGATCGATTCATGGCCCGGGTTTAATCAGTGATACGGTTGAGAATCGATACCCATATCGATCTTATGCGCCCCATCAAAAGGGCCGCAGAAGTGCTCAAGACCGGTGGCATCGTGGCCTACCCCACGGAAACGGTTTACGGCCTTGCCGCAGACATCTCAAATTCGTCGGCCATTAAGAAGCTTTTCCGGTTGAAACAGCGGAAACCGAATAGACCCATCCTGATGCTGATCCCATCGGTAGATGACCTCCGTCAATACACGGATCACATCCCTCTTGTGGCAACGCAGTTAATGAAACGATTCTGGCCCGGGGCGCTCACGCTCATTTTCAAGGCTTCTCCCCTCGTCTCCCCGCTCCTTACGGGCGGAAAAGGCAAAATCGGGATTCGTCTGTCCAGTCACCCTGTGGCCGCGGCCCTGGCAAAAGAAATGGGAAGGCCCATCACATCCACCAGCGCGAACCTATCCCGCGGCCCGTCCCCCCGAACACCCGATGAGGTCGTGGACACTTTTGATGAAGGGATCGATCTGATCCTGGATGCAGGCCCCTCGCCGGGCAACACCCCTTCTACGGTACTGGACCTTACCGTGGACCCGCCTCAAATTCTCAGAGAGGGGGCCATCAAGGCCTTTCAGCTCACAGGGAGAGAACACAAATGAGTCCAGCGACAAAAAGCATCAGGCCAAACGACATTGAGGAGAAAATCAAAAGACTTCTCAAAAAACGAAACGGTATCCTCCTGGCCCATAATTATCAGCGGCCTGAGGTGCAGGACATGGCGGATCTCTGCGGTGATTCACTGGAGCTCTCCATGAAAGCCGCCCGGACCGATGCGGAGGTCATCGTCTTTTGCGGCGTCCATTTCATGGCTGAAACCGCATCGGTCCTCTGCCCGGATAAAACGGTCCTACTCCCCGTTCTAAATGCCGGATGCCCCATGGCCGACATGATCACCGCGGATGCATTGAGGGAAAAGCGGGCGGAAATGGCCGAAGTATGTGTCATCAGCTATGTCAACACCCCGGCCGCTGTCAAGGCCGAAAGCGATCTGTGCTGTACCTCAGCCAATGTGATTCAGGTGGTGGGCGCCGTTGATCCGGACAGCGCCATCCTGATGACCCCCGACAGAAACCTGGCCAAATATGCACGCCGGCATACCCAAAGGGCCATCACCTTCTGGGATGGGTACTGTCCCATTCATAACAATCTTACGGCCGAACAGGTTACGCGTGTCAGGCGCGAGAATCCCGATGCCCTCTTCCTTGCCCATCCGGAATGCCCGCCGCCGGTCCTGGGGCTGGCCGACGCCGTCAAAAGCACCTCGGGTATGCTCACCTATGTCAGCGAGTCATCCCATGAGGCCTTTATCATCGGTACGGAAGCCGGTATTCTGTACCCGCTTCAAAGGGCCAATCCGGACAAGCGCCTCATTCCTGCTGATGAGCGAATGGTCTGCGCGGACATGAAAAAAATCGGGCTGCCCGAAATTCTGAAGGCCCTGGAAACCATGGCCCCCGAAGTCAAGGTCCCTGAAGCGATACGTGTCCGGGCCCGCTCCGCGGTTGAACGGATGCTGGCCATTCCCGGCAAATAGACGGCACAGCCGTCAGATGCACCCATGAATCAAGCACTCAAAGTCAAATCGAATCTGGAATACCTCCGGAAGCTTTTCATCATGCCGGACTCTCCGGATAAATTCATCGAATTCGGTCACGAACTCCTGGAGATGCTTCACGATTTCTTTCAGGAAAAGGGCGGCATCCACAGCAGCATCACCCTCCCTGAACTCAGCCACATCTTCGACCGGACGGCCATACCGAACGAGCCCCACCTGATCAAAGACGTCCTTTCAGAGATAAAAACAAAGGTCATCTCCCACTCGGTCAAGGTGGGCAACCCCTATTATATCGGTCACATGATCAGTGCCATCCCCTATTTCATGATCCTCCTCGAGATGATCACTGCCGCTCTCAATCAGAATCAGGTCAAGATTGAAACGGCCAAGGCATCGAGCTTTGTGGAACGGGAATTGGTGGCCTGGCTGCATCGGCTCATCTATGAAAAGCCCGAACCGTATTATCAGAAACATATTCAGAATCCAAAAGTGGCCATCGGGAATGTGACTGCCGACGGGACGCTCGCCAATTTGACGGCCCTCCTTGTGGCGCGGGAAAAGGCCTTTCCCCCCGATAAACACTTCCCCGGCATACGGGTCGCCGGCATCGCTCCCGCCCTCAACCATTATGGGTATGAAAGAGGGGTCATCGTCGTCTCCTCGAGAGGCCACTATTCCATTAAAAAGGCCTGTCATCTCCTCGGCATCGGCGAGGAGAATGTCGAGACCGTGCCGGTCGATGAAAACTACCATATGGATTTGAAGCGCCTGAAACGAAAGCTCAAGAACCTTGAGAGCGCCGCCGGGGGCAAACGGACCAAAATCATCGCTTTAATCGGAATCGCCGGCACCACGGAGACGGGCAATGTGGACGACCTGAACGCCCTGGCTGAAATCGCCCGCGAGAAAGGGATTCATTTTCACGTGGATGCCTGCTGGGGAGGATCCGCCATGCTGGTGGATGAATACCGGCCCCTTTTCAAGGGGATCGAGCAGGCGGATTCGGTATCCATCGACGCCCACAAGCTCCTCTACTGCCCCATGGCCATGGGCATCATTCTTTTCAGGAGTGAGCGGGACCTTCATCTGATCCGGCATTCATCGCATTACATCATCAGAAAAAACTCTGTGGACACCGGACGATTTACCGTTGAAGGATCCCGACCGTTTGCCGCGCTGAAACCCTGGGCGGCCCTCAAGATTATTGGTAAGGACGGGTACGGGCTCCTGCTCAGACAGGCAAAAAAATCGACTCAGACCTTAGAGAATCTTATCAATGGCTGCGGAAATTTTGAGGCATTAAACCAGCCGGAACTGTTCATCCTCAATTATCGGTTCATCCCCGACGTGGTCAGAAAAAAGATCACGGCACTGAAAGCGTTGCAAGACCCGGTGAATGGGTCTCAGGGGGCGAAAAAAAGGGAGCAACAGGTCCTTAAGATAAACCATCTCATCAACGGGCTCAACATTAAGCTCCACAAGGCCTTGAGGCGGGACGATACCACATTCGTTTCCCGGACCACCATGGAGTCTACCCGTTATCGTCCCCAGCGCATCGTGGTGTTGCGGGCCGTGGTGGTGAATCCCTTGACCCATACAGAAATCCTGAAAGAAATCGTGGACACCCAGAATCGCCTCGGATTGGCCATCTGGAGGGATTTTGTCCCTGCCTACGAGCGGATATGCAGGGAATATCGGCTATAATCAGATATCAAACATCTTTTTGATTCGCGGCAACTGACAGGAGGTTCTCAGCCGTTGAGCTCGGATGATGGTTTCAACCGCCTCCACCGCCTGCTCCAGTACATCATTGATGACGATGTAATCATACCAGGCACAGTTTTTCATCTCTTCCTCCGCCTCTTTGAGCCGATTCAGTAGACTGGCCTCATCCTCCGATTGTCTCCCCCGCAACCGGGCCTCGAGCGTTTTCATGGAGGGGGGGACCAGAAAGATCAAAACGCTCCGGGCAAATCGGTCTTTGATGTTGCGCCCCCCCTGAATATCCACATCCGCGATCACGTCCAGCCCGGAAGCCATCACGCGGTTCAGGCTCGAAAAAGAGGTCCCGTAAAGGTGACCATAGACCCTCGCCCATTCAACGAATGCCCCTTCATCCACCATTTTTGTAAATGCCTTCCGGTCCACAAAGTGATAATCTTCGCCATCGATTTCGCCGGTTCTGGGCGGTCGACTCGTATGGGAGATCGAATAGCCCAGATCTTCTACCCGCTGTGTCAACGCCTCGACAATGGTCGATTTGCCCCCCCTGACGGCGCCGATATAACGAAGAGACAGCCTTCCATGGCTATTCCTCAAGGTCCTCCACATGCAGACTTCCCTCGGGATTGAATCGTTGCGCAATGGTCTCGGACTGGATCGCCGAAAGGATGACATGATTGCTGTCCGTGATCAGTACGGACCGGGTACGCCGCCCCTGAGTAGCGTCAATGAGCCGCCCCTCGCTCCGGGCCTCGTCACGAAGACGCTTTGTAGGGGCAGCGCCCGGGGAAATGATGGCAATCACCCGTCTCGAGACGACCGAATTGCCGAACCCGATATTCACAAGCTTTGGGCTCATGAGAGGCCCTCCTTTGTTCCCATAATGGACACCGGTTTATTCCACATTTTGAATCTGCTCTCTTAATTTTTCCAGTTCAGCCTTCATTTCCACCACCGTCCCCGAGATAACCGTATCGGATCCTTTGGCACCAAGGGTATTCACTTCACGGTTCATCTCTTGAACCAGAAAATCGAGCCGCCTCCCCACGGCCTCATCGACCAGGAGATAGTCCTGAAACTGTTTGATATGACTCCTAAGACGGACCAGTTCTTCGGTGATATCGGATCGCTCAGCAAAAAATGCCACTTCCTGGGCAAGTCGTGTCTCATCCACCACCGATGCGTCTCCCAGCATGCTTTGCACCCTTTCTTCGAGCCGTCTTCGGCATGCGTCGACCACATGGGGCACGCGCTGATGGATGCCGTTCACACAGGTATCTAAACGCTCAAGCCTTTTCTCAAAATCAGTCGCTATGGCATTCCCTTCCCTCGCCTTCATCTCATCCAAGGACGAAAGACAGACATTCAAAGCATCCCACAGTCCCGGCCGGACCTGATCCAGATCAACCGATGGGGGGCTGGCTGAAACCACATCTTTCATCTGCATCAGGGTGTCCAACCGGATATCCAGCGCCACCCCCGTACGATCGGCGATTTGACGGGCGATGTCTACGTATGCCTCTGCGAGGGGTTCGTTCAATGTCAGCTGCACCGGTGGCAGCATGCCGGCTGTTTCCATCTGAACAAAGACCTCCACCCGGCCCCTTCTGACCCGGGAAGCAATCAGGGATCTCATCTCCTCTTCGAGGGCACAAAGTGCCCTGGGCATGCGGAAAACAATATCCCTGTGGCGGTTATTCAACGACCGGATCTCCGCGAGATAGACCGTCTCTTTGTCCTGGACCTCTCCCCTGCCATACGCTGTCATGCTCTTAATCAATCTTTTTCCTCTCCCTGAGCTGTGCCATGTACGTTGCGCGAATCCCGTTTATCCATTCGATCACCTGTGGATCGGAATAGTCTTTGTACGTCCACTCGAGCGACCGGTAGCTCCCTTTGCTAAATATCAGCGTCAGATCCGCATAAATGCCCTTGCTCAGATAAATGCGGTGAATATAGTTCTTCCCCGTGGCCAAGACCAGCCGCTCGGCCGAAATAAGGCCGGGATCAATATTGATCTGCCGATTCCCATCCTTCAGGGATTCCGCTTCGATCCCATTGGTGGTGAGCTTCGTTTCCACAAGCACACCGGGGGGTACCAGCCGTTCAAAGGAGACAAGACGCCTGTGGAGCGGCCATCCCATTTCCCTGGCATAATAGGTTGTCCGATCGAAAAAAAACCATGGACTCTGCCAGTCCATGGGTCCATAAATCTGACAGAGCCGTTCCATCACCCGGTCGATGGTTTGTTTCCGGGCCGAAAACAGGCTTGAGAACAGCTTCACATCATCGGGTGGATTTGGCGTGCTCATTGGCCTATGGCCCGCTTCAGGTCGGCTACCTCCACCGCCGAGGTGCCCACTTCACCGACCACAATACCGGCGGCGAAATTGGACAGAATGGCGGCTGATTTCAGATCCAGGCCCGCCGCGAGGGATAGAGACATGGTCCCGATGACCGTATCCCCCGCACCGGTAACGTCGAAAACCCGCTTCGCCACTGTGGGGATGTGGGTCGTCCCTCCGCCCTTTTCAAAAAGCGTCATCCCGTCCTTGCCCTGCGTGATGAGCACGGAACGGCAGTTGAGTTGAGCAAGCACCTGTTCCCCCGCCCTTTTGAGCGTCTTTTCATCAATAATCTCAAACCCGCAGAATACGCCGGCTTCATGATGATTGGGGGTGATCACGTCCACACCCGTATAATACTCAAAGTTGCCGATTTTGGGATCCACCAGAACAATCACCGATCGATCAGTTGATTGGATCAGACGGTTCAGCCCTTTCATCAATTTGCCGGATATGACCCCTTTGCCGTAATCAGACACCACAATCGCATCGGTTCGGTCGAGACGTTGTTCAATGAAGGCAATGAGACGGTCCACACTCTGCGATTCAATTTTTTTGATGTTTTCCCGGTCAAACCGAACCACCTGCTGGTGTTGCGCCACAACCCGCGTCTTTATGCTGGTGATTCTACCCCTCTCAGTCACCAGCCCGTCCGTACGAAGGCCCATACGCATGAGTTCGGATACAATCTCCTCGCCCGCCTTGTCTTTGCCAATGACCCCGCACAGGATGGGATCCCCGCCCAGGGCGGCCACATTCCGAATCACATTGGCGGCCCCCCCGAGCATCCGGGTTTCCTGGTTCACGTGCACCACCGGCACCGGGGCTTCAGGGGAAATCCGCGACACATCTCCCCACAAAAATTCATCCAGGATGATATCGCCCACGACCATCAGCCGGGCATCCGCAAAGCGGTCCACATATTGTGTCAACGTTCCGGCTGAATAATAATTGCCGTTGATCTCAGCCATAGGGCTCAGCACACCTCCGTAACACTATATGTCGAAGCCTTTTGCATTCATCGATCCCCCATTGAAACCTTTGGCAGGCATATATAACACCGCAGTCTCCGCTTGTAAACAGATACTTGATCAGCCGCCGCCTCACGGGACAGCTTGACTTTTTCCTTTACCTCTTCTAATAACCCACAATAACAGGAATCGATCATGGGTATCAGGGACAGGTGTGTCGCATCAGGGATTCGATCGCTTCAGGGGGGACACGTCAGTGAAAATCATTATCGTCGGTGCCGGAGAAGTGGGATTTCACATCGCCCGAAAATTGTCCGAGGAGACTCAGGATGTCGTCCTCATTGATAAAGACCCCCAACGAGTCAAACGGGTTAACGAGCACTTAGACGTTCAGGCCTTCCTGGGTTCAGGAACCAGCCCGGGTGTTTTGAGGGATGCGGGCATCAAGATGGTCGATATGCTGGTGGCGGCGACGGACAGCGATGAAGTCAACCTCATCGCATGTCTGCTCGCCAAAAACCTGAACCCCTACCTGATTAAGGTGGCCAGGGTCCGGAACGAGGAGTATCTCCAGGAAAGCCGCTTGTTTGAGCCGGACATGCTCGGCATCGACCACATCATCAACCCCATGTCAGAAATGGCCGATCAGATTCGAAGCCTCATGGAAATACCCGGCGCATCCGATGTTATTGAATTCGTTGATGGGCGGGTGAAACTCATCGGGGTCACCATCGGCAAAAACTCCCCGTATGTCGGGCAAAAGCTTCTCTCGCTCACCCAGGCGGAGGGAAGAATCCTCGTGGGGGCGATCCTCAGGGAAGAGCAGGTGCTGATTCCCAAGGGGAACGACGTCATTCTGGAGAACGATCTCGTCTATGTGGTCGTACGAAACGATGAACTGGATCAGACCAGGCACCTGTTCAACCCCAAAGCTGAAAGCCTCAAAAGGGTATTTATTGTGGGTGGCGGGCGTACAGGGACCCACCTGGCCAGACGACTGGACCCAACCGGTGTGAACACCAAAATCATCGAAAAGGACAGTCATCAATGCGCCAGGCTCTCCGAAATACTGGCGAACGTCATCGTTATTAACGGGAACGGCACCGATAAGGAGCTTCTCGAAGAGGAAAACATCCGAGGCGTGGATTTCATGGTGGCCATTACAGGCGATGAGGAAATCAAATATCCTTATCTCCCTCCTGGCAAAGGCCCTTGGCGCCAGAAAAACCATCGCCAGAGTCAGCAAGTGGAGTTATGTGCCGCTCATGACCACCATCGGCATCGACACGGTGGTCAACCCGAGGCTCTCGGCCGTGAGAGCGATCCTCCAGCATATCCGGCCGGGGAAAATCGTTTCCGTCGCTCCGCTGAAGGGGGAACACGCCGAAGCCATTGAGGCTGAGGCCCTGGAAACCTCGGACATCGTCAATATCCCACTCTCCAAAGTGAAGATACCCAAAGGATCCCTCATCGGTGCCATTATCCGCGGGGACGACATCATCATTCCCCGGGGTGACAGTGTCATCAGACCCAAGGATCATCTCATCATATTTACACTTCACAAGGAACTCCCGAGACTGGAAAAACTCCTCACGGTCAAGCTGGAATACTTCTGATGCATTTTCGAATCATCATCCGATTCGTCGCCATCCTGATCCTGTTTCTAAGCCTGGCCATGGGCGGCCCATTGGCGGTATCCTATTTTTTCAAGGATGGGAGCACCCGGGCCATTCTCCTCTCCATGGCGCTGACCCTCATAGGCGGGCTCGTTGCCTATCTGTCCGTCCGAACAGAGGCGGACAGGCAACTGAGCCATCGGGACGGAATCGCCATCGTCACCCTGGGATGGGTCACGGCCGCCTTGTTCGGCACCCTTCCCTATCTTTTTTCCGGTGTCATCCCTGATTTCACCAACGCCTATTTTGAGTCCATATCCGGTTTCACCACCACCGGGGCCAGCACCCTGAACGAGATCGATTCCATCCCCAAGGGAATCCTGCTGTGGCGAAGCCTGACGCAATGGCTCGGGGGAATGGGCATTATCGTTCTGTCCATCGCCATTCTGCCGTTTCTCGGCATCGGGGGCATGCAGCTTTACAAAGCCGAGATCCCCAGCCCTGTGGTGGACAAACTCAAACCCAGAATTTCCGAAACGGCCAAGACGCTGTGGAAAGTCTATCTGCTGATCACACTGATAGAGGTGGCCCTCCTTTTCGCGGGCGGGATGCCCCTCTTCGAGGCCTTTTGTCATGCATTCTGCACCATGCCCACCGGCGGGTTCTCCACAAAAACCGCCAGCATCGCTCACTACCATTCCGCGTATTTCGATGCCGTTTTCGTCGTTTTCATGCTCCTGGCGGGGATCAATTTCTCCCTCCACTATAAATTGATCAAGGGGGACTTCACCATATTCGGGAAGGATGCCGAGTGCCGGGTTTTTCTGTCCGTCACCCTGCTGTTTATCCTGATGGTTACCCTGAACATTCACGGCAGGATCTATGATTCATTTGCCACCGCCTTTCGCTACGCCGCCTTTCAGGTCAGCTCCATCTTAACCACCACCGGGTTTGTAACCACTGATTATGACACGTGGCCTGCCCTTTCCAAACTGCTTTTACTCGTTTGTATGTTCCTGGGGGCCATGGCCGGCTCCACGGGCGGAGGCATGAAAACCATGCGTCTCATGCTTCTTTTTCGGCACGGGTATCAACAGATGTTCAGGATCATCCATCCCCGGGCCGTAACCACATTGAAACTGGGGGGGAAACCCGTTCCTCCGGAAATCCTGAGTACCATCTGGGGGTTTTTCATCCTCTATCTGGGCCTCTTTGTGCTGGCTGCATTCATCATGGCCGCCCTCGGGCTGGATATGGTAACAGCGATCGCCTCGGTGGCCGCATCCATCGGGAACATCGGCCCGGGTCTGGGTCTGGTGGGACCCGTTCAGAACTATCTGAACATTCCGTTATTGGGCAAATGGGTGCTTATCCTTTGCATGCTCCTCGGCCGCCTGGAAATCTACACCGTGATCGTCCTTTTCCTGCCCGAATACTGGCGCAAATAGCGTCCTTGACGGCAACTCACGCCAGCTGTTCCCGCATCTTCTGAATGGTCTGACCATAATCCTTGCTGTAGAAGATGGCCGAACCCGCCACAAACACATCCGCGCCGGCGGATGAGACCGTTTGGATGTTTTTTTCGCTGATGCCGCCGTCCACCTCGATGTTGAGCTTCAGGTCACGATCGTTTACCATTTTTCGCAGGGCTTCGATTTTGGGAAGCACCGCCGGAATAAAGCGCTGGCCTTCAAAACCGGGGTTCACCGTCATGAGCAGCACCATATCCAGGTCCTCTAAAACATAGTTCAGCGCACTCAAGTCCGTGGCCGGGTTGAGCGCTACACTTGCCTTGGTCCCCTGATCCTTTATTCGCTGAATCGTCCTGTGGAGATGCGTGGCCGCCTCGGCATGGACCGTAAGAATCGAGGCGCCCGCCTCAACAAATGCATCAATAAACGGATCCGGGTCTGAAATCATCAAATGGACGTCCAGGGGGAGCTGCGTGGCGCGTCGCGCCGCCTTCACGATCATGGGGCCAATGGTAATATTGGGCACAAAATGACCGTCCATGACATCCACGTGAATGTAGTCCGCGCCGCCCGCTTCAACGGCCTTGATTTCCTCTCCAAGACGCGTAAAATCCGCTGATAGAATGGATGGTGCTATCTTTCCCATATACCCTCCTTCTCCTTCATATGTATAGCGCCTGGCCACCTTCGAACCCGCCCTTAGATCAACTCAATCACTCTCCTCAGCGCTTTATCAGGCGCGCCGCGAAAAACCCCTCCATGGAATGACGGTGGGGGAGCGGTCTGAAGTACCCTTGATCATCGATCAACGCCTCGCCCCATGACGGCACATGAGCCCCAAGATCTTCACGACGCATGCGGTGATGACGGGACAGGCAGGCTTCAACCACCCCCTCGTTTTCTTCCCTCGAGAGGGTACAGGTCGCATAAAGGAGACGTCCCCCCGGCCTGAGCAGGGAAACGGCACCATCCAGAATGGCCCCCTGCAGAAGCGCGAGGCGTTTGATATCATCCGGTCTCCTGGTGGTTTTGATGTCCGGATGTCTGGCGATGACGCCAAGCCCTGAACAGGGGGCGTCCACCAGGATTTTGTCATATACCATTCCCGGTGAAAAAGGGAGGTGAACCGCTGCATCTCCCGCGAGAGGCATCACGGAATGGATCCTTATCCGTGCCGCCGTCTCACACAGATTCCTTAGACGACCCTGTGCCTTGTCAACGGCGACCACGGTCCCCTGATCATTCATCAGAGACGCGAGGTGCGTGGATTTTCCACCGAGACCGGCACAGACATCCAGGACCCTTTCTCCCGGCTGCGGATCCAGGAGGTGTGAACAAATCTGAGCCGCCTCACCCTGGACCTGAAAAAGACCGTCTTTAAAACTCGGCAGTCCATTGACCGGACCTCTCATACGCTCCACCTTTATCCCATCAGGCGAATAGGATGCCGAAGCCGCTTTCACCCCTTCTGAGGCGAGCCGGTGAATGAGTTCCTCCCGATGACACCTGAGGGCATGGGTTCTGAGCATGAGGGGCGGGATGGCATTGCCGGCATTCAGGAGCTGCGTTGTCTGATATCGACCCAGTTCTCTGTTCCATTTCCTCACCAGCCAGAGCGGATAGGCATAGTGAACCGAGAGATAAAGATCCGGGTCCAGATCAGGATCCGGAAAATGAATCCGGTCTTTGTTTCTGCAGATATTCCTGAGGATCCCGTTTACGAAACCGGCCACGTGTCCGCCCTTGATGGCCTTTGCCTGTTTTACGGCTTCGTTCACTGCCGCGGACGCAGGAACCCGGTCCATAAAAAAGATCTGGTAAATCGCGAGACGCAGCAGGTTTAACACGGGCGGTTCGATCTGCTTGAAAGGGAACCGAACCGATGCGTTGACGATCCAGTCCAGTCGGATCTGCCATCGGTACACGCCCTGGACCAAATGGACCGTAAAGGCCCGGTCCCTTTCGGGCATCTCGGCATGACGATTCAGCGCCGCATCAAGACCCGTTGACGCCTGGCGCGCGGCGCATCCGCGCGTTCGGTTCAATACCCTCAGCGCCAGATCTCTCGGTTTCACGAATCAGTACCCGAGGAAGGTCCTGATCCCCTTTTCGACCAGGTTCAAATCCACGTCCGTGTCAAAGCAGGGACCGAAAGGTCTTCTGTTGAAAATGCCGAACACGGGGATGGGGTAGCTGTCCTGAATGCCGCTGGTCAGGTCCCGTTCACACGCCACCGCAATGATCAGTTTCGGCTTTCGCTCCACCACAATCCGCCTCGCCAGTGTCCCCCCTGTAGCCACCGCTATGGGGACCCGGTAGGTCTCAGCCAGCAAAGAAAGGTCCTTGATCTTACACTTGCCGCACCGCTTGCAATTGTCCACGCTCGCCGTAATCCTCACGGCACACTCGTGGTTCTGGAGGCAGTGAGGCAGTAGAATGAGGAGCTTTTCGGGGGGTACCGTATTGGCTTCGGCCAGGACCAGCTCATTATTTATGGCAATGAAGGACCGCCTGATCTCGCTCTTACTGATACCGAAACACCGCCCCACAACGACCAGCAGGGGGGAAAGGATACGGATGACCACACCCCGGATACGCCGATTGAAGAATAGATTCTTTCCCCGGATGATGGTGAGGACGAGGGTCAGGGCTCCGCCCAGTCCAAAGAGAACCAGGGCGCCGAGGGCAATGGCCAAAAGAAGGGGAAGGCGCTCATAGATGGCGCTGAGACCCACATAAGGCACCCACCAGAGCAGAAACGCCAGTCCCACCAGCACCACACAGGTCACCAGGAGAAGAAAGACAAAAATTCGTTTCTTGGGCCTTTTATTAAGGGCGTCTACATCCGCAGGGATCCGGCTTTCGTTTCCCTCGATTTCGGCTGACCGCTCTGCATTACCCATTCCCTGAAACCCTGATGCCCCCGTCTCTTAGAATGGTTCCCGATGGAAGCGGGAATCCCCTCAAAAAATCGGCATACGAAAGCCGCCGTTTTCCAGGTGCCTGTAACTCCCGAATGGCCACAATTCCTTCGCCGGCTTGAACCATGAGACCGTCGGATGAATGCCCCAGAACAGAGCCGGGCAAGTGCTCATTGCGGATATCGTCCATCACGCGGGGAGAGAAAAGCTTAACGTGTTTTCCACTGATTTCTGTGGCAGCCCCGGGCCAGGGATCCAATCCCCGAATCAGGGCGGATACCCTTGACGCGGAAGCATTCCAACGAATCACACCAAGCGCCTTATCGATCTTGGGAGCATAGGTGCCCTTTTCAGGATCCTGCTTCTTTTCGATGAGCGTGCCCTTTTTCAGTTCCTCCAGGGTACCAAGCAAAAATTCGCCCGAGCACACGGACAACCGGTCATGGAGTTCACCGGCGGTTTCTTCGGGGCCGATGGCACACACCTCCTGGCGTAAGATGGGACCCGTGTCCAGACCCGCGTCCATGCGCATGGCCGTAAGCCCGGTTGATTTTTCGTTATTGATAATGGCCCACTGGATGGGAGCAGCCCCTCGATAACGGGGCAAAAGTGAGGCGTGGATATTGAGTGCGCCCCACGTTGGGATATCAAGCAAAGCCTGGCTGAGAATCTGACCAAAGGCGACAACGATTATCAGGTCCGGCGCCAGTTTCGAAATCCGGTCGCAGAAATCCCCCTCGGATGCCCGTTGTGGCTGGAGAACGGGCAAACCCGCTTCGAGGGCAGCCACTTTTACCGGTGGCGGGGCCGGTTTCCGTTTTCGCCCCCTGGGACGATCCGGCTGGGTGACCACTGCCTGGACCGAATATCCGTTTTCGATGAGTCGCTCGAGAGAAGGGACCGCATAATCAGGGGTCCCCATGAACACAATGACGGGATTTTCCGGCATAAACGCCTCTTTGTTGTCCATACATGCGTCCCGTTTGGAGCCCGTCACGTTTTTTGGGCCATTTTTTTTAATTTCTTCTTATACAAGGCCCTCTTGAGACTGCTGATATGGTCAATAAAGAGCGTTCCGTTGAGGTGGTCAATCTCATGTTGCAGGCAGACCGCCAGAATATCCTCGGCTTCCATATCTACGGGTCTCTCATCCCTGTCAAAACCGGTTACTTTGACCTGCACCTTCCTGACCACTTCCGCCGAAAAATCAACGACACTGAGGCAGGCCTTCTTCCCACCGGATCGAATCCTCTCCAAGCGCGATCTCCGGATTGATGAGGACAGCCGGATCTCTCCCTTCTTCCCTCGGCGACTTGTCAAATACGATAACGCGCTTTAGTTCACCGACCTGATTGGCGGCCAGTCCTATGCCTGGCGCCTTGTACATGATGTTCAGCATCTCGTCAATGAGGTTCTGCAGATCACCGTCTATATTATTCACCGGCTTCGGCTCTCGATTTCAACACCGGATCCGGATAGGTACGTATATTCAATGCACAAATCCCCTCCATATGTAACCATCAGCGTTGCGTTTATTTCATTTTAATATTAATCGTTCGACTTAAATAAATCAAGTTCCGGTAAAACGCGTCTTGACTTTTTGATCCTCACCTCATATGGAGGGACCATGATCTCACGCGCCGTCCAATTCCTGTTTGAAGTGGGGATGCTCAAAAAAACGCCGAGGAGTGGCTTCCAGTTTCTCGGGACCGGGGAGGAGTCTGTTGCGGAACACAGCTTTCGCACGGCTGTCGCCGGTTATGTACTCGCCACCATGACAGCCGGAGCGGATGCGTCCAGGGTGGTGATGATGTGCCTCTTTCACGACCTCCCGGAGGCCCGGACAGGGGATCACAACTACGTCAACAAACGGTATGTCACGGCGGATGAAACAGGCGCCCTTTCGGATCAGGTCCGGGGCCTCGCCTTCGGCCCGGATATCACCGGGTTAATCGAGGAATTCAATGCCTTAGAGACCCTGGAAGCGCGCATCGCCAGAGATGCGGATCAAATCGATCTCATCCTCGACCTCAAAACACAGCTCGATACGGGGAACCCCCGGGCCGAGGCGTGGCTGTCCTTTGCTCAAAAGCGGTTGCTCACGGAGAACGGCAGACGGATGGTCCGGGAAATCCTCCGTGCGGAGAGTGACGCCTGGTGGTTTGACAAAGAGACGGACTGGTGGGTGAATGGTCCTGAAAACCATAAACATTCGAGGGACGATGGGCACAGGAAATGAATATCATCCTGGGGATACGATATAATTTCAGGGGTCTTTTGTTCGGCATTAAGACACCGAGACTCCTCTTCTGGGGCATGCTGAGGTTTGGCATGGTCATCCTCATCACCATCGCCCTGGCAACCGTCATCCTGATTTACCACCGGGATATAATGGATCTTATCTGGTCCAAACCGGCCAGTCTGTGGGTCCTTTGGTTCTGGTATGTTTTGTCGTGGCTTCTTTCCCTTTTCCTTATCGGTATTTCAGCGATTCTCTCCTACCTCATCTCTCAGATCCTCTTCAGCGCGCTGATTATGGATTACATGTCGAGAATTACCCAAATCCATATGGCCGGGGGCATACGTGAGGCCGAACCGGGGTTTTCCCTCAAATTCCTGCTCTACCTCATCACCCAGGAGATCCCCAGGGTTGTCATCCCCATATTGCTCTCCCTCATTCTCATGCTGGCAGGATGGCTCACCCCCCTGGGACCGATCCTGGCCATCGTATCATCCTGTCTTGCCGCCACATTTCTCGCCTGGGACAACACCGACCTCATCCCCGCAAGGCACATGATCCCTTTCAAAGACCGTTTTCATTTTCTCTTGAGAACCCTGCCCTTCCACATCGGCTTCGGCCTCCCCTTTCTGATCCCGGGGCTCAATATCCTCTTACTCTCATTTGCGCCCGTGGGGGCGACCCTCTACCAGATGGAACGAAAGGGCAACGATACACCCGTCACCGGGCGCGTTTGAGATGCGGTGAAAGCCCGTCCGTCTATCTGTTTGGCGGCTTGACTTATGGCATCTCATGATTAATATTTCCAATTATATCATGATGACTTAATCGCTTGGTGCTTCGTCCATATGGCTGGAAAAGATTATTATAAGATCCTGGGAGTTGAGAGAACCGCCTCCCCGGAAGCAATAAAAAAGGCTTACCGAAAGCTCGCCATCAAGTACCATCCGGATCACAACAAAGGCGACGCGGCTGCCGAGTCAAAATTCAAGGACATCAATGAAGCCTACGCTGTTTTGCGGGACCCGGAGAAAAAGCAGCAATATGATCGGTTTGGTGCCGAGGGTTTTCAAAACCGATTCTCCCAGGAAGATATCTTCAGGGGTTTCGATTTCGGGAGCATCTTCAGGGAGTTCGGTGTCGGTGGTGGTGGAAGAGGACACGGCGCCTTCGACCAGATGTTCGGTGGCATGGGCGGCAAGGGATTCGGCGGTCAGGGATTCAACGGATTCCAGGGGACGCGGAGGGGCGTCAAGGGGCAGAACCTGGTGTATGAGCTCCCCATGTCGCTGGAAGAGTTATGCAAAACCTCCCAAAAAACCATCGTCTATCAGAACGATGGCCGCCAGGAACGCATTTCCGTAAAAATACCTGAGGGCATGAAGGGCGGTCAGAAACTCAGGCTCCATGGAAAGGGTCAACCCGGTCTGAACGGCGGTCCGGCCGGCGATCTCCACGTTCAGATCAAGGAACTGAAACACCCGGTCTTTGAGAGGAAGAACAACGACCTTTACATGAAGACGTTTATTCCCTTTTCCGAAGCGGTACTGGGCTCCACCCTCGAGGTCACCACTATTGATCAGAAGGTCTTGAAACTCAAGATCGCCGCCGGCACTCAGGATGGTGCCAAATACCGTCTCAAAGGCTACGGCATGCCCGAATATGGGGGCGGTGGAAGAGGTGATGCCTACGTTGAAATCCGAATCAACGTTCCCAGGGAATTAACAGAAACACAAGCGCAATTGATCAGTTCTTTACATGAGGCTGGATTATAGGCCGGATGTCAGGATAAACAGCACGCTTTAGATCTCGAATGAAAGCCTTATCTGTATTTTCAGGCGGCCTTGACAGTATGCTGGCCGTTCGTCTGATAAGGGCTCAGGGCATCGATGTCCTGGCCTTTTTTTTGAAACGCCCTTTTTTACCCGGGAACGCGCTGAGAAGTCCGCCCGCCAGCTCAATCTCCCCCTTAACGTCGTGGATATCACGGCGCGCCACCTCGAAATTGTTCGACATCCAAGATTCGGCTACGGTGAAAACATGAACCCGTGTATCGACTGCCATACCCTCATGGTCCGGATTGCGGGGGAGATGCTCGAGTCGGAACATGCGGCATTCATCATCACGGGTGAGGTTCTGGGTCAGAGACCCATGTCCCAGAACAGGAAATCCCTGGATCTGGTGGCCGAAGAAAGCGGTCTGAAAGATCTTCTTTTAAGGCCCCTGTCCGCTAAATGTCTCACCCCCACCCTGCCCGAAACCGAAGGATGGGTGAACAGGGAGCAGTTGATGGGGATCAACGGGCGATCCAGAAAACCCCAGATGGAAATGGCCCAACAGCTCCACATTGACGACTATCCGTCACCTGCAGGCGGCTGCATGTTGACGGAAAAGGGATTTTCACGACGTCTGAGGGATCTTCTCTCCTCAAAAAAGGATATTGAACGCAATGATCTGGAACTTTTGAAGCTGGGAAGACATTTCCGGGTGACGCCGGAAACGAAGGTGGTGGTCGGCAGAAACAGGCAGGAGAATATGAAAATCAACCGCCTCAGCAGACACGAAGACACCCTCCTCAACGCCATGTCTGTCCCCGGTCCAACGGTTCTCGTCTCGGGCGAGCTTTCCGAGGAAGCCCTGAACCTCGGGGCGGCCATTGCCACCGCCTACAGTGATACACCCGATCGCGGCATTAATGAGGTCAGGATGGTAAATCCCACGGAGACCCGGGTCCTCACAACAGAAATTCGTGACAAAAGCGACTTCAGATGTTACATGATCTAAACGATTGATGCCGTATGGCTTTGGGCTGCCGAGTGTAGACAGGACCCATCGGTTCTCCATGGCGCCATATTTCTGGGGTTTTGAAGGGCCGTAACCGTTATTTTGGAAGGATGAAGGAAATGAGACGGCCGGAAAAGGAAAATGAAATTAATACCGGGGGATCCTCAAAACCGCCCCGTTCAACAGAGGACATCCCTTCCCGGACGCAAAAGCCGAAGGCCCGCTACGATCCGGTCATCTTTCGGGACTGGTGCAAAGCCTGCGGGATATGTGCCGCGTTCTGTCCCAAACAGGTCATCGGCCTCAGGAGCGACGGGAAACCGGTCATCGAGCGGCCGGACGACTGTATCGGCTGCCGGTTCTGTGAACTCCATTGCCCGGATTTTGCCATTAGCGTTAGAGAACGTCCCAGCGACAGGGAAAGGCATTCCCGATGAACTCTAAAAAGTCAAAAAGACGGCAACTGCTCCAGGGAAATGAGGCCATTGTTGAGGGCGCTCTTGCTGCAGGCTGCAGATTTTTTGCGGGCTACCCCATCACCCCTGCCTCTGAAATCAGTGAAATCCTGTCGATTCGACTCCCTCAACAGGGCAATACCTTTATTCAGATGGAGGATGAGATTGCCAGCATGGGAGCCGTCATCGGTGCATCTTTGGCCGGCGTGAAAAGCATGACTGCCACAAGTGGTCCGGGGTTTTCACTCATGCAGGAGAATCTGGGATTCGCCTGTATTGCCGAAATTCCCTGTGTGATCGTCAATGTCATGCGGGGCGGACCCAGCACGGGACTCCCCACCAATCCCGCCCAGGGCGATGCCATGCAGGCGAGGTGGGGGACACACGGGGATCACCCCATCATTGTTCTCGCAGCCTCCTCGGCAAAGGATTGCTTTGAATTGACCATCAAGGCCTTTAACCTCTCAGAAGAATACCGGGTACCGGTGATTCTGCTATCCGACGAGATCGTGGCCCACACCCGTGAAACCGTGACGCTTCCTTCTCCCGACGAGATCGAGGTTTTTGACCGGATCCGTCCGGACATGCCCGCCGAGTGGTATATCCCCTACGAAGGGAACAGCCGGGGCATCCCCCCCATGGCGGCTTTCGGGGACGGCTTCAGGCACCACGTCACCGGGCTTGTCCATGACCCCCGTGGTTTCCCCACCCAAAGATCCGATGAGATCGAAGCGTTCATGAGTCGCCTCTTCAAAAAAATCGGGCAAAATCTCCGGAAAATACAGATAACCAAGCCATTTCTCATGGATGATGCGGAGCTGAGTGTGGTGGCCTACGGATCCGTAGCACGGTCCGCCCACCGGGCGGTTCTGGAAGCCCGGGATCAGGGCATCCGGGCCGGGATGCTCCAGCTCTGCACGTTGTTCCCCTTTCCACGGGAAAGCGTGGAGAAGGCGGCCCGGCAATGCAGGGCCATACTGGTTCCTGAGTTAAACATCGGGCAGATGAGCAGGGAAGTCAAGCGCGTCAATCAAGGGCTTTGCCGGGTTGAAAAATTCAGCCGCATCGATGGTCAAATGATTACACCCGATGAAATATGCGAACAGCTTATCAAGCTGGCAAGGGTGCCCTCTGAGTAGATGCTTACACGTCAGATGGGAGAGATGATCGCTCATGTGTCCACCAACCCCTTTGGACAGGGTTTAGCCCATCCTTTAAATCGGGAATGATGCCCCGGGAGAAAAAATGCCGAAGGAAGTCACCAAACTGATTCATAAATACCTCAGACACGACAAGAAGTTTCCCCATGTCTGGTGCCCGGGATGCGGCAATGGCATTATCCTGGGGGCATTGATCCGCGCCATTGACGCCCACCACCTCGAAAAGGATGAAATCGTTCTGGCATCCGGAATCGGATGCTCCGGACGAATGCCCGTATATGTGGATTTCAACACGCTCCATACCACGCACGGGCGCGCGCTGACCTTTGCCACAGGCATCAAGATGGTCAACCCTGAACTCACGGTCATTGCAATCATGGGAGACGGCGATGCAACCGCCATCGGAGGGAATCATTTTATCCATGCGGCACGGCGGAATGTCAATTTAACCGCCATCATCATCAACAATCAGATTTACGGTATGACCGGCGGGCAATATTCCCCTGCCACCCCTTATGGGGCCACCGCCACCACGTCACCCTACGGCCATATTGAACAACCCTTTCCCATATCCGAACTGGCCGTCACGGCCGGGGCCGCTTTTGTGGCCCGGGGCACGGTCTATCACGTCAAGCTGCTGGAGTCGCTCATCAAGATGGGAATCAAGAAGCGCGGTTTCAGCGTCATAGAAGTCATGTCCAACTGTCACATTCAGTTTGGGCGACGCAACAAGCTCGGCGGCCCCGTCGAAATGCTCAAATGGTTGAAGTCCCACGCCGTACGGGTGGAAAAAGCCGGGGAGACCACGGATGAATCCATGGCAGGCAAATTTACCATCGGTGTTCTGGCAGACAGGGAATCCCCGAGTTATATTGAAGAGTATGAACGGATCAAGGAAAAGGCCCGAAACACCATTGAAGTGGATGAATAGGGGACTCGATGGATGACAATCGATATGAAATCCGCCTGAGCGGTTCAGGGGGGCAGGGGATTATCCTGGCGGCGCTTATCCTCGCTGAGGCGTCGGGTGTTTTCGACAAAAAGGAGGTCTGCCAGACGCAGAGTTACGGGCCTGAGGCCAGAGGCGGAAAAAGCAGGGCCGATGTGGTCATCAGCGATACCCCTATTGACTACCCCAAGACCAGGGCCCTGGACTTCTTGCTCGCCATGAATCAGGCCGCCTGTGACGCTTACTTCAAGGATCTCAAGCCCAGCGGTCTCCTCCTGGTCGATACCCACCTGGTTGAACAACTCCCCACGGACAGGGCCGTGGCCATACCGTTTCAGGAAATCGCCATCAAACGGATCGGAAACGAAATGACGGCCAATATGGTGGCCGTCGGTTCCCTCGGCGTCCTGTCCCGGGCGGTGAGGATCAGGAGCCTGGAAAAAGCGCTCTTACGGAGGGTCCCCCCCAAAAGCGTTGAGATGAACCTGAGAGCCTTGCGCGCAGGGGCAAAGGCCGCCAGGAAAATCGACCTCGACGCCCTTCCCGGCACGGTAACCTCGGAGGAAGACGAGGTTTAAGAAGCCTCATGCAAAGCGGGGTTACAGACCGTATTCCTTGATTTTGGCAATGAGCATGGGGCGACTGATCTCCAGGAGCTTTGCCGCCCGGGTCCGGTTGCCGCCGGTTTCCTGAAGGGCTTTTTTGATGAGATGTTGTTGCATCTGTCTGGTGGCTGCTTTGATGGAAAAGGTATCTTCCGAATAAAGTGAAGGAATCTCCGCCTTTAAGGCCAGGATTCGATCCGGCAGTTCACGAGGGGTGATATATCGATCCAAAGCGAGAAGAACCGCACGTTCCATCACATTCTCCAATTCCCTCACATTGCCGGGCCATCCATATTTCATGATGAGGGACATGGCCTCTGAAGAAAGCCCCTCCACTCGCTTATTGAGCTTTTTATTGAACTCATCGATGAAATAACCTGAGAGAAGAGAGATATCCCCCCTCCGTTCCCTGAGCGGCGGCAAATGGATGGCCACCACATTAATCCGGTAATAGAGATCCTCTCGAAAGGTTCCCGCCTCTACCTCTTTGACCAGATCCTTTGACGTCGCCACAACGACACGGACATCGATTTTTTTGGCCCCCATTCCCCCCAGGGGTGTTATTTCTTCCTCCTGTAAAACCCTGAGGAGCTTGACCTGCAATGAGAAAGGGAGTTCACCGATCTCGTCCAAAAAAAGCGTCCCTTTGTCGGCTTCGTCAAAGCGTCCCGGCTTATCCCTGGCCGCATCCGTAAAGGCCCCCTTCTTGTAACCGAAAAGCTCGCTTTCAAGGAGATTCTCTGGAATGCCGCCGCAGTTGATACTCACCATGGCTGCGTCTGCCCTTGGGCCGTTATGATGAATGGCCTTGGCAATCAACTCCTTTCCAGTACCACTCTCACCGGTCACGAGGACCGTGGTCTTGTGTTCCGCCACCCGTTTGACCAGTTCGAAGACACGAACCATGGCCTCGCTTCTCGAAATAATGTTTCCGAAGGAACGGCGCTGCTCAATCTCCCCAAGCCGGCTCTTGAGGCTGACATTCTCTCTCTTGAGCCGCTCCCGCTCCTCGGCCTTCTTCAGGGTGAGGAGCACTTCATCGGTTTTAAAGGGCTTGGAAATATAGTCATAAGCCCCTTGTTTCATTGCCTCAAGAGCCGTGTCCATGGTGCCGTAGGCAGACATCATGATGTATGTCTTTTGAGGATACCTTTCCACCGCCTCCTTGAGAAATGTCATCCCGTCCATGCGGGGCATGCGCAAATCGCAAAGGATATAGTCAAAGTCCGCCTTTTCCATCTGCTCGAGGGCATCTACGCCGTCCTTGGCTTCCTGAAACATGAAGCCTGCCTTCTCCAGCACCATTTTGAGCATGTGCCGCATGTTTTTTTCGTCATCGATGACCAGAACGCTCTGTTTAGACATGCACCTTCTCCCTCGAAACGCTATTGATTATCCACATCTGAGAGCGGGAATTCAACTCTGACCGTCGTCCCCTCACCCGTATCGCTCGCCACCTCAATGGTTCCCCCGAGCCCTTCGACGATGGTGTAACAGACGGAAAGGCCGAGTCCTGTCCCGCTTCCCGGGGCTTTGGTGGTAAAAAATGGATCAAATATGGCTCCCATATCGGATGGGCGGATACCGGTGCCGGTGTCAGAGACGGTGAGCATAAACCATTTCCCTCGACTTTCCGTTG
The DNA here is from genome assembly GCA_034522175.1 of Deltaproteobacteria bacterium. Taxonomy (GTDB): domain Bacteria; phylum Desulfobacterota; class DSM-4660; order Desulfatiglandales; family Desulfatiglandaceae; genus JAIPDZ01. The sequence goes on along the minus strand of JAXHLQ010000001.1, from coordinate 4,008,128 downwards.
TCACGGTGAGTCGTTTTTCCGCGGATACGGATTCATTCTCCGGGAATGACATGGCATCGGCGGCATTGATGACAATATTCAAGAGCACCTGTTTGAGTTTATCCCCGTCTCCCAGGACAAGCGTCTTTTCGGCCTGCAGGTGAAGATCGATCTGAAGATCGTCCATCATGGGCTGTGGCCGCAACATGTCGAGGGTCTCTTCGATCAATTGATGCATTTCGATGGATTTATGTTCCATGACCGACGGTCTGGCGAAGTCAAGGAGCTCTCTTAGAATTCGATTGATCCGTGTGATTTCAGACGTCACCCGATTCAAAAAATCGACCTGATCCGCGCGCTCGATGCCTTCGCCCTTGAGTAGATCCAAATAGCCCAGAATGATCCCGATGGGATTCCCAATCTCATGGGCGATGCCGGCTGCCAGGCGGCCCACCGATGCCAGTTTTTCGGATCTGATCATCTCATCCTGCGCCTCTGTCAGCTTCCGGTTGGCGGCCTCAAGAGATGAAATGGTCGCCTTTAATTCCTTTTTATTCTCGTCCAGTCTCTTGAGCATCGCCCTTAGCGAACGGTACAGGGTACCGATCTCGTTTCTGGAAGATCGATATTCGGGTATCAGGTCACCCGCTGCTTCAAATTCATCCGTAACCCGCAACAACCTGTGGACCGGTTTCACCACGGTCCTGGAAAGCAGGTAGAGCCCGAAGAGGACGAGGATCAGTGCGTTGAGGCCGATAAAGATCAGGACGGCCTTTTCAGATCTTCTGAGGGCCCCGTAAAGGGGGTCAAGAGAAGCAGATACGGCCACGGCACCCACCCGTTTTCCTTCAAAGGTAATGGGTCCGGATACCTGCATGGCTTGAGGGGCCGGCCAGATCACCCCCCAGGTGCGCCCTGAAAAATCCAGGGACCATCTGCCTGACTGAATGACCTTTTGGAGGTTCGACGCCGTCGCTTGCCGCAGGCCCTGCCCAGACCCCATGCGGAACAACGCGATGTTTTTGTCATTCACCAGTACGGCTTCAATAAAATCCGTCCCCTGCAGCAGCCGTGACATGGCCAACCGGTAGTCCTCATGCCCCACAACCTTTGATAGCGGCCTTTTTTCATATGTCATTCTGTCAACCGTCCACTGGCCGATGGTTCGTACCAATAACCGACCCGTCTTAAGCCTGGCCTCAACCAGGTCCCTTTCCGAAAACTTCAGCATGACCACATTGATGAGGAACATGGCGAGGAGGATCAGCACCGTCAGAGCCGCCAGAATCCCTGTACGCAAACTGTAAATGGGGAATCGCAAAGCTCAGCCCCCTCTTGCCTTTAATGAAACAGCCCGAAATACCAGCGTGTGAGGTCCGGTCCCCAGAAAAGGTAAAGCAGCGCACCGAGTGAAAGAAAGGGTCCGAAAGGGATCCTGGCCCGGTACCCTTTACCGGCCAAAAGGAGAAAAACCGCACCGATGACCGCCCCTGTCAGGGAGGACATCAGCAGGATCAGGGGTAATGCCCGCCATCCCATCCATGCACCGATCATGGCCAGCAGTTTGATATCGCCGCCTCCGATTCCCTCCCGCCCCGTCAGGTGTTCATAAATAAAGGCCACGAGAAGAAGCGCACCGCCCCCGGCGGCACTTCCGATCAGGGAATCGAACCAGAATCCATTTCCAAAAAAGAAAGCAACCCCCCATCCCGTTAGAATGCCGGGAAGAGACAGGATGTCCGGAATGATCTGATGTCTAAGGTCTATAAAACTGATGGTGACAAGCGTCGCACTGAATGCAAAGGTAAAGAGGTATTGAAAACTCAGGTTGTATCGGGTATACAAAAAGAGACTCAAGGCACCGGTCAGCACCTCCACGACCGGATACTGCCAGGAGATAAAATGGCGACAGTACCGGCATCTGCCCAATAGGAGGAGGTAACTGAAGAGCGGGATGTTATCGTAAAACCTGATCCGCTCACCGCACCATGGACACGAAGAGGGGGGCCTGATGATGGATTTTTTTTCAGGGATACGATAAATGCAGACATTCAGGAAGCTCCCCATGGTGAGCCCGAAGAGGAGGGATAAAAGTTCGCCAAATAAAGGAAATGTCATCATAATCAGCGTGTCGGGGGGTTCAAATGAGCAAGACTGCAGAGACAAAAACAGCGAAAAAACCGGTTTTACTCGCCATTAATCCTGATAATCCCCAGCAACGCCTCATCAATCGCGTCAGCGCGGCGCTGGAGGCGGGAGGTCTCATCGCGTACCCGACCGATACCTTTTACGGGATCGGATGCGATCTCTTCAATAAACGGGGGATTCAACAGATCTACAAGCTCAAAAACCGTCCTCTCAAAAAACCGTTCTCCTTTGTCTGCGACGGCCTCAAGGAGATCAGCCGGTACGCCATCGTTTCAAACTATGCGTACAAAACCATGAAACGGCTTTTACCCGGACCCTACACCTTTATTCTGGAAGGCACCCGGCTGGTCCCCAAAATCATGCTGACCAGAAGAAAAACCGTCGGCATTCGGGTGCCTGACAACCCGACGGCCCTCGGAATTGTCCACACCTTCGGAAGACCCATCATCAGTACCAGCGCAGGATATGACGACCCCTATGAAATACAGGATGTTTATGGCCACTATCTCGATATTGTCATCGATGGCGGGCGATTTGACCCGAATGCGTCCACCGTGGTCTCCTTAATTAATGACACACCGGAAATCATCCGGGAGGGCAAGGGCGATATCAGTAGCTTTCTTTGATATCCTGCAGTTTGAAGCCGTTCCACCGGTACTGCACCATTTCGCCGGGATTCCGAATCATCGACAGGAAGAACCGGGCACCCGCTTTAGACAATAACGCCCAGAGAGAGGACTTCTTATCCTCGCCGTAAATCAGTTTGACCTCTCCCTTTATCCCCGCCATCTCCTTGGCCATATCCACGGTATCCTGAAAATTCCCCAGGGCGTCCACCAGGCCCAGTTCCTTGGCCCTGGCCCCTGAAAAAACGCGACCGTCCGCGATCTGGGTCACCTTTTCAACGGAAAGACTCCGTCCAGTGCCACGGCCTCCACGAACTGGTTCTGAAGATCCTTGATGAGCCGGTCAATGATCACGCGATCACGCGCGGTGAGTTTTCTATCCGGGGATCCGATATCCTTGAACTCTCCGCTTTTCATAATTTCGAGATCAACTCCGATTTTCTCCATGAGGTCCTCAATCCGGATAAATTCCATCAGGACCCCAATGCTTCCGGTAATGGTTCCAGGGTTGGCCACAATCTTATGCGCGGCCGCCGCCACATAGTAGCCGCCTGACGCCGCAACCGCCCCCATGGACACCACCACTTTTTTAAGGGGTACGATCTTCTGGATTTCACGGTAAATTTCCTGCGTGGGTCCGATGGATCCGCCGGGTGAATTGACCCGAAGAATAATCGCCTTGATGCTGCTGTCTTTCCTGAATTTGACCAGCTGGGAGGTAATGGGGAGGGAATGGGAGATGGTGCCATCGATGGTGACGACACCAATTTTCTCCTTAAAAAAGTGAACCCGAAGGCCCCAGTATCTTCAGAACGGCCACCATCGTTCCACCCAATACAATGGCCACACCGAACAAAATAACCAGGACCATGAGTATCGGGTGCTTTCTGGCAGCCATCATTGCTTACCGGGCTGTGATAACCCATCCGGCATTTGCATCTCTGTGGACCGTCTTGCGGGGAAAATGCACCGCAACAAAATACGATGCATGACCTGTCGCCCGGTTTCGCCCGCGTGGAAACCCATCTAAGGAAATCCTACTCGGTTTCCGTTTTATCAACCGGGGGGCTTCGGAGGAATCGCTTTCGTCGCCGGATTTGACCTTCGTGTCCGAATCATCGGTCTCTTCTTCCCGAATATCATCATCGCCCTCGACGGTGGTGGAAGCCGCTTCTGATTCGAGACCCTGAGCCGAGGTCTGATTTTCCCAGTTCATCATCTCTTCTCTGAGCAATTCACCGAGGTTACTGGTCGCTTCCTTGTTGTTGTCGAGATAGCTGTTAAAAATCTCCTTTTCGCTGGATTCATCCAGCTTTCGGAACGAAGAGTCCGATTTTTTTATCATCAGGGGAGACATTGATCACCTTGGTCTGAATCACATCATCAATCTGATACTTGGACAACGGGTTCCCTTTTTTGTCTGATGACACTTCAGAGATATGCACGAGGCCCTCTATCCCTTCTTCGATTTCGATAAAAAGGCCAAAGTCCGTAATGTTGGTCACCGTGCCCGTCACACGGGTTCCCGGTTTGTATTTACGGGGGATTTCATCCCAGGGATCCGGCGTCATTTGCTTGATGCCGAGGGAGAACCGCTCATTCTCCTTGTCGATGTTCAATACCACGGCCTGCACTTCCTGCCCCTTCTTGTAGAGTTCCGACGGGTGCTTAATCCGTTTTGTCCAGGACATGTCAGAGATGTGGACCAAACCGTCAATACCTTCGTCAATCCCGATAAATGCGCCGAAATCGGTGATGTTCTTGATTTTTCCTTCAATGGTGGTCCCGACGGGATATTTCTCCTCAATCACATCCCATGGATTGGGACTTACCTGTTTCATGCCGAGGGAAATCCGTTTTCTGCCCACATCCATATTCAGTACGATGCACTCCACCATATCCCCCACATTCAACAGCTGCGAGGGATGGCGGATCTTCCGGGTCCAGGACATTTCAGACACGTGGATAAGACCCTCAACCCCCTGTTCCACCTCTACAAATGCGCCGTAATCGGTCAGGCTGACGAGCCGGCCCGTGAGCTTCGTGCCGATGGGATACCGCTCCTCCACCTGGGTCCATGGATCGGGTGTCAACTGCTTGATACCGAGGGACACCCGTTCCCGTTCTCTATCGAAATTCAAGACTTTCACATCGATTTCATCACCGAGCTGGTGCATCTCCGAAGGGTGGCTCACCCGGCCCCAGGACATATCCGTAATGTGTACAAGACCGTCAATGCCGCCGAGATCGATAAAAAGCCCATAATCCGTTATATTCTTCACGATGCCGTGCAGAACCACGCCCTCTTCAATATGCTTAAGCGTCTCTTCCTTGAGTGCCATCCGATCGGCTTCCAATATCGCCCGCCTGGAAAGCACAATATTTCCCCTGCGCTTGTTGTATTTGACAATCTTAAACTCGTGTTCGGTTCCCACAAGTCCGTCCATATCCCTCACGGGCCTCAAGTCCACCTGTGATCCCGGCAGAAATGCCTGCAAGCCGATATCAACGGAAAGGCCTCCTTTCACCCTCGAGACGATGGTCCCCTTAACCGTTCCGTCATTTTCATAAATCTCTTTAATCTGGTCCCATATCTTGATCTTGGCAGCCTTTTCCTTGGAAAGTCGAATCACGCCTTCATCGTCCTCGCGCCGTTCAAGGAGGACTTCGATCTGGTCGCCGACCTCGGCCGTCAGGTTCCCATCCGGATCGATAAACTCGTTTAAATGAATCTGCCCTTCCGACTTATATCCAATATCGACAAGGACATATTCCTTATCGATCTGAACAATCTCACCGGTTACGACCTCCCCTTCCTGGATACTCTTCAGGCTCTCTTCATACAATTGCATGAAATCTTCACGATCCTGAAGTCCTTCCACATCTTCTTCTGTGGCCGTTTCCATCGCGTCACCCGATGGCTCCTCGAGAACCTCCTCCTCCTGGGAATTCTCTTGAGATGGGACGTCCTCCCGGGGCGTCTCCTGATCAATCTCAACGCCGGCGGTCTCCTGCTCCGTCTCCCGTGTTGCGGTCAATGGATGGGTTGTATCGGTTCCGGTGTTCATGTCCTGGGCTGCAAAGTTCGTCTCTTTTTCCATTCAGTTAAATACCCCCTACGTATTTTTACCAATCAGCAAATTGCTTAAAGTTATTAATTTATCAAAGCCAATATTGAATTTCAACCTTTTATTTCATAGAAAAATCGCGCTTTTTTAATTTTTACGGATATGATCCAGTATGATACCAATAACTCCATCGATACTCAAGTTTGTGGAATCGATGATCACCGCGTCCGACGCCGCCCTGAGGGGGGCCGCAGCACGATTTTCATCCTGCGCATCCCGCTTTTTCATCTCTTCTTTTACACGAAGACTGGACGGTCGTTCTCCTCTTTCCAAGCGTTCGCGATAGCGTCTCTCAGCACGAACCTCCACGGCGGCCGTGAGAAAGAATTTGTCTTTGGCATCGGGAAAAACCACCGTCCCCATGTCCCGCCCCTCGGCGACCACACCCTCATACCGGCGCGCCATCCTGCGCTGAAGGACGGTCATCCCCTGTCTCACGGATGGTACCGCCGACACAGCAGAGGAAAGCATGTCCATTTCCGGGCTGCGAATTTCAACGGAGATGTCTTCTTCTCCCAGCAGGATGCCCGGGACGGAACCGCGTGATACCAGGGTGATGTCCAGCACGGCACACAGGTTTCCCAACGCTTCTTCGTCCTTCATATCGATTCTTCTTCTCTTGGCGGCAACGGCCACGGCCCGGTACATGGCCCCCGTATCCAAGTAAGCGTAGCTCAGCCGTTTGGCCAGTTCACGACTCACCGAACTCTTCCCTGAACCGGCCGGGCCGTCAATGGCAATCACATGTGTCATTCGTCGTCCAACACCTTTGATTTGCAGCCCATGCGCTTGATACCCCATGCAAAACGCGCATGATTTTCACCGAACGCTTAACCGTCATTCCCTAATCAGTGCACAAACCCCGAAATGACAACGCCTTATATCGCACCCGCAGAAGAATGTAAACGACATCTGTATCAAACCGACATTCATTTTTGATTGGGGTGGTTTTTTTTACGGATTTGGCCTTGACTTGACAGGCCCGATCATCTATTTTTCAATTGATCGGGTCGATGATGAGGAGCGCTTGACGGCGGGCATGCGACAAACCTTTATCAGGAGAAGAGATGAACAAGTCACAGTTGATCCAAGCCTTGGCCAAAGAAGAGGACTTGCCCCTGAAAAGGGCGGAAGAAGTCGTGAATACCGTCTTCTCGGAGATGGAAAACGCGCTCGTCAGGGGCGAAAGGGTTGAAATCAGGGGTCTGGGAAGCTTTAAGGTAAAACAATATGACGGCTATAAGGGAAGAAATCCCAAAACAGGGGAAGTCATTGAAGTTTCTCAAAAAAGCTCCCTTTTTTCAAAGTCGGTAAAGAACTGAAGGAACGAGTAGACGTCTACTAACGGTCTCGTCCTTGGTCGTGCTAAACGGGGAGTTAGCGGTGCCCTGTAACCCGAAATCCGCTCATGCGGGGTTGAAAAGCCTTTCTGAGGACCCTGAATTGCGTTGACCCCCTGCCGCCTACGGCGTCGACATGGACCTCACGTGACAGGCGCTTACGAACCCCGTCAGGTCCGGAAGGAAGCAGCGGTAAGTAAGAGAGCCTGTGTCGTGACGGGATCTATGACAGTTCGCCGGGAGGTAAGGACAACCGATTCATTGTTCGATTAAGGATGCACGGCCAAGGACTACATAACGCCCCGATCAATCCCCAGGCCTCCGCCTCTCTCCTCCCCGTATCCCCCAACTCAACAAGGCATTCGATCTTCACCATGGCGATACGGGAACGCCCATCCTGCACTATCGTCTCCTCTCCGGCTATCCAGACCTGATCCACGGTGTCTTTACGAGGAAGGGCGGCGTCAGTGCCCCGCCTTTTGACCAATTGAACACGAGTTATTCGGTCGGGGATCAACCCGATCGGGTAGCGTCCAACCTGCGCATCATTCAAGCAGCCCTTGACGCCCCCTGTCTCGCCACCATGAATCAATGTCACGGGATTGATGTGCATCTCCTTAAAGGGCATCATCTCCGGAAACCTCTGATTTCCCCAGCCGCGGATGCCACCATCACCGATCTCCCGGATGCAGCGGTTTTGGTCAAACAGGCCGACTGCCAGGCGGTCATCCTTTTTGATCCTGAAAATCATGTAACGGCCAATGTCCACTGCGGCTGGCGGGGAAATGTCAACAATATCCTCGGAAAGGTGGTCCTTACCATGCGGCGGGCCTATGGCAGTTCACCGGATCATATCGTGGCCGCCATCGGGCCGTCTCTCGGTCCATGCTGCGCCGAGTTCGTCGACCACAAAACCCTTTTTCCCGAGACCTTCGATGCATTTCGTGTCGGTGAAGACCACTTCGATCTGTGGGCCCTGAGTCGCCACCAGTTACTCATGGCCGGGCTCCGAACAGAAAACATTGTCTGTGCAAAAATCTGCACCCGCTGCAGGACCGATCTCTTCTTCTCCTATAGAGGGGAAGGAACCACCGGCCGATTCGGCACCGTGGTCATGATCCGCAAGACCCGGGAAAAGGACATGGCGGAACCCCTGAAGGCGAGACAGGAAATGCTATTTATTGCTTGACTGCGGACCGATCCAGAACTTAGGGTTACCCTGACGCTTCACACGCAACAGCACCCAAACAAATTAGACGAAAAAAAGAAGGAAGCCATGCCCACCAAATATATCACGGTTACAGGCGGTGTCCTTTCCGGCCTCGGAAAGGGGATCGCCGCCGCCTCCATTGGCCATCTGCTCTCATCTAAGCTCAAGATCATCCCCATCAAATGCGACGGGTACCTCAACGTGGATCCCGGCACCATGAACCCCTTCGAACATGGTGAGGTCTTCGTGCTGGACGACGGGGGTGAAGTCGATATGGACTTCGGCCACTATGAACGGTTTTTGGGGGTGACCTGCAAGTCCCAGTGGAATCTGACCATGGGCAAGGTCTTCGATATGGTCAGAAAGAAGGAGCGCAGGGGCGATTATCTTGGCAAAACGGTCCAATACATCCCCCATGTCACGGATACGATCAAAAACCACATATTCGAGGTGGCCCGGGCGGAAAATCCCGACATGGTCATCATTGAAATCGGGGGGACCGTGGGGGATATTGAAAATGAACTCTTCCTCGAAGCGGTCCGGCAGATGCGGGAGGATGTGGGAAAGAAAAACATCATCTACATCCATCTCACCTATGTCCCGGTCCCCCACGGCGTGAACGAACAGAAATCCAAACCCACTCAGCAGAGCGTCAACCTCCTCAAACAGCGCGGCATCTTCCCGGATATCATCATCGGTCGGTGCAACGAATTTTTGACCCAGGAGATCCGGACCAAAATTTCCAATTTCTGTGATGTGGACCCATCGGCTGTCATTACCGGTCTCGATGTGGAAGACATCTACGAAATCCCCATCATCTTCGAACAGGAGGGGTTGCCTGAAAACATCCATAAGAAGCTGAACATTTACAGCCCGCCGGATCTCAGAAAATGGAAAAAACTGGTGGACAACATCAGACATCCAAAGCATGAGATCACCGTGGCCATGTGCGGGAAATATACCAAACTGGAGGATTCTTACGCCTCCATCATTGAATCATTCAATCACTGTTCCGCGCACCTGGGATGCAAAATTAACGTCGAGTGGGTGGAAACCACGGACTTCAAGGACGCCTCTATTCTAAAAAACATCGACGGACTGGTGGTCCCCGGCGGTTTCGGCGCCCGGGGAACCGAGGGAAAAATCGAAGCGATTCGGCTGGCGAGGGAACAAAATATTCCCTTCCTCGGGCTCTGCCTCGGTCTTCAGCTGGCTGTCATTGAGTTCGCCCGGGATGTGTGCGGACTCGAGGATGCCAATTCCACGGAAATGAACGCCGATACCCCCCATCCTGTCATCGATATCCTGCCCGAACAAAAAGCCATCACGGAAAAAGGGGGCACCATGCGACTGGGGGCCTATCCGGCCCTGCTGAAGGAGGGATCGGTGGTGCACGGCCTCTACGGCGCACTGGAGGTGTCCGAAAGGCACCGGCACCGCTATGAGGTGAACCCCCGATACCACACCATCCTGCAGGAAAAGGGGCTCTCCTTTTCAGGCACCTCTCCTGACGGCAAGCTGGTGGAGTTTATTGAGTTGCCCGACCTGACATTCTTTGCCGCCACCCAGGCGCATCCGGAACTCAAATCGAGGATGGAAAAGCCCGCGCCCCTCTTTTACGGCTTTGTCAAGGCGTGTATGGCGTGCAACCAGCAACCATCAACCCGTCCCGCCTGACCCGTTACGAAGACACATAATGGTCAATGATGTACCGGCCAAGCCGGTTGGCGCGGATACCGAGCACCTTGCCATGGACACCCATGACCGCTATACAAAAGGCCTTTTTTCCGTCCGGGGGCAACACGAAGGCCGTCAACCAGTCGTACTTGTATCGACCGCTCAGGTCATTAATGGTCCCGGTCTTAGCCCCCATGTGAACGCCTTTGAAACGCGTCTTTTTCCTCATCCGCCAGAAGGCTCGCCTGCACGTACCGGAGGTGACCGTCTCCTCCATGAGCACCTTGAGGTCCTGCGCCGTATCCTTGCCCATGGCGGCGGTCAATTCCTGGGGTTTGTTCTCGAATAGGAGTTCACCATTTTCCCCGAAGATCCGTTTCACCACCCACGGTTTCATCATCACGCCGTCATTGGCCACGGCGGCGGATAAAAGGGCCGCGTGAAGCGGGGAAATCCGGGTGATTTTATTGAACCCCGAGGCAATTTCCGCCAGGCCAAACGAATGCTCCGGCACCTGGAAAAAACTCTCCTCAAGGGGAAAATCAAAGGGGATGGGGCGATTAAACTGGAATTTTTCCCCCCACTTTACCATGCTTTCCCGGCCCAGGGTGTAAATCCCCAGTTTACCGAAAACAGGATTGATGGATAACCCGAAGGCCTCCCGGAAGGGCACCTTCCGGGTATATTTATTGCGCGTCTGCTTCAGCTGCCGTTTGTAGAGTGTGTATTTACGGCCATTATAATAAACCGTCTTTTGAGGCGTGAACCCGGACCCTTCCAGGGCAGCCGCCGCCGCAACAATTTTGAAGAGACTGGCTGCTGGAAAATCGGCCTTCAGGCAAAGCCTTTCATCGGACCCCTCCTTGTCATAACTCACCATGGCCAGGATTCGCCCGTCATCCGGCCGCAGGGCCACCACCGCGGCCCGCTCCGTCTGAGACCGTTCCAGCAGCTCCCGGATATACTGCTGGAGTTCCGGGTCCAGGGTGGATTCCACGGTCATGGACACACCATCCTGAAACAACGAAAATCGATCAGAAAGATCGACTGACGACCAATCCAGGCTCGCAAGGGACAGCGGAGAAGGCTTGTGCATGTCTGAACCGGCTGAGGGATGTGCCTTTGTCGGCTTTTCCGGCCCGTTATCCCCTTCCGGTTCAATCATGCCATAAATCCAGGGACCGGCCACAAAGAGAAGGGACACGCCGCCCAGTACGGCCGCAAGCCAGAACATGATCCTGTGCCCGCGACGCAACAGCGGTTTCCTTGAGGGCTTTACCTCACAACCTTTCCGGCTCTCCCGCCAGCCGTAGGAATAACGATTGTCCAGTGTCATAGGGTATGCTGAGGAATGGATTCAACCCCGCCCATGTGAGGGCGCAAGGCCTCGGGAATGGTGACGCGGCCGTCCGCCTGCTGGTAGTTCTCCAGAATGGCCACCAGGGTTCGACCGACAGCCAGCCCGGATCCGTTCAGTGTATGCACCAGTTCGGTCCCTTTGGACTGCTTCCGTCTGAAACGAATACCCGCGCGTCTTGCCTGAAACGCCGTAAAATTGCTGCATGAAGATATTTCCCGATAGAGGCCCTGGCCCGGCAGCCATACCTCCAGGTCATAGGTCTTTGCGGCGGAGAAACCCAGATCGCCCGTACACAGGGAAATCACGCGATAAGGAAGTTCGAGGCGTCTGAGGATCTCCTCCGCATCTCGCGTCAGCGATTCCAGTTCATCGTAAGAATCTTCCGGCCTCGTAAACTTGACCAGTTCCACCTTGTTAAACTGATGCTGACGAATCAGCCCCCGGGTGTCTTTCCCATAGGATCCGGCTTCAGACCTGAAACAGGGGGTATAGGCCACATACCGGATGGGAAGATCCTCGTCCTCAAGGATTTCCTCACGGTGGATATTGGTTACCGGGACCTCTGCCGTGGGAATCAGATAGAGATCCCAGCCGTCTATTTTAAACAGATCTTCCTTGAATTTGGGCAGTTGCCCGGTACCGGTCATGGATGCGGCGTTAACCATAAACGGAGGGAGGATCTCTTCGTAACCGTGAACCTCGGTATGAACCTGAAGCATGAAATTGATCAGGGCCCGCTCCAGCCTGGCGCCTGCGCCGCGGTAGAGGGCGAACCGGGCACCGGCCAGCTTGGCTGCACGGCCGAAATCGAGCATCCCGGAGCGCTCTCCGATGTCCCAGTGGGGCGCGGGTTCAAAATCAAAGTCCCTGATGTCTCCCCAGATTCGAACCACGGGGTTATCTGTTTCATCCCGGCCGATCTTGACGGATGCATCCGGTATATTCGGAATAACCATTCGCATGTCATCGAGTGTCTTTTCCACCTCCGGCAGCGACTTTTCCTTCTCTTTGATTTCGGCGGAAACGGCCTTCATCTCACGGATGATTCCGGAGGCATCTTCTCCCTTCTTCTTCATGGCCGCAATGGCCTCGTTGACCTGATTGCGCCGGTGACGCAGCTCCTCGAGGGACGTCAACCGCTCTCTCCGCGTCTGGTCCAATGCCTCAAATCGGGAAATGTCCAGGTCATACCCCCTGTCCTTCAACATCTGTTGCAGGGGTTCAAGATTCGACCTGATGAATTTCAAATCCAGCATAAAAGTCTCCTTTACTCGCCGCACGTCTACGCCATTTACCACAAAAATAATACAGGATTCTAGCAGGATGGTCAATCGGTTTACAGAAAATTAAGATTGAGGTGCCCGGACAACTCTGCTATAGCGTTTGAGCATGAAAAAGGAAAAAGCCAAAAATCGTTCGAATATCATCTGGACCCTCTTCAGCTCGGTTAAACTGACCGTCACGCTTCTGATCATTCTTGCCATGGTATCCGTGCTGGGGACCCTCATCCCCCAGACGAACGGCGCCGCCGAGTTCGCGAAGACCCTGAGCCCGGCCCTGCGGCAGCTCTTCGTTTCCCTCGATCTGTTCGACATGTACCATTCCCTGTGGTTCCAGATGCTCATGGGCCTGCTGACACTGAATATTATTATCTGTTCCCTGGACCGGTTCCCGGCCACATGGAAACGGTTCAGCAAGAGCCCCGGGCCTGACCGGAAAAAGCCGTTTGAACGCCTGGCGCCTGAACACACCTTTGCCATTCACACCCCCCGGACCGATGCGGGTTCGGCGGTTCACGATCTTCTCACATCCAAATACAGGAAACTCCGCGCAAAAGAGACGGGGGCGGATCATTTTTTCTGCGGAGAACGCGGCGGGTATTCCCTTTTCGGGGTCTATCTGGTTCACTTGAGCGTTCTGTTGATATTGGTGGGTGCCCTGGTCGGATCATTCTTTGGGTTCGAGGCCTATGTGAATGTTGTGGAGGGTGAGACCGTGGACACGGTGATCTCGAGAAAAACCAGGACCCCCATTGATCTGGGATTTGAGGTCACGTGCGATGATTTCAGTGTGGATTTTTATGAAAACGGAACCCCGAAGGAGTATCAATCCGAGGTCACGTTCAGTGTGGATGGGAAAAAAAGAATGCGGGAGTCCATTCGGGTCAATCATCCCGCCACATTCGAGGGGGTGACCTTTTACCAGTCCAATTACGGGACGGTTCCGGGCAATACGGTTCACCTTACCCTGTTGAAAGGCGGGACCGAGTCTGAAGCGATTTCCCTGAAGGCTGAACCCGGCAAATCCCTCCCCCTCCCGGGCGGCGAGGGCACCTTCAGCATCATCGATCTCCGCGCCAATATCATGGATCTCGGACCGGCCGCCATGGTATCCGTTCAACCCAGGACCGGTCCAGCCATGGAATTCTGGATATTCAGGCATCCGGAGCGGGCCAAATCGCTCCTTCCGCCCCCCATGCTCAATTCCCCCAAGTTCAATGCATCCGCCTTTGCACCCTACACCTTCCAGCTTGCGGGACTGGATACGCGGTACTTTACGGGGCTCCAGGCCAACAGGGACCCGGGAGTTTCCATTGTATGGATGGGCTGTTTTCTCATGGTAGCCGGGCTTTTCATCAGCTTTTTCACATCCCGGCAGCGGGTATGGGTCCGGTTATCCAAAACCAAAGACGGCCTCAGCGTCGCCGTGGCCGGAACCTGCAGCAAGAACCCGGTTGGACTTCAGAGGGAACTGGACCGTCTCACGAATCATCTCAAACAGATATTTCAAAAGGACCAAGCCGTATGATCAACGCCATTATATTAAGCTATACCACATTCATTTACTTCATCGCGTTCTTCCTCTACCTCCTTTTCATGGTGATGGGACGGCCATTTTTCGGCCGGCTGGCGACGGCGGCCACCTTGGTGGGGTTGGTCGCGCAGAGTTTTGCCATTGTGCTCAGATGGATTGAGTCCTATCAACTCGGGATCGGCCACGCCCCCTTTTCGAATCTCTATGAATCCCTCATCTTCTTCACATGGACCATCATATTTCTCTATATGGTGGTGGAATGGAAAACGAAAAACCGGACACTCGGCACCTTTGTCACCCCGCTGGCTTTTCTCGCCATGGCCTACGCCTCTTTCTCTCCCGGAATCAACAGCAAGATCCAGCCACTGGTTCCTGCACTCAAAAGCAACTGGCTCATCAGCCATGTCATCACCTGTTTTTTCGGTTATGCGGCTTTCGGTCTCTCATTCGCACTGAGCATCATGTACCTTTTGAAACGGATGGACACACCGCAGAAAAAAAATATGTTTCTGAAACTCATCCCCGCGCAGGATATCCTGGACGAACTCAACTACCAGATGATCGTCATCGGGTTTCTCATGCTGACCCTGGGCATCATCACCGGTTCCGTCTGGGCCCACAGTGCCTGGGGCAGCTACTGGAGCTGGGATCCCAAGGAAACATGGTCCCTCATCACGTGGCTCATCTATGCATCCATCATCCATTCGCGACTGGTCAGGGGATGGAAGGGGAAGAAAATCGCATTTCTCTCTTTCGTAGGCTTCTGCTGCGTCCTGTTTACCTATTTCGGGGTCAATTATCTCGCCGGTCTTCACAGCTACGCCAAATAGAGAGTGCTTGACAAAAAACTCCCTGTTTGTTAAAAGGAACGTGTTTCGTCTCCGATAACCACCAACCTGGAGCAAACCAATGAACATGGACCAAGACCAATTCAAATCCGAACAAGAGGACCGGGAAAAGACTTCAGCAATGGTCTCCAACGGGTTGTCGGTAAACAGTGATGATTCGGATGAAGAGATCATCGAACTGACGGACGTCATCCAAAAAGGAAAAGGGTTTGAAAACAACGACGCCGGTTTCAAGTTCGAGCCGGCGCTGAAACAACCGGGTAATGACCCGGATACCATTCTGGGTCCGGACGATGATAATCTGGAAGCAATCATCGCAGGACTGGAAAACGAACTGGAAAAGGGGGACACCGAAACCATGGATCAGAACACCGGGGAACTGGGTTCACCCCTCTAACCGGATGAGCCGATCCCCCTGGGTTCCGAATCGGAGGCTGAAGAAGACAGCCCATCTCCCGAAGGGCGCAATGAGACCACGGTTCTTTATGGAGAAGACATGGAGGAAACGGAAATGTCACCTAAAGAGGCGCCCGGTGTGGCCCGAATCATTTCCGATGAACAAATCGAGCGGATACTGACACCGATGGTCCGGGAAGTGATCGAACGGACCGTGAGGGAGACCGTGGCGGAGGTGGCCGAAAGGGTCATCAAGGAAGCCATTGATTCGCTCAAGGAGAGTATTGAGCCGCCCCGGGAGTAGACACCATAGCCTTCCCGGAAGCAGGCTGGAAAATTGAATACACATGAGGGGGTTGTAGCGGACCTGCAACCCCCTTTTACTTTAAATCCAGTGAAATGGGGTTGAACCCTCAGAAATACCCTGATAAACAGGGAGGGTCAACCGCCGGACACAGCGTCGCTACGTTACGTGTAAAGGAGCAGTGAAAGAAAGAAAATGGAACCCATTGCCAAGAGTTATGAGCCGAAGGAGGTGGAGCGGAAATGGTACGATTACTGGGAGAGGGAGCATCTCTTTCGCGCGGACCCCACCTCCTCAAAACCCGCATACGCCATCGTTATACCGCCTCCCAATGTCACGGGAACCCTTCACATGGGCCACGCCCTAAACAATACCCTGCAGGATATCCTTTGCCGCTTCAAACGGATGACGGGGTTCAATGTATTATGGCAGCCCGGCACCGATCACGCAGGCATCGCCACGCAGAACGTGGTGGAGAAAGATCTGGCGGCCAGGGGCACCGATCGACATGCGGTAGGCCGGGAGGCGTTTATTGAGCGCGTATGGGAATGGCGAAGCAAATACGGGGGCCTCATCCTCAATCAGTTGAAACGGCTGGGCTGCTCCTGCGACTGGAGCCGGGAACGGTTCACCATGGATGAGGGCCTGTCCAGGGCCGTGAAGGAGGTCTTTGTCAGGCTCTATGAAGAAGGACTGGTCTACCGGGGCGATTATATCATCAACTGGTGCCCCCGATGCCACACGGCACTGGCCGATCTCGAAGTGGAACATCATGAAAAGGAAAGCCGGCTCTACCATATCCGCTATCCATTTGAGAGCGGCGCGGGTCACCTCGTGGTGGCCACCACTCGGCCCGAAACCCTCCTCGGCGATACGGCGGTTGCGGTCAACCCGGAAGACGCGCGATATGCGGCTCTCGGAGACAGAAATGTGTTGCTCCCCGTGCTCAACAAACCCATACCGATTATCTTTGACACCTATGTGGACACCGAGTTCGGGACCGGCGCCCTTAAAATCACGCCGGCACACGACCCCAACGATTTCGAAATCGGAAACACCCACCAGCTTGAACGGGTCAAGGTCATCGATGAAAACGGCATGATGAATGAAATGGCCGGGCCCTATCAGGGCATGGACCGGTTCGAATGCCGGGAGAAGATTGTACAGGACCTGGAAACGCTCAACCTGCTGGAAAAGATAGAGCCCTATCAAAACGCCATCGGACACTGCTACCGGTGCAAGACCATGATCGAACCCCTCCTCTCCAAACAGTGGTTTGTCAGGACCGCCCCGCTTGCACAAAAGGCCGGTGAAGCGGTCAAATCAGGCAAAACACGGATCTATCCCGCCAACTGGGAAGGGGTCTATTTTGAGTGGATGGACAACATCCGCGACTGGTGTGTCTCCCGGCAGATCTGGTGGGGACATCGAATACCCGCATGGTATTGTCGGGCGTGCGGAGAGGTCCATGTGGCCAAACAAGCCCTTCAGGCCTGCACCCGGTGCGGGGATGAAGATCTGATACAGGAGACCGATGTCCTGGATACCTGGTTCAGTTCGGCCCTCTGGCCGTTTTCAACGCTGGGCTGGCCCGATGAAACAGCGGAACTCAAGACCTTCTATCCCACGGCTGCACTGGTAACGGGTTTTGACATCCTCTTTTTCTGGGTCGCGCGGATGATGATGATGGGAATCCATTTCATGGGGGAGATCCCGTTCAGGGATGTCTACATCCATGCCCTGGTCCGGGACGCCGAAGGGAAAAAGATGAGCAAATCAAAGGGGAATGTCATCGACCCCCTTGAGGTGATGGATCAATACGGAACCGATGCCTTTCGCTTCACCCTGGCGGCCCTGGCGGCCCAGGGCCGTGACATCAAACTCTCAGAAGACCGGATCCTCGGGTATCGTCACTTTGTCAACAAATTATGGAATGCGGCCCGATTCGCCCTCATGAACATGGATACAGCCGGAACAGAACCAGCCGCTGCCCCCCCCGCGACCCTGGCCGATCGCTGGATCCTCACCCGGGTTGCCGCCGTCAGCGAAGCAGTGCGGCAGGCCATCGATACCTATCAGTTCAATGAGGCCGCGGATCTGTGCTATCAGTTCGTCTGGCATGAGGTGTGCGACTGGTATCTCGAAATGGCCAAACGCCATTTATACGGCAAAGACCCCTTACATAAACAGGCCACGGCCGCCACCATTCAGACGGTACTCGAGGCATCGCTCAAGCTGCTGCATCCCTTTATGCCCTTTGTCACCGAAGAAATATGGCAACGGATGCCGAATACCGAAGGAAGCATCATGACCGCCCCCTTTCCCGGGGCCGCAGATTTCCCTTCGGACGATGCTGCCCTTACGGAGATGGACATCCTCATGGGGGTCATTACCGGCATACGCAACATTCGCGGGGAGATGAACATCCCGCCATCCAAAAATGTGAGTGTCGTGGTGGACGCATCCCAAAAGACCCACAGGGAGATTCTGAATCGAAACATGGACCCTGTCAGGGTCCTGGCAAAAGTGGACCAGGCATCAGTGGGTGAGAGGGTTCCCAAACCGGACGGCTCAGCCACCGTCGTGTTCGAACAGATCTCCGTTCATGTGCTCCTGAAGGGCCTCATCGATTTCGCAGAAGAAAAAAAACGCATAAAGAAGGGCATCCAAAAGCTGGAAAAGGAGTGGGGGACCGCCGGCAAAAAGCTCGCCAACCACGGGTTCCTCCAGAAGGCCCCGCCTGAAATTGTCAGGGAAGTGCGCGAAAAGGCAGAAACCCTTTCCGCCAGGCTCTCGAAGATGAAAGAAAATCTGTCGCTTCTTGAGGAGATCGATGCGTGAAATGGATCCAGTGATCGCCCCGGCCGTTCAAAAGGCTCTGGATGAGGACCTGGGCCCCGGTGACGTGACCACAGGTGCCGTCCTCCAGAGTCCCCGGCAGGGAACGGCATATCTCATGGTACGGGAGGAGGCGGTCCTCTCGGGGATACAGGTCTTTGAAATGACCTTTCAACTCATACATCCCGGCATCATCTTTCAATCCGCATGCCGCGATGGAGAGGTCATCCAGACCGGTCAGGTGATCTCAACCATTCATGGACCTCTGGATGTGATCCTCAAGGGGGAACGAACCGCGCTCAATTTTCTCCAGCGGATGAGCGGCATCGCCACCCTGACCCGTCGATACGTACAAGCGGTCAAAGGGACCCGGGCAAAAATCCTCGACACCCGTAAAACCGCACCCGGCCTGAGATGGTTTGACAAGTATGCGGTTCGAACAGGGGGGGGACACAACCATCGTTTCGGCCTCTTTGACGGGGTCCTGATCAAGGACAACCATATCGCCGCTGCCGGATCCGTCGCACAGGCCGTGGAGAAGGCCAGGGAAAACGCTCCCCACACCCTTAAAATCGAAGTGGAAGTGGAAGACATGGCGGGGGTGGATGCGGCATGCCGGGCCGGCGCAGATGTGATCCTCCTCGACAACATGCCGCTGGACACCATGAAAACGGCCGTGGAACGGATTAACGGCGCAGCCCAGGTGGAGGCCTCCGGCGGCATCACGATAGAAAACGTCGCGGCCATCGCAAAAACCGGCGTGGACCTTATTTCTGTCGGAGAACTCACGCATTCCGCGAAGGCATCTGATTTCACGCTGAAGATTGAACCGCTTAAAACCTAAGCACGAAGCCGTCCATTTCACGCACACCGTGCCGGGTATTCATCATGACCCAAACACCAGCCATCGACGTCAACGATCTCTGGTTTCATTATGATAAACAGCCCATTCTTCAGGAGGTCACATTCACCCTTCAACGGGGCGATTTTCTCGGCATCCTCGGACCGAACGGCGGCGGCAAGACCACACTGCTCAAACTCCTCCTGGGAATGGAGAAACCCGACAGGGGAACCATCCGGATTCTGGGTCAGGCCCCGCATGACGCCCACCACCGGGTGGCCTATGTTCCCCAAAACACCAGTTTCAACCTGGACTTCCCTGTTTCGGTTATGGACGTCGCCCTCATGGGAAGGCTCACCAGGGCCGGCATGGGGAGGCGATACCGCCGTGAGGACCACGCCATTGTTGAAGATGCGCTGAAAAAGGCCGGCATGTGGGAATACAGAAACCGTCCCGTCGGCCATCTCTCCGGGGGGCAGCGGCAGCGGGTCTTCATCGCCCGGGCGCTGGCCACAGAGCCCGAAATCCTCTTTCTCGATGAACCCACCGCGAGTGTGGATCCTGAATTCGAGACAGACCTCTATGAATTCCTGAAGGAACTGAACCAGCGGGTGACCATCGTCACCATCACCCATGATGTGGGGGTGATATCCAGAAATGTCAAATCCGTGGCCTGCATCAACCGGCGACTGATATTCCACGAGGAAGGGAAGATCACCCGGGAAATGGTGGACATGGCGTACCAGTGCCCCGTGGATCTTGTTGCCCACGGCATTCCCCACAGGGTCCTTCCGGAGCATGGGAGGAAATAGGATGTGGGAGGCCCTGCAATTCGGTTTCATGCAGAATGCCCTCATGGCCGGGGTTCTAACCAGCATCTCCTGCGGTATTATCGGCAGCCTGATTGTGGTCAACCGCATGGTCTTCATTTCCGGGGGCATTGCACACGCCGCCTTCGGCGGCATCGGGCTTGCCGTTTTTCTGGGGTTTGCCCCTTCCCTCGGCGCGGCCCTGTTCGCCGTGGGCGTTTCCCTGATCATGGGAGCGATCAGCCTGAAAAGCAAACATCGGGCCGACACGATCATCGGTGTGCTGTGGGCTGTGGGCATGGCGCTGGGCATCATCCTCATCGATGTGACCCCCGGGTATCACGCCGACCTGATGAGTTATCTCTTTGGAAGCATCCTGGCCGTAACCCGCATGGATTTGTGGCTCATGAGCGCCCTGGACGGCATCGTTGTCGTTATCGTACTCGGGCTTTACAAGGAATTTGTGGCCATGTCCTATGACGAGGACTTCGCCTTCGTGGTGGGTGTCCCTGTGACGCCGCTTTACTTTGCCCTTTTGGGCCTCACCGCCCTTTCCATCGTGATGATCATCCGCATCGTCGGCCTCATCCTGGTCATCGCCCTTTTGACCATCCCCCCTTATATCGCAGAAAAATTCACCCACTCGCTACGGAAGATGATGGTGGTTTCCGCATCTCTCGGAACGTGCTTCACCCTGATAGGTCTGATCGTCTCGTACTATTACAACCTGACTTCCGGACCCGCCATTATCATGACTGCCGGACTGGCCTTCCTGACCATCGAGGTCATCGCGGTCATCCGGGGCAAACGGTACGCGGGTCCACGCGGTCAGTGAAGGTGCATCATTTAACCTTTTCAAAAAGGAGGCCGTTACCATGCCCATAAATATCTTTTCCCCGGTCAAAAAAATCAGAAAGAGGGGAAAGGCGAGAGATGAGTTTGACCCCCTCATGGCGGCCATCGATCAGTTCGCCCCCCGCGAACATCAGGAGGACCGTGAAACCTATTACTATAACTACCGGATGATGGCCCGGTACCGCGGTCCCCTCCTCTCACTTCTCGAGACGGCCGCTCGAATTGATCAGCGACAAAAAGATCCGGATGCCCATGCCCGGGCGTTGTTCATCAAGCTGAAGGCGTTCTATGACGTCAAAGACAGACTGAGCCTCTCGGAAGCCACACAGGACCTGAACCTCCTCAGGCGATTCCGCGATCTTTTTTCCCTTTTCTACGGCCAAAAAAATGTCTCAAGCGAAGACATAAAGGGGTGGCTGAAAAAGATGTGAGAAACACAGACGCCGATCCATGACGCCTCAAAGAGATGCCCATGCGAACCAAAGACATCACCAGCCGGGATAATCCCATATTCAAGCGTTTTCTCCGGATTGCCAAAGCAAGAGGGATCAAAAAGGAGGGGCTGGCACTCCTGTCCGGCCCCAAACCGATCGAGGAAGTCCTCCGGGCATTTCCCCGGCACGCAGCCGGTCTCATATGCTCGTCTGACCACGAACCCCTTTCCACCGCCCTGCAACAGGCTCACCCCCGATATCGCCTGTCTCCTGACCTGTTTCGTCTTTTGGATGGATTCGACACGCACGCACCGCTGCTGCTGGTTCAACCTGAAGATACCCCCCGTTTTTCGCCGGCCCAATGTGCTCATGGGTGTACCCTCTGCATCCCGTTTCAGGATCCGGTAAACGTGGGCGCGGTCATCCGTTCCGGCGCAGCCCTGGGGGTCTCCGGCATTGTCATTCTGAAAGAAGCCGCCCATCCGTTTCATCCCAAATCCCTCAGGGGCGCAGGCAGTACCGTCTTCCGTATCCCCATCTTTCAGGGCCCTTCCATACGCGACCTCCACCCGGGAGACCTACCCTTGATTACCCTCTCTCTGAGGGGCGAAAATCTCCAGGAATTCAGGTTCCCTGACACGTTCTGCCTCCTCCCCGGCCTGGAAGGACCCGGTCTGCCGGAAACGTTACGTCCTTACGCCAGGCTCAGGATCCCCATGGCCCCCGGAGTGGACTCCTGAATGCAGCCGCCGCAACCGCCATTGTGCTGTATGCCTGGCGAAGCACCTGTTGATGAACGCAACCGTTTCATATTGCAAATTGCCCTCAATCCCTGTAACGTGCGCTTAAAGCGGGGTTTTCCTTGACGCCAGGGCAACGGGCGAAAAAACATTTTTAAAAGATTAAAGGAGTCTGACCGTGTCATCCATCCAACATATCGCACTCATCGGAACCGGCGCCATGGGCTCATTTTACGCCAGTAAGCTTTTTGACATGGATCCGGAATGCATCCAGCTGATTGCAGAAGGCGCCCGGGCCGAGCGTCTGAAAAGGGACGGCTTTGTGGTCAACGACCATCCCTACCATCTCCAGGTGATCGCACCGGATGATACGTCCCCCCTTCGGACCTGGTCATGGTGGCGGTAAAGCATCACCATCTCCCGAAAGCCGTCGAGGACATCCGACATCGTGTCGGGGAGAAGACCCTCATCCTGTCCGTCATGAACGGGATCGACAGCGAAGCAGCGCTCGGGGCGAAGTATGGGATGGAAAAAATCCTCTACGCCGTGGCGGTGGGTATTGACGCGGTAAGAATAGACAACCGCCTGACCTATTCCACCCAGGGGAAACTCCTGTTTGGTGAAGCGACCAACGACGGTGTCTCGGAACGGGTACGCCGGGTGCAGTCCCTTTTTGAGAGGGCCGGCATCCATTATGAAACCCCTCGAGACATGCGCCGGATGTTATGGTGGAAATTCATGATCAATGTGGGAATGAATCAGGCATCAGCCCTGCTCCGCGCCAACTATTCGGAATTCGTTCGGTCAAAAGAGGCCAAAAACCTGATGGAATCCGCCATGCGGGAGGTCATCACCATTGCCCGAAAAAAGGGCGTGGACCTGAATGAGAACGACATCGACGCATGGAATGAGATCCTCTCTGCCAACATGTCATCCGAAGGAAAAACATCCATGCTTCAGGATGTGGAGGCCCGCCGGAAGACCGAAGTGGAAATGCTGGCCGGAAAAGTCATTGAACTGGGCCAGCACTATGGTGTGCCCACGCCTGTGAACAAAAAACTCTTCAAAGCCATAAAAAGAATTGAAGCAGGAAACGGCATTGCCGCGGAATAATGCATCCCAAGGCGCTCAAAAACCGGTTTTAGAGAAAGCCTTTTAAAGCCGGTTTTCGATTCATTTTTCGAGCCGGGGGGTTGCAAAAACCCCGGCATGTATTAAGGTTTTTGAAAGACCTTTTAAAGAGGCGGCAATAGAAAACGGCTGTTTCCGGCAAATGGGTGTTTCCTGAAAGCCAAAATCCATTCAATCCCTGGGTTTTATCAAAGCTCCATTTCATCGGATTCTTTACCCTGACATTGCATAAAATTTGAATTCAAAACGCTTTTAGATTAGGTCAGCAGGGGACGATGGGGCATTTTCAAGGATGAAACCGTATCGACCATACGGTGAAGTCTTGAAAATGGAACAGCGTTTCTTGATGTCCTGATATAGAGCGAGTGAAACGATTTTGGGCCAATGCTTTATGCAACGTTAGGGTTTACTCCGCTTCAATTTTCTAATCAAATCAGGGTGCTCTGTTCAAAAAGAGCGAAACCCCCATCACTTCAATCGCAAACCCTTAACCATAAGGAGATAGGCATGACTGCGGCAAAAAACGGCGATACGGTCAAAATTCATTACACAGGCAAACTAAATGATGGAAATGTATTCGATTCTTCCCTGGAAAAAGACCCACTGGAATTCAAGGTTGGGGACAATCAGGTCATAGAGGGATTTGAAGAGGCCGTCATCGGCATGAGCCCCATGGAGAATAAGACCACGACCATTCCGTCCGATAAGGCGTACGGTGAGTACCGGGACGATATGGTGATCGAAGTAGACAAGGCTCAGTTTCCCGACAACATTGATCCGGAAGTGGGCCAGCAACTGGAACTGCGCCAGGAAAACGGCCAAAAGGTGGTGGTTTCCGTCGCGGATGTCAATGACTCGGCCGTCACATTGGACGCCAATCACCCCCTGGCGGGCAAGGATCTGACCTTTGAGATTCAGCTGCTGGAGATTGCCTGAATCGCCATCGAATAGCCCAAAAAAGTCCCCTGAGGCACGCCAACGCCGTGTCCTCAGGGGATTAAATGCATATGCCGGTATCTCGGCGTATCGTGTTATGGTTTCTCCAGGGCCTCCCGGATTTCTCTCATAATGGGCCCATCCTCCCCCCAGAGTTTGCAGCTGTTCACCAGGGTCGACAGGGCCTGGAAATCGTCGAGCGACCGGGGCTTCTCCCGCTTTTCCCGGGAGTAGTGGGTCCAGAAGCCGTGCAATGCGGCGGTTCCCATGACCACCATCAAATGGGTCATGTGATTACACCCCTTGACCCCGCCCAGCCGCTTTTTCACCGCTTCACTGTAACCGGGTACGATTTTGACGCCCACGATTTTCTTTACATCCTCAAGGGTGGTGGGGCACATCTCATGAGGAATCCGGGGCATCTCGGCCTCCACATCCAGAATGGTCACGGGCCAGCCCCCGACGAGGAACCGGACGCACAGGTGATGCACCACACCGGCCGGTCTCGGTTCACCGTTCCAGTGGAACCCCTCCACGAGACGCTCATCCCTGAGCATCCCTTCCACGATCAACTGCTCATCCTCCACCGGATACGTACGCATCTCGAGGCGCCGTTCGTGGACGGGGGCCTCCTTTATGAGTTCCTTTAAATGAGCCAATGGATTCGTGAATTATTTGATACAGGAAAGCAATAGAATTCCAAGAAAAAAGGTCAGCAGGCCCCAGAACCGAATGGTCTCCGGTTTGGCCTTTGAAAACCACCAGTCCAGAAGACGCCTGGTTTTCTCTGACGGGGCCATAAAGAAATAGACGCCTTTAAACAGGCCTAAAATGCCGAGGATAAAGACAAACCAGAAAATCTCGCTGCTGGTGAACGCACCGATTACCAGGAGGGCCCCAAAAACAAACGGCAGCAGGGACAGACGTTTCACCCGTTCCGTGAGAAACATGTTTTTCAGGGTGTCTCTTGTCTTTTCAGTAAAGACAATCAGAAACGTCCCGCAAGCGATCCACAAAACGGCAATGATATAGAGGATCACGTTCATCGTGAGAAACCTCCTGCACCCGGGCTGACCCCTGGCTTCTAACCTGTTTTACGGGTTGACACAAAGGTGGATATCAGGGCGAGGCCTTCTATCACCCCATGGCCCTTGCCTTCTTGATCATGGCAGCGGCAAAATGCCTGCCGTCCTCAAGATCCGCCGTGTCGGGATGACCCATGGCCCCCTGGGCCTCTATGGCCCATGCCTTGTGCTCGGCTTTCTGCATGAGCGTGTCAATAATCTTCTGTTTGACCTTCCCCCGGCAGCCGAAGGTACCGATGATGGTGGCGTTCTTGGCCAGCGTCAAGGCATAATAAAAGGCCGTAATCGCCAGCTGCCCGCCTCTCAGGGACCCATGGGTCGCGAAGAGCGCCAGCTTTGTCCCTTCAGGAACCTTTTTGAGAAATGATTCGACTTTTCCGGGGACACTGTGAGACTGAACCGGAAACCCGCAGAATATGACATCGTACGCATTCAGATCTGTCCCATCGGCTATGGGCAGAATCTCCTTTTCCGCCTTTTCAATGCCGTCAAAAATGCCTTGAGCCAGTTTTTCCGTATTTCCAGTCTCCGAGTAGTACGTGACAAGGGCCTTCATTTCGATTTCCTCCAAAAGATATTTTTTGAGTCTGTTTAACGGATTTTGAGTGAGATTGCAAGGGAATTCGAATCGGGCCGAGCGGAAACGGGCCTTTTTACGCCACCCCATGCATCAGATCGTGAACGGCCTGAAGATCCGGAATACCGCGCCACCCCCCGCCATGGGCGCATTTAACGGCAGCCGCCGCAGAACCAAACCGCATGCACGCCGCCATATCCCATCCCTGCAGCAACCCATAGATATAGGCGCCATGGTACACATCCCCCGCACCGGTGGTATCTCTTGACGCAACTTTAAACGCCTTCTCGTGGACAACCCCGTTCGGGTCAAGTCCCACAGACCCGTTGGATCCCAGGGTGAAAACCACTTGCCGGGGACCCATGCTTAAGACTTTCTGAAGGGTTTCTTCGTATGTGAACCCGGATTCAGACAGGCTTTCCGCAAATCTCTCCGACCCGATCAGGACATCCACGAGGGAAACGAGTTCCAGGGTCCCCTGGCGCAGCGTGCCCGCATCCATGACAACGGTCATTCCCCGCTCCCTTGCGGTCGAGGCCGCCGCCCGGCTCGCCTCAATCATCAGCCCGTCGATATGCAGCATACGGGCATTGGGAAAATGCGTCAGCAATACGTCGTCCGGAAGCAATGCCGGCGCACTGCTCCGCTTCCAGAAGATGGTCCGTTTCCCGCCCTCCCCTGTCACCGCAATGAAGGCGAACTGGGAGCTGTGGCCCGGCGTGATTTTCAGACAGGAGATGTCGACGTCCTCAGCCTTCAGCCCCTCGACAATCCGCACACCAAACGGGTCATCGGACAGGCTTCCCAAAAACGTCGTTGAAACACCCAGCCTCGACAACGTCACCATGGCGGTGGCCGCCGGTCCCCCGCAGCTGATCAGGAGCTCCTCCAGCTCCACCTTTTCGTCTTCAGCCGGAAAATCAGGAAGGCGCCCGAGATAATCCACACAGGCCTGACCCAGACCCACCACTTGTACCGAATGTGTTGTTTCGAGGAGCATTTTATCCAATTCTCAGCCCTCAGGTTCCTGATCCTTTTCAAGCAGTTCCAGGAACCCTCGAACCGTGGAGATGGGGGTGTTCTTGTACTCGCCCAGATCAAGAAGGTGATGGTCGCCGCTTACGATGAGGTCCGCTCTGGCGTCCAGGGCGGCCGCGAGGAACATCTCGTCAGCAGGGTCTACGGGAATGGTACCTGCGACAGGAGATAAACCAGGTACAACCATGGCATCATTTTCCAGCAGCAGGACCAGCCCCTCGATGTGCATGCGGCTGAGTCCGTATTTGTCTTGAAAATGGTTGGCGCTGAGGACCCGCTCAATCTCGGATATGATGGACCGGGATGTGACAAGTAGATAGCGTCCGGCCCGCCAGGCATCCAGGACCATTGCGGAACGGCCGGTTTTTGTCAGGAGGCTGCTTACGAAGACGTTGGCGTCAAGAACGATCTTCAGCACTTGCAGTCCTCACCGTATCGATGGCCTGAGCCACATCTCTTTCAATATCTTTCTCAGGCACGTCGGAAAGAACTGAGCGGATCTCATCAAACACCTCAAAACGGACCCGGCGTTCTGCCACCAGCTTTTCATAAGTATCTACCGGAATCAGGGCTGCCATGGGACGGCCGGAGCGTTCTACAATAATCTCCTCTCCGCCGTACCGGACACTTCCCATAATGTCGGCGAATCTGTTTCGGGCCTCGCGTGAGCTTACACGTATGGTCATGAGGACCACCTCCTTGACGGGTTAAAAAAAGATAAGCCACTTTGTATATTTTGTCAATAATGTACACATTCCTTTCCCGTTTATTTCCCAAAAAATGCCTTTTCCTGGAAAAAGCTTCTGAGCTGTGATCAGATTCCTTCAAAGCCGTCTGGTATCCTGCCTCAATACAGGAAAAGGATGTACAACTAACTCATGGAAGGGTTTTCATTGACTTTTGAGCATTAATCTAAGTAAAAATATGTGATATTTCAGTCAAATATCCTTTTTTAAGTGGGCGTAATACACCATTCGGATCTCCTGGGAGACATCTTGCAGAGAACCCTGAGCCGGTGAGCCCATATCACTGTGAGCGTAATGACACGATATTTGAACGCTGATGATTGAGGGGGCCATGGGACAGGAGATTGAACGGAAGTTTCTCGTCAGGAAGGAAAAATGGCAACCCGAGGGTGAGGGCGTGCCCTACCGTCAGGGATATCTTTCAACAGAAAAGACGCATACCGTGAGAGTGAGAAAAGCAGGCGATAAAGGCTTTCTCACCATCAAAGGCATGACAGAGGGGATCACCCGGCTTGAGTTTGAGTACGAGATCCCTGTCAAGGATGCCGAAATCATGCTGGATACGCTCTGTGAAGACCCCCTGATTGAAAAACACCGGCACCGTCTGGAACATGAAGGCATGGTGTGGGAGGTGGACGTGTTCATGGCAGAAAACGAAGGCCTTGTTCTGGCGGAGGTGGAACTGGAAAGCGAAAGCCAGGAGATTGCGTTTCCTCAGTGGGTCGGCCCGGAAGTCTCCGCAGATCCCCGGTATTACAACGCGAACCTGGTGAAGTCTCCATTCAAAGACTGGCAGGATGACTGAATGGGAGGAAAGGCTGGAAGTGGTGCGGCATGTGGTGCCGTCGGAACAAATCAAAACCAGGCGAGAGAAAACAAGATGACAAAGGATGAAATCATTGAGGCCCTTGAAAGGGCGAGGGACGAAGTAAGAGAGAGATACCGGGCGGAAATCATGGGGTTCTTCGGTTCCTACGCCAGGGGAGAGGAGCATTCGGAGAGCGACTTGGACGTGCTGGTGGAGTTCCGGGAAGAGGCCACGCTTCTCCATTTGACCGGACTCGGCAATTTTCTGGAGGAGAGACTTCATTGCCCGGTGGACGTTGTCTCTAAAAGAGCCGTCAGAAAGGAGATCGCCCCCCATATTTACGGCGATCTGGTCAGCCTATGAAACGGGATTATCGATTATTTTTACAGGATATTATTCGTGCGTGTGGACACATCCAGTCGTTTGTGGAAGGGTCAGAATAAGGCTGAGTTATTTATTTACCTATGACCGTCCCTTATGTCACACACAACAATTGAAACTTCTTGACAATCCAGAATTTATCTGCCACTATTCTTGCGAATGGTAAACTGAAAATTACATTATTTCAATATATTGAAGAGATGGTGGATTCCTACCCAGCAAATAACGGGGCCGAAATGATGACGCTGCAGGATATTCTTGACGATATGCATGCCCTTGAAGATGAAATGCGGGCCTATGAACGGAAATATGGGGTGCTGTCTGAAACTTTTTATCAAGCATACTCTCGAGGCGAGGAGCCTGCCGATGAGTCATGGGTTCGCGACTGGACCGCATGGGGCAGTGCGTACAAGCTTTTGCTGCGGCGGCGCGAGCAGTACCATAAACTCATCAATTCTCAAATCAGGCATTGCAAGATAACCGATGTTATCGCCCAAACAGCACGCCATAAGCCCATTCCAGTCTCTGCGTCATTATGAACGCTACGTTTATTCGCTTGCAATCCATTTCCCGATTATCTTGAGTTCCACCCTTGTCATCGCGCAGCGAGGTCGTTATTTTGCAGAACTAAGCGGTGAGGTTCATTTTCCGGCGAGCTATCGCTTAACCATCTATGAACGCCTGAGCTGGGAAACTGCGCCGCTTACGATCGAGGGCTACAGCTATGAAGTGTGGTATGCCGGTAAACAACTGTTCTGGTACGATTCACAGCCACATCCAACTGATCCAGACCTATCAGAATCCGAGCCGCATCATAAACACATACATCCTGATATCAAACATCATCGCATTCCTGCGGTTGACCTTAGTTTTTCAGAGTCGAATCTTCCTTTCCTGATACGGGAGATCTAAAGCCTCTTGAAGAGCGATTTGAAGGAAGCGACAAAAGAATAACCTGGCATTGCTCTGTCCTTTCTACCATAAATCATCAGTAAGATCTGAATAAGCAGGGGATAAAACTCTGACGAGTAAATTCCTTTAAAAAATTAAGGCATCAGGCTTTTAGCAATAAAATCTTGACAGATTAACTCCTCCGCTACCCCGATTTATTGAAATGATACAATGCTCCCTCATTACCCCTCATACAGGAGGAATATAGGATGTCCCCTTTTCCTTTTTCTTAAAAGCCCCTTTTTGGGACCAAAAAGAGCGTTTTAAGTTTACCCTGTGAAACCTTTCGTTTTTGTTTCACTGGGGCGTCTCAGCGCGAAAACATATTTTTTACGGGACTATCAGATGTGTGACCGTATTTGACAAACCCATCTGTTATGTCAGGCGGGAAGGGACCGGCTCTATATCGTGAAAAACCGGGCCGAAAAACTGGAGCCGGAAGAAAAAGTCGAGGTGGTACGGTATGTGGCGCCGTCGGAACAGATCAAAACCAAGGCAGAGAAAAGCGCCTGAATATCCCTTCTTCTCGGTTCTCATCACCGGGACCAACCGGGACCAGGCCGCGCAGGATGCCCTGCGCGCCATCGCCGGCCAGAGCCGTACCAAGCAGGCCACGGCGGTGCTTGATGCCCTGGAACTGATCGACGGCGAACGGCTCAAGGTGCTGCAGAAGCTCTCCACCATCGAGTTGATGCCCCGCCAGCACCTGAGCGACTTTCAGAACCGCCTGGCCGGATTGAAGAGCTGCTTTGCCCTCACCGAGCAGGAGTTGGACGCCTCACCGGTGTGTCCGCACTGTAACTACAAGCCAGGGGCGGAGCCGCCCACCGCACCCGCGGGAACTGTGCTGGACGGTTTGGACGACGAGCTGGATAAGCTGGTGGCCAACTGGACCCAGACGCTGCTCACCAACCTGGAGGACCCGACCACCAAGGGCAAAGAGCCCGGCAAGGTGCGCATCGTATTGGAATAGGAACCACGAATGAACACAAATATATACGAATGGAATTTTGAGAAGCTCGTCGGTTCTATCCAGCAGGTGCATGAACAGATGGCGGCACAGGCCGGGCGGTCGGTAAACCTCAGCCTGACAATGCGTAATTGGCTGATTGGATGTTATATCGCCGAATATGAACAAAGTGGAGCGGATCGTGCTGAATATGGCAAACGGCTCCTGGATAGCCTTTCCTCCCACCTGGCCGAAAGCGGAATGGAAGGTGTGGCCTCCCGTTCATTGCGTCAATATCGGCAATTCTATTTGATCTATCCGGAGATTTGGCAGACGCTGTCTGCCAAATCATTCGATCCACTGATTCCCGCTACAATTCGGCAGACACTGCCTGCCAAATCATCGGTATCATCGTATCAATCAATGCATCCCGCCATTCCAGTTTCAGATTTGCTCAGGAAACTTTCATTCAGCCATTTCGCCGAATTGATAACAATTCCTGATGAGACCAAACGCAGGTTTTCCGAAATCGAGTGCATCCGGGGTAACTGGTCGATCCGGGAACTCAAAAGACAGATTGCCAGCCTGTATTATGAGCGATCCGGCTTATCCAAGGACAAGCAAAAGCTGGCGGCGCTGGCACAGGAAGGCGCGGAATCAGCCGATCCCAAGCTGGCGATACGCGATCCCTATGTTTTCGAATTCCTTGGACTTAAATCAAGAGAGGTCATGAGCGAGTCGCACCTGGAAGCCCAACTTCTTGATAAACTACAAGATTTTCTGTTGGAACTGGGGCACGGTTTTTGTTTTGAGGCTCGTCAAAAGCGGATTCTGATCGGGGATACGCACAACTTCGTGGATCTTGTCTTTTACCACCGGATTCTCAAATGCCATGTACTGGTTGAATTGAAACTCGAACAATTCAGCCATGAAAGTGTTGGCCAACTCAACACGTATGTAAGCTGGTACAAGAAAAACATGATGTCGGCGGATGACAACCCGCCCATCGGTATTCTTTTGTGCACGCAGCGTGACCGAACGCTGGTGGCGCGGCACGCAGAAGATTGTGGAATTGTGCGTCAAGGCCGGGCATCCGGAACCCGAATTCGGCGAACAGGCCGGCAGTGTCTGGGTACGATTTTTACCCAGCGGTTATATAGCACCTCATCGGGTGGCACATGATCTGACCGAGCGGCAGAGAGGAATTTTACAAACCCTTGCTTCCGGCAAAATGGCTTTACGCGAGATATTGTCGGCGCTTTCCCATCCCCCTTCATTACGGACCCTTAGAGATGAACTTTATCATCTCAAGCGAATTGGCTTACTGGATACCAAGGGCTACGGTAGAGGGGCCACATGGTTTTTGGCGCAAACTTCCAAAGACGAAAAGAAATGAGCCGAATTGGACGGAGAAATAGACGGAATAAGACGTGAATTGGACGTCGGACATACAAATAGGGAGGAGACCGCCTGGGTTCTCCAGAATCGATAAAGGAAGGATGAATTAGAGCATGAGCACCGAGCGTCAATTGATCCGCAATTCGACGGCTGAGTTTCTGATCTTCACCGGTCAGACCGGGGAACAGAGCATCGAGACCCGATATGAGGATGAAACCATCTGGCTATCGCAAAAATTGATGGCGACCTTGTTTGATGTCGGTATCAATACGATCAATTACCATCTGAAAGAGGTCTATCAAAGTGGAAAGATTCAGCCGGAGGCAACTATTCGAAAATTTCGAATAGTTCAGCAGGAAGGCTCCCGGCAGGTTGCCCGTGAGGTGGATTTCTATAACCTGGATGCAATTATCTCAGTCGGTTACCGGGTGAATTCCATCCGGGCGACCCAGTTCCGTCAGTGGGCTACCCAGATCCTTCGAGAATTCGCCATAAAGGGCTATGTTCTGGACAAGAAACGGATGGAAAACGGCGCATTTCTGGGGGACGACTATTATGAACGGCTGCTGGAAGAAATCCGCCTCAGCGAGCGACGTTTCTACCAGAAGATCACCGATATTTATGCCACCAGTGTTGATTACACAGAGATGTGACGAGCTTTTCTCTGCGCCTCTGCGTCTCTGCGCGAGAACATAAAAGCCGTCCGGAAGTCTGCAGTTGATAATATTTCTGAAATGGCTTGACGCTTTTTACCCAAAACTGGTATAAATTTCGAAAATTAAGTCAATACAAACCAGGGCCGCGACAATAATTTTCCAAGACGGAAAACTACAGTGAATCCCGCTCATTTATGGGATTTTGAGGTATCCGGCCCGGTCGTCGGAACCACTTCAGGGGCAACGTATGGATTCCATTCTCCTGCCTTCATCTTTTCTCCTCCTGATACTGTTTTTCAATTCATATATCTATCCCGGTGCATCCCGGGTAAATGCTCGAGCGACATTGCTCCCCAGGCCGTTCTGCACTGCTTCGTTCTTGATTTTGGTGGTTTTCGTGGACAAAAAGTGCAATTTTCGCGAAAAAAGTTCCGACTTTGTGACCGTATTTGACAAACCCGTATGGTATGTCAAGGTCAAAGGGATCCCCGCACAACAGGTATTCGAAAGGGCCGTCGCCGAAATATCATGAACAGCCATTTTCCATACAATCTCCTTTACGCTGTTGAGTCGGACCTGCTCGTTGTGGTGGCAGTCGCCCACCAGAAAAGGCGATCGGGATACTGGAGGAGCCGCGTTAAGAAGATCAAAGAGATAACCGGGGGATACGGCGAAGGGGACAGGCGCCCATAAACCCCCTCTGAAGGAGCATAATGGATAAGGACAGACGGTTCATTGAGGAGGGTTTCCCGGTCAAGGAATGGAAATCGGAGGGTCATAAACACGGAGTGGGGTATGCTGTTTGGAAAGAGACATCGGTTTCAAAGTCAAATGATCAGAATAAGGCTGAGTTATTTGTTTACCTATGACCGTCCCTTATGTCGATTACCATCTGAAAGAGGTCTATCAAACGCACCGTGTATGATGACATGCCACATATCGCGTGCTTTATCATGAGAAATCCAAATTTGTCTGAATACGAGGCATTGTGACCGAACATAACCTGTTTCGGTGAGGAGGTGTCACTATGAAATTGAAGGAACAAACAAAAAGAAGCCTGGATGGACTGGAACCCAAAGCCCTGGCTGAAGTGTATGATCTTATAATGGAGCTAAGACGGGCTGCCGGTCCCAAACAGCGAAAAACAGCAGGCGATGACTATCTCAAAGTGCGCGAGGCCCTGAAACCATGCAAGGGGTCATTAACGGATGACATCCTGATGGAGAGAGAAGAGAGGATATGAATCTATTTTTCGACACATCGGGCGCTGGTCAAGTTCTTTCATGAAGAAGCCGGGACGGAAACGGTTTCAAAACTCATCCTGGACTCGAACAATAACATTTGGGTTCTGGAACTCGCCCGCCTGGAATTTCTGAGTGCTGTTTTCAGAAGGTTCCGGACCAAAGAACTGGATGAAGACCGACTGAACACGGCAATAGATTCCTTCGAAAAGCAGGTAGAAACCTGGAATGTTGAGCCGTTGGGTCGTGCTGTTCTTGAAGAGGCCGCTACTCTTATGAAGAACCATGCGAGAAAGCACGGACTCAAGGCTCTGGATGCAATACATTTGGGGGCTTTTAGCCTGATATCCGAAGCGGATTGGGCTTTTGTGGCTGCTGATGACAGCCTCTGCGGCGTTGCGGAGGTTATCGGGCACACTACCATCAACCCCGATAAGGGATATGGGCGATGTTAAAGTTATTTTGTTTCATTAACCGCTGACATACTTAGACGGACGCAGACAAAGGGCCTGGACGTCAAAAGCCGTCCGGCCTTCTGCAGCTGATAATATCCCTGAAAAGGCTTAACGCTTTTCACCCGAAACTGGTATGAATTTTCGAAAATTAAGTCAATACAAACCAGGGCCGCGACAATAATTTTCCAAGACGGAAAACTACAGTGAATCCCGCTCATTTATGGGATTTTGAGGTATCCGGCCCGGTCGTCGGAACCACTTCAGGGGCAACGTATGGAATCCATCCTCCTGCCTTTATCTTTTCTCCTCCTGATACTGATTTTCAATTCATATATCTATCCCGGTGCATCCCGGCTAAATGATCAATCGACATTGCTCCCCAGGCCGTTCTTCACTGCTTCGTCCTTGATTTTCTTGATTTTGGTGATTTTCGTAGACAAAAAGCGCAATTTTCGCGAAAAAAGTTCCAGATGTGTGACCGCATTTGACAAACCCATATGGTATGTCAAGGGGGAAGAGGCTCTCAGCAGCCTGGACCTACCCGAAAACAAGGACCTTCCGAGGGCAGATTTGATGTAACAGGTGCCGGGATTGTCACAGCCGGATATGACGACCAGGTTATATCCGAAGGGAAACGAATTACCGTCAGGTTTTTTTTCAAATGGATCAGGAGCCATCAACCAGGAACCAGGAACCAGTAATCCATTTCTTGAAAAACAACATGATCTGTGGGGCTGAGGCGAGATCAAGGAGGTTATGAATGAATCAGATACTCGAAACATCCCGAAAATATTCAAGGATCCTGAAAGGAGTCGTCATGGGACTGGGCATGGCCGCCATTTTATGGGGAACGCCCGCGAACGCGGCGCCGGTTTACGCCCTGAGCGATACCGGATGGTTTTCCCACGGCTGGACCCGGACCACAATAGCTGATAATCCCCGAAATGGTCCAGCGGGTATGCTCCTGGCCTGTGGCGGCCGAGGGGGCAATGGTGGCGGCGGATCCGGACAGTGCGACGGCTCCGGTTCCGGACAGGGCAAGGACAAGGGTTATGGCTATGGTGCCAAAGACGGGACCGGCATCGGTGAGCGGCCTCAGGACGGCTCCGGCTACGGCGCGGGATCCGGCAACGGTTCCGGCGGCGGTTCCGGACAAAAAGACGGGTCCGGCGGTAAAGGAAAACGGTTCGGGCAGGAAAACCGGTAAGCCCGCATATTTTGCCGGATTCGAGTCCCTATGCGCTGCTTGGGAATTGATAAATCGGGAAATCATCATATGCCACTCGACCAACGTTATGTACACCAGCAACAAGCAACAAGTAACCAGCACCCAGTAACCAGGTTTCATATACCTTTTGTGGCGGAGGTTTTTCTTGAAGCGAGGGCAAAAAGCGATTTGTTTTTAGACAGTTAGGTTACCACAACCGTTTTGGGTTGATGCCTCACCTGCGGGTAATCTCAAAACGGTTATTATGCAGAGATTAAAGATGTCAAAACATCAACGCAGGAATGCATCGAGTAATACGCAGGTGGGAGTTGATTTTGAGAATCTCACGCTGAACTACTTCAAGAAAACGATTCCGGACCTAAAAAAGCCCTTTTGGCTTCCCATTGGGCATATTGAACAGAAACAGCACAAGTTTGATCTCGGTTGTGCCAACCAAAAGGTTATTATTGAATGCAAATCCCATACATGGACAGAAGGCGGAAATGTGCCCTCTGCCAAGCTCACAACCTGGGATCAGGCCATGCTCTACTTTTTCCTGGCACCCAGAAGATATCGTAAGATTTTTGCCGTTAAAAAACACATAAATCCCAAGACAAAAGAATCACTGGCTTCCTATTACATTCGCACCCACAGTCATGTTATACCGGATGAGGTGGAGTTTTGGGAGATTGACGAAAATGAACACGGCAATGTAGGCACCTTTGAAGAAATCGATTTTGATTTAACGCAACGTTTCAATGGCAAAGCTAAAAAAATTGATTAACCCGTTCGTTGATAGTCGAGCAAAGGGCGTTTGAAGTTCAGGGCCTTGGGCATGAAAGATTACTATGAGAAAAACGCTGCCCAATACTACGATGAAACGGTTCATATCGACCCTTCTACGTTCCTGCAACCTCTGACGCAATGGCTCAGACCTTGTGCCACCATTCTTGATGTGGGACGCGGCTCCGGCCGGGATATGAGATGGTTTAAAGAGCGCGGATTCACGGTCACTGGGATGGAAAGGTCTCCGGGTCTGGCTGAATTGGCCCGTAATCATTGCGAATGCCCGGTAATGAAGGCAGATTTCGAAACGCATGATTTTTCGAGTATGTCCTTTGATGCGCTGGTTCTCGTGGGTGCTCTGGTCCACATCCCGCACGACCGTTTTAAGGAGGTTCTGGAAAACATCCTCCAGGCACTGGTCCCTGCCGGGCACGTGCTTATCACCCTGAAAGAAGGACGGGAGCTGACAGAAGCATCCCACGACCGTCTTTTTTACCTTTGGCAGGACGCTGCCTTGCGCACCATATTTGGAGATTTAAATCTCAAAGTAGTGGATTTCTCCCGAACCGTGTCGAAAGTCCGAGACTCCGATATCTGGCTGGGATATGTGCTGAGGAAAGATGGAAGGAAAAAACAATAAGGCCACCCCTTACATGGCCCCGGGCTTAATCCGGGACAAGGTTGCCGAGCGGTTCGCCACCCTCAACCTCTCGGTCCGTACCACCCGCCTGTCCGGCCAGCCCCTGCGAGACCAGATCGGCCGCGCCATGCTCAGAGAGGCCCAGGCCCTTTACACCCAGTGGCAGCAGGAGGACACCGAAGGCATCCTCCGAAAGTCAGCGGACACGCTTGAAGTCATCCTTGCCGGCCTGAAACTGCACGGCCTCAATGAAACAGACCTTCTTCAGACGCGTCAAGAGCGCCTGAACATGTTCGGATCATTTGATGATGGCAGCTTCCTTCAGGGGGAAGGGCCTGAACCCGGCCCCTGGACGGTTGACGACATACCCGCGTTCCTTATGGCGCCGGAACATGCAGATCGGCTGATCTATCTGATCCGGAGCGAACTCGAACGGAGCGACCGTGCGTTAATACCGATTATGGACTTTCTGTGGAGATGAAGAGACGTGGGGAGGAAAAGGGTCTTTACATTTGAACAATGATATCAAAAGTAGTATCTTAGAACCATGAACAGAAGACAGCAGAGATCCCTTGAGAAAATCTTCGAACGTCCTACCCGCGCCGACATAGCATGGACCGAAGTCCAATCGTTGCTCGGGGCGCTCGGCGCCGAAATTCGGGAAGGAAGCGGTTCAAGGGTACGCGTTGTCCTGAGAAAGCATATCCTTAATATGCATAAACCCCACCCCCGAAAGGAATTGGGGAAGTATGCCGTCGAACTTGTCAGGGACTTTTTGAAAATTGCAGGAGTGGGTCATGACGAAAAACACCCTTAAATACAAAGGATATACTGGAAACGTCCACTTTGATGCCGAAGACCGGGTCTTTCATGGCCGCGTTCTTGGCATAACGGACGTCATCGGTTTTGAAGGGGCTTCGG
The DNA here is from genome assembly GCA_034522175.1 of Deltaproteobacteria bacterium. GTDB lineage: Bacteria > Desulfobacterota > DSM-4660 > Desulfatiglandales > Desulfatiglandaceae > JAIPDZ01. The sequence continues at coordinate 3,969,875 of JAXHLQ010000001.1, read as the reverse complement.
TTTCAGAACTGGAAAAAGACTTTCATGAAGCGATTGACGATTATCTGGAAACCTGCCGTGAGATTGGCAAGGAACCGGAAAAGCCATTTTCCGGCCGGTTTGTTCTGCGTATCCCTTCGGAACTTCATTGCGCCATCTCTCTTGAGGCGAAAAGGCAGAACAAAAGCATCAACCAATGGATCGCCGAGGCGTGCCGACAGGAAGTTTCGGATTCCATGCGTCAATGACATCGAACTGGACGAAAGGAATGATTGGACACACCGTCCCCGGGCAGAGCGAAACGGAACCTCTCCGAGCTGTAGGCGACCCGGAAGCCAACATCTCCGGTCTGCTCACCAGCCATCAGCCACCAGCTAACCCCTTTTATTCATTCGTGTAATTCGCGCAATTCGTGGTTGAAAATGACTGAAGGTGCTAACAAAAATACCCCCTACATGGCTCCCGGCCTCATCAGGGACAAGGTCGCCGACCGATTCGCCGGCCTGAATCCCTCGATCCGCACCACCCCCCTGTCCGGCCGGGATCTCCGCGACCAGATCAGCCGCACCCTCCTCAAAGAGGCCCACGGTCTCTACACCCAATGGCAGCACCAGGACACCGAAGGCATCCTCCGAAAATCAGCCGACACCCTTGAAGTCATCCTCGCCGGTCTGAAACAGCACGGCCTGGACCAAACCGACCTCATTCAGACCCGGCAAGAACGCCTAAATATGCTCGGTTCCTTGGTTTCTTATTTAAGCAATAACCCTGAAAGCGGGTTATGTGAATGTGGAAAACATTTAAATTCAATGCGTTATCTATTTTAGCGATCACCTTTGAAGCGGCATTTAGCGAACAGAAAGATGGATGCGGCAAAACCCAACGACAAAAAACAGCTTTTTCTAAAAAAAATTCCAAATATGTGACCGGATCTGCCGAACGTCTTTACCGAACATGGGGCAATCATGGCTGCAGGCGTATTGAACACGCCGCGTGCCATTGAAGCCAGTGTTTTCGTTGTGAGGGCATTTGTCAAATTGCGTGAGATGATGTCAGACCATCAGGAGCTATTCTCGGGTTTTCCTTGACTAATCCACCGGTTGGGACTACATAACACCCGGCAGTCAAGCCGAACCGGCTTTCTGCTTTCGGCCCCTGAGGGGCAGGAGGGTTCGACATGGCCTGAAATATCACAACACCCCGTTTTTCCAACGAAATGGATAACGGGGTGTTGCATTTTGAGACTCCGCTGGGACCACCAGGTCCGCGCCTGCCCCCAAGTCTGGAATAAGTCAACAAAGTCAACATAACGCCGCACGTGGCATTTTATTCACTATGCAAGATGAGACACCAGATTATTTCACTGGGGCAGCACCCGGCACGATGCATGAAATCCTTGACATTATACTAAACTATAATATCGTATAATTATCCATAAAACTAAAATACAATAAAGTATTCGCATGAACAACTCCCAATTGATGGAAATACTCGAGTATTGGAATTTCTGGAGTCAGGACCGGTATGCAGGTGTCTATCGTAAGACATACACCGACGAACTCTATCGGCAAAGGTCCTTAAAAGAAGCGTCTGTTGTCACTGGCGTCCGCCGGTCGGGGAAGTCAACGATTTTGCTTCAGGTTCTTAGACAACTTATTGAAGCCGGAACACCACGCCGCAATATCCTCTATGTGAATTTTGAAGAACCAACCTTCATTTCGAACCTGACAGTGGAATTTTTGCTGCGAATTCATGATGTTTACCTCGAGCGGTTCAGTCCGGAAGGGCGGACGTATGTTGTCCTGGACGAAGTACAACTGGTGCCGGGATGGGAACGATTTGTCCGCGGTCTCTACGACAGGGAAATTGACATTAAATTCTACATAACCGGCTCATCATCTAAGCTGCTTTCAAAGGAGTTCGGCGCTTCTTTGACAGGAAGAATGATATCCAGCGAAGTATTTCCCTTAAGTTTCACAGAGTTTCTTGAGTTCAAAGCCAAAGAAAGTCTGCTTCAGAGAACACGCGGAAGAGGATCACCATCGTTGCGCAATCTGTTCAATGAATATATCCGGTTCGGGGGTTTTCCTCAGGTGGTATTGACCGCGGCGGAGAAGGATCGCATGCAGATCCTCAAGGACTATTACACAGCGGTCATTGAGAAAGATATTATTCAGCGGTATGAGATCAGGGATGTCAGGAAATTGAAGGAGTTCTGTCTGAATCTGTATGCCAATGTGGCAGCTCATTTTTCAGGGTATCAGGCGGAAAAAAACAGAAAATTTCCCAGCCCACAGCGAATAAATTTCTGGACTACGCATGTGAGGTCTTTCTCGTGCAGACAACCGGCTATTTCTCATATTCATTTGCTGAACAGAAATCCAATCCCTATAAAGTCTACGCAATTGATCCGGGGCTTTACAATGCTGTGTCTTTCCGTTTCTCTGAGAACATCGGGCGGTTATTGGAAAATGTGGTATATCTGGCATTGAGAGCCAAAAGAAACGAGATTTTTTATTGGAAAGGGAAGGGCGAGGTGGATTTCCTTATAAGGAAAGGTGCCCGGATCGAAAGGCTGATCAATGTCTGCTGGGACCTGAATGAGAAGAATATGAAGAGGGAGACGTCCGGCCTTCGTGAAGCCATGGACAGATTTGATGTGACAGATGCCGAGATTGTAACAGCCGGATACGACGAGCAGGTTACATCTGAAGGGAAAAGAATTGCCGTTAGGAATTTTTTTAACTGGATCAGGGAGGAAGTCTGAACGGTCAAAAATACAAATGACCACAGAAAACCATGAACAAGGAACCAGGAACCAGAATCAAGTACCCAGTACCCAGCGCCCATAAACATCATTTTAAAGGGTGTCCCGTGCGTCAAATACAAAATGGGGAGTTGAAATGGTAAAGTCAGTGTCGAAAAACCCTTCGCTCCAGCTCGATGGAGAGCTGGATTTTGTGTTTTGTCATTCCGATGGAAAGACGAAGTAGATGACCTCTGCCAGGTTGGACCAGTCAACATAGTCAAGAAAGTTCCGGTGGCACATGACGCCCTTTACCGCTTTCGTGACTTTCGTGATTTTCGTGGACAAAAAAACAACTTTTTCTCAAAAAAATGTTCAATTGTGCGACCGGATCTGACAATCAAATATGGTAGCGTAGCGTGACAACGGAAGACGGAAGGCGGACGAGTTCGCTTATCAGCCATCAGACAGGAGCGATTCTCGGTTTTTCCTTGACAAATCCACAGGTTGGGACTACATAACATCCGGCAGTCAAGCCGAACCGGCTTTCTGCTTTCAGCCCCCGAGGGGCGGGAGGATTCGATATGGCCTGAAACATCACAACACCCCGTTTTTCCAACGAAATGGATAACGGGGTGTTGCATATTGAGGCTCCGCTTGGAGCACCGGGACCGCGCCTTGCCCCAAAGTCTGACATAATTCAACAAAGTCAAGAACGTCCCTGACAACACGCAGGTGGATAAGTGAAAGAAATCTGCCAGGTCACAAGATAGGCCGTCTCTGGAAGTTTCGAAAAGAAAAAATTGACGATTGGGTGAAATCGGGTGGAGCCGACGACACCAAGAACAAAGGAGAACAGTGATGGCGGAACCACTTGCAGACCAGATCATACATAAGGTCAAGCAAGCCGCTGAACTCTATCACCGGCTGCTGTTGGTCGTCGCACCGGCAGGCGCAGGCAAGACCGCTGCGCTTCACGATGTGCGGGATCGCACTGGTGCGCCCCTGGTCAACATCAACCTCAATCTTTCCCGCCAGATGCTGGAATTGACGGAGCGTCAACGGGCCCTGCAGTTGCCTCGTCTTCTCCGGGAGATCGTCGGCAATGGCGGTGGTGAGATGATCCTGCTCGACAACATTGAAGTCATCTTTGATGTTGGCCTGAAGCAGGACCCGCTTCGCCTGCTCCAGGGACTCTCCCGCAACAAGACCGTGGTGGCCGCATGGAACGGCACCATCGCCCAAGATTCTTTGACCTATGCCGCTCCGGACCACCCGGAGTACAGGCGCTATCCGATGCGCGATTTTCTGGTGGCAAGCCCGGAGGTGACGACATGAAAACGACTAATTCCATTGCAAGGGAGCAGACGCGATGAAATACGGTGACCTGATCCAGTTTGAACCCATCGAGTCCGTGGTCCAGCTGCGGGATGCCGACGAAGTGACTGCGGCCCGGCAGCTTGTCGAGACCTATGTCATCTCAGAGGAGATGGCGGAAAAGCTGGTGGGTCTTGTTATTCCCCAGCCGCAGTTCCGAACAGCCCACAGATAACAAAGGCCTTCTGGTGGTTGGCAACTACGGCACCGGTAAGTCCCACCTGATGTCGGTGATCTCCGGACTTGCGGAAAATCCCGACCTCTCCGCCAGTTTGAGCAATTCAGACGTAGCGGCTGCCGCTGGGAAAATCGGCGGCCGGTTCAAGGTGGTTCGCACCGAAATCGGAGCCACCACCATGTCCTTGCGGGACATCCTCTTGGCCGAGCTGGAAGAGCATCTCGCGGACATGGGCGTGAGTTACAGCTTCCCCTCCGCGGATCAAGTCTCCAACAACAAGCGTTCCTTTGAAGAGATGATGACCGCGTTTCATCAGGAGTTTCCAGACCACGGCCTGCTCCTCGTGGTGGACGAGCTGCTTGATTATCTGCGCACCCGCAAAGACCAGGAGCTTATCCTGGACCTGAACTTCCTTCGTGAAATCGGCGAGGTGTGCAAGGACCTGCGCTTCCGTTTCATGGCCGGCGTCCAGGAAGCCATCTTCGACAGCTCACGTTTTTCCTTTGTGGCCGACAGCATTCGCCGGGTGAAGGATCGTTTCGAGCAGGTCCTCATCGCCCGCAAGGATGTTAAGTTTGTGGTGGCCGAGCGGCTGCTCAAAAAGACCGGCGAGCAACAGGCCAAGATACGCGAGTACCTGACGCCCTTCGGCAAATTCTACGGCCACATGAACGAGCGCATGGACGAGTTCGTCCGCCTCTTCCCGGTACACCCCGACTATATCGACACCTTTGAACGGGTGACCGCCGTGGAGAAGCGTGAAGTGTTGAAGACGCTCTCGCTGGCCATGAAAAAGATTCTCGATCAGGACATGCCGGACGACCGGCCCGGGCTCATTGCCTACGACACCTACTGGACCAATCTCAGGGAGAATCCCTCGTTCCGTGCTGTACCGGATATCAAGGCAGTGATCGACTGCAGTCAGGTACTGGAGTCCCGCATCCAACAGGCCTTTACCCGCCCAGCATACAAGCCCATGGCATTGCGGCTAATCCATGCCCTGTCGGTCCACCGGCTCACCACCGGCGACATCTACGCCACCTTGGGCGCAACAGCGGGGGAATTGCGTGACGGGCTCTGCCTCTACCAACCGGGCATCGAGGACCTCGGCGGCGATCCGGCCGACGACCTGCTCTCCCAGGTGGAGACGGTCCTGCGGGAAATCCACAAGACGGTCAGCGGGCAGTTCATTTCATCGAACCCGGATAACCGCCAGTTCTATCTCGACCTGAAGAAGACCGACGACTTCGACGCCCTGATCGAAAAGCGGGCCGAGAGCCTCGACTCATCCCAGATGGACCGTTACTACTACGAAGCCTTGAAACGGGTCATGGAGTGTACGGACCAGACCTATGTGACCGGCTACAAGATCTGGCAGCACGAGCTGGAATGGCTGGAGCGCAAGGCCGCGCGCCAGGGATATCTCTTTTTCGGAGCGCCCAATGAACGATCCACAGCCGTACCGCCCCGGGACTTCTCATCTCTATTTCATCCAGCCCTTCGATCCACCGCACTTCAAAGATGAAAAGAACGCCGACGAGCTGTTCCTGCGGCTCACGAACACGGACGACGAATTCCGCACCGCGCTTAGAAATTACGCGGCAGCCCTGGACCTCGCTTCCACCTCGTCGGGTCACGCCAAGTCCACTTACGAGTCCAAGTCATCCCATTTCCTGCGGGACCTGGTGCAGTGGCTTCAAAAGCACATGAGCGACGCCTTCGAGGTCACCTATCAGGGGCGCGCCAAGTCGCTCACTGAATGGGCCAAGGGCAAATCGATCCGGGAGCTGTCCGGTATCGGCTCCCATGAGCGCATCAATTTCCGCGACCTGGTCAACACCATCGCTGGAGTGTGCCTGGGAGCGCACTTCCAGGATCAGGCACCTGAGTATCCCTTCTTCTCGGTGCTTATCACCGGGACCAACCGGGACCAGGCCGCGCAGGATGCACTACGCGCCATCGCCGGCCAGAATCGCACCAAACAGGCCACAGCGGTCCTCGATGCCCTGGAATTGCTCGACGGCGAACGGCTCGACCCCTACAAATCAAAACACGCCAAACACATCCTCGGCCTGCTCAAGAAGAAAGGCCACGGCCAGGTGGTCAACCGCTCCGAGCTGATCCAGGATGACAAAGGCGTGGAGTACATGGACAAGGACCGGCAGCGGCTGGAGCCCGAATGGGTTGCGGTCGTACTGGCCGTCCTGGTCTATTCGGGTGATCTGGTCCTTGCCATTCCGGGCAAAAAATTCGATGCCACCGGTCTACCCCAACTGGCAGGAACCGGCGTGGACGAACTTACACAGTTCAAGCATATCGAGCGGCCCAAGGACTGGAACCTTCCGGCGCTCAAGGCCCTGTTCGAACTGCTCGGTCTCACTCCCGGCATGGCCCAGCTGGTCACCCAGGGCAAGGAAGAACCGGTCCAGCAGCTTCAGAAGGCCATCTCCGAATCGGTGGAAAAACTGGTCGTCCTGCAGCAGAGTCTGCAAAGCGGTCTGCTCTTCTGGGGCCGGAATCTCCTGGCCGAGGAAGAGGCCCAGAAACTGCGCACCCGGCTCGATGAGACCAAGAGCTTCCTGGAGTCGCTCCAGGCGTACAGCTCACCCGGAAAACTCAAGAACTTCCGCTATGACGCCCAGGAGGTAACCTCCCACCGGGACGGACTCAACTCCCTGGCCGAGATCGAATCCCTTCAAGAACTGGTCGCTGATCTTGGTTCCACTGCTTCATTCCTTTCCACCGCCGAGGCGGTGTTGTCCGCCGACCACGAGTGGGTGGCCAAGATGAAGAAGGCGCGGGACGAGGTGCTTGCCCAGCTTGGCGATCCGGACAAGCGCGGCGCGGCCACATTCCGCCAGCAAACACAGCGCAAACTGGCCGACCTCAAGAAGGCCTATGTGCAGACCTACCTGGGAATGCACACAAAGGCGCGGTTAGGTGTGAACGAGGACAAGCGCAAGATCGGACTCATGGGCGACGAGCGGCTCAAGGTACTGCAGAAGCTTTCCACCATAGAGTTGATGCCGCGCCAGCACCTGAGCGACTTTCAGAACCGTCTGGCCGGATTGAAGAGCTGCTTTGCCCTCACCGAGCAGGAGCTGGACGCATCCCCGGTGTGTCCGCACTGCAATTACAAGCCAGGGGCGGAGCCTCCCACCGCACCCGCCGGAACGGTGCTAGACGGTTTGGACGACGAACTGGACAAGCTGGTGGCCAACTGGACCCAGACGCTGCTGACCAACCTTGAGGACCCGACCACCAAGGGCAACCTGGCCCTGCTCAAACCCGAACCCAAGAAGCTGGTGAACGGCTTTATCAAGAAGCGGGAGCTTCCCGACGACCTTGGCCAGGATTTCATCCATGCCCTGAGTGAGGTGCTTTCCGGCCTTCAAAAGGTGCCGGTCAAGACTGCGGACCTGCGAGCAGCGCTGCTCTCCGGCGGTTCACCGGCAACGCCGGCAGAGATGAAAAAACGATTCGAGGATTATCTGGACGAGCTCACCAAGGGTAAAGAGCCTGGGAAAGTCAGGATCGTGTTGGAATAACCATGCGAAGTGTCAAAGAAATACAATCTCTGCTGGATGAGCTTGAAAACCAGGCGGCCCACAACCTTGAAGATCAGGACCTGGACTTCAAGGAATGGATCACAAGGAGCATCGCCGATTCCGTCGCCATGATCGTTGAAATGTCTGTTTGTATGGCCAACGGAGGCGGAGGCACTGTGGTGTTTGGCGTCAATGACAAAGCCATTGGCCGTTCAAAGGCCGTTTTGGGTGTACCGCTAAGTAGTTGATGTCAACCGGCTGAAAAAAGCCGTCTATGATGCCACCGATCCGAAATTGACCCCGGTTTTTCAGGAGATATCCGTTCAGGAGGGAACCGGCCGCCTGATTGCAATGCAGATCTACCCGGGACTACCTCCATACACGGACACCAGTGGAAAAGGGAAGATCCGCATCGGCAAAGACTGCCAGCCGCTAACGGGTACGCTTCGCCGGAAAATCATGGTGGAGACGGGAGAAACCGATTTTACCGGCATCCAAGTAGCAGGCGCTCCGGAATCGCTGATTTCCCCAGCCGCTATGGAGCGATTGCGTGAATCGGCTCGGCGAGAAAAGGCACCGGATGACCTGCTTCAAAAAACCGATCGTGATCTTCTCGGAACCATCGGATTGATTCGTAACGGCCGTCTCTTACGGGCAGGCATTCTCTTGGCGGGAAGGATGGAAGCTATCCGTGAACACTTTCCCGGATATGCCTGGACCCACCTTCGCATGGGAACCGATGTTGACTATTCAGACCGCGCCGATGGAAACGATGCTGTTTCTATTGCTCTGGAACGGATTCCTGACCGCATCATGGCCGACAATCCCATTGCCACCGTTCCTCAGGGCCTTTTTCATTTTGAAATCCGCACATATCCGGAAATCGCCCTTCGTGAGGCACTTCTCAATGCGCTGGTCCATGCGGATTACCGGATTCCTGGACCGATCCTGCTCAAACAATTCAAGAGCCGCCTTGAAATCAGCAACCCCGGTGGACTGCCTGGAGGAATTACCCCGCAAAATATCCTTCGCCACGAACCGGTCCCGAGGAATCCGGCTCTTGTAGATGCGCTTACTCGCCTCCGGCTGGTGAATCGGAGCAACCTCGGTGTGCGCCGGATGTACCAGGCACTTCTGATGGAAGGAAAAGAGCCGCCCACCATACTCGACGAGGGCAACGCGGTGCGTGTCATTTTTCGGGCATCCCAACTTTCGGTCCCTTTCCGGATGTTCGTGGCTCAGGAATCGGACCGAGGATGTCTGCTATCCCTGGACCAGCTTCTCATCATTCAACATCTGCTGAGGCATCCGGAAATCGACACGGCGACCGCGGCCCGCGTCACCCAGCAAGGCGAATCAGAGGCCCGTGAGGTGTTAACCCATATGGAATCGAATCTCGCTTACTTGGATCGTGGCGGAACGGGGCGGGGGACATATTGGATTCTGCGGCATGACCTCCATCGCCGCCTTTCGGCCTCCGGACACCCGGAGCGGGATCGTCGCATTGACTGGGAGGCGGCCAAGACCCGGGTTCTCAGTCTCCTGATAGAAAGGGCCCGGCGCCGGGAGGCAGGTTTAAGCAATGAGGAGATTCGCAGGATTACGCATTACGACCGGAACCAGGTCTTTCGCCTGATGCGGCAGCTTAGACAAGAAAATAAAAGAGTTTTATCCCCGGAAAAGGGAAAGTACGCACGCTACAAATACGAAATGGAATGATTCAAGCAATGCTCGTAAGCATAGCTGTGAGCATTAAAAGGCGTTTAATGCTCGTTTAATGCTAAGCCAGCATAAAAGTGAGCGGAACACTTCATGGCCAGAAAAAAACAAAGCGATACCCAGACAAAAAGGCTTTTTCCTGATGAACAAGGGGATTTATTCGAGAGATCCTACCAGGAAGAAGTTGAAAAGAGGAGAACTCAGGCCGTTGAATGCCTCGGGATGACATTCGACAACGACGAGAAGCGCCGCGAGTATTTCCTGGAGAAGCTTCGCGAGAAACTCAAGGACCCGGAGTTCCGCAAGATCGAGGGATTTCCGATTGGCGAGGACGAGGACATCCTGGCTTTGTCCGAACCACCTTATTACACCGCCTGCCCGAATCCGTTTGTTGGGAACTTCATCGAGCACTATGGGAAGCCCTATGACCCGACCATTCCTTATAGCCGGGAGCCGTTCGCGGTGGACGTCAGCGTCGGTAAGACCGATGCTATCTACAAGGCCCATTCGTACCACACCAAGGTTCCGCATCTGGCCATTGTACCGTCCATCCTCCATTACACTGAACCGGGCGACCTCGTGTTGGATGGATTCTGCGGATCCGGAATGACTGGCATAGCCGCCCAATGGTGTGGTTCGGCACCCGACGATTACAGACATACACTGGAAGCCGACTGGGCGAGGGAAGAGAGGGTTAAGCCCAAGTGGGGAGCCCGCCGGATCGTGTTGGGTGACCTGTCGCCCGCCGCCACCTTCATCGCTGCTAACTACAATCTGCCCTTCGATGTTGCCGCATTTGCCGAAGCTGGCCGCCGCATTCTTGCCGACGTGGAACGGGAACTCGGTTGGATGTACGAGACGCTACATAGTGATGGCAAGACCAAGGGGCGGATGCAATATACGGTCTGGAGCGAAGTTTTTAGCTGCCCGGATTGTGCCGGGGAACTGGTGTTTCTGGAAGAGGCCCTGGACCCGAAGACCAAGCGGGTTAAGGAGACGTTTCCATGCCCGCATTGTGGCGTGGTGTTGACGAAGAAACGGATGGACCGGCTCTATATAACCCGGCACGATAAGGCATTGAATTCCTCTGTCCGCACCCGTAAGCGCAAGCCTGTTCTGATTGCATATAAGGTCGGTAAGGCCCGATACGAAAAGAAGCCTGATCAGCAAGACATGGACACGCTGGCCCGAATTGATTCCTTAGATTGGCCGAGTGAGGTTCCAGTTGATCCCTTACCTTATATGCACATGACTCATGAAAGGGCGCGGATGGATAACGCTGGCATAACCCACGTCCACCAATTCTTTCTTCATCGTACCGCACATGTTTTGTGTGAATATCTGCGTAAGGTTGAGCGATTGTCAGATTCCAGAATCAGAAATGGTTTGCGGATATTAGCTCAACACCAATTCGTTAACGCCACAATCATGAATAGGTACCGGCCAGCTTCAAGCTTTGGCAATGCTCCGCTGGGTGGTGTTTACTACATATCGTCTTTAATTGCAGAGGCAAGCGTATTTCTCCTGATTAATGGGAGCTTGCGTCGAATTCAGCGTATGGCTAAAGCTGGTTGGGAACGGCTTTTTAAGAGTTCGACAGGTGTCCTAATTTCAACAAGTGATGTCAATTACCCGAGCATTTTTCCTAATACTATCGACTACATCTTCACCGACCCGCCCTTCGGTGAAAATATCTACTATGCCGATCTCAATTTCTTGGTGGAGTCCTGGCACGGTGTGCTTACCAACGCCGAACCTGAGGCCATCGTTGACAAGGCCAAGAAGAAGGGGCTACCGGAATACCAGCATCTGATGAGACGCTGCTTCGAAGAGTACTGTCGGGTGCTCAAACCCGGCCGCTGGATGACGGTGGTCTTTCACAACTCCCGCAACGCGGTGTGGAACGCCATTCAGGAGGCGATGCTTGCGGCGGGCTTTGTGGTGGCCGATGTGCGTACTCTGGACAAGAAGCAGGGCTCCTACCGGCAGGTGACGAGCACAGCGGTCAAACAAGATCTTGTAATCTCTGCCTACAAACCCAATGGCGGACTCGAAGAGCGTTTCAAGCTTTCTGCGGGCACTGAGGACGGTGTTTGGGATTTTGTGCGCACCCACCTGAAACAACTCCCTGTATTCGTATTCAAAAACGGTCAAGCGGAGGTAATTGCTGAACGACAAAATTACCTTCTCTTTGACCGCATGGTCGCCTTCCATGTCCAACGTGGGGTGACGGTTCCAATGTCTGCCGCTGAGTTCTATGCCGGGCTCGAGCAACGCTTCCCGCCGCGTGACGGTATGTATTTCTTACCGGATCAAGCAGCCGAGTACGACAAGAAACGGATGACGGTCAGAGAGGTCCTCCAGCTTCAGCTCTTCGTCTCTGACGAGGCATCGGCCATTCAGTGGCTCAAGCAGCAACTCACTAAGAAGCCGCAGACCTTCCAGGACATCCACCCGCAGTTTCTTGAAGGAAATTGGTGGTTGGCAGAAGCATGAAAAGGCCTTGGAGCTTTCCGAATTACTAAAGGAAAACTTTTTGTCCTACGACGGCAAAGGCGATGTGCCGAGCCAGATTCACAGCTACCTCTCTTCGAACTTCAAAGAGCTACGCAATCTGGAAAAGGACGATCCGGCGCTCAAGGCTAAAGCCAAAGACCGCTGGTACGTGCCCGACCCGAACAAGGTTGGCGACCTGGAGAAGCTGCGCGAGCGGGCCCTGATGCGGGAGTTTGACGAGTACCGCGAATCGAAGCAGAAACGCCTGAAGGTGTTCCGGCTGGAGGCCGTCCGGGCCGGATTCAAGAAGGCATGGCAGGAGCGCGACTACACCACGATCATCGCCGTGGCCCGCAAGATACCGGAAAAAATCCTCCAGGAGGATCCAAAACTCCTCATGTGGTACGACCAGGCGCTCACTCGTTTCGGGAGAATGAGTAAAGGCAATGCTGAATAAGTTTTCAAAAGTTATGCTAGTCGCGACATCACTTTCTCCTGTACTTGGTGCGTTCGGAATGATCAGCTATGCAGAGGGAAGATCGGCGTGGTCCACTATGCAGTGGTTCTTCTATGCCGCTTCACTTCTTCTGCTATGTTGGCTTGTATTATATTTCGCAAAGACTAACGTCGAAAAGGAGACGTTATCCGTCAAGGTTGTCCAAAACGCTGACAAAGAAGTTTTGACTTTTCTTTTAATCTATCTTTTACCTTTGGTTGCACGCGATTCTCTTCCTGTGGCGAAAACGGAAGTAACTATATATGTATTCACAATAATAGGATGGGCAGTTTACCACAGCAATGCTTTCTATTTTAATCCTTTGCTTGCATTACTCGGATACCATTTTTATGAAGTCACATCAAATGATGGCATGTCACACATGCTTATTACCACTAAAACTATAAAAAAACCTCAGGCGAATTTGGAAGTGGTGCAACTATTTGACTACACATATCTCGCCATCGACAAGGAGGGTAATGGATGAACCTTTTTGCCATCATTCAAAACCACGGCCCTGAAGTAAGACGCATTCGCACAAAACAAGCCCTCCAAAAACGATTGAGTGTAGAGTTTAAGAAACAACGAGATGAATTCTTTGGCGAATCCGAAATTATCGATTTCGATCCTCGATATAAGGTTGACGATGATGAATTGTTTGTTATTCACGATTTCGATCTCCCGGGATTTCATTGCTGATGCTATTAGAAATATTAGTCAAGTTGATGACCTTGCGCTTACAGCCGACATCCGGATCAAATCTATTTTTGCGGCCAATTGCAATCTAGTGCGACAGGATCACTAGAAGTGTATTTTCAAGGATTTATGCAGAGACGATTACTGGTAACGGGGTGGACCCTGCTTCAGACCGAAGATACTTACAAACGAATGAAAGATCCTGGCCTGATATTAGATTCATCACTTGTCGGAGTATACAAACAAGGAAATAGCCTATACTTTCGAAGCTACACGCTTGTGAGTCGATTTCTAAACCTCTCTCCATATTTTGTCGAGGCGACAGATGTTGATATTCAAGAAGTACTCGATGACAGTAAATTTCACGTGGATGATGAATCCGTCATTCTGGAAATGGCCGATTCGGTTATGCGAAAAAGATTCATGGCTGTGAAGGCTTCCGGTATATTGAATAGAGTAAAGGTAAAACGAGCACAAACCCAGGCAAATAAATTCGGCCTCAAAATTAAAATTAGTGGAGGAAAAATCGTGTTTCCTGTTGAGAAAAGAGATGCAAAAGAGCTTCTCCGATTTTTGATGGAGGGATATTATGAAGGGCCACTTACAGGAAATAAATACATAACGAACTCTCAAAGGCAAGTATAGGAACCATACCAATTTGTTTGAGGAATGGCAATACAGCATAGACCATCGGCAACTCTGCCAGGTCATTGAGACCCAGACGCTATGGGGCGAGACGACCTGCCGGGTATGGCTGCCCGGCCGCGATTCGGTGGTCCGCATCCCAGCCTCTCGGCTCAAGCCCTTGGAGAGCGCGGGCACCGGTTCGCCCGACAATATCGCTTACATCGCCTCCGCCGCACGGGTAGCCGATGCCCTGACCCAGGATGTTTTGCTTGCGCCCATCGAATCATCGGTCATTCCACTCCCGCACCAAATCAAGGCTCTGTCCCGCGCCATTGCCGGGGATCGGGTTCGTTACATGCTGGCAGACGAGGTCGGACTCGGAAAAACTATCGAGGCCGGACTCATTCTTCGTGAGCTGAAGCTGCGCGGGCTGGTCAAGCGGGTGCTGGTCATTGCGCCGAAGGGCCTGGTGACCCAATGGGTGGCCGAGATGCGCACCCACTTCAGCGAGGATTTCAGACTGCTCATCCCCAGCGACTTTTCGGCTTACCGGCGTATCGCGAAGGAAGACAATATCTGGCAGAGCCATCCACAGGTAGTTTGTCCCATGGATTCCGTGAAGCCACTGGAGAGCCGGCAGGGCTGGTCGGCAAACCAAGTGGCCGTATATAATCAGGAACGCTTCGAGGACCTGGTTTCTGCTGGATGGGACCTGGTGATCGTGGACGAAGCTCACAGGCTCGGCGGCAGCACTGATCAGGTGGCCAGATTCAAATTGGGCCAAGGGCTATGCGAAGCCGCACCGTATTTCCTTATGTTGTCGGCGACCCCGCACCAAGGGAAAACCGATGCCTTCCATCGGCTGGTCTCCCTACTTGATGCCCAGGCCTTTCCCGACGTGGGCAGCGTGACGCGGGACCGGGTCCAACCCTATGTGATCCGGACTGAAAAACGCCGCGCCATCACCGCGGAGGGAAAACCGCTTTTCAAACCGCGAAAGACGGAGCTTGCACCTGTCTCCTGGGGAGAGTCACATCGGGATCAGCAACTTCTGTACGAGGCGGTCACCGAATACGTTCGGGAGGGATACAACCAGGCCATGCGCGAGAAGCGCAGCTACATCGGATTTCTGATGATACTGATGCAGCGGCTGGTGGTATCGAGCACGACCGCTATCCGAACTACGCTCGAACGTCGACTGGAGGTACTCGAAGCGCCGCAGGAGCAGTTGTCCCTATTTCCTGTGTACTCCGAGGACGAATGGGCTGACCTCGACGGTCAGGAGCAGATCGAGACACTTCTAACTACGCGCCTGAAAGCGCTCAAAAACGAACGCGCCGAGGTGAAGCTGCTCCTGGAAGCCGCTACCCGGTGCATGCAGGCAGGATCGGACGCCAAGGCCGAAGCGTTGCTTGACTGGCTCTACAAGTTACAGGCGGAAGAAGGCGACCCGGATCTGAAAGCCCTGGTGTTCACCGAATTCGTTCCAACCCAGCAGATGCTCCAGCAATTCCTTACCGAGCGCGGGTTCCAGGTGGTCTGTTTGAACGGCTCCATGGACATGGACGAACGCAAGAAGGTGCAGGAAGCGTTCGCCGAGGATGCCCGTATCCTCATCTCAACCGATGCGGGCGGCGAAGGTTTGAATCTGCAGTTCTGCCATGTGGTGATCAACTACGACATCCCCTGGAATCCCATGCGACTCGAACAGCGCATCGGCCGGGTGGATCGTATTGGCCAGACGCACGTGGTGCGTGCCGTCAACTTCGTTTTCGAAGATTCGGTGGAACACCGTGTCCGGGAGGTGCTCGAGGAAAAGCTGGCCGTTATTTTCGAGGAGTTCGGCATCGACAAGACCGGCGACGTCCTCGACTCGGCCCAGGCGGGACAGATATTCGATGATCTGTATGTGGACGCGATTCTCAATCCGGATGAGGTCGATGCCTCCGTTGACAAGGTCATCACCCGTTTACAGGAGCAGACTCGGGATACCCAGGAGAGCTCTTCCATACTCGGAGCCACCGAGGACCTGGAACCATCCGAAGCCCAACGCCTCATGGCTCACCCCTTGCCGCACTGGGTCGAGCGGATGACGGTGAGTTATCTCAGGGCCCACGGCGGCAAAGCCGAACGAAACCGGCGAACCTGGAATCTGACCTGGCCGGATGGCGAAGAGCTCACCAGAGTTGTTTTCAGCGGCAAGGAGGCCGAAAAGGCACCCACCGCCCGGCATCTGACACTGGAAAACTCGCGCATTCGGGGCTTGGCAATGCGACTGCCGCGATTTGCACCGGGACAACCGGTCTCGGTGATAACGATTCCTGGGATCACGGATGAGGTCACAGGACTGTGGTCCCTCTGGCGGATCGGCATTGCCACCATGGACTGGAACCGCCACCGCATCATACCGCTCTTTCTCGCCGACGACGGAAAGGTCTTTACGCCCACCGCTCGGCACCTGTGGGACCGGCTGTTGAGTGTTGCGCCTTCTGTCCGGGAGCATCTCGATATTGACGATGCCACAAATGCCTTTGACCGGCTTTCGCAGATCGCCGAAGAGCACGGCCGGTCCATCTATGACGAGCTTGTTCAAGAACACCGTTCGCGCCTGACGCTCGAGAGGGAAAAAGGTAAATATGCCTTTACCGCCCGACGCAAGATCATCGAACGCATCGGCCTGCCCCAGGTCCGCGACTATCGATTGAACCTGCTCCGGCAGGAAGAACGCTCATGGAACGAGGAACTCGAACGTAAGGCTCAGGTTTACCCGGAAATGGTGCCTCTGATCATAATTCGGGTCGAGGGGAACCGCGAATGAACGCTAATAGACGCGAATTAATAGAGAAAGAACTGACTTTCCAGGTGGTCGGGTGTGCCATGACTGTACTGAATGAGCTTGGGCATGGATTAAGGGAGAAGACATACGAGAGGGCATTATGTGTAGAATTCCAGCATCAAAAAATTCACTTTCAACAACAGCACATTTACCCGGTTTTCTATCGAGATGAACATATAGATGATTATGTCCCTGACCTTGAAGTAGAAGGGAGGCTGATCGTTGAGATCAAGACGGTTGACAAGATTATTCAGGAACATCTTGGGCAGGTTTTGAACTATCTGCGAATCACGGGGCTTGAGGGAGGTGTCATTTTAAACTTCAAGCACCCAAAGCTGGAGTGGAAAAAGGTAGTGTTACAAGAGGAACGGCTTCAATGATCTTTCCTTATCCTATTAGCGTTTATTCGCGTCCATTCGCGGTTGGAGTCTTTCATGGGTAGTTGGCGGGACCAGATTCTCAGAGAGTTCACTCCCAACGTGGCCCGGCTGACCCTGGTTGCTGATCCGGACGGCCTGCTCCTGGAAGAAGGCGTCCTTGCAGGTATACGCGAGCGTGGTTTTGAATTGATTCCGTTCGAGGATCATGTCGCCTTTCGCTATGCCTACGAATCCAAATTTCGCTCCCGCTGGGACCAGGGTGAGCAGACAGACTTGGTGGTCGTGCTGCGCTCTGCGGAAAGCGATCTTAACTACCTGCCATACGATCTGCTCCAGGCTGGTCGCAAACTGTCATTCAACCTCGGGGAGATATTCCCCAACCTGAGCTATCCCATTGTGACCGTTTTGGATCGTGGTGATCTGGATGCGCTCTACGAAGCCCAGAAGCGGCACGCCCCCGGTGTACTGGGCGATAATGCTACAAAGGAATTCGTTCTGCGCCATGTCTTTGAAATTGCCCCGGAGCTCATCCGCAAACCGTCCGATCTGCTACGGGCGCTGCTGCGCCGCCACTATCGGGAGCAGCGCATCCCCGCTTTGCTTGATGAGCGCTTTGTTCAGGTACTGCGCCAACAGAGCGGGTTTGAAGAGTGGCCCCTCGAAACGATCATCCCGGATCGGGAAGCCTTTTTTACTTTTCTTCAGGAACGCTGGCCCATCTTCTTAAATCGATCGGCGGCCCAGGATACCAGCAGTGTTCGCGAGGATGAGAAGCCCTACGGCTTTGAGTATCCCGGCCCTTCGGATTTGCCCTTCGACCATGACGACATCCGTGTCTACATCGACAACCTGTTTCTCGAAGGACTGCTTGAAGCGGTGCCCCATGATCGGGCTGAGTTATTCTCCAAGACCTGGCTCGCCATCGGCATCCAAACGGACGAGCAGGCGGATCGATTGCTTCGCGTGGATGGCCTTCTCGATACCTTGGCGTCCGATATTCCGAATGAGGACACACGGCACGACGACTGGTTCCGCTTTGCCAAAACCTGGGCGGAGCTGGTGGCTCTGGCACTGGATTCGAATGCGGTGTTGCTGGAACCGGCGCGTCAGAAGATGGAGGCGCTTCAAACTCAGATAGATGCCGCACTCGTGCCGTGGCTGGCAAAACGCTATGCAGGATTGGTCAATCTGCCTCCGGCTCCACCGGTCATGCTCCACCATATTCCCCGTTTCCTCTCCCGCCACGTCAACGACGCCAAGCATCACAAGGCTGCGTTCGTCCTGGTGGACGGCCTTGCGCTGGATCAGTGGATCGTCATCCGAAAGGAAATCGCCAGACAGCGAGTCAAGTACCGCTTTCGTGAGAACGCGGTGTTCGCCTGGATACCGACCATCACGTCCGTTTCGCGCCAGGCGGCCTTTGCGGGAAAGCCACCGATCTATTTTCCGAACAGCATCCACACCACCGACAAAGAACCGGCCCTATGGACGCAATTCTGGGTGGACCAGGGCCTGACACAGCAGGAAATCGCATACGCCAAAGGGCTGGGAAGCGGCTCCTTGGAAAGTGTGGAGGAGATTGTTGCCCGGCCCAAGACGCGCGTGGTCGGTCTGGTTGTCGACAAAGTGGACAAGATCATGCACGGCATGGAGCTTGGCGCTGCGGGCATGCACAACCAGCTTCGCCAGTGGGCCGCTGGGCCATTCATGACGCAACTGTTCGACTTGCTTCTGGAGAACGGATTTCGTGTCTACCTGTCGTCGGATCACGGCAACATCGAGGCGTCAGGTTGTGGCCGACCCGCAGAGGGAGCCGTGGCCGATCTGCGCGGGGAGCGCGCTCGAATCTATCCCGATTCCTTACTGCGCGGTCAGGTTAAGGAGCTATTCCCAGACGCTCTGGAGTGGCCGCCTATCGGGCTGCCGGAGGATTATCTGCCCCTGCTTGCCCCGCATCGCGCCGCTTTTGTCCGCAAGACCGAAAGCCTTGTCGGGCATGGCGGCGCTTCTATTGAAGAGCTCATCGTCCCTCTAGTTCAGATCGAGCGGAGGGACACATGAACGGACGCAAGGTGCAGATCGGTTTTAGCCAACGCATCAGACTGGAATGGTTCGAGCAGACAGCCAATTTGATTCTGGCCGGGAACGATAAGGCCACAATCAACGACTCGCTCCAAGATCTGCTGCAGAACAAGGTGTCGGTCGGTGGAAAGTCTATCAGGGGTAATCGTGAAAAGGTGATCACCATTCTCTTGAAGACCTGGCTTACCGTGCCCCGTGAATTGGAAAAGTTGCGGGACGAGGGTCTGGAGATACTCCAGGGACTTCCGCGCAAAGACCGAATTGCCGTTCACTGGGGCATGACACTGTCTGCTTATCCCTTTTGGGGTTCGGTTGCCGCTCACACCGGCAGACTGCTGCGGCTTCAGGGAACCGCCGCTGCAGCGCATGTACAGCGACGGGTGAAAGAGGATTACGGAGAAAGGGAAACCGCATCACGGGCCGCTCGGCGCGTGCTTCGATCATTCATTGATTGGGGCGTTTTGAAAGAGACGGGCGACAAAGGCGTCTACGTCCAAGGGGATCAGTATCCGGTTGAAGACCCCAGGCTCATTGCCTGGATGGTGGAAGCATCCCTCCGCGCCAGGGTGAACGGGTCGGCCGCCATTAAGGACCTGCTCGACAGCCCGAGCATCTTTCCCTTCCGATTGGCCCATATCTCAGCCGAACATGTGGCATCTCTCTCGCCTCGTCTGAATATCCTGCGGCACGGTCTGGATGACGACCTTGTGATGCTACATGAAAAGGGAGGGGTAAAATGACCTTCCCACAGACAGCGCATGCTTTCAAGCCTAGGGGAAGAATGGGGACGTCTATGATTTTATGCTTTTTATTGATGGTTGGATATAGGAAAATAGGGACGTAGCGAACCCCATTTAAACAATGCCAGGTTTCACGGGGCATGCTTGTGAAGTTATGTAGATTGATAAGGGATTTTGGGCAGTTGGAACTGATTAAGGTTCGAAGCGATTAAGAGATTGGGGCGGATTTTTTGAGGGAGAGGGCGACTCGGTTATCGACAAGAACAATCCCGTACAGCCAGGACAATACACTGGAAAGTGGCATAAGGCGGGACGACACATAATGGTGCAATATAATGGACTGGATTTTTCGGACCAGTAGTCAAGATGCAAATTCTATGGTTTGGAAGAGAAGGAGGTCCGAAAATGCGAAAGAGTTTCAGTCCAGAATTTATGGCGAAGGTTGCCTTGGCAGCGATCAAGGGTGATATGACAACGGCTGAACTATCGTCGAAATACGAGGTTCACAGGACACAGATAAACAGTTGGAGGAGCAGGGGAAAGTCCGGATTGTACTGGAATAGGAACCACGAATGAACGCCAATGAACGCCAATTGATAGAAATGATTCGCAAGGGCGAAGGCATCGATCTTGAATTCAAGACCTGCCGCAACCAGCTTAATCGGGATGTTTATGCGACGGTGTGCGCCTTTTTGAACCGGCATGGAGGGACGATCTTATTGGGGGTTACGGATTCCGGGGATATTCAAGGCATTGAACCGGATGCCGTTTCACAAATAAAGAAAGACTTTGTTACCACCATCAACAACCCGCAAAAAATCCATCCTCCGGCATACATGGCGATTGATGAACTGGCGGTGGAAGGAAACCCGGTACTTCGCATCTATGTTCCCGAGAGTTCCCAGGTCCACAGGTGCAACGGACGCATATATGACCGCAATGAAGACGGTGACCTTGACATTACCGATCATACCCTGGAGGTGGCCGCCCTGTACCAACGCAAGCAGGCCATTTATTCAGAGAACAAGATTTACCCATACGCCGGACTGGACGAACTGGAGCTTGATCTCCTGGCAAAGTGCCGCAAGATCGCTGTGTTACGCCGAGAGGACCATCCCTGGCGGAACATGAACGACATGGAACTGCTCAAAAGCGCTCAGATCTACCAGACTGATCCGGAAACCGGCAAGAGCGGTATGACCCTCGCCGGCCTGCTGCTGTTGGGTAAGCGCTCCCCGTTGCTTTCGGCGGTGCCGCACCACCGCACCGACCTGATCCTGCGCAAGGTCAACCTGGACCGCTATGACGATAGGGATTTCGTGGATGTCAACCTGGTGAATAGCTACGACCGCATCATGGCGTTTGTAGCCAAGCACCTGCCCGACCCCTTCTACCTGGAGGGCACGACCAGCATCAGCATTCGGGACGCAATCTTCCGCGAGGTGGCTTCCAACATTTTAATCCACAGGGAATACACCAACGCTTTTCCGGCCAAATTGATTATCGAGCGGGGCCAGGTCCGTACTGAAAACAGCAACCGACCCCACGGGTTCGGCGCACTTAACCCGGAAACGTTCACGCCGTTCCCCAAAAACCCGGTCATCGCGGCTTTCTTCCGCCAGATCGGCCGGGCAGATGAACTGGGCTCGGGCATGCGCAAGATGATGCGATACGGAAAAGACTACGGCGGCACCGATCCCCAATTGATTGAAGGGGATGTTTTCCGAACCATCGTCAGGGTGCCGGAATTTGGACCAGCAGGTGAAGTTGCAGGTGAAGTGACGGGTGAAGTCACCCCGGAAGAGGTGATCAATTCGGGGCTAAGTCGGGCCCATGAGGCCCATGACGGGGCCCATGATGAGGCCCATGAGCCCATGAGCGAAGTCGAACAAAGAATCCTGCACGCCTGTCTCGATGCTCCACAAAACACGCCGGAACTGCTTACTCTGCTTGGATACGAAAGCCGAACAGGGAACTTCAAGAAGGCGCTCTCACGCTTGATGGATTTGGCTTGTCTGGAGATGACAATTCCGGATAAGCCCAGAAGCAAGAAACAGAAATACCGGCTGACTGAGAAGGGGCGGAAAGTGCTGAAAGGAATCGAAGGCGGCAGCGAGTGACCAAGTTATTGCACAAGGCGAAGTGAATATGTGCAGAATGGCGGAATGGGGGACGTAGCCAACTTGTAAACTTAATGTGGGCTGACGTCCATGAGTGGGGACCGAGGGACGTCTATAAGTTCAAAAGTTGACATTGTGGGACTGGGGGACGACCCGTCAGATCTTTGCCAAAAAAAGATGGACGCGTCGGAATGGGATTGTGGATCACAAACTCTTTGACAGAGGCGCGTTCCCCGTCTCCCCCGATCTCGGCATTCAAGCAACCGACCGGGCGCATGGCACGCACGGCTTCACCGAATGACTGGCGGCGTACCACGGAAAACCCCTGCGGCTCCCATCGTCCGTCCTGTTAGCCCGAGCCCGCGTTCGTGGCCTGGCATGTGCGGGAGGTGTTTCAAGGGGAGGTGAGATATGGGGGGATCACATAACCCGTGCGAGTTGGGGTTGATGAACGGAAGATAAAAGAGGGCTGGCAAAGAAGCGATTGAAGGGGAAAGATGGACAGACATGAAACTGCCCGTCAATATTGACGATCTATTGACCGCCCGTACCGTGGAGTGGGAGCGGTCGGAGTTTAAGGCCGGCTGGAATCCGAAGGCGGTGCTGCGCTAAAGAACTCTTCGCACACCGGCGGGCGTTCATTGATCAACGGCTGACCGTGGCGAAGGGCGGTATTTTCGGTAGAAAAACGAGGAATCAGGCGTGAAGCAAAAACGGTTTGAAAGGATGGCGATTCCTGCTGAGGGAGAGACGGTTGAACTCAAGGGGTCCCTGGGAGAGTGGAAAGAAATCGTCGCAACCTGTGCAGCGTTTGCGACGGCGCGGGGCGGCCGTTTGTACATTGGCGTCGCGGACGACGGCCGGGTTGTAGGTGTACAAATTGGCAAAGGAACCCTGGAAGATCTTGCAAACAAAGTCGTCGGGAATACGAACCCCAGAATTGTTCCATCCATCGCCACCATCAGGAGCGAAGCGAAGATTGTTATCACGCTGGACGTGCCGGAGAATCCGGCGAAACCCGTTTATGCCTTTGATAAACCATTGAGACGCTCTGGAAAGACGAACCAGATACTCTCGCCGGCCGAGGCGGCCGACCTCTATTTCACGACCCGTGGCATCACCTGGGATCAGACGATATTGAACGAGGCATCACTCCATGACATCAACGTCGAGAAGGTGCGGCGCTTTTTGGGTTGGGCAAAAAGCGAACGGCGATTGAATATAAGCGCCGATATACCCGTTGATCAAGCGCTACGCCAACTGAATCTGATTCGAGACGGGAAAACTACGATTGCGTCCATCTTGCTCTTCGGCAAGGATCCAGAGCGATTGATGCTCCAGTCTGTTTTACGGTGTGCGCGCTTCAAGGGCGATGACGCCGTTCATTTTCTCGACATGAAGGTTATTGAAGGATCCGTTATGGATCAGGTCGAAGAGGCGATGGCGTTCGTCCGGCGTAACACCAGTATGGCAGTGAAGTTCGAGGGAAAATTGGAACGGACCGAGGAGTGGGAGTATCCGCTGGACGCTGTTCGCGAAGCGATCATCAATGCGGTGTGCCACCGAGACTATGCCGATACTGGGAATGTCCAGGTGCGGATTTTCGATCACAGTCTTGAGGTCTGGAACCCTGGTACGCTGCCGGCAGGGCTGACCGTAGACGATCTGCGCCGGAACCATGAGTCCAAGCCGCGGAACAAGCTGATTGCTCATGCGTTCTTCCTGATCCGCTATATCGAGCAGTTTGGAACTGGGACCGGCCGGATGATTGAAGCATGCCGGAAGGCAGGCATCCCTGAGCCCCAGTTTGAATCGCGCGGCAGTAGTTTCCGGGTTATCTTCCGAAAGGCGCTGCCTACGGATCAACGATTTGCCGGGCTGGGATTGAGCGAACGCCAGATGGCGGGACTCAGGTATCTCGAAGACAAGGATCGCATCACTGTGCAGGAATACGCGAAGGCCACGGATAGCAGCATACGCACGGCCAAGCGAGACATGAAGGAAATGGTGGAAAAAAAGGTTTTGGCAAAGCACGGAAAGACCAAAGGAAGTTGGTATGCGTTGCCGGAAGAATAATCAGGCCAGTTGGCACGAATCTGGCCCGATTCAGGGTCCAAATGGCCCGAAAGTGGGCCAAAACGTGTATGGCCTGTGGGACGTCCGTAGATAACCAAATAACTGTCTTAAGACACCGATTTAATGGGCATAAATTGGCTTTAATGTAGCGAATAGGGGACGAGCAAATAGGGTACGTAGCCGCTTTCTGAATTTATTGATTCGAGCAGGTCGCAATAAGGATTGAAAAGGTGTCCCGAAAGTCACGGAGCCACCTGCCTGCTTTTTGTATGGCCTCAGGCCGTCCGTTGTGCGCAAGATGATAGGATCGGGCTTTGGGGGTTGGATGAACTCATTGAATTTGAAAGAGATGGTAGGTCCAGTGTCCCCTCTCTGCAACAGAGGCAATCATGTCTTCCTTACACGCACTTGACCACATTCGCAAATCCTTTAACGACTCGACGGATCGAGGCGCACGCGCCAGCATCGGTCAGTTTTTGACCCCGGTTGCAATCGCTCAATTCATGGCCTCCCTGTTTGAAGGCGGCCCCGAGCATGTGAGGATATTGGACCCGGCATAGACAACGGGACGCTCTTTTAAAATCCAATTGCGGGGACCAGGAGGCCTTTTTCCGCGTGGCTGAGACCTATCTCCGAGTCAAGGCCTATGTGAAGAACCACAGTGCCGGTCTGGAGGTGCCCTACCGCTACGGCTCTGAAACCCGCACCTACCTGCCGGATTTCATTGTCCTGGTGGATGACGGCCATGAGGACGCGCTTCACCTGATCATCGAGATCAAAGGCTATCGCCGCGAGGATGTCAAAGAAAAGAAGGCCACCATGGAGACCTACTGGGTCGCCGGCGTCAACAACCTGGGCCGATACGGCCGGTGGGCCTTTGCGGAATTTACTGAGATGTATCAAATCGAGGCCGACTTCAATGAGAAGGTGGAATCGCAATTTAGCCAGATGATCGAACGGGTCGCCCCCTGGAATTCCTGAATTCGATCATACCATTGACATTGTGAGAGAAAGAACCATGTAAACCGGGTGCGAAGCATCCAGAAAAGCGAGGTAGTTGTTGAAATCGATGGAATCTACGGAGATACGATATGAGATCATTTGAATATGACTATCTGCTGGAAACACCCATTAGCCACATGCAGGGGATGACCCTGCGAGCGCTGGGCTGATCAGCCAAGCGAAAAATGGTTGAGCGAGCGGTTGACCGGTTGCCCGAAACATTCAGGATCGAAGACCTGCGGCGGGCCTGCCCTGGCGTAAGTTATCCGACGCTTCAAAGGGCCCTTTCAGACATGCGCAAATCCGGCAGGGTGGCATGCCGGGGACGAGGACCTCACGCCGAATGGGAAAAGGTCAACACCTGATAAGATAATCATATCAAGAATGCATCTTTTGATAAGAATCTTGAGACACATTGGACAGAACCATGACAAACAAAAAGAAGAACACCACCAAGACTGTTGAAGCCATCCGGCACGACGAGGCGACGCGAAAGAACATCCCCACAGCCGAATATCAGTCCGTGATGCGGGAGGCCGATAAGGATGCGATACGGGTGGCCTACGAACGCCGGAACCGGGACCTGGACCCGCAGCTTGTGGGAGGAATGAAGGGGTCAAGTCCCAGTTAAATAGGCTACTCATTTAACGGGATAAATCTGCTCTTGACTCATCTCCGTTAAAAAGGAACGTATTTCTCCCGTTTTTTATGATAATGTTTTGAAAGAGGCGGTGGGTGTTCGGTTTAAAGTGAGGAGGCGCTTGTTGCTGGATACCGGCAATCACCAATCCGTCAAATGGCTGTTAGAGGGATTGCGGAGCGGAGGATTACAATGGATTTAACGGGGGAATTAATGTGGCCCATCAGCCTTCCATCGAGATACCGGCCCGCGAGCCCCTGTCCAGGTCTTCAATGGATCAAACGGAAAGGTGAGTCAAGAGCAGAGTTGTTCATGAACCTTCAGCCAAAAAGATGACCCAGATGGGGCTGTTTGATTGAAAGGGACGGAATGGGGGACGTAGCGAACTCGTGAACTTGTATAAATTGATAAGGGATTTTGGGCAGTTGGAACTGATTAAGGTTCGAAGCGATTAAAGTAATCGATGAGGAGAAGCCGGGCATCATTCTCGACTTCGACAAGATCGGAAACATCGTGGGAATGGAAATTTTGGACGCATCCAGGCGGATGGAAAATCCGGGGGCAGTGGAGTATGGTGTTGCAGGATGAAGCCATCAGATGACGGGAATATCGTATGGATAAAAGGAGGCGACTTATGCAGGCTGTCAGACTTGAACAGACGGTTGCAGAGGATGGGGAACTGACCATCAAGGGGCTGCCCTATAAGAAGGGGGAACTTGTTGAAATCATTGTATTGCCGCAGACCGACAAAAGCAAGACGCGGCATCGTCATTTAACCGTTGGCGAGCTCAGGCGCTCCGGCCTTATCGGTCTATGGGAAGACAGGGATGACATAGAGGATAGCGCCATCTATGCCAGGCGGCTCAGGGAGCAGGTGCAGCGGAGGGATTTTCATCATGATTCTACTGGATAGCGACGTGATGATAGATATCCTTCGGAACTACCCGCCTGCCATGGAGTGGTTCGACGCGTTGGATGAAAATGAAGAAATTGCTTTGCCAGGATACGTTTTGATGGAGCTGATCCAGGGTTGCAGAAGCAAGGCAGAGCAGGACCACTTGCAACGCGCTGTGGATCCCTATGGAGTTGTATGGCCTACTCCAGAGCACTGCTACTGCAGAGGAATTGGCGAAGAGCTGGGAAAAGGAGTTCACCATTACCGCTTCAGGATTTGATGTGGACTTTATCTGGATGGCCTGTACGGTTTTGTGGAAACGATTAGCGCCTGACGTGATTAATTCTGAGCAATTGGATGATATGATGCAGGAAGGGTACACGCTCTTGGAGTCAGAGGGAGCAGACAAGGCGATCGAATGCTGTAATGTATGGTTGCAGGTCTGGGATCACCTGAAATCAAGATTTACAGAAGATATGAAGGACGTCGAGGATACCAGAAAGGTATTTGCCGGTCTGCAATCTTTATTTAATTGGTGCCAGGATTTTGAAATGGAGCTTCTGAATGCCGGCAGTTCTGACCCCTCCTTTTATCAAAAACGAATTGATTATTGCAGAGAATTCTGTTCCTTTTTTCCGGATTCGGATGAATTGCTGATCTGCAATATGAAAAGAGCGGAAGCTGAATCCTATTTTATGCTCGGAGAAACCGAGCAGGGAGACCAGTCCTTCCAGGCGCTCATCGAAGAATTTCCAGATAATGCCTGGGGCTATATTGGATGGGGCGATATGTATTCCACTTTTTGCCCGCGTCATATGGAGAAAAATCTGAAAAAGGCCAAGGAAATATATGAAATGGCTTTAAACATCGATTCGGAAGAACGGAAGCATGTGGTCAGCAGGCTGGAGTCGCTGGATGAAGAGCAGACAGATGAATCTTCATAACAAAGCCCTTCTTTTCCAGGAAAAACCTCCCAAGAAACACGTGAACTCCCGGGACGGGGTTAATCAATTATTTAGCCCCGTCCCGAAACGCCGAAACGCGTTACGAACCCCAGCCCCACGCAGGGGTGGCGGAACCGCCAGCATCGTATGAGGTGAGCAAAATGAGGGAGGGGAGGCTCTTCGATTGAGGCGGATTTGGAGTGAAAACACGTGTTGATTTGATGTATCATGACGACTCAAGAGTATTTTTGGCTGCAGCAGGTGGTTTCGATGGCGTTTTGTCAACCAGCAACATGAGAAAATTCGACAGGTCTGGGTTGTAGAGGTGTAAAGAGTAATCAGACGTTTTTTTCACGTCAGTTATGGAAAAGGAGATTTTATCATGCAAACTGCCGAAATAAAGAAAATGAATACGGTTGAGCGCCTTCGGGCCATGGAAGCGCTTTGGGATGCCCTGATCCATGAGGATGGCGAACCGGCGTCACCTGAATGGCATGGCGATATTTTGGCGGAGAGGAAGCGGCGAATGGAAAACGGTGAAATGGAATTTATTTCACTCAAAGAGCTGAAGACAAGGCGGCATTCATCATGATCAAAGAGGTTGTTGTCTCCAGGGACGGAGTTGAAGACCTCGAAGAAGGGCGGGTATTTTACGAGCGGAGGCAGCCTGGTATTGGAGACTATTTTTGGGACAGCCTCCTGTCTGACATGGAATCGCTGACTATTTTTGCAGGCGTTCATGCCAAACAATATGGCTTTTTCCGAATGCTCTCCAAGAGATTTCCATACGGAATCTATTACGAAATCGATCAAGACACCGCCACCTATATTGTCGGCATACTTCCTATGCGAAGAGATCCTGCATGGATCGAGGCAAGAGTTCGAAGCCGAAGGTGATCCCGGCTGCATGATGATTGACACCATAGGCAACGTTGCCTGAAAAGGAAACCGCATGGTGAACTTGGGGAGTGGGACGTCTATAAGTTCAGAAGTTGCCATCATTAACGGCCCCGAAGGCCTGCTTGGTCTAAATTTGAGTTTCTAAAAAATGAAGAACCCCACAATACCGCCGAAGTGGGAGGGATTAATCCCCACGTTTTGAAGGAAATTTTGTTTGAAAAGTACTGCCTGAAGATGTGAAATGACGACACTCGATGATTACATAGCGAAATTCAAAAGACTCCGTACAGACAGGGACCGGAAGCGGTGGTCATGGTTAACGGTTCGACAGACCGAGCCACACGTGCCGGCATCGGATAGACGGTCGACAGCCTCCTCCAGGGCGACCAACTACGCGGCCCTGATC
The DNA here is from genome assembly GCA_034522175.1 of Deltaproteobacteria bacterium. Lineage (GTDB taxonomy): Bacteria > Desulfobacterota > DSM-4660 > Desulfatiglandales > Desulfatiglandaceae > JAIPDZ01. The sequence continues at coordinate 3,940,992 of JAXHLQ010000001.1, read as the reverse complement.
CCGGCCCCTGAAGATGAGAAACCATGGGGACAGTTTTTGAAAGTAAGGGGGTTTTTCGTTTGCTGAACATCTTTGTGGATGCCGATGCCTGTCCGGTGAAAGAGGAGGTCTATCGCGTTGCCGGTCGATTTGGCCTTCGTGTGACCTTGGTGGCCAACTCCTGGATGCGGACGCCCAATGAAAAACGGATTGCCCTGAAATTGGTGGGGAACGGGTTGGACGCTGCCGATAATTGGATTGTGGAACATGTGCAACCGCAAGACATCGTGATCACCGCAGATATTCCGCTCGCAAGTCGCTGCCTGAAGGAAAGTGCGAAGATACTCAGCCCAACCGGGAAGCCATTCACGGAAGACAACATCGGCATGACCGTCGCGACCCGGGATCTGTTGTCTGAACTCCGTGAATCTGGAGAAGTAATTGGAGGACCTCCTCCATTAACCAAGCGTGACCGATCGCGTTTCCTTCATCAGTTAGATGAAATAATCCAAACCATCTGTCGTGAGCAGCCGCAGCATTCCACCTAACCTTATAAAAAGGGGCCAGATCTGCTCTTGACTCATGTTTTGTAGAAAACGAATTTGATCGGGAGGACTTGTTGCTTCTGGGGTGCCTTGATGGTCGAAAGCTCTTGGAAAAGTGAGTCAAGGGCAGACCCTATGCCCTCACATGCCGTAATGACACGACGTCTTGCCATGGAGCCCACCACCCCGGACGGCCCCTGGCACACCCTCCTTCGAGAATCGCTGGAACAGGCCGATTATCGTGCCCTTCTGGTCGAGACGGACGGGGAAGGTGTTTTCGAATGCCGAATTGATTTCGGACCCGGATATCGCATCTATTTTGGTAAGGAGGAAGATACCCTCATCATCCTGCTTGGTGGCGGGACAAAGAAACGTCAACAGAGAGATATCGAAAACGCTCGGATGATGTGGAAAGAATACAAAGAGAGAAAGCGGCAGGAGGGATAGCCATGGCGCTGACAGTGGATTTTAAAGAAACCGTTAAGGAGCGGGTCGGGCGTGACCCGGCTTTTCGTGAGGAGCTGCTCAAAGAGGGGGTTGAATGTCTCCTGGTTGGCGAATTGGATACGGGGAAAGCCATACTGCGCGATTTCATTAACGCCACCATCGGATTTGATGCGTTGGGATCGCTTACAGACAAATCACCCAAAAGTCTGATGCGCATGCTGGGTCCGAAGGGGAATCCCCAAGCCCGGAACCTTCTTGAAATTGTCGCACACCTGCAGAAGAGAGAAGGCATCCGTTTCGAAGTGCGTGCGGTTCGTTGATGATGCTCAGACAACGACTCTCCCAGTCAGAACGCTTAAGGGGCTGGGGTCTATACGTTGGGGAAGATGTATATTTCAAGGAACTTGTCCGTTATATCCATCTGAACCCCCTGCGGGCAAAGGTCGTATCAGATATCAAGGGCCTTAACAGATATCCTTATTGCGGCCACAGTGCTTTGATGGGGAAAAAGAAACGAGGGTGGTGTGATGCCAAATATGCGTTGTCATTTTTTGGCAAAACCGTTTCAGATGCCAGAAAGCATTATCTTTCCTATGTTAAAGAGGGCGTTGATCAGGGGAGGCGTCCGGAACTTGTCGGCGGAGGTCTGGTACGGAGTTTAGGTGGCTGGGCTGTGGTCAAGCAATTGCGGTTAAAGGGCCAGGATCGGGTTAAGGGTGATGAACGGATACTGGGAGACGGTGAATTTGTGACCGCATTATTATCCGGGGCCAATGAGAGGCTGGACCGTCGCTATGAATTAAGGGAATTGGGGTATGATCTGGAAAAGATAGGGCAGCGGGTGTGCGAGATCTATGGGATAGAAAAAGGAGACATATATTCAAGAGGTCGTCGAAAGGTCCAAGTTGAAGCCAGGGATTTACTGTGCTATTGGGCGGTTAGAGAATTGGGCATGACTTGTACGAATGTGGCCCAGCATTTGGGAATGAGTCAACCCGGAGCAGGGTATGCTGTCAGTCGAGGTGAAAAGCTGGCTAAAAAGCACAAATATCAATTGGATAAGTGACTGGTACCTTTATTATGGACGAAAGCGCCGGTCCAGTCCCTGCTTCCAGATGCAAGAATTGAATATCGAAAGATTAAAGATGTAATTATCGAAGTTTCAAATTCAGCGGACCCAAAGGGCGGGGAAGCTGATTAATGCGTTGTCAGTTTGCTTTAGATGGTGAAAGGCTGGAGATAATGGATTTATTGATTGAATTAAAATCTCTTATTGAAGCATTTGATAAAAATGGAATAGATTACGCATTGTGTGGCGGGCTGGCTTTGGCTGTGTATGCGAGGCCGAGAGCTACCCTTGACATCGATATTATGGTTGAACCTGATTTACTGGAAAAGATAAAACAAATAGTAGAAGCTCTTGGTTTCAACGTAGCGGCAGCCCCCATGTCCTTTAAGAGTGGTGCCGTTCAAATCCATCGAATGACAAAAATCGACGATGAAACCGGGGAGCATATGGGTCTGGATCTATTACTCGTCACTCCACAGATCAAAACTTCCTGGGACAGTAAAATTTCAGTTGACTGGGAGGGAAGGAAATTAAAGGTTTTGGCTCCAAAAGGCCTGATTTTGCTTAAATCATTAAGGAAAAGTGGCCAAGATATAGATGACATTGAATATCTGAAGGAGTTAATCGATGAAGATTGATATGAGTGGAAAAGCGGTTGCAAATCGCTTAAAGACTGTAAACCAATTGAGAAAAGCATGTCTTTCTCTTTCAAATTCGAGTGCCGGAAAAAGAATCAGGGTGCAGTTCTCTTCCAACAAATCCGTTCAGCGAACCTCCCATGCGCTCGGCCGCTGACTTCGCCGCTCGGCCTTAAAAGATTGGTAATGGGGGACGCCGTTGCTTTTGTTACTTTTTGCCGGGGCCTTATTGTCCAGAACCGAACTTAAGGCCCGAGAGACAGGCGCAGGGCTGACTGACCTTCCGCACCCGCAAAAACCGCAATCTGGCTCTGATCTCCGATCCACACATGTATGACAAGCCGGGCAGATATCGCATCCTGATCAAAATTATCGATATCGTCGGCAATGATACCTCCCAGACCTTTGAGGTGGCGTAATGAAAGATCAAGTATTAGACCGGTTCCATGAATTGATGGAACTTCCGACCAAAACCGAGTGGGTCGAATTCAAGAGGCGCCAAATGGGCATTGTATAAAGGGATCAAGAAAAGAATCGGTTTAGGTGGCAATTTATATTATTGGTTTAAGCATATTCAGGATAACTATTTGAAATGATAGTTTATATTTATTGTATAAGCCGGGTGGAATTTTGCAAGATTATATAATTCCGACGTCTAATGTGGAAGGATTTTCCGTAACCAACTTGCGCTATTTTAGACTATTTTATTAGACTTATGCCGATCGTTTGCCGGAAATTCGTCACAAGGTTTGTGATGAATCGAATCGGACGGGAATCGAGCCGGCAAAACATCACAAGCCTTGTGATGTTTTGGAGGATATGAGCCTCGCTATCAAAAGAAGTGAGTCTATTCAAGGATTTTCATCAGCATTGAGCTGGTCCCATTATCGGACTCTGACCAAGGTTGAAAACAAAAGCGAGCGTTTGTTCTACGAAATTGAAGCTAAAAAAGAAGGCTGGAGCGTGCCGGTTCTGGAGCGTCAAATTCATTCTTTTCTTTTTGCGCGGCTGTTGAAAAGCAGGGACAAAGAAGGGGTTCTGCAATTGGCCGCCGAAGGTCAAACGGTCGAAAAGCCGTCGGATACCCTGAAGGCCACACAGGGCAATAAGAGCGAAACGGCCCGAAAGCTGGGGATCAACCGGAAAACCCTGTACAAAAAGATTGAGGAATACGGCCTCGCCTGAGTTTCTCTTTCTTTAACCCGAATCTTTACTGATCTTTAATGATCTGCCATGCAAGGCGTCGCACATGATTACACCTCAACTTGTCACCCAAAACGTAGAGAATCCCCATGACTGAGAAATCTACATATAAAGAATTGCAAAAAAGGGTCCTGGAGTCGGAAAAGACTGAACTCAAGCTCAGGACAGCCAATGAAGAGTTGGACACGATACTCTCCATGTCCCTGGATATGATCTGTATTGCAGATATCCATACGGCGACCTTTATCAAGGTAAATCGTGCCTTTATCGAAACGCTCGGTTTTTCCGAGGATGACCTCCTGGGCAGACCGTTCTTAGAATTCATTCACCCGGATGATATTGATTCAACCCGTCAGATAGTTGAACAGAAGCTCTCGAAGGGAAAGAAAGTGCTTAATTTTGAAAATCGATATCGCTGTAAAGACGGGGCCTATAGATGGCTGAGCTGGGTGTCTCACCCCGACCCTGAAAAGGGGGTAACCTATGCGGTTGCCCGTGATGTTACAGATCTCAAGGAGGCAGAGCAGGCCTTGCGCGAGAGCGAGGAAAAATTTCGGCTTACCTTTAATGCGAGCCCGGATGCCGTAAACATCAATCGCCTCAAAGACGGCCTTTATGTGGATATCAATCAGGGGTTCACGGAACTGACCGGGTTTACCCGCGAAGACGTTATCGGCAAAACGTCAAAGGAGATTCAAGTATGGAATGACCTGGCAGACCGCCAAAGGCTGGTCAGCATATTGGAGAAAAGCGGCTTTTGCGAAAACCTCGAGGCCCGGTTCCGCCGAAAAGATGGGAGTTTAACCACGGCACTGATGTCTGCCAGGATTATTTTTCTTGAGGGAGAGCCGCACATTATATCCATCACCCGCGATATTTCAGATCGAATAAGAGCGGAAGAGGCCCTGCGGGAAAGCGAAAAGAAATATCGTATTATTCTTGAAAGTATGGAGGAAGGCTATCACGAAGTCGATCTCAATGGCAGATTCACCTTTTTCAACATGTCATTCCAGAAAATTCTGGGATATTCCCATGAAGAATTGATAGGGTTGAGCTATCGACGGTATGCAGCAGACGAGACAAACCGAAAGAGGGTAGCTGAAGCATATAGAACGGTTTTCACGACCGGTAAGCCCCTGCATGATTTTGTATGGGAGATAGTTCGAAAGGATGGGATCAGGAGGACGATCGAGGTCTCTGCCTCCCTTATCAGAGACAAACATAATCACGGCATCGGATTCAGGGGTCTTGTCAGGGACATCACCGAGCGTAAGCGGGCAGAAGAAGAACGGGAAAAACTTCAGAGCCAGTTGAACCAGGCCCAGAAGATGGAAACAGTGGGAAGGCTGGCGGGCGGGGTGGCCCATGATTTCAACAACATGCTGGGGATTATCATTGCCAATGCGGAACTTGCCGGCATGGAATTGAAACCGGATGAGATCGTCCACAAAAACATTCAGGAAATTTTGAAGGCCAGCCAGCGGGCCGCGGATACGGTCCGGCATCTGCTGGCATTTGCCCGCAAACAGATCACCAGTCCCAAGGTCCTTGACGTCAATGATACGATTTCCGGTGATCTCAGGATGCTCAGTCGGCTCATCGGGGAGGACATTCATCTGCGGTTTGTACCGGGTAAGGACGTCTGGAAAGTGAGGATGGATCCCTCTCAGGTCCAGCAGATCCTGAACAACCTCGTGGTCAACAGTCGGGATGCCATGCCCAGCGGGGGAACTATCACCATCGAGTGCAAAAATACGGTACTGGACGAATCTTACTGCCGCATGCATAACGGCGTCGAGCCGGGAGACTATGTACTGATAGCGGTAAGCGATACGGGCGAGGGCATGACCCCTGAGGTGATGGAAAACCTTTTCGATCCCTTTTTCACCACCAAGGAGGTGGGAAAAGGGACGGGCTTGGGCATGGCCATGGTCTACGGGGCCATGAAGCAAAACAACGGCTGCGTTCAGGTATACAGTGAACCGGACAAGGGAACCACGGTGGAGCTCTACCTCCCCAGAGTTGAAGAAGGGCCGGCGACCAGAGAAGGAGCGGGCAAAAAGGCGGTGCCCGGAGGGAAAGAGACCGTTTTGGTGGCTGAGGATGAAACATCGCTCCTGGACACCTGCCGATATGTGCTGGAGCGACAGGGATACACGGTGCTGGCCGCCCGACTCCGAAAGCGGCCCTGGATCTTGCCGCTCAGCACCCGGGCGAGATTGATCTGTTGTTGACGGATGTGGTGATGCCGGAGATGAACGGAAAGGAGTTGGCCAAAAAGCTGCGGGCTGTGCGTCCGACCGTAAAGCTCCTGTTCATGTCCGGGTACACTTCCGACGTTATGGCCCGGCACGGGGTCCTTGACCAGGGGATGAACTTCATCGAAAAACCCTTTGCCTTTACAGAACTGGCTGAGAAAGTCCGGCAGGTGCTGGATGCGGTGGAGTAGTCGGCAGGACAACAGTGAAATTGAAGAGCCCTGTAGCCCCGACAGGTCGGGATCTACGCTTCGCTCCGACAAGCCAGAATCGATGCGCCTGGAGCCCTGCATCACACCTTGCCAGGAAAATCAACATATCCCAGCCTGCGGTCAGTCTGTCTGTTGAAAGAGGGAGGAGAATCGAAAAAATTAATTCGTTTTCTGGGTAGAAGTTAAAAACTGAGGATCTATAACGTATCCCCGGCACGGGAAGAGGATGATGACCATGAAAACTGCCACCACAACAATAATCATAGGATTGACGGTTCTGCTGCTGCTTTCCCCGGCGCCTGGGGATTTCCGGATCCGGATCTTCATGTGATAATCCGATTCGACCGGATTGACGGCCTTACATCCGGTGATCGGGTTTTGTTTGAAGAGAATCACATCGGCAGCGTGGAATCCGTCAAGTACGAAAAAGATGGCCATTATACGGTGGAGATTTCCATCAGGTCCGACTTTATCAATGCTGCGACCACGCTTTCTGAATTTTATGTTGTCAATGATCCTCAAGCACAGAAAAAGAGGGCGATCCAAATGGTTCAGGTACAGCCCGGGGGATCGGTCCTGCAACAAGGGGCCGTTGTGGAAGGTTCCAACAGCCGTTCGCTGCTGTTAAAACGGCTGATTAGAGATATTGACGAAGGCTTGAACGAACTCAGGGGTGAACTAAAGGATCTCCAGAAAGATATGGAGGATATTCCCCAAACCGATGAATACCGGGAATTGAAGCGCGAACTCAGAGAAACAGCGAAGCAACTCGAACGGGCGGTCAGGGAGAGCAAGGAAAAAATGAGAAAGGAACTGTTTCCGCTTTTGATTCGGAAGCTGGAAGAACTCAAGAAAAGACTGAAAGAACAGGGTGAGGAAAAATCTCGGCCCATTTCCCCTGAAACCGTTTAACCCTTAAGGAAACAGGAAAAAGAGAGTCGGGTAAAGATGGGCCTCAGATTAAATTCATGCATCCGACGTGATACCTCCTTTGAGGCGCACCCCCAGGCGGCATCTGGAAACCGGGGGACGGTCATAAACAAATAAGAAATTTGACGTGGGGGAAATGAAGCGGCAGGGATACCCATGCCTGGATTGCCCGATCCGGGTTATTTTGAAGACAACAAGGAGCGTGTTAATCTATTGAAATAGATAAATATTTGAGGTATTCATGAAAATAACTTATGACGCTGGGGTGGATGTCCTGCGCATCCTTTTCAGCAACTCAGCGATTGAGGAAAGCAACGAGGAGAGGCCGGGCATCATCCTCGATTTTGACAAGGCCGGTAATATCGTGGGAATGGAGATACTGGACGCATCGAAGCGGATGGAAAACCCGAGGGCTGTGGAATATGCTGTTGCCTGATGCAGCTTATTTTTTTGCTGATGTGATTTACTTGAGATTCCATATTAGATTTAAAACTTGAAACCTAAAACTTAAAACGGCGGCTGTGCCGCATTCGGGAGTTGAACCCATGACCACAACGGCAAAAAAATACACACACAGTTCTTTGCTGGCATGGATCATCTGGGCCATTGCCACCGCTTATTTTTTCTGGGATTACCTGCAGCAGGTGGCGCCGGGGGCCATGGGGCCTTACTGGATCAAGGCGTTTCACATTGATAACGCCACATTGGGCGTCATTGCCGGGTTTTACTTCTATTCCTACGGTGTGATGCAGATTCCCGTGGGACTCATATCAGATCATTTTGGCCCCCATCGCCCTCTGATTCTGGCAGCCGCTGTTGCGGTGGGCGGCAATGTTCTGCTGGCGTTTGCCAAGAGTCCCACGGCTGCTGAAATGGCAAGGCTCATGATTGGTGCCGGTACGGCATTTTCCTTTGTATGCTGTCTCAAATTCATTTCCAACTGGTTTCCTCACAACCGCTTTGCCACCCTGGTGGGCCTCACATCGCTTATCGGCATGATCGGCGGCATCAGCGGTGAGGCCCCGCTGGCGGCGGCGGACCATGCATTCGGCTGGCGGGGCACCATCTGGATTCTGGCTGTTTTCGGTATGGTGCTTCTGGTACTGATCATATGCGTGCTGCGGGATCATCCGGCTGGTGCCGCCAAATGGGAGGATCATCCGAAACGTTCCAGGGGGGGTCGAAAAACCCTCGACGATCTCAAACATGTATTTGGAACAGGCCAAATCTGGATGTGCGGCGCCTATGTCAGTGGTTTGAACGCCATTTTTTTTGTGTTCGGTGCACTCTGGGGGGCTGATTTTCTCGAACAGGCCTATGGGGTGAGCAAGGTAAACGCGGAAGGTGCCATGAGCATGCTGTTTGTGGGCGGTATCCCGGGGACCTTTTTCTTTGGCTGGTGGTCTGACAGGATCAAGCAGCGCAAAATGCCCATGATTCTTGCGGTGGGGGTGGCACTGGGTCTTATGCTTTTGCTGCTGTACGGGCCTCAACTGCCCTTCTTTATGGTCTATGTGCTTTTGATTGTGCTGGGGTCTGCCTGCAGCGCCTATGTGGTGGCGTTTGCGCTGGCCAATGATGTTCGCCCGCAGGGTTCAGCCGGCATCGTGGTGGGATTTGTCAACACCTGTTCCGTGGCCAGCAGCGCCATCTTTCAGCCGGGCGTGGGGATCATTCTGGACAGCATTTCGGGCGGTGGCGACCACCTGACAATCGGGGATTACCGCCTGGCGCTGTCCACCATGGCCGTTTTGCTGGCTCTGGCTCTGGCAATGGCCCTTTTCAGCCGGGAGACACACTGTAGACCCCTTTATGAGACGGATTGATGATCATATTTTAAAATCGCTTGACAGGAGAAAGCTATGATTTGGCAGCGCGAAAAACGGTTCCGGTGCATGGCGGTTACGCTTTTGGGCATTCTATCCCTGTTTTTCTGTACCTTTGCGGCATTGGCAAATGAAATTGCACTGGTGGAGCGCACCGCTTCAAAAAACGCCAGGGGGTCTGCATTGCACTGGCCAATATTCATAATCGTGTGCCGGATACGGAAGAAGGTCTTTTGAAGGCCTCAGGGATTACACAAAACAAGGCCCGTATTTTAAAGCTGGTGGATATGGCCAAACAAGCCGGAGCCAATATGATCCTTATTCCGGAATTTTCCCTGACCGGCTATTTCTGGCCGGACCCGGACTGGGACAAAAAGCTGGGTCCCTACAATCCCAATGGATACGCGCCCTGCTGGATCTACATGAACCGGGGCGTACTGGATCTTCACAAAGACTGGCTGAAACAATTAAAATCCAAACTGGACGGCCGGCTGCAGTATATCATTTTCAATGCGCTGCGAAGAAACCCGGCCCATCCGGATCAGGCGGCCGGTCCCCGGAACAAATTTTTAAATTCCACCTATGTGGTGGACAAAGATTTCAACTGTGATGATTTTACTCAAAACGAGCGCACCCACATATACGATAAGACCATGCTTCCGGGCATTGAAAACATCTATGAGAAGTCGGGTCAGAACGATGTGCTGGTGGTGGATACACCCTGGGGCCGTTTCGGTTTTACCACCTGCTATGACATGTGCTTTTCACAGCTTTATGAAACCTATGCCGCCGTGAACCACGTGGATGGGGTGATCGAGCTGGCCAGCTGGCGGGGACCGGCGCTTCGCGCCTACCCCATGATGAACATTCGAAATGAACACTATTATGGATATCAGTGGAACCTGATGGCCGCGGCCAGGGCCGCTACCAACCAGATGTGGATGATTGCGTGTAATTCCGTAAAGCGGCAGAAGCGGGGAAATTACGTTTTCTGGGGCGGATCGGGACTTTGGGCCCCCTCGGGCATTCCACTGGTTCAGGCGTCCAATGAAAATGAGGAGCTTTGGATCATCCACCGTGTTGATATTCGTCAGGAAGTGGCGGCGGAAGATGACAGTTTTGATTTCTACGAAAGCTTTATCAAAATCTATCACCCCATTCAACACAAAAGGGATTTTACGCGTATGCCGTAGGCGTGCCGGTTGAGCCATGGATTTTGAGAAAAGGCGCACGCGGCTGACAGGTTTCGAGGTTTCACGCGCGTCGGAATCAGAGTTGTCAGAAACGATAAACCACTTCGATGCCTCCCCATATCAGCGTGGGATCGTCGGTTGTTTTTTTTACGGCATTCGATAGTGTGGTCGAAAACTGAATGTTGGGTTTGATGGTCAAACCCTTTAGATCCACCCACGGGTGCCACACAAGCCCCAGCGAATATTCAAAATAATTGATTTGTGCACCGGGGTCCGTTGTTGCTGTTTTGTTATATCGTCCATTGGCAATCCCCAGCAGGCCATAGGTTTCGATCTGGAGGTGGTCAGTGATATTGTCGCGATAGCCCAGCCCTGTTTTCACCTTGAATCTTCCGGGCCGATTGACGAGATACAATGTGGCATCCATGAACAGGTGAAATTTGTCCATACTGTAGGCCAGATGGAGCGAAGGTTCATAATCTTCGGTATCAGAATAGTCAAACGACCCGGGGTCCGCATTGGGGTAAAAGACCACCAGCATGAAGGGATGGATGGTTAGATTATCGATTTTGATATCATAATACAGGGTCAGGTCCAGCTCATTGAACTGTCCCTCGTTGGGTCCCCTGTTGATTACGAAGTTGGACCAGATATTAAAACCGAGCCCCTTCCATTCGATACTTCCGGAGGGTTGCCAGACCGCCCCCCGGCTGAAGGGTTTGCCAAAGCTTACATACTGGGTGGTGACGTATGATGCGAGGCGGTATCGAAGGTTCTTGAAGAACCGCTGTGCTCCCGCGGGGCGACGGTGATGGGTGTCTCTGGCAAAGAGGGTCTCCCTGTGAAGCATGTTTGAAAAAAGCGATCGGCTTTTTTTCTCCCCATCCGATATGGAAGGTGTTGAAGCCGCAACGGTTTCCTGTTCAGCCTGATCCTCGGCCGCCCATCCCGTGGACCCGGCCGGAATCAGGGTGATTACGATCATAAAAATGCGAAGGGATTTATGCAGCGGTCTCAAAAAGTAGAAAACAGCACCTGCTCAGATGATGTGAAAAAAATTTCGGCGAAAATAGCATTTTTCCTGTGATTTGTAAAGACCTAACTCGGTATCATCCAAAACAATTCAGAAAATTTCCCGGTAGTTTCTTCGGACCATGTATCTTCTGGAACTGATTTTCGAGAACAGCGCACATAACGGGGATGGCGGGTTTCGCTTTCGAAAATGGAAAGACAGTCGGACCATTGCCAAATGGACCCATCTTGGAAGCGACAAAGCGGCCGGGGAACTTCTGAAGCTGATAAGCATTGCGTTGGGAGGGGATAGATATCTCAACGATGTGGGGGTTCCTGCAGATGTGGTGGGAGACCGCCGGCAGTCTCTCAGGGTCATGGAGGTGGTGGCCCGTCATGCACCGCCGGACATGACCCCGACCGCTGCTTCCGTGATCGGAAGCGGAGTCCGTGTGGATATCCATGGGCGTGTCTCACCGCTGCGTGCCGGAGACCTGGATCTTCTGCCACCCCATATTCCAGGACAAAAGCTGAATATCGGAAAGCGGGGATCCGCCTATTTTCTCCTCGCTTACGGTAAGGAACACAGGACCGGACCGGAAGGCGAGGATTTCCATTTCACCGACCCGCTTTATCGCCGGTCCCGTTTTCACTCAATTCTGCTGCCGGGTGCCCCGCTGACCCATCCGGCCGACTTCATTGAGCGGCTCCGTTACAAGGGGATCCGACGGGGCCGGATACGGTCAAAGAAGGTGCTTCAAGCCCTGTGCACCCATCTGTCACAGCGGCTCCACATGAAGACAGCAGCATGGACCCACATGGAGGTGGCGGCCAAAGATGCCTGGCGTACGTTGCATCCCTGGCAGCAGCGTGCAGCGCTTCCCGTACTGGATATGGCACGTCACATGATGGATGCCTTTCCGAAATCCGGCAGTCCCCTGGAAATGCCCGGCGTCATTCTCATGGACCGGCCGGAAACCTTCTGCACCCCTGCGCGCACCAAGGACTATATGACGCTGCTGGACACCCTCTTTCCAAGCGTCCAGTTTATCGTGTCGGCAGGCACAGCCGCTGTCAACCGCCTGCCGGCGTCTTTCTGGAAAAAGAGGCTCTCCCTCCCGGATACCGAAAAAACACCCCAGAAAAAGGCGCCCATTCGCTTGAGCGGGGATACCGTTCTCCTGATCGACGTGGACGGCCGCCTGCCGAACCTGGCGCTGATGAAGCTTTCCACCCATTATCGCAGTAAAGGACACAAGGTCTGGCTGGGAAAAAGGGACTGCTTCATGGAAGGACCGGACCGCGTGTATGCCTCGACCGTATTCCATTCACCCCCTTCCGCAAGACGAAACCATCGGTTACGACGGCACTACGGAGACAAATTGACGCTGGGAGGGACGGGGACGGACATCGCCTTACGCCTGCCTGATACGGTGGAGACCCTTCGACCGGACTATGGGCTTTACCCTGAACTGGGGGACCGTGCCATCGGTTTTATCACCCGCGGCTGCCCTTTTTCCTGCCCCTTCTGTGTGGTTCCCCCGAAGGAGGGAAAACCGAGGCAGGTAAGCGATCTGGGGACACTCCTCGAAGGCGGGCGCCGACAGAAGCTTATCCTGCTGGACGACAACATCCTGTCCCACCCGGATGCAGACCGGTTCCTGATGGAAATGGCGGAGCGGGGCATCATGGTGAACTTTACGCAGACCCTGGACCTGCGCCTGATCGACCGGGATCGGGCTCAACTTATCAGGAGGATCCATTGTGCCAATACCCGCTTTACCAGGTCCAATTTTCATTTCAGTCTGAACCACAACCGGAACCTGGAGATGGTCGCTCGAAAATACCGGTTGTTTGATTTCAAAGCGCGGCACAACGTGGAGTTTGTCTGCATGTATGGATACGACACGACACTCGAGGAAGATGTGGATCGGTTTTCATTTTTACGCTCTCTTCCCGGTGCCTATGTGTTCGTGCAGAAATACATGCCCATACAGGGTGCCCTGCCCCCGGAAGCAGCTGACTTTTTTGGGAAGGATCCGGACAGACGGATTGATAAATTGATCCGCATCGTGTTTACCCAGAACATGAAGAGCATGGAGAAATACTACCGATGGGTAAGCCGGCGATATGCCGAAACCTATGGCAGACTCCACATGGGGCTGGTGGATACGATTTTTCGTTACAACAAGAAACACAAAAAGGGGGAATATATTGCGTCTCTGGCTGGAACAGAAAGAGGACGATTCTGAATGCACGACCGCATCGATTCTGCGTTTACCCACCGTCCACTGTTCGGACGAGGAAAAGACAAGACTCATGGAGATGGCGCAAAGCAGGACCATCGGCATCTGGCGGATGAAACGGGCCAAGGTTATCCTCGGGGCAATTGAGGGTAAACCTCTTGAACGGCTGACGGTCGATATCCGTGTCCCGCCGGAGAGCATTGTCAAATGCGTAGAGGCTTTTTTAAGGGAGGGGCCGGCATACCTGCACCACCCGATACGGAAACCGACTTCGAGAGAAGCCCGGGTCGAAAAAATGCTCGAGATGCTGGAAAAACCATCAAAGCAAAAAGGAAGCGACTGGAAATCTTTCACTGTCCGCTATATCGGGGTTGATTTCACCGGTCCTATGATTCAGAGAATTCGAGCGATTATCCTTGGCCATCCGGGGGCCACGAGAGCTGCATTGGCACGCATGGTATGCCAGGAGTTCGGCGTTTATTCCCGTACAGGGAAATTACACTTTTCCACCTTCACCGATATCTTGAAGCGTATGGATATGGATAACATTATCCGTCTGCCCGAAGTGACGTCCGGCAAATCATACCTGAAGACATCTAAGAAATCGGTACCGCATCACCCACTTCTGTGTAAGCGCCGGTTACGCACATGGCATCACAGGGATATAGAGCCTGTGGTGTTTGTTCCGATCCAGAACCGAGATCAGCAACACCTGTGGAACGATATGATGAGCCGCTTTCACTATCTGAAGCGGCCGCGGTTGTTCGGCCCGCAGCTTCGGTACCTCATTTACGGAAACAAATCAAACGGTCGTTTAGAAGCACCTGGGGCGAATAACGGTTTGCTGCTGGGGGCTATCGGTTTTTCCCCTGCGGCCTGGCAGCTGGCAGACAGAGACACCTTTATCGGGTGGAATACGCAGCAACGGCAAAAGGGGCTAAGCCGCATTATCGGGAACAGCCGGTTTCTCATCCTGCCGTGGATTCGATGCCCGAACCTGGCATCCATAATACTTGGGCGGGCGGCAAAAAGGGTTTCTGCAGACTGGAAGGCGGCCTATGGCATTCGACCGGTATTGTTGGAGACATTCGTACAGCAGGAACGATTCCATGGCACGTGTTACAGAGCCGCCAACTGGATCGAGGTGGGCGAAACGGACGGCTACAGCTACTTCAGCTCTCAGAAAAAAAAGAGATCGCCCAAGACCATCTTTCTTTTCCCCCTTTGCAAAAACTTCCGGAGTGAGTTATGCAAAGAATTGTAGCGAGACGCTGATCACCCAATAATGTTTCTGGAGAAAAATTGACCAAATCCTTTGATCAGTGGCCAGGCGGCAAGCCTTGCTGATGACCCATGACAGGGATTTTGACCATTTGGTAATTGTCAGGAGGAGCGCCAATGTTTCGATTTTTGCATGCAGCCGATATCCACATGGACAGTCCGCTGAGGGGGCTGGAGAGTTTCGAGGATGCACCCGTAGATCAGATCAGGGGCGCTGTGAGGCGGGCCTTCGACAACCTGGTGGATCTCGCCATCCGGGAAGACGTCCGGTTTGTTCTCATTGGGGGCGACCTCTTTGACGGCGACTGGAAAGACTACAACACCGGCATTTATTTTAACAATCGGATGGGTGCGCTCAGGGAGGCCGGAATTGAGGTCTTTATGGTGTCGGGAAACCATGATGCGGTCAGTCAGATTTCCCGGGCCTTACGCCTCCCGGACAACGTCACACTCTTTTCCCACAGGGAGGCTGAAACCCGGATCCTTGAGGACTTGGGGGTGGCCGTCCATGGGCAGTCCTTTCCTTCACGGGCCGTTTTGGAAGACCTGACACAGGGCTATCCACAAGCCGAATCTGGCCTTTTCAATATCGGTCTTTTGCACACCGCACTGACCGGCAGACCAGGGCATGAGCCTTATGCGCCATGCACGCTGGATGGTCTGAAATCCAAGGGGTATCAGTACTGGGCGCTGGGCCATGTGCATCAACGGGAGGAAGTGTCCCGGGATCCGTGGATTGTTTTTCCCGGCAACATCCAGGGACGACATATCCGGGAAACCGGTCCCAGGGGGTGTACCATGGTCACCGTGGATGAAGGCCGGGTGGAAGCGGTCGAGCCTTACGATCTCGACGTTCTGCGATGGGCGGTCGGTAAGGTGGATTTAGACGGATGCGAGGATGAAGAAGCATGTCTCGAAAGGGTCAGAGAGACGATGAAAGATACCCTGACCACGGCCGATGGGCGGCCCGTCGCGCTGAGACTGATGCTGGAAGGCGTGACGCCCCTTCATGGAAGCCTTCATGAGAGGGCATCGCACTGGATTGAGGAATTCAGGGGAATTGCCGCAGGCCTGATGGATGTATGGGTTGAAAAAACGATTTTTCGGACGGTTAAGCCATCGGCGTATCAAGTGGATTCAAGTGATATATCCCCTTTATCCGCCCTTGAAAAAGAGGTGGAGGGCCTGAAAAAGCGGAAAGAGAATCTCTTCGAATACGCGCCTGAACTGGAAAAACTGCGGTCCAAACTGCCTCCTGAGCTTCTGGATGACGACAATCCTTTTGATCTGTCAGACGAGAAAATGGATGATTTGTGTGAAGACATCAGGGCACTTCTGACCGGCCGGATTTTGAGACGGGAGGGCCGCCATGAGAATTAATCGCCTTTACCTCAGGGCATTCGGCCCGTTTACGGATGTTGAGCTTGATTTTTCATCCGCCTTCCCGGGCCTGCATATTGTCTATGGCGATAATGAGGCGGGCAAGAGCAGTTGTCTGTGGGCATTGAATTATCTTTTCTTCGGCATTCCGCCCCGCACGGAATACAACTTTATTCACCCCTACGACAAATTGCGCATCGGGGGTCATCTCGAGAACGTTGCCGGCCAGGAGTTGACCTTTTACCGCCGCAAAAAGATGAAAGCGGATGTGTTTGATGAACATGATCATCCCATGGACCCGTCGTGCCTGGAACCGTTCTTCCAGGGAATGGAAAAGGAGATGTTCGAATCTCTCTATGGGATCGGTCACGAAGCCCTGGTCCGTGGCGGACAGGATATCCTGGATCAGAAAGGGGATGTGGGCCAGGCTATTTTTGCCGCGGGTGCCGGGTTGACCTCTCTGCATAAGGTGTTTGAAGAACTTGAAGACGAGGCAGGCACTCTTTTCAAACCGCAGGCCTCCAGGCCGGACATCAATGAGGCCCTTTTTAGATACAGAGAACTGAAGACCCGTATGAAGCAGGCGCTTTTATCCGGCAGGGAATGGGATGCACACCGCCGGACACTCAAAAAGGCTGAAAAGCGTCTGTCGGAGATTCAGGCCAGGCGACGGGAAAAGGACCGGGAGAAGCATCGCCTCGAGCGTTTGAAGCGATCCATGGCCCATCTAAGCCGGCGGAAAGCGTTGATAAAGAGACTTTCGGATCTAAGGGATGTCATTGTATTGCCCCACGATTTCAGTGAAAGGCGACGGACGCTCGAACAGGAAAGAGACGATGCGATCAAGACACTCACCGCGTCTACGGCACGCCTGGATGAACTCAGGGAAAAAAAGGCGGGGGTGTCTCTGAAACAGGATCTGCTGAATCGTGCCGGGGAGATCGAGGGAGTGTACCAGCGTCTCGGGGCATACCAGAAGGGGGCGGCCGATCGCCCCGGACTGGAGGGCCAGCGGGCACGGTGTAAGGCTGAAGCCGCGACCCTGCTCGAACAGGTGCGGCCGGATTTGCCCCTGGAGCAAGTGGAAACGTTGAGGGCGGGCCTGCTGAAGCGAAAGACCATCTCCAGCCTGGGTAACCACTGCGAGGCGCTGGTTCAGCGAATTGAAAAAGCGGAAGAAGCGGTGAGAAAAAACCTGGCGAGCCTTGAGAAGAGCCAGAATATGCTTTCTGAATTACCCCCGTTTCAGGATTCGCGTGGTCTGGAGGAAACAGTCAGACTGGCCCGGCGGGCTGGTGGTGTAGATGAAGAACTCAATGAAAAACGACGCCATCTGAAGCTTGCTCATGATACCTGCCAGATGGAAATGGAC
This sequence comes from Deltaproteobacteria bacterium, assembly GCA_034522175.1. GTDB lineage: Bacteria > Desulfobacterota > DSM-4660 > Desulfatiglandales > Desulfatiglandaceae > JAIPDZ01. Next base: position 3,923,402 of record JAXHLQ010000001.1, on the reverse strand, counting down.
CGCTTGGGCCTGTGGAAGGGGCCCTTAGAAAGAATCGACGGACTGCCTGTCCCCATTGGCGAAACCGTGAACCGTTTTGAGCAGGAACTGGAGGGCATCGACCAGAAGAAATCGCACATTATTGAGGAAAAGGAACAGATCGAGCAGGACCTGAATCACCTCCGCACGGAATTAAGGGCCATACAGTATGCGGGGGAGGTGCCTATGGAAGAAGACCTGTTCCGCATCCGGTCTGAAAGAGATACGGGCTGGCAGTTGATCCGGAGGCATTGGGTGGAAGGGGAGGATATTGCAGAAGAACTGACCGCGTTTTCTCCAGAAGACCCGGTGCCGAACACATATGAAAGACTTGTCACAGGCTCTGATGAGACAGCGGATCGCCTGCGGCGGGAAGCGGACCGGGTGCAGAAACAGGCCGTCTTGAAATCGGAAATGGAGGATCTCGAAAAGAGACAGCGGACCCTGGAACCCGAGTCTGAAAAACTCAGGGCCGACCGTGAGGACGCAAACCGGCGATGGCGGGACGTCTGGAACGCCTGCGATATTTCTCCATTGTCTCCGAGAGAAATGCGGCAATGGTTGAATGGCTTTGAACAAATTCGTTTTAAACTCAGTGAGGCCCATAAGGCTGAGGCGGAGATCAAAACAAAAGAGCAATACCGCCAGGAACTAAGGGAAAAACTGATACATGAGATTCGGGCGTTTGGCAGCACCGAAGCGTTTTCGGGCAATGCGTTGACGCCGGTGCTCGTGCATGCAGAGGCCCTTCTCGAGGCGAACCGCAAACATCAGGCCCGAAGAGAAAAGCTGAAAGCCGGTATCGATGAATTAAGAGACGTCCTGGAAAATTCTGAAAATGAAAAGAGCGCGGCTGAGAAGCAACTTGAATCGTGGCGCTCAGAATGGAAGGAGGCCCTGGTTCCCCTCGGAATACCCGCCGACACCGGCCCGGACGACGCCGCAGACTTCATGGATACCGTTAAGACTTGTTTTGACAGGCTTCATGAAGCGGATGCGTTCCGAAAAAGAATCGATGGTATTGACCGTGACAACCGGACGTTTGAAAAAGACCTGAGGAGCCTGTTGAAACAGGTGGCTCCGGACCTGCTGGCGTCGGAAGCGGTCCAGGCGGTCAATGATCTTCAGGCGCGTCTGAATGAGGCCAGAAAAGACGATGCCGTATTACGGCATTACATGGAGCAGATTGAAGCACTTGAAAAGGACATCCTTGACGCAAAATCATCTCTGAAGCGCAATGAATCGCAGATGGATGACCTTTTGAAACAGGCAGGATGTGAAACCGAGGACGGACTGGATGAGGCGGAGCAGCGGTCCACTGAGCACCTGGAACTGAAAGATAAACTTGGAGAGATTGAGACCACCCTGGCGGAGATAGCGGAGGGGGTCAGTATTGAATCCCTCGAGAGACAGGCACAGGAACTGGACCCTGATGAACTGCCCGGCAGGATTGAGGCTGTTTCCCGGGAAATAGCCGATCAGCTCGATCAGGAGATCACGGAACTGACCGAGAGCGTGATCCGCGAAAAGACTGAGATGGAAAGGATGGACGGCAGGTCCCGGGCTGCATTCCTTGCCGAGGAGTCCCAGGAGGTCCTTGCAAAAATACAGCGTCTGACGGATCGCTTCATCCGGCTGAAACTCTCCGGCAGGATCCTTACGGATGTTATTGAACGGTACAGGGCGGAACATCAGGACCCTCTGCTTGAAAAGGCATCCCGGTATTTTAAGGACATTACTCTGGGTTCTTTCCAAGAGCTGCGTACCGACGTTAACGACCAGGGAAAACCGATTCTGATCGGGGTCAGGCCTGATGGGGCCTGGCTTAAGGTGGAAGCCATGAGCGACGGCACGCGGGACCAGCTTTACCTGGCACTGCGGCTGGCCACACTGGATTGGCGCCTCGAATCCAGTGAGGCGATGCCGTTTATTGTGGATGATATCATGATCAACTTTGATGATGAGCGCAGCCGGGCCACACTCCACAGCCTTTCCGCACTTGCGGAAAAAAACCAGATCATACTCTTCACCCACCACCGGAGGATTACGGAGATCGCCGAAACCCTGGATGCGGGTGAACGTGTGTTAATCCATGAGATATAGCTCCCGGACTTATGAAGAGAAGAAACCCTCTATCCGAAAGGACCCTTGAAAAGCGAGCTCTGGCTCGTGAGCGATTCGCTCTCCATACTCTACTATATGGCCTATTCCACGTCGGCGAATCTCCAGACCGAAATCACAGCGCAGATGCTGCTTGAAGCCCTGGGGCCGGAGAAGGCGGCTATGGCAAGATCCTTTTGCTCCTCGAGCACCAGGGTTCTGGCATCCCCCAGCCTGTATTCAATGCCCAACCTCTGCTTTGCCTCCTGGTCACGGGCGAGTCGGATCATGCCTCCTGACAAATCCACCCCGACAACCGTGGCTGCCCCCTTGTTTTTAATCATCCGGGTATAGAACCCCTCGCCGCAGGCCAGATCCACCACTGTCTTGCCCGTGACATCGCCGATCAGATGCATCAGGGTAAAGGTCTCGATATGGGTTCGCCACGGTTGATACTTTGATCGACCGTACTGCTCGGCGATTGGATCGTAGTTGGTTGTCATAAAGGGAACCCATAAAAAAGGACCTACGGTGAAGATGCCGTAAGTCCTTGATTTTACTTGGTGCCGAGACGCAGAGTTGAACTGCGGACACGGGGATTTTCAGTCCCCTGCTCTACCGGCTGAGCTATCTCGGCACGATTAACCCTGTATCATAATGAATTTATTCTGCAGGGTCAAGCCCAATTACCCGAGAATCTTTACTCGCGGTCTTTTTCATCCGATGGTTCGGTTTCAATATCCATTTCAAGAGGTTCGATTTCGTCCAGTTCGATGATAAATTCATCTGTATCGCCATCCGTTTTCTTGTCCGGTGATTCGTCGGCTTCGGGTGGCGTGGCCGCCTGTTTTCCCACTTCGGCCATTTTTTTCTCAAGAGCTTCGGTATCCCACACGGAATCGCCGGGGGTTTCGGCTTCCTTTAACGCCTGGTCCAGCTCGAATTCTACCTGGATGTCTGACGGATCAATCCCCTCAGGTTCACTTTGGAGCACTTCCGGTGTTGAATCATCTTCGAACGCTTCCGTCTCCGGTTGCTCCGGTTCAATATCAAACCTCAGTTCTTCCTCTTCTGATGCATCGGGCCCCAACTCAAGGCTGATCGCTTCAGCTTCGGGCGTTTCTTCGGTCGCATCAAAGACGAGTGCTTGGTCCTGAGGGTATTCCGGTTCCTTGTAGGCCTGGGCGAGTTGATCGAGATTGGCCACCAATTCTTCCTGATCCGTCTGAAAGTCTGCGGCCTCCTGGGCCTCGGTCATTTCCGGCGTACCCTTTTTACCCCCCACCAGGCTGTCCAAAAGGAAAGGAGGGTTGGGCTTGAAAGGCGGAAGGTTCATTTCATTCCGTTCAGTGGTGAGAGAGTTGCCACACTTTGGGCAGGCATCGTTATAATCGAAGCTGACATAGGCACATTTGGGGCATTTCATTTTTCAGTCCTCCCAAAAAGCTATTGCCTGTCGGTGTACGTACACCTGTGTGACCCATGAAGCAATCATTCCGTTGATGGATCCGCTGTGCGACGTCGTGAGCACATATATGCCATGGGTGCATTTTGCAAGGGCTTGTGCAATATCGGTCTTTTCCACGGTTTCAGGCCTGGTTTTTTTCGGCGAGGTATTTTTTGATGGCATTCCGAGCCAGATGGTCGCATCGCTCATTTTCTGGGTGATTGTTGTGACCCTTTACCCATTTCCATTCAATTTGGTGTTTCCGGCTCAGCCGCAGAATTTCTTCCCAGAGGTCCCTGTTTTGTACGGGTTTTTTCTGCGCGGTCATCCAGTTTTTCTTGAGCCAGCCCGGTACCCACTCGGTGATCCCCTTCATGACATATACGGAATCGGTGAAGAGCCGGACCTTACAGGGCCTTTTCAACTGACGCAGGGCCTCGATGACCGCCATCATCTCCATGCGGTTGTTGGTGGTATCGGGTGCGTATCCGGAGATCTCCTTTGTCGCCTCGCCCCATTTCAGCAGCGACCCGTACCCGCCGGGGCCGGGATTGCCGCTGCACGCCCCGTCGGTGTAGATGTCGACGGTCTGAGTGTCCCCGGTCTTCACTTGTTTCTGTTCCTGAACCGGCCCGCGATGTAAATGGTAATCTCCGGTTTTTCCGGATAATTGGTTTTCAGCTTGAGTTGTCCCCGGTAATGAAGGGCAGTGCCGGGAACCGTTGTGAACTGGATCCTGTATTTACGGCCCTTTTCAATTTCCTCGATGGTGTACGTTACTTTCCCGTCAAGGGTGAATTTCTGAGGCGTGAGTTCAAGGGGCCGTTCCAGTTCAGCCCTGACCTCAGCTTCCCGCATGAGGGGCTGGTCAGCCTTCCCGCGGAAATGAATGTAGCGCGTAGAGACATGAACAGCCACCTTGACGGTTCCCTTCACCCGCAAGAGGAGTTGTTTATGGTCTGGGTCATTGGTCCTGACCCTGGCTGATTTCTGAACGGTTCCCTGGTACCCCTTGGTATGGACTTTCAACGTGATTTTTCCCTCCCCGCCGGGGGGGATGACCCTGTCGAACCGGGCCACCGCACAGCCTCAGCCGGGTTGAACGCTCAGGATTTGAAGCGCCTGATCTCCCTGATTCAGCACGTTGAAGGTATGCTCCACAACCGCGCCCTCGTCCACCGTGCCGAAGTCGAAATCAGGTGTCTCCACTACCATTTTAGGGCCCATGGCCCCGGCGTAAAGGGATGGCGCCGCCCACAGAATAAAAAGGAAGATGAGGTTCGTTGACAACAAGCGATGTTTTCTCATGAGTCCGTTCTCCTTGTCCGTCAGTTTTTTGATGGGTGATGGAGTTTATAGGAGAGAATATCCAGCAAGACGGTAAAGTCGATATTCTCAACGAGACAGCAGGAGGGGACGCTGATCCGGGTCGGTGCAAAATTGAGGATGGCGTTCACATGGGATTCCAGCAGCAGATTCGCCACGGACTGTGCCGCAGATGCGGGTGTGGTGATAACGCCGATTTCAATTTCCAAATCCCGGATGGTCCGTTTCAACTTCTGCATCGGCCTGATTTTCAGGCCCGAGGTGAGGACATTTCCAATTTTCCTGGGTGAATTATCAAAGGCCGCCACACAGTTGAATCCTCTCACAGAAAGGTTTTCATGTTCCAGCAGTGCAGACCCCAGTCTTCCGATGCCGACGACCCCCAGGTTCCAGTCACGGTTGATTGCCAGGATCTTTTTGATCTGAATTTGAAGATCGATGACATCGTAACCCACGCCGCGAACCCCGAATTCACCGAAATATCCGAGGTCCTTCCTGACCTGTGCCGGGTTGACCTGGCAGAGCCAGGCCAGTTTGTCAGAGGAGACCATGCGGTATCCGTCAAATTCAAGCAACTCCAGCCGCCGATAATAAAGCGAGAGCCGGGTAATAGTGGCGTTGGGTATGTTCCCTTTCTTCTCCATTCCGATATCCTTCGTTCATTTTTTAATATGGTGCCCATTATAGGAAAAAACAAGCGTTTCTGCAAGCGCCTTTCAGGCTTTGCAGCAATCGCCTTTTTCCGATATGAGGTAACGGCGTGGTCTCTCATAGAATTCTAATGACAAATGAGATTTTTTTGGTTAGATAGGTTCCTGTTGCTCGCTGTGGGACGGATCTTCGAGGGATTTTCTGTGACACAGGAGGAAAAGCAGTTGCTGCGGGAAGCGTGAAATCGTTTATGTGTAAGCAATGATGAAGCTGGTGGACGACGCATGTTGTGTTTGAAAAAAACCCATGCACCACGAAACGCCGAATTTTCATCGTACAGGCATATGTATGCACCCCTTAATAAAATAGCCGGAGAGTGGATATGGACGAGCACATTCGATCTGCAATTATGGAACGGTTGGCTACAGAGGCCTATGGCCGAAAGCTCTCATTGGAATTGATCGAGTTGTCGGACGGGTACGCAGTGGTCGAAATGATGCCGGACGAAGGGCACCGCAATATGTTCGATATGGTTCACGGTGGGGCCATCATTTCACTCATGGATGAGGCGTTTCAGGCGTCCTGCAATTCCCACGGTCGCGTGGCAGTGGCACTCAACATGAACGTGGCCTTTCATCATCCCCCGAAAATGGGCCATAAGCTGAGGGCGGAATCCCGGGAGATTCACCGTTCAAACAAAACCGGATCCTATGAGATAAAGGTGTGGAGTGAAGACGGCGTGCTTATTGCCTCGTGTCAGGCCCTGGCCTACAGAAAAAGGGAGGCCCTCCCGTTTCTGAATCGCTGAATGGACGGGCCGCCTGGTATTCGTGACGGAGTCACCGGCCCATGCCCCTCAATATTTGACAAGCGGTCTATATTGCCATATAAAAACTAAAATAAAAGGGAGCGTTCTGAACAGTGGCAAAAGAGATCCTGATACCCCGGGACAAAATCTTAAGGCGGGTCAAAGAACTGGCGGATGAAATTTCTTCGGATTATACCGGAAAAGAGCCCATACTGGTGGGGATCCTCAAGGGGTCGGTTTTTTTTTATGCGGATCTGGTAAGGGAAATCAAGATTCCGGTGAAACTCGATTTCATCCGGGCATTCAGCTATGGGGCAGAGACCTGTTCCAGCGGTTCCGTCAAATTTACCAAGACTGTGGAGTTACCGGTAAAGGACAAGGATATTATCATTGTGGAAGATATTGTGGACACGGGATTAACCCTTTCCAAAATCAGGGAAATGCTCATGGATGAGGGCGCCCGTTCCTTTCGAATCTGCGCGCTGATCGATAAACCTGAACGGCGGAAAAGGGCGGTGTCCATCGATTACTGCGGCTTTGAGGTTCCTGAAGGTTTTATTGTGGGCTATGGTCTTGATTATGATGAGAAATACCGGAATTTGCCGGAAATCTATCTCCTTAAGTAAAGGGGCCGTCGGCCCCGGGAGGACGCTATGATCGTCGAGTGCGAAAGCTGCAAATCCACCTTCAGGCTTGACGAGACCCAGGTGAAGGCGGAAGGAGCCAAGGTCCGATGCTCAGTCTGCAAAGCCGTCTTTACGGTTGACCCGTTTGAGGATCTACCCGGTTCACTGGATCAGAAAACAGAGACACCGAAAAGAGAGCCGGAAGCGGTGCAGACAGAGGCCCCTGCGACCGCAGTGATGGATTCGGCCTCGGAAGAGATCGGTGAAGATGGACGGCTCAACGCCGATCTTGATATGGTTTATCGCGATGTATTTCGGGAATCCACTAAGGTCCGGGACCAGGAAAATGGGGTGGCATCAGAAGCGCCTCAGCCGGTGGATGATGCCCATGGCGTGTTTAAAGAAGCCGTTGAGGGAGAGGCATTGAGCGTCAGTCGTCCCTCTGTGGATTTCCCTCACATGAGCGATCTGGAAGAGGACCCGGCGGATGGAGCCGATGAGATGTCGTTCGAGGCGGCGGGGTCAGAGGAAGAATCCTTCGATGGTCCATTGGAGGAAGTGGATAAAGTGCCGGTCAGGAAGAAAAAGTCAGTGACATCAAAAATCATTACCGTTGTCTTAATCATCTTTCTGCTTGTTCTAGCGGCTGCGGCTGCCCTCGTATTTCTAAGGCCTCAGTGGATTCCGCCTTATCTTTCTTTTCTCAAACCACCGGTCAAGAAACAGGTCTCCGATGCCGGTGTCAGGCTTCTCATGTTCAAGGGCGTCAGCGGGTCTTTCCTGGATGCCGAAAAAGCCGGGAACCTCTTTTTGATCAGAGGAGAAGTCAGCAACAAATATCGAAAGCCCAGAAGTTATATCCTCATTAAAGGAAACATTATTGATGAAAAAGGACAGGTGATAAAATCAGAACTCGCTTATGCCGGCAATACGTTCACCGATGAGGAATTGAAGACGATTTCCTACGAGGAGATCAAACGGGCCATGAAAAACAAGGATGGGATGGCAAGGCAGAACTTTAACATACCCCCCGGTGAAACCATCCCGTTCATGATTGTGTTTCGAAACCTGCCGGATAACCTGAGTGAATTTACCGTGGAAGCGGTCAGCTCTTCCCCGGGACCTGAATCAATTGGAAAAAACTTTTTCAGGTCTGTGAGGCGTGCAATCTCTGAAAAATCTGCTAAGTTTTTATAAGGGCCTCAGGCGTGTCGACGCCCATGACTTCCTGAGGGGTCTCGGTGACCCGGAAGCCGACGGACCGCCCCGATTGATGGAGGGTTTCGATCAAATCCGTGATGAAATATTCTTCTACCTGGCAGGTCCGGCCATTGACGGTTTTGGTTACCTGGTGGGGCTTTGCTGCAAGGAGTGAAAGGGTCTGATCAAGGATTTCTTTTCGAAGGGCATAGATGCCTGAGTTGCAGATGCGCAGTGAATTCTGCCGGGATTGCGGCATATGGTGCCAGTATTCCCACTCGATGATCCTGGTGACCTGTTTTCCGTCGGTTTCCAATACACCATATCGCTTTTTAGCGTCCGGGCGGAAACCCAGTACCATGAGGTCGTTGCGGCTCAACGCCTGAATCAGCGCTTCGTAGGTTTCCCGTTTGACGAGAGGCACATCGCCCATGGTAACGACGAGGTGATCGAAATCCGTTGTTTCCAGGAAGGGGCGTGCGGCGAGGAGGGCGCCGCCCGTGCCGTTAAGCACAGGCTGCTCCACACAGGAAACCTTCAGGTTTTCAATGGCGGCCATCACATTCGCTTTGCGGTGATGGACAATGACCCCTTTGGGCCCTGACGGCAGGTTTTGTAGGATCTCAAGGAGTATCGGGCGGGTCCCTGTAAATGGATGGTTTCCTGGAATGAGGGGCAGCAGCGTCTTATTTCCTTCATACCCCTTCATCCGGCTTCCCCTGCCGGCGGCAAAGACGAGCGATGCGGTGATGGCCATGAAAGGTTACCTCCCCATATCTTCTCTTGAAACGCTGTTTTAAAAAGCGGTTCTTCCGGCAAATGAGTACGGTAAATTGAAAAGAGGTGAATAGACTGATACCTTTCTAAGTATCCCTAAAAAGGAGGTATTCGTCATGTCCACCTCATTGCTCTATCATGCTTTTGGTTTGAGAGGAGTCAAGTACATTTCCACAAAATACGAGAGAGGACGCATCTTTCTTCATGCTGAAGTGACATCCTCCCTGGAACGCTGCCCGGAGTGCAGGAGTTTTAAAACGCTCCGGCGTAAGGGCGTCAAGCAGCGACTTTTGAGAATGATTCCAATTGGTTCCCGTCAGACCTTTCTGGTTTTGAGGATCTGGAGAATCCGTTGTGAGGACTGCGGTGCTTTGAGATGGCCCAGACTTCCTTTTGTAAAAGGTAAAGCAAGACATACAAGAAGGTTCGCGGATTTCGCCTTGGATCTCCTTCACTGGATGACCATTTCGGGTGCAGCGACCCTTTTGTCTGTGGGCTGGGATTTGATCAAAGACATCCATAAGGATCACCTTAAGAGGCGATATAAAGCGCCTCCGTTGAAGGATTTGAAATACATTGCTCTCGACGAGTTCAGCATTCGTAAGGGTCATTCCTATATGAGTATCTTTGTAGACCTGGAATCGGGTCGTATTCTGCATGCCGTTGAAGGAAAAAGCGGAGACGCCATCGAGCCCTTTCTAAAAAAGCTGAAAAAGGAATCGCCTCATCTTGAGGCCATTGCTATGGATATGAGCAAGGCGTTTATCTCTGCCGTGGAGAACCATCTCCCAGATGTCGCTATTGTGTTTGATCGGTACCATATTTCTGCTCTTATGAATCGGGCCATTGAGGATCTCAGACGAGAACAGCAAAACCAACTGGATGAAGATGGCAAACAAGTCTTAAAAGGAACCCGATTTCTCCTCTTAAAAAACTATGAGAATCTCACGGAAGAAAAACAGAATCGGCTACAGAGTCTTCTTGAGGTCAATGCCCCTCTATTTACGATCCATACGATGAAGGAGCAACTTAGAGACTTTTGGGACAAGCCATCTATGGAAGAGGCTATTCCATTCTTGGATGCATGGTGCAATGATGCGGCCTCCTCAAATATCAGCCAACTTAAAAAGGTCGCCAACACACTCATGCAGTACAGTCACGGTCTCCTCAATTACTACATCCACCCCATCTCTTGCGGCCCTATAGAAGGTATCAATAACAAAATCAAAACCCTTAAACGACAAGCTTATGGATTCAGAGATATGGTCTATTTCAAACTCAGGCTCTACCACCTACATTCTCAAGCGTACTCATTAACCGGATGATCCTAAAAAGCGAAAGCGTCATTTTTGGTTGACGAACATCATTTTGATTGCTATGAGGGCAGAAACGGTCCGCACCGGACACCTCTCTTAAATGGCAACTGTTTACCCTTTGACAACGCCGAGCGGCCTCAGTCGGGCGACCTTTTTGGCCAGCCCGGCGCCGTGAACCGATTCTATGACCTCCGAAACGCTTTTATAGGCCTCCGGCATTTCTTCTTTAAGGGTTCGTTTTCCTCTGGATTGCACAACGACCCCGTGGTCTGCCAATTCACGGCGTATGTCGCGGCCTCTGGCTTTTTTAACCGCCTGGTTACGGCTCAGGACCCGGCCCGCCCCATGGCAACAGGATCCGAAGCTCTGTTCCATTGCGCCCTCGGTTCCTGACAGAACGTATGAGTAGCTCCCCATATCTCCCGGGATCAGGACGGGCTGACCGGAGCGCTGATATACCCTCGGAAGAAGCGGATGCCAGGGTGGCAGGGCGCGTGTGGCCCCTTTTCGATGAACACAGAGTGTGGTCTCATGCCCATCCATGGGGTGGGTTTCATGTTTGGCGATGTTGTGGCATACATCATATAAAAGGCGCATGCCCATCTCCTCAGGTGTTATGGAGAGGGTGTCCATGACGCTCTTTCGGGTCCAGTGCATCAGGATTTGCCGGTTGGCCCAGGCGTAATTGGCTGCACAGGCCATTGCGGCGAGATAGCGTTTGGCCAGGGCGGATTTCAGGGGCGAATAGATCAGTTGTCTGTCGGGCAGGGCGTCGTACCGGCCGTCAGTGGATGCATGTCGGGTCATTTCTTTTAGAAAATCATCGCATATCTGGTGACCGAACCCCCGGGAACCGGAGTGAATGAACATCGTTACCTGGCCCTCGAAAAGATTAAATATGGCCGCCTTTTCGCTGTCATATATGCGGTCCACCACCTGGATTTCAAGGAAATGGTTGCCGGAGCCGAGGGTCCCCAGCTGATCCTTGCCCCGTTTCATGGCACGGCCACTCAATGTCGACGGATCGGCGCCGGGGATGGCACCCCCATCCTCTGTTTTCTCGATGTCATCGATGGTCCCGAGGCCTTTTTTAACGGCCCAGGCAGCACCCTGTACGGAAACGTCCTCCGCTTCTTTTTTGGAGAGGTGGATGTGCCCGCTTGACCCGACACCGCAGGGGATATCCCTGAAAAGCCCCTGCACCAGGTCGTTGATGAACGGTTTTATGACATCGGCGGTGAGTCGTGTGGTCATGACCCGGCACCCGCAGTTGATGTCATACCCCACACCGCCGGGTGATACGATGCCTTCATCGAGGTCAAAAGCGGCTACACCGCCGATGGGAAAGCCATAGCCCCAGTGGATGTCGGGCATGGCCAGTGAATGGTGAACAATTCCGGGCAGCGTGGCCACGTTGGCCACCTGCGCAAGGCAGGGATCGTTTCTTACGGACCGGATCAGTTTGCTGCTGGAGAAGAGCAGCCCGGGAACCCGCATGGCGCCGGTTTTGGGGATGCGCCATCGATACGCGTCGACTTGTTTCAGTGAGATGTTCATTACGGTATATCCTGGATGGAACCTCTATAAGTCAAAGACGATTTCCGCCTGCCAGTGTGATCCCCTGGGACTGACGTCGATCTGGTGATAGGTGACGGCTTTGATTTCCGTTTCCATCTGATGTTTGTCGGGGTCGTAGGGTATCACATGGAGAACCGCATCGAGGTGAGACCGGTTAATGGCATTGAGCTTGGACTGTACGACCACCTGATGTTCTCCCATGAGAAGATAAAGAATTTCGCTCAACCATCGTACCATTAGATCGTTGAGATCTTCAGCCGTCAGTGAGATGGAGATCACCTCGGTTTCATCGGCGGGGCCGGCCTCAAGGAGAAACCGCATCATGGATGTTGCGGCGTTTTCAAAAAGATCCAGGAGGTCCCTGCCCCAGACCCTGATCTTTAGATCCGCGGTATGATCCAGCAGGGAATATACGGGGGTATCGCAAGCCATAAAAAAGCTTACCCCGTGGGGGTTGACTTGTCAAAACTTTGTTTGTCTTAAAGGGAGGAAACGGAGAAATGAATTGTGCGTTTTGTGGGGCGGGACTGAAGCTGGAGGGAAAGGTCATGCGAAACGATACCTGTTCTCACTGCGGAAGGGATCTCAGATGCTGCAGACAGTGCAAATTCTACGACAGGACCGCATACAATGACTGCAAAGAGGTGATGGCGGAACGAATTGTGGACAAAGAGCGGGCCAATTTCTGCGAATATTTCATGCTGAAGGGGTCCGCTCCAGGGAAGGGACGGACCTCCGAGGCAAAGGCCGCCTTAGAAGCGCTGTTCTCTAAGTGACAGGAAGGTGTTTTGACAACTTGTGATGGGATGAAAAAGCGGCGTCAGGGGCAATAAAACGCCCGGATACAATCCATCACCGCCGTAATTTTCTTCCCGTTCCCCCTGACGGAGATGACAAAATAAAAGGGGTCCTTTTCAGATGCCTCGAGATATCCTGCGCGGGTATGGACGCCCCTGAGCGTGCCCGTCTTGAAGCGAAGCCCGTTTTTGCTTTTCAATAGATGCCGGTAAGGTTCAAACCCTTTGAGCAGGATCAGCATGTCGAGCCCGGTGAGCCGGTTTTTCCTCGAAAGACCCGACCCTTCCGTAACATCAATGTGCTTAAGCGAGAGGTTCCGTTTCAGATAATGCTGCGTGGCATTTATTCCCTTTTCGAGTGTGCCGGGGGGTCCGTAAACCCTTGCCCCTGTGGCGATAAAAAGCTGATTGGCCATGAAGTTATTTGAAAACTCGAGCATTTTCCTGATCACGGTTTCGAGCGTAAACCTCGAATGATACCGGTATATGAGGACATCCTGCCGGTTCACCTTGCCGAAGCGCATTCGCCCGTTGTTTTTTACCCCTTTTGTGTTCAGAAAATGGAGGAGCAGTTCGCCTGCGTACCGCGCAGCGTCCCGGCCGCTGTGAGAAACCACTTGCCGTCCCTTTTTAAGGTTCAGGGCGTTGATTTTCTTCCTGGCAAGGGGTGTGATCGGTGTCTGTGTTTCCGAGGAGACGACCTTTCCGTTCCCGTCGCGATGGAACCGGATGGTATTGAAATTTGCGCAGAAGGCGCCCACCGGGGCGTCATAGGGATTGGTGGATGTCCCCTGTCCGGGTATGGTGATCCCGGGCGCAAAATAGGTGTCATCGATGATCAGATCCCCGAACCGGCCGATCTTTCGAGAGAGTGCGTCGCTGATATTTAGCATGACTTCTGATATAAACAGCGGGTCCCCGTAGCCCTTAACCTTCAGATTTCCTTCGCTATCCACGTAAAAAGCGGTCTCGAACCGGTAGGTGGGGCCGAGATAGTGAAGCGCGGTCATGGCGGTGGCGATTTTCAGGATGGATGCGGGGACGAAGGGCCGGGATGCGTTTTTCTCGAGGAGAATACGCCCCGTCGGGTCGGCCACGACAAGACAGTCCCTGCGGGTGAGATGTTGCAGGCACGGATGATCCGTCTCAGCCCGGGCAAGGGTCTGGTTCAGGATGCCGCAACTGAGGATGAGCGCAGCCCGGAGGAGAATAAGCCAATGTTTCATTTGAAGGGGGAACGCGGGTGCGCCATCGGGCCGCGCGTGCTGCTTCAGGGGAAAATGAGCCGAAGGGATGGGATTATGTGGGGGCATCGGGTTTGAACGCTTCGCCTGCCGTATCGGCGGGGGCTTCCGGAAGGGGTTGATTCAAATGATCCTCGATAAAATCAATCTGTTCGGCCAGCGGTTTTCGCCGGTCCACAAAGATATGGTATTCACCGTTGACCCAGCATATGCCCCCCTTGAGCTTGAGCCCGGCAGCCTCCAGGAGATCGTAATGGATTTGAATCCCTTTTTCTGCGGCTTCTGCTTCGAGCGCCGAACGTTTCCGTTCAAGTTTGGGCGATGCGGTCTTTTTTTCTTTCTCATTTTCATCACGGGTATCGGCTTTCCACCTGTTTCAGCCGTCGGGCCCACCCTATGACCCGACACGCTCCTGGTTGACACTCGAGGGATCATAAAGTATAGCACCCTTCAAATCAAGCATCACAAATCAATTTCACGCGGCTTATATCCGCGTTGATAGACAGGAGGCTTCAATTGGCGTCATATTTCAAATCCATAGGGGATGTCGTTGAGAAGCTGGCCGGGGTGGACTATATTGCGGACCGGGCCCTCGCAACCGTGCTCTACCTGGCTCACCAGCTTGAAAAACCCATTTTTCTCGAAGGGGAACCGGGGGTGGGAAAGACCGAGGTGGGGCTCGTCCTGGCCAAGCTGTTTGATGTCCCCCTTATCCGTCTTCAGTGTTACGAGGGACTGGATGCATCCACGGCACTCTATGAATGGAATTACCCCAAGCAATTGCTGCACATCAAGCTCGAGGAGGGTGGAGAACACGACCAGAAAGAGATTGAAAAGATCATCTACGGTGAGGAATTCCTCATCAAGCGCCCCCTGCTCGAAGCCATATTACGTTCCAGGGATCAGACACCGGTACTCCTCATCGATGAGATCGACAGATCGGACGAGGAGTTTGAGGCCTTTCTCCTCGAGGTCCTTTCTGATTTCCAGATCACCATCCCTGAGATGGGGACCCTATCGGCCCGGAAAAGACCCATGGTGGTGGTGACATCCAACAGAACCCGTGATGTTCACGACGCGCTCAAAAGAAGATGCCTGTATCACTGGATTGAATACCCCTCCTTTGAAAAGGAATACCGCATCGTCACGGCCAGAATTCCCGGGATTGAAAAACGTCTCGCAGAACAGATCATCCAGTTTGTCCAGGGATTGCGGGAGAAAGATCTCCTGAAAAAGCCGGGGGTGTCGGAGACACTGGACTGGGCAAGGGCCTTGATGGCCCTCCATAAGGACCACCTCGACGAATCGATTATCTCAGAGACCATCGGCTGTATCCTGAAATATCAGGAGGATATCAGGCAGTTTCGTGAGTCACTGGATGGATCTGACGCGGCGGATTTGAAATCGACAAAATGATGATAGAGACGGAGGAGCGCTCAGCCTTACGCCCGGTGAATCCCTTGCCCGGTGTGGATCGGCAAAGCCTGGGGGGGACCGTCATCCGGTTCGCCCATTTCCTGAAGGCGCGGGGATTCAGGGTATTTCAGAGTGACGTTCACCATGCCCTCAGGGCCCTGGAAGCGATTTCCATTGAAAAGAAAGATGCGTTTTATTATGCGCTCAGGGCCACGCTTGTTTCCACGGACATGGAGTGGATCCAGTTTGATGCGCTGTTTCACCAGTTCTGGGATCGGGCGCATGAGCAGACGTCCGAGCAGGAAACACCCGAGGGAACCGGTGAGGCAGAAGAAAAAACGCCGCAAACTTCAACGGCAGAGAGCCCCCGGACGCTGGAAATAGAGAAAGCCGTAAAAACAGAAGAGACGGATCAGCGGGAATGGTTGGAGGGGGTGGCCTACAGCCCGGTCTCAAGCGTTGAAAAAAAGGCGTTTCCAGATCTTCGTAACGAAGATATCCAGGTGGCACAGCTCGCCCTTAAAAAGCTCATTCACCCCTTCCGTGCCAGTGCCACAAGACGCTTTCAGTCCAGCCATGGCACAGCGGATATCGATTTTCGCCGCACGCTGAGTGCCAGTCGAAAGACCATGGGCATCCCGTTTGAGCTCTTTTACAAACGGAAAAAAAAACGGCTCAAGCGTCTTGTCATTATCGCCGATGTCAGCGGTTCCATGGACCGCTATGCCCGGTTTGTGATGCCTTTTCTGCTGGGTATCAGGGGGGTCGGGGCCAGGACGGAGGTGTTTGTCTTCTCCACCTCAATATGTCGTATCACCCCTATTGTCAGACATCTCGATGTGGATAAAGCCCTTGAACGCATCCCCTCGGAAGTACCGGAATGGTCGGGGGGAACGCGAATCGGCTATTCGCTGATGCAGTTTAACCGCGGGGAAGGTTTTCGATTCCTTAATTCCAGAAGTGTGGTGGTGCTTTTGAGTGATGGCTGGGATCTGGGGGGCAAGGCCATATTAAAGCGCGAGATGGCACATCTGAGCGGCAAGGTGCACGCGGTCGTCTGGCTCAATCCGCTGGCCGCCGACCCGGACGCCCATTCGCTATCCCAGGGGATGAACGCCGTTCGCCCTTTTGTGGATTATATCCTCCCTGCGGACAGCCTGGAGAGTTTAAAGAAGGTCGGCAGGCTCCTGTCAAGGCTCATGATTCACTGATGGGGTCTTTCGTCGATGAGTTCCACCCCGTCCGGCAGCTTCAGGCTGAAGAACCCTTTGGGAAAGGTCTTTTTTTCTTCGAGTTCCCGGAGTTCAAACACGGTCACCCCCCCCATCAGGTTGTAGATCCGGACCTCGGCGATGTGGTGATCGGGCGTCACCGTCAGTTGGATGCGGTCCACTTGCTGCCAGGGCGGATCCGGAATCAACTCGATTCGGTGATCTGTTTGACCCTCCATATCGTGCAATATCACCTGGAAATTGTCTTCCACCCTGGCCAGCCCTCTGAATATGTCGCTCAAGAGTTTGAGTTCCCTCCCGAATTCCTTCGCGTCATATCGATAGGCCTTTTGTTTGTCTGGAACGTACCACCACAGGGACGTCCCATCCGTAATCAGGGTTTCCCTATTGGGGCTCTCCTGATCCAGGCGGAGGAAATGGGGCGGCCGGAAGACCATTTGACCGAAGGCGATGTCCCCACTGGCCTTCTTCCCCAGCATGCTCATGGTTCGGGTGATGACCTCGCGCCGGTATTGGATGGAGAGTCCCTTGAGGCCCCCGTATGTCTCACGGACCCCCTTCAACAGGGTGGACAAATCGGCATCGGCCCAGGCGGGACCATGGAGGAAAAGACATGCCATGGTGACGAAAATCACTCGTTTCATTTGATCATTTCCCTTTTCTTCCGAAGACGTCCCGGGGTTTGACCCCGTCTGAAGGACCGACGATGCCGTCTTGTTCCATGGCCTCAATCATTCGGGCGGCCCGGTTGTATCCGACCCGCAGTTTGCGCTGAAGCATGGAGATGGACGCCTGACCGGTCCTGGAAACCACATCAATGGCCTCGTCATATTTTTCGTCCCGTTCGGTTTCGAAGTCGTTTTCCGCTTCATCCTTTGCGATTTCCGTGACGATGGAATCATCATAGTCGGGTTTCCGTTGTTTTTTAAGGAAATCAGTGACGTTCTTTATCTCCTCGTCCGATAGATAGGCGCCGTGAATCCGCATGATCTGGCCCACCCCCGGCGGCATGAAGAGCATGTCCCCGTCACCCAGGAGATGTTCGGCCCCGATGCTGTCCAGGATGGTTCGGGAGTCGACCCGGGAGGATACCTGAAAGGAGAGTCGTGTGGGAAAATTGGCCTTGATAATACCGGTAAGGACATTCACCGATGGACGCTGCGTGGCGATGATCAGATGGATGCCGGCTGCACGGGCCATCTGTGCCAGCCGCGTGATGGACTCTTCGACCTCCTTGGTGGAAACCATCATCAAATCCGCCAGCTCATCGATGAGGATGACAATATAAGGCAAGGTTTTATCCGTACCCCGGGAGGTGTCCTGCTCAACCGGAGGGTGTTCCTTCACCACCTTTCGGTTGTAGGTCTCGATGTTCCTGACACCCCTGTCGGACATGAGCATGTATCGTCGCTCCATTTCATCCACGGCCCATTTGAGGGCCTTGGTGGCGTCCTTTGGCTGGGTGACCACCGGGTGAAGGAGATGGGGGATATCCTGATATATGGAGAGTTCAATCCGCTTGGGATCCACCATGAGCAGCCGGACCATATCCGGGGAGAGTTTGAAGAGGATGCTCTGAATCATGGTGTTGATGGAGACGCTTTTTCCGGTCCCGGTGGCGCCGGCGATGAGCAGATGCGGCATCTTCGCAAGGTCCGCCACCACAGCGCTTCCGGTAATGTCCTTGCCGAGTGCAATGGGCAGTTTGTGTTTGGATTGTTTGTAGGCCGAACTGGTGAGGATTTCCTTGAAAAAGACCATCTCCCGCTGGTTATTGGGGATTTCGATCCCGATGGCGGCTTTTCCTTTGATGGGTGCCACAATGCGAATACTGGGTGCCCTGAGGGTCAGGGCCAGATCATCGGCGAGACCGGCCACCTTGCTGATCTTAACCCCGGGTGCCGGCTTGTATTCGTACATGGTGATGACCGGGCCGGGGAGAATCTCCAGCACCTCCCCTTCCACGCCGAAGTCCGACAGCATTTTCTCAAGGCGGCGGGCGTTCATTTCCAGACTTTCCCGCTGGATCTTTACGTTCTTTTTTTCCGGCGGGTCTTTCAGGAGATCCAGGGGAGGCAGCTTGAATGAACCGGCCACATTCATGAACGAAAACAGTTCCTGCTCGGGCGATGTCGGCTTGTCGGGTGCGGTCTTGACGATGTTGACCTTGGGTTTTGACTTCAGCTTGGTGCGGGCGACGGTGGTCCTGCGGGCCCGGTTTTTCCGCTCCCGCCTTTTGGCCATGATGTCCCGTATCTTTCGCCATATGCCGAGACACCACAGGCCGAGTCTGGAAAAGAGCCAGCCCAGGGAAAAGCGGGTCAATATCATCAGGGAGATGATGAAGATGGTTACCAGAATGGCATAGGCCCCGAAATAATTCAGCGCCCTCTCCATCAAACCGGCCAGGTGAAGACCCAGGAGCCCGCCGGGCGCCATGCCGCCGCCGTTGTAATGGAGTTCCGCGCCGCATTGAAGTGCAAGGATGGCGGAAAAAGATGTTAGCATGGCGCATGCGGCCAGGATACTTTTGAAGGGAGATGCGGGCGGAAGGCCTTTGAAGGCAAGGAACGAAAGGGTCAGAAGGATGACGGGAAACCAGAAGGCAGAGAACCCGATGGTGTCGAAGAGTGCGCCGGCCAGGTGAGCCCCCACGGCGCCAAGGAGGTTCTTTGCCTCACCGAGATGCCCGGTGGTATTCCAGAACAGGCTGTCCCCCGGCGAATAGGAAAAGAGGCTTCCGCCGAAGATGATGGCGGCGAGGAGCAGGATAATCCCGAGAATCTCCTTTCGGATGGGGTGCGGGGATTTTTCGCCTGCAGGAGCCTTTCCTTTTTTGGTGGTTGCCTTTCGGGCTTTCTTTCCTTTTTCTTTGGTCATATGGCGTTTCGACTCAGATGGTGATAATGACGGGCACGATCAGGGGTCGCTTTTCAATAACGCGGTAAAAAAAACGCTTGAGTCTTCGCTGAATGGTGGCCTCTATTTCCGATGTATCGATGGGGAGCGGTTTGTCGGTTTCACCGATGATGGCCGAGACCATTGCCTCTGCGTCGTCCAGGAGCGATCGGCTGACATCTTCAAATATGAAGCCGCGGGTGATAAACTCCGGACCGAAGATCATCTCCCCCGATTTTCATCCAGTGCCAGGAGAACAACCACCATGCCGTGTCCACTCAGCCGCCTTCGGTCCCTCAAGACCGTTTCCCCCACATCACCGACGCCTTTCCCGTCCACAAGGATGCGGCCGGTGGATATCCCTTCATCCATCCAGTGCGTCCCCTCTTCAAAACAGATAACATCCCCGTCCTGGGCAATGATGACATGTGTTTCCGGGATGCCCATCTCATAGGCAATCTGGGCATGATTGACGAGATGCCGGTATTCCCCGTGAATGGGAACGAAATAGGTTGGTTTGACGAGGTCCAGCATGAGTTTCAGTTCGGCTCTCTTGGCATGACCGGACGTATGGATGTCCGAGACCTTTTCATACACCACCCGCGCGCCGAGCCTGTAGAGCCGGTTAATGATGGATGCGATGGCCTTTTCATTCCCGGGGATGAAGCGGGATGACAGAATGACGGTATCGCCCTTCTGGATTTCGATGCCCTTGTGGGTGCGCTTGGCCATCCGGGTCAGCGCGGACATGGGTTCGCCCTGGCTTCCGGTGGTGATGATGGCGATGTTCCGGTCAGGGAATTGTGAGATCTGCCTTTCCGATATCTCGGTCTCCTCGGGGATGGTGATAAACCCTTCCTCCTTTGCGATGCCCACATTGGTGATCATGCTCTTGCCGTTCAGGACCACCTTGCGCCCCGATCTGACCGCGAGTGAGATGGCCTGCTGAATCCGGGAGATGTTGGATGCGAAACTGGCGACAATGAGACGTCCCTCGCAGGTATCAAAGAGTTCGGCCAGCGTCTTTTTAACATCCTTTTCGCTCATGGTAAACCCTTCCTTCTCCGCGTTGGTCGAATCGGAGAAGAAGGCCAGCACCCCTTTCGCACCATAATGGGCGAATCGGTTCAGATCCGTGGCTTCGGAATAGACGGGCGTGTAATCGATGCGGAAATCACCCGAATGGATGATGAGGCCTTCAGGGGTATGAATGGCAAGCCCGACACCGTCCACGATACTGTGGTTGACCCGGATGTACTCGACTGTGAAGGGCCCGATGTCGGTGTGATCGCCTGGAGCGATTTGTCTCAAATCCGGCTCGTGAGAGAATGTATACTCCTTCAGCTTTTCTTCCAGGAGCCTCAGCGTGAAGGTGGTGGCAAAAACCGGAACCGAAAATTCCCTGAGAAAAAAAGGCATGGCGCCGATATGATCCTCATGGCCATGGGTCAGGATAACCGCCTTTATCTTTTCCCTGTTCTCATGTAGATAGCTAAAATCCGGGATAACCCGATCAACGCCCGGCATGTACACATCGGGAAACATCAACCCTGCGTCGACCACAAAGAGCGCGTCTTCGTATTGGATGACCATCATGTTGAGGCCGATTTCACCCAGTCCCCCGAGGGGGATCACTTTCAGCATGGTTGTCCTTGTGTCCGTTTTAATGACCCCTTTGGGTACATATCCGAAAATGATACCACAGATGGAAAGGGTCTGGTTATTATGCTTTGAATAACAGGACCTTAACCCTTTGATCCGTATCCGTCAACACAGAAAATGATCATGGGGCAGCGTGTTTGGCGAATGCCCTTGATTTTGCGAATTTCTTTGTGTTACAGATGTTCAAAGTTGCGCGCATATCTTATTAATCTCTTCCTAAGAGAATTGAACAAAAAATGAAGGAGAAGACATCATGGCCGGCGTGAATAAGGTGATATTGGTCGGAAGATTGGGAAAAAATCCTGAAGTCAGGTATACCCCCAGCGGTGTTGCAGTGGCGAATTTTCCTATGGCTACATCCCGCGAATGGAAAGACAAGAACACCGGTGAAAAGCAGGAAGACACGGAATGGCATCGAATTGTTGCATGGCGGCGTCTCGGCGAGATCTGCGGTGAATATCTTCAGAAAGGGAGTCAAATCTACATCGAGGGGAGACTGCAAACGAGATCCTGGGAGGACCAGGAGGGAAACAAACGGTGGACAACAGAAATCATTGCGCAGAACATGCAAATGCTGGATTCTCAAGGTAAGAGCGGAAGCGACCAGTACGGCGGGCCGATTCCCACTCCTGAAGAAGACCCCGTCAACGTCCCGGAGGACGACATCCCATTTTAGGTGGGCAGCGGATCTCGCCTTTAGAAATTGAACGGGGGCCTAAGCCTCCTGATCATCTTTCTTTTCTTTTTCTTCGGGCGCAGGGATCTCTTCCTTGGCCTCATGTGTGGCCTTCTTGAAGTTTTTAATCCCTTTGCCGATGCCGCTGCCGATCTCTGGCAGTTTGCCCGCCCCGAAAATAACCAGGATAATAATCAGTATGATTATCAACTCTGGCATGCCTATGCCAAACATGTAACTCCCTCCGATGTTCCAATAAAACGCACGGTTGTCAAGTCCTTCAGCCTCAAGGCCCTTTCGGGCGATCATTCACCTGAGGGGTCTTCCAGCTGTTTGAGGTTGAACGCATGTCTAAATCGGTTAATGGACCGCTGATATTCGCACCAGGCGGTCCAAAATGCCATCCATTCGTCCGTATGCCAAAACAGATGGGCATCATCCATTTTCCCCTGTTTCATTCGTTTGAAGGCTTCGTATTCCGAAGCGCAGCTGTCACAGAGATTGAATTCGGTATCTTTTCGGGATGTGGGCGTTTCGGCATCCTCTGTTTCAATATGATACCCGCACATGGCGCATTTATACTGACACCCTGAACAATGAAGGATGCGCTGGACCGTGTCGAATTTCTCTCGATAGACCTCGATCTGCTCCTTACGCCTTTTGTCCTGGAGCCTGTCGGTAAGATTCAGAACCTTGTCCATGATATCACATCTCGCAAGCCGATTTTCTATTTCCTAAGATAAATGCCTCAAGCATAAATTTATATCATCCACCGACGCTTCCGTCAAGGATGCTTTCAGGCCGAACGCGCCTTTTTCATCACCTCATAGGCGGTCTCACCGAGTTTCCCGAGATCCATGGCCACTTTGATGCCTGCATTCTTAAGGGCCTTGATCTTGTCCTCGGCCTTTCCCTGACCGCCGGAAATGATGGCGCCGGCATGTCCCATACGTCTTCCCGGTGGTGCGGTCTGTCCGGCAATGAAGGCGATGACCGGCTTATTGAATCTCCGTTTGATATAGTCGGCCGCCTTTTCCTCCGCGGTGCCGCCGATTTCTCCGATAAGGACGACCCCTTCGGTCTCATCGTCCACTTTAAATCGTTTCAAAAGATCAATGAATGAAGTGCCGATCAGGGGATCGCCGCCAATACCGATGCAGGTGGATTGGCCCAGGCCGACTCGGGTCAGTTGATCAACGACTTCATAGGTGAGCGTCCCGCTCCTGGAAATAACCGCCATGGGTCCCCGCTTGTGAATGGCCCCCGGCATGATACCCACCTTGGTCTTGCCCGGCGAAATGACCCCCGGGCAGTTGGGACCGATCAGGACGGATTTCCTGGTCCGGAGAAACCCCGCTACTTTTACCATGTCCAGGATGGGAATCCCTTCGGTGATGCATACAATGACGTCGATACCTGCCGAGGCGGCATCGATAATGGCGTCAGCGGCAAAATGCGGGGGCACGAAGATGCAGGAGACATTGACGCCCTCTTGCGCCACCGCCTGCCTGACCGTATTGAAAACCGGAACGCCTTCCACTGTTTCTCCGCCTTTGCCGGGTGTCACGCCGGCAGCCACGACGGTGTTGTAGTTGAGCATCTGCCGGGTATGAAACTGGCCTTCCCGGCCTGTAATGCCTTGAACCACCACCCTGCTGTTTTCATCTACCAGTATACTCATGATGTCTTAGCCCTTTACCTGTTTTGAAACGAGCGCCGCAGCTTCCGAGAGGTCTTTGGCCACCAGAAACTTCAACTCCGAATCCTCCAGGATTTTCCGCCCTTCCTCCATGTTGGTTCCTTCCAGCCTGACGATCAAGGGGAGGTCGATTTTGGTCTTTTTGGCCGCAGCGAGCACACCTCTCGCCAGTACGTCGCATCTCAAAATACCTCCGAAGATGTTGATGAGGATGGCCTCTACCCGTTCATCCTTGAGAATAATCTCAATCCCCGTGGTGATCATGTCCTCGTTGGCGCCGCCGCCCACATCCAGGAAATTGGCAGGCTCCGCACCCGCCAGTTTGATGACATCCATGGTGGCCATGGCGAGACCGGCCCCGTTGACCATGGCGCCGATATTGCCGTCGAGCCGGATATAGTTGAGGTGATATTTCTCGGCCATCAGTTCCAGGGGATCTTTTTCTCTGGTGTCTTCAAGCTCCAGGAGTTCTTTCTGCCGGAATAAGGCGTTGCTGTCGAGGGTGATTTTGGCATCCAGGGCATAGACTTTTCGATCTTTTGTAAACACCAGGGGATTGATTTCCACCAGTGAACAGTCCAGCGACATGAAGATCTTGTACACATGGGCCATGACCGACATCAGCCCCGGCATGGCGCCGGGGGGCGGAGGCGGGTCCAGGGTATAAAGAAGGTTCCTTGCATAATGGGGCATCCACCCGGACACCGGATCAATGTGCTCTTTTTTGATCACAGATGATGACCGGGCGGCTTTGACCTCTATCTCGGTCCCCCCGGCCTGGCTGAAGAGCATGGTGGGGCAGGCGGTGTCCCGGTCAACCACCATGCCGAGATAGAACTCGCTGTCCACCTCGACCCGTTCTTCAATGAGGACCTGGTTTACCTTCACGCCCTCCGGGCCGGTCTGTGCTGTCTTGAGGGGCGTTTCAAGCATCGATTCCGTGGTTTTCACCACCTCGTAGGGATACTGCACCAGCTTTACACCGCCGGCCTTTCCACGGCCCCCCGCGTGGATCTGTGCCTTCACCACCCAGGGCGGCCCGTTGATAATCTGGGTGACCTTGTTGGCCTGCTCCGCCCCAGTCACCAGTTGGCCGTTGGGAATGGGAATCCCTGATTTCAGAAAAATATCTTTTGCCTGATATTCATGTAACTTCATTTATGGCTCCCTCAAAAAATGGCATTCGGCCATCCCTCTCTATGCGTCCGGTTGAACCGCGGGTATGCGGACGAAATAACCGCTGGCCTTTCCCGGACTATTATTACCCCTCACATAAATTGTCAAGCAGGGGATCAAGACATTTCAATCTTTATCGAGATCCAATCAGATCCATCATCAAGAAGACATTCACGCCGTTATTGAGGAAACGGCTGCCAAATGTCGGCTTGTCAAACCGGCCGTTTCAGTGTAACATCACCATTTGATTCCTGGTCGAGCAAAATGTTTCATTTCAAAAGGCGATGCCCGAAAAGAGTCCTGCGAGGTAGCGCATGGGATGAAGCAGGATGGCGTTTAAGATGCCCGTGTGTGCGAAATTGTCCAGCAAGATGACGCCAATGAGAATAAAGGGTCCGTAGCGGCTCAGTTCGCGATACCGCAGGGCGGCCCTTTCCGTGAGCAGATTTTCCAGGACATGGGAGCCATCGAGAGGGGGCAGGGGAAGCAGGTTGAAAAGACCCAGCCCAAGATTCATGAACAAGAGATAGAGGAGGACCATCTGATAGATTTCGATGGGCAGGAACAAAAAGCGCAGGAGCATTCCGGCCACAAACGCCGCACATAGATTGGTCACGGGGCCGGATAGCGACATGAGGATGACATCCCGCCTGTGGTTCCTAAAATACCGTGTATCCACGGGTACGGGTTTGGCCCAGCCGAAGTTGAAGAGGAACAGGCACACCGCCCCCAGCGGATCGATATGGGTCAACGGGTTAAAGGACAGGCGCCCCATTCGCTGGGCGGTGGGGTCGCCGAACCAGAGGGCGGTCTTTCCGTGGGCATACTCATGAATGGTAATGGCGAAGAGTAAGACCGGTATCCTGACAATCCAGCCGGTGATATCAAAAGACATGGTGACAATATCCTGATTTAAGGCTTTAGGGTTTTAAGGGCGTTCGATACATACCAGTAAACCTTCGAAACAGCAAGGTCTAAAATATGGGCGGATATTCCCATCAGACACGTTGAGGATGAATCTTTGCGAAGGTGGTAAGGGGTTTGATTTTCTCAGCGGGAATTGATAAATTAAAGAAGTCTCTTGGCATAAAACCCGGAAAGGGTGACACCCGCAGCATGCGTGAGGGGTCGCGACACGGTCGAGCGTATGGCGCTGGGCCTTATGAGAGGGGAGAAACGAAATCCATGGGCCGAGAAAGAATTAAGATCGATCTGTTGATTCATGATCTTAAGGTTCCCGTAGCGGTGATAGAGGCAGGGTTGACCTCACTGCTCAAAAGGCCGGAGAAATACGGGTCCGTCACTGAAAAACAGGAAAAGGTGTTCAAGAGGGCCTTGAGGAACACCAAGGTCCTCCAGGCACTGGTGAATGATGCACTGGAACTGGGGAGGGCCAGAGAGGGGATCCTCAACTACAGCCGGTTCACACTATCCGACCTGCTGATGGAGGGGCTCATTGAAATTTTTGATCTGACGTATGATGACATCTCTGAGGAAATCAAGGCCTGTTCCCGCCTCCAGGATTTCAAATCGCTTCTCGCCGGAAAACAGGTTTATCTCCATGCCGACGAAAGGGTCTGGTGTGAGGAGATATGCCAGGATGAGGCAAAGGTCAGGCAAATCCTCAGAAACCTGCTCAACAACGCCCTGAAATATCGACGCGAGCGGGTTGAACTCGAAGTGGACAAGCGGGGCGATGTGATGGTTTTTTCCGTCAGTGATGATGGAGAAGGCATTCCCCCTGCCTATCACAAAAAGATTTTTGAGTGTTATTTCCAGGTGAATGCCTCGGAAACCGGGAGTGTCAGGGGGCACGGTCTGGGTCTTGCCGGTGTGCTGGTTCTGGTGGAGGATCTGGGGGGTAAGATGACGCTGAGGAGTGATGAGGGCCAGGGGACAAAATTTGTGGTTGAGATCCCCCTGAAGCCCTGTTAATCCGAACGTGACGCAGCTATTGGTTTTAGGATGTCTCTTTTCAAAGGTCTCACATGATTTCTTCAATCTCCTCCTTTGATGTGACATAGGACATGTCAAAGTCCCTCCAGAATTCCTTGTGGGACGCTTTCCAGTCAGGCCCGAATTTTTTATCAAAGAAGGGCTCAAGCCGTTTGAACCACACCCCATGTTTTTCCACGCCCTTGTCCCTGGCCTGTAGCATGTCCTCGATGTAGACGGGGATATCGGCAATCTTGTCTTTTGGGATATAGGCCTGGGCACCACCCTTAATGGATCTCACCAGATTTTCTGCATTCATGGCGTGCGCCGTCAGCATGAGCGCCGGAATCCCCCGCTGATTGGTGATTTCAAGGAGATCATATCCTCTTACGCCCATGATATCGAGAATCGCCAGATCATAGGTGTTTTTTTGGAGAAATTTCTGGGCGGTTTCAAAATTCGGCGCGCTGTCAACGGAACACATATCCAGAATTTCCGTTAAGGTTTCCAAAATATCCGGCTCATCATCAACAATCAGAATTCTCTTTCCTTTAAGCACATCCGCCATCCCGGCCCTCCTTCAACTCAAATATTGAATGTTGGGCCGATATTAACCTTCTGGTCGACTCCAGTCAATACTTTTGTGACGATGACTGAGGCGCGGTGGTTGAATTTGACGTGGAATTGCATTGACATCCGGGGGGTATTTTCTTAGCCTGAATGAGAAATCCATACGCAAAGGAGGGTACCCATGGATTTTCTTGAAAAGTCGAAGATGAGACTGGAGCACTGGATGACTCACAATACCCATCACCTTGAGGAATACGAGCTGTTTGCGGATCAGCTTGAAGATGCGGGCAAAGCGGAGAGCGCCGGACATGTCCGGGAAATGGTCGATTTGAGTGCCAGAGTGAATACGTGTATCGAAAAGGCGCTTCAAGGGCTCGAGTGACGGGCGGCGGGATCATCTGCAAAGGAAGAGCATCTTAATACGAGGGGGGATCGATAAAGATGTGTGAGGCACATGCATACATCATACGCGAAAATGGGGAACAAAAGATCCTGGAGAGTGTGGATCTGGTGGAAGTGGAAGGGATTTCGGTAAAACTCATCAATATCTTCGGTGAGCAAAAAAGCCTGACCGCCAGACTGAGGCGCTACGACAGCACCGAGGGGAAGATTGTTTTCGAAGCGGTTTGATGAAAATCGCCGGTGATGATCCGTTTCTCATTGAATAACAGAAGGAAGGAATCATGTCCGAACCAGTGGAAACGTGTGCGGATATCCTTATTCATTCGAAGCTGACCATTGCACTGACCGGGGCCGGCATTTCCGTGGAATCCGGAATACCGGATTTCAGGAGCGCAGAAGGCCTGTGGGCCACATATGACCCTGCCGAATATGCGACCATACAGGCATTCAGGAGTGATCCTAAAAAGGTATGGCAGATGCTTCAGGAAATGGATAAGGTCGTGGGGGATGCCAGACCCAATCCGGCCCATAAGGGTATGGGTGAGCTTGAGCAAATGGGTCTTTTGCACTGTGTCATTACCCAGAATGTGGACAACCTTCACCAGGCCGGGGGGTCCAGGGAGGTGATTGAATATCACGGCAATTCGAGCACCCTCTCGTGTTTGTGGTGCGGGAAACAATACCGGACCGAAGAGAAACGAAACGAGATCCCGCCGAGGTGCGACTGCCGGAACATATTGAAACCGGATGTGATTTTCTTTGGGGAAGCCATACCCGAAGCGGCCATGCGCCGCTCTTTTGAACTGGCGTCTTCAGCAGAGGCCTTGCTGGTTGTGGGGACGTCCGCTGTGGTATCTCCGGCCAATACCATCCCATCCATCGTGAAGCGCAACGGCGCCAAGGTCATTGAGATCAATATGGAAAGGACCCATCTGACGGGCACCATTACCGATATTTTTCTAAAGGGGCCTGCGGGGAAGATTGTTCCCGAACTGGTGGCGGCAGTTAAAAGACAAAAGGGGGCAGGACCGTCGTAATGCGCGTGGGTTAAGTCTACGGTATCGGTTTAATGAAGTCTGCCAAGTTTATGATTTTTTGATCTTTTTCTGAAGCATCCTTCATATTTTTCCAGGAGCCTTTCACCTTTTCCTTCCGGATGTCACTGAGCATCTCCTGAAGTTGGGGATTTTTTTCGATGAGTTCCTGAATTTGCAGGTTCAGCTCTTTCCACTGTTTCTCCATCCCCGCCGTATTGAGATCAAAATCGCCGATGGATGCCAAAAGGGAACCGAGATGGGACAGGAGCCCGAAGTGGGTGATTCCTTCAAGATAGTAAGGGCAGTGACACCAGATGCTCATGCAGTCGTATCCCATTTTCCCGCCTTCGGTGAGTATGATGGAATGAATGGCACTGGGGCCCTTGTAGGTAATCGGGATGAGCCCTTTCTCTTTCAGCATTGCGGAGAGGGTGCCGTTGGAGGCGATGCCGGACATGAACCTGTCCGAATGGAGCACGTTATCGTACATGGCCCCCAGGGTGATGATCATTTTGACCCCGAGCCGTCCGCAGAAGGCCATCAAATCACCGGCAAAATGCCGCCAGTTAAGATTGGGTTCGCGGGATTTCAAAATGACGATATCCCCCTCTTTTCCAGACGTTTTTGCCCGGTAAAACCCTCCCTTCGGTAAGGAAATCCGCTTGATCTCCCCTGCTTCAATTTCCACAATGGGCCGATTGCTGTCGTAACGGAAGTAGAGGTCTGGATTGAGTTCTGCAAAAATCTCCGCGTTCAGCTCCCTGATGAGGTAGGCAGCCATCCCTTCGGATACATTCAACGCATTCCCCCACCCGTCGAACCCTGCAATGAGTATCGGCTGGTTCAGGGAGGGCATGTGGTGCAGGCGAATTCCTTCTTCCATAGTGAAGCCGAGTGTGTCAGGGGGGACGGGGCTTGTCAAGGGTTTCGTGAGTGGAATACTTCAAAGAACATGGGGTTTTGGGATGGACCGGCGCCGATGAACGCGCCCTGGAAATGCTCATGGCGGTTCTTTGTTGACAAAACCAGAAAAAGGTATACATTATCTCGATTCATCAGGCGAATTTCCAGTCATTTCGTTGGGGTCGCCGAATTTTGAAATACCCTTGGGATGATAGAAAGTGACCATCGACATCGATAATGCAGTCCTTGAAAAGGCCTGCAAAGAAATCATCGAAAGTATCCTCATATGCCTGCCGAACGCCTTTAAGGGCACTGTTTACAGGATCGGCCGGCCCCCGGAAATGATTGCGAAACGGATCACTTCCGGGGAGATTGATCGAGAAAAAGACACCATCACCTGGGGCCTTCCGGAAGAATCCGATTACAATCCCCCGGGAAAGTCCTGGCTGGCCTATCGTGATGAACCGGTTCGGCCGCTGGAGGCCATGGGGTGGTGCGTGGAGCGGCAGAAAAGCTGGACAGCGGAAGACCCGGGCAATGATGCCAGGAGCGTTCGGCTTCAGGTGGAAGGGATCATGACGGATTATCACCACATGGAACCCGTCCTGATCCGCAAGGAAGACCTGCCTCTGCCGGAAGGGGTGTTGTCCAACGTTCCCCGGAATTACCATGGCGAGGGCTTGTGGGAGGACAGCGACTACATCGTGGCGGCGGTCATCAAGATTCATTTTCTCCCGCAATCCATAAAGATCGGAAGTCCTGAAACCAGGATTATCAAACGCCTCTCACGGGTGCTGGGGACCGAACTCCTCTCCTATGAACTGAAGCAGCAATCCCTCGAAGCCACACGGCTCCTGGCGGAGGACCGATTCAAGTCCTACAATATCCTCGCGGATTCCCTGCGAAACGCCATCACCAAATCGGGATTGATTTTTTCGTTGATGAAGTTGGAATTTGGTTTTTTGAGGGACCAGTGGGAGGCGGTGCTCCTGAAGGACTCTGATCTGAAAGAGAAAAAGCGGGATGCGGTGAGGCGGCTTAACACGCTTGCCGGAGCACTTCCCGACGATTATCACGTCATTGGAAATGATCTGATTGCCCTGCAGGATAAATTCCTGAAGCTTCGGCTTCCCCCGCGCCAGGGGGAAAACTGGATCCGCATGCAGATCGAACAGAAATGGAATACCCTCATCCATAAAGGGCTTTTTGAAGAAGAACGGAACCACGATATTCGACAGGAGATTGAACAACTCAAGCGGTCACTGGCCTTGGGAAAGGATCAGGAGATCCTCAGGGTCTTTGACAGTATACCGGAGCCCTTGAAACGGGAGTGGGTGGATTTACTTTACAGCGAGACGGATCGGTTTGATCTCGAGGTGGTCGAGCGATTGATTCAGATTCTGGATGATTCCTATCTCGATCTGCCTTATAAAGACAAGTCAAGAAAGACTCTGACGCGTCTCAAGGCCCTCGCTGAAATCATGGGGCAACTGGAACAGAGTACGGATACCGTGCTTCATGAAGTGCTGAACGGTCATGGCCACCAACCCCTCATCATGCCCATGTCACAGCGAGCGATTCTGTCCCGTTAGGCCCTTTTGCACACGCTTCAACATGTGCTGCGCCTGTAGCTCAGTTGGATAGAGCAGCGGACTTCTAATCCGCAGGCCGCAGGTTCGAATCCTGCCAGGCGCACCAGTAATAGCAAGAATCTCAAGGACTTGGACAACATCGTTTAAGTCCTTTTTTCGTTTAGGGGTTTGGGTGCGGCAGTGTTCCAATGCTTACGAAAAACAGGATGAAAGGATGCACAGAAAAATGAAACCATCTTCCGACCATGCTGACAATCGACAACTCGTAGAAACGGCGCTGGGCAATAAGAAGGCAGATATGGTGATACGGGACGGTATCTTGCTGGATGTCTACTCGGGTCGACTGATTCCCCATAGATCGGTGGCCGTCAAGGATAAATGGATCGCCTACGTCGGGCCGGACGCCGCCCACTGCGTCGGTGAAGAAACGGATGTGATCGAAGCCGATGGCCGTATCCTATCCCCCGGGTATATCGATGCACACACCCATCTGTCCTATGAATATGACCTCACAGACTTCCTCATCAGGGCCATCCCGGGAGGGACCACAACCTATGTTACAGAGGTGGAGAGCTATGCCTTTGTCCAGGGTGCCGAAGGCCTGAGGGTCTTTTTGGAACAGTCCCGGAACCGGCCCGTCAAGATCTACAGCCTTGTCCCCCCCATGGTCACCCTCAGCCCGGCCGCCCGATCCCGTTTCATCACCCGTCAGGAGGTCAGAGAACTGCTGACATCCGACCAGGTCATCGGACTCGGTGAATCCTACTGGCAGGGCGCCATACTGACCCCGGACAACCGCATCCTGGGATTGATTGACGAAACCCGGCGGGCCGGAAAATCCGTACAGGGACACGCTGCCGGGGCATCTGATCGAAAGTTGGCCGCCTACGCCGCGGCCGGGGCCCTGTCGTGTCATGAATCCATCTCGACGGAAGATGTCCTCTCCCGGCTGGAGATGGGGTATTTTGTGCTGATTCGGGAAGGGTACATCCGCAGGGACCTGGACATCATCTCCCCCATTGTAAATGAGATCGACACCCGCCGCCTGGGCCTGGTGACGGACGGTACCAGCCTGGACCTGTTGTCGGAGAAAGGATATTTTGTGGATGTAATCCAAAAGGCGGTGGACCTTGGCCTGGATTTCGTTCGCGTGGTCCAGATGGTCAGTCTCAATCCGGCCGAACACCTCGGTATCGATCATCTCACCGGCGGCATATCCCCCGGACGCATGGCCGATATCCTCATCCTGCCCGGGGAAGACCGGATGACGCCCGACATCGTCATATCCAACGGGCAGGTGGTCGCTCGAAAGGGCCAATGTACGGTACCGCTTTCGAGAGTTCCTCACCCGCCCCGGTTCCTTAGGACCATGACCATGGATCCCGTCTCTCCTGAGGCCCTGAAAATCCCTGCGGAAAACGGCCGGGGGGATGTGTCCGTCCGCACCATCGACATCCAGTCCAACGGCCTGGTCACGCGGGAGGGGGAGGCACGGATCACCGTCAGGGGCGGGGAACTTCAGGCAGACCCTGAAAACGACCTGTTAAAATGCGTGTACATTGAACGGGCCAGCGGTACATCCCAGAAGTTCATCGGCTTTGTGAGGGGATGGGGCCAGCAGGAGGGAGCCGCAGCCTCCAGCCTCTGCTGGGACAGCGCCGGGCTCGTGGCCGTCGGAACCAGTGATGAGGATCTGACCGTGGCCATCAACCGGGTCATCCACATGCAGGGCGGCACAGCCCTGGCAAAAAACGGAGAGAACCTTTTGGATATCCCCTGTGAGGCGGGCGGGTATGTGTCCGGCCTTCCATTCGATGCCCTGACCGAAAAGATGAACCGATTCCAGCAAATCGTGACCGATTTGGGATCGACCCTCCCCTCGGCCCACCTTACCCTCTGCACCCTGACCGCCGCAGCCATTCCCTTTATCCGGATGACGGAACAGGGGTATGCCCGGTTTAGAGAGGGGGATCGGGTGGGAATATGACCTGCCGCGCCACGTCGGCCAGAAAAAGAACATACCGGCCATATGACCGGGCCTGTTCCGAACTGGCGATGCCGTCCAGCCCCCGCTTGTAGACCCCCTGAACGATGCTGGCAAGGCGGAACATGCCGAAGGCCACGAAAATTTCCCATTCGGCAATTCCATCGCGTCCCGTGCGCCGGCAATAAGCGTCAATGTAATCGGCCTCCTCGGGGATTCCCCATTCGGCCAGGTCGAGGCCTCTATATCCGGAGAGTTTCCCCTCACCCACGGGGATGTAATATTGCATACAGTTGTAGGCAAGATCCGACAGGGGATGCCCGAGTGTGGAAAGCTCCCAGTCCAGAACGGCCACCACCCTCGGTTCGGGTGGGGTGAATAACGAGGTTTTCAAGGCGCACATCGCCGTGGACGATGCTGGTGCTGTCATCCTCCGGAATATGGTCCTCCAGCCACTCAATCAGAACATCCATATCCTCGATCTCATCGGTTTTTGATGCCTCGTACTGTCGCTTCCACCGGCTCACCTGCCGGGCCATGTAATTTCCCGGTTTCCCGTAATCCGCCAGTCCCAGGGTTTCCCAGTCCACCAGGTGGGTTTTGGCCATGGTGTCGTTCATGTGATCGAAGATGGCCGCACGTTCTTCCGGACCCGAGGCCTCTGATGCGGTGACATCACGGAAGATCCGGCCCTCCACATGGGCCATCACATAAAAAGGCGTCCCGATGATGGAGACATCCTCACAGAAGAGCACGGGCTCGGCCACCGGCACATCCGTCTCTTTGAGGGCCTTGATCATCCGATACTCCCGGTCCACGGCGTGGGCCGAGGGGAGGAGTTTGCCAGGCGGCTTTTTCCTGAGCACATACGACGTCTCCCCGGCCGTCAGGAGGAAGGTGGGGTTGGACTGGCCGTATGTGAACTGTCGAACCGAGAGCTTCCCCTCAAAGCCACTGATATGCTGCCTCAGATAATCCGACAGGACATGTTCATCGAATCGATGGGCGGGCCTCACCTCACTTGTGTCATCTTTTGTGCTCATTGATACTTTCTCAACTCCAGTTTGGTAATGGTCTCCATGTGAACTTCGTCCGGACCGTCTGCCAGTCGAAGCGTTCTGACCGAGGCCCACGCCGCCGCCAGTTCCGTATCCTCACACACGCCTTTGCCGCCATGCACCTGTATGGCCCGATCGATGACGTTCAGGGCCATGACGGGGGCCACCACCTTGATCATGGCAATTTCGGTCCGTGCCACCTTGTTTCCCGCCGTGTCCATCATATGGGCGGCGTACATGGTCAAAAGACGCGCCTGATCGATCTCCATTCGTGATTTGGCAATATCCTGCCGGATCGACCCCATTTCGGCAAGCGGTCTGCCGAAGGCCACCCGCGATGCCGCCCGCCTGCACAGCGCCTCGAGGGCCCGCTCGGCCACACCGATGGTTCGCATGCAGTGGTGAATCCGTCCCGGTCCCAGACGTCCCTGGGCGATCTCAAAGCCCCTCCCCTCCCCCAACAGGATATTGGAGACGGGCACACGGACGTTCTCAAACTTGATGTGACCGTGTCCGTGAGGGGCGTGATCGTAACCGAACACCGGCAGCGAACGAATCATCCGCACCCCCGGAGCATCCGCGGGCACCAGGATCATGGACTGCTGCCGGTAGCGCGGCGCATCGGGATCGGTCTTGCCCATGAAGATATAAAGTTTGCATCGCGGGTCCCCCGCACCGGAGGCCCACCATTTGTTGCCGTTGAGGACATATTCATCCCCGTCCCTGACAATGCTGGCCTGGATGTTGGTGGCATCGGACGAGGCCACATCCGGCTCGGTCATACAGAAGGCCGAACGGATCTCGCCGTTGAGCAGCGGTTCGAGCCATTCCTTTTTCTGAGCGTCATTGCCGTAACGCACAAGGACTTCCATATTGCCCGTATCCGGTGCTGAACAGTTGAACACCTCCGGCGCCAGCGGCGAGCGGCCCATGATTTCGCATAAAGGGGCATATTCATAGTTGGTCAACCCGGCCCCGTATTCACTCTCGGGCAGAAAAAGGTTCCACAGCCCCTGAGCACGGGCCTTTTCCTTCAGCTCCTCGATGATCGGAAGGGGTTCCCATCGATCCCCCTCTTCAATCTGCTGGTAGTACCTGCTCTCGTTCGGGTAGATGTGCTCGTCCATAAATGCCTGAACCTGCTCCTGTAATTTCTTTCCCCTCTCGGACATTTCAAAAAACATCTTTTGCCTCCTCTCGTGGCCTTCCCGTAAGGGATGATCTAAGACGCTAAAAAAATATTCTTTCATGTTCTCTGATTTTTTACCAGGTATTTTTCTTTGATTTATGCTATTAAAGAAGACCATTCACCCTGGATCTTTGACGTTTTCCAAAACCCCATTAAAGTAAGGGACAAAAAGGGCGAGGTAAGCCGATGAAAACAGCGTATCAAACGGTCAGCGTGGAAATCAGAGATGATGTGGCTGTGCTCACCATAGACAGCCCGCCGGTCAACCAGTTCTCGCCGCAGATGGCCCGGGATTTCAGTGAGGCCATTGAATCAGCCTTCGGCACGGATGCGATCAAGGCCATCGTGATCACCGGGGCGGGGAAGAATTTCATCGCAGGCGCGGACATCACCCAGCTTCAGGCGGTCAAGAACCGCGACGACATCCATGAGAAGGCCCTTCAAGGGGCCCGCTTCATGAACAGCATCGAGGCAGGGCCCAAACCGGTCGTGGCGGCCGTTAACGGCAACTGTCTCGGCGGCGGGCTGGAAACCGCCATGGCCTGTCATTACCGCGTGGCGGCCCGAGGGGTCAATCTGGGCCAGCCCGAGGTGCAGATCGGTCTCATTCCGGGGGCCGGTGGTACGCAGCGTCTGCCCCGCCTCATCGGGCTCCCCAATGCCGTGGAGATGATCACGGTGGGTAAACCCATCAAAGCGGAACTGGCCTATTCCAGGGGACTCGTGGACGAAGTGGCGGCTCCGGAAGCGCTCATAGACACGGCCATTCAAGCGGCGAAGCGGTTCATATCGGGAGAGCTCAATCTCAAGATGCGGATGACCCGGAACCGGACCGACCGGCTCCCCAGCGCAGCGGAAAAGAAGGCCTTTTTGGATGTGGCCAAGATGATGGCCGCCCAAAAGGCCAAGGGGTACATCGCCCCCTTCAAGGCCATCGAGGCCTTTGAAAAGGGCCTTAGCTTCAATATGGAGGCCGATATCGAGACGGAGGTGGCCCTCTTTTGCGACTGCGCGCTCACGGATGTGGCCAAGAATCTCATCGGTATATTCCTC
Source organism: Deltaproteobacteria bacterium (assembly GCA_034522175.1). Taxonomy (GTDB): domain Bacteria; phylum Desulfobacterota; class DSM-4660; order Desulfatiglandales; family Desulfatiglandaceae; genus JAIPDZ01. The sequence continues at coordinate 3,887,032 of JAXHLQ010000001.1, read as the reverse complement.
AACACCCGGGCCGCAGGCAAACTCCCCCGGATCAAAGGGATGGAGCCGGCCGAGATCAAAACCGTAGCCATGCTGGGGGGCGGCGTCATGGGGTCGGGCATCGTCAGTCTGCTCCTGAGCGGGGGCTTTCATGCGGTGCTCTGGGATATCGGCCAGGATGCCATCGAAAAGGGCTTGGCGGCGGTGCGGAAAACCTTTGCCTATCCCATCAAGAAAAAGAAGATGACGCCGGCCGATGTGGATCGCATGATCGAAACCCAGCTCACCACCACCACCGAGATTGAGGATCTGAAGGGTGTGGATCTCGTGATTGAAGCGGTGCTGGAGGACATGGAGATCAAACAGGGCATCTGGAAGCAGCTCGAGGGCATCTGCGGTCCAGACGTGATTTTCGCCACCAATACCTCGGCCCTGCCCATCACCGAAATGGCCTCGATCCTCAAAGACCCCGGGCGCATGATCGGCCTTCACTTCTTCAATCCGGCCCATCGGATGCAGCTTTTGGAAATCATCTGCGCAGAAAAGACCTCAGACCAGACCCTGGCCACCAGTGTGGCCTTTGCACGGGCCATCAGAAAGATCCCCATCGTGGTCAATGACGGTCCGGGCTTTTATGTCTCCCGGCAGTTGGGCGGCCTCTTCGGCGGGGCCGTGTTTCTCGTGGCCGACGGTGTGGACGGTGCGGTCATCGAAGAGGCCATGGTGGATTTCGGCATGCCCATGGGGCCGGCCACCCTGGCGGATCTCACCGGCATTGACATCAATTATCATGTGGGTAAGACCTTTGAACGGCGACTGGGGGAGCGCTATGCGGTCCATCCCCTGACCGAAGTCATATACCACACCGGGTGTTACGGCCGGAAGACGGGGGCCGGATACTTTGACTACAGCGGTAAAAAACCCGTCCCCAACCCGACGGTGGAAAACGCCATCAAGGCATACCTGGAAAAAGAGGGCGTTGCCCCCAAAGAGATGTCCTGGCAGGAAATCGTGGAAGTGATGCTGGCACTGGCCATTAACGAGGCCGCACTCATGATGGAACAGGGGATCTGCGACCGGCCCCAGGACATGGATCTCGCCATGATCTACGGGACCGGGTTTCCGCCCTACCGGGGCGGGATCCTCCGATATGCGGACGAATGGGGCCTCAAACACGTGTACGACAAACTCCTTGAACTGGAAAAACGCTACGGCCTCCGGTTCAAACCCGCCGGGCTCATAAAGGAGATGGCCGAATCCGGAAAGACGTTTTACCAGGAATAGTCTCCTTTCGGCAGGAAATCAGATGAATCGAAAATGCAACATCCACATGAAGGAGGGCTCAAAATGAAAGAGGTCGTCATTGCGGGATACTTGAGAACAGCACAGTCCAGATCACGTCCCAGGGATCCGGCCAGAGACTGGTTCTGCAAAATGCGGGGGGATGAGCTTCTCGCCAAACTGCTTCCGGAAATCATCAAGCGGACCGACATCGATGCCAAGGAGATCGACGATTTTATCGTGGGGTGCGCCACGGCGGTGGGGGAGCAATGGGCGTACGGCGGCCGATTCCCCATATTCCTCGCCAATCTGCCGGAGACCATCCCGGCCAAGTTCGTGGATCAGCAATGCGGTTCGGCCATGGCCTGCATTCAGATCGGGTTTATGGAGATTGCTCAGGAATTTGCCGATATCGTTCTGGTGGGCGGCTACGAGCATATGACCCGAATCCCCATGGGCGGCTATACCATTGACCGGGGGTTGCTTGCACCGAACCTGAACCTGTTTACGAACCCGGATCATCTTCACTGGGACATCATGACGGCGTTGAATATGGGCCTGACCGCCGAAAAGCTCTTTTCCCAGACGGACTTCACCAAAGAAGAGATGGATCAGTGGGGTGTGCGGTCCCATCAGTTGGCCGCCAGGGCCCAGGCCGACGGATTCTTCGACGGCGAAATTCTCCCCATCGAAGCCCCGCAGGACGACGGCACGGTCATGACCGTGAACAGGGATCAGGCCGTGCGGCAGGATGCCACCCTGGAGGGGATGGCGGAACTCAAACCGGCCTTCAAAAAAGACGGCGTCATCACCGCCGGGAACTCATCCCCCCTGAATGCCGGGGCCACCGCCATGATCCTCATGTCCAAGGATACGGCGAAGAAAAAGGGAATTCAGCCGCTCGCCACCATCCGCTCCATCGGATTTGCCGGTGTGGACCCCACCATCATGGGGGCCGGACCGGTTCCGGCCAGCAGGATGGCTATCGAAAAGGCCGGGCTCCAGGCATCAGACATCGATTTCTGGGAGATCAATGAGGCCTTCTGCGTGGTGGCGCTCAATTGCATCCGGGAACTGGGAATCGATCCGGAAAAGGTGAATGTCATGGGTGGCGGCACGGCCATCGGACACGCCCTGGGCGCCACGGGCGCCCGCCTGACCGGGACCCTGGCCCGTATTCTTAATGAAAAGGGCGGACGCTATGGCTGCGCCAATGCCTGTGTGGGCGGGGGACAGGGCGTTGCCACCATCATCGAAAGAGAGGTCTATGACGGGTAGGAATTTTCCAAGTGGCCCGGCGTTGCGGTGCTTTAACCTCTTTTGAAGACCTCTTAACATAGGAGACGAACCGATGATCGAAGCCCTCCGAACACCTGATGAGCGTTTCACAATTTTACCGGACTTTCCATTCGCGCCCCGTTACATAGACGATTTGCCGGGATTTGAGGGGCTGCGTCTTCACTATGTGGACGAAGGCCCCCGGGATGCCGAAAACGTCTTTTTATGCCTTCATGGTGAACCCACCTGGAGCTATCTCTATCGACGGATGATTCCCGTTTTTACGCGTGCCGGACATCGCGTGGCGGCACCGGATTTTTACGGCTTCGGACGGTCGGACAAACCGGTTGATGACACCATCTATCAGTTTGATTTCCATCGGGATACCCTCATGGCCTTTATCGAGCGGCTGGACCTTAAACACATCATCCTGGTGTGCCAGGACTGGGGCGGGCTTTTGGGGCTGACGCTTCCCATGGACATGCCGGAGCGCTTCACCCGTCTCCTGGTCATGAACACGACCCTAAGCACCGGGGATATTCGGCTTTCTGAGGGCTTTCTGGCCTGGCGGGACTGGGTCAACCACAATCCCGACATGGCCGTGGGCCAGCTGATGAAGCGGGCTTGCCCGCACCTCTCCCCTGACGAGTGCCGGGCTTATGACGCGCCCTTTCCGGATGCCGCCTATAAGGGCGGGGTCCGCCGGTTTCCGGATATGGTCCCGGATGCCTTGGAGGCGCCGGGAGCCGTCTTATCGAGGCGGGCACGGGACTGGCTCAGGCAATCATGGAGAGGCGAGACATTCATGGCGGTGGGAATGCAGGATCCGGTTCTGGGGCCGCCGGTGATGCAGGCCCTCAGGAGGGTCATCCGCGGTTGCCCGGAACCGTATGAGGTGGCCGACGCCGGTCATTTTGTTCAGGAATGGGGTGAAGACGTGGCCCGAAAGGCCCTGATCGCTTTTGGGTTAAACCGGGCTTGAAGAGGGAGCAGAGATCGGATTGGATAAAATCCATGATCAGCTGAGCCGTCTGTTGCGGGTACTCCTCCTGCGGAATATGTCCGCACGCGGGTATTACCTTCAGGCGCGCATGGGGGAGTTCGTTTTCAAAGCGCCGGCCCACCTCATCTGCGGGAATCCATTCATCGTTTTCGCCCCATAGGAGCAGCGTCTCCTTTTCTATGCTCGGAATTCGGGCGATATACGCTTCAAACTGATTGGTGTCCAGCGCCCTGGCCACGGCGAGTTGGGCATCCAGGCCCTCGCCTGTCCGCAGCCGGTCGAAATAGGCGTTCACCTGGGCGTCCGTCACCCAGTCGTCGTGGTAGTAGACCCTTTGAAGGGTCCATTTCACCAGCGTTCGGGAAAAAAGGAGTTTGATAACGGGCCCTGAGAGGGGAACCCGGGCCATATTCAGCGGAAAAGGCTTTTTCATGGGATACCCGGCAGCGTCCACCAGAACAAGACGGCTCACCTTATCCGGGTGCTCCAAAGCCATCAGCCACCCGATGGCACCGCCCAGGGAATTGCCCACGAAAACCACATGGCTCAAGCCCACGGCATCCATCCACTGGTTCACCTCTTCCATGAGGGTGTAAAGCATCCCCGGCATCTCTCCTGTTGTACCCTGAATTTGGGAAGCCATTTCTCCCTTGACACCCTAGGAAATTTCCGTATAGCCTGCGTCATGATCCGGGGCCCCGGGGGCGCCCGTGAAAGCGGTGACGACATGGATATATCGCATCGAAATGATTTACCGTAACGGAGGATCGATAAGCATGGAAACAGAAGAGGTTTGTTACACCAAGGAAGCCGCCTTGGAAAAGGCCATCGAAATGGAAGCAGCCAGTTTTAAGACCTACAAAAACGCCTACTTCAAGGCCAAAGACAGAGTGGCAAAGGATCTGTTGAAGGACCTCGCCCTGGACGAGTTGAAACACAAATACACCCTGGAGAAGGCCTTTTTTGAGGAGACGGTTCAACTCCATGATTCCGGTAGTAACGAAGGCCCGAGCATGAATCTGACCATGCTGCTGCAGGAAAAACCCCTGGATCAAAGCGCCACGGATCAGGATGTCATGGTCTTTGCCATTCACGATGAAAAACGTGCGGTGGATTTCTACGGCAACATGGCCGAGCAGTGCGGCGATGCCCCCATGGGCGGGATGTATTCACGACTACGGGAAGACGAACGCAATCATCTGGCCCGGCTCGAAGAGCTCTACGAGAAGCATTACATGCAGGACATGTAAAAGGGCGAAACGTTTTCGGTCCCATATGCCACGAGAACACCGCATTGCATCAACGTTTCGGTTGTCGGGTGGCACGCCAACCGCAGTCTTACGTCCTGTTCAGGAAATAGAACCCTGCATTCAGATACGTGGCGAACAATACCCAGCCGAGATAGGGCGTCAAGACCAGCGATGCCGGTTTATACCGTTTCCAGAACAGCATGACAATCACGATCAAAGACGCATCCAAAAAGAGGATGTCCAGCAGGGCCCAGCCCGGAGACTTCAGCCTGAAGAAAATGGTGGTCCACACAAAATTGGCAAAGAGATGCGCACTCAACAGCAGAATAACCCCATAGCTCACCCGGGCACTGGTGCGCCTGAAGAAGAGAAAGATGGAGACGGCGATCATGATATACAAAACCGTCCATACCGGACCGAAAACCCAGCCAGGTGGGGTCAGGGCCGGTCTTTGAAGGCTTTCATACCATTCGGTCATCATGGTCAAAAGGTCCGGCTAACGGGAAGGGATCAGGGCTTCGCGTCTCACGGACCCATATATTCCCCACCGGGCGTTTCACTTCTCGGCAAGCTTTTTTTCCACCACGCACTGGATCCCCTCGCCCGCCATGGCGGGACCGAAACACTGGTTGTCTGAAAGGCATGTCGCAGGGCGCAGATCACCCGAGGCCCACCGGTTGATGAGACCGGGCTCGCGGATAAATGGCCGACTCATAGAAATATAGTCGGCAAATCCGTCGGTGACGAGACGCTCCGCCATCGTGAAGGAACGGTTCCCACCAACCAGGATCAATGGCACTTGAATCCGTTTCTTGAACACCCTGGCGGCGTCTCTGAAATAGGCCTCCTTTTCCTCCGACGTGATTCCGGACCTGCTCGGGCTCAACTGTCCGGAGACGAGGGTTCCCCCACTCAATTCGATGGCGTCGATTCCCTGTTTTTGAAGCATCTCCCCCACCCGTACCGATTCCTCCAAGATAAGGCCGGGATCCAGGAAGTCTTCCGAGTTCATCTTCACCAGAATTGGATACTCCGGACCCACTTCTCTGCGGACCCGGTCCAGAACCTCCAGTACAAACCGGGCCCGGTTTTCCAGCGTCCCGCCATAGGCATCGGACCGCCGGTTGAAATTGGGGGAGAGTGCCTGGCTTAGGAGATAGCCGTGGGCTGCGTGAATCTGGACCCCGTCAAACCCGGCCATCTTCGCACGCCCCGCCGCCTGACCAAAGGCCTCCACCACAGCCTGAATATCGTCCGGCGTCATGACCTTTTGAGACGGCGTGACCTCTTTTTGGGATGCGGCGAGGACCCAGGCCGGCTGCCGGGTCAGTTGGGTGACGGCGAACCGACCGGCATGAGCGATCTGGAGCACGATGCACCCGCCTTTGGAGTGGACCCTGTCGGTCATCTCTCTGAGACCCTCAATGAGATCGTCCTTGTAGACGCCCACCTGCCATGGACTTGCCTGCCCCTCCGGTTGGACATACGCGTGGCTGCTGATTATCAGTCCGACTCCCCCGTCCGCCAGTGCGGTCATGAGCTTTGAGAGATTGGGCGTGCAGGCCCCTTCCTCAGTAGCCAATCCCTCCCACGTCGCGGAGCGCACAAAGCGGTTCTTTAAACGCATGGTGTTGATTTGAGTTGTTTCAAATAATATTGACATATCACGCTCCTATTGTTGAATCGATTTCCATATCGCCTCGGCCTGACCTTCACCGGGCTTACCCGCATAGCGCTTGACCCGTTGACCCGTCTTGTCATAGGCGAAGACCACCGTCTCTTCCGATTGAACGCCGAGCGCCGCGAAAAGCGTGCCGGCATTGTCCACCAGGAGGAGCGGCACATCCCCCGGTTTCCAGTCTTCCTTCATGTTGTGAAGCGCGATACTCTTTATAAAGGCATCCCGCATATCTTCCACCATGACGAAGGTTCCCTCGCTGGACCCCTTCGCGTCAGAAAGAAGGCGGCTCCATGCCTCCTGTGCGCTTCTCTCCTCCAGCGTGGGTGAACTGATTACCAGGATCAATCCCCCGCCTCTCGCCAGGGCCTGAAGGTTGTGTTTCCCGCCTCTCGGATCCGATTTTCCTCTGCCGGGTCCACCACGCCTGCTTTCCATCCCCTCTCATCATAATAGTCCTTGACAAACTGTGCGATGTCGTCCCGCTCAAGGGTCGAATGACCGAAATAGTCACGGAGCACCATCGGTTGATCGTCTTCTCCCATCATGGGACGAAACCACATGTCCGGCGGCCGATCCACATCCGGCCCGAACCCTTCGGCCTGATTCAATCCCTTGAGGGTGTCCCATATCCTGACCGCCGCACCCCTCAACGCATCCTCATCCACGTCAAACCCGGTGACAGCGGAAAAAAGCTCGCAGCAGGATGAAAGGCTGTAAAACCGATTGTTAAAATGCCGGTTACAGATCCCCAGACTGCTGAGGATGGTGTACCAGTCTTCAGCATAACGGGTCATCCGTCCCACATTAAAGCCCAACGGGTGATCCATGACACGTTTTATGGCGGCATCGTCTGCACCCATGCGGTTGAGATGGCGATGAAACAGGGGCAGGGTCTCTTCACCCATGCCCGGAATGTATGTGGGCGATCCGGCACTGGCCGACCGCGGGCCTTTCAGCGACACGATCTGCTCAAACTCCATGGTCCCCAACCCCACCAGACGGGGGTCCCAGATCACATCACAATTCTTAATGATGGGTGCATAAGCCGCATGATCCCTGCCGAGATACATGAGGAGCGTCTGCCACCCTTCGCCGAGGATGGACGCCGATTTATCCCGTTTGCATATGGCCTCGACCCAGGTCTCGAGGGTGCCGGCATTTTTTCCAAGCGGCAGGTGAAAACGGCTTTCGTCCAGGGCCTTCTCTTGATAGCGGGTCATCAAAAAATCCATCATGCTCCCGAAGGTAAACATGTCCAGCCCCATCCGATCCAGTTTATCCGTCAACCGGAGGCTGACCGTCTTGTCTTTTGCGCTGTTCAGATCAAAAACAGATCCGAACAGGGCACTGTTGAGATAGGATGTGGTGGTGGTTTTGAATCCCTTGAAGGGCCCTTGGGTAATCTCGATATGATCCTTATCCGGCGTAAAGCACGATGGGCAGCCGAACCGTTTTATTTTGAAGTTCCTGTATACGTCGGGTCCGTAAAGAAGATCCATCTTTTCGCGGGGGAACACCCGGCTGAAGTTTTCCCTGGCATTGAGTTGCCGGGTATAGTTGTCCCAGTTCTCCACAATCCCCAGCTCCAGCACACGGGCATGGTTTTTAAATCTTTTGAGCCGTTCGCGAATTCCCGAATGGAGGGTTCTGAGGCCTGCCTTGTCGTGGATTTTGGGACGCCTGTTTCCCCGGGCCACAATGGCCTTCAGTCGCTTGGATCCCATGACCGCGCCCAGTCCGCCGCGGCCCAGCGTGGAGGCCTTGTCCACCAAAGCCATGGAGAAGACCACCCCGTTCTCTCCGGCCGGACCAATGGCGATCACGCTGCTTTCTGAAGACTGACGCCCTTCCTTGAGGGCATCAGTGGTATCAAAAATATCCCGTCCCCAGAGGTCCCCCGCATCCAGTAGATCCGCGCCTCCATCCGCTATTTGAAGCAGGACCGGGGTCGGGGCCTGTCCCGAGATGACCACGTGATCAAAACCGGCCTTTTTCAGGTTCAGGGCGAACCGCATGGAACCGACGGATTCGGAAATGGTGCCGTTCAGGGGGAACCGGGTGGTGGCCACCAGTTTGGCCGCCCCCGGGGTGCCGGTACCCACCAGCGGACCGGCCCCCAGAATGATGGGATTGTCCGGGGATAGTGCGGGTGTACCGGGGCGATAGTGTTGACGCATGAGCCAGGCATTGAGACCCATGCCGCCCAGAAAGGCCCTTGCCGGGGCGGCCTCGAGAGGCCGAACCGTGCATTCCCTCGATGTCAGATCCACATATAGAATGCGGCCCATGTATCCCGTCGGCATGCGGCCATCCTCAGCTCATTCAAATTCTCCATGCCTCCCGACACCCTGCACGAACCTGGAGGCGCCTTGAAGCGTTTCGCCCTCATTGAGGGGGTCCATGCCGCGATGAAATTCATTCATCATCGCATCCTCCAATGATTTCCCCCATTGCTCATAAGCACTCATCCGGTCGCTGAGCATACAGGTCCTGGGGAATCCCGAAATTTCTTTCGCCAGTTCCTGCGCAGCCTTAAGGGACGTCCCGTGCGGCACCACCCTGTTAGCCAGTCCCATATCCCCGGCTTCTTTCGCCTTGACCGCTCGTCCGGTTAAAATCAGATCCATGGCACGACTCATGCCGATTAAACGAGGTAACCGCACGGTGCCCCCGTCGATTAACGGCACGCCAAAACGCCGGCAAAACACACCCAGAACAGCCGTCTCTTCCATGACCCGCAGATCGCACCACAGCGCGAGTTCCAGACCGCCTGCCACGGCATATCCCGATATGGCGGCGATGACCGGCTTGGACAGCACCATTCGAGTGGGGCCCATGGGACCGTCGCCGGTGGGCTCAATACGATTCCGCCGGTTGTCATCCGCATCGGCAAACGCATTCAAATCCGCACCTGCGCAAAACGTGTTTCCGGCACCCCCCAATACCGCCACTGAAAACGCATCGTCGGCCTCGAATGCCCGAAAGGCATTCGCGAGGGCCTCAGCCGTTGGCCGATCCACGGCGTTTCTGACAGCGGGCCTGTTGATGCACACGGTAAAAATGCCGTCTCTCTTGTCAATGCGTACCGTCATTGTCCCATCCCCATCAGCTCATAAATTCAGTTCTTACTCCCCGGTATGGGATCCCCGGAGTCGCGCTCGGCCACGGCCTGTTTGAAGCCCACTTCTTCTGCGCGCTCCTTAAACCAGACCCCTTCGGGCGTATGCCTCGCCATGCCGTCAAAAAGCGTGGCCATGGTCTGCGTGTTTGCCAGCCCCATGTTTTCATAGGCCTGGTTGACCATCATCTTCATCATCATGAGCTGGTTCTTGGGCACTCCTTTGATCCGATTCACCAACCCGTTAACGGTGTCGTCCAAGGCGTCCAACGGCACCGCCTGATAAATAAGCCCCATGGCTTCGGCCTCTTTTCCGGAAATCAGATCTCCCGTAAAGAGCATCCGCTTGGCCTTTTCCGCGCCCAGCCGATACACCCACATGGCGGTGGTGGGACATCCCCAGACGCGTGAGGGCGGGTAACCGATGCGGGCCTCTTCGTTCATGATGACGATGTCAGCGCACAGCGCAATATCGCTGCCGCCGGCCACCGCATCGCCGTGGATGCGGGCAATAACGGGCTTATGGCATCGCCATATGGCCATGAAGTTCCGGGTACACCGATTCATGAATCGGTAGTCCATCATGGGGTCCCACGGCATTTCCTGAATACCGGGATTTGTGCCGGGTGCTTCGGCAAAGGCCTTCAGATCGTACCCCCCGCAAAACCCCCGGCCGGCGCCTGTCAAAACGACCACATGAACGGCATCGTCCTCATCCGCCTGCTGAAACGCCGCGGCGATATCCTCGGGCATGTTTACAGTGATCGCGTTAAACCGCTCGGGCCGATTCAATGTAATCGTGGCCACACGGTCTTTGGCTTCATACAAGACGGTTCCAAAATCCATCATCCCTTTTCTCCTTCTATCTGCGAATCAAAACGAGGAGAGCGCCTCCTCTCTCCAATCGTTCCACAGCATGCCTGACCTTCAGCCATCTTTTACAACAACCGATGCCTTCGGGTCAAACGGGTTGGTTCGAATGGCCGGCGAAAAAAGGTATCCGTAAGTCCCCTTGAGATAACGAATATAACACAACCATTGAAAAATAATCCGATTATATACGCCCAACGAGGAATTAAAGCAATATGAAGACCAATCTCATTTTTTCTGTTGACAGGTGATTGCACGAGCAGGCATCCTTAGTTGAACATGGTTCTTTCTTTATAAACCTCAACCACACTTCTAACCATATATGGGCTCAGCAAGGGATATGATGGAATCCCAATAGCTCGAATTTGCGACTTTTTTGTTGAATGGTCGAGTTAGAGCACCATCGATACTTCCGAAAATGAGGCGCAATAGGGATGATTTGGGATTCCTGGTGTGAACCTTTAGCAAAAAGGAGGAGGAAATGAAAAAATCCATACTTTTATTGACGGCCATCCTGTTTCTATTCCCACTTTCAACCACAACCTTAGCGGGAATCCCGGGCGCAACCGACAAGGTACCCGCTGCAACCCTTCTCGTTCCCTTCTTTGAAGTGGGCATTTCCAGTGCCCAGGACACTCTCCTGGTAGTGAATGTAGTGAATGATGTGAGTTTTGAAACCTCAATCATTCATTATGAGGTCTGGGATATCGATGGAAATAATACAGATGAGCTCTGGGGCAATGTCACACTGGGTCCGGGTGAAACCTGGTCCATCTCCATGGCCGATCTGATCAGCGGTGCCTCCGCTGCCACCCGATCTCAACTAACAGATGGCAGTTATTATCATGGCTTCGTTACCATCGATCGCGTAACCAGCTCCACAGGGCTTTGGCCCACCAGTAGCGGTTATCCATTCTCCGATGGCAATTATTTGGACGGGTATATCTATTACGTCCGTCTCCTCGAGGGCTCATCTAATGGTCTCACCATGGTTCCTATAGAAGCTGTTAGCTCAAGTTTAGACCCCTATTTGAGGGATTTCTATCAAAACAGTGACAACCGGGAAGAAATCGACTCCGATGCCAGGGCCTGCGCCGAAGATCTCATAAATGGAGGTATCTGTGCAAATGAAGGATATGTTTGGGGGATTCATTCCAGGGTTTTTCTGGACCCCTCTATGAGCGCGCAAAGCCGAATTATCGTGTTTGCATGGGACGCGGACCGGACCGGTGGCCCATCCGACTTCTGTTCTGAGTCCGGGGAATGCCCCACGACCTATGACTATCAAAGATATGACGAGGCAGGGAATCTTGAAGAGGACACATCAGTGTCACTCGATCACGTGGTCAACGTCATCGATGTCTCCGGTACCGAGAACGGCTGGGTCAGCATATGGGATGTACCAAGTACAGTCGGAAGTTCAGATTTCTCGATGTTTGCCTTTTCTTTTAACTCGGCCTCTTCGTCCAGCATTTCCACCAATTGGGATGCCATTTTTGAAAGTTACCTCTGGATCTTACCTTAGAGACGGGAGATCAATCGAAAGACCCGAATGAATTTATTAACAGACCCCGGCCGGATTCCCGGCCGGGCTTACTCCTGATCTTCTGTGATCAAGATCGCCGTGCTATCCTTAGGCGCCCATGCATTCTTGGACCCCGATGCGGTTATGGATCTCCTGTGTTCTCGGATGGCTCCTTTACCTCCCTTACCATGTTCACGTATAGTAGTTTCAGGTCAAGCATGTTTTTTTATTGAAGCGAACCAATGCGAAAAATCGTCCTAATTGCTATCTCGACCCCATCACCTGCTGACACCCGGGACACCGAGACGTAAGTGAATCACGACATCGGATTTTCGATTAAGCGCCCGTCCACTGATTGGAATTCGCTCGGTCCTGTGCTTGAGCGGTGTGTGTTAAACTTAAGAATTCTTCAGGCAACTGGTTCGCACTTCTGAGAGGAGGCATCTATGGGAAGCAGCACCAAACATTATGGGAATAAACATCCCGGAGAACGCCAGCCGAATCCCGAGATTCAAAAGGCCTTGACCGAACGACTGCCCAAAGGGGAACTTCCGTGTGCGGTCGCCTTTGATATTGCCGCCCATCTCAACGTTTCCCCCGGCGATGTGGGCGTCAATGCGGATCTTATGGAAATCCCATTGGTAAAATGTCAGTTGGGCTTATTCGGTTATCAGCCTGAAAAACGGATTGTCAAGCCGGCGGACACGGTTTCAGAAACCCTGAAGGCCGCTATAGAAAAGGGGCTGGAAAACGATCGTCTCCCCTGTGCCAGTGCATGGGGCGTGGCAAAAGAGTTGGGGGTTCGCAAAATGGAGGTGTCCGCTGCCTGTGAAGCGTTGGGGATAAAGATCGGCCCCTGTCAGCTGGGGGCGTTTTAAATTTCTTGAGGCGCCGGGGCTTGTGACATAAAAAAACACCACCCTCCATTCGGGGTGTTTTCGCCACCATTTGGAGGATGGTGTATTTAGAAGGTTAGACGTTTAACAGCTGCATGAACCGCCGCAGGATCCACCCATCTGCATGCTCGATCCGATGCTGAATCCCGCGCCCATTGGAGAGTTCACATAGTCTACCTTGATGGGCTTGATGCGTTCGTAAAGGTCTTTTTCAACGACATACGTCAGTCCATTGTCGTTAAACACCTCGTCACTTTCCCTTGACTCATCCAGAGCCATGCCCAGAGAGGGCCCGGATCAGCCGCCTTGGGAAAGCATGATCCTGATGGAAGGAATCTCTTCCTTGTCCTTCAGAAAATCTTTAATCATTTCACTTGCTTTTTCAGTTATCTCTAACATATTTTCCTCCTTGAGAATTTATCTCCCATAACCATTTGGTAAATAACCTATTAATAAACTATTCACGAATCGCCATTTGTCAATTAAAGAGACACAATACGGCAAAAGGTGACACGGACATGTCATGAATTCAGGTGTCGGGTTTCAGGTGTCAGGGAAGCGCTTGGGGTTTGCGTCTGAACCTAAAGGGTCCTCGGTTCCTCTTCCAAACGCTGTCTCAGCCAGATGAAGACCTTATCCAATTCGGCTTTAAGCTCCGCCATCGCCCTTCCCCGGTGACTCACCCGATTTTTCTCCTGCGGTATCATCTCGGCGAATGTCTTTCCTGCCGGGGGATAGTAAAACAGGGGATCATATCCGAACCCCTGCCTGCCCCGCATCTCATCGGTTACAACCCCCTCACATCGTCCTTTGTAAATGAGGGCCGGGCCGCGGGGAACCGCAATGGCGATGACACAGACAAAGGCGGCCGCCCGATCCTCAATCCCGTCCAGCTCGTCAATGAGTTTAAGATTGTTCGATTCATCCGTGGCCCCCTCCCCTGCAAAACGCGCGGAGCGCACGCCGGGGTTCCCGTTGAGGGCCGCCACGGTCAGGCCTGAATCATCGGCCAGCGCGGGAAATCCGAGCACCCTTGCCGTGAACCTGGCCTTTTTAACCGCATTATCTTCAAAGGTCTCCCCGTCCTCGTCCACTTCCGGAATAGGCCCGAACTGCCTCAAATCCTTTATTTCCACACCGGTCCCGCTGAACAACGCCTTGAATTCGGCCGCCTTACCCCGGTTTCGTGTCGCCAGGACCAGAGGTCTGTCGATCTGATAAACATTTTCTGAAAATTTCATCGTCTCGATCTCATATTCGGATGCGCTTCATCCCTTTTAATTCCGCCTCCATGGATTGACGGGTGTCCTCAAAGCCAGGCTTCCCGATTAAGGCGAACATGGCGCGTTTATAGGCCTCCACCCCCGGTTGAACAAAGGGATTGTGTCCCAGGAGATAGCCGCTGATGGCCACTGATTTTTCGAGCATGTAATAGACTTGCCCAAGGTTAAACGCATTTCTTACGGGGATATCGATACGCATATTGGGTACCCCGCCCTTAAAATGGGCATATGCCGGCCCCTCCACCACGCGCTGGTTGACAAAATTCATATCCAGATCGTTCTTCGCCAGAAAATCAAGCCCATCCAGGTTGTTACCCACTTCGGGAATCCCGATCCGGTTCTCATGATCACCGAGAAGAAGAAAGGTCTCCATGATGTTTCGGACCCCCTCCTGAACCATCTGTCCGTTGGCGTGCAGCTTCTCTGAATACATGGCAGGCGAGACCCACATGCCGTGGCCCTGGTGCCCCTCGCTCTCGGGAAAGAGCTGTTCCATCCATCGGGCCACGCCGTAGAGGGCCGCGGAATTGGTGGCCACCACCTCAATTCGTTTGTCCGCCAGCCACGCTGCATGCCGCAGGGCCGCATGGACCAGTGCCGGGTTCTCCCAAAACGCATCACGCGAGGTGATGGTGCGCATCCGTCTGAATCCGGCTACAAACTCCTCAATATCGATCTGTGCCATGGCCAGCCCCACCAGACCCACATCCGTCAGCACCGAAAATCGCCCCCCGATGTTGTCCGGGATGACAAAGCGTCGATAACCCATCTCGTCGGCCATGGTCTTAAGCGCGCCTCGATCCTTATCGGTTGTCACGAGAATAAGGTCCTTCGCCTTTTGTCCCCAGCTTTTTTCCATCAGCTTTCGCAGAATGCGGAAAGAGATGGCCGTTTCCGTCGTGGTACCGGATTTGGAAATGACATTCACGGCCAGCCGCTTGCCGTCCAGCATATCGAGGGTGTCCCGGAAATAGTCGGGATCCATGTTTTGGCCCAGAAAATAGATCTCCGGTGCGCCGCCTCTCAACGCTCTCGGTAACTGATTGAAATAGGTGTGGGTCAGGGCCCTGAAGGTCGCCTCCAGGCCCAGATAGGACCCCCCGATGCCGATGGAGACGAAGGCATCAATCTGATCGGAAAGCGCTCGGGTGACCGACCGGATATCCTCGAGATGGTCACGGCTGATCTCAACGGGTAAATCCTGCCATCCGGTCATGGCCACGTCGCCGTCAAAAATATCCCCTTCTCCCTTTCGAAGCATCTGATGCGCCTTCACCACCTCCGGTACAAGGGCATCGACACGTTCACGGGTAATGTGTCCCGGGCCGGGGGCATCAAACATATACGTGATATCGAGAGAGATTCTATTCCGGGACACGAACTCAGGGGACTCGAAAGGGTTTTGCCCACCTTTCCGTCTCCCTTGCTGCTCAATGACCGTATGATTCGGCTGAAGCCCGTCTAATTTCAGGCCGCCCATGATCTCCCCCCGCTATTCCCCTGACGCCTTGTCAATATCGATAATTTTCATCCCCTTGATATACTCGCGGGTCTGATATACGGTAACCTTCTCCAATTTGCTCGTGATATCCTTTAACCGATTACACTGCTTCTTAATTTGAGCCAAGGCCTCGCTCTCGGGATTTTCTTCTTGGGCCTCACTCAAGAGGAGATAAATGTACTGCAAGGGCTGGTTCAGTTCATGACACGCGGCCCCTGCCGTTTCCAGAACCCCTTGAAGCTTTTCCCGTTCGACGTGTTCCTGTTCCGCCCGTTTTCGGTCGGTAATATCGCGGGTCACGGCAATGAGACACTTCTCCTCGCCATAATCCATGACCTCTGCAGACCACAGCACGTGTCGAATATCCCCCGATTTGGTACGAAACCTCGCTTCCAGGTTCCTGACCATCCCCTGGTCTTTCAGGATTTTGGTCATTTCCACCCGCTCCTGTGGATCCGCCCAAATCCCCAACTCGGTGGACGTATGTCCGATGACCTCGTCTCGCCTGTATCCGGTGGTATGCAGAAAGGCCTCATTCACATCGATATAGAATCCATCCTCCAGGGTACTGATCACAAACCAGTCCGGGCTGGAACGGAAGGCCTTGCGAAACTTATCCTCTGAAAGGCTCAAAGCCTCTTTGGCCCGCTCATATTCGGTATGATCCATAAAATACCCCAGAACAGCCTGTTCGCCGCGGTATTTAATGGATGTGACGGTCTCGATGATCCATCTGATTTCGCCTTCCTTTGTGACCACTCGGTGTTCATATGGGGTACGGCGCTCCCCCTTCAACATCTGAATGGCGTTCGCCCTCACCCGATCCCGGTCATCCGGCAGCACAATGTTTAGAGAGACCTTTCCCAGCAGTTCCTTTTCATCAAACCCCAAGATCCGCTGAAACTCGGGATTGACGAATATGAACTTGCCGCGCTGGATGATATAAATCCCGATGGGCGAGTCGAAGAACAACGACTCTTTTTCCCGTTCGTGTTCGGTACGGTCCATGAAATAGCCCAGCACAGCCCGCTTGTCCCGGTACATGATGGAGGTCACGGTTTCGGTAATCCACCTGATTTCCCCACTCTTGGCAACCACCCGGTGTTCATAGGGAACATGGCGCTCCCCTTTCAGCATCTGGACCGCGTCTTCCCTCACCTGTTCTTGATCCTCTGAAAGGACAATACCAATGGAATCCGTTCCCAGGAGTTCCTTTTCATCGTACCCGGAAATCCTTTGAAATTCCGGATTAACGAATACGAACCTTCCATTCTGCACGATATAGATCCCGATGGGGGAATCGATAAAGATGGTGGCTAAAAACCCATTAGACCGGCCGGATTGGCCATCCTCATCACGCTCGTTTTTTTCAAGACTGTTCATGGTATAGACCCTCTCAAACCGCCCGGCAGGCGGGTTTTTTTGCCTCAACTTCGCGTGCATATTCCTCATGCAGACCAAAGTCGTCTTTTCGTTTTCACGCTGCCCAATACATTTTGATAACGCCTCATCAAGAAGCCGGCTTTGGGCCTATATCATTTCGCAACGACCCGTGTCAATTTGAGATATGCCCTTAATAAGGACTTTTTGTGAGCAAAGGCCAAACATCGGGGGTAAAAACGGCATAGGCGACGACTTTCACCAGAAAGTCGGATCGCCGGCCAGGTGAACACAAACTAACGCGCCCCCATAAGCTTCTGCAGATCGGGATGGTTTGACATCACCTGTATGAGCTGCCCGGTTCGGCGGTCGAGACGCCGCTGAAGGATACGGGCTACGCTGTTCATGAATGTGTAGCCGATGGTATGATCGCTTTCAAGGAGTTTTAGAAAGCTGTTTCCAGAGATGGACATCATTTCACAGGGCTCGATGCACCGGGCATAGGTACCGAATTCAGAATCAGGAAAAAGGGATGACCAGCCAAAGGAATAACCGGGCTTCACCGCCCCGAGTGAAATCATGATGCCTTCCGACCCTTCCATTTCCAGTATCGTCTTACCCTTTAGGAGCATATAAAAATAATCTGCCGGATCTTCTTTCCGATACACCACATGTCCTTCCCCGAACAGATTCAACTGGGTCAACGGCCGCATGCTCTCGAGCATGGGCTGTGTCAGATCATCCAGCACCTTGATTTTTCTCAGATCTTCAATGGAAACCATTGTTTTTGCTCCCGAACCTATTTGAACACATAGATCAAAAGGATGAAGAGGGCGGCCACCCCCGCGCCGATTCCCACGGGCAGGGTACCCCCCATAACATCGTTGTACAGGTTTCGTTTCTTGATCGCCAGTCTTTCCCCCTTACGCCGGTGGCTACCCAAAGGCTCACCGCAAAAAGAAGAACCATTTTGGGCACGATATCTTTGGACATCCGGACAACCGAACCGGCCACTTCATCCACGAAGACCCGCTCGCATACACGGTTCATCCAGTTCAAGGAGCGGTCCATGATGTCAAAAAACCATCTCCCCCCCTTTCGATAAAACCAGTCCGCATCGAGATTAATACACCGCATCTCAGCCGGATAGATCCCGGAAAGGAGGAGAAGGGTAAAGGCCAGGGCGGAAAAAAAGAGGAGCTGGGTCTGGCCGATCACATGGGACGCCGTGTACGGCACGTAATCCACCGGGTAAGGGAGAAGTCGGTACAAGGGCCCGGGAAATGTCCCGATAAAAATACACAACGCCGCCGCGATTCCCATGGCGAGGAGCATATGGACCGGCGCTTCTTTGGGCCGCATGCCCGAATCGTGGCTGAAAAAGGCAAAGTACGGAATCTTAATACCTGCATGATGAAACACACCGGCAGAGGCAAAGAGGAGGATAAACCACACCAAGCGCATATGCCCGTGGGCCGCCGCATCCATGACCATGGATTTGCTCACAAATCCGCTGAAGAGGGGAAAGGCGGATATGGACGCAGCGCCGACCATACAGAAGATACAGGTCAATGGCATGGTCCGGTACAACCCACCCAGATCTGTACCGTTGATTTTCCCGGTCCGATACATCACGGCCCCCATGGACATGAAGAGAAGGGCCTTGAACAGAATATCGTTAAACGCGTGACAGACCGCCCCGTTGATGGCCAGATTCGTGCCGATACCGATGCCACACACCATGAAGCCCACCTGATTGATGAGGCTGTAGGCGAGCACCCGCCTCAGGTCATTTTCAATCACCGCATAAAAAATGGGAAAACCGGTCATGACGGCCCCGATCCAGATGAGGGCCTCGGTGCCGGGAAACGCCCTCGCCAGGGCATACACCGCCACCTTTGTGGTAAAGGCACTCAAGAATATGGTGCCGGTAATGGTGGCCTCCGGATAGGCATCGGTGAGCCACATATGAAGGAGGGGCCAGGCGCAGTTCAGACCGAATCCGAAAAAGATCAGATAGGTGCCCAGCCCATTGAGCCCTAAAAACCCGAACGAAATGGATCCGGTCTGATTCACGTGAATGACGATGCCTGCCAGCAGGCATAACCCGCCGGCGCTGTGGACCAGCAGGTATCTGTAACCGGCCTTAAGCGACGTTTCCGTCCGCCTGGCCCAGATCAGAAAAATGGAGGAGACCGTTAGCATTTCCCAGAAGACAAAAAACGTGAAGAGATCCCCGGAAAAGACCGCACCGAGGGCGCTTCCCGCATAAACCAGCCCGGCCATGTGCTGGATGTCATCCTTTACGTGGAGTGCGTACAATATGGCGATAAACGAAATGAGATGGAAAATGTATCCAAACAGCAGGCTAAGCCGGTCGATTCTGCCCAAAACCAGGTCATAATCCAGAAACGCCACGACCCAATGGCTTCCTTCGGGGATGTGGATGAGATTGATGAGTCCGATCACCGGGAGAAGCAGCATATACACCTTTTTCCATGGGCCCTTGAAAAAGGGAATCAGCAGGGCCCCGGCAATGAATATGGTAAACGGAGGGACAATATTAATCATAGTAGTCCTCTCGCCGCTTGACCAGGGGTCTCAGGATATACTTGGCCGCCACCACCAGGACCACACAGGCCACAAACCCGTAGACCGCGTAAAACTCCGGCCATGCTTCCCATTCAAAATAGGGATGTTTATGCACAAAAAACTCCACAACGAGAAGGAGTGCCAAGGACACATAAAATGCGGCCAGCAGCCTTTTCACGTTCCGCGGCTTGTCAAAAAAATGTGACTCGGACCTTTGATTTTTATGTTCCGAATCCTGATTTGACACGCGATCTTCCATGATTTTCTCCCTTTTCGCTTCAAACACGACCCGCACACCGTGTACCCACGGAGACTCAACTAAGGGTCTTAAAGAGGATCAGGCTCAGGTAAAGGGCCCCGATGGCGATGGCTATGAAAAAGGCCGGCCGATACCCGGGCACCGGCTCGTGGGTCAGTTCCATCTTGTCTTGTGTTTCCGCTTCCATCCCTCAACTCCCTAATCCATTTGCTGCCTTTATGGGTTTTTTGCTTCGGCCGCGTCATCCGGATTTTAAAATCGATCACCCGCCTGTAAACCTCTGTGCCGCCATACACGCCAGACTGAAA
Organism: Deltaproteobacteria bacterium; assembly: GCA_034522175.1. Classification (GTDB taxonomy): domain Bacteria; phylum Desulfobacterota; class DSM-4660; order Desulfatiglandales; family Desulfatiglandaceae; genus JAIPDZ01. The sequence continues at coordinate 3,866,828 of JAXHLQ010000001.1, read as the reverse complement.
AAGGGCTCCGGATAAAACAGGAGTATGATGGAGATCAGCGCGGTCAGCACCAGTGGAACCACACAGAAAGCAGGGGCCTCCCGGACCCGGTTTTCGAACATGGCCTTCTCAGCAGGACAAAAAAAGGCCCGGTACACGATGGGCATAAAGTAGGCCGCATTGAGCAGGGAACTGACCAGCAGCACCACCAGCACAGCGAGCTGATCTGCTTGAAGCGTGCCCAGCACCAGGTACCACTTGCTCAAAAAACCGCCTGCGGGCGGAAGACCGGTGATGCTGAGCGCCCCGATAAAAAACGCGGTCATGGTCACCGGCATGCGCTTTCCGATTCCCACCATCTCACTGATGTTCCGCTTTCCCGTGGCCACGAATATGGCCCCTGCGCAGAAGAACAGGGTAATCTTCCCAAAGGCGTGCATGGCAATGTGCAAAACACCTCCCGTTATCCCTTTGGGGGAGAGCAAGCCCACGCCGAGGATAATATAGGATAACTGACCGATAGTGGAAAAGGCGAGAAGTCTTTTGAGATTGTCCTGGGAAAGCGCAATGAGGGAGGCAGTCAAAATGGTGCATGAGGCAATCACGCAGACCATGATCCCCAGATTCAGTGATGCGAGCAGGTCAATGCCGAACATTCCGGTCAATACTCGGACAATGCTGAACACCCCCACCTTGACCACCGCCACGGCGTGGAGCAACGCACTCACCGGGGTAGGCGCCACCATGGCCGCCGGAAGCCACCCGTGAAACGGGATAATAGCGGCCTTGGCAAACCCGAAAACAAACATAAAGAGGAGTACGGTCATAAGTGGCGACGACCCGGTCCCGGCCAGGAAACCCTGATCCGAAAAAGTCAGGGTCCCGGACAGATGATAGCATAGGATCATGGCCGGGAGTACCAGACCGATGGAGGTCCCGAGGATGTAGGCCAGGTACTTCCGGCCGGAGGTACGGGCTTTTGCATCCTGATGGTGGGTGACCAGGGGAAAGGTCGCCAGCGAAAGCATCTCGTAGAAGAGATACAGTGTCAGGAGGTTCTCTGAAAACGCCACCCCCATGGTGGCACTCAATGCAATGGCAAAAAACGAGAAATACCGTGTCTGGCTATGCTCCTTGAGGCCCCGCATGTAGCCGATGGAATACGCGCTGGTCACCATCCACAAAGAAGCGGCCACCAGAGCGAAGAGCATGCCCAGCGCATCCACCCTGAACGCGATGGGAACACCGGGGATGACCTGAGCCACCGTACAGACCAGTTCTCTCCCGCTCAATACCGCCGGTATCATGGAGATCACGATGGACAGCTTAACGATGGCCGCCACAAAGGTCCACGCTTCGCGCACATTGGGGGTTCGACTGGATACGAGAATCGGCACCACCAACAGCGGGATCAGGACAGCGAGAAGCGGTTTTATGGATAGGACGGTTTCCATTCAGGGCCTATCAGGTTTCAGGGGTCGTGTAAGAAGACGTCAGTGAACAATGGCTGCCGGAATAATCGGGTTGATAACGTACGTAACGATATCACCGGTATAGAGGCCCACCCCAAACAAACCGGCCGCAACGATCAAGAGCGGCACCACCATGGATAGCGGTGCTTCCCCCATAGCCCTCAGTGGTGCGGGTTCACCGTGATGCACGTTACCATTCGGGTAATAGCCGATCTCTATGATCTTGAAAAACAAAACAGTGTTGACCAGGCTGCTGAAGATCAACGCCGCCACAAACCCGTAGTGTCCTGCCTCTATGCCCCCTGATATCAGATACCATTTACTGAAGAAACCACATGTAGGGGGCACACCGATGATGGACAATGCACCGGCTGTGAATCCCATCATGGTAAACGGCATTCTTGTAAACATCCCCCTGAAATCATCAAAACCATAGCCCTTGACTTTGTACATCACATTGCCGACGGCGAGAAAGATACAAAGGGTCATGAGGGCATCGTTGGCAATATGGAGGATAGCGCCGGTCAGACCTGCCCGGTTACCGAGCCATGCACCGCCCACCATGTATCCCACTTCTGCCACAATGACATAGGTCAGCATCTTTTTGACATTGCGTGCGCCCAGTGCCAGCACGGCTCCCATGACAATGGCGATGACCGACAGATAGACCACCGTTGTTTTCAGCGTTAGGATGGAAAAAATAAATTGAGGGGTGAAGACGGTCAGCAACAAGCGAATCATGACATAGATCATCACCTTGGTCATCAACGGCGCAATGAGACTGGTGACCGGAGCCGGCGCATAGGTGTAGGCATTGGGGAGCCAGGCATGTAATGGGAAAAAAGCCATCTTGAGCCATACGCCCACCATACAGATGATGAAAGCCACCACCAGCACCCTCGAATGATGGAGCCCCGGCAGGATCGACGCGATATCCGTCATATTCAGGGATCCGGTAACCATATAAAGATACCCGATCCCCAGCAGATAGAAACAGGCCCCGATGGTCCCCATGTAGACGTAGTTGAGACTCGCAAGCGGCGCCCGGTCCTCCCCCATGGCAATGAGGCCGTAGGAAGTCAGTGATGTAATTTCCAGCAACACATAGAGATTGAACGCATCCCCGGTCACCACGATACCGAACAGTCCTGTGACCAGGAGAATATAGAGCGTATAAAATGCCCCGATCTTTTCTGAAAATGCCTCCTTCACCTCACGCTGCGTGGCGATGAGGTTTAAAAGTGCAACCACGGCAATGACCGTCAGAACCAGGGCATTCAAGTGATCGACACGATAGGCGATACCCCAGGGCGGCTCCCATCCGCCGAGTCGGTAAAGGACGACGCCTTCCTTCAAGACGCGCCAGAGGAGGCCCATGGAAACGGTTGTGGCCACGCTGAGTGCAGCAACCGCAATGGGGAAACAGAGGCGCCGCTTCAGCCATCCCGCAATACTGATGAACAGGGCGCACAGGAGCGGGACGGTCACCAACAGGGCAGGATAATGATGACTCATCGTTCCCTTATCTGTGATAGAATTTCGTCTTCCTCGAGGGTTTCGTAACGGTTATAGACCTTTATGGCCAATGCCAGGGCGACGCCGAGTGTGGCCACGGCCACAACGATGGCGGTCAGCATGAGCACATGAGGGAGTGGGTTGATATAGTTTGACGCCTCGATCACCGACGTCGGCACATCATGCGATCCGCCGAGTGGGCCGTGGTCAATGATTGGGATGGTGGCCCCCTGTTTGGCCCCGATGGAGACATAGAAAAGGATAATGGCTGTTTGAAAGATATTCATCCCAACGATCTTTTTGATCAGGTTCTTTTTGGCGATCATGGCATAAAGGCCGATCATCATCAGGATGACATAGATCCAGTGGTTGTAATGATCAATGACGGGTAAAAGGAGATCGGACATGGAATCTTTTCCAACAACTCAACTGAATTGTAACATCTCAATATTTAGGGGCAATCCCCCTGGATTCCGGCTTTCGCCGGAATGACAAAATAACCCAACTGCCCGTCATTCCGGCGAAAGCCGGAATCCAGAAAAGCGCCATGGAAAACAGTTTCCCCGATTTATTGAGAAGATACGCCTAAAGCCCCTCGTCATAGTTTCCTTTGGAAGAAATATTGCTGTATATCCATACCATCGTGGCCATCACCGCGAGTCCCACTCCGATTTCCACAATGAGGATGCCGTGAGACCGGGCCGTGACCGGATCAACATGCAGGATATGCGCCAGGGCACCGTAGTCTAAAAAATTGAAACCCAGGACCATGCACAGGGCACCCGCACCCGCATAGATTAGGACCCCCACTGAACACAAAACGGCATGGATTTCTTCGCTCATGCGCGCAAGAGCCGTTCTCAGATCGTGTGAAATGGCGAGCAGAATCACACTGGCACCCAGTATCACCCCTCCCTGAAACCCGCCTCCGGGGCTGTGATGCCCATGGGCAATCACGTAAAGGGCAAAAAGCTGGATAAAGGGGATGAGAATGCGACAGGCCGTCTCAATGATGAGATCGTGCGGGGTCCACAGGGTATCGATCCGTTCGAACTCCTTCAAGGCCGGCGGCTTTTTCCCAGGATCTTTGACCCGTACGGTGATGCCCGTGGCCACATGGCGATACTGCCACTCTCTGTGGGGACTGCGTTTTGGTCTTCTGAGGAGAAAAAAACAGACCACCCCGGCACAGAAAATGACCGTGGTTTCAAACATGGTATCAAATCCACGATAGTCCGCCAAAACCGCCGTGACGATATTCGGGACAGCAGTTTCATGCAGGCTGTGCTCGATGTAATGCGGGGAAACATGCCGGTGGGCGGGGGATGCCGGATCTGACCAGGCCGGGAAATCCCCTGTTGCATACAGGAGGAGGGAACCCGTCAGCATGACCGCGATGAGGCCCAGAATTTTCAATCTTTTGTCCTCCGCGTGGTTCGAAAGACGGCGGCCACAAAAAATACGGTGCTGACGCCTGCGCCCACAGATGCCTCCGTAAATGCCACATCCACCGCACCCATAATGGCCCAGAGGAGACACATCATAAAACTGTATGCGCCGAAAAGGATGGCCGAACCGAGAAGATCTTTTACGGCCACAGCCCCGATGGCGGAGAGAACCACCAGGGTGAGGATAATGAGATCCAATTGCCAGATCACGAGATTACCTCCTCTTTTCACCCTTTTTCCAAGGGCTCAGTCCCGCCCGTACGCCGGCATCCACAATCCCATGAATTGCCGTGGGACTCGACAAGAATATAAACACCACGATCAAGACGATTTTCAGGCTTACCAGTACGGACTGAAGCGTGAACTCATGGAGATGAAAGATCGCCAGGGCCCCCAGCATGAGCAGCGAACCGCCCGTGTCCAGCTTTCCGGCAGGATGCAGCCTGGAGTAGAAATCGGGGAACCGCAGAATACCGAGGGCGCCGCCGGTAAAAAAAATCAATCCGCATATTAAGATGAGGGCAACAAAGATATCCATGACATCAAAGAAAGGACCTTATTCTCCAAACAGCCCCTTTCGCTTCTGAAAATAACGGGAGGCTGCCAGCACCGCGATAAAATTGAGCATGGCATAGGCCAGGGCGATGTCTACGAACATGTCCACACGGTGATAAATCAGACCAATGAAGATCAAGAGCACCGACGTCTTACTGCCGATGGCATTGGCACCGATGAGCCGGTCCAGAACCGTGGGGCCGAAAACGGCACGGTAGAGCGACAAAACCATCAGCAAACTGAGATAGAGTGCACAACCCAGGAAAAACGTATCCATTATGCCTCTTCAAACACCGCCGCGATCCGATTCTCCATCTCACCCGGCAGCCCCTCTCGCGACTTCCAGTCCAGGGCGTGAACCGTAAACATCCCGTTGATATTCACATAAACCGTGATGGTCCCCGGCGTGAGGGTAATGGAGTTGGCAAAGGTGACTAAGGCCATATCCTTTTTCAATCGGCTTTGAAATCTGAACACCTGCGGGTCAATGCGGTCCATCATCCGGGGATGAAATGTCAGCGCCAGGACATGCAGATTGGCCATGAATATCTTATAGACCAGCCAGGGAATATATTTAGAAAACCGAAAGGCTGATCGGAACAGGCCCTGGGTGGATGAATGGGGAAAGAGTAGGTCCTTTGAGATGGTGGTCACAATGAGACAGGAGATGAGGCCGAGGGTGAGGTGGAAGAAATCGAGTTTACCTGAGAGAACAATCCACAGGCAGAAAAGCCCGAGAAAGGTAATCACAGCCGGAGAAGCCGAATGTTTTCCTGTATCGACCGTTTCCACAGACCTGCCCTGGTCTTCACGGGGGGAATCATATCGTGGCCCTTTTATCCGGCTCGCCAACGGAAACCTCCAAAAAAGGTAATCAACACTCAGAGACGATTGTAAGCCCTATGGGAAACGGAAACAACGTTATGTTCGGGTCGCGCTGCCCGGTTCAGGAAACCGGAATTTGAACCCGGAAAGACGTTCCCGCACCCAGTTCACTATGAAATGTAATCTCTCCTCCTAACTTCTTTATGATGTTCCGGCAAATGGGTAGGCCTAGCCCGGTGCCTTTACCCGAAGGCTTGGTCGTATAGAAAAGATCAAAGATTTTTTCGCGCATCGCCTCGGAAATACCTATGCCGTTGTCTGAAACCGTCACCTCCACCGTATCGCCTTCAATGGATGTCTGAATGCGAATTTGGCCCCCGGGCTCACCCTTTTCCTTAATGGCATATACGGCATTGGAGAGCAAATTGATAAATACCTGTTCAAGCCTCTCGGGATCCGACTGCAAGGTCGGGGGGGCTTCCATCAAATCAAGAACGATCTCGATGTTTCTAAAAATGGTCTCAGAGCGCATGAATTGAACCGTATTTTTCAACACCTCGTACAAATCGAATGTTCGCTTTTCACTCCTGGAATCTCCGGCAAAATTCAAAACCTGATGGGTAATGGCCTTGCAGCGCCGGGTCTGCTTCTTGATATCCTGGACCGCTTTGACCAGTTCCGCCCTCTCTTCGGGACTCAACCCGCCGGCATCGGAAATCAGGGCCTCCATCCACCCCGATATTTCACCGATTACCGCCACCGGGTTGTTGATGTCGTGGGCAATCCCCGAGGTGGCCCGGCCCAGTTCCGCCAGCCGGTCCACCCGGACCAGATCTTCCTGAAGGCTTTCTTCGGCACACATCTCTTTTCCGATACCGAGCACGATGTCCCGCTGTTGTACACCATCCGATATTCTGACAAGCGACAGGTCAAAGGGCGCGTACCCGCCCCCCCGGGTCCGAAATTCAAATCCGGGTATCGCCACGCGTCCCTCCTTTCGACATAATTCAAGGCCTTTCTCCAGGGCACCGGCATCACGGGTAAGATCCTGGGCCATACGCCCGATGACGTCATGGCTGGCAAACCCGAGGTGTTTCTCCCCTCCTCTGCTGAAGGACAAAATAACGCCTTTATCATTCATCGTGAAGATGATTTCCCCTGAGTGCTCCAGAATGGACATGAGTATGGCGGGGAATTCCGACGCTCTCTTTTCGCCGGCATATCCTTTGGGATCAATCGATTCCATAAATCTTGCGCAGCTTGTTGACCGCCTTTTTTATTCCCCTGGCGCCTCTGCCGGACCGGTATACTTCTTCCAATTCTTCCCGAAACCGGGCTTGCTGCAATTCCGCCTTTTTTTCGTAGGCCTCTTTTATGGTATCCACAAGATTCTCGTATTCGATGGGTTTGAGCAGATATTTGTAGGCATCCTGGCGACCGCTCTCCAGCGCCGTATCAATGGCACCGTGCCCCGTCAGGACGATACTTTGCAGGAAGGGCTGCATCTGTTTGAGTTTCTTCTGGGTCTCCACGCCGTCCATACCCGGCATCTTGAGATCCACTACCGCCACGTCGAAGTTGCTGTCGGCGGCCACTTCAACGGCCTCCTCTCCTGAAAAGGTGGCCTTGACCGTAAACCCCTCCCTCAAGAGGCGTTTGGACAAATATTCGAGCAACGTCTCTTCATCATCGATGAGTAGCACCCTGATATCCGGTTTTTCTTCCATGACAGGCTCCTTTTCTTGTGGTTGGGGGTTGCAAGAGAAGTAAACCCATATTTGGTGAGAGTAGCGATAATTGTATCCCTTTATTTTATCGCGGTCAACCCATTTTCGAGTCTTGTCCGTTTTCGCCGCAAGAAATGTAACTTCTCAAAAAGTTCGGGGGGAATTTATCCGTCAGGATCTTATAAGAGGCTCACGCCTATCGTAGATCCCGTCCAAGCGGGGAACTCCAATAAGTCAATTTGATCTCTTTTAAGCAACTTTAAAGATGGTCACAGCGTGCGTAGGGTCCGCATCCTAACCGTCGAGGGTATCCTGCCAGTATTGTTTGAGCCGTCCCATATGTAACGGCTCCAGGTTGTTTTGCTTCAGAAAACCGGGGATGTTGTGCCGATTCCCCTGACCCCACCAGTCTTTCAGTACATTAAACACCTCGCGGCCGAGCATCCACTCATCACCCGCGACCTCTTTTAGATGATGCGCCAACAGGGTTTCTGTTATCCAACCCAGCAGGTAGTCCAGACTGTACAACTCCGGTACCAGATCCAGGAGGTGACTCTCCGGCTGATAATAAAACCCGGTATAACGCCGCATATTTTCGGCATAAATCGTGCCGTCATCCAGGTTCCCTGAAGAAAATACCTCATATTCCGTCAAAAACTTGGCTGCATACCGCCTGAAAAGAGACATGTCCTTGAGGACCTTATAGTAGTTGATCCTTTCTGCGACAGAGCGGTCAATATTCAAGAATTCGGTCAGAAAAGGGACGGACAGGGTCATGTTCTGGTTCAGGAAGGCAAAGGACTCAGACAGGCTGAAAGAGGTGGCCATCTCTCGATCCACCAGGGGAATTTCCGCGGACGTGAACACGGCGGAGAGTCCGTGCCCCAGTTCATGCCAGAGGGTTTCCACGTCAATCCACCCGCCTTCGGGTTTCATCACCACATAGACCTCATCGGGTATCTCGAGCACAAAACAGATGGCCTGATGGCTCTTTTGGTCTTCTTTTCCCAGAATCAGATTCAGCCCGGGCGTGTTCTCTAAATTGATGCCCCAGATGTTAAAAAAAGAAATAAGTTCGTCCAGGGGGGTTTGCGGCAAAAACCGATCCAGATGCGCCAGGCTCAAAAGGTGAATGGCATCGAAACGGGTCAGTTCCGCCAGCCCCCGGCCGAACCGTTTTTGTACCCATTCCTCCATGGAGGCGAAATACAGATGGTCCGTTTGGGCGAGGGTCTCTTTTAACGCGGTGTAATAATATTGATAATCGACTTCCTTCTTATCGGTTACATATTCAATATAACTCTTAAACCCTAATTCGTCCTCAAGGGTTCGAAGCATGATATCCCAGTAATTCAGGGCAAAGGGCTTCAGAAATTTGGCCAGTGGCCCCGTTTCTTTCTGAAGGTCTTGGCGGGTTTCGTAGGTACTCCTTTTCTGGCACCACGAAATGACATCGTGCAGGTAGATTTTCTCGCCCCTGACATGGGCGGCCGCCCCTCTCATCCAGGTCCGCATCTCCGTCTCATGAGGCAGCAGGGCCCTTTGCAGATAGTGATCCATCAGCGCGTGCTTCAGGCGGAGTTTGTTTACGTTTCCGTTAAAGGTATCAATACGGGAAAGCGTCTTCAGCGAAATGAATGTGTTGAAGTCGTCGTAGATCTCATAGGCCTTAAACGGGGTCTTCCGCCCGTTCCACATGGCAAGGGCCTGGAGTTTCCACCGATAATTCAGGTGATAAAGCGTATTTTCAATGTCAGAGAAAGTCAGTTCATCGTTCATGGCAGACTCACATGGAACGTTTCAGTCTCATCGCCGGCAACGCGGATACCTTGATCGTTTTAAAAGGCCCCACCATCTCGAAAGACGAACAGACCCTTCGGCAGATGCCGGGGCGGCCCTTAATCCTTGCATGACCGGTCCTTTTCTGGTAGAGACCCATGCATCAAAGCGAATGAAAAGGTCCAAACCCCTATTTCCCGGAGCGTATGATGTCTGGTCTTACGGAAATCCTGCTGCTGGTGGCCATTATCCTGGTCATTTTCATACTCCCCAGAATGATGAACAGGAAATCCGATGACCTGCCTCAGGACCCGGCCAAACCCTCCAGGATGACCGGGCGCATGCGATTGATCATTCTCGCCTCTCTGATCTGGCCGGGGCTGATTGCCCTTTTTCTGCAACCGTGGCGGAACAACTGGCTCAACTTTGTTTATATCGGCATCGCGCCGGTGGCATTAACCTGGGGAATCTGCTGGGTCTTCATGGGCTTCAAAAATCATCGAAATTGATCCCTACACGAATCAGTATTCGTTCATCTCGTAGGTCAGATGCCCGCACTTGCTCCGGACACGCTCCATAATCTCATCCCGGCGCCCCCGCGCCCAGGCGGGCAACTCCGTATCCCAGCGTTCCCGGGAGGGAAAATGGATTGTGGAAGGGCTTTTGAGACCGGGGTCGATCTGAAACTCGATCCGGTTGTCCCCCTCGATGTAAACGATGTATCGAAAGGCGATCAATATATCCCAGGATGCTTCCGTTCCCGGCGGCGCCTCCGCTTTGGGTTTCTGCGGTTGAGCGTCGATTCTCCCATCAGAGCGACCCGCATCGATCTGCTTGATACGGCGCAGATGCCGGCCCGCCTCGAACGGCGTTTCAATCCATATCCGCACCATGTCCAGGGCGTCTTTTTCCGTAATTAGTCTCGCGCCCAGCGAGAGCATGTTGGCATCATTGTGGGCCCTCGCGAGACGCGCGGATTCCACGTTCCAGCATAATGCACACCGAATGCCCGGGACACGATTGGCCGCCATGGCCTCTCCGTTACCCGAACCGCCCAGCACAATCCCCCGCACCACGTCTCCCTTTTGAACCGCATCGGCCACCGGTCGAATGAAGCGCGGGTAATCCACGGATTCATCTGAATCCGTGCCGAAATCCCGTACCTGATGTCCCATTTTTTCCAGGAAGGTCTTAAGGACGCTTTTGAGATAAAACCCCGCGTGGTCGCTGCCAATGCCTATTTTCATGGATTCCTCACTGCCTCAGGATAAAATCCCGGCTTGCCATATGGATACCGACACCCATCGTCATCATAACAGGGTCCGCTCGGGGTGACCAGAAAAATCAATCACCGGACACATGGCGTGGCCGGGGCATTTATCCTTGACAGGCATGTCGTTTTCGAACATACTTTTTTGTAAAATACGAAATCGTGGAGGTAACAGATTGGATATACGACTCAAATCTCACGTTGAATGCACAGATGGCCGCATCGGCCGCCTCGAAAACGTCATCCTGAATCCCAAAACCCAGAAGGTCACGTACCTCGTGGTCAAAGAAAACGACGTTCAAAACACCTTGCGGCTCGTATCGGAACACCTGATCGAGAAGAGTTCTCCTGAAACCATCTCCCTTTCCATTAACAAGGAACGGTTCAAAAAGATGAAACCGTTCATTCAGGAAGAATACATCCCCTCCAATATCACCCTCTACATGGCGGAGATGGAGGGATGGGATATGGGGACACCCGCGTCCGTATTCGTCGAGCGCGAAGCGGTTCCCGCCGGAGGAATCGTGGTCAGAAAAGGCGAAAAGGTGTTTGCTACGGATGGGCATGTGGGACAGGTCGATGAGTTTCTCGTGGAACAGAAGGCAGGACGCATCACCCACCTGATACTGCGGGAAGGCCATCTATGGGGCAAAAAGGATATATCCATCCCCGTAAACCAGATCGACCGTTACGAGGAAGGCGACATACGACTGAAAATCGATAAGCGCCAGGTGGAAGCCCTCCCCGTCATTGACTTGAAACCCCATTGATCGATACCAACTGCCTGAGCGCCTTATCCGGCAACACCAAAAACCCCGGTCTCCCCCATATCCACACGTTTAAGGCTGTAACAGCTTAGTGCGCCGTCTCATAAATTTTGTCCCTCATTTTGGCAATTTAACAGCACCGCAAATGGTGGGTTCGATGAAATCACAATATTCAAATTCCAATCCCGCGCAATCGCGGGATCAAAATCCGAAACGACGCGTGCAAAGGATTGGCGCCACACCCTTGATATGGATCTGGGAAAAATCAATTCAGCGATGCCGGGCGCTTTACGATATTCCCACGGGTAATGCTCCGGCCCAAACAGGGATATCTTTCATCTTAGACTTTGCTATTTGGTCATTGGGATTTATTTGAAATTTGGTGCTTGAGATTTGGATCTTCCGCGTCTCTGTCTGTTTGCAGTGGGTTAAATAGTAACCATTTTCTGGAAATGACATCTTGCCATTATCGAGGACAGAACTTATGAGACGCGGCATTAGCAGGTGCCCTTTAACCTTCACGTTTTATGGCGAATAGAAAGGTCATAATCGTCGGCGGCGGTCCGGCCGGCCTTATGGCGGCGGGACAGGTGGCGCAAAGGGGCATCCATGCGCACCTCTTCGAAAAAATGCCCCGTCCGGGTCGCAAACTCTCCATTACCGGCAAGGGACGCTGCAACATCACCAATGCGGCCCCGTTACATGACTTTATCACCCACTTCGGCGCAAACGGCGATTTCCTCAGGCAGGCCTTCGGCCGGTTTTTCACCCCTGACCTCACCCGTTTTTTTCAGGAACGCGGTCTCGAACTGGTAACGGAAAGGGGCGGCCGCGTATTTCCTGCGACCGGAAAGGCCACTGATGTCCGGGACGCACTGGTCCGCTGGATCAAGCACAACGGCGCAAAGATCCACTCATCTTCTCCCGTGGACGACATCCTCATCCATGACGGCGCCGTAACCGGTGTGATCACGGGGGCCACAAGGGTCCTCTGTGATGCCGTCATCCTGACCACCGGCGGCGCATCATACCCGGCAACCGGTTCCACAGGCGATGGGTACCGGCTGGCCGAAAGAGCGGGGCATCCCATCGTGCCCATACGGCCCGCCCTCGTCCCGCTGGAAACCGCCGGCCATACGGCTGAACGACTGGGGGGATTGAACCTGCGCAACATCCATCTTCGCATGATGGTGAAGGGAAAACAGCACGCCGAGGCATTCGGTGAGATGCTGTTTACCCCGTTCGGCGTCGATGGTCCTGTCACGCTCGCCCTCAGCGGGGAGGCGGTGGATCTCATTAGAGCCGGGCAAGGCATAACGCTTTCCGTGGATCTCAAACCCGCCCTTGATCCAGGGAAGCTGGATGCAAGACTCCTCCGGGACATCTCAAAACGGGGTAAGGAGCCGGTATCCTCATTCCTGCGCGGCCTGCTGCCGCGCCCATTGATCCCGGTTTGTCTTGACATGATAAACATCCCTGCCCATCGCCGGGTCAGTGAGATCACTGCAGATGAACGCAAATGCTTGAGGATGTGGCTCAAGGATTTTCGACTCGACGTAACAGGCCACCGGCCCATAAACGAGGCCATCATCACCGCCGGCGGCGTCGACACAAAGGAAATCGATCCCCGAACCATGGCATCCCGACGGATCCGCGGACTCTTCATGGCAGGGGAACTTCTTGATATTCAGGCGGATACCGGCGGGTACAATCTCCAGGCCGCATTCTCCACGGGTTGGCTCGCCGGCCGGTCCGCGGCACGAGAGACGTAGGCCGTGAAACGGACCGGAAAATGGCTTCTGTGGGCCACAGGCGTTTTTGTCCTGGTCATCAGCCTTCTCGCCGTGGGCGTTCTTCTCACTCCCCGAGTCATTTCCACCCGGTGGGTCAAAAACCAAATAGAGAACAAAGCCTCTACAGCCATGAAACGCGCCGTCCACATTCAGTCACTTGACTGGCGCTGGACCGACGGCATCCGTATCCGCGGACTGAAAATCGATGATGACCCCTCCTTTTCAAAAAACCCCTTGATCTCCGTCAATCATACCTTCCTCAAATTGGATCTGAGCGCCCTTCTAAATCGCCGGATTGTTCTCATCTTTAAAATGGAGGGGGTACATGCGCACCTGATCCGGCAGCGAGACGGCCGGACCAATCTGGAAACTCTCCCATTCAGCGAAAAACCCGCACCAGAACACCCTGAGAAGAAAGGCCCCTTTCCATTCGTCCTCCCAGAAGATGTCACCGCTACCATACGGATCAGAGATGTAAAAATTGAGATCGAAGATCGCCTTCAAGGCCGCCGCCTGTCGGTCCAAAATGCCCAATTGGGCGTGACGGCCCCTTCACTTCAGCATGATCCCGTCCATCTCCTGGTATCTTCGGAACAGGAAATGGATGGTGAGCCCCTCCCGTCCCTTCACCTCGGGATTCGCCTCAGCGACTTCATGACCCCATCATGGGGTCTCGACCTGAACACCCTCTCGCTGAAGGCGGAGGGAAGTCTCCCGGGTTTCGATTTATCCCTCAGGGCCGGCCCGGGGCTCGGGGAAGGGGCTGCACAGCTCGGTTTGGACCTGAAATTGCTGTCGGATGCCGTAAGGCCCTTTGCCCCGGCATCCCTCCCCAATACGGAGGGCCGAATGGCGTTGACGGTCAAGGGAATCCGGAAAGACCCCGACAATATTACCTTCAACATGGACATGAAAGGAACGGATCTGAAGGCAGAAGGAGGGGGCCTGAAAGATATCCGCCTGATGCCGCTGACCTTCAGCATGACGCAGGAAGGGGTCTTGTATCCCAACGCCGGGAGGGTCGAGATAATCACCGGGAAACTCCATCTACAGGAGAACACCCGGATGGCCTGGAAAGGCAACCTGAAACAGCCTCAATCAGGGCCCATAGGGGTGGATCTCACCATCGGCCCGATTCTGATCGATTTCGAGGAGGTCACACGCACCCTCAAGGGCATCATGCCCCCCGACATTTCGCTTGCCGCCCCGGCGAGCGACGATCCCTCAACGAAGCCGAGGGTAGAAATCGCCAGGCTAAACCTCAGCGGGGAGATACCCGGCGGAAACAGCACCATTGAGTTGAAAGGACTCGAACTGAGCCTCCCCATGATAAAAGCGGTTCTGCCGACGGGGGCATTCAGTGCAGAGGATCTCCGTCTGCGTATTGAAGCAGCGGACACATCCATTTCATCCGGTATTCCCACACGCCTGACCCTCTCTTCACGCCTCGACATGAAGCACATCCATCTCAAAGGACCCATGGAACTGCGGCTTAAAGCCGTTGAATGGGATGCATTGAGGCTTGAGAGCACCCGTATGGCCCCGCACAGGAAGGGGCTTGTGGGCATAACGGGCGACATTTCCATCAAAACCAAAGGGACACTCAAGAAACTCTCTTCGCCCGCCTATGGAAATATGCCGCTCCTAAGCCACACGTTTGACGGTCACCTTGTCCTGCCGCCCTCCCCTGCCCTGCTGCTCAAAAAGGGCTTGCTTTCACTTGCGCTGAAAAAACCGGCGGAGTTAAAGCCCATGGGTACCAGACTCGACCAGGATGTCGAGATGACGATTCAAATGGATCATACGCGTCTTCAACAGACGGATACCGTCCGGATCGATGCGGAAAACATCACGGCCGATGTGGATGCGGGAACGCTTTTCAAAGGGCACGTGAATACCCGCTTTCAGAACCTGGGATTCGAGAGACTCGAGACCCGTGGCACCATCGCATGCGATACTGGGAGAATCCTCTCGCTGATCCCATCCAATAAAAGACCTGAACCCGACCTGTCCGGCAACATCGTCCTTGACTGGACCTTCCGGGGAAGACGGCCGAACCCTTCGGAAATCCGGCACATCACTAACCCTCCACAACCACTTGATGCCAGAATGGGGCAATTCCGGTTTATCGAGGACCTGTCCATCCTCGCGCGATTCAACGGCCTGGCACTCGATTTACCGTTTTCTGAGGGAAAACGCCTCACCGTTGAGGGGGTCCATACCCCTTCACCGCTCAGCCTGAAAGTTGGAGAGGGGTTGAAACAACTCGATCTTGAGGGAAAAATCGCCTGTAACCGTATTCGCCGCATCCCTCCTCTCGGGCGACTCGATCCGGCGATCCGGCTCACCCTGGGTTTCTCACTCCAGACAAAGGATCTCAAGACCGCCACGATATCCCAATCCTTGGACATCCAACCCTTGAATATCCAGCAGCGGCTGAGCGGTTCCATTGATCATCTCGACCGCCTCCTCGCCGAGACATCGGGGCCCGCTGTCGGGCAGATCCTTGCAACAGTGGACGCCGCCCTGACCGCGCAAATCAAAATGGACCTGGCGCGGGTACTTACCACCGTCCTGGATGGTCCGTCCGCCACGGGTATCCTGTCCGCGGACGCCGACCTGTCCCTGACCGGGAACAAGGATCTAACCACACATCTGCGCCTGAATACATCCGGCCTCGATGCACAGATGAACCATGTGACGGTTGACCACCTTCAAAGCGATCTTGAGATATTCAGACGGTTCAATATCGTATCATCGGATCAGCCCAAAATCCCTGACACCCTCCCCCTGCCGCTGTCCCGGAAGGTCCTCAATCCGCCTTCCGCCGCCGGATTCAGTGAGCCGGGGCAGGCGGGCTTCAATCGAATTCCCGGCCTGCCGCCCGGCCCGCCCAATGTCACATGGGATGCCGCGGTTATCCCCGCCGGTCCCGTCCTGTTGAATGTCTCCAACAGCGCGGTCCGCCTGGACCTCGAAAAACGCCTCCCGGCCATCGACCACTTTCAGGCGGATATTCTCGGCGGAACCATCACCGGAAGCCTGAGGTTGTCAGAAGAACCGGAGAGGTTCATGCTTCGGATGGCGTGTGCCTTTTCAGGACTAAACATGGATCGCCTCTCCGGCGCCTTTGCTTCGGCCGCATCGACAAAGGAAACCCCAGGGACCTCAGATACGGAGATATCCGGTCAGCTGGTCTGTCACCTGCCCATCTCGGAGGCCCCCGGGAATCTTCTGAGCCATCTACAGGCCCGTATCCGATTGACCCACATCGGATCAAATACCCTGGAGCGATTCCTGTACGCACTGGACCCTTATGAAAGCAATGAGATGATCGTCAAGCAGCGAAAGCTTCTGAGACAGGGCTCACCGCGATGGGTGGCCATCGACATTCAGGACGGCAACCTTTCCTTAAGGGGAGAGGTGGCGGTAAAAGGCGCCGTCGTCAGCCTTCCCGCGATCAACCGCTTCAATATCTCCCTCTTACCGATAGGCGACCGGCTCAATGAACTGACGCCGAAGCTGAAACGGCTCACGCATTTGTTGAAAATCCTCGCTGCAACAACTATCTTAATCAACAAGGATAATGGGGTTCAACTCACCGGGAAGGAAGCACCATGAAACGATTCTTTCTGTTTTTCATCATCATTTTATCCGCGTCCGCATGCACCCTGGCGGATGTCCGCGTCAATGTCGTCAGTGAAAGAACCGCACTCGAAAACCAGGTGCTGGGGTCCTATAACGCCCTTTCAGAGGATGTTCTGTTGGTGGCATCCGTGAGAGGGGTCGACCCTTTTGGTCGCATAAAAACACCTCCCCGCCGAAGTCGAAGTCGGCAAAAGGTGGTGGAGGCCATTCAGACCATTGCTTTTCATGCCGACGATGTGGACGCATTCAAACGGCTCGGCTGGGTCGGTGAAAACAACCGGGGGCTTCTGACAGGCTTTCCCATGAATCAAGATAACATGCCGAATGATTTAGAGAAGTTTGCTGCCAGATACCCGGAAAAGGAATTCCGCTCTGTATTGGACGATGTGAACCAGGCGAGGGAGGTGGTCATGCGTCGTGTGATCGAGACCAACGAGACATTCACCGAAAAAGACCTGCCGACCGTCCGAAAGATCTTTGGAAAAATCAATCGAGACAACGCCATTCCCGGAGAAAAAATTCAGACTGAATCAGGAAAATGGACCGTCAAAAAATAAAAAAAAGATACCTGCCCCTCTATATGTTCGTCTTCTCAGCAGTCTCTGCCTGCTCGTTATTCCCCACGGACCGGGGCACTTCACCGCCACCCGCATCAAACCACCCCTCTTTTTTTGCGCCTCAAAGCAGTCGGGCGGCCTTCAAACCCGATCCCCTCCCGGTAAACCGCCCGGTCCAGCAGACATTTGAGGCAGACCCGGTCCGCTATGCCACCCTCTCCGGGGACGGCCGCCTGATGGTCGCCATCTCTGAAATGGATGGGATATCCCGCATGGTCCTCCGTCCGGTGAATCCGTCCCGGGACGCGCCCCCCAGGGTGCTGCCTCACCTGAGTGGATCCGTCATGTGGCCCGCGCTTTCTCGTGACGGCCGGTGGCTGGCTTTTCAGGGAACCGCCTTTGATGTCAAGGGGGATATCTATCTTATTGATCTCACATCGCAAAATCAACGCCCCATCCGTCTAACGGACCGGGCAACCGGGGACGGCGCACCCGCTTTTTCGCCTGACGGCACCGACCTCTATTTCCACCAGTCCTCATCAAAAAACCCGGGAAGAAGACTGATGCGGATACCACTGCCGGAAACCCTGTCCCAATCGGCGGTTTCAGGCCCAATCACTCCTGCATTGCAGGCCCTTCCCGTGGATGGAGACGGGTCTTTCCCGGCCATATCCCCGGACGGCGTCCGGATGGCATTTGTCTCACGCCGTGAAGACCCCAATGGGGATATCTTCCTCCTGGACTTAAAAACCCAGGACGTCCGCCGGATCACCCAGGGCCCGGCCATTGATGCGCAACCCTGCTGGTCCCGTGACGGCGATTTCATCTATTTTTCCCGTATGGTCCCGCAACGTTCGGCAGACGCAGGGACGGAACATGCGGAAGCAATCAGGCTTTATCGAATTGCCGCAAAACATCCCGGCGCCATGCCCTACCCGCTCACCTCAGGGGCCTATGAGGCCTATCAACCCATGCTCACAAAATCCGGCCTCTATTTTATCACCCACCGAAGAGGCATTCCCAATGTCTGGGCCCTTCCCCCGGGGGCGAAATCCCAAAACGCGATACGGTTCAAAAACAGTTCCATCTCGCGGAAAACCTGGGCCTACGCATCCCACCGGATGACGGGATGACCCTGCTGGGCTATTTCAAAGTCCTGGAGGCATTTCCTCAAGACAGGGTCTTCCGATGTAAAGCGGCGTTTACCATGGGAAGACTTTATGAGGCGCATGACCGACTCGATGATGCCCTGTTCGCCTACGGCATCGCAATGAAATGCCCGGAAAAGACCCTTCCCGAACCCGCACTCGCACACATTCAAATACGCGCGATAAAGACCCGAAAGGCCATCAAGCGGGCCGTTACGGACCCGGAGCGAAACCAGGCCATTAAAAGCGGCATCGAAGATCTGGGCCGGTTGATCACCCGGCAGGAAGATAAGGATATCGGTCGTGCTCGGCGTCAGCAGGTGCAGATCAACACACGGGCCATGATTGCGCAGGCCAAACTGATGGTCCTGAAAGATGACCCTGAATCCCTTCTATCAGCCATTGATCTGCTGGATCAAATCATCGACATGGCTCGTGGGGTAGAGACGCGGGGGTCAGGACCCATCACAGACGCTATCCCTTCAGCACCCGAGGCCATGCTGCGCAAAGGCGAGATTTACGAACGGATGGGAAAAACCGATTCGGCCCTGCACACGTACATAGACATGCTTAAAACCTTTCCCGGTGAAGAAAAATGGCAGGATCGGGCAGTGGCGCGAATCCTCCATATCCGGATACCGACCGCCGCAGGAGAAAAACAGGCTGAAAAAGTTCGTTTGTTGGTCCAGATCAGCAAGTCATATGAAAAAGACCTGCCCAGGCTGGCCATGGCGGCACTCAATCATGCGGGGGATCTCTATTTTGCTGCCGGGCAATGGCAGCAGGCCAAATCCGCTTACCGGGAGGTGCTCACCCGTTTTCCCATCGTGGATACGCAGACGGCCGCAGCGAGACTGGCGCTTGCCGAGATTCTTTACAGGGAAGAGCGATTTCGTCAGGCATTGGACCTCTATGAGACGGAGATGGGCGCGCGGACCTACGAGGACACCTTGTATGGCTTGATCCGTGATGCCTACTTCAAGAAGGCCCTTGATGCGGCGGACTTTCATTACCGTCTGAGCGAGGTCCCTGCTGCGCAAAATGATTACCTCGATTTGATCCGTGAGGATTATGGCCTTTTGCGGGCACACCGGGGCTATATCAAGTGTGCGGCGAGTAGAAAGCAGATCCCTGATGTGCTGATCCGCTACAGGGATCGATTGAAAAAAATGCCCGATGATCCGGTCACGCGGTACGCCATCGGTCTTTGCCTGACCTATATGAACGGAATGGATACGTTGAACGAAGCGCGTTCAATGGTGGCCTCGGCCATTAAACGGGATGGACAGGTGGCCTACTTCCACCAGACACTCGGCTATATCGACGAAGTATCGGAGACGGTTTATGGTCAACCGGGCGGTCTTGAAAAGGCCCTTCAATCCTACCAGAAGGCCTACTTCCTGAATAATCCTGAAAAGGACCCCAAAAACGGCGCAGACCTCGCGCTGAACCTGGGGAATATCTATTTTCTGCTGGGGAACTTTTCAAAGGCCCATACCTATTACAGGGAGCGACTGAACTCGGAATATCCCTTTGATCATGCCGATACCGAAATCCTCTTTTATCGCCGCCTGGGTGCGTCTGCGTTTCAACTGCGGGACCCCTCCCAAAGCCTGTCCGCCTATGAAAAGGCCCTGGACCTGATCCAGCGGCGCATCGACCCCCAGCGCGCTTCCGAGATCATGGGAAAGCTCAATACACAGATATTCGGCACCATCATCACGCCGGCCATAAGCACCCCTGATCTGGCGGAGCAGGCCGGGAGGCTCGGCGAAAGACAGGCCGGTATACATCAGGAACTCTTTCAGGTCACGGGGGCTGCCACCGGCGGGATTCGCTCCCTGCCGGACCCCGCATGGCCAGCCTACAAAGCGGGAATTGAAGCCATTATTGAAAAGGAAGAAAACCTGATAGGGGAACTTGCACCCCTTTTGACCCCCGCGGATAACGGCGAAACAAAAGAAGCGCAGATTGAATCCCTGTCGTACATGATCACCCGGGCCAAAGAGGCTTTGAATATACCGGATGCCTTTTTGACGCTGAAGGCCGAGATGCTGGATCGGCTTGCCCTTGCCTATCAGGAACAGGAGAACTGGAACGCCGCCCGTAAACATTTTGAGCAAGCTTATGCACTGAACAAGGCACTGGGTTTAATGAAAAACCTAAGCGTTAACCGGCGCTCTGTGGCCTACACCGGGTACATGGCGGCGGAAGCCTGTTCAGGAGAGGAAAAACGCCGGATGCTTCAGACCGCGCTCGACGACTTTCATGCCGTGATTCAACTCATCGATCAATTCGGTGTCAAAGACCCAAAAACCGATCGGGAGAAAGCGACGGGTGGCGGCAAAAGCGGGGCGTTCATGAGCGTTTCCCTCGACATCGCCCTTGACAAGGCCGCGGCCTCCAAAGCCATGTACGGATTCACCGCAGAACAGGAAAAACGCCTGGCCCGAACCTACATCTCCCGGATTGAAGTGGAGTTGGGCAAACTCACGCCGGCCGAAGCGGAGATGACTCGCCTCCTTTCCGTCTATGAGGCCCAGGGGATCATACCCGATTCGGACATATACGGCACATCACTTCTTTATCATCGGGCAGGGCAACTGGCCTATGCTCTCAATGACCCCGTCAAAGCCTTTCATCGATTCAAGACATCTGCCGAACTCTCCCTGCGACTCAACAATCCGGTCAGTTCAGCACTCAACGTCGCCAACATGGCCCACGCGCTTTCAAAAATATCCCGGGAAACCGGAAAAACAAACCCCTTCCTCTCTCAGCTCCGCGTCCTGGACAGGCAGACCGCACAGCTCCTTAATAAGCGCACCGACGTGCTCAAAGCCGATGTGATTCCCATGTATCACAACACCATTGGCGCACTTCTTTTGAAAATTCACGGATCGGGTGATGATCCCGTTTCGTCGGCCGCGGAAAGGGTAAAACGCCTCGAGACAGCAGGCCGCCATTTCTCGAAAGGCATTGAAGCCTTCGAGAAACAGGATGCCCGGAGGTCCCGCAAATCGTTGGCCATCCTGACGGCCCTTCATCTCAACATGGCCCAGGTGGCCATCGGCGTCGCCGATCCTGAAACGGCATCGGCCCAACTGCATGAGGCCCTGCAGAGCGCTCAGGCCGGCCTGTTACCTGAATATGAATGGCGGGCCCTGGCCCGCATGGGTCGTCTGAAGGAGGCCCTATCGGTCCTGGCTTCCACACCCGTCATCAAGGCCGGATGTGCACCCAATGAAATCACACACCTTTTTCGACCCCTCGTCGTGGAACGTCTTGAGGCGGACCGCCCTGAGGCAGCATTCAATCTGATGGAGACCCTTTCAGAGATCGAAAGGGTCAACCGTCTCAGTCCGCTTGTTCTGGGCCGTATATCCAGATCCGAACGGCAACGCCTGACCCGGATCTACCCACGGCTGATCCGCATCCAACACCTGTCGACAGAACTTGAAAAAGCGGGTGATGCGCAGAAATCCCACTTACAAAAAAGACGCCGGGAAGAGCAGCACCTGCTTCGCCGTGAACTGGGGGATGCGCGGGAGAAATTACCCTCGATCGCTCAGCTCACCGCATCCAAGACCCTTCAGGACAGGATCATGGTCCTGCTCGGCGCGGCCTTTCTCGCGGAAAAAGCAGCAGATGAATGGGTAGAAACGCTGTCCATGGAACCGTCTCAGCGGTTAAAAGCACGCTATCAGGACTGGTTGACACAATATGAATCGGCACTCGCCGATCTTAAAAGGATTTCGAGAAAGGAAAACGAACCGGAAATCGCCGCGCTCTTTTCTCCTGACCCCGTCCAGCTGATCGATATCATGGAAAACCTGCCCCCGGGACACGGGCTCATTCGATTGATCGATCGACAGGAAGCCGAAGATACCTGGCGTTCCCTCATCATCACCCCTCAAAACATCGTTTCCGCTCCATGGAAACCGGGACTGAAAACGAAAGATGAAACCCCCGCAATGACCCTCCTGTGGGAAAATCCCGACATGCTCCCTCGAGACCTGACCCACCCTGTGGCCTTGAGCGCCACGCATCTCCTCCGGTGCATCCGAAACACGAAACCCTTTAAACGCCGAACCCTTGCCCTCGCCTATACCGACCCGCTGCCCCCGTCCTTTGTAGCGGAGTCGATTCCCCTGTCAACCCCATCATCAGATCTTTCCTCGATGGTTGCAGAAATCAACAGCCTGATTTTGAACACCCCCGCTCATCTCAGAACAACCGTTCCCACCCGGCCGGGCCAAACGCCTGTTTCGTTCATGGCCGCGGACATGGATCAGGGTCGAGCCTTTCCGCTTCTCAGCTTGAAAGGCGGACTGTCCAATGTCTCCCTTGTCGTGCTCCCCAAAGGCATCATGACCAGCGTCTATCCGCTGGCGCATCTCTTTTCGTTCATGGGCGTTCCCACGGTCCTGCTGCCTCGCCACACAAAGCATACCGGCCCCTTCGTTCAGACGTTTTTCAGCGCCTATCAGGATGCGTCTGTCCATGATGCGTTTTCATCGGTCACCTCCGCCCCCGCCGGGCCTGCCAAAAACGGAGTGGGCAAGAATGCGGAAAATGACGGGTGGATGCAGATCGGGTTTTGGGGCCTGACACCGGATCAGGCACGCGTTTTTGCCAAACGACAGTTTAAACGGTACGTGCAAAACGGCGTCCGCTCATTTAAGGAGGGGCGCTTGAATGATGCGCTGATCCAGTTTGAAAACGCCCTCGTGGTGGCCCGCGAAGACGCCGAATTACGCCCGTATGTGACCAAGCTGCACACCTATGCCCGGGAAAGCGCATTTTCATCCGGAAGATTCCAAGAGGCACATGATCACGCCGGCGCACTGGTGGCGCTTCTCGCTCAGAAACATCCGGATTCAGAAGCACACGCGACCGCCCTTTTGAAACTGGGGCTGGTGGATGCACGGCTCGAGCGATACGATCAGGCGATTCCAAATCTTGAAAAAGGAATTGAGATCTTGTCCCGTCTTGAACTCGGAGGCCCCCGGGTGTCGGCCATCAACGACCTCGGCGTCGTGCTCGAGAATGCAACAGATTATCATCGGGCCCTCGAGCAGTTTGAATCGGCGGCCTCCCTGATCCAGTCCATGGATAAACCCCAACTCATGGCGAAACAATATATGCGAATGGGGCGCATCTACGATCTGAGACTGAACCGGTTTGCCCGTGCAAAACAGACCTACCAAAAGGCCCTTGATATTTACAAAACCCTCGGAGAAAACCGTCACATGTCCCAGGCACTCTTGGACATGGGGAGAGCGTCGCGGCTTATGGGCAATTTCGAGGCGGCCGAAACGTGTTACCAAAACGCTTTGAAATTAATTGAAAAGGAGTCCGACACGCAGCGATTGGTGGCCAACATCCGCATGGAACAGGCCAACAATGCCTGGTTTCAGGCAGACTACCAGGACGCCTTTGAACTTCAGAACCGGGTTTACAAAACGGCCGATCAGCACGACTGGCCTCTCGAACGCGTGATGGCGCTCAATACCTCCGGGCTCATCTGGTGGACGCTCGGTGACCATCAACGGGCCCTTCGTGAACTGAAAAGGGCACTCGATCTCGCCGAAACCCTGCGGATCCGGAAGGATGAAAAAGCCTCCACGTTGAATAACATGGGACTGGTCTACCGGGACATGGGGGAATTTGAGAAGGCCCTGGAGGTACTCGATGCGGCCCTCAGTATCGACACGGACCTGAACTCTCGATGGGGCATGGCATATGATCTGAAGAATCAGGCCATGACCTATCTCATGATGAATGCCCCCCAAAAAGCACTCCCCCTCTTTTCCCGGGCACTGAAAATGGCCAAGACGATCGGGAACCAGATCAACGTCGCCAAAATTCTGGTGGGATACGGTGATGCCCTTCAGAAGAGCGGCCGCGTGAAAGAGGCAACCGTCATCTACAATGAGGCCCTCACCCTTTCAGAAAAGATGCGTCTTCGGGAAACCGTGTGGCGCGCCCTCTACGGTCTAAGCAGAATCTGCCTGTCCGAAGGAAACAGAGAAAAGGCCCGCGAGCTTTTGGCGCGCGCCATAGACGTCATCGAAGGCATGAGAGCAGACATCCGCATCGACCAGCTCAAGGACGGATTCGTCCGCGGCAAAATGGACGTGTATGAGACCCTGGTGTCCTTACTCGTAAAGATGGGCAAACCAAAAGCGGCCTTTGATGTGGCCGAGCGCTCCCGGGCCCGAAACCTCATTGATCTCCTCGGCAATCAACGGCTGACGCTCAAGGGGGCTGTTGATCAGAAACGCTATGATGAACAGAGACGACTTCAATCGGAAATTCGTAACTACGAGGCCTTGCTGGCTCAGTCGGAAACTGAAGCTGAACGGCAAACCTATGAAAACGGACTTAAGAGAGTTAGAGACGCATACGGGGATCTCATGTTGCGGATACAGAGTGAAAACCCGGAACTGGCGTCTCTCATCACCGTGAACCCGCTCACCTTGAAGGAGATTCAAAGCCTAATTGACCCTGACGTGGCGCTGCTCGCATTTTATGTCGTCCCCGACCGCATTTTCTGCTGGGTCATCACACGTGAATCCACAACCCTTCTCGCCACACCTGTCGGCAGAGAAACCCTGAGGGAGACCATACTCCGCTACCGGCGAATGCTGCAAAATATCGAACCCATTGAATCCGACTCAAAAACCCTTTATTCATGGCTGCTCTCGCGCGTGAGATCGCAACTGAAATCGGTCGACACCGTGGGAATCATACCTCACGATGCCCTTCATCATCTCTCTTTTGCCACCCTTTATGACGGCAAGGATTATCTCGCAGACCGCCTGGCCCTCTTTTATCTGCCCAGCGCAAGTGTGCTCAAATACACCCGTGAGAGACGATCTCCTGAAAAGCGGACCAAGGTGCTGGCCATTGGAAATCCGGACCTGAAGAATCCCGCATTCGACCTTCCCTTTGCCGAACATGAGGTCTCCTCCATCCGGTGGAATTTTCCCCAAATCACCATTCTGACCGGAGACAGGGCCACAGAGGGCTGGGTGGTTCGTCATGCGGGTGACTTCGGTATTGTTCACATGGCCTCCCATGGCGAGTTCGATCCCATTAATCCGCTTTTCTCCGCCATAAAACTGGCGAGCGACTCAAAAGATGACGGGGATCTCGAGGCTTCTGAGATCTTTGGCCTGCGCCTCAACGCAGACCTGGTGGTATTAAGTGCCTGTCAGACGGGCCTGGGCAAGGTGACCGCCGGAGATGACGTCATCGGTCTCAACCGGGCTTTTTTATACGCCGGGACCCATGCCATATTGTCGAGCCTGTGGCGGGTCAGCGATATCTCAACGGCCATGTTGATCAAACAGTTTTACAGAGACTACGCCTCAATGAATAAGGCGAACAGCCTGAAAAACGCCATTTTACACGTCAAGAACCGCTTCGTGCACCCCGGCTACTGGGGGGCATTTGTCCTGGTGGGCGATTACCATTAATCATTGACGAAGCACCATCCATGCGTTACAATTTTCATTGAGATCAAAATACCGGTGGAGGAGAGGCCTGACCGATGAAAACGTATTATTATATCCTGACCATGACCTGGATATGGATCGGGCTTTTGTTCACCCCGGTCCATGGGAGAACACCCTCTGGGTTTCCTCCGAGGGTGCCAAACTGAAGTCCGATAACACCGCCATGTCCGATACCGTGAAGACCCTTCCCCTGGGCATGGAGGTCAGCGTCTTGAGAAGCAGGGACCGCTGGCACTACATCCGGACGCCCGCGGGTGAAGAGGGGTGGATGTATCGCGGCAGGCTCTCGGACACGCCTCCTGAAATGGAAGCGGAAGGCCAGGGAGAGGATCTGTTCGCGGGCCTTGGCGGGAACGGCATCGGTTCCGACGAAGCAAGTACCTCACGGAGCATCAGGGGGCTTTCCAAGGAGACGGAGACCTATGCTGACCATCAAAACACCCCCGCCAAATATCGACAGGCCCTGGATCAGGTTTTAACCATGACCATCAGCGATAAAGAACTGCAGAAATTCCTTAAATCGGGTCGAATCGGCGAGTATGCCAATTAGCGCAGGGAGCATGACATGAAACCTATGAACCACCGGAGCCTGATCCTTTTTCTGTGTTTATGGGGCATGTTCACCCTGCTTCAACCGGCGAGAGCGGAAACCCGTCCTCCATTTGACCACGGGATGTCGCATAAGGACGATCTTTCGGACAGCGCGGGAATCCGAATGGCAGGCCTGCTGGACAAGTTGCTGGATCCCGAATCCAAGGAAAGAAAGATCCTCGAGGGGGCGACGACCGTTTTGAGTGCCACCGGGGATATGGATTACAAATCCGAGCGGACCATCGGCGAAAGTCTGGCCTTGGAAGGCTTCCGTCGGTACGGTTTGCCGGTGGAAAACCCTGAACTGCAACGATACATCAACCTCGTGGGTCACGCCGTGGCGAGAAACAGCCAGCGCCCCGGTATCCCTTACGTGTTTGTGGTGGTGGACAGTCCACTCCAGAACGCATTCAGCTGCCCGGGCGGCATCATTTTCGTCTCCAAGGGGCTGATCGACACGATTCAAAATGAATCCCAACTGGCATGTGTTCTCGCCCATGAGGTGGGCCATGTGGGACACAAGCACGCACTCAAATCGATCCAGCGGGCGAAATTTTTCAAGGGCGTGGGAAAGATCACCGCCGCCACAATGGAAGGGGAGAAAGGCGAGCAGTTTGAATCCATGATCGGCGACCTGCAAAACGTGCTTTTTGACAAGGGGTTGGATCAGAACATGGAGTTTGAGGCGGACCAGACCGCCATGGAGACGGCATACCGTACGGGCTATGACCCCCAAGGCATGATTCAGGTTCTGGAAAGGCTGCGTGAAATCGAGTCCAAAGCAAAGAAAAAAGGATCGTGGTTTTCCACCCATCCGCCGCTCACCGACCGGATTCAAAAGTGCCGGAAAAGCTTAAACCGATATCCGGATGCCGATGAATTGTCGCAAGGTAAAAACCGTTTCCAAGCACGGGTTCGATAAACCCTAACGTTTCATTCCCACCTGCCGTTTTCCCGTTTGCGAAGATCCGTATATTCCACCCGGCCCTGCTCATTGATAAATGACATGAGCAGCCAGTTGACCAGGCTGATCACCAGGGCGCCCAATACGGCCGACCAGAAGCCGTGCACTTGAAAGCCGGAAATTACCCCCGAAGCCATCTTCAGAATCACCGCATTGATGATAAAAGTGAAAAGACCCAGCGTCAGGATATTGATGGGAAGGGTTAATACCAGGAGGATCGGCTTGAAAAATACATTCAGGACCCCCAGAATAGCCGCGGCAAAAAATGCGCTGAAAAAACCCTTCACCTCTATGCCGCCGATGAGATAAGATGCAATGGTAATGGCCGCCGTCAAAATCAGCCACCTGATCAATAGTCCCAAAACCGTAATCTCCTTTGAAGGCTTCTGTATGGATTTCCCATCGATAAAAAAATGTACACGCTGAATGTACTATGTTAACATAAGATATACTTATCAGCAATAGAAATTCGGAACCGGATCGCCGTCCGTCAGGGGGCTTTGAAGGGAGGCTCATATGGCTTGGAAAAACATACTGGTACCATTCAATTTTACGAACGCCGATGAAAAGGCCCTCCATTACGTGATCAGCAATTTTGCCGGAGAACAGGCCGTACATGTCACCCTCTTCCATGCCCACACGCCGCCACCGCAAATCAATGGCTACAATCCGGCACTGATTCGTCTCAAAACGACCATGGCATCCCTGGCCACTGAAGCCCGAGAACGGGAAAAGGAGTTGCAACAGATCGTCAGCGACCTCATTGAAAGCGGGTTTCTAAAAGAGCAGCTGAACTATGTGTTTAAAACCAGAGAGAAAAGTGTTGGGGATGAAATCGTCGACATGGCGCTGAAGGGAAATTTCGATACCGTCGTTCTGAGTCGAGAACCCGGCAAGGCCACACGGGCTTTTACGCGAAATATTCATGATAAAATCGTATCGAGCCTCAAAAACACCACCATCTCCATCATCACGTGACCGGGTCACGTATGAATTTAAGAATGAAACCCTTTCGACTGTTCAACGACGAGATCAAACAACCCATGAGGATGATGGATTTTTATGCACAGGAAGCGGGAGGTAACCAATGGGAGCCGACAATAGAATTGACATGGACATATTTAAGATCGTGACCCGCGCAGTGGCGGAATCCGATGACCTAACGGATATGACCACCCACATCTGTCAACTCTTGGTTGCAGCACTTCAGATCAAGGGCTGTACCATTTTTGTCATGAATCTGGAAACGGAAGAACTCGAGGTCATGGCGAGTTTCGGATTGAGTACCGCTTACATGAGCAAGGGACCGGTGTGGGCAGACAAGAGTATAGGGTGCACCCTCAGGGGAGAGACGGTCATTGTCCGGGACATCAACCAGAGCGATCAACTCCAGTACCCTGAACATGCCCGAAAGGAAGGCATTTCGGCCATCGTTTCGGTTCCGATCATCTTCCCAAAGGAGGTGATTGGGGTCCTCCGTCTGTATCACCATGAGCCATGGGATATATCAGAGACTGACGTGGAGTCCCTGCTGATCTTCTCCGAGAACATCGGGCTGGCCATGATGTACACGCGGCTCTATAATTCCCTGCAATCCATCGGGAGCGAACTGAGGAGTCTTCCTCATGAAATACAGGTCCATTAGATCGATTGGACGGACCAAGATGAAGCCATGGGATGTCTGACGCTCTCAGTGAACCCCATGCTCCCCGGAAGGCAGTGTTTCGATGGGCTGGGTGAGCAGAAACGCTCCCTTTTCGATCTGATCCTTGAGCAGTCGGGCAATCTCAACGGCCCTTACATAGGATGAAAGAGGGACCGTTGGGATATCCTGACCGTCTAAGCGGATGGTGCCGCTTTTCAACTCGGCATAGCTGACCCGACCCAGACTGACCGCTTCCCCTTTGGGATAGTCCCGACCGTAATCAATGATCTGTGTGAAGAGATCTTCATCCGAAACACCCGTAAAACGAGCCATCTCCGCATCGAGAATCGGGATGGGGACACCGACCCCAACGGCCAGGGAACAGCCGTAGCCCAGCATGCTGACGCCCACCACCCATCGGGGATTCATCTCTTTGAGATTGCCCATGACCATAAGGGTTCCGGCGGGGCTCAGCGGAGTGCCGTTGTCTGCGCGAGCCACCTCGGGCTTGTGCTGGGTACCGGGGCCGATGACATACCCCGTGGCCCCCCCCAGGAAAATCCTGGAGCCCAGACCCAGGGTACGGTACATCGGATCGTTCAGGAGGGGACTCAACTGGCCGGCTGTGGAATAATTGGCGTTCCCGCAGTTGGGTTTCAGCACCCCCATGTAGGTATAAATGGTCTTCGAGGTTAAATTTATGGCACAGTTGTAGTTCTGGTAGCCGTTTCTGGGATTGAGCAGGGTGGCATAGGACAGGTCTTCGAGTGAGACCTTCTTTTTAAGATTCCGATTCGGGTAGCAGTCCGTCCCGTACGCCGTCGCTCTCAGCTCCACCCGCTTTCCAGCCACCAGGTCGTGGATCACATGACCCCCGCCATATTTAAATTGACCGGGATGAACCCCGTTGAGGGGATCGTCTTCTGCAGGCTCAGTGGCGCCGATATAGATATCCACAGCCGCCAGTCCTGCATACGCCGGGACGTCGTTCAGCGAGACACTGGAGGCCTTGATCGCCGGCTTTACAGGGCCGAAATTGATAAAGGCCCCGGAGGAGCACATGGGTGCGAAGGTTCCGGTGGTCACCACATCGATTTCCCGGGCCGCTTTTTCCGGACCTTTCTTTTTCACGATTCCGGCCATTTCATCGGCCGTAACCACGACGACGTTCCCATCCCTGA
Organism: Deltaproteobacteria bacterium; assembly: GCA_034522175.1. Lineage (GTDB taxonomy): Bacteria > Desulfobacterota > DSM-4660 > Desulfatiglandales > Desulfatiglandaceae > JAIPDZ01. Next base: position 3,836,444 of record JAXHLQ010000001.1, on the reverse strand, counting down.
TGCGTTTGTTGATCTCATCAATCGTCCTGGACACCTTCTTTTTCGCCATGCCTTTATCATCCTTCCTGAAATACCATTTCATGCCGATTATAAAAGGTTCATTACCGTATGACAACAAAAATGATGGGTTGACTGACTGGCTCGGGGGCAGTATTGCTTTTCTTGACTTTTGGTTCTCCATTGTACGAAGATATTCAAGGCTGAACTCGGAATTTTCCTTCGACATTCGATATTTTTGTCCTCGGATCACGTCTTTAACGTGATTCGATATTCGATATTCGTTTTTAAAATTTCAAATATCTTTGGCTACCATTCGGACGATCATCCCATGAATCACGAAAACGTGCAAATAGGCCCATTGAGCATCCAAACGGATGGTCCATTTTTTTTCATTGCAGGTCCCTGTGTGGTGGAGGAAGAAGCCATCACATTGGAGATTGCCAGGTTCGTCAAACAGATCGCCCGAACCCTTCAGATCCCGGGCATTTTCAAGGCCTCCTATGACAAGGCCAATCGAACATCCATCAGCGCATTCAGGGGTCCCGGTGTTAAAAAGGGTCTTGCGATCATTGAAAAGGTCAAAAACACCGTCGGACTGCCGGTACTGTCAGACGTACACAGTGTAGAGCAGATCAATGAGGCAAAGGGCGTTTTGGATGTCATCCAGATCCCCGCCTTTTTGTGCAGGCAGACCGATCTTTTGTTGGCAGCCGCCGGAACTGGACTGCCGATCAACGTGAAAAAGGGACAGTTCCTGTCGCCCTGGGATATGGCCCGGGTCCTGGAAAAGATAACCTCCACGGGAAATCGGAACATCCTCCTCACGGAAAGAGGGGTTTCCTTCGGATACAACAATCTGGTGGTGGACATGCGATCCATCCCGATCATGAAACAATTGGGTTTTCCCGTGGTGTTTGACGCCACCCACAGTGTCCAGCTGCCCGGGGGGGAAGGAAACCATTCCGGGGGTCAGAGGGAATTTGCAGGCCACCTGGCGAGGGCCGCAGTGGCGGCCGGGGCCACGGGTGTCTTCATGGAAATCCATCCCGATCCGCCTGCGGCATTGTGTGACGGACCCAATTCGTTGCCACTCTTGGAGGTCGAACCGCTCTTGAAACAACTCAAAGCCATTTTCGACCTCATACCCGCTTAGACAGGGCGATCTGATGCCCTTCAAAGACCCTCACCCACAGGGACATCATCCATCGAGAGACAAGGAAAACTTCATGCGAGGAAACAACCCGGCAAAAGAGATATGAACAATGATTGAAGAAAAGGCCGCCCGGATAAAGCTACTGGTTCTCGACGTGGACGGGGTGTTGACCGATGGGCGTATCACCATCAATGACCGGGGCGAAGAAACAAAATCCTTTGATGTGAAAGACGGACTCGGCCTCAAAATGCTCAAAGCACAGGGGATCGAGATCGTGATCCTCACCGGCCGTCAATCCGGGGTGGTGGCCCATCGGGCTTCGGAACTCGGGATCGAGGCGGTCTATCAGGGTGTAGGGGACAAACGTGAAACCCTGCGTCGATTGATCCGGGAAAAAGGCATCACCCGTTCAGCGGTATGTGCCATCGGAGATGATCTCCCTGACCTGGCCATGTTCGAGGAATCGGGGCTGTGCATCGCCGTTTCAGACGCCGTATCCGAGGTGCGGAGACAAGCGGATTATATTACCCGGAAAAGGGGCGGATTTGGTGCGGTGAGAGAGACATGTGACTGGATCCTGAGCTGTAAAAACCGTTCGTCTAAATTGAACTTTACAGAACAAACAGGCGGCTGATATAGTGCGCTATGAAGCGATTTCTTCGAAAACACTGGCCCCTTCTGGGGTTACTCCTGCTGCTTGTGGTTGTCGGCTTCTACTTTGTCAAATCGGGAACGAAGCTCATGAAAGCCCCGGCCCTCTTCAAGGACATCGTATCGGGTGAAGGGCTGAAGCTGAAGGATATTCATTATACACAGGACGACCCCGACGACCGGCTCAAATGGGTGCTCGATGCCAAAGAGGTGTCCATTTCGAGTGACAGGAAAACCGTTCGATTCAAGGACTTCATATTAAGCGTGGAAGCCGAAGACAAGAACGGGTTTAAACTGAAGGGAAACAGCGGACAATATTTTGAGGACACGGGCAGAATTGAATTGTGGGGAAATCTCGACGGATCCTCCAAAGACGGCTACAGGGTGCTGACGGAATACGTCATGATCAACGAACAAAAGGGGTTTCTACGCTCCGATAAAGCGGTCAGGATTTCGGGCCCTGACTTCAAAATCAATGGAACCGGATTCCAGGCGGACCTCAACGATAAGCGCTTTGAAGTCCTGTCGGATGTCACCACCATCATCGATGAGGAGGCTGTCGGTTTATGAAACATCTGTTAAAACGTGCTTTTTTCTGTCTTTCCGCGTTTCTGTGCCTCACCTCGTGGTCACCTGCTCACAGCGCCGACAGCGAGGCAGAGCCGGATAAAATGGGCAGTGGACCCGTGGTGATCCATTCAAACAAACTGGAGGCGGACGACAAGGCGAAAACCATCACCTTCTGGGGAGACGTCACCGCCAAACGGGATGATTTTGCCATCGATTGCCGGGAAATGGTGGTATATTTGCGCAAAAAATCGCTCCAGACCCAGGAAGAGGGGAAAGCATCTCCACGAATTGACCGGATTGTGGCCACCGGGGACGTAAAGATCGTCCGCAGTGCGGGAGGGACGGCCACTGCCCAAAAGGCGGTCTATTATCAGGAAGAAGAAAAGATCGTGCTCACCGGGGAACCCATCGTCAAACAGGGAAACGATTTTGTCGCCGGTGACCGGATCACCCTCTTTATAGCAGAGGACAGGAGTGTCGTGGACAGTCCTCAAAACGGAAAGGTAAAGGCGGTGATCTTTCCAAAAGAGGAAACCGGTAAATAGAGGTGGCTGAGGAAAGGGAAACGCTTGAAGCAGAAGGTCTGGTGAAGACCTATTCCGGGAAGCGTGTGGTGGATCGTGTGGATATCACTCTCAGCCGTCAGGAGATTGTGGGTCTCTTGGGCCCCAACGGGGCCGGCAAAACCACCACCTTCTATATGCTCGTGGGCCTCACCCATCCGGATCAGGGAATGGTCTCTCTGGACGGGACGGACATCACCTCCGATCCGATGTACAAACGGGCCAGAAAAGGGATCAGTTATCTCGCTCAGGAGCCCTCCGTGTTCAGGAAACTGACCGTTGAGCAGAACCTGATGGCCATTCTGGAACTTTTGAACATCCCGGCACAGGAACGGCGGTCCCGTCTCGAAAAGGGCTTGCACGAACTCGGCATTGCCCACCTCGCCCGGCAGAAGGCCATTTCACTCTCCGGCGGGGAACGGCGCAGACTGGAAATCACCCGGGCCCTGATAACAGAACCGAGGTTCATGCTGTTGGACGAACCCTTCGCAGGAATCGATCCCCTCGCCATCAACGACATACAGAACATCATCCGGCAACTGAAGGAACGGGGACTGGGAGTCATGATCTCCGATCACAACGTCAGGGAAACGCTGAGTGTATGTGACAAGGCCTATATCATCAGTCAGGGGGAAATCATCGAGGAGGGCCCCCCGGAAACCATCGTAAACAGCAAAATCGCCCGAAGCGCATATCTGGGAGAGAACTTTAATCTATGAGACGGTTTATTTCTTCACGAGTGAGACCTTTGAAAAATGTTCAATTTTTTTCAAGATCGAGGCGCGTGAGGATTTTAACCGGAGGAATATACACAATATTTCGAGGATTAACATCCGATCGCAACGCTGATATTGGATAAAAGGGGAAGTTTTTCAAAGGTCTCATGGCACTGGAATTAAAACAATCCCTTGGCCTTGCTCAGCAACTGGTGATGACCCCCCAGCTTCAGCAGGCCATAAAGCTCTTGCAGCTGTCAAGGCTCGAACTCCTGGATACCATCTCCCAGGAAATAGAGGAAAATCCGACCTTGGAAGAGCTGTCAGGGGACGAAGGCGACGCTGCAGCGCCTGACGATGTCCCGGAGGATCCCGCGGAAGCCCCATCCGAAGTCTCGGAGGTCACCGTGGAGGAACGCGTGAGGGAGGATATCGATTGGGAAAACTATATATCAGAATACAATACCGGATGGACTGAACCCCGCGCCGAGGAAAGGGAAGCCAATTCCTTTGAAAACTTCACCGCTGCCAAACCCGACCTCACCTCTCACCTGAGCTGGCAGTTGAACATGAGCCATCTGGATGCAATAGAGAAGGAGATCGGGGAACATATTATTGGAAACCTGAACGACGACGGTTACCTCGAGACAACCGCCGACGAAATCGCTCAAACCAGCGGTTATCCTCTCGACAAGGTCGAAAAAACGCTGTACGCCATCCAGAATTTTGATCCGGTCGGCATTGCAGCATCAGATATGAAGGAGTGTCTCCTCATCCAGCTTAAATTTCATCATCTCCAGGGGACCGTCGTTGAACAGATTATCGAAAATCACCTCAAAGACCTGGAAGAAAAACACTATGATCTCATTGCGCGGCAGCTTTCCATCTCCATGGAGGAAATCTTCTCCGCCTTAACCGTCATCAGGGGATTGGATCCCAGGCCGGGTAGAATCTATTCATCAGAGGAAACCATCTACATCACGCCCGACATCTATGTGTTCAAAGTGGGGGATGATTATGAAATCGTTCAAAATGAAGATGGGCTCCCCAAGCTGAAAATCAGTTCATACTACAAGAACATCTTGACCAACAAGAACCCCGTTGCAGAGCAGACAAAGACCTACATTCAGGAAAAACTGCGTTCGGCCGCATGGTTGATTAAAAGCATCCATCAGCGCCAAAGAACCATATACCGCGTCACCGAAAGCATCGTAAAATTTCAAAAGGGATTTCTCGACAAGGGCATCGTCTACCTTAAGCCCCTGGTCCTGAGCGACGTTGCTGAAGACATTCAGATGCATGAATCCACCATAAGCAGAGTCACCACAAATAAATATGTATACACGCCCCAGGGCCTCTATGAACTGAAGTTCTTTTTTAACAGTTCCATTAACAGCGTCCATGGTGAGGCCGTCGCTTCTGAGAGTGTCAAACAGGCGATCCGCAAGATCATCACAAAGGAGGACAAAACCAATCCCTTCAGCGACAAGGCCATCCAGGAACTGATGAAAGAGCAGAATATTGATGTGGCGCGCAGAACGGTTGCCAAATACCGGGAATCGCTGGGCATTCTCCCTTCCAGAAAACGGAGAGATCCTTTTTTTAAGTAATGCTTTGACATTCAAGAATTGACTGTTTTAAACTGACAATTTGGAGGAATTTTATGAACGTTACCGTGACATTCAGACATACCGAACCGATGGAGAGTTTGAGGGCCTATGCAGAGGAAAAGGTGGCCAAGACCAAAAAATACTTTGACGCTCCCCTTGAAGCACACATTGTCCTGTCCGTTGAAAAATTCAGGCATATCGCCGACGTCACCCTCAGTGTTGACGGGGGCCGCATAAAGGCGGTTGAAGAGACGGAAGACATGTATTCCGCCATTGACAAAGTCATGGACAAGATAGAACTTCAGGTCAAAAAGCGAATGTCCAAAATCAGGGATCACCGCCCGGAAGTTCAGAAAGGGCAAGACATCCCGGTCGAAGAAGAGGCGGAAGACACGCCGTCACTTCCCCGGGATGAACCCGTGATCGAGCTGGAAACAATGGAAGCCAAGCCCATGGACCCTGAAGAAGCCGCCATGCAACTCAACCTGCTGGATCAGGATTTTCTGGTTTTCAGAAATGCCAAATCCAAGGAAATCAATGTATTATACAAGAAAGGGGACGGGAATCTGGGATTGATTGAACCGTCGAACTAACCAAAATAAAGATGAAACTTTCTGATGTCATAGCACAGGACCATATCATACCCGAACTAAAAGCCACGGATAAGAGGGCCGCACTCAGTGAACTGGCGGAAATTATCTGCAGCCTTCATTCCGACATAGACAAAGGGCTCCTGGTCAGGGTTCTGATCGACAGGGAACAACTGGGGAGCACGGGTATAGGGGATGGCGTCGCCATCCCACACGGCAAGCTGAGCAGCGTCAAACACCCCATTGTTTCTTTCGGCAGAAGCAAAGAAGGCCTCGACTTTGACGCAATGGATGGTCAGCCGGTGTACCTGTTCTTCCTCCTGCTGGCCCCTGAAAACTCATCCGGCTTCCACCTGCAGGTCCTGACCCGGATTGCCAAAATTCTAAAAAACAGTTCTTTCAGAAAGGCCCTCATGGAAGCCCCAACGAGAGAAGCCATTTACCACAAGATCATTCAATCCGATGAAGAATAGACGACAAATGTTACGGCCGTTATGCTGGCCGACCATCGAATGCGGTTCAGAATTTAACCCAATGCGGGCCTACGGCCTCAACCAGAGTAGCCAGGGTTCAGAGTTCAGGTTTCAGCAGAGATCAGGTCCTGACACCTGACATCCGAAACCTTTAACGGCACGATTCACATGGGTTACACTCATTAAAACATCTTCCTTTTTTGGGGAGAAGTTACAGACTAAGGCGCCAGTACAATGATCGGACTGTTAATCATTTCACATTGTGATCTGGGCAAAGAGTTTCTGAGGGCCGCTGAACTGATTTTGGGCCGTCTGGACGCCGCGGATTCCATCGCCATCACCCAGACCACCGAAAGTGAAGAAATTCTGAGCGAAATTTCAAAAAAGATCCGTGCGCTGGAGCAGGGTCAGGGGGTGCTTGTTCTGACCGACATGTTCGGCGGAACACCCTCCAATTTGAGTCTCTCCTTTTTAAAGGATGAGATGGTCGAAGTCCTGACGGGTGTGAACCTGCCGATGATTATTGCCGTGGCCAAAGACCGGGAACGGCTTACCCTGAGTCAACTCGGAGAGCAAGCAGAGGAGGCAGGCAGAAGGAGTATTACACTGGCGGGAAAATTATTGAAATCAGGATGATTTCGCTGACAGAACTCACCCGGGATATTCTTAGCGCCTTTCAGCATGATATTTTGTACATTGAGCAATATTCTTTCCCAACGCCGTGGGGGCTCGAGGCCTTCGTCACTGAGTTGGACAGGCCCATGTCACACGTGTGGATTGTTGAGGAGGACAGGAACCTGGCCGGATACATCTGTTTCTGGATCGTCGCCCGGGAAATCCATCTGATGAATATCGCCGTACATCCGCGGCGGCGCCGAAGGGGCGTTGGAAGCGAACTCCTGGGGAAAATGACGGAGATCGGAAAGGGCGCCGACGTGAGGGAGATTTCGCTGGAAGTGAGGCCGTCAAACAAAGCGGCGAGGGCATTTTACCTTCAGGCGGGATTTCAGGAGACCGGACGCAGGCCTCGATATTATGACGACACCCGGGAAGATGCACTCATTATGGCCATGTCGTTGTGACATACCAAGGCGTGCGTGAAATCGTTTGCATGTAGGAAATGATGAATGGCGTTCATGGGTTTTTTTCAAACACAGGAATTCAGAATACAGAAAACAGGAGCCAGAATATGGATGGAATTTCAAAGTCTTCTGAATTCTGATTTCTGACTTCTGTATTCTATTTTTTTCAATGAATTGGATATGAAGGAGGCACCCAATGGCTTTAAAAGTGGCAATCAACGGCTTTGGTCGAATCGGCAGAATGGTGTTCAGGGCGGGCATACGGAATCCGGACATTGAATTCGCCGCCATCAATGATCTGACGGATCCGAAGACCCTGGCCCATCTCTTGAAGTACGATTCCGTTCACGGCATCCTCGACGAGGAGATCTCCAGCACGGATCATTCGCTTATCTTTGACGGAAAAGAGATCCAGATATACACGGAAAGGGACCCTTCCAGACTCCCCTGGAATGATCTCGGCATCCAGACGGCGTTTGAGTGCACCGGACTCTTCAGAGAAAGAGACAAGGCTTCGGGTCACCTGGAGGCGGGGGCCAACAAGGTGATCATTTCAGCGCCGGCAAAAGGGCCTGACATCACCATCGTCATGGGCGTGAACCATCACGATTATGATTCAAAAAAGCATCATATCGTTTCCAATGCCTCATGCACCACCAACTGCCTTGCGCCTGTGTGCAAGGTACTGCTGGATCATTTCGGCATCGAAAAGGGCCTCATGACCACCACGCACGCCTATACCGGCGATCAGCGTCTGCTCGATTTCCCCCACAAAGATCTTCGCAGAGCGAGGGCCGCCGCGCTTTCCATGATTCCCACCACCACCGGGCGGCCAGGGCCGTGGCCCTGGTGCTACCCCAATTGGACGGCAAGCTGAATGGGATGGCCATCCGTGTACCCACGCCCAATGTATCCGTGGTGGATCTCGTAGTTCAGTTGAGCCAGGCGGCAAGCCCCGAGGAAGTGAACGAAACCCTTAAGGCGGCTGCCGAATCCTACCTGAAAGGCATTCTGGCGTTCAGCGATACGCCGCTGGTTTCGGTGGACTTTAACGGAACCTCTGTGTCTTCCACCGTTGACGGGCCGTCCACCATGGGCATTGGCGATATGGTCAAGGTGCTGTCATGGTATGATAATGAATTCGGTTATGCCAATCGAATGGTTGATCTGGCCCTGTACATGGCCGGCCACTAATCGCTTGGCATTGATAATTAGGAGGATATAAAACCCATATGGCCGAAAGAACACCGATGATTGCGGGAAACTGGAAGATGAACCTGGGACGTGGCGACGCCCGGGAACTGGTTCATGCCATAGCTGAAGGCATCAAGGGGCTCAAAGGCGTGGAGGTACTGGTCGCGCCCCCTTTTACCCATCTCGATACGGTGAGGGATGCCATCGGCGACTCCGGTATCTACCTCGCCGGTCAGAACATGTATTTCGAAATGACGGGGGCCTTCACCGGTGAGGTTTCGGGGAGAATGCTTCAGGAGGCGGGCTGCACCCATGTCATTCTGGGGCACTCCGAAAGGCGCAGCATCTTTCACGAAACAAACGACATGGTGAACGAAAAGGTGAAAGCCGCCCTGTTTCTGGGCCTCATACCCATCGTATGCATCGGCGAAACCCTTGAGGAGCGGGATAAGGGTCAGGCCTTCGAGGTCATCGAAACGCAGTTGGCGCAGTCGCTTGACAATTTCCTTGCAGACCAGCGCTTTCCCGCATCCGCCATTCTCGCATACGAACCGGTCTGGGCCATCGGAACCGGCCGGACCGCCACCCCCGATCAGGCGGAGGAGGTCCACGCCTTCATCCGGGAGTGGATCCAATCCCGTTTTGATGCGAACACCGCAGACAAGGTGAGAATCCTTTACGGGGGCAGCGTGAAGCCTGAAAACGTAAGCGATCTCATGGCCAGGGCCAATATCGACGGCGCGCTTGTGGGCGGCGCCAGTCTGAAGGCGGATGTATTCATCAACATCATTCGATTCGAGTAGAGCGCCGGGCTGACATTTTTCTATTGCCTAATTGCTGAAAAAGGGTTATATTAAAAAATTAAAAATTTTTTGTAACCGTTCACCGGGTTCAAAGGTTCAGGGTTGTTCTTTGGGTCCTTAATTCGCTCTTCGGGAAGTGTGGCTTATAAGAGGTCTCGAATTGACCGCCTCAAGACACGGGATTGATGTTCGCCCCGACGCAGGATTGCGAAAAGATGCTCTCTAACCTTCAGATCGGGCCGCTGTTGTCTATCTTCCCCGTAACGGTGAACCTTGAACCCGGAACCTGTGAACGCTTACGATTTTTTCTTGTTCAAGAGGCTTACAAATGATCCCAATCATTCTCATTATTCATGTGGCCGTCTGCATTGCGCTGATTCTTATCGTCCTTGTTCAGAAAGGAAAAGGCGCGGGAATGGGTGCGGCATTCGGTGGCTCGAGTCAGACCGTTTTCGGAAGTGCCGGAGCAACCACCCTGCTTCATAAGGTCACCACGATAGTTGCCGTCATCTTCATGCTGACGTCTCTCGGCCTTTCATTCTTTATCGGACGCGGCGGCCCGTCTTCCATTATGGAGGATGTCACGCCCACGACCCAGACCCAGCAGACGACCGAGGCCCCCGCAGGTGCACCGGGAGATACGGGGGAAACCCAAGAGTCCAAATAGGTATGAATCATCACGTGCCGAAGTGGTGGAACCTGGTAGACACGCTATCTTGAGGGGGTAGTGGGCCACGCCCGTGCGGGTTCAAGTCCCGCCTTCGGCACCACAGCCATGAAAAGGCCGTCATCTTAATAGGTTATGGCCTTTTTTTTGAGTGGAAGCGGATGGTTCTGGCATCATTTACCCCGCATCCCCAAGAAATCCAACAAATACCATCGGCAAAATTGACCTATTAACATTCATCCTTTCTAATTCTAACCTAAAATCGTAATTCATTTGGCGCTTCTTGGTGCACGGGGGTCTTTTGTAAGGAATGTTGACCATTTTTTATTTCGCTCGCTAAGCATTTTCAAGATATCGAGGTTTGACAACTTGAAAACCATGAAGGGCAGCGACCCACATTTTCTCAGCGGGTTTCTGGATCCGGATAGCGTGGCAATTGTCGGCGCATCCAATAATCCGGCGGCCACCAATTACTACCTCGTGGCCAACCTCATCAACCTGGGCTTCCCGGGAAAGATATACCCGGTGAACCCCAGGGAGACAGAGATCCTTGGTCTTCCGGCCTATGCCAGCGTAAAGGATATTGACGGACCTGTGGATCTGGCGGTGATCGGGGTAGCTCACAAACTCGCTCCGGCAATACTCAGAGAATGTATTCAAAAGGGCATCAAACGGGTCACCATCATAGCCGGGGGGTTTTCCGAGGCCGGAGAGAAGGGTAAGAAGGCCCAAAATGAAATGCGGCAGCTTGTAAAGGATCATGCTGTCCGGGCCATAGGCCCCAATGCCCTGAGCCCCATCAACGTGGCCGCCCGTTTCTGCATCAGCTTTCACCCCATCAGCGGCATTAGACAGGGAGGGCTTTCCCTGATTTTTCAATCCGGGCTCTATGAACCAAGATTTTCCTGGCTCCTGACCGACTTCAATTACCATCTCAGCAAACTCATCGATCTGGGCAACAAGATGGACATCAATGAGGTGGATGCACTAAGCTATCTAATCCATGACCCGGAGACCCGCGTGATCGGCCTTCATCTTGAGAGCATCGCCGGTGACGGAAGGGAATTCCTTCGTCTCCTCTTGGAAGCCAGGGCCCAGGGAAAACCCGTCGTGGTGCTAAAATCGGGCCGCACTCAGGCCGGCGCACAGGCAGCGCTTTCCCACACAGGCGCCGTGGTCCAGGGCAATGATCGAATATTCGACAGCGCCATCAGACAATGTGGCGCCCTGCGTGCCGACACCCTGGAGGCGTTTTTCAATCTCACCCGCGCACTGGAGCGTTTCGGCCCGCTCACCATGAAAGACAACCGGTTATTCCTTGCCACGTTTCCCGGAGGTGAAGGCGTCATCCTCACCGATTTCTGTGAGCGCGAAGGGCTTGAACTGGCTCAGGTTGGTCACCCGACTGTGGACAAATTACGGCCCGTTTTCCCACCGTGGAGCATCCCGCCCAATCCCTGGGACCTTGGGCTTACGGTTCAGTTCAATCCCCCCGATGTTGTTTACCGGGCCATTGTTAAGGCAATGATCAAAGACCCTCAGGTAGATGCATTGGCAATTCAAATCCACCCCATGGCTTTTCTCTATCCCGAAAGATTGTTGGAGGTGTTCGGCAGTGGCGTGACGGGACAAAAACCGATCGTGCTTTGGATGGCGGGCATGGAGCCGGGGAGGAACGCGCTTTTGCAGTCGCTGGAGGAAAAAAGGGTTGTCGTCTTCCCATCACCGGAGCAGGCCATCCGTGCCCTATCGGCCCTTCACCGGTTCAGCAAAAGGATCTGAGTCCCGGTACCTGTTCCCCCCTCCGATAGTTTGGCATCCAATGCCGTTTTGATGCCCTCCACGGTCATGAGAACGACCTCTTCTGAGTCTTTTGAAATTGTTGGTGGGAGTAATTATCAGCCAACCTGACATGTTTTCAGAACAGATACGGCCTTTAGTGATAATCCCCCGCCCGATCCGTGAGGGGCGGGGGATAGAATCTCATTCACCGAACGCGAGAACTGAATCCAGTTCCGCATCCGGGACGTCGAACACATGATTGTGCGGAGGGAGTTTCTCCGTCATGAAGAATTCAGGCAGCCGATCCGCAGCCTTCCCCATGCCCGCACGCCTATTGAAATCCTGCTCAATGCCGAGAATTTTCCGGCCGAGGCCACCGATGTCGTCCCCCGTCAACTCGAGCCCGTACTTGGCATTGACCATGTCAACGATGGCGGTAAAGGCATCCGGGTTATCGAGAACCGGAAATGCCACGAAAAGGCAAAGACCCGCCGTATCGATGGCCGCCGTGGCGGCCTGGAGTTCGCTGGAAAGTTTGCTCTGCCCCTCATGAACCAGCGGGTCCACATACCCTCCCACATTCATAATATTGGTGGCCACCGCATACCCGGCGGTATGATCCGCGCCCATGGGAGATGTGGCGTAGGTCACGCCGACACCTTTCACCGCACGGGGATCATAGGCGGGCAGGGCCTGGTTCTTGACCACGGGAATACGACTGACGCCGAATACCCTGCCCACCGCACCGGCCCCGGAACCGATCAGCCGTCCCAGTGGCGTGCCCTTTCCGATTTCGGCCAGAAGCTCCTCTGCGCCGGCGGCATCTCCGAAGGCCTTAAGGCCGCCCTCCATGGCCACGGCAATGGTCGCCCCCATTTCGATGGTGTCCACGCCGAAATCATCACACGCCCGGTCCATTCGTGCGATGGCATCCAGGTCATCGATGCCACAATTGGGCCCCAGGGCCCAGACCGTCTCATATTCAGGCCATTTGGAGACATACCGGCCCTTTTTGTCGAGATAAATGCCGGAACAGTTGATGATACACCCCCGCATGCAGCCGTGGGTGGTCTCACCGTTTCTTTCTTTTGTGATCTTATTCAGGGTTTCGCCACTCACCTTCTCCGCCCCTTCAAACCGCCCGCTGCTGAAGTTTCGCGTCGGAAGTGCACCGGCCTCGTTGATGATGTTGATCAGGATGTCCGTGCCGTAGTTGGGAAGGCCCTCGCTGGTTACGGGGTGTTCCTGAAGCGCCTTGGCGAATCGCCTGGCGGCTGCCTTAAAGGCCTCTTTATCTGCAATGGGAACGGGATCCGCATCCGCAGGATCGACAACAATCGCCTTCAGCCCCTTGGAACCCATGACAGCCCCCAGGCCGCCCCGACCTGCGTGACGCGTGGGAAGCAGTTCCCGGTCTGTAAATGCCACACTGGCACCCGTTAGTTTCCATTCCCCTGCCGGACCGATGGTAATGTAGGCACAATCCACACCGAACTCGTCCTTCAGTCGTTCGACCGTGTCATAGTTTCCTTTCCCTCTGAGTTCATCAGCGCTGGAGACCTCACATTTGTCTTTGCTCACATAGAGTTTGTAGCGCTTGTCTTCAGCGGGCCGGCCCTCCACCACGATGGCCGCAAGGCCCAGCCGGGCAAGATATTGACCGGCCTGGCCGCCTGAGTTGGACTCCTTTATTCCCCCGGTCAGTGGGCTTTTTCCGCCCACAGAGGTGCGGCCGGAATTTGCACAGTTGGTGCCGCCCAACAGTCCCGGTGCGATGATTAGTTTGTTATTGGGACCGATGGGAGAACAGGTGGGGTCCACTTCAGTGGCCAGAATGGTGGACGTCAACCCCCGTCCACCAAGGCCCTGATATTCGCTGGGAAGCGGTTCACGAGTCACGGACTGATCTGTCATGTTTACGCGCAAAATGTCGACCATTAGAAGCCTCCTTCCATGAATGGTGGAGACCGGACCTGCCCCGGAACCAGGCGAGGGAAAGGAACCGATCATCCTTTGTATGCTTAGTTTACCAACCTCTCTTTTTTATATATCATGTAAAAAAAACAATGGAATATCAAGACAAATATTGTTATATCAAGTTTGACATATTGTATTTCCCGGCTGAAAATGCGGCACGGGCCGATTGATGGGCCGCTCCGCCAAGGAGCGTCCTTCAATTGACAGCCGGGGCAGATCCTGGTAAAAGTTAAACGCTTCGCAAGCGTTCACAGCTTTCCCGCCTGGCGGGAAACCTGAGTCGAAGATCCCGCTGCCAGCGGGACTTTGCGTGAGTCCCGCAGGGCGGGATTGACTTTTTACGAATGCATCAACCTTGAACCTCTGAACCTTGAACCTCTCAACCTCTCAACCCTGAACCTTTTAAATCTCAACCCTGAACCTTTTAAATATGGGCCTGACGCTTTTTTTGAGTGCAACACTAAGAAGGCACCTGCCGGGCTATGATCCCTTAAATGGCCGCGAGGTGACGCTGGATGCGCCGCTGTCCGTGGCTGACCTCTGCAGACAATTGGGCATCCCTACGGATCAGGTGAAGATCGTCATGGTGAATGGCAAACATGCGTCGCAGGATCATATGCTGCAGGGTGATGAGCGGGTGGCCCTATTTCCCCCTGTGGGTGGCGGATGAGGATAGAAAGATGTGTGCAGAAAAGAGAAGAAATACCGTGGATAACGCGTCAACACCCGTAACCGTTCTGGTGTTTGGGGCATTGCGCCGCTTCATGGATGACCAGAACCTGCCCTATGAACTCAAGCGTCCTGTGCCGGAAGAGGGCATTTCGGCCTATGACATCGCCGAATCCATATCAGTCCCACCCAGTGGGATTGAAGCCGTGTTCCGAAACGGTCGGGTCATCAATATCCACGACCGGGTTTATCCGAAGGACCGCCTTGCGTTTTTCCCTTATGGCACACCCGGACCCTATCGCGTATTCCTCGGTATGGTCAGAGAGAACAAAAAGCGAAAGCTCCGGGAGACTGTCAGTGCGTCCGAATAAACGGAGCCCATCTGAAGTTCAGATAGAAATCCTCCGGAATTTCACCGTCAGCGGCCTCCCCTCCCCATCTTAAGATGGATCCGGTTTTCTGGTAAAACATACCATTGTGAAGACCAACAGATTTGTGAAAAGGCCGATCAGCATACCATCAAATCCACCCGGTGCCCCGAGCAGACGATTCCATAACACCACGCCCAAAATACCGGAGACTGCGCCGGCAATAAAAGCCGCTTTTGAGGCATGGAACCCCAGAAGAACCGCCGCAAGCGGAACCAGTATAATGGGCGCCCAGAAGTTATAGGCATAAATCAGTATATCGAGAAGGCTTTGAATTTTCAGGGCAAAAACCACCGCAACTGATCCGGTGACCAGTGTGGTTATGCGTGCCCACCGCAGTCCCGTACGACTGGTCAGCGGAACTCGCCTGAGTGGATTGATGATGTCATTGATTAGAGAAATGGAGGCCGAGTTAAGGAAAGAATCCGCCGAGGACATGACAACCGATATCAAACTGGCAATCACAAGGCTGCGAAGCCCTATCGGGAGTGCGGATTGGATCACATAGGGCATCGAAAGATTGGGATCCAAATTGGGATCCATGGTCAGTGCCACCAGACCAATACCACCGGTAACAGCAAAAAAAGGCACCGAGAAAATGCCACTCCAGAGGGTGCCCCTTTCTATTCTCGAGACATCCCGGCTGATGAACAGCCGACGCACGTAGGGAGGCACCAGTGTTTCGCCGAAAAGAAAAGTCAGAAACAGGGATAGAAACTGTAGCGGTGTCACGGTCCGGAAAAGCTCAAAATGCCCTGGTGGAATGGCAGCTATCATCGCATCCATACCTCCAACAGCACGGATGCCCATAAAAAGGCATAGTGGAATTCCGACGGCAAGCATCAAAAACTGCATGACATCCGTGGCCACAATGGCCCGCATACCGCCGATGGTGTCATAGATGATGATGATACCCATCCCCATAAGAACGCCTGCCCAGACGGGAAATCCTAAAAACAGGTTGAACATATAGCCCATACCGCCTATTTGAGCACCGAGTATCCCCGCGCAAAGGAGAACCGAGAAAATGCCGGTGACGATCTTCCCCAAGCGTCCAAAATCCCGTTCCATGACATCGCCCACGGAAATGGCATCGGGAAACGCCCCGATCCTGGGCGCAATAAGTTTGGCCACCAGGATTTCTTTGAGGCTGAATCCCCAGAGCGCCACCACATTTACAATTCCGAGAATGAATACTTTCTCCGAGTTGCCCATGGTGAATCCACCACCGATAAACGACGCACTCAACGTCGCAAAGACGAAAAAAGCCGAATATGACCGGCCTGCTACCGCGAATTCTTCAAAACTCCCCACCCGCCGCCCCGCCCATATGCCTATCCCAAGCACTGCGGCCAGATAGAACCCAATAATCGTAAAATCAAATGCGTTTAACAAAGACAATTTAAAAAACCGCAGTCCCGCCGAAGGGGGACTGGGAACCTCTCAAATTTATGGAAGATTTATCGAATGGGCGCTGTCGGGGTGATTGGCCTTTGGTGCTTTGATATCAATATCCGATGCCTGAATACCGTCACGCGTCATTTCCAACGCTGTCGCCTCCCGGGCAACGCTTCCTTCGGGAAATGCGTAAGGCCCCGGGTCCTCGTATCCGGATGCCTCTTTGCGGACCTTGAAGACCGTGGCCATCCCGCCCATGACCGTCTGGCCGAATTGCCCTTTATAGCCCAGCATGGGAATGGAATTCTCCGGTACCTCCATCCCCATGGACTTCATGGACTGAAGGGGTGTCATCCCGGTCACCCCCATGGTCATGTAACCGGGCAAAAGTTCCCGGATCTTCTCATCCACTCCCTTGGAATCGACCCCGATCATATTGGGAAACCCATGCCCCATCTGGTTCATGGTGTGGTGGGTCATATGACAATGCATGGCCCAGTCTCCGGGATTGTCGGCCACAAATTCCACCACCCGCACACTCCCCACCGGCACCAGCACCGTGGTTTCGGGCCACCGGGCGGAGACGGGCACCCGGCCCCCGTCGGTCTCCACCACCTCGAACGCATACCCGTGGAGATGGATGGGATGATGATCCATGGCCGACAGATTGCCAAGGCGAATCCGCACCCGATCCCCCAGTTTAGCCACCAAAGGATAGGTGTCCGGAAAGACCTTGCCGTTAAAGGTAATCACGTTGAAGTCGGTCATGACCTGGGCATCCGGACGGCTGGTTCCCCCTTCGATGCCCCATTCATGGAGCATCAGGACAAAATCCCGGTCCGGGAGTGGGCCTTTGGGATGCCGCGGGTGAACCACGATCATGCCCGTGAGGCCCAGGCCCTCCTGAGTCATGGTATCCATGTGAGAATGATACATAA
The DNA here is from genome assembly GCA_034522175.1 of Deltaproteobacteria bacterium. Taxonomy (GTDB): domain Bacteria; phylum Desulfobacterota; class DSM-4660; order Desulfatiglandales; family Desulfatiglandaceae; genus JAIPDZ01. Next base: position 3,819,180 of record JAXHLQ010000001.1, on the reverse strand, counting down.
AAGTGCCGGCGTGGGGAAAGGTGAATTCGTAGCGAAACGTCTCACCCGGCATGATCCCGGGCTGGGTGACACCGTAAACACCGTCCTGCCCACAGGGGAGGATCACGCCATGCCAGTGTACGGCGGTCTTCCTGGGGAGCCGGTTCGAGACGTAAATGCGCACCCGGTCGCCTTCCATGAGTTCCATCACCGGACCGGGAGTAGACCCGTTAAATCCCCATGCATGGATGGTTAACCCTCGGGCCACCTCGTGGATAATGGGCTCGGCCACCAGGTGAAAGACCTTGACCCCATCCACGATATGAAACGGCAGGGTGGACCCGTTGGGCACGAATACCGGCCGGTAGTCCTCGCCGGGAACACCGGGTGGGTGTCTGGCATCCACCGCGGCCTTCCAGGGAAGGGGCGGCGCCGATGGTGCATCCGCTTGGGCATCACAAAAAGAATGGAAAAGGCCGATCAAAAAGAGGACAAATCCCATTATCTCGAATGTCGTCCGCCATGATGACACGATGCTTTTCTGCATCCTTCCGGGCTTCATCAATGCCCTCCCCGACCTGCGCCTTGTCCCGGCCCGGTCATCATAGAAACGGGCGTTACCCCCCCTGAACGGTCGGGCAGCTTTCCGGCCAGGATTTCGTCCATATCCGCCTGGGCCATCCAGTAATCCTTCAGCTTGTCAATGCTCCCCATCGAAGCGCGGATCTCCATGCGTTTGATCATCAACAGTTCGAAGACGCTTAAAAACATGCCGTTATACCGGCGTTGGGCCTGTTTCGTCATGGCTTGTCGAAGGGGCAGAAAAGACGTCTCATAATAATGGCACTGCTCCCAGGCGACCTTCAGGCGCCGCAGGGCCTCGCGGGCCTGAGACCGGACATCCACGGCAGTGGCGGTGAACGCCTCCCAGCGTTCCGCCAAAAGCGCCCGGGCCCTGCTCCGCTTGGCGTGCCCCGGATCGAAAATGGGCAGCTGCAGTTCCAGGGCCGGTCCGCCCAGCCACATGCCGTCTGCTTCGCGTTCAAAGGCAGCCCCCACACCCAGTTCAGGGATGATGGAGGTCACATCCGTGATCCCGAGTTCCCGGGCCGCCACACGCAGATTGCTTTCGGTCAGCGCGACATCCACGCTCGCGGACACGGCCTGTTTTTCCACATCCTCAATAACCGGTCTATTTGCGGGAAGCGGGGGTAATGTCGCATCAATCTCCCATGTCACCGCAGACCCATAGAGGCCCAGGAGACGATTCAGCTGCTCGCGCGCCGAAAACAGTTCCATGGAGGCGGAAGAAAGCGTTAGACGGTCTTCGTCCACCAGCGATCGGCGTGAGAGGAGTTCCAGTTTGGTAATGTTGCCCGCATCCCGCATCCGCTGGGCCATTTCATAGGCCGCCTCGGATGACATAAGGACCCGCTCGAGGAGACGGTATTGCGCCTGGAGCGCCTGCACCCTCAGATAGACCCGTTTGATATCATAAATGTGCGTAAGCACCACGGTTGAAATCCGGTGCTGTGCCTGAGCCAGTTGGGCCTCGGCCAGAGCCTTACGAAGCGGAATCATGAACAGGCTCAGGATATTAATGACGGCCTCCAGTTCCAGTTTGTAGAGGTTTGAGGAACTCCCGAGATACGCAAATCCCACATGGGGATTATCCAAGAGCTGGGATTGGGCGAGATCGGCCTGGGCCACCCCCAATTGGTGATAGATACCCTGAATGCGGCGATTGTTGGCCAGCCCGATGGCTATCGCTTCATCGAGGGTCAAGCCGTCTGCGAGCATGGCGTTGACGCGCTGAGACATCTTCGTTTTGGCCTCAGAGGTTCGTGGCCATTCAATCTTCCTGCCCGTCCGTTTTTGAACCGTCTCCTTAACCTCGGTAAAGGGTCCCTGGGGATCGGTGGCAGCACATGCCGAAATAAGGCAGCAGATGCCCGTTAGAACCACCCCCATCTTGATACCGATGTTAATGGGCATGAGATCCCCCGTGGGTCTTTGATGGCTTCTCGTGAGGCATGTCGCCTGCCGCTTTATGCGATGGCGCGGTGAGGTGCTCCTCACGGGAAGACGCACTATTCCCTGCTTCATCGGGGGAAACAGGTTCGGCCGGAAGGGTATACTGATAATCGGAAGCGCTACGGGACGGCGGTGCAAAAACCGCTTCCGGATTTGCCGGATGGTCTTCCGGAATATGCAGATCCAGGGGCTGAGCCGCACATCCTGCAACAAAAACAGCGAAAACCAGGCCGGTGATGAATCTCATGGTGTATACCTTGTCTCCTGGAAGAAATCATTCATTTAGAACCCTACCAGAGATTAAATCTCAAGTGAAATAAAAAATCTGAAATGTAAATCGCGTTTACGTGCTTTGTCCTCACCGGCGCCTATTCGTGGACCGCTTTTGTGGCCTCCTTAGTTCCCTTCTTCCTCGTGAGCAATCTATTGCTGTTGAATCAGTTTTCCGACGTGGCGGCTGATGAAAGCGTGGACCGCAGGCATTTCCCCATCCTCATCGGCAACCGGGCCAGCTCGTTCATCTACAACGCATTCCTGCCGCCGGCCTCTCATCTTCCTTCCAGATAATCAGCCAGTCCGACTCGATGTGACATTCCATAAAGCCTGAATACTTACCTTTCAGCGGATGTCATCCATCGCGCTTCGGGTCTCCGCATTCGGCAGACGCAGATCAAACGGAATTCCCTTGTAATTAATGACCTGTTTCAAAAAAAGATTGACTGCGGAAGAGATATTTAGGCCAAGGCCGTTGAGAATAACCTCTGCCCCCGACGGCCACACAAATTTTGATTCATTTGCTATGTTGGGCACACCAATTCTTCCTTGACATATGGAAATATTTTCTATATATTTCGCTCGTGACAACCATACACCGCTTCCGTAACAACAAGTACCGGCTTCAGATCAGGGAAAGGGATCACAATCCACCACACGTACATTTGGTTGGTGGGGCATATGATGTGGTCATCGACCTTGAAAGCCTGGCCTCAGACGGCAAGTGGCCCAGAGGATTGAGAGATGAAGTGTTGGCATGGATTCAGCAGAACCATAAAGAATTACTGGAGGAATGGCATAAATGACACAGATGAAACGGCCACGCCTTAAGGCAGTTGAGGCATTAACGAATCACACATTGCGCCTTACATTCGTGAACAATCGGGTGTACGATGTCAGTTTTGAAGCACTTCTCAATGAATCCCCCGGCCTCGAACCGCTCAGAGATCCGGCAGCTTTCTCCAAGGCGACCATCATTCCCGGTGAAGGATGGACCGTGGAATGGCCGGATGTAGATATCCAAATCGGTGCCGATACCTTGTGGCTGGATGCACAGGCCCAGAATGCGTCCGACGAAAACGCCCGAATCTTTGGAAGGTGGCGAGCCAGGCATGGTCTATCCCTTAAAGACGCGGCCGCTGCCCTGGGTGTCACGCCCCGGACCGTCAGTGCATACGGCACAGGCCAACGACCTGTGCCCCGCTATATCGCTCTGGCCTGCAAGGGATGGGAAGCGGAACAGGAGCGGAATGCTTAACGTTTCCAATGAATCGAATCATTGAGATGTGGCGGTGAAATACTGAATTGGGAGTTTGTGCGGATTTTTCCTTGACCCTGCCCACCTCATTTCGATAAACAGCCTGCAAATCAAAATCTCACGGGAGTCGCAGCGTAAAGTCACTTTGATTTGTCTTTTCTCTGGACCCCGTTTTTCAACGGGGTGACGACTTTTCATGAGACCGTCAATCTTGATCCAGCGAGACACCGCATGCCAAAAGGCACCAAACGACCATCATCAAAGGCCAAGCGCGAAAGACAACCTCAAAACCAGACTGTGACTGAAGCGGATTTCGGGCGGATCGAATTTCACCGCCATGGCCTGGCTCTGTTCCCGGCTCCCGGTGACAAGCGGCCGGGGATCGCCATGCTGGTGGAAGATGCGTCCTCCGGCATGAGGCATGGATTCTGCACCTGTGTTGTGTCTGCAAAACAGACCTGCCCTCATCTTAAGAAGCTCAAAAAGCTGCACAAGGCACTACCGAAAAGGCTTGAGGGAAAGACCCTGGAAACGGATTTCCGGGACAGCGTCTGGTATCGCCTTGCGGAGATCCTGGGGAAGGGACCACCGATACACCCGAGAATGTTCAGATCCAGACGATGGCGCACAATGGTGGACCGGTTCTCACGGTCTCTGCATCATCCGGGGAGGAGATGCTCCGTTTTCATGCGGACGGAACGGTTAGACACAGGTTCCTGGAGCGATGCGCCGCAATAGAAGAGGAAGAGGTCATCCCCTCCCAGGGCGAGATTCTCGAGCGCCTCGCCCTTATGACCTATACCCCCAATGAACGGATGATGCAGGAACGGGGGTTCAAGACCCGCCGCCAGGACATGGAGGAAAGCTTCTGGTACCGGGTCGCGTATCACGGCTATCAGGAATTCGGGCCTGACGGCTGCACCTTTCACCCGGCCATCGAAACATCATCAGGCATGTTCACCGTATCCGTCAAGGATATGGCCGGAGACCTCCAATTCCGCCTGATCATTCCGCGGGACAGGGTCAGTCAGATTCTGAGGGCATTTGAGGACCTGCTCCCCAACGGGCACGGGTTGCCCATCCATCCCGTGCCCCTCAAGTCCATCTTCAAGGTGAGCCGCACCACCGAGCTGGACATGGAAGTGAGACCCATGATCCAGCTTATCCAGGAGAACGGCGAATCCGGTTTTTCGAGCGGGAGGACCTGGAAACATATCGATACGGAAATCTTATCTATATCAAAGAGATGGGTATTCTTGCTGAACTGGAACCTGAAGGGAAGACCCAGCGCAAGTTCAGGGCTCCGGTTAAAATGAGCCTCAAGAAATCCCAGGTCCCCAGCTTCTTTGAAGCGCTCGCAGATGAATGCGCCGCGTCCTCAAGTCTGGTGGATGAGCACCTGGAATTCCTTCACATCATCCGATCATTTGACCGGATCGACATCACGCCGGCCCAACTGGAGCGGGACTGGTACTGGCTGTCCGCGGATTACGGCTTCGGAAACGCCTCCATCGCCCTGGCGGATATCCTGAGCGCCAAAAAGGAGGGCCGGCGATATATCGGGACCCCATCGGGATGGGTGGATTGCACGGCCCCGGAACTGGATGGACTGAACCTCATCCTGGATCGGTACCAGGAAGCGGCATCCGATGCCGAAGCCACCGGCCGTATCGGCCTCTCTCCAATGGATCTGCTTCGCGTCAGCGCCGGCATGAATGGCGCGGTGGCCATATCGGGCGGCACCCATGACCGGCATCTGCTCAGGCGGCTGTTTGAATTCAAACCGGCAGAGGCCCTGCCGCCACCCGAGGGGCTCAAATCTTCGCTCAGACCCTATCAGGTATTGGGAGCGGAATGGCTTCGCTTTTTATTTGAAAACGGCTTCGGCGGCGTCCTCTGTGATGACATGGGGCTGGGCAAGACCCATGAGGTGATGGCGTTTCTCCTCAGCCTGCGCGAGCACAACGGCATGGACGCGCCCTTTCTGGTGGTCTGCCCCACCACGGTGTTGAGCCACTGGGACCAGAAGGTGAAGGCCCATGCCCCGGGCCTGAATCCGGTGGTCTACCACGGCGGCGAAGGAAAGAGACGGTTCTCGACGATCTCCCGGAAAAAGTCGAAGACCTGCGGACGTGTCAGCTCAGTGAAGACCAGGTAAAGCTCTATCGGGATGCGGTGGCGGGAAAGGGAAAACAGCTGCTTCAGGAACTCGAGGATCAGGACAAGAGCCATCCCCTATATGCACATCTTCGCGCTCCTGAACCTCCTCAAACAGATCTGTAACCATCCGGCCATGTTGAATCATGGGGACAATGATTACCGGTCCTATGCATCAGGGAAATGGGAACTCTTCAAGGAAATCCTCTCGGAGAGTCTCGACAGCGGGCAGAAGGTGGTGGTCTACAGCCAGTTTCTGAAAATGATCGACATCATGGCCTCCCACTTTGAAGCGGCGGGGATTGATTTTGTCGCCCTCACCGGCAAGACCCTGAACCGAGGAAAGATCATCGACCGGTTCAACAGCGACCCGGACTGCCGGGTCTATCTCGGAAGCCTCAAGGCCGGAGGCGTGGGCATCGATCTGGTGGCGGCATCCGTGGTTATCCACTACGACATGTGGTGGAATGCGGCGCGGGAGGATCAGGCCACCGACCGGGTCCACCGGATCGGACAGCGTCGGGGCGTGCATGTCTTCAAACTCATCACCGAGGGAACCCTGGAAGAAAAAATCGCCGCAATGATCCAGAAAAAACGCCACCTCATGGATCAAGTGGTGAAAGAGACCGATCCTTCGGTGTTGAAGGGGTTTTCGAGAGAAGAACTGATGGAGTTGCTCTCGCTGCCGTCTATATAAGCGTCAATTCTTTCCATCCCGCCACGGCGGGACTGGTCTTCGGGTTTTTTGTGGTGGACTTTTTCCGGCGAAAGTCCCATATCCCGGACTTTCTTCACCGCCTCCGCGTAATCTTCCTTCGACACGGCATTGTTCAAGAGGAATTCCGCCTTCCGCTCATCGCTGTATATCTCGATGGGCAAGGACCACCATGGGCCGCAGGAGCAGCCCTTCGGGCCGGCTCTCCGCGATAATCAAGGATCCCTCCTCAAACCTGTAACTTTTCCTTATGGTTGAGGGTATCACCACCGTTCCCCGAGCCCCCACTTTGATTGTCCTATTCTCCATACCTTGAACCTCCGATAATCAGAATATCAGAAAATCGGCTGTTCTTCAAGCCAAATCCCATCGAATCGGCGATTGACGGGTTCGCAAACAAAAATTGGTTCATGGCGGATTAACGTCATTCTTCACCCTAACGTTGCATAAAAGTTGAGTTCAAAACGCTATAGATTAGGTCAGCAGGGGACGATGGGGCATTTTCAAGGGTGAAAGCGTATCGACCATACGGTGAAGTCTTGAAAATGAAACAGCGTTTCTTGATGTCCTGATATAGAGCGAGTGAAACGATTTTGGGCCAAAGCTTTATGCAACGTTAGGGTTAATATGAAAAGGGCTTAACGTCATTCCGGGCTTGACCCGGAATCCAGTGTTATCAAGAAGTTATGAAACCCCTGGACCCCGTTTTTCAACGGGGTGACGACTTTCAAATAACTGAGCCATAACGTGTTGATATAATTGATAAGTTATTTTCGGCTACAGTGCCCCTGAGGGGCATCACATAGCTTTTTACGATACCATCAAGCTTTAACTCGGATCTTTCTGAGCAATGATGCCGGCCACCGCTTTATGGTCATTTATGATCCCTTCGTGGTATCGGAGCACACGCAGGTTCCGGAAGCGGTGGAGCAGTTCATTGTGCTTGAGGAGATGGTCGGGATTCCGCGGTCGGCCGAACCGGGCCTGGTCCACAATGAAGGTCTCGTAGACCACCATGCCGCCGGGCTTGAGTCCCGCCTCAATGGATGGAAAGAGGGAGCGCTGAAGATAATTGAAACAGATGATCAGGTCATAGGTATCCGGAGCAATTTGATATTCCTTTTCGAGGTCCGCCACCTCGGCATGAATGCGGAGTCCCTTGCGCTTCGCAACCGCCAGAGCCCCATCCACCGCGTCCGACGCGATGTCCACCCCCTCCACTTCAAAGCCCAGTGAGGCCAGGTAAACCGCATTTCGGCCATGCCCCATGGCGATATCCAGGGCCCGGCCTTCGGGCAACATATGCGCATTTTCCACGAGAAATCTGGAGGGGTTTTGGGGCATATTACCCAAGTTTCGTACCTCCATTTCTTGACAAACGACTCATATCGTTATGCCATGTACCAACAGGTATGCGAAAAGGAAGTCAGAACACAGGAGTCAGAAGGCGGTTAGATTTCAGGTTTCAGTAACCGAATTTGAGGTTTTTCGGAACTCCTGAAACCCGACACCTGAAACCTGAAACCTCATCCACACTCGGCTTTGCAGAAAGCCACGTTGTCGATTATTTCCACTTCAACGCCTTCAGCTCATCAGCCGTCCGGCAGATCTCCGCACCCTGGATGGCATCGAAAGTTTTGGGCATGGAAAACCCGAATTTCTCATTGAAGGCGGTCTCTCCCCACAGGACATCCTCCACCACCGAATGGTCCTCGGGCCGCATGATTTTCCACCCTTCCGGGGTATTCCAGGCCAGGGGTTCTTTTTCCACGGCCTCGATGATCTTTTCCGTATCCGTGGTGCCCGCCCGTTCCACAGCCGCCTTGATGAAGTAGACCCCCGCATAGGTCTCGCCCGCCATATAATCGGGGTATTCCTTGAACCGTTCACGGTAGGCCTTGACGAATTGCTTGTTCAGACCGGAATCCGGCGTGGGGAAGAAGTACCGGGAGGAGACATAGATGCCGTCGGGCATATCCTTACCCATGGGCACCAGGACTTCGAGGGCCCCGGCGCAGGGAAAAGCGAACCGGCTTTGCTGAAAGATCCCGCTGGGAATGCCCTGCCGGATAAAGGTCACCGCATCCCCCCCCCACAGGGGGGACCAGACCGCATCGGGTTTGGCTTCCTTGATTTTCTGAATTTCCGGCGTGAAGTCTTTGGCCAGGAACTTCGGGAACAACTCGCCCACGATCTTCACATCGGGTCGAAGTTCCATCAGCTTGGTCTTAAACATATTCCAGGAAGAGTGTCCGTAGGAATAATCCGGCCCCACACACATATAGGTCTTGTAGGGTTTGGCGGCCATGAAGTACGCCCCGGCCCGTGCATGCATCATGGCATTGCTGAGGGTGCTGAAGAAATAGGGATGCCCTTTGGCCCCCGTCAAAGCGTCCGCTGCCGCCTGGGTCGCCACGAGGATGGTCTTGTTGTTTTTGGCCACTTCCGTCAGGGCCATGGCAAGACCACTGGACGTGGGGCCCATGAGGAAATCCACCTTATCCTCTTTGATGAATTTCTCGGCCAGGCTGATGACCCGGTCCTTTTTGAGCTGGGTGTCTTCCGCCGTTGCTTCGAGCGGGCGCCCCAGAATACCGCCCGATGCGTTGATTTCATCCACTGCCAGTTCGATGGCCTGCCGTCCATGCTTGCCGTATCCCCCCACCTTCCCGGAGGAGATGAACATGGCACCGATCTTAATGGGTGGCTTTTCAGCATATGCCATACCAAAAGTGAAAACCAGTGACACACAAATGGCTACAACCCAAAACATCCCTCTTCTTTTCATAGCAACCTCCTTTTTCATCCACATCGGTTTAGGGTGACAATCAGCCGTCAAAAGATAAGCCTCGATGTACTGCCGCTACCACCTCCTTTAAGCGTCAAGTTGAAAAGGAGTCTATGGGAAATCTCCATGCGAGTCAAGAAAGGCGTCTCTTATGCCGCCTTGTCGATTTTTCCGGGCGGGTTGACGCCCCTTTTCTTAGAACGTATGATAGCGTCCAGCATAGGGACTTTTGAAGGAAATGAGGATATCCAACCAAAAAGGAGGTCCCATGAAACCAGCGACCATGATATTTCTGGTTTTTCTCCTGATGGCCACCACGGGCCGGGCAGAGGCACCCCCCATCAGCGAAGACACACAGGTCTGTCTCGATTGCCATGGCACCGAGGTCAAACGCACCGGAACTGAAACCAAGGAAACGGATTTTGGGGAGATGGACCTTCCCGTTTCCCCGGACACGACCCTTATTCGGAACAGTGGCTGTTCTATGCCAATTCCACACGGTTTGCATCGGCCATGGCCGGGGCCGACTACGGGGTCTTTGCCAACGGCCGCTGGTCTCTTTCCAAAAACCTTCGAGAGATGCTCGACTGGACGCGTCTTCACCAGGCAGAATAAACCCTAACCCTGGTGATGAAACAGACAAAGGACATACCGGATGGCCCGTAAAGACCCCGTCAGGGAAATCGCACCCGATCTTTATCTGATCTCCCTGGATCAGGACATCCCGGGATTTACCGCCTTCATCGGTTCCTGGCTTTATAAGGGGGAGAACACCCTGCTGGTGGACCCGGGACCGGCCGCCACGGTACCCGTCCTGTGGGATGCGCTGAAAACCCTGGGTGTGCGCAACCTCGACGCAATCCTCCTCACGCATATCCACATGGATCATGCGGGCGGGATGGGGGACCTTATCCTGCGCTTTCCTGACACGCCGGTAATCTGCCACCACGCCGCCATCCCCCACCTCAAGGCACCGTTGAGGCTTTGGGAAGGGAGTCTCAAAACCCTTGGCGACATGGCCCGGGCGTACGGTCCCATACGGCCTGTTCCCGGAGCAAGCCTGTTGGATGCGGCCGCCTTCCGGGATTTCGGCGTTACCCCCATCCTGACGCCGGGACATGCCCCTCACCACGTGAGCTACCGGGTGGAGCCTTATCTCTTTGCAGGCGAGGCAGGCGGCGTTTTCATGGCCTTCCCGGATGGCGGTTTTCGCCTGCGGCCCGCCACGCCCCCCCGGTTCTTTCTGGAAACCAGCGTAAAAAGCATCGAATCCCTCATGACGGTCCCTCACGAGCTGTTGTGTTATGCCCACTTCGGTGCCACCCGGAATTCGCCCGAAATGCTCGAACGCCATAAAAACCAGCTTTTCCTTTGGCGGGATATCATCGCGGCGGAGTTGCGGATGAATCCGCACAATCAAATTGAAGACCGGTGCATGACGGTATTGCTTGAAAACGACCCGCTCCTTTCGGGCGAACACCCTATGAGCGAAGCCATCCGTCGGCGGGAACGGACGTTCTTCCATAACAGCATCCGGGGGTTTATCGGCTACATTCAGGACAACGACATGAAAACCTGAAAAACCGTCTGCTTAAATGACGGCATTTTAAAGAGAGGAGCACGTATCATGGCCGAATCGGTACGCATTAAAAACACAGGACTTCGCGGGGTCACCGTGGCCGACTCCAAGATCAGCTTCATTGACGCGGAAAAAGGGGTGCTGATCTACCGCGCTCTACCGGCCCAAGGCTCACTACGTGGGCGAGTATTGCGGACTCATGGGCTGTGAGTACGAAGCGATTGACAAGCGGGGCGGTAATCGGTGATTAGGGAGAATAGAAAGGTTCATCGCGGATATGCCGCATTAGTTCAGATAATCCCCGAAATCTTCCAGGATATAAGCACTGGGTACGGCAAAGTTGAGGGCTTCGTGGGCTGGGATCCCCCAGCTCACCACACCCACCAGCCGGCCTTTCTCGTCCACCACAGGCCCCCCGCTGTTTCCGCCGGTGACCGAGGCGGAGAACTGGACCCAGTCCCCGGTATATTTAAACTGCCTCCGCTTCCACTTCAATTCCTCCCGGATCTCTGCTTCCGGAAATATGCGGCTGAACGTCCCCCGGGTCACGGTCTCCCGAAACGCCAGAAGCGGATTGCCGATGGCCCAGAGCGGCTCACCCGGAACGAGCGTCTTGATGTCCCGCACCTCAAGAAACGGGGTGACCCGGTTGATGGAAACCCTGATGAGGGCCAGGTCATGGTCCCGGTCTTTTTTCAACACCTGAACCCGGTAAGGTTTCTTATGCCCTGGGAGCTCGGCCTCCATACTGTAGGTAACGCCTTTCACCACATGTTTGGCCGTGACGGCGAGGCCCTTACCGTTAATGAAAAACCCGGAACCCCCTCCCCGCTTATTGGCCAACCTGAAGGTGCAACGGACCGCATGTTCAAGGGGGTTTTTCGATGCTTTCTCGATGTTTTTCAAGGGTGGCGGGGGCGGGGGTTCTTTCAAATCCCGCTCCTCCACCCCCTTTTCCGCCGCTCCCCCCGGCGGCGGGCGATCCGAGAAATGCATCTGGCCATCGGCATCCCGCCAGATATAGGCCTTACCGGCCACAGCTTCGAACACCAGCAGGGTGAGCAGTGCCAGGAGGGGGCAGATGATCGGGCTGAATCGTATCAACAATCTACGCATGTTGACCGTTTCCGGAAGGCGACTCGGAGAGGACCAGAACCCGGTACCCCTTTTGGGACAGAAAGCGGACGAGCTGATCCGGAAGACCGGCACCTGTGGCAATAACCGACTCCCCATTGCCGTTTTTGAAGACAACGCCCGGCAGGGTTAACCGCACATTGGTGACCGCCTTTCCCGGAATTGCATCAAAGGTATGTGGACCCTCTTTATAGCGGACATGGAGAAACTTCAATAGCTTACCCAATGTGGTCAGCAACCGGGTCTCCCCGGACAGAGAGAGGACGTCTACGCCACGGTCCCTGAGGAGCGAAATAACCTTGGGGTCCAGACCGCTCAAATCGATGACGGCCCCGTTTTTATGGTTCTCCAGATAGAAATCCGCTCGAACAGTCAGTTTGAAGTCATCCTGTTGACTGATAAACGCCGGCAACTCCTGCCCGGTGGTGTGGGGAAGGCCCGTCATCTTTAATACCGCATGAACGAGCGACGCAGGATCTTTTGCCTTTTGAACCGGCGTGACACCCTTTGGGACATCCTTCTTGTCTCGTCCCGGCTTGTCTTGTCCCGGCGGATATTCGAGCACATCGATCTCCATGAGATTCAGGTAATCCTTTATATTCGCCGGCAGCGGCGGCGAATTGGGGCCTCTCAGGCTGATCACGATAAATCGAGGACCCTTCCCCGCATCAGCGGCCGGAGTTGCCAGGATCCAATCACCCGTTATCTTTACATGAATGCTTCCCCTCAGTTCCAAAGGCTCGCCGCGTTTAAAAATCCGGTCATAATTACATGAACGCAGCACCTTACCCAGGGCCGATCGCAGATCATCCTGGGCGTCAATAGCCACCACCCGGTAACTGGACCAGGTGGATTCGATAAGCCGCCTCATTTTCCGGGGGAGCGCGCCGGTGAGGTCAACGATGACAGTCGGTCCTTTCTGCAGACGAAGAAGGGGATAGTTCTCGGTCTTGAGATTGATGTGTCCACCCGATGTCATGGGAATAAAGTGCTCCCCCTCAGCGATCCATTCCTCTCCCATGGCCTCAAAGATCTTTCCCATGTCATCAGCCATTACAATGACCATGCCCTTATCAGCGGGCTGGATATCCCGCACATTTTCACGGACGGGCGCTTTCTCCGGTTCTGTTGAACCCGGCGGTTCGGGCTCGGCCGGCTCTTCAGGTGCTTCGGGCGATTCAGGCGCTGAAGGCGGATCTGTCGTCGGTTCCCCGTCTTCCCATGGGGGTTCAGGCGGGAGACGCGTTTCCAGATCGAATTCTCCGCTCACAATTCTGGGCTTGGTTAGGATCACCCGTTTGCCGGGATCCACATCCCGCTCGATGGGCTGGGTGTCATCAGCACCCGCGGTTTCTGACGGGGACGGGATCGGATACACCGGCAGCTTGATTTTCTTCCCGGGCCGGACGAGATCCAGGTTCTCGATGTCCGGATTGTATTCCTTCAACAGGGGCATATAGTGACGGGTGAAGGCCTTGTCCGACAGTCCATATCGTTCAACAGCGAGTTGATAGAGGCTGTCCCCCGGCCGGATGGTATAGGTATGATACAGGGTGGGCCGGGCATGCCCTTTTTTGGGCATCACCTTGACGAGAATAACAATCTTTTCTCCGGGCCGGATGAGGTTGATGTTCTTGAGTGAGTTATTGAGCTGTCTTAAGATCTTGAGGAGTTCGTCGGTGTCATAATTCTTCATGAGGCCCTGTTCCCTCAGGATCTTGGTGAGCCAGTCCCCTTCCTTGACCACATATTCCTGGGTCGCAAAGCCCCGCTCCTCCAGCAGGGCGTCCACATCATTTTCCTGATCTTCTTCTCCTGCCTGATCTTCTTCTCCTGATTGAGCCGGTTCTTTCATCTTCGGCACGGGGTCGTCTTCAGAAAAGGGTACCGTCTTTTCGGCCCCGGTGAGTGGGCAAACAAAACCAGTAAACCCGATCATAAACAGACTCAGGAGTATGAGGATCATATGTTTGAGTAATTTTCGCATGAAGTTAACGTCTTTTCTATTCTCCCGCAGAGACGCCCCAGTGAAACAAAAACCAGAAAGGTTTCATCCCAGTTAAATAAGGGCCACATAGATTTAACGGGATAAACGGGGTAAACAGCCTCCGGCCCGTAGGACCTACGCCCCGGAGGGAGACGCAGGGAAAAGATTTGTTAAATGAAACCAAAAATAAAAAACTCAGCGCCTCTGCGCCTCTGCGGGAGAATATTCCTATCTTTATTCCTTACTTCGTTTCCTTCGTTACCTTCTGTGAAGAACAAATAGAGCAAAGTCCCCTACTCCACTACTACACTCTCGAAAGAAAGTTCTCCAATACAAAAATCTTTCGTCTTCTAAAGAAAACAGGGCTTTCGGCTATGGCCATCGCCTTCAGATTTTCACAGCCGGAGACGAACCATGGCTGTTCACAAGAAGGAACTGACCATATCCAGTCTGGTGTTTTCAGATTTAGCTCATCGCATAGATACTCCACGGTAGAAGCCACTATAGAGTCAATCTTTTCATCATCCAATGAAAAGGGCTCAGCCACAAGCGCCGGATCTTTTGTTCGCCGAAAGTCGTCTACAAATTCCATGAGCGGAATACGCCAGTTCTCTCCGGCGATTCGCATTTCTTTCTTAATTTCTCGAATCGCTCGGTTTTTCATCAAACATTTCCTCCAAAAAGAACTGCGTGACCGGCCGAATCATTCGCTCCGGATAATAGGCTTCTATAACCTCGAATACCTCTTTTACCGTTTTAATGCCCAACTCATTCACCAGGAACGCAATATCCTGCCCATCCGTGGCATCGATTCTCGCCGAGAGAGCTTTCATGGCCAGCAGATATTCAGGGTCAACAACCATAACAGTCAAATGGGGCAGGTTAAGAAAAACCTTCCTCGAGTGTTCAACAAGAAATCCCTTAACGCCGTCATTCAGCCAGTCTTCAGATAGATCATGCTCCTGGGCAATCTCTTTCGCGGCATTTCGTATGATTTTTGCCGGTTGAAAAACAGCATCAACATCTTTGGTACTCGGCCTCGCCTCATAGACAAGACACATCACGGCTCCGCCGTACAAACAGATTTCTCCTTTTACGCCTCGCTGCTGGAGTTTGTCGTTAAGCGCATGCAGATATTTCAGAATGTCATCTCGAAGCATATACGAAATATTATCGCGCAGAGACACTGAGGCGCAGAGAAAAGATGGTTAAGTCAAAAACGGCAAACACAACGAACGCTTAGAATTCAAGAACCGACACCCGGATTCTGGTATAGATATAGATTTGATACTCAATCACGCACCTTAATAAAGCCACCATTACAGCAACGTCCCCTATTTTGCCGCACACATTCTCGCGCAGAGACGCAGGGACGCCCCAGTTAAACAAGAACCAAGGGTTTAACGGGGTAAACAGGGAAAAGATTTCTTAAATGAAACCAAAAATAAAAAACTCAGCGCCTCAGCGCCTCAGCGGGAGAATATTCCCTATCTTTATTCCTTACTTCGTTTCCTTCGTTACCTTCTGTGAAGAACAAATAGAGCAACGTCCCCTACTCCCATCAAGCCACCTGTAATTGCAGGCCCTCCAGCCTTGAAGGGCGCAACCTATTTATCGTGACATAAACAATCGGTTGATCCGGTTCTCGATGTTTCAAGGCCAATTCCCGGTTTTTCTGGGCAAGATCTTTGTCATATTCAGGGAGCAGCACAATAAGCGCATTATCCGGGATCTGGTCCTCTATTTCTGGATGCTCTGTGATATAGAGATCAAATTCCATTGACAACTGTTGATTTCTAAAGAATATATCTTCCTCTTTCATCATGTTGAATGCCTCCCCATATACCGCGACTTGTAAGCCTGCCAATTTTGATTAACATCCAAATCCGCTATGGTTAAAGCTTCTTCATAACCATACTCTCCTAAAATTACCTTTTGCTTGGAGCCATCTGGATTGATAATATCTTTGTGGGCATAACCATGGGCAGTATCGTACCGAACTACGGGCAACCATTTTCCCTGTATCAAAACTTCATATTGCACCATAAAATCGGTTATTTTCTTCCCATCACGTGTGTGGATATGCCTTTTTCTATCAGTGTCAGATAAAATATATACATATTCTTTGCGTTTCATGCTTGGATTTCTTCCAAAATCCTCAGGAAAAGGCCTCATTAACATTTAAAGCCGTTAGCTTTTTGCTGATGCATTCCAAGCTTTATGGTCTCTCACCTAATCCCTGACACCTACTTATCTCATCTTCCTTCGTTTTCTTCGTTCTCTTCTGTAACAAACAAAAACAGCAACGTCCCCTATTCCATCACTATTCCTCCGCGCCTCTGCGGGAGAAGAAGACAAAATGTATCGCGCAGAGACGCGGGGACGCAGAGAAAAGATGGTTTTGTAAAAAGCAAATCCAGCAACGTGCCCTATTTCATTGGCCCCTTTTTCTTTTACAATTTAGTCACGCTTCCACAGAACACTCGTACAGGGTCTCAGGATCAATATCTAACTTCCCGGGCCAGGCTACAGTCCCGTTTAGCACGTACGCTTTTAAAAAGGTATCACCTTCTTTAAGGCGCACCCAGGGTTTTTCATCTATGAACGGCTTCATATCGAAATGTTTTTGCTCGCCGTTTTCAAATTCAATTATCATACTGAAATCAGGCTTCGCCTGTACATGGGTAACATCAAGCAACATGCCTTTTCCCCCTTATCTTAACGGGTCAATACGGAACAACTCTATTCCCTCCTTGGCCAACTCCCAATTCGCCAACAACTCATCACGGTGCAAATCTACCCAGACTTGAACCATTCTCAACTGTTTTTCTGGTAGCTCACCAGCAAGCAAGGCACCGTCTTCTATGGCTATAGACGCCTTGTACCTCTCAACGCGCACCTTACCCTATTGTGTCACGTGATACCCTTGAAGCGAGGTTACCATATCGTGACGCCATTTCTCCTTTGTCTCTTTGCCTGTCGAAGATGCCGCTGAGCGGTGTCCCGTGAAACCTGTTTTGGTTTGTTTCACCGGGATGTCTCCGTGTGGGTCATGTTTTTATTCTCACACCAAGCCGCCAAACCACAGAGATTTTCATGTCTAAACAAGGATAAACCTCTCTAATCGCGGGTCTTTTCGTCAAAAAGATCAGAGTCCTCCAGCTTCTTGAGGTCGATATCATCCTGAGGACGACCACCCGCCTTTTTGGCCACAATCAAATCGGATTTTGAAATAAACGGGATTCGAATATCATCTAATTCAACGATTTCGCGATTATGCCAAGCACTTTCGAAATCAATGCCGGGAATCGACATCATAATATCAATTCTCAAAGGGGCCCTGCCCATCTGGTAGAAATAGCCGGGCTCGGTAAAATCCTCTGGGCTCAGGTCTGCCAATGGCGCTCCAAAGTCCTTTAGCGCCTTATAAACCGACGCTGCATTTTGTGGGTCTGTTGCGATCCACAAGTCAAGATCCTTGGTGAAGCGGGGCTCACTGTATTTCATTACCGCATAACCCCCCACGACAAGGTACCGGATGTCATAACTTTCGAAAAGCTTCAACAGATCTTTGAAGTCGGCATTCGTCAGCATCTATACCCCGCATTAAAAAATAGTCTTTCAGCATATCGGACACCGCCTCAAAAATGGCCCGGTCCCCTTGAGCCTGCCAGAATTGGATATCAAACGCGCGGCTGTCATCTGTTATCTTCTGATAATTTTCCGTTATACTTTCCATATATGTTCTCGCGCAGAGGCGCAGGACGCACCAGTGAAACAAAAACCAGAAAGGTTTCACGGAGTCACCCAGAGAAAAGATTTGTTAAATGAAACCAAAAAAAAAACTCAGCGCCTCCGCGCCTCAGCGGGAGAATATTCCCTGTATTTATTCCTTACTTCGTTCCCTTCGTTACCTTCTGTGAAAAAAAACACATCAGCGTCCCCCATTTCACACTTTTACTTATTTACGGATGTCCCCCACACGAACGTATTCATTGAGGGGCATAGCCTCTATAGCCGCATCGGGGAGACTGATAACCACAAAATAGCTTGAAGGATAAAGGTAATCCTCGCCGGATTCGTCAATAATCCTCAAGTAGCCTTCCGCTTCGGCCTCAGGATCTGATAACACCTGATAAATCTTCCTCGTTTCCAAATCATCGCAGTCTTTGTTCTCTATGCAGAGCACAAAGATCGGTTTTGTGGTATCGTCTGCCATGCTTCTAATCCAATAATCTTTTAATTTTCATTTTCCTTCTTCCAATGCCATGCGCCTCATACCAGTGTAATTCCGCACGGCATATCCCGCCGCTTTCGAGGCGAACATCTGCAATACCTTTCAGTTTACGCCATCGTCCAGGGCCATACTGCCTGCGAAGTCGCATGATATCACGGATGTTTCCTCCGACTGCCAATATCTCTATGCTTGCAATCTAGGTAACAGCCCCTATTCCCCCATTTAACCTTACTCTCCGTGGATTCGTTCAAGGACCCATTCCCGAATCAGATTGGAATTTGAGATTCCTCTCGCCCTTGCGAGGTTTTTAATCGCTTCAACTTCATCAGCTCGAAAACGAATCCGCACCGTGTTACGTTCGAAAACGATCTCACGGACTTCTTCCAATTCATCCTCGAAATCAGTCAGGTCATGGGTATCCCAGAATCGGGCCAGTTCCTGTATGGAATCTATTTGTGGAATTACCTTTTCCATTTATGCATCTCTCCATTGCCTAAATCGGCGTTTTTCCCTGTCCGTCATTGGCCGTGCGGTTACCGGATAACCTTTGCCATCAGGAAAACTTATGATCACACAGAGTAGGTATCGCCCGGCCATCGTCTGCCCACGGACATAATAGACAGGGTTACTGCCTTGAGACTTCGCACGTTGAACAAACGATCGTCCGAAGCACACTTCTTCGACCTCATTGGGTGTAATGCCGTGCTCTGCAATATGGTCGATTCTGTCTTTCGGCCAGACAAACTCTTCAATTTTCACATGCTCACACAGATCCAGGAGGAATTCAACATGTCTCTTTTCATAGGTTCACATCCATATAAGTTCAGAAGGTGACAGCGTCCCCTATCCCCTTGGGACGAACCTAAAAACCTAACAGCGTCCCCATGCCCAACACAGGGGTGCGAGATAGTTATTTACTTATTTACGGACGTCCCCCACACGCGCCCAAATAACTTCAAAAGGTAACAATGTCCCTATTGCTCCGCTATTCCATTGGCTCTGCACCTATTCGGCCCAATCTTCGACGGACAGTCTCTCAACACGGAAAAATTCCTTTACATTGTGGGTGACTACCGTGAGCCTGTTCGCCTCTGCAATGGCGGCGATCTGGGTATCCCTTTCGCTGATCATTACGCCCTTTCTTTCAAGCCGGGCACGTATGACCGCATAGCTCCTGGCCGCAATTTCGTCAAAAGGATAAATGCCCAACAACGATGAAATCTTCTCGATTTTCGAGCGTCTTTCCTTTTTTTTCACTGGAGATTTTTCTATCCCATACCATATTTCAGCCAGGGTTATGGCAGATAAGGATAAATCCGAAGGGGAGCGTTCCTTGATCCGGGCCGTCACGGTCGGATCGCCCCGCATCCAATAGCTGATGATATTTGTATCGAGCAGGTACATATTTTGCCCGGTCAATCGAGACTGAATTCTTTTGACGGAAGCGGTTCAGGTATCTCGAAATCCGGATCCGGAGGAAATTCATCCCAGAAACCCTTGGGCCAGCGGTCCATTGCCAGCGGCTCGAGGATAACATTGTCCCCCTCTTTTCTGATCTTTACTTCCTTGCCCTTAAAGCGAAAGGCCTTGGGCAACCGAACTGCCTGCGACCGTCCGTTTTGAAATATCTTTGCGGTTGATTCCACAGTGGGGACCTCCTAACGCAATTGGTATAGGCCAGTATATACCATTTCTTCAAAAAATCAATTTTTTTGCATCAGAACCAACTCAACGCCGCCAGGCCACAAAGAGGCGGATGGGTCTTTTGGGTTGCTGTGAATAATAAAACTGCGAAAGGACGCCCACTATTCCACCGCAATTGAATTTTGATGCATTCGTAAAAAGTCGTCACCCCGTTGAAAAACGGGGTCCAGAGTTTTCATAAGCGCTTGAGAACACTGGATTCCGGTGCCTGTCCCGGACCCCGATCCAGGATTCGCCGGAATGACGGAAAGAGAGCATCTTCGACTTTCAAATAACTGAGCCATAACGTGTTGATATAATTGACAAGTTATTTTCGGCTACAGTGCCCCTGAGGGGCATCACATAGCTTTTTACGAGACCTCAATTTTAAGGATCATCCGGTTAATGAGTACGCTTGAGAATGTAGGTGGTAGAGCCTGAGTTTGAAATAGACCATATCTCTGAATCCATAAGCTTGTCGTTTAAGGGTTTTGATTTTGTTATTGATACCTTCTATAGGGCCGCAAGAGATGGGGTGGATGTAGTAATTGAGGAGACCGTGACTGTACTGCATGAGTGTGTTGGCGACCTTTTTAAGTTGGCTGATATTTGAGGAGGCCGCATCATTGCACCATGCATCCAAGAATGGAATAGCCTCTTCCATAGATGGCTTGTCCCAAAAGTCTCTAAGTTGCTCCTTCATCGTATGGATCGTAAATAGAGGGGCATTGACCTCAAGAAGACTCTGTAGCCGATTCTGTTTTTCTTCCGTGAGATTCTCATAGTTTTTTAAGAGGGGAAATCGGGTTCCTTTTAAGACTTGTTTGCCATCTTCATCCAGTTGGTTTTGCTGTTCTCGTCTGAGATCCTCAATGGCCCGATTCATAAGAGCAGAAATATGGTACCGATCAAACACAATAGCGACATCTGGGAGATGGTTCTCCACGGCAGAGATAAACGCCTTGCTCATATCCATAGCAATGGCCTCAAGATGAGGCGATTCCTTTTTCAGCTTTTTTAGAAAGGGCTCGATGGCGTCTCCGCTTTTTCCTTCAACGGCATGCAGAATACGACCCGATTCCAGGTCTACAAAGATACTCATATAGGAATGACCCTTACGAATGCTGAACTCGTCGAGAGCAATGTATTTCAAATCCTTCAACGGAGGCGCTTTATATCGCCTCTTAAGGTGATCCTTATGGATGTCTTTGATCAAATCCCAGCCCACAGACAAAAGGGTCGCTGCACCCGAAATGGTCATCCAGTGAAGGAGATCCAAGGCGAAATCCGCGAACCTTCTTGTATGTCTTGCTTTACCTTTTACAAAAGGAAGTCTGGGCCATCTCAAAGCACCGCAGTCCTCACAACGGATTCTCCAGATCCTCAAAACCAGAAAGGTCTGACGGGAACCAATTGGAATCATTCTCAAAAGTCGCTGCTTGACGCCCTTACGCCGGAGCGTTTTAAAACTCCTGCACTCCGGGCAGCGTTCCAGGGAGGATGTCAGCTTCAGCATGAAGAAAGATGCGTCCTCTCTCGTATTTTGTGGAAATGTACTTGACTCCTCTCAAACCAAAAGCATGATAGAGCAATGAGGTGGACATGACGAATACCTCCTTTTTAGGGATACTTAGAAAGGTATCAGTCTATTCACCTCTTTTCAATTTACCGTACTCATTTGCCGGAAGAACCAATTTTAAAAGAGCGTCCCGTTGGCCCAAAAGTTTACCAGTTGAGAACGCTCCCCGTTAAAACAGGTCTGAAAACCACCAAGTTATTTGAATAGTTAAGGACGTCCCCCTGCCCATTCAAGCCCTGCTGCTTGCATTCAAAACCGTAATTCCCACAACTTCATCATCATCCGTACGAATCAGCACATCATCACCCATTTCAACGGTTTTCTTTGCTCTTTGCGGCTTTCGAAAACTCAAATAAAGAACGTCCGCTTCCCTGTCATAGTCAGCCCACACTTGTCGCACATGAAGCTTGGCCAGTCTTGATGAGAGATCCAAATAAGAATTAATGATTTCGTTATTCAAATTTACCGTTTCCATATTACGCCCCCTTTTGGTTTCTCATCTAGAAAATAGGCCGTTATGACAAATCCATCTTCTTTCGAAATTTCCCGGTAGATGACCACCAGCCATTTTCGTTTTCCCGCATTCTTTGTCGCTTTGAGACTTCCCTTATTTCCCCTCATTACAAATTCAGGATTTTCGATCGTTTCAAGAACCTCAAAATAGTAGCTCGCTAAATCATCGTGGTTTTCTGTAATATGGAACCATCTCTCATACGTCAAGCGTATGGGCACACCGTTAACCGAAAAGGCTATCTCCTTATTACGTTCCCCTCCCAACTTTGCCTCTCTTCTCTAAGTCTTGGCGTCTCTACCTGTTGTAGCGAAGCGGAGATCCCGCTTTTTGATGCAAGACACTGCCTGCCCAATGTAATCTTGCTGTTCCATTCCATCGAGGCTTCACAGGGGTGCGAGATAGTTATTTACTTATTTACGGACGTCCCCCACACCTACTCAAAAGTTTACCAGTTGAGAACGCTCCCCGTTAAAACAGGTCTGAAAACCACCAAGTTATTTGAATAGTTAAGGACGTCCCCCTGCCCATTCAAGCCCTGCTGCTTGCATTCAAAACCGTAATTCCCACAACTTCATCATCATCCGTACGAATCAGCACATCATCACCCATTTCAACGGTTTTCTTTGCTCTTTGCGGCTTTCGAAAACTCAAATAAAGAACGTCCGCTTCCCTGTCATAGTCAGCCCACACTTGTCGCACATGAAGCTTGGCCAGTCTTGATGAGAGATCCAAATAAGAATTAATGATTTCGTTATTCAAATTTACCGTTTCCATATTACGCCCCCTTTTGGTTTCTCATCTAAAAAATAGGCCGTTATGACAAATCCATCTTCTTTCGAAATCTCCCGGTAGATGACCACCAGCCATTTTCGTTTTCCCGCATTCTTTGTCGCTTTGAGACTTCCCTTATTTCCCGTCATTACAAATTCAGGATTTTCAATCGTTTCAAGAACCTCAAAATAGTAGCTCGCTAAATCATCGTGGTTTTCAGTAATATGGAACCATCTCTCATACGTCAAGCGTATTGGCACACCGTTAACCGAATAGGCTATCTCCTTATTACGTTCCCCTAACAACTTTGCCTCTCTTCTCTGGGTCTTGGCGTCTCTACCTGTTGTAACATAGCCGTCAGCTGTTAGCTTTTAGACATTGGCTGAGACATTCCAAGCCTCCCTGTTATCCCTTGCTTAACAGCTAATCGCTAACAGCTAAAAGCCAATCTCTGCCTCCTCCTTCGTGACCTTCTGTTCGGGCAAATGGCGCAACGTCCCATAAGCCATGCTTCACGTCATCTTGCCTTTGTTTTCATCGAAAAATTCCCTTGGCGTCACAATACGAATAGAATGGTATTTCTTTAAGTCCAGCAGATGGTTATCTCCGGAGACCAAAATATCCACATTCGCGGAGAGAGCACATGAAAGAAACTTGTCATCGTCCGGATCATGCCCCGCACCTTCCACTACCTTATCGATGTCAACGACGGTGCACAATGATGCAATTTTTGTAAAAAGATCTACGCACAGGACTTCTTCGGTTTCGACATATTTCTGCAATTTAGGATAATTCAGAACACGATGCACCTCGGATAGGATAGCAAGACTTGAATATATCAACAGGCGATACTCCTCAGCCCACTTCAAAATTTCAAAAGGAGTACCTTTCCACAAGACCCCCGAAATCAACACATTCGTATCCAGGACTGCTTTCAACGGCATTTCCTGGCTTCATGAATAGAGGCATTCAATTCCTCTGAAGATATCGGCGCAGATTCTCTCTTAACCAACTGATCTAAAGGTCGCACCACATGCGCCTTTTTCAAAATGAGTTCATCTCGCTCCATAACAACCACAAATCGCTCAGCGCCATTCACCCACCGTTGAACATCATCCGGCAATAAGATAGCCTTCTTATCTTCAGACATGCTGGCATATTCAACTGAAATCGGCATAACAGACTCCCTTAAACTTTAAGCCATTTCCCCGTTGCTACGTCATTGGTAACCCGGCGTCCCCTTCTGGCAGACATGGAGACAACTGTCAGCCGTAGGTTTTAGTCGTTAGCTGACAGCTAATCGCTAACCGCTAACTGCTGTCTCCTCCTTCGTGACCTTCTGTGAAGAACCCATGCAGCAATGTCCCCTATTACTTGTATTATTTATTTTATAATTTAAGGACGTCCCACTTCCCTCACATGCCACAGGTCTCTGACTCCGGGGAGCCGAACCGGCGCTCGCGCTATCGCACCAGCCCATCTTGCCTTCCCCATCGTCCTACAAGGTCGGCACCCCGGAGAGGTGATTTCGGAGCTCAATACTGCGCCTATGCACACCCCTACTAACGCTTCCCCACGCCATCACCAATCGTCGAGGCATAGCTCGGGGTCCCGCCTATGGCGGGAATCGCTACTCCTTACTCCGTAGAGGACTTGGCTCAAATGCCTCACCTCCTACTTCATGCCGGTTTTAACCGGCGCTTTCAGGACGTCCCCCTGCCCTTCGCTATGCCG
Source organism: Deltaproteobacteria bacterium (assembly GCA_034522175.1). Taxonomy (GTDB): domain Bacteria; phylum Desulfobacterota; class DSM-4660; order Desulfatiglandales; family Desulfatiglandaceae; genus JAIPDZ01. Next base: position 3,794,758 of record JAXHLQ010000001.1, on the reverse strand, counting down.
GTTTATCCCGGCGCTTTCGTAACATCCCCTATTACTACACACTCCAATTGTTAGTGGGTGTAGCTAACTTCCTGTTTAGAGCCGGATGAACCCGGCACGGTACTGGTATCATTTATTGGGATGAAAGTGAAGGTTACATGATCAACACCAAGCGGCGCAAAGGCAATATCGAATGTATACGGCAAATCCGTAGTGACATCAGCAGGATCTGAGAAAGTACCGTTAGCTTTATATGTGTCTGGGTATTCAATCTCTGTCAGCTTTGCGATTATTGTATCATCAGCAGCGTATGTGATAGCGGTAAATGTAGATCCTGAGATCGGCGGATTGCCATTTGTATCCTGGATATAGATAGTGTAGGTGTAAACATCATCTACAGGATCGTAGGTCTCAGTAATACTCATTGTGCAATTTCCCGAAAATAAAATCGGCATTCTCGCCATGAGCAAATTGGTGAGGCCCGTTTTGCTGACTCGCCACTCGGGTGAACCGGTGTTGAATCCGGTTGTTGCTCTGTACAAGTTGATGCCGTCCCCACCAATCAGAAAGTATGTGGGATTGGTCTCGTCATCCGTCGCCATGATATAATGAGCAAATAAGGTTGTATCGTTTGGGGGTTCAAATTGTGGTAATCCAATATTGGCTTCGTCCCAATCTGTATTCGTCATGGAACCATCAGCATTCAATGTATGGACATAGACGTTGCCAACCGCATGGTAGGGCTCTATGGGGCTCAAGTAGTAGGTAATCGCATAAAGCCGATCGTTGGCCTCGTCCACCATTAGATCCTTGATTGTCTTTCCAGGATCTCTGATAGTGGTGAAGGTGAAGAAATCCCCAACCGCAAAATCAACCGTGCCATCCGTTATGGTAAAAGATATGTCCCCTGTGGTTGATGTATATGTCGTACCCACAGTGGCTGAGTTGGGCTGAACCCCTGACACGCTACCCTCAACCCTGAATGTACCGCCATTCGTGGCTGCGGCCGTACACGTCACAGCCCAAAATTCAGATTGCGTGTCGGGCCCGATGGTCACTTCCGGCAAGGATCCGTTCCCCGTATTCCCTGAGTCGGCCACCGGGACAGATACGCTCAGGCCTTTTCCCATCCCATCAGGATAGTACTGATTCCAGACTCCCCCACTATTCGTGCTCACCCAGACGCCCGCGTTTTCGGTTCCAGCGTACAACACACTGGCATTAGCGGGATGAATCGCGATCGTGTTGATGTTATTCTCTGCAAAAGTGCCTGGCTGAGTCCAAGTTATGCCGCCATCCGGGCTTCTATAAATACCCGTATGCGTCGCTGCATAAAGGATTGCGGTATTCCCGTATGTGAACGGGTCCTTCACGATTTCCCGGACAGACGTCCCGTATGTGAGCCCTGTCGCAGCCTCAGTGAACGTCTCTCCGTCTGTCGCATAGTAGGCCCCTTCGCCTTCGGTGCCTATCCAGACATAGTTCGAATTTCCGCCGTCGCACAATACCGTCAGGACCGCGGAATTTCCGCTGTACACGCCATTCCATTCTTCTATGTCATTGTTGTTCCAGTTGGCGCCTCCATCCCGACTACGGTAAACATTTCCCCGTCCCAGATACCCGGTACCCACGTACACGACATCCGTGTTGTCCGGATCAACCGATATGGCGCTCTGGCCCTTGATATAAGGATCTATCCAGTTCTGGCCCTGTTTGGGGTTTTCAGAAGATCTGCTGATATTTTCCCACGTGGCCCCGTTGTCGATGGATTTGTAAACGCCGCCTCCATTGGTGCCTGCATAAACGATATTGGTACCCGGCGCCACTTCCAAGGCAGTGACATGCGTCGACTTTCCTCCCACGGCTTCAGCCGTTATCGAGAGAAAACCATCCAGAGGCCGCAGATACGTACCGCCGGACATCAGATCGTCGGTGGCCCTTCCCTGGGTAGTCGTCGCAGTACCCGTCGCGAAGTATCCGCCTGTATTGTAGGTCTTGAAAGATATAGCTGTGTTATCGGGGATGGCGTTTCCGTAGATGTCCGCTGCATTGGCTGTCACAGGATCCGCCAGACCCGCGACCCAGAATCCGGATATATTGATGTACTGTGCGGCGATGCCGAACGCTTCCCCTACGGGCGGTCCACTCACAATCACGATTTGGCTGGCGGTCGTATTGATGGTGGTGTCATCGTGGTAAGTTGCTTTGATGCTGACCGGACCTGCCCTGAATCCACTGTGCAGGAATGTGATCACCTGGCCGTCGGAGGTCGTGGTAGAAGACGGTATGAGGTCCTCGCCACCATTCGGCCCCGTGAGAATAGTAAAGTCGATCTTGTATCCGGAAGCCACGAGGACCCCCAGGGCATCCTTTACGTTGAACCTGAGTTCAGAGGTAGACACCCCGCCGGTGCCTTTGATATTGATTTTGGTGGGCAGCGGGTATCCGCTCACCAGTTCGATAAAGGCCGGTGGCGCCTGTATGGTAATATTAGCCGTCCCGGTTACATCATTGCCGCCGGTAGTCCATGTTGCCGTAATGGTAACCGTCCCGCCCTTGGTGCCCGAAGTAAAATTTACAGAGGCCTCTCCGGTACCCCCCGAAGTCGTTGCGGAGGTAGCATCAAGTGAACCGAGCGTCTGATCGCTAAGTGCAAAGTTTACAATTTCGCCGTTAGGAGCCGGCGCCCCTGAAACATCCTTGAGCGCAGCCGTCACGGCAGCGGTTGCCGTTCCTGTCGCCAGCAGGGAGTTGGGAACTATGGTGAGCGTAATGCTGCCCGGCTGATAGGTCACACTGATCTCATCGGATGAGACACCAGCTGCTTCGGCTTTGATCTTCTCGGTGCCTGAGCTGGTACCCGAAGTCAGGGTGGCTCTGGCCACGCCGTTTGCATCTGTGGTCTTTGTTGTTGTCGGCTGGCCGCCAAAGCTGCCGCCCACGGAGGTTGTAATCGTAAAAGTGACGGATGTTCCCTCCGGGGCGGGAGACCCTCCCTGCACCGTAACCGTCGCACTAATAGTAGACGTGCTGGTGCCATTCGCAGGGATGGAGATAGGATCTGAACTGAGAACAACGGTGGCCACCTGGGGCCCGGTCAAGGATATGGTCGCATCACCTGAAACGCCGTTCGACGCTGCAAAACGAACCGTGTCCACGTTACCGGTCGGGACAGAGCTTGGCGCCGTATAAGTCACCGTTGCGACGCCATCCGTTGTTGTTGGATTGATCTTGCTGATGGTCCCTGCTTCTACGGTCACCGTAAGCGTTTCCCCGTCTGGAACGGGGTTGCCGTTGGCATCGAGCACCGTAGCCGTTACCGTGCTTGTGCTGCTCCCGTCGGCTACAAGGGTGGAAGGGCTTGCGGCGACGGTTATATCTGCAGGTTCCCCTGAGAAAGCAACTGTCGTGCTTTGGGAAACGCCGCTCGATGTACAGGTCACTGTAGCCGTGCCAGGGCTGGTTCCTGAAATGAGCGACACGGCAACCACACCGCTGTCATCTTGCGTGGCTGTGGTTATGGTCGTGCCTCCGGTACTGAATCTACCAAGCGTCGTATTAAAGGTCACGGAAGTGCCCGGACTCACAGCGCCGCCGGTTCCGTCCTTAAGGGTCGCTGTAATGGTGGAGGAACTGGAGCCGTCCGCCGGAATGGTCGTGGGATTGGCCGTGAGTGCAATGACCGCTACGCCTCCCGTAAAACCCACCGTCACCGACTGGGATACGCCGCTGGACGAGGCCGTCACCGTGGCCACCCCTTCGGTGCTGGCCGCAATCAGAGATACGGACGCCTGACCGTTTTCCCCGATGGTGCTCGTGGTGATGGTGGTCGATCCATTACTGAAGGTCCCCAGATTCGTGGTAAAGGTCACGGATGTTCCGGGCGTCACCGGCTGTCCGCTCCCGTCTGTGAGCGTGGCCGTAATGGTGGAGGAACTGGAGCCGTCCGCCGGGATGCTCGTAGGATTGGCCGTCAGCGTGATGGAGATAGAGGCCCCGCCGATGCCCACATAGATGGACTGGCTCACACCGCCCGAGATTGCGATCACCTCAGCCGATCCGGTGGTGGTCCCGGCTATGAGGGCCACCGACACCACCCCGGTCGCGTCGGGCGTGACCACCGTATAGGTCTGTGAGCCGTTACTGAAGCTCCCCAGATTCGTGGTAAAGGTCACCGACGTCCCCTTGGGTACGGCACTCCCGTCGCCCTTGGTGACGGTGGCGCTAATGGTTGAGGAACTGGTCCCGTCCGCCGGAATGGTGGCGGGATCCGCGGTAAGCACAATGTTCCCCACCACCGGTTCATCCGTGAAAGTGACCTGGGTGGTGGCCGTGATGAGACCGTATTTGGCCGTAATGGTGGCGGTCCCAGCGGTGGTGGGGGCGATAAGATTGGTTTTGGCGATGCCCTCGCTGTTCGTGGCCACCGTCTCGGTCTGGATGCTTCCCAATGTGGCGGTAAAGGTAATGGTTTCGCCTACCACAGCCAAACCGTTGGCATCTCTGATCCGAACGGAAATCTCCGAAGTATCTGTCCCATTTGCAAAAATAGTTGCCGGAACCGCCTGCATATCGGTCAGGGTAACGCCTACAAAGGTTACCGTGGTCGAGTCGGAAAGAGTCCCGACTTTGGCGGTGACAGTTGACACCACAGACGTGGGGCTTGATGTAGAGGTCAGAGTAGCGGAGGCAATCCCGTCAACGGTTTCAGCGGTTGCATCAATTGTGCCCAATGTCGCGGAAAAGGAGACAACGGTACCGTCTGCTGCTTTGTTGCCGTTCTTGTCCGTCACAGTGGCCTCGATGGTAGTGAAATTTTCGCCATTGGCGTAGATTTGGGCTGGAGTAGCTCCAACAGATATTGCGTCCGGAGCAAGGCCAGTCTGGGTTATTTCGACTGTTGCGGTAAGGGCTTCTTCACTTTCATTTACATTCAGTTCACCTGTTTCTGCCCTTATCTTGATAATACCCGCTGTTAAAGTACTCGTATAAACGTACTCGGCATCGCCGCTTGAATTGGTTTGGGTAACCGCCAGGACCTTAGGCTTATCCACCTGGGCCGGTCCGATACTCCCTTCTACTTTGATTTCCCAACCCCCATCGGCGTCCACCTGAAAATAGTAATTTCCCGCGCCTACTGTCCTGGATACCTTTTCCTCAGTTACAGGACCTGTGGTGTTTATGAGGAGAGAAGCAACTTTCAGTGTGTCACGATTCCACAGCCGCACCGCGAAATTGGAGGTCAGTGAGCCTGTATACGTCACTGTGAATGTGATATTTCCGCTGTAGCAGTAGAAATCGGGCGTGACATGGGAATTGGACGACGCCCCTTTCCAGATATTGTCATCCGGGAGGGGCGACGGTTGAGTCGGGACATTAGCATCATAAAATGTTATCGGAACCTCTCCTATACCATTGCCGGCGGTATCTTTCACCGTCGCTGTCACCAGGGAGGTCGATACGCCGTCAGCAGGAATGACAGAAGGATTAGCACTGATTGACATCACAGAAGCAGCCGTATCCGTAAACACAAGCTGCAATCCCTGGCTGACCTCATTTGATGTTGCCACCACATAGGTGGTGCCGGGGACGATCCCCGCGTGCAGCGCCACCTTCACAATGCCCGTGTTGTCCGCGGTGCTCACCGTATAGGATTTCGAATCGCTCAGGAAATGGCCAAGGCCTGTGGTAAAGGTGACCTCCGTGCCGGGTTTGACCGGGTTGCCGCTGGCGTCGGTCAGGGTGGCAGTGATGGTGGAGGAGCTTTTGCCATCGGCCGGGATGCTGGTCGGGTCGGCCGTGAGCATGATGCCGGCCGATCCTCCGGTGAGCGTGATATACACAGACTGGGTCACGTTATTGGAGGTTACTGTGACCTTGGCCACGCCGGGGGAATATCCTGCCATGAAGGTGGCCTCTGCGATGCCTGTGGGCGGAGCATTGCGGTCGGGCCAGCCTTTTTCATCGAGGGGCGGCTGAGTCTGCATGGTAAAGGAAGTGCTGCCGTTCATAAAACGGCCCAGATTGGTCGTAAAAGTGACCGTGGTGTAATGGCGGACCGGATTGCCGGCGCTGTCCTTGATGGTGGCCGAAATGATGACGGAACTGCTCCCATCTGCCGGAATGCTGGAAGCACTCGCCTCAATGGTGATGGTGCCGGTGGTGCCGGCCGCGCCTCCGGAATCGTCCCCGCCGCCGCAGGCCATCACCAAAGACAACAGGCAAGTAATCACAACTCCCATGAAAACCGATCGGACACAACCCATTTTTTTCATTATCATCTCTCCCTTAACCCCTTATTCTATTCTCCCGCGGAGACGCCCCAGTGAAACAAAACCAAAACAGGTTTCACGGGGCAGGCTGGGACGCTGAGGGTTTCTTTTGTTTCATTTTTTAACCCAAAAAAAATCTTTCTCTGTTTACCCCGTTAAACCCTTGGTTCTTGTTTAACTGGGGCGTCTCTGCCTGCCCCGTGAAACCTTCTCTTTTCTGTTTCACTGGGGCGCCTCTGCGCGATGCCATTTTTTTTCTCCCGCTGAGACGCATTAGTGCAGCTTTTAGCTGTTAGCTCTGAGGTATTAGCTCTGAGGATAAACGACTACACAACCGATTGACTATGGAAATCCTGCTTGTGTTCAAAAAGTAATCTCCTGTCCACAATTTGAAAAGCGGTCTTCTCTTGTCTCAACATAAGATCTTCAATAATCCGTTTTAAATCATTTTGATGCTCATTTACGTAGGCATCCCGAATACACCACACTTCTTCGATAATTTCATCGCGATACATCAGAGGCCTCCTCTCCCAGCAGTTCTAAGGGAGTACAAATTTCGGGACAGGAATATCCTAGCTTCCGACACACTTCTCTTAAACCCGGTTTGATCTTTGCGTTATTTATGTGCCTACAGTTCCACGTCAGTAAGTAGTCAATTCTTTGAACGACGGCAACCGCGATATGTATCGCATCTGCTTTAGCTGAAGATGGCAATGCCTTATTTTCAAGTAATTTGTTTGCCACAAATGCCACTTCGTCATCAATTGGAAGCTATAGCTTAAAACAGACGTCTCAATATAAATACTTTTTCTCATTCTTTAAGGTACGGCATCAGGCGGCTTCTTGTTCCACATCAAGTCCAATACCGTCAACAACCGGGATCGGATTTCCCCGTTTAAGACCAATGATAATCCACTTTTCCAAAACCTCCTGCAATTCGCCCCGGCAATCTTCCAGTGTGTCGGCATTGGCCCACGCACCTTGAAACCCTTCAATCTTGCCGAAATACCCTTCTTCATCCGGTAGTATCTCATAATGGGCATGTCCCATCGCCGCATCAATATATTCCGTCAGCATTGCCAGCGCCTCCACGTTCTAATTCCACTATCCATTTTTTTCTCTGTTTACCCCGTTTATCCCGTTAAATCTTTGTGGTCCTTATTTAACTGGGGCGCGAAACCTATCCTTATTCTATCCTCCCGCGGAGACGCTGAGACGCTGAGGGGTTCTTGTGTTTGTTTTTCTAAACCAAAAATCTTTTCTCTGCGCCTCTGCCTGCCCCGTGAAACCTTCTCTTTTCTGTTTCACTGGGGCGCCTCTGCGCGAGACCATTTTTAGTCATCCCGATCGGCTTCAGGTAATGGAAGCCCCGACCCTCTGGTCATGCTTGATGCCGGCCCCCTTTGAAAATGTCAGCCAATGGTTGACGACATGCCAAAACGCCGAAACCGCGCCTTCAACATCATCAAAAAAATCTTCGAAAAAGCCAACCTCGTTCAGGATCGGCGGATAGGCGTACACCTCCCCTTCCTCGCCGATTTCTGTAATCCATTCCGAAGGCCTCTGATTATCCACAACCTCAAAAAGTTCATGAGGGTATAGGTATGGCCGGCCCCGATCGTTCAACAGGCGATAATCATCCGCTTCGATGCCAATGACAACATAACCCTGCCCAAACGTAAGATCGGGATAAGCCTCAACCGGGTGTTGCAGTTTAACAATCATGGTTCATTTATCCGTTTTCTTTTGATCTCAACCCGTCCCACATCTGGATGCTCATACCAATGATATTCATAAGACAACCCCCCAATTTCAAAGGATGGTCCACTTTTTTTGGTCCACCTCGCGGGCCTGCCTCCATACATTTGAATCAGACGATTCAGATCCCGTATACGTCGACCCTTAGCTATCACCCGCGATTGGGCCAACATTTTTGAAGACAGATCTGTAATCGGTATAGCTCCAATATATGATCAATAAACGCATTATTTCAAAAGTTTTACAAACACTTAACCATCTCTTCTCTGTGCGCCTCTGCGCGATGTCATTCTTTTCATTCTCCCGCTGAGACGCTGGGACGCTGAGAGTTCTTTTTTTAATTTTTTACCCAAAAAATCTTTTCTCTGTTTACCCCGTTAAACCCTTGGTTCTTGTTTAACTGGGGCGTCTCTGCGCCTCTGCGCGAAAACCATCTCTTTTTATTCTCTCGCGGAGACGCTGGGACGCTGAGGGGTTTAATCTGATAAGAAGGTTCCTGTTTTTTCATGAATTTGTCTTGCCAACTCATAGAACTTAAAGGCTGTTTCCTTTGATGGCTTTCCATCTGGAAGCAATCCCAGATCAGCGGGATAGCGCGAATCGATATAAAGCTCATTTATCTGATCAAGTATTTCCTGGTCGATATTCAGATTGATATAGTTTTCTATTTTCCCTTTCAGAGTGATAATATTATGGATCTTGGGCACATGATTCTCTTTTTCCTCCAGTACTGCTTTCATACTTTTTTCGATTGCCTGCTGGGAATGAAAAGCGACCATATTTGTCAAAAACGCGTTCTCCTTGATTTCAGCTATGACGATGAGATCCTCCTCTGCAGCATTGAGCCAGTATTCAGTTTGTCTTTTCATACAGCACTCTTCCGCTGCTTTCTATTTCATTGTGAAAAGAGCTCCCGCTTGAAGAAATCATGTCATATTCAGCTCTTGTATAGACCAACAGATCTACAGGTACTTTCTTACTCAACTCATAAATACTCCTTCGAACCAAGAGCTTGTTCCTCATCTTATCATCATAATTGCCCGCAATCTTATCAGAATCCAATATCACCATTAGATCGATATCACTGTCCTCTGAGAAAGCATCACTGACGTAAGAGCCGAACAGAATTATCTTGTAAGGATCTACCTTCTTTAAATTTTCTATTATTTCCGGAATATATTTCGTATTGTCATCCATCTTTTTGTTATCTCCCGCTGAGACGCGGAGACGCTGAGGGTTCCTTTTCTTTTGGTCTTTCACATTAATCACCTTTTCTCTGTTTACCCCGTTAAACCCTTGGTTCTTGTTTAACTGGGGCGCCTCTGCGCCTCTGCGGGAGTCAAATCATTCTTTTTGTTTCCCCAGCAACGCTTTTGCTTCCCCCGCCTCACGCCCTTCGCCGCCGTATTCCACGGTCAGCTGCAATTCTTTCTCCGCTGCTGCCCGATCACCCATCCGCAACAGCAGCTTTCCCAGTGCCAGGCGGAAGGCGGCATCCTTGGGGAAATATTCGAGGTATTTTCTGTATGCATCAGCGGCTGCCTGAAGATCTCCCTTTTGCTCGTAGGCCTGGACCAGGTTGATGTAACAGAGCCGGTATCTCGGGGCTGCTTTGAGGGCCTGCTTATAACTCTCTATGGCCTTATCATACTCCCTCTTGTTGAAGTAGGCGATGCCCATGTTGTTGTAGGCGTACTGGGGGGTCCGGTATTCCAGATCCGCCACTGCTTCTTCGAAGCACGCAATGGCCTTATCCCATTGCCGCTGCACCAGGTACAACGTCCCGAGGTTGTTCTGGGCCTCCGGAAACGGGGATTTGAGCGCCAGGGCCCGCTTAAAATACTTGAGTGACAGCGAATAGTTGCCGAGGTTCCTCAGAACGATAGCGATTTGATGGTTGATATCCGGGTTATTGGGATCCAACTTGTCGGCTTCAATGAGCTTGGACAGCGCACGCCGCAACTGCCCCTCAGCAGCGAGTGAACTGCCAAGATCCTGAAGGGCCTTGGCCCGCTTTTTTTGTGCTGGATCGTCGCCAGCACAGGCCGGCATCAGAAAACAGATGACAATCGCCGTAAAGATAAAAAAGGCCATGCGATGTTGGGAAAGCCCCATTTTAGTGATATCCTCCCGGTTCTCAGGTCTCGGTCCGCCGGTCGGGATTCACCACCGATGGGGTCAGGAAAATTAACAGTTCCACCTTTTTCCGCTCCGTTCTTTCGGCTTTAAAGAGCCACCCCAGAAAGGGAATGTCCATGAGCCAGGGTACCCCTGAATCGGTTACCGCCTCCTCCTTCTGATAAATGCCCCCGATCACCACGGTTTCCCCGGTTCTGACAATTAGAGTACTTTTGATCTGTTTTGTGGCACGCCCCGGCGGGGATTGCGTTTCCAGCCCGTCGAGTGTAACGGTTCTTTGCGGTAAAGCCTTGTCGTCAGTCACGTCCACCTGCATGGTGACGTGAGAATTATCCGCACTCACCGTTGGGCTGACCGTTAAAGACAAAAGTGCAGGAATCTGTTCATAATCGATGGTATCTAAGGTCCTGATGGGAAAATATTGTATCTCTCCTCGCGAGATAAGCGCCTCCCCGCCATTTACGGTGAGGACCTTTGGGGCTGATAAAATCTGCACCTCCCCATCTTCCTCACCTAAAGCGAGTGAAGCGTCCAAGGCCAGCGACCCCAGACCCCCGTCGGTCGTCAGCCAGCCGAAGGCGAGGCCAATGTTGGCGGCCCACCCGCTGGGCGCATTGGTGGAGAATTCTCCGCTTCCGTCAAAACTGGCCCCTGTGTTGTACCATTCCCGTCTGACACCTGCCTCACCGGTGTCCAGATTTTGCCATTCAATCCCGAGATCCCGGGTGAAATTGGTGGTGGCCTCCACAATTCGGGCCTCGATCATCACCTGTTTTTCGGGTGTGTCCAGCTTGGCGATCAACTGTTTGACCTTGTCCACCTTGGCCCGGACGCCGTTGGCAATAATGGTGTTGGTCCCGGCATCATAAGAGAGATAGAGGTCTTTGGTGGCGATTTTGATTTTCCTTCCCTTTTCCTCCTCGCCCTCTTCCTCTTCCTCGGATTCGGCGGACTCAATGTCGAGCACCGGGTGAATGGGCGGGTCGGCGTTGGGGTCTCCCACCAGCATCTTGAAGATGTCCGAAGCCTTTCGATGCTTGATGGTGATGAATTCGATGACTTTGGCCTCAAAGATCCCCTGCAGCCGCTTTTCGGCGAGAAGTGCCCCTTTTCGCTTCTTTTCGCTGATCTCCATGTCCACCAGCCGCTGCCTCGGGACCACCCACACCACATCGTCCTCGATCTGGTAACTGAGGTCGTTGGGTCTGAGGATCATCTCGAGGGCTTGATCCCATGGGACATTCTCAAGGTGCATGGAGATTTTCCCCTCCACATCGGTTCCCCACACGATGTTGATGTTGGCCACATCAGAGATGAGATTGAGGATGTTACGGATATCCGCATCCACAAAATCGAAACTCATGTGCTGCCCGGCGTACTGTCTGGCCGTTTCCTCAAAAAGCTTGGCCCTTGAGGGGCCATCGTTTTCAGACGCCTCTTTTCCCGATTGCCGGGCCTTTGTCACCTTCGCTTCAGGCGCTGGGCTCGGCCTGCGGGCCGGTTCTTTCACCGGAGCCTGGGCCACGGCAGGAGCGGGTGTCTCCGCTTTCGCTTTCACATCGGGAGCAGGCGGGTATCGAAGGGGATCGAAATCCACCGTCAGCACACCGGCTTGTTCGATGAGATGGTATGGAACGAGTTCCCGAAGGGCGACCCGCAGCGTTATGGTCTCGTCTCTCGGCACGTAAAAGGCGTTGATGCGGGCTACCGCTCCCTGGGCATACTCGGATTCAAGTTCTTTCAGAAACGCCGGGCTGATGCGCCCGTTTTTGAGTTCGATAATCAAGGTCTGGCGATCCAGCTTGACGTCGTAATCCACTTCCTTATCGGCGTTGAGGGTCAGCCGCGTCCGGTTGCCTTCGCGCTGGCTGACATCGACGTTCAGGATTCCGGACAAGCCGGGGGCGGTTCCCTCCGTCCGCTCAGGCACGGCCGCCGCCGTCACCTCCAGCGTCATCTCCGTGCCCTCGGTGCGGAGATTGGAAGTATACTCCGCGCGTCGAAGGTAAACGACGATTTCCGTATACTCGGCGAGTCGCTTTTCAATCCGGATTTCCCTGATGAGGCCTTCATCGGATGTCAACCGGGTGGGCAGATCCTGGGCCGGCATTCCCTTAATGTTGATATATATCCGGGGTGGCTGAAGGAGACTGAACGGTTCTTTGTGCGGCGTTTTCGAAGAGGTCGAAATATTTACCGTAGCCCGATCGGAGGTGGAGGTGTAGTCCACCGACTCAATGATGGTCGCAGCCTTGCCTTCGGCATCAGGGGCATCCGGAGAACCGGCACATCCACACACCAAAAGCAGGGCTGTCATTCCCATAAACGAAGCGAGCCAGGCCAGACGCTTCTTGCACACCTTTAAATACATGGGTCTATCCTCCTTTAAAACTTCTGCCCCTGTCTTCACTCATCTGTCTCCTGACTTCTGACGCCTGACATCTGACTCCCGATTCGTGGTTCCATACACATCAAATATCTCGGTGATGCTTCGCACGCGTCCCACGTCTCTCTCTTCAGGCCCCCCAACCTCGAGCCGGCGCACGAATATCTCGGGCCGGTCCATGCGATAAACGTAGTTGATCACATAGATATTCAAGCCGGGTCTTACGGCGAATCTGAATCGAGTCACATATTCGGCCCGCTCCCGTTTGGTGCCGTAATCGGTTTCTGCAATGGGTGACAGTGTGACCGTGGCGGTATGGTTACCCACGGGTAGCATGTTGGGCCAATCCGCTTCGGCCTGAAAAAGGCTCCACCCGGCACCGGAATCCCTGGATGAGGGCTTCTTGCTTTTTCCCGGTTCATTCCACAGGTAGACAAAACGGAGCGCCTTCTCTCCCTCCAGATAGGGAATAAAATAATATCGGCTTTCCCTGGGCAATACATACGGTTGGAGGGGGTACGCTTTTCCACCTTCACCCTCTCCCTCCTCCCGGATGGTCAGGGTGAAGTTCTTGATGACATAGCTCAATTCCTTTAGTGCCGCTGTGCTTTTAAGCCGACTCTGCATGATCTGTCCGGTTCGATTTCTCAAAGAGCTCAAATCGCGTTTCTTGCGCACATCGTATATCATCCCATCCGCACTCACCTGCCACGCAAGATTGAGGTCGTCACAAAGGGGTTGTGTCAGAAAAATAACCGGCGCCAGTTTCTCTTCTGTCCGTTGTTCCGCTTCCGTTTTGGCCCCTGCCATTTTGATCCGGTTGAAATACCGTATACCGGATGGTGTCAGGCGCAGTGACCATGAACAGGCCGTGGGGATTTCCGGCTTGAGCGCGTCCCCCGTCAGTAAAACGGGCGTACTGTAATCGGTAAAAGGGGTCTTGGTGCCCCAAAGGGCGACGGTGCAGGTCAGAGACGTTTCTCCCGGGGTTTCCATCCTTCCGAGAAGATAAACATCGGCCTTCAACCTGCCCACAATATAATCCCTTAGCGTCTGATTATCTGAAAAGGTGCGGTCCGTAATGACTGAATTTTTTATCTCCAATGCGTTAAGCGGAAGTAGATCAAACTGGGTACCTCCGGCAAAGGCCATTCTGATCCGATTGGAGACATATCGAGAGCCCACAGTGACGTTCCCGGCGGCATCCGTAAAGTCGAATACGGCCACCCTGATGACCGGTCGCTTGTCCGCATCGAAATATCGATTGGCAATCGCCCCCATCAGCTGGATTGACAGGCGATCAACACCCTCATCGAACGAAGGCAACATGTTCTCTGCGGCCGCATACGGAACCGCCCCAATGCAGAGAATGAAACAAAAACCTGCGAGTCTTTTCAGCACCCTTTTCATAGAAACACCCTCATTTCCGCTCCTTGTCCGCTCACGCCTCACGCCTTGCGCCTCCTCTCTCGCCTCACTAATACAATTCATCCGGAAGTCCCATCTCAACCGGTTTGTACTTAATTTCAATCTCCTTTTCGATATAAGGCTCTTTGATGATGACCTTTTTCTCATTGATGGCGATTCGACTGACCACACCCCCGTCGGTCCCGATGCGGGTTCCTTTTTTGAGGATATAACCCATCCCTTTGGGGTCCCTCACCAAGGCCCAGTCTCCGGTTTTTGACTGAACAATGGCGGTCAGGGTCAACTGGGAAAGGCCCAGCGTCTGAAGTTCGGTTCTGGGCTTTTTGAGTTCTTCCAGTTGCTTTTTGACTTCTCGCTTTTTCCGTTCGAGCCTGGCCTCCGCCTCCTGCTGCTTTCGCCGTGCCTCCTCTGCCTCTTCCGTGGCGATTTGTTCCCGTCTGATAAAATAAGACAAGAACGGATCCGGAAGCTTATTCACATTGATGTGATATTCACCCGCCTTCTGAGGACGCAGGTCCTTATACACCACCGGCGGAAGCGTTTTGGCATGCGCCTGGCCGATCGCCGCAGCCCAAAAGCATAAAGAGAGCATAAAAGCCAGCGTTCCACAGCCCAACCGGCTGAAGCCTTGTCTCTTAGATCTTGTCTCTAAAGCAAGCAACTTGGTGGCCTCTATACCGGAATCCAGTTCCTGTTCAGTAACGGCTCGCATCTCACAATAATCCCGACTCCCGACCTCCGCGTTCTGACTTCCGACTTCTGATTTCTGATTTCTGATTTCTGATTTCTGACTTCTGACTTCTGACTTCTGACTTCTGACCTCTGACCTCTGACCTCTGACTCCTGACTCCTGTCTCCTGAATTATTTCTTCTTCTTTTTCTGCTTTTTTTCTGCTTCGATATCCGCCTTCACTTTGAACCGATAGGTCAGGGCATTGCACTGGGTAACCAGTTCCGTTGCCATTTCCTTCTCAGGCTTCATGGCGATATTCCGGATGTTCACAATCCGCTCCATCCTGCGCACTTCGTCAAAGAAGCGGGCCGCTTCCCGGAATTCCCCTTTCACCTCAATGGTTACCGGTATTTCCATATAGAAATCACGGGACCTTTCCTTGCCCGGCATGAATAAGATGAAATCGAGATTTGACTCAATGCCCTTCTGGCTGATGCTTTTCAGAAGACTTGGAATCTCACGCTTGTCCGGAAGGAGCTTCATGGCCTCTTGAAGCTTTTTCTCGGTTCGGGTAAAATCTTTTCGGATCTCATCGATCTTTTTCGCCCGGATTTCTGCCAGCCTGACCTGCTGTTCGAGATCCGCCACCGAACCTTCCAACCGGTCAATCGCTTCGCTTTTGGGCATGTAGCCGAAATAAAAAAAGGCACCGCCCAATATTAGAAACGTTGCCAGGAAAATGACAATCCGCTTGGTCCGGCCGAGCTTTTCGGCTTTCTCAAAAAGAACATTTGCTATGGATCGTAATGCCGCCGGGCGGATCATGGGTGCCTATCTCCTTCTGTCGGGCTGCTTCTTTTCGGGTTTTTCGCTCTCTGTTTTCCCGGGTTCTTCAAAGCGGGTTTGACACGTCAGCACAAAGTTGGATGCATCGAGCTTATACTTCGAGAAATGTTGCAGCTTCGAGCTGATCAGTTCAACGTTTTCAATATGCGGCGCCTTATCAAGATTGGTCAGAAAGCGGGCCAGGGTATCGTTGTCCATGGCCGTCCCCTGAAGGGTGATTTTTCCACCCGTTTCAGCAAGAGAGCGCAGCCACAGGCGATTCAGGGGGACCGCATGGGCAATCTCCTCCAAAAGCTGGATCGGCCTCACCCGTTCCTTTTCAAGTTGCTCAATGACGGTCAGCCTGGACTGGATCTCCTTGGTTTGTTTCCGGATGCGAGCGATCTCCTGGTTGATCTCGATATACGGTTTCAGTTCATTTCGAAGGCCTTCCTCTTTTGCCTTCAATGTGGACAGTCGACCGTTGAAATTCATATTGAAATAAAACATGGCCATGATCAGGAAAAGGATGGAGAGGAAATAGATACTGACCTGCCGCCTGACATTTTCCCGTTTCCGGGCCGCCCTGAATGGTAATAGGTTTATCTTGATCATTTGTCTTGGATGCTTCTCAATCCCAGGCCCACAGCGACACCGACCTGGACGGCCATATATTTGATGTAATCCGGATCAAAGACCTTCTGATTCACTTTCAGACTTCTGAAAGGATTGATCTCAACCACCGGCAGTCCGATTTCCATTTCCATATATTTCTGAAAACCAGGCGTGCGGCAGGCGCCCCCGCCCACCAGGATCTTTTCGACGGCCTCATCCGGGTATGTGGCGCTCACAAAATCGTGGGCCTGCTTCACCTCCCGCACCCAGGCCGAAACAATGGACGTGGTAAGCTCCCGAACGGTCTTTTCCTCTTCCCCCTCTAAAGGCGATGGCCTCCCCCCGAGCTTTATCCGCTCCGCCTCTTCAAAATCCACGTCCATCTCCGACATGATGGCCTCTGTAATCTGAGCGCCACCGTAGGAGGAATCCCTGGAAAACATCGATACCCCGCCATACACCGCGTTAATCCCCAGTTCCCTCGCACCGACGTGAACGATCATGTGTCCCTCGGTGGGATCGTCCAGCGTGAGTTCCAGGGCATTCTGCAGCGCGAAGATGTCCACATCCAGCACGCAGGGGTTGATGCCCGCCGTTTGAAACAATTGGACATATTCATCAATGACGCTGGTCTTGGCGGCCACCAGCATCAAGTCCATGGTTTCCCGAACCGGTTTCTCCGCATCTTTTCCCTCGGTCACCTTTTCATGCCCGGTTTCAGGGGGGAGCACGGCAAAATCCACGTTCACATCATTAATATCAAAAGGAATATACTTTTCAGCTTCTTCCTGTATGGCGGCTTCGACACCGGTTTCATCCATGACTTCAAGCGTTATCTTCTTGGAAAAGACCGAATAACCGGAAAGGGAGACCGCCACATTCTTATTTCGAACCCCCAGGTTTCTGAACAGCCGTTTGATGGCATTTGAAACCGCTTCCTCATCCTTGATGGATCCCTCCGAGATCGCATCGCTGGGCAACCGGATCAATCCGAAGTTCTGGAGATTGCGGCCTTTTTTGCTGTGCTCGATTTCCACCAGTTTAATCGAATGGGAACCGATATCCAGCCCAACCAACTGATTTTTCTTTGAAATCGCCATGGGTTAAACGGGTCTCTGGTCTCTGGTCGAAGCGGAGCGAAGATCCCGCTGCAAGCGGGATTGCTGGAATGGGCGGCCTCCGAAACGTCATGGGTTGATATATCCAAGCCTCATCTCGGGTTTCCCCGTCCACAACCTGGAATCCCGCACCCCGCTCCGCTGCGACAATTCGTTAGTCTTCCGGAAATACGTGTTGTCTATCGGTGATATCGAGGCCCAGCGCCAACAGGACTTTTCTTTTGGTCTCCAATCTGCAATCCATTCCCCGCTCGATCCGACCGATGGTGATGGGGGAAAGACCGGCCTGTCTTGCAAGCTCGGTTTTGCTTATGAGGAGATTTTCTCTGATCTGCTTAACGACATTCCGACTCACTTTCATTCTCTCCAAGATCATTGAATAAAATCATATCCCCGAGGGTCCCATTCGTCAGAAGGGAGGGGAATCCCAATCAGAAAAATTCAACCATAAAGATGCATATTTGTCAATTATTTTTCCATAATTATATATAATAATGCATAATTTAACTACATATGGGGTCATTCATGAGCGTTGGCACAACATGCAGGCCAATGGCTTTCGTCATACGCGGGTCCGGGCCCTCTGTCTGGCGGAATATCCGGCCCCATCGTCCCCCTTATCTTCCGCACCCGGAAAAATCTCTTTACAAAACCACTCCCGACATATTAAATGCCGCATAACCGACGATATAAGGAGGTCTTTTTGTTTTTGGAAGCTGGCAAATCAAGAGAAAAAATACGAAAAAAGAGCGTATGGCGGGAGTATGCAGAGGCGGCGGCCATTGCCATCCTGCTGGCGCTGTTCATCCGCACCTTTGTGGTTCAGGCATTTAAGATTCCATCCGGTTCCATGGAACCGACACTGCTGGTGGGGGATCACATTCTCGTGAATAAATTCATCTACGGTGTGAAACTGCCCTTCCTCAACAAAACCATTATCCCCATCAGTGAACCCGATCGCGGCGATGTGATTGTCTTCATCTATCCGGTAGACAAGAGCAAGGACTTTATCAAACGGGTCATCGGGCTTCCCGGCGATACCCTTGAAATCATAGGGGACAAGATTCTCATCAACGACAAACCCTATGCCGACCCCCATGCACACTATTCCAATCCCGGCAAAACAACCGTCTCGGGCGAGAAAGTCCATTTCGGCCCCGTGACCGTCCCCGAGGACAAACTCTTCGTCATGGGCGACAACCGGGATCACAGCTACGACAGCCGGTTCTGGGGATTCGTCTCCGAGGAGGCGGTGAAAGGTAAAGCCTTTATCATCTACTGGTCATGGCCCCACTGGGAACGGTTTTTTCATTTGATCCATTAGGGATTTTTCCTCCCGCGGAGACGCTGAGACACAGAGATTTTTTTTGTTTTTGCTTTTTTTAGCTTGAGAGTCCAAAGTTCTCACGTCATGCCGGACTTGATCCCCGCTAAGTACGGGATCTTCGACCCGCATCCAGAACATTTAACCTGTCAAAAAAACACTGGATTCCGGCTTTCGCCGGAATGACGGCTTGGACTTTATGCATTCAATAAAATCAATGCATTACGAGAACTTTGGACTGTGGAGTTTTTAGAATTAAACTCAAGTTTCGCACCCCCTGATCCCTACATTATGAACAAATTCAATACAATTGGCCTTCATTTGAGGAGTAAAAATGGAATCCAGAAGTCAGAAGCCAGAATTCAGAAGGCTTAGGAATTTGGGCCTTATTCTGACTCCTGTATTCTGGATTCTGAATTCCAGTTCGCACCTATATTCATTACAAAAACCAACGATCTTAGAAAATTACCAGAAAACAGGGGTGCGAAACTTGAGAATTAAATATCTTTTCTCTGCGTGCCTCTGTTTACCCCGTGAAACCTTTCTGGTTTTTGTTTCACTGGGGCGTCTCCGCGCGAGACCATTCTTTTGCGCATTGCCTTTTCCGCAATGCTGATGGCCTTTATCAAGTCCCGGTCCGCCTCGAGGTCGTCCAGTGCCCTCAGGGGAACCTGAATCACCTCGGTGATATCCGAGCCCGGCGTGGGTTGACCCTCCGTAATCCATCCCCAGTAGTCCACCACCACATAGTGGTACCGGATACGGCCTTTTGGGTCCCGGAAGATCTTGTCGAACACCCCCGCCAGACCCCCCACGGCGATACGGATGCGCAGTTCCTCCCAGAGCTCCCGGGCCAATGCCTCGAGATGGCTTTCCCCCAGCTCCACGAGGCCGCCGGGCAGGCTCAAGCGGCCCCTGGCCGGTTCCCGGCCGCGGCGGGCCAGCCAGACAGATTCGCCTTCAAAGATGACCGCGGCCACGCCCACCAGCGGGTATTCAGGATATTCTCTATTCATTTCAAGCCGTTGTGATTAGCTCTTGACATCATGGGGGAGGAATTCTAAACTTTTCGTGTAAGCGTTCACAGGTTTCCCGCCTCAAATAGGCGGGAACCTCTGAACCTCTGAACCTCTGAACGGCCTCTTGACAGTCTATACTGAAATCATTTCGGAAAGGAAATAGTTATCATGAGTAACATGGAAAAAACCATCGAAGGAAATGAGGCCGCGGCCCATGTAGCCTATGCCATAAGTGATGTGGCGGCCATCTACCCCATTACCCCATCCAGCAGCATGGGCGAGTACGCCGATGAGTGGGCCGCCCACGGCCGGAAGAACATCTTCAACCAGACCCTGAAGGTGGTGGAAATGCAGTCCGAGGCGGGCGCTTCGGGCGCGGTCCACGGCGCCCTGTCAGGCGGCGCCCTGTCCACCACATTTACCGCCTCCCAGGGATTGCTGCTCATGATCCCCAACATGTACAAGATCGCCGGCGAGGTGATGCCGTGTGTGTTTCACGTCTCTGCCCGGGCCATTGCCTCGCACGCCCTTTCCATATTCGGCGACCACGGGGATGTCAACGCCGTCCGGCAGACCGGGTTTTCCCTGCTGGCATCGGCCTCGGTCCAGGAGGTCATGGACCTGGCCCTGGTGGCGCATCTCGCCAGCATCCGGTCATCGCTGCCGTTTCTCCACTTCTTTGACGGGTTCAGGACCTCCCAGGAAATTCAGAAGATCAAGATGATCGATTACGCGGACATGGCCGAACTGGTGGACTGGGATGCCATCGAGGAATTCAGAAACCGCTGTATGAGCCCGGACCACCCCCAACTGAGGGGAACGGCCCAGAACCCGGATATCTTTTTCCAGAACCGTGAGGCCGCCAACCCCTTTTACGACGCCATCACCACCATCGTTGAGGAAGAGATGGACAAGGTGAGCGCCCTCACGGGCCGGCCGTACCATCTCTTTGACTATGTGGGGATCCCGAGGCGGATCGGGTCATCGTCTCCATGGCCTCGAGTTGCGACACCATCGAAGAGACGGTGAATTACCTCAATCAATCCGGAGAAGCCGTGGGCCTCATCAAGGTCAGGCTCTATCACCCCTTTTCCGCCGAGCACTTTTTGAGAGCCCTGCCGGCCACGGCCCAGAGCATTGCGGTCCTGGAACGGACCAAGGCCCCCGGCAGCCTGGGCGAGCCGCTCTACCAGGATGTGTGCACGGTCTTTCAGGAGCAGGGGAAGACATGATGGTGACGGGCGGCCGCTACGGGCTTGGGAGCAAGGATTTTACCCCGCCCATGGTCAAGGCCGTCTTCGACAACCTAAGATCCCGCGTGCCCAGAAATCATTTTACGGTGGGAATCGTGGATGATGTCACCCACACCTCACTCGATGTCAGGGAGACCTTTGATCCCTCGCCCGAGGGGACGGTCCGGTGCAAGTTCTGGGGTCTGGGGGCCGATGGGACCGTGGGCGCCAATAAAAACGCCATCAAGATCATCGGGGAAAACACGGATATGTATGCGCAGGCCTATTTCGCCTACGATGCCAAAAAATCGGGTGGGATCACCATGTCCCACCTCAGGTTCTCCCCCACCGGATCCAATCGCCCTACCTGTTGAACTATGCGGACTTCATCGCCTGCCACAATCCGGCCTTCGTCCATGAGTACGATATCCTGGAGGGGATCAAAGAGGGCGGGTCATTTCTTCTCAACGCGCCCTGGAGTGCCAAAGAGATGGAAAAGGAACTGCCGGATCGCATGAAGCGCACCATCGCTCAGAAAAACCTGGCCTTTTACACCATCGATGCGGTCAAGATTGCCGCGAAACTGGGCCTGGGTGCACGCATCAACATGATCATGCAGGCGGCCTTCTTCAAGATCGCCAATGTCATCCCGCCGGAAGAGGCTTTCAAATACATGAAGGAGGCCATCAAGAAAACCTACGGAAAGAAGGGCGACAAGGTGGTCCAGATGAACATTGATGCCGTGGACAAGGCCGTGGATGCCATGGTGAAGGTCAAGGTGCCCAGGAAGTGGGCCACGGCCGGACACGATGACTATCTCGATCAAGACGAGCCGGACTTTGTCCGCGACGTGATGCGGCCCATGCTGGCTCAGCAGGGCGACAAGCTGCCGGTGAGCCTCATGCCGCCGGACGGGATCTTTCCCACCGCCACCACCCAGTATGAAAAACGGGGTATCGCCATCAACATACCCGAATGGCAGCCCGAGCACTGCATCCAGTGCAACCAGTGCGCCTTTGTATGCCCCCATGCGGTGATCCGACCGGTACTGACCACGGAGGACGCCCTCAAGGACGCGCCAAAAACCTTTGAGACCCTGGAAGCCAAAGGGAAGGAACTCAAAGGGTTAAGGTTCCGGATTCAGGTGAGCCCCCTGGACTGCACCGGCTGCGGCAACTGTGCCCATGTCTGCCCGGCCAAGGAAAAGGCCCTGCTCATGAAACCCCTCGATACCCAGACCGAGACCCAGGTGCCCAACCACATCTTTTCCACGAAACTGCCGGCGGCGGATCAGCACATGGCCATGACATCGGTGAAGGGGAGCCAGTTCAAAAAGCCCCTCTTCGAGTTCTCCGGGGCCTGTCCCGGGTGTGGCGAAACCCCCTATGTGAAACTGGTGACTCAACTCTTCGGAGACCGGATGATCATTGCCAATGCCACCGGGTGCTCCTCCATCTACGGCGGTTCCGCACCGGTCTGCCCCTACACGGTAAACGACGAGGGCAAGGGGCCGGCCTGGGCCAATTCCCTGTTTGAGGACAACGCGGAATATGGATTCGGCATGCAACTGGCCGTCTCCCAGAGACGGGACAAACTAACGGACCTGATCCGGGAGGCCATGGCATCGGAAATCTCCAAGGGCCTCAAAGACGCCTTCTCCGGATGGCTGGAACAAAAAGATGACGCGGAACAATCCAGGGCATCGGCACAGGCGGTCAAAGAGGCCCTGGAAGCGGAGATCCTGGAGGCGGAGAAAGGCATCAGCCCGGTCCTCTTCGACATCCTGGAGTTGAGCGATTATCTCGTCAAGAAATCCATCTGGATCATCGGCGGTGACGGCTGGGCCTACGACATCGGGTACGGCGGGCTGGACCATGTCATCGCCAGCGGCCACGATGTCAACATCCTGGTGCTGGACACGGAGGTCTACTCCAATACCGGGGGCCAGTCCTCCAAGGCCACTCCCACCGGGGCCGTGGCCAAGTTTGCCGCCAGCGGTAAACCCACGCGGAAGAAAGACCTGGGCCGCATGGCCATGACCTATGGATACGTCTACGTGGCCTCCGTGGCCATGGGCGGCAACAAGAACCAGTTGATGAAGGCCGTGGTGGAGGCCGAAAGCTATAACGGCCCCTCCCTGATCATCGCCTACTCCCCCTGCATCAATCACGGCATCAACATGGGTCTCAGCCAGGAAGAGGAAAAGCGTGCGGTGGAAGCCGGCTACTGGGTCCTTTACCGTTACAATCCAAGGCTCCGGGAGGAGGGAAAGAATCCCTTTATCCTCGATTCCAAGGAACCCAAAGGGGACTTCAGGGAATTCCTCATGGGCGAGGTGCGGTATTCCAGCCTCACCCGGACCTTCCCGGAAAGCGCGGACACGCTGTTTGAAAAAGCCGAGGAGGAAATGAAGGAACGCTTCGAGCTGTACAAGCATATGGCGGCATCGAACGAATAAAAAATGGTATCCCGCAGAGACGCAGGGGCGCAGAGAAAAGATTATTAATTTAAACTGACAAAACAAGAACATCTCAACGTCTCAGCCCTGTGAAACCTTTTTGGGTTTGTTTCACTGGGTCGTCCCTGCAGGAGAATTTAAAGGAATGGCATCGCGCAGAGACGCGAAGGCGCAGAGAAAAGATTTTTTGTTTTAACAAAAGCCGCTACATTTTAGGTTTTAGCCGTTAGCTAACACCTGACAGCTAACAGCTGCACTGATGCCCCCCAACGGGAAAATTAAATAAGCTCATCTCTTCTCTGCGCCTCTGCGGGAGAACAAAAAATGGCCTCGCAAGGAGACGCAGAGAAAACAATAGATTAATTTTAAAGACTTACCTTTGCGGGCTTTCCCTGTTTCCGGTCGAAGCATAGCGAAGATCCCGCTGCCAGCGGGACTTTGCGTGAGTCCCGCAGGGCGGGATTGACTTTTTACGAATGCATCAACAATGGAACACCCCATGAACTGGAAAGAGCGAACCTACTGCGGCGACTTGAACCGGGACCATGTCGGCTCGGATGTCACCCTCATGGGCTGGGTGGATGCCATCCGCGATCACGGCAACATCCTGTTTATCCACCTGAGGGATGTCCGGGGCATCGTCCAGGCCATTTTCGACCCAACCATCAATAGCGACACCTGTGAGACGGCTTTACGGTTGCGCCAGGAAGATGTCATTCAAATCAGGGGTGCCGTTGCCCTGAGAGAACCCGGCACCGAAAATCCCAACCTCATCACGGGCGATCTCGAGGTCTTCGTCCGGGAGGTGACGATTCTCTCCAAAGCGAGGACCCTCCCCTTTCAGATATCTGAAAAGGCCATGGTCTTCGGCGAAGAAATTCAGACCAGCCCTGAAAGCCTGGATGAAGAACTGCGGCTTAAATACCGCTACCTCGATATGCGACGGCCGTCCATTCAGCGGCTTTTTCGAAAACGCCACGAGATCCTCCGGACGGTTCGCCAGTACCTCGAGGACCGCCGTTTCATCGAGGTGGAAACCCCGTTTCTGACCAAGAGCACCCTGAAGGCGCACGGGACTATCTCGTGCCCAGCCGCGTGCATCAGGGCCGTTTCTACGCCCTGCCCCAGTCCCCGCAACTGTTCAAGCAAATGCTCATGATGGGCGGGATGGATCGGTACTACCAGATCGCCCGGTGTTTCCGCGATGAGGACCTCAGACCCAATCGCCAGCCGGAGTTCACCCAGCTCGACCTGGAGGCCTCATTCATCGACGAGTCGTTTATATTTGACCTCATCGAGGAGCTGACCTGCCGGATGTTCCGGGTGGGCCACATCGAACTCCTCAGACCCTTTTCCCGGATGACCTACCAGGAGGCTGTTTCACGTTATGGAACCGACCGGCCGGACACCCGGTTTGACATGACGTTTGAGGATGTAACATCCGTACTTCAGGATACGACCTACGGCATCTTCCGGGACATCATCGGACAGGGCGGTCTGGTCAAGGGCTTCTGTGTGAAGGGACAGGGCCACGCCCTCAGTAAGAACGTGCTTCAAAATGAATACGCCATGAAGATCGTCCCCTCATTCGGCGGTTCGGGCATGACCTGGATGAAGGTGGTGGACGGCAGGCTGGAGTCCAACATCGTCCAGTTTTTCAGCGAGGCCGAACAGGCGGGCATCATGGATGCTTTCAATGCCGGGGAGGGGGATGTGCTCCTGATGATCGCGGACACCGCTCACCCATTGGTCCACAGCGTGCTGTGTGACCTTCGCCTGCATGTGGCCGAACGACTTCACCTGATTCCGGAAGACACCTTCAATGCCCTGTGGATCACGGATTTTCCCCTGTTTGAACGCAAAGCAGACGGGATCCATTCACTTCATCACCCCTTCACCATGCCCGATCGGACCGATTTTGACCCGGGTAAGCCGGATGAACTGCTGACCCTTCGTTCCCGGGCGTATGATCTGGTGGTCAACGGCGAAGAGCTGGGGGGCGGGAGTATTCGGATCCACACCATGGATGTTCAGCGAAAGATCTTCGACGCCCTCGGGCTGACACCCGACGAGATCGAAAGCAAATTCGGATTCTTCCTGAGCGCCTTTGAATACGGTACACCGCCCCATGGGGGCCTGGCCCTCGGCCTGGACCGGATGATTGCCATGATCCTGAAGACCCCGTCCATCCGTGAGGTCATCGCCTTCCCCAAGAACCGGAGGGCCTGGTGCCCCCTCACCCGGGCGCCTTCCCCGGCGTCCCCCCATCAGTTGGATGAACTGGGGTTGCTGAAGGGATCCGGACGCAAGGGGTTTACGGCGGGCGCAACACCCCGCACGGGGGATCGCCGGCCGATCCAAAAGCAACAGACCATTACCCGCGAAGAAGTCCGGCACGTGGCCCGGCTGGCGCGTCTCAGGATCTCCGATACCGAAGCCGAAAGGCTCCAGCAGGATCTAAACGCCGTGCTGAGCCATTTTGAGACCTTGCAGGAGCTGAATACCCGCGACGTGCCCCCCATGAGCCACGTCCTGGATCTGAAAAACGTCTGGCGCGAAGATCAGGCACACCCCTCCCACATGACGGAACCCATCCTTGAAAACGCGCCGGACCGGGATGCGGATTATTTCAAGGTGCCGCGGATACTCGAGGGATGACATGACGGCACTCTGCGATAAAACCGCCACCGAGCTTTGCGGCATGCTGAGGCGAAAGGAGGTCACCTCCCGGGAGATCACCGAATCGGTATTCAAGCGCATGGAAGAAAGGGAATCGGAGGTCAATGCATTCATTACGGTCACCCGGGATCTGGCCATGGAACAGGCGGATCAGGCCGACCGCAATCTGCAACATGGAAAAGACCTCTCCCCGCTCACCGGCATTCCCGTCGCCGTCAAGGACGTGCTCTGTACCCGGGGGCTTCAGACCACCTGCGGGTCCAACATCCTGAAAGGCTATACGCCCCCTTATGACGCCACCTCTGTCGAGCGGATTAAAGCCAGCGGCGCCGTAATCGTGGGCAAGACCAACATGGACGAATTCGCCATGGGGTCTTCCAATGAGAACAGTGCCTTCGGACCCGTGCGAAACCCGGCCAACACCGATTATGTGGCCGGAGGATCCAGCGGCGGATCTGCGGCGGCCGTGGCCGCGGGCGAAACCATCCTGGCGCTGGGATCGGACACCGGCGGTTCGATCCGGCTCCCTGCCGCCTATTGCGGCATCACGGGCATCAAACCCACCTACGGCCGGGTATCCCGTTACGGCCTGGTGGCCTATGCGTCCTCCCTGGATCAGGTGGGCGCCCTGGGACGGAGTGCAGCGGATTGCGCCCTCCTTCTCGATGTCATCTGCGGGTACGACCGGCGGGACAGCACCTCCGCCAGCATGGCGGTTCCCGGGCTTTTTGACGCCCTTAAAAAGGGTATGAAGAAGGGACTCAAGATCGGTTTGCCGCAAGAGTATTTTGTGGAGGGGCTGGACCCTCGCGTTGAAGAGAAGGTCCGAGAAGGGATCGCCGTTCTCAAAGACAGGGGGGCGGACATCGTGGATATTTCCCTCCCCCATGCCCGGTACGCCATCAGCGCCTATTACCTCATTGCAACGGCCGAGGCCGGCAGCAACCTGGCCCGATACGACGGTGTGAAATACGGGGTCCGTTCCGATGAGGCGTCGCCGGATTTGATCCATATGTATGAGCACGCAAGGAGCCGGGGGTTCGGCGACGAGGTGAAGCGCCGCATCATGCTGGGCACCTATGTCCTGTCCGCCGGCTACTATGACGCCTACTATCTGAAAGCTCAGGAGGCCAGAAACCTGGTGCGGCGGGATTTCGAGCGGGCCTTTGAGCAGGTGGACTGCATGATCACGCCGGTGTCCCCGTGCCTCCCCTTTCCTCTCGGAGAAAAAGTGGACGACCCCCTTCAGATGTATCTCGTGGACATCTACACCGTTTCCCTCAACCTGGCCGGTCTCCCCGGTATGAGCGTGGACTGCGGCCGGGTGAATGACCTCCCCGTCGGGCTTCAAATCATCGGCAGGCCCTTTGATGAGGAAACCGTTCTTCAGGTGGGACACACCTACGAGAACGCAACAGGACAGACCGACCATGCGATATGAGACGATCATCGGTTTCGAGACCCATGTGGAGCTCAAGACCGAATCAAAACTCTTTTGCGACTGCGCGGTTCGTTACGAGGCGCCCCCCAACAGCGAGGTGTGTCCCGTGTGTACGGGTCAGCCCGGGGCCCTGCCCGTGCTCAACAGACGAGCCGTGGAATTCAGTATCAAGGCCGGCCTGGCCCTGAACTGCCGGGTCAATCCAAACGCCCAATTCGCACGCAAGAACTACTTTTATCCGGACCTCCCCAAGGGGTATCAGATCTCTCAGTATGAAAGGCCCTTTTGTGAGGACGGCCATTTGGAAATTGTAGGCGATGACGGCCAGCCCTACCCGGTGGGCATCAAACGGATTCATCTCGAGGAAGATGCCGGCAAGCTGGTGCACTCCGCGGAATCCTACGAGGCGGCCGACTACAGCCTGGTGGATTACAATCGCGCCTGTGTCCCGCTCCTTGAAATTGTCACGGACCACACCCGAAACCCCCTTCGGTCCCTTAATGAAGCGAGGCGATACCTGGAAAAACTGCGCCAGATTCTTCAGTACATTGAGATCAGTGACTGCGTCATCGAAAAGGGGCAGTTCCGGTGTGATGTGAACATCTCCATCCGGCCCGAAGGCGCCGGCGATTACGGGAATCGATCCGAAATCAAGAACATGGCCTCCTTTCGGTATATGATGGATGCGCTGACCTACGAGGTCAAAAGACAGCGGCGTCTTCTGGCGTCCGGCAAATCGCCCGTCCAGGAGACCCGCCTTTTTGATGAGAAAAAGAAAATCACCCTCCCCATGCGGAGCAAGGAAGATGCGCCGGACTATCGCTACTTCCCGGATCCCGACCTGACCGAGATTCACATCGACGAGGCATTTGTTGCGCGTGTTCGAGACACCATGCCTGAACTTCCGGATCAGAAACTGGATCGCATCATCGATAAGTACGGTATTCCCAGGGCCGACGCCCTTATTCTGACCCGGGACAGGGCCGTGAGCGGGTTTTTCGAGGAATGCGCCCTTCATTGCAGCGAGCATCGAAAGATCGCCAACTGGATCATCAAGGATTTGTTCCGTCTCTTAAATGAAAACGCCCTTTCCATTGAGGCGTGCCCCTTTCCCCCCAGGGACTTCGCCGACCTCATCAATTTCGTGGTCCAGGGCGAAATCACGGACGCCATCGGCCGGAGCGTGCTGGAGGAGATGTTCCAGAAAGGTAAAGCTCCCAGGGCCATCATCGCACAGAAAGGCATCGAATTGATTAAGGACGCAGGGGAACTGGAGAAGATCTGCAGCGAGGTAATCGAAGAACAGACCGAAGCCGCAAGCCAGGTCAGAGACGGCGGCACGGAACCCATTAATTTTCTCATCGGGCAGGTCATGAAAAAGACCAAAGGCCGCGCCAACCCCAAAAAGATCCGGGAGATCCTGCAAGAGCGACTCACGACATAATAGCGGTGTCAACAACATCGATTCGTTATCGTTGATGGTGTCAGCTAAACGGGAAATCCTCCGCTCATTTCCATTGACAAAAGCACCCCACTCACCATATAGTCTAATAGACTATATTTATCTGCGAGAAAACCATGGAAGAGACCTATACCCTAACAGAGGCCAAAGCAAAGTTTTCCGAACTGATCAGCCGGGTCCACTTCGGAAAAGAGCGGTTTACCATAACGCGAAAGGGTAAGGCTGTTGCCATCGTACTCCCCATCAATGAAACTGTCAGTGAGGGGCATGAGGAGGGATTAATTCAGGCAAAGGGCGCGTTGCAGGATCTGGATGCGGAAATGGATGAACTCCTGGAGACCATCTACAGGCATAGAGAAAATGCTAAGGATCGGGGTGTCGACATCTGATGTATCTTTTCGATACAGATACACTGAGTAACATCGTCAAAAGACAACCTTCGCCACGCTTAATTCAAAGGCTTCAGCATCTTCCCCGTTCCGTCCAGTTTACATCCGCCATCAATATCGGCGAAATCTATTTCGGTGCGCATCGAAGCCATAGGAAAAACCACATCCTGAAAACATTCAGGGCGTATGTATTTCCCCATGTCAACATCCTCCCATTTGATACGGAAAGCGGCCGGGTATTTGGCCATTTGAAGGCTGAAATGGAAAAAGCGGGTGTCGGTTGCAGCGAACCGGATTTGAGAATCGCAGCCATTACCATTCAGCATCAGCTGACACTGATCACCGGAAATACAAGGCATTTCAAACACATCCCCGGGCTGAAAATTGACAACTGGATCCAGTGACTTTGCTGTGCAATTTGGATACCCCATACAAAATACGTAAAGATCTTCTGCATCGGAGATTTAAATGGAACATCGCCATATCGACGCAAAACATGGTCAATGGACGGTGGCCATGGTTCACTCCATCTGGGAGCGGGGCCTGGAAGCTGATATCTGGGCACTCATCCAGGAAGTAAAGCACAATACCGCGGCCGCTGATGCGGTGAGGAAGGCCATATCCCATTCAACCGTGTACGGGTGGCCGAAATTTTTTGATCTCTATCTAAAGGCGCTTTATGGCGGATAATGACGAAACTTATTGGGAACGGTGGCAAAAGCTTCTCGATGCGGCAGCGAATATCCAGGGTATCCTTCCCGGAAGTGTCATGATCGGTGGCAGTGCGGCTGCCATACACGTTCATCATCGGTATTCTTTTGATGCGGATCATGTGTTAAAGACGCTGAGGGAGAACTATGCCGACATCCTTGATTTTCTCGAGGGAAGAGATGATTGGAAGACTGCCCGCATCAACCCGCCCAAATTGATTCTCGGGAATTTCCAGGGTGTTGAAACCGGTATCCGCCAACTGAGACGACACCATCCCCTGGAAACGGAAACGGTAGATATCGGCGGTAAATCAATCACGGTTCCCACGGTTTCCGAGATGTTGCGAACCAAGGGATGGATGATCATTTCGCGCAATGCAACACGTGATTATATCGATTTTGCAGCATTGGCGAAGCACATGGGCGTTGACGGGGCAGTTGACGCATTGAAGCATTTCAATACCTATTATTCGGATATGATACGCGGTAATCAGGCTTCTCCCATAATTCAGCTTATCCGGCAGCTCGCAGAGCCCAAGCCGGGCGATCTTGATGGCATTGATCTATCGGAATACAAAGGCATTAAATTTCCATTCGATTCCTGGGAAAATATCGCAAAGATATGTGGCGACATGTCAGTGGCATTGGGCCGGAGACTTGACGAATTCAAAACATAACGTTTTGGATCAATACAAAGGAACCGTGTCATTTTTGGGAAAGACGCATGAGCAAAAAAGACAGGGAAATCCACGACCTTAAAGACATTGAATCCATCATCAACCGGGCGGAAGTCTGTCGACTGGCCCTTTCATATGAGGATCAACCCTACATCGTCCCTCTCAACTTCGGATACAAAGACAACTGTCTCTATATCCATACCGGAAAGACGGGCAAAAAAATCGACATCCTGAAGAAAAATCCCAGGGTCTGCTTTCAACTGGACACGGACCTCAAACTCCTCCCTGCAGAAAATCCCTGCAAGTGGAACATGCGTTACCGAAGTGTGATCGGTTACGGTAAAGCCGCTTTCGTCGATGACCCGGCGGAAAAAAGGCGTGCGCTGGATATCATTGTGAGCCACTATTCAGGAGACTCCGGGAAATACCCGGATAAACGAATGGATCATCTTGCGATCATCAGAGTGGAAATTGATCACATGACCGGAAAACGATCTGAGGCTTGAGATTTCTGAAACCCCCGGCTTTGGCACTACATCCCTCCATGCCAACGCCCGAAGTATCGGTTAAATCACAAAGGCCTTTCTATGGTGATCGGATCTCCTCAAAAGGAAGAGAAACGGATTTCAGCCGCTCCAGTTCTTTCTCAGATGTAAGGTCATAATGGATGGGTGTGATGGTAATCATGTTCTTTTTGAGGGCCACCGAGTCGTTGTCGGGATTGCCGTTTTCGATGAATTTTTCGCCGGTCAACCAGTAATAGACGTTTCCCCGGGGGTCGTTCCGCTTTTCAAACCGCTCCTCAAAGCGGGAGGTCCCCTGGCGGGTCAGACAGACGCCTTTGATTTCCTCGGGCGGCACGGCCGGGACGTTCACATTGAGGGAAACCCCGTCACCGAGGCCGTTTTCCTGGATAAACCGGATGACCTTCCTGCTGAATCGGGCGGCGAAGGCGAATTCGGGGTGTTTCAGCGTATTGAGGGAGATGGCGGCCGACGGGATGCCCAGGAAGGCCCCTTCGGTGGCGGCGGAGACGGTTCCGGAGTACAGGATATTCACCCCCACATTGGCGCCCACATTGATGCCCGAAAGCACCATATCAGGGGGGGATTCGAGCAGCTCCTGGCACGCGATCTTGACACAGTCGGCCGGGGTGCCGTTGACGGCATATCCATAGAACTTCCCGCTCCGCCTGACCGATTTGACCCGGATGGGGGAAATGAGCGTAATGGCATGCCCCACCGCACTCATTTCCGACTCCGGGGCCACGATATGGATGTCGTTATCGCCTTTGAGGGCCTGGTAGAGAGCGAAGAGCCCCGGGGCATAAATGCCGTCGTCATTGGTCAACAGGATTTTCATGATCAGCGCTAAGGCCTTCTTTTCTTAAATACAGTTCCGTGTTATATGTTTGTAACCGCCCATTCGCTTCACTCATTCAAGACGCAAAGTCCGCTAAGAGGGGATTTCTCTATCCCACTGCCGGAGGCATGCTGGTTTTCGTTTGTGGCCGTCTCAGCCACAAACGAAAAAGGGAAATTTCTTTGCGTGCTTTGCGACTTGGCGGTGAAACATATTTATTCGACCAAAATGGATACGTCACAATATATACAAATTAGAGCGGAAAGGGACCGGGGCAGTTTTTAAATCAATCTTCAAATGACTCATCCCATATCCACAATGGGTCTCACTTCCGTGATCTTGAATCGGATAGCCGCATGGATCATCTGAGCGGCCTGTTTTCCGGCCACTTTTTCGATATTCTCTTTAACCTGATCGTAGAAGCCCCCGCCGGTTTCGATATCGAGGGCCTCGAGGTAGACCCGGGCGCCCTTCCAGTCCATGACCGTTTCTCCCGGTTCCATAACGATGAAAGCCGCCTTGGGGTTTTCCCTCAGATTGCGGAAACTGCGGTTTTCCCCGATTCCCATGACCACGGTGTTTTCATCGATCATCTGAGGCGAACCGAACACCGCCACGTTCACCTCGCCCCGGGCGTTGGCCGTACTGAGTGACCCGATTCTCGGCTGCTTGTTGAATATTTCCATCAGTTTCTGACGATCCATATCTTATCCTCCCTCTATCAATTCGGTTGGCAAAGTTTTTTCCAAACCCTACACGCTCTCGAATCCATTTTCAACCATTTACAAACAAGTCCTCCTTTTCTTAAATACGGGTACGAGTTATATCGTTTGAAACCGCCCGTTCCCACGCCATGGCGTGGTCATTCCCGACAGAGACGGGATCTGGGACAAGGCGCAAATTCCGCCTGTCACCCCGGACGCCGATCCGGGGTCCAGCGATCCCTTTAGACTCTGGATTCCGGGCTAAACCCGGAATGACGAAGCAGAGCAGGGGAAACCCAGAAGGGGAATAGCGGATTCCCCGTGGTGGATTGATTGCTTGACATCAAATTACCACGTCTTTACTGTATGTTTATGTGCCCCATCTCCTTTTCCTAAGATAATGAGAAAGCAATACGAGTTTTCAAGAATGAAAGGCTGGAAGAACACCTATGCAAAACTCCAAGGAGCAAAAATGATCAGCCATTTAAGAGCCATTTTTGAAAAAGGGAATACCAAGGGCTCAGACACGCGGGACAGGGCATCAGAAGATGACATCCGTATGGCCACCTGTGCCCTCCTCCTCGAACTATCCCACATCGACGGAAAGTTCAGTGAAAGGGAAAGAGATTTGATAATCGACATTCTCCAAAGGAAATATGGCCTTGATCAAAACAAAACCGTCAGTTTGATGGAGGCCGCCCGATCGGAATTGAAAGACAGCATTGATTTGTGGCAGTTCACAAACCTCATTAATGAAAACTACACCATCGAGGAGAAAATCGGTGTGATTGAGATGGTGTGGCGGATCGCCTATCGTGATCACGTCCTGGACAAGCACGAGGATTACCTCCTTCATAAACTGGCCAAGCTCCTCCACCTCAGCCATAACAAGCTCATCGATGCCAAGATGAAAGTTTTGAAGGAAAATGCATGTACGTAGACGCATCCAAGAGAGACATATGCTGTATTAAAGGCACCAAAGCGGTCATTTTGGTGGCCCCCCACGCGTTCGACGGGGACATTGATCGAGGGCTGGGAAAAGATGATCAGAACACCGGGACACTGGCAAGGGATATGGCAGCCCGACACGGGTTTTACGCGGTCATTAATGACAGATACAAGCGGACGGGCCACCGGCATTGTACAGATATGAATGCGGGCTTCATCGACTGCAACCGCATCGATCAGGTCAGTTCGTTTCTGAAAGCACCTTTTTTAGACCGGATCGTGTCCTTCAAGGAAGCGATCCTCAATAAGGGGAATGGCGTTTCCTTGATCGTTCACCTGCACGGTGCACACGACAGGAGTTTCGACGCCTACCAGACGAAAGTTCAGTGCCCGCAGGCCCCCGGCATCCTTCTCGGATATGGGCAGGGAGAGGTTCCCGGAGGAAAACGACTCACCGCATCGGAAACATTGATCGACCTGCTGATAACGCATCTAAGCGGTGAAAACGGTAACGGGATAATGGCCGTGAAGACCGATCCGGCCTATCCGAATTACTGCGGACGGAACCCGAACAACCTGAACCAGTTTTTCAGAAACGGCCCATATGCCGATCCCAGAGTCCAATCCGTCCAGGTTGAGATCAAAAAGGCGTACAGACAACCCGCTCACCTGATGAACACCGCCCGCGTCCTTGGCGCCGCACTGTCCAGATTGGCAGACGAATGTCTCCGGAAGTCAGAATCCCATAACGTTCACGGCGTATGAAACCCGCTGCCCCCCCAACAAGACAAGACGCCGTGTGGATTACGGATGCGGCCATCGTGACGGCGCTGGGGGACACCATTGAAGAGACATGGCACCACCTCCTCCATTTTCACACCGCCATCCGCCCTGTGGACCGATTCGGTGTGGACGGGTACAGGAGCGATGTTGCGGCCCTCGTCCCCGGTCTTAAACCGGATGAAACCGGCTCTCGACTGCCTGATCTTCTCAAAAGGCTGTCCCGCAGCATGGGATCCGTTCCACAAGATGCGTGGCTGATCACCGCAACGACAAAGGGCGGGATCGACATGCTGGGCGCCTTGGAACACAAGCCGTCTTTTAGTATCCGCGACATGCTTCCCTCGGTACTGGATCGAATTGCCGCGGATGCATTTGGCCTGGAAAAAAGGGGGAGCACCATCAGCGCAGCCTGTGCCTCCTCCGCCATTGCGGTGTCCCATGCGTGTGCATTGATCCATACCGAAATGACAGACGTTGTGCTGGTCTGTTGTGCGGATCTGGTCACCGAGTTTGTATTTTCAGGGTTTTCCGCGCTGGGGGCCCTGTCCCCAACGCCATGCAAACCCTTTGATCGGGATCGGAACGGACTCAGCCTGGGAGAAGGGGCGGCCGCCCTCGTATTGATGGATGCCGAGCGGGCCCGGACAGAAGGCAAACGGTGCCTGGGCCAGGTCCTGGGCTGGGGGGGCGGCAGCGACGCCTATCACGTGACCACCCCCGCCCCCAATGCTACGGGCCTGATTGAGGCCATTGGCCAGGCCTTCGTTCGCGCACAGATGACCCCTGATGCGGTTTTCGCGGTGTGTGCTCACGGAACCGGGACCGTCTCCAACGATGCCATGGAACTCAACGCCTACACGCATTTCTTTTCCGACGCGTGGCCGCCTGTCTATTCCATTAAAGGGGCCGTCGGTCACACCCTGGGCGCAGCAGGGGGTATCGAGGTCGCCCTCGGTCTGAAAACACTGTCGCGGCAGACAGCCCCGCCTACCGTTGGGCTCTCCCATCCGGTCGAAACGGCGTTGGGCCGGGTCACGACACAACCCGCTGCCCTGAAAGGCGATATCCTCCTGACCTGCAATTCAGGTTTCGGAGGCATCAACACGGCGATTTTGCTTAAAAGGGGGATATAGGACGCATGCCCTTGATCACGGGAATCGGGTGGATCACTGCCGGCGGGATAGGCCGAGGCCGTGAAAATCCCCATTTTGATATGACGCCGGGTCATTTGCCGGTGGTCACCCGGGAATCGGTAATCGATGGATCTTTCGCGCACTTCGGCCGGATGGACCCCTTCTCTAAACTGGGGTTCGGCAGCATCGCACTGGCCCTCGAAGACGCGGGACTTCATGAATGGTCTGATAAACGCCGCATAGGCCTGATCGCTTCCACGGTTTATGGCTGCCTTCAAACCGACAGGGATTATTTTGATACCACGGCTCATGATAACGGCCGGCTGGCCAGTCCCGCGCTCTTTTCCTATACCCTGCCCAACTGTTTTCTCGGGGAAGCGGCCTGGTATTTTGGGACCACGGGGCTATCCTATGTGATATATGATCCTGATTTCGGCGGTCTCACCAGCTTGAGGGCTGCGCTTTTGCACATCCGCTTGAATGAATTTGAAAAGGGGGTGGCAGGCATTGTGGATGATCCCCCCGATGATCCGGGCGCCTTTCAGACTCTGCCGGGGGCCGCGTTTGTGGTGATCGAGCCAAACGCCTCATCAGACCGGCCCTATGGGCGCATTGAACTCAATAAAGACGGGGAAATCGACTTCAACGGTCAGCCCATAAGGCATTTCACACACCTTGTAAAGGTGTGCCTGAAAGTCTTTCACGACAAGGAGAGATTGAACCCTTAATTTCAAATTACTTGTGCTTTTCTCAGCGTCTCTGTTTACCCCGTGAAACCTTCCTGGTTTTTGTTTCACTGGGGCGACTCTGCGCGAAACGTGATGAATTGTAATATTCATTTTCCTCCAAAGCCAAAACCTTCACCTATGAAAGTCTGCAAAATGAATCCACCCAAAACCGCCATTGTCATCCCGGTTTACAACCATTCGGGCACACTCCGTGAGGTCGCGCAGCGCGCCGGCGCCATCCATCGTCCGGTCATCGTGGTGGATGACGGGAGTCTTGATCAACCCCGAAACGCCCTCGAAGGGCTGGATGTCCACTTCATCCGCCATCGCAGAAACATGGGAAAGGGCGCGGCCATCTTGACCGGCACCCAAAAGGCACGCGAGCTGGGGAGGACCCATATCATCACCTTGGATGCAGACGGGCAGCACGATCCCGACGATATTCCCCTCTTCCTCAAACAGATAAAGACCCACCCCACAGCCCTCGTGATCGGCAAAAGGGATTTCAAGACCCATTACGCCCCCGCATCCTCCCGTGTGGGACGACGCATTTCAAATTTCTGGTTTCTTGTGGAGACAGGGCGTCTTATCGGTGATGCCCAGAGCGGCTTCAGGGCCTATCCGATTCGGATACTCGAAGCGCTCACACTTCGGGAGCGGCACTACACATTCGAAATCGAAGTCCTGGTCAAGGCCGCGTGGGCCGGTTTGCCCTTAAGGGAGGTAAACGTCTCTACCCATTATGCGGCTCGAGACGAACGCATTTCGCACTTTCATCTTTTTAAGGATAATGTGAGACTCAGCTTTTTAAATGCGAGGCTCTTTATGAGGGCACTGATCCCCCTGCCCCACAAGAAGCTGGTCAACAGGAGGCATGGCTGACATGCGCATCGTCCTCGTTCATCCGGCCGGATCCAACTGGGTTCCCGGCAAAAGGGACATCACGGCAACGGCCAACCGGATGGCACCCTTAGGCCTCCTTTCCATTGCCGCCTACCTTGAATCACAAGGGCACGCCGTCTATGTTCACGACTGCCTGGGACCCAGGGCACCCAAAACAAATAGAGAAAATGCCGAAATCATCCTTAACCGGCATCCGGATATGGTGGGGATTTCCGCGACCACCTCATCGTTCCTGGACGGTGTGGATCTCAGCACCCGAATCAAAGACGTGCGGCCCGACATACAGACGGTGTGCGGCGGGGTCCATGTCTCGGCCATGGGGGCGGGGCTTTTGGATCAATTTGAGACCATCGACTATCTGATTCTGGGCGAGGGAGAGACCGCCATGGCGGAACTAACCTCGGGCGGGGACCCCAGGGCCATCCCGGGGCTCTGTTTCAGGGACAACGGCAAGGGTGTGGCCAACCCGCCTCACCCACTCATCGAGAACCTGGACCACCTCCCCTTTCCGGCCTATGAAAAGCTGGAGGGCTTTCCCAAAGGGTACCGCCTCCCTTTGTTCAGTTACATCCTCACGCCGGGCGCCACCATGGTGACCAGCCGGGGC
This sequence comes from Deltaproteobacteria bacterium, assembly GCA_034522175.1. Taxonomy (GTDB): domain Bacteria; phylum Desulfobacterota; class DSM-4660; order Desulfatiglandales; family Desulfatiglandaceae; genus JAIPDZ01. Next base: position 3,757,006 of record JAXHLQ010000001.1, on the reverse strand, counting down.
TGCCCGTATCAGTGTTCATTCTGTGACCGGTCGGTCTTCAAACGGGGGTACCGCTACAACTCGGCCCCGTACATCTATGAACACATGACATATCTCAAGGACCGTTTCGGCGTCCGCCATGTGAACATCTATGATGATCTGTTCACCGCCCACCGGGAGCGCATTACGGAACTCTGCCGCCTGCTCGTCAACCGCCCCCTGAGGATGCACTTCAACTGCGCGGTCCGGGCCGGGCACTGCGACGACGCGTTGCTCGAAATGCTGAAGGCCGCCGGATTCCTCCAGCTTTCCATCGGTATCGAGACCGGGGTCCCGGAACTCATGGAGACCCATAAACCCGGGGTCCACCTTATGGAAATCCGAGACACGGTGAAACGCATTCAGGCCAAAGGATTGAGAGCCAAGGGCCTTTTCATGATGGGGCTTCCCGGGGAAACCCCTGAAACCATACAGAAAACCAGCGATTTTGCCCTCTCCCTGGGCCTGGATGACATGAACATGTCCAAATTCACGCCGTTTTACGGGGCACCGGTGTGGGAAACCATCTTCGAGGAAGGCACCTTTGACCATGACTGGCGGAAAATGAACTGCCTCAACTTTGTGTTCGTCCCCAGGGGAATCGATTCAAAGGAAACCCTCGACGAGCTCTACAACCAGCATGTGAAACGCTTTTACACGGACCCCGAGTGGCGGAAAAAGTTCCGAAAGCGGATCTGGGAACATAGATGGAGCATGTGGTACTTCATCACCCACCTCCCCGCCTTTCTCTCGGCCATGCGAACATTCGAACCGCACGGCCAATAAATCCCCACCCCATCGGACCCACAAACGCTGGCGAGGAGCCTCAGGGGGAACTGTGGTCACCAAATAATGTCCGGCTGTCCATGTCAGTGTGCAACGGGAAAGGGGAAGGCAATCCCGTAAAATGATGCCTGCGATAAAATCTCGCATTTTCCTTGATGTATGTACGAAATCCACATAAAATAACAAGTAATACGGTCAAGAATAAGGAGCATGGACAGCAATGAGGCATGATTCAGAACTCGAAGCATTTATTCAGGAAAACAGATCACTGTTCTGGGGGATAAGGCCGGAAGAAAGGGCCAATATCAGCGTCCCTGCCCTTGTGGAGGCCGTATTGAATTATGGGAATGAAAAGAGCGTCAAGAAGCTCTTTGATCTTATCGGAATCAAAGCGGCAGCCGATCTATTTTATCAGCAGGTATCCGGCAGGAGGTCAAACTATCATCAGCGAACAGAGAATTTTTTCAGGCTGTACTTCAAAAGACATGCACAATGAAGTCTTGACAGAAAAGCAGCAGGACCTCCTGCCCCTGATGAAATTGTTCTCAAAGGAATACGTCCTGGTTGGCGGAACCGCCGTTGCGCTGCATATCGGACACCGCAGATCCATTGATTTTGATTTATTCACCACCCAGGATATCCAACGCAGACGCATAAAAACCCTCATCGACAAGAGCGGGTTTTTGGTTCAGGAGTTGCTCTATGAGGCTTCTGACCAAATGCACGTAGTTGTAAACTCAGTAAAAGTCACCTTTTTCAGCTTCCCGCACACCATCGTTCCCTCCACAGACTTTGACGGGATCATCCGGGTCCCGTCACTGTTGGACCTGGCGGCAATGAAAACTTACGCCTTGGGGGGACGTGCCAAGTGGAAGGACTATGTTGACCTGTATTTTATTTTAAAAGATTATTACGGACTGAGAGAACTGTCAGCAAGTGCAAAGGCGATGTTCGGCGCCTATTTCAATGAAAAGCTCTTTCGTGAACAGCTCTGCTTCTTTGATGATATCGACTACAGTGAAAAAGTGGCCTATTTAGGAGACGATATCGACGAGCAGGAAATTAAAGAATTTCTGATAGATGTTGCCATGACAGAATTTGCATGACAACCCAATTCATACAAACGGCCTCTTGACACAGCCCTTGTCCCGGCCCTGTTGACGGAACTCTTGAATTTGCTCGGTTTTCTCACTGTAAATTCCTCCCTGAACATACTGAGCGACAAGAGACAACAGGGAACAAACGCAGCCGAGATTCTGTTAAAGAAAAGCCGGGGAGCCTATTCGTCCAGCGTTCGGGTTTGCTCCGTGCATCAATTCATCGAAAAGAAGGGGGGTTTGGCCAATCGTGCTGACGGTCATTATAAAGGATCAGGAACGGCTCTTGAAAAGTGCTGCGCATCAGCTCTGTGAAGGGATCCGGGGTGTGCTCGCCGAGCGGGAACATGTCAATCTCGCGGTCCCGGGGGGTAGAAATGTCGCGAAGATATTCCAGGCAATGCAGGAAGAGGAGGTGGACTGGCAGCAGGTGCATTTCTTCATGATCGACGAAAGGCTGGTCCCCGTCGACCACCCCGACAGCAACTACAAATTGCTGAAGGACCATTTCATTGACCCTCTGGCTGAGGCGGGCAGAATCACGCCAGGAAACGCCCATCCGTTCATCCTGGACCCGGCAGGCGCGGATTACGGCGCCGGGCATTACGAGCGTGTCCTGGCGGAGCATGGCTTCCGGTACGATATCATTCTACTGAGTTCGGGTGAAGATGGCCATGTGGGTGCCTTGTACCCGCACCACCCCTCCATTATGGACACGCATCACGGATTCTTGGTGATGCATGATTCCCCCAAGCCGCCCCCGGACAGGATGACCTCCTCCCTGTCGCTGATGCAGACAGCGGAGATCGCCGTTCTTCTTTTCGTCGGTGAGGCAAAACACACCGCGATGGAGAAATTCAACGATGCTGCGTGTTCGGTGACAGACTGCCCGGCGAAGCTGGTGCAGTCGGTAAAGGATGCGATGGTATTCACGGACCTGAAGGATCACCCATAGGCTCATTCATTGGCGATTGACTGCTGAAGAAATAGGGATGGAGGACAAAACCATGTCAGTAGATGACCACCAGCCAACGACGCTGGTTACTTTTTGTCACCTCTTATTTTGCTGAAAACCATACTTCGGCGGAACATGAATCCATTAGGCTGTGGGAGCGTAGCGAATCAAGTGCCGCACCCCGTATCCACGAGGGTAAACATGTGATCCGCCACCTGGTGGTGAATCGCAACATATTCATTTTCTTCCAGGAAAACGCGGCACTGCGTTTCGCCTATTTCCTTAACCGCCACCCGATCCCAGGACTCGGCCAGTGTCATGCCGAAGGCCTTGGCCATGGCCTCCTTGATACTCCAGATTCTGAGCGATGCGCCTCTCATCCCGAGTGGAGATCGCTCGGTGAGGGCCTTTTCTTCATCATTCATGTAGATGCGACGGGCGTAAACCAGCCTCTCCGTCGATTGCTCCACATCAACGCCTACCCGGGATCCGGAAGCCACGGCAATGACAAACCGTTTGTCGTGCGAAACCGAACAGAACCCGGAATCGGCTCCGTCCGTGAGCGGGCAGCGGGGACGGATGGCGTCCGAAGCCATGGTGTGGATGAATGAAGCGGGGGTCATCGCATCGCCATCGGACAACACCCTGGAGAGGCGCTTCAGACAGAGGCGTGCGGCCAAAAAACTCTTCTGCCGTCTCTCGCCCAACTTCTCGAAACGCTCATGCTCCCCACGGGATAAGGCCTTTACCCCAGCCCCCTTAACAGAAGACAGTTCCATGACACAGGAGACGGCGCCGTCTGAAAAAGGGACGTCGTTTTCCGCTGTTCGATCCGCTCGAATCCATTTGGGGGGTTTTGTCTCGCCGCCGCTGACATCCTGCATGGTGACCCCCAACACCGCCTCATGGAGCGTACCGCCCCTGTCCGTGATCCATATGTCAAAAACCGGTCGATCGGGCGCGCTTTTCCTGAGAATAATCCGGGTTAGATAGGTGTTCCCGGGCACCGTGAGCCTGAACAGATGCCGATACGTAAATCCCACGGGAAACCCCACAATGCCGAGGTAGCGCTGTCCGTAGACGCACGCGGCGTGAAATGCCGCATCCAGGGGGAATAACGATCCCAGGGGATAACCCGCGGCCCCATGATCCGGCGCACGCACAGTGGCAACGGCGCCTTGATAGGTCAGCGTCAGTTCACCCGCAATATTTTGAAAGGACGGCCCGAAAGGCACCAGAGACCGGTAAATCTCATCGGAACGGATGTTAAGGCCGATGCCTTCCAAGGCAAACAGCTCGTCCGCCGGCGGGAGCGTCGGATCCTTTGGGTCGCAGGGAAATTCAAGACGGACATGGGCGTGGGTGCGGGTAATACCTGCGCGCTTTGAACGGGTTCTGGTGAGAAGTGTTGAGACCACCCGGCCGTCCCCGTAAAGTGCCATGTCATTCATGGCCGGGATGGATGGCATATCCGGATGCAGGTAAAGGAACCGGGAAAACCGTGCGTCCGCCAGCGCGCACACATTCAGCTCAGGCCGCCAGGCCTTTGTGGAAGCCGCCAGAACCTGCATGGCCTCCACGGCCGGGAGCACGGCCTTTCCCTTAAATTGATGATCCATCAGATAGGGGGCCACCTTGATTTCAAGGGGAAGCTGAACGTGCTGAATTATTTCGGAAACGCCTCCCATAAATCCCGCGTTTTCTCATCGATGGCCACAGGGACCCCGGCGGTATTGATGGCACAGTGTCGGGTGAACCCCTCGCAAATCACATTGCCTTTCAGTTGGTGCGTAATCACGTAATCGAACCTGAGGCGGACCCGTTCCAGCTTTGCCGGGTGGGTGTAGATGACCATGGGATCGTCATAATAAAGGGCGGCATGGTAGGTAATACCGATTTCAATGATGGGATAGATCGTGCCATTTTCTTCGATCTCACGATAGGGATAGCCCGCATCCCGCATAAATGAGGCCCGGCCGAATTCGAAAAATCGCAGATAGTTGGCATGATAGATGAGCTGAGAGCGATCCGTATCCGCATAGAGCGGTCGCGTCCTGCATTGGTGCCAAACCCGTTCTCTGTGCTGGTCCCGCACATACCGTGTATCGGACTCAAGGGGTTCGGGAATGAAGGGTTTGGGTCTCATGTCACACGCCTCTGAACACCACGCAGCAATTGGTCCCGCCGAATCCGAATGCATTGGAGAGAAATATCTCATAGGATGCCTTTCGGACGGCATTGGGGACCACGTCAACACCGTCAAACTCAGGATCCGGCATGTGGTTCACCGTCGGCAAAATCATTCCTCGATTCATGGCCTCTATACTGAGCGCCGCCTCAATGGCGGCGGTTGCTCCGAGGGAATGGCCGAGCTGTGACTTATTGGACGATACGGGCAGGCGTTTCAGACGGCTGCCGAATATTTGTTTGAGGCAGTCGATCTCCATGCTGTCCCCCCTCGGGGTGGAGGTGCCGTGGGCATTGACATACTGAACATCAGCCGGTTCGAGTCCGGCATCGGCAATGGCCTCACGGACGGCACGGATGACTGTATCCGGGTTGGGCCGGGTGAAATGGTAGGCGTCCGAGGTCCATCCCGTGCCCAGCACCTCTGCCCTTGGCATCAACCCATAATGCTCCACCATCTCATCCGCTGCCAGTACCAGCGCCCCCGCCCCTTCAGAAAGGACAAATCCCTTCCGATCGATACTGAACGGCCGCGAGGCCTGGGCGGGGTCCTCTGCGGCCCGATCCCCGGGCAGGACCTTGATGGTGGCATTCATGTTTTCAAACCCGTGAATAATCTCGGGGATGATGCAGGCCTCGGCACCGCCCGCAATCACGAAATCGCAATCGCCGTCCCGAATCATCCGCGCACCGATACCCACCGCATGATTACCGGATGCACAGGCCCCCTGGGGAGAAAATATAGGTCCCGTAAATCCCAAAAGCATCCCTGCCTTGCCTGACGGAAGATTGGCACACAGGTTGGGGAGGAGATACGGGCTCACCTTGAGGGGACCCTGGTTCACATAATTGTCCATGGCGATGCGAAACGCATCGGTTCCGTTGAGGGCCGAGCCCATGAGGCAGGCGGTCCGGGGACCGGTTTCTTTATCGATCTCTAAACGCGCGTGACGGAGGGCGTCTCTGGAGACCGCCATGGTCAACAGCACCACATCGGCATTCCAGTTGTAGGCCTCCTTTGCATCCACAAAATCAAGTTCAAGCGGGTCCCAGCCGGGAATTTCTCCGACCACATAAGAGAGGGTATCCACCTGACACCGGCTCACTTTCCTGAAACCGGCCTCTGCATTCACCGCACGGTCCCAGGTTTCTTCAAATGTCTTTCCGAGCGGGGTGATCGCTCCGTAACCGATGACAAATACGCGTCTGTTTCTGGGCGCTTTCATGTCTTTACCCTGCCCGCCTGAACACCACGCATGAATTGCATCCTCCGAAGCCGAAGGCATTTTTCAACACGTATTCCTGATGTACCCGGCGAGGGCCTTCCGATACGCAATCGATTTCGATCCTGGGGTCAGGGGTATGGTTGATGGTGGGAAGAAGCGTATCTCTTTTCATCCCTTCCAGGGCGAATATGGTCTCAAGGGCACTCGAGGCCCCCATGGCATGCCCAATAAGCGACTTGTTCGCCGACACCGGGGGGACCCCGTCTTTAAAGACGGCTTTCAACGCATCGGCTTCCACCTGGTCTCCCACCCTTGTGGAGGCCGCATGGGCATTCACGGCATCCAGGTCGCCGGGTGAGATGCCCGCCATGTCAATGGCCTCGGTCATGCATCGTTTAACGGTCTCCAAATTGGGGGCCACAAAATGCCGGGCATCGGAGGTCATGCCCCACCCCGCAATCTCCGTATGATATGAAAGCCCGTGGGTTTCAGCAAATTCTCTGGTAGCGATGATCACACTCCCTGCGCCTTCGGATATGACAAAGCCCCTTCTGTCCACGGAGAAAGGCCGGCTCGCCCGTGCGGGCGGTTCCATCTCCCGGCCCGGTTTGGGCGTGTATGCACCGTTCATGGTGGCAAATCCCGCCACGATCGGTTCCACCAGCGGGAAATCCACAGCCCCGCAAATGGCCACGTCCGCCTTTCCCTGTGCCAGCAGGAGGCTTCCCACAATCATGGACGTCAACCCGGTGGCACATGCAGTGACGGTTGCAGTGATGGGCCCGGTGGCCCCCGTGAGCATGGAGACCTTTCCCCCGACCATGTTGATACAGGCGTTGGGATTGGCGAAGGGGTGGGGCATCTTTCCCTCTCGAATCATTCGCCGGTCCGCCTTTAGAACCGCATCCTGGCCGCCCACGGCTGAACTGTAGGTGATGGCCACTCTCGGCGCAACATCCGGAGTGATGTCAATCCCACTCCTTTCAAGGGCGCGATGGACCACCAGCATGGCGTACTTGAACAGAGGGGATGTCCAGTTGGCCAGGTTCCGGGGTGACAGAAAGGGGTATGGCGCGACATCGAGATCGGCCACCTCCCCGGATATCCGAACCGGGAAGTCTTCCGTCATCTCAAAGCGGGTCAGATAATCGATTCCGCTTTTCCCCTGCTCGGCCCGCCGCCATTGGGTCTCCATGTCCAAACCCAGGGGGAGACCGCATCATAACCCAGAATGACAGCGTCTTGAGAGGCCATTGTTCATGATACCGAAAGAAGTATTTATTTGCGCAGAGACGGTAGAGACCGCTGAGTACCAGCTTACCACGGAATAAACTGGTAAAGTTTGGCAAACATCTCATAGACCTCGATCCAGTTTTTAAGGTCCCTTTCAGAATTCATATGCGCCCGCTTGTTGACCATGACCCAGCTCATATGGGCCGCACCGTCTTTGCAGATGGCGCAATCCCGCGTCTCTGATGTGCAGCACCGGTGCATGGTCTTCAGATCCGACGCCCAGCGAACAAAGCCCATCAGATGCCTCGGCTTGGGGTCTCTCTTATCAAGCGGTTCAGTCACGGACGGGCATTCATTCCACCCGAATCTCCTGTCGAGCATTTTCCCGGTCGTGATGATTTCGTGGTAGTACTTGGAAGAGATGACCGCATCCGGAAACTGATCCAGCATCTCGTCCATCTCCTCTCTGATGTCCTTTAACTGAGAGGCTTCCCAGAAAAACGTGTCCACTTCCTCATCATTGGAAAGCAACTGCATATGGACTTTAAGCCCGGCATCCCGGATGCGCCTGACGATGCGTTCGGTCTTCCCGAGCTGCCTCGGCGTAATGGTATACAGATAATAGGCATGAGGATCGCCTTCATAGTTTCGGCTGGATACGGAAAACGCATCCTTTCCTCTCAGGAGCTTTTCGTCCGCTTCATCGCCCCAAAGGGAGATCCCCACCATCATGTCCGGGAAGCGGTCTCTCGGCACCTTAATCAGACCATTGGTGGCACAAAACGTTGAGAGTCGGGAGTAAAATGCCGCCACACGGTCGAGACAGAGTGTCGGCTCCCCCCCGATGAGGATGGCGAGGTTGACACCGCGTTCCTTCTCCCTTTCGATGAAGTGCGTCCATTTTTCGATATCCATTTCTTCCTGCGCCACCTGATGTTCTCCTGAGGAAAAAAAGAAACACCCCTTGCAGCGCAGATTACATCGGTTGGTCACGTCATAGATGGAACTCCGGATATTCAGCTTGGAAATGGCCTTGTATCGATTGTACCATTCGTTGTCGAGTAAGGAACTTACGGTTTTCATCGGTTTTCATCCTTGTATCGCAAGAAACGGGATGGGCGGTTTGCTGTTGGGTACATCACGGGGAAGAGGGATCCATTCGCGGCGGGTCGATGAGCTGTTCACAGAGATTTTTGCCTTTTTCATACCCTTGCACCCAGACCGCAAGGTAGGTGTCCACATAATCGAGCCATGACTTAAATCTTTCGGGATCCGTCGCATGCCTGAACAACCTCGCGGTGACAACAGCGCTTCCGGCTGCATAGTGCCTGCAGTCCTTGCAATCGGTATCGGGCACACAACAGGCGACGGTACGGTCCCATGTGAGATCGGCCCGGTACTGTCTGAAAGAGCGGCCGAGGCCCACGGCTGTGGATGGGTTCATCCGGGGGTAGGAACACCCGTAAAGATCGTGGAGCCCCAGGTCGTGGGTATGGGCCGCTATATTGTAAAGCGAAAAGAGAACATGATCCGGATAGGCTTTCATGAGTCCTGTAACCGTCTTCCGGACACGTCGGAGGGACATTTCGTTGTGGCGGAGGGGTCCGTTATAACCCACGGGCGCGGAAAAGATGTTAAACGTCACCCGGCAGGATGTTTTGGCCAGGACGTCCATGACCTCATTGATCTCTTTAATGTTCTCCCGGGTAAACGTGTACACGAATACCGCTCTCGGGTCCTCCCGGTAGTTCTCCAGCTGCCGTCTGAGCATATGTCCGGCGTTTCTGATCCTGGCGCTTGTCTGATCGTTCCCCCAGACTGAAATGTGAATCCGGTAACCCACACCCGACGTTATCCGCTTCAGTCCATTGGAGGCAATGGCGCCCAAAGGGATCACGTCGTAACAGACCCGGCACCGCTCCGGAACCAGTGAAGGCTCGGCCCCTGCCAGCACCACATAGGTAATGCCGCGCGCCTTTTCCCTTTCCAGCAGATGGCGCCACGCGGTCAGGTCACTGATTTCCTCAGCGAACTGCTTCTCACCTTCATAGTAGTAGCAGCCGTCGCATCGGATGTTGCACCGGTTGGTCATGTCGTAGGTGGACTCGCGCAGGAAAAAGTATTGGCGGACTTTCTCCCAGCGATCCCTGATTTCAGGATCTGCCAGGATATCTGAAAAACGCCATATCTTCCCACCCGGGCCCTGATTGCTTTTTGGTTTCCGGCTCGCTACTGAACTCACGTCATATCTCCAATACTCCCGCAAGGCGCTGAGTCCGCTGAGATGTTTTTGGATATTTTCAGTGCTCATCTTTTCTCTGCGTCACTGCGTCTCTGCGCGAAAACGTCTTTTTCTTTATCCTGTAAAAGTAATTCGACTTTACTATCTCGCACTATTCCGAGAGCTTTTCTTCAATATATTCGGCAATCAATCGAACCGTCGTCAATTTCGGATAATCATCTTCGTCAATTCTTATTCCGTATTCATCTTGAAGCACGAGGGCCACCGTGGCCAGATCCATGCTGTCAATCCCCACCTCATCCACCAGATCCATGTCCGGATCAAAGGTGGCCGGGGTAACATCTTCGAGTTTGAGTTCATTGATCATGATCTCTGCAATTCGTTGTACTCGCTCTGTTCTCTCTTTTTCCGTTTGCATTTCCACTCCCCAAAATCCATATCCGTGGGATCCCGGCCTCTTCGCTCAAAAGGCCCTCTATAGTTGTTCCACGGTCAATATGCCATGACTCACCTGCTCCCCTTCAACCGTGATTCGAAAGACATAGGATACGTCTTCCCCCTTCCTGGGGACCACGGTAATGCGCATGAGTTCTTCAGGTTTCACCACCCGTTTAAATCGAACCTTTTTGACCCCTGAGACCCTGAAAGGCGTCTGATGCAGCCGGGTCACCGCATCTTTTACCATGTCAAGCTGTGCAATACCGGGCAGTATGGGTTCCCCCGGAAAATGGCCCGAAAACCATGGTGACTCACGGGGGACCTTTGCCGTCATAACCATCTCGTCCGGGGAAGACGCATCCATGTGTATGAGGGCGTACCATTTCATGATATGCACATTATCACTGTGACAGCCGGCTATCGAATCAGATACTCCCACAGCGGACCCGTACGCCCCCGGCTGTACATCCTGGCAATGATTCTCGCTGTCGCCTCCCCCCCCGATCCGGTCACCCAATTGGGCCGCCCCTCGGCCCTTTCCATGACCCGACGAACAATATCATCGCTCCCGATCGCTTCAGGCAGAAAAAAAACCGGCTTCAGGATACTCTGGTCCCTCGATAGTTGACCCGATTCAACGGCCATTTCATAGAGCTCAGTATGCGGATAAATCCGAACAGCGCAAAAAAAAAGAAGACGCTTCGTTCAAGCAGGGACAGGCGCGAGAGGGTCTTTTCTAAGGTCTTCTCATCCTCGCCCGGTCCTCCGAGCATAAAGTAATGGGCCACATATACCCCGGCTTCACGTGCAGCCCTGTGGGCCTGAAAAACCTGTTCTGATCTGAACGGTTTATTGTAAACCGCCAGCATCTTGTCGGATAACGATTCAGTGCCAAACTCCACATGCGTCAGCCCCGCATCCGCCAGGGTCTGGAAATATCCTTCGGGGGATTCAGAGGTGCAAAAAACGCCCCCAGGGAATGGTAACCCCCGCATCCATAAACGCCTCGGCCACACGGGTACTGTGTTCCACATCGGCATTAAAGGCCGAGTCGGTCACAAAAAAGTATCTCGCACCCGACGCCTCCAGCTTCAGCGCCCGCTCTGCCACCGCCTCCGGGGAAACGCGCCGCAAGCGGGACCCTTCGATCCGGGGGTAGGTGCAGTAGATACACCCAAATGGACATCCCCGTTTGGTTTGCAGGTTCAGCATTCCCCCGTGTTTCAGATAATACGCGACTTGAGCATGTTCAGGGGTATAATTCAAAACAACCGCCCGATCAAGCGGTTTGGATAAAGCTTCATGCGCGTCCCGGGTCACAATACCGGGGATGGAAGCCGCATCGCCTCCCGCTTCCAGCGTTTTCAGAAGCGGGTTCAATTTCTCTCCTTCCCCGACAATTCCGTATTCCGCACCCAGCGTTTTCATGATTTCCTGTGGAAATAGGGTAAATCCGCTCCCCCCGAGGACCACGGGTGCCCTGGAATATTTGCGGACCGTCTCCATGCAGGCCGCATAGTCTCCCATGAACCCGGTGGGATGCATGCCGTCGGTGTTGTCGATGTTCCTCAAAGAGATCCCAACCATATCGGGGACATAATCCTGAATGGCCTCTACCAGCCCCTCCCGGCTGCTCAGCGGATTGACATCCACGATGCGGACCTCATGGTCATCCCGGATGGCATCGGCCACATAATCGAGGCCCAGCGGATACACCGGATAAGGGGTGGTCAGTGAATTGGGTGAAATCAGCAATACCTTCATCTGTGTATCATCAGTGAACTAAAATTCACAATTCCCTAAAAATATGTTTTCGCGCAGAGACGCAGGGACGCAGAGAAAAAGCTATATTAATTATAACAACTTACCTTTGCGGTCTTTCGTGTTTTTGGTCGAAGCGTAGCGAAGATCCCCCTGTCAGCGGGACTTTGCGTGAGATTCGATTTTTACAAGGGCATCAAGATTGATAAAGCCCTACTTTTCTCTGCGGCTCTGCGACTCCGCGGGAGAACAGGGTCTTCATCCACCGGAAATAATTTCAACGGCCGTAATGAACCGGCCAAAACCCACCATCAAAACCCCTTTTCCGTCCAGTCCAACAACATCCGTTTGTGCAAAACCCTGCGGGATCTTCCCGTCCTGGACAAATCTCACCCCAAGGGCTGCCGCCACCGCGGATGCGGAGGCGAACTGACCCGTAAACCGCCGGTAATCGATGACCGGCCCCTCAAAGCCCGCCTCCCTGCAGAATGTCCGTAGCTGATCGCGGCCGTCTTTTGTAAACGCGCCTGGAATCCCTGCAAAGACAGCGCCGTAGGCATCTCTGACGCGCTCAGGTCCCCCTAACCTTTGAATCAATGCCCTCAGGATTGAGGGGTTGTTCTTCGAATTCTCAAAAAATCGTGTGGCGATGGTGGTCCCCGACGGATGTGCTGTGCCCATCACACAGAGCCCCCCCCCACCGTCGGCAGCCTCCTCGTGGCCGATCACGGACCGATCAAATATTCCCGACAGCGGATCATGAAACGCATCGGCACCCACGACGATTGTGGGCGTATGATATGGTTTTATCATCAGACCCGCAACCATCAGGGCCTGCTCAAAGGAATAGTCTCCGCCCGTCACCGTCACATTGGGACCGGTCGATCCAAAGTGAATGGCCATTTGACCGGCCGGTGCGTTGTGGACCGATCCCACAAATGCCGTAGGGCTCGAAAACGACTCCTCTCTAAACCTAAGACGCTCAAGAAAGCCATATGTCTCGGAAAGGGGTCCCCAGCCGGTGGCAAAAAAAATGGAAAACGGGTCCTTCGGTAGCCGTGCGTCTTTATGGGCGGATATCCCGAGGGACAGCGCCATCCGAGTCAACCGTCTCCATCGCCTCACCATTTGAGAGGGCAGGTTGAGGGGAAGTTCATTCATCGGAAGAACGCCCCTGCACATCCCCTTTTCGGAAACAGCCCGTATGCTCGTTTCCATATCGCCGGCGCCGGTGATACAGGCACTCCCCACCACGGTCAGGGATGGGAGCGTTTCTCGTGTCTCTTTGAGACGCCCGGTGTCTCCACGGCCAATCACCACCGACGCGTTATTGCCGCCGAAACCAAAGGCATTGGAGAGCACCGTTTCCACATCCGCTTCAACCGGTTGAAGTACCGGGTCCAGGCCCAGTTGGGGATCCGGCCGTGAACATCCGGTGGTTCCGGGCACCACACCGTCCATAATACTCAAGGCGGCGATGCCCGCCTCTATGGCCCCGGCCGCTGCGAGACTGTGACCCATGGCCCCCTTGACCGAAGAAACCGGGGGCATCTTATCGCCGAACAACCCATTGAGGGCCCGTGCCTCGGCACGATCATTGTCAATGGTGCCGGTGCCGTGGAGATTGACATAATCGATGGCCGAAGGGGAGATGTCGGCATCTTCAAGGGCGGCCCTCATGGCGCGCAATGCCCCCCTTCCCTCGGGATCCGGGGAAGAGGGGTGATAGGCATCGCAAGAGAGACCGGCACCCAATATCTCACCCATGTCTTCACCCGCCTCTCGCGGGCCGGCTTCAAGCAGGAGCATGCCGGCCCCTTCTGAAAGGGACATGCCCCGGCGATTCACATCGAACGGCCTCGCCCCGGCCGGATCCAGCAACTGAAGGGATCTGAATCCATAATAGGTCAACCGGCAGAGGGCATCGGCCCCGCCCACGAGAACCCGTTTCGCCTGGCGGGTCCTTAACATTTCCAGCGCGATCTTGATGGCGGCAGCCCCGGACGAACACGCGGTGGAAACCGTGATGACCGGCCCGGTACAGCCGAGTTTCTCAGCCAGAACCTCCCCCACCGTGCCGGGCCCATGGTACGCAAAATGTGAGGGCGTTGTCTCACCCTTTTTAAAGTGGGCCTCGGTTTTCAGCATCCCGCCCGTGGTCACCCCGACAACAACGGCGTCCGGCGGCCCCTCTGATTGACCCATGGCCTCTTGTGCGGCGGTGAGCGCGAGATGGTGAGTCCTGGGGATACCTGCCTGTATAAAATCACGCCCGATTTCCCCCACAGGGAGCCTACTCTCCGGTGAGACCGTAAAGAGCGATATGGGAGAGATCCTCTTTTTCGCTCCTCTTAAGGCCAATCGTGTCTCAGGCACCCCGATTGATATCGGCGTCATCAACCCGATACCCGTAATACAGGCCCGTACCCCTGTCAATGGGGATCTCCCTGAGAATGCGTATCAATATAGTCCGCCAGGGACCTTAAATCGGCAAAGACCTTGGCGCCCAGTTCCTTGTTGTCAATTCGTATACCGTAATCTTTTTCAATCATGACGACCAGTTCCAGTACATCGATGGAATCCAGCCCCAACTCCCCTCCCACCAATTGATCCGTTTCACCGATATCTTCCGGCCGGATATCTTCAAGATTGAGCGTTTCAATGATTTTTGTTCGCAGTTCATCCGTCAATGTTTTCATCGTTGTTCCTTTACATGCCTGGCAAAGTGTCGTAGAAGGATCTTAAAAATTGGTTATTCTATCACCATTGGGTATTTGGGTCAATCCCATTTTCAAGCACCATAGTTTCAATAAAATCAGTTTGTTGAGCTTATTCCATGACACGGGTTAATATCGATGAACTCCTCCCCCACCGCGGTCGCATGCAGCTCGTTGACGACGTGATTCGGGTCGATTCAAACACGGCCATCACAGCTTCCGTTGTTTCAGAAGAATGGCCTTTATGTGGCCATAACGGTGTGAATTCAATGATTTTGATTGAGCTGATGGCCCAGACTGCCGGGATCTGTTTTGGGTGGAAAGCACACCAAAAGGGAGGAGATGTGACCGAAGGGATGGGATGGCTGGTGGGCATCAAGCATGCCAGATTTCACAGGGAAACCATTCCCATCGGGCGTCGAATCATCACCGAATTTCAAAAAGGCTTCGATTTTGAGAATTATCACGAGGTCTTGGGACAAGCGAATATGGATGGGACGCCCATCGGTGAGATCCATCTTCAGATTATGGAAGCTGAAAACCAATCACCTTGAAGGAGACAGCAAATATGACGGATAAACTGGATGACGAAGTCGCCCTGGTCACCGGTGGAAGCCGCGGTATCGGCAGGGCCATATGCATGGAGCTGGCCAAAGACGGCTATTATGTCATTGTCAATTATAAATCCAATGAAACCGCCGCCGCCCAAACCCTTCAGATGCTGAACGATGCGGGCGCCCGGGGTGAAACAAACCGGTTTGACGTCTCCGATTCAGAAGCCACAAGAACCGCCATCACCGATATCCACTCCCGGTTTGACCGCATCGCGGTCCTGGTCAACAATGCGGGCATCACCGCAGATGAGCTCTTTGTTTTTATGGATGAGACCCAGTGGGATTCGGTCATGGAGACCAACCTCAAAGGCTTTTTTAACGTCACACGACCCATCGTTGAGCAGATGGTGCATCAAAAAAGCGGAAATATCGTCACCATTTCCTCCCTTTCCGCCCTCATGGGGCACCGGGGCCAGGCCAATTATTCGGCGGCAAAGGCGGGGCTGATCGGTACCAGCCGGTGTATTGCGTCCGAGGTGGCCAGGCTTGGGGTCCGGGTCAATGTGGTGGCCCCGGGGTTGATCGAAACAGAGATGGCCCAGGAAGTGCCCAGGGACTTTGTCAAGCGGATGATCCCCATGGCCAGGGTGGGCAAACCGGAAGAGGTGGCCAGGGTGGTACGATTCCTCTGCTCGGAGGACGCCTCCTACATCACCGGCCAGGTAATTTCCATAAACGGCGGGATGGCCTGACATGAAACGAAAACAGTCCTCCATCATCGACCGGTTGCGTCCATGGATGACCATGGGCATGGGGATCCTGTTCATCCTTTGCCTGCCACATCCGGGATGGACATCCACTTTGGCGGAATTTAAGGCTGCGGCCCAAAAGATCCATACGCTCAGTGCAGACTTTATCCAGGAAAAACACCTGAAGATTCTGTCAACCCCCCTTTTATCTCACGGGGTATTTTATTATGAGGCCCCCGACCATCTCAGATGGGAATACCTGAAGCCGGTCAAAAGTCTTTTGCTCATGAATGGCAGCCGTGTAAGCCGTTATATCTGGACCGAAGACGGTTTTGTGGAGAACAGCGGCCTTGGCGTTAGTGGGATGCAAGGGGTGTTCGGGGAAATCCATTCATGGATGAAAGGTGACTTCGGCCATGATCCCGCTTTTCAGGTGGTTTTCGAGGAACCGGGGCGCATCCTTCTCGTACCGAGGGAGAAGGCCCTCCACCGATTGATTTCGAAGATTGTCCTGTTGCTCTCAGACCAGCCCGGGGTTATCCAATCCGTTACCGTGTACGAGGGAGAGGACGCGTTTACTCGGATTGTGTTCAAGCATATAAAGGTCAACGCCCCATTGGCGGCGTCAGCTTTCGACGTGCCGAATGGAAAACCGGCTGCCACGGACAACGCAAACCCACACATGAACACCCCATGAAATCCCTGACGCGCTTGATCGGCATACTCCTGCTTCTGACCGCCTGCACAACGCCGACCGGTCTCAGGCCCCTGGAGCCAAGTGCCGCCTCAGAGCACACCCAACGCTGCCAAACACCGTTTCCCAACGGCGACTGGCAATTTGTCCATGCCATTGAGGGCACGCTCCCCGGCGGCGGGAACGCATCCGCCATAGGCGTCACCACCCTGTCCGCGGGATCAAAAACAGCGCACTGCATCCTCATGACCGTGGAGGGATTCGTTCTCTTTGATGCGCTATTCGATGGGGAAATAACGGTCAACCGGGCGGTGCCGCCCTTCGACAAGCGTTCCTTCGCCCAGGGGCTTCTTGCTGACATTCGATTCATTTTCTTCCCCCCGGAGGGAAAATTGATCCAGAAGGGAACCGCTGATGACGCGGCCTTTGTCTGCCGGTACCGTAAAAACGACGGTGCAATCGTAGACGTCATGATCCCGCCCCAAGGTGGATGGGAAATACACCAGTACCGGGAGGGTCAACGGGTGCGCTCGGTTCAGGCCAAGTTTGGAAAACACGATTCCGATGAATCGGAGGGGACGTTTCCCCGGCAAATGACCCTTTCTGCAACTCGGCCAAGGCACTATACCCTGACGTTCAAACTCATTGAAGCGAAACCGATAACCGGACAGCCCAAAATCTCCCAAAAAAGAGACGTTCATTCTCTGCGTCTCCGCCTGCCCCGTGAAACCTTTGTCCTTTTGTTTCACCGGGGCGTCTCTGCGCGATAAAGCAGGTGTTATGATGAAATTCAAATTGATCTATCCCAAATGGCCGAAACTTGAACGACAGACCGAATTCCATCTGCCGCCCCACGGGCCGGTGGTTTTTGCCGCATCCCTGCCGGATGACGTGGAAGTGGTCTTTACGGACGAAAACCTCGAAACCGTCGATTTTGATGAGCCGGTGGACTTTGTGGGCATCTCCATGATGCTCACCATTCAGGTCACCCGGGGGTGGGAGATCGGCGACCGATACCGAGAAAAGGGAGTCCCGGTCATTTTCGGCGGCATCGCCACCATGCTTCATGCCGAGGAAACCATGGCGCATGCCGATTCGGTCTTCCTGGGAGAGACAGAAGGAAGAATGGAGGCGGTATTTGCCGATTTTGAGAAGGGCCGCCTGAAAAAAGTTTACGATTACATGGAAGACCGGCCGCCCATCGAGAAGGTGGGGACCGCCCGACGGGATATTTTGAATCGCGACCTCTATAACTACCGGGGGGTCCAGATGGTGGATCTGGTCCATGCCTCCAGGGGATGCCGGTTTCATTGCTACCCCTGCGCCGTGGCCTACCTTGGCGGCAGGGAGTTCAGGCCCCGGCCCATAGAAAACACCATCGCCGAAATGGAAAGCATAGACAACAACCGGCTCTTTATCGTGGACAATTCCCTGGCCCAGGATACCCGGTGGGAACTGGATCTCTTCAGGGAAATGATCCCCCTGAAGAAAAAATGGTGCAGCCATCCCATTGAAGACAAACCGGAGGTTCTCGATCTGGCAGCCCGGGCCGGTGCATGGTACGTCTACCAGGCCGTATTCGATACCTCCGATTACATTCGGGACCGCATCAAGCGGTATCACGATCACGGCATCGGCGTGGAGGGCACCATTCTTTTGGGTCTGGACCACCACACCGAGGACAGTATCAAGCGGCTGATCGATTTTTTGCTGGAGGTGGAACTGGACCTCGCGGAATTTACCGTGCTCACCCCCTTCCCCCACACCAAGGCCTTTGCCCAGCTCACCAGTGAAAACCGGATATTCTCATTTGACTGGGATGATTATTCGGCAGACAGGGTGGTCTACCATCCCAAAAACATGGCCCCCGAACGGCTCCAGGAACTCCTCCATATGGCATGGGACCGTTTTTACGCGGAGGAGCCCCAGCGTATTAGGATGTTCAAGCTCCTCCAGAAGGTCGTGGAAAAGGAAAAGGCGGACAACACCCATCGCCCGAGACGGAGAGATCTCGCCGCCATGCAGTTCGGGAGGCGGGCCTGAACGCCAGAATACAGGCAGACGATTCAGTAACCCAACGGGTCACGGCGAATCGAGAAGGGCCCGAACCTGACCGGCCATTTCTGAAATGGGCAGGCCGTCTCCACGGGTCCCCGTTTGTAATTCACCCATGACCTTCACTGAAATGACGCTGTCCGAGCAGGTATGAAAGACGAACCTTCCGGGAGGAAGTACGCCATTGGTCCCGCTGATACGCAGGACAACGAAGGGCACGCCATATCCCCTGGCAATCCTGAAGGCCCCGTGATGCATTTTGCCGATCCGGCCGTCCCGGCTTCGGGTCCCTTCCGGGAAAACAAACAGGTTGCCGCCGGATGCCAGATGATCCTGCAATTCTTTCATATGGTCCACCATCCATGTGGATATGCCTCCGCCACCCGATGAAGGAATATACCCGGCGCATCTCAACACCCAGCCGAATATGGGAACTTTGAAGAAAATGCCTTTGACGATGGTCTTGTGTCGCCGGAAGAGGGATATGAAAAGAAGCGGATCGAAATAGGAAATATGGTTGGACACCACAACGGCCCCCCGGATGGCGCGAACCTCGTCCTGGATATCCATGGTCACTCCCATGGAGAGCCCACGAAGCAGCCGGAAAAACCCCCTGTAAAAAAAGCTGTTGACGGTTTGAAACGCCCGCGGGCGATCGGTGGAGAAAAAGAAGCAAAACAGATGAATCGGACTGAAAAACAGGAGATACCCGATCGTGAAATAGATCCAGACGATCAGGGTAACCATAAGATCAATGAGCCGTTTTAAACCGGACATCCACACATCAACTTTACGATGGCTATGTGAATTGCTTGATCAGCAGACTGGTATTCACTCCGCCGAACGCAAAGTTCTGTATGGCGGCGATTCCGATCTCTTCCTCCATCAGTTCTTGCGTGTGATTGATCATGGCGCATCGATCGTCGACCGTCTCTAAGTTGAGTGTGGGGGCCATAAATCCTTTCTCCATCATATACAGCGTCATGATGGTTTCAATGGCCCCACAGGATCCCATGGTATGCCCCATATATCCCTTAAGCCCGGTCACACGGGAACTATCTTTATAGACGTTATAAATGGCCTGGGCCTCGGCGATGTCTCCCATTTTGGTGGCGGTGGCATGGGCACTCACGAAATCGACCTGGTCGGGTGAAATTCCGGCGTTTTCAAGACCGAGCCGGATGGTCTCGGTGATCCCGTCTCTGTTGGGCAGAATCAGATCGCCCCCGTTGTTATTGCAGGCAAACCCGATCACTTCTCCCAGAATGGGGGCCCCTCTCTTTTTTGCGGAGGCAAAGGACTCCAGCAACACACAGCCGGCCCCTCTCCCACCACCAGACCGTCCCGCCGGACATCAAAAGGCCGTGGGGTCATGTGGGGCGCGTCATTGAATGCCGTTGAGCAGGCCAGGAGGTTGTCGAATACGGCTACCGTGGTGGTATCGTATTCATCGGCCCCACCGCAGATCATGGCATCCTGGAGCCCGTATTTCACCGCCTCGTAACCGAACCCGATGGATTGACTGCTGGTGGTACAGGCGGTGCAAGACGAAATCACCCGCCCCCTGATGCCGAACATCTTGGTAATATTGACAGCCGTCGTATGGACCATGGACTTCAGGTAATCTACGGCCCCCACGGTTTCAAAACTGGCACGGGACTCACTGAAAAATTTTTCATATATGCCCCGCTGGACCGTGGGGCTGCCGTGGGTCGATCCAAAGGCGACACCGAGGCGGCCTGAGGTGATAAAGGGTGCCTCCAGTCCGGAAGCGTCAAGCACTTCCTTCACCACCTGGCAGGCATAATATGCAACAGGCCCCATGGTTTTGCGGTATTTGCGCTCAAAATCAAATTGAATCGGGACGCTGACCGTACCGAACACCTTGGAGTCTATGTAATCCGACAGGAGATCGTCGGGCCGGAGCGGCTTCACACCTGACCTCCCGTTGACCAGGCTGTCAATGATCTCTTCTTGGGTATGCCCGATCGGGCTTATGGCCGATGCGGCCGTAATGACCACGCGGTTTTCCATTGGGCGCTCCCTCACTGTCTTCTGCTTCGGGCCAGCCGTTCCACGTAGTCACAGATCTGATTGATGTTCCGGATTTCCATGGCGTCCTTTTTTCCTGGCGTGTCAGTTCCGACCCCAGCATTTTTTCGATTTCGCCCAAGAGTTCCAGGGCATCGATGCTGTCAAAATCATATGCTTCTCCAAGGTTCACATCGAGACGCGGGTCCTTGATTTCAAATTCCTTTTCAAAAATGGTTAGGATTTGCGCCAGTATCTCATCTCTTGTCATCTGTACGGTCCTTGCACCTTAACGTGGAGCGGGCCACCGCCTGCAATGAAAATGAAAGGGGATCGGGACATCGGAATTGCGATAAGGCCATAACCCATACCTCAACCGGGGATGGATGTCAAATGAATAGCATACGTGAATTTTTAGTTACTCCCTGTGAAAATTTAGGACATCGGCCACGTTTGACAGATACGGCCAAAACACCTTCGTTTTGTCTATAGCCCCGGAATTTTTTAGACATCCATGTGGTAATTCTGAACAAAACCAAGTCCGATCACCATTCTCAAAAATCCATAAATCGATCATATTATAGAAGCCATCGACATAATCTCTATAAGCGTTTTGACCTCAACAAGATAATTCCCTCAAAGATGTCCCCATTGAATTTGCCTCGAGGCGCGAATTATGTTAAATTGTTTACGACTTGGATATCACAATGGTTCGATGTCGATCAAAAGCAACTGCCCGGATTTCCAGATCCCTTTAACCTGTAACGGGTTAAAGGTTGATTCAGTTTATCTGGAGATGTATCGTTGATTTCCAAAGTAATTTAGAGATGACGATGTTTACAACCAGTGGATCTCAAATCCAACGGCTTTACAGCCGTCGAGAATTTCTGTCGACATCCGTCTTAGCATCAGCAGGCCTTCTGGCCGGATGCGCGGTTAACCCGGTAACCGGAAAACAACAGCTGATGCTTGTTTCAGAGGACTGGGAAATCCAAGTTGACCGGCAAAATTCCCCGCATCAATTTTCCACCGATTATGGAACGCTTCAGGATGAGAGATTGAATCGATATATCCAGAAGATCGGTGCCTCGATGATCTCTCACACGCATCGCCCCAGCATGCCCTATTCCTTTCAAGGCGTTAATGCCACATACATCAACGCTTATGCCTTTCCTGGCGGGAGCATTGCCGCCACTCGGGGTATTCTCCTTTCCCTTGAGAGCGAAGCTGCTCTCTCAGCTCTTCTTGGCCACGAATTGGGGCATGTTAATGCCCGACATACCGCTGAGCAAATGTCAAAGGGTATGATGATTCAGGCGGTCGCTGGAGGAATTGGTATCCTTGCTGGAACACAAGGAGCAGCCTATGGACAAATGGCTTCTCAGCTCGGCATGCTGGGTGCGGGGGCTCTTTTGGCGTCCTACAGCCGCGACAATGAACGCGAAGCCGATTATTTAGGCATGACATACATGGTCAAAAGCGGGTATGGAACGGAAGGTTTTTTGGAGCTTATGACCATGCTGAAAGGTCTCCACAAAGAAAAGCCAGATGCAGTTTCCCTTTTGTTTGCAACTCATCCCATGAGCCAGGAGCGCTATGAAACCGCTCTGTCCTATGCAAACTCCGAATTCAGTTATGCAAAAGGAAGGGCGCTCAACCGCGAACGATACATGGATCATACCGCCGGTCTTCGAAAGCTGAAACCGGCCATCCAGCATTTCCAGCAGGGCGAGGCATTAATGGCTAAAGACGAATATTACAAGGCTGAAAGCTCTCTTCGGCAGGGTTTGAAGATTGCGCCATCGGATTATGCCGGTCTGGTTATGATGGCCAAATGTCAATATGTGCAAAAAAAATATGACCAAGCGTCGCGGTTTTCCGAAGAAGCCAAAAGGGTGTACCCTGATGAGGCACAAGCAAACCATATTAGCGGGCTTAGCAAAATCAATATGAAGAGGTTCGGTGAGGCGGTCGAGGATTTCAACGCCTATGAAAACAAGCTGCCGGGGAATCCAAACACGATTTTTTTCAGAGGATATGCCTTCGAAGGCATGGGAAACAAGAAGAAATCAGCCGAGGATTACTATCGGTTTCTCCAACAGGTTTCAAAAGGCGCTCAGGCACAGCATGCATACCAGCGCCTGGTGCAGTGGGGATTCATAAAGAAGTCGGGGCGCTGAACAAAAAAAGACGACCAGTGCGACCTTTTTAGCATTTACGGATTTCACGATACCGTATGAGGATTTTGGTGTGGAAATTTTCTCTCCGAAGACACTATTGGAGGAAATCAAATGGGTGCTTTAAGTTTGAGATTGCCGGAGTCAATCCATAGACACATTCGTGAGATTGCGAAGCAGGAAGGCGTGTCGATCAATCAGTTCATTTCTTCAGCGGTGTCTGAAAAAGTATCAGCACTCCTGACAGAAGAATACATTAATGCACGCGCTGCCAGAGCTGACTTTGACAAAGTTGAACAAATTCTCGCCAATGTGCCGGAACGACCTACAGTTGCTGGAGATGAAATGTAGGCGGCGAACCAAACGCTTCACCGGACCCCTGGACGCGACGGGGTAAACGCGGCGTAAAGTGCAGGGGCCGGGTGAGCTTCTCGTTCGGCCTGACAAGATGAAAGGTGTACAATGGGAGTAATAGCAGAGTCGATGGTAGAATACGCGCAACCGTTGCTCGACGCAACAGACGGATCGAACGAGCAGATGCAAAATGCACTCTCGATAGCCCAGATGTGCTGGAATCTCGCGTTGCTGCCCGAGATTGAACAAGAAGAGAGCATCGCCGCAATGCAACTGGCGGTAACCGAGGTTTAAAAGGCCTTCCTTTCCTGCCAAGCAATATCGGCGTATGGGTGACATGTCTGATTTCGAGGCAATCATTATTGGCTGCGGCATTGCGGGCGCTTCAGCGGCCTATTTTCTATCTGAGCGGGGGATGAAAAATATCCTGATTCTCGAGCAGGAGACCCAGCCCGGATATCACGCGACGGGCCGGTCAGCAGCCGTGCTGGTGGAATTTGACCCGGTTCGGCCTATCCTGGAATTGAAGCTGTTGGGGGCAAAATTCCTGCGTAATCCGCCCCCGGGATTTTCCGAGCACTCCCTGCTTGACGAATCCGGTATCCTCATTCTGTTTCAGAGGCCCCTATGGGAACAGACCCTCGGTATGGTGCCTCACCTGAGGAAATCGGGCGTTAGGGTAGATGTTCTGGACCCGGTGGGTTATTAATGCGGCAGGGGCCTGGGCCGGGCTAAGGACATTTGCGCCGGACCAGGCGATGGTGGTGGGAGAAGATCCGGATGTGAAGGGGTTCTTCTGGCTTGCCGGCCAGGGAGGGGCCGGGATCGAGACGAGTCCGGCCGTAGGACGGATCGCAGCCGACCTGATTGCAGTGGGGCGCACCGACCTTGTGGACGCAAGAGTCTACTCACCGGCGAGATTCACGAGGGTACAAAATGAAAGAACGGAACATCTCAAGGAATGAATTTCATGGGAGTCAACAATCTTCAAAGTTTCTTTGAACCCGAAGGGGTGGCATTGGTGGGAGCTCGAAGATCACCCGGTTTCGGTTATGGCATACCGCTTTTTCTTCAAACTCAGGGTTGGGCGAATCGGCTGTATCTCGTCAACCCTGCCGGAGGAGAACTCCATGGCATGAAGGTTTTCAAGGCCCTCAAGGACATCCCTGCGCCAGTTGATTTGGCCATTGTCATCGTGCCTGCTGAAGCTGTTCCGAGGGTGTTGAAAGCGATCGGAGACCTCGGGATCAAGAGCGTGATCGTTGAAAGCGCCGGCTTTGCCGAGACGGGGGATAGGGGCAGGGATCTCCAGGAAGAAATAGGAACCATTGCTAAGAAATACGAAATGCGGGTCATAGGGCCGAATTGTGTGGGTGTTGTGAATACACTCAATCATTTCGCTTCCGTTGAATTGGTCGAAGAATCAATGACACCCGGACCGGTCTCGATTATCGCGCAGAGCGGTGTCTTTGGAAACATTTTACTGGATCATATGCCGCATCGCGGGCTTTTCATTTCAAAGGCGATCACACTGGGCAACCGTGCGGATGTGGATGAGAACGACTCCTTGGACTATCTGGGGAAAGATCCAACCACAAAGGTGATCATGCTCTACCTCGAAGGTGCAGCCGATGGGCCAAGCCTGATAAAGACACTCAAGCAGATAACGCCTCAGAAACCCGTGTTGATATTGAAGAGCGGGAGGACCGCCCCGGGCAAGCAGGCGACCGCTTCTCATACGGGGAGCATGTCAGGTGAGGACAGCATCTACGACGCCGTTTTCTCCCAGACGCAGGCGATTCGAGCCCAGAGCCTCTCCCACTTGCTTGATCTTGCGCGGGTGTTTGCAACCCAGCCTCTGCCCAGGGGCAACCGTCTCGGCATTATTACGACGAGCGGAAGCCTTGGCGCCATCGCTACCGACGTCGCCGTCTCAGCAGGACTGAGGGTCCCCAACCTCTCCCCATCAACGACAGATCAGGTCCGGAGAATGGCACCGGACTGGATGAATGTAAGGAACCCGCTGGATGTGGGGCCTTCAGGTACGTTCAGCAGGGCGCTTCCCTTGCTTCTGGCGGACGAAGAGGTCGATATGGTCCTCTCCATCATGGTCGTCCCCTACGCCGTAGTGAAAACTGTCGAGGCCATGGGGTTCACCCTGAAGGACTGGTTCGGGGACTTGGAAAGCCTTCGGGGCCGCTTTCCGGATAAGCCGCTTCTCGGAGTGGTGGTGGGGCATCCGGCATTTGTAGATGACGTTGCTTCTCTTTGCGGTCCAAACGCACCGGTGTTCAACACGCCTGAGCCTGCGGCTTATGCTTTGGCTGCACTGTGGGGGTATGCCAAGGGGAGGGGTGAATTGAAATCAATTATCCATTCTGAGCGAATCGGGCATCCTAAATCTACGGCAATCGATTCAGCCAATCCTCGTTTTTGAGCCATCGCTCCTTTATCCGGTCCAGAAGACCAGTTTCTTTTAATGTATTCAGGTAGTTCTCCATCCAGTTGAACATGAGGGGATCGTTACCGGGAACGGCAATGCCGATGGGTTCATAATTCAATGGTGTGGACACGGCAATGAGTCCCTTTTTGGGGTTACGGAGCACCGTCAATACACAGATGGGATAATCCGCCACCATGGCGTCCACCTTCCCATCGAGCACCATATCCACGGCCGCCTCGTACCCTTCGGCCGTTACCAGCCTGGCCCTGGGAAGATCTTTTTTTACAAATGTCACACTGGTGGACCCTTTGAGTGCCACCAAACGCGTCTTCGGACTGTTCACTTCACTGGCCTCTTTAACCCCTGCCATCCATTTGACCTTGGTGACGAAGGACTTTCCGGAGATAAAATAGGGACCCACAAAGGCCACCTCCATATTCCGCTTCCCCGTAACGGTCATTTGGGATAGAATCAGGTCGATGTCACCGGCCTTCAAGGCAGGAAGGAGTTTTGAAAACGGCATGACCTCAAGTCTCAATTTTACCCCCATTTCTTCGGCCATGAGTTTGGCCATGTCCGGCTCGATTCCGATGACGTCTCCTTCTTTCGTCGTCATGTTAAATGGGGGCATACTGCCTGCCGTGCCCACGATCAATGCTCCCCTTTGGGTAATACGCTCCAGTACGGATGTGTGTGACGTCGTATTCGCCCCCTGTTGCGTGTGCACCCAGGCCGGAAAAAGGATCATTGCGAGAACCAAGAATGAAATCATCTTTGTGCGTTTCATGGGCTTCTCTCCTTTGGCTGGTTGAGGTTTGGTGGCCATGTTTATTGTACATGGTCAGGGTCAGAGGGTCCAATTGAAAATGCCCTTCAGGACATCAAAAAGTGTCTTGCGAGGCGCTGATGGGGTTGACCACGCCCTTGCATCCCATGCAAGAATCGTTATATGGTATATATGGATTTTGCTGAGGAGGTTTAAAATGAATGTCGGCGAACTCGCCGGTAAACCGGTCCCCACCGAATCTCTTGTGAACATACCGAAACTGATCACTGCCTATTACACCGAGAAGCCGGATCCTTCAGATCCGGCCCAAAGGGTCTCCTTCGGCACTTCCGGCCACAGAGGATCGGCTTTCAAGAACAGCTTCAACGAGGCGCACATCCTTGCCGTCAGCCAGGCCATCTGTGAATATCGCAAGGCCCGGGGGATCAACGGGCCGCTTTACATGGGAATGGATACCCACGCCCTGTCCGTACCGGCCATGGCCAGCGCCCTCGAGGTGTTTGCCGGCAATGAGGTGCCGGTCATGATTCAAGAGGGGGGCGGTTACACGCCCACGCCGGTCATATCGCATGCGATCCTCACTTACAATCAGAACAGGAACAGCGGATGGGCGGACGGTGTGGTGATCACGCCTTCCCATAACCCGCCTTCGGACGGGGGGTTCAAATACAATCCGCCCCAAGGCGGTCCGGCCGGTACACAAACCACCCGGATCATCCAGGACCGTGCCAATGATATCCTTAAAAACCGCGAAAACATCCGCCGAATCTCTTACGAAAAGGCCCTGCACGCGGAAACCACCCGAGAATACGACTACATATCAGCGTATGTCAAAGACCTGGCGGCCGTCATCGACATGAAGGCCATTTCGGGATCAGGACTCAGGGCGGGGGTCGATCCCCTGGGCGGGTCCAGCATCGATTTCTGGGATCCCATCCGGGAGCGATACGGGCTGGATATCGAGGTGGTGAACCGGGTCGTGGATCCCACCTTTGCCTTCATGACCCTTGACAAAGACGGCAAGATCCGGATGGACTGCTCCTCTCCCTACGCCATGGCCAATCTGATCGGCCTCCGGGACACATTCGATATCGCCTTCGGCAATGACCCGGACGCGGACCGTCACGGCATTGTCACTCGAGGGACCGGATTGCTGAAGCCCAATCATTACCTGTCTGTTGCCGTCTGGTACCTTTTTCAACATCGGGCCGACTGGAGAGCGGACGCAGCCGTGGGAAAAACCCTTGTCTCAAGCTCCATGATCGACCGTGTGGCCGCATCCCTTGAGCGAAGGCTGTCTGAGGTGCCGGTGGGATTCAAATGGTTTGTGGACGGACTTCTAAACGGTGCTTACGGATTCGGCGGCGAAGAAAGCGCCGGGGCTTCATTTTTGAGAAAAGACGGGAAAGTGTGGACCACCGACAAGGACGGCATCATCATGAACCTTCTCGCCATGGAGATCACCGCCAAGACAGGGCGGTATCCGGATGAATTGTACAGCGACCTGGAGACGACATTCGGCAAAGCCGTTTATCAGCGCAATGACATACCTGCGACCGCTGCCCAAAAGGAGGCGTTAAAGGGGCTTTCTCCGGATATGGTGATAGAAGATGAACTGGCCGGAGAAAAGATTACGGCCAAACTCAGCACTGCCCCAGGCAACAGCGCCCCCATCGGCGGTCTCAAGGTGGTGGGGGAAAACGCGTGGTTTGCGGCCCGTCCGTCCGGAACCGAAGCCATCAACAAGATTTATGCGGAGAGCTTCAAGGGCGAAACCCACCTGAAACAGGTGTTCAATGAAGCGGTCCGCATGGTTCACGGGGCATTGAAGACCGCCGGTGTTTCGTAGCTAATTAGATTCGAGGGGGTATCATGTATGACATACAATTCGATCCGGGTATTTGCGAGGCATGCGAGACCCTGGACTGCCTCGTCAGATGCCAGCATATGACCTTAGACCTGGACGCTGCGAGGCAAGAAAGGATGAACATCATCAATGGCGACGATTCGCGCGTGCTTAAGGAATGTATCACCTGTTACGCTTGTGAGGAGTACTGCCCGTACGACAATCATCCTTTTTACTTGATTGTGGAACGTCAGGAGCAAAAGGACATATGGCCGGTTCCTAAGCCGCTGACCAAGCAGCAGACCATCATGATGGGGCCCAAGGGAAAGATCTATCCCGAAAAACTCGGCCCTCCGGTCATCGACATGTGTTATTTCCCCATGCTCGTCAAACAGATCCGCGGAAAATTGTTCGAGGGCTGTTCCACCATTGTGGGAAGCGATCTATTTTGCAATATCATGTGGCTTCATTTTGCAAAAAACTCGGTCATTCGAGAACGGGTCCCCATGATCATCGATAACCTGTGGACGTACTATTTAAAAGACAACCATATCGAGGAATTGATCTGCTATCATGACGAATGCTATGCCACCTACACCCATCTGGCCCCATCATTTGGTATGGATGTCCCATTCAGGCCGATCCACTTGTTCGAATATCTGACACAGCGCCTGGACCAGCTCAAAGATCAGATCAGACCCATCGGCATGAAGGTGGCGTACCAGCGGCCCTGCTCAAACCGTCTGATTCCGGAAACCCAGCACTGGGTGGACGATATTTTCGAACGTATCGGGGTGGAGCGAGTCGATAGGGAATACGACAGGGAGAATGCGCTCTGCTGCGGTGCCATCCTGCGTGCCCAGCAGCGGGACGATCTGGCCGATGACCTTCAAAAGCGGAACATCGATGATATGAAGGCTTCGGGGGCCAATGTGTGCGTATTCAACTGTCCCTTTTGCATCTTTACCCTTGGAGAAACCGTGGCCAAGGAGGGGATGATGCCCCTTCTCATGAGCGATCTGTGTCAGTTCGCTCTCGGGGAAGGTAAACCGATGTGGGGGTGATGTCGTGGAGAAGATCTACCTGCAATTAAAAGAGATTGTCGGGGCCGGATACGTTTCAAACGATCCCGAGGAATTGTTCATATATTCAAGGGATATGGGGACCATGGCGCCGAGTTTTCCGGATATGGTGGTCATGCCCGATTCCACGGATGACGTCCGTAAAATCGTTCTTCTGGCGAATCGGGAAGGAATCCCCATTGTGCCCATGGGCGGCGGTCTCGTCCTTTCCGGTCTGTCACGGCCCCTCAAGGGGGGGATCGTCCTGGACATGAAGCGGATGAACCGGATCCTGGAAGTCAACGAGACGAGCCGCTATGCCCTCGTGGAGGCCGGGACGTCCCAGGGAATGCTCCAGGCCTATCTCAAAAAACACCATCCGAAACTCAAACATTCCATTCCGGACGCCCCGCCCATCGCCACGGTGGGGGGGAATGTCCTCATCCACGGCTCGGGCCATCTCTCCCATGCGGCCGGTTTCCACTCGGATATGCTCAACGGAATGGAGGTCGTTCTACCCACCGGCAAGGTGGTCCGAATCGGCTCCTGCAGCACCTCTCCCTATTGGTTTTCGAGGGCGCCCCTTCCGGATCTGGCGGGCCTTTTCCTGGGATGGATGGGAACCACGGGGATTGTGACAAAGCTCGCCATCAAGCTCTTTCCAAACCGCTCCCTGAGCGATGTGGCCATTTTCCTCACGGAAGATCCTCAGCTGGTGCCGGACATCCTTCACCGGATAACGGGCGTCCAAATTGCCGAGGACGTCACCGCGTGGATGGCCCCAAAACCCGACTGGGCGAGGGACTTTCAGCATGTCATCATCAATTACACTGCGGATTCACAGGAAGAACTGACATGGAAGCGTAAGCTCTTGTATGCCGCGCCCAGACAGTATATCAATGACAAAACGGGTGGGTTCATGCCGCTTCCCCCGAACATGAAGAAGAGCTTCATGGAGGCACCCGGGACCAATCTGACCATATTTGCCGACGTGAAAAAGGGAGGGGGCTTCGAATATGTGGGTGGTATCATGCCCATTGAGCTGTTCCCGGAGGCCTATCGTGTGGGCATTGATATTGCCGAACGGTTCAACACCACCTATTCAACGGGTGCCAGGATTATCGGGGCGGGTCATTGCATGATGTTTTTCTACGCCTACCCCTTTAACCGGGCCGACCCCCTGGATGTGAAGCGGGCCCAGGAGGCACTGGAAGAGACAAATCGGGCGGTGCTGGACATGGGGGGCATTCCCTGGAAGGCAGAGGCGCCTGCGCAGCAAGAAATTATGAAAAGGATGGACCCCAATACGCTGGAACTGATGAAGCAGGTGATGGAAATGCTGGATCCCAATGGCATCATGAATCCGGGCAACTGGGAACCCACTGGGCAACGTGGGATTGAGGACCGCGAAGCGATCCATAACTCCGGGAGGTAAAAGATGGAGCATGCGGACATTCTTCACCGGTGTTTCCGATGCGGCTACTGCAAGCTGCCGGGCAATTACATGGACCTCAACTGCCCTTCCTATTTGAAATTCCGATTCGAGACCTACTCACCGGGGGGAAGGATGTGGCTCTTAAGGGCATGGCTGGAGGGCGAGATAAAGACCAGTCCCCGGTTGGCGGAGATCCTTTTTTCATGCGCCACCTGCGCCAACTGCGTGGAGCATTGTGTGTTTCCGAAATTCAAGGATGACATTCTCAATGCCTTCGTAGCGGGGAGATCCGAACTGGTTGAGAAAGGCGCTGTGCCCCCGGCCGTGAGGGACTATCTCAAGGCGATCCATGTCAATGGAAACCCGTACAAACTGCCCGAAGCGGACCGTGGAAAATGGGCCGATGGGCTGGATATTGAACGCTTCAACGATCAGGAATATCTCTTTTATGTGGGCTGTGTGGGGTCCTATGATGAGAGAGGAAAGCAGATGGCCCGGTCCGTAGGACGCCTGCTGAGAGATTGGCACGTCTCATTCGGGATTTTAGGCCCCGATGAGCACTGCGACGGGAACGACGTCTGCTCCCTGGGTGAAACAGGCCTTTTCAGACAGCTTGCGGAACAAACCATCCAACAGTTTTCCGACCTCAATGTCGGCAAGGTCATCACCCTCTCCCCGCATGCCTACCATGCCATGAAAACCGAATACCCGAAATATGGCGCCCAATTTGATGTCTATCATTACAGTCAGGTCATTGAGGGTCTGATGAAGACGGTTCACTTGACGCCGAAAGGAGAGCCGGTCAGGGTCACCTTTCACGATCCGTGCTATCTCGGGCGGCATCATCAGGAATATGGTACCCCGAGAAACATTCTGAGCAAGATCAGAAATGTACAGTTCGTGGAAATGGACCGTTCAAAGGGTGACGCGCTCTGCTGCGGGGGCGGCGGCGGGAACTTTTTTCGGATCTTCTGGGTCACAGCCCGGACAGTCCCGGGCGGGTGAGGGTACGGGAGGCAAACAATACCGGAGCGTCAGTGATTGCGGTGGCTTGTCCCAATTGCGCCAAGATGCTGGAGGATGCCCTTAAGAGCGAGTTCCTTGATGACAGAATTCAGATCATGGACCTCGCCGAGGTGATCCTGACATGTACCGAAAAAGGAAACGGTGAATCATGATCGCAGTCGTTGATGTTCATTGACGGTTATGTGACGCTCGGAAACCGGTATTTACGGGAGAGTAACCGGCAACACTGTTACGCGGAACCGATATTTTGGCTGTTCCGTAGAACAGGTGCACGATTGACGGGTATAGATGGTGGTATTATTTTAACGTTGTTACACTAAAGGATGAAGGGAGGCTACAATGAAAAGCCCGAAATATTTGATCTTGGTCATCGGTATGGTATTTTTCCTGCTGAATGCACCCGTGGTCTGGGCGGATAAATCTGCGGTTGAGATTGATGCGCCCAACCAGGTGGCCAAAGGATCCGAGGTGGTCATCACCTTGAAAGTCATCCACAGCGCAAACAATTTCTTTCATTATACCGAGTGGGTGGTTGTCAAGGCCAATGGGGAAGAGATTGCCCGCTGGGAATATTCGGCCATGGATAAGCCGGAGGGCGAAACCTTCACCAAGGAGGTCACCGTGACCGCAGACAAGGATCTGGAGATTGAAGCCCAGGGTAACTGCAATCTCCATGGAAGTGCGGGCGTCAGCGAGCGAATCGTATTCGTGAAATAACGCGAACTACGCTGCAGTTAGTCCTTGAATGACCTGGGATGCATCGTCGATGATCTGATCAAAGAGGTTTTTCACCTTGGGCAAATCATGGACCAGACCGATTCCCTGCCCGCATGATATGATTCCGGCATCGAGATCCCCATCCCTGTACATTTGCCTGGCCTTGTCTCCGGCGGCGATTTTCAGAATCTCCTGAAGGCCGGCCTGATCTTTCTCCAGTTCCACCACCTTCTTGGCCGCCCGGTTGACCCATACCCGGTGCGTGGCCCCGATGGACCGCATGACCAGCATGGTGTCCAGTTCACTGGCCTGCACCAACGCCTTCTTGAGCGTATCGTGAAGCGGCGCCTCCTGTGTGGCGAGAAGCCGCGTCCCCATAATAACCCCCTGGGCACCCAGGGCCAGGAGGGCCACAAGGCCTCTTCCGTCGGACACACCCCCACCGCCGATCACCGGCACCCTTACGCTCTCCACCACCCGGGGGATCAACACCATGGTCCCGATATCCAGTTTGCCGGTGGCACCTCCATTTTCGTAACCCACCACCGTGATGATATCAGCGCCCATATCCTGCACCTTGAGGGCATATCGAACGCCCACACATTTGTGCATCCAGATCAGACCCGCATCCTTGAACCGTTTACAGAGGTCTTCGGGCGCTGAATGGCCCGAGGTCTCCACGATCTTGACCCCCTTCTCCAGGAGGACATCGAGATAATCGTTGTTGTCGATGGGGCGCATCATGGGGAAGAGATTGAGATTGACGGCAAAGGGTTTGTCGGTCAGTTCAAAAATACGATCCAGGGCCTCACCGAAGGATTCGCGGTTCTGGTAAATGGCCGAGGCGAGGATTCCCAGACCCCCTGCATTGGAGATGGCGGCAGTGAAATCCGCATCGGTGATGGACATCATGGTGCCCCCGAGGATGGGGTATTCGATCCCCAGCATGTCGGTGATTTTGGTTTTCAGCATGGCAAAAAAACCCCCTTTATGGATTGATGATTTATGATTGGCGATTGGCGATTGATATGCTTTTTAGAAATCAACCGGACCCGGTAAACGCAAGCGGCACCAATGATTTTCCGCGCTTCTGAGCCAGTTCCATCATGGTATCCCGCGCGGTGGCAGGGGGTTCGAGCCAAAACGCCTCCGGCTTGGGCTGCAGGGTCACGGCGCCGGTGCTGCAGGTGGTGATGCAGAGCCCGCACCCGATACACCGGAGCGGGATCTACAAAAACTTTGAGCGACCCCCAAACACGGACACCCGAAACCCGACCTTTTAAAACCTGAATCCTACGTCCCCATCTCCCACGAGGAGAGATATCGCTCCTGCTCTTCTGTCAGGGTATCGATTTTCACGCCCATGGATTCGAGTTTCAGACGCGCAATCTCCTGATCGATCTCGAGCGGCACCGGATGGACCGCCTTTTTGAGGCCCCCGTGCGCCGTGGCCATGTATTCGGCAGACAGGGCCTGGTTGGCAAAACTCATATCCATCACGCTGGACGGATGCCCCTCGGCCGCCGCCAGATTGATGAGCCGTCCCTCACCCAGCACATAGAGCCGCCGGCCGTCTTCGAGCGTGAATTCCTCAACAAAATCCCGGATGGCCCGGCGGTCTGTGGCCGCTTCCGCGAGTCCGGGAAGGTCCAGTTCCACGTCGAAGTGCCCGGAATTGGCCACGATGGCACCGTTTTTCATCTTGAGGAAGTGTTCTTTCCGGATGACATTGATATCCCCGGTCAGCGTGCAGAAAAAATCCCCCAGGGGCGCTGCCTCGGCGATGGGCATCACCTGAAACCCGTCCATGGTGGCTTCCAGTGCCCGGAGAGGATCCACCTCGACCACAATGACGTGCGCACCGTGACCCTTGGCCTTGCTCGCCACCCCCCGGCCGCACCATCCGTATCCGGACACCACAAAGACACTTCCGGCAAGGAGGCGGTTGGTGGCCCTTATGATCCCGTCCACCGTGCTCTGTCCGGTGCCGTACCGGTTGTCAAACAGATGTTTGGTGTTGGCATCGTTTACGGAAATGATGGGGAACTGCAAAACGCCGTCCTTTTCCATGCTCCGCAAACGGATGACGCCGGTGGTGGTCTCCTCGGTCCCGCCGATGACGTTGGATAAAAAGCGTTCCCGATCCGCTTCAGGGAGCCCCTTCCCCCATGCACTGACGGAAGGTTCCAGATCATCCCACTTCCCGAGTGCAATGAAGTGAAGCGAACCCACCAGGTCGGCCCCGTCATCCATGGTCATATGGGGTTCATGTTTCAAAGCCGAGAGGATGTGACCGTAGTATGTGGCATGGTCTTCCCCTTTGATGGCATAAACGGGAATCTCGTCATCCGCCACGAGAGAGGCGGCCACATCATCCTGGGTGGAGAGTGGATTTGAGGCGCACACCACCACATCCGCACCGCCCGCCTTCAGGGTTTTCATAAGCGCAGCCGTTTCCGTTGTCACATGAAGGCAGGCCGAAATCCGGCGCCCGGCCAAAGGATTCTCCGTTAAGAAGCGTTCCCTGATGGTTTTGAGGACCGGCATGCTCATCTCGGCCCACTCGATTCTGAGGCGGCCCTTTGCCGCCAGGTTGATGTCTCTGATATCGTAATCCATTGTATTATCCCTTTACGATTGAGTTCTATATTTCGGTTGTCAGGGTTTGCAGTTTACTGAAACCTGAACACCGGCCACTGATGGGAGCTATTTAACCGCCCGCTTGAGGGTCTCCGCCACATCGGTCTTCTCCCAGCTGAACTCGGGAAGTTCCCGGCCGAAGTGTCCGTAATTGCATGTCTTTCTGTAAATGGGTCTCAACAGATCGAGTCTTTCGATAATGGCGGCCGGCCGGAGGTCGAACTCCTTCTTCACGATCTCGGTCAGCTCTCTGCTGGATATCACGCCGGTGCTGTAGGCCCCCACCATCACCGACACCGGCTCGGCACGACCGATGGTATAAGCCACCTGAATCTCGCAGGTCTCCGCCAGTCCGGCGGCCACCAGGTTTTTGGCAATATACCGGCACATGTACGACGCGCTCCGGTCCACCTTGGAGGGATCCTTTCCGGAGAAGGCCCCGCCGCCATGGTACCCGAAGCCCCCGTAAGTATCCATGATGATCTTCCGGCCGGTCAGGCCGCAGTCGCCCATGGGGCCGCCCACCACGAAACGTCCGGTGGTGTTGATAAAGATCTGGCTCTGTTCATCCAGCATCCCCTGGGGAATGATCTCCTTGATGACCTGTTCGATGATGGCCTCCCTGAGGGTCTCGTAGTCCACTTCAGGATTGTGCTGGGCCGCAATGACCACCGTATGAATCCTGGAGGGTTTTCCTTCCACATACTCCACGGTGACCTGGGATTTACCGTCCGGCCGCAGCCAGGGCAGTTGCCCGGATTTCCGTACGTGGGCCAGCCGGCGGGTCAATCCGTGGGCCAGATAAATCGGCATGGGCATGAGCACCTTGGTGTCCCGGCAGGCGTAACCGAACATGAGCCCCTGATCCCCGGCCCCCTGTTCCTTAAAGAGCCCGCTGCCGTCGTCCACGCCCATGGCGATGTCCGGGGATTGCTTGTCAATGGTGGAAAGCACGGCACAGGTCTCCCAGTCAAATCCCATGGACGAATTCTTGTAACCGATATCCCGGATCGTGTCTCTCACCACCTCGGGCATGTCCACATAGGCCCCGGTGGTAATTTCTCCTGAAATCATGGCCATCCCGGTGGTCACCAGGGTCTCGCACGCGACCCTCGATTTCGGTTCCTGCTCCAGAATCCGGTCCAGGATGTGATCGGATATCTGATCGGCCACCTTGTCCGGGTGGCCTTCGGTAACCGATTCAGAGGTGAATAAGAAATTTGAGGTTTTCATGATGTTCTCCCTTCGTCTTGTTCCATTTAAAAAAGATGCCACGAAGACACCAAGACACGAAGATGACACAGATAGATGCAAACTTGGTGTCTCAGCGGCTTAGTGGCGAATATTTCAACCGCCCCGTCTCAAAATACAATTGTCAATCAACCGCGTCTTGCCCACCCTTACAGCCAGTGCCAGGAGCGTCTCTTCTTTCAGCGCTTCCGTGTGATCCAGCGTCACCGGATCACACAGCTCAACATAGTCGATCTCGGTGTACGAATGATTCAGGATCAGTGCCTCGATACGTGACAAAATGGCCCGGCTCTCCGTTTCCCCCTCCGCCGCCAGTCGCTGTGCCGTATCCAGCGATTCCTTGAGGCACAAGGCGGATTTTCGTTCTTTTTGACTCAGGTACTTATTTCTTGAACTCATGGCCAACCCGTCGGGCTCACGGACCGTCGGTACCCCGACAATCCGAATGTCCATGCTGAGGTCCATGACCATTCGGGTAATGACCGTCAACTGCTGAAAATCCTTCTGCCCGAAAATCGCGAGATGGGGTTGGGTCACATGAAACAGTTTGGCCACCACGGTGGTCACGCCGTCGAAGTGCCCCGGTCTCGATAGGCCGCAGAGATGGTTCGGAAGTCTCTCCACCACTACCCTTGTCTGGCTCATATCCGGATACATCTCTTCGGCCGTCGGCATGAAGACCACGTCCACACCCGCCTTTTCCGCCGTTTTTAGATCACCCTCGGGGTCCCGGGGATACTGCTCATAGTCCTCACCCGGTCCGAACTGCGTGGGATTCACGAAAATGCTGATGATGACCTTATCGGCGTGCTTTTTGCCCACCCGCATCAACTCAAGATGTCCCTCGTGGAGAAAGCCCATGGTGGGCACAAAGGCAAGGGTATGACCCGCCGATCTCAGGAATTCAGCCCGCTGTTGCATCCGGTCAATGGTGTCAATCACTTCCATCAGAAGGCCCTCATATCACGCCGACGCCGGCCTGTCAATTGCAAGGGCCGAGGCCAGGCAGAGAAAATCCTCCATGTCGAGGGTCTCGGCCCGCCGGTTTGGATCAATGGCACATCGGCGCAACCCCTCCATGAGACGATCCCGGTCCATTGCCGGTTGGAGCACCTTCAGGGAATTGAGGAGTATCTTCCGCCGATGGGCAAAGGCGGCCTTCACCACCCGCCTGAAAAAGCCCTCATCGGCCGCCTGCTTGGGATAGGGCCGTTCAAAATCGAGGGCTACCACCATTGAATCCACCTTGGGCTTCGGATAAAACGACGTCCTTTTGACCGGCATGATCGATTGACACGCCGCGGCGTACTGAACCATGACACTCATGGCACCATAGGCTTTGCTGTTGGAGACAGCGGTCAATCTCCGCGCCACCTCGAGTTGGAACATGAGCACGGCCTTCCCGAGATAGCTGCGGTTTTGAATCAATCGCTCCAGAAAGGGAGTGGATATATTGTAGGGGAGGTTTCCGATGACATGGAGTTTTTCAGGCGGTGAGACGATTTCCTTCAAATCAAATTTGAGGATATCCTGATGGATCAGCGTCACATTGTCGATACCGGCTTCAAAAAGCCGTTCTTCAAGGGGCCCGATGAGTTCCCGGTCCTTCTCCACGGCGATGAGGGTTTTGACCTGCTGCGACAAAGGAAGCGTAAGCGCGCCCTGCCCCGGCCCCACCTCCAGTATGGTGTCGTCCACGCCGAATCCGGTGTGCGCCAGCATGTCATCGCGCACCATGGGATCCACAAGGAAGTGCTGGCCCAGACGCTTTCTGGGCCGAAACCGCCCGCCGGACTCCCGATCCTTTCTCTCGACGGTCACACCTTCCCCCGCCTGGCGGACGCCCGCCACTGCCGTATCCGCCTGAAGATGAAAAGAAAGATAAAATAGGACGGGACGGCGGCGAGGACGCCCATGATGAGGCCACCTGTCAGGAAGGCAGTCCCCATGAGCCCCCCGGCCGCGAGGATTTTCTCGGCGATGATCAGTGCCTCCTCTCCATTACGCACCGAGGACATAATGGCGGAGAACATCTTTCCATGCCCTTCCAGCCCGAGGACAAAGGCCCCCAGTTTGTAACTGAAGTAGTAGAGGAAATACCAGTTGAATGGATTGCTGACCCAGGTGCCCAGGGCCGCCGTAATTTTACTCGCCTTGAACAGAAGGGCCAGTGCCACCGCAAGGGCCATCTGAAAGGGCATGATGGGCATCATGCCGGTAAATATACCGAAGGCCATGCCCAAAGCCAGGTCCCGGGGATCGCCTCTGAGGCGTATAAACCGCAAATAGTAGTAGCGAATCTGCCTTTTCAGTTTCAATATGGATCAGCCTCGACCGGGTCCTGAACAAAATAACACACGAAACATTTTCAAAGGGTCATCACAGGGGAAGCTTGGATCTTACATCTGTATTGAGATCCGCCACCTCGCCCCGAAGGAGTCGATGATATCCGCAAACGGCAATCATGGCGCCATTATCCGTGCAATATTCCGGGCGGGGGTAATAGAGGCGTACCCCTTCTGCGGCTGCAGCCGCCGCCATCCGCTCCCTGAGCCTCCGGTTGCACGCCACACCCCCACCCAGCACAATGGACCTGGCATCGATGCGTTTTTCCGCTCGAATGACCTTTTCCACGAGCACATCCACCACCGATTCCTGAAACGACGCCCCGATGTCGGCAAGGGTCACATCGCCCTTATCATCGGCCCATTTCTTCATGAAGAGCGACACCGCCGTCTTGAGGCCGCTGAAGCTGAAATCGAGGGACGTCTTTGACAAAAACGCCCTCGGGAACCGGACCCGATCCCCTCTCCCCTCCCGGGATACTTTTTCGATAGCGATCCCCCCTGGATAACCCAGCCCCGATATTTTGGCCACCTTGTCAAAGGCCTCTCCGGCGGCGTCGTCCAGGGTCTGTCCCATGAGGGTGTATCGACCAAACCCCTCCACATGATAGAGACTGGTATGCCCTCCTGAAACCGTCAGGGCCAAAAACGGAAAGGCCGGGATGTCTTCTTCGAGAAAGACGGAAAGGATATGACCTTCCAGGTGATTCACGGCCACCATCGGTTTTCCGGATGCATAACTCAATCCCTTGGCATAATAAAGCCCCACCAAAAGGGCGCCCACCAGTCCGGGACCCACCGTCACCGCGATACCGTCCAACTGGTCCAGCTCAATCTCTGCGCGGCTGAGGGACGCATCCACCACCGGCATGATGTTTCGAATGTGTTCCCTCGAGGCCAGTTCGGGCACCACCCCACCGTGGGGATGATGCACCGTCACCTGGGAATGGACCACGTTGGACAGGACACGCCGCCCATCGACCACCACCCCAGCAGAGGTATCGTCACAAGACGTATCAATCCCAAGAACGATCATTGGGGCCCCCGATACCGCTGACGGGGGAAAACAACGATTTTCGGAATAGAGCTCAGACGCTGCGAAAGGATAAGTGTGTTTTTGAGAGGTCTCGACGGAAACATGGGTCGTCTCTACAGGGTCAGATAGGGCCGTATCTTCTCATACACGGCCGGACCGATACCCGGAACCGAAAGGATATCCGCCATTTTCTTAAACCCGCCCCGCTTGTCTCTCTCGCGCACCATGGATTGGGCCGTCATTGGGCCGATCCCCGGAACGGCCGCGAGAGACTCCGCCTTCGCCCCGTTGATAGAGAGGGGTATCCCCAATGTGACCTGATAAAAAGCAGACATCCGCCGAACATTTAGAACGCATCCCCCCTTCTTTGATGCCAATGAAACACACCGCCCGGTCGAAAATGGTTCGGAATTGACCGATAAGGGTTCCTTACACCCATTATGAGTCAACCCGCCGGCACGGCGCACCAAGCGGCTTAGAACGGGGGGCTCTGTAAAGCCGTAAACCGCCGGACAGCGCACATCCCCTTTGATTTCCACGAATGTGGGCGAATCGTTTGCGCTTTCCCGTATGTCGACCAGGGCTTTTCCCTTTGAAAAAAATGCGGAAGTAATCAGCATTAAAAAGAGGAAAAGAACGCCGGATACGGACTTATTCGGGTTCCGCACTTTCATCATCGAGGCCAAATGTGGAGTGCAGCGTGCGCACGGCCAGTTCCGTATATTTTTCCTCTATGACACACGATATCTTTATCTCAGAGGTACTGATCATCATGATATTGATGTTTTCCCCGGCCAGGGCCTCAAACATCTTTTTGGCCACACCCGCATGGGTCCGCATGCCCACGCCGATGATCGAGACCTTGGCGATGTCCTCATCACCCAGCACCTTCTCGGCCCCGATCGCTTCAGCCACTTTGCTGACCTGTTTCATGGTATTGTAGAAATCGCTCTTGGGCACCGTGAATGTCAGGTCTGTCAACCCGTCCTCGGAAGTATTCTGAAGGATCATATCCACAACGATACCGGACTTGAATATGGGGTCGAATATCTTAGAGGCTGTCCCTGGCTGATCCGGCACTTTTTTGATGGTGACCCGGGCTTCGTTTTTGTTATAGGCCACTCCTGATACCGCCACCTTTTCCATATCCTTTGTCTCAGCCACCACCATGGTCCCCCTTTCATCATTAAACGTTGATCTGACATGAATCGGCACGTTGAATTTCATGGCAAATTCAACCGAACGGATCTCCAGGACTTTCGCCCCCAGGCTCGCCATCTCGAGCATTTCTTCGTATGCGATGATATCCATTTTTCTGGCCTTCGCGCAAACATTGGGATCCGTGGTATACACGCCGTCCACATCCGTAAATATTTCGCACACATCTGCGTTGAGGGCGGCGGCCAGCGCCACCGCCGTGGTATCGGACCCGCCCCGGCCCAGGGTGGTAATATCGCCATGTTCATCCAGCCCCTGAAATCCGGCTACGGCCACAATCCGATCCCGTTCCAGATCCCGCATAATGCGCGTCCCGTCGATGTCCTGTATCCTGGCCTTTCCATACAGATGATCGGTATGAATGGCCGCCTGGAAGCCCAATAAAGACCGTGCATCGTATCCCATGGACTTCACGGCCATGGCAAACAGGGCCACGCTCACCTGTTCCCCCGTGGCCATGAGGACATCCAATTCTCTGGGGTCCGGGTCATCCGTCATCTCCCTCGCCAGTTCGATTAAGGCATCGGTCCGGCCTGACATGGCGGAGAGGACCACGACCATCCGGTTTCCCGCCTGGTGAGAATCGATGACTTTTTCAGCGACCGCACGGATCTTCTCAATACTGCCCACGGAGGTTCCGCCATATTTCTGAACAATGAGTGCCATAATCGTTACCGCTCCAGTTCTTCTTTTATTTTCTCTATGAGTTGTACCGCCCGGACGTGATGTCCGGCCATGGTGATTTCCCGGGAGGCTTCATCCAGAACTGAAAGCTTCACCTGAATCGACCAGTCGGGCAGAATGTCTGGCCAGCGATCCGCCCATTCCATGGCCACCACACCTTCCCCACCAAAATATTCTTCAAGACCGGTGTCGAGGAAATCCGACACCGCTTCCAGCCGATACACATCCATGTGGTATAGCGTCAATCTTCCCTCATAGGCGTTCATGAGGGCGAAAGAGGGACTGGTCACGACGGTGTCGGGTGAAACCCCCAGCCCCAGGGCCAGACCTTTCGTGAACCACGTCTTACCGCTTCCCAGCTCTCCGGAAAGCGCGATAAAATCTCCGGGACCGAGGCGTGCCCCCAGCTTCCGGGCTATTTGAATCGTGTCATCTGCACTGAGGCTTTTGTGACGGAATCGGCTGTCTGTCACGTGTCAAAGGTCCTTAAAAGATCCGCCTTACCGATAATGCCCACAAGACGATCGCCGTCCATCACGGGGAGTGTATAGATTTTCTTCTCGGTCATCAGCGTGGCGATCTCTTCAATAGGAGTTCTTTCATCCACGGTGACGGGATCCTTGGTGTAGAGATCCCCCACCGTGGTGGCACTAAACCGTTCCATCTCCTCTTTGAGGCGCCCCGGCCTTTCGAGATAAAATACCGCATCAAATAGCGCCATTACCGTCGGGATATGAAGCTTTTTGTCTTTGCGAATGAGATCGCTCTCGCAGATAATCCCCAGCAGGGACCCTTCCTCATCCACCACCGGCACGCCATTGATATGATGATCATACAGAAGCTTGGCCAGCTCCTTGAGGGGGGTTTCCGTTGTCACCGTGATGATGTCGGTGGTCATGATATCACTGGCATTCAGTGTCATCTTTTTTTATCTCCTGTCTGATATCGCAATTCATGCTTCTGGTGTAATTTTTAAGTTGCTGGTCGAAGCGAAGCGAAGATCCCGCCGACGGCGGGATTGCCGGTTTCAAGTTAATTCTCAAATCGAAGCGGGAAACCGCTGCACGGTCGTATTTGTGGGTGCTGATGGCACCTGTCGAAGATCCCGACTTCAGCGGGAAAATCCGAAACCTGCTCACGTCTCAAGAATCACCACAGCCACCCCGTATGCGCCATCATCCGACAGGCTCAAATGAATTCCATTGATGTCATTGCTCCGGCAAATCTGCCAAGAAACGCCGCTGAGCTTCAAGCCGGGTTTGCCCGCCGGGTCGTGGAAGACCTCAATATCCCGCCACCGGACACCTTGGCGCATACCGAGACCCAGGGCCTTGGAAAAGGCCTCTTTGGCAGCGAACCGCAGTGCAAATGCTTCGTGGGGCGACGGCCGCCCGCGACAAAACCGAATCTCTTCTGCCGTGAAGACCCGGTTTAAAAATCGATCTCCCCACCTCGACACCACCCCTGACATCCGCTCTATCTTGATGAGATCAACGCCGGTACCGTAGATCATATTCGGTGCAGTGTACTCAATTAGAAGTCCTTTACCAGATCCATCATTTTTTTGACCGCCGCTTCAAATCCCACATAAACGGCCATGGCCACGATGCTGTGCCCGATGCTGTACTCTTCGATCTGAGGCAGGACCCGAAACCGCATAACGTTCGTATAGTTGAGCCCGTGACCGGCGCTGATACTCAGCTCCAGTGCATGTGCGGCCTCCACCGCGGCCACAATGCGCTTAAAACGATCCACAGCCTCCCCTTCGGTCGTCGCTTCCGAATAATGGCCGGTATGGATTTCCACGATATCGGCTCCGCACTCATGGGCGGTCTTGATCTGATTTGGATGCGGATCCACAAAAAAACTCACCTGGATCCCCTTTTCGTGGAGACGGCCCACAACCGCTTTAAAATGGGCGGGTCTTGAAATCACGTCAAGCCCGCCTTCAGTGGTCAGTTCTTCTCTTTTTTCCGGCACCAGGGTCACCAGATCGGGTTCCTGGGCCAGGGCGATCTCCACCATCTCCTCCACCGCCGCCATCTCAAGATTGAGCCGGGTCTTTACGGTCTGTCGGAGCAGCTCAACGTCCCTGTCGTTGATGTGCCGGCGGTCTTCCCGCAGATGACAGATAATCCCCTCCGCACCCGCCAGTTCCGCCAGACCGGCGGCAAATACGGGATCGGGGCTGTTGATGCCTCTGGCCTGCCGCACCGTGGCCACATGGTCGACATTCACGGATAATCGTGCCATAAAGCTACACCTCCCTCACCATTCCCCTCAGACGATGTTCCTCCTCCTCCATCATCATCGCATCTTTTTCAGATGCTTCATGCTCATATCCCAAAAGATGGAGAATACCGTGAATCAACAGGCGGTCCACCACCTCTTCAACACTGACACCAGCGGCTTCCGCCTCCCGTGCCGCCGTATCCGTACAAACCACCACATCCCCCAGCATCAGCGATTCAAAACCGGCCTCATCACTTTTAAGCGCGCCTTTTTCAATCATGGGAAACGCGATGACATTGGTCGAGCCTTCTCTCCTCAGGTAACGGTGGTTCAATCGGGTCATTTCCTCGTCATCCACAAA
Source organism: Deltaproteobacteria bacterium (assembly GCA_034522175.1). Classification (GTDB taxonomy): domain Bacteria; phylum Desulfobacterota; class DSM-4660; order Desulfatiglandales; family Desulfatiglandaceae; genus JAIPDZ01. The sequence continues at coordinate 3,712,650 of JAXHLQ010000001.1, read as the reverse complement.
AAGCACACTCAACTCCCTGTCACGACAGCCCAAGTCGTTTAAGATCGCCTTCAGCTTCCGCCGTACCATCCTGATTTTTATCCGCGGGTCCCCCTGATGGCCGTTTACCTGTATATCCATTCTCCCCCTTTTTCAGAGCGCCCTTCTTTTCCGATTTATCGGATCCCCCTGACGCGTCGGCACCCCGGCCCCCCCCACCTCCGGATAATCAATGCGATGGTGAAAAATACCGCTCAAGGTCTTGTTAAAACTCTTCGCAATTTCATGCAGATCTTTCAAGGTCAATTCGCACTCATCCAGTTGCCCGTCTGAAAACGCCTTTTTGATCATCTTCTGGACCAGACCCTGAATTCGAGCACCAGTCGGATCCCGCAGGGTCTTGGACGCCGCCTCCACCCCATCCGCCAGCATGACCAGAGCAGCTTCCTTGCTCTGGGGTTTGGGGCCCGGATATCGAAAGTTCTCTTCCTTAACCTGGCTCGATTTGCCGCCCTTTTTCTCCCCCTGTGTCTTTGCCTTCTCGTAGAAATAGGTGATCAGTGATCGGCCGTGATGCTGTCCGATGATATCGATAATCTCCCGACCCAGTTTGTATTCCCTGGCCAGATCCACCCCATCCTTCACATGGGAAATCAGAATCAGGCTGCTCATGGAGGGCGCCAGCTTTTCATGTTTATTGTCCTGGCCGACCTGATTCTCGATGAAGTAAAGCGGCTTTCGCATTTTTCCGATATCATGGTAATAGGCCGCCACCTTGGCGAGAAGCGGATTGGCATTGATGGCCCGTGCGGAAGCCTCGACCATGTTGCTCACGATGACGCTGTGGTGGTAAGTCCCCGGTGCCTGGACCATCAGTTCGCGCAACAGGGGCTGGTCCAGGCTAGCCAGTTCCAGGAGTTTCACGTCCGTCGTGAAACCAAAGGACATTTCAATCAACGGGAGGATTCCAGTGGACAGCACACCCACGAGGATGCCCCCGAGGAGCGCGGCACCAAAGGCCAATATCGCCTCGACCGTGAACAGCGAGCCGTAAAGGGCTTCGATGCACAGGGCCATGATGACATTGCACAACCCCACCTTGAGCCCGGCTTTGATAAAAATTCCCCGCTCCCGGTACACCTTTACCCCGGAGGCACCAATGAGAGAGCTGATGAAAAAATAAACAAAGAATTCAATCCGCCCGTCGACCACGAGGGCTGCCAGCACCGAAATGATCAGGGAGAAACTGGCCGCGACACCGATCCCGTGAAAGATGGCAATGAGCATGGCCCCGCTGGCAACGGGTATGGCAAACAACAGGGCCCGGGATGAGAAGATAATGAAAGCCTCTCGCCAGCTCCTGAGCTACGAAATCGCCCGCGATAACAATCAGAAACGTCATCAGAAGGGTCCCCGAAAGAAACAACAGATCCCGTATTTCAATGTCGGTGGACCGGCTCCTGACGAGGCCTGACAGATACATGATGAGAAGAAGCAACCCAAACAGCACCGCCATGGCGGGGACACGGCTCAACACGTCCTTTTGCTTCAGATACTCATACTGTGCGGAGAGTTTGAGCAGGTCTTCTTTCTGGACCCGTTCCCCCTCCCGGATAAGCATCTCGCCCTTCTTGACCTTGAAATAAAAAGGTTTGACCGATTGCCGAACTTCCTCTACCCGTAAATTGGTCTCCCGCTTGTTGAAGGTGACGTTGGGCTTAATCATGGCGGCGGCCAGATCCAGGGACGCAAGCGCCAGGGCTCTGGGCGCCAGGGCGGATAAAACCGAGTCTCTTTTGCCATAGACAAAGGCCCGGGCATCTTCTACGTCATAAAAGCGATCCAGATCGGTGACTTTGGTCTCTTCACCACTTCGAATGTCATGCAGCATGATCCCTTTACCGGCCTGATTCATCAGCATCACCTTATTACCGACCACCCCGCGCTTAAACACCTGCCCGTCCATGGCAAGAATCAATTCCTCGGCCTGGGGAGAAAAATCATTTTTGAGAAAGGTCGCGATGAGTGAAGCATCGTAAGGAATCTCCAGGATGTCAAAGAACCGTTTCTTGAAGGTATCCAACGATACCGTCTGAATCTCGTTCTCGACGTCAGGGTCCGCTTCGTTCTTTGGGGGGGTTGCCGTAGCTGCGGCGAGGTATTCTCTCCCTGCTTTAAATGCCTCCTTGATTCTGGACACCACATCGGTTGCAGCGGGATCAAAATCATACACGGAAAGGGCCTGCTTTACCGCCTGTTCACGGTTTTTTTCGGTAAGTTCCTTATTTTCAATGAGAAACTCCCTTGAGGCCTTGATATCCCGATCCACCACATCTCCGAGATGATAGGACCGCGGAACGGTGAGGATATTGGGGAAAAGAAGAACAGCGATGATAAAGCTGAGGCCCAGGAGGATGTACCATCTCACGGCCTCAGGACGGGCCCAGATCATGGACGATGGCTTCCCCATTTTTGATGAAGACCGCGGCTCGCCCTCTTTTTTGGCGGGTCCTCTTCGCCGACTCAGCAGGATCTTTTTTCGCTTGTCCAATAAATTCGATTTCATATGGCCCCTTATGCCACGGGGCGAATTGGTGCTTTCTTTTCAAGCCGTTCGTAGGCGTCGATAATCTCTTGGACCAGGGGATGCCGAATCACATCATCCCGGGAGAAATAGACAAACCGAATCCCCTCGATTCCCTCCAGCGTGGCCCTGGCGTCGATGAGCCCGGATGTCTTGCCGTCGGGCAGGTCGGTCTGGGTGACATCACCCGTGATCACCGCCTTGGAACTGAAGCCGAGGCGGGTCAGAAACATCTTCATCTGTTCCGGGGTCGCGTTCTGGGCCTCATCCAGAATAACAAAAGAATCGTTGAGTGTCCGCCCCCGCATAAAGGCGAGCGGGGCCACTTCGATAATGCCCTGATCCAGGAGACGGGACGCGTTTTCAAAAGGCATCATATCATGGAGCGCGTCATATAAGGGTCTCAGATAGGGGTTGACCTTCTCATAAAGATCCCCGGGAAGAAAGCCCAACCGCTCCCCGGCCTCCACCGCAGGCCTTGCCAGGACGACCCGATTCATCTCCTTTTTGATCAGAGCAGAAACGGCCATGGCCATGGCGAGATAGGTTTTACCTGTCCCCGCCGGTCCGATCCCGAATACGATATCGTATCGTTTAATACTGTCGATGTAATTTTTCTGATTGACCGTCTTGGGGGTAATCACGCGTTTTTTTGAAGAGATAAAAACCTCATCCTTGAATATCTTCTCCAGCTTCACCGAGCGATCTCCGCTCAGTATTCTCACCGCGTATCCCACATCATTGGCAAAAAGCGGGTAATCGGCCTCCAGCAGGCCGTAAAGCTGATTCAAAACGTTTTCTACCAGATCAATCTCCCACTCCCCCCCTGAAGGCGCAGCACATTCCCTCGAACGTTCACCGAAATGCCGGTCAAATCCTTGAGCACTTCGAGGTGTGCATTCTGCTCCCCGCACAGGGCCTGAACCCGTTCATAATCGGGAAAACTGAGCTTTTTTTCAGCCATCTTCTTTTATTATTTGTACCATGATGCGCCGGCTCCTGGGCCGATTATCGAAATCAAGCAGTACAATCTGCTGCCAGGTGCCAAGGGTCAGGGCGCCATCCACGATGGGGATGTGGAGGGACGGACCAAGGACGGCCGCCCGCACATGGGCGTAGCCGTTGCCATCTCCCCAACGCTCATTATGGGCATAAACCATCGCTTGAGGGGCCATTCGCTCGATGGCGGCCTTCAAGTCGGCAACGGCCCCGCTTTCAAATTCAATGGTGGTGAGGGATGCGGTTGAGCCTGGGACAAATAACGTCACGTGACCCGAATCAACTGAAGCACGACGCACCACACGCATCACCTCGGGTGTAAGATCGAGAACGTCGGTCTTTGAGGTGGTCTCCACATAAATCTCGCTGTTCTGTATCATGATCACTTACCCCCATTTCGAACCACGCACCGTACCACAGGCCCCATTCACATGCAACCAAAAGCGCTTATTTTCAGCCGCGCCACCCAACGTCAGGCGATTGACAAAGATGAAACGCTAAAACAGCCTGTCCTGATCCTCCTGAAACATGAAGCGCCTCATACTGATATTCATGAGGAGACCCAGCACCGCCATGGTGGTCACCAGCGATGACCCACCGTAGCTGAAAAGGGCGAGGGGGATGCCCACCACCGGTAGAAGCCCGGTCACCATCCCCACGTTGATCACCACTTGCCAGAAAACGATGGCCACAATGCCAAACCCCAGAATGGCCCCAAACCTCTCTTTGGAACTCTTCACGATGTTTAATCCCCACAGGATCATAAAGAGGTAAATCATCAAAAGAACCACTGCCCCCACCAGCCCCCACTCCTCGGCCAGCACGGAAAAGGCAAAGTCGGTGTGCTGCTCCGGCAGAAAGTGGAGGCGGGTCTGCGTGCCGTTTAGAAAGCCCTTTCCCCACAGCCATCCCGATCCGATGGCGATCTTGGACTGATTGATATGATATCCCGAGCCCAAAGGATCCATATCGGGGCTGAGAAAGGTCAGGATTCGCATCTGCTGGTACTCCTTCAACCTGAACCAGATGAGGGGGGCCACCGCCATACAGGATAAAAAAAAGATCAATATGGATTTCCAGTGAACCTTCACAAAGAGGACCATGGAGAAGGATACCAGGCCAATGAAAAGCGCACTCCCCAGGTCCGGTTCTTTCAGGATCAGCGCGAAGGGCACAGCGATCATCAAGAACGGCTGCCAGAGATCCCTGAGGCGGTAGGCCTGATATCCTCCCTTTTCGCTGAAAAACCTGGCGAGCACCAGCACCACGGCGATCTTTGCAAACTCCGAAGGCTGAAACGAGACAGACCCGAGATGCAGCCATCGCTGAGAACCGGAGGTAATCTTCCCTGTCAGCAGTACAACGACGAGAAGGGCAACGGCAGTGAAGTAGGCTGGATAGGCCAGTCGTTCCAGTTTGTAATAATTAAAGGTGGTGAACGCCAAAAGAACGGCAAAACCGATCAGAAACCAATAGATCTGTTTCATGAAGATTTTGGCGCCACCCACATCCCGTATGGCATAGGTGGCGCTGTAGAGGTTAAGGAGACTGATACCCGCCAGAATAAGGAGCAGCAGGAGCAATACCCAATCGAAATTCTTAATCAACCTGCGATCAATCATCTTTTCCCAGGACGGCACTCATGGGTTACACGCCTTTTCCTCACCCGCCTTGCCCTTATCGAGATAGGTCTCGATCAGGCCCTTGGCAATGGGTGCGGCGGCGCTTCCACCGTGCCCGCCATGCTCCACCAACACCGCCACAGCGATCTTCGGATCCCCCACCGGGGCCACCGCAACAAACCAGGCATGGTCCCGGTATTTCCAGGGGATGTCGGCCTCATCTTGTCTCTTGCTGTCATCGCCCATGGCCACCACCTGGGCCGTGCCCGTCTTGCCCGCCACACTTATATTCTTGAGCCTTGCCTTGGAACCGGTGCCGTGTGGACCGTTCACCACCCCCTGGAGGGCCTCCTTCACCATCTCGAGATAGGGCGGTTTGATGTTCAGCTTTTCCTTTGCCTCAGGGGACATCTCGAAAACCGCCTCGCCGTCGGCTTTCCTGACCCATCGCGTCACCTGGGGCTTATAAATGGTTCCCCCGTTAAACACCGCGGACATCAATACCGCCATTTGGATCGGCGTCACCAGCACAAAACTCTGTCCAATGGCGGTAGAAATGGTCTCCCCAGTCTGCCACGAAACCCCCCACCGTCTTTTTTTCCATTCCCGGGTGGGAATCAGGCCGCTTTTTTCGTTTTCAAGACCGATTCCTGTGGGTTTCCCGAGACCCAGCTGCTTGGCATAGAAGGCAATCTTATCCACGCCCAGCTTTTTACCCAGGTTGTAAAAATAGACATCACAGGACTCGATGAGGGCCCGCATAAGATTCACATGTCCATGGCCGTACCGCTTCCAGCAACGGTAACGGTATTTCCCGAGAGAGAAGGTTCCGCTGCAGTAAAACTCATCCTCCGGCGTAATCACACCCTCCTGAAGCCCGGCCAGGGCGACCACAATCTTGAACACGGATCCCGGTGGGTATTGACCGGTCAAGGCCCTGTTTTGCATGGGAAACGCCTTGGAAAGGGATATACGCCGCCAGGTGAGGTGGTCCATCCCCTTGATGAACACGTTGGGGTCATAGGACGGATTGCTGGCCATCGCCAGAACCTCGCCGTTCATGGGATCCATGGCCACGATGGCACCATGGTTTCCTTCCAGGGCCCTTTCCGCCTGATCCTGGAGGGTTTTGTCGATGGTCAGCCCGATGTCATACCCCGACACCGCAGGCTTCCGGGAAATCAGCCGGATCCGTCGCCCGGCGGCGTCCACCTCCACCTGTGCCCCGCCACGCCTGCCATTGAGGTCCGACTGCCATCGGCGTTCTATGCCGGTCTTTCCAATCACATCCCCGGCCTTATTGTCTTTGTATCGCCCGCTCCTGAGCTGTTCTTCACTGATCTCTCCGAGGTATCCCAGAAGGTGTGATGCGAGTTCTCCATAACAGTAGTGCCGCTGTGGTTTCACCTTGATCATCACACCGGCCAAATCATACATGTGGGTTTCAATCCGTGCCAGTTGGTCCCGAGAGATATCTCTCTTGAGACATACGGGTTTGAAGGGATAATGCTTTGCCCCTTGACTCAATTTTTCGGCTGCTTCTTTGGGGTCAATACCGCTCAACGCCGACAGCCGTTCTAACAACGCCTGCGAATCCTGGACCTCCTCCGGTATGACGTAGAGGTTATAGGAGGGCCGATTTTTCACCAGGGTCTTGCCGTTTCTGTCATAGATCATGCCTCGAAACGGCACCACATCCTCGAGACGAATGCGATTGTACTCGGATTTGGAACGATAAACCGATCCCTTTACAATCTGAAGGTACCACAGCCGTATGATCAACATGCCGAAGGCAATCAAAACGCAAAGCGCGGCAATCTTTACCTGCCTGCTGAGGACATCCACTGACACGGGGTCGAAATTGGATCTTTTCAAAACCTGTCCCTGTTGTTGCTGTTGAATGGATTCTGAAATTCATTACAACGACTCAGTAGAACCGCTGTCATCCTCACGCTCTAAAACGGACCGCAGTCGATTCAGCAGTTTGAAAAGGAGAGGTGCAAGGAGACTGTTGATGACAATGGAAATTCCCGACAGCCGAAGATAGGAAGTCGACACCACGACCTGTTGCGAAAAAACCGTCAGCACCAGGAACAGCAACAGGCTCTTTACGAGGACCGCAGAAGCCACAATGACCATCTGACCCTTCACATCCTGGAGGTTGAAAAAAGAGACGACACATAAATGGAAACAAATACGCCGAAATAGACGGACGTAAACAAACCTTCCAGTCCACCTGAGAAAATGTCGATCAACACTCCCTGCCCCAGTGCAAATCCACACGATGCCGTGGCACCGTAAATCAGAAAGAGGTACGCGGTCAGAATGATGAGCACATTGAGATCAAACACCTGCATGCCCCCTGAGCCCATCCAGACGCCTTTTGAGAGGGTTATCAGCCCGCCAAGGAACCAGGACCCGACATAAAACCCCAACCCTTTATCTTTAAAAGAATAAACGGCTATCCTCCCTGCTTTGTCTTTTGTCCCTTTTCAAGAGGAAACCATGGCTGCGACGGCGATCTCAAAATAACCATCACCTCTTCCAGTTTGGAAAAATCCACTGAGGGCGTCACCTCCACGTGTTTGAAAAACGCACCCGGCTTCTTGGTCACATTCGACACCGTACCGACGGGCAGACCTTTGGGAAAGACGCCGCCGAGGCCCGACGTCACCACCCGATCCCCCTTCGCCACCTCTGCGGATTCCACCACATAATCCATCTCGCACACTTCGGTTAAGCGTCCCTTGACCATTCCCCTGTCACGGGAACGCTGATCCAGACAGTCCACGGCGCTGTTCTGATCAATGATCAGCAATACCTTCGCATAATGAGCGGAAACGGAGACGACCCTTCCCACAACACCCGAGGCGTTCACCACCGGCATATCCCATTTCAAACCGGCCCGCTTTCCCTTGTCAATAATGATCGAGCGAAACCAGCCGGTTGGATCCCGCGCAATCACCTGAGCCGCTACGGTGGGCTCATCGATCCGCGCCTTGAATTTCAACAGGGCCTGCAGCCGCTCATGGGTGGCAAGCATCTCTTTGTAGCGGTTGTTCTCCATCCGGCATGCATCGATCTCTTTTCGAAGCCGCCGGTTCATTTGGTGAACATCGACCAGATAAAAGTAATTAAGCCAGAACTTCTCTATGCCGTTCATGGTCTTTTTGGTAAATTTCTGAAAGGGTGCGGCAATATCAATAATCAGTTGTTCGGCAGGATTCCACTGGGGCGTTATATCAGAATTTGCGGAGAGGGAAAAAAGAACAAATCCAACAAAGATGATCCATATCCAGATTGTACGAAATCGCTTTTCACCTTTCAATGACTGAACTGAGCTCCGGCCTGATCATCATGATATTTCTCAGAGGAGAAGGAATGACGTCTTGAAAACGCCCTGTTGCGGCAGGGCATCTGCTTCATTTATTTAATGGTGACCTCTTTTAACATGTCGATATTGTCAAGGGCCTTCCCGGAGCCGAGGACAACTGTGGACAATGGATCCTCGGTGACGGTGATGGGAAGCTTGGTCTCTTCTCTGAGAAGAACATCGAGATTCTTGAGCAGCGAACCGCCCCCGGCCAGCACAATGCCGGTATCCACAATGTCCGCGGCCAGTTCAGGCGGCGTCTGCTCCAGAGCGATACGGACCACCTCGACAATGGTTTCCACCTGCTCGGAAATGGCTTGCCGCACCTCGTCGGAATCAATGGTCAAAATCTTGGGAATACCGGTCACGAGATCACGTCCCTTGACCTCTATGGTGTCCACTTGATCCGTGGGGTAGGCATTCCCCACACTGGTCTTAATGATCTCCGCCGTACCAATCCCGATCAGAAGATTGTATTTCCGCTTGATATGCTGCAAAATGGCCTCATCCATTTTGTCCCCGCCGACTCTGACCGACTTACTGTAGACAATTCCGGCAAGCGAGATCACCGCCACCTCCGTTGTCCCACCCCCGATATCCACCACCATGTTACTCGTGGGTTCAGTGATGGGAAGCCCGGCACCAATGGCGGCCGCCATGGGTTCTTCTATGAGAAACACCTCTCTGGCACCCGCTGACTCGGCAGATTCCCGGACAGCCCGCTTTTCCACCTGAGTGATGCCGCTCGGTACACAGATAATGATACGGGGTCGCACGAGGGTTCTTCTGTTATGGACCTTTCTGATAAAATGCCGCAGCATGGCTTCCGTGATCTCAAAATCGGCGATAACCCCGTCTTTCATGGGGCGAATGGCAACAATATTGCCGGGGTGCGCCCAAGCATCATTTTGGCATCTTTGCCGACGGACAGGACCTTGTGGCCTCCCCTGCCGTCCTGTCTCACCGCAACCACGGACGGTTCTCTTAAAACAATCCCCTTACTCTTCATGTACACCAGGGTGTTGGCCGTACCGAGATCAATCGCCAAATCATTGGAGAACAAGCCCAGAATAGGATCAAAAAGCATTGTTTTCTCCTTTCTTATCGCTCGAGCATTATTTGTTCTAAATATACGAACAGATTCAAATTGGCAAACACAAAATCAACCCTATCGGAGATTCGCCCGGCACAAGGACCCAAACACGGGCACAAAGGGGTTCCCGGATCTTTTAATTTGCCTTGACAACCGTGACTTCATATGTTTATATTATCGTTTACCTTAAATTCATTCAGGGGCATCAGTATTATGAAAAGGACATATCAACCGAGCAATATCAAACGCGCGCGAACCCATGGCTTCAGAGCCAGAATGCAAACCAAGGGCGGAATACGGGTATTAAAACGAAGAAGAGCCAAAGGACGAAAACGGTTAGCGGTATAGGATACCCCAACATCTGGCATGGCTGCCCGTATCTGACATGGGGCCCTTTTCTTTCTCAAAAAAGGAGAGATTACTGAATCGGTCGGATTTTGTCAATCTTAATCGATTCGGCAAACGGTATCACACAAACCATTTTGTTGTCATAGGGAAGCGCAATGAGCTGGGCATTACGAGGCTGGGAGTAACAGTTGGTAAAAAGGTGGGAAATGCCGTCAGGAGAAACCGAATCAAGCGCTTAGTCAGAGAATTTTTCAGGCTTCACAAGACCCATTTTCCACAAGGATACGACATCGTCATCATCGCAAAAAAGGATGCCAGCCACCTGGATCTCCGGAGCGTGGAAAAGGAACTTGGAGAGATCGTTTCTGAGGCGACGTTTAGCATATAAATTCAGATATATACCTATTCTAATTATAGCTGTATATCAGCGTTTTGTATCCCCTTTTTTATCTCCTTCCTGCCGTTTTTATCCCACATGCTCCACCTATGCCCGCCACGCTTTCAAAAAATATGGGGTGTTCAAGGGAGGGTATCTCGCCGCCGTCCGGTTCGTGAAATGCCACCCCTTTCATCCGGGCGGATACGACCCCCTGCTTTGATTTAGAGCGATCTCGAGTAGATACCGTTTGATGGAAATGGGACGGTCCTTCGACCGGGACACATCGGCGGTGCACCTCAACAATCTCGTAGGTTGAACACATATGGATAAGAGAACGATACTGGCTTTCGCACTGTCTTTTGCTGTACTTGTGGGGTGGTCCCTCTTCTTTGGACCCAAACCCGATTCCACGCGGGAAAATGACAAGACATCGCCCCCCGCAGAAGAGACCCCCGCCCATGTCACAAAGGCACCGGCCGTTTCGACACCGGCCCCCACGCCCGCTAAAAAAGAGGCTGTGAAAGAAACGCCGCCCGTTAACGTCCCCCAAGCCGGTGAGCAACTCATCGAGGTGGAAACTCCCCTCTACAAAGCGACCTTGAGCAATGTCGGCCCCACCTTCAAAAGCTTTAAACTCAAAAAATACCGGGAGACCACGAATCCGGACGCTCCCCTGATTGAACTGGTCCGTCAGAACGCACCCGACAGACCCTTCCTCGGTATCAATTTTTATCCCGAAGCCCATGGAAGCAACCCGATTAAGACCTTTCGTGTGGACGAGGACCGCATGGTCTTATCACCCGAATCCCCCCCCCGGGAACTGGTTTTCACCACCACAACCGAGGATGGGATCTCTTCACAGCACACTTATCGCTTCTATCCCGACCACTACCGGATCGACCTCCATGTGGATGTAGCCAATCGCACCGAAAATCCCTTAAAGGGTATCTTTAATGCATGGGTGAACGCCAAGCTCCCGGCGGATAAAGGCGGGTATTACGCCTATGCCGGACTTGCGGCCCTTCTGAATAATGAACTGGAAGAGGTGGAACTTGAAGATCCGGGTGAGGTAAAGCAGTTGAGCGGAAAGGTGGGCTGGTTGGCCTATGAAGACAGCTATTTCATCTTGGCCATTGTCCCTGACATCCCTACGGACGCCCTCATTAAAGGCCGGATGGTTGAATCAGGCCTCGTGGAGGGGCGTTATCTGCCGCCGGCCACGGACATAAACCCCGGCGAGCAGGCATCCGTGAAGTATGAACTCTATCTTGGCCCCAGGGACCTGGGCGTCATGAAAGACTTCGGAAGGGGCTTGGACAAGGCCATCAACTTCGGATGGACCGATATCATTGCAAAACCGTTACTGGTTGTGCTGAGATTTTTTGACCGCTACATTCACAACTACGGCGTATCCATCATCCTCTTGACCATCCTGGTCAAAATCCTCTTCTGGCCGCTGACCCATAAGAGCTACAAGTCCATGAAGGAGATGCAGAAACTTCAGCCCATGATGGCCAAGATCAGGGAAAAATATAAAAACGACAAGCAAAAGCTGAACCAGGAGATGATGGGCCTGTACAAAACCTACAAGGTCAATCCCATGGGCGGGTGCCTCCCCATGGTCATTCAGATACCGGTATTTTTTGCCCTGTTCAGGGTCCTGGGGAACTGCATCGAGCTGAGGCATGCCCCTTTCATGCTGTGGATCAACGACCTCTCGGCACCGGATCGATTATTTCATTTCCCATTTTCCATTCCGTTCATGACGCCTCCCTACGGGATACCGGTGTTGACGCTTCTTATGGGCGCATCCATGTTCCTGCAGCAAAAGATGACCCCCACCCCGGGAGATCCGACCCAGGCCAAAATCATGATGTTTTTGCCCATTATTTTTACGTTCATGTTCATTAATTTTCCGTCCGGTCTTGTCCTGTACTGGTTGGTCAACAACCTCCTTTCCATAGGTCAGCAATACCGAATTCACAAGAAATAGACATCATTATTTCGGAGGAGACAATCATGCAAACATATGAATTTGAAGGAAAAACCGACGAGGAAGCCATCGAAGCCGCATGCCGCCAATTGAATGCATCGAGAGACGATCTGGATATCGAAATTATTGAACCGGGCTCCACCGGCATCTTCGGTCTGGTGGGCGGCAAAAAGGCCAAAATCAGGGTAACCATTCAGTCACCGGAAGCGCCTCAGACGCCTGAGCCTGAAAACGGGGAAGGTGTTCGGGTGGCCAAGGAGGCATTGGAAAATATTCTGGCGCTCATCCCCATGGAAGGAACAACGGTGACGGCTCACCGCACCGACGGGACCATCAATCTTAAAATTGACGGGGACAAATCGGGACTCCTCATCGGCCGCAAAGGGCGGACCTTGGATGCGCTTCAGTTCATTGTCAACAAAATCGTCAACAAATCCCTCGAAAAACGGGCCCGTGTGCTCGTAGACTTGTAGAACTACCGTCAGCGACGGCAGGAGTTTCTGACGCAGATGGCGGTCAAGATGGGCGAGAAAGCCCGGAGAATCAAGAAACCGGTCACCACCAACCTCCTCAATCCCCACGACAGGCGCATTGTTCACCTGGCCCTTCGGGATGATGACGCGCTGGAAACCAAAGGGAGGGGCGAAGGGATCATGAAAAAGGTTGTGATCATCCCCAAGAAGTGATGATCCCCTATCCCGCTCCCTGTCGGGAGGAGATCCCATGCCCCTTGATCAGGAGACCATCGCCGCCATTGCCACCCCTTTTGGTCAGGGGGGAATCGGGATTGTTCGCATCAGCGGCCCTCAGGCACTGGATATCGCCAAAAAGGTTTTTAAGCCGAACCGTCCGCGGGAGGCCTTCGAAAGCCACCGCCTTTACTTGGGCCACTTCATCGATCCGGTTTCCGGCCACACCATCGATGAAGTGCTCCTCTCCTTTATGCGATCCCCCCACTCCTATACCGGCGAAGACGTGGTCGAAATCAACTCTCACAGTGGCTGGCTGCTCCTTTCAAAAATCCTGGAAATCCTTCTGGGACAAGGGGCCAGACTGGCCCGGCCAGGGGAATTTACCCTGCGGGCCTTCCTGAACCACCGCATCGACCTCACCCAGGCCGAGGCCGTGGTTGACCTCATCAATTCGCGATCTGAAAAAGGCCTGGTTCTGGCATCGCGCCAGATCCGTGGTTCATTCAAACGGCGTATCCAGGCCTTGAGGAAACAGGCCGTGGACATCCTTGCACATGCCGAAGTGGCCATCGATTTTCCAGAAGAGGAGAGCGACCGGTTTTCCCATAAAAAGGGGGCCATAGACATCCAGCACCTGCTCATCCAGCCGATACAGGCCCTGATAGCGGCCCATGCCGGGCGAATCTATGTGGACGGCATCGATACGGTCATCGTCGGCCGGGTCAACGCGGGGAAATCGAGCCTGCTCAACCGTCTTTTGAATGAAGAACGCGCCATTGTCACCGCTGTGCCGGGAACCACAAGGGATATCGTGGAATCGTCCTTGAGCATCGGCGGCATTCCCATCAAGCTGATGGATACCGCAGGGCTCAGGCATGTCTCCGACGAAGTGGAACGGGTGGGGATTCGATTGACGCGTCAAAAAATGGCAGAAGCCGATCTGGTGTTGATTGTCATCGATCAGAGCCGCCCCTTGGGCGAGGAAGATCAGGAGATCATCCGCCGGGCAGAAGGGAAGCAGGGGCTTGTGGTGCTCAACAAGATCGATCTGACGTCTGCGCTTTCAAGGGAAATCCGGGCAGAAACATTTACACCTTTCCCCGTGGTGGAAATATCCGCCCTCACGGGTCAGGGAATTGAGCAGTTGCAAAAGCAAGTGGTTGACGTCATTATTAGAAGCGATTCAATGCCCCCCCGCTCCGAGGCCGTACCCAATCTCAGGCATCGAAGCGCCCTGGTCCAAGCATCCGAGGCCTTTCATGCGGCGAGAGACAGGACAGAGGAAGGGGCACCCATGGAAATCGTAGCCCTGGAGTTACGGACAGGCCTTAACGCACTGGGTGAAATTACCGGGGAAACGGTATCGGAAGACGTCCTGGAAGCTGTTTTCAGTCAGTTCTGCCTGGGAAAATGAAAAACCGATCAATCTTCAAAGTATTCCTTCACCTGCTTGATGGCGCAGTACTTGCCGCACATGGTACAGACATCCTCCTCGGCCGGCCGGCTCCTTTCCCGGTAGCGCCTGGCCTTAACCGGATCGATACAGAGGTCCATCTGGGCGTCCCAGTCCAGGTTCTTTCTCGCCACCGCCATCCGCCGGTCCTGTTCAATGGCCCGTTTGTTCCCCCTGGCAATGTCGGCCGCATGGGCGGCGATCCGGGTCACCACGACGCCTTCCCTCACATCTTCCACATCCGGCAGTGAAAGATGCTCCGCCGGTGTGACATAGCACAAAAAATCAGCGCCGGCAGCGCCGGCCAGGGCTCCGCCGATGGCACAGGCCACGTGGTCATAGCCGGTGGCAATATCGGTGACCAAGGGTCCCAACACATAAAAGGGGGCCCCATGGCACAGTTGTTTCTGGAGGAGGATATTGGCCTCGATCTGATCCAGCGGCACATGGCCGGGACCTTCAATCATGACCTGCACATCCTTTTCCCAGGCCAGTTGGGTCAAATACCCAAGGGTCATGAGTTCGTGGACCTGGGCCCTGTCGGTGGCATCCGCCAGGCACCCGGGCCTCAATCCGTCCCCCAGGCTGAGGGTCACATCATATTTACGGGCAATGTTCAGTAACCGGTCATAGTGCTCATAAAGCGGGTTCTCCCGGTCATGATGCAACATCCATGTGGTCAGAAAGGCCCCTCCACGACTCACCACATTGGTAATCCGCCCCTCATTTTTCAGCATCTCCAGGGCGGCCCTTGTGAGCCCGCAGTGAACGGTAATGAAATCGACTCCCTGGGAGGCCTGTTTCTCGATCACCTCAAAGATCTTGTCCACGCTGAGATTGATCAACCCACCTTCCGATTCCACAGCCTCCACCACCGCCTGATAGATGGGCACCGTGCCCACCGGAACAGTCGAGGCACTGAGAATCGCCTGAAGGGTCTCGACAATATGCCCGCCTGTAGACAAGTCCATCACCGTATCCGTACCGGCCCCTATGGATGCATTCAGTTTTTCCATTTCTTCATCGAGATCGGCCCGATCCGATGAGGTGCCGATATTGGCATTCACCTTCACCGAAAGCCCCTCACCCACACCGCAGGGGACCGCCCGCCCCCCTGAAGGGTTAAACGGAATGACCACCCGTCCCGCCGCCACCTGATCCCTGAGCCATTGGGCCGAAACGCCCTCATTTTCTGCAACAAGCCTCATTTCCGGGGTAATCACCCCGGCCCTTGCATCACTTAACTGAGTCATTCTTTGCTATCCTTATCTCTACATACGCTCTAATAAAAAATTTAGGTACCAAAAAACCTGCGCGATGGCAAACGAACGTTACGTCCCTATTTTCTCATAACCGGCATGGGCTTTTCAATGTTAAATCGAATGCACCACCCATTCGGTCTCGAAGTGTCATCCATGGGAAATCCCAAATTATGCTTGAATGGTCGCTTTTCATGGGGTAGCCTGATCCTGGACGTTTAAATCATCACTTCAAGCCGCCGGAGAACACCACCACCGTCATGACCCTTACCGTCTCCATCATCATCCTGGCCGCCATCATGCTTCCTGTTCTTCTCTATTTTGAGACCACGGAAAACCGAAAAGGGCTTATTCCGACAAAGACGTCCATTTCGCTCCTTTTCATCGTCACAGCCGTATGCCAACCACGACCGGATCCGGCCTACACCCATATGCTCCTCACCGGCTTGATCTTTTGTCTCGGGGGGACGTCTTTCTTGCCCTGCCGCAGCGAAAGATGTTCCTCCCGGGACTGATTTTTTTTCTCACCGGGCACGTCTTTTACGTCATTGCCTTCTTTAACCTGTCCTCACTGAATTCAGGGACCCTGATGGGCGCCATGATCTTCATTCTTATCAGCGGGGGGGTGTACATCCGGCTCATGCCTTATCTCGGTTCCATGAAACGGTCCGTTCTGGCCTATGTGGTGATCATTACGTTTATGGTATCCGGGGCCTCAACCGTACTCGGTGATTCGCTCCAGCCCCTCAATGCACGCCTTTTGGTCTTTTCGGGCGCCTTGTTTTTTTATCTATCTGACGTGTTTGTGGCCCGGAACCGCTTCATCAAAAAGGAAGCCTTCAACCGAATCGTGGGGCTGCCTCTTTATTACGCGGGACAGTTCCTATTGGCCTTTTCCATAGGGTTTGTGCAATAAGTCATGAATATCACATTAAAACAAAACATGCTCTTCATGGTGGGCATCATGACCCTCTGTTCACTCCTCGGATATGTCGTGCTGATCCACAACGCCCACCGGATCGGGATCAATCTCAAGCGCGAAACCCAGCAGCATATCCAATCCCTGGTCGGAAAAAACGCGCAGCGAATCGCGTCTGCCATGGCCCTTATGGAAAAAAACGCCGATGATCTGGCCACTGCCGGAGAGGCCTTCTACACGATTTTCAAGGAAACGGATATTGACCCCACAGAGATCATTAAAACCTACCTGATCCGTAACTTTCAGAAGCTGCCCGAAGCCGTTGGCGGCGGTCTGTGGTATGAACCCTTCACCATTCTCGATAAGCCGCATTACGGCCTTTATACCTACAGGGAAAATGATCAGGTGCTCTTTACCTGGGATCTGAATACCCCCCAGTATGACTATCCCTCCCAGGATTGGTACCGGCTGGCCATTCCGAAAGAATGGAACCGATCGGAAGAACGCGGACAGCAGATCTACTGGACGGATCCCTATCTCGATGAAGCGGCAACCCAAGCCCTCATGATAACCGTAGATGCCCTCATGACCGATCCGAAAAACGGTATCATCGGCATATCCACTGTGGATTTCAGCCTCGAGGATCTGAAACGGCGCATCGCCCGCATGACCATCACCCCCAACTCCCTCCCCTTTGCCGTGGATATATCGAGCGGTCTTCTGATCGCCTACCCTGCCGACCCGAAAAGGCTGCTCCAGCCAATCTCTGAGATGAACTGGGGGACGGCGTTGGAACCTTTGGATGGTCTTGCCCCCGGAGAGGTCATTGAAACGTCTCTGACCATCAACGGATCCCGTTTTTCTCTTTCTGTACAGCCACCGGCGCTGGTATCGCCATCGGCATCCTCTCCCCGGACAAAGAGCTTTATGCCAGCATCCACAACCTCAACCGGGCCAACCTCATCATATCCCTTGGGGTCATCTCGGTTCAGGTCATTCTCTTCCTGCTGGTCACCCTCTTCATGGTAAGGCGCGTATGCAATCCCATCAGAAAGCTCACCGATGTGGCTCAGCATATCGCCGCCGGAGACCTTCAAGACGCATCGAGGGAACTAACTGCGACCGAGGGGTCATTTAAGACCGGGAAGGACGAAACCGGCCGCCTGCTCGGTGCGTTCAAAGCAATGAGCGCCAAACTCAATACCCTGCTGGCGCAGGTCCAGGAGGCGGGAAATCAGGTGGCCTCATCCGCCAATGAAATCGCCACCTCATCAACGCATCTCACGGAAACCATCGGCGATCAGGCCACCTCCGCCCATCATGTCAGCACCTTCTCCAAGCAGATATCCGCCACAGCCGATGATCTGGTTCAGACCATGAATACGGTCAATACCTCGGCATCCAAGACCGCCTCTCTTGCAGAAACCGGACAGACAAATCTTCAGGAAATGGAGACCACCATGCAGGACGTATTAAACGGTGTCGCCTCCATTTCCGGTAAACTCGAGGAGATCAAAGAAAACGGGAACGCCATCGGCACCATCGTCACCACCATTACCCGGGTAGCGGATCAGACCAATCTGCTTTCCCTCAATGCCGCCATCGAAGCGGAGAAGGCGGGCGAGTATGGAACGGGATTCTCCGTCGTAGCAAGCGAGATCAGACGGCTGGCCGATCAGACCTCAGTCGCCGTGCTGGACATCGAAGAGATGGTGAATCGAATGGCGGGATCCGTATCGGATGGCGCGAATGAGATGCAGACATTTTCCCGAAATGTCAGCGATGCCGCAAACAAGATCCGTGAAATGGGCAAACAACTCGATGCCATCATGGCGAGTGTCCGGACCCTTACCCCCAGTTTGAATCCGTAAACGAGGGCATGGAAACCCAGTCCCAGAGCGCGAGCCATATCAGTGAAACCATGGCCCAGTTAAATACCCTGACACAGAATACCCTGGAATCCATACGGGAATTCAAACGCACCGCCGAATTTCTCAATACAGCCGCTGCCGAGCTTCAGACCGAAGTATCACGTTTCAAATTGAGTAGAAGAGGGTGACCCCCTCCCGCCGGTATCGATATCCTGAAGCATACACAACTCTGTTCGAGGTCAAGACCTATCTGCTGCTCCGTCCGGCCTCATATCCCTCCCTGTAGGCGTTCTGCTCGGCTTCCCTGTGTTTTCCATAGAGATAGCCGCCCCCCGCACCCACTGCACCCCCAATGGCGACGCCAAGGCCCGCATCTCCGGCTATGGCGCCGATAATCGCACCACCGGCAGCACCGAGGGCGCCCCCACTCAGGGCCCGCTGCTCCGTCTCACTCATGCCTGCACATCCGCCAATGGCAAGGCAACTCACCACGATCAACGCAATAACGATCTTTATCATCTCTTGCTCCTCCCGAATGGCCTGGTTCAGCGTTCGCACGGATAGGTTTCAACAAGGAATCTAAACCACGTGTCCACAGGTTCCTCGTCTTTATACTGGGGATGCCTATTCACCCACTCGACAAAATCGCTCATCACCTTGCTCCGTTTGGGAGGCGGATCCGGCAGGCTCACCAGGGGATTGCCATCAGGTCCTGAGTTGGCCACCATGTGGTAATGATAAGCACCGGTTAGGAACCCGATGCAGAAGTGCACTGCCTCTTTGTGGAACAGATCACCCTTGGGGGCCGTACAGAGCACCATCAAATCAGCGGTGGTGTCCACCGCAAAATCACCCTTTTCCACTGCCCCGGCAAGAGCCGGCAGCAGAAAAACAAGCACGAATCCCACACCCAACCATTTTCTTTTCATAACATCAATCTCCTTTCTCACACCAGTGTTTACCAAAAATTCGCCATATTGCAAACAGTTGTTCAACGGGTTGCGATAAGAGATCACCATCCTACCCTTTCAGCCCATACTTCTTAAGCTTGTATCTGAGCATCCGCTCCGATATGCCCAAGTCCGCTGCGGCCCGCGTCTGATGCCCCCCGCGCCTGTCGAGTGCCGCCCGGATCATTTGCCGCTCCAAATCCGTCACCGCGTCTTTGAGAGGCCTCCGGCCCTTGCCCGAATCGGCGGAGGGGCTCGGCTCGCCCTTGAAGGGGAGATCATCCGGCGTTATCATGGTCCCTCTCGCAATGACCACCGCACGCTCCATGATGTTTTCCAACTCACGGACATTCCCGGGATAATCGTACTTGAGAAGGAGGTCTCTGGCCTCGGGTTCGATATCTTCCACGGCCTTATGGTTTTCGCGGGCAAAATGATTCAGGAAACGGTCGATCAATGGGGGGATATCCTCTTTGCGTGCCCTGAGCGGGGGAATGGTGATGGGGACCACATTCAACCGGTAGTATAGATCTTCCCTGAAGTTCCCCTGTTTTATCTCTTCATCCAGATCCCGATTGGTCGCGCTGATGACCCGCACATCGGCCCGCAAAACCGCATTTCCCCCAGCCGCTGAAATTCTTTCTCCTGTAGAAATCGAAGGAGTTTCACCTGGACCGAAGACGACAGTTCGCCGATCTCATCGAGGAAAAGGGTCCCGCCGTCCGCCGCCTCAAAGCGGCCTGTGCGCCGTTGGGAAGCACCGGTGAACGCCCCCTTTTCGTGCCCGAAGAGCTCACTCTCCAGGAGGCTTTCAGGGAGCGCTGCACAGTTCACCACGGTCATGGGCCGATCTGAACGCGGGCTCAAGGCATGAATCAGCCTGGCGAGAAGTTCCTTGCCGGTACCGCTCTCCCCTGGATGAGCACGGCGGCCCGGCTGTCCGCTACCCTGCCGGCCAGGTTGACCACCGACGCCATGGCCTCGCTCCGGTAGATCATCTGCTCCGATGGGACGATCCCGCCATCCAGGGCCTCCTTGAGCATCCGGTTTTCCTTCACAAGCATCCGGCGTTGCCCAATACGTTCCACCAGAATCCCAACTTCCTCCAGATCAATGGGTTTGGTCATATAGTCGGCTGCACCGGCCTTCATGGCCTCCACCGCACGTGGCACGGTCCCGTAGGCGGTCATGATAACCGCGTCGGTCTCAGGATTGAGCGCCTTAACCCGTTTTAAGAGATCCAGCCCATCCATCCCCGGCATCTTGTAATCAATGAAAAGGAGATCCACATAGTCACGTTCCACCTGTTTCAGCGCCGAATGGCCATCTTCAGCCTCGGACACATCATGCCCGATCTCCCTTAAGAAATCCCGCAGCATCTCCCGCTGGGACAGCCCGTCTTCCACCACCAAAATCTTCAAGTTTTGCATGGTCTCATTTCCCGTTTCAGGTTACTGGTCGAAGCGAAGCGAAGATCCCGCAAGCGGCGGGATTACTGGTCGAAGCGAAGCGAAGATCCCGCAAGCGGCGGGATTACTGGTCGAAGCGAAGCGAAGATCCCGCGGAAGGCGGGATTGCTGACCTGCTGCTCCGGGTCAAGGCCTGATGCCTAACACCTGACGCCTCACGTCTTTTCCCTGACACCCGAAACCTGACATCCTATTCATAGCGGGCCAGCGGGAGCCGTATTTCCACCCTCGTTCCCTCACCCGGATCGCTCCTGACGCGGATCTCCCCCCCGTGCCCGTGGACGATCTCATGGGCCAGTGGGAGGCCCAGACCCAGGCCCCTTTCTTTGGTGGTGTAATCCGGATTGAACATCCGACCCACTTCATCAGGGCTCAGCCCCCCACCATTATCCGAAACCTGCACCTTCACCCATTCCTTGGACACCTGCGATGCGGATACGGTAACGACGCCTCCCAGTGGGATGGCCTCCACCGCGTTCTTGATAATGTTCAATATCGCCTGTTTCATCCGATCCTTATCCATTTGAACCATAAGTGGTGCATCACCCCAGTCACGGTGAATCTCCCCTTCCCTGGCCTGAACCGCCTGTTCCATGAGGAGGACCACCTGATCCAGCAATGCTCTGATGTCATGCGGTTTAAGAATCATTTCACGATGCCCCGAAAGGCTCAGGAAATCTTCGATAATTCGATCAAGCCGCCGGATCTCGTCACGGATCATGGGGCTTAACTGGTCAATATTCTCCTTTTTAAGTCTCTGTGTGGCCATACTGATGGCGTTCAGCGGGTTTCTGATCTCATGGGCCACCCCTGCGGCCATTCGTCCCAGGGCCGAGAGTCTTTGGGCCTGGTGCAATCGCTGCGCTGCCTCGCGCATTCGCTTGAGATGCCGGTTCTGATTCTTGTAGAGGAGCCACATGGAAATAAGCGCGATACAAACCATAAAGGACACCCACAGGATGCCCCGGCGTTTCTCCTTTGCCAGCATCTGATCCGCCAGATCCCGTGAAATCGCCACCCTCACAAGACCTGAAAGGCCGTTTTCGAACCGAATGGGTGCGCTGATTTCCACCATCGCTTCCCCTGCCACGCGCACCTTCCGGCTGACCGGGGTGTCAGCGTCCATTTTTCTATCATATGGAGGGATCCCGTCCGCTGGTTCCTCCGGCATATCGGCCGTCCCGCCGAGAAGCCGCCCCCTTTCATCCGTCACCACCATATAACCGATCTCCGCCCTCGGCCTCACGTCCTCCATAGCCGCTTGCACAGCGGTCCTCAGTTGCCAGAACAAAAAGGCGCTGCGATCCAGCGCCAGGACGGTGGTCCCCGATTTCCAGCCCGTTTTCACCGCCAGCCATCGCATCCCCCCATTTTCCTTACCCCGCCCCAAAGGATGAAACAGATGGATCAATACACGCTCCTTTCCGAGGATCACCGGTTCAGCCCCGTGACGAACAAACGGGGGAACCGGCCGGTTCGAAAAGACAAGGTCGCCCCGGGCGCCATATAGCGCCAGTAACCAGAGCCCTTCCTCATTAGCGACGCTTGACAGTTCGTCCCCCTTTAGGCGGCCGTCCATCAACGCCCTATCCATGTCCCGAATAAGATCCATCAACCCGACGATCATGGCATCCCCGAGGGAGAACGGGACCTCGCCGTAATCCGGCACCGAAAAATCACTGAGGCGGGGCGGAGGTCTGTGCGCCAACAGATCAACATAGCGGCGAGTCGTCTCCTCGACATCCGCCACAACATTCAGCCCGCTTCGCTCAATATACCCCATGAGGGTCTTGTCCAAGCTCCTCAGGTCCATCCAGCCGCTCAGAAGCGCCAGGCAGACGAGGATGAAACTGACGACGGCCACGGCGAGCGGCTGTAAAAAGGACGCGACTCCCGTCTAAGTTTCACGGACTCCCTTTCAGGTATGACGTCGATCTGTTTTACCGGTTTCCCCAATGGTGCCCTTCTATCCTTTCTTGATCCGCTCATGATTCGCTAAATATCCATGCTATCCATGCCACGCCAAAAGTCAACGGTCTCATGGGGACGATCCCGTTTGCAGCGGCGATCTGAGGGCATTCGACAATACCGTCGAAATCCATGCCCTGCGTTCGACACATCTTGCCGATGCTCGCGCCCTTCGGGATATCATACAACCGCCATCATTGAATAAATATATCAATATCAAACTGTTAGATGTTTCATATGTCTTTTGGCACGGCACTTGCTGTATCAAGAGATCAATCATTTGGGAACCATCGGGAGATTCCCGGAGGTAAACACACACAATACCATTAAAGGAGGTACAGCAACATGAAGAAAATCAGCGTATTGGCAGCCGTATTACTGATCGTGGGGGTGGCCACCATGGCGATGGCCGGCCCCCGAGGCATGGGGCGCTGGGGGGGTGAGGGTTCAATGGAACTGAGTATGCTCGATTCCGTGAATCTGACACCTGAGCAGTCTGAAAAAATCCTGGCACTCAAGAATAACCACTTCTCGGATGTTCAGCCCCTTCGAAGTGAAATGTTTAACAAACGAGCCGAGTTGAGGCTCCTGTGGCTCCAGACCACCCCCGATGCGGCAAAGATCAAGGCCACACAGGATGAACTCTGGAACTTCAGAAAACAGCTACAGGACAAGCGAACCGATTTTCGCCTGGCCATCCGCAAGATCCTGACGCCTGAACAGGTCACCCAAATCCTGTCCAAGGGATGCGGCGGAGGTCCCGGGAGCGAATACGGAAAAAGGCATGGAAAAGGCTTCGGCAGAGGGAGAGGTCGAGGGCCCGGTCAAGGGAACTGATGGCGGTAAATGGGGTATACACCTGGCGGGTTTCATTAAGAACCCTGCCGGGCACCCTACTCGGCCGAGTCAAAGGCAAACCGGTTCATCTCCCCGGTTTCCAGGTCAAGGTGCAGCATGGCGTTTCTAAAAAGACCTTCCCGGTTGAGCAGAATTTTGATAACCTCAGCGGCCTGAAGCGCCCCGAGAAAAGCGGGCATCAGGGCGGGAACGCCGAGAATCGCCTCGGGAGACTGGGATGGATCCCCTTCTCTCATCCCTTCCCCATACAAGCGGCTTAAACCGGCATCTTGAGGGAATAGGGTCATCAACTGCCCCTCCAGCCCTGCCAGGGCCCCGTGCACCAGCGGGATTTTCAGGGACCGGGCCACCGCTTCCAGTACGAAACGATCCGGCACATTATCGAGCGCATCCACCACCACCTTTGACCCACCCATGATCCCGGCTGCGTTGGACGCATTCAAACGGATCTCATGCGGGATCACCCGCACCGCCGGGTTCACCGATGCCACCACCCGGAACCGCCTCCTCCACCTTGGCCCGGCCCAGAGCCGCCATGCTGGAGAGGGCCTGTCGATTGAGGTTGGTTTCATCAAACCGGTCTCCATCCACCACCACGATCTCACCGATACCGATCCTGGCCAGGAGCAGAATCACACCGCCACCCAGCCCCCCGGCCCCCACCACGGACACGCAGGATTCGAACAGGGTTCGCTGATCTTCTGCTGAAATCGTCTGCCTGTTGCGGACATATCGGTATGGACAGATACCGGCCTTCAGAGCGGCCCCATAAATATCATGAAAATCGGCGCCTGTCGCTTTGGCGATCTCAACGGCATCTCCGTCTTTCAGGACCGTCACATCATCGCCAGCCTGATTTTTGATTTGTTTCGATCGTGCCTCAATCAAACGGATCAGTGGCGTCATCTTTTCTCCTTTAGATCAAGACCCCAGTCCGATTTAAACATATTTCTCTTGATGTCCTTCTGTTTTTGTAGCATCATTTAAGCGGAATACACCAGAAAAAATCGTTAGTTGTACTCTAAGACCCTCATATCGCCCCTGCCGGCCCGGGGCCTTCGAATGCCATGTTGCGACGCATTGTCGGGAATAAAACCGAGACCCTCCTCAACAAAACCGCCCCCTTCCTCTTGCGTCACCACATCACCCCCACGCTGTTGACCCTCACGGGGCTGAGCATCAATATGGTGGGGGCGCTCTGCTTCTATGCCGGCTTCATGGTTGTTGGGGGATTTGTCATTCTCTTCGCAGGGCTCTTCGACATGCTGGACGGATCCGTGGCCCGGGCCGGGGGGCAGGCGTCACCCTGGGGCGCATTTACCGATTCGGTGGTGGATCGCTACTCCGACTTCATCATATTCGGGGGAATACTGGCCCATTTCGCCGCAAAGGCCGACCTCCTCATGACGGTCCTCACGGCCGTGGTCATCTGCGGGACATTCCTGGTCAGTTATGTGCGGGCACGAGCCGAGCTGATGATCGAAAAGTGCGCGGTGGGCGTCATGGAACGGCCGGAGCGGATTATCCTTCTGAGCGCAGGCGCCATCTTCGGCTTTCTAAACGCCGCCCTGTGGGTGCTCGCCATCACCACCCACATGACAGCGCTTCATCGCATCTACTACACCCGCCGCGAGACCAGTCACGCCCCGCGGCAGGAAGAATCGATCTAAAATTTGTCGTAATGGGTGAATTCACTGATCTCCCGGCGTTTCGGCGCCGACGTCTCTTTGGCCGGATATCCCACCGGTATCAGAGACACCAGCTCATACCCCTCGGGGACGCTCAGCGCCGACTTGATCTGATCGTGGTCAAACAGACCGACAATCACCGTCCCCAAGCCCAGATCATGGGCCGTAAGACAGATACTCTGGGTGGCAATCCCCAAATCATACATGAACCAGTCGCCGAACTTGGTGGTCACTTTGCCATTGTAGTATCCTGAACTGTTCAGTTTCCCACACACCCCGAGGACCACGGGGGCCTCTGCAAAATGCTTTCTGGCAGGGTTCGTCTTGGGTAGGATCTCCTGCAGTTTATCCTTCATCCCCTGATCCCTTACCACGATAATCTCCCAGCACTGGGTATTGGCCCAGGAAGGAGACCACTTGACCGATTCCAGGATCTCGGTTAACTGGTCATCGGTCACATCCTTTTCCTGATAGCTCCGCACACTTCGCCGTCCCTTGATATCCGCTTTCAACTCCGACATCGATTGCCTCCTTAAAATATAAAATTGGGTTATACATCTTATCCATCTCAGTCGTCTACGTACGACACAACTGGAAACTTGATCAGAAAGCGCTGTTTTTGTCAATCAATTTCCGGGCGACGAACCGTTTGCATTTGATGAATCTTTAATAAAATGATACAATTGTCAAAATATATTCATTAAGAGCGGATAGAGGAGGTCAACGCCATGGAGAAACAAACCAAGATAGACCTCAACTCGGATGTGGGGGAGAGTTTCGGCCGCTACAAGATCGGCATGGATGAAACGGTCATCCCGTTGATCACATCCGCCAACATTGCATGCGGTTTTCATGCCGGGGACCCGACCGTCATGCGCCGCACGGTGGCATTGGCCAAACAGCACGGCGTGGCCGTGGGGGCCCATCCCGGATTGCCGGACCTCATCGGGTTCGGCAGACGCGCCATGGATACGACCCTCCAGGAGATCAAGGATGACGTGACCTATCAGGTGGGGGCACTTCAGGCCTTCGTGGCCGTGGAGGGGACCGCGCTTCAGCATGTAAAGCCCCATGGGGCCCTCTACAACATGGCGGTCACCCGGGTGGACATATGGGAGGCCATCGCAGAGGCCCTTGCAGCCATTGATAACCAACTGATTCTCGTGGTTCTGGCAGGGCCCAACCGGGAGGCCATTGAAGCGATCCGTTCCCGTACAGGCACAAGAATCGCATTTGAGTTTTTCGGGGACCGGGCCTACAACCCGGACGGTTCCCTCGTTTCCCGGCGGCAGCCCGGTGCGGTCATCCACGACCACGGCGAGGTGGCCGAACGGGTCGTAAAAATGGTTAAGGAAGGGACAGTCACCGCCGTCGACGGCAGCGAGGTGGGTCTCGAAGCCGATACCATTTGTGTGCACGGGGACAACCCCCAGGCCGTGGCCCTGGTAAAGGAGATCGGTGAGGTGCTTGCCAAAGAAGGCATTGAAATGGCGCCCACGGGAACGTTCTTATGAGACAGGTCCCCGAATGCCCGCGATAAATCCCCGATACCGCCCCATGGGGGACCGATCCCTCCTCGTTGAACTGGGCGACGACGTCAACCTCGAAGTGAACCGGCAGATCCGGTGCCTCTACCTAACAATGAAAACCCGTCGGATGGAAGGTATCGTCGATCTCATGCCCGGCTACTGCTCCATCCTCATCGTCTTTGATCCCCTGACCCTGTCACCCGATAACCTCAGAAAAAAAATAGCGGACCTGGTCGACATCATGGATCCTGCCAAGCTGCCCGAACCCCAAACCCATCGGGTCCCGGTGGTCTGTGGTGACGAATACAGTCCGGATCTCGATTGGGTGGCGTCCTATCATCACACCACACCGGAAGAGGTCGTTCGCCGCCTTACGGATACAGTCTACCACATCTACATGATCGGATTCATGCCGGGCTTCGCCTACATGGGCGAGCTTCCTGAAAATCTGGTGACTCCCCGGCGCGCCGTCCCCCGAACGGCCGTCCCCCGAGGGTCTGTGGGCATCGCCCAGAAACAGGCGGGCATTTATCCGGTGAAGAGCCCGGGCGGCTGGCAGATCCTGGGATATACCCCCCTGAGACTCTTTGACCACAGCCGGCACCCCCCGGCCCTGCTGAGTGCAGGGGACCGGGTCCAGTTCTATTCCATTTCAAGTGAGGAATTGAGCCGTTGGGAAACGTGAAGGCCCTTGACATCATTGCGCCCGGGCCCCTGACCACGGTCCAGGACCTGGGACGAACCGGATTCGGTGCCTATGGCGTCCCGCCGAGCGGTGCCCTGGACACCTTTTCCCTCAGGACAGGGAACCTTCTCGTGGGGAACCCGGA
Source organism: Deltaproteobacteria bacterium (assembly GCA_034522175.1). Classification (GTDB taxonomy): domain Bacteria; phylum Desulfobacterota; class DSM-4660; order Desulfatiglandales; family Desulfatiglandaceae; genus JAIPDZ01. The sequence continues at coordinate 3,684,794 of JAXHLQ010000001.1, read as the reverse complement.
GGACGCGGCCGGGCTGGAGATTACCCTCATGGGGCTCCGGGCACGGGCGCGCTGTGACATGGTGGTGGCCGTCACAGGAGGCGATCTTCAACCCCGGATCAATAACGTCCCCTTCGATATGAGGGCAGCCGTTTCGATGAAACAGGGCGATCTGATTGATTTCAAAATGGCCGGGACCGGATGCCGGGCCTACCTCGCCATCGGCGGCGGGATTCAAGTGGACAAGGTCATGGACAGCCGGTCCACCAACATCGGCTCCGGCTTCGGGGGGCTGGATGGCCGGGCGCTCAGAAAGGGGGATGTGCTCCTTTCAAAGGATCCCCGGGATCATTTGACGTGCGCGGGAGAATGCATGGACGCGGATATGATACCCACCTATACCCGCCAGCGGTCCATAAGGATCCTGTGGGGTCCCCAGGATCAAGACTTCAGCCAAAAGATTAGAGAAGAATTCCTGAACGCGTCATTTACGGTCACCTCGGAATCCGATCGCACCGGCATCCGGCTGAAGGGACCGACATTGCCGCAAAGGAAGGCCTCGCCACGTCCATCATCTCCGAAGGGATCATCCCCGGCGCGGTTCAGGTGCCGGGGAGCGGGCAGCCCATCATCCTTTTGGGCGAAACCGTCACCGGCGGATACCGGAAGATCGCCACGGTGATTTCCGTCGACCTGCCGTTACTGGGACAGATGAGACCCGAAGATACGGTCACCTTCCAGGCGGTTTCATTTAAGGAGGCCTATGAGGCCCTCAGGCAAAGGGAAGAACGTATGTCGGCGTTCAAGGCCAAACAGCTGCGGAGGAGCCGTCGCTGATGGGGGGCATTGACAAAGAACTGCTCCAGACCTTTGTGGAGGAAGCCCTGGAACATGTGGGGGACATGGAGCAGGACCTTCTCGCCATTGAAGAAAACGGTGCCCGGATGGACGAGGATCTCATCAATAAGGTATTTCGCTCTGCGCACACCATCAAGGGAAATGCGGGATTCGTCGGTCTGGAGCAGATAGCGACGCTGGCCCACCGGATGGAAGACGTGCTGGGTCTAATCCGTAAAGGGCAGCTGATCCCCAATGCGGAAAACATGAATCCGTTATTACTGGCCTCTGATGCCCTAAAGGAGATGGTATCAGATCCCGAAGCCAATCTGAAAAAGGATATCCGTGTGCAGATTGAAGGGCTGAATGCGGTGGTTGAATCCGCTCAAGCGTCGCGCGTTGCCGCTTCGAGGCCAAGGGGTGTCCAAAAGGGTTTGGACATCCCGATTCCGGGTGGCGGCCGTGTGACCCTGAACGTAAGCGCTGACTCCCTGTCGGAGGCGTCCAGCACGGGCGAGACCGTCTATCTCATCCGCGTCGACGGGGACACGGAAACCGGAAAAAACAGCACGGCAGATAGGCTCAAACGATATGGCGAGGTGCTGTCTGTCACTGAAGACAAGTCCGCGGATGAGAAGCAGGCCGCTTACATTGTTTTCGCCTGCGTGCTGACCGCTCAGGACTTGGCTCAACTCGTCAATGTGAATCCCGACCACCTCTGGATACTGGAAGCGGATGGACAGGTCCGCCCGATCGAATCAACCGATAAGAGGTCCCCGACCGAAGACGGGTTAGAATCCTTTGAAATCGATTCCGAAGAACCTGATGCCGTTTTTGAAGACGATTTGTCCCCGTTAGAAGATGTGCCCGACCCCCCCCCGGACCGCCGCGACCCCGCCGAGAACGCAAAACCTGCTGCAGAACCGACGCCCGATGCCAAAGTCGCCCCCCATCCACCATCCGGGTCAACCTGCCGCTTCTCGACAGCCTTATGAATATGGCCGGAGAACTGGTATTGAGCCGAAACCAGCTCCTGCAGGGCATTGCCAGGAACGATGCGAAGGCCACAGAGGGTGCCGGAAAAAGCATTGACGCCATCACCTCCGAGCTCCAGGAAACCGTGATGCTCACACGAATGCAGCCGATCGGCATTCTCTTCAGCCGATTTCACCGCATGGTTCGGGATCTGGCGAGAGAATTGCGTAAGGAGGTGGAGATCGATATGGCGGGCAAATCCGTAGAGTTGGATCGGACCCTCATAGAGAACTTGAGTGATCCATTGACGCATCTCGTGAGAAATGCCGTAGACCACGGTATCGAACCGGCGGAAGAACGAAAAAAACTGGGCAAGGGAGAGATCGGCCACATCAAGCTTCATGCCTATCATGAAACCGGTCAGATACACATCGACATCAGCGATGACGGGACGGGCATTGACCCCCATCAGGTCGCCAAAGCGGCGGTGCAAAAGGGAGTTATAACCCGAGAACAGCTTGAGATCATGAGCCGGAAAGAAAAGATAAATCTCATCTTTACACCCGGTTTTTCCACAACCGACACCATTTCAAGTGTCTCCGGCCGTGGTGTGGGGATGGATGTGGTCAAAAACAATCTCAACCGGCTGGGCGGGCAGGTGGATATCGCATCCCAGCCCAAGATGGGCACGACCATCCGCATCAAACTCCCCCTGACCATGGCCATCATCCCCGGCCAGGTCATCTCCGTGGAAGATCAGAAGTTCATCATTCCGCAAACCAATCTTGTGGAGATTCTGCGTATTCCTGCAGATCAGGTGAAACAACGGTTGGAATGGGTGGGGGATGCCCAGGTGATTCGCCTGCGGGATCAGCTCCTGCCACTGGTCCGGCTGACCGATGTTCTCGGGATCGAGCGGACCTACACAGACCCGTCATTGGCCGCGCCGAGACCAGACAGGCGCCGGAACATTGCCGATCGGCGTTCAAAAAAGACACCCCTATTCGGTTCCAAAAGGAAGAAAAGCCGAATGCACCCGAAGCGGCGAAACGACCGATCCCCCGGTTTCAATGGGACCGCCGGTACCGGGCGGACAGCGCACTCAACATCGCCGTGCTTTCCACCGGGCTCCTCAGGTATGGCATTATTGTGGACCGGTTTCTCGATTCTGAGGAGATTGTGGTCAAACCCCTCGGCCGTCACCTGAAGGATACACGCGCCTACGCAGGAGCCACCATCATGGGAGACGGGCAAGTGGCGTTGATTCTGGATTCAGGAGACATCGCCCGGATTGCGGAACTGTCTTCCTTGGACGGCACGGATCGCGCACTGGAAGTCGCTGAGACCACCGGTGAATCCGAAGCAAGTGAGGAAGATGCACTTGATCTGTTACTGTTCCAAAATGCTGAGGAAGAGCGCTTCGCCATGCCGTTGTCTCAGGTACTGCACATCGAAAGAATCGAAAGCACAGCGATCCAAACCTATGGTCGGAGACGGAGCATCCAGTATCTTAGCGGCAACCTTCCTGTTTTCAGCATCGATGAAACCGCAGATGTCGGCCCGCTGGCCCGCAACAAACGCCTCTTGGTCATCATCTCCCGGGTCGCCGGGCGGGAGGTGGGACTCCTCGCCGCCGGGCCCGTGGACGCCGTGCATACCTCATCTCGGGTGGACCAGACCCCCCTGAAACAGCCCGGCATCACGGGCTCTGTAATCATCAACCATGAAACGACACTGATCGTGGATCTATCCGATGTCATTTTCCATCTCTATCCGGAATGGATATCAGAAAACCCGGAGAAACCCTCCGATGTCGGAACCGTCGGAACGCTCCTCGTGGTGGAAGACTCCACTTTTTTCAGGTCGCAGATCACATCGTTTCTCGAAACCGAGGGATTCACCGTCCTGGAGGCCGAAGACGGGCTGAGGGCATGGGATACGTTAAAGGAACACCCGCAGGAGATCGATCTGGTCATCACCGATATCGAAATGCCCAACATGGACGGACTGGAACTCGCCAAGAAGATCCGATCAGAAGATGACCTGTCCACCCTACCCATCATCGCACTCACCACCCTCGCGGATGACCAGGACGAAGAGGAAGGGAAAATGGCAGGGATCGATGACTACCAGATCAAACTGGATAAGGAACAACTCATGAACAGTATAGAAACACTGCTTCAGAAAAGAGGAGACAACGCGACGCCATAAGGCATCTACCTATAAACACTTAGTGGACGAGGTAAAAAACTGTTAATAAGGGAGGCACCCATGATTACATTCGCTGATATGAAAATGAGAACCAAATTCATGATCGTTTTTCTCGCCGTGGGCCTGATTCCGTTTGCCACCATCGGCATTATTGCCAAGGTGAAGAGCACAACGGCACTGGAGCAGCAGGTTTTCGACGAACTCACAGCGATCCGGGAACTCAAGAAAAATGAGATCAAAGACTACTTTCAGCAGGCGTTCCTCCAGATGAAGATATTTAGCCGGAGTACGGATGTACAAGACCTTCTGCGTCAGCTTATCCCCTACCATGCACTGAATTTCAGCCGTCCGGATGGACCGTATGAGGTAAACACGCCAGAATATAAGCATATCTTTGAGGGATTTGGCCAAAAGATCATCCAGTTCTGGAAAGAGAGCGGGTACCACGATATCTTCATCATATGTGCTGAGCACGGCCACATCATGTTTACCGCGGCAAAAGAAGATGATCTGGGCACAAATCTCAAGTACGGCCCCTATAAGGAGAGCAACCTCGCCAGGCTCTGGCAGAAGGTGGTGGACAGCCAAAAACTTGAGATCGTCGATTTTGAAAAATATGCCCCCAGCGGGGACGATCCCGCCGCATTCGTCGGATGCCCCGTCTTTGATGGTTCCGGAAAAATCGAAGGGGCCATCGCCTTTCAACTCTCATTGACCCATATCAACAGGATCATGAAGACACGCGCCGGCATGAAACAGACAGGGGAGACCTATCTCGTTGGGCCGGATCAATTGATGCGATCCGATTCATTTCAAGATCCCGAACGGTTTTCAGTGGCCGCATCCTTTGCCAACCCGGAGACGGGCAAAGTGGATACCCAAGGGGTTCGGGAGGCCCTGGCCGGGAAAAGCGGTACGCAAATCATTACGGACTATAATGGTCATCGCGTCCTCTCTGCCTACGCGCCAGTCCGTATAAAAGACCTCACATGGGCCATCCTGGCTGAAATGGAGGCCCAGGAGGCGTTCGCGCCTGTTCGATCCTTCGAGCATATCATGTGGATTATCGGAGGCATCGGTGTTTTGGTCATCATCTTGGTATCCATATTCATCTCAAGATCCATGGCAGGACCGATTCAGAAGGGCACGGCATTTGCGAAACAATTATCCCAGGGCGATTTCACCCAGAAATTGGAAGTGGACCGAAAGGATGAAATGGGGGTTCTCTCCCGGGCACTGAACCAGATGATTGAGGCACTCGGTCACATGTTTAAGGACATTGCGCAGGGAATCTCCACACTATCCGCATCATCCACGGAACTGAGCACCGTCGCGGAGCAGATGTCGGAAAATGCTGAGCAGACGTTTGAACGGTCCAATGCGGTGGCCGCATCGGCCGAGGAAATGAGCACCAACATGACCCATGTGGCGGCTTCGGCTGAACAGGCCTCCACGAATATCGCCACCATCGCCAATGCCTCTGAGGAGATGACCGCCACCATTAATGAAATCGCACGCAATACGGGGAGCGCCATGGAAATTTCCAGCCAGGCGGTCGCCGATGCGCACAGCGCATCTGAAACCGTTGCTCAACTGGGACAATCGGCCCAGGAAATCGGCGTCTTCACGGAAACCATTACCGAGATCAGCGAACAGACCAACCTCCTCGCATTAAATGCCACCATTGAAGCGGCACGGGCCGGCGAGGCGGGCAGAGGGTTTGCGGTGGTGGCCAACGAGATCAAAGAGCTTGCCAAACAGACCGCAGGCGCAACGCTTGAAATCAAAAAGAAAATCGAAGGGATCCAGCATTCCACCACCGGCACCACGGAGCAGATTCAGGAGATCTCCAGGGTCATCGACTCGGTGAACGAGATCGTCACCTCCATTGCTTCGGCCGTGGAACAACAGTCCGTTACCACCAAAGAGATTGCCCAGAGTGTTTCCCAGGCCGCTGAAGGCATCCAGACCATCACCCAAAGCATTACGGATAACTCCACCGTGGCCGGCACCATTGCCAAGGACATCGCAGAGGTCAACCTGGGCGCTGAGACCATCTCCTCTTCCAGCACGCAGGTGAAAAGCAGTGCGACCATGTTGAGCCAGCTCGCAGAGAATCTCAAGGAGATGGTTGAGGTATTCAGATTCAGATCAGAATGAGCATACGCAACACCGACATATCAAACGGCGCAACAGGCCCTTCGGAGGCCCTGGAAATCGCCACATTTTTTATTGGAGAGGCCTGCTACGGGATCGATATCCTTGCGGTTCAGGAAATTATCCGTGTAACCACCATTACCCCCGTCTCCCTGACCCCGGATTACGTCGAGGGTGTTTTGAATCTCAGGGGCCAAATCATCACCATCATCGATCTGGCCACAAGGGTCGAACTCCCTTCAGCATCTGAGCCCTCCAGGGGACACATCATCGTGGTGAGCCACGAGAATGAATTTCTGGGGCTCAAGGTGGACCGTATCGGTGACGTGCTCTCCGCATCATGGGATTGTGTGGAAGCGCCGCCTGTCAATCTCAGAGGTATCCATCGCAGGTATCTCAAGGGGGTGTTGAAAATCAAAAACCGATTGGTGGAGATACTCGATTTGCCTGCTGTTTTGACTGCTTCATAAAGGACTCCTATATGAATCATGGGTGAATGGAAACCTGTTGGCAATGGAAGGAAAATAATGCCGCAAGAAGACACGCTTCAGGTATTGGTGGTGGATGACAGTGCACTGTATCGCAGGGTCGTTCAGGATGTGCTGGCTGAAATTCCAGGCGTCGCTGTTGTCGGTGTTGCGCAAAACGGCAGGATCGCCCTCAAAAAAATCGAGCAGCTCCATCCGGATCTCATCACGTTGGATATTGAAATGCCCGAGATGGACGGGTTGGAAACCCTCTCGCATCTGCACGGCGCCACACCCGGCCCCGGGGTCATCATTTTAAGCGATCACTCGGTTGAAGGGGCCCGGTTCACCCTCAAGGCACTCGAACTCGGGGCATTCGATTTCGTTCCCAAACCTCGCGAAGGGACCTTGGAGGAAAATCACGAACGGCTGAAAAAATCGCTTTCTGAAGCCATTACCGCCTTTAAGCGGGTCCGATATGTTCAAAAAATCCTTAAACCACAGGAATCATCCATTGTTCGACGAGAAAAAACAATGCTCGATGGTCCTGTTGCCCATGGAAAAGTTAAAACCATTCCCTTCTCGTGGGCCGGGCAATGGGACATCAAGGCCGTGGCCATCGGCATATCGACCGGTGGCCCTGCTGCGCTACCGCGCGTCATAACAAAACTTCCCGAAAACTTCCCCGTTCCTCTGTTCATTGTACAACACATGCCGCCCATATTTACCCAGGCTCTGGCCGCAAAGCTTAACAGCAGGAGCGCAATCGAAGTGAAGGAGGGCCAAGATGGGGAAACGGTGCGATCCGGGGTCGCCTATATCGCGCCGGGGGGCTTGCACATGGGAATCGCCTCACGTCCTGATCATACCGGGCCCATCATTCGGGTCGTGGATACCCCCCCCGTCAACAATTGCAAGCCCTCAGTGGATCATCTTTTTTTCTCAATTGCCGAACACTACAAGGAACATGCTCTCGGGGTGATCATGACCGGTATGGGGTCCGACGGCACCGAGGGGCTCAAACGAATGAAAGAATGGGGGGCGGCGGTCATTGCCCAGGACGAGGCCTCCAGCGTGGTGTACAGTATGCCGAGGAAACCGGTAGAGGAAGGTATCGTCGACCGCATTGTACCCCTGGAGAAGATCGCGGATGAAATCCGCCGGATCCTGGACCGATGATGAATGGAATATGCGTTGAATGACCAAAACACGGATTACGCGCCAAGAGTTCGCGGAATGGTCCCAGTATATCCAGCGTATATGCGGCGTCCATCTCGAAGCCGGCAAGACGTACCTGATCGAAAGTCGGCTGACCGGGTTGCTGAAAGACCACTACTGTACGTCATTCGGTGACCTCTATGAAAAGGCCCTTAAAGACCGTACCCGAACCCTGGAAAAACAGGTCATTGATCGCATTACCACCAATGAAACGCTCTTTTTCAGGGACGAATCGCCTTTCGAATTGCTCAAATACAAAATTCTGCCGGATCTGCTGGATCGGAAAATGGAAAATGCCCCACCCGGATCCGTGATTCCCATCCGCATCTGGAGTTGCGGATGCGCCATGGGGCAGGAGGTATACAGCATCGCCATTGCCATCAAAGAGCTTCTCGGGGATTTGGAACCTTATCACATCAATATCCTGGGAACGGATATTTCCAATGACGCAGTGGCCCGCGCCAGCAGGGGCGAATACAACCGGCTTGAAATCGAGCGGGGGCTTTCCCGGGAACGGCTGGAACGCTATTTTTCCAGGAATGGGGACAAATGGAAAATAAACGATGACATCAGATCCCTGGCCAGTTTCAAGAAAATCAATATCATGGATCCATTCAGCGGTCTCTCCGTCTTTGACATCATTTTCTGCCGGAACGTGGCCATTTATTTCACCCGGGAAGATCGCAGAAAACTGTTTGAGAGAATATCCAAGGTAATGGATCCGCTTGGGTACCTCATCATAGGCGCCACAGAAACCCTGACCGACCTGACCCCGCGGTTTGAACCCAAACGATACCTGAGGGCTGTTTTTTATCAGCTCAGACAAAACTGAAGGCATCGAGGATGAACACAAACAAAAAGCGCATCCTGGTGGTGGATGACAGCCGGATGATCCGGTTGAAAATACGAGAAGAACTGGAAGCGGCTGGATACGAAGTAGATGAAGCCGGCGATGGATTCGAGGCCCTTACCCGTGCTGCAGTGTCCGATCATCCGGACCTGATCACACTCGACGTTGAAATGCCCATGATGGATGGGTTTGAGACCTGCCGAAAGCTGAGGGAATCGCATTACACCCGGTTTTTTACCAAAAGCCCTGACGGTCATCTGCCGGTCATATTCATCACGAGCAATGATACCATAGAAGGTCGTAAGAAAGGCTTTGAGATGGGTGGCACGGATTTCATTACCAAGCCCTTTGAGGCGGGTGCCGTGCAATCCGCAGTGGATGACATCCTTTTCCCGGCGGCCATTCCTGAAGGAATCACCGCACTCATCACCGACGATGACCCCATCTCACGACGGGTGGCGTCCAACTGCCTCGCCAGGGAAGGGATTGATGTGATAGAGGTGGAAGACGGGGAAACCGCCACTGCGATGCTCAGGGATCAGGGGGAAACCATCGATATCGTCATCACCTCGCTCACGCTCCCGGGTATGGATGGCAAGACCCTGTGTCACAAAATACGCAACGAGCTCGAGATGCCCCACATGCCGGTCATTGTCCTTACCGAAACCTCCAATACGGCCGAACTCCTGGATGTATTCAAGGCAGGGGCCTCCGATTATCTGATCAAGCCCTTTGCCAAGGAAGAGCTTCTGGCGCGCAGCAGTGTGCACATTGAACGAAACCGCATCAATAAGGAACTCAGAGAGACGGTGGAGCACCTCAAAGAGGCCAATGAAGAAATCAAGCGTCTCTCCATCCAAGACGCCTTGACCGGATGTTACAACCGGGGGCATCTCAACACTCAGCTTCCCAAGGCGATTAAACGCGCCACACGGTATCAGGTCCCGCTTTCATTGATCATTACCGACATCGACCATTTCAAGCAGGTCAACGACATCTACGGCCACCAGGCAGGCGATGAAGTCCTGAAAACCTTCGTTGATGTGATCCAGACACGGATAAGGGAAGACGTCGATTGGGTTTCTCGATACGGCGGGGAAGAGTTTGTTGTTGTGCTCCCGGAAACGGCGCCTGAAGATGCGGGCAAGGTGGCTGAGAAACTCCGTGCTGCGGTGGAACACAGCGAGATCCCTTTTCAGGCTCAGTCCATCACCATTACCGCGAGTTTCGGTGTAACGGGCCTTAAGGACCCGACTTCAGATGTGGATGAAGCTGCTGAAAACCTGCTTCATGATGCGGACAGCCACCTCTACGAGGCCAAAGAGGCGGGAAGAAACCGGGTGGTGTCCGACAGAGGATAAAAAGAATCAACATCCTATCCTTGGAAGATGGGGCGGATATCAGGAAAAGACAATTTCCACGACTGTATTTCCCAGTTTCTTGACCTCAAGATTCTCCTTAAAGTATTTCCCTACACCCTTTATCAAACCAACCAGGAAATCAATCAATCCTCTTTCAGAATGATATGTCATGATCAACGTATGATCATCCTTCCATTCATACTCAAATTTTGGCGGATGGGCATTTTTTATGGATGACGTCACTTCTTTATGAACATCATTCATATTCAAAAGCATCTCTTTTGCTGAATTTGCCCTCCTGTAATAGGCCTTATAAATCTTGGCTGCATAATCATTCACCCAATAGTCCCCAAAGGCATCCGCTGCCTGAACAAGCCAGATGTTCAGCACCTTACATGCCAAATCCACCAGTTTCAAGACAACAGCATCCTCAATGTCCTGAATCGCAAGGAAGTGGGTCGATTTCGGTAACCCTGCATCTTCCAAGACCTCCTCCCACTTTTCCTTGCCAAATTTACTTGACCAATTCACCGAGACAGCCTGCGATTACCCCTTTCATGACCTCTCCTTTAATGTTGGTAAAGAAAGCTTCGAATGACCGGCCGGTGATCGGCTCAAGCCGTATTTCCAGACCCATTTGATGCGGTTGTTGCCCCTTCATGAAAAATCGGGATAAAGCTTTTTCATGCACTTTAGCGATGGCACCTTATCGGTAAGATCAAAAGAAACCGGATCAAAGGTGCAGGGTCTACCGGGCCTTCACTTTTCGTTTTTTTTCATCAAGGTATCCATGGCTTTTGTCCAGCGGTTGAGTCTTGAAACCAGTTGTTCCAGTACCTCGTCAAGATCCCTTTTCTTGATGGGCTTACACGAAAGATCAGTCGCCCCCCCATCTAAGGCCGCCAGCAACATCCTCTTCATACGGAGACCGTCACCACAACCACTTTGACGCGATTGCCGTAGGTTTTCTTAATTTCTTCAAGCAGTTCCAGGCCGTGCATGCCGGGCATCATCAAATCCGTAATCACAATGATGACGTTTTTCTCTCTGAGGGCGCTTAGCGCTTCTTCCCCGGAATAGACATGCGTTACCTCCCAATCCCGGAGATAGCGTTGGATCACTTTGTGGGAGACCGGATCGTCATCCACGAAGAGTATGGGAAGGTGTTGATTGGACATGGGTGTTCTCCGAATGGTTCTTAAACGTGCGGATGTCGGATCATGGCATCTATAGGAGACATTAAGCCACCTTTTAGACAGTAAACCACAACACAACCAATTTAGATAACATAAAAATGAAATGAAACCAAGTCTTTTTTATGTTCCTTAATTTCCATAAGTTACTGTGGATTGTGGGTTCGCGGGCTTTGATCCGTGACCTAAATAAACCGTGCATTAATCCGCCGGACTTGACAAGGCTGGGTTCTGGGTTTATGACCTTCCTAAGCCCAAGAAGACGATGCAGAGAGGACTCAACCCATGAGCACAGGCCTCGTATCTCAAAAACTGGAATTTGAACGCCCTGAGGACGCCGTAGACGCTTTCCTTCAAAAGGGGTGGACGGACGGACTGCCGTGACGTCACCCACGGAAGCGAAGGTGCTGAAATTTCTGGGAACCACCGGGCTGGCGCCGGACGACATCCTGGGATTCGTCCCTGAACGAAACCGGGTCTTTACGGCTGAGAAGGTCGCCGTCAATGCGGTGTTGGCCGGGTGTCTTCCAGAATACTTCCCCGTGGTGGTAGCAGCCGTGCGCGGCATATCTCGCCCCGAATTCGGACTTCACGGCGTCTCGGCCAGCACGGCAGGCGCGGGGATTCTGATGGTAATCAACGGCCCCGTTGTCCGGGAACTGGGTCTCAACAGCGGCCAGAACCTGATGGGTCCCGGCAATCGGGCCAATGCCACCATCGGCAGGACCTTGAGACTGGTCTTGTATAACCTGGCCGGAAGGGAATTTGACCGATCCACGCTGGGACACCCTGGGAAATATTCGTTTTGTTTCGGCGAACAGGAGAGCCGATGGGAACCGCTTCATGTCATGAGGGGGTTGCCTGGGGAAACAAGTGCTGTCACCCTATTTGCCTCGGAAGGCCCCAACCAGGTCCAGAACCACAGCGCCCTGAAGCCTGAAAACATCCTGAACACCATCGCAGACCGGATGCGGGCCCTCGGGAGTTTCAATATGGGCGGCGATGTGGAATGTGCGGTGATCATCTGCCCCGAACACTACGAGAGCCTGAGCAATGCGGGCTGGGAAAAACGGACGGTACAGGAATATCTGCATGAAAAGGCGTGCCGGCCGCTTGCGGATCTCAAGAGGGGTGGTCTGAATGAGAGCCCACTTGTCTCACGAAGACGAGGAGACCATGATCCACGCGGTCGCTTCCCCGGATCAGATCCTGCTGATCATGGCCGGAGGGGTTGCCGGACGGTTCTCCGCCTGCATGTTCGGCTGGTTCAATCGGCATGTGTCTCGGGCGGTGACCGAACCCATCGGCCCGTCCTGTGCAGGGGGCACCTGAGGGGTTACCGGGGTACCGTTGGAATCCCTTAAATGAATGGCGAATAGGGTTTCAGGTTTCGGGTGTCAGAGAGGCCTAAAATTCCGGAAAAATCTTTGTTGCGCTTCAACCAGCAACCAGCAACGAGCAACCCGTAACGCTTCGGTCCGCATCAGGAATAAAGGAGAGACAAATGCCCATCACCGTACTCGATCCCACCAATGAACCGATCAAGGCGGCGTTTGACATGGCGCCCCGCCCCGAGAGTCTCAAAAACCTTACGCTGGGACTTATCGATAACGGCAAGAAGAACTCCGATTACCTGGTGATAAAAATCGCCGCCATGCTGAAGGCACGCTACGGGGTGAAAACCGGAGGTCATGTGCGCAAGCCCTCCCCTTCCCATGGTATTTCGGAAGATGCGGCCTCTGATTTGGCCAAACAGGCCGACCTGGTGCTGGCCGGTATCGGGGACTGAGGGTCCTGCAGTTCGGGCAGTGTGCTCGACGGGATTATCATGGAAAAACTCGCGGTTCCCACAGCGGTGGTCTGCACAAAACCGTTTATCTCATCCGGTAAGGCCATGGCCGTGGCCCATGGCTTCCCGGATTACCCATTTGCCATCATGCCTCACCCCATTAACGCCACCCCATATGATGTCCTGGATCAATGGGCGGAGGAGACACTCCCCGAGGTGGTTCGGCTGCTGACAGCAGCGTAAGGCATTAGACACGGAACCCCCCCTCTGGTACGCATATCATAATCGTATTTCCAGCGTTTCAGTGAGGAACGCTTCCCCACGGGAAGGCTTCTGTGGCTTTACGAAAGCCTTGGCTTTCGAAGGTGTCTGCCCTATTATGAAAATCCGCTGCCCGGGGTCATCTATTGGGAACGACATTTCAAGCGAGGGATGAAATCATGAAAAGGCAAAGGACCTTTCAATGGCATAACCCGGTGGAAAATGCATGGGATGCCGCATCCGTGTCGGGGTTGGATTACCTCAAAGCCATCCAGGCCGGGGGAAAACCTCCGCCCCAGCTGCCGGGCTGGTGGGGTACAAGGTGTCGGAAGTGGAGGTCGGCCGTACGGTGTTTGAGCTCGAACCGCGGGAGTACCATTACAATCCGTTTGCCTCGGTTCACGGGGGCATTCTCTCCACACTGCTCGACACCGCCATGACATCGGCGGTCATGTCGACCCTTCCGAAAGGCCTCGTGTGCGCCACCGTGGAAATCAAAGTCAATTTCATCAGGCCGGTGACCGAGAAAACCGGACTTGTCCGATGTGAGGCCCGCCCCATCCATGTGGGGAAGCGGCTGGCTACTGTGGAAGGTCGTGTGACGGATCAAGAGGAAACCATACTGGCCCACGGGGTGAGCACCTGTGCCATATTCAAAGTGAGAAATTGATGGCACAACATATTGAAACCTTCAGGGGTTTTGTCTATCTGCCTGGCAAATGGATCACATAGAAGCAATTATCACAAGTCTCCGACTGGTCATATTGACGTGAAAAAAGACCTTCAATTTGCCTCCGCCATCTGTTTGTGGTAAATTTTTTATAGAAAATATTGGTTTCCCAGTATTGTTGAGGTGAGTCCAAATTTCAACTAATCTGACCATGAAAGATCATGCACGTAGTGCTTTGTCGCATCGGACAGGATCCCCCTTTTGCCTGCGATATGTAGTCTTGTATAGGCCATTATGAACATAGGTTAGGTAAACGAAACCATGGCGGACAAAAAAGGACGTTCCAGTTTCCTGGACAATACTCCAAGTTGGAATACGTAGCACTTAAATAAGCCATGTTTAAAAATTGATAACTTGGTACGGAAAACACGCGGTTCAAGGAGCAGAAAAATGGCTCTGAATACCTGACCACCAAAAAGTAGGTAAGTATACCAATTTTATCATATTATGACTGATCAAGTCCAAGTGATGGTTAGGCACTAAAAGATCTTGACAGACAACCTTTTCTGTTAAGGTCAGCAGAATTACCGTGACAATCTCCGTATAGGTCTTGGCACTTTTGAATCGAGAGGACCCACATGTAGATGAATAACTCTGACGGCCCTGGGCGACCACTGCTTTGATGGGCGGCTGCTTTTGGGTCATAATCATGGAGGCGTTTCATGAAACACGAAAAGGTCCCTGTCAAAGCGTTTTTCCGAGGGATATCAATTCTCTCAGTCCTCCTGTTTTCCTCACTTTCCTTTGCAGCCACAATTCATGTTCCAGATGATCAGCCCACAATCCAGGCGGGTATTGATGCCGCAGTAGAAGGGGATACGGTTCTGGTAGCCGATGGGACGTATAAGGGGGATGGAAACAAGAATATCGATTTCAAAGGGAAGGCAATTACGGTCCAGTCGGAGAATGCTGCTGAGACTTGTATTATTGATTGTGAAGGGGAAGGTAGAGGGTTCTATTTTTATAGCGCCGAAAACCAAAACTCAGTGTTGACAGGATTTACTATCACCAATGGCAATATTTACCATGGCGGTGGTATTTACCTGACATATGGATCTTCTCCCACCATAACCAAGTGTATTATTACAAGCAATACAGCCACTTCCAATGGCGGTGGCATAAACTGCTGGAAAAGTGCAAATCCCCACATCTCAAATTGTGTTATCAGCAATAATGTTGTAACTGGAGGATACAATGAAGGTGGTGGGATTAGAATTTATGATTCTTCGCCCAAGATTACCGATTGCACTATCTCCGGAAATTCAGTCACTGGGGACGGTGGAGGGATTTCTATTGAATATTACTCTTCACCCACTATTACAAATTGTAGCATAACCAACAATGTTTCCGAATCCATATACAATAGTTATGGTGGTGGTGTCCTATGTAGATCTAATTCTACTCCGAGCTTTACCGCCTGCATCATTAGTAACAACCGCGCCAAAGAACATGGTGGAGGTGCTTTTTGTACATCGGATACAACTTTCAATAATTGCACCATATCCAACAATACGACCGATCGCTACAGATGGAGGAGGCCTGTATTTTTCTAATGGTTCTTCTGCTATTTCTGAGTCCACGATTAAGAATAATACTGCGGAGCACTACGGTGGCGGCATTATTTTAGGCTCCAATGCCACACTAAATATTACCAATTGTCTCATTACTGATAATTTTGCAAACGGAGGACACGGGGGTGGTCTATTTAGTTCATCTTCAACGCTTTTCATAACTAATTGTACTATATGTAAAAATGAGGCAAATGGGTCATATGCCGAAGGCGGAGGGATTAAAATATGGTATGGTTCTTCTGCTATTAGGTCTTAAATTCTATCCTTTGGGAGAATTTACCTGACCAAATCGAGAGCGACAGCAGTGATTATTTTAGAATAACCTATTCTGATATTGAGGGGGGCTGGACAAGTGAGGGTAACATAGATGATAATCCCTTGTTTGTGGGAGATAGCGATTATAATCTTGGGCCGGGTACTCCTTGCATAGACACCGCAACATCTCAGGAAGCACCAGATATAGATATCGGTGGAACTTCAAGACCCCAAGGAAGTGGGTATGATATGGGGGCATACGAGTTCGTTCCGCCATGCCCTAATTGTTCGGGTGAAGCCGTTATAATTGCTGATATGAATTTCCCATCCAGAACATGTGAATGTATCGGGACAACATCCATCACTATTGGCAGTGGCGTTACTATTCGAAGCGGCGCTAATGTAACGTTTAAGGCGCCAACCATAAAGGTCCTACCTGGATTCCATGCTGAAAATGGGGCTGTGGTGAATATGAGGCAGGAATAAAGCCTTAATGGGCTTCATTGTGTATTAATAGGGGTATATATGATTCGGAAAAGAGCGATTTTGGGCTTAGGCCTCGTGCTTTGCGTTTGCAGTTGTGGGGCAGTTAGTCAGATAGCGGTAATCGGAAAGGAGCTGAAAGTTACTGAAGATTTTACCAAACAGATCGAAGATTGCCGCTCTGTGTGTAAGCGTTATATCGAAAAGAATTATGAACCGAACGAAATGAGAGAACAGCTTAGAATAAACGACGATCAAAAGTCTTTAAAAATGTATTCGGACAAAGTTGTAAGATTGAAATATGCTTGTGATTCAAGATGTGTTATTTTAGATGCTTCTTTCACTCAAAAACTCCAAACTCTCGTATACAAACATAAGAGAAAACTTCTTCGATACGAAAAGCAAATGGATGAGCGTATGGAGGTTTATTCTTCGGACTATTCTGACTTCTTAGCATCATTTGTACCTTTTGAGGATTTCTCTTTCGCTTATCTTGTTTCTGCTCAGGCATTAGGCTCGAGGATTACAGTAAACGAATCGTTATGTGATTTTAAAGGCCTATTTAGTGGGGATGAATATACTAAATTTAAGTATCGTATCTACGGGAAAATGCGTATATCTAATGATAATACCGACGGTAAGTACATCATGATTTTGGATTTTACATATTATTATACTTCACCTTATATAAGAATGACCACTGAACCAAAAGTCATAGGTAGAGACAAGGTGATTATAGTGCCGGAAATATCCAGTTCGAGAATGACCTTACAAGCTACCCAACAAGTAGATCTTAAATACGCGAATATAGTTAAATTAGGGGCAATATTAGAATTATTAAAGCGGTGTTCAGTAAAGGACATATTAGAGAATATTAAATCATTTAACACCTTTATTGAATCTTCTGTTGACCCTCTTAAAGAAGAAGAGGAAAGCTGTCGGAGAGAACTCGGATTAATAAAAATGCAGTACGATGAAAACGTTGCTAAAATAGATAGGCTGAAAGATGAACTTAGAGACAAAGATAGGCTTCTCTCTGATGTCCGAAATCGTGAGGTTTACTGCTCAATGCTATCAAAAGACCTGACATTTTTTGAAGCTGCAAAGGATGTCAAAATCACGAAGGTAAGTTCGGCATTCTACAAGAAAGGTGGATCATCCGGTTAATGAGTACGCTTGAGAATGTAGGTGGTAGAGCCTGAGTTTGAAATAGACCATATCTCTGAATCCATAAGCTTGTCGTTTAAGGGTTTTGATTTTGTTATTGATACCTTCTATAGGGCCGCAAGAGATGGGGTGGATGTAGTAATTGAGGAGACCGTGACTGTACTGCATGAGTGTGTTGGCGACCTTTTAAGTTGGCTGATATTTGAGGAGGCCGCATCATTGCACCATGCATCCAAGAATGGAATAGCCTCTTCCATAGATGGCTTGTCCCAAAAGTCTCTAAGTTGCTCCTTCATCGTATGGATCGTAAATAGAGGGGCATTGACCTCAAGAAGACTCTGTAGCCGATTCTGTTTTTCTTCCGTGAGATTCTCATAGTTTTTTAAGAGGGGAAATCGGGTTCCTTTTAAGACTTGTTTGCCATCTTCATCCAGTTGGTTTTGCTGTTCTCGTCTGAGATCCTCAATGGCCCGATTCATAAGAGCAGAAATATGGTACCGATCAAACACAATAGCGACATCTGGGAGATGGTTCTCCACGGCAGAGATAAACGCCTTGCTCATATCCATAGCAATGGCCTCAAGATGAGGCGATTCCTTTTCAGCTTTTTTAGAAAGGGCTCGATGGCGTCTCCGCTTTTTCCTTCAACGGCATGCAGAATACGACCCGATTCCAGGTCTACAAAGATACTCATATAGGAATGACCCTTACGAATGCTGAACTCGTCGAGAGCAATGTATTTCAAATCCTTCAACGGAGGCGCTTTATATCGCCTCTTAAGGTGATCCTTATGGATGTCTTTGATCAAATCCCAGCCCACAGACAAAAGGGTCGCTGCACCCGAAATGGTCATCCAGTGAAGGAGATCCAAGGCGAAATCCGCGAACCTTCTTGTATGTCTTGCTTTACCTTTTACAAAAGGAAGTCTGGGCCATCTCAAAGCACCGCAGTCCTCACAACGGATTCTCCAGATCCTCAAAACCAGAAAGGTCTGACGGGAACCAATTGGAATAATTCTCAAAAGTCGCTGCTTGACGCCCTTACGCCGGAGCGTTTTAAAACTCCTGCACTCCGGGCAGCGTTCCAGGGAGGATGTCACTTCAGCATGAAGAAAGATGCGTCCTCTCTCGTATTTTGTGGAAATGTACTTGACTCCTCTCAAACCAAAAGCATGATAGAGCAATGAGGTGGACATGACGAATACCTCCTTTTTAGGGATACTTAGAAAGGTATCAGTCTATTCACCTCTTTTCAATTTACCGTACTCATTTGCCGGAAGAACCAGAAAGGTTCATACATCATTTTTTCATTCGTTTATCTAAATATATTTAACAATGTAAACATAAAAGTAAATGATCAATACAAAATCGCCAGGCATTTGTTTGACCATCTTGTAAGGAAAGGAATAAGAGAATTTAGCGATGCTCTCAAAGCTGATGGAGTTGATGGTATCGCATTTAACATAGCAGCAACCGATAGAAGCTTTATTCATAAGGAGAAAGATCCGAATGTTTCCATGTACACCTTCTATTTGCCAGAAAAAGAGGTTTTTCTATACATTAATGATGACATAACTGGTAAGGAATTGGCTGACAGTTCATATATTTTGGTGAACGGGGAGAGAATTCATTTGAGATGACAAGGCCCGTAAAGGCAAATTGACGGAACCTATATCAATCTCACCGATATTAATCTGGGGCATCATTTTAGCAACTGTGGCTGTGCTTGCCTTTTGTATGCCGTTCTTTGTTCTTAAAATTAGAAAAGTGGTTATCCAGTTTACTCAACCATCTACCACATGTCGTGTTTTGCCACCTACAATCCACGGGGCTGCAATCTACGGCCTGCTCCATCAAGGACGGTTTGGCGGCCTCTTGCCCACAACCGGGGTAAATAAAGGCTTTCGGCCATCGAAGTTTTGCAATAAATTCAAGACAGGCACTTTCGGTGCTAAACAGTGGTCAAAATCCTGGAATATTCCAGGATAATCAATGCCGGAAACAGGGTGCCTTCGCTCTTCCATAACCACATTCTACATCTTGTAATCAGTTGAGTAAAGTGGCTACCCACTATTAGCAATCAGGTTGTAGAAATGGGCTATGAAAAAACTCTCCCTTGATTATTGAGAAGATACATAAAAAGCTTAGCCAGATCGTCTATCTGCTTGAAAATAAGTCTGGATAAGCCGAATTAGGTGCTATGGTGAATATGAGGCAAAAGTGATATGCTTAATACGTTCAATCTTCGCAGTGTAGGACTAACCTAATGTCGCTAAAAAAATGCAAAGACTGCGGCAACACCATAAGCCCCAAAGCCGAGGCCTGTCCTTTTTGTGGTGCCCCTTCGAGCAGAAAACTTGGAAAAACAAGAGTTGGTTAGCCCGTTTCTGAATTGTCAACACCAAAACGGATAAAGGTCTAAGCAAGTTTTCATGCCGCTTTTTTCGACTCAAAGTGGCTTACAGATTGACGGTTTTCATTCATCCGGTGCAGGCGAGCGAGACGCTTTCTTTCAGATCTTCTTTTCAAGATCTCCTCAGCCTGGCCTGTATGCTTCTGCTCCGGGGTCACATAACCAATGGCACCATGATAACGTTGGGTATTATATACGAATACATATGTGATCGGATAAAACAACTCTATATCTATATTGTATCGAACATTGCTACTATTTCTAATGACGTGGGTCTATGTTTTCGATTAGGACAAATTAGTAATGGGAGCAACTTTGTCAGATTCTGAATGAAGGTTTTTGGAGGAAAATCTTTCCTTAAAATACACTTTGCCAAGTCATTAGCAATTAGAGAAAAGACGAATGTTATTCGTTGCGCTGTAACAGATTTCAATTCTATCTTAGCTAAGACAAGAGCATATTCAATTATTATTGAATTTGCAATAAGAGAAGAAAGTATTGAACTGTAAACGAGTGACCAGGACTATATTTTTATTTTCAGATGTTATTTGATCGGCATGAAGCATTGACTTGATGGATTTGAAAAACAGCTCAATCTGCCATCTTAATCGATAAATCGGGTATATCCATTCTGCTAATGCCATTGAACTTGGAACATTTGTAACGTACCATCGGTATTCCTTTGTGAGAGGAAGACGAAAACCAATAAAACGAAGCTCAGGGGATTTTGTTCCACGGAGATTCAACTTTCCCCCAGACCTCGACAATCATGCCTCTGAGGTTGACGTTTTTGTCTAACGGTCGCCCAATGTGTCGCTTTGCCACCCCTTTGCCGACTTTTGTTATTATTGGGACGGAATTTGCTTTTAGACGGCATACAAACCAGACTCCGATATTACACAGTTGATGTAGAAAAGCATGACTGAAGTAGCCGAGATCAAATAAAAACAAAGATCCCTTTAACTGATTCAAATCTGGAAGGAACTTGCTATCGTGCTGTTTTTGGGCGCTAAATTCAACCCATTCTGTGCTTCTTACACTCAATCTGTATAGGGCGCTTAATTTTAGGCAGGCAGGGCTGTGATTTGTTCGATTACCGGGAAATATATTTGATAACCCGGCTGGCAGTCGTATAGGTGATGCATCGAAAATATATACATCCTCAAATAAAGAAAGCCATGAAAGTTTTGAAAGGGCCTTTTCCTGAATATGAAAGGAGAATTCCAGAACAGCTTTTTCGATGAAGTCCAAGAGTGTTTTATTTGCGATTCGTTCCAGAAACTGCTTCTGGAAACATTCTTTCCGGTATGTTTTACAAAATTTCTATGGGCATCAGCAATACTCTTCTTCTTTCCACAAACGGAAAAGGTCGTTATCAAGGATACCACGATTTCAAAAAGAGAAATTTTTTTTCCCGCTGGAAGTGCTCATTGATGCCGAGAACTTTACGCAACGTATTCAACTTATGAATAAAGCTCATAGTGCACCTCCTTCATCAACCATTTCCGGGCTGTTTTTGAGCGCAAAGGTATTAGGTGCGACACGAACGAAGATTTTTCCTGCATTAATCTTCTTGATTACGGCAGAGACGACGGAGTCTCTTTCCAAATTGACACCATAGTCTTTCTTAGCGATCTGGATAATTTTTGAAATGTGTAGAGGTTGGCCCGAGTTTTGAAGTATGTCTTCAACGATAGTTAAATTAGACGTACGTTTTAGTTTTTGCCCCTGGGGCACCCCTTTTCGTTGATGGCGATAAACTACTCTAAGTTGAGCTTGCAACAATTCTCGCTTAATGTCTAGGTAGTTGTCTAAGTAATTCATTTTGTGCTCCTTTCACTCATAGAATTTGAAAGGAGTATACACTAAATAACTCAGTACGTCAAGGACTTTTTATGTACCTTTTCAAAACGATTAAAATGTCCTTTTATTGCATCTATTCAATAGCTTAGCCAGAATTGCAAAGGAATTAGGTACGTCTTATCCGATCACCTATGTATACGAATACAAATCGTCTGATGATTTCATTAAGTTGATCGAAGCTGACATAATCCTTATACCGTAGCCAGTCATATTTTAGGATGCGGAACCAAGACTCAATCCAGGCATTGTCCTGGGGTGTTTGGTATCGAGCGAAGAGCTGCTTGATCCCCAGATCTTTGAAAAACTGTTTAGCGGTCTTTTTGGCCATCTGCACACCATGATCAGATAAGGCTGTCGGTAATTTCGGGGCTTCTGATACATCCACTAAATTCTCATTGACCAGGGCTTTATCCCAAGCCTTTTTCATAGATTCTAAACGGGCATTAAGCCCAAGATGCCAGCCGACAATCTTTCGGCTATAAACATCGATGATGGCAAACAGATAGACAAATATAGGCCCGAGGGCGAGGTAGCTAAGGTCCCAGCTCCAGACCTCATTTGGCCCTTCAGGTTTGATCTCAGGCTTTGGCTGGGGTGTTCTAGGCTTCCTCTGACGGGTTTCCATGAGCCGCTTTTCCTTCATGACCCTGTAAAAACTGGAGGCACTGGCCTCCAAAGGGGTAGATTCAGAGGCGACCACAGAAAGCTGTCGATGAGATAAATCCATATATTTGTCGTCCTTTGCCAGTTTAACGATATCTGCCTTTTCGTTCGGTAACAGACGGTGTGGGGCCTTCTTTGGACCTGGTTTTCCGCCTTCATACCGACCCGTTTTGCGGTAAAGCCGTTCCCAGCGTTGGTAGCGCTTTATGTCCAGGCCAATTCTCTGGCAACAGTAAGTGATGGACACATGATGTTTCTTATGTACATGATCGATGAACTCAACCAGAATCCCTTTGGTTTCCTCCGGGAGGTATTTGCCCTTGAGGTCTCCATTTAGCCCGAGCGATCTTTTTTTCAGTATCGCTAGCTCGGCGGCCTGTTCGACGATAGTTGCCTCCAGGCGTTCTTTCTCCGCTTTGAGCTGCTCGTACTGCTCCAAATTGATTTTGGGCCTTCTGCTCTTTCGTTCTTTGAAGATACCGAGGGCTCCTTCTTCGACGGATGCCCTGATCCGCGTGAGATCGCTTGAGTGGATACCCCAGCGACGAAGGACCTCGCTGATGGAACCGTTACCTTTAGCCTTGGCCATTGTGGCCTCAAGAAAAATCTGATACTTCTCTTGCGGTGTCAGGTGGCGGCGCTTACGAACCATTTTGTCTGCTGAATTTTCCATACGGAATTCCTCCAGGTTTTCTCGTAAGCCAAAGCATGAGGGTTGTCAAGCAGCCATCGCCCGGGCCAACTCGCGGTCGCCCTACGGGCTCCCTCCGTTGGCCCACAAAACCTGCTTCCACCTCCACCCACAAAGGGAATACAGATTCAGAAACATAGTGAAAACAAGAGTTGGTTGCTTTAGCTCAATGATAATCATTGTGCTTATTTTGATAGGGATTAACTATATTTCTGGAATAATTGATAGAAAGGCCGAAGAAGAAGCCGATCGAAAAAGAGCAAGAGTCGAAGAAAAAATTGCTCGGAAAAAGGCCGAAATTCAAAATCGCAAAAAACAGGAACAGGAAAGATTACAACGAAAGGATATTAAATACTATAAAGCCAATAAGAAAAAGGTTATTTCTCAAATCAAAACATATTTTTCAAAAGGCGAATACGAAAATGCACTGACTGTAGCAAATAAATACATCTCTGCTGAAGATCCAAACTTAGAAAGACTTCGGTCTAATGTATTAAAAATATTGCAGGCAAAACGAGAATTGAAGAGAGAACAGGAAATATTAACCCAACTCAAAACAATACCAGTCTCTGAATATAAAAGAAACCTGGATCTCTACCGAGAATTGGAAGGTATCGACCCAAAGAACCAGCTCTATAAGAAGAAAATTGCTTTTTATGAGCGTAAGTATGGACAGGAAAAGGAAAGAGCCAGCTGTGATTTAGAGTTGCTAAGTTGGCATTGGTCCACAACCTCAAGTGGTAATTACGTAACTGCTGAAGGTGAGGTTAAAAATATATCGGGTCGAAGATTAGAAAGGGTTCAAGCAGTGGTCACCTGGTACGACAGTAGTGGCAATCTCATAACATCGGATGCATCTACGATTCAGTATAGCCCTCTTATGCGGGTCAGACTTCACCGTTTAAAGTAATGGAGCGATACAATCCTGCTATGGAAAAGGCTAATCTCAAATTTAAGTTCCTTTTTGGCGATAGCATTCGAGTATATTCTAAGAATAAGTAATTGCAAACCGCAGGACAATGATGATGAAGACTATTTCCATATTTTTTGCCTTATTGTTTTCGATGCCTCTCACGGGTCAGGCCCAAAAGTCAAAAGCTGAGAAGGCATTATCAAAAACCAAGTTGGAAGAATTTTCTCAAAGTACAGGGGTGGTAGTAATCCGTGGCTTTGAAGAAATCGGCACATTAAGAGGTTTATATGACACTTCTATAGAGGTTGAAGCGAAAGAGTTCACTAACGTTGGCACTAAAAGTAAAACATTTGGTGTTACGGTTGAGGTTAAGAAGGAAGGTCGATATAACAAAGAGCATACTTCCTATAATGATTATGCTGAAATCATTGATTAGTGGAATTGAATATATCGGTAATGTTGAAGCTTCAGCAACAAAACTTTCACAATTCCAGGCTGAATACAATAGTTTAAGGGTATTATTGGTTGATCTGCGAAATCCAATAGTTGTGATAATTGCTATTCACAGCGAAATTCAGCGCCCTGAATTGCAATAATCACACCTCCCCGACTGGCCATATTGACCGAGAAATTGGTTTCAATCTGGCTTGAGTTCAACGACTTTCTTGCTGTGGGACCAATCCGAGAATATTGCCCTTTCAGTTTGCCACCACAACCCTTTTGTGGTAAAATTTTTTTATAGAAGTATTGATTTTCCAGGTTTGTCGAGATCAGACCGAATTTCAAATAGTTCGCCATAAAAACAAATACAGGTAGGTTTTCGTTTCTAACCAACCGGTTTCATTGAAGAATAGTTTTCGTAGACTTGACACACTTGAATTTTAATGTTTGATTTGGTAGGGTTCAATAAATTGGATCATCCGGTTAATGAGTACGCTTGAGAATGTAGGTGGTAGAGCCTGAGTTTGAAATAGACCATATCTCTGAATCCATAAGCTTGTCGTTTAAGGGTTTTGATTTTGTTATTGATACCTTCTATAGGGCCGCAAGAGATGGGGTGGATGTAGTAATTGAGGAGACCGTGACTGTACTGCATGAGTGTGTTGGCGACCTTTTTAAGTTGGCTGATATTTGAGGAGGCCGCATCATTGCACCATGCATCCAAGAATGGAATAGCCTCTTCCATAGATGGCTTGTCCCAAAAGTCTCTAAGTTGCTCCTTCATCGTATGGATCGTAAATAGAGGGGCATTGACCTCAAGAAGACTCTGTAGCCGATTCTGTTCTTCTTCCGTGAGATTCTCATAGTTTTTTAAGAGGAGAAATCGGGTTCCTTTTAAGACTTGTTTGCCATCTTCATCCAGTTGGTTTTGCTGTTCTCGTCTGAGATCCTCAATGGCCCGATTCATAAGAGCAGAAATATGGTACCGATCAAACACAATAGCGACATCTGGGAGATGGTTCTCCACGGCAGAGATAAACGCCTTGCTCATATCCATAGCAATGGCCTCAAGATGAGGCGATTCCTTTTTCAGCTTTTTTAGAAAGGGCTCGATGGCGTCTCCGCTTTTTCCTTCAACGGCATGCAGAATACGACCCGATTCCAGGTCTACAAAGATACTCATATAGGAATGACCCTTACGAATGCTGAACTCGTCGAGAGCAATGTATTTCAAATCCTTCAACGGAGGCGCTTTATATCGCCTCTTAAGGTGATCCTTATGGATGTCTTTGATCAAATCCCAGCCCACAGACAAAAGGGTCGCTGCACCCGAAATGGTCATCCAGTGAAGGAGATCCAAGGCGAAATCCGCGAACCTTCTTGTATGTCTTGCTTTACCTTTACAAAAGGAAGTCTGGGCCATCTCAAAGCACCGCAGTCCTCACAACGGATTCTCCAGATCCTCAAAACCAGAAAGGTCTGACGGGAACCAATTGGAATCATTCTCAAAAGTCGCTGCTTGACGCCCTTACGCCGGAGCGTTTTAAAACTCCTGCACTCCGGGCAGCGTTCCAGGGAGGATGTCACTTCAGCGTGAAGAAAGATGCGTCCTCTCTCGTATTTTGTGGAAATGTACTTGACTCCTCTCAAACCAAAAGCATGATAGAGCAATGAGGTGGACATGACGAATACCTCCTTTTTAGGGATACTTAGAAAGGTATCAGTCTATTCACCTCTTTTCAATTTACCGTACTCATTTGCCGGAAGAACCAATAAATTTGCGCGCATTTGGGTGGGGTGATTAATGCACGAATACATCAATTCAGCTGTGAAGTCAGTAGCTCGTTATGGCACCCCATACACATGAATGTTATATATGATGAATGTTGAGTTTTGCTTAAAAGTTAACATTGAGGAAGTATGGTGTGTTTTTGGAAGTTAACGCTGTGAGTGAAAGGGACTTGAGCCCGGTGGTCATGTGAGGTAGGTTGTCCCCTAGAGTGGTTTCAAGGCCGGCGGAATCCGTCATGGAAAATGCAAATTGAAGACACTGA
The DNA here is from genome assembly GCA_034522175.1 of Deltaproteobacteria bacterium. GTDB lineage: Bacteria > Desulfobacterota > DSM-4660 > Desulfatiglandales > Desulfatiglandaceae > JAIPDZ01. Next base: position 3,658,253 of record JAXHLQ010000001.1, on the reverse strand, counting down.
AAAATGGAGTATTGCCATGATAAGACGTTTTTTTGCCTTTGGGTTTCTATCTTGGATGGTTTTTATCTTCTTAGCCTCTCAAGCGTCAGCTCTTATGGTAGGTCTTAGCACAGAGGAACTCACAAGAGCCTCCGAGACTGTCGTCATTGGTGAGGTGGAAGATGTCAAGTCTCAATGGAATGAGGATGGGAGCTCTATTGTTACAAGAGCAACAGTTCTTGTTTCTGAGGCTGTCAAAGGCAAGGTAAGAGACAGTAGGGTTACGGTAGAATATAGAGGCGGTGAAGTCGGTGACGTCGGCATGAGGGTATCAGATACCCCGTCACTCAAAAAGGGAGAAAATGTAATTCTATTCTTGGAACCTGAAAAAGAAAAAAAGCTGGTTTAATCCGTAGCATAGTAGGAAGGGCTCAAGGGGTTTACAAGATTGGAAATGACGGAATTGCAAGGAAAACAGGATTTACAATTACGGACAGGAAAAATGCTATTGATAACGTTATCCCCGTAAATGAGCTTGTAGACAAAATAAGAGCAATAAAATGACACTTAAACAATACATACCAAAGTCAGTCATTAGACATTTGATTGTTGCTTTCCTCATGACAATTTGGTGCTCAACTTCCTATGCTTACAAAGTGAATAAAACATCTGGAGGCAAGGACATAAAATGGAGCACCTCAAGTGCGAGCTATCGCATTAACACGTCTGGAGGGCCTTCTGGAAGCCTTTCTGCCATTCAAGCATCAATGCAGACATGGAATGATGTAAGCACCTCTTCTTTCACTTTTGTCTATGGTGGGACTTCTTCAAGTTCATCATGTGGGACAAATGATGGAGTTAATCGAACGTGTTTTAATTCAATGGGATCAACTGGGACTTTGGCAGTTAACACCATATGGTACTATACTTCAACGGGAAGAATCGTAGATACCGATATCGAGTTTAACACGGATTACACATATGAGACTGATGGCTCGTCTACCGCCTATGATGTACAAAATATTGGCACTCATGAATTTGGACATTCATTGAGTTTGGCAGACCTTTACAGTTCCTCTGATTCTGAAAAAACCATGTATGGATACGGTTCAAAAGGAGAGACAAAGAAGAGAACATTAGCTCAGGATGATAAAGATGGCATCACGTATTTGTATCCTTCGGGCGAACCTTGCAGTTATAGTATCTCACCAAGATACGAATCATTCAGTAACCCAGGTGGAACGGGTACGGTGAGTGTTACAACTTCAAACGGATGTGCCTGGACGGCCACAAGCAACAGCAGTTGGATAACCATAACATCAGGCAGTAGTGGAAGCGGAAGTGGAACGGTATTCTATTCTGTTTCATCAAAATCAAGCACCAGTTCTCGCACAGGGACAATGACTATTGCAGGTAAAACGGTCACGATTACCCAGGGTGGCCAACAACCCTCTGCCGTGCTCTATGTTAACAAAGGAGATAGCTCATGCAATGGCAACTCTCCATGCTACACAACGATTCAATCAGCCATAGCGGCTGCAAGCGCTGGATCTTTGATAAAGATACGAGCAGGGACCTACGCCGAAAATATCTACTTTAATTCATCGAACAAAACACTCCAGGAAGGCGGGGAGTCATCATTGACTACGACAACCTTAATGCCACCCAGTGTGAGGGAGGCAGGGGATGTCATCGAGGAAATGAGAACCATACAGCTACAACGAGAAAAAGATATTGAGGAAGAGTATTTTATAAGTCTCAAACCCCCAGAATCCGGGCAAGCAAATGGAAACTGCGTTGTTGTTGATACTATTACGGCGCCTGATGATGAAACCTGTGGACTGGTGTGGGATAATGGGTATCTATGGGCATCAGAGGGAGGGTCCGCAACCACTTATCCTGGCATAATTTTCAAAATTGACACTGCTGGAAATATTCTTTCCTCTTTTGATGCTCCAGGGAAAAGCTCTCTGGGTTCAAGACCAATGGGCCTTGCTTTTGATGGCACGTATCTTTGGAGTGTGGATTATCTGGATGATAAAATCTATGAGCTGTCTAAATCCGGAGCCGTTATTGGTTCAATTCCGGCCCCTTCTGGCATATCTTCAGGGCTTGCCTGGGACGGAACAAACTTATGGGTGAGCGAGTGGTTTAGTTACAAAATTTATAAGCTTAATCCAGAGAACGGCCAAGTGTTAATGTCCTTTAATGCGCCGGATTTTGAAGAGGAATATCCTTATGGTTTGGCATGGGACGGTACTCATCTCTGGGTATCTACCAGTAATGGGATTTACATGCTCGATCCGGCAACAGGCGCTGTGCTCGAATCATGTAACGATTCGGCTTTCAAATATGGAAGAGCTTATGGAATGACCTGGGATGGCCAATATCTCTGGGGGGGTAGCTGGGTCTCTAATTCAATTATCAAGATTGATGTTCCAGCTTCAGATACATCCAAAGAGTTAACCCTTTCGGGTGGATGGGACTCCACTTTCACGACACAGTCGTCTAACACGAACATCAACTCACTGACCATTACTGGGGGTGGTGGGACTGTTGAAGTTGATAGATTAGTCATAGAGTAATCCAAAAATGATATTGGAAAGCAATAACAGATAGATAAAATGAGAACAGAAGGAGGTCTTATCATGAGAAAAATAAGAAAAATTGTGATGTACAATTTTCTCACGTTTTTTCTTTGTCTTATTATGCCGACTTACACATTGGCTGGGGACAAGCTGATTATAAAGAATGAAAGCGGCGCAACAACGTTTAAGGTGGAAGACAACGGATCAACTTATACAGCAGCCAGGCTACTCACAAACGGCGCCTCGGCATGGGGAAGCGCGCCCTTTGTACTTGGTCAGAATACTGGCAACCGAGGGATCGTCATAACTGACAAAGCATCAACAAATCAGAAAAACATCTACTTCGGTTGGAATGTTGGAGCGTCTCAGGATTATGCTGAGATATTTGCACTTCAAGAAGGCGTAGCATGGAAAAACTTGGTGCTCAATCCACAAGGGGGAACCTGGGAATTGGTACAAAAAGTCCTTCATATCCGCTTCAGATGGGGAGTGGGGCATATTGTTCAACTGGTGGTGTGTGGACCAATGCATCGAGCAGGGAATACAAAACTGGTATTAGGCAGCTGGCAACACACGAGGCTCTTGAGGCATTAGAAGCACTTAAACCGGTTGAATTCGCGTACAAGGCTGACAGAAATGAAAAGCACGTGGGCTTTATAGCTGAAGAAGCTCCAGCTCTTGTGGCCACTAAGGATAGGAAAGGCATGAGCCCAATGGACGTGGTGGCGGTTTTGACTAAAGTGGTGAAAGAACAGCAGAGAGCTATAGCTCAGCTTTCAAAAAAAGTAGAGGAACTTAGCGAGGGATTGGAAGCTAACGCCATGCCCAGGTTAGCTGAAGTTCAACTGCAACAGTAAATCGGGTGCTTCAAAATTCAACCCTACGATACTGATGGTGGCGACACTCCCGGGTGCAGCTTACCTATATTTCCATCCTATTGATATCATTGGTCAAAACATGAAACATTGATATGGTAGGCATGACATTTTCTGGGTGTCTGAGATGCCACCAGCATGCACGTTATGTTGTGTCTCTAAGCCACCGGTTTCCTTGAAGAATGGTTTTGGTAGTCTTCACATGGTGGAAGTTGAAGGTTTAATGCAGCGTTGAATGGAGCAGGTAGGGTAACTTGGCCACCGTGATTTACGCATAACTTTCCCTGCAGTCGGATAACCGGCAAATCATAGCAAAAGGCAGCAGACTCATCCAACTCCACATGGATATCACACGCTTTTTGATACCATAAGATTTTAACCTCTATTCATTCCCGGCGTCTTGCATGGATAACAACACGGAATGAGGAGTGAAAGACAAGAAACGGTCGGAGGGCCAGAACATCCTCCTTGGTGCACTGTTTTCCGAAGTTGATGACAATCTCTTCCCCTTCTCTGACACGCTCCAGGATTTCAGAAAAACGGGATTTCAATTCCCCAACAGATACGCTTTGCATGGATGCCTCCGAAGAAGTGCTTTCCGACAAAGTAGAGCTTTTCGATCCAATTTATCAAGATAATCCTGGATGGCTGGATGGCCCTGCAATTCCTCCGTTCACCGTTCCGAGCTCCCTGCCCGCATTGCGTCGCCACGCGAGGCAGGCGGGCGCGTTCCACCCATTTCCTCCTTGACATCCAGGGACCTTGCCTCTATGCTTTTCCTTGAAAAAAGAAACACCTGCCCCCACAACCGAACATCCGATGGGCAAACTTGAATGTGGGCCTGGTAGAGGCGGGTGCCCATCGGTCACGACGTCACGAGGTGAGCTGACATGTCCGATCATTTTATGGCGCAAATCTTGCTCTCTCTGGTTCTTCCGGCAAATGAGTACGGTAAATTGAAAAGAGGTGAATAGACTGATACCTTTCTAAGTATCCCTAAAAAGGAGGTATTCGTCATGTCCACCTCATTGCTCTATCATGCTTTTGGTTTGAGAGGAGTCAAGTACATTTCCACAAAATACGAGAGAGGACGCATCTTTCTTCATGCTGAAGTGACATCCTCCCTGGAACGCTGCCCGGAGTGCAGGAGTTTTAAAACGCTCCGGCGTAAGGGCGTCAAGCAGCGACTTTTGAGAATGATTCCAATTGGTTCCCGTCAGACCTTTCTGGTTTTGAGGATCTGGAGAATCCGTTGTGAGGACTGCGGTGCTTTGAGATGGCCCAGACTTCCTTTTGTAAAAGGTAAAGCAAGACATACAAGAAGGTTCGCGGATTTCGCCTTGGATCTCCTTCACTGGATGACCATTTCGGGTGCAGCGACCCTTTTGTCTGTGGGCTGGGATTTGATCAAAGACATCCATAAGGATCACCTTAAGAGGCGATATAAAGCGCCTCCGTTGAAGGATTTGAAATACATTGCTCTCGACGAGTTCAGCATTCGTAAGGGTCATTCCTATATGAGTATCTTTGTAGACCTGGAATCGGGTCGTATTCTGCATGCCGTTGAAGGAAAAAGCGGAGACGCCATCGAGCCCTTTCTAAAAAAGCTGAAAAAGGAATCGCCTCATCTTGAGGCCATTGCTATGGATATGAGCAAGGCGTTTATCTCTGCCGTGGAGAACCATCTCCCAGATGTCGCTATTGTGTTTGATCGGTACCATATTTCTGCTCTTATGAATCGGGCCATTGAGGATCTCAGACGAGAACAGCAAAACCAACTGGATGAAGATGGCAAACAAGTCTTAAAAGGAACCCGATTTCTCCTCTTAAAAAACTATGAGAATCTCACGGAAGAAAAACAGAATCGGCTACAGAGTCTTCTTGAGGTCAATGCCCCTCTATTTACGATCCATACGATGAAGGAGCAACTTAGAGACTTTTGGGACAAGCCATCTATGGAAGAGGCTATTCCATTCTTGGATGCATGGTGCAATGATGCGGCCTCCTCAAATATCAGCCAACTTAAAAAGGTCGCCAACACACTCATGCAGTACAGTCACGGTCTCCTCAATTACTACATCCACCCCATCTCTTGCGGCCCTATAGAAGGTATCAATAACAAAATCAAAACCCTTAAACGACAAGCTTATGGATTCAGAGATATGGTCTATTTCAAACTCAGGCTCTACCACCTACATTCTCAAGCGTACTCATTAACCGGATGATCCCTCTCTCTTTACACCTTATTTAAGGCTAATCGGACTTGCTTTAACCAGCCCGAAAATGCCCGGGTACGCGTGAGCGCGCCGGGGCTTTTTTATGTTTACGAACGTCATTTGTTCCGAACTTCGGCTTCCGAATTTTATGTTCCGAGAGCTGAATGAAGAGTGAATAATGAAAAAATGAATAGTGATGAATGAAAGGTGAACGCGGAAGGTGCACGAGAAATGAACAGAGAAGAGAATGATCAAGACCGCCTACAGCAGATCGCATGGTTGTTGGAAAAAAGTGTCAAGCCCTCTGAAGAGGAAACATCCTATGAACCGCTTTATGGGGATGTGACCGCTTTGAACACCTGCCGTGGTGATTGGGGACGAGGCTAAGTAAATAATAAACTTATGTAATTAGCCCCGTCCCTCAACTCCCTATAGAAGTATTGATTTTCCAGGTTTGTTGATATCAGTCCGAATTTCAAATAGTTAGCCATGGGGGACGCTATGAAAAATGATCATAAGACAAAGAAGGAGCTTATAGATGAACTGACGGAATCGCGCTCGCAGAATGCCGCGCTGGAAAAATCGACAGCCGAAGGTATATCGGTTGAGCTTGCGGCCGAGGAGGCCCGTCGATACGCCGAAAGTATTGTGGAGACGGTTCGATCGCCCCTTTTGGTCCTGGATACGGACCTGAAGATCATCTCGGCAAACCGCTACTTTTACACCATCTTTAACGTTATTCCCTCTGAAACGCTCGGATGTTTCATCTATGACCTTGGAAACAAACAATGGGACATCCCCCTGCTTCGGGAACTGCTTGAAGAAATCCTTCCTGAAAAAGAGACGTTCGACGACTTTGAGGTCGTCCATGATTTCCAGGACATCGGCCATAAAGTCATGCTGCTCAACGCCCGCCAGGTATATCGAAAAGACGTCGATGCCGGGATGATCCTTCTCGCCATTGAGGACATCACCGACCGCAAGCGACAGGAAGCGTTATTAACCGAGTCTGAAGAGCGCTACAGACGCCTTTTTGAGACCGCCAACGACGGGATCGTACTTCTCGAAAAAGGCGAAGGCAAGATCACCCATGCCAATCCGGCCGCCGAGAAGATGCTGGGCTATACCACAAAGGATAGCCTCGGGAATAAACTTAAGGATATCGGTGTGTTGCTCGATCTGGGTGATTTCCAGACGACAATGCAGATTTTGAACAAGAACGGGATAATTAAGTACGATGATGTTCCGGTAAAAACCAAGGCCGGGCAGCATATCGATACGGATATCTATCTCGTCGACAGGGCAAAGTTGGTGCAATGTAATATTCGGGACATCACTGAGCACAAGCGGGCGGAACAGGAGGCGCTGCGGGAGAGCGAAGAATTGTTCAGGAGCTACTTGGAGTACGCCCCGGATGGCGTCTACGCGGCCGATCTGGAAGGTAACTTCCTTTACGGCAACCTCAAGTGCGAAGAGATCATCGGTTACGGGCGTGAAGAGCTAATCGGTAGAAACTTCCTGGAGCTGAACATCCTGCCGGAAAAAAGCCTGAACAAAGCCGCCCAGTTGCTCCAAGCCAACATGGAGGGCAAGTCCACCGGCCCGGATGAGATTGAACTGGTCAGCAAAGAAGGGCGCCACATACCCGTTGAGATCAGCACCAGCGTGGTTCACAACAAGGGTCAAAGAATCGTCCTTGCTTTCGTTCGCGACATCACCGAGCGCAAACAGGCGGAGGAGGCGCTCAGGAAGAGCGAAGAGAAGTTCCGGTGGGTGTTGGATAACATGGCGGACGTCATAACGGTCATGGACATGAATCTTGGTTTTACCTATGTCAGCCCCTCCATCATGCGTTTGCGGGGATACACGGTTGAAGAGGCCGTGGCTCAGACCTTTGAACAGGTTATGACGCCTGAATCCTTGCAGATCAGTGCCAAGGTCTTTGAAGAGGAGATGACATTGGAAGCCGGCGGTACGGCGGATCCCAACAGAATCCGCATCGTGGAAGTGGAGCAATACAGAAAGGACGGTTCCATCGTTTGGATGGAGAACCACCTGTCATTTATGCGGGACGAGGCACAGAAGCCAGTGGGCATCATCTCAGTGTCCCACGACATCACCGATCGCAAGCGGGCGGAAGCAGAAATGGAGCGTTTGACAACCGCCATCGAGCAGGTCAGGGAAATGATCGTCATTACCGATCCCGAAGGGACGATCCAGTATGTCAATCCTGCATTCGAATCCGTGACCGGCTACAGCCGCCAAGAAGCCATGGGGCAAAACCTGCGCATGCTCAAAAGTGGAAAACAGGATCATACATTTTATCAGAACCTGTGGAATACCATTGCCTCCGGAAAGACGTGGGAAGGCCGCATGGTCAACAAGCGCAAGGATGGGAAACTGTTTACCGAAGATGCTTTGATTTCACCTGTCCTCGACACCTCGGGCCGAATCCTCAACTATGTTGCGGTCAAACGCGATATCACTGAAAAGCTCGGGCTTGAGGAACAATTCAATCAGGCCCAGAAGATGGAATCCATCGGCAGGCTCACGGGCGGTGTGGCCCACGATTTCAACAATTTGTTGACCACCATCATCGGCAATGCCGACCTTTTGCGCAGCGAGTTGGACAAAGAATCCCCTCTTCATGAATACATGACCGATATCAGTGATGCTGCGAAAAGGGCTGCCAATCTGACCCGGCAGCTTCTTACGTTCAGTCGCAATCAGATCCTTCAGCCGGAAGTGGTGGATCTCAATGAGGCGGTGAGCGATATGAAGAATATGCTGCGGCGCATCGTGCGGGAGAATATCGAGCTGACAACCGTCCTGGCGCCGGAGCTTGGCAAGGTTATGACCGATATCGGACAGATCGAACAGGTGATCATGAACCTCGTGGTCAACGCCTGCGATGCCATGCCCGAGGGCGGAAAGCTCACCATCGAGACGGCCGATGTGGAACTCGACGAAAGGTATGCAAGAACCCACCTGGCGGTGACGCCGGGTCCTCATGTAATGCTGGCTGTGAGCGACACCGGATGCGGGATGTCGTCTGAGATCCTGGACCAGGTGTTCGAGCCTTTTTTCACGACCAAGGAGAAGGGCAAAGGCACAGGGCTTGGCCTTCCTACCGTCTACGGCATTGTAAAGCAGAGCAAAGGGGACATCCGGGTTTACAGCGAGCCGGGCAAAGGGACCTCTTTCAAGATCTATCTTCCCCGGGTGGATAGGGATGTAGAGCGGGAGAAGAAGAAAGCGGTAAGCCAGGCATCTCCGGGAGGTTCGGAGACGATTCTGGTGGTGGAAGACGAAGAACAGGTCCGGAATCTTGCCGTCACAATACTTACCGGATACGGCTATCGGGTGTTGACGGCTGGAAACGGCCCTGAGGCCGTGGAGACGGCCGAAGGGCATGAAGGCCCCATTCACCTGCTGCTTACCGACGTGGTGATGCCCGGCGGGATGAACGGGAGGGAACTGGCGGATGCGTTGACGGGGCTCAGGCCGGAGATGAAGGTGCTTTTCATGTCGGGCTATACGGATAATGCCATCGGACACCACGGTGATCTGGATGCCGGGGTGAACTTCCTCCAAAAACCTTTTACCTCCGATGCGCTGAGCAGGAAGGTCAGAGAGGCGCTGGATACAGAGGACTGATGTGACAAAATCCTGATTGTGGCGGATGTATCGTTCTCTGTTTGACAGACCTGGAGAAATGAACATGAATGAGGAAACGAGCCGGAAAAGGATTCTTGTTGTGGATGATGAAGAGCCCGTCGGACGCCTGCTGGCGCGCATCCTGAAGAAGGTGCATCGGGAGTGTTGTCTGGCCCTGAGCGCCGAGGAGGCCCGGCGGATTCTGAAGGAAGAGATTTTCGATTTGATCCTCTGCGATATACGCCTCCCGGGAGAATCCGGAATCAGCCTCGTCGAACATGTCATTTCCCACCATCCGGACACGGCCGTGATCATGGTGACCGCCGAGGATGACCCGGAGACGGTTGAAAAAGCTCTGGAAATCGGGGCGTACGGCTATATCGTCAAACCCTTCCAGCGGAGCGAGGTTATCATCAACGTCGCGAGCGCCCTGCGGCGGCAGAGGCTGGAGGTGGAGAGCCGGAACTATCGGGAGGACCTGGAGCGGATGGTGGCCGACCGTACGGCGAAACTTGAACAGACCCTGGATGGCATCATCCAGGTTGTCGCCCATACCGTGGAATCAAGGGACCCATATACGGCAGGCCATCAGGTGCGGGTGGCGGGACTTGCCTGCGCCATAGCAGAGGAGATGGAATGTCCCCAGGATCAGGTAAAGGGAATCCGCATGGCAGGTTCAATTCACGACCTCGGGAAGATCACGGTGCCGTCAGAGATCCTGAGCAAACCCATCCGTTTGAGTGATATCGAGTTCGCCCTTATCAAAACCCACCCTCAGGTCGGCTACGATATTCTAAAGGATATTGACTTTCCATGGCCGGTGGCCGAGATCACCTATCAGCATCACGAAAGGCTAGACGGTAGCGGGTATCCCCGGGGACTCAAAGGTGAGGAGATTATCCCGGAAGCGAGAATTATGTCCGTGGCCGATGTGGTGGAGGCCATGGCCTCTCACCGGCCGTACCGGCCTGCGGTGGGGCTGGAGAAGGCCCTGGAGGAGATCGAAACCAACGCCGGCAGCCTTTATGATCCCGAAGCGGTAAAGGCCTGCCTCACATTGTTCAGACAAAAAGGGTTTTCCTTTGATGGATAAAAAATTGGAGGCGATGTTTTAACGTCCGGTTTTTCCAAAACCATGCACAATTCGGCTCAATTTTTTGCTTCAAATGCCTCTAAATGCAGGGCCGTATGTGCGGATTATCATCCAGGATGAAGGCCCCGGCATTGCGGAAGAGATGCTGGGAAATGAAAAAGAACGGGTGGGAAAAGCGGAGGACGAAACAGGAAAATGAACAGACAAGAGAATGATCAAGACCGCCTACAGCAGATCGCATGGCTGTTGGAAAAAAGTGTCAAGCCCTCTGAAGAGGAAACATCCTATGAACCGCCCTATGGTGATGTGACCGCTTTGAACACCTGCCGGGTGATTCTGGATTCCGTGGGAAAAGAGACCCTCAAAGAAATCGCTGAAGATACCATCGATCTTCTGGGGACCTCTGTGGCCGTCTATGAGGCCAACGGGGACTATGCATTCGGAATGTTTTCCTCGGGGTGGTGCCAGCTTATGGACGCGGCCTCTCGGGCCTTGTGCCGGACCGATGATAACCGGGAGGCCCTTGACTGCGGTAAATGGCTTTGTCATGAAAATTGTTGGAACGATTCGGCCAAAGCGGCCATTGAATCGGGCCGAAGCACGGATATCCCCTGTGTGGGCGGCATTCACTTGTATGGGGAGCCCATTTATGCAGGGGACCGGATCGTAGGGGTGATCAACATCGGGTACGGGGATCCCCCTCTCGATACGGATCGATTGAAAGCACTCGCTGAGACCTTTGAGGTAAATCCGGAAGACCTCAAGTCTGTGGGCGCCTTTTATGCATCAAGGCCTCAATTCATGGTGGATCTGGCTAAGAAGCGCCTGGCAACTTCAGCCAGGTTAATCGGCGAGATGGTTGAAAAGGCGGAGGCCCAAGAGATTCTGCATAAATCCGAACAAGACTATCGGGAACTGTTTGATTCGGTCAGCGATTTGATTTACACCCATGATCTGGAGGGCCGATTTCTTTCAGTCAATGCGGCCCTGAAGAAGCTGTTCGGCTATGAGGGAAAAGAGATTATCGGGCGAAAACCAGTCGAGTTCATGGACCCTGAGTTCAGGCCTTTGTTCGAAAAAGAATACCTTGAGGCGCTTAAGCGTAGCGGCCACGTTGAAGGTGTTGCCAAGTATCATGGTAAACAGGGCCAGGAAATCTACATAGAATACAAGAGCAGTCTGGTCAAGCCTGACGATGGGAATCTCTACATCAGCGGAATAAGCAGGGATGTCTCCCGGCGGATTGCGGCCCAAAGAGAGAAGAAGCGGCTTGAATCCCAGCTCCAGCAGGCCCAGAAGATGGAGGCCATTGCCACCCTTACCGGCGGCATCGCCCACGACTACAACAACCTGGTCACCATCATCATGGGCAATCTCGGGCTGGCCATAGAGGACACACCCCCGGGGTCTGATCAGGCACAGTTCTTAGATGAAGTTGACAAGGCATCCAAAAAGATCAGGGATCTGACCCATGAACTCATGGCCCTTTCCAGAGGCGGTGCACCGGTGAAGAAGGTGGGGCCGTTGGTTGAACTGCTGAAAAGTGCCGAAGCACTCATCCCCCAGAACAGCAGAATCTTGCTGTCGGAATCCATCTCAGCGGATCTATGGCAGGCCCCACACGATGCTTACAAGATGGGATCGGTCTTCCGGAATGTGGCCACCAATGCGGTGGAGGCCATGCCCGACGGCGGAGCCCTCACCATTAAGGCGGAAAACCTAACGGTTGCAGATGACGCCGAGGTGCCCGATCTCTCCCTCAAGTCAGGCGATTATGTGCACATCGCCATTGAGGACGAGGGCAGTGGGATCCCGCAAGAAAACTTAGAAAAACTCTTTGATCCCTATTTTTCCACCAAGGCCAGGGGAACCCAAAAAGGGATGGGACTGGGCCTGGCCACGGCCTATGCCATTATAAAGAAGCACGGGGGACATATCAACATAGACTCAACCGAAGCGGTCGGTACCACGGTACATATTTACCTTCCGGCTGAATCTCAAGAGGGCAAAGCAAAAAAAACAGGGGATGCGGATCTGACCTCACAATCAACAGTCATCAATCAACAATCGCCAATCCAAACAGTTCTGGTGATGGACGATGAAAAGGCCGTGAGAAACCTGGCTCAGAAGATGTTAAATCGATTGGGATATGAGGTGGAGACCGTGAAAGAAGGGGTTAAGGCCATCGAGCTCTATAAAAAGCGATTGGATTCCGACGAACCCTTTGACGCCGTCATCCTCGATTTGACCATAAAGGGCGGTATGGGAGGGGAGCGTACTCTCCAGGAACTTGTGAAGATTGATCCGGATGTCAAAGCCGTTGTCTCCAGCGGTTATTTCAACGACCCGGTTATGGCGGATTTTCAGGGTTACGGGTTTAAAGGCGCCATGGCCAAACCGTATGAGATGAAAGATTTGAAAGAGGTACTCCAAACGGTCCTGTCAGTGAAGAATTGATCTGCCAGCCCTTTAAAAAGCGGCTGCAAAAAAACTGAAGACTACAATTTAAAGCCTTCATCGTCTATCCAACTTACCCGATGCGAGACTACCTATATTAAGATTCCGTGCTGATCATTTTGAATTGATGTCACGGTCGCTAAAGCATTGTTCTGGCAGTGTTGCCTTTTTGGGTATTCCAATTCAGGGCTATGAGTTCCGCTGAGACTGATAGCAATTATCACAACATGAAGGGGTAATATCTCCCTCTTCAAGGAAATTACCGTTTGGTGCCGTTTTTGCTTGACAAACTGAATTTAAATGTCTATTAAAATCCTGTAAATTAACAAATTTCCCCTGTGGTTTCGACCCAGGGTGCGGGGCCACTTCGGATGGCCCCTGCTTTTTCTAGAAACAGTACAATGCGAACTTACATATATGTAGACGGTTTCAATTTTTATTACGGTGCAGTGAAAGATACACCATACAAATGGGTCGACTTTAAGAGACTATTTGAGAACCTTCTCGACCCAAAACACAGGATCCTCTCAATAAAGCATTTTACGGCTGTCGTCACCGGGAAAATCGATCCTGATCAACCTGTTCGCCAAAAAACCTTCCTCAGAGCACTCCAAAAATACATCCCCCGAGATTTCAATCCACTATGGTGAATTCTTGAGCCATAATGTTTTTAAACCATTGGCCTATCCGATTGACAAGAATCTCTTTGGAGAAATCTTACGGTTTGTCAATGTTATAAAAACCGAGGAAAAAGGTTCTGATGTCAACCTTGCAATACATCTATTGAATGATGCCTGGTTGGATTTGTACGATTGTGCAATCGTTGTATCGAATGATAGTGACCTAGCTGAATCTCTCAGGCTTCGATGGAAATGTCTTTAGCATTTTTCCAAGTCAGGTCTTCTCGAAAGACAGGGCCATGAGGTGGATAGAGAATCTATATGCATAATCTGATTGGCATGGGGCGCGGGCGTGGAAAATCTCCACCCTTTTTGCCCGGTTTATGTAGACTTGTCTAACCGATATCTCGTAATATTTTGACATCCAAAGATTGAAGCTAATGGCAGCTATCTCTCTGGAACAACATGTAAATTGCGGTAAACTTCAGCTCAACTTCACATAATTCGAAGCTTCACATAACACATTTTATGTTGAGCTCAACATAAGATATGGTTCGGAATAATCGCCCATGCGTAGCAAATGGTTCCAGTGCCGGAAAGAATATCTCCGAGGCGGATTAAAAACTCGTTACGATCCTTTTTGTCCTCAAAGATTCTTCGTCTTTCGTTCCCCGAGCAATAATATTATGCAGCGCTCCTGGCGTATCTAATTGTGATTATCTTGGCATACAACACAACTATCATAGTCAAACCGACTCCGAAAGCACAATGTGAAAATGTGAAGAACGTCCCGGATTACGCCATTACGCATTCCCTGAGGGCAGCCGCACTGTGAAAGATAAGGGGACCTTTGACCGGCATCCTCGTCCCGCGAAGATGCTGGAACCCAGGCCGGCTCATAAGCGGTTGGATCCACCGGAAACCACATTGAAGACATTCATGGAACTTCATCATCGACGCCGGGATCCGAACCCCGCCGTGGTTTGACTGGGGGATGTCTTTTCATGCTGATCGTCAGATCCGGATCAGAAAACGGGATGACTTCTTCAAAAAATCCCTTTATGCTCTCACAGGTTGGGAAAGAGGGCATCAGGCAACGAATCCCGAGAAACCTAACGGAGCGCATAAAATGACAAACGGCATCGACCCCTGCCATTTCAAGGATCTCATGGAGATGGATCCCCCAGACGTCTGCAGACGCGCCCTGTGCAGCTATGACAGCGATTCCCAAGGATATACGTTGGCCATATGGGACGCGGATTACGGTGTCTATCCCGGAGCGTCTCGGATTGTTCATCTGAAGAATGACACCGAGGTCACCGACACCTTTTTGAGCCTTTTCATTGTTCACTACCTGTTGACATCACAGGAGAGGCCCATCACAAAAGAATGGATTTCCGTAAAAGACATTCCGGGCGGAGCCACCTTTTTCCGCGGCCCCCATGCCATACCGGGCTATCTAATCGAGAAGCGTTACGGGGATGATATAGACGAATTCTGCGAGGCGTGTGAGCAACTAAGCGGCACACCCATGGACATGGCGGACAAGGCCTATTCATTTAAAATTGCCCCGCGAATCCCGGTGGCGGTGCTGCTCTGGAAAGGAGATGATGAGTTTCCGGCTGAAGCCAAACTCCTCTTTGACAAAAGCATTGGAGACCACCTAGCGCTGGATATTATCTTCGCAGTCGCTGTGGAGCTCTGTTCAAGACTGGCCAAATGACCAACTGAAAAAACACGGAGAACGCAATGCCTGAACTGAACAATGTGGTTGATATACTGAAATTATTAGACAAATCAAATTGCAGAGAATGCGGGGAGCCCACCTGTCTCGCCTTTGCCTCGGCCGTCTTCAAAGGCGAAAAAAAGCTCAGCGACTGTACGCACCTTGAAAAGGAGGTGCTCGATCAGTACGAAGGGAAAACCAAAAAGCGGAAAAGCGTCGGTGAGGACATGATGGAGGCGGTGGAACAGCTCAAGAGGGAGGTTGCCCAAACAGACTTGGCCTCGGCCGCGGATCGGGTGGGCGGCCGGTGGTCCCAAAACCGGCTGACGGTCAAAATCCTGGGTAAAGATTTCAGCATCGATTCACAAGGGAATCTGTACTCCGATATCCACGTGAACCCCTGGGTGGCCATCCCGCTCCTCAACTATGTGCTTCACAGTGCGGGCAAGCCCCCTACAGGGGAATGGATCCCGTTCAGGGAACTCAAAGGGGGAAAGGAATGGTACGGCCTCTTTGAACAGCGCTGCGAAAAACCGCTCAAAAAGGTCGCCGACACCTATACCGGTCTTTTTGAAGACATGCTCAACATCTTCAACGGGAGGCAGGTGGAAAGACACTACGAATCCGACATCTCCCTGGTGCTTCACCCTCTCCCCAAGGTCCCGATTCTCATCTGCTACTGGAAGCCGGAAGACGGCATGGCATCGGATCTCACCCTCTTTTTCGATGTCACGGCCCACGACAATCTCCCCACCCAGTCCATATACACCCTCACCACCGGACTGGTCACCATGTTTGAAAAGATCGCCCTACGGCATGGCGCATGAGGTGCCAATCCCCCTTAGCTCGGTATTGAAAAGCAACTGTTGGCCGATAACGGGATTGGTACCTCAAATATTGAAGACACCTTGGGTCAATCTCCGGTACATAAGGGCGTGATGGGCCTTAGCCTCTGCTGAATCGGATTGGACCCAATAGACCAACCCAGGCCGTGCCTCGCCCGCAGCATGGTCACAGGCCCAACCATTTTCTTACCCGGCACCAAAAACAAAAGGCGGGCCTATCCTATGTAAACCCCAGCGCTAAGGCGTCCATCCAAGATAGGCCTTCTTACCTGCACCACAGACTATGCTTTGACATACACGCCCTTTTTGTCTCCCGTCTTAATTTTTCCCTGCTTCTTTAGACGGGAAAGTATGGCGCGTATGTTGTTATCTCTATATCCAGTCTTTTTGGCCAGTGTCGCGGTCGTCTGCCCTTTCTTGCTTCGGGTTATGGCGGTAAGGACCGTATCTGTGGCCGTCTTCTTTTTGGCTGGCTTCGCCGCAGGCTTCTTTGCGGTCGCCTTTTTTGCAGCAGGCTTATTGGCAACCGACTTTTTTGCTGTCTTTGGCTTCACCTTTTGTTTGACTGCAGCCTTACTTGCCTTTTCAATCTCTTTTGCCAGTTTTTCCGCTTTTTGCGTCAGCTTCTTAAGATCCCTTGTTACGGCCTTCACATCTGTCAACATTTTTTTCATCGTCTTCCTCCTCCTCATTCTTGCTTCTTTGTTTGTTAAGGTTTGCGGTTTCGAATATGAACACCATAGAACGGCATCCTCTTCCGGTTGAGATCAAGGTGGGCGCAACAGCCCTCACGTACACCACGACGAATCCATCTCGAACAAGTCCGCGCCAAATTCCTCTAATTGATTATATTTATAACCCATTCAAACGGAAATGTCAAGAAGTGCAATAAACTTTATGAGATGGTATGAATTTGAGGTGTTGAGCGTTGCTCTTTCTGAAAGATCTGCCTTCAGGTTGTTTTTTGCTAATCAGTCGAACGAATGATCCATTCCACTGCATCCTGAAGGTCCGAAGCAATATAACTCGGTTTGAGACCCCTTTTCGGTATAACATATTCGAGGTCACCCAGACCGTAACCGGTTTTTACCAGTACCGAGGGCAAGCCACAACGCCGGGCCATTTCAATATCCGTATATCGGTCACCGACCATGTATGAATTCTGTATATCGATGTCAAAGTGTTTTGCGGCTTTTTGAACCAATCCGATCCCAGGCTTTCTGCAATCACACGATTTGCTGTACTCCGGTACTTTCCCATTGGGGTAATGGGGGCAGAAAAATATGGCGTCGATCGTTGCATTGTCCTTCCTCAACATCGACTCCATATGGTCGTTGACCCTGTAAACCAATTCGATGGGAAAATATCCTCGTGCGACACCCGACTGATTTGAAAGGACAATCGTTAGATATTCAAAATCATTAAGGCGGCTTATTGCCTTTGAGACACCAGGCAGAAGAACAAATCGGCTGATATGGTTAATATATCCCATCTGCTCGTTTATGGTCCCATCCCGATCAAGAAACACCGCGGGTCGTTTCACCGGCTTGTTCTCCATAATCGCTTCATCTCCTCCCATACCCGCTCCACTGTGACCCCATAAAGACACCTGTAATCCCTATCACATTGTGGTTTTAAACAGGGCGCGCACGACACCGGATGTCTTACAATGGCCGTTTTAGCCCCCCGGGGTCCTGTTGCCACAGGATCAGTCGATCCAAATACAGCAACCGTGGGAACATTGAGTGCCGAAGCTACATGCATCAGACCTGAATCATTGCTCAAAAAAAATTTACAGCGATCGATCCATGCGATTGCCTGAGAAAGCGATGTCCTTCCACACAGGTTAAACGGCCGGTGTGTCATATCATCCATAACCTCATGGCAAATATGCTGCTCGCCTTCACTGCCGAAAATCAGTACTCGGGCATCCCATTCTTCGGCGGCCCTGTCCCCGATCTCGGCAAACCGCTTCGCGGGCCATCGCTTTGCCTTTCCGAAAGCAGCTCCCGGGGCCAAGCCCAGGAGAAACCGATCATCCTCAATACCGCTTGAGGCCATCAGGCCCGAAACCTCAAAGCGCCAGCTTTCGGGCACATAAATATACGGGTCCCTGGTTCTTTCCTTCCATCCCAACCCCCGCATCAAATCGAGATAGTATTCAACTTGATGCTGATTTTTTTGGGCTGTGTGAGGGGATATACCATGGGTTAACAACAACCCCCTGGCATCGGTGGTATACCCGGCACGACGCCTGATTCCACCCAAAAAAGCAATCAGAGCCGCCTCAAATGCGTTCTGGAATAAAATCGCAAGATCGAATTGCCCGCGCCTGACCCTGCCGGATGCCTTTATAATCGAACCCACTGCGTTTAAGGAACCACCGCTCTTGTCGAATATCATCACGCTTCTCACAGCCGGATGGCTTTCATAAATAGGCGCGACCCAAGGCTTCGTCAGGACCGTAATTGCACTTAAAGGGAATGTCTCTCCCACGGCCTCCAGAGCAGGCAGGGTCATAACCGCATCCCCGATCCAGTTGGTTGCACGTATGAGAATCCGCCTGATCTCATCGGGTTTCAATTGAGGGACATCCAAGCCGGCCATCAGGGCCATTCTCCATTTTGCTTTTTGCAGTAGAAATCCGTGGGCAGTGGGCAATACGGTCGTGTCTTCCATCGTCTGTGGAACCAGAACCAGTGATCGGGATAGGCTTTCACATATTTTTCAATGGCCCGGGTGAATCGAGCGGTGTTCCTTTCCATATCTCGCCGCTTGTCACCGCTCTTTTCGATCGGCACGGGGGGCTCGAACATAATCCGGTATCTGCCATCGGGTTGCCTCACCGAAAAGCAGGGAATGACCGGGGATCCGGTTCTTGCCGCGATCAGTGCGAGACCCTTGTTTGCGCAGGCCAGTTGACCCAGGAAGGGAACAAATACCCCCTCATACCAATCCACATTCTGATCTAAGAGGATCCCCACCACTCGATTTTGCTTCATCGCCTTGATGAGCCGCTTCATGGCCCGTCGTTTGGGGATAATCTCGGTACCGAATCTGGAACGGATCATTTCCAGCAGTCGGTCAGCAGGTTGAAAGTCGATGGGCCTCACGACAGCTGCGGCCCTTACATTGAAACGAAGTGTAAAGGCAGCCGACATAAGTTCCCAGTTCCCAAAGTGTGCGGTGAGGATAAAAACGCCCCTTTTCTTACGAATCGCATCCATGAAGACCTGTTCATTGTGAAATGTTACATACCTGTTCAGATTTCGTCGATTCAGTCTCAAGACGTGGGGAACTTCGAAGAGCATCTGGGCAAAATGAATGACCACTTGTTTGTTCAGGTCCAGGAGCGCCGCCTCTGACATATCGTTTTTCCAGACGGCTCTCATGTTGTTTAATGAACCACGGATGCGCCCTCTGGACACTGTGACGAAACATCTTCCCAGCATTCGGCCCATAGACTGTCCCGCACGAAAAGGGATCATAGACAGGGCACGTGTCAGGATGCAGAGGAACAGGAAAACCCATTCAGACACCACTTTATTATGCTTTAAGGCCATCTCTGAGCATCCGAAAGAATCCATCGCTATTTGGAAGGAAAGAAAACTCGATGGTTAAGTAGGCGATATCAACATCCGCTGGTACCATTTTTGCGATTCTGACCCAGTCCTTTTCCGTGGTCAGCAGTAATGACGCCCCTGCATCCGTTTTCATCCGATCCAGTGATTCAATATCACGCCGGGTGTACCGGTGATGATCACTGAATTGCCTGAAAGCCGCCACATGCGCACCAATATGTTCAAGGGTCTTCCTGAACACATCCGGATGGGCGATGCCTGCAAAGGCAGCCACACGAATGAGTTTAAGGCAAGCAGGGGATCGCGTACCGGAGCGATTTGCAAATACCACCTCCCTGGGACGGTGATTCGCATAAAACAGGGGAGTGGACGGAAACCTTCGTTTTAAGGAAGCAGCAGTTCCTTCCGCTGCGTCCCCGTCCTCATACCGGGTGAGCACGATCGCATCGGCTCGCCTGAGTCCATCCACGGGTTCCCGAAGCGGTCCCCAGGGCAGGAGATGGCCGTTTCCAAAGGGTCTGACTGCATCCACCAAAACAATATCCATATCCCGCTTCAATTCGAGATGTTGAAATCCATCATCCAGTAGAAACAGGTCGGTTCCGAATCGCTCTTTTGCGTAAAGACCCGCCTGATACCGTTTCTCAAAAACCACCACCGGGACACCCGGAAGGGCATTGGCCAGCAGGTACGGCTCATCTCCCGTAACGCCCGTATCGCTTCCATCAGATACCGCCAGTGGGATCTTCTGTCTTTTTCCTCCGTATCCTCTGGATAGAATCGCCGTACGATATCCCTGGCGCACAGCCCATTGGGCCAGGGTGATAATGGCCGGCGTTTTGCCGGTGCCGCCCACGGTAAGGTTGCCCACACTGACCACCAAACCGGGCAGGGCTTGCCCCTTCATCAACTGATGTCTGTAAGCCTGATGTCTGAGATGAATCCCTCCGGAATAAATCAAAGACAGCAGTGCCAAAATGGGGGTGTAGGCTCTGAAAGAAGTGTCACGGTGAATCCTTGACCAGTCGGGCCTCTTTATGTGAGGCACGCCTTTCATTTCGCCTCACTTTTCGGGATATTGGCCGTTCCCCATGCGATAACGCGCTTAATGGCACCCCGGTTCGTCTCGACGAATCGCATGGCCGCACGTCCCATCCGCAATCGACGATCGGTCTCAGAAAGCAAGCGCATCACGGTATCCCGGAGGGATGGAACGTCCGTGACCCGAATACCACCCCCTGCGTTCAAAATGGCCGAAGACATAAAAACAAAGTTATGGGTGTAAGGGCCAAAAAGAACCGGACTTCCCTGACCCGCAGGTTCCAACAGGTTATGACCACCCACGGGCACCAGACTTCCTCCCACAAAGCTGATCCAACCCAGCCCATAGATACGATCCAATTCCCCATAGGTATCCAGGACCAGCACATCATCCTGAACCGCTTTATCCGAAATCCCGCTCCTTTTCACGCCGTTCAGCCCACGGGCATGAATAAGCTGTACCAACTCATCCGCCCTTGCGATATCTCTCGGGGCCAAAATGAGCCGAAGGGAAGGAAAAAATTTCCGGATTTCCCAAAAAGCCTTAAGGATCAAGGCCTCCTCTCCCCTGTGCGTGCTCCCTGCCACCCACACAGGATCGGCGGCGCTCAGGCCCAGAAGATTGAACCACTTCGCCCGCTCTTCGAGTTCCATGGGCTGAATATCCCGATCAAACTTGATATTTCCGATGGCCTTCACCTTTTCCGGATTTACGCCTACTGCCAGCAGACGGTCCCGGTCCAGATCAGACTGCATGAAGCATGAATCCAGGGGTTCATACATACGCCGAATCAACCATGAAGCGCGTCGATAGGATCGGTAGGTTCGAGGTGAGATTCGGCCGTTCACCAGAATACTCTTTATACCCAAACGCTTCAGGTATGATAGTAGGCCCGGCCAGACATCGGTCTCCACCAGCAGAAATACCCCCGGTTTGATACGCCTGACAAAACGCCGGACCGACCACCACGCATCTAAAGGCATCAGATACAATCGATCGGCAACTTCCTGCAATTCCTTCTGGGCCACCTTCATCCCCATCCGGGTCGTTGCCGTAAACACAATACCCTTAGACGGAAAGGCACTTGCCATGGCCTTTACCAGTGGCACGGCCGACATCACCTCCCCCACCGAAAGGCCGTGTACCCAGATGTTTCCTTCCTTTTCCATGGCTGACGGCACCGTTACGGCAAACCGTTGGGCAAGGCGTTTGTTTCGTGACAATAAAATGAGTGGAACAGCGGGAATGAGGACCAGGCTCCAGAGCGCATCGTATACTAACCAAAACATATTGCACCTCTCGGAGGGATGACCAAATGGGATTGGATGCATCTCATTTTTCTATACATTGGCCGGCAATTCTATGATGAACCGGGTTCCCTGAGACGCATTATCCTGAACGCGTATAAACCCGTTATGGTCGGAGATAATGGTACTGACAATGGCCAGACCCAGGCCCGTTCCCTGCTTCTTCGTAGAAAAATAGGGCTCAAAAAGCATGGACTTATTTTCTGCCGTAATCCCTTTCCCGCTGTCAGCCACCTCTATCCTGACAATTTTCAGGAGGTGGTCATATTGCAGGTCCACCACCACGCTGCCGGCCCCATCCATGGCCTCAACAGCATTGTCAAAGAGGTTGATCATCACCCGCTTGATCTGTTCCCGATCCAGGTTGAAGACGGGAATCTTTTCCGAGTCCACAAAGGAAAATTCTATGTCCTTGTGGGCACCTTTGTAGAGGCTGATTGCTTCATGAATGATTTCACGAATGTCACAAGGGCTCGGATTTGCGGCAGGCATCCGTGCAAAATTGGAAAATTCATTGACCAGACGCTTCAGCTCTTCCACTTGTGTGATGATCATGTCCGTACACTCAAAAAAAACCGAAGCATCACCCGCTTCAAGCATATCCCCATAACGTTTTTTGAGCCGTTGTGCCGAGAGCTGTATGGGGGTCAAAGGGTTCTTGACCTCGTGGGCAATGCGCCTGGCGACCTCTCGCCAGGCAGCCATTCGTTGGGCCTTTTCAATCTCGCTCAAATCCTCGAAAACAGCCACAAGCCCCAGAAAGTTTTCTCGATCATCACGCAAAACATTCAAAGACACCAAGATGCTGAATCGTCTGTTTTCAGAGGAAATTCTGATTTGTTTCTTCAAAAACCCTCTTCGAAAAAGGGTCCCTTCCTGCAGGAATCCTTCCACAACCTTACTGTATTCCTCTGTCAAAATTTCCCGATAGTTCTTTCCGATGATGTGAGTCGCCTTGATATTCAGCATCCGCTCAGCGGACTTGTTTATGGTCAGGATATTCCCGGTTTCGTCAGCCGAAATGACCCCCGCCGCCACATTGGCCAGGACAATTTCCATATAAAGCCGTCTTTGCTCTGATTCCATGCTGCTCTTCATCAACTCTTCGTTGGCCCGTTCCAACCGGTTTTTGCTTATCCTCAAGTCCATCGTCATCCGGTTAAAAGAATTGACGAGCATCCCCATTTCATCTTTTGTTTCCAGATCGATAAAGAAATCATAGTCTCCGGAGGCAATCCGATTGGTCCCTTCGGCCAATTCCTGGATGGGAACTGTGATTTCCTTGGAAAGATAGAACCCAAACCAGACAGATGAGAAGATAATGAGCAATGTCACGATGGATAAGGTGATCATGTGACTGATTTTGATAGGGCGTTTGAGCATTTTGAGCTGACGATATTCCTGAAGACCCTTTGAAATGGCATGAAGCCTGTTTACAAATGATCCTGGGACAAACTTACCCAGGACCAAGAGTCCGACGACGGCCTTTGATTCAGTCCTTGAAAAAATCGGGACAACCCCCTCCACGAGGTCCCCGTGAGGTGAGGACCGAATGTCCTGGGTGTCCGTTCCTTTCTCGATGCTCTTTTTGAGCAATTCTGCTTTAGGTTTCTTAAACGCGGTCAGATCGATTCTGTGGTTTTCGGACATCGCCTGCAACTCAAGCTCTCTGGAAAAAACTTTCAGGGTAGCGAGGCCGAATTCTTTTCGTTTTTCATCCACAAATTTTTCCAGCTTTTCATTCCTGGAATGGATCATATACCCTTCGTACATAATCACCCGGCTCAGGTTATTCCCAAACGTAAGGATTTCCTCTGTGATGCCTTTATAATAATCCTGACCGACCTCGAGAGAATTCTTCAACGACTGTTCAATCTGTAGGTTGAACCAGTACTCAATGGAAGAAGAGATAAACTGGGCTGAAACAAAAAACAAAATACCCGTGGGCAGCAGGGAAAGCGTCAGGAAGGCCAGAACAAGCTTGGTTCTGAGCCTGACCCCCATGATACTTTTTTTTCGTTCAAAAAGGAGTTTGACGAGATTTCTTACGGTAAGGAAAAGGAGCAGTAGCAGCAGGATAACATTGATATTGATCAGCGCAAAGGCGAGGATACTGCTCGAAAAGGGAGAGTCCCTGCCCGAGACGAAAATACCGCATACCGAGGTAGAGAAGAAATGAAATCAGTATCCCCAAAAATATAATGAGATACCGCTCCCTGCGTCGTCTCTTGAGATCCTTCTGCTCAGCCTCTTTATAGTCTTTCATTGCCGGAAATGTCGGTTTTATTTTGATGATTGAGAAGAAAAGCGAACGCCCTGGCGGCAGGTCTCATCGAGACTGCATATGACGCAGTCCCCGTTATTAGTATCTAAAATCCACCGTATACCAGTCTGTTTCAAAATCCCATAAGGAGAGAAAGAAAAAGACGTAATGAAAGTAGAATGGGAGTTTGATCTTGTCCAGTTCGGCCATCATGCTTATCTGATAACGTTCCCCTCGTGTAAGATTCTTCAGTTCGGTGACTTTCAGTCCGATAATCTCCGACATCAGTCGTTTGGCTTCCTCAAAGTCTTTCACCGAAACCACTTCCTTGTCCTCCCTCGGAGAAAGCTTGACCGTGTAAACCTTCTTCAGGTTGTCGTACTTTATTTCATGATGAATTTTCAGATCAGCGATATCTCGATCCCACCACCAGTTTCGAACGGCCTCAAGTTTTACGAAAAACGTAAACGTGGTATTGACGCCGTTTTCAATGGCCATTTTCATGTCCTCGGTGAAACAGTCGGTCACACTGAAGTACAGAAGCAGGTAATCCTGATCATTGGTCACAACGATATCGGTCAATCGGGCTTCCTCGGCCCGTGCTTGACATTCAAAAACCGGACAGATGAACAACACCATCAGAAAAAATAGGCAGAGCGTTCTAAAGGCAGCGTAAATCAAACGCATATACACATCCTCGGATGAGAGGGATTTTGCTGATCCGAGGGCACATATCGTGTCCATTAAACGAATTGGTGCCCTTTCAGATCATCGCGAATCATACGGGACCACGAAACAAATTGCAAGCGTTATACCCTGTTCGGGCTATGCGGTCTTTTTCAGAAAAATGGGACGGGAGAATTTGTGAAACAAAAAAGCTCCCTCCCACAGCGTGCAGGAGAGAGCTTTTCTGGAAAGGAGGTTACAGATGAGGTTCAGGCAATTGCCGCTTCCGGAAAACCGAAGGCGGGGATACGCACAGCGTTTTTTTTGCATTCCTCGGGGGTCTTGAACGAGAAAACCTTCCAGTATTTCTTTGATCGCATCAATTCCGCCAGCATATGCTGGTTGAGAAAATGGCCTGACTTCTTGACCACAAAATGACCAATCACAGGGAATTGCACCAAAGAGAGGTCGCCTAAGAAATCGAGGATCTTATGCCTGACAAACTCATCCTCAAACCTCAGGCCGTCCTCGTTTAATATTCTGAAATCATCAATCACCACGGCATTGTCCAAGGACCCTCCCCTGGCCAGACCGTTTTCCTTGAGTGTCTGAACATCTTTCAAGAATCCGAAGGTCCTGGCCCGGCTGATCTCTCTCACAAATTGCCTACCTGAAAACGAGAGCTCAAACGACTGATTCCTGAGCAATGGGTGTTGAAAATCGATCATGTAATCGATGCGGAGTTCTTTGGAAGGGTGCACTGAGATGGATCGGTTCCCATCATCCACGGTGAAAGGCTTTTTCACCAGGATAAACTTTTTGGGTTCCGCCTGTTCCTTGATCCCACCACTTTTGATAAGGAGCACGAAGGGTGCGGAACTCCCGTCCATGATCGGAACCTCCGGGCCATCCAGCGTCACCACCGCATTGTCTATGCCCAGGCCGTAGAAGGCTGCCATCAAATGCTCGATGGTGGAAACCTTACACCCATTTAAGCCGATGGTCGTGGCCAGGGTGGTGTCAAAAACATTATCGAACCGCGCTTCAATCATCGGATTTTTGGGGAGGTCGGTTCTGACAAAGCGTATCCCGGTGTTGCAGGGGGCCGGCTTGATGGTAATCCTGATCTTCTCACCGGTATGAAGCCCAATGCCCGTACAACCGGTTTCTTCGCTCAAGGTGCGTTGCCTGTAGTCCAATTCGTTCTCCTTAACACGTGATCGCGCGTATTCCGCGAGTACATTAACATTGTTTCTGAGATATATGCAAATAATATACCAGATAAAACCCATTCGGAACGTCAAAAAAGTTTTAACTTCTATCCTACCGATATGACAGGGATAATAAGGATTCTCCACACCCTTATCGCATTTTGGGAAACCCCATGTGCACCTTAAACTGTGTAAAAAAAACCACACTTCTCAACGAAAAAAAAGGTCGGACCTAAAATCCTTTAAGGACCCCACGTTGGGAAATGTCGCGATTCATTTGCTCAAATCCCGCCTTGAAAAAGCGGCACGGCTGTACTATGATGTTGTATAATCGATTCATCTCATCTGACCCTTGAAAACCGTTGTTAATCGAATAACATGCAAATTGCGATTCAGATCGTTGGTTACATCCTTATCGCCGGACTCCTGGCCCTTTCGGGGTGTCACCCGGCGTTGAAAAAACAGGCCAGATCGCCTGCCGAAGCACTCACACGGATTCGCTATTTTTATCCCGCTTTCTGTGATGATTTAGACAGGCATTCCCTTGTATCCGCAATCAATAAAAACATGGCGTACCTCAAACGCCTGCCCCCCGAAACCTCATTTCACTACGGGCCGGACATCTTTACTCGGGATCAGGTATTAGAAAGCCAGAAAGCATTTCGACAACTCATTGAAAACACATCGGATATCTCCGACATCAACCGCATCATCAAAGAGGATTACCTCGTTTACCGGGCAACCGGCCGGGCAGGCAACAGCACGGTCCTCTTTACCGGCTACTTCGAGCCCATTTATGAAGCCCGTCTAACGCCCGATCATAAGTGGCGCTACCCCATTTACCGAAAACCGGAGGATCTGACAAGTATCGACCTGTCTTTGTTTAATGTAAAATGCACTGGCCGGCGACTGATGGCCAGGATCGAGGGGCAGACGGTGCTCCCCTACTATACCCGATACCAGATTGATGAAGAGAGGGTTCTCGACGGCCGGCACCTCGAGCTCGCCTGGCTTAAAGACCCCGTGGACGTGGCATTCCTTCAGATACAGGGCTCAGGCCAATTGAAATTACCCAACGGGGAAATCCTTTCTGTCGGGTATGCCGCCTCCAACGGTCATCCTTATAGAAGTATCGGCGGGTATATGATACGCGAGGGGCTTTTGAGCAGAAAAGAGATGTCCATGCAGGCCATTCGACATTATCTGTCCCAACATCCCATGCAAAGGAGCGAAATCCTCAATATCAATCCATCTTATGTGTTTTTTCGTATACTCGAAAACGGCCCCTTGGGCAATATCAGCGTCCCGCTCACCCCGGGCCGATCCATTGCCCTGGACAGCGAACTGTTTCCCAAAGGGGCACTGGCCTTCATCTCGTGTGTCAAACCTGTATGCAATGGGGACGGGGAGATCGGGGAGATCATCCGTTGGCAGCCCTTTTCACGTTATGTTCTGAATCAGGACACAGGCGGTGCCATCAAGGGCGCCGGGCGGGCGGACATTTTCTGGGGGAATGGTCCTTATGCAGAGATGGCCGCCGGTCATTTGAAACATGAGGGTAAACTCTTTATCCTCATCAAAAGGCCTTGAAAGCCCGTCATTTCAGCACCTCTTGACCCAACATTCGTTATCCCCTATACTCCTGAGCGATTTTCGGTTCAAAATATCCATGTTTCCCCTTTGATGGCCATGGCCCAAAAGACATCGATGATTCACCATGCATAAGGTACTTTTCATCGCAGGCACGCGGCCCGAAGTGATTAAGATGGCACCTGTGGTGAAAGCAGCGGTTTCAAACCTTGAGCCCATTTTCGTGCTTACGGGTCAGCACCGGGAGATGGCAAAGCAGGTACTGAGCGCTTTCGATCTTCAACCGGAAAGGGACCTCGATATCATGGTACCGGGTGCGGGCCTGGGGGCTCTCTCCTCTCGGCTCATTAAACGCTTCGATGCCTATCTTGAGGACAGCAAGCCGGAGATGGTTGTGGTCCAGGGGGATACCAGTTCGGCGGCCCTCATCGGCCTTGTCTCCTTTTATCGTCAGGTTCCCGTGGCGCATGTGGAAGCCGGGCTCCGCTCCTATGACAACTACAGCCCGTTTCCCGAAGAGGTCAACCGCAAGATCGTCAGCACCTATGCCACTCTCAATTTTCCTCCCACGCAGCTCGCAAAAGCCAATCTGATCCAAGAACACGTGCCTGAACAGACGATGGTGGTCACTGGAAACACGGTGGTCGATGCCCTTCAGATGCTCAGAAAAAGACTTCCTCCCAAACACCCGCATAAAAAGCGCCGGATTCTGGTCACGACTCATCGCCGTGAAAGCTGGGCGATCAAGATTCGTCATATCTGTGAGGCTCTCCTTGAGATAACCAGAAGAAACACCGATGTTTACATCACTTTTCCGGTTCACAAGAATCCCATTGTGGCCCGACAGGTTCACTCGGTACTGGATGGCCACCCAGGAATCGAGCTGACCGAGCCGCTGGACTATCTCAAACTACAGGAAATGCTGGCCACCAGCTATCTCGTCATGACCGACTCAGGCGGGATCCAGGAGGAGGCCCCTTCCTATGGCGTACCGGTTCTGGTCCTCCGCCGCGTCACCGAACGACCCGAGGCCGTCAACGCAGGCCTAGCCGAAGTGGTGGGCACGGACAAAACGGCCATCGTGGATTGCTGTCAGAAATTCCTGGACGACAAAGAAGCCTACCGCAATGCCTCCCAACGTAAAAATCCGTTCGGTGACGGGCGGGCCAGCCACCGGATTGTACAGGCCATTGCGCGCTATCTCGATGGGCATAGAACGTTGAAGGGAGAATACGGCGAATTCAGAGGGTGACTGTGTGGATTGATGTTACTGCTGAATACAAACCGCTTCCATCTTATTTGCTGAGCAACCATTAAATGGAGAATTTGGAGAAATCGGCCATCAGGCCCATGAGCGCCGTGATCTGCTGAAGGATAGCCACCCGGTTTCCCCTCAGTTTCTGGCTTTCCCGGGTCAGGACTTCCACGCGGTCAAAAAAATCGTCCACCGGCTCCTTGAACCGAACCATGAGGTTCAGGGTTTCGTTGAAATCTTCCCTCTCGATGGATCGGGTGATGTTTTTTCTCAGGGTTTCATAGGTCTCCCAGAGGGCCGACTCCGAGGGCTCCTTGAAAGCGCCCGGATCCACCTCGAATGCGGTATCTTGATTCTTGAGAATATTACTCACCCGCTTGAAGGTCAGGGCCAATCCATGAAACCGATCGGACGATTCGGAAAACCGCTTCAGGTGGTCGATCTTTGATCTCAGCGGGCGGATGTCATCGAACCCGGTTGCAATGACCGCCTCAATGAGATCGGAGCTGTAACCCGCTTGACGCATCATGTTCTTGTATCGCTCCCGCATAAAGTCGGCGATCCTGCTTTCAATATTTTCATCCTCGATTTTCAGCCCCTCGGCCAGAATGGTCACTGTTTGGTGAATAACGTCCCTGAGGGACAGGGACCATCCCATTTCCTCGATGATTCGAATGATGGCCAGGGCATGTCGCCTTAGCGCAAACGGATCCGCACTTCCGGTGGGATCGAGACCCACGGCAAAACACCCGGCGATGGTATCCATCCGGTCCGCCACGCTGACGATTGCCGCAGCCTCGGAGCCGGGCAGTCTGCCGCCGGCTCTAAGGGGAAGGTAATGCTCATATATGCCCGAGGCGATGTCTTTCGGGTACCCCTCGACTTTCGCATAGGCGCTTCCCATAACCCCCTGCAGGGACGGAAACTCATTCACCATGAGGGTGACCAGGTCGCACTTGGAGAGCCGCGCGATTTGCTTCACCTGATCCGATGCATCCGGCATGAGTGCCGCTGCCAGGTATTCGGCGAGCCGCGTAAACCGCATCACCTTGTCATAGGAGGTGCCCAGCTCCGCCTGATAGATCACGCCTTTCAGATCCTCGAGACGATCCTGGAGCTTTCTCTTTCGGTCTTCAGTGTAGAAAAAGTCTGCATCCGACAGTCGGGCCCGTAACACCCGTTCGTGGCCCTTCTGTACGATTGAGGCATCCTTGACGTCGGTATTGTTCACCGCCACAAAATGCGGCATAAGATTTCCGCTTTTGTCATATACGGCGAAATATTTCTGGTGCTCTTTCATGGCCGTGATCAGCACGTCCTCCGGCAGTGACAGGAATTCCTTGTCGAAGCCGCCGCACACCGCAAAAGGGTATTCCACAAGATTGGCCACGGTGAGTCGCAACTCGGGGTCGTCAACGGGCGTTCCCCCTACGACCGATGCAGCATCCCTGCTCAGCCGTTCAACTTCGGCTTCGCGTTCATCCGGATCGATCAGGACCCGGGCCTTTCGCATCTGCTCAACATAGTCTGAGACGTTTTTCACCTCAATCGCCGCCGGGGCCAGAAACCGGTGCCCCTGCGTCGACCGGCCACTTCCAAGCCCCGCCATTTCAAATGGGACCACTTCGCCGTCGAACAGGCAGAGGATCCAGTGTATGGGACGGACAAAGGGAAACCCCACATCCCCCCACCGCATGGATTTGGGCCAGGGGATTTCCGCAATCAATTCGGGCAGGGCTTGTTTCAGGATGGCTTCGGTCTTCTGTCCCGGCACCCGGCGGCGAATATGCACATAGGATCCCTTCGGCGTCTCAATGGTGCCCAGTTCCTCCACCGAAACCCCCTGCTTCTCGGCAAACCCGAGGGCGGCTTTGGTGGGGTTTCCCCTGTCATCATAGGCCACCCGCATCGGGGGACCCGTAATCTCCTGGACCAGATCCTCTTGTGCCAATGAAATCCCTGCCCCCATCAGTACCAGCCTTCTCGGTGTGCCACAGGTTCGCAGGTTTTCTGCAAACCCAATCCGGTTCTCTTCGAGACACCGCTCGGCAAGCCGTCTGAAATCTTTGAGCCCCTGTCTCAAATAGCCTGAAGGAATCTCCTCCGTTCCAATTTCCAAGATCAATTCAGCAGAAGTCATATTATGCCATTCTCTTGAGGTTCTTGTGCATGGGTTGTGAGATGTCGTCCGTCACGCAACACTCAGTGCTCCCGCATCAAAGGGAATCCCATCGACTCCCTCTGACTCAGATAATTCTTGGAGGCAAGCCGCGCCAGTTTCCGGATTCGATCGATATATTGCGTCCGTTCGGTGACGCTTATGGCGCCTCTTGCATCGAGGATGTTAAACGTGTGTGAGCACTTGAGGCAATAATCGTAGGCCGGCAGGACCAGGCCTGAATCGCTCAGCCGCAAGGCCTCTTTTTCATACATATCAAACATCCTAAGGAGCATATCCACATCCGCCATTTCGAAATGGTAGGTGGAAAACTCCCATTCCCCCTTCTTGTGAACATCTCCGTAGGTCACCCTGTCGTTCCACATGAGATCATAGACGTCGTCTTTTCCCTGCAGATACATGGCGATCCTTTCCAGCCCATAGGTAATCTCCACGGAAACCGGATCCAGCCTCAGGCTCCCCGCCTGCTGGAAATAGGTGAACTGGGTGATTTCCATCCCATCGAGCCAGACCTCCCAGCCCAGGCCTGATGCACCCAGGGTGGGGGATTCCCAATCATCCTCCACAAAACGGATATCGTGATCCAGCGGATCGATACCGAGCACTTTCAAACTATCGAGATAGAGATTCTGTATCTCCATTGGAGACGGCTTGATAATCACCTGATACTGATAATAATGACAGAGACGGTTCGGATTTTCCCCGTATCTCCCGTCTGTGGGTCGTCTCGACGGCTCCACATAGGCAACCGCCCACGGTTCAGGCCCCAGAACCCTCAGAAGCGTCGCCGGATTAAATGTCCCGGCCCCCACTTCCAGATCATAGGGTTGCTGGATCAAACAGCCATAGTCGGCCCAGTGCTTTTCCAGAGCAAAAATCAATTCCTGAAAGTTCATCAACCCCCCCTGATCCAAATTCGGTCATACTCGCCAGCGAAAGGCTGGGAACTTACCACCTCGCCTTGCCCTTGTCAACATGGCTGTGGGGTACGAAAACCCAAAGGGAAACCGATTTAAAAAGCGATCAACGGGCTCATATATCCACCAGGAGGCGATTGGCCCCGGACGCTTGCAGGTCCTCATCCAATTGCTCCAAAGTCCTGGAAAGGGCCGCTCGGGTCTCCATTTTGGCCGTGGGAATGTTCTCCAGACCCTGGTTGTCCAAAGCGGCGATGACATCCGTCACCCTGAGCTGATGAATATCCCGTGCGGGTTGATAGGCCGATTCCTTGTCCTGATCGGTTTTAACCTCCGAGAGGATATGGCCGGTCACCAGTTCATGGATCACCCTCCGGCACATTCGGATCGGGATGCCGAGTGAATGGGAAAGTTGGCTGGCGGTTCTCGGGGGTTTCCCCTCGGAGAAATCCTTTACAACCACATGGGAGACGAGGAGAGACAGCAGCCGCTCGAATCGGTTGCTGATGCGAAGCGACTCCGGCTCCGGTTCGTAGGTGCCTACATTCTGATGGGCAAATGAAACCTCTGCTCCGAACAACACGATCAACCAGCTGATGTGGAGCCATATGAGAAAAAGCGGGAGCGCCGCAAAACTCCCATAGATCGCGTTGTACCGGGCCACGCCTACCTGAAACGTGATGTAGCCCCACTGAACCATCTGATAAAGGGTTCCCGCCACCACGCCGGCCACAAGCCCGGAAACGAAACGGACACGCGTGTTGGGAAGGAGGATATAAATGAAGGTGAACAGCCCCCAGATGGCCGCATATGGAAGGAAACGGAGCAAAAATGAGATGAGCGGGCTGAAGAGGTCCAGCAAAGAGACCGACTGTGTCATGCTTTGAACATGGGTGGTCACAAAAATCGTGAGACTGCCGGACATAATTAAGAGGATGGGGGAAATCAGCATGATGGAGAGATAGTCGCTGAACTTTCTCCCCAGCGAACGCGTTCCCTGGATGCCCCATATATTGTTGAAAGAGTCCTCAATGTTGCTCAACACCCGTATAACCACCCAGAAAAGGATCGCCAGACCGATCCCGGCAACCAGTCCGCCCTTTGTGCTCTCCAGCATGGAATGGGCGAATGTAATGATTTTCGTGACCACCTCTTCCTGTCCGGGCAGCCGGGCCATGAGTTGCTTTTCAAGGAGTTTTTCAAACCCAAACCCCTTGGCAATACCAAATGCCATGGCCAGAACAGGTACAACGGATAGGAGAGTGTAGAAGGTCAGCGCTGACGCCCGCAGTTGGACCAGATCTTCCTTAAATCCTCTGAAGGCCAAAATCACCAGCCGCAACTGCCTGAGCCCGAAGGATTTGAGGCGCGTCAATTCATCGGCCTGAAGCATCCATACGTCCGTATCGAGAAACCGGCGCAGTTTTGATGGGTCCAAAAGCATTCTCCTCCCGGAATAGGGACATTAGATTCGAAAGCGGCAAGGGAGCCTTTCCGAAATAACCCTCCGACTTTCCAATAAAATTCTATTCAATACCCCCGTCCATGTCAATCCCGAGTTTATCATGATATCCACCAAAAGGGGAAAGAGAGTTGAAAACGCCATGGAATTTCTGTACATCTTGAGGTATTTTAAGGGGCGATGCCAATGCTTTTGGAACATCATCACCCACCTGTGGACCATTAACGATTTGCCACGAGAACGGATATGATTCAGACAAAAAAGACATCCCCGCCCCACGGACGGCCACAGGGCATGAAAAGACTCACCGGACTTTACGTCTATAACATCGGCGCAAACCTCGTGGGCATCGGGACCATTTTCATACTAAACCTCTCAACGCCTATTTCATTTTTCAAAATCAATCGGGAGATCATATTCGATGAGGGCGGTTGGAAACTCTTCCCCGCCCTGTACCCCTTACTCATGGGGATGATCTTTCTGATTCAATTCGTGATCCAGCACCCCATTGCCAGGGCGCATGCAGGTGTAAGAAAAGGCGCGCACCCAACCGCCCATATCAGCGAGCGGGCCAGGCGCCGCCTCCTCAACCTTCCCTTCATCATCGCTTTGCTCAATCTGATCAGCTACATTATCGTCTCCCTTCTCGTAAGCACCATCTTCTACTTTCTGAGGGGCACCCCTTTGAGCACGTGCCTGTTTGTCTTTTTCAGGGCGGCAATGGTCGGGCTCATTGCGGCTGGTCTTTCTTTTTTCCTCACGGAATCCTATACCCGGAACAAACTCATCCCGCATTTTTTTCCTGACGGGAGACTCTTTGATGTGCCTGGTGCCATTCGCATCTCCATTTTGAGAAAAATCAGGCTGTTGAATATGGCCGGCACCCTGAATCCCATGGTACTCCTGCTCTTAACGCTTCTCTTCATCATTTGGCAGGCCCGCGGCAGCTCAATGACACCCGAACAGTTGGGAAGAGAACTCTTTCTTTTTTCACTGGTCTTGTGTGTGGTGTTTGCAGCCATTGCACTACGGTTGAATGGTCTGGTGGGCGACTCCATTCTGGGACCCATCGGAGAGATGCTCGCGGTGGTCAACCGGGTAAAGGCCGGCGATTTCAATCAAAGGATAACCGTGGTGTCCAATGATGAAATCGGTGTTCTCGCCAACGCGGGGAATGAAATGATCCGAGGGCTTGCGGAACGGGAACATATCCGGGACACCTTTGGCAAATATGTCACACCGGAGATACGGGATGAGATATTGGCGGGTCGAATTCCACTGGACGGCATACGGACCGAGGCCACCCTCCTCTTTTCAGATCTCCGCTCATTCACTCATTACGTGGAAGAAAACGATCCCGAGGAGGTCATCGACAGCATGCGGACCTATTTCACGGCCATGGAAAAAGCGATTCGGGCGCACAACGGTCTCGTCCTCCAATATGTGGGGGATGAAATAGAGGCTGTATTCGGTGTACCGATTGCCGACCGCTCCCACGCGGACAACGCACTCCTTGCCGCGCTCAGGATGCGACAGTGCCTCAAGGACCTAAACCATGCCAGAAAAAACGTAGGTAAACCGCCATTCGCCCACGGCATCGGCATCTGCACGGGAACCGTGCTGGCCGGAAACACCGGCAGTGAAGACCGGCTCTCTTACGCCCTGATCGGGGATACGGTGAACCTGGCGTCACGGATACAGGAACTGACCAAACGGTTCCATTGTGACATCCTCGTCAGTCAGGAAACCGTCCGAAATCTCGGTCACCCATTTCAATTAGAAGAAATGCCCTCTCAGTCCGTAAAAGGCTACTCCAAACCCATTCGTGTCTGTCGATTGCCGGACAACGGGCATAACCCGCTTTGTTGATTAAAATGGGAAAACAACCGCCCGAAGATACCCATTCGCTGAGGACCCAGCCAAATCTCAAAAAGGGGAATCGTTTACGGTTGATTAGGGAGAACCGGTACAGTATATTGAATGATTCATGCGTCAGATGGATGGCCCCACGGTGCGTCTTGGGGATTGGACCGTAAAAGACTTTTCAAATATCTCATGCGGAATCGGAACGGCCCATTATGGAAAACCCCCGACCTTCACTCAAACAGCCGACTGCTCCAGAACGATCTTTCGGTTTTCAGCATATCAGAATCCCCATTTTTGTCAAACTCGCGTCGCTGACCGCCTTACTCATCATACTGATCATCTCCGTCGTCAGTTTTTCCATGCTCCAAAAACAGAAGGAACAATACACGGAAAGGCTGAGTGAATTCGGCAAAACCATGATTCGAGTCGTCGCCAGTAATACACCCGAGAAATTATTAAGCGGTGAGGAACTCGCTTTATTGGAACTGGTGAATGACATCAGCAAGAATGATCAGGTCTTGTACACCCTTATCACAGATGAAAATGGCATCATTGAAGCCCATAGCCAAATTGAGCAGGTGAACAAAAAATATTTGGCTGATGAGTCCCAATCTCTACTGGAAAAGGAAGACGACATAAAGGTGAGCACCTTTACCTATGGCGGCGAAAAGGCTTTTCTTTTCACCAAGCCCATTATCTACCAAAAACTGACCGTAGGAGAAGTCGTCATTGCCATTTCCCAGAGAGAAATTCTGAAAAGTATACATAACGCCGAAGTTTTTCTCTTTTGGCTTACAGTCATCATCACCGTCATCGGCATCTGTTTGAGTTTTGGATTGAGCCTCTATTTCTCAAAACCGCTCATTGCCTTGCGTGAAGGAACGAAGAAATTGGCCTCAGGCGATTTCAAACATCGGGTGAAGGTACGGCGGAAGGACGAAATCGGAGAGTTGGGGAACGCCTTCAACCAAATGGCAGAGGGTTTGGCAGAAAGGGAAAAGATAAGAGAAACCTTTGGCAAATATGTGACGCCGGAAGTGAGAGATGAAATCCTTTCAGGCAACATACCGCTTGATGGTGAACTCCGAACGGGTACCGTGCTTTTCGCTGACCTGCGTGGGTTTACCCCCTATGTTGAAGCGCATTCCCCAGAAGACGTGATCCACGGCATGCGGGCCTACTTTAATGCCATGCAGGATGCCATCCGATTACATCACGGACTCGTCCTCCAATACGTGGGGGATGAAATGATGGTCGTGTTTGGGGTGCCCCTTCAAGATGAGCACCACGCCACCAAGGCCGTTTCCGCAGCCCTTGAAATGCGGAAGCAGCTCGATGTGTTGAACCAAAAGAGGATTTCAAGAGGGCAGAAACCTTTCAGACATGGAGTGGGTATTCACACAGGAGAATTTCTCGCAGGGAACATCGGGAGCGATGATCAGTTGTCTTACGGCCTCATCGGGAATGTGGTTAATGTGGCTTCGAGAATTGAAGGGCTCACGAAGGAGCACAATTGCGATATATTGATTAGCGAAGAAACCGTAAATAAGTTAGAAAAAAAGCCCAAAATGGAAAAGAAATCGCCTGTCAAGGTGAAAGGCTATTCCAAAACGGTTGTTGTGTATCGGATAATCGAATAAAATCCAAGAAAAATACCCAAACCTTGATTCGGTTACCAGGGCACATGAGCTGCCCCAAAGAAAATGACGCATAGATCAAGAGATGGATGAATCATGGAAAAGATAACAAGAGGTATTTACAGCATCATGTTCGGACATATCATTTCAGTGGTTATCGCCGGAACACTCATGCTTTCTGCCGCCTGTGTAACGCCACCGGAAAAGGCCGCCCCGAAGCAGACAGGGGAAAACGCCGTCATGGCCTCACCAAAATTTGAATCTAACGACTATATTATCTATATGCTTCAGGGGGGGGAGACGCCGGTTACGCTCGCCGAACGATTTCTCGGGGACGGAAACAGGGCCTGGATTATTGAACAAAATAATCCGGGTGTTTCTTATCAAAAAGACCAGATTGTCGTGATACCCAAAAAACTTGAAGACCCGGGCGGACTCTCTCTGAGCGGATATCAAAAGGTCCCCGTACTCTGCTATCACTACTTTGCAGAATCGTGCAATTCCTCTCTTTGCACCACTTCCAAGAATTTCGACAGTCAAATGAAATATCTTAAAGACAATGGCTACTGGGTGATAACACTCAAGGAATTATTGGGCTTTCTTCAGTATAACGAAACCATTCCTGAAAATGCCGTAGTGATCACTATTGATGACGGATACCGATCCAGTTACACTATCGCCTATCCAATCCTCAAGAAATACGGATTTGTTGCCTCATTATTCGTCTACACAGATTTTGTAGGAAGCTGTGGGAATGCGGTTACATGGGATCAACTCAGAGAGATGAAATCTCACGGATTTGAAGTGGAATCCCATACATTGAGCCATTCCGACTTAAGAAAAAAGAATGAAGGGGAAGACGATTCGGTATTTACCAAGCGAATCACAAGGGAAATTTACGAATCCAAAGCGATTCTGGACAAAATGCTGGGCCAGGAGACATTTGCCATGGCGTTTCCCTATGGCCGATATGATGGGAAGGTATTGGAGATATGCAAAGGAGCGGGTTATGAACTCGGGTTGACCGTCAAACGAGGTGGTAATCCGTTTTTCGCCGCTCCGCTCCGCTTGAGGAGGAGCCAGGTACTGGAGGGGGACATGCCCTACTTCAAGAAGACATTGGTGACATTTCAACCCTTTTCTCAGAGATAGGGGTAAAAATGGACAAGCGTTTGATAGGTATCATTGTCGCTGTAGGGACAGCACTCATCGGTTGCGTGACACCGGCAACGAAAGCTCCCGAAACCCGCCTGAGCCTGGAACAAGAGCTTTTCTCAAGGTATATGTCCAAGGCCCAGAATTTCGAGAAGCAAGGGGAACTCATATCGGCTCTCGAAAACTATAAACTGGCCTTGACTATCAATCCCGAAGACAAAGTGGCTGAACAGAGCCGCCTAAGGCTGAAAAAGGAAATCCTCGGCTCAGCAGAAGCACACCATAGAATGGGGCTCAAGCTGACGAGTCAGGCGAGATACAAAGAAGCCCGAAACCAATTCCTTATGGCATTGGCACTCCGGCCCGACTACCCGGAGCCCCTGAAGGAAATCGGCGCCAAGAAGCTGCCAAATCTAAAAAACCATATTATACATAAGGTTAAACCAGGCGACACGCTTTCCAAATTGGCACAGCTGTATTATGAAGATTTCAAGAAGTTCCCGCTCATTGCAAAATACAATGGGCTGGAGGATGCCACCCAGTTGCGTGCCGGCCAGGAGATCAGAATTCCCAGAGAAGGCGGCCTAAAAGATGGGGTCGCTGAAGAAAAGGATTCACCGGAATCCGTACACACAATGATTTCAGATGATCAGGATGAGAATCGTGAGACGGATGATGAGCCACCCATCGATCAGGTAGCCATCTATCGGGACCTTGGCGTGAACCTCTTCATGGAAGGAAAATACCAAGCGGCGCTCATCGAATTTGAGAAGGTGCTCAAAACGGATCCCGATGATAAGATGGCTATTGAATTCTCTTATCGCTCTCATTATCAAATCGCCTTGTCGCTGTTCAAGAAGAAGGACTATCTGTCCGCTAAAAATCAGTTTACATCATGTCTTCAATACAAGGCCAACTGTCAGAAGTGCCACGCGTACATACAAAAGAGCGAAGACTTTTATAAAGAGGTCCACTACAGGAAAGGCATCCAGTATTTTGAAGCGGAAAAACTCGATGATGCCATAAATGAGTGGGAATTGGTATCCGCAGTCGACCCCGACTACAGAAGAACGAAATATCTAATCCAGAAGGCCGAAACCATTTTGAAAAAAATTGAGGAAATAAAGAAAGGGCAAAGCACGCCTGCGAACAAATAGTCTTTGCCAAAAGTCCAACCGGTGAGCTATCTGCATCATGCCAGGGGCAACATTTCGCTTTTATGAAGAATTGAATGACTTTCTTCCCCCTTCCCGAAGAAAAACCGATTTTAGCATCCGTTTCAAAGGGAGGGAATCCGTAAAGGATATCATTGAGGCCATCGGTGTACCGCATACGGAGGTGGACCTGATTCTCATCAACGGCGAATCGGTGGATTTCAACACCATCCTCAAAGACCAGGACCACATCAGTGTCTATCCGGTTTTTGAATCCCTCGATATTAAAGTGGTTACCCACCTGCGCAACCTTCCCCTTCGAACGGTTCGTTTCGTTGCAGACAACAACATAATGGATGTTGTGAAATACATGCGGGCGCTCGGGTTTGATGTTATTGTGGATCCGGCATTCACTCCTCGGGAGATCATCGACTTTTCCAAGAAGGAAAACCGCACCATACTCACCAAGAGCAGGCATCTTCTCAAATTCAAGGATGTCACGCACGGGATTTTCATCAGGCCGGGCAACCTGAAAGACCAAATCAGGCACATACTGACACTTCTAAACCTGTTTGATTCTGTGAAACCGTTTTCAAGATGCCTCGTGTGCAACACGATCCTGAGCGATGCACCGGAGGAGCGGATTGAAGCCCAGGTGCCCCCAAAGGTAAAATGGCGATGTGAAAAATACGCTTACTGTGTGCAATGCCAGAAAATCTACTGGCAGGGGGCCCATCATGAAAAAATCAAAGCCGTCCTGGCGGACATCCTTCATCCGAATGCCCACGCCTTTTTGTCTTGAGATCTCGCTCGAATATTGTTAATAATCAATAGCAAAAAAACACAACACCTTCCTCCCGGAAGAGCCTGAGAGCCCAGTCAGAACAAGGCCATGCTGGGCTCTTTGCATGGGAGACACACGCCCCAATTTGAGGCGCATTTTGGGATGCATTCATGGCACATCGACCCATCATCGGAATTACCATGGGCGATCCCGCGGGGGTGGGTCCTGAAATCATTGCCGCGGCTTTGGCAGATGACACCCTCTATCAAAACTGTCGTCCGCTGGTTTTGGGGGATCCCGCTATACTGAGACAGGCCATGGTTGCGGCACCTGTCCGGAAAGCCCGGGACGTCTCACTAAACGTTATAGAAACACCCGTTGGGGCCATCGGACGCCCGGGGACGATCGACCTTCTGGCCCCCGGACTTGAGGCCGGTGCGGTCCGGCCCGGCAGGCCCACTTTGGCCGGCGGGAAAGCCATGGTCGATTCCATTTTCAAGGCCGTGGCCTTGTGTCAGGAAGGGGCCCTCACCGCCATGGTGACCTGTCCCATCAGCAAGGCACTGATGCACCGGGCCGGGTGTCATTTCGACGGCCACACGGAACTCATTGCCCATTTGACCGGTGCCACCGACTATGTGATGATGCTCGCCGGCAAACGACTTCGGGTGGCCTTAGTGACCATTCACTGTGCACTTTCAGACGTTCCAGGCCTGCTGGACAAAAAACGGGTAAAGAAGACCATCATGCAGACCGCAAAGGCCCTCAAAAGCGATTTTGGCCTCAAGGCCCCCCGCCTCGCAGTGGCCGCTCTGAACCCGCACGCCGGCGAGGGGGCGATTCGGCCGGGAAGAAGGAGCCATCATTGTCCCCGCCATCCGTACGGCTCAAAAGGAAGGGGCGCGTGTCGATGGCCCCTTCCCTGCGGACACCCTTTTTACAGGGCCTTATCAGGCTCTTACGACGCGGTGATCGCCATGTATCACGATCAAGGGCTCATTCCCCTCAAGCTGCTTCACTTTTCAGACGCGGTCAATGTCACGCTGGGGCTTCCCATTATCCGAACCTCCGTAGACCATGGGACGGCCTATGATATCGCCGGTCAGGGAAAAGCAGACCCCTCAAGCCTGAAGGCGGCCGTTCAGATGGCCGCTGAACTGGCGAAAAACAGGTCCCGTTTCAAGTCGAGGGCATTGGACACACTTGGTGAGGATACCCCTTAAGGAGACCTGTCGGAGCAGCGAAAATATTGAGCAACGGTACCATCAAAATATCGGGGGCCAGACAGCATAACCTCAAGAATATTTCCCTCAGCATCCCCCGAAATCGCCTCGTGGTCATCACGGGTCTCTCCGGATCGGGTAAGTCGTCCCTCGCCTTTGATACCATCTATGCAGAAGGCCAGCGCCGGTATGTGGAATCGCTTTCCGCCTATGCCCGCCAGTTCCTGGAGCAGATGGACAAACCCGATGTGGATGCCATTGAAGGACTCTCTCCGGCTATATCCATCGAACAGCGGACCTCCAGCAGGAATCCCCGATCCACCGTCGGCACGGCCACAGAACTTTATGATTACCTCAGAATCCTTTTTGCTCGGGTCGGTCAGCCCTATTGCCCGAAATGTGACCTTAGAATCAGTTCACAGACCCCCCAGCAGATCGTGGATCAAATCATGGCCCTTGAACCGGGGAGCAAAATTCAAATCCTGTCGCCATTGATCCAGGGGAGAAAAGGCGAACACATCCAGCTCCTCAAAAGACTCCGCAAAGACGGATTTACCCGGGTCAGAATCGACGGCGAAATCCACCTTCTTGATGAACCCATCCCGCTTGAAAAGAACAGGAAGCATGATATCAGCGTGGTGGTGGACCGGCTCGTGATCAAACCGGATATCCTAAGACGCCTTACGGACTCCATGGAGCTCACGCTGTCCCTTTCCGACGGCAAGGCGGTGGTCGATCTCATCGGATCAGACGAATTGTTCTTTAATCAAAAGGCGGCCTGTCCCACATGCGGCCGGAGCGTTCCTGAACTCAACCCGCAGATGTTTTCCTTCAACAATCCCCAGGGCGCCTGCGAGGCGTGCAGTGGTCTGGGGACCAAACGGCACTTTGACCCGGACCTCATTGTTCCGGACCCAGACCTCTCCCTGCGGGAAGGCGCCATCGCCCCATGGGCCAACCGGCATTCGGTCTATTTTTCTCAGATACTGGAATCCCTCTGCCGGCATTACCAGATAGACATGTACACCCCTTTTAAAGAATTGGCTCCCGCCGTTCAGGAGGTATTCCTCTATGGGTCCGGGGATACCGAGATCGATTTTTATTTTGAGAGAGATGACCGGCGGTATTCCTACCGTCGACCCTTTGAAGGGGTGATCCCCAGTCTCGAGCGGCGATATCACGAGACCGGTTCCCACCATGTCCGCTACGACATCGAGCGGTACATGAGCGTCAGGCTCTGTCCCGCCTGTGAAGGCGGGCGCCTCAAACCGGTCAGCCTGGCCGTACGGATGGGGGAAAAGCGGATTCATGAGATCACGTCCCTCTCCATTGAAAGGGCACACCGGTTTTTCAATGAATTGAATCTGTCATCCAAGGAGAAGGAGATTGCCCGCCGGGTCTTGAAAGAGATCCTTGATCGACTCGGTTTTTTAAGAAGCGTCGGACTCGATTACCTGAGCATGGACCGCGCCTCAGGGACCCTGTCGGGCGGTGAGGACCAGCGCATCCGATTGGCCACC
This sequence comes from Deltaproteobacteria bacterium, assembly GCA_034522175.1. GTDB lineage: Bacteria > Desulfobacterota > DSM-4660 > Desulfatiglandales > Desulfatiglandaceae > JAIPDZ01. The sequence continues at coordinate 3,615,385 of JAXHLQ010000001.1, read as the reverse complement.
CAGATCAGCTCCGGACTGGCCGGCGTCCTCTATGTGCTTGACGAACCGAGTATCGGCCTTCACCAGCGCGACAACCAAAGGCTTCTTGAAAACCTCAAGCGGTTGAAAACACTTGGCAATAGCGTACTGGTGGTGGAACATGACGCGGAAACCATCCTTTCCGCGGACCATGTCATAGACATGGGTCCGGGGGCCGGCATGAAGGGGGGAGAGGTGGTATTTCAGGGTCCCCCGGATCAACTCATCACCCAGTCGGATTCACTGACCGGCGCCTACCTCAGTGGCAGGAAACACATCCCCATCCCCAAAAAGCGGCGGAAAGGAATCGGTCACGCCATAACCATCAAGGGCGCCGAAGAAAACAACCTGAAAGCCATCGACGTAAAGATCCCGCTGGGGACCTTCATCTGTGTGACCGGGGTTTCCGGTTCGGGAAAGAGCAGCCTTATCAATGGCATCCTCTACCCAGCGCTGAGCCAGAAACTGTACCGGTCCAAGACCCGGGTGGGTCAGGTGCAGTCGGTCAACGGAATTCAGCATCTCGACAAAGTCATCAACATCGATCAAAGTCCCATCGGCAGGACGCCCCGCTCAAATCCAGCCACCTACACCGGCGCTTTTACACAGATCCGGGAACTTTTCGCCATGTTACCCGAGGCAAGGGCCAGGGGATACAAGCCCGGGCGCTTCAGCTTCAACGTCAAAGGCGGCCGGTGCGAAGCCTGCAAGGGGGACGGCATCATCAAAATCGAAATGCACTTCCTTCCGGATGTGTATGTCACCTGCGAGGCCTGCCGGGGACTTCGATACAACCGGGACACCCTGGATATCAAGTACAAGGGGTATACCATTGCCGACATTCTCGGTATGACCGTCAACCAGGCCCATCTTTTTTTTGAAAACATACCGGCCATTCGAAACCGGCTCAGGACCCTCTTGGATGTAGGGCTGGGGTATATTAGACTGGGGCAACAGGCCACCACGCTTTCCGGTGGAGAAGCTCAGCGGATCAAGCTGTCGAGGGAACTGAGCAAGCGGAATACCGGAAGGACCTTGTACCTGCTGGACGAACCCACCACCGGGCTTCACTTTGCTGATATTCACAAACTGATGGAGGTCCTCAATCACCTGGTCGCACTCAAGAATACGGTGGTGGTGATCGAACATAACTTAGACGTCATCAAGGTGGTCGATCAGATTATTGACCTGGGACCCGAGGGCGGGGAGAAGGGCGGTCATGTGGTCGCGGTCGGCACACCCGAAGCGGTGGCAGCGGCTTCCGAATCCTACACCGGTCAGTTTCTCAAGAAGGTGTTATTCCCCTGACGCATCGAGTCTGTGGAGGTGATAGGCCAGATTTTCGAGTTTCACTGTGAAATCCACATTTTCGGCCTGGACTTCAGCCGTGGTCCTGACCTGAATGGGAGAGAAATTGAGGATCCCCCTCACCCCCGCATTGAGAAGCCGGCGACACACCCGCTAAGCCACGTGAGGGGGGTGGCAATGACCCCGATTTCAATCTTTTTCGCCTGACACACTGCTTTGATTCGGCTGTTGGGTTCGATGATCAGGCCACAGGAAAGCTTCTGACCCTGTTTTTCAGGATCCGAATCAAAAGCCGCCTCAAAAACATATCCCCGCTTTTTGAAATTCTCGTTTTCAATCAGGCTGGTCCCCAGATTCCCCACCCCGACGATACAGAGCGGCACCCGCCTGTCTGTGGCGAGAATACGCTTGATTTCCTGTAGGAGTTCCCGAACATTGTACCCCACACCCCGCACACCGAACTCTCCGAAATAGGCCAGGTCCTTTCTCACCTGAGCCGGCTGAACCCCGCACAGTGTCGCAAGGACTTCCGAAGAAATGACCGGTGGACCGCTGTCAAGCAACTCCTCGAGCGGCCTTGAATAATACGCCAATCGTTTGATGGTGGGTGCTGGTATTTTGGTCGCCTTGCTCATGGGCTGTGGAGGAAATCACTCGGGAAAGATTGTGAATTTTGGCACATGAGAAATGAAAAGAAAAGAGGACCCTTTCATCAGGGCCCTCTTTTTTGGATAGGGTTATTAACCGCCCAATGATTTGACAATCAGGTCATGCATTCCGCCCAGGTCCGGAATCTTGAACACAAGGATAAAGCAGATAACCAGGGCATAAATACAAAGGGATTCGATCAGGGCCAAACCAATAATCATGGTGGTCATGATCTTTCCACCGGCTTCCGGGTTTCTTGCCGTACCCTGAAGGGCACCGTTGATGGCATTACCCATACCGATACCGGTACCCAGGGCAGCCATGCCGATACCCACACCACAGGCGATGGCGATTCCGAAGAACACCCACAGACCGGCAGCCTTGACCACGCCGTCCTCGGCGCCAAATGCCATGGTGCCCATTCCCAGAACCAGTACCGCAGTGAATACACCAATTAAAGTTTTCTTAGACATGTGGACCTCCTTTCCGATAATTTATGGCCTTCTTCCAAAAATGTTGACGGTTTTAAACCGGGTTGAACCAATTAATGGGCATGCTCCATGGCCCCCACGAAATACATGGTGGCCAGCAGCATAAAGACCAGCGCCTGGATAAAGCACACCAGTATGCCCAAGAACATGATCGGCAGCGGTGCGAGATAAAGTCCGGCGAGGCCGAACAAAATGGCAAGCACCATCTCTTTGCCGAAGATGTTTCCGAAAAGCCGGACGCTCAGGGACATGATTCGCGCCAGATGACCGATCAGCTCAATGGGGAACATGAGGGGAATCAGCCACCATACCGGGCCCACAAAATGCTTGATATACTTGGCCCCGTGGAATTTGATGCCGATCAAGTGGGTGTAAATGAATGTGCAGAGCGCCAGGGCCAACGTGGTGTTGAGGTTGGCCGTGGGGGAGAAAAACCCCGGGATGAGACCGATGAGGTTCGACACCAGGATGAACAGAAAAATGGTGGCGATGAAGGGGAAGAAGAACCGACCTTCCGGACCGGTGATCTCCACCATGAAGGTTTCCATTCCATCGATGACCACCTCAAAGAAATTCTGGCCCTTTTCCGGTACCAATTTGACCCTTCTGGCGAGAAAAAATGCGCTCCCGATCAGAATGATCATCACCAGCCACGTATACGTGATGTGGGAGTAACTGCTTGCATGCGCCACCCCCAGCGCGGACAGGATTGAATCGATAAAGAAAATAGGATGCTCCATATGCTAAATTGCCTCCCTCGATGTCGTTCTCCAGAGTGAACGGATACCGATATTCACGATGCTGATCACCACTGTAGAAAGTCCGATGGCCAACCCGATCGGATCGACCAGCCCGTTGGTGATCACTATATAAATGATCAAACCCGTAATGGCAAGCCTAAAATAGTATTTTCCGATCAGGACCATTTTTTTTGCCTTCATGGCTCCCTGATCTGAAAAAGCCCGGTAAATGGTATGTTGAAGCACTCCAAAATTGGCGATAATGGTGAGTCCGCCAAGGATGACACCCAGTGTAAACATCGGCTTCATGAAGAAAAAGCTCAACGCCCCAAGAACCATCAGGGTCACCCAGTTGGATTTTTTGAGTTCATTTAGAAACCTTCCCCGCTCCATCACATCTTTTTCGCCTTTTTATAAAGAATATAGAGATTCCTGAAAGCCGCTGCGATGCCGAAACCCAGGCATACAAAAAACAGCCAGGGCTGAGTGCCCAGTTTCTTGTCCAGGTAATACCCCAAAAGCGCCCCAGGGCGATGGAAAAGGCCATGGCCATCCCGATGGTGCTCAGATAGCCGAGGTCCTTGATCATCTGCTTGAAGTCTTCATCCACCTGGATTGCCGCCTGGTTAGACACATGGGCGAAACGCAGCGTTTATACGGTTATCAGGCCTTGGCCTGGGTATCACAGGGGCTCAGAGAAGTCAACTCATTTGTCACGGCAGGGCATGAAACGCCAGGCCCGCACAATCGACGGTTTTCTGGATCGTATCATCGGTGTGGGCTGTGGACAAAAAGGTGGCCTCAAAGGGGGATGGTGCCAGGTATATCCCCTGATCCAGCATATGGGCGTAATAGCGTTTGTAAAGCGCTGCGTCTGCTTGGGCAGCCGATGCGAAATCCGTGACCGGTCCTGGCGTAAAGAAGAGAGTCCCCATGGCGCCTACCCGGTTGATGCAAACGGCCACCCCCGCGCCTTCTGCGGCTCTCTCCAGACCGGAGAAGAGGCGGTCGCCTTTCTGTTCCAGTTCCGCATAGGGATCCGTCTCCTCGAGAATGTTGAGCGTGGCGAGTCCCGCGGCCATGGCGAGGGGATTTCCGGACAGGGTCCCGGCCTGATAGATATCCCCTTCCGGAGCCATTTTGCACATGATGTCCTTTCGGCCGCCATAGGCCCCCACGGGCAAACCGCCGCCGATGATTTTACCGAGGCAGGTGAGGTCGGGCTGAATGCCACAGCGCGCCTGCGCCCCGCCCAATGCCACCCTGAATCCGCTGATGACCTCATCAAAAATCAACAGTGCCCCATATTCCCGGGTCATATCCCGCAACCCTTTCAAAAACGACACATCCGGAAGGATGACGCCCATATTCCCCGGAACGGGTTCCACAATGATGCAGGCGACATCGTTTCCGTACCGGTCAAATGCCTTCTTAACCCCGTCGAGGTCGTTGAAGGGGAGTGAAATGGTGTGTTTGGCCAGCACATCGGGCACGCCCGGACTCCCGGGATTCCCAGAGTAGCCACCCCGGAACCTGCGGACACCAGAAGACTGTCCGCATGGCCGTGATGGCAGCCGTCGAACTTAACGATCTTGTCCCTCCGGGTATATCCCCTCGCCAGCCGGATAGCGCTCATGGTGGCCTCTGTGCCCGAATTGACCATCCGCACCATCTCCATTGACGGCATAATCCGCCGGATGGTCTCGGCCATGGTCACTTCAAGGGCAGTGGGCGCGCCATAACTCATCCCTTTCTCAAGTTTTTCTCGAACCGCTCTCACCACCTCAGGGTGGGCGTGTCCCAAAATCATGGGGCCCCAGGAACCCACATAGTCGATATAGGCGTTTCCATCCTCATCCCAGATCATGGCCCCGTCGGCTCTGGCGATAAAGGGGGATTGACCCCACGGATTTACCGGCCCTCACAGGGCTGTTCACGCCGCCGGGAATCACACGGCCCGCCTGTTCAAACAGCGCATCGGATCGTCTATTCGCTCTCATCAGAAATACTCCATGCTTGTTTTCTTGAACTCCTTTTCACTGAACAGAAGTACATAATCATCGATTCCCGTCTCCCGGGAGAGCCCTTCCGCAATGCGATAACACTCATCTCTCGTTTCCCCGTGGACCATGGTATACAGGGTGTAGGGCCAGTCCCCCTGGGGTACCCGGTAATAACAGTGGCTCACCGCCTTCACTTTGGCCAGCTTCTCGCCCGTGGCGTCGATATGCGCCTTGGGAACACGCCATGCCACCATGGCATTGGCGCTGAACCCCGCCTCCTGATGGCGCAGGGTGGCGCCGAATCGCCGAATGATTCCCTTCTCCTTGAGGCGTTTGACACGGGAGATGAACTCGTCTTCTGAAATCCCCACCGCTTCCGCCATCACCTTGAAAGGCTGCGGGTGCACCGGAAGGTCTCCCTGTATCAAACGGATGATCGCTTTTTCTGTGTCCCCTATTGTCATTTTCACCCATGTTGCGACAGCGCATGTAAATCAATAGAAATTGCGCTGACGGCACCGTTATAATTGCATCTTGGACGTCCATGTGGCAATAACGAATCCCAAATTCCTTGTCAAGGATGATATGCATCCCGGGCCTGTGGGGCAACCGCCTTGACACCACAGCGGATTCCCATTATTTTGTCACAGACATTGAAGCCCATCACCCATAGGCGTTTCTATTGAAAATATAATGGATTGAAGCATGAAACAGATCATCCTCGGCACCGCCGGTCATATCGATCACGGGAAGACCTCCCTTATTCGTGCGCTGACGGGCATTGACACGGATCGGCTCAAAGAAGAGAAGGAACGCGGCATCACCATAGAGCTTGGATTTGCCCATCTTGAACTCCCCGGCGGTAAGCTGCTCGGCATCGTGGATGTGCCGGGCCATGAGAAATTCGTCAAAAACATGGTGGCGGGCGCCACGGGTATCGATCTCGTGGCGCTGGTGATTGCTGCGGACGAGGGGGTTATGCCTCAAACCCGGGAGCACCTCGATATATGCACGCTCCTGGAAACCGACAAGGGGCTCGTGGTCCTCACCAAGACCGATATGGTCGATCCGGAGTGGCTTGAACTGGTCAGGGAAGATGTGGCCGATTACCTCTCCGACACCTTCCTCAAAGACGCGCCCATGATCGAAGTCTCCTCGGTCACCGGTGAAGGAATTGACGACCTCATAAAGGCCCTCGATGGGTTGGCGGAAAGCGTACCGGAGCGGGAGATGGGCCACCTGTTTCGGCTCCCGGTGGACCGCGTGTTCACCATGAAGGGGTTTGGAACGGTCATCACCGGCACAACCATTTCCGGAAAGATCAGGACCGGAGAAGAGGTAACGGTCTACCCCCAGGGAACAGCCTCCAAAGTCAGGGGACTTCATGTGCACAACCAGGAGGTAACTGAGGTGAGTGCCGGCCTGAGGACCGCCATCAACCTGCAGGGCATCGAAAAGATGATGATCAGCAGAGGGAATATCGTTGCCAGCAAAGACGGGCTCAGGCCCACCCATATGCTGGATGTCACCCTCGACCTGTTATCCAGTGCTCCCCGTAAACTGAAGAACCGGGCCAAGGTCCGATTTCACGCCGGTACCTCTGAAATCCTGTCGACCCTTGTGCTGCTGGACAAAGATGAACTCAATCCCGGGGAGCATGGCTATGCGCAGCTTCGACTGGATGAACCCACGGCCGTCTTAAAGGGAGACCGATATGTCATCCGGAGTTACTCACCCGTTCACACCATAGGGGGCGGGGAGATCCTAAACCCCCTTCCCTACAAAAAGAAACGATTCTCCGAGACCGTTTTATCCGAACTCGAGGTCCTTGCCTCAGGTGAGGAGAAGGAAGTCCTTGAACGCTTCGTCTCGCAGGGTCGATTTGAAGGTGTGGAGGAGGCCCAGCTCTCCTTTCTCGCCAATCTGAGTAAAAAACGGCTCGCAGAACCGCTCAATGCCCTGAAGGCACAAAAACGGATCATTCAGTACGACAAGGAAAGAGCCGCACTGATCCATTCGGATTTCATGGAAAAGGCGAGAAACGAAATCCTCGACACCGTCGGCGCTTATCATCAGAAGTTCCCCCTCCGTCCGGGCATGCCCAAGGAAGAACTGCGTTCGAGAACCGTTGGCTTTAGAAACCCCAAGCTGTTCAATTTCGTTATCAACCAGCTCCTCCAGGAAGGGGCCATGGATCAGACCAAGGAAACCGTACGGCTCAAGACCCACCGGGTCACCCTGGCAGAAGACCAGCAGAAGACCCGACAGCGCATAGAGATGATCTACAAGGAGGGTGGCCTTCAACCCCCGTATTTCAAGGAAGTCAAAGCGACATTCCCGGGCAACACCGCGTCCGAGGTCCTGGACGTCATGGTCAAAGACGGCGTCCTGATCAAAATCAAGGAAGACCTTTTTTTTCATAAAGAGGCGGTCCAGGACCTGGAAAAGGAACTCATCTCCTTTCTGAAGGCCAACGGGGAGATCACCACCCCACAGTTCAAGGAGATGACGGGGACCTCGAGGAAATACACCATTCCCCTGATTGAATACTTTGACGGGTCCCAGTTAACGGTTCGGGTGGGGGACAGCCGGGTGCTCAGAAAGAAGTAGGCGAGCGTTTTGTCAAAGACCACGCATTTTCTCACGGCCGCCCTGAAACTCGGGGAAAGGGAACATATTGCCACGGTGGGAAGCGGGGGAAAGACCACATTCGGATTCAGACTGGCGGAGGAAATGGCAGGTGGCGGAAAGCGCGTTGTCTCCACCACCACCACCAAGGTGCGATACGAAGAGGGTCTCCGCTACCCGCACCTTATTCAGTCGCCCCCCGGCACAGACCTGATCAAGGCCACAGAGCGTGCACTTGAAACATCCTTATCCGTTTTCGTGGCCCGGGGACGGCTCGACTCCGGAAAGCTGTTTGGGGTTTCACCGGGGGAAGCGGATCGGTTGTTCACCGACATCGGGACAGACCACGTGATTGTGGAAGCGGACGGCGCTGCAGGTCTCCCCCTCAAGGCCCCTGCCCCCCAGGAACCGGTCATCCCGTCCACCGCCACCATGGTCATCGCACTCATCGGCCTGGAGGCCCTGGGACAGCCGCTGGAGCGGCAGTGGGTCTTCAGGATATCCACATTCGAACGGATTACGGGATTACGCCTGGGGGAACGCATTACGCCGGCTGCGCTCATGAGCGTTTTTCAGGACCCCGAAGGCCTCTACAAGGGGACACCGGACACATCCAAAAGAGTCGCGTTTATGAACAAATGTGACCGGTGCAAAGACCTCGGGGAGGCGCAACGCCTCGGCGCCATGCTGGTCGATCATTCGTCCACGGGCGTGGGGAGAGTGATCATCGGCTCACTTAATAAAAAAACATATGAAATCATTGAGTAAGGACAGGAATGGAAGCAATATACCGCACTCTGCTTGAATTGGTTGAGTCCGGCCGATCCGCCGTGGTGGGAACCATCATTAAACAGGAAGGTCCCACCCCGAGGGAACTGGGAACCCGGTGCGTCATCCTCGAGGATGGGGCAATGGTCGGCACCATCGGCGGCGGGCTCCTGGAGGCCCAGACCATCGAGGCCTCAAGGGAGGTCTTTGACACGCGGCTCCCCAAACGGCTTTTCTTTTCCCTGACGGGACAGGATGTGGCCGAAACCGGCATGCTCTGCGGGGGCCGGGTGGAGGTCTTCCTGGAACCCTTGTTTCCTGCTTCAAAGGAGACGGCCTCGATCTTTCGTGAGGTGCACGAAACCCTGAAACAGGGCGCATGCGGTCTTATGGCGACCCTCATCGACCCGGAGGCATGGACGCACGCGGTCCCGCCGAAACGCTTTTTAACCACCCGGGGGCATCACCATGGCACCCTCCCGGGCGGACAAGGCATCACCGATACGCTTGAACACCAAATGAAGACATTCATCAAATCGAGGCGGACCGCCCTTTTGGCCATGGAAAATGATGAGGGAAAGTCGTGCCAGGTTCTCGTGGAGCCCATTATGTCCCCCTCCACGCTGGTTGTGTTCGGAGCCGGGCACGTGTCCCGGCAGATCGTCCCCCTCGCCCACCGGGTGGAATTTCATGTCACCGTCATCGATGACCGTGAAGCATTCGCGGATGAGACCCGCTTTCCCGACGCCGACAGGGTCCTCTGCCGACCCTTTGAAGACGTTATGGAACAACTGAACATAGACGAATTCTCCTATATCGTGATCGTCACCCGGGGCCACATTCACGACAAAACGGTCCTGGCCCAATCCCTTAAAACCACGGCGAGGTACATCGGGATGATCGGGAGCCGTCGCAAGAGAGACATCATCTACGAAAAATTGATCGAAGAAGAGTTCAGCAGGGAGGACTTAAAACGGGTCTACTCCCCGGTAGGGCTCGATATCGGGGCCCAGACCCCGGAAGAGATCGCAGTGAGCATCGTGGCCCAGCTCATTCAGGTAAGAGCCGGCGGCCTGAAATGGCCGGTCCAAAACCCAAAACACGCCAAAGGAGAATGAACATATGGTTAAGGAAAATTACCAGTCCTGGTTGTGGGAGAAGATGGGAGAGACCTGTACAGACAACCTCAAGAAACACGATTTTGATGCCCACTGGGTCCCCGGCATCCGGGAAGCCAGGGATCTGATCCTCGGCAAGATCTCAGGGTACGCCACTTTTGGTTTTGCGGGCTCCGACACCACCCGTTCACTCGGTGTGCTGGAGGCGCTCAAGGAGCAGGGTAAGACCATTCATGATCACTGGCAGGAGGGCCTGTTCATGGAAGAGGACCTGGAGATCCGCCTGAATCAGGGTCGATGCGACTGTTTCCTGTGCAGTGCCAATGCCGTTTCCATGACCGGTGAGATCGTCAATGTGGACGGTGTCGGGAACCGGACCAGCGCCATGGCCTTCGGCCCCAAACACGTGGTGGTGGTTGCAGGGATGAACAAGGTCACCCACGATACGGAATCCGCCATCAGGCGGGTAAAAGAGATCGCGGGTCCCATGCGGGCCAGGAGCCTCAACATGGATACCCCATGCGCCAAGACCGGCAGGTGTTCCGACTGCAACGCGCCCCAGCGCATCTGCCGGATCACCACCATTTTGCATCGTAAGCCCATGATGACCGATGTCTCGGTGATCCTGATCAATGAGGCCCTGGGATTTTAATGGCACGGCATTCCCATGAATTTGTGGAGACCTATGACGGACTGATCGGCTTCGGCATGGACCGCAAAACCGATGCGCACACCCTGACAGTCTACATCCAGAAATTCTCAGACGATGAGCTGATGTCCCTAATGGGAGAACGCATGAGCGAAGCGGACATGACCACGCTCTTTGATCTCCTCGCCCGCCTCTTAAAAACGTATCTTACGGATGATGAATATCATCGCTATTTCCTGAAGGATAATGCCCCGTGAGACCCACAGCAACCCTGTTCAGGTCTTAAGATTTTTCATTTTATCCTTTACATTCCGCATAGGAATTCTTATAATATAAAGTTTAGGTTTTGCCGACACGGTGAAACCTGCGCAAATTAAACGGGACCTTTGAAAACCAAAGGGGAGAACACAAAAATGGCACGAATTACTGTTGAAGACTGCCTGAACCAGGTGGACAACCGATTCGAATTGATTCACCTCGCCGCCAAGCGGGTACGACAATTGAGAAAGGGAGCGGAGCCCTTGGTTGTCTGCAAGAATAAGGATATCGTCCTGTCCCTCCGGGAGATCGCAGCGGGAGCGGTCGTCAAAGTCGATAAAAAGGGTCCTGACACCGACCCGGCAGCGGCTGAACCGGTGTTGCCACCGGCGTCAGATGCACCCGAAACCGACGCACAGATCGTAGAAGAGGAGCAGACTGAAGGTGAATCCGAACCCGCTAAGGAATAGAATGGAAAAGAGAGATTATTACGAAGTCCTGCAGGTCTCCCGGGACTGCGGCGAGGTAGAGATTAAGAAGGCCTACCGAAAACTTGCTCTGCAGTATCATCCGGACAGGAACCCCGGAGACAAGGAAGCCGAAGACCGGTTCAAAGAAGCAGCCGAAGCCTATGAGGTCTTGAGGGATCCCCAGAAGCGGGAGATCTACGATCGGTTCGGCCACGAGGGACTGGAAGGAACAGGCTTCAGGGGGTTCAGCGGATTCGAAGATATTTCTCCTCCTTCGGCGATATTTTCGAAGGCTTTTTCGGATTCGGATCCGGCGGGGGCCGACGGAGCAGCGCCCGGCAGGGAAAGAGTCTCCGTTATGACATGGAATTGACACTCGAGGAAGCCTTCGAGGGTAAAGAAGAGGAGATCTTTTTTCAGAAACTAACGGCCTGTGAGACCTGTGACGGCTCCGGCGCCAGGCCGGGAAGCCACCCGAAGACGTGTGCAACCTGCCAGGGACGGGGTCAGGTGGTCCGATCCCAGGGCTTTTTCCAGATTGCCACCACATGCCCGGCCTGCCACGGTCAGGGGGAAACCATCACCGATCCCTGTCCGGACTGCAGGGGCGGCGGCAAAGTACGGGTTGAAAAGAGTCTGAACGTAAAAATCCCGGCCGGCGTGGACACCGGGTCGCAACTGAGATTGCGAGGCGAAGGGGAATCCGGGGAATCGGGCGGCCCCCCGGGGGATCTGTTTGTGGTCATCCATGTCAAGGAGCACTCGTTTTTCAAGCGAGAAGACGAGAATCTCGTCTGTGACATCCCCGTCTCCTTTGTACAGGCTGCCCTGGGGGACACCATCAACGTGCCTATCCTCGGTGAGGAGAGGGATTACGATCTGGAGATTCCCGGCGGCACCCAGCCCGGGGAGGTGATGAAAGTTTCCGGTAAAGGCATGATTAGTCTGAGGGGGTTCCGCAAGCGGGGGGATCTCTATGTGAGAATCAACGTAAAAATCCCCGAGAAACTTGACGACAACCAAAGGGAAATACTGGAGGCATTCGCAGCCACCCAGAACTTGTCAGTGTCCGGTAAGAAACGGAAAGGTAAGAAATTCTGGAAAAAATAGCGAGAGGTGACGTGCGGTCAAATAAAATCCATTCTGTTGAATCCCATAGACTGGGATTGACGACTTTACATTGTCCCCAATGAATGATAGAGAGGTATGCTCAAATTTCTCAGCGAGTGGAATGAAAAATGCTTAAGAAAAAAGATCAGGAATTCTTTAAGGAATTGCTCAGTGAAAGGCTGGACGTCCTCCTAAAAGAGGCAAACAGAACCGTGGGAACCATGACCGACCATGGTGAAACTTTTCCGGATCCCACAGACCGGGCCACCCTGGAATCGGAGCGGAACTTCACCCTCAGAATTCGGGACAGGGAGAGAAAACTCATCGGCAAAATCAAGGAGGCCCTGGAACGTCTCGACAACGGCACCTTCGGCATCTGTGAAGAATGCGGGAAGACATCTCCCAAAAGCGGTTGAAAGCCCGGCCGGTGACCACCCTTTGTATCAAGTGCAAGAAGAAGCAGGAGAGTGAGGAGAAACTCAAAGGGCTCTGATCCTGACCCGTAAAAATGGACAATTGAAGAATGAAACTCAGACGGATGGGGGAAAGACCTCCACTGTTCAGGGTGAGATGGCACACCAACCGAAAAGGCCGGCGCAATCGTATGCCCGGCCTTTTCTTTTAGACAAAACCCAACCATGGCCAAAAGAGAGCCAAAAAAGAATAAAAAGAATCAGGGACCATCCACCACCCCTGAAGCGGTGATCACCACCCATATCAACGCCGATTTCGACGCCCTGTCATCCATGCTGGCGGCCAGCAAACTCTATCCCGACGCGGCCCTGGTCTTCCCCGGCTCCCAGGAAAAAAACCTTCGTGATTTCTTTCTTCACTCCGTTTCCTATCTCTTTGACTTCACCCGGCTGAAACAGATCGACCTGGACCAGGTGAAGCAATTGATCCTGGTGGATACCCGGCAGAAGGGCCGTATCGGCGATTTCGCCCGACTATCGGATAAGGAGGGGGTCCGGATCCATGCCTACGACCACCATCCCGATTCTTCGGACGATGTGAAAGCGGATATGGAAATGGTGGAAAAAATCGGGTCCACCACCGCACTCCTCACCCGTCTGATCCGGGAACGGGACATCCCCATATCCCCTGATGAGGCAACCATCATGTGTCTCGGGATACACGAGGACACCGGCTCCTTCACCTTTTCCTCCACGACCCGTCACGATTATGAAGCCGCCGCCTGGCTCACGGAAATGGGGGCCGACCACAACCTCATATCGGATATGATCACCCGGGAGTTGACCGCGGAACAGGTATGGCTCTTAAACGACCTCACCCAGGCCGCCACGACCCGGGTGATTAACGGTGTGAAGATCGTCACCAGCAAGGTCATTCGGGATGAATACATCGGGGACTTCGCCGTCCTGGTTCACAAATTCATGGAAATGGAAAACCTCGACGTGGTATTCGCCCTGGCACAGATGGAAGACCGCATCTATCTCGTGGCGCGCAGCCGTACCGATGAGGTCAACGCCGCGGAGATCGCCCTGGCCCTGGGCGGGGGCGGACATCCCCAGGCCGCTTCCGCCACCATCAAGAACAAAACCCTCATTCAGGTGGAGCGGGCCCTCAACGCGCTTTTGAACAGCCGGGTGAGCCCGGCCAGGCGGGCGAGACACATGATGTCCTCGCCGGTGATTCACATCTCATCCGGGGCCAGTGTCCAGGAGGCCTCTCAGCTTCTCACGCGCTTCAACATCAATGTGCTCTTGGTCATCGACGATGACAAGCTCCTGGGGTATGTGACCCGACAGATTGTTGAAAAGGCCGTATTCCTGGGCCTCGGGGACCTCAAGATAAAGGAATACATGAACATCGAATTCGCGACCATAGCGCCGGAGGCCACCTTGAAAGAGGTGCAGGATCACATCATCACTGAAAGGCTGCGGGTGCTTCCGGTGGTGGAGGACGGCAGGGTACAGGGGGTCATCACCCGGACCGACCTCCTCAATATTCTGGTGGGGGAACCCATCATCCCGGAGGTCCTGTACCAATCCAAAAACGCCTCACAATTCCTGCGAAAGAAGCGCATGGCCGGGATCATGAAGGAGCGTCTCCCGAGAAAGGTAATCACGCTTCTTAAGAATATCGGCCAGGTGGCTGATATGCTGGAGTTTAACGCCTATATTGTCGGGGGACTTGTCAGGGATATCTTCCTGAGGGAAGAAAACCTGGATATGGATGTGGTCATCGAGGGGGACGGGATTCAATTCGCCCACGTCTTCGCCGAACACCATGACATTCGGGTGAAGAGCCATCGCAAATTCGGTACGGCGGTGCTGATCTTCCCGGACGGCTTCAAGGTGGATGTGGCCACCGCGAGAATGGAGTATTATGAATCGCCGGGCGCCCCGCCCATTGTGGAGACCAGCTCCCTGAAACTCGATCTCTATCGCCGTGATTTCACCATCAACACCCTGGCCATCAAGCTGAACAAGCGCCACTACGGGACCCTGATCGATTACTTCGATGGGCAGAAGGACCTCAAAGAAAAGGTCATTCGGGTTCTGCATAACCTCAGCTTTGTGGAAGACCCCACACGCATGCTCCGGGCGGTGAGATTCGAACAGCGCTTCGGCTTCACCATCGGCAAACTGACCCTGGCACTGATCAAAAATGCGGCAAAGATGGACTGGGTCGAAAGCCTCGCATCGAAACGGATTTTTCAGGAACTCACGCTTCTGCTCAAGGAAAACGACCCGGTAGGTGCCATCCGGCGAATGGACGAACTGGGACTGCTCGGGCTGATTTCGCCCCACCTTCAATTGACCGATCCCCTGCTGGCGCTCTTAGAGGAAATCGAGCGGGTCATCGCCTGGTACCAGCTTCTTTTTCTCGAGGAAGCCCTGGTGCAATGGAAACCTTACTGGTACGCACTGACCAGCCCACTGGACAAAACCCGCTATGACCAGCTGGCGGACATGATGGGCCACAGGGAACCGACCGACAAAAGGGGCTGGCACCAGCGGGACAAGGGGAAGGCGCTCCTCAATACCCTCTATAAATTCGAGGGGACCCATTATGACCTCTATACATTGCTTCTCCCGTATGATACAGAGATGCTCTTGTACCTGATGGCCAGAACCGACAGCGAAAAAGTAAAGCGATCCATCTCCAATTACTTCACCCACCTGAAGGGAACGGAAACGCATTTAACCGGAGAAGACCTCATCGCCATGGGGTTCAAGCCCGGGCCGCTGTTCAAAACGATCCTAGATCGGCTCCTGGAGGCCCGTTTGAATCATGAAGCCAAGACCAAGGCCGATGAGATCCGGCTCGTCAAGACCGTATTCGGGAACCGGCTACCCAAGAGCCGGGCCGTGAAGAAACAACCGAAAGGGGACAAAGATTAAATGAAAAAAGGGAGAATCGTCAGTGGCATGCGGCCCACGGGCAAGATGCATCTCGGCCATTTACATGGGGCCCTGTTGAACTGGAAGCGCCTGCAGGAGGAATACCACTGTTTCTATTTTATTGCAGACTGGCACGCACTCACCAGTGAATACGCCCATACGGACATCATCAAAGAAAGCACCTACGAGATCATCATGGACTGGATATCCGTGGGACTCGACCCGGAAGTGTCCACCTTCTTTATTCAGTCCGATATCAAGGAGCACGCGGAGCTTTACCTTCTGTTTTCCATGATCACGCCGCTCCCCTGGCTGGAGCGGAACCCCACGTACAAAGAACAGCTTCGCGAGCTGACCCAGCGGGACCTGTACACATACGGATTCCTGGGCTATCCGGTGCTTCAGGCCGCGGACATCCTGATGTACAAGGCCAACGGCGTTCCGGTGGGCGAGGATCAGGCCCCCCACGTGGAGCTGACCCGGGAGATCGCGCGGCGGTTCAACCACCTCTATGGCGAGGTCTTTGCCATACCGGAGGTTCTTCTCACCCCCATGTCCAAGCTGCTGGGCATGGACAGACGAAAGATGAGCAAGAGCTACCATAACGCCATCTTTCTGACGGATTCGGACGAAGAGATCGATCGCAAGGTCAGTCAGATGATCACGGATCCCCAGCGGGCCCGGAAAAATGATCCGGGAGACCCTGGTGTGTGCAACGTCTTCTCATTTCACGAAATCTATACGGATGAACATACGGTCAATGACATCAGCGAGGCATGTCCCGCCGCCAAGATCGGCTGTGTGGACTGCAAGAAACAGATGGCCGAGAACCTGAAAAAGGGCCTCGCCCCCATAAAGGCTGAACGCCGGGCCCTGGAAGCAGACCCGGATAAGGTGAAGGACATCATGGCAGATGGAAACAGGCGGTCCAGAGCCGTAGCCGAACAGACCATGGCGGAGGTCAGGGAGGCAGTCAAAGTCTGACATTTCGCAGCGAGCGCATTCCCCGCTGATTCAGGCGGGGTGTGTCAAACAGTTATTGACGGTGGAAGCTTGAGTGACACGGACTACGAAGTAAAACTGGAGATTTTCGAGGGCCCCCTCGATCTCCTCCTTCATCTCATTCACAAGAACGAGGTGGACATCTTTGACATCCCCATCGCCGTCATCACCCGGCAATACTTGGAATACATTGACATGATGCGCGCCCTCAATATCACGGTGGCCGGCGATTTTTTAATGATGGCATCCACCCTCATCCACATCAAATCAAAGATGCTCCTGCCGGGCCCGAGGGATGAGGAGGAAGAAGACCCCCGCCTGGAGATAACGCGGCCCCTGTTGGAGTACATGCAGCTGAAGGAAAAAGCCCAGGAGCTTTCAGAACGGGAAATCCTGGGGAGGGATGTATTTGCCGTACATCCCCGTTTTGAAAAAGATGAGTTGGACGACGAGGGACCAGCCCCTCGACGTGAGCCTCTTCCAACTCATGGACGCATTCAAACGCATCATAGATCAACACCAGCCGGGTGCCCAGTTAACGCTGGAATTGCAACAGTGGTCGGTGAAGGAAAAGGCGCAATTCATCATCGACCGCCTCAAGGAAAAGAGCACCCTCTTTTTTCATGAACTCTTCAGTGAGGACCGAAGCCTTCCCGAACTCATCGTGACCTTTCTGGCCTTACTCGACCTGGTGCATTCCAATCTCATCAAGGCATTCCAGCCCTCCCAGGATCAGGCCATCAGGATCGTGGCATCATTTGACCAGGACATGGAAACCGGCGTAAAAACATGATGGAAAAATCCCTTAAACTGATTATCGAGGCCCTTTTGTTCGCATCCGAAAGCCCCCTGACGCCACGGGAGATACACAATTCCCTCCCGGATGCGTCCGTAGCCGACATCAAATCCGCCCTCGGTGAACTGCAGTCTGAGTATGATGCCATGAACCGAAGCTTCACCCTCAAAGAGGTGGCTCAGGGCTATCAGATACGCACCAAATCCGAATATGCCCCTTATGTGCTCAAGATGATCAGGAGTTCACCGGCAAGGCTTTCCCGGGCCGCCATGGAGACCCTGGCCATCGTGGCCTACAAGCAGCCCATTATCCGTCAGGAAATCGAACGGTTCAGGGGCGTGGATGTGGGGGGAATCCTGAGGACGCTCCTTGAAAAGGGATTGATACGCATCGTCGGCCGAAAAGATCTCCCCGGAAGGCCGCTGATTTACGGAACCACCCGAAGGTTTTTGGAAGTATTCGATCTGAAGGATCTCCAATCCCTACCCAAATTAAAAGAGATAGAAGACCTTGAATCCAACGAAGGCACCGCAACCAAACAGACGTCGGCAACAGAAGAAGAATCAACCGAGACAGAAGACGTCCCGGACCCATACGAAGAAGAGACGCAGCCGGCCGCCTCGGATTGACGCCGCACACACTGATCGTCCACCGGCAAGCGGATACCGGATCGATAGTTCCAAACCCATGCGGCTCAATCGCATCCTTTCGTCTGCCGGGCTCACCAGCAGACGAAAAGCGGACGAGTGGATCCGGCAGGGCCGTATCACCCTGAACGGCCGAACGGTCCGGGAACTGGGGACCACCGCGCTATGGGGCCGGGACATCATCGCGGTGGATCACCAGCCCATCCCCGGACCCTCTGACCGGGTCTATCTCATGCTCAACAAGCCCTTCGGCGTGGTCTGTACCCTCGACGATCCACAGGGCAGACGCGTGGTAACCGATCTCATCCAATCGATCTCCGTCAGGGTCTATCCGGTGGGCCGTCTCGATTTTGACAGCCTGGGACTTCTGTTGCTCACCAATGACGGGGAATGGGCCTACCGGCTCACCCACCCCTCTTACGGGCTCCCCCGGACCTATAAGGTGACCGTGGCGGGGGCGATCCCGGAAGAGGCCCTGATCCGCCTGAGAAACGGGGTCATGCTGAACGACGGCCCCAGCGGTCCCTCAAAAGCAGACCTCATCCACCAAAGCACCGAACGGAGCATTATCCGGGTGACCATTACCCAGGGGCGATCCCGCCAGGTGCGGCGGATGATGGACGCAGTGGAATTCAAAACCCTCCAGCTCATGCGGACCGCCTTCGGAGTTCTCACCCTGGGGGATTTGAAAGTGGGCCAATACCGCCACCTGACCCTGGATGAGGTGCGTGCCATGCGAAAACAGGTGGGACTGGCATGATTTTTTTGTTTACAGATACTGCGCCCCTGTTGTATAAGTAGATTTTTACGCTTTGGCGTCACAATCGGGCGGTTAACTCAGCGGGAGAGTGCCATCCTCACACGGTGGAAGTCGGGGGTTCAAATCCCCCACCGCCCACCATAGTTACATAAAATCAGATACTTATACAAAATGCCACCCCAAAGAGAGGTGGCATTTTTATTGGGCTAACTTAAGTCAAACTATTGTCGGTGAAAAGTCGGTAGAGAATCTCATATGGTGGAAGAATTTGAGTTTAAATCGAAACCCGCAAAACATTACCGGACCAACACGAAGATACAATTATCATGGTTTTCTATACGGCAATCCCGGGGGATGGCACCTGATTCTAAATCGCACCGTTTCTGGATACATGATCCCAATAATTTGCCCATAAACGAGATGTCAGATTTCGAATCAAAATTACAAATGCATTTCAATGACTCTCGCCTGTAGACATCACAAATCTGAGGTGGAAGGCCAACAAACCTCAAAACCTTGACAAATTCTCTGTAATTAGTAGAATTCCTTCCAATTTTATCTTTCTTATGCGGATGGTTTCGAGGCACTTTCATACACCGCACCATTGAACTGAATTTTGACCCCACGATAATCTCTGACTGGTTAGAGGGGACCACATGTCCGATTCTCACCCCCAAGCGATGCCCAAAGAGATATGCTGCAGAAACTGGGTCCATCTCCTCGATTACATTGAAAACACACCAAATCTTCAAGGCGGATTTTCGGGTAGGGCTGCTGTCGATAAGGTCCTGGAAAGGCTGGTCGATAACCCCGAATACCTTATTGAAGACCCTGACAATCCCGGCAAAGCGTATCCGGTAAAGGAAGCACATCTCAGGGACGGAAGCTACTGGCACAGCCATGCGTTTTCGCTGAAGCTCTTTGAAAACGCGGCCAGGATCATCGGGGGCTACAGGCCACTTTTTCAGGCGGGGATCACTGCGGGTTACCGCATGTTTGAATCGGCCCAACCCAAGCATTTTCAGTTGTTGAGATTGCTGTCACCCAAAACCACACTCAGACTCGTGGGGTTCATCAACCGAAAATTCAATAAGACCAAGGACCCGAAAGGAATTGAGTGGAGAAAAGACTTCACCAAAATAGGACTGAATTACAGACCTGAGTTTAAGGGACGCGTATCGAGTGAGATCTGCGACTGGAACGCCGGCATCTATATGGGCATCGGAAGGTATACCGGCTGCCACAATGTCAGGGTGACTGAGACCGAGTGTTTGACCAGAGGCGGGGAGGATTGTGTATTTGAGATCCACTGGAGTTACTTCAACGCGTTTCGAAGATTTCTGGTATTCTGCCACAGCATTGTGGACCCTGAGTATATCCGAGGAAGAGATCTCGATAACCTGGCCTTGAACGACCTTGTCATCCGGCAGGAAGGGATTATTGACCAGCGGACCCGTGAACTGAAAAAGACCCAAGCCCAATTGATCGAATCCGAGAAGCGTGCATTGGAGCACCGGATTACCGGCGGTTTTGCCCATGAGATGCGAAATGCCCTGGCTGGTGCCCAGTTGGAATTCAAGACTACGCTTAATTATAAGAACCAAGGGAAGCCCTCAGCTGAGGTTTTGAAAGACGCTGCTACAAACATTCTCAAGAACATTTCACTAATCCACGACAAATACAAAATACCGAGGGAAAAGGTCGCCACCCTCCTTTTACCTGAACTCAAAACGATTGCTGAGATTGCTGATCATCTGAAGGAAATCCATACTGGGGTTTTCAGCGACCTCAATCGGGGACTTTCCATTACCACCCAGATACGGGATTATGCCCGGATGTCGGAATTCAAGCCTGGGAGTGAGACGGTTGATCTGCTTCCGCTGCTAAAAGAATATGGAGACCGGTACCAGCAGGACTTCGAACGGATCGGCATCACCTATTCGGTTGAAGGCCCCGATGCCGCCGTCGTGAAAGCGGATGAAACCCATCTTAATTCCATTTTCAGCAACCTGGTCCTGAACGCTAAAGACGCATTGGAAGAGGTCGATTCAGACCAGCCGAAAGCGATAACGGTCACGGTCGACACGAAGGAGGATGAAACTGACCGTTTCTTTGTCATCACCGTAGCCGACAACGGACCCGGCATCCCTGAAAAAAATCTCAACGAAATCTTTGAGCCCTTTTATTCCACCAAACCCACAACCGGCACCGGATTGGGTCTCGGGGTTGTCAAACGGTTGGTGCAGTTGTATCACGGCACGATTGAGGTAACTTCAGAGACTGGGAAGGGCGCGACGTTTACGATAATGTTAAAGGA
Organism: Deltaproteobacteria bacterium; assembly: GCA_034522175.1. Taxonomy (GTDB): domain Bacteria; phylum Desulfobacterota; class DSM-4660; order Desulfatiglandales; family Desulfatiglandaceae; genus JAIPDZ01. Next base: position 3,594,286 of record JAXHLQ010000001.1, on the reverse strand, counting down.
AAACAGGAATGGATGAATTCAACGAACTCCTGAAGAAATTCGACGATGCACCCGATCCGGAGGCTGGTCCGCCTATCGGCAAGGTCCTGGTTATCGATGACGACCCCAACATCCGGCAGGGACTCGAAAAGACCCTCACCCGAAGAAACTACGAAGTCGTTATTGCCGTCACCGGCGATGAAGGGGTTCAAAGCATGACTGCTGACGTGTGCGTGGTCATACTGGATGTTAAAATGCGCGGGATTGACGGGTTAACCGTGTATCATCAGCTTAAAGAAAGACGCCCGGATATCCCCATCATCTTTTATTCGGCGTATCCTGGTGATGAGAAGGTCGCTCAGCAGTGTCTTGCATTAAAGCCTTATGCCTTTATTGAGAAGGGTGTGGAGGCTGATATTGATCGTCTTTATGCACTGATTGAAAAAGCCGCTAAAACATTTGAGCCAAAGACACGCACAGAGGTCTAATTGGCCACGGACTCACACAGACGAACACAGACGTTAGAAAATGAGGATAAAAAATTTGGGAGATTTATCCTCTTGTCCGTGTGATTCCGTGTGGGTCTGTGGCTAATACTGAAGTACAGGGGGGGTGAGCCGTGTATCAAGGGAACCCGCATCCCCGTCAGCGGGGTTGTTGGGAGTCTGGCTCAGGGGTTGACGAGAGACGAGATCCTGAAAGAATATCCTCAGCTGACTGACGATGATATCTCAGCTGCTCTAATGTACGCATCTGAATCGGTGTCACACGAATCCGTCTACGCCTTGGCCCGTTAATAATGAAAATAAAAACGGATGAAGATTTGCCCAAGGCGGGTACGCGGGTGGGGTGATGAATAATCTTGCAGGAAGGTGACGGCGAGCCATGAACAAAGAAGAAGTCCTTAATCTTATCGCTTCCGGTGAGAACTCTAGCGTTGAGTTCAAGCGGGATGATGTTCGTCCTGAACAGCTTGCCAAAGAGGCCGTGGGTATGGCCAACCTTCAAGGCGGGGTTATTTTGTTGGGTGTTGATGATGACGGTTCTGTCTTGGGCATCAATCGTAAAAACTTGGAGGAGTGGGTGATGGACGCTGTTTTCGGTCGTTATGTTCATCCGGTAATCATCCCCCATTATCGAGAAGTCCCTTTAGACCGTGAAAAGCGAATTGCAGTGGTCTCCGTTTCCTCAGGGACGGCCAAACCCTATGTTCTCCGTTTCAAGGATCGGGAAGACATATATGTGCGGATCGGTTCTACAACCCGCCTGGCAACACGGGAGCAGGCCTTGCGTCTTTTTGGCGTTGGAGGGCTGTTGCAGACCGAAACCCTGCCGGTATCCGGGACCACGATAAGAGATCTGGACCGGGCACGGGTCGAGAATTATCTAAAAGATATTCTGGATGAGCCGGAGATGCCGGTAAAAGAAGCGCAGTGGATCGAGCGTCTCAGCGGCTTGGGCTTTCTGACAACGGACAGCTTGGGGCAGACGATATGTAGCGTGGCAGGTCTGAGCCTTTTCGGGGTCCGCCCGCGCAGGCATTTGCGCCAGGCCGGGTTGCGTGTCATGGCATTTGAAGTTTCCGACAAGCAGTATCAGGCCCTTCTGGATGTGGTACTGGACGGTCCCATGGTCGGCCGCTGGAAGGTTGAAAATGGAAAAAGGATGACACTAATTGACGACGGCCTTGTGGAAAAATTTGTACATGCTATTGAACCTTTTATCAGCGTTGAAGACGATGTAGTGGATCGAACTTTTAGGCGTGAAAGGGCATGGATATACCCCTTGGAGGCCATCCGCGAAACCCTGCTGAACGCCCTGGTCCACCGGGACTGGACGCGGTCGGTGGACATTGAGATTACCCTTTATTCAGATCGGTTGGAAGTTATCAGTCCGGGAGCACTGCCCAACGGTATGACCATCGAAAAAATGATAGCAGGACGCAGAAACCCGAGAAATCCGATTATTTTGGAGGTCATGCGCGATTACGGGTACGTGGACGCCCGTGGAATGGGTGTTCGAACCAAGGTGATTCCGTTGACCCGGCAATTCACCGGCATGGATCCCGTGTTTGAGGCATCTGATGATTACTTGAAAACAGTATTCAGAAAAGGAACTGGGATCAAAGATGTCCCTGAAAATGTCCCTGAAAAACAAGAAATGTCCCTGAAAACGGCCAGAATCAAAAAAGCTGACCTTGGGAATGTCCCCATAAACGCGTTTCAGGGGCAGCTCCTCGACCTGATCAGGAGAGATCCCAGGATTACCTACAACGAACTGGCAGCTCAAACACACAGAGACAGAAAGACCGTGCAGCGTCATCTGAAGGTTCTCAAGGAGATGGGCTTGATACGGCGAATAGGGCCTGCAAAAGGGGGACTTTGGGAGGTTGTCGAACCATGAGGCGTTAAACAAGGAAATTTGTGCTCTAAAAATTGCTTTTACCAAAACTTTTGTCCGTGTCGGTCCGTGTGCGTCTGTGGCCAAATCCATTCAGCCACGGACCCACACAGAAATACACAGACGTTGAAAAATGAGGATAGAGAATTTGGGGGGCTTTATCTTTTTTGTCCGTGTCGATCCGCGTGTGCCTGTGGTTAATTTCAGGTCAGCCACGGACCCACACAGACGGACACAGACGATATGAAATCGGAGAATTTCCTGGGATTTTTTTGATAATGGGGGTGACGATATGGACAGGTCTTTATCGATGGTCTATTGGAAGGGAGATAAGTTCTGGCTTGGTAAACTATTGGAGTATCCAGAGATCATGACACAGGGCCAAACTGTTGAAGAACTGGAGGAGAACCTTCGAGACGCTTTTAGATTAATGTATCTCGAAGACATTCCTGATGAGCATCAAATTAAAGAAATATCCCTATGAAACGGAGTGAGCTCATTCGACTATTGACCGGAGCCGGCTGTGTTTTGCTCCGACATGGATCCAGACATGATATATATGTGAACCCGGCAAACGGCAAGAAGCAGCCCGTGCCCCGACATAGGGAAGTAGACGAAGATCTAGCAAAACACATCAAGAAACACCTTGGGATAATGCCATAGGTAAAACGAGGTTAAAAATTTGGGACTTTTGTCTTGTTGTCCGTGTGGGTCTGCGGTTAATTCCGGTTCGGCCACAGACACACACGGACGGACACAGACTTTGAGAGATAAAGGTCATGGATCTCAACGATCTGACGTACAGAATTCGGGGAGCAGTATTTGAAGTGAATAGGATATTGGGGGCTGGCTTTCTTGAGAAGGTTTATGAGAGAGCCCTCTTGGTGGAACTGCGGCACCAGGGCCTTAAGGCGGAATCGCAGGCACCAATTACCGTGCAATACAAAGACGAGATAGTCGGAGAATACTCTGCTGATATTGTGGTTGAAGGGCAGATTATATTGGAACTAAAGGCAGTCGATTCATTACAGAAAATCCATGAAGCCCAGGTGCTGAATTATCTCAAGGCCACCGGCTACAAGATTGGCCTTCTGATAAATTTCACACACCCAAAAGCTGAAATAAAACGATTCGTTCTTTAAAAATCATTTTTCCAAGACTTTTGTCCGTGTGAGTCCGTGTGGGTCTGTGGCAAAATCTGCTTCCGCCACGGACGCACACAGACAAACACAGACGTTGAAAAATAAAGATAAGGGACTTAGGGGTTTAATCTTTTTGGCCCGTGTAGGTCCGTGTGGGTCTGTGGCTAATTTATGCTTTTTCCGTCCGTGTCAATCCGTGTGTGTCTGTGGCTGAATATGGGGTAAACAATGACCGAATTCACCGACCTTTTAAGTCAATTCGAAGCAGATGGCGAGGCCCCTTCGCCGGATCAACCCAAAGTCCCCATTCTGGTCGTGGATGATGACCCGTCCATCCGCCGGGGCCTAAGCCGAGTCTTTTCACACAAATATGATGTGTTGACCGCAGAATGCGGCAAAGACGCTGTGGAAGCCCTCACAGAAGCGGTCCACTGTGTCATCTTGGATGTCAAGATGAAGGAGCAGAACGCAGCAATTCTAATTTTGGCCCAAACGTTGAGCGGCGGATCTGCTGACAGCCGATTTTGGTTGGGATTCGATGATGTTCAGCAAAGGCTTTGAACTGATGTCCATGGTTTCTGGTAAAGAATGAGGGAGAGGTTTATTCTGATGGAGATGATCAAACCTGTTTACGGGCTCCACCCAATAAAGTGAACGCAGTACACCATTGCATCCTGAGAGGATTTCTGTACGGATCGTACCGGAACGTGTCTACGTTAGCTTGTGTCCGGGAACTCTAACTCGAGCCCCCGTGCCATAAATTCTAGCATCAACTCCCAACTGTCAAAACACGTATACCGGGTCAAAGCGCGGATATCATCGAAGAACGTTTTTCGAGTCGGCAGATCTTCTCGAATGCATCTATACATCTCGTCAAAGATTTCCAGGGCAGTATGAAAGAAAAAAGCGAGAAGATTCAACGTCAGCAAGAAATTTGATAAATGCTTTTTGCCATGGCCAAAATTGTGTTCAAGATGATATCCCTTGGTCTTTAATATGTTGTTGTTTTCATTTTCAATTTTCCAACGGGCACGACCATTGACCACGATCTGTTTGACATTGTCTTTGGAGATTTCGAAGTCCGTTACAAATGCATTTTTGTACAACCGTCTCCCCGTAGCTGAAGTGACGGTCAGTTCGCACCAGTTCACTTCCAACGCATTTTCGCCATCACGCAGAGGGACCTGGTTTACGAACCGATAGGTATAGATATGATGGGACTTACCTGTCCATATTTTTTCCACCAGCGTTTCAACGGCATCCATTGCCTCCAGTTCGTCGACCCATTGATAAAGCGTTTTGTGCGAATCGGGTTTACAAACGAGGATAAAATGGAGGCCATTGTCCAATATCAACGAGCAGAGGGGCTGTCGACAATACAAATCATCCCCTAAAATGGTAATTCCGAGATCCCCGTATACCGGTGCATACTGTGTTATCCAGCGTTTGGCTGCGGCATTTTCACAGTCCTGTTTATTGTGTCCGTCCTGAGGTGCAATAAACTCAGGGGGCAAAGAGATGACCTTACTTTGGCCGGGAACGACGAAAACGGGGGTAATGGCAGAGTGGGAATAGGTTGTGGTTCCGTTTTTGTGTTCTTTGGTGCTGCAATTTTGGCAGTGAATCTTGTTGGAAGAAAAGAAATGGGTACCATCCAGTGCGCACAACAAGTTATTGTCGTATGAACGAAAAGCATCCAGGTGACCGGAGTCCTTTATCTCATTGAAAATATAATGGAAGACCGGATACGCGTTGGACGGTTTGACCTCATCCATCAGATCTCGGATATGGTTGTCACAGGGGATTTGGTCCATATCGAAGAGGGTTTGAGCATTGCTGATGCCTTTATTTTTTAGCATAGATTCTTGAAATGACAGGAAAGATGGACTTTGGGTAAAGAAAACAGAAAAAGCACCCAAGGCGGCATCCTCAATGCTGTAGCGGCAGTTTGAGCCTGTTCGTTTATCAGGAAAGTCAGCCATTGTGGAGCGAAGATAGCTGACCATACTATCGAAAGTGAGTGGTTGAGGCTTGTTCTTTTGTGGTTTTACTGGCGGCATATCCGTTTACGAATAATAGCGGGTTCACTTACCCAGTATCTATTATCACCAACGGAGGCCAAAGTCCAGAAAATACTTTATGTGTAATAACAGTAGGTTAGTCTACAATAGAAAGAAAGCGACAAAAATTTCGCCGCAATCTCAAAAAGGGCTCAGGCCAAAATTAGAATTGCTGGAAGGTTGGCCACGGGACAGAATTTATGGTACGATTGTGATGTGATAGAAAGGTCCCGATGCCATAGATAAGTGGGTACATCCAAACGCAGAATAATCAGCAAATTGGAGGCCATTATGGAACAGATTCAGGTGAGAGAAGAGGCGTTACCCATACTGAAATCCTCGATAGCCTTAAAAGAGAGGCTGCTCAAAGCAAAGTCGAAGAATTATCGTAACCGTCTGAAATTTTTTGAACAAAAACACAAGATGAAATCTAAGGATTTTATCAAGGCATTCAACCAGGGCACGCTCGGGGATGACGCGGAATGGTTTGATTGGGTCTTTGTGTATGAAACATACACTAGACTGAAAAACCAGGAAAAATTGGTGGAAGGAATTATTCCATGACCATCCGTTATTTCAGGCGTGTTGAAGAGCGGATCAATAAGTCAGCATGGCTGATAGAGCAGAAAAGCGTGCTCACGGAGTATGATGAAGATGCCGATGTTGGGTTTATTGGGGGACGTATTCAATTCAAGGACGGTTCGGTATTTCATTTCAAGGAAATTCTGCTCGGAGAAAACCGGCATTATCGATTTCACTATATGGATGAGGGAAACAACCTGATATCTCGCTGGGACAGCGCGCCGCATCACAGGGAATTGAAAACCTTTCCTTATCATGTCCATTTGCCGGATGGTGTAAAGGACTGTGAATCTGTTTCGCTCATAGGGGTGCTCGATAAAATCGAAACCATTGTCATTGATAGGCTGGAAACTTCATAAGGCTGGGTACCCGGTTAAATTCCAGTTTGCGAAACACATGGATGCTCTCTCATTCTTGTTCGTGTCTGTCCGTGCTCCGTGTCCCTGCAGTTCAACTGATCGAGGAAGGCGACGGCTTTAAACACTTTTCCAATGAAGGACAGAAAATTCTGGTTGCACCGGCATTTCAGTGGCTTTCACGTCTGCCTTAGAGGGTGGGGGCGGCCGGTGGAATCTTAACCCTACAACGATACTTATGGCAAACTCTTTAGCTTCTTTTTTCGATGTGAAAGGTATGCTCGATGATTTCTCGCTTGGATCCATTTTACGACACCAAGCGCGGTTTCGCTATCGTACTCCCTGATAGGTAGAATAACTTCGATCAGGGTTCTAAGCTGCGAGAGCGTAATAGATGGTGCTTTTTTTCCCCAACCTGATTTTCAGGTGCCAGAGGAAAAAATGAGCGAGCATACACGTTAGGATATGGTGATGCCAACCCCTATATTTGCGAACTTCATAGTGATCCATACCCAGTTCCGTTTTGGTTTCTTCAAAGCATTGCTCTATGGACCAACGAAGACCACTAAGCCAAACGAACGTGGGCAGTCGGGTGCTTACGGACGCGTTACTCAGGAAGTAGCTGTATGAAGGCTGTTTCTCAATGGTACGTCTCATGATAAGCCAAACTTCCTTTTCTGGCACCCCGTTTTTGGAAACGACGATCCGCCTCTTGGTAAACTCATACTCGATAGGGCCTTTTGTCCCTTCGGAAACCTTGCGGCGGTACCAGAAGAAGTTATTAATGCTCTTAGCCAAACAAGCGACGGTAATAGGTTCATTTTGAGTGCTATCCACAATGATTTTCTCGCGTATCTGCCCCTTATACTTGTATTTCCTTTTTCTGGTAATCGGCGTATTCAACCAGCAATACGTATCTGATGGTATGGAAACAAAATAGCGTAAACCGAGATTTTCCACAGTCTCAATAAAATCAGGACTATTTCCGTATATTGAATCTGCAAGGACCCATTTGAAAGGAATCTGATCCTTCTCTACGATATTCTTAAGCATTTGGACAGCAATCTGAGGTTTGGTCTTAAATGTGATATCGTCCGGCAACTCACATTTGCGTCTTCTGAGGGCATAGTCTTCAGAAAACCATTTTTCAGGGATAAATAGCTGTTTATCAATCAAGGCGTAGCCATGGGGTGATGCATATGCTGCGAAAACGCCAACTTGGCAATTTTCGACTTTTCCGATAGTGCCACAGTACTGTTTTCCAACGCCAATGGAGTCATCCCCCTTTTTTGATATCCTGTTTCATCAAAAATGAGGACACCATCAGGATCGCCAAGGTCTTCATTTATCATATTACGATATTTGTATAGAATTCTCTCATCATCCCAGACGACCTTGCTTACGAAATGCTGCATGGGCCGTACATTGCCGTTTTCTATAGCTAATGCAATGGGTTCGATAGACTTTCGCTCTAATGTGCTAAATTGTCCGGCCATATAGTTGTAAAAATGTTCTCTGGATTCGCTTCTGGCGAAGCAGTCTCTAAAATTCTCATGGAACGCTCTTAATTCATTGTCAAATTCTTGGATATCCTCCTTGTTAATGTCAAACTTCGGAACCGAAAAAAGGTGCTCATCACTGCGAATCTCGGGTAACATATTCTGCCTCCTTTCGTTTAAGGTTGGCAGATTATATTACGCTGTAGGTATAGAGTCAATCAAAAATATTAGCTAAGTATCGTTGTAGGGTTAAAATCAAACGCGTTTGCGAAATTCAAGCATTCCTCCAAAAACAAAGCCCAAAAATGTCACATGCACTTGTGAAAAAAGCCCAAATAGGCTATCTTGCCGTTCTCGACCGTCGCCTTTTCGTTTTTTTTCATGTTTTGGCACCGCGGACACACACGGTCAAAAACTGCTGACATTTGTGACATCAGAAAGGGGGTGAGGCTCTTTTTCCTTGAAATTTGACTGTCATTTCACCATAAACAGCTAACCAACTTCCAGGAGGGTATCGCTATGAAAAAGACGATGTTAAGGCTTTTATTGATCGCGGGAATCGTACTCTGTTTCGCCGTGCCCGGCGTGGCCGCGGACAAAGTGGTGAAATGGAAGGTACAGGGTTTCGTGCCGGCCGGCATGCTGTACCATGAAACCCTGCAGCGCCTGGCAGACAAGGTGGAGAAGGCAACGGATGGAAGACTGGTCTTTGAGGTTCACCCGGCCGGGGCCCTGGTGCCTCCCTTTGAGGGGATAAAGGCCGTCAGCAACGGCGCCTACCAGGCCCAGTTCAGCTATTCCGCCATGTGGGTGGGCAAAATCCCTGTGGCCCCGCTGTTTACCGCCTCTCCCGGCGGATTCAATGCCCTGGGCATGCAGATGTGGCTCAACCACGGCGGGGGCATGGAACTGTGGCAGGAGATTTATGACGATTACGGCTTCAACGTAAAGGTTTTGCCTGCTGCCCCCATCGCCATGGAGGATTTCATGTGGGCCAAGAAACCCCTTCGAAAAATTGAGGACTTCAAGGGCCTCAAGATGCGCATGATGCCGCTGATGGGCGACGTGCTTCAGGAGCATGGGTTTTCAGTCATCTTCTGTCCGGGTGGTGAAATTATGCCCAATCTCCAACGAGGGGTCCTGGATGCAGCAGAATATTCCATCCCCGCCTTTGACAAGACCCTGGGCATCTGGGAGGTCTGCAAGTATGTCATGCTTCCCGGCATCCATCAACCGGCCTCCCAGCTGGAGTTGGTGATCAATAAGGACGCCTATGCCAAACTGCCCGACGACCTGAAACGAGGGCTTCACGCTGCCGTTGCCGATAGCAGACTGGATGAGTGGCTGTGGATGGAACAGAAAAATATCGAGGCGGTCAAGTTCCTCAAAGAAAAAGGGATCACCTTTGTGCGGATGGATCCGGAGACCATCACCACCATGCAGAAATGGGCAGAAGAATATCTGGATAAGCGTGCAGCCGAAGATAAGAATTTCGCCAAGGTATGGAATTCCATCAAGGCATTTGGTGAGAAATGGTATCCCTATCATAAATTGTACACACTTCCCCACTAAACCCAAGCATGTGGCACACTCGATTTTGGAACGATAAGGGTATTACCCGGTTTTCCGGGTAATACCCCTTCATTTTTTGGAGGTGAATCTGATGGAGAAGTTCCTCCGCATCATTGACCGGAGCAGTGAATGGACAGGAAAGGCTGCCAGTTTTCTGGTGGTGGTTCTTACCCTTGCCATCGGATATGACATCACGGTACGCTACCTCTTCGCCACGGCCAATTTCTGGGCTTACGATATTACGTATATGCTTTACGGCATCTATACCATTCTCGGTGTGGCCTATTGTCATTACATGAAGGGCCATGTACGGATGGATCTTCTCTACAGCCGGTTATCCCGCAGGGGGCAGGCCAGAATGGACGTGATCTGCTACATCATTCTCTTTTTTCCCCTTTTCATCATTCTTCTGTATAAATGCGGCGGAGGTGCATGGTGGGCGCTGGTGCATGGTGAGACGAGCCATGCCAGCGTGTGGCGGCCTTCTCTGGCCCCTTTCAAGATAGCGATTTTTTTTGGGCTTTTTCTTTTTTCCTTCAGGGGATTGCGGAATTCATACGCGCTTTAACTGTGGTCATCAAAGGAGAACCCCATGAGTCCTGAGTTAACCACCATCTTGATGATAGCGAGTCTTCTGGTCCTATTGGCCGGATTTCCCCTGGCGTTCGGCGTGGGGACGGTTGGGGTGTTCTTTGGGGTTCTCACCTCCGGGATCCGGATACCTGTATATGATCGGTCCCCGGGTCATGGATGGGATCCTATCAGAATATATCCTGGCCGCGGTTCCCCTTTTCATCTTCATGGGAAACATGATGCAGACATCAGGGGTGGCGGAAAAGGCCTTTGAGATTCTTCACCGATGGATGAGCGGGATAAACGGGGGCCTGGCCGTGGCCACGGTGGTGCTGGCCATGATTTTTGCCGCCACCACGGGTGTGGTCGGGGCATCCGAGACCGCCATCGGCCTTCTCGCCGTGCCCTCCATGCTGAAGGCCAACTACTCAAAGGAGATCGCCAGCGGGAGCGTCTGCGCCGGCGGCACACTGGGGATTCTGATTCCGCCTTCCATCATGCTGATTCTATACGCCCCCATGGCGGGCGTATCCGTCCTTCAGATGTTTGCCGGTGCCGTCATTCCCGGTGCTCTTTTGGGACTGTCTTACATTGTCTATATCATCATCCGCAGTGCCATCAATCCAAGCCTGGGACCCGCGCTGCCGCCCGAAGAACGGCTGAAGCTCTTTTCAAGGGAAATCACTGATCAATGGCGTTAAATACCTCTTCCCACCGTTGTTTCTCGTATTCATGGTCCTGGGGTCCATCTTCTTCGGGATTGCCTCCCCCACCGAGGCCGGTGCGGTCGGCTCCATCGGGGCCACGGCCCTGGGACTGGCCTATAAGGGCCTCACCTGGCAGAGTTTTAAAGAGAACTGTTATACCACTATCCGCGTGACGGCCATGATCATTTTTATCGCCGTCGCTGCAAGTCTCTTCACGGGTGCTTTTTTGAGTGCCGGGTGCGGTCAGGTCATCACCGATGCGCTTTTGGGATTGGGACTGGGACGCTGGGGCATCTTCATTACGGTGCTCTTGATCATCCTCTTTCTCGGCATGTTCATCGACTGGATCGGCATCCTCATGATCATTGTGCCCATTTTTTCACCCATGTTACTGACTCTCGATTTTAATCCTCTTTGGGTGGGACTGGTCATCTGTACGAGCCTTCAGATATCCTTTCTGACCCCGCCCTTTGCCTATTCGATTTTCTATTTAAAGGGGATCAACGTGGGACTCGATCTCCCAGAAATGTACAGAGGGATCATCCCCTTTGTGGGACTTCAGATTATCGTGGTGGTTCTCATCATTCTGTTCCCACAACTGTGTCTATGGCTTCCGAGGATCCTGTCCGGATAAACCGCCCGTCATTCCGGATGGATGGGATAACATTAAAACGAAGGTACATGCAATTCTAATTATGACGCACAAATCGGGATCGGGATCGAAATCGGGATCGAAATCGATCCAAATATGCAAAATCAGGCCATCCGATACCGATTCCGATAGCGATTTCGACTCAATCAAAATTAGAATTGCTGCGACGCTACAGGCGAATTCGGCCTGTGAATGGGTTGAGACAGTCAGCCTGAAAGGAGTATGTCTTGAAGCTCGAAAACATTCAGAAGATTGCCGTGCTGGGGGCCGGCATCATGGGACACGGCATTGCGCAGCGCTTTCTCATGGCGAGGTATCCGGTACACCTTTATGATATCGATGAAGCCATTCTTAAAACCGCACGAACTCACATTGAGCAGAATCTCAGGCGCTTCCAGCAGTTCGGCCTCATCGCTGAGGCGGATATCGCCCCTGCCATGGCACGGCTGTCCACTGGCTCCGATCTGGCCGAGAGCGTCCAGGGGAGCGATTTTATTCTCGAGGCGGCCCCTGAAGATCTGAGATTGAAGCAGAGGCTATTTGAGGCGGTTGAGGCGTCTTGTTCCGAAGACGCCATTCTATCCAGCAATACCTCATCCCTCACCATCGAGGCCATCGGCAGCGGGGTTAAACACAAAAAACGGCTAATCACCACGCACTGGTTTAACCCCCCGCACATCGTCCCCACGGTGGAAGTGGTGAAATCCCCATGGACCAGTGAGGAGACCCTTGAAACCACATATGCGCTGATGGAACGGATCGGAAAAACACCGGTGAGAATTAATCGAGAGCTCCCGGGTTTTCTCATCAATCGAATCCAGATGGCCATGATCAGAGAAATCCTCGATCTCTATGATAAGGGAATTGCCAGCGCGTCGGATATCGACAAAGCGGTCAAGGGGAGCATCGGTTTTCGTCTCGCCAGTATCGGCCCCCTTCTGACCATTGATCTCGCCGGGACCCGGCTCTGGCTCAAGGTCTGCGAAAACCTGTTTCCCGAGATCGCCGATGCCAAGGAGCCCCCACCGGCCTTGAAGGATCTGGCGGCGAAGGGCCATGACGGCATCAAGAGCGGGAAGGGGTTCTACGACTATACCCACGATTTTTCACAATCCGAGCTGGACGAGGCCATCGGCAAACGGGACCGGGAGTTTCTGGATCGACTGAGACGGCTCTATGAACCATCGGTTTAGCAACATCTCTTTGGGGCCGCCCATGAGAGGGTACGGCCCCTTCACAAGGAGGACATCATGAGCATTCTGATCACAGGGGGCACGGGCTTTATCGGCGCAGAGGTGGTCCGGCTCCTGCTGGAAAAAGGTGAAAAGGATCTTCTGGCTTTTGACATCAACCCGTCCACCAAACTGCTGGGCGGGGCCGAGGATCAGATCGACGTCGTCAGAGGGGATCTGGGAAACTTCAGCCACGTTCTGAATGTGGTGAAGCGCCTCAGGCCCAAAGCCATTTATCATCTCGGCGGGATGCTTTCGGTTCCCTCGGATGCGGATCCTGCGGCCTCTTTTCGGGCCAATGCCATGGGAACCTTTCACATCCTGGAGGCGGCACGGTTATTCGAGGTGCCTCAGGTGTGCTTTTCCAGCACCCTCGCCACATACGGTCTGGATATCCCCAAGGAGGACATCGACGATTACACCCTGCAACGCCCGCAGCTTTTCTACGGATGCACCAAGGTCTTTTGCGAGCACATGGGACTCTTTTACAAGCGCAAGTACGGCCTCGATTTCAGAGGGATCCGATATCCCTCCATCGTGGGACCGGGCGTGAAGACCCCGGGTGTGGTCCAGTACACCTCGTGGGCCATCGAAGAGAGTATCAAAGGGAAACCCTTCACCATCTATGTAACACCCGAAACCCGTTGCCCGGTGATGTATTTTAAAGACGCGGGAATCGCCATGGTCAAGCTGGCCGAGGCCCCGGTGTCCAACATCAACATGGTGAACTATATCATTGCCGGCGCCACGCCCATCGCTAGTGCCCGGGAGCTGGCCGACATCATCAATGAGAAGATTCCGGGAGCGCAACTCCATTTTGATCCGGATCTCGAGCTTCAACAGGTGCTGGACAAACTGCTCCTCCCCATCGATGATCGTCTCGCCCGTGAGGAGTGGGGATGGCAATCCCAGTACGATCAGGCGCGGATTGTGGATGATTTCATCGAGGAGATGAAAACCCATCCGGAACGCTACAAATAGCGGAGGAAGAAAGATGACCGACACACCCGTCACCGAAGGCACCCTCCTCTGGGAACCCTCGGAAAAGCTGAAAAAAGAGGCCAACACTACCCGATACATGGACTGGCTCAGAGATGAGCGGAATCTCGATTTTCACGACTACCCCTCATTGTGGCAATGGTCGGTCGATCATATCGGGGATTTCTGGGAGACCGTCTGGGATTTCTACGACATTCAGGCGTCCGAACCTTACACAACTGTCGTCCAGGGGAAAATGCCCGATGTCAAGTGGTTTTCCGGAGCAAAGCTGAATTATGTGGAGCATGTATTTCGCCGCATGACCAAAGATCATCCGGCGTTACTCTTCCACTCTGAAATTCAGCCGCTCATGGACGTCTCGTGGGATGAGCTCTACGCCCAGGTCGCTTCGGTGGCGGCCGCTTTGCGGGAGATGGGGGTCAAAAAGGGCGACCGGGTGGCGTCCTTTATGCCCAACATCCCGGAAACCGTTGTTGCCTTTTTGGCCACGGCCAGCATCGGGGCCATCTGGTCCAGCTGTTCACCCGATTTCGGGACCCGGAGCGTCATTGACCGGTTCATGCAGATCGAACCCAAGGTCCTCTTCGCCGTGGACGGCTATCCATACGGCGGTAAATCGTTTGAGCGCCAGACCGCCGTGGGCCAGCTCCAGGACGTGCTCCCCTCCCTTGAAAAGACCGTCATGGTCCCCTACCTGGAAAAAGACGCCGGGGCCGATCACTTCCAGGGTCTCAAGAATGTGGTCCTCTGGGCGGATCTTTTGGGCAAATCAGAGGAACTGGTCTATGAACAGGTGCCTTTCGAGCATCCCATCTGGGTGGTGTATTCCTCCGGAACCACCGGGCTTCCCAAGGGCCTGGTGCATGGCCACGGCGGGGTCCTCATGGAATTTTTGAAATTTCAAGGCCTTCAAATGGACGTGCATCCGGGGGATCGGTTTTTCTGGTTCAGCACCACCGGCTGGGTCATGTGGAATATCGTGCAGAGTTCCCTCCTCGTGGGCGGCACCCCGGTACTGTTCGACGGAAACCCCGGGTATCCGGATCTGGACCTCTTGTGGGGTTTGGCGGAAGAGGCGCGGTTTACGGTCTTCGGGACCAGTGCGGCCTTTATCACCGCCTGCATGGCCCAGGGGCTCAAACCCGGTGAACAGCACAAGCTCGACAGCATCAAGACCATCGGCTCCACCGGATCGCCCCTCTCCCCCGAGGGCTTCAGGTGGGTCTATGAAAAGGTCAAGGAGGATGTCTGGCTGGCGTCCGTGAGCGGCGGAACCGACATCGTGAGCGGATTTCTGGCGGCCTCCCCCCTGCTGCCGGTCCATGCCGCAGAGCTCCAGTGCAGCGGTCTCGGCATCAAGGCCGCCGCCTTTGACGCCCAGGGCAATGAGTTGGTGAATGAAGTGGGCGAACTGGTGGTCACCGAACCCATGCCCGCCATGCCGTTGTATCTGTGGAATGATCAGGATAACCAGCGGTACTTGGATAGCTACTTTGATCTCTACCCGGGGATCTGGCGACACGGCGACTGGATCAAATTCACCAGCAGAGGGAGCGCGGTGATCCTGGGCCGGTCCGATTCGACCCTGAACCGGCAGGGCGTCCGCATGGGGAGCAGCGAAATCTATAGTGTCCTGGAGGACATGCCCGAGATCGCGGACAGCCTCATTGTGGGGTTTGAGGGGCCGGATGGCGCATACCACATGCCGCTGTTTGTGGTGCTGAATGAAGGCGTGGTTCTGGATAACGCCCTTAAATCGAGCATTAAAACGAAAATCCGCAGCGCCCTGTCGCCGCGTCACGTACCCGACGACATCCTGCCCATCGACGAGGTCCCCCGGACCCTCAACGGCAAAAAGCTGGAAGTCCCCGTGAAGAAGGTCCTGATGGGCATGCCCGTGGAGACCTCCGTCAATCTCGACTCCACCAGCAACCCCAAAGCCATGGACTACTTTATCGAGCTGAGTAAACGGTTGAACGCCCGCACCTGACATCAGGCGAGAAGCATATTTCTGTGATGCGCCTGCAACCTCAGTGAAAGGAGGGCACCACGATGCCCCGAATCGCCATCTTTTCCATCCTGTTGGGGCTGACGGGACTGACATTGTACGCCTGTTATCCTAAAGCCGTGGGGCCTCCCGGGCCTGACGGCAAGCGGCCGACCTGGCCGGAGATGACGCTGGCACAACGGCAGGCACACATGAAAAACGTCATTATCCCCCGCGCGGGCGCCGTATTTCGTCAATGGCGACCGGATCGCTACCAGGAGATCAACTGCGCCCTGTGCCACGGAAACAAGGCGGAAAAGGGGGATTTTCGCATGCCCACCGATCATCTCCCGCGGCTCAGCGGGGAACTGCTGCTGGGGCCCGAATTTGAAAAATATCCGGACACTACGCAACTCAAGCTGAAGCAACTCGTGCCCACCATGTCAGAGGCTTTGGGTCTCAAGTCTTTCAGCATTGTCACGCGGAGGGGCTTCGGGTGCTACTCCTGCCATCTGGGCCCTGATGGACCCGTGTTCGGGAATTGAGGCTCTGCGTTTTCATTGCACACCACGGCGTACTGGACCCAGGCGTTCAACCGATTGTAGGTGCGACTTCAGTCGCACAGTTAGCCGATTCTGTGCGACTGAAGTCGCACCTACATCCCGAACCAAACCATTCCCAAAACGACATTTCATGTTTACACGAGATGAGGCAGTTAACCCTTGATACGCGTTTCCAGCCACACCTCCACATCGGCCAGGACCCGGCCGTGTTCCGGCTCGTTGAAGACTTCGTGATAGAGATTGTCATAGACCTTGACGGTCTTGTCTGTTGAGGAAACCCTTTCATAGAGCATCTGAGCGCCAGCGGGATCCACCAGCCGGTCCTCACCGCCCTGGATGATCAATACGGGGAGGGTGATCAGGGCGGCTTCGGCAGATACACGGTTCATGGTCTTCAGCAGTTCCGCAGCCAGCCGGGCCGTGGTCTTTCCTGTGTACACCAGCGGATCGTTGACATACGCCTCCACCACAGCCGGATCCCGGCTGATGCCTTCCGCCTCCAACGCCACCAACCCGACCTTGGGCAAAAGCGTCGAGAAAATCTTTCCCAAAAAAATGGTGGCTGACGAAATGGTATCAGGCACCTTGACACTGGGCCCGGAGAGGACCGCTCCTGACAATTCAGACTGGTGTTCCAGCAGAAAGGCCGCGCCGATGAGGCCGCCCATGCTGTGGCCTATCAGAAAGACAGGCACCTCCGGGTGCCGTGACCGGATTTGATCGAAGAATATCTTCAGGGTTTCCGTGAAGTCTTTAATCGATCCACATACACCCGGGTCCCCCCGGATTTGCCATGACCGATGTGATCCAGGGCATGAACCGCATATCCCAGGGGAACAAAATGCTGCACCAGGTTCATGTAGCGACCACCGTGCTCGGCCAGGCCGTGCACCACCATGAGCACCGCCTTTAGATCGCCTTCAGGAATCCAGCACTGGGAGTACGTCTGAATTCCCCGCACGCCCTTGAAAAAGCCGTCCTGATAATCCATCAAACCATCCTCTCTCACATCTCCACCTCCACCAGCGCCCCGGCCGGAAGTTCAAAAGACTCCACCAGGGTCAGAGTGCTGCCACCGTGTTCTTCCTGCCGATACGTGATCTTATATGTTCCCGTTTTTAGTGGCATGGGATTGAATGACCACTTCAGGACAACGGTTCGGATGGGTTTTCCTTGGCCATTTAGTTCAATGAACTCAATTTTCCACGGCGGTTTGACGCCGGGCTGGGGGATGAGTTTAACGCCGGTATCAACAGGAAACTCCGTCATCTTTCCTTCCTCGATGGTCACTTCCCCCAAATCGGAGTTGGAGCTCTTGTGCTCGTCCTGCCGGTAGATGAATCGATAGGTGCCCGCCGGGACCAGCTGAGGGGTCCACCCAAGCCTGAAATGGGCCACGGGTTTATCGGTTTTGACATCACGAAGCTCCCAGAACCGCAGTTTTTCAGGGACCCAATCCGCCGGAACCGGATTAATGGCGGTGGCCAATTTTGCGTCATTGAGCGTATCCGGCTGGATCGTGACTTTGGACAAGGTCACCGTCCCGGATCCGTGCTCGTCCTGCCGCCAGGCCAGATCATATTCTCCAGAAGGCACCAGTTGGGGTTCGAGTCGTCTGAAGTGGGCGATGACCTTGCCCGTGGCCGGATCCTTGAGCCGCCAGAATCGCGGCTTTTTGACCCACTGGGGCGTTACGGGCCTTAAACCCGTCTTGAGCATGACATCCGTGGTCTTTCGGGATTCAACGGTGATCACCTCGCCCAGGGTCACGTCACTGCTTTCATGCTCGTCCTGTCGCCACACAATCTGGTATTCGCCGGGAGCGACCATCTGATCCCCAAGTCCCTGAAATCGTCCCTTTTCTTCACCGGTCTCCGGATCAACAAGCTTCCAGTACCGGGGCGGCTTGAGCCAGCTGTCATATTTGAGGGCCAGGGTACCGGGTCCCTTGGCCTTGATTCGAAGGGAGGTGGTTTTTTTGGTGACGGCCTGTTTGATCTCTTCGGGCTGGGTCAAGGGCCGGCTCAATCGCCGTTTTCTCCACCACGCTTTCCTTTATCTGATTTAAGGCTGCCAGCAGGTCGGTGGCGTTGGTGGTGGAAAAATACCGTCCCCCCGGCCTGCGCAATGCAGGCCAATTGCTTTGCCGCCTTCTCCTCGACATCAAATCCCACCACGTGCATGACAAAATTGATGCCGCTTTCCTTGAGCGTTTTCATCGCCCCGCACGGGTCCTTGCCGCATGTTTCGATACCATCGCTGATTAGAACGATGGTGCTGGCCGCTTCAATCCCTTTGAGGTTTTCCACGGCCATGGAGATGCTGTCCGAGATGGGGGTCTTTCCCTTTGGCGTAATGCCATTGATCTTTGAAATGGCCGCTTCCCTGTCAAGCGGTCCTATCGGCACGAGCATTTCAATGTCCGAGCAGTCCCCCTTCTTTCGGTGGCCGTACACCATCACCCCGCACTCAATCCCCTGAGGTGTTTCCTTGATAAGGGAAATCATGACATCCCTGGCCACCTGAATCTTGATCTTTCCATCCACCCGGCCCCACATGGAACCGGATCCGTCCAGGATATAGAATATGAGTGACTTCTCCGCACTGAAAGCATAAAAGGGAATGAAAACGATCAACACCAGCGCCAAACAAATGGTTTTTAATGGACGTACCATTTTAAAGACCTCCTGAATCACTGAAAGGTTCACATGGGGATTTGCCTTTGGAAAAGTGATGATGGGGTTGGATACCCGGCTCCCTACTATAAGCAAACGGTAACTCGTGGTCAAGCAGCCTTCAATGAAAATCGCCGCCGTTCGACCGAACCCTCTTGTCCAAAACGGCTTTTGCGGTTTCACTTTGGGTAACAGTTTAGGTTTTTGAAACGGGGTTACAGGCCATAAGGGGATCTTTTTCAAAGGCCGTAAGAAAATGTCGTGCTTATAGAACGCCCCAGCAAGATCCAATAACACGCACTGTTATAGCAGAGGCGGTGGAGATGACAACAATCCAGAATGCCTGGGGCTGTCAGCAAGAACAGTCGAAGCCTCGCTGCCGTGATTTGGAGGGATCCGGATATTTACGGCCTTTGAAAAAGACCCCTTATGGCCTTCGACCCATTGGCAGCGATTTCAAAACGCTGGCTTGATACCATCTTGACAAATATGTTGTCAGCGCATTAAAAACATTTAAAAAAAATAAGGAGCAGGAGACATGAAACATTTTAGAATCTGGATATTGGCTGTTGGACTTTTGGCAATCGTGGCTGGCCCCATCGGGATGAACCACACGCATGCCGGCACTCTGGAATTGGCATCGCTGCTGGTGGATAAACTGGGGGTAACGGAAAAACAGGCCGAAGGGGGTGCGGGGGCCCTTTTTCAGAACGCCAAAGAAAACTTGAGCACGGATGATTTCGAGAAGGTATCCGAGGCCGTGCCGGGCATGGACCAGTACCTCAATGCGGCCCCCTCCAAGAGCGAATCCGGCGGCGTGCTCGGCAAGCTGGGATCCCTGGGCGGAAGTGCAGGCAAGCTGGGGTCCCTGGCCGGTTTGGGGGATGCCTTTTCACAACTGGGCATGGACTCCAGCATGATTTCCGAATTCGCCCCGGTGGTCATGGAGTATGTCCAGTCCAAAGGGGGCGACAGTGTCGCCGGATTGCTGAAAGGCCTCTGGAAGTAATCAGAATCTGAAGGACGGCTATTGGGTCCCCGCCTCCGAGACCATGTGAACCGTACGCTGGGGAAAGGGGATCTCAATCCCTTTGCCATCAAAGGCCTCTTTGATGGCACGGGTGAGGTCACACTTGACAGTCCAGAAGTCTCCGCTTTTGACCCAGCAACGGACCGTCAGATTGACGCTGGAGTCTGCCAGTTCCGTCACGTAGATCTGGGGGGCCGGATCCGACAAGACACGTTCGTCCCGGCCCATTAAATCAAACATCACATCATATGCTTCCTGGATGTTGGACCCATACCCGATGCCGATAATAAGATCCACTCTTCGGGTATCATAGGCCGAGATATTCTTGATGGTACTTGAAAAGAGTTTCCCATTGGGAATCAGCACCTGTACATTATCGGGGGTGGCGAGAATGGTGGTGAAGAGCTGAATTTCCTTCACGGTACCCATCTCCCCGGCTCCCATGATGAAATCTCCCACCTTGAAGGGACGCAGGATCAAGATCAGCACCCCGGCGGCGAAATTCGCCAGAGATCCCTGAAGGGCCAGGCCGACGGCCAGGCCCGCCGCACCGAGAACAGCCACAAACGATGTGGTTTGGATGCCGAATTTGGCCAAGGCCGCAACCACGGCGAACGTCAATATCAAAAAATAGGTCAGGCTGCCAACAAACTTGACCACCGCCACATCCACCTGGCCTTTTCAAGCAATCGACGGATGATCTTTCGACCAAGGCCCGCACCAAACCGACCCAAAATGAGAATAATAATGGCGCCAATGACCTGAAGGCCGTAGCTGCTAACATATTGGATCACCTGGGTTGTCATGTTATCCATGTCGCTTTCATATCCTCCCTTAAAAACAGTTCGTCACCGATGGGGAGTGCCCTCGAGGCATCATCGAGACAATTTTTGAGGCCCTCATCTGCGACCTTTTTCGGGTGCTGCAGATCCATAACCCGGGACATCATCGCTCTTTCGACCGCCGTTTTAGAGATGCGGTCCGATCGGAAAAACCGTTACAGCGTGTCATCGTAGTCAAGTCTCATAGAGGAGTCAATCTCAGTTGCCGGCTGAAAACATCCACATAGAGATTGACAGGACAGGGTGTTTCTTATTATCCACAATCGAGCAGGTCGCCATCGATGAAAATGCTTCGCTGCTACACATCATGGCGCGCACGCAAGCGACATTCGTGCGGCCCGATCACATAGACCCGGAAGGCCATTGAACATGGACATCCAGTTGAACGAGGAAGAGCGTCAGATCCTGGAAACGGTTCGTCGCTTCTCAAGACAGGAAATCCTCTTCCACCGCCGCAGTATCACTGAAAATGGCAGACTCCCCGATGCGCTTCAACAGAAATTGGAGGCGTTGGGCCTCCTCAGGGTCTGCTTTCCAGAGGCTTACGGCGGGGTGAATGCCACCTTCACGGGGCTGGTTATTGCCCTGAAGGAAATCGCTTACGCCTCCCTGGTACCCGGCTGGGGCATTTTTTTAAACTTCATGCTGGCCTACCCCCTCCTCCACCACGGCTCCGACTTTCTGAAAGACACCTATTTGCCGGGCCTCATTTCCCTCGAGACCACCGGGGCCCTCGCCTTCACCGAACCGGATACAGGCTCCGACCCCACTCAGTTAAAGACCCGGGCGGAAAAGGCCGATGGCGGGTGGATCCTGAACGGTGCCAAACGGTTCATCTCCCACTCAGGGATCTGCGATCACATGATTCTATTCGCCAAGACCGACGACAGCATCACGGCCTTTCTCGTGGAATCAAAAGCGGCGGGGTACCGCCCCGGCAAACGGGAGATCTTTTTCCATGAAAGCGGACTGGACAACGGGGATCTCTACCTCGAGGACTACTTTGCCCCGGACAATCATGTCATCGGAGCTGTGGGCGGTGGGTTCAATATCCTGCTGGGGGCCGAGGCCTACGGCAAAATCGTCTTTGCTGCACTCTACACCGGAATGGCCGAGCGGGCGCTGGACCTCGCCCTCGAATACGCCAATACCCGCACCCACCGGGGCAGACCCATCGGTCAGAAATTTCAGATGACCCAGGTCAAAATCGCCAGAATAGTGACAGAGGTGTCGGCACTGAACGCCGCCCTGTTCCAGGTGAGCGCAAAAGTGGATCGGGGGGCGGACATCTTCGTGGATGCGGCGGTGTTGAAGCTGATGGTGGCCGACAAGATCCTTAAGGTGACCGCAGATGCCATGGAGATTCACGGGGCCTACGGGCTCAGCAGCGAGTATGAGGTGGGCGAACTCTACCGGTGGGCGGCCAGCGCTCCGGTGGTCATGGGGAGTTCCGATGTTCAGCGGGTCATTATTGCCAACATCATGCTCCAGAAAGGATGTTATGCCTGAGTGGAGAAAACAGAAGTCAGGAGACAGGGGTCAGGAGGCGTTAAGCGTGAGGCATAAGGCCTGAGGCATCAGGTGTCAGGTGTCAGGTGTCAGGCCTGAGATAGAGGGTGGTGGATAGATACAGGTGACCTTGTCGGGAGGAGAAGGAAATTGAAAGGAAAGTGAAATGATTGTCGAACAGATGCGGGTGGGTCCCATGGCGGTCTTCGCCTCTGTCGTGGGCTGTGAACATGAGAAGGAGGCCCTTCTGATTGATCCTGCCGGTTCCGAGGAACAGGATCCTGTCTATGGCGAATGACATGGGCCTCAGGATCAGAGTATGTGGTCAACACCCACGGGCATGCTGACCATACCTGCGGGAATCGAGCGGTGCTGTCAAAAACCGGGGCAGAGCTTCTGGTACACGAAGCCGATGCCCCCGAAATCCTCAGGGGCCTGAACCGGGCCTTCACCTTTGTCATGGGCAAGCGGCCTTCCCCTGCAGCGCACCGAACCGTCACGGACGGGGAATGTATTCCCATCGGACAGACCGGCCTCACGGTCATCCACACCCCAGGCCACACACCCGGGTCCATCTGCCTGTTCGGCGAAGGCAATCTCTTTACCGGGGATACGCTCTTCGTTGGGGCGGTGGGCAGAACCGATCTGAAAGGGGGCTCCCTTGAGGTGCTCCTGGATTCCCTCAAAAACCTCCTCCGGCTCCCTGTAGACACAACGGTCTGGCCGGGACACGATTACGGCGATGCACCGACCTCCACGCTGGCAAGGGAAAAGGAGACGAATCCCTACATTACAGACTTATAGGAAACGTCCACAGGTTCCGGGTTTAGGGTTCCAGGTTGAGGGCAACAGCGGACCCGATTTGAACCGGGCACCCAATCTCTTTGGCAATATGCGTCCGTTCGATAACCTGTTCCATGGTTTGAACCCTGTCGAAGATGCCGCCAGAGGCGGGAAACCCAGAATTTAGCTGATAGCTCATAGCTGATAGCTCATAGTCAATGTCATTAACTTAAGGGTTAGCTTATTATATAACTATCTAAAATCATTATAAAATAGCTTGATTTTTGGACATGAACATGGTATACTCACTTTCCATAACAACAACCCTTTATCGTTACGAAAGGAGCATACCATGCAAAGAAAATCTCAAGAATCTGTTGCTTTTGGCACGGAACCTGCTTTCCAAAATGTGTGCCAAACTTGTCGAATTTATTAAAGAAATAATTTCCTCGCCAAAATTTATTGACCGTAATCGGCAAACTAAAAAGGCTTTCACTCGTCAAAGAAAACTTCCCTTCCATGTCTTGATTGCTTTTCTCCTCAACTTCGTCAAAGGATCTTACCAGGATGAACTGGATAAGTTCTTTAAAGCCATCAACCGATTTGATGTACCTAAAAGGCTTGTCTCAAAAGTGGCCTTGGCAAAAGCCCGAATGAAATTGAAATTTGAAGCCTTTGTCGAGTTGAACCAGCATCTGGTCAACTATTTTGAAAAGAACTTCAACCCCATCACTTGGAATGGCTTTCGTTTGCTGGCCATTGATGGTTCTACAACCCGATTGCCTCACATCGAGGCTGTTGCCGAGCATTTTGGTGTATGGGGTGTACGCCAGGGGAACCCCTCGCCTATGGCAAGAGTCTCCCAACTCTTTGACGTCCTAAACAAAACCACCGTTGATGCCCTGATCTCTCCAAAAGGTTCCGGAGAACGTAAGCTTGCAGCACAACATCTCTCCAACATCCGCCACGGCGACCTGGTGCTATTGGACAGAGGGTACCCAGCGTGGTGGCTGTTCAATATTAATCCTTTCAAGGAATGCCCATTTCTGCGCCCGAATATCATGTACCAAATGGAAAGTCGTGAGAAAGTTCTTTCACTCGGGTAGGGTTGAGAAAATCATTTCTCTCCCTATCCACGCGACTTCGGTAGCATTCTGTAAAGATATGGGCTTACCCATGGAACCATTGAAGCTTCGCCTAATCCGCATTCAAAATGAAGGCCAGGTCCAGGTGTTGATTACTTCCCTTATCGATACACAGATATATCCTGTGGAGGTCTTTCATGATCTGTACCATCTCAGATGGCCTGTGGAAGAGGATTATAAGGCCATTCATAGGTGATCGGATAAGACGTACCTAATTCCTTTGCAATTCTGGCTAAGCTATTGAATAGATGCAATAAAAGGACATTTTAATCGTTTTGAAAAGGTACATAAAAAGTCCTTGACGTACTGAGTTATTTAGTGTATACTCCTTTCAAATTCTATGAGTGAAAGGAGCACAAAATGAATTACTTAGACAACTACCTAGACATTAAGCGAGAATTGTTGCAAGCTCAACTTAGAGTAGTTTATCGCCATCAACGAAAGGGGTGCCCCAGGGCAAAAACTAAAACGTACGTCTAATTTAACTATCGTTGAAGACATACTTCAAAACTCGGGCCAACCTCTACACATTTCAAAAATTATCCAGATCGCTAAGAAAGACTATGGTGTCAATTTGGAAAGAGACTCCGTCGTCTCTGCCGTAATCAAGAAGATTAATGCAGGAAAAATCTTCGTTCGTGTCGCACCTAATACCTTTGCGCTCAAAAACAGCCCGGAAATGGTTGATGAAGGAGGTGCACTATGAGCTTTATTCATAAGTTGAATACGTTGCGTAAAGTTCTCGGCATCAATGAGCACTTCCAGCGGGAAAAAAATTTCTCTTTTTGAAATCGTGGTATCCTTGATAACGACCTTTTCCGTTTGTGGAAAGAAGAAGAGTATTGCTGATGCCCATAGAAATTTTGTAAAACATACCGGAAAGAATGTTTCCAGAAGCAGTTTCTGGGAACGAATCGCAAATAAAACACTCTTGGACTTCATCGAAAAAGCTGTTCTGGAATTCTCCTTTCATATTCAGGAAAAGGCCCTTTCAAAACTTTCATGGCTTTCTTTATTTGAGGATGTATATATTTTCGATGCATCACCTATACGACTGCCAGCCGGGTTATCAAATATATTTCCCGGTAATCGAACAAATCACAGCCCTGCCTGCCTAAAATTAAGCGCCCTATACAGATTGAGTGTAAGAAGCACAGAATGGGTTGAATTTAGCGCCCAAAAACAGCACGATAGCAAGTTCCTTCCAGATTTGAATCAGTTAAAGGGATCTTTGTTTTTATTTGATCTCGGCTACTTCAGTCATGCTTTTCTACATCAACTGTGTAATATCGGAGTCTGGTTTGTATGCCGTCTAAAAGCAAATTCCGTCCCAATAATAACAAAAGTCGGCAAAGGGGTGGCAAAGCGACACATTGGGCGACCGTTAGACAAAAACGTCAACCTCAGAGGCATGATTGTCGAGGTCTGGGGAAAGTTGAATCTCCGTGGAACAAAATCCCCTGAGCTTCGTTTTATTGGTTTTCGTCTTCCTCTCACAAAGGAATACCGATGGTACGTTACAAATGTTCCAAGTTCAATGGCATTAGCAGAATGGATATACCCGATTTATCGATTAAGATGGCAGATTGAGCTGTTTTTCAAATCCATCAAGTCAATGCTTCATGCCGATCAAATAACATCTGAAAATAAAAATATAGTCCTGGTCACCGTTTACAGTTCAATACTTTCTTCTCTTATTGCAAATTCAATAATAATTGAATATGCTCTTGTATCAGCTAAGATAGAATTGAAATCTGTTACAGCGCAACGAATAACATTCGTCTTTTCTCTAATTGCTAATGACTTGGCAAAGTGTATTTTAAGGAAAGATTTTCCTCCAAAAACCTTCATTCAGAATCTGACAAAGTTGCTCCCATTACTAATTTGTCCTAATCGAAAACATAGACCCACGTCATTAGAAATAGTAGCAATGTTCGATACAATATAGATATAGAGTTGTTTTATCCGATCACATATGTAAGGCCATTAAATGCCGGCTGGAACTGGAAAACTTTTCTGGAAAGTCCGTCCTCTCAATATACCAGGATTTCCACGCCAAGGTCTTTACTAAGAATCTTGTATGCATCCTGGCGTTCCCAGGCAATAATGCCTTACATCAGCAACATGAACACAGGAGGTATGACTACCAGATCAATTTCACCCAGGCACTCTCCAAGAGCAAGGGAGTCATTGGCCTGCTGTTTCATGAAACCGCCTCAAAGATTGTGCAATTGATAGCCGACCTTCAAAATATCTTTCAAAGAACCATTGAACCAATACGGCCGGGAAGAAAATATCCGCGAAACCATAGAGCTTCTGTTCGGAAATTCTTCTCGGCTTACAAGCCGATCGGTTAAGTTAATGACATTGAGCTCATAGTTTAAAAAATAATCTTGTAAATCCTGTAAATCCTGTCTAAATCTCTCAACCCTTGAACCCTTGAACCCTGAACCCTGAACCTCTGAACCTCTAAACCCATGAACGACATCATCATGGAGCGGCGATAAAATCATGAATCTTTGCCAGCGACGGGCCGGTGCGGGTATAGGGGCCATCAGGTTAAACCAAAAACACATTCCATTCAGTGGAGGAGCCATTAACTTATGCTCAAAACCGCTCTTGAGGCCGCTCACAGCGCGGGCCGGATCATTGCTGAGCGTTATCCCGATGCAAGCAACATCAGTGAAAAGGGATTCCGCGACCTGGTCACCGATACGGACATGGCTGCCGAAGCACGTATTATCGAGATCATCAAGGACCGTTTCCCCGACCACGGCATCCTGTCGGAGGAAGCCGGGGCCATCGCCGCCAAAGGGGCCTATACATGGGTGGTGGACCCGTTGGATGGAACCACCAACTACGCACACAGAAATCCGGTATTCGCCGTTTCCATTGCCGTGCTAAAAGGGAATGAACCGGTTCTCGGTATCGTTTACGACCCCATAAGGGAAGAGACCTTCACGGCCCGTCAGGGGACCGGTGCGACCCTCAATGATCACCCGATTCGCACCAGCCCCACCAGTCGCTTTGAAACCGCCATGATCGCCATGGACTGGGGGCATACGAATGCCCAACGCAAGCAAATGCTGGCCTATCTCCACCCGACGCTCATGTCATGTGGCACCGTGCGGGTGATGGGTTCCGCCGCGCCTCGCCCTGGCCCATGTGGCGGCCGGGCGGTCAGACGCCTACTTTCAGCGGAAGCTGAGTCCCTGGGACGTGGCCGCCGGCACCCTCCTTGTCCGTGAGGCCGGGGGACGGTGCACCACCCTCGACGGGACACCCCACCAGATGGATCTGCCCGACTGCCTCGCCACCAACGGGCGTATCCACGAAGCGCTCCTGGAAGTGATCAGGGGCGTCGATGCGGCGCAAGGGGAGCATGGATCTGACACACAATCACTCTCAGAAGAGGTTTTGGGCCTCACCCGATCCGAGGAATGACCATGTCTTATTCGCCCATGAAACGATTCAGAGATGCCCTGACGGGCACCCCCCGGGACAGGGTACCCATCGTCCCGTTGATCGGCGGGTGGGCAGCCGCCCATTTTTCCCGCCACCCCATTCCCGAAACGGCGTCCGACGCCGATCTGATGGTCCGGGCGCAAATTGAGGCGAGAGAGGCCATGGGGTATGACGCGCTTTTCAGTTATGTCCATCCGCTCTATATCCCGGAGGCATTTGAATGCCGCATCCGCTTCCTTGAATCCGGGCCGCTGGTGGACCCGCTCCCCGTGAAGATGAGCGATCTGATGGACGGGTCCCACCTGCCCATACCGGATGCCACACGAGCAGGCAACCTCCCGGTGATTCTCAAAGCCACCCGCGGACTGAGCGATTATGGAAACGGCGAGGTACCCGTGGTGGGCCTTTTCGAAGGCCCCTTCACCACGGCCTGCCGAATTGTGGAGGCCGAGTGGATCATGCGACTGGTCTATAAGGACCCGTCCTGTCTGGAACAGGTGCTCGATCGAATCACGAATTTTCTCATCGCTTTCGCTCAGGCCCTCATCGACCACGGCGCCGACGCCCTCGTCATGCCGGAACCGACCGCCTCGGCCTCCATGGTTTCCCCAAAAATGGTTGATCGTTTTATCCTTCCCCGGCTTCGGTCCATTGTCGATGCATTGGATGTTCCTCTCATGCTGCATATCTGCGGCGACACCACGCCGCTGCTCAAGACCATGTGTCTGAGCGGTGCAGCCGTCCTGAGCCTCGATCAGTGCATGGACCTTTCCGCTTCGAGGTCGGCCGTTCCCCATGTGACCCTGGGCGGGAACGTGGATCCCGTGAATGCGCTTCTCATGGGAACGCCGGATAAGGTTGAGGCGGATACCCGCCGGGCCCTCTCACAGGGCGGCAAGAACCGCTTCATTCTCATGAGCGGGTGCGGCATACCCGCGGGATGTCCGCCGGAAAACATTAAAACCATGATTCGAACGGCAAAAGGGTATTGACAACCTGCACGTCAAAAGTTGTATTAAGCGGATGCGTCCGGATGAGTGGCAATCCTCACGGGCACAAAGCCTGTGCCCGCTTCAGGGACATGTCAACCGTAGGAAGGGGGGTGAAATCAATAGGAGGGTCCCGGCTTTGGGCAGATAGACATGAACGGATTCAATCGGTTTTTCCATAACCATTAAGGGGGTCATTATGAAAAGCGTAAAGTGGTTTCTGGTATTTTCCCTTCTACTGGCGGCGGCACTGATGTTGGTGAGTAGTGCGCCGGTCCACGCAAAGAAGACGGTAGAACTGAGATGGTGCACGTTCTTTCCCCCGTCCCATCCGCTCTTTCCCATGTCCCAGGATTGGGGCAAAGCGATCGAGAAGCGCACCGGCGGACAGGTCAAATTCACCTATTTTGCCGGCGGCACCCTGCTCAAAGGCAACGAGATCTATGACGGCATCCTCAAAGGCGTCACCGATATCGGCATGTCCTGCTTCGCCTATACCCGTGGGCGGTTTCCCACCATGGAGGCGGTTGATCTCCCCATGGGGTACACATCCGGCATGTCCGCCAGCTTTGTCATCAACGATTTCTATAACACGTTTAAACCGGAAGCCCTTTCAGACGTCAAGGTCCTCTTCCTGCACGCCCACGGCCCGGGACTCCTCCACAGTAAAAAACCGGTCCGTACCCTTGCGGACATGCAGGGATTGAAAATCCGCTCCACCGGTTTCAGCGCCAAGGTATCCAAAGCTCTGGGAGCCGTTCCGGTCGCCATGCCCATGGGCGGCACCTATGAGGCCCTGAAAAAGGGCGTGGTTGAAGCCAGTTTCGGCCCCATGGAGGTCCTGAAGACCTGGAAACAGGCGGAAGTGGTCAAATACACCACCGAATGCTACTCTGTGGGGTATACCACCGGTTTTTTTGTGGCCATGAACCTGAAAAAATGGAATGCCCTGCCCGATGATGTCAAAAAGGTTTTCGAGGAGGTCAGTAAAAAGTACATTGCCAAGGCCGGTGCGGTGTGGGATGCGGGCGATGCAGCCGGCAAGAAATTCGCCCTCGAACTGGGGGGCGAGATGATCCCCCAGTCCAGGGAAGAGAGCGAAAAATGGGCCGAAGCGGTCCTCCCGGTGATCTCGGGGTATGAGAAAAAAACGATGGAGGCGGGATTGCCCGCAGATGAATACGTAAAGACCTTAAGAGAGATGGTCGACAAATACAACAAGAAGTTCAAGAAAAATTAAAGCGGGCGAGCTGGAGGCCGGCCGTTACACAAAAAAGCCGGCCTCCCCTCACATGAAAGGTGTCCCTCATGTTTGCTTTCGAAAAAGGGGTCCATCGGCTGACCGACCTGCTGAACCTCGTTGCGGGAGCGTGCCTGGTTGCCATGACCATACTGACCTGCGCTGACGTGGTCCTTCGCCTGTTCAGACACCCCATCCTCGGAACCTATGAGATCATCGGTTTTCTCGGGGCAACGGTGGCCGGTTTCGCCATGGCCTACACGACCGTAAAAGGGGGTCATGTGGCGGTTGCCGTCGTGGTCATGCGCTTGTCCCCACGCGTTCAGAAAGTCATATTCATCATCACCCAGCTCCTCGGAATGGTCCTGTTCGCCCTGCTCACATGGGAATGTGTCAAGTACGGGAATGATTTGAGGACGTCCGGGGAGGTGTCCCTCACGCTGGAACTCCCTTTTTTCCCCGTCCTTTATGGTCTGTCCCTATCCGCTTTCATGGTCTGTCTCGTCCTGTGGATGGATCTGTGGCGAGTGTTCACCAAAAGACGCGAGCCGTGGGCACGGAACGGGGCATAGGGAGGGGTCAATGAATCCAACCACCGCGGGCCTCATCGGCCTGGGCATCCTCCTGATATTCCTCTTCTCCCGCATGCCGGTAGGGTTTGTCATGGCGCTCCTGGGGCTTGTGGGGTTCAGCTATGTGGTCTCGTGGGAGAGCGGGCTTCGGATCATGGCCAAGGATTTCTTCGGCATTTTCGGCTCCTACAGCCTGACGGTGGTCCCCCTGTTCATCTTCATGGGGCAGATTGCGTTTCACGCGGGGATCAGCCGCCGGCTCTTTGACACGGCATATACCCTGTTCGGCTCGCTTCCCGGCGGACTGGGCATTGCCACCATCGGGGCCTGTGCCGGCTTTGCCGCGATCTGCGGATCCACCAACGCCTCCGTGGCCACAATGACCACCGTGGCACTGCCGGAAATGAAGCGGCACAAATACGGCCTTTCGCTGAGCACCGGAACTATTGCCGCCGGCGGCAGTCTTGGGGTCCTCATCCCCCCCAGCGTCATCTTTATCGTCTACGGCATCGCCACGGGACAATCCATCGGAAAGCTCTTTGCCGCGGGGATTCTCCCGGGGCTTCTGTTGTCCATCTGTTTTGCCTTGACGGTTTTCATCTGGGTGAGGCTGAAGCC
Source organism: Deltaproteobacteria bacterium (assembly GCA_034522175.1). GTDB lineage: Bacteria > Desulfobacterota > DSM-4660 > Desulfatiglandales > Desulfatiglandaceae > JAIPDZ01. The sequence goes on along the minus strand of JAXHLQ010000001.1, from coordinate 3,563,115 downwards.
GGGTTCGGCGCCGGCCGGAGAAAAACACACCCTCAAGGAAAAGCTCCGGGCGCTCTCAGGGATCGGGGAAACCCTGGTCCTCTTTTTTCTGGTCATGGGCGGACTGTTCGTGGGATTTTTTACCCCCACTGAGGCAGGGGCCATCGGCGCGGGCGGCGCCATTATCATCGGCCTGGTCCGAAAAAAGCTGCGCTGGAAGGGATTTGTGCAATCGGTCACTGAAAGCACCCGGATTTCGTGCATGGTGCTGGTGATTGTGGCCGGCGCCACCATATTCGGTCATTTCATGGCCATCACCCGGATCCCCTTCATGGCCGCCGGCTGGGTGGGCGAACTTCCCCTGCCCAACACCGCCATCATGGGATTTATTGTCTTCATTTACCTCGTGGGCGGGTGCTTTATGGACTCCCTCGCCATGATCCTCTTGACGGTCCCGATTCTCTATCCCGTGGTCACCGCGCTCGGGTTTGATCCCATCTGGTTCGGGGTCATCATCGTGCTGGTCACGGAAATGGGCGTGATCACGCCCCCGGTGGGCATCAATGTGTATGTGGTCTCGGGAATTGCCAAAGACATCCCCTTGGAAGTCATCTTCAAGGGCGCCCTCCCCTTTCTTCTCGCGATCCTCGCCACCGTCTCCCTATTGATGCTCTTTCCTCAAATCGCCCTCTTCCTCCCCAATCTCATGAGATAACCCGGAGGCCATCATGTCCCTTGATACGGTTTTGGCCTGGGTGGTGTCGCTGATCAACATTGGGTTTTTCGTCATGGCCGGTCTCTTCACCTATGAATCCCTGCTGGAGCAGGAACCGCGCGCGCCGAAAATCGGCGCCATGGGCATGGGCGTTCATCTCCTTCTCGCGATCCTCATTGTTTTTTGGCCTCCCGTTAGGATCCCCCTGGCCTGGGGATTCGGTGTGGCACTAACCATCATGGCCCTCTTTTTTGTCCCCTGGAAAAAAGACGCCCGGTCCCTGAAGGGCGCGACAGGATACCTCGCAGGAAAGGGGGATGATTTCGCCCCCATGGATGAACGGGACATCATGTTCGCGCGGAACCGCTGCCTCATCCCCGGTTCAGCGATCTATGAGCGGTACTACGAGATGCACCCGGAGCACAAGGCCTACGACGACCGGCGACGGGAACGGGGCGGCCCTTTGGGAAAGCCCGGCGCCATTGACGGGTCGTACCGGCCCAATGTGGCCATGCTGGTCTCCTCTTTTGAGCTGCCCAATATGCTGGGCCCCAATGCCCGGGTCATCCCCGGTTCGGCCGCGGCACAGAGCACCTATGCCAGCCAATCCCAAGCCCCCCCACCGGCCGATATGGATCCGAAAAAGGCCACACGGATCATCAAGGGATGGGCCATGCATCTCGGCGCCGACCTCGTGGGGATCTGCCGCGTGGATCCACGATGGGCCTACAGCCACAAGGGTGAAATTCATTACGGGGAATGGGAGGAGTGGGGAATGAAGGTCCCGGAACCCCTTCCCTACGCCGTGGTGGTGGCCACGGCCATGGACCACGACCTGGTGGTGACCGCGCCCCATACCCCGTCCGTGGTGGAGAGCGGGTATAACTACGCCAGGGGGCCGCTATCACCACCATCCTGGCCCAGTGGCTGGGAAACATGGGATACAAGGCCGTTGCCGAGCACAACCGTCACTATGACCTGTTGATGGTCCCTTTGGCCGTCGACGCCGGATTGGGGGAACTGGGCCGCCAGGGATATCTCATTGCGGACAAATATGGCCCCAGGGTGCGTCTGTTCGCCGTTCAGACGGACATGCCCCTCATTCCCGATTCACCTATTGACCTGGGGGCGGAGCGGTTCTGCGAGGCCTGCCTCAAATGCACCGAGTCGTGTCCGTCCAAGTCCATCCCTGTGGAAAAGACCGTGAACCGGGGCATGCTGCGGTGGAAGCTTAACGAAGAGACCTGTTTTGACTACTGGGGCAAGATCGGTACCGACTGCTGTGTGTGCATGGCTGTTTGCCCCTTTTCCCGGCCCAACCGGACCCTTCACAAACTGGTCAAATATGTGCTTCGGCACTCCGAACCGGCGAGAAGGGTGTTCCCCTTCGTGGACAACTTCCTTTACGGGAAGCGGTGGAGGCCCCGCGAGCCGCTGAAGTGGATCGCCTATCCAAAGGGAGCCGGCTCAAAAGGGGTACCGGCCGCAAAAGGGGATGCCTGATGAACGGGAGAATCATTCAGAGCACGTGCGGCCTGTGCGCCGTGGGGTGCGGCATCCGCGTGCACATGGACGGGGATCGGGTCTCGGCGGTTGAAGGGGACCCGGATAATCCGTTGAATCAGGGGGAATTGTGTGCCAAGGGGCAGGCCTCGCTGGATCTCCTCTACCATCCCCGGCGCCTGAAGCATCCTCTGAAACGAAAGGGAGAAAGAGGCAGCGGGCGGTGGCAGCGAATCTCCTGGGATGATGCCCAGACCGAAATTGCCGCGGAGTTGAATCGCATAAAGACCGAATCAGGACCCGAGGCCGTGGCCTTCGTCCATGGTGCCGCCAAAGGCCTTCAGGACAGTTATCTCTCCAGGCTGGCCAATCTCTTCGGGACACCCAACGTGGCCTGGCAGGGGCATGTCTGCTTTGTACCGAGGGTCATCGCCTCGAAACTCACCTATGGCGCCTATGCCATTCCCGACTATGACCATCCACCGGCGTGCATTGTGCTCTGGGGCAAAAACATCTCCGAGACCCTCCATCATGCGGCTCGGCGTATTCACACGGCCCTCAAAAAGGGAACCCGGTTGATGGTGATCGATCCCAGGGAGACCGGGTGGGTCAAGAAATCCCACGGATGGCTCCAGCCAAGGCCCGGGACGGATCTGGCACTGGCCCTCGGCATGATTTACGTCATTTTAAACGATGGGCTGTTTGACCGGGACGTTGTTCAGCAATGGAGCATCGGGTTCAACCGCTTGAAACACCATGTTGAACCCTATTCGCCGGAGGAAGTGTCCTCGATCACCTGGGTACCCGCGAAGAAGATCATCGACGTTGCGAGAATGTACGCCCGCACCACACCCGCATGCATCCAGTGGGGAAATGCCATTGATCACGGCGTAAACAGTTTTCAGACCGCACGGGCCATTTGTATTTTGAGAGCCATTACGGGCAACGTCGGCATTGCGGGCGGAGAAATCCTCCCCGAGCCTTTCCCCTTATGCGGGCGACGGTCTCCGGAGTTGGAATTGACTGAAAAGATGCCGACGGCTACCTGGAAAAAACGGGTGGGCGCCCACAGAAACGGCCTCCCCATGATCCGGTACGTCCACCCCCAGGACATCATCAAGGCCATCCTGGACGAGGACCCTTACGCCGTCCGCGCCCTCTATATTCAGGGGGCCAATCCGCTTCTGAGTTATCCCGAGGCCCGAAGGGTGTACGACGCCCTCAGAAAGGTGGAATGTCTGACCGTGGCCGATATGTTCATGACCCCGACGGCCGCTCTCGCCGACATCGTGCTGCCCGCGGCCAGCTACCTCGAGTTTGACAGTATCGTGACCCCGCCCTATTCCTATCCCGCCACATTGATTCAGCAGGGTGTTGTCCGCATCGGGGAATGCCGGTCGGATTATGAGATACTGGCGGGTTTGGCAAAGCGGCTGGGCATCGGCGAGGGCTTCTGGGATACGGAAACGGCGTGCCTCGATTTCGTGCTTCAACCGGCCGGCCTGACCTTCGATGCACTCAAAGAACGGCCCATCATCCCGGGAGCCATCCCCCATGGCAGGCACAGGGAAAACGGATTCGACACCCCTTCAAAAAAGATGGAACTCTATTCATCACGGCTGGAGGAATGGGGATTCGATCCCTTGCCCGTCTGGCGGGAACCGCCGCATACCCCATACAGCGATCCGAAAACCGCGGATCCGTACCCGCTGATTCTAACGAGTTGGAAATCCGGCCCGTACCGGCATTCCGGAGGCCGTCAGATCCACGCGCTGAGGCATGAACGCCCGGAACCCCTGGTGTTCATCCATCCGGAAACCGCAGCCCCGCGGGGCATCCGGGACGGGGACTGGGTTCTCATCGAGACGGCCAGGGGGTCCATTCGCCAAAGGGCCCGTTTAACCCGGGAAATCGAGCCGAGGGTCGTCGGTGCTGACTATGCCTGGTGGTTTCCGGAAAGGGATGCGGCATCGCTTTACGGCTGGGCAGAGGCGAACATCAACATCCTGCTCGACGATCACCCCCTACAACCCGGAGATGGGAACCACGCAGCTGCGAGGCGTCGCCTGCACCATCAAAAAAGCCTGATGCCGATACCCGTCCAACCCATCGGCCCGGCGAATGCATCATCCCATCCTGTAACGGGAATATGGCTCAGTCCAGGGTTTTGGCCGGCCAACCGACCTGAATATCATACGCCTCCACGTCCGGGATGCTCGCCAGTTTGCGAATAGCGGCCTTGTGGGTCCAGGACGCCGCATAATTGGCATAGACCCAGTCGGTCACGGCTTCATGAAATGCCAGCACATCCGACCGGTTCATGGACACGTCCTGATTATCCTTGGATCGCCACACAAATCCGTTCATTAGCTCGGCGCCGGGAGCGGCCAGTTTGGCGGCCACCGCCGTCAGATTGGAGCGGCTCTTGTCGCTGGTATCAAAACTGTTACCCTTGAACACCGCACCCCCTTCTATCTTCTGATCTCGCAGGGCATTGATTTTTTCACATCGCTTCTCCACCACCTCATCCAGCGTAACCAATACGTTGCGGATGGTGGCCATGAGCGCCTCCGGCTCGATGGGTTTTTCCAGAAATGCATCGGGACTGGAATCGATGAATCGGTTGAGGACCTCCTCGGTCGGTTTTTCCTCCAGCGACGCCATGTCCTCATGAAAATTGCGAAGCTCGGCGAGATGCTTCAAAAAGCCGCCCTCGCCGGTCAAGATAATCACGGGTATATCCTTGAGCTCAGGTTTCTTTTTCAGCTCGTTGAATACAAATATCCCGCTTTTCTTCGGCATCCGCAGGTCCAGCAGCACCAGGCCGGGGATGATCTCCGATACCTTTTCGATTCCCTCCTCACCGTCATATGCGGCGTGAATGTCATCAAAACCGTTTTCCTCCAGAATGGTGGTTAGGTAACGGACATTCTCCTGTTCATCATCAATAATTAACACCCGTGCTTTTTTCATCATATCCTCCTTTTTTCAGCGTTCCCGTGTTCCCGCTCTCCCCGAGGACCGCCCTTGCACTTGACAACGGTGTCGGGTAATGGTACGAGGCTTCGCGCAACGATTCATGCTCTTTTTACAAGGCCCGAAAGCCGCGTATGGGTTACGCCTGTTTAATCTGCGTATCCTGGCATGGCTCAGAATCCGCTGGTAAACGAGACAGATGTCGATCGCCTATCCCGTGAATCAACTCTCTATCATCTCTGTGGTGGCCATGGAAGCTTACCATGTCAGCCCCGGTTCCATGTGGACCACAGGGAATCTTCTGTTTCGATCCGACAGGTGCGGCCAGGATCTCCTGGTTCAGATACACAATTTGGCCCATGCGGTGGCGAGGGACGGCCGGAAGTACCTGGTTTACGCGCCGGATCATCCGAAGGCCCACGGACTGGTCAGCAAGCCGCTCGACAGTCACTACTGCTTCGAGTTGTTTCCGCTGAGGTCCTGATCCGAATCGCCACCGAGCCGGATGCAGTCCACGCCGGTCGTGCACACCCCAAACGCAACCTATTTGCGACCCGGTTTCAGCGACAGCGCAAAACCGTTGACCACCCCTACTCAGGGGGCTTGATTCGTATGGTGAATGATGTCCCCTCTCCGGGCTCGGACGCCACTTCTATATCCCCGCCGTGCTCCTTTACGATTTTCTCGGTCACGCACAACCCCAGACCCGTGCCGCGCCCTTCTTTGGTACTGAAAAACCTGGAAAAGAGTTTTTTTCGGATCTCATCATTCATTCCGATCCCGTTGTCACTGACCTTGAACATCACAGCGCCTTTGTCCCGTTGAACCGAAACCTCCACCCTGGGGGTCTGACCTTCGGGATAGGATTTTTCTCTGCAGGCGTCCATTGCATTACTGATGAGGTTTAAAAGGGCACGGCTCAAGGCGTCCGCATCCAATGGAACCATCGTTCCGTCCTGGCCCGCACAGTTGATTTTGATTCCATCCTGCTCGGCGGCGGACGCCACCAGTTCCACTGTGTCGCGTGCAATCTGCATCGGGTCTGAAGGCGATATGGCCGGTTCGCGATCACGGCAGTAGGTAAGCATGTCCATGCTCAACCGGCTGATTCGGTCAATTCCCTTTTGAACCGTCCCCCATCCCTCTTCCACCATCTTGGCGTCATCCCGCTTAAGGCCCACATTCAGTATATAGGAACCGCCTTTCAATCCGTTGAGTACGTTTTTCATACAATGGGTAATGCCTGCAACCGTCTCCCCCACCGCCGCGAGGCGTTCCTGCTCCATGAGTTGACGGCGCAACCGGTTTTCCTCTGTAACGTCTTTGCTGATCCCCACTGTACCCAGAATCCCCCCCCGGCTGTCTTTCAACTGCGCCAGGGAAATGCTGACCTCCACCTCCGCACCGCTTTTTGAAACAAGCGTTTCGGGATGGTTGTTGACCGCCCCCTGCTCGATCACCTGGGCGAGGAGTGATTTGAGGGATGCCGGTGTCTTTCCCAGGGTGTCGAGGTCCTTGCCGAAGAGCTCATCCCGGCTGTATCCGAGGAGACGCTCACCCGCAGGGTTGAATGTCACCACGGCACCCTGAAGATCGGTGGTGATGATCATGTCCGAAGAGTGGACCAGGATATTTTCCAAATATTCCTTGTGCTGGCGAACGGCTTCCTGCAGTTCAACCTCGTCGGTCATATCCCGTGCCATAATGGCAAACGACGTCATATCACCCTGTTCATCCAGGATGGGAAATCGTACCGTATGGAAATGATAGGTCTGACCGTTAACGGTCATTTTTTCGTTAAAAAAAAGGGTTCGCCGTTGGTCAAGGACCTCCTGATCGTGGAGGGCCATGGCCCTGGCGAGCGATTTCTTAAACAGGTCCTTATCGGTCTTACCGATGACCGCGTCACGCGGCATCCCGATATAGTGCACGGTGGCGGGATTGGCGTATACATACCGGCCATCGAGGTCCTTGATGCAAATAATATCCTGGGCCGATTCCAAAAACTGGCGGAGCTTCTTTTCCGCTTCCTGCTGGACGAGCTGTTTTTCCGCTTCCATCTGGACCAGATCCCACAAGAGACGCGCCCCTCGGTGATCGATGGAACTCACCTCCAGCGGTTTGGTGCGGATAATACTTTCACGGACCTCGCTCGATCCGGTCAGTTCAATCAGCAGATTCAACCCGGAAATGGCATACAACTCCTTAAAGTTGCTCGTGGTCAATATGCCCATCTTTTGGGCACGGATCATCCCCGGTGCGTCGGGCAAAGCATCGGCGACCCCGACGATTTCCATATTCAGCCGCTTTAACCGATCCTCACTGAGGAGAACCAACAGGTCATCGCAGGCCTTTCCCCCGCCGATGATAGCCGCCTTGAGCGGAACACCGGACTGGGCGCCTCTTCGGATCACCGACGGCGCACCATTCGCCGGATTTGAGGGTTCAGTGATTCCCGTCACGTGATGATCCGTCATTTTGAATTGCCCCTTTCAGCCGGCCAAACCAGAATACCAACACCCATCAGATAATGACCTCAGCATCCATAGAGACCTGTTTAATGAATAACGTCAAAAAGGTCAATGCCCATTTTGACGCAATGATTTTAAATCTGGCATCAAATCTCTTTGACATTAAGCGTCCGTTCGATAACCTGTTTTATGGTTTGAACCCTGTCAAAGATCGCGCGGCGGGAAACCTTTGAACCACTGAACCCGTGAACGGTTGCAAGGAGAGATCCCTTGCAAAAGCCCTCAGAATTCGCTATGGTCTTCAAAACATCATGGGGTCGGGGATGGCATATCGCATCCCTCGGATACTGGGATGCACATTCGTGCGAGAACGTCCAACCACCCGGCATGGGCTGAACCCCATTTACATCCATGGTTGGGATAGACGACACAGGGTTTAAAATTTTCAAAAGGAGTTTGATGTCATGAAATTGGGATGGATCGGGACCGGCGTTATGGGGGCTTCCATGGCCGGGCACCTTCAACGCGGCGGGCATGCGCTGGCCGTTTTCAACCGCACCAGAGAAAAGTCAGAACCCCTTCTCGACGAAGGGGCCATATGGTGTGATTCACCCGCGGGCGTGGCGGAAAAATCCGACATTGTCTTCACCATCGTGGGCCACCCGGAGGATGTGGAGGAGGTCTATCTCGGGGATAAGGGCGTCTTTGCGGCCCGGAACCCGGCGGACATCGTGGTGGACATGACCACCAGCCGGCCCGCACTGGCCAAAACCATCGCCGAAGCGGCTGAAAAAAGAGGCATCGACAGCCTCGACGCACCGGTGTCGGGCGGGGATGTGGGGGCGAGAGAGGGGACCCTCGCCATCATGGTGGGGGGCAAGAAGTCGGTATACGACAAGATACTGCCGCTGTTCGAACTCATGGGCACCACCCTCGCCTATATGGGCGATGCGGGAAGCGGCCAGCACACCAAGGTGAGCAATCAGATCCTGGTGGCCGGGAACATGATCGGGGCCTGCGAATCGCTCCTGTATGCCCACAAACAGGGCCTTGACATGCAGGCGGTCATCGATATCATCGGTAAGGGGGCTGCCGGGTCGTGGTCCATCAACAACCTCGGTCCCCGCATTGCAAAAGGTAATTTCGATCCCGGGTTCTTTGTGGAGCATTTTATCAAGGACATGGGCATCGCCTTGGAAGAATGCCGGGCCATCGGCTTGTCCCTGCCCGGACTCGCACTGGTCCAGCAGCTCTATATCGCGGTGAAAGCCCAGGGCCACGGTCGTCTGGGAACCCAGTCGCTCTTTCTCGGCCTTCAGACCCTCAACGGGGATACATCGAGCTGAGAAAAGAGCCATAGACACACAATGGCGTTTGACCCCTTCACAGGGCCATTCCTCAAAAACTCATGCAAGGAGGCTGAAAATGGCAAAGATGTTATGGCAACCCTCAGAGGAACGGATCAAGCAGAGCAACCTGTACCGGTTCATGGGGTACATCAACGACAAATACAACACGGACTTCACCGAATATAATCCCCTCTACCAGTGGTCCATCGACAACATCCCTGAATTCTGGGCCTCCCTGTGGGATTTCGTGGACGTTAAGGCCTCTCAAAAATATGCCCAGGTGGTGGATGACCTGACCCGAATGCCGGGGGCCAAATGGTTCGAAGGGGCCCGTCTCAATTTTGCCGAAAACCTCCTCAGATACCGGGATGATCAGACCGCGCTCATCTTCAAGGGTGAAGATCAAGCGCCCATTCGGATGACCTATTCGGAGCTATACCGCGAGGTGGCACGCGTGGCCCACTCGCTTAAGGCCCTCGGCATTCAGCCCGGGGATCGGGTAACCGGGTTCGTGCCCAACATGCCGGAGGCCATCATTGCCATGCTGGCCGCCACGAGTTTGGGTGCTACCTGGTCCTCATGCTCTCCGGACTTCGGCATGAAGGGCGTCCTGGACCGCTTCGGCCAGATCAAGCCCCGCCTCCTGTTCACGGCCGACGGCTATTCCTTCAAGGGAAAGAAATTCGATTCCCTCGGGCGGGTTGCGGACATCCTCAGGGAACTGCCAACCATCGAAAAGGTCATTGTGGTTCCTTATACCGAGAGGGATCCGGACCTGAGCCAACTGCCCAAGGCCGTGGACTACCGGGAATTCAAATCCCCGGATGAATCACTGGAGCTGACTTTCGAACAGCTGCCTGCCGACCATCCCCTCTACATCATGTTCACCTCCGGTACCACCGGTCTTCCCAAGTGCATGGTGCAGAGTACCGGCGGTATTCTCGTCAACCATCTCAAAGAGCTGATGCTCCACTGCGACCTCAAACGGGAAGACACCATCTTCTATTTCACCACCTGCGGGTGGATGATGTGGAACTGGCTCACCAGTTCCCTCGCCGTGGGGGCCACGCTGGTGTTGTTTGACGGCAACCCGTTTCACCCCGACCCGGGCGCCCTTTGGAAGATGGCGCAGGACGAAAAGATCTCCCTGTTCGGAACCAGTGCGGGGTACATCGCCGCCCTCCAGAACGCCGGGGTGCGACCAGGCAGGGACTACGACCTGAAGCCGCTGAGAACCATCCTGTCCACCGGGTCCCCGCTTTCAGTGGAGGGATTTGAGTATATCTACCGGGAAGTGAAATCGGATGTGCAGCTCGCATCCATTTCAGGCGGTTCCGACATTAATGGCTGTTTTGCCGGGGGCAACCCCTTGGACCCGGTTTATGCGGGGGAACTTCAATGCCGGCAACTCGCCATGAAAGTCGAAGCATTCGACGAAAACGGCAAGCCGGTGATCAATCAGCAGGGCGAACTGGTCTGCACGGCGCCTGCACCGTCCATGCCCATCTATTTCTGGGATGATCCGGACGGCAAGCGATACCATGACGCCTACTTCGATGTCTATCCCAATGTCTGGCGTCATGGAGACTATATCGAGATCAACGACCGGGGCGGTGTGGTCATTTATGGCCGGTCGGATGCCACCCTCAATCCCGGCGGCGTGCGGATCGGCACGGCGGAAATCTACCGCCAGATGGAAATGATGGACGAGATTGAAGACAGCCTCGTGGTGGGACAGAGCTGGGAAAATGACGTCCGCGTGGTCCTCTTTGTCAAAATGGCCGAAGGCCATGAATTAACCGAAGACCTCAAGAAAAAGATCAAGAAAACCCTCATGACCAACGCATCCCCGCGACACGTGCCGGCCAAGATCGTCGCCACACCGGCCATTCCCTATACGCTCAACATGAAGAAGGTGGAAATAGCGGTCAAGAAGATGATTGAGGGAAAGCCCGTCTTAAACAGGGATGCGCTGAGCAATCCGGAATCCTTGGACTTCTATGCCGACATCGAAGAACTCAAATAAATCAGGACAGCGCCTGGCGACACCGAGCGTCGTTCTCTTTCCCGATATATCCATTGATCCGGCCGGCATGCAGGCGCTCCTGGCCCATTTCGGCCGGGTAATGCTTTGCCGGCCGTGGCATATGGATCCCCTCGAGATGGGAGAATGCGATAAATCCTCCCTGGAAATCATCCACCCGCCCAAAGCCATGAAGCCTGAAAAGGACCTGAGGCGGGTGGTCTCAGATTATCAGGCATGGATGAAACAGAACCCGGGGAGGGGATACGGGGCCTCACTGAACGCGGATCACACGGAAGACGCTTCATGGGATATCCGGCAGGCGCTTCGGCACGTGGAAAAAGACGATACGCCCTCTAAAGAATCCCTGGCTTTCAAATGGCATCTGATTTTACACCTGGCCGATGCCTTTTCACAAAACCAGACCGATGTGGATACGCTCCTACGTCAGATGAAGGCCTCAGGCTCCCCGCTTCAGGAGGCCATAGAAGATCCCGTCGATCTGCCCGGCCCCCTGACGGATATTCCCTTAAATGGGACCCCGCTGCAGGTGGGGGACCACCGGATGCGGCAGATTTTTGAGGCGTGGCTGGGTCTGTTCGGCCAGAATCTCCCGAAGGGTGACCCCCTTGTCACCCGCCACATTCAGGTCTTCGACTATGCAACAAAGGTCTTCGAAAAACGTGGTGAAAAAGAGATCCTGAACAAAAAAGAGGAGCGCATCCGAACAAAAACTATTCGGGAACCGGACCTTCCTTACCAAACCTTTCCAATCGTCAATGAATCGCATCCACAGGAACAGGATCCGATCATCAGAGGGCTCTCAGGGAAAACGCTCATCCTCGTCACAACGCCACCAAACCCTGACACCCGAAACCCGACACCTTAACGGGAAGTGTTCAGTCCCTGAAGCCCTCGAGTCCGTACCCTTTTATCTTCTTGTGAAGATTGCTCCGTTCCACGCCGATGGCCTCGGCGGTCTGTGAAATGTTGCCGTCATACTCCTTCAACTTGGTTTCAATAAAGGCTTTTTCAAACTGGCCCCTGGCTTCTTTGAGGGATGTCGCCGCAAAGGAGACATCACCCCCCTTCCCGGCCGCGCCCCGGTTGTAGGGATCGGGGATATCTTCTTTTTCGATAACCGGACCCGTAACCATAATCATCAGTCGTTCGATTAGATTCCTTAATTCTCTTACATTACCGGGCCAGTCATATGCCTGGAGCATCTCCAGCGCTTCCTCGGAGATCGTCTTCGAATCGATGTTGGTGCTCATGGCGAACTCATCGACAAAGGCCTTTGCCAGGCTGGGGATGTCCTCCACGCGTTCCCTCAGGGGAGATACCCGCATGGGAATGACATTCAATCGGAAAAAGAGATCATCCCTGAAGGTCCCTTTTTCAATTTCGGCCTCTAAGTCCTTGTTGGTGGCGGCAATGACGCGAACATCAACATGAATGGTCTTGGCCCCCCCCACTCGTTCGAATTTCTGTTCCTGGAGAATCCGCAAGGTCTTTGACTGAGCCTTCAGGCTCATATCCCCGATCTCGTCCAGAAAAAGGGTCCCCTCGTGTGCCAGATCAAACTTTCCCTTTTTCATGGCGGCGGCTCCTGTGAATGCGCCTTTTTCATGACCGAAGAGTTCGCTTTCAATGAGATCTTCGGGAATGGCCGCACAGTTTACTTCCACCATGGGCTTCTTGTTTCGCTTGCTCAGACGATGGATATTATGGGCCACGAGTTCCTTCCCGGTGCCATTATCCCCGGAAATGAGTACCCAGGCATTGGTGGGCGCCACGATTCTGAGCTGCTCCTTGAGCTGTGTGATGGGCTTGCTCTCACCGATGATGTTGTATTTGTTCCTGTCTTTCTCCTTGAGGAGGTTAATTTCCTCCTCCAGCCTGTAGTGATCCAGTGCATTGCGGACCGAGAGGAGCAGCTTTTCAAGGGAAAGGGGTTTCTCTATAAAATCGTAGGCCCCCATTTTGGTGGCCTTGACAGCCGTCTCAATATTGCCGTGGCCCGACATCATCAGGACCTCAACCTGTGGATAGGACTGCTTGAGCCTCTTAAGGGTCTCTATCCCATCCAATTCGGGCATCCATATATCCAAAAGAATGAGATCGGGTATGGACTCCTCAATCTTTTCCAGGGCTTCTGAACCGCTCTTCACACATACGGGCTCATATCCTTCATCGGAAAGAATCCCTTCTAAAGACTGAAGGATGCTCGCTTCGTCATCCACGACCAGTATGGTTTTTCCCATCCCTGTTCCTTTTTTAGACTTTTGGGGTTCGTCTACCCGTTCATCATTCGCACAGCAATTTTTGCGGTTCTGTCAGACGCACCCGCATCCCCGAGCAATTTCTTGACCCCTTTCAGCTTTTCAATCGTGCGGGTGCGGGCATCCCCATCCCTCAAAAGATTCAGAGCTTCATCGGCCAGTCGTTCGGGGGTCATCTCATCCTGGATGACTTCGGGAACCACTCGTTCTCCGGCAATGAGGTTCACCAGTCCGATATACGGGACCTTGATCAGCATTCGGCCCATCCAGTAAGAAAAAGGCGACACCCGATAGGCAATGACCATGGGGATCTCCATTACAGCGGCATCCAATGTGGCCGTACCGGATGTCACAAGCGCCACACGACATCTTTTGAGCGCCTCATGGACGTGGCCCTTTATCACATGGACACCCACCGGGGACTCTGAAAGATAACGGTCTATGAATTCACGCTCGATGGTATCGGCCAGCGGCAGTAAACATGTGGTATCAGGATAGGTTGATCGGAGAATTTCGACCGACCTCAACATAACGGGGAGCATGTGACGAATTTCTTCTCTGCGGCTCCCCGGCAAAAGACCGATGACCCCATCGCTCTCTACAAAAGGGGGCATTTCAGATGGGATATCCAGGCGTTCAGCGGTAAGGGTATCCATGAGCGGGTGTCCCACATAATCCACCTTCACGCCCCCTTTTTCATAGAACCGTTTCTCAAATGGGAGAATGACCGCCATTTGGTCCACCCGCCTGGCAATCTTTCGAATCCGTCCCCTCCTCCAGGCCCATACCTGAGGGCTGATGTAATATAACACCGGCACGCCGAGACGGCTGGCGACACCGGCCATATAGATATTAAATTCGGGATAATCGATCAAGATCAACAGGTCTGGCGACTCATCCTTGAGTCGGCGCTTGAGCCGGTTGGCCGCACCAATAAACGTGCGAAGACGGGGAAGCACCTCCGTCAACCCCACAACCGCCATGTCTGTGGCGCGCGTCATGATCTTGACCCCCGATCGCGCCATCCGCTCACCCCCGATGCCGCAGAACCGGGCATTTGGGCACAGGCGTTTTATGGCTCGAACCAGATTTGCACCATGCACGTCGGCTGACGCCTCACCGGCCACAATAAGGACCTGCTTCGAATCTGGGCCATTATAAGGGGGGTTCGAAATGCTTAGACCCTTTCTCAATCTGCTCAATGATGTTAAGGGCGATCCGAAGGGCGTTGCGACCATCCTTTCCGGTCACCACCGGCTCGGTCCCGTTTCGAACGGCATGGACAAAAGACGTGATTTCATCCCTCAGGGGATCCGTTCCCTTGTATTGGTTTTTCTGAGTCGCCACCTGAGGAAAATTATTTTCATCCCGGTGTTCACTGTCGAGGCTGATAACGGTCAGTTGTCTCTTGCCGCAGTCGGCAGAGAAGTAGGCATCCGGCTGAAACACGCGGATTTTTCTCAACATTTTTCCCGATACCCGACTGGCGGTCAGGTTGGCGGCGGTCCCGTCCTCAAACACAAGCCTGACATTGGCGATATCCGTCTTATCGGTGATGACGGGCATGCCCACCGCATGCACTTCCTTGACCTCGGACGGGACAATATGAAGAATGATATCGAGATCGTGAATCATCAGATCGAGGACCACATCCACATCGAGCCCCCGGACGGTGAATAGATTCATGCGGTGGGATTCAACAAATACGGGGCTGTTGAGGAGGGATTCCATCTCCACCACAGCCGGATTGAATCGCTCCACAAGACCGACCTGAAGGACAAGTGATTGTTCATCAGCCATGCGTATCAGGGTATCCGCCTCGCTGAGGTCGTAGGTAATCGGCTTTTCAATGAGCATATGCACACCCGCGGACAACACGTCCTTTGCCACCTCAAAATGCATTTCAGTGGTAACGGCCAGGCTGACCGCATCCACTTTGTCCACCAGCGCATGATGATCCTTGTAGGCCTGCGTCTCATAACGTCCGGCGATCTCCTGGGCGCGCTCATAATTGATATCCGCAACGCCGACGAGTTCCACGCCCGAAAGGGCCCTGTATTTTTGGACATGAAACTCTCCGAGATGCCCCACACCGATAACGCCCACCTTTAGGCTGTCGTTTTTCACTGGGATTTTCCTTATCATATTGAATGGGGATTCCAGATGTTGTGCTTCTTTAACTCAACCCCTGTCATGTAACATACGCGGTAACCGTTCAAAGGTTCAGGGTTCAAAGGTTTCCCGCCGCTGGCGGGATCTTCGACAGGGTTCAGGGTTGTTTCTCGCATCCTTTATCGAGACGATGGAAATTTTATTGAGGTCTGCCTCGGAAATGGTCCTGGTCTTGTCGAAGATCAGGGTACGTCCCGCCTCCACCGCCAATACCGACCCCTTCACACTCACCATGGCCTCAATGGTTCCCAGACCTACAGCAGGCACATCAAACCTCAAATCCTGATGGGGTTTACTGGTTTTGACCACCACTGCCTTTTCTCCCGCCAGGGCCCCGCCCCTGAGGATGGTGGCATCGGTCCCCTCAATGGCCTCCAGCGCCAAAATGGTCTTTTTCGGACCACCACACACTGTCCCGTATCCAGGCGACCCAGTTCCTTGGCTACTTTCCAGCCGATTTGAATATCCCGTTCCTCTTCCTTGGTAGGCTTTCGTCTCGTCAGGCACCCTTCCGGGGCAATCAAATCCGGCAGATAGGCCGTTGAACTGACGATTTCCACCCCTTCCCGATCCAATTCTGCTGCCACCGCCTTTAAGATATCATCATCATGAAAAACAGCCAATTTGGACATGACGGCAAGCCCCTTGAGATCCGGCATCACATTCTCGAACATCTTGCGCTTGGTGATGGTGCCGGCCATGAGGGCCTTTTTGACGCCGTTCTTTTTGAAGGTGTTGATCAGCCGACCCAACTGTCCCAGCTTAATCCAGACAATCTCATCCACCCGCTCCGACAATGCCGGATCGGTTTCATCCCTGTGGGCCAGGGCCACCACGCGGAATCCCTGTTCCCTCGCCGCATCCGCGACCAGCAGCGGAAACTGCCCGCCGCCGGCAATGATACCGATGGTTCTGTCATCCCCATCCATGGTTCAATCATCGCTCATCTGAGCACACCCCGCTTGGAGTGTTCAATGAAATCGAGGATCATCTCTACTTCCGGAATCAGCTCAAGGGTTTTCTTCACCTGCACCATCCCATCTTTGAAGTTTCGATTTTCCCGCCAGATGATTCTGTAGGCCTTTTTCAGGATATCGATGGTCTCCTGTGAGAACCCTCTGCGAATAAGGCCTTTCTGGTTGATACCGTAGAGTTTGGCCCTGGGTCCGGCTGTAATCATGAAAGGCGGGACATCCCGGTCGATCCCCGATTTGGCGCCGAGGTAGGCATGGGCGCCGATACGAACAAATTGCTGCACAGCGAGAAAAGCCCCCAGAATGGCATATTCACCGATCTGTGTATGCCCCCCCAGGGTGGCGCCGTTGGTAAGGATGACCCGATCACTCAATCGGCAGTCATGCGCCACATGGGAATAGGCCATAAGGTAGGTCTGATTCCCGATCACCGTCTCCCAGTTTTCCTTGGTTGTGGCCCGGTTGATGGTGACATACTCCCGCACGACATTGTCATCTCCCATAATGAGTCGCGTGGCTTCCCCCTGATAGCCCACATCCTGGGCCGGCGTACCGATGGTGGAGAAGGGATAGATCATATTCCGTTCCCCGATGGCGGTATGTCCCTCGATGACCACATGCGGCCCGATGTGACTGTTGCGTCCGATTTTTACATGGGGACCGATGGTGCTGTAGGGACCAATCGTTACCCCCGGTGCCAGCACTGCGCCCTTTTCCACGACTGCTGAAGGATGAATCTCCATTTTATTCACCTGCACCACTTACTACATAGGGCATAAAACGATTTAACGCTCTCTGTAGTGAAGATCCGTTCAGCCGATGGTGGCCACCAGTTCGGCCTCGGCCACAAGCTGATCGGCCACATGGGCGTTTCCGGCCATCTTCCAAACCCTCGAGCCTTTCCTGAGCGGCGTCAGTTCGAACCGAACCTGATCACCGGGAATGACGGGCCTGCGAAACTTCACCTTGTCCATGGCTGCAAAAAACACACCGCCCTCCCGCTCCATTACCCCGGGCACGGACAGCCTGGCCAGGATCCCACCGGTCTGGGCCATGGCCTCAATAATCAGCACGCCCGGCATAATGGGATTGTCCGGGAAATGTCCCGCAAAAAAGGGTTCGTTGGCCGTGACATTCTTGAATCCGACCACTCGCTCACCCAACGTCAGTTCAACAATTCGGTCGATCAGCAGGAAAGGATACCTGTGGGGAAGGATCTTTACGATATCTTCATAAGTCAAAGGGAGATCCATGAGCACTTACTCCATTTTGTCTTCTTTCTCCAGGGCCGCCACCTTCTTCTCAAGCGCCTTGAGTCTATTTAGAAACTGCGGAAGCCGTGCTGTCATGGCTGAAGACTTGAGGAACTGTCGATGAGGAATGGCTGGGGATCCCGTAACCACCTGACCCTCGGGAATCGATTTGGAAATGCCGGACTGGGGACCGATCATGACCCGGTCCCCCACATCAATGTGGTCAATAATCCCCACCTGCCCGCCGATCACCACATTTCGGCCGATGGTGCAGCTCCCTGAAACGCCCACCTGGGCCACAATAATCGTATCTTCGCCGACAACCACATTATGGGCGATGTGCACGAGGTTGTCTGTTTTGGTACCGCGCTTGATCCATGTCTTGCCGAGAGCGGCCCGGTCAATACAATTATTCGCGCCGATTTCCACTCGATCCTCGATGTGGACCCAGCCGTTCTGGGGAATCTTTACCGATTCATCCCCATCCCTGACAAAACCGAATCCGTCACTACCGATCACCGTACCCGCGTGAATGATCACGTCATCGCCTACCACGCAATCGCGAAAAATGGTCACATTGGGGTAAATTAGGGTTCGTTTCCCGATCTTGACCCGTTCCCCAATATATACCCCGGGAAACAGTGTGCTTTCATCGCCGATCTCGACCCCTGGGCCCACGTACACGCCGGGGGAGACGGAAACATTCTCACCGAAGCGGCATGCATCGTTCACGTACGCGCGTCGGCTGATCCCAGGATGTCTCCTGAGCGGGGGTGAAAAAAGGGTGGCCACCCTGGCGTAGGCGAGTTGCGGATTCGTTACCACCACCTGGGGACCCGCAAATTCCGCATCCTGCTGCGATACCAGCAGCGCCCCCGCCCCGCATTCTTGAAGAAATTTCTTATATCGTCTGTCGAAGAAAAAGGATATATCTGAAGGCGTTGCGCTCTCGAGGGAAGCAATACCGCTGATGAGCGTATTCTCATCACCCACCACGATCTTCCCGCCCACCACTTCAGCAATACGCTCTAAGGATATCTCCAAAATCGCTCTCTCCTACTCGGATAATTGATCATATGCCTTGGTGACCTGATCCGTAAGATCAATGGCGTCATTATAATAGACGAGCCCCATGGTCCCCTGCTCGAGGATAACCGTATAATTTCCCTTCTCAGCGATCTTCTCAACCACGCCTTCGATGACTTTGCCCACCTTTCGTGTGGCCTCCATTTCAGCATCTTTCATCTCCTGGGACACCTCACCGTACATATACTTGTAGTGACGGGTGCGCTTCTCGAGGTCTTTCTGCTTGCCCTCTTTGGCATCCAGGCTCAACATCATGCTCTGTTTCTGAAGCTCCTGCTCCAATTTCTCGATTTGTGCCCGCTCTGCGTCCAACTTTTTTTGAAGGGCATCAAATTTTTGCTTGAGTTCCTGTCGGATCTCCTGAAATTTGGTGGAATTGCGTTGAAGCTTTTTCATATTCAACACACCGATCTTGACATCGGCCGCAAGCACGCCCTGGCCCTGTATACCCAAGAGGAACAACACACCCAATACCATAAACAACGTCTTCTTCATCTCAACCCTCCCTAAATTTATTGTCAAAAAAATAATGAATGGCCATGGCCAAACGAACCGGTAACGCCTGACGTCTCGTTGCTTGACTCAGGTTCAGAACGCCCCACCCACAGCGAATTCCCAGCGACCGGACGGCTCATCTCCCTGTTGATCGAGATTCCATCCATATTCGAGACGGAGCGGTCCGATGGGGGAATACCAGCGAACACCGGCCCCTGCAGATCGCCGGATGCCGCTGAAGGTCCAGCTCTCATCCTGATCAAACACATTACCGGCATCGAAAAACACGAGGCCCACCACACCCTGTTCCTTGAGCAGCGGAAATCGGTATTCCAGGTTGTAGGCCATCATCTTGGTTCCACCGATCTTATAACCGTTTTCATCCACAGGGGATATACTGTAGTATTCGAACCCCCGCACCGTGTTGATGCCCCCGAGGAAGAATTTCTGATAAACCGAGAGTTTCCCGCGATCCTGGATGTATCCCCATCGTCCCTGGACCATGAACACGGTTTTCCAGAACAGGGGAAAGAACCACGCGGTTCGGGCCCTGTATTTGTTAAATTGCTCGTCTCCACTCAAAAAGCCACCCGCATACTGAAACGATATTTCATTGATGGACCCTCGACTCGGGTTCCATAAATCATTCCGGCTGTCCCGTTTGGCAATGAGGGTCACGCTGCTGGTCACATTTGTACCGATCATATCATACAGGGGCCCCTCGGTTTCGGTCACGTCGCTGATGTCGGCATGATCATAATCATATCGCATCAGGCCCCGTGTGTATTCATCCACGAATTTCAAGGGGAAACCCAGGTTAACGGCCCCGCCGTAGCTGTCCCGGGTGTAATCGTCGTACTCCTGTTTCCATTTGTAGAGGTCCACCCCGAGAGACAGAGGTTTGTCGAACAGCCAGGGCTCCACAAAGCTGATGTTAAATTCCGTATTCTTGCCACCAATCCGCGCCGTAGCTTCCATTTTCTGGCCGTACCCCAAAAAGTTCTGATCCGCGATCTGGAACATGACAAAGGCGGAGTAGGCGGAACTGTATCCCGCTCCCACACTGAAGGTCCGTGTCCCCCGCTCTTTGACCTCCACATCCACATCCATCAAATCTTTACGGCTCCCCTTTTTGGTCTTGATCTGCACATCTTCAAAAAAACCGAGGCGATTCAGGTTCTCATTGCTTTTTTTCAGGGCCGTACCGCTGAAGGTATCTCCTTCGATGATCTTCAACTCGCGCCGGATGACTTTATCCCGTGTCACCTGATTACCGGAAATGCTGATCCGTTCGAATTGAACCTTGGCCCCCTTGGTGATCGTGTAGGTCACATCCGCCGTATGGGTCTCATCATCTTCCCTGATCAGCGGCCGGATCTCGGCATAGGCATACCCCTGGTCCGCATACACATCCCGTAAAGAAAGGATATCCTCCCGCACGATCTCCCTGTTGAACACCTTTTGTTTGCCGATCTTCGTCTTTTTAAGGAGTGCATCAGGCGGTTCGATCAGTTCTCCCTGAACGGCCACCTTGTTGACGCCGTACCGCTGCCCTTCATCGATGTCGATGGTAATCACCAGCCCCTTAAGTTTTTCATCGTAACGGACCCGGGGTTCGCCCACTTTTGCCTTGATATATCCATGGTTGTGGTAGAAGGAAGCGAGTTTGTGGGCGTCGAATTCCAGTTTCTTTTTATCCAGCAACCCTGCCTTTGTGATCCAAGACAGGAACCACTTTTCACTGGTTTCCATAATGTCCTTGAGCTCGTCGTCATCAAAAGCCTTGTTTCCAACAAACTTAATCTTTTCGATATAAACCTTGTCATGTTCCTTGATCTTGTATTTTAGCAGGACCTCATTATTGGGGATCGGCTCCGTGCTTTCTTCTATTTCCACATTATAGTATCCCTTTTCTTTGTAAAAGGTCTTGAGTCGCTGAATGCTCTGTTTGATCTCGGTGTTGTCAAGGATGGAGTAAAGCGTGATGCCCAGCTCCTTATTCAGATCCTCGTCATCGTACTCTTTGTTTCCCTCAAAGGCGATCTTGCCGATGGATGGTTTTTCGGTGACCTCGAAGGTAATCTCTTTACCTTTGGGCCCGTCTTCCGTCTCCATCTCCACATTCTTGAAGAACCCCATTTTATAAATGTTGCGAAGGTCCTGATCCAGTTTGTCATAGTTGAGACGGTCTCCTTCCTGGGTGCTGATGACCGCCTGGATAGCAGCGGATTCGATGCGCCGATTTCCTCTGACTTGAATTTTCTCCACATTCGGTACACCCAGAATCTGGTCATTGACCTTCACGGCGAGTTGTTTGACTTCTTCAGAAAGCCCTCCCATGTCTTCCACCACAAGAAATATGAAGAGAGGCCCCCTTTCTTGAGTAACGTCAAATACCCGCAGATCGATACTGGATTTTTCTCCGATTTGTGTGAGCGTGCCGGCGATCACCCACCGGACGCGCATGGCCCTGCCGAGTTCAGCAAGGGCCTGGGTGTCGGACACTCCGGAAAAGGCCTCGGGGTGTTCATTGACCTTGCCCGGGGGAATCACCTTGAAACCGAGTTCTTCCAGTTGCGTGGAAAGCATCTCCTGAAGACCTTTCTCGAGGTGATCAAGCGGTTCTGAAGCGTTAACGCGAAAGGGCAGGACTGCGAGAGATTCTCGATCCTGGGTGGCCAAGGCAACGGAAGTGGCAGTCAGCAGAAAAGCCAATAAAAGAATGCACAGAGAAAGACCCCGTCTCTGCCTGTAATCACACCCCGCCATGCGCACCTCCGGTCCCGAGTCCCACCTATCCGATCTCGCCATCTATGAGCTCCATTTTTCTGGACATCTGTTCCGCCAGTTTACGATTGTGCGTGGCAATGACCATGGCGATACCATCCGTCTTGCTGAACTCGAGCAGCAGTTCAGCGATTTCCCTTCCCGTAACCCAGGTCGAGGTTCCCAGTGGGTTCATCGCCCAGGATCAATTTCGGTCGCATGACCAGCGCCCTTGCAATGGCCACACGCTGCTGCTCTCCCCGGAGAGTTCCCCTGCCCGATGATCCACCCGCTTGATGAGCCCAACCTTGTCCAGTACCTCCCGGGCCATCCCCGTTGCCTTCCTCCTGGAATACCGGGCAATCAGCGCGGGCATCATGGCGTTTTCCAGGGCCGTCAACTCCGGAAGCAGATGATGAAACTGAAAGACGAACCCAATCTGCCGATTTCTCAGGTGCGAGAGGCTTCTTTCATCCATCTCATACAGATTCATGTCGTTGAACGTCACCACCCCGTCGGTCGGGTCTTCGAGGCTGCCCATGATATTCAGCAGGGTGGACTTTCCCGCACCCGATACCCCCATCACCGCCAGGCTGTCCCCGGCATTCACTTCCAGATCGATGGATTTCAATACCTCAATGACATTCCCATGATGGTCAAAGGATTTGAATATATGCTCCAGTTTGAGCAGCGCCATCACTCGTACCTGAATGATTCAACCGGATTTACCCTGGATGCGTACCAGGAGGGATAGAGTGTCGCCAAAAAGGAGATGATCACGGCCGCCGCAGCGACGAAGGAAACATCCATCAGTTCCACCCGGACAGGGAGTGTGGAGATATAGTATACGTCCGAAGGAAGACTGATAAACTTGTATTTGGCCAGCAACTGACAAATCCCCAGACCCGAAATGAGACCGGCAGCCGTCCCGATGACGCCCACCAAAAGACCCTGGAACATGAAAATAGACATGATACTCCTGGCAGTGGCCCCCATGGCCCTCAGGATGGCCACGTCTCTCGTCTTTTCCATCACCACCATTACCAGCGTGCTGATGATGTTCAATGCCCCAACAAGGACAATCATGGTCAGGATAACGAACATGGTCAGTTTTTCCAGTTTGAGCGCTGAAAAGAGGCTCCGGTTCATCACTTTCCAGTCTTTGGTCCAGTATGGCGGGCCCAGCGCTTCTTCGATTTTACGGGCAATCCCGTCGGATTGGTAAACATCGTCGACCCTGACCTCCAGTCCGGTTACCCGGTCTCCCATGGCGAGAAATTCCTGCGCCTCCTTCAAAGCGATATAGGCCATGGAGGCATCGTATTCGTACATCCCCGAATCAAAAAATGCCGTCACCTTGAATTTCCGGGTGTTGGGGGATCTGCCCAGGGGGGTCAGTTTGCCCTCGGGCGAAATCACCGTGATGAGGCTCCCCTTATGGATCCCGAGTTGTTTCGCCAGTTCACTGCCGACAATGATGGACGGGTACGACCCCTTCTCATCGCTCAGGGACGCCAGCGATCCCTCCTTCAACATCTTCTGAAAGTCCATGACCTGGGAGGCACTTTCGGGATCGATCCCCCTCAAAACGGCTCCGGAGACACGGCCCGTGTTATTCAGCATGACCTGGGTGTAGATAAACGGCGTGACGGCCGACACACCGCTGATATTGCGCGACGTCTCAGCAATCGCCCGATAATCATGGAATGGACCTCCGGTATTCAATATCAGGATATGGGAATTAACCCCGAGGATCTTGGACATGAGATCGGCCCTGAATCCGTTCATAACCGAGAGGACCACCACCAGGGCCATGACCCCCATCATGACGCCCAGAACGGAAATGACCGTTATGACCGAAATAAACCGCTGTTTACGCTTGGCTTTAAGGTAACGTATACCCAGAAATAGCTCAAACATCCATGCCCGCCTCAGTCTTTCGGTCTCATGTGAGGGAACAGGATCACATCCCTGATGGAAGGCATGTCCGTCAGGAGCATCACCACCCGGTCGATACCGATCCCCTCTCCGGCGGTGGGGGGCATCCCATATTCCAGGGCGGTTACATAGTCCGTATCCATGAACTGGGCCTCTTTGTCGCCTGCCTCCCGCAGGGAAACCTGGGCCTCGAAACGTTTCCGCTGATCCACCGGATCGTTGAGTTCATTAAAGGCGTTTGCGATCTCCCTCCCGCCGATGAACAGTTCAAAACGGTCGACCCTATCCGGATCCGTTTCATTTCGTCTCGACAGGGGGGACACTTCCGTGGGATAGCCGGTGATAAAGGTCGGATGGATGAGATTGGGCTCCACCAGGTGATCGAAAATCTTCGTCAATATCTGACCCTTTCCGTCTCTCTCCTCAACGGATATATCCTGCTGCCGAGCAAACTCGGCAGCAGCCTCCCTGGTCGAAAAAACCCCTTCGGGCACATCCCCCATCTCCTTCAGGGCATCGAACAGTGAAATTCGCTGCCAGGGGGATGTAAAATCGATGGTCTGCCCCTGGTATCGGATGGTTTGCCGACCGAACAATTCCGTGACTATTCCGGTGAAAAGGTCTTCCGTCAGGCGCATCAGGTCTTCATAGGTGGCGTAGGCCATATAGAATTCGAGCATGGTGAATTCCGGGTTGTGCTTCACCGAAATCCCTTCATTCCTGAAATTTCGATTGATCTCGAACACCCGCTCCAATCCCCCCACCACCAGCCGTTTGAGATAGAGCTCCGGCGCCACCCTCAGATAGAGATTCATGCCGAGGGCGTTGTGAAAGGTTTTGAAGGGCCTGGCCGTTGCGCCCCCGGGAATCGGTTGCATCATGGGCGTTTCCACTTCCAAAAACCCTTTTTCCACAAAAAGGATCGGATGGACTGTATGATTCGGCTTCTGAGCACAAACACCGCCTGCACATCATCGTTCATGATGAGATCCAGATAGCGCCGGCGATAACGGGTTTCCACGTCGGTGAGCCCGTGCCATTTCTCCGGCAGGGGTCGCATGGATTTGGTGAGGAGGGTGATATCCTGGGCCATGAGGGTCAACTCCCGGTCCGTGTGCGAAACAACGGTCCGGTAATCCCCACAAAATCACCGATATCCATGAGTTTGAATATGTCAAATTGCCGTTCCGGAATCCTGTCTTTCCGCACATAGGCCTGAATTCGTCCGGTCCCGTCCTTAATGTGGATAAAGGACGCCTTACCGAAATCGCGCCGAGACAGGATACGACCGGCCACGGTGTGAACTTCGACGGATTTTTCCAAAGAAGCCGCCTCCGTTTGTCCGAACCGATCCAACAGCTCAGCGATACGGGTATCTACACGGTGCCCGGCAGGATAGAGGGTGCCTCCCAGGGATTCGATTTTTTCAGCCTTGATTTTTCTGTCTTCTATGACAGTACTTGTTTTCTCCATGTTCTGTGTGATGGGCGTTCGAAAATTTAAGCCATTTAAAAAAAGTCGACCGGGAATCTCCGGGATCCCGTTTCGGCGGGAAACGTGAGGAGACCTTTAAACAACCGGCGATGGTTGTGAAGATTGTGTAATCCAAGTGGGGATTGGAGTCAAGAGAAAAGCCGGTATGCGATAGACCTTAGATGGCGCATTGTCATTTGCCCGCCCTGGCGTTTCAGCGGCGATGGCGACCCTTTTAGACCTGCTTTGGTTCTGCGCTTAGCATACGTCTGAGTTCTTCCGCCACAAAGCTGATATGACGCCTGGCTTCTCTCGCCGCCTTTTCCGGATCTCTTGCCTGAATGGCCTCGAAGATGTTCACATGCTGCTGAGCGATCTGGTCCCGGTTACCCGCCTTTTTGAAAAGCGTCTCCCGGGAAACCATCTGGGTGTTCCAGAGAATATGGTAACAGGAGGCCATCAGATGTGAACAAATGGTGTTTTCTGTGGCCTGGGCAATGGACACATGGAAATCCGCATCGGTTTTGGCATCGTCTCTTTTCAGCTTGAGATTTCCCTGGTCCTTTTCGATAATCTTTTCAATTTTTCGAATGTTTTCCCGGGATGCCCGTTTCGCGGCATTATACGCCACCCAGCTTTCCATGGCACGCCGAATCTCTAAGAGTTCGAAAAGCTTCTCCATGTCTTCGGCAATGAGGATGCTGACGGGGTCGCCGAGGAACTTTTCAACAATGGAGCGGACCACAATCTTGCGTCTCGGTCGGATCTCAATAAACCCCATGGTCTGAAGGGCGTTGAGCGCCTCCCTCAACGGCGGACGGCTCACGCCGATCATTTCAGCCAGATCCCGCTCGGAGGGGAGTTCATCACCGGGCTTCAGTTCTCCTTTGTTTAACATCTCCTTGAATTGCTCGATAATTTCATCGGAGATCTTTCTTGCGGAAATCCTTTTGAACATGTAAACCTTTCCCTGCGTCCTGTTCAGGCAGGTAAACCGCCACTCAAGATGGGAAGCCGCAATCGACGGCACACGATTGTCGCGATCATCGTTTCTGGCTATACCAGATTTGTTTTTACCCTGCAAGCGCCAATTTTAAGGGCTCCGTTATTCTAAGAAAAATACACCGTCATTCCAACGAACATGTTGACCATATAAAACATTATTTTGTACATAAAATCAATATCTTATATATTTGCCTTTCAGATTCGGATGTTGGGCATGCCGCCACGGCATCCACGGTGCCAAAATTTTTCCTTGACACGATTCAGCCGTTTGGCGTACTGGTATGACCAAACCGTCTAAGTCTGATGATTCCTGGTAACCTGGCGCAGCGTATCATTCGATCCCTGTAAATCTCGAAAGGAACCAAGCATGAAAGCCGGCTTACTGTGTGGCAAAGAACGACTCAGTATTGATCTACCGGATGCCGTGGTCTCCCTAGACATGGAACCGATGGAGGGGCTTTCATCCCCTGAAACGGCCGTTTTAAAGGCATTGTCCAATCCCATCGAAAGTCCTCCACTGATGGAACTGGCAAAGGATAAAAAAAGGGTTTGCGTGGTCATATCCGACTTTACACGGCCGGTCCCCAACCAGATAATCCTCCCGCCCCTGCTGCAGACCCTCGAGAAAAGCGGCATCGACAAAGAGGATATTACGCTGTTGATCGCCACGGGCATGCACCGTCCCAACCTCGGAGAAGAACTGATAGCCCTCGTGGGCAGAGACATTGCAGATCGCTATACCATCGTCAATCATTACTGCCGGGACCCTGAAAATTACCGCAAGGTGGATGAAATCGACGACGCCCCCATCGAGGTGAACACCCATTACCTCAACGCCGATTTCAAGATCCTTACCGGCTTGATCGAGCCCCATTTTTATGCGGGCTATTCGGGCGGGGGCAAGGCCATCCTTCCGGGGATTTCCAGCTTTGAAACCATGAAATTCATGCATTCCTTCAAGATGATCGATCACCCCCGGGTGACCAACTGTGTCCTGGACGGTAATCCCTTTCACGAATATGTCATTCGCGTGACCGACCTTGTGGGCGCGGATTTCATTTTGAACGTGGTCATCAACCGGGCCCGGGAGATCGGCGGCGTTTTCGCCGGACACTATGACCGTGCCCACCTGGCGGGCTGTGAGCTGGTCAGGCATCATTCCGTGGTGAACCTGAGGGACAGGCCGGATTTGGTCATCACGTCAGGCGGGGGCTACCCGCTGGACGCCACCTTCTACCAGATCAGCAAGGCGCTCATCGGTGCCCGGGACATTCTCAAGCCGGGCGGCACCATTCTGGTGGCATGTGAGTGCAGTGAAGGGATTGGAAACCCCGAATTCTGTGACATCCTCAGAACCGTCCCCGGCCCCCGGGCCTTTTTTGAAAATTATTGTGATCCCCAGGACTTTATCATCGACCAGTGGTGTGCGCAGAACATCTATCAGGCACTCGATCACGCCGGACAGATTTATGTCTACTCTCCGGGGCTTTCAGCGGGCGACCTCGAAAACATGGGCATCAAGAAGGTCGATAATCTCCAGGAAACGGCGGACAAGCTTCTCAAGACCCATGAAAATGGGGTGGTGGTTCCCGACGGTCCTTACGTAGTGGGCCAAATAAAGGGGAATGACGACAAATGACGAGGGGAAACTTTTTGTATTTAAGGGATGACATCACCACCGCAGGTGTGCTATCTAATATGTTTTCAGCGTGTAGAAACTCAGACATTTTTGAACGCCGGTATCTGTATGGACCTTCATATCTTTGAACCTGATGTTCGGCATTCTTATCTCTCGTCCGACAACCTGTCGTCTCTGATCCATGCTCGGGGATCGAGCATGACCCATTACCATAATCCCAAACAACCAACCATTACAGAAGATAGATGGGAAAGGGGGTGATCCGAAAAATTAAGGATAGCGGATGAAACGGTTGTCTATATGGACCAGAAATAAGAAACGGATTTATGTGGAGGGAAAAATGAGAAAAATCAAATGGTTACTATTTTTGGCGGTTATTGCAACGGTTTTCACCTTCGGCACCAGTGCGGTGGCAGGTGAAAAGGTCAATTGGAAAATGGGGAGCACCTGGACCCCTGCAATCAACCTCAATCGAGGTGAATTGCTTCTCATCGATTATGTAAAAGAGATGACGGGCGGAGACTTTCAGATCAAATGGTTCCCGTCAGGGTCACTCATGGGCGCCTTTGAATATTTTGATGCCTGCAGCAAGGGCGTGGTGGAGGCCGTCGGCGACTGGCCCAGCTACTGGGCGAGTAAAGATCCTGCCTTTGATTTCCTGGGGTCTTTCCCCTTCGGGTTTACCAATGTGGACTATATCACCTGGATGTACGAATTCGGCGGACTGGAGCTGATGCAGGAACTGTACGGGAAATACGGTATGACCTATTTCTCAGTGGGCGCCACCCCCATGGAATCGGGATTCCGGTCCACGGAAAAATACGGCCCCATCAAATCCATCAAGGATTATGAAGGGTTTAAGGTGAGAACGCCTTCCCGCGCCACCATCTGGATCTTACAACAGCTCGGCGCCTCACCGGTCAAGATCCCGGGCGGCGAGATCTACCTCGCGGTGGAAAGAGGGACCCTGGACGGGGCCGAATTCAGCAGCCCCGGCATTGACTGGGAAATGGGCTTTGCCGAGATTACCAAGTACTGGAGCGTGCCCGCCTGGTTCCAGCCTTCGTCACAGGTGGGCGTGATGGTCAATCTGAAGGCCTGGAACAAGCTTCCCAAGACCTACAAGGCCATTTTGGAGCGCGGCGCCCAGGCGGCCGCCATCAAGGGCATGGCCTTCTGGGAAGGGGATTCCGGAAGGGCCATTGATAAATTTGTGGAGGCAGGCACAGAAATCGTCCCCCTGCCTCCGGAAGAGCTGGAAAAATTGGAAAAACTGGCCGGTCAGTACTGCCTCCTGAAGGCCAAGGAATCCAAGTTCTACGCCCGCATGCTCAAATCCCAGATGGAATATCTGGATGAATACAGAGACTGGCGTAAGATCAGCGGGGATTTTGGTCAGGGACGGACCCCCGTTTACGTGGATAAGGTCTTGGCAGAACTCAAGAAGATGGGCTATTAACACCACGACCGAAAAGAGACCTCCGGAGAATGTCCCGGGGGTTTCTTTACGCCTTTAAAGGGTTTTAAAAGGCTTTCACGGGAGGAGGGTTATGCGGCTCCGCCGCATAACGCCCCGAAAAGAAAGGGCATGGCATGCAGCTCAAGACATTTTTAAAATTTCTGGACAGCATCAGTGAGTGGTCGGGCCGCATCTTCATGTGGCTGATTATTCCCCTGACCATCGTTGTGGTGTATGAGGTGATCTCCAGACGAGTTCTGGGCTCTGCCCACATATGGGCGCCGGAAGTGACCAACTACCTGTATGGACCCCATTTCATGCTGGTGGCCGCCTACACGCTTCTGCACAAGGGCCATGTGAGCATCGACATCTTCTATCAGAAGTTCTCATCCAGAATAAGAGGGGCCCTGGATATCATTACCTACACCTGCCTATTCTTTCCTTTCTGCTTTATCATGTTCCATCAGGGGATCCTGTTCGCCAAGACCTCCTGGGCCATGGGAGAGACCAGCGGTTCCGCAGCCATGCCGGTGGTGCCCGAAATCAAGACGGTCATCCCGGTCGCATTCGGACTGCTGCTGATTCAGGGAATCGCCGTTTACATTCGAGCCATCCTTCAGACCGTCAAGGGGAAAGAGATATGAGTCCTGAATTCATCACCTGGGGAATGTTCATCGGCCTGTTGATCGGACTGTTTATGGGACAACCCCTGGCCTTTGTACTGGGCGGACTGGCCGCCATATTCGGGTATATCGGATGGGGGCCAAGCAGTTTTTACATGTTCCTGAGCCGGGCATTCGGCACCATGGACAACTACATCCTGGTGGCCATCCCCCTGTTCATTTTCATGGCCCAGTTGCTGGATCAATCCGGGGTGGCGGAAAGCCTTTTCGACACCATGCGATACCTGTTCGGCCCGGTCAGGGGAGGGATTGCCATTGCCGTAGTGGTGGTCTCCACCCTGTTCGGGGCCTGTACCGGGATTATCGGGGCCTCCGTGGTCACCATGGGGCTCCTCGGTATGCCGGTGATGCTCAAATACGGCTATAATCGACGGCTGGCCTCGGGGGCCGTGTGTGCCGGGGGCACCCTGGGCATCCTGATCCCCCCCAGCATTATGCTGGTGGTCATGGCCGACCAGGCCACCCTGTCCGTGGGCAAGCTTTTTGCCGGGGCCGTGGTCCCGGGACTTATCCTGGCGGGCCTTTATATCACCTATATCCTGATTCGATGCCTTTTCAAACCCCAAGACGGCCCGGCCCTCACCAAGGAAGAGCGGCAGGCGGTTTCAGGAAAGCAGCTGTTCCTCATGACCCTTAAATCGCTGGTCCCTCCCATGATCCTCATTGCCGGGGTCCTGGGCTCCATCTTTGCCGGCATTGCCACGCCCACCGAGGCAGCGGGCGTGGGGGCGGCCATCGCCTTTTGCATGACAGTGGCCTACGGCAAATTTACCTGGAGCGGCCTCTATTCCGCCGTGGTCAACACCGCCCGCACCACCTCCATGGTGATCATCATCCTGGTGGGTGCGGCCTGCTTTGCCAGCGTCTTCATGGGTTCAGGCGGCGGCGAAGTGGTCAAGGGCTATATTTATGGACTGGAATTCGGGAAATGGGGGACCTTCATCGTGATGATGATCATCCTCTTTTTGTTGGGGATGTTCATCGACTGGATCGGCATCATCATGATCTGCTTCCCGTTGTTCCTCCCCATTGCAGCGGATCTGGGATTTGATAAACTCTGGTTTGTGGTCATCATGGCGGTCATGCTCCAGGGACTCCTTTCTGACACCGCCTTTCGGCTATGCCCTGTTCTATCTGAAAGGGGTGGCCCCTCCCGAAGTAACCACCTCGGATATCTACTGGGGCGCCTTCCCCTTCTGGCGGCTCATGGAGCTGGGTCTGTTGATATGTATCCTGTGGCCTGGGACCATCACCTGGCTGGCCAACACCCTGGTAAAGTGAGAATTTACGAGGAGAAAGCAGAGATGCTGAAGCCTGGAAAGACCTATGATGAGGTGTACAACTCCTTTGTCTGGGACATCCCTGAGTTTTACAACATCGGGGTGGATATCTGTGATAAATGGGCACACCAGCGATACCGGTTGGCGTTGATTTATGAGGACGACCAGGGTCAGGTGGAACACTATACCTTCTGGGACCTCAAACGCCTCTCCAACGCCCTGGCCAACGGGCTCAAGGCCCACGGCATTCAACCCGGAGACCGGGTGGGCATCCTGCTGCCCCAGTCTCCGGAGGCAGGCATCAGCCACATCGCCACCTATAAGATGGGGGGGGTGGTCATCCCCCTGTTTACCCTGTTCGGGACCGAGGCCCTGGAGTATCGCCTGTCCAACAGCGAGGCCAGGGGAATTATCACCGACGAGGCCAACCTTCCCAAGGTGCTGAAACTCCGTGACAGGCTCCCAAACCTGAAGACCGTCATTCTCACAAGGGGAGAAGCCCCGGACGGGGTTCTGAATTTCTGGGACCTGGTGTCAAAGGGATCCAAGACTTTTAAGCCCCTGAAGACCCGTGCCGATGACCCGGCTTTTATCAGCTACACGTCCGGCACTACGGGCCCGCCCAAGGGGGCGCATCACGCCCATCGCGTCCTATTGGGTCACCTCCCCGGCATCCAGTTTCCTCACAACTTCTTCCCAAAAGAAGACGACCTCTTCTGGACCCCGGCTGATTGGGCCTGGATGGGGGGGTTCATGGATGTGCTGCTGCCCAGCTGGCATTTCGGGGTGCCGGTGGTGGCCCACCGGGCCAAGAAATTTGATCCGGAAGAGGCCTTTCATCTCCTGGCCAAATACGGGATCCGCAACGCCTTCATGCCCCCGACGGCCCTCAAGCTGATGCGACAGGTCAAGGATCCGCGGAGCCGTTATGACTATGAAATGAGGAGTATCGGGAGCGGCGGCGAGGCCCTTGGCGAGGAACTGCTGGAATGGGGACGGGAGGTCATGGGGCTGACCATCAATGAATTCTACGGCCAGACCGAGGTCAACCTGGTGGTGGGAAGCTGCTCTGAGGTCATGGAGATCCGGCCGGGATCCATGGGGAAGCCGATTCCCGGCCACATCGTGGACATCATCGACGCGTCAGGCGCCCCCCTTCCCACCGGAGAGACCGGTGAGGTGGCCATCAAATCCCCCGATCCGGTCATGTGTCTGGGGTACTGGCGAAACGAGGAAGCCACCCGGGAGAAGTTCGTCAACGACTGGTGGATGACCGGAGATCTGGCGAAGAAGGATGAGGACGGATACTTCTGGTTTGTGGGAAGGAGCGATGATTTGATCACCAGCGCCGGTTATCGAATCGGCCCGGCTGAGATTGAGGACTGTCTGATGAAACACCCGGCCGTATCCATGGTGGCCGCGGTGGGGAGTCCAGACGAGGTGAGAGGCGAGGTGGTCAAGGCATTTATCGTCCCGAAAGCAGACATTACGCCGGATGCCTCCCTTGAAAACGATATCAAGACATACGTTAAGGAGCGCCTGGCCGCCCATGAATATCCCCGGGAGATCGAATTCGTTCAGGATCTTCCCATGACCACCACCGGAAAAATCATCCGAAAGGACCTGAAGGCATTGGAGATCGAACGTAAGGCCAGGCGTTAGGGCTTACTTCTCTTCAGGTAGCCGGACAATCAACACGGGCTTTTTGCAACGTCTCAGGACCCGTCTGGATACGCTTCCCATCATGGCATCCCCCAGAATACCGTGGCCATGGGCACCCATTATCACGAGATCGCAATCCAATTTTTCCGCTTCCTCCAGAATCCGGTCCACGGGATGACCCACCTTGACCTCGACTTTATCCGTGATGAACTCACAGGCCGGCAACTGGGCGGCCATCTCGTCACAGAACGTCTTCAGTCGTTCTTTGAACGTCTCTACGATACTGGCCTCGTTCTCTTTGACGATTTCATTCCACTTCTTCTCCCCGAGCACATTCACCATGAGGCTTTCCCGGTAAGGAGACCCGTGGTCTAATACATGGAGCAGGGTGATGCCCGCACCGTATCGGTTCGCAATACTGGCCGCATACCCGAAGGCATATTTCGCGTTTTCAGACAGGTCGGTACTGTACAGGATCTTTTTAATTTCCGGGACCATATGTTACCTCCATCGGTTCGTGTTCAGGGTTCAATGAATGTCGTTGGACCTTTTCCCGGTTATTGGGCAGATCCTGCGACGCCGCATCTCTGCACGGAAACAAAAACCGCTTGGGTGCTCGGCCAGACTCTGCTATCATAGGGCCTTGGGAAAAGGATTTTCAGGGATAAAAATCGGGAACCTCTATCCCCTTTGCCGATTTATACGGAATCCACAGCTCACAATCAAGGAAAATACCACCGGCATCATCTGCTCCCAGCCGGCAAAAAAGGCGCTTCAATGAACGAGACCCCACAAATCATCATCGGTATAGGTGTACTCATAGGGGTCTACCTCCTCACCCGTCGTTTCCATGCCTGGAGACTCCAAAGGGCCTACCTCTACATCATCAGGGATCTGAAAAAAAAAGGGGCCTTTGAAACCCAATCGGCTGTGAACCTCCCCTACGCCAAGGTGCAACTCCTTCGCGTCGGCACCCGGGATTACCGGCCCAAGGCCCTCCAGCACCTGACCATGCACGGCATTGTCTGCGAAACGGAAAACGGCCGATACTACCTGAAGGACCCAAACACACCCGACACAATTTCCAGAAAATAAAGTTCACACTTTCTACTTTCTGGGATACCTCGGGTTATCCACGCCCTCGGTGTTGCGGCCGAATGAGGCGGTATCCAGACCCTTGAGGGGATGGTTTTTGGCATACATGGGCTTCAACTTGTCGGCCCTCACCCCGTCGGGATAAAACTTCCGAATAGCTGCCTGGCTCCGATCCTGCTCCACCGCTTCGATCTCGTAGTCGGTGGTCCCCATACCGTTTTCCACACCGCCGTAGATCTGGGCCTCCACGTCCTTTCCCTTGATCACATTGAGTTTCTTGACCCCCGGCGCGAGGGCGTCAAAATCTTCGGCCTCGGAATTGATCAACCCCGGGGCCTGGTTCATCATATCGATGCAGGCCTTATCCACGGCCACCGGGTCTAAAGAACCGAAGAGTCCCAACCCGTTCACAATGGGCGTGTCCGTCCATCCGTAGCAGTCACAGCACGGGGTGATATCCACCGCATAATTCATGAAGAAGAATTTGCCCGGTTCCCCGGTCAGCATGGCGGCGAGCGCTGAATCCGCGATGCGCCTCCCCAGGGCCGGCAGGTGGTCGAAGCGCTGGATGCCTCCTACCCCCGCCATATTGACGCACAAATTGGCGCACGCAAAACAGTAGACACAGTCCTCCAGGTCGATCTCAAGACCCTGATCCGTAACGTGAACCGCCCCCTCGGGACAGCAGGCCTCACAGGTCTCCCACCAGTCGCATTCTCTTCCGGTACAGATGCTCATATCCACCACCGGCTTGTCTCCGGCCAGGGCGCCGTGGAGGTTCATCTTGCCCCGCTTACTGGCGCCGCCCACACCCACATTTTTGATCGACGCGCCATACCCGCCGGCCGGGTGACCCTTGAAGTGTGCCAGAGACAGCACGGCATCGGCATCCGCAATGGCCCGGGCCACGAATTGCTTGTTCAGATAGGTTCCGCGACCATCGAGATCCACAATGACGTCATCCGTGCCCAGCCATCCGTCTGCGATGACCACCGGACAACCCATGGTCCCATGGTTGAACCCGTTCTGATTGGCCGTCTCCAAGTGATCGATGGCCAGGGTCCGGCTGATCCATGGATGATACGGCATGGTGGTGGTGTCGGTGACAAAGGGCTTGCACCCGACATCTTTGAGCGCCTCCACAAATGTCCGAACAATGACCGGCCTGAGATAGCCCACGTTGTACGCCTCGCCCATGTGCGTCTTGACCGCAACAATATCTCCCGGCTCCAGGGTTTCCAGCCATCCTGAATGCTCCAGGAGCTGCCGACCCTTAATGGCCGTGGACTCCAGAAAACGGTTTGCCCGTGCATTCATAAACCATACTTTTGCCTTGCCCATTCTATTTCCTCCTGGCTTCATTCGATTGTTTATTGGATATCCCATAATTTTTTCTCAATAACCGTCATGCACGGCCGACACAATGGCCTTCAAATTCGTCATGGGGGTGGGCAGCGGAATGGCGCATTCAGGTCCGATCATGTGCACCCCTGAATCGATGGCATAACGGGCCTGACGGTATGCATCATCAGGCGTCCCCATGAGAAGCGTTTCGGGGTTGTTGACGTTTCCCACAAGGGAGATGCGGTCTTTCATCCGATTCACCACCATCCCGGCATCCATTTGCCATTCAAAGTGATAGGCATCGAATCCCGCGTCCGCGAACATCTCGAGACGGTCCCGGCAATTCCCGCACACGTGCAGAATCAGGGGGCCGCCGATCTGTGCGGTGATCTCCTGATGAATGGGAAAGAGATATTCCCTGTAATGATGAGGCCCCACCAGATCTCCCGTGGCATGGTCCGCCAGCACCACCACATCGGCCCCCGCCTGGAACTGGGCGTTGGCCACCTGAACGGTCACCGCCTTCAGCTGGTTCAACATCCGGTTGACGGTGTCCTTAGGTCCCTTCCCCACCCTTCTCAAAAAGTTTTCAACCCCCGTCAGATGGTAGCAGAGCGTCCAGGGGCCCATCACCTTTCCCACGATGGCCACCCGCCCGCCCAGGTGGCGACGTAGGATGGAAAGGGCCTCCAGCACCACCCGTATGGATGGTTTCTCGAGCAGATTGTCGGGAATCTCCACGGGAGAGAAATCCGCATAGGGGGCTGTCTTGGCATCGGGCATCATATTTCGGTCGCCCCACTCCACGTGGGACCCGAGGGCGGCCGCCTCCTGATGCACACTGTACTCGGGCATGACCGTGTCGAATCCCAGAATATCATGCCCGGCCATGGCAAGATCGGCCATGGCCTGAGGTTCCAGATGGGCCTGAGGAAAGGAGACACCTGCCGCATCCATGAGATCGAGACATGCGATGGAGGTGGGGTTTACGGCCGGGGGCCTTTTGCCCTTCCGCCCGCCAAAAATGGCCGACATGACCAGATTATACGGGGACGCTTTCATTCAAACCTTTCCCTGGTGATAAATGCCGATAAGCCCTACCGTCGTGTCATACATCAAATGTACGATCAAAAAGAAATGAGGCATTATCCACGTCATTCCGGCGAACCACGGATCGGCGTCCGGGGCAGGCGCCGGAATCCAGTCCCGATAGGCGGGATGGCTATTTCCGAGATTCTGGATTCCGGGTCCATCATCCCGGACCTGATCCGGGACCGGAATGACGGCATCTTTACGACATCTTGGATGTGACATGACACTACGGCCGGCGACGGTGGAGCCAGCCATCGGAGATACAGCATAGGCGAAAATTCCGAGGGTGTCAAGGTGTCCGGACGGAGACTCCATCCGCCAATAGAGGGTGAGTCACCGTCTCTTTGGGTGGAAAATTCATGCTTGCCACCCAGGTCCCTAAAGAGGTAAGATCTTCCGAAAATGAAGGAGCCCTGATCTGTTGACATAACCATTCAACAAGCCAACACATATTTAGGGGAGGTACACACATGGATATTCGAGAACCCGAAATCAAACAAGATGACATCCTCATGCTGAAGGATTCCCACTTCAATCGCGACAATGTCTGTATCGTGAGCGGTGCGGGAACAGGCATCGGCAGGGCAACCGCTGTCGCCGCAGGGGCCAATCAGCTCCTGGTGGTTGGCCTCGATTTCAATGAAACAGAAGGAAAAAAGACCCGGCAACTCGTCCGAGACATGGGGGGGGAGATGGTATTTGTCAAGACCGATCTCACCGTTGACGCGGATATTCAAAACGCGGTCTCTGTGGCGGCGGAACAGGGTCGAATCAAATACCTGGCCAACATCGCCGGCATCCAGCACATCGATTCGGTGGAGAACTTCCCCATGGAGAAATTTGATTACATGATCAAGCTGATGCTCCGCGCCCCCTTTTACCTCTCAAAACTCACCATACCGCACATGAAAAAGAGCGAGGACGGTACCGGAGCCATCGGGAACATGACCTCCGTACACGCCCATATCTGCACCCTGAACAAACCCGTTTATAACATCACCAAATTCGGATTGCGGGCCCTGACCCAGTCCATCGCTGCGGAGGGAATGGGAAAAATCCGCGCGTTTTCAGTCAGCACCGGTTTTATCAAAACCGCCCTCACCCTCAGGCAGATCCCCAGCCAGGCGGAACAGCGGGGCATCAGCCATGAGGAAGTGGTCCGGGATGTGATGCTCGGCAGTTCACGGGTCAAGGAGATGATGTCGCCCATCGAGGTGGCCAACCTGTTCGTCCTCGGATTTTCGCGCCACGCCAAATATCTCACGGGCGGGGACCTCCTGTTTGACGGGGGGATGGTCCTCACCTATGCAGAGAAAAAGGCGGAGGCAGAGGCCGCGGAATAGGATCGTGGGCTGTTGGTGGGTGATCGGCATTGTTGAATCGCTGGTTATACCAGATGCCATATCCGGCGGTCCTTAGAGAAAGCGCCCGCATCTCCGCAAAGGGTGCTCGGGAACGTACCCTGAAATTATGCATCTCAATCCAGGGCATTATGAACCTTGTCAACCCAGACCCTGATCCGTTTTCCAGAGCTTATTTCCGCCTTTTCTCTTGACAAAAGGGCCTCCGACTGTAAACTGGTCTTACCAGTTAGCGAAACATCCGAAACGACTTCCCTGTTGACCCGATGAATACACGCAACGCACCTCAGTTTCGAGACATTTCAGGATTTTTTGGACCGTGTCTCATCCTTCTCGCGGCCCTGGTACCGCTCTTCTGCATGATAACGCCGTCAGAGGCCTCGTGGGCGGTGGATCCGGCCCGGTTTCATGCCTCGGTCCACGGACAGATCTCGTGTCAGGACTGTCACGGGGACGTGACCGAACGGGAGATGCACCCTGATCCGCTTCAGGTGACCAAACGCGTGAAGGATTTCTTTCATTTCGAGGAGTGTCTGGCATGCCACGATTCGATCATGGATGATCTCGAAGCGGGCATGCACGGCTCCCGCAAGGTTAAATCCCCTGATTCATATCAAGACTGTCTTCGGTGCCACAATCCCCATTATCAGATATCCATCACCGATCCCGCCCGGAAAAAGTTTAAACCTGCCAGGCCTGTGAAGAAGCAGTGCGGCGCCTGTCATGAAACCCGCAATGCCCTGCCGTCTTTTTCGGAAGCGGATGCGGCATGCCTGATCTGTCACCGTTCCGTCGCTGCGGATGACCCCAGAGAGAAAGAACGGATCAACGCCCTCTGCCTTCATTGTCACGGAATGTCGGGGACACGGGCCCAGGCCATCACACAGGAATTCGTTCCATTGATCGATGCGGCATCTCACGAGGACACAGCGCATGCTGAAGTGGCCTGCACCACCTGTCACAAGGATGCGGCCTCCTACACCCATGATGTTCAGAAACCCCGCGACTGTGGTCAGTGCCACCTGCCGCATGATGAGAAGACCGCCGGAAGCGCCCATATGAGGGTGTCGTGTCGGGCATGTCATCTCAAAGGGGGCAGAGCGGTGAGGGACGCCGTATCCAACTGCATTCTGTGGGAGAGGGGGCGAATCCGGATGGGAAATCCATTGTTCATGAGATGGTGCGCTATGAAAAGGAGACCGCGTGTCAGCGATGTCACTACGCGGGCAATATGCTTGGGGCTGCCGCGATGACCCTGCCCCCCAAGAGCATCATCTGCATGCCGTGTCATACGGCCACCATTTCCATGGGCGATACCATCACCATCATTTCTCTCCTTATTTTCGCCTGCGGGATGATGCTGTTCTTTGGCCTGTGGCTGTCGGGCGCTCTGCCGGGCCTTCACAGCGGCAATCCGTTTTCAAAGCTGGCCCATGTGTGCGCTGACCTGGGTCGTGCCATCTTCTCCAGGCGGATTGCGGGCATCTTTCGTGCCCTGTTCTGGGATGTCCTGCTGCAACGCCGGCTTTACCGGCAGTCGCGCAACCGGTGGATGATTCACGCCTTGATCTTTTACGGGTTTGTTTTCCGGTTTGTATGGGGCCTGCTCGGCTTAATCGGTTCGCTCTTAAAGCCGGAATGGCCCCTTGTGTGGCATCTCGTCAACAAGAACTATCCCTTGACCGGCATCCTGTTTGATGTAACGGGACTGATGATTCTTGCAGGGGCGGCCCTTGCCTTTGCCAGAGGATGGCTGAATCGGGCCAATCGGCCCTCGGGTCTTCCGGATCAGGACCGCCTGGCGCTAAGCCTGATTGCAGGGATTGTGGTGATCGGTTTTGTGGTGGAAGGAATGCGAATTGCCTTGACGGGGTACCCCCCCGGGTCAGGATACAGTGTGATCGGTTACGGTCTGGCCCTGCTCTTCACCCAGCCCCGCGGGCTGGTAGAGGTCTATGGCTTTGTGTGGTATATTCATGCGGCCCTTACCGGCGCCTTCATTGCCTACATCCCTTTCAGCCGGCTCATGCACATGATCGTGGCGCCGGTCGTGGTGGCCATGAATGCGGCAGGACATGAGGGAGAAATAAAAGACGTGCATAGAGTGAGCTAAGGCTGAAGCGAAGAACGCAAATGTTACGTTTGTCAGGTCCTTTGCGTCCCTTTACCGGCACGGGGAGAAACCAATGGATAAAAAATTGAAAGCGGATCTTATTGAGATCGTCGGTGAAGAATCTGACCGACGGTCTGATCGACATGGTCTCCTTCTCCTATGATGCCTCGGAGCACAGCCATCGGCCTGAGGCGGCTGTTTGGCCCAAGACCGCGGAAGAGGTATCCCGGATCATGTCATTGGCCAACCGTAAACCGGTCCCCGTCATTCCGAGGGGGGCCGGCACCGGCCTTTCGGGTATGGCCGTGCCGGTGGCCGGCGGAATCGTTCTTGATCTGAGCCGCATGAATCAAATCGTCCGAATCAGTATCGAGGATCGATTGGCGGTAGTTCAGCCGGGAGTGGTGTATGCGGACCTCGAAAAGGCCCTCGGTCCCTACGGCTTTTTCTTTCCACCGGATCCGGCAAGCGGAAAGGTGAGCACCCTGGGCGGGAACGTGGCCACCAATGCCGGCGGCCTCAAGGGGGCAAAATACGGGACCACCAAGGATTACGTGCTCCGGCTCGAGGTGGTGCTGCCCGACGGCCGCATCATGAAAACCGGCGCCAAGACCATGAAGAGCGTTTCCGGTTATGACATGACACGGCTTTTTGTAGGGTCTGAAGGGACGCTCGGCGTCGTGACGGAGATTACACTGAAAATCAACCCCAAACCCCTCTGCACCAGTACGGCCCTGGCGACCTTTGATAACCTGAGGGACGCGGGTCAGGCCATCAATCAGATCATGCACAGCGGCATTATCCCCAGCGCCCTCGAGATCCTCGGCAGGGAAACCCTCGCGGCCATCAATCAGAACACCGACCTGAACCTGCCGGAGGTGGACGCCATGCTCCTCGCCGAGACAGACGGGTATACCCCGGAGGAGACCGAGTACCAGATCCAGAAGATCCTCGAGGTCTTTGAAGCGAACGCACCCAAAGAGGTGAAAAAGGCGGAAACCAAAGAGGAGGTGGAGGAACTGTGGGCGGCCAGAAAATCGGCCTATGCGGTCCTTGCCCGAATCAAGACCCACTTTGTCCTGGAGGACGTCACCGTGCCCATGACGCAGATTACGGCGCTTCTCGAAGGCATACGGAATATTTCACACCAGCACGACATTCAGATCGCCACCTTCGGTCATGCCGGAGACGGCAATCTTCACCCACAGATCCTTTATGACGGATACGATACGGATCAGGTGGCGCGCATGGAAAAGGCCAGTGCCGATCTCTTCGAGCTTGCCATAGAACTGGGGGGCACGCTGACGGGTGAACACGGCATCGGATTGTCCAAGGCCCCCTACATGACACTGGAACACGACCCGGTGGCCATGGACATGATGCGCCGCCTCAAGTCGATGTTTGATCCCCACAACATCCTGAATCCGGGAAAATGGCCCTGGAGGGGTAACCATGGAAGCCAAATACGATTTTGAAAAGAAATTCAGAGAACAGGTATTGAAGTGTTCACGCTGCGGATTCTGTCAGGCCGTCTGCCCGGTCTACGGCGCCACCCTGCGCCCTGCGCTCAATGCACGGGGGAAAATGCTTCTGTTAAAGGAGGTCATGGACGGCACCATTGAACTGAATGACGAACTGATCGAGACCCTGTTTCAGTGCACCACCTGCGCCAGTTGTTTTGAGAATTGCCCTTCAGGAGTGGAGGTACCGGAAATCATCAAACAGGTCAGGAAAGACATGGTCAATATCGGGACCTGCCACCCGGCATTCAAAGGGATGAACGAGGTGCTTGAAAAGCACACCAATATCTACGCGGAAGATGAACCCGAGGACTTCGAGCGGGAGCGAAACAAAAAGGCCGAATGCGTTTTTTTCATCGGGTGCGTAGGCGCCTACAGGGAAGACGAGTCCACCCTTGCGACCCTGGACCTTCTCGATCGGTTGAAGGTGGACTACACCCTGATCGATGAGGTCTGCTGCAGCGGCGTGCTGGAAGATGTGGGCTATGAAATCAACACCCGGCTTGCGGAGACCAACATCGAACGGATACTGGCTACCGGTGCAAAGACCGTCATCACCGGATGCCCTTATTGTTCGCGCACGTTCAACGAAAAAGCCCCGTATGCCCCGCTCAAGGA
Source organism: Deltaproteobacteria bacterium (assembly GCA_034522175.1). GTDB lineage: Bacteria > Desulfobacterota > DSM-4660 > Desulfatiglandales > Desulfatiglandaceae > JAIPDZ01. The sequence goes on along the minus strand of JAXHLQ010000001.1, from coordinate 3,520,789 downwards.
AAAGGGCGTAACGGTGATGCACATCAGCCAGTTTCTAAAGGGATTTGATTTCGGGGTCCGGACGGACAAACGGGTCACCTATCATGACCCCTGTGACCTGGGCCGGCATTGCGGCATCTATGACGCTCCGCGCAACACCATTCGAAAAATCGCTTCCGACTTTGTGGAGATGCCGGACAATCGGGAAAACGCCCTTTGTTGCGGTGCCGGCGGCGGGGTCAGGGGGGCCTATGCCAAGAACTCCATCGCCATGGCGAGACGCCGGCTGGAGCAGGCAGAGGCGGTGGGTGCCGACGTGGTGCTGACCGAATGTAACTCCTGCGTCCACAACCTCTCCAACGCCAAGTTGCGCAAACAGAAGTTCAAGATCTATAACACGAGTGAATTCATCAATGAATTGATGGAAGAAAATGAATAATTGAAAGGAGGATCGGTTATGGAAATGCACGGATACAACATGCCTGAGGATCTCTACTACGAGGAGAATCATTTCTGGGTCAAGGAGGAGGGAGACCTCCTGGTGATGGGCATGGATGACTTTGCCCAGACCATGGCGGGCGAGATCGTCTATGTGCAGCTGCCCGACGACGGCAAGAAACTGAAACTCGGTAAGAAATTTGCCAAAATCGAATCCGGCAAGTGGCTCGGGAAGGTATTTGCCCCGGTAAACGGGGAACTGGCCACGGTCAACGAGGAGTTGGAGACCAACCCCGGACTGATCAACGATGACTGTTATGGCAAGGGCTGGATGTACAAGATCAAGCCGGACGACAAGGGGGAGATGGAGAACCTGATCCACGGCGAGGAGGCCATTGAAAAATGGCTGGTGGCGGATATCGAGAAGTATGCGGAGGAATAAAGTGAGTTGAAGTGGCTAAAGTGACTAAAGTAGTTTGGGACGCAGCATATCGGATCTAAACACCTGACACCGGAGCGGGCATAATCCACGAATATGAGCAACCGGGACTACACCATCCATCAGCTTCTCGAAATGGGCGCATGCACCAACTGCCAGCTCTGTGCAGACGTATGCCCCGCGGTATCGGCCGCTTCGGACGGAGAACTCTCCGCCATCTTCCGGATGAAGGGACTGAAGGACCTCTTGAAGGGTCGGGGAGGGCTGCTGCGCAGACTCCTTGGAAAGCAGCCGCCCTCTGACGAAGCCTCAAAACACTTCAGTAACACGGTCTTTCGCTGCACACTCTGCGGCAATTGTCAGGAGGTCTGTCCGGTGGGAATCCACCTCAAAGACCTCTGGCTGTCCCTTCGGCAGGACATGGTTCACTCCGGGCATTATCCCAAAAAGATCGACATGATCCGTGACAATCTAACCGAGGACCACAACGTTTTTGGAGAGGACAACGAGGAACGGGCCGAGTGGGTGGAGGACATGGACGATCCCCCTGAAGATGATTATATCAGAGAGCAGGCCGAGGTGGTCTACTTCACGGGATGCACGGCGGCCTATTTTCCGGTGGCCCAGAAAATCCCCATGGCCCTGGCGGACATCCTCGACAGGAGTGGCGTCGATTTTACGCTCCTCGGTGAAGCGGAATGGTGTTGCGGCTTTCCCATGATGGGGGCTGGGCTGAAAGACCTGTTCGATGCCTTCAAGACGCACAACCTGGAGGCGATCAGGGAAAAAGGGGCTCATGAGGTCCTCTTTGCCTGCCCTTCCTGTTATCAGACATGGCGGGAGCATTATCCGGATACGGTGAAGATTTCCCACGCCACCCAGTTTCTGCTGAGATTGATCCGGGAAGACCGTATCCCATTTACCCCGCTCGACATGACCGTCACCTATCATGATCCATGCGATCTGGGCCGGGGGGCCCGGGTATTTGACGAACCCCGGGAGATCATCCGTTCCATACCGGGCATCCGGTTCGTTGAACTCCCCAGAAACCGGCAGAACTGCCAGTGCTGCGGGGGCGGCGGCAACCTGGAGATGGTAGATGCGAAGCTTTCCGCAGACATCGGAAAACGAAAAATCGAGGAGATCCTCAGTACGGGTGCGGATGCGGTGATCACCTCATGCCAGCAGTGCGTCCGCACCATGACCACCTATGTGAAACGGAACAAAATCTCCCTCGAGGTCCTGGATATCACCCAGCTGGTTCACAGGGCACTGAAGACATAGACGTCCGGGGCGAAACATGATGGCTCCGACGGTGCACGACGTGCCTTTTACCCCGCCCACCCATCCGCCGGATCGCCCTTCAGCATCAGGACGCGAGTGTGTCGCCACAAGCAAACAAAAAAACCATTCGATTGAAAGGCAGCCCATGATTGCACAAACCATAGCAGATGAATTAAGATCCATTTTGGGGGAAAAATGGTTTTTGGACACACCTGAAGATCTCGCCACTTACGCCTATGACGGCTTTCTTCCGGAATTCACGCCCGACGCCGTGGTCATTCCCGGAAATACATCCGAAATTTCAGCCATCATGAAGATCGCAAATCGGGAACGAATCCCCATGATTCCGAGGGGGGCCGGGACCAACATATGCGGCAGTTCGGTGGCGAGGGAAGGCGGTCTTATCATGGCCTTCCACCGGCTGAACGGCATCCTGGAAATCGACACAAAGAATCGCTGTGCCGTGGTCCAGCCCGGGGTGGTCAACGCGGACCTTCAACAGGCAGTGGCCGCACATGGCCTCATGTATCCGCCCGATCCGGCCAGCATGTTCGTCTCCACCATCGGCGGCAACGTGGCCCTGAACGCCGGCGGTCCCCGCGGCGTCAAATACGGGGTGACACGGGATTATCTCCTGGGAATGGAGGTGGTCCTTCCCTCGGGGGAGATCATCCGAACCGGCGGAAAAACCTTGAAGAATGTCAGCGGGTACGACCTGACCCGGCTCATCTGCGGCTCAGAAGGGACGCTGGGCATTATCACGGAAGTGATCCTGAAGCTCGTCCCCCTGGCCCCGGCCAAGGCGACCCTCCAGGCCATCTACACCAATCTGGACGATGCGGCCAACACCGTTTCCGCCATCATGGCATCCGGCATTGTCCCCACCACCCTGGAGCTGATGGACCGCGTCATACTGGACATCATCAGTGATTACGGCGGGGCCCGGTTTTCAAAAGAAGCAGAGGCGGTTCTTTTAATCGAAATTGACGGGGAACCCCTCTCCCTCGATGCTCAGGGGGAGCGGATTGAAGGCTTCTGCCGGAAACGGGGGGCCATCACCGTAAAACGAGCCGCCACACCGGAGGATGCGGAAAAACTGTGGCAGGCCAGGCGAACCGCCTTCGGCGCCGTAGCCAGGCTGAGGCCCAACTGCATTGTGGAAGACGCCACCGTGCCTGTTGCCATGCTCCCGGACATTATCCGGAAAATCGTGGCCATCGCAGATACGTACGACCTGAAGATCGGTGTGCTGGCCCATGCAGGGGACGGAAATCTTCATCCCCTGATCATGACCGATCTCAGAGACAAAGAAGAGATGGCCCGGGTGGATCAGGCCCTGGAAGAACTCTATGATGAAGCCATCCGCATGGGGGGCACGCTCTCCGGTGAACACGGCATCGGGATTGCCAAGGATCGGTTCATGACCAAGGAGTTCAGCCCCGCCAGCATCGAGCTGATGCGGGGCATCAAACGCGTCTTTGATCCCAACAACATTTTGAACCCAGGGAGTTTTCTTTAACATGCAAGCCATCGCCAGTGAATTCGATCAATGCATCAAGTGCGGGCTTTGCCTGGCCGCCTGCCCGGTCGGCAAGACCCTGTTTCTTGAAAAATATACGCCACGGGGCAAGATACAGCTCGCCAAGCAGTACGCACTGAACACCCTTGAGATCAGCGACCATTACCGGGACATCTTTGCCGAGTGTCTCCTGTGCGGGGCCTGTGCGGCCGCCTGTCCGAGCGGGGTGGGGCTGAAAGATGTCTTCCTCGAGATGCGGGCGGAGATTGTCAGGCACAAGGGGCCGCATCCAACGGTCGAACCGGTGCTCCAATCCCTGGATCAAAATCGCAACATCTCCGGCGAAGACAACACCGAGCGGGGTGAATGGCGTGATGACATGGAGCCACCCCCTGAAGACGGCTATGAAAGGGATAAGGCGGACATCGTCTATTTTGTGGGGTGTGTGGCATCCTTTTTTCCCATGGTCCAGGGGATTCCCCAAAATTTCGTGAAGATCCTGGAAAAGGCCGGCGCCGATTTCACCGTCATGGCGGGAAAGGAGTGGTGTTGCGGCTACCCCCTCATTGCATCGGGACATCCTGAAAAGGCCGAAGCGCTCATGGCCCACAACCTGGAGCAAATCGCCCGCACGGGGGCATCCAAGGTCATCTTCACCTGTCCTTCCTGTTACCACACATGGAAAACCCACGAACCGGCCAGGCTTGAATTATTCCATTCCACCCAGTTCATCAACCAGCTTGTTCAGAACGGCAATCTGACACTCAGGGCCGTGAACAGGACCGTCACCTTTCATGACCCCTGTGATCTCGGAAGAAACGGCGGCGTATTCGATGCCCCGCGGGAAGTATTGAGCGCCATTCCCGGCCTTTCCCTTGTGGAACTTCCAAACAACCGCTCCCAGAGCATCTGCTGCGGGGGCGGCGGCAATCTGGAGATGACAGACCCCGATTTGTCCGGTACCATCGCCGGTAAAAAACTCGACGAAATCCAACGTACCGGGGCCAAAACCGTCGTGACCGCCTGCCAGCAGTGCGTCAGAACCATCAAAGGGACGGCGAGAAAACAAAAACGGGACCTGAACGTGGTGGACATCACCGATCTCACCATCGAAGCGATATCCGATGCCTGAGGACAAGTCTTACCCCCCGGCATATCTCTCCTGGCTCATATGGGCCCTGGCCGCCTTGTTTTATCTGAGCGGATTTTACCAGCGGGTAGCTCCCGCGGTCATGACCGATCAGTTGATGGCCGAGTTCGGCATAGGCGCCACGCAACTCGGTGCCCTCTCCGCCTTCTATTTCTACAGCTATGTGGCCATGCAAATCCCCACAGGTATCCTCGCCGACTACTGGGGACCCCGAAAGCTCCTGACCACCGGTGCCTTCGTCGCCGCCCTCGGGGCCTTTCTTTTTGCCCTGGCTCCCTCCATCGGAATTGCAAAGCTCGGACGTCTCTTTATCGGGGGCGCGGTGGGTGTGGCCTGGGTCACCCTGCTTAAACTCTCCATGCACTGGTTTCCGCCGCACCGTTTTGCCATGACCAACGGCCTGGCGCTGCTCTTCGGTCTCGGGGCGCGGTTTCAGCGGGGGTTCCTTTGCGAATCCTGGTGGAAAACTTCGGTTGGCGGCCGGTGATGTTCCTCTCCGCAGCGGCCGCCCTGCTCATCGCCGTCGCCCTCTGGATCATGGTCCGAAATGACCCCTCCGAGAGGGGCTACACAAGCTTCGCTCCGCAGGAAAAACGCAAAGCATTTTCATTCGGAACCCTCTTTTCCGGCCTCAAGGAAGTGGCCGGCCACAAAAACACCTGGCTCTTGAGCCTGGCCCCGAGCGGGGTGGCAGGCCCGATCCTCGCTTTTTCCGGATTGTGGGGCGTTCCTTTTTTCAGCACCCACTACGGGCTCTCCCAATCCAAGAGTGCGGCGCTCACCTCCGCACTTCTCGTGGCCTGGGGCCTGGGTGGCCCGGTTCTCGGGGCCCTCTCCGACCGTATTGGACGGAGGAAACCCCTCTACGTGGCAGGCTGCTTCATCAGCTGCTGCGGCTGGGCCGTCATCCTCTTTGTTCCCCAGATCCCGATCTGGCTTCTTACCCTTCTCATTCTGCTGGTGGGATTCGCCTCCGGGTGTATGATTCTCGGGTTTGCCTTTGTCAAGGAATCCGTACCGCCCTTTTTATCCGGCACGGTCTCAGGTGTCTGCAACATGGGTGTGATGATCGGCCCCATGGTCCTTCAGCCGGCCATGGGCTGGATTATGGACAGAAGCTGGAATGGCACCGTTCAGGAAGGCATACGGGTTTACCACATGGGCGCATACCGATCGGCATTCACCCTCATGCTCGGCTGGGCCATCGTATCCGCCGTATTGATTCTCTTTACCACGGAAACCCGCTGTCGACAGATGGTGGAGTGATCTGATTGTAAGCTCAGAGGTATCATCTCAAAAACCCGCGGAAGGGCTTTCCTGAAACCTGAAACCCGAGTTGTTAACTCAAGTCCCTAGGCTGTCCCGTGGATTCCAGGACACTGCTCCAGAACCGTCCATCAGGATCAATCCTTTTCCGCTTGGACACAGCGAGGGGGATCGGGACATGGGTATATGCCCCGTTCCAGTGTCCCACCAGCATGTTGGTACGACCCGTCATCCCGGCGTGAACCGCATTGTGCCCCAGCATGAGGCAGAAAACCGAATCATGCGGGTTAGCGGGCATGCTCCGTATGGTATAACTGGGGTCGATGTATTTCAGGGTAATGGACCAACCTGCTTTCTTGAAATATTCAATAATCCGATCTCGCAAAAAATGTCCGATATCCTGAAGCCGCACATTTCCGGATAAATCCACCTCTCCGGTCTTGCCGGCGAGATCCTGCCCCGCTCCCTCGGCCACCACAATAACCGCATGCTGTCTCATTTCAAGACGCGTCTTTAATGCCCTCAGCAGCCCATCGAGGGTAAAGTTCAGTTCGGGGACGAGACAAAAGTTGGCATCGCTGCAGGCCAGTACCGCGTAAGCCGCAATGAAGCCGGATTCCCGGCCCATCAGTTTCACCAGGCCGATCCCGTTTCTGGCACCCAGGGCCTCCACATGAGCCGAATAGATGGCGGACCGGGTCTGTGCCACCGCCGTTTCAAATCCAAAGGATTTGTCCAGGTGGGAAATATCGTTGTCAATGGTCTTCGGGATGCCGATGACGCTGATCTTGGCCTTACGGCGGTCGATCTCCTCGCAAAGGGCCTGGGCCCCTTTCAAGGTCCCATCCCCTCCCAGGGTGAAGAGGATGCCCACATTCATCTCTTCCAGCGTGTCGACCATTTCGGCAATATCCTGAGGTCCGCGGGACGACCCCAGAATGGTTCCGCCTGTCAGGTGGATATCCCTGACCTCACGGGGCGTAAGGGTCATGGCCGTGTGTCGGTACCGGGCGGAAAGGCCCTCATACCCGTACCTGAAACCGTATATGGCTTTCACACCGTAATGATAATGGAGGCTCATCACCAGCGCCCGAATCACATCATTCAAACCGGGACATATGCCGCCGCAGGTCACGATGCCACACCTGAGATCCCCCGGATCAAAATAGATCGTCTTTCTGGGTCCCGCCATTTCAAAGGACGGCATGCGGCCCAATTCATCCAGCGCCGTCTTGGCTTCCTTGAGCGTGGAATGGTACAAGACCCGCTCCCCGTCGTCCACAAATGGAATTCCGGACATGGGGGACGGGATGTGGGAGGGGCCCAGTCTGGGCACATCAAGTTCAAGGGGTGTGATGTCATCTGATCGGTTATCCTCCGGCACAATGATTAGGGATGGGGAGTAGCACCTAAAAACTGCAATTAGCTCTTAGCTATTAGCCGTTAACTTAGAGCCAATGCCGTGTATCTTCTCAATAAATCGGAGAAACTGTTTTCCATGGCGCTTTTCTGGATTGCCCCTAAATATTGAGATGTTACCAATGCCGTGAACTTAAGGATACTCCTTTTCAGTCCATCCGGTCGGGATCGGGATCGAATTGTGCGTATATGTAAGGCTTATGTCCTCATGGGAGCAATATTTGCATCCTTCGTGTAGCATAAAAAAGCCCTCTACAGATGTCAACGTCATAGACGGTGTGGAAAAACCCGACACCCATGTGATGCAAAATCCAACATACGTCTAAGCTGTTGACATGACATCAAAACCTGACTGTTTTTCCCTTCCGTAAAAGCGTTCAAGCCACTCCAATTGTAGGATATATCCACATTGCAATGCTCATAAAGAAAACCAGAGGACAGATGCAATCCATGACAGTTTTAACATTATCTATGAATATCAATAAGTTAGAAAATATTTCGGTTTTTTTCCGAGATGATGGCATCCCTCTTGCAGTCATAAGGCCCCAAAGCGCAAACAGCTGGATATCATTGAATCGAAAGGAGACATCAAAAATGGGTACAAAAGCAAAGAGAGATCGGTTGGGGTACGGCTCTTCCTATAGAAAAGGGAGCGCAAATGATCTGAAAGACCATCAAGAAATCAGCGCCACCCTGGGGGGTCAGGTTTGGAAGGTCAAGCCGGATAAGAAAGCCAAATCCAATACCCCCTGTATTTGGATGCAGTCCGGTGCCGTCTCATTTAAGGATTGCAACAATTTTTATGACTGCCCCACATGCAAGTATGACCTCGGGATGAACAAGAAGGTCCAAAGTGGCAAACAGATCAGTTGGCAGGATGCCATGAGGACAAAGCCCGGCATGGAACGTATCTGCCGACACAGCCTGACAAACCGCATCGCCAAACGCGCATGTGCCTATGACTATAAATGTTCCACCTGCGATTTCGATCAGTTCTTCGAGGATGTGTGGACTGCCAAGACCAACAGCGTTCCCGGTGAGTCGCGTCTGATCAAGGGATTCAATGTCCCAACGGAGTACTATTTTCATGACGGCCACGGATGGGCCCGGATAGAAAGCGGCGGATATCTGAGGATCGGCATGGATGAATTCTCTCTAAAGCTTCTCGGTAAAGCCGACGGGTTTGAACTTCCGGTTATGGGTAAGGAACTGGATCAGAACCGGCCCGGGTGGGGCCTCAAAAGAGACGGGAAGCTGGCCGATGTGATGTCTCCCGTGGATGGGGTCATCGTCGAGGTCAACTCAAGGCTGAGGGAAAGACCGGACCTGACTGCGGATCAAGCCTATGGCGATGGATGGCTGTTCTCGGTGAGGACCCCAAGCATCAAGGGGACACTCAAATCACTCATGGACGATACCGCCAGTCTCGACTGGATGAAAGCTGAAGTCAGTGCACTGGAGGAGATGATCGAAGACGTGGCCGGACCCGCAGCCACCGATGGTGGGTATCTTTCGGACGATATCTACGGCAGCCTCCCCGTCCTGGGATGGGAACGACTGACAAAGAAGTTTCTGAAGACCGGATAGGTGAGTTTACTTCATCCCGAGAGAGGAAAAGATCTCCCCAAGGACAGCAGTGAACACCATGGAGGACCGCTTAGATGATGTCGATACGCTGCGCAACCGATGCGATTATATCCAGCACTCACCCCTGCCTGTGGATGCAGGCGGGGGTGATCCAAAAGAAGTGGTGTGACAGGGATTATGAGTGCGCGTCGTGCCCATTTGATCGGGCCCTGAACAAGGTCTCAGCCGAGAACAATCGGCTCGCCCGCCAAGGTATTGTCCCACAGGGAAAAGGGGTCGGATCATCCATTGGTCCGACAAGCTGAAGCGCCTCCCCAGGGCCAATCGGCCCTGTATTCACCACATGAAGGGCCGTATCGGTTTCAGACTGTGCACCCATGATTACCAGTGTCCCACCTGTGAGTTCGATCAGTATTTCGACGCGCAGCATACGGTCCGTGCGGTGGTGACGCCACTGGACATCTCCCAAATCAGGGGGTTCAAAATCCCCCAGGGATATTACCTTCACAAAGGACACGCATGGGCCATGCTGGAGGAAGGTCCGTATGTCAGGATCGGCATGGATGATTTTTCACTGAGGCTCTTGGGTCCATTGGATGCCATCCGGTCCCCGCTTGTGGGGAAACGGATCAAACAGGGCGATCCGGACACTGCCGTACAAAAAGGGAATAAAAGGGCCGTGGTCATGTCCCCTGTCAGCGGGATCGTGACGGACATCAATCCCGGGTTGAGGGATACAGGCGGTCTTGCGGCCGACCATCCTTACGCCGCGGGCTGGGTCATGCGGGTGCATGCAGAGAATCTGAGGGAAGACCTGAAACACCTGATGATTCACGGCGAAACTGCTGATTTCCTTAACAAGGAAATCGACACCCTCTATCAACTCATAGAAGCCGAGGCAGGGCCTATGGCCACCGACGGCGGGGTTCTCGCCCCTGATATTTCAGGCAATCTCCCCCAATTGGGCTGGGATCGACTCGCAAGGCAGTTCTTGAGGACTTAGGGTATTTCTGAAAACCCTTCAGACACCCTTCTCGCTCCGAATGCGGTTCAATTCATCCTTCAACAAGACGCTGCAATACCGGCAGAGTTCTCTCCCCTTTCGATCCACATCCGCTATGCAGTGGCAATAGTGCATGATGCACGATTTTTCCGGGCAGTGACGAAGATCAAAGGTATGGCCCAATTCGTGGACGGCTTCTTTGATGATACGTTCCTGATACACCCGTCCCTCAAAACCGATGGACAGATCTTCTTTCAACCGGTAGGTGGACACCAGACACGATTTCCCCCCCAGCTCCGCCTCCCCGTAGACGTGGGTCAGGATCGGAATGAATAGATCCTCCTGAGCAATACCCAGCACCTTGAGGGCGTGTGAAGGGGCCGCGGCGGACAATTTTTCCAGCACAGGCGTGGAATGGTACTGGCACCGCACCGGATCAAAGGCAAAATGAATGGCGTCGAGCAGGGGGACGATCTCGGTTTCGAACCCGAAAACCCGCGTGATTTCTTCAGCAAGGGCGTCTATGATTTCAGTGGCCGCTTCTCCAATGGGAGAGATGACAACCTTCCGGGAATGCGTCACGGTCAATCAGGCCTTTGGATGTGATATTTTCTGATCTTGTTATACAGGGTGGAGCGGTCAATGTTTAAGATCTCTGATGCCTTGGAGATATTCCAGTCATTTTCCTTGAGAATACGCGTAATGTGGGATTTCTCCATCTCCTGGAGGGATTCGTTTTCCGGGCCCTTGACGCGTTCTCCTCGAAAAATGGGCAGATTCTCAAGCAGGATACGCCGCGTCTTGGCCACCACAACCGCCCGTTCGATGGCGTTTTCCAATTCCCGTACGTTACCCGGCCACTCATAGAGCATGAGTTCATCCATGGCCTCCCGAGAAATCTGATCCACATGCTTATTGGTCTCCTGCGAAAAACGCCGCATGAAACGCTCCGCCAGAAGCGGTATGTCGGCTTTTCGGGATCGAAGGGGCGGCATCTTAAATGAGATGACATTCAACCGGTAATAGAGGTCTTCGCGAAAAGCCTTTTCCTTGATGGCCGCTTCGAGGTCTCTGTTGGTGGCGGCAATAATGCGAAAATCCACCTCCAGGGGTTGCGTCCCGCCCACCCGGTAGAAGATCTTGTCTTCGATGACCCGCAACATGTCAATCTGCATCCGCATGCTGATCTCGCCGATTTCATCCAGGAAAAGAGTCCCGCCGTGGGCCAGTTCCAGTCGCCCCTTTTTGGTGGCCTTGGCATCCGTGAACGCCCCCTTCTGATGGCCGAAAAGCTCGCTTTCCAGGAGGTGCTCCGGAAAACTTCCACAGTTCACCACCACAAAGGGTCCTCCGCTTCGGGAACTCTTGGTGTGGATGGCCTTCGCCGCCAGGCCCTTACCCGTACCGGTCTCCCCCGTAATCAACACCGTGGACTCTGTCCCGGCGACGTCTTCTATGAAGGCGAACACCTCCTGCATGGGGGCTGCCTGCCCGATCATGTTCTCGAAGCGGGTACGGTCCTTGTGCTGCGCCCTCAAAAAGAGATTTTCCCTCTCCTGGGCCTGATGCCGCAACACCCTCTCGATCAGCATCCCCAGTTCATTGGGATCAAAGGGTTTGAGAAGATAGTCATAGGCCCCCCTTTTCATGGCTTCAATGGCATTCGCAATGGAGCCATAGGCGGTGATAATGACGACGGCCACATCCGGATCGCTCTGTTTCACCTGTTTAAGCACATCAAGCCCGCTCATTCCTTCCATTTTCATATCCACGAGAAGAATGTCGAACTTCACGTTCTTGAGCCGATCGAGGGCATCTTCCCCGCTGGCCGACATCTCCACATGATACCCATCCCGTTCGAGCCATCCTTTCAGAGACTCCCGCATGATCAGTTCATCATCAACGATCAGTATTTTTGCACGATCCATGAACGCCCTCTTCGACCTGTAGTCTGTGTTCAGTCAACCCTCTCAGGATCTGTCCCGTCCACGGGAAAGGTCACCGTAAAGGTGGTTCCTTTCTCCACCTCGGATTCCACATGGATACTCCCCCCGTGCTCTTTAATAATCCCGTACACCACCGAGAGACCCAGTCCCACGCCTTTGCCTTTTTTCTTGGTGGTAAAAAAGGGCTCAAAGAGCTTGGACAGATGATCTTTCGATATCCCCACCCCCGTGTCTGATACCCGGACGTTGATCTCATTTTTCTCTTTGGACGCTCGGGTTTCAATTCGCAACTCGCCGCCGGACGACTCCATGGCCTCCGCCGCATTGGAAATCAAATTCATGAAGATCTGCTGGAGCTGGTCTTCAGAACCCATGATATCCGGCAGTTGCCGATCCAAATCGGTTTCTGTTTTAATTCCCTTGATCTTCATGAGATTGGCATTCAAAAACAGCGATTTTTCGATCACCCGGTTCAGATTCACGGCCTCGGGTTTGACTTTGGACTGACGGGAAAAGGCCAGGAGGTTGGAAACAATGCGTCCGATTCGCCGGGTCTCTGTTTCCATGAGATCGATGTAGTGCTTGAACTGCTCGACCTGATCCTCCCCGAGGCTCTGTTCCCCCATAATCCGCTTTTGCAGCATGATCAGATTCAGAATTCCGGCAATGGGGTTGTTGATCTCGTGCACCACCGATGCGGAAAGTTTTCCAAGGGAGGCCATCTTGTCCTGGTGCAGCACCTTGGCATGACTTTCCTCAAGCTGGCGGGTCCGTTCTTCCACCATGGCCTCGAGACGCCGGGTGATCTCCTCCTCCTGGTTCTTCCTATCGGTGATATCCCGGCTGACCTCGATGAAGCGGAGGATTTTGCCATCTTTTTCCCATATGGGAAAGAGGGTCACCTCAAAGTACCGCTGCCCGCCATCATGATTCACCCGGGTCAGCACCTGCTGGCTGGGCCGCTTGTTCCGGATGACTTCATTGAGCGGACATACGATGTCGCCGGATTCACAGGGGGTCAGAACATTCTGAAAAATCTCGTGGCAGGTCCGGCCGATCACCTCCTCGCGGGTATACCCCATTTGCTCCAGGAAGGACTTATTGACCTCCACGATCTTCCGCTCCGGCGTAATCACCAGGATAAAATCCTGGATACCGTCCACAATGGTGGTCAGTTCTTCGGTCCGCTCTTCCAACGCCTTTTCACGGAGTTTGACCGTATTCCACAACAGGCAAAACACCTGGTGGGCCAACAGGCGAATGTGGTCCGGTTTCGTCCGGAAGATATCTTCAAACATGGCGTCGTCACGCCGCATACAGATCAGCAAGTTGATATCATAGGAAGAATCATAAAGGTCATGATAGTCCGTCACGGTTGCAAGCCCCAGCTTATCTGCGAGTATCATCCCCGGAGATTGAGGGTCCGGATCGGCCACGGCGACAATCCTCGCCCCGTTGGGGTACTGCTCGCCATAGGAACACACATCCGTTATGAATTCCGAGCAGAATGAGTCACCTCCTAACAGACCGATTCGCACCATGTCCCTTTCGTCATTTGAACACGACATGCCGTTCTCCTCCCTATGGGGACCAAACCCATATCCAGCTGATTTTGAAAATCATTCAGGAGTAGATCCCATATAATCCCGGCCTGTTACTCTAACATTGACATATACTCGATTCAAGATGATATTTACCCCCTCGTTTTCTTCAGCTTTTCCGGAAAGTCGGCCAACAAGGAATTTTCTCTAATTTTTATTGACAGTTTACGGGGTTTATGAGAAAAAGTTCGAATTCATATCCGCTGATGAAAAAACCAATTCCCATATTTTTGAATTCGCCTTAAGGAGTCTTTGATGTCACAGAAAACCGTTGGAGCGGTCATGGTGGTTGGCGGGGGTATTGCCGGCATGCAGGCTGCCCTGGATCTGGCCGATTCGGGATACCTCGTCCACCTTGTGGAAAAATCTTCGGCCATTGGCGGGGTCATGAGCGAACTGGATAAGACTTTCCCCACCAATGACTGTGCCATGTGAATTATCTCTCCGAAACTGGTCGAGGTCGGCCGGCATCTGAACATCAACCTGATCACCTGTGCTCAGGTTGCCAATGTTGAGGGATCAGAGGGAAACTTCACCGTCACCGTCGACAAAACTCCCCGATATATCGATGACACCAAATGTACCGCCTGCGGCGACTGCTCCGACGTCTGTCCGGTGTCGCTCCCCAGCGAATACGACCACGGTCTGGTGGATCGCAAGGCGACCTACAAGAAGTATGCCCAGGCCATTCCGGGCGCATATGCCATCGAAAAGGCGGATAAGGCCCCGTGCCGCCTGGCCTGCCCGGCCGGACTGAATGTGCAGGGGTATGTCCAGATGGTGGGTCAGGGTAAATATGAAGAAGCCCTCAAAATCATCATGGAAGACCTCCCCCTTCCCGGGGTTTTGGGCCGCATATGCCCGCACGGGTGTGAAGATGCCTGCCGACGATGTGAGGTGGACGATCCTGTGGCCATCCGGGATCTCAAACGCCTCGCCGCGGATCAGTGTGACCCCAGAAAGATCAAAATCGACTGTATGCCGGCGCGGGATGAAAAGGTGGCCATCATCGGGTCCGGCCCTGCCGGGCTATCCGCTGCCTATCACCTGGCCCGAAAAGGCGTCCTTTCCACCCTGTACGAGGCCCTGCCCGAACCCGGCGGGATGCTGCGGGTCGGCATTCCGGACCATCGTCTCCCCCCCCAAATCCTCGATCAGGAAATCGAACTCATCACCAATCTCGGCGTAGAACTCAAGACCGGCACCCCATTGGGTCCGGATCTGAGCGTGGATGATCTCTTCAACAAGGGCTATAGGGCCGTCTATCTCGCCCTCGGCGCCCACAGGGGGATCGAACTCGGCATCCCGGGAGAAAAATCCCAAGGGGTTCGTCAGGGCGTGGATTTTCTGCGTGAGGTGAACCTCAAAGGAAAGGCCGAGGTGGGCAAACGGGTGGCCATCATCGGGGGCGGAAATGTGGCCATTGACGTGTCCCGCTCCGCCGTTCGCCTCGGGGCCGATGAGGTGACCATCCTCTACCGCCGTACCCGGGCCGAGATGCCCGCCTGGGAGGAAGAAATCCAGGCAGCGGAATCAGAGGGCGTCAACATTGTCTACCTCTGTGCGCCCCAGGAGGCCCTCGTTGAAGAGGGGCAGATTGCCGGTTTGAGATGCATCCGCATGGAACTGGGCGAACCCGATTCATCCGGCCGGCGAAGACCCGTTCCCATACCGGGGAGTGAATTCGATATAAAGATCGATCAACTCATCCCGGCCATCGGTCAGCGGCCGGATCTTTCCACATTGGAAGACATCGAAGGCCTCGATTTCACTCGATGGGGAACCACCGAAGTCGATCCCGTCACTTATGAGACCGGACGAAAGGGTCTCTTTGCCGGAGGGGATCTGCAAACCGGACCCTGGGTGGCCATCGGTGCCGTTGCGGCAGGCCGGGAGGCCGCTGAATCCATCATCAGATACCTCGACGGCCGGGATATGGCCGAAGGCCGGACCCCCATCGCAACCGATAATCCGCAATACCGGCCCATCCCTGAGGGCGAAACACCCAGAACGCGAGCCAAAATGCCCGAGCTGCCTACTGAAAAGCGGAAAGCGAACTTCGACGAGGTGGAACTCGGTTATGATGCGGCCGCGGGCGGCTACGAGGCCGGCCGATGTCTCAACTGCGGGTACTGCTGTGAGTGCTACCAGTGTGTGGAGGCCTGCGGTGCGGATGCCGTGACCCTGGACACCCATGCGCAAAGGCCCGAGCAGCTGGAACTGAACGTGGGCTCCATCATCCTTGCCCCGGGATTTCAGCCCTTTGACCCGTCTCAATTCGAGACCTACAACTATCTCAACCATCCCAGCGTCATCACGTCCATGGAATTTGAACGGATTCTGTCCGCGTCCGGGCCCACCACCGGCCATCTCATCCGGCTGTCGGATCACAAGGAACCGAAAAAGATTGCCTGGCTCCAGTGTGTTGGGTCGAGGGACATCAATCGCTGCGATCATGGGTACTGTTCGTCCGCCTGCTGCATGTATGCCATTAAAGAGGCGGTGATCGCCAAGGAACACGCCGGGGATGATCTGGACTGTGCAATATTCTTCATGGATATGCGGACCCATGGGAAGGACTTCGAACGGTATTACAATGACGCCCGGGAAAAACACGGGATCCGCTTTGTCCGTTCACGGGTCCATACCATTGATCCGGCGGACGAAGGTGAAGATGTGGTCATCCGGTATGCGGATGAACAGGGCAAGTTTCAGGAGGAGTCCTTCGATCTCGTGGTCCTCTCCGTGGGCCTGGAAACCGCACCCGATGTGGCGGCCCTTGCCGGCGACATGGATATCGACCTGACCGAGGGAGAATTCTGCCAAACCGGTTCATTTCAACCGGCGGCCACCTCCCGAAAAGGGGTTTATGTCTGTGGTGCCTTCACCGGCCCCAAGGACATTCCCCAGTCCGTCATCGAGGCCAGCTCGGCAGCCACCGAGGCCGGCGGGCTCCTCAGTGCGGCGAGGGGCACGCTCACCCGCAGTCGGGAAATTCCCAAAGAACGGTCCATTGTGGGGGAGCGTCCCAGGATCGGTGTCTTCGTCTGCCAGTGCGGCATCAACATCAGCGGCGTGGTGGATGTGGGTGCGGTACGGGATTATGCGGCCTCCCTGCCCTATGTGGAATACGTGGCGGACAACCTGTACAGCTGTTCCCAGGACACCCAGGACGCCATGACCCAGGTCATCAGGGAAAACCACCTCAACCGGATCGTTGTGGCAGCGTGCACGCCCAAGACCCATGAACCCCTTTTTCAGGAAACCCTGATTAATGCCGGGTTGAACAAGTACCTCTTCGAGATGACCAACATCCGAAACCAGGATTCCTGGGTTCACAAGAATGATCCCCAAATGGCCACAGACAAGGCCAGGGACCTGGTGAGGATGGCAGTGGCCAAGGTGGCCCTCCTGGAGCCGCTCCAGGAGGTGGAAGTGGATGTGGACCAGCGGGGCCTCGTTGTAGGCGGCGGCATATCGGGGATGGCCGCCGCAAAAAGCCTCTCCACTCAGGGGTATGATGTCTGTCTCGTGGAGCGGTCAGACACTTTAGGGGGGCAGGCCCTCAACCTCTTCAAGACATGGAAGAACGAGGATATTCAAGCGCATCTGCAGGAGTTGATCCGTTCCGTGGAATCCGATTCCAGGATCGATATCCGTCTCGGTACCGAACTGACCCACGTGGATGGATTTGTGGGGAGTTTTGCCACCACCCTGCGTAGGGAGGGGAAGGAAGACGCCTTCGAGCATGGCGTTACGGTTATCGCCACGGGAGCCGGTGAATATAAACCCGATGAATACCTTTATGGAAAAGACGCCCGGGTGGTAACCCATCAGGAACTGGACAAACGGTTCATGGCGGACGATCCATCCCTCAAGGATATCCAGGATGCGGTATTCATTCAGTGCGTGGGGTCCCGTAACGAAGAGCGGCCCTACTGCTCCCGGGTATGCTGCACCCATTCCATGGAAAGCGCCATTCATCTCAAGGAACTGAATCCGGATATGAACGTCTCGATCCTGTACCGGGATATCCGGACCTACGGGGAGCGGGAATACCTCTACAGAAAGGCAAGGGCTGCCGGCATCCTCTTTTTCAGATACTCAAAGGATCAGAAGCCCCAGGTGAGAGCGACAGACGATGGGCTCGAAATTGAAATCGTGGACAGCATTTTGGGAAGACCCCTTCTCATGCGGACGGATCTCCTATCCCTCGCCACGGCCATCGTCCCCTATAAAGACGAAAAACTGGCACAGTTTTTCAAGATCCCCATGAATGAGGATGGGTTTTTCGTGGAGGCCCACGCCAAGCTGGGACCCTCGGAATTTGCCACCGACGGCGTCTTCCTCTGCGGCATGGCCCACTATCCCAAACCCATCGATGAGTCGGTGGCCCAGGCCCAGGCAGCCGCATCCCGTGCCGTGACCCTGCTGGCACGAAAGCACATTCAGGTGAGCGGCACCATTGCCCGGGTCAACCCCATGCTGTGCAGCAGCTGCGGGGTCTGTGTGGAATTGTGCCCCTACTCGGCCCCGTCCTTCATTGAAGAAGGGCCCTTCACCGGAAAGGCGGAAATCAACCCCGTCCTGTGCAAAGGGTGTGGCCTGTGCGTGGCATCCTGCCGTTCCGGGGCCCTTAATCTTAGGGATTCGGGACCGATCAGATCATGGCGATGATCAACGAAATATGACCCTCAAGCATATCATAATGACAGGAGAGAAAAATGAGTGACCGGGATCCCAAGATCACCACATTTTTATGTAACTGGTGCAGCTATGGCGCTGCTGATCTGGCGGGCGTGAGCCGTTTTCAGTACCCGCCCAACTTCCGCATTATCCGGGTCCCCTGTTCCGCCAGGGTGAGCCCCAAATTCATCCTCTCTGCGTTCCGGCACGGCTCAGACGGTGTCTGGGTATCCGGGTGACATCCCGGAGACTGCCATTACCTGGAGGGTAATTACTACGCAAGACGGAAATTCGCGTTGTTGAAGGGGCTGCTGGAACATGTCGGGATTGAGCCCGGACGACTCCATTTCTCCTGGATATCTTCTGCAGAGGCAACCAAATTTGTGGAAGTGGCCAACACCGTCGCCGAAGAGGTGAAGGCCCTCGGCCCGGCCAATTACTTTATCAAGAAGAGAGCTGAGGTGGCGTAATGCTCGAGTATGCTGAAAAAATCAGAGAAACCGCGGCACGGCTTTTGACGGACAAAGCGGTCGACGTATTTATCGGATACAGGAAGGGAACGGTTCCCATGATGAACGAACCGGTCCTCATCGACGATCCGGCCAAAGTGGATACCCTCTACTGGGACAGCTTCTGCGCCCTCAATCTGTGCAATTACCTGACCAAGCGTACCGATAAAATCGGCATTGTGGCCACGGGCTGCAATTCCCGAAATATCGTAACCCATATCGTTGAAAACCAGATCCAACGGGATCAGCTCTATATTGTGGGCATTCCGTGCGAGGGCATGATCGATCACCGGGCCGTACTGCGCGAGGTCAAGCAACAGGAAATATTGGAAATCAGCGAAGACGGTCCTCAATTCACCGTGAAGGGGGACGGGTTCGAAAAGACCTTGGATAAGGACAAGTTCCTACAGAATAACTGCTCCACCTGCACGCATCACAATCCGGTGATTTATGATGAAATGGTGGGTGAACCCGTTGAAGAACCCGCGGAAACAGATGCCTATAAGGATGTGGAAACCATCGAGGGGATGGCCCCCGAGAAACGGCAGCGGTTCTTTACCCGGCTCATATCCCGGTGCCTGCGCTGCTATGCATGCCGGAATGCCTGCCCTTTATGTTACTGCCCCACATGCTTCGTGGACGAGTCCAACCCACAATGGGTCGGCAAGAGCATCGACCCCGCGGACACCATGACCTTTCACTTTTTAAGGGCCTATCATTGCGCCGGAAGATGCACGGACTGTGGGGCCTGTGAACGGGTCTGCCCGGTGGGCATCCGCATGCGGCAGTTCACCAAGAAGCTGAACAAGGACTGCCGGGAACTCTTCTCATGGGAAGCCGGCCTCACGCTCGAGCAACGGCCACCCTTAGATGTCTACAACCCGGATGATTATAACGATTTTATTAAGTAGATAATCATGCCGAGGAAGGAATTATTTCACAGAGGGCAAGAAAGACGACAAAGGGTCTCACAATATAGTCTTATAAATGCAACCATCATGTTTTTCTTCGTTTTCTTCGTTATCTTCTGTAAAGAAAAAGGACGTGCCTGATGACAGAAAAGATATTCTCCAAAGATGAGTGGACAGGGGTTCTAAAGGGGCTGAAGGATGCCTACCGGGTAATAGCGCCCGTAAAAGATGGGGACTTTCATACCTTCATGCTGCTGGAAACGGGCAAGCGCCCTGATTTTGATTATCAAAACACGCGGCTGTCGCCCAAATCCCTGGTCTACCCCGAGTCGGAACGGATGTTTGAATACTCCCTCGATGAGGCGGATGACGATGCCTATATCCTGAAGGAGGCACCCAAGGATTATTCCCCACAGGCGGTGGTGGGCATCCGGCCATGTGATGCCCATGCATTCCAGATCGTCAAACGAAATTTCGATAATCCGGAGTACAGCGACCCCTACTGGGTGAAGCACTTTGAATCCAGCACACTCATCGGCCTGGGCTGCAATTCCCCGTGCCCTACCTGCTTTTGCACCGAGGTGGGCGGTGGTCCCTTTCATGAACAGGGGCTCGATGCGCTCATGATCGATAGGGGGGAGACCTATCTGATTAAAGCATTGACCGAAAAAGGGGAAGCATTCCTGAAGGAGGCATCGGGCGGGAGTCCGGCCGACGAAGCCGCATTAAAAGAAGCGGAAAAATTGGCTGCATCGGCAGAAGAGAAAATTCAGACGTCGGTCCCCACGGATGCCTTGAAGGACAAGGTGGCCACGGATCTGTTCGACGCGCCTTTCTGGGGGAAGTGGCCTTTGCCTGCCTCAATTGCGGGACCTGTACCTACCTTTGCCCCACCTGCTGGTGTTTCGACATCCAGGACGAGATTCTAAGCAAGCAGGGGGACCGGATCCGGAACTGGGACTCGTGTATGTTCCCGCTCTTCACCCTGCACGGATCGGGACACAATCCCAGAGATCAAAAACACCAGCGTGTGCGGCAGCGATTTATGCACAAGCTTAAATATTATGTGGATAAATACCAAAACGGTATCCAGTGCTCCGGGTGCGGCCGCTGTGTGCGGTACTGCCCGGTAAACATCGATATCAGAGAAGTCTGTCGGTTAATGAATGAATATGAAAGTGACGTAAAGTGACTCAGGAGGTTGCATTGGAAAATCCATATCTGCCTTATCCGGTTCGAATCGACTCCATCGTCACCGAGACCGAGGATAGAAATCTCAAGACCTTTAAGTTTGTTTTCCTGAACCCGGAAGACGAAGAGAAATTTGCCTACACACCGGGACAGTTCGCCGAGATTTCTGTTGCGGGAAAAGGAGAAATTCCCATCGGCATCGCATCATCTCCCACTGAAAAAGGATTCGTGGCCTTTACGGTCAACAAGGTGGGTGCGGTCACCACTTATCTTCACAACATGAAAGAAGGCGATGTCATGGGGATTCGAGGTCCTCTCGGGAACTGGTACCCCTGGGATGAGATGGAAGGCAAAAACGTGGTCATCATCGGGGGCGGATTCGCCTTCACCACATTGCGATCCAGTATCATCTACATGTTGCACCCGGATAATCGCTCGAAGTTTAAAGACATCATCGTCGTTTACGGCGCCCGTAATCCGGGCATGCTCCTTTATCGCGATGAACTGGCCGAGTGGGAAAAACGCGATGATATGGATATGCACATCACGGTGGACGGCACCGATGATCCGGACTGGAAATACAACATCGGGTTCGTGCCGGCCATCACCGAGGAAAAGGTGACCAGCGCGGATAACGCCATTGCCATCGTTTGCGGCCCCCCCATCATGATCCGCTTCACCCAGCCCGTGCTTGAAAAGCTCGGCTTCCCACCCGAACGCATCATCCTCTCCCTGGAAATGCGCATGAAGTGCGGCATCGGCATCTGCGGTCGCTGCAATATCGGGGATCAGTACGTGTGTAAAGACGGCCCTGTCTTTTCCCTGGCACAGCTCAAAGAGATGCCTGGGGAGTATTAATTCCCGCACACCGTGGTCGGGGAACGAGCAACATGGATACCGGACTTGCACATTATGACATCAACGATAAGGTGGCCATTATCCAGATTGACCATCCGCCCATGAACGCCTTGGATGTCGCAACCAAGGAAGCCATGGCCCAGGTGTTTCAGGAACTGGATGATCGCAGGAAAGAAATCCGGGCGGTGATCCTGCGTGGCGCAGGAGACAAGGCGTTTGCGGCGGGGGGCTGGAACTGGCCCTGTGCTGTGACATCCGGTACTGTGACGAAACCGCTCAGCTTGGGTTTCCGGAGGTGAAGCTGTCCATTTTCCCGGGCAACGGCGGCACCCGACGGGCCCTTTACCATGTCCCGCTCGGAAAGGTCAAAGAGTTGATGTTTTCGGGCGATGTCATCGACGGCCGGGAGGCCTTCCGCATCGGTCTGGTGGAGCAGATCACCCCTCCTGGAGAGGTGATGGAAAAGGCCTTATCACTCGCCGCCCGCATCAGCAAGCGAGGGCCGTTGGGGGTCAAATCGGTCAAGAAGGTGCTCAATCGCACCAGGGACCTCACGCTTTATCCCGGTCTGGAACTGGAATCGGATACCTGGGCCGCCCTGAGCGCCACACGGGATATGAAGGAAGGCGCCACGGCATTCATTGAAAAAAGAAAGCCCACCTGGGAAATGAAGTGACTTGAATCCAAAGTCCGGCAATCCTGGCCTGCGCAATGCCCCCTGAGAAAGCATGACCTATCCGAAACGCCTGATAGAGGTCCATCTGCCAATTGAGCGGATCTCTGGGCATGCACATCGGTAAAAGAGTATCCGTCACGATCACGGTCATATTTCCACCCTTCATATCTAACGGGCGCGTCGTCCATTGGCCGCGTGGCGGGCAGTGGTATGCGCATCGTTGTGGCCCGATCCGGGATAATTCGACTGATCCCGCGTACACCTTGCCGTGGCACGAATCTGATAATCGAACCGAATATCCACAAACGCGATTTTCCAAAAAAACCACCATTCGTGACCGTATCTGTCAAACTGCTGTGTTATCCTTTCCTGCATACGGAAGAAAAAACCTCGGAACTCCGGATTTTACGTTGACTTTTTGGGGCAAGCTCAATAAACAAAATTAGGTAATATTTAAGTGAAATGCCCTTCTTTTATTTCGGGAATGAGAAGTGGTTCTTAGAAGGGTCTTTGCGTCATCAAAACCCAATTAATCTGCGTGGGTAGACATAGGAATTTTGTATTTTGTGATCTCCGGGAATAAAATGAAAAGACACCATGAACATGATATCTCCTAACCCCGAAAAATGGCGCTATTAATTTTGATCTCTCAGTCTCTTAGTCCCTTCTTCTCTTCGTCAGACGAATCATGGGCAGGTGCAAGGACTAAGGTGCGGAGAGATGGGGGTGTTACCCATGGAAATTGTCCACCTCAACGTCCATTCCCACTACTCCAAGGGGTGGGGCATGGGGACCATCGATGACCTCTTGCGCACCGCCAGGGAGCTGGGATTGGACCGACTGGCCCTTACGGACACCAATGGCCTTTATGGAATGGTCGAGTTTATTCAGAAGGCCCGGGAGATGGGGATCCGGCCGCTGGTGGGAAGCGAAGTTGTGGCGGATGGACGTCGGGCCGTGGTCCTGGTCAAAACCCAAGCGGGATATGCCCGTCTCTGCCGCATCCTCTCCGCCCGGCATTGCGATGCCGGTTTTGATCTGGTGCAGACTCTCGCAAAGATGCGGGAGGGGCTCATCGTATTTTCAGACGATCTCTCCCTCTTGAAGACACTGAAGCGGGATTCGATAAAAGACCTTTACGTGGAGATGTCGCCGGGGTATCAGATGGGGCGCTGTTACGCCTTTTCCCGGAAAAGCGGCATTCCGCCCCTGGCCACCCGCCGGGTCTATCTATTGGATGAGCATCAGTTCCCCCTCCACCGCATCCTGAGGGCCGTATCCCTGAACACCAAACTGTCCCGGTTAAGGCAGGAGGATACCTGCAGGTCCCATGATGTTTTAACGCCTCCGGCCCGGATGATCGACCAGTATCCCCATGCGCCGGCAGCCCTCCGAAATACCGTCAGGGTAGCAGAGGCTGCGTTGGCGGACTGGGATTTTAATCAAACCATCTTCCCCCGGTTTGAAGATATGGACGACCAGGCGGCCTTCGATCTTCTCTACCAGAAGACCCTGGCGGGATGCCGGTCGCGGTACGGTTCGATCTCCCGGGCCGTCCGGGAGCGGGTGGATCACGAGATGCGGATTATCCGCGACAAAAACTTCGCCCACTATTTCCTGGTGGTGGACCATATCACGAAGAAGGCCCGCAGGTCCTGCGGCCGGGGGAGTGCCGCAGCCTCCATTGTGGCCTATGCCCTGGGGATTACCCATGTGGACCCCATCAAACACCGGCTCTTCTTTGAGCGGTTTTTGAATCCCCAAAGGATGGATCCGCCGGATATCGATATCGATTTTGCATGGGACGAGCGGGACCGGATCATCGACGCCCTCTTTGCGGCATATGGCAACCGCCGGGCCGCCATGGTGGCCAATCACAACGGTTTCGGGGCCCGGGCCGCCATCCGGGCGGTGGCCAAGGTTTTTGGGTTGACAGACCAGGAGATCGGGCAGGTCACCGATAAAATCGGTTTCAGACACACGCTGGGACCGGACGGCCGGGGCGTGATCCGGCATCCGGAAATGAGAGACGTTCCGTTCAACAAACCGTGGGACGAGATCCTGTTCGCGGCCGCCCGGCTTGAGCGTCATTTCAACCACCTTTCCACCCACTGCGGGGGCGTGGTAATGGTTCCGGATGACATCCGGCGGCACTGTCCCGTGGAGATCTCCAATAAAGGCCTCCAGGTGCTTCAGTGGGAAAAGGATGCCGTGGAGGCGTCCGGCCTGGTCAAGATCGACATTCTGGGCAACCGGAGCCTGGCCGTGATCCGGGATGCCCTGGAGCAGGTGGAAAAAAATTATGCGCTTCGTATCGATTATGCGGATCTCAACCCATTGGATGATCCTGAAACCGTGCGGATCTTTTATAAAGGCGACACGTTCGGGATATTCTATTTTGAAAGCCCGGCCACCCGGCAGGTCCTGACCCAGGTGGCCTCCGCGTTTTCCTTTGGGGAATACCTGAAACAGGATCATTTTTCGCTGAACGTCGTCGTTACCTCCATCATAAGACCGGCGTCCAACCCGCATATCCACGACTGGATATCCAGGCTCCGTGGGGCCCCCTGGAAGCCGCTCCATCCCCTGTTGGAACCGGTTCTCAAGGAAACGCTTGGGATCATGGTATTTCAGGAGCAGTTGAGTCAGGCCGCCATTTATCTGGCCGGGTTTGATCCGGCCGAGGCCGATACCCTCAGAAAGACGGTCAGTAAAAAAGACAGGGAGAAGAGACTGAAGGATTTTCATGCACGGTTTGTCCGGGGGGCCGATGCGAAAGGGGTTTCCCGGAAGGTCATCGACGCGGTCTGGGAGATGATGATGGGCTTTGACGGATACAGCTTCTGTAAACCCCATTCCGCCAGCTACACCCTGGTGGCCTATAAATCCGCCTATCTGAGGGCCCGTTATCCGGCTGAATTCATGGCTGGGGTGCTCTCCAATGGCGGGGGGTATTATTCGACCCTCAGTTATATCTCCGAGGCGAGGCGGATGGGACTCCGGGTCCTCCCCCCGCATATCAATGAAAGTGAGAACCATTATACGGGCAAAGGGGGGCGGATCCGGATGGGGTTCATGCAGTTGAAGGGGCTTTCACAGGAGGCAAAGGAGGCGATTATTCATGAGCGGAACCGAAACGGTCCCTTTGATTCCTTTCAGGCGTTTTTGGAGCGAACGGGCCCGCATCTTCACTTGAAAGATGTCAAGGTCCTCATCAAGGGGGGGTGTTTTGACCCGCTCCACGGGGTTCCCCGCCGGGCGGAACTCATGTGGGAAGGAATGGCTTTTTTCGACGGCCGGGATACAACGCGACCGGCGGGTCTGTTTGACCAAACGGTTTCACCATGCCCCCGCCCCGCCGCCCATACGTCTTCCTACCCCCGATCGCTTCTGCTGAAACAGGAGATGGAGAGCTTCGGATTTGTTCTGTCGGTCCACCCGCTGGCACTCTACGGCCATGTGTTGAAGACCATCCCCCATGTCCGGGCAGCGGATCTCGGCGATCACATCGGGAAGCGGGTGACCACCGTGGGGCGCCGGGTGACGGGAAAGCGGGTCCGCACGAAGACCGGTGATCCCATGACATTTATCACGTTTGAAGATGTGAGCGGGACCTATGAGACGGTTTTTTTCCCTGAGGTTTACCACAAATTCTGCCACCTGTTGAACACCATACGACCCTATGTTTTGAAGGGAAGCGTCGGGATGACGTTTAACGCCATCACTTTGACGGTGGAGGAGGTTGAGGTGTTAGGCGTGAGGCTTTGAGGACTCAGTGACTGAGAGACGAAGAGACGGAGTGACTCAGAGATGGAGAGGCTTAAGTGCTTATGAGCTTACCGGCCATATGAGGCCGCTGATTTTCCTTGAATTTTTAGGCGAATTCATGTATAGAGATCTTATTATTTTCCTGATGGTCCATCTGCATTGCACAAACCCCGAGGTCGGTTAATGAAACAAAGCATTCGACTTGCGCTCAAAACACTGAAAAATCCAAAACATACACTTCGACGAAACAGTCATCCTGCCCCGTTTTTGCCACAAGAAAGGAAACAAGCACCCAAACCGGCTTCTCCTCTCTTTTCCGTGAAACGGCTCAATGAGGTCATTGAATCGGCTACGAATCGCTTTTTGGCCGGTCAGCATGAGAAGGGATACTGGGTCTTCGATCTGGAGGCGGATACCACCATTCCCTCGGAGTATGTGTTGCTCCAGAGATTCCTGGCACGAGAGATGCGGCCCGAACTCAAATCGGGGATTAGAAATTACCTCCGCCGTCGTCAACTGGCGGGTGGCGGGTGGCCCCTTTACTATGATGGGGAGGCCGACGTCAGCGCCTCTGTCAAGACCTATTTCGCCCTGAAACAGTTGGGAGACGCGCCATCTGAAGCGCATATGGCCCGGGCCAGGAGATTTATTCTGAGTCAGGGAGGCGCGGCCAGGGTCAATGTATTCACCCGAATCACACTGGCCCTGTTCGGTCAGATCTCTTGGAAGACCACCCCGGCCATGCCGGTGGAAATCATGCTCCTGCCAAAATGGTTTTTCTTCCACCTGCACAAGGTGTCCTACTGGTCGAGGACCGTTATCGTCCCGCTCCTTATCCTCAATGCCAGACGTCCCGTATGTCACCTCAGACCAGAGGAGGGCGTCCAGGAACTGTTTATCGAGCCTGGAGACCAGATCCGGCATCTGGATCGATTGACGCCAAGACATTTGGGGAAAAATATCTTCGTCCTTCTGGACCGCACCCTGAAACTGATTGATCCGATAATGAATCGAACGGCCCGGGATAAGGCCGTCCAACTGGCCGAAAAATGGACGCTCAAGCGGATGCAGGGGGAGGGGGGGCTCGGTGCCATCTTCCCTGCCATGGCCAATGCGGTAATGGCGCTCAAGACGCTGGGTTATGCTGAACGCCATCCGGATATGGTTCGAGGAATAAAGGCCGTTGACGATCTCCTCTCTATCCGTCGAGACGAGTCCTTGTGCCAGCCGTGTCTCTCACCCATCTGGGATACCTGCCTGAGCCTGTCCGCCCTCCTTGAAGGGGGAATTCCCGGTAACCATCGAGCGGTTCAGGATGGGCAAAAGTGGCTTTTGAGCCAGATGATCCGGGTCCCCGGCGACTGGTCCTACAGCGCCCCTCATCTTGAGCCGGCCGCCTGGGCCTTTCAATTTGAAAACAGCTTCTACCCTGACGTGGATGATACGCCCATGGTCCTCATGGCCCTGATTCGTGCGGGCGCCCTCGAAGATGACGCCGTCAGAAAACAGATTTTGACGTCAGTGGAGTGGGTTCTGGGCATGCAGAGTTCAGATGGCGGATGGGGAGCCTTTGATATCGATAACGATTATCTGTACCTCAATAACATTCCCTTTGCGGACCACGGTGCCCTCCTCGATCCCAGTACATCGGACCTCACGGGCCGGTGCATCGAGCTGTTGACCATGCTGGGCTACGATCGTGATTTCCCGCCCATTGCCAGGGCGCTCAGGTTTCTCAAAAACGAGCAGGAGTCCTTCGGCGGGTGGTTCGGTCGATGGGGGGTCAACTACATCTACGGGACCTGGTCTGTGCTCAAGGGGCTGGGTCGACTGGGAGAGGATCCTTCACAGCCCTACATCCGCAGAGCCGTTGACTGGCTGAAATCGTGCCAGAATCCGGACAATGGGTGGGGGGAAACCTGTTATTCCTATGCGGATGCCGCCTACGCCGGAAAAGGGGAGAGCACGGCCTCTCAGACCGCCTGGGCCCTTTTGGGGCTCATGGCCGTGGGCGAGGGAAAGAGCGTGACCGTTCAGCGCGGCGTTCACTATCTTTTGAGCACACAGGATGATGAAGGGGCCTGGGACGAACCGTTTTTCACGGGCACCGGCTTTCCCAATGTGTTCTACCTTCGATACCATGGCTACAGGCAGTTTTTTCCGTTATGGGCATTGGCCGAATACCGATCGATTCGCATGGGCAAGAAAACCTGCCAAGATGAAGTGAGTCTTGAGCACCCGCCTGCCGAGTAAGCAACCATCAGACATCTTGACATCGGGGCTGGGTCTTGTGATCGCCCTGCCGAGGGAAGCCGCGGGCCTTTTCGGACGGGTTAGCTGGTCGCCATGCGGGGATCAGCTGCGGTGCTGTACGGTTCATCAGGGAGGTAGACCGATCCGGGTGGTCTGCTCGGGACCGGGTCCTCAAAATGCGTGCCGGGCGACTCGGTGGCTGGCGTCAAGACGGGCACGGGTCATCGGCTCTATCGGCGTTTCGGGCGCCCTGTCTCGCCAGGTTCATACCGGGGATTTGGTTCTCGCCGATGAAATTGTCCGATGGACCGGTGAGGCATATGAAAGGGTATGGCCGCCGCATACCGCCTTTTTTCATTCCCTGCAAACGCAGCTGCGGGAGGCCCGGCTCCATGTGCATTCTGGGAGAATCCTCTCGGTGGAAAGACCGGTATTGACCGTCGAAGAGAAAATGACGCACGCTAAGGGGAGTCGGGCTTTGGCAGCGGATATGGAGAGCGCAGGCGTGGCCCAGGCGGCCGAGGAAGCCGGGATCCCGTTTTTTGTTTTGCGGGCGGTTTCGGATCCGGCGGACATGGGGATCCCCGGTTTCGTCCCCGACTGTCTCGATTCGAAAGGCGGGATCCGGGCGGGCTATCTCTGTCGGCAGCTCATTAAAAACCCATTTCGGCTGATTGTGCTGTTTCGTGTGCACAAGGGCTTTAGATCGGGTCTGAGGCAGCTGGAAATGGCCTGGAAGGGCCCCCTTCAGCGCGTCGTTATTCCCGTAAATCCCTGATGGGGATAGTGGGGCGCGGGAATTTAGAATCAAAATCACATGTGGACATCCATGACGAATCATGGTATCAAACTGAGACCTTTGAAAAACGCCCCCTTTCGCACAATATCCGCGTTGCGTTCGGATTTTAATCCTCGGAATATTGAACATATCACTGCGGTTAAAATCCTCACACGCCTTGATCTTGAACGAAATTGAACATTTTTCAAAGGTCTCAAGACGTATATGTTTTAAAAAAAAGCTGAACCTGTCGCCATACTTGAGGGAAACCGAGACGACAGGATCTGACAAGGGAGGGATTTCTTATAATGGTATTGAGTCTCATGAGGAAGCATGCCAAGTCCTGGCTGATCAAGTTCTTAATCGCCATCATCGCCGTGGTCTTTATTTTCTACTTTGGATACTCGTTCACTGGCGGACAAGGCCCTGAAGGTGGCCTATGTGAACGGAGAACTCATCAGCGGGCCCGAATACCAGAAGGCCTACCGGGACCTGTCTTTGGCCATGCAGGCAAGGTATAAGGATATGTGGAACGAAAATATGGCCAGGATGTTCAACCTGAAGAAGCGGGCATTGGACAACCTCATCGACCAGCGACTGATGACCCAGGCGGCCAGGCGCCTCGGGCTCGATGTGACCGAGGAAGAGGTCCAGAAGGCCATTATGAATTATCCCGCCTTTCAGGTGGCCGGCCGGTTTGACATGCGGCGGTACGAATTACTTTTGAGTCAAAACCGAATGAAACCTGAGGATTTTGAGCAGGCCATGACCCAGGATCTCCTCGACCAAAAGCTCAAGCAGTTTCTTTTTGCGTTCCTGAATATACCGGAAAAGGAGGTGCTTGAGGCCTACACCTTTGAAAATGAAACCGTGAACATCGCCTTTATCCCATTTAAAGCCGAAATGTTCAAAAAGGCTGTTAACTTGAGTCCATCCGACGTGGCCGCGTATTATGAAAAACACAAGGGAGACTATCGCGTCCCCAAAAAGATCAAAGCCGTTTATATCGAACTGGGACCGGATCTGTTTGATGAGGCGGTTGAGATCACGGATAAGGAAATCGTATCCTTTTATGAATACAACATCGAGCAATACAAGCATCCAAAAGAGGTGAAGGCCCGGCATATTCTCTTCAAGGTGGACGAAGATGCAGCAGACGAGGTGGCACAAAAAGCCCGGAAGGCGGCGGAAGCGGTCTTGAAAAAGGCACGTCAGGGAGCCGATTTTGCGAAGCTCGCCAAGCAATATTCTGAGGGTCCCTCCAGCTCCAATGGTGGAGACCTCGGCTATTTCCAGACGGGTCAAATGGATCCCGCCTTTGAGAGAGCGGCGTTTTCATTGAAGCCCGGCGAGATCAGTGATCCCATCCGGACCCCATTTGGCGTGCATATCATTAAGGTGGAGGATATACGGGAAGCCAGAACCGATCCATTGGAAGCGGTGCGCGAGAAGATAAAGGAGACGTTGACCCGCCACGCGGCAACGGAAAAGGCACACGAGAAGGGGCTGCTTCTCATGGATCAGATGCCCTATGACATTGAACTCCCGGTTTATGCAAAACAGCACGACCTCAAAGTAACCTATTCCACCTTTTTCTCGGAGAACGAGCCCGTCACCGGTATTGAAGAGAGCCAGAAAGTGGTTCCGTCCCTCTTTGCGCTGGGGAAAAACGAAACCAGTGAACTGGTGGAGCTGGGGGGTAAATTTTACATCTTTCAGGTGGCTGAATCCAAAGAATCGCATATCCCGCCACTGAAAGAAGTGGAAGCGCAGGTGAAAAAGGACGCCGCATCACATGCGGCCCGGAAAGCAGCCACGGGTGCCGCCTCTAAGTGGTTGGCAGAATTGAAGGAAGGCAAGCCATGGGATGAAGTGGCCAAGGCCTCCGGACGGACCCCGGAAGAGACCGGATTTTTCAGCAGGCGGGACCCCGTCCCCAAGATTGGTGACGCACCCGGGTTAAAAGAGACGGTCTTTGCGCTGGGGCCTGATAAGCGATATCCGGAAAAGGTGTTTGAAACACGAGAGGGCGCGCTGGTTATCCGGTGGATAGGTAGAAAAGGGATTGATCAGGATAAATTCGAGGAGGAAAAGATTGAGTATCGCGAGGCGCTCATCCAGGCGAAGCATCAACGGGTCTTTCAAAACTGGTTGGAGAGTTTGAGAAAAGACGCGGAAATTGAGATCGTCAATGATGTGACGGGCTGAGACCTCTATCTCACCTCATGGACATTTTCAATCTGCCTCCGAAATGGGATACGTCGTTTTGTTGAGCGGGAGGAAGAAGGACCCGTCTTTCTCAATAATATGATCGGCCAGTTGATAATAGGCGGATCGCATGAAACGGGCCGGAAACCGCTTTTCTTTGACGCGACAGTACAGGACGTTTTCGTCACCCACATACAAGGTGTCCGGTGTCAGTGCCTCCTCGGTCTCATCGCTGAGGGTGAGCACAAACTGTGATGCTTGCCCCCCCCCGCCCGAATCGAATACAACCCGCCGGACCACAAATGCGGTATCCTCCACCTCCACGTAGCAGGTCTCTCCCGCCCAGTGAATCAGATACCGTCCCTGGTCATCCAATGACATGTTTTCGTAAAAGAGGCGGATATATTCCGTATGGATCATCTCCGCCCCTTTATGGAACCAGCGTCCTTCCTTGTCAATGGATATGAGACAGGGCGGAATGTCGTCCTTCTGTGTCATGGGTTTTTAGGCCTCCTCCGTTTTGCACCCGTATTTTTGTCAGAATGTCTTGTAGAATACCAGATTAAAAGGAAACGAGGTAATTTTCAACAGGAAATTCAGAGGCGCTGTGATGCATTTGATGTCCTTCGGATGCAGATGCGCCTTGAGTCTTTATTTGGGGATATGGTATGAAAATTACTGTCGACTCACTTTTCTTATTCATGAAAATGAAGCCTTTGAAAAACGTGTCTTTGGAGTAAAACGGTGTCAAACGCCCTCAACATCATGACAGATGTCGTCCAAAACGCCCCAGCCGTTCTATCGGATATCAAGGACCGCACATCCAGCAGGATGATCGGCTATTTTTCCCCGGTGGTCCCTGAGGAATTGATCGCTGCGGCCGGGTTTCATCCGGTACGGCTCTACCCGTGGGTGAGGGCATCCATACGGGTTGCCGACGCCCATTTGCAGACCTATGTCTGCTCCTATGTGAGGGCCGCCTGGGACCAGATCATTCAAGGAAAGCATCCATACATAGATGGTGCAATTATTTCCAGAAGCTGTGAAGCGGTCACGTTTCTCTATCCGACCTGGAAACGGCATTCTTCCCCAGGGGTTTGCGGATTATCTGAATGTCCCTTGGAAAAGAAGTGAAAATGCCATTCAATTCTTTAAAAAGGAATTAGAGAGGGTCTCCAAACACCTGGAAGCCTTTGCGGGGCGGAAAATGTCGCCTGATGATCTAAACCATGCCATCATCCATTTCAATAAACACCGGTCGCTCTTAAAAAAGATCTACGATTTGAGAAAAGCCGAATCGCCACCCGTATCGGGCCTGGATGCGTTTTATGTGACCATGTCCGGTTTCATCCTCCCCAAGGAAAGGCACATGCGACTGATGGAACAGTGCTTGGCTGAGATCGAAGCCGCTCCCGCAGTCAACGGGCACCGTGTCAGACTCCTGATTTCCGGAGGCTGTGTGATCGATGCCGATCTCTGGAAATTGATTGAATCGTGCGGCGCCCTTATCGTGGCGGATGATGTCAACAATGGCGCCCGCTCTATCTGGCCAAACGTGGCGGAGGGAGGAGACCCCCTGGACGCCCTGGCACGGGCCTATATCCAAAGGCCCTGCGGGTTTAATTCCCTCATTTCAACCCGGTTTGCATTTATCAAGGAACGCATAGTCACCCATCGGGTCCAGGGTGTCATTTTTGCCATCAACAAACACTGCGAATCCGAGGCGTTTGACTACCCGCAGCTCGAGAAAAAGATCAGAGAAGAACTCAAGGTGGCAACCCTCCTGGTTGAAACCGATTACTTGAATCAAACAGAGCCGTTGCGGACCCGGATTGAAGCTTTTGTCGAGATGCTGGGGTGAGGCATGAGGCGTAAGGTGTGAGGTGGATGAGGGCGGTACGATTTGAGACTGAGGGACGAAGGGACAAAGAGACGGAGAGGCAAATGATCCGCTGCGGGATTTTTCAATGAAGAATGGGACAGAAAAAAACATCAATCGTCCGGCATTTAACCGGGATATTGCCGCGGCCATCGGCAGGCACTATGAAGCCGTACGCACCAAACGACCCGTGGCCTACACGCTCATGTCCTCAAATCCGCTGATCGAGGTAGCGTACGCCGCCGGTATTCAGCCCGCCTTTCCGGAGAACTATGCCTGTGTCTGTGCGGCCAAGCACGCGTCCACTGATTACTGTAGCAGGGCCGAGATCCGAAAGTACAGCCGGGATCTCTGCTCCTACTGCCGGAACAACATCGGCTACACATTAGAAGGCGGAGACAACCCCCCGGCCGGGGGAATCGGAGACCCGGATATTTTTTTGATAACCAGCAGTGCGTGCACCCACTATTTTAAATGGTGGGATACGCTCCACGAGATCCATGGTAAACCGCTTGTTTTTGTGAATACGCCCCGGGTGATGGAGCGGGAGGTCATCCCCGATTATTATATGGATTATGCCGGGGACGAGATCCTGGCGGCTGTCGATGAGATCGAGCGGCACCTGGGCATCACCATCAGTCGGGAGCGCCTTTCCCGGGCGGTCGGGTACAGCGATCAGCTGGTGGAATACTGGCAGAAGATACTGGCACTGCAAAAACAGGTCCCCGCCCCGCTGAATTTGTCCGATCTCGGGAATGCGCTGTTCGTATTGATTGTGCTGGCCGGTACCCGGGAGGGTGTGACGCTCATGGCCCAGATCTACGAGGAAACGGCCCGACGGGCAGCCGAGGGGACGGGGGTGCTGCCGGCGGAAATGGAGCGGCACCGGCTCATGTGGTTGAACATTCCCTTCTGGTACAACCTGAAACTCTTCGGTATGTTTGAGAATGAGGGATGCGTCTTCCCCCTGAGCGATTACTGCCAGTATATATGGGGAACCACGCGGATGGATCCAGACCGGCCCGTGGAGAGTCTGGCCCGAAAGGCCCTGGAGGGAGAACTCAATACCAGTGTCGATGCCCATATCGACCCAATGCTCGAGGATATCGAAGCCTATCACATTGACGGGGTTGTTGCCCATTTTAACAAGAGCTGCCGGGTATTGTCGGTGGGTGCCCTGGATGCAGTGGCGGCCATTAGAGAAAAACTGAATCTTCCGGTCCTTGTCCTGGATGGGGACCATGCCGATGAGAGTGAATATGAACCGGCCCGAACCATGACACGGGTTGAAGCCTTTCTCGAGATGCTGGGATGATACAGGCCCGCCGTCGAGGCTGTTTCTGAAGTGCCCAGGGTGCATGGACCGAGGGAAGAATTGAAATACGCAACGCCACTCGAAAATGCGTGTCGTGAAATGAATGAAAAGGAGAGACCTGATGGCAAACGCGTGGCCGCCCCAATATGACGAGGCCTATCGACCTGCGCCCGACGCAAGATACTGGCGGGAGGCGGAGGAGACCATGGATCCCTATGAGCGGGAAGAGACGATCATATTGCCGAAATTGCAGGCTCAGATGAAATATGCCCATGACAACTCCCGATTCTACAGGGAGAAGTGGGTCCAGGCCGGTATAAAACCCGAGGATATCCGTTCGCTGTCGGATTTTGAAAGGGTTCCGTTTCTGATTAAGGAAGAGATACGGGAAGACCAGGCCCATTATCCACCCTTCGGCAGCAATCTCTGTATCTCAAAAGAAGCGATCGAACGGGTCCACGGGACCTCGGGCACCACGGGAAAACCAACCGTTTTTGGTATTGGTGGCGGAGACATGGCGCGGATCGGTGAGGCCCATGCGCGAATGATGTGGGGATTCGGTGTACGCCCGGAAGATACTGTCTTTATTGGCTCATTTTTCAGTCTCTACATGGGGAGCTGGGGTGCCCTGGCCGGTGTCGACCGGTTGGGTGCGACCGCATTTCCTTTCGGTGCCGGTGTTCCCGGACAGACGGAACGGGCCATTGAATGGATGACGGAGATCCGTCCCACCGTCTTCTACGGGACCCCTTCCTACAGCCTTTATCTCGCGGAAAAGGCCAAAGCCAGAGGTATCGATCCCAGAAAGGATTTCGCCTTTCGCATCCTGTTTTTCTCCGGAGAGCCCGGCGCCGGTGTCCCGTCCACAAAGAAGCGGATCGAAGAGATGTACGGCGGCATCTGCATCGATTCAGGTTCCACGGCTGAAATGACGCCCTGGATGAGTAATTGCGAATGCGGTCACCGGGAGGGGATGCACCTCTATCAGGACATTGTCTATGCGGAGCTCGTTGACCCGGAAACCAGAAAGCGGGTGCCTTACGGCAGTGAGGGCGTGACGGTGTATACCCATCTGGAGCGCACCTCTCAGCCCATGATCCGGTTCTGGGCAGGGGATATCGCCAGATGGGTGGATGACCCCTGTCCCTGCGGCCGTACCTATCCACGGCTGCCCAAAGGGGTGTATGGTCGAGCGGATGATATGTTTGTGGTCCGTGGAGAAAACGTCTATCCGAGCGCTATAGAAGACGCCATCCGGTCCATTGAAGGGTTTGGCGATGAGTACCGTATCGTGATCACGCGGGAGCGGACCATGGATGAACTCATGGTTCAGGCGGAACCCGCTCATGATGCCGACCCCTCCCTTTCCGGGAAACTGGCCCCCAAACTCGAGAAGATGCTGAAGACACGTGGGCTTCGGACCACTGTACAGATCTTGCCTCCGGGGACCCTGGAGAGGACGGAATTTAAGGCGCGGCGGGTCATCGACCAGCGGGACCTTTATGAGGAGATCGCCAAGAACTGAAGGTGCTCAGCGGGCGCATTCGCCGGCCTGACGATTCGTCGGGACTTAAGGGGCTTTCTAACTACACCTGCGGGCGTCAATCAACCTCACACAGCCTATTGGAACGAGATTGGACGCATCATGAGAATCGCTGCCACAAGATTGACAACACCGAGCCCGTGGTTTAGAACTGGCATCGGCGGGATTACCCCAACACAAGGGTTTCATTAACCCGTAGAGTGGACAACAGGAGGATACACCATGGCGGATGCTGAAGGGATTTTGGAAGCGAGAGACGTGGATGATATGCCGAATGAGGCGCCCCAGGGGGCTTCAAGACGGCTGAAAGGACTGGCGCATTTGGACTGGGGCATGAAAAACAGGCTGAACCGGCTCGTCCAGTCGGACGGGCACTGCCAGTTTCTCCCCATCGATCACGGCTATTTCCAGGGGCCTACCCGGTGTCTGGAACGGCCCGGACAAACCATCAAAGGACTCATCCCCTATGCGGACGGCCTGTTTGTGACCCGGGGCGTGCTGAGGGCCGCCATCGATCCCGGGATCCGGACGCCCATCATCCTGAGGGTGTCCGGCGGGACCAGTGTGGTAGGCCAGGATTTGGCCAATGAGGTAATTACCACGTCTGTGGAGGAGATGGTCCGTTTGAATGTGGCTGCCGTGGGCCTTTCCATCTTCGTAGGGAGCGACTATGAGAAAGAGACGCTCGAGAACCTCAGCATCCTGGTGGATGAATGTGAAGATTACGGCATTCCGGTCATGGCGGTGACGGCCGTGGGCAAGGAGCTCGAACGGCGGACCGCGCGATACCTGTCCCTCGCCTGCCGCATCGCGGCTGAACTGGGCGCCAAGGTTGTCAAGACCTACTATTGCAGTGAGGATTTTGAAAAAGTGACCAACGGGTGTCCGGTCCCCGTGGTCATCGCCGGGGGGCCCAAGTGCGAGACCGAACTGGAGGTGTTTGAATTTGTTCATGACGGAATGCAAAAGGGCGCCATCGGCGTCAATCTGGGCCGGAATGTCTGGCAGAACCCACATCCTGAGGCCGTGATGCAGGCCCTGAACGCCGTGATTCATCAAAACGCCAGCCCCAAACAAGCCCAGGATCTGTTTGAAACCCTGAAACAGGAGAAAACAGCGTAAAGCGATTTCACAGAAGGAAACGAAGGCAACAAAGCCTTTCTTTGCTTCGTTATCTTCTGTAAGGCTGTGTTTCTAAAGAGGGATCGACCTCATGCGCGTGTTGATGTACTACAGCAATCAGGATGTCCGGGTGGAATCGATGCCGACCCCGGAGGCCGGACCGGGCGAAATCCTGATGAAGGTCATGGTCAGCGGCATCTGCGGCAGCGATGTCATGGAGTGGTACCGGCGGGACAAGGTGCCCTTGGTGCTGGGACACGAGGTGGCCGGCGAAGTGGTGGCCGTGGGTGAGGGTGTGGAGCGCTTCCGGGTGGGGGACCGGGTGGCCGTCACCCATCATGTCCCGTGTAATACCTGCCATTACTGCTTGAATCACCATCATACCGTCTGTGACACCCTTTTGAAAGGGACCCATTTCCATCCGGGGGGTTTTTCAGAGTATGTGCGGGTCCCTGCCATTAACGTGGACCGTGGCACCTTCACCATCCCGAAAAACGTATCCTATGAAGCGGCCTCATTTATGGAGCCCCTGGCCTGCGTGCTGCGGGGGCAGCGTCATGCGCGGATAAAACCGGGTCAAACCGTTTTGGTGCTGGGGAGCGGGATATCGGGACTCCTCCACATCGCCCTGGCCAGGGCCCTCGGCGCGGGTCTGATCCTGGCCGCGGACACCATCCCCTTCAGGCTTCAAATGGCCGAAGAGCTGGGGGCGGACCGGACATTGACGGCCGATGATATGTTGATGGCAGGCCTGAAAGCGGCCAATGAGGGCCGGCTGGCCGACCGGGTCATCATCTGTTTTGACGGATTTATTCCGTTGGCGGTCAAATGTGTGGAAAAGGGGGGGGTGATCCTTTTCTTTGCCGGGGCCGGCGAAGGCGCAACCCTCCCCGGGACATTAAATGACCTCTTTTGGCGAACCGAGATCACCCTCACCAGCACCTATGCCGGGGCCCCGGCGGACTGTAGAGACGCGCTGAAGCTCATACGGGCCGGATCGGTGCCCGTATTGAAAACCGTGACCCATCGGCTGGGTTTGACCGAAGGACCAGAGGGTTTTCGGATGGTATCGACGCCTTTAAAACACGATTGCATGAAAGTTTTGATCAGACCCCAGGAATAATACCGTTTAAACCGGGAGGTGGCCGCATCTATGAACTTTGAGAGACACATCCTTTGCATCGGCGCCGGATATGTGGGGGGACCCACCATGGCGATGATTGCCTTCAAGTGTCCACAGTACAGGGTTACGGTGGTGGACGTAAACGCCGATCGCATTGCCCAGTGGAATTCCGACGAACTCCCCATTTATGAACCGGGCTTGGATGCGATTGTCAAGAGCGCCCGGGGAAGAATCTGTTTTTCAGCACCGACATCGACCAGGGGATTCGGGAATCAGAGATTATTTTTGTAAGTGTCAATACCCCTACCAAAACATACGGGGCCGGGGCCGGAATGGCCGCTGATCTTCAGTACTGGGAGAAGACGGCCACCCAGATCAGAGAAAACGCCGACAGACCGAAAATCATTGTTGAAAAGAGCACGCTTCCGGTGAAGACGGCACAGGCCATGCAGCGGATTCTCAGAGCTGAAAACGAGGGGGCGCAATTCGATGTGCTTTCCAACCCGGAGTTCCTGGCCGAGGGGACAGCCATCAGGGACCTGGAAGATCCGGACCGGGTGCTCATCGGTTCGGAGGAGACCCCCGGCGGGCGGACAGCCCGGGAGATATTGGCCGAAATCTATGCCAACTGGGTCCCCCGCGATCGTATTATTACCTCCAATATCTGGAGTTGTGAGCTTTCCAAGCTGGTGGCCAACGCCTTTCTCGCCCAGCGCATCTCCTCCATCAATTCCATTTCCGCACTCTGTGAAAAGGCGGACGCCGATGTGGGAGAGGTGGCCCGGGCCGTGGGAACCGATACCCGGATCGGGAGCAGGTTTCTGAATGCCAGTGTGGGATTCGGTGGCTCGTGCTTCAAAAAGGACATTCTCAACCTGGTCTATATCTGCCGGTATTACCAACTCCATGAGGTGGCGGACTACTGGGAGGGCGTCGTCCGTATCAACGAATATCAGAAAGAGCGGTTCATCCTCAACATGCTGAGCGCCATGTTCAACACCCTGGCCGGCAAAAAGGTGTGCCTGTTGGGCTTTGCATTTAAGGCCGATACCGGCGATACCCGGGAAAGCCCGGCCATTCTGGTGGCCAGACGGTTGATAGAGGAAAAGGCGGAACTCATCATCTCGGATCCCAAGGCGCTCAAGAATGCCATGCTCGACCTCGAGGGACTCGAGGGAACCCTTTCGTATGTCAAGGATCCCTATGAGGCCGCCGAAGGATGCAACGCCATTGCCGTGATGACTGAGTGGAAGCTTTATACGGAGCTGGACTTTGAGAAGATCTATGCCTCCATGCGCAAGCCCGCCTTTGTCTTTGACGGGAGAAATATCCTGGATCACAAGCGTCTCTTTGAGATCGGGTTCAACGTGTTCCCCATCGGCAAACCGGCATATACCCACTTCGATCGTGAATAATTAAAAAAATGAGACGAACAGAAGCCAACAACGTCAACAGGGTCTTTTCCCTTCGTTTTCTTCGTTACCTTATGTAAACATCTGTAAAAAAGGAGCCTCCTGTGCAGCACCATCAGACACGGATATTGGTCACGGGCGGGGCCGGATTTTTAGGCTCCCATCTATGTGACCGTTTGGTTGATGCCGGCCATGACGTGCTTTGTCTCGATAATTTCTTCACGGGGACCAAAGGCAACATCCGGCACCTCATGGGAAAGTCCAATTTTGAACTGATCCGGCACGACCTGGTCCATCCCGTATTCTTGGAAGTGGATCAGATATATAACCTGGCCTGTCCGGCATCTCCCATCCACTATCAATACAATCCGGTCAAGACCATCAAGACCAATGTCATGGGTGCCATTCACATGCTGGGTCTGGCCAAGCGGGTCAATGCCAGGATCCTGCAGGCGTCCACCAGTGAGGTCTATGGGGACCCCACCGTCCACCCACAGCGAGAAGATTACTGGGGGAATGTGAACACCATCGGACGCAGGTCCTGCTATGACGAAGGGAAGCGGTGCGCCGAAACGTTGTTTTTTGATTATCACCGGCAAAACGGGGTGAACATCCGGGTGGTGCGGATCTTCAATACCTATGGCCCCCGGATGCATCCCAATGACGGCCGGGTGGTGAGCAACTTCATTGTTCAGGCCCTGGCCGGCCGGGAGATTACGGTGTACGGCGATGGATCCCAGACGCGGTCCTTTTGTTATGTGGATGACATGATCGAGGGCATGATTCGCATGATGGAGGGTCCGGATACATTTGTGGGCCCGGTCAATCTGGGAAACCCCTGTGAGTTCACCATTCTACAGCTTGCCGAGATGATCATTCGTCTGACCGGGAGCAAATCCGAGATCGTGTTCGAACCCCTTCCGCAGGATGACCCGCTCCAACGCAAACCGGATATCATGCTTGCCGGTGAGAAATTGAACTGGAAACCGACCATCGCCCTTGAGACGGGATTGGAAAAGACCATTGCGTATTTCAAGGGACTAAGGAATAGCTGAAGCCGCTGCTGCCCCTCCCAAATGGCATCGACCGACAAATTCCGTTTTCCCCCACACGGCTGGATCGGCCTTTCGCTCATCGCCGTCTTCTGGACCCTCAACTGGACCCTGAACGGGCTGCGTACCCACTTTTTCTTTCCCCTGTGGCTGGGTTATGCCCTGAGCGTGGACGGCCTGGTCTACCACCGTAAGGGAAACTCCCTCCTGACCCGGTCCTGGAAGCAGTACATCCTGCTGTTCGTGATTTCCATTCCGGCCTGGTGGCTCTTTGAACTGATCAATCTGAGCACCCACAACTGGCTCTATCTCGGGCGGGAGAACTTTTCCGATCTGGAATATGCTTTTCTGTCCAGCCTCAGCTTCAGCACGGTTATGCCCGCGGTGTTCGGAACCGCCGAATGGGTGGCCGATTTCGGCTGGGTGCGGCGGCTCAAAAAGGGCCCGGCCTATGGCCGCACCCCGGGTGAAGTCTTGACCGTTTTCATGTCGGGCTGGCTCATGCTGGCGGCCCTGCTCATCTGGCCGCGGTATGGTTTCCCCTTTGTGTGGATGTCGGTCTGTTTTATCCTGGACCCGGTGAATCTATGGCTCGGCAAACGGTCTTTGATCGGCTATGTCAGGCGGGGCGACTGGCGACCGGTTGCGGCCCTCTGGATGGGGTGCCTCATCTGCGGATTTTTCTGGGAGATGTGGAATTTTTATGCCTATCCCAAATGGGTGTATGAAGTGCCATTCGTGGATTTCCTGCACATATTCGAAATGCCCATCCTGGGGTTTTTGGGCTATCTCCCTTTCTCTTTGGAATTGTTCTGCATTTATCATCTGCTGATGCCTTCGAAAGACCGCATGGTGCTGTCCAATGCGGACCGCCGATGAATCGTGTGACAGATGCTATTTCCGATTGACCACGTAGATCCCGATACTCACCAGGACGAGTGACAGGACCAGCCTCAGGGTCAGGGGGTCGTTGAAACAGATCATTCCCGAGATGGTGGCAAATACGGGGGTCAGGAAAGTGAAGGCGGAGAGCCGGCTCACAGGGTAGGCGTGCACGAGATAGAACCAAATGAGGTAGCTGATAAAGGCAATGGCAATTCCCTGGAACAGGAACGAACCGATAATAAGGGCGTCCACATGATGAACGGGCGTCTCCTTGAAGAGTGCGCTCAGCATGAACAAAATGGGTATGGAAAAGAGGGTCTGGTAAAAGAGCGTATGGTGATAGGAGACCTTTCCCACCAGTCGCCTCTTGATGTAGATGGTGGTCAGGGCCCAGAACAGGGCGGCCCCCATGGCGGCGAGATCGCCCATCAGCTGCAGGATCGAAGGGAGATGGGTGTGCTTGCTCAAAAGGAAAACGATGCCGCAGAAGGCCAGCATAAGACCGACCCCTTTGTGAATCGTCAGGCGATCGTCTTTCAGAAAAAGTGGGCACCGATGGCGTGGAAAAAGGGGGTACTGTACAAAAGAATCCAGGCCGAAGCCACTGAGGTATACAGGAGTGAGGAGAAGAGGAGGGCGAATTCCACACCAAAAAGCAAACCCACCATCATGCCGTCCAGGAGATTTCCCGGGAATAGCGGGACCCGTCTGATTTTCATCCACACACTCAGGCATAAGGCCGCAATCACGGAGCGGATTCCGGCACCGAATATGGGGTCCACACCCAGGTTACCCACCTTCATCACCGCTGCGTTGAAGCCCCATGCCAGGCATAATGCGGTGAGGATGATGACCGCTTTCATATCCAGGGTCTGATGTTCTGACGGTTGGTTCATAAAGTGATATCCTCCGGGCTATCCCTCAGGCGGCCCTATCAGCAATGGGGCTTTGGGTCAAGCGGTTTCTGTTCATTCAGGGTTTTTCCTTGAGTTTTATCGAGAATTATCCATAATATGCCGGCAACGAGACCTTTGAAGATGATTAATGAACGTCTCGTTTGGCCCTGGAGGAATGTGATGACTATGGCATATGTCAAGGGAATGTTGACTGGATGGCACGGATCAGAAAGATTTCAAGGGTACTGATCGTAGACGATGAGGCCGTTGTGAGACGGGGGATCAGCCGGGCCCTCCATAATCGAGGGATCACCAGCAAGGCGGCGGCCAATGGGGAAGAAGCCCTGGCGCTCTTGAAGAATCATGATTTTGATCTGGTGCTGCTGGATATCAAGATGGAGGGAATGGACGGTATCGAGGTCTTGAAGCACATCCGGACCCAGTATCCGGATATGCGTGTCATCATCATTACGGGCTATCCCACCATTGAAACGGCTGTGCGCTGCACCAAGCTCGGGGCCATGGATTACCTGATCAAACCCTTCAGCCTGGATGATCTGGATGCCACGCTGGAAAAGGCGGATGCCGAGGGGGTTGATGATGAAGCCACGTCTATAGGTCCCGGCGGGCTCAGGCTCGATTCTGAAAAGCATCTCATGGTGGGGGACAGTCCCCCCATGAGACGGATTTTTGAGAAGATCAAACGGGTGGCGCCCACAGAGAGTACCGTGTTGATCACCGGCGAGAGCGGTACGGGGAAGGAACTGGTCGCCAGAGCCATCCACGCCAACAGCAATCGTAAAGAGCAGGAATTTGTAGCCGTGGACTGTTCATCCCTCGTGGAGAGCCTTCTCGAGAGCGAGCTTTTCGGTCACGTGAAGGGATCCTTTACGGGCGCCCATCAGACCAAGCACGGTCTCTTTGAACTGGCTAACCATGGCACGTTTTTCTTCGACGAAATCGCCAATTTGAGTCTCAACATCCAGGCCAAGCTCCTGAGGGTCATCCAGGAACGGGAATTCATGAAGGTGGGGGATCAGGAGAAAATCAAACTGGACATTCGAATTATTTCAGCGTCCAACACCGAGCTTTCAGCATCCATCAGGAACGATACATTCAGAGGGGATCTCTATTACCGTTTAAGTGTGGTGCCCATTCATCTCCCCCCTGAGGGAGCGGCGCGAGGATATACCGCTCCTCATCCAGCACTTCCTCAGTAAGTTAAGCCGCAAAATGAAAAAAGACCCGCCCGAGGTGGCATCGGAGGCCATGGACATCCTGATGGAATATGCCTGGCCTGGAAACGTCCGGGAACTGGAGCATGCCCTGGAACGAATCCTTATCCTCGAGGACCCGGAAATCATTCGGCCGGGGAATCTGCCCTCCTATATTACCCAGCGGCAGGGGGACCTGCAGATGTTTCGGAGGACCCCCTCAGCCTCGAGGACATGGAGAAGAAGTATATTGCGTTTATCCTCAAAAGGACCCAAGGGAAAAAGACACGGGCCGCTGAAATACTGGGTATCAACCGCAAGACCCTCGCCGCCAAGATCAATAAATACGGGATTTGAAGGCTCG
This sequence comes from Deltaproteobacteria bacterium, assembly GCA_034522175.1. GTDB lineage: Bacteria > Desulfobacterota > DSM-4660 > Desulfatiglandales > Desulfatiglandaceae > JAIPDZ01. The sequence goes on along the minus strand of JAXHLQ010000001.1, from coordinate 3,476,515 downwards.
TTCTGCGGAATGTACAAAACGGGTAATTTTGTAACATTTCTTCCATTTTACCCCATATCACTAATTGTATTGGAATTGCAGGCGGTTATATTTGTGCGCCCCAGCCAATGGGATGAAATGCCCCAAAACAGCTAAGATTCCATTGGGTACCCGCTTTTACGTTATCCCATTGATTTGGCTATACAAATACGCTTGATGAACGTCAGGCACAGATATTGCTTTCCATTTGCCGGATGAGAGGCCGATCCGGCCTGTTAATACGTGATTGAACCACCCATCGACCCAATGGCCCGCAAAGCCGATGAACTGAGCAATGAAAACCGACAAGACCATCCTCGTCGCCGAAAAAGAGCGTAAACTTTCCACCAGCCTGCGGGAGTTTTCCGATTATAAGGGGTATGCCCTCCTGAAGGCGGTCAATCTGAGGGAGATGCTCCTGATGCTGCAGGAGGAGCGCGTGGATGTGCTGGTGCTCGATGCCGATCTTCTCGAGGAGGATTACGGATTCCTTTCCGTCATCAAGGGAATGGAGAAGGATTTGCCGCTGATCATCTGTGCGGAAAGCAATACTCCGGAACTGGAAAGCGAAATTCGCAGGCAGCGAATTTTTTATTACCACATCAATTCCTTTGGCATGGAAGATCTCCAGGTGGCCATCTCCAATGCCATCAATGGATGATCCAACCAACGTGGAGGCGTAACGTATGGGTTTAAAAGAAAAGATCGATTCTCAAAAATTTGTTGTCCTGGGCGAATTTGACCCCCCGAAAGGCACCGATTTTTCACGCTTTTTGCAGAACGCCAACCGGGTCAAGGGCCGCGTGGATGCGCTGGTGGTGCCCGAGATGGCCAATGCGGTGATGAAGGCGAGTTCCCTCGGCGGGTGCGCATTTCTCAATGCCCACGGAATCGAGACCGTGCTCCAGGCGTGCTGCAGGGACCGAAACCGGCTGGCCCTTCAGGCCGATATTCTATCGGCATCGGCCCTCGGCATATCCAGTATCATGATGGTGTCAGGGGAGGATATCCGATATGGCGATCATCCCCAGGCTCGCGAGGTCTATGACGTGAATGTCATGCAGTTGCTGGATATTCTAAGCGCATTTGAGAACGGAAAAGACATGGCGGGCATCACGTTGGAGGGTGCGTCGAATTTTTTCATGGGCTGTACCATCAATGCGGGATCCATGGGAGGTGCCCTGGATATCGCCATCGAAAGCCTTGAGAAAATGGTGGAAAAGGGCGTCCGTTTTGCGGTGACCACGCCGGTGTTTGATCTTCATCGGTTCAAGCAGTTTATCAAGCGGGTGGATACGAAAAGCGTGGCCGTTATCCCTACGGTCCTCCTCCTCAAATCAGCGGGTATGGCCCGTTACATTGATCGAAACCTCAAGCACATATCCATTCCCTCAGAGATGATCCGGGATATTCAGAAGGCCCCGGACAAATTGAAGCAGTGCATCCAGACGGCCGCGGACCTCATCACCGGGCTGAAAGAAATGGGCATGCCCGGGGTGATGATTTCAACGGTGGGCTGGGAGGCCAAACTTCCCCAGGTCCTGGATGCGGCCAGACTGTGAGAAAGGAAAAATATGATGTCCAATGACAATGCGCAAAACCTGTCCGGTTCGGTGATGGTGGTAGGCGGCGGCATCGCCGGCATGCAATCCGCGCTGGATCTGGCAAACTCGGGTTTTTACGTCTATCTCGTTGAGAAATCAGCGGCCATTGGCGGGGTCATGTCCCAGTTGGACAAGACGTTTCCCACCAATGACTGTGCCATGTGAGTGATCTCGCCTAAACTGGTCGAGGTCGGCCGGCACCTGAACATCGAACTGATCACACAAACCGAACTCAAGGAACTGGAGGGCGAAGAGGGCCGGTTTACGGCCCGCCTCATTCAGCAGCCACGCTATGTGGATCTGACCAAGTGCACCAGTTGCGGTGAGTGCACCAAGGTCTGCCCCATTGATGTGGCCGATGACTACAATAAGGGCCTCGGCACCCGCAAGGCGGCATACAAGCAATATGCCCAGGCCATGCCGGGAGCCTATGCCATCAGCAAGCGAGGGACCGCACCCTGCAAGGCCACCTGTCCGGCCCACGTAAGCGTTCAAGGCTTTATCGCCCTGATGCGGGAGCGCAAATATCAGGAGGCCCTGGCCCTGTTCAAGGAGTCCCATCCGTTTCCCGCCATCTGCGGCCGGGTCTGTCACCATCCCTGCGAAGGGATCTGCACCCGGGGCGATACGGATGAGCCCCTGAGCATTCAATGCCTTCATCGGTTTTTTGCGGATCTGGATCTTTCCCAGGACACACCCTATCTCCCGGAACTCCCCGAATCCCGCGACCAAAAGGTTGCGGTCATCGGCGCAGGACCGGCGGGGCTGGGGGCGGCCTATTTCCTGAGGCTGAAAGGCTATGGGGTGACCGTCTTTGAAAAGCTGCCCGTGGCGGGCGGCATGATGGCCGTGGGCATCCCCGCCTACCGGATGCCCCGGGACGTACTGGCGGCCGAAATCGGTATCATCGAAAAGATGGGAGTGGAAATCAAGACCGGTGTGGCCTTTGGTGAGGATATTACCCTTGAATCGCTTAAAAAAGACGGCTTTTCGGCCGTGTTCCTGGGGACCGGGCTTCACCTCAGCAGGCGTCTGAACGTGGATGGTGAGGATCTTCCCGGCGTGCTCAAAGGGGTCGATTTCCTGCGGGATGTGGCCCTGGATCACGAGGTCACGGTGGGCAAACGGGTGATCGTCATCGGCGGGGGCAATGTGGCCGTGGATGTGGCTCTCACCGCGCTGAGAAAAGGGGCGGAGCAGGTCTCCCTGGTCTGTCTCGAGAAAAGAGAGGAGATGCCGGCCTGGGACTATGAGATTGAAGAGGCCCTCGAGGAGGGGATTGAGATCACCAACAGCCTGGGGCCCAAGCGGTTTCTTGAAGAGAATGGTCGCCTCACAGGCGTTGAATTCAAGAAATGCACGGCCGTATTTGACGAGACCGGTGCCTTCCGGCCCGCATATGATGACACCGACTTGACCCCCATGGAGGGCGATACCGTGATCGTGGCCATTGGCCAGGCTGCGGATCTTTCCTTTGCAGACAAAGAGGGGATCTCCGTGACCCGGAGAGGCGGTCTTGAGGCGGATCCCGTGACCCTTGAAACATCCATTGAAGGTGTGTTCGCCGGCGGCGATGTCTTTTACGGGCCCAAATCCGTGGTGGAAGCCGTGCAATGCGGCAAGGAGGCGGCCCTGAGCATCGACCGGTATCTCAATGGTGAGGACCTGAAGGAAGGCCGTGAACAAACCTGGGACTATGAAAAACCGGAAACTGGTGATGAACCCTTTGTCCCCCGAACGCCCATGGGGAACCTGCCGGTGGAATCGCGAAAGGGCAATTTTGACGAGATCGCGCTCGGGTTTACCGAGGAAGAAGCATTGAAAGAGGCGGATCGGTGCCTCAAGTGCGGGATATGCTCCGAGTGTTACCAGTGTGTCAAGGCCTGCCTGGCCGAGGCCGTGATTCACGATCAGCAGGTGACCGAACGTGAGGTGAGGGTCGGGTCCGTGGTCCTCTGTCCGGGGGCCGAGGTGTTCGATCCCGGACCCTTTGAAGATGTCTATCATCACCGCAGCCACCCCAATGTGATGACCAGCCTGGAGTTCGAGCGGATTCTGAGCGCATCCGGTCCCACCATGGGGCATCTCGTGCGGCAGTCGGATGAAAAGGAACCCAGGAAAATCGCATGGCTTCAGTGTGTGGGATCGAGAGACACCAACAAATGCGGAAACGGATACTGTTCGGCCATGTGCTGCATGTATGCGGTCAAGGAGGCGGTCATCGCCAAGGATCACAGCGCGGAAGACCTGGATGCGGCCATCTTCTACATGGACATGCGGACCTATGGCAAGGATTATGAGTTATACTATAACCGGGCCAGGGACGAGCACGGGGTGCGGTTTGTCCGCTCCAGAGTGCATACCATCGATCCGGTGCCCGGCAGTGATGATCTCAAGATCAGCTACTCGGACGAAGCCGGGGTGATCCACGAAGAGATCTTTGACATGGTGGTGCTCTCGGTGGGATTCCAGGTGAGCCGGGAGACCGTCGAACTGGCGAAGCGGCTGGATCTGGACCTCAACGAATACGATTTTGCATCCACCCATCCCTTTGCCCCGGTGGCCACCTCGAGGTCCGGGGTGTATGCCTGCGGCATCTTCCAGGGACCCAAGGACATCCCCACGTCCGTAACCGAGGCCAGCGCGGCCGCCTGTGCGGCAGGCACCGTCCTTGCACCTGCCAGGGACCAGGACACCAAATCCCTTGAGATCCCCCCTGAAAAGGATGTGACCGGTGAAACCCCCCGGATCGGGGTCTTTGTGTGCAACTGCGGCATCAATATCGGCGGGGTGGTGGATGTGCCCGGGGTGGTGGACTATGCATCCGGTTTGCCCTTTGTGGAACTGGTGGATGAGAACCTCTTTACCTGTTCTCAGGACACCCAGGACAAGATCAAAGAGGTGATCAAAGAGAACGATCTGAATCGAATCGTGGTGGCCTCCTGTTCGCCCCGGACCCACGAACCCCTGTTCCAGGATACACTTCAGGCCTGCGGGCTCAACAAGTATCTCTTCGAGATGGCCAACATCCGGGATCAGAATTCCTGGGTCCACGGAGACGATCCCGAAGGGGCCACGAACAAGGCCAAAGACCTGGTGCGGATGGCCGTGGCCCGGGCCGGACTCTTGAAACCCCTGACCGAGAAGAGCATCCGCGTGAACAAGCGGGCCCTGGTGATCGGCGGCGGCGTGGCCGGGATGAATTCGGCCCTCGGCCTGGCGGATCAGGGCTTTGAGGTGGTGATTGTAGAAAAGGAGGGTCAACTGGGGGGTCTTTCCAGAGACCTCACCACCACCATCGAAGGGGTGGATATCCAGAAATATATCCTTGAACTGATGGACCGGGTGACCCGGCACCCCAAGGTGGAAGTTCTCGCCAACTCCCTCATCGTCGGATTTTCCGGGTTCAAAGGGAACTTCACCACCGAGATCATGGTGGGCCCGGGCATGTATGAACGGAAAATTGATCACGGCATCGTCATCCTCGCCACGGGGGCCCGGGAATACACGCCGGAAGAATATCTCTACGGTGAGGACCCCCGGATCATGACCCAAATTGCGCTTGGCAAGCGGCTCGAGGTGAAAGGCGCCGAAGACCTGAACCGGGTGGTCATGATTCAGTGCGTGGGTTCCCGTAACGAGGAACACCCCAACTGTTCGCGGATCTGCTGCCAGAGTGCGGTGAAAAACGCGCTTCATATCAAGGAACTGAACCCGGATGCGGATGTCTACATCCTGTATCGGGACATGCGCATGTATGGGCTTCTGGAGGGATATTATACGGAAGCCAGACGGCAGGGGGTCATCTTCTGCCGGTACGACCAGGAGCATCCGCCAGAGGTGGCGGCGACGGATGATGAGATTCAGGTGACCTTCAGGGACCATGTGCTCGATCGGAACATTCAGGTCGGTGCGGATCGTCTCGTTTTAAGTGCGGGCATGGTGGCCGAAGATACGGATGAACTGGCTTCCATAATGAAGCTTCCCAGAAATGACGATCACTATTTTATCGAAGCCCATGTCAAATTGAGACCGGTGGACCTGGCCAACGAGGGGATCTTCTTGTGCGGGACCGCCCATGGACCCAAACTGATATCCGAGGCCATTGCCCAGGCCATGGCGGCGGCCTCCCGGGCCGGCACATTTTTGTCCCAGTCTGAGATCCGTCTCTCTGCGGTGACGGCGCGGGTGGATCAGGACCGGTGTGCGGCGTGTCTGATCTGTGTGCGGGCATGCCCCTACGGCGTGCCGCGCATCAATGAGGATGGGGTCAGCGAAATCGATGAGGCCCTGTGTCACGGCTGCGGCATCTGTGCATCCGAGTGTCCGGCCAAGGCCATCGAACTCAACTGGTACGAAGACGATCAGATCTTAAGCAAAGTGGATGCATTGCTCGAAGGAGTATTATAAAGGAGTATTATAATGGAAGCATTTCAGCCGATTATTGTGACATTCTGCTGTAATTTTTGAGGATACACGGCTGCGGACCTGGCAGGTTCCATGCGACTTAGGTATCCTGACACCATCCGGATTGTCCGGGTGCCCTGTACAGGAAAAGTGGATGTGCTCCACATTTTGAGGGCATTTGAAAAGGGGGCCGACGGCGTGTATGTGGTCGGATGCATGGAAGGGGATTGCCGCTTTGAGAACGGCAACCTCCGGGCACGCAAGCGGGTGGCCCAGGCGCGGGAGCTCCTGGACAAGGTGGGGATCGGCGGGGAGCGGGTGAAGATGTTCAACCTCTCTTCGGGCGAAGGCCCCCGGTTTGCGGAGTATGCCGTGGAGATGACCGAGAAGATCCGGGCCCTGGGGCCCAATCCCATTAAGAAAGCAAAAGAAAAACGGGCGGCATGACGACGCACGTACAGGAAAACGAGGAGGGTATATCTTATGATTGTCGCAGATAAAAAGCCCATCGAAGAGATCATCGACATGATCAAGGATTATGAGAAGATCCTCATTGTGGGCTGCAATGAATGCGTGACCGTTTGCGAGGCCGGTGGAAAAAAGGAAGTGGGCGTGCTGGCCTCGGCCCTGCGCATGTACTTTATGAACCAGGGCAAAAAGATGGACATCGACGAGGTGACGCTGGAGAGGCAGTGTGACCATGAATATCTTGAGGAGATCCGGGACCGCATCGATCAGTACGACGCCGTGCTCTCCCTGGCCTGCGGTGCAGGCATCCAGTTCATGGCGGAGAAGTACTTCCATACCCCGGTCTATCCCGGTGTCAACACCTGTTTCATGGGGGTGACGGAGGAACGGGGCGTGTGGAGCGAGCGCTGCCAGGGGTGCGGTCAATGTATCCTGGGCCAGACAGCGGGCATCTGTCCCATATCCCGGTGCGCCAAACGCCTCCTGAACGGCCCGTGCGGGGGGTCAACCAACGGCAAGTGCGAGATCAGCAAGGATCTGGACTGTGCCTGGCAGCTGATTGTCGATCGTCTCAAAGAACTGGACCGGTTGGATGACTATGAACAGATTGCACCCATCAAGGACTGGTCCACGGAGCGGGCCGGCGGTCCAAGACATGTGGTCAGGGAGGATGTGAGACAATGAGCACCCAAACACCGAGCAAGCTTGAAAAGGTCCTGGATTCCGGCGCACTGGGGGTGACCTCCGAGTGTGGTCCGCCGAGGGGAAGCGACCCCGAAGCCATCACCAAGAAGGCGGAGATGATCAGGGATTATGTGGATGCCATCAACATCACGGATAATCAGACCAGTGTGACCCGTCTATGCAGCCTGGCGGCATGCATTCACCTCAAACAGATGGGGCTCGATCCCGTCCTTCAGATGGTGGTGAGGGACCGAAACCGGATCGCGCTTCAGAGCGATATCCTGGGCGCCGCGTCCTTCGACATCTACAATATGCTCTGTCTTTCGGGCGATCATCAGCAGTTCGGAGACAACCCCCAGGGGCAGAACGTGTTTGATCTGGACTCCATGCAACTGATCCAGACGGTGCGATACATGCGGGATGAGGGGAAATTTCTGGGCGGCGATGAGATTAAACGGCCGCCCCGGATGTTTGTGGGCGCGGCCGCCAACCCCTTTGCAGATCCTTTTGAGATCCGGATTCCCCGCCTGGCCAAAAAGGTGGCCGCAGGCGCGGAATTCATCCAGACCCAGTGCATCTACAATCTGGAAAAATTTGAGGAATGGATGAAACTGACCAGGGATCGCGGCCTTCACGAAAAGGTCCATATTCTGGCCGGTGTGACCCCTTTAAGTCCGCCGGTATGGCCAAGTATATGAAGAACCGGGTCCCGGGTATGGATGTGCCCGACGATGTGGTGAAGCGAATGGGCGGCGTGGCCAAAGAGAAACAGGCTCAGGAAGGGATCGACATCTGTGTGGAAACCATCCAGCGGTTGAAGGAATGTGAGGGCGTCAGGGGATTTCACATTATGGCCATCGAGTGGGAAGAAAAGGTCCCTGAAATTGTAGAGCGAAGCGGGCTCTATCCCAGGCCTGAGGTTTCATGAAGTCTTGTGTTGCAATCCGGTACGGTATGGGCAATAAAGTGAGGGGCGGTCAATAGGTTTCAGGTGTCAGGATCCATTGTTTGCTGAAACCGGTTGAAGATTCCGCTCCAACGGGGAGAACGGGTTACGGATTTGATTGCGGCCAAAAGCCTGCATGACGTACAAATAGGAACCATATACCCAAAATGGTGGATCAACGAGAGGAGGGCGATATGGATAAAAAGTATATCTTGGTAGTGGACGATGATCCGGATCTGGTGGAAACCGTGGCCATGATGCTGGAGAGTAAAGGGTGCGAAGTGGGGCGCGCCTATGACGGGGTCGAGGGAGAAGAATCCATCAAGGAACGGCGGCCGGATCTGGTGATCCTCGACATCATGATGCCCCGGAAGGACGGGTATGTCTTGTGCGCTGAGATGAAAGCCAAAGAGGAGACGAAGGATATTCCCGTGGTCCTCCTCACGGCGGTGGGGGAAGCGGTGCCCACCACCACCTACACCCACGCCGACGGCATGGCCACGGAGGCGGATGAATATATCGCAAAACCGATAGATACCGAAGGATTATGGGAGGTCGTCACCTCACTTTTGTAGTCCGTTCACACTTCTTTCGCTGGCCGGGGCCTAATGAGCGATGCACCGAGACTCGGGGGATTCAAGATTTTGAATGATGTGGTGTGGGCGTCTCTCCTCGGGCCGGCGGGAGATGACACCCTCGCCACACGGTTGTGCCGTCTCCTCGCGGACAGGGAAATTAACCTCTCTTTTCTGACCGCCGGTGGGCTGGGCACGGCACCCGGCGTGCACTTTGTGATGGAGGTTCCGGATGCCTTCCGGGTCAAAGAGGCCATAACACAGGCCTTTATCCAGTGGCGAATTAAGGATGCGGGATGCGGGGGTGTTTTCTCTGTTTCCTCACAAAAGCGATCCGCTGGTGCTGGGCACCCTGCTGGCCGCATTGGGGGAACGGCAAATCCGGCCCCTGGCCCTGGCCAATTCTCACTCCGCCATCTCCGTGGTGCTGGAGAAGGATGACCTCGACCCGGCGGTGGCCGCCCTGTTCGGCCCATTTCATATCAGTGCGTATCGCACGCCGACGGACTGGCGCCTGGCTCAAAAAGGTAAAGAGGCCCTCTTTAAGGAGGTGATCGCCTCTTACCGGGAGAAACGGCCCAAGGTGTATGGGCTGGCAATCTACGAAACCCGGGAGCTTCTGGATGTCCGCTTTGACCCCCATCAGTTGAGCCCGATGGGGGGTGCCTTCAGGGCCTTCAGCGAAGCGGGCCATTTACTCACCTTCCTCATATCCCTGCCCACTCGAGATGATGCCTTTCACTTTCTGTTCTGTCTTCCACCCAGTCACGAGCATGATCACACCATACGGAATCTCATGGGTGAAGGAGTGGTGGTTAGACGCTATCCGGTGACCCTGTTTGCCATGAACGGCCCGCATTTCGGGGATCGATACGGGATCGCAGAGGACATTTTGGATGCCCTGGATGAGGCACAGGTGGACTATCTGGGCTTGGGCTGCTCGGTGGCCTCCATTACCGGGATCGTTCAAACCGGGCAGGTTGATCGCGCCGTGGCGGCCATCAAGGGCTGCTGTGATGTGCCCTCCATCATATTCAACACATAATCCCTCTCAGGCTTATGCCCCATCACTCAACTTTTTTGAGCATATGCTCAAAAAAATCCTTGACAGCCGGAACACATGCCCCTATATTATGAGCGTAGGCTCATAATAAGAGATGATTCCCGAACCGCGCGTGAGCCTGCGCGGTAAAGGGTCGATGGATGAAAGGGGGTGAACCAGAATGCCAGGATTTAATGGAACAGGACCTCAGGGTGCGGGTCCCGGAACCGGTGGAGGCCGGGGCGGATGCGGATCCCAGAAGGCCGGTGGGGGTCGCTGCGGCAACAAGGGCCGCCGGTCAGGGTCGTGTGGCAACCGAGGCAAAGGTCAAAACAAAAGAAGCGGTTCCGGCGGAAGTGGCCGGGGTCGGTTTTCGGGAAAAGGAGGTGTTTAATATGCCGGGATTTGATAGAACAGGACCTCAGGGCGCGGGTCCCATGACAGGGGGTGCCCGTGGATATTGCAATCCTGCAACCGCAGGCTATGTGCCGCGATATGGTATGCGACAGGGATATGGCCGTGGATTGGGAAGAGGCCGGGGGTTTGGTGCAGGATATGGCCGGGGCTTCCGGACCCGTGGGTATGGTGCGGGCCCGGTTATGACCCCGCCGCCTGCCTACGCCCCGCCGCCCATGGATTCAACCCAGGAACTCAGTATGCTGAAATCCGAGGCGGACGGCCTCAAGCGGGCCCTCGACGATATCCATCGTCGAATTGACGAACTGGAGACGGAGGGCTCTGAATAGTATCAATTAGGGCGAACATTCGAGTCCTCAACCAAAGATTATGAAAGCGGGTCGGTCGTGGAAGATCGTCCCGCTTTTTTTTGTCTTTTCTTGTGAAAACGCATCGATTGAGTTAGCGTATGTCAAAAATCAGCTGTGTGAAGAATTAGATTCGTGTCATGAGAAGGTCAGTGGGTGGGACCGGGTAGAAAACAGTGAACGAGGTGAGTGTGATGAAGGTAAAAGACAACGTGGCGATTGTAACCGGCGGGGCCAACGGCATCGGTGCGGCACTGTGCCGACGGCTGGCGCAGGAAGCGGCCCGGGCCGTGGTGGTGGCGGATGTCGATCTGAAGGGTGCCCAGGCCCTGGCTGATGAGATCGGTGGGGTGGCTGTGGCATGCGACGTGGGCAGGGAAAAGGAGGTCACTGAGTTGGTCCGCTTCACTGAGGAGCGATTCGGAAAAGTGGATCTTTTTCTCCAACGCCGGTATTATGATCCAGGGACTCTTAGACGTTTCCAATGTGGACTGGCAGCGCATCTGGGAGATCAATGTCATGTCCCATGTCTATGCGGCCCGGGCGGTCATTCCCGGCATGCTGCAGCGGGGATCCGGCGGCTTTGTGATCACGGCCTCTGCGGCGGGGCTTCTCAATCAGATCGATTCGCTCCCTTACACCACCACCAAACATGCGGCCGTGGGACTGGCGGATAACCTGGCCATCAACTACGGAGATCGGGGCATCCAGGTGTCGGTGATATGTCCCATGGCCGTCCGTTCGCTGATGACGCGAAACGGCGGCGGCATTGCGGCCCTGGACGGCATGCTGGAAGCCGAGCAGGTGGCCGAAGACGTCATAGTGGCCCTGGATCGGGGCGACTATATGATTATGCCCCATGCCAGGGTCAAGGACTATCTTGAGCGCAAGGCGACGGATTACGACCGGTGGGTCAGGGGGATGCAGCGGCTGCGGGCAACCCATCTCCCCGACGCTTCCTGATCCGGCAGGTTTAAGCCGAAAAGGTCAGCCGCGTGCCGGACATGTTCAGCAGGAACTGGTCCGGCATCTGACGTTCGATCGCCATGACGGCCTCCCGGCCCGTACAGTGTGTGGGGACCACATAGTCGGGATCGATTTCCTTAAGGGCCCTGACGGTGGGCTCAACCACCGTCTCCATGTCCTGTCCCCCGAGGTGGAAGCCACCCATGACCGCAAAAACCTCATTCACGCCGGTAACGGATGTTGCGTAGTGGACCGTATTGATGATGCCGGCGTGTGCACACCCCGAGAGCACAACGAGCCCTTTGCCCCGTATGTATGCCACCACGGCGCTGTCCTCAGGGATGTTGTCGACCGTTTCGGTTTCCCCTTCCTTGTAAAAAAAGCCGGGCGCCCCCTTTTCAAAATCAGTAACCCTGGGGATTGCGCCGAGAAAGAGAAGGGTGCCATCGAGAAGGGGGTAAGGCTGCTCCGTCTCCACCAGCGCGGCGCCTGTTTCCTCGACCATTTCCCGTGTAAAGGGCGGGAAGGCCACATTGAGCCCCGGCCCCGCCTTTTTAAACCGGTTGGCCCTGAAGGCTTCCGGGTGAACCACCAGCGGAATCTTTTCTTTTCCGATCCTATCAAGGAGCTTCGCCATTCCACCGGTGTGATCCATATGGCCGTGGGACAGCACGGCGGCCTCCACCGATCCCAGATCCGCCTGGAGCGCCTCCACATTCCGGGCCGCGCCATCCCCGGAAAAGCCGAAATCGAAAAGGATGCTTTTTCGCTTGCCGTCATTTACCACTGTGACGAGGGAAGCGAACCCGTGCTCTGCCAGAATGGAATTCTTGACCACCCCGTCCTTGACCGGCACGGCCCGCTGGATCACCGCATTGTTGTCCTGGCGCACGATATCGATAGTGTTGTCCTGGAGCGTCAGGATTTCCACACGCTCCACTCCCTTTATGATCTTTCCCATGGGTATCCCTCCGGGTTAGAAGTTGAAGACCTTGGCATCGGCAGCGAGATCGATTAGACCCGGCGCACCGTCTAAGGCCATGTTGGAGAAGAATCTGGTCTCATCCACCTGACGAGACTTGGCGCAGGGGATTCAGACCCCAATGGGCACGGCCTGTTCCACCAAATAGGGGAGGTAGTCACTGGGGGCATCCCCGGTTAGGGTCTTTTGATCAAAGTCCCGGCCCGAATCGGCCCAGTAAACCCCGTCATCCACAAAAAAGAGGTTGACATGATGTCCTTTGGAATGGGCTATTTTGCCGAACTGAAAACATCGGGTAGCAGCCTCGTTGTCGTTTTTGCTGAGTACAAACAGAAAATTGGCCATTAAATTTCTCCTTTCAGTTGTTTTATCGTGGATAAAAGGGTTTCTGCTTCCTCTTTCCCCGGCGTTGGGGGGAGCTGGGGCATCAATCCCAGCCCCTCGCTCGCTTCATGAAATGCATCCGGCGCCAGAGGGCTGACGCAGGCGCAGTTGATCATGGGATTGAGTTTCACCAGTCGCGCGGCGAGTTCAAGGCCCGTCATGTCATCCAGCACCTCGTCGGTCACCACGAGATCGACCGGGGCATCGGACGCCATCTCCAGGGCACTGGCCCCGGATTCCACCCGTTTGATGTCAACCTCCGGTGTTTCAACGAGAACCGAAGTGAATTCAGAGAAATGTTCCTGCTGAGGGGATACGATGATGACCTTTATCATGAATGTTTCCTCCTGATGTTCTTGATGAGCGGGACCGATCAATGCTGTGAAGGGTCTCCATAAGGAATGCATATATCTTGCCATTTGGGTTAGCCGGTCGGCGCATTTTTACGCCCAATGGTCCCTATTTCGCATACATGGTGTCAAGGCTTCAACATTTCTTTTTCTCGTGCTGTCTGATGACGTCCTCGTGGATGTCTATCTCGCCATCTAAGGCGGATATTTTCATGAAGATCCCGGATAAATATTGCATATATGCAACGATGTAAACCGTGAAATTGCAATATCGAAAAACTTTTTTTCCCACAGATGTGCCAGCGTAATTGACTTATGCTTAAGTTGTGTTTACCTTTCAACCGGTTATCGGCGTTCCCTCAGCGTGCAAGATTTGGCACGAAAGATGCTTAACAAAGAGGGGATAGGGTTTTATAACCCAAAAAGTCGTCGTGATCCCGAGGTGCGTTGTCACCGGAAAATTTAATTTTTAGGGAGGATATTGGAAAATGAAAGATGGAAGGATTGCGGTTCCCAGCATGTCTCCGGGCGGCCTTGACGGCGAGCGGTCGGGGCATTTCGGTCATTGTGATGTGTTTACCTTTGTGGATGTTGAAAACGGCGAGATCAAAGAAGTCACCACCGTCCCGAATCAGAGTCATGTGCAGGGCGGGTGTATGGTACCGGTTAATCTGCTGGCCGGCCACAATGTCAATGCCCTCATCGTGGGCGGGATCGGCATGCGGCCGCTGATGGGGTTCAGACAGGTGGGTGTTGATGTCTACCATGACGCCACAAGACCTCAGATCAGACCCGTGGTAGAGGACCTGATCAGTGGAAAGCTCCCCCTCATCCGGGAGGATGAAGTGTGCGGGGGAGGCGGCGATGCGACCCGGCACTAAGTTTTGCTGGATTGCGGATGATCATTCTTGAAGGGAGAGATGGATTCCATGGTGGATAAGGAAGATACAAACGCACAGGATGTCTATACCATGCTGTCCCAGTCCGGATATTCGGATAAGGCGATTCAATATTTTCAGGACAAGGATAAGATGGGGGTCATTGAAGATGCGGATCAGGTAACGGATCTGACCGGTCCCTGCGGGGATACCATGAAGATCTCCATGAACATCGAGGGGGATCGGATCAATGATGCCAGGATTCAGGTGCTGGGATGCCCCGGGGCCGTGGCCTCGGGGTGTGCGGTTGTGGGGCTGGCCAAGGGAATGACGCTGGACCAGGCCAAAAGTATTGATCTCGATGCCTTGTATGGTGAGTTGGAAAAAATGCCGGAGCAGAAGGTGCACTGTGCCCGTCTTGCGTTAAAGACACTCCATAAGGCAGTGGAAGCCTATCAACAACAGCAGCCGGATCGTGCTGCCAATGAGGAGAAATAAAAGAGGCTTATGAAAATAGCAGTCACGTCAAAAGGTACGGACTTAACGTCCGAGGTGGATCCCCGATTCGGCAGGGCGGCCTATATCATCATTGTCGATTCTGAGGATCTTACGTTCGAGGCGGTGGATAACTCGGAAAATGCAAATGCCCTGAAGGGGGCGGGAATCCAGGCGGCCAAAACGGCGAGCGAAAAAGGGGCCGAAGTGCTGTTGACCGGGTTTTGCGGGCCCAATGCATTCAAGGCATTGAATGCCGCCGGGATTAAGGTCGCCAATGATGCCGCCGGCACGGTGAAGGATGCGGTGAATGCCTATCTTGAGGGAAAGCTCCCCGTTGCAGATGCCGCCAACGTGGAGGGCCACTGGTAAGCCATTTTTAATCGGGAGATAAAGATGCCCATTTATGAATTTGAGTGCTTAGACTGCGGTCAGAAGACCGAGATATTGGTGGCGATGAATGAGACGGACCTGGTAGCGTGCGGGTCGTGCGGAGGGAAAAACCTCAAAAAGTTGCTCTCCGCACACGCACCGGTGAGTGCCACGGGAAGGTTTCCGGATAACCCGGCGGATCGGTGCTGCGGCAGTGAAGGGCCCCCCTCCACCTGTGCCGGCCCTGGGAGCTGTTGCGGCCGGGCCTGAACCTTTTCATCTCACAGAGATGGAAACAGGTCTCTCCTGGTTGGATAGAGTGATGACCTCAAAACAAGACGGCTGAACCGGTCTTTATGACCGTATGCCACCCCTTCAGCGGGTTACATCTGACGGGGTGGCTTTTCTATTTGAGCCGGTCAGCGGGAAATAAAGAGGAAACGGTCATGAGCGACAACCTGGATGATTTTGTGAATAACCTGCAGGAACAGATCTACGAGGAGACCAGGGCCACGTATGGTACGGCCGCCTTCGATCGGTGGCTGAATCCGATGTACGGTGGGATCATGGAAGACCCGGACGGCTTCGCGCGGGTGACGGGTCCCTGCAATGATACCATGGAAATGTATCTGAAATTCGAGGGCGACCGGGTGAAAGCGGCCTCGTTTCAGACCGACGGATGCGGATCCAGCGCGGTGTGCGGATCTTTTGCAGCGGAGATGGCCCACGAAAAGACCCCTGACGAGCTTGTGGAAGTGAGCGGCGAGGCCATTTTAGAGAAACTGGGCGGCCTGCCCGAGGAAGAGCGGCACTGTGCCTTTCTTGCGGCGGAGACCCTGCAGGAAGCGCTCCACGACTACATGGTGAAGCAGCGAGATAAATAAGGTTGCCCTCAAGCGATCCGGGCCCGCCCTGGCGCGACAACATCGAATTGTACTACAATATGTAAGAGCAGACATGTTTGAAGATGCAGTTTGTTAACCCTCCAGACCCAGGTCTGGGCCAGGGCTTTTCCCATCTCCGCATTATCCTGGATCTTTTTTCATAGTCATGGCCTATTTAGGTCATGCTCATCTCATGGCGTTTAACCCTGAGAACCGTGGGATTGACCCCATTTCGCGGTCCGCGATGCGAGGTCGTGCCTGTCAGGTTCATCTACTACTAAAGGATTTCGACATTATTCCCTTCCGGGTCTTGTAGTTTGAATATACGGATGTGATTCGACCGAATCGACCAAGACCAAAAGAAAATGGTTTTTACTTGACGTGTAAGAGCCCCTTTCGTACAGTTTTCTTTAAAGAGAACCTATCGCGACCCCTGTGCACCACCTGTCCTGTGCTCTGTTTGCATCCTGCACCTCCTGTAGAGCCGGTTTTGTTCGCGAAGGCTTGTTCTTCTTCCTTATCGCTCAGTATCCCAAGCCAAAGGAGTGGCCGTCAGAATTTTCTTGATTTGTTCGAGCATTAAACCTTTCGAATGAGGAGGTGCAAAGATGGGCGCCAATGTCTATCCTATCACGCTCGGTTTTGACCACGCCTATATCATTCAGGACCACGGCACTATCATGGTTGATGGTGGAGCGCCAAAACAGGCAAAAGCGTTTACCCGTGCTTTGGCGGACTTATCCATAAATCCTGAGGAAATCCAACTGATTGTCCTCACACATGGTCATTGGGATCATATTGGATCGGCCAGAGAGATCAAGGAGATTACAGGCGCCAGGATCGCTATGCACCAAAAGGAGAGGGCGTGGCTGGAGACGTCGCAGAAACCGATGCCACCGGGGGTGACGCTTTGGGGTCATATATTTGGCGGCATAATAAAGGCGTTTTTGCCATTAGTAAGTATCCCGGCCACCCCGGTAGACGTCGTTCTTGGGGATTCGCCACTGCCTTTATCCGAATACGGGGTTTCAGGCAGAGTGTTCCACACGCCGGGGCATTCTCCAGGCTCCGTTAGTATTCTTTTGGACACGGGTGAGGCCTTTGTGGGTGATCTGGCCATGAACAAGTTCCCCTTAAGGTTCTCCCCGGGCCTTCCTATTTTTGCTGAGGACTGGGATGCTCTTGTAACAAGCTGGGAGATCCTGATCGATCAGGGGGCCAAAACAGTTTACCCAGCCCACGGAGACCCTTTCTCGGTCGATATTATTCAAAACGCACTGAAGCAAAGCCTAAGTTGATATGCCTTAACCGCCTATGGACTTGGCTGTCCACAGCCAATGAATTCGCACGAATCGGACCATCAGGGAGGGCCACTAGATGAAGTGCCCGAAATGCCAGTTTGAAAATGAGTCAGATGCCAAAAGACATTACGTAAATGCTATTCGCCTACTGAATATCAATTCTTTCTTGCCTTCTTTTATGCGGGTATGCGAATTGGCCATGGCCAGGATGACGGCGTTAAATAATGAGAAGATACCCAATTTAGATCTGCTTTTAACATATGATGATAGAAACAGCCTCAGGAGATTTAGTATCCAAGCTCGGATATATCTCGCTGAAATTATGCTGTATTTAAACAGCACTGACACGCGTGATGCGGTTAAGTGCATTCAGGGAGCTATTACCACAAACAGAGAGAACGGTACCTTCTTTGAGCTACATAGGAGCTTGGCTGTGTGTGCACAAATTTATAAACAGAGTGGCGAACGATCTAAAGCAAAGGAGGCCTTAAATGAGGCTATTCGTGTTTGTCGGGAATGCGGTGCGGACGGATGGGTAGAGAAATATGAGGGTTTGAGGGACTCCCTTTGACTCCCTTTGACAAACAATTACCCTATTCAAAAGGAGAAAGCCCATGCTTAAAAAGATTCTCTGGTCAGTGATTGTCATCATCGCTTTGATTGTTCTTTATTTTTTGGTCTGGCCCGTAGCCGTTGATCCTGTAGCCTGGAAGGCCCCGCCAAATCCGGGCTACACGGGCGCATTCGCCGTGAATGATCGCCTCAAAGGGTTTGAGACCCTTTCCATTGCAGGTAATCATGGGCCGGAAGATGTTGCTGTTGATGCTCAGGGCCGGATCTATGCGGCCACCCATGAGGGGAATATTGTGCGCATCAGTGCCGATGGCTCTAAATCGGAAATCTGGGTGGACACCGGAGGCCGGCCGCTCGGTATTGATTTTGACGGTAAAGGCCATCTGATTGTTGCTGATGCCTTTCGAGGACTTCTATCCATTGCCCCGGACGGCGCCATTACCAAACTGGCTACAGAGGCGGACGGCATTCCGATTCTATATGCCGACGATGTGGATGTGGCTGCCGACGGCAAAATCTATTTTTCCGATGCCTCCACGAAATTCGGGGCAAAAGAATCCGGTGGCACTTACGAAGGAAGTCTGCTCGATATCAATGAGCATGGGGGCCATGGCAGATTGCTGGTATATGATCCAGCTACAGGCAAGACCCAGACACTTTTGGAGGATCTTAATTTCGCCAATGGGGTCGCGGTCAGCCACGATCAGAAGGCTGTCCTGGTGAATGAAACAGGGAGCTATCGCGTCATCCGTTTCTGGATCGAGGGTCCCAAAAAAGGAACGTCTGAAACGCTTATCGGGGCGCTACCGTCCTTTCCTGACAATATATCCGCGGGTGAGGATGGCCGCTACTGGGTGGCGTTTGTCTCCCCCCGGAATCCATTGATTGATAAACTTTCAGGTAAGCCCTTTATGCGTAAGGTCATCCAGCGCATGCCGGCCTTTCTGCGGCCTAAAGCCGTTCCTTACGGACACATCATGGCCATTGACGACACAGGTAAGGTAGTGGCGGATCTTCAGGACCCGGATGGAGAATACCCCCTCAACACCAGTGTGACAGAGACGGAAGACTATCTTTATATCGGTAGTTTGGTGGCCCCTGTGCTGGCCCGGTTAAAGAAGACAAAGGTTGGCCTGTAGTAAATTTGAAAACTAAAATACATCAATGTCGGTTGCAAGAATCCTGATATTGACTTCGGTTGCATTTCAACGAAAGGCTTTTTCAAAATTCACCAAAAGAATTAAGAAGAGGACAATATGCTTCGATGATTCCATGTATTTAAGATGTCCTGAACGGAACTTGACTTGACACCCCCGACAAAAACTGGGTTGTCCAGCTCGATCGCCTTATCTCAGTCTTATTTCGGTAGAGCTTGATAGAAGCAATTATCACAACTCCCAGACTGGCCATATTGACCGTAAAAAGACCTTCAATTTGGCTTGAGTTCAACGACCTTTCTGGGATGGGATCAACCCGAGACGCCATTTCAATTTGCCACCACCACCCTTTTGTGGTAAATTTTCGATAGAAGTATTGACTTTGCAGGTTTGTTAAGATCAGTCCGATTTTCAAATAATTCGCCATGAAGAACAATGCACGTAGTACTCAGCACCGCCTGAAAAAAAGACCGAAACCCTGCTTTCATCAGTCTTCATCTCATTGCTTTTCAAGGCTGGAAATAATAGGTTTGACCCGATGTGGCTACCAAATCCGGTCGTTTTGAGGAGGACCGTTCGGTCTTGTCGCTGCGAATTTTGGGGTACAACAAGGAACAAAAAAAAGCAGCGTCCAGATATTGACTACGGAATCAGTATCTCAATGTTCACTTAATTCAATGAGACCGAGGATATCACAGGCCTTTTGACTTTAAAGATATTTTGGGTCGCGATGTAAAAAATGGGATAGGGTGAGGGTGGCAATTCTTGGAATTTGAGGCAGTGCCCTCAGTAAGATCGTAGACATATCTCAGGTTTTTGATGGCCCGAAATCTTTGAGGTTTCCAAAAGATTTATGGAATTCGCTGGTCACGGAAGTTTCTTGGCAGATACCTGACACACGTTTATTGATGAATGATCACGCAGCGATTTATAGAACCCCGATTTTCCTTGACATAGCCCAATTTTTATCATTATTTTAATAATATCGCTGCTGATCATCATCCGGAACCGAAAATTGTGTTACCCCGCTTTGTTTTAAAAAATGTGACTATCATGAGGGTAACAGGAGTTTTATCAAGAGGTGAGAAATGAAAAAGAATAGGATGGTACTACTTGTTTTTATAGTGTTAGTCTCAGTGTTTTTTGTCACAAGTGAGGTCTTTTCTCTGAACAAAACTGAAATCGACTTAATCAATAAATACAAGCAAGCTTTAGAGACAAAGGATCCCGATATTATTCGTGGGGCTTATGAGGCGTTAAAGACAAATAAACAGGCAGTTAGTTACATGCAAAAGAACCTCCCAAATCTTTATCAACGATTTAATCAGCGTGCCATTATAGATGAGATGAATTTGGCTCATCAACAACAAGCTGCTCGCGGAGAAATTATAGATTTTAAGGAGATAGAGGGATCGAAATTTGTCCCTGGGAAAAAGATGTCGACGACGAAAGCGGTGAGCGGCGATCCGGATTTAGCTAATTTAGCCGAACCAGGACGCGGACATGTGAAAAGACCTAAAGGAGATCCTGATTTGGCTGACCTAGTAAAAGGTAAAGGAGGAACTCAACCTTCAAGCGGTTCACCAAAGACAAAGTACACCGGTGATACAAAATTATCAGGTGATCCTGCTAAAACAAGATTATCTGGAAGCGGGGCAGATACAAAATATACAGGTGATACAAAATTGTCAAGCGATCCCGGTAAAACCAAGGTCTCAGGTCAACCGAAGCAAAATATTGCATCGAAAAGGGTACCCGGCGATCCGGATTTAGCAAAACTGGTAGAAAAGGCCCGATCGGCGGAGCAGGCTAGAGCAAAAGTAGGGGCTGGTGCAGGTGAAGCTCCTCCGGCAACCAAGGTAGATCGTGATCCTGTAAGACAGGCAGTTCGTGAAGGCCGGGAAGCGGTTCGTGGTGGGGAAAGCCCTCCAAAAACCAAAATAGGTTCAGGCACTCAGCAGGCAAAGGCTAAAGCAAAAGTCGGGGCTGGTGCAGGTGAAGGTGGACGGCCAAGCATACAGGAGATTATGAATAAAAATAGAGGGGTTGTTGATCCCAAAAAGGCCGGTGTTGAAATGCCTGGAAGAGTTCCACAAGACAAATTGCCACCAAGGAGAGTTTCGGGCGATCCGGATTTAGCTAATTTAGCCGAACCAGGACGCGGACATGTGAAAGGACCTAGAGGAGATCCTGATTTAGCCAAACTGGCCGGTGGCCAGCAACCTGGGACAAGGTCTAATATTAGCGGGAAAACCTCTAAGGCCGTAACGGTTGAAGGTGGTGCCTCTTCATCTGCTTATGTGGGTAGACCATCAATAAAACAGGGTATTAGCCGAGCAGTCGGTGTTACGATGGCTGGAGGAATTGTCTCCCACGGTGTGCAAAAAGAAAGGGAAAACGCAGCAGAGGAAGGTCGCAGCTTCGATCCCATCAGTGCCGGTGTTCAAACGGGCAGATCATTGGTCGGAGGTGACTTTAAGGATCATGCAACACAAATCGCAAATGAAGAGATACAAAAAGAGAATGAAAAAGCGCAATTAGAAGGTCGCCAACCTGATTATGAATTGGCGAAAGCCAAAGCTTTAGAACGTGTGGGAAGTGAAGTCTTGAATCCCGCGGCTTGGGGAGAAAGTATGGGTGACAGAATCGGTCGGGAAGAAGCGCAACGGGAAATAGAAAGGGCAAAAGCAGCAGGAGAGGCACCAAGCGCAATAAGAGCGAACATTGAAAGCGCCCGCCGTATCGTTGGAGAAATGACCGGGATGCAGGCCATTTATGACAATGCTATGTACGATTCCGATGCCGACCGGGCCGCGGCTGACATGGGACGGAGGGTGGAAGGCAGACGGCAGGATGCTATTCTTGACATGGATGACGGTTTGCATGAAATTGCCCTCATACAGCAAAGGATGCGTGATCTGGATAAAAACCCGAATCAGAATGATCCCTGGGTCAAGCAAAGGAGAGAGGAGCTTTTGGATGCATACACTGCCAAACGCGATGAACTGCAAAGAACAAACCAGGCCCTTGGCGCTGATGCAGGTGCAGGCGATGGTGAATATATTTCGATTCGAGGTGCTGTAGAGTTGATTCCGGAGAAACCGGATTATCGTCGGAATTTAGGAGAGCAGATCGATGAAGTGGCTGCTCCCATTCGTCGTGATCTTCCAAAGATTGAGGAGGTGGCCGCTCCCATTCGTCAGGATACAGGAACGGTGATTGACGACCTGGCCAAGGCCATGGTGGATAATCAAATCACAGCGGAAGAACAGGCCCAATGGCAGAATCGGGATGCTGCTGACCCAAACAGCATGGCAGGAAAGGCGGTCCGGGGCTTTACCGGGACGAGTCCTTCGGGTTACACGGAAACAGCGCGGATCAGACATACCAGTGAACGTATGACCAAGACCCCTGACGAAGTAAAGAAAAAGGACATTGAAGCGGAAAGGAGAAAAGCTAAGGAGCAGGACAGACAGGCGGATCAGCAGAGAGCAGACCAGCAGCGTATTGACGAAGCGCAATTCACCAATGACTGGAGCAGTACGATCCGAGACATCAATGATTCCTTGTCTGAACTTAATGAACAGGATGCACAAAAAGTCAAGGATATGGCTGAAGCGGCCATTATAATGATTCAGCAGATGCAAAACGGAACATTAAGCGATGAAAATTTTACCCAGCAGATGGCGGCGCTCGAAAATGAGCAAGCGAATCTGCAGCGGGGGGGGGTCGAGGGATGGCAAAGGATCAGGGACAGGCTGATTGGGGACAAGGCCAATCCTGGCAGTGGGCGCGCCGATATACAGATTGGAAGCGATGGAGCTGATCCATGTGTTAATAATTTTACGATGACCAACAATTCCGAATTACGCTGTAAATGCCCGGGATATACCTTTGATAATTCCAAGGCCAGATGTGTGAAAACCGGCGGCGGAGCTGGTGCAGGCAGCGCAGGTGGTATAGGCAACACAGCCAGCAGTAGAGGCGGTGGGAGCGCCACTGGGACGGGCGGAAACGGTGGAGGCTCCACCGGGCGAAAAGGTATGATGTATCGGATCCACACACCACCATACGGAGGCGGTGTTGTCTGTCTAACTTCAGAAGAAGCTGAAAAGATTAGAAATGCCCCCAATACGGTTTTGTTTGAGTCTTTAGGGCAAACTTGTATTAAGTAGTGTTTAAAGGAAGTAGGAGATCACAAATAGCACAAATAAGTTGATTGTAAGCCGAGGGTCTTGACTAGAACATGGCTAAGAAAGTAGCCTAAGTTTCGGTCATGACTCTACGTATTAGCGAGGTTGCCATTGAAAAAGACGATCTTAGTTTTTTCTTTCACGCTGATGTGCATATTCTTATTCGAAGGGAAAACGCCCGCGAAAAACACAGTGTTTACCGGTAAAGGGAGTGCTGTTGTTGTCGGCAATGACAGACTGAGCGCAGTAAAGCTTGCCTATCAGGCTGCGTTAAAAAAAGCTGTTTCAAACGCAATGGAAAGCCTGATTCAGAAGGGTACAAAGGATGAGGTGAACTTCAAACTTAAAAAGGCCGAGCTTCTTCAGGGACCCTTTGAATTCGTAACCGAACAGAAACAGATCTCCAACTCCATGAACGGTCAACTGTTGACGATCATGCTCAGAGTTACAGTAGACAGGAACGAGCTGTCACGTTATCTCGGACATGAGGGGGTCCTTGCTACTCAAAGCAAAAAGAGGAAACGGCGGGAGTTTCCATCGGTGATGACCCTTATAACAGAAGAACTCAACGGGCAGATCAATCATAACCCATACAGTGCGGCGGTGGTTAATCAGGCTTTGCTGAACAAGAATTTTGATGTTGTTGATGAAAAAGTAGTTCAGAAAAGCATTCAACATGACCAGGCTGTGCAGGCACTGCTCAACAATGACCCCAGGGCCGCCCAGGCCCTGGCATTGCAGTACGGCTCGGGAATGCTGATAACGGGAAGAGCCGTTGCCCAACAGTCGGCGATCCAATCAGGCGGCTTACAGGCCTATGGGGCCAACGTAACGCTGCAATTTTTGAAAGCGGATACGGGTCGGGTGATGGCCACCGCTTCGGCAGACGGATCCTATCCTCATATCAATATGGTAATCGGATCAAGGAAAGCCGTTGAGGATGCTGCAAACAAAGCGGTTGCCGACCTGATAAAAAAGATAGAAAAAGGCTTTGAGACGAGTAAAGAATCCGTAGAGGTCACACTTAGCAATATTACTTTCCCTCAATTGGCCATACTCAAGAAAATTCTCATACGGGATTTTAATGAAATATCCTACATCAAACAGAGGAGTTTCAGCGGCCAGATCGCCAAACTTGATATCCAAACTGATTCATCAGCTATATCACTTTCTGAACAAATTGCCTTGAAAGATTTCGGCACATTCAGATTAAGTGTCCTTAATTATTCGCCCGGAAAAATTGACTTAAAGCTGAAAATGAAACAGTGAAATAGAAAATATGCCTGATGTGTTTGCAATTTGTCAGCAGGTTTCTTTATGTGTGAAATTAAATAGCAATGGCTGCTAGCGTTTTCGTCGGACCAACTGTATCCCAAGACGATCGTAAATGTAGTCATTCGCAGCCTGCACACGCTGATCCCCGAGATCGGGTGCAGAATAAATATAGCTAATAGAAGTGCAATATAGGAAGTTATCAATGCCTATCGATTTAACCTCTGTTTATTAGCGAACGACTCGTAAGCCAAAACGATCGTATATGTATTGTTTGGCCTCCTGAACCCGCTGGTCATTCAGACTCGGTGCCGAATACACATAGCGCAGATAGTATTCAATGGCGTCGTCTGTAATGCCCTTGTCACTGGCACCCTTGGCAAGCCGGTAGTAATTCTGCGATGTACGGCTCAACTCCTCGGCCATTTTATCGAATAACTCATCAACCGCCTGGTTTAGTAAGTTCTTCTTGATCTCATCTTTGGGCGGAAAAGCGATCGGATCGCTTCTTACGTTTTTGCCGGGATCGCCGGGAACATAGCGGTCTTTCAACATCAACTCCTTGCGCACCGTATGCACCTCACCGATTTCGGAAGTGGTGTAACTGATTATCTTAAAGGAAAGAACGGCTTCGCCTTTCAGTGTTAAATCGAAAATCTCGTAGCGGTAATCAGAGAAAGTATCTTCCTCGATCATTTGGGGCGTTGTTGCAAGACGCATCCTGGCATTTGTCAGATTATTGTTGGCCTTGTTCACTTTTCCCTGGGCCATGGATATGGCCAACTGCCCCAAAGTGCCGGAAAACGCCTTCATTTGCTGAGCTTTATAACTGCTGGTCGAAAGAGACTGCCTCTGGGCAGCAATCTGTTTTTGCTGCTGGATAGTATTGTTCAACTCCTGCTGGGCCTGCAAAACACCCCGCTGCGCAATCTGAACTTCCTGTTGAGTGGTCATATAATCCGGGTTGGGAAGCCACCTTGAACCGCTCTTGTATCTTTTCGAACCGTAACTGGGACGATCGCGGCCGGTTTCCTTAACTGAAAGTTTAATGACTTCCCCGCGTACGCCTAATTGAATCCCTTTGATCTTTTTAACAGTGAGTGAGGTAGATTCATCCAAAAATCCCTGTCCCAGTCCCTGCTCACGCAGGATGCTGTCAATGGATGCGCGATCCAAGATCGTAACATGTCTTAACCTTTTGGAGTTCTTAATTTTAGACAAAATTTGTTCGGTGACCATGCTTCCTGCACCGGGTTCTTCGGACTTATTTTCAAACTGCAGTGATATACGCTGCTCCAGCTCCTTTCCCAATAGCTTTTTGGTTTGAATAATTTTGTCTTCGATATCAGAGTAGAGTTCAGGATTTTCCTGCTTGACGAGTAAATAATATATTAAGGCCGTCCCCACCCGGGAACGTTCGTCGGTATTTAATATCTTTTCAGCTTTTTCGTAGTAAGTGGATGCCAATGTCGAGCTGATCTCATTCAACATTTCTTCTGAATTCAAAAACCCCGGTTTAAAGCTCAAGAGATGGGTTAGTTTGGCCTTGGCCTTTGCGTAATCCCCATCATTGTTTGCGGCAACGGCTTCATTATAGAGCACTCCGGCCCATTCCGTGAAAAAGCGATCTCGGCATTCCTCGAAATAGGCTTGCCCTGGTTCGAGTTCTAGAGCTTTCATGATTTCATCGTGAGCCGAAGAATATTGTTTATCCCGCCAATATCCTTCCGCTTGCAGTAAATGGTGCAGGGCCTCCTTCTTTCGTATAAGCCTTTCCTCTGCAGAATATGACAAAGCTTGAGTCATTTCCTGATAGGCTTTTTGGTATCGACGAGATTTAAGGGCCTGATCAGATTTAGATTCATGATATGCAGCTGCTGTTTTCCTGATAACTTGAATGTTTTTTGAGAGACTAGGAAATGAAGATTCATAAATTTTTAGTTCCTCCAAAGTCTTCAAAGAGACATCCCACTGCGCAGGATCGAAGGCATTCTCCATGGCCATTTCGATCTGACGAGTAATCTGGTCATATTTTGTCTTTTCTTGATTAAAGCGATTTGCATAAGCAAAATTGTCAGGCTGATAAATCTTAGCTTTTTGAAATTTTTCTAACGCACTACCTATTTTGTCTTGACGTGAAAGTTGCTCGCCAAGCTGAAAATCATGATTTGCCGCC
This sequence comes from Deltaproteobacteria bacterium, assembly GCA_034522175.1. GTDB lineage: Bacteria > Desulfobacterota > DSM-4660 > Desulfatiglandales > Desulfatiglandaceae > JAIPDZ01. The sequence goes on along the minus strand of JAXHLQ010000001.1, from coordinate 3,450,024 downwards.
AGCTTTTTGGCCCGTCTTAGATCTGCCGCAATTTCTGCATTTTTCGGATCTTCATGTGCAGCTATGGTGAGCATCTCTACCGCTTGATCGTACGATTGGGCATCTAAATGCTTCAGACCATTTTTGTGGGAAGCCGACTTGAACAAGATACAGCCACTGAGAAGACTCAGAATTACAACGAGTGATAAGCCTGCGAGTGGTAGCCTTGTTAAACGCATAATTATCCTCCTGTTGAAATAAATCCTGACCGGAACTTGCCAACCCCTAATGCATTCTCAAAATTTGTAGTAGATCTTTCGTTAAATAACTTTACCAACATCAAACAGTGACCTCATCGAGCTTATAGGTCCATTTAAATACAACTGGGGCTGAATTGACTTCTTCAAGGTACTTCACGAGTTTTCCTTTCAGCTCCATTTTGGATTCGACCCTCAATAAGCGCAGGGATTCGCGGCTCACCTTGCTGAAAAACACTTCAATCAAATTTGGCCATGATCCGTGTTTGGGCGTGTAAACAAATTCGAACCGATTGGGTTTGATTTTGAGCCAAGCCATCTTTTCTTTGGAGATATGACATATGACTGAAATTGTTGTCAAGGATAATGCGCAAACGCCAGTCTGCGGGGTAATGATTGTCCGCCATGCTTAAGAACTCGAGGACTTCTCTGCTCCCCCGGAGGGAACCCCTCCTTATGCCACCGGCTGAGGGTGTCTTCGTCGGGCTCCAGGTCGAAAAATGGAAACCTGTCGCTTCCCTCCCCCAGGAGGGTTTCCAGGAATCGTTGTCTCTGGCTCACACCGCTCATTTCAGACCCGTCCTGCGCTGGCTTTTAATGGCAATAGACATATTCCTTTTTGGCAGGAAAGTCCATATCTTGGAACCATCAATACGGTTGGCTGAAATGGTTCCTTATGATGAAATGCTCAAAACGAGGGTGAATTTGATCGCGAAAATCTTACCTTTACATTTGCCCCCAACTTCTTTAGATTTGACTATTCTGATTTTTTAAACGCGGATTTCAAAATGTCTTGAGTTGAGTCCACAATTACATATAACCTTATCTACTTGAATTTCAAAGGATATTTGGCCATGACAAAGGAAAAACTCATAGGGAAGATCAAAGAAATTTTGAACACGGATAGTGACTTGAGCTTCCTGCTACAACTGAATCAATCGGATGTTGAAACGCTGATTGCGTGTATAAGGGACAGGGTTGATAATCGGATTAATTAGGTTAAATAATCAGGCTAACTAGTTGACATCATGTTGGAATCTATATGAACTTCAGGAAGACCATTCCAAATTCATATTTGTGACTTTCGCCCCATATTGAAAAGAGCAAAGTAATCCGAACTACCTTTTTGGAAAAGAAAAATATGGAGGATAGACAATGCAATCCTTTGGGAGTTATCTGAAGGAACAAAGAGAATCTAAGAACGTGAGCTTGAAAGACATTGCGCGTTCGACAAATATTACGGAAAGATATCTTGATTTAATTGAAAAAGATGAATTTGAGCGTGTTCCAGGAGGAGCGTATATCACAGGATATATTTCTTCATATGCGTCTTTCATTGGAATAGACGCCCATGAAACCATTGAACGATTTAAATCCTTTCGCAGGGAGAGATATGAAGCCGAGTACAAACAAGAGGAGATATCTAAAGAGAAAGCTAAGCAGAATCCGATAATGCTTTTATTGAATAAAAGAAAATGGGTACTGATATCCTCCACCATTCTGATTTTTGTGACTCTGGGAGCGATTAATTTATTATCTCAAGATGACCAGAAAGCCCTTGTGGTTGCCGATCTTCATCGTGTTGACGGCAAGGAATTGCAGAGAAAGGATGATATGGGATCAACGGATCCTCAGTCTTTGAAAACGAATGGTTACTCGATGTCTCATAAAGAAGAAGTGCAGCTTCCAAAGTCCTCAGTTCCGGCGGTCCTGCCTTTAGATCAACCGGATGACATTTCAAAAGGAGAATCGAGCATTCAAGAAACGACTGGTGGTTCTCGAAATGCCGCCAAGGATAAAACGACTGAACTTTCAAAACACGCAACACTGAAAGATAAAAAATCAGATCAGAGTGTTCACAGGAAACCACTGAACCCTGAAGATCAAGAAGTATGGAAACCTGAAGGACAGACTCTGGCAGCTACCCCAGGCAAACGGACGGGACACGACAAGCCGAATCATGAAAAAGATATGACAGTCTTAGAAACGGCCGTTTGTACCGATGTGAAAGACAAGAATCCCTTTGGGAAAGATTATTCAGTTCAATGGTCAACAGATAGGATTTATGTATGGAATCTGATAGAATCTGAAGTCAGCCTTTCTTCGATCAGGCACATCTATTATTTTAAAGGTAAGAAGGTCAGCGATATCGCTTTGGATATTAGATCACCCCGATGGAGGACCTGGAGTTATAAGGTGCTTTCTGACAAGCGCTTTATAGGACCTTGGCGAGTCGATATAACCTCTGCTGATGGAAAATTGCTTGAACGTGTTCGGTTTGAAGTCAGTTAATGCAACGTTAGGGTTTAGTGAGGGGCTCAGCACTTAAATACTGAAGGCCGGATCTGGTAGTGTTCAGTGAATGAAAAGTCTGGAGGAATATGCCGTTCCTCAACCTTCCTACTGCGACAATCCATTATGAAGATACCGGTGCTGGAGAACCAGTCATCGCGGTCCATGGCTTGATCGAAAACACTGCTTACTGGAGCGAAACCGGAATAACCGCGAGACTCTCCGAAAAATACCGCTTTGTGTCTATGGATATGCGAGGCCACGGACAAAGTATCGCAAAAGGGATTCCGCCAGGATATAACGCGGAGACGATTGCCGATGATATGGAAGCGCTGGCCGACCATCTCGGATTTGACCGTTTCCATCTGCTGACACATTCCACAGGAGGATTCGCGGCCTCCCGATGGGCCATGGACAACAGTAGCCGCCTGGCCCAAGAACTGCTTTCCTTCCTGCAGGATCACCCTCTTCACCAATGCCCTTAACCTGGATATATCATTTATCTTGCTTTGTTATTTAGCCTCCTTAACCGGCTCCCTGAGCCTGCGTTTCAAGGCAACCAGAATGTAGAGTTTGGGCTCGTCAATGAAAGCCTCTATTTCAAACCCAAAGGGCTTTAGCAAAGCGGATGCTTTCGGCTCTTCCGGGAAATCATCAAGGGCGAATGGCATACTGGTTTTTAATGATGAGATAAATGCCTTGCCCAGAGGATGGCTGATCACGAGGCGTCCTTTGAGCTTCATCATCCTGCTGATGTTTGAGAAAGCCCCTGCTTTGTCTACAATGTTTGGATAACAGGCATTGATGAAGACGACATCCATACATTGGTCCGGGAGCCTCAGATCCCGAACATCGGCCAAAATGGTTTTCACGGAGGAATAGTTTTCTCTCAATTGATTCAGCATATCGTCTGAGAGATCGCACGCATAAATGCAACTGGGCTTGTATTTTTGAATGATCGGAATCAAAATCCCCGTGCCAGATCCCACATCAAGGACGGTGTCCCCCTCGACGATTTTTCCGCAGGATATGATTTTATCGAGACGCTCAGGTACACCCTCAGGTAAAGGGGGCTCAAAGATGTGGTAAAATTCATCAAACAACTTCCGCTGAAGCCTGTTAATCCTCTGGATTTCTTCTTCGTTGACGGTCTTAAAGGTTGTTGCAGGCATTTTTTGGGTATCGTTTTAGATTTATTTGGGAAAGGCTACTAACACCGAAGCCATGAGATGGATCAAAAAGACCTATGCTTAACCCAACCAATTCAGGGCAAGGGTATTCGTCACATTCCACGCAAAACTCGATGCCTTTGCCCTTGGCGCATTCGACCATTTTGCATTCATTCTTGCAAAAGCCATGTTGCCCCCGTGCTTTTTTACATTGGCATAGGCCGTGGCCAGCCCCAGACCCATCCCTTTCTGCACCCCCATGGGTTTGGTGGAAAAATAGGGGTCAAAGAGCTTGTTCAGATGGTCTTCGGGTATCCCCACGCCCTGATCCGCTATGGTGATTTGCACGTAATCGCCCGGTTTCAAGGGTGACGCGATAGAGTTCTTCAGCTTCTTGAAGTTCCTGGTAGGCCTTCAGGATATCCCTGTTCTTCTGTTGGAGGTCCCTTAATTTCTGCTTCATATCCCCATTTAACGGCTGCTCAGCCACGAGAAAATCCTCCACTTATCCCTGCGGAAACAAAAAGGCCCACACATGCTGCACACTCAAAACATGGATGATCCACTGACATCCCCACCTATACTGCAATTGAATCATCTTATGAAATGATGGTTCCTTCAAATGCCTTGCCCTCAAGAAGCCGCTCAAGGTTGGCCACATCGTTTCCGATAATGATCACTTCCAATCCAAGCCGGGCGGCCTCTTTGGAGGCGATGGGATCAAAGGGCATATGGAGTCCCGGATCCCACTTCTCGCCCACAAGCAACCTGAAATCCGGCCATGAAATGCGGGGCAACCTTACGGCATTGGGGGCCTTCTTTGGATCAGCGCCGTACACACAGTCGATGTTGGACATATTGATGACCCGCGCTGCGCCGAATCTCTCTGCCAACTGAACGGCCCGGAGATCTGTTGAGCTTCCGGGTTCAAAGCCGGCGCCTACGATCACCCGCTTCGAAGAATCGATGCGTTCTTCGGGGTCATGTATCACTTTCTGGTGGGCTTCTTTTCCAAAAACAGAGCGGACCAGTTCAGCATTCAACCGGGTAGCTGCAATCCCGATCCAGTCGAGATCGGCCGCTGTTACATCTGCGATTTCGATTGCAGCGTGCTGGTAGTTTCGGCACACCTTCCCGCCGCCACAAATGATGATGAATTGTTTGAGGCTCAGACCATCAACAATCCCTTTGAATCGCCTCAAAAAGGGCACATCTACTTCATTCGGGACGATGATGGACCCTCCCAGAGAAATGATAACCGTCTCAGTCTGCATGTTGATTTCCTCCGCCTCTCCCTTTTCCAACGCGTCATCCCTTCTTAGACTCACGCGCCACCCCCTACACTATCGACTGAAATGCTTTGCCAAACCATTCGTGCCGCCGCCCTCCCAGTCTCCTTAAGCAATTATTACATTTTCCAAGCATTTTGTTCCAAATGTTGAAGCTCGGCAAAATCGGCCTCATACTGTTCCAGATCAAAATGTCTATCCTTCATGATACCTCACAGAGGACCATTTTTAGATCGTGCCTTTCTCTCGGCAGATCACCAGGAAAGAATCAAAACCGTAAGCCCCACTGCCCAGCAGTAGGGGGCGAAGTAATGGAGGTGCCCTTTCCTGACCATGGGCATAAGGATTTTGAGCGCAAAATACCCCACCAGGGCGGATGTTCCGAAACCCAAGATTAAAGGGACGACACCTATCTTCGTCAAAGCCTCAGCGCTGAATTGCAGGACCACCGCGCCAACAATGGCCGGAATGGCAAGCAGAAATGAAAACCTGCCCGCCAGATCCCTTTCCAGGCCGCACAGCAGCCCGACGACAATCGTGGTCCCGGATCGGGAAATTCCCGGCATGATGGCCAGTCCCTGAGCCGCTCCCACAGCCAAAGCCGCCAGGAGCCCGACGCGTATGCGGCCACCATACGCCGCGGATGTGGCTTTCTTGCCCAACATGACGATTCTCAGGGACAATGAGCATAATTCCGGTAACCAGCAGCATGATCCCGACCCCGGAAATAGACCCGAAACGCTGCTCGAAAAAGTCTTCAAAAAAGAAACCGATAAATGCGGTGGGAAGGGTTCCTACCAGAACCCATCCGGCAAGTGAGGCATAAGGGGTCTTAAAGTCCATCGAACAGATATCTCTTATCATGTTCTTGAGATCATCCCGAAAAAATAGGCAGACGGCGAGGAGCGTCCCCAAGTGTAACGAGCAGTCCAGGAGGAGTTCGGGTTCTTTGATCCCGAGGAGATTTTTAAAAATCACCAGATGACCGGAGCTGCTGATGGGCAGAAATTCCGTCATGCCCTGAACAAGGCCCAAAAAGATGGTTTCGATAGTGTTCACCGGTTCACCCGGATATATATTGGCAAGGATTCATTAGACGCAGTCACCGATTAACACATCTTTTCCAATTTCAGGAATCTCATCATAGCTGCGGGTGAACCGCACATTACCGCAGATTGAACACCTTGACCCGATTCGCATATTCTTGGTGAACATTAGACCTCGGGGATGGGGAATCCTCATGCGGTGAGCGATCTGGACATTACCATTTTCGAAAAGGATTTACCACCCCTGATTGGCCAATTTGCTTTTGGTCTGGCTCATTTAGCGGTTCTTGCGAGAAGAACAAATACTCATCTATGGCATGGCTCCTCCCGCCAGGGAGCAAATTTCAACAGAAGAAGCATGCCCGGAATGGCGATGAGGGTGCAAGCGATAAAAAACCCTCCCCATCCCAGGTGCTTGGCGATAAAACCCGTGGGGGCCGAGGCCATGACCCGGGGGACGCCCATGAGGCTGCTCAGGAGGGCATACTGAGTGGCGGTGAATCTTTTGTTGGTGATGCTGGCCATGAAGGCCACGTACGCGGCCGTACCCATGCCGCCGCTGAGGTTCTCAAATCCGATGACTCCCGAAAGGGCGGTGACGCTGGGGCCGATGCGCGTGAGCAGCGCAAAACAGGCCGTGGAAAGCGCCTGGAGAACCCCGAAGATCCACAAAGACCGATTGATCCCCAGGCGAATCATAATGATCCCGCCGATAAGGCTGCCGCCGATGGTGGCCCAGAACCCGAAAAGCTTGACCACGGCGCCGATCTCGGTCTTGGTGAAGCCGATATCGAGGTAGAAGGGGATGCTCATGGCGCTGGCCATGGTATCCCCTATCTTATAGAAGAGAATAAAGGTCAGTATCCACAGGGCGCTGGGCCGGGAAAAATACTCCACCAGGGGATCGATGACCGCCGCTTTAATCGTCTGCGGGGGAACAACGGTACCGATATCCGGTTCTCTTGCCAGCAGTGTGGTCAAAATGCCTGGAAACATACAGGCCGCCATGATCAGATACACGGCGGAAAAAGGGATGTAATCCGCCAGGATCAACCCGCCACCGGAAGCCAGGAGCATGCCGACCCGGTAGCCGTTGACATAGAGCGACGAGCCCAAACCCAGTTGTTCGTCCGTAAGGTCCTCCCGCCGGTAGGCGTCCACCACAATGTCCTGACTGGCACTGAAAAATGTGACGAAGAAAGCGGCCAGGGCCACGCCCCATGGATGCCGGGCCGGATCGGTAGAGCCCAGACCGGATATGGCGCAGACCAGGGCCACCTGGAACACCAGCAGCCACCCCCTGCGGCGGCCCAGAAACGGAAGCGTGAATCGATCCAGAAACGGCGCCCACAAAAACTTGACCGTATAGGGGAGGCCCACCAGGGACATCATCCCGATCACCGTCAGATCCACACCCTCTTGCGTCATCCATGCCTGCAACACGCTGATGGTCAACAGGAGGGGCAGGCCGCAGGCAAACCCCATGACTAGAGCCACCAGCATACGGGGACTGAACATGACCTTGAGTATGGAGGATTGCTTTTCAGGGGACATGGGTTGGGTTGTTGATTGATGATTGGTGATTGAAAAGCGCCGGAGATGCAAAAAGCTTGTTGTGGGGTTCAGGTTTTCCCGCTTCCGCTTTGCTTCAGACGGGATCTTCGACGGGTGTCAGGGAAAAGACGCAAGGCGCCAGGCGTTAGGCATCAGGTATCAGCCTCAGGATTTGAGAATCTCGATGGTCTCGGCGATTTCCTCGGGGGTGACGCTCTGTCGAAGCGTTTCCATCTGTTTCATGACCTCGGCAAATCGTACCCCCTCGGCCGCACTGATCCACTCCAACTGAAGCCGTTCCGGCCGGATACCGAGTTTGGCCATCTTCTTGTGCACCTTTTGGATGCGCTTTTCCGTCCAGTGGTTGGCATCGATATAGTGGCAGTCGCCAATGTGGCAGCCGCTCACCAGGATCACCGGTGCCCCGGCCAGGAATCCGTCCCATATGAACTTTTCATCCACGCGGCCCGAGCACATGGTCCGGATCAGCCGCACATTGGGCGGGTACTGGAGCCTGGAGACCCCGGCGTAGTCTGCGCCGGCGTAGGAACACCAGTTACACGCAAAAACCAGTATCTTTTCCTGCGCACGCTCCTCAAGAAGGGTATGGACCTGATTGAGGATCTGTCCGTCCGTGAAATGGTTCATCACGATGGCATCGAAGGGGCATTCCGCGGCACAGGTTCCGCAACCCGCACAGGCGGCCGTGTTGACCGATGCCGGGATTTTCTTCTTTTTGTCGACCGTGATGGCATTGTAGGGGCAGACCTCGGCACATTTGCCGCACGCCTTGCACGCTTCTTCGATAACCACGGAGGTGATGGCCTCGGTGGTGATCTCCCCTTTGTGCATGAGACGTATGGCCCGGGCCGCGGCCGCAGAGGCCTGGGTCACGCTCTCCTTGATGTCCTTGGGACCTTCGGCACATCCGGCATAGAAGATGCCCCGTGTGGCCGCATCCACCGGCTGGAGTTTGGGATGGGCCTCCAGGAAGAAACCGTCGGCGTTGAGCTGCAATCCCAGCATCTCCTGGAGCCTTTGCGTGCTTGCATCCGGCTTGATCCCCAGAGCCAGCACCAGCATATCGAGATGATGAACCTCCAGCTTCCCGGTGGCCGTATTCTCCACCGCGACATCGAGACCCTTGTCGTCCGCTTCTTCCACCGTCCCGGGCAATCCCCTGATGTACTGGACCCTCAGCCTCCGGCTCCGGGTATAGAGTTCCTCGAATCCCTTCCCGAAGGCACGGATATCGATGTAAAAGACCTTCACGTCTATATCCGGGTTATGTTCCTTGATCATGAGGGTACTCTTGACGGTGTTCATACAGCAGACATTGGAGCAGTAACTTCCCCCTTTCCGGGCCGAACGGGATCCCACGCACTGAACAAAACCGATGGAGCGGGGATGCCTGCGATCCGTGGGGCGGATGATCTCGCCTTTGGTGGGCCCCCCGGCATTGATGAGCCGTTCGAATTCAAGGCTGGTGACAACATTTTCAAAACGCGAATAGGCATATTCATCCATCTCGGTGGGATCGTACACATTGAGTCCGGTGGCCACCACAATGGACCCCACCTCTTCCACGATCTCTTCATCCGACATGTGAAAATCGATACAGCCCTTGTCACAGGCCTCCACACATTTACCGCACACCACCGGGTTGTTTCCCAGACACTCATTGGCGTTGAGGACGTATGCGGACGGAACCGCCTGGGGAAAGGGAGAAAAAATGGCTCTTCTCGAAGAGAGGCCCAGGTTGAATTCATCGGGCCGGACGACGGGGCAGACCGAGGTACATTCCCCGCAGGCGGTGCATTCCTTTTCATCCACGTAGCGTGCCCGTTTCAGAATATTGACCTTGAAATTGCCCACATACCCTTTGACGTCTTTAACTTCACTTAATGTGTGGAGTGTGATCCGGGGATGTCGACCGACATCCGTCATCTTCGGACCGAGTATTCAGATGGAGCAGTCCATAGTGGGAAACGTCTTATCTAACTGGGCCATGGTACCGCCGATGCTCGGCTGTTTTTCCACCAGGACCACCTCATAGCCGTTGTCCGCCAGATCGAGGGCCGCCTGGATGCCGGCCACTCCGCCGCCGATCACCAGGCTGCGCTTGGTCAGCGGAAGGGTCTCTTCCTTCAGCGGTTCCAGCAGGCGAATGCGGGAGACCGCCATCTTGACCAGATCTGTTGCCTTGCGGGTGGCCGCATCGGGCTCATTCATGTGCACCCAGCTGCACTGCTCCCGGAGGTTGGCCATCTCGAGAAGATAGGGATTCAACCCCACCGACTGGATCATCTGCCTGAAGGTGGGTTCGTGGAGCCTGGGGGAACAGGAGGCCACCACCACACGATCCAGACCGAATTTCTCGATATCGTCCTTGATCTCCTGCTGTCCCGGTTCTGAACAGGCATAACCGATATCCTTTGAAACGACCACATCATTTAGTTGCGCCGCCGTGTCAGCCACTTTGGCGCAGTCCACGGCCTGGGCGATGTTCAACCCACAATGGCAGACATACACACCAATGCGAACCTTTTCATCCGCTTGTTCATTCTCCTTGACGCGCACGTTCGCTTCCATCTTTTCCTCGGGTCTTATGTGAAGGATTACTTCTGTCTTAAAAGGGTTTCAATCACCAATCCACACTATTCCCACTCGATGGTCTTGGCCAAAACCGTGGCGAGATCCACGAGATCCATCTTCAGATCATCGCCCCTGAATGGGTCTTCCATGGCACACCTCAAATGGATCTGGCACTTGGGGCACGCCGTGATCAGCACATCACCTCCGGTATCATGCGCCTCTTTGAGCCGTTCCACCTGGAGCGCCTTACTGAAGGCATCGCAACCGATCCACGCGCTGTTGCCGCAACAGATGGCATTGGATCCCCAATTCGCCATTTCCGTAAACGACACCTTGTTCAACCGGTTGATCAGTTTTCTCGGCAGGTCCGGACGCTTCTCGATCCGGCTCAAGCGACATGGATCCTGGAACGTCAGTTTCTTATTGATCTTCTTGAAGTCCACCGCACCTTTGTCGATCTCCTGCTCCAGGAATTCATATAAATGGGTAACTTTGAGATCCAGATCAATCCCCTGAGCCGGATAATCGCGTTTCAATGTGGTGTAGCACTCGGGGCAAGTGGTAATGATTTCTTCGATACCCTGTTCATGAAAGGCCTCCCGGTTCAGTCGGGCCAGTTTTACAAAGTTATCCCTGTCTCCGGACCAGAGAAGGTCGTGACCGCAACATCGCTCCCCGCGCAACAGCGCCGGATGGACGTCAAAAAAATTAAGAAGAGAGAGGCTGCTGATGAGACTCTCACGGGTATTGACGCCGAGGTGTTGCTTAAAAAAGATGTCAAAGTAAGGAGCGCATCCGCCAAAAAACAGGGTCTTGCTGTCGCTGTCGATTTGAATATCATCCTCCAGCCAGTTCCAGTGGTTGATATCGAGAGCCGGTTCGGTCATGGTCCGCATGAGTGAATGAAAGAATCCGCCGTGGGCGGCATGTTTGTCCGGCGTGCGCTGTATCACAAAGGCGCGAAGGTCCCGGATGAATTCAGAGAAGTTGACCGCCGACGGACACCGGTCATAGCAGAGCCCGCACGTGAGGCAGGCCCAGATATCCTTTTGAACGGATGGATCACCCACCTTACCGGCGATCACCGCGTTGGCAATGGCCCGGGGTGAAAATGGCTTGCCTGCCCGGGTCAATGGGCAGGCGGAGGAACACTTGCCGCAGTCCTGACAGGCGTATACATCATGAGCCGATATGATGTCGGAGAGCACTTCTTGGTGTTGCTCGTCGGTGATGATCTTGGTCCCCCGGGCGATGGGACTCCTCCCCAGCGTCCGGATCTCTTCTGAAAAATCGGCCAGGAATTGAAGTAGCCTTTCGGGTTCGTCCGGGAGGAAATTGCCCAACTGGAGGCGTGTTTTGCCGAGACCCAGCAAATCGAGGATTCCACGGGTATCCGCCACGTGCTCCCGGGCATTTTCGGTCCCGCTGCCATAGCGGCACGATCCGGCTTCACACAGCAGCAGGATGACCCCATCGGCGCCCATCTCAAAGGATTTCATCAAGAGGGCCTTGGTGATCCGTCCCGCGCAGGGAATACGCACCATCTTGATCTCCCCGGGTATCGGGGCCACATCATCCTGGAGGGTCTGATATGCCGCGTGCGGCCCCCAGCCACACATAAACAGTATAATATTGAGATCGGTCATCTCGTCATCCCTTACTCCACCAGCACCTCTTCAAGGAGTCGTTCAAGATAGTCCTGATTTCGATACGGGCTGTCCGCCGCATTGGAGGGGCAAACGGAAATACAGTTCCCACACCCCTTACAAAGGGCTTCGTCCACCGCAGCAAACCACCCGCCGACGCTGTTCATCTGAAGGGACACTGCCCGGTAGGGGCAGGTGGCCACACATCGGCCGCACCCGCGACAGCGGTCTTCATCCACCACCACGGTATATCCCCTGCTCTGTCTCGGGCCCCTCGGCATGATGGCTGCGGCAAGCACCGCCGCCGCCGCCCCCTCTTTCGCTGGGACACACTCATCCCCGGCGGGCTGGCGAGAAAGAGTCCCGCAATGGGAGAAACCCCCGGATAGTTAAAAGGCGTCCCCGGCACCCCCCGCTCCTGCGGGGCGAACGTCAGAATCTCCGTGTCCAGGCCTTCCTGAGGCAGGTAGGGGATCAGCCGTCTCGATCGCTCGTCGAGGATGATGGTCCCCACCTGCAACAGCTGGGAAAACCCGTCCGTCTTCACGTGGACCTGAAAGTCTCCCAGGGTACCGCTGAGCCCGGTCACGGTCGATCCTTCGAAACTGTGGATGTTGGGATGGGTGAATCGTGCCTTGAGGGACCTCTCCCCTGCCCCGAACGCCAGGACCTCGAACCCTGCGGATGCCAGAGAGATGGCACTGTTGACGGCCGCTTCCGTTTCCCCGATCACCGCCGTGGCAAAATTATAGGTTCTCATGGGGGATGGAAGGGCTTTGAGATGTCTGGCCCGATCAATGGATCGCCCGATAATCCCCTCAAACCGCCGGAGGGCCTGTTTCCAGTCCCCCCGGATATGGCGGAGGATCTCGCCTCGAAGGTTGCAGGTCTCCACCATGGATCGGCTGACCCCCGTACCCTGAAACAGGGCGGTCTTGAGCCGGCTCCGCTGGTCTGTACAGGCACTGCACACAAAATCCAGTGGGCAGCACACGCAGGAGGCCAGCACCACCCGGGTAAGCCCTTTTTCCCGTATGGCTCTCAGAATGCCTGCACTCCCTTCCGGCACACAGGCTGCAGACATGATCTCGGTATAGACCACATCGTCCCGCTCCACAAGTTGTTCCACGTAGCGAGACATCTCGTCGAGCCAGCCCATCGATTCGTTGCACTGGCACACAAAGACGCCCATGCGGATGTCCGGGGCCAACTCGGGATCAGGCGGCATGAACGACACCCCGCGACCCCTCAGACCCTGAGAGGTCCCCCGCAGGAGAAGCATGGCCTGGGCCGCTGCCGCAAATCCACGGGTCATCATGGCATTGACATCGGATTTCGCGGCCTTGGGACCGTACGCCCGGATCACGTCCTCTCCCTTGACCGGCGGGGCCGCGCCGGGATCGGCGATGATCACCACCCCCGCGTGCTCCACAAGGGTCTCTTCCATCTGGGCATGGTCCACGGCACCAATGGCCTCGCATACCTCCTTACAAAGGAGGCATTCTGAACAGATGCCGCACTGAAGGCATCGCTCGGACTCGTTAAGCACCCGGGATTCGCTTAAGCCCAGCGCCACTTCTTTGAAATTTCCCTGTCTCGCTGCGGGCTGCCGCTCCGCCATGACCGCCCGGGCCACAGAGGGGATATCTTCCGGAATTTCCTCAAACGCCCTTTCCTCGGGTCTGAGGGTTTCAGGCCGGATTTGGGCCTGTCCGCTGAGGTCCATGTGAATGGCCCGGGCCGCCCCTTTTCCGCCGGCCATGGCCTGAACCACCGATGATGGGCCCGTCACCCCGTCCCCTGAGGCATAGACGTGCCGGATTCCGGTCCGAAATTCATTATCCACGGTCATCAGCCCACCGGCCGTCACAGCGAACCCGCCGGGAGTCTTTTCTGTCTCGTCTTCTACCTGAAGTGTCCCCATCTGCCCGATGGCCACAATGGCACGATCGAAGGGCAGCTCGAACGCATCAGACCCCTCAACGATCACCGGCCAGGGAATCCCGTTGGCATCCGGCGGACCGGGCACGGTGGGTTTGCATTTGAGGCGGGAAAGCATGCCGTCTTTCCCCTTAAAGGCCACCACCTGCGTGCAGTTTTTCACGGGGATCCCTTCTTCCATGGCCCCTCGGACCTCTTCGGGATCTGCGGGGATAAAATCTTCCGGGAACCAGGAGAGAAGGGTCACATGCGCACCGAGACGCTTGAGGACCCGTACCAGATCAAAGGCGGCGTTTCCATCTCCAATCACCGCAACGGATTTCCCTCTATACTCTCCGGCGGCATTTCCGCCACCCTCTCGATCCGCGCCATCCCGGTACAACCCGTTCAATACCTGGATACACCCGTCAACCTCTTTTAGATCCTCTCCCGGGACCCCCAGCTTGCGGTCGGTCCAGGCGCCTGTGGCCACCAGGACCGCATCTGCATTCTCAACAAGTCCGTCCTTGAGGTCGGACAGGTCCACCGGATGGGATGTCTTTATGGTCACGCCCAGTTTTTCGATATAGGCCAGTTCCCGGTCCAGAATGTCCCGCGGCAAGCGATGAGGCCCGATGGCGTAGCGCAAAAACCCGCCTGCCAGGGGCTCTTTTTCATAGACCGTTACCCCGTAACCGAAACGGGCCAGTTCGGCCGCCGCTGCCAGTCCGGCCGGACCGGAACCGATCACAGCAATTTTTTTGTTCTGATGGATGCCAGCACCGGGTTCAGAGGGCGCGATGGCTGCGAATTCAGAAAACGGCGCATCAGCGGGATGGGCACGTTCATAATCGGCCAGAAACCGCTTGATGTCCCGTATGGCGATGGGGTCATCCAGTTCTCCGCGCCGGCATTCGCCCTCGCAGGGATGGGTGCATATCCTGCCACAGATGCCCGGAAGGATGTTCTCTTTTCGAACAACGGCCAGGGCCTCCCTGTACCGGCCGGCTCGGGTCAGGGCGATATAGGCCTGTGCATTCACGCCGAGGGGGCAGCCCGCCTGACACAGGGGCGCCATCCGCTTGTCAATGACCGCGCGACCAGGAAGCACCCGCCTCCCGCTGATTTGAATGGCCTTTTCGCCGTCGTCCGTCATCACCGGGCAGACCTCGGTACACCGGCCGCACAGGATGCACCGGGCCGGATCCACAAATGTCTGAAACTGTTTAATTCGGGCACGGAAGCCCTGCGGGGTGTGTTTGAGTGCCTCCACCCGGGCCGGCAGGAGGCACTGGATAGCCGGGTTCCTCATGATTCGAATGAGGCCCGAGCGCTGGGCAAAATTGAGCGGTAGTCCCGACGGAAGCCGCCATTCCTCCTTTCCCAGCTTTCGATCCAGATCGGGGTCCTCATCCACAAGGGTCACCGGGATATCGAGTTCTCCCAGCTTGTTGGTGGCCGCAATCCCTGCCGGGGTAGCGCCGATAACAATCACTCTGTGCAAACGGTCTTTAAGACGTGACATGTTCAGGCCCCCGCCTTTCTGCCGGTTTTCTTCTCTCGCCCTTTGAGTATGGCCAGTCCGTAATCGCAGCCCTTGTTGAACGCCTTGGTGTTCATTTCCTCGGTCCCCTTGGGAACGGATTCAATGACGGTGTTGCGCGCGGCCTCCACGGAAACCACACCGGTAATGGCAGACAAAAAGCCGATCATGATGATGTTGGCCATCATGACCCGGCCCAGTTCTTCGGCCATCCGTGTGGACGGAATGGCGAAGGCCGCTACGGGGGCCCCCTTGGCCTGGACAAGATCCTGATCGATCAAGAGCATCCCCTCGGGTTTCAGCTGACCGATGAATTTGTCGTACCCCGACTGGGAGAGGCAGACCAGAATGTCGGGCTCTCGGATATAGGGGTAATGGATGTCGCCGTCGGAAATCACCACCTGGGCACTGCACGCCCCGCCCCTTGCCTCCGGACCGTAGGCCTGGACCAGGGTGCTGTTTCTGTGATCGCCGATAACGGCCGCAGACCCCAGGATACGCCCGGCCAGAATAATGCCCTGACCACCGAATCCGGTGAGAATAACCTCTTTTTTTAACGTGCCCTCGTCTTTTTCACTCATGAATACAGGCCCTGCGGGATGTTGGGTTATGGGATGGGAAGCCTGTTCAGGCCGCTTTCTCCTCTTCCAAGAATTCCTGCGGCCGGCAGGTGTTGTCATAATTATCGACGCACGTGGGTTTTTCCACCTGAACAAAATTCCCCAGAATCACCCGCCGGTTCAAATCGATATCCAGCTCTGTGGGGTGTGCGTCGTTCTTGATGATGCTCCGTTCCTGGTAAAGCTTCAGCGTATCCAGGGCCTTTTCCTTGTTCCGGCGCCCATAATTGATGGGGCAGGGTGAGAGCACCTCCACAAAGGAAAATCCCCGGTTCAAAATGGCCTGCTCTATGGCTTCGGTCAAATCACGGGTGTGAAGGATCGTCCATCTCGACACATAGGTCGCCCCCGAGGCATAAGCCATCAGCGGCAGGTTAAATGGCGCTTCCGGGTTCCCCACGGGTGTGGTGGTGGTCTTCGCGGCGTGGGGTGTGGTGGCGGCCACCTGACCGCCTGTCATACCGTAGTTCAGATTGTTGACGCACACCACGGTCAGATCCACATTCCGTCTGGCCGCATGGATGAAATGATTCCCACCGATGGCAAAGAGGTCGCCGTCTCCGCTGAACACCACGACATTGAGTTCCGGATTGGCCAGTTTCATTCCCGTGGCAAAGGGAATGGCCCGGCCATGGGTGGTATGATAGGAATCCAGCTTCACATATCCGGCGCCCCTCCCGGAGCACCCGATCCCCGATATCATGACCGTCTTCATTAGATCGATACCGCTCTCTTTCATGGCCCTCAGGCAGGAGGAAAAGGCCGTACCGATGCCACAGCCCGGGCACCAGATATGCGGAATCCGATCCGTCCGTACAAGATCATCCAATGGATGGCTGACTGCCTTTTTGCTCTGGCTCATTCCTTTTCCCTGCTGATGTTCGAGGTGTCGCTTTTCCCGGTCGTCGATTCAGAATTAACAGAATTCCCTCAGGGTCTCCACCACCCGGTCCGGGGGGATAATGGTCCCGCCGGGATGGCCCACGAGGATGGCCGGGGCCTGGCCACACACGCACCGCTCCACCTCGAGATGAATCTGGCCCAGGTTGATTTCCACCGTCACAAACGCCTTCACCCGGGAAGCCAATTCCCTAATCCGGGCTTCCGGAAAGGGCCATACCGTGATCAATCTGAACAGACCGGCCTTAATCCCCTGTTCACGGGCCTCATCCACGGCGGCAAGGCTGGTCCGTGTGGACACCCCGTAGGACACAATGACGATGTCGGCATCGTCCAGCCGGTAGGATTCGGTCCGGATAATCTTGTCTAAGTTCCGCTGGACCTTTCCCACCAGCTGATCCATCATCTCCTGCTGGGTCTCCACCGTCATCACGGGATAACCTCTATGGTCATGGGTCAGTCCGGTGACATGGATGTTATACCCCTCTCCGGCAATGGCCATGGGCGCCACCCCGTTGGGGCCGGGTTTGTAGGGTTTGAACACGTCTTTCCTCCCCTTGGCCCTGGGACGGTCCACCGTTTGGATGGTCTCGGCCTCGGGGATCACCACCCGCTCACTGAGGTGTCCCACCATCTCATCGGTCATGACCAGCACCGGAATACGGTAGGTTTCACTCAGGTTAAAGGCCTCGATGGTCTGGTAGAAAATCTCCTGAGGGGATGACGGGGCCAGTGCAATGATCTCATAGTGACCGTGGGATCCCCACCTCGCCTGCATCATATCGCCCTGGGCCCCCTGGGTCGGCAGACCGGTGGACGGTCCCGCCCGCTGCACATTGACCAGCACACAGGGCGTTTCCGTGCAGATGGCTAACCCCAGGTTTTCCATCATCAGGCTGAAACCGGGACCGGAGGTGGCGGTCATGCTCTTGGCCCCCGCGCACGAGGCACCGACGACCGCGCCCATGGCCGCGATCTCGTCCTCCATCTGGATAAAGGTCCCGCCCACGTCCGGGAGTCTAAGCGCCATACGCTCGGCCACTTCCGTGGCCGGGGTGATGGGATATCCGCCGAAAAAACGGCACCCCGCTGCGAGGGCCCCTTCGGCGCAGGCCACATCCCCTGTCATGAAATGTTCACCCGTGAGGACTGCTGGTTTCATGCGGCCTCCTCCGGCGGGACTTCTTCGGAAAATATCGCGAATTCAGGACAGATGATTTCACAGTAGTGGCAGTTCACACAATCATCCGGCTTTTTCACGCTGGGGGGGTGATATCCCTTGGCATTGAACTCCTTTGAAAACTCGAGGACATCGCGAGGGCAAAACTCAATACAATATCCACAACCCTTGCACCGGTCTTTAATAATATGAACGATCCCGGTCGTGAGCTGAATATCATCCGCATCAAATGGAACCCGCCAGAATACCATGGGCACTTCCCCGATTAGATCCCTTAAAAATTCAAAATCACTCCAAAAGCTGACTGGAGTATACGCGCCATCCCCCTCATGTCAAGTGAAAAAGCGGGCGTTCGACATGAAACCGATAGACACCCCCGGCTTTTTTGAGGGGGTTTCTATATTGTTTGTTCGGAGGGAAGCTTAATGTTCAAGTTCATTGATCCACCGATTGTGCCTAACCGTATGTGTGTGGTATAATAAAATGATTTGGTTCAAAAAAAGCCGGTCGGTGCCGGATTTCATTTGACGTGCTGAGAGAAATGGGGATCACGATGAAAAAAGAAATGAAGAAACCAGAAAAGAAAGAGATGAAAAAGAAGGATTTGAAAGACCCTGTCGATGAATTCATGAAATTGAAGAATGAGATTCTTTCGGAGAAGATCGAAGAGGTCTTCAAGACAAATTCGGAAAATTATCGGGAGGAGTTGTCAAAGATCGGCTTCGAATGGTCCGATGACGACTACCCCGATGAAATTGAAGAAGAAAACAGTGCTGTCGCGCAGAATCAAAACCAGGAAAGACTGCTCGCCTATTTTCACGGGGAGATCGCGTTTTCGGATACGCTGCTCGACATTTTCTTGACTGAAAAAAACGCGGCCGAACCCAATTACCCCCTGTTCCGCAAGTATTTCAGGCAGGGTAATTCAAATCTGAAAGCGCTGATCTACAGAGGGCTGGAAAAGGATCCTACCGACACCGGCTTCCTGAGTGACCTCGCTTTCCTTCATGAATTTCATCCCATGCTGAAAGAGCTCATAGCGCTTTATTCCAGGGCCTGCGAATTGGCAGAAGATTCGGAAACATTTCTTGAACTTGCCGAAGATTTCCATTTAAATACATTCCCGGATGGTTATGACGCCTATCATGCCCTGAAAGAGGCATACGGCCCGGACACCACCAAGGGTATGATCATCGAGCACCTGATCCAGGCGGAACGAGAGATGGACGAAGACATCATGTTCTAAGTAAAATGTTTCTGAATCTGTATTATTGAGGGTTGTCCATTTGGGGGACCCCACTAATACCCAAAGATCCTTGTTTGAGGGAGTATACGCCATGAGGGGATCAAGCGCTGTTTGGAAAAAGCCATGGCATAGCAGACAAGGCTTAATCTTTCCTGACTTCTCATGGCCGTGATCATTATGAGCGAAATACGCCGAGCCGATATCAAACCGCGAACGCGGGTGATGATTGTACAGAAGCAGGATCAGCGATCCGGAAGAGTGACGGAGGGGATCGTCAAAGATGTCCTCACAAAATCCGCCACGCATCCCCACGGGATCAAAGTCCGTCTCGAAACCGGCATTGTAGGACGCGTGAAAAAAATTATTCCCTGAAATACGCCGAGCAAGGAGGAAAATAAAGAATGGCAAAGTGTGGGCTATGTTCAACGAAAAAGGGAAAGCGCTATTGCGCCCCGTTAGATAAGGTCATTTGTCCCGTATGTTGTGCAGAGAGCAGGGGGCGAAAAATAGACTGTAACCCGGAGTGCAGGTATCTGGAGGGTGTCGCCTTTCAGAAAAAGAAAGAAGAAGAGAAAAAATATGCTCGACTGATGAGCCAGGTTGGCCACGGTCAATTCGATGATATTTTCAAGCAGCCCGCTGTGGCTGAAATGGCCTATGATATCGAATCCCTTGTCCTGGACATGTATGAGGAAGGGGATTTCCAGCTGACCGATCCGCAGGTCCGTGAGGTTTACAAAACAGTTTACCAGGTCCATGCGGAGCAAAAGCAGATTGACCCACCACGGCTGGATACGCTGACCCGTGCCCTTCTCGATCAATATGAAACCCGTCGTCCTATCTGGATGGAGGGGTTGGATGAGACCATGATAGGGCAGGTCTATCTCAGGCTCATGATATCCATAAACAAAATGAGCGGCGGAAGACTGGGCAACAAAGGATACCTAAATTACCTTAAGAACAATCTCGGTGAAGCGATTCCAGAGGGGAAATTTGTTGTGGAAGATAAATTCGGGAATAAATCCGTCCGTGAAACCTCACATGGCGAATAAAGCCTATGACGCGAAATATCAAGATTCTCATCGAAAAAGAGATCATCAACCTGGCTGAAGCCCAGGCGCGCCGGGAAGGCCGACCCCTGAGCGATCTGATCCAGGATGCCATCATCGACCATCTCGTACCAACGGTACCCAAGTCCAAAAAGCGCGACGAAGCCTATCACTTATTCTGCGAACAGCCATTCCAACTCACTAAAGAACAATTCGACGCTATCCTGAACGAGGACCGAGAAGGCTTGTGAACCACTGAATCCATCACGTTCGAAGTCATTATGCGCTTGGCTAATGGCGAAATGGGAATTTTGGACGGGAATTTTGGACGCATTATACTGAGGGCAAATCGATTTACCCATTCGAGGGCTTTGGCTTCAGCAACTTCCTTTTTTTCTCTCCTATGAAGACACCGTACGTCCTTCCAGATATTTCTTCGCTCTTACCAGTGTCTAATATCTTATATAATTGAGCATTGCTGCCAAGATAATCAGCATCCTTGGATACGCCGTCAGGTGCGAACGAAAATTCCCATAAAGGGAACAAAACATTTCTCTTGTAGTCTCTCTTATCCAATTCTTCAAAACTACCATTTCTATTTGAAGCCGGCCAAATTCTTGCTGCAACCGACCCTTTATCTGCTGAAGTAATAAACACGCCAGCATCGATAAGGTTGAATCTGTAAATGCTGTAGAGTTTTGACAATGATCTGAAGGAACTCGCTATATTTCCCGTCTCAAATTCTAGCCCAATTCTGATAGATCTCGCAACAGACGATTCTTGAAAATAAGATTCGACTTCGGAAGGCAGGTGATTGATATTGAAGCATTTTCTTTTAACATACATTTGATACAAGGTTGAAAACACTTTATCCAGCTCTTCTTCTGAACCCCGCGCCGTTAGTGATTCATATACCTTGGTCAAACGGTCTTTGGTCAGATTACAACTGGTGCCTGTTTCTATTTCAACGTATCCATCGATTCTCTGGTCCTTTAAAGTCTTTTCCTTTTCCCACCCCAGTTCAACCAATTTATCCTGAAATTTCTTTGTAATAAATTTCGCTGAGTTGACAACGCAAGGATTTGGGCTCTTTCTCGCTTCTTGGTTCGATAACCACACAGTATCATTAATTATAAAGCTGTCCCCTTTCGTCCTCACTGACATCAGCGCCAATTTTACGTCCTTCTCAATACGTCTCAACACCGAGGAGTCGATACCTTCTGGGACCTGCCTGGTCTTAACTTTCATAAACTAATCCCATCTCATAAGCTCTGACACCGAAATCTCCATGGCATCGGCAATTTTGGCTATATTTAACAAAGAAACATTTCTTTCCCCTCTCTCCACCCCTCCAACGTAAGAACGGTCAAGATCGGCTTCTAATGCTAGTCTCTCCTGGGACCATCCTCTCAGGCTTCTCAGAGAACGAACTCTTTCACCGAATATTTTGAGTGTATTTCTCATTTTCGACCGAAACCTATTCTGTTGCTGCCTATAAATCCACGGACTATGAGTACCATGCAAAACGGATCACAATATTGATTGATTTCACTTTTGCACAGCCAGGATACGGCCAACAATGCGAAACGATACTGATCAAAACCAACCCTTTGCAATGAAACTCAAAAGCTATAAAAATACATAGAAGAACCAATATGTTATGATGCCTAAGAATTCGGATGTCTTCCAGTATAGAAACAGCGATATGTTGTTGACAGCTATCTGCAATTTTTGTATTTTGTTCGTCGTGATACAATCTCACACTGGCTCACCTATCGTTTTGTCACTTTATATTCTGGATCATGACCGAACAAATTCTCAGTGAACAGGAAATATGGCCGCCACAAAACGTAATTAAATCTCGTATTGAAGATAGAATTGCATATTCAACCCCCCGTGGTGTTTTGTACGAAGGAGACCTACTAGAGCTTCTTCCTTATCTCCGTGACGATACTATTCACACGGTATTTGCTGACCCCCCTTTCAATCTTTCCAAGGTATACGGCACCCGGGTAAATGATAACCGTTCAGATAAGGAATACATTTCGTGGTGTAAGAAATGGATAGACCAGTGCATACGTGTGCTTAGGCAGGGGGGAGCCATTTTTGTCTACAATCTCCCAAAATGGAACATTCTTTTGGGCAATTATCTGACTGAGTCCGGGATGATATTCCGGCATTGGATTGCGGTAAATATTAAACTTTCCCTGCCAATTCCAGGCCGTCTTTACCCATCCCATTACAGCCTTCTATATTTCACAAAAGGGAAACCTATGACTTACAAGAAAATTCGTACCCCCATAGAAGTTTGCCGTCATTGTGGAAAAGAGATCAAGGACTACGGAGGACACAGGGGCGCGATGAACCCAAATGGTGTCAATTTGACCGATGTTTGGAATGACATCACGCCGGTAAGACATTGGAAATTCAAAAGCCGTAAAAGAAGCGCCAATCAGCTATCCACAAAACTCCTCGAGCGAATTGTTCAACTGTCGACACAGCAAGGCGACATTGTTCTAGACCCCTTCGGGGGCAGCGGTACAACCTATGACGTATGTGAAAGGCTGGATAGACACTGGATCGGGATGGAAATCGAAAGCTGCGACGTGATCATCGAGCGGCTCCAAACAGAGGATCTTAGCCCACATGACTCTTCGGACTATGTGGAAGCTTGAAACGAGGGCAATTCTTGAACCCGCCAAGCATTTCCGATGTACTCACCCAAGATTTAAGAGAAAAACTCTTTTCGGCCAAATATCAAGTTTTGCCGAATCTGGACGATGTCTACGAATTAGAACTCGCCTTTTATGAAAATCAAATTCTATCAGATAAGGAACTCCTGAGAAACGGGGCCTATTTTGCCCGTGTCGGGGACACTTTCACGCGTCATTTCCTTATGTGTACAGGGAAGCCATTGAAGCTACCCGTACATTCCTCCACCAGATTAAGGTCCTTTTTTGAAAAGAACCTTTTCAGAACCGGATATGCAACACATGGCCTCTTTCCATACCGTGGAAAATTCCATCCCCAGATGATAAAGGGCCTCATAAACATCATGGGGCTGAAGCCGGGCGATATGGTTTTGGATCCCATGATGGGCTCTGGAACGGTATTGGTTGAAGCCTCTTTGATGGGGATACGTTCAACAGGTATTGACGCAAGTCCATTTTGCAGGTTCATGACACAGACAAAGCTTGATGCCCTTAATATGTCATTGTCGCGAGCACGAAGGGCCTTAACGAATTATGATGAAGTCTACAGTTATTTTCAAAAAAACATCAGAAATAAGTCCGAGGTCCCCAAGAAACGAAAACGGAAAACGACCGACGATGTAATGTCTGTAATGGAGCCTGCCGCGATGTATGCCACCAAAGAAAATCGCAGTCATTTGACAAAAAGGCAGAAGGAAACTTCCGACACTTACAACTTCCTTTTGCTCGCCTATTTGGACAGTGTGGGATATTCTGAAAGGAGTCAACGAAAGTCGCCCCTCGAACAGTTCAAGGCTATTCTCGAGAGATATCTGTTTGTTGCAGAAAAAATACAGTCTGTTTTAGTAGGCTCCGAGTCGGATCTCGCACTTGCCAAGGCACTTGAAGCCGATGCAAGAAATCTTCCCCTTGAGAATTCAACTGTGGACGGGATCATTTTTTCACCACCTTATAGTTTCGCCATTGATTACTTAAAAAACGATGCTTTTCATTTGAATTATCTCGGTATCACGATAGAGCACCTTCGAGATTCAATGATAGGCCTTCGGGGAAGAAAGCTGTCCGAAAAGTTTGAGGCCTACCAAGAGGATATGGAAAAGGTCCTTTCCGAATGTTCCCGCGTCCTTCGTTCAGGCAGGATATGTACCATTATTGTTGGTACCAATAACAACCAACTCGGAAAAGTGTTGGGTATGCCAGCGGAAAATGTGCCCGGCCTTCACGAAATCATGGTCAAAACGGGTTCCAAGCACGAACTCAACCTGATCAAAATGATAAGCCGTCCCATTACTGGGATCTCAAACACAATGCGGCGGGAATATATAGTGATGCTTCAAAGGAAATAAGGCCTATTGAAGCTCTTTTTTCATCAGTCTCCAGTGGTGGAACAATAAGGTTGACCAGCCTGGGATATTTCAGCTTATTGCCTCATTTTTCTATGAAAATGGTGATACCTTGTGAAATCCATTTGGAGAGATGAAGGAAAGCTCATTGGAGACATTTAGGCGAATTCAGCACTATGTGGGGATTGACTATTCAGGAGCGGCAACCCCTCTGACCCGCCTCTCTGGACTCCGTGTTTTCAGGGCAACCCCAAATGAAGATCCTGACAAAGTTCATCCCCCGCACGATAAAGGCAAGAATTGGACGCGAAAAGAAATTGCCGAATGGTGCGTTGATCAACTCCGGGAGGATGGTCCGGTCATCATCGGCATAGACCACGCCTTTTCTTTTCCGATGGCTTACATGGAGCGTTATGGTATCAAAGACTGGCGTCACTTCCTTTCTGATTTCTGCAAACATTGGCCCACCCACGTCAATGACAGCCGTGTCGAAAACTTGAGACCGGGCAATCAGAAGAACCGGGAATGGCGGGGAACTTCGTCTCACTGAAAAGTGGACATCCTCTGCAAAGAGCGTTTTCCGTTTTGGCATGCAAGGTCAAGTGGCCATGTCCTCACATGCCGGTATTCCCTGGTTGAAGTATATCATGGATCAGGTCGGCAACTCAGTTCATTTCTGGCCATTCGATGGATTTGAGCTCCCTTCTGAAAGATCCGTGGTCGCAGAAGTCTACCCCGCAATCTTCAAAAACCGATATCCCCGTGATAAACGAACCAACGATGAGCATGATGCCTATGCCATTGCCATGTGGTTGAAGCAGATGGATAAAATAGGCGCGCTTGAGCGATATTTCAACCCCCCGTTATCTCCGGCCGAACACAGGCACGCCGAACTGGAAGGCTGGATATTGGGCATCACCTGAAAAGGTTTCTCTTGGTGTAGCGTACACAGCCCGTTGATCGTGAAAAGGACAAGGGGTTTATCTATCAGCCGAAATATTCGTCGTCAATCCATCAAAAAAGCAGGAAAAATTCAGTTTTCAGATGAAAAGCGTCGGAATAAGGTTTTTTTGCACGAGGACTTTTTGACATCCATACCTTTGATATATATAATGGGTAATACCAAAACGGTTACATTTGAGGGTGTATCCATGTCTACACAGAAAATCGCCATTACGGTTCCGCCGCCTTTCCTTAAAAGGGTGGATAAGTGGGCCGAGAAAATGGGTAAATCGAGAAGTCGCTTCATTGTCGATGAGCTGAATAGCCGGTTGACACTACTCGAGGATGAAGAAGTCACCAGGATGTATAATGAAGTCTGTGATGATCCGAACGTCTCCGGTTACGACCAAGAACTTGCCGAAGAAATGCTGAGTATAGGCGCCGTACGGGTAGAGGGGGATGAATGGTAGTCTGCAAGGGAGATGTATTTTGGGCCAGTCTCCCTTCTGGCGGGGGGTCAGAACCCGCCTATCAAAGGCCCGTGGTGGTGGTCCAAAGGGATTCCATTAATCGAAGTAAATTCCTTACGGTTGTGGTGGTGCCCCTTACAAAGCAGACCAGACATGCCATCCTGCCGGGGAATGTTCTTCTGAAAAATGGGGAGGCGAACCTGCCAAGCCCAAGCCTGGCGAGGGGAACCCATGTGATGGTCATGGATAAAAACCGATTAACCGAAAAAATCGGCACTCTCTCCCCTGAAAGAACAGAAGAAATCATTCAAAACATTGTTTGGGTTATGGGCCAAACCCCTAAGGTCGGTTATTCTCGGCAAGCCGGCCCACATGCAGAGTAACATGACGTTCAAGTTGAACGCTGATCACATTTCTCAGCATTTTGGATTCGATGAATGGACACGCAAAACAGGTCATACCCTATAGGGGGAAAGTCGGGGCAAAATATGGCACGAAAACGGTCTAATATCGGTCAGATGCTGGTGGAATCATTGACACAGGAACAAGTCGCCGATCTGTTAACAGTGATATCGTCGTCGATCGATTTGAACCTATATCTGGAGAAATTCGAAGCAGTTGATTCGGACATGGTCGCTGTTGTGAAACAAATACTGGCTCCCGGTTCGGATTCAGGACGCAAGGGGAAGGCCAAACCGCCGGTTTCATTGAAACGCGTTATGGAACAATGGGAGTTGTTATGGGCGGATTTTTATGATGTGATCAGCGACCTGGGAGATGAAGAGGGCGCATACGCTTTTCAGGAACATCACTGGGAAGCCCCCTACTTTGACGGTTGGACCCTTGCCAATGATCTGGAACCGATTGCAGAAAAGATGTTCACGATAATGGACCAGGTCCATGAAGGAGAGGACGATCCTGATCTGTTTCAACGTGCATTGGGAGAAATCGGTGACGGCATTCTCTCCTACCCTGATTGGATGGGTGCAGAGGATGGTGAGCCCTGCATTTTGGAAACGAAAATGACCCAGTGTGTGCTGACATGGCTGTGGATGGGAGCCAAAGGAAAAAATGATGAAGGTCGGGTCTTTGCCGAAAAGGTCCTGGATCTTGATGATGATCTTAAAATGGTTGAGCTGGATCCAAAGGCGCTCGCACGTTTTTTCGTTGATCTACCGGACGCCGTTTGCAGGGAAGTATACGAATTCCTGAAAGAAGGGGATCCTCGTGTGGATGTGGAGGACACGTATTCGGCCTGGCATCATATTCAACATATGTATGAAGCCAAATTCGATTCAAACAAATATCTTGAATCGTGTAAGAAACATTTGCCCGACAACTGGCGATACGGCCTGCCGCTGGTCGAAGATGCGATACTTCATAATGATAATGTATCTGCAGAGTCCCTTCTGATCCAAACCTTTTCAAGTTATCTCGGAGGAAGGGAGAAACGCACCTGGCTTCCGGAGAGTTCCCTGCTCCTGGTTGAACGCAGCAATTTTTTCCACGAAGGGGAGGAAGAGATCGGCACGTTGCTCATGCACTGGGCTGCTGTTGCACGAAAGCTCAAGAATAAAGGGCGCGCTGCTGCCGCCCAGTTTCAGACCACGACATTCGATGGTGAGGGGAAATGGGATACAATCTTGGAAACATACAGACAGCTATCCAAGGGGGCTGTAAAAAAGACCCTTGCGCCACTTTTTGACCAATGGAAGAATGAGATGGCCGCCCGAAGTTATCCATATTTTGTGGACTCACCTAAAATGACGGACACATGGATTCACTGGCTGATTGAGGGTATGCTGGACGAGAAGAAAGGCGGAGAAAGATTTCACAAAAGGGTCTCACAATGGCTTTCGGAGCTGGAAAAAGACGCAAAGGTCTTCAAGAAACAATGGCAATGGCTAACCGTATTCACTCGAGATCTACCCAATAGTGAGAAGATCCAGGCCGCCTCTCCGTTTTTTTGGGAAACGGCCATCTCAGAACACGAAGGCGAGGATGACCTGACCGTATCGCGGCGCAAGGGCTTGCGCCGTATGAAAGCCGGGTCTTGTCTACCAGCGGTTATAGAAGCCTGGAAAAAGCAAATCAAGGGTATTATCCCTGATCCTGCCAATGCAGAACGTTCAAGATACACTGAATGTGCCCGCTGGGCCAAGGGCTTGCTGGAACTCAACGAAGAAAAATATCATGCGCTGATGGCCCAATGGCGAAAGAAACATCATCGCCGTAGAAATCTATGGCGGGACCTTAAGGCTGTGAACCTGCCTGTGGGTTGATGTATGCGAAGGAATTTATATGAGTTTGACGGGTCCGTTCCTTTATCTGTTCTGAATTTCTGAATATTCTTAGCTATCAAAGGTGTATTTTGGGCAAGGGCCTTTGCGGAAAGCATAACGAAAACAATCTGTTCAGTAAAACTTCTTGAGCAAATTATGCACTATGAAGGTCCCATATATCGGCCACCGAGCGAGGCGGACAGCCTGCTGATTCAGGCCACGGTGGGGTGCCCTCACAACAAATGTACCTTTTGCATGGTCTACAAGAAGGGACCGCCCTACCGGGTCCGGCCCGTCGATAACATTAAGAAGGACTTAGACGAGGCACGGGGATATTATGGATCGGGGATTAAAACCCTCTTTTTTCCCGCAGGGAATACCATTGCCATGCCTACGGATGACCTAACCGCCATCTGCGCGCACGCGCGCGCCCGGTTTCCCCATCTTCAACGGATTACGGTCTACGGATCATCCCCCTACATCCATAAGAAAGGCCTGAAAGACCTCATCCGATTGCGGGAGGCCGGTCTCACACGCATCCATGTGGGGCTTGAGAGCGGCAACGATGAAGTTCTCCAACAGATTAAGAAGGGAACCGATTCAAGAGAGCAGATCGAGGCCGGGCAATGGGTGATGGAGGCAGGAATCGAACTGAGCGAATATGTCATGATCGGGATTGGGAGCAAGGAAAGAACCCACGGACATGCCAGGGATACGGCACGGGTCCTGAATGCCATCAACCCCCATTTTATCCGCATCAGGACCTTTCTCCCCAAGATCAACACGCTTCTCCTTCATCAAATCAAAAAAGACCGTTTTCAGGTCCTGTCGCCACACGAGGCACTCAGAGAAACCGCGGAGTTCATAGGGAACCTGCAGGTTGCATCACACGTCACCAGCGACCACTACACCAATTATGTAGATGTCCACGGAAAACTGCCCGCTGACAGGGAGCGAATGCTCCACACCATCGCCCATGCACTTGAGATGGATGAGGGACGGTTTAGACCGATGTATGTGGGCACCCAGTGAGGAACAGCTTTAGGTCCTTTCAAGGATATCCCCCTTTCCGTTCAGGATGAAAATCTTAAACCCGTGTTCCGCCACCCTCGGTGCCAGTTCCCGGTACGCAATGGCCTGGACCTCGTATTTCTTATCGTCCTTCTTGGCAAGAATGCTCAGATACTGGAGCGCCTCCTCCTTTTCCATGAAGGCCGGGATAAAGGAGACATCTTCGGCCTCGTCATGCTGCCCCAGAAACTGCTCGTCTCCACCCGGGTCCTGAACCACCACATAGACCCACGGATTCTCTTCCTTAAGCCTGTCCATCCTTACCCCCTTTCATTTCAACCTTGGGATGACCCCTCATAAACGGTCGTAATTCCTCGCTCTCAAAAGCCGCTTCTATTTCTCCCGTGATGTTCGCTTTTCTTCTTTTCTTATGACGAATGAGGTATCCGATATCCTCCAGTATGGCATAATAGGCGGGAACCATGGACAGGATCAGCATGGTCCCGAACCCCAGGCCCCACATGATGGCGGTGGCGAGCGGGGCCCAGAAAATAGACTTGCCCCCGATGCCGAAAGCCATGGGCGCCAGGCCGAAAATGGTGGTGAGCGAGGTGAGCATGATGGGCCGCATGCGCACATGGCATCCCTTGACTATGGCGAGATAGAGTTCTTTGGGGTGTTCCTTTCGGTAGCGGTTGATGAAATCGATGAGGACCAGGGAATCATTGACCACGATGCCCGCAAGGGTCAACAGACCAATGAGGGTCACAAACGTCAGCGGGTTGTTGCTGACGAGGAGTCCCACCATTACCCCCAGGATGACAAAAGGAATGGTGATCATGATGATGAAGGGCTGGGTAAAGGAATTGAATTGCAGGGAGAGGATGAAAAAAATAAAGGCCAGGGCCATGATGGCGGCATATCCCAGTTCTCTCAAAGAGGTGTTGGTCTCTTCCTGGAGCCCGCCGGCGATGAGTCGGGCACCTGGGAAATCGCCCCTGATTTGGTTGAAATAATCCATGGCGATCTGATTGGCTTTCACCGCCGTCATTTTCTCCCCTTTCAGGTTGGATAGAAACCCGGAGAGTCCCTTTTCCTGCTGCTGCACTTCCCTGATATGGGCGGTGATTCGCACCGTCTGTGTTCCGTTGTAATGGTAGATGTTGTGGAACCCCGGAACCAGTTGGATGGTGGCCAGTTCCTTCAGGGGGACCTGTCCCTTGCCGGGAATCATCAACTTGAGGTTGACCAGGTCGTCAAAATCACGGCGGTACTGGGGGAGGTATTTGAGTTTCACCTTCTGTTCCGAGTCACCCTGGTTATACGTGGCGACCTCAAGCCCGTGAAAGGCCGCCTGGACCGCCAGGACCAGATGGGATTGATCGATACCCAATTTCCGTGCCTTGGCCTCATCAACGGTGATCTCCATGAACTGCTTTTCCCGGGAAAAATCATCCTGGATATCCACAATCCCTTTATGCCGCGCCATCTCATTTTGAATCAAACGACTGATTCTGGCGGATGTCTCCCAATCGGGGGACTGGATTTTCAGGTCCACGTCCGCGCCCACGGGCGGCCCCTCGATCATCCGCTCCAGAACAAAAGCGGTGGCTCCTTGAGCGGTGAGAAGCCCCGCCACCTCGTCTCTGACCCGTTCCATGAGTTGAACCACACTGTGCCGTCGCTCCTTTTCCGATTTGAGAATGACCATGAGGAGTCCGAAATGTTTCCCGAAGATGGGCTCATAATTGACCTCCTTCATGCCGGCCACGGCGATGGGCGCCTCCAGTTCATCACCAATCTTGTCCTTCACGAGATCGGAGAGGGTCATCAAGGTTTTCCGGCTCCGCTCAAGGGTGGCCCCGGCGGGCAGATCAAAATAGATGTTGAATCGCGGAAACACATCACTCTTGGGGAACATCACAAAATCGGTCTGAAAATAGAGAAAAAGGGCCAGTACCGTGGACAGGACAATGACCAGTACCGATATGTACCGGTGCCTCAGGATCATCCTCAAATACGGGTAATAAACCCGTCGAACCCCTTTGAAGATATCAAAACGTTGCTTCTTGATCCCTTTGCCGCCTCTTTCGGGGGTCAGTTCCGTGACATGGGAAGGCAGCATGAAAAAAACCTCGAAAAGGGAGGCCATGAGGGCGAACATCACCACCTTGGGGAGGGCGGACATGTATCGACCGATCACGCCCCCCACCACGATCAAAATGGGGAAAAAGGCCGCCATGGTGGTGGATACCGATGCCAGCACAGGGGCCACCACTTCACGGGACCCTTCCAGGGTTCCCTGGACGAGGGGGCGCCCCTGCTCGAGGTGACGGAAGATGTTTTCCAGGACCACAATGGCATCATCCACCACCACTCCCAGGACCAGAATGAGGGCGAAAAGGGTCAGTCCGTTGATGGACAGGCCGCTGGCCTTCATCAGGATAAATGTGAGCAGGAACGCCACAGGAATGCCCACAGAGGCAAACAGGGCATTTCTGAGTCCGATGGAAACCCACAGGATGATGAACACGCAGAACACGCCGAGGAGGGCATTGGTCTGGAGCTGAGAGATCCGTTTCTTGATCTCTCTGGACTGATCAAAATAGAGAGTTGTCTTCAGCCCGGGGTACTGTGCGGGGATGTCTTTCATCAGCGCCTTGACATCCTCCACAATCTGGATCATGTTGACCTTTTTCTTCCGCTTGATCCCCAGGACCAGGGCTTTTTTCTTATCGATAAAGGTCAACGTCCTCGGCTTTTCCAGGGTGGGCGTAATGCGTGCAATATCCCGCACATAGACGGTACTGCCGTTAACGCTCCGGATGGCCACATCCCCCAGTTCCCGGGGATCTCTCGGCTCACCCACCATCCGAATGGCCGTCTCGTGGTCTCCCATTTCGATGGATCCCCCGGGGATGTTCCGCACGCGCGGGCTGAGGGCTTGGATGACCTCCGGCACGGAGATGCCGTAAGCCGACATCCGGGCGGGATTCAACTCCACCCAGATCTCGTTTTCCCGCTCGCCGACAATATCCACCTCCGCCACCCCGTCGATTTCCTCGAAGGTATCTGCGACCTCCTCCGCAATATCCTGAAGCTGCATCACAGGAATGTTTCCGGACAAACCGACCATACACACCGGAAAGATGGCCACGTCGATCTCAATGACCATGGGCACCTTGGCCTCCTTGGGGAGATCGTCCACCCGGTCCACGGCGTTTCGGACCTCCTGCATGGCCTGGTCGATTTCGTATTCACTAAGATCGGTATTGAAATAGATATGGATTTTGGACGTGCTCTCGTAGGAATTGGACTCAAAGCGCCGGATCTCGGAGACCCCTTCCAGTTCATCTTCGATCTTCTGGGTGACCAGTTTTTCCATCTCCTCGGGCGAAAACCCCTCACAGATGGTAATGACCAGCCCTTCCCCCACGGTGATATCCGGATCCAGAAACCGGGGCATGGATGTGTAGGCATAGATGCCGAAAATGACGATAAGGATCAATGCCATTCGAACGACGATGGGTCGGGATATGCCGAATCGGGTAATAAACATTGAAAATCAAGGCTTCATAACCTTTACCGCATCCCCCTCATTCAGGCCTGACGGATTGATAATGACGCTCTTGACGCCCTCCAGTCCATCCAGGATCTCCACACGCTGATCATAATAGGATCCAAGGGTGACCCTCTTGAAAACAGCCTTCCCGTTCTCCATTACAAACAGTCCGATTTTGCCATCCTGCTCGGCCAGCCACGCGGAAGGAATTCGGATATGCTTTTCCCTGCCGTCCGCCGGCAGCTTTACCCTCACGGTCATGCCGTCCGCCATGTTCCCATCCGGCTTCTCCACGAGAAATTCCACCGGAAATGAACGGGTTGTGGCGTCCGCGGTCGGGGAGCGAAAAGAGAGCCTTGCCGTGTACCGCTCACCGGGAATCGCATCAACGGTAAACGTGTACGCCTGATCGACTTTCAAAAGATGAATATCTTTTTCACCGATGGCAAGTGCAATTTTCATCCGGCTCAAGTCGACCACTTCGGTCATCACCGCCCCGGCCGGGATAACCTCCCCCTCCTCCACGTGTCGATAGGCCACAATGCCCGCGATAGGAGCATGCACCCTTGATTTCTTCAACCGATCCTGAGCCAGGGCCAGGGAGGCTTCGGCCTCGTTCAGTCCGGCGATTGCGGCGTTGATATCCTCTTTACGCGGCCCTTCCAAAGAGAGAACCAAATGCTGTTTGGCAGAAGCCAGCCGTGCCCGGGCCGTGGAAAGCTGTCTGTTGGCCGCATCATACTGGCTGTTGGAAACCGCGCCAATCTTATGCAGCTTGCTCACCCGTTCATGGTTCCTTTCCGCTTCAAACAGCGCCGCCTCAGCCTCTTCCACCCCCGCTCTGGCAATCTCAATCTCTTGAGGCCGGCTCCCGGTTTTCAACTTCCTCAGGCGACTCCGTGCGGCCTCCGCCGCCGCCGCCGCCTGTCTCACCTGGAGTGCAATGGTCTGCGTGCCGATCTCGGCCAAAAGCTGGCCTTTCCGCACGCGATCCCCTCTTTCAAACGCAAGCGTTTCTATGGTGCCACCCAACTCGCTGGAGATCCTCACCTTGCGATCGGCCATCAAGGTGCCCACATATTCGATATCGTCGGCGGGAACCGTGGCCTCAACCGGGCTTGTTTTGACCCATCGCACCTTTTCGGGCGAGGGTTTTTTATCCACACCGCTGGAGTCCGCCTCTCCGCACCCCGCTAAGAGCAACCCAAAGACACCCATCGCCGCCCATATCATCCACTGCCTTGTCTTAAATGCACTCATCCAATACCTAAGCCCTCCCCATCCGTTTGAGGTGAACCTGAAGGGCCATGAGGGCAGCCGGGGTCACGCCCGAAATCCGGGATGCCTGCCCCATGGAAATGGGTCTGATGCGGCCCAGCTTTTCCCTTACCTCCGTGCTGAGCCCATGGACGGCTCCATAATCGATCCGATCCGGGAGGCGAACCGCTTCCATCTTTGCCATCTTTTCCACCTGACGTTTCTGGCGGTCAATATACCCCTCGTACTTGATTTGCGTTTCCACCTCGGCGGCAATCTGCTCGTCTGTGTCTGCCAGTGTGGGATCGAACCTTGAGAGGTCTTCGAAAAAGACATCGTTTCGTTTCAGCAGTTGGGATAGGGTGGCACCGTTTCGTATGGGGGCCGTTCCCATGGCCACGAGAAGATCGGATATCTCTCGAGTGGGTCTCACCTGGTATTCATGAAGCCGGCGGACAAGGTCCGTCACGGCCTTTTGCTTTTTCAGGAATTCCTCGTGGATCTCACGGGATACCAACCCCAGATCGTATCCCCGATCCCGCAACCTGAAATCCGCATTATCCTCCCTCAGAAGAAGCCGGTATTCGGCCCGGGACGTAAACATCCGGTAAGGCTCATTCGTCCCCTTGGTCACCAGGTCGTCAATGAGCACCCCGATATAGGCATCGGCCCTCGACAAAACAAACGGATTTTCCCCGCGAACTTTCAATACCGCATTGATCCCCGCCATGAGCCCCTGGGCTGCCGCCTCCTCATACCCGGAGGTCCCGTTGATCTGACCCGCCAGGAAAAGGCCTTCCACCAATTTGGTTTCCAGGTTCGGATTCAGTTGAAGCGGATTGATGTAGTCATATTCAATGGCATATCCCGGTCGGATGATCTCGGCCCGCTCTAAGCCCGGAATGGAACGGACCATGGCGATCTGGATATCGATGGGGAGGCTGGTGGCCAGACCATTGGGATACACCTCGTAACTGTCCAATCCTTCCGGTTCCAGAAAAATCTGGTGCCTCTCCTTGTGGGCAAAACGAAAAACCTTATCCTCTATGGAGGGGCAGTACCGTGCACCGGTTCCTTCAATGACGCCGCTGAAAAGCGGCGAACGATCCAGGCCGCTTCGAATAATCTCATGGGTCTTGGCGCTGGTATGGGTCATATGGCAGGGGACCTGCGGCAGTGGGAGATTTTTTGTGGTAAACGAAAAGGGTTGGGGATATTCATCCCCGGGCTGTACCGTCAGGTCCCGGTAGGAGATGGTGTTTTTGTTGAGCCTGGGCGTGGTCCCCGTCTTGAGTCTCCCCATCTCGAAGCCCTGATCAGCGAGTTGCTCAGGCAGCTTCAGCGACGGCGGATCCCCCATACGACCCGCAGGAAACCGGTCCAGGCCCACATGAATCAGGCCCCGCATAAAGGTGCCGCTGGTGAGAATAACGGCTTTGCCCTTGAATTGCTCGTGGATCTGCGTTTCGACGCCGCAGACCTTGCCATCGCTTATGAGAAGCCTGTCCACCATGGCCTGGCGAATATCCAGATTCGGGGTGGACTGGACCACGGTGGTCATCCGTTTTCGGTACAAATCCCGGTCATTCTGAGACCTGGAGCCCTGTACCGCAAGCCCTTTACGCGTGTTAAGACGTCTGAACTGAATACCGGTTTCGTCGGCGGTTTTGGCCATCTCACCGCCCAGGGCATCGATCTCCTTTACGAGATGCCCCTTTGCCAGTCCGCCGATGGCCGGGTTGCAGCTCATGGCGGCGATATGATCGGCGTTAATGGTCAACAGGAGTGCGGGATGTCCCATCCGGGCAGCGGCCAGGGCCGCCTCACACCCGGCATGTCCGGCCCCAACCACGATGACATCGTAGGTCTTGTCGTATTCGGTTGACATCACAGATCATAAATCCTTGAAGCCCCGTGGCACGGTCGTAGCGCTCCCTATGGAATAATCGGATTGAATCCATGAAACCTTATTCGCCTTTTCAATGGATTTCAACAACAAATACAAAAAAGCATAACAAAAAAAGCGCGAAATATCGCGCTTTTAAGAAAGGTCTGAAACCATACAGGTTCCCCCATGGGCGGGCGTTTTTTATAGAATCAGCGACGGTTCAGATCGACCTATGAAGGGGATTTCACCACAATGGTCTCATCCCGCCCCGGGCCCACCGAAACGATGGACACCGGCACACCCGTGGCCTCTTCGATGAAACGAATATAGTTGAGCGCCTCTGAAGGGAGTGCGTCCAGCGTCTTGGCCTTAGAGATATCTGCATCCCAGCCGGACAGCGATTCGTAGACCGGCGAACACATGGCGGTCTTCTTGAGACTTGCCGGCCGCTGCTCAATGCGCTCGCCTTGGAGATCATATCCCACACAGACCTTCAGCGTTTCAATACCCGTCAGGATATCCAATTTGGTGATGGCCAGGCTGTCGAGGCCGTTGAGCCGTACCGAGTCACGCACCACCACCAGGTCAAGCCAACCGCAGCGTCTCCGCCGCCCGGTCGTGGCGCCGAACTCCTTTCCTTTTTCCTGAATGTGGTTGCCGATGTCATCTTCCAATTCCGTCGTGAAGGGGCCTGCCCCCACCCGGGTGGTGTAGGCCTTAACGATGCCCACCGTATGATCGATACGTGTGGGCCCGATACCGGCTCCTGAGCAGGCTGTTCCCGCCACCGGGTTGGATGATGTTACAAAAGGGTATGTACCGTGATCCACATCGAGATGAGTCCCTTGGGCCCCTTCGAACAGAATCTGCTTTCCCGCCTTGATGGCTTTGTCTATCTCCAGGGAAACATCCGTCATAAACGGAGCGAGGGATTCTCCAAATGCGAGATACCGATCGCGTATCGGTTCCAGGTCAAGGGGTTCGGCCTTCAGAAAGTGTTTCAATATGAAATTTTTCTCATCCAAAGCGGTCCGAATTTTTTCTTCAAGGGTATCGGGCTCCGTCAGATCCACCGCCCGAATCCCTGTCCGTGCCACTTTGTCTTCATAGCAGGGACCGATCCCGCGACCCGTGGTCCCGAGTTTGGCCTTACCCTTGAAAGCCTCCCTCGCCAGATCGAGGGCCTGGTGATAAGGCATAATGATCTGGGCCTTTTCACTGAGGGACAAGCGCTCAGGTGTAAGGTGAATGTCCGCCGACTTGAGCCGGTCCATCTCCTCCAGCAGAACGGCCGGATCCACCACCAGGCCGTTACCGATCAGGCATTTCTTATCCTCATACAAGATGCCCGATGGGATGATGTGAAAGATATACTGTGTCCCATCCACCACGAGCGTGTGTCCGGCATTATTCCCTCCCTGAAAACGGACCACCAGATCGGATTGGGCGGTCAAGAGATCGACCACTTTGCCCTTTCCTTCATCCCCCCACTGGGTCCCTACCACCACAATATTCGCCATGCTGTTCTCCTGTTGTGAATTTCGACCCGCAACTCACCCCGGCCGATACATCCCCGGACCGGCCGGACACGCGGATGTCCCATGCGATAAATCAGTCCAGCTTCAACTCTTCCCTCTCAAATACGGCCACGCAAGCGTCCACCACATCCGGATCGTACAGTTTATTCTTATTTTTCCTGATTTCATCCAGGGCCGTGTCGATTCCCAGTGATGCCCGATAGGGGCGGTGCGACATCATGGCCTCGACCGTATCCGCCACGCCCAGTATCTTCGCACCGAGGTAAATCTTCTCCCCGGTCAATCCTTTGGGATATCCTGAACCGTCCAGACGTTCGTGATGTTGAATCACCATTTCAGCTATCGGCCAGGGAAAATCAATTCCCTTGAGGATGTCGTGCCCAATGCGCGGATGCTCCTTTATCAGGCTCATCTCGATGTCCGTCAGGCTGCCCGGTTTGCTCAAGATCTCTCCCGGCACCGAGATCTTCCCGATATCGTGAACCATGGCAGCGATACGGACGCCGTTGACCTCCCCTTCGGGAAGGGCCATCTGTTTGGCGATGGCATCCGCAACCATTGCCACCCGCTTTTGATGGCCGGAGGTATAAGGGTCGCGCTTTTCAATAGCCAGGGCCATGGCCTCCACCACACTCTCCATCACAACCCGAAGTTTCTCAAGGCTCTCCCGCAGCTCTGCTTCCGCCTTCTGGCGTTTCTGGATATTGGAGCGTTCCCGAATCACCCGACCCAGCCGGAGTTCCAGTTCGTGGATACTCACGGGCTTCTCCATGAAGTCGCTCACCCCCATATCCATCACCGTGTTATAGGAGTATTCCTCCACAAAACCGGTGATGACAATGACATCCGCGTCATAGGATTCCTTGATCTTGGCGGACAATTCAATACCGTCCATGCCGGGCATCATGATATCGGTAATGACCACTTCGGGCTCGATTTCCTTCATCAAATCAAGGGCCTCAGATCCACTTGACGCAACGGAACATTTATAGCCACAGCGGTGGACCCCTTCTTGAATCAACTCCCGTATGGGTTCTTCATCATCCACTACCAGGACATGGATGTTGCTCTGACCATCTTTGCTTTCTTTGGTCATCAGATCTCCTTATGAATCAGAGGGATGATTTTTTTTCTGCTCTGGCGTAGTCTTCGACCGTATCGATATCCTGGTGGTCATACGCCCCGGTGGGCTCCACAAGCAAGACGTTTTGACGGTACTTTTCAAGAATCGGCCTGGCACCCACATCTCCTGTAAGCCGATGCAATTCAGGGTACAGGCTTCGGTGGAAGACCACCGGATGACCAAACCCGTTTCTCAGCTTCACGGCACCCATGGGCAGTCCTGATGCCAGATAACGGGTCAGGAGGTCATCCATCGCTTTTGCTCGGATAAAGGGCATATCCCCGAGAAGAATCATCGCGTGATCGTGCGCCGCCTCCACAGCAGAAAGTCCGGCGATGATGGATGTGCTCATTCCCCTGTCAAAGTCCCGGTTCAACACCACCGTCAGCCGGGGGTGGGCTTCAATCCGTTCTCTCAGCGCGTCGCGGATCTCATTTGCCCGGTATCCCAAAACCAGGGCCACACTGGATACACGGGCCTTCAGTGCCGCATCCACCACCTGCCCGGCGAGGATATCCCCTGAGAAAGGCAACAACTGCTTGGGTCTGCCCATCCGGCTGGACTTACCGGCTGCAAGAACAATGGCCGCCACTTTTTCGCCCGGTCGGTCCATGCCTGAATCCTTCGGGATCTGCCTATGCGCCCGCCTGATTAAAACCGGCTTCCAGCACCCGCAGGTTGACCTTCCTGAACCGTTCAGGGCTGATCTTTTCGATGGTTTCTTTCAACTCCTCATAACCAATCGGCTCTTTCTGAAAGGCGGAAAAAAAACCGAGCAGGGCCAGGTTTGTGGCCATGGGTGCGCCCATTTCCAAGGCGATCTCGGCGGCGGGTGCCGATCGATAGACGATGGCTTTTTTGTCGAGATAGGACCTGGCCGCCTCCCTGGGAAAGGTGTGGTCCGACGCATTGACATACAGTTGTCCGCCAGGCTTTAAAAAGGGTATATTCCGGTAAGCCTCGTTCGCTTCCAGCGCCAGGACAATGTCGGCGGCGCCTTCCCTGACCAGGGTGCTTTCCACCTCGCCGAGCCGCAAATGGGACACCACGGATCCGCCGCGCTGGGCCATTCCGTGCGTCTCCGCCCCCATGACCCTGAATCCTTTCTCCACTGCAGCACGGGCCAGCACCTTGGTCATAAAAAGAATCCCCTGACCCCCCAGACCCCCTAAAATGAAATCCACATGCTTCATGATCTTGGTTCCGTTCTCCTGTTTACACCGCCACAATGGCCCCTTTAGGACAAATGTCTATGCAGACACCGCATTGCGCACACAGCGCCTGATTGACGGCCGTCCGCCCCAGGTCTTCGTCCTGATAAAGGGCGGGGCATTCAAATCGTTGATGGCAAAAGTCGCACGCCACACAATCATCGGTGACGGTCACGGGCTGCTTGTTCCGGGTTGCCTGGTCCCGATAGGCAATGATACACGGATGGCGGGCGACAATGACCGCCACGCCGCCCTCCGGCGCTTCCACATATTCCGCCGCTTTTTTGACCAAGGCCGTCATCCCATCGATGTCGTACGGGTCAATCACCTCAATAAAATCGATCCCGCACCCGGCAATCACCCGCTCAAGGGGAATGACCCTTCCCTGACTGCCGTCGGCGCGAATGCCCAGACCCGGGGTGGGCTGCATCCCCGTCATGGCCGTGGTCTGGTTATCCAGCACCACGAGGATAAAGCGGGCATCATTATACACGGCGTTAAGCAGGCCCGCCATACCCGAATGGTAAAAGGTGGAGTCGCCTATGGTGGCCACGATGGGTTGTTGAACATCATCTTTTGAATACGACTGGTAAAAGCCGGATGCCATGGTGATGGCGGCCCCCATATCGAGACACGTGTCCACCGCGCCCAGGTTAAGGCCCAGCGTATAACATCCAATATCAGAGGTAAAAATCGCCTTTGGGCTTGCTTTTCTGATGGCGAAAAAGGAGGCTCTGTGCGGACATCCCGGACAGAGTGTCGGCTTGCGGATCGGGAGTTGGAGACCATCCACCAGTTCTCTTGCACCGGCATCTCCCTCATGGGTCAGGCCCTTTTGACCGCTGGCCTTCAATGCGCCGTCCATTACCCGGTAGATAACTTCGGGCACCAGTTCTCCTTCTGACGGTACATGCCCGGACAATCGTCCAAGGACCCGGTGTCGGTCCCTGAGGAGGTACTCGATGAGGGTATCGGTCTCCTCAATGACCAGAACCCTGTCGCAGGCGTCCATAAACGCATCCGCCAGACCTTCCGGAAAGGGATAGGGCGCGCACAGCTTCAACACGGGGATGTCATCCCGTTTCTCTTCGGCGAGGATGTCCCTTACCACCGAGGACGGTACGCCCCCGGCAATAATCCCCAGCGCATACCGCTTGCCCGGTTCAAGGTTATGTTCATTGTATGGGGA
Organism: Deltaproteobacteria bacterium; assembly: GCA_034522175.1. GTDB lineage: Bacteria > Desulfobacterota > DSM-4660 > Desulfatiglandales > Desulfatiglandaceae > JAIPDZ01. Next base: position 3,409,212 of record JAXHLQ010000001.1, on the reverse strand, counting down.
CAGGCTTTCGAACCGCCGTCCGATCTTCGTCAGCTTCTGATTTAATTCCTTATGCAGCAGAAAACGGAATTTCGGAGTCGCTGCCCATCGGCCCGGATCCTTCTCAAAGGCGGTCATTCGCTCGTTTTTCTTAAAATCACCCCACGTGAGGTTTTGTCGAGCGTGACAGACGCGGATGGCCGGTCTCAGGATAAACGGGATTTGAAATTCCTCTGAAAGCTCCAGGGCAAGACCGGCCATGGTCCTGGCCTCCTGAGGACTGGAAGGATCAAAAACCGGCACTTTGGCGATTCGGGCCATGAACCGGGTATCCTGTTCGGTCTGTGAGGAATGGGGGCCGGGGTCATCGCATGAGATGATCACAAACCCGCCCCGGGTTCCCATATACGCGGCACTCATGAGGGAATCCGCCGCCACATTCAATCCCACCTGTTTCATGCAGCACGCTGAGCGTTTCCCGGAAATGGCGGCTGCATAGGCATTATCCAAGGCCACCTTCTCATTGGTGGACCATTCCACATAGGGGTTCAGTCCTTCGGATTTCATTAGACGGACCACCTCGGGAAGAATCTCTGAACTCGGGGTACCGGGATAGGAGGTGACCACCTGGCATCCGGCTTCCATGAGGCCCAGGGCCACCGCGCCGTTTCCTAAGAAAATGTCTTCTTTCATGATGGTTCTTCTTTTATGCGTTCTTTGGCCTGTTCAATGAGTTCCACAAGGGAACCCAGTTTGGGTTTTGACGATTTCTTGAATGTCGCTTCCCATTGGGCCTCTGTCAGTTCCTGCCTCATAAATGCCTCCACCGGAAACTGCTCAAACCAGCAGTCCAGGGTCTTAAAACAGGGAAGTCCCTGATTCTCTTCTCGGCAATAGGAGAAACTGATCATGTGACCCAGCCTGGGGCACCGAATCATGTGGGTATCATCCGGGGGCGTGATGCCTGCATTCATATTCATACCTCTCTCCCCTTAAAGGCCCCGGGGTCCTCCAAAGAGGACCCCGGGTTTGGGCGCGCTAAACCAAGATGGATCATCCCGTATACTGCCTGGGCTTGGGGAGGGGGGCAATCTCATCCAGTGCCTTCTGGATGGCGTCTTCTTCCAGTTCATGATCCGCCAGTTTGCCATGGAGATAGGCCTCGTAGGCGGCCATATCCACCAGTCCATGCCCGCTCCAGTTCATGAGAATGACCTTCTCCTTCCCTTCCTCTTTGGCCTTGAGGGCCTCGCGAATGGTCATGGCCACCGCATGGTTGGTCTCTGGCGCGCTGATGAACCCTTCGGTTCTGGCGAAGGTGATCCCTGCCTTGAAGGTCTCCATCTGTTGGATGGCCACCGGTCGGATCAGGTTGTCCAGGACCAGCTGGCTGATGATGGGCGCCATGCCGTGGTATCTGAGACCCCCTGCATGAATCGGTTCGGGCACAAATCCGTGACCCAGGGTGTGCATGGCCAAGAGCGGCGTCATTTGCACGGTATCCCCGAAATCATACGCAAAGGGCCCCCGGGTCATGGTCGGGCAGGATGCCGGCTCCACACCGATGATATCGATATCCTTGCCGTGGATCTTGTCCCGGACAAAGGGGAGGCAGATACCCGCAAAGTTGCTCCCCCCACCGGCACAACCGATCACCACATCCGGATAGTCCCCGGCGATGGCGAGCTGTTTCTGGCACTCCAGCCCGTTGACCGTCTGGTGGAGCATCACATGATTCAGCACGCTCCCAAGGGAATACTTGTTTTCTTCACTCGCTACCGCCGCCTCAACCGCCTCACTGATGGCGATGCCGAGGCTTCCGGGGGAATCCGGATTCTTGGCCAGAATCGACTGGCCGGCCTTGGTTTCGTTGCTGGGACTTGCCACGCATGTGGCCCCCCAGGTCTCCATCATCATCCGGCGATAGGGCTTCTGCTGGAAGCTGATCTTGACCATATAGACCTTGCACTCAAGACCGAAGAGCGCGCAGCAAAAGGATAGGGCGCTGCCCCACTGGCCCGCCCCTGTCTCGGTGCAGATCTTCTTGGTACCGGAGATCTTGTTGTAGTAGGCCTGGGCAATGGCCGTGTTGGGCTTGTGACTCCCTGCAGGGCTGACGCCTTCGTTCTTGAAGTAGATCTTAGCAGGCGTATCGAGATATTTTTCCAGATTGTAGGCCCTGTATAGGGGGGTGGGGCGCCAGATCAGATATTTCTCCAAAATCTCCTCGGGGATATCAATCCAGCGTTCCTGGCTCACTTCCTGTTCGATGAGCGGCATGGGAAAGATGGGAGCCAAATCTTCCGGACCCGCCGGCTGACCTGTTCCCGGGTGAAGCGGCGGTTCCATCGGCGTGGGCATGTCCGCCATAATGTTGTACCATTGACGCGGTAATTCCGATTCCGGCAAAAAGATCTTTTTTACCTCCATGACTCCTCCTTAACCCGTTAAAAGTGTTATTATTTTATTCCGTAACAGACATCGTCACGGCGTATAAAACGTCTGAGGAGGGGTAAAAACCCGCTTCGCCCGAAATAGATTCAATTCGGCACCATTGGCAGACACGCAAAACGCAGAAGGAAGCCTAACCGCTTTACATCCCAAAGTCAAGCCGGAATAAAGGGGCCCCGCTTCGCCTGTTACACGCCGGCCGTTTCGTATCGGTAGAGGTCGCCCTGGTAGGTTTTCAATATCGCGGTATCCCCCTCCCACCGGATGTTCTCGGGCAACACATTTACCTTCCCCCCGCCGCCGGGGAGGTCTACGGCGAAATGAGGCATGCAGAGCCCGGAGGTATGGCCTTGTAAGGCGGCCATGATGTCGAGGCCCCGGCGCAACGACGTCCAAAAATGGGCTGTTCCCTGTGCCAAATCCGGCTGGAACAGATAGTAGGGACGGACCCGGATCGTGAGGAGCTTCTGCATGAGTCTCTTCATGACATCGGGATCGTCATTCACCCCTTTGAGAAGGACCGTCTGGCAGCCCAGGGGAATGCCCGCATTGGCCAGCCTGCCGCACGCGAGAGCGGCTTCGGGGGTAATTTCCCGGGGATGGTTGAAGTGGGTATGGATGTAAAGGGGGTGAAACTTGGACAACATCCGCACCAATTGAGGCGTAACCCGCTGTGGGAGGGTACAGGGGACCCGGGTTCCGATGCGAATAATCTCCACATGGGGGATGGCCCGGATGTCAGTGAGGATGTGATGAAGCGACTCATTTTTAAGCAGAAACGGATCCCCACCTGACAACAGGACATCCCTTACCGCTTTGTGATCCCTGATATAGGCCATCCCTTCCCGGATGGATACCTTGCTAACCATCCCCCGGTGACCCACCTTTCTCTTGCGGTTACAGAATCGGCAATAGACGGCACATTGGGCGGATATCAGGAAAAGGACACGATCGGGATAGCGGTGGGTGAGACCGGGCACGGGCGAGTGCCCCTCTTCATTCAAAGGGTCCTCAAAACCCCTGGGATCCGTCAATTCCCGTTCATCGGGAATGCACTGCCGGTATATGGGATCATCTTTTTGTTCGATCAGGCTCAGATAATAGGGATTGACGCGCATGGGATAGCGCGCCGGGACTTCATGGGTCCACGCCCCTTTTTTAGTCACGAACCGGGGCAGCGCCTCCGGGGTGTTGATGCTTCGGGAGAGGAGTTGCTTCCAATGGGAAGGGTTATCCACAGGTTCGACCATCCGCACTTTCAAATCCCTGAAACAAGCCCGCCTGCTCAGGAGCCATCACCCCGGCGGTGCCGATCCAATACTTCAAAGCAACGTTCACGCAATGCCGGATTGCGAAAAAACCCGATCCTGACGCCGACTCATCCATGGATCACCCGATTTATCTCACCATGGCAATGATCTTTTTCGAGGTATATTCCGCCACGTCCGCGAGGCCGTCGAGCGGCATGAAAGACAACGCATTGGCCGAAAAGAGCGTGGTGGCAGAGGCCGGGAACTCGTCGTCAGGCATATAGAAGATGTAATAAAGAGCCATCTTGGGAAACGGATACAATACCAGCGAAAAATCTCCGTCTTCGCCCTCAAAACCGTCAAAGGCCATTTTGATGGTCTCACTTTCCTCATGGATGACAGGGACGTGGGGCACGAGGATCCGCTCGGCGTTGGCACTGAACGCGGCCTGATAAGGCATGCTTCCGGGAAGCTCCTTGAACGATTTGAACGGCTTTAGCCGTGTGGGATCCTGACAGGCATTCATGGCATAAAGGGAGATTAGAAGCGCCTGGGGATCCTTCCGAAGCGTCTCTTCAAAGCGAATCCCTTCCGGCGTCACCCGGCAGACCTCGCCGAATGCCTGCATGCAAAATCCGTCTTCACAAGGTTGCGCCCCCATACGTTCGGCCAAGTCCGGGGCCGGATCAGAAAAGCAGGTATCGAGGTTCTTGAGGATGATTTTTTTCGTACTGGGTTTTCAAAAATAACCGCCTGTGTATCAACATCTTCGAAACATCTCTTTATCAGAGATGTTTGAAAGTAAGAAAGAAGGGCTTTTGATAAACAAAAAACGCCCGGCCCCTTTAGATATTACATCATACCAGATCTGAGGCGATACGCCAATACCCCATATCCCATTTCACCCGGGATACCATCATCTCCACATGTCTCTTGGCACCGGGCCCGTCTTCGGATGTGAAAGAACATTTTCCAGACCACACGGAAAGAGCGGATATATAATTGCTTTTCTTAGGATTTGATTTATGTTATAAAATGGTTATTCGTTTGCAATAAGGCATGGAAAGACCATCGAGGGATTATCGGTGATATCTTCGTTTCACATATCGGGACTTACGGTGAGATTGTTATTGAACAGGTCAGATGAGAGACGACATTTTCATGGGGGTTCCAAAAGACCATGGGGAAAATTAGGATTGGTATCATTGGGGTCGGTAACTGCGCCGGCTCGCTGATTCAAGGGATTCACTACTACAGGGAAAAAAATCCGGAGGATGCCATCGGGCTCATGCACTGGCGCATTGGCGATTACACCCCCGGTGACATTGAGGTCAAAGCAGCCTTTGATATTGACCAGCGAAAGGTGGGAAAAGACTTTCATGAGGCTATATTCTCCCCGCCCAATTGCACACAGGTGTTTTGCGATTCCTTAGCGCAATCCGGCATCCGTGTCCAAATGGGGTGCATACTGGACGGACTGGCAGACCATATGAGACAGTATAAACCTCAGCAAACTTTTCTGCCCGCAGACGATCCTGAACCCGACAAGGATACGGTCATCGAAACGCTCCAAAATGCCGGGGTAGAGATCCTTTTGAATTATCTCCCTGTGGGATCCGAAGCCGCCACGCGCTTTTATGCGGAGTGTGCGCTTGAAGCAGGGATCGCCTTTGTCAATAACATACCGGTATTCATCGCCAGTGACCCCGTATGGGGGAACCGGTTCACGGAAAAACAGATACCCCTTATGGGAGACGACATCAAATCCCAGATGGGGGCCACCATCATTCATCGAACTCTCACCGACCTCTTCCGAAAACGGGGGGTGCGTCTCGAGCGGACCTATCAGCTGAACACAGGCGGCAATACCGACTTTCTCAACATGCTGAGCCGCTCACGGCTGGCCTCAAAAAAGGAATCCAAGACCGAAGCTGTTCAATCGGTCAGCGGTCAACGGCTGGATGAAGACAACATCCATATCGGGCCCAGCGATTATGTGGCATGGCAGAAGGATCACAAGGTGTGTTTCTTGAGAATGGAGGGAAAGCTCTTCGGGGATGTACCCATGGATCTGGAGCTCCGATTGGCAGTCGAAGATTCGCCCAATTCCGCCGGTGTGGCCATCGATGCCATCCGTTGCGCAAAACTGGCCCTGGATCGCCGGGAGGGAGGCCCGTTGGAATCGCCTTCGGCCTATTTTTATAAGCACCCACCCCGCCAGTTCACCGATGATGAGGCCTACCGGATGACGGAGGCCTTTATCGAAGGCAAGGGCAAATAACGCCCATGTCTGAGGGGAATTCTACTTCGCATATTCCACCGCACGGGTCTCCCGGATAACGGTCACCTTGATCTGACCGGGATAGGTGAGTTCTTTCTCGATTTTCTTGGCGATATCTCCGCACAAGAGGTGGGCCTGGTCATCGTCAATGAGCTTCCCCTCCACCATGATGCGAATCTCTCTTCCCGCCTGTATGGCAAAGGATTTATTGACCCCTTTAAAAGAGAGCGCAATCTCTTCGAGCTTCTCCAACCGCTTCACATAGCTCTCCAGCATCTCCTGCCGCGCCCCCGGCCTTGCCCCTGACAGGGTATCGGCGGCCTGAACCAGAACGGCCAGGACCGAGTCCGGCTGAATGTCTTCATGGTGGGCGGCAATGGCATGAATCACCTGGTTGGATTCCCCGTATCGCCTTGCCAGATCCGCGCCGATCACAGCATGGGGCCCTTCCACCTCATGATCCACGGCTTTACCGATATCGTGGAGCAATCCCGCTCGCTTGGCCTGTTTGACATTTATGCCCAGTTCCGCGGCCATAATCCCGCACAAAAAGCTGACCTCCATGGAATGCTGAAGGACATTCTGGGCGTAACTGGATCGATATTTCAGTCGTCCGATGAGCTTGACCAGCTCTTCATTGATGCCGTGCACCCCCACATCAAAGGTAGCCTGCTCTCCGGCCTCCCGAATGCTCGTCTCGATCTCTTTTCGAACCTTGGCGACGATTTCCTCTATTCGCGCCGGATGAATCCGGCCGTCGTCGATCAATCGTTCCAGGGCCACTTTGGCGACCTGTCTGCGGACCGGATTAAAGCCCGACAGCAACACCGCTTCGGGCGTATCATCGATAATCAAGTCGATCCCCGTAGCCGCCTCCATGGCGCGAATGTTTCGTCCTTCCCGTCCGATGATCCGTCCTTTCATTTCATCACTGGGGAGATTCACCACCGAGACGACCTTTTCCGCTGCGTAATCTCCCGAGTACCGTTTCACCGCCAGCGCAAGCACCTCCTGGGCCTTCCGATCCGCCTCGGCCTTGGCTTCATTTTCGATCCGTCGAATCATCTTTGCCGCATCGTGCTTTGCCTCAGTCTCCATGGAGTTGATCAGAACCTGCTTGGCCTCTTCGGCCGTAATCCCCGCGATTTGCTCAAGCTGTCGCTTTTGGTCTTCAATAAGACGGCTGTACTGGGCTTCCTGTTTCTGGATTTCCTTTTCGGAGCGCTCAATCCGTCGCTCTTTTTCCCCTATTTTCTCTTCCCGTTTATCCAGCTGTTCAACCTTTTTCTCAAGATTTGACTCCTTTTGGTTGAGCCGTTTTTCCTGAACCCGAAGCGCATCCTTGAGCTCTTTGGTTTCCCGCTCAAACTCGACCTTCATTTGATAAAGGGTATCTTTGGCCTGAAGGGCCGCTTCCCTTTTGGTGCTCTTGGCCTCCTTCTGGGCTTCAGCCAGCAATTTCTTGGCATAGGCCTCAATGTCCTCGATTCGGCTTTCCACAAGCTTCTTCCGGACAAGAAAGCCGATCAGCAGGCCAACCATCAGGGCCGCCCCAACCATACCCAATGTGTATATGGTGCTCATATCCATGTCACGCTCCTCATTTCTTATCGCCGTGCCTTGAGGATTCCCCGCTGCCTCAAAGGGCGGAGCTGTCTTTTGGGGCACATCCCCCCGTATTTATGGGGTACCACCGTGCGATGCTTGAACGTAAAGGACGAAAGGGAGGCGTTCCTGTCTCGAAGGAAATCCGCTTCAGGGGCACCTGATGCGCACACCAGGTCTCCATAGACGGGAGGATGCAGGCTCAGCGGGGTCCGGGACATCCCTCCCGGGATGCCTGCTGTTCATGGGAGCCACTTTCGCTGCTACCCTGATCTTAAAACCGTATCGAGGCATGGGTCTACTGCATAAACACATGTATATCAATCACCCTAGATGGCATGGTCTTCCCGTTTTGTCCTTACGCTTCATGCGCATGTTCACACTCACCGGATTATTTGTCCACTCTACGGTGAGGTCTTGCCAACCGCTTCGATTTGTTGATTCAACAAACGCGCGCGGTCCTGAATATCCTGTTTCAGTTCTTCCTGTTCCCTCTGAATCTGAAAATAGTCGCTGGCGACGTAAAACGCCGTTAAAATGGCCAGCTTCGTATCCGACAGCTGGCCCGCGCTCGATCGGATTTCATAAAATTTGCTGTTCACAAAATCCGCAATCTCACGCAGTCGCTCCTCTCCTTCTTCGCTCTTCAGGAGGTATTCATGCTCAAAAATTTTGACCCTAACAGGGGCGTCCATCTGCCGTTATCACCCATCCGATCAGAGCGGATTCAGCATGTATTCCAAAAACACTAATCGTCAATATTTTCAAGTTTTTCCAGAAGTGTTACAATCCGCTGTTTGGCCTGGTCTCTGCCGCCTTTGAGCGTTTCGACCTGCCGGTTTAAATCGTTGATTTTCTCTTCCTGGATATCCAGTTTCTCTTTGTATGAATCCCGTTCGCGCTTCACGGATTTGACTGTCTCGATCAGTTGATCCACCTTTTCCTCGAGTATTTGAAACTGATCGCCTTCCTCATCCGTTTCCGAAGCGCCCCACACCTTGTACTGTCTGTTGTCTCCTGAATCCATCGGGTTCAAATCCTTTCCTTCCTGTGTCCCATGTGAATCGGGGTTATTGGCGACTATCCATCATATGCGTTGTTTCCCTGTTTATACTACCCTCGAATCAAAAAAAGTCAATACATAAAAAAAGGCAAGTCCAACGGACTTGCCTTCTGATTTAAGCGGGTAATGATATCTGAAATTAAATTTTCTTTTCACCCACACGGATCCGGGCAATGGCCCTTTTCAGGGCTCCCTCGGCCCTTAGATAATCGATATCACCGGCGGCACGTTCCTTTGCGAGTCGCTCTTCAGCCCGCTTTTTCGCCTCAAGGGCCCGCCGGACATCGATCTCTCCAGCCCGCTCAGCAGCATCCACCAGCACCGATACCCTGTTTTCGGAGACTTCGACAAATCCGCTCGTCACCACAAAGTGTTCATTCTCACTCCCGGATGTATATCGCAGTTCTCCGGGAATCAGGCCTGACAGGAAGGGCACGTGGCCTGCTAACACACCGAATTCACCGAGAGAACCCGGCGCCACCACAATATCCACTTCCTGACTCACCATGACATTTTCCGGAGTCACAACTTCGAGATGTAGTTTTCCCATGGACCAATCCCTTTACTCGTTGTCGGCAGCCATTTTTTCAGCCTTTTCACGAGCCTCTTCAATGTTGCCCACCATATAAAACGCCCCTTCGGGCAGATCGTCATGTTTCCCGTCGATGATCTCTTTGAACCCCTGGATGGTTTCCTTAACCGGCACATATTTTCCGGCTGTACCCGTAAATGTCTCGGCCACGTGAAAGGGCTGGGACAAAAACCGCTGGATTCTCCGTGCCCTTGCCACAGTCAGCTTATCTTCGTCGGAAAGCTCATCCATACCGAGAATGGCAATGATATCCTGCAGGTCCTTATATTTCTGCAGTATCTGCTGAACCTGTCGCGATACACTGTAATGCTCCTCACCCAGCACATTGGGATCCAGGATTCTCGAGGTGGAATCCAACGGGTCCACGGCAGGATAGATACCCAACTCCGCGATGGGGCGTGCCAAAACCACCGTACCGTCAAGATGGGCAAACGTGGTGGCCGGTGCCGGGTCCGTCAAGTCGTCGGCAGGCACATACACACACTGAACCGACGTAATGGACCCCTTATTGGTGGAGGTAATCCGCTCCTGGAGTTCCCCTAGGTCCGTGCCGAGGGTGGGCTGGTATCCCACCGCCGAAGGGATACGGCCCAAAAGCGCCGAAACTTCTGAACCCGCCTGGGTGAAACGGAAGATATTGTCAATGAACAACAACACATCCTGTCCCTTTTCATCCCTGTAGTATTCGGCGGCAGTCAGAGCGGAAAGCGCCACCCGTGCGCGCGCACCGGGCGGTTCCGTCATCTGTCCGTAAATCAGAGCGGCCTTGGGCAGAACGCCTGATTCCTTCATCTCGAGATACAGGTCGTTTCCCTCACGGGTCCGCTCGCCCACACCGGCAAACACACTGATTCCGCCGTGCTGCATGGCGATGTTGTGGATCATTTCCATCATCACAACGGTCTTGCCCACACCGGCGCCGCCGAACATCCCCATTTTCCCTCCCCGGGGAAAGGGGACCAGAAGATCAATCACTTTCACGCCGGTCTCGAGAACATTGACCGATGTATCCTGATCCTGAAACGCCGGGGCATGACGGTGAATGGGATAAAATTCCGTGGCATTGACAGGCCCCAGCCCATCAACGGGTTTTCCCACCACATTGAGGACGCGACCCAGACCCGGATCGCCAACGGGCATTTGAATCGGCTTTCCCGTATTCTTGACCGCCTGGCCTCTCACAAGCCCATCGGTCATATCCATGGCAATACATCGCACAACATTGTCACCCAAATGCTGGGCAACTTCCACAACCAGGTTGTCCTCTATATCGTCAATGGCAGGATTGGTGATAAGAAGTGCAGTAAGGATCTCAGGGAGTTCACCTTCTGCAAACTCCACATCGACTACCGGACCTATGACTTGTATTACTTTGCCCTCATTCATTGTAAAATTAAGACCTCCTTAACTATTGAAAACCGTTACCCTTTTAAGGCTTCTGCACCACCCACGATATCCATGAGTTCAGCCGTAATAGCCGCCTGTCTCGCCTTGTTATAGACAAGTGTCAGGTTGTCGATCATCTCGTTACAGTTCTTGGAAGCGTTATCCATTGCTGCCATGCGGGCGGCGTGTTCGCTGGTCTCATTCTGCAGGAATGCATTCATTATCTGGACACTGATATGCTTGGGCAGCAACTCGATCATCAGTGATTCCGGATCGGGCTCACAGAGATACTCGGCTGCGGCGGATGCCTCCTGATCTTCCTCGCTCTTCGGGGGCTCTATGGGAAGGAGTTTGATGAGCGTCGGCGACTGTCTGGCCACACTGACAAACCGACTGAACATCATATAGACCTCATCGATCTCCTCGGCGAGATAGCGGTCGATAAATTTTCGGGTCATGGTATTGATAAAGGAAATATCCACATTGCCATAAAGATTGATGTGGCTTTCCGTCACGGTAATGTCCCGCTTACCGAAATAATCCCTACCCTTCTTTCCCACCGTTGTCAGACTGCACTCCAATCCCTTGTTGCGCTGCTCTTTCAGCCATTTCTGACCCATGTTCAACAGGTTGCTGTTAAAGCTTCCGCAAAGGCCCCTATCGCCGGTGAAATGGAGCAACTCGACCTTAGACACCTGATCTCTTTTGACAAGCAAGGGGTGAATATCCGGTTCAATACGGCTTGCCAGATTGCCAAGCACTTCAGCAAACTTGGTTGCATACGGATCAAAGCTCTCCATTCTGCCCTGGGCACCACGGAGCCGGGAGGCAGCCACCATGTTCATGGCCCGGGTGATCTGCCTTGTTTTTTTGACAGCGCCGATCTTTCTGAGAATATCTCTTAAGGTTGCCATCTACCCTTTCTCTCTCTTTTTGGGTTATCTACCGTCTCTTGGATGTTTGCGCCACGGGGCCTATGCCCAGTTGCAATGGCACTTATTCAGCGGGTTGAAATATGCCCTTGAATTCATCGAGGGCCTTCCGCAGTTTTTCATCGGTCTCTTCGGAAATATCTTCCTTTTCCTTGATGTCATTTAAAATTTCAGGATGTTTACTGTCCAGAAACTCCAGCATCTGAGCTTCGTAGTCTAAGACAGCCGCTTCCGGCCACTCATCGAGATATCCGTTTGCACCCGCGAACAGGATGGCGACCTCTCTTTCGGCACTCATGGGCTGGTACTGAGGCTGTTTGAGGACCTCCACCAGTCTCCGGCCCCGGTTCAGTTGCCGCTGAGTCCCCTTGTCGAGGTCACTGCCGAACTGGGCAAAGGCTTCCAGTTCCCTGAACTGGGCCATATCCAGCCGCAGGGTTCCGGCCACCTTTTTCATGGCCTTTGTCTGTGCAGCACCCCCCACACGGGAAACCGAGAGGCCCACATTGATGGCCGGGCGCACGCCTGAAAAGAAAAGGTTCGGTTCGAGGTAAACCTGACCGTCTGTAATGGAAATGACGTTTGTGGGGATATAGGCCGAAACATCACCGGCCTGGGTCTCGATAATGGGAAGCGCCGTGAGCGAACCCGCACCAAGGTCATCATTTACCTTGGCGGCCCGTTCCAGCAGGCGTGAATGGTTGTAGAAGATGTCCCCGGGGAACGCCTCACGTCCGGGAGGACGCCGCAACAGAAGCGACACCTGGCGGTAAGCCGTGGCCTGTTTGGAAAGATCGTCGTAGATGATGAGGGCATGTTGTCCCTTATCCCGGTAATATTCTCCAATGGCACATCCCGCAAAGGGGGAAAGGAACTGCTGCGTGGCCGGGTCGCTGGCACATGCAGCCACCACCGTGGTATATTCCATGGCCCCGTTTTTCTCCAGCACGTCCACCACCTGCGCCACAGTGGATTTTTTCTGGCCCGTGGCCACATAAATACAGTAGATATCGGTATCCTTTTGGTTCAGGATGGCATCCACACAAACGGCGGTCTTTCCGATCTGGCGGTCACCGATGATCAACTCCCGCTGGCCTCTGCCGATGGGCGTCATGGCATCGATGGCCTTGATACCGGTGTACATGGGCTCGTTCACCGGCTGACGGGCGATAACACCCGGGGCAGCCACCTCAAGACGTCGCGTCTCCTTGACATCAATGGGGCCTTTCCCATCAATGGGCGCGCCCACCGCGTCGATCACCCGTCCCAGCACCGCCTCTCCCACGGGGACCTCGGCGATTCTTCCGGTTCGTTTGACGGTATCGCCCTCCTTGATCTCGGAGTAATCCCCCATGATGGCGACACCCACGTTATCCTCTTCCAGATTAAGGCAGAGCCCGTAGATACCCCCAGGAAATTCAAGCATTTCCATGGCCATGGCCTTTTCGACCCCATAGACACGGGCGATGCCGTCCCCCACGGAGAGAACCGATCCGGTCTCACTGACCTCTACCTTCTTCTCGTAATCTTTAATCTGGTCACGAATTACCTGACTTATCTCTTCTGCTCTGATCTCCATTAGTTGTATTCACCCCTTTTTAATGATTCTTTTAGCCCCTCAATCTGGGCCCTTACACTACCATCCAACACCATATCCCCTAGTTTTACCACCAGGCCCCCGATGAGCGATTTGTCCTCCCTCACCATCATTTTGACGTCCTTGGACGTGAAGTCAGCCAGGGCCTTCATCAACCGTTCCTGTGCATCACCGGCCAAGGTTCTCGCTGTGGTCACTTCGGCCCGGGTGATGTTTGAGATGTCATCCGTGAGTTTAGAATAGTAGTTAGAAATCTGCTGAACGGCGCCAATGCGGTTTTTATCCAGGAGGAGTCTCAAAAAATTTTTGAGCAAATCAGGATAAGTGCTTTTCCCCAAAACAAAATCAAGGATCTTCTTCCTCTCCTCAACGGAAAACAACTGATTGGAAACCACCTGAATAAACTCTTCATTAGCGGCACAAAACTCCCCGAACTCCTTGAGATTTTGTCCATATTCCGCGTAATGGCCGTCCTCCTGCCCGAGACTCAGCAGGGCCTTTGCATATCTCCTGGAAACCTTAGAATCGATCAATGTAGCTTCTCCACTCTCTCTATGAATTCATTGACCAAATGGTCCTGGTCACTGTCCTGTATCTGATTGACAATGATGTCCTGAGCCTTACTTGCGGCGATATCCACAACCTCCCTTTTGAGTCGCTCCTTGGCCGCTTCCAACTCCCGCTCAATGGTTACATCGGCCTGGGCCAGAATCTGTTCCGCCCTCACCCTGGCCTCTGCAATGATTCGCTCTTTTTCCTTCAGACCTTCCGCCCGGAACTGTTCCAGGATCTCTTTTTTCTGCTGCTCGAATTCCTTTAACTGGGTCTCCAATTCCCGGGCATGACGATCCGCCGCTTCGCGCTCCTTCTTGAGGGTCTCGAGTTTTTCGCGGATCTCTTCTTTTCTTCGACCGAAAAAACTGAGCATGTCCGTCTTCTTGATCACCACCACAAGAATGATGACCATCAGGACAAAATTCAGAATCCGGTACATCAGATCGGTAATCGACCCGCCGCTGTGGGCGTCATGGGCTGCGGCCTCTCCCCCACCGCCACCACTGGCCAGCGAAACCCCGCAGAACAGTGCAAGCATCAGCAGGGTAACCCCCGCCGCGCATATGGCTTTCCCTCTTCCGCTCAAAAACCCGTTCATTGAACGCTCCTTCCCAATATCTTTTCAGCCAATTCGTTGGAAAAATCGGTTATTTGGTTTTCAAGGGTCTGCCGCACGTCTGCCGTCTTGCTCTCCATATCTTTCCTTGCAGCACTGAGTTTTTGTTCCACGGATGCCCCGGCCTCCTTCAAAAACCCTTTTTCCTCTTCCAACCCTTCGGCTTTCAACGCCTCTTTTTTGGTGTAGCCTTCCTTCCGGGCCGCTACCATCCCTTCTTCAATATCCTGTTGATACTTATCGGCTTTCTCCTTTAATGCCTCGATGCTGCTCTCACGAGAGGTCATCTCTTCGTTCCGCTGGCTCAAAACCCTTCGGATCGGCCGGTACAGAATCACATTCATGACCAGGAGAAGCACCAGAAAATTGGCAATCTGCAGTATAAGGGTACCATCAATGTTGAGCATCTTACGCGGATCCTTTCATCTGATTAATGAGCCCCTGGGGCCACCATAAAAATTAAATAAGTAACGCCTTTTACAAGAATGAAATGATCTTGTCAAAACATTTTTGGACTTCAAATCTCATTTTTTGCGTCCGGTCTCTTCTTAAGAAATGCCACTTTACCGTCCACCGGCCCGTTGGCCTTACGGGTGGTACAATTTCCTTTGAAAACAACCCCCTCTTCCAACCGAATAACGGATGCCTCTATATTTCCAAACACCTTGCCGGGGTACAGGACGTCGATTTTTTCATCCGCCACAATATCGCCTCGCACAATACCGCTGATGAGCACCCGTGAAGCGCGGATGTCGGCCTGCACCTCACTCCCTTGGCCCACAATCAGTGTCCCTTCCGTTTCAATTTCGCCACTGAATCGACCATCTATGCGAACGGCACCTTTAAAAGAAAGTTTTCCTTCAAAGGCCGTATCCTGCCCCAAAAAGGCGCAGATCTTATCCGTTTTCTTTCCCATAATACCCACGTCTCTGATCCGACTTCGGCTCCCTAACACATCCAATATCCATTTGCAAGAAAAATCACAAAACAATTAACCCTCATAAAAATAACGATATCTTCTATGGGATTCCTTTTTGTACTTTAAATGAATTTCTCAATATTCAGATACTGATTGACAAGTCAATCAACCCTTGATCTATAATGACTCCATGAACCAGACTGCCCCCCAAAGCAGAAACGAAAAGGAGCGGGTGATATGCCAGGCCGCCCTTAAGATTATAAAGGAGAAGGGGTATCACCGGGCCAGGATTGCAGACATTGCCCGAGAAGCGGGCATTTCTTACGGGCTGGTTTACCACTATTTCAGAAACAAAGCGGATCTCTTTGATATGATCCTCAGGCAATGGTGGGAAGGTTTGTTTCAACTGATGGGGGAGATCGATCAGAAAGAGCAAGATCCAGCAGAAAAACTCAAACGGTTGATTCTCTACTTTTTCGACACCTATCAAGCCGACCCCGAACGGGTGAATGTGTTTATCACCGAAATCTCCCGGTCCACCGCAAATTTGACCCAAGGCCGGCTGAACTATTTTAAAGAGTGTATGTCGCGCATAAAGGGTCTCATCCAGGAAGGGCAGACGTCCGGCACATTCAGATCGGATCTGAACCCCCGCTACCTGACCTATATTTTTCTCGGCGCCATAGAAACATTTCTCTCGGCCATGGTACTCGAAGATCAGAAAATCAAAGGGGATGCGCAAAAGGTCCGCATCGCGGACACGATTTTAGAAGTATTTTTAAACGGCGCAGGAAACCCCAGGAAAAGGAGTTAGCACCAACCCATGGACTTTGCATGGACACAGGAACAGAAGATATTCAAGGAACAGGTTATCCGCTTTGCCAGAAAAGAGATTGTCCCCTGGGTCCAGGAACATGATCTTAAGGGGGAATTCGACTTCCAGTCCTTTCGACGCCTGGGTGATTTCGGTATCCTCGGGCTGCACTTCCCGGAAGCGCTGGGCGGAAGTGACGCCGACGTGGTCACCACGGTGATGGCCGGGGAGGCCCTCGGCGAAGCCGGGGTGGACGGCGGGCTTTCCCTGGCCTACGGCGCCCACACGTTTCTCTGCGCAGATACCATTTTTTCCCACGGCACCCAGACCCAGCAAGAAGCCTATGTTCCCAAACTCTGTTCCGGGGAATGGATCGGCTGCATGGGGCTCACCGAACCCGGTGCAGGCTCGGATGTGGCATCCATGTCCACAAGGGCGGAAAAGCGGGGGAATGCTTATGTATTGAACGGAAACAAGATGTTCATCACCAACGGCCCTGTGGCGGATGTGGCCGTTGTTTACGCAAAAACAGGCAAGGACCTGAAACACGCAGGGATCTCTGCATTTGTGGTTGAGAAAGGAACCCCGGGGTTTTCAGCGGGGAAGAATCTTCAGAAGATGGGGGTGCGCACCTCCCACACGTCGGAGTTGATCTTTGAGGATTGTAAGATCCCTCAAGAGAATCTCATCGGACAGGAAGGCGCCGGTTTCCTCATGGCCATGCAGACCGTCGAATGGGATCGGAGTGCCCTTCTGGCCCCATTCGTGGGCGGCATCACCTATGTCCTCGACAAGGCCGTTCGATATGCCCGGGAGCGGTATCAGTTCGGCCGGCCCATCGGCCGGTTCCAGGCCATCAAACACAAACTGGCCGACATCAAGATCTTCATCGAGGCGGCCCGAACCCTCTGTTACCGCATCGCGTGGTGTAAAGACCAGGGGAGACCCCTCAATCACCTCGAGGCGGCGGTGGCCAAACTCTTTATCGGCGACTGGGGGCTTCATCCCGCCAATGACGCCATGCTCGTCTTCGGTGGCTACGGCTACTGCCACGAGTATGAAGTGGAACGGTGCTTCAGGGACAGCCGCCTGGCCCCCATCGGCGGGGGCACATCAGACATACAGAAGAAGATTATCTCAAAATTAATTTAAGAGGTCTTGGATGTATGAATTTCGATTTTAATGACACGGAAAACAGACTCAGAGAAAAGATACAGGCCGTATTCAACGACACTGCAACCGACCCCTTTGAGGAAACGGCGCTTGACGAGACGGAAACCATCCGAAAGGAGAGTCTCAAGTACCTGAAGCGCCTCGGTTCAACCGGATATCTCAGTTTGTGCTTAGACGGTCCCCGTACGGTCCTGCCACTGTGCTGGCCCAGGAGACCTTGGCCGCTCTGTCCCCATCTTTATATTTGTGTGCGGAGACCGCGGCTCGTATCTTCGGGCGACTCTTGCATACGTACGGCGATTCGGCCATTCAGTCTGAAATCCTCCCCGCGCTCACGAGGGGAGAGCTCATCGGTGCAGTGGCGTTTTCGGAAGCAGGATTTGATGAAACCATCGCTGACATGGAGACGGTCGGCAGACCCGCAGCCGATGGATTTGAGGTCACGGGCAAAAAGGTCCATGCCGTCAACGGGCCAATATCGGACTGGATCGCCGTTGCGGGGAAGATGGACACGGAGGATCGTCCGGTCTTTTTCCTCCTGAAGCGCGGATCCCCCGGTCTGTCCACGGGATCGCGGCATCGAACCCTCGGCTATAACAGCGTGGCCGCATCCGGCATTTCATTGGATGCCTGTCAGGTATCTTCGAATAACATCATCGGCCCCACAGAAAATGGAGACCTGTTCAGCACGGTCCGGTTATGGGAAAATCAGGTGCTGGCCACCGCCGGACTGGGGCTTATGCAGCGGGCCTTCGATGCAGCGGTCGGCCATGCCAAGGCGTACCAAAGCGCGGGGAAACCCCTGATCGCCTACCAGGAAGTCGGGTTCAAACTCGCCGAGATGCTGACCCTTGTGCAGACCGCGCGGCTCCTGATTTATCGCGCTGCGTGGATGGCGGAAGCCGACGAACATGAGGCCGAAACCCTTGCCCACTGTGCCAAGGTTTTTTGCACCGAATCCGCCGAAGAAGTCAACAGCAAGGCCCTTCAGATCCTGGGGGAAACGGGATTCATCCGGAGAAATCCGGCTGAACAGGGGTATCGTAACGCCCGGTATCTCCAGATCGCCGGCACCGCTTCGGAACTGTCCCGCATGAAGATCGGTGACGGGTTGCTGGATTTTCATTAGATCGCGTTGAGGAAAAGGAAACATGGATGTCTTAGAGACGACGATTGATACCAACAGCGAGGCATACCAGAAAAACCGTTCCGTCATGAAACAACGGGTGGAAGCTCTCAGGGAGTCACTCCGGATTGCCCGGGACGACCGGTCGGACAAGGCCAAGGCACGGCTGGCGGAACAGAACAAACTGCCGGTCCGCAAACGGCTGGAACGTCTACTGGATCGGAATTCTCCGTTTTTGGAGATCGCCCCCCTGGCGGCCAAGGACATGTACGACAAGAAAGTCCACGGCGCCGGAATCGTGGCCGGGATCGGCCGCGTCGCCGGGCGCGAGGTGATCATTCATGCCAACGATCCCACCATCAAGGGCGGCACCATCTATCCCATGGGGGTCAAAAAGGGGCTCAGGGTCCAGGCCATCGTCATGGAAAACCGGCTCCCCATCGTCAACCTGGTGGATTCCGGCGGCGCCTACCTGCCCCTCCAATCCGAGATATTCCCGGATGTGGATGACGGGGGCCGCATCTTCTATAACCAGGCCATCATCTCCAAGATGGGCATCCCCCAGATCTGCGGGGTCATGGGGCTCTGCACCGCCGGTGCCGCCTACATCCCGGCCATGAGTGATGACGTGGTTCACGTGCAAGGGACCGGGGCCATTTTCTCGGAGGACCCCCACTGGTCCGGGCGGCCACGGGCGAAGAGGTCACAGCGGACGAACTGGGGGCGCGGCCGTCCACTGCAGGGAATCGGGGGTATCCGATTATTTCGCCGAGGACGATGCCCACTGCATTGACATCATCCGGCAGATCATCAAGAATCTCCCTCCCCGGCATAAAACCGAACTGGGGACCCGCCCGGTCACGCCGCCATTGTACGACCCTGAAGAGATATACGGTATCGTCCCCGAGCATTTGAGCACCCCCTACGATGTGCGGGAGGTCATCGCGCGAATGGTGGATGGAAGTGAATTCTTAGAATTCAAAGCCCTTTATGGTCCCACCATCGTCTGCGGGTGGGCATATGTTCACGGGTATCCCGTGGGCATTCTCGGAAACAACGGCGTCCTTTTTTCCGACAGTTCTCTCAAGGCCACCCAGTTCATTCAGTTGTGTGACAAGCGGGGGATCCCGCTGGTGTTTCTTCAGAACATCAACGGATATATCATCGGGAAGGAATATGAACGGATCGGGATCACCAAGGACGGCCATAAGATGGTCAATGCCGTGGCCACGGCCACGGTGCCCAAATTCACCGTAATCATCGGCGCCTCCTTCGGGGCGGGAAACTACGGCATGTGCGGTCGGGCCTACGCGCCCCGGTTCCTGTGGATGTGGCCCAATGCCCAGATCGGTGTCATGGGCGGCGAACAGGCCGCCGATGTCCT
Source organism: Deltaproteobacteria bacterium (assembly GCA_034522175.1). Taxonomy (GTDB): domain Bacteria; phylum Desulfobacterota; class DSM-4660; order Desulfatiglandales; family Desulfatiglandaceae; genus JAIPDZ01. The sequence goes on along the minus strand of JAXHLQ010000001.1, from coordinate 3,389,489 downwards.
CATCACCGTCAAGAATGACCAGCTTCAGCGGGAGGGAAACCCGCCGCTCCCTGATGAGATGGCGGAACAGATCAAAGGCCCGATCATCGCATCCGCCCAAAAGGAGGGGAACGCCTACTATTCCACGGCCAACCTCTGGGACGACGGTATTCTGGACCCGGCCAAAACCCGTGATGTCCTGGGCCTGGCCATCTCTGCCGCCCTGAATGCCCCGCTGAGGGACGATGTTCACGGGCACGGCATCTTCAGGATGTAAGCGGGAGCCTTATGTTCAAGAAGATACTTATTGCCAACAGGGGCGAAATCGCCGTCAGGATCATACGGACCTGCCAGGAGATGGGAATCGAGACCGTGGCGGTCTACTCCGAAGCCGACGAAGATGCGGCCCATGTCCTCTCCGCGGATCAGGCATTCCCCATCGGTAAACCCGAACCCGTTAGAAGCTACCTCAACGCGGAAAGAATCATAGAAGCCGCCGTCGAATCAGGGGCTGAAGCGATTCACCCCGGTTATGGATTCCTCGCAGAGAATCCCGAGTTTGCCGATCTTTGCGAGGCATCGCATCTCACCTTTATCGGTCCACCGGCCAGGGTCATCAGCGATCTCGGGAACAAGACCCTGGCTCGACATATCATGCAGAAGGCCGGCGTGCCCGTCATCCCCGGCATGATGGCAGCCGCTACGGAACCCGACGTTCTCAAACAGGAGGCCGAAGCGTTGGGGTATCCGGTTATTCTCAAGGCTGTGGCCGGCGGGGGCGGCAAAGGCATGCGGATCGTTCAGCGTCCCGAAGAGATGAACCAGGCGGCGGAATCCGCCATGAGTGAGGCTCATAAGGCTTTCTCAGACGGTCGAGTTTACCTTGAAAAGCATCTGGTATCCCCCCGCCACATCGAATTTCAGATTCTCTGCGATACCTACGGTCATGCGGTCCATCTCTTTGAAAGGGAGTGCTCCATCCAGCGGCGGCATCAGAAAATCATCGAGGAAACCCCCTCTCCTACCCTGACCCCTGCGCTGCGGGCGGAGATGGGCAAAGCCGCAGTGGCCGCCGCGGTGGCATCCGGATACGTCAATGCCGGCACCGTGGAATTTCTCCTGGACCCGTCGGGCACATTTTACTTCCTGGAGGTCAACACCCGCCTTCAGGTGGAACACCCCATCACGGAGATGACCACCGGCCTGGACCTGGTCCGTCACCAGATCGAGATCGCCGCGAGACAGCCGCTGACACTGAAGCAAGACGAGATGATCCAGATGGGCCATGCCATGGAGTGCCGCATCTATGCAGAGGACCCCGAGGCCGACTTCTTCCCTCTCCGGGGCCCATCCTGCGTCACCGCCCCCCTTCGGGTCCGGGCATCCGAAACGACTGCGGCATCCGGGAAGGGGGACATGTGCCGGTGGAGTACGACCCCATACTCAGCAAACTCTGCGTCGCCGCCCCCTCACGTGAGGCCGCCCGCCGGCGAATGATTCGGGCCCTCGAGTCCTATGTGATCCTGGGCATCACCACCACCATCCCCTTTCTCATCGACGTACTCAAATCGGACGCGTTCACCGATGGACAAACCACGACGGACTTTATTCATCAACACTTCACCCAGTGGAAACATCCCGCCACAAATGCGGATCTCGCGGCGATTGCCTGTGTGGCAAAGGATTTGCTCCAATCTTCGGAACCTTCCTCCCGCACGAAGGAGAGAAGCGGCCGCACACCGTGGGATACCCTCAAGAACTGGCGGCTTTAGGGAGAGAGACGATTATGGCCTATCAACTTAAAATCGGGAATAAGACCGTCGCTGTAGACGTCGCCCAGGGGACCGATGACAGAGACTTCAGGTTTATGGTGGAAGACCGTGCGTATGATGTCAGGTGTCGGGTCATCGATGACACCCTCATCAGGCTCCGGATCAACGGGACCTGGCACCATCTGTTTCTGGTCAAAAACGGCGACGTTACAGAGGTGTTTTTGAAGGGAAACATTTTTCGGGTTCAGGACTTAGATGAGATCCCGGTTCGCCGCGGCAGACCGGGAATGGGGGATGATTCACCCGGTGAGATTACCCCGCCCATGCCCGCCATCGTGGTCAAAATCCTGGTCCAGGAAGGGGACAAGGTCCAAAAGGGGCAGGGACTCGTGGTGGTCAGCGCCATGAAGATGGAGACCACCCTCTCCGCCCCCCGAAACGGGGTCATTTCCCGGATCAACACATCCGTCGATGCCAGGGTGGCCCCGGGCGACACCCTGGTGGAGATGGAAGCGGAGGAACCATTCCATGAGTGACGACCTGCTCTATGAAAAGAAGGACCAGGTGGCCTGGCTGACCATCAATCGTGAACCCCGGCGAAACGCCATCAGCCAGGAGATGATCACCGCGTTTCTGGACCATCTTCAATCGGCGGACACGGATGAAGACATACGGACCGTCTGCATCACCGCTGCGGGGGAAAAGGTCTTCTGCTCCGGTGCGGACCTGGCGGTCACCCTCGTCGGCAATGCGGAAGACCGGCTGGTGGGTCCCAGGCACTACGCCCGCCTCCTCAAGGAGATGGCGGCCTTCGGCAAACCCCTGGTGGCGCGGGTCAACGGTGCGTGTCTTGCCGGCGGGATTGGACTGATGCTCTCCTGCGACATCGTCATTGCCAGAAACGACACCTATTTCTGTACCCCTGAGGTCAATGTGGGCATCTTCCCCATGATGGTGGGGGCCCTTCTGTTCAAGAATGTCACCTACAAGAAAGTCATGGATATGGTGCTAACCGGCCGCAAGATCGATGCGGCAAAAGCAGAGCAGATGGGCCTCATCAGCCGGGCCGTCGAGCCGGCGAATCTAAACGAAGCCGTTCAGCGCACGCTGTCGCTCCTCACCGGGAAAAGCCCTATTGGAACCCGCATCGGAAAAGAAGCCTTTCACAGGGCCCACCCAATGCCCTTTGACGACGCCGTGGATCACCTGTGTGAGGCCCTGGGTCGTGTTATATCGACTGAGGATGCCGCAGAGGGAATAATCGCGTTCATGGAGAAACGAAAACCCGAATTTAAGGGCAAATAGCTTGACGAACCTCAATCTTCAGGGGAAGTATGCATGGACTTTGAACTTGGAAAAGGCTATAATGAACTGGAAATTGGCGAGTCGGCCCGTTTCTCGAAAACCATTACGGAAACGGACGTTTCGCTTTTTGCCGGTATCAGCGGGGATTTTAACCCCCTCCACATGAATGAAGCGTATGCCAGGCAAACGGCTTTCAAGGCCAGAATCGCCCACGGCGCCTTGGCACAGGGGCTCATTGCGCCTGTCCTGGGCATGAAGCTTCCCGGTCTGGGAACCCTTCTCGTGGAAATAACCTGCCGTTTCAAGGCCCCCACCTTTTTCGGTGATACCATTACGGCCACCGCCACCGTGGCCGAAAAGATCGAGGATAAGCAGTGGGTGGTGATGGAGCTGAAGTGGACGAATCAGGAAGGCAAATCAGTGGCAGAGGGACAGGCGGTGGTCATCCCCCCTTCAAAGGGAAACTGCTGACCTGAAGGCGAATGAAGAGTCGCTAACGAAATTGACAAATCAACAAAAGGAGGAAACAATGGCGTTTACAGATGTGAAAGAGGTCTTCAACAAGATGCCCGAGGTTTTCAACCCCAATGCAGCCCAGGGGGTGAATGCGGTTTTTCAGTTTGAGATCACGGGAGACGGCGGCGGAAGCTGGAATGTGGCCATCAAGGACGGTGCGTGTGAGGTGAACGAGGGGACCCACGATTCTCCGTCCGTCACCCTGACCATGTCCAGTGAGACCTGGCTCGGCATGGTCAACAAAGAGGTGAACGGCATGCAGGCCTTTATGAGCGGACAGCTCAAGGCCACGGGCGATATCATGCTGGCCCAGCGCATTGAACAGCTTTTTCCCTTATAGAACTTGAAGCAGCGGCCCTGTTCGGTTGAGCGACTGAACAGGGCCACCCCCATCAGAATTACCCGCGTCCGGGAGGCCCGCAAAAGCACTGGTGTGAGCGACTTGCAGGAATATTTCGGCGAAACCCACCAAATGGTCCGCCAAACGGTTCGCCGTTTCGTGGAACGGGAGATTGGGCCTTTTGTGGAAGCGTGGGAAGAGGCCGGCGAATTCCCTCGAACGCTCTATGAAAAGGCGGGCGGGACCGGGACTCTCGGTATCGGGTATCCCGAGGCCTACGGCGGTTCCGGTGGGGATATCTTCGTCAAAATCGCGGCGGCCGAAGAACTGATGCGATGCGGTTCCGGCGGCATTGCCGCCGGCTTGGGCTCTTTGGATATCAGCATCCCGCCAATTTTGGCCCTTGGGGATGAAGCCCAGAAGTCCCGGTTTATCCCGCCCGTCATCCGGGGAGAGAAGATCGCGGCACTCGGCGTCACGGAACCCGATGCGGGCTCCGATGTGGCCGGCATCCGGACCCGGGCCCAGCGGCAAAGCGATCATTATGTGGTCACCGGGAGCAAGACCTACATCACCAGCGGGGTGAGGGCCGACCAGCTGACCTGTGCCGTCCGTACCGGGGGTGAGGGTTACGGGGGTTTGAGTCTCCTCATTATCCCGTCGAATTCGCCCGGGTATTCGGTGTCCAAAAAGCTCAGAAAAATGGGCTGGTGGGCCTCGGATACGGCCCAGATTTTTTTCGATGAATGCCGCGTCCCCGTGGACAACCTCCTCGGCGAGGAGGGGCAGGGTTTCTACGGGATCATGGAAAACTTTCAGAGGGAGCGGCTTCAACTCGCGGTCATGGCCAACATGACGGCGCGTATGGCGCTGGAGGCATCCCTGCGATATGCGCAGGAGAGAAAGGCCTTTCAAAGGCCCATTGCCGGGTTTCAGGTCACGAGGCATAAACTGGCGGACATGGCCACACAGGTGGAAGTCAGCCAGGAATTTACCTACAGAATCGCCGCCAAGATGGATGCAGGGCTAAGCCAGGTCAAGGAAATCGCCATGGCCAAGAACTTCGCCTGCAGCGTAGGAGACAAAGTCACCTACGACGCAGTTCAAATCCACGGGGGGGCCGGGTATATGCGGGAGTACCCCGTGGAGCGGTTATACCGGGACAATCGTATTCTGTCCATTGGGGGCGGCACTCAGGAAATCATGAAGGAGATCATCGGCAAGATGATCCTGCAATGAAAACGGGGCAGGAGACCATGAAAGACGAACAGCAAGATTATACGTATGCAAAAGCCGGCGTGAACATCGAAGCGGGCAACAGATTTGTAGACATGGTCCGGCCCATCGTCCAGAAGACGTTCAGGACCGGCGTCATGACCGATATCGGCGGATTTGCGGGCCTCTTTTCTCTGAATCTTCAACATGTCAAGAACCCGGTTCTGGTCAGTTCAACGGACGGCGTGGGCACCAAGCTGAAGATCGCCTTCATGACCGGCAAGCACGACACCGTGGGGCTCGATCTGGTGGCCATGTGTGTGAACGACATCGTGGTCCAGGGCGCCACCCCGCTCTTCATGCTCGATTACATCTCCATGGGTAAATTAGAGCTGGAACGGGCACGGCAGATCATCAAGGGGATTGCGGCCGGGTGCATGGAAGCCAAATGCTCCCTGATCGGCGGCGAGACCGCGGAAATGCCGGGATTTTATCCCGAAGACGAATACGATCTGGCCGGATTCGTGGTGGGACTGGCCGATAACGAAGAACTCTTGGACGGATCTGAAATCGCCGTGGGACATCGGTTAATCGGCCTGGGCTCGAGCGGCCTTCACAGTAACGGGTACTCCCTGGTGCGGAAGATTTTTTTCGAGGGGCTCAAGATGAAGGTAGACGATTATGTGGAGGATTTCGGCCGGACCCTCGGAGAGGAACTGCTGGAGCCCACCCGCATCTATGCCAGGACCATCACCAACTTGAGAAGGGACTTCCGTATTTACGGCATTTCACACATCACCGGCGGCGGGCTGATCGACAATCCGCCCCGCATCCTCCCCACCCGCTGCAAGGCCGTCATCGATCGATCCGCGTGGACGCCCGGCCCGGTGTTCCAGTACATCCAGCGGGCGGGAAATATAGCGGAACACGAAATGATGCGCACCTTCAACAACGGGATCGGCCTCTTGATGGTCATCAGCGAGGACGAGGCCGACGAAGCCCTCCTCCGCCTCAAGGCCATGGGAGAAACCGCCTACATGCTCGGGTCAGTCCAGGAACGGGATGAGGAGGAAGCACCGGTTCAGTTTGTTGAACCCCTGAAATAAGGAGAGAGAGATGTTTGGATTGGGACCCACAGAACTGATTATCATCGCCATTATCGTCCTGCTCATATTCGGTGCCAAACGGCTCCCGGAGGTGGGAAAAGGCCTCGGGGGCGCCATCAGGGAATTCAAGAACGTCAAAAAAGAGCTGCGTCCGGAACCCAAGGAAGATAAGGAGCAAAGTGAGGCCAACGCATCGGAAACGGAAGAGAAAACCCCGTCTCTGGAGGCCAAAGTCGTCAATTCCATGGCCGGCCGGGTCCCCGGCGTCAGACAGGCCATGGACGTCAAAAAGAAGACAGAGACCATCAAGAAGCTGCTGGATTAGGCATCGAAATGGAGACGATTGACGACACTCAGCGGCAAAACGCCTCGGCGGACATCCCCAAAATCCTCGAAGACTGTCGAAAAATCGCCATCGTGGGACTGTCCCCCAAAGAAGCCAGGGACAGCAACAAAGTGGCCCGGTATCCCTGAAGCAGGGGTACGGGGTCATCCCGGTCAATCCGGGCCAGAAAACGATCCTGGATCAGGCCTGTTACCCCTCTCTCGAGGCCATCCCCTTTCAGGTGGATATGGCCGACCTCTTCCTCAACCCGTCCAGGGTTCCGCCGGTGGTCGATCAGGCCATCGCCGCGGGCATTCATACCGTGTGGATGCAATTGGGCGTCGTTCATCATGAGGCGGCTCGAAAGGCGCGGCAGGCCGGCCTCCGCGTGGTCATGGACCGGTGCATCATGGAGGAACACAAAAAGATCAACCCGCGCACGCTTCAACAGCCATTTCCGCCAGTTTAAACTTCTGTACCTTTCCGCTGCGCGTCATGGGGAATTCCGATACAATTTTGAAAAAGGAAGGCCGCATATCCGGATCGAGTTCTGCTTCGGCATACCGGATCAGGGCATCGATGTCCAACGTAGCGCCTTCTTTTACCCTGACCCATGCCGCCACCTCCTGGCCTTTGTCCGGGTGCGAAAATCCGAAGACCTGAACCTCTGCTATCTCGGGATGCCCGTAAAGGCATTCTTCCACCTCCACAGGGTGGATCTCGACACCCCCCCGGACGATGACATCCTTCAACCTGCCGGTGATTCGCACATAGCCTTTTTGATCGATCCGGCCCAGGTCTCCGGTGTGAAACCAGCCCTCCCCGTCTATGGCGGCGGCGGTGGCTGCGGGCATTTTGTAGTATTCCTTCATCAGAAACCCCTTCGTGCACAACTCGCCCTGGGTATCCGCGAACAGCTCTTCCTGGGTGGTGGGATCCACGACCTTGACCTCATTGCACTCAAGAGCGGTCCCAATGGTCCCCACGCGCAACTCGAGTGGATCGTCCGGATGGGTCATGGTCAGCCATGAGGAGGCTTCGGTAATACCGTATCCAACGGTAATGTCCTTGACGCCCACCGTCTCCACCAGCCGTTTCATCAATTCCATGGGGCATGGGGCACCCCCTACGGTTCCCCTGAGCAGGGTACCCCACCGCTTCACCTTAAACTCCGGGTGGTCCAGGAGCGCGATGAACATGGAAGGGGACCCGTGAATGGCGGTACATTCTTCTTTGTAAATGGCGCCCAAAACCCTGGGTGGATCAAACACCTGGCACGGCATGATCAGGGCGGCGCCCCTGAGGAGACTGGCAAGGGCGATGCAGGTATTTCCAAACATGTGAAAAAGCGGAAAAAAGAGGCAGACGCGGTCCGCTTCGGTGATTCCCTGACGAGCCGTTGAAAAGAGAGATTTGTTTATCAGGCCCTGGTGATCGAGGACCACCCCTTTGGGTTTTCCCGTGGTGCCCGACGTATACATAATGGCGATGGGGGCATCGGGACCGACGGCCTCAGCACGGGCTCTGAAATGATCCGGGTCTTCGTCATCTCCCATGGCGGTGAGTTCGGCCCAGGGGATCGTATCGGGGAATGACGCCACATCCACCATGACGACGTGGGCCAGGGAAGGGATATCACCCTTTACCTCCATAATGGCATCCACATATTCCTGATCCTCCACCCCCTTGACAGTAATGATGGCCTTACACCGGGAATGATCGAGAATAAACGCCAGGTCTTCCTTTTCGGCACCGGGATCGATGGGAACCATCACCGCACCGATCCGGGAGAGTCCCAGAAAGGCGATAACCCACTCAGGGATATTGGGAGCCCACAGGGCAACCCGGTCTCCCTGACCAATTCCGATACGCATAAGACCCTTCGAAACCCGTTCCACTTCCCACCATAGGAGGTCATAATTGTATCGAACCCCGTTTTCCGTATGAATCAGGGCATCTCTATCGGGATATTGAGCGACAATCCCTTCCAATACACGACCGACGGCTTCGCTGACCACTTTCATGGCATACCTCGCTTTATTGACTGACGCGCCCAAATCTAAACATGCTTTTTACCCCACACCACAAGGGGAACCTTGTGCTGGCATTCGATGGTTCCCGCATTACGTTTCACGATATCAAAGGCACCGATCCGTGTGCAACCCCTTTCTCATTGGCCTGTGCCCTCATGATCCCTGCCCATGCTGCGCATCACCTCAGTGGTTGATAATTGTGGTCAGCCGTGCGATAAGCACTCAAAACCATTTTCCGAGGGAGGAAACCGAAGCCCGCCCTATGTCAAAAATCAACACCCATATATTTATCACCCTCTTTACCGCCATATTTGTCACGACCATGGGGGCCGGGTTCGTCGCCCCTCTCCTTCCGGTATACGCGAACCAACTGGGCGCAGGCGGTCTTGAAATCGGCCTGATATTTGCTGCCTTTTCACTTACGAGGACACTCTTCGTCCCCTATTTCGGAAAACTTTCCGACCGAAGGGGTAAAAAGGGCCTCCTGACCACAGGACTGTTCATATACTTCGTCCTCGGGGGATTATATGTGGTGCTGAAGGGAATTGTTTTTCTGATTCTCCTTAGGCTGGCCCAGGGGTTTGCATCGGCCATGATTCTGCCGGTGGCCCAGGCTTATGTGGGCGACATCACCCCCATTCAAAAAGAGGGGCGTGTCATGGGACTTTTCAACCTGTCCCTTTACGGCGGTCTCAGTGGCCGGCCCCATTCTGGGCGGCGTGGTCCGGGACAGTTTCAACGCCATCGAGGCGGCGTTTATCGGTATGGCGATATTGACATGTGTGGGGTTCATCCTCTGTCTTTTGTTCCTGCCCCCGGAAAAAGCAGAGAGCAAAAAAAAACCGGTCGGAGCCCGGACGCAGGCGCCCGCCGGTTACCTGGAATTGATGAGGTCTCGCACAATCTTTTCCCTCTTTTTCTTTCGCACCTGTTTCACCACGTGTATCGGTATGGTCTGGGCTTTCCTCCCCTTGGTGGCCAGCGACAGGCTGGGGCTTTCGAGTTCGGCCATCGGCATCGTGGTGATGGTCAATGTCTTTGTCAGCGGGTTGATGCAGGTGCCCGTTGGATACCTCGCAGACCGGTTCAATAAGACCTATCTGATCCTCGCCGGCGGTATCACGGGCATCCTGGCCATCCTTTACCTGGATCACGCAACGTCTTTTGTACAGATGATTCTAACCAACGCCCTCTTTGGGCTGTCGGGCGGGATATCTTTTCCCGCCATCATGGCCGCGGGCGTCATTGAGGGGAGAAGGACCGACGCCATGGGGGCTGTCATGGGCCTTCTGGCCCTTGGACACAGTCTGGGGATGCTGGCCGGACCCCTCCTCGCCGGGGTACTTCTTGATTTTTTACCCGCCATTCCCATATTCTGGGTTGGCGCCGTGATCATCGGCCTGGGCACAGCCATCTCATGGATCAACCGCCACACGTTTAACTAATGTTTCCGTTCTGAAGCCACTTTTTAGCGCATTTTGTTTGATTTTGGCGGATAACTGAACGTCGGGCCGATGTTGTCCGCAGTGTCTCACAGTTCTGTAAACCGCTTATAAGAGATACTTCAGCGATTTGTAAATGTCCTGTAAAAGGGGTTCTCAAAGGTGATGCCCTCTGAAATGGATGGCTTTGAAACCCTGAGACATTAACAGAAACCGGTAGGACCCACCCGTTTCATTTTTTCCTGCGAAGCGTGATACGGCTGATCTCCCCCGGATGCCACAGCCGCATGCGCGGCCCCCAGGTACCGGTGCCCCGACAGACAATAAGGGTCATGCCGTCCATCCGGTATTCCCCTGCGAGCATGGGATAGACCAGGCGCACGAGATATCCGAAGGGCCAGATCTGTCCACCGTGGGTATGACCGCACAGCATGAGATCCACGCCCGCCGCGGCCGCAGCCTCCGTCTGCCACGGGGTGTGGGAGAGGAGTATCGTGGTTCCGGACGGATGGCCGTGAAGCGCCCTTTTGACCTGATCTCCTTCTATGCCCCGTCGCCTCAAGGTGGTGAGATCCTCCACCCCGGCCACCGTAAACCCGGGCCGGATTTCTTTCCAACGGCTGACCAGGGCCCTAAATCCGGCCTGCTCCATCAGACGGATGGCTGCGCCATAATTGCCGTAGGATTCATGATTACCGGGAACGGCCCACACCCCCAAAGGCGCTGAGAGTTGCTTAAAAATAGGAATCAGGCCCTGGTGTGATGCCTCGTGTCCTCCCAGGATGTCCCCCAGGAGCACCACCATATCCGGCTTCAGCGCATTGACCTGAGAAACGACTTTCCTCAGCCAGCCCTTGCCCAGCAAAGAACCCAAATGTGTGTCGGAAAGGCCCACAATGACGGTGCCGTCCATGTCTGCCGGGAGATCCCTGAGCGCCACCTCATAGTTTTCCACCACGGGCGACCTGAGGCCTTGGGCCATGGCCACGACGGACAGTATGCCGGCGGTCAAAAGCGCCCAGCCCCTGAGCGTGGGCGCGATGCGCTGAAACAAAAAGCTGAAACCCGTCAGTAGATCCACCGCAAGCAGGAATGTGAAGGCCAGTAGAAGCATCCCCAGCCAATTCATGCCCAACAGTTCCAGGGTAGCCGCAAGCACGCCTGTTTTGTGGTGCCCCCAGAAAAGGCCCACGAAGAGAAGGGCCCATAACCCAAACGCCACAAAAAAGATGACCCTATGGGAAACATGGCGGGTCAAAAACGGAACAGAAGAAAACCGCCAAAAGACGTAGGCGTGCATGAGGGTACAGATGGATAAGAGAATGATTCTGAACACGAACTAACCTATGGACCTCTGGGAGTTAATAGGAAATTTTTGACTAATCCCCGCTGTTGAAGACTGCGAAGGTGAAAGACGGCTCATCTATTCCCCATCATTCATCTCGAGTTCCGTTCCCGGGTCAAGGGCATCCACCTCCGCCTGTTCGGTGATGGATCGGGGCAGCGGTTTTCTGACCGGGACCCCCATCCCCGAAAACCGGCTCGCCTGGCTGATGAGATTTCCCTTTCCCCGCACCAGCCGGTTCATGGCCTCATCAAAGGTGTCCCCCACGGTATCAATCTGTTTCCCGAGCTTCTCCATACTCTCCACAAACAACCTCAGCTTGTCATACATGGCACTGGCACGGGAAACAATGGCCTGGGCATTCTGATTCTGCCGCTCGTACCGCCAGATATTCTCGATGGTGCGCAGCGTGGCGAGGAGCGTCGACGGCGTGACCACCACAATCTTTCGCTCAAATGCATAGGAAAAGAGGGTGTCGTCCGCTCGAAAGGCGGCCACAAAGGCACCCTCAATGGGAACGAACATGAGCACGAAATCGAGGGACCTCAGGCCCTTGAGACTCGAATAGTCCTTGGCATTGAGACGGTCGATATGGGACTTCATGGCCCGGATATGCTCGGCCAGGGCCTTCCCGTCGGCTTCGTCCCGGCCGGTGGCATATTGCTCATAGGCCACGAGAGAGACCTTGGAATCGACCACCACATCCTTTTCATCAGGGAGGTGGACCACTACATCCGGTTTAAAGAGCTTTCCGGCCGCATCCCGAAACCCCCCTTGGGTATCGTATTCAGTGCCCTTCCGGAGCCCTGACTGCTCCAGAACCCGCTCCAGGATCAACTCGCCCCAGGACCCCTGGGCCTTCTTGTCCCCTTTCAGGGCCCGTGTCAGGTTGACGGCTTCCTGGTTGATCTGCTGGTTGAGCTGACTCAGGGTCTCGATCTGATGCTTCAATGAGGCCCGTTCCTTGGCTTCGTGGACATAGACACTGTCCACCTTCTGTCGGAATTCATTCAACTGATCACGAAACGGGTCCAACAGGGTCTTGAGCCCACTTCGGCTCATCTCTCCAAACGCCTTTCCCTTTTCTTCCAGGACCTCTTGGGCCAAAAGCCTGAATTGGTCGGTGAGTTCCGCCCTCGCCTCCCGGATCAGCACCATCTTTTCCTCGGCCTGCTTCCGATCCTTCTCCAGGGTGGTATTGAGCCGGCTGATGTGCGCCTCATGGTTCGAACAGCGGTTTCTTAATTGGTCGATGGTCTCCTCCTGGCGTTTGAGCCGTTGGCGCAATTCATTCAATTGCTCAACCCGCTCCTTTTCCCGAGCCAGTTCGGCCGACAGGTCACTTATCTTGTCCTGCAACCGGGCGATCCGCTCCTCCCGATCTTGAAGGCGTTCTTCAAGCCCGGGGATCGACTCGGCCCTGTTTTCCGCGACCGCGAGACGTTTTTCCAGTGCATACCGATCCCGGTCAAGCGTTTCCAGTTCGGGCATCATGTCGGCCTTTCCCTTTTCATAGGCCTCACGGGTCTTCCTGCCCATGATTAGGAGACAAAGGACGAGGGCCGTTAGAAAACCCAATCCACCGGAAATGATCCACTCCAATTCAACCGTCACGGTCTACGCACCTCAATTCATTTCAAGCCTCCTGCTTCATATCACCCTGATGCCAATCTATCAAGATGGGGATGGGAATCGACATTTTTCCTACCTCTTCTGAACCGCTACGGGCATCCGTTTCTCTTAAACAGGGAATATCCCAAAAATGTCTTGACAAATGGAGAGAGGGGATATACATAAGCAATCAACTGAACAGCGTAATAAGAAATTGCGCGTTTAAAAACTGAATCGGTCAAAAAAACGTAATATAAGCCAAGAAGGCCTGCCCGGGTGAATCCCGGAAACGCTTTTTTGGCTTTTTTTTGGTCCGGACAAGGGAAAGACACAAACAGATCGGGGGAACCGTCGCACCGGTTCAACACACAAATCGCTTCAAGAGCGACCCTGAGTATGCTGGCGGAACAGCAGTTGAAAGGGAGCGAACTGGTATGGGAAAACGGATGAATTGGGTCACCGGTTTCCTTTTGGCCGGCATGGGCATGACTTTTCAGGCCAGTGACACATGTGCCTATAAGATCAATGACAAATTCTCCATCGGCGGGGTGATTGCCGGCGTATATCAATACCAGTCCCTCACTGAGGCCCCCGGGTTTGACAGCGAGGGGCGAGGCGTTCTGGTCTTGCAGCCCGAAGTCAGTTTCACGCCCACGGAACGTGACCAGGTCTTCGCCAAGTTCGGCTTCGGTGCCGGGAACGGGTTGATGGAGGAAGGACAATCCCCGTTCTTTCTATCGCCGTGGGCGGCCGACGTCCAGGAAGACTACAAGGATATCAACGGACGAAACCGCGATTATCTCCTCACCGCCTGGTACAAGCACACGTTTACTTTCAGCGGAAATCACAGCCTTGCGCTCACAGGCGGGATCATTGATGCCACCGATTACTTGGATGAAAACGCCTTTTCCAATGACGAATACACCCAGTTCATGAACGAGGCCCTGGCCAACGGACCCAATGCCTTCCTGCCCTCCTATGACATCGGGGGTGCCGTTCAATGGACGTTCAACGACTTCTCCATAAACGGGGTGGCCATGGCCATGGGATCCAATGGCGAAGAAGGGGATATGGAGAAGCCCTACAACTTCTACGGCGTTCAGTTGGCCTACCACCTGAAAACCCCGTTGGGAGAAGGCAATTACCGGCTCCTCGCGGACACCACGAGCAGGGATTTCAGCAATGTGGCCGGCACCCAAAAGGAGCGAATGACATGCGTGCTGGTTTCCTTTGACCAGCAACTCGGTGACATCCTGGGGGCCTGGCTCCGGTGCGGCTCACAAATCGAAGACCGTGCGGCCCTGGATTGCAAGAACGTCTATTCCGGTGGATTGAATATCTCAGGAGCGCTCTGGAATCGCGGAGGCGACAATGTGGGCATCGGATACGCCCGACTGGACGGGGGCAATCTAAATCTGGATCATACGGATGCATTCGAGGTCTACGGCCGGTTTGCCCTGACCGACATTTTCGCCATTACCGGGGACGTCCAGTACATGAAAGACTCCATGAAGCAGGGTGACAGCCCGTCGGGCTGGATTTTCGGGCTGCGGGCCACTGCAGAATTTTAGTCTTCCGTTTCATAAATCCGCACTTGAATACCGGCCATTTAATAAAACCGTAAATCATAACCCTTACTGATTTGTGCTTGGGATTTGAAAAGGAGGTATGTATGATGCGTAGAGTGATTTCACTTGGATCCTTGGTAATGGCTGGCAACCGTTATGCTGTGGACGGTCAATTCTGCATGGGCTCATTTCGGTACCATCACGCCATCGGATGATATCGTAACCCAGGACGATTCCAGGACCTTGAATCTTCAGATCAAGTTTATCCATCCCATGGAGAGGCATTATATGGAGATGGCGAAACCGAAGCAGTTCGGGGTTCTGCATAACGGCAAAAAGACCGATCTACTAAGTACCCTTCAGGCGGCCAAAGGAAAAAGCATGGATCAAGACGACCCATTCACCTACTGGACTGCCGATTACAACATCCGGAGGCCGGACGACTACACCTTCTATGTGGAACCCGCACCTTACTGGGAGCCTGCGGAAGATTTGTTTATCGTTCATTATACCAAAGTCTGTGTCAACGCTTTCGGTCTGGAACAGGGCTGGGATCAACCGGTTGGACTGGAGACGGAGATCGTTCCGTTGACCCGGCCATACGGGCTGTGGACCGGCAATCTCTTTACCGGCCAGGTGCTCCTCAAAGGCAAGCCGGTCCCCTTTGCGGAAGTGGAGGTAGAATATCTCAATGAGTCCCCCGGAAATATCAGTATGATCACACCGCCGACAGGGGCCTATGTCACCCAGGTGATCAAGACCGACCCCAACGGTATTTTCAGTTACGCCATGCCCAAAGCTGGCTGGTTGGGGCTTTTCGGCATTAAACGAAGCCGAGTGGAAACTCAAGCACGATGGACAGGAAAAGGGCGTGGAGATCGGCGCCGTCTACTGGGTGCATACCCGGGACATGAAATAGCGGCAGCAGGTTTTCGTTGCTTCAATGAGTGCCCCTCACCTTGTGGGAGGCCGATTTTCAAGGCTGTCCATACAGTAACTGGAGGATGTGATGAAGATCCTGAATTATCTTTTTGTTCTAATTCTTGTCTCACTGCTGTTCAGCGGAACTGCACTGGCGCACAAGGTCAACATTTTCGCCTATGTCGAAGCAGGGAAAATCTATACCGAAAGCTATTTTCCTGACGGCAGACCGGTTGAAGGCGGCAAGGTGCTGGTTTATGACAGAAAGGACAAGCTCCTTTTGGAGGGGGTGACCGACAAGGAAGGGCTTTTCAACTTCGATATCCCAAAGGTTGATGATTTGAACATAGTGATCGAGGCAACCATGGGTCATAAAAACAGCTTTAAACTCAAAAGAGCCGTAGTGGAGGGTGGGAAATGACGTCGATCCGAAGGGGTTTCATGATCGCTTTCCTGTTCTTATTCCTGGTGCTCCTTCCAGGCTCTCTCGTGGCAGAAACCCCATCCGATGAAACCGCCCGTGAGGTCATCGCGCTCTTGAAAGCGCAAAACAGCCGGTTGTCCAAGGATCTCAGGCGCATCCAGCGGGAGGTCGCCGCCCTTCGTGCGGATCTCGCCGAACCTGGGGTCAAAGACATCTTCGCGGGTGTGGGCTACATCTTCGGCCTGTTCGGGGTTGCAGCCTTTGCCGCCGCCCGCCGGAAGGGTTGATTCATGCACATCTCAGACGGTGTTCTTCCCACATACGTCACAGTCGGCGGCTATGTTATCAGCGCAACCCTCGTGGCCTGGAGTGCACGAAAGACCCGGAGCCAGGACCTCCCCAAGCTGGCGGTGGTCACCGCAGCCTTTTTTGTGGCCTCACTGATTCACATCCCACTCGGACCCACCAGCGCCCATCTCCTCATACCAGGACTCACCGGTGCCCTGTTGGGGCCACCCGCCTTTCTGTCCATCGGCCTGGGGCTTCTGCTTCAAAGCCTCCTGTTTCAGTTCGGCGGTCTGACGGCCCTGGGTGCCAACACCTTGATGATGGGGCTTCCCGCCGTCATCTGCGGCTGGATCTTTCAACGATTCAAGGGCCAGAAACGGATGCGGCAGGTGATTGTGGGGGGGCTGGTGGGCGCCCTGGGAACGGCCATGGCGGCACTCTTTCTCGCCTCGCTCCTGGTCACCGGCGGCGAGGATTTTCTGGGCGTGGCCAAGATCGCCCTCCTGGCCCATATACCGGTCATCATCATCGAAGGAACCGTCAGCGCGTTTACCATCGGCTTTCTCGCTCGTGTCAAACCGGACCTGCTTCGGGCCGCCTTCATGCCGGCATCCAAGGGAACGAATGCCTGATATCATCCATACCCCGTTATGGCAGCTGCCCCTGCTGATTCTGATGCCGCTGGGATGTATCGCGGCCGTAGTAATCTATCTGCGACGCCTGGCCCATCGAAAACAGATACCCCGGGGAGAGGACCCGGACTGGTCCGTTCCATCCCTCGGTGATGACACGGACGCCACCCTGCTCCATCGCTGGGATGTCCGCGCTAAGATTGTGACCCTTTTGGTCTACAGCTTTGCGGTCGCATCCTTAGAGCACCTCACCCCCTCACTTTTTGCCATCATCCTTTCCTTGGCTGCTATGGCAATCGCCCGTGTATCGGTGGCCCGGGTGCTGTTGCGCCTACTGGCGTTGAGCGGTTTTCTGGGGATGCTGCTGGTGGTCCTGCCTTTTACCGTTCCCATGCATTCCGGGGATACCGTCCTTCTTTTCGGGGAAATCCAATGGCTCAGCTTCAACGTGCGGGGCCTCCTCCTGGCCGTGACCATTGCGGCAAAGGCCGTGGCCATTGCCCTGCTGATGGAGCCCCTTCTCGGCACCGCACCGTTACCGGTCACGCTGAACGGTCTCGCCAGACTCGGGCTTCCTGAAATGGCCGGCCAGATGGTATTGCTCAGCTATCGCTACGTCCATGTGTTTCTCCATGAAGCCCGGCGAATGGCTGGCGGCATGCGGGCCAGGGGGTTTCGCAAGCGTACGGACCTCCACACGCTCCAGACCATCGCAGGGTTCCTCGGCATGCTGTTTGTGCGCAGCTTCGAACGGACCGAACGGGTTTATGACGCCATGCGGGCCCGCGGCTACACGGGACGCTTTCCGGAGCAGGGTGAATTTCGGCTCCAGGGGCGGGATATGCTTCTGGCATCGGCCTGGATACTGGCGGGCGGAGCCCTGATCGCTTACGACCGCATCATTTTATAGGGAGCCGCCCTGATGCCTTCATCATTAGACCACCCTTTCGGCGCCAATCAGAAGCCCCCCCTTTTTAGCATGAAGCGGTTGTGCTACACCTATCCGAACGGAATCCAGGCCGTATCCGGGATTGATTTGCATATATCTTCAGGGGAGTCCATTGCGCTGGTGGGACAAAACGGATCCGGAAAGACCACACTGATCAAGCTTCTTTCAGGCCTGCTGATGCCCGAAAAGGGCACGGTCCGATACAAGGGAGCGCCTTTAATCGATCCTTACTTGTCCCAAATCCGCCCCGAGATCGGGGTGCTTTTTCAGGATCCGGACGATCAGCTTTTCGGTCATACGGTGCTGGAGGATGTGGCCTTCGGTCTGCGGTCCCAGGGCGTCTCGCAGGCGGATGCGGTACCTGCGGTCAAACAGGCACTGGCCCAGGTCAGGCCTGGAAGATGTGGCCTACAAGGCACCGCACCATCTCAGCTACGGACAGAAAAAGCGTGCGGCCCTCGCCGGTCTCCTGGTCATGGACCCGGAGGTGCTTCTGCTGGACGAACCCACGGCCAACCTGGATCCGGGCCAGGAGCAGGTCTTCCTCGACCTTCTCAAGGCATTCCCCGGCACACTGATCTGCATCAGTCATGACCTGATCCTTCTCTATGAACTTTGTGATCGGGCCATTGTCCTGGATCAGGGCCGCATCCACCGGGACTGTGCACTCTGTGACCTGTTCTCGCAACGGGATAATTTGCGTGCGCACGGCCTCGATTTTTCCTTTCGACTGATTGTCACCAAAGACGGCCTCGAATCGGACGCCGATTCACCGGATAAATGCCCCCGCCCTGCCCGTTCACCGATGATCCCCCCCGAGGACGCGCCCCTGGTGGTCCTGCGCGACTATGCCTACCGCTACCCGGACGACACACCGGCATTGAAGGATATCCATCTCGCCATCCATGAAAAGGAGCGGGTTGCCATCGTTGGAGAGAATGGTGCGGGAAAGACCACGCTGCTATCATGTCTGATCGGGCTTTACCGGGGCCAGGGGGATTTTCTTTTTGACGGCCGGCCGGTGACCCGGCCGGTCCGCAGGAAGCTGTGGCGAGATGTGGGCATGGTCTTTCAGGACTGCGCTGATCAGCTTTTCTGTTCCAGCGTGGCAGAAGAAGTGGGTTTCGGACTTCGACAGCTTGGATGTTCCCGGGCCGAGACCCGATCACGGATTCAACAGGCCCTCTCTGTGGTCCAGTTGGACGGATTCGAGGACCGTGTCCCGCTGCACCTTTCGGGGGGCGAAAGAAAACGCCTTGCACTAGCCAGCGTTCTCGCCATGAAACCGAGGCTGCTCATTCTGGACGAACCCACAGCGGGTCTGGACCCGAAGGGGGAAGCGCTGCTGCTTCATATTCTCAAGGATCTCCAGGTGACCCTTCTGCTTGTCAGCCACGACATCTTCTTTATTAATGAATTGACCGAGCGGACCCTGGTGATGCACAGGGGACAGATCATCAAAGATCTGCCAACGCATGCCTTTTCGAAGGATGAACGGCTCGGGAACCTCAACGGACTCTCCTTTGTATACCGGGAGCGGGGTGCCGCCGCCATCTCCTTGTTACAGTATGAACACGAGCACCCCCATGTCCATACCCATCGCCACGAACATGAACATGCGCATACCCACCGTTTCCTGCACCGGCATCCCGGCGACGACAAGGCGCATGACCATCTAACGTGGCCATACCACACGAACGATCATCCAACACACGAGGACGGCGCGGACGATCATGCCCATAAGAAAGACTGACCAGAGATATCAGGCGACGTTCACCCGGTTGCGCCGGTGCTCGGAAGGGCGTTCGGAACCCGCAGGCGAGGGGGCCGATGATAGTCCCATCTGGCGCCGGATCCTTTTGATATCTTCGTCACTGGGGGGAAAGGGAAAGTTCCTGATATACGGGCCCGGCCTGGAATTGGCATACGGCCGGTTGCACGCCACCTCGCCGTCATGGCCTTCGCACCCGCTGGTGCGAAAGGGTTCTCCCGTCCTGATCACGCGCTCCAAGGCCTTTTCGCCCATGCCGAAGCGCGCGATTTTCCCGTCGGGTCCATATTCAAAATCACCGGCCGTCGCCATTTTGTTGTCGATGAGATACCGCGCAAGCTGGATGCGGCGATATTGATCCATTGGGGGTGGTGACTGGTCGGTCATGGCCGAACCCGGTTCCGGGAAAAAGGAAAACAAGTGCGTGAATCCCTCCATGTCCCGCACCTCCTGCATGGCCGCCGCCATCTCCTGTTCCGTCTCCCCCATCCCCACCATGAAATGGGACCCGGCGTTTCCCCTCCCGAATATCTCCAACGATTCACCGAGGCACGCCCAGTACCGTTCCCATCGGTGCGGCCCGTTGACACCGCTCCCCCGATACCGGTCGAACAGCACCGGTGTCGCCAGGTCGATGGCCACACCGATTTTGTCCGCACCGGCCGCACGAAGATCGATCAGATCGGACCGTTTCAACATGGTGGGGGAAATGAGCAGCGAGACCGGGATATCGACAGTTGATCTGAGGCGCTCACACACGAGGGCGGTATGCCTGACCGCCCGTTTACGGGTGACCATGGAGATGCAGATCCGTTTGATCCGGTCCTGTCGCTCCCTTATCCGGGCCGCGATTTCTTCCAGCGAATAGGTGGGCCATGTGACCCGTATAAAACTCTTCTCGCCGTACGCACCCGGCCGACGGCTTGACAGACCGCAGTACGCACACCTTGCGAGACACCCATCCGTGTAGGTCAGCAAAAGATTAATGCAGTAAAGTCTTGCGTTTCGATAAAAAAGTCCCCGCTTGAATCCCAGGGTCATGGCCGCAGCGAGACTCATTCTCAAATAGTCGGGGCTCTCGGTTGTTTGCTCAGGCCCGTTGCCCATAAAGGTCCTCCCTTACCAGTACGTGTTTGAGAAATCCGCGCCCACCGAACAGCAGGTTCGCTGATAGCGGATATCCAACCCCAGTGCGCTGGCCCGGTCGATGGCCGCGTCCGAAGGGAGGGCCATGCGGTTGATACCCGCATCGAGCGCCATGAGTTCGAGCGCCTCATCACCCCTTGTTCTGGCACACCCGAGACTCATGCGGACCCGGGGCATCAGGAACCGGGCTTCGGCGATGATGTCGGCCACTGCCTCGGCGCCGGGGGGGGTGATGCCTTCGAAAGGTGTTCCCCGAATGGCCATGAGCGAGACAATCACCAGTTGCTCAATGGGGAATCCGGAAACCATTTCCAGGGCCTTCATCTCTCCTTTCAACCGACCGTGATTGAGCCCGCAGATCACATGGGGTACGGCGGGCAGTTGCGCCTCGGTCAGGGCACTCAGACTTGACAGGATCCGTTCGATGCCGAAATCCACATGGCATACCCTCCGGTAAGTCGCCTCATCTCCGATGATATCCATTAACGCCTGATCCACCCCCGCGGCCTTTAGCGCCCGGGCCGTTTCCGCATCCACCAGCCCCGAGTGGATGGAGATATAAAGCCCGGTCTTCCGTTTGATTGTGCGGATGGCCGGGATAAATCGCTCCCACGGCAACCGCCCTTCGGCGTCACACCCGCCGCTTATCAGAACGCCAAGACATCCGCCTTGGGCAAGCCGGCTGCACGTTTCGATCAGTTCATCGGGTGACGTTGTGGTCGGCATGGGTGCCAGAATCCGGGCCTGACAATGGTCGCACATGAGCGCGCATCGATCGCCTGTGATGGAAACGGCAGGATAGGCCCCTTTCAGACCGTTGTATGAAAACATCCCCGGCAGATAGAAGACAACCTCTTCTCCCAGTTTCTCACGGGAAACGGATCCGGCCCTTTTCAATTTCTTCTCAAAATCACCCATCTTCGCTGCGGGATCTGCCGTTTTCCACGCCCGGGCACAACACATCATCTGCGTAATATTCCTTGAACCCGGGCCAGCAGCAGGGGAGTATCTCGGATAACCGGTTCCAATCCGACTCCAGCAGGTTTCGTCGTTCCACACCCCTTCCAAGGGTGTCCCTTTAGTTCTTCCTCCATGGTCTCGGCATACCCCCGCATCACCCTGAGGTCCCCTTTTCTAAGGGCCCTGACAGCCCACTTACCGGCGAGGCGGCCCGCCAGCATGGCGTTTGCAATGCCGGCACCGGTGATGGGATGGGTGTGCCCTGCCGCATCGCCCGCCAGCATCATGTTGTTTCTTAAAACCTGTGCACGGGGTTCCACGGGGATCCATCCGAATATCAGTTTCCCGCTACCGGGCTTGATCTTTCCCTCGGCTGCAACCTTCTCCACGAACCACTTGAGTGTGGCCTTCAATGAGCGGGGAAAGCCGTCTCCCCCGGACAATGCAAGACCCACATTGGCCTCATCTCCCCTCGGAAACACCCACCCGTACGCACCGAAGATTCGGGGATGAAAATAGACCGCCGTATGATCCATGGGTGAGGTTAATGACACCCGCACCTGAATCCCGGGGATTGAGCGAGGGGGCGTCTGGCCCATCCACCGGCCCACCGTCGAATGGGGGCCGTCCCCACCGATGATGACCGCAGGCCGTGTCCAAAACATGCCACGTTCTGCATCTTTGAGTAGAATGTCATCCTGCTTTTTGTCCACCGCCCGCAAACCCGTGTGAACATGTGCCCCCGCACATCGCGCAGAATGGGCAAGTAAATTATCAAACCGCTCGCGTCCAATGATCAACCCGGGCGCACGGGTCTCTTTGATGGTGCCGTCGGGGAGCACGGTTCGCATGGCCTTCACCGGCTGGATGATGAAGGACCGATCCCGAAAGGGAAGTCCGCCCAAAAGGGGCCTGGGGATATAGCCCGCGCAACGGACCGGTACGCCAACGATTTTCCGTCGCTCGGCCACCAGCACCCTGGCGCCCTTTTTTGCAGCCGCTTCGGCCGCACAACTCCCGGCGGGTCCTGCACCGATCACCAGTATGTCACAGTCCATGCGATGCTTCATGTTAGTTCGGTGACAAAATCTCTGAGATGCGCTTTTAAGGCTCACGCGGCCGGGGACGACCCCACGTCTACGTGAAGCACCATATTGAGCAAATCCAGGTTGACATGGGTCTGGCTTTCGAAGTTCCCGGCATAGGCCGCTTTGGCCTGATCCAACTCATAACAGGTGGTGTTATCGATATCCAGCAGGATGCCGGGAAGACCGGCCTTTTCGAAATCGTTCACATGCTTGGTGAAAAAGGGCTGACAGCAACACCCGATAAATGCCGTGACCCCCCTTGCCTTCATACGCTGCAATTCGTGGATGAGGTCTTCAAAGCTGACAATGCATATCCGCTTCATCTGCTTCATTTTGCCGAGATGCCAGGCCGACCCCACCGAGCAGGTCCCACAGGCGCTGCAGCCTTTCATGTGTCGCAGTGAACAGTCCAGATCTTTGGCGCAATAGGGCAACAGCAGTACCGTTGGATCCTTCTTCAGCACGTCCTCGAAAGAGCCGTTGGTCACCGAAATCAGGTTACAGTATTCCAAGGGGATGCCGTACTGTGAAATGGAGACCTTTTCCAACACCTGGTCCACGGGTTTCAAAAAATCCTCACAGGACATCCCGGGGACTTGAATCCGCCCGGTCTCAAAAAATTGACGAATGATCCCATGGAGTTCTGTTTTTTGACATCTCGCCCCTCTCAGCTGCACCTCCATGTCATAGAGGGCCCGGGTGGGAAAGGAGAGAAAGTCCCCTGTAATAAAGACGTTTCGGACCCGTCGATGCTGAAGATCCACCACAAAGGTGAATCGGACCAGGCCGTCGTCATTCTTGTAGGCGGATTGGACCACCTCCTGACGGTTTGTCGGGGTCTTTACCATGTCAACCCACTGTGTGGATTGAAACCCCGGCAGTTTCTCTCTGAACAGCCGCTCTTCTTGCTTCGTCATGGGGCCTGGTTCCAACCGGATGCCGAGGTGGGATTCAAACCCGTCACGGATGGCCCGTTTGATGGTCTCCATATCCGGTACCGCTCCCAGTTCCCACTTCAGACACGTCACCCGTTCCTTGACCGAATCGATTTCTTTTGCCTTTAGTTTTTCCACGGGAATCCGCAAGCACCTGAGCATGGTATCCACATCAAAGTCCGTGAGCATGGTCCCCTGAAACAGGAAGGCGTTTCCCGATTCCGTGCCGCCCGTACCCGAGATCTTCCTGCCATCGACCTCGATGTCATTGCGGGGTCTAAAGGAAGATTCGATACCCAAAAGCTTCAGGGCCGTGACCACCGGTTCGCACAAAAGCCTGAAAAGGCGGTTGTTGGGGATTTTCATATCAAAAAACCCCTTATCGCAGACCACTTCCCAGCCCAACTGGCTTTCATCAAAGAATATGGCCCCCCGCCCGTGACCCGGCGGTTGATGTCGATGCCGTTTTCCCTGCAGTACGCGAGGCGTATCTCCTCTGAAATGGATTGATGGAATCCCACCAGCACGGCCCGGGGGTCAAACTGGAGAAAATGGATGGTATTGGGGGTCTTCCCCTCTCCTTTCAGCGCCACCAGGATTTCATCCAGGGCCATATTTTCCGCCGCTGTCATGGGGGGGGTATCGAGAAGTCGCCAGGTTTCCATACGTTCATCTTCTTATATTTTCAAAAAGTCATTTTAATACCACCGCCCCATGGGAAAATCAATGATGGCCTCGCGCTTCCGACTCACCATTAATTTCGAGGGCGTTAACGACCGTAATGCGCTTCCAATGGCCTAGAACGGAGCTCTGTTACATCCAGTATTACCAGGCCGGTCTTGTTCTGAACATAGCCTGCCCACAACGGGTTCTTGTGCCGCTTTTCGCACTGGTGCCAGCCCATCAGAAATTTTTGACCAGGGGACCGGTGAAATTGAGTTCGATCTGAAAAAAAGATAAAGGGTGAGGATTAAAAAGGGGGAAGGGGTTAACGGTCATCCGCCGCAGTGAAGGGTGAAGATGGTCACCTGATCGCCTTCGGCGAGTGTTGTGTCTAACCAGTTGAGGTGAATGATGAACCTTCCGTTCTTGGTAATGCTGACATTGGGCTTTAAGGCCGCATTTCTGTTGTAGAAGACCTCTGCGGCGCTTTGGTTCCGTTCACAGAGTTGTCTCAGCAGATCCTTTACGCTCGCCCCCTCGGCAAGTTCCAGATCCAGTTCGCCGTCTGAAAAAAGGTCTCTGAAGCGGCCTTTCAGACCCACCTGTATATTCAAAAAATGTCTCCTTCATCACCGGGCTGAAGCAGGATGACGTGGCGTCGTTACCCGCACGCCAGCAGGGTGCGTTTGACCAGGGTCTTGGCCACATGCACCATGTACCCGTTGTCAGGAAGCGGCCTGGCAGCAGCCACCGCCGCTTCCCCCGCCGCCTCAGCACTAACCTCGTCAATCCCTTTGCCCATGATCGCCTCTTCCGCCGCCAGCGCCCGGTACGGCTTCACGTACACCGCATTCAGGCAAATCCGGGCACCATCCACCGTCCCATCTGATACCAACAACCGCACCGCACAGTTCACAATGGGAAAATCGATGGACTTCCTCAGCGCAAATTTCATAAAACCACTCCGGGTCCCATCAGCAGGTTTCGGAAACTGGATCTCCGTCACCATCTCATCATCCTCCAGAACCGTGGTACCGGACACCGCCACCTGGAAAAAATCCTCGGCCGCAACCGTCCGCTTGGACGTCTTAATCCGGGCATCCAGTGCAATCAGGGCCGGGGCCGTATCACTGGGATGAACCGCAATACACCCTTCCTCTACACTCCCCCCGAAGATGGAATGATACCGCGTGTCTCCGGCCAGTGCATAGCACCGGCCTCCACCCTTCCGCAAACACGGAAACCGGTTCTCCGGATTCCGGTAATACCAGCACCGGATGTCCTGACACAGATTCCCCCCAGCGTCCCCATCTCCCTCAGGTGCGGAGAGGCCGTCCTGCGGGCCGCTTCAGCCAAGGCTGCGTATCCCGCCTTGACGGTATCGTTGTGGGCAATGTCCTCCAATATGGCCAAGGGACCCACCTTTAACATCCCCTCTTCCTCCCGGATTCCGTCCAGGCCCGGAATCGTCTTGATGTTAATCAGCGCTTCCGGGTACGTCGGCAGAATCCGGTCCTTCATCTTGCCCAGTACATCCGTCCCGCCGGCAATGAGACTCGCCCTGCCGCCATACCGCCTCAGCAGGGATAGCGCTTCTTCAATGCTCGATGCGTTCAAATGGGTAAATGTCTTCATGATCTCTGTCTCCTAAAGTTTCCCCAAGGCCCTTAAAACCCTCTCCGGTGTAATCGGGAATTCGTAAATCCATTTGCCTATGGCGTTGTAAACCGCCGGGCCCAGCAATGCCGGAATGACCGTCGCAATGTCTTCACCGATGCCCGTAGCCCCGTAAGGGCCATATCCCTGTTGAGTCTCGACCAGGTGGGTGTCAATATCCCCGCAGTCCTCAATGGTGGCAATCTTATAATCCAGGAGGTCCCCATTAAGCATCACCCCGGTGGCGGGGTCATGGACCACTTCTTCAAAAAGCGCCCTGCCCACACCCATGTAGGTACCCCCGTACTGCTGACCGGCACACGACTCGGGGCTGATCACCTTTCCTACATCATTGACATTCACCACATTGGTTATGCTTATTTCTCCGGTTTCGGTATCCACCTCCACTTCCATGAAATGGACCTGGCGGCAAAATTTGGGCCGAAATCCCTTATAACACCCAATCTGTGCCTGATAGGCATGGGCGAAGAGCGGTGCGCTAAAGGGGTGCCTTTCGGCGCCGTAGAGTTCGTGGAAAGAAAGGGGGCCTGCTTCTGCGGACGGCCCCACCAGTTCGGCGACGGACATCTTTTTGGAGGGGTCGGTCTTGACGAAGATAATACTGTCTTTGATGTCCAGGGCATCCGGCTTTAAACCGGGAAAAAAGGCAGGATAATCACCACGTTGGGTGACCGCTCTCGGGCTAGTAGCAGCTTCCAGGATTTTGGCTTTTAATAACCTGGCGCAGTGCCGAACCGCCCACCCGTTCACGCTTGTGTTGGTTGAAGAATCCGGGCACATGGGGAAAAAGCCGGTATCCGTATGGGGCCTGTAGAAAACGTCCTCCAGCCGCATGCCCAGTTCGTTGGCAGCAATCTGACAGTACCCGGTTTCTGCATTCACCCCATTGTCGCATCGCATGCCCAGGATACTTACGGTGCCGTCATTTCTTTCAAGCCGCATGGCAATTTCACCGGATCCGCAGGAGTCGTCCCACTCATGGGTCCAGGTGAAACCGATGCCGTGCATTTTGCCGTTGGTAAGTTTTTTAGCGCCAGGTTTATGCCATTTTTCATCCCACTTTGCCGCTGCTTTTCCCTTTTCAAGACAAGCCTTTAGGCTGTCGATGGGCGTGAAACCAACTTTCTTTTTCTGTTCCGTGAGCCAAACCATGTCGTGCCCCTTGGCCCCGTCATTAATGAGTGCCACATCAATGGGGTCCATGTTCAACTCCGCAGCCACCCGGTCCATGACCAGTGTGAAACTCATGGTGTTAGGGAGCTGCTCGCAGCGCACGGCGGTATTGGGGCCCTTGTTGACTTTGATCACTTTTCTGGGGGCATTCAGATTAGGAATCTGCGTGTTGTCCTCAAAATGGGTGCCAGGTCCAAACCCTTCCCACATTTGATTCGAAAGGTGTCCTATGGCTTCGACGGCGAGGATGCGGCCGTCGTTGTTGTACCCTACCTTGTAGTAGTAATTCCCTTCGTCCATGGCGCCGCCGTAAAAGTCACCCCGGCGGTCAAAAACGTATTTCACCGGTCGGCCGCATCTTTTTGAAAGGGCTGCGGCGCAGTACATGGGGCCTTGGTTCCATTGAAACTGGGTCCACCCCCCGAACGTGGCGCCCTGATAGGGCATGTGCATCTCCACCCGGTTCATGGGAACATTTTCATACCAGGAAGCAATGGCGCGCTTGTTTTCATGGGGTCGCTGGTGTTTGAGCCAGAACTCCGGGTAGTCGCCGTTCCAGCGGACCACGCCGCAGGGTCTTTCAGGAGAAACGTACGTGTGAAGGGTTCGGGTAGCTTTGAATTCTAGCACATGATCCGCTTCCTTAAATCCCTTCTCTACATCGCCGTGGGACTCCATGTGTTCCACTTCGAGATTGCTTTCCGGAAAATCCTCCGGGTGGGTAAGCGGTGCGTCCGGTTTGAGGGCCTCCTCCACGTCCAGAATAAACGGCCGTTCTTCCCACTCCACCTGAATTAGCCTGACGGCTTCTTCGGCAATGGCTTCCGTATCCGCAGCCACAGCCGCACCCACGGGCTCCCCTTCAAAGTGGGCCACATGAGGAATTGGTGCCACGGCCGTGGGACCGTGTCCACCCAAGTCCGCCACCTCAGGGAGTTCCGGGTCGTCGTATCTTAAAACACCTCGAACGCCCGGCAGCACTTCGGCCTTGCTGACATCCATCTGTTTGATAGCAGCGTGGGGATAAGGCGACGTCAGAAACTTGAGATACAGCATGCCGGGCAGCTGGATATCCATGGTGTATTCAGCCCGTCCGCTGGCCTTTTCCGCGCCGTCCAGCCGCTGAACATCCGATTTTCCAATCTGATCGAAGTCCTCGAGCGGGTACTTGTCAAACCCGACATTGTCCTCCATTTCGATCATTCGATCGTATTCCGTTTGTACGCTCTGTACGCTCATGCTATTCTCCCTCTTCGCGTTCTTTCAGTATATCTGCTGCTTCCCTGATGGCTTTGGGGTGCTGGGGGTAGGTGCCGCACCGGCAGAGATTCCCGCCCAGCGCCTCCCGGATCTCATCTTCCGTAGGATCCGGCTTCTTGTCCAACAACGCCTTGGCCGTGGTGATAAATCCCGGGGTGCAGTACCCACACTGCATGCAGTGGTGCTTCACATACGTCTCCACCAAAGGATGACCCTGATCCGCTATCCCTTCCGCCGTTTCGATGGTGTTCCCGTCACACTCAATGGCCAGCGTCATACACGACAGGATCGGCCGGCCGTTCATGATCACCGTACACGACCCACACGCCCCACGGTCACAGAACATCTTGGGTGAGGTCAGCCCCAGCTTGTCGTGGATCAGGTAATTCAGCGTCCATTCCGGCTGCACCTGAACCTCATAGGCCTCACCATTCAATGTCAGCCGGATCATCCCCTCCGGCAGGGGAAGCGGCTCCTCTTTATGGGACGTAAGCGCATGTCCCTTCAGATCCTCAAACCCATCAAATATCTCGCCGCAATACGGACACAGGTATTTACGATCTTCCACTTCCTACCTCCTTTACACCGTCCGAAGTCCTCTCAAGTACATCGACTGCTCAATACGGGCCTCATACACCTCCCTGAAATCCCTCAAACTGTCCAGCACCGGTATCGGCGCCGTCTGTCCCAATCCGCATAACGAGGCGTCCATCATCACCTCCGACAGCGTCTTTAGATTCATCAGATCCGACTCAGATCCCTCGCCTCGCGTCAGCCTTCCCAGAATCTCCACCATCACCTCCGTCCCTTCACGGCACGGAGCACACTTCCCGCACGACTCCTCATTCAAAAACTCAAGGGTCCGGTACACAAATTCAATGACATCACGGCGCTCATTAAACACCATCACCGCACCAGACCCCAATACACTCTCATAGGAAAGCGGCGTGTCCAGCCGATCCGACGGAATCAGGCTCCCCGTAGACCCCCCACCTGAACCCACTTCGGGGTTCGGCTCCAGACAGGTCCAGTAATTCCTTGAGCGAGGTCCCCAGCTCCAGTTCGTATACCCCGGGGTTTTTGACATCCCCGCTCACACAAAAAAGCTTCGTCCCCTTGCTCTTTTCCGTGCCCAGAGAGGTGTACCAATCCGCCCCCTTCTCCATAATCAGGGGGACATTGATCAGCGTCTCCACGTTGTTGATGATGGTGGGCTTTTCAAACAACCCCTTCTCCGGCGGGAAGGGCGGTCGGTACCGCGACTCCCCCCGTTTGCCTTCGATGGAGTTCATCAGCGCCGATTCCTCTCCACAGATGTACGCACCAGCCCCTTCGATGATCTCAATCTCCAGGTCCTTGAGATATCCTTTCGCTTTGCATTGGCCAATGGCCGCTTCAAGGGCGCTCAGCAGGTAATGGTATTCATCCCTCAGGTAGATATATCCCTTACTCGCCCCTATGGCATAGGCGCTGATGGCCATCCCATCCAAAACCACATAGGGATTATGTTCCAGAATATACCGGTCCTTGAACGTCCCCACTTCCCCTTCATCCGCATTCAGGATCAGCATCTTCTCAGGGCCTGGGGATTTCCGGGCCAGATCCCATTTCACCCCGCAGGGAAATCCCGCACCCCCACGGCCCCTTAATCCAGATGCCTTCACCGATTCAATCACCTCTTCCGGTGACATCCCACGAGCCTTCTCAAGTCCCTTGAATCCCCCAAGTGCCTCATACCCCTTCAGATCCACAGGATCCGTCAACTCTATCCTTTCTAATAACACCCGCTTTTCCCCCACGGCCTTGTCCTCCACATCCTTAATCATACGATTGTAAAATCTCTTTCACCTTCTCAGGCGTCAGCTCCCCGTGCACCCTGTCGTCCACCAGCATGGCCGGCGCCCGGTCACACGCCCCGATGCAGTGGGTCAGCTCAAGAGTAAACCGGCCGTCTTTGGTGGTCTCTCCCGCCACAATCCCCAGCTCCCCCTCAATAAACCCCTTCAGGCTCTCTCCGTCCTGAAAAAAACACGGCACGCTTTTACACAAACGGATCACGTGCCGCCCCTGGGGTTTCAGCGATAAAAAGGCGTAAAACGTCGCCACACCGTATACATGCGCCACCGGCACAGACAACGCCTCCGCCATCTTATGCATGGCATCCTCCGATATGTACCCCTCAGCCCCCTGCTCGTTCTTCAGCATCGACAGAAGCGCTTCTCTCTCCATCTCAGGCCACCTCCTCACTCGGTTTCAACAGCGCACTGGTCGGGCAGTATTCAATGCAGATCCCGCAGTCCTTGCACACCTCCGCATTCAACGCCTCATCACACCCCGTCACCACCTTGGATGAAAATCCCCGATACGCCATATCAAACAGATCCTGCTTCGCCACCTCTCTGCACGCACGGATACACCGCCTACACAGAATGCATCTCGACAGGTCCCTTCTCACGTACGGGCTGATCGTCTCCACCGGGTAGAACCGTCGCCGTCTCACCCCAAACCGGGGCGGACCCACCTCCAGTTCAGCCGCCAGACAGTGCACTTCGCATTCCCGCGCGCATTCGTCCGTCACGCACGGTCCCGTGTGACCCGCCAGCAGAAGCTCCATAATCACCTTCCGCGCCTTGAGCACCCGCGCCGATCGCGTATGGATCACCATCCCTTCGCTCACCGGCGTGTGGCACGACGCCACCAGCCGCGGCGTCCCTTCCACCTCCACCACGCAAATCCGGCAGTTGCCCTCAAGACTTAAATCCTGCCGGTGGCATAAGGTCGGAATGCCGATACCCACACCTTCTGCCACCTCTAATATGGTCTTCCCTTGCTGAACATTCACCGATTTGCCGTCAATGACTACCGAAACATCCTTCATTTTCTCACCGCCTCATGCAAATAAGATCGACAATTACACCTAAGATACATCTTTTTCATTGAATCGCCATTGCAAAGGTCAATATTAGGGTTAAGATTGAGACAGGGAATTTTTCCAGTTCTCTTCCACAAAACGGAGGTGAATGAGCGCTTCCTCCCTCCCTCTTTCTGGATCATGTTGGATCACCGCGTCAAGGATATTTTTGTGTTGCTCAAACAACATCTTCCGCTTATCCATTTTTCGAAAAATACCTCCCCAGGCAATCCGAAGCTCTTCCTGCAATAGATCGTAAATGGTTTTCATTAGATGAATGTAGGCCTCATTATGGGTGGCTTCAGACAGCGCAGTATGGAAATCATGGTCCGCTTTAGCACCCAGTCGGTTTTCCTTTAGATCTTCTTTCATTTCGTTGAAAAACTCTTTTAACAGGCGAATTTCATCATCAGTGGCCCGCTCGGCAGCCAACGCCACAGACCCCAGTTCAAGATATTTCCTGATTTCAAAGATCTTCAGGATATTCTGGGGCGAACTCTTGGCAAATGAAACCAGTGGATCGCTGATGGACCGAGTAGTAATGGGCCGTACACAGGTCCGGTTTCCCTGCTGAATTTCAAGCAGGCCCATTCCCTGTAAGGTATTCAACGCCTCTCTGAGGGAAACTCGGCTCACATTCAACGCCTTGGCCAGTTCTCTTTCAGGGGGCAGGCTCTCCCCGGGCTTCAGTTTTCCCTCAAATATGAGGGCCTTGACCTGTTCAACAATCTCTTCAGAAACCCGTTTGGGTTTAATCGGTGAATATAAAGTATTCATTATGGCACCCTCAGGTCATCTATTGGTCTGACCCCTAACCTGTAATCGCCTTTTATGACATGGGGGATGGCTTGTCAATGAAAAAGATCATTAAGGATGTTAACGCAAAAAAAACATTTTTCAGGTAACTTTCCCTTTGTTATACGTCCATAAAAATAATCCTTGACAAGAAATTCAGAAGTAAGTAGTGTCTGGTCTATTGATTAGACCTTTAACCCTTCATAACTGTTTTTCTAAAAATGCGCCTTCCCCAAAAAAATGAAAGCGGCAATTACTGTTTCTACATATGCCAATCAGATGGGGGGTAGTGCTGATCTCAACGCTATCATTCCCAAGAAGAAAGGAGGTGTTGTTTTCAAACGCGTCATTTCGGATATTGTTAGGTCAGGATAAACAATTTCACCCTTAACAACATCGGAGGTATTATCATGGGAAAAATCGGATTAAAAACGCTTCCAATCCTTTGTTTACTGACGCTTCTCACCTTTTGTCTGTTTCTCACCCCCCCCGTTCTTGCTAAGCAAAAAGTCGTAGGTGTGGCCAACCAATGGCTCGGAAACGACTGGAACTATCTTGCCAATAAGGCCATTGTCGATTATTTCGAGTCCAGGGACTACAAGGTCATCTCCACCAATGCCCAGGGCGCCACCAATCAGCAAAAAGCGGATGTGGAGAACTTCATTCAGATGAAGGTGGACGGCATTATCATCAAAGGTGGAGAGGGTGGTGCATTCGTCGATGTTTCCAAGAAGGCGTGGGAGGCCAATATTCCACTTATCGGACAGCAGATGTTTCTGCCGGGCGCCGTTTGTACGGTCATGTCGGACAGTTGGGAAGGAAATGTCAATATGGGTGTCTGGATGGTCAACCAGATGCACGGAGAAGGCAAGTATATCATCCTGGATGCAGCCGGTTGGCACTCTTTGGTGGTTCGAAGAGATTCCGCAGAGCTCGTCCTAAAAAATTTCCCGAAAATTAAAAGAATTGCAGATGTTTATGAAGTTGACACGGCCGATGCCATTAACAATTCCTATGACATCGTTAAGGCGACTCTGCGTTCCCATCCGGATCTAAAAGGGGTGGTCTGCACCTGGGGTCAGCCTGCGGTTGGCGCCATCAAGGCCATTAAAGACATGAAAAAGGAGAAACAGGTGGCCGTCATCTGTACGGATGCTGATCGCCCGGTCCTCGCTGAAATGGCCAAACCGGATGCCCCCAGAACCGCCCTTTTGGGCCTGGTCCCCAAAGCCCAGGGAGAATATGCAGCGGAAATGCTTGAAAAGGCGATGGCATTCAAGACCGTTCAAGAGGCTAAGTCTAACCTGCCTACCCTGCATTTGGTACCCTCCCACCTGATTGCCAATACGGGCGCCAGTAAATCTTTCAAGCACAAGGTGCTCATGGAGCTGGATGAGGCATGGGACTTCTTTCACAAGGGGAAAAAGAGACCCTGGTAGGCAACATCCAAGTTGAAGTAAAAGTAGACCAGAAGCACATCCCCGGCAGCCGTGGCACAAAGACTGTCGGGGATGCCCCAACAACCCCTGTTCATAGGGCTTTTAAGGAAGCAAATGGGTACTGCACAAAACGATAATGTGGATGTCGTTATTAAGGCAAGCCTCATTTCAAAATATTTTCCGGGTGTGGTCGCCTTGGATAATGTGGACTTTGAGGTCAGAAGGGGCGAAAGCCATGCCTTGGTCGGTGAAAACGGCGCTGGAAAATCCACCCTGATGAAAATTCTCTATAGGGAATACAGCGAGGATACCGGCAGGCTTTATATCGATGGAAAAAATGCCAAAGATATGGATATCCGTCAGATTAGGGAGTTGGGCCTCAGTCTGATTCATCAAGACCTGAATCTGGTGCCCATATTTACAGTGGCCCACAATATCTGTATGGGCGTGGAACCTGTCAATAGACTAGGATTTATTGATCGAAAGGAATTGAAGCAAAAGGCCGCACCTTTCCTACAGGAAATATCTTCCGATATCGATATCGACGCCAGGGTTCAAGACCTCAGCATTTCGCAGCAGCAGTTGGTTACCGTGGCAAGAGCCTTGGTGGCACAGCCAAAATTCCTGATCTTAGATGAACCCACCGCCCGTCTGGACCAAAAATCCACAGAGGCCCTTTTCGATTTTCTGGATAGGTGTAAACAAAGCGGGATTACCATCATCTATATCTCCCACCGTTTAGAAGAAATATATCGAATCTGCGATCGAATTACGGTCTTGCGGGATGGGAAAAAGATCCTGACCGCAGCTGTAGAGGAGCTTACCCAGGCCGAGTTGGTCAAACATATGGTAGGAAGGGAACTCAAAAAGCAGGTGCCCAAGGAAGAAGCCTCTATCGGTGAAGTGCTTCTTTCGGTCAGAGATCTACATCCGATGCTGAAGGCAGAGGCCATTTCATTTGATCTTCGGTTTGGAGAAATTCTCGGCATTGTGGGGAGCATTGGTGCGGGGAAAAGCGAGGTGGCGAGGGCTATCTTTGGAGCGGACCGTAAGCGATCGGGTACCATCAGGCTAAAAGGCGAGAAGCTACGGATTAGAAATCCTCGGGGGGCCATCAATGCAGGCATCGCACTGGTTCCTGAAGAGCGAAGACAGCAGGGTCTGGTCATAACCGAATCCATACGAAAGAACATGACCCTCGCCGCTCTCAAGAAGAAATTCTGTGCCGGTGGATTTTGGATCAAACAACGCGAGGAAAAGGAGGCGGTAAAAAAGTCCATCAAGGATTTCAAGATGGCCACCCCCAGTCTTGAACAGGAAGCCCGGCTCCTGAGCGGTGGAACGCAACAGAAGGTGGTCATTGGAAAATGGCTCCTGAGCGAATCAAGCATCTATATATTCGATGAACCCACCAAAGGAATTGACGTAGGGGGGAAACACGACATTTATAAAATGATTGTGGATCTTGCCACAAACGGCGCTGGCGTGATCTTTATATCCAACGAATTGGATGAGGTCCTGGCCCTTTGCGACAGAATCTTGGTCATGTTCAGAGGTCAATTGGTCAAGGAATTGGTGAATAAAGAGGTGTCCAAGGATGAATTGCTATATTACGTAATGGGCGGAAAAGACAATGAATCAAAAAACAAATAACTGGAACAAATTCATCGCAAATTATGGCCTGCTCTTCGCATTCATCGTGGCAATCATCGTATTTTCCTTCTGGTCAGGGCATTTTCTCAGTTGGGGCAATATTCAGAATATTCTGGTTCAGACCACCTCCTTAGGGGTATGCGCATTCGGACTGACCCTGATCATGATGATGGGAGAGATTGATCTCTCCTATGCCGGGTTGACGGGGCTGATTGGGGCGGTGATGCTCAAGATGATCATGGCAGGATACTCACCGATTTGGGTGGTGCTTGTCTGTCTCGCTATTGGCGTCGTATCGGGGCTATGCATCGCAATACTCGTCGTGGGCTTGGGGATGTCCTCTTTCATGGTCACATTGGCTGCGTGGTTCATTTACATGGGCCTGGAACGCTATATCGGCCATGGAGTGACCCACTGGATCTATAAATACGACGAGAGCATCCTGCAAATCGTCCAGGGCCACCTGGGTCCGCTCCCCATTCCTATCATCGTCATGCTGGGCCTCTTTTTACTGTGTTGGCTTTTTCAGACCCGAACCAGAACAGGGCAATACATTTTGGCATTGGGTGAAAACATCGAAGCCGTAAAAGAAGTGGGCCTGAAGGCCAAGCTGATCAAGGGAGGCACCTTTGTTGCCGCGGGACTTATCTTTGGGCTCACCGGTTTGATTGAAACGCTGAGAATCGGCGGATCCATGGTGTATTCCGGGCGATTCCTTCTGGTCTATGCCCTGGGGGCTGTTTTTCTGGGTTCAGCGGCCTTCAAAGCAGGCAAGTATAATTTCCCTGGAACCCTCCTGGGCGCGCTGTTCTTTTATACCATCATTAACGGGCTGACCCTCAATGCCGTCAAGTTCTACTATATTCCACTTGTACAGGGGCTTTTTCTGATCCTTGCAGTTGCCATAACCACAGTCAAGAGGGGAGAAATTGAGCAAGTACAGTTCTGATACGAAACACATACATGCACTCAACAGGAGAGACGCCGTTGCTTCCTTTCTCATCAGATATGCGGTCTTTATATTTTTCTTTTTCATATACGTGGCCATTGCCATTTACAGGCCGGTTTTTCTAAGCCCGGCCAATCTGGCGGATATCCTGCTAACCGCAAGCCTGGTCTCCTTTGTCTCCTTCGGGCTGAGCATCGTCATCGCGGCCGGCGGGATAGATCTGTCTTTTCCCAATATTGCCGGCTATGGGGCCATGCTGTCCACCTTTCTCATGATCGAGATCGGCTATTCGGTATGGCTGGGTATTTTAGCCGGGGTTTCAGTCGGTTTGGTTATCGGTGCCTTCAATGGGTTGCTGGTCACTCGTTTATATATCAATTCCTTTATCGCGACCCTCGGAACACTATTCATCCTGAGCGGCTTTTTATATTGGCTATCAGGGGGTCAATCCATGCAGATTTTGCCCCAGGATTTTGAGTATCTCGGGAGAGGAACCCTTTTGAATATTCGAATGCCGGTTTATTTTATGGCGGGCGTTTTCATTCTCTGTTACCTGTTTATGGAAAAGACGCGATGGGGACGACAAATCACCCTGGTGGGTGGCAACATTGAAGCCGCCAGACTTTCGGGCGTAAACATCCGAATGATAACCCTCCTTTCGTTTATCATCTGCGGGCTGCTGAGTCCGCTGAGTGGCATTTTGCAGGCTGCCAGTGCAGGCGCAGCGGCCGTCGATATCGGAAACCGGTTCATGGTCCCTGCCTTTGCTGCGGCCATGATGGGTACGGTTATCTTTCAGGGTAAAAATATCGTTCTGGGAACCTTTTTCGGCGTTATTTTTGTGGAAAGTCTGAATAACGCCTCCTTTATTCTGGGCGTGAGTCCTGAAATCCGAAGAGTTGTTCCGGGAATCGTTTTGCTGGCGACAATCGCCTTCAATTATTACGCGAAAAAGGCACTTTCAGAAATGCGTGTGCACACATACTAAATTTGGGAGGAGAAAACTTGAATAATTCACCGTGGAAATCAGAAAACTGGTTCGTGAGTCCCTGGAATTACCTCGACGAAGTGAAAAAAGACTTTATTATTCCCGAAAAGGTAAAGATCCACGATGTCACCTTACGAGACGGAGAACAACAGGCCGGCGTTATCTTCACCAAGGACGACAAGATCCGGATTGCCGAAAAGCTGTCGGAGGTGGGTATCCACCGCATCGAAGCCGGCATGCCCGCCGTATCGCCCCGGGATG
Organism: Deltaproteobacteria bacterium; assembly: GCA_034522175.1. Lineage (GTDB taxonomy): Bacteria > Desulfobacterota > DSM-4660 > Desulfatiglandales > Desulfatiglandaceae > JAIPDZ01. Next base: position 3,352,049 of record JAXHLQ010000001.1, on the reverse strand, counting down.
AGGAAGCGATTCGCGAAATCGTGAAGAGGGATTTGCCGTCTGATATTTTCTGCTTTTGCAGGTGCATGGTGCAGGATGTGCAGCTGGCCGCCGATTGCGGGGTCGACGGTATCGTCATCGAAATCCCGTCCAGCCAACACCTGATTGAAAAAGGCTATAAATGGCCCATGGAGAAGGCCATCGATCTATCGGTGAAGGCCACGGCATTTGCCAAGGAAAAAGGCCTTTATACCGTCTTTTTTACCATAGACGCCACCCGCTCGGACATCGATTTTCTCCTCAATCTGGTGGATAAAGTGGCCGCCGAGGGACACATGGATGCCTTTACCCTGGTGGACACCTTCGGGGCCCTCAATCCCCAGGCGGCAACGTATTTCACGAAGAGGGTAAAGGAGCGGGTATCCAAGCCCCTGGAGGTCCATTTCCATTCGGATTTCGGTCTCGGTGTGGCCAACACCATCAATGCCCTCATGGCCGGGGCCGAAGTGATCCATTCCACGGTGCTGGGCATTGGCGAACGGGCTGGGAACACCCCCATGGAAGAAACGGTTCTGGCGCTTTTGACCATGTACGGCATCGATGTGGGGATCGATTTCTCAAAGATGAATGAATTGTCCCAGCTGGTCCGGGAACTCTCCGGCACCGAAGTGCCCTCATGCAGGGCGTTCGTCGGCGACGGGACCTACAACATCGAATCCGGTATTGTCACCGGCTGGTTTCGAAATGCCTATGCAGATCAACCCACCACTCTTTATCCCGTCAACCCGGCCTTTGTGGGTCGCGATACTCCCAATATTCTCATGGGGAAAAAAAGCGGACTGGACAATGTCTGGGTCTGGTGTGATAAACTAGGTCTGGAACTGAAGGAAGACGAAGCCCTCGAGGTACTGGCAACCGTAAAGTTGAAATCCCACGATCTGAAGCGCGTTCTCACCGAAAGCGAGTTCATGCAAATTGCCGAGCGCGTGCGAGGAGAACTGATCGGCTAAAAGTACCTGAAGAAAAGACGATCTTTCCAGAGATAAAACGCACACGAGGGATCCAGGCGGTTTCGGTTCCTCGTGTTTTTTATGACCTGTACGGAAACACGTTCACGGACCCGAAAAATATTGGAGTCAGTCATGGACGCAGAAATCAAAGAATCTTTGAAAAAGATCGTAGGTGCGGATAACTTCACCGACTCCCTGATCGATCTCATCGCCTATGCCAAAGATGCATCTGAGCACAGCCACAGACCGGACGCAGCCGTGTGGCCGGGCACCACGGAGCAGGTATCGGCCATCATGAAACTGGCCAGCCGGGAGAGGTTCGCGGTTGTCCCCCGGGGGGCCGGGACATCTCTGGCCGGACTGGCCGTACCGGAACAGGGTGGTGTCATTCTCGACCTGGGCCGCATGGACCAGATCATTGATATCAACATTGAGGACCGGTTGGCGGTGGTTCAGCCAGGGGTCGTCTATGCGGATCTGGACCGTGCGCTCACACCCTACGGGTTCTTTTTTCCTCCGGATCCCGCCAGTGGCTCGGTCTGTACGCTCGGGGGGAATGTGGCCACCAATGCCGGCGGCATCAAAGGCGCCAAGTACGGTACGACCAAAGACTATGTACTGGCCCTGGAGGTGGTGCTCGCGGATGGGCGTGTATTGCACACCGGCTCTAAATGCATGAAGAGTGTCTCCGGCTACGATTTAACCCGACTCTTTGTGGGCTCCGAGGGGACCCTCGGGATTATTACCGATATCACCTTCAAGATCAATCCGAAGCCACCCTTGGATACCACGGCCATGGCCACCTTTGAAACCCTTGAAGATGCCGGACGCGCCATCAGCGAGATCATGTATTCCGGCATTATTCCAAGTGCCCTCGAAGTGGTGGACCGGCAGACGCTGGTGGTCATCAATGAAAATACCGACCTTGAGCTCCCGGAAGTGGAAGCCATGCTGGTGGCCGAAACCGACGGGTATACCAAAGAAGAAACCGAATTCCAGATGGAGAAAATTACAGCGATCTTTGAAAAGAACCACGCCACCACCGTAAAGCGTGCCGATTCCGCGGAAGGGGCTGCCGCCCTTTGGGCGGCCCGTAAATCCGCATATGGTGTGGTGGCCCGCATCAACAACAACCTGATCGTCGAAGACCTGGCGGTCCCCATGTCCAAGGTGCCCGATATGCTCAGGGCCATTTCTGATCTGGCCGAGACCTATCAGCTGAGAATCCCCACGGTCGGCCACGCGGGGGACGGGAACCTTCATCCGGTGGTCTGTTTTGATGGAACCGATTCCGACCAGGTAAGACGTGTCGAAGCGGCGTCCAAGGAATTGTTCGAAAAGGTCATTGAAATGGGCGGCACATTGACCGGAGAGCACGGCATCGGACTGGCCAAAATCCCGTACATGAAGATGGAACACGATGAGGTGAGCATGTCGGTCATGCGTTCGGTAAAGAAGATGTTTGATCCGGACAACATCCTCAATCCGGGGAAAATGGGACTGGAGGCATATAGCTTTTAAGAAAAATATTTTGGGGTTTAGCTGCTATATTTCGGGCTGATTTTTGTAAAAGCCAAACAGAGAGAGCACTTCATTTTTCAAGTCATCAAAATGGAGAAGAGCTTCCTCCACTTTGTTTTCCGACTGTCGAATGTTGGAAAGTAGTGGAGATGGATTTCCTTTTCCTTGATTTTCTTCCACAGTTTTTCGATAGGATTGTAATCTGGAGAATAGGAAGGCAGATTGAACACGGTCAAACGATGCGATTTGGTTTCAAAGAATCGCTGCATGGCCTTGCTGGTGTGATATTTGGCCCCATCTTGAATCAGGATAATGTGCTTTCTGGTTTTTGATAGGACTTCAGTTAGTAACGATTGGTAGGACTGCGAATTCAATCTGCCTTTGTCATGTCCTTTGAAAAAGAAGCATCCAGAGAAGTAGTCAATTAAGCCAAAAACCTTGTAACCCCTTCGAGTACCCGAGGTCTTAACGACAGGCTGTTGCCCCTTTTTAGCCCAGGTGTATGTCAAAGAGCCCCACTGAGGGAAAGAGGCTTCATCGCCGAATAGGATATAGGCATTCTTATCCTTAGCCAGTTTTAGGATCTCGGGCCATGTTTCTTTTAACCACATGTTTCGTTTCTCAGGGTCTTTATGGTCGGAAACGAATTTGGCCTTTTGATATGAAAATCCCATATTCTTGAGTAGCTGAGCGATGTAATGTACTGAATAATAGACTCCGAACCGTTGATAAATCAGTTTCTGTATCATGGGGCTACGCCAGCAGGCGCCAGGGAAGCCTGCGTTTTTCGGGCCGGCAGTAATGAGTTTATCCAGTTTCTTTTTTTGTGTCTTGGTCAAGTTAGATGGTCTTCCGGGTTTCTTCTTGGATTTCAAACCGCCCACGCCATTGAGGAGCACAGCTTTGACCCATAAGCGAATGGATTCTGTGCTTACTCTCAAAGTTACTGCAATCTTTGAGTACGGCATGCCCTCTGCTACGGCCTCTATCGCCAAAATTCGTTTAACCGTAGCGAGATCTCCGCAATTTTGTGCGAGTGCAAGGATATGGTGACATTCTTTACGGCTTTGGTTCGTCAGTCTAACTTTGATCTTTTTTGCATTGGGGCCTCCCTTTAAGCGCAGTTTTAATCACCTTCATACATTTTTTGGAGTGAAATGTCCCGCAAAAAATGATTCAATCCCCAAAAATATTATCTTGAGGTCTACAGTTGATGACTCAAAAAGCGGCTGCCAGGTTACTCCACATTCCCCAATCCACCCTTTCCGGTCTCTTACACAGAAGCATCGCCCGTCTTCGGTCTGGACACAAAATCAGAGGCCTTAAATCTATAGGCATTGATGAGATTTCCTACTGCAAAGGGCATAAGTACGCTACCGTCGTCTATGACCTTGATCGAGCCTGCGTGGTGTGGGTTGGTCAAGGAAAAGGCAGAGAGACCATTGATGAATTCTTTGCCGAAAAGCTTAGTGACTATCAGAAGGACCAGATCAAGTGGGCGTGCTGTGATATGAGCCAAACGTATATTGGCGCCATCGAAGATCATTGCCCCAACGCCACCTTGGTTTTGGATCGTTTTCATATCGCCAAAGCCCTTAATGAGGCCGTGGATGAGGTTCGAAAAGAGCAGTGGAGAGAGGCCTCTCCTGATAATCGTAAGGCACTCAAAGGCCTTCGGTGGCTCTTGTATAAGCACTCCTCCAACCGTTCCAAAAAAGACACTCGCATCCTCAATGCCTTACAAAAAGGAAACCGTAGAATCCATCGGGCATGGGTCCTTAAAGACGAATTTGAACACTTCTGGGAATACCAGGCTCCTTGGGCTGCTGAAAGATTCCTCAAAAGCTGGACCACTACTGCCCTGAAAAGTCGCATCGAGCCTATCCGTGATTTCGTTAAAATGATCAGGAAACATCAACACAGAATAGTTCCATTCGTTCTGACCCGATTGACCAATGCCACAGCTGAAGGGCTAAACCGAATCATCAGAATCGTCAAAATCGAGCCAGCGGATTTCGATCTCTACAGGCCTTTACAGATATGATTTATCTCAATGTTGGGGACCTTGATATCCCGGGACAAATTCCAACCAAGTTTCGTGTGGTATAATTATGGCTCAAGACCCAACGAATAATGCTTTTACAACCCGTTTGCTATTTGAGAAAGTCGGATATAGTCCGATTTTTACCGTTTCTTCGATGCAACCCTCCATGCCGAGTTCCTGTACGCCTGCGTGCAAAAGACGATAGAGGAAGACTTGCCAAAAGAAACCGAATTCCTCAGGAGATACGATGAATTCCGAGAACGTGTGGGCAATATTGTGGATATGCCCGATCGAACCGTAAATCTTCTATTCGGTTTTCTGAAACAAAACAAGGGTCGCTTGTCAAATCGCGCACGAAAGGGCGAGTTCGCTGAACTAACGGAGAGGGAAAGGGAACAGGTGGAGCAAATCTTTAACCATATCTTTTATCACCTTTGCTGAACATTCGATGTCCCAGGTGAACGACATGATGTCAAGGGGCCATGCCAGCAACATGTAATGGAGAAAATAGAAGGTCAATGAGAAATTGCTGGTCTGGATGAAAAGCCGACCGAAAATGCCGAGTCTTGTTTTGTCTTTCTTGTTTCGTGAATCAACATCATAAAGGATTCCGGCTCAAAGGCCGCAATGACGAATGAATGTGGAGTGTGATCTCAAAAATCCCCGATAGATGCGGCTTCAGCCGCACAGGGTGCCTGCCTGGGCCGTGCGCCTGAAGGCGCACCTACAGGAAGGGCTTTCGGGTGATCATGTGCTGATTGCACCTCATCATGTTTCCATTGATGACACCTTGAAAATTTAATCGTACCGCGTCATAATCAAAAGCGGTGTTCGTTTTCCACCCTTTTCATACCCGATAATTCCAATAAATCCTCTCTTTGTGTAGGGAGGAAAAGTGGCATGCATACGCCAGGAGGCAGAATCGATAGCTTAAGGCCTTCGAAAAACGGCGGGAACGTGAATTTTTTTAAAGGGTTCATGAGACCAAAGCAATGAGCGTTGAAACAAAACAGATGAATGGCGCGAAGGGCCAGACGAGGCTCGAATCCGGGCTATCGATTGACCAAACCGAATCTCAAGAAGCAGGCCTTGTCAAAAGATTCCTGAACTGGATAGCCCAGGAGGCGGATAGCGCCAACACCCAGGGCCCGTCCTGCCCTACGTGACGAACCAAGCGTTGATCGTCTGTCGGGCAGGCAGAAAAGGCGGTCTATTTACAGGGAGTTCTTCCATCCATTTACTTATCTGCAGATGTTTTCTTATCCCGGCGTGCTTTTTCAAGCGCATCCTCCACCGCATTCATGAGGACCCAGCTGCTGTTGGTGGCCCCGCTCACCGCATCCACATGGGGGGTTTGCTGTTCGATGATCCGCTGGATCACCACGGATTCCGCCTTTTCGCCCTGAAGTTCCCAATGCTCAACCACGTTAATGTCCACAATTTTGTGATCCGATATGGTCACCTTCACCACGGCCCGATTCGGCCAACCCATGGCGCTCCCCTCATAGACCCCATCCGCGAGGGACGCGCTGCCATACGGCCGTTCAGCCACAGGGGGGCCGGCGCACCCTGACAGGATGAGGAAAATAACAAGGGATAGATATCCGGCCCACAGGGTTTGAATGCTGGAGGTATGCATTTTATATTCTGGTCCTCCCGCCTTACTCAGGCACCGCAAATATCACGGCGCCGTAGCCCACCACCCAGCGGCCACGGCTTTCGGGAAAATCATCCCCGCTGTTACAATACCCGAGGATGGTGCCTTTCTCGCACCCCTGATCCTTGGCAAAGCGCATAGCGGTCAGGACCGGTGCGATCCCGCAGAATATCTGCTTTGAGGGCCGCCATTCCTGAGCCAGTCCGGCATCATCCATCTGTGCGACCTTTTCCAGGGTGGCTTTGTCCGTGTTCGTCACCCGATCGTAGTCGGGATCGTGCAGCATGTCGGTGCTGGCGATAACCACAATCCGTTTGTTCTTGTTCAGGGCATTGAGGGCATCCGCCAGTTCGCTGATGGTGCGCGGATCGTGATCGCCTATGAGGCCCACCACCATTTTGACCCCCGGCAGGGTCGCCTGCACAAAGGGAATCTCATTTTCAGCGGAATGTTCACCGGCGTGGGGGGCATAGTCGAAAAAGATGCGGGGACTTGCGTCGGCAAGGAATTCACCCGCCTCTGTGTCAAGGGGCGATTGCCTCAAAGGGGTCTCAATGGCATCCCCGCTCATCAGGGCGACCCCGTTGAACCCGCCCCGGTGACTCAACCCCAGCACCACCGCCAGATCCGGTGCATGTCCTTTTTCTGCATTGTCCTTTATGGCACGGAAGGTGTACCCGGCCATACCTCCGGAATAGGGGTATCCCGCATGGGGGGCGAGGGCAGCCACGATCACCCCCTTTACGTCAGGCACCTTGGCCTGCGCGACATATGTGTCGACCATTTCCCTGAGCTCACGCGACCGTCCCGGAAACCATCTGCCGGCTCCGTGAGCCTTCCTGACCACCTTTTCTGACTCATTATGCATCACGTTTTCCTCCCCGCTCCAGGCCATGGAAATCAGCATCACCCACAGGGCACAGATCCCCAAGCCAACCCATCGTTTCGATTGCTTCATTTATCCCCCACCGGATTCTGATAAGATATCATGCAATCACGACCGTAGAGGTATTTGAACAGACTGGATTCCGGGTCAAGCCCGGAATGACGTTTCCGTGTATCGATGGGGCTATTGAGCCTTAAATTAATGGCATTGACCTTAGACTCTCAAACCCAAAATACGCCTTCGATACTGAAAGCGTCCTCATCTACGTGTTGAGCCTGCACACGCCGTTGCCCGCCACGGTCTCCACCGCTTCGATAAATGCCTCGCAGGGCAGCACGTTAAACCGGCTGTGTGCCGCGATGTTCACCGGTTCCCCGCCGGCCCGTTCCACCTTGAACAGCATCCGGCAATCTCCTGGATACTTAAAAACGATATCCCTGAGATCCTGAAGCACCGTGTCTGTTTCCGCTCCGCTTTTAAGGGTCACCTGTACGGATTTGACATGCTTCATCCTGAGGGATTTCAAGGTCACGATTTCTTTGGCCAGGATTTTGGCCGAACTTTCTCCCACCTCTGCCGTACCGGTGATCAGTAATGCCTCATCCCCTTTCAGCAGCAGCGAGACCGCATTAAAGAGATCGGGGAATATGACCACCTCCACCGAACCGGTCAAATCCTCAAACTTGACCGTGGCCATCTTATCCCCGCGTTTGGTGCGCTTGATCTTCAGCTCCGCTACCACGCCGGCCACATGGACCAATGATTTGTCCTTCTGAGCAGGAAGATCCTGCACGGGGCAGCTGGCAAAGCGGCGTATTTCATTCTGATATCCGGCAAGCGGGTGTCCGGTGATGTAAAAGCCCAGCGCCTCCTTCTCCCGTCTCAGCAACTCGCGCTCATCCCACTCGTCCACCTCGGGCAGATCGATGAGTCCCGCGGTGCCGCCACCGTTCATGGCAAGGCTGTCAAACATATTAAGCTGGTTGGGATCGTGATTGGCCCCGCAGACCCTCATGACATCATCCAGCCCCGCAAAGAGGCGCGAGCGGTGCATACCCGTAAAATCAAATGCCCCGCATTGGATCAACCCTTCGAGCACCCGGCGGTTCACCTTGGCACCTTCCACCCGCCTGCAGAAATCGAGAAGATCGGTGAACGCACCGTGCCGATCCCGCTCCTCGATCATGAGTTCCACCGCCTTCACCCCCACATTCTTGACGGCCGCCAGCCCGAAACGGATCTTCTCATCCACCACCGAAAAGTCTGCCTGGCTCTCATTGACATCCGGAGGAAGGATATCGATCCCCATGATACGGCATTCGGCGATGTTCTTAATGGTCTTGTCCTGGTTTCCCATGTCCTGGGTCAACAGGGCCGCCATGAATTGAACCGGATAGTGGGCCTTGAGGTAGGCCGTCTGATAGGCGATCATGGCATAAGCAGCCGAATGGGACTTGTTGAATCCATAGCCTCCGAATTTATCGATCAGGCCGAAGAGCTTTTCTGCAAGTTTGGGGTCCACGCCGTTGGACACGGCACCGTCGGTAAAGCGGCGGCGGTGTTTGGCCATCACCTCCGGCTTTTTTTTGCCCACCGCCTTCCTCAGCTCATCCGCCTCACTCATGGCATAATTGGCCAGGACCTGGGCAATCTTCATGACCTGCTCCTGGTAGAGGATGACCCCATAGGTCTCCCTGAGGATGGGCTCGAGTTGGGGAAGAAAGTAATTGACGTGCTTCTTTCCATGCTTTCCATCCACAAAATCGTTGATCATGTTACTCCCCAGGGGGCCCGGCCGGTAAAGGGCCATGAGGGCGATCATGTCTTCAAATACCTCGGGTTTCAGACGCCTCAAGAGGTCCTTCATACCGGAACTCTCCAACTGGAACACCCCGGTGGTCTTGCCGTCTGTGCAGAGCTGATAGGTGGCCGCATCATTCATGGGCATCCGTTTAAAATCAATCTGAACGCCGGTGGTCTTTTGAATTAATTTGAGCGTCTCTTTGATGACCGTCAGGGTCTTGAGCCCGAGGAAATCGAATTTAATGAGGCCGAGCTGCTCAATCCGGTCCATGGTGTACTGGGCCATGATTTCGCCCTTGGACCCCTTGTACAGCGGCAGGTAGTCCACGAGCGCCCGGTCCGAAATGACCACACCGCACGCATGGGTGGACGCGTGCCTCGCCAGGCCCTCGAGAGAACGGGATATCTTCAAAAGTCTTTTGGCGGGCCCATCCGTCTGTTCCAATTGCTTGAGTTCAGGCTCTTCCCGGATGGCTCTGTCCAGCGTGACCCCGGGACCTTCGGGGACCAGTTTGGCGATGCGGTCCACTTCTCCCAGCGGGATGTTCAGGCTGCGGCCCACGTCCCGGATGACTCCTCTCGCCTTCATGGTGCCGAAGGTGATGATCTGTCCCACATTGGACCGGCCGTATTTTTCCGCCACATATTGAATGACCTGATCCCGGCCATTGATACAGAAATCGATATCGATGTCGGGCATGCTGATCCGTGCGGGATTGAGAAATCGTTCAAACAACAGCCCGTATTTGATGGGATCCACATCGGTAATGTTGAGGCAATAGGCCACCAGGGAGCCCGCCGCCGAACCCCGTCCCGGGCCCACGGAGATATCGTTTCGATAGGCGTAGTCGATGAAATCGGCCACAATCAGAAAGTAGCCGGCAAACCCCATTTTCAGGATCACATCGAGTTCAAATCGGAGCCGCTCCTTGTATTGGGCCTTAACGGTCTCGGGAACCTCCCCTTCCTCCTCTTCCTTCTGCATCAACCGGTCCACAAGACCCGCCTCGGCCGCATCCGTCAGCATCTGATCCAGACTATGGCCGTCAGGGACATTGAAGACGGGGAATTTGTACTCGCCAAACCCCATCTCGTAGTTGCAGCGTTCCGCCACCTGAGCCGTATTGTCCAAGGCCTCATGGTATCCCTCAAGCGCTGATTCCATTTCAGAACGGGATTTAAAGAAAAACTCATCGGAGGAGAATCGGAGCCTTTTTTCATCATCCACGCTCTTGCCCGTCTGGATACAGAGGAGCACGTCGTGCGCCATGGCATCCTTTCGGTTCAGATAATGGCAATCATTGGTCGCCACGAGAGGAAGGGACAGTTGGGAGCCGATCTCCTGAAGGGCCTTGTTCACTTTTTCCTGCTGGGGCAATCGATTGGCCTGGACTTCCAAATAGAACCGGTCATCAAAAATGGCTGCCAGTTCCTCCGCCCGCTTTGTGGCGGATTCCATTTGGTCCGCACCGATCAGATAGGGGACATGGCCTTTGAGACAGGCGGACAGGGCGATGAGGCCTGAATGGTATTCCCTGAGGAGGTCCATATCCACGCGCGGATGATAGTAAAATCCCTCTAAGTGACCCAGCGTCACCAAACGCGACAGGTTCTTATATCCCGTCTCATTCATGACCAGGAGGACGAGATGGTATGCATTGGGAACGCCGTTGGGGGAAGGGGATCGATCCTTTCGATCTCCGGGCGCCACATACACCTCGCAGCCGATGATCGGTTTAATACCCGCCTTGACGGCCTTGTCGTAGAACTCCACAACGCCGAACATGTTCCCATGGTCGGTGATGGCCACACTCTCCATTCCCAGCGCACCGGCCCGCTCCAGCAGACGGTCGAACTGAATGGCCCCATCTAGCAGGCTGTACTCGCTGTGCACGTGCAAATGGACGAAAGATGAAGGCGTCACGCAATCCTCGCTTAAGACCCCTGAAAGCTGTTCCCGGTTGTCAGATCTCGTGGGGGTATGATACGCTATGTCATGGTGATCATCAAGGGAATTTAGCCCATGAGAACAACCTAAACCCTGTGCGTCACCCATGGCCCGGAACCGGTTTCAATCCACCGTAGAGATGACCCATGAATGAAGTCCAGGGACAAAAACCCATGCGTTGGGGAGCGCGGCTCAGGGAAGAGAACCGCCGCCTCAGAGAAAAGATCGACACACTCAAAAAGGAACGGCACAGACTCGAGAAGGTGATTCAGAATCGCTCGAAATTATTTCATGAGCTTCCGGAACCTGCGCTGCTCGTTCAAAAAGATAAGATCATTATGGCCAATGAGGCTATTTCCCGGCTTCTCGGTTTCACCTCTGACGAACTGGAGGCCATGGGCATTTATGAGATCATCCACCCGGGCTCGAGGGCCCATCTGGCCGCTGTACACAGGGCGTTGGTTGTCGGGGACCCGGCCCAGGGCCTCCATGACGTCTCTTTAAACGACAGGTCCGGGGGTGAAATTATCTGCGACATCCATCTGAGAAAATTCAGGTACGAACAGGGTCGAACCACACTCCTTATGCATATCCATGATCTGACCGAGAGACAAAAATGGGAACAGGATCGGTGTGAGACACTCAAGCGGGAGGCCATCGAACGGATGGGGACGCATTTCATGAAGACGCTGAAAGATTGTCCCCATCACCTCAAAACGGGTATTGATGAAATGCCTTCCCCGGGGCCTCTCTGAAACCGATGACAAAGGCGGGACCAGAATGCAGCCGAATGTCGAGGGATCTCGGCATATTGACGCGCACCGCCTACGCGCCTTCGGAGATCGCCCCGTTAGACCTGGAAGCGATGGTTTATCAGGCCGCAAGAGATGCCGAAGGGGTGTCTGTCACCGAATCTCCGGAAGCCGGGGTAACGATCAAACCCTATTTGAGAGCCATGCCGGCCCTCTATGGTCACGGGCCGGACATTCAACTGGCACTGACCCATATTCTCCGTAATGCGGTGGAGGCCTCGCCTGAGAGGAGCGTCGTCTATCTCACAACGGAAACGAGCGCCGGAATGGGATTGATTTATATCCAGGACAGTGGCTACGGGATTCTGGAAAGCGTTTCGGGGCGGATTTTTGATCCCTTTTTTACCACCAGGCCGAAGACCCACCGAGGACTCGGCTTGAGTCTGGCCCGAAGTATCATTGAGGGGCACGGGGGGAATATAACGGTCTCCACCCATGAGGGAGGCGGAACCATGGTCACCGTCCAACTCCCGATTCAAAACCGTCGTCGATCCAGACCGCAGGCGAGGAAGAAGAAAAAAATTTCTGATGCCCACATCCTTTTCACCGGGGAAGAAGGGACGGTGGCCCGCCTTATCTGCCGGATGCTCGAAGACAAGGGGGCCGTCGTCTCAATGGCATCCAGTCTCAAGGAAGGAATCGATGTGCTGAACCACAGAGATGTGGATTTGATGATCGCTGATGGTAAAACACCCGGCATTAAGCGGATCCGATTCATTGACAGGGTAAAGCGGCAGAAACCGGACCTTCCGGTGCTGCTGCTCAATCCGGACGCCTCTTCCGGCGCCGGGGGAGGCGCCGGTGAAATGGTACCTGATCGAGTGATGGGTAAACCGTTACTGATTGACCGGGTTGTGCGGGTTTCTGCCACACTTCTCTCCGGTGAAGGGGCCTGACCCATGTCCCTTTTCGAACAGGAAGGGCATATCCCGCTGGCAGAGCGCATGCGGCCAAAACGCCTCGAAGACATCGTGGGACAGGACCATCTCCTCGGTAAAGAGGCCTTTCTCGGTAAGGCGATTCGAAACGGACGAATTTTTTCAATTATTTTCTGGGGACCTCCAGGCTCCGGTAAAACCACCCTGGCGAGACTGATGGGAACCTATTCCAAGGCCGCTTTTCATGCCTTCTCCGCAGTGACGTCCGGCGTTAAGGCCTTAAGGGAGATCATCGAGACGGCCGGGCCGGAGAGACATGCCACGGGAAAACCGGCGATGTTGTTTGTGGATGAAATTCACCGGTTCAACAAGGCCCAGCAGGATGCCTTCCTCCCGCATGTGGAAAGCGGCCTGATCATCCTCATCGGCGCCACCACACAAAACCCGTCCTTCGAAGTCATCCCGCCGCTGCTCTCGAGGGCCCGGACGGTCGTCCTGAAATCCCTGGGGAGCAAAGACATTGAAACGCTTGTTCGCCGGGCCATGCAGGACCCCGAACGCGGTCTCGGCCACTTGGATATCCGGATGAATGACGACGCCATGGCACACGTGACGGCGCTTTCCAACGGAGACGCCCGGGTGGCCCTGAACAACCTGGAGTCAGCAGTCCATTATGCCTTGGACGACACACCTCAGGGCCCGGTGCGATTGGATCTAAGTACCGTTGAAAAGGCGCTGAACCGACAGGCCCTGCCCCATGACAAGGCCGGTGATGCCCATTACGATATCATCTCCGCCTTTCACAAGAGTCTGAGGGGAAGCGATGCCCAGGCATCGGTTTACTGGCTTTACCGAATGCTCATGGCCGGAGAGGATCCCCTGTTCATATGTCGGCGAATGATCCGATTTGCATCGGAAGATGTGGGGCTGGCCGATCCGGCCGCACTTCAGGTAGCCCTGGCCGCATTCGATGCCTGGGAAAAGGTCGGCCCCCCTGAAGCGGAACTGGCCCTGGCCGAGGCCGCCATCTATCTCGCCTCAGCCCCCAAAAGCAACGCCCTCTATCTTGCTGAAAAAATGGTGAAGTCCGAAATCGAACAGTCCGGCCCCCTGCCGGTACCCATGCATATCCGCAACGCCCCCACCCGGCTCATGAAACAACAGGGATACGGCCGGGGATATTTGTATCCCCACAATTATAAGGGGGCGTGGGTCAAACAGGCATACTTACCGGAAAAGCTGAAAGACCAGACCTTCTACCGGCCCACCGAGAGGGGTCGTGAGGGAGACATTCGACGGCGTATGGCGAGGCTCAGCAAGGCCGCGAAGGAACATAGAGGCAGGGCCGGGAAAAACTGAGAGATGCGCTCTCAGACGTTCTGAGTAAGAATCTAAGGCCCGAAGGGCACACCGTATGCGTCCCGGAAAACCTTCTCGTACTGGAGGGACGTTTCCGGGTGGGGAGGCTTTTCTTCATCCGGGTAGCCAGCGGCCACAATGGCTTCCACTTCCATACGTGCCGGGATACCGAGCACATCCGCCACATAATCCCCGGCCGACTGTACCTCATCGTGCATCCGTTCCCGAATCTGTATCCAGCAACTGCCGAGCCCCATGCCTTGGGCAGCAAGATGGATAAAAATAGACGCAATGGCGCAGTCCTCTATCCATACCTGGCTCTTCCCGGGATCGCCGCAAACCACGATGCCCAGGGGCGCATGCTTGAGAAAGGCTGCGCCGTGGGGCTTTGCCACAGACAGTTTTTCCAGCACCGCCGGGTCGGTGACCACGATGAACTCCCACGGGTTGTTTCCCATGGAGGACGGGGATCGAAGGACCGCTTCCACCAACTGGTCCATTTTTTCCGGCGGCACGGCCTTTTTTTGATATTTTCGGATGCTTCTTCTCTTTTGGATTAACGGCATAAACATGGGGCATGATCTCCTAATGCGGAGCTTCCCTCGCAATCGTATGCTACAATGGAGGGGCCCAGCGGCTGGTGGCGCCGTCGTAAGACCAGCAGTCCTCGAGCGCTTTTCGTGAGGTGTATTGGGGGTTTTCCGCCCACAGAATCATCTGTTCGTGGGCCTCCTTCAGTTTTTTAAACTTCTCTTCGTCCCCGCCCACATCCGGATGATGAATCTTGGCCATTTTCTTGTAGGCAGTCCGGATCTTCCTCCGCCGTCCCTCATCGGCCAGGTCAGAGCGGTGGAGTCGAAGGATCTTGAGGCTGCCCGTTTCCACTTTGGACAGCCTGGGCCGGGATTGACTATCCGGCTTTATCACATTGGGATGGACATCCTGTCGGTGGTTCTGGGTGACCAAATGGAGGGAGGCATAGCTTTTGGAGCGGTTACTGTTGACCATTTGGTGCCACTGGGTCCCATACTGAAGGACCAGATTTTTCAGATCGTCGGCCGGTTTATTGTCCGCCCTCCGCCTCAGCGAAAATCTCGATATCTTATTGGACCAGACAGGGAATACGTCCAGAACCACCTCTTCACTGGTGAATGAAAAGGCGGCGTACCGGGCGTTCAACGCCTTGAGCAATCCCTTTGACAGGGAAAGGACCCAGTTGATATGCCGGCGGCATTCCTTTGAGCAGTATCGCCTGCCCGATTTCATCCGGGTGGTCCCGCAGGCCAGGCACCGCACCTCTTTTTCCTTGACGGGGTATGTCCCTTGGCCACCTCATTTATTGGTTTTCGGTACGTCGACGATTCCATGGTTCGTGTCTGTTTGATTTACGCGTATTTTCTCAATAAATCGAGGCGACTACCTTCTCCACAGGGTTCCAGACGGGTTACCCCCAGTTATTGAGATGTTACATTTACGCGCGGTTATCCATGATCTGAATATCTCGATTTAGGATTCCTTTTTACACCAAATCGACCTCGGAATCAACAGGGAGATTAGAGCGATTCGGGTGTAAACGCCACCACATCATCGATCCGCTCGGCCCCCGTCAGCACCATCGCCAGCCGGTCCACGCCCAGAGCAATGCCCGCCGCCTCGGGCATATGGTCCAGGGCACCCAAAAACCGCTCGGGCATGGGGGAAGACCCTCTCCCCCGTTCATTCATCTTCTTGATCTCATCCTGAAAGCGGGCCCGCTGTTCAGCGGCATCATTCAATTCGGAAAACCCGTTGGCCAGTTCAACCCCCCCCACATACAGTTCAAATCGTTCGGCGAGGTTTCTGTTTTCCGGCTTCAGCCGCGCCAGGGCGGCCAGGGATGCCGGATAATCATAAAGGATCGCCGGTGTTTTTAAACCGAGATGGGGCTCGATGTATTGTACGAGAAAATCGTCAAACCGCCCTGCCTTCATGACCGCATCGAGGGACACGGGGGCATGACGATCAAATGCATCCGCCACCGAAAGCCGCTCAAAAGATCCGCCAATGTCAATCTGTTGACCCCCACAGGAGACGGCTTCCCTTAGCTCAAGACAATGAATTAGATGGCGCAACAGGGCCTCGCAATCCGTCATGAGGTCTGTGTAATCCGCATGAATGCGGTACCACTCCAGCAGGGTAAACTCGGGCAGATGGCGATCGCCCCGCTCATCTCTTCTGAAGGCGTGGCTGATCTGAAATATATTCCCATAGCCGGATGAGAGGAGCCGCTTCATACACAGTTCGGGGGAGGTTTGAAGAAAAACATCACCGATCCCATAGGCCTGAATATGCGCTTCAGGCACCAGGGCCGGCTGGAGATAAGGTGTGTCGACCTCGAGAAACCCCTTTTCGATAAAAAACGCCCTGATGGCCTGAACCATCCGGGCGCGAAAAACAAGGCGGGCCCTTTTTCTGCCTAACCTGAGCAGGCCGTCCGGCAAGGTCTATTCTTTGACCCGGGTGACGTATTCCCCGGTGCGGGTATCCACGGTTATCTTCTCCCCGGGTTCAATAAACGGGGGGACCCGAAGGACATAGCCGGTTTCCAGTGTGACCGGCTTGGTGTCTCCTGCGACCGAGTCGCCCTTCACCCAGGGGTCGGCCTGGGATACGGTCAGGTCCACGAAATTGGTAAGGGTAATGCCGATGGGCTTTTCACCGAAAAAGAGGATATCCACTTCCAGGTTATCACTCATGAGGTTTTTGGCATCCCCCACCTGCGCAGCAGTGAGGACGGACTGCTCATAATTCTCCACGTCCATAAACCAGAATTCATCGTCCTGGTTGTAGAGATATTGCATCCGCCGTTCTTCCAAATCGGCCGGGTGAAAGGTGTCTACCGAACGGTACGTCGGCGAGATAATCACCCCGGTGATCATGTTTTTCAGCTTACACCGGTAGAGGGCCTGTCCCTTGCCCGGTTTGGAGAATTGAAAATCCACCACCATATAGGGCTCATCATCGATCTGGATCTTCAATCCCTTTCTCAAATCACTGGCATTGTACATTGTCCTTTTCTCCAACCCTTAATGCTTAAATGATCGCTGGCCCGTGAAGACCATGGTCACCTGTGGATCTGCCTCATTGCACGCTTCAACGGCCTCAAAGTCCCTCAGGGACCCGCCCGGCTGCACAATGGCCCTGATCCCTTCCCTGATGCCCACGTCCACACCGTCTCTGAAAGGAAAAAAGGCATCCGACACCATGGTGGAACCGATCAGACCGCCCCTGTTGTCCGTGGTTTCATTTTGGATGTCGTCCATGAGGGCCTTTTCCTTCTCACCCCGGGCGACAGCCAATTCGAGCGCTTTAAAGGATAAACCATGCGCATCGAAACAGAGCGCGTCCGCATATTTTGTATAGGCCTTCCGGACGGCAATCTCCGCCACCCCGACACGGTCCTGTTCACCCGTTCCGATGCCGACGGTCACCCCGTCTTTCACATAGAGAACCGAGTTGGAGGTCACCCCCTGTTCCACCTGCCAGCCAAACACCATATCGGCATATTCATCCGATTCAGGTTGGCGCTCAATGGCATAGGTCTTCCCCTCATAAACAGTGGTGGCGGCGCTGAAATCCGCCTGAGACCGGATACGGTTCAGCGGAGACTGCTGGACGATAATGCCGCCGTCGATGAGGCTTTTGAAATCCACAAACCGCAGGGTGGTGTATTCATAAAGCCTGTCCATGCGGGGGACCCGGATGATTCTCAGGTTGGGTCGCCTGGAGAGGATGTCCACGCTTTCCGCCTCAAAATCCGGTGCGGCCACCACTTCGAGATAGTTTTCAGAGATGGCCTTGGCGGTATCGATATCGACCGGCCGGTTGAAGAGGGCGCATCCCCCGAATGCCGCGATCCGGTCCGCACGGTTGGCTTTCTCATAGGCCTCGCTCAGCGACGCTCCGTAGGCCACCCCACAGGGGTTGTTATGCTTGACGATCACCGCTGCGGGCCCTTTGTCGAGGTATTTCATGATGTTGAGGGCATTATCCACATCGGTGAGATTGATCTTTCCGGGATGTTTTCCGCTCTGAAGCATATCCGCTTCCGTAATCGCGGACACCAGTCCCTTACCGGGACCGATGAACCGGCAGTCTCCCAGGATCAGGTTCCCATTGACGAGTTCATAAAGGGCCGCTTCCTGGCCGGGATTTTCTCCGTACCGAAGCCCCTTCTCAACCCACTCACCCCGCGCCTCATCGGGAATCTTCCACGATTTTTTCCGGTAGACCAGCACCGTATCGTCAAATGAAATGGTCATCTTCGAAGGGAAGTGATCATCCATAAGAGTTCGATACATTTTCTTCAGATCATCGCTCATTTTTCCTCCTCATGCACACCCGATCATCCCACATGGACTCACTGGGGACCGTTGATATGCTTTTCGATATAGGCATAGGCGTTATGATTGTGAATGGACTCGAAATTTTCCGCCTCCACCGCGAACCAGGTGATGTTGGCATCTCTTCCCAGTTTGACGGCGATTTCCCTCACCACGTCCTCCACAAACATCGGATTTTCATACGCCTTTTCGGTGATATATTTTTCGTCTTCCCGCTTAAGCACGGAAAAAACGTCACTGGATGCAGACTCCTCCACCAGTCGGATCAAATCCTCTATCCACACAAACCGCTCAAACCTCACCTGAAGATGGACCTCACCCCGCTGATTATGCGCACCCGCATCACTGATCTCTTTTGAGCAGGGGCACAGGGTTGAGACGGGCACACGAATCATGATCAACAGGTCACTTCCACTGTTCAAAAACCCCTTGAACGTGCACTGGTATTCCATGAGGCCTTCGCTGCCGCTCACGGGCGCCTTTTTCTTAATAAAGTATGGAAAGGTAATCTCCATATGGGCACTCTGCGCGTCCAGCCTGCTTTTCATCTCCTCGAGGATTCCCGTGAAATTCTGAAGCGATATCCGCCGGCTGTGTTCATTGAGGATTTCAACGAAGCGGCTCATGTGGGTGCCCTTGTAATAGCGCGGCAAATTGACGTACATGTTGATCTTGGCCACGGTCTGCTGTTCACCCATATCTCTATCAAGAACCGTAATGGGGTATCTTATCCCTTTTACCCCCACTTGATCGATGTCTATGTTCCTATAATCCTTGTGATTCTGAATGTCTTCCATTGATCCTTACCTGCTTCGGCATTTTTTCATCACCCCCTATATGATTCCCGTGCGGAAGTCAACACATACGGGGGGCTATCGCCGATTGAGGCCCTATTTCAGGTAGTCTTTCAGCTTTTCCTGGAGTGAGTCGGGCCACACCTCTTCGAAGAGAAATGCCTGGATCTCTTTTTTGGTAAGGGATTTCATAAGTTCCGACGGGAGTTCCCTCAGCACCTCCATCCTTCCGGGAAGGGGTTCCTTGTTGGTATTGGACGGCGTGTGTTCATTCATAAACGGCTCTCCTTTGTTGATTAGTTTTGGGGTTATATGATGTTCGGGTCAGAGAGTATCATGATGGAGGCATGGGTCAAGCCTTCTTTTTCGAAGGAGACCACCCAAATACCCTGCATTTTGTATTGATGAACGGGACAGCGAATCCTTCAGCCGGGGCAAATTTTATTCAGGGGCCAGGTCATGTGCGAATGCATTGCCAGACGCACACCAAACTGATATAATTTTTTGATTCACATTGAAATTGAATTTGATAGAGTCAAGACATCTGTTTTGCGACCGATCGAGCCTCTGCCCAAGACCGAGGCAAGACACCACAGGACCGGTGAAATCAACGAGACCTTTGAAAAATGTTCAATTTCGTTCAAGATCAAGGCGTGTGAGGATTTTAACCGCAGTAATATGTTCAATATTTCGAGGATTAAAATCCGAACGCAACGCGGATATTGTGCGAAAGGGGGCGTTTTTCAAAGGTCTCAACACCTCGCTGGGGGGAAACTATGAGTGAAAAACCCGTTCTGGTCACCGGCGCCACCGGTTATGTAGGGGGTCGACTGGTCCCCCTGCTCCTGAAGTCGGGGTATCGCGTCCGGGTGATGGGACGATCCTTAGACAAGCTGTCTTGTAGACCCTGGGCATACGATCCAAATGTTGAACTGGTTCAGGCCGATATGCTGAACCCCGATTCCCTTGAACGGGCTGTCCGGGGCTGCTGGGCCGCCTTTTATCTGGTGCATTCCATGAATGCCCGGGGGAAAGATTTTGCCCGTGTCGACCGGGATGCGGCACGGCATATGGTGCATGCCGCTGAAAGTGCCGGTCTTTCCAGAATCGTTTACCTCGGGGGCCTGGGCAAGGACGATCCGAACCTGAGTGAGCATCTCCGCTCCCGAACAGAGGTGGCCCGGATTCTCCAGTCCGGGCGTGTGGCTACCACCTTTCTCCGGGCGGCACTCATTCTGGGCTCGGGAAGTGCGTCCTTCGAGCTGATGCGCTACCTCGTCGACCGCCTTCCGGTCATGACGACCCCGCGCTGGGTTCACACACCGTGTCAGCCCATTGCCATCCGCAACGTGCTCAATTATCTCATGGGGTGCTTGTCGTCGCCCGAAACCTCGGGTGGGACATTCGATATCGGCGGGCCCGATGTATTGACCTATGGGGAACTCATGAGGATGTATGCGGAAGAGGCCGGACTTCCCAGAAGATGGATCATACCGGTACCGGTGCTCACCCCGAGGCTCAGTTCCTACTGGATTCATCTCGTCACACCGATTCCTGCATCCATCGCCAAACCGCTGATTCAGGGTCTCAAGAATCCGGTGGTCTGTGAGGAAAACCGTATCCGGAGCCTTATTCCCCAAACACTTTTGTCCTGCAGAGAAGCCATAGGGCTGGCCCTCAGAAAAATCGAGCAGCAGGCGGTGGAAACCTGCTGGTCCGATGCAGGGGGACTCCAGGTGCCTGAGTGGGTGGACTGCGGGGACGCCCCTTACGCGGGGGGCAAGGTGTTTGAGTGCGGGTATCGAGCCGTCATTGAGGCCCCACCCGAAGACGTCTGGGAATCCATCGTGCAGCTTGGGGGGACGAAAGGATGGTATCATGCCGATTTCTTGTGGGCACTGAGGGGTGCCATGGATCGACTCATAGGTGGCATAGGGCTTAGAAGAGGGCGAAGGGACCCGCGCTCCCTGTATGTGGGAGATGCCCTCGATTTCTGGCGGGTATTGCGAGTGGAGGAACCCAAGCGGCTGGAACTTCTGGCCGAGATGAAACTGCCGGGCGAGGCCACGCTGGCCTTTCGGTTATACCCCCTGGACGCTGGGCATACGGAACTCCAGCAGCTCTCGCGATTCCTGCCCAAAGGACTTTTTGGGTTAATTTATTGGTACAGCCTTTACCCGTTTCATCAATGGGTCTACAAAGGCATGTTAAAAAAGATGGCAGATGCCATCAAAAGACCCACACGAGGGGCGCCCGAACGATTTGCCCCGAGACGGGAGTATGTCTGCCATT
The DNA here is from genome assembly GCA_034522175.1 of Deltaproteobacteria bacterium. Classification (GTDB taxonomy): domain Bacteria; phylum Desulfobacterota; class DSM-4660; order Desulfatiglandales; family Desulfatiglandaceae; genus JAIPDZ01. The sequence goes on along the minus strand of JAXHLQ010000001.1, from coordinate 3,330,684 downwards.
TTGATCCGAGAAGGAACGATCCGGCGCCATGATGCGGTCAGGGACTGAGCAGATCGTCCACAAGCATTTAAGCCGGCCGGGGAACTGAAACCGGGCACCCGGGTCGTCTCCTGCAATTTTCCGTTGAGGGGTTGGACACCCATCCGGGTTTTGCATCCCAGCCCCCACCGCCATGGTGGCCCCATTTACCCGTACCGGTATCCGGACTCCGGGCCTAAAACCGCAACCAAAGATTGAAAAACGATGGAAGTCAGAGAAAAGAGACCGTCAGCCAAGCCACCCTGGCTGAAGAAAAGGCTGTCCTCGGGTGAATCCTACGGCAGAGTGGTGCGTCTCCTTAAAGAATGCGGCCTTCACACGGTATGTGAAGCGGCGCACTGCCCCAATCTCGGAGAATGTTTCGCCAGGGGCACGGCCACGTTTATGATTCTCGGGAACATGTGCACCCGGAACTGCAGGTTCTGCGCCGTCATGCACGGGCCGCCGGATGCACCTGAAAAGGACGAACCCCGTAAGGTGGCCGATGCGGTGAAGGAATTGGGTCTCATGTATGCCGTTGTGACGTCAGTCACCCGTGACGACCTAAAGGACGGCGGCGCTGATCATTTCGCACGAACCATTCGGGCCATCAAGGCCCGGAATCCCGCCACGGGAGTCGAAGTGCTGATCCCTGATTTTAAGGGTTCAGAAGCGGCCCTCAAAAGGGTGGTGGCCGCAGCTCCGGACGTCCTCAACCACAATCTGGAGACCGTTCCCCGGCTTTACGGCGATGTCAGGCCCGAAGCGGACTATCATCGGTCGTTAAGTCTCCTCCGGGCGGTTCGGCGAATTAACCCTGAGATGATCACCAAATCCGGTCTGATGCTGGGATTGGGAGAAACCAGTGAAGAAGTGAAGGCTGTCCTGGCCGATCTGGTGGATGAGGGATGCCGCGCCCTGACCCTTGGTCAATATCTGGCCCCCTCCCGGGAACACCACCCGGTCATGGAATTCGTTTATCCGGATGTGTTTCTCTATTGGGAAAAAACCGCTTACGACATGGGGTTTGAGGCGGTGGCTTCGGGGCCGTTTGTGCGGAGTTCTTTTCAGGCGGAACAGATGTTCCAAAAATTGGGAAAAAACGCATCCCTCTGATGCACCCCCTTGAGAGGTTGACCATGGGAGAAATCAAAAGCACACTGGACCTGGTCATGGAAAAGACCCGGCACATGAACTTGACCCAGACCGAACGTCATGAAAAGCGTGCCGAGGAAATGAGAAAGGCCCTGCGGGGTCTAATTCAGAAGTTTAGGGATCATGTGCTCCGTAAAGAGCAGTTCCTTGAAGCGTTCGGCAGACTGGAAGACGTCGAGGATCATCCCAAAGACAGGATGCTCCTCAAAGAAGTCCTCGAAGCGCTCCGTCTCGACGATACCCCTGAATCAGGCCGCGAAGTCCTTGAACTGCTCGAATTCGGATGTGGTCTAAAGGTGCAAGGACTGTCCTCGATTTTCCGGGCATTTGACACCGCCACAGAAAAAGCGCGTAGTGAAGGGACGCAGGAACAGATAGAGCGCCTTTTCAAGGATCATCAGATTTCAGGTTCTGCGGTGACTCCCAATTTGGAAGCCGATCCCGCCTTCACAGAAATTCTGAATCGGCTGCAAAAGACCTATGAGGAGCGGCTTGAGACGGAAAAAGCCAGACTCATGGGAGCGTTGCCCGAAGCATATCCTGCGAGGAGCGTGAAATCGTCTGTATGGAAAAAATGATGAATGGGGTGCAGGCCTTTGAGGTTTTTCAATCGAGAATCACCCGTCACACATCACAAAACCTATATGTGGGCGAACCAGAAGCTTTCAATCTGCTGGAAATTCCGTTTGACGTCGTCCCTGCCGGATAGGGTCGCTCCATGACCGGGCAGAATCCAGTTCACATCAAGGCCGGCCACGCGCCGGATGCTCTCCTTCAGCGCTGGCCCGTCTCCACCCGGCAAATCGGTTCGCCCAACCCCGTCTTTAAACACGAGATCTCCGGTAATCAAGATCCCTTCATCCGGCTGGTATATACAGATGGCCCCCGGCGCGTGACCCGGCGTATGAAACACCTGGAAATTCATGTCGCCCACATGCAGATCCCCTTCGGATAGAAAAAAATCAGGGCGGACGGCATCCACTGACATCTGAAATGCGGCTCCGTGATGGGCCATCATGGTTTTTACCAGGGACCAGTCCGCCTCGTGATAGGTAAGCTGTGCCGCGGTCTCTTGAAACAGACCCGCAGCCTCCAGGTGATCCGGATGGGCATGGGTACAAATCACCAGGTCGATATCCGTTACGCCCAACCCGAGTTCGGCAAGTCCATCCTTCACATGATCAAACAAGTCCAAGTGGCCGGGGTCCACGAGGATCCGCTTAGACCCGTCAATCAGGTAGGTATTGCAGTTGTTCTGGGTCATCGACTCCCAGATAAACCCGTATATGTTTCCGCAAATATGCATGGTTGCACTCCTTTGGTGGCATGGACGGGATTTTTACGATCCCCATCGTAGACTGGCAAATTGAAACCGAAAAAAATAGATTGACAGGTGACCCGCTCCTGTGTCGAAGATAAGGCGTCCTGACAGTCGCTTTCAGGGCCATTACGGCATCCTTTATGAATTCAAACCGGTTGAGGAACAGGTGATGAGCCAATACATGCAGATCGACATCCGGGTACGCCCTTTCTTTGAAAAAGCCTTTGAAAAGGTCTTTCCCAATATCGCCAATTGCCTTCGACAGCTTTCCTACCATCAGCTTGTGGAGAAAGATCCTTCTTTATATCATCTTATCGACGATATGACGATGATCAGTGAAAGCCCCAATACCCCATCAGCAATCAAGAAAAAGCTGCGCCCCTACGTGGCCAAAATGGAACCCCTCCAGGAAACGGCAAGGGAATATCTCCTGACCAGACGCCTCAACGAACTGGATCAGGCCCTCTACCGGATCGAAGATCTGTTTCAAGATCTGGAAGGGGCTCTCTGACAACAGGGACACTTAGATCTCCCAGCTCATACTGGACAATGGCCGTCATGGCGATGGCGGCCGTTTCAGCACGCAGGATTCTTCGGCCCAGTGTGACGGGGATGAACCCGGCCCTTTGCGCCAGCTCAACTTCCTCGCTTGAAAACCCGCCCTCGGGACCGACCATCCCCGCATAATGACGCTTGGCCGGGGTTGCCCGGAGCACCTCCTTCAAATCCGTTGAATCCTCTTCCTCCCACAGGATCACCTTGAGCGCATGGTCATCTTTATATCTCCTCAGCAATGGTTCAAAAGACGACACGGGCGAGACCTTCAGGGGTTTGATCCTCCCCGATTGTTTGGCAGCGCTTGTGGCAACTTTTTTCCAGTGGGTCATTTTTTCTCAAGACGTGCCTCATCCGGCCGGACCACCGAACGCCCGGCTTCAAAGGGGATGAGGCGATCCGCACCCAACTCGGACGTTTTCTGAATTAAGAAATCCATGGGACCCGATTTGAGGAGGGCCTGAAGGAGGGTGATCTCCACCGGCGAGGGTGGGGGGCTGGGACATCTCGATTCAAGAACCACCTCCACCCCATGACGGCTGATGCGGGTCACAGCCGCCTGATAGTGGCGTCCCTTCCCATTCATCAAGACCATGCGGTCCCCTGGTTTCATTCGTAAGACCCGGGCGATGTGTCTGGCCTCAGTCCCTGTAATCATACACGTCCCGCCTTCATGCGTTAGTTCTTCAACAAAAAATCGTCTCACGCCTTCTCACCTGGCTTATGGATCATGACGCAGGCCCATTCTCCCTCATAGGATATGTCGCGGCACTGTGTATGGGTCTTATCGGCGAGGAATGAAACGGATCCTACTTGATCTCTTAAGATCCCCGATAAGATCAACCAGCCTCCCGGCTCCGTATGTGATAGAAGGCTTGCGAACAACCGTTCGATCTCGCCCAGGATGAGATTGGCGCACACTATCGAGAATCGCGCGTTGACCACCTCAACCGGGGTTGATGCCAGTTCAATGGCCTTCGAAAGTCCGTTGAGCCGGGCATTTCGTTTTGCCCACCTGAGGGCCTCAGCATCAATGTCAACGGCCAGAATTCTACCCGCACCCAGCAATGCTGCATACAGGGCAAGGATTCCGCTTCCCGTACCCACGTCGAGCATGGTCCACGGCCTGTTTCCGGTCAATTGTTCCATGGCCTTCAGGCAGAGCCGGGTCGTCTCGTGATAGCCCGTCCCAAACGCGGGCCCCGGATCCATTCGAATGACATGACCGGATGCATCGTTGGGCATCTGTTCCCATTCGGGAAGGATCATCAGATTCGGCGTCACTGTTATCGGCCGGAAAAATCGCCGCCAGGCCACATGCCACGCCTGATCCGCTATTTTGCTGAAAGAAAACGTCGGCGATAGATCAAAGGAAAAAATGTCCTGGAGGGTTTTCAGGAAACGCGCGATTCGCTCTCGGATCTCTTCCAGGTTGTCACTGAAGGGGAGATAGGCCTTGAGGCACTCATCCGTTTCACCTTGTGTGGCGATTCCCGTACAGCCCATGTCGAATAGAAAGCTGCTGAGGACATCGTGCACCACCGGATCGATGGTGATGGAAAGTTCGAGCCATTCAAATGGGGGATGGTGCTGAGAGCAGGCGTCCACTTGTGACGGAATTCCGGACATAAAACTGGCGACTTACCCCCCGGGGTCAAGCGCTTCTTCAAACGGCATCATCGGCCGGCATCCCCCATCCTCGATCGATAGAGAATGGAGGGAAACCGAATGGATTACACCTTATGAAAAACATAGTTCAATTGGCCATTGGGCAATCGATTCATCCGGGTGACCATCTCCATGCCCACTTGGATCTCGTTTTCGGGGACATCGTCAGCGATTCTCCCGAATATCTTGTAATCGCCGTAGTCCAGAAGGGCGATGGCATAGGGGAGGTCATCGCCAAACCCGATGGGCGCGAACTCCAGTTTGCTGTAGGTCACCAGGTTTCCCTTGCCCGATACCTCAACCCATTGCATATCACTCGAAAGGCAGTGATAACAATCGGCCCTGGGCGGGAAAAAGACCCTCCCGCATTCCTTGCACCGGGTGGCCATGACCTTGCCCTGTTCCAGATAGTCGATGAAATCATTCACCTTGGTAATGGAGGTAAAGCTGACGGTCCCGAATTTGCTGAAACGGTCATCCACCTCTTTTTTCTTCTTTCCCATCTCTTTACCTCCCAAGAATCGTCACGTTACCATAGAGACCCACACCGCCGATATTGTGGACCAGCCCGATCTCCGGGTCTTTAACCTGCATATCCCCGGCCTCTCCCCGCAACTGGAGGACAATGGTCCGGATCTGTGACCCGCCGGTGGCCCCGATGGGGTGCCCTTTGGATAAAAGGCCACCATCCACGTTTACCGGAATGCGTCCCTCCTTGTAGGTCTCTTTGGATTGAATCAGTTCCTTTCCCTCGCCGGGTCCGGCGAACCCGAGGTTCTCATAGGCCATCATCTCGGCAATGGTAAAACAGTCATGAACTTCGGCCACATCGACATCTTCAGGGGAGATGCCGGCCATTTGATAGGCCTGCTTTCCCGCCTCCTGCGCCACTTTCAGACCGGTGAAAAGATCCCTGCCCGCCAGATTGACAGCGGTGGATGAGGCCCCCAGTCCCATGATCCAGACCGGCTTTTTGGAGAAGGCCTTCGCTTTCTCCTCATTGGCCACAATGACGCACGAACTCCCATCGGCGTTGGCGCAGCAGTCTCCCACCCTCAGGGGGCTGGCCACCGGATTGGACATGGGGCTCTCCGGATCGGAGAACATGTCGAAGGTGACCGGTTTTCGGTACACGGCCTTGTCATTGATCTGCCCGTAGGTGGCCGCCTTCACCCGTATGAGTGCCAGATCTTCAGGGGTTGTCCCATAGGTTTCCATATGGGCCCGGGCATACATGGCATAGTAGGCAGGCATCATGGTGCCGAAGGGACTTTCCCACTGGATGTCCGCCCCCCGTCCCATCCGTTCCTGGGATTCCGCAGAGGAAATCTCCGACATTTTCTGAAAACCGATGACCGCCACCACATCATGAAGCCCGGATTTGACCAGCGCATAGGCCATCCTGAGGCCCATGCTGCTGGAGGAGCAAAGGCTCTCGAGGTAACACGTGGGCTGGGGCACGAGTCCCAGATACTCGGCGAAAACACCCGCAGGCGATCGCTGCTTATCATATTCAGGGGCCGAACAGATCACAGAAGCATCAATATCCTGATTGGATATGGATGCATCCTGCATGGCATCCTTAAACCCCTCAAAGGCCAACTCCCGGATGGATCCGGGGTATCCGCGCACAAACGCACTCTGGCCCACGCCGATAATTCCAACTTTTCCCATAAATCAACCCTCCAATCTCAAGAAATACCGCAAAGACAACAAAAATTAAGGTATGCCGCCATGACTCCCTTGATAGGCCCGTTGACGAAAACCCATCTTGATTCCGATGCATCAAGCGGGCAATCCACCCCCAAATCGTAGGCATGGAGTATAGTGAAACCCTAATGGCGGGTCAAGGATAAAGGAAGGGGTTCAGATCGCATGGATCTGCATCCCAGGGAGCGTCTCACCGGTTCTCATTAAGGGTCTACCGCCGATTGGATTTGAGAAAAAGAGATATCAGTGCCCCCGAAAGAATAAGACAGCCGGTCAGGGCGACACCGGAACCAAAAGATCCAGCGTCCCCCATGGCGCCTATGCCGAGGGGGATGGCACCCCCCCCGATGACGAAGGCAAGGGGGACGGTGAGCGATACGGCAATATTTCGTGCGTCGGGGGGCGTGATAGCGGAAAGGGCGGCAAATCCGGGCGGAAAAAAGCATGCCGCTATTACAGGTTGAAGAAAAATCAGAATCATCACCCAGTTGGTGGGTAATACCCCCAGCAAAATGGTGGCGAGTCCCGTGAGTAAAAAGACGATGGAAATGGTACGGTTCGGTCCGAAACGGTCGGAAACCCATCCTGCCAAAAAAGCCATGAAGAGACCGGATATCCTGGATACGGCAATCAAGGTGTTGGCCCAGTTCCGTTCCATGCCATGTTCACCGACCAGGTAGAGGGGGAGCATGGTGAAGATGCCCAGTGTCCCCGAGATACCAATACTGAAAAGGAAAGCCATGATCCAGAAGGAGGGTTCGGCCAAAAGGCTCTTGATGGAATGAAAACCGGGCGCCTCTCCCTGAAACCGGCCCCCGCGTCCGAACTTTGCGAATGCCAGCCCGGCCGCTACGCTTGCGGCTCCGAGAAAAAAGAGCACGCCCCGCCAGGTGAACCACAGCAACAGGGCTTCGGCCAGTAGCGGGGCGGCTACAAAACCGAGGTTGGGGGCCATTTCATGTATGGCAATGGCCTTTCCCCAGTGTTTCACTTTGACCGCGGATGTCAGCGTTGCGATCCCGGATGGGAGATAGAGGCCTGCCGCCATACCCAAAAAGAGGAGGGATATGCGCATGGTCCACAAACCACCGGCCATTGAAATGGTTAGCAGGGCCACACCCACTGTGAACGCGGAAAGGACAATGGTGCCTTTATGTGTCAGCCGACAGGAAACAAAACCGGATCCCAAAAGCGATATGAAATATCCGAAACCGATCAAAAGGAAAAGCGATGCCGCTTCCGCATGGGCCAGGTTCAGGTCCAGTTCAATGGTCGGCATGAGGGGCGAGAATACGATCCGGGATACGAAATTCAGGAAGAAAATAGCGGCAAGGAAAAGGATAAACCCCAGCTGGGAGCGGAATCCTGGAACAGGGATCTCCTCGCCAGCCGGCTCCTGTACGGATACCGACCTGGATTCCTCTCGGTTTCCGGCCAGGGTTTGGGTCACTGAGATATCTCCTGTCTAATGGCTTGAAGGACGATGGTGGCCATGGGTAAAGATCAAGAGCCTGAAAATTGGGTGCTTGAAATACCATGCCTGTTCTGGTAAAGCAATACGGAACTTCAGCCTCACGGCGCACTTAGGAGGACATCACACATATGATTCCACGATACACCCGACCGGAAATGGGTCGAATCTGGGAAGAAGAAAACCGCTATCAGAAATGGCTCGATGTGGAAATGGCCGCATGCGAAGCCATGGCAGAAGACGGGATGATCCCAAATGAAGCCCTCAAGGAAATTCGGGACAAAGCTGCCTTCTCCGTGGATCGCATCATGGAGATAGAGGAGGAGACCCGGCATGACATCATCGCGTTTCTGACCAACGTGGAGGAACACGTGGGCGAGGCGTCACGCTATATTCATCTCGGGCTCACATCCTCCGACATTCTGGACACCAGCCTGGCCCTTCTTTTAACGGAGGCCATGGACCTGATTCTGACGGGTGTGGAAGCGTTCATGGAGACCCTCAAGGCGAGAGCCTTTGAGCATAAGGATACGGTGATGATCGGGAGATCTCACGGCATCCACGCCGAACCGATCACCTTTGGCCTCAAACTAACGGTCTGGTATTCAGAAATGGACAGAAACCGCACCCGATTGACCCAGGCTCGTGAGGTCATCCGCTTCGGCAAGCTCTCAGGGGCGGTGGGCACATTTGCCAATATTTCACCGAAGGTTGAAGCCCTGGCATGTAAACGACTGGGATTGAACCCCGCCCGCATATCCACCCAGATCGTTCAGCGGGACCGTCATGCGCAGTATTTCACCGCACTGGCCATCCTGGCAGGTACCCTGGAAAAAATCGCTGTGGAAATCAGGCACCTTCAGAGAGACCGAAGTCCAGGAAGCGGAAGAACCCTTCAAAAAGGGACAAAAGGGGTCTTCGGCCATGCCGCACAAAAAAAACCCCATCGGTTCGGAAAACATCTCCGGCCTGGCCCGTCTGATTCGGACCAACGCCTTGGCCGCGATGGAGAACATGCCCCTGTGGCATGAACGGGATATCAGCCACTCCTCGGTGGAACGTATCATCGCACCGGACAGCACCATCTTGACCGATTTCATCCTGCATCGCCTGAATCGCATCCTTTCGGGCCTGGTGGTCCACCCCGAGAAAATGACGGAAAACCTCAACAAAACCAAAGGGCTGATCTTTTCTCAACAGGTGTTGATTAAACTGGCGGAAAAGGGAATTGAAAGACAGAAGGCCTATGTGATGGTTCAGAGAAATGCGATGAAGGTATGGGATTCGGGAAAGGATTTCAAAACCCTCCTTTTGGCGGATGAAGAACTCCTCAAGCACTTGGATAAAGGGGAAATAGAAAAGATCTTTGATGTCACCTATCATCTCAAGCATGTGGACGACCTGTTTAAACGGGTTTTCAGCTGATGGTTTGAGTCCGTTTAACTTTTTTGAGCGATTTACCCGATGACTCCGACAAAAAACAGCCCGTTCCAGCTGAAGAAGCGCATTTCCGATTCCGATCGTGTCACCGTCATGTTCATCAAAGGAGCAAAGAAGCTCAGGAGTTTCAGTATCTCCGCCCCGTTTCTTTTCGGTGGCCTCCTATTTTTTGCCCTCTATGTGGCGCTCTCTATTCTGTTCATCAACCTCTACTTCAGTGAAATCAGGGCCGGGAGGTCCCAATCCCGGCGCCTGATTCAATTGGAAGAAGAGATGAAAGATACCCGGGAGGCCCTTGAGGAAGCCAAAGAACGCCTGCGGGAACTTGATGGCCACATTTCCGGTGAGGCCGAAAATCCCGAACAGGCCGCACGACCTATTGAAACCGAAGCGGGCGAGTGGCCATCCGTAAGTCAGGGAAAAAAGTGGGTAAGACAAGGCGGTTCTTCCTTGGATGTCCAACGATTCTCTGCAAGAAGGGACCATCAGCAACTGAGGATTCATTTCCGTCTTGTCAACATTGATCCGGATAACCGGTCCATCAGCGGATATGTCATCATGATCGCCCTAAACAGCGAGAAGCCGCCACAGTATTGGACCTATCCGAGATTGGCACTGAAAAACGGGCTTCCCGTCGATTTCGAGGATGGGGAATATTTCAAAATCAGGAATTACCGAACGGTTCGCGGGAGATACGTCATCGAAAATCACGACTCACCGCCCACTTCGATCCGAATTCTGGCCTATAATGAATCCGGTCTTCTCATCATGAAAAAGGAAATGGCTTTAGACGAGTGAAGGTCCTTCAGCGTATTTTCTTTTGTCAGGAATCAGGCGGGTTCATCTACATATTCCAGAATCAGCTTGTTGTCCCATGCATCCGACTTTTTGATGCGCACCCGAATTTCCTGCCCCTGCTTCAGTATGATCCCGTCCTGACGTTTCAACTCAGCCATCATAAGAAAGTCGGTGAACACGATGCGGTATTTTCTTTTTAACTCATCGAGCACGAGAGCCTTAAATGGTTTTTCCGGATGCTGACCCAGGAATTTGAGGGTCCAGTAGCGAAGCCGGTTTCGTTTGATCATGGCCACGTTTTTGAGAGCAGGTTCCACAACTATCCGAAGCGCTTCCAGATCTTTCTCATTTAAAGGCGGACCTTCTCCGGAGAGAAAACCTTTCAACTGGCGTTGCGCCACCAGGTCCAGATACCGCCTGATGGGAGAAGTGGCATGGGTATAGGCCGAAAGGCCCAGTCCGCTGTGGGGTTCGGGGATGGTTTGAATCTGAAGCGGACTCAGCTTCCGGCGCTGCTGAAACACATAGTAGAGGTACCCCTTGTCATCCAGGGGAGCTTTTCCTTGGGCGCCGGCTGGGTCCTGAATAAAACGGGGATCTCGTGATCGATACAGAATTTGGCCGTTAGTGCGTTATACAAAATCATCATTTCTGCCACGATCATCCGTGCCGGTGTGTCCTGTGATATCAGTTCCAGGGAAATCGTCCTATCCGAATTGAATGTGACCTCCAGCTCCGGCAGGGACAGACTGGTAGCGCCGCTGTTCATCCGTTGCCGGCGAAGGATTTGGCTCAGCTTGTGAAGCGCCTGAAGATCCTGTGTTGTTTCATATGTTTCGTTGACCTCCTGATAGGAAAGCTGCTGTTTGACGCGAATGACGCTCTGTGCAAAGCGATGATCAAGGAGCGTCCCCTCCTTGTCAAATGTGGCATGAATGGTGAGCGCAGGCCGGTCACAGCCCATTTTCAGACTGAGCGCATCCTCTGAGAGTTTTTCCGGAATCATGGGGATTTGTCTGCGGGGGAGGTATTGGGACGAGGCCCGTTCTCTCGCCACGTTGTCGATGATACTGCCTGGAGAAACAGCCTGAGCCACGTCGGCGATGTGGATCCCGAGATCTATCCTGTCATCCTCTATACGAAGGCTTACGGCGTCATCGTAATCCCGGGTCAACGCTCCGTCCATGGTGACGGCAGGGAGATCTGTCAGGTCTTCACGTCCCTTCTTTGGAAAGGGGAGGCCGGCCAATCGGCGCGCCTCGGCCAGGTGAGAGGGAGCGAAAGATGTGTCAATGCCCAGCTTCAAGAAGTCCCGATTCATATCTTCTTCCCACACCCCCAATTTCACCAGGACATCTCGGGCTTCCCGGAAATCAGCCATCCCGGCATTGGCAAGGAGTTCCTTTTTGTATTGGAGGCCGGATGCAGCGTTTTCATGTACCGCCAGGTCGACCAGATCCTGGATAATATCTTCCCTGCACGAAGGCGGTGTCGGGTGATCTCCCTTCAAAACCTCCCTAAGCCACTCCCCCCCTTGCTGGAGCTTTTTCGTGCGCGCGGCTTCCGCAACCTGTTGTTTCAGGATCTGATCGACCTTTTCATCAGAATTCGGAAGGAAATGACCCTCCTTCATTTTGAAATAGAGACGATCTTCAAAAAGGGCCCTGATCAATGCCGAACGGTGATCTTCCGTCACCGTATCCCCAAAGGCCAACTGGGCCAGGTACCGGTTATCAAACACCTCCTTTTCATCCTTGACCAATTCCCACAATTCCCTGGCATTCACATGGCTCTTTAAATGTATCCTGAATGTTTCTTTCTCTTTAAGCCGACACAGAAGCTCTTCACGCGGCAGAGACACATTTAATCCGGCGTCCGTGATGAGCACCGCTCTTTTGGGTGAGAGACTGACCTCGCGATTCAAAGCGGTCAGGAGATGAAAGCGGTTTCCCTTATCCTCAAGACAGAAGGCACAGATGAATTTTCCCTGTTCCACGTACTCGATGATTTTCCCCTGCGTCATGGTGTTTTCAGTTCCTTTCGAGTCCACATTCCCTCCGTTAGTAACAACTGGCATGGACCCTGTCAACATGAGACCGCCTTCGCTCCCCAATTGCAATCGCTCAAACCTTCTGTTAGACTGATATTCATGCGGGTCGCATATGGCGGGGGAATAAAATGATTCTGACCCAGAATAGGGAGATTTTGGATCGACGATTGAAGGCCTTAAGGAGAAGATTGGCCGAAGATGGGGCCGCAAATGCGGATACGGCATGGATTTTACAACCTGAAAACAGACGGTATCTCTCCGGATTCAAGGCATCCGACACCCAACTCACGGAATCATCGGGGTCCCTTCTCATCACGGAAAATCAAGCCGTCCTGATTACGGATTCAAGATACACCACCGAGGCCCGGATGGAGGCGCCCGGATTTGAAGTCCGGACCTTGAAACGTGATCCGGTATCGGATTTGCCGGATATTCTGCGGAGCATCGGCACAAAACAACTCGGGTTTGAGGGGGATTACCTCACATGGGGTATGCACCGGCAGCTTGGGGAGGCCACAAAAAAACTGTCGAACCCCATCGGCCTTGAACCCCTCCCCACAATCCTGGAGGACCTGAGGGAGATTAAAGATGAACGGGAGTTGCACACCCTCAGGGATGCGGCCGATCTCATCTCCGATATTCTTAAAGAGGTCATCAAGGAGATCCGATCCGGCACGACGGAAAAGGAGGTGGCACGACGCATTGAATCCCTCGCCATGACAGGCGGGGCTGAGGCCCTCTCCTTTCCATCCATCGTGGCCTCCGGTCCCAACAGTGCCCTTCCCCACGCCGTACCCACCGATCGAAAACTCCGAGTCAAAGAACCGATTGTCATTGATGCAGGTGTTCGGCTGAACGGTTACTGCTCAGACATGACAAGGACCGTGTTTATAGGGGAACCGGAACCGGATTTTAAAAATATCTACCGAATCGTTCGTGAGGCGCAATCCGCCGCCATAAAGGCCATCAAACCCGGACGATCCACCACCGAGATAGATGGCATCGCCCGAAGCATCATCGAAACGGCGGGATACGGAACATATTTTGGGCACGGTCTGGGACATGGACTGGGGCTTGCCACACACGAACGACCCAAGTTGGGGCCGCGAAAACCGGTTCCCCTCAAAAAGGGATGGTGGTCACGGTGGAACCCGGGATTTATCTCCCAGGCAAGGGGGAATCAGACTGGAGGAAATGGTGGCGGTCACGGACACAGGCGCCGAGATCCTCACCTTAAACCAGGATGTCTACGACTTTTAGTGAAATGAATGGCCTGGTGGACCAATTCATCGATTACCTGAAAGTGGAAAGAGGGCTTTCAGGCAACACGATTGTTGCGTACAGCAACGATCTTATGCGATTAACCACATTTTTGGAAGACGACCATTTGTCCCCTATAGACGTATCTCAGCAACATCTTACCGATTATATTGCGTTTCTCAGAACCCGGCTTTCGACACGATCGGTAGCGAGGAATATCTCCTCCATAAAACAGTTTTTCCGCTTTCTCGTTTTGGAAGGACACCTACCCGTGAGTCCGGCAAGGCTGATGGAAACCCCACGCCTCGCGCAGAAGCTGCCTGAATTTCTCAGTAAAGATGAGGTGAACCGTCTCTTGAGCCAACCGGATGTCTCCCAGCCGACAGGGATACGGGATCGCGCCATGCTGGAACTCCTTTATGCCTCCGGGTTGAGGGTCTCGGAGCTTGTCGGGCTCGGGGTTTTGGATGTCAATCTGGAATCAGGGTTTGTCCGGACTTTTGGAAAGGGGTCCAAAGAACGATTGGTTCCCATCGGCGAAAAGGCCCAGGATGCGGTAAAAGCATACCTCTCCGGTTCACGGCCGAGGCTTTTGAAAGGAGGAAACGCTTCGAACCTTTTCCTAAATTTCAGGGGCTCAGCCCTGACCCGTCAGGGATTCTGGAAGATCATCAAGAAATACGCCCGGTCTGCCGGCATAAAGAAGACCATCAGCCCACACAGCCTGAGGCACTCTTTTGCCAGCCACCTCTTGGAAGGAGGCGCCGATCTAAGAGCGGTACAGGTCATGCTCGGACACGCCGACATCGCCACGACCCAGATTTACACCCATGTATCGAGAGAGCGGCTTAAGGCGCTTCACGAGACATGCCACCCGAGACCATGATTCGTCATGCGCTGGAGAACCTTTTGATAAGGCATCGAAACAGTGGGAAAAGTCATAGACCTTCATAAAGCACCCAAGGCCGGACCCGATGTCATTACCCCATCCGGGCCGTGGGAGTTTCGAACCGCTGCGTGGAAAAGCATGCATTTCATCCAGATGGTGCGCTCCCAGACAGAAAAACTGGCATCCGATGGAGATATCGCCCATACGTTGCCCCCTCACTTCGTCTTGAAGGGAAGCATGGCGTACACCATTCGTGCGATGTATATGAGACGTGAGAATGAAAAACAGATGCGGGATATCTACTACCTGGTGGGGCTCATGGACTGCATGATCAATCAGGTGAACCCCATCCTCAGAACAGACCTTTTGCGTGATATGTACAACAAGGTTTTCGAAATGAAAGCGGCGCTTAATATTCACTGGCACGGGACTGTGGATCAGGTTTTACTCCCCATCGACACGTTTTTTCATAACAGCGCAGCTTACGGCGCATCCCTCAAGAACGCAAAAACCCTCAAATCACTGTACGGGGTCATCAAAGATGGAACAGGGGAGATGTTTGACATTCTTTCCTCTGAATATGTGTTTTACTGTCCATGGGCCGGAGGTTGATGATGGATAATGAAAAATCAGTGGAAGCATCCGCCCCGCTCGCATCGGAATTTGATGAACGTCCAGGCTTCGGCACCAACAGGTCCTTTTTAAAAGCCCTCTTCGATGGAATCAGCGAAGAGATCATGGTTGTGGACGGAAATGGGATCATCCAGGATGTGAATGAGGTGTTTCTTCAGGAATGCGCTCAAAAAAAATCAGACGTCCTTGGAAAGCGATGTTATGACATCAGGCGTCTCAGCGGCATCCATTGCCACATCACGAGTTCGCACTGTCCCCTTCAGAAGGCCAAAGAAACAGGAGAGCGGGTGGAGGTCGTCTATGGTTATGGATCCGATGAAGACGGGAAAATGGAACTCACCCGGATGATGTATCCTGTATCCACCGGTGAGGCCCCCCCTACCTATTTTATTGAAATTTCCAGGGACGTAACGGAATACCGCAATCTCATCCGGCGGCTCAAGGCCTCAGAAAAGAAATTTCGTACCATACTCGACACTGCCACCGACGCCATCATCAGCATAAACAGCGATCATAAAATTATCCTTTTCAACAATGCGGCCGAGCGAATCTTCGGATATTCAAGGGAGGAAATGCTGAACAAAGATCTCAAGGTCCTCATCCCGCCACAGTACGGAGATCACTATCAATTTGTCAGCTCATTTCTGACGACCATGCGGCTCAAAGCCATGGGACAAACATTATCGCTTACGGCTTTAAAAAAGGGGGGCAAAGAATTCCCCATTCATTTGGGTCTCTCTTATCACCAATTGGAAAACGAAATCACCTTCACCGCCATTATCAGAGACGTTTCCCAACAGAAACAACTCGAGAAAAAACTCCTGCAATCCGAACGCCTTGCCGCGGTGGGACAGACCGTGGCGCATGTGGCCCACGAACTCAAGAACCCGTTGATGATCATCGGCGGCTTCTCCAACCAAATACGCAACAGTCTCTCAGACAAAAAAACCGTTCAGAAACTGGATATGATCCTTGATGAGGTCAGTCGACTGGAAAAGCTGGTGGCCAATTTGGGGGATTTCACCAAGGTGTACAACCTGGTCAAGCGGCCCACGGACATTCATTCGGTTATTCAGGACGTCATCAAGATCGTCAAAGGGATCCACTGGACGGATAAATACGCCTTCGAACTCGACCCGGCACCGGAATTGGAGGAAATCAACTGTGATCCGGATAAACTGAAACAGGTATTCATCAATATTCTCACAAACGGGATCGAGGCCATGGATGACGGCGGCACCATTCGAATCACCACAGAGAAATGGGTCAACAGTGTGGGAATTCGTGTGGCCGATGAAGGGTCCGGCATCCTGGAAGAAGATCTGCTTCATATATTCGAACCCTTTTACACCACACGGGACCGTGGTTCCGGTCTCGGGCTTGCCATCTCCTATCGCGTGGTTCAGGCCCATGACGGCGACATCTGGGCCGAAAGCGTACCGGGAAAAGGGACCACATTTCTGGTGAAACTTCCCCGGTAAAAGGGGCCGATACCCTAAAGGATCGAAATATGATCTTGGATTCACCCCCGTCAGACTGTAACCAACTGAGTCGAGACGACACATTCCCCTTTTCGTGCCATCCCGGGCTTGAGTGCTTCAACACCTGCTGCGGCAATAAGCATTTATCCCTGACGCCCTATGACATGATACGGATGAAACGGGCGCTCGATATGCATTCCGATGCATTTCTAAATAAATATGTTGTTTACAGGGCAGCGCCCGATTCAGGCTTTCCCATTTTATCCGTTAAAATGGGAAAAGCGGATAAGCGCTGCCCCTTTGTGGACATTGACGGGTGCAGCATTTATGAGGACCGGCCCATGGCCTGCCGTCTTTATCCCCTGGGGAGGTCCTCCACCATCCAGGCAAATGCCGCTTCAGCCCTTAGGGAGTTCTTTTACCTTCTCGATACGCCCGGTTGTGAAGGCGTGGAGGAAAACGAGATTCAACGGGTTGAGGAATGGACGAGGAGCCAAGGGCTCTTACCCTATATTGAGCTGAACGATCAGATGCTTACCCTTTTCTTTCACCCCAGACGGGATCGTGCCAGACCCCTTCATCAGAAACAGCAGCAGAAAATCCTGGTGGCCTGTTATAATACCGATCTGTTCAGGGAACTGGTGGCCACCCGGCAATTTATCGAAATGTTTAAAATTGAGAAAGAAACCTTAAAGAGGGTGCAGGTGGACGACGTTGCCCTTCTGCGGTTGGGATTTGCTTATCTGAGGCGCGCTCTCTTTGGCTAATCCACCGGTGTTGGATCAAACCTGAATTCCGCATCGCCCCCGACGGAAGACGCCCGGATCGTTATGTGGCCGCCCCATGTTTCATCATCCTGCTCGGGAAAATCATCTCGAAAGTGCGCCCCGCGGCTTTCCTCTCTTTCAGGGCGGATTGAAGGATCATACGGGCGGTTCGAATGCCCGAACAAAGTTCCAGACTTGCGCTGATTCCGGATGGATCGTCTAAGATGCGCACCATCCCGGCCTTTTCCTCCAATTCCGCGACCTCCGTAAGGGCCAACGATAACCGCTGTCGATTTCGGATAATACCGCCCTTTTCCCACATCACCTGTCTGAGCCGCTTTTTGAGTTCCGATGGATCCGCGTTACCGGTACCGGATATTTCATCAGAAAAACCGCGGACCATTTCAACTTCTACCGAAGGAACAACAGGATGGTCTTTGGCCCACTCACCGGCTTTTGCCCCTGCCCTTGCCCCGAATACCAGGGTCTCTGTCAAGGCGTTACCGCCCAAACGGTTGGCCCCATGGAGACCGCCGGAGACCTCACCCGCGGCGTAGAAACCCGGCACGCCAGTCGATCCCTCGGGATCGATACGGATGCCGCCCATCACGTGGTGCGCCATAGGCATCACCCGAACGGGACGACGCCTGGCCCCGTAACGTTGACCGAGTGGCTCCCACGACGATGCGGAGAAGGGATCGCTGCACCACAATTCCTCGGAAATCTGAGTCAAGTCGAGCCAGATGTCATTTTTTTCCTCCAAGACCTCCTTGAAAAGGACCTGCGAGAGCCGGTCGCGGGCAAGTTCCGCTGCGGGCCGTTCTTCAATCCCGTATTTATCAAGGATCTCCTCTTCCCGATGGTTGTACAGGCGGCCGTAATCTCCGAGTCTCGGCGGAATGAGGTACCTCGGGAACCCGGGTTCCGACAGGCCCAGGGGATAAAACTGGACAAACTCCATGTCCTGGAGCACGGCGCCGGCATCCAATGCCAACGCATAGGCCTCACCCATCATGCCTTGGGGGTTGTCGTGCTGAAGATAGAGCCCGCCGGCACCCCCTGTGGCAAGCACGATGGCCCCGGCGTTCAGTTGCATCCATTTCTGCTGAACAGTGGAATAGGCCATGCCCGCAGCCGACCCATCATCGAATGAAAGCGAGGAAACCGACATGCCGCCCTTGAATTGAACCCCCATCTCCCTGGCCTTTTCCAACAGGCACCGAATTATCTCCTGTCCTCCCCATGAAGGAATGGCCTCGGCAAAGAGATACCCCTCCAGGAAACGACCCTTCATCCCCCACGCCACGAGTTCTCTAAGCCGTATGGGGGCCTCTTCGGCCAGCACCTTCACAAGATCCATCTCGTTGATTCCGCGTCCGGCCAGGAGCGTTTTTTCAATATGAGGGTCCCGTGGGCCTTCCTCCGGCGTTCCGGCGAACACCCCCGCACTCATAATCGTGCAGGTCCCTTTTCCCACCGGCGCCTTTGAAATCACACACACATCCGCCCCCTTTTCACGGGCCGCAATGGCCGCTCTCAACCCCGCACCACCGCTTCCGATTACCAATACATCACAAGCCATTCTTTCCATGGATTGACCTTTCCCTTGGGTCCCACACGGCGTTTCTTCCTATCTCAATGAAATGAATGCCATCATAGATTAAAGCCCTTTCACAAGTCAACCTCTGGATCAAGACGCCGTTTATTATTGAAATCCTTGAAAAAAGTGTTTTCCAGGGAATCCGCTTTCCATGTATTGACCACCTGTTCATTCCTGTGTTATGAGTTTATGTATAGGCGATAAACCGCTTGCACCTAAGATGTGAGAGATGTGTTGCGTCAGGGGATATCACCTGCTCAGCTTGAATCACTCAAGCACAACAAATGGACCGTTGGGGGAAAAATATGAAAGCAAGACGTTACATATTCCCGTTACTTCTTCTTTTCCTGATTACCCTGCTTTATCCAGCCACTGTGAGGGCAGCGGCGGGGGACACCAAGTGGACATTTCAAACGGGCAACAGCATTCTGTCTTCCCCCGCGGTGGGGGCGGACGGAACCGTGTATGTGGGGTCTGATAACGGCAAGCTCTATGCGATCCGTACCAACGGTACTCAGAAATGGGCATTTGAGACCGGGGGCGCGGTCCAATCCTCGCCGGCGGTGGGGTCGGACGGGACCCTATATGTGGGGTCCGATGATGGGACTCTCTATGCCATTTCAAGTGATGGTACCCAAAAATGGGCATTTGAAACCGAGGGGATCATCTCCGCATCCCCTGCCGTTGATGCAGACGGGAACATCTATGTGGGCAGCCATGATTTCAAATTGTATGCCATAAAGCCGGATGGGACAGCCAAATGGACCGACCCGTATGAAACCGGCGGGGAGATCCATTCATCGGCCGCCATTGATTCGGGCGGGATCATCTATGTGGGCTCAGACGACGGAAAGCTATACGCCATAACTGCGGATGGCAGCAAGAAATGGGAACTTGTGACCGGTGGCCGGGTGAGATCTTCGCCGTGTATCAGCGGTAATACACTGTTCGTGGGTTCAGGAGACAACAAAATCTATGCCATCGACGCCCAGGGGACCAAGAAGTGGGAATTTGAGACCCAGGGGGCCGTCTCCTCATCCCCCACCATGGGGGCCTATGGCATTCTCTACGTGGGCTCAACCGATAAGAAACTGTATGCCATTGATCCGGCTGACGGGAGTCAGGAATGGACCCCCTACACCACGGGAGGGGAAATCAACGCCGCATTCGTCATCGCCGGGGATGGCGCGGCCTACATCGGTTCGGCGGATGGAAAACTCTATGCCATCAACATCAAGACCTGGAAATTGGCCTGGGAATCGAACCTCGAACGAGACCTGTCCGCCTCCTCGCCTACCATCGGGCTGGAGGGGGTGCTGTATATCGGAGCGGCAGATGGGACCCTCTTTGCCGTGGAAACCACTTCTCAACAGTTGGCCCAATCGGCCTGGCCCAAATTCAATCACGACGTGAGGAATGCCTCCCGAAATACCTCCAATCAAACTCCCAAGGCCCATGCTGGAAATGACCAGGAGGTAACCGGAGAAAGCACCGTCACCCTGAACGGTTCCCAGTCCAGTGATCCGGACTACGGCATCCCCACCTATGCGTGGAGCCAGACCGACGGTACAACCGTCTCCTTGTCCGATTCAGCGGCGGTCAACCCCACGTTTGAGGCACCCAATGAGGTCGGGACCCTCACTTTTCAACTGAAAGTGACGGACAATGGCGGCCTGAGTAATACCGACACCTGTACGGTCAGCATTACCAAAAAGGACGACGACAAGGGGTGTTTCATTAACACCCTCCGCTCAGGGCGGTAATTCCATCAGGGGCCTGGGAGGGTTCCTAACGAAAGCACAAAAATGGAGATATTTCCCAACACGTGTATCAAAATCGGGACCAGCAGGTTTTTTTCGATTTCATAGGAAAGCGAAAAGAGCACGCCGCCTATGGCCTGCATGGCCGGGATTTGGTTGTACCCCCCCGGGTGCGCCGGCACAAAAAGAAGGGTTGAACCCATTACGGCGGCCAACGCGCCCCACTGCCTCAAAAATCCATACACGATTCCCCGGAAGAACAACTCCTCCGCAATGGGACCCACCAATCCCCCGACGCAGAAAAGCAACAGGATGCCGAGACCCCCTGACGGCACCTGTGTATGTATCAGGGGGAGAAGATTGATACCCAATACATAGAAAATACCAAAACCTAAAAAAGCCCCGCAGCCGACAGCTGCAGACCACAGGATCCCTCTCTTGATCCCCCGTGTCAGGCCGGTCGACGACACGCCGATGGCGGACAGGCCCTCACTTAGGCAGATGACGAGGACAATGAGGGAGATGTCAACGATCCGTGCGCTGCCGAGTGCGATCATGGCCTCAATTCCACAGGCCTTCGGCAGAATCAGAAGGAGGATCTCCACACAGGCAACCGAACCCGTGGAGAGGATCAGGGTCTTGAATCCGATCTTGTGCGTTGGTTCCATCCGAGTTCTCTCAGGGCTTTGTAGGCGTACCACTGGGGATACCATGCATTCAATGCCTTGATGTCGTCCAAAATGGCCTTGACTGCCTGTGGGTTTTTTCTATTTCCCAGTGCATCATAAGCCGCAGCCTTCACATTGGGGTGGGGATCCTTGAGAAACGCAACCAAATGCCCGAACGTTTCGGGAGACTCGCTGACCCCCATGGCTTTCATCAGCCAGTAGCGTTCCGCAATAAATCGGCTTCCCAACAGCCCCTTATAGGCATCAAAGGCCGCTATCTCGGCTTTCGTCCTGTAAATGGTCTTGAGGACCGCTGTGCGGTCCTGCCACCGACCGGATCGCAACAACCGTTCCAGACTCCCGTCGCTGACGCGGTCTCTGTACAGGTGTAAAGGGATCAACAGCGAAACACCGAGCACAAAACAGATGATCGATGCCCCGATGAGCGCAGCACGCAATCCCATAAAGAAACAAAGAACGACAGCAAAAAGGGCATGGACAAAAATATAGAGCACCAATGGGAATGCGATCAACAGAGATAGAAAGCCAAACCATCGGAAATAACGGTTTCGGTCCGTATGAGCCGAAAACGCATCCAGCACCCTGGATGGATGTTGCGTAAGTTCAACGGGTGACACGTTAAAAGTGATGGATCGGCCATGCTTAAAGAGGAGCCCATCCGCCCTCTGCTCGATGAAGAGATCGACTTGCTGTCCGTCGTTTATGGGAAGATAGTCATGGTTGATTAAAATCCTTTCCAGTGATTTTTTCAACGAAGGGGACCCTACCCCATCCAGGTTGCAGGTCCTCAGAAGTCTCTGATTGAAAGATTCAATCGCCGCCGAAGGATAGCGAGTATACTGATAATAGAAATCGTTAATGGTCGTTCCAAATGAATTGGATAAAAGGAGCCGGTCGCGTATATCAAGAAACAGGTCCTGCCGCTGAAGTTGCGAAAACCCGCATATGGCCAATGCCGCCATGCTTAGAAGCGGTACGAACCATGCCTGGGGAAACGGTTTTCCCATATCTGACGGCATCCATTTCAGTGCGGCACCGAATACGGAGGGGGGAATCATCAGGAAATACAGGCTGACCATGGCATTCAATCCGTTTACGTTCATCATGGCGACAGACCCGAGCCAGACAAGCAACAAAAGCGCCATGATCCATTTGTTTCTTTTCAAGAGCACTCGCCACAACATGGCTGCAATAAGGCCGAACAGGGAGAGGCCCGCCCCGATGCTCAAGGTCATAAAGAGGCCGCCCCAGAAAGAAGGCCAGAATGTGTTCAGGGAATCCAGGATGTTCGGGTTGGGTATGGCGAGATATCCGGCGTCCGTTATGGTAGCGAGACGGCTTTTAAGCTGCTGGTTGGATCCATAGATGTGTAGGGTGGCCAGGATCTGGGTCAGAAAAAGCCCCTGGATAAGGACCAGTGGAAGGAAAAGAACGATCCGGATATCCGAATTCCCGGGGACTGGATCCTGCACCCTATTGATACGTGACCCTGAAAACCTCCTCAATGGTCGTAACCCCGTTCAACACCTTGAGCGCGCCATCCTGGCGCAGGGTGATCATGTGGTTCTCAATGGCTTTTTCCTTGATGGCGTTGGCATCGGATGTCTTGAGAATGAGGGCCTTCATATCTTTGTCCAGGACCATCAGCTCAAAAAGGCCGGTACGGCCATGATATCCTGTATGGAGGCACTCGGGACATCCCCGACCCCGGTAAATCCGTCTCCCTTCCAGCATGTCAACGGTGATTCCGATCTTGTTGAGAGACGCTTCATCCGGATCATATCCTTCCCTGCAGTGGGGACAGATCACGCGCACCAGCCGCTGTGCCAGAATCGCCGTCACCGATGAGGTCACCAGAAAGGGCTCAATCCCCATATCCATAAGCCGGGTCACCGCGCTGGCAGCGTCATTGGTGTGCAGGGTTGAAAAGACCATATGACCGGTCAGCGCGGACTGGATGGCGATCTCCGCGGTTTCAAGATCTCTGATTTCCCCCACAAGGATCACATCCGGATCCTGCCGGACGATGGACCGCAGACCATTTGAAAATGTCAGATCGATCTTGGGGTTCACCTGGATCTGCCCGATCCCTTCGATCTGGTACTCGACCGGGTCCTCTATGGTGATGATATTCATGTCCGTGGTATTGAGCGTTGAAAGGGCGGCATAGAGAGTGGTCGTCTTGCCGCTGCCGGTGGGGCCTGTGACGAGAAAAATACCATATGGGGAATGGATGAGCGAGTCAAAATCGTTCAGGCTGGTCTCAGGCATTCCCAGATCCGAGACCTTCAGGAGAACATTGGTTTTATCCAGCAGCCGCATGACCACCCGTTCCCCATGGGCGGTGGGAACGGTGGAGACCCGGATGTCCACACTCCGATCGGCAATACGGATCTCGATGCGGCCGTCCTGGGGCAGGCGTTTCTCTGCGATATTCATCTTGGCCATAATCTTGACGCGGGAGATCAGCGCAGACTGGACATGTTTAGGGGGGGTGAGCATGTCATACAGAATACCATCCACGCGATAGCGAACCTTGAACGTCTTCTGGGCAGGCTCGATATGGATGTCACTGGCCCTGGCCTTGACGGCCTGCGAGAGCATGAGATTGACCAGCTTGATAATGGGTGCATCACTGGTATCCTCCAAAAGATCAGCCGTTTCTTCGATCTCAGAGAGAATACGGGTGGTCTCCTCTCCGTGCATATCCTGGATCACCTGCTCTGCGGATCCACCGCTCATATCATAGGCAAAATTGATGACGGAGAGGATGGCGGCATGAGGAGCAAGAACGACTGAAGCACCCTCTATATGAAGCATCCGCCTCAAATCGTCCACCGGCTGAATCAGGAGGGGATCATTGACCGCAATGAGGGTTGTCTCTGGTGTCAACACCGGCACCATCCGATATTTTTTCAGAAAATGAATCGGGACTTTCTCTGCAAAAGCGGTGTCTACTTCGGTCATGGGAAGGGTCGGGTACAAAGGGATATGGAGCTGGATGGAGAGGGCCTCGAGGAGTTCCGTTTCGGTGATGGCCTGTTGATCCAGTAGTACCTGGCCGATGCGTCCCCCCTTCTCTTCTTGAATGGTCAGCGCCTGTTCAAGGGTCTCCCTCTCCAATGGGGTGTGTTCGAGGAGTATCTCGCCGAGTAATCGATGTCTCATGGTTACTGATTATTCATTGCGGGTCGCTGGTTGCGGGTTGGAGCGGGCGGGGGCCGGTTCCTTTCCATACATCTTGATGACGCCCTCCTTGATCCGCTCGATCTGATCCTTTTTCTCGTGGTAAATATCGCGGCTCTCCGAGGGGTTCTGGATGATATGGGGTGTCAGGAATACAAACAGGTTCGTCTTTTCTCTTTTTTTATATTCTGACCGGAAAAACCAGCCGAGTCCCGGAATATTGGCAAGACAGGGGACCTGGTAATGGGTATTGGTGGTGTCGTCTCCGATCAGTCCCCCGATAACCACCGTGTTGGCGTCAGCCACGATGACCGTTGTCTGTGCCAATCGCTTATAGGTGGTGGGACGTCCCTCTTTCAGGCCCTCCGTCTCAATGAGTCTCGTGACTTCCTGATAGATATTCAACCGAACCAGGCGATTCTGGCTGATCTGCGGGGTGATCTTCAACGTAACCCCCACATCCTTGTATTCGTAGCTGCTGTAGTCCAGTTCTGCCTGGCTGGTTTCCTGTCGAACGACGTAAGGAACGTTCTTGCCCACGGTGATTTCGGCTTCTTCATTGTCTGTGGTTAAAATCTGAGGGGTGGACAGGATGTGCACATCCTGATCGGATTGATAGGCATGAAGGACCGCCGCGAGATTTGGAAATTTGATCCCGCCGATCTCGATGGCCTCTCCGATCACCCCGAGCGAGAACCCGGTTGGCAATGCGGGGTTATCCGAAAGGATTCCCTTGATGGTGCTAAAGCCCGAACCGCTCGAACCGCCAAAAACGCCCCCATCCTTTCCATCATAGGAGAACGTCTTGACCCCCTCCCATTCCACACCCAGTTCGAAGTTCTTATTCACATTCACTTCCATGATCAAGGCCTCGATGTACACCATCATCCGGGGGATATCCAGCTTCTCGATAACCCCTTCCAGGACCCGGTAGTCATCCTTGTCCGCTGTAATCACCAGCGAATTGGTGGCCTTGTCCGCCACAATACGGGCCTCTTTGGAAATCACCGGGGCCTTCCCCTGGGCAGTCTTCGTCGATTTCTCGGAGGGAAGCGATGAGAGGACTTTGGTGAGATCTTCCGCATTGGCATGCTTGAGATAATAGACGCGAATGTCTCCCTCGCCCTTCATGGGTTCCCTGTCGAGAAGTGCGACAAGCTGTTTGATCTTACGGGACTCCTCCTCGGATGCCAGGACAATCAGTGAATTGGTCCGCTCATCCGCCACAACCCGCACGTCCGACTCCTCCGGTCCTCCGGCCTTGGCGCGCCTTGCCCCCCGCTGAAACACCGTGCTCAGAGATTTGGCAAGGGTCATGGCCGTAGCCGATTTGAGCGGAATGACCGAGATTTCCTCACCGACGCCTTCCACATCAATGGCCTTGGTGATCCTGAAAATACGCTGGATGTTGGAAAGCACATCCGTCACGATCAGGGTTCGTGCGGGCGGGTATGAGACCATGACGCTGCTTTTGGAAATCATGGGCGCAAAGAGTTTCTTCAGTTCATCCGGATTGGCATACCTCAGTGGAATCAACTGGGTGACGACTTTATCCTCGGGGCCTTTGGCCTCTTCCTCAAGGAGGGTTTCCACATTTTTCGATCTGGCTTCCACGGCGGGGACGATTTTGACGATATTACCTGCGGGTATGGCCGTGTACCCATGGACCTCGAGTACCGATTCGAACACCTTATAGGCCTCGTCCACGGAGATCTTGGTCGGCGACATAATGGTCACCTTTCCCCGCACCGCCTTGTCAATGACAAAGTTCTTGCCGGTCAGCTCGCTGATGAATTTCACCAGTACCGGGATGTCCACATTCTCAAAGTCGATGGTAACATGGGATTCTTCTTGTGCCTCTTCCCCTTTTTTTCCATTTTCCGCCTTCATTTCGGAAACCGGGGTTTTTGTTTTCGACTTTTCCGCCCCAGACACGGCCTCTCTTTCAGGGGTTCCGTCTGCAGATGACTTGTCCGACGCCTTGGCGGGGGAGATTTGCCGGGGCGCTGCTTCCTCGGCCTTTTCAGTAACCGCAACTGCAGGTGTCACCCCTTCTTCGCCCGTAACGCGCGCGCCCGTGGCCGAAGAAGCGCTTGCCAAAATGAGGAGCAAACCCAGACACCATACATACAAACAGGTTGAGTAGGCGACCTTATCGATTTTCACACCTTCGACCCTCATGGCTCAAGCCCGACCGTCCTCTTAAATTCCGGCAAATCCTTTAATGTCCTTAAATCCGAATCTTCACATGCCCATGTCCCGGCAGATGGATGAAGCGAGACTGCCTTTTTTAGATACTGGAGGCTCTCTTTGGGTTGATTTTCGATGGCGAAAAGGCATGCCAGATTGTAATACGGATCCACATAATCAGGCTTTAAACGGATGGCTTTTTCAAAATGCCTTCTCGCAGTCGCATGATGATGTTCCCGAAGCTGTATGACCCCCAGATTGTTCAGTGGCAAGGGCATCCCCGGGATCGGTCTTGAGCGCCTTTTCATAGCACTGCCTCGCTTCTCGAAACCGTCCCTCCCTGTGATATCGTCTCCCCTGTTCGACGAATGACTGGGCGGTTGGCTTTTCTTTGACGGATTCAGGGGATGCGGACGGAGGTTTCTGCTCAACCGGCCGATGGGCCGTCTCCGATGGATCTGTGAAATCCAACCACGAATACAACACAAAAGCAAGTAAAACGACCATCAAAGCGCCCACAACCCAGAAGCCCCATCCTTTCGGCGTAAACCCTGCGACCCGCTCCCGGGATGACATGAGCCGCCCATAGGGTGTCAACCGCCCGTCTCGCTCCTTTTGCGCTCTCTTCAGGGCTTCATGAATGGTGCTCATCGTCCGGATCCGTCATTTGAAACAAGAGTGCCATGGTTCGGGGACCGACAATGCCGTCGGGATTCAGCCCAAATTCCTCCTGAAACCGCGTGACCGCCTGCGAGGTCTGTCGGTCATACCGCCCCGTCGGCTCGACCATGTATCCCATTTGCATGAGTGTTCGTTGGATTTTCAGGACCCCCCGACCCTTCATGCCCCCGACAAGGGTTTTGAAAGCGTCACGTTGAGGATAGACGAAGGAAACCGTCTCTCCCCAGTGACGAAGAATAAACGACCGATCCATCACATGGGAACGCCCCTCGTTATCCAGGACCACGGCCGCCTCATAGGTGGTCCGCGTGATGAGCAGGTATCTCGGACCCGACCCCAGAGCTGAAGGAAAACCAACCGCCACCACCCTGAAGGGTCGCTTGAGCTTGACAAAATACTCAGCGGACAGGTTAAACGACACCAGCCCGAGGTACGTGCCATTGTCAGGATCGGGCGAATCGACGGATACTTTTTCAAACAGCCGAAACAACCCCGTGAGACTCGTATCCCCGTTTAGAAACAGGTCGTCCGCCGGGTTCTCAGGTGCAGACGCTTCGGCTGTTGCGGCCGGTGGTGGTGCGGGTGCTTCCTGCCCTGTTATCCTTGAAAAAATCCCTTTTGAAGCGCCTCCAGATATCCACACATGAAGACCCGCCGCGAAGATCATAACGAGCAATACCGCGGTAGCCCATCCAACCCATCTAAAGGGCCGCTTGGCACCACCGGGGGACGCTGATCGCCCCGTCAGATCTTTTATGGCGTCCCGGATCATCCGGCGGGAGACCTGTCGTTTCTCTGCGGTGAATGCAATGAGGAGGGCCCGGTCGCAGACGGCGTTGATCCGTCTGGGATTCCCTCGGGAATAGGCATAAACGGCTTTCAGGGCGCTGTTTGAAAAACCGACATCCCCCTTACCCCCGGCGACGGTGAGTCTGTGCTGCACATATCCGCGAAGGTCCGTTTCATCCAAGGGTTTCAGATTATACCGGACGGTGATCCGTTCATTGAGTTGTCGGAGGGAGGGTCTTTCGAGAAAGCCTTTCAATTCAGACTGGCCCACGAGAACAACCTGAAGCAATTTCTCCTTTTCCGTTTCCAAGTTGGAGAGCATTCGAATCTGCTCGAGGACCGGGTGGGAAAGGTTCTGGGCCTCATCAATCAAGAGAAGGGCATTTCCCCCTTTGCTGAAATTTTCCAGCAGGAACGCATTGAGGGCGTCGATATACGCCTTTTTGCTGGATGCGCCCGAATTCATTTCAATACCGAATTCATGATTGATGGTTTTCAAGATCTCTTCATCTGAGATGAATGAACTGAAAATCAAAGCGCTTTTGATATTGCGATCCAGATGATCCAGCAGGGCCCGGCAGAGGGTGGTCTTGCCGGTGCCGATGCCTCCGGTAATGGCAATGAAGCCTTTTCGTTCATTGATGCCGTACAGGAGATGTTCGAGGGCCTCCCGGTGATATCGGCTTAAGAAGAGATACCTTGGATCCGGCGTCAGATTGAATGGATTCTCTTTGAATCCGAAAAAGGCAGTGTACATCGCTTATCTGATGTTATATTCGATGGTTTTCTCTTTACCCTTTCTCAGAATGTCCAGGGAAAGGGTTGATCCAGACTCCAAGGCCTTATAAAAGGAGAACGCATCTTCGGGAGTCTTGATGGGTTGCCCGTTCAATCGCTTGATCACATCCCCCCGCTGTAGCCCAAGCTTTGAAAAGATGGAATCACTGCTGATGTAGCTGAGGATGAATCCATCGGGTTTCCCGTTGCGGACATGGGGCCGAATACGTACCTGGGTCAATAACTTGTTGATGTTTCCAAGGGAGGTTGTGATATCCGATCGTCCCACGGTGATGACATCCCCATGCGTCCCGGAATCCGTAGATGAAGGTGTGCCACCTCCTTCGGGGGGTTCCATCTCTTCCATCTCCAGAATCTGGTCCTTACCGTCTTCCCTCAGCACGACCTTCCCCCGAAAAATGGCGATGATTTTGGCATTTTTGACCGGATCCCCCACCCGGTAAAGGCCCTGTTTTTTTCCCTTGTTATCCTCAATGACCGCCCAGCCGTCCCCATTTAAATCGCTGACCGTGCCCAGAAGTTCAATGTCGAGGGATGTGGGTTCCAGGGACTCGATCTCAACCGTTTTGACGTTTTCTCTTTGGGGTTCCTTCTCTCCCTGAGGTGTATTCGTGGAACCAAAGATGTTGCGTTTCGTGATGATTTGAAAATCGCCTAACATCACCCGCACAGGGGAATGCCCTTTCATCGGCGGTGAACGGCTTGGCTCAGCAAGGGTGACAACCGTTTCCTGGTTCATCCGGCCGGCGAGGACACGATAAAAGGTGTCCACCCCAAGGTAAATCGCCGCCGAAAGGAAAAGGAGATTCAATAGGATTTGATATGTCTTTTGGGTCATGAGGGTCAAATGAATTTGAACACAGGTGATGAAAAGGTACCATGAATGACAAAACCGCGCTTCAGCCCGCTCAGATGCGATTCAAGCATTTGGAGCAGCCCGGAACCACCCTTGAGATTCAATCCATCCTTGCGAGGCTCGAGGGTGCCTTTCAGATTGAGACGGCTCGAAAAAAAATTGTTGCGGAGTAAAACATCTCCCGTGAGCCCCCCCTTGACAACAGGGCCCGCAAAAACAAGCTGCTGAATCCGGATTTGTTTCGCTTTAAGCACCGCCGAGAGCGAGGTCTGTTCCAATTTCAGAGTGCGCAGTCCAAAAATGGGCTGCGGAAGCCCAATTTCGCCCGCCGAGACATTCAGATCCGCCGTCCCATTGCCTTCATACCAGCCGCCATCGGTGTAATGGTATGTCACGCGCCCGTTCAAAAGTCCTGAGATCTGTCGATGAATGAACCCATAAATCCGAGGGTATTGTTCAATCTGCAGGTCTTCCAGGTTAACAGTGACATGAAATGGCCCCGACATATCCATACGATCAAACTGAAATAAGCCCCTTATGCCCCCGCCATAGGAATGGCCTTCAAACCGAAACGCGGGGGTTTTGCTGAGAAATGAGCCAAGTTTGGGGGAGACATCAAACCGCCGGGCGGAGAAAACCGCAGGTGCCTCGGTTTCCCTCTGGTAAACGTGCACATCGCTCAGACGCAGACCCAATGGAAAAGAAGGTGAAACCGCTTTGAAGTTCAGGATGACATCAGGGTTTGCTTCGTTTACTTTGACCTTCAAATAGTTTCCAAAGGCCTCATCCGGGAAGCGGTAATAAAGCATCACCCCCGTGAACAACACAGCGTAGACCACATACCCAATCCATTTCCTGTTTTTCCAGATCATCTATTTCACCACTGACAAGGTCCAAACCAACATCTGTTCTAATTTTCACGCGGCGGACATCACTTCTCGGGGATGAACGTTATCACCTGAATAACGGCGTCCAGATATCCCTGGGTACCCTTGCTGTCCTTGATAGACATCCGCTTAATCCGCACCACGTCTTTCCACCATTCAACAGCATATACATACGCCACCAATTGCTGCAATGTAAGGTTATCCAGCTTCATTTCCACTATCGATTCGCTAAAAGGTCCGCTTCCTTCCTGAACAGAAGGTCGCATGTACTTAATGTGGTCCTTTATGCCGGAATTGCGTGCTGCTTGTTCAAGAAAAGAAAAAAGGGCAAACGCTTCCGGCCGCCCGCGGATCCGTTCGCTGATACCCTGAGCCTCTTCCTTGCATGCGAGATACCTCGCTCGCAATTCGGCCATCTCTTCCAATGCCGCTTTTTTTGCCCGAACCCCTCGAATCAGCATCCCCCTTCTATCCATGAAAGGGAAAACAAGGAACTCAAGAAGCAGAAAGACACCGATGGCGCAGGCAGCCAGCGATACAAGAACCTTTTCTCTCCTTTGAAATTTCATGGATATCCGTGGTTAGAGATTCCGTTTCAGTTTCAGTTCGAATTTCACCCGATTATCCTTTTTGTCCATATTGGCCGAACTGATGATCACCTCGGAGAAAAAGGCTGACGGCGTCAACTCACTTTTCAGGCTGTCTACCGCGTTGAACGTATCCGTCTTACCACTGAGTCTGACGGTTTCGGGGTCAATGATCATACGGGAGATCTTCACATTTAGATGTTCGGGTATGCGCGCGGATATGTCTTTGAGCAAATTCAGCGTCACCTTGCCGGATTTTCCTTGGGACGCGTTAACCCGTGTTTTCTCCAATTGCTTGACCGCCACGCGCAACTGTTGAACCGGATCTACGATCCGGGTGACCTGGGGAAGCGTCTCCTTAAACAGGTGCATGAGTTCAGCATCTAACTGTTCATAAGTTTTTTTCAGGAAGTAGTAATCCGTCACCCGGTTCGCCCCGAGCAGAACGAGGAGCAACAAGAGGAAGATGATGCCCTTTTTCACCCCTTTTTTGACGCCGGTCTTCCCACGCCTTTTTGAAAATGTACCTCTCCTGAAGTTGAGGTGCTGATCCCGTTTCGGATCCAGCATGGTCAGTGCAAGGGCGGCGTTCATTTCACCCGGGACCCATTCGCAAGCCTGCAGGTTGCCCTGTTTGATTCGTTTGTCCTCGCTTATGTCAACCCAGGCAACGGGCAAACCAAAGGCCTCACGAATGAGCGGACCCGTCTCAGAGTGAACAGCATGCGCACCTGTCAAATAAATCCGTTCAGGATCGAGGACGCGGTTTTTATGGGAATTGCAGGCATGCAGCGTATGGTGAACCTCGGAATAAACCGCGTCTATCCAGGTTTCCCCCGCCGTTAGATCTTTCTGAGGGTTTTGATCCACGGCCATGTTCACAGGATCGATACCGGTAAGGGGAGACGCATTGAGGGTGAGTGATCGGATCAAGGCCACACGACGCGCCCCGCAGAAAAAGAGCGTCATCGTTTTCTCCTCCAGATTCATCAGGAGAAAATGATCGGGCGCGCCCTGTTTTAGAAGCCACGGGATAATAGATAGACCGCTGACACTGATCAACTCAGGATCGAGTGCGTGGGCATCCAATGCCTTTAAATAGCGGGAGACCGCTTCCGTTTTAATGGAAGCGGACAGGATTTCTTTGGCGCTATTGGGCCTCGTGGTGATAAAATCCGTGATGAGTTCCTCGACGGGATAGGGAAGGAGGGTTTCCAGTTCATAGGGGAGGGTCTGCCTGATCTTTTTGGCATCTTCAAAAGGCATTTCAAGGTTTCTGAAAGCGACCTGTGATGGCGGAATGGAAACAAAACACCTTTCGGTCTTGAGGTCCATGGAATTGTTCAGCCGGTCCAGTCCTTCCCCGATATCCCCGTTCTCCAGAAGAATTTTCGTGCAAAAGGATAACTCGTAACGGTTCAAGCCGGCCTTGATCTGAACAGCGGTGATATGCGCTTCACCCATATCGATTCCTGTTATCCGTACCGGCATCACTCGATTCTCCAGACGAGCGTTTTTACAGACTTTTTGTCTTCCCGTTTGACGATCCCGAGGACCACCTTTTTCAGTGTACCTGAAACACCCGTGGATCGAATCTTGAAATGGTGGCTCTTTGTGGTAATCAGGGCCGGATCAATGGTGATATGGGCCATGCCCGATACATTCTTGTACCAGTTTTCGTCTTTCAAATCATTGCTTTCATTTTTGCGATACTCATCCATTGCTTCAACCAGAGACGCATCCATTGCTTCGGAAAGACTTTTCAGTATGAGCGGATCAGCGGTATTGACGTTAATCGGCCCTTCCCCGTGGACCGTCAGATAATCGGATATCCCTGGGAGCTCGCCCGTCCCGTAAAGGAGTTTTCGGGTCATTCCCTTGACCCAAAGGAGTTCGCCCATGGCCTCAAGGGGGCCGTTCTTGCAAATACGAGGTGGGTCAAGCCCCTGATAGGTACTCGTCTCCGCACCAAAACGGGTCGGTTCGCTGTCCGGATCGATCCAGTCTTTTATGGCGTCCACTAAATTTTCCGCCGTATCCGCGTCCAGGGCGAAAGGGGCCGAGCTTAGAAACCTCAACAGAACGGCCCTTTGTCCGTCGTTGAAGGTGCCATCCTTTTCAATCAGCCGATTGATTTGAATTTTGCCGGACAGATCCACAATATCCAGCTCAAACCGGCCATTATCAAACATCCGGGTCGAGTAGTCGGAAAGCCGCATGGCATTTGCCCATGGTTCAAGAAGGGAGTCAAGGGCGTTGTTAGCGGCATCTTCTGAAAGAAGCGCCAATGCACAGTTGAACCCTGAGCGGGCCATATACCCCACCCGGATACCGTCTTTGAGGTTGACTGACGAATACAGGGCACAGCGAACGGATCTGCTGAACTGGAGGGTCAAGACCAGAATCAGAGAAACAATGAGGATCGTGAGAATCAGGGCGAATCCATCATTGTCTCTGAGCCGCGTTCGACTGTTCAAGAGGTACGCTCCTCTTCTTCACTGCCGGAGATAAAAACGCTCGTCTTAAACACAAGCGGGGTTTTTTCATCGCTACCTGAACCAAATCGAAGGACCACCCCCACCCGTGAAGGGAGCCTCTCTGTTCGTCCCTTCTCCGAGGCATCCCAGGTCTCATAGACCTCCCCCTGACGGTCATAATAGGTGAAAAGAACAGCGGAGAGTCCCTCGCAGAGCGGAAAACCGCCGGTCCCGGCCATGGGTTTTTCTTGAGCCAAGGGGGTATCTGATCGATAGAGCACAGCGGGCGATTCATGGTTGTCCCGCTTCACATAATAGACAATCTCCGATGGTTGCAAAACGGACGCCATTTTCTCAAAATCGATATGGGCGAATGATAAAAACGTAAGGGTATCGAATGCCTCATCTCCGATTTCAGCGGCCTGACCCAAAAACAACAGCTTTTCAGGTGCCGCCTCCCCGCCTTCGGTGGGGGTCTCCTCCTGAGGAATGTAGGTGGATTCGAGATCTTCACAGATCCGTTCCAATGCGATACGGGCCTGATCATAGACATCCGCCGCTGCTTCCGTCTCCCGGACCACTCGAAACGTACCCGAATATGCGTAGAGGATGGTTGATGCCACCACCGAAAAGATGAACAGCGTGATGAGGATCTCAAAAAGGGTAAACCCATGTTCATCGGAAGAGAGGGACCACCGCATGTGCTTAAGCTCCCTTTGACAATACATAAAACCTCAGATGGTACTGGTACCGGGAACGTTCACCATAGGTCACCATGAGATCGATTTGCCTCAGTCGGTCAGCTGCGTCCCCGACCCCTTCAAACGTCACGCGCTCCGTCGATAATTCCCAGCCGTATTCAGGAAACGCTTCCCCGAAATCACCCGACCCGGAAAGTGTCGTATTCACCCCGGACGCCTGAATTTCCGCCATCTTGCTCTGGGCCAGGAGCGCGGCAGTGGTATTGAAACGGGATTCATCGGTCAGGGAAAGGCCCCGGGACTGTGCCCCCAGAACCGCCACAAAGGCGATGGCGATGACCGCCACGGCGATCATCACTTCAAGGAGCGTAAACCCGTCAAAAGGTTGAAGCTTAGAATTGATCACAACCATCCTGTCGCAATTTCTCTTTTACAAAGGGAGACCGAGGATTACGGCACGAAATCCACATATTTTTCCAGAATCTTGACCTTCCCGAGGAAAGGCGAGAGCACAAGTGTCCACTGCCGCCCATCCTCACAACTCAAATGAATGGCCGAGGGCTGAATGTACCCCTTTTCATTTAAGCAGATTTGGGTCTCACCCGCCGACTTTTTTCCTTTGCTCGCCAGCCAGACGTCCTGTATCTCGACACCATCGGACAAGGCATGGCCATTCTTGCGGGCCATGTTCATCTCTTCATCATTCATGGCGGCGCGATCCATCCAGAACCGGTTGGACCCCATATCCATGTACAGGGTATGGGCTTCGTGCATTCGAATGGATTCATTTCTCGCCTCATGGATCAACCCCACCATCTTGCGCGCGGTTCCCTTCAAGGGATCCGTGAAAAGGGCATCTCGAATCTTGGGGGTAGACACACCCAGCATCATTCCGATCAGAGCCACCACCACAATCAATTCAATGAGCGTATACCCACGCATCTGAACCAGTATATGCTTGGCGGAGTGAGTCCCACCGATCAGCACATAGGGCGAAGCCGAACTCATTCCAGTTCCCAGCTGTTGATATCCTTGTTCTTGTCCTCTCCGCCGGGCTGACCGTCTGCGCCGTAGGACATGAGGTCGTATTCACCGTGAATACCGGGACTGAGATAGATATATTCGTTGTCCCATGGATCCTTCGGGACCTTACCTTTCTCCAAATACCCCCCTTCCCGCCACGCCTTGGGCAATTCACCTACCTGGGGCGGTTCCACGAGGGCTTGAAGGCCCTGCTCGGTAGACGGGTATGATCCATTGTCCAGTTTATAGAGCCTAATAGCGGTCTCTATGCTTTCCATCTGGACCCTTGCCTTCATTCGGCGGGCCTCTTCGGGTCTGCCCATGATTCGGGGATAATCAAACCCGCCAGGATGCCGAGGATGACGATGACCACCATCAATTCAATTAAGGTGAACCCGCTGCTGCAAGGCCTTTGTCTCAACATATCAACGTTCCTTTCCATTTCACCGAATCATCTGATTCAAATCGAATATGGGAAGAAGAATGGCCACCACGATAAACCCCACGGACACGCCCATAACGAGGATCATCACCGGCTCCAGCATGGACGTGATGGCCAGGGTTTGCGACTCCGCTTCTCTTTCATACACATCAGCCACCCGTCCCAGCATGTCTTCAAGTGCGCCACTCTGCTCACCCGCTGAAATCATCTGTATGGCAATGGGAGGAAACCAGCGGTTCCCTGACAGGGATGCGGAGAGTGCGCCACCGGATTTGACATCCGATATGGCATCGTCAATGGCATCGCAAATGAGCGTGTTATTGACGATATTTCGCACAATGTCGAGTGCGGACAACAGGGGGACCCCGTTTGAAAGCAGGCTCCCCAGTGTTCTCGCAAAACGGCCCATGGCCGTTTTCATGTGGATGGGTCCCAGAAGGGGAAAACGCAATTTTATCCGGTCCCATACATATCTTCCCTTACGGGTGAAAATCAATCGTCTCGCCAGGACAAGCACAGCCCCACAGCCGATCAAAAGAAGCCACCAGAATGATTTGAGAAAATGGCTCACCCCCATCAGTACGAGGGTCGGAAGCGGGAGCAACTGGTGCATCTCATCAAAAATGCGCGTGATATTGGGCACCACGAATGTCATTAGAAAAAAAGCACCAGGCTGCCCACCGCAAACATGAAGAGCGGATAGGCCATGGCCGCACGGAGGCGGCCCTTCAGTGCCTGCTGATGCTCACTCAATTCCGCCAACCGATCCAGTACCAGGTCCAGAGAGCCTGACGCCTCTCCGGCTCGAACCATATTCACATAAAGAGGCGAAAAAACCTTCGGGTGCTTGGAAAGTGAAACCGCCAGGCTGTTCCCTTCGTTGACCGATTCTTTGATCTGAGCCAGAACTTTTTTAAACACGGGGTTGGTGACCTGCGAGACAATGGCATCCAGCGCGCTCACGAGGGTGATGCCCCCGCTTAGTAAAATGGCCAGTTGGCGTGTGGCAGCGGAAATCTCACCCGGCCTAACCCGTTTGAACAGCGTGGCGATGGATCGTTGGGATGTCTTTTCCGCTCCCGGTTCAGAAACGGTCGTCCTGACGTCAACCGGAAAAATGCCGGAGGCCCGCAGTTTCTGCCTCGCGCCCATGGGACTGTCCGCGTCAATGATCCCTTTCTTGTTTTTGCCCCCCTTATCTAAGGCGGTATATTCATAGACCGGCATGACGTCGTGTGCACTCAGGGCCTTTTCAAAATTGTCTAACGGAAACGGGCTTTCATGGGAGTTGTTAGAGGGCCTGCTGGGATGAGTGATGTTAGCAACCCCCCTGATGCGTGTCAACCGATTCCATTTTGTCCAATCACCGGGGCCTCTTTCAGGGTCATATACCCTCCATTGGGTCTGAGCCGCAGGCCGTTTTCACGGGGTGCCGCAGAAAATGCTTGAGCATGAACCATGAGATTGATATCTTTTGATTATCGGCCTCTTGCCGACCGTTGTTCTACGGGACCCATCTTACCCTGAAAAATGTGGAGTTTCTATGGAAATCGTTACAGACTATCTTGTCATCGGGAGCGGTATTGCCGGCCTTAGTTTTGCTTTACAGGCGGCCAAGTCCGGAAAGGTAACCATCGTCACCAAGAAGGAAAAGATCGAAGGATCAACCAATTATGCCCAGGGCGGTATCGCTTCGGTCTTTGATCCCGAAGACAGCTTCGACCTCCATATCAAGGATACGCTGGAATCCGGAGATGGACTCAGTCACGAAGACATTGTCAATCATGTGGTCCGGGAAGGACCCCAGCGGATTAAGGAACTCATCGATATGGGAGTCCATTTCTCGCACAGTCCCAAGAACAAGGAGACACTCGATCTGGGCCGTGAAGGGGGCCACTCCAAGCGACGAATTGTCCATACGAAAGATCTGACGGGTCATGAGGTGGAACGCATTCTTCTCGCACGGGCCGAGGAGAATGAAAACATTGAGATTTTCGAAAACCACATGGCCATTGACCTGATCACCCAATCCAAGCTGATCCGCCGCGGAATCATCACCACCGAAACCACCGAAACCTGCTGCGGCGCCTATGTGTTGAGCGTGGAAGACGGCGAGATCCACACGTTCCTCGCCAGGATCACCATCCTTTCCACGGGTGGGGCCGGGAAGGTCTATCTGTTCACCAGCAACCCGGATATCGCCACCGGCGACGGTGTGGCCATTGGATATCGTTCCGGCGTCAAGGTGGCCAATATGGAGTTTGTGCAATTCCATCCCACTTGTCTTTATCATCCAATGGCAAAGAATTTTCTCATCTCCGAAGCGGTGCGGGGGGAGGGCGGCGTCCTGGTGGATCGAAAGGGCAACCGCTTCATGGAACACTATCATCCCCTGAAAGACCTGGCCTTTCGGGATGTCGTGGCCAGATCCATAGACATGGAACTCAAAAAAAGCGGCGATGATTGCGTCTATCTCGATATCAGCCACCGCGATGCCGGATTCATTAAGGATCGCTTCCCCCATATCTACGACACCTGCCTGAAATTCCAAATCGATATCACCGAGGCACCCATCCCGGTGGTGCCGGCTGCCCACTACATGTGCGGTGGGCTTTTGACCGACGAACACGGTCGGACCAATATCGTTAATCTTTACGCCATCGGGGAGGTGGCCTGCACCGGTCTCCACGGGGCCAATCGCCTGGCCAGCAATTCACTCTTAGAGGCCCTTGTATTTGCAAGACGATCGGTTTTGAAATCCACAGAGGAATTGGCGGATAGAGGAACCAAGCCCTTTCCAAAGGCCCCCAGGTGGGATCCGGGAACGGCCACGGACAGTGAGGAACTGGTGGTTGTGTCCCACAACTGGGACGAAATCAGGCGGTTCATGTGGAACTACGTGGGCATTGTCAGAACCAACAAACGCCTCGCGCGGGCCAGAGCGCGAATTGAAACCATTCAGGAGGAAATAAAGGAGTACTACTGGAATTTCCTGGTCACACAGGATCTGCTTGAACTCCGTAACATCGCCCTGATTGCGGAATTGATTATCAACTGTGCGTCCTTAAGAAAGGAGAGCCGGGGCCTCCACTACAATCTGGATTACCCGGCTCAGGATAACGAACACTGGAAACAGGATACGGTGATCTGGATCTAATCTCAGAAATGCCGCTCACGCATGAAGCCGAAGGCCTGCAAAACGGTCTTAATGAAAACAACCGTGAGGCCTGCGCCCACAATGCCCAGGGCAATATACAGCAATCCGAAGAATATGATATATTCGATATTCCACTGCCATTCGAAAGATAAGGGCGTCATGTCAATCTCTCCCTGAACTGCGAGGGCTCAGCCTCTTCAGTTCATCCTTTATTCCGTCACAGGGTTCAGCTCTCGTTCCTTGGGAAATACCGGCAAATACCGGTATGCCAGGGAGAAGAGGAGGAATCCGTACCCCACCACGGCCAATCCGATGCCCCATTCCTGCCATGTGGGGAGATAGCTCCAGAACCGGTCAAAAGGCATCACCGGTATGGCCAATGTGACCACAATGAACAGAAAACGGTTCAGTACAATCCCGATACAATTGAGGAGGCTCGCAAAGATGAGCCAGCCCTGGCTCTTCCTGCCGGCCGGGGTCATGAGAATGATGGCCGGCAGAATGCCGCAGAAGATGATTTCCAGCACAACCATCCATACCCCGTAAGGGCCTTCTTCGAAGAATTCCATAAATGTGAGTCCCGCCCTCGGCACCACGCCATACATCCAGCCCAGATAGTCAAAAATCTTGAGGACCATGTAGATGGACAGGAGCCATCCGGAGATCTTTGCCAACAACTGAATCGCATTGTCGGGAACCAGTTTCTTGCGGGTCAGGAACTCCGTCAACTTGGTACACAGGATGGTAAAGCAGGGACCGCAGGCGATAGCGGACAGCACAAAGAGAAAGAAGGTCCACGGCCATATGTAGAAGCCCTCTCTCGCGGCAAAGGGACGGGCATACATCACCCCGAACATCCCGCCCAGTGATCCCTGGTGAAAAAAGGAGAGGAAGGTGCCTGTTGCGGCAAACATGGCCATGATCTCATGGAGGTTGTGGCCGAACATCCGCAGTTCCTTGATCTCCTTTAGTTTCCTGTTTTCGAGAATGATGGGGATAAATTCAATGAGGAGCACCACGAGATAACAGGTAATGCAGAAGGACACTTCCACCAGCATGGAATGGATATTGGCGTGCCAGAAGATGAACCAGCCCCGGATGGGCTGCCCGATGTCGATCCCCAGCATGGCCACGGCGCCCGAGTAGCAGATGAACCCGATGATCACCGCCGTATTGATGATATTCTTGAGTTCCTTTTCCCCATGACATAGGTCAAAAATCCGGTAAAAAAGGCACCGGCGCCCAGCGCGATCACGGCCAGGTCAAAAACAATCCACAGGGCAAAGGCGAAGACATTGCTCATGTTGGTCTGGTTCAACCCTTTCCAGAGACAAAGAAAGGCCGAAAGCCCCCCCCACGCCAGAAGGGCCAACCACGGCAGGGTCCAGAAGAAAAAGACCCATGGCGAACATCTCTTGACTCCATGCGGTAACAATGGCGAATCCATCTATGATCCTCCTGAAAAGTGTTAAGCCGAATGGCTCTGCACACTGATTTTTCTAAAATTCATCGCGGCCCGGCTTGGTGGACCACTCTTCCTCCATCCATGTCCGGTTCACCACGGGGGTGTACTCACCGGGCAGGAAGTTGTCACCCAGCTTGCGTACCCAATCCCTGCTGGAATGATAGTAGACCTTGGGCTCCGTTCCCAATCGCTCCAGGAGCCTGAATGTAAACGGGTGTTTTACCAGCTGAGAAACCTTATGTTCGGGATTATTCAGATCCCCAAAGGTAATGGCCTGTACCGGGCACACCTCGGTGCAAGCGGTGCTGTATTCTTCCTCTTCGAGTTCCCTCCGGTCTTCGGCATAGGCCTGGCTCTTGGCCCTCATCAATCGATGATGGCAGAACGTGCATTTTTCCACCACCCCCCTCATGCGGGGAGAAACCTCGGGAGACAAATACCGGTCCAGCCCCTTCTTCTTGGGGAAATAGGCATCCCACCAGTTGAAATACCGGGCATCATAGGGACATGCGGCCTGACAATACCGGCACCCGATACAGCGGGTATAGATCTGGCTGACGATCCCGGTGTTAAAATCGATTTTCGTGGCAGTGGAGACACACACAGAAACGCATGGCGGATGATGATCACAGTGCATGCAGGGTCTCGGAAAATAGCTCACTTCCGTATGGGGAAACGGCTTTCCGTTGGAGATCCTATACAGTCGCATCCAGGTGATGGTCCGTTGCTTGTCTGACTGATCCGGCCTCACCGACACGTTGTTTTCGGCTGCACAGGCAACCATACAGGTGCCACATCCGGTGCATTTATCCAGATCGATGACCATCCCATATTTATTCTTGCGGCTCTGATCCGCCTTACCATGATTTCCATTTTTCATGAGCTACCTCACTCAAACCTTGGTTAGCCTAACGGGCGTATGCCACCAAACCGGTTCACCGCTCAAAGGGTCTTTGCCGGCCAAAACAATGGTGTTGGGATTGACGCCTTTCCCTTTTATGAATTCATCATATGCCGTATGTCCGAATCCAAGGGGCAGATACACAATCCCCGGCATGGCGCCTTCAAAAAGGTCAATCCGCACCTTTACCTGTCCTGTGGGCGACTCTACCATCACACGGTCCCTCTGCTTCAAATTAAACTCCGCAGCGGTTGCCGGGTTGACGGCGGCAAAAGATTCATCCTTTAACAACTGAGTATCAGAGATGGTTTTGTACAGAAACGGAGGGCTCGGTATCCAGCCGCTCGTTAGGTTGATCATCTCGTATGGCATCATTCGGAGAGGAAATTTCGTGCGGTCCACTTCACATTCGATGCGCTCGTAGTGAGGCATGCATGCCGTATCGTCTCCCACCTGTATCCCCATCTGTTTCAAGGCTGTCTGAAGGGAACGCTCCTTTGCAAGTGTCTGGATTGTCTGTTGGATTTTCTTGCTGAAGAATTCAAAGCGGCCGCTGGGGGTCTTAAACAAATCGTTCGAACCCCTTCGGGTATCGGCGGGCATATACCAGAACCCTCCGGCAAGGAGGGCATCCCACATCTCATCAAAATCGCTGTAGCCCGATTCTCTCTGCTTACCATTCTGTTTCCAGGGGGGGTTAGACGCATCATAGGCCACCAGCCCGCCACCGGCGTCATAGAGCCCCTTCACTCGGGCTTTGAGGACCGCTTCATAATCTTCCCATGGAAAAGCCGCTCCCACGGATTCTCCCACCACGTTGGCCAGCTCCATGATCACATCACCCGTATTTCGGGTATCATAAAGAGGGTCCACCACTGGATTGGACACGGCGTAAAATGGATATTGAAGACCCACCGGCCACACGACATCCTCCCGTTTTTCCAGATAGGTGGAATCCGGGAGTATCAGGTCCGCCATGTAGGCCGTATCATCACGGTAAGGGGAAAAGCTGACGATAAAGGGGATTCGCTTGAGCGCATCCATGAAGCCGCCGCCGTCAGGGACCGTGAACCCGGGATTGGCTGAAAAGACAAGCAGGGTGTCGATCGGAGACGCAGGCTTACCCAGGATGGCCGCCGCGAAGTTGTTGATCAGGCTGTGTGCGAAAGGGTATCGATCCCCTCCCGCCTCATCCAGACGGGGCTTGGTGAGGCCTTCACGGGCAATGGCGTCGGTCTTGACCGGCGGAAGCGGGCTCAACGGCAGGGGTTCGGGCAGGAGCACGCCACCGGCACGGCCAATGCTCCCCACCAAAGCGTTGAGGCTGTGGACGGCCATGAATTCATACAGGCTTCCATTCTGTCCGTCTTTACCTTTGCCGTACAGGGCTACCGGCGCCTTGGATTTGGCAAAATGCCTCGCCAGCTTGACAATGGTTTTTTTGTCCACTCCCGTGATCTTTTCCACCTGTTGGGGGGAATATTTCTTGAGAACAAGGGCCTTGAAACCCATATGGGGTTTTCCGTCAAAAGCACTCCAGTCTTCAAAGCCAAATGTGTCGTTTACAAAGGCTTTGTCATAGAGGCCTTCTTTAATGATCACATGGGCAAGACCGAGTGCGAGCGCACCATCCGTACCCGGCCGGGGCGCCACCCAGTAATCCGCCTTTGATGCGGTGTTGGAGGCCCTTGATTCCACCTGAGTGATGGTGGTCCCCCGTTTGTCGGGATGTCCCTCATGCCACAATCCCCAGGCATTCATGACCCTGCCCGGCGCACCCCATCCCTCCAAAAGCCCGCAACCGAAGCTCAACACATAATCCGAATTCTCGAGGTCGTAGGCCATCGTGGAATCGAGACCCTGCATGAGACGATTGCCCAGTCGGTAGGTATCTTCGATGGAGGGGGTTCGGACATAGTTGGGGCTTCCCACCGCCTGCATAAACCGTTGAATCAGGATCGAAACCGTCGTGTCCCTCCCGTTTCCGTCCACGGCTGCCACCTGTTCGGGTACGCCGTTTTTTCGAAGGGTGGAAATACGCTCTCCCAGGATCTTAAAGGCCTCATCCCAGCTGATGCGAATAAACTCGCCTTCCCCCCGGGCCCCCACCCGTTTCATGGGTCCGGTAAACCGAAGGGTCTCATCATACAGCAACTGAAGCCCACCGGCACCCACCGGGCAGACCCCCCCCGGGTTCACCGGATAATCCAAACGACCGTCAATCTTGATGGCCCGGTCATCCACTTTTCGTACACAAATCCCGCAGCCACCGGGGCAGAGATTGCATACCGACTTGGCTTCTGCGAATGCACCTGTCGGGGGAACCGGCACCCAGGGCCAGTTCTGAGTCCATATGGCCGTGTCGTCCGTAAACTTCCAGGGGAGTGGCGTCGCCTGAATCCCAACCACCCCGCCGACGAGAAATTTGATGAAATTCCTTCTGTTCAATTCCATAGTCGTTTTCCCCTTATTTGTGACACACGAAGCACGCGTTATTCTGCTCCTGCCCGCGTTCGGTGTGACACTCGGCACAATCATCCATCTTCATGCGATCCCAGGGCTTTTTGTCAAAATAAATCCCGGAGATGCGCCTCCCCCAGATGTTTCTGCTGTATCCGGTGAGGCGATTTTCCTCATAAACCGGGAGATTTTCGTTCTCTGCAAAATCTCCATGGCAGGTATTGCACGCTATCTCTCCCATCTGGACATGGGCAATGTGGGAAAAATAGACACAGTCCGGTTGTTTGGAGTAGACCAGCCAGGGGACCTCCTTATCTTCGGCCAGATACGTGAGGAATTTTTTCTCGTCCTCGGATTTACCCAGCGGGAATTCGGGATCGTCATGGCACATGGTGCAGGTGGCGTTCTTGGGTATGCCTGTAAATGTGCCGTCATCGCGAAATG
This sequence comes from Deltaproteobacteria bacterium, assembly GCA_034522175.1. Taxonomy (GTDB): domain Bacteria; phylum Desulfobacterota; class DSM-4660; order Desulfatiglandales; family Desulfatiglandaceae; genus JAIPDZ01. The sequence goes on along the minus strand of JAXHLQ010000001.1, from coordinate 3,286,375 downwards.
CGTGACAGAACAGGCACTGCTCCTGCTTGGTTTCGCCTTCGATACCCAGATCCGGGTTCAGGTGGAGGGCATGATTGAAATTGACGGGCTGTTCCTGCTTGGAATACAGAACCATAGGAAAGATCACCCACCCCACGAACAAGGCGCCGATCAAACCCACCAGGAAAAAGAGCCACCCACCCCGCTTGTCGGGAGAATTTTCTCGATTTTTCATGACGGTTAAGCCTCTTACATCAAGATTTAAGGTTTACTGAATAAGGGGCCACTGACTTTTGCGTATTTACCCAATTCACTTTTTCTTTGTCAAGGGAAAAACTCCTCTCATGGACCTAAGTTTATCTAAAAGAAATTTTCCAGGAAATCGATGGCTTGTTCTTGATGACATTGCCAAGACAGTAGGATTCTGAACCGGGAAGAAATCACCGATAATCAATGTGTTTTGCACGGGGTTTAAGTCGTTCAAGTCGTTTCTAAGGAAAAAACCGGCCGATGGGTAGAGGGGGAAATATCCCCTTAAGGGCGCCAAAATCTATTGATAATCCACCCATTTCGAGCTATTTTACCCAATCACGGAGGTGTAACGGCAGGCTACAGATTTAGTTTTAAAAATGGGACTGGAACTCACTTCAACCGATGCGACAACCTAAACAACATCACATAAATGCGTGAACCTGGCGATAACCACCGACACCATCCCCCCAGGAATGCGGGGATAGAGATCCAAGACACGTAGACATGCCTTATTTCTGTTCACGACACCGGAAAAAATCCATTGGCTCTTTTATGGCACAGTGCGTGCTGGGTTTCGCCATCATTTATCTCAGTGGATCCCTCGCCTATTCGGAACCCTCTCAAGAAACCGCTTCCTCGGACCGCAGAGGAACCGCTACCGCCTTTCTCGGTATCGGCGTGCGAGATGTGACGCGCAGGCCCGTATTGGATTCAGGAGAAGCGACCCAATCGAGTCAATGTAGAGGTCTTCTACAGATCCAGTATATCCTTCCCGGGTCCGCAGCTGCTCGAAGTCAACTGTCCCGCTGCGATCTCATAACTACCATCGATGATGAATCACTCGATCCTGCGGATCCTGTAAGGGATTTTATACGGATCATCCGCGGGCATATGCCGGGAGACGCCATTATCCTTGAGGGCCTCTCCATGCGGAAGGAAATGCGATACAACGGCACATCCCTCGATATCGGACCGTATGCAACCATTCCCCTGGACGAGATTTATCATCAGAAAGGCGATTGGACCAAGGCCACCATCGACAAAAAGCTAATGGTTGAACCCTTCAGGTACCAGATTATTTTGGGCAGCCGGAACCATGACGCCACGAGACGAAAAGGCTTAGAGATACCTCAAGTGGAATCGGATTCAAAAGAGGCTTGCGGGCTGAGCGAATTCCTGCGTACCGAGTACAGGGATTTCTTTGAAAATGTTAATGAAGTAGCGGATCTTATCCGAGAAGACACCTTTATTGACATTTACGGCAAAGTCTACTTGGAGACGCTCCTGCACCTGAATCCGGGGAACATTGTAGGTATTAGTGAAAGGGTCTCAGAAGTGTTTAGGGATGGAGGGAAACCTGCACTTTCTAAGGCCAAATTCCTCCTTGATGGGGACCCATCTCTCAAAGCGCTTCCGCTGCCCCCGCTGCCTCAAACGAAAAAAGATGCGTTGGCGCAACTGGTAGACGTCATTCACACCAAGCGAGTTTTGGAAAGCGAATTTTTCCAGAAAGAAAACACGCTCACGTTGGTGGATGCCGAGACATCGCTTCATAAGCTTTTGTCCGCCTACGCGTTTTCTGATGAGCAAGTCTCATCGTGCCTGACAATAGAGACCTTAGAACCCGGCGAGATATCCCGCCTGGAAGCACATGTAAATTATGAAAAGATGTTCGCCGCCGGAGAGTGGCTCCTTGGATTCTTTTCAAAAAAGCGCATGGGGCAGTTTGAGAGACTTCTATCCCAGAGTGACAGGCAGATTTTTCGTCTGAAAGAGATCCGGATCATTATTGGCTCACCCGGAAATGACCGCCATGTAGCGGATGCGGATCTTATTTTGGACTTTTCGGGTAATGATTCCTATTTAAGCTTCAGAGAAAAAAATAGAAAGGGTATGATCATAGACCTCAAGGGTGACGATCTTTACCAAAGCGACATACCCTTTCAATTCGGCGGTGCCTTCATGAAAGCATCCTTGCTCCTGGACTTTGAAGGGAACGACACCTATTCGGCAAAGAATGGTTCGCTCGGTGCAGGCATTGGGGGCATCGGCATCTTAAGGGATCACAAGGGAGATGACCTCTACATTGCCCCACAGATGGCTATGGGGTTGGGTCTTTTTGGTATCGGCATGTTACACGACTCTGCCGGAGCCGATCGATACGTGAGCGGTTATCTTGCACAAGGGGTCGGACTAACGGGCGGCGTGGGCCTGCTGATGGATGAGATGGGCGATGATCGTTTCACGAGTGAGGGCCTCGTGCCGAGTTCCTATGGGGAACCGCTTCTATATGACGGGTTTTCTCAGGGTGTCGGTTTCGGATTAAGACATCTCGCGCGGGGGGAGTGGGTATTCTCGTCGATTGCAGCGGCAGCGACACCTATCGAAGCGGTAACTTCAGTCAGGGGACAGGCTACTATTTCGGTACGGGGGTCCTATTTGATTTCTCGGGTGATGATCGATACGATTGTGGTCGGTATGGATTGGGTGCTTCGGCGCATTCGGCAAGTGGTATCTTTATGGATTTCCTGGGAAACGACGCCTATTCCGCTGCAGTTCAAGCAGTATGCGGCGCGGCATGGGATCTGTCTTCTGCCTTCTTCTGCGATAAAGCGGGAGACGATACCTACATGAGCGCTCAGGAATTCTCCTTTGGTGCGGTCGATCATAATGGACTCGCCTTTCACTACGATCTATCGGGTAATGACCGGTATTCAGGGGGATTCTATCGACGTCAGTCGAACGCCTACCGCGGGGGTCATTCCGCGGGGGTTTTTGTCAATCTCAAGGGCGATGACAGCTATCCCAAGCCCTTTTCAAACAACCTTTCAGCCACGTACAATGAGTTGTTATTCATTGACCAACCGAAAACCCGATTGCGCCGATGATGCGATCATGCGTTTCGTCGGGTTGGGGATTTTCCAAATGAGACAAAAATGACACCCGTGAAACAAAGGAGGATCATCCCTTCTTCCGGCCTGAGAACATAGTAATTTCCGCCCCAATGCAAACCTTTATTCCAGCTGCCGAAAACCCCCGGCTTTCTCTCGAGATATACCACGCGCTGGCCTTCTGCATGGCCAATGCCCCCTGGCGGAATCGGATGTGGAGCAGAAATGTGCAATCGGCCTGTGAAGGAAAGAAAAACAATCCCCGCCATACACACCATGATCAGCAGGACCTCAGGGAGCCACAAGAAAGGTCCGGCGCGCCATTGGGTTTTTGGGGGAATTGAACGAAAGCCGTAATAGATCAGCACACCGGCGAACGCCCCCTGGAGATTCAGAAAAAAATCATTGAAATCGAGATAGTCTCCATAAGATGCGCAAAGATAAAAATACTGGATCATTTCATCGATGATGCCCAAGAACGTCGCCCAAAAAAGTATTTTCCCCACGAAAAACCGGTCTCTTTCGGGATCCATGCATTTCCCCAGTAGATACGCCAAACCCGCATACTGCGGGTAATGGATATACTCGATATTCTTGAACAACAAATATCGATCCGCCCCAACCATTGTCAGAATAAGCAAAAACCAATAGGCACAGGTTATTAGACGGCGCTCTCCTCGATAAAACTGCTTCAACACCCTGGCAAAAAGGAAAGCCGCAATAACGAACGCAATTGGCCCAAAGTAGTCTAACAGGACAATTCGCTTTGAAAAAAATGGAAGCGGTTCAATCAGGAACTTGGATACCTTCAGATGCAGAAAAACCGTTGCGACAAAATATCCGGTAAGTACAAACCATCCAGGAAGGCGTTTTTGTAAAAGGGCATCCATTTCACAGGATCACATCGCGTTAGCATACGGATTAAGAGGCGTTTGCATTTCAGAAAGCGGAGATGGGCTATTTCTATGGTGAGGTAGGATTAAAAAAATCCCCTGGTAAGGCACCGCCCCACCAGGGGACACCGGAAGGTCATTCATTTTTCCATTCGGGTTTTCGTTTTTCCAAGAAGGCCTTGAGGCCCTCCTGGGCATCCGCGGTCTTCATGAGTTCATCGAGATAGATGTCTTCAATCACCTTGAGGGACGGTTCCAGATCATCGAGGAGGCCGGCCATGATGGCCTTCTTGGTCTTTCTCAAAACCTCAGCGCTCATTTTGAGATAGGGTTTCACAAAATCACCGGTCGCCGTCTCCAGTTCGTCTTTTTCCACCACCGTGTTAATAAGCCCCATGCTCAGCGCCTCTTGAGCCGAAATAATTCTTCCCGATAAGATCAGCTCCATGGCGGCCTTTCTACCGATAATCCGTGGCATGAGTTGGGCAGCGATGGGGGAAATACCCCGACCTGGATTTCCGGCTGCCCATATTTGGCATCGTCGGAGGATATCACAAGGTCGCAGAAGACGGCCAGTTCGCAGCCGCCGCCCAGGCATGACCCGTACACCGACGCGATGGTTGGGATGCCCAGCCGGTCCATGAGACGAAACATCCCATGAAACACCTCGATCATCTTGGGGGCGAGGTCTCCCATATGCTCCCCACATCGACGCCCGCAGAAAAGCTTTTGCCTTTTGCGTTGAAGAGCACGGCCTTGAGATCTTTGTTCCCCTGCCAGGAGGTCAAGACCTCGTTGATTTCTTCCATCATGGCGATGTTCAGGATATTGACCGGGGGCCTGTTCAGGGTAAGGGTCCCCAGGCCATCCTGCACACCGGCCTCGATATTTTCATACGCCATTATTATCCGCCTCCTTTCCTCTCTATACAAACGGAGAGGTGTTCATCGTGCATCGCTGTCCGTCACCAGAGGCAGCGATGCAGTAATATCTTATTCCTTTGGTTTCCCAAGTACTTCCGCAAACATGTCCATATCCCATATCTTGCATTCGGCAATGTTCTGGCGGAATTTTAGGAAGTCAATGGTACCCTGCCCGGTCATCTTCTTAGTGTTGAACGCGCCAAAGCCGAGGAAAGCCTCGCCGCCCATATTGGCAGCGAGCCAGTGACGGTTGGCATTTTTCATCATATCCCAGAAAAACTTTTTCTTTTGCCGAATCCCGTCCGCCGACTTGATCAGGCAACCCGGAAAGAGATTGGCGAAGGTCCAGACCACCTTATCCACTTCCTTGTCTAAAAGCTCAAAATCGGCATTGGGCTGATGCTCCTTCACAAAGGCGCGCGCCTCCTTGCCCTCGTCACCGGTCTTGAACTCACCATACACAATCTCTCCGTCCTTAATATAGGTGTCGGTGATAATCATGGGATTTCTGACCCACTTGCCGTCCACTTTGAGTACGGGGACCACCTTGCTGATCAGGTTCTTGGCCTTCATCTTGTAGGCCGACCACATCTCGCAGGAAATACAACTCCACATGGCATCCTCAATGCTCAGGTACCAGGAAGGAAATCCGAGGACCCCCCATCCGGGGCCGACCCATGTCTGGGGCCTGCCTGCCCGAAAATGGCCAGATCGGAGGAAATGGCCAGATCGCAGGCCATCCCGATCTCCTGACCGCCCGCAACCCGCATGCCGTTTACCCTGCAGATGGTGGGTTTTTTGCACATGAGGATGGAATCCACCATATGATTAAACAGCTCCATATATTGTCCATATTCGTCAGACCTGAGGCTATAAAATTCACTGTATTCTTTGGTGTTCCCGCCCGTACAAAAGGCAAACGGGCCGGTACCCGTAAACACCGCGGCCACAACACTTCGGTCCAACGAGGAATTTTCAAAAGCCCCGATCACCCCCTTGACCATCTCCGTGGTATAGGAGTTGAACTGCTTGGGGTTATTGAGACGAATCCATGCCACATAAAGCCCATCAACCACCTTCCCATTGGCATCCTTCAGGGGACGTTTTTCATAGACCACACCGGGCGCTTCCTCTCGCCAGTGAACATCGGTATGTAGTGAATGATCTTTTATCTCGTTATCTCTCGGCATCCATTCCAAAGCCATTGTGTCATCCTCCTCCTTTTTCAGTTTCCCCGGCGTGATCCTGCCGGCCTATTTGCATTTTTTACCAGATCAACCTTGCTGTAATGTCTTTATATTTATAACTCCTTCACCCTCTAAGCCCCTGCTCAAACAGATTCGGGATTGCTTCAGGGCGCCGCGCCACCCATTTAACGGCTTCTCCGATCCCGTAAGACCTCTCGCCTTTTATCCTTGACTAAATCATGCCGTATCCGCCGTCAACACAGAGCAGTTGCCCGGTTATGTAGTTGCTCTCGTCTGAAGCCAGAAAGACAAAGGCGGGAGAGATATCATCGGGTTCTGCAAAACGCTTGAGGAGTATCCGGTTCATGTAGATCTCCTTGAGCTTTTCGTCACTCCTGATTTTCTCGGTCATATCCGTGGCAACGATCCCCAGGGAGATGATATTGCAGCAGACATTGTACCGGGCGAGTTCCCTGGCAATGGATTTGGACATGCTCAGGATCCCCCCCTTGGCAGCGCTGTAATTGATCTGGCCGACGGTCCCCACCAGACCCGCGACCGATGACACATTGATGATCTTGCCGCTGTTCTGTTCCTTCATCTGGCGACCGGCTACCTGGGAACAGAGAAACGCACCTTTGAGGTGAATATCCACCACCTGGTCCCACTGCTCCTCTTCCATCTTGAGCATCATGGCCGGACGGCCGAACCCGGCATTATTGACGAGGATGTCCAGCCTGCCGAATGCATCAATACCCGCTTTGACCAATGCCGCCGCATCCGTCTTTTGAGCCACATCCGCCTTTACGAAAATGGCCTCGCTTCCCATGGACTCAATGGTCTTCACCACATCTTTCGCCGCCTTCTCGTTGGATGTGTAGTTGACCACCACCTTGGCCCCCTCTTTTGCATACGCGAGGGCAACCGCCTTTCCCACACCACGACTGCTGCCGGTGACCAGCGCCACTTTGTCTTTAAGTCTCATACGTTACCCCTTTTAAATGGAAAACTGATGTTGGCCCCGTCCTCAAAAACAAATAACTACATTATAGCCACATTATAGTTACAAGCCAATCTAAAGAAATCGGATTTTTATGTCAAGGAAAAACAGGATTTTCGTCCTCGTTCCCGATGACACCTTTGACACGGCTTGAGTGGGGATGTATATAGACTGTCAGGGAGACATTCGGGATACTCGCCCCCGAGAATGGGCCCTTTTGAGGCCCCCTTCATGGGGTAAAAATCATTTTTTGATGGGTAGACACATGCGTTCAAATTGCTGTTTTGTAAACGGTCGGGTGGTCAATGTCTTTTCAGGTGAGATCCTGAAACAGGAGGTCAGGGTATCCGGGGAAAGAATCAGCTACGTGGGGCCGCCCACCGACACGCATGACGGCAACGCCGTGTATATCGATGTTAAAGGCGCCTACATTGTTCCCGGTTTTTTCGACGCCCACGCCCACGCCGATCTTTTTTATAACCCCTTCTCATACGCCGACGCTGTCCTCGCCAGGGGAACCACCGCCCTGTTTAATGATGGGCACGATCTGGCCAATGCGGTGGGAGTTGATCAATTTCTGAACATCATTCGCCAATTGGAGAAGATAAACCTCAGCTTCTATACAGGGGTCCCTGCTGCAGCGCCGCCCTATCCGGGGGTTGAGGGGAATGAACTCTGGTCAGAGGCGGATATCGAGCAGGCCTTTGAATTGGAAAATGTTCTCGCCCTGAGTGAAATAACCCCCTATCTCAGATTGATCCATGGCGACAGCCGCCTAATCAGACGACTCGATCTGGCGATGCAAAGGGGAAAACGGGTGGAGGGTCATACCACCGGAGCAAATGTAGAAAAACTGAACACACTGGCGCGGATGGGGGTCACCTCATGCCATGAATCCCTGACCACCGAAGATGTTTTGAACCGCCTGAGGCTCGGTTACCATGTCATGCTCAGACATGGCTCCATCCGCCGTGAACTGCCCCGCTTGGCTGAAGCCGTTCAACAGGTTCAACGCTTTGACACCAGCCGGATGATGCTGGTTTCAGACGGCATATTTCCGGACCATCTCACCTCGTGGGGCAATATGGACTGGGTCATTGGGGAGGCTGTCGAGAACGGTATTGATCCCATCCGGGCCATCCAGATGGCCACCATTAATCCGGCCCGGTATTTCCGGCTGGACCACCAGATCGGCGCCATTGCGCCGGGTCGACTGGCCCATATAGTGGTGGTGGAGCGTCTTAAGACGCCCACCCCGCGCCTGGTAATGGCGAAAGGGAAAATAGTGGCCGAGTCCGGCGAGTTGAAGATTCCGCCCTCTCGACCGCCGACGGATTGCCTCGGCATGGGAGATCGGCCTTTCCGGATCACAAATCTTGAAGCCGGCACGTTTGAGATCCGATGCCAGGCGTCCGATCAACCCATCCCGGTCATCCGCATCGTCAATCAGACCGTCACGGACATTGAGGCCCATCCTATTCCAGCGTCAGGCGGGATATACCGCCCTCAGGGGGATATCGTTTCCGCCGTCCTCATCAGCCGGGATGGCAAGAAGACGGGCAAAGGATTTGTCAAAGGCTTCTGCGATGGTTTGGGGGCGATCGCCTCAACCATTGCCCACGAAACCCACGGCCTTCTTGTTCTGGGGCAGAGCCCCTCGGACATGGCCCGGGCCGCTCACCGGGTCCTCGAGATGGGGGGCGGCATTTCACTGGTGCATAATGGGGATGTTCGGGCTGAAGTCGCGTTTCCCATGGGCGGCATCTGTTCCCTGAAACCGGTCCCTGAGCTGGCTCGAGAGATACGGCACCTTCATGGGTTTTTGAGGGAACTGGGCTGCACCCTGGAATACCCCCTCTGGACACTGGGGTTCCTCTCATTCACCTCTGTTCTCAAGGCACGCATCACCTATGAAGGGGTGTACGATATCAAGGCGGGGCAGATTATCTTTTCTTGAAAACCCGTTGAAGCTTTTCAGAAAAGATAATCTGCCTCTGCAGTCCTTTTGAGGGAGTATATGTCTAATGGTGTGTCTATTCCCTTGAGCGGGTGTTTCCCCCTTTCAAAGACCGGCCACGTGTCGCCGATCAACCGCCGGGTTTCTTCTCCAATGAGAATATCCCCGCCTTTGGCATGATCCGCCAGGCGGGCGGCCACGTTGGTGACGGCCCCGGTGGCCGTATACGTCATCCGTGTATGCAATGCCCCTTTGAACTGGGTCATTCCCACCAGGGCGGTTCCGGAATTGATGCCTATGTTCACCTGGATTACGCCGAAGTCGGACCGGATCTCCCGGCTCAATGTCCGGTTGATTCGATCGATATCGAACGCCGCACGAACCGCGTTTATGGCATTGGTCTCAGCGTCGTCATCCTTAAAGATAATCATGAGGCCGTCCCCTGCGGTTTCATTGATGTCGCCGCCGGAGCGGTGGATGGGATCCACAAAGTTCGAAAACATCCGTTCCACCAGGTCATTGACTTCGGTCTCGGGCCGGTTGGCGCTCAGCCGGGTGTAATCTTCGAGATCCAGAAAAAGCAAGGTCACTTCCCGCTTTTCTTTCTCCTGATCGAGTAACTCGGGGCTGTTTTCCACAATCTGCCGGACGGAATGGGGGACAAAGGGGGACAGGTGGGTGAGCATCTGGTTGATGGCAATTTTTTCCTGGGTGATTTCCCACAGCCTTTTGGCCCGCAAAATGGCATTTCCCGCTGTGTCGGAGAGGTCTTTGATCAGGTAGAAATCCTTCCTTGAAAACCGGGTGCCGGGTCCGGAAACCACGTTGACCACCGCGACGATGTCCTCGTTCACGAACACAGGGATGGCCGCCTCCGGGCCTGTCTTCACGAGGGTGCCATCGGGTCTGACGATCGGCTCGGTCTCGGAGATGACCACCCCCTTTTTTCGGCTGAGGGCCTTTAGGACCGCTGCGCGATTTCTTTTGCATGAAAGGCAGTTGACCGGGGTGTTGTACAGGGCGCAATTGAGCGGGCGGGTGTATTTTGAGGCGTCCGGATCCAGGAGGAGGATACACGCCTCCATGGCCGATGGTACCAGACCCCTGATTTCCTCTCTCAGCTTTTCGAGGATTTCATTGACTTCCATGGTGGAAGCCAGTGTGCCGTTCACCCGGCGCAGGGCTTCAAACCGTTCTTTATAATACTTCTTCATCACTCAAAACTGCGGCTATGCCGCATTGGATATGACGGGACACTAAATGGGCGGCGCAATGGTCACCAGGACCCGCAAATCGGTCTTGGCACGAATACCGTGAGGTTCACTGATATCCGAGATTAACACATCACCCGCTCTGGCGGGAAGTGTCTTTCCGCCCTCCGCCAGAAATTCACCCTCACCTTCCAGTACCGTGATGCTGAGCTGACCCTCGATGTCGTGGGAGTGAATGGGGAGTTCCTGGTCCTTTTTAAAATTGAAATTGAGCATCTTGAAATAGGGGGAATCGTGCACCAGGAATCTGCTCATGTGAAGATCATTGAATCCGTTTTCTTCATAGATATTGACTTGTTTCATAACCCGCCTCCATTTCGGACTTGTTCATTTCAAAGAAAAATGTTCCTGCCGCGGCCACGTTTTTTATGCGGCAGGACCTTCACGCCTCAGTATCTCTCCACGGGTGCCGATGGTGACCTCTTCTAAGGGAATATCTTTCCCGGCGTCGGCCATGGCCTTCTTGATCATCATGGGGAGTCCGGAACAGCAGGGCACCTCCATGATGGGCACCGTGATATGCCGGATGTCCGCATGCCGGAATATGTCGGTGAATTTCTGAATATATGATGCGACCTCATCGAATTTGGGGCATCCCATCATGACCACCTTTCCCTCCAGGAAATCCCGGTGGAAATTCGGGTAGGCCACGGGAACGCAATCCGCCGTAATCACCAGATTCGCGCCTTTTAAGAACGGAGCGTTCGGGGGTATTAGATTGATCTGTACCGGCCAGTGACTCAGCGCGGATGTCGCGCCGCCCCCTGATTCCGATACGGTTCCGCCGCTTCCTGGAGGCGGAATAAAGGTTTGGATCTGGCTGGAAGGACATCCGGACACAGGGGCGGGGGTGGGTCCAGGCGTTGCCTCGCCTTTCTCTTTTTCCTTGAGGTAGGCCTCTACCGCCGCTTCATCGAAGTCCTCCGCCTCCCGTTCCGCAATCCGTAGGGCCCCGTTGGGACACTCCCCGAGACAGGCGCCCAGGCCGTCACAATACTTTTCCGCCACCATGCGGGCCTTACCGTCCACCATCTCAATGGCCCCCTCGGCACAGGAAGGCACACACTGCCCGCATCCGTCACACAATTCATCGTCGATTTCTATGATCTTCCGTAAGACCTTCATTGGGGTATCCTCCTTTATCATGAAGCTGCCAAAAGCCGTTGGGTGGCCAGGGTTTGTCCGCCATCGGTCAAAAAAGATGCCTCAATGGTCCGGGTCAATTCTTCGGTGGCCATTGGGTCTTCTTTTTGCCTTTCTTCCAGGTTCGCGATCAGGTCCGCATCATAGACGCACTTGAAATCAATGGAATCCCCGGCCTTTGGATGATGGTGGTGCGAAATGATGTCACACACCTCATCTATGAGTGTCTCCTGGGCGCCAAGCCCTTTCAGAATATCTCGGGCCACGGGCGGTCCTTCCGATTCATGGTCTTGCGCATCCTGAATGCCGATATCGTGGAGATAGGCCGCAACGAGAATCACGGGCAAATTCCCCTGCTCCTTTTTGCCGATCTCCTCGGCATATCTCGCCACCCGGCTGGCGTGACCGATCCGCTTGAAATCTTTCTTAAAGTGGCGTTTCATCTCGATGGCCACCCGGTCTTTCAGCAGGTCCTCCTTCTGTGCGATCAGTTCCGGGGGAAGGTTGCCGATGCACTGCTCCGCATACTTGCAGTAGGCGGCGCATCCGAAATCGAGTCCTGGATTGAGGAACCGATGCCCGCACTTTTTGCACTTCCGAGTGGTATCATCCTTGAAGAATTCCACCTCGTTGCCACACTCGGGGCACTTGGCCTCAAAGATGGCCCCGGGCTTCCAGTACCGACTGTCCTGACCTGGGCATTTCATTTGGATCTCTCCTCTGATATTTCCGGGTTAAACGTCTGTTTACGTTTTGTCCATTTTGAGTGCATTTTAGCCCACGTTGCAGGGAAAGGTCTTTGACCTAAGTCAAGCGGCGCGGTTTTTTCGGTCCCGATAGCGATTTGACTGGACCGAGGGATGGTGCTATCCTCCGAGAAGAGAGGTGCTGATGGAAAAAACAATTGCGACCATATCGAAAGCCGTTCTTTTCAATGGTCTCCCCGAGACGCATATTGAACAGGTGGCCGAAATCGCGCTGAAGCAGTCTTTCAACAAAGGGGAACTGATTTTCTCCGAGGGGGATGACGGGAACGGATTTTTCCTGGTGGTGGACGGCCTGGTGAAGATTTTCAAGCTGTCTCTCGATGGAAAAGAGCAGATTCTCCACATCTTCGGGCCCGGGGAACCTTTCGGTGAAGTCCCCGTCTTCAGCGGCAGGGCTTTTCCCGCCAATGCGGAAGCCATTCAGGAAAGTCGCCTCCTCTTTTTCCCGAGAAAAGCCTTTGTCAACCTGATTCATAAGACCCCCTCGCTGGCCCTGAACATGCTTGCCGTGTTGTCCATGCGGCTTAGGCAGTTTACAGTGCAGGTGGAAAACCTCTCGTTAAAGGAGGTGCCGGCCCGTCTCGCCGCTTACCTCATCTATCTATCAGCGGAACAGGAAAACAAGAAAGCGGTGGAACTGGAGATTTCAAAGGGGCAGCTCGCGAGCCTTTTGGGCACCATCCCCGAGACCCTGTCGCGGATATTTCAGAAGATGAATGCCCAGCACCTTATCGAGGTGAAAGGCCGAAGGATCACGTTCCTCGATTACCCCGCACTCGAAGAGCTCTCCATGGGAGAGGTTTAATCTCAGCACCCCTCATCTTCCACGATCCGGAAGGTCGTGTTGGAATCTTGCTTTTCCGGTGGCGCCTCCTTTACGGCCTCGGTGCGTGGTTCAGCCTTTTGAGGGGCGGGCCCGGCATCGGTGGTTTTGTCCGGATTGACCACGGCCAGGATGATGCCGAGCAGCATCAGTACGGCGACGGCGAGGCGTCTTATGGGTCTTGATCCCGTGGGCAGGGTCTGGGGGTCACCGAATTTGCGCTCCACCTTTTCCACCACCCAGTAGGCCCCCACCGCCATGATGGCCACGAGCAGGGCCACGACCCCGGAATGAATCCCCAGCACATCGGACAGGCGCACCGGGCCCATGGCGCCTGCCTTGTAAAACCCCTGGAGCACCGGAAACAGTTCGGCAAAAATAAAGGAGCCCAGGATCATGCCCACGATAAAGATCAATCCATCCAGCTTGCCCGATACCGTGGCGACCACCGAGGTCGTCGGGCAATAGCCCCCCATGACGAAGCCGGCCCCCAGGATGAGTCCACCCACGATCTGAGGCCAGATATAGGTGGGGAGGATATACACCCCGTCCATGTGAATCCAGCCGAACCAGGAAAAGTACAGAAGCCCCAGTAAACAGACCACGATAGCGGTAAACATCACCTTGAGGACCGCGAAGTCCCTGAGATAAAATATGGCCGTCAGCTTCCGGGCGGACCCGAACCCCGCTCTTTCGAGGACGAATCCGAACAGAAAACCGATGAGCACCGCCATCTGAAGGCTGTACCCGAAATCAAACCAACCCAGCTTATACAGCGGCCCCATTATAACCACTCCTTTCTGAAGAAATAGGCGGTGAGGTATGCGCCGGCAAAGATACTGAACATGAACATCCAGCTGCCGAAGGCCAGTTCTGATGCGCCGGTCAGGGCCTGGCCGCTGGTGCATCCCCGGGCCAGCCGGGCGGCAAATCCGGACAGGATGCCGCCCCCCAGGGCCAGCCACAGCCTGGGATAAACCCCGATGTTGGGGCCGCGGCTCACCTCACCGTGAATCCTGTTGGCGATAAAGGCGGAAAAAAGCCCCCCGAGGCCCGCCCCCAGGGTCAAAAACACCAGCCAGTCCTTAAGGACGGGGCGTTCGGCCTTCAGGTATTTGGAGAAGTAGGGGTTTTGCCGGGCATGATCCGGCGCCACCAGGTGGGTTCCGGCAGCGGTTATTTTCGCAAATGTGGAAGAAGAGCCCAGCCCTCTCCCCATAACGTAAAATGAAAAGAGCAACACCAACCCGAGCATCACGCCGATGACATAGGGATTAGAATAGTGTCGGTCTATTCCGCCATTTTCCATATGCTTACCTCCCTCTTTTTAAGGTTTCGCGGTTTCGGGGTGTTAACATGGTTTGTTTTTCAAGCCGATATGTCCCGGAATAAGGCGGGAAAATCGTGTAAAAAGCGATAAAGGGTCGCACGGCCCACCCCCAAAATCCTCGCGGCCTTGGCCTTGTTCCCCCCGCTTTGGGTCAAGGCGGTTCTGACGCTTTCCTCATCGAGTTTTCGCTCGATGCCTCGTATGGAGGAGGCCTGACGGCTCTCCTTGAGTTCCTGGGACAGATGTTCCGGCTTGATCAGCTTCCCGTTGGACTTGACCAGGGCAAAACGGATGGCGCTTTGAAGCTCCCGTACGTTCCCCGGCCACGAATAGTTGACCATCATATTCAGGGGATAACCGGTCTTCTCCGATAACTGCACCTGATCGCCTTCAAAGGAGCATCGACCACCGCAGAAGGGCCGACCAAAGGCTTCGTGACAGTCTCGCCCCAGCACCTCTTCCCGCGTGTACCCGGTAATCCGCTCGGCCGCCCGGTTGAAAAAGAGAATCCGCCTCGACACATCGTGGGCGATGATTCCTCGGAGAGATTATCCAGGATCTTTTCCAGGAACTTGTCGTCGGAAATTAGACGGTGAAATGCTTTATAAGACATGGGTGCTATCCTTCGGATTTAAAACCAGGGCGTATGTCTTGGGATTCGGTTTGCTCCGAAGCAAATGGCTCGGGGATTCAGTACTATATGGGGCAAAGGCAATTTCGGAGCATCTGTCCGTTCATTAATACCACAACCACCAAACCAAATCAAATATCTGCTTGATTCTGCGGATCTTAATGGATAGAATATGGTTTTAAATCCAGTTATCGGGGCGTGGCGCAGTCTGGTAGCGCATCCCGCCTTTTTGACGGCGGGAGTGTCGGAGGTAAGACTCGAAAGAGCCTTTTCTCCGTTCCATGTTCCACAACCATAGAGATAGAACCGGGGCGTGGCGCAGTCTGGTAGCGCACCTGCTTTGGGAGCAGGGTGTCGGAGGTTCAAATCCTCTCGCCCCGACCAGCCTTCGCTTGGAGCAGCGCGGAAAGCGAAGGCTGCCGCGAAGAAGCAAGTGCGAAGTCGGGCCAAACCCATGAGACCCATCGGCTCCAAGCTACGGCTCGGTACACCGTTACACCACCCCACCGTAAATTTTTGAAATCCGGTGAAATTTTTTTACACCTACATACTTCAGTCCAGAACGAACAGCGATCGATTCTATGTGGGTTTCACCGAAGATCTCCAATCTCGTTTGGCATCGCATAATCAAGGAAATAATCTCCACACCTCCAAATACAGGCCTTGACGAGTGAAAACAGCCATTGCATTTACAGACCGCCGAAAAGCCCTCGATTTTGAAGCATACCTGAAGAGCCCCTCCGGAAGGGCGTTCGCCAAGAAACGACTCTGATATTCCTTTGCGCGATTCCTCAAATATCAATCGCTTCATTTTTGACGCAATGATCGGGCCTGAAACTGGCATGCGGCATATAGAGCACGCGTTAGTTCATGTTCAATACATTGACATTCACTGTGATTCGATGTAATCTGCTGAGATACGATCTGTCTACAGTTTGGAGGCGACATGAAAACCGTTCAGAAAAGCATGCGAATTTCCGAGGAAATGGTGGAGCATATTCAAGGAATTGCCCGAGAAAGAAATAAGGATTTCTCCACCGTAACAAAGGAACTCCTCGAGGAGGCGATCAAAATGCATCGCTGCCCCGGCATCGTTTTCAACGAGGGGGTCCATGGCCGAAGAGCTCGGATTGCAGGGACTGGAATAGAGGTGTGGGAGGTTATTGCGGCCTACAGGTCAGTGAGGGAGCGATTTGAGCGTCTCAAAATACTATTTCACTGGCTCTCAGAACCCCAACTGAGGGTAGCGTTGGGGTACTATCGAGTATATACGGACGAAATCGAATATCTTATAGCCCAAAATGAAAACTGGAGCCAGGAGACTATTTATGAGAAGTTTCCTTTTCTTTCTGGAAGCAGGGCATGAAATATTATCTCGATGAGGACATCAGCCCAAGGGTTGCGGAGATTTTGAGAGGCTATCAGGTCGATGTGACGAGTGCGCATGAGGTGTATATGGAAGGGGCCTCAGACAGGCAACAGATGGAATACGCAGCCTCGAAAGGCATGGCGATGGTGACGCGAAATCGAAATGATTTCGTTCGACTGACTGTCCAGTTCTTTAATGAACAAAGGCCCCATTGTGGGGTACTGATCGTACCCTATTCCATTCCGGGTGACCAGTTTCGGCTCACGGCCCAGGCCCTGAGACGTTATGCATTAAAACATTCCTCGGGGATGGAGCCCTACACCATTGACTTCTTAGGAACGTGAAGACGCCACCCCTCTTGGATACCGGGATGCTCTGAAAACGCAGGTGGGGGAAAACAACAACCGGTACAGGATAGGGATAGGGATTATAAGTTGCTTTGATTGTGGGCTCGATTATGGCTGACCACCATCCTTTGGCTGTAGCCAGCAGGTGTAGTCGACCAGTGATCCGGAATTTTGCCGGTGCCATAGTAGCGTCTGATCACCCCGTCACACATTTTTTGGAGATCCAGCCAGTAAAACCTTCACCATCCTATTGATGTTATTCACTATCCTGGGAATAGACCCATTGAAGTTAAAGATAAATCATGGATTACAGAGCGTTGCTTAAAAAATACGATCTCTTACTAAAAGAGAATCGTCGTCTGAAGACTGAAAACGATACGCTGAAAGCCCTCCTTGGAAAAGGCGACTGTAAAAACGTTGAAAACCGAATTGTGGGACCAGACATCAAACAAACTGGCCTCAACAGTGAAGGTGCTGAGGTGGCCTCTCTTTCGAATATAAACAAACGATCAGGTTCGACGGCAAAAGTCAGGCTATTCATGTCGCTTTTCAAAGGCCGTGAAGATGTATACGCAAAGAAATGGGAGAACAAGAAAAAGGGAACCTCGGGATATTCACCGGTTTGTGTCAATCAATGGCAGGCTGGTCTGTGCGACAAGCCAAAGACTCCCTGCTCCAAATGCCAACATCGGTTATATGAAGCATTGGATGCACAGATCATAGAAGACCATCTGAGAGGGCGTATCATTGCCGGAATCTATCCAATGCTTCCGGACGAAACCTGCCGCTTTTTGGCGATGGATTTTGATGAAGCAGGCTGGCAAGACGATGTGACAAAGGCGAGAGAAGTCTGTGAGGAGTTTGACATTCCGGTTGCCGTGGAGCGATCCCAGTCAGGTAACGGCGCGCACCTCTGGTTTTTCTTTGAGAATCGATTGTCCGCTGCGTTATCCAGGAAGTTCGGTGCCGCCCTCTTGACCTTTTCCATGAACAGGCGCCATGAGATAAATTTCAAATCATATGACAGGTTGTTTCCCAGTCAAGATACGATGCCCAAAGGAGGTTTTGGCAACCTGATTGCGTTGCCATTCCAAAAATCTGCAAGAAAAAACAACAATAGTGAATTTGTCGATGAAAGCCTTGAATCCTATGATGATCAATGGGCGTTTTTAGCATCGATTCAGAAGATCTCTGAAGATCGCATCGAATCTCTCGTGTCAAAGCTTTGCCATGGCCATGAGCTGGGGGTTCTAAAGATCGACGAAGAAGACGCAGGAAAGCCCTGGGAAACACATCCTCGTGTCAGCCTGCAGAAAAGTGATTTTCCAAAGCAAATGGACATCGTGAAAGCAAATATGTTGTTTATTCCCAAAGATAAGATCTCCCAAAAGGCATTGAATCGTCTCAAGAGACTGGCTTCATTCAAGAATCCAATGTTTTACAGGCGGCAGGCCATGCGGTTATCAACTTATGGTCACCTCCCGATTATCTCGTGCGCAGGTGAAACAACGGACTATCTGTGTTTACCGAGAGGGTGTGAACTGGATCTATTTACCGAATTAAAGCAATTCGGCATAGATGTCCGTGTTATTGATAAGACCTATTGGGGAAGAAAATAAATGTGGCTTTCAAGGGAGATTTAAAAGATGATCAATCCATGGCCCTTGAGCAACTATTGCATCATGATATTGGCATACTCTCAGGAACAACCGCATTTGGCAAAACCGTTGTGGCCATTAAATTGATTGCCGAGAGGAAGGTCAACACACTCATCGTGGTGGACAGGGTCAGCTTACTTGAACAGTGGAAGGACAGACTATCTGAATTTTTGATTGTTGAAGATATGGTGCCGAAAATAGCTTCAAAAACCGCCAGCAAGAGAGAGGCAAACAGCACCACCAGTTTTATAGGCCAGTTAGGTGGAGGCAAGAAGAGCCTGTGTGGTATAGTCGATATCGCCGTTATGCAATCCCTGAGTCGGCAGGGTGAGGTAAAGGACTGTGTAAGAGACTATGGTATGGTCATTGCTGATGAATGTCACCATGCCTCTGCTTCCAGTTACGAAAACATCCTCAAAACCACACATGCCAGGTATATTTATGGTTTGACAGCCACACCGACACGAAAGGATGGTCATCATCCTATACTCTTTATGCACTGCGGTCCCATACGGTATCGAGATAATGCAAAAAAGCAGGCTGAGAAAAGGCCTTTTGATCATTATATCATACCACGATTTACATCCTTAAGAACGCCTTTGGGCAGGGAGGAGAAAGATGTAACTATCCAGGAATTATACGCTGAAATTATGGATAACAACGCTCGGAATCAGCAGATTATCGAAGATGTTCTGGATAGTTATAAAAAGGGCAGAAATTGCGTCATTATAACCCTGAGGACCGCTCATGTTGAATTACTTGCCAGGAGATTGAGTCAGGAAGTGCCAGATGTGGTGAGTCTAATGGGCGGTATGGGTTCGAAAAAAACGCAAGAGGTCTTCAAAAGGATCGCAGATACACCGGCTGAGAAAAATCTAATCCTTGTTGCCACTGGCGCTTTCATCGGAGAAGGTTTTGATGAACCGCGCCTGGATACCCTCTTCCTGGCAATGCCGATTTCATGGAAAGGCACCCTGCAGCAATATGCCGGGCGGATTCATCGATTATCCAGCGATAAAAAGGAGGTACGGATCTATGATTACGTGGATATTCACATAAAGATGCTGGAAAGGATGTATCAAAAACGGCTTACAGGGTATGCCTCAATGGGGTACAAAGCAAAAGGGGAAGATATCATGTCGGTATCTCCGGATATCATTTTTGATAAGGATAGCTTTTTGCCGGTCTTTAGCAATGATATCGCCTGCACCAAGAAAGAAATTTTGATCGTCAGTCCCTTTGTGAGAAAAAGACGCACCACACAAATGCTACAACACTTGAAAATTGCCATCGCCAAAGGTATTCGCACAACTGTCGTGACCAGACCCATGGACTCCTTTAAGGTCAAGGATCAACCTCCTTTGAGGCGAGCCGTAGATGGATTGAGGGAAAACGGTGTGAATGTTGTTTATAGACCCAACATACATCAGAAATTTGCCGTGATGGACCAAAAAACGGTGTGGTATGGCAGCATCAATCTCCTGAGTTACGGCAGCGCCCAAGAAAGCATCATGCGCATTGAAAGCTCGAATATCGCTAATGAGTTGATCAGAAGTATTGAAAGTCAATAACATCAAATCGTTTTAATGTCGGCAATACGTTCTTTGGGTATGACCGAGGCCTTGCCCCGGGTGAATATGAAGATCCGGGCGGCCTCATCCACTGCTTCTGCGATGTTCAAGGCAGATTCCAAATCCTTTCCGACCGTGATGAGACCGTGATTCTGTAAAAGAAGGGCGTGCGTGTCATTGCGTGAGAACCGTTCTCTTGCGGCTTCCCTCAACTCCTGCGAACCGGGCACCATGAATGGGAGCATGCGGAGGGGATAGGCATGGTAGACAAATTCCGGTGTAAGGGCGGGCAAGGTATCGGTGCCGGGCTGGAGCAGGGTTGAGGCGGCGATGATATGTGCGCCGTGAAGATGAAAGACCACGTTGATGTCTAATCGTTCCATCAGGATGGCCATATGCATGCCAAGTTCTTTTGTCGCGGTTGCCCCATCTATGAGTTGCCCTTTTCCATTCAGAACAGAGATGGAATGGGGCGGAATCGTCCGTAGAGAGAAGCCGGATGGGGTACAGAGGATACGGTCTTTGAACCGTATGGATACATTTCCTCCAGTACCGCTGGTCAGCCGTCTGTCATAGACCAGGCGGCAGTAGGTGCAGAGGGATTGCGTCAGCGAATCCATGGTTGTCAGTGGGTTACGGGGGTTACCCATTCCATTCCATATATTGGAAAAATTGCTCATGCGATGGGATTATCTTACGGTAGTCGCAGGTGTATATCAAGTCGGTTTTCGGTCTTGACCCTTCGAGGGTGGGTGTGAGATAAGCGAAGCTTGAGAAGAATGGAGATTCGAACGTCAATAGATTATGTGTGAGGAGGAAACCATTTTGAACGAAAGCCCCAATTCAACTCAATCCATAAATGTTATCGCTACCATTGAGAACCGGGAAAATCCCTCTCAGACAGTGGATATCCTTTATGTCGAGGACCTCAATGGCTTTGTCAGTTCAGGCATCCAGCATCTTTTCGGTGAAAAGGAAATCCTGATCCCGGCCCATCTCGTGGTGAGCGATCTCGAGCTGATGGGGACCATTGTGGCCGGCATACTCGAAAAGCTTTCGATGGCACGTGACCGGGAGAGCACCTTCACCTATGCATCCAGCATGGATGTGATGGGAAAAACCTACGCTCTGGAGACATATGGGGACTATATCCGGGTGACTTCATTGGGAAAGGAAGGCTCGGATGGATGAGGCGAAGATCTCCTTCGATGCCGGGGGACTCACCATCGAAGGCCTCCTCGGGGGTGATGTTTCAGGAGGCGCGGTGGTGATCACCCATCCGCATCCCCTCTATGGTGGGGAGATGCACAATGGTGTGGTGGATGCCGTGGTTAGGGCCTGCCGGCAAAAGGGCCTGGCCACCCTGAGGTTTAATTTCAGGGGCGTGGGTCAGAGCCAGGGCCATTACGATGAAGGGATTGGTGAGCAGGATGATGTGCGGGCGGCCGTTTCATATCTCGACGAATTGGGAGCACCCGCCATCGATCTGGCCGGTTATTCCTTTGGCGCCTGGGTCAATGCCTCAGCCATCGGCTCGCTTGCCTCGGTCAACCGGTTGATCATGGTCTCGCCCCCTGTCAATTTCATGGATTTTTCCTTTTTGAACATACCCCCAAACTCCGTCTCGTGATTGCGGGGGGTAGGGATGACATCGGGCCGGCCCATGCGGTAAAGAGAATGCTTCCGAACTGGAACCCGACCTGTGAATTCAGGGCCATTGACGGGGCGGATCATTTCTATTCAGGGAAGCACCGGGAACTGGAAACGGTCATCGCCGGCTTTTTTGACAAGGAATATCGGCTTTGAATCAATTCCGTATGTTGGAATGAGCAGACAGTGGTCACCCGCATCTATCCTTTGAAAAATCCGGTTCAGGACTACGCATGGGGCTCCAAAACCGCCATTCAGGAGCTTCTGGGTCAGCCTTTCCCATCGGACACCCCAGCGGCCGAACTCTGGCTGGGTGCACATCCAAAAGCACCGTCAGAAGTGCAGGTGGCGGATCGCTGGATCACCCTGGATCGATTGATTCAAAAGGACCCCGCTGCGATTCTCGGTAAGCCGGTTGCGGAAAAATATGACGGCAAGCTCCCGTTTCTAATGAAGGTCCTGGCGGCTGAGCAGCCGTTGTCCATTCAGGTGCACCCCAATCTGGACCAGGCCCGGAAAGGCTTTGAGCGGGAGAACCGCTTGGGCCTCCCCCTTGACGCACCTGAACGGAATTACCGGGATGCCAACCACAAACCGGAATGTCTGTGTGCGCTCACCCAATTTGAGGCCCTGAAGGGATTCAGACCCGTTGAGGAAATCGTGCGGTTGTTGGACCGTCTTTCCCTTGCGTTTTTTTCCGATGTGCTTAAGACATTGGCCGAAAGGCCGGATCCATCCGGTTTGAAACGCTTTTTTTCATGGTGGATGAACATGGACGCCGGGCCCCGGGCAAAAGCGGTGACCCAAGTGGTCAAGGCGGCGGAATCGGTATTGGGCGGCATGCGTGAAACCTTTTGGATGAAGGCGTTCAACCGCCGATACCCTGGGGATGCGGGGGTCCTGGGCCCGGTTTTTTTCAATCTGATGGAACTGGCACCGGGAAAGGCCGTCTATATTCCGGCCGGGGAACCCCATGCGTATCTCAAGGGAGTGGGTGTGGAAATCATGGCCAACTCGGATAATGTCATCCGAGGCGGGCTGACGTCCAAACCCATGGATGTACCCGAACTCCTTCATTTGATTGCCTGTCGTCCGGGGCCCCCGCTGCGGGTCGAGGTCAGGGATGAGGGAGAGGAGCGGATCTATTTAACGCCCGCAAGAGAGTTTGCCTTGTCGACGCTTTTTATTCTGCCGGGGAAGCCCTTTAAGAGTGGGAAGGCGCGTGGTGCGGAAATTCTACTGTGTACGGCGGGCCATGGGGCACTTATCGATAAGGGAAACAACGAGACGATACCGATGCACAAGGGAGCATCAGTGGTCGTCCCGGCTGCTGTTTCCGATTATCGAATTGAAGGGGAGGCGACTTTTTTCAGGGCAACCGTGAAGGTCTCGTGGCGTGTGTAATACGCCGCTGGGCGGTTACTTGCCCTCGTCCACGAAACGAAATCCCCGCTCGATGGCCTTTTGATTGGCAGGAAAGAATTTCTCTTTACCCTTCATGGCGGCCTTCATCCCCTCGATGGTGTCTTCCAGGGATAACATCCCGCTTTTGGCACATACGGCACCGATCATGACCATGTTGGCGCCTCTTTCCGAGCCCGCTTCCCGCGCCAGTTCCACGGTGGGCACCCTCAGCACCTCGATATCAGTCCGCTCAGGGTCGGTTTCCACGAGGGACGCGTTTAAAACCGCCAATCCGCCTTCGACGATACTGGCCTCGAACTTCTCTAAGGAGGGGTAATTCATGGCCACCAGGATGTCCGGATGGGAGGCCACCGGTGATGCAATCTTCTTATCCGCCAGGGTGACTGTACAGTTCGCCGTCCCCCCGCGCATCTCCGCCCCGTAGGAGGGAAAATACGTCAGGTTGAGTCCTTTGTGCATGGCCCCATGGCACAGGACATATCCCATCAGCAATACGCCCTGGCCCCCAAATCCTGAAAATATCGTGCGGGTTATCATTTCTTATCCTCGTATCCGGTGGTATCCTTGATTACCCCCAGTGGGTAGGTGTTTGTCATCTGGTCTTTGACCCAGGCCCAGGCGGCCTTGGGGGACATTTTCCAGTTGGTGGGACATGGAGAGAGGAGTTCCACGATGGAAAAGCCCAAATCATCCAACTGAGTCTGAAAAGCCTTTTTAATGGCCTTTTTGGCCTTGCGGATGTCTTTGATTGAGACGAGGGAACAGCGTTCCGCAAAGACCACACCGTCACTCACGGCCAGCATGCGGGTGATATCAATCGGATTCCCGTGGAGCCGTTGATCCCGGCCGCCCGGTGCGGTCGTGGCATTTTGATCCAGAAGCGTGGTCGGCGCCATCTGACCGCCGGTCATCCCATATATGGCGTTGTTGATAAAGATACAGGAGATCCGCTCGCCACGGTTACCGGCATGGATGGTCTCGGCTGTCCCGATGGCCGCCAGATCGCCGTCCCCCTGGTAGGTAAGAACGAACTTGTCCGGATGGACCCGTTTGATCCCCGTGGCCACAGCCAGGGCCCGACCATGCGGCGCCTCCACCATGTCAAAATTGAAATAGTTATAGGCCAAAACCGCACAGCCCACAGGCGGCACGCCGATGGTCTTCTCCCTGAGGCCCATGTCGTCCAGGGCCTCCGCCACCAGCCGGTGTGCGATGGAGTGACCGCAACCGGGGCAATAGTGGGTGGGGACGTCCTTCAGTGATTCGGGCCTTTCAAATACCTTCTTGTATGCGACTTCTGCACTCATACCTCGATCCTCCTCCCCACCTTTCCGTCGCCTTTGAGGGCTGAACGGAGGAATTCGGCCACCTCGGCCGGTGTGGGGATAATCCCTCCGGGGAGACCGTGAAAAAAGATCTCTGCCCGTTCGCCCACAGTGAGCATTACATCTTCCACCATCTGACCCATGGACAACTCAAACACGGCCACCTTGGGTACACGCTTTGCCAGATCCCGTAAGGGAGGCTTGGGAAAGGGCCACAGGGTGATGGGCCGAAACAGCCCGATGGAAAATCCCTCGGCCTTCAGCTCTTCAATGGCACTCTCTGCGATACGGGATGCCGTTCCATAGGCCACCACGATCATTTCCGCATCGTCGGGTGTCTCGGCATCCCACCGAATCTCCTCGGCGGTGATCCGATCGTATTTTTCATGAAGGTGGAGATTGTGATAGTACAATTCACCCTTCTGACCCAGCAACATGGAAAAAAGGGCCCTGGGTTCTCGTCCCTCGCACCCATCCAGAATCCAGTCCTTCTTTGGCAGGTCATCCAAATCGATAAAATCGGGGAAGACCACCGGTTCCATGACCTGCCCCATGAGCCCGTCACCGAGGAGCATCACCGGGTTGCGGTATTTGTCCGCCAAATCGAAGGCCAGAAAGGTCAGCTCGGCGAGTTCCTGGGATCCGGCCGGCGCCAGGACGGGGGTTCGGTAATCCCCGTGGCCCCCGCCTCTCGTGGCCTGGAAATAGTCGGCAGCTGAAGGCGCGATATTGCCGAGGCCCGGCCCGCCGCGCATCATGTTGATGATGACCGCCGGCACCTCCATGCCGGCCATGTAGGAAATGCCCTCCTGCTTCAGGGATATGCCGGGAGAAGAGGAAGAGGTCATGGCTCTTCCGCCGGCGACCGCCGCCCCCAGGACCATGTTGATGGAGGCCACCTCGCTTTCCCCTTGAATAAAGGTCCCTCCCACATCGAGCATGCGTGCGGAGAGGTACTCGGGCAACTCGTTCTGGGGGGTGATGGGATAGCCGAAATAGTACCGGCATCCGGCACGTACGGCCGCCTCACCCACGACATGAGAACCATTCATTAGCATTTTTTCAATTGGCACGGTACACCTCTATTGCGACTTCAGGGCAGACCAGGGCACACTGAGCGCACCCCACACATCCCTTTTCGCCTTCATTCGTGTTTTCCTTGAACAGTGCCGGCGCATATCCTTTGGCGTTCAATGATTCATCCACCTCGATATTGCCGTTGGGGCAGACCTCAATACAGATATGACACCCCTTGCACCGCTCCCGATCAATCGTTATTTTCCCTTTTTTTGTCTGTTTTGCCATATTCTCTGCCGCTTGAATTGAAATAAAACGTATCGTCTTCGACCCTGATGGGCCTCAACCACAGGCGCAAATGCGCCAAAACGTTTTGTATATGATTTCAAATTTTTCTTGTCAATGTTTTTTTAAGCCATGCCGCCATAAATACGTTGCAAGAGGGACTGTCATCTGAAAGCCCTTGCTGGCGGCGAAATGGCAGGGAAATATCTATCGCAAGTATTTGCAAATATGCAATATGCAGATTGACATTGTTGCGATAATGCTAATCATAGAAGAATCGAGACGCGTTCTTGGTTCGTTTCTCCGGTCATGTCGTCCCCTGATGTGGGACCTATTCCCCTTCAAGGTCTCCTTTTCGTTGGTATGGCATGTTCTTTGCTGCGATTAAGGTGATTGAGGAGATATCGGGAATGAAAGTTGCCTTAACCGTATGGGAAAATCGCGTCTCACCGGTTTTCGATTGTGCACAGCGGTTGCTGATTGTGGATATATATGAACGGACGGAAGTGAGCCGACATTTTGAGCCGTTTCACTGGCATTCTCCCTATTCGCGCGCGTCGAAGCTGTCTTCACTGGGGGTGCAGGTGCTCATTTGCGGGGCTGTTTCCGAACAGTGTGCCGCCATCATCGATACCCGAGGGATCCGGATTATCCCTTTTATGGCGGGGAAGGTTGACGAGGTCCTCAATGCCTATCTCACAGACAGGCTGAATGACCGTAAGTTTCTGATGCCGGGGTGTGGGGACGACCGTGCCGCATGGTGGAACCGGCAGGATGATGTTACACACACAAAACCGTATTAACATACCAGATTAACATACGTTAGGAGGATATTTTTCATGAAAATAGCAGTTTCTTCTTCAGGAAACACCCTGGATGACATGGTGGACCCACGGTTTGGCCGGTGTGCCTATTTTGTGATCGTGGAGACCGATGACATGAGCTACGAGGCCTTCGATAATGAGAGCGTTTCGCTGGGCGGAGGCGCCGGGATACAGGCGGCCCAGTTTGTGGCTAACAAAGGTGTTCAGGGCGTCGTTACGGGGAATTGCGGTCCCAATGCGGTTCAAACGCTCTCCGCTTCCCATATCAAGATATACGTGGGCCAGTCCGGAACGGTGAGAGAGGTGATCGAACGTTTTAAAAATGGGGAAATCGAGTCGACCCTGACTGCCAATGTCACCAGTCATCACGGGATGGGGGGCGGTGCCGGTATGGGTCGCGGATTGGGCAGAGGCATGGGAAAAGGGATGCGGTTCTCCGGAATGGGGAGTTCAGGGACATCCACCCCCGGATCCCCATCCGAAGAGGATAATCTGACGGCGTTAAAATCGAAAGCGGCTGAAATGCGAAAGGAAATCGATCAGATAGAGTCCAGGATCGAAAGCCTGAAAAATAAGTAGAAGTGTGAGGCATGAGGCGTAAGGGTAAAGGGACGAAGCGCGGCAGGCACCTGAAGGGGGTCTGAAGGCCCCTTTAAGTATGTATATTTTGGAGGATGAAAGATCATGGCAAACGGAAAAACGTGTCAACAGGATCAGCATCAGAAACAGGATCAGGAAATACGGGAACGGTTAAGCCGGATCAAGAACAAAATATTGGTCATGAGCGGCAAAGGCGGCGTGGGCAAGAGCAGTATTGCGGCTTATCTCTCGGTGGCACTGGCCAAACGGGGGTACCGGGTGGGGCTCATGGACGTGGATCTACATGGGCCCAGTATTCCCCGAATGCTGGGGCTCAAGGGGACCATTGAACTGGGCGCCGGTGAAGGAAAAGCCCGTGCAGTCAAGTACATTCCCAACATGGAGGTGATCTCCATCGAGTCGCTCATGGGAGAAAACAAGGATGCCGCAACCATCTGGCGGGGACCGCTCAAGATCGGGGTCATTCGGCAGTTCATCTCGGATATTGAATGGGCGGATCTGGATTACATGATTATCGATTCACCTCCGGGTACCGGGGATGAGCCCCTGACGGTGGCCCAGACCATCCCCGATGCAAAGGCCCTCATTGTGACCACCCCCCAGGAGGTGTCCCTCGCAGATGTTCGAAAATCCATCAATTTTTGCCGTCAGGTGAACATGACCATCCTGGGCCTGGTGGAAAACATGAGCGGCCTCACCTGCCCCCATTGCGGGGAAACTATTGAATTATTCAAGTCTAAAGGGGGTATGCTGACCGCCAAAAAGGAGGGTCTGAGGCTCCTGGGGACACTCCCCCTGGAACCCCAGGTGGTGACCCACGGGGATGCGGGCAGCATGCAGTTTCTCGAGAATAACGATTTACCGATTACAAAGGAATTCAATCGCATTGTGGACGCGGTGGTGGAGGCATCCGAGCACAGCGCTTCTGCGACTCCTGGTCCCGCCGGGACGGAGGAACTTCCGGAGGTGAAACAGGTTTCAACGGCCGATAACATCATTGCCGTACCCGTCTCCGATGGAAAGCTGGCATCGCACTTCGGGCATTGTGAGCAGTTTGCTTTTATCGAAACCGAGGACGGCAAACTTCTCAAGACACACCTGCGCACGCCGCCGCCCCATGAGCCGGGGGTGTTGCCCCAATGGCTTCACGAACAGGGGGCCAAGGTGGTCATTGTGGGGGGTATGGGTGACCGGGCCCAGCAGCTTCTGCGGGAAAATGGCATTGAGGTCATCATTGGTGCGCCTATGGATTCCCCGGAGTCCCTGGTGAATCAATATCTCGCCGGGGCGCTTGTTACCGGAGACAACATATGTGATCACTGAAATCGAGTCTTGAGCAGGTGAAACCTGAAGGACCATTTCAACAGATGTGAGGAGCAGGGAATGATTATCAGTATTGCGAGCGGAAAAGGGGGCACGGGAAAGACCACTGTGGCCACCAATATGGCCGTTTCCATCCAAGGAGATGTGCAGGTCCTCGATTGTGATGTGGAGGAACCCAATTCACAGCTCTTTATCGGGGCAGACATTGAAGAGACAAAGCCCATGTACACCCCGGTTCCCGACGTAGATATGGAAAAATGTACGTTGTGTGGGAAATGTGGGGAGATATGCCAGTTCAAAGCCATTGTGGTCATCGGTGAAACGGTGTTGCCCTTTCACGAACTCTGTCACAGTTGCGGCGGTTGTATGGAAGTGTGTCCGGAAAAGGCCATTTCAGAGGTGAACCGTGAATTGGGTGTGATTGAGCGGGGCCATCGAAACGGCCTTGAATTTGTGCACGGGATACTGCGAGTGGGTGAGGCCATGTCCCCGCCCCTCATCAGAAAGGTGCGGGAATACACTCGGGCGGGGGCCGTGACGATCATTGATGCCCCGCCGGGGACGTCCTGTCCGGTTATTGCCGCCATGAAGGACAGTGACTTTGTCCTGCTGGTTACGGAACCCACACCCTTCGGTCTGCACGACCTGAAGCTGGCCGTGGGTGCGGTAAAACTCCTCGGACTGCCGTGCGGCCTGGTGATTAACCGGGCGGACATGGGCGATGACCAGGTGAAGGCGTATGCTCAAGAGGAAAATATTCCTGTTTTGATGGAAATCCCCTTTGACCGGAAGATCGCTGAGGCCTATTCACGTGGGGAAATGATTGTGACGGCCATTCCGGAATGGAAAGAACGATTCCAGCAACTCTATGAACGGATTGAAGCCATTGCAGACGGAAAAGGAGCTGTTTGAATGAAAGAAATCGTCATTATCAGTGGAAAAGGCGGCACCGGAAAGACCAGTATCATTGCGGCCTTTTCCTCATTGGCTGAGAACAAGGTGCTGTGCGATGCAGATGTGGATGCGGCCGATCTTCATCTGATCATGGATCCAGACATTCAGGAGCGGCACGATTTTTCATCAGGCCACACGGCCCGTATCGATCAGGGCAAGTGTACGGCGTGCGGGTTATGTGTGGATTTATGCCGATGGAACGCCATCAGCAAGGATTTTGTGGTGGATCCTATCGAGTGTGAGGGATGCGGGGTCTGCTGTTATTTTTGTCCGGAGGAGGCCATTGAGTTTCCCATGAACACCTGCGGGGAATGGTATCTCTCCGAGACCCGCTTCGGACCCATGGCCCATGCGCGGCTCGGTATTGCAGAGGAGAATTCCGGTAAACTGGTGGCAATGATTCGCCAGGAAGGAAAAAAACTGGCGGAAAAAGAGGGCCTGGATCTGCTCCTGACGGACGGCCCGCCGGGCATCGGATGTCCGGTGATTGCTTCCATGGGCGGTGCCTCCGCCGTCCTCATCGTGGCGGAACCGACGGTTTCGGGTCGTCACGATATGGAGCGGGTGGCTGAACTGGCCGCCTTTTTCAAGATTCCGGCCATGGTATCCATCAACAAGTTTGACCTCAATCCTGAGCAGGGTGAGGCCATTGAGGCTTTTGCGAGAGAAAAGGGCGTAAAGGTTCTGGGCAGGGTCCCTTTTGATCCCGCATTCACCAAGGCCATGGTCCAGGGGCAGACCATTTTCGAGTACGATGCCGATGCCCAAGGGTCTGAAGCGGTGAGGACACTTTGGACGGATTTGGCACGAGAAGCGGGCCTGTAGGGATACAGCGTGTTTTCAATTCGCTAAACTGATGTATCAAATGAAGACTCAAAAAAGGAGGTCACTAAAATGCCAAGAGGAGATGGAACAGGACCCAGAGGTCAAGGACCCGGAACCGGCAGGGGAATGGGCAGAGGCGCTGGCGGCCAGGACGGAGGTGGACGCGGCCGGGGCGGTGGATTGGGTGCCGGTCCCGAGGGAAATTGTGTGTGCCCGAGCTGTGGGGAGAAGGCGCCTCACCAACTGGGCACCCCATGTTATGAACAGAAATGTCCCAAGTGCGGTGCTGCGATGACGCGGGAATAAACGCGTTCGTCTTTGACCGGCTTCTCATCGAAGAGCTGAATAAACCGATACACTATGCGGTCCGGGGAAAACCGATTATCAACGATGTCACATGGGAGGATGCAGTGGCGGCGGGGATCGATCAAGTTGCCGCCATCATCTCTTCGGGAGTGATGCGCCCGGCGCCATTTTGGAGCAAGACACACCGGCGGCGCCATCGTGCTGAACGGTATCGGTTATGTGGATCAATATATGGCGGAGCAACCCAACGAATTTCTTGAATATTCGGATTGGATGGGAATCCCCATCCAGGGATACCCGGTGGACCTGGAACGGTTTAAGTCCCTTCTATCCGAGCAGGCAGGGATACTGACGAAAATGGATTAACTTAGCGACCTTTTGAAATCGCTACCAATGGATCTAAGACCCCCTCATGGCCTGCAACCCAGGTTCAGAACCCTGAACTGTTACATGAGAGCAAATGGATAACCGTTAATGGAGGAGGAAGACATGTGCCTCAGCAGTGTATATATGCATACGGGAAATGAAGAAAAGGAAATCATGAAAGACATCGCCAGTGTGGAGGCGGAGGGGAACGGTTTCTGGTTTATCGATCTGTTTGGCGAGCGCCAGTTTATCGAGGGGCGGATCGAGGCCATTAATCTCCTCGATGGTCACCTCGTGGTGCTCAATGATAAGACCTCGGGTTGAAACCCATCATTAAAATTCTGGCATGAAAATTCTAAATGATCTGATTTCCACGCTGAGCGACCATGAGGCCGTGAGAGACATCCGTCAAGGCGTTTTTCATACGGCGGTGTGGACCAGAGAATGCGGACTGGCGGCGACACTCCCCAAAGATGCACTCGGGCAATCGCCGCCCATGGTATCCAATCCCGGTTTTCTCATGGAGGAGGGCGGTCTGAAACTGGTCCAATTGGCCAAATCCAAGCGGATTCTTGAAGCCGCGATGGGTATGGCCACTTTGAATTCCCTTCTCGAAGTCGACCGGTCATCGTGTATTGAACGGAACGGGGCGGATTTGATCCTTGAAAAGGGGGCGGGTAAGCGGGTGGCCATTGTGGGTCATTTTCCTTTTGTTCCTAAAATAGAAAAGGCAGCAAAGACCCTCTGGGTGGTGGAAAAAAATCCTCAGGAAGGTGATCTTTCCGAGGCGGAAGCGGACCGATTGATTCCTCAGGCGGATGTGGTGGCCATTACGGGAACCGCTCTTACCAACCATACCCTGGACCATCTCCTTGAGCTGTGTAACCCGAAGGCCTATGTGGTGGTTCTGGGGGATACATCCCCCCTCTCACCTGTCCTGTTCGATTACGGCGTGGATGCCGTGTGCGGAACCCGGGTCGATGATCCGATCCTCGCCCTCAACTGTGTCAGTCAGGGGGCCAACTTCCGACAGATCAAGGGGGTCAGCCGACTGACCCTGATGCGGTGACGGCCTGTTGTCGGCGATGGAACCGGATAAAGTGATGCCGCAAGCGTCTCAGTCGGACAAAGGTGCAGGCGGCCCGGATAAACCGTCCATCCGTACATTTGAAGGGACCCGGTCTCGATTGGCCCTGATCTCCTCGCCATGGCCCTTCTTCGACCGACCGTCCGTCCAGTTGGGAACCTTAAAGGGGTTTTTGAATCAAGGGCTTCCGGACACCGGCGTGGATACCTATCACCTGTACCTCCAAATTGCCGAGCGGCTGGGGTATGATCTCTACCATCGCATATCGAGCCGGTTGTGGGTCGCGGAATGCCCTTATGCCGCGCTCCTGTATCCCGAACGCATGGATACGGTTCGCCGCTTGTGGGGTCGAAAGACCCGTGGCGATGCAGACCTTTCCTCAGTCGATTTCGATCGGCTTTGCCGGGATATCAGGAGAACTTCCCGATCTCTCCTGTCGGGTACCGCATGGGAAGAATATGATCTCATTGGGTTCTCAATCTGTCTGGCCCAATTGAGCAGTTCGCTCTATTTTATTCGCGAAATCAAGCGACGTGCGCCATACATTCCCATCGTGGTCGGTGGTTCCGCCTGTGCGGGTAACATGGGAAACAGCCTGCTTCAGGGCATACCGGATATCGATTATGTCATTCAGGGGGAAGGGGAGATCCCCTTGTTGGGTTTGATGCGCTTTATTCGGGGCGGAGGGGATGCGTTTTCACGGTCCAGGCCTTTTATGGAAAATGGCAGTGGAAAACGCCCTCAGTTTTCTGAGGGGCCGCATGCCTGTGAGGCCCGGCTGAACATTCCTGGACTGATGAGCAGGAATGCGTTAACTGGCAAGGCAAAGGTCCAGCAGATAAAGGATCTTGATGAACTCCCCATCCCGGATTATGGGGATTATTTTCGTGATCTAAAATCTCTGGATCCCGACCGTCGATTCCTGCCCCGTCTGCCCATGGAGATTTCCCGGGGATGCTGGTGGCGCAAGAGCAGTCGTAAAACCGATGAAAAGGGGTGTGCCTTTTGCAACCTCAATCTGCAGTGGGAGGGATACCGGAGGAAATCCACTGAACGCGTCATTTCTGAAATCGATGCACTGGTGACACGTCACCAGGTCCTGACCATTTCATTTATGGACAATCTCCTGCCCGCCCGGGGGCTGGAGGCCCTTTTTTCGGGTATTTCGGACCTCAAAAAGGACCTGAAACTTTTTTCAGAGATCCGGGCGGATACGTCTCATGAAGTGCTCAGGCAAATGGCCACAGCCGGTATGCGGGAGGTCCAGGTGGGGGTGGAGGCCCTCAGCACCCGATTGCTCAAAAAGCTCAATAAGGGCACCACGGCCATGGACAACCTTGAGATCATGAAACAGGGTGAACGCGCGGATATGCCGGATCTTACCGGTAACCTCATTTTGGCGTTCCCTTCCAGTGATGCGGAGGATGTGGCTGAGACCTTAACCCATGTTTCCGCTGGTTATGAGTATAATTGTCGTGATATCAGCAGTTTAGCTGAATCGTCCCCTATTTTAGGGGCACTACATTTGTTACGTTGTCACCTTCTTTTGCCTCATGGGGACTCCCGTTATCTTTAAAGCCGAATATACTTCCTGCTGCTTCAGCGTGGGCGTGGTGCAATAACGAACATGAATTACCCCGCCTTCTTTTTTGGGCAGATTGGTGGTTGTTATGCGGTGCGTATTCAGCCATGATTTGATGGTCGGCCAGCGATGGAATAAACCGGCATCATTGAGCTTGTAGCGGATGTAGTGTAATAAATGATAAGCCAATACAGTTACGAAGAGATGCCCTTCGATCCGATCCGGTTTGTGATGAAAATTGGGGCGTAAGCCAAGCTCAGATTTTAAACATCGAAAGGCATCCTCTACAATAGTGAGCATCACATAAATAGACCATATTCTGGCATCATCCAGGTCATGGCGATCGGTACGCAGAAAATATGTCCCCCGGTAAGGCTTACTCAAATGTGTTTCATCAAAGGTCCAGATAATATCGACGGCTTTGTTGCCTTTTTGTTTCACTTGAATATCAAAACCCTTAGAGACACGGCTGTTTTGCTGTCGAAGCCGGCCAATACGTTCAAGCACTTTGTCGTACTTCTTCAGCCGGCGTTTTATGCTCAGACCCTCTCGCAAATATGAGAGGCCTGCTTCCATGTTCTCTTTGGCCCTATTGACCATGGCTCGTTCTTTTTTTGTTTTGGCTTCGCTCAGGCAATGTAAAAATACTTCTTCATCTATTTTGAAGCTATGGACCTTAATGCCTTTTTTAATCTCAGTAAATTCGGGGGGAGCAACTTCAGGAGGCTTGGAGCGAGAGACCACAATATAGGAAAAACCCTGCTCCTTGAGGGCCTTCAAATTCTCTTCTGAGGCAATACCCGCATCAATGACCACTGTGGGTTTTTCAATCGGAAGAGGGGGTTGTTGATCAACAGCTTGTCCATGGATGTCATGGACCATATCCATCAGGGTCTTGGGCTCACTGATATTGCCTTCAAAAACACGAGTTGTTTTTAAAAAACCAGTTTCATCTACCACAATGCCAAGGGTGACCAAAGGCCGATCATTGCGTTTGTCTTTAGAGCGGCCACGCTTGGCTTTATCGCAGAAAGGCACATCTCCTTCAAAGTATGTGTTTGTCAAGTCATAAAGAATGATGGATTCACCCAAGCCAAAAAGCTTTTTGCTATGGTTGCTCAAAAATTGTTCAATGGCCTCTTTATGGGATAAAAGGATATCAGAGGTTTCATACAACGCATTGTTTGCCACATGGGAGAAATCTGTTGCCAAAAGTTCATCCAATCCGCTTTCCTCTTCAGCGTAGCGTTTCAACTCTCGTTCACTGCTGGGATGAATCAACCGCCCAATAATAAGCAATGCCGCCAGGTCCATATGCTTTTTACTAAACCCGATCTGCCTGAAAAGCTTAAAGAATCCAAGGTGTTTCATGGCTTCCAAGCCCACATGTTCAGCACCTATGGACTTTCCTTCTGAGGAGGCAACGCCATTGACGTCCACATGTTGGAAGTCTTGTTCGGACTCATTGTACTCATTGTTTTCTGACATCTTTTTTTGCACCAGCAATTTTGCATAATGCTGAGCCAGCGCTTCGATATTTTCAGGTAATGGAGCAAGTCGCTGTTGACCCCGGAGGAGTTCTTCAATTCGGTTTGCAAGCGGTTTCCAATGTTTTTGCTCAAGGTCCAGGGTCCCCAGGTTAAGCAATGTCTTCTGCCTGGGACCCTGCTCGGTACGAACGGACTCCACTAACTTATGGGTATAATAGACCTTGCTTGAATTTGGATTTCTTTTTCTTTAGCGCGGATGTACATGGGGGCTTCATAGCAAAATATTTCCCCCTTGTCAAGCGCTAACTTTGGTTATGGGGCACTACATTCAAAATATCGATAAGTATAATTTGGTTATTTAAAGACAAGACAAGTCATACTGATGCCGAATGAGAAATATTTTTTCACAAATTCTCACAAATCCAGCACCATGCGGAAACTTGGGTTAAGAAATCTGGACTTTGCCTTTCCGTTTCGTCCACTCAAAGGAATTCCGCTGTGGCTCGGATACGGGAGTACGGTATGGCGACATCCCGGTCGTTACGGCATACGGCTCACAGGAAACCATCGCAATTATGGGTATCTATTTCCTGAAGCGATCCGTCAAAAAATCTGTTTCATGATGCAAGGCTATCACGGCGGGGTCCGGTATCAGCATCGGCTCTGGTCCCCGGTTCGGGAAAAGATCAATCAATGGCGCACATTCTATGCCGAAATTCACAAGAGGCCTGGCTTTTGTCCTGTGCTGTGGTATCAGGACGGAAAGGATTTCCTCATTATTCATCAACGCCGGCTGAATAAGGCGGATATGACCCACCGGCTAAAGGGGAGTTCCAGGGGCATTTATCGATTCTGTGATACCCAGAGGTCCCTGTCTGAAATCGTAAATCGGTTCCCCCATTCGGCGAAGACCAGATCACCGCGTTTCTCCGGATGATGGTGGACAAGCAGTTGATGTTTATAGAGAAGGACCGTTTCCTGAGCTTGGCGGTACGCCATTGAAAATGTCAGCGGGCGCATTCTCTACTGCTTTCAGCGGTCACGCCGACAACCTCCCCGTTTCAAGATCAGTTGCGGAGCGTCGTTGGCGGTCTGATGGAATTACCGAAGCATTTCATCCCATCTGCCCTCCCAAAGGAATCGAATGAAGTCGTCGTAAGGCACGATTTCGATGCCGTCTTCGGTGCGGCGACGGATCGGTTCCAGACAGACGACGAGACGGTGGGCAACTTCGCCATACTCATCACGAAAATGTCGCAGACCGCGCAGATCGCGCGATGTGATGCGTGCTTTGCCCTTGGCCTCCACAGCCACGATGCCCGGCCCGAGTATGAAGTCCACCTCGATGCCGCTCGATAAACGCCAGAAGGAAATATCGTAGTGCAGTTCAGAATATCTTGTGTGGGCGGAGAGTTCATGGAAAAGCCAGTTCTCAAAGGCCTTGCCGAATAACTCCGAACCGGGCTTTACAGTACCCCGGTGCGCCAGATGATTGACCACGCCCACATCGCGAAAATAGAACTTCGGGGCCTGTATCGTGCGCCGTTTGGGTCTCAGCGTAAAGGAGGGCAGAAATGCCCCCATCAGTGTGTCCTCCAGTATGGCGTAGTGCCCTCGAACGGTCGAGGCAGCCATACCGCTTTCCCGGGCGACATTGGACATGTTTAAGATCTCGGTGTCGCCGATGGCCGCCACCCTCAAAAAATCACTGAACACGGGCAGGCTTCGGATCAGACCTTCTTCCATGACTTCTTCCCGGAGGTAATCCTGAACATACGCTCGCAGGAGGGGTCTTGGGTTGTCCTCGCCATAATGCTCCGGCAAAGATCCTGCATTCAGCATCCGCACCAGTGAAAAATCGTCGGCCAGTTCCCGGGCCGTCAGTCCCAACAGCTCGTAACGCATGGCACGGCCTCCCAGCAGATTGACCTGGCCCCGTCTCAATTTTCTGGCGCTTGATCCGCACAGTGCAAAAATACAATCGGTCTCCTGGATCAGGTAGTGGATTTCGTCCAGCAGAAGAGGGGCCTTTTGGATTTCGTCGATGACGATTAACCTGCCCTTTGGCGCCGCTGCGGCCACTTCTCGCAATAATGAAGGTTGCTGCAGATACCGCATCAATTCATCGGTTTTGAGCAGGTCGATCCGAAGCCCTTCAGGATATGCGGCTTTCAGCAGGGTGGTTTTCCCGGTCTGGCGCGGTCCCCACAGAAAGAAGCTCCGTTTGGGCTTTTTAGGGAGTTGAAGCAGTCTTGTGTACATTGAGTGTTTCCATGTGAATATACATGTAAACTAACACGTGGAGCGATTTTATGCAGAAACAGGGGGGTTGTCAAGATCTTAAGGCACCATCTGGAGGTTCTTCGTGAGCGGGTCCCCCGAGTTTCAAAGGCCGCCGCCAAACCCTTCAATCTCTCTTGGAATTGATGAAATCCACCCGCCAATCCGGCGAGCCTATGATGATTTTTCGCTTCGGCAAATTCCAGGAAAGCGACTGAAACATTGGTTGACCGAAATGCTCTGTCTGTGTCGCTAACATTAAGAAATTGAATATCCATATGGCTGGTATCATCTTAAGAAGAATAGAAGGTAAGAGCTAATAGGAGACCTGACCCTAACTTTCTTTGGGTGGGTCCCTGGTTTCCTTCCTTTGGGAGATGCCCTTTCCCGCCTAGGCGACACTGCAGGATTCTTCAATAATTAAATGGAATTTTCTCGCTTGACGTATTGTCAATATGTAACTACAATGATGCCATGAATTTCGAATGGGATGAGACAAAACGTAAATCAAATATAAAAAAGCATGGATTTGATTTCATTGATGCTCCAAAAATATTTGCTGGTTATACGCTTACGATTGGGGATGACCGTTATGACTACGGCGAAGAGCGTTTTGTTACATTTGGGATTCTTGAGGGCAGAGCCGTTTCGGTTGTTCACACGGAAAGCGAAGATTTAATAAGAATTATTTCAATACGAAAGGCGACAAGAAATGAAGAAAAAGAATATTTCTCGCAAATCCAAGACTGACTGGGAGAGAGTTGATAAAATACAGGATAATGACATAGATCTGTCTGATAATCCTGAGGTTACACCTGAGATGTTTGCAAAATCCATTGTAAGAAAAGGGCTGAAACCTGTTAAGCGAAAGACCCAGGTGACTTTGCGGATAGACGAGGATGTTTTAAAGTGGTTTAAAAATCAGGGGCCAGGCTATCAAACACATATTAATTCGTTACTTAAAGCATATAAAGAAGCACATCAGGAGCACTCCGGCAGAACAAATCAGTAAAGTAGGATGGGACTTTCTCCCCAGCTTTTTTAATGGCCCGATAGCTGACAATTTTTCACGCCTCAAATAAGTGCGTTGGTTCGAACCGCTCATCCCCTTACCTCAGGATGTCCCGGAATCCATGACAAATTCGGCTGTTAGATCACTGCCCGGATGCGTCTTGCCGAAACTGGCTTAAACGGACATCCCCTCCGGGCAGATGGGCGATCAACTCCAGTTCTCCACCCAGCGCTTCGATGATGCGGCTGAGAGTGCCGATTTGCATATCGTCTTGGTTTTCTATCTTAGATAAGGTCGGCTGCTTGATATTTAATGCCTTGGCCAGTTGTTCTTGGGTCAGACCCATTTGTTTGCGAATTTCAGCCAAAAGCATATCTGCTATGATCTCCTTTGCCTTCATTTCGGCACGGGCGCGTCGTTCCGAAGCCATTTGAGTTTCTAATTCTTTAAAATTACGTGCCATCAGCTGTTAACCTCCTTTTCGATCTCTCGAAGGTGTTCATCCAGGATTTTGTCAGCCAGCGGTACCATCCGTTCGTAAAACTGTTTATCACCGCTTTTGGATCCGCCGATCAGGAGTATAGCCTTTCGACGCGGATCAAAGGCGTAGAACGTTCTGAGCGGCTCCCCATGGCACTGTGTTCTGAGTTCCTTCATGTTGCTGTGTCTGGAACCTTTCACAGCGTCGGCATGGGGCCTCCCAAGAGCCGGGCCCAGAACCTGCAGCAGCTTGACGCTTACGGTTAAGGATTCCTGTTCGTCTTCAGTCAGCAATCCCCACCAGTGACCGAACTCATCTGTAAATTCAACCTCCCACATGGAACGAATATAGCCTATCGCCTATATATGTCAAGCGGTATTTGACGGTCAGTTTGACATGAAAGACAGGGGCAAACCAAGGAAAGTGAAGATGAATTGCACTATCTGTCCCATCTGAACTACTGCGGCCTTGCAGTGTATTGGATGGCGTTCGAAGAAGATCATCCCACCCATCCTATCCGAAATCCCGACTGGACCGAACCCCGGACCCTTAGAGACCTTTGAAAATTGTTGACAGCCCGCCGCCAATTTGGTTAGGTTTAATAACCATTAGAAATCAAACAGTTACATATACCTACGTGGATCTCGCATGACACTGGGTAAAGACCACCTCATCAACAAGATATCTTCCTCCAACGGCTTCCCCAAGAAAGCTGCGGGCCAAACCCTTGAATCTCTTTTGGAATTGATGAAATCCACCCTCGAATCCGGTGAACCCATAATGATCTCTCGCTTCGGCAAATTCCGGGTGAAGGATAAAATGAACCGGCGGGGCCGAAACCCACAAAACGGTAACGCCTTGATCCTGGATGCCCGGAGGGTTGTCACTTTTAAATTCTCAGAAGGACTGAAAAAGAGGATGAATGCGCCCGATGGGTGAAGAAGGGACGGCTATTGTGAAACCCGACAACCCCGACCCAAGACAAGTGCAGGCAGAAAATCAGAGCAACTGCAAGGAGTATATTTTGCTATTCGGTGGTAAAGGAATTGGGAGTGTGGAGGGAATTCAAAACCTTTATGTATGAGCCAGCCAGGCATTGCATAGGCAGCAAAAAAGGGAGAGGATTGTCAGAGACGAGAGTCTAAGAATGAAAGCATAGTTACTGAATTACGAATGGACGTCCCGGAATCCCACGGAATCCCTGCGGGGATCTACAGCCGGGTCCAAACCCCGTTTTTCGGTGAAGGGCATTGGTATTTTCCCGAGCTTCGAGACGATTATGACGCCACCCAGGATAACCTCATCATTCTGGATGCCACGAGCGAGCGGTATTTCCGCCAGGCCCTGGACGAACTGGCCGTGTACGGCTGCCGGTATGCCCGTTTGGTGGTGATTACCCAGGAAGTGTTTGCATCCGCCGGAGATAAGAAGGAAAGGCCGCTTTTCCAGTATCCCATGAGCCATCTGCTGAAACTGCCGGCCTTAAAGGGCTCCAAAGGAAAAGTGCCCATTCCGGATCTCCATTTGCCCTTCGTCATGAACCTGGTAGGGATGGCTATGGCGGGGGCCACGGAAAACCCTCGCGGCTGAACGCAGCGGTGGGGACTGCCCCGCATGCAACACGATACGGGTTGTGGCGGGATTTAGCTTCTGTCCATGTTGACATAAAGTCCTGAGGCGTTTACTATCCCTTTAGGATCCAAAGGGGTGAGCCCTAAGCCGTAACAACCAAAGCGGTTGATTTAAGGAGAAAAGTTTATGCCAAGAAAATGGCTCTTGGTTTCGACGATGGTGTCGGTTTTATGGACAGCCGGCGGTCTCAGTGCTGCGGCTGCCGGTTCCCTGATGATGGCCACCACCACCAGCACCGACAATACGGGTCTGTTGAACGTCTTGGCCCCTAAGTTCAGACACGATACGGGCATTGAACTGAAATGGACGGCCGTGGGTACGGGAAAGGCCCTGGAGCTGGGCAAAAACTGTGATGTGGACGTGTTGCTGGTCCATGCCCCGGCCGCGGAAAAGGAATATGTGGCTGACGGATATGGTACGGACCGGTCCCGGGTGATGTGCAACGATTTTGTCCTCATCGGTCCGCCCCATGACCCGGCCGGACTCAAAGGGATGTCCGTGGAGGCGGCCATCCGGAAATTGGCGGCCCAAAAGGCCTTATTTGTGAGTCGCGGAGACAATTCCGGAACCCACAAAAAGGAAATCGCCCTGTGGAAAAAGGCGGGTGTGGAAGTCCCGGACAAAGAAAAGTGGTACATCCAGACAGGGCAGGGCATGATCGCCACCCTTAACGTGGCCACGGAGAAGGGCGCCTATACCTTGACCGATCGCGCTACCCAGATCAAATTCGCGGACAACCACGGCGGCGTCCCCCCTGGCGATTCTGGTAAAAGGGGATTCCATATTATTTAATCAGTACAGTGTGTTGGCCGTGGACCCGGGTCATTGTCCCAATGTCCGGTATGAACCGGCCCGGAAGTTCATCCGCTGGATCACCTCGGATGAGGTCCAGGAGTTTATCGGCAACTTCCAATTGTTGGGCCAAAAGCTGTATATTCCCAATGCCGACAGGTGAACAGCTGCGCATCCGGCGCCTTATGACCTGTGGGCCTTGGAACCTTGGAACCTTTTAATCTTCCATGGACTATATTCTGACCGGCCTGATTCAGGCCTTTGAGCTTCTGTTCCAGGGGGATCCGGAAACCTTTTCCGCGGTAAAGACCACGGTCCTTGCTTCCAGCCTTTCGGTGGCGGCCAGCATGGCCATTGGAGCACCGTTGGGGTTTTGGCTGGGGTATGTCCGTTTCCCCGGGCAACGCCCGGTTCGTGTGGTGGTGGATACCCTGTTATCCTTACCCACAGTGGTTATCGGGCTTTTGTGTTATGCCTTTATGACCCGCCGGGGGCCGTTAGGGGACCTGGATTTATTGTTTACCATCCCGGGTATGGCTATCGGCCAGACTATCTTGGGCCTTCCCATTGTGATGGCCATGACCGCCACGGCAGTGGAGAACCTGGACTATCGTCTCAAACAGACCTTGCTCACCCTGGGGGCCCACCGGCGTCAATTCCTGCTGACCACGCTCTGGGAGGCCCGGTTTGCTCTGGCTTTGGCCGGTGCCGCCGCATACGGACGGATTGTCTCCGAAGTGGGCATCTCCATGATGATCGGCGGCAATATCAAATGGCATACCCGGACCATTACCACGGCCATTGCCCTGGAAACGGGGAAGGGCCAGTTCGCCCTGGGCATCGCCCTGGGGTTGATTCTAATGACCATTGCCCTGCTGGTCAACGTGGCCATGTCCGGCCTGAAACGGCTCTCAGGGCAATGAGCACACCGTTGTATCATTTAGAAGGGGTACGCCAGGTGTACGGGGGGCGACGGGTCCTGGACGTGGATCGCCTCAGCATCCATGCCCAGAGTATTACCGGCCTCATCGGCCCCAACGGATCAGGCAAGAGTACCCTGATGCGGATTCTGGCCTTTGTGGAGGCCCCGGCTTCAGGCCGGCTGACTTTCCAGGGCCTGCCCCTGTCTCAGGTGGGCCTGGATGCCCGGCGTCAGGTGACCATGTTGTCCCAGGAACCGTATCTGCTCAAAAGATCCGTGCAGGGCAACGTGTCCTAC
Source organism: Deltaproteobacteria bacterium (assembly GCA_034522175.1). Classification (GTDB taxonomy): domain Bacteria; phylum Desulfobacterota; class DSM-4660; order Desulfatiglandales; family Desulfatiglandaceae; genus JAIPDZ01. The sequence goes on along the minus strand of JAXHLQ010000001.1, from coordinate 3,243,908 downwards.
GGGCTCAAATTGCGCGGTATTTCCGACACCCGGGTCCGGGTTCACCAGGCCCTGAAGCAGGTGGGCCTGGATCCGGTCCGGTTTGCTCACCGGTCCTGGCGCGAGTTGTCCGGCGGGGAAGCCCAGCGGGTGGCCCTGGCGGCCCGGCTGGCGCTCCGGCCCAAAGTCCTGTTGCTGGATGAACCCACGGCGAGTGTAGACCGGGACAGTTCCCGCCTGATCCAACGCGCTGCGCTCAATGCCCGCAACCAGTGGGGGGGCACCTTGATCGTCATCAGCCACCAGCTGGAATGGCTCGGCCGCGTGGCGGATCGTATCCTCCACATGGACTATGGGCGGTTGGTGGAGGACGCATGATTAACGGGGACAGGCATTACAGGGAAGGGGTTGGAATCAGTGCTTGCCTTACCGGTGTTGAAATGAACCACTCGAAATCAGATACCAGAGGTTATTTGGTTGCAAAGTTCTCCAGGTTCTTGGGAATTCGGATATCCCAAGCCAAGATAGGTTTAAAGCGGGAAGGCTTAGACAAAAATATGAGTCAAGCGTAGCCCTCTTTATTGGCTATATTGGCACTACGAAAGTTCACATTTATATGGAATTATTAGAGTCATAATATAGCCTTTCAGTGCTTTACATTGTATAAAATTCTCGATTTTCGCGAATAATTGTAGTATTAATATAATATGGATAATTCATCGCACCAATCCGGAAAATCAAAGCTGGGCACCGTTATCAACGCGGCGGGCGATGTCATTGGCATCGCCGATGTCGAGGCTACTCTTTCTCTTCCCCGGACACAGGCTTCGAAGCTTCTCTCCCGCTGGAGGGCACAGGGCTGGCTCCGACGCATCGGACCGGGGGCCTATGTCCCCGTCCCACTTGCACTGCATGACTCCGAACAGGTCATTCAAGATCCATGGGTGCTCATTCCGCCACTCTTCGATCCGGCCTATATCGGCGGACGGACCGCCGCCGAACACTGGGATCTTACCGAACAAATTTTTCGAGACATTCTGGTCTACACCGCCAGGCCGGTTCGGCAAAAGTCCATCGAAAGCCAGGGTGCTTTGTTCTCGCTCAAGCATGTGAAAGAAGAACTGATTTTCGGTATGAAGACCGTTTGGCGCGGCCAGACTCGAGTGTTGGTTTCAAATATGCACCGCACGGTCGTCGACATGCTCGATGATCCTGCGACAGGTGGCGGCATTCATCACGTCGCAGATTGTTTTGCACAATACATGCAGCGAAAGGACAGCAAGCCGCGCCTTCTGGTTGACTATGCCGACCGCCTCGGTAACGGTGCAGTCTTTAAACGCCTCGGCTTTCTCGCTGAGCGAAACCCGCGTGCTGATCTGCTGATTGATGCAGCAAAGCTTCGACTAACAAAAGGATACGCCAAGATCGACCCAGCGCTCGACTGCACGAAACTGGTTACACGTTGGCGCTTGCGGGTACCCAAAAACTGGATAAAGAAGGGGCGCCCATGATCGGCAAACCTGAAATCATCCGTATCGCGGGGCAAGTCAGTCTCAATCCGCACATCGTTGAGAAGGACTACGCACTCGGCTGGCTGCTCGCGGGCATCTTTGCTAACGACAAGATTGCCGATAGCTGGGTGTTCAAAGGCGGCACTTGTCTCAAGAAATGCTTCTTTGAGACATACAGGTTCTCCGAAGACCTTGATTTCACGCTCCGAGATGAATCCCATCTCGACGAAGCGTTCCTGAAAGAACTGTGTTCGCCGAGATCGGAGAATGGGTCTACGAACAAAGCGGCCTTGAAATGCCTACGGACCGTCAGGATTTCGATATCTATGACAATCCGCGCGGGAACAAGAACTGCGTGGGCAAGATCAGCTATCGTGGCCCCGTCTCACCAACCGCTGGGGGTTGGCCACGCATCAAGCTCGATCTTACCCCAGATGAGCGCATCGTTCTCGCGCCGGTACGTCTCCCGATATTCCATCCCTACAGCGATGCTCCGGACAACGATATCATCGTGCAAGCCTATGCCTACGAGGAAGCGTTCGGCGAAAAGGTCCGCGCTCTTGCGGAACGGACCCGGCCCCGCGATCTCTACGATGTGATTAACCTTTACCGCAATATGGACGCGCGGCCCACGCCTTCGGTTCTGCTAGACGTTCTCCGCCAGAAGTGTGACTTCAAGGGCATCGCGGTCCCAAGGGCCGCAGATCTCGATCCGTTCAAGGATGAGCTCGTAGCAGGCTGGGAGCATATGCTTCGCCACCAGCTGCCGGCATTGCCCCCTGTAGAATCCTTTTGGGTCGTTCTGTCGGAATTTTTTGCGTGGATGGAAAGCGGGATTGCACCGGAGATTCCGGCCTCTTTTGCCGGTGCTCCCGGCGAGAGGATATTGCGGGAGCGCACCCTTCGATTGCCGGTTCGACCTGTCTTACAGGCGCATCTCGAAGTTATTCGGTTTGCTGCAGCTAATAGGCTATGCGTCGATCTTGATTATCAAGGAAGTATGAGACGCATCGAACCCTACTCCCTCAGGCGTACGAGAGACGAAAAAATTATTCTGCGTGCCTGGAACCTTGATAAGAACGAGCATCGCAGCTATCGGGTTGACCGGATTCAAGGCGCGCGTACCACGAATCAGATTTTTACGCCACGCTACGCTGTTGAGCTAACGCCCTCCGGTCCAGTGTCGATCCCGCCGACCGAGCGCCGATCATCTTCAGTAAGACGAAAAAGCTACGACACCCTTGGCATATTGAGCGCGCCGAGCCCGCGCAAACGATCGACACGGAGCAGCACATTCGGTTCATCACGTTCAACGGGCCCGACATACATCTATCAGTGCAGTATGTGTGGAAAGAAATTCAGGCGGAAAAAACAATCGAACCGACTCAACAAGCACAAGACCCCGGAGGGCTGGCCCTGTTCAGGACGAACCGGCTACCTTGTTGAGACAAAGTACTGACTTCCTCCCCCAGTTCAACTTCCACCTGACTATTAACTGTAATAGACAAGCCGATCCTGAGAAAGATATTCAAGGTGAAACCCATCACATCCTGGGACATCATCGACAAAGAGGTAGTAGATGAGATCATTTTCAGGACTGACAAGCTCAGAGACCGGATCATCATGGAGCTGATGGCCAGGGGCGGAATGCGAGTTGGTGAGGTCCTGAAACTGAGGCCAATGGATGTCCACGAAAGAAAGCTAACTCTCAGGGACCCTAAAAGCGGTGAAGAACGGGAAAACGTTTTCATTCCTCAGAAGGTAGCTGACAGACTGGCGGCCTATATAAGAGATAAGGATGTCCCGCTCGATCAGAGGATTTTCCCCATATGCTATGAAGCTGTTCGAAAAATGGTCAAAAGGGCGGGGAATGTGGTCGGAATTCATTTGTGGCCCCATGATTTAAGGCGACACGCAGCCACCTACGCATCCCGCTCAGGAGTCCCATTGAGATCGTGAGTAAGGTCATATTGAGACACGCAAATCTTTCAACAATCAAGTAACTCAACTACATCCCATCAAAATTTTAACGCCAAAACCTTCCGGATCACTCACCCTTTCCACCCATACAGAAATGTCGAGTTTGAAATAGAGACCATTAGGAAGGTGCCCGGCGAGGTTCGTGTCTTCTTTTACACTACGAACGGGCGCAAATCTTCCGTACCGCTTGATTGGACAGACATTGGGCCAAGGGATCCATTCGTGGTTGTTTCTGCTGGACGCTCACTTTTTCGAGTCGAAGACCTTCTCGGTTTGGTTTGCCTTATGAGGAAACAGGAGGTGTCTACCGCAAATGGGGAAACCTGATAACGAGAGGAGTTGTAAAAAAGATTATGCCGCATATGTTAACTTAAATATGCCGCTTATTATTTCTGAAATTATAATATTGCCGCATTTTATTAATCTATAATATTGATATCACATATTATATTTACTATTTTGCTTGACATTATGTAATATAGGCGGCATAATTATACTAACAAGCAAAAGCAATGCGACATAATTTGAAAAAGGAGACGAGTCGATGACATTTCCCAAAAAGACCGTTGATGACAAGAGCGACCGCTTGAAACAATACGGTGCACTCAATCCCCATCCACAGAAGGTCTCAGAAAAAACGTTTTCAGATTCGGCTCTCGAATTTTTTGATCCACGGGACCTTGTTCAGGTCAAGTACGAGATGTTACGTGCTGTAGAAAACGAAAACCGCTCGGTAAAAGATGTATCAAAAGCTTTTGGCTTCTCACGGCCAGCTTTTTATCAAACACAATCACGATTCAAACAAGAGGGTGTGACCGGCCTTGTTAAAAAACGGCCAGGTCCAAAATCGGCTCACAAGGTGACGGGTGATATGCTGACCTTCATCGAAGACAAAATAGAAGAAGGCAAACCGCTTCGTGCTCGACAACTTTCGGTATTGATAAAAAACGAATTTGGAAAAGATGTTCATCCGAGAAGCATTGAACGTGCGGTCGCACGAAAAAAAAAGAGAAAATGACACTTACAACCTCAGTGACTGGCATCAAACCAGATGACGGCGCACTGCTGCATTATGAATCACTACGTTCTCGGGTTCTAAACAGGGAGGGAAGCTTTTCCGAACACAGTTTGGGGCTGACATTGTTTATACGTCGAGGGATGCTCGCTTGGATGGAGACCTGCCATCGATGTGTACCGGCAAATCCAAAGCCGACGAAGCATCTCAAAGTGCCTGTCTTTGTCTATGCATCAGAAATGATAAAGGTTATGGCGAACATTACCCTATTCAACTTAGAGGAGGGTCACGCATGAATGTAGGACAGCACCTAAATCAGAAAGTGACCACAAACCATCTAAAAAGGCAGGCGTACTGCTACGTTAGACAATCCACACTTAAGCAGGTTTTTGAAAACACCGAAAGCACTAAACGTCAATACGCTCTTCGTGAACGGGCGATAGCTTTAGGCTGGCCGGTTGTTCAGGTTGTGACGGTCGATTCAGATTTAGGCGAAACGGCAACATCAGTGGCTGACAGGGAAGGTTTTCAAAAACTGATGACAGAAGTCAGTCTGGGCCGTGTAGGGCTCGTAATGGGACTTGAGGTATCACGATTGGCACGCAATAATGCGGACTGGGCTCGGCTGCTTGAGATCTGCGCCATTACCGACACCCTGATACTTGACGAGGAGGGCATCTATAATCCGACCGATTTTAACGATCGGTTGCTATTGAATATGAAAGGAACTTTTTCTGAAGTGGAACTTCATATATTGCGATCCCGGCTTAGAGGTGGCATTTTAAGCAAGGCTCGGCGGGGTGAACTGAAAACTCGCTTGCCGACGGGATTTGTCTACGATCACAATGATAAAATCATTATCGATCCGGACAAACAAGTTCAACAAAGCATCCGTTTGTTTTTTGATATTTTTCAACGGACCGGCGCGGCATTTGCGACCGCAAAGGCCTTTGCTAATGATGATGTGAAATTTCCATGCCGTTCCCACATGGGTCCTGATAAAGGCGAGCTGAAGTGGCAAAGGTTGACCCACAGTCGGGCACGACTGATTCTGAAAAATCCTCACTATGCCGGAGCATACTATTATGGACAGCAGCGATCTCGGAAAAACGTCGACGGCTCCACGACATATTTTCAGGTACCCCGTGATGAATGGCTTGTTTTGATAAAAGATGCCCATCCAGGCTATATTACTTGGGAACAATATGAGGCAAACTTGCAGCGGATACGTGAAAATGCGGTTGCTTATAACGTTATCGACAGAAAAACACCACCCCGTGAGGGACCGTGTCTGCTCCAGGGTTTGGCTGTTTGCGGAAAGTGTGGTCAGCGCATGACCATACGATATAAATATCAACGTAAAGGTCGGCTCGAGCCAGCCTATCTATGCCAGCGAAACAGAATTGAAAGATGCGAGAACAGTTGTCAATATATCCCGGGCGCTGGTGTCGATGAGGCTATCAGTAAACTTCTAATTGAGTCGGTTACGCCGTTTACCTTAGAAGTGGCATTGCAGGTCCAGAAAGAGCTGGAGAACCGCTTTAAAGAAGCCGACAATCTACGCAAACAAGAAGTGCAGCGGGCGGAATATGAAACCAATCTTGCCCGACGCCGTTTTATGCAGGTCGATCCAGATAATCGATTGGTGGCAGATACCCTGGAGGCAGAATGGAATGAAAAGCTCAGGTATCTGCAGGATGTTAATGACAACTACGAAAAACATCGCCGACAGGAATCAGAAAAGCTGAAAAAAGCACAGCAAGAGGAACTGCTCAAACTGGCCAAGGACTTTCCTGCTCTTTGGAAGAATCCGAGAACACCTGTTCGAGAAAAAAAGCGAATGATCCGGTTCCTGATTGAAGATGTAACAATGATCAGGAAAGAAGATATTACGCTCCACATCCGATTTAAAGGCGGCGCGACAAAAACGTTGAAGCTTCCGCTTCCTCTAAAGGGTTGGCAATATAATCTAACGGATCCAAAGATCGTCGAGATTGTCGATGAACTGCTGACTGACCACACTTACTCGGAGATAGCGACCATCCTCAACAAACGCGGTTATAAATCCGGCCAGGGTCACCCAATCGACAGGAGAACCATCACGGGAATCACCCACGGCTACAAACTCAAGACAAGATATGCAAGATTAAGGGTCACTGGCAAACTGAGGGTAGAGGAAGTCGCAAACCTCCTGGGGGTGACAGTGGCGACAGTGCGCAGATGGGGGAAAGCAAATATCATTAAGACTTATCCCTATAATGATCGAAATGGCTGCCTTTACGAGCATCCAGGCGTCAATTCGCCGCTTATGAAAAAAAGTAGAAAAAACAAATGATTATATATGGCCTTAGTTCGAAATGATCACTAAAATAATCATGAGGTGCAATATGAAAACTAGCTCACGACCCAGATTTACCTTGGAAAGGTATCAGATAACGAGGCCATGAGGTGGATAGAAAATTTATATGGATAGCCTGATCGACATGGGGCGTAGGCCTGGAAAGCCTTCACCTTTTGTCGGCTTCTTATAGACTTATGTGGCTGATATTTTATGACATTTTTATTTCAAAAAAAATAAGTGGGAGACGGGTGAATTCTATATCCTCTCAAGACAACTCCTTTCAAAATTTTCAAAAAATTTGTCTGGTCGTGACCGTATCTGTCAAACATGTGTGATATTCTGACCTTCAAGAAGAACCAAGTACCCAAAATTCAGCATCAAAATATCGAATTTCATTGACTTATTCGAAGTATATCTCATAGAAAAAAATAGGTAATATCCCAGCCACGTGTCCTTTTTCTAAGCCCGGGAGGGAGAAGGGGATTCTAAAATGGTTCGTAAGACACCAAAATCCCGTCACTCTGTATAGATAGAGAGCGGGGTTTTATGTTTTCCGGTTTGAAAAAAATTAAGTTTGAAGTACAGGCGGTTCGGGTTGAGAAGCCCAGGGCCGACATTCGGCACCCCTGAAAAGAGAAAGCTGATAATTAACTCCGAAGAGATACTGTCCCTGTCTAATCTTGATGGACTTTTGTCTTATAGGCGCTGAATTAATGGTATTTTGTAATCTCACTGATGTCCCAGATCACAAAGCATTGAACAGTCGTTACTCCGTACTCACAAACAAAGGATATTATTATGACGAAACTCCTCAGCGGTTACAATCGTTTCTTGCAAGCCAAGATCCAGGAAGGCATGAAATTCGCAGACGCCGCCAAACTTTGGGATACAGAGGAAAGCTTTAATTGGCTTATTGACAATGTACCAGAAGGAATTATTTCAGCGTATCTCAACTGGTATCCCACCGACAAAAAACAAATCGAACGACGCGAAAACCTCTTCCGTGATATTATCACACGCCAAAATGTGGCCGGTCTAGCCAAGGAGGAATTTGTGGAGACGATGTTCCGCTTCGCTAAAGAAGGAGGCGGTATTCAATCCGGCGGTTATCGGACAGCGGGATTGTTAAGAAAAGCCATTGAGGCTGATATAGAAGGGTTCCGTGGCTTTATCCTCGAACCCTTTGAAAAAGACTGCGATGTGGCTGATTGGCTCGAACGCAGTCGAGAGGTGAAGTATTTCGGTAAAGGTATTGCCACTATTTATCTGAACTGGGTAGATAAGAACCGGTACTCCATTCTCAATAACAAAACCCACGATGCATTGAAGAAGCTAGGCTTCAAAATACCGAGTGGCGCGTTTCTGAATTGTCAACACCAAAACGGGTAAAGATCGAAGCAAGTTTTCATGCTGCTTTTCTCGACTCAAAGTGGCTTACAGGTTGACGGTTTTCATTCATCCGGTGCAGGCGAGCCAGACGCTTTCTTTCAGATCTTTCCTTCAAGATCTGCTCGGCCTGGCCTGTATGCTTCTGCTCCGGGGTCACATAACCAATGGCGCCATGATAACGTTGGGTATTATATACGAATACAAATCGTCTGATGATTCCCTTAAGTTGATCGAAGCTGACATAATCCTTATACCGTAGCCAGTCATATTTTAGGATGCGGAACCAAGACTCAATCCAGGCATTGTCCTGGGGTGTTTGGTATCGAGCGAAGAGCTGCTTGATCCCCAGATCTTTGAAAAACTGTTTAGCGGTCTTTTTGGCCATCTGCACACCATGATCAGATAAGGCTGTCGGTAATTTCGGGGCTTCTGATACATCCACTAAATTCTCATTGACCAGGGCTTTATCCCAAGCCTTTTTCATAGATTCTAAACGGGCATTAAGCCCAAGATGCCAGCCGACAATCTTTCGGCTATAAACATCGATGATGGCAAACAGATAGACAAATATAGGCCCGAGGGCGAGGTAGCTAAGGTCCCAGCTCCAGACCTCATTTGGCCCTTCAGGTTTGATCTCAGGCTTTGGCTGGGGTGTTCTAGGCTTCCTCTGACGGGTTTCCATGAGCCGCTTTTCCTTCATGACCCTGTAAAAACTGGAGGCACTGGCCTCCAAAGGGGTAGATTCAGAGGCGACCACAGAAAGCTGTCGATGAGATAAATCCATATATTTGTCGTCCTTTGCCAGTTTAACGATATCTGCCTTTTCGTTCGGTAACAGACGGTGTGGGGCCTTCTTTGGACCTGGTTTTCCGCCTTCATACCGACCCGTTTTGCGGTAAAGCCGTTCCCAGCGTTGGTAGCGCTTTATGTCCAGGCCAATTCTCTGGCAACAGTAAGTGATGGACACATGATGTTTCTTATGTACATGATCGATGAACTCAACCAGAATCCCTTTGGTTTCCTCCGGGAGGTATTTGCCCTTGAGGTCTCCATTTAGCCCGAGCGATCTTTTTTTCAGTATCGCTAGCTCGGCGGCCTGTTCGACGATAGTTGCCTCCAGGCGTTCTTTCTCCGCTTTGAGCTGCTCGTACTGCTCCAAATTGATTTTGGGCCTTCTGCTCTTTCGTTCTTTGAAGATACCGAGGGCTCCTTCTTCGACGGATGCCCTGATCCGCGTAAGATCGCTTGAATGGATACCCCAGCGACGAAGGACCTCGCTGATGGAACCGTTACCTTTAGCCTTGGCCATTGTGGCCTCAAGAAAAATCTGATACTTCTCTTGCGGTGTCAGGTGGCGGCGCTTACGAACCATTTTGTCTGCTGAATTTTCCATACGGCATTCCTCCAGGTTTTCTCGTAAGCCAAACCATGAGGGTTGTCAAGCAGCCATCGCCCGGGCCAACTCCGGTCGCCCTACGGGCTCCCTCCGTTGGCCCACAAAACCTGCTTCCACCTCCACCCACAAAGGGAATACAGATTCAGAAACATTTTATTCAAAATACCGAGTGGGTTTATTGAACAATATCAAACTATCCACCGGATACAAAATGCCCTTATCAAAAGATTCCCAAAATTGGAGGACTTCAAACGTGCAGATTTTCTCAATCATTTTTTGATTGGCACTGAAGAAGGGCTTACATTACTCAATGAATATTTTGGAACAGATGATCCTCCGACAATTAAGAAGCTTAAGGTTTATAAGATCGCTCCAGAAGAACATGCCGCCTTATGGCCAAAGTGGCTACAGGAAAAGATTGCGAGCATCGGCTGGGATGAATTGGGGGATCTGAGTGGCCTGAATTGGGAGGATTTCAAGGAAATTAGAGACACCGTCGGTGAGAAGCGTGGCTGGTCTAATCGCAAGCTCAATCAGGTTTGGGAGTTCGCCCAGATTCCGGTCGGTTCAATTATTGTGGCCAATAAAGGCACTGGTGAAGTCGTCGGCATCGGAAAAGTCACAAAAGGCTACTACTTCATAGATGTTGACGAACATGGGCACCGGCTGGATGTTGACTGGTACGACACCACTTCGCGCAAGGTTAATATGCCCGGCTGGAAAAAAACACTCGTGCCTCTGGATGAGGCGACTTTGAAGGAAATCACAGGAAAGTCCCCTGTTCCCGACCCTGAAGCATTGTTCTCATCAACGTCATTCGAGCTATTGGGTGAGCTGGTCACTGCGCCTAAAAAGGAAACCTATCTGGCCAAAAAAGACCAATTCCAGAAGTTCGTTTTAGATCCGTTCCAGAACCTGTTCAAAACTGCAGTTTCGAAATTACCCGATGCCATAACTGATAGGGTTGAAACGGAAAAAGACGTCTTCTCCCGTATCCTAAAAAACGATTATGGTCGTGGCGGCGCATGGCCGCATTACTGGGGCGCGCTTTATCCCAAAGGCGGTAGCCGGATTAAAGATCCTCAGTTGTTCATTTACATGTTCTCTCATGCCATTCGCTTTGGATTCTACATTGGAGAATACGGCTCGGAGCAGCGTGAACTATTCCAGCAGCGCTGCCAGTCTGACCGAACTGAGCTTCTTTTATTGCTCCGCTCATATCTCAAATCTCCAAAACTCTACTTCGGTGACCGAGAGGATTCGGACGAACCGGAAAAGGAAGAGCTTTACAAAGAACGTCAACTTTCGTTTAAAGATTGGCTAAAAGACCCGATAAAAAATGGGATTCATGTTTCGGTTCAGCTATCCGAGGAAGAGGTGATGTCAAAGTCTCGGGATGAACTCGTGCAGGTTGCTGTGGATACCTGGGAAACCTTGTTCCCGTTGTTCCTGATGGCATTGGACGATGCGCCGGTTCCAGTTATACGTGAGTATCTTGGAATCGAGAAGCCGCCTGTGATCATTCAGCCAGAATATCCATTGCCTTTAGTGGCAAAACAAACTGGCTTTAATTTGGATGAAATCGAGCGTTGGGTTAATGCTATCGGACGCAAAGGGCAGGGAGTTCTGTACGGTCCTCCAGGAACGGGGAAGACGTTCGTGGCCCGGAAACTGGCTAAACACCTTGTGGGGGGAGGAGACGGTTTTACAGAGTTTGTCCAATTCCACCCCGCCTACGCGTACGAAGACTTCATGCAGGGCATCCGACCTCAGACGAAAGACGGGGCGCTGGAATATTTCCTGGAGCCTGGGCGCTTTCTTACCTTTTGCAAGGACGCGCAAAATCGAGAAGGGACCTGTGTCCTGATCATCGATGAAATCAACCGCGCCAATCTCGCCCGAGTATTCGGCGAACTGATGTACCTTTTAGAGTACCGCAACGAATCCATCCCCCTGGCGGGTGGAAACCGGCTGGAAATTCCCAAAAATGTGCGCCTGATCGGAACCATGAATACAGCCGACCGCTCCATAGCGTTGGTGGACCATGCGCTGAGACGACGTTTTGCTTTTATTCCCCTCTTTCCAAGCTATGAGGTTATGACGAATTTCCATGAGAACAGCGGGTTCGACCCAAGTAACTTGATTGAAATATTACAGAAGATTAACCGCCAGATTAACGATCCCCATTATGAAATTGGCATCTCTTTCTTCCTGCAAGAGGACCTGCCAAACCACTTGGAAGACATCTGGCGTATGGAGATCGAGCCATATTTGGAAGAATACTTCTTCGATAAGCCGGATAAGGTTGAAGGCTTCCGTTGGACAAAGATCAAGGAGAAACTCTAAGGTGAACGAAGCCGATCCCAACGTCATTCGAATCCAAGAGTACGATCCATCTTTTCTTCCGGCCGATACCATGACACTCACCTTCGGGGAGCAGCTGTGGCGCACGTTCGGAAAGTATCTAAGCGTAGAATTTCCGAATCCCAAGACCGACATGCAGTGGAAATTATGTTCACAGGGCTGGGTAGGCCATATCCCTCTGTCCGACGAATTAGTTCTTTATTTGGTCCCCAAAACCAGCATCGGCAACTTGTTCCGCATGCTGGAGTGGGCTTACAATTTGGAGTCCTTCCACATTTTCGAGGGGCTGACGTCCAGTTCATCACTGGACGATGTATATCAAAGGCTGGCGAAGATCCTGGCTAGGCGAGTGCTGGATCGGGGTCGAAAAGGTTTATACCGGGAATATCAACGGGAAAAGGAGCGATTACCCTACTTGCGTGGGAGGGTTGATATGGGGCGAGCCATGCTGCGGCCCTGGCAGGCCACTTTTCCATGCCGTTATGAGGACCATAACGCCGACAATGAAGACAATCGAATCCTGGCCTGGACGCTTTTCGCCATCGCTCGTTCCGGAATTTGCAGAGGCGATTCGCTTTCCGTAGTCCGTCAGGCTTTTTTACAATTGCGCGGCGCAGCCAGGGTGGAACCGCAGTTGCCGAAGGTCTGTATTGGGCGCTTCTACAACCGTTTGAACAACGATTATAGCCCTCTACATGCTTTGTGTCGTTTTTTTCTGGAACAGATGGGTCCTGGCCATGACTGGGGGGAGCGTACAATGATTCCATTTCTAGTCAATATGGGAAGGCTTTATGAGCTTTTCGTGGCACGCTGGTTAGATCATCATCTGGATGAAACTTGGAGGCTCAAGGCGCAGGAACGGGTGACGTTCGATGAGAATGAAGCTCTCAGAATGAATATCGATTTAGTTGTTGAAGAAGCGGACACAGACCGTGTTCTTTGTGTGATAGACACGAAATACAAAGTTTCTGATCAAGCGGCCAAAGCCGATATTTATGAAGTGGTAGCATATGCCGAAGCTAAAAATTGCGAAAAGGCATTTTTGGTCTATCCCGAGCCACTGATCCATCCATTGGATATGGAGATTGGGCGTATCCGAATCAAGAGTCTGGTTTTTGGCCTGTCGGATGACCTCGACAATCAGGGGCAGGCTTTTCTTGATGCACTTTATGGTGAACTTGCCACATGCCAAGTGCAATTTATGGAGGATTATGACAGCACAAATTACTGATATATTTCTGTTAAACGGTGAAGCCTATGAACTAATTGGCATCAAAGGATCTGAGCTTTTTTCCCCAAATGAAATCGGCATGGGGTGCGAAATGATGCATACGAGCTGCTATCGATGCTTCTGTGCCACTATGAACTGACAAATGAGAATCTAGTCCTTAGGGAGCTAGCGATCAGAGAGAGGAATGGGAATTATCCTTTCATACCCCATTTCTTAGTAGGTGGTTTATTTGAAAAGGAGAAATCAAATGCACCCATTAGCAGTTATCGGCGTCATCTTGAGTATCGGTTCATTGATGTTCGCTGTTTTCGTACATTTGAACAGTACAATAGATAGAAAGATTGAAAAAAAGCTGAATGATGAGGTTTTTATTCGAAAGGTAGCAAATGAAGTGAGGTTGCCTTTCGTAATTTTCGATGAGGGCAAATCTATCATTGCCGATATTGGGGTAAAATGTTTCTGAATCTGTATTCCCTTTGTGGGTGGAGGTGGAAGCAGGTTTTGTGGGCCAACGGAGGGAGCCCGTAGGGCGACCGGAGTTGGCCCGGGCGATGGCTGCTTGACAACCCTCATGGTTTGGCTTACGAGAAAACCTGGAGGAATGCCGTATGGAAAATTCAGCAGACAAAATGGTTCGTAAGCGCCGCCACCTGACACCGCAAGAGAAGTATCAGATTTTTCTTGAGGCCACAATGGCCAAGGCTAAAGGTAACGGTTCCATCAGCGAGGTCCTTCGTCGCTGGGGTATCCATTCAAGCGATCTTACGCGGATCAGGGCATCCGTCGAAGAAGGAGCCCTCGGTATCTTCAAAGAACGAAAGAGCAGAAGGCCCAAAATCAATTTGGAGCAGTACGAGCAGCTCAAAGCGGAGAAAGAACGCCTGGAGGCAACTATCGTCGAACAGGCCGCCGAGCTAGCGATACTGAAAAAAAAAGATCGCTCGGGCTAAATGGAGACCTCAAGGGCAAATACCTCCCGGAGGAAATCAAAGGGATTCTGGTTGAGTTCATCGATCATGTACATAAGAAACATCATGTGTCCATCACTTACTGTTGCCAGAGAATTGGCCTGGACATAAAGCGCTACCAACGCTGGGAACGGCTTTACCGCAAAACGGGTCGGTATGAAGGCGGAAAACCAGGTCCAAAGAAGGCCCCACACCGTCTGTTACCGAACGAAAAGGCAGATATCGTTAAACTGGCAAAGGACGACAAATATTTGGATTTATCTCATCGACAGCTTTCTGTGGTCGCCTCTGAATCTACCCCTTTGGAGGCCAGTGCCTCCAGTTTTTACAGGGTCATGAAGGAAAAGCGGCTCATGGAAACCCGTCAGAGGAAGCCTAGAACACCCCAGCCAAAGCCTGAGATCAAACCTGAAGGGCCAAATGAGGTCTGGAGCTGGGACCTTAGCTACCTCGCCCTCGGGCCTATATTTGTCTATCTGTTTGCCATCATCGATGTTTATAGCCGAAAGATTGTCGGCTGGCATCTTGGGCTTAATGCCCGTTTAGAATCTATGAAAAAGGCTTGGGATAAAGCCCTGGTCAATGAGAATTTAGTGGATGTATCAGAAGCCCCGAAATTACCGACAGCCTTATCTGATCATGGTGTGCAGATGGCCAAAAAGACCGCTAAACAGTTTTTCAAAGATCTGGGGATCAAGCAGCTCTTCGCTCGATACCAAACACCCCAGGACAATGCCTGGATTGAGTCTTGGTTCCGCATCCTAAAATATGACTGGCTACGGTATAAGGATTATGTCAGCTTCGATCAACTTAAGGGAATCATCAGACGATTTGTATTCGTATATAATACCCAACGTTATCATGGCGCCATTGGTTATGTGACCCCGGAGCAGAAGCATACAGGCCAGGCCGAGCAGATCTTGAAGGAAAGATCTGAAAGAAAGCGTCTGGCTCGCCTGCACCGGATGAATGAAAACCGGCAACCTGTAAGCCACTTTGAGTCGAGAAAAGCAGCATGAAAACTTGCTTCGATCTTTACCCGTTTTGGTGTTGACAATTCAGAAACGCGCCATTGCCGATATTGGGGCTATGGATTATATTGAAGCTATTGAAGTTCGAAAAGGGGAACGCCAAGAAGTATCAGAGATCATCATTTCTCCAAAGAAGTTTATGGCAGTTGCTCCTATTCTTGAAAGTTTCGACCCAAAAATTGAATTCGAAGAGCCTGTGCGTGGAAATAAATTCTCTCTCATTTTCAAAAGAGTAGAAATGGAGGGCGTTTGGGCAGACACCTATTCTGGAAAACCTCCAAAAAGTAAATTTAGGTTACAATTAGTGTTCCTACCAAATAAATAGAGAGGCCATCCATGCCCACACCCTCCAGAATCCTTGAGCTGACAGAGAGGTTCGAATACAACCTCGACTCCTATAAAAAGGGCCACTACAACGAAACACAGGTCCGGCTCGAATATATCAATCCTTTCATGGAAGAGCTTGGCTGGGACGTGACCAACAAGAAAGGCTACTCCGAAGCCTACAAGGACGTGATCCACGAAGACGCCGTTAAGGTCGGAGGCTTCACCAAAGCACCCGATTATTGTTTCCGAGTCGGCGGCACCCGCAAATTCTTCCTTGAAGCCAAAAAACCATCCGTCAATATAAAGCAAGACATTCACCCTGCCTACCAGCTGCGCAGATATGCCTGGAGTGCCAAGCTACCTCTCAGCATCCTTACCGACTTCGAAGAGTTCGCTGTCTATGATTGCAGAGTAAAGCCTGTTAAAACTGACAAAGCCTCGAATGCAAGGGTCATGTACCTCAATTACGAGGACTATGCAGACACATGGGATGAGATAGCCGGAATATTTTCCCGTGATGCCATACTGAAAGGCTCATTTGACAAATACGTTGGATCAAAGAAGAAAAAGAAGGGCACTGCTGAGGTTGATACCGCTTTTCTGGAAGAGATAGAACGCTGGAGAGAACTCCTTGCCAGAAACATAGCCCTCAGAAATCCAGACCTTTCCCAGAGAGAACTCAATTTCTCAGTACAAAGGACAATAGACCGGATCATCTTCCTCCGCATTTGCGAGGACAGGGGCATTGAGACATACGGCAGGCTGATGGCTCTTCAGAACGGCGATAGTATTTATAAACGGCTGTTCAAGTTATTCCGGGATGCTGATGCCAGGTACAATTCAGGTCTGTTCTATTTCAGAGAGGAAAAAGGGAGAGCCAAAAGCGTCGATTCCCTAACGCCTGACCTCACCATTGATGACAAGGTTCTCAAGGATATCCTCAAAAGCCTCTATTACCCTGACAGCCCTTATGAGTTCTCCGTCCTGCCAGCCGATATCTTGGGGCAGGTCTATGAGAGATTTCTCGGAAAAGTAATCCGGCTTACTCGTGCGCATAGGGCAGTCATTGAACTCAAGCCTGAGGTGAGGAAAGCAGGCGGTGTCTATTACACACCCACCTATATTGTTGACTATATCGTCAAAGAAACCGTCGGAAAGCTGGTTGAGGGAAAGAAGCCGGGGCCTCGTGGCGGCGTCAGCAAGCTCAGGATTCTTGACCCTGCCTGCGGCTCAGGCTCATTTCTGCTTGGGGCTTACCAGTATCTCTTGGATTGGCATCGTGACGAATACTTGAAGGATGATCCTGTCAAATGGGCAGAAGGTAAAGACCCTCGCCTCTATCAAAAATCAGGCGATGATTGGCGATTGACTACTGATGAGCGCAAAAGGATTCTGCTGAACAATATCTATGGCGTTGACAAGGACGATCAGGCAGTGGAAGTCACAAAGCTTTCTCTTTTGCTGAAGGTCTTGGAAGGTGAGGATGAGGAGACCATTCAAAGGCAGCTCTCCCTTTTCCAGCAGAGGGCTTTGCCTGATCTTGGCGACAACATCAAATGCGGAAATTCATTGATTGGGTCGGATTTCTATGACGGACAGCAAGGCAATCTTTTTGATGACGAAGACATCTACCGCATTAACGCCTTTGACTGGGACAAGGAATTTCCTGAGATAATGAAAAATGGTGGGTTCGATGCCGTGATCGGGAATCCTCCGTATGTAGATATAAAGGCACTACCTGATCCAGATGTTCGCTACATCTTCTCGAAATATAGGTTCGCCAACAATCGAATCAATCTATTTGCGTGTTTTATTGAAAGATGTTTTCAGCTTTTGAAACCGGCTTCTTCAAGATTCTCCATGATCGTTCCAACCGCTTTGCTATCACAGGATTCTTACAAAAAACTGCGAAAATGGATAACCACAGAACATAAAATTGACTCCTTAATACGATTGCCAAATGAATCGTTTGGTGCAACTGCTGGTGAAGTCAAGGTAGACACAGTTATTTTTGTCTTTCAGCCTAAATTGGAAAAAGGACATCAAACCGAAATAATAGCATATTCAGGATATGACAGAATCTCTAATATAGACCTAAATACGGCTCAAGTTGCAGGAAAAATTGACCAAAATAATCTATCCGTAGAACCCGATTTTGTTTGGTATCTTAACGTCACAGAAGCTGAAGAGAGAGTATTAAGAAAATGTGAACAAGATATCGTCAGTTTAGAATGCTGTGTCGATTTCTGTCTGGGATTAACGCCATACGACAAATACAAAGGACATACACCAGAACAGATTTCCAAAAAAGTATTTCATGCGACGTTTAAAAAGGACGACACTTTCAAAAAGCTCCTCGCAGGAAATGACGTAGGAAGGTATTGGGTCAGATGGAATGGAAAAAAATGGATAAGTTACGGCCCTTGGCTTGGAGCACTGAGAGAGCAGAGGTTTTTTACTGAGCCCCGAATTCTTGTAAAACAGATTATCGATTGGACAAATAAACGAATTTGGGCAGGATTCACCAATCAAGAGCTATATAACACTCAGAACGCTTTCAATATTATCATGAAGTCCGATTCTTTATTAAGCCTTGAGTTTATCCTTGGCCTTCTCAATAGTAAGTTAATGAGTTTCTACCACCGCAAAAGATTCCTAGATGAATTCAAGATGAGATTTCAAAAAATCCTCATCAAAGACTGCCGTAGATTTCCTGTTAAAGAAATGGACATGTCAATTCGCCAGAACAAAGATCTACACAAAAAGATGGTGGATCTTGTTAATAAGATTTTAGTTCTTCAAGAAAATATTCAGGACACAAAGACCAGCCACAGTAGAACGCTCCTCCAGAGGCAGATCGAGACCACCGACCGCCAGATCGACAAACTGGTCTATGAACTGTATGATTTGACAGATGAAGAAATTGAGATTGTCGAAGCTGCGAATAAGTGAACGTTGTGATAACTTGACAAAACCGCCACTCACAAGCCCAGAAAGGCTTTGATGAATAAACGCTTTGAGATGTCCTCATATTACATTCGGTCTTCGCCATCGGGGAGCTTCCCTTAAGAAGTGGCTTTCGAGCAGAAAGGTTCGCTCTGAAAATGACTGAACAAGTCGTGCCCGTCTCATTTTGGAATAACCGGGAGCGTCGTTATAGCGAATCCCAAGACCAGGAGTCAGAAAGCCATACGGCAAAGGACAGAGGCTCTTATGGGTAAGACTGTGAATTTTGTAGTGGTTTTCGAAGACGGGGTAAGAAAACGCCATTACCATGAAACTGACAGAGGAAAGGTCCTCTATTTTGCCGTACAGTTAGAATTACGCGTGAACGAGGACTGGAAACCCGTTGTAAGATACGACTGCTCTCATCGGTTTTCGCATAAGGATAAGTATGATATAAAGGGGAACAAAACAAAGCTACCTTTGGACCTGAGCTTCGAAAGCGCCTTGACTTTTGGAGAGTGGGATATTGATGAGAATTGGTCCAAATATAGAGAGGGATTCCTGAGAGGGGGATAGCATGAGTAATTACAGTCGTTTTCTGGCAATGCTCTCAACCGAGTTTCACAGATATCTGATGGAACACGAGCAAATTGGTGAAAAGATACCTCCCAATGCCATGATCGTATTCCAGGTGGACGGAGACGATGCCTTCAACCGATGGCACAAAGACATGTCTTTGAGGAACCGGGAAAAAGACCAGCCAATGATTCTTATTCGAGTCGAGAGCTGGCGGGAGCATTCTTCCATCGCGGAGCTTCATCTTACCCAGGTAGGAGAAGAACCTGAACTCTCGTCTGGCGCGGCTGGATCAGAATGAACCGGTTGGAACAAGTGCCAAGGAAGCTATCGTGAAGCCTGGACCCAAAGGGAAAAGATAAAAGTGTTCCATGAAGAGAATATCCGACATCCCTTTACAGGACCGCCCGCGGGAAAAGCTTCAGCAGAACGGCGCTCAATCTTTGTCTGACCAGGAACTTTTGGCCATTCTGCTGGGCAGCGGAACAAGGGGGCAGGATGTTAAGGAAGTGTACAAGAGGTTCAATGGAGAGAACGCGGTTGTGATAACTTTGACAAACCACCACTCACAAGCCCAGAAAGGCTTTGATGAATAAACGCTTTGAGATGTCCTTATATCCCCTATTCCGGAAAGGTTTTGACGAAACCTCTATTTTTAGGCGTTTTGCGGAGACATGGTCAAAAGTGTAGTCACAGAAAAAATATATCAAAAATGGCTTTAACCGTCAAAATGGCCTATAAAAAGGGTTGACAAGTGTGATTTTAAATGGTAATGTAGTCACAGAATTGCTTGAGGGCATATCATGCATCTGGGCTACAGCACCTCCACATATAAGAGACAAAAATATAAGTCTTACGTCATCGCCGAATCTTATCGGGACGGCAAAACCGTAAGAAAACGGATTATTTGGCGGCTTGGAAAGCTGACAGATGAACAGGCTGAACAAATCAGATTGATCTTGGAGGTCGTTCAGAGTGAAGACCAAGTGGTTACCCGACTCAAGGACATTGTACTCCAGGAAACCAGGAGCTATCTCGACATCGCTGTGGTCAATGCACTGTGGGATCAGTGGCAACTGGATGGGGCATTTACTTGTGACGTTACCGAGAGTGTCCTTCCTACAAACACTATGGCCAGGATTTTGACGATCAACAGATGTACCGATCCGTGTTCTCATTATTCCGTTCCCATGTGGGCCCAAAAGATCGCCTTAAAAGAGGTGCTTGGCTTTGATCTTTCAGGTCTAAACGATGATAAGATTTATTACGAACTGGACAAGATCCATAAGAACAAAGTCTCTATAGAGAATTACCTTTTCAAAAGGATTTACGGTGATAAACCCGAATCGTTTGATTTTGTGAACTACGATCTGTCTACTACCTATTTCGTCGGGTACAAATGTAATCTTTCAGCCTTCGGTAAAGGGAAGGCGGAATGTCATGGCAGGCGGCAGGTCTTACTCGGGGTCCTCATTAACGATGAGGGGTATCCCTTCAAGTGGGATGTATTTCCCGGCAATACCGCTGAGGTCAAAACGCTCAGGACAAATATCAATGCCTGTAAGACCCGGTTTGGTTTGGGCCAAAAAAATGTCACCCTGGTTTTCGACAGAGGCATTATTTCTGACGATAACGCGAGTCTGATCGAAGATGCACAAATGAAATACATCTCAGCCCTTGACCGGAACCAGATCCCCGGCTGTGGGGTCAGCCTGGAGCCTTTCAAAGGACTGGTGGCTGAAAATGAGCCACTGCCAGCTGGATTTAAGAAGTACGATGACCAGCTGTACTTTAAAGACGCTGGGGTGATGAATAACAAACGCTATGTCCTTGGTTTTAATCCCACATTTTTCAGAGAAGACCGCAAAAATCGCGATGAGAAAATATCTCTCTTTTTAGATTACCTCAAAAAAGAGAACAAGGATCTCAAGACAGCCCGAAGAGACAGGGATTTTGAGGCCACCAAGAGCCGCGTAATCAAAGAACTCAAGAGACACAAAATCAGGAAATACTTCGATCCCCCTGTACTCAAACCCCTGATCGTTCAGAGGAAATTAAAAAACGGCACCGTCAAGGATATCAAAAGCTTCCAGGTGCAAATAAGCAAAAACACTGATGTCATCGAATCCGACAAGCTTTTAGATGGTGTGTGTGTCTTCATCACCAACCATATTGAAAAGCAGGGACGTGGTTTCAAAGTCAAGCCCCAATCCATTATCAAAGCCTATCGGGAGAAAACAAAGATCGAGGATGTCTTCAAAAATGTGAAATCATTCCTGAAGCTACGGCCTTTCTTCGTAAACACCGAGGCGCATGTGAAAGCGGTTTACACAATCTGTATCCTGGCTTATTTCATTAACCGATATCTTGCCAACCAACGAAAATCGACAGGTGAGAACGACTATCTAAACTCCAAGGAGCTCTATGCTCCCTTCAAAGATATTGACATTGCAACGCTTGAGGGCTCCAGAAGCGGTTACATGTTCACAAAAGCAGTCAAACTGCCGGAAATTACAAGGGCGCTGTTGGAGAAACTTTCACTGCCGCAGATCGCCATAGACCCGCAACAATGAGTGCTCCAATGTGTGTAGTCGCAGAAAAAAAATTGACAAACAGTTGTTATCATTGTTTTTTTCGCCTTGAGTCCGGAACATGGGGTATATAATTATGGATAACAGCACTGCCCAGCATCAGGTCTGGGCAGGAAGCTCATTGCACCGTTCCCGCGAACAAGATGCTCGAGTAGACCGTGCTATTTCTGGCGGTTCGCGAAAGGCAGTCTGCTTTGGTAGCGAATAGCTGTGAGAGGACTGCTCAGTCTAAAGGCCGCCCGCTTTCCGTTCGAAGGATAAATTATAATATGAAGTTCCGATTGCCTGTGGACAAGGCGCGTAACTCTTTTTTCTCAGTCTGGTGAAATGACCCGTGGATACAGAGGTCAGTGAATTTCTTGAACGATGGCTCAGGTGCCCGTCGGACGATCTCCCTTGGAAAGAGCTCTCTGATATGTCCGATGAGGACCTCCAAAAGATGGCCGGCATAACCCAAGAGGTCCTGGATAACATTCCTCCAAAGGTTCATGTCCGGCCTGGCGATCTCGCCACCAGGCGTGGACGCTTTGAGAGGCTTGACGCTGAGCTGCGCTTTCTCTTGGAAGGTGACGAAGAAGGGCTGCGAACGATGTTGACGCGGTCCCTTTTCACCGAAAATAGTGGGGCTGGTCTCCGGCTTATAACCTTATTGTATGACTCCGGAGATGAGGTCGCTCTGGGTGCAATGGGTCGCATGATGCTTGATAATCCGGCTTGTCCGGATCGCGAGACGATTCAAGCCATGGTGGATGAGCTCAATAGGACGCCGGCCAGATGGGAAAAATCTCTTGATGCCTTTGTTGCGAATCCATCCATTGAAGCCTGGGACAGTTTGATGCGGTTCTGTCCTTTGGAGACACATTTCCAGCGTGTCAAGAATACGCTTCGTACCCTGAAAGCACGTGGTGTTGATCCCAATTTGCTATTTATACTGGGCAGCAAAGATGGTCTTCTTCCTGAGGCTATCGGCTGGGTTGAAGAAGGGCTGGTAGACCCTGAAACCATACTCGCTCAGGAAAAGACCATGCATTCCGATGAAATGCGCGGAACGCTTCTGGGCCTTGCAGCGCATGCCTACTTTCATCGTGGAGATAGGTTTAATACTGTGCGATACCTCAAAGAGGCTGTCGCTTTGAGTGAGACGGTCCGTTTTACAGTGGAGCAAATCGAAGATCGTGCTGACCCTGAGCTGCGAGACATGATGGGGAAGGCCGGGTTGAGATTGAAATTGTCATCGTGACAAGTAAAAGGGCTCAGATCTACGTTTGACCTTTGTCAGAAATCGATAAGACTCAAACCGGAGACCTGACGCCAAAGGCCCGATGAAAAGGTAGGGAATAATGATCGCCGAAACAGTCGGCAAAATAGAAAAACTCATATCAGAGGCCGGTGCGTGTCAAAAACCGTATGTGACACGCATATGCCCCAGCTGCAAGTTCCCCTGCTGTCTAAGGGTTCACTATCTTTACAACGACAAAGACATCATCTTTCTCAAAGCCTCCGGACGGCCCCCCAAATGGAGAAGGAAAGCGTTCTCAAAAAAAGGATGCAGGTTCCTAAGAAAATTGGGTTGCACCCTGGACTATTTCTCCAGACCCTTTCTGTGCCACACCTACCTCTGTGAGGAGCTGAAGGATGCCATGGACAAAGACAATCCCGCAATCATCGTTGCTCTGGAGAATAGATTCGGAAAGATTAATGAATTGCGAAGCCGGCTCTGGAGTGAATATTTGGACGAACAAGGCGGTAAAAAGGAACGACCGGGAAAGCTGAACCATCCGTAGAAAAGAGGCCGTCCCTCTCATTTCGCATTCGGAAGCCTTATGAGGGTTGGGCGGTTTTGTCATCCATAATTATACACAGGTGTTTCTATTATTCTGTCGGGGCGTTTCTTGCTCTTGATGATGACTTGAGAGCGGGAAATGAGGCGTGTTCACATTTCCTCTATCCCCTTCAAGATGTGAGCCCGGCTTTTTTTAGCCCATAAAAATGGTCACATCGGCGTTTTTTGCTGCCTTTATGAGTCGAGTGTCAGTTGTGGATATTGGCAAGCCTTTTCTCAATGAGAGATCAAGATAAGCGGTATCATAGCTGGAAAGATTATTCACCCGGGCCAATGTCAACAGTTCATTCATCATGGTTTCTGTTCGCTCGTACTCAACGATGATCGGGAGCTTAGACAATAGGGTGATGAATCGTACACTATCTGCCTTGCTGAGCCTCCTCTTTCGTTCAGCCACGAGCAACACGTTCACTACCTCAAGTGGCCAGATCGACGGCACCAAGGCACTCGACTCCTGAAGGGAATCCAGAACAGCGTCTGCATACTCGCTCGCCTCATCCTTGAAGCACCACGACATCACCACGGAATTATCAATAACAAAAGATTGGCCCATTCATCGCCTTCCGTTTTCGATCATTTCCCGGATCGAGAGACCGGCGAGGGCATGCCTATTGCGCAATTTACGAATTTCAGCGATGACCGATTTCGTATCCACTGCCTTTTCAGGATCAGGAGACTGCAAGACGGCGACAGGTACACCATGTCTTGTAATGGTGATGCGCTCACCTTTCATCACCCGTTCCAGCAATTTGGGTAAATGGGTTTTGGCTTCATATGCGCCTACTTTTTCCATAACATACCTCTCAGATCAGTTTTAGACTAGTCTATCACGTTCAAAATCGCTGTTCAATGCAGATCAACAAAAAAAACGACATATTCCTCCCCTATCACGGGACATGTCAGTCCATTCGATTAAATTTATAGACTTTCCACGGCGGGAGACGGGAGGCATTCGGCTAAGGGCATCTGGTTAGTTTTTTGAAAATACCGGACCGTCAATTTTTTAAAATCCGAAACCGGCCGGATAAATCTGAAATTAACGTTTTGAAAAGAAAACTAAAGTTATGATTTTATATGTATTCGAAATATTTAGATATTTCTGCGTTTTCGCTATATTTCATCATCAAAAAGCGACTTCTTGCGTCTCATCTCATTATCGATGGGCGTTTACCCGTTGACACGGAATTTGTAGATTGTTAAACTCAAGATGAACTTGAGGGCTTTGCCAGGAGGTATTGAAATGAAAACAGTCATCAATACAAAAGAGCTTCGGGCTACGCTTTCGCAAATCGTGGAGCGTGTTCGCGGCGGAGAACAATTTACGGTGCTTTACAGAAGCCGTCCAGCTTTTCGGATCGTCCCCATCGATGAAGAGTCATACCCGGTCATCCCGCTTGAAAAAGACCCCTTGTATCAGGCCGGTGCCGTTGGAGAATCGACCGACGGATTGAGCTCGAAAGAACACGACGCTGTCCTATATTGGAATGGTGTTTGATGAAACACCTGTTTGTGGATACGGCCGGTTGGATGTCCATGGCTGATGGCAAGGATCCTATGCACGCTTCCTTCCGGACTGCTCGGGACGAGTGGTTGGAAGCGGGCGGGATGCTGGTCGTTTCCAATTATATTCTCGATGAAACCTTGACCTTGATCCGCATGCGCCTTGGTCTGTCCGCCGCTGAACAATGGTGGGAACAAGTGTCGGGAAGCCTTCGATGTAAAACGGAGTGGGTGACGCCTGACAGGGTAGGACGCGCCGTCCAATGGTTTTTCAAGTGGAAGGATCAATCCTTTTCCTTTACCGACTGCACGAGCTTCGTCGTGATGAAGGAGCTGGGTATCGAAAAAGCGTTAACCTCAGACCGCCATTTCCTCACAGCCGGATTTGAAATTTTTTCATCCTCTTGACAGCTTTTATTTTGGCATCTGTCAGCATGTCTATTTCATTCGATGCGTTCATTTTGGAGATTTGAAATGGACATACAGGAATTGTTGCCGGGCCTCAAGAAATGGTTTGACGCCTACACACACCAGTTCGATTCCCAAAATCGGGTGGTTCAGAAAAGCATGGATCTAAAGCGGGATCATACCCGGCGGGTTTGCGAGGCTGCGGTGGATATTGGTCACAGTCTCAGGCTTTCGGCACATGACTTGGCCATGGCGGAAGCGGCTGCGCTGCTGCACGACATCGGCCGATTTGAGCAGTACCGCAGATACCGAACCTTTTCCGACAGCAGATCAGCGGATCACGCGGCACTCGGTGTAAAGGTTATCGATGACGAAGGCGTCTTGGAACCTTTGGATTCGAAAACGGCCGGTGTCATTCGACGGGTGGTGAAGTACCATAACCGCGCGGCCCTCCCTGCACATGCGGATCCGCGTTGCCTTTTTTCCCTTAAGCTCA
Organism: Deltaproteobacteria bacterium; assembly: GCA_034522175.1. GTDB lineage: Bacteria > Desulfobacterota > DSM-4660 > Desulfatiglandales > Desulfatiglandaceae > JAIPDZ01. The sequence goes on along the minus strand of JAXHLQ010000001.1, from coordinate 3,218,016 downwards.
TCAGGGATGCGGACAAGGTGGATATCTGGCACGTGGTAACAGACTATTACCGGACTGCCGCCAACGGCCGGAATCCCACCATCGAACTGGACCTGCCGGATACGCCGGAAATCTCAGATAAAGTCCATGAGACCCTGATGGAGGGTCGGCTGGTACAGATGACCGATCTCAGGACACTGAACGATTTCAAGATGCTTCAGATGGGATGGGTCTATGATCTGAATTTTCCGCGAACATTTGAGATGGTCGCAGAAAAGGGGTATCTCGATATGCTGCGGGATGCGCTCCCTCGCGGTAACAGCCGGGTAGCCGATGTGTATGCAAAAACCCGCGCACACCTCAAGCGGAATAACTCCCCCCGTTGAACAAAAAAACCAGGTGCCGTTATTGACGCCGGCACCGCGTCAGGACGGTTTGGCCCGGGTCATGTAGGTGTCGCATTCCGGGCATTTTACTTCAAAGCATGGGGTTCCCCGGTGATGGGGAATCTTGTGCCCGCAGCCGGGGCAGACACATTCGCCGCCCGGCCCGAGACCCTGGCCCCCGCCTGCGCCCCTTCCTCTGCCGGACATGTTCTGGCCCTGGCCTCGGTCGCCGGCGCCTGTTTTTTCCGGTGTCATGGCTATGGCCTCCCGTTGATCCGTTCACATTAACGGAGCGGGTATGGGCACCACCGACCCCGCCCCGATGGAGATGAAATTTATTTTCCAGCGCGCTTCGAAGAAGTCGATGGTGGCATCACCACTGCAATGACAGGGCGCGATTCGTACCACATCCAACGCCTCCAGCCGGCGGGCAATGCCGGTCAGTGCGGTTGAAGACTGACCCATGAGATGGAAACCGCCCATAAAGAGATGGATCTGTTCCCCAAAACGCTGGTTGACCGCTTCCACTGTTTCCACGATGCCCGGGTGGGCGCATCCGGTGATGATGACCAATCCGTCGATGGTTCTCAATACGAGGGACTGCTCTTTGATCCCGACACCCATCTCGCCGGTGGTATAAAGATCCGGATGAATCTGTGTGAATCCGTCCACCGCCGCCGCCACCGCCCCGTTTCGGCGTATCGCCGCCTCGAACCCTTTGGGAAAAGACCGGGGAAAATAGACAGTCATGGGGTGCGAGTGTCCCAGCAGTGCCGAAAGCCCCCCCACATGGTCCCCGTGGCCATGGGAAAGGATGATGGTGGACACGAGGTGAAGATCAAGATCCATCGCCTCTATGTTGTGGCGCAATATGTCGGGGTCCCCGCCGGTATCGAAAAGAACCGCATGGCCTGAGAGGAATATCAGGCAAGAAAATCCCCATGCCGGGATCATATCCGGTGTAACGGCGCGGTTGTCATAGAGGACGAAAATGGCGTTATCATCGCCATGTTTTTGGAATAGCTTCAACTATAAGGGTCCCTTTCTTTTGGGGCTTGGCATGCTGCCACTTGAAATTACCTTCGGCCCCGCCGCCGGCGGCGTCCGGCCCCCCCTCGGGCGATATCAAAATGCCCCCCCTCAATCCTCAATACCTTGCCTGAGACCAGGGCATCGGCCACAATGGCCCTGGCTTCGACCAGAATGCGTCCGAAGGTCTGGCGGGAGACATTCATCACCTTTGCCGCACTTTCCTGATCAAGACCCTGAACGTCGTTCAGTTTGATGGCCTCGAGTCCCTCTAAGGGAAGTACGGTGGTTTCCGTTCCCTTGAGCGGTACCCCCTCAGGGACAAATGCCGTCACTACGGGGTGGGCCTGGATGGATCTGAGTTTTCTGGGTCTGGGCATTCAACTCTCCCGAGACCTCTGAAAAAGGCCCCCTTTCATCCAATATCTGCGTTACGTTCAGATTTTAATCCTCGAAATAGTCGCGCTATTCCTGTGGTTAAAATCTTCACGCGCCTTGATCTTGAAAGAAATTGAGCCGTTTTCAAAGGCCCCCTTTTGTTATGAGCGTATGCGCATAATAACATGTGGCGATCTAAGGTGTAAAGCCGTTGGGGTATGAAAACTGTTAGGCCCTCCAGGCCCTCACAAAAAATGAGGTCAGAAAGGTTTCAGTGTCCAGGTGTCAGCAAAAAATGGAACTAAACCCTTTGTTTTCAAACTTTCCGAGTCACATCCCGCCGCTTGAGGGGAAACCTGTCGAAGCTCCCATCTTTGCGGTAATAGGTGCCACCTGATACCTGAAACCTGAAACCGCAAAATGGATCACTTCTTCCTTTTACTATAGGGTGGGTCACCGTACCCGCCGGATAAGCTTAAAATCCCTTACGAAGCATTCGGGCATAATAGGTGCCGGACGTATAAAGGGCGGCAGCGGGGTTGTGCCCGAGCACGCGGTCCTTGGCCACCAGTACAGTGGTGTAGGCCTCGCTGTATTTAAAAAATAAGGAATCATGTCCCACACACAGGCCCACCAGGATATTGAAATCGGTCTTTTCCTTGTTGAGGATGATGGCCTGGACAATGGGGCTGCACATGGATTCAAAATTTCCGATATCAATCTTTTCCTCTTCTTTGATCCCGATACGCTCCTTGGGTGTGGCCCCCGCCTTACACACAACGGAAACCACCTCGAAGCTCTGAGCCTCGAGAATCCGATTCAATGCCTTGGCCTCGGGGTGGAGCCCTGCGCAGAATGCGATGCCCAGTTTCTTGTATCCCATTTTCTGCGCAAACTCACAGACCTCCTGTACCCTCGGTTTGACCGGATGAAATACATAGGGCTTGATATGACGGTTATGGTAGCATTCGGATTCCTGGATAGACGCCATTCGTGCGAATTCCTTGACTTCAGGCCTTTCATATTCGCGGGTGGCCGCGTCGATGACCTCCCGGTAGTGGATGGTGGGGCATGAATCAGGCCCTTTCCCATCCTCCTTTCGGCAGATACGATCTTTGAAGGTACATGTGGCACAACTGGGGTGTGTTGAATTCTCCATGGGTTCTCCTTTCATGTTTGACGGTCTCGTAAGAAGTCGTCACCCCCTTGAAAAACGGGGTCCAGGAGTTCGATAACTTCTTGATAACACTGGATTCCGGCTTTCGCCGGAATGACGTAAAGAGCGTATTTTTGACTTTTTACGAGTGTATCATGTTTGATTCGCTGCGAAAAGTGGACCGATCCGGTTCTCACCGCCATCAGATACGCGGGACGGTGATTCAATCAGGGGAGAGATCCCCTATGTTTTGTAAAACCGCCGTCCTTTTTACTATCGACATGGGGGTTTTGTCGTCAAGCGATTTCCCGCTCGCCTGAGGCCGCTCGGGGGGTTGGTTTTCACTTGACAGAGATGATCTGTTTTATGATATGTACCTCTTGCTGAAAGCTGAATTTTGCCCTTGTTTTAGAATGGTCAACCTCAGAGAACGCTGTTACCGACAGATTGGATAGACCCATGCAACTGACCCAGAAACAGATCGATTATTGTATGGAATGCGGGGTGTGCACCGGCAGCTGCCCGGTCAGCCGGGTGCTCCCTGATTTTTCCCCGAGACAGATGATCAAACGGTCCATGCAGGACCCGGATGGAGGCCTGCTCAAGAGTCCGCTTCTCTGGGCGTGTCTGAGCTGCGGCCGCTGCAGCGAGCGATGCCCGGTGGAGATCGATTTCCCGGAATTTATCCGATCCTTCAGGGAAAAGGCCAGGCAGGCAGGAAATCTGCCCTTGGAGAGCCACCACGGCATGCTACAGAGTATTGTCCATCTCCAAGCAGGAGAGGTCGCACAGCGGCGAACCGGATGGGCTGAGGGAGCGGGCGAGTTTGCCGAGACAGGGGACTATTTTTATTTCGTGGGATGTCTTCCCTATTTTGATGTGATTTTCAAGTATTTGGACATCTCCCCCGCCGATACGGCCCGAAATGTGCTCACCCTCCTGAACCGGGTCGGCATCACACCGGTCATCAGCAATGAGGAGCGATGCTGCGGCCACGATGCCCTCTGGAGTGGGGAGGAGGACCTTTTTCAGAAACTGGGTGCCCGAAACCTGGAGATTATCAAGGCCTCAAAGGCGAAGACCGTGCTGTTCAGTTGTCCCGAAGGATACCTCACCTTCAAACGGTATTACCCTCAGTTTTTCGGTGACCTCCCTTTTGACGTGAAACACGTGTCTGAGCTGTTGTCCGAGAAGATGCCGGAGATGGATCTACTCTTTCAGCCGTCCGGAAATGGCGCCGTGACCTATCACGACCCATGCCGGCTGGGGAGGGGATCCGGGATCTATGAGCCGCCCCGGGACCTTTTGCAGTTGATCCCCGATGCAACATTCAGGGAAATGCCGAGAAACCGGGAAAATGCCCTCTGCTGCGGGACCAGCGCGTGGATGGAGTGTTCCAACTGCTCCAAGGCCATGCGTATTGAGCGGCTGGAAGAAGCCCTTCACACCGGTGCCAACACCCTGATTACGGCCTGCCCCAAATGCCAGATCCACCTGACCTGTGCCTTGAGCAGCGTGGATATGGATCTCAAAGTCAAAGACCTTTACGCCTACCTCTCCGAGGGAGTAAAGAAACAAGAGAACTGAAAAAAACCGCTCGTCGCCATGGCACGGGCGGTTCTTTTAATCCTAAACTGTTGATTGGGCTATTTGCTCCTTAGAAAGGTTTTTGCCAGTCTGGCCCAGGCTTCTCCCTCGACCGCTTCGGAGATATCCTCCACAGTGGTCCCACCGTCTGCAGACACCTGCAGGTCGTCGTTTGCCACCTGAAAGAGTCTGTCCTTTTCTTCTTCAATATAGTGAGAGGCCTCCTCTCCGTAGTGCAATCCTTTCAGGTTTTTTCGCAGTTTTGTGGGCTCGATGACCGCAAGCCAACCGTCTTCATAAGGGGAACTGTTGATCAATTCCGGGTGGTCCAGCAGCCTGTCGTTGATCCGGGTGACGATGCCGTCCACCGGAGAGAGCACGCCGACCGTGTCCCCGTTACGGGTTACCTTGAAACTGTTCTCGCCCTGAGTGACTTCATGGCCGATATTCGGGAGCTCAATCCGTTTGAGCCTTCCGAGAAGTTTCTGGGCAAAATCATCCAGTCCGATCCGGACGCGCCCCCCATATTCCGTTCTGGCCCATGTGTGACCATCGTGATAGTAGAATTCTTGGGCCACTTTAAACCCGCCCACCTCGGCAGGTTCGCTGACCGGCAGCGGCTCGGCCTGCAGTCGCTGCTGCATCATTCGATCAAATGAACAGGTCCCGCATTCATAGGCGTTGGGGCAGATCTTTCGATCCAATTCGCCGGTGATCATGTACCGGCATTTGCGTTTTGACGCGGGAAGGCGCATCATCTTGTCCACCCAGGAATCGGTGAATTTGTCCGGAGCGGCCTCGATGGGCTGAGCCGTGGCGGCTGCCTTTTGACGGTCCACCTTCATCTGCATGGCATGGTCGTATACGCAGGTGGGGCAGTCATAGTTGTTGTCACACAGCTTGTAAGAGACGACCCCGGCTTCCATCCATACACACTTTTTCTTTCCCGGGGGTACGATCTTCATCGATTCTTTTTTCTCTGTTTTCACCATCTCCTGATCCTCCTTTGTCCGGTTCATTTTTTATTTGGCTCTATGAATAAGCAAAGGCCGTGCCAATGGATGTCCTTAGATGGAAAAAACATGTAACCTATTGAATTGACATTAATATTTTATAAAGTATGGCACAAAGGAGAAAAAGAGAGATTGCCGAAAAAGTCGACAATCCGGCCAACACAACATAACAGTTTTGATCCAAGTATTTGACTTTATTGCTAATTGTATCATTGTCCCAAAAAACGGCAGCCTGTCGAAAAGTTCGGCATTCCGCCTATGGCCCTGGTTCGCCGGCTTCGGGGACGCACTGAGCCAGCTGCCATCTGAAAAGCTCCCGGCAGGTGGGGCAGAACCGCGGTCGCTTCATATCCGTGTCCTGGATGGTGGTGGCGCTGTGCATGATGCATCGACGATCCCGGCAGTGGGTGAGACCGAGACTGTGGCCCAGTTCGTGCAAAGCCGTCTTTTCCCCGCGCTCCAGAAAGAGCGCGGGGTCTGGTGCACGGCCGTAATATTCGGGGCGGAGACGGCAGGTGGAGATAATGGCGCACTGACCCTGTACCTGGGCCAGACCGAAGACATATTTCAAGATGGGGACGAACAGGTCCAGTTGGGTGATGGCGAGAAACTTCAAGGAGGGATGACGGCGGCCGATGAGATGTTTGAGGATCTTTTTGGAGTCGTACTGGCGGCGATTTTCATCGAAGGCGTAGAGGGGGGGGTCTATTTGATCGCAGACATTGCAGTTGAGTCCGCATGTAAAGGTGATGCAGTTGGAAAGGTGATCGATAATGGCCGGGTCCACAGGACCGATCCGGCAGAGGGTAATGCACGGCACCGGCGGGACATTACCCTCTTTCGATTCCATACTTCTCGATCTTGTTATAGAGGGTCTGGCGGTCGATCTCCAGTTCGCGGGCCGCCTGACTGATGTTCCAGTTCATCTGGTCCAGTATCCGGGTGATGTGCGCCTTTTCCATGGACTTCAAGGATCGGGGATACGACGTCTCCTGGTCAGACTTGGACGGGAAGGGGAGGTCCTCTGGCGTGATCTCGTCACCCCGGCCGATAACAAGCGCCCTTTCCATGATGTTTTCCAGTTCCCTTACATTGCCGGGCCAGTCGTAGTCCATTAGACGCTTCATGGCGGAAGGGGAGATGGGTATTGTCTCCCGGTTCAGCTCCATGCAGCTCTTGTGCAGGGCCGCTTTGGCGAGGAGGGGAATATCCTCTTTACGTTCCCTAAGCGGCGGGACATGAATAGAGATGACATTCAGCCGATAGTAGAGGTCTTTACGAAACCGTTTTTCTGAGATGGCGGTTTCAAGGTTGCGATTGGTGGCCGCCAGGATACGGACGTCCACCTGGATGGGGATTTCTCCGCCGAGACGGTTGAATTCTTTTTGCTGAAGCACCCGTAAAAGGTCTACCTGGGTCTTGAGGCTGATATCCCCGATTTCATCTAAGAAAAGGGTTCCCCCGTCCGCCATTTCGAACCGCCCCCGCTTGGTGTGTTCCGCACCGGAAAAGGCCCCTTTTTCATAGCCGAAGAGTTCGCTCTCCAAAAGGGTATCCGGAAGGGCCCCGCAACTCACGGCGATGAAGGGCATATAGGCCCGCTGGCTGTTGCCGTGAATGGCCTGGGCGATCAACTCCTTTCCGGTGCCGCTTTCACCGGTGATGAGTACGGTGGAGTCCGTGGACGCCACGCGATCGATGAGTTTAAATATCTCCTGCATGCACGCACTCTTTCCGATGATTTCGTCATACTGGGTCCGCTCTTCCAGCTTTTTCCGTAACAGTAGGTTTTCCAGGACCACTTCCTTGTGGGAGATGATTTTTTTGATCTGGATTTCAATTTCATCCGGATCAAAGGGTTTGACGAGATAATCAAAGGCCCCTTCCCTCATGGCCTGTACCGCCGTGTCAATGGTCGCGTAGGCGGTCATCATGATAATTTCCGAATCCGGACTGACCTCTTTGATGCCTTTCAGCGTTTCGAGACCGTCCATGCCCGGCATTTTAAGATCGAGGAGGATCACTTCCCACTCATCCTTTTGGGCCATTTCAACGCCTTCTTGGCCGTTGGCTGCCAGTCCGACCTCGTAACCGTCCTCTTTCAGCCAGTCATTGAGGCTTTCACGCATGGGGGCTTCGTCATCGACGACGAGAATGCGGGGCTTTCTGGTCATATGCTATTGCTCCGTCTTATAGATTTTGTCCTCAATTTTGGCAATTTAATGGCATCGTATGATGGTATGTACGGACCAATTGAACGAAATGACAATATTCAAATCCCAAATCACAAACAATATCTAAATTCCAATGTTCAAAATTCGAAACGCCAAGGGCAAAGAATTGCGGGCACACCCTTAATATGGATCTCGGAAAGTCAATTCAGCGATGCCCGGTGATTTGCGAGATTTCCATGACCACCGCCCCAACCCAAAAAGGACATCTTTCATCTTAAACCTTCTGATTTGGTCATTGGGATTTATTTGATATTTGGTGCTTGGGATTTGGAGATTCTGTGTCTCTGTCAGTTTTAAGTGGTCGAAATAGGGTTTTTTCGTCGAATAACCTCTTGCAATTTTCGTGGACAGAACTTATGAGACGCAGCACCATCTTCTCCCACTCAATGTGAACGGTTATAAAGTGACGGCGGTACCCATGATCATGCCGTCGGCAGTCTGACGGTAAAAACACTGCCCTTTCCCTCTTCGCTGTTCAGCTCAATGGATCCGTTGTGATTCGTGATGATGCCGTAGACCACGGACAGGCCGAGGCCCACCCCTTTTCCCTCGTCCTTGGTGGTGAAAAAGGGCTCGAAGATATCCTTCTGATTTTCCTTGGAGATACCGCAGCCGGTGTCGGCCACCGATATGGCCACGAAAGGGCTGTCTGGGTCTTCCTGTCTCGCGGACAGGGTGAGGGTGCCGCCGGTATCCATGGCCTCGGAGGCGTTGCTGATGAGATTTAAAAGAGCCTGCTGGATCTGCCTGAAATCACACTGGATCTCAGGGAGGTCCGGTGCCATCTGTTGTTTGACCTGAATCTGTTTGAGCTCAAGATCGTGCGATATGAGTGCCAGGGTTCTCTGGACGATGTCGGGGACAGCATGGGGCTTGACATCGGTCCTGGTTCTCCGGGAGAAGGCAAGAAGGTTTTTGACGATATCGCCGCACCGGCTCATTTCAGAGGCCATGGTATCGAGGTATCGGGAGATATCCGCCTTTCTTTCCTTTGCATATTGACCCCGCTCCACCAGCTTCATCATCAATCGGATATACGTCAGTACCGCCGCGATGGGGTTGTTGATTTCATGGGCGATAGTGGCGGACAGCTTGCCCAAAGAGGCCAGCTTTTCGGATCGAATCACCTGCTCCTGGGCTTCCTTGAGTTCCTGATAGGCGTTTTTGATGTCTTTATAGAGTTCGGCATTGTGGACGGCCATGCCGATCTGATGGCCAATGCCGGTCAAAAAATCCACATAGTCGGAAGGGAAATGAAAGGCGGTATGGCTGGATACACACATGACGCCCACCGGTTTACCCCCTGAGATGAGGGGCAGATAGAGGGTGGACTTGAGTCCCTCCTCTACCACGGATTCCACATGGGGATGGTCTAAGCGCTGGAGATTGTCCACCACCTTTGAACGACCGGTTTCAGCGGTCTCTCCCAAAAGCCCATCACCGATTCTCCGTCGTTTCACATGGGGTTTTTCGATGAATCGGGCGGAGAGGCCTTTATGGGCCACCAGATCGAGCATGTGACCGTCTTCGTTGAGGAGATAGATCCGCACACTGTCCGGCTCAACGATCTCGAGCATTTTTTCAATGGTGCTGTTGAGCACATCATCTAAATCCAGACTGCTGTTGACCTTCATGGATATGGTATTGAGCGCGGCCAGGCGTTGGTTCTGCTTTTCGATTTCCGCCATGGCCCGCTTCATCCGGGTGATATCCCGAACAATGATCACATACCCCGTGATCTGCCGGACCACATCCAGTATGACATTGGAGGAGACGAGGGCATGAAATACCTCACCATTTTTGCGCCGCAGCCGGGTTTCATACTCTGTCACATAGCCGTCCCTGAAGATTTTTTCCTGAAAGAGGGCCAGTTCTTTCTTGTCTTCGAACAGGGTCAGAGAAGAGCCGAGCTGTTGGGTCTCTTCCCTGCTCTCAAAGCCGAGGATCCTCAAGGCCGCCGGATTGATTTCCAGGATTTTTCCTTTTGAATCGGTCAGGAATATGGCATCCAATGAGCGCTCAAATATGCTTCGGTATTTCTCTTCGGATTTTCCAAGGTGCCTGAGTCGGTCCTCAATGACGCCTTCCAGATTGCCCTTGAAGTTGTTCAACTCGCCCCTGAGCCGTTCCTGTTCCGTCAGATCCGTGGCCGTCTCGAGGACATAAACGATGTCCCCTGCCCCGTTTTTGACCGGTGTGGACCGTATGCGCATCTGCGCGGTGCGCCCGTCCTTGAGGATGACCGTTTCCTCACTCGTATGCGGCTGTCCATCTGTAAAAGACATTTCAACGAGGCAGTTTTCGCATTTTTCACCCATCTTTTTCCACGCCTTGAAACAGGTTTTACCCGGGGCCATACCGAATTCACTTTTGAACAGGTCGTTGGCCATGATAATCTGGTAATCTTTGTTTACCCCGATGACATAATCGGTGACACTTTGAAGGAGGGCGTCAATGGTCGATGGGTCTTTGAAAAGGTCGGTATTTTTCATTGGGTTTGCTTCCTGTTTTCCTGTACCTGGCGGCCTATTCCTGCGCTTATCTTTTAGAAATCGGCACCCAATCCGTTCAGGATTGCATTACAGCACAAAACGGTTTTCCGATCAAGGGGATGAGCCGAGGCAGGTGGACTGAAGGGATGGAAATATTTCTTGACGGAAAGACCTAATATTTTCTATATACGGCGGATCGAATCGATTTTTAAATCCTATTTAACGTCAACGCGTGATACGGGAATATCAAGCAGCGTCTATCGCTTGAGGAGATGATGGAATGACAAAAGACAAAGCCGCTGACATTCAGGGCGCCGTTATGGTGGTGGGCGGTGGCATTGCCGGCATGCAGGCCGCTCTGGATCTGGCAGACGCCGGTTTCTATGTCCATCTCGTGGAACGTTCCCCGGCCATCGGCGGGGTCATGGCCCAATTAGACAAGACCTTTCCCACCAATGACTGTGCCATGTGAATTATCTCCCCGAAACTGGTCGAGGTCGGCCGGCACATCAACATCGAACTTCACACCTGCTCAAACATTGAACATATCGACGGGGAACAGGGACATTTTGACGTGACCCTGCATAAGACCCCCCGCTTTATTGATCCGGATGCCTGTACGGGCTGCGGGGACTGTGTGGAGGTCTGTCCTGTGGAACGGCCCAGCGAATACGATATGGCACTCGCCAATCGAAAGGCCACCTATAAACCCTATGCCCAGGCCATACCCGGCGGGTTCGCCATAGAAAAACTGGATAAGTCCCCCTGCAGGATGGCGTGCCCGGCGCATTTGAACGTCCAAGGATACGTTCAGATGGTAAAACAGGGCCAATACAGGGAAGCCGTTGAGATTATCCTGCGGGATCTCCCCTTTCCCGGTGTGCTGGGGCGCATCTGCCCCCATCGCTGCGAAAAGAGCTGCCGCCGTCTCGAAGTGGACACGGCCGTCTCCATCCGGGAACTCAAGCGGGTGGCGGCCGACCACGTGGACCTCAGCGACATTCCGGTACCCGATATCACCCCGAGAGAAGAAAAGGTGGCCATCATCGGTGCCGGCCCCGCGGGGTTGACCGCCGCCTACTTCCTGGCCCTCGATGGGTACAAGGTCAGTGTGTATGAGGCCATGCCCGAGGCGGGCGGCATGATGCGCTATGCGATTCCCGAATTCAGGCTCCCCCGCACGGTTCTCGATGCGGAAATCGAGAATCTCAAACGCTACGGAATCGAAATCCACACCAATACCCGGCTTGGAGAGGATATCACCATCGAAGAGCTCCAGGCCCATGGGGCGAGCGCCGTCTTTTTGGCCACCGGGGCATGGAAGGGACTGAGGACGGGCATCCCCGGTGAAGATCACCCCGAAGGTGTCCTCCATGTGACCCGGTTTTTAAGAGACGTCTGGATGGGTGACCGGAAAGAAGTCCAGGGGCGTGTCGTCGTGCTGGGTGCCGGACATTCAGGGATGGATGCCGCCCGGGTGGCCATTCGCCTGGGAGCGGATCGGGTCAATATGGTGGAACCTTTTTCCGAAAACGAGATGGCGGCCGAACCCGAAGAGAAAGCGGTAACCGAGGCCGAAGGGGCCAATATGCATTTCCAGGCCCTCCCGAGACGGGTGGTGATCGAAAAGGATCAGGTGGTGGGCATTGAGTGTGTGCGAACCCGCCTGACAGAGCCCGATACCACCGGAAGACGCAAGTTCATCCCCATTGAGGATACGGAGTTTTTCATCGAGGCGGATCTGGTGATCTCATCCATCGGACAGGAGCCGGATCTGACCTATATCGGAACGGATTCAGATGTGGAGGTTTCCAAATGGAACCATATCGTGGTCAATCCGGAGACGCTTCAAACCGGTGCGCCGGGCATATTCGCAGGCGGCGATGCCATCACCGGTTCGGCCACCGTGATCGAAGCGGTGGAGGCCGGGAAACGGGCGGCCATGTATATGGGGATGTACCTTCGGGGAGAACCCCTCCCACGGAGTGGGAGGAGGAGCCGCCCATCGGGGAGAACTGGATTGATATCCCGGAAGACGAGCCGGTGAAAGCGCGACTGCAGATTCCCGAATTGCCCACAGACAAATCGGTTTCAGGCTTTGAGGAATTCGCCCTTCAAGTGGATGAAACGGCCGCGCAACAGGAGGCCGAGCGGTGCCTCAATTGCGGGGGATGCTGTGAGTGCTACCAGTGTGTGACCGCCTGCAGGGCCGAGGCGGTGACGCTCACGACCCACGCGCAAACGGCTGAGGCGGTTTCATTACATGTCGGTTCTGTGATACTGGCGCCGGGATTTGAGGCGTTTGATCCGTCGGGGCTGGAGACGTATGGATACGCGGCGCACCCGAACGTGGTGACGAGCATGGAGTTTGAGCGGATTCTGAGCGCCACGGGTCCCTACCAGGGCCATTTGAAAAGACCATCGGACGGCAAAGAACCGGAGAAGATCGCATGGCTCCAGTGCGTGGGCTCGAGGGACCTAAACCAGTGCGACCACGGGTATTGCTCGAGCGTCTGCTGCATGTACGCCACCAAAGAGGCGGTGATCGCCAAGGAACACGCGGACCACGACCTGGACGCAGCCATCTTTTTTATGGACATGCGGACCTACGGCAAGGACTTTGAGCGATACTACGACCGTGCCAGAGACGAACAGGGGGTGCGGTTCATCCGCTCAAGAATCCACAGCATCGACGAAGACCCCGGGACCGGGAATCTGATCATCCAGTATGTGAATGAGTCGGGTGACCTTCACACGGAGACCTTTGACCTGGTGGTGCTGTCGGTGGGCCTGGAGACGCCGAATAGCCTGGTGGAACTGGGGGAACGGCTGGATATTGACCTGGACGCGGACCACTTTGCGCGGACCCGGAGCTTTGCCCCGGTGGAGACCTCGAGGAAAGGGATCTACGTGTGCGGTGCCTTTCAGGAGCCCAAAGACATTCCGTATTCGGTGATGGAAGCGAGTGCCGCGGCCTGCGATGCCAAGGGGATGCTCTCTGCTGCGAGGGGGAGTCTGGTGAAGGAGCGGATCTACCCCGAAGAGCGGGATGTGTCCATGGAGGAGCCCCGGATCGGGGTGTTTGTGTGTAACTGCGGGGTGAACATCGGGGGGATCGTAGACGTCCCCGCGGTGGCCCAATACGCCCGAAGCCTCCCCGGGGTGAGCTATGTGGAAGATAATCTCTTTACCTGCTCCCAGGACACCCAGGATAAGATGCGGGAGGTGATTGAGCGGGAAGGGCTGAACCGGGTGGTGGTGGCGGCCTGCACGCCCCGGACGCACGAACCCCTGTTCCAGGAGACGCTTAGAGACAGCGGGCTCAACAAGTATCTGTTTGAGATGGCCAACATCCGGAACCAGTGTTCGTGGGTGCACAGCAAGGAGAAGGCAGAGGCCACGGAGAAATCCAAGGACCTGGTGCGAATGGCGGTGGCCCGTGCCCAGCTGATCCAACCCCTTCCTCAGCCGACTATTGATGTGGACAACCGGGCCCTGGTGATCGGCGGGGGTGTTTCGGGGATGAGCGCTGCCCTGGGCCTGGCCGACCAGGGGTTTAAGACCTATCTCATTGAGAAGAGCGATACCCTTGGGGGTAACGCCCTGGATCTGAACCAAACCTGGGCGGGAGAGGACATTCAGACCCAGGTGAACACCCTGATGGACGAGGTGAAGGGCCATGACCTGATCGAGCTCTACCTGAAAGCCGAGGTGAAGGAAGCCACCGGGTTTGTGGGGAACTTTGAGACCACCCTAGCCCATAAGGGGTCGGAAGAGACGCTGACGCACGGTGCGGTGGTGGTGGCCACGGGCGCTCAGGAACATCAACCAGAGGAATACCTCTACGGAGAAGACGACCGGGTGATGACGCACCTGGAACTGGACCGTGCCTTGAGGGACAAAAAACCCGCCATAACCGATGCCGATACGGCGGTATTCATTCAGTGTGTGGGGTCGAGGGAGCCCGAGCGGCCCTATTGTTCGAAGGTGTGCTGTACGCACAGCATCAAGAGTGCGCTGGCATTGAAGGAGGCGAATCCTCAGATGGGGGTTTACATTCTTTACAGAGATATCCGGACCTATGGTCAGCGGGAGGCCTTATACCGTGAGGCGAGGGAAAAGGGGGTCATTTTTATCCGCTACAGCGTAGATGAAAAGCCGCTGGTGGAGAAGACGGCGGAAGGCCTTCGACTTCAGGTGAGGGATCCCATTTTGGACCGGAAGGTGTCTTTGTCGCCTGATGTGTTGATTCTGGCCTCAGCGATTGTGCCGCGTGAGAACGAGGCGCTGGCGCAGCTGTACAAGCTGCCGTTGAACGAGGACGGGTATTTTATGGAGGCGCATGCGAAGCTGAGGCCGGTGGAATTTGCCTCTGAAGGGATCTTTCTGGCGGGGATGGCGCACTACCCAAAGCCGCTTGAGGAGAGCATATCCCAGGCCAAGGCGGCGGCCTCCCGGGCCTCTGTGGTGCTGTCCAAGGAAACCCTCACCGTCGAAGGCATCGTGTCTCATGTCAACGAACACTATTGCGTTGGATGCGGATTGTGTGAGGCGGCCTGCCCGTATGGGGCCATCGGGCTGGTGGAGATCGAAGGGGGAGACCGGGTTTCCCGTGTGCAGGCGGCCCTGTGCAAGGGGTGCGGGGCCTGTTCCGCTGTGTGCCCCACGGGTGCGACGTCGGTCTTCCACTACGACGATGAAGAGGTGCTGAGCATGGTGGAAGCGGCTCTGGATTGACGATTTGCGATTGTTGATTGGCGCCCCGGTGAAATAGCAAACCAAAGGCATTTCACGGGGTAAAATTAACGATTGGCGATTGGCAATTCTTGAATAAAAAGAATGACTCAGCGTCCCTGCGTCTCAGCGGGAAAAATAATAAAATGGTCATACATGTGGAATGAGGGTTTCTGATATGGCGGATTTTGAACCGAAGATGGTGGCATTTGCGTGTAACTGGTGTGCCTATTCTGCGGCGGACCTGGCGGGGGTGAGCCGGTTTCAGTACCCGCCCAACATGCGGATTATCCGGGTGATGTGCTCGGGCCGGGTGAACCCCAATTTTATCCTGAAGGCTTTTGAACGGGGGGCGGACGGGGTGCTGGTGGCCGGCTGACACATCGGCGACTGTCATTACCTGGATGGTAATGTAAAGGCGGAGAAGATGTTTGAGCTGACCCGGGAGCTGGTGAAGATCCTGGGAATTGATGAGCGACGGATAAGACTGGAGTGGATCTCCTCGGCCGAGGGGACCCGCTTTGCCGAGGTGGCCCGGGAATTCACCGAGGAGGTGAAAGCCCTGGGACCCGCTTCGCTCAGACAGGCGGCGTAAAAGCACAGCAATTCATGCGGGATCCCTGATCAAGGACGCGTGTGAAGTGTTGAAAAGCTGTTAGCCATTAGCTGTTAGCTTTTAGCTAAAGGCCAACAGCTAAGAGCCAATAGCTGAAAAATAGGAGAGCAATCGTGAGCAAGGATATACTGGTGATCGGCGGCGGCATTGCCGGGATTCAGGCGTCTTTGGACCTGGCTGAAATGGGGTTCAAGATACACCTGGTGGAGCGTTTGCCCAGCATCGGCGGCAAGATGGCCCAACTGGACAAGACCTTTCCCACCAATGACTGCGCCATCTGAATCCTCTCGCCCAAGATGCTGGATGTCGGTCGACATCCCAACATTGAGCTTCTGGCCTACAGTGAGGTGGAAAGCCTGGAAGGTGAGGCAGGGGATTTCAAGGTAACGGTCCGGCGCAAGGCCCGATACGTGGATGAAGACAAGTGTACCGGATGCGGGGCCTGTGCCGAGAAATGTCCCACGGTGGTGTCCGACGCCTTCAATGAAGGACTGGGGGAGAGAAGTGCCATATACAGCTGGTTCGCCCAGGGGATCCCCTCCACCCATACCATCGATCCGGATCACTGCCGTCAGTTGAATGGAAAAAAATGCGGCATCTGTGCAAAGACCTGTCAGGCCGATGCGGTTAATTTTGACCAGAAGGACCGAATGGTGGAGCTGAATGTGGGCGCCGTAATCGTGGCCTCAGGCTACGAGGTCTTTGATCCGTCCCGCATTCCCGAATACCAGTACCAACAAATCCCCAATGTGGTCACGGCCATCGAATTTGAACGGCTGCTGAGCGCCAGCGGGCCCACAGGCGGACACCTGCATCGGCCGTCGGATCGAGCCATCGAGGCGGAGATCGCGGCATTGGAAAAAAAGGCCAAAAAAAGCCGGAAGATGCTCGATAAGTTCGAACAGAAATATGAAACCGCTTCTGAAGAATTCTATGCGGCCTACCAGACAGGATCCTATGAAGGGGATGAAGATCGCCGAAAGTGGGCGGAAAAATATGAAGCCCAGTTAGAGATTACCCGGCCGCTCGAGGCCCTGAAGAAAGCGGCCGAGGGGTTTGATGTGGCGAAAAAGCTTGCCTTTATCCAGTGCGTGGGCTCCAGAGATTTCAGGTTTTACCCCTTTTGTTCCGGGTATTGCTGCATGCACTCCATCAAAGAGGCCATCATCGCCAGGGAGCACGAAGCCGAAACCAGCTCCACCATTTTCGGTATGGATATCCGTGCCGTGGGCAAGGGATTTGAGGAGTATAAGATTCGGGGCGGAAATCAGGCGGGCATCCGGTATGTCCGGGGCCGTGTGGCCGAGATCGTAGAAGGCCAAAACCACAATCCCGAGGTGGTCTATGAGGATACCCGGGAGCGAAAAGTGAAACAGGAAGTTTTTGATATGGTCATCCTGGCCACGGCCTGCGCCCCCAACAAGGGCGTGGAGGAACTAAGTGAGGTGCTGGGTATCGAGATCAATACGTTCGGATTTTTCAAGACCGATGCGGCGCGTCCAATGGATTCCAGCCGGCCGGGCATTTTTGTCTGCGGGTGTGCGCACGGCCCCATGGATATCCCGGAATCCGTTGCTCAGGCCAGTGGCGCTGCAGCGAGGGCCGCACAAATCTTGGTCGGCTCTGAAATGCGCAAGGCATCCTGAAGGAGTTTAGGCACATGAATGACACAAAAGGCGGAAAAGGGGATAGCCGCGAAGATCTGAGGATCGGGGTCTTTATCTGTGATTGCGGATCCAATATTGCCGGTCATCTGGACTGCAGTGCGGTGACCGACTATGCGGCGACGCTTCCGGGGGTGGTCTATGCCAAAGAAAACCTGTACACCTGCTCCGAAGGAGGCATCTCAGAAATCCAGAAAGGGATCAAGGAACACAACCTGAACCGTGTCGTGGTGGCCTCGTGTTCCCCCCGTACCCATCAACCCCTGTTTCAGAGTTCCTGCGCCGAGGCGGATCTGAACCCGTATCTCTTTGAGATGGTCAATATCCGGGACCAATGCTCATGGGTCCACATGCAGGAGAAGGAAAACGCCACTGAAAAGGCCAAGGACCTGGTGCGGATGGGTGTGGCCAAGGCCGCATTTCTGGAGCCTCAGGAGGATATCGAAGGCTCGCTCCTTGCCAGGGTGCTGGTGATCGGCGGCGGGGTTGCGGGATTGTCCGCAGCGGACAGCCTGGCCGCCATGGGGCTGGATGTGGCCTTGGTGGAAAAGAACGCTCTGGGGGGCCTCCTCAACCGTATTCACCGCCTGGCGCCCCATGGTGAAAAGGCGTCGGAGCGGGTGTCGGATCTGGTGGAACGTGTGAAAGCCAGGCCCAATGTGACCCTCTATGAAGGGGCCAGGATCAGCACCATCAGCGGATATATCGGTAACTTTGAGATTGATGTTGATCAGGGCCAGGGTGAGCATGCCCGGGAAAAGGCAGGGTGTATTGTGGTGGCCACGGGAGCGGAACCCCTGGTGCCTGAGGGCCTTTACGGGTACGACGGCAAACGCGTGGTCACGCAGATGGAACTGGAGACGCTCTTTGCCGATGGGGAGTTCAAGGCCAAGCGGGTGGTGATGATCCAGTGTGTGGGCGCCCGTTCTGATGAACGGCCCTACTGTTCCAGAATCTGTTGTCAGACTGCGGTGAAGAATGCCCGGTGGATCAAGGGTCAGGATCCCGACGCAGAGGTCCACATCCTGTATCGCGACATGCAGATGTACGGCACTGAAAAAGAGAAGATGCTGACCGATGCGCGGGGAGAAGGGGTCCGGTTCGATGTATACGATCCGGAGGATCCCCCTGTTGTTGAGGAGGGGTCTGTCCGTTTTTTTCAACCCCTGACAGGCGAACAGATGGACATTCCATGTGACCTGGTAGTGTTGTCCACGCCGCTGGTAGCCCGGTCAGACGCCCCGGAACTGAGCCAGCTCTTGCGGGTTCCCGTGGATCAGAACCATTTTTTCCTGGAGGCCCATGCCAAACTACGGCCGCTCGATTTTGCCACCGACGGCATCTTCGTTTGTGGATCGGCGCGGTACCCGGCCACCGTGGAGGAGGCCTGTTCCCAGGGGATTGGTGCATCATCGCGCATTGCCACCATTCTGTTTAAAGACAAACTGATCATCAGTGCCATTGTGGCCGAGATCGATCCCGAGACCTGTGTGGGATGCCTGGGGTGTATGGAGATGTGCCCCTACGGGGCCATCAACTATCTCCCGGATCAGAATATCTGTGAGGTCAATACGATTCTCTGTAAAGGGTGTGGATGCTGTGCGGCCACCTGCCCCTCCCAGAGTGCAACACTGAAAGGATTCAAGCCGCAACAGCTGCTGGCCCAGATTCGGGGCTTATAGGGGGAGGTTTTTTATGAGTGACAACAACTTTGAACCCAGAATTATCTGTTTTTTGTGCACATGGTGAGCATACGCCGCTGCTGACCTGGCTGGGGTCAGTCGGTTGCAATACCCCACAAATATCCGGACCGTCCGGGTGATGTGCTCCGGAAGCGTCTCTCCTCACCACATCCTTCGCGCCTTCCAACAGGGTGTGGACGGGGTGTTCGTGGGCGGGTGACACCTGGGAGACTGCCATTACCTGTATGGTAATTACGCCACAGACAAACGGATTCGATTTTTAAGAAAACTGATTGCGTTCAGCGGGCTGGAGGAAGATCGATTGCGGTGCAGATGGATCTCTTCTGCCGAGGGTCCTGAATTTGCGCACGAGATAACCGATTTCATCGAAACGCTCAAGAAGATGGGGCCATCGCCGTTGCGGCAGGACGCCGGTGAACTGAAGGCAGCTTAGGGATACGGATATGATAGAAGATGTAAAGAAGAAGGTGCAGGCACTCCTGGATTCAGGGGACATAAAGGGGTTTTTGGGTCTGAAGAAAGACAACGGGCATGTCGCCCCCCATCTTTTCTCCGGCGAAAACGGCCTTGACGGGCTGGTGCTGGGCGATTGGAAAGGGTCGGGAGATGCGCGGTATTCGCTGAACAAGCAACTGATCCATCTGGCCCGGGCCTACCCGGAGGAGACCTTCGGGGTCCTGGTGCGGGGGTGTGACGAACGGGGGCTCAAGACCCTCTATGTATGGAATCAGTTGTCCCCTGACAAGGTGGTGCCCGTGGGAATTGCTTGTCCCCGGGGCCTGGCCGAGGCATGTGAGTGCCCCAAGCCCTTTCCCGATGCACTCATCGCAGGGGAAAAGGCGGAGGGTGTGTCCCAGGATTCGATGAAAGCGTTGGATGAATTGAACCTCGAAGAGCGGTTTTCGTACTGGTTCAAGGAATTCGACCGGTGTATCAAGTGCTACGGGTGCCGGGATGTCTGTCCCATGTGTTTCTGTAAGGTGTGCACCCTGGAAGAATCGGATCTCATCAATACCGGGGATGTGCCCCCGGAAAATCCCATGTTCCATCTGACCCGGGCGGTTCATATGGCCGGGCGGTGCATCGATTGCGGGCTCTGCAACGAGGCCTGCCCCGTGGGGATCCCGTTGAGGACGCTATATAAGAAGGTTGCGGATATTATTGATCAGGAGTTTGAATACCGCACCGGATTTACCGAAGATGCGAAATCACCATTGAATATTCTGGGCGGCGCCCTATAGGGCCGTCCATGGCTCCGGGGATGATCCGGGGCATCAGCAGGAGTTGATCATGGATTTCAAAACGGTACTGACCACCTGCCCCTATTGCGGCTGCGGTTGTAATTTTTATCTCGAAGTACTGGACGGGCAGATTCTTCAGACCATTCCGTGCAAAACGAGTCCCACCAATGAGGGCAAGCTCTGTATCAAAGGCTGGAACGCCCATGAATTTATACAGAGCCCGAACCGGTTGACCCAACCTCTCCTTAGGAAGGATGGAGAACTGGTACCGGTATCCTGGGACGAGGCCCTGGATTATACGGTGTCCCGACTCAAGGAAATTCATTCCGATCACGGCAGTGACAGTATCGCCTTTTTCTCCTCAGCCAAGGTGACCAACGAGGAGAATTATCTCCTTCAGAAATTCGCACGGGCGGGCGTCGGGACCAACAGTGTGGATCACTGTGCGCGGCTCTGACATTCCTCCACGGTGGCAGGTCTTGCCGCTGCATACGGAAGCGGGGCCATGACCAATTCGGTCGCTGAAATCGCCGATGCGGACTGTATTTTTGTCATCGGCTCCAATACCACGTCCTCCCATCCCCTCGTGGCCACACGGGTATATGCGGCCAAGCAGAAAGGGGCCAAATTGATCGTGGCCGATCCCCGGAAGATCCCGCTGGCGGCGGAGGCGGATCTGTACGTGCGTCAGAATCTCGGAACCGATGTGGCCCTGTTGAATGGTATCATGCATGTGATCATCGAAAAGGGCTGGGCGGACACCGAATTTATCGAGGCCCGTACCGAGAATTTTGATACGTTTAAGGAGACGGTGGCGGGCTACCCCCCTGAAAAGGCATCGGAAATCACAGGGGTGGCAGCCGAGGACATCATCCAGATGGCCGAGTATTACAGCCAGGCGGATGCCGCAACCATCCTTTACTGCATGGGGATTACCCAGCACACCACGGGGGTGGACAATGTCAAATCTCTGGCCAACCTGGCCATGGTGGCCGGCCAGATCGGCCGAGCCGCCACCGGTGTCAATCCCCTTCGGGGCCAGAACAATGTCCAGGGGGCCTGTGACATGGGGGCCTTACCCAATGTGTACCCCGGATACCAGGTCGTCACCATGCTGGACAACCAGCAGAAATTCGAGTCGGCGTGGGATGCAAAGCTGTCGGATCAGATGGGGTTGACCATACCGGATATGTTGAGCGGGCTGAGCGAAGGGACGGTCAAGGCGCTTTATGTGATGGGGGAAAATCCCATACAGAGTGATCCGGATACCGAGCACGTGAAAAAGGCCTTAGAGGCAGCGGAGCTGCTGCTGGTCCAGGATATCTTCCTCACGCCCACGGCCAAAATGGCCCATGTGGTCCTTCCGGGAGCCTCCTTCGCCGAAAAAGACGGGACCTTCACCAATACCGAACGCCGGGTGATGCGTGTGAGAAAGGCCATCGAGCCGGTGGGGGAATCGAGGGCGGACTGGGAGATCATTCAGGAGATTTCCAATCGTTTTGGATATGAGATGTCGTACGATTCCCCTGAGGCCGTCATGAATGAGATTGTCACCGTGACGCCCTCCTATGGAGGAATCACGTACGAGCGCCTCGAGGGAGAGGGGCTCCAGTGGCCGTGTCCGGACGTCGACCATCCCGGAACCCCGTTTCTCCACAAGGATGCGTTTGCCCGGGGCAAGGGTCTTTTTCATGCCATAGAATACCAGCCCCCGGCCGAGACCGTGGATGAGGAATACCCCTACTGGCTGACCACCGGCCGGGTGTATGCCCATTATCACACCGCCACCATGACACGGAACTCCCCCTCACTGGACAGGGAGGTGAAAGAGGGGTTCCTGGAGATCAGCCCGGAGGATGCCGGCAAACTCGGTATTTCTGCTGGAGATGCGGTGAAGGTGGGATCCCGCCGCGGTGAGATCACCGCCAAAACCATGGTGACGAACCGGGTAAAAGAAGGGCTGGTGTTTATGCCCTTTCATTTCCTGGAGAGCAATGCCAATGTGCTCACCAATCCGGCCCATGATCCCATCGCCAAGATACCCGAGTTCAAGGTGTGTGCGGTGAGGCTGGAAAAGGCGGCCTGAGGCGGGCCTGTTTCCTTTCAAATCATTGGTGTTGTATTCGGGCTTTACGGCTCCCGCCTTTGGGGGACATGACGGTGAAGATCGAACCCTGATAGTCCCGTAAAAGGTATGTTTTCGCGCTGAGACGCCCCAGTGAAACAAAAACGAAAGGTTTCACAGGGCAAGCAGGGATGCAGAGAAAAAACTATATTAATTTTAATGAGTTACCTTTGCGGGCTTTTCCTGTTTCCGGTCGAAGCATAGCGAAGATCCCGCTGCCAGCGGGACTTTGCGTGATATCTCGCCTTTTTACGAATGTATCAATATTTCACCCTCAAAAAAGCGATTTCTTATCACCTCACCCACGCAGCCGCTCCAGGATAAGCTGCGTGCGAGCCTGACTGCCAGCGTCAGGAGGTAAATGCCCGGGTAAGGCTTCGATAAAATCTCGGCTTTGTATAAGCTCCAGCATGCGTTTTTTAAGATAGGCTTTCAATTCGGTTTCAGAATTCCGGACCTCCTCGACGATTTCCGGCCTACCGTCCACAACCGTCACAACGCCTTCCATGTCCCGGCTCATCAGAAAATCATCGCCTCCACGATGATCAAACGCCTCTAACTTGGTCGCCAGGAAATAGGCCGCCGGCAAGAGGCGCAATGCTTTTCCCGAGGGAAGCTTTACCAGCTGTGCCGATTCAAAGGCCCTTCTAAACCATATGTTACCGAACCCCAAGATATTGGGATCGGTCGGCATGACATCCAATATGATCTGTCCTGCGCGCCAGCGGCAAATCGGCGCCTCTGGTCCTGCATCCTCGACGAATCCACGCTGTTTTAACCGATCGCTGAATTGATGGTAGCCTGCAAGCGATCCAACCTCTACGATGACGTCTACATCGATCGTTACACGAGGTGACGGAGCGGCAGGATCCGTCAGCAAAAGCCCTGTGGCACAACCACCCAGAAAAACCACTTCATCTGCCAGCGGCCCAAGGTGATTCAGAGCCTCCTCCAGAATTTCAATATTCGGATTCGTCACCTGCGCCATATCGATCCAGCCGTTTTTCCATTTCTGCAGCGGCGATATTTCGTTCTCTGGCATTGCCTCCCCGAAGCGCATCGACGAGTGCAAGCAGTTCGTACAATTTTTCGTCTTCGCCTGCCGCTTTCGGAACCGACATGTAAAGGGGTGAAAAGGCCTGTCCCCGCATTTTGCCATGCGGATCCGGCCAGACCATCGGTGGCTCCCCGGTGGGAACTAGTAGGCTTGAAAAAGGCTCCGCGTAAAAACCAGTCGAAACACCGCGCGTCAGTTCTCCCCTGTCCGGGATAAAGACGTACTGGATGCCGTGTAGCAGAAATTCTCGAAGGTTGCGGATATTCGGGTGAAACCGGCCATTGCGATGAACTGCCAGCCGGGCGGCCAGAGCCCTCTTGACAGCAGCGTGGACTTCGGAAGGGCTCATGTGCAGGGACACGGCCAGCCTGTTGTAAGACCAATCGTTGCCTCCGAGGGTGACCAGTTTCAACAGCACAACTATGTCTTGAGGTTTTAATTGCATGATAGCACTCATTCATAATTCGCGAATCGCGAATAAAGAATAACGGATTCGAGACCGATGTCAAGTCATATTTTAGAATCGATAGGAACCGGCAGAGTCCGTATCTGGGTGTCCCGTTAAAAGCTATGTGATGCCCCTCAGGGGCACTGTAGCCGAAAATAACTTGTCAATTATATCAACACGTTATGGCTCAGTTATTTGAAAGGCGGGGCGAGAACAAGCATAACAATTCCCGACTGGACCGAACCCCTGGATCCTGAGAGACCTTTGAAAAGTGTTCAATTTTGGTTTAGGTCAAGTCGAAGATCCCGCACTTGTGCGGGGGAAGACGAAGATTTCAACCACATGAATCCCGCTGCAAGCGGGACTCGATATTTCGAGGATTGATCCCGCCATGGCGGGATTGAGTCTGACCCCGGTGAAACAAGGGCAATAGAAGGTTTCACGGGGCGGGCGCCGAGATCGACCAAAAGGGGCGTTTCTCAAAGGTCTCCCTAAGAAACCTGTTGACAGGCCGCCTCCGATTTGATTAGGTTTAATAACCACCGGAAATCAAATAGTTACATATACCTACATGGATCTCGCATAACACTGGGTAAAGACCACCTCATCAATCAAATATCTTCCTCTAACGGCTTCCCCAAGAAGGCTGCCGGCCAATTCCTCGAATCCCTTTTGGAAATCATGAAATACATCCTCGAATCCGGTGAACCCATAATGATCTATCGCTTCGGCAAATTCCAGGTGAAGGATAAAAACAACCGGCGGGGCAGAAATCCACAGACCGGTGTAATGCCCTGATCCTGGATGCCCGCAGAATCGTCCCTTTCAGGTGCTCAGAAGGGCTGAAAAAGCGGATGAACGCACCCGATGGCTGAAGAAGAGACAGTCACAGACGAGAGAGAAGCCGCCCTGTTCAGATATGGGGTCAGCCCTTGCCCTTCATAGTCAAACCGTCTCCGCAAGCAAAATGTGAAACTGTGAAGAACGTCCCGGATTATTCACGGATTATTCTCATCTCATACGCCGATGCGTCCTATATGGTTGCGTTTCAAACGCTCGGAATATCCAGATATTCCTGCGTTTTCGCGCCTTGTCAGACAGGCACCTCAACGCTTGAAATCGTGAAAGGGGGAATGAGGTGGACCCTCTGATACTGTACTCAAATTCTTCCCATTTTCAGCCCTTCCTGCGTCACAGGAGCGCGCGAATCTCTCAACACACCGGGTCGTGCCCTACATTTGGTCCTCCATATTGAGGCCCTTTGTCGCAACCCCAATACCCTGCGGTCACATCTTCCTCAACACCCAAGCCCGTTTCCGCCATATTTCACCCTCAAAAGAGCGACTTCTTATCACCTCACCCCTTGGGCAGCATGACGGTGAAGATCGAACCCTTTCCGGGTTCACTCTCGACCAGCACACGCCCGCCGTGGCCCTCCACGATGGCCTTGACGGAGGCCAATCCCAGGCCGAAACCCTCTTTCTTTTCTGTGCCTTTGGCCCGGTGAAAGCTGTCGAAGATGTAAGGAATTTCATCGGACGCAATGCCAATTCCTTCATCCGCCACCTTGACGGCAATTTCATCCGCTGATTCATGAGTGGATACGCTTATGGTTCCCTTTTTCTCGGAAAATTTGATGGCGTTGTCCAAGAGGTTGGTGAATACCCTGCGTAACTGCGTGGTGTCTCCCAGAATTACAGGGAGTGCATCTTCATTTTCGAGTTCCAGCTTGAGGCCGGCATTTGATGCCTTCAGCTGGTAGGCATCCGCAATTTCCATCAGTTCCTTGTCCAAGGACAGGGTCGTGAGATTGAGTTTCAATCGGCCTGTCTGCAACCTGGAAAACTCGAGGAAGTCATTGACCAGTGATTCGAGTTTCCCGGATTCGCTCTTGATGACATCGAGGTATTTTTGCTGTTTTTCCGGTTCGATCTCTGTGGACTTTTTGATGAGCCGGAGAACGAAGCCACCGATGACGGTGAGTGACGATTTCATGTCGTGGGCGAACATGGAAATGAGATTGTCCTTTTCCCGTTCAAGTGCCTTGATCTGAGAGATATCCTGAAAGGCCTCCACAGCCCCCATGAGGTTGCCTTTGTCGTCCACCAGGGCCGCCGTATTCATTCGGACAGGAATGGTTTCACCATATTTGGTTTGAATGGTGGTATCGAGTCTCACCACGGGATGCTGGCGGTCGATGGCCGTTTTCAAAGGGCAGTTGAGTTTACACATGCCTCCCTGCAGGATCTCCCCGCAATAGCGACCCAGGGCCTCTTTTTCCGAATACCCGGTGATCTTCTCGGCCCAGGGGTTGAAACTGGAGACTTTCCGCTCCGGGTTCACCGTGAAGATGCCGACCGGTAAGCTGTCTATGATGAAGTTGTAGAAGGCAACATCGCCGAAGATGTCGCCTCGCCTGCTGTTTTCAACCATAGTTTTGTCGTTTTCTTCCATTTTATGTCTCCTGAGTCATCATAGGTTCTGATGGATTTATTGTAAAGGCTATCAGTCCGTAATCGGGGACGTTCTTCACATTTTAACATTTTGCTTTCTGAATCGGTTTGACTATGATAGTTGTCTTGTATGCCAAGACAAGCACGATTAGATACGCCAGGAGCGCTGCATAATATTATTGCTCGGGGGAACGAAAGACGAAGAATCTTTGAGGACAAAAAGGATCGTAACGAGTTTTTAATCCGCCTCGGAGATATTCTTTCCGGCACTGGAACCATTTGCTACGCATGGGCGATTATTCCGAACCATTTTCATCTCTTTCTTCGGACAGGGACCTTTCCTATCGCTACCATTATGCGGCGTCTGTTAACGGGATATGCCATATACCCTAATCGCAGACACCGCCGTTATGGTCATCTATTTCTCTCCGAGGCGTAGGCTCTACGAGCCGGAGGCAGAATCGCTATAAATCCATCCTATGCCAGGAGGACCCCTATTTTCAGGAGTTGGTCCGTTATATTCATCTAAATCCCTTACCCGCCGTTTCTGAATTTATGTCTCAAAAGTTGGATTGAATTACACTACATGGTATGGTTACCGGGGAGGGGGCATATGGAGGGAGCCCGTAGGGCGACCGGAGTTGCCCCCTCCCCGGGGCAAAGGAAAGGAGGATACCGTAAGTGTAGATCAGACAACAAAGCCAAAGAGGCGGTTTCTAAACCCTGAAAAAAAGTTCCAGATATTTTTGGAAGCTCAGTCGCCCAACTGTGCAGTGGGCGAGGTCTTGCGGCGTGAAGGGATTTATTCGGCCGACCTGGCTCGTATCCGGCAGAAGGTGAAAGAGGGAGCGCTTGAGCGTCTGGCTGACCGTCCGGGCGCAAAGCGAAAGACCGTTTCCAAAGACGATTACGAGGCACTGAAAAAGGAGCTGGAAGAGAAGGAGCGGGCCCTTGCCGATCTTTCTGTGGAATTGGCGGTCCTGCGAAAAAAAACGAATGGGGACTCGTGGGAGAGATAAGCGGGCAGTGGCTTGAGGAACAACTGAAGGCAGAGATCCTGGTGATGGTTGAACAGGCGAAAGAGCAAGGGGTTTCCATAACGAGGGCGTGTGCCCCGTTCATGATTGGCCGACGCCGTGTGGTGAGATGGCGCAGCAGGGCGCAGGATACAGGGAAAGGGCTCAAGAATCTCAAGCCAGGGCCTACAGAACCCGTGCATAGGCTGTTGCCTGTAGAAAGGGCGTCCGTATTACAGATGGCGGAGAAGGAAGAATATGCCGATTTAAGCCATCGGATCTTGGCCGTTACGGCCTGGGACCAGGGTTTGTTTTTCGTCTCGTTCTTTTCTGTATATCGGATCATGCGTTCTGCCAATCTGACCTCGATGATGCCATCCAGTATTTTAGCCGCTACGTTCCCTGGTACAATTTCGCGCACTATCATTCCAGAATTGACTATGTGACACCAGACCAATGCCATCGGGGCCTCAGAGACACCATCGTCTCTTTTCGGAATCAAAAACTCCAACAACAACGCCAACTCAGAAAGGAGGTGAACCGCTTAAACCGAAAGCCCTTGACAGCGGATGAAGTGAATTGCATGCAACAAAATGCTTTTGGGACTTGGCGAAAGGTAAATATATATTGCAAGGTTTTAAAAGAAAACCCTAATCCCAATATTTCTTACAACCCTGGCGCAATCGTCGATTTCCGGATAAACTGATATGGTAAATCTGGTCGTGAAATGTGAAATGGGGAACTAGGGGAGTTCCCTCAATAAATAACGCACGGTATACAATGTGACTAAATAGCAGCAGTTTAACCATGACCTTAAATTTTGCAGAAAATGCCAGTCAATACTCAGATCCAACAAGGTAGATCCGAGTGTTAATGATGAGGGCGTGATTCCGAAGCCCATAGTTTCAGGCATTCGGAAGAAGCCGATCATGCTCATTGGGCAGGCACCCGGGCTGCGTGAGGATGAAACCGAAAAGCCTTTTCATGGGCAGGCAGGTCAAGGCATCCGAAAAGTCTTTGAAGACATCGGCATCTCTGATTTTGATGAATTTGTCTGGTCTTCTGCGGTGGTCAAGTGTTATCCGGGCCGGAAGCTTGTAAAGAGCAAAAGACAGCAGGGGTTTCGGAGTGTAGACGAGATTCCGCCTGCATCCATGGTCAAGAACTGTCAGCCTTTTCTGATGAGACAGATCGAATTGGCGGAACCGAAGATTATGAGATGAGGCTCGTCGATGGGAAATAGTTCGCCTTTAAAAAGAAAATAGGGTCCATACCCCATACTATTTTCCATTTATTGAGGCTATCCTGGGTTTGAATTAACTCAAAAAGAAGGGAAGATGGAGATCAATCCGAGCTTAAAAAAATATCCACAGAAAGGAGTATTCAATGAGTGCTTATTTACAGATCAACCTCAATATTCAGGAGAAGAATCGTTCGGCTGCAGCCGAGGTCTACAACAAGTACAAAGAGCCTTTTTTGACCCAGATTAAAGGGGCACAGGCCAAGCAGCTTCTGGTCAGGGATGAAGACATACAAGTCCTACACCAGTTTGAAAAGCGGGAGGATGCGCAGAATTACCTGAACAGTAATCTGTTTACCGCAGATGTGGTGGAGGCATTGAAGCCCTTCCTGGAGGCGGAGCCCGATATCAGAATTTACGATGTAGCCGGTTAGGTTAATTTGGGAAACACCAGTGCTTTGCCGTCCATTCCCTAAGGAGTTCGGTTTAAAAGTTTCCGAATGGAGCGCTGAATTTCAGGGGTGTAGCGGCACTTGACCCTTTCACCTGCATAAATATTTTCTAAATACCCCAATAGGCCTGTTTCCGTAAACAGGGGCTTCGCTCGAAGATCTTTTCGTTTTTGATAAAGGATAGAGGTAGGTATTCGACCTACCTTATGGGTGTGGTTGTACAAGTGTAAAAATCCATCCAAAGGCGGGTAGCTCCAGTTAGTGGTCATCATGCAGGGTTGTTCACCCTGGTAAGCGACATCCGGAAGCGAACGCGTTCCGTTTCGGTAGAATTTAGACCGGGCCCGCCATCTGAATCCTCGGCATTCAGTTTGGGTAAAATCACGGGCCATAAACTTTATGTAATCACAGGGGCCCAATGAAATGAGCAGGTTGTGATTTCTATCCAATGCCACGCACAGATCCGAAGTGGGAAAGAAATAGATCTTGGCATTATTGTGGCTGTACTCCTTCAACACGACATCATGCACAATCAGGGACCCATGGAGTAACATGACTTTTCTAGTCTTCAGGGGATCTGTATCATCTATGGGAATGTTGAAATCAATGGAATCGAGTTCTCCGCCTACGATGTGAACGGTCAGCGTTTTTTGGTACCGGTTTTCGATGGTAATGGTTTCCCTGGTTTGATTACACCGCTCCGCCATTTCCGGATTTTCACGGATAAACAGTGCATTGCATGGGGAGTCATTTCTCCGATACTTGAGCGTGGGCAGCGGCTCAGCCTCAGAAAACCGCGGCATTCCTTCCACATTCCGATATATCCGGGCGATATCGGCGCCGAACCGCTCTTGAATCAGCTGGATATCAACGGGTTGGCGACAACTTGACCCCTCGGCAATCAACACAGTTGAGATCATTAGCAGGAGCGCCGAGAGAACCGATACATAAGGGGATTTCATTCCAGAACCTTCCATTGAATAAAAATGGAATCATAAATGCTCCGAGTCGACTTGGCAACCCCTAAGGGCTCGCTCAAAAATAAGTTCGCAGAATTGACGCACTGATTTGGGTTGGATTTGGCTGTCGCGATTGAGTGAAGCCACAGGAATAGTGAATTATTTTGAGGGTTTAACGATTGAGCGGCAGCCGAAGACGGCCCGAAGCTGAGATGGGAAAATGTGAAGTTATTTTTGAGTGAGCCCTAAGCAAACCAAAATCATCCTCATGGGGATTCCATGTGTTTTGGATAGACCCTGGTCTTGACGGGACGGGCATTTGGGGATGCCCGGGGGCCCCCCAAATGCCCGTTGATGCGGGACCGGCTAACGCATAGGTTCAAATTCGGCTCTTCTATTTCTCGCACGACCCGCTTCGGTCTTATTGGTGGCGATGGGCTGACGGAAACTATAGCCCACGGTGCTTAACCGGGAGCTGTCAATCCCTCTGTCCATCAGGTATTGTTTGGCAGATTGTGCGCGCCTTTCGGAAAGACCTTGATTATAGGATTCCGTACCAATGCTGTCGGTATGCCCATGAATGGTGAGCTGCACATTCGGATTTTGCTTCATCACCGCAGCGATTTTCATGAGAACGGGCTCAAATCCGGTTTTGATGTTGGACTTATCAAAGTCAAAATGGATATTTCCGATCACCCAGCAGCCGTCTGCATCCACAACCGCGCCGGTGGGGGTGTTGGGGCATTTGTCACGCCTGTCGAGAACACCGTCGCCGTCACTGTCTGCCGGGGTCACAACCTTCGGCTTCGGTTCCGGAGTGGGCAAGGGACAGCCTCGTTCATCCACTTCTACGCCCGGTGGGGTTCCAGGGCACGCATCATCTTTATCATAAACCCCGTCCCCGTCGCTGTCCATGAGCTTGGTTAAGAATACCTGCTCCACAAAATCGGCCATGGAAGCCGCTGAAGCCAACTCATTGGCGTTTTTATAAAAACCGCAACCGCCTATTTCGGCTATTTCCTTCAAACGGCTCATTCCCTGTGGATTGTCTCCAATGCCGATGGTGTATATACACAGCCGTTCCCCATATTTGTCTTTGAGGGCCTTTGCATCGTTACTTATAGGGAGTTCGGAGATTTCCGGGTGTTCTCCATCGCTCACTAAAATAAGGGCAATCGGTCCCCGGGTTGAGGCCAAGTCCTTGCCGGCGGCCTTCAAAGCCGCTGCCATGGGGGTGTCCATGCCATGTCCCTGAATGTCATTGATGGCGCCGGTGACTCCGGATTGGCTGTATTCCGTAATTCCGTAGATCAAGGCCGTATCCCCGGGAGCGACCTCCGGATTCTGGCCGAACACCCGAAACCCTGCGCTCATGTCTACATCGGGGAGGGTTTGATTCATATGATACACCACGTCTTTGGCAATATTTATCTTGGGCCTTCCCTTATAAGGCCACTTGGTCATGGATTTGGAGGCATCAAAAACGATGTACATGGTATCCACTTTAGCCCTGTATTGATCCGCCTCGAATCGCTGAGGCGTAACCGGAGTGGGCTTGAATTGCGGCGCCGCAGCGCACCCCATGCCAAACATCAGCAGAAAGCCCATCACCACATTTTTTGCCATTCTCCCTTTCATGACGATCCTCCTTTTCCTCTTTGTGTTTACCGCAATCAGTTTATTGACCAAAAATGAGTCCTCCCGCCATCACTTTGTTCAGGTAGCCAATAAATAGAAATCGACCAAACCTATAGGCAAAATACGACTTCCACAGAAACCCTGGGAATACCGTATTGACAGTATATGGATGCCCGTTTTGGTGTATTTACACGAAAAGCACCCTCACCATGATATGAGGGGACCCGTCAGCAGATTACCGGGGCAAACCGAAGCGAGAAATAGGGGACGTTCTTCACATTTACACTTTTAAATGATAAGACTTTTCTTCGATTAACCGCTCTCCCCTCTCTACCGACTGCCCAATAGCCGCAACGGATAGTCTAAGCCTTTTCGCTAATGAAGTCATACTCATACCCAGATCCCTGACGGCCCAATAGCAAAGCAGGCTCCGTACTTCGACAACATGCCTGTATTTACTCGCAGACCAAACCACCGAATCATCTATTCCCAACAATTCAGCCACATGAGCCGCTAATTTATCCAACTCCCAACCTTGGCTCTTTAGAAGAGATTATTTGCTCTTTCGGTATAGGCAAACTCCAAGAACACTGTCACAAAAGGAGCTACAGGATAGAAAAATTGTCTGCCCACATTGCCAAACGAAAGGATTCGTTACGACACAAAATGTAAAACGCAAATCCGGTATTCACGGTGGAAAGGCCACCGCTGCCCTATTGACTGCTGGTGTGTCATTATTAGGCACTGGCCTCAGCCGTAAGAATAAGGCGACGGAAGCCCACTGCTCTAACTGCGAATCAACATGGCATTTTTAAGGCCAGATCAAATATGGCAATTCCCATCTTACTCGGTTAAGATGGGAATTTTACATAGAAAGGAAGTGATTAGAAATGGCAGCGGAAACAAGACAGGAACAAATGAAAGCCATTCATGAAAAAGCAAAAGAGGCAATTGGAACACTTGATGTCATGGCCGTTCTGAATATGTAGTTATGTGACCGGTATGAAGAGGTGTAATTTTCTTCTTTGGTTTTTCTTCCCTACCCGATCATTTTGAATCATTTTCTTCAATTTTCTTCCCTTAAATAGACTGCTCATCGATAGTCGGCCTCGATTGGAGGCAGGCTTTTGATGAAAAAGATAGAGAAGAAGAAATGTCGTCATTGCAGGCGGTTATTTGTCCCGGATTACCCTCATCTCATACGCCGATGCGTCCTATATGGTTGCGTTTCAAACGTTCGGAATATCCAGATATTCCTGCGTTTTCGCGCCTTGTCAGACAGGCACCTCAACGCTTGAAATCGTGAAAGGGGGAATGAGGTGGACCCTCTGATACTGTGCTCAAATTCTCCCCATTTTCAGCCCTTCCTGCGTCACAGGAGCGCTCGAAACCTTCAACCACATCCGCCCCTGCCCTAAATTTAGTCCTCCATATTGAGGTCTCTTGTATCGACCCGAATATCCTGTGGTCACAATTTCTTTGACACCCAAGCCCGTTTCCGCTATATCTCATCCTCAAAAAAGCGACTATCATCTTATCATCTCTTATCTTGACTTCACAAAAATCGTGCCGATATAATTTGTAGGGAAGGAGGAGACGCTCATGGCAGACATGTCCCCGAATCGCCTTGTTGTGAGATGTTATGGGTATAAAACCAAGGGCGGTAAATGGTTTGGCCTTTGCTTGAATTTTGATCTTGGTGTTGAAGCCGGAAGCCGAGAGGAACTGAGAAACAAAATGCACCAAGTGATTGAAAGCTATATTGAAACAGTCCTCGATACGGATAATAAGACTTCTATCCCAGAACTCCTTTGTCGCAGGGCACCGATAAAGGACTGGCTGATCTATTACGGCATAAAATCCATCCTGTTTATTAGAAATTTTCCCAATAATTTCACTTTCAAAGAAGCCCTTCCGTTTCATCTCGCCTCTCAGTGCTGATGGGTGGCAGATATCCACTGCTCGACCGCGATCAAGTTGAGGCTGTCTTGAAGGCAGCCGGTTTTAGGCCTGCAAGAACAAAAGGCAGCCACACCCATTGGGAGGGGGTTGTCGGCGGCGAGAGAAGGCTTGTCACCGTGGATCACCTCAACAGCAAGAAAGAAAAATACGGGCCTTTATTGGGTAAAATGATTAGGCAGTCTGGCTTGACCAAGAAAGAATTTTACGCCTATTTAAGGTGAAGTGTTAGGTTCGTAGACCGCTCAAGCGAAGAATGTTTTCGTTGTCATCAGGTGGCTTTCCTACTAAAATGTAATTTACTTTTGGCCTATCCGTCAAAAATGTAATTTTTCGTCTCGGTTCAGGAGGTAAACCCCGGGCGTTCAATCTGCCTGAAATTCATGTCATGACGCCGCACTTATGGTTTCTTGCACAGGCCATTGAATATGTTATAGGTCTAACTCCTTAAAAATAAATCGGTTTTTAATATGCCTGTCGTTTGTTAAATGGGGGTTCATTTCAGTGCAATTCATTAAGCTATCTGTTAATATACCCAAATAAGGGTGGCAGTTGGGAGTGGCAGGACAATTGCATCTATTTGAATAGTGCCCTCATAATGCAATTCATCTCGAAAAGAGGGCGCATCCATGTGTGAGTCAACCCGTGTACTGAGAAAGGAGGGCGTTATGTCATTTGATTGGGGACCGCATTTTATCGTTCCCTCGGAGAGCCTCAAGAGCTTTTCCGGGGTGGTCCGGTTGCGGGAGGGGCTGGACGAGGACCTCCTTTATAAGGAACTTAAAGAACTGGGCATATCGGGTGCCATAGTGAAGATTTCCAATCCATGGTACTACCGTAAGAAAGACACGGGCAGCTGGATCAAGGTGGGGGAGTCCGAAGACAAGGAAGAGAATTTTCCGGTCACCTGGGATACGTCAGCCCTTGAAAACGGCGCTTATGAAGTGTTGGGACTGATGCATGTCTTTGTCCGGGAACATGATGTGGAGCATGTCATTGCCCGCCAGAGCGTTGTGGAGGTAACCATCGATAATTAGCCTCTTTCGGCCACAGTGGCTCGCATCAGGTACGGTCATTGGCACAAAGATACCGGTGCCTGATGCAGGGCCTGACAGCCGCATGGGATAGCCTTATGCGGAAACAGCCCTTGGTGACGGGGCTAACGGACGGACGTTAGAGACCCGATCGCCGACTCAAAATTGATATGGCCGGTGGCCCTATATTCACCTCCCGTGGATGTCTGGACATCCCCACACGCTTCCAACAACTCACAGTGACTGATCATTTCGTTTTCCGCCATCAGGATGCCGAATCCCTTCAAGAGCGGTGCATCAAAGTGATGTACGGAGAGGTCACGAACCGTTTTCGGGCCTTCTTTCAGAATTTCCAGGATGGCCCCACAGCGCTGAATGTGGTGCTCGATGAGTTCATCGATTCGTGTGGTTAGGTCGAGATCGTTCCACCGGTTGCCGTAAAACAGGCGGTGGGCAGGAAGAACCATGAGGCCTTCCCGTTGCGATCCCAGTGCCTTGAGCGTCTTGAGGGACCGGAGGTATGCGCGCAGGCCGAAGACGGAGTCGGCAGTGGGGTATTCCGGGGAGAGAATGCGTTTCACCGGATGATAAAAGGCCTCCTGGGAGGGCCAGGGCGTGATATCCGGCAGTACGGTATCGCCCACAAGAAGCGCCTCCTCTCCCACGAAAATGGCCAGGGCGTCCGGGCTGTGACCGGGGACATGATGGGCCAACGTGTTTTTGCTCAATGGTTCCGGTTCGTTTTTCAGGGTCTCGATGGTGAGCCGGCTGCGCGTCTCCTGGTATTCGCGGCAGTTTTTATCGGAATAGGATTCGGGCATGAAGCACCGCCAGCACAATGCGGGAAACTTCTCTTGCGTTGGGGTGCTGGCCAAATCCGGATAGTAACGAATCAGCCGGTCGTATATGAGATGGCCTTTAACGGGCGCCTGGATGGATGTGGCCATTTCATATAGTGAGCCATCGTGGTCTTCATGACCGTGACTGGCCATGATAAACGCGATATCGCTTGCTGACATGCCGGTGTAAGCGATCATATCGAGGAGTTTTTGGCCCATCCCCAGTCTTCCCGTATCCACCAGGAAGGGTTTATCATCCAATACCAGATAGTTCCAGGTGGGGCCCAGGTCCCAGCCGCCGCCATATGCATTTTCCGTGGGGAGTCCCAGGATCTCGATGCCTGACGGGAGTTGTATGCGAATGAGCATACCGTTTCCGTTGCTGTCGCCTTTGCGTACGACCTCGACACTGTCCATCAGCATGGTATGTTTCCTCATTTTGAAAGTTCGTCGAACCCAGGGGCGAATCCCTCGGGTGTGTCGACGGTGGTTGGCATTTGACCGTATGGGGTTTTGGATTTGGGTTTCAGGGTCAGGGTGAGCCCCCGGCTCCTCCCCTCGGCTTCATAATTTCCCTGTTTGATACGAATCTCGCCCATGGCGGTGACCACAATCGCCGCCTGGTTCTGCACCGGGCAGTAGTGTTCACAATACCCGCAGCCGGCACAGTCATTCTCTATGACATGGGGTACCGCCACCGGGTTTCCAGGCTGTTTTTTAAATTGAATCGCGTCATAGGGGCAGACCTCGTCACATACCATGCAGGGCTTCTGCTGTTCCCAGGCCAGACACTTCTGCCGGTGGATGACAGCGGTACCGATCTTGGCCCAGATCCGCTCCGCGCCGGTGATACGGTTGATGGCACGGGTGGGGCATACCTCGGCGCACTGATGACAGCGGGGATCACAATATCCCCGACGGGGTATGACCGCCGGGCTGAAGATGCCCATGAATCCCTGGTTAAACCAGATGGGCTGAAGCGTGTTGGTGGGGCATGCGGCCATGCATTCCCCGCATCGCACACACCGGGACAGAAAATCCTTTTCCGGCAATGCGCCCGGCGGGCGGATGAGCCCTGGGGGGGCCACCAATCCCTCCCCGGACTTGGCCATGGGGGCGGATAGACCGGCGAGACTGACCATTGCCGTAGCAGCGCCGCCGAAGCCTGAGAGAATCAGTTGACGCCGGGTCGGAGAGAATTGATGCGTTTCACGCCGAACCTCATGGCCATGGGCCGAAAAGCGGACGGCCTCCACAGGGCAGACCTGTTGACAGGTAAGGCACGTAATACATTCCTGATGGCGGGTTTGCCTTGGATGATCCCTGGGGATGGCATTCATGGGACACGATGTGACGCATGCGCCGCAGTGGGTACAGTCATCGGACACCCGTCGCCGGATCCAGGGTTTGATGGAAAACAGGGCCAAAAGCGCCCCGGAGGGACAGAGATACCGGCACCAGAACCGGGGGGACCAGAGGGCCGTAAAGGCCAGGGCCACGAAAAATCCGAGGATAAAGAACTGGGTGGTAAAACGGATGGAGTGAACCTGAGCATAGGTCAGGGTGCGCAGATCCAGCTGGTCGGCCATTGGTTGAATCACCTCAAGTGATCGGCCCAGAACCAAAGACACCATTGGGCTGACCACGAGTCCGTAAAACCGGGTGATGAGAGAGAGCGGAGACGCAACAAAGACCAACGAAACACCGAGAAGACCTGCGAAAAAGATAAATATCAGAACCAGATACTTGACCCGACCCAGGGATTCCGGAAGACTATTTTTCACGCGTCTATTCCGAGCCAGGGCATCGGATCCGTCCAGGGTGGTGCCCATGGGGCAGATGTAACCACAAAATATGCGCCCGGCCGTCAGGGTGATGAGGATCAAAAATACGGCGGGAAGAAAGGACAGAAAGGCCACCCGGGCGCTCAGGGCCGTCCCGGCAACAAGCGTGGGGTCAAGTCTCAGAAAAAAGTCGAGCCCGGAGGTGGAGAAGGGGAGGTAGACCGCCAGCCCCAAAAGAATACAGAAAAGTGCAAGGCTGGCGATCTGAATGGATCTGCGGAAGGAGATCACATCCGAACCGTCTGAACGGCAAGGTTTTCCACGTCCATGCGGCCCAGTTTCCTCTCATGGGCTTCCCGGATATGCCGCACCTGACGGGGCTTGAACCGTTTTCCGTACCATTCAAAAGCCGAGACCGCATAGGCGTCCGCGGCCACCATGTCCCTCGATGCAATGACCGTGTCCTTTTTCAACACTTTTCCAGGTCCCCCCGGTCCGCCGGTGGAAAGGACCCTCGTGGCGTCGATGACGGTGAGATCCGGCTTCAGCACAGAGGCCAGGTCCACGATGGCGGTGTGAAGATCCAGCATGTGCATGATCCGCCGGTTGTAGATCAGACCCATCATGCCCTTCATGGAAAGACTGACGCCTGCACCGGAATGGGATTTGGCCACGGGTGCGGCGATGAACACGTCCGCCTTGAGCACATCCTTCATGACGTCGGTCTTTTTCAGCGTGACCGCTCCGGGGATGTCAATCTCCTGGAAAAGGGCTGAATTGTTGACCATCTGCACCATTTGCTCATCGATGGGCTTGCAGGCATCGTAAATGCCCGAGGCCTCGAGACACCGCTCTTCACTCGCCAGGGGATTATCCAAAATCATCACCCGCGATGCGCCGGCCTCTTTGCAGAGGGCGGCCAGGGTGCTCACCACCTTCGGATGGGTATTGGACGCGCGTTCCGGGGGCACTGCAAAACTCATGTTGGGTTTGATCAGCACCCGGTCCCCATTTTTCACGAAGGCACCGATGCCGCCGAGCATCTCGATCACCGCTCGCGTCTCCGCCTCCGGCGTTCCACCGGTGGCCACCGCAATGTCCGGAATATCGGCCGCAAGACCTCTCGCGGGCCAGACGATCCCTGAAACCCCGATCCAGAGCAGGCCCTTTAATTGATAGGTTAAAAAATCACGACGGTTCATAAATGAATTCATGGTTTGACCTCCATTTGGCTCTGTAAGACCCCGAAATTCAAACGTGGCGTGTCAATAAGCAGGGCTTATGTCGTTCATCATATAACAACCTGTGGTGAATAGTAAACCAGTGGATTGTCACGCCGGCACATCTCATTTTGAAATATCCGCTATGCTGAGCGGGTCTGTACCCAGCCCGATTTAATGACCAGACATACGGCTGCAAAAAGGAGATAGAACATCATGAACCCGAGGTGGGAGATGTCCACGAACATGGTGAAACCGGGTGAGAAGACCACATCAGGCAGGTTCTTGAACACCCGGATGATCCCGGTGACCACAATGCCGGCCAAAAGGAGAATCCGGACATACGCGGTCGCCGTTAACGTTAGTTGGTGTCGGGTGGACAGAAAGTAGTCCACAATCACATAAGCGAGGAGGGCCAAAAGAAAGATGGCGCCCAGGTAGTGGATGTAGTGGGTGAGATAAAAATCGGCCGACCACCCCATGCCCGGAACATCCGAAACATAAAACCGTTTGAATATGGGCATCTGACCGAATCCGGTGAATGCCATGACGATAAAGGTCAACAGGTATAGCCATTTCACCAGCCTACGGTTTCCCGATACGGCGGTGCGTGTTTTGTTTTTCATTTGTCCTGCTCCTTTGGTGAGATCACCTGTTTGCTGTGGCTGTAGAACTTCCCCACAGCCGCGGCCACACCGGCAATGGGCGCGATCACCATGGCCTTTGCCAGGTTGTCCGCGTGGGCCATGGAATCGTTTACCGGTTTCAGATGGGGTCTTCCCGGCCCTTTTTCAATGGCCCGGTTGAGTTCCTTGATTGAGACGGGGGAGACGTAGATGGTGTTGGTGCCGCCGTTTTCCGTCTCACCATAGATATAGCCATTGATTTCCCTGGCAATGGCGTGGGCCTCTTTGAGGATTTCGTCGCGGGGGCCGATCTTCTGGACCTTCTCCGGACAGATGTCGATGCAGGCCGGAAGTTTTCCGGCCTCAATCCGGTTGTAGCACCGGTCACATTTGAACATGACGCCGTTTCCCGCAAAGTTGGGCAGAATGTCGAGGTAGAGTCCGACGCCGGTCTGTCGCTGCGGGATGTGCCAGGGACACACCTTCTTGCATTTGGAGCCGCCGAGACAGATGTCCGAATCGATGGTGGTGATG
The DNA here is from genome assembly GCA_034522175.1 of Deltaproteobacteria bacterium. Lineage (GTDB taxonomy): Bacteria > Desulfobacterota > DSM-4660 > Desulfatiglandales > Desulfatiglandaceae > JAIPDZ01. The sequence continues at coordinate 3,178,420 of JAXHLQ010000001.1, read as the reverse complement.
CCATTTTTGTGCTTTCGTGCAGCGCCCCAGGGGCATAAGTCTGCGCAGGGGGGATTCTGGCAGTGCATGCAGCGGCGTGGAATGGTCAGCGTCTGTTCCTTTCCATCCACATTGACCACCGCCTCCTGGATAAATATCCAGTTGTACGGGGTTAAGCGATCCATCACATCCCGGTCATCAGACCAGTCGGAGACCTTGACCCGGCTCGGATACATCTTGGGAAACGGCTTTTTGGGCTCAGGGAATTTGGGCTGGTTGACTTCTTTACAGGCTTCTACACAGGCCTCACAGCCGATGCATTTACGGATGTCAATCAAGGTAGCCAGTTCAGTTCCAGAGGCTCCTTTGACCGCCTGGGGGACCGCTAATGAAGACGCGGCCACGGCCCCTGCCGCAGCAATGCCCCCTTTCAAAAATGCCCTTCGTGATATGGGATTGCTCATTGGATGTCCTCCTTTATCGGTTGGTAGTGAAGAGCCGGAGAAAGGAAAAAGGTTGCAGACGGCGGTTCATGGCTGCTCTCAGTGAGTCAGAAAACAATCAAGAATTCAAGGGGTTAAAAAGCCTCAGCCGGGAACCTGTATATCCTTTTCCACCTGAATTCCGTATTTCTTGAGTCGTTTCCAGAGGGTTACGCGGCTGATGCCCAGGTCCCGGGCCGCCCGAGACTGGTTTCCCCCGGCATGTTCCAGGGCCTTCAGAATCGCATCCTTTTCCCCACTTTTCGATCGTTGGCCCCGAGGGGAGCGGTTCATCAGGCCAGCTGTGCCGCCTGCTGTTCCGGTTAGTGCCGGGGGAAGGTGCCCCGGGGTGATCTCATCCCCCGGGCAAAGCACAAACGCATATTCAATGGCATTGATGAGCTCCCGAATATTCCCCGGCCAGTGATATTCACAGAGGATGTTGAGGGCCACCTTGTCCATGGCGCTGATCGGTTTACGGGTCTTGAGACAGATCCGGTTGATGAAGGTTTCGATGAGTAGCGGGATATCTTCTTTACGGTCTCTCAACGGTGGCAGGTGCACGGGGATAACCCCCACACGATAGTAGAGATCGTCACGGAATTGACCTTGCGCCATGAGTTTGTGAAGGTCCTTGTGGGTGGCCGTAATAATCCGGGTGTCAATCGGGATCGGCTGGTGATCACCTACCTTTTCGATCTCCTTTTCCTGAAGTACCCGCAGCAGCTTGACCTGTATGGAGAGGGGAAGATCACCGATTTCGTCAAGAAAGATGTCTCCCCCGCTGGCTGCCTCGAAGCGCCCTTTCCTGGATTTTTCGGCACCTGTAAAGGCGCCCCGCACATGGCCGAACAACTCGCTCTCGAGAAGCGATTCATTCAAGACGGCACAGTTGACCTTGATGAAAGGACCCGCAGCACGTGGGCCAAACCGATGGATGGCCGACGCTACGAGTTCCTTCCCCGTTCCGCTTTCGCCGTAAATTATCACCGGCGCGCCTGAGTCGGCCGCGCTGCGAATAAGGTCGAAGACCTGTTGCATGGGCGCCGAGCGGCCGACAATCCCCTCAAATCCCGCTTCGATACTCAACTCGTGATGGAGTGAGTTGATGGTTTCCTCCTTGCTCACGAGCTCCGTGCAATCGGCCATGGTTTCCACGCCGCCGACCACCTCGTTGTCCTTATCCCGAAGTACATTGGCGTTTTTCAACAGATGAAGCGGGCTTCCGTCTTTCCGTCTCAAGATGCATCGCTTGTGGCGTACCTGATGCTCTTTAAAGAGCTGACAATGCTTTTCTCCTCCCTTTGCCTTTGCATCAAAACAGGTATTGCACCCTAAAATCTCACAGGACTGCCCGATCAATTCATCCCGCCGGTAACCGGTCAATCGTTCCAGGGCATTGTTTACGGATAGGATCATGCCATCCGGATCCACCACCATGAGACCGTCCAGCATGGTCTGGATAACGGTCTCCCAGTATTGGTTGTATTCGTCTTCTATCATCTCAAATCCTCTGAAATAACCATCGGATGATGGTTGCCCGATAGGGTTAACATTTAACAGAAGTAAACATGTGTTAATCATAAAGTGTTAAGGTTTGTTTCGCAACCCAAATTTTCTAATCGTTAATTTTGCCTATGATATTGATGAGTTAAGACATCAACAAGATGCATGGCCGCTTTTGGCATCGGGCTTGCATCATGCGGATGATCAAGAAAGTATCGGGAACTGATGGAGGACGATCTATCGGTGAAAAAGACATATCAACCAGACAAGGTGCTCGATGTCCGGGGATGGCGCTGCCCATGGATTGCCCTCAAGGCGAAGAGCCAGTTGAGGCAGATGCAGACGGGCAAAATCCTTGAAGTCCTTAGCACAGATGAAAAAGTTCAAGAGAATTTCAGTTTCATATTGAAGCACGGCGGCGATCGGATTATCAAAGTGGAATCGGATGCCGATTGTCACCGCCTGTTTATTCGACGTGGATGAGCAGAGCGGTGAGACAGAATTCGTCGGGCGATTAAAAAAGCTTCAAATCTAAAAAGATAATAAGGAGGGTTCAGATGGCAGAGCAGGAAAAGATCATTTATATCGCAACGCATGGGGCAGAAAATCCGGAGCGGGCCAGTCTACCCTTTGTCCTGGCCAATGCCGCCATTGCCATGGATGTGGAGGCCGTGGTGGCCCTTCAGGGCCCTTCGGTGTTTCTTGCCAAAAAGGGGATGCTCCAGCACGTGCACGCCGCCGGATTTTCTCCCCTGAGTGATCTGGTGGAAGCGTTTCTCGAGATGGGGGAGACTTCTGGTGTGCATTCCCTGTATTGAGGAGCGGAAGATCGACCCGGCAGACCTGATTGATAAGGCAGTTCCCCTCGCAGGCGGCAAGTTGACCGAAGAGATTCTGAGTGCCAACGCCACGCTGGTCTATTGATCTTGGTTCCATCAAATCGACGTACAGGCGGTTTTCCATTAAACGGTTTACACTTTAAGATTTGGGAGGTTTTAACATGAAGAGGCATCAAGTGCGTTTCACCCTATCCGTTTTTGTCGCATCAATGTTCCTGTTGTGTCTTGGCTTCTACGGTCATGCCCTCGCCGACTCGGTATACGAGGTGACTGGCAAGGTCAAGGCTGTATCCAACAAGGCCAAGACCATCTCCCTTTCCGTCAAGGAAAAGGGACCGATGTTATTCAAGTTCACAGGCGATACAACATTCATCCACGCGGGATCGGCCAAAGACTTCAAACAGGGAGAAGGGGCCATCTTGAAATATAAGATGGTGGGTCCCGACATGGTGGCCGTGGAAATCAAAAAGCACATCGCCAAGATTCCTAAAGGTGTAGAGGTGCTGGATACGGCCGTGGTTGCGTCTTTGATCAAGGAAGGCCCTGAGAAAGGCAATTACTGGCTCATCGACTCCAGACCCGCCCGGCGATACAACGAAGGGCACCTGCCCACGGCCATACCGGTACCGTTTATGCAATTGAAGAAGGAGGGGAAATCGCTCCTGCCGGCCAAGGGGAAGACCCTTATCTTCTATTGCGGAGGCCCCACATGAAGCATGAGTCCCAAATCCGCCGGTCTGGCGAAAAAATGGGGTTATTCAGATGTAAAAGTCTATTCAGAAGGCGTTCCGGGATGGAAAAAGGCGGGGAACTATCTGGTGTCCGCTCCAACGTTCGTCAATACGGGAAATATCGTTCTCGTTGATCTCAGGAGTCCTGCCCAGGTGAGTGACGGGCACCTGCCCCGTGCAGTGGGGATTTCTCTGAATAAGCTGTCGGATTCAAAGAAGATGTTTCCCACCTCCAGGGTCGCGCCGATTGTCTTTTATTCGGACCATATCGAAGATACTGTCAAGGCGGTCAAGATTGCGAGAGGCTGGAAGTACAAAAATGCCACTGTCTTCCCATTCCCGGGTGCAAAAGAGTGGGTTGCTCAGGGCTATGAGATCCGAACAGGCCCGGCCGCCACAGAGATTCGATGGGTCAGAAAACGGGGCCCTGGCGAGATCAGTATCAAGGACTTTGAGTCGGCCCTCAATTCAGGTGCCATTGATGTCATCGATGTGCGCGGAAATGCCGAATATGAGGCCGGTCATTTTTCAGGCGCGATGAATATTCCGTTGGATGAGCTTCCTCAGCGGCTGGATGAAGTCCCCAGGGATAAATTCATCGTGGTCCACTGCAAAACGGGTGTGCGGGGGGAGATGGCCTATCTTCTCCTCAAAGAGAAAGGCTATGCCGTGAAATACCTCAATGCCAACTGCAAGTGCAAACCGGACGGTACCTACTGGGTCTGGGAATAGACCCATGCCCGCCTCCGGTCTTGTGGACCGGGGGCGGTTCCCATCTGCGCGTCCCTTCGGCTTTTCCCCGTTTTTCAAATTGTGGCCTTGCAAACCGCTCGCAGTAGGCGTATAAATACCCCCGTGCAGTTGTGACCGAAGAATACAACATGAGAGTTTAAAATTCTCTCGTCATGCCGGACCTGATCCCCGCTAAGTACGGGAAATGACGTTGTCGAATTTGACCATCTAAGAATATCAATACGCTATGAGAATTTTGGAATGTAGAGCATACAACTTCCTGTTGAAGATTCATCGTACGAATGAAGTTGACATAAAAAATCGGAGGCATTCATGGCTGAATCAAGTAACCAGGACCCATCGGAATCTCACGACCTCATTATCATCGGTGCCGGGCCGGCCGGGCTCTCAGCAGGGATCTACGCGGCGAGAGACAAGCAGGACGTGGTCTTACTCGAGAAATTGAGCCCGGGAGGACAGGTACTCAGCACGGACTGGGTGGAGAACTACCCCGGATTTCCGGACGGAATCAGCGGCTTTGAGCTGATGGATGCCATGCGAAGGCAGGCGGAGGGTTTCGAACTGAAAATTTTGAGCCAGGAAGTCAAGGCGGTTGACTTCAGCCAGCCGGAAAAAAGGCTCATTCTCGGATCCGGTGAAATGAGAGCCCATTCGGTGCTCATCGCCACCGGGGCACAGCCCAGGAAGATCGATATCGAAGGGGAGGACCTCCTGACCGGTAAAGGCGTCTCCTATTGCGGGACGTGTGACGGGCCCTTTTACCGGGATGTGGCGGTGGCGGTGATCGGCGGGGGAGATACGGCCATTGAAGAGGCCCTGTTTCTCACGCGTTTTGCCTCCCGGGTCCATGTGATTCACCGAAGAGATGAACTGCGGGCCACCAAAATCCTTCAGGAACGGGCCTTCGCCAATGACAAAATCGAATTCATCTGGGATACGGTTCCGGTCAAGATCGAAGGAAAGACCGGGGTCGAGCAGCTTGCCATCCGAAATGTCAAGACCGGATCGGAGAATGCCGTACCTGTAGAAGGCGTTTTTATTTTGGTGGGGACTCGCCCCATTACTGAATTCTTAGGCGGCGCTGTGGAAATGGATGCGCTGGGATTCATCAACGTAGATCGGCTGCAGGAAACCAGCGTAAGGGGTGTATTTTCAGCAGGAGACGTAACGAGCCAGACCTCACGCCAGATCGCCATCGCGGTGGGGGAAGGGGTGACCGCTGCCCTCAGTGCAGAGAATTACCTTTCTGAATCCACCGGTATCGGCGTTTAGCCCTCCGCTATCTTTTTTGGGTGAGACCTTCCATGATCGTTATCGGGGACAACTTTCAGATCACCCATCCCAAATAGAATAGCGTGAGATCGCCGGACCATGAAGAACACATTCTTTTTTTGATTATATTCACCATTCTTGTTGCCATATCTTCACTCACCCACCCATCTGGTACCGATGCAAGTCCCGGTATAAAACCATCTGAAAACGTTTCTACTGATGGTCGCTTGACGCCGGCGCAGGCCTACGCCGCGGAAGTGCTGGCGTATCTCTTAAAGATAACCCTCGGCATAGCCGGGGATCCAGAATACCGGGAGCAGTGGCGACTGCGGGGCCTCAATGAGCCCCTCGATTTTGAGAACGTGGTGGAAACCATGACCGAGACAGATAAAAATCCCCTCGATCTCATGGTCCTGGATCCCAACATTCTGGACCTCACCACGGTACTCTATCATTATGATAAGGGTCTCAGCCTCTACGAAGGGGATTATGGCGTCACCAGCATCTACCCGGCCTCGGAATTCATCGCCATCCGTCTCCTGCTTTTAAAAATGATGCATAACGGGGAGAAGGTGAGTCTCTCCGCCATCTTGGCCCGGGAGAACCTGCTCCGCGATCCCGCTTTAGAACCCACTGTTGAAGATCTCCGGGCCATGAATCTCACGGCCGGGGAGTTTAACTTTTTACGGCAGATCATTCACAGTAAACCCCATCTCCTTCATTACCTCAAATCCCCCTCTCTAACGAAGGCCCTGTGGGACGCCGGGGTGCTGGAAACGGATCCCCTTGTTCAACAAAAGCTTTCACAGTCGGGTTATCAGGGAGATGCCTGCCGTCATCTCACGGGTTCGGACCAGCCGGATGCCATCAGAATTGCATTTATCCCGTCCATGACCGATGAATTTTTGCACGGAGAGGGGGCTGCCCCGTATGAAAAAGGCGACTTCGAGCCGACGCCTTTTCTACTCAGAGCGGAAACGATGCTGGCCAGGGAAATTGAGGCGGCGACCAAAACATGCATGGAAAAGGAACTCTTCTCTCCGAAAATGTCGCAATTCCCCATGGATGAATCCGAATGGGAGGTGGCATGGGCCAGGATCGCTCGCGAGTATCTGGGGTTTTACGCGGCTGACGAGCGGCCTTATGTGGTTTATCCGGAAAATGCGGCCCGGGCTGTGGGGGAAATTTGTCAACAGGCAGACTTCTCGGTGATCATTCTGGGGAGTAACGTATACAAGTCCATCTTTTTCGACCAGCGTACGGACAGCTACCCGGCCGTCAGTTGGATCTATGTGGATATCACGGAGATAAGGCACCTGAAAGGAGACGTGAATCTTGAGGCCGCAGCCTGTTTTATCAGTAAGGGCATCACAGACCGGATACTGGCAGGTCAGATGAATGTGCCGATAATGCCCCCAGTCCGGATGAACCGTGAACCCGGGTTAAATCAAGCAAGTTCCCCATATTCGTTTCACAACAATGACGATTAGCCTCTTTTGTGAGGGGCTCGGGAAGGTACTGAAGTATGAAAGAGATCATTTTGGGGGTCTGCCTGTTTCGGGTTTTCCTTGACCTCCGAAGCAGAATCGCCTAATCATAAGTGTCGGCCCCAGAATTAGGGAAGTTGTTACCCGCAATTCTATGTTTCTACAGCGTCTTTGAAAAGGGCGGTGTGGGACTTTAAACGTGAACATCTCACTAAGAAGGAGGGTCCTATGAGCAAAAAAACGGTAAATACGGATCGCAGAGATTTCCTCAAGACCGCGGGGGTAGCCGGTTTGGCGGCTGGCGGAATGCTTTTGGGCGGGGCACCCACTGCTCAGGCCGGGAAGACGAAAGAAATCCCGAAAACACCGGTAAAAGTTGCGGCCATCAGTTTTCTGAGCGGGCCCGCGGCCGGACCTTTCGGCATTCCAGGCGACAATTCCTACAAGATGATGGCGGACATCTACAATAAACAAGGGGGTATTCTCAGCCGCAAGATCGATCTCATCAGCTTAGATGAGGCCGGGGGAGCCAAGACCCAGGTGGAACTGGCAAGGAAACTGATTCTGGAAGACAAGGTGGATGTGATCTTAGGGTACATATCCTCAGGGGACTGCAAGGCCGTCCTACCGCTCTCCGATGAACTGGGGGGCCTGATGCTGGCCTATGATTGCGGAACGCACGTTTTGATGGAGGAGAAGAAGTCCCCATACAAGGTGCCCAAATTCGAACTGGGCTTCCGTACCGCCGCCCATTTGGGTCAGGACAACATCGCGCTTGCACTGGCCATCAAGAAATACATGCCCAACGTCAAGAAAATTGCGGGAATCAATCAGGATTACGCATGGGGACGGGATTCGTGGCATATTTTTGAACTGGCCATCAAAAAGCTCCTGCCCAAGGTGGAGGTGGTCAAGACCCTGTGGCCCAAGATCTTCACCACGGATTTTACGGCACACGTGAGCGCGCTTATGGGATCAGGGGCCGAGATTATCCACTCGTCTTTATGGGGCGGGGATGCGGTCACCTTCGTGAAACAGGCCATGGGTGCGGAACTTTTTAAGCAGGCCAAGCTGGCCATGAGCCGGGGCGAACCTTACCCACAGGAGATCGGGGCGGATTTCCCGGAAGGGCAGTTTATCTGCTGTGCCGGCGCCCATTACTTCCTGTATCCCGCATGGGACAAGTGGCCCCTCAATAAGTGGTTTGTGGAAGAATTCAAGAAACGTTACGATAAATATCCCACATACCCGTCCTATCATGCCTTCCAGGCCATTGCATCCTATAAAACGGCCGTGGAAAAGGCATCCAGCCTCGTGGGCGGATGGCCCAGTATTGAGGAGGTTGCCAAGGCCCTGGGCAACATGAGTTTGGAAACCCCTTCCGGTTACCTGGTGATTAATAAGGACCACAATGCCCGGGAAGATTGTCTGGTGGGTATCTCCAAAAAGGTGAAGGGGTATCCCTTCCCCATCCTGGATCCCGACAGATTGGAGGTGTTCCCCTCATTCCAGGTCAACGCACCCGCTGGTATATCCACCGAAGCATGGATTGACAGCTGGAAAATGTAATCAGCGCGTACTTTGGGATGGCGGAAGGCCATTTCCGCCATCCTTATCATTTCATGAGGGACCCATAACCAAAACCCAATTCCTTTTAACCACACGGTCGTCTTAGAAAGGGCCCCACTCAATGGTCCTGATATATACGCTCAATGGACTGTATTTCTCAGCCTTCCTTTTTCTGACCTCTCTGGGTCTTTCCATTATTCTGGGGGTCATGGGGATCCTGAATCTGGCCCATGGTTCCCTTTACGCCATCGGTGGTTTTGTGGGGGCCTATCTGATCGGGATGATGGCCCAGAGCCCCATGCCGGTCACATTGATTGTGGCAGTGCTTGGTGCCGTGACAGCTTCCGGTGCAGTGGGTTTTGTTTTGGAAACCACATTGATAAAACATATGTACCGCCGTGCACTGGAGTATCAACTTCTTATAACTTTCGGCATTCTCATGCTCATCGAAGACAGCATCAAACTGGTCTTCGGCGGCGAGTCGAGATATGCATCTGCCCCATTCGACGCCATGGGTAGTATTGACATTATGGGGCACACCTATTCCACATACTTTTTGTTTGTTATGGCCGCCGCCCTGTTTGCCGGTCTCTTGATATGGTGGGTCATGGCCAAGACCCGACTGGGGATCATGCTCAGGGCCATTGAAATGGACAGGGAAATGGCCCAGGCCATGGGTATTCCCATGCGCAGCCTGACCATCGCCGCGTTTGTCATGGGGTCCGCTTTTGCGGGATTGGCCGGTGTCCTGGTGGTTCCCACCACACCGGCGGTGATGGGAATGGGAATGGATCCCCTGATTATGGCCTTTATCGTGGTCGTCATCGGGGGGCTGGGCAGCCTCCGGGGAGCGTTGCTCGGATCCATTATCGTGGGATTGACACGCTCTTTTACGGTGACGTATTTTGCAGAACTGGAGATGCCTCTGTTGTTTCTCATTGCTGTGGTCATTCTGATTATTCGGCCCGAGGGTCTTTTCGGGCAGAAATAGGAAATATCGATCATGATGAAATACCTCTTCACCCCGCGCGCCGCCACCTATGGAGTGGCGCTGCTCGTCCTCCTGTTTCTGCCGCAGTTTCTGAGTCCATATCACTTGATGCTGATGGAGAGCGGTCTTTCCCTGGCCATCATGGCGTTAGGACTGAATCTGCTGCTACGGTATACCGGAGTGCTGTCCTTCGGGCACGGGGCCTACTTTGCGGCCGGTGCCTACGCCGTCGGCCTCCTGCATATGTATCTCCCGGACCAGTTTACCTTTGAAAACGCCATCCTGGCCGCGATTCTGGTCTCCGCTGCGGTCTCCGCACTGTTCGGGTTCGTTTGTGTACGCCATACCCGTATCTTTTTTTCAATTCTTACCCTGGCCCTGGCCATGCTCCTGTTTGCGGTACTCGAAAAGGCCTATCACTACACCGGGGGATCCGACGGAATCCGCGTGCCGATCCCGACCTTCTTTGGATACGAGTTTGAAGGCATGCGGCGTTTCCAGTTTCTGATCGGCCCGTATTATTACGTGGTGGTGGGGATTTTTGCAGCCGCCACCGTCACGATGCTGGCCGTTGTGAATTCCCCTTTTGGAAAGGCCCTTCAGGGGACGAGAGACAATGAGCTTCGTGCGGAGATGATCGGTATTCGCGTGAAGCGCTACCGCTGGTATGCCTTTGTCATATCGGGCACGTTTTCCGGGTTGTCCGGAGGGGTGTGGAGTTTTGTCAACGGTCATATTACCCCGGAGATCAGCAACTGGGTCTTTTCAGGTGAAATCGTATATATGGTCCTGCTGGGCGGGTTCATGATTTTTGAGGGCCCCATCATCGGCGCCCTCTTGTTTACGTATCTCAGGCTGTACGCAGTGGCCATGACAGAGTACTGGATGCTGATCATCGGGGCGACCCTCATCTTTCTGGTGTTGGCCCTTCCCGGTGGGGTTACCGGTGGACTGTACAGCCTCTTCAGCCGATTAAAACCGAAACGCGTGTCATGAGGTTCTCATGCTCCGGGTAGATCATTTAAACAAATCATTCGGTCGATTCATGGTCATTCACGATGTCAGTTTTTCTGTAGAGGAAAACGAAGTGGTGGCGCTTCTGGGGCCCAACGGCGCCGGAAAGACCACCATGGTCAACCTGATCAGTGGACATCTGCGGCCGGATGCCGGCCAGATTCTGCTGGGGGACCGAGACATTACCGGGGCCCCGGCCCATGTTCGCATCGCCCTGGGCATTGCGCGAAACTTTCAGATTACCCAGCTTTTTGAGGAGTTGACTGTCCTGGACAATGTCCGGAATTGCATCTTCTCTGTGGAGGGTCGGAGCGGGCGGTTTTTTAAACCGGCCGGCTTCTACGAACAGTCCACGTCAGAGGCCATGGAGATTCTTAAGACCTTTCATCTCGACCCTTTTGCCGGGGAACTGGCTCAGGGGTTGAGCGAGGGAGACAAGAAGATTCTGGATACGGCCATGGCCTTTGCCCTCAAAGCCAAGTTCCTCCTTCTGGATGAGCCGACCAGCGGCGTGGCAACGTCTGACAAGTTCAAGGTGATGGACACCATCATCACGGCCATTCAGGAACGGGGAACAGCCACGCTCATCATTGAGCATGACATGGATATTGTTGCTGAATACACACACCGGGTGATGGTTCTGGCAGAAGGTCACATTTTGGCGGATGGAGCCTCTGCAGAGGTGATGGCGGACAAGCAGGTGAAGGAGACCCTTTTCGGGGTGAGTGACTGATCATGCTGTTGAAGGTAGAAGACCTGAATTTTTTTGTTCATAAGACCCATATCCTCCGTTCCGTTTCCATAAATGCGGATAAGGGGGAGATTGTCGGATTGTTGGGCCGCAATGGTGCGGGAAAGAGTTCGATTATTAAGTGCATTATGGGGCTTTACACCCCTAAATCCGGAACCATTGAATTCAGGGGGGAGGATATCATTAACAAGAATACCCGGCACCGTGTCCTCCAGGGGCTTGCCTATGCACCGGAAGACATGCGGGTTTTCTCCGAAATGACGGTGAAGGAAAATGTGCTCCTGTCCCTGTGGGTTACGGAAAAACGCCCCGAAGGGAATCCCTTCGATGTGGAGCAGGGATTTGAGATTTTTCCCCGGGTCAAGGGCCTTTGGAATCGTAAAGGGGAGAACCTCTCCGGCGGAGAAAAAGATGGTATCCATTACGCGGGCCATTGCGCTCAATCCGTCTCTCCTGCTTCTGGATGAGTCTTTTGAGGGACTTTCTCCCCTCGTAGTCAGGGATTTCTCCGATGCCATGCGCCGCATTCGGGATATGGGGATTTCCATGATCCTGGCCGAGTCCCATCTCGGCAATTCCTCCAGGGTTGTGGACCGGGCCTATGTGGTGGAGCGGGGAGAGACCATATTCCACGGGACCCCCGATGAAATCGCCCAAGAGGAGAGTTTGACCGTCATATTGGGCCGTTAACATTACCATTTCATAAGGAGTGATCAAGATGCCAAGAACGCTTTCACTGTTTCGAACCACCCCCGAATCGTCATGGGGCCGGGTGCTGTGGATACCATCGGTCAGGAGGTGCGGGATCTGAGGGCTACACGGACGCTTATTGTTACGGATCCTGGAATTCTCGAAGCGGGCCTTCTGGGTCCCGTTGAGCAGTCCCTTGAGAAGGCCCGCGTCAAATACAAGGTTTTTAGCAACGTCCCCGCAGATCCCCCCTATGAAACCGTGGATACCTGTATAAATGAGACGAGGGATTTCAAGCCCTCCTCCGTGATCGGGCTGGGGGGTGGCAGTGCCATTGACATTGCCAAAACCGCCGCCGTGATGTTCAAAAACCCGGGGTCCATTGCCGATTATTTTGGCGTGGATCTGATCAAGAAACCGGGTCTCCCTACGGTCATTGTGCCCACCACCGCAGGGACCGGAAGCGAGGTCACGCCCATCGCGATTCTCTCAGACGAGGGGGAAAAACTCAAAAAGGGGGTTGTGAGTCAATACCTCTTTCCCCGTTGTTCGATCCTGGATCCTGAGCTTACCCTCGGGCTCCCCCCATCGGTTACTGCAGCCGCAGGCATGGATGCCCTGATTCACGCCATTGAGGCATTCACCAGCGTCAATGCAACGGGAATGACGGACATGCTGGCTGCTCGGTCCATCGAACTGATTGCGGACAATCTGCGGACCGCCTATGCACATGGGGAAAACCTGGACGCCCGGTCCGCCATGCTGGAAGGCAGCCTGCTGGCAGGGATTGCATTTGCCAATGCCGGAGTTGCGGCCGTTCATGCATTTGCATATCCCATTGGTGCCGAATTCCATATCCCACACGGGGTGGCCAACACCCTGATGCTGGCCGAGGTGATGCGATTCAATCTCGTGGGAAATGTAAGGAAATTTGCGGATATTGCTCAGCTGATGGGAGAGCCGGTTGATGACCTTTCGGACCGGGAGGCGGCTGAGGCGGCGGTAGAGGCGGTGATCCTTCTGGCCAGAGACCTCCAGGTGCCCACCAGCCTGAGCCAGTTCAGTATTACCGACGGGCACATCAAGGACCTGGCCTGCGGGGTCATGAAAGTCGAACGCCTCCTGGCCAACAATCCCCGTACCCTGACGCTGGAGGACGCAGAAGCCATCTATCGACGGGTGCTGTAGTGACTCAGGTGGATAGTCCATGAAAGGACGGTGAGCAACATGTTCGGATTCTTCAATCAAATCTTAACCGTGGACCTTCAGAAAAGTCGTTCGACCGCGCAAACCCTTTCAGATGAGGTCTTGCGCCGCACCCTGGGGGGTAAGGGACTCGCCACGCATCTCCTTCTCACACACAATCCCCCGGGCGTGGATCCCCTGATGCCGGAGAACCACCTCCTTTTTGTCACGGGACCGCTTACGGGTACACCCATCTGGGGGTCCTGCAGACACGGCGTGTACGCCAAATCGCCTCAGACAGGGTTCTATGCCGAGTCCTACTCCGGCGGCACGGTGGCGGATTCAATGGCCGCCACGGGATTTGACGCCGTCATGATCAGGGGGGCTTCTGAGGATCCGGTATGGCTGGAAATCTCACCGGATGGGGCTGTCTTTCATCCGGCCCGGGATCTCTGGGGGCTTGAAACCTATGACACCGAAGACCGGGTCAAGGCCTGGCTCAAAGAAAACCGTCCCGAGGCCCGCAGACCGGGCGTGACGGTGATTGGACCTGCGGGAGAAAACCAGGTCCGGTTTGCGGTTATTGAGAACGACTACTGGCGGTCCGCGGGCCGCACCGGCGTGGGGGCGGTCATGGGCGCCAAACGGATCAAGGCCATTGCCTTTTGGGGGGACCGGAGAAAAGAAATGGCCGACGAACCGGCGGTGAAGGGGTTTGTCAAACAACTGGCCAAGGATGCAAAAGAGGACGGGGGGGTTAAGGCCTATCATTCCATGGGCACCCCCATGCTGGTGGATGTGACGAGCAAAGCGGGCTGTTTCCCCAGCCGTTACTGGCATGAAGGAAAGGTGGCGCATCAGGAATCCATCAATGCAGCGGCCCTTCACGAGCGATGTGAGGTGGAGCCCCATGCCTGTCTCAAATGCTTTATGGCGTGCGGTCGACTGGCCACCGTTAAAGGCGGGCGTCACAAGGGACTGAAGATCGAGGGTCCCGATATGAGACCATTTTTGCATTCGGTGGGCTGTGCGAGGTGGATTCCATTGAAGAGATCGCTTATCTCAACGACATCTGTGATCGGCTGGGGATGGACACCATCAGCGCGGGAAACCTGGTGGGGCTGGCCATTGAGGCATCACAGCAGGGAAAGATACGGGATGAACTGCAATATGGGAATACAGATCAGATCGCTCAATTGCTGAAGGAGATAGCGGCTCAGGAGGGTCTGGGAGCGGTGCTGGCCGGCGGGATCCGGCACGCAGCCCGGGAGCTGGATATGGTGGATGAGGCCATCCATGTGAAGGGGCTTGAGCCGCCTGGATATGACCCCCGGGTCCTGAAAGGCATGGGCCTGGCCTACGGCGCCTCCGACCGGGGGGCCTGTCATCTGCGGGCCACCTTTTACAAACCTGAACTGGGGGGGCTGGTGGACCCGGAGCAGATTGAGGGTAAGGCCGCAGTATTTAACCAGTGGGAGGATCGGCTCACCTTCTTTGATACCCTGGTCCTCTGCCGTTTTTACCGGGACCTGTATCAGTGGGATCAGCTTCGGGAGATGGTGAATGGGGTGACCGGTCTGGGCCTGTCCAAGGAAGATATGCGCAGGATCGCTCAAGGGGTGACGGATGACGTGCGCCGCTTCAATCTCCGTGAAGGGCTCTCGCCAGAGGATGACCATCTGCCTCCCCGTTTCTACCGGGAAGCACTTCCTGAGACCAACGCAGGTATCACCCGGGATCAGATGGAGACCATGCTTCAGGAATACTATCAGGACCGGGGGTGGGATGCGCAGGGCCGCCCGCCTGATGCATAAGGAATGATCAACAAAACGGATAGGCCTCGTCCAAAAATACTACGCCTTGTGCTCGTGGTTCAGGCATTCCCTCAGGGTGTTCAAGAGCCTTTTGTGTACTTCGGGGGGCGGTTTTTCCTGGGAGGCCTCCCGGCACAGCGCCTTGATTTTCTGTAGGGATTCGAGGCAGTCCCGGCACTTGGGACACTCACTGATATGCCGCTCTATCTCCCGGCAGCCTTCCGGATCCAGTTCGCCGTCCAGATAATCGGAAATTTTCTCAAAGTTTTTTTCGAATTCATCCGTCATCGGGTTCCCGCTCCTTGTAGGCCTTGGCGATTTTTTCTCAAGAACCGGCGTGCACGATGCAAGCGGGTTTTTACTGATTCCACGGATATCCCCAGGATGTCTGCGGTTTCCTTAGTGCTGAACCCCTCGATATCCCGGAGATTGAAGACCAGTTTGTTCTTGTGGGGGAGGGCCTGGATGGCCGTATCCATGATCTGTTTCATTTCTCCCCGCATGACTGCGCTGGAGGGGTCATTGGACCAGTCGGGGATTTGGTATGTGGTGTTTTTCCCGTTGCCGGGAAAGGCATCGAGGGACAGCTCGTGATCCGGTTCACACTTCTTCTTGCGCCGTTTCTTGATGCATGCGGATGAGGCGATTTTGAACAGCCAGTTCCGCAATTTGGTTTCCTGCCTGAATCCATCGAGATACCTGAAGGCGTTCAGGAACGTCTCCTGCATGATATCCTCTGCATCCTGAAGCTGCCCGCACATCTTGAGCCCGAAGGTAAAAATGCGATCTTCATAACGGTTCACAATCGCTTCCATGGCCGCCATGGATCCCGCCTTGAATGCCTCGATCAACTGGGCGTCTGTTTTTTCCGAGAGCGTATCGGTCATCTTTCGAGTCGTTCTATCCGGTGTGTACCACGCAATTCACTGTGTCCCCACTGTAGCGCGTTTGAGACAGCGGGGTCAAGGGGCACCCTCACGAGTTTTGCCGGCCGCAAACCGGCCCACCACAATACTGCCGATAAGGAGTTGCAGGGGATGATAGAACATCAGGGGCACCAGAATCAGGGCCAGGTCCAATCCCGTGGAAGCGAATATGGCGGTGGCCATGGGCACGCCGGTGGAAAGGGCCTTCTGGGTACTGGAGAAAAAAAAGGCGATGCCGTCATCCCGTCTGAAACCGCCCACCTTTCGACAAACAGCGCCGGCTGACATGATGAGAATGAGCAGGATGAGCGTGGAAAAAAAGCCCAGCAGAATTTCTTCAAGGCCCAGGTCGTGCCAGGTGTTCTGTTTTACCGAATTGCAGAATGCGGCAAAGACGATAAAGAGGATCAGTCCCATGCTGACGTTGGACATGACCTTCTTGTTGCGATCGGCCCACGTCCGAACCCACTGTCTCACCATCTGACCGATGATGAGCGGAAGGAGAACGATCAAGGCAATTTTAAGGATCAGCGTCCCGACCGGGGGGAGCGGGACCCGGGCTGTAATCTGCCACGATATCCAGACCGGCACCAGGAACACGGCCAGGACATTGGACACGGAGGCGTTAAAGAGCGCGACAGCCGTGGCACCTCCCGATTGGGTGGTATAGACCACGGAGGTGGAAATGGTGGAGGGGAGGGCGGCGAGAAAGAGAAATCCCATGTAGAGGTCATAGATATAGAGGTCCCTAAAGAAAAAAAGGAGCAGATAGGTCAGTGCCGGGATGAACAGAAATATGAACCCTTCGGTCCAGGCATGCACGCGGTACTGGGCGAGCCCCCGCTTCAGTTCCCGGGTGGGAAGGGTCAATCCCTGGAGGATAAAGATGACAAAGACGGCCAGCCGGGTGGTCGTCTCCGTTCTGAGCCACCCGCCTCTGGCCCCGGCCTCCGGGACAACCCAGGCCAGACCCACGGCGACCATCAGAAAAAGGATATACAGGTAAGGGCCGTTCAGGGTGATGCGCCGCCTGGTGCGGGTGGATGCCGATGCCTGTGACTCGTCCGGTTTGTGTGACGTTTTCATATGATCCTTGCTGACGGAGAGGCGGTCATCCCTTGATCAAAAAGGTCCCGGCTCACATGCCAGGGGTCTTGGGCGCCCGTCATGGACATCAGCCGAAGCAACTCCGAGGTGATCTCCTGGATCACATCCCTCACGCCGTCGACCCCGGCTGCAGCCAGCCCATAGAGAATCGGCCGTCCGAGCCCCACCAGTTGGTTGTTGGAGAACACAAATTCGGTTTCCCGCCACCCCATCCATGGTCCCAAAAACGACGAAAGCGTGCTTCGCAGATATCTCCAATATCCCCGGCAGCCGGCTGCGGCCGAGTGCCACTAAGAGCATGTCTCCGGCCATATCAACTCCTCTGTTCCCCTAACGGTGACGACCGGGTTCACTTTCGATCACTTGGAACGTCGTTTGAGGAGCAGCCGCGCGATGAGGACGGCCACGATGACTTCCACAAAACTCCAGGGAGCGGCGACAGGCAGCAGGCCCGTGGGAAGGACGCTCAGATTCCACATGACGATCCACATCATCACGAAGCCGAGTATCCAGGTGATCAGTACGGCCCCGACAAAGGACAGTTTGCGAACAAGATAGACAGTGCAGCCCGCAAGAAAAAAACACCACGCGACCCACAGCAGGTTGTTGATGGGGGAGGAGGGGAAGGGGTGGCCGAGCGCCGAATACTTGTTGAGCCAGTAGCTCTTGAACATGACCACGTTTCTGACAAATTCCGAAGCGGTTATCCATATGCCGGAAATAACAACGGCCAGAGTTATTTTCTTCATCTTCATGGGTCACTCCTCCTCGGTCTTCAGTAATTCATTCGTGGATGGGGTTGTTCATTCTGACGGTTGGTATCAACTTTATTCATTCCTTTTGAAGTTGTAGGGTTAGGCCCTTAATCCTCTTCAAACGTAAATCCCTTTTCTTTGAAAAGCCTCAGGCAGGCATCTACGATCCCGGGTTCATACCGGCTGCCGCTGTTTTTGGAGATTTCCTCCAGCGCGGTATCGCTTCCCAGGGCCGGCCTGTACGGTCTGTCAGAGGCCATGGCCTCCACAACGTCTGACACCGGCGGTTTCGATAATCCGGCCGGGTTCTATAAGTGCACCCTTTTCGCGGACGCGGGCCATACCCTGCAAATGCGCATTTTTTGATCTGTCGGGTATCAGCAGGGTCACCTCACGGCCCAGGATCTCCTGCCTTTCATAGCCGAATATCTCCTGGGCTGATCGATTAAAGAAGGTGATTTTGCCGTTATGATTTACTGTGATGATGGCGTCTTTTGCCGATTGGGCCATGGCTCGAAATCGTGTCTCCGATTCCCGTATTCTTTCCTCAGTCCGCTTCTGATGGGATATGTCCGTTATGATGCCCAGGATGGCCTTTTCCCCTTCGAGGTCTATCAGTCTGGTGCTGACGATGGTCTCAAGCCGTCTGCCGTGTCGGGTGACCAGCGTCACCTCGTAGGGGGCCATCTCTTCCCTCTTCATGTGCCGTTCCAGGTTTTTCCTCGCCCGACTTACGGATTCCGACGCGATGAGTGAAATGAAGTCAAACTGAGGCGAATAGAACTCCTCCCTGGTGTACCCCATGATCTTCGTACTCTGTTCATTGGCATAGACCACATGCCCCCACCAGTTGATGAAGATCATGTTCGGTGACATCTCGGCGATATTTCTAAATCTCTCCTCCGCCTTGAGCCGTTCCTGAAGGGCTTTGTCCATTTCCCTGTTGGCCTTTTCAAGGGCCTTGGTCCGCTCTTCGACCCTCTCTTCCAGGTCTTCCCGGGAACGCTGTAATGCCGCGTTCAAAAAGGCCGTTGTGGACCGGGCACTCGGTCCGAAAGCGATTGTCAGGCCATGAATGAAAAACTGCCGGCCTCCGGAACAAAACAACCCGGCAGAGAGACTACCACAGTTGTCAAACAGGGTCAAAATGCCAAATGAATCATGCTTCTGTATTGACAAAGGTACCACAATGTGGTATTTTTAAACATGTCAAAACGACAAGGGAGATGCCATGGACAGCAGAGAATTCGCAGCATACCGAAAGCGACTGGGGAAGACCCAAAAACAATTGGCCCAGTTGTGCGGGACTTCTTTGAAGGCCATTCAGGGGTATGAACAGGGATGGCGGGCCGTGCCGTCTCATATAGAACGGCAGCTCTTATTCCTGGTGGCTACTGTTGAGGGGAAGCAGGTGGAATTGAGGCCGTGTTGGGATATCAGGGCGTGTCCCCCCGATCGGAAACAGAAGTGCCCAGCGTGGGAATTCGGGGCCGGTGAGCTCTGCTGGTTCATCAATGGGACCATTTGCGAGGGAAAAGTCCATAAAGATTGGCGTGAGAAGATGAAAATATGCAGAACCTGTGAGGTGTTTGCAGCACTTGGGTTTGCATCAGAGAAAGACGGATCGTGTGAATAAAATTGAGGAGGATAAAAAAATGAAGCCGATCACACCCAATTTCAAAATTGCCGCAATCCTCAATCAGGAAAGCAAGGCAGATGTAACCCTGTGCTGGACATGCGGTACCTGTGATGCCGAATGCCCCATCAATGACGCCACCAACCGCCTCTGAGTCCAAGAAAGATCGTCCGAATGGCCACCATCGGTCTTATTGAGGAAATGGTGAAGATGCCGGAGATCTGGTACTGCATGGCATGTAATCGCTGCGCCCAGACCTGCCCTACGCTGGTAACCCCCCTGAGAATTATTTCTCGTATTCGGGAGGAAGCCTTGCGCCTGAGGGTCGTGTCAGTGGATATGCTCAATGGATACAGGAAGTTCTTCGCTGCCTTTGATCCCCTCTGGATAACCCGTATGGCCAATTTGGGCCTTACAGAGGAACTGCTGAGATCGCCGGCCATCTGGCTCTGTATACAGTGCGGTCAGTGTACAGCGTCATGCAGTCAGTCGGTGAAGGTTCACGCCCTGATTCAGGGGTTACGAGAACTTGCCATGGATCGTGACATTGTGGATTCCGGATTTCATCGTCGATTGAAGAAGGCTAATCGAATCGTTTATCCGTGGTTTGTGGATGAGGTTGACCGCATCCTTGGCGGAACCCACAGAGCGGAGGAAGCCCCATCTGCGACAGGCACACATGGCATGGCTTCATAGGAGACCCGTCGGTGCTTCTATCATGAAGTATTGGCGGGAAAACCGTTTCATGTTCTTTTGAAGGGAGGATCGCTCCCCGGGCGGACGCGATGATATGCGCATGCAGTTTAAGGGCAAAGATGGGGAACCGGCCCTCCAGCCCGTCGGCCGGCAGATAAAGGCCTGGCACAAGGCCAGTCGCAAAATGGGATGGGGCATCAGGAGAGACTCCCGGTGTCAGTCAATCCGTGCCCGGTGAAGCCTCAGGCTGTTGAGGACCACGGTGATGCTGCTGGTGGCCATGGCCAGGGCGGCCAGCATGGGGTTGAGGTGCCGCAGGATGCCGGGGAGGAATTCAAAGGGGTAGAGCACACCGGCAGCCACGGGTATCAGGGCCGCGTTGTAGAAAAAGGCCCAGAAGAGGT
This sequence comes from Deltaproteobacteria bacterium, assembly GCA_034522175.1. GTDB lineage: Bacteria > Desulfobacterota > DSM-4660 > Desulfatiglandales > Desulfatiglandaceae > JAIPDZ01. The sequence goes on along the minus strand of JAXHLQ010000001.1, from coordinate 3,157,833 downwards.
TCTGCTTTACGGTGCGCATGGTGGCACGGCTCAACCGGACGGCCCGGGGCACGCCGTGGAGGTCCCCGCTGACGAGGATGACGTCTCCGGTTTCAATGGCCACATCCGTTCCCGTGCCGATGGCCATTCCCACATCGGCCTGGGCCAGTGAAGGCGCGTCGTTGATGCCGTCCCCCACCATGGCCACTTTTTCCCCGCGTGCCTGAAGCTCCTTGATCTTCTCGGATTTATCTTCGGGCCGCACCTCTGCTGTCACTTCATCCATGTCCACTTCTTTGGCGATGGCTTCCGCGGTCTGGGGGTTGTCGCCGGTGAGCATGACCGCACGTAGACCCATGCGGTGGATATCCGCTATGGCTGCCTTGGACTCCGGCTTTACGGTGTCGGCCAGGGCGATGACTCCGGCTGGGTTTTTGTCCACAGTGAGTACAATGACGGTCTTTCCCTCTTCCTGAAGCTGTCGCATCTGCACCGCATGTTTATTCAGATCCACGTCAAGGGAAGCGAACCAGGCGGGTTTACCCAAGAGAACTTCTTTTTCGTCTATCCGGGCCTTTACCCCGGCTCCGCCGGTGGCCTGGAATTCCTTGGGTTCCAAAAGCGTGATCTCGCGTGCCCGGGCTTCGGCGACAATGGCCTTGCCCAATGGATGTTCGGATCCCCTTTCCACGGAAGCCGCCAGTTTCAACAGGTCGCTTTCCGTCTGATCGGATCCATTTAGTACGACCACATCCACAACTTTGGGTTTTCCCTCGGTGATGGTTCCCGTCTTGTCGAGGACGATGGTCTGGAGCCGGGATGCCACCTCTAAAGCTTCGCTGTTCTTGAAGAGCATGCCTCTTTCGGCGCCCAGACCGGTCCCGGCCATAATGGCCGTGGGGGTGGCCAGACCCAGCGCGCAGGGACATGCAATGACCAGCACGGCCACAAAGCGGATCATGGCGGGCACGAACTCTCCGCCGCCGATCCACCAGATTCCGAATGTGATCAGTGCGATGGCAATGACGCCGGGCACAAACACGGCAGCCACCCGGTCCGCGAGGGCCTGGATGGGGGCCTTACTCCCCTGGGCGTCCTGTACCATCCGGATAATCCGGGCCAGCGCCGTATCCTTGCCCACGCGGGTGGCCTCAAATTTGAGTAAACCTTCCTGGTTCATGGTGCCGCCGGTCAGCTCATCCCCCGCACGCTTGTCCACCGGGATGGGTTCGCCGGTGAGCATGGATTCGTCCACTGCCGAGGTCCCCTCCCGGATGACCCCATCCACCGGGATACTCTCTCCGGGCCGGACCAGCACCACATCACCGATGGTGACCTCGGAAATGGGCACCGCTTTCTCGACCCCGTCTTCCATCAGGGTTGCGGTCTTGGGCCTGAGCCCCATGAGTTTTCGGATGGCGCTCCCGGTGCGGCCCTTTGTCCGGGCTTCCAAGAGTTTCCCCACCTTGATGAGGGTGATGATGACCGCCGAGGTCTCAAAGTAGACGTGCCGGCCCAGGATGGGAAAGAGGAGAACGCCGACGGAATAAAAATAGGCCACAGAGGAACCCATGGCCACCAGGACGTCCATATTGGCGCTCCTGTTCTTGAGGCTCTTGAATCCGCCGGTATAATAATCCCATCCGGTGTAGAACTGTACCGGCGTGGCCAGGGCCAGGAAAAGCCAGTTCATCCAGGCACCATGGCTCCAGTCCCCCCAGAGGGAGAAATCTCTCCCCATGCTCAGGATAAAGAGGGGAGGGTAAAGAGTATGCCCACGAGGAGTTTTCGGGTCTGATCTCTGATTTCGGCATTTCGGGCCGCCAGTTCGGCATCCTCTGCTTCCAAGGTGTCGGCGGGGTGAACAGCCCCGTACCCGGCCGCTTCAATGGCCCTGATGATGTCATCCACTGACGTGAGAGCGGGGACATATTTCACAGAGGCCTTTTCATTGGCGAAATTGACCGAGACCTCCACCACGCCGGGCACTTTCCGTCTGAGGGCGCCTTCAATATTCATGGCACAGTTGACGCAACTCATGCCGGTCACCGGTATATCCACAGTGGTGGTGGCCACCCCGTAGCCGGCATCTTCAATGGTGTCAATGAGTGTCCCCATCGATGCCTTTTCCGGGTCAAAGGAGACGGCCGCCTGCTCCACCGCAAAATTGACGTCGGCCTTATGGATTCCCTGCACCTTACTCAGGGCCCTTTCAATGTTCATGGCGCAGTTGGCGCAGGTCATCCCGGTGACCGGGAGGTGAACGGTCTCTTCCGTAATTTGTTTGCTCTTTCCCGCTACCCTATGTTGCGGCAGGATAGTTGATCGCTTTCAGGGTTGACTTGATTTCATCTAAGGTGGCGGGGGCATCGAATTGTACATGGATCTCCTTGGTGTTGGGATCGCCCTCCACCTTGCTGATCCCGTCTTTTTCATTCAATGCCTTCTGAATGGCCATCACGCAATGGCCGCACGAAATATTCGGAACAGATAATGTTGCGTTTTCCATGATATGGCTCCTTTCAGGAATTTGATTCATTGCTTTATACATTTTGCAGAACGTCCGGCTCACGCTGCTGAAGCCGCCGTTCACCATATGCCTATTCGCCCTTGCCGCCCAACTCAGGGGGGCGGCAGCAACTGGGCATGCTGCTTGTGCAGGAGGGACGGGATTCGCCCTTGTCTCCACAACAGCTCGTCTCCCTGCCACTGAGCTTCTTAAAGGTCCACCGGGCTGTAAAGGCCAGGGCGACGGCGATGATGACGAGAACGATGATGGTCTGTAGCATGTTAGCTCCTTTGGATTGCGGTTATAGGTTTGATCCCTTTCAATGCCGGAGTTGCCTCTCGGCTCAGGGTGTCGCTTCAGGGTTTAATCCCCCAAGTCCAGCATCCTGTCCAGCGCCAGTTTGGCTTCTCTTTTGATTTCCTCGGGTACCCGCACCACATTGACTTCACCGATTTTTTCAAGGGACTCCAGGAGGTTGCTGAGGTTGATCCTGAACATATTGGGACACAGGGAATAGTAAAGCTCCAATATCTCTTTGTCTGGATATTCCAGAGACAGGCGATGAATCAGATTGATTTCCGTGCCGATGATGATGGTGGTCCCGGGCGGGGCCTCCCTTACGTATTGAACGATAAAGCTGGTGGAGCCCACCGCGTCGGCCATAGCCACCACTTCTCGGGTACACTCAGGGTGTACCACGATTTTGGCCTTTGGATACGCTTCCCTCATCTTTCGCACGTGTTCGACCTGAAAACGGCTGTGGACCAGGCAGTAACCGTCCCAGAGAATGACCCTGGCCCGCTTGATGTCCTCAGGAGAATTTCCCCCTAAGGGCTTTCGGGGATTCCACAGGAGGGTCTCCTCTTCAGGGATTCTTAGTTGATCGGCACTGTTTCGGCCCAGATGCTGATCCGGGAAAAACAGGATTTTTTCACGGGAGCCAAACCCCCATTTAAATGCCGCAGGGGCATTCGAAGAGGTACACACAATGCCGCCGTTTCGACCGCAGAAGGCCTTGAGCGCGGCATCTGAATTCATGTACACGATCGGCACGACCCCGTCCTCACCGGTGATATCCGTAATCGCTTCCCACGCACTTTGCACCGTCGGGGCATCGGCCATGTCCGCCATCCAGCATCCCGCCTCCATGGCCGGTATCTGAACGGTCTGGTGAGGCTGCGAGAGGATTTCCGCGCTCTCGGCCATAAAGTGGACGCCGCAGAAAACAATGAATTCACATGCCTGGTCGGCCGCCGCCTTTTGAGAGAGACCGAAGGAATCGCCCCGGTAATCCCCAAGATCCACGATCTCCTTCCTCTGATAGTGATGGGTCAGGATCAGGAGTCTGTCCGAAAGCCTCCTTTTGATGGCCGATATTCGTTCGATGATCTGACGGTTATTCGTTTCGGTCGTCACTTTGGTTACTCTTTTCTTGCCTGTAGTAGGAGAACGATTTTTTCCAATGGTTACTCCCCACTGATCATATCGGCCAACGTGGTGGCGTTGAGTTTATCCAGCACGGCCCGCGAAACCTCCTCCCAGACGCCTCGCGTCAGGCACTCCTCTCGCCTCTCGCATGCCTCCGGATCGCTGATGCAGTGAATCAGATCCAATTCGCCTTCGAGAACCCTGACCAACTCACCCACACGGATGTTGTCGGGTGACCTTGTCAACATGTGTCCTCCCTTGGGGCCCCGGATACTTTCGATGAACTTCGCCTTCTTCAGGGGGATAATGAGCTGTTCCAGATACTTGACCGAGATATCCTGACGTTTGGCGATATCGCCTACGGGCACAGGTCCCTGATCGTAGTGCTGCGCCAGATCCAGCATCATCCGGGTTCCGTAGCGGCTCCGGGTGGACAGTTTCATGCGGAAATCTCCCCATCAAACGTTGCTTGCTGCTCGTTGATGTATACTTTACAGGTATAATATATCTACTCGATCAGAGCTGTCAAGCAGCCGCCCCTGGAGGCGGTGTTAAGCCAATGCACATGCCGTGAAATACGGCGCATGTGAAGCGTCAATAGCGAGGGGGTTTCACCGGCGCCGGGAGCCGTTCCGCAATTATGAGATAAAAATGCCGGTAAGACCGTGAAGCGGCCTCACCGGCAGATGAATGGACGTGCGGTTCTGAGCGGGTTAAACCAGCCCTTGATCCAGCATGGCATCCACGACCTTGACAAATCCCCCGATGTTGGCGCCGGCCACATAATTGCCCTCCATGTGATATTCGGCCGCCGCCTCAATGCAGGTCTGATGGATGCTCTTCATAAGGATTTGGAGTCGCTCATCCAGTTCCTCGCGGGTCCATTTCAGGCGCATGCTGTTTTGGGCCATTTCCAGTCCGGATACGGCGACGCCGCCGGCATTGGCCGCCTTGCCCGGTGCGTAGAGGATTTTGTCGTCCAAGAAAATATCCACGGCCTCGGGGGTAGAGGGCATATTGGCCCCCTCGCTCACGAGGCTGACGCCGTTGTTGATGAGATTCCGGGCATCTTTTCCGTTGATTTCATTCTGGGTGGCGCTGGGAAAGGCACAGTCGGCTTTGTGATTCCACAGGGGATTGTGGTCCAGTGTGGAATCGACCTCTGTGTAAACGGCTTCCGAATACTTGTCGACATATTCGCTCATCCTGCCGCGTCGAATGTTTTTGAGCCGCATGACAAAGGCCAGCTTGGCCTTGTCAATGCCCGCTTCATCATAAACATAGCCCGAGGAATCGGACAGGGTGACCACTTTCCCGCCCATTTCGATGATCTTTTCCACCGTATACTGGGCCACATTGCCGGAGCCCGAAACCAGGCAGGTCTTCCCCTCCAGGCTGTCGCCGTGGACATTCAGCATTTCCGAGGCAAAATAGACGCAGCCATACCCGGTAGCTTCCGGTCGGATCAGGCTGCCGCCCCAGTTGAGGCTCTTGCCGGTGAGAACGCCGGTGAATTCGTTTCTCAGCCGTTTGTACATGCCGAAGAGGTATCCGATCTCTCTCGCGCCCACGCCGATGTCCCCGGCCGGGATATCCGTGTCCGGGCCGATATGACGGGCCAGTTCGGTCATGAAACTCTGGCAGAACCGCATGACTTCGGTGTCGGATTTCCCTTTGGGGTCAAAATCCGACCCGCCTTTGCCACCGCCCATGGAGAGGGTGGTCAGGGCGTTTTTAAAGACCTGTTCAAAGGCCAGAAATTTGAGGATGCTCAGGCTCACTGAGGGGTGAAACCGAAGCCCCCCCTTGTAAGGGCCCAGTGCACTGTTCATCTGGATCCGGAAACCGCGGTTCACCTGTATTTGTCCCTGGTCATCCATCCAGGGGACCCTGAACATGATGACCCGTTCGGGTTCGGTAATTCGCTCCAGTACCCCCGCCTGACGATATTCGGGATGCCTGTCCAGGACCGGCTGCACCGTTTCAAGCACCTCTTCAACCGCCTGGTGAAATTCGTTCTGTTCAGGATCTCTCGCCTTGATGGCCTTTAGAATCTCTCTCATGAACTATCCTCCTGTTTTCGTTGTATCCATTTGCGTTTTCATCCGTTGAGGATCAGTGAACCCGTCTGTTTGTCCGGACTCCAGTCAGGACTTTTTCATGACGGGGAGTTTTTTCACCAACCCGCCTCATCTTGAGGCCCATTGTTTCTGTTCTCGCCGCCATTTTCAATCAATTTCGAATGATCACACCCCAGGCCTTTCGGCCGTCGATTTTTATGGTCAGGGGATCGGTTAGTCGGACATGCCTCAAAAAGGCCGTTTCCGCCACGGCTGACAGGGATTCGACCCATTGCCAGTCAAACCAGTCTTCGCCATCTTCCGTTACCGTAAGATAGGGGATTCCCAGTGAGGTAATGTTCTGAAAAAAATGTGATCCCTGAGACGGGTCCGCTTTCAACTGGGCGTTTCGGAGTTCGATGATGGCCCCCACGCCGGAAATGTCCTGCCACTGAACCGGAATGCCCAGCCATCGGTCCGCAGACCCCCACCGACCAGGGCCGACCAGGAGATAGGGGTGATTCTCTTTAACGAGGGAGGCATTCAGCGCACCGATCTCCTGGGCCATCTGCACCGTGGAGTCCGCCCTGAAATCTTCGGGTTTCACGTAAACGATGTCCGCAATGTTCTGGCTTCGGCCGTTACCGAGGGATTGACTGGAGCGGCAGATGGCACCTTCAATATCCTGGTGGGTGATTTCCACCTCAAACCGCTCCGCTTCTGCAACCATGGGCCTTATCTGGAGAAAAAAGAATTCCCCTTTGCGTTCTTTCTCCGGATACAAATTGATGGAGAACTCGATTTCAATGGGGCATCCCATGCCTTTACGGCCGATGTTCAGCAGGTCATCCAAAAGAGCCGGCAATGGAAATATGTTGTATTTAAGGACCTGGGCGAACGTCAGAAGCTTGGCACCGTGCATGAAGCCGGTATCCCGGATGCGGTGTTCTTCAGGAATGTAGGTGCTGGACAGCGCCTGGACCGGAAATTCGGTCTCTGCTTCATCCACCTCCCGCTTTTCCAGGTTGGCGTTTTTCCAGAAATTCAAATCGCTGGGGTAGTTTCGGAGCTTCAAGCTGTAGAAATATCGCTGGGCGTTATTGAGGATGTCATCGACCGTGGAGAACTGGGGGTTGATGTGGGGGTGCTTGGGGGAAAACCGCAAGGTCCGCTCCCCCTCCACAACGGTCTTCCCCAGGCCCAGGGCAATGTGGGCGATGCCTTCCTCGGGTTTCATGTGAGAGACGGGATAGAAATTGTGCGACTGACAGACGCCGGAAATGGCGGGGTAGAAATGGTCGCCATACTGCTGTCCCACCACCTGTTGGATAATTACCGCCATGGCCTCTTCCTGGGGCTGATTGGCGGTATTCCGGGCAAAGGCCTTGGGATTCTCGTAATAGGTGGATGCGTACACCAGCTTGACGGCGTTTATGAGGTGCGTCAGGCGCACAGCGGGATCGGGATGATTGTTGGGGATCATGTAGGTTTCATACAACCCCGCATAGGGCTGAAACTGGGCGTCTTCGAGAAGACTAGACGAACGGACGGACAGCGGGTAACCGACGTGGGAGATAAACGCTTCAAGTTCCTGGCGGAGCCAACCGGGCATATCGGCCTTCAAAAAAGCATCTGCCACCGCATTGTCTGTGAAGCCTTCACCGGCAAAATGTCTCAAATCATTTTCAGCAACAAAGGACTCAAACCCATCCGTACAGATGACAAGCGTCTTGGGGAGGTCAATGCGTATGTCGGCATATTTTTCGTGCAGTTCGCTGTTCTGGTGGAAGACGGCTGACATGAACGCCAGGCCGCGGGCCTTTCCGCCGAGCGAGCCGCGGCCGATTTTGACAAAGTCCATGACCTCCGGATCGTAATGCTGACTGTTGAACCGCGCCACCACCCCCTTTTGACGCAATTTCCGAAGCTGGTGTATGTTGCCGATGATGTACGCTCTGAGTTCATGGGCACTTTCAAAATCGGATGCCTGAACATCGCGGAATGACGAGGCCAGGGCGATTTCGGACCGGGCCATGATCCAATTGGAAAAATGGTTTCGCTCGGCGTGGTACCAGAGGGAAGCGTCCGGTATTTCCCGGAGTTTTTCTTCAAGGAGATGAATGTTGGAGGCACGGTCCACGACGCGTCCATTCGGCATCCGAAACACAAAATCCCCGAAACCGAGACGGGTCACGAAGAAGTCGTGGATTTCGGAAAGCAGATTGGACGCATTTTTGTCCAAAAAGACGGCGGGTATTTTTTCGGCCTTTTCTCTATTCTTGGGGTTGGAGCTGAGCATCAGAAGCGGAAGATCGGGAATGTCCGCTTTTATCTTGGAAAGCAACCGAACCCCGGCCTCTTCGTCCATCTGCTGACGCCGGGGCAGGCGGGTATCGGTGATGATGCCGAAAAGATACGATCGATATTTTCGGCAGAGCTTCATCGCCTGCTCATAGTCCGTGGCAAGGAGGATCTTCGGCCTTGCCCGCATGGTCAGGAGTCGGTGCTCTTCGTTGAGACCTACCTTAATAACGGCCTGGGTCTGTTTCACGATCTCCTTGTAGATCAGGGGGAGAAAAGAAGAGTAATAGACAGGTGAGTCCTCCACGAGGATGAGCACCCGCACATTGGCCTGTTGGGTGTCCCGGTCCACATTGAGCGCGTCTTCTGCATTTTTCACCAGCGCGAGCAGCAGATCCGAATTACCCGACCAGATGAAGACTTTATCGATTCCGCGCTGCGCTTGGTTGTCTAATGGCGGATAGATACCCCTCACGCTCTGGGCCAGAAGAATGACCGGGAGATTGGGATTGATTTTTTTGGCCTTCAGACCCAGGAAAAAGGGATCCATCTCGTCGAGATGGGGGGTGGTAATCACCATATCAAAGCGGGTTCTATAAAGGAGCGCCAGCGCATCATTTGCTGAGGAGGTACGGGTGACCCGGGGGGGATGGCTCAGGTTGAGCCCGCTGTACTCATTAATAATACGCGAGGCAAGGCTGCCGTCCTCTTCCATGATGAAGGCATCGTAGGGGCTGGAGACGAGGAGGATTTCCCGGACCTTTTTGGCCATCAGCTCGTGAAATGCCTTGAAACGGGTATAGGAATCGGTGGAAATGATACCCTTTATGTGACCCATAACAGTCTCCAAAAAAAATGACGGTTTTTCGTCGATATGGCAATTGCTTGAGTGCGCTTCCAGTTTGCCACAATGTTCGACGGAAACCCGTCAATCGTCAATGGAAAACCGACAAACGCAGATGGTCTTGCGGTCCTATGCGTCTATGACCGCGAGGGCCTCTTCCCTGTAGGCATCCATGACATAGGGAATGCCGGTCACTTTGGCGCATTCCTCGGTGAGTGAGAATATGTTATCCCGGCTGATGTACTTCACCGCCCAGTTTCTGGAACCGGCCATCAATTGCTGGAGGCCGACTTTGATTTTGTCCGTGGCGCTGTACAGGCCGACGGCGCCGAGAGGGAGCTTATCTGCTTCGGATCCATACTTTTCCTTGAGCACTTCGTAATTCATGAAGATCTCTTCCTTGGTAGAACCGAATTTCGATACCGTGGCCGGGAGACCGCCGGCCTCACCCCGGAGCCATTTCTCGGCGTTCTTGCCCACCATGCCGGGAATCATCAGCGCCCGGCCCATGCATACGGCCTTGCAGTATGGCGCCCCCAGGGCCAGTGCCTTGAACACATGATCTTCGGCGGAGAACCCGCCCGCAAAGGCGATATCCGGGACCCGTTTTCCGTTCGCTTCTAAGCGTGCACATAACTCATGGGCCATGGAGTGGAGGTAAATGGAGGGAACCCCCCATTCCGTCATCATCCGCCAGGGACTCATGCCCGTACCGCCGGGGGCTCCGTCGATGGTCAAGAGGTCGATGTTGGCATCACTGGACCATCGGATGGCCATGGCCAGTTCCCGCATGGGATAAGCGCCCGTTTTGAGGGTGATACGCTTGGCACCGAGGGCTCGTATCCGTTCCACTTCTTTCATGAACCCTTCCTGGTCGATGAATCCCAGCCTGGAGTGGCGTTCAAACTGCTTCAGGGGTCCGGCCTTAAAGGAGGCCTGATACGCCGGGTCTTCCGGGTCGGGGGTGACGATGTACCCTCTTCTTTTCAATTCGATGGCCCGCTCGATGGAATTGACCTTGATCTCGCCGCCGATGCATTTGGCGCCCTGGCCCCACTTCAATTCAATGGTTTCCACGCCAAGCTTGTCGATCACATATTCGGCCACCCCGTTCCGGGTGTCCTCCACGTTCATCTGTACCAGAATATCCCCGTATCCTTCATGGTAGCGCCGGTATTCCTTGATGCGTCGATCCATCTCCGGCGAATTTTTGACCTTACCCTGATCGTTGAATTCCAGTTCAGGGTCAATGCCCACCACATTCTCGCCACAGACCAGACTGATACCGCTGATGGCCGCACCGATGGCGAAGTGTTCCCAGTTTTTTCGGGCGATCTCGGTACTCCCGAGGGCCCCGGTAAAAATCGGGATTTTCATTTTTACCTTGTCTGTGGCGCCGAAGGCGGTTTCCGTGTCCACCGCCGGAAAGGTGGCCTTGTCCGGATCCGCTTCTACGCCCTTGGCCCCCATGGCGTAGCCGTTGATGTTCAGGTGGGAATAATCCACCGGATAATCCTTGTCGGCTCCGGCAGTGACACTCCCGAAGGGTTCCGGATAAAGGAGCTCCCGCCCTCGAAAGGTGGCCCTGAACATGTCGCAGTTTCCTTTGCAGCCATCGAGGCACCGGCTGCATATGCCGGATTGCGGCGCCACATCCCGTGAGCGGTTTTTGGTTTGAAGGGCTTCATTGGCATTGGGTTTTTGTAGATTCAATTTTTTTCTCCTCCGTCATGGATTCGGGAAGCCCACACAAAAAAAGGCGTCTTCCCGGTTAAGGGGTTAAGACGCCTTTGTCATTCTGTATCACTTCACACCCCATTGTGTGAAGGATGAGATTACCATTTAACGAAAAAAGTAATTATAGATCTTACGATGTTCGTTTGTCAATATTTTTTTGTGCCTTTAGATTTCGTCCGAGAGGAGAACCGCCTCGGCAACCTGGCGGAGGGATCTTCGGGAATCCATGCTCCGCTTCTGAAGCCAGCGGTGTGCCTGATCAGCCGTGATATTCCGCTTGCGCGTCAGCACTTCCTTGGCCCGTTCAACCAGCTTTCGGGTCTCCAGTTCTTCCTGGATGACCTTGCTCTTGACCATGAGTTCGGTATTGAGGATCGCCACCGCGGTTTGATTGGCCACGGCCGTTATGAGATTGGTCTCTGTTTCCGTGAAATCGTGAGGTTCCGCTGTAAAGCAGTTGAGGACCCCAATGACCTTCTCATCTTTGACCTGGAGGGGGACGCTGATCATGGAGACCAGACCCAGTTTTTTGGCCATTTCCTTTTCTTTGAAGCGGGGTTCCTTCAATACATCCTTAATCACCAGGGGCTGGTTATGGGTGGCTACAAAACCCACCACGCCTTCCACCCTGCCGAGGGAGCGGTCCTTTACGTATTCGGGATCAATGGCCTGGGTCGCTTTCAGGCGCAGTTTTTTGGGCTTAACGGTTTCATCCAAAAGCCAGAGGGAGCAGATTTCCACCCCGGTTACCTTGGCGGTCACCATGACGGCGAGTTTAAGGATATCTTCGAGATAAAGATCCGATGTGATGGCTCGGCTGATGTCCGTCAGCGCCTTGATATATTTGTCGTGCGTATCAGATGGTATTCTTTCCATGGTCCGATGCCGCCGGTTTCAGAGCGACGCTCATCCCTTCAAAATTGCATGTAACACGTTAATTTATTTGAGCTCGAAGCGTTTTTCAATAGAAATGTGGGGAGGGGACGGCCATGGCGGGGTTGCGTCAGTGTACCTTGAAAATCTCAATTTCTTTACGTTTTCCCCTGAGTGCCGCCTTACCAAGACTGGAAACGGGAATATCCTTTTTTCGCAGCGCTTCGGCTGTGGTTTCGCTGATAAGGATGTCGGTGTGATAGGTCTTATTCAGGTCCTGTATGCGGGACGCACTATTCACCGTATCCCCTACCATGGCATAGGTAAGCCGCTCCGGGCTTCCCACACTTCCCGCCAGAACGGTTCCCGTGTGAATGCCGATGCCGTGGAATATGGGGTCTTTGCCCTCATCCTCTCTGATTCGATTCAGGCCTTTGAGCCGCTCCCTCATGTCCACTGCAGCCATGACCGCTTTTTGGGGATGTTCGGGCAGGTCCAGTGGGGCGCCGAATACCGCCTCAATTTCATCGCCGATATATTGAAGCACGATACCGTTGTGTTTTTTGACGGTCCCTTCCATTTCCGTGAAATAGTCGTTCAGAAAGCGGACCACCTCCTTGGGGTCTCTCCCCTCCACAAAGGTGGTGTACCCTCTCAGATCACAGAAGAGGATGGTAACCTCTCTTAATTCCCCTTCGAGAGGGACTTTGCCGTCGAGGATCATCTCACTGACCTCAGGGGCGACATACTTGCCGAAGCTCATCTGGCAGAAGTCCCGCTCTTTCAGACCGCTGATCATGTCGTTGGTCTTGGCCGCGATCAGGCCGAATTCGTCATTGCTGACCACCGGCGACCGGATCTGGTAATTCCCCCGGGTGATCTCTTCCATGACGCGCAGCTGTTGTTCGATGACGGCCTTCAGATTACGAGAGAACAGCCCCAGGATAGACACACTCAAAAAAATCAGCACCGCAAATGCAAACAGGACTTCCTTGAACACCCCGAAATAAATCTCGGAATCCGGCGTGGCGTTTTGGCTGATGAGGTAGTTGATGTCCATGAACACCATGAGAAGAATGGCCGTGGTCATGGATCCCAGGACGGTTATCATAAAAAAGAAGATCTTTTTTGATACGGAAAAGAGTTTTCCCGGGGTAACCGAAGCGCCGCCGTTCACTGATTTCAAGTATTCGATAAGTCGGCTCTCCATTGAAAGAAAGCAGAGCATGCCGCCCAGGAGACCGAAGGCACTGCTGCCGAGCAATATCTTGAGCCCGGTAAAGAGGGGGGCGCCGAGGTGTAGAATGTAAAAGAGGGCGATACCCACACCGATCAGGAACCACAGGACGAGATCCGCCGTAAATGCACGCCAGGGGAGGGTGTAGAGGGTGTTATCGCCCGTTGACGCCAGCCGGTGAAGGAGGCGCACGTTTCGCTTATACCATATCACCCTCAATGGGAGTGCGAGGAGGATGGGGATAAACGTGTGCAGGGAGGCCTGAAGATACCCGAGGCCCTCTAAAAAAGGTCAGACCTGGGCGCCGTAAATGACCAGGATGGCCCCAAAGGTAAAATAGCATAGAATAATTTTGATCATGAGCCGCTATCCTTTAAATGATGCGATGAACAGGTGTATAAAAGGATCTTCCCTTCGGGCCGGTTTTTCAAGTGAAATAAGGTGTGTAAATGTCTTGACCTCTCTTATTTTTTTTTATAATAAGCCATTGAACGAAGGTCAAGGCGTATCGGTGGGGGAATGTGTCCCACCTGGGTCAGAATGACATCGTAGAAGGAGGAGGCCGTCGATGGACCTTTTTAGAAAAATCGGTATTGGGATTGTGTTGATTATTCCGGCTTTTGTCCTGGGGGGATTGATCTGGGATATGTTTGGATCGTGGCTGGCTGTGATCGGTATGGAGATCGTGATCGTCCTTTTTTACATCAAACTCATCTCGAGTGGCGGAGAAACCAGCCACCACGCGGAGCATGCATAAGGTTGGCCCATGGTTAAATCAAGGGGATTGGGTCGCCCCCAATCCCCTTTGAGGTATTACGCGATACCGAGCCTGAACTTGAGTGAGTTCAGGGTGTTTTTCATGAGCATGGTGATGGTCATGGGGCCCACACCGCCGGGTACCGGCGTGATGAAACCCGCAATCTCCTTGGCCGCATCAAAATCCACATCCCCTCTGAGGATGGCGACCTTTTTCCCCGTCTTTTCGCTGATTTTTTCGCCCACGCGGTTTACCCCTACATCGATGACACAGGCACCGGGTTTGATCCATTCGGGTTTAACCAGTCCGGGGACCCCCGCGGCCACGATCAGGATGTCGGCTCGCTTGCAGTGGGATTCCATGTCTTTGGTGCGGGTATGAACTACGGTTACGGTGGCATTGGCCCCCTCGGCCTTTTGCAGCATCATGTTGGCAATGGGCTTGCCGACGATATTGGACCGGCCCACCACAACGACCTCTGCCCCACTGGTCTCCACGCCGGCCCTGACGATCATTTCCTGAATGCCGGCAGGCGTACAGGGCGGGAATTTCACTTCAGAGCCGCCGATCATCAACCGACCTACATTGACGGGATGGAATCCGTCCACGTCCTTGTCCGGGTCAATGGCGTTGAGGACCTTTTTTTCGTCAATCTGTTTGGGGAGCGGAAGTTGAACCAGGATGCCGTGAATGGAATCGTCCTTATTGTATTTGTCGATGAGGGCGAGAAGGTCTGCTTCGGAGATATCCTCAGGCTGATTGTCCTGAATCTCTTTGAAGCCCAGTCGGTCGGCGGTCTTGATCTTGAGCGTGACATAGGATATGGACGCAGGATTTTCGCCCACCAGGATGGTCACAAGGCCGGGGACGACATCGTGTTCCGCCTTGATTTTCTTGACTTCCTCTTCAATTTCAGAAAGGATTTTTTCCCTGATTTCAGTCCCTTTAATTAATTTTGCTGACATCTTAACTCTCCTTTTCAAAAAGATTTTGCACCGATTTTAAATTTCTGTTAAGCTTGAGAAAAAGATTACAAGCTCTATGCGGCCTCTCCATAGCACACTCCTGTATGTTTATCAAATATTTTGTCTTCAGGCCGGAATTCTGGAATTCTGGTCGCACGCTTAGGGTGCTCACGAAGTCGAAATAGTGAACCGGCGAGAGACTTCTGAGGGCATTTGCGGGACCATAGTGGCCGAAATGGGGGGCGGGTGGCCAAACAGGGTATTTTTTGAGGTTTTTATCTGTCGTATCTGATGAGGGAGCGATGAATGGATATTATTGTCTGCGTAAAACGGGTTCCCTTGACACAAGAGGTGGACCTGGAGATCGATGACACGAGGAAAGATGTGCGGGGAGACGACCTGCCCTACGTGATCAATGACTGGGATAACTATGCCATTGAAGAGGCGGTTTCGCTCAAGGAGCAGACGGGTGGCACCGTGGTGGCGGTTACGATGGGTCATGAAGCCGATGAAGAGGTGCTGCGACGGGCGCTGGCCATGGGGGCTGATAAGGCCATTCGAATCGACCCGGGCACTCGGGAATTGGATGGATTCGTGATTTCAAAGCTGCTGTCCAAAATCGTCGAGGCCCTGCCTTACGATCTCATCTTAACCGGTGTGCAGGGGGATGATGACAATGCCGCCGTGGTCGGGAGCATGTTGGCCGAAAACCTCCATGTCGCGTACGCGTCGGTGGTCACGGATATCGTGGTTGGGGAGGATGGCATTACCACGCGTACGGAACTCGAAGGCGGCGTGGATGAAGTGTCCAAGATCCGCCTCCCGGCCCTGTTGTCGATTCAGACCGGGATCAACGAGCCGAGATATGTGTCCGTCATGGGTATCAGAAAGGCCCGGAAAAAAGAATTGAAGGTTGTGGATGCGGAAAGCCTGGGCCTTTCTGAAGACGATCTGACCCCGCGTACGCAGGTGGAAGTGATCTTTTTGCCGCCCGAGACGACCGGGGCCGAAATGATTGAAGGGGACGCCGGTACAGTTGCCGAATCCCTGTTGCATATTTTGAGAGAAAAGGGGGTGGGCAAGTAAATGGGTGATCTATTCGTGGTTGCGGAACATAGGCAGGGTGAGTTGAGAGACATCACCTTTGAAATGCTCTTTAAGGCGGGGGCGATGTGCAGGGAACATGCCCACACCCTCACAGCCGTTCTGTTGGGGCCAAAAAATTCGGGCTTCTCAGCTCAACTGGCGGAATGGGCGGACCGGGTGATAGCCTTTGAAGATGACCGGCTGACCGTATTCAATGGCGAGCTGTATAAGGCCGTACTCCAACGCCTGATACAGGATCACGCCCCCTTCATCACCCTCATGGGTCATACCCCGTGGGGGATGGACCTTGCGCCCGGGCTCTCTGTGCGCACAGGGTACCCGCTGGCCACCGATTGTGTGGATATCCTCATGGAGGGTGATCGGCCGGTGGTGACCCGGCAAATATACAGTGGAAAGCTCTTCTCCCGGGTGGCATTCAAGGCGTCCGATGGGTATATGGTCACGGTTCGACCGGGCGCCTTTCTCCCTGCTGATGAGCGGACAACGTATGCCGGGGAGGTGATCCGTGAGGCGCTGGATCCTGATCTTGTTCCTGAGCCGCGAAAGGCATTTGTGGAATTTGTGGACACGGGGGCGGGTGAGGTGGACATCACCCAGGCCGACTTCCTCATATCCGTGGGACGCGGGATCGGCGAGGCGGAGAATATCGAATCGGTCAAATCGCTGGCCGATCTTTTGGGGGCGACACTATCCTGTTCGCGGCCCGTGGTGGACAAGCATTGGCTCCCCAAGTACCATCAAGTGGGCACATCGGGAAAGTCGGTCAAACCCAAGGTTTACCTGGCCCTGGGTATCAGCGGAGCGTTTCAGCATGTGGCAGGGATCGCCGGCGCGGGCACGGTCATTGCCGTCAACAAGGACGGCAAGGCGCCCATTTTCAGGGTGGCGGACTACGGTGTGGCGGATGATCTATTCCATGTGGTAAACGCACTCAAAGAAAAAATCACCAATGCGTGAGGCCTAAGAGATGGACTTTACACTGACAGAAGAACAGCAGGATATCATCCGTGCGGCAAGGGAATTCGCCTTAGGCGAGTTTCCGGATCGAGCACAGGAGTTTGATCGGGAAGAGACGTTCGATCTTGGTATCTGGAAAAAAGCCTGTGAGCTCGGATTTGTGGGGGTGTTTATCGATGAGGCGTATGAAGGGGCGGGTTACGGGTTTTTTGAGCACTGCCTCATCACCGAGGAGTTCTGGGCCGTAGACCCTGGGATCGGTCAGGCCATTTTGTCCACCACCTTCGGATCGGAACTGTTGGGCCTCTTCGGTTCAGAAGCTCAGAAAGAACTTGTCTTACCCCAGCTCGTGGCCGGCGAGGCCATCATGGGTACCGCCATTACCGAGCCGGATGCCGGCTCCGATGTGGCCCAGGCATCGACGGCGGCGGTCCCGGACGGGGATGAATGGGTGATCAACGGGACCAAAATGTTTGCCACCAATGGCAACCTGGCCAAATATATGCTCATTTTCTGTCAGACGGACCCGGAAAATCCCTCCCGTCACAACAGACACAGTTTTTTTCTCATTCCAACGGATACCCCGGGATTCGAGTCCACCAAGATCCGGGGAAAGCTGGGGATTCGTGCATCGGATACGGCCGAAGTGACGCTGAACAATGTCCGGGTGCCCGCAGAGAACCTGGTGGGCGAACGGGGAGAGGGATTTCGGGAATTGATGGCCTTTTTCAACCGGACCCGGCTCCACATCGCGGCGCAGGCCGTTGGACTGGCCAAGGCTGCGCTGGAAGAATCGGTCCGGCACACACGGGGGAGAGTTCAGTTTGGTTCCGCCATCGCCGATTTTCAGGCCACCCGGTTCAAGATCGCTGAGATGGCCACCAAGATCAGGGCCTCGAGAAATCTCTATTACGAGGCCGCCTGGTGGGTGGACCGGGGAAAAATCGATCACGGACTCATCGCCATGGCCAAGTGGTACGCTGCTCAAATGGCCGTCTATTGCGCGGACGAGGCCCTTCAGATGCACGGGGGTTACGGATATATTGATGAATACAAGGTGCAGCGTCTCTATCGGGACGCAAAGATTCTGGAAATCTATGAAGGGACCAAAGAAGCCGAGAAGGTGATCGTATCCAATACCATTTTGGGGTGAGGGGGCAATATGGACCAACTGGAGAGTCAGGAAATTGAGCATTTGATGACCTTTGCCATGCGGGTGATCCAAGATGCCGGTAAAGAGGCCCTTGTTTCCTATGGAAAGGGTCGCGCGGATACCCGATTTGACGAAGAGCTGGTGACGACGACCGAACTCCGTTTGACGGAATATTTCCAGGAGCAGATTTACGGCCAGTTTCCTGAACATCAAATCTTTTTGAACCGGCATCAGGATGAAGGCTACACGCACGACAAAGAACGATATCTATGGGTATTCGATCCCTTGGATGGTGTGGCCAATTTTCAAGGCGGTATACCGATATGGGGCATATCGCTCGCCCTTCTCGAGAATGCCTGGCCCGTCTTCGGTATATGCCATATGCCGGCCACGGGCGATTTGTTTTATGCACGTGCCGGCGGAGCGGTTTACTGGGGCGATGTCAGGATTGGAGAAATAGATGAACCGGGTGTGGACGATGAAAGCGTTCTTTTTACCTATTCGCGGTTTCACAAGCACTATCGAACCCACTTTCCAGGAAAGATAAGGAGCCTGGGGAGTACGTCGGCGCATCTGTGTTATGTCGCCGGTGGGCAGGCAGAGGCGGCCATTGTAACCCACGAAACCTTTAAGGATCTGGCGGCCGTGCGCGTGATTGTGGAGGCTGCGGGCCTACGGATCTACAGAATGAATGGCGAAGAGTTTTTTCTGAATACCTATCTGGATGGTTCCAGCATCGACGAAGCGCTTTTGGTGGTATCTCCGGAGAGCAGGGCGGGTGTCATGACGTCCCTGGAGCCCCTGCCATGAAAAAGATTATTCCCATGCGGGAGATGCTGAAGCATCAGGAAGGAATCATTCGGAAAGTGACCGCGACGGGTGAGATGGGGCGAAGAATCCGCGAGATGGGTCTGGTTCCGGATACCCATATTCAAATCCAGGGGCGTGCGCCCCTCAAAGATCCGGTGGCCATCAAGGCCAGGGATTTCGTCCTCACCCTCAGGAACAATGAGGCGAGCGGCATATTCGTTGAGGTGGATGTCCCTGAAAATGAGCAGGGTCCATGAAAAAAAGATTACCATCGCACTGGCCGGGAATCCCAATGCCGGGAAGACCACGGTGTTCAATGCCATTACCGGGGCCAGACAGCACATCGCCAATTATCCGGGCGTAACCGTGGAGAAGAAATACGGTGTGGTCCAGCATCGGGGATATGAGATCGAGGTGGTGGATCTTCCGGGGACCTATTCGTTGACCGCCTACTCCCTGGAAGAGATTGTGGCCAGGGATTTCATTGTGAACGAGCGGCCGACCCTGGTGGTGGATATCGTGGATGCCTCCAACTTGGACCGCAACCTCTATCTCGCCACTCAGTTGAAAGAGCTGGGTGTCCCCATGCTGGTGGCCCTCAACATGATGGATGTCGCAGAATCCCGGGCATCACCATCGATACAGACGCTTTCTCCACGCAGTTTGGGGTCCCGGTGGTTCCCATGGTGGCCCGATCGAATCAGGGAATCCGCAATCTGATGGATCGGGTGGTGGAGGTGGCCCAGGAAGACCCTGAGTGGCACATGGCGGCCATTTCCTACGGCATGGATATCGATGGAGCCTTAGATGAGATTTCGGCCCTCATAGACAAATCCGAGGTCTTTGATCCCAAGTATCCGACTCGATGGCGGGCATTGAAGTGCCTCGAGGGCGACAGCCAGATAAAGGGACTCTTAAATAGAGATCCGGCCTTGGGGAAAAAAATCAAAGCGAAGTGCGATGCGGTTTTCAAACACACCATGAGCACCCTCGAAGAGGAGCCGGAATCCATCATCGCGGATCACCGATATGGATATATCACCGGCATCACCAAGCAGGTGATCAAGCGAAAGATTCAGTCCCGCCTGAACGTCTCAGACAAGATCGATATGGTTTTGACCAATCGGGCCGTCGGGCCCGTCATCATGATCGCCATCCTCTACGCCCTTTACGCGGTTACCTTCTGGGCCAGTGAGGTGCCGATTGAGCTTTTTGAGCGCTTCTTCGATGTTCTCAAAGAGGCTGTTTCCAATTTGTTGCCGGAGGGGCTCCTTCAATCCATGGTGATCTCCGGCATCATCGACGGGGTGGGCGGTGTGCTGGGGTTCGTCCCCCTCATCATGTTGATGTTCTTCTGCATTGCCATCATGGAGGATTCCGGCTACATGGCGAGGATCGCCTATATGCTGGACCGGGTCCTCAGGTGGTTCGGGCTGCATGGGAATTCCGTCATGGCCCTGGTGGTCAGCGGCGGTCTCTCCGGAGGCTGCGCCGTGCCCGGGGTGATGGCCACGCGGGTCTTGAAAGATCCGAAGGAGCGAATCGCTACCCTTCTCGTCATACCCTTTATGAACTGCGGGGCCAAGCTCCCGGTCTATGCCATGCTGATCGGCGCCTTTTTTGCCAGGGACCGGGCCCGGGTGATGTTTCTGTTGACGCTTCTGTCGTGGGGCTTCGCCCTCTTTGCAGCCAAGTTCATTCGTTCCACCATCCTGAGAGGGCCCAAGACCCCGTTTGTGATGGAACTGCCCCCCTATCGTGTCCCCACGCTCAGAGGACTATTGATTCACACCTGGGAGCGGACATGGGATTATATCAAGAAGGCGGGAACCATTATCCTCGCTTTTTCGGTGCTTTTGTGGGCCATGATGACCTTTCCGAGGCTTCCGGAAGGGGAAAAAAGCGTCTTTGATGGGGCGCAAAAAGACGCTCGTGAGGCCTTCCTGTCGTCACCCGATGTGTCCGGCCTGATCAGTGGAAAGACCCGAATCGCTGAATTGGACCGGATATATGGTGCGTTGAGTGGGCCAAAGGTGTTTCAGGATGTGGCTGCTCAACCAAAGGATTTGATCCGGATTGCAAAGGCCGCAATTGAAATTAAGGAGGGTCGGACCGGCAGGAGGGGTGCCGAGGATCCCTATATGAAAGCCGGTAAACAATTCCTTGATCTTAAGAAACGGTTGAACCGAATCAATGGTCAGGAACAACAGGCGGCCTTAAAGGGGACGGTGGCCGGGCGTATGGGCCGGTGGCTGGAAACCATTACGGGGCCGCTGGGATTCGAGTATCGGACCAATATTGCGTTGGTGGGTGGGTTTGCCGCTAAGGAAGTGGTGGTTTCCACGCTGGGTACAGCCTATTCCCTGGGAGCGCCGGACCCCGAAGAAACCGGGAGCCTTTCGAAGCGATTAAAACAGGACCCGGAATGGAATCCGCTTCAGGCCTTCACGCTCATTGTTTTTACCATGTTGTATGTCCCGTGTATCGCAACCGTCATCAGTATCCGAAGAGAAACCTCCTGGCGGTGGGCCCTGTTCTCGATCCTGTTCAATCTCGTGGTGGCTTACATGGTGGCCCTTGTGATTCGCCAAGGAGGGATGGCCCTGGGACTTGGTTTGGGGTAGCAAAGGGAGGCGTAAGGCGTGAGGCGTTGGGAAGACCGAATGATGGGTAACGAATGATCTGATCACCACCAGGGCCCCCTGTTAGAATCGGGATGAAGACCCGATCGCTTTGTGTCTTCGTGTCTTGGTGGCGAAATAAGTAAGGAGTAATCAATCGATGGAAAGGATGCCGATAACCAAGGAAGGGCTGGAAAAGCTGAAAGAGGCGTTGCGGCGGTTGGAACGGGAGGAAAAGCCCCAAAATATCAAGGCCATTGAAGAGGCCCGTAGCCACGGCGACATCAGTGAAAACGCCGAGTATCATGCGGCCAAGGAAAGGCAGGCCTTTTTGGAAGGAAAGATCAACGAACTCAAAGGCGTCATCAATCGGGCTGAGGTGATTGATGTGGATCAAGGCCCGGCGGAGCAGGTGGTTTTTGGCCGGCATGTGGTCCTGTGCGATCTGGAAACGGACAAAGAGGTCACTTACCAGCTGGTGGGGGCTTATGAATCCGATCCGGATCATGGGAAAATATCCATTCAATCCCCACTGGGTCGTGAATTAATTGGGAAGGCCCTCGGAGATGAGATCCGGGTCAAGACCCCTCGAGGGATCATCGAATACGAAATCATGGAGGTCTATTGAGGAGCCATGAACCACGTCACAAAGGACTGTGCGGTCCGTATCGCGTTTACCCTAACAAGTGAACTGCCGGATGGGACCACCAAAAAACGGCCCGAGGAGACGGTGGAGTTTATCCTCGGGGTGGAACCTCAGCCGCCGACGCTGGAAAACGCTCTGAAAGGCGCTCAGGTGGGGCAACACTTCAGCCTTAAGATTCCGCCTGAGGAGCTTTATGGGGAGCACGATCCGGAACTCATCCGGGAAATTCCCAAAAAAGGGTTGATCAAGCAGCGAGTCAAGGAAGGGGTTTATTATCGTCAGATGAAGATGGGCACCCTGGTCGGTTTCAAGGTGCTGGAGGTCAGACCGGAGACGGTCCTGGCCGATTTTAACCCACCCATGGCGGGGATATCGGCTCACATGGATGTCAGGATCACCGGCATCAGGGAGGCGGATGAATCGGAGATTGCCGCGGCCCGTGAGACCAGCATGAAAAAACGAATCGGATGCGGATAATATGACGCGCATTTTCATACATGGCCTTGAGAGCAGCCCTGAAGGGACCAAAGGCGTTTTTTTCAGGGCGAGGTACCCGGACGTGATCCTTCCCACCTTTACGGGTGATCTTAAAAAGCGGATGACCCGTCTCAACGAGATACTGGCCGGGGCATCAGGCATCCGAATGATCGGATCCAGTTTCGGGGGATTGATGGGGGCGCTGTATGCCATGTCCAACGAGGCAGCCGTGAAGCGGCTGGTCCTCCTCGCGCCGGCCATTCACGTCATCGATGCCGCCCCCCAGGCGGTTCGTCCGATTTCCGTGCCGGTCACGGTGTATCACGGCAGTAGGGACGAGGTGATCCCCATTGACCCGGTGAAGGCGGCCGCAAAGCGGTATTTCCTTGAACTGGACTTCCACACAGTGGCGGACGACCATTTTCTCCATAGGACATTCAAGACCATCGACTGGGAGACCCTCCTTGCTTAGGGTGTGTTCAATTTGCACGATTATTTCCGCCCTGCTGATGGGATGTACCCCGAGCTATAAAGCACCGCCTCATGTGAGTAAAGAGGCCAAGGCGGTCATCGAAGAGGGAGCGGTCTTCGACGAGCTCTTTAAACTCAATGTGCTTTTCGGCGGTGCAGAAGCCTTTGACCGAAACTACTTTGCGTTTATTCAAAGGGAGCTTGCCCGCGCCAATATACCCTACCGTGCTGAAGCGTCGACCATCGGCGGCGTTCCGGTGCTGATCTACGAAACGGATGGCACTGAACATAAGCGCAGGCTGACCATCATCTATCTGCATGGGGGCGGCTATATCACCGGATCCGCCCGGAGCATGCCCTCGATCCCGGTATTATTGAGCCGAACCTTTGGGCAGGCGGTCGTCTCAGTGGATTACCGCACGGCCGCTACAGCCCCTTTTCCCGCGGCCGTAGAAGATGCCTTTGCCGTATATCGTTCTTTAATTGAAGATGGTGTTGCACCGCAATCGATGCTGATGGCGGGCGATTCTTCCGGGGGCGGACTCTCGGTGGCCACATTGCTAAAAGCCAAAACGGCGGATATGCCGATGCCCCTGGCGGCAATCCTCTTTTCGCCCTGGCTCGATTTTACACACAGCGGCGACACAAGACTGACATTGGTCGGGGACGATCCCTTCTTGGGTTTCGGTTCAGGGGTGGGAGATATGGGCCACCCCTACGTGGGTGATGCGGCGCTGGACAACCCGCTGATTTCCCCTCTGTTTGGTGACCTTGAGGGGTTGCCGCCTATCCTCATCGTCGCGGGAACAAAGGAAATGTTACTCAGTGACAGCATACGCTTCCAGCGGAAGGCAAAAAAAAGCGGGGTAGAGGTAACGCTCGACATCTGGGACGGGATGTGGCATGTCTTCCCGGCCCTGCCGAACCTGCCCGAATCCAAAGCGGCCTATAAAGACATTCACCGTTTTGTGACCGATCTGCCAAAAGTTCATTAGAAATCATCCGTGTTTTACGCCTATAGAGGGGCACGCCCATGATTTTATCACTTTCGTTAGACTTCAATGCTGAAATCATGCTCCGCCGCCACGTTAGCACCTCTTTCTACCGCCTTGCTGACCGCCGACTGCACAACCCCCAGCCGTTTGCCGACCACTGTGCTGGCAAGACCCAATTCGGTGACCGCCCAAAAACAGAGCAGGCTCCTTGCACGGACCCGTTGCGGCTTCTTACTCGGCTCGAGAATCTCCTTCGCCGTCATATGGAAAAGTTCAGCCACCCGCCCCACCACCATGTCGAAGTTGTACCCACGCGCTTTCAGCCGATGGCGGCGCTCAAACCGCTCCTCCTGCTCCCTCAACACGGATTCCACAAAATCGCTGTCACCCAGTATCCGTTCGTCACTTTTAAAATGCAGGCCCTGTTTGCGCATCTCCTTCAGGACCAGCCACCCTCCTGAACTTCTGATTATCCCCCCTCCGATAAGATCGTCTCTCCTGCCGGCCGTGATACCCTCCGCTACGAACTCTCGATACCCCCTCCGCGCTGCGCGAATTCCGGAGCCGAAACGGACGAATACCGTCTCCATATCTTGCCAGTCATTCCTCCTTTTGCCCATCAAGACAGCATGCCCGCTAAACTCAAAGCGATCCAGCTTCTCCAATGAACCGACCAGTCCTCCCCGTAGCGGATTCAGGTGGATATAGCGGACCAGTTCCAAAAGATAAGGTTCCTCCTGGCACAGGATCGATTTGTAGCGGTTCTGAAACAGGTGCCCCGATCGCTTGTGCTTCCGATTGAAGGTCACGGCGTACCCTGTCAGCACCCTTCTCATCACACCGGAGATAGGGGACTGCCCCGTCCTGAGCAGAAGATGAAAATGGTTGGGCATCAGGCACCAGGCAAGACAACTCGTTGACGTCTCCGACACAACCCGGCCCAGCCGGTCGACAAAATTTCTTCTATCCTGATTGTCGCGGAAAATATCCCGGCGTTCGATACCACGACACATGACATGGTGTAATGCTCCGGGTGCGTCTATGCGGGCTTGGCGAGGCATGCCTTTCCTATACCATGTTCACCTCTGATAAAGAAAGGAATAATTTCATGGGCGTCCCTCTTTACATGGCGGCCTTCAAGAACAAACCTTCGGAGCTCCACTCACAACCGCTAAAACTACACGATAGGAAGCGGCGCCTTGATAGTCCAGTCCTCTCCACTGGCATGTTAAGTAGCTATTCCGTTTCCTTGTCCCTACTGCTGTCATCAACCGGTTCAAGGCCCAATACCTCCGGGGCATGATCGAGTACGTGACGCT
This sequence comes from Deltaproteobacteria bacterium, assembly GCA_034522175.1. Taxonomy (GTDB): domain Bacteria; phylum Desulfobacterota; class DSM-4660; order Desulfatiglandales; family Desulfatiglandaceae; genus JAIPDZ01. The sequence continues at coordinate 3,132,587 of JAXHLQ010000001.1, read as the reverse complement.
GCCCATCCGTGTAAAAGGCTGCAAGTGATTCCTGATCAATGGTTACAGATAGATCATCGTGTCTGATCTCATAATCAGTGAATGTATGGTCGGCGTGGTAAACACGAAAGACGAAAGTACCGAGGCTCCGGATCAGAATTCCATTCTTTCCAGAGGCTGGAGTTGCTGTCGATACTTTCCCTGCGTATTTGTATTTTTCAGCCATTGGCGATCCCGGGATATCTTCCCACTAATCCTCTCTACAACACTGCTGAACGAACTGAATCGGGTAATATTGACTTCTCTGCCGATCTCCTCCAATTTGTTCCCCGCAGTGACAATAAAGTGGAGATAATCCTCATCCTTTCGGAAAACAGATTCCCCCCGTCTCCCCCAGTTCATTACATAATGCCAAGCATCCGGATATTCTATTCTCAGCGGTCTGGACATAATCCTTCTTTACAGCAGCGCAAAATATGAGTCAAACGTAGCCTTTCCACACATTCCATGTCACGTTATTTACTTTCTTATGGACGTCCCGCATGCCCCCAACCCGTTGGTAACCTAATCCGCCTGCTTTTCATTCTTCTCCAACTGACGGGTATACCAGTCGATCTGACGACAGAATCCCCGTATGATGCGTGTCTCCCGTGCCCGCAAGCGATAGCGGGACAAAAACCGGCGGATGTTGCGCATCCAGTGTTCCGGGTTCTGCGAATCAATGAATCCGATCTTTGTGGCGACCGCCCTGATATGATCGTACATTCCTTCCAGTTCGAAGCTGCTCGCGAGGCGGGGGTCGGATGAGGGGCGGTCAACACTTCCGGCGAGAAAGAGCTCATAAGAGAGGATGAGGACGGCCTGGGCCAGGTTCAGCGAAGAGAAGTGAGCGGTGGGAATTTTTACAATGGCGTGGCAATGCCGTAGCTGCTCATTGGAAAGGCCCCGGTCTTCCGGTCCGAACAGGATGGCGACCCGGTTTTTTGCGGTCAGGGGGATGAGGTCCCTGGCCAGGGCGCGGGGATTGCTCGTGGCCGGCCGCGAAGATCCGGTACGGGCGGTGGTCCCCACCACATAGTGATAGGGTTCAAGGGCCTCTTTCAGATCCTGGTAAACCACCATGTTTTCAATCAGTCGGATGGAATTGGCGGTGGCCGTCTTGCGCATCCGCGATTCAATGAAATTCTTGGGATTCACCAGCACGAGCCGCTTCAATCCCATGTTGTTCATGGCGCGGGCCGCGGCCCCGATATTCTCAGGAATGTGGGGCTGAACCAGGATGAGACTGATCTGATCGAGATTAACCGTTTCGCCCACCTTGGATGAGCCTCAGAATCTCAGCAGTCAACTCATTGCTGTCAAAAGAAAAGTTGACGGTCCCCTTATGAACGTCAAAGGAAACCAATTGGCAATCATATTCCCTGGCCACATCCTCAAGCATATCCCTGAACTGGTCCGCATAGGGATGGGATGCGCTGTCCACATCAGATGGAAACATCTCCACCTCAAACGCAGCGTACGGTTCAACATCGTGCAGGTCTTCTGCCTGCGAGCTTTTTTTGCCGTTGGTTTCCCTTGTCTTTCTACCGTTTGTGGGCAATGGTTTCAGTCCTCCTCCTTAACCCATGTTTCCGCTGGTGATGAGTATACTTGACGTGATATCAGAATGTTAGCTGAAGTGTTCCCGAGTTTAGGGGCACTACATTTGTTAAGTGTATCTGCTACTGAGAATCCATACAAAAAGAGAAGGAAGATATGTCTCAGCCGCCCTCATCAGAGCGATTTCCCTCTCCCCTGGGTCGACCGGATTCCCGCCGATAGATGTAGAGACCCACGAGAGAAGCCATAAAAAAGACGAGGTAAAACTGACCGATGAGTCCTTCCAGAATCGTCAAAGACTGGGCCATACCCGACATGGGCACCACGTCCCCGTATCCAATGGTCAGTAGCGTCACAAAACTGTAATACATGAGGAGGGTGTATTGAAGATCCAGGTCCGGATTGGGGCCATGCACGCCAAAGTTGAAAGAACCGGGCCGGAGAAATTCGAGGTTCATAAACAGAAGCATCCAGAAAATCCCCATGAGCACATATACGCATAGACCTCCCATAATGGTGTCCTTTCGAATCTCCGTTTGCTCATACACCGTGGCGCCGATCTGGAGCGTTACAATGCCGAGAAAAGCACAAGCGATGAAATTGGATACAATAAAGACACTCGTTCGTTCCACAATGCAACTGATGCCCTCTGCAATAAGGGCTCCTGCACCAAATATGACGGCGAGTTTGAAAAAACGACTCTCTCGAATGGAAAAGGCCGCGGCGGCGAGCAGCAGATAATAAAAGGTGTCACCGATGTACCCAGCCAACATACTGCCCTCAAAAAGGGGGGCGCACAGCATCAGCCCCAAAAAGAGAAACAGAAGGATGCCGAAACGATGGGGAGCACGCTCATGTTGTAATCGACTTCGTCTCATAACCCCCACAGTACCGAGATAAGTTGTATAAGGAAGTACGAAAATGGGGCACAGCCCATCTGCTCCAGAGGAAAATACATCCCAAACCTACACCATTCATCCTTTGAATGCAATATCCGATTTTTAAAGTATATCGTAACGTGAAAATCGGTGATGGAAAGAATTCTGCCTGGGAAACATAAGCTGGACGACGTACCATCTTAGACCGTTTCAGGATACCACAATTACCCATGAGGCCCTTCCGAAAGATTTAACTTCTACAAGCGGAATCCTTCAAACTTGCTTCGGTTGCCTCAATTTTCTTCAGGATAGCACGAACGATTGTCAAATACGGTCAAAACACAAGGGCCTTTTTTCAGAAAATGCATCTTCTTTTTAAAAAATCTTCGAGTTTGTGACCGGATCTGACAAACAGAGGTTTTATAATGGGGGGAATTCATTCGTGCTATTTGAGTGATTCGTGGTTTAAGGCGACCAAATGCCATTGACTTAACCGGGATGGTATTCTAAAAGAAGATCAAAATATATAAGAGCAACCCATGTTCAGTTTGTGAAGGCAATAAGGGGGCGGCATGAGCCTCGCGACCAGAGCACGTGTGATCTTGAATATTATAAAGGTACGGTGTCTTTCTCGGTAAGGTTGAAATGGGCGCTAAAGAACTGACGGAGATGATCCAAATTGGAGAGGGATCAGATACGGGATTTCTTCTTTAAGGAAGGCCTGATTCGCTTTGATGAACAGCCGTGCAGAAAATTAAGCATGCGGAAGGGTTTCGATTCCCCGATGAATATGACTTCAGGGCTGACACAAGACAGATTGTAGCGTTGAAAGATGGTCAGGCAATTGGAAGAGTAAGGATATTATACAATAACTTGCCGATTGAGAAAGATTTCGAAATCCCAAATGAATTTGCAAAGGGTAATACCAAGACAGAGGTATCGAAATTCATGATTGAGAAGAGTAATAGAGGAACGGGATCATATTTAGGTCTGCTACGCTTCATATATCATCATGTGAGAGATTGTGGTGACGTCTATATTTCCAATCTGCCGAAACTCGAAAAATTCTATGAAAGAATGGGTTTTAGAAAAATGGGAAATTTCGAAAACACTGAGCTTGATGACAATTACTCAGCAATGCATATCTATATTCCACATTTCACTTTTAACCCTGAAAAACTTCGGCAGCCCAAATTTAGTAGCCTTTTGAGGAAACTCATTATGGTCCCAATACCAAAAAATGAAATCGAGGATTTTTATCTTCAAGAAAAAAGTAACGCTATTGCTATAGCCCATAAAACTGGCGCATTTGGTGAATACTAAATGAAGAGTAGAACAGTAAATTTATCGAAATACGCTGCCCAGTACGACAATATGGCCAGGTTCAAGCCTTCATACCACGAAGTCCAAACGGTGGCGATTGATTATCTCTTAAATTTCTTGCAGAATGAACGGGGAGTTCTAATCGAGGATGCTGGAGCAGGCACTGGTGAATTTTCCAAAAGATTGGCTCGGAGATTCCCTCAATCTAAGATTTACGCTGTTGAATTAAACTTAGGTTTCTATGAAAAGCTTTGTGAGAAGGTAAAAGAGATTGCAAATGTTGAAGTCGTTAATGGAAATATTGAATCGAAATTATTTCCTGATGATTACTTTGATGCTATAGTAATGATTCATGTTTTAAATTATACAGAGCATGCACGGTGCAGAGGAAGGTCTTGCAGTAAGGAAGGCTTATGAACAACTGAAACCGGGAGGAATTCTGATAATTGCTGATATTGGCAGACCTCTTGATTTGAAAGCCCATTCAAAGGAGACTATGTTAGCTGCCTATAAGGAACTTGGTTTTTTGCGAATAGTTTGGCTTTATCTCAATTCATTACAGGTGATAAGGCAGAATCGGATTTTTATTGAAAATCAGTCGAAAGGAATTCATCCGTTACATGATTTGGAGGATTTCGTTGCACTCATCGAATTGCAAGGCTTCAGGGTTTTGGAAAAAAGGGATGATCTATATCTTGGTGATGATGATTTTGTCGTTGCTCAAAAACCGAACTAAGTTCTTTTCGTGGGTCGGAAGCCTTTCAAGACAGGCATAATATCGTAAGATTAAACTTCTTGTGCATTGCTTCAGGTTTTAATGATGAAATGTCTCGACGAGGAACCGTAGCGAAAATTGATTCCAGAATTGTCGGCACAAATATCGTTCGTCGGATTTTTTAAAAACTAGACAATGACCGAATTCACCGATCTTCTCAAACAGTTTGAATCTGAACAAGATGAGTCATCACCGGACCAACCCAAAGTTCCCATCCTGGTGGTCGATGACGACCCATCCATCCGCCGTGGTTTAAGCCGGGTGTTCTCCCACAAATATGATGTGCTGACCGCTGAATGCGGGAAAGACGCCGTCGACACCCTTTCGGAAGCGGTCCACTGCGTTATCCTGGACGTCAAGATGAAAGAGCAGAACGGATTTGCCACCTATCCCAAGCTCAAGGCCAAGTCCCCCAACATCCCGATCATCTTTTACACAGCATTTCAATCCGAGCACGACCTTCAGCAGGTGATCAACAAGTTCAAGCCCGAAGGGTATGTGGATAAGGGGCAGGACATCACTTTTTTGGATAATCTGGTGACAAATGCTGTCGAGAAATATCGGCTGATTCTTGAAAACGAAGCCTACAGTCAGAACCTTGAAAAGAAAGTTGAGGAACGGACCGAGGAACTTGTCAAAACTCAGGAAAGGGAACGCTTCCTCGACCAGCAGCTGAGGATCAGGGATGTGCTTCAGACCACCGAGGATGTGGGCGCTCAGATTTTGCACGAAAACAAAAATCTGCTCCAACCCATCGGCAACATCCTGAATCGTACCGCCCACATGGTCCGTGAATCGAAAAAGGCTCTGCCCGTTCTGGAGCAATGCGCGGATCAGGCCGAAGACGTAGAGGGGTTTGACAAAGAGCGATTACAATATCTGGCCGATAGCCTTGAGGCAAGCCTGGGAACGGCAGAGATGGCCTACCGGGAAATCATCGGCGGTTACGAGGATTTCAGGCAGGTCTATAATCCTCGCGAAAACGGAATTAATGACATCCACCGGGATTTACAGGCCAGCATCAACCTGATCATCGACCGCAACTATCGGTCTTTCATCGATGTCAAAACGGATTTCGGTTCTGACAGCGTACCCCAAAACTACGATTCAAGGCAGTTCAACCGGGGCATTTTCATGAACCTCCTGAAAAATGCCAGGGACGCCATCACCGAGGAAAAAGCCGAACATTCCGAAGAATATCAGGGCAAGATACTGGTTAAAACGGCACTGGCCGGCAACCAGACGATTGTCTCCGTGCATGACAACGGTGTGGGCGTCCCGGAAGGCCGGGAAGAAACCATATTTGAAAAGAAATACTCCACCAAGGAGTCCGGGACCGGTCTGGGGCTTTTTACCGCCAAATTTATTCTCGATGAGCTCAACTGCGGCCGCATCTACTGCCGGAAATCCGATGTGCCGGGATACACCACGGAAATGGTGGTGGAGTTGGATCTTCAAAAAGAATAGTGTCGTTCAGAAAACCCCGCGAAAGTATAGCAGATTAAGAAACATGAACCATGAGAATCTAAAATACAACATCCTCGTCATCGACGACGATCCCCTGGTCCTGGAAGATGCGGTCCTGATGTACCGGGACATGATTTTTCTGGGCGACTTCGACGATATCCTCGGAAAAGGATCCGAAGGCGTCGTTTCATCGGCGGAAAACACGAAAGCGGCTGGAAAAGTTCTTCAGGCCAACTTTGAAAAAGACCCCAAACTGGTTCAACTCCTCCATGTCGATGAGCGAATGCCTGAGGAACGGGGTTCTGAATTCGTAGATCGGATGCGATGGGTGTACGCAGGCCGAAGGATTGGAGCGCTTCTCGTCACCGGATATGCCACCGATGTCTCGGTCATCAATTCAAGAGAAAAAGGGGTGTACCGGTATATATCAAAACCGGTGACACCGACACTGATCAAACCTCACCTTGATGACTTGGTCAAAGTTATCTTCAGCAGAGAAAAACCGAAGAAGAGACCACGCGAAAACACCTTTGTTTTTAAAGTCATAGACAACAAAAAACAGTTCGAAGAGTACCTCCAACTCAGATACGCTGTCTATGATTTCATGAATTATATCCCCCCCGCTCTAAAAATGCAGAGATCAAGACTGGAAGCGGATAAGTTCGATAAAAACGCCATCCCGTTTGGGGGATTTGAGATCTTTAACGAAAAACAAAAACTTGTAGCTACGTCACGGCTGATTTTTAGGGAAAAGCAGGAACCTTACAATACATGGATAAAGGAAATTCTGATCGAAAATGGTGAGCGAGACATTTTGGACGCGATAAACGTAGAACCAGAAGTCGGATTTCCAAGCGAAGAAAACTATCTCTTGACAGAGTATTATGAAAAGACGCCGAATGCCTTCGACGAGTTTTGCGAGATTAGCAGAATGACGACCCACTTCGATTATAGGGGATTGGATCTATCAAGAAAAATGATTGAAATGGCGATCGGCTTGGCATTGAAAAAGGGTTGTCGTTATGCCGTTGGCGGGAACACGCCTCAACACATGTCGATGTACAGGCTTTACGGATACGCCCCAATTGCATTGACGGAGGAATACATCAATAACAAGGATGGCCAAATCAAGGACGGCGATCTACTTTTCTTCGAATCAGTTGCGCAGGTTGCTCATATAGCTGTATCCGATTTCACCAAACTACCAGAGCCAGCCAATAAAAACGTGATTGAATGGCGAAGGTTTTATTCTGGGGGATCACAACAGAAAATCGTCTCAGCAGAGATATGACAGAACCTATTTTGTTCGAATACGGGACAAGCACAGACATACAGAGACGGCGAAAAATGGGTGTTGTCCGTGTCCGTCCGTGTGTGTCTGTGGCCAATTGAAGAAAAAGCGATGAAGAACCAAGAGCTCAACTACAACATTCTGGTTATCGATGATGATCCCCTGGTCCTGGAAGATGCGGTCCTGATGTACCGGGACATGATTTTTCTGGGCGATTTTGCTGACATTTTAGGAGACGATGCAAAGGGAAGTGTCTCTTCCGCCAAGAACACCAGGGACGCAGAGAAAATCCTTCGTGACAACTTCGAAAAGGATCCCTCTCTGGTTCAACTCCTCCACGTAGATGAACGGATGCCGGAAGAACGCGGTTCGGAATTTGTGGATAGGATGCGGTGGGCGTATGCCGGCAGAAGGATTGGGGCCCTTTTGGTGACTGGCTATGCCACCGATGTGTCAGTGGCCAATTCCAGGGAAAAAGGGGTGTATCGTTACGTTTCCAAGCCGGTGACGCCCGCCCTGATAAAGCCCCATCTGGATGATCTGGTCAAAGTTATCTTCAGCAAAGAGAAACCCCAAAAGAGGGAGATTACCAATACTTTTGTCTTCAAACAAATCACGGATAAGGAACAGCTGATTCAATACTTTCAGCTTCGCTATTCGGTTTTTGATTTTATGAGCTATCTTCAACAGAAGAATGATCAAAGGCTGGATATCGACAAATTCGATCCGTATTCAAGGCCTTACGGCGGTTTTGTGGTAAACGATGACGGGTCGGAGACAATTGTGACCACGATTCGGACGATCACAACCGAACGTCAGGAACCTTACGACCATATGATTCAGGAAATCGTGGGAGGGAGCGAGAGTATTCCTGTATCGTTGGTGGATGGACGGCTCGACCACGGGGCCGTTAGAACACTTCACGATTTCGTGTCCCAGTCTAAATCCCATGATTTCCTGGTGGCGGAATCATTTGATGTGAATTCTCTTCTGCAGACATACAGGCAGGAGAACATACCCTATGGAGAGTACAGTAGGATTATTGATCATACCGATTACAGAGGGTACAGCTTGTCAAAGATGGCCATATTGACCGCCATAGCGGATTCCAGGCTGCGACGTTCCCCTCAGATGATTTTTGGTGCCTGCGTTCCGCAGCACGCGAAAATGTACGGAAAGTATGGTTGGCGGTTTATTAGAGGAACAGATCTGTCACTTGAACAAAAGGTTCAGCAGGTAGCAAAGGCCATGGTATCGGACGTTTTTAATGACGTCCCCAAGGATTATGACTCTGTCATAAAGGAGTCCATTTTGCCGCAGCTAAAAGAAAACCGTCAGGTAATATATCCTTTTTCGTAGGGCTACGGTCGGTGCAGACTCGATTCGTATAGATGCTTTTTCTGAAGAAAGGGTCATGAATGCAAAACACAAATGAGATCTATCAAGGCTATTCAGACCCGTACCCGCTGGTCATTCACTGGTCCCAGTATGCACTGCTTCGGGATCTACATCTTGCGTTTCTATTGTCGGATGACGCCATAAGACGGGTTTTGGATGTGGGCGCAGGAACCGGTTATCAGACCATTGAGTTGCTCAAAGCCGGAAAAGAGGTAACGGCAATCGACATCAGTGATGACATGCTGGGAAAACTCAGGGAAAAGGCGGACGATGATCCCGATTTACATGATGCCGCTTTGTACGTCCACAACATGGACGGACAGGTCCTCGATTTTCCGGATGGAAGCTTTGATGCGGTTACGGGGATGAATGCCTACTACAATTTCCCCGATCCGGTTAAAGGTTTCCGTGAGAGCTACAGGGTTCTGAAACCGGGCGGCATTTTTCTGATGTCAGGCCCCAGAGAAAATGCCGATGTCGATTTTATGGTGTTCATGTCCGCGGCGCCGGACCTGTTGAGGGAAGGTGTATTTGGAAACGGTGCTTCCGTTTCGCCCCAAACGCTTCAATTGATAATGGATGGAAACTTCGAAGGGCCTAATGTGAACCACTTGATGACCATGCGCGAAGCCAACAAGAAACTGGTGGAAATCGCAACGTTTTACGATTCGGAAAGCCTTTGCGATCTGCTAATTAATAATATCGGTTTCAGCCGAGTCCTGTTCAAAACCGACAATCCATACAATAAGCAGGCGTATTTTGTTGCTGTGCGGAAATGAAGTTTGACAACCAAATTTGTGATAGGGTGATTATTCTGACATTGAGGCTGAGCTAGATGAACGACAACGAAATAAAATTCAAAATTCTCGTCGTCGACGACGATCCCCTGGTTCTTGAAGACACGGTTTTTATGTACCAGGATATGATTTACTTGGGAGATTTTGATGATATTTTTGGAAAGGGCGCAGAAGGTTCGGTATCATCTGCCAAAAACACAATAGAAGCCGAAAAAATCTTACGGGCAAACTTCAAGAAAGATTCAAAGCTGGTTCAGCTTCTTCATGTTGATGAACGAATGCCCGAAGAGCGAGGATCTGAGTTTGTCGACCGCATGCGCTGGGTCTATTCCGGTCGAAGGATTGGGGCGCTCTTGGTTACGGGTTATTCCACGGACGTTCCCGTCGTTAATTCGAGAGAAAGGGGGGTTTACAGATACATCTCCAAGCCCGTCACACCGAGTATCATAAAGCCGCATCTTGATGATCTTGTAAAGGTGATCTTCAGCAGAGAAAAGCCCAGAAAAAAGGAATTGGATCAAACCTTTTTGTTCAAGCGTATTTCGGGCAAAGAAGAGTTGTCGGACTATTTCAAGCTGAGATACAGCGTTTACGATTTCATGAATTACATCAGCCGACCTAATTTGACTTCGTAAAGATATTTCTTGACTTTTCATAGCAGAAATAGTATAGGATTATCATCATGTTAACGCCAACGAACACATTCTACTGAGCAAGGGAGGAAATCTTATGCAACCCCCCGCCTGCCGGCCTTGGCCGGCATTGGGAGTCGCTTTTTTTCCTTTGTGAAAACCTACACGGAACATTTCCAATCCTATCGTCATGATGTCTCGGACAAGGCGCGTCAGTATGCTTGTGGTTTGATGCAAGCTGGTTCTCGCAAGAACATGGACCGTATGGCCGAGGTAGTACCGGAATCCAACTCCCGAAATCTTCAACAATTTATTTGTCATTCGAAATGGAATCATAGAGAAGTAATCGATCATGTGGCCCAGGATGTTGATGGCCTTTTGGGTGATAAGCATAATGCCTCTCTCCTGATTGATGAAAGCGGCTTTATTAAACAGGGGAAAGGATCGGTGGGTGTTTCCCGGCAGTGGCTGGGAAGATTTGGCAAGGTGGACAACGGTCAAGTGGCGGTATTCGCTGCCTTGGCCAAAGGCCAATACGTATCCCCTGTTGATGTACGACTGTACTTGCCTCACAAATGGACGAATGACCCCAAACGGTGTGAACGAGCGGGCATACCCGAAGAGGAACAAAGGTTTCGAACGAAAACCGAGCTGGCCCTGGAACTTGTACAACATGCTCAAAAAAACGGCCTTCGTTATGGCTGGGTAGGGGCTGATGCGGGGTATGGGAAGGGCCCCGGATTTTGTTTTGCACTTGATGAGATGGGTGAAACTTTTTGTGTAGATGTTCACTCCGATTTTCGAGTCTACCTGGAAGATCCAAAGCCTTATTTGCCTCAAAAAGTGAATAAACGTGGACGCCCATTTACGAAGTATCAGAGTGATCAAGAAGGGATTGAAGTCCGGGACCTTGTGAAGTCTCTCCCTGCACAGCGTTGGAAAAAAATGACGCTGCGCAAAAGCACTCGGGGCGTGCTCAGGGTTCGGGCTTGTCGTGTCAAAGTTTATATATGGGACGGCGAATCCGATAAAGCTAAATTGTGGACTTTGATTGCAACCAAGGCTTTGGATGACAATTCTGACACAAAGATTTCCCTGAGCAATGCATCCAAAGGCACCAAGCTTAAACGGTTGGGTTGGATGCAGCGACAAAGGTTTTGGGTTGAGCGCACATTTGAGGATGCCAAAAGTGAGTGTGGCATGGCCGATTACCAAGTGAGAAAGTGGAGCGCTTGGCATCATCATATGGCCCTTGTGATGATGGCCATGTTGTTTATGCTTTCCGAAAAAATCTATCATAAAGATATATATCCGCTCTTATCCTGCGCAGACATTGAAAATATGTTGGCTCATTTTCTTCCTCGCCGTGATGTAACTGAAGAAGAAGTCATATTTCAAATGGAACAACGTCACCGTCATCGACAACGCGCCATGGAGTCCCATGCACGCTGCCAACAAAGAATGTTAGAATAGAGGGCAACCAACATGAAAACTAAAATTACGAAGTCAAACTAATGAACAAAGACTTGATATCGATATTTTTGATTCCTTTTCAATTCCGCTTGGGTGCTTTACGGATGGTCAGAATGTTAAACCGCAGATCGTCGCAACCCTACGAATTGTTTTGCCCCAAAAACAAGAGTTTTACGCAAAAATGATTGAGGAGATTAAGGGCAAAAAAGAAGCGTCAAGAGAACCACCGGAATCCCCCCTCGAAAATTCGTTATTCCGACGGAAAAAACGTTTCCCGGGCTAACATTGGTTTTGGAGGACTATTTGAATCAAAAAGAAATTGTAAGTGAATACAGCAGGATAATTTGCCATCCGGATTTCAGGGGATATGGCCTGTCAAAAAAGATGATTCTCTTTGCCTTAACAATTTCCCTTAAAATGGGTAATAGAATTGTATTTGGTGGATGTCATCCGGCCCAGGTGCCGATGTACAAAAAGTATGGCTGGCGAATAACGCCAGGCACTGCAATGGATCTAGAAAGAGACCTTCAGTGTGTTGGCTACAGTATGGTAGCCGATATATCGAAAGACTTGGAGTCGCCGTATGAAAAGGATGTTAACGGTAAATTGGCCAAAAAACTGACTCAGGATGGGTATGTTTGCATGTGTCCGAATTTAGACTGCTGGTGTGATGTTGATAGTTTTAAAGCCGAGAAGACCGATGACTGTCCACTAAAAGGACACGCCGTGTGATGGTCGAAATGTAATTTACAATTTTGGAGAGCTGAAAGACAAACAAGCTTTTCTTTTGATGGCAGACAAAAATGGAGAGAACTAAATACAGTTACAACATCCTCGTGATCGATGATGATCCCCTGGTTCTTGAAGACGCTTCCTTGATGTACAAGGACATGATTTTCCTGGGCGACTTTAATGATATTTTTGGTGTCAAAGCCGTTGGTTCCGTATCCACTGCCAAGAATACGAAAGACGCTGAATCTGTTTTACAGGCCAACTTTGAAAAAGACCCCAAACTAGTCCAACTCCTTCACGTGGATGAGCGCATGCCCGAAGAAAGAGGTTCCGAGTTTGTGGACCTGATGCGCCGCATTTACACCCTCCAAAACATCGGCGCATTACTGGTCACCGGCTATGCCACCGATGTGTCGGTTCTGAATTCTCGGGAGAAAGGGGTTTATCGCTATGTGTCCAAACCGGTGACACCGGCGCTGATCAAGCCGCATCTGAAGGATCTCGTTGAGATGATCCGGCTGAAGGATAAGCCGGTCAAAAGACCACTGAACGAGGTGTTTATTTTTAAGGAAATCAAAACGTATGATCAGCTGGTTGAATATCATCACAAAAGATTCAAAATCTGGCGAAAACTCAATTACATTCCGCCGGAGTTTTTAAGCGAAACCTGCGAATTGGAAGTTGATGAATACGATAAGTTTTCTATACCACTGGGTGGTTTCGCATTGAATGATCGGGAGGAATTGGCGGTTTGCGTCCGCATCATCACAACGAGCAGAAATAAACAGTACTCTGAAACCATGGCCAAAGTCCTAAGAGATAATGGCGACGAAATATTGTCCAACGGGTTCTCAAAAAACCCTGATCACCCTTTCCCTGTCCTAAGGGACTGTAACAGGGACGGGATAATTAGTGCATTTTTGAGAAAGTACGGCGGCATACAAAATGCCGTTGAATATAGCAGGATTATGTGCACTTCAGATGACTTTCGCGGTTTCTATCTATCAACCAAAATATGTCAATTTCTCTTTTCTTTTTCCAGATATCTCCTTCATAAAAAGATTGGTTTAGCAGCCTGTTTGGTCAGACACGTGGATCATAATATCAAAAGAAATGGATTCAGCGGCACAATACCGGGTTTAGGGTTAATATATGGTAAGTCTGTCGAGCAGATAGGAATGACGATGTTTGCTGATATGGCTAACCTCGTCAATGCGCCACCCGAATTTCACAAATCGACTGTTAATAACATATACAAAATGTTCAAAAGGACAGGTTTCTTTTGTTACTGCAATCATTCTGATTGTACTAAGGATGGATTCAAGCTATATGACTCACATGAATGCCCAAGGAAAACAATCGGTTACGATTAGCCGATGATATTTCAAGCTCAGTGAGAGCGAAAAGGGTTTCATCAAGCAGGCACAATTGACAGTTAACAGGAGAGCTCATGGCCGTGGACACAAACATCATTTATGACCAATACGCTGACCCTTATGACCGGATTCTCCTTAACTGGTCATGTTATCGGGAGCTTCGGGATTGTCACCTCCAGTACGTAAAGGATGCAAATAAAGTGCTGGATCACGGCGCGGGAACCGGGAATCAAACCATTGAATTGCTGAAGGCCGGCAAGGAGGTCGTAGCAATCGACGTGAATGAGTCCATGTTGGATGTTCTGAGGGAAAAATGCAGACCTTTTTCACAGCGTCTCACAGTCCACACCATGGATGCCCATAATCTGGCTTTGGGCGACAAGGAATTTGATGCCGTTACATCCATGAATGTCATTTACAATTTGCAGAACCCGATCAAAGCCATGGAAGAAGCCTTTCGGGTACTGAAGAATGGCGGAGTTTTCCTTCTTTCCGGCCCCAACCCATCTGCGGATCATTCAAAAATTGATGAGGTGATGGATAAAGCGCTGATCCCGGAACTCAAAGAAAAGTTCCTATATGAGGGACTCAAGGAAGAGGTCGAGCAGGTCCGGGAAGTGAACAAGAAGCTGATGGATTTGCCGACAAGGTATTCAGCCGATGAGGTTTCTTCACTTCTGGTCAGCGAGATTGGGTTCGAAAAAGTTATCTATGCTTCAGACACGTTTTACAGGAATGCGGGCCATTTTGTGGCCGTGAGGAAATAATCTGGTGTTCCGGGAAGGAATGACATGAACTACGAAGAGGTCTACGGAAGAAATATCGGCCTGTTTACTCGAGAAGAACAGCAAAAGCTGAGAGACGCGAAAGTGGCTATCGCAGGTGTAGGGGGTGTCGGTGGCGTTCAGGCCGCCACACTGGCGAGGTTCGGAATTGGCAAACTGGCCATTATGGATCCGGGTGTATTTGATGAGCCCGATATGAACAGGCAATACGGGGCGACCAAGAGCACGCTTGGGATGAACAAGGCCGTGGCCACAGGGCGGTTGCTGAGGGACATCAATCCGTTTATGGCGGTGGATGTGGTTGATAAAGCCCTCGTTTCGAAAAGTGACCTGGAGGCATTTATGCAAGACAGCGCGCTGGTAATCGATGCCATAGATTATACAGGTTTTAACCATAAAGCCCGGTTCGCAGAAACAGCCAGAGCTCTGGGTGTGTACAATATTTCCGCACCGATTCCCGATTTTGGGATGCTAATGATGATCTTTGACCCCAATGGAATGACCCTTGAGGAGTTCATGGGTGCCCCCGAGGACGAAAGTCTCCTTCCGGACTTTGCGGCCCCCCCTCAAAGATTCTTCGGCAGCAAATATCGACCCAAAAACATATACGACTTTTTTGAAGGCGAAATTGGCCATATTTCAACGAATGCGGGGGCCACAGCACTAAATGGGGGGATTGTAGCCACTGAAGCAGCCCTGATCATTACCGGAAAACGTAAGAAGGAGGACATCGTTACCGTCCCTAGGGTGACATATATCGATCTTGAAAAACGGATTTTCGAAGTATTCAACCCATTGGAGAATTCGTAATTGCGCCTGATGCGTGGAAAATATCGAGAAAATGAATAATCCCAAGACAGCATACAACATCCTCGTGATCGATGATGATCCCCTGGTTCTTGAAGACGCTTCCTTGATGTACAAGGACATGATTTTCCTGGGCGACTTTAATGATATTTTTGGTGTCAAAGCCGTTGGTTCCGTATCCACTGCCAAGAATACGAAAGACGCTGAATCTGTTTTACAGGCCAACTTTGAAAAAGACCCCAAACTAGTCCAACTCCTTCACGTGGATGAGCGCATGCCCGAAGAAAGAGGTTCCGAGTTTGTGGACCGGATACGCCGCATTTACACCCTCCAAAACATCGGCGCATTACTGGTCACCGGCTATGCCGCCGATGTGTCGGTTCTCAATTCACGGGAGAAAGGGGTTTATCGCTATGTGTCCAAACCGGTGACACCGGCCCTGATAAAGCCGCATCTGAAGGACCTGGTTGAGATGATCAAACTGAAGGATAGGCCGAATAAAAGGACAGTAGACGATGTCTTTTTGTTCAAGATGATAGAAACCGAAGATGAACTATTGGAGCTGTTGCAATTACGTTTTCTGGTTTGGGAGAAATTGGGCTACATCCCGGACGAATTCAGAAGCGAAGGGATTAAATTGGAAATTGACGATTACGACAAATATTCTGTTCACGTGGGTGGATTTTTGCTCAAAAACGGTTTTAAAGAACTGGTTACCAGCGCAAGGGTTATCACACTTGATCTTCAACATGAAACGATTAGCAGATTCAATAATGTTCTAAAGTATTATGCCGATGACAAGCTCAGACGTGGCTTTGAACGGGAGGTTGAGGCCCCTCTGCCAATCTACTTCAATTATGATCCAAATGACTTTTTGTCCCAATTTCCGGAAGGCGTCAAATACGGTGAATATAGCAGGCTCTTAAACAACCCTGATTTTAGAGGTATAAATCTGGCCCCCAGAATCACCCAGATGGTTCACTTTCTAGCCAAGGTAAAATTGGGATTAAGGATTGGCTTCGCAGAATGCTTGGTGAGACATGTACCGATGAATCTTGAAAGACTGGGATTCAGCGGGATTATCACCGGTACAAACATAAGAAATGTGGACCGAGTTGAACAGATAGCCAACGCCATATATGTAGATTTGAATGGATTTGATAATCCTCAGACTGACCGTTTTCATGTTGAATTTAATCATATTTCTGAAAATGCCTCCAAAAATGACTTCTTTTGCTACTGCCCCAAAGAGGATTGTATTAGAAATGGATTTTTGTACGAGAATACAAGTGAATGTCCGAGGAATTCATTTCATTTCTAAAGCGATCAACCAAAACATCGATAAAGCACATCAGATAGCGATTGAGATAGTGGTTTTGATGCAACACCATTGAAATAGCGACTTTGACCGTATCCCAAGAATTAGGATAGGCTGAATTGACAACAGACAAAAAGCTGTTCGAAAAGAACATTTGCGGAATAAATTTCGCCGCAATGTTCGCTTACCTTGACGAGCGAGGACTGGACACTTCTCTTATCTGTAAACGTACCGGCCTTGACAGAAGCTTCCTGACAAACAGGCGGGAGTATCTGGATCTTCCCATAGGCACCATCATATTCAACACGGTCAAAGAAATCCTCGGCGAAAAGGAATCCGATGGTCTTCTATGACATCGGAAAAGAGGCCCCGCGCCTAAGGAGCTACGGCGTTTTATTGGACATCGGTCAGTCGCTTGGGAATGTTGAGGAAACCGTTCGATTCGTACCTCGATTCAATCGAAAATTCGCAGGCTTGTTTGAAATGACGGTCTACGATGTAAGACAGAATCAGGCCGTCGTGGTGATTGAGTATAAGAAGAAGTATGATGGTGCCTGGATATTCGACCAGTGTGCCTGGAACCGGGGGAATATTGCCGGCATACCTGTATTCTGGGACCTGCCTCCCATGGAAATCGAAGAGGAGCTCTGCCGTTTTACTCTGGATGAGGTGTTCAGGGACTATGCTTTCATGGGGCATGAGCTCACCTACAATGATGGTCATGCTTTCATAAACGGGGAAGAATTTGCTGTACCCGTGACAATCGGTTCTGAAGAGGCCCGGATTTCACTCGACAAGCTCCAGCGAATGAATCCTGTATTGAATAAGAAAAGGATGTACAACATTTTTACAAATAAGAGATTTGACTCTCTTGATGTCAAAGGCGCTGTAACGGCCACCAACTCACCTCACGGTATGCGCATCACCAGGGATGTGAAGATCAGCGACCGGTTAACGCTTAAAAAAGGGCAAATATTCGGGGCTCCATACTGCCGTTATAACGTCAAGTGGCAGCAAAAAGGAAAAACATTCAAATCCTTGGTGAGGTCAACAATCGCCAGATTCAAAGACCCCACAGCCTTAATTAATAACCTGGAGGAAGAACTTGAGACAAACATCAGTCAAAAACAGGAACTCATAGAAGCGAAGGAAAATCTTGAAAAGGCCCACGCGGATCTCAGACGCTATGCGGACGATCTTGAGAACATGGTTGAAGAACGGACAAGAGAACTCCGTGAGACCCAGGCCCAGCTACTTGAGGCTGAAAAGCGAACCTTGGAGCATCGCATCACGGGAGGGTTTGCGCACGAGATGCGAAACGCACTGGCCGGTGCTCAGCTTCGAGTTCAAGACGACCCTCAACTACAAAAACCAGGGCAAACCCTCTGCTGAGGTACTGAAAGACGCTGCCACCACGCTGCTGAAGAATGTCTCGGATCTCCATGAGAAATACAAGATCCCAAGGGAGGAAATCGCTGCTCTCGTTCTTCCCCAGCTTAAAACCATTGCTGAGATTGCTGACCATCTGACTGAAATCCATACCGGGGTGTCCAGTGATCTTGACCGAGGACTCACAATTACCACCCAGATCCGTGATTATGCCCGGATGTCGGAGTTCAAGAGAGGAGAGGAAGATACTGACATGATTCCCTTGTTGAGGCACTTTGGGGACCGGTACCAACAGGATTTTGAACGGATCGGGATCACCTACGTGGTGGAAGGTCTCGAAACAGCGGTTGTTAGGGCCGACGAGACCCACATCAATTCCATTTTCAGCAACTTGATCCTGAATGCCAAGGATGCATTGGAGGAGGTTGATTCAGATGCGGCAAAAGAGATAAAGGTTACAGTTGAGGCGAAGGAGGATGAAACGGGAGGGGTTTTTGTCATCACTGTGGCTGACAACGGCGCCGGAATCCCAGAAGAGAAACTCAGCGAGATCTTCGAACCCTTCTACTCTACAAAGCCTACAACTGGAACAGGTCTGGGTCTCGGCGTTGTGAAGCGGCTGGTGCAATTATATAACGGCGCAATTGAGGTGGATTCAATTGTAGGACAGACGAAATTCACATTGACCATACCAACTACAAAGTAACCTCGCAATTATAAGTAATAAAAGACAGAATGGCAGGGAACTATAAAGCTCACAATATCCTCCACAAAGTCGCCTATTGGAAATCGAGAGGAGAGGATCCTAAATTTCTATTTCAAGGGTTAGACCTTGATTATCGGACCATCACTGAGACCGATTGGCTCGATTTCATCACACAGGTGAGGGTGATCTGGGATAATGAATTAAAAAAGGTTCCTGATCCTCAAGAACACGAAATAATCGGCTATGATGTATATAGGAACCGCTCTATGGGCCCTGCTGAAATTGTGGCAAAATTTGCCAGCCTTAAGTTTATTTTTGGAAAATTTGACAAGTTTGCGAGCCAGTATAGCCTTGTTGAACATTATGAGGTGCACAATCTCAAGAGAGAAAGTGTAGTCCTGACCTATTCTCCTAAAAGTGAAGTCTACCCTTATTTCAAATTCTCAAGTCCTAATTTCATAAAGGGTTTCCTGAAAGCAGCCCCACGCGTTCACGAATCCATAGATGTCGGCGACCATGACCGAGTGCCGGACGCTCATGTTGAATTGACAATGAATTGTTTCGCCCTAAGTACTGTACTTGAAAGGGAATATGGGTATCTCACGAAAGGCATGAATATCCTGAATAAGGGAGATTTACTCTTAATCGACGGAAAAACATACGCGAAAAGAATAAATCTATCAATTGAGAAGAATTCATCGGGGATTGCCTTAGGGAGGAGGCTCAGAGGATGCAAGGGCCCTTTTAGCCAGGATAGATTTTATGCGCCAAGAGAAGGGAAGGAATGTGTAAATCTGAAGAACGAACTCGGCAAAAATGGGACTGGCATGATTGTTTTACAGGACTTATTTGTTGGTAATACCCTGGTATTGAAAAAAGGTGAGATCTTTAATGCGCCATACTGTAGATTTGACATATCCTGGCCCCGGGTGCCCCTTCGGTCAAGGATCAGATATGCCTTTCATGATGGCCCTCTGTTACTGAAAACCTCAAGAAGAAAACTGCTGGAACAAATTGAAATTGCTGATCAACGCTATTTCAGAGAGATGGAAGCGAAAGAAAAGGAGTTAGAAGCCCGAGAAGCGCTACAAGAAGCTCATAATGAATTGCAGAAATATACAGGGCGTCTCGAGCAGATGGTTGAAGAACGCACAAGAGAACTGCGAGAAACCCAGGCCCAACTGATCGAATCTGAAAAGCGAACCTTGGAGCATCGCATCACGGGAGGGTTTGCGCACGAGATGCGAAACGCACTGGCCGGTGCTCAGCTTGAGTTCAAGACCACCCTCAACTATAGGGGCCAGGGCAAGCCATCTGTTGAGGTGCTGAAAGAATCTGCCACAAACCTCCTGAAGAATATCTCCGTCCTTCATGAGGAATATCAGATCCCCAGAGAAAAGATTGCTTCACTGCTGCTCCCACAACTCAAGACTATTGCCGAGATTGCTGATCATTTGGATGGTGTCATCTCGGATGTATCCCACGACCTCGACCGGGGACTTTCCATCACCACACAGATCCGTGATTATGCCCGCATGTCGGAATTCAAGAGAGGAGAGGAAGATACTGACATGATTCCCCTGCTGAGGCACTTTGGGGACCGGTACCAACAGGATTTTGAACGGATCGGGATCACCTACTCGGTGGAAGGTCCCGAGACAGCGGTTGTTAGGGCCGACGAGACCCACATCAATTCCATTTTCAGCAACCTGATCCTGAATGCCAAAGATGCACTGGAGGAGGTCGATTCAGACCGGTCGAAGGAGATAAGGATTTCGATTGGGACGAATAAAGACGAAAACGGACACTTCTTCGTCATCACAGTAACCGACACCGGCCCCGGCATACCTGAAGAAACTCACCGAGATTTTCGAACCCTTCTATTCCACCAAACCCACCACCGGGACAGGACTGGGTCTGGGGGTTGTGAGGCGGTTGGTTCAGCTCTATGGAGGACAAATTGAGGTGACTTCTGAAAAAGGTAGAGGAGCAGAGTTCACAGTAAAAATTGCAGCGAATTGATTCCTATACCTCCGTCGAGTTTGCCGACAACGCCGTTGTGATACGGTGATTCCCGCGGCCTCAATGAAACTTCAGATACGTCATGGATGTCAACGCTGCCCTGACCGTCCCAAAAAGTGACTTGTTCCATCCAAAATCACGGTCAGCGAAGAAAAAAGAGCGGGCTTCATTTTCAGTTCCGCTGGAACCCCCGTAGCCTCATCAATTCGATTTCGTAGACCACAATATATGGTATAGCCCTTCTCAAAGGGTAGGCTTGGCAGAATGCTGGGTTTCCTATATGATACTAAAATTGGCCAGTTTTCAGGAATAGATTCAGCAGTCTGGAATGAATTAGCCCCATACCTTCTGGAATGCATCGAGTGCTGTGAGCCTGCTGGCCTCGAGGATGGTGGAACATTGGGTATCAGATAAACATACTGTCAGACCCGCTTGATGATGAGCACTTCCTCCCCAAGCATGTCGATGATTTTAACCGCCACTTTGGTTTCGCCCTCTGGGGCTGGCAGTTCGTATTGCCCATCGACGAGGTCATCTCTTTTTACAGGCACATCTGAAAGAGCCACATTGAAAACCTCGTCGTCATAGCCAGTGTCGATCATCACGCAATCTACCTGGCTTCTCCAATCCGTAATCTTGGCCTTGAAAATGGACTGCTCCATGTCCAGCCGCTTAATAATGGTGGGGGAAATAAAATCCTTAATATTCACCTTTATTTTCCCCTTTTCACGCTTGACCGATACTTTTGCGACGGCCGGGTCATGCTTGATGAAACCGGCATACTTTGCGTCTGTCCGCAGCTCGATGATTTCGACCTTGTTGGGAACGCTTTCTCCCCTGTGCTTGTTCCAGTCGTCCACCCAAGATTGGGCGGCCAATTCCATCCCGAGGCAGATCAATACAATGTCCCGGTCTTCATCGGGCCGGGATTTCAATTCGTTTTTCACCTCCTCGAGATCGAGCGGCGTAAGCGGATGGTTGAAAGGGATAATTTTGGCCAGTTTCTTTCCCAACGTCCCATCAAAGTACGCATCACCCCTCTTTCGCTCCACGCCAACATATTCGCAGGCAAGATTCACGGCTTCGTTATGTTGAATTTGAAGATCGTAGTCATTGACCCGCCATACCGTGAATCCGAGTTGAGCCGGATCCTGTTCCTTGTCATCCAAGGGTTCCATGCCTTCGAAATTATTCTGTTTGGGTTTTTCCCCGTCCTTGATTTGATGGTTGATGATGGTCTGTAGGCGCTTGGAAGTGGTTTGGACGGCCCCTTTGTTGATGTCGCACCCAATCCAACGGCGACCGAGTTTTTGGGCAACGGCTGCTGTGGTTCCTGCACCGATGAAGCAATCTAAAACAACAGCTTCAGTTTGAGAAGAGACCTCGGCTCACATACTTATCTATTTGATGTCTTTGATAAATCGATACTTCTCAGCACCAGTTGGAATTAGACTATTTCCGGAGGTGGTGATAAGTAAACCCGTGAGCATTTCCGCCAGGAAACCACCGAGGAATCCTCGGTAGTTCAAAACGAGGGGGTGCGGAAGGTTCGCTGCAAATTGAATTTTTATAGTCTGGATGTTATCATTTCGGCAGGCTACCGGGCCAAATCCAAGCGAGCGAGGCTGCTGACGGCTTGAATATATCTCTGATGACCGAAGTTAACATGAACAAAGGAGAACGACATGATGAATGATCAACATGAATTGAGAGAGCGTTTTGATTTTAAAGACTTCCTGTTTTACACATGCCTTATGGCTGTCCCGATATTTACGGCAATTCTTGCGATATTCAGGCACTCAGCTGCCTGGGGCATCATCTATATTCTGCTTGCCGGCGTCTTGACCGGGTGCATCTTGAAATTCTACTGCGCCCACTGTCCCCACTACACCCGCGATGAGAAACGTTTGAACTGCATGTTTTTCTGGGGGTTTCCCAAGTTGTTCAGCCCAAGACCCGGGCCTCTCGGTCCCATGGACAAGCTCATTGCGTTCGGTGCGCCGGCCGTGCTGCTGATTTTCCCCTTATACTGGCTTTTTCAGGAACCCGGTCTTCTCATTCTCTATCTCCTCTCGCTCGCCGGGTTCGGTGCCAGCGTGTATCGAAACGAATGTCATCGCTGCATCTACGACGAATGTCCCATGAATAAAGTCCCTCAATCGAAGGCGCATGAGGCTGAAACCTAAAAGGGGTGAGGGCCGTCTGATTCTCCTCTGCCATTCTTGCCGTGTTTGTCCGGTCTTTTTCTGATGACAACCGACCTAAGTATATGATATCATTCATAGCATATAGACCATGAAAGAATAGAGGATTCACGCGGGTCTATCGAAAATACGCTGTTAAATCAATATATTATTCCTTGACAGAATAAGGGATTTGAGGCGACGAAGCCATTTTGCCATAAAATAGACGGAAGCCACCCATGTCAAAGAAATATCCGGAATGTCCGCTTCAGAATCATGCAAATTGCAAGGATCTCTATAACCCCAAGGTCTGTGCACTTGTAAGGGATGACAAGGTCTGTACCAAGAGGAAGCCCAGGAAAGACCCCAAAAAATAGGATGTTTTCTGGAAAACGGGCATGTCTCCCACCTGAATGCAAATGCCCGGGATTCCATTTGCATTTTTTGAGGCGGTTCTGATCCCCCCCGGCTCAACTCTCTATCTAAAAAGCGGCGTCTTCTGCTCTCCGCCCATACGATTTTCCGCTGATGTTTGACTCCCCTGTTAACCAGATGGAACGGGACATCCAACTGAACCGCGGCTGACGTCATTTGAGCGTAAACCCAGACTGCCGGAGAAGGCCTTTGTGGACGAAGACCCGTGTTGAATGCTACGCTGGATACCGGGGAGATGAAACCCCCCGACGATTCCGGATCGGCGGCCATCGTGTCGTGGTGAGGAACATTGATAAGCGATGGATAGAACCCGACTATCGATGCTTTCAGGTGACCGGCGATGACCATGGCACATACATTCTTCGTCAGGATAAGGCATCCGATGGATGGGAAGTCAGCGTTCAATGAGACGGATGATGGAACTTGGGTGATCGAGAATGACAAAGGGTTCCGGAGAGAATGACATTCGAAAGGTTGAGCGGACCATTTCCCGTTATCAGATGCTCGAACCGGGCGATCGGGTGATTGTCGCGGTATCCGGGGGGCCGGATTCGGTATGCCTTTTGGACATATTGTTCCGACTGAGGGATGTGTTCGGCATTCATTTGGTTGTGGCCCATCTGAATCATGGACTCAGGCCGGACGTGGATGCGGAAGAGACCCGGTTTGTGGCATCGCTTGCAGACGCCCTGTCAATCCCCTTTGTGACCGAAAAAACAGGGGATATTGCCGGACATGGGGGCGGCTCTCTCGAAGAAAAAGCCAGAAAAATGCGCTACGCCTTCCTCGAGAGGGTCAGGCGGAAAAAGGCCGCTCAGAAGATCGCCCTGGGCCACACACGAGATGATCAGGCGGAAACCGTGCTCATGCGGCTCATGCGCGGAAGCGGGTCTTCGGGTCTGGCGGGAATTCCTCCGGTGCGGGATCAGACGATCATCCGGCCCTTGATCGAGTTGACCCGGGAGGAGGTCCGCCGCTATCTCGACGCCCGGAAGCTCAAATTTGTGTTTGATGCCTCCAACCAAGACACGACCTTTCTCCGAAACCATATCCGGCTGAATCTCATCCCCGCGCTCAAGGCGGTTCAACCTAAGGTTGTGGAACGTATTGGCAGGACCGCTGACCTGATGCGGGCGGAAAAAGCTTATCTCGAAGACATTGCCCGAAGATGGCTTGCCGACAATGGAGATACGGGAAAGGGCGGAGATGTCCAATTTTCTTTAGACGCATTCGGTGCATTGCCCGTGGCTCTCAGAAGGCATGTGGTGCGATGCGCCCTCTTGAAGGCGGGTGGAACCCTCAGACGGGTCAGCCTGACGCATATTGAGGCCATTGAACAGATGGCAGACAGTCCCCGGTCCCAGGCTTCGCTCTCACTGCCCAACGGGGTTCTGGTGAGAAGGTGCTACCCAACCCTTTCCTTCAGCACAAAACGCACTTCGAGACCGTTGGATTTCAGCCGGCGTATCCATGGCCCCGGCCGATGGTCAGTTGACACCCTGATGTATACGATCTGTCTTGAGGAAATAAAGCGGGCCACCCTTTCACACATACCGCATTCATCCTGGACCGCGTACCTGGATCTCGCCCTTATCCGCTACCCGCTGGTTTTACGGAACCTCCGGCCCGGTGACCGGTTCGTTCCCCTCGGTATGACCGGGCAGAAGAAAGTCAAAGATTTTTTTATTGATTTAAAGATCCCGTCTAAGCAGAGAAAAGAGATCCCTTTACTGGTTCAGGGGGATACCATCTTATGGGTTGGTGGGCTGCGGATTCATGAGGGGTTCAAGGTGACACCGCAGACGAAAACCGTGCTGAAGGTTTTTTTCGAGCCCTCAGAGCCCGTGGCGATTTCTGTTTACCGGCCATAAAAAAGGCCCCTCGAGGGATTGTCCTGAAGGGGCCTCAGCGTCAAGCGTTATAAATTTTTCGTATCATCAATTTATGGCATGGATCGCAATACACCGTTTTTATCGCGCTTGTTGGGGTATTTCTGCTTAGGGAGGGGGGCGCCCGGAAGTTCTTTAATAGACTTGCCGTATTTCCAATCGGGCGGGCAGACCGCAATATACCGTGCATATCCGCCGGTACCCCCTTCGGGTTTTGCAAAGCCGATGATGACCAGCGCCCCCGCGGGCGGCACCTTGTCCAAGTTCATCATTCCTTCGGCCTGGCAGTAGTTGTTCTTGAGGAGCCAGGTTTCGCCTTCGAGATTCGGGGTGGTGTCGGTGTCGAGAGGTTCGTGCCCATGGAACAGGATCTTCCTTTCGAGGTGCAGCAGTTTGAGGGCATCAAGCTTTGTGCCGGGGAAAGGCTTGTTGGCAAACCGGTCGGTCTGATCCCATTTCTTATACCAGTCTGACCGGATGGCGACCACTGAACCCTCCGGGATCTTCCCATATTGGGCTTCCCACGCCTTGATATCCTCAACCGTGGCATGATACCCGGGATCCTTGGCGACCTTTTCGTGAATATCAATGACCACTAAGGGCCTGATGGAATAGGTGGCGGGAAGATCACTGATGGTGACGCCGTATTCGTAGAAGTGGGCAGGGGGATCGAGCTGGGTCCCGTATTGATCGGTGGAGAGTTCATAGGCTGTGGCGATGAAGCCGTGTTTTTTGTAGTTAAAGGCCTCGCCGATTTCACAATAGCCTTCGTATTTCTTTCCGGCAACGGCGGGTTTGAACTTGGCACCGCCGAACCCGGGCCATACGGCGATGGTGGGACTGAAGGCGTGGGTCAAATCCACATATTTAGCCTGCTTGAGTACATTGTTGTAGACATCCCACAGCTTGGTGTCCGCACTCAGCGCAGGGGATGACGACAGGGTCAACTGCAGAAAGGTGACTGTTAGTACAATACCGATAATGCCGAAAATCTTCTTCATAACTCCCTCCTTTTACATTCGTGTTGATGGACTGCTTCAATGTCCGGACCACCGACTGAATTGATTATCACCCCCTATCTCCAATTTACGTTTGTTCCGAAATACAGCATATGATACTCGCTCAAAGATGTCAGCGGATCATATTAAAAGCAAAAACAGCTGTCAAGCCTGAGCGGCAACGCCCAACAAAGGGAGAAGGGTTGATTTACCGCATGAACTCATCCTAAAATGAAGGCTATTTTCGCCACTACCGCCCTTGTTGAATACCCCGCGGGAGCCGCACATGGACGAAACAGAAGAAGTGATTGAGGTCCCCATCGACGGCATTTTGGATTTGCACACCTTTTCCCCCCGAGATGTCCCATCGGTCGTGGAGGAATATATCCGTGCGTGCATCGAGAGAGGCATTTTAGAGATCCGCATTATTCACGGGAAGGGGAAAGGGGTCCTGCGCAGGACGGTCCACACGATCCTCGATCGCCACCCGCGGGTCATTCGTTTCGGCCTGGACCCGGGTTCTTCGGGATGGGGATGCACCCTGGTTGAACTCAAAAAGCCGTCATGAGTCCGGACGCCACTGCCTGGCCACAGCATACATGCGCTCCCGGTCCACCGGCTTGACCTTTTTGACGATCCACTCCCTGAATTTCTCCCCGGAAGGGGTCGACTGCTTGTAGCTCATCACATTGAGTTTGACACCCAGGGCCTGGGACACCCCGGTGGCCATGATGGGCCAGATTTCCCCGATATCGCCGATGATGGGGAGGCTCCCGGGTATCCGGGCGAAACCCGACATCTCCATGCGGAAGGGGATCTTCGTGAATTTGGTCTTGGGATGACCCTCGTGGACCGCATTCGATACGGTGTGCGATTTTCGTTCCCGGGTCCAGGCCTTATCGAGGTTGGGGTCCAGATCGATCCGAATGATTTTCTTATCGGCCAGGGAATAGGTCCAGTCGCCTTCCCAGTCCGCCCATATGCCGTGTCCGGTAAAGCGCTCGAAGGGGCCGTCATGAATCTCCTGTGAAAGGGCGAGGGCGGACTCAATGATGACGTCCGCACTTTCCAAAAGCCTGGCCATTCGATAACTGCGCTCGGAGATGGGGATGGAGTCCCCCACCGCCAGACCCACTTCCCCGCCCCCCACGAGTTGGGGTACGGTCACCAGGACCGGGGCCCCCTTGCGGGCACCGGCCCCGATCAGTGTGTGGGGTCTGCGCCAAAGCCGGCCACCTGTTCAAAGGGGAGGTGCATCCGTTTGGCCAGCGCAAGCACATCCCGGGCAAGGCGTTCTGTTCGAAGCCCGGTGGGGTAAGCCATGTTGCCGGCCACCTTGATAATGACCTTCCCCCTGGCCCGCCGCATGCGCTGATACAAACCGGCATCAATGGGTATTTCCTGCTGGAATCGGTAAAGGAGATCTTTTGGAATCATGCTGACTTCCACCTGACCGTCTACAGGAAGTTTGTCCCTTTCAAAACCAATGGCCTCACCGTTGATTCGCTTCACCTTTTCCAGGGTCCCCGCCATCTCATGGTTGATCACTGCGGAACTGGTGGACACACCGTCAATGAGACCCTGGTGAATCATTTCGGCGATCAGTGTACTGACCCCTTCATGAAGGTTGGGTCCGCTTCCCACCACGGCCACCACCTTCCCCCCGCGCTCTTTGGCGGTCACGATGAGGTCGATTGCCCGGGTCACCCGTGACTGCATCTTTTTGGGCAGGCGCCTGTAGGTGGTTTCAATGAGCGACTTGTCCATCATTACTCCTCACGTTTTCTTCTTGCCTTGGTAATCATAAACGCGGTCCGTGCTGCGGTGCATTCTGATGGGCGAGCCGCATCACGACGGCTGCCTGTTGTCTCGCCGCTCCCCGGTGCTGCATCACTGCGGCACGGGCCCGCTCTCCCATGGATGTCCGCATCTTGTCATCAGCGAAGAGGCGGCGCACCGTTTCACTGAACTCAGCAGGCGTTGAGATGCAGATGCCGGCATCCGCGCTTTCCAGTATGCCTTTGGCATCCAGGAAATCCTCCATGGAGGGGCCGTACAGGACAGGCTTTCCCCAAACGGCCGGCTCCAGCGGATTCTGGCCGCCCAGCGGAACCAGACTTGCACCGAGAAAAACAATGCTGGCCACGCTGTACATGCCGAAGAGTTCCCCGAATGTGTCCAAAACCACCACCTGGGCCATCCGGTGGCTCTGCCCTTTTTTGATGCGGGATCTCAACTGGCAGGAAAATCCCTGACGGGTGGTCATACGGTGAATGGCCGATGCCCGTTCCACGTGTCGGGGAGCCAGGATCAGAATCGTGTCGGGACAGTGTTTGAGAATATCCCGGTAGGCCTCCAGGATCATCTCTTCCTCTCCCTGGCGTGTGCTGCCGGCCACGAGGACCCGATCCGATGGCTTCAGATTCAACAGCAGTCGGTTTTTTTCTTCCAGTTTTCCGTCAACGGCCGAGATCAATCGATCGTATTTGGCATTCCCATTAACTTCCACCCGGTCGGCACGCGCGCCCATGGCGATGATCCGGCGGGCATCGGCCTCAAGGATCATGCTGAAGACATCCATGTGCCCTAAAACCTGTTTGATAAAGGATCGTATCTTGAGATATCCATTAATGGACCGGATAGAGATTCGACCGTTGATCAGGGCGGTCCGGATGCCCATTCGCCTTGCCTCAAAAAGCCAGGCGGGCCAGATTTCGGTCTCAAGGAAAACCATGACATCAGGCCGTATGGTCCCGAGCGCCTTGCGGACACACCATATCAGGTCAATAGGGGCATAGATGACCGGGACGTCTTCTTTAAGCTGTTCTTTTGCCATCTCACGGCCGTGGGCAGTGGTGGTGGACAGAATCACCCTGCATGCGGGCAATTCCTGTTTCAATGTGTCGATAAGTGATCCTGCCACCCTCACTTCCCCCAGAGACACGGCGTGGATCCATATTCGGGGTCGACCGGACAGTGCCTGGCGTCGATCGTGGGGGATCCGTCCGAGCCGCTCCAGAAAATGCGATGCATATCGGCCGGTGACGCCCATATAAATCAGGAGGTAGGGGAAAGAATGAGAAACAGAAGACTGGTGAGGGCCAGGTAAACGGCGTATAGCGGGGTCATGGGCTGGACAGATTCCCATGCTTTTCGGCAGGGTGGACTTGGGCCGGGTTTATTTCCAGGGCACGATTCATTTGATCAATAGGTCTCTTGGCGTATTGGCCTTAAAAGAGGGGTGGCCATTATGATGACGACTATCGATATTTTTTGGGCTGTATGCCGTATTTTTTGACCTTGTACCCAAAAATCCGTTCTGTGGCCTTGAGAGCCCGTGCCGCCTTGCTCATGTTGCCCCTGCTGGTTTTGAGGGCATCGATGAGCAATTCCCGTTCAAATCTCTCCACTGCATCCGTCAATGAGTAGGACTGTTCCGTACCGGTTTCCTCGGCGGTTTGCAGGGAAGGCGGGAGATGGTAGCTGTGGATGACCTTGTCATCACAGACCAGAACCGCCCGCTCCATGCAGTTTTCAAGCTCCCTCACATTTCCGGGCCAGTGATATTGGGTGATGGCATCGATAGCCGGCGTAGAGATTCGCTTGATCTCTTTCTGATATTCGGATGCGTATTTTTCGAGAAAATAGTCGGCCAACAGGAGAATATCCGCCTCTCGCTCGCGCAGGGGAGGGAGGTAGATGGGATAGACGTTCAGCCGATAGAAGAGGTCTCCGCGAAATGTTCCCTTTTCCACAGCCTCAGTGAGATCCCGGTTGGTCGCAGCGATCAGACGAATGTTGACCTTTGTGGTTTTTGTGCTTCCTACGCGCTCAATCTCCTTTTCCTGCAGAGCCCGGAGCAATTTGGCCTGGCTCTCGAGGGCAAGAGAGCCGATCTCATCCAGAAATATGGTTCCTTGGTTGGCCAGCTCAAACTTTCCGGCCTTTTCACGACTGGCACCGGTGAAGGCGCCTTTTTCATGGCCAAAGAGTTCCGCTTCCACCAGGTTTTCGGGCAGTGCGGCGCAGTTCACTTTTACGAAAGGCCCATCGGCCCGGAGGCTGTTGTAGTGTATGGCATTGGCCGCCAGCTCCTTGCCGGTTCCGCTTTCTCCCAGGAGAAGGACCGTGGCGTTACTTTCGCACACCTGAGAGACGAGATAAAAGACCTCCTGCATCTTTCTGCTGTTGCCGACGATATTCGAGAATCTGTACTTCTTGATGAGTTCCCTTCTTAAGCGGAGGTTTTCTTCTCTCAGCTTGTCTTTCTCCCGGGCGACCTTTTCGAGCAATGCGGTTTTTTGTGCAATCAAGCTGCTGATAATGGTCAATAGCCTCACATCTTCATCGAGAGAGCTCTTGCTATCTGAAGCACAGTCTGCACTCAGGGCACCGATGATGCGTCTCCCTTCCTTTATGGGGACACATACAAAAGAGATTTTGGATTTGTCGATTCTGCGCCGGGACCCTGTTCTGTCCAAGAAAAGCGGTTCCTCTTCGATTTTGGGTACCACCATGGCACGCCCCGTTTTAATCACCTGTCCGGTGACCCCCTCGCCGAGTTTGTATCGGCCACGGGTCTTTTCAGACACAGAAATGCCGTGTGCCACTTCGATATGGATTTCATCCGTATCCGGGTTCAGGAGGGTAATGGAGCCGCGTTTCATCCGGAGATGATCGGAAAGAATATCGAGGACCTTGTATAGGGCCTTTTGCAGGTCCATCGAGGCATGGATTGCCGAGGTGATCTCATACAGGCAATCCACTTCGTCCATCTTGGTTTTCTTGAATGTCGCGGTCATTATGGAAAATACTCAATGAAAAGGCTTGAATCCCTTTCAGACCGTTAATGCTGTCCCCCATGCGCAAGATGGGCCACAGCGGGTTTCAATGTCATTGGCAAAGCGGGTCCCAGTCGATCAGATCAGCGATCTCTTCCCAGCTTTTCACCCGATGAAACGGATGCGGGTCCCGGTTCCACGGCTGATCAAAGACGATGGGCGTGATCATGGCCTCGTGAAGCAAAAAACAGGTCTCCAGCCGATCCTCCACAAAATACTTGACCCCCTGTTTAATGAGAACCGGGAGCTTTTCCCGGTGATTCCCGGTAGCTTCCAGGGTCATGACATCGCTCCCCTTCAGCCCCACCGCTTCATGAATCCATTCGACGATGGCTTCGCGGTTGGTACGTGCCGTCACAAAGCATATGGGATTTAATGATGCCAGACGCGTCAACACCTCCACCGCACCCTTCATGGGACGAATGCCCACCTGAAGGGGGTTTTCCAGGATCATCTCCACGATCTCATTGGCCGAATGCTCATCAAAATCGATGACATTTCTGAAATCATAATCCGTGATATCATCGTAGGTGAGACGGCTTCCATAATGTTTCCGTGCGGCCAGGATAAAGGCACGAAAGGTGTCTGCGATCACGCCGTCGATATCAAAGGCCACCTCATTGGCGGCAATTTTTGCTTTGCCCAGGGTGGTCGGGGTATTCATAAGCCTAAAAACTCCTCCTTCGCTGTTCAGGGCTTATGGTAAAAGCATTACCGTCTGTCCTGAAACCCCATCATGAGGGTTCATTGCCTTTACTTCGGCCGCCTTTCATGATACATATCCATAATAGGGTTGCTTTAAAAGACTTGACATTCTTGGGGCACAAAGTCAAGGTATAAAATTACCGGTTTTTTCCATGCCGACACGGCAAACCACAAGCACGCCAATGGACAAGGAGGCCTTCGATGGAAGAGCAGGACATCATGGCAGGGATTGCCAGTGATGATTTTGCCTATGATCTCGATGAACTGGACAGCTTTGGCGATGAGATTGATAAAGCCATGCCCGAATGGGATCGGTGGAATGATGATCTGAAAAAGCTCCTTCCAGAGAAGGAGAGGGACGAGAATAAAGAGATGCAAAAGCCAAGGTCCGTTCCTGAAATGAGACGCCCGTCAGATGAATCGGAGGTTCGTGCCGGAGAACAGAAACCAGCGGAGACTTCAAAGCTGGGTGACCTGATTACTTCGGACAAGCAGCTCCTATTTTTTGTTCATAAATACAGGAAAGCGGATCGGATCTGTCGAGAAGCGGGCATCAGCCTTCAAACGCTTCAGAAAAAGGTAGGTCAGCTGAGTTACAAGTTGAAACGGTATATTGATGTGGAGGGGCTTTACCGGGACACCACGCCGGTGAAATTGACGTCAGAGGGCATACGGATTACCCGAGATCACCTCCTTGAAACGGATTTCAAGGCGGGGGATCGATTCAAAGTCGGATTTAAGGATAAATATATTCTTTTGACCAAGATATAATCCTTGAGCCGCTGCTCATCTGTGGGTATTTCAAAAAAAAGCGCGTCATCCATCGCACATTCACATCGAGAATATGGAGGATTCATCAATGTTTAAAAAGATAGATGGGTTTGTTTCTGCACTTCCTTATCGAGGGGGCGTAAAGCGGTTTCTCCTCTTGGCTTGTGCGACCCTGACGCTTACGGCCTGTGCTGCCATGCAGAACCGTGAGGCCATTGATACGGAGCGATTGCTTGCTGCGGCGGGATTTCGGATCCGGCTGGCGGATACCCCCGAGAAACTGGCGCATCTCGAAAGCATGACCCAGCGGCGTCTGGTCCAGCATGAAAACAACGGCACCGTTTATTATATTTATGCGGATGCCGAACAGTGCAAATGCATGTATGCCGGCAATGAACAGGCCTACCAGCGGTACCAGAAGCTGGCGACAGAGAAGCAGATTGCTGAAGACCGGCGAATGGCCGCTGAAATGAACGAAAATGCGGCCATGAACTGGGGGATGTGGGGACCTTGGGGGCCCTGGGGACCGGCGGCCCCTTGGGATTAAGCTTTCCCGCTCCCATTGTGCGAATTCACCCCGCAGATTCGATCCGGATGTGATCTTCGGTCATAACGCTTTTCAGGCGGCGTGCATCGCCCGTCACCTTCCCAATGATATTGACCGCACTCGCGGGAACGATTTCTCCCTTGCGGCTCATGGGCGTCGGCCCGAAAAATATGCAGAACGCCCGGCCGGTGGGCCAGTAGCCCAGATCGCCCATTTTCACCACCTCTTTGGCGGTTTCGTCCAGTTCACTGGCGAGCGGTATCTCAAAATAGATTTCATCTCCCCAAGTGTTAAAATGAAGCATATCATTTTTTGCAAGATGAGGCATTTGGTTTTTTGTGGCCGTCACAACTTACGAGCGAGTGCTTTAACGCTGTTCCGGGATAACCACGTCTTTGTGAGAGTCAAACCGCAGAGATGTCAAAGCACCCTTAAGTGATGAAAGTGAACCCTTGGTCCCAGTCGGTCTGCGGTCCGGATCAGGTGCGATGCCAGTGAGGGGTCCAGTGCGTGGGCGACCCATACCAGTCTAAAGCGGTTCAGCCCCCGCCGCTCCCGTTCATCACGCCCTTTCCTGATCAAGTCAGGACCGTTGGATGTCGGGTTTGCCATCCGCTCTCCGTCCACAATCCAGACAAGAAGCCTGTCGCCCATGATGAGTTGCGTCAGCGGGATGGAAGCGACTTCGTGTTGGTTCACCCGGTAATTGTTGAATACTTCCTCGGGACAGCCGCATCCGAGTCGGTCCCGGACAAGCGATACAGCGAAGGCCTTTCGAGCCAGTCTCTTTTCCCAGTCCTGTGCGTTTTCAACGCTCATCGTTCTTTGAATTTGAGTTTGATGGGGGTGTTTGTGAGACCGAAATGTTCCCTGAACTGATTGGTCAGAAACCGCTTATATGAGAAATGGACCAGATCCGGCCGGTTGACCATGAGTATAAACGTGGGCGGGCGCGTGCGGGCCTGGGTGGCGTAGAGGAATTTCAATCTCCCGCGCCCGATTCGCTGAGGCGGATGCCTCTCTACGATTTGCCGGAGGGCTCGATTGACCGCACCTGTGCTGATCCGCGTGGAAAATTGTTCGTAAACCATGTCGATGGACTGAAAGAGTGACATGACCCGTTCACCGGTGAGCGCAGACAGATGGACCCTGGGCGCGAAAGAGACGAATTTCATCTGCCGTTCAAACGCCGTTCGTATCTGGTCCCTTTCCCCGGGGTCCCTTTTGATCAGATCCCATTTGTTTACCGCCAACACAAGCCCCCGCCCTCTGTCCAGCGCATAGCCGCATATACGGGTGTCCTGCTCTGAAATCCCGCGCTCTCCGTCCAAGAGGATAACCGCCACATGACAACGATCGAGACTCCGTAGGGCCTTGACGATCGAGAATTTCTCGATCCTTTCTTTGACCTTCCCTCTTCTCCGGATACCGGCGGTATCAATGAAGAGATACTCTCGCCCGCGGTGATGAAAGATCGAATCCACGGCATCCCGGGTGGTCCCCGGCGTGTCACTCACCAGAAGTCGTTCGTCCCTCAGAATGCGATTGATGAGAGAGGATTTGCCCGCATTGGGCCGACCCAAAACAGCCACCCGGATCTGATTGGGATTTTCCTGTTCCTCTTGTTGGGCCGGGAGGTTTTTGATGAGCGCATCTTTGAAATCACCGAAACCGTAGCCGTGTGCGGCGGAAATGCCGAAGGGAGTTCCCAGCCCAAGCGAATGGAAATCGTGAATCCGAAAATCGTGTTCCGGACCATCGACTTTGTTGACCCCCAGCACGACGTCTTTCTGACGCTTTCGCAACAGATCAGCCATCTCCTGATCCCCGGGCATGACCCCCGCCCTGCCGTCCACCACGAAGATTACGCGATCGGCTTCAGCAATGCCCCTTTCCACCTGCCCCCTTACTTCCTTCAAAAGAGGGTCCTGACCGAGGTCTTCAAAGCCACCGGTGTCCACCAGGTCGAGGGGTACCCCTTCGATTTGCAGGGATGCGTAAATGCGGTCGCGGGTGACACCGGGCTGATCATCCACGAGGGCATTTCTCGACCTGGACAACCGGTTGAAGAGCGTTGATTTGCCCACATTGGGCCTGCCCACTATGACAATGACAGGACGCATGGCGCATCAGCAGATAAAAGAAGCCGACCAAAAGGGTATGAAGCGGCTGCCCCCTTTTGCTCATACCGATGGGAAAACGCTGAGCGTTTCGGTTTCATCCCGTGTATCCGGGGCCGTAATCGATGGGTGGCAATGGGATGTCATCCACCCAGAGGGTCTTTTCGTCCACTTCTTTGACCACTACCTGCTCCACGGCGGGGGCATACATATAACCGAAGAAATCTCCCCTTGGCCCCAAAATCTTCCACAAGGTGGGCGGATAATTGACGTTGGCATTGAGCCAGTCAATAATGGTGATCAGCACGGATTTTTCGGTGACAGGCACCCACTTGTCGGAAATAAGCCGTCGCCCGCCCGTTTTGGGGTCGAACATGATGGCAGAGGGATTGTCGTAGGCAAGGCCAGCGTAATAGATGTCGTAATCCTGCCAGTTGTCCATCAAGGCCTGCACAGTGGTTCCCCAGGAGCCGGATGCCAGCCGCAGCGTCCCATAATTGCCAAGGCCCACACATCCACCCATCAGAACACAGACGCACAGGAGACTGACACCTGCCCTCATTTTCATATTTTCGGATGTCATTTTTGACCTCCTTTTCTTGAGGTAAACCAATGAAACACAAACCCGATCGATAAGCGACAAGATTCAAGGGGATGGGGTGCTGTTATTTCCGGGGCCTTCGGCCGACGCAGCAAGGACGCCATCGGCAGTCTCTTTTTCTCCCACGCTCTCTCATTCGCTGCAACACGACGTAAAGGACCGGCACCAGAACCAGGCTCAGAAAAGTCGAAGCGATCATACCGCCAAACACCGCGGTACCGAGAGAATGCCGGCTTGCAGCCCCGGCACCCGTGGCCACCACCATGGGCAACACCCCGAGAATAAAAGCAAAGGCGGTCATGAGGATGGGCCTGAGCCGTTCTTTCGACGCCTGAACCGCCGCATCCACAATCGAAGCCCCCTGGTCCCGCAACTGACGGGCGAACTCAACGATCAAAATGGCGTTCTTGCTGGCCAGGCCGATAAGCATCACCAGTCCGATCTGACAGTAGACATCATTGGCAAGCCCCCGTATATGCTGTGCCAGGAGGGCGCCGAGAATGGCAAGCGGAACCGCCAGCATAACCATGAGGGGCATGATCCAGCTTTCATACTGGGCGGCCAGGAACAGGAAAACAAAGACCAGGGCCAGGGAAAAGATGTAAGGGGCCATGCCCCCGGCCTTGATCTCCTGGTAGGCCGTGGCCGTCCATTCATAGCCGTACTGGTCGGTCAGGTTTTCTTTTGCCAGAGTCTCCATGGCCTTGATGGCCTGACCCGAACTAAAGCCGGGGGCATTGCCGCCATAGATGGAAATGGTCCGAAACAGGTTATAATGCTTGATGTTCTGCACCCCCCTGATCTGCTTGACCTTGACCAGGGCGCTCAGGGGCACCATGTTCCCGTCGGCCGCGCGCACATAGAGTTTGGAGATGTCCTCCCGCTTGGCCCGGTAATCGCTTTCCGCCTGGAGGAAAACCCGGTAGACCCGGCCGAATTTGTTGAAATCGTTGACGTACATGGACCCCAGGAAAGTCTGTAGGGTGTTGTATACATCGGAAATGGACACCTGAAGGCTTTTGGCCTTGGTGCGATCCAGTTCAATATAAAACTGGGGGTAGTTGACCTCAAAGGTGGTGCTCAGCGGGGTGAGCGCGGGGTTGCTACTGCCGGCGGCAATGAGTCGTCCGGCCATGGCCCTGAGTTCCACCAGACTGCCGCCGGTCCGGTCCTGTAGTTCAAATTCAAACCCGCCGGTGGTACTGAGCCCCTGAATCGGGGGGGGTGGAAAGGGCATGATCACCGCTTCGTTGATGGCCTGTGTCTGGGCCATAAACATCCCCATGATGCCCCTTAAACTGAGCTGAGGGGTCTTTCGTTTGTCCCACGGGTCCAGCATCACAAAAGCGGCCGCCGACGCGGTGTCTGTGGCCGAGTTGAGAAGGTTATACCCCCCGATCATGACCACACTCTGGATACCGGCCATGTTTTCAAGGATTTTTTCCACCCGATCGCAGACTTTCTCCGTCCGCTCCAGAGATGCGCCTTCGGGCGTTTCAATCATCACCATGAAATAGCCCTGGTCCTCGGACGGCACAAACCCTGTGGGGACAATTTTGAACATGTACAGGGTGGCCACCAGGAGTCCGGCAAAGACCAAAAGGACCAGCACCCAGGCCTTGATAAACCATCGAACCGCTTTCAGGTACTGATTTCTGGACCAGTTAAAGGCCGCATTGAACTTCCTGAAGAACCAGGCCTGCCGCTTGGGTGTGGGCCGCAGCAGTGCGGCACACAGGGCCGGGCTCAACGTGAGGGCGTTGATGGAGGAAATACCGACGGAAAAGGCGATGGTCAAGGCAAATTGGCGGTAAAGCTGTCCGGTGATGCCGGGCATGAATGCCACCGGTACGAAAACGGCCATAAGCACCAGCGTGGTGGCAACCACCGGTCCGGTCACCTCCCGCATGGCCTCCTTGGTAGCCGCCTTGGGTGCCATTCCCTTTTCATCGATGCAGCGGGAGGCGTTTTCCACCACCACAATGGCATCGTCCACCACGATGCCGATGGCCAGGACCAGCCCGAACAGGGTCAGGGTGTTGATGGAAAACCCGAAGGCTTCCAGGACCGCAAAGGTGCCCACGAGAGAAACAGGGATGGCAATGGCGGGGATGAGGGTGGCCCGCCAGTTCTGGAGAAATACATAGACCACCATAAATACCAGGAGCATGGCCTCAAGGAGCGTTATGAGCACTTCCCGGATGGATTCCCTCACAAAAAGGGTCGTGTCGTAACTGACGGCGTATTTGAGCCCTTCGGGAAATCGCTCTGAGAGCCGCTCCATGTTGGCATACACTTGCTTGGCCACCTGAAGTGCATTGGCGTCCGGCAGTTGAAAGACACCGATACAGGCCGCCTTTCCGCCGTTTAAATGCGCATACCAGGAATAGTTTTCGGCACCGAGTTCGACCCGCCCCACATCTTTGACCCTTACCACGGAACCGTCGGGCTGGGTCTGGATGATGATGTCTTCAAACTGTTCGGCGGAAGAGAGACGGCCCAGGGTATTGATGGAATAGGTAAATGTCTGTCCGGGGGGGCTGGGTGATTCCCCGATTTTGCCGGCCGCCACCTGGACATTCTGCTCCTGGACCGCGGCGATGACGTCCATGGCGGTCATGTTCATGCTGGTGAGCTTGTCGGGGTTGAGCCACAGACGCATGGCGTACTTTTTTTCGCCGAAAATCTGTACGTCTCCCACGCCGGGCAGGCGCTTGAGATCATCCACGATGTTAATGGCGGCGTAGTTGCTCAAAAAAAGGTCGTCGAAGGCCCCGTTTTCGGAGTAAAGGGATATGATCAAAACAAAGTTGGGGGATTGCTTTTTGGTGGTGATGCCGTACTTGCGCACATCGTCGGGAACCTGGGGTTCGGCCATGGTGACCCGGTTCTGGACATCCACCGCAGCGATGTCCAGGTCGTATCCCACGTCAAAGGTGACGGTGATGTTGCTGGTCCCGTCATTGGAACTGATGGACGACATGTAGGTCATCCCTTCCACCCCGTTGACTTGTTCTTCGATGGGCGTGGTGACGGTCTTTTCCACCACCTCTGCGTTGGCGCCGGTGTAGGTGGCCTGAACCTGGACCGTGGGGGGCGTAATCTGAGGGAACTGGGCCACCGGGAGGAGTTTGATGCATACGGCCCCTGCCAGCGAAATGACGATGGAGATAACGCCTGCAAAAATCGGCCGGTCAATAAAGAAATTGACAAACATGGAGTTTCCTCTAAAAAAGGCCTTTCCTGCTACCCGGCTTTGGGGGGTGCGGTGGTTTTCTTTTCGGTTTTGGGCTGTTCTTTTGTTCCGGACTTGCCGGATTCAGTCGGAATCGCCTGCTTTTCAGCAGTTGCTTGTGAGTCGGGGGATTCAGCCTTCCCTTGCTTTGCCGGTTTGGCCTCTTTGGGCTGAACCGTCATGCCCGGACGGATCATCTGAAGCCCTTCGGTAATAACCCGTTCCCCGGCTTTCAGGCCTTTCCAGATGATCTTCTGGTGGTTGTACACGAATCCCACCTTCACCGAGCGTCTTTCCACTTTGTTGTCTTTTCCCACCACATACACATACATGCCGGCCTGATCCTCTGCGACGGCCTTTTCGGAAATCAAAGCGGTGTCGGCAACATCACACAAAAGAGCCGGGCCTGGACATAGATGCCCGGTAAGAGCGTCATCTCGGGATTGGGGACGACCGCCCGCATATTGATGGTGTTGGCCTTGGGATCGGCGGTATTGTCGATGAAATCCACTTTGCCCGGATACGGGTGGGTGCTGCCGTCACTCAGGACGATGTCTACGGGAATATCCGCTTTCTCTCGGTATTTCAGTATCCGGCGGAGGTCCTTTTCGCTGGGGCTGAAATAGACATACAGCGGGTCCAACTGGACAATGGTGGCCAGTTTGGTGTCCTGCCCGCCGGCACCCACCAGATTGCCCACATTGACGAGGGTCCGACCGATGCGGCCATTCAGAGGAGACATCATGGTGCAGTAACCCAAGTTCAGGCGATCCTGTTTGATCTGCGCCTGATCCGCCTTGACCGCGGCGGCCGCTTCCTGTGCTCTGGTTTCGTAATTATCGAGGGCTTCCTGGGTGACAAAATCCTGTTCAGCAAGGGGCTTGTACCGTTCCACCTGGTCTTTGGCAAAGGTCAGCGCCGCCTGGTCCTGGGCCAGTTGGGCCAGGCTTCGCTCCAGAGCGGCCTCGTAAGGGGCCTTTTCGATGACGAATATAATATCCCCTTCTTGACATCGTCCCCTTCCACAAACCGCCGTTCCTCAAGAAAACCCTCCACCCGGGCCCGCACATCCACGGTCTTGACGGATTGGGTTGTGGCCACGTAGTTGAGGTACACAGGCACGGTTTGCAATACCACCTTCTCCACCGTGACCACCGGGGGCGGCTGCTTGGGAGGCGGTTTCTGTTTCTTTTCGCAGCCCATGAAACCGACGGGCGCCAGGAATAACAGGCTCAACATGAAGACCCAGACGTTCGGCACGTTGACTCGGCGTTCAATGACCATCGGCAGCAACCTCTCTTTTGCCTTTGGATGTGGATGTGTCGTTGGGAAAATCGGAGGGGAGTTCGGCCCCGATGGCGTGGAGAAGCTCCGCATAGGATGTAAAAAGATCGGTCCTGGCCTGTACCCGCTGGGCCCGGGCCGAGGCCAGGGTGCTCTGAGCGTTGAGGAGTTCCACGATGTCGGTCACGCCCGCACGGTACCGGGCCAGAGAGACCCGGTAGGACTCCTTGGAGCTGATCAGGAGCGTTTCACTCGATTCCAGTTGCTGGCCGGCGGTCTGCATGTTGTAAAAGGCCGTCCAGACAGCCGAGATGACCGATTCCTCCTTGGCCCTGAGCTGAGCTCTTCTGGCCTCCAGATCCGCTTGGGCGGCCCGCACCCGGTTACGGAGGGAAAACCCTTCAAAGAGGGGGAATTGGAGCGATAGGCCGCCGTAGTAACTCACGCCGGAACTGGTGATGCTGCCGCCGCCGGATAAATAGCCGCCCTCGTCAATATTTCCGTCAATGCCGGACCATCCGGCATTTCCTATGGCCGTGAGCTTGGGCCAAAGGTCGGACTCGGTCTTTTTGAGTTCCGCCTCGCCTCGTGCAACCGCGGCCCGGGCCGAGGCCAGGTCGGGGCGATCCATCAGGGCCAGATGAATCAGTTCCCCCGTATTTTGCGTAATCGATTCGAGCGGAAGGACCTCGGGTTCCTCGTCCACCTCAAAATCGGCGTTGGCCGGCCAGCCCACGGCGGTGGCCAGATTGCCATGGGAGATCTTTACGGCCCCGCGGTTGGTGGCCAGGTTTAACCTGACCTGATCCACCCTGGAACGTGCCTGGAGCACATCCGCGATGGTGCTGACCCCTGCCTTTTTCCGCTGCTCTGTGGATTTGAGACTGGTCAGGGCCTCTTTCAGATCGGATTCTGACGCACGGACCTTGGCCTTGTTCCCGAGATAGGTGTAATAGGCCTGAGGCACATCCCGCAGGACGTCCTGAAGGACCTGGTTATGATTCCAGTTGGCGGCCATGAGGGCCTGGCGGGCACTTTCCACCGAGGCCGCACGTCCCCCGAAATCGAGGAGGAGATAGTTCAGGCTCAGTCCCACATTCCCGTAGTAGCCACTGGATGAGTCCCCTCCGATTCCGAGTCCGTTTGCATCACCTGTTATACTGGGATAGTACGCACCGCGCGAAGCGCCCCATCGGGCCGCCGCCGCTCTCGCCTGCTCCCAGGCATCACGGGTGGACGGATTGTTGATCAGGGCGACATGGATCAGTTCGGCCAGAGGGTATGTCTTTTTCTCCGGTTCCAGCTCCCTGGACAGGGGTGAACGCGTTTGTGTACGCATTTCGGCCTTTTTGGTCTCTTCATCCACCGGGTAAGGCCGGCTTTGGGAAGGGGATACATACGTGTCGGGCACCAGTTCGGGTTCAGACCGGGTGCACCCTGCATTGAAAAAGACCATGACGACACAAGCGGCCCACGAACAGGCGAAAATGACCTTAGGCTTGAGCAGATCTCTCATCAGTCGCCCTTTTTCATCTTGCCGATCTCCTCATCTCTCAGAACCCTGCGAAGGACCTTGCCCACGACGGAAGTGGGGAGGGATTCCCGGAATTCGATGCTTCTGGGACGCTTGTACCCGGCCAGCCTGGACCTGCAGAATTCCAGCAATTCCTCCTCCGTAGCCTCTTCACCCGGTTTGAGCTGGACAAAGGCCTTAACCGCCTCGCCGGTCTTGGGATCAGGAACCCCGATGACGGCGGCCAGCGCCACCTTGGAATGGCCGTAGAGTTCTTCTTCAATCTCCTTCGGGTAGGCATTGAATCCCCCCACCAGGATCAGATCTTTCTTCCGGTCGGTGATAATCAGAAACCCCTCTTCATCAAAATGACCAATATCACCGGTGAGAAAATAGCGCCGGCCCTCGATTTCTCTGAAAACCTCCTGGTTCGCCTCGGGTTTGTTCCAGTATCCCAGCATGATCTGGGGCCCCGAGGCGACGATTTCACCGTCTTCCCCCTGGGGCAGTTCCTGGAGTCCGGTTTCCAGGTCCACGATTTTGATGTCCACGCCGATGAAAGGGAGGCCCACGGACCCGATCTTGCGCTGGTCGGTGTTGGTGGGGTTGAGGGTGATCACCGGAGAGGTTTCCGTGAGACCGTATCCCTCAAAGATGACGGCCCCGGTCTTCTCTTCGAATTGCCTGATCACCTCAACCGGCAGCGGTGCGGCCCCGGAGCCGCATCCCACAATAGAAGATAGATCGTATTTGTCCAACAGGGGATGGTTGACAAAGGCCGAATAGATGGTCGGGACCGCCACCACAATGGTGATGTGGTATTTTTCAATGGATTTCAGCACTTCCGTAAACGGCGGGTTACCCGCCCTGGGATCCGGGATGCAGACCAGCCGTGAGGCATTGGCACAGCTCGTCAGCATACATAAGGTCAGCCCGAAACTGTGGTACCAGGGCAATACGCCGAGATAGGTGTGGACCCCGCCCTTTTCGATCCGTTTGGGTGCCTCTCCCGATTCCTGGGGGATCAGGACCCATTCCTGAGTGCTCATGACATTGGAGAGGAGATTGGCATGGCTCAGACAGGCCCCTTTGGGAACCCCGGTCGTCCCGCCGGTATAAAGGACAAGGGCCTCCTGGTTCACCGGGTCGATATCCAGCTCAGGCGGGACGGGTTCGGCTGATTTTACGACATCGTCGAACATCAGGTGCCCCGCTTCGTGTTTTTCCGCCTTTGGAATTTTTCCGAGCAGCCCCCCCAGAAACGCCTTGAATCCCGGGAGGTACGATTTCACGTTGCAGATAACCACCGTTTCCACCGGCGAACTGTGAACGGCTTTGACAGCGGTGGCATAGAACTCGGGATGATCCATGACAAAGACGGCCTTGGCGCCCGAGTCATTGAGTTGGAAATTGAGTTCCGAGGCCTGGTATAGCGGATTGCAGGTCACACAGACGCCCCCGGCCTTGAGAATGCCGAAAAATATTTCGGGATAGTGGGGGAGATTCGGCAGAAAAATGGCGACCCGGTCCCCCGGCTGAATCCCCCGCGAAGCCAGGAAGTTGGCCACCCGATCGGCGGTGTCCTTGACCTCGGTGAAGGTGCGGGCAGCATCATTGAACAGGGTATAGGTCTGGTTCGGATAGTTCCGGGCGGTTTCATCCAGAATGGTAAAAAGGGGCTTTTCATACCCGGAAATCTCGTAGGGGACCCCATCGGGCCATTTGGCTCCGTGCCACAGTTTTGTTGCCATCATCTTCCTCCTCTCCGTTTAAGATCGCCTCATGGCAATCTTTTCAAGTTCACAAATACCCATTTATCAGGTCCTCATCCGCCTGCTCAGGCGCCTCCAGAACCCCATCTTCGATTGAGGCGTTTTCTGTACCGGTTTTGCGATACTGGGCTTCATGTTCGGCCCGTACCGGTTTCCAAGGTTAAACGGCAAAATCAACCTTTATCTTAAACATCTTCCTGGCCGGCAGGTTAAGAATGTCGCGAACCCCTGTTGCGGAAGCAATCGATTCAAGGGCTTCATCGACGGCGTCCATATCTTTGGCGATAAAGGTAAACCAGATGTTATAGGGACCATTTCGCAGATAATTATGGGTGACGCCGGTATAGCTGTTGACCATCTCGACAAAGGGCTCAATCTTCTCCTCCGGGACCCTGGCGGCACAAAGGGTGCTGACATGATTGAGGCGATCTGAGTGAAAATTGGCACCGATCCGGCGGATAATCCCCCTTTCCTTGAGCCGGCGGACGGCCGTAATCACCGCATCTTCCGTCAATCCGAGGCGTTTTCCCACATCGAAATAGGGGCGTGCAGATATGGGAAAATCAGACTGGATTTCGTTCAAGATGTTCTTGTCAATTTCATCCATTGTTTCTTAGAAACTCGCGTTTCATACAAATCACTGCCACTCGTGTCAAGCGCCGAATGCAGGCCTATTCCTGCGCGCTTCGGGCGGCTTCAGATCCCGGCTGGTAGGCGCAGAGGGGTTCCTCGGCCAGGTAGTCCCCCGTGGCTTCAAATGCCCGAGCCCTGCACCCGCCGCAATACCTCAAATAGCGGCATTTTCCACATTTCCCTTTATAGC
This sequence comes from Deltaproteobacteria bacterium, assembly GCA_034522175.1. Lineage (GTDB taxonomy): Bacteria > Desulfobacterota > DSM-4660 > Desulfatiglandales > Desulfatiglandaceae > JAIPDZ01. Next base: position 3,088,123 of record JAXHLQ010000001.1, on the reverse strand, counting down.
TCTCAAAGTCCCTGAGCCGCTCAAAAACGGGTGAATCGAACCAAACCGATTGAAAGGTCTGACGGGTGAGATCCCCGCAATCGAGTTCGAGATACCCGCACGGTTGAACAACGCCGGTATTGGAAATAAAACAGAAAGCGGTCCCCCCGAGACATCCACGGGTTACCGCATCTAGGCCGTAGGTTTCCATGTTGACGATTTCCCCCCGCTTGTCGGCCTCCTGTCTGAGGATTCGATAGTAATGGGGGGCACATGTGGCCTTCAAATGAAGGGGTGTCTTATCCCTCATGTGATAAAACCATCGAAGCAGTTTTTCGTACTGGATTTTGTCGATTTCCTGGTTGGTCATCTCCCTGGCGCGCCCGGTGGGCACCAGGAGGAAGATGTGATGCGCCACGGCCCCCAGGCGCGTTGACAGGTTTAGAATTTTTTCGAGATCTTCGGCATTGTGGCGGGTTACCGTGGTGTTGATCTGGAAATCCAGCCCGCCCGCCTTCAACAGCCCAATGCCCTCCAATGCCCGTCTATATGCACCGGCTACCTTCCGAAAGTCATCGTGCTGCTTTTCTTCGGCCCCATCAATGGAAATGCTGACCCGCTGGATGCCGGAATCCTTCATTTCCTCAATGTTTTCCGACGTCAGAAGGGTTCCGTTTGTGGCCATCACCATTCGAAGCCCCAGATCGGTACCCTTCCGGGCAAGGTCAAACACATCCGCCCGGAGCAGGGGTTCCCCACCCGTCAGAATCACAATGGGGGTCCCCACCTCGCGGACCTGCTCCAGGATCTGAAACCCTTTGGCGGTATTCAGCTCATCCGGATAAGGGCCCCGGTCGGACCCGGCTCTGCAATGAATGCAATTGAGATTGCATTTGCGGGTGATCTCCCAGGCCACCAGCCGGAGCTGGTTTCGTTGATTGGTGTGACTAAGTATTGGAGACTGGGCCTCGGCTTTGGAAGGTTTTTCAATCATGGCGCAATCGCTTCGCTGCTTCTGCGGCAAAATAGGTGATGATCAGGTCGGCGCCGGCCCGTTTGATCGATGTCAGCATCTCCATCATGGCCCGGTCCCCGTCCAACCACCCCCGTTCCGAAGCCGCCTTAATCATGGCATATTCTCCGCTGACATTGTAGGCCGCCACCGGCAGGAGCGATATTTCCTTGACCCGCGTGATAATATCAAGGAAGGGCATGGCCGGCTTCACCATGATGATGTCGGCACCCTCGCTTGAATCGAGCTCCGCCTCTTTCAAGGCCTCAAGGGCGTTGGCAGGATCCATCTGGTAGCCGGACCGGTCACCGAACTGGGGAGCTGAGTCCGCCGCCTCCCGGAAGGGGCCGTAAAAGGCGGATGCATACTTTACGGCGTAGGAGAGAATCGCCGTGTTTGGGTATCCTTCCGTGTCCAAGGCCTCCCGAATGGCAGCCACGCGGCCGTCCATCATATCCGAAGGGGCCACCATGTCGGCGCCGGCCCGTGCATGCGAAACGGCCTGTCGGGCCAGAAGTTCCAGGGTGGCGTCATTGTCGACCTCCCCATGGGCGATAATCCCGCAGTGACCATGGTCGGTGTATTCACAGAGGCAGACGTCTGTGATGACGACCATTTCCGGCAGGGCGCCCTTTATGGCCGACACGGCCTGCTGAACAATACCGTCTTCCGCCCAAGACCGGCTTCCCACGGTGTCCTTTCGGTCGGGAAGCCCGAAAAGGAGCACAGCAGGTATTCCCTGCGACCAGAGTGCCTCCGCCTCTTTCTTCAGGGTATCCACGGAGAACCGATACTGACCGGGCATGGCGGTTATGGGTTCTTTGACATCGCTGCCATGCTTGACAAAAAGGGGCGCGATGAGATCGCTTACCGAGAGTTGGGTCTCTCTTACCATCTCTCGAATCACCCGGCTTCGCCTAAGCCTCCTGGGTCGAATGATCATCGGTATATTCTCCTGACTTATTCGTTCTTATGTGCTTGGATCCTTTGAAATCTCTTGTTCCGTCAGGTAACAGGCCGGGTCTTCACCCCAGATATCCTCTGTGACCGCTTCGGCCCGCACCCGGAAGTTCCCTGCACAGATGTCCAGCCACCTGCATCGTTGACAGCGGCCCTTTACATGCAACTGTTTTTCCTTGAGCTGTGCCATCAGAGGGTCCGACAGATCCGACCAGATACGGCTAAAGGGCCGGTCAAGGACATTGCCGAAGCTTTTGTGTCGCCAGAATTGATCCGCGTGTACGGATCCGTCCCAGCTGACACACCCGATGCCCCGGCCTGAGCTGTTTCCTTCGTTCATTTTGAGGAGTTGATAGACCTCACCCGCCCTGGGGTCATTCTCCGCCAGCATCCGGAGATAGACATAGGGCCCGTCGGCATGGTTGTCCACGGTCAGGACCTCCTTCTCAAATCCTTTATCGTGCAGGTCTTTGGTCCGGTCCATGATCAGATCCACGGCCTTTCGGGTCTGCTGATGGTCGAGGTCTTCATCCACCAGGCCGGTGCCACGTCCCGCATAGACCAGGTGGTAGAAACAGACCCTTGGGATATTCTGATCCTCCAAAAGATCAAAGATCCTGGGGATTTCCGCCACATTCATGCGGTTAATGGTGAACCGCAGGCCTACTTTGAGACCCGCTGCCTGGCAATGGGCGATGCCGACCATGGCGTCGTCAAACGCCCCCTTCTTCCCTCTGAACCGATCGTTCACGGCGCCTATGCCGTCCAAGCTGATGCCCACGTATGAAAGGCCGATCGCCTTGAGTTGTTCCGCCTTTTCTCTGGTGATCAGGGTACCGTTGGTCGATATGACCGCCCGCATCCCGTGGTTCACCGCGTGTTTTGCCAGGTCCACGAGGTCGGGGCGCATCAGGGGTTCCCCGCCGGAGAAAAGGACCACCGGCACCCCAAAATCGGCCAGATCATCGATCAGGGTCAGACCCTGTTCCCGGGTGAGTTCGTTGGGTTGTTTCGCCGTGTCAGCCCGGGCGTAACAATGAACGCAGCTCAGATTGCAGGCCCGGGTGACGTTCCACACCACCACCGGCTTCTTATCTTCGGAAAACTGAAGCAGGTGTGAGGGGAGATCCTTGGAACGTCTCCCATACCTGAGCGCGTCCGATGGTTCGACCGTACCGCAATAAAGTTTTGATATACCGATCACTTTTTTAAGAATCCCTGTCTGTTAGATAGTTAATCTACAAGCATAGCAAAAGGCTTTACATAAAGACAAGCCTTTTGCCTCCAACATTGATGGGCGTCATTCACGTGAAGGGATCCCTGTGCGGGCATATTGAAAAAACCATTCAAACCGTGTATGATCCCTGTAACCACTTCATGAAGGGGAAATATGATCACGCTGAATGAGGAACAACGACTGATACTTGACACGATCCACGACATCGCCGTCGAGAAGGTCAAGCCGAGGGCTGCGGAGATCGATGAACAAGGGGAATTTCCATGGGATACCGTCACCGTATTTCAGGAAAACGGCATCCTGACCCCGCTACTCCCCGAGAAATACGGCGGCATTGGATTGGACTATCTGACCTTTTCCATGATCATCGAAGAGATCGCCAAGGTCTGTGCCTCTTCGGCCCTCATCCTCATCGCCCAGGCGGATGGCATGCTCCCCCTCCTTTTGGGTGGCAGCCCATCGCTAAAGGAACAGTATCTCCCCCGGCTGGCCGCCGGGAGTCTCACCGCCTTTGCCGCCACAGAGCCGGGGGCGGGATCAGACCTCCTTTCCATGAGATCCCGTGCCACAGCCGACGGCGACGATTATGTGATAATAGGCCAGAAATGCTTCATCACCAACGGCGCCATTGCGGATTTCCTCACGGTGTATGCGTACACGGATCCGGATAAAGGGGCCAGGGGAATATCCGCCCTGGTGGTGGAGAAAGGCGCCAAAGGCCTGGTTTACGGGAAAAACGAAAATAAGATGGGGATGCGTGGGTCCATCAACTCGGAACTCTTTTTTGACGAAGTGCACGTTCCCAGGACCAACCGGATCGGTGAAGAGGGGGAAGGCCTCGCCAATTTGATGACGGCCCTCAATACGAGCCGTCTGTTTGCCGCAGCCCAGGCGGTGGGCCTGGCCCAGGGCGCTATCGATGAAGCCGTCGCCTATGCCAGGGAACGGGTTCAGTTCAAGAAACCCATTTCGGAACTCCCGGCCATTCAATTTATGCTGGCTGAGATGGTGGCCGGTACGGAAGCCGCACGGCTCTTAACCTATGAAGCGGCCTCGCACTTAGATAACGAAAACTGGCGCCTGGTGCCCCTGTTCTGTGCCATGGCTAAATTTACGGCTTCGGATACGGCCATGAAGGTGACCACGGATGCCGTACAGGTCATGGGGGGTTACGGTTACATGAAGGATTACCCTGTGGAACGAATGATGCGTGACGCCAAACTGATTCAGATATACACAGGGACCAATCAAATCGCGAGACTGGTCGCCGGCCGGGAGATAACCAGGGCATAGGGTTTCCTTATTAAGTTACCTTGAATCCGACGGATCAACGAACGTTTCCACATTGAGACTTTCCGGCCGGGCCTCAATCTGAACGGCGCCTGAACGGGCCGTGCAGATGACCCTGCATCCTATCCTGCGCAACCTGTCAAGAACCGCCTTGTGAGGGAAGTTGGGGTTCCCCTCTCCTGAAGAGATGACGCAAAGACGCGGATGGACCGCTTCGAGAAGCGCCGCAGAGCTTGAGGTATTGCTTCCGTGATGAGGGGCGAGAAGGATCTGGCTTTTCAGCCGTTTCCCTGCCCTTAACATCAATTCGTTTTCACCTGATGCCTCCAGGTCACCGGGAAACAGGAAGGAGGTACCCTTATAGGTAATTTTGAGAACCATTGAACGGTTGTTCAACCATTTTCCATCTTTCAGTTCCGCGGATTTGTTTTCCTCGGGGAATGGATGGAGAATTTCCACCCTGACGTCGTTGATCACACGATCCCTGTTTGCCTCGGAGGGGATCCGTTTCCGGATCCCTTTGGTTTTTACAATCTGTAACAGTTCTTGAAAAGAAGGGGTATCCACCACATCCCCGCTGAACCAGAATTCTCTGGGGTTGAAATGCTTCGCGATGAACCTCAGCCCGTTCATATGATCGCTCTGAGGGTGGCTGAGGACGAGATAGTCCACATGTAAAACTTTTGACCGCCACAGGAAGGGCGCCACCACCATCTCCCCCACATCAAAACGCCCGCTGGAGAAGCCACCGCCGTCGATGATCATCCTTTTTCCTCCGGGGAATTCCACAAGGGCCGCATTCCCCTTGCCCACATCCAGAAACGTGACCCGCAGGGTTTGTCCGAAATTCACCCTGTGAATCCAGTAGCCTACATCCACACCGATCAGGATCAACACCGCCACGAGACCGACTTTGGCCCATCTGATTTTCCTGATGAAAAAAAGGCTCAACAGGAGTGCGTAGAAAAGTGATATTTCGAAAAGGTTCGGAATGATCACCCACATACTGGCCCAGGGGATATCGGCCCAGAAGGCCACAATGGCCATCATCAGGTCCAGACCCCACGTCCCGAGGTGCAGGAATGCGGCTGATATTGCCGTAGAAAGGGGAAGGGTGACGGCGCATAAGAGACCCGAAGGGATGACCCAAAAGGCCAAAATCGGGACCACCGTCATGTTGGCGGGCACAGACACCAAGGAAATTCGATGGAAATAAAGTGCCGTGATGGGGAGCAAAAACAGGGTCGCTGAAACGGTGACCGCCATAAGACCCCAAAAATAGAGAAAAATTCTGCGGAAAACGTCCGTTTGGATGTCCCCCTCACCTTGCCGGTTGGGCAGAAGATCCAGGAAAAACGGGGTCAGCAGGAGAATACCTGCGACCGCGACAAAGGATAGCTGAAAAGAGATGCTGAACATCGCATCAGGGTTCAAAAAAGGATGATGAGCCCTGCCAGGGCGAGGGTGGACCAGACCTCCTTTTCCCTGCCCAACACAAATGACCCCAGGAAGGCCAGACCCATGATCATGGCCCGCTGGCTTGATATCTGAAATCCGGCCAAGAGCGTATAGCCGATGACCGGGATACAGGTCAAAAGAGCGGTCATTTTCCGAACATCCACACGCAGGGTCAGACCATGGGCGCGCAGCATAACGGTTTTAAAAAACAAGAACGATATCAAGGCCACCAGCCCGATGTGCAATCCGGAAACGGCGAGAATGTGGCCCAGCCCGGTGCGGTTGAACAGGTCACGAATATCGGGAGTGATCCACTGGCGCTCACCGAGGATAAGGGCCTTGTAAAGGGCACCGTTGCGCGGGTTGAGCTGCTGTTCAAGTAGATGCCTCAGCGGTTTTCTCAAGGCTTCAATCACATTCAGATGAAACGGCAGATCTCCCCGCCCCATGGGCACCACCCGACGGCCGTCTGAAACATAGGCCGTGCATGACAGCCCCTTCGATTTCATGGCCGATACATAGTCGTAACGGCCGGGATTCTCAAAGTTCTTAAAGGGCCTCACGCGTGCGGGGAAACGGATGCGTTCCCCTGCCTCGAGAAAGGGCGTATGGCCGTAGATGGTCAGACGGATGTCCTCGGAAATCCCTTGGATGTGTCCCCCGTCAATGACCCCGCTGACATGGACCCTTACGCGGGCCATTTCCCCGGGAAGAATCGTAGGGGATTCCAGGACAACGCCCTGTAATGTCAACTTCTCATGGGTGTCGGACAATGCGAGCAGTGACGATTCGGCGGCAGGGCGGCTCAGGAGAATGCCCGTCAGAAAAAAAGATAGAGACAGGGCGAAGCAGGTCAGACGGGTAGGTAGAATACATGCGGCGAACAGCGAAAGCGAGATGGCAAAGAAGAGAAAAAGATCCGCTGTGGCGCTGGGAGGGAGCAGGGAGTGGGCGACGATGATGCCCCCCGCAAAGGATAGAAGCAGAGGTACGAGGGGACGGTCAAACATATTGAGATCTCAGGCGGACTCCCGCCAGATGGCGGCCCCCAGAGCCCTGAACTTTTCTTCAATGGCCTCATAGCCCCGATCCAGGTGATAGATCCGTTGGACCTCGGTCCTGTCCCCTTCGGCCACCAGGCCGGCAAGGACAAGGGAGGCGCTCGCCCGGAGATCCGTGGCCATGACGGGTGCGGAAAAGAGCTTCCCTTTCCCTTTCCCCTTGACCAAGGCTTGATTGCCGTTAATGTCAATCTCAGCACCCAGGCGCCTCAACTCGCTTACATGGATGAACCTGTTTTCGAATACGGTTTCCCGGATCATGCTCCAGTCCCTCGCGATGCACATGAGGGCCATGAACTGGGCTTGAAGGTCCGTGGGGAATCCGGGATAGGGCATGGTCTTGATATCCACACTTTCCACGTAGCCGGGGCCCTTTACGGCGATGGTATCGGCCTCATGGGTAATGACCGCGCCCGTAGCGGTGAGCTTCTCTATCAGTGCGGTCAGGTGATCGGGCCTGCACCCCGTGACCTCTACCCTGCCCCGGGTCATGGCGGCGGCGATGAGGAAGGTTCCCGCCTCGATACGATCCGGTATGACCGTATGCTCACATGCGGTTAAGGTGGAGACACCGGTTATGGCAATGGTATCCGTTCCCTCGCCCTCAATGTCGGCCCCCATGCCGCGCAGCATTTTTGCCAGATCCTGCACCTCCGGTTCTTTGGCGGCGTTCCTGAGGATGGTCCGGCCTTTGGCGGTGACCGCGGCCATCATGAGGTTTTCCGTGCCGGTAACCGTGGGGATGTCGAAAAAAATGTCCACCCCCGCAGCTGTTTTGCCGTGGCATTGATGTAGCCGTGATTTAGATGCATGTCGGCCCCCATGGCCGTCAGGGCCTTCAGATGGAGGTTCACCGGTCTGGCACCAATGGCGCAGCCGCCGGGAAGGGATATTTGCGCCCGGCCATATCGGGCCAGTAGCGGTCCCAGGAGCAGGATCGATGCCCGCATGGTCTTAACCAGTTCATAAGGGGCCTTATGGCTGGACAGGTTGTCTGAGTTCACCTCGAGGACATCTTCCTGCGTACGGAAAACCGTCCCGAGCTTTTCCATGATGGCGGTGATGGTCTGAATATCCTTGAGATGGGGCACCCGTCTGAGACGGTGCCATCCGCCGGTGAGGAGGCAGGCGGCCATAATGGGGAGGGCGGCATTCTTGGCGCCGCTGACTTCCACACGCCCCTTGAGGGGTCTTCCACCTTTAATGACGATTTTGTCCATGGGATACCTGGGCGAAACAAAAGCCTTTGAGCCGAGTCGTCTACCGTTTGACCCTCACAAGCTGTTTGGGCACAAAGGGGCCACCGGCGACGGCATCGGCCAAGGCATGGGCTTCCATCACTTGGGTGACCTCAATCTCGCCTTCGGCTTCCCTCAGAAGATGAACCGTTCTTCCACTTCCGGCGGAGATGGTCCTGCCCATGGAGAAGATCTCAAAGCGCTGTCCTGTTTTCACGCCGATATCGTCTCCCCCATTGATCATGATGGTGCCGTTTTCCACCGCCAGGATTTTTCCCGTCCATGGGTAGTCTTCCAGGGCCGTTTCAATCACCGAGACTTGATCCTCTACGAGTTCCGGAAGCGCTTCTCGCAGGCAGTCGGCAATAAATAGCTCCGGGTCCATTTGCTCGGCCTCCTCCAAGGGGACCGAAAAGTCGTCTGATTCCATGTGCGTCAGAAACAGGGTCTTGCTGACGGTATCAATGATATTGACGCTTACCGAAACAATGTAATACTTGCGCCACTTATCAAAGGGCCAGATCCCGGTCTTGCGGGTGGCGATTTCCACAGGGTTCAATACACCCACCACAATGGCATTCATGCCCTGACGCTCTGCATAGTCGATCAGACGGGAACTGGTGACGATGCCGTACTGGGGAGATCTCATGGCCATGGAAGAGAAAATGCCGTCGGGTGGCTTGGTGAGGATGAGTCCGGGGGCTTCTTTCAAGGCGTCGTAAAATGTTCGGCTGAGGGTATCTGCCCTTTCCGCTCCGACATCCGCCTGATCAACGAAAGGGAGGACCATGACCCGCTTCTTGAGAACCGGTTGCCCCGGCAGGACCTTGGCCAGGGAAGCCGGGAGCACCTTTTTCGACAGCGCGACAGTGGACCCACATCCTGAAATCGCGACCATGAGTCCCATGAACGCCATCAACCATACCCCATGAAAGGGTCTTATTCGCAACCACACACCCTGAACACGGCCCTCTATCTTCATGTGCACTCTGACGTCACCCATGGTTTTCATCTCCGAGAAGTGCGAGAAATTCATCTTGATTCAGGATGACAATCCCCAGTTCTTTTGCCTTATTCAGTTTTGAGCCGGGGGCATCGCCTGCCACGAGATAGTCGGTCCTGGCACTGACGGAGGATCCGATCCTCCCGCCATGACGGGTAATCAGCTCCTTTGCTTCCGAACGTCTTAAATCAGGCAACGCGCCCGTCAATACAAAATGTTTTCCCGAGACCAGCGAGGCACCGGCGGCAGCGGGCGATTCGAATACGATGCCTGAATCAAGGAGTCTCCGAATGACCTGCCGGTTTCGCTCATCGGCGAAAAAAGTGACCACACTCTCGGCGATCTGGGGACCGATGCCGTCTATGGCCAAAAGCTCGGCTTCCGTTGCGTTTTCCAGGGCCGCCATATCGCCGAAATAGTCGGCCAAGAGGGACGCGCCGTATTCGCCCACATGCCGGATCCCCAGGGCGTAGATGAATTTGGTCAGCGTGGTTTTTTTGCTTTGTTCAAGGGCATGGATGAGATTGCCGGCGGCCTTCTCCTTTATCTTATCCAATTCAAGGAGATCATCGAATGCCAGTGTATAAAGATCCGCTTCATCATGGACCATCCCCCTTGCCATCAACTGTGCGATGAGCTTATCTCCGAGCCCGTCTATATTCATGGCACCTTTGGAAGCAAAGTGCTTCAATGATTCCCGGATCTGTGCGGGACAGTGGATGTTCGGGCACCGCATGACCGCCTCTCCCGGCTTTTTGACAACATCGGTGCCGCAGACAGGGCATTGGGTGGGCATGACAAAGGGCTGCTCATGCCCGGTTCGCTTCGATTTCACGGACTTGACGATCTCCGGGATGACATCGCCGGCCCGCTGAACCACAACCGTGTCTCCCGTCCTGATGTCCTTTTTTCGATCCCCTCGGTGTTGTGCAGTGTAGCCCGTTTGACCCAAACCCCGCCGATTTCAACGGGCTTGAGATAGGCCACCGGCGTCAGCGCACCGGTTCTTCCCACCTGGACGTCGATTTTGATTACCTTTGCCGTTTCGCGAATGGGCTTGAACTTGTATGCGATGGACCATCTCGGGGTTCTCGATTTCTTTCCAAGCCGCTGCTGCAAATCGATTCGATTCACCTTGATGACAGCACCGTCGACCTCGTAGTAAAAATCTGCTCGTGTTTCTTCGAGATGATGACAATAGGTCATGACATCTTCCAGGGTATCACAGATGCGGATATGGGGTCGGTTGACCCGCAGCCCCCACTGCTGAAGCTGGAGCATGAGCTCGTATTGCGTCTCGAACGCCCGGCCATTCATGCGCCCGATGCCGTAGCAGAAGATATCCAGCGGCCGCCTGGCAGTTATCCTGGCATCGAGCTGCCGCAAAGAACCTGCGGCCGCATTTCTCGGATTGGCAAAGGGGGGAAGGTTGTCGTGCAGTCGTTTGCCATTCAGCTTTTCAAAGGCCTCGGTTTCCATATAGACTTCACCTCTGGCCTCGAGTAAATCCGGCAGGGGTGGATCGTCCTTTTTCCGGGTAAGGGTTAAGGGAACCGACAGGAGGGTTTTGATGTTCCGGGTGATATCCTCCCCAACAGATCCATCTCCCCGGGTGGATGCCACAGTGAAGGCGCCCTTTTCGTACACCAGTTCAACGGCCACACCGTCTATTTTGGGTTCCACCGTGTAGCTCAGGGGCCGGTCAAATCCGAGAAACCTTCGAATCCTGGCATCGAAATCCGTTAGTTCCTTGTCATTGAAGGCGTTTTCCAGGCTGAGCATCGCCATCCCGTGACGAACCGGAGAAAAGGCCTCGCGCGCTATGGCCCCTACCTGCTGGGTTGGCGAGTCCGGAGTCACCAGTTCCGGATGCCCGGTCTCCAGATCGGACAGTTCCCTGAACAGCCGGTCGTAGGCCGCATCCGATATTTCCGGATCGTCCAGGACATGGTAGCGGTGGTTGTGGTACCGAATCGCTTTTCTTAACGTCTTTACCCGCTCTTGAATCCGGTCATCCATTGTTCACATCCGTCACTGCTTGTATCAGTGCATCCCCTGCCAGCCGGCAATGCGTTTTAAAGACCGATTTTGAGAAACCGCGCCGCCATTTAAGATCGAACAGCTCATCTGAAATCACCAGTAAAGGGGCGAGGGCAATCCCTCTAAAGGCGGATACGGTCATCAGGGCTGAGGTTTCCATATCCACGCCCAATACACCCCGCTCGCCATACTGTCGAATCTTTCGGGGGTTTCCCTGTAAACGGCGTCAGTGGTCCAGATCCCCCCTTTTCTGAAAGGAATCCCCTTTTTTTTCAGTTGGTTTTCCAAACATCGACAGAGCCTTGAATCGGATGTCGCTTCACCGTGTTCGAGCGGATAGTGCCCGGAAATGCCCTCTTCGGGGATGCCCCAAACAGGGATGACCATATTGCCGATTCTCAGATCAGACTGCAGTGATCCGCACCATCCCAGGACCCAAATCCGGCTTGCACCCAGCGCGATCAGCTTCTCCATGCCCATGACCGCGTGCGGGGCACCGATGAACGGCCCTGCAATGGCCATGTCCACGGTGGCCTTCGCCCCCGTACGGTATAAACCGTAAAGCCCTCCATCCGCGAAAGGAACCTTTCTTGCATTGGTTCTCAATTTCAGATGGGCAAGATCGGACGGAACCATTGCCATCACGGCATCGGGTCCCAGATCGGGATCGTTTTTCCCCTTTCTCGGGACAATCACGCCTTCCTCATGCGGCCGGTGCTGAGCCATAGATGTTCCGGGAACTCCTGGATGCGATGAACAAAACGGAATGCCTTTAAAAAGTGATCCTTCTGAATGCAAACCGAATATTAGAAACTATCCCCGGGCTTGGCAACCCAAAAAAATGATGCATAGAAAGCCCGCTTCCCCGGACCGGCAGTCGGTGCCGTGGTTCAGTGCCGTTTTCCTACCGTGCTGTCCCCCGAAAGACCTTCCTCATATCGTCGACCCGAATTTTAATTGACAAAATAAATCATATACAAGTAAATTGATAGTTTATCACAATTAAGGGTACATATCCATGTTTGACAATCTGTCGGAAAAATTAAACGGCGTATTCAAAAAGCTCACGGGGCGGGGCAGGTTAACCGAAGCCAATATCCAGGTCGCCTTGAAGGAAGTTCGTTTAGCCCTCCTGGAAGCGGATGTCAACTATAAAGTGGTCAAAACGCTGGTGGAGGATATCCGCGCACGGGCCGTGGGCCACGAGGTCTTAGACAGCCTGACGCCCGGCCAGCAGATCGTCAAGATTGTCAGTGAAGAGCTGACGCGTCTCATGGGAGAGGCCCAGGAACCCCTTCATTTCAAGGGAAATCCACCTCATGCAGTGATGCTGGTGGGATTGCAGGGCTCCGGCAAGACGACCACCACCGCCAAACTGGCCCGGTATCTGCGCAAACAGGGGCGGCATCCCTATCTGGTTCCGGCTGATGTCTACCGGCCTGCGGCCATCGACCAACTCCATCGCCTGGGTGAACAGATTGACATCCCGGTTCACCCCTCCGGTCAAGATCAGCGACCGGAGGCGATCTGTCTCGATGCCCTTGCCAGGGCGGGGAGTAAAGGGGCGGATCTGCTCATCCTGGACACGGCGGGCCGCCTTCACGTCGATGAGGCCCTGATGACGGAACTGGTGAACATCAAAAACGGGGTGAATCCGGGGGAAATCCTCCTGGTGGCCGATGCCATGACCGGTCAGGATGCCGTCACGGTGGCCAAGGCGTTTGATGAGCAGCTGGATATATCCGGGGTGATTCTCTCCAAGATGGAAGGAGATGCCCGGGGGGGGGCGGCCCTCTCCATCAAGGCCGTGACCGGCAAACCCATCAAATTTGTCGGTGTAGGCGAAAAAATCAGCGCGCTGGAGCCGTTTCATCCGGATCGGATGGCGTCGCAGATTCTGGGCATGGGCGATGTGCTTTCCCTCATTGAAAAGGCCCAGGACCAGTTTGATGAAGGTGAGGCCAGAAAACTCGAAAAGCGGATCAAGAAGAGCCAATTCGATTTTGAAGATTTCCAGTCCCAATTGAAACAGATGAAAAAGATGGGCTCCCTCGAAGATATACTGGGAATGATGCCTGGGATGGGACAGCTCAAGAAACTCAAGCATCTCAAACCCGATGAAAACGAACTGGTCAAAATCGAGGCCATCATTAACTCCATGACCCCTGAAGAGCGGCGGAAGTATAAAATCATCAATGGCAGTCGACGGCGAAGAATCGCAAAGGGGAGCGGAACCACCGTCCAGGACGTCAATCGCCTCATTAAGAATTTCGCCCAGACCAAGAAAATGATGGAACGCTTTGCCAAAAAAGGAAACCTGAACGCGTCCGCTCTTTTGGGGTGAGTCCATTTGAAGGCCGCAGGCACTATTTGTTTTACATTATTTAGAAAAGCGATTAGTATCTGACAATATTTGGGAATTACGGATTTTACGGGTCGACCTTATGAAACAGATCCGTCTATGCGAAATGTTAACACTCATGAGGAGGTGGTGAAATACCAAAATGGCAGTTAAAATTCGATTGACAAGAATGGGCGCCAAAAAAAAGCCGTTCTACCGTCTGGTGGCAGCCGATTCCGAGGCCCCAAGGGATGGCAAATTCTTAGAGATACTGGGATACTATGACCCCATGAAAGATCCGGCCGAGGTGAATTTCCATCAGGACAAGATCACCTACTGGATCCAAAGAGGAGCGCGTGTGTCAGAGTCTGCGATGGCCTTGCTTAAAAAAGAAGGGATGATGAAGCCTGATTCAGCACCCAATTAGTGTGACGATGCGGTGTGATGAAACGGGGAGGTGAATGGAGATGAAGGACTTAATTGCATATATTGCCAAAGCACTTGTGGATAAGCCCGAGGAGGTCGTCGTCACGGAAGTTGAAGGGGAACAGACCTCTGTTATCGAACTCAAAGTGGCCAAGGAAGACCTCGGGAAGGTTATCGGCAAACAGGGCCGGACCGCTCGAGCCATGAGGACCGTTCTCAGCGCCGCCTCCACAAAAATAAACAAACGCTCTGTCTTGGAGATACTGGAATAGCGTTGTCTTCGGTTCCAATCGACAATCTGGTTCTTTTGGGCAAGGTGGTCCGACCTCACGGCCTCGAGGGCCTTTTAAGAATTCAGTCTTACGCAGAATCTGAGCGCTCGTTTTTAAATGCAGAAACCATTTACCTAAAACCGGTTTCAGGCTCCCCACAAAAGGCTCAAATCCGCTCTTTAAGGCCTCACAAGAAGGTTTATCTGATGGCAATAGGGGGGATTGGCTCCATTGAGGCGGCGGAGGCCCTTCGAGGTGCTGAAATATGGGTTCCGGAAGATGCGCTCATCCGGGAGGAAGGAATGTATTTCTGGTATGAACTTCTGGGTCTCGAGGTTTATCTTAAAAGCGGGGAATGGCTGGGCAACGTCTCACAGATCATTGAAACCAAAAGCCATGATATCTACAAAATAACGGCTGCGGATAAGGAAATTTTTGTGCCGGCCACCCATGAGGTCGTCGAAGAAATTGACCTTGACCAAAAAACGATGATCATCTCGCCGATGGAGGGCCTTCTGGATTTGAATGAGGGGACTTGAATGAGGGAAACTCGATGCAGTTTGATATCCTCACCCTTTTTCCGGACATGTTCGACGCCTATTTGCGTGAGGGCGTGCTGGGGCGGGCCATAAAACAAAAACGGGTCACCGTCAATCTGATCAATATCCGCGATTTCGCACGGGGAGCACACCGGACCACTGATGATCGCCCTTACGGGGGTGGAGACGGGATGGTCATGAAGCCGGGCCCCATTTATCGGGCGCTCGAATCGGTGGATACCGTCGAAGGCAAACGGAAAGTGGTGCTGCTCAGCCCCCAGGGAAAACCTTTTCACCAGCGCGTCGCGTGGGAGATGTCCCATTGGGACCAGATGATTCTCATCTCCGGTCGCTACGAAGGCATCGATGAAAGGATCAGACGTTTTTGTGCGGACATGGAGCTGTCCATCGGCGACTATGTGCTGAGTGGTGGGGAATTGGCCGCCATGGTGGTTGTGGATACGGTCTGCCGCCTCATACCGGGCGTTCTGGGGGGAGAGCGATCCAATCTTGAGGATTCGTTTCAGGACAACCTGCTGGAATACCCCCACTATACCCGGCCCAGGGTTTTCCATGGGGAGGCGGTTCCGGAGGTTCTTCTGTCAGGTGACCATGAAAAAATACGGTTATGGCGGAGGGAACAAGCCCTGAAAAGGACGCAGTCCAGGCGCCCCGATCTTTTTGAAGGGGCTGAGCTCACAGATGAGGATGAACAACTCCTCACTGGCGCATGATGGGAGCGGCCCTTGCGTCTTTACATGGGTCTCGTCCATTTTCCGGTCTATAACAAGGATCACGAGCGCATTGCTTCGGCCATAACGACGCTGGATCTTCACGACCTCGCAAGATTGGCGCGGACATACGCGGTCAAGCGCTTATTTATGATCACTCCGCTTGAGGATCAGCAATCGCTTGCCCGGCGGATATTGACCCACTGGCAAGTGGGCTATGGTGCCCGATACAACCCGGATCGGAAGGAAGCGCTTCAGAGAACCCGGGTGGTGGCCACCCTTCAAGAGGCCCTTTTGGTCGTGAGTCAAACGGAGGGGAGTACACCGCTCATGATTGGAACGGACGCATCGGATACGAAAGACCGCGCCATATCTTATGCACAAGTAAGGCGTATCATTCAGAATAATGAAGTGGTCATGCTGCTGTTCGGAACGGCATGGGGGCTTCATGACGAGGTGATGAATGCCATGGACCATGTATTGGTTCCCATCAAAGGGCTGGATGGCTACAATCATCTTTCGGTGAGGGCGGCGGCCGCCATTATCCTGGATCGTCTAATGAATGAAACCCCGTGACGAGCGGGAGAAATATGAGGAGAAAGTGATGAATACGATAGAAGCACTCGAAAAAGAACAGATGCGAATGGATGTCCAGGATTTTCGTCCCGGCGACACCGTCAAGGTTCACGCCAGGATCCGGGAGGGAGAAAAGGAACGAATTCAGGTATTTCAGGGCGTTGTTATTCGAAAACGAAAAGGGAATACCAGTGCCACCTTTACCGTGAGAAAAGTATCTTACGGCATCGGCGTGGAGCGGATTTTTCCGTTACATTCCCCGATCATTGACAAGGTTGAGGTCACGGCAAGGGGTAAGGTCAGGAGGGCGCGGCTCTACTACCTGCGGAAGCTGAGAGGAAAGGCCGCTCGGATTAAAGAAAAAAGGACATAATGTCTGCGGTAACGCGTCAACGCCGCATGGATGGGTTCACCTGTTGTTTTGGGGAACCGGGGTAAGTGTCCGCACCTCAAAACGACTGTTTGTTCCCCGAGTATCGCAAAGATCAGGAAACCGATCCGTTTTTTCACGAATGTTTGGCCCGGATGTCTGGGTACCGGTTCGTTGCCGGGGTTGATGAGGCTGGACGGGGGCCCCTTGCGGGTCCGGTGGTGGCGGCCGCGGTCATTCTCCCTGAACATGCGGAATTGTCCGGCGTCGATGATTCGAAAAAGATGACGGTTTCGGCCAGGGACGAGGCCTTCGGGCGGATTCAGGAAGCGGCCCTGACATATGCCATCGGTGTGGTCAGTCATGGGTTTATCGACCGTTTCAATATCCTGAATGCTTCGCTCGAGGCAATGAAGCGTGCCGTTCAGGCGCTTGATCCGAAACCCGGATGCCTCCTGATTGACGGTATCCACCCCATCCATTCCCCCTTGCCCCAGAAATGCCTCAAAAAGGGTGATCAAATAAGCCGCAGCATATCCGCGGCATCCGTACTGGCCAAGGTGTATCGGGATCGAATCATGAATGCCTACCACGCCATGTATCCGCAATATGGATTTGACACGAACAAAGGATACGGCACCCGGCATCACCTATATGCACTCCAGTCGCATGGCCCGAGCCCCGTTCACCGGCTGACGTTCAAACGGGTGCGCGCAGACTGACACCGGCTTCTTCGGCTATTCATTGGCGCGGTTTCTACATGCAAATGGTCAAGGGTATGGTTTGCTTAAAAGCACGTGGCCATTCACATGGGGGCAGCAGGGAATCCAAGGGAGTATAGCACCGTGACGCGGGAACGACTGGCCCTGGGGGCCTATGGGGAAAAGCTGGCCTACAAAGAGATCAAGAAACGGGGATACAAGCGGATTGTCCGAAATTATTGCTGTCCCCTGGGAGAGGTGGACCTCATTGCCCAGGATGGCGATACCCTGGTGTTCATCGAGATAAAAACCCGGAAAGCCCGGTCTATGGCATATGCCAAAGAAGCGGTGGACAACCGGAAAAGGCGTCAGATATCGAAGGTGGCCCTGGCCTACATGAAATCCAACAACTGCTGCGATGTGAAGGCGCGCTTCGATGTGATCGCCGTCCATGTCACCGAGGGCAAGCCGGAGATAGAGGTTATCAAAAACGCATTCGATCTGGCATATTGAGCGTTTTGAGAAGAGGCGGCTTTTGACACACCCAAACCCAAAACATTCGACACCAGGTACGACACCGGGCACTCTGTATGTCGTGGGGACCCCCATCGGCAATCTGAGTGACATCACCCTCCGGGCACTCGAGGTGTTAAGGGCTGTGGATGTGGTTGCGGCTGAGAATGTCGGTCACACAAAGTCACTGTGCCAGCATTACGGCATCAGAAAACGGGTGAGTCCGTATCACCAGCACAATCAGAACACCCAGACCCGGACCATTCTCGGCTGGTTATTGTCCGGGAAGGATGTGGCGCTTGTGACGGATGCCGGCACACCGGGCATCTCGGACCCGGGTGTACACCTCATCGATGGGGCGGTAAGGAAAGCGGTCCCGGTGAGGCCGATCCCCGGTCCCTCTGCAGTGATTACCGCCCTTTCCATCTCCGGGCTGCCGACTGCCCACTTCGTGTTTCTGGGGTTTTTGTCGAGCAAGCGGAGCAAAAGGCGAAAGGAGCTGAGGGCCCTTCGTGACGAGCCAAGGACCATGGTCTTTTTCGAATCCCCGCATCGTTTGATGGAGATGCTCAAAGATCTAAAAGAAATACTGGGAAACAGGCAGATGGTTCTTCACAAGGAGATGACGAAAGTGTTCGAAGAGGCCAAGAGGGCCAATGTAGTCGAGATCCTGGCGGAATTGGCGCACCAGCGGATCCGGGGTGAATATACGCTGGTGGTGTGCGGCAGGGATGGAAAACAACCCCAAAAGGCCCAAATCAATAAACGGATCATGGACCGAATTGAATCGCTCCTTGAGGCCCGGGACCAGAGTCTTAGAGATATTGCTGAGACGATTTCCCGAGAAGAGGGCCTTCAGTATAGGGACATCTACAAACGATGCCTTCGCACGAAAAACGACCTTGAGAATCAATGTCGACATGGAATTCATTAAAAAACTCAAGATAACGAATGGATTGGGCCTGCACGCCCGGGCTGCTGCCAAGATTGTGGAACTGGGGAACCAGTATGCGTCCGATCTGTTCTTAAGCAAGGACGGCCAGGAGGTGGATGGTTCCAGTATCCTTTCGATACTGACCCTTGCATGCCCCAAGGGCACGGAGATGGAAGCGAGAATCGTCGGCGAGGATTCAGAAGCATTCATGGCCGCCCTCGAGGCGCTGTTTCAACAGAAGTTCGGGGAGAAAAAATGACGGCAGATCCGGTGCATAGAGAAAGGAGTCTGCGGGGCATTCCGGTTTATCCCGGTATCGTGATCGGCAAAGCCCGTCTGGTGGACCGTTCCCGAGTCAAAATCATGTACCAGTATCTCATGGACAATGATCGGGTGCATCGTGAAGCCGAGCGATTCGAACGTGCTGTCCGTACGGTGGAAAAGCAGCTCCTTGCCATCAAGAACGGCATGCCCGGAAAGGTGAAAGATCATTCTTTTATCTTCAGACAGTCATCTGTTGATCCTCAAGGACAGCATGCTTTACAAATCCACCATGGATCGTATCCTGGGTGAAAAGATCAATGCGGAATGGGCTCTTAAGAAGTCGCTGGAGGAATTGACGGAGATTTTCAGCCAGATTGAAGATGAATACATCAGCAACCGCATCAGTGACGTTGAAAACGTCACGGAAAGGATATTGAGGACACTGGCTGGAGCGCCCCTCCAGAGTCTGGCTGACATTGATCAGCGCGTCATTATCACTGCACACGATCTCTCCCCGGCGGATACCACGGAGTTGAACATCGGGAAGGTCATGGGGTTTATCACCGATGTAGGGGGAAAGACCTCTCATACGGCCATAATGGCCCAGGCACTGGAGATTACGGCCGTGGTGGGCCTGGAAAATGCGACCACGCTGGTGGAGGATAACGACCTGTTGATCGTTGACGGGAGTACGGGAGAGGTCATTATTGAACCGGATGAGGAAACCATCATCCGCTACCAGGAGAAGGCCCTTCAACTTGAGACGTATAAATCAAGTATTGCCCGAAAAAGCCATTTGGCCGCCCAGACGATGGATGGGTACCGGGTAGGAATGACCGCCAACATCGAATTCCTGGAGGAGGTGGCGGCCGTCAGAGATTACGGCGGGGAAGGGATCGGTCTTTACAGGACCGAATTTCTGTATCTTCGTTCCAGGGGATTTCCCACCGAAGACGAACTGTTTGAAGATTACAGGGAGGTGGGAGAAATCATGTCCCCCTATCCGGTGAGGATCCGGACGCTGGACCTCGGAGGGGATAAATTTGCCTCTGAGCTGGAGATCTCCAAGGAGATGAACCCGGCCCTCGGGTTGCGGGCGATCCGGTTCTGCCTCAAAGAGCCGGAGATTTTCAAGAGCCAGCTCCGCGCCATCCTGCGAGCGAGCCTGTACGGCAACATCCAGTTGATGTTTCCGATGATATCAGGACTACAGGAAATCCTGGATGCCAAGACGATCCTGGCGGAGGTGAGGCAATCGTTGGATGATGAGCATATGGGTTACGACAGGGACATGAAGGTGGGGATCATGATCGAGGTTCCCTCGGCTGTGATCATGGCCGAAGATCTTGCACCGCATGTGGATTTTTTCAGCATCGGTACCAAT
This sequence comes from Deltaproteobacteria bacterium, assembly GCA_034522175.1. GTDB lineage: Bacteria > Desulfobacterota > DSM-4660 > Desulfatiglandales > Desulfatiglandaceae > JAIPDZ01. The sequence continues at coordinate 3,067,794 of JAXHLQ010000001.1, read as the reverse complement.
GACCTGATCCAGTACGCCCTTGCCATTGATCGAATCAATGAACACGTGGCCTATATGTATCAACCGTTCCACCCGGCGATTCTCAGAATGATCAAACATGTGGTGGATGTGGCCAAAAAAGCGGGAATACGCGTCTCTCTGTGCGGCGAAATGGCCGGGGACCCTCTATGCATTTCCATTCTTCTCGGCATGGGACTGGATGCCCTCAGTATGAATGCACGGGCGATTCCCCTCATCAAGCACATGGTGCGCCGGTATACCATGGAACAGGCCCGCCTGGATTTTGAAAAGGCGATTTCTCTCAGGACGGCCAGTGAAGTGAGTGCCTATATTCAGGAGCGGACAGAGAAACTGTTCCCCGAGCTGAGAGAGCAAGGCTATCTCTCTGATTCTTAATGGTGATGATTCACTTTTTCACTTCGATACAGTCCAAACATCCGATTCGTCACGGTTTCCCAACCGTGTTCCAGTGCGACTATCCGGGCATGCTTCGCCATTTTAAGACGCTTCTCTTGCCGTAGCAGACAGGCCATTTTTTCACTCAACTCCCGGTAAGAGGGATCGGCGCATAGCACAAACCCCTCATCCCCGTCCTTTATCAGGTCTCTGGCCCCCACCTTCTCTGTGATAATAACCGGCAATGCTGCCGCCATGGCCTCAAGGACCGCCATTCCGAAGGTGTCAAAAACAGACGGCATCACAAAAAAATCACCGGCCAGGTAATAAGGCTCGATGTTTTCACGCACACCGGCGAAGATCACGCGGTTACCGATCCCGAGATGGGTTGCTTCTGCCCGGTATCGGGTCTCATTTCCTTGTCCCACCACCAATAATTTAAGACGATCGCCTTGCTGAGCCCTTCCCACCGTAGCGCCCAGGGCCTTGATGGTTAAGCTTAGGCGCTTGATCTCAAAATTCATACCCACAAAGAGTGCCACCACATCGTCCGCCGAAAGCCCGTGCCTTTCACGGACTTCCCGGCGACACGCCCCTTGGTCCAAACGGGAAAACCGCTCCAAGGCGACCCCTGGGTGAATCACCTGGATACGGGACTCCAAAATATCATATTCCCTGAGGAGTTCCCGCTTGACGAGATGTGACACCGGAAGGATCAAGGGAACCGGAGGGCTGGTCAATCCCTTTTTCTCCACCCAGACCATGGCCCTGTCAAACAACGTCATCCGTTTTTTCCTTGTCTCTGTTATCCAGGTCCGATGCGGGATGCCATGCATGGAGCATACGTCCATTCGGAATATGCGGTCATGGCTGTGGATCACATCAACATTGTGATGGTTGATGAGCCGTCTCGCCCCCCATGCGAAACTGATTTGTCTCATGAAACGGGGAAAAGGGAGGATGGGTACGTGGTGATAGGTAACCGGTGCCGCTCCGGGATGACATCGATTTGAAAAAACGTGCAGGTCAATCTCCTGGCGAGCCGCGAGTCGCTCAACCAGCTCAAAGGCAAAGCCTTCGGCACCACCCACTGACCCATATTTGGGAATAACCACTGCGACTTTCATATATACCTTAAACCGTTTTCCCGAACGTTCCTGATCCCCTTTTCATAGACCCGAAACCGCCAACGCCCATCACTTCAAAAGGCACCGCATATGGGCTTCATTGGCTCATTTTGATTCCGGCGGACCGCAAGTATAGACAAGTTGACATAAGGATTCAAGTTCCCTATATTCCTTTCCAAAATAGCCTTTTCCACCACAATGTTGAGACCGTCCATGAAGCAAACGGCGCCATCAAACAGGCAGAGCCTCCTTAAAGATAAGGCTGTTGTCAGGGGTATTTCATGACCACTTCTCCAAAAATATCCGTGATCCTCACCGCATGGAACAGGCCTCAATACCTCGAAGAACAGGTCCGTTCGATTTTTTCACAGACCATTCCTCCGCTCGAAATCGTGCTCTGGTATAATCAACCCTCTAAGAGACTGGGGCTTTTGAAAAGGAAGCAATTAATAGATTTCAATCATTCCGATAAGGTAAAAAAGATCATTTGCGATCACAATTTTGGGATTGTCCCCAGGTTTTCCCTCGCACCCTGCCTGGATGGCGATTATATCTGTATCTTCGATGATGATACCATTCCGGGAAGCAAATGGTTCGAAAACTGCCTCGGCCATATCAAAAATGAAGACTGCATTCTTGGCACCATAGGCCTCAGATTCTTAGGGTTCGAAAATCGGACCGTATTGTCGGAGAAACCCAGAATGGGATGGGAAGGCAATAACGAAAAACTGGAATGGGTCGATGTGGTGGGCCACTGCTGGTTCTTCAGAAAAAAATGGGCCAAATTTTTCTGGGATGAGGCACCGCTTCTGAAAAGCTTTGGCGAAGATATCCATTTCTGCGCCATGCTCAAGAAACATGGCATCAGAGCGGCATGCCCTCCCCACCCCCCTGACGCCAAACCATTATGGGGATCACTGCGACCGGAGATCGGCGTGGACAAGGTCGCCATAAGCTGTTCACGGGAAAGATCGTTGGATTACTACAATGTCGTCAAGTATGAAATGGATAACGGTTTCAAACCGATGTTATTATCGTCGCCACACCCAATGCCGAACCATCCGAATTGAGACCTGACTGTGCCCCCATTTTTCGGTGCCATATTTTCAAAAAACAAGTCGCATCCTAATGAATACAAGGCGTTATGGGGCATTTGTCTGATATTTACACTGGCACTAATCATCCGTCTTTTTGCCTCTCAGCATACCCATATCATCAACCCGGACGGGGTCTATTACATCCACCAGGCCAGGGCCCTTTATCACGGGGAATGGCCTGCCCTTACAGCGTGTCACCTCAGTTTTGTTTCCATATACCCCTTCTTGATTGCAGGCGCATATCCCATCTGTCACCAGTGGATCATGGCCGCCCAGATCGTTTCTATTTTTTTCGGCACCATCACCCTGATCCCCCTTTATCTTCTCTGCAGGCGTTTTTTTGATCGAACCGTCAGCGCGATGACCCTGCTCGTCTTTGCCCTCCTTCCGTTTTTCGTGGCCGGAAGCGCGAGTGTAATCAGGGGTCCCGTCTGTTGGTTTTTTCTAACACTGGGGCTCTATCTGTTTCTTGGCGTAGAGGAAAACCGCCGTCAGGGCGTATTGCTCCTCGCCTCACTTTCTTTTTTGATGGCTTCCTGGGCAAGAATTGAATCGATTCTGTTCATTCTGGTGGGTGGCGTCTACCTGATGGTCGTGCCGCAGGAAAAACGATTTTATAAGCTTTTTTTCTTTTTGTTGCCTCTTATCAGCGCGCTAACCATCATTCTCTGCACCGCCCTGTTTCTAAATAAACCGCTCGAACAGACCTTGCGTCTATCTGAAACCATCAACAAATTTTCCGCGCCATTGGTTGCCTATGAAAGCCTGCGATCGAATATCGCAGGACTCATGTCACGGTTTTCCCCAAATGATGTCATGCCGCACTTCCTGCACAAGACCAGGAACATGGTCTGGTTAGTGGCCCTCGGGACGCTCGTCAAATACATGGTCCGGGCCTATTTTTACGTTTTTTTTATCCTACTCATCATCGGGATAGGGAAAACCTGGCACGGGTTAAGAACGGATCGAAGGATCCTTTATCTTTCACTCACAGCGCTTTCTGCCTTGCTGCTGTTGTATCTGCATATGCTTCAAACATGGATGATGTTTGATCGGTTTTGGGCCATTTTCATGCTTCCTGCCTGTGTGGTTATGGGGTTCGGACTTGAGAAAATCATAGCGGTTTTCCGCTCAAAGTTTCGACTGAAACAATCTTCTGCTCTATACCTGATGTGTTTTCTTATCCTGGTTTTTGCCTTGCCTAAGGACCTCAAACCAAAAGCGACGGACAAAATCGTATTCAAGTCTATCGGAGAATTTGTCGCTGCCCGAGAGCCTCATTTTAATCACCCCGTAAAAATCTTGAAATCAGATAGGAGCCCCAATTGGATACCTTTTTATGCCAATCTTCATTATCAAGGGGCCCCATGCCCCTCTAATCCTAAGGGACTGAAGGAGATGGCCAGCAAAACTTATGCCAGCTTTGTGGGAAATCTCAGACGGGCGGAGATAGGATATTTTCTCTATGAAGAGCGGTATTGGCCCTCCTGTCAATTTGATTTTTTGGCCCAGTGTGAGGACACTGATTTCATGCGCCTGGGCGCTTGGCATCATCAGGACACAGGAAAGATGGTTTTATATCGGGTTCTCGATAAGGACTTATTCGGCTCAGACAGGTGAACACTTTTTCAGTAGATATTCCATATGGTTAGCATCATTATCAGCTTTTATGAACGTCTACGGCATCTCGAGGCGTGCTTAAATTCATTGTCACTTTACCGTAAACAATTTGACGAAATTGTGGTTACCGATGACGGTTCCTGCCCTGAGACGGTGGAGACGATCGAAAGGCTCACCAAAAAACATGCCTGTTCCATCAGGCGTATTTGGCAACCCAAGTGTGGCTTTCGGGTTGCGGCCGCGATCCCCCCATATCAGGCTCTATTGGGCGGGAGAAAGGTGGATGGGAAACAGCATGGCGTCCTACATGGTTTTCTACTGTTGGCTCGAAAGGGACACCTAAGGGCGCCTGCTCTTTTGAGGGGGGATCTTTAATTCCCACGCCTTCGCATGCTTGAGAAACACATACCACGCAGAGTTGGCCGCAATAATGAAACCTGGAATCCCGTCTAAAAAGCCGGTTTTCCAAACATAGCACTCAAGAAATTTACCAACAAAGTGTGCCGTGCCTGCCAAGATATAGACATTACCTGCTGGCCCGTGTTGGCCCGCAAAAATATCGGAAAAATTGTTTATGGTGGCCACCTGATCGCGGATACTACGATAGGTATAATGGAGAAGCGGCTCTGACAGTGCAACCACCTTCCCTTTGACTATGAGTTTATCATGGGGATCGGTGCCGCACCACACAGCAGTTCCTCTTCGAACAATACGCACTTTTCGGTCAGGGTACCACCCGCCATGTCTAATCCATCTCCCCAAGTATCTGGAGAGCCTTGGCATTGAAAATCCATTAACCTCAAGATCGATATGGTCCAAGTTATGTCGAATCTCTTTCCCAAGCGCAACTGACACCTCCTCATCCGCATCAAGGCACAGAATCCATTCCGACGAAGTCTGCTCCATGGCAAACTGCTTTTGCAGCGTGTGTCCCTGCCATTGTTGATAGATTACTTCGGCACCATAGTCTTTGCACACAGGGACTGTATTATCATTACTTCCCGAATCAACCACGACTATTTCGTCAGCAAACTGCACGCTTTTGAGCAACCGGGCTATCCGATCCCCTTCATTTTTAGCTATGATGGCTACGCTTATTTTCGGTCTGCTCAAAGTCATATAGAACCATTAATAGGATCAGTAAGGATTGTTTAATTTTTTAAATTTTTAAAGGTCAAATGTCAAGAAAACGCCACCAGATCGGGGAAATCAAACCATTTGATTTTCAGCTGCCTTCCTCTATAATACGAAAGTTCAACACCATGATAAAGCTTAACATTAGGTAGTCGTTCAGCGTGGTGAAGTCATATCACCGAGTTCCCTGTTTTATTTGTCGCTTTTAACATTGGTTCGTAATCAAGATATGAGATTTTTTTCGATGGTAGGTGTTCTTCAGCGACATGCTGCACTCAGTCTCTTTGTTATCGGGGCTTTATTTTTGGCTCCCCGGATCTGGTGTGAGACCAGTATTACCGGTCAGGATGAATACTGGCTATCCTTTCGGACCCCTATGGAGACATTAGACCATGATAATTGGTTAACTCCCTGGGTAAACGGCGAGCCCCGCCTCAAAAAGCCACCACTTTTGTACTGGGCCATGCTATCGAGCTACAGCCTCCTCGGGATCAACCTCTTCGCTGCCCGCATCTGGGGGGTCCTCGCTGGGGCAGGACTTGCGCTTTGCGCCGCGTTGCTGTACCGGGAGCTGTTTAAAAAGAGCGGCATTTTGGCCGGATTGATCACGCTGGGGACCATTTCCGTGGCCATTGAGGGCCGCCGGGCCATGCTGGACCTTCCCCTGGCCTTCTTCACGGCCTCGGCTGTATATCTTGCCATCCGTTGGGGAAAATCAGGAAAACCCGGATGGCTCCTCTCAGCCGCAGGCGCTTTGGGCCTATCCTTCTTGATCAAAGGGCCGGTGGGTATAATCCTCTTTACCGTGGCGGCCATGGTGGCCCTTTTCGTCTATAACAAATGGCGGTTTCTTTTCTCCCACCTATCCCACATTCTCTGGGCGGCAGTAGTGGTCGGGGGGGTGGCGCTTCCCTGGCCGGTGATCATGGCCGTTTTGTGGCCCCGGTTTTTGGAGGTATTGAACAGCGAGGTGGGGGCCAGAGGGCTCGGCGGCTTTCACCTTGGTGACGCCCTTTCCACTTTGGGTGAAAGTTTCGGGCTGGTATTTCCATGGTCCCTGATTCTGCTCGCCGCACTCTTAACGGCCCTATGGCGATGGAAATCGACTGAAAACCGTCACAGCCTTTTTCTTGCCGGCTGGTTTTTCGGGTGTGTGGTCCCCTTTATGTTCATCCACTCCTTTGCGCGGTACATGACGCCACTGGTCCCGGCCGGGTGTGTTCTATGTGCCCGCTGGCTTGAGACACCGACAACCACCATGAAATGGAAACATACCCTGCTCTGTATATCCATGGGACTCATGGCGCTGATTAGTGTGGCCTTTGCTTTGTTCTTTATTTGGTTCGACCGGGGGACTCCCATGGGCATATTGACCTTGGCCGCTGTGGGCGGGCTATTATGGGTCACCTTCTCAAAAACCACACCCCATTGGACGGCCGGGGCAGTAGCTGTCCTGTTCACCTGTATTATTGGCGGTCTCTATCCCACCCTCGGGATAAATGCACTGCCCCCCAATCTGGATGACGTGATCGGGATGAGACAGGTTGCTTCATTTAACAGCGCCCAACCGTCCATGCTCTCCATGCACCTGAAACGCAGTGCCCTTCGACTCCGGGCTGGTGTGGAGAAAGATCAGCAGATCCTGAAACGGTTAGACGGGTTTGTGTTTGTGCGGGAATCAGACATCGACCAATTTGAGGCGTTGGCCCGTAACCTGGGCATTCATTTTGAGAAAGCAGGACAATTTAAGACGTTTTACTCCCGGCAGGCCTGGATCCGTTTCGCGCGGGAGGACGCCACTGCGGATGACTGGAAAGAAGCGTTCCAAAAGCGCTCCTTGGATGATCTCAAGCCCACCATATGCTATTATCGGGTATATCCTTCACCCATAACGCCCGGCAAACCCCCGTCAGCTGACATTGATCCATGAACCGACGCCTGATACAGATCCTGGTTCCCGTTACCATACTCCTCTATGCCTGGCCGTTTTTTGACTGGATTTCGCATCGACACACGACATCGCCCACTTTCACGAACCGAAACCTTTCCCCTGCTTTCAAACATGAGCATTCCTTCATGAAGGCCGGCTTCATTACGCCGGCGTCTAAAAAAAATATGGTCCATGCCGCGGCCCTGTGCGAACTCCCGGATGGCCGGTTGGCGGCCGTATGGTATGGGGGAAGCCGTGAGGGCGCCAAAGATGTGGCCATCTGGTATGCCGAGGGCGGAATGGATCAAACCGACGCATGGTCCCAACCCAGGGTCCTGGTGAATCGGTCTTCCGCCACACGAGAACTTGGCCGGTATATCAAAAAGGTGGGGAACCCGGTTATCTTTACAGGCCCGGACCGGCGGGTCTGGCTCATTTATGTGACCGTGACCGTCGGCGGCTGGTCCGGCAGTTCGCTGAATCTGAAGATGAGTGAGGATGGGGGCCTCACCTGGCAACCCAGCCGGCGACTGACACTGAGCCCTCTCTTTAACATTAGCGAACTGGTGCGAACCAAACCCGTGAACCTCACCCAGGGGAAAATGGTCCTTCCCATTTACCACGAGTGTATCGGAAATTTTCCCGAGCTCCTCTGGATTGAGCCAAAGAACGGACCAACCGATCCGTCTTACCGAAAAACCCGAATGGCGGGTGGCACAGGATTTATACAGCCCTGTGTGGTCCCCTACACACCCTCTCGAGCCGCCGCATTCTACCGATGCACCTCAAAGGAGAAGGCCATTGGAAGGGCATTCACCACCACCGTCGGCACATATTGGTCCTCTCCACAGATCCTCGATCTCCCCAACCCGGATGCCGGGTTGGATGCCCTCTTGTTGTCTCACGGACGAATCCTCATGGCGTTTAACGACACCCCATCGGGGCGGGGGAACCTGCGACTCGCCCTATCCGATGATCAGGGCATGACATGGCGGCGAATCGCCACGATCGAGAACCATCCGGGGGAGGAGTTCTCCTATCCTTATATGATTTCAACAAAAAACGGGTGGATCCATCTGGTGTATACCTGGCGCAGGAAACGGATCAAACACGTGGTTTTCAATGAAGCCTGGGTCAACAAACAGGCAGCGGAATGGGACCAATGACACCCTATCTCTTTTCCTTCCTATTCCCACTCCTTCTCTTGATGGCTGCGCTCCAGCATACCTCAGCGCTCATAAGGCTGCCGTCTAAAGGGGTATTCCCCACGCTTGTCATCGCTATCATGTCAGCACTGATCATATGCATCCCCGTTTCAGGACTCCCTCCGGCTCGCTGGCTGATCAGCCTGAACGCCAACTTCAGCATTCCCCTCACGCTCCTTTTGTTGAGCCATGTCCTTAAGTTCGCTTTTGCAGTCCACCTCCTGGATAGAAAGGCCCGCCATGCATGCGGACTGTTCGCCATACTCGCCGGTGCCGGGCTCTACCCAATGGCCCTTGGCTTCACCCGTTTTGATCCTTACGGCGCCGGCTGGGGCTTCTCCTGGCTCTTCGTGGTGACACTGCTTTTAACCATGGGGCTTATAACCCTCGGAAATCGCTTCGGTGTGGTGCTCCTCATCGCCATCCTGGCCTATAATCTGCGGGTGCTGGAATCTTCGAACTTCTGGGATTATCTCGTGGACCCGGTCCTGGTGATATGGGCCCTCATCCACGCGATAAGGACGCCATTTCGAAAGCGGAACACCTCTCCGCCAGCACCATCCGGGCAATGACCTTTGGTTGACCTGAAGGGGTCATCTATGATAGATGTGCTCGTGAACGTGAACGCAGAGGATAAGGCCATGAGCACACCTACCCCGCCGGACATTTCCATTGTCGTCCCGGTATATAATGAATCACCCAATCTCGCGCCGCTTTGCCGAGGGATCTTATCGGTCATGCGCGCCATGGGTCGTTCATTTGAGCTGATCCTCGTGGATGATGGAAGCCATGATGATACCCCAGCGCGCCTTCGAGAGATAAAGCGGGAAACCCCGGAATTGCGGGTCATTTTTCTGCGGCGGAATTTCGGTCAGAGTGCGGCCATGACCGCCGGATTTGACCATGCGCGCGGCCCTATCGTGGTCACCATGGACGGGGACCTGCAAAATGATCCTGAATCCATTCCCCTGCTCATTTCCAAACTAAAGACAGGGTACGATCTGGTCACGGGATGGCGAAAAGATCGGAAAGACCGTTTTTTCTCCCGCCGCCTCCCCTCCGTCATGGCCAACTGGATCATTGGAAGAACAACGGGCGTCCGTCTCCACGATTATGGGTGCTCTTTAAAGGCCTACCGGGGCGAGTTGGCCAAACAGCTCCTGTTGTATGGAGACCTGCATCGCTTCATTCCTGTCCTGGCGGCCCTTTACGGTGCCCGTATTGCAGAGGTGGTGGTCACCCACCACCCCCGGAGCCAAGGAAAGAGCAAGTACGGCATGGGCCGGACGTTCCGGGTCGTCTCCGACCTGATCCTCATGCTCTTTTTCCGCAAATTTGCCACCCGCCCCCTTCAATTTTTCGGCCTTACGGGCGGGATGCTCTTTGTGATCGGCTTTTTTATCGAACTTTATCTGACCTGGTTGAAACTCTGGCATGGCGAGGATATCGGCACAAGGCCTCTTCTCCTGCTCGGCGCGCTCCTCATCATCACGGGTATCGTCCTCTTCGGCATCGGTCTCTGCTCCGAGTTGGTGGTCCGGACCTATTACGAGGCAACAGGGAAACGGATCTATTCGGTTCGCGAGGTCCTGGAGTGAAACGGTCCGGGGGCCGTAACATATGGCGGCTGGCCCGAATCGGTATCAGTGCCGGCCTCCTTTTATGGCTTTTTTCCCGCTTCGACCTCAAAGGTCTGGGAACATCGCTTGGGGAGTTGAATCTGTGGATGTGGATAGCGGCCTTTTTCATGATGCTCACAGCCCAGGTCCTGAGCAGCATACGATGGTGGATTTTGTCAAAGGCCTGCGCCTTTCCGGGGAGATGGCTCAACTACCTCGGGTTCTATTTTGTGGGGATGTTTTTTAACCTCTTTCTTCCCACCGGTATCGGCGGCGACTTTTTTAAGATTCATTTTTTGTCGAGAGAAGAAGGCAGACGGATTGTTGCGGCCTCGACGGTAGTGTCAGACCGGTTTTTTGGACTCGTGGCCATGCTCCTCATCGGGGCAGTGGCCGTTCACCTGAAAAGTTATCCCCTGCCGGAACCGCTTCGGTTATTCCTGACACTGAGCGGCTTGGGCCTTCTCGGGGTGATGGCTTTCATGCCCGTCATGGAAAATCTCATCAGACGTTTTTGGCCCACGGTCGCACCTTACCTTGAAATCATTTCGATAATCAGACGAAACCCCCTTCGACTGGTCTCACTGTTTGCCCTCTCTTTCTGCCTTCAAGGAATGGGAATCGCCGCCGTCGCGGTGCTGGGGACAGGCATGGGCATTTTCCTACCGACAGCGATCTATTTTGTTATCGTACCGCTGGTCGCTTTGAGCACCCTGCTTCCCATCAGTTTCAACGGCATCGGCGTCAGGGAGGGGGCCTTCGTTTATCTCCTTGGACTTCATGGGATCGATGCGGGGAAGGCCCTGGGACTGGGGCTCATCTTTTTTTCGGTGCAGGTCGCCATCAGCCTGATCGGTGGTATCGCCTACACAACGGGAGCCCACCGGTGGAAAGGAGGGGTTAATAGGGTCTGAAACCCGAAACCTTCATTGAAGATGACCCTGTACCGCTACATCATAAAGGAGATATTGCCGACCTTTCTCGCCAGCCTGCTGGTCTTTGTCTTCATCATGGTGGCCGCCCGGATGTTGTCCATCACCGAACTGATTATCACGCGAGGGGTGCGCCTTTCTCAAGTCATCGGCATGGTGGGATACCTCCTACCGGATATCCTGACATTCGCCCTCCCGGCGGTCACGCTCATGTCCGTTGTGGTCGCCTTTCTCCGCTTTTCAGTGGATTCTGAGATCATCGCCCTCAAATCGTCAGGAATAAGCCTCTACCAAATGCTCCCTCCGGTAGCGGCCTTCGCCCTGGTTGCCGCCCTGGCTGCCCTGGCCATCACCCTCTTTGCGGCGCCATGGGGAAATCGCTCGTTTAAGAATCTCCTTTTCAAAATCGCCGAATCCAAGGCGGACCTGGCCATTAAGGAACGCGTCTTCTGTGAACCCTTTGAGCACGTGGTGCTCTACGTGAACCACTTCTCGAGGGAAGAACGGGTCCTGAAAGACGTGTTTCTGGTGGACCGGCGGGATAAGGACATGACCAACACCATTGTGGCCAAAGAAGGGCGACTGATCATGCGGCCCGATGAGCGGACCATTTCCCTTTATCTCACCAGAGGAAGCATATTCATGGTGGAAAAAAACCTGGACGCCGCCCGCACCATCGGGTTCAATACCTATACGTTGAGCATCGGGCTTAAGGATATCATGGCGGATCTCACATCGAGAGAAAAGGCCCCCCACGAACTCAACCTATCCGACCTCGTGGAACAAATAGGCTCCCCTCAGACCGGGGAAAACAAGAGGAATCGCATGATGAGAGAACTTCTTGAGAAGTTCTCCATTCCGCTGGCCGTCCTGTTGATGGGTATCATCGGTGTGCCACTCGGCGCCCAAATCAGAGGGCGCGGCCGATCATCCGGAATCGGCATCAGTCTGACCGTCTTCTCCATTTATTATCTCTGTCTCACGGCCATACGAAGTATCAGTACGGGGGAAACCCTATCCCCGGCCCTCGGGGTTTGGATCCCGGACCTGTTCCTTTTGGTCACCATCATCTATCTGTTGCACCGTGCTTCCGAGGAACGCGTCATCCGTCTATTACCACGGTTCTTCTACCACCGGAGGCAGGCACGCGAAAATGGCTGACCCTAAAGAAAAACCGTTCATTTATGAGCCCAAACAGGCAGATGGCATGGCCGTCAGCCGCACGTACATTGGTCCCAGCCGGCCCGTGGGGGGGAAACAATCATGCCGTTGATGTCAACCCTCTATATCTTTTGTACGGGTTTCGGGCTCTCCCTGATCCTGACGCCGTTGGCGAGAAAGCTCGCCCTGAAGACAGGCCACGTGGCCGTACCCACAGACGACCGCTGGCATAAAAAGGAAACCGCCCTTCTCGGGGGGATCAGTATTTTTGCATCCACGATGATCGCATGGTTGATCGCTTTCGTGCTCAACGGATGGACCCTCATCGGCGTGCCTTTCACGGCCATGATGCTGTGTTCAGCAGGCGTCTTCGCCTTAGGCCTTGCCGATGACCTCTCAACCATGGCGCCTCAGCATAAACTGGCCGGGCTGGTTGCCATCACGGCTCTGCTGGTATTTTTCGGCTTCCGTCTGAACTGGACCGGATCCGAAACCGTGAACCTCTGTCTCTCCATTCTCTGGATTGTGGGCATCACCAATGCGTTTAACCTCTTGGACAACATGGATGGCCTTTCCTGCGGGATCGCCTTCATCGCCGGCAGTTTTCTTCTCCTGTATATGGCCCTTAACCCCCATCCCGGGGTCTCGTCCGAACCATTGTTCCTTCTCACCAGTGGCTATCTCGGCGCCATTCTGGGGTTTCTGATATATAACTTTCATCCGGCCTCCATCTTCATGGGAGATGCGGGCAGCCTCTTCATCGGATTCGTGCTGGCATGTCTCACCGTAACCGGGAGCCCGTCGCAGGCCAGGAGCGGCGGGTTTTTGCACCTCCTTTCCGTGATCGCCATTCCGGTACTGATCCTTTTCATCCCCATATTGGATACCGGTTTTGTCAGCCTCATGCGAAAGCTCTTTCGCCGGCCCATTTCAAAGGGTGGAAGAGACCACTCGTCCCACCGCATGGTGGCCATCGGGTTTTCTGAGAAAAAGGCGGTATGGGTGCTCTATGCGTTCGCCATAGCCTCCGGTTTGATGGCGCTAACCGTAAATCGATTGAGCATAGGCACCAGTCTCCTCATCATCGCGTTTTATCTCCTTTTCATCCTTTTTTTCTGGATCTACCTGGCAAAGGTCAAGGTCTATTCCGAAGCATCGATCATACGGGACAAAAGCACCCGGGGCATCACGCCATTGCTGGTGGAGATAACGTTCAGAAGGAGGCTGTTCGAAGTCCTCCTCGATTTGGTGCTGATCGCAATCGCCTATTACACCGCATATCTTCTCCGGTTCGAGGGAACCATCGGCCCCAATTTCGAATTCTTTTTAAACTCTTTGCCCATTCTTATCGCCTGTCAAATCCTCGCCTTTTTCTTTTTCGGCATCTATCGCGGGGTGTGGGAGAGCACCGGGATTCGTGACCTTATCGGCTATATAAAAGCCATCACTACCGGAACCATCGCTCCCATTCTGATCCTCCTCTTTTTTTATCGGTTTCACAGCTTTTCACGAGCCGTATTTGTCATCTACTGGGGCCTGATGCTTATTTTGATCTCCCTGTCGCGACTCTCCTTCCGTTTGCTGGATGAGGGAATCCGCCGTTCGCAAAAAAATGGGAAATCCGTGCTCATTTACGGGGCCGGCCTGGGGGGGCAAATGCTGGTCAGGGAGATAGAAACCAACAGGCAACTGGGCATGGCGGTGGCGGGATTCATGGATGATAACCCGAGCAAGCAGAAACGGAAGATCCTCGGATATCCGGTCTTCGGGGGGTTGACCGATCTGGAAAAAATTATTGAGAAACACGCGATCAGGGAGATCATTGTTGCTTTCAAGGAAGACCGATCGGAGAAAAAACGGGAACTCAAGGCCCTCTGTCAGCAGATCGGTACAAATGTGGAGATAAAGGAGATGAAACTGACCATCAGTTGAACATCGGCAGTCTCTTAAAAAGGCCATCGAATGGCAAAAATCAAGCGCAGACGTTATCAAGCATTCTAATAAAATATCTTGTCAGACTGAGTTCACCAGCTGGCTCCTGCGTTTTCTTGCCAGGTCCCGTTTGTCCTCCACCTGATCCGATTCATCCACGATCTCGTGGCCCAGAATCTCTTCGAGGATGTCCTCGAGGGAAATCAATCCCGACAGCCCACCGTACTCATCCAGAACCACAAAGAGATGCTGCCTCGACTCCAAGAACTCCACGAGGACCCGGTTCAGTGCGGCCGTTTCCGTCACGAAATGGACGGGCCGCATCAATTCCGTCAAAGTCGTATCTCTTTTCCCCTGAGCAAGGTCGATCAGGATTTCTTTGGTCAACACAATGCCCACCACATCTTCGAATCCCCGGTCATAAACCGGAACTCTGCTGTGCTCCCAGGGTCCTGTCGATTGGATGGCTTCAGCCACCGTCTGGTGTTCACTGAGCGAGAAGATCACCGTTCTCGGCGTCATGACGTCTTTTACCCGTTTTTTTTGAAGCGTCAGGATCCGTTCAATGGTCTGCTCCTGATACGGCTTGATGCCGCCGGCCCTGAGGCTCATCTGCGCCATGGCCTGTATCTCTTCAGAAGTGATGGCCTCCATCGGCCTGTTTCTACTGATCATTCGCGTCAAAAGACCGCTTAACCATATGGCCGGCGCCATCATCCACACCAGCGCCCGCAACGGATAGGCCACGACCGTCACCAGGGATTTCCCGTAAATGACCCCGGCCGTCTTGGGAAGAATCTCGGAAAAAACGAGAATGGCCAACGTGAAGAGGGCAGAGAAATACCCCAGCCACACATGACCGAAGACCGCGGTCGCCGCCGCGCCTGCAAAGGCTGCGCCTGCCGTATTGGCGATGGTATTAGAGAGAGGATGGCCGCAATGGGACGGTCCACATTTCGGCGCAGCTTCTTGAAAATCCTGCCCCCGGATGGTCCGTTCGGACCATGGTCTCAATCTGCCGCGCCGGGACCGAGTAGAGAACGGCCTCGAAAAGCGAGCAGACTGCGGAGATGATGATGGCAAGGGCAACTGAAACAATCAGCTCCAACATGGGGCATTTCCTCCATTAAAAGCGTGATCTGACATTGAACATCAACTCTCGCCAATCCACCGGTTGAGTTCCTCAGGGCGGTTGATGTTATGAAACGACTTCAACTCGGGATCAAACCTCAGGATCTCATCTTTACTCACATACCGCACGTTCACGTGTGGAAAAAAGCGAAAGACCTGGTAAATTCCCTTCTGAATCAACTGCTCAATCTCTGAAACACATCTCTTGCTGTAAAGGGCATGAAGGGCCTCCAACTTCCAGTCGATACGGGGGACGATGACATCCCTATGTTCCTGGAGGTCCACCATATACCGTATCAGCGCCGGATTCAGAGACGGCATGTCGGAGGCCACAAAAAAACCTGCCTTTTTGGGGATAACATGAAGGGCGGTGAAAATGCCGCCGAGAGGTCCCAGATCCTTTATCAAATCCGGGACCATGGGCAGATCGAGATAAGCGTATTCTTTCGGCGTATTGGTAATGAGGACTACATGCTCAAAGATGGATTGCATAACGTGAAGGGTTCGCTCAATCAATGGGATTCCCGCCACCTTCACCAGGGCCTTGTTTTTGCCGTAACGGCTGCTTTTTCCTCCGGCCAGCACAACCCCTGAGATATGCGTGATAAGGGGAGTTGCTGCCTGCTCAAAACCCATTGATTCGTCGGACATGACTATAAACGCGGTTGGTATTCTTGGCCAGATCGACGAGCGTAATATTGTAATATTTTGCCGCTTCCACCGCCCGGGAGGTGGGTCTCGACATGGCCACGAAGAGCGGGAATCCGGCCCGTGCCGTTTTAAGGATCATCTCCAGACTGGCCCGGCCACTGGAGAACAACATTTTATCATGGGTCGTTATCCCCTTACTCATTACGGCGCCAATCACTTTATCCACTGCATTGTGGCGGCCCATGTCCTCGGCGTTTTGGATATCATTCCCGTCTTTATCAAAAAGAAAGGCCGCATGGGATCCGCCGGTCCGTTTATAGAGCGGCTGAAATCGCTTCAGATCGCGCGACAAGGCGAGTAAGACGTGCATGGAGAACCTGTGGCGGCTCTTGACGCGATGCACCCGTTGTTTCATTTCATGATAGTTTTCAGTCCCACAGATCCCGCAGCTCGAATAGGACACGCGTTTTCCACTGCTGTTGGTAACCGGTAAAAAGCGTTGAGAGATCCTCACATCCGCTTCAATGATCATGTCTCCATCTTTTTGATGCTTTGAAATGACAAGTGATTCAATCTCCTCCGCCCGGTTGATGAGCCCTTCTGTGAACAGGAACCCCACCACCAGTTCCCGGGTCATCCCCGGTGTAAACATAATCAGGACATGGGATTTTCCATTGATGACAATCTCTAGAGGGACCTCCACCGTCAGGTCGGTCCATATTGGGGTGATGCGCTCATTCGTCAAGGTGAATGAACGAACGGTCTTATATATCTCTCCTGTGGTCATGGCCTCAGACAAAAATTTGTCACATTTGATTGACATAAGGGTTAAATGTGATATGGTAGGTCAACTTTTTTACATCGGTTTGACCACCTTGAAAGGAGTACCTTGAGCCGTAACGATCTCATTCAGTTAGAGGGGGAAGTCACCAAAGTCCTCGGTGGTGGCACCATGGAAATCCAATGTGACAACGACATCGTTGTTCGGGGCGTACTTTCTGGAAGAATGAAAAAGCATCGGATCAAAGTGATGGTCGGGGATCGCGTCCAGGTGAGCGTTTCCCCCTATGATACCTCCCACGGATTGATCACCTACCGCTTCTAAACGTATCCCGTTCCTCCATCAGTCCCGTTCACAGAGCTCCACCAAGACACCGTTGGTCTCTTTGGGGTGGATAAAGGCGATTTTTGCGCCCCCGGCCCCATGCCTCGGGGTTTCATCAATCAGGCGTACGCCCTTTTCTTTCAGTTCCTCAAGGGCGGCGTGGATGTCGTCCACACGGAAGGCAATGTGCTGAATCCCCTCACCCCGTGACCCGATATACCTGGCGATCGGGCCATCGGGCGCTGTGGATTCCAGGAGTTCGACCTCACTGTCCGTAATGGGGATGAAGGCAACGTTTACCTTCTGCTCCGCCACCGTTTCCATCCCCTTCACCTCGAGCCCTAAGATGTCTGAATAGAACGTTTCCGCCTGCGCGATCGCCTTGACGGCAATCCCGATGTGATCGATGTGTTTGACCTTCATTGAATCCTCCTTCTCGGCGCCCAACCCCATAGACCGCCTTTTTAATCCACTGTCTTCGAAAGGGCTTGCTTTCATCGTGCGTCATTATTATATTTGAGAATCCAGAAACTGGACCTTAAACTCAGCAAAGAGTCTACCACAACTGTCTTAAATGTGTAAGGGTTTTAAGCATGAACCGAACGTTTTTCAATCCCGCTTCTCCCGCCGGGACAAGAAACCACCAACAGGCGGAAAACTTTCAAGATCTCGAGGCCACTGAGCTCTACTGCCCCACGTGTGCCCAGGCCGTCCCCGTCAATAAATTCCTTCTTCTCGTTCTTCCTGACGGCGATCGATACGAATACCGCTGCCGTTACTGCGGCACCAAAGTGGGCGATAAGATCGACCGAACGGGTCAGTTTCAGGGCATCTTGAAGGGCTGAACAATCACAAAACGAGGTAAGGGTTCAGGGTTCAACGCTGGGGTCAAGAATAGAACCTTGGCACTGAATTCAACCTTGAACCCCTGAACCTTTTAACCGTGAACGGCTACAAAAGGAGCATCATGAAATTGAAAACACGCGTTCTTCTATCCCTCCTGACGGCGCTTTTCGTTCTGTCCCTCGGTGCCACGGGTGCCCTGCCCTCTGATTCCGGCAAGGGTCCCAAGAAAGTGGCCATCCTGCCCTTCACCATGAATGCCGATCGGGACCTCACCTTTCTGCAAAACGGCATCATGGACATGCTCGCATCGAGGCTGGCCTGGAAGGAAAAAGTGGAGATTATCGAAAAGGGGAAAATCAACGGTGCCCGGGCCGACCATCCGGGTCCCTTGAATGAGACCAAAGCCCTTGACATCGGCAGGGCACTGAATGCGGACTATGTCATCATGGGGAGTTTGACCGTGTTCGGCGACAGCGTCAGCATGGATGCCAGAATTCTCGACGTCAAAAAGTCCGAGGAACTCATGACGGCCTATGACCAGTCCAAGGGAATGGATGGGGTGATTCCCACGGTCAATCAGTTTGCCGAAGATATCAACGCCAAGCTCATGGGGAAACGGGTCTCCCGCTCAAACGAAGACATCAGTGCTACGGCAACAGTGCGTGAGAGTGCATTGATTGAGGTGGGAGAGAGCGGATCCACCTCTTTGAAGAGTCCGTCCTTTGTGCAGCGTTTGAAGATCGAGATCAGAGGCCTGGATACGGGCGATCTCGACGGAGATGGTAAAGCGGAACTGGCCCTGATCGACAAAAAGACGGTTTATGTCTATAAGTGGCTTAAATCCCGGTTGGTTCTGTTCAAGGAAATCGAAGGGAGCTGGTCCCCGGATTATGTTTACCTCAGCCTTGCGGATCTGAACAACAACGGGCGTGCGGAAATGTATGTCAGCAATCTCAGTGCCACAGGGGTCATGTCGCTGATCTATGAATGGGACGGGAAAGCCTTTCAGCAGATCATGGGCAGACAAAGCTGGCTCCTGCGCGTGGTTGATTTGCCCGGCCGCGGTCCCACACTGGTGGGTCAGAAGCGCGGGACCGAAAGGAGCTACATAGGGGATGTCCATGTCCTTGTGCACAAGGAGAAAGACCTGGTATCCGTGGGGCCTTTGAAGCTTCCCAGGTACGGCAATGTATTCAACTTTGTGGAGTCTGACCTTGTGGGAAAAGGGACCCGGTACACCACCATGCTGGGTCCTTATGAACACCTTTTGGTATACGAACCGAAAGGGGAGCGTATCTGGAAGAGCGACGAATATTTCGGGGGCAGCCTTGTCTACATCCCGGACATGGATCCCGACCAGAATCGAATGGTTCACACCGCCAAGCGAGTGTTTCTGTCATCCCCCATCTTCTTATTTGACATCGATTCGGACGGCAAAAAGGAGGTGGTCATCTGCCAGAATCATTCAGGCACAGGCCGTATATTCGATGATTTCAGGTGGTTTAAGAGCGGAAGGGTGCACTTCATGGCCTGGGACGGCGTGGGGCTCACCTCCCGTTTTACCTCCCAGAAGCTGTCCGGTACCATTTCCGGCTACCAGATCGCCGACCTGGACCAAGACGGCCAGCTCGAGTTGATCATCGCCTCGGTGACCAGTGAAAGTTATTTCGTGGGCCTCCCCAAGAGCCGGCTGGTCATGTATGATCTGGAGTAGGGGTAAAGTAGCATATCCCTCACGCAAAGCCGCCCAAAGCTCGCAAAGGATAAGCCAACATGACAAGATAGAAGCGTGTGGCCCCCTTTTTGGGGATTTGTTTACTCTGCAGTTCAGGAGCTTCTTCTTGCTGGGCCTCTGGGGGTCCCTGCAGGAAAAATGGTTCATCCGGAATTTGCGTACTTATGGGTTTGAAGGGCCGGAATTGAGGAAAAAGAACAATCTTGTCGCGTTCTCATGGTCAATTCCGTCATTCCGGCGGGGCCTGTCCCGGACCCCGATCCGGGAGCCGGAATCCATGAGAAAGGGGGCGATTCCGTCATTCCGGCGGAGATGAGCATACACTGCCCTCCAACGGTTACTTGGATTCCAACCCTTTATCCATAAGCACGACAATAAATCCAATCAATACCACGACGCCGAACCCCAAAAAAACCATCGTTAATGGACTCATTTCCGGACCTCCTTTCCATCAATCATGTATCCCAAAAGCCATGAAAACCCGCCAACAAGTACACCGCTGGCAAAGCTCCCAAAACTGAGTAGCTCGGGTCTCGCAAGGGGACTGATGACCAACACCCCAAAAATAATTTTGCCCATGTCCCAGAAGACCTTTGCGAGATTGTCTTTTTGTCTATCGGTACGAATAAACCGCATGGAAAGTATTTTAAGTCTGAGGGAACCCAAAGATCAAGCACGAAACGACCTGTCGAGGGACAAAAAAGCCCCCTTTTCATATGGTTCGAAAAGGGGGCTTTGAATTGCTTTTCAGGTCCTCGGCAGAAGCCGGACCCTATGTCAGGTTTGTTGGTTTAGAACGTAATCTGGAACTGCACACCGTAGATGGCGTATTTCCCGAAATCCGCCGAGCCGTGACCAGAAACATCAAGGTCTCCGTCGTCATACCACATCACTTCGGGACGCACCCGGAAACCCTTGGCCAGGTCGATGGGCACACTGAAACCGATCATCTGGGTCTTGGCTTCCATATCGAGTGTATCGAATTTGTTCTTGGTTTTCATCTGGCCGTAAATAAAATGGGGGGTCACCGGACCCAGCTTGTAGGAGAAATCCACCCAGAAGCTGTAGGTCTCAGCATCCTCGATGTTGTTGTCCGACTTCAGGGACGCGAAGGCAAGGAGGGACGCCGGGGTCACACCAGCCAGCCCGCGGGTGTTGCCCCAGTTTTCGCCGTAGTTGAATTCGCCGGCAAACCCGAAGGGACCGAAGCCCATCTTGACGCCGATGGAACCGATCCAGGTGGTGACGCTGTCATCCACGGGGCCGCCGTCCAGGCCCACAGGCTTATCAACCTTCCGATCCTGCCACAGAAACCCGGGGTAGAGATGGATCGGACCCAGGTAAATGGGAACACCGATATCGATCCGGGGGATCACGGTGTTGTTGGCGGAATAGTCAAACCACGGGCCAACGGGCCATGCGTTATAGGTATTGAAGGTACCGCCGGCCATGGTGCCGTTGGGATCCACGAGAGCGATCTCCAACCGTGCGGCCTTACCGAACTTGAAGGTTCCTCTCACCTGCGCAAAACGGCCGGCATAGTAATCACCGTAGCCCACGCCGATGATGTTGACGCTTCCGGACCGGGTACCCAGGAGCTGAGAGGGGTTCAGGGGGGAGAAGGGGGTGGTGGATTTACCCGCCATAATCTGAAACATGGGGTTCACGTCCCACCAGCCGTAGGCATGCCGCAGACCGGCGCCATTGGAGCTGCTCCCGTCCAGATTCCCGCCGTCCTGGCCGACGCCGAACTCGATGTACAGGCCCACATTGTCTTCGTTGGTCCACCGTGCATAGAGACGGGTGATGTTCGGCACCTGGATGCCGGTCACATTATAGGATGTGCTTCCATCACCAAGCCCTCTGAAGGCGGCATTTTCCTTATCCCTGTCGAGATAATAGAAGTCGGTAAAGACGATACCACCAATCTTCACATCCGCCATGGCCGGTACCGCAAAAGCGACCAGCAGCAAGGCGGCCATACCCATTACAAATAGCTTCTTCATTACTCTGCTCCTCCTAAAATTTGGTTTTTGTTTAAACACCATTCAACATAAAATACCCTAAAAGATAGTAAACGCTATCGCCCCCTTTCTCTATGGAATAGAATGAATAAAAGGAAATAAATCTACCTACCCGTTACTTAGTCAATTTTCATATTTCGGCATTTCTAACAAGTTAAACGGAAAATGTCAAGCATTTTTCATCCATTAACCACACAAATTTTGTCCTTTATCCCCGGGAAATGGGAAAATTTTCAAAACTCATCAGACCCCATCGAATAACGGTCGGCGCCATGGGCTCAGTTCGGTGGTCATGGATTCCCATCTTGACAAATGAAATCGAAAAGATAAAAATCACTACCGGCTGGTCTTGAACACCATAGCCATATTCGAATTTGTTTTATAATTTATTTTTGCTTTGAGGTCAAGAAAAAAATAGTCTTAAGGGCAGGAAATTCGGCCGAAAACACCCTTTTGCGAACAGAAGGTCATATCAATTTCACAAAAGGTAAATTTGCCGTGCCATCTGAATATCCCAAAGGAGCGCGCACATGAAAGTACTGGTTAGTGATCCACTGTCGGATGTGGGAATCGATATATTCGAGGAAACGCCGGAAATCGATGTGGACGTCCACACGGGACTGGACCCAAAGGCGTTAAAGGAAATCATCGGCGAATACGACGGGCTGGCCATACGGAGCGCCACCCGGGTGACCGCCGACATTCTCGAGGCGGCCCACCGGCTGAAGGTAATTGGTCGTGCCGGGATCGGCCTGGACAATGTGGATATCCCCGAGGCCAGCAAACGGGGTATCGTGGTCATGAACACCCCGGAAGGGAACACCATCACCACGGCGGAGCATACCATGGCATTGATCATGGCCCTCTCCCGGAAAATCCCTCAGGGAACGGCTTCCCTCAAAAGCGGGAAATGGGAGAAAAAGCATCTGAAAGGTCAGGAACTGTTCAACAAGACCCTGGGTCTCATCGGCGTGGGTCACATCGGCCGTATCGTGGCGGACCGGGCCAAGGGAATGAAGATGAAGGTCATTGCCTGCGATCCCTATATTAAACCTGAAACCCTTGAAAAACTCGACCTGGAACCGGTCTCCTTAGATGCGCTCCTCGAGCGGGCGGACTACATCACCATTCACACCCCCAAGACCGAGGAAACCCATGGCATGATCAACCGGGAGACCCTCTCCCGGATGAAGCCGGGCGCCCTGCTGATCAATTGCGCCCGCGGCGGCATCGTCAACGAAAAGGACCTCTACGATGCCCTCAAATCCGGGCATCTCGCCGGTGCCGCCTTGGACGTCTTCTCCACCGAGCCACCCGGGGATATTCCCCTGATGGAATCGCCCAACTTTATCTGCACCCCCCATCTCGGGGCCTCCACAAAGGAAGCCCAGGATAACGTGGCCAAAGACGTGGCGGAACAGATCACCGCATATCTGCTTCACGGCACGGTCAAAAACGCGATCAACGTCCCCAGCATCAGCGCCGAGTTGATGACCGTCCTCAGGCCCTTTGCCACACTCCTTGAACGGATGGGATCCTTTCAATCTCAGCTGGCGGAAAGTGCCATTGTGGAGGTGCAGGTGGGCTATTCGGGGAACGTTACCGACTACGACGTCACGCCGCTGACCACTGCCATGCTCAAGGGACTTTTAACCCCCATCCTCAAGTACGATGTCAACTTTGTAAACGCCCCATTTATCGCCGCCGACCGGGGGATCAAGGTGGTGGAATCCAAAAGCACCACCTCCGAGGACTTTGCCAGTCTCGTGAAGCTGACCGTAAAGACCCTTGAGGATGAACACATTGTATCGGGGACCATTTTCGGAAGGAACCTTCCCCGGATCATTCGGATCAACAATTTTTATCTCGAAGCCATTCCCGAGGGGCACAGCCTCCTCATTCACAATGAAAACACGCCGGGCGTCATCGGGCACATCGCATCCACGCTCGGGAGAAACGGCATCAATATCAGCCGAATGCAGGTAGGAGAGGAAAAGGAAAAGCGCCAGAACGTGATATTTCTGACCACCAATGTGACGGTCGATGACCATATCATCCGGGAACTCGCCGACCTGGAACATATTTTTTCAGCGAAACGAATCGAATTGTAGGCCGGTTTAAGGTTCCGGGCATGTAACGTCTCAACACGTTCGGGTGGAATTCATCCGTGAGGATTTTATAAATGGCGTATCCTCTCCGGTTGATCCATTCGACATCGCTATCGGGATCGGTATCGGGATCGCAATCGACACACGCCATTCGATCCCGATTTGGATTTGGTCATGAATGCTTAAGTTATCGACATTGGCCATGGGCAGCATAACCATTCGAAAGAAACAGGAGATAATAAAATGACAGCAGAGGAAGAAAAAGGATTTGTCATAAAGGACCGGCGCTCCTTCGATGAGACGGGGGGGCTGAAAGAACAGCAGGAAGAACGGGACGCAAGAAGCCTCGAAGACGGATGAAAAGGTGAAAGCGGAAGAAACAAACGGCACCGCCCGAAAAAAGGCCGCTGATGCGGAAGAACACGCACCACCGCTTCCCGAAGTCAATTTTTCCTCTCTCATTCTGAGCCTCAGTTCCTCTTCTCTTTTTCATTTGGGCGAAGTGCCCGACCCCCAAACCGGGGAAAAGAAAAAGGACTTGGCCCTGGCCAAACATTCCATCGATATCATCGCCATGCTGAAGGAAAAAACCAAAGGAAATCTCACCGATGAAGAACAGAAATTCATCGAGAGCGTCCTGACGGATCTCAGATGGCGTTATGTCAAGGCCAAGTAATTGAATGGAACAACACCTCAGGACCCACTTACCCATCTGGCGCCCGCCAAGCTCAACCTCAGGCTGAAAATCACGGGCCGCAGACCTGACGGCTATCATGACCTGGTATCCGTCATGGTGCCTGTGGCCATGTGTGACCAAATTGAGATCCGCCTGAGTCCCCGGCCGGGCGTTTCGATGACCTGTCAAGGCCTCAGCGTCCCTGATAATGAAGAAAACCTGGCTTTCCGCGCCGCCAAAGCATTTTGTGCCGAGGCCGGATTTGAAGGGGGATTGCATATTCATCTCATCAAGAACATTCCGGTTGCAGCGGGCCTGGGCGGCGGGAGCAGCGATGCGGCGGCTGTGCTTCAGACCTTGAACCGATGGATCAATCCCTCCCTCACATCCAGGGGGATGGAACAACTGGCCCTGGGACTGGGTGCCGACGTGCCCTTTTTTTTGAAGAAATCGCCCTGTATCGCCCGGGGTATCGGGGAACGACTGACGTCCATTGAAAAATGGCCGGATTTATGGTATGTTATTATTGTGCCGTGCATCGAGGTCTCCACCGCGTGGGTATATGGACAATTGGACCGGATAAGGTCAGAGCGAAAGGGACCCTGGAACACCGATTTGGAGTTGACTACTATCGAATATCAAGGTATAATACACTATTTGGGATCTGATCTACCCAGGATCGGACCTCTATTGGAAAACGATCTGGAACCGGTCACCGCCGCTCACTTTCCCGTAATCACCCGTATCAAAGCGGCACTGTCACATGCCGGTGCAGAAGGGGCATTGATGTCTGGGAGCGGCCCCAGTGTGTTCGGGGTATACCGATCAGAAGACAGGGCAAAAGCGGCAAAAGAACTGCTGACAGAGCAGGATCTGGGGTCTGTTTTTTTGGCAAGAGGTCTTGAGAAGGTGAAACACACGTAACGTATGTCTGCGACTGGGGTGTCGTCAAGTGGTAAGACACGGGCCTTTGGAGCCCGCATTCGGAGGTTCGAATCCTCCCACCCCAGCCAAATAAGAGACTTGAGGCGCAAGGCTAAAGGCAGAAGGAAAATAGTCCTATTACAGATCCCTTATGCCCTATGCTATACACCAAAATTTCTTAGAAAGTAGATTTTGCGACATTGAAACATGATTTGAAACTCTTTGGCGGAACATCGAACCCGGGTTTATTGAGCGAGGTCTGTGACTATCTCGGTATCAGCCCCGGCAATATTATCGCCAAGACGTTCAGTGATGGGGAAACCCAGGTTGAGATAAGGGAAAATATCAGGGGACGCGATGTCTTTGTGCTCCAGTCCACATCCACACCCGTCAATGACAACCTGATGCAGCTTCTCATCATCATGGATGCCCTCAAGCGGGCCTCCGCCAAACGAATTACCGTGGTTATGCCTTACTACGGGTACAGCCGCCAGGATCGGAAGGTTAAACCCAGGGTCCCCATCAGTGCCAAACTGGTCGCCGACCTCATCACGGTGGCCGGCGCAGACCGCGTGGTTTCCATGGATCTGCATGCAGGCCAGATTCAGGGGTACTTCAACATCCCGGTGGATAATATTTATGCAGCGCCTGTGCTCCTGAAATACATCGAAAATAACCTGAAAGACGACCTGGTCATTGTCTCGCCGGATGCCGGCGGTGTGGAAAGGGCCCGGGCATTTGCCAAGCGCCTCGACGCGGGTCTGGCGATCATCGACAAGCGGCGCGAGGCGGCCAACGTGTCCGAAGCCATGAACCTCATCGGGGAAGTGGATAATAAGACGGCCATCATATTGGATGATATGGTGGACACCGCAGGCACCCTGACTCAGGCGGCGCAAGTCCTCAAGGAGCGGGGGGCTAAAAAAATTCATGCCTGTTGCACCCACCCCGTGCTCTCCGGGCCGGCCGTTGACCGGATCTCGGCATCGCCCCTTGACAGCCTGGTGGTGGCCAATACCATCCCTCTCAATGAAAGGGCAATGCAATGTCCCAAAACCATTGTGGTCCTTTCCATGGCTGAGCTTTTGGGGGAAACCATCAAACGGATCCACGATTCTGATTCCGTCAGTACACTGTTCGTTTGAGTGATTCAAAACGTCGCCGTAACATCGGGGCGTTTTTTTGTTAGGTACGACTTTGTGAAAAATTTTATTAATGCTGGAGGATGTAATGAATGAATTAACCCTTGCTGCCCGCGTAAGGACAGAAACAGGAAAAGGGGCGGCCAGAAAACTGAGAAGAAACGATCAGATACCTGCCATATTCTACGGGCCGGGGACAAAAACCGTATCCCTGGCAGTGGACTATCCGGAGCTCGCGCGGGTCATTAAATCGAGCGGTAGTGAAAATGCCATATTCGACCTGGAGCTCACGTCCGATGAGGGAACCACCACAAAAAAGGTCATGATCAAAAAACTCATGGTCGACCCGGTCAAAGACACCTATCTTCATGCTGATTTTTATGAAATCTCCATGGATACGGAGATCACCGTGAATATGGCCATTCATCTCATCAACACGCCGATCGGCGTAGAAGAAGGCGGCATCCTGGAGCAGATCCGTAGGGAACTGACCGTATCCTGCCTCCCGGATAAACTGGTGGACGCCATCGAGATCGATGTGTCGGAACTGAATGTCGGGGATGCGGTTCATATCGAAGACCTCACCCTTCCGGAGGGGATCCACACAGAGGAAAACGGCCACCTGACTGTCGCAGTCGTATCCGTGCCGGCAGCCGAGATAGAGGAAGAAGCGGAAGAAGAACTTGAAGGAGAAGCGATCGAAGGAGAAGCGGATGAAGGAGAGAGCGCTGAGGACGCGGAAGCAGGCGCTGAGGCATCCGAAAAGGAATGAGATAGGACCGAATTACGCATTGCAAATGATAGAAAGGGGGTGAAGGAGGCTCATCAGGAATTGGACTTGATTGTGGGGCTGGGCAACCCGGGAGAGCGCTATCAACGGACACGCCACAATATTGGCTGCAGGGTCGTGGCGTCTTGGTGCCGAATCCTCGGGGTGCACCTGAGGGGTTCACGTTTTCAATCAGAAAGCGCTGCATACACAATCGGTGGAACAAGGGGTTACTTGATCTGCCCCGGACCTATATGAACCGAAGCGGTGAAGCGGTCAGGGCCTGGACAGACTATCATGGGATCGACACCCGGGATGTCCTGGTGATCCATGACGATTTGGACCTTCCGGTGGGGCGCGTTAAAGTCGTCAAGGACAGCGGCGCCGGGGGCCATAAAGGCGTATCGTCCATCATCCATCATCTGAGTAGTACGCAATTCCCCCGGGTAAAAGTCGGAATCGGACGGCCAAGGTACTCGGAAACGGTTGAAGACTATGTGCTTTCGTCCTTTTACGCGGACGAAAAGGCGCTTGTGGAGGATGTCATCCGAGTGGCTGTTGAGGCATCCGAATTGTGGGTGTTGGAAGGTGTTCAATCGGCAATGAATGTGATCAATTGCCAAAACTTAATTCAAAAGGAGGAGAAGAAGAGATGCAGGGATTAACCATTTATGCACCCTTTATAGGGATCCTGAGCTTGGTCATTGCATGGCTGATCTACGGCTATGTGAAGAAACAGGACAATGGCAACGCCTTGATGCAGGAGCTCGAGGACGCCATCCATACCGGGGCCATGGCCTTTCTGAAAAAGGAGTACTCGGTCCTGATCGTTTTTATCGGCCTTGTCTTTATTATATTGGGATGGGGTATCTCCTGGAAGACGGCCATTGCCTTTGTGACCGGGGCCGCCTGTTCAATGGGGGCCGGTTTTTCGGGCATGACCGCAGCCACCCGGGGGAACTCCCGGACCGCCGAGGCCGCCAATAAGTTCGGCCAGGCCAAGGCCCTGAATGTTTCCTATTTCTCCGGGTCCGTGATGGGTCTGGCCGTTGCAGGGCTCGCGCTTTTGGGGCTCGGCTTCTGGTTCTGGGTTTACGGGGGAAACCCTGCCACCGCCGTATACATCAATGGGTTTGCCATGGGGGCCAGTTCCATCGCCCTGTTTGCCCGTGTGGGCGGCGGTGTGTACACCAAGGCCGCAGACGTGGGGGCCGATCTCGTGGGAAAAGTGGAGGCCGGTATCCCTGAGGACGATCCCCGAAACCCCGGTGTCATCGCCGACAACGTGGGGGACAACGTGGGGGATATCGCCGGTATGGGTGCCGACATCTTTGAATCCTTCGTGGGATCGGTCATCGCCACCATCGCCATCGGCGCCACCATGACCATCACCCCTGAATTTCTGGCCCAGTTCCCTATACTCAAAGGGCTCGATCCGGTGGCCATCAAGCTGAAATACATGGCCATGCCCATCCTGATCGTCATGGCGGGGATGCTCAGTTCCTTTGTGGGGGTGTTCTCCATCAAGGTGTTCCAAAAAGGGGATCCTGCAGGGGCTCTCCGGTACACCACCTTTGTGGCGGCCATCATCTTCATCATCCTAACGTACATTGTCACCAAGTCCCTCGGTATGCCCGTTGGGGCCTTCTGGGCCGTATTCTCAGGGCTTCTCGCCGGAATCGCCATCGGGCTGCTGGCGGAGTACTACACCTCCGGTCCCCCGGTGAAACGGATCGCCAAACAGTCTGAAACCGGTTCGGCCACCCTCATCATTGCAGGGCTGGCCGTGGGTATGCAGTCCACCTGGATGCCCGTCATGGGTATCTGCGTGGCCACGTTTGTCGGATATCAAACAGCCGGTATTTACGGCATCGGGCTTTCAGCCGTGGGCATGCTGGCTACGGTGGGCGCCACCATGACCGTGGATGCTTATGGTCCCATTGCGGATAACGCCGGCGGTATCTCGGAAATGGCGGCTTTGGGTCCTGAAACCCGGAAAATCACGGACGGCCTGGATGCCTTGGGCAACACCACGGCCGCCATCGGCAAGGGATTTGCCATCGGCTCAGCCGCCCTGACCGCCCTGGCCCTCTTTGTGGCCTATGTGCAGGCCGCAGGGCTTGAGATGATCCGTATCGACAACCCCATGGTGGTCATCGGCGTCTTTATCGGGGCCATGATCCCCATGGTGTGCGCGGCCATGACCATGACCTCGGTGGGCAAGGCCGCCTTCAGCATCGTGGAGGAGATCCGGCGTCAGTTCAGGGACATTCCCGGTCTTCTCGAAGGAAAAGAAGGCGCCAAGCCGGATTCGGCCACCTGTGTATCCATTGCCACCAACGCCGCCCTCAAAGAGATGATTGCTCCCGGGCTCGTCGCGGTCCTGGCACCCGTGGCGGTCGGCTTCCTGTTGGGGAGTGAAACCCTCGGCGGCATGCTCCTGGGCGCCACGACCATGGGGGTGTTTCTGGCCCTGTTTATGGCCAACAGCGGGGGTGCATGGGATAATGCCAAGAAATGGATCGAAGAGGGAAACCTGGGTGGAAAGGGATCCGACAACCACAAGGCCGCCGTGGTCGGCGATACGGTCGGAGACCCGTTTAAGGATACATCCGGACCTGCCATGAACATCCTGATTAAGCTCATGTCGGTTGTTTCTCTGGTCATCGCACCGATTGTACCGGCCATTGGCTTCTTTCTTGGCGGATAAAGCGGAATAAAACCAGTTCATAGCCCACGGCCTGCAGCGTCAGGTCCTGGGCTATGATGTTCAACCTTAGGGGGTTTCGATGTTTACTGTAGGTGATTTGGCTGTTTATCCTGCCCATGGTGTCGGAGTCATCGAAAAGATAGAGGCGCAGGAAATTTCCGGCTGCAAGCAGGAATTCTATGTCATGCGGATTCTTGAAAATGACATGATCATCATGATTCCTACCAGCAATGTGGACAGTGTGGGGTTGAGAGATATTATTGGAAAGGCGGAGTTGCCAAGGCTCTATTCCATTTTGAAAAAGAGAGATGTTACGCTTGATAGCCAGACCTGGAACCGCCGCTACAGAGAATACATGGACAAAATCAAGACGGGATCTGTATTTGAAGTGGCGGAAGTCTATCGTGACCTCTTGATGTTGCGTAATGAAAAGGACCTTTCCTTCGGCGAGCGAAAGATGCTGGACACGGCCCGGGCCCTTCTGGTTAAAGAGATATCCCTGGCCAAAAAAATCGGTGAATCCCAGGTAGAAAAAGATCTGGACAAACTTTTCACCGCCACCGAAACCACACAAAAAGCCAATTAACGGCGAAAAAGCAGACTTGTAAACCCGGTCTTTAAAAGACAAGAACCTCGCCTGCATCCCATGCCTCATGCACTGCGGGCCAGTCAACCCGTGTATGTATGGGCGCCTCTCATGTGGATCGCAGCATTTGACGCGCACGCCGCACACTCAACGTGGCCTCTACACCCGACAGGCAGTTTGCATTTGCCATTTCTGAAACCGATCAGTACATGAGACTGGATCGATTCCTGTCCTGCCAACCTGCCATCGGCCTGACCCGCTCGAGGATACAATCGCTCATTACTGAAGGCCATTGCAGCGTAAACGGTGATGTTTCCAGGTCAAGCTACAAGTTGAAGCCTGGGGATTACGTGTCCCTCGAAATACCAGCCCCGATTCCGACAGTTATTGAACCGGAATCCGTGCCCTTTGAGATTATCCATGAGGATGCCTCCCTGATTGTCCTGTCAAAGCCCCCGGGCGTGGTGGTTCATCCGTCCCCGGGCCACGCTTCAGGGACCCTGGTTCATGGCCTTCTATCCCGTACCAGGGACCTCTCCGGCATCGGGGGCGTGTTACGGCCTGGAATTGTGCATCGGCTGGACAAGGACACCTCAGGTCTTATGGTGGTGGCAAAGGATGATGCCGCACACGCGCACCTGGCCGGGCAATTCAAACAGGGAACGGTTGAAAAAAGGTATATGGCCCTGGTTCACGGCCCTGTAAAGGAAAAGCAAGGTGAAATTGATCTCCCCATTGCCCGGCACCCCAGGAAGCGAAAGGAGATGGCCGTGGTTCAAAGCGGCGGCAGGCGTGCGCTGACGTTGTGGGAAAAAGTGGCGGAATTCACCTGCGGGATATCGCTCCTTTGTGTGACCCTGAAAACGGGCCGAACGCATCAGATACGGGTTCACCTCTCGCACAAGGGTCACCCGGTGGTCGGAGATCCGGTCTACGGATACGGCCGAAGGGGCTTAAAAAAAAGGCTGAATAAAGAAGTGGAGTCACTCCTCCCCCTGATTAACCGGCAGCTCTTACATGCGCGGCGACTGAGATTTATCCATCCCGTTTCCAATCAATATGAGGAATATGAGGCACCGATCCCGGATGATATGGCGTCTGTCCTGACCGTCCTGAATCGAGGGACGAATCCCCAAATCCCCGACCTTTTCCACCTGATGTGCTGATCCGCATCCGCCACAGGGCGGAACCAATTTGCCTTGACCCAAAAGCCGGTTGTTCCTATACTCTTCAGAAGAACCAAAACCGAAGCAATTCATTTGACAAAGCCCATGACAAACGCCAAGGATCTATTGATGGTCACCGTATCGGGCAGTGACAGCCCCGGTATCACGGCGGCTTTCAGCCAGGTCTTCCTCCATTACGGCGTGGAGGTGGCCGATATCGGGCAAACCTCTCTTCAGGAGATGCTGGGGCTCTACTTCCTCCTGGATCTGAGTCAATCGAGCGGTGGGCAGGATAGCGTGCTCAAGGAACTCCTCTTCGAGGCCAACCGGCTGGATCTCTCCATTCAGTTCAAACTCATATCCAAGGAGGATCTCGGCTCGCTTAATCAGCGGCGTCTCATCGTCCTGACCCATTTCGGCGGCACCCGGGCGCTGGCTGAAATATCGACGATCCTCGGAAAAAGCGGGGTCAATATCGAATCCATTTCCACCCTCCATCTTCACGGGGCCCGCTCCATGGAGATGATCCTCAACGTCTCCGGTATTTCAAGCCTCAGCCGGCTGAAACAAGAGATCATGTTGAAAAGCCGTGAACTCAGTGTGGATCTGGCCATTCAGCGAATGGAGGCCTACCGAAAAAACAAACGGCTCTTGTTTTTTGACATGGACAGTACGCTGGTGGACATGGAGGTCATCGATGAAATGGCGCGGGAGGCCGGGGCCCTGAGGGAGGTGGCAAGGATCACGGAGCGGGCCATGCAGGGGGACTTTGATTTCGAGGAATCCCTGCGGCAACGGGTCGCCTTTCTAAAAGGCCTATCCCTCAAAGCATTGAGCCGCATACGCGACAGAATGACCCTGTCCGAGGGGGTCGAGGAACTCGTCACCACCCTGAAATGGCTCGGGTTCAAATTGGGGATCGTCACGGGCGGGTTTGATTTTTTTGCCCAACACATTAAAGAGCGACTGGGATTCGATTTTGCCTTCGCCAACCACCTCGACATGAAGGAGGGGATGTTGACCGGACGGATATCAGGGCCGGTGATGGATGCGGCTGCCAAAGCCCGCACGGTCAATCAAGTGTCCTGTGACGAGGGAATCCTACCCGACCAGATTGTGGTGGTGGGCGACGGTGCCAACGATGCCCTCATGCTGGGGCAGGCGGGACTGGGCATCGCCTACAATGCCAAGCGCGCCCTGGACCGGGTGGCCACCGGTTCCCTGGGAAAAACCCACCTGATCCATATCCTTCATCTTCTCGGGATCACCGAAGAAGACGTCTCAGAAGCGCTGTCCTGCAAACCGTCAGACACGCCTTATTAAGGCACCCAGACAGAAAAAAGTAATAACGGTCATGAGAAAGAGAGTGTGGAGAGAATCTAAATCGGTGGTTGGATCCGGTCTTATCGGGGAAGGCAGCCTTCGAGGCCGTCTTCCCTTTTGGAGTTCTGCCGGAATTCGTTATTTCAAGGGATCCACCATGTCTTCAGCAGTCCCGACGATGTACTGAGACAGGTCTCGGCCTTTTGGGTTCCGCGGATCACTCCAATCGTAGAACCCTTTACCCGTACTGGCACCCAATTCGCCGTTCTTTACCATTCGCATAAGAATTAGCGGGGGATATAAGCGCGGGTCGTTTGATGCCTGATACATCTGAAGCGCCACCCGCAGCATGGTTGGTGCGGTCACAAAGTCATGAAGCTTAAATGTGCCCTGCGGATGACCCAGGCTCGTATTTAATCCGATATCCCCATCTTCCACCTTGATTTTCCCTTGTTCCAGTAGGCGCACAGCGTCCAGCATCTGGGGCATCAAGAGCCGGTTCACCCAGAATCCAGGGATATTGGGCGCCAAAAACGGTGCCTTTTTCATGTCCAGCAGCGTCTGACGAGTAAATTCGACTGTTTCGGCAGAGGTCTTACTACCCGGCACCACTTCAACACCCGGGGCCAGTGGCACCGGGTTCATCCCATGGGTAACAATCGAGCGGTCTGGTCTGCCGCCCGCTTCCGCCATCGGATTAATATCCAGGCTGCTGGTATTGGACCAGAAAACCGCCTTTTCGGAAAGCTGCGGCAAAAATTGGGCAAGCACCTTACACTTCAGTTTCAGGTCCTCAAAAATGACCTCAAGAAAGACATCGCAGTCTTTCGCCGCTTCGATAAAAGCGCCTTTGTCTTCATAGGTTGTGATTCTCTCGTTCGCCTTGGATACGAAATTCGGATCGTCAGCCTTGAGTTTTTTGGCAGCCTTTGCCGCCATTTTGTCACAAGCCGGCTTAACACCCCCAATCATGTCCGGGTTCGTATCGAAACAGACTACATCATGCCCTGCTATCGTGCACTGAGTAATCCAGCCACGTCCCATAATTCCGACACCAAGAACAGCAAATTTCATGATTTACCTCCCTTTCAATTTTCGAATCAACTTCAATCCAGTTTATAAAGCCTAAAATAAGAACACCAATAAATCAAAAAATTCAACCCATACCATTTATGGCATAAATTTATACATCAAGCGTCTTTATAATGCAAATATTTTGCTTGGAACACCCGCCCTCAAGGGAGATCGATCCCACGGGGTTTTTCAAAACGATATGGGGCGAATGGCTGAGACTGTAACAATGGGTAGGGATAGTACGTACTTTAGAGCATAATATTCGGCAACCAAGTGGCAATAGCCGGAAATATCAATATCAAAATGACACCCAACAGGGCAAGCGTTATAAATGGAATCGCCGCAAGATAAACATCCGTCATTTTTATGTCCGGGGGCGTAACGCCTTTCATGATAAAGAGGAGCAGTCCAAACGGCGGAGTGATGAGGCCTATGGTTATGCACACCAGCATCAGTAACCCAAACCATATGGGGTCATACCCCAAGCTGACAGCTACCGGCATGAATATGGGAACCCCAATCATGATCATCGATATCTGTTCGATCATTGTCCCCATAAGAAGGAGCACACACAATATCAGGGCAACAATTAACTTCGGCGAAACAGGCAACTCAGAGGCAAACCCCACGATACCTCGCGTGATACCCGTGAAGGCAAGTAACTGACTGAATGCCACAGATCCGGCCACAATCATCAGAATCATGGTGGAAATCGCCAGGCAGCGTCTCCCTGATGTAACGATGACCTTTCTATTGAGACGGCGGTAAACAGCTGCCAAAATAAAACTCGTCAGTGCGCCTAAGGCGGACGCCTCAGTAGGCGTCGCTATGCCGGAAAAAATGCCGCCAAGTACGGCCAGCACAATCAGGGACAACGGCAAAAGATATTTCAGGAAATCATAAAGCAGAGGCGACGAAGCTCGTTTTAGTGCCTGACCTGCGGCGGGGGCCAGAGAAGGTTTTATCATGCAGGAGGTGATAATATACAGAGAGAACAGTGAGGCCAGCATGAAGCCGGGGATAAAACCCGCGATCAGTAATTTACCAATGGAAATCCCTGCCTGGGCCGCGAGCACAATGGCCAGGGTACTGGGCGGAATGACCACCGCCAGCGCACTCCCGGCCATTATAGGACCCATACTCATGTACTTGGAATATCGGCGCTGGCTCATCTCCGGAACCAGCAGCGAACCGAACATGGCGCAGGTCCCCAACGCGGATCCGCTCAGACAGTCGAATAGAGCGCCGGCCCCCACTGCCACCATGCTCAGCCGTCCCGGCAACCGATA
Source organism: Deltaproteobacteria bacterium (assembly GCA_034522175.1). GTDB lineage: Bacteria > Desulfobacterota > DSM-4660 > Desulfatiglandales > Desulfatiglandaceae > JAIPDZ01. The sequence continues at coordinate 3,032,382 of JAXHLQ010000001.1, read as the reverse complement.
CAGAATTCGCTCCACCACATCGATGGCCTTGCTTGCCATGCCCGAGACAAAAATCACCTCCCCCATAATAATGAAAAGAGGAACCGGTGCCAGGGTAAACACCCCGATGGAATCCAGGATACTGCGTATGATGGAGCTCAGCCCCTGGAGACCGCCCATAAAAAAGAGGATGCCGATGATGTCCGTCAAAAGGAAAGCCACGAATACCGGCAGGCCCGACATGAGGCTGATCAACAGCCCCCCAACGATAATAAGCAGTATATATTGCCATTCCATTCGTAGATCCTGACTTACATGGCTATAGTCAAATTGGCCTTGCTAACCCGTGGCCTCACTAATCCCGGCCAAAAGTGCCTTCTTTTTATCCCAATCCGGGCCAAACTTTCTTTCGAAGAAATCCCCCAGACGTCTGTAAAATTGAAGTCGGGCCTCATCCCGCCCCATGGTCAGAGCGTCCTCCACATAAAGTTCAATATCCTCCATTCGCTCCTTCGGCACAAAAGAAACGGCCCCTGATTTCATGGAATCATTCAGCGCCTCCGGGGTTAATGCGTGGGCGGTCAGCATAATCGTGGGATAGTCATTTTCTATGGATAACTTAAGCAGATCCAGTCCTCTGACCCCCATAATATCGAGGATAACCGCGTCATAGATCTCACGGGCCAGCTTTTTCTGTCCGTCTTCAAATTGATGTACAGCATCAACCCGATACTTACCAAGCGATTCTTTCAGGGTTTCTATCACATCGAACTCGTCATCTACAACCAGGATAACCGGCTGTTTGAAATAGCGGCAGGCCATTTTCAGGGATTCTACAACGAGGAAAATCGTCCCAAAAGGTATGACGCTGAGAAGAATCCATTTGGGGAATGTGTAAACTTTGATCTGGAGTGTACCCGAGACGTAGGCCTCCCAAGCCGTATGGGCGCCAACAATGAAAAGTGTAAGACACGTTGCAGCTACAATGGTGTATATAACGCCGTTGTACACCCGCTGACTTCTTCCCGTCAAAAACGTGGGGATCACGTCCACCCGGATGTGTCCCCCCTCCCTTAAAAGCCAGCCCGTTCCCAGGAATGTCGAAAGGATAAGGATATATTCAGCCACTTCGAGTTGCCAGCCAAAGGCATAGGGAGTATTCCGAAGGAAAACAGAAATAGCCACGATCAGCATCATGAATATGATGAGACTTAATCCAACATAGACCAGGCAATTTACCAGAAATTTATACCCGGCACTAAGCGCTTTAAAGATGCTCAAAAATGCCCTTTTCATAGGATGTTTATGTTTCCCGCTATAGACTTCGCCTGAAAAACAACTCCGGTGCACTTTGCGTGCACCGGAATACTCTTCATCATTCGCTCACTAATGGTTTCAGCTTCTTGACCTGAACAGATTTTTCCAACGCTGCCTTCCACCCCTCAGTGTAGGCCATGTTGATATACCACTTCCGGTCTTCAGGAGAAAATTCGATCATTTTCATCCCGCTCTTTAAGAGGTCCTGCGTGATGTCATCCTGGAGTTTTACCTGGGCATCATGGGTCTTTTTTTCGTATTCTTTGAAAATTTCGGTCAGCACCTTTCGCTGTTCCGGCGTGAGTGAATCCCATTTGTCCTTATTCATCATCACATAAACGTCCACCGTCCAAAAGCTTGGGCCCCATATATACTTGCAGACCTCGTTCCAGCCCCACGGTCGGATTTCGCGGCCGCCCCACCAGAAACCGTCCACCGTGCCACGTTCCAATGCCGTGTAGACCTCACCCCTGAAGTGCTCACCCCTTTGGCCCCGAGGGCCTTGATGAGGGGAATGTAGATGGGAACCACTCGCATGGTGAGCCCTTTCAGATCCGGCTTCTTGCGATCCTCGTTCAGATATGCCTGAAATCCCTGACCAGTGGAAGCACGCGCCAAGAATTCCAGTCCCTTCTCATTGTGCCACTTGTTCATTAAATCGTAGGCGCCGCTTTTCCTATCTTCCCAGGGTGTCGTCTGCATCAGCTTCATCGCGTCAACTTCCGGAATCACACCCGTGTTGTATGCAGCGGCTGTATAGGCCATGTCTACGATGCCCTTCTGTAGAGACTCACATCCCTGAAAGGGGCCGAATATTTCTGGACCACCCATATATTTGATACTTAAATTCACCGGCTTGCCTTTTTCGTTGATCATGTCCATCAGCATGGTCAGACCCGGCTTAGACGGATCCATTTTGTTTGGCCATGCTGACCACAATTTAAGTTCCACAGCTTTTGGCGCTGCCGTTGCAACGTTTGTAAACACCATTCCAAAAGAAATGATCCCCATCGCCATGATCATATACATAATTCTATTTCTTTTTCGCATCCCGCTTCCCCCTTGTGCTTTGAGCATACTTAGGTTCTTTTCATCACTCCACAGCCAAGTCTTGACCATAAAACCTATGTCTTATCTTTCCTGATTATCACCTCCTCACTTCTCCTGTTATCTGTAGATATCAGCCCGGTTTTATCCCCACCTGTCTATTTGAAGTCCAGTGAGCATCCAACCCTTTACGCTTAGCAATATCTAACCCCTTCAACGCATCATGGTCAGGGACTTTATGGTTGCGAATCGCTTGTCAACCAGAGACTGAACCTCCCCTACTTTCTCTGAGTCCAGGTGGCTGTATTTCTTCATGGTCTTGAGATATTCAGAGATAGGTTTCGGCCGTTTCACATCGTGTGTAAAGCGATAGGTCCCTTCTTCGTACTCCCAGAGGGGAAAGAAATTGGTCTCAACCGCAAGCCGGCAGATGTCGACACCCGAATCAGAGGCAGAGCGCCACCCTGTCGGACAGGGGCTCAGCAAATGAATGTATGACATGCCATCTTTAACGGCCATGGCCTTCAGCAATTTCCTGGTATAGTCTTCCGGGTAACCGATAGTGGCCGTGGCTACGTAAGGGATATCGTGAGCGGCCATGATGAGGGGCATATTTTTGGGCGGCATCTGCTTTCCTTGGCGTTTCTTACCCACCGGAGTGGTTGTGGTCCAGCTCAGGTAAGATGTGGTGCCGCTTCTTTGAATACCGGTATTCATATACCCTTCGTTGTCATAGCAAATGTTGATAATATTTTCACCGCGTTCAGCGGCACCGGACAGGGGCTGGAAGCCCACATCCGCAAAACACCCATCACCAGCAAAGCAGACACACTGAACATCCTTTCCTATTTTGGCGTAGTACCGTTTTACACCTGCCGCTGTTGACGGCAGGTTCGTCATATTGGTCATATGGGATGGAATAGACGTGTAGGTCTGCGTACCCATGCCGCAGATTGTCAACACCGCACAGCCTGGCGCCCCAAACAAAAAGGTATCTTTTCCCAAGATACGCAGTGTAAGTCTCAGCGCCACTTCGGCCGGACAACCCAGGCAGAGGGGAGTCCCTTTCCGCAACGGATCCTTTTGGAGATGTTGTACAATATCCCTGCTCTTACGAAACGTAATTGTCTCGCTGGGGCAGGCCGCCACACACATGGGTTCGCCATCGCAGAGATCACATTTATGGGTCCGCCTTTTGTCCGCGTCATATTCAATTCCACCATAGGGGCATGACAGGGCGCACAGGCCACAACCGAGGCAGCGATCCTGGTCAATTCGGACCACGCCGTCCTCTCGATTCTTACTGATGGCACCGGTTGGACAATAGGATTCGCAAACAGGGTCCCCACACTGATTGCAAAAAATGGCTGAATGAAAATTTCTCTCTGGCAAATGGATGGCCTTTATACCGGAGCAGCCGTTTTCGATTTGATCTTTAAACCGTTCAGCACATGCCTCTTCGCAGACATTACACGTTTCAGCACACTCCCCATGTTGAAACCACAATGTATCGTAAAAGGAATGCATATTTTACTCTCTCCTATCGCTCCAGTGATTTGGACTCACTTCGCTCGACCTCTTGCATCAACCAGAGGCCAGTCTCGAAGGGCTTTTTCAACAGGAGATCTTCATTGCCAGTCAAATCGGCTCGTTTTAGAATCAGGTGTCGAATAACACCGGAATCCACTCTCACATTAAAGAAGTTGGCCCCAATCAAACGCCCCTCCCTGAACACCAACTTCTTATATTCCCGCGCTTCGGGATTTCTCTCTACCAGGATTTTGTCATCGACTCTACCCATGAACTCTCCCAAAGAAACGGCCATGTGCCCGAAAAAGTTGAAGGCATTCATGGAGATCCATCCCTCATAGATCGCATCCCCTCCAACCATATTCTTCCCCGCCACTTTACCCTGTTCAACAGCACTGGGCAGGATAAGACTCAGTCCATATTTACCGGTGAGGCGGTTTTGAGTCTCAGCCACATCACCTGCTGCATAGACATCGGGTATATTCGTACGCATGGTTTGATCCACTCTGATGCCCCGCTTGACATCAATGCGACTTTCTTCCAGAAATGCCGTCCGAGGACGCACGCCCGTTGCAGCAATCAGCAAGTCCGGAGTAATTTTCATTCCCCCTTCGAAACTGGCCTCAAATCCACCATTAAGTCTACTTACTTCTGTCGCCTCTCCCCAATTGAGATGAACCGGGATACTGTTTTCTTTAAATAGGTCGATGATATAAGCATCCAGAGAAGGATCAAAATAGGGCCGGAGAATTCTTTCCCTCGGGGCGACAACTTCCACTTGGTGGCCTGCTCCCGTCAAGGCTGCCGCCAGTTCCATCCCCACGAACCCCGCGCCAAGTATGGTCACCCGGCTGCCTTTTTTTAAAGCCTGGATGGGTCTGCAATCGTCCATTACGTGGAAAACCGGGACATCTGCCGCCTCCAGTACCGGCTGTCTGATCGGTTCCGATCCTGTAGCAATGAGGAGACGGTCATAGTTCTCACTTGACCCATCTGAAAAGCTCAACATCTTTACCTCAGTGTGAATCGCCACGACCCTTTTTTCTGAAATCAGTGTGGCATCCATCTCCGTGAAGAAATCGGGCCTGGTTAGGTGAATCGTCTTCTTTTTCCCTTCAATCAAATAGGGTAGTGACATGGGGGAATAGGGCGAATGGGGTTCCATGGTCACGAGGGTGACTTCGTCCTTCGACCCTTGAGCACGCATTGCCTTGAGCGCGCTTAATGCCGCTGAACCGCAACCTATCATGAGATGTTTTAACGTGGGCAAAAGATGAACTCCTTTATTCCAAAGAGATCCAGGTAACCGGCTTATAGTCGCTACCTACACTCACAGCATAAGTTTCCTCAATGACCCGGTTTACATGATTCGGCGTAATATCGGCTCCACCCAAACCAGCTATAAAATTCACGAGCAATGGGGGCGAAGGATTCGAATCCGAGATCAACGCTTTGATCTCATAATACCCGTGGCCACAACCGGCCGTATACAGCACGTTACGATCAATGACTCCTACAGCCTTCCTTCCCCGCAATATGCGGACAAGCTTTTCACTCGGAAACGGACGAAACATGCGGATCTTAACCAAGCCCACATTTACGCCAGCGTCACGTTGCCGATCAATAACTCCCTTTGCCGTACCGGTTGCCGCCCCCATGGTCACGATCAGGATATCCGCATCATCGGTCTTGTATTCTTCAATCTGTCCGCCATAACCATAGCCGAATATTCTCGAAAATTCCGCGTCAATCTGATCACACATCTCTTTTGCACGATGAAAGGCGGCACAATGCTTATATCGGTATTCGGTATACAGTTCGCCTGGAAAAGTATAACTCGAAAACGTCATGGGCGTTTCGATACACATGCGGGGCCGCTGCACATTCTTCACCGGCTCAAGGAACCGGTCGACATCTTTCTGAAGAGGGATCTCCACACGCTGACTCTGGTAGGACAAATAAAAACCCTCATAGCAAATGTTCACGGGAAGGAGGATATCCGGGTCTTCGGCCAACCGATACGCCATAATGGTGGCATCCATTATCTCTTGACAAGACTCCGCATAGAACTGAATCCAGCCGGCGTCCTTGACCAAAACCGCATCCTGCTGCCCGGCGACCACCCCGTGGGGTGCTACCTGTTCCCTCATGGCAATGGCCATGACCACCGGAAGACGGTTCCCGGCCGTGAACAAATAGGCATCGTACATAAATGATAGACCTTGAGAGGATGTGGAGGTAAATGTTCTTCCACCTGCTACCGAAGCACCGATAAGGAGGCTTAAGGCGGAATTTTCACCTTCTGGCTCAACAATATCCGCATCCAAAAGCCCGTCAGCCACAAATCCACTCAACGCCTCACCCAAAGGAGATTGAGGCGTTATGGGAAAGCATGAAATAATATCAGGCCTGCACAATCGCACGCCATGGGCGGCGGCCACGTTTCCATCCAATACCCGAACATCACGTCCAGTATCGTCTATCATTTGTCGTCCTTTTCCCTCATCAACATAATCGCATTTGCCGGGCAGATCTTGGCGCATAATCCGCACCCCTTGCAGTACGCCAGATCAGCGAAAAAATGTGTGCTTCCTAATTCGATACAGCCTAAGGGGCAGAACACATAGCACCAGCCGCATTGTCGGCATTTACTTACTTTGGTTACTGGTCTTTGAAACCGCCACTCACCGGTCTTTACGTCAAGCGGAGGCTCAGGGATGGCCCATGGACTCTCAAAATCACTCCGAAACCGCATGACACTCCTCTCATGCACGCATCATTGGGAAAAGGCGTATTTCTTCGTAGCCCCTCCTCGCTGCACTCACATTTCGCTTTAAAATTTCGCCTTGAAAATATATCTCCAGACTCGAAATCAAGGAGTCCAGTTTGATCCATTCGGTAGCTTTTGCTATGGCACCCAACATGCAGGTATTGCTGATGGGCCTGCCAATTTCGTTCAATGCAATACCTGTGGCGTCCACCATCCCCGCCAGATTGATCTGACTGAAATCGGCGTAGAAACCTTCGAGTTCTTTCGCGGTATTCACGACAAGGACACCATCCCCTTTCAAACCCTTCAAAGGTGCATCTGCCTGGGCGAAAGAAGGATCTAAAATGATCACGCATTCGGGATCATATACCTGGTGGGTATCCCGTATCGGTTGAACATCGTAACGGAGAAATGCGGTAACGGGCGCCCCTCGCCTCTCAACGCCGAAACTGGGCATGCACGCAGCGTACTTCCCTCGATCACGAATGCGTGGGCTAGCATCTCGGCCCCCATCACTGCCCCTTGTCCTCCCCTGCCGTGGAATCTCATCTCTTTCACGACCCTATCCTTGTCTTAATCACCATCTGATTGAAAGCGCATGGGGCATTTCACCCGATCACATAATAGACACAAGGTTCCGTGCCATACTCCTCATGAAGGGGAACGGCGTGCTTTTCACGTATCAGACCTGAGATTTCACTGTTTGGATCATCCAGATCCCCAAAATACCGAGCCTTATTGGGACATGTATTCACACAGGCCGGCGTCGCTTCCCGGTCCTTCCCCGGGACCAGTCCCTTTTCAAGACCCTCATCTACTCTTTCCTTGCAGAAATTGCATTTGGTCACCGTACCTTTCTGGTGTGCGTACAGCCTTTTTCCAATCTTTTCCCAGTCCGTAAGGCCTTGACCTGGAAAATATTCTTTGTCATTGGACGAGATATAGGCCCTCGCCTGATAGGGACATGCAACAAGACAATACCGGCATCCCATGCACTTATCGGCGTCCACGTAGACAATCCCATCCTCACGCTGACTGGTCGCCCCGGTGGGACATACCTCAACACAGACAGGCTCCTTGCAATGATTACAGAGCACCGGATACAATTTCTTCTTGGCAGTCGGATACTTCCCTTCTTCTTCAGCCACCAACAGTCGACCCCACAGGACACCAGGGGGTAAAAAATGCTCCTGCTTGCATTTGATGGCACAGCTGTAGCAGCCGGCACATTTCTTCAGGTTGATCAACATTCCCCATCTCATTTCTCTGACCTCCCCTTAATCTTGTATGCCTTCAGCCGAGAGCATATCTCAAATGATCCAACCACTGGACACATATGTTTGTAGTCAGCCCTCAACAGTTCATTGAAGTTTACCCCCTTGTCTTTGGCTATGGGTCGCCCTTTCGCCCAACCCCCCAGGCCAACGACTGCCAATACTTTGGGATGCACCAGCTGGGAGGTCTTCACGCGACCTTCCACCTTGTCGCCCCAGTGGCTCTTCACCGCAATCCAGTCTCCGTCCGCCAGGCCTTTCTCTTTGGCGGTGTCAGCATTAATCACCACATTGTAGGTATATGGGTTACTGGCACTCATTTCGTCCACAAGCGGATTTTCCAAGAAAAATCGATGGGTGTGCAAGACATCGCGATAGGATACCCCGATGAGGTCGTATTCCGAGTCCTCTGGAAGCTCCGTATATATTACCGACGGGAAATAACTGATCAGCGGCGTATAGTAATCCCAATTGAAATGGATTCCAATCTCTTCACAGATCTCTTTGGTTTTCGGCTTATTTTGTGCCACAGTCTCAAAGTACATGGGTATCCTGGCATCCACATGGTATCTCCAATAGGCCTCATCAGAATTCTTTTCCCATGTGATGTAGCCGTTCTCTTTGAACCATTCAACGCCTTTGTCTTCGCCGAAGTAAAACTTCAATACCCGATCCGTGAATTCGGCAGAGGAGATTTTCTCCTCTGGTCCCAGTATGGTGGGTTGCGTGTCTTTCACATCGACCTGTTCCCAGGTGCTGCTCTTGTTTGAAAAGTAGTTGTCCAGGAATTGATTGTATTTATCTCGAATTCCAATCCGGTCGGCCAGCTCAAAGTATATATCCAGTGTGTCTTCGAGTTCTCCTTCAGGTTTCTCGATTACCGGAATTCTCACATGGAAGCTCCACTTGTCCAGACCGATGGGGTAGTTAAAAAAGAAACCCACGGATGAAGCGACATCGTAGCTCTCATAGGCATGCACATCGGGGAGTACAATATCGGCAAAGCCTTCCGTGGTCTCATTATGGGTGAGATTGACGGAAAACATAAAAGGAATTTTTTTTAGAAAGTTTTCCGCCGTCTGACTGTTGGCGATGTTCATGACCACATTGCCGCCGTACATCCCAAACACTTCTACTTCATAAGGACGCCCGATTTTGTCCCATATTTCATCGAAATCATCGGTGTATGGATACGGATTCATGCTGGAGTCCGCCATTATATCCAGAAGATTGACCATGCCCGGACCTTCAACCTTATGTGGCGGCCAAGGCGTTCGCGTATGCCAGATGCCTGGCGTCAGCATGCCGTCCACCCCCCCGTATGGTTCAAACTTCGGTTTACCGCTCTCGGGATGCCCAAAGCTTCGCACGGTGCCCGAACCGACAATCCCTCCCGGAACATCCTGGTTACCCATCAGAACATTCAACAAGTTCATGGCGAGATACTGGTGAAAGGCATTCTGATGCGTCTGAACCCCTTTATACCCGACCACGCAGGCCGGCCTGTAGGGATAGGTCTTGCCATCGATTTCGATGGTACTACCGATCTTAGCCGCATCCACAAATTCTTCTGCAAGACGCCGAATTCGGTCCGCGGGCACCGTGCTGATTTCAGATGCCCACTCGGGATTGTACGGTTTTATTCGTTCTTTCCACAGCGCAAATCCCGGATGACATTTGACCCCATTAACGGTGAATTCCCCCTCCAACGCAGGATGCATCAGCGTGGGATCATCATACATCTTGGGTGTTTTGCCGACCTCATCCCATACCAATGGTTTGCCGGTCGCCTGATCCCTGACAAAGAGCTCATCGGGTCCCACCAGATAGACGCCATTTGTCTTGTTTCGGAGATATTCTATGTCAAATCTACCAATCTCATTGACAATAATATTGGCCATGGCCAGAAATACTGCTATATCCGTGGCGGGCAAAATCGGAATCCACTCGTCCGCATCCGCCGCCGCTCGAAAACCGATTGGATCCATGACAATGGTTCGCATCCCCCGATCCCTTGCCGCCGCAGCCTGTCTCATGGACGTAGCCGCCATACGGCCACCCCCGTGTCCCTCGTTTCCGCCACACCGAAAAACAAAATTGCAATACCGATAGTCCGGCAGGATATCCCAAGCAGCGTGCATCAGTGCACCCGCGTGGTGCGCGGCTGCCCCGCACTGGGAACCGACGCCACCGAAGGCCTGATTTCTACTACCGCAAGAGATACAGAAGCCGCTGTGATATATGGTGGCTTTGAAAGGCGTACCCGGACCGGGCGTGAAAGACCAGACGAATTGTCTCGGGTCCTTTTCGATCGCTGCCTTCAATTTCTCCGCGATCGTATCCAATGCTTCCTCCCACGAGATTCGCTCCCATTTGGGGTCTTCGTGAAGTCCTTTTTTGGGATTGGTTCTCTTGACCGGATAACGGACCCGGTTGGGATCATGAAAATCCATAATGGTAGCAACGCCTTTGCCGCACATACCGCCCTGGCCGCCCATGTCACTCTCCGGGACTCCTTCTACGGCGACCGGAATCCCATCCACGACCCGGACCTTGACACCGCATAGATTGTAGCATCCGGAACAAATGGTATACGCCCAATAGTCCTTAGGGTTTTCTTTTCTGGTGGCATAACTATCACTCATGTTTGATACCCCCTCATGAATATATCCATCGACCAGTTTAAGTTGTAAAGGTGAAAATCAGTTCCTATCTCTTGGAGTCCCTATACATACACATCAGATCACCGGTGCGTATATTGCTGCTTTCATGACGCTGTGCCGCATCGTCAAATCCCCTGCCACGACACAGGCCATCCTGAAGAAAAGGAGTGCTCCGCTGAGCGCGGAAATGCCGGCACCCCATCCAATAAACGTAATGATCAACGGCACAACTATGCCGATACCCAGTATGCCTACATAAAAACGAACGGCCAGTTCTCCCGACAACAGGGACTGGACTGACTTGCGGGCCGCCGCCGAGGCGTGGGCATTGCCAAGCAGAAACATACCGACCACCAGCATATACGCAATCAGCGACCACCGGGCCCAAAGCTCAGGTACAGCAAGGTTTCCGTCGCTCATGGCCACCATGAACACAACCGCTTGACTCCCAAGGCAGATCCCCGATGACAAGGAGAGCGGAATCATCATGGCTGAGTTCCACATGGCCAGGGCCTTCACCACGTGCATCGTCAAGAAGCCGTGAGTAATCAGTAAAATGCAGAGTATTCCGGTGATGGTCTTGAGGACGACATTCTCTCCGGACCAGGGGACTGCCGGGATGACGACCGGTAGCACCTGAAAAAACCCGAACACGGCAAAGAGCAGGATTGCCCAAAGCCCTCGAGACAGTTCCGAACTTTTCGGCCGCAGGAATACCCGCCAGCTTCGCATTGGATTTCCCAGATACGCCAAATGCACCAATCCGCCCAAGATCAAGGAGAGCAACCAGCCTGTCACCCAACCCGATCTGAAGTTTAAAAAGAGTGATATAAAATAAATTCCTGCACCTATTTCGGAGAAAAAAAAGGCCAACCAGAGGAACACTCCTCTCCCCTCAATCCATTCCTCCTGGTGCGTGTATTTGGTCATCCATTCATAGGCAAAGGGTTTGGGGCTCATTTTCTACCTCCTCGCTTAATTTCCATCGGTGGGATAACAGCTCATATTATTGTGGATCGTTCTTCCCGCCACTTCAAAAGCAGATCCTGTCCACTGCAGGAAGGTCATGCGATTTGCTTGCATTTCCTGAATGAATATCCGGATGCTTTCGTGGTTGCCAGAGGTGTCTAAGCCTCCTCATCTTTTCGGCACTTGACCAAAAGCATGTTGCTGGATCTCTTGCTTTGACTTCTCGAGATGATCCCATATCGCCTTTTCAATTTCACGACCATCTTTAGATTTTATGCACGCCACAATTTTTTGGTGTCCTTCAATTGCGCCAGAAACGACCTCGGGCAGGTAGAGACTCTCGATACGGTATCTCAACATGTGGCGCCGAAGAAGTTGGCAGAGTTCCAATAATCTTTCGCTGCCACTGGCTCGAACAAAGATTTCATGGAATTCCGCATCATGCTGCACAAAAGATTCTGGATGTCCATTTTTCAAATCATCCTCGGCATCAGCAAGGTTCTGTTCAAGGGCCTGAATTTCCTTGAGGGTTATCCTTTTGAGTGCCCACTGGGCGGCTAGGGTCTCATTGACCACCCGGATTTGAGTAATTTCTTCCAGTTCATTCCATTTAATCTCCTTTACTCGGTAACCGACTCGAGGAATTGATTCCAAAAGCCCTTCCATTTCCAACATATGAAGCGCTTCTCTTACGGGTGTACGGGAGGTCTTGATCTGATTGGCGAGTTTGGTTTCCACCATACGGGCGCCCGGGGCAATCTTGCCGTTCAGGATATCGTTTCTTAGCGCTGAGTAAACCTTTTCCCGAATGGAAACCGGGTTCCGGATATTCAATGTTATTTTCTCTGCCATATCTATATAACTATATGACTTATAACGGTATTTATAATATTAATGTGTATACTGTACCCCAATTTATACGTCTCTTTTAATACCTGTCAAGCTTTTTTTTGGCCGGTCTATTTTTTTGGCTATCTCCGGCATTCGGAAACCTCGAAACCATTTTAAAATATTTGCAGATGGTATGGGGCCAAATAGATAGAGCCAGGCTTAGAAGGTTACGGATGGGAATCGGATGAACCGGAGATGGGATGGGGAGCATACCTTACTGGCTTAAGACAATTCTCTCCTTATCCTGCTGTAGACTGGATCATCCGGTTAATGAGTACGCTTGAGAATGTAGGTGGTAGAGCCTGAGTTTGAAATGACCATATTTTGAATCCATAAGCTTGTCGTTTAAGGGTTTTGATTTTGTTATTGATACCTTCTATAGGGCCGCAAGAGATGGGGTGGATGTAGTAATTGAGGAGACCGTGACTGTACTGCATGAGTGTGTTGGCGACCTTTTTAAGTTGGCTGATATTTGAGGAGGCCGCATCATTGCACCATGCATCCAAGAATGGAATAGCCTCTTCCATAGATGGCTTGTCCCAAAAGTCTCTAAGTTGCTCCTTCATCGTATGGATCGTAAATAGAGGGGCATTGACCTCAAGAAGACTCTGTAGCCGATTCTGTCTTTTCTTCCGTGAATATCTCATAGTTTTTTAAGAGGAGAAATCGGGTTCCTTTTAAGACTTGTTTGCCATCTTCATCCAGTTGGTTTTGCTGTTCTCGTCTGAGATCCTCAATGGCCCGATTCATAAGAGCAGAAATATGGTACCGATCAAACACAATAGCGACATCTGGGAGATGGTTCTCCACGGCAGAGATAAACGCCTTGCTCATATCCATAGCAATGGCCTCAAGATGAGGCGATTCCTTTTTCAGCTTTTTTAGAAAGGGCTCGATGGCGTCTCCGCTTTTTCCTTCAACGGCATGCAGAATACGACCCGATTTCCAGGTCTACAAAGATACTCATATAGGAATGACCCTTACGAATGCTGAACTCGTCGAGAGCAATGTATTTCAAATCCTTCAACGGAGGCGCTTTATATCGCCTCTTAAGGTGATCCTTATGGATGTCTTTGATCAAATCCCAGCCCACAGACAAAAGGGTCGCTGCACCGAAATGGTCATCCAGTGAAGGAGATCCAAGGCGAAATCCGCGAACCTTCTTGTATGTCTTGCTTTACCTTTTACAAAAGGAAGTCTGGGCCATCTCAAAGCACCGCAGTCCTCACAACGGATTCTCCAGATCCTCAAAACCAGAAAGGTCTGACGGGAACCAATTGGAATCATTCTCAAAAGTCGCTGCTTGACGCCCTTACGCCGGAGCGTTTTAAAACTCCTGCACTCCGGGCAGCGTTCCAGGGAGGATGTCACTTCAGCATGAAGAAAGATGCGTCCTCTCTCGTATTTTGTGGAAATGTACTTGACTCCTCTCAAACCAAAAGCATGATAGAGCAATGAGGTGGACATGACGAATACCTCCTTTTTAGGGATACTTAGAAAGGTATCAGTCTATTCACCTCTTTTCAATTTACCGTACTCATTTGCCGGAAGAACCTGAAGACTTGGCATCTCAGGAGGGATTCCATTTACCTCTTATGAATTTAATACCCCCTTAATGCCGGGCTAACAATTCGTAAGTAGTTTATACCGGTAAAATTCGGTTTATGTGAACGGATTTGCTGTTGGACCGGCCACAATGCAACCGTTTCTTTTTACCCCAACACATACTGAAAATCCACGCAGTCTTGGTTTGGCCGGCAATTGGAGCGACATAATGGAAGACAGATACGTAGACCGATTCTATTCGGTATTTGATGTTCCCCGACATGCGGGGATAGATGACGCAGCGCCGAGTGGGAGAGGAAAAACGACCCGCGTGATGATGTTTTATGACCGGGCCCAGAACAGCCGGACCTTTCAGGTCCTCAACAGAGATCTTTCGGAAAAAGCCCGAAAACAGATAGAACGCTGGCTGGCGGAAAACACCCAGATATGTGACACCATCAGCGGATTGAACGGGGCTGGCGCGTGATCCCTTCACACATGATTAATGATACGCTCACACGACCCTAATAATTGAGGGTTATCCTCTTTTAAGCTTCTTTGTTACTCTAACCTTGTGTGGACGGAAGGGAATCCCTTCCCTTCCGGATCGCACGCTTTGGCCCTTTGGCTCAAAGACCCCCAGACCCTTCATTCTGCCTGCCAAAGCTCAAAAAAGGCGTCGAGGGTATGATCTACGCATCCGCAAGCGTTTCCACCATATCTTCGTGCGCTACATCCTCCTCCCAACCACTATCCGGAAATCCGTATGCTGAGGCAATGGGCTTCAACCTGTGATCGTGATCCCGCTTGAGCGGTCGGAATCCATCTTTTTCCCAGTCGGACCAGGCTTTTTGGAATCGGCTGTTCAGGTAGGCCATATCAAACAGATGATACTCCCGGTCCAGAAGAAATATCTGTTCCCTGTCGGGTCGCTGTGCATATGCCTCAATGAGGTCCCTGAATACGTCCCTGTCAAAATTTACATAGGTTCGGGTGGGCCGGCTGGATGCCTCGATCAGCCGCCTCCCGGAGACCATCACACAGATCTCATCCTTGTTCAGTTCAGGGACGGGGTTATCGCCATGGACAAACCTGTTGACGTAAGGCGCCATTTCGGACATCACCTGCCAGCTCATTTTGGTATGCGCAGGGACATGACACCGGGCAAGGGGCCGGGCGCCAAACGCCTTGCGGAATCGAACAGAGGAGGCATCTGCGATCTTTGAAAGGAGGTCTTCGGTTTCGTGGGAATAATCGAGAACCTGAATCACCAGGGCACTGGCTTCTTTGGTGATCTCAAACAGGATGCGGTCCAGCCGGTTGATCCGTTCCTTGGGAAGGGTGTCGGATTTCCGAACCAACGTGTCACCGATGAGAAGCCCGTCAATGCCGCTGGAAAGGAACGTCATGATCCCGTCGTAAACGGTCCGGACGATGGGTTGGCCGTTGATGTTAAATGAGGTGTTCAGGATGACCGGCGTGCCCGTCAACTCTTGAAAGGCCTGGATGATGTCATAAAACCGGGGGTTCTGTTCGCGGGTCACGGTCTGGAGTCTCGCTGTGCCGTCCACATGCGTGACGCCGTCCATCTCGTCGATCTTTTCGTCAAGGACTCCGTAGATCACGCTCATGAAAGGCTCCGGCCGGTTTACATCAAAATAATCGCCCAAAAATTCCTCGAGGATAGTCGGGGCAAACGGCCGCCAGGGCTCCCGGTATTTCACCTCCCGGTTGGTGCGGTCACGGGACACCGAGCAGGGAGCGGCCATGATGGACCGGTTCCCCAGGGCCCTCGGCCCGATCTCTTCCCTTCCCCTGAAAAGGGCGATGATCTGATTCTCATTCAAAAGCCGGGCCACGTGGTCGGGAGACACATGCTCCCCCGCTACGGTAATGGGAAGATCATAAGCGGCCATGATCCGTGTCAATTCCCCATGGTCAGCGGTCTCCCCGTATCCCGCATACACGGATTTCATCCGTCTCGATGACGGGGGGCTTCCTTTCGGCACGAACGACGCGGCCGATGCCAGGGCCGCCCCCAGGGCGATTCCCCGATCCGAGGCGAGGGGTTGGACGAACAGGCGGTCACATACGCCGGATTTAAGGATCCGGTAATTGAGCAGGCTGTTCATGGCCACCCCGCCGGAGAAACACAAGTTCTTAAACGGCATACGTCTTTTGAATTGCTGCAATTTCTCCAGCACCATCTCTTCCAAGAGTTCCTGAATGCTCGCGGCCACATCGGCCTGCATGGCATTGTATTCATGGGTGGGTTTGGGCTGAGGGGTACTTAGAAGCAACGCCATTTCCTCCCGCATCCTTAGAAGTGAGCCGTGGGGCCAACGGCAGGTATTTCCATCCGCCTTCAAAAGGTCACGTATTTCCGCCTTGTAAACTGGCGATCCATAACTGGAGAGCCCCATGATTTTCCCGCAGTGCTGGGAGGTATTGGCACTCCGGTAGCCAAGCCATTCCGTAAAGTACTGGTAAAGAATCCCCAGGGAAAAATCCCTCGTCCATTCACTGGAAATCTTTGAAACCGTATGGCCCTCGCCCGCATAAAACGAGGTGGACTCCGACTCACCGGTACCGTCGGCTACCAGTATGGCCGACGTTTCAAAGCCCGACGGGTAAAACGCGCCGGCCGCATGGCAATCGTGATGGCCCACAAACCGGACCTCGTCCCATTTTATTTTTCCGGAGAGGTAGTTCAGGACCTCTGCACAGCGGACCTTCTGAAAACGAACAAATTTCTTCAGAAAATCCACCAACGCCTCGTCAGGCCGGAACCCAAAAGTAATGGTCTTGAAATGTTTGAAGTTGAGCCGGATGACCTCTTTGAGCGCAAAATAGGGGTTGAAGTAGGTCATTTTTTCTCCGTCAAACCGCTCCTCTTCAAAGACACGCACAATGTTCAGGGCGTCATCCACAATGGCCACGCCCGTGTCATGACCCATATATATGCCAAGATGATAGGCTTTCATCCACGGCTCCGCATTTATCGTCAATTTATCGTCAATTAGAGAATGTTGCTTGCGCTCTCCTCAGATTGATCAAACCTTTTCCATGAATTCCTGAAACGTCCGAATGATGGATACCCGTTCATCCAAGGAGACACGATCCTGGAATACAAATTCCAATAGAAAACTCATTTTATAGTCAACGGCCGAGGTCTCATAGCTTTGAGATGCGGTGGTCTTGATGTCCATTAATTTTTCCGCCAGATCCGTACCCATTCCGGTCTTGTTGAGGATGAGATCAATGCCCTCCCTGGCATCCTCAGGATTCTGGACCACAATCTCAATGCCTTCAAGTTTCTTGACTCCCTTGACGATCTTGTCGCCATCCACCTTGACCTTCATGGTTCCTACCTCCACCAGGCGTATGCGATCAACCCACAGGTCCTGGACCGAAAAACAGGTTCTTTATTCCTTCGAAATGCTTTTCCGGCCGATCAGGTATCTCCCTTTAACCCGATTTCTCCGGCCACCTCCCGCATGCCCATAATCGTATCGCTGATCAGTTCTGAAAGCTCGACCCCCAGCATCTCGGCCCCCCTTTCAATCACCGAGCGGTCCACGCCTGCGGCAAACCGCTTGTCCTTCCACTTTTTCTTCACCGACTTCGGTTTCAGGTCCATTACACTCTTGGACGGCCGCACGAGGGCTGTGGTGACCACGAGGCCGGTTAATTCATCGATAGCATACAGCACCTTTTCAAGGTCCGTCTCTGGTTTCACATCCGAGCAGATCCCCACCCGTGGCTGATCACGGCATGGATGTATTCCTCAGGCCAGCCCGCTTCCTCGAGCATCTCTTTACTTTTTTGACAATGTTGCTCAGGGAACCGTTCATAGTCCAGGTCGTGCACCAGACCGATAACCCCCCACTTTTCCTCGTCTTTCCCCCGTTTTCGGGCACAATACCGCATCACCCCCTCAACAGCCAGGGCGTGTTTGATCAGGCTCTCATTCTGATTGTATCTGTTGAGTAACGTCCACGCCTCCTCCCGGGTAGGGACATCCTTGCTCATATCCTATCCTCCTTCAAATGATACTATCTCGTTCGCTGCAGACGGCCGTAAATCCAATAAATCTCAGCGCCCCGCCCAATGTGCGCCTGCCTGACATTGATCCTTTTGATACGGGATCAAAGGGGATTTCAGCTCACACCCTGCGGGCTCACACAAACCTTTCAATGCGCCGGATGCGCTCAAGGACCGGCGGGTGGGAGTACGACAAAAAGACCTTGAGCGGATGGGGCGTCAGGTTTGACAGGTTATCCACGCTCAATTTCTTCAGGGCGGCAACCATGGCGCTCGGACGCCCGTAGGTGGTCACCGAGAACCGATCCGCCTCGTACTCGTGCTTTCGGGACAACATATTTCCGAAAATGGAAAGCATCATATCGATGGGCGCATACAGAAACCCGAAGAAAAAAGGCTCGCATATATGGACACATGGTCCATCTGAAAGGCGTCGAAGAGGGCCCGGTTGTTGATAAAGATGGAGAGAATATAGAACATGAGACCCATGGAAAGGACAGAAATGATCAGGGATTTGAGGATGTGTCGCTTCTTGTAATGCCCCATCTCGTGTGCCAGGATGGAAACCAGTTCATCCGTTTCATGTTTCTCGATCAGGGTATCAAAGAGCACGATTCGTCTGAACCGGCCGAAGCCCGTGAAAAATGCATTGGACTTGGTGGATCGTTTGGACCCATCCATGGAAAAGACCCCTTTCATCTTGAATTTCTGAGCCCTCGCATAGTCCTCAATGGCCTTTTTCAAATCTCCCTCCTTCAAGGGGATGAATTTGTTGAAAATGGGCATAATGACCACGGGTGCAATAAACATAAGGAAAAGCTGAAAAATCGTCACGGCCATCCAGCAATAGAGCCATGCCACAGGTCCGGTCTTTTCAAAAAACCACAGAATCCCAGAGAAGAGTACCCCACCGATCAGGAGGACAAGGGCCCAGGACTTCAGAATATCCAGAATGAAGGTCTTGGGGGTGGTCTTGTTGAAACCGTATTTCTCTTCAATCACAAATGTACTGTAGATGGAAAAGGGGATGGAAAGGAGTTGAGGCAACAGCATGAGCGCCCCGGCAAAAATAAGTCCCGTGGGAATCATGCTGAGATCAAAACTCCTTGCGAACCGGTCAACGAGGTTAAACCCGCCCAGCAGGATAAAGGCGATAGTGAGTGGGGTGACAACGGAATTGATAAAGATCCCGAACCGCGTAGTCTCCTTGAGGTACGCCTGGGATTTCCTGTACTGTTTTGGATCATAGACATCTGAAAAGGCCTCGGGCAGTTCCGTTTTCAGGTGCCGGACGTTGAGGATGTCCACCAACACTTCCAGGAGATACTCCCCGATTAGAATGAACAGTATGATGATGAGGAACAGATTCATCGAATCCATTTAACCATTTCTGCGGAGCGCAGCAGACGTAAGACATGCCAGGACGCAGGGGATATTCTCCATCACAAGGCCCGTCCGACCTCGAATCCTTCCCGTATGGCCGATAGTGCATTCCGGGGATCCTTGGCATCCCCGATCACATGGACCTGTGGAACAATGGCCTCAATTTCCTCTCGCAGTCCATTTACCGGATGAGACCCGGCGGCAAGTACAACGGTGTCTGCTTCGATAAGGGTATCGCCGTTTTTGTTTCGAATTTCAAGGCCTTCCGGTGTGATGCCCACGGCTTCTGTTTCGGTCATGATCTTAACCCCGAGCCGCTTCAACTCCCCCATTATGGTCCACTTGGTGGTCAACCCCACATCCGCCCCCGCCTTTTTCGTCATCTCCACCACGGTCACCGATTTGATGCCTTTGTTTAACAGATCCGTCAGGGTGTTCAATGACTCCGCCCGGTTGACCATGAGGAAGTGGAGGGCCTCCGGGGTCAGGGTGCCCACGCTGGCGAGGTAGAGCGCCGTTTCCAGGCCCACGGCGTTTCCACCCAGGATGGCCACCCGATGTCCCACCCCCGCATGACCCGCCAGAACATCCCAGGCCTGAAACACGTGGGGACCGTCAATCCCGGGGATCCGGGGCGCCACAGGCCTCGCACCGGTGGCTATCACCACCACATCCGGCCCCACAGCCTTGACCCGTTTGACATCGGCCGTCACTTGTCGTTGGATATCCACTCCCAGGTCTTCAAGATTGTGTTCGAGGTCTTTGATCGCGGTAAGGAGTTCTTCTCTCCCCGGGATCATTTGATTTAGCAGGAGCTGACCGCCCAGTCGCTCCGTTTTCTCCATCAAGGCCACCCGATGTCCCCGTTGAGCCGCCACACATGCCACCTTCATACCGGCCGGCCCGCCACCAATAACGAGCACCTTTTTGGCTTCATCTGCGGGTTTGACCCGGGTGTCCGCTTCTACGCCGGCACGAGGATTGACCAGGCAGGTGGCCGGTTTGCCTCTAAAAATACGGTCAAAACAGCCCTGGTTACACGCTACACAGTGGTAGATAAGCTTTGCGTTGCCATTCAGTGCCTTTTTCGGCAGGTCGGGGTCAGCGAGAAGCCCCCGCGCCATGGTCACCATATCCGCCTGACCGTTTCGTACAATCGCTTCCCCTGCGGCCGGGTCATTGATCCGGTTGCTGACCAAAACCGGCACATTGACCGCCGCCTTGATCCCCTGGGCCAAATAGACATAGGCCCCCCGGGGTACGGACATGGTCAACTGGGGCACCCGTGTTTCGTGCCAGCCCCCGGTCACATTGAATAGATCGATCCCGGCGCCCTCCGCTGCCTTTGCAAAAACCCTTGCCTCCGCATTGGTGTTGCCCCCCTCCATGAATTCATTGCCCGCGATTCGCAGGATCACCGGATAGTCCAGGCCCACAGCTGCTCTTGTTTTTTCGATGACTTCCAATCCAAATCGCATGCGGTTTTCAAGTGATCCGCCGTAGGCATCATCGCGCCGATTGGTGACGGGGGATAAAAACTGGCTGATCAGATATCCGGCACTGCCCAGGATCTCCACCGCGTCAAACCCGGCGGTTTTGGCGCGCAAAGCCGCCTCGGCAAACCGTTTCTGGACCCCGGGGATCTCTTCCATATCAAGCGCCCTCGGGGTTTCACCGGTCAATTTTGACCGGACCGCCGATGCGGAAATGGGTTTTTCACCGCCGATCATGGACGAATGGGTATAGCGTCCCGCCTGATACAGCTGGGCGGCTATCCGTGCCCCCCGATCTTTTATCGCTCGGGTTAATCGCTGAAGCCCCGGAATATAGCGATCGTCATTGAGGCCGATCATCCCCACCATGCCCCCGTGTTCATCAATGGGACACCCGCCCACCATGATGAGTCCCACGCCCCCTTCGGCTCTCAGGGCATAGAAATCGATGAGACGGTCGGTCACTTCGCCCTGAGGGGTATAGCCCAGGTGCATGGCCGTCATCACAATCCGGTTCTTGAGTTCCATGTTATTGATCTTTATGGGTGAAAACAGGTGGGGAAACTCCATATGATTAACCTCCCTACGGTTTAAGTAACTCGTGAACGTGTGCAATCGCTTTTGACGGGACACCATACTCAAATAAACACAAATAATCAATTCCGCCAGCCCGATTCGCCACGACCATCGCCATTTTCCATTTCCGCCCTCATATAGGCTCGTTTTCGCAAAAAAACCTTTACGGCCGCGAAACACATCAAAAGCCCCCCCAGGGCAAACAGGATCTCGTAGAGATAATAACTCAGGTAGCTCAACCAGGTGACCCTTCGCTTAAGCGATTCCTTCCACCCCACCTCAAGGGAAGCCAATGGTACAGAAAAGGTGCTCTGGGACGCCT
Organism: Deltaproteobacteria bacterium; assembly: GCA_034522175.1. Classification (GTDB taxonomy): domain Bacteria; phylum Desulfobacterota; class DSM-4660; order Desulfatiglandales; family Desulfatiglandaceae; genus JAIPDZ01. Next base: position 3,010,579 of record JAXHLQ010000001.1, on the reverse strand, counting down.
CGGATACGGTTTGGCCCTGTCCCATCCGTCTCAGCATCTTCAGAAGGCCCTCCTTGCCATACCGGCCGATGATATACTCAACGAAATCCTTGCTCTCCTCATAGGCCAGAATTAACCGATCCTTTCTAATGGGAAATCCATCGGCCAGTCTTCGCACGGGAATCATTCGGTCATTGAAAACCGCCCTGTTTAGACGAGACCCCTTCTGATCTGAGACAATATCCATTACGCCGTCGCTGGCCCATTGTGCCAGGCCTTCATCCAACCATCTGGGCACCGGAACCCGAGTGATCTCCTGATGAATCAAGAGATGGCACAGCTCGTGTTTGAGCACGTCCTGTGCATGGATTCGATTCCCTTTCAACTTTGACCAATCCATCACAATCAGGTTCTTTTCGGGTGCCGCAAAGGCGATGACATACGCACTTCCCGCCATCCGCTCAAACGATGACCCCTTCCCTAACAGAATCAGCGTTGGGGACCCTTTTAATTTCCAGCCGAAAATGGTTTCAACCCTTTCCTTTACGAAGGGATAGGCTTCGCCCATTTCCGCAGCCGCCCCCTTCAGGCTCGGTTCGCATAGAATGCGAATGCCATTGGACGCCAACTCAACCAATTGCCCTGAAAAGACCGGCGGTACCATACAAAAGACGCACAAAAAGAAAAGAAAAAGAATTCCTCCCATGAACGGGGGCCTGGGCCCGCCGCCACGAGGGCTCAAATGAAAAAAGAGAAGGCCTTTGATGAATTTGGGATAGTTCGAATGCATTGTCATACCATAATAGCATGCATGCTCGGGCCATAGGAAGGGATAACCTTGAAAATCGGCCTCATATCCCCTAACATAAAAGAAAGTCAGGTATAAGAAAGTAGAGGAAGCACGTGCACCGCGTACTTACAGGACTTGACCGTTTGGGTGAAGCATATTCCGATGGATTCAAAGGACATCGATTGGGCCTTCTCGCCAATCAGGCCTCTTTGGACCGTCACTTAAGGAGTGCCAAGACGGTCCTCTCAAACCTTTTTCCCGGACAGCTTAAGGCCCTCTTCGGGCCTCAGCATGGGTATGGCGGGGAAGACCAGGACAACATGGTGGAAACCAAAAATGCCGCCGATCCCGCATTAAACATCCCGGTCTTCAGCCTTTACGCCGAATCACGCGAGCCGGACGCCTCAATGCTCGACAGGATCGATACGTTAGTTATTGATCTCCAGGATGTGGGCACCCGGGTGTACACCTTTGCCGCGACCATGCTCAATTGCCTGAAAGCGGCTTCGGGGACGGATAAACGAATGGTTATTCTGGACCGCCCCAATCCCCTGAGTGGCGACACGGTGGAGGGAAACCTTCTCGACCCGGCCTATTACTCGTTTGTGGGGCCTTGCAGGCTGCCCATGCGCCACGGGCTCACCATGGGAGAACTTGCCCAACTCTTCATAAAGGAATTCGGGCTGGACACACACTTGGAAATAATTCCCATGAAAGGGTGGCGACGGGGGATGTTATGGTCGGGCACCGGGTTGAGATGGGTCATGCCCTCCCCTAACATGCCCTTTCCGGGAACCGCCATGGTGTATCCCGGACAGGTCATATGGGAAGGGACAAACCTCTCTGAAGGGAGGGGGACCTGCCGCCCTTTTGAAATCTTCGGGGCCCCCTATCTCAATATACAGGCCATCAAATCAGCCCTTGAACCTCAACAATTGGAAGGATGCGTACTGCAGGATTATCAATTTCGACCCACCTTCAACAAATGGGCGGGAGAACTGTGCCACGGGTTCATGCTGCACATCCTTGACCCCGGCTATCAGCCCTACTGGACCTCGCTCACCCTGTTGAAGGCCATTCTGGACACTCACTCGTCGGATTTCAGATGGAGCGGACCACCATACGAATATGAGTACCAAAAAAAGCCCATTGACATGATACTGGGCGACCCAATCCTGAGGAAAAATCTTGAAGCTGGAGAATCCCTGTCTGGGCTGAGAGATCGATGGCTCCCGGAACTAAAAGACTTCTTGGAATGGAGGAAACCTTATCTAATCTATAGAGATTAAATTGAGAATAGATAGAATCTATCTAATCATTCAATAAATGGTTTTAAAGTATACTCAGAATATTTGGCTATGCGCCTTTCTGTCCACCGCTGATCCACTTATCAATAGCGTCCTTATCGAATCGCCAGACTCTGCCGATTCGTATGGCCGGTATTTTACCTTCAGCCGCATACTTACATATGGTTATTTCGTGTAATTTCAGATACTTTGCAATTTCCTTGGTCGTCATTATCTTCGGCATGGTACACTCCTTTGGCATTCAATCGGATATATATCCGAAAGCGCCGGAAAAAACATTTTTAAACAGAAATTCAAGACATTTTAGTACCTAAAGGCCTTTAAGTCAATAAAAAACCTTTTAATAATAAAAGTTGCTAAAAAGTGAATTAAAACTAAGCCATTTATAGCAGTTTTGTTTCCACAAGCATTCTTCGTACTATCTCAATATTTACGGGCAATCCCCCTGGATTCCGCGATTTATTGAGAAAATACGCTAAAAGCCTCACGGTTAAATTCCTTATCGGAGTTTAGGCGTCAGCCTTTTATCCAAGGGGTTGGACCGATTCGCACCCTGCCCCGGTTTATTGAGAGGATACCTGTTTTGTAATAAACTTATGGGCTCACCGGGTATGCACGCCAAAAAACGGCTCTTTTTAATGGCCCTCATTGGGCTCTTCCTCTGTGTTTCGGGCACTTCCGGGGAATCTATCCGGGTACGCTTTGTCTTTGACGGGGACACCATTTCCCTGGAAAACGGGGAAACCGTTCGTTACATCGGTATCGATGCACCCGAAATTGACCACGGCACGCATGAAGGGGAGTACATGGCTGATGCGGCCAGGAATTTCAATCAAAAATGCCTGGCGGATGAACACGCGGTGCTCGAACGGGGTGGGGATGTTCGCGACCGATACGGACGGCTTCTGGGATACATCTTCCTGACCACCGGTCCGATGGTCAACGAGCTTTTGGTGGCAAAGGGTCTTGCGGTTGTATCAACCCAGCCACCCAACACAAAGTACCAATCAAGACTGCTCCGTGCGCAACAACAGGCCATGAAAGCACGTGCCGGGATCTGGCGAAGGTTACCGGAAAAAGAGCACCGCCGCTATGTGGGCAACAAACGATCGTATCGTTTTCACACCACGGATTGCCCATTTGGAAAGCGCATCTCCAAGACGAACCGCATACCCCTCAATTCACTTCGAGACGCCTTTTGGCGAGGGTACAGCCCCTGCAAAACCTGCCAACCCGCTGCCATATTGAAAAAATGAGAGAAGACGGAGGCGCACAAAATAGTGGGGGATCACTTCATCTCAGCCAGTCGTTTCTTTGCCACGGCGGCTTCTTTTGATTTGGGATACTTTCTGATCAGTTTTTTCAGGAGGAGTTTGGAACTGGTTCGGTCGTTGATTTCATAAAATGCCTTTGCCTGTCTCAGGAGGGCATTGGCCACCTTGTTTCCTTTGGGATATTTCTTGATAACCTGCTGGTACGCCAGAATAGCCTGTTCGTACTGTCCCAGGTTCATATAACACTCACCGATCCAGAACTGCGCATTATCCGCGAGTGCCGACTTGGGGTATTTGTCGAGAAAATTCTTAAACCCTGAGATGGCCGATTCATATTCCCCATTCTTGAAGAGCCCCTGGTTCACATCATACAACCGCTGCTCAGGCGATACATCGGGCTGTTCTTGAACCGGCTCCAGTGGGGCAGGCTTCTTTTCAGGGGGTGAGTCTTGTTCGGTTGCCGCCACTTCCTGCACGGCAGGCGGCTTTAAGCCCAAGTGGGCATAAAATTGATCGACTTTTGCTTCCAGTGCAGCAATCTGGATTTTCAGCTCTGAAATCCGTTTCTCAAGGTCGTCTCTTTCTGCGGTATCCCGGTCAACAGAGCGTTTAATCCAGTGATTGTTTTCCTCCACCTGACCCGAGAGCCGTCGGACTTCTGACCGCAACTCATTTATTTCAGCCACATTGTTCGCCTGGCGTTCACGAACCGTCCCCAATTCCGCGTTTAGTTTACCGGAGAACTTTTTTTCTGTCTCTTGCTCCAATCCGTCGACGCGCTTATTGAGTGTGACGAGCTGATCATTTAAGTAAAGAAATTGCTCATCGGTGACACAGGCGGTCAACAATATGAGGCAGCAAAACCCCACAACCCATTGAATGAAAGCTTTTTTAATCATGTTAGACTTTTTCTACTTCCCTGAAACCATTACGTACCGAAATGGGAATAACCAACTCGCGGCACAGCCCTTGTTCGGTATCTTTTGTCGTAGGGGACGATTATCACACTGGTGAAAAGACCACCACTTTTGCCTTGCTAACAGAGTGATCGACCCACCAGTGGATATTCAAAGTATCATCCCTCTCAAACAGGATTAAAAAATGTCCACTTACTGGAACAACGAAAAGGTGTCTCGCCTGTTCAGCGCCCAGGCCACGGGATTGCTGGCCGGATCTGCCGGCCGCAGTTCGCCGTAACTGATGGTCTTGATCCGATCACCGGATATTCCCAGCGCCATCAGGTATTCTTTGGCCGCGTTGGCCCTTCTCTCCCCCAAGGCGAGGTTGTATTCCTCGGTTCCTCTTTCATCACAATTTCCGCCGATGAGAACCGAATAGGAAGGATTGTCACGGAGAAATGCCGCCTTTTTCTTCAAGCTCGCCTTGGCTTCAGGTTTGAGGACGGCCATGTCAAAATCAAAATAGATGTTTTCAGCCTCGAATTCGGAAATGACTTTGGCGAACTCAGCGGCTTGTCTCTGCTTGGCTTTTTCTTCCTCGCTCAGCTCGACAACGACTTCTTTCTCCTCCACCGGTTCTTCTTTTACCACCACCTTTTCTTCAACGACCTCCTCCGTCGGGGTAATCCCTTCTGAAACGCCCACCTGCTTTTTGGCACAGGATGTCACCATAAACAGACATCCAAAGACAAACATCATGGCAACGAGGCCGGTCACTATTCTTTTTTCCATAACCCCTCTCCCTCCTAAGTATAAAGTTAACGCCAAAGAATTTACGCCTTCCTGATCCAACCAAAATCAAGAGATGGCATGGTACACCATAACGGGTTTCCTCACATGTCTCAATGGTATGGATAGGTCTTATACCATATTCCTTTTAAGTATTTCAAGCCTTTCTTGGATCAAATGCTGTGTTTTTGGGACCCCAAACCGCCTTTGTGTACGCCACGTGGGATATGATGGATTACTTGAATGAATATTGAGAAAAACCATCCCATGGAAAAGAGGGCTACTCCGGCGCCCAGGACGGCGACGTCTGATCCCCTTTCTGGAAAGTGACACGCCGCTGATGATGTCCGCTGGCGTGCGTAATATAGATATGATAGTCTCCTTCCCGGTTGGAACTGAATGCGATGTACCGGCCTCCCGGTGACCAGCATGGGTCCTCGTTGTTCCCCTGATCATTGGTGAGCTGTCTAAGCCCTGAACCATCGGGGTTTATGGTACAGATGTTAAACCGGCCATATGCCATTGATGCAAAAGCGATCCGGTTTTGGGATGACCAGGCAGGCGACGTATTATAATTCCCCTGAAAAGTCAGTCGTTTAACCTTTTCGGTGTTGAGCTCCATAACATAGATCTGAGGGGCCCCGGAACGGTTTGACACAAACGCAATCCGTTCACCGTCAGGAGAAAAAGCAGGGGAGACGTCAATTCCCCAGTGGGTAACGAGTTGTTTGAGAATTTTTCCCTTGAGATCGATCAAGTAGATATCGGGATTTCCCTTGTGGCTCATAGTCAATGCAATCTCCCGTCCATTTGGCGCCCAGCCCGCGCCGATATTCAGACCGGATCGCCCAGAGAGCCTTCTTACATTACCTGCACCCATCTCCTTCAGATAGAGCATGGCACCATCATCCTTATAGGAATTATAGGCGATCATTTTTCCATCCGGTGACCACCTCGGCAGGATGGAAATGCTCTTATGCTGGGTTAATGCCCTCGCATTATGCCCGTCGTAGTCTGAAACATATATTTCCCGTTTTCCGGTTGCATTTCCGACGTATGCCAGCTTTGTGAGCGCGATCCCATCCTGGCCCGTCAACCTCAGAATAATCTCATTTGAGAGACGATGCATCAGGTGGCGGTAGCTTTTGAGGCTGCCCAGGGCCCGTTTGCCCAGGATCTGGCGGCCCGTGAAGACATCATAGAGCCTCAGTTCAATCTCCACACGGCGCCCAATACAGGCGTACCCACCTTTCAGCAGGAGTTCGGCCCCGATCACAGACCAGTTTTTGAACCGAATGTCCCGTCCTTCCATCGGTTTATCCTTGTCCTCAAGGAAAGCGGACTTGTCCATAATGTTAAAATACCCGCTCAGATCCAGATCATTGGCAACCACCTCCGCCAAATCAACTGAGAGTTCAGGGTGCTTCCCGTCCCCGCCCATATCCTTGAAATCCGGTATGGCAATATTGAACTGGGGAACCGAAGGGGCGTTCACGTCGATATAAATCCGCCCTGAAACCGTACCGGGGTTGGCAGCAATAAAGAAAACCAACACCGAAACTGCGGCCACTATCTGTAATATCCGCCTCTGTTTCTTAACTGGAGGGGAAACGCTCGATCTCATGCACTCATTGCCTCCGTTTTCAATAGTATCCATCCATCTCGCTTAAATTGAAATGGACCTCAATCAAATCAAAACTTCTGTTGTAGCCTTCTGGAAAGGGGGGGAGGGGGTCGGACCGTTCCACCGCCCTTAAAACCGATTTGTCAAATACCATATCGGATGATTTCTTATCCAGCCAGGATGTCATAATGCTTCCGTCCTGACGGACTTTCACCACAACAGTGGCTTCGAGGTCTTTTATGCGCTTCGCATTCAAAAGCGCTATGGGGCACGACCAGTTCTCTTTGATCCGCTGCTCCACCGCCATTTGATACATCCGCATGGTGATTCCGGCTTCTGTCCCCCCCCCAGCTCCTTCCCCTGCCTGCTTCTCTTCAGCCTTGGCCTCGAGTTTGGAGAGTGCACGGTCCAGGTGCTGGTCGTTCTCCTTTTTGACCTTTGTTTCGATCTTTGAAACCGCATCTTCAATGAGCTTCGAGGGTGAAACCTCGGGTTTCCGCTTCTTGATCTTCGGCTCTTCTCTTTTCGTCTTGGTTTCCACCACCCGCTTACCGATCACCACCGGCTTCTTTTTTTCGGCTTTGGGACTTGAAATCCGCTTGGTAGGTTTGTGTTTTGGCGGACTCGGTATTTTTTTCGCCCTGTCGGAGGCGGGGGCGGTCTTTGGGCTTGAAACCGCCCTGCCTGGCATTTCAACCAGATTGACTTCGTATATGTTAGGACCGCTGATGCTTCTCTTGGGAAAGGAATCCGGCACAAAGAGAACCAGAGAAAAGAGCGCCACGTGGAAGCAGATGGACAAGCACACACCTTTCCCCCATTTGGGCTCAAGCGGTTTATCTCCACTGGATTTATATGCCACGCCCTGCATCTGGATTAGTCTAAGGGTTCAGTAACCATACCCAGTTTATCGATACCGGCCTCTTTTATTCGGGCAATCACCTGAATCACATAACCGTACGGGACATCCTTATCCGCCCTCAAAAGCACCTCCTTCTCCCGCCGGTTCTCAAAGATCTTTTGAATTTTAACCCCGAGGCTGCTGAGTTCAACGGGTTGATTTTCAATGAAAATTTCCTTTTTTGGTTGACCGTGAGCATCAGGGGATCCTCCCGGGTCTTGATATTCTTGGTGGTGGTTTTTGGCAGGTTCACGTCCACCCCCTGGGTCATCATGGGTGCGGCAACCATAAAAATAATCAGGAGGACCAGCATCACGTCCACCAGAGGCGTCACGTTGATGTCTGACATGAAACGTCGGTTGTTCCCGGGAGATTGGAATGCCATGCTAAGCGCCTGTTTGGGGCGAGGGCGAGTTCCTGAAGAACTGTCTGCCCACCATGCTCAGGAAGTCCGTCGAAAAAATCTCCATTTCTGCGCTCAGGGATGAAATTCGCTGGCTAAAATAATTGAATGCCACCACTGCAGGAATGGCCGCCGCCAGCCCTGCTGCCGTGGCGATCAGCGCCTCGGAAATGCCGGGGGCCACCACGGCCAGATTCGCCGAACCCTTAAGGCCGATCCCTCTAAAAGACTCCATGATTCCCCATACGGTGCCGAAAAGACCGATGAAGGGGGTCGTATTCCCGGTGGTGGCCAGAAAATTGAGGCCCCGCTCCATCCGATACCCCTGATCGATGGCTGCCTTTGAAAGCGATCTCTGCAAATTATCCATAAGGGCCTGGTGGGATCTAACCGCAGCAACCGGGGCGTCCGGGTTGCCATCACGCCCCCCTCCCTGGCCCTTTACGCCGCCCGGTTCGCCGCCGGTATATGTCGTCTGGATCTTTCGGAAGCGGTTAAACTCGGTGTACCCGGCCCTGAACAGCCGCGCCACCGGGCTGTACTTCAACGCTTCGCTGGCTCGGTAGACCTTCTTGATATCCCTGTCATCCCAAAACAACTCCAGAAAGGTAATGCTCTCGGCCCGGGCCTTTCTCAGCAGCCGGTATTTCATGAATATAATGGCCCAGGAAATGACAGAGAAAAAAAAGAGGATCAGCAATACCAGCTTTACCATCGGACCGGCATGGATAATCATCTGAACAATATCATTTCCGAATGCAGCATCCATTGAAACCCTTGCCGGGATCATGGTCATAAAGGGGATATCCGTCATAAATTGCCTCGTCTCAGACTGTTAATTGAAGGCCGAAAACATCCATTATAAACCGGGCCAATCCCTCGCTGTCATCCGGCGAAAAAGCGGGGACGCCGAGATCCGCAGGACTATGGGTTACCAGCGCCAACAGTTGACTGTCCCCTTGGCAGACAGGTTCGCTATGAAGCTCTTCTCTGAACACCTCCAATTTGGGGACCTTGGCATCTTTATACCCTTCCGCGAGGATGATGTCTACCGTATCAAAAAAATTTCTCAACTCCTCGAGGTCGTAATCGTGGTCCACATCCATGACCATCCCGATCTGTTGAGGCGAAGCGATGAGGGCGGTGGCGGCCCCGGCATGTTTGTGGCGCCAACTGTCTTTACCCGGTGTATCCATTTCAAATCCATGAAGGTGGTGTTTCACGGAACCCACTCGTAATTCACGGGCCTTCAACGCCGGTATGAGGTTTTCAAGGAGGGTCGTCTTCCCGGAGCCTGAATATCCTACGATACACACCACCGGCGGTTTTTGATCACGCTTCAAACCGATCTTCCTCCTCATCATTTCTGCCGAATATCTCGTTAAAACACCGGTTGTCCGCTTCCAAGCAACAGGCTTTCAGCCGCCGGTACTTATCCAAGAGCGCCTTTCCTTCGGCTGTCAGCGACGTGCCGGTTTTCCTGTCTGCATGGACGATCTTTTTGTCGAGATAGGCCTCCGTGGCCTTGATTCTGCCCAGACCCCTTTGTAAGACATTTTCATGGCCTTGGCCGTCTGATTAATTGAACCGGTTCTTTCGATGGTTTCCAGGATCTCCTTTCTCCCTTCTCCCATAATGATTCGATCCGACTCATCCACAATCCATTGTCTGGATTTAAGTCTGAAAGCCGACATGTTATCCTCCCGTGATCTCCGCGAGCATCTTCCCGCTGTTCGTGGGATCATATCCACCCAAAGCGATCACCCGTTTCCTGAAGTGACGCGAGCGTATGGTGTTGATGAGCGCCTGAATGGGCCTGGATTCCAGCACATCACTCCGCACCACCAGATCATATTGCTCCTGGACCACCGGTATAAACCCCAAATCCAGGGCCTTGGCGGCCGCATAGATGCCCATACCACAGTCGGCGATACCGCTCAACACATCCACTGCCACGGACATATGGGTAAACTCTTCGTGATCATAACCGGTTATGAGTTCCGGATCAATTCTTAGCTTCTCCAGCCTGTGGTCCAGTAAGACGCGGGTTCCCGATCCCCTCTGACGGTTGACAAATGAAATCCCATCTCCGGCAATATCCGCCAATCCTTTAATGCCTTTTGGGTTTCCCTTGGCCACAATGAGCCCCTGCTCCCTCAGGGTTAGATGAAACACCGTGACATCCCGCCCCTTCACATATCGTCTGATATAAGAGATGTTGTATTCACCGGTATCGGTATCCAGGAGATGGGAGCCCGCCATATGGCAGGTGCCCTTTCGCATGGCCAAAAGGCCGCCGAGGCTCCCGACATTGCTGGAAGAGACGCGAACCGCCTGTTCATTCCGTCTGATCTCGTCTCCCAGAATATCGATGGTGATATCATGACTGCCGATAATAACAACCGTATTTCGCAACTGTTCCGCATCCACGAGCAGTTCCGCATCCACCGCCTTTTTTTGTGTAATCCCTTCCGAAGAAGCAGGGATTCGGATGATTCCCTCCGCCCGGGTGAGCGTGGTAATGGATCCTGCGGCGCGGCCCAGGGGGGTTGCCACATAGCGGGATCCCACCTTTCCAATGTTGACACGCAGAAATTCCTCAATTCCCGGCTTTGAGGGGATATCCCGGGTGGGCGTTACCGAAATGGTTATAGGATCCGGAACAGACTGCCCCTGAAGCATGTAAAGGAGGGGCTTAACAAACTGATCAAAGGAGAGGGCTGAAGAGACGGCATAGCCCGGGTTCCCGATGACCGGCTTCCCTTTGATCACCCCGAGAATGGTCGGTTTCCCCGGCATCATCGCCACCCCGTGGATGAAGACTTTCCCCATGGTCTTCAGCATATGGAAGGTATAGTCCCGGCTGCCGGCTGAGGACCCGGCATTGATAATGATAACGTCCGCCGGCGATTCCACGGCCGCTTGAATGGCAGCGCCGATATCCGCTTCGTTATCCGGAACAATGGGTCGGGTCACCGGAACACCTCCGCACTCGCGGACCAGCGCCGCAAGGACAATGGAATTATATTCAATGATCTGGCCCGCCTTGAGTTCAGTGGCCGCGGTTATCTCCTCGTGTGAAATGAGTTCAGCACCGGTAGGAATAATGGCCACCGTGGGACGCTTCCAGACCGTTATGTCTGACACGCCCGCACTGACAAGACCCCCCAAATCGTAAGGGCGCAACCGATGATTCTGGGGAAACATCAGTTCAGTGGCCACGATGTCCTCCCCCACCTTACGGACATTCTGCCACGGATAGGCGGGCGCCCGGATCTCCACCCGGGTGTCATCCACGGGGTTGACCTTCTCGATCATAATCACCGCATCAAAGGGATCGGGTATCGGCTGACCCGTATTCACCCACGACGCCTCCCGGCCCACCTCCAGCACCCGGGGCTCCCGTTCGGTGACACCATGCGTATGGGAGGATACCACCGCTATGCCGTCCATGGCGGCGGAATGATAGGTGGGAGCAGACCGTTCGGCAAAGACCGGTTCAGCCGTCACCCGACCCAGAGAAGCATCGACCTTTATGGTTTCGCTTCGGGGCCTCTGCTCAGATTTGATCCGGGTGAAAAAGATCTGTTTCGCCTCACTCAGCGGCTTCATGGATAGATAGACCTGTCTTTTCATCCAAATACTCCTGCACACTGCTCAAAAACCGCCACCCTCACCTGCTGGCCTTGATAATACCCTTCCGTATTCAAGGGAATCTTCAAAAGCCCGTCTGCATCCACCAGGGTGGAAATGAGGCCCGATTTGCCGAACACCGGTTCCGCCATCAAATCCCCGTCTCGTTTCACCAGCTTCACCCGGACATAATCCTCCCGACCCGCGGCGGACTCGATATTTTGGCTCAACACGGCCTCCACCGTCACCTCAGGCATCCTGGAGCCATTCATTTCTCCTTGAAGTGTCAGAAGCAGCCGGGTCATGAACACCTCCGCCACCACCAGGGCGGACGCCACATGACCCGGCAGGCCGATCACGGGTTGGTTTCCCGAAACACCAATGATAGTGGGCTTACCCGGGCTGATGGATATGCCGTGCACCAGGAGTTGGAATTGAGGCAAGGTCTCAAAGACGTTCAGCGTCAAATCCCGGGTCCCCACTGAACTTCCCCCTGATATCCAGAGGGTATCGGCCTCAGTTAGTGCGGTTTCCACCATCGATTTGAGGTCTTCAAAACGATCCGGACACAATCCCATATGCACGGGCTCCGCACTTAGTCGACGACAGAGGGCATCGAGCGTATAGCGATTGATATCCCGCACCTGGCCCGGTCCAGGGGTCTGGTCGATGGGGACGATCTCATCTCCTGTGGATATGAGTGCCACCCTGGGTTTTCTAAAGAGAGGCACTTCCAGCACGCCCAGTCCCGCCATGACACCGACATCCTGAGGCCGTAAACGGTGTCCCCGCCGAAGGTAAACATCCCCTTTACGGAAATCATCTCCCGGCTGAATGACATTCTCCAGCGGGGATACGGCCCGGCTCACCTCGAGGGTTTCGGTGTCTAACAGGTCACAATATTCGATCATGACCACGCTGTCCGCGCCATCCGGGAGCATACCCCCGGTGGGGATTCTCGATGCCTGGCTTGCTTTCAGGACCCAGGTGCTGGCCTTGCCCATCTCCACCTCGCCCGCCACCTCAAAAAGGGCAGGAAGGCTCTCGGTGGCACCGAAGGTTCCCTGTGCCTTCACCGCATACCCGTCCATGGTGGATCTCAGGAAGGGGGGAAGATCTTCGGGGGCGGTCAAATCCTGACTCAACACCCGCCCGATGGCCGATGTCAGCGACACCGTCTCCTCGCCCACCGGCTCGAAGCCTTGAATAATCTCAATGACCTCCCCCGGCGGCTTTAATTTAAAGAAAGATTCCATTCCGGCTACCCGTGTAAACCCTGAAAAATGGTTCGAAGAATATGTCACAATGGATATAACACTTCAAGTGGAAAATTTGAGATCCACCGATCCTGCGCCTGCCATTTCCTTGAGGGTTGCATTACCAGACGATCTATGCCACCATCCGTGCCCGGCATGATTCGGCAAAACCAAAAGCGAGGAGGAGCGCTTCCCCATGAAAGCCGTTTTCAAAGGATTCATTGACCGCATCGTTTCGGAGCCTGAGATCATTTTGGATCCCCTGATCCGAGTTGCCGCCCTGCTAATTGTCGCTGCGCTGATCTGGTGGATTTATAACAAAGTCATTGCCAAGTTAGTGAAGACGTATGGGTCTCGGCCTTTCTTTGAAAAGAGCACGCGCATATTTCATCTGATTCGGCGGGCGGGTCATTATCTTATCATCATCCTGCTGGGTACGGCACTCCTCAGGTTTTTTCATGCCCCCCTCATGGAAAGGCTTTTTAACGCCCTGATGATCATCCTCCTCACCACCATCGCCAACAATATCGTTCAAAGCGCATTGCCCTACCTGGAAAGAAAGCTGGTGGCCCGCACCGGCACCCACATGGATGACGTCATCCTTAACCTCTTTAAACGATTTTCAGGCGTCATCATTTACATCACGGGCATCATCATCGCCCTGGATGTCATGGGACTCAATGTCATGCCCTTTATCGCCGGGGCCGGGATCGCCGGCTTTGCCATCGGCTTTGCGGCCAAGGACACCCTATCCAATCTCATTTCCGGGGTCCTTTTGATCATCGACCGTCCCCTTAAAGTGGGGGATCGGATAGAGGTTTGGAGGGCACCCAAAAATTCCGCCACATGGGGAGATGTGGTGGATATCGGCCTCAGGGCCACCAAGATCAGGACCACGGACAACATCGTCATCATCATCCCCAACAACGAGATCATGAACCGGGATATCGTCAATTACACCACCCTTACCGATGAAATCCGCGTCAGGATCCCCATCGGTATTTCTTATGACGCGAATGTCAAAAAGGCCAAGGAGATCATCAACAGGGTGGCGCTGGAACTGGCCTGGGTGATGAAAGATCCGGGGCCCAAGGTGGTGGTCAGAAGCTTTGGGGAATCGTCTGTGGACCTTCAGGCCAGGGTATGGATCAACGACCCCAGGCGTCGCATCGATACCATCTCATATATCACGGACCGGGTGAAGGAGCGCTTTGATGAAGAGGGGATTGAAATCCCCTATCCCAAACGGGAGATCATTATCAAAAGGGAGATTGTTGAAGCCTAACGGACCCTTACACCGTGATCGGGATGCTGGCTCACGAATAAATTCCCGCTCCGTTTCCCATGGTTTAACCCACCCACAACATATCGGTGGGATCGCTTTGTTAAACCTTGACAGGCCGAGCAAGATACCTTAGATTCGTCGCCTGTGTCATCGAGCAGTGTAACCGTCTGATCATGAAAAGTGAAACCCAATGTCAACCGCACCCAAACATTTGAACAAGACCCGTAATATCGGCATCATCGCCCACATTGATGCGGGAAAGACCACGGTGACCGAACGGGTCCTTTTTTATTCAGGCCGCGTCCATAAGATGGGAGAAGTCCACGACGGGGAAGCCACCATGGACTGGATGGTGGAAGAGCGGGAGCGGGGCATCACCATCACCTCCGCCGTGACCTCATGTCAATGGCGGGAGTTTACCATCAACATCATTGATACGCCCGGACATGTGGATTTCACCATCGAGGTCGAGCGATCCCTCCGTGTACTGGATGGGGCCATCGGCGTATTTTGTGCCGTCGGGGGGGTGGAGCCCCAGTCCGAAACGGTGTGGCATCAGGCCGACCGGTACAAAATCCCAAAAATCGCCTTCATCAACAAACTGGACCGCGTGGGTGCCGACTTCTTCAGGGCCGTGAAGATGATAAAAGAACGGCTCGGGGCGACGCCCCTGCTTCTTCAGGTGCCATGGGGAGAGGCCGATCATTTCCAGGGGATCATCGATATCCTCAAAATGAAGGCTATTGTGTGGGAGGAAGATGAATTCGGCGCCAAATACGCAGAAGCGCCCATCCCGGATGAGATGATGGCGGAGGCGTTGCGTCATCGGGAGCTGCTCTTGGAAACGGTGGCGGATACAGACGACGGGATCATGGAGAAATACCTCGCAGAGGAGGAAATCCCCCTCGCCGAGCTGAAAACCGCCATACGCAGGGCCACCATCAACCTGGAACTGGTCCCCGTTTATTGCGGGGCGGCCTTGCGAAATAAGGGAATACAGCCGCTCTTGGACGGCATCGTCGATTTTCTGCCCGCGCCGGTGGACGTTCCTCCGGTTGCCGGAAAACACCCCACTTCAGGAGAAACGGAAACCCGCCCCCCCAGGGCAAAGGGGCCCTTTGCCGCCCTGGCCTTCAAGGTCAGTATGGATCAGGGAAGGAAGATGACCTACATACGGGTCTACTCCGGAACCGTCAAGGCGGGGGACTCGGTTTACAATCCGGGAAAAAACATCAGGGAACGGACGGCGCGGCTTTTGAAAATGCACGCCAACAAAAGAGAACGCATCGATTCGGCCTCGGCCGGTGATATTGTTGCGGCTATGGGCCTGAAGCTGAGCAGCACCGGCGACACCCTGTGTACGGAAGAAGCCCCCATTTTGTTGGAAACCATCCAGTTTAATGAGCCGGTCATCAGTGTGGCGGTGGAACCCAAACGCATCCAGGATCACGACAGGCTTCTGGACAGCCTCAACAAACTGTCCGACGAAGATCCAACCTTCAAATTCAGAATAGACGACGAAACCGGGCAGACCCTTATATCGGGTATGGGTGAACTCCACCTGGAAATCATCATTGGCAGACTCAAGCGGGCGTTTTCCATGGATGTGAACCAGGGCAGGCCTCAAGTGGTTTACAGAGAAACCGTGACGCGTTCAGTGGTGCATAAGGCGTTGTTCGAGCGGGAACTGGCAGGCCAGCAGCATTTTGCAGGCGTTGAAATTGAGCTGTCTCCGCTGCCGCGGGGATCCCAGAGCCGGTTTGAGAATCGATGCGATCATCCCGAACTCACCGAAGCGTTTGTTAAGGCCATTGGGGAAGGCATTTCAGAGGCTCAGGCCGGGGGCAGTATCATGGGATACCCCGTGGCGGATGTTCACACGGCACTCCTCGGGGTGGAAATCAAAGAGAGCTCTGACGTCATGGCTTTCAAAGCAGCAGCCAACATGGCCTTCAAGGAGGCGTTTCAGAAGGCGGATCCCATTCTTTTAGAACCGATCATGAAAATCGAGGTCCTGACCCCCGAGATGTTTACCGGAGAGGTCATCGGGGATTTGAACACACGTCACGGGAAGATTGGTCAGATCACCGCCAAGGGAACCATCCAGGTAGTAACGGCCAACGTGCCCCTTTCCAACATGTTCGGGTACTCCACGGATCTCCGCTCCGCCTCTCAGGGAAGGGCCACCTTTACCATGCATTTCAGCCATTATGACCAGGCATGAGCGTTGGTTACCGTCCCACCCGCAAAAGGGCCTGACCTTTGCCATAGTCGATAATCACGCCATCCGGTGTAATCTCCTTTAACACATGACCGCCTTCCCCAATTCGATCGCCCACCTTGCGATTGCGCATGTTGATAAAAACCAGCCGCTCTGCTGGATCTTCGGCGTAAACGTGGATGTTGATATGAAAGCCACTCAGCATTTCTTTGACATCGTCGGGGAGTTCGCTGACGAGCGGGATCGGCTTTTTGGATGCGGGCCTGGTATTTTTCGCCGACTTCTCCAATGGCGGGGGAGATGAAGAATCATTTTCAAATGTGTCGTCATCCTCAACCACTTCCCTTATTTTGGCGGGTTCCGGCATCTCATCCGCATCCTTGATCCGGGGGTCCGGTACCTGCAGGCCCGACCTGATCCCATCAACCGATGATGGCGGGCCCTTTGTCGGCGGTTTGACGTCAGCCCCAATGCTTTTGACTTGTGGTGTGATCCCACCCTTTGATGCTCGATCCGTTTGGGAGGTATTGGAAGCCACCGCTTTCGTCACACGTCTAACCGGTAGAGGGTTAGCTGTTTGGGCTCGATTCTTATCGGCATCTTTGGATACCGTTTTCGTCTCATGACGGGCGTGGGCCGGTTGAGGGGCATCCTGTTTCACCGCCTCCGGCGCCCTTTGTTTCGCATTCAAACCGCTGACATTCTCTTCCTGGGACGTGTCGAAAAGAGGCCACAACATCAGCACACTCACGACACCTCCAAGCAGGATAGCGCCACCGATGAGGCCCCATACCCATGGTTTGCGGTGGCGGGGCGGGTCCTCCTCATACACCGCACTCAGGTCGGGGGCTTTCTCAAGCCGCCGGTCTCTTTCGGCCCGTTTTAATGCATCAAGGATGAATGACATAAGCTTTTGCCCTCTATGGCGCTTTGGTCGTCAGCAAAGGGACCGCAGGATCCCTTGAGGCAGCGTTGAGCTGGATGAGTGTCTGTTCGCCAACCACCCCATCCGCTCGTACCGAATGATTCCTCTGAAATCGCTGGACACGTTCCTTCAACGATTCGTCGAAAAGAGGGCTCAACGGTTGGGATGTCCCTTTCGGATTCACCCCTTCCACAAGATCCAATGTCGCCCTCAGCCACTGGACATCCCTGCCCCTGTCCCCTTCCTTAAGCAACAATGCTTCTATGGGCGGACGTCTCCACAAAACCGTATAATCGCCATACCAGAGGGGATCGAGCCAGGACCGGTCAACGGTCACGTTCCAACCCCTCAGAACCAAGGTAACCGCCTCGCCATCAAGCGCCACCACGGGCACGTGGTATCGCCGCCCATCCTCGCTCATGAGTTCAATCACGGCCGGGCGGTTCAAATGGCTGAGGGTTGTCCAGTTTCCGCTGCCGCTGAGACAACTCAGATCGGCCTTTGCCAACCGGTCGCAGGGCGTCTCCCCCGCAAGCTCCCGGTAAGAGACCCCCCAGCACTCACCCATGACCTCAAAGGCCGATTCCTCCCCAGCCGGCAGTTCTCCCCTGATGAGCAAATCGAAGAGACGAACCGGCATTGCTTCTGCACCATTTTTTGAATCTCCGCTCATTAACGGACGCTTATCCTTTTTGGATGCCAACGGGCTTATATTCGTCTCCATGTCCGCCGGTTCTTTCGCAAGAACGTTCGTTTTCTTTTTCGCATTTTTTACAGAATTCTCCGCCCCTGCTTCCAACGCCTTGGGCGGGAGATGTTGATCGATCACACCGCTTTTGCCGGGGAAAAGCGACCAATGATCCAGGTAAACCCCTGCCGTTAGAACACACAGGGATGTCAAGACCACGGCCCACCCGACGGCCCGTCCCCGTCCCATGGCGTGATGGCCCCCCATGACTTCGAAAGCGGCCTTTTGGACCAATCGCTGGCTAATTCGCTCGCGCTTCCTGGCATAGGCGCCCAAAAGCGCCCGGTCACAAATGGTGTTGATCAACCGGGGGACCCCCTTGGAAAGCGCATGCACCCTACGTAGAGCCCCCTTGGTAAAAATCGGCCGCTTGGCACCACCCACCTCAAGTCGGTGTTGGATATAGGCGATGGTTTCATGCAACTGAAGCGGGGCCAAATGATAGCGTGCCGTGATGCGCTGGCCCAGTTGACGCAATTCGGGCTTGGCCATCATGGATTGGAGTTCCGGCTGTCCGATGAGCAGAATCTGGAGGAGTTTCTGGGTCGGGGTTTCAAGGTTGGTGAGGAGACGGACCTGTTCCAGCACATCGGTGCTGAGATTCTGCGCCTCATCAATGATCAATACGGTTCTGCGGCCCTGGGAATGGACGGTTAGGAGATGGCGATTCAAAAGATCAACCAGGATCTTCAGACTCTCTGTCCCTTCGGGATAGGAGACCCCCAGTTCGTCACACACGGAGGCCACCAGTTCGGTCGCGGATTGTTTGGGATTGAGGATCAACGCCACTTCCACATCTTCGGGCACCTGGTCAAGGAGGCTCCGGCAAAGGGTGGTCTTCCCTGTGCCCACCTCGCCCGTCAACAGGACAAAGCCGCCCTGCTCTCCCATCCCGTAGAGAAGATGGGCCAGGGCCTCCCGGTGACGCTGACTCATAAAGAGAAACCGTGGGTCAGGTGTCAGGGTAAACGGATTTTCAGTAAGACCGAAATAGGCGGCGTACATGGTGTTCTTAACAAATTTCTTTTACTACTGGGGTCAATAAATGGTTTACACGATTCCAATGATGGCTTATCGTCCGACAGTGCGACCTGTTTTGCGCTTCCCGTAGTAACGCGACCGGAAAAGCCGAAGCGGGTCATGCGAGGCCCTCAAACCGGGGCTTTCTTTTTTCCAGGAAGGCGGCAATTCCTTCTCTTCCAGCCGGTTGGTCCGCACACCAGGACAACAGCCGACGTTCGTTTTCAAGGTGGGTCTCAAACGGAGTGGCATAGGCCTCTGTTATCAGCTTTTTTGATGCGGCAAAGGAACTCCGGGCCCCCATCGTTATTCGCCGGCACATCGCCTCCCCTCTTTCCACCGCCTGACCATCATCCGTCACCTCCGTCACCAGGCCCCAGGAAAGTGCTTTTTGTGTATCGATGACGGGGTCGAAAGCCGCAATTTCCAGAGCCCTTGCCATGCCGACCAGTCTGGGGAGGGTAAAGGTTCCCCCGCCGTCGATACTGAGGCCGTTCGACGTGTAGCCCTGTTTCAGCACTGCAGAGGCGGCCATGACCCGGAAATCACAGGCGAGGGCCAGGGAGAACCCGCCACCCGCAGCCATCCCGTTGATGGCCGCCACGACCGGTTTGGGCATCCGCCGAATCTCAACAATCGCCTGATGATATCGTGCCGCCAGTTCGTGAAAGGCTCCCGAGCGGCTCTTGCCGTAGCCATTGGCCCACCCCAGGTCGCCGCCAGCGCAGAAAGCCTTACCGCTTCCCGTGATCACCACACCTGCGATTTCAGGATCTGCGGCAAGTTTGATCAGGGTATCCGCCAAAAGCCGGACCATTTCCAGGTCAAAGGCATTGTAGACTTCAGGTTTATTCAAGACCAGCCTGGCGATTTCCTGCTTGTCTGTTACGACGATCTGATCTGCCATGGGCACCCTTCCTTTATGCGAATCATGACGTCTTGCGGTTGAACCCCCTTATTTTTACATCACCATACCCTGTCCAACGTCATCGTGCAGAAAAACGATTATCGTTGACTCAGGCACATGATTTATATATTGAGGGGGACGTTTAACCCATCGTGTCAAAATCATATAGGAAACGCCTGGTGATTTCAATGCAAACAAACCCATCACAGTTGGTTGACCCCTATCATCGCCCATTGACGTATCTCCGCATATCAGTCACAGACCGGTGCAATCTTGGATGCCTGTACTGTATCCCAAGTCAGGGAATGGATAAACTCAGACACGAGGATATCCTTTCCTACGAGGAAATCATCCGGGTGGCCGGTGTGGCCGTGAAAATGGGCGTCAACAAACTCCGAATTACCGGAGGCGAACCCCTCGTAAGAAAAGGGATTGACAGTCTTCTTCCCGTTTGGCAGGCCTTCCCGGATTAAAAGACTTGTCCCTGACCACCAACGGCATTTACCTGAAGGAACACCTTCGGCAGGTCAAGTCTGCGGGCATTACCCGAATCAACATCAGCCTGGACACACTGAACCCTCAAACATATGAGCGGATAACCGGTTTTGATGGATTTGAGAAGGTGTGGGAAGCCGTTGGACTGGCTTCAGAGATGGGGTTTAGCCCCATTAAGCTGAACATGGTGGTATTAAAGGGAATCAATGAAAATGAGGTGCCTGATTTCGCAAATCTATCAAAAAGGTATCCCTTCCACATCCGCTTCATAGAATATATGCCCGGTGGATTCATCGATCAGGGGACGGCACTTCATCACATACCCAACGCGGTGCTGAAGGAGCGACTCTCCACCTACGGTTCCCTGATCCCCATTTCCAGAATCGATACGGATGGCCCGACCACCCGCTTTAGATTTGAGGGTGCCCCCGGGGAGATCGGTTTCATCAGCCCCCTGACCCATCATTTTTGTGACACCTGCAACCGGCTCAGGCTCACAGCCGAAGGCCATATACGGCCGTGTCTGTTCTCTGAACGGGAGGTTGATCTCAAAACGCCGTTAAGGGAAGGCATTGATGATGAAGGGTTGAAACGAATCTTCATGGAAGCGGCCGTGGAGAAACCCCATGGCCACAGGCTGTCATCGGCACATCCGGTTTCCCTCGCGGGAAAAATGTCCGCCATCGGGGGTTAACCCTCATGGTTTAGACCAACCCCAGTAGCTTTTCCGCATTCACACCGGTGATACGGTCCACATCTGCTTTCGAAAGACCTGCCTCGGCCATTTCCTTAAAATAGCGCTCCGGATTCAATAGGGGATAATCACTTCCGAAGAGGATTCTTTCGGACCCGACAATATTCCCCGCCACCCGGTAAATATCCGGTGCATACAAAAAAGGGGAAGCCGCCGTGTCAAACCATACCCGACTGAGCACCTCCCTGACCTCGCGCTTCATCAGGGCATAAAAGAAAATACCGCCCCCCAGTGGGCCAGGACAATCCGGTTTTTGGGATATGTCTTCAAGAATGCGTATATCTGCCTCAGGGTATTGGGTGTCTTGCCCGGATAGCTGTGCCCCACGGGTTCGTTGACATGGAGGAGGAGCGGCACGTCCATCTGACGGCAGACGGCCATAACATCACCGAGCGACTTGATGACATCGGAAGACAAATCGCTGCCATAGACGGCCAGTTCTCCCACACCGGAGAGGCCCGTTTTCAGACATCGTTCCGCCTCTGCCGCCCCGAAAGGCGATAAAGGGGAAAAACAGCAAAATCCTGTGAGCCGCTCCGGATACTGTCGAACCGACGCGATGATGTAGTCGTTGTGCCGTCTGTAATCGTCAGGATCTTCCCAGGGAAAACCGAAAATGATCGCCCTCTGAACCCCTTCCAGATCCATGCGATGAATGAGCGCTCGTGTGCCCGCCAGTTTTGCCTCAGGGGATGCGTAGAGCGTTTTAAAGGCAGGGTCGCGGGCTGCTGCCCCGGACCTGTCATCCCTGAAAAACCGGGGGAATACATGGGTGTGGCAATCGATGATCATTGAAGAAGGCTTTCTAAGGAATCCTTCAATGCTTGATGGTTGAATCCAACAATCTTCTCCCTGATTTTCCCTTCCCGGTCAATGACAAACATGGTCGGCAGGGAAACCCGACCATCCGAGAAGTAATCTGCAACAACTTTCTGGTTATATCTCAAAATCGGATAGTTAATACGGGCCATCTTTTCAAATGTACTGAGATCCTGATCCGTAACCTGATTGGGATCATCCATGGAAATGCCCAGCACAACAAAACCGTCATCCTTGTACTTTTGTTGCAGTTTAATGAGTTCAGGGATACTCATCCTGCAGGGCGGGCACCAGGTGGCCCAGAAATCCAAGAGGACCACATACCCCTCGTAGGCATCGAGTGAAACGGTCTCTCCGAAAATGGTGGAGAGGGAAAAATCAGGGGCAACCGGCCCCGCCTCCACCTGGTTTTCACATCCTGTGCTGCATATGAATAAGGCGATGACCGCCATCAACCACGCATTGCCGGGGATTTTCCTCTTCATAAAGGCTCCTATTAAACTCTCCAATCGGGGAATATGCCACTGCAGGGATCGGTCTTTTGTTTGCCAAATCCCGTAGCATTATCATACATTGTTCAATATAGAGCCGGAAAAGTCAAAAGGTTACGGAAAATCGGCGTTGTCTGACCTCAGCATCTGTTATAATGCAACAGCCATCCTACCCCGACAGGCAAGCGGCGATCTCTTTTCATTGACACAACGTCCTATACCCCCCTATTATGGCCATAAGCCGTTATGAGGCACCTTTAACCCCAGCCCATTTGGATCCTCACCCCATGCCCAAGAGGTCAGACACAGGGAAGCGTTCAATATTCTGGGATATCTTTCTGACCCATTATGTGCTTTCTTCCTTTTTGGGGTTAATCTTCATCGAGATTTTGTACCACCTCCTGACGCCGGTTCATCACGAGGCCAAGCATTTCTCAATAGATACCATTATCGCCGGGGCCATTCTCAATGGCTTTATCCTCGCCCTGTTTATATGGGTCTTCCACTGGCTTCGCGATCGATGGCAATTTAAGCACAACGCAACTCCCTGGTCCGATACCCCCTGGAAACGACGACTCGTGGCATCCGGCATTGCCTTCGGCTGCGGGGGGTTAGATGTCCTTTTCTTCCTTGTTTCGTGGGCCTTTCTGGCCCTGACCCTGAGCATTCTCATCATGGTGATCCTTCTCCTGCGCCGCTTTTTGCGTCAAGTCATCCTTCTGCTCCGACCCGGTCAATTTGCCAGCTGGGCGGATGTGGGAGAACTGGTCCATCTCTACGCGACCATGCTGGCCGCCTTTACCCTCATCACAGTGAGCCTGACCCTCTTACCCATCTTTTTCAAGGGGTACCCGGAGCCCTTTTCCATTCCTGCAGATTCCGCCAGTATCATCGACGCATTCTATTTCTGTGTGGTGATGATGACCACCCTCGGATTCGGGGACATCGTGCCCCAGACCCTCTCCGCCAAAATCGTCGTCAGCTTACAGTGTATGATCAGCTATGTCATGTTCGGCCTGATGATCGGCACCATCACACGCGGGGTGATCAGTCAGAGGCGCATCGAAAGTAAGGCAGATCCCCAAAACCGGGCGGTCAACTCATCTGATACGGATCCACATCCTGAATGAGCTGAACGCCGTTGGCTTGAAGCGCTTTTCGGGTCCGCGGCTCCAATTCCCTCAAAAAGAGGTGCCTCAGCGAGGAACGTCGGCATTTAATTAATACCTGCCACCGGTATTTGCCCTTGATCCGGGAAATAGGTGACTCCACAGGCCCCAGAACCTGGATATCCCGCCTGTTTTCAGGCCACCTTCCCAGGACACGGTTCAGCACATGATGGACGTGATGGACACATGATTCTGTTTTCGCTTTGTCATTTCCCTGCAACCGCAAGCAGACCAGGTGGGAGAAAGGGGGATAATTCAGCTGACGCCTCAAGGCCTTTTCTCTCTCAAAAAATGACAGATAGTCATGATTTATTGCCGCACGAATGGCGTAGTGATCTGGATTGAAGGTCTGGACAATCACCGTCCCCTCCGCATACCCCCTCCCGGCCCGTCCGGAAACCTGCGATAACAGCTGAAATGTGCGCTCCGCCGCCCTAAAATCGGGAAACCCCAGTGAAAGATCCGCCGAAATGATACCCACCAGCGTCACTCCGGGAAAATCATATCCCTTGGTGATCATCTGGGTCCCCACAAGGATATCAATGTTGCGCTGACTAAAGGCCCTTAGAATGCGGGTGGCGGCGCCCTTTCGACCGGTAATGTCCGTATCTATTCTCGATACCCGTGCATCCGGGAAAAGGCTTTGAATTTCACTCTCCAGGCGCTCCGTCCCGAAACCGTAGCCTTTCAGTCTGCTGTGACCGCAGGCATTGCATGTCACCTGGGTCCCGCAACGAAATCCACAGTAATGGCAGGCCAGGCAGTCCGCTTTCTGGTGATGGGTTAAAGAGACATCACAGTTGGGACATCGGGCCGTTTCCCCGCAAGACCGACACAAATAGACCCGATGATATCCCCTCCGATTCAAAAACAAGATGGCTTGGTTCCCCGCCATGAGATTTTTCTCGAGATGATTTTCGAGCGTTGGACTGATCATGCCCTCGCCGCGACGATTGGACGCCTCCTTCATGTCCACAATTTTCATTTCAGGGAAGGACCTTTTTTCTACCCTGTATGGCATCTCAAGACGTGAATACCTGCCCAGGACACTGTTCTCAAAGGACTGCACAGAGGGTGTACCCGACCCCAGGATGACAACGGCCTTCTCTTGTTTCGCACGGACCACAGCCGCATCCCGTGCATGATAACGAGGCCCCCCATGGGCATCTTTATCTTGTGCGTATGCGGTATCGTGTTCTTCATCCACAATAATCAACCCCAGATTGGGCAGGGGGAAAAGATAGCCGATCGTGCACCGATCACCAGGTCCGCTTCGCCATTCATCATACGCGACCACTGATACGCTTTTTCCCTTCGCGTCAACCCACTGTGATAAATGGCAATGCGATCGCCGAGCCGCAGCTTGAAAAAGCCCTCGAGGTACATGGCAAGGGAGATCTCCGGCGCCATAAGAATCGCACGACGCCCCGATCGAAGGGTATGTTCCACCGCTCGGCAGTATACTTCCGTCTTGCCACTCCCCGTCACCCCGTGAAGGAGAACGGATGAAAACGCCCCTTCATCCAGGTGGTTCACTATGTCACTCAAAACCTTTTTCTGGTAATGATTCAATTCATGAGGCAGCGGGGGTGGTGAAATGTTGGCCTGCCCATGCGATCCATGTACCGGAACCCAACAGACCTTCAGCACCCTCTTCTTAACCCACTTGTTTATGAGATAAGACCCATTGTTAAAACGGGCCCTCAACTCACCGGCACGAATGGCCCCTGTATCGAAAACCCGCGTCAAAAACTCGATTTCATTTTTTGCCTTCAAGGTTCTTGCTGATGCTGCCAAAACCGCTTTGAGATCAACGTCTTCCTCGGGCATGACAAATCGCAACTGCTTTGGGCTCGACGTGGGTTTCAGCGACCGGTTTTGGAGGGTGAGCCATCCCTTTTCTTTCAGCGGATAAATCTTCTTTAAAGGCCATTTAAGCCGCTTTTCAGGGTTTGCCTTGACCCATGACAGGATATCGATCTCCTCTGAAGCGAAAAGCCTCCCGTTTAAGGCCTCCAATCCTTTCGGTGTGATGGCCACGGTTTTATAATGTGCTTCAGGAAGGGCTGCCCGGATGACCATGCCGATGGGGCAGAGATAATATTCGGCGATCCACTCGAAAAAGGGGATCATATGGGGAAGAAAAACCGGCTCGATGTCCAGGATGTCGATAATGTTTTTGAGTTTTCGATGAGGAGCCGCTCCTTCCTGGTTCAGGACATACCCCGTGACGTTGCGATTGTTGAAGGGAACCAGAACCCGGCATCCCGGCTTTACCGATCCACTCAGACGCTCCGGCACCCAATAGGAGAAGCTCCCTTTGACAGGTAAGGCAACCGCCACTCGCAGCGTTGAAGATACGCTTTTCTCACTTTCCGCCATCCTGTCATCTCTCCGGTTAGCCAAATGCCTCTATAAATTCAGCGGCGGTCAACACCTGCAAAAGGGGATAGAGGGGGTTGTACCGGTAGAGGTTGAGGGTCTGTTCGTGAGCCTCCCGGGTGGATGCGGCTGAGCAGTCCGTTAAAAAGACCGCCTTAAAGTCATGGCACAGGGCGTCCATGACGGTGGTCAGCACACAGAAATTGGTGGCAATCCCGGCCACTGCGCATAGGGTTATCCCCTTTTTATTCAACCATTGATGGAGATCCGTTTTAAAAAAGGCGGAAAATCGGGGCTTGGGCAGCCACAGGTCTTCTTCTTCACGATCCAGTTCATCGATCACTTCTGCACCCGCCGTGCCGGCGAGCGAATGGGGCTTCATTCGGCCTTCAAATATGAAATCCGTCTCATGAAATGCATCCGTGGAAAACACAACAGGCCATCTCCTTTCCCGAAACGCCCCAATCAGTCCATTGATAGGACCGATGATTTCTCGTGCAAAGGGCGTCATGGGAAGCGGTCTTTTTTCCCTGAAATTGTCCTTCACCATATCGATGATCAAAAGCACGGGTATTTCCTTATCGTTGTTCATGACGCATCCTTTCTATCTGATCGGTTATCCATTTCCCGGCCACCGCCATCTGGTTCATGGTGTTGCTTCGGCCCACACTGAACCGCAAGGCACCCATCCCGATTTCGGGTGGAACCCCCATGGCAGCCAGCACATGGGACAGCCTGACCCCCCTGTCATGACAGGCCGCTCCGGTGGAGGCCATGAGAAATGGCAATTCAGCGAGAATTCGTCCCCCATCCACATGAGGAACCGAAACGTTCAGGGTGTTGGGCAACGAAAATTCGGGGTGGCCGTTTAACACCAGGCCGTCAACATGCTCGAAGAGAAAAGCCTTTAAATGATCGCGCATGGCCGCCATTTCCTAAACATCCCTTGGGCATCGCTCCTTGACAACCCGGCAGGCGGTTCCCAGACCTTTGGCAAACATGACATTTTCGGTTCCGGCCCGCTTGTTCATTTCCTGTCCGGCACCGTGGATCAGAGGGGTGAGGGAGACCCCTTCCCGCACATAAAGCGCCCCCACGCCTTTCGGTGCATAGAGTTTGTGGCCTGCAACGCTCATAAGATCGACCCGCAGTTGCCGCACATCCACATTCATCTTGCCCACGGCCTGGGCTGCATCCGTGTGGAGAAGCACACCATGGTCCTGAGTGATTTGGGAGATCTCCTCTATGGGTTGAATGGTGCCGGTCTCATTGTTGGCCAGCATGATGCTCACCAGAACGGTGTCGGGTTCCAGAGCCCTTCGCACATCCTCAGGGTCTACCCGCCCCATGGAATCCACCGGAAGAATGGTTACCCGTAGCCCCAGCTCCATCAGATAAAGAAGCGGGTTCAGTATGGCCGGATGTTCAACAGCCGAGGTGATCACATGAGAACCGGCGGGGTGCTTAAAATCGATCACCCCTTCAATACCATATTATTGGATTCACTTCCCCCCGAGGTGAAAATCACCTCCTCGTTTTTGCAGTGGATAAAATCAGCCACTTCCGCCCGGGCCGATTCCAGCATCTTTTTTGCCCTGACGCCCAATGGATAACCGCTGGACGGATTCCCATACGCCTCCGCCAGGAAAGGACGCATGCTTTCCTTCACCTCCGGGTCGACCGGTGTCGTGGCATTGTGGTCCAAGTATATGATATCATTTATGTTGTCATTTGACATAATACCTCCGCTTGTCTTCAGGACAACCCCATGGGGAAATAAAAGGCGAAAATGGTCTTTGTAGAACAAATTTTGCCAATTGACAACATCTTGGCTTAGTGGTAGAAATTTGCCGACGAATTTTGGGCTTTGAGGGGCGTTTTGAATATCGGCAGTTGAAACGCCGAAGGCTGGTTAATCTGTAATTTAAGGAGGTGGCAGATGCCTGGAGATAATCGAAAGAAGCTGATTCTCTGGTTTGATGAAATCGGAATTTCGGACGTTCCTCTGGTGGGTGGCAAAAACGCCTCCTTGGGAGAGATGTATCAGAAACTCAAGGAAAATGGGATAAACGTTCCCTATGGGTTTGCCATTACCGCCTATGCGTATCGATATTTCTTGAAATATGCCGGAATTGAGGACGAAATCAAGAGGATTCTCCAGGACCTGGATACCAGCAATATTGAGAATCTCCTCAGGAAGGGCCGCCAGGTCAGGGAGATCATCACCCATTCCGAATTTCCGCCGGACCTGACCCAGGCCATTTATCAGGCCTATGAGACCTTGGGCGCCCACTTCAACCAGAAGGGGCTGGACAATCTGGACGTGGCCATCCGGTCTTCTGCCACCGCCGAAGACCTCCCTGACGCCTCATTCGCAGGACAGCAGGACACCTACCTCAATATCCGGGGAAAATGGAATGTCCTGGATGCCTGCCGCAAGTGTTTCGCCAGCCTCTTTACCAACCGGGCCATCTCCTATCGTCATGACAAGGGCTTTGACCAGTTTGACATATCCCTCTCCATTGCCGTGCAGAAGATGGTCAGAAGTGACTCCGCCTATTCCGGGGTCATGTTTTCCATTGACACGGAGACCGGTTTCAAGGATGTGGTCTTTATCACGGCCGCTTACGGTCTGGGGGAAAACGTGGTACAGGGTGCGGTAAATCCGGATGAATTCTATGTATTCAAACCCACCCTAAAGATGGGGAAGCGATCCATTATCAGCCGAAAGGCAGGGGACCGGGACTTTAAAATGGTCTACTCCGTGGAAGACGACGCCACCGTCAAGAATGTCCCCTCCACCTTAGACGAACGGCATCGCTATGTCCTGGAGGAGGACGAGATCCTGAAATTGGCCGAGTGGGCCTGCACCATCGAGACCCATTACAGTGAAGAGGCCGGACATTTCAAACCCATGGATATCGAGTGGGCCAAGGACGGGGACGGGGTCAATGTGGGGACCGGGGAACTCTTTATCGTCCAGGCCAGACCCGAGACCTTTCATTCCCAACAGGACACCAGCACCTACGAAAGCTACCGGATCCTGGAACGGGGAAAGGTGTTGGTCAGCGGAACCGCCGTGGGAACCAAGGTGGGACATGGTGTGGCCAACGTCATCCAGTCCACTTTGGAAATGGATAAGTTTAAAAAGGGCCAGGTATTGGTCACCAGCATGACCGATCCGGATTGGGAACCCATCATGAAAATCGCTTCCGCCATCGTCACCAATAAGGGCGGGAGAACGTGTCATGCCGCCATTGTGTCGAGAGAACTGGGCATCCCTTGTGTCATCGGTACCGCAGACGGCGATGAAATAATTCAATCCGGCCAGGAAGTGACGGTCTCTTGTTGCGAAGGGGAAACCGGTCATATCTATGAGGGGAAAATTGCTTATGAGGTAGAGACCATCAACCTGGAAGAGATGCCCGAACCCGGACCAAAATCATGATGAATGTGGGCATCCCGGAGAAGGCCTTTACTCAGGGGAGGATTCCCAATGACGGCGTAGGTCTGGCAAGGGAGGAGTTCATCATCAATTCCCACATCGGCATCCATCCGCTCGCCTTGCTCGATTATGACGAACTCAAGGAAAAGGCCAAATCCGATCAGCGAATCGCCGGGGTCATCTACACCATTGATGAAATCACGGCCGTGTATGACTCCAAGAAGCGATTTTTCATCGACAAACTGGCTGAGGGCGTCTGCCGGATTGCTGCGGGATTCTATCCCAATGATGTCATTGTCCGTCTCTCTGATTTCAAAACCAATGAATACGAAAATCTCCTCGGAGGCTACCTTTACGAACCGAAAGAAAACAACCCCATGATCGGATGGCGGGGGGCCTCCCGTTACTACGACAAAAACTTCGAGCGGGCCTTTGAACTGGAGTGCATTGCCCTGCACAAAGCCCGAAGTGAAGTGGGGCTGACCAACATCAAGGTCATGGTGCCCTTTTGCAGAACCCCTGAAGAAGGTAAAAAGGTCATTGAGTTGATGAAAAAATATGGGCTCGTTCAGGGGGAGGAGGGCCTGGAGATCTATGTCATGTGCGAAATCCCCAGCAATGTGATCTGCGCGGATCAGTTTGCCGACATCTTTGACGGATTTTCCATCGGATCCAATGATTTAACACAACTGACCCTGGGGCTTGACCGGGACTCTTCTCTCGTGGCCCATATTTATGATGAGCGAAACGATGCGGTAAAACGACTGGTGGCTCAAGTGATAAAGATCGCCAAGGAACGGGGCAAAAAGATCGGGATCTGCGGACAGGCCCCCAGCGATTTTCCGGACTTCGCGGAGTTTCTCGTGGAATGCGGCATCGATTCCATGAGCCTTATCCCGGATACGGTCATCAAGACGCGTATCGCCGTTGCAGAAAAGGAAAAGGCGCTCGGCATCAAACCAAAGGCGGATTGACGCATGAAGTCCATACGTATACTGGGGACGGGGTCTTATGTACCCCCCCAGATTCTGACCAACTTTGACCTCCAGGAAATGGGCCTGGACACCACCCACGAATGGATTGTTCAACGAACCGGTGTCAGCGAACGGCGGATCGCCGATCCCTCCGTAAACACCTCAGATCTGGCCTATGAGGCCTCTTTAAAGGCTCTGGAAGTGACGGGGCTGTCAGCCGCAGATATCGATCTGATCATCGTCGGAACCATTACACCGGACACCTGCTGTCCCTCGGCTGCAAACTGGCTCCAGGCCAAACTGAACGCGCCTCAGGCCGTCACATTCGATGTGGCCGCCGCCTGCTCCGGGTTCATCTTCTCACTGAATGTGGCGGAGCAATACCTCAAGACCGGGGCAGCCCAACGGGTCCTTGTGGTGGCCTCCGAAGTCATGACCCGAACCCTCGACTGGACCGATCGCACATCCTGCATATTGTGGGGGGACGGGGCGGGGGCCGCCATACTGACCCTCGGCGATGAAGGGCCAGAGATTCTCTCCACACACCTTCATACGGATGGGGCAAGCGGGCAGGATCTCCTTCTCCCGGGCGGCGGCTCTAAGACCACTCCCATATCCCACGAAAGCGTGGATAAGGGCCTTCACTTTCTGACATTGATTGAAGCCAATGCCAGTTTCAGAGTGGCGGTGAGGCACTTCGTTGATTCCATCAAGGAGGCGGCGGAATTCAACGACGTGGCTGTTGAGGACATCGCCTGGCTTATTCCTCACCAGGCCAATTTGCGCATGTTTCAATCCATGGCCAAGACCCTGCACATCCCCATGGAACGCTTCTACGTGACCCTTGACAAGTACGGCAACATCTCTTCAGCGTCCTGTGCCATTGCCCTGGATGAGGCGGTACGGGACGGCAGTATAAAGCCCAATGACCTGGTCTGCCTCCCGGTATTCGGCGGCGGGCTGACCTGGGGAAGCGCCCTCATCCGATGGTCATAGAGGGTATAGATGGTCGACATTGCTGAAAAACTCAGGAAAATGGGGATCGGATTTCAGGAGGGGAAAGGGCGTCTATCAAGGGATCATCCTACTCTGGTCATGATCCATGGCGCAGGCGGACAGTCTCAGATCTGGCAGAATCAGCGTCGCCTTTCGAACAAAGGGATCCATACCCTGGCCCTGGATATGCCGGGGCATGGAAAAACCAGGGAACCCGCCAAAGCAAGCATCGATTCTTATGCGCATTGGCTGAGTGAGCAACTCCATGCCTTGTTTGATCACCCGGTTTACCTCATGGGCCATTCCATGGGCGGAGCCATTGTTCAGGAGGTTGCCTGTATCCATCCCTCACCTCTGGCAGGCATTATTCTGGTGGGCACAGGGCCAAGGCTTCGCGTGTCCCCCGCATTTCTAAAGGGATTAAAGGACAATTTCGAGCAAACCGTCGACACCCTGATCCATTTCGCCTACACCGAAAACACCGATCCATCCATTATCAGGGCCGGGGCCGAGCTCATGAAGGCTGCGGGCGGTTCTGTGGTGCTTGGGGGCTTTGAGGCGTGTAATCGCTTTGAGATGGGAAACAAACTAAAGGATATCCATCTCCCCTGCCTCATCATCTGCGGTGAGGAGGACAAACTGACCCCACCGTCCCTTTCGAAAACGCTTCATGACCAGATCGAGGGAAGTGACCTCAGCATCATCCCCGGGGCCGGTCACATGGTGATGATCGAACGGCCCACGGCATTCAACCAGTGCATTGCCGATTTTGCGTTAAGGCCTGGGATGGCTCCCTAAGCTCACATAAGGTTAGGAATGCGGCGTGTTCATCTTATCCCGTAGCTTCTTGGATGCCTTGAATCGCACGGTCCTCGTAGACTTTAAAATCAAGGACTCTCCAGTACGAGGGTTTCTTCCCTTTCTGGCCCACTTAAATTTCACCTGAAATGTCCCGAATCGGACCATGCGGACATCTTCCCCTTTGGCCAAGGCCACTTTGATGGTTTCAAAGAGGGTATTGACAATTTCAGCAGAGCGCTTCCGACTCAGGAACGTACAATCCAACTCAGGGAACAAAAATAACTGCGGGTCTTTGTGTCGACGCTTGAATCGGACGGTTTCTCTCACACGATTCACAATGTCCGACTTATTCAGCGTCATGGCCATAGCTCCCTTGCCGTGCATAGCATGAGAGACACCCTGTTGATGGTGATGCCCTCCCCTATTTTCCTCTTCACGGTCTGAACTGCATATCGTACAGTTCTTTAAAACGCCTGTCCAGGCTCAACAGTTCCTGGCGTGTACCTGACTCCACAATACGGCCCTCTTCCAAAACAAAGATTCGGTCCGCCTTCATAATGGTGCTCAGCCGATGGGCCACAATGATGATGGTCCGGGTTCCTTTCAATTCGTCGATGGCCACCTGAACAAGATGCTCACTCTGGGCGTCGAGGGCCGAAGCCGCCTCGTCCAGCAGCAATATGGCCGGATCCACCAGAAGCGCCCTCGCAATGGCCAGACGCTGTCGCTGCCCGCCCGAAAGAAGGCTCCCCTGATCACCGATCCGGGTGTCATACCCTCTGGAGAGTTTCTGGATAAACTCATGGGCATGGGCCGCCCTGGCCACCCGTTGAATCTCATCCAGACCCGCCTGAGGATTGCCATACCCGATATTGTAGGCAATGGTCTCATTAAAGAGGAGGGTGTCCTGGTTGACAAGCCCGATCTGCCTTCGAAGGGATTGAACGGTGACCGCCCGGATATCGGTCCCGTCAATGGCAATCCGCCCCGAGATCACATCATAAAATCGGGGGATAAGATTCAGGAGTGTGCTTTTGCCGGCACCGGTCGATCCCACGAAGGCCACCATCTCACCCGCACGAAGGCGAAAGGAGACGTCCTTCAGTACCGGCTCATCCGGCGCATACCCAAAGCCCACATCATCGAACTTCAGATGACTTCGTAAACGGGGCAGTGCGGTCGCGCCGGGACGGTCGCTGATATCCGATTGGGTGGCCATGATACCAAACACCCGATCGGTCGCCCCCTGGAGGGTCTTGAGATTGTTGTTGACGATCGCCAGTCGCTTGATGGGTCGATAGGCCCGGGAAAAGGCATAAGCCATGGCCATTAACTCACCCAGAGTGTGGTGAAAATAGATTTTTCCGACGATCAACACGCCCGGCATTACCAGAAAGACCACCGAATCCATCATCGGCCCCAGCCCCAGTTGCCAGCGGTTCCAGTGCATAATTCGTTTGTATAGCACCTCCGTCAAATCGCTGAATTTCCTGACCTCCCTTTTTCCCCTGAAAAACCCGTGCACCAGTTTGAGACAGAGGATGGTTTCATGATAGGCGGAGGTCACGTCCGCCGTGGCGTCCTGGACCCTTGCCGAATGTTTCTTGACCTTTCTGCCGAAAAGCCTCACGAGAAGCGCAATGAGAGGGACCACAAAGAAGACCAGCAGGGTCAACTTGAGGTTCATGACAAAGAGATAGATGAGAAAGACCAGGGCCGTCAAAGGGTGTTCGATAAGCCCGATAAGGATCTCGGAAATGAGGTTCTGCATCACCGCCAGATCGGCCGTTGAACGGGCAATGAGTTCCCCCGACTTCTGCTTATGATAGAAACTGAGGCTCAGCGAGATGAACTTTTTAAAAAGGTCCACTCTGAGTGACTGTACCGCCCGGTTGGAGAAGGCGGCGGCGCAGAGCCCGCCCAAGTAGGTGGCAATGGATTTGATCACCACGGAGACAAAGGCGATGACGGTCAGGATCACCAGGAGATGGTTGGGCGATACCCCGTCAACCACCGTCAGATGGGTCCGCTTCCAGGAGAACCACGATCCGGATTCGAATGTGATCCACGGAATTTTCCACGCAACCGGGTCTGTCCCGGTCTTCATCCCCTCATCCACAAAGGGCTGGAGAAGATAGGCAGGAACCACCACAAACAGGGAAGCAACAGCGGTAAGCACGATCGACAGAAATACCAGCCCACGGTGGCGCTTGACGTAAGAGGCGATCTCCTTACCCAGTATGACGTCTAACATGGAAGAACCAGCTCACAGCTCATGGCCATGGAGCTGCAGGAATTTGGGTTGGTTTAAAAAAATGGTCGAAACCAAAATAACGGATACTAAAGGGCCCCGATGAGCCGGGATATGACGATTCGCTGGACTTCAGAGGTTCCCTCCCCGATTTCGAGGAGCTTCTGGTCCCGATAGAATCGCTCCACATCATACTCCTTCATGAGACCGTATCCCCCATGAAGTTGAACCGCGTGGTTCGCGCACCGGTACATGACCTCCGAGCAGTGAAGTTTGGCCATGGCCGCTTCTTTGGAAAACGGCTTTTCGTTGTCGCGCAGCCAGCAGGCCTTGTACAACAGAAGCCGGGCACACTCGATCTCCATCGCCATGTCGGCCAGTTTGAAGGCATTGACCTGAAAGTTGGATATGGCCTTCCCGAACTGCTCCCGCTCTTTGCTGTATTGAAGGGCCAGTTCAAAACATCCCTGGGCACCCCCCAGGCCCATGGCACCGATGGAAAGCCGTCCCCCGTCCAGGGTCTGCATCATCTGGTAGAATCCGTTCCCCCTCGGCCCCAAAAGATTCGCTTCGGGAACGCGGCAGTCTTCGAAATAGAGTTCGCTGGTATTGGAAGACCGCCACATCATTTTGCCGTGCATCTCCCTGGCCTCAAAGCCCGGCGTTCCCGACTCGATCAGAATGCAGGAGAGCTCCGGGCGGCCATCTTCCCGTGTACCGGTCCGGCACAGGCAGGTAACCCCCGTGGTAATATCGGTGGACGCATTGGTAATAAAAATCTTGCTCCCGTTCACGATCCATTCGTCCCCATCCGATACCCCGGTGGTTTTGGAATTGCCAGCATCCGAGCCTGCATTGGGTTCGGTCAAACCGAAACCCCAGAGGGCCTCTCCGCTGCACAGTTTGGGGAGATAATGTTTCTTTTGTGCTTCATTGCCGAAGTAGTAAAGGGGCCCGATCCCGAGTGAATTACCCGCCGCCACCGTGGCCGCATGGGAGCCGTCCACCCGGGCGATTTCCTCGGTAGCGATAATGTATGACACATAATCCATGCCCTGGCCGCCATACTTTTCAGAAACAAACATCCCAAACAACCCCAGATCGGCCATCTTCTGCATGGTGTCATAGGAAAATTCTTCTTTTTCATCCAGCTCCCCGGCAACCGGTTTAATCTCCTTTTCGGCAAAATCCCTTACTGATTTGCGCAGGATCTCCTGTTCCATTGAAAGACTGAAATCCATAGGTATTCCCCTTGATATTGAAGGATTTGTGTTCTAACCGCCACAATTTATAAGCCCATGTGAAAAGCATGTCAATTCAGAAAAGGGGGCCGGAGACCCTCGCCGACACGCGCTTAACCGCTGTCCAATTTGAGCCTGTCTTGATATTTCTGAGCGGCTTTTGAATGGATACCCGCTTTGGGGTCACCACCGGCCGAAGACTGATTTTCGTCAGAAAATGACCGGTCCGGTTTCGCCAAATTTACAGGAAATCCTTGATTAGCCCAACCTCTTGTTATATATATTGATCGTTTACAACCTTACAGATAAGGAGGCGTGTTATGAAAGGACCCGGCGGATTGATTCGGTCCAATGCCATACCGGGATATGAAAACAGAGGCCCGTTGGTTGAATGGTCGGAGGGTAAAGCCTATTTGTTGATTGATCATGTTGTATTCAAAGGCGCCGCGGGCGCGGTACTGTGCTACTATAATCCCCCGGTTCACCAGGTGGGAAACCCCGGGCTGGATGCCTATCTTGAGGGCCTGGATCGGGTTAATGAAAAGCGGAGCGATTTTGAATTCCTCGTGCTTTATGGGGCCAATGATCCGGTCCACGCCGGCGGGGATCTTAAAGAAAGCCTGGACAAACTGGATCGGACACTGGAAATCAAAAAGGAGAAAGAGGCCGCCGGCGCATCACCGGAAGCGGTGGATCGGCTTTTCGAATGGGCGGACGGCCGCCTCAAAAAGGGCAGGCCCTTCATAAAAAGATCAGAGGACTTTCAGAGTACCTTCGGGTTGTCGCCGTATGCGGAGGGGGAACACGGTTCGGCGGTTCGGCGGAAATTCCCCTGATGGCCGACGTGCTGGTAGGGGATTCCAGAAGCGGCATGTGTTTCAGCGAGGCCACCATCGGGCTTATCCCCGGCTGGGCCGGCATTGCACGATCCATCATCAAAGCCGGGCTTACCAACACCCAATACATGGGGAAGACGGCCAGGGAGGTGAAGGCCGAAAAGTTAAGGGAAATCGGCATCTATAACGCCTTGGTTGATGTACCGTTTCCTTTTCCCAAACGCCAGAAATCCGGCGATCCTCAGGCGGACAAGGCGGCTTACCTCGATGCATTGGCGGCGCATGACCTAAAGACAGGCGAACACCTCCTTCCCGAGGGACTGAATCTCGCGATCTGTCCCAAGGACGAGATCCCTGGTTTTGGTAAAGGCCATGAGCACATACTGGCGACTGAAGCGGAGATCCAAAATGAGGGAAACCGGAGGAAAAACCCCGGCAATTATGCCCACCTGTGGGGCAAACCCTTAAAAGAAGTAAAAGAAGAGATCAAGACCCTGGGGAAGCCCTTGGCCCCGCAGTCCATTGATGCCCTGGAGGGTCTTTTGGACGGGGTGGACCCATCAGACTTTGATGAGGATTCATTTGTGGAAAAAGAGATGGAGGCGGATGCCAGGCTGTATCGGGATCCCAGATTCCGTGCAGGTTTGGTGGCGACCTTGCAGCAAACGGTAGCTGATTACAGGGAGGCCCAATAAAATGAAGCAGTATTTTGAAAACATGACACCCATCGGAAAAGCACTCACAGAAAAGGAAAAGGAGCAGCAAAAAGAAAACAGCACGGCGATATCAAAGGTCGACCAGGCTGTGGCCAGAGGCCATTGAACAGCGAAAACGCGTGGGTATCCCGGCTGAAAAGATACACAAAAGGGGGGACAAAACCGCCTGGGAACGGATCGATCATCTGGTGGATCCCGGGACATTTCTCCCGCTTAACAGCCTTTACGATCCGGAGTTCAACCAGGAAGGGTCCTCAGGCGTGGTGACCGGACTGGGTAAAATATCCTCCAAATATGCAATGATTATTGCCTCCGACAACAAGGTCCTGGCGGGAGCCTGGATCCCGGGACAGCGTGAACATGTCTTTCGCGCCCAGGATATGGCGGAACAACTCCGCATCCCTCTGGTCTGGATCCTCAACTGCAGCGGCGTCAAATTGACCGAACAGGAAAAGGTGTATGCCGGTCGACGATCCGGCGGCCGGACCTTTTTCAGGCATGCTGAACTGGCGGAAAAGGGCATCCCGGTGATCGTGGGCATGTTCGGCACCAACCCGGCCGGCGGCGGCTATCACGCCATCAGCCCCGCCATTATCTTCGCCCATGAAAAATCCAATATGGCGGTGGGCGGTGGCGGTATTGTGAGCGGCATGTCACCCAAGGGCCATTTTGATCTAAAGGGGGCAGAGGCCCTCATTGAAGCCACCCGGCACTTCAAGCAGGTCCCCCCCGGCGGCACCCGGATTCACCATGGCAAGACCGGCTTCATGAGGGCGGTGTTTGACACGGAAGAAGGGGTATTGGACGCGATCAAAGATTGCATGGCCGGGATGCCGGTGTACGATCCATCCACCTTCAGGGTGGCCGAACCCAAAGCACCCCAGTATCCGGGGGAAGATCTCAATTTTCTGGTGCCCATTAATCAGAAACGGACCTACAGCATTGAACAGGTGCTGGCGCGGGTGTTTGACGGGAGTGAACATATGGAATACCGGCCGGACTATGGGCCTGAGGTTTATTGCGGCCTCGCCAGGATCGACGGCTTTCCCGTGGGCGTCATCGCCAACCGCCAGGGCTTTCTCGGAAAGGATTATCCGGGGTATGCAAAAGGAGAATACCTCGGGATCGGCGGTAAACTCTACCGCGAAGGCCTCATCAAGATGAATGAACTGGTCATGTTCTGCGGACGGGACAAACTCCCGCTCATCTGGTTTCAGGATACCAGCGGCATTGACGTGGGCGATATTGCCGAAACCGCCGAACTGTTGGGACTCGGTCAATCGCTGATCTACTCCATTGAGAGCTCACATATGCCCATGTTGTGCGTGGTGTTGAGGAAAGGGACCGCGGCAGCCCATTACATCATGGGCGGGCCCCAGGCTACCCGGAACAATGCCTTTACCCTGGGCGTCGAAACCACTGAAATCTACGTGATGCACGGGGAGACCGCCGCGGCAGCGGCCTTTGCCAGGCGACTGGTCAAGGAACAGGATGCAGGGAATCCGCTTGATCCGGTTATTGACAAGATGAATGCCCTGGCCCAACAGTATCACGATCAGTCCCGGCCCATATACTGTGCCAAAGCGGGACTGGTGGATGAAATTATCGATATGGCGGCACTTCGGGACTATTTTGTGGGATTTGCGAGATGTTGCTATCAAAACCCACCCACCCTCTGCCCCCATCATCAGATGCTGCTGCCGAGATCGATCAGAGGGTGAACTGTCGAATAGCCATTAGACATAAGGAGGAGAAGATGAGTGAACATGATATCTTTAAGGTTCATCCCCGAATGCCCAGGAAGGTCAGGTTAGGGGATATCACGGTTAGAGACGGATTTCAGCACGAGGAGGACTGGATCCCCACGGAAGCCAAAATCTATTACCTCCAGGAACTGGCCTTTGCCGGGGTCAAACGGTTGGAGGTCACCAACCTTGGCAACCCCCGAATCATGCCCCAGTTCAAGGACGCGGAGGAGGTCCTCAAGGGGGTCCACGACGACATATTCAAAAAGCGACTGGCCAAACGGGGCATGAACCACGACGACATTGAATGGACGGCCGTTACCATCCGGGAGCCGTCCGTAGACCGGGCCATCCGGCTCAAGGAGGAAGGATATGGACCGGACCGGGTCCTCATGATGGTCTCCACGGACGAGGAGCACCACTTTGCCAACAGCGGCACCACCCTACCCGATTACTGGAAGGAGGCGGAGCGCTGTATCAAGAAGTGCAAGGCGGCCGGGATCAAGATGTGCGGTACGGTGAGCACCATATGGGGAAGCCCCATCTCCGGGCCGACCCGGTTCGAGGATGCGGTGGAGTTTACCAAGCGGTGGCTCAGCATCGGGGCCGATGACATTGAACATGCCGATCATGACGGGTCAGCGCCGCCGGATCAGGTCTATCGCTATTTCTCCATGATCCTGGATGAAATGCCCAATACGGATCTGCATATCGGCCACTTTCATGTGACGCGGGGCTGGGGTCTGGCCAATGTGCTGGCCGCGCTTCAGGCCGGGATCGACATCTTCGAGGGAACCATCGGCGGCATGGGCGGGCAGCCTGCCAATTTCCTGGGCAAGACCCCCGTGCCCGGCACGGGTTCCTATTATTACGTGGACCCCAATGTGGTGGGGCTGGTCACCTTCGAAGACATGTGTGTCATGCTGGATGAGATGGGAATCGATCCGGATGGCATCGACGTGGACCGAATCCTGGAAATCGGCCAACTCATGGAAAAGACCGCCGGGCGGCGGCTCCGCTCGGAATCGATCCTGAACGGGAGAATCCCGAAAGAACCCCGGGAATCCTTCAAGCGGCCCGGCCTTCCCAAAATGAAGGAAAAACTCGGCGAAAAACCCGGGCTGATCATTCCTGAGGGCTGGCCGGAAAAGGCTGAAGTCCCACCGGAATTACTGGGAGGAAAATAATTCCTCACGTCCCCGCTCATCCCCGCGTCTCCCGCGCTTCGGGAGAATGCGGGTGGGCGAGGGGAATCCGGTTGAACAACTCACGCCGCACCCTTTGGGCCAGGTCAAACGCCCCCTTTTCATGAATCCCCGTTTTCACCCCTGCCTCATGGAAAAGCCGAACCAGCCCCTCGGTGGGTTGATTTCCCGGCGCACCGGTGACACACCCGCCCGTGCCGCCAAGGGATGCGTCAAACCGCCGCACCCCGAGATCAAAGGCCGCACGGGAATTTTTCAGGGCCGCATCGCCGGATATGTGATGGGGATGATACCCCAGTTCAGAAAGATTCCCCCTTTCTCAGTTCAAGGATCTCCGACCATATGGTTTTGGTTTCATCCGGTTCTGCCACCCCTGGAGATCCGACAGCGTCACGGTTCGGGCCCCGAGGTCAAATAAGCGATCGATATGGCGGTTAATCTCAGCGGGCTCCGTCCGGATGATGGACCCCTTTTCGGGCTCGCGGTATCCGAATGCCGCAGAGATATAGGCCACCACCCGAATCTCTCGAAGTGCAGCATCTTCAAGAATTGTTCGATACTCTGAAAGGGTCTCCTCTATGGAGCGTCCGAGATTGATGCGATTGTGGACCTCCACCCCTGAGAAAAAAATACCTAAGCTATGATGATACCCATCCGGTCCGAGACAGAGACGAAGAAACGTCCTGTATCCTGCCAAATTGGGTACCAGCGTAATCACATTAACGCCTTCCAATTCCCCGAGTGTCGCCGCGATCTCTTCAAGGGCTTTTGCATGCATGGCCGGGGCGATTCTCGGATGGATACAGGAGAAAATCTCCAGATTCGAAAACCCCAGTGCCGTCAGCGCCAAAGCGATATCACCCCGAATCTCCGGGGTAAAAAGATGGAGATGTGTCGCCGGGACATTCTGGCCGAATTCCCGTAAGGTCACATCGGTAATGGTGACTTGATCCCCATCCTGGTGTACGCTCGATACGGCGGTTTTTAAATTTCTTCGACTCTGCATTCAACGGCATGTGTTCAGGGGGACACTGTCGATCAGGATCCCGTTTGTTCAAAATCGGCTATGGCCCTGTTTACAGAAGCGGGCAAACACAACACCTTTTGATAGTTTACATTAAACAGAAAACATGGTAAATAGGTATAAAATGGTATTTTCAGCCAATAAATGACGCATATACTTGACAGGCCTATCCAGGGACCCCGTTTGGGTATCAAGCCCCTTATCACGGATTTCGCTATGAAGAAGCCATATCGACTGGTGATCGCAGAAGATCACACCATCTTAAGAGAAGGGCTGGGCGCACTTATCGAATCGGAGCCCGATATCGAAATCATTGCAGAGGCCAAGGACGGGAGGGAGGCGGTCCATTGCGTTGAAAGGCTGGAACCCGATCTTGTCCTCATGGATCTATCCATGCCCAACATGCATGGGTTGGAAGCCATAAAGGAAATCAAGACTCGCTTTCCAGACACGCGGGTCCTCACCCTCACAGTGCACGAGACCGAGGAATATGTTTATGCAGCGCTTAAGGCAGGCGCAGACGGATATGTGCTCAAGGACGCCACCCATACCGAACTTTCTGCGGCTATCAAAAGCGTTTTGAAAGGGAATCGGTATCTCAGCCCGTCCATCT
Source organism: Deltaproteobacteria bacterium (assembly GCA_034522175.1). Taxonomy (GTDB): domain Bacteria; phylum Desulfobacterota; class DSM-4660; order Desulfatiglandales; family Desulfatiglandaceae; genus JAIPDZ01. The sequence continues at coordinate 2,968,661 of JAXHLQ010000001.1, read as the reverse complement.
CCTCGAAGGTCATAGACGGTTATCTGCAGGGAACAAACAGCGCGCTGGAGGACTCGGTATGGGATGATACGCTCAGCCGGAGGGAGCGAGAGGTTCTTAAACTCATCGCTGAAGGCCACCGAAGCAACGAAATCGCAGAGATTCTTTTCATCAGCCCCAAAACCGTTCAAAAACATCGCTACAACCTGATGCAGAAGCTGAACCTTCGAAATGTGGCGGCCATCACAGCCTATGCAATACAGAAAGGACTCGTGGAACGCTAAACCTCCTCCGGGAGTAACAAGGCGATGCGGGTCCCCTCTCCTGGAGAAGATTCTATATGTAAAGACCCGCCGGACAAAGCCGCCCGCTCCTTCATGCTGGCCAGACCGAGGCCACAGTAGAAACCCTTTTTTCCCTGCATAACGGTCTTAAGATCGAATCCACGTCCGTTATCCTCGATCAACAGCTCTATACCGCCCGCTCCTTTTCTAAGCATCACACGCACCCGATCGGCCCGGCTGTGTTTGGCCGTATTATTGAGTGCTTCCTGCAAAATCCTGAAAATGGGGACTTTGGATTCTAAAGGGATCTCTTCTTCATCGAGACGAATCTCCTTTTCCACTTCAATTCCCCCATAAACCTTCGTGAACTCTCTACAGAACCAGGAAATGGTGGCCACAATACCCAGGTCATCCAGCATGGAAGGCCTCAGGTTCTTGCAGATTCGACGCACCTCTTCAATCGCTTCCTGAAGCATGGAAACCACTGAGTTCAGAACACCTAAAAACTCCGCAGTGCAATTCCCTTCCAGATCTCTTCGCCCGGTCTCCACTTTGAACTTAATGGCGCTAAGGGTCTGCCCGATGCCATCATGAAGTTCCATAGCGATGAGTCTTCTTTCCTCTTCCTGAGAGTCCAAAAGTTGCCTGCTCAGCCGCTGAAGCTGTTGTTGAGATCGTTGAAGGGCGTCCTCAGCGGCATTGAGTTCGGTGATTTTGTTTGAGAGGGCGATGTTTGTTTCCTTAAGTTTTACCGTCCGTTCATCAACCTGCCTTTCCAGGTCGTCCCGGCTTCTGCGAAGGCTCGCCTCTGTTCGGAAGTTTAAAATAGCAAGGGCATATAGATCAGAAAGACTGGTTATAAGCGCCAGGTCCCGACGATCGTAATCCTTTTTCGGGTTTGCCAGGGCAATCTGACCCACCAGCTTATCCCCCGTCAAAGCGGGATTGGATAGAAATTGTCGGATGGGGAGATGACCATTTGGGGTGCCTTCGGAGCGTGGGTCCGCACGAACTTGATTGCTCACTATAGGACGTTTGTTCTTGAGGACCCACCCCCACAGGCCGTTGAATTCTTTAAAGGCAATGCTTTTCTTCTCCATCCTGCATTTATCCCAGACCTCTTTTGTGAAAGTGGGACAAATCAAATGTCCGGTTGTCTCATCGATATACCCTGCATAGCCGATGGAACTGCCGGTGAGGTGCTTGGCGCCATCCAAAATCAGAGATGAAACATCTTCGATTGATTCCATGGACAAAAGGGCTTTGGATGAAGCAGCCATGACACGATTGGCGTCCAACTCTCCCTGCAACGCTTCTTCTACCTCTTTGTAACCCGTAAAATCTCTCATAATGACCATCTTGTCTATTCTGCCATCGAGATAGAAGATCGGACATTGGGCCACATTGTAAAATCGCCCGTCAACGGGACTCACCACTTCATACTCTGCGTATTCCCCAACCTGAATCTTATGATTCACACACCAGGAACAGATCTCTTCCCTGTGATGGATGACTTCATAACAACGCTCTCCCATTGCATTCCGGCCCGTCCGATCGATCATGGCCGGATTCATATAGATGACTCTATAATCTGGGGAGCAGATGTATACCGGATCGTGCATGGCCTCCATCATCAAACGGTATCGTTTTTCCTGCTCCCTGAGAGCATCCAACATGGAATTGCGCGCTCGGAGCTGTTTTTCCATGGGACGGTATACGAGATAATAGAAACCGGGCAGGAGCAGAACAACGAGCATGAAGGAGTCGAAAAAGACCTCTTGCCATGAGGGAGGCCGAAACATTAAGGACATGGAGACCATGACAACCGCCTCGCAGAAAAAGACGATCAGAATAAGGATACCGATATGGTAGATGGCAGAATGTCGATTTCGAGACCCTTCTGCCCTCCCCAGAACGGTGGCTTTGGTATCTTGAAGGGGCTCTCGTTTCACATCACCCGTATGAGGCCTCTTTGTCTCCATGGAAATCATTAAGTCCTTTCGCACATATTCATTGATCGTCCCCGGTGGGATAAGCGTCTGTGTTTCTTAGTGTAAAGGAGAGATGAGCAAGATCGCAATCTTTTTGTTTTCTTACCAAGTCTCTCTATGCACCAGTGCTTGGAGAACTTGTGAAGCGCCCAAAATCCATGTCGTGAATCCTCTTATGCTGTGGGGTGCGGTCGTTGGCGTGAAACGGAGAAGTGACCAATTCATTTTTCTTGACATTCAAGAAGGAACCCCCTTACCCTTTTCGCGTCATATTTGATGAAACAGATTCCGTGCGGGGATCCCTTTTTTCTAATGGAGAGTGGGTTCATGAAGATCGCCCTTATTGGAATGATGGCTTTGCTGGTGGCGGTTTTGCCTGTAAGGGCACTCGATTCAGGGCCCAGCGTTCACCTTGCGTATGCAGCGCAGGCGTCAGAATATCAGAGCGATGTTGACCAGCAGAATCCGAAAGAAACCGCCGGCGTAGAAACCGAACAGAACGGTCAGACAAATCATGCGGGTGCTTCAGAACAGGGGGACAAGAAAGAAACGTCAAAAACGCCTCCAAAAGAGGGCCCGGCCGTGACAGATGGCCTGAAAAAGACCCCGGTGCCTGATAAGGGCGTTTCGGAGATCCCCGGGAGCGCCGAGGAAGACAGACCCTGGATTATCAAACTCCGGAAGAGCAAAAAACCAGATACCGTTAAGAAACCCCTTAAGCCTCCAAAATGGAAGAGTGATGCACAGCGGGTGCAATGCCACACCTACTTGACAGAACTGAAAGACGGCTTGAATAAAGCGAGAAAGTCCTCCATCCGGGGGGATTCTTGCGCCACCGCAAAACATGCCCGTGACTTCTTGAAAAAGGCTGACCGCTGCAACAAGGAGTGCCCCGACAAATTTCTAAAGACCAATGGCTATTCAGAAAAGATCATTCGTAATGTAGAGGTGCTTTTGGAGTTGGGAAAGAAAGACTGCCTCGGGGACGATGTACCCTGAGCACTACATCTCAATCAAATACCAAATCATAACGGATGTTCCTCACCGGAGATCCTCCCTTTTCATCCCTTTCAACCGACGCTCCTTTATGGCACAGTATAACACGGGCACCACCAGCATGGTGACCACCTCCACGGTCATGCCGCCAAATGAAGGGATGGCCATGGGGATCATAATATCCGAACCTCTCCCCGTTGATGTCAGCACGGGGATAAGGGCCAGGAGTGTGGTGGCAGTGGTCATGAGACAGGGTCGGACCCTCTTGAGACTGGCCTCCATGGTAATCTTTCGGATTTCAGCGATGGTATCCCCCTGATTCCTTTTAAAGGCATCGTCCAAATAGGTCGCCATCACCACCCCGTCATCGGACGCAATGCCGAACAGAGCCAGAAATCCCACCCATACGGCTACGCTCAGATTCAAGGGATGCACCTGAAAGAGCGCCCGCATGGATGTGCCAAACAGAGAGAAAATCCAGGAACCATGGCTGAGCATACAGCCATATCATGACAAATCCGCCTGACCAGGCCACCGCGATGCCTGAAAAAACAAGCGATGTGGTAGCAACTGAATTGAATTGGAGATAAAGAATCACAAAAATGATCAGTAGCGCCAAAGGCAGGATGAGAGCCAGACGTTCTTCCGCCCTCTGCTGATTCTCGTAGGTACCGGTAAAGGCGTAGCTCACCCCGTCGGGGATTGGGAGGCCGCCACGGTCTATTTCATCCTTTAGGCGTTCTTTGACGTCCTCTATGACCTCCACTTCTGCGAACCCCGCCTTTTTGTCAAATAACACATAGCCCACCAGGAACGTATCTTCGGCCTTGATGACACCAGGTCCCCGCACATAGGTAATCTCCGCCATCTGCATCAGCGGGATCTGGGTGCCATCGGGCGCCGGGACGAGAATTTTCCCGAGGACCTCCAGATCATCCCTGAGTTCTCGGATGTATCGGACCCGCACCGGGTAGCGCTCCCTTCCCTCCACTGTGGTGGTGATACGCTTGCCCCCAATGGCAAACTCAATAATATCGAGAACCTGATCCACGCTGATCCCATACTGACCCAAGGCCTGGCGGTCTATGTGGATCTCAAGATAGGGTTTGCTGATCACCCGATCTGCAATCACTGTGGCGGGGTCGATGCTTTGAACCTCCCGGAGGATGCCCTCCATGTTTAGGGAAACTTGCTGTATGGTTTCCAAATCCGGTCCGGTTACCTTAATGCCCAAACTGGCCCGAATTCCGCTCTGGAGCATAACCATGCGTGCGGAGATGGGCTGAAGCCTTGCGGCGGAGGTGGTACCGGGTACCTTGGCCGCCTCAACCAGGGCGTCCCAAATGTCATCGGGGCTGTTGATGCCGCCCCACGCCCTGCGTCCGGGATTGAGCACCGGATCCAGTGGCGGGCGCCATACCCTGAACGGTCGACCGTGCGGGTCAGGGATCAACTGGAAGTTCTCGTCCCGGAGAAAGCGCCCTTTCACCCGGTAAGGCATCTGATCCGGCGCCAACAACGGTGTCCCATTGTAGTTCCGAAAAAGACCCGTTTCAGAAGGATCGAACTCGAATCGCAGTGGACGTCCCTTCTCGTCCAAGAGGTATTTCGGTTTATAGGTCACCAGGGTTTCAATCATGGAGACAGGCGCAGGATCCAGGGGGCTCTGGGCCCTTCCCAGTTTTCCCACCACCGTTTTCACCTCGGGAAGCGCTTGGATGGCCACATCCTGTTTCTGCAGAATATCGAGGACCTCACCGATGGATGCATGCGGCATGGTCGTGGGCATGAAGAGGTACGATCCTTCGTCCAGGGGAGGCATGAACTCACTTCCGAGCCCCGGGAATTGGCGCGCCACGTAGGTCAGAGGCGCTGATTGACTGAGGGACTTCGGCAGCCAGCCGAAGAGCCCTCCCCAGCCCTGCCAGATCATGCCCCCCAGCAAGAGGATGAAAAGGGGAAGCATGAGAAAAATCGCCTTATGCTCGAGGCACCACCTCAGGATTCGAGTATACGACCGATAAAACAAGAGCAGCAGACCCAGAATGCTGCTCATCAACAGAGAGACAAAAATAAAATTTTGGAATAGCCCCTTTTCTGGACCCAACGGGAGCCAGTACTGGGAAAGCACCATGGCAATGCCAATGGCAACCATGCCGTTGACCACCACCCGAACCTTGCCCATGGCATGCTCTTTGATGCGGGGTTTGACAAGATTATATCCGCCGATAAGCACTATTGTCAGGCCCATCCGCCAATCCACTAAGATGGCCAAGATAACACCCAAATAGGTCAATACCTCATAAATGAGCCATCCATACCGCTTTTGCCGCAAGCTTTTGGAAAACAGGGCCTGGGCCAGGGGAGGGATAAATATCAGTGCCACCACAAGGGACGAAAAGAGGGCGAAGGTCTTGGAAAAGGCCAAGGGCCTGAACAGTTTTCCCTCGGCCCCTTCCATGGTGAACACGGGCAGAAAGCTGACAATGGTGGTAGCGACCGCTGTCATGACCGCGCTGCTCACCTCTCGCGTTGCCCTCAGAACAACGGTTAACCGATCTTCCTGGGGGCCTGCGTCGCGAAGGTGTCTCAGGATGTTTTCCACCACAATGATGCCCATATCCACCATGGTCCCGATAGCGATGGCGATACCGGACAGGGCCACAATGTTGGCATCCACTCCGAAGAGCTTCATGCCGATAAAGCACATGAGGACGGAAAGGGGCAACAATCCCGCAATCAGCAGGGAACTGCCCAAGTGAAAGACAGCGATCAAGATGACGATGATGGTGATCAGGATCTCGTTCGTAAGGGCGATCCGAAGCGTATCCAGGGTCTCATTTATGAGCTCGGTCCGATCATAAAAGGGGATAACTGAAACCCGGCTCACAGTGCCGTCTGAACAGGGTCTTTCTGGGCATCCCCGGTGATATCTCTTCGATTTTGGACTTGACCCTCTCAATGACGGCCAGGGGATTTTCCCCGTAGCGGACGGCCACGACTCCGCCCACGGTCTCGGCTCCTCCTTTATCCAGGGCCCCCTGACGGGTCGCCGGCCCGAGCACGATATTGGCCACCTGTCGAATGAAAACAGGTACGCCGTTACGTAGCTTAATCACCGCATTTTCAAGATCCTCCAGGCCCTGAATGAAACCAATCCCCCTGACCACATATTCCACCCGGTTGATCTCCAGGGTCTGGGCCCCTACATCCCGGTTGGCCCCTTTGACTGCGGCCACGACTTCATTAAGAGTTACGCCATAGGCCCGCATTCGATCAGGATCCAGATCCACCTGGTATTCCTGTACGAATCCGCCGACCGATGCCACCTCACTCACGCCTTCCACAGACATGAGCGCATACCGCACATACCAGTCCTGAATCGTCCGCAGTTCGTGGAGGTCCCACCCACCCGTGACGGCCCCCTGTTCATCCCTGCCTTCGAGCGTATACCAGAAGACCTGTCCCATGGCCGTGGCATCGGGACCCAGCGCAGACCTGACATCCTCCGGCAGCGCCCCGTCCGGAAGGCTGTTTAATTTCTCGAGGATGCGGGATCGGCTCCAGTAAAAATCTATGTCATCCTGGAAAATGATATAGATGGAGGAAAACCCGAACATGGAAAAACTGCGGATGGTTCTGACCCCGGGCACCCCCAGAAGGGAAACGGTCAAGGGGTAAGTGATCTGATCCTCAACGTCCTGGGGAGACCTGCCGGGCCACTGGGTGAAGACAATCTGTTGGTTTTCCCCAATATCCGGTATGGCATCCACCGGGACCGGGTCCCGAAACGGCCCCCCCAATTGCCAGTCGAACGGCGACACCAGTATCCCCCACACCACCGCCAGGAGAATCATGACGAACACAATGACCCTTTTCTTGAGGAAGAATCGAAGACCGGCCCCGGTCAATGAGGAATGGGAACTCCTGAATGTCTCATGGTTGTTCATTGAATCAGATGTGTTCACAAGGCTTGAGCGGATTATGTCGGATGTGCGCTTTTTGCGAGTTCCGCACTGAGGTCATTTCAGAGGGGAAGCCCTATTGAATGCGGCTTCGTGACAACGGCCGGGTGGTATCACCATAGGCCCCCGGTCTCCGTCGGTTAATGGATTGACGCCGACGCCTGTCCCCACGGTTGTCTTTGGAGGACCTATCCCAAGGGGTAACGGCCTCTTGGTTCTCATCTATATGGAGGGTCTCGAGGCGACTTGCACGCCGTTCTGATCGGTAATCCGAGTCCATGATATCCGAACCTCCGGATCTGTGATGCGCTACGGCAGGATGCCCACCTTCCATATCCATCATGCCGGGCTTCGCCAAAATCTGAACCGCGCTGTCTATCTTGAAATTGCCGTTGACTACCACCTGATCTCCCTCCTCGAGACCCTCCAGCACTACGTAGTGGTCTTTGGCCCTGGGCCCCAGAGTGACCTCCCGTCCCTCATAAACGCCTTCTTCACCCTCGACGGCCACATAGACCACCGCCCGTTTTCCTGTAATGAGAGGGGCCGATGCGGGGATGACCAATGGTGCGATATCTCCTTTTCCATGAAGGCCAGCCAGTTTCCCATCGGCTTTCAGCCGCGCATGAATCACGGCCCGGACCAGCATACCGGCCTTGAGGCGTCCCCCCCGGTCCGGATAAAGGACACCCACATTGAATGTACGGGTCTTGGGATCGAACACCGGATCAACGTAGACGACTTTTCCCCGGAAGCGCTCCCCGGGATACACCTCTGTCTCAAAGGTCACTTCCTGACCTTTCCGAATCCAGGGATAATCCGACTCATAGGCATCCAGTTTGGCCCAAACGTGCTGAGGGTCGGCCAGGGTGAAAATGGGCGTCCCCGTGTTTACATAGGTGCCTTCGAAGGCATTTTGTGCCACCACCTGTCCGTACATGGGCGCGTACACCGTGGCAATGCCGGTGGGCTCTCCCACCTTCATCATTTCGTCAATATCCCTTTTGGGCATTCCCATGATGCGGAGTTTGTGTCGAATGGCATCTATGGTTTCAAGGGCCTCTTCTTCTGCTTCTGATTTTTTCCCTGCCTCCCCGGGCGTTTTCATGGCCTGTACCCGCGCCTCTTTGGCCACGTGTGGTCGTCCTCTCTGAAAGGCGAGAAAACTGGGGGCAGATTTCATGGCCTCATCCAGCTGTTTCTGGGTTTCCAAGAGATCGCCCGAGTATATATCAAAAAGCGGATCTCCCCATCGGACAAACCGGCCTGCCCGCTTCACATACACCCGATCGATGACCCCCGGCATAAAAGCGGTCACATAGCTCATATGGGCCGGATCGTAATCGATCTGCCCGAATAGCTTCACCTCCGCGTGGACGAATTTGCGCTCCACTGGCGCCAGTTGAACAGAAGCGAGTTTGATGGCCTCCGGTGTCAGGGTCAACCGGGGCATCCTCGTATTCTCCGCGGGGCCCAAGTGAAACGGGATCAAATCCATTCCGCAGACCGGGCATGCGCCTTTTTGGTCCATGGGAGGCACGCAGTTCATGGGGCAGATGTAAACAAGCGTTCCAGGGGCGGAAGGCACCAAATGGTCTCTCGGGCCTTTCTCCGAGCTTCCCCCTTTCAGGAAAAATCCTGTCAAAATGCCCAAGAAGAGGACGGCCGATAGGAGCATAAGGTGCTTTTTGAAGCCGTATTTCTGATTCGGCTTGATCATGCCCTGACTTCCATATAGGTGCCCCCCGGAACGTCTTCGGGGATTAACAGGTGTGATTCCAACACAAAATCCGATGAAATCATAGGATACACAGATATCGCCGCAAAAACAAGATAAGCACTCATGGAGAGGATACAGAGGCGCTTTTGCAGAACCGGGATCACCCCCTTGAGCGATGCGGGTGTGGAGAATCGCTCAAGCACGCCGATCCCCGCCCCGAAGATGCCTGCAGGCAAGAGAGAGATGTATAAGGCGTACCCGATGTAATCATAATCCCTTTGGAGCAGGCAGAAAGGACAATGATGCGTCGGGAGTTCATAGAAATAGGGGGAAATAAATGAAATAATGGATACGATGGAAAGAATAAAAGAACCCGCGGCAAGACCGGCAAACAAGATTGCACCTCTGCCTGTCAGCAGCAGATGGATCCCGACCCGGAGGGTCAGTCCAAGACTCAGGAAAAATATGATCTGAATGGTTCGCGGGGGAACCGATGCCATATGCCCCCCCAGGCCCTCTGTCTCCTCACCAAACAGGGTGCCACAGCAGGACGTGATGATATCGGGCCGCAGACCCTCAAAATACGCGAATTGCATGAAGGACTCCACAAAAAGCAGCCCAGTGATGAGGATGAGGAATTTGTACTTGAATGCAATCAGTGGATAGTCCTCTGCCCGATTGTCCGTATAATTCACCAGAAGCCACACTCCGCAAAGGAAAACATTCAATGTCTTTAATACCAGCACGGGATTCCCGTATCCATTGGCATTGAGAGCCCCTGCCGCACACATGGCCCCTATAAAGAGTGTATGGATATGATCTACCGTATAGGCAAACAAAAACAGAGACAAGAGCTGAAAGGCCGAAACGTAGCCAAAAATAGTTGAGACAAGATAGGTTTTCCGCTCCAGGTTCAGTTGAATGGAACTCCCACTTTCCAAGTCCCAACATTGGATGATCCGGAATCCGGTAAAAGCAGCATAGCCTGCGAAAACAACTACGAAAAATGAGACCAATAGAAGCGCGATAATGCCGGGATTCAGAATCATTGCCCGGCCTCTGTCCCAACGATTTGACCATCGCGCAGATTCAGAGCGCGGTCCACGCCGCTGTAGCCGAATACCAGCGGGTCATGGCTGGCAATGAGGATGGTCTTACCGTCCGCCTTGAGGCCGGACATGACCGCCATAAACTGCTCGGACAAATCCGTATCGAGATGGGCCGTGGGTTCGTCGGCAATGATAATGGGGGGATCGTTGATCAATGCCCTTGAAATGGCCACCCGCTGCTGTTCCCCCCGGAAAGATTCTCCACCCGTTCTTTGGCCTTTGATTCTATGTTGAGGCGGCGCAGGAGCGAATATGCCCGTTCCTTCACCTGCTGATGCTTTCTTCCGATGGGATAAGTGGGAATCATGGTGTTTTCCAGCACCGAGATGCCTCTGATGAGGTTATAATTCTGAAAGATGAATCCAAAGGTGTCCCTCCGGATTTTGGCCGCAAAGCGTTCCGGAAGGCTCGTCGTCTCCCTGCCGTTGAGCTTAATCCGGCCGGAGGTGGGCCTTGACATACACCCAATGATGCTCAAGAGCGTGGTCTTGCCGGAACCGCTGGGCCCTTTGAACACGGTCATGCGTCCCAGATCGATCCGTAAATCGACCGCTTTGAGTGCGGTGAAGGCGTTGGCCCTACCCATGTTGAAAACTTTGGTCACCCGGAAAAGCTCAATCATAGTCTCTCATGCTTATCTCAGGCCCCTCATCCCTGCCTCATGACCAGATCCGGATCACTGGATGCCCACTTCCAGGCGGGGATAAGGCAGATAAATGAGTAGGGAAGGACCGTCAGGGAAAAAAGGACCGCCACCTGGTATGCATCCACGGACGGTTGGACCTGAAAGTCGGGATACAAAGTGGCCCAGCCTTTTAGTGCGTGCTCAAAAAAGGGGGCCGAGAGAAGAAACGTATGGACATAAGCGGCGATGACACCCATCAGAAAGGCGGTAACCGAAATGACGCTCCCTTCCCAGAACTTCATCATCAGGATATCCGATGTGTCCCATCCAAGGCCTTTTAATATGCCGATTTCCGACCGCTCCTCCGCGCTCAGACCCGTGGCCTTGTCCCAGGCGAAGATGAAGAAAGCCAAAATTGCTCCAACCAGCAATATGATCGTGTACCCGCTGCGCCAATCAAACAGTGCATCGTAGGTTCGGAGAATCTCTTCTTTCAGGATGGATCTCGTGTCCGGAAGGGACAGAGAGACCTTTTTTGCGATCATCATGGATTCCCGGGGATTCCGAATCCTCACGGCCAAGTCTGTGGCAAATCCCTTGGGGATCCCGGTCAATCGCCTAAAAGTACCCTGGGACATGCGGATCAGATCCGATGTGATCAATTCACTCGATGATGAAAAGGTTTTGACGAGACGCAACTCAAGAACCTCTCCGTTGAAGGTCTTGAAAAAGAGCTGCCTCCCGCGAATGGTTCCCCATGTTCGCAGGACCCCTTGTCCGATCTCCACGGTGTCCTCGCCGTGAGGGTAGTCATCAGCGGCCATCAGGGTGTAGTTGGCCTGGGCGGCAGGATGGTAGTAGTAGCCCCAAAGGCGGGACTGACCTGTCGGACCCCGCGAATCCCTTTTATGGGTTCTATGTAATTCAGGGGGATAAGGGTCTGCCTACCGGCCAAGATCCGCTGGATGATCATCTCGGGGGCATTCTGCAATATACACTGGGCCTCATGCCGGAGCCCGTTGGTGAAAAAAATCACTGAAGCGATGAGAAAGACCATTAGGGTGTAGACCACGAGAAGAGACGCATTTTTTCCCTTCCGTCTCAAAACGGCGGAAAGGGTGAAGTCCAGGAAAGATCTTTGACGTTCAACCCAATTCATGGCCCGACATCCTTCATAAAATGAGGCGGAGAAACCAAAGATCCTGATGGTAAAAGATCCAGTGCCGCGGGGTGATCCTGGAAGGCCGAATGCAGGTCTGCCTGGGTGGGGTTGCGGGTGTATCGGGCGTCTGTAAAGAGGCACAGATCGGTAAGCCCCAGGCGGTGAACCAACGCTCTTTCCTCTGAAATCCGATGTTGGTGTATTTTTGAATTGTGGGCGGGATGAACAAGGAGGAAAAAAGTCAGGGAAAGTCCGGTTGCAGCAATGCAGAGCAGGTAAAGAGTCGATTTTCGCATGGGAGCATCACAACGTGGTGACCTGAGCAGGCGTCATGCCAGTATTGGTTTTCAAGTGCCCGGACGCCCCTCAATGGGAACACAGGATTTCAACCAACACCCTATTTGGGACTGTCTCCTTTTCAGAAGGCACCGTCCATATAATCGTCCTTTTTCGACGGCATCAACAGGCGAACCTCATACTATTCGTCCAGGTTTCTGATAACAGCAGGGGTAACCTCTTGGAAAAGAAGAATCCGTGTTCCCTTGTGATCCCGCTTGAATTCCTCAGCGTCTGTTTTGGTCAAAAATGGGATCAGTTCCCTTCCCATGGGACCATATACATCGCTTCCCATAACGAAGAAGGACTTTCGGGCATCTATCAGTTTCAAATCGTAGTATTCGGTAACATAGATGGCCGCAACATCCTCTTGCGTCTTGGCTGGGTTATATTTTTTGAGATCGAAATAATACTTGAAAAGGTCTTTGGCCCCATCGAAAAATGCCACGGAACCATCCTGGAAAATGACCTCCCCCACCCAGTCCGGGTACTTGTACACAAACATCCCACATACCGGACACTTGACCTCTTTGGAGGGCACAACCGGCGCCGGGTCCAGCGCCTGCGCCGATTCAGCCGTCAGGAGACATAACATCGCACACAGGAACCCCAGCATCCGTAGTGTGCTGGCGCGGCGGCGCATCCCTTGAGGAGGGGTTACCTTCACCATAACCCGTGTCGTTCTTTCTCTACGAACCCTTCTTCATCTTCATGCGCTTCATCTTACGCTTCTCCCGGATCATGCGCGTATCCTGATACATATCCTCATAGGCTGCTTTGGCAGCGCCTTCAAAATCGCTCAACTCGCCCCCAAATTCCTGAACAAATCGCCCGGCCGCTTCCTTCGTTTTGAAGGCCCATTTCGCCCGTTTGGTCATGACGCCCATTTTCTTGCCACCGATGACCCAGAAGGCTGTTTCCGCATTGATCAGGTCTTTGGTGTTGTAGTCTCCGACCCAGATTTTCACCGGGGCCTTGTCGATGTTCACGGCCATGTCGATGGCAGCGCAGTGAAGGGAACAAGCGCCGAAGTCGGATCCATCATCATATTCGATAAAAACCCGGGAAACGGCGAATTTCTGCCTGTCCATCCCACACAGCGGGCAGGACGGCACCTTGATGATGTCGTCGGGTGGAGGAGACTCAGCCGCCTGAATCGGGGGAAGGAAAAGCGCCATAGAGAATATCAAAACCGATGCACATATAATGACATTTTTCATGCTCAGGTCTCCCTTATTAATGGAATTGAAGACAACATGTATTCTGAAGAAATGCACAAAACTTAATGGAACGGAAATTAATACAATTATCTATGATTTGTCAAGCAATTTTTCTTATTCAACGATCAGGTTCTCAGCCCTGAACTTCCCAATGACCACCGACACCCTGTCTCCCTTTTTGATGGATTTGCCCACGTTGGAAAAAAGGATGGTATACTGGCGACCTTTCTTGGGACTGATTGCGGTGGCACGCAAAGGACCCAACTTGGTAACCGGGACCGGGAGCTTTTTTCCGGTCTTCTGGTCCAGTAGAAACAGCGTTTGGTTCTTCTTGTTGCGACTGAGAACGGCCTTGGCCTTTTCAGGATCGACGATCACGTATCGAAAGTCCAGGAAATGGTTGGCACCGGTGAGGCGAAGGGCCACCGGTCTTATCCCCCATTGGGCCGCCAGGTCTTCCCATGTTTGGTCGACGCTCTTGGCCGTTTCTTCATGGGTGGTGTGGTCACTCCATACAGGGATCGGCCAGAACAAACACCAGAGGAGCGCGAAAACCGGCACACTCCGTAGAAAGAAGGACCTCTTCCACCGGACAATGGTTTTGCCATCATCGGTGATCACAAAGGTTTTGCTCATGCAAAGGAGTATATTTTCACCCATCGTCAATCTCTTTGCCCAAAAGCACATCCAGTGAGTAAGTAAGCGTTTTCCCAAGCTTGAAAAAGGCCTTTTGTTTCCCAAAGCCCTATCCAAGGTCACGGTTAAGGGGAGGATCTGATCTCACAAAGCATGCCCCCCGGACTGGCACCGGCGTTGTTGAGGTTCAGCCTCCCATCGTAGAGATATAACGACCAGGGAGGGTCTATGGGGGATGTCAATATGGCATCCATGGTCTTTCCGGCAGGCAGTTCAAATCCGTAGGCCTCCCGGGGATATGGATATGGATTACCGCCTTCCGCCCAAAGGGTCATATCTCCACCCGGCATATGAGGCACATGGGTTTCGAGACCGGCATTGATGAACCGGATGAGGAGGCGGTCGCCTGCATTCAGGGTCATTCTTCCATTGATGGGCAAGAGTCCCGTGGAAGGATAAGACCTCCCGTTCATCAAGAAGTACTTGGGTTCCCGATTAACGCTGCTGCTAACGGTGGCGCCCGGAACCGCACCATATGTCCCGGCGGAAATCGCCCGATGTATGATGGGATCGATCTCGTGAAAAACCATAATCACCTCTGCATCGTAAGGGACATCTGTGTAGGCCGATTTCGGTCCGGCATCCTTGACCACCGGAAGAAATAACCCCATCTGTACCTGCTTTGCGGGGTTCGTCCCGCTCTGGAGCAAAAACGTACCGGGTCGAAAACCCTGCCAGCGGTATTCCCCGACCTCGCCCGGCATGGTCTCATGAGTAAAAGAGCGAACTCTGACCGTAAAATTATTCACAGGTCGGCTCCCTGTCCAGACCTGGGTATCGTTCGGAAAGTTGGTCCAGACCGGCCCGCTGTTATTGGTGAGCTGCTGACCGAGAATATTAAGAGAAACGGGCTCGCTGAGATTATTCTTTAGGTGGATGATTAACATGTCATCGTCCGAATCGATGCTCAGGGTCGGCCCAGGCACGCTCACCTGGTGGTCATTGGTCGTGGCGAAATTTTTGTCATGATCCAAACCGAATCCCCATACCGGGACAGAACTGCCATCCACCATGGTCAAGTGGGTTGCATCCACCCACAGCCAGTATTCAACGGCCAATGCCCGACTCCCAGTAAGCGCAAGTAGACAGAGAAAAAGCAAAAAACCCTGGAACTTGATCATTTTGTGTGAGAACATGTTGTAACCCTCCTCAAGATTTAGTCTATGGGAACGTCAGGATGTTCGACGATCATGAAGCTAATCAGCCCGCCCGGCCAGATGTCATTGCTGGTCAACTCCTTTTCCGTATGGGAATGCCACATGTAAAAATACCCACCAGCGGCGTTCAACCCGGCGTGGCCGGGGGGAAGTTCCCCTTCCCCGCCGAGAAATGGGTTCCCGGAGTAGAAAGGACCGTAGGTCACCGCATCTCGCTGGGGCAAAACCACTGGAAAAGGTTTGCCGTGATTGGGGGCGTATTCATTCGGTTCCAGCGGGTCCCCCGGAGAATGGCCGTAGATATCCCAGCCCAGTTCTTTGCCGGTCCAGGTCCAGATGAGGTCCGCGGTCTGTCCTGGTATGCTTTTGATGGTGGTAGCCTTCCACGCCAGATCCGGCCCGGCACCCGGTGCGCTGGAGAGAAGTCTGCCGTCCACGGCGATGGTCTCAAAATCGTTTCCATGGAAATGCATGGGATGGATATCCCTCCCCGCACCGATAAACCGTAGAAGGACCTTCTCACCGGGGTGCATCCTTGGCTGGCAGTTGTAGGGTTGCGTGGGAAGCCATGGCACATAGTTGTCTGCGAGAATGTCCGGATAGTTTCGGCCGTTGATAAACCAGTTGGTGGGAAAATACCTGGTAAAATCGATTTGATTCCATTGTCCGTTTTCCACCTGTCTGTGGATACGCGGATCCATCTCTGAAATGAGATAGAGGAATTCTCTGTCGTATTCGCTCTCCACATGATTATAGGCATAATTGCGCATTATGTCGCCTCCGGGAGGGATTTTCGCCGGTCGGACAATAAGCGCGCCGAGCAGTCCCATCTCCACTTGCAGATCAGCCCGACTTCCACTCCGATAAAGGTATGTGCCGGGTTCGGTTGGGGTGAAGGTGTACGTGACTCTCGCGACATTTTGAAGCGTGTCTATGGGGAAAGGAAGCGTTTCGACGCTCTCCAGGGGAGGCGCCTCCTTGACCAGTGGGTTTAAGTTTCTTCCCCCGGTGGCATCCACTTTTTGACCCGGAAAAACAATGGATACCGGGCCGGCCTTAGCAGGAAGTTCATTTCTCAGGGTGACGGTGACGGGCACATCCTCAGTCACAATAAGAGTTGGTCCGGGATATTGCGCCGGGCGCTCGTCGGTCCCCAGTCCGATTCTGCAAGTGCATACCCCCACATGAGGAAGCTGTCTCCATCCGATGTGACAATCACATCCTGTTTGACCACGAGGTGGAAGACCGACCCGTGCTCGCCCACAATGGCGCCTTGAGCACCGGTCCCGAGGAACAGCACGACCCCCATCGAAACCACAATCCAAATACATAGTTGTTTTCTAATCCTATCCATTATTTTTCTCCTCATCAGGGTCGTTATAGGGGATTGATCACAATCTCGGTCATGATGCCACCGCGCTCCTCGACACCATTGGACAGATTTGCCAGGTCCGTGGTGTAAAGAAAATAGGTACCCGGGGCCACTCCGGCAGTATCGAGAATCACGTCGTAGGCTTGGCCTCCACCCACATTAAGCACGTTGACCGCCATAGACGTATCCTTCCCATCCGGTCCCCTCAATCAGGGCAGCACCCCGCCCCACTACTTTCATGGGTACCCCCAAGGTGGTGGCAAATGAGTATTGGTGGGTAGTGGAGATGTTTGAGACCCGCAGCAGAATTCGATCGCCTTCGCTGGCGGTCATCAATGACGGCACCTGTTGGGCCTCGAAACCATTTTGATTGGCGATATTGTAGGGTTTTATGGTATCCGGGTATCCCCTGCCATTGATCATCGGGTACTCGTCAAACATGGCGGCAAAGGGAAGCGCCTGGACCGTATCGCTGGCAATGTGAAAAAAGGAATCAAAGCCTGTGAGAAGCAGGGGGTATGCCACGTCATACCCTGTGGACCCATCGCCGTCATTGTAGACGAACTTGGTAAACCCTCCCATCAGCGTTCCGTCCTGGGCGGGTGTCACCCAGAGGTTGCCGATCATCCCCATCTGCATGTGCTCAGCCGCCTCCACGTGACAGTGGTAAAAATAGGTGCCGGGGACTGCGGCGTTGTAGTAATAGGTGAGACTGTTGCCCATGTTCGGGGTGGGAGAAGGTTCCGGCAGACCGTCAAAAATAGGCGCCGCATTGGGAAACCCATGCCAGTGGACGGAATGGGGGTCGAAAAGGTCCGGACGAACCACCATGCCCACATTGGTCATGGTCAGGTAGAGTTCCTGCCCTTGCTTCACCACAATGGTGGGGGAAGGCAATTGGGCTTTGAGGGTGCGGTCGGCAATCACGTTCTCCGGGGAAACGCCTTCGGCATCCCCAAAACCGAATAGGTACAGGTCGAGGCCGTCGGCCATCTTTGCATAGCCATCCCCGCCGGTGATATGCCTGCATACGACATTGGGATCTTCAGAGATCCCGTCCCCGTCCGTATCCCCGGGGCACTGCACCCGAACGTCCCCATGGACCGTGACAGCCCACAGAAAGCCGAGGAATGTCAGCGTCACCATTACGCTCTTGTATCGGAGTCGTCTTTTCATCATGTACCCTCCATTCAGATTTTATTAAAATCCATAAGGCCTTTTTCTGTTTTGGTCTCCAAAGCACAGGTGTCCAACCCTAATAGGGTGCTCTCACCCTCAGCACCTGTATTGAACAAGAGGCCCCAAGGCCTACCGGTATTCATCCGCTCCGATGTCAGGGGCCCCCACGTCCCTGGCATCCTCGTCAAAGTCAAGACTGAGGTCATCAAATCCTAAAGGAACTACACTCTGTCCATTATCCCTGGCAGGGGAGACGGCCTGGATGTGGTAGTCTCCCTCGGCAGGCATCAAGGGCTTAAAGTAGATCGCAATATTGTTGCCGCCCTCGTCAATGATGGTGGTGATGCCACCTACGTTGGTATAGGAATCCATCACCAGTGGATCCTCATAATAGTTGTCACTCCCGTAATCGTATCCTGTATGGGGATCGGTTTGCTGGGAGAGAAAACAACTGCTTGGGATGAGAAGTCGTACCATCATCTGATCCGATGGCACATACAAATCCCAGTAGATCCCCCCGGGATTTGCCGCAAGACCGCCTGCCCCATTGTTCAGGGAGGCGTCATTATACCAGGACCGGTTGTGCCAGATAATGTTATTTATCAGGACCGGATTGGAATAATCCAATTCTGTGGGGCCGGATGTTTCCAAGATGGTCTGAAGGATCTGGCTATGCACAGCCGCCACCACCCCGGAGGCCTGTGGCGTTGAATTGGAAGCCCCCGCCTCAAAAGACAGACTGCTGGTGGCGGTGCTGTCGTTGTTCATAATGGTATTCTGCACGATATGCCCCCGCATCACGTCCTGCAGGTAGATGCCGGCACCCTTATGGGCGGCCACATTGTTCACAATGATGTTGTTGAAAATGCTGATCTTATACCAATTATCGGGTTGTCCGGGGTAATCTATCAGGTCTTGCCCGTTGGCGGCAAACACGTGGATACCGCCCCCGCTCCCCGATCCGGTCAGATTTCCCTGGATCCAGTTGCCGTCCACAGTCACGTTTCCCGTGCCCGTGCCACCGGCTGCATTACCGCCGATGTAGATACCGCCACCGTCTCCTGCCTGATTCAGCAAGGCCCCAAAGAAATTCTCGTTATAGAGAATCTTGTTTCTCCGAATCACATTTTCTCCCGGGCACACACCGCCGTGATTGATCCCGCCGCCGTT
This sequence comes from Deltaproteobacteria bacterium, assembly GCA_034522175.1. Classification (GTDB taxonomy): domain Bacteria; phylum Desulfobacterota; class DSM-4660; order Desulfatiglandales; family Desulfatiglandaceae; genus JAIPDZ01. Next base: position 2,949,700 of record JAXHLQ010000001.1, on the reverse strand, counting down.
GAACCGGGAGAAGTTTCCTGTAATCAGGTTTTCTTCGATGCGGTAATCGGACGCATAATCGTTGATGGTGATACCGCCGCCGCCTTGTACACCGCCGTTACGGTGAACCTTATTGTGGCGGATGATGATATCGGCATTATTGACGCCGGTCCACCCGATACCCTGCATACCGATGGCAATACCCCCACCGAAGTTCCCTTGGTTTCCGGTGATCTCGTTGTTGGTGATCTCCAGGCCCACGGCTCCGGTAAAAGCGTAAATACCGCCACCTGCTTTGCTGCCGAGGAGTTTGAATCCGTCAATGGCCGCCTGCCCTCGAACCGTAAAGGGATGCCCGGCATTGAAATATCGAGGATTATCTGGATCAGGGTTCAGAAGCGTACCACCGGGATACACCGTCTCCCCGGTAACGAAGATGCCAGGTGCTTCATTCTGGGTAAAGGGGTTTCCCCCGAGGAATGTGGCCAGTTGAGCGCCCCCAACCCTTGTGGCGGCGCAAGTTCAATCCGGTTGTGCCATTCTTGGAGCCGCTCCAACGGTGTGGGATTGGCGTTGATGATGGTCGATCCGGCCCCTGAGCCTTGCAGCCGAACCGGTTTGTTCAGAATCACATTTTCATTGTATGCACCGGGGGCCACCAGGACAATGGCACCGGCCCTGGTGGAGGGGGCATCGATGGCCGCCTGGATAGTACCATAATCTCCGGGTACGGCAACCACCTGGGTTGTAGCGCAATTCACGATGTTGAGGGTAACCCCTGATTTCCGTGGTTTTTGCGTTATCGCCCCTTGTCACCATGAGGGTCCCGGTAGAGGCCGAAGCAGGGACCGTTGCCCGAATTTGCTGGTTGGTCCAGCTATCCACAGGAATCTGCTCACCCCCAAGCGTCACCCGACCTTGCACATCACCGAAACCGTAATGCCTGATGATCTTAAACGGACTTCCAGGCACCTGCGGGTTATAGTCGGGATTGAGGACCAGCTTATCGCCCACCGATGAAATGGTAATGGTGCTGCCGTTGGGCCGCGCCGTACAGAGCAGGGGCCCTGCCTGGGATTCAGGTCCCGTGACCGATGCCATAACAGGCGTCTGGTCAGGCGGTTCAGTGTCAATGACCTGATTGGATGATGCAAAGGCCGCCAGTGGTACCAGCGGGGTATCCGTGTAGGTAATCGCCCCGGGATAATACTCAAAGGTCCATGGGGTGACGCTGTAGAGCGGGTTGTAATATGGATCCTCTGTTCCGTCCGGCAGGGTGGGATCATTCAACACCAAGGTAATCATATTGGGCGACATGCCGGATGGGGATGCCACGTTATTGGTAAAAGTGGACGTCAACAGGGCATTGTACCCGCCGTACTCGTCGCTGTAAATGCGTTGAAACTCATGTCCGGCCCAATCCCGAAAAGCGATGGGGATCCAGGGTGCGGCGAGTTTCTCGCCGTAGTTGGGACTGCCCATGTTAAACTCGGCACCCAAATCGTTGTTGACGAACCCGACCACTCTGGCAGCCTTGGGCACATCGGTTTTGAGGAAGAAGTCGGCTGCCGCGTTGCGGGTCTGCAGGACGTTGACCTGCTTCATATTGCAGTGGGGGAGGGTCTCTCCCGCGAGAGGGGCCTCGACACCGGGAAAGAGGGTCAGGAATTCCGGCACCACATAGGATGGGCCTACACACACGGGCGGGTTTAAAATAATGTCATCATTCGTTTCAGCCCCCTTTGGGCTGGGGTTCCATTCAACCCCGAAATCCACATTTTTGTCCTGGGACCTGGCGACCGCATACATATCCTGACCCGTTGTGCTGCGAGGCGGGACCACCTCTACAATATAGGTCCCCAATTCCACATCCCCGAAGGCATACCCACCGTCGAAGAGCCCGGGCCTCACCTGGTTCCAGGTGCCAAAAGCATCCGCACATTCTTCGATTTGTACCCCATGGACCACGGGAAGATCTTGGATGCATCCGCTCGGTTTATTGTCGTCCCAGCTGTCGGTGGTGGTGACTTGAAGGGCGTCGCCCAAATCGAACTTGCCGACGGTAAGGCGGTCCACATCCTCCACTCCCGGCTTGCCGGTGTATCCGGAATAGGCCTCATCCGTCCACTGAAAGGGATAATTGTCCACATCCGGCACTTGAATGCCCGGAACGGCCTCATCATATTCTCCGTTGTTGTTCCAATCTGTGTCTTCCGGTCCGACTATACCGAGGGATTTAAATAGGAAAGGGTATCTATCGATATCCGATGGAATCTCGTCAATCACCCCATCTTTGTTGGCGTCCCTGTAAAGGTTGACCTGCACCCTGGGGATGCCCGGTTCCCACGGCTCCGCGGTATCCAGTCTGGGATCATCTGATGCCCGGGTGGTCGCATAATAAACGATCCCGGAGATACCTCCATTTTCAACTCCGGTGTAATCTACCTTTCCCCAGTTGACCTCATTGTACTGTCCCAAAAAAGTATGGACGGCCTGGGTCAAGACCTCACCCGTCTCTGTACGGGACAGGTTGTTCCCTGTGTTAGGGTTGGTGATGGTCGCAGTGGGCGGGTGTCCTTCGCTCTGGGGCTGGGGGAACAGTTTATCCCTTGATGGATAGTCCCACCCTTCATCCGGTAACACCACTCCGCCATAGTCCACGACCGAAGTCATCCCTGTGGCCTTGAATCTGAGAAAATCCACTTCCAGAACCAACCATTTAAAAAACGGGAAAACCTCCGGAAAACTGTATTCGCCCATTTGGTTGGTGGCTGTTCCCTGATAGATGGTGCCGTCACGGAACCGGAGCGTCATTCCCTGTTCCGCTATCCCGGCCTCACCGGCATCGGGAAAACCGTTTTGATTGGTATCGTAGAAAACCTTTCCGTTGATGTGGCCGAACCACTGAAACACCAGAATATCACCGAGATCTACCGTTTCATTTGCCCTCACTTCCACAGTCTTAAATCCAAACAGCATGTCCAGGGGCTCATCCCAGTGAACCAGTGTGTAGGTCCCGGCAGGCACGTTGTTGATCTTGAAATACCCGGTGTTAGGATCACACGCGGTCACGTAGAGACCGGCCGGCGTGGCAGCGGGCTGAACATTGGGATCGTTCAGGCCGATCCATCCCTCTTTCACCGGCTCACCAGGGAAGTATCCCTGAAGATGGGGAGGCCTTGAAAAATGGTTGACGCGGAGCGTTCCCTCGATGGAACCGCTCCCCTGGGGCGCCGTCATGTTCCAGGGAAGCACATCCAGGGTCTGGCCCTTATAGGGTGAGCTAACCGGTGCCAGTTTGACAAACCCGAATGCGGCGTGCCAGAAACCGGCGCCAAATCCCTCGACAAAGGACTCGGGCTCGTTGGCCTTTACCCATGCATCTATGGTGGGTGTGCCCTCGATGGTGGTGGTCTGGGTCCATTCCATGGTCATGCCGTTATCGTCTTCCCGTGGGGGCATGACCCGGATACCATACTTACCGGGTACAATGTACTTTACCAGTGCTTCGCCCACTTGCAGGCCATAAGGATTGACTTCGGGGTCATAATCCGGATGATTGGGATCTGAAGCCCTTTCAAAATCGTACTGGGTGAGCGTTCGTACCACGCCGTTTCCCAGCTTCTTCACCACAGGAACTCCGTTCCCATCCAGCAGGATTGTACCGTCCGCCCCTTCTTCATAGATGGTACCCAAGAGGTTTCCGTATGCGTCGTAAAAGACCTGCCCGCCGGCATCGAATACCGTGACGCCCGCACCCCCTAATCCCTGCTCAGTGGGGTCTGGTCCGTCGTTGATCAGATTGTGGTCCATAAATGCGTACACAGAGAACTGGGCGGTCGGCCAGGACAGCGGCTCCACCACCACCTTCACCGTCTCCTGCCCGACGGAAACACTGCTTCCCCCCATGCCGTAGCCGTCCATAGGTAAGACCGATATATAAAACCGCTTACCGGATAAAGAGGCGGGGATATTCACACTTGTTGATGAGGCTCCGGATGTACCCTGGGTTACCACCGGCGCATAGCTGTTGTGAATATCATTGCTGACACTGTCGGCCACAGGTGCGCCGGGTACCGTCAGATTGGTGTTATCTTCCTCGAGAAGCCAGCGAAAAGCCCCTACATCGGCGCCATCCGATCCCACGACATTCAGCGTGAAGGCCTCCGCATTCGTCCCAAACATTGACCCCAGACATAACATACACCCGAAAACCAGCGCGCCTTTTATGACGCTCCGACCTCTTCTCATTCTGACCTGTTTCCCCTTCATGACCACTCTCCTTGTGCTGCTTTTATTGTTGCGGTTCATTTCTATCTAATGGTGGATCGGTCCACTTTACGTCGTATCGGGAATCGAGGGGCCAAGCCGCCTTGATCTTCATGACAATTTGCGCTCGACAAGCCTTTTTGTAAATACGGCCAATGCGGTAAATAGCGGTCAAAAACATAGTAGATGCAACCCAAATCCGGCTTCTCCCAAAAACACCATCCGTTCATCTCTTCGGCAAGCTAATCACCACCCGCTTCTTCGAGTTCGTTTTCGTGACACAGGCCGCATTGAATCTGTAACCCCTGGGCGACATTGACCACACCCATGTCCTCCACCGCAAAGCCTCTGTCCGCGCCCACCTTGGAAAGCATGCTGCCATCTCCGGTGCTCCAGAAGACGAAAATCCTCATCCCCGCAACGACGGTACTCAGAACCGGGGAAGACGGTATGGCCCATGCCCGGCTCGAGCATAGAACCATAAAGACGATAAGAATGGGGGCGAAACAGGACATTTTCACGGATTTCATCCCCTTTTCCTCCTTGCTGGATATTTGGGAGAGATTTATTTGGATTCTCAGGTTAAGATTCAGTCAGTTCACCAAATAACGTACTTTAGGCATTTTCCTAAAGTACACCAGCCTTGATCCCGCACTTCGGTTTCCTGTCGAACGCCCGCTTTATTGGACATGTACCGTGACCGTGTCGAACCAGGTATAACTCTGGCTGTCCGTCGGCGTTTTCGTCCAGGGCGAAATAGAAAACATAGTCACCCTCAGGCAGGGCCATATTGAGGATTTCAAAGGCCCCGAGCGAGAAAAGCGGGGTTTGCACGGTCAGATGAACGCCGGGCTGCCAACCTGAAGGGTACACATAGGCATACCATTCATCCCATCCCTCGGGCGGGGGGTCGGGGTGTCGGCTGCGACCCACCAGTCCATCATGGTGCCCGAAAGCCTGCCGGGATCCAAGGCCACGGTAATGGATACGGCGGTATCCCGGGATACGGTGATGGGGCCGTCCTCGCCGTTGGCCCGGATATCCGGGGTGACCTGTGTGTCAAGGCCGCGCTCGGGCCGGGTGAATCCATGACACCAGGAACAATCCAAGCGCTTGTCCGTCACATGCTTATGGTGGGTTTTTTCGAATTCTCGCGGCTGATTCAAATTCATGACACTGGATGCATATCTGCGCCGTCGGGCCCTTTAATTGGTAACCCAGGTCGCCTTTGAGGTCCATGCACACCGGATCTCCATCACTGAAATCGGTATGGCAGGCCCCGCAGCCAAGTGCGTTTTCCGAGGGTTCCACCCCGTGATTTATGGTTTGATAGGTGTGCACATCCACCGTCTGCCACTCTCCGGACAAACCGGCAAAGGTCATGCCGTCTTGGACCGCCCGATCGAAGTCCCCGGTCACGAAATAGGTGAAGGTTGATTGGGGTATCAGCTGGCCGGTGGCGTCGTGCAATCCGGATGTGGAGACGTGTTCTTTCATGGGGTGGATCTGGGCGGTCAAGGAATCCACTCCGCCGTAGGGGAGGCCCAGTTCGTAGGCTCCCGTGGTGCCGGCCTGAGCGACCTGGCCCAAGGCGTAGACCCGGCTGGTTCCATTATACCACCTATAGGTGGGGAGGACGTTTCCCTCCCGGATTTCTTCCGGCTTGAATCCGCCCTGTCCCCCCAACAAACCCGAATAATAGACGGGCGTCTCCCACACGCGGGCCATTTCCGTGGTGGCCAGCGTTGCGTACTCGGGGATGTGGCAGCTCTGACAGGCCACCCGGGCGGTATGTCGGTTGATCCTGGAGCTGTCATGAGGCGGATCCTCGTGGCAGCCGATGGTCATACAGGTCAATCGCTCGGGGCGATCGTTGGGTCGCAGGTCCAGACCCCGTCCGAGGACCCGGTGGTCTTCGGAACGATGGCAACTTTGACAGGTCAGGTCGGCCCCGAGAGGCGCCAGGTGCACATCGGCATCGGCTGGCGCGTCCGCCGACGCTTCGGACAGGTCGCCGCGCTTGCCGCAGTCGCTTCCGGCGGCATAGGCATGACAGCGCAGGCAGGCAGCCCGGGTGGGCTTGCCCACAGTACGGGCGGCCGTGAGAATATCGATCCCCATCTTGACCAGGTCGGGCTCGAACTGAAAATTGCCCTCCGCATCTTCCACAGGCAGCTCCCAGGATCGGGACACCCCGTCAAACCCGGTATAGGTCAGGGTTTCAAAGGGACCCCTGGCTTTGCGCTCATACAACGGCTGGTGGCACATCATGCAGTCAATGTTGTTGAGTTGTTCTGCGGTCGCCTGGGTGGAGGGGGCCTTTCCGTTACCCACATGACAGCCCCAGCAGGAGATGCGGCGAGAGCTGACCACCGTGCCGCAGTAGGTGTTAAATCCCCGGTCCCCTTTGCCTGCAGGACCCGAGATGTCGGGGACATTGGGGGTGGAACCGCTCCACTGGTAGTGGACCGAACCGAACATCTCCCGGGCCTCCTCCTCGTGACAGGCCACGCACGTGGCCGGGCCGTCGTATTGGTCGATGAGCATGTGCTCGTCAATCGTCTCATTGGCAAAACCAGATACGGTCCGGGGACCTGTCTCGGATGCGGCCCATCCGGTGACACCGAACGCCACTATGCCCACCAGAACCCAAAGGATACGTCTCACGCTTTTCATCCGAAGTCCCCCTCTCCAAACACGTCCAAAGTCGATTCGCTTCGATAGGGTTGAAAACCCGCTGCTTTTGGGGATATTTTGCTCGGTCCGAACTTCCCGGTCAATACATGAAAGTACTCATATCGAGGACGAAAAGATCTTATTTCGGCCCCACACGTTGTCGACTAACGTTACACATTACGATAGCCGTTTTGTTGACGGATTGAATAGAGGCGCCAAGGCGGTAGGATTTTATGCCCAGACAAGCGAGATTGGACTCCCCGGGGACGCTGCATCATGCTATTATTTTACGTGTGGGAAATGGGATGTCCATAAGCTCATAAGTTTCTATCATTAGGGAGAACAGTAGGATGCTCTTTTTAAATTGCAGAACCATGCAGCTCACCACAGGGTTAGCGAGCAAAATAAAAAATGATCAACATCGTCCGTGCTTCGCACCGACAGCCCATCTTTTGGATGTGCGGCATAGGGACGGCCATAAGTTTAAAAGTTGACAATGGGTTGAAGTAGGGTACCAAATAAAACAAAAAAAAGAGACAGGGTTTTATATTTTGATTGTAATTAATCAACAGGCCTCGATCAATGGGATATTTATGGTATATTATGCTCAGAAACCGAGTATAATTCAGGGTAACAGCGGTTTGAGGGCCAAGCTCACCGCATATAAAATTCCTGGTAAACCGCAGGTATGATCCGGGGTCCACCGGTCATCTTCAAATCCGATCAAGGGGCGAAAATGGATGTCACATCTCTTAAGGAGTGTTTCCTGAGGGCCTTCTCTGAGCAGGAGGAAAAAACGGCCATCCGTTATTTCCGGAACGGAGAACTAGAGACAACGGTCACCTTCAGGGAACTGGACCGGGACGCCAACCGGGCGGGGAATCTGTTGCGGGACCTGGGAGTCGGCAAGGGCGACCGGGTGGTCCTGTTTCTCCCCAAGTCCTTGGTATTCGTAACCGTCCATCTGGCCCTTCAGAAGCTGGGTGCGGTTGGTGTCCCGCTCAACCCCGGGTTCAAACCATCGGAATTGGATTACCTCATCCATGATGCCGACCCGAAACTGGTGGTAACCGACAAGGAACAGGATCCCATCATCCATGATCTCGGTCCGAACCTGATGACGCTTCCGATACCTTCTGAGATACCCTATCAAGAACAAGCCTTTTTCCGTTCCGCTTCCGCTGACCCAATCCAGGTCGCCATAGAGCCCCAAGATCCGGGACTCATCATTTATACCTCGGGCACGACCGGAAACCCCAAAGGGGCCATCCTCACCCAACGAAACCTTGTCCATGATGCCCAAAATATCATTCACATATGGGGCATTTCGGCCTCCGATGTCCTGTGTCATGCCCTTCCTTTATTTCATGTGCACGGGCTCTGTTTTGCCCTTCATACGGCCCTGATGGCCGGTTCGCAGACGGTGATGCTGGATCACTTTTCTCCCCAGGAGGTATTGAATACATTAAGACGTAAGGAAGGGAGACATGCCTGCACCCTCTTCATGGCGGTTCCCGCCATGTATGGGAAACTCATGGATCACACGGGGGGCACCGAAGCGGACTTCGATCACATCCGGCTCTGGACCTCCGGCTCGGCCCCGCTCTTGGCAAAGGATTTTACGCGGATTGCCCGAATATTCGGAAAAGAACCGATCGAGCGGGAGGGCATGTCCGAGACGGGAATGAATTTTTCCAACCCGCTTCAGGGGATCAGAAAGCCCGGTTCCATTGGGTTGCCGCTTCCGGGACTCCAGGTGCGGATTGTAGACACGAAAACTTTTGCGGATGTGCCGGCAGGCGAGACAGGTGAAATCTGGCTGAAGAGTCCCGGGGTCACGCCGGGATACTGGCGGAAGCCCGAAGAAACCGAAAAGGCATTTGAGGGTGGATGGTTCAGGACGGGGGATTTGGGCCGGGTGGATGCGGACGGGTACTACTATCTGACGGACCGATGTAAACACATCATTATCTCCGGGGGGGAAAACATCTCACCCAAAGAGATAGAAGGGGCCATCAACCGGCTCGATGGCGTGCGTGAATCTGCGGTGGTGGGGATCTCAGATGAAAATTGGGGAGAGATGGTGGTGGCCGCCGTGGTAAAAAGCGCCGGATCGGACATCGAAACAGACCACGTTCAAGCCCATCTAAAGGTGCATCTACACGACTGGAAGTGCCCCAAAAAAATAGCATTCGTGAAGGAACTGCCAAAAAACACCATGGGAAAAGTCCTGGTCGACGAGGTCAAAAAAATGTTCAGGTCTTAAACAACTCCACAGTCCAAAGTTCTCATAAGGTATTGATATTATTAGATGCTCAAATTCGACAACGTCATTCCGGCGAAAGCCGGAATCCAGTATTGTTTCAATAGGTTAAACACTCTGGATGCCGGATCAGGTCCGGCATGACTGGAGAACTCTGGACTCTCAAGTATCAACGATCATTCATAAAAAAAGCCGCGCCATTTCAACATGGCGCGGCTTTTTTTATGATTCCAATGGAGCGCCGAAGGCTTAAAACGGCTCAAAGCGGAATGTTGCCATGGCGTCGTTCGGGAATGGATTCCCGTTTGTCTTTGAGCATCATCAACGCCTGGACGAGTCTCGGGCGCGTCATTTCGGGGAAAATGATGTGATCGGTAAACCCCAGCTCCGCCGCCTTGAACGGGCTGGCCACATTTTCCCTGTATTCCTTGACCAGTTTCTCTTTGGTGGCCACCGGGTCTTCCGCCTCTGCCAGTTCCTTTCTGAAGATAATGTTGGCGGCCCCTTCAGGCCCCATGACCGCAATCTCCGCTGTGGGATAGGCCAGATTGATATCCCCACCGAGATGTTTGGCGGACATGGCGATGTAGGCCCCGCCGTATGCCTTGCGGGTCACCACCGTGATCTTGGGAACCGTGGCCTCTGAATACGCAAAGATGATTTTGGCCCCATGCTTGATGATGCCGTCATATTCCTGCTGGACCCCGGGCAGGTATCCGGGCACATCCACGAAGGTCACGGTGGGAATGTTAAAGGCATCGCACATGCGAATGAAACGGGCACACTTGACCGAGGCCTTGGTGTCGAGACATCCCGCCAAAAAGCGGGGCTGGTTGGCAATAATACCCACGGAAAGCCCGTTAAGGCGGCCGAAGCCCACGACCATATTTTTGGCAAAATGCTCCTGGACCTCCAAAAACCGGTTATCGTCCAATACGGCACGAATAATATCGGTCATGTCATAGGGCAGCCGGGGATTGTCCGGCACCACCGTGTTGAGGGATTTCTCGATCCGGTTCGGGTCGTCGGTACACGTCACACTCGGCGCCTTTTCCCGATAATTCTGAGGCAGATAGGAAAGGATCTCTTTCACCCGATCCAGGGCCGCCTGGTCCGAATCCTCGGCAAAGTGCGCCACCCCGCTTTTCGTATTATGGGCCATGGCGCCCCCAAGGGCCTCCGAGGTGACCTCTTCAGATGTGACCGCCTTGATGACCTGGGGCCCGGTGATAAACATGTTGCTGGTCTTCTTGACCATAATGGTCAGATCCGTCAAGGCAGGAGAGTACACGGCCCCGCCGGCGCACGGCCCCATGATCACGGATATCTGGGGCACCACCCCTGAACTCCAGACGTTCCGCTTGAATATCTCGCCATACCCGGCAAGACTCATGACGCCTTCCTGGATCCTGGCACCGCCTGAGTCATTCAATCCGATCATGGGGGCGCCGTTCTTGAGGGCGAGGTCCATGACTTTACACACCTTTTGACCGAATGCGCCGCTGAGGGATCCACCGAAAACCGTAAAGTCCTGGGAGAAGAGAAATACCCGGCGACCGTTGATGGTGCCATATCCGGTCACCACCCCATCCCCGGGATCTTCTTGTCCATGCCGAAATCCTGACACCGATGGACGACGAATTTGTCCAGTTCCTGAAAGCTCCCCTCATCCAACAGGCAATGAATTCGCTCCCGGGCCGTCATTTTGCCTTTTTGGTGTTGCTGTTCGATCCGCTTTTCGCCCCCGCCCATTTCGGCCTCGCGGTTTCGGCTTTCCAGTTCCTTGATCTTGTCATCTATATCCATAAAAGATTCTCCGGCTTTCGTGTCATGGGTATGTTTAATTACAGGTGTGTCGGATTCATTTAAAACGCGTAAATGATTGCGACAAAAACCGCTTTTTAAGTGGGAACTATACTATTTCAACGGTCTTGGTTGTCAAGGGTAATTCTTTTTCATCGCTTTCCAGGCCATGGCATCGGCTATTCATCAAACGGCAGCCGCACTGGAAGGGTGACGAAGACCGCTCATAGGCCTTTCTCAGGCAAAAATTCGATGTCTTGACATAAAAGCTCAAATCCATTATTATTTCTATTTTTGGATAAAACTCGCGCTTCGTTCCATGCCATTTTGATAAGGTGACACCGTAGGATTGATATGATGAAACGTCAAAGAACGGTACTGATCTTTCCAGGTCAAGGATCTCAATATGTAGGGATGGGAAGAGATCTATTCGACGAATTTGATGTGGTTAAAGATATATATGACAGGGCCGGCAATATACTGGGCTATGATCTCTCGGAACTGTGCTTTAAGAAACACACATTCAGCAAATTCATGCACCGGGCGGATCTGAATAAAACCATCTACACCCAGCCGGCGGTGCTCACCATGAGCTATGCCGCCTACCGGGTTCTTGATGACACATGCAGGGAAAAGGGTATAGACTTAAACGTCTCTCTTTTGGCCGGTCACAGCCTGGGGGAATACACGGCCCTTTTGGTGGCTGAGGCCATGGACTTTGAAACGACCCTGCGGCTTGTCCATCGGCGGGCGGAGCTGATGACGGAATGGGGGAAGGCCTACCCGGGCGCCGGCCTGATGGCCATTGTCAAAAGGGGGGGTGAACTGGATCAGGACAGAATCTGCGCGCTGTGCAAAGACTACGGCGTATCCATGACATTGAACAATACCCAGAGCCAGATCGTTATCGGTGGATCCAAGCGGAGGCTGTCAGATATGGCCGGCAAGCTCAAGGAAGAAGGGCTTCGCTCCACCATGTTGAAAGTGGAAGGACCGTTCCATACCCCGATTATGAAACCCGCGGCCGACAAATTCAATAGGGAGCTGGCAAAGTACGACATTGATTTCGCTTCAAAGCCGATCATGGCCAATGTCACATCAGAGGCCATTGTCGATCCGCATCACATCAAGAAGGAACTCTACAAACAGATCTTCAATATCGTGGACTGGCGCGGGTCCATTGAACGAATCATCCGGCGGAGAGACAACATCTTCATAGAAGTGGGCCCCAAACAGGTCCTGAGCAACATGATCAAAGATATCAACCCGTCTGTACCCAGGCTGAACATCGAAAACATGGAAACCCTCAATAGCACCCTCGAGGAATTCAAGGCATTAACCGCGTCGGAAGCCGATACCGATAAACTGGAACCTTTGGAGGAGAGCTTGGACGGCATGCCGGATCTGACCAAAGCCTGACCCCTGGATTAGTTCAGCCATCGCTCCCGCCACATTTCCCACATTAAAAGCGCCCAGAGCCTGTACTGATGATTGCTCTTGTTAGAAAGATGTTCCTTGATGGTGCTTTCGACAGGCTCAGGGTTGAAGAGGCCCTCCTTTTTCAGCCTCTCCGCTGAGAGATAATCGAGCAAAAGGGATTTCAGATCACCCCTGAACCAGGTATCAATGGGGACACCAAACCCCATTTTCGGCCGCTCAAATAAATTTTCCGGTACATACCGTGACAGGAGTTTTCTGAGAAGATATTTCCCCTTACCGTTTTTGTATTTTAAACGTTCCGGGATCTTGGCCGTAAATTCCAGGACCCGGTGATCCAGAAGCGGAACACGGACCTCCAGGCTGTAGGCCATGCTGGCCCGGTCCACCTTGGTGAGCATGGCATCCGGAAGATAGGTCTTCTGATCCACGCGCATGAGCCGGGAAAGGATCGTCCACGTTTCAGTCTCTGAAAATGTCTCCTCATACCGGGTTGGGACAATTTCACGATCACAAATAGACCGAATGTCATTCTCAGACCATAGACAGATGGTCATTCGGTACAACTCTTCAAGGCTTACCCGTCGCATGAGACATATGAGCTTTTGCCATTTGTCTACGAAATTGGTCACTCGAAACCGCTGCGGCAGCACGTCCCGCCAAGGCATATACCATTTCTCAACCCAGGACGGCGGAAGGCTTTCCAAAAGCATTCCAAGGGACTTCCTCAGGGATTGAGGGAACCTTTGGAAGACCTCGGCCATGGCCCGTGTGCTCCAGTAGCGAACATAGCCGGCAAATTGCTCGTCCCCCCCGTCCCCGGAAAGGGCGACGGTAACGCGGGATCGGGCCAGCCTCGAAACCAGACACGTGGGAATGGCAGAAGAATCGGCAAAGGGTTCATCGTAAATCTCGGGCAGCTTTGGGATGAGATTCATGGCATCCTGAGGGGTAACGTAAAATTCCGTGTGGTCGGTCCCCAAATGATCGGCCACTTTTGAAGCCCAAGGGGCCTCATTATACCCGACCTCTCTAAAACCGATACTGAAGGTCCGCACCCGTCCATGGCTGGTTTTCTGCAGCAGCGCCGCTACAACAGACGAATCGATTCCTCCGCTCAGTAGAGCGCCCAGGGGGACATCGCTGATGCGGCGACAGGAGACGGCCTCCCCAAGCACCCTTTCAAGTTCGGCCACTGACTCCTCTTCATTTTCTTGAAGATCACTCTCCCCCCATTGTGGAATTGACCAGTATGTACGGCTTGCTGGGTTTTCTCCGTCATACAACAGATACTGTCCGGGGAGCAGCTTCCAGGTGTCCTCGAATATGGTTCGGGGACCGGGAACGTATTGATAGTGTAAATACAGCGCCAATGCATCCGGGTCGACGGCCTTTGGGAAATGCTCAAACGCCATCAAAGCCTTGAGTTCGGAAGCGAATATAAACATACCCGGCCGGTGATGGTAATATAGGGGCTTAATCCCGATGCGATCCCTGGCCATAAATAGGTTCTGAGTTTTCTTGTCCCAAATGGCAAATGCAAACATCCCCACAAACCGCTCCAGGCAATCCACACCCCATTCGTTGTAGGCTGCAAGGATGACCTCTGTATCGGTTTGGGTTCGAAACCGATGACCAGCCGATTCCAGGGTCTTTCGAATCTGCTGAAAATTATAAATTTCGCCGTTATAGACGATGTAAACCCTACCATTATCGCTTGCCATGGGCTGTCTGCCCGCGTGAGACAGATCGATCACCGAGAGTCGCCGATGGCCCAGCCCAACACCGAAATTCTGATCAAAAAAATGGCCGGTATCATCGGGGCCTCTATGACGCAGCGTTGAGGTGGCCCTCATCAGGGATGCTTTCATTGGACCGAAATCCTGATTTGCGAAAAAGCCGACAATGCCGCACATAAACCGCTACCGTAATTCCTGCTGATATTGAGACCTTGTGTATCGTCCCGATTCGATGGTCCGATACAGGTCTTCATAATTCTCAACCATTTTTTCAACTGTGAAGATTTCCTTCACCCGGTCCTGACCCCTTTTCCCCCATCGGACCGCCCGCTCCTTGTCACTGAGCAAATCCACTATTCGATCCGCCATGGCGGTCGGATTTTTTGGCGGCACCAGCCATCCGGTAACCCCATCGATGACCGCCTCTTTATTACCCCCCACATCCGTGGCAACCATCGGGAGGCCGGAGGCCATGGCCTCCAGTATGACATTGGAAAATCCTTCTTCGTGAGATGATAATGCCAAAATGTCAGCAGCGGCCAACAATTCGGGAACATCCAAGCGCTGTCCAAGAAATACCACCCCATCTGAGATGCCCAGAAAACATGCTTTTTTCTTGAGCTGTTCTAACATCCCGCGATCTTCACCGATCAGGATGAATGTCACGTCGGACATCCTCCTTATGACCATAGCTGCGGCCTCAATCAGTTCCAAAAGGCCCTTGTAAGGGATGAAATTGGCAATACTCATCACGACCTTTTCATCCAATGGTATCTTCAAGACATTGCGCACCGCGTCCCTTCTGGATTTGGCTGACTCAAACGGGAACGTATCGATTCCGTTGTAAATGACGCTGATCTTTGAAGCGTCTCCCAGCTCACGCTTGAGCGCGTCTTCAGCCACGGCCTGGGAGTTTGCCGTAACCACATGGCTCAAGCGAAAGCTCAAAATATCGAAGATCCGCCAGCCCCGATATCGGTCCTGATGGGTTCCCAGGGCCCGACGACTCGTGATAACCAATGGAATTCCCGACATTCTCCCAGCCAGCGAACTCATGATGTTCGTCAGCGGAAGGTAAGCATGAACCACGTTGGGTCGAATAGCTGAAATGACTTGAGACAATCTGATTTGAGCACGGAATAATGATGGGGCTTTCCTGAAAAGGCTCATGCGCCTGTTGTATCCACCCTCATAAATTTTCAGATTAATCTCTTTGAGGATTCCGTATAAAGGTCCCCCAATGCCTTCCAGTACGAACAGATGGCAGGTCACACCTCGAACAACCAGGTGCTTGATGAGCAACGCCATCTGTTTTTCGGCACCTCCCAGCTCAAGCGAACCAATCACAAAGAGTATGGTTAACTGTTCCTTTCGCCTCAAGATATGCTTACCGGGCAAGCCCTTTCCCGGCTTATGTTTGATGCTGACTGTCTGAGAATGGTTCAACATGAAGCCTTACTGTGCCTATTTGCCTGTTGCCTATCCCTATTTCTTTGCAACAAAATAGATGCTTGGAACCGCGATGCGTATACCATACTGGGCCAAAATCAACCGTATAAAACTTTTCAATTTCTCCACGAAACGCTTCCGTCGAAAGCTAACGAAGGCCCTTCTTCTGATGACAACAGGGGTGAATAAACATCGCAATAGATTTTCCATGGACTGAAGATCAAAAGATCTTTGATGCCCCCATCGATGAAAGACCTCCTGACACCGGGGGCAAATCACTTCATTCGAAGCCAGATCTTCACAATAAGGAACTGTGCCGATGAACCAGGCATCTTTCCGCATGACTCTTGCGATCTCCTGAAGACCTGTCTGCAGCTGTTCATCATCCAAATGTTCAAGCACTTCAGAAGCGATTACGAAATCGAACCCTCCATCTGTAAAGGGCATGTCTTCTATGCGGCCCTGATGGGCCTGTATTCCCTTATCCCGAAGCCACTCGACTGTACCATTATCCGGATCCAACGAGGTAATCTCCCAGCCCAATTTCTTCCCGGATAATTCCAGGTAACCGTTTCCGGCCCCAATGTTGATAACTCGAGGAACTAAATCCGTCTTCCTCCGAGAGATCTCTTTTACGATATAATCCATACGAGCCGCCGACCCTTCAAAAATTTCAGGATGTCTATTCTGAAAATATCGCCAGATGTTGTCCTGATGCATCGAATTGATTTTCGGTTTCGGATCATGCATGTATGTCAACCCATTCTCAATATTGGACGCAGAGAGAGACAGATGAGCGCCAATGAAATGAAATAAACCACGCTGGTCGATAAACTTATCCCTGGAAGGCCCATGTAACGCATAAAAATAAAGTTGGCGAGGATGTTAACCACAAGGTTTATGCCCGATATCCCCATTAAAACATGATTTTTTTTCAAGGCGCTTAGCAAACGTACACCCATAATTCCCAAGAGATAAAATGGGATTTGAAGGAAATACAGGCTTTGAACTCTCGCTACGAGATGCGCATCCCCTTCCGTGAAAGCCCCTCGCTCAAACAAAAACGCAACAATAGGATTTGATAAGTACACCAGAAGGATCGTGGCCGGAACGCTCACGACCATGACGATTCGACCATATGTCATGATTGTATTTTTTATACCGGTCCAGTCATTGTCTGTCACCATGCGAGAAAAATAGGGAAAAATCGCTGTACTCAATGATAACGAACCGATGCTTATGAACAGAGATACCACCTTATTACCGTAATTCAGCGCAGATACGCTTCCGGCTCCCAGCATCGCAGCCATGGACTGGTCTACCACATCCGTCCCACCCATGAGCAGTGCCCCCGCGGCCATGGGAAGATACTGCTTGGCCACCTGTTTTGCGGCCGGATTCATGCCATACCATCTCGGGACAAGGAAGAATCCCTGCCGTTTCAGTCCATTGCCTAAGAGCATCAGTTCCAGGAGACCCCCACAGACGGTTCCGGCGGCGAGGGCGTATATGCCCCAATCTCTACCAAACAAAAAAATAAACAAGACCGCCACAATCGGCGTCAAAATCGGAGCAATGGCTGCTAATCCAAATCGCTGCTCCGCATTAAGGATACTGGTCCACATGAAAACCAAACCGCCGATGATCAAAAGGGGCAATATGGCAAAAAACAGGGAACCTGTCAGCGCCTGTTTTTGAGGACTGAATCCCGAGCCGATAACTTGTATAATGTATGGCGATAATATGGCCAGTACAGCGGATATGGCGAGTATCAGCAAAATACTCAAAACCATGAGGCTGGAAAAGAGGCGTTGTGCCGCCTCATGCCCTTCCCGCTCTCTTACCTCGATAAATGTCGGAATGAGCGCTGCGCTGAAAGACCCTGCAGCCACATTAATGACAAATGACGGGGCGAGAAATGCGATCAGAAAGGCGTCCAACGCATCGCTTGTGCCGAATCGGTCAGCGATGATGAGCTGCTTCCCAACAGCGGCCATCTTCACTAAGACCGTAAAGCTGCCTACACCTGATAATACCGGCAAAAATTTTCCTATTGGTTGATCTCAGGCACCATTTTTTCCATCGCGTAATATTTGGCCCCAGATGTTCCATCATTCGGACCCGTTATTGCGACGCGTCGAAGACTTTATCCTTAAAGGTTCAGCCATCAGGTTTAGCAAAACCCGAGACAATGATTTCGTCCTGGCTATAATCATTTTCTTCTGGATTTCGCAGTCAATTCCAAATATAATGTTTCAATATCGTTCAAAAGCCTTCTATCGGAAAACTTCTGTCTAACAAAATCCCTCGATTTCTGGCCCAATAGGTCTCTTTCGCGGGCATCCATCTTGACTAAACATGTTAATCCCTTTGCAAATCCTATTGGATCTTCCCTGCAGCATAGTATGCCTCGGGCACATACCAGGTACTCCCCAACATCAGGATGTTCGCCGTTCGATCCCAAGAGATCCGAGACGCCACCCACGTCCGTGGCGATCACCGGTGTAGCTGCAGCCATGGCCTCAATAATTGAAACCGGCGTTCCTTCATTGACAGACGTCAGACTCAAAATATCAACATCACGATAAACTTCTGGCAAATCTCGTCGCCAGCCACAAAAACGCACGTATTTTGACAATCCCATTTCGATTGTTTGAAATCTAAGTTCCTGTTTAAGTTCGCCATCTCCGACAATTAAGAACTGGGCGGTCATTCCGGGGTTGTATTCGACAAAATATTTCGCCGCTTCTAAAAACATGAGGTGTCGTTTCACAGGGACCAATCTTCCAACAATTCCAATCAATATGGCATCACGCATCAAACCAGTACTTGCTCTGAATCTTCCCTTCAAGGGATCACATTCCAAAAACGGCCTCAGATTGAAGCCCAGAGGGACTATTCTGATCTTGTTTGCCGTCGTAATGCGAAATTTTGTCGAAAGATCCGACTGTTGTGATTTGCTAATGGCTATGATCACATCTGTGAACAACGCCAGGATTCGCTCAATCCAAGTGAACATGAGCGAAATGGTTGGCGAAAAGTAACCTTCAAACACATGCCCATGAAAGGTATGAACCATTTGAATGTTCCGCCCATGCAGGGCATTGTATAGAAGTACAGCGATACGGGCACTGGTCCCAGCCTTAGCCGTGTGCGTATGGACGATGTCTGGATCTTCATGGCTAAGGATCTTGAGAATCTGAAAAAACGCCTTGATATCCATGATTGGGCTGATTTCTCTTTGCAATTCCTTAATGATAATCGGTTTTGAATCAGGAAAACTTTCGAATAGATAACTCATGTCGCCTTCCTGGGAAGAAATTTTTCCAGCAACTAAAATCGACACGAATCTGGCTTTATCCAGCCCCGTGTTCAGCAGATGCACATGTATCGATGGGCCACCGATATTGAGTCGCGCGATAAAACGAACCACCTTTATTTTGGCGTCTTTGGACCGTATGCCTACTGAAAGGCGATGAGGCTGGATCTGATTTAACCCTTGCAGGGTCTTGGTTGCGCACTGAAATCCAAGAACAAATAGGAGTCGATAGATAAGACCCCAATAAACAATCGGCGTCAGTATGGAGCGTGGTTTTTTTGCATGCTTTTTAAAAAGACGATAGATGCTCTTATGAAAAGCAACAACAGAACGAATTACGTTCTCTCTACTGCTGATGCCCACATAATGGATAATCGACGGCTGGGGATAATAGACAACCTTCCATCCGCCGATCCACATCCGTCTGCACCAATCCGCATCTTCCCAGTACATAAAAAATCCATCGTCCATGAACCCCACATCTTCTATGGCCGCTCTTCTCACCACCATGCAGGCGCCGGACACCCAATCGACGTCCATTGGATTGATACCATCTGACCGACCCGTCATTATATTCTCCCGAGTAACGGGATTGCTGGGAAAGATCTTGGTTAGGAGGGACTTTCGGCCGAATAAAGCCGTCAATAAATTTGGGAAAAGTCTCGCAGAGCCCTGAACACTGCCATCACTGTCAAAAATTTTCGGCCCCATGATGCCGGTTTCAGGATGGGTATCCATGTATTCCGTGACTTTTTCAAAAAATCCTTCATTGAGAATGGTATCGGGATTCAATATCAGGACATAGGAAGATGAACTTTGTTTCAATCCCTGATTTACCGCCCGTGCAAAGCCCAGATTGCTCTCATTCCTATGTAATCTCACTTGCGGGAAAATCTGTCCAACACGAGCTACCCCATCCCGTGAATGATTGTCTTGAACCCTTACTTTTAGATCAATACCCGCGGCCGAATCAAAAATGGATCGGAGACAACGCAAGAGGTGATTCGTGCTGTTGTAGTTAACGATAATAACATCCATTGATATCATTCACCCGCATCAAGGTAAGGCCATTCATGGAAAACTTTGACATTAAATGCCATTTGGCCTATGTTGAAGAATCGAAAAACCGCTATTAATTTAAACGATTTCATGGAAAACCATGTCTAAACATGCTGCCATCGTCGTTACCTATTTTCCGGACAAAGATGTGATCGAAAACCTGGAAAGGCTCTCCTTCCTATGCGATCAACTCATTATAATCGATAACACTTCTCAAAAATGTGCACCAAGCTATCCCAAGAAACCCAATGTCACAGTCCAAACCTGCATGGAAAACGTAGGGTTGGCCAAGGCGCTTAACATGGGAATGAACGTAGCAAGGAAAGTTGGGATAGAAAATGTATTCTTATTGGATCAGGATTCACGCCCTTCAAACAGGTACTTCCGTGAGATGCTGCGGTTTAAATCGACATTCGAAAACAGCACGTATAAGTACGGATTCTATGTGCCCAATTTCTATGACAGAAACAGCAAGACATTTGCGATTTTTCCCCTGCTTAGCCGATGGTATCTAAGGCATATCACCTGCAAGAACATGCCGATTCGAAACGAAAACTTCACTTTGATCGCCATTACCTCGGGAATGTTGATTGATTTATCCCAGTACAATAAAATCGGACCGTTTCGTGAAGATTATTACATTGACTTCATAGACAATGAATACTGTCTGAGGGCCAACCGCTTGGGATTTTCCACCGCTGTCAATTGCGACCTCACCTTGGATCATGCCGTTGGTCGACGCTCAGTCAGGAAATTCTTTGGATTGACCATAAAGCCGAACCATCATGCCCCCGTCCGGAAGTATTACATTTTTAGAAATGGCATCAGAACCACCATCGAATACTTTCGGCCTTATCCGATTTATGCCATTTTGATGATCGCTAGACTCACCCATGAGATACTTTCCATACTCCTTTATGAATCTGACAAATTAAGAAAAACGGAAGCCATCCTCTTGGGGACCTATCACGGCTTTGTCGGCAAAATGGGCAAATGCCCATTACGGGGATTTTCCTGACGATTTACCCGGCCACAGCTTTATAACGACTCCAAATCAAATACAAAATCCTTTAGCCTCCAGATCAATTTTTCACCTTGCTGCTCAATAGAAATCTTTACATGCGATCCATTTGAGCTTGGAAATCGAACACAAAACCAGTCTTTTTCGAGTTTTTCGCACATGGCAGTCATGTCATTTACCACCACTCGATATCTACGGTCTGAAGGACATATCCTTAGATACAGCCTCTCGAGTTGTTCTTTCGCATACCAGGGAAAATGAATGGTGCACAGTCCATAAACCAGTGATGTTTCAAACCGATCAAATCCGTATAGCGGCTTTAACATCTGGTTCTGGTAAAACCTTCGGGATAATCCGAGTCGCTTGGCCTTTTTCATGATATCCAAAACGTCCAACAATAGACCTTCAAACCAGGTTCTTTTTTTCTTAAATGACAAGTCAAATCGGTAAAATCCAGGCCATGATAGAGGTAAGAGCCTATGCCCGTATTTTCTCTCAATCCGATAAATCTCTCTATATCGCAATCGGTCCGTGCTGAGGGTTTTTGTGCTGTCATAGTACCTGACAGCAGCAAGAGGCTTTTGGATATACTTGAATCTTGCACCCGAAAGGGACAACCTGCACCACAGATCCCAGTCCATGGTATATCGCAGGCTCGGGTCAATACCACCAATGTTTTCGTAGACAGAGCGACGGACAAAACATGCGGGCTGACAAATAAAACACCGTTTGGTCAGCATCCTCGCGTCGTAAGTCTGTATGGGCGGGAAATAGGATAAGAAAGAGCCTTCGGGTGTGACATGAACGGCATCTCCGTAGACAACATCGACACCGGGATCTTCCTCAAAGGCGGCAGATACGTTTCTTAGTGTACCTGGAAAGTAGTAATCGTCTGCATTCAACCAGGCGACAACGTCACCATCAACTTTCCTCTTCCCTTCTCTAATTGCAGCGGCCTGCCCGCCATCAGGATCTGATTTCAGATAGGCTATTATGTCAGAATACTGCCTAACAACTTCTTTGAAATTGTCTTTTGAACCACCGTCCATTAAGGCAAGATTAAACGGCTCTGTTTGATATTTTAGGCTTTCCAAAGCCCAAGGCAAGAAATGGCTTTGGTTCAGATTGGGAATGACGATTGCGTATTCTGTCACGGAATGAAAGGCCAATTAGGGCCAGAACAAGATGATTGGATGAAGGCGTTCAGATTTCTAAAATGATAAAACCCACCATTGATGAAAAGGTTTATGCCTGACTGAGATACCATTGGTAAGACTGTTTGATCCCTTCCTTCAACGGGGTCTTCGCCTCCCAACCCAGAGCTTTTAAACGAGAGATGTCAAGGCGCTTAAGCGGCGTCCCATCTGGCTTGGTGGGGTCAAAAGACAGTTCACCTTCAAAGCCTACAATCTTACCAATCATCTCGGCCAACTCTCGAATGGTCTGGTCTTTGCCCACGCCTACATTGATGATGTCATCTTCATCATAGTTTTTCATTAGAAAGAGACACGATTCGGCCAGATCGTCAACATATAAAAACTCACGCCTCGGGGCACCCGAACCCCAAATCTCTACCGATTTGTCATGCTTCATCTTTGCTTCGTGGAACTTTCTGATAAGTGCTGGAAGCACGTGGGAGGTTTCAAGGTCAAAATTATCCCCCGGTCCGTAGAGATTCGTCGGCATCACGCTGATATAATGGGTACGATACTGACGATTATACGCCTGGCACATTTTAATTCCAGAGATCTTTGCCACTGCATAAGGTTCATTAGTCGGTTCCAGATAGCCGGAAAGAAGATGTTCCTCTTTCATGGGTTGAGGGCAGTGTTTAGGGTAAATGCACGAACTCCCGAGAAAAAGCAGTTTCTTCACGCCGTGAAGATAGGACGCATGAATAATGTTGGCCTGAATCATGATGTTGTTGAAGATAAAATCGGCAGGATACGTGGCATTCGCCCAAATACCCCCAACCTTTGCTGCGGCTAAAAACACATATTCAGGCCTTTCCTGTTGGAAAAAGTCTTCGACGTCGCTTTGCCGCAATAGATCCAGTTCGTCATGGGCTTTAAGAATAAGACGGTGGTAACTGTTTCGCTGAAGTTGCCTCACAATGGCTGAACCGACCAAGCCACGGTGCCCAGCTACGTATATTTTAGACGCTTTGTCCATCTTCACCTCTTCTATCAATATCGGCGAATAAGGATAGTCAATAAGATTTCAGGGCGCAGGCTTTTGAAACCATCTAAAAGTACAAGTATTTCTCGTATCCTTGCCATCTTTTACAGTTCCCTGACCCCTGTTTATCGAAAACCTGGTGTATTCCATGCGTATTCAAAGGTTCTTAAAAAGCCAATTAATGTTCAAGGGCCTCAAGTCTCGCTACCTTTTCCGAGAGCTCCTCGATTATCTTTTGCTGATCTTGCACCACTCGGGTCAATAGGGCCACCACATCCATAGGACTCATCCCTTTTCTATCCCTTGTTGACGCAATTTCAGGGACTTCCTCAGCGATAAACCCCACATGCCTTTCTTCTGGATTGACCTTATATCGAAACTTAACCGGCTTGAGCGCCTTTACGGCATCCATTGCTTCATTGGCAGCTAACACCTCAATATCTTTCTTATATTCCCTGCTGGACGCATTCGTCCACACTCCGCCTGCCGACACATAGGCACCGCTGCCCATCTGCAGAGGAAATGAGGGGCTTGTGTTCCCAATCCCAACAAAACCCCCACTTGGATTCAAGACGAGATTCTTATATGCCACACCCTCATGGAGCGCAAAAATCTCTGCATACTCATGAGTTGAGCCAACATTCCATCCCATATATATGTTTTTTTGATTGTTCGGCGCCTTATTCGTAATCACCAGCCCTCTGTTTGATAGATTCTGGCCCAAAACAAAGGGTGCGCTGCCCCATGCAGAGGCGCCGTTGATAAATAGAGAAGAAACAGAGGTGACAGACCCATTATCCTCAACCTTAAATGTCGTTGTTCCTCCTGGGTTCTTCACCAATAATTTATCGGCACATATGGCTGAAGTCGGAGTGATGGCACCAACGCATACAAGAATTGCTGCCTGCATAACACGAGCCATTTTAATCCATTGTCTAATCGCGGTTTTCATATTCATCTCTTTTCCTCCTCAGTGAGTTGCCTGGACAATGGTGTCAACTTCTGAAAAATATCGATTGCTTAGATTTTGTTTTTCGAACGCTCGCATAAAAATAAAATCCTGCCGTTATTAAGAATTATCTCTTCCTCGAAATCATAAAAACTCGCAAAGCTTCGTTTAAATAAGTTCAGGCTATAAGGGAGATGCTCATCCCCCCTATTCTGCAAGAGCTTTTTCACCATGGGATCATCAGGAGGGACAAATTCGATTAATAGGCTATTCCCCAAGGTCGAAAACCACTCGGCTATTAAGTCAAAAGGCACGCACGATGACAGCACCAGATGGTGTATCAGTGCCAATGCCATAACCAAATCGGCAGGTCCCCTTTCACTTAAGCTCAACCGCTCTTTACTGTTCCAGCCCAATCCTGGTGAAGGATTGGCCAGATCCATTGTCAATGGAAGGATTCCAGTTATGCGCTTCTCGCCGCCAATTTTTTCGTATAGCGCCTCCGAACAGGCTGGATCGCCATCAATGCTTACGACAAAAGCCCCATGGGATGCAGCAATCAGGGAAAATTCACCCCTGTTGGCACCGAGATCCCATACCATCTTGGGTTTCAGTTGCCTGATCACATTCTCAACATATTCCGATTTCATGGCAACATCCGGGTCATCGTAGGTTCTAATCTCTCCGTAATCCTCCCAAATCGCGGATCTTCTTTTCCAATTCGTCCGATCTATCGTCCTTTTCAAGGAGCTTACAATCCCGATGAGGCCTTTATCCCCGACTTTAATCTTCTCACTCGATCGAATCTTGGTAATATCCTCCTTTTTGTCCGCTGATGCTTGAGCCGCGGAATGAAGTTTGAGGTGCATAAAAATGCCTGGCCGATACTTTTTAATGGATGGCAGCATCTTTACCACCAAATCAAGCGGGAAACCTTCGATGTAACTGCGCCAAAGCGAAAGTAAGCGAATATCGCAATACGCGGCGATTGCCAAAGGCGCGAGAAAATGAGCACAAAACTGACCATAAGCTACCCACGGGCTATCTGGCGTTCGTTTACCTATAGACAGGGTATCGATCAATACCAATTGTTTTCCATCGTATTGGACATTAAACGCACTCGCATCCCTTAACCAGAAGCCTCTTGGCACCAGTATTTCCATTGCCTCGAGATGAAGTAGTGCGGCATCTTTCAGCATGGAAAACGACCACTCCCAGGGATAGCTTACCATCGGCAGACAAGGGTGGGCCAAACAATACACTGCGCCTTCAGCTGCGGACTCGTCGACTTGAGTCTCTTCATGAGAAATCAATAACCGCTTATCGATGAGGTGTTCATAGACACCTCTCATTTTGGCGGCTTCATAAGTTTTAACTCCAGGTGAAAATATGCTTCTAAAGACTTTCCCATCTGATGTGAAAACCTTACCAAATGGATCCCTAAAAGAACCGGAATTACTCGACATTGGAGTTCCCGTTGGAGTTCCCATCAATATGTTTATTGCGACTGAAGGTCCTTCTCAAGAAAGCTTTTAGACGACGCCAAAACACCCCTACAGAGACGGCACAAGCCGCTATCACGGCAAGAACAGCTTGGATAAACATGCTACCGGTACCGGGATCAATATAGGCATATGCATATGCAGCAAGTGCTTCCATATAAAACACAAATACAACCATGGCAAAAATTTGTCTCTTCATTACGACTCTCCTCTTCAATGCATCAGTTCACAATTTAGACTGTGATCAATCACTCGATCGTTATGCTTTTAAACCTTACTGAAATAGGCCTTTCTCCTTTCATCGACATTCGCTGTTTTGAAAACTGAAACTCAATATGACTCACATCCGGTCTTTTTTCATCAGATGGGATGGCTACACTCTTCCTACAAAACCGCCAAGGATGAAAGAGTTCCCATCTCCCTACTTGCTCACCGTCAACGAAGATCTTTATTTCTTGCATTGTGTCGAAGGGAAAGGACTGTAAAACTGCTGTTAGAACGGTTTCTTTATTTTTAGGCAATGAGAGAAGTAAACCTGCAGATTCACCGATCGCCCAGTTGAAAGGATATCCCTCCCTTGGATCTTTCTCATCTGGCCCCCAGCCATAATTCAAAAAATGGAAAGCTTCCTTTGTGCCAAAATCCAGCTTCCTGACTTCATACGAAAGTTCTTCCGGGTTTCTATAAGAAGTTATGAATTTCCATGAAGCCTTATCAAATGGGCTACCTTCAATATGGAATTCATCCATACGTCTAAAAAACTTATCCTTGCTGCGATTTAGCGTATCATAATACCGGAAGACCCTTTTGCGCTTTTCATTATCCTTTAATTCAAATACGGCTTTTCCGCTGAAATCATGCTTAATGCCAAGCAATGAGCAAACCGTCGCGGGTATATCTGTCAGGGCTGCGGGCACACTGGATACACGCAGAGGTCCTTTACTATGAGGTGGTTTAATAGCCATCAATGGCAACGCCGCGCACACCATTTCAGCAAAGTACTCTGGATCTCTACCAAAATATCCGGGAATATCTTTGTCAGCATTCTTAAGAGTGATCTCCATTTCTGAACGGGGTATTTTCCAGTAACCGTGATCTGCCTGGACAACAATCAATGAAGAATCATATATTCCCAAACGTTTCAATTTTTCTAAGAACCTCAAGAAGTGCTCAATGCCGCACCTTGTCTGCACTTTGATGTTATCCCACGTCCATGGCAAAACGTGGCCAGCGTACTTACAATTCTCGTCAAGTACTGAAGGCCAATGGGTTGTCGTCAGGTGAATGAACTTGTAGGCTGGGCCATCTCTAGTCGTTTGCATATTGTCTATTAGATCCTGCAGGAATTCTTCATGGGCAAAATGCCTCGCTGCTTCCCAATGTTGCCTGTCTCCTTTAGTTAAGTTAATCATCGGTATACCCACGCCGTATTTGTAGATAACCGTCTTCAAGAAATGCGGTGATAACCTAAAAACTGAAAAACGTAAAAGAGAATCGGCATTTGCTTGGTCATATTCCTCCTGCGACAACCCATAAGGAACGGGAATATAATAAAAAACTGACCACTTACCGTTGTAACACCAGTGATACGGCACTGCCATATCGACCTTAAAACCATGATCATAAAGGACATTCGGCAGCGTATTGGCGCTGCATATGGAGCGCATAAAATCTTGTATGGGAACATGATTTTTGTACGTCTCACCGCTTAATAGGGCAGGGACACTCATTAGGGTAGTGGGAAACGCCCCAGTCGCTTCTTCAAAAAACGTAAATCCCTCAAAATCATTGGTATATCTTTCTTGGTTTTCATTCATGAACTCCTTAAAAACAGTAGATTGAAGCTCATCGAGCACCACCTGGATTACGTTTTTCGTAGAAGAAAACTGCATCAATTCAGGTGGAGGCGAGATCCCTTTATAGACCTCTTCTTTTTTTGTCCATAGTTTCGGCTCCTGGATAGTCAGAATACACAAATAGGTAAATTGTACCGCTAATAGTGAACAGCTTACCACAATTGCAGCCTTGACAATTTGTCTATGAAGAAATAACGCAACGCTCAACACAACAATCCACATTGCTGTATTTAACATGGACTGCCATACGTACTTACTCCAATTGATATCTGTAATACCCATAGGGCCATGTTGGAGGACAAAATAACTGCTTTGAACCCACATCAATAACCCCAAAGCGAGAAGAAATGAGACCAATAGCGAGAAATATTTCCTCCGCAATAACAAGCCAATACCCATAAAGACGCCCATTAAGACGAGAACCGGGATGGCAAAGCATTTTAAAACTTCTGGCAAGCTGATACTGAATTCCGAGATATTGCCAGCATAAATGGTAATAGGGGTAAAGAAAAATAGGTTTGATACAACAACACAGGACGGTAGCAATAAAGCAAACGCGGCCTTGATTCGATTTGTATGCTCTTGAGAACTCATGATTTTCCGACTGATTTTTCGACCTATTCCAAATCTATTCCAAATCTATGGAACCTACGCTTTCAGCTGCTATGATCGAGACCCCAACAAAATATACATAAGCGTGAGAGCGTAGATTTTGATTCAAGAGGCATTAGAAGCTATTCTTGGAAAATAGAGGGTATGATATTTCCAATCTCACCATTTATTAGGAGGATCAAATCGCCCAAACGATACTTTTCTGGCAATACGCATAGGGAGGGTTCCTCTCAAACCGTGAATTATGTGCTCCAGTGTTTCCATATTATCCTGGTATTCACGAATTTCATTTTCCAGTTTATGAATCCTATGTTCCAATCTCTGAATGGTTTCTTGTCCCTTTCTCGCTATTTTGGTCAGCTCCCTTATCTGTTCAAGTCGAGCCTCCCGATCAGTTTCACTCTCTGCCAAAAGTCTTGTAAGTTCATTTACTTGTTCAAGACGAGCGGCTCGATCCTTTTCAGTCTCTTCGAGTTGTTCCTTGAGAAATGGTGCAAATTTCTGGAGGGATTTCAACACAAGTGATTCATATATTGAGCCTATTTCAGGGCCAACTTCAATATCCATCGGAACTTTAACATCATAGCTGAGAGTCTCTTCCTTATCGGGCTGTGAATTTACAGACCTCCCTTGAAAACCTTCGTTTCGCGCACCATCAATCTCATCATAGAGCTCTTGATATATGGACAAATACCCTTTTGCTTGTGCGGCCAATGTATGATGCATTTCCACCTTTTCCCGTGACCTGCTCCCAAAATGGTTCCGTTTATCCGTATCAAAAACCAGGCATAAAATCCTCTGGGCCAGTGCTTTCGTATCTCCGGTAGGCACCAGAAACCCATTCACGCTGTCTTCTACCATGTCACGGATTCCACCCGTGTCAAAAGCCACCACGGATGTCCCGCAAGCCATTGCCTCCAATATGGTATTGGGAAGGTTGTCCTCAAGTGAAGGGAGTACAAATAGATCGGCGCCACAGTAAGCAGTCCGTATCTCCTCATCCGATGCCAATGTTCCCAGAGAAACAATCGGGATCCCAAGACGGTTCAAGTCATCAATGGGAGATCCAAAAGTAAGCACCTTAAGTTTATCTTTTTTCACCAGTTCATGAAATTCCAAATGATCGAGGCAATCACTCAATGCTGACAGTAATTCTGAGAAACCTTTCCTTTTCTCTTGGAAATACTGGCAGCCAAAAAGGACGATCGTCGTTTCTTCCTCAAAACCCAAAATTCGCTTTGCCTCCGCTTTGGGAAATGGAAAAAAAACGTCTGTCTCCAGCGAGTTTGGAATCACTTCCACCCGTGAACCCCGAAAGAGTGCACTCTCCTTTGCACAATCCGCCATCCATCGGCTAGGCGTTACCACCACAAGGTTTGAGCCCTTCAGGTGTGTCAGTTTGTCTTGGAGTATGGTTTTGGTAAGCCCCAACGGATCCTCACAAAGCTGTGGGCATGCGCAGCAATCCTGGCAATATTGTTGGCAGCCAGCAGAGTAGTGACACCCGCCTGTAAATGGCCACATATCATGTAGCGTCCACACAATTGGTTTTTGAAGGGAAAAAAGCTTTTTCAGGGTTTGTATCGACTGAAATCCGGTTATCCAGTGCAGGTTGATAATATCCGCCTCCGCCAATACAGGAAAACTGGAGAGGTCATGCCCAGGAAAGGGGAGGGAAAACATGGTATTGCTGACATCTGTTCGGTTCCAATCAATATACCCTCGTTGAATGGCTTCAAAATAGAATATATGCTCTTGATCATTTTTAGGTGGAGTTATCACGGAAGGGCAAAACACATCGGGATCATCCGAAGCCTTTTCCCGGACCAGCATACGGGATCGATGGCCAATTTCTCTTAGACCACAGTGGAGCCGATACGCTGCCCTGCCCGCGCCCCCGATGACATCATACGTGCTGATTTGGACAATATTCATTATGGCACACTAAGGAACAATTGTTGTGGATCCGTACCAATAGAGAACGCCGTTTGGGAAAATTGACTGACTCTTACGACTGACTCTGACGTTTATAAGTCTCGCCAAGCCTTAGTTGTCGGCCAAACTTGATGCCTTCGTAAAAAGTCGTCACCCCGTTGAAAAACGGGGTCCAGGAGTTTCATAACTTCTTGATAACACTGGATTCCGGTGCCTGTCCCGGACCCCGATCCGGGATTCGCCGGTCGAAGATCCCGATGCCTTTTGCGGGGAATGACGGAAAGAGCGCATTTTTGACTTTTTACCAGTGTATCAAACTTCATTTTTCAAAGAATATCTTCTTCTCTAAACAAATTCGTCTCAAACAGAAGAAAAGACAATCTTCTTCGAGCTGGATCCAAGACATGCCTGGAGAAGTTGAGTTGGATCCTCTTATACCCGTTTGGGTCAATGGAAAATCGGATGGATTCATATGTCTTTTCTTTCAGGCTTTTTCTTAGCACCTCTTTGTTGTCGAGTTTGACGGTTAGATCCATATCGATCGCCGGTATTCCCCCGATAAGATCGTCAGACACCAAGCTTGTTTCGTTCTTAAAAAAACTGCACCTTGGGCCTAACCAATTATCGCTCCATAGGCCGCTTACAGGCCTCTTATCTGCCAACTTGACCAAGAAAGGATTCGATATTCTGTAGAAAATCCCTCCCTTTGAAAAACTCCTTGAAAGCGCTCGTGCATAGGTTCGCCTTAAAGCAAAAGGGATGTTTCGAATACCCATTCTACGAAAATCAAAGAACCTGAGATGAAGCATCGCCAACAATCGAATCAATTTTGAATATCGACCCAAAGCAGTGACTGCGGCATATCTGTTTTCATTGATCAGATGATCCCAAAAACCGACAAAATAGCTGTAGTCAACATATCCGCCATGCGATAGACAAACTTGGAATATTTCTTTGTAAATCTCTCTCCTGGCCGAGAGTGTTTTGTTTTCAGCATAAAGGCGGCTGCTGGCCAGCATATCTTGAATGTGATGGGTGCGCCCTCCCGCACGATCGATACGCAACCAGTAATCAAAATCCATTGCGTACTGAAGCTTCGGACTGAATGGCCCCACCTTATTCGCTATTCTACGCCGCCAGAATGCCGCAGGCTGGCAAATACAGCAGTCCTGCATGAGCCTTTCAAACGAGTAATCAGCCGTATTATAGATGCCAGTAACACGCTCCTCTTTATCTATGTATTGAGCCCCTCCATATACAAGATCCCAATCCGGATGTTGAAGCAAATATTCTATCACGGTGCTCACAGCGTTTGGAAGAAGTAAATCATCTGAATTCAGATAGGCAAGAACTTCCCCATTTGATCGATTGAAGCCTTTATTGATGGCATCGCTCTGTCCGTGGTCCAACTCTGAAACCCAGCAGATCTTATCACCATACGATTTCAAAATATCCACTGAATTGTCTTGAGAACCTCCATCCATCACCAGATATTCAATGTGGGAATAGCTCTGATTGAGGACACTATCAATGGTTTTCCTCAAGAATTGGCCTTGATTAAAGGAGGGCGTAACGATGGTGACCAGTGGGTAATCATTTGATGACATCCCACCTGATACGCGTATCTCTCCTGATTTCCTGCAAACAACCCTTTCGCATGCTTCATACAAATTCTTTGCGGAGGATTCCCATCCATATAGTTGTAGGCGTCGTTTCCCTCTTGAGATTAGTTCATTCCTGATTTTGTTATCCTCGACAACGCTTGCCATCAGTCCACTCATCGCATCCGTGTCTGTGGGGTCGCAACTTAATACCGCATCTCCGCCCACTTCTGGTAAACTCGTCGTGTTACTGCACATAACCGGAATCCCGGCATCGAACGCCTCTAATAAGGGAATGCCGAAGCCTTCGTACAGAGAAAAGAAAACAAGGGCAGTGGCCTTTTGATAGAGTCGCCTCAATAAGGAATCTGAAACAAAACCAAGATGAAACACTGGCAAGCTCGGAAAAGCTGCATTCAGGCTACTCCACCCCTCCCTATGGCCTGTCAAAATCAGTTGCAGATCATGCCCGGTTTTATCAAGAAAACCCGCAAAAGCCTTTAGAATCCTAAGGTGATTCTTATGAGGCCATAAATTCGCCGGGTAAATAAAAAAGGCTTTTGAGGGAATATCTCTCTGATTCTCAGGGGTTAACACCGGCACGTCATCATGATGCATTTTGAAAGGCAAACCCGGGTGTACAATGAAAATGTCCCGGCAACGTGTCCATTCGTGCGCCTCAATCGTTCGTTTGGTAAACTCACTCAATGTCCCAATGGCCGCGCTCCAAACCAGGGCTTTGTTAAAAGCAACACGTCGGGATCGCACAACTTCCGAAGAAAAAAATTCCGGATAAAACTCATGCTGCAGGTCGGGCACCAGGAATATCTGTTTCGACATGGAGAAATTCAACTCAACTTCCGCCGGATACGTTCTAATGAGCACAGAAAGCCCAATTCTTTTTGAAAGCCGATCCAACGCTTCAAAAAAATTGGCAATCGGCAGGGTAATGACTTCCACATGCTTACGATTTTGACCCACCAGGCCCCGATTAAAAATAGTTGAAAATATAAAGAAATCCTCTTCAGGATATTGCTCAAAAAGCGCATCCAAAACCCCTTTAACAAGCATAGCCATTCCGCCAGAGCTTCCAGGGACAATTTGTCTGATTTCAATGCCTATTTTCATTCTGTGTATCTGCTCAGCCCATACATTTTGGGTATCTTTTGAACTACTTACTCCGGAATTTCTCAGGGTCACCCGAAACCGGAAACCCCTCAGGGCTGCAGCCAAACTTGGACAGTAGCCGTGCTGTCTCAGCCCAAAACATTCTTAGAGACTTCTGGAAATTTCTGTCGAATATTTCTTCTCTTTCCCCAACCGATTGATAAAGAGTATCCAAGAAATAGCATAAAACGCCAGGTGTCATGGGCGCCCCACTGTACTTGCTCGCAATCTGACGAAGCTCCTCCACCCGTTCAAAGGAGCCTTTGGCGGTCTTCGTATCATCATATTCCCGAGATGCGGAAAGAAAACCCGATATCGGCTGTGGTGACGCGAGATTAGACAGCCGAATCCACAAATCTGTATCCATACCGTACCGTAAACCCGTGTCAAGGAGCCCCACTTGAAAGAGGACTCTTCTGTTTATAAAGCTGGATGGCTGTAGTATATAATTAAGGCCATAAATCAGACCGTTACGGTTAAAATAAATGTGGTTTTTCTTAAAAAAAGGTGACTTGAAATTTCCAGTTTCATCTACCCGCCACCCGTTTCCGAAATAAAACGACGCTTCAGGTCGCGACGAAAACGTGCGGCCCGCCATTGCAAAGGCACCTGGTAAGTAAAAATCATCCGCGTTTAACCAGGCAACAAGATCTCCTGTACTTCTTTCAAAGCCCTCATTGATGGCATCGGATTGGCCTTTATCAAGTCTACTCCTCCAAAATGTGATGTCAGCCTCATGTTTTTTGATGATGTCAACACTATCATCGGACGATCCCCCGTCGAGAATAATATATTCCAGCCTCGGGTACCCTTGGCTCAGGACCGATTGAATGCATGTCTCCAAAAAACGCGCCTGATTATAAGAAGGGGTTACGATGCTGATCTTAGGAAGTTCTGCGGCATCCATTTCGTTAAACCAGTGATCCCTGGCATCCATCTGAGAATCATGTCGCCATTGTCTTATTCTTGGAAAAAGCCCTCTGATTTGTCTGACCGCTTTTGAGCCCATATGGGTCATCCTGAAGATCAGTTCGTCGCCGAGACGGCATCCATTTGGACGCCCGCGTCACATCTATATTATTTGCAGGCATATACACATACCCGTTAAGAATGCTTCGCTGTTAGAACATAGCAAAATAGATAAGAAATCTCACCACCTTTTCCAAAGAAAAAGAGATAGGTATTACGCGCCAATCAGCCAGGGCCGCATGAACCGCTCAAACCGATTGGAGATATTTCCTTGTCGCATACAACTCGCATAGGTCTCCCCGAGAATTCTTCCCAAGACATTGGCGGTAATCTGTTCCAGAGCCTCGGCGTATTCCGTTTTCTCTGCATTCGGGTATCTTGTAAGCAGGCTACCGAACATTTCCCGTATCTCTTTTTCCAACCGCTTCCTTATCTCTGTAACCGCCAAAGATTCTGATTTATGAACCATAGAAAGACCAGACTCCAGGAATAGGCAAACTCGATATGATAACGGAAACGACTTCAAGATCTCTTGGAAAAACGACTTGATGTTGAGTGAAAACTGCATCTCGTTCCCCATCTGATGGGCGGCATCCACCACGTCATTCATCACCGCCAAAAGATCGTACAGCCCCAAAAAGGATAAATCTTCTCTTACGCGCTGCATTATCTTAGCACACCAAAATGCATTGATAATTTGTCGCTTAAAGATATAGATGGATGGGCGATTATGCGAATGTTTTACTTGAACATTGGGCTGATAAAGAATTGTGTGGCCTTTGAGAAGGATTTTCAAAGCCCAAGCCAGGTCCTCAGCAAAATCCACATTGGGAAATGGTTCTTCTAACAGTACATTCATATTGTAAATTGCACAGACATTATCGAGGCCAATGTTCCTGTAGGCCTCTTCATAGAGTAATGCACGAAACGATTCAAGTAATTGGAGATAGTGAACTTTTGGGCTATTGCCTCTTGCCTCGCTGATGGAATCTGTCTCAAGCCGGGCATAGAGGGACGCATTTTCGTGCGGGATCTGACCGGTATAGACCGCCGCTGCCCCAGACTCCTCCAACGACTCCGTCAAACGGGAAAGCCATTTTTCTGAAACGGGGACAGCATCCTGCACCATGAATATGACTCGATCAAACGCCACCAACGAGAGGGCTTTATTTCTTGTCCTTGCGTGATGGAATTCATTTTTGTCAATTCGTCTTAGAATCGCTCCCTTTTTTTCGGCCAGTTCTGCTGTACCATCGGAAGAACCGGAATCAATGACAATCAACTGGATCGGCCCGTCATACGCCTGCGCGTAAATCATCTTGAGACATTGCGAAAAGACCTTACCACCCTCATAGGTGGGAATAACAATACTGACCCCTCCCTTATTATTTTTCATGGAAATGGTTCACCCGTCAGATATTTGGAGCAAAAACGGATCGACGCTTAAGATTTAACGGAGTCCTTCTTGAAAAATGCTCCTATCAAATGTAAAGTCTTTATCGATAATCTCGAAAAATGTGGATACAAGAACGGGCTTGGCCATTTCGTCCGCCTGGTATTTCGATCGCTCAAACATTCCTTTAGGAAAAGCGCTTCAACAATCGTTTTCAGGTAATGATCGTGGAAGATGGAATAGAAATCTCTGTTGTTATGCCCTGTCTCAATGAGGCCGAGACTCTTGAAGCCTGCATTCGTGAAGCACTGAACGCGCTTCATAATCATGCAGTTACGGGAGAAGTGGTGATTGCCGATAACGGAAGCAGCGACGGTTCACCCGAGATCGCAGAGAGGGCGGGTGCTCGGGTGGTTCATATCGCCCAGAGGGGGTATGGCAAAGCCCTCAAGAGGGGTATCGAAGCATCCCGGGGTACTTTCATCCTGATGGGAGATGCCGACGGGAGCTACGATTTCGGTGAACTTCCTTCATTCTTAAAGGAATTGCGTCATGGGGCCGATCTTGTCATGGGATGCCGGTTTCCCCGACAGGGAGGAAGGATTGAGCCGGGTGCCATGCCTTGGAAACACCGTTGGATCGGAAACCCCGTACTTTCCGCCTTGGGAAAGCTTTTCTTTTCATCTGCTGTGAATGACTTTCATTGTGGTCTTCGGGCCTTCAGGCGCGAGGCCATCATGGAACTCGGTCTGCGTACCAGTGGAATGGAATATGCTTCCGAGATGGTGGTTAAGGCCACCCTTCATAAGCTCAACATCAGACAAATCCCGATTACATTAAGACCTGATGGACGGTCCCGCACCCCACACCTTCGCAGCTGGCGAGACGGCTGGCGTCATCTGAGATTTATGCTGTTATACAGTCCGGTCTGGCTGTTTATTCTGCCGGGGTTGTTGCTAACCGTAGCTGGGGCTTTGGGATTTCTTCTTCTACTGCCGAAGCCCTTAGAGATCTTCAACGGGATTACTCTTGATTTGAACACGCTGATGGTCTCGAGTGCAGCGATTCTGGTCGGGTTTCAAATACTCGGCTTTGGGGTACTGATCAGGGTGTATGCTTCAAATACAGGGATGTTACCGGGAGATTCATTCCTGAGTAAACTCCTCAAGCATCACCACTCCGTCGAATGGGGAATCGTATCTGGTCTTGTATTGATAGTGGCAGGGCTTGTCTTCTTATCGATGGAGGTCCTGAAGTGGAAAGCGACGGGCTTCAGCGAGCTCTCCTATCAGGATAGTCTACGAACGGTGATTCCGGCCGTTACGGGAATTGGATTGGGGGTGCAGGTTGTGGCTTCGGGGTTCGTCTTGGCCATACTGGACATCGAAAATGACGGTTGAAACCATAGATTACTTCTCTTTCCATCACCCAATGCGTCACCTGGCTTCACAGGTCTCACTTCTTGTACGCCGGAAAATCTTCCTCACCTTTATGAAGGTACTGAAACCGACCGCCAGTTCCCGCGTCCTGGACGTCGGCGCCACCCCCGACCAGACCCTTCCTGATTCCAATTTTCTGGAGTCATTATATCCTTACACAGAGAACCTGGTGGTCACCAGTATCGAAGACGCGTCTCATCTGTCGCGCGAAAACCCTGGCATTCGCTTTGTCAGAACAGAGAAACTGAACCTTCCCTTCAAAAACAAGAGTTTCGACATCGTCTTTTGTTCGGCTGTATTGGAACACGTGGGCGCCTACCGTCACCAAAAGCGGTTCGTAACAGAACTATTCAGGGTGTCTAAACGATTTTTTTTTGTTACACCGAACCGGCTGTTCCCCTGTGAGGTGCATACGCTCATCCCCTTCCTCCACTGGCTTCCCGCTTCTCTACATCGATCAATTCTCAAAGCACTGGGGATGGAATTCTGGTCACGTATGGAGAATCTAAATTTGCTCACCCCTCATTCATTGAGAAAGCTCATCGATAATTCTCCCCACGCCCATATCAAGAGCCATTTCTTGTTGGGATTCCCCTCCAACCTCATTGCTTATGGAGAGTCCCCGGAGTCTCCATCTTTAAATGAAGCGAGCACACTCCAACTGTACCCCAATCGGTGATACATGCGGATATTTTCAAAACCACATGCTTTCAAAAGCGCTCGCAATTCAGCTGCGCGGTAATATTTGGCAATCCTTGGATTTAGCTGGTCATAAATAACCAGTTTACGGGTGTAAAAATCAAGCCTGGAGAAGTAGTTTAATAGGTAATCGGATAGCGGGAGTTTCAGAATCCGGCATCCAAAGGCATATAGATCTGCAAGTGGCAGGAGCCAGCATGAAAATGCCCTTAGTAACTTAGGGGGCAAACGGGATGAAAAAATGCGAAGAAAATTAAGCAGGGCCAGATAGAGGCCATTTTTCTCCTTGCCATAGACCCAGAGAAAAAGCTTTCCTCCCGGATTCAACGCCCGGCCCATCGCCACGAGTGCCGAGCGAGGATCCTCAATGAACTGCATAACGCCGATACAGAATATGAAGTCAAAACCGAGGGGGGGAATTTTTTCTGCAGGCGCCTTCAAATATTCAATTCCGCTCAAACCTGTGGTGTTTCGCTTTAAGACTTCAAATGCGGCAGAGGGTTCCATCGCCAGGATTGCCTTGGTCCCTGCTTCATGAAGCAGGCGGGTATACCGCCCGGTTCCCGCGCCGACATCCGCTATCCATTTGTTCTGAACCGATTTTACTTCCAAAAGGGGTTGAATGAGGCTGTCCAGGGCTTGCAGTGACGCATAATATCCCCTGTTCTGGGTAAACATCGTCCACTGGTTCCCGAAGTCCGATATGATATCTTTCTGAATACTATGCGCCCCCATGACGACGCCTCCATATCCTGATGATATCATTCGCGGAGGGTAATGCCAGGCCGAGCAATACCATAAGCGCCGGGTATAAGACGATGAGGTAGCGAACCTGAATATGATAACTCATCGCATCGACATAGCTGAGAATAGCCATTCTGCTCAAGATGAAGACCGAGGTACATACCACGAGTTGCCTGAAATGAAAAAGCGACCCTAAATGGTGTGCCTTAGACCTTACAAAAAGAACCACCGTCAGCATCATGAGAAAGATCGCCCCACCCGCTAACTGTATGATCCGGTAGATGTCGGCATGGATTTCCGCCGTTTCACCGTAGTATTCCGGCCATTGCCCCTTCTGGTCATGGGTGATCACCTCATAACGTTCGCTTATGATTGGATTGGAGCGGTCCAGTTCCTGTGGGTCTAATGCAAAATCTCCGAGTGTAACGGTCATAAAAAGGACCTTTAGTGAGGACATCAATATACGCGGGATATCCGCCAGGCCCATGGGCGGTGCCAGAAAATTTCCAGTGGGGTTTTGCGTACACTTCACTTTTCCTTCCTCACATGCATGGCGTATCTCCCTGGCAACAGATCCATAGAATTGGCTCGCCCGGGCTGCATCCGTATATACGCCGATGGAAGCCGCTGCATCTCTGATGGCCCAGACTGCCCAACCGCCGGCCAATTCATGGCAGATTCCCATCCATTCACACCCAAACCGGGTCCAGCCGTGACCATCTTTCTGTTGAGATAAATAGGGCTCGAGCAATGCGAAATGCTCACTAACGGTATAGGCGGCTTCCACGGCATCTCTTGAAACAGGGACGTGCGGTCGAATGGAAGAAGGTGCCACCCGGGTCAGCCAATTAAATGCACTAATGAAATTCGGTTCGGCCAGTTCATGGGTCACCCTGATGCCGTAGTGTTTTTCATTTAGGGCTGCCAGTTGATGTCCGAAAAAAAGCACAGCAAATAGAGGGGCGAAAACCGCAGCAGAGACTCTAAACCAGATGGCGCCGGAGGTTGTTTTGGCAAATCGAAGGAGATACCCGAAACAAATGGCAAAAAAAGGCAGGATCCAAACGCTTTCCGGACGAATATGCCAAAATAGTGCGGACGCCACAGACAGAATCACCACCCAGAAGCTATAGCGAATGAAAGATCCCTTATACGTACCCAAAATCCCAAAGCATCCCGCCATTACCGCTGTTGCAAAGGATACGTATACCGCTTCTGAAACCACGAAATTTGTACAATAGATCGTGAGCGGATGAAATACACAAAGAAAACAGATGATTAAAATTTTCCACCTTTCCACATGAAGGCTTCTCAGGGCTGCCGTCAACAACAAGATACTGACCAAGAAAATGCACTGCTGAAACACATGAAGACGCCATCCGATCAGGCTATTTACTGCCAAAATCGAGGAATAGACCGGGGATCGAATCAATGTCATATGGGAATACTCGCCGAGCCATTCTCCTTTCAGAATCGTTTCAGCCATTCCGATGTACCGCAGGCTGTCATGAGGGCCACCAAGCGGGAAGATCGAGGACTCCCAATGGAGGCAGAGAGACAGGATGCAGAAGGCAACAGATGTCACCATGAGGTGAATATCGGATGCGCACATCCAGGAGAGGATGCGTTTCAAACCCCCATGTATTTTTCGAAAGATGGGTTGGACCTGCGGTGTCTTCATCACGACAGCGCCAGCTCACGCCACCTTTCTGAAAACCGCTAATGTCTCCAGGGCGGCCCTTTCCCAGGAATATCCCTCAGCTTTTTTCAAACCCCGCTTGACCAAAACCGCCTGAAGGGCTGGGGAATTCAGTACCTGAAGTATCTTGTCGGCAATATCTTCCACACTATACGGGTCTACTTGCAAACCGGCGTCCCCCAACACCTCAGGTATGGCGCCGACATTGGAAGCCACTACCGGAGTCCCACAGGCCATGGCCTCGATAACCGGGATGCCGAATCCCTCATACAAGGCAGGTAAGGCAAAGAGCGCAGCGTTCTTTAGAAGGGAGGCAAGGTCCTCGACGGGCAGAACTCCCGTAAAAACAACGTCCTTTTCAATTCCCAGTTGACCGGGGAGAGCTTCAATATGTTCATATTGCCACGCTCTTCCTCCGATGATGACCAGTTTGTGCGGTATACGGTGCGCCTTTTTGAGGGCATTAAATGCGTTTATTAATCGATCGAAATTCTTCCTGGGCTGAAGCACGCCCACGCTTACGATAAACGGCTCTGTAATGGAAAACTTTTGATAGACATCGCTCCCATTTACTTTCTCAGTATTGAAGAGCCTTTTGTCAAAGCCGTGTCCAATCACGGCTATCCGCTCTGACGGGAACCCATAGTATTCTATCAGATCTTGTTTTGTGTTTTCCGATACGGCGATCAGATATGATGAATCCGCCACGCGCCTCTCAGTGAACTGCTTCAGTTCTCGAGCCATGGGACCAGGAAAATATGCTTTGTATTCCGAACGTAAGAAGGCGAGATCATGAATCGTATGGACTTTCTTACATGGATAATAGACAAAATCCGCCCAGTGTCCCACCTGAAATAGGATATGGGGCCGAAATTTCATCAAAGCTTTAGTAACTCTGATCTCCTCAGCGAGATAGGGCCGATACCGTTGGATCAATTTTGAAATGAGTGGACATTTCTTCAAACTGAGAGAATGAACGTTTCCTTTAGATTTTAGAAATTCAAACCTGGGCGGCCCATAATGATATACCAAGTATTCATGCATCTCACCCAACCGAATGATCTGTTTCAAAATATTATGACAGTAGACCGTATGCCCGTCACACGGTTCACCGTTTGACCAGATGGCGTTCAGGGCAATCCGCATCTGTCTTACCGGTTTCATGAATTTACCAATTTTCGAAGGAAAGATGTCTTAATTTCAAAAAGGCGGGATGAAGCAAAAAATTGACTATCTTGGCGTGAAGGTGTCCAGTATCTTGGGAAGGCTTCAGACAAAAGTCTGACACATAAATGTATAGGTTATTTGTCGGTAAATTTATGTTTCCACGTGTTTTCCCGCAACAGCCACAAATCCTGAAGGGTGATGCCCACTTCCTTGGACACCGACGGCAGGTTGGTCATTACTGTAAGGAAGACCTCTCCTCTGTCCCCATCGATACGTACCTCCTTGGTCTTCACAGCAGATATTTTCAGTTTTTGGCTTCTTTTTACTTTTTCTACATATTCTGAAAAAGGGATGGATTCCTTGTCCAATTCCAAATTGTACGTGAACTTGTAATCCTTATCCACAAAGCGCTTGGTCCAGTACTGGACTGCCAGCTTTTCAAGTTCGCCCTTTGGATCGACCATTTTTTTTGGCTTTCACACGCACAAAAAGCGACAACAACCAAT
This sequence comes from Deltaproteobacteria bacterium, assembly GCA_034522175.1. GTDB lineage: Bacteria > Desulfobacterota > DSM-4660 > Desulfatiglandales > Desulfatiglandaceae > JAIPDZ01. The sequence goes on along the minus strand of JAXHLQ010000001.1, from coordinate 2,908,270 downwards.
ATACCTAAGACCAGAACCGGGCATAATGCAGTTCGTATCCTGTTATCGATCTTCATAGCAATTCTCAATCATTAAGCAATACTCTACGGTTTCTCATACATGGGATTGCCACACTAACCCCAATCAATTTTTCTTCTTCGGAACGCCAAGAAAGACGCGAATCCCGCCGTCATCATTCTCTCCTCCCTGGGAATAGTTGACCACAATATCACCATAACCATCCTTGTTCAGATCCCTGCAGTAAACACCATAAATCCGCTGCAACCCTTCTTCAGGAAACCCGGACACTTCCACCTCACCCCACCGATCATTTTTCAGTGAAAATATCCGTATCCCCCCGGCAGCGGTACCCCCCACGATCTCCATGCTGCCATCACCATCCAGGTCACAGGCTTTTACAGCAAAGAATACCGTTTGATCTGGCAGGCCGTCTGACATCTCACTGAACCCTTGCTTCTCGCTCAGAAAAGCTTTTATGGCCCGTATTCCCTCCCTGCCAAAACCGGTGACACTCGCTATGAGGTCATCCCGGCCATCTCCGTTCAGATCCGCAAAATCGACGGACGGATAATGTACTTTCTGAATCAATCCCTTATTGAAAGGCGTGAAGCCGCCCTTTCCATCGCCCAACCACACAATTTCGGTTCTTTCGTGATTCAGGGAGCCCACACCGATATCCACATTCCCGTCCCCATTCACATCTCCTGTCACCACCTTGTCGGCAATCAGACCGAATCCCTTCGAACCGCCTCGTGCCCAAATGCTTGACATTTCCACCCCCCTTTGGACCCTAAACACACATAAAGACGACCGCCGGAAGATAAGGCAGGCCCTTTGGGAAAAAGCTCGGACACGGATACCACATCCGGCGTACCGTCGTTATTCACATCCGCTGCCACCACCGCCCTCGATGTAAATACTTCTTCCGAGGGGAGCCCGTCGGAAAACGCCTCATAGCCCCCTTTGCCATTTCCCCTCAGGCCCTTGAGCCCCATGGTATGCATGGCGAGCGCCAGATCCGTTATGCCATCCCCGTCAAAATCCCCGCCACAGATCCCACCGTAGAAAAAGCGACTTCCTTGTGGAAAACGTAGCCGGGCCTCAGACCAGCCACCCTTCCCGTCCCCGTACCACACGTGGGGCCTTCTGTCCTCCTCATTCGAAGGCAACCGGGGAGACGGCGCCAGGATGTCCAGGTATCCATCTCCGTTCACATCATAGATATCGATCGATTGCCGCCATTTGCCGGAACCGGGCAACCCTTTGGATGAATCCCTAAAGACCAATTTTTCTGGTCCTTCCTTCGGGCTCACCGATTGACTGCTGAAATCACATCCAAAGACAAATATCCATACCAGAAGGGGATATACAAAGTAAGACAAGCAGGTTTTCTTTATCATCGGCATCAATAAGCTCTGATCAACTATGGGCGTTAGGAAATCGCCACTTTTTTTGGGGACAAATGGGGGAAGGTGCATGAAAAAGGCGGGCCATGAGAAACGGCCCGCCTTTTCTTTACTTGTTAACGTTTATGGGATTACTTTCCAGGCCACCAGACTTCCCGATGCATCGGGGTCAGCGTGGTCCAGGACTCAGCGGCACTGCCAACGGCCTTCAGCCAGGTATAGCCCAGCCATTCCCAGTCGCCGAACTCAGCCGATGCCGGACGATCATAAATATCCGGCAGACCGATCAGGATAAAGCCCTCTTTTGGATAAACACCACTGTGGAGCGTGGCGGGGAGGTACTTCTCAACATCAATAATGTTCAGCTCATCGGGCAGCGGCAGATTGGAAGAAACCGCATCTTCCTTGTCATTAAAGAAGGCGATATGCATATCGCTTCCAGCCGTTCCCAGCCCGTTCACGCTCTTCCAGATGAACAGGTAAGTCTTTCCATCGGCATCAAGGATATAATAGCGCGGATACAAAGCAAACCATGAAGCGGCCATTTGGCCTCCGCCAATCTGCAGATTCTCTGCGGTAGCCAGCGCATTCGCGGAAAAAAGCTCCGTCTCGAAAATACTGTCGCTCATGATCTGAGGAAACACCGGTACCGGGGCGATCTCCTTTGCCGGGACATTCGCTGCCGACGCCATGCCGGCGCCGAGATCGACCAGCAGTGTCTGTGCAATCACGTGATTACTGTAGCTGGAGATAGCATAGAACAGCATGTAACCGGCGTAGTGATCATTCACACCGTCTCCATCCAGATCGATTTCCAGCTTTACCTTCTCCGTGGGCGCCATTTTTTCAATGATAGAAATGGCATCCGTCGACACAACGTCAAATGGCGTACCGGGCAACTCATCGTTATAGACGGTTTCACTCTTCTTGGTCATCACGTCGTAATGAAAGTCAATCCCGTAGCCTCCCACATCGGTGAAAACCATCAAAGTATTGGTGTTCCCCATCCCAGGAATGGACGCCAGGAAGAATGGCTGCAGGACATCACAGCCCGGAACATCGTCCGGCATGCCCACCAGGGCCTGTGCCGGAGCCGCGCCCAGGGCCAGTGCAGCCAGAACCGAAATCATTACCAAAAGTTTTTTCATCCTCATTTCCTCCTTTGTAAATAAAATTAATTCTGAAAGTTAACTTAAACTAAAACATCAAACGAAATGTCGCAGCCTTTTCCCCGATCTATCACCTCCCCCTGAAACTAAATGTTTGTATTATGCATCTCATTTAACTCGATCACTTCAATCTTTCACCTAAATTTTAGAGTGTATATTCGCGTTTCACAGACCCTAAGCTGAATTCCACAGTTCTTGTCAGGGCTTTTCCTCATTTCACCGTTCGTAGATATCACAATCCTCTGAATTTGTCAACGCTTTTTTCATTTCATCATCACCCTCAACAGGCCCTATCAGTAGTATATGCCCCATTTCTTTTTGGACTCAGTAATCCTGAGGTTCCTCAGAAGGTTCTTCCTGATGGGTGCTACAATCAATCCAAAAGGTCCGATGGCATCTCCCTGCCAATCCACATACATCTCCATAAAATTAGTCGGCAGCTGTGACACATCGATCTGATATCGACCCGTGGGACCGCTCTGCGTGACAATTTCTGGCCCAACCGCACCCTCACCCGGGCTGAGTCGAATGGTAATACCTTGAATCGCCTCATTTTTGTCGACAACCCCATTCTTGTTATGGTCCTCGTAGACCGTCCCCATGAGAAAATATCTCTGCTCAAGGGGCTCTGCAAAATCAGCAACGAGGACAATACCGATGAGTTGCTCATCCCCTCCGTCGGGCACCCTGGAACTCGTCTCCACCGATATGCCAATCTCGGTTACGAATGGGTGAAAGATATTGCGTTCGCTATTGAATTCCGGGTTCGTATCCTTGTGTAGAATGCTCTCATAGAGTTTATAGGCCACATCAAATGCGTCAAGACTCTGTTCACCGCCCAACGCGATGAATACCTCATCTAAACTTTCACCAACGCAGACCGCATCATACCCCGTGGTGGCCACCCGATCAAAAGCCGTCAGCCCATCCAATGAAACCGTATCAAAATAGCCCTGTTCGTGCATATCCCGATTATGTGCCGAGGCAGCCCCATGTAGTTCATTGTTCCAGGCCAGAGGGGCGAGAGACCGGGTCAAGGCCGACGCGAGATCACCATACGCCTTCGCGGCACGCTCCGCATCAATACCGGCGCCCAGAAAAGCCAGGCCGGGATCACTTCTCGCCACGTTCAGCATACCGACAAGTATCGCTTCAACTGCCTCTGTGTCGACAACAGGCTTTCCAAAATCCAACGTGGTTAGATAGGCGTTTAAGCTGAAACCGTTCATGTTGAATGGACCGCTGCCGAGAGCGATTCCTGCCTCCGTTATCTCAGGATTGAGGATATTCCGCTCCGCCTGGGTCGCGGGATCTAACTCATCAAGAAATATGGATTTGAAAATGGCCTCCACAGCCTCCTCGGGCGCGATGAAGTTTTGAAAGCTCAGCATGCCCAGCGACTCTCCGTTTACGACCGCCAGGTAACCGGATTCTCTGATTCGTTCCCCATAGGTTCGGCCATCGAGGGCATCGTGTGCATAATAGTTCTCCTTAAGCATTTCCGCAGTATGACCGACAGCAGCCTTATAAAGCTTAGGATCAAATTTTAGGGGAGGAACCCCCGCTGTTAAAATCTCTTTTAACTGGGGGAGATCCTGGAGAATTGCCTCACGGTCTAATCCCAGATACTCTGCCATACCGAGAGGATCTTTTCTCGCCTCATTGATCAAGAAAAGAAAGTAGACCTCTTCCTCAGAAGGATCGGACGCTTCTGAAAATACCTGCTGAGACGTGCCCAGTAGCAGGGTTAGTACAAAAAGTGATATTTTAACAATCTTAAACATGCCAAAATATATATGCAAAAAACGTACCGCATTTCAGTGTCCATGCCGCCCTGCGTTTGACCGCTCCCAGCGGGTTTTCTATTCGGACACTGGTCATATCGGACCACGTCTGGTTAGATTTAGCCAGTCTCCTACCACCGTTTTCTCAACATCACCTCTGCTGTGAAGGGCTCTCCCGATATGGTGCTGTAGGTACCCGGCGTCTCGTAATGATTATTGGTCAGATTTCTGAAAGAGACCTGGAGATCCAGCCCGGGAACAGCAATGTCTTTAACGGTTGTTGTGGCGTCCAAGACCCAGGCGCCGGGTATGGTTTGGAAGCGATTGGCCCTCGGGTAGATCAATTGAGTGGATGAATGATAGCCAAGCCTCGCAAAAACCGTCACTTTTTCGATAGGTCTCCAGGTACTCGTCAGATTGAACAATCTTTTGGGCCCAGTATCGTACGGAAAATTCAGTTCCTCGTAATGGGGATCGGGGTCCCAGTATTTGATATAGCGATAGGTCTCATCAGGACCGCTGTTGTTTTGGAGGGTCAAATTGGCGGAAAACTCCAGCGTTTTGAGAGGGGAGAAATAACCATTCAACTCAACCCCGTAGATCTTTTGATGATTCGGCTCCGAAAGACCCGCATAGGGATCTTCCATAATATGGTTCCTGATTTTGCTGGCAAAACCGCCTACATTCACGCCGTACCGTTCAGACGGCTTCCACCCGATTTGCAGGTTCAAGGTCTCTATTTCTTCTAGTTCCGGTTTTTCATCTCCCAAGAGCTGTCTCGGAAGAGGGGTCCGATAGGCCGTCCCGTAAAGGGCTTTAAACATCCACTCCGAGGAAGGCGTCCAGACGACGCCGGCATTGTAACTCAGGGCATCCTGATACTGTGAATGGTCGTCGTTTCTCAGGCCTAAGGAAAAATCAAAATCCCCCACCTTGTGAGTATACTGTCCGAAAATAGACCAAAGCCTGTCGTCATAGTCCTCGAGGGTATAAAGCGGCAAAAGGGTGGTCTTTTCCTGCGCCACGTAATCGGGAAAGTAGCTCTCCCAGATCGGCGCATTCCTCACGTCGGTTTTCCTGTAAGCGACACCACCGGTGAACATACCATTTCCCGCAAAAAAGGAATGATCATATATGAGTTCCCCGTAGTAGCTCCTCTCCCTTTGATCGAAACTGCGGTCAATGATTTCGTACTCAAGATTCATCCAATTGTAGTAACCAGCAAAACGGATGCCGGAGTTGGAACCCAGACTCCTCGTGGCCTCTAATTTGAGAAAGCCAAACGGCCCGCTCCGCTGCTCCGGCCAGGTGAGGTCCTCGGTCCCGCTGCTCTCTTCGGGACCGCTGATGGCGTAAGGCTTCTTGTAATCGGAAACCAGGCCTGTCAGGGTAAACCACTTTTTATAAGCAAAGCGGCCCGATGCTTCAAGGTAATGGGATCGACCCGGTTGTTCCTGCCCAAATCGATCCGCGTATGGATAGGCTTTCCCATCGTCGCCCCAGAACCTGACGATATTGCACGTGGTGTCGTCCTCCTCTACGGTTCGACCGCTTAAAGAGAGAAACCCATCCCACGACCCCCCGTCGCGTCCCATGTTCACGTAGGCCGCGCCATGATCTCCCGGCCCACCATACAGTATCCCCGTTTCAACCCCATCCAAATCCTTTCCCGTGAGCGGGACCACGTTCACAATTCCCGCGAATGCATCCGGACCCCACAAAACCGATCCGGGACCACGGACGATTTCCACCCGTTTCACCGGTGCCAGGGAAAGCTGATAATCGATGGGGTCCAGGGTCTTGGTCACATCTGATCCCATAGGAACCAGGTTATCGTAGAGGAGCAGCGTGGAGTCAGGAATACCTCGCAGATAGGCTTCCGAACCCCATTCTCTCCGGGCCATGTAGAAACCCGGGGCCATCTCCAAAGCCTGGCTCAGTGTCTTCACCCCTTCTTTCCACAGCTCCTTTCTCGTAATAACCTGAGCCACAGCGGGCGCCTGCCATGCACCCTCTTCGCGCCTCGAAGCGATAGAGAGCACTTCAATATCCTCCCCCACGAACATGAGTACCGTATCATTTTCCACCGGATCCACTACCTCAGAGCCAGCCACAACAGGCATGCCCGAGATCAGAAGGACGATTAATGTCAAAATCAGTGTTATGGGATGCTTAGGTTCCACTACGACACCCTTTTTAAAAGCACTCGGAACTTTGCACGGGTAAGCCCAAGAAGCTTTGCTGCAGCTGTCTGATTATTCCGTGATATTTCAAGGGCCTGCCTTACAAAATCCGCCTCGACTTTTTCGAGGGAAATCCCATTAGATGGAATAGAGAAATGGGCGTCGCCGCTATTGGATCGGGTATCCCTGCCCAGAAAAGAGAGCGTATGGGCTGAAATCGCCTTACCCCCTTCCAGAATCATCGCCCTTTCCATCACATTGGCCAGTTCTCTTACATTACCCGGCCAGTTATATTCCTTCAACACCCTGGCGGCTCCTTCGGTCAATTGAGCATCCGGATCACCGCCCATGGATGATAAAAAATGCCTGGCCAGGGGGAGGATGTCTTTTGGTCGCTCTCTCAGCGGCGGCGGGTGAATTGGAAAGACATTGATCCTGAAAAACAGATCCTCTCGAAACGATCCTTTTTCCACAAGTCCTCGGAGGTCCTGATTGGTGGCGCAAACAACTCGCACGTTAACGGGTATCTCCTCGTTTCCGCCGACCCTTTGAATTTTCTTTTCTTGAAGCGACCTCAAAAGCTTTGACTGGGCATCCAACGGCAAATCACCAATTTCATCTAAGAAGATGGTCCCGCCCGTTGCATATCCAAATTTGCCGGTATTTGTCTTGACCGCCCCGGTAAATGCGCCCCTTTCGTGACCGAACAATTCAGATTCAATCAAGTTGGGTGAAATGGCCGCACAGTTCACGGGGACAAACCGCTTATCCTTGCGGCGGCTGGCTTTGTGAATATATTTGGCCAGGAGTTCTTTGCCCGTTCCTGACTCACCCGTAATCAAGACGGCCGAATCGCTACGGGCCACCTTGGCGGTTAGATCCATTATCGCGGCCATCTCGTCCGACTCATAGACGATTTCTTCCCTGCCGACTGCATCTTCAAGTTCTCTGCGGAGATCCTTGTTTTCTGCCATTATCCGAGACACATTCAGGGTTCTTTCCACGGTCAAAAGAATCCGGGTATCCTCGAACGGCTTTGTGATGTAGTCCGTTGCCCCCAATCGCATGGCTTCTACTGCCGACTCCACGGTGGCGAAGGCAGTGATAAATACAACCGGACAGGGGATATCCATCTTTAGAACCTTTTTGAGAAGGCCAATTCCGTCCAGCCGAGGCATCTTTATGTCCGTGATGACCATATCGAACGGGGTGGATTTGATCATCTCCAACGCCTGCACGCCGTCCTCGGCCTGATCGACTCGATGACCCTTTGCCGTAAGCATAATGGACAACAAGTGTCGCATTCGCTTTTCGTCATCTACAATTAGAATATGGGCCATGCTCACTCCCTCATCGCTGCTCCCTTATCAGGGAGAACTCTGCTTCAACTGGGATGGATATTCATAGGTTAAGGGTATTCTTATGGTAAAACAGGCCCCTTTATCACGCCTGTTTTGCGCAGTGATGTTCCCGTTGTGTGCCTTTACGACCTGCATGGCGTATGCTAAACCAAGTCCGGTCCCCTTTGATCGCGTGGTAAAAAAGGGTTCAAAGAGCTTTTCCATACTTTCCGGTTGAATGCCATCTCCTGAGTCGTCGATCTTTACTTCCAATGCCTCATCTTCAACCGAAACCTTTACAAACACTTCACCATCACCCGCAACCGCCTCCACGGCATTTTTCAGAATATTCGTAATCACCCGTGAAAACATGTCCGGATCCATGCTCTCATGATAAAGCTCTGGCGGGACCTCTGAATGGATTTCTACCCCTGACTCCGCCTCTCTGAGCTGGAATTTCTCCACAATCTGCTCGATCAGGGCGCTTACATCAACTTGACGAAAACGGGGTCGACCCGGCCGGGCGAAGGCCAGAAAATCCTCAATCATCCGATTCATTCGCCCGATTTCATCCTCCATGTAAAAGATCACCGGGTCTTCTCGAGGGACATCGGGATAACTCTTCAACACATCTAATGAACTCTTGATAATGCTCAATGGGTTCTTGAATTCATGGGCAACCATCAAAGAGAACTTCCCCATCTCCGCCAGAGTCGTCTGCTGGATGATCTCCTGGTAGGCGTCTTCAAGGGCGTCACGGTTCCATTTGATCGAATCGAGCATTGAATTAAAGGCCATGGCCAAGTCCCTTGTCTCAGGAAGTCTCCCCGGTTGAACACGTAATTCAATGTCTCCCCGAGCGACTTCTCTTGCGACTTGAGCCAGTTGCGTCACCGGTCTCACCATAGAACGGGAGAGGAAATAGAATATCAGCCCGGCCAGGCAGGCCAGCCCTGCGGAAAACCAGATGAACCGGTTTTTCATCACTGTCAAAATCTTTTCTATGTAAACGGTGCTGTAAGTAATCTCAACAAATCCAATGATTTTCTCTGTCTGAGCGGGAAGTGAATTCCACTCGAAAACCTCGTCGTATGGTGCTGACTCGGAAAGCACTACGGGTTCTTTGACTGTAAACAAGGGCCCGGGAATCTCTCTCGATTGGGTGACAATTTCTCGCTTCTTACCATCTGAAATAACCACACGTGCGATGTCTTCCTCGGTCATCAAGTTCATAGCAAGTTTGTTCAGCATATTTCTATTATCGATTAAAACGCCCAATTCTGCATTGAGCGCAAGATATTTAGCCAAAAAGGCGACACGTTTTTCGAACCGGCTCTGAATGAACTCGCGAGAAATACTGATGCCCATATAACCGAGAGTGAAAGTAGTGGCTGTAATGAGGGCAAAGACACATAAGAGCAAACGTAAATGTATGCCCGATTTGCTCATAAAATCACCCTCACGTTTTACCCATCATTTCTTGTTTCATGCGTTAGGGGCCTATTTGAATGGGTGACAAATATTCATCCGGGTGCTTTAGACCGAGTTTCTCAACCACCCTCTTGTTAATCCAGACTTCAAAACGGGGTGGCGTGGATTGGCAGTTTTCGCCGGAGAGTATTCTAAGGACTTTGTGAGCACACTGCTCTCCAAGGGACCTGTAATTGAATACAAAGGCCAAAGCGGCACCCGTTTCATAAAAAAAACGGTTATATCCGATTAGGGGGATCTTTCTTAAAAATGCCTCTTTGCTTACAAATTTGACAATGCTTTCAGATATAACCGTACGATCGGGGATAAGCCAGATGGCATTCATATTATCCCAATGGCGCGCCAAAGCCGAAGGGATTTCCTTCTTTGACGACACCCTCAGAGGAATGACTTCAAGTTCTAAAGCTGACGCAAAGACTTCCGCCCGACGAAAGAAATCGGCGTTGTGTTCAGGATCATAAAGCAATCCAAGGCGTTTCGCACCTGGAAGTCCCTGTCTGATCATTTCGACCTGGGTCTGGACAGGAATGTTTAGGGAAATCCCACAGTTGGTTCTTTTTCCCCCTATGACTTTTCCGGGGTTCAACACCATAAGGTACAGGGTCCGGGCCTCCTGTTTCCCAGTCGCCTTCCAAACTGTGAAAGCAGCGGCTGGGCCAACGGCTATGAAAATGGAAAATTCTTTCTCCCCCTTTCGTCCAAATAATTGCTTCTGTTCTTCGGCATCCAGTTTTTCCAGCCTAAAAATCTGCGATTCAATGCCTGAGTGATCTGACAAAACAGATTCGAGACCTTCAACAGCCTCTAGATAGGGGCCAATGTGCCTGGATACAATAATGGCCACTTTCACCGGTGGCGTCTGACTGCCGTAGGACGGGAGAAACCCCAATATCAACAGACATAAAGCCATCAAAAGCACCCGCGTTCCAAGTACTTCAGACACTGGAAAGGCATGAAATTCAAACAACTTCATTGTTTTTTCCGCTGAAATTGCATCGTTTCACTTGCCTTGTTTTATGGGGTATCTCATCGTCTTACGTGAAATAGGGGCTTTCTTGGATCATAATCATGCTTCAATCTCTTGTAATAAACGATCATCTCTTTCCTGCGATCGTATCCATAACCGAAAGGAAGCCCCCGGAATCTCATGATTTGCATCACGGTGGAGGATTATGATTATCGAAATGGGGAATTCTCCCACATGGGTTTCAGGATGGGATATTTTTCAAGAAGGGAGAATATCAGATCATGCGCATCATCTGCGTCGACTCCATCTGCCAACATCATGAACTCATTTTTTAGATGGGTGGATAACGCCGTTTCAAAATCGTCCCATTTTCTCAGATTCTTGTAGTAAGGGTGGTAGAGATAGTCGTGGAGCAGAATGATTCTATCGAAACGTTCCAATTGAAAGCGTCTGTTTGCGTGATTACAGGCGGATGCAGATCGATTATGTACCCTGAATTGGCTCAAGGTCTCCGGCACGTATGCCAGGCCTTCATTCGTCCCGAGTCTTGTCCAGTATTCCAAATCGCACAATTGAATCAAATGTTGGTTAAAAAAGAATATTTGGTGAACATCTCCCGCTTTACCATCACCGACGTCGGTTCCCCGACAAAATTCAGTCCCACACCTCTTTCTATGATGGCCTTGGATAACGCCTCAGGCCCTATGAATGATCTCTTTTGAAAGATGTCCTTTAAAGTGACGACGGAACTTTCGTAAAAAAGCCTCAGGTGATTGGCCACCCCGTCCTCGATCAAAAAATCACGGTCTCCCACAACAAAGGCCTTGGGCGTGCTGTTTTGATCTGCATTTGCAGCGGATAACATCCGCTCGATACAGTGCTCATGCAGCAAATCGTCTTGAAATAGGAATTTGATCCATTTGCCAGTGCAATGGCAAATAGAACGATTCCAATTTTGGACCAATCCGAGCCGGCAGGGGTTGCGAACCATTCGAATCCGCCCATCCCTCGCTGCCATACTCTCTGCTATGGCCCAGGTCCGATCACTTGAACAATCATCCACCACGACAATTTCCAAATCGGTAAACGTCTGAGCCATCGCACTCCTCAGACATTCCTTTATGTAGAGCGCACCGTTGTAGGTGGGAACTGCTATACTGACTTCCGGCAAGATTGCCTTCCCCTGTCCCTCGTGTCTGGTGACCTAAACCTCAGCCGTTGTTTCAACCTTCCGTAATGACATAGCCAGCGCCACCCCCTTGACGACTGTATCGCTTCTAATGTTGATCGGGACATTTGATTATCGACAGACAACCGATCGATCAGATCTTGGGCTGCTTTGAGCTTCTGGTTCACTTCCTTCAATGCGGCTTCCATCTGTTTCAGTTGACGTTCCGTGTTTTCTTGTTCCGGCACACGCCTCAATTCATTGAACCAATCCGAATCAAGTAAATTAATCCATGTTTTCCCTTCTAAGAAGGGGATGATACGCTCAAACATCTCGGCACGGGCCTTTGTATAGCGGTATTTCTTGCGGTGTGAAGCCTCAGTTGTTTCCGAACCGTAAAATCGGTATTCGGCTGTCACCTGATGGATATGGTGAAATCTAAAATGCCTTGACATCCTGATCCAGAAGTCCCAGTCCTCGAAGAGGTCCAATGTCTCGTCAAATTCACTCACTTTTGACAAAACATCCCTGTGAAATAAAACGCTCATGATAGGGATGAAATTCTGAAATAAGAGGCGCCTCGGATCAAAATCGATGTCATGGTTGACCACCCGTTTGGTGCAGTTTTCAGTGTACTCCGGTGGCCCTTTGTAAAAGGCACTCAATACACTACTGTAGGCAACCTTGCTACAGTCTGCTTCGAGGCGCTGAACAAGTGTTTCCACATGCTCCGGATACAACACATCATCATCGTCCAAAAAATTTAAATAAAGGCCCCGAGCCGCCTGAAGGCCGCTGTTCGCAGCCGCCGCCCTTCCACGGTTCTCCTCGTGGGTGATGTAAGTCACAGGCACATCCCGGGCTATCGTATGTGCCATATCCTTTACCTCTGCACCGCCGTCATTCACCAGGACGATCTCAATATTCGCATAGGTCTGTTTCACGACAGAACACAGGGCATTGGATAGGAGTCCGGGACGATCTTTTGTTCGCACAATCACCGAAACCAGAGGACCCGTCTCCCCGAAAAGTGGGCGAAGTCGGCTGGCACGTTGAAAGGGTAGAGAAAAAAGTCCAACTTTGCGAAGCAAGTCTGCATCACACACGAAAAATCCCTCGGCGTGGGTGACGGACCTGGGCAGGGTAATGCTTCTGTAGCGATTAAGAGCGATGCTCGCATCTTTATAAGGCCGTTCCTTCAACTGGCTTTCGTAGACTTCCATTGCCCGAACTCTACGCGCTAAGACAGGCGTGATGTCCACCAGAACGTTCACGCTCACGGGCTGCCCCACTTCGTAAAAGGCGAGCCTAAAATCTCCAGCGGTTGAACGAATCGCATCGGCAAGCAAAAAACATGTGGCCCGGTGATCTGGGTGGATCTCCATTGGCGAGGGCGCATAGACCAGTTGAGGTTGAAATTCCTTTAGAAGTTGGATTAATCGCCTTAATACCCCATGGGAACCCGCCAAGGCCCGGTCTTCAAATGCCCAGAATTCAAGATCAGTCACGCCGAGATGAGCACAAGCGTTTTTGGCCTCGGAGGCCCTCCACCCGACGTACACGTCTTTTTCCATTTCGCCGGAAGTATCCCCTTTGGCCCCATTGGTGAGAAAAACGACCTTTACCTTGTCCCCCGCCTCCACATGGTGGATCAGGCTCCCCCCACACCCGATGGTCTCGTCATCCGGATGAGGTGCCAGGGCCAGGACCTTATGTCCGGTGAGATCTGTCACATGATAGGGGATCAGATTTTCTTCAGTTTCCACGTGTTCGATCCTGATGTGCGATTACCTAAAGCAGATCCCCATCCGCCATGGTGTAAAAAAGGTTCTTGGATGCCCACGCCACAGAGAGATCGGGGTGAAAGCTTCGTCCCGTTGGGACAAATCCCAAAGGCTCTTTAACCCGATTGAATCCGGCTGATACCGAAAACCGTGCCAGGAAGTGACGTTGAGGCAACCAGGCTTCTATCTCGTCTATTCCCCGCTCATGGAAGTGCTTACCCAGCCTGCCCAGAAAATCCGTGACCAATCCCTCAGAAGACGGGGCACAGATATCGACCATACGGGCTTTTCCTTCATCAAGGCTGAACACCGCATAGGCACTGACTCCCTTCCGAAAACGGGACCCATACCCCCAGAGTTCATAAGACTTTAATGGATGTTCAAAAAAACGCCAGTGGATGAAGGCGGAATCCCTGATAACTGAAAATGGATAATATCTCCGACACTCATTCCAGAGTGCATCAAATGCACCATCAACATGCTTTATTCGCTCGATTCGGTTTGACAGTCTCCCTATCTTCGGTGTCATTTCACCGGCTTTGGCCACCAGAAAGCACACCCCCCCATTTAATGGTTGGTAATCAAGATACTTTTTGCCGATGTCAAAGTGGTATTTCCCGGGAAAACCGTAATAAAAAAGGGTCCGCTCAGGTCCCGCGAACAAATCAAAAAAGGCCAGGCCGGAATTCACGAACAGCCCACTTCCGCGGCAGTCTGGGTGAGACATGATGTCCATAAGATGTGTCATGCTCACCTCGGTTCCCATCCAGTTCACACGATACGGAATTCCGCCGTACATCACCATTATCCTTCCATTATCCGCCACAGTCACCCCAATCTGAATTGGATAGGGGTTTTCCAGATATTTCCACCGCCACAATGGGGAAGATATATCCTTGCCGAAAGCTGCTCGCCATAGGGACAATACACCGGCCTCGTCATGACTTTGGTAAGGACGAACCCGAAAAACGCCCTGCTGGGTCTCAATTTGTTTCTCGTTCATGGGTTTCTTCTGATTTTTTCCAACCGATTCGGTCATAGTAGGTCATAGTACAGGATAGATTTTCACCATAATTACACCGTCCATGAAACCACCCGGGCGAATCTTTCCGACCTTTGAGGACTTCCAAGACGCCCAAAATATCTTCCCGGCGCCAGCATGTTCCAGCACGATTCAGGAAACGCCATCTTTGCTCCCTTTCCGAAACAGCCCGCTGAGGGAATGAAATTGGGATTCGGGCTCACCTCGAACAGCCAATCCTTTTGACAATCAGTGGGTACATCCAAAACAAAAGGTCCATCAAAGGAATGGGGGGCTGGATGCCTTTGTGAATTCCTGGAAAATCGCCTCATCACCGAGATGAACCGCCTGGCCCCACGCCGCCACCCCGTACCATATTTTTCCATGAATAATCGGCGGGATCGAACCATGGCCAGCCTTTTTTTACTCAATTCCTCCTGTCCACACTGATCATAGTTGTGAACGGCTTGAGCCCTCGGCTCCACCATGAGCCTAAATCCGGCCTTCCTCATTCGAAAGAAGAGATCCGTGTCTTCAAAGTAAAGAAAGAACCTGGGATCAAACAATCCCCCCGCCGCGCTTACGGCCTCCCTTTTCAAAAGAACCAATCCACCTGAAAGGTTTCTGACCCGCACAGGGGTTCCGGATTGCCATACCTTAATGGAATGACGCCGCCAATAGTCACTTAACAATCGGCCTGAAAAAGCCTCTGGAGAAACCGTTTCTATCAGCTCATGAAAGAAAATCGAGGGGGGCGGGTATGACGACGGCAGATAATACCCATGGTCTTCATCCCAAAACAGGAGGCAGGAAACTGCTCCGACCCTTTGGGAGGAAAACAGCGTCTTCTGTAATCGTTTCAGGCATCCCGGGAGTAATCGCGCATCCGGGTTAATAAGAAGAATGGCCTCTCCATGGTATCCATCAAGGGCCCAGTTGCACGCACGCGAAAAACCGATGTTCTCAGGACTGACCTTGAAGCGAACCAGTGAAGGGAGTATTCGATGCAGCTTTCGAGCTTCCGCCGCATCTTGGCTGTTGTCCACCACGACCAACTGAATTTGACCCATGGATTCGGCACTCAGTACCGACTGAACCGCCTTCAGTGTCAAATCAGCACTTCGATAATTGATGATGACGGCGATTGTTTCCAAATCAAGCCGCGGATCAAGGGGCTTCCGTCAATCTCCAGTGGTGTTCCATCCAGAGCATCCCGATTTCGGGACGATTACTCTTGATCAGGAAGGGTTCACTCCTCATTTCATCGATCGATCTTAGGGCAAATTCGTCCCCTACTTTGGCCCTCACCCGATATTTCCCCCCCTGGATGGGTATCGAAGGAATGAAAAGCTCCGTTATCCGGTCTCCAAGAAATTCAATAGGTTCCATACCGCAGATTTTGGTGGTGGTTTCGAATATCGGCTGATCTTCTGACTGGCCGATACTGACAGCGAGATGGCCTTTAAGGGGATGGCCGTTTCTTTGGGTTTTGATCTGTATGATAACATTCTGAAATTGATCGATGTCACAAAGAGGTCTTCTGTTTTCATCTAAAATAGACACCGATTCGATTGTGATTTCAGAATGATATGGACGATCTGAACAATCCCGACCCGCGCTCTTGCCATGCGCATCGGTCTCGAGATAGGCCAGATACTGAGAAATCACCTCCGGGGTCTTTCCCTCGCTGCAGAGCCGCCCATCACGGAGCCATAAGGTATTGGCACACAGCTCGCGGATCAAATACATGCTGTGACTGCACAAAATGATGGTCTTGTTGGCATTTCTGAACCCGATCATTCGCTCTATGCATTTTTGTTGGAATCTCTGATCCCCTACACTCAATGCCTCATCAATAATCAGGACATCCGGGTTCACGCTGGTGGCGATTGAGAACCCCAAGCGAACATACATGCCCGAGGAGTATGTCCTGACAGGCCGATCAATAACCCCTTTCAACTCCGAAAATTCGATAATTTCCTGCTCTCGATCTTTGATCTCCCTATCACTGAGTCCCAAGAGGGCCGCATTAAGGTAGATATTCTGTCTGCCGCTGAATTCCGGGTGGAAGCCGGACCCCAATTCCAGCAGGGCTGCGGTCCTTCCCTGTTTTGTCACATTTCCCTGTGTGGGCCGTACCGTGCCGGCCAATATTTTAAGCAGTGTGGATTTACCGGCCCCATTTTCACCGATAATCCCCACCGTTTCCCCTGGTGGGACCTCAAAAGAAACATGGCTCAGGGCCTCTACTTTCTCATGAAAGGGCCTCCGGATCAGTGCCTCCTTCAGGCGGTCAAAGGGTCGCAGATAGACCCTGTAGCGCTTTGTCAGGTTATCTGCCTTGACTGCGTTCACGTTTCTCTCTCCGGCCCAACAGGAAGTCTAACGACCATCTCTTACAGCACATCTGCGAAGGCGTATTTCGCTCGACCAAAAAACAACGTTCCCCCTACGAAAACCATAAGGGAAAGCAGGCCTGCGAGTCCCAGCATCTCCCACGATAGGGTATGCTGCAGCAAGATGCGTCGGTACAATTCAATAAACGGGTACATGGGGTTGAACTTGATGACCCATCGAAAGGGCTCAGGAACCATGGTCAGGGGATAAATGATGGGGGTGACAAAAAACCACAAGGAAAGCAATGTTCCGATAAAGTGCTTGATATCCCTGATAAAAACAGAAAGACTTGAAATCAGAATCACACAACCCAATGAAAACAACATATGTACAAAAACGACCACCGGGAGCCATAACCATATGAAATGAAAATAGCCCTTGAAACTCAGATAGGCGAGAAACATGACAAACCCCAAACCGTGTAATAAGAACGGAACCGCCACGCCGACAATCGGTAAAACCTCGAGCGGGAACGCAACCTTGGTGATCAGACTCGCCCGCTCCAAGAAGAGTTCCGAAGCGCTGTTCAATGCCTCTGAAAAGGCCCCCCATGGGAGAAGGCCGGCCAAGAAGAAAACGGCAAAGCTTTCCGTACCGGTCTCGACGGCTTTCAGACGAATCTTCAAAACCATTGAAAAAACAAAAATATAGATCAGGAGGTTGGCAAAGGGCGTCAAAAGACTCCACAGGAACCCCCCGATGGACCCTGCGAAACGCCCGCGGATTTCGTTACGCATGAACCCCCAAAAAAGCGCTCTGAATCTAAAGGGAACCGCCACCCACCGTCGGATTACATGAAGCACATTCATGAAAAAAATTGGCAGGGCTCAGGGATTTGAGTCGTGAATGGTTGTTTTGAAATCATTCGGGGAAGAACCGTTTCACCACATTCCGTACTTTCTGTTTGAATTCCTGGGTGGCCGCGTCCACCTCATCCAGAGTGTCCACGACACGGGGTGTAATGAGCACGATCAGTTCAATCTTCTCTGTTGACTTTTTATCCAGCCCCGCCAGATACTTGACAACAGGGATGTCGATAAGACACGGCACACCACTGGTACTTGCTTCTTCCTTATCCTTGATCAGGCCGCCGATCACCACGGTCTGACCATGACCGACCGTGAGTCTGGTGGTGACATTCCGCTTAAAAAAGGAGGGGTAGAATTCCCCAGCCACTTCGATCGATTCATCCAAGTCACTGACCTCCTCAGCAATATCCATGGTGACCAAACCACTATCATTGATATGGGGGGTAACCGAGAGGATGACCCCCGTGTCCCGGTACTCGATAGTGGTTTCAGATATGGTGGAACCGGAGGCTACGGTCGTTTGTCCACTCGCCACCGGAACTTCTCTCGACACATCAATCTTTGCCTCTTGATTGTCAGATGCCATTACATGGGGGGAAGAAATGACGTTCACGAGGCCCTTACTAGCAAGGGCGTTGAGTTCGGCGTACCACTTGTCCGTCACCCCGATGGAGTATTTGAGTCCTTGTTGTCCTACCGTCGCCATAAAGCTCGCCATGCCACTGGCCGCACCCTTCCCCAGCGCCCATTCCATACCCAATTCACGGCTCGACGTATGGGTGATTTCGGCAATGGTGGCCTCAATCAGGACCTGCCTCGGCATGATGTCTATTTGTCTGAGGATGCCCTCAATGAGCCGGTAATCCGACGGAATGGCCGTGATAATAAGGGCATTTCTTTTCTCGTCAGGGGTAATGGTGACTTCATTCATCAGCGTTCCTGTGCCAGCGCTTTCCCCTTTCTCAGGAGCAGCAGCAGGCGCTTCTGTGGCTGCCTTCTCCGCCTCGATCTTCTCGGCTTTCTCTTCTTTCATACGGGACTGTGAAAAAGGATTGCCGCCAATACCGAAGGTGCCGTCGGATTCGCCTTTCTTGTCTTTTTCCGTTGACGCCTTTTTTTTGAAAACCTTATCCAACAGGTTGGCCAGATCTTCAGCCTCACCATTCCTGATGAAGTAAACATAAATTTTGGGTGCCGCCTCCTTGTCCACCACATCAAGCTGTCGGAGGATCTCTTCCACCTTTTCGAATACAAGCGGCGTGGTACTGACCACAAAGAGGGTATTCAACCGGGTGATGGGAATAAATTTGATGAAGGCATTACTGATTTCTCCATAAGAAGCGGAAAAATCCCCCAAAACGGTGGCCACCTCCTCGACACCGAGATACTTGACGGAATAAAATCTATAGTGCACCTTCTCGAACATGTTGACGTCAAACGTCTCCACGAGCCTCAGGATCTTGAGAATATTGACCCCTCTATCCACCACGAGAAGTGTATTTGAAAGGGGCTCTGCGAGGATCGTTCCTCCTTCTGAAACAAAGGGGGTGATGAGTTTGCTCATCTCCTGGGCCGAGATGTACTCGAGCGGGATAAGCTGGATGATGGTTCCCTCCCCTGGGGAAGGAATACGTCCGTCTGAAAAGGGGATTGCTCCTTTTGGAGAATCCTTCAATGGAACAATTTTGTATAAATTGCCGGTCTGAATCGCTGTCAACCCGTTTACTTCAAGGATTTGGAAAAATATGGGCAACAAATCCCGCTTCTGCAACCCCCCCGCCGTCTTCATGGTCACTTTACCAGTGACCCTCGGATCTACAATATAATTGATTTCCAGCAGTTCGGCGATGGTGCTGATCACCGCATAAAGATCTGCATTGTCAAAATTGAGGATGATCTTGGCGCCCTTTTCTTCCAAAGGCCTTGACGTGGCCCCTGGTTTGGCTTTTGGTAATGGAGACGCGGTTGTGAGAGGCATGGTTAACTTTTGCTCTGCATCGGTCAATTTTTCTGGTGTCTTTTTGACCTCCGAAGGCATTTTCTTCTCACTCAATCCCTCACCGGGTTCTATCGCGGAATCTGATGTTACCGGCTGAATTTTCTCCGCTTCAGCAGCTATTCGATTGGGCTCCGTTTTTTTCCTTGTTTCATCTGATACTTCTGGCCTCGCCACGGGAGCCTGCCTATCCTTTGGCAAGGTCTGCTGCCCACCACATCCTGCTACACAAAAAACTGCCCAAACGATCCCCAAAAGCATCCCATTAAATCGAAACGTCATGCATCTTGCCATTTATCTTACCTTCTCTCCCGCAGAATTCTTCTCGTCGGTCTGATTTGTGCAGGGTCTGGTCTCTTCGGTTCGGTTTCCGTTTGTATTTCTTTTTCAGGCAGCGGGGTTTGGGGCGCAGGCTGAGACTCAGGTTTTTCTATCTTTTCGGGTACCTGGGCTGTAGATGCTTCAGTCTTTTTGTGCACCTTGGCCTTGTCCTCAGGTGTTTTAGATGTTTCAGCAGGGCTAGCCACCTCCGGCTCCTTTCCCGTGCCGATCACGACGGGACCTTCCATTTTTTTCTCTGACACCCGCTTTTTCGGTTTGGTCTCATCATACAGGACAATATCGAACTCCAATCCCTCGGCGCCCAAAGTCAACCCCACCGGCGTGATCTCCTTGACCGTAAACCGGTTCACCAATTCACCCACCTTTACCCACTGGATTTCTCTACCCGGAAGAGACCGCTGGTTTTTCACTCGACGAGGTAAATGGCTCACCAAATTTTTATCTGAAATCACTGCTAACGGGCCTTCGAGAAGGGCCTTTTTCTCCTCCCCATCAATCATTACCCCATAAATGGAGATTTGTCGAATGGTGGCCTCCAGAATTTTGAGGAGTCTCGGATCAGGTTCCGGGGTCGAGTCGGGTTCCGGGGGCTTCTCTTCTGTCGTTATGTCATCGGGGGCCCTTGACACGGAAAAGAGGTTATTG
Organism: Deltaproteobacteria bacterium; assembly: GCA_034522175.1. Classification (GTDB taxonomy): domain Bacteria; phylum Desulfobacterota; class DSM-4660; order Desulfatiglandales; family Desulfatiglandaceae; genus JAIPDZ01. The sequence goes on along the minus strand of JAXHLQ010000001.1, from coordinate 2,887,768 downwards.
TTGACGATGCCCTGATACGCGGATATATCGGTTGACGCCATTCCCACGACGACATTCTCTTTCGCAGGTTCCGAATGCTTCTTTTTAGTCTCCACGGCTTCAGGGAGACGCCTTTCTCCATCTGACCACGCATCGTATGCTTTGATACCAAAGAACACGACCAAGGCCATCAGGAACATATTGATCATCCATGCCTTTGAAAATATCATCGATAACACCTACGGCTAAGCTTCCGCCTTCTTCATATAACCCGCAACGGTAATCTGGCATCGAATGCTCCCGCCGGCTTTCCTTCTCATGTAGTCGATTCTTAGGTTTTTGACGATCAGGTATTTCTCAAATACTCCAATCCTGTAAAGCACATCCTTTAACTGATTGATGGTCGCATACATATGAAACTCCACTGGAATACTGAGATACCCACCCTTTTTCGAGGGTTCGGGTTTCAACACATTAAGTCTCTGAACGACTGCACCACTCTTTTCGGTAATCTGTTGAATAATCTCCTGTACCTGAACTGCCGTGAGCGCGGGGGTCTTCCCTTTCAATAAACCGCTTTCAGCCGTTTTTAGTGCCCCCTTCAGATCCTGAAGCTCAGTCGCCAAACCACTGTCCGCCTGTATCCGTTTATGCAGCTTAAGGATCCGCTGCTCCTTAATATCAATTTCAGCCTCTGGGAAAAACATGTCTTTAAAAGTAGGGAAAAAACGATACCCCGCCCCAAGGCAAAGCAGTACCGCCCCGGCGATAAGGAGGCGTTTTCGTTTTCTATCCAGTTTGAGCCGAAACATCATCTTTCCTCAAATTTAGATTTTCTCATTTTAATAATCACCAAAAAGGTCTGAATGCTTCATCCCTTATCTCATACACCTCATAAAACTCATGGGTACCCATTTTATCTCCATCAAAGCCGACCTTACCTCTCCAATTCAAGGCCTATTCTAAAACGCTCATTGCCTTCCCTATTCTTGGTAATGGACGATAGAAATCCCACGTCCCGGAAGATTGGTGAATCGTCGAGAGCCGGGATAAGTTCAGAGGCGGAATCTGCCCATCCCTCTATTTGAATCTTATTATCTTTGTCCGAATAGGTTAGCCTTAATAACCAGGCGTTCTTCGGAATCCGACCACTGAGTTCCTTTATCACATCCAGTGCGGCCAACCGGTTCCGCCTAAGTGGATTCAAGGCATCAATCCGCTGTTTAATTCTATTGCATTCAGCCTCTGTCTGTTCCAAATTCGCGGCCTGTGCCTGGAGTCTTCCCAACTCATGATCCAGTTGCTTCACGTAACGCTGTGTGTTGAAAATCATGCCCCCTATCCAACCCAGGGCCAAAACCATCACCAGCCCGGCCAGGCCGAACATGGTATAATACCCCAATTTGTTAGGCTTTTTCCTCATTTCCGACGGAAGCAGATTCACATCTGTGGGTAAGTCCTGAATCCCCTTCAACGCTAAGCCATAGGCAGGTATCAGATCAGCAGAGGGTACATTTGTTGAAGAAAAATCGAATAGACGGACATCAAAGGCTTCGTCCTCTTTCAGACCACTCAAAAGCGTGCTCATTCCCTCCACATTACATACAACGGTTTTCAACGGACCCTCATGGTCTTTCAACTCCTCTTTAATTCTCCTCAGCCCCTGCATGACCTGGCTGACCGAATCGGGGTCCCCTTGAAAAACTTGAAATGGCCTTGAGTGGGATAGGAAACCCGATTTCAACAGGGCCAATTCTATACCACCATCCCTTCCATAAATGACAGAATACGCATCATTTTCAATGGGTTCGGGCAGCGCGGCAAAAAAGTTGGACAACGCTGTGGAAGAAACCTCGATACCTGAAAGCCGTAACGATGAATGCTTTAAAAGGGAAATATAGGCATCGATGAATTCTCTTTTCACTGCCAACAGGACCAGTCGCAGTTTTTCTGACTTCTTGTCTTCTGAAATAACCTGATAGTCAAAATACAGTTCATCAGCCGGAAACGGCACATATTTCTCCAGCTCGTACCTCAAGCTGCCCCGCAGATTTTCCTTTACCACCAAAGGAAATTCCGCGTATCTCACAATAGCCTTTTCGCGCGGTATTCCTAAATAATAGGTCGCCGATGAAATTTTGTGTTTGTCAAGAAAGGTTTGGACCACCTGGCCCAGCCGGAGCATCTTTTCGCGAGACGGCAGTTCATCTTCGATTGGAAATATGCCGTGGGCCACCAGTCTCGGCCCTCTGAATGAGGCCTTTAAATAGGCTATGGCAACCGATTTTTCCTGGATATCAATCCCAAGACTCGCCTGGAAAAGCAATTGTTATTCCTCCACACGCGCTCTATTCTGCATCAGATGGGACCTCAAAGCCCCTTCTAAATCCGTCCCGCCATTGCACGACTCGCCAGCCTTTTTTGAGCGTTGGACGGATTTCTATCATCGCTTCGATACCTTTTCGGATGCCGCTTCCTGGGATCATACCCATTGACGATATTGTGTAGAAGGCGTTCTCTTCCAAAGTGATATAAGGTTCCATAGCCTGATAGACATTCGGACCAACGATTGAAGAAAGCTCATTCAGCGTTTCGAAATCTTTATCTTTTCTAAAGTCGATAATACTTTGAACCCTATCGTCCGTCATCAAGGGAAGGGCGCGCAGCATCCTTTTCGTTGCTGCATTAACACAGATTTTACTGTTGGCTGCAAAGTTACTTCTTCCTTTGAGATTTCTACCTTTAAGAATTCCACTCGGGCGCAGCATTTTTGCACTTTGGGTTGTGCCCACAGTCACCATATCCTTTAAACCACCGTAGAATAACTCAGGGGTCACTCCCCTGACGAGGAGCAATTCCTCCAACGAATCAAAATCGCCATCTTTACAATTATAGGGTTCCGGCAAGGCATTGTAATAATCATCCTCGGCCCCATTTAAACGGTGGAGATCATTTCCATCTCTCCAATCCAGGATTGAATCGACCACAATATCCTGTTGTTGGTCATCCAATTCAAAAACATCCATTATCATTTTCAGGGATGTCTCATTTGCCTCGTTGAGATTGATTTTGCCAGCTTCATTTCCAATTCTCACCTGATATAGCCCCGCTCCAAAACGCACCGCCGGTATTTCGGCATTTACTCGCCAACGCTCTGTATCATCATACACCTCGTCCGTCACCAACGCTTTATCCTTTTCTTCTTCTTGCCCTTCATTTCCGAACAAATTCGTCTTTTTCTTTAAAACCTGGTTCCGGATGAGTTCGCTGATGGCCCTGTTCACACCGGCCAGCGCGATATAATGAGCTTCTGTCTGTTCCTTGAAATTACGGGTGATGTTCACCTCGGTCCGCATGGCATAACAGAATTCACCCACAATCGCGGAGAGAAGCGCAAGGACCCACAAGATCAGAACCAGCGCGATTCCCTTCTCATTTCCACTACAGCACGACACTTGATGCTTATTTATCCTCCTCTTCGGGGTGAATTCGCGCAATGACGCGCAGGGCATTTGCCTCATCATTTCTTTGAAATACCACTTTGACCGCCATTGGCAACCCCTCGTCTGATTCAGGGTCCCAGGCTTTCTGCCATTGGGGCGGAGCATCTTCCTCTTCAGACCGCTTCAGGTATTCAAAGGAGATATGGTGGACGCTGGGAATCAGCATGTCAAAATCCGCTTCATCGATCTCTTCCAAATGTGCTTGCCCCCCATTGGTCACCACATCCTGTTCATAGAAGATGAGCTGATTTTCATCTCCAACGGATGCATCCACCATATATTTGACATACACCATCCCTGAACGGGTGGTTGGAACCACCGGCGCACGCGACGTAAACGTCATGGCTCTTTCATCCCCCTTAAACAGATACGCTCCATCCTCAGTATCGATCTCACGATCACAAATGGAGGCAATCTGACGCCGCATAAGGTCCAAAACAACTCTCTCTCTTTGTTGGGCCTCCACATCCGCCTCCCCTTTCTCCCACGCCCTGGACCCGATTCTAAGCGAACCGAAAATAATTACCAAAATAACGCCAATAATGGTCAGGGAGATAAGAAGCTCCAGGAGCGTGAACCCATGGGAAACTGGCAAATGACGCTTCGTAGACGATGTTTTCTTCAACCCTTCACCTAATTTGTTCGGAGTTCCCCAACTTCGTCAACCTCCTGTTTTTTAACAATTTTCATGGTTTTCAATTGACATCTTTTTCCCTTCCCCGCCGGGTCTTGACGCCATGCCACTTCCACGGCAATCTCAAAGGTATCAAAGGGCAATTCGGTCGACTCTTCCTCTGTCTGTTCCATTCGAACGATTTCCGTACGCCAGCTGTAGCCATCATCCCATTCGCCCTCATCCACCCCTGCATTCAACGATTCGGACAAAAGCGTCTCCTCCATTTTCTCCTGTGCATAAAAAACGCCGGTCGTGTATTCATCCGACACCCGGCGCGATTTAAGCGCTCCTGAAAAGAGTTGCAGGATTATCACCAAAGCTATGGCAAGAATGGAGATGGCCACCAGGATTTCAATGAGGGTGAAACCTTGTGGTGACAATCGCGAATGGATTATCCCTTTCTCATCGCAGGTGAACTCAAGCTGCGGGGACCGGCAGCATTCAGATCTCATCGCTATTTATACGTACGGTTCCGGTAATAATATCCGCGGTTATGAAATACGAATGTCCCCGTTTATTGCCCAAAATGACGGTTCCCCCGCTACTCCCTCCGTCGGGGAAAAAGCCTATTGAGAAAAAACCGGATGTAGCCTCCTCACCTCCCAAAATCACCCGTTTCACAAAGACATTTTCGGGTAAATTATAGTGCCTTAGCTCAGTACGTGTTTTCGACATTTCGTCTTCCGCCCCTTCGGTTTTCCCTTTGATTTCTTCAGTGGCCTGATTTGGACCCACCATCAATGTAGACCTGTCGATATCAAAAAACACGAAATAAATCATGCCATGGGACGCGGCCTGACTCCTGGCATATCTGAGGGATGCGGCAACCCGTTTAGAAGCGGTCCTCAAATTCACGTTTGTCAGCGTGCCGGCAAGCTTAGGCGCCACGAAACCGGAAACGATGCTGATGATGACGAGCACCACCAGAAGCTCTATGAGCGTAAACCCAGCCTTGTGTCTTACCAGCACCACTATCGCTGTTTCTCCTCGATACCTCGCCAACTGACAATATCCATGTCTTCCTCTTCCCCTCCAGGGCTTCCGTCAGCCCCGTATGAGATGATGTCAAAGTCCCCGTGCTCCCCCGGTGAGCGGTATTCATAGGCATGACCCCAGGGATCCAGGGGCACATCCTTGGGCAAGTAAGGGCCATCCCATCTCTCAACGCCACTGGGCTGGGTCCTGAGGGCCTGCAATCCCTGGCTCGTTGTGGGGTATTTCGAAGTGTCGAGCCTATAGGTATCCAGAGCCGTCTCAAAAAGTGTGATCTGGGCTTTGGCCACCTTCTGTCTCGAGCCGCCTACCTTGCCGAACATGCGAGGCCCCACCAGGGCAGCCAATAAACCCAAAATAACCATGACAATCAGCAGTTCTATCAGGGTAAAACCATCATTTTTTTTTCTATATTTCTTCATCATCGCTCCTCGCCAATTTTGGTTTTTCAATAAAATCCAAGGTTTTGGCAAGCAAATTACATGCCAATCGTGTCATATACGCCTCAAAATGGCATCTCATTAACGCTGAATATGGCCATGAGCATAGAGATGACAATAAACCCCACAATCAAGCCCATGAACAGAATCATGGCAGGTTCCAGGAAACTGATCAATCTCTTGACCATATTTTTCACCATCTTGTCATAGTTATCCGCCACTTTTAGGAGCATGGCATCCAATCTACCGGTCTCTTCCCCGACGGTAATCATCTGAATAGCCAGTGACGGAAATATGCCGCTGTCACTCAGGGGCTTGGAGAGCCGGTCTCCCTCTTTCACCCGGTCATAAACCGTATCCATGGATTTCGCGATCACCTGATTGCTGACGATCTCCTTGACCAGTCTCAGTGCCTGAAGGATGGGAACACCGCTTTGTGTCAACGTGCCCAGGGTCCTCGCAAAGCGGGCCACCTCGATCTTTCGCACCAGGTCCCTTGCCACGGGGAAATTCAATTTCTTTTCATCAAAACGATAACGGCCCGCAGGCGACTTCAAATACCGCATCAGGAGGAAATAGCCTCCGCCCAACCCCCCAAGGATAAGCCACCAATACCCTCGCAGGATGTCACTCAATCCCAATAAAAACCGGGTGCTTAGGGGAATCGTCGCTCCCATGTCGGAGAAGATAATAGAGAATTTAGGGATGACGAAGGTCAGCAGCACAATGATGGAAGCCCCCCCGACAAAAACCAGAAAAAGCGGATAGACGATGGCCGATTTGAGGTAGTCCTTAAGATCCTGGGCACTCTCGAGAAACTCTCCCAATCGATCCAAAACCGTTTCTAACACCCCGCCGACTTCTCCGGCCCTGACCATGTTTACGTAGAGCGTAGAAAAAACCTTCGGGTGTCTGGATAAGCCGTCCGAAAGATATCCGCCTCCCTGTACGGTCTTAAGAATGTCCCCCATCACCTCACGGACCTGTTCCTTCTCCGCCGAATCGATCAAAATGGACAACGCCTTATCTACCGGCAAACCGGCTTCAAGAAGCGTGGCGAGATCCTGTGTAAGGATCATGACATCTTTGGAAGATACCCCCTTCAAAAGAGAGCCCAACATCTTGGATACATCCGCATTGAGAGAAGTCGCTCTTCCTTTTTGCGTGGTGATCCGTATAGGGATGAGTCCTAATTTATGAAGTTCGGACACCACCCCCTTTCTTCCCCGGCTTCAAGGGTTCCGTCGAAAATCTTGCCCGAATGATCTGTGGCCTTGTATGTATAAACTGGCATCTCTATTTTGCGAGGGTAACCCTCAAGACCTCCGAGATGGTGGTGATTCCTTGCCTAACTTTACGCCAGCCATCTTGTCGCAAGGTGATCAGCCCCTTTTGAAGGGCCAGATCTTTTATGGTTTCCGTCGAGGACCTTTTGGTGATTTCCTTTCTCATATCAGCATCCACCGGCAAGTACTCGAAGATGGCTGTACGCCCTCGGAAGCCGGTATGCCGGCACGCCTCACATCCCTTACCGGCGAAGAACTCGACGCCTTCGGTTTCCTCTGAATCCAAATCCATTGATCTGAGCAACTTCGCATCAGGCGTAACCGGTTCCTTGCAATGGGGGCAGATTACCCGAACCAACCGTTGGGCCAGGACACCCAGCAGGGTTGAGCTCAGCAAGAAACTCTCCACCCCCATATCCAGAAGTCTGGAGACGGCCCCCACCGCATCGTTGGTATGGAGAGTGCTAAATAATAGGTGCCCCGTCAACGCGGACTGAATGGCAATTTCCGCAGTCTCCCGATCCCTGATCTCTCCCACCAGGATAATATCGGGATCCTGCCTGACGATTGAACGAAGGCCGTTTGCAAAGGTTAAGCCGATTTTCGGCTTGACCTGGATCTGATTGACACCGTTGAGTTGGTATTCAACAGGCTCCTCCAAGGTTATGATCTTGTTTTCCGACGAGTTTATTTTGGCAAGCGTTGTATACAACGTTGAGGTCTTTCCGCTTCCCGTAGGGCCTGTCACCAGAACCATACCATAAGGCTGGGAGACCAGTTCGGTATACTGTTCAAAGACATCGTCAGGAAAACCGAGTTTTTCCAAATCCAGGATTAGGGTATCACGGTCTAAGATCCTCATCACCACACTTTCTCCAAAAAGGGTGGGAATAGTCGAGATCCTGAAATCAATCTCCTTATCGGCGATTTTGAGCTTGATGCGTCCATCCTGAGGTAGACGACGCTCAGCGATGTCCAGCTTGGCCATAATCTTGACCCTGGAGATGATGGCTGCCTGGAGTCTTTGGGGCGGCGATTCAACATCGTGCAAAACCCCGTCGACACGGTAACGTGCTTTAAACTCATTTTCAAAGGGTTCGAAATGGATATCGCTGGCCCGCTGCTCAACCGCATTGTAAATAAGCCTGTTCACCAGTCGGATGATGGGTGCCTCAGAAGCCAGATCTCGAAGATGATCTGCATCTTCCACACCTTCGGAAGATATCTCATAGACGTCCTTCCCCGCCTCCTCTATGATGGTTTCCAGAGACTGGCTTCCGGCGCCATACAAGCGTTCGATGGCATCCAGGATATCGGCTTCTCTACCCAAAACCGCATCAACCCTTAACCCATAGGCCAATCGAAGGGTATCGATCGTATAAAAATCGTCCGGGTCCGCCATGGCGATTCGAAGGAAATCCTCACGGAGTTCCAATGGCACGAACCTGGATGACTTCATCATTTTATCAGAGAGGTTATCAATAACCACCGGTTCCTTTGGGTATTCACTGAATAGTATGGGGGTCATGAAATTTCTCCACGGCCTTCATAAAACGGATTCAAAACGGTACGTAATCAAACATTACATCTTGAAATAATCCACCACGCTCTGCACAATCGCCTCTAGATCATAGGAGGGTTCGAACCCAATGATATTTTTGAGCTTCTCGATATTGGGGCATCGCCGTTCCATGTCCTCAAAACCCGGCCCATACGCCTTCTCGTATGGAATTTCCTCGATCTCAGAGGAACTTCCCGTCATCCTCTTTACCTTGTGGGCCAGTTCCTTGATCTGAACTTCTTGGTTGTTACCGATATTGAAGATCTCGCCCTCTGCCTCGGATTTATCCATCAGAGCAGTCATGGCATTAAGGACATCGGTTACATGCATGAAACTTCGCGTTTGGGTTCCGTCACCGTAAACGGTAATCGGCTTTCCCAAGAGCGCACATTGGACAAAATTGGGCAACACCATCCCGTATTGTCCAGTCTGACGCGGGCCCACGGTATTGAAGAGCCGCCCAATGACCACGGGCAATTTCTTTTCATCAAAGTAAGCGAGCGCCAAGAATTCATCCAAGGTTTTTGAACAGGCATAGGCCCATCGACGCTTTTTAACCGAGCCCATAACCCGGTTGTCATCCTCGGCAAGGTCGTGCTCTACATGCTTGCCGTAAACCTCTGATGTGGAGGCGATAAATATCTTCTTTTTGAACCGGTTTGCCAATCTCAAAACCACCTCCGAGCCCTTCACATTGGTATCCAGCGTCTCAACGGGGTGGTCCATGACATTCCTTACGCCCACCGCTGCAGCGAGATGGTAGATACGGTCGATTTTGAAGATCAACTCATTCATAACGGACTCATTAAGAATGGTATCCACAACCAAATGGAGTCGTTCATGGTTTTGTATTTCTGAAATATTGTTCAAGCTGCCTGTCCACAGGTTGTCAACGATAAAGACCTCATCCCCCTTTTCCAGCAATCGTTCTGCCAGATGAGAGCCGATGAAACCCGCACCGCCCGTAATCAAGACTTTCATCTCTCTACCCCCGCCAAGCGCATTGAGAATTCTTAAAACCGTACGATTTCATATGTGCTCCTATTAGAAGTAACAATGTCTGTCGTAAAAACATGAGACGCTTTTGACGGGGGTGCATGTCAACAGCGGATGGCGGAGCCACGCTTCAGTAAAATTTAACGCCCCACATTTATCAACAACTGACCCTGTCAGATATAGCTCCGCCCCTTTGATTGCCCTCAACCAAATCACCTATCTATCTGATATAATTGAGTAAAAGATTCTATTAAGGCCTAAGGGCCCGACCTTATACGCCCGAGATCAACACGATTTTGGTCAATTGGAAATCCTTTCAAGGGCCCAGTCTTCAATCTCCAATTCCAGTGACCGATTCAGAAGCTCCACCGAGACGACCACCCTATCGTTCCTTCCTTTGTGGCGGAGATAAAACCCTACCAACCCCTTAAGAGGGCCTTCCATGATTTTGACAAGGTCCCCCTCATTCATATACGATCGGTTCTGAACGGTACGGTCCGTACCATCCAGGATCATGAGTGAATTAATCTCTTCATCCTCAGCGGGAACAGGCTCCCCTTTAAATGAAATCATTCGAACCACACCCACCGTCTTGATAATTCGGTGATATGCCTCTGGCTCGACGGTATAGCGCACAAAGACATAACCCGGGATTAGAGGAACCAAAATTTTCTTTCGCCGGTCTTTTCGACGACTCATCACCTGAATTCGGGGCAAAAACGCTTCAAATGACTTGCCGGAGAGGCCATCGTAAACCTTTTGTTCAAAACGGCTCTTGGTGTGAAGGGCGTACCACTTTCCAGCGTCTTGACGGCCTGTCTTCCAATTCTGATTATTCATGGGATATTACCATTACGGTCGCTTTGAGATAAGGCGTTAAATAGCCTCTATCCGGTCAGGGGAAACCCCATTTTGGATAAGAAATTCTGCATCGCTATCCGCATTATCGAGGCGGGTCAGCAGTATCGCGTCCCAATCGTCCCGCTTCAAACGTTCAGGGCCTTTTATGCACAAATGGAAAAAATGGTCTCCGATACAGGTCTCATCGACTATGTCCACCAATCGTATACCCGTAAGTTGCAGATAAAGGTAGGCCAAATCGGCCACTTCGCCCGCGCCGAAAAAGAGGAGCAATTTTACATGCCTGAATTCCATTTGGGCAAACTTACTTATCAGAAGCTCTTTCACCTCTTTATAAAACTTCCCCGAATAACGCAGATATTCAACAGTTAATCGGCTCTTTCTGGCCAGCCCTTCGGGTGTTAGGAAATATTTGACCCGGTTTTTAGGCATGGTTTTGACCTTAAAATACCCTTTACTGACCAACCGCTTACAAAAGGTGTTGATCAATCCCAGGGAGAGGTTTAACCGCCTGGCGAGTTCCCTCTGGCTTGGGCTGCCATCTCGGTCAATTTCACCCATTAACCGAAGCATATGGATATCTTTTCTGTCCATAGATCACCCATCTCGGCACATTCTATCTGGCTGGCATTGACGATTCACGTTGACAAAATGTTCATAAAATGAACATTTTGTCAAGCATAATTTGACTCATTTCTGTCCATTTGATATACGGCATCATCACAAACGGCCAAATCCCAAAATGCGGACATCCCAAGTTTAACTCGGATATATTTGAGTAGGAGGAGAAACCTGAAATGGAATGTAACAAACCACAAAACCTGGAAAGATGCAATTGTACGTATGACCCTTGTCCCAGAAAAGGGATCTGCTGTGAGTGTCTCTCATATCATCTCAAAATGAAACAGTTGCCCGGCTGCTGTTTTCCGGAAAACGCTGAGGCCACCTTTGATCGCTCTTTTGAGCATTTTGCCCGGCTTGTGCAGGAGGGGAAGATTTAACCTTCATGATTGGTGACAGCATTCACCGAATGAGTCGGGGTCTTTGAAAGGGTGGTCGGGACGACTGGATTTGAACCAGCGACCCCCGCGTCCCGAACGCGGTGCTCTACCAGTCTGAGCCACGTCCCGACTATTCAGATATAGCCTATTTTTTACCCGGATGCAAGGACAAATTCTGCATTAGGATTTTTCCAAAATTTTCCATTATCCTGCCGGTAGCCCCCCAGATCAAATGGTCTTCATGTTCGTAGGCCGTTGTTCGATAACTTCTCCCCTCATACTCAATCCAGTGGGTCCTGTCCTCACCATTTGCACAAAGGAAGACCCACAGAGGTACGTATATAATCCTGGCCACTTCATCCCGATTTAACGTAAACCCATTTTCCGACCGAATCATCGCCACAAATGGGTGAATCACATAATTGGAGACCAGCGTCAATGTATCGTCGAGTCGGCCCAATATTTCCACATCTTGGGCGGCACCCGAATCTCCTCTTGGGCCTCTCGAATAGCCGTCGCTTCAATAGAGGGATCCCTATCGTCTACACCCCCACCTGGAAACGATATCTGGCCCTTGTGATGCTCCACTTTGTGGGTTCTTTCGGTAAACAGAACCTTGCAATCCTCACCCTCGTTTAAGAGCGGAACCAGCACCCCCGCATGTCTATAGGCGCCTCTTTTGTTATTGATACGATTTCGAGTCCTAACGGCCAAAATGTCCCTTATGACCTCGGACATGCATCCCCGATCTGCCATTATGCCTTCTTCTTCTCTCTGCCATATCTATTCTCAAATACCGTAGGTTTCCAGGTAGTGATCAAAAGCCTGCTTTGTTTTTGAACCCATAGGCACGTGGCTCCCCCTGATCATGACAGGGATCTTTTCCTCGAACAAGAACTCCACCACCTCTCTGATCCCCGCCACAGAATAGACCCTAACACCGCTATTTTTGACAAATCCCTGAATTGCATTTTCACCCTTTTGTCCGGGAATAACCTTACCTTTTTGGTCATATACAGCAGTGGTCTGTTCCCGGTCTACACCGATGCCGATCCCCATTACACGATAAGCCATACCCTTCAACCGCATTTGGTTTTCGAGTTTTCCCAGCAGTTCATACTTGGTGCCCATGGAGGTGGCCACATCGTCTACCACGAATATGCGACAACCATCGAAAAGGGACTGATTGACAAACAGTCCCTTTTCTCTGCTCGCCTCTCCGTGGGTTTTTGCCTCCTTTCGATCATATTCAAAGGCCAAATCCGCACGGTGTTCTTGCCATAAAGCGATGGCCGTTGATAGGGCGATGGCGCTCCCTTTGTAGGATGGACCCAAAATGATATCCGCGTCTTTGACCAAATCCTCTGAAATCATCATACCGGCAAAAAATGATCCCAAAGCGATGGAGAGACGGCCCGTTCGAAACATGGCCATATTGACAAAATAGGGCGTAGGACGTCCATCCTTTAGGATCAGGTTATCGTCAAAAAAAATCGCCCCTGTCTCAGCCAATATGAGAGCCAAACGCTTTTTGTATTCTTCCATGTTTTGAGATCCTACGCCAAACCGCCCTGTGGATCAAGAAGGATTTCGAAAATCCGTGATTAAGGCTTTTCTCAATGAGTTAAAATCCCTCTGGATTTTCTCATCAGCCTCATCGTATCATTCATTCCCTGACGGGCTTCTCGAAGCCCTGGTTTCATCTTGAGTGCCATTGAAAAGTGCTTCAGGGCGCCATTGTAATCCCCTCGACGCATCAAAATAATGCCAAGGCGACCGTGTGCCTCTGCATAGTCAGGCTTTATCCGAACGGCCTGAGAAAAATGGTCTAAAGCTTCACTCAAGTTTCCTTGTTCCATCAAAACAGACCCTAAATTATAGTGTGGTTTCGCGTAATCCGGCTGTACCTCGAGTGCCTTACGCCATTGTTTGATCGCCTCATTCATCTTTCCTTGGCCGGCCAATGCATTGCCCAGACCGTTATATGCCTGAGCAAAATCTGGCACGATCCGCAATGCCTGCAAAAAATGACCCCTCGCCTTCTTGAATTCCCCTTTAATAGCCAAGGCCACACCCAAGTTATTGTGCGCTGCCACAAGCATGGGTCTGATTCGCACCGCCTCGGAAAGATGCGAGATGGCCCCATCTGGATCTCCTTGACGCAGCAGAGCACTGCCCAAATTATTATGTGCAAGCGCAAAGCCCGGTTTGAGTGATAGTGCCCTGGTGTATTGATCGATAGCCTCCCGGATTTTTCCCTTGGCATTCAGTGCAGATCCCAGATTATTGTAGCCTCTGTGGTTATGAGGGCTTTTTTCCACCACATCTCGCCATAGCAATTCAGGGTCCTGCCAAATCCTGTTCCTCAAATACGCAGCCGTTCCCAGACACCCGACAATGGCAGCGCAGACTACAGCCGTCACCCATCCCTTTCCGGAAAGAATATGGAAAACGAGGTAGCTCACAACAAGGCTGAATCCAAACATTGGGAGGTAAAGTCGGTGTTCAAAAAGCGCATCACTTATAGGAATAATGCTCGATTCCACGGAGAGGGTAATAAAAAACCAAAATATCCCGAAGCTGACCACGGGGCGCTTCTTGATATTCCAAAACCCGATGGCGATTATACCGATTAGAAAAAGGAAAGCCAGGGGCGTCAACCCATCGAAAAATCCTTCCTTGAAAGGATACATATAATCCAAATTCTGTCCAAAGGGGAGAAATAACAGGCGTATGTAAATGCAAATCACATTAAACTGGGTACACATATACTGCCACCTTGTAACGTCTGCCGTTTCTCTACTGAGTGCGGACACATCCTCCAACAGCCTGCCGAAATCAAACCCACCTTTAAAAAATCCGGAAACATACAGAATGAAAAGCACCATCGGGAAAAAGACGGGAATAAACCATAATATCTTCTTTTTCCACCCCTTCCAAGTTCTGTCAAAGAGCATGTATTCAGTCAATAAAATGACGACGGGCAGGCTCGCAGCATTTTGCTTGCAGAAAAACGCCATTACACCAAAAAAGAAGGTAAGACCAAACCAACCGGCACAGGACAACCTGAATGCTGAAGCAGAATGATCTCTTCCGCTCTTCTTTTCAATCGGCTCAGTTTCCTCTGAAAGCTTCTTTTTGGGTTTTTTTATCTTTGAAACATCATTTGGCTGATTGGACCGGTGTACTTCCTCACGCCTTTCGGACGGTGATCGCTGTTTCCTGAAGCAGCGCCTTCCTTTCACATAACTGAGTATTGACAGGAAGTAGAAAAGGGCAGCCATCGAGGTATATCGCTGCACCGTGTAAGTGACGGACTGTGTCTGGATGGGATGAACAACAAAAATCAATGCCGCGAACAGCGCCATTAAAGGCTTGTAAGTATCCAGATCAAAACGTTCGCCACTTGGGATTAGTCTCCCAAAAACAGTAAGTGCCAGAAAATAAACGAGACACGCGTTTGTGATATGAATAAGGACATTTATCAGGTGGTAACCGAAAACACGAAGTTCCCCAAATCTGTAATTGAGGGCAAATGTAAATTCAACAACCGGTCTGGGCGCCAGCAATTGATCCAGCGAGAAGAATTGATTTATGTCTCTTAGTTTTGTATTATCTTCAATCTGAGTGGCGGCATCGAAGACAAAAGGGGAATGATATATATTACTGTAAATAATCAGCGTAACGACCGCCAAGACAACCATGGCCACCCATGGATTTCTTAGTATATGCTTCCTTTTCGTTAATTTCATACGTCCGAGTCCCTTCCCAGAATCTAAGAAGCCTATATCACAATGAAGTGAAGAATTCCAGCCCCGTCTGTGGGTGCGCGGATGCTTTTGCACGGTTTTTGTTCTCATTGACAGCAATAGCGGGAAAGTGCCAAAATTGGTGGATGATGTACCTGGATTCACAAACCGCTATATCAGCGAGAAATGGTTTCTTTTCGGAAACGCTCTGGTCGCCGGAGACAAATTAAAGGCCCTGACTTTTCAATGCAATGCCGGTGGTGGCGTGGGGTATCAAATCTGGAAATCCGAGCAGAAAAATCTGTCCATCTCCTTGGGCCCCAATTACGTATATGAACGCTATACCAAGCCGATGCGGAATTTCGACAACATAGATTACCGCCGCTATGTGGCGGCGTATTGGAATTTGGACTTCGATATTTGGATCTTCCAGGACATTCCACAGGGATTCCATCACAATGACGGAATCGTTGATGTGCGCGATGGTGAAAACTGGCAGATCCGGACGCAGACGGGCTTAAGATTCCCTTTAAAATACGGCCTGTTCACATCGTTTCAATACAACTATGACTTTGTAAACCTCCCTGCTGACGGCAAAAAACAATACGATGAAGCGTATATTTTCAAGCTGGGTTGGGAGATGTAGCTGTAGGATCGGCGATTCTTGATTGAAGATCCCGAAGCCTGAAACCCGAAAAGTAACATCTCAATATTTAGGGGCAATCTCCCTGGATTCCGGCTTTCGGCGAAATGCGGGATCAGCTGTGTGACTTAACAGATCCTCGGGAGCTGTTCCCCGGTGAGCATGGATAGGATTCGAGTCCCGCCCACGCGAGTCTTTAAAAGGGCTCGTCCCGGATTCGCATCAGACACCTCGCCGATAATCCTGGCGCCTTTCCCGTACCGGTGTGACTTCATGACCTGCAGCACCGCATCGGCATCCCCTGGCCCGGCGATAATTAGACATTTTCCCTCATTGGCCACATAGAGGGGATCGAGGCCGAGAACCTCGGAAGCCGCCCTGACCGCATTTGAAATGGGGAGCCGTTCTTCAAAGAGGGTAATCCCCACCCCGGACTGGGCCGCAATTTCATTCAGCGCCGTGGCAACGCCGCCCCGCGTGGGATCCCGCAACACGTGAATCCCTTTATGACGGGTTAATATCATGGAAACCAGCGAATTGAGCGGTGCGCTGTCGCTGGTGAGTTCGGTTTTGAATTCCAGCCCCTCACGCTGCGTCAAAATGGTCAGGCCGTGGTCACCGATGCTCCCATTAATGAGGACCTGATCTCCGGGTTGAGCATTTTGGCTGCTGACATCAATTCCCGGTGATAGGGTCCCAATGCCCGCCGTGTTAATGAAGATTTTGTCCATATTCCCTTTGGGCACCACCTTTGTGTCTCCGGCAACAATCTTTACCCCGGCTTCTTCGGCGGCATGGCCCACGGATTCAACAATCTTTGTGAGTGCTTCCATGGAGAACCCCTCCTCAAGTATGAGACCGAGGGTGAGGTAGAGCGGGTGTGCGCCCTGCATCGTCAGATCATTCACGGTGCCATGGACCGCGAGACTTCCGATATTGCCACCGGAAAAAAATATGGGATCGACCACATAAGAATCCGTGGTCATAGCGAGACGCTGTCCCGAGATGTCTACCACCGCACTGTCATCCAGACGTTCCAGGTAGCGGTTGCGTAAATACTTCAGAAAGATATCATCGATGAGTTCGCGAGAGGCCTCACCCCCGCTTCCATGGTCGAGTGTAACCGCGTCCGTCATTTTTATACACTCCCTATCCAAAAATATGTTTTCACATGGCGCCCGCAAAAATCTTACGGAGCCGGGTACATGTTTATCAGAACGGCCGCTAAATGGCAACGGTGTGATGTATCGGATTTGGTGAACGAAATGAGGGAATCCATCGGAATTTCCAGCTTGCAAAACATATTGGCTGCATTTATTTTATTAAATTTAACCACTTAAATAAATGGAGTATCTTCTCAATAAATCGGGGAAACTGTTTTCCATGGCGCTTTTCTGCCCCTAAATATTGAGATGTTACTAAATGGAACTGATTTGGAGTGAATATGGACCCAAAAAAGGCCCTTCGATTGACGCAGACTGTAGAAGGCTCAGGGTGAGCCTCAAAACTACCTCCAGGGGACCTGGATCGGGCACTTTGCGGGCTTGAATTTCCTACGGATGAGAATCTCATTGTGGGTCTGGACCACGCGGACGATGCCGCCGTCTACCGGATTACGGAATCCATTGCATTGATCCAGACCGTGGATTTCTTCACGCCCATTGTGGATGATCCCTACTGGTTCGGACAGATTGCCGCGGCCAATGCCCTGAGCGATGTCTATGCCATGGGCGGGGTTCCCAAGACAGCCATGAATCTTGTGGCATTTCCGTTGAAAGATATGGATATCTCCATCCTTCGCCAGATCATACAGGGGGGACTGGATAAGATGAAAGAGGCGGAGGTGGTACTGGTGGGTGGGCACAGCGTAGAGGACAGGGAGCTGAAGTATGGGCTTTCCGTGGCCGGGTTGGTCCACCCGTCCCGCGTACTCACGAATCGCGATCTCAAGGAAGGGGATGCGCTGATCCTCACCAAACCCCTGGGAACGGGGATTGTGAATACCGCCATTAAGGGGGGACTGGCCTCCCCGGAAATCACGACGGCCGTCACTCAACTGATGGCCGGGCTCAACCGCGCCGCAGCCGAAATTATGGTTGACTTTCCGGTTCACGCCTGCACGGACATCACGGGGTTCGGTCTTCTGGGCCATCTCGCGGAGATGATTTTGGGTTCCGGCTTAGGGCTTCAAATCCACACGGAGCGGATTCCCCTCATTGAGGAGGTTTTGACTTATGCCGGCATGGGTCTGGTGCCCGCGGGCGCCTACAAGAACAGGGAATTCAGGGAATGCATGGTCCGGTTCATGCCGACGGTGGATCGCGTGATGCAGGATGTCCTCTTTGATCCTCAGACATCCGGGGGGCTATTGATCAGTGTGGCTTCGGACAGTGCAGGGGAACTGGTAAAGCGGCTGAGGGACAGTGGCGTTGAAACGGCGCAGGTGATTGGAGGCGTGGTCACCGGGCCCGAGGAAAAAATTCTGGTGTGCTGAGGGCTTTTTAATGTTAGAAATGGAGGGCCTTCTCGATTGTCGCATTCTAAGCGTGTCATATTGCGGAGGAAAACATGGGAAACAAACTCGATTGCCGAGGGCTGGCCTGCCCGGCCCCGGTGCTGATGACCAAGGATTTGATAGAGGCAGAGGACTCAAAAGAGATCCATGTGACGGTGGACAATGAAGCCGCAAAAGAAAATGTCAGCCGATTTTTGACCTCCCAGCATTTTCAGGTCTCGGTGATGAAAAAGGACTCTGATTTTGAGGTAATCGGAACCAGGGAAGGGGTGCCGGCATCCCAGGAACCGGTGGTGACTGAGACTGAACCGGAAAAAAAGAGGATCATGGTCATGGTGGCCACAGACCGCCTGGGTTTCGGTGATGACGTCTTGGGCCGTAAATTGATGCTGAGTTTCCTCAGCACCCTCAAAGAGATGGGAGAGGAGCTTTGGCGGTTGGTGTTCGTGAACAACGGGGTGAAGCTGACCATTGAAGGGTCGGATGTTTTAAAGGTGATACAGGATATCGAAAAGGAAGGGACCGGTGTACTGGTATGCGGAACATGCCTGATGCACTTTGATCTCCTTGACAAAAAGGCGGTCGGTGAAACCACCAATATGCTGGACATTGTGACCGCCATGCAACTCGCGGATAAGGTAATCAATATCTAAGAATCGAAACGCACATTCCAATTGGATGCGAACAGATGAACCACGGAGTACGAGGAGAGGTGCATGTCGACCAGGAGTTTCACCCCGCGCCGGGGGAGAAAGAGAGGGCCAAACCCGAAGACCGCCAGGCGGTGGTAGCCCGGGCCCGCCGTGAACAGAAAAAACTGGAAGCCACCTACCGGGAAAAATCCCTTCAAATCCATCCCTGGGTATGCGCCCGGTGCGGCCGGGAATTCACGAACGCGAATCTGCATGAGTTGACCGTTCATCACAAAGATCACGACCACACCCACAATCCGCCGGATGGGAGCAACTGGGAAAATCTCTGTCTCTATTGCCATGAAAACGAGCACCGCCGGCACCTCGATTATCTCGATGCGGATGGCGCAGAAGTGGGCGACGAAAAGGACAGCGGCTTTACCCACAGTCCCTTCGCCAGCCTAAAGGACATGATGAAAAAGGAATGACCACGAACAACCACAGGCGCGGTCTACGTTCGGGCCAGAAGGTCACCTGGGTCGGGGTCATCGCCAATACCCTCCTGATGGCGTTCAAGTTCTTCGCAGGGGTATTCGGTCACAGTCAGGCCCTTATCGCCGATGCGGTCCATTCCGCATCCGATCTGTTTACGGATATCGTCGTCCTCTTTGGGATCCGAATCGGGCGGAAAGGACCGGACGAGGATCATCCATTCGGCCACGCGCGTCTGGAAACCCTTGCTTCCGCCATCGTCGGTGTGGCCTTGATCATTACGGCCTGTTATCTCGGCATCACGGCGGCCCTCAATATTTATCACCATACCCAATCCATACCCACCCCCTGGCTTTGATCGGGGCCGGGTGTCCATTGCCGTCAAAGAGGCCCTCTATCATTACACGGTCCGGGTCGGCCGACGGATTCACAGTCAATTGATTGTGGCCAATGCCTGGCATCACCGGGCCGACTCCCTTCCTCGGTGGCCGTTTTCCTGGGTGTGGCCGGATCGCTGCTCAATCCCGCCTGGCATATATTGGACGCCTTTGCCGCCCTGCTGGTCTCCTTTTTCGTCATAAAAGTGGGTATAGACATCCTCAGGGAGAGTGTCCGGGAATTTACGGACACGGCCCCCCGGCCGGAAATCCTTCAGGAGATTAAAGGCTGTGCAGGGGGTGTAGCGGGCGTAATGGATATCCATGATGTCCGCGTCCGGTCATCCGGCGGCCTTTACCTCATGGAAGCCCACATTGTGGTGGATGGAGGTCAGACGGTTTTCCAGGGACACCGGATTGCGAAGAATGTGGAGCGCTGCTTGCTCGATGAGGTGGTGGGGGTGGCACAGGTGATTGTGCATGTGGATCCGTCGGGTGACGGAAGAAATATGGCGGAGGGGGAGGAGCCGGACTCCTCCCCTCCTGAGAAAACCTGATTAATAAGGATGAAATTCACGGATCTGATACAGAGGCTTACCTGTCTTTTTATCAGTTTCCGTAAAGTGTTTATGGTATTCAGTGACCTTAAAGATCCCCGCAAACTCATTGCATACGGGGTGTCCGGCCGCGATCCATCCCACAATGCCATCCTTAACCGTCCAGACATTGGTATACCCGTATTCAACGAGTTTTTCCGCTACGTAGGCCTGTCTTTTTTTTGTTCGGCACCAGACGACGATTTTGGCGTCTTTATCCTTTATTTTTTTGGGAAACGTATACATATGGCCCGAATGAATGTGGTCCGTGTAAGGAATATGAAAGGCATAGAATTCCGGATGGGTGCGAACGTCGATAAGATAAGCCTTCTCCTCCCCGGCCACGACTTTATCGTAGAGTGCTTTAAATTGTTCCATAGAAAGCTGCCGCTCATCAGGAACAGCCTTCATCGCCTTCGACCAGACCTTCTTTTCATTGGCTTGGAGCATTTTTGAATCATCGGCAAAAGAAAAACAGACTCCTCCTAAAATGAATGCAAAAGTCAGCACAAAAACAACTAATTTTCTCATGTTAAAACCTCCTGTCATGGGTTGAATAAATTTTTTTTGAGGGAATCTCTGTCGCTTTCGCCCACCCCCTTTCCGGGACTCGATCATTATTCCGGGGTCCAGTATATAAAACGAGCCCGGTCTCGTCAACCCCCTTATTATCTTCAAATTAAGGAAGTTTACGGTTTATGGGAAAGAAATACAGCTATTAATTTGGTGTATGTTCCTATTTTTGTTCCCCATGTTTTTCCCACATCAGCGTTACTTCAGCGCTTCCAAAATTTCCAGCCGTTGGATTTTCCGACGCAGGACATTTTTGTCACTGCCCAGTCGAATAGATCCGGATGCCGATGAATCGAAGGGAAGACGTTCCTTCAGAGGAGACTTTTTTAGGACGGAATCAACTCCGGCCGACGGATCATCGGTCAAAATAATGCTTTGACCGATTTTCCCGCAAAGGATACAATAACGATATCAAAATGAGGGTTGTCTGATCTATTTGAGAGACGATGGATGAAGGAAAGGAGCGCTATGAGATTTGTGATTATCGGAGGCGATGCAGCGGGAATGAGCGCCGCCAGTCGATTCAGACGCAGCATGCCGGACGCGGAAGTGGTGGTTCTGGAAAAGAGCGGCGATGTTTCTTACAGCGCCTGCGGCATGCCGTATAACATTGCGGATTCCGAAAGGGAAATGGACGACCTGGTGGTGCGAAGAGCCGAGGTCTTTAGAGAAAAACAGGGCATCGATCTCAAAACCGGCCATACGGCGGTGGGGATTGATCGGGAGGGTCATTCGGTCGAGGGCATCCAGTCCGATGGGACCCCCTTCAACATATCCTATGACAAACTCCTTATCGCCACCGGTGCATCGCCGGTTATCCCCGATCTGCCCGGTTTTAATCTGCCCGGCGTGTTGGCCCTCAAGACCCTGGAAAACGGTCGAAGGATCAAAGAGTTTATTCGCCGCAAAGAAGTCAAGAGCGTGGTCATTATCGGCATGGGATATATCGCCCTCGAGATGTGTGAGACCTTCCGGGAGCGGGGCATCGAGGTCAGCATGGTCAAGCCGAGGCCCATCTTCCTGCCGTGGATGCATCCGGATCTCTCCCGGGTGGTTCAGAAAGAGATCGAACGCCACGATGTCAACCTCCATCTCGGGCTGAATATACAGGCCATAGAAAGGGGCCAAAATGACGCATTAAACGTCATCTGTGAGGGGATTGCCCTCCAGGGTGATATGGTTCTGGTGGCCATCGGCGTAACCCCCAACAGCGAGATCGCCGCCGAAGCCGGTCTAAAACTGGGCCCCGATGATGCAATTTCCGTGGATCGGCACTTGTTGGCCTCTGATCCGGATATCTATTCAGCAGGGGATTGCGCAGACGCCTATCATGCGGTGACCGGGAAGAAGACATGGATCCCGCTGGCCCTGAGGGCCAACCGCGCGGGGTGGGCGGTGGCCGACAATCTCTCGGGGAAAGACACCGCACTTGAGGGGGTTGCCGGGACCTCGGTATTCAAAGTCTTCGACCTGGAAGTGGCCCGTACCGGACTCAATGCCCAGGAATCGAAGGATGCGGGGTTTGATCCGGTGGAGGTGGCCATAAAGACCCGCTCCAGGGCCCACGCCCATCCGGGATCTGCCACCATCCACTGCCAAATGGTGGCGGACAAGACATCGGGCAGGCTTCTGGGAGGGCAGCTGGTGGGGATTGAGGGGGCGGTACACCGCATCAATGCCCTGGCCGTGGCCCTTCATCAGCATATGACGGTGGAGGCGTTCAGTCAGTGCGACCTGGCTTATGCCCCTCCCTTCGGGCCGGTATGGGATCCCCTCCTGACCACGGCCAATCAGCTGATGAAAAAAATATGAACGGGGATGGATCCCTTGGAGATTCTGTGAATTTAACAACAGGAGGAGAAGATGGGTTACGAGGCGATAGAAGTAAAAGTGATGGACGAAGGCATCGGGCAGATTTCCCTCAATCGGCCGGAACAGCTCAATGCATTTAACACGCCCATGGCCACGGAGTTGGCTCGGGCCCTCACCGATATGGAGGCGGATCCAGCAATTCGGGTGGTTGTTTTAAAGGGAAACGGCAAGGCCTTTTCCGCAGGCATAGACGTGACCGAATTCTGGGACAAGACCGCATCCCAGTACAAGGCATGGGTGGAACTCATGGAACATGGCCTGCAGACCATGATGTCCATGGGAAAACCGGTCATCGCACAGGTCCATGGGGTGGCCGCTGCCAATGGTGCCGGTGTGGTGGCTGCGTCGGACATGGCCGTCTGTTCAGAGGACGCACGGATCGGCTTTACCGCTGTCAATGTCGGCCTCTTCTGCCTCGGGCCTGCGGTTCCGTTGAGCCGCGTGGTGGGCCGCAAACAGGCTTTGGAACTCCTCCTCTTCGGGGAATTGATCCCTGCGGCCCGGGCCTATGAAATCGGCCTCGTCAATAAGGTGGTCCCCACCGACCAACTGGAAAAAGAGACGCTCGATTATGCGCGAAAACTCAGCGCCAAGAGCCCTCAGGCCGTTCAGATGGGAAAGAAAACCTTCCACGTCACCATGGATATGGAACTCAACAAGGCCTTCGCGTATATGAACGAGGCCTTTGCGCGGCTTTGCACGTCCAAGGACGCCAATGAGGGGATCAAAGCCTTCCTGGAAAAGCGAACGCCCCAATGGACAGGCGAATAAGCGGCCGTCGATCCTGCAAGGGGTCGCATCCCTCAAGCGGCCCCTTGTCTTCATTCAAAAAGGCCTCCAGAAATCAATCTTTGTTTGTCAGCGTTTCCCTGTACTTTTCCAGGTATTGCTCGACCCATCTATCGATGACGCCTTCGGACTTGAGCCGCTCAATGATGTCATTTGCCCGGGGCAACAAATGTCTGAATTTGGATTTCTTTGAGAAGGTTATATACAGGCCTTCTTCGCTGACATGATGCGTCAGGGGTTCAACCTTATCGGCCATATCCGACTTTGCCGCCACGAACTCACCCGAGTAGAGACCGTACACAAAATAGTCTACACGACCCCGTTCCAGCATCATCAGGGCCTGAAGCGGCTTGGACACGGTGGTTATGTCGAGATGTTCCTCCGAGAATCGGTCGAAAGTCTCTCCCCAACTGTACCCCAGCATGTTAACGCCCTTTTTTCCTATCAGATCTTTCAATCTCTTGAAAGGAAAGGCATGGCCCTTCAAAACAAAGATAACACTGGGGTCTTTCATGAAGGGAACAGAGTAATCCATATATTCCTGCCGGTCCTTCTTGATGTAGACACCTGCAATCATATCAATCTTGCCCTGCTCCGCTTCAGAAAGCGCACGCACCCAGGGAAGCGGCTTAAACTTGAAAGACACCCTTAGTTCCGTACAAATGGTCTTTGCCAACTCGGCGCCGACGCCCAAAAGGGTCCCCTTGGCCTTCCACAACACGGGAGGATAGTTGGGCAAGCCGGATATTTTCAGGACGTTGTCGGCGTACACGGGCGAGACACACAGCATAAAGGCCACACTCAGTCCCAGGATTGCTCTTTTCATAGTCCACCCCCGTTTGCTTTTTTGACCCTTGCGCTGCGCGTGATACCTCGGCACACATGCAAGTCTCCGGATCCCACACTTGGCGATCACGATGTTCCTTGTGTCACATTCGGCACAAACCCACTGAAATACCTCAAAAGAGTATAGGCGACTGTTTGGACGCTGTCAAATTGCATACCATTGCCTCACAGACTGCAACTGCTTGACATGATATCAAAGTACTGCAGGACCAATCATGGTCATCATGATTTGTCACGTTAGTCAGCAACGTCCCTTCCATCCTATCTTGTCAACTTTTAAACTTATAGACGAAAGCCTGCGAAAGTCTCTCCCTTATTGACACACTGCGGCATACCCAGTATTCTACTCTTGATCTGCCGATCCATATCATTACCGCCTAATAAGGAGGGCGATTTGAGAACCTTTGCAGCCGGGGTTGCCGGGATTTTTTTGCTGATGATGACCGGGGGGGTGTGGGCCGGTGAAGGCCGGAACACCCCTCCCCAAACCGGGTTCTACCTTTCGCTCACGCCGTCCGCGGTGGCCCCTTATTCCGTGGATACCACTTCCCCGGGCCTTTCACCGGGGAAGATCGAAACCCAATGGGGATTCGACATCGGCGGTGGAGTGGGGTACCGATACGGTGACTTCCGGGTCGAGGGCGAGGTCATGTACGGCCGGAGCGACGGGAATGATGTCAGTTTCTCCGGGGGCGGCGGCGATCTTTCGGGGTACATTGACATGTATGGAGCCACGATCAATTTCTTTTACGACATCCCCACCGGCGCCCGATTCAGACCCTATGTGGGCGCAGGCCTGGGCGGGCTCCGTCTCAAGGCCCATGATCTCACTTTGGCCGGTTACCCGCCCACGCACGGGAGCAATACGCTATTTACCTACAAACTCATGGCCGGCGTTTCCTACACCCTGACAGATGCCTGGCGCCTGCTCCTGGGATACCGTTTCATGGGAATGGGCGAGCAGGACTATGAAACAGGAGGGACTCCCCTGAAAGGGGACTCCATCCATACCCATGCCGTTCAGATGGGGGTGCAATTTTATTTTTAAGAAAAAACCGCTATCTCAAAATATCAAACCATTTGGAGGACACGACATGGATGCGATAGAGAAGATCAGAGGAAAAAAGCTCCTCATCGTGGATGACGAACAGGACATTCTGGATACCCTGATCGACTACCTTGATGTCTGCAAGATCGACACCGCCACCAGTTTCGAGGAGGGAAAACGGCTGCTGGAAACCAACGAGTATAACGTGGCCGTCCTGGACATCATGGGGGTCAAGGGATACGAGCTTCTGGACCTGGCCAATGAGAGGGGAGTGCCCGCCCTTATGCTGACCGCCCATGCCCTCTCAGAGGAAAATCTCAAAAAATCCGCTGAAAAGGGCGCTGCCTATTATGCCCCCAAAGATGAAATGGACAAGATCAGTGTTTTTGTGGCCGATGTCCTCGAGGCCACGGAAAAGAACAAGAATCCCTGGGTCAAATGGTTCGAAAGGCTGGCCGGGTTTTACGACCGCAAATTCGGCGGCACAGACTGGCGGGAAAAGGAAAAAGCGTTCTGGGAAGAAAAGGGAAGGCCCTACATGTAGTCTCTACATAAAAGGTGGGACGCTGGTAGAATATAGTACCCTCAGTCGATCAAACGATACTCGTTCTCATGGGCATTGGGCATGGCATCGCGGGCATTCACCGTGAGATTCATGATCACCTGTTCCATCTGACCGGGATCCGCCTCCACGGCACTGAGATCGGGGGCCAGTTCGATGTCAAGCTGGATGTTTTCACCGATGAGGCGCCCTAACATTTTATGCACATCGCCCACCACCTCGTCTCGAAAACGGCATGCATATCCCCAGCATTTCAAGCATAGAACGTCTCGCTGCCTGTCTTCAAATCCATATCATTGAGCTTGTAGGATCAGGGTAATCCTTAAAACGCCTTGATGTATTTTTGATATATGCTTATTGTAGTTTAATATGAGCAATCTGATTCCCAACCGCTGACGGGAGGCCCCATGTCTAATACCTACGTTTTTCGACTGTATGTATGCGCGGGAAGTGTGAGTTCCCAGGTCGCCGAGTCCAGGATCAAAGCCATGTTGGAAGCGCGACTGAAGGGACGGTATTCCCTTGAACTCATCGATATTGTGCACGATCCGGACAAGGTGGATATGGACGGCATCCTCGCGAGCCCGACCCTGGTCAAGGTCCACCCCCCGCCCGAACGGCGGATCGTGGGCGATTTATCGGATCAGGACAGGGTCATGGCTGTTTTGTTCAATTCCACGGAAGCCGATCACTCAAATGCATAACCTGATTTGTCCTCGCAAGCAAAGGACGCCTTGAAGGAGGCATTCATGAACACCCCGGAAAATAATCATGCTGCGCCGGCCCATGACGCTCCACTGACGGTGGAAAAACTGCCCACCGGCATCAAGGGGCTGGACGAGATGCTCGGCGGGGGGATCCCCAAGGGCCGCTGTACCCTGGTCACCGGTTTTGCAGGGACCGGGAAAACTGTACTGCTCAATGAGTTTTTGTATCGAGGCATACAGCACTACAATGAAAACGGTGTCTTTGTCACCCTCGGAGAAACAAAGGACGACATCGTCCAAAATGTGGGCGCCTTTAACTGGGACTATCCGGGGTTGGTCAGTCAGGGGTCCCTTCGATTTCTGGATTTGACCCCCAAGCCTGATGAAACCATTGAACATATTGATTCGGGTTATGATTTTACCCCCATGGTGGTGAGGATCCAGAATGCCTTGGGCAAGGCCGGGGCCAGCCGGCTGGTCATCGACGGGCTCGACGCGCTGTTTCAGCGGTTTTCAGATAAGGATGCCATCCGGATGTCTTTGTTTCAGCTCTCGGCCCGGCTGAAGGCCCTCGGAGTGACCACCATGATCAGTGCGGAGAAGAGCCGGGGCAAGGATGTCCTGTCCCGTTACGGTATTGCGGAATTTGTCACCGATACCATCCTGGATCTGGAAATGGATGAAGGGGAAATGAAATTCACGCGCAGGATCTATGTACGCAAGATGCGGGGGGCGGGATTTCGCAGCGGACGTGTCCATTACGAGATTAGTTCACGAGGCATGGAGGTTTTACCCCGCATTCCCATCGATCTCTCCATGGCCCGGACCGATTTGAGCATTCGAAAGAAGACGGGCATCTCGGCCTTGGATGATGCCATGGAGGGCGGGATCCCCGAAGGGCATGTGATACTGGTTTCCGGCAATACCGGAACCGGTAAGTCCATCTTGGGCTTGCACTTTCTCGAGGCGGGTCTGAAGGTGGGAGAAAAAAGCCTGTTTGTGGCGCTGGAGGAACCCCCGGATCAGGTGCGAAAAGCGGCTTACGGATTTGGATGGGATTTTGAGGCCTATGAAAAGAGCGGACGCCTCCGGATCATCACTGCGCCCCTGATCGATCTGCTGCCTGATCAGCTCCTTCACACCATTTTTGATGCGTTGAAGGCAAACGGCGTCAAGCGGATTGTGGTGGATTCCATTTCCACCATTCTGTCGGAATCCATGTCCCAAGAGGGGGTACGCCGGTTTTTGATTCAGCTGTACGGACTGGCCAAGACCCATGGGGTGACGTGTATGCTGAGTTACCTCGCCGCCTCCAATTTCGATGCTCAGCAGGGCCAGCTCTTGGGATCCCTGACCACCTCTGACCTGCGGCTCAGCTCGGTAGTGGACGGCATCATCCTCTTCAGATATGTGGAACGGGACCAGGAGGTCAAACGCGTCATCAATATCCTCAAGATGCGGGGGAGCAATCACAGTAAATCCCTCTTTGCCTATGAAGTGGGGGCCTACGGAATTCAATTGGGGGCGCCGTTCTCTAAATAAGGTGATATTCTCCACCACGCTTTCGATATGCGGACTTGTCCCCTGGCGTGAAACACGCAGTGGATCGGAGTGAAGCAAACACAATAAGGAACAGGGATGGATACATCTATAGCGCCAGTTGGAAAAAAATCAGGCCAACATTTCGAGCACCCTCCCGCCATGTCCTCTCCCGGGCCAGTTTCCCCCAAAAATAAGGGACGTTCCGCCCTGGTGGTGGACAATGATCCGTTTATCCTTGAGTTCATGAAAGACACCCTGTCCGCCGAAGGCTGTTCGGTGAAGACCGCCCGGGACGGTCTTCAGGCCTTAGACCTCTTAAAGACCCAGGTTCCCGATATCATCTTCGTGGATCTGATCATGCCGCTCATTGACGGCAAGACCTTATTACGGGTCATCCGGCACATGGACATACACCACAAGGCATTTGTGGTCGTATTATCTGCCACATTGACTGAAGAGAAAACCGATCTTCATCACCTCGGGGCCGGCGCCTGTATTGCCAAGGGCCCCCTTGATGCAATGGCCTGCAATGTGCGCTGGGTCCTGGATCATCCGGATGCGGCCCGGTCTCGATGCAAGGCAGGTGAGATCGTTGGGATTGAGGGCGTATATGAGCGGCGCATCACCGGAGAACTCCTTTCGGTGAATGCCCACCTCAAGGGCGTGTTGCAGTCTCTGTCCGAGGGAATCCTGGAGATCGTAGACGGCAAGGTGGTGTATGCCAACGACATGGCCCTCTCCCTGTTCAGTAAGGAAGAAGCAGATGTGCTGGGCGCCCGTTTTCTGGACCTCTTGGCAGAAGACAGCGCCGGCGAGATAAGGCGCCTTTTAAACGGGCCCCAGGGTACCCCATCTCCTTTGGATCGTATCCCCTTAAGGCTGGACCATGTTCGGCTTGAACTGCGCTACCTTCCCACAGGCGAGTCTAACGACAATGCTATTGTGATCCTCCATAACGTCACCGCAGCCTACCAGATGCAAGAGGCTCTGGCCCAATCCCGAGAGCAGATGCAGGAAATTATTTCCCATAACCGGGATGCCATGGTCCTGGTGGACCGAGATGGCGCCATCCGCTTTGCCAATCCCGCGGCATTTGATCTCTTTAATGTGCCACAGGATCGATTGATCGGTTCCCGGTTCGGGTTCCCCGTGAGCGGGGATGAACGAATAGAGATCCATCTCCTGGATTCAGCGCATCAACCCAGGGTGGCTGAAATGCGGGTGGCTGAACTGACCTACCAGGATGAGCCCATGTACCTCGCCTCCCTGCGGGATATCACCAGACGAAAAGAGATGGAGGAAAATCTCAAACAGGCCAACCAGACCATCCTGCATCAACAAAAAGCCGTGATCGAAGAGGAGCGCCTCAGGGTCCTGCTTCAGATGGCGGGGGCCACGGCCCATGAATTGCGCCAGCCGCTGAACACCCTGCTCGGGGATATCGAGGCCATGATCAAGGAGGGCGAGCATCCTGAGCTCCTCTCCAGCCGGCTGGAAAAGCTCCAGGAATCGAGTACCAAGATCGCCAACATTGTAAAAAAAGTGGGCAGCATGCAGGGCCTCCAGACCCTGCCCTATGGGGAAGAGGCCGTCAGCGGTGATTCGGGCGGGAAGGTGGATCTGCTCATGGTCCGGGACGCACACCATGCGTATGACCGTATCGAGTCGTTTTTAAGTGAGGACGACCGCTTGGTTGTCCATCGCGCCGAAACCATGTCGCAGGCCCTTGGAGCCCTTCGTGAGCAGGCCATGGATCTGGTGCTCACAGACCATGATCTGCCGGATGGAACCGCTCTTAGATTCATGGAAGCCTTGAAGGAGCGGGAAGTGGAGATCCCCGTGGTGGTCATCAGCCGCTCCGGCGACGAATTGGTGGCCGCCCGGGCGATCAAGGCAGGCGCTGCGGACTATCTGCCCATGGATACCATTACCCGGGATTCGCTGTCCCGGTCCATCCACAATGCCTTAGAAAAGGCTCAGTTGAACAGGGAGATTAAGAAGGTTACCGAAAAAATGGCCGCGATGGCCACCATGGATGAGTTGACCGGTCTGTACAACCGCCGGTATGCCATGGACGCCCTGGCCCACGAGATCGCACGGGCCAAGCGGTATCATCCCCCCCTAAGCGTGTGCATGCTGGATCTGGATGACTTCAAGGCGGTGAACGATCGCTACGGCCATCCCACCGGGGACAGGGTCCTGCGCGGCATCGGCCAATTGATGGGCGACAGTGCCCGGCAGTTGGATACAGCCTGCCGCTATGGGGGGAGGAGTTTATGCTGGTGTTGCCCAATACGGATGAAACAGGCGCCATCCAGTTTTGCGAAAGGCTCAGGGAACAGGTGGCCGGGTATCCCTTTCACCAGGAAGAGACCCCTTTTCATATCACCATCAGTGGGGGGGTGTCTCAATACAACCCACAAACCGATCAAACGCCCGGGGATTTGCTTGAAAAAGCGGATAAGGCCCTGTATAAGGCCAAACAGGCTGGAAGAAACCGGGTTATGCGACTATCGGATTGAGGGTATAGGTGTCACATCTTGCATAGTGAATAAATAGTTGACTTGGACCTGCCTTTACCATAAATTCGTTTTCATGGGCAGAGCATGGCGAATAGAATATGAGGGCGGGCTGTATATCATGTGTTATCCCGCGGAAATGAACGAAATGATCCAGGAATCGCGGAGAATACCCAAGTCGATGAAGGATGACCGCGATTTGCTGGTCTATCTGGTTTGAAAAACATGCATGCTGCTCAACGAAAAAACAGGGCGGTTGTTTGGCATGACCTACTCAGCAGTCAGCCATATTCTGAGCAGCATGAGAACCAGAATCAAACAAAGAGCCTGATTTGAGGACCAAATACAATCATTTATATTCACTATGCAAGATGTGACACCCGATGCCCATTATTAGGTTGTGTTATGAGCCACTTATACCCACCACTATGTCTTTTAAAGCGGCTTACGGGCTTGCCTGAAGGCACCAACATCGTGTGTCGCCTTCCCGGTGGACAGCGATCACATGACAAAGGGCTACCATATCATCCCTGAATTGCTGTATTCTCAAGGTTATACTTGCCAGCGTTGGTTGAAGTTGGTGTACGAAGACGGAACCCTGCAATACTGAGCCTTCCGCATCTGTCAGTCCCAGGCGACAGAACAATTCCTATCATTCCCGAATTGACGGTCTTTTGAGGCTATCTTACCCAGCCTTGTAAAAACGAATACACTAAAAGTTAAGGTTATGTTATGGTGGACCCAACCATCGAAAGCAATGACAAATGTAAGGTGCGCTCAAGAAATCATGAGACGGAGGAAGCGGGTATTGGGTCGTAAGTTGAATAAAAACGCTGGCTTCTTACAGCAGACCAAACTGCCTTTCCCGAGGTGATCTGATAATGGCATTTATCATTCCGGAGAGGTGACGGAATGAATAAAGACCCGCTGTTGGAATCAACTATCCGAAAATTTCGAATAGTTCAAACCGAGGGAAACAGGCAGGTAAGCCACATCCTCTTCAAGAAGGGCAGATCGACCGATAGGGCAACCGTCGAGAAATATTGGATGGTTCGGTGCAAAAGGGGCGGCGAATGAGCAGGGGCGTTTTAAATACAGTTCGCCGGGGGGCCGGGGTATGAGTGGACAACCTGGGCAGGGTGGAGGTGGAATGGGAAGTAAACCGTCTGAGAGACTGATGCCAAAGCACGGCGGTTACCGAAATCTGAAGAGCTTCCAGATTGCACAGCTTGTCTATGATGTCACAATGCGATTCTGTGACCGCTATGTTGATCGGTTCAGCCGGACAAAGGACCAGATGGTGCAGGCGGCGCGATCGGGGGTGCAGAATATCGCGGAGGGCAGCAAGGCTTCGGGAACATCCAAAAAGACAGAGCTGAAGCTGACCAATGTAGCCCGGGCCAGCCTGGAGGAGTTGCGGCTGGATTATGAGGATTTTCTGCGGCAGCGGGGTCTACCGCAGTGGGCGCGGGAAAACCCGCGGCGGGCAGAGCTAGTCAACCGGCGCTGCGCCACAGCGGATGAAGTGGCACAGTGGGTGGATGAAGTGGCACAGTGGGTGAAGGAAATTCATGATGGGCACAGTGGACCTGGTGGACATCGTGAACAGTCCACCGGGTCCACAACGTCCGCCAGGTCCACTTATCCGGAAATCGCCGCCAACGCCGCACTAATCCTGATTGCCGTTGCATGCAGCCTGCTCGACCGACGGCTTCGTCGTCGGGAAACCCGTCTGACAACCAGGGCGGGCGGTTTCTCATCGATGAGGTGAAGGCAAAAACAGCTTGAGTTGGGAGGATGATGAAAACGAATAAAATCACATGGTCTGGAAAGGTTACATCCGTCCAGCCCCGTATCCGGCTCATGCGGTCTTTCGATGAGCGGAGCCACAGCTACCTGGGATACGTCCTTCGAATGGAAGGGACAATCGAGGATAAACCCGGTGAATTTGAGGTCGCTATCGGGAAGGCCGCACAGGCGAAGCATCGATTTCGGGTAGGTATGGAAGTCAGTGGCCTGGCGGTTCCGATCCCTGACCCACGCCTTGAAACGGCCGGGTTTTACAAAGCGAGCGGTCTCAAGGTGCTGAAGGATGCCGAGGGTGAATCCCTGGCGGGCCCGCCGTTTTTGGGCGTGCCGCCCGAACTGGAGACCTATCGCAGCCGGGGTCATCGGCGCCTGGATACACGCACGTATGACACCCAATGCCTGACCTGCATCTGGGGTTGCCGGATGCCGGTGGAGATGATTATCGACCACTGGAATCCGTCCAGGAAACGGTACCGGTTCGAGACTTTCTGCTACGGCCCGAAAAGCTGCACTTTTTACAGCGCCGGTCCGAAGCGAAAGGTCCCGGGCCGCAAAGGCATGTCCTACACCGAAGCGGACTGGGTCGACGAGGATGCCACAGCGCATCGGGGGCCGGATGATTGAGGATATAAAGGCTCTTGAACTTTGATGCGTTCGTAAAAAGTCAATCCCGCCCTGCGGGACTCACGCAAAGTCCCGCTGGCAGCGGGATCTTCGCTGTGCTTCGACCGGAAACAGGAAAAGTTCGCAAAGGTAGGTTATTAAAATTAATAGAGTTTTTTCTCTGCACCCCTGCTTGCCCTGTGAAACCTTTCGTTTTTGTTTCACCGAGGCGTCTCAGCGCGAAAACATACTTTTCACGGGACTATCAACTTTTAAAACCGATGATATTGAAGGGCATCGATTAACTGTCTGGAATATTGGAGAAACAGAGTGATGAAAATCGGACGCAACGAACCCTGTCACTGCGGCAGCGGGAAAAAATACAAGAAGTGTTGTCTGAATAAAGTGTCCACACCTTCCAAGTCCTTGTACTATCAACGATTATCCGAGGCCTATGACCGGCTGGTGGACCGTTTGGTCGCCTTTGCCGGCCTGACCTTCGGCGAGGATGCCGTCGATGTGGCCATGGATGAATTTCTGCTTTGGCCCGAGCCGGTAGACGAGATCAATGAAGAGGTGTTTGGACGGGTCGGTCCCCTGTTCTGGCCCTGGTATGTATTTAACTGGGAATACGATCCCATCGACGCTGAAGTGACACTCCCTGGGCCGGAGGATCGCACAGTGGCCGAACTGTATGCCGAGGGACAATCCGGCAGGCTTGATCCCCTGGAATCGCGATTGGTTGAAAGCATTAACCGCAAGCCTTACAGCTTCTATGAGGTCCTCAGCGTAGACAGCGGAAAGGGCATGACCCTGCGGGACACGCTCGAAGGGACCCGGATCGAGGTCCAGGAGCACAGGGGATCGGAACAGGTACAACCCGGTGATCTGCTCTTCGGCCGTGCGGTCGATGTGGACGGCGTGGGGATGCTGATCGGGCTTGCCCCCACCATTATTCCACCCAGCCACAAATCGCAGGTCATTCAATTGAGAAAAGATCTGCGAGCGAATCAAACCGTCATTACCGACGACACCTTGCATGAATGGGACACGGAAATCCGAGAGCTGTATTTCCAAATTGACGAGGCATTATATGCCGGGCCGAAACTCTGCAACACGGATGGCCATCCACTGGAATTTCACCGACTCATTTATGATGTATCTTCGGCTGATGAGGCGTTTAAAAAGCTATGTGATCTGTGTGTCACCGCGACGCCCGATAAGCTGTTCGCCGATGCGAAACGGGATGACGCGGATCGGATTGTGCGCATCGAAATCCCCTGGAACCGCCAGGGGAACAAAGTAAGTCCCGGAATGCCCAACACGATTTTGGGCCGTATGGTGATCGACGGTCGGCGTCTGACTGCGGAGGTCAACTCGGCCGAACGAGCGGCGGCCCTGCGCCGGGAGATCGATGCCCGGCTTGGCGATGCGGGTCGATTCAGGGTTGATGAGATTCAGGATCTGAAGTCGATGATGCGCCAACACGCCGATAGCCCTGACGAAAGAAGGAGGGTAAAGGAACATGAAGAACTCATGAGGCATCCTGAGGTCCGGGAGCAGGTGGCTGAAATGATAGGCAAGCACTGGGCAAGCTGGGTGGACCAAGAAATTCCGGCCCTGGGAGGGCAGTCTCCAAGAGAGGCCGTAAAAACCGCTGACGGGCGCGAAGCGGTTGAAGCGCTTCTGAAACAGGCTGAGAGGGGCCGGGGACAGGACCCCTTCATGACTGAAGTCAATCGCAAGGGTGCGCAACACGTAAGAGAAGTGCTCGGTTTGACGCATCAGTGAAGTTGACATCCATGAACCGTATCTTCTATAGTCGAAATAACTGAACGAAAGGATCTCCCTGCTCAAGCATTTTGAACGCCCGTTGCTGAAGCAGGGACAACCTGAGGGTTTCCCAGGAGGAAGCCTGATAAAAAGGCTGAATATTGATGAATGGGCGTTACCTAAGAAAAGGAGGTAAGAAAATGAAATCATTGGTCAAAATTGGAATGCTTACCCTGTCGGTCCTGGCCGTGGTCATGCTGGTGGTACCCACGGGGGCATGGGCAGTAAAAGAGATCAAGATCGGGGTCATTTATCCCCTGACGGGCGGTGCGGCCGCGGCAGGACGTGAACTCCGTGCCGGTGCGGAGTTGGCAGCCAAAATCGCCAACAGCGCCATGCCGGACCTGGCCATGCCCATGGCCCAGAACCAAGGAATCAAGAGTCTGGACGGCGCCAAGATCAAACTGATCATCAAGGATCACCAGGGGAATCCCACCCTGGGGGCGGACCTGGCCAAGAAACTGATCCTGGATGATAAAGTGGACGGAATTTTGGGATGTTATCACAGCTCGGTCACCAAGACGGTCAGTGCAGTATGTGAGCAGTATAAGGTTCCCATGATCAACGGCTCTTCCACCTCTCCTTCTCTCACTGAACGGGGATTCAAGTGGTTCTGGCGCACCACGCCTCACGACAGATGGTTTACCAAGGATCTGTTTGAGCTTCTGGTGGGCCTTACCGAGGGGAAGGTGCAGGGGGTGAAGGCGGTCCCCCGCGAAGAGATTAACACCCTGGCCTCGGCCTGTGAAAAGACCGAATGGGGATCTCATGTTTCCGGACTTATTGAGGAGTTTGCCCAAGAATACGGGTTTAAACTGCGAAAGTCCCTCCTGTACGCGGCCAAATCCGTGGACCTCTCCAGTGAAGTACGTTCCCTCAAGGCGGCGCGGCCCGATGTCATGCTGTTTACATCCTATACTTCGGATGCCATTTTGATGGTCAAGACCCTGAAGGCCCAGAAGGCCCATCCCAAGATCATATGGGGCCAGGACGCGGGGTTTGAAAAACCGGAGTTTAGAGAGGCCCTGGGGGACAGCATTAACGGCATCCTAACCCGCACCGTGTTTCTCCCCAAGGTGGTGGATATCAAGAAATTGGCGGGCCAGGTCAATGAGATGTACAAGAAAAAGACGGGGAATGATCTGGGTGGCGCCTCTGCCCGGGCCTTTACCGGTCTCCAGGCCTGGGTAGCCGTGCTGGAGAAGGCAGGCTCCACAGAGCCCCAGGCCATACAGGCTGCGGCCAATAGCATCGAGATCCCCGGCAAAGACCTGGTGGTGCCCTGGAAGGGGATCAAGTTCTCCACCGAGGGGAAGGAACTGGGTCAAAACGTCCTGGGATCCGGCCTGATCGGTCAGTACCAGAAAGGGAAAGACGGCAAGATGGAACTGGAGATCGTCTATCCCTTTGACGTGTCCTCAGCAGACATGATTTTTCCGTTCCCTGAATTTTAGTCCGTTTTCACGTTGTTTCTTTTTCCCCTTCCGGTTCGTGTCGGCAGGGGAAAAGTGTATGATTCGTGTCTGAACAGGGTTTTTGTTCAGACACAATCCGGAGGTCATTGGTGGACATCCTCGCAAGCTCCTTGTTTGCCGGACTGCTCATCGGGATGGTGCTGGCCCTGGTGGCCCTGGGCCTGACCATCATCTTCGGGGTGATGGACATTGTCAATTTCGCCCACGGTGAGTTTCTGATGATCGGCATGTACACCGGCCTTTTGACGGCCCAGGCCACCGGTGTGGATCCGCTTTTCACCCTCCCGGTGGCGGGGGCGGTGGGCTTTGCCCTGGGCATTATCTGCTATTACGGGTTTATCAAGTTTGTCATGCGAGGTCCCATGGTGGCCCAGCTTCTCGGGACCTTCGGACTCATGTTGTTTTTGAGAAATATGGCCCTTCTCATCTTCGGTTCTGAAGACCGGTCATTGCACCACGGTGTCTTGGTGGGCAAAAGCTTTGAACTGGGGATGGGCATCATCATTCCGGCCACAAAGCTGGCCGCTGCCGGACTTTCGGTGGCGGCCTTTTTGGCGGTATGGCTCCTTATGAACCGCACCAAGGTGGGGAAGGCCCTGACCGCCACCGCCTTGAATCCCCAGGGGGCCCGGTACATGGGCGTCCCCACCGAACGCATGAATGCCCTGGCCTGGGGAATCGGTGGAGGATCCGCCACCATTGCTGGCGCCCTGATCGTCAACTTCTGGTCCGTGAACCCCTTTGTGGGGCTGCTCTTCACCATGATCGCCTTTGCCATTGTGGCCCTGGGCGGTTTCGGCAGCGTGCCGGGGGCCTTTTTTGCAGGACTGGTGGTGGGGTTGATCACCGAGATCCCCGGATTCTGGGATTTCATGGCCTACACCTTTGAGTTTGACTGGATGATGGATGTGCCCATGACCTCATTCAAGTACATGTGGGTCTATGTGGCCTATTTCGTCATCATGGTATTTCGACCCAGGGGGCTGTTTGGATGGAAGCAGTAAGAAACACCCTCGATTTTTCCGACTTCCCCCGCCTCGATCTGACGGTGGCCGGGATTGTGGCCATCCTCCTGATCAGCTTCCCCCTCTTCCCCCATTCCTCGTTTGCCATGTCCACCATGATCCAGTTCCTCATGTTTGCCTTATATGGCATGGGGTGGAATACCATCGGCGGCTACGGGGGACAGGTGGACCTGGGGAAGGCCCAGTACGTGGGAATCGGCGCTTATACCACGGCGGTGATGCTGATCCGGTGGGACATCCCCTTCTGGGTGTCCATGCCCATCGGCGTCTGCTTTGCGGTGACCTGGTCCTTTATCATCGGATATCCCCTGTTCCGCCTCAAGGGACACTATTTCGCCATTGCCACCATTGCCACTTCCTTAGTGTTGAAGGACCTCTTCGAGGCCTGGGATTTTGTGGGGGCGGCACGGGGGTTGGAAATCTCCCCCATCAAGTATCATCCCCCCGATTTCCTCCGGCTTATCTTCAGGCAGGATATCTATTATTTCTATATCCTGCTGGGATTCTTTTTCATCGGGATTCTGTATATCAACTGGTTCCGAAAATCGCGGCTGGGATTCCAGCTCCGGTCCATCAAAGACAACGAAGATGTGGCCCGCTCCCTGGGGATTAATGTGCATTGGGCCAAGATCAAGACCTATGCCATTGCCACGGCCTTTGTGAGCGTGGTGGGGTCGTTTCATGCCTGCTACATCAAGAATATTGAGCCGGAAGACACCATGAGCCTGGATATCTCCATTCTCATCGCCCTCATGGCCATGCTGGGCGGGGCCGGATCCCTGTGGGGCCCCATCATCGGGGCCGGCATTCTGATCCCGCTGAAGAGCTATCTCAAGGCGTGGCTGGGGGGCAGGCCGGGCTGGTGGGAATCGACCTCATCATCTATGCGGTGATCATCATGCTGATCTCAGCCTATGAGCCGCGGGGCATCTGGGGCATCATCGAAAAAATCAGGCGAAGGAAGCGTGCGTAATGCCACTCCTTGATATCCAGCATCTCAGCAAGACGTTCGGCGGCCTGACGGCCAACGACGACATTTCCCTTCAGATGGAAAAAGGGGAACTGGTGGGGGTCATCGGCCCCAACGGTGCGGGAAAGACCACCTTCTTTAACTGTATATCGGGTCATCATCCAGTGACCTCCGGACGGATTATTTTTGACGGTGAGGACATCACGCCGCTGAGGGCCCATGATGTGGCCCGGCGGGGGCTGGGCCGGACGTTTCAGGTATACGTGGCTTCGGGGGATCTCACTGTGCAGGAAAATGTCATGGTGGGGTGTTTTATGAAAACCTCCTCCCGATCCCGTGCCAGGTCCCGGGCCGTCGACATCCTCAAGGATTTGAACATTGAAGAACTTTCCGGGTATCTCGTGAGTGAACTGCCGGTGGCGGCCCAGAAAAAGGTGACCATGGCCACGGCCATCGGGTCCGGGCCCAAGCTGTTGCTTCTCGATGAAGTGGCGGCCGGTCTCAACCCCAGTGAGGTCGAGGCCATCATGGCCAGCATCCGGCATGTGCACGACGACATGGGCATCACGGTGATGCTGATCGAGCATGTGATGGAACTGGTCATGAAGGTGACCCACCGGTTGATGGTGCTGGACTACGGAAAGAAGATCGCCGAAGGGGAACCCGAGACTATTTCAAAAGACAAGCGGGTCATCAAGGCCTATCTCGGGGAGCGGTATGTGAAAGAGCACGGGGATGAAGCTCAATGAGCGAGACGGACAATATTCTGCGGCTGGAATCGATCAGGGTCCGGTATTCGGGGCTTCCGGTACTCCATGATGTCTCTCTTTATGTGGATGCGGGGGAGACCGTCTGCGTGGTCGGCGCCAACGGCGCAGGAAAATCGACGCTCCTCCGGGCCATTATGGGGGCCCAGCAGGTGTTTGAAGGCCGGGTGGTGTTTCAGGGAGAGGAAATCCAGCGGCTTCGAACCGAAACGGTGGTCAACAAGGGGATCATTTATGTCCCGGAGGAGAAGATGCTCTTTCAGCCCATCTCCGTGGAGGAGAACCTGAGACTGGGGGCGTATATTCTCCATGACAAAGCGTCTGTTGAAAAGAACCTTCGGTTTGTCTATAAACTCTTCCCCCAGTTGAAGGAGCGTCGATCCCAGGCGGCGTCCACCCTCTCGGGCGGCGAACAGCAGATGGTCGCCATCGGGCGGGGGCTCATGTCCAGTCCCACCATTTTGATGCTGGACGAGCCATCCTTGGGGCTTGCGCCTATTCTGGTGGACGAAGTGTTGGACACGGTTCGCAAACTCAAAGCAGAGGGGATGACCATACTCCTGGTGGAACAGAATGTTCGGGAGGCCCTGGACCTGGCGGACCGGGGATACGTCCTTCAGACCGGGCGGATTGTTGCGGAAGGAACCGGCAAAGAACTCTTAGAAAGCGACATGTTCCGAAGCGCATTTCTGGGCATATGAAGCCGATGCGTCCATACCGTATGGCCCCTTTCAACCCGATACTCACCTTTCACGATACGACGTTGCTCCCACCCGATGTCATCAACTGGGACTCCAGGGCCCGGGACGGCCATCATAAGGTGGGGTAATGCCTGAGATATACTCTCAAACAGATAAGAAAACGATACAAGTGGCTCAGGACGAGACCATACTGGAGGCCTCGCGCGGGGCCGGTATCAATCATATGCATGTATGCGGGGGTAACGCCCGCTGTTCAACCTGCCGAATCTACGTGATGGAAGGGTTGGACAACTGCCTTCCCAGAAATGAAAAAGAGCAGGCACTGGCAGACAATCTCAATTTCCCGGACCATATCCGGCTGGCGTGTCAGACCCGCATCAAGGGGAATATCGTGATCCGGCGTCCGGTCGTTGACGACCTCGATATTGAAATCATCCTTAGCCAATTGGAGGATGGGGTCGGCAATAAACTTGGACAGGAGAAGGAACTGGCCATCCTCTTCACGGATATTGTGAATTACACCCTGTTTGCCGAGGCATTCCCCGCTTATGATGTGGTGCATGTGTTGAACCGGTATTATCGGACCATGAATGATATCATCGTGCATCACAAAGGCGTCATCAGTGATGTGGCCGGTGACGGCATACTGGCCCTGTTCGGTATTTTGGAAGCAAGTGAAAACCCGGTGTGGGATGCCATTACCGCGGTTCAGGAGATGAACAAGGCGCTGAAGCCCTTCAACCAATACCTCAAGCAGATGTATAGCCGGTCTTTCGGGATCCGGGCAGGCATCAACTTCGGCAGTGTCATTGTGGGGAACTTCGATACCGGCATGATGAGCAAGATTTCCGCCATCGGAGATGCCGTGAATGTGGCCAGCCGTATAGAGGAGGCGAACAAGGAGTTCGGAACCGAGTTGTTGATTTCGCAATCGGCCGAAGAGAAAATCCGTGGGCTCGCAGAGACCCGAAGACTAAAGGGCGCCACATTAAAAGGCAAGTCGGGAGCGTATGATTTGTATGAGGTGTCTGTGTGCTGAGGTCAGTGTCATTCACTTAAGCATTCGGGACCAAATTCAAATCGGGATCGGGATCGATATCGAAATCGAAAGGCCTGATGTTTATCTCCTCTCAATTCTCACTTAAGTGCAAGTTCTCTCGATATAAGCGTGCGCATCACCTCTGATGTGCCCTCCACGATCTGGAGTACCTTGGCTCCCTTGTAAAATCTGGATACGGGGTATTCCGCCATATACCCGTACCCCCCGTGTATCTGGACGGCATCCGAGGCCACCCTTTCGAGCATCTCGGACGCAAAGAGCTTGGCGGTGGTGGCTTCAAAGGTGTGCCGTCTTCCCTGATCCTTGAGCCATGCGGCCTTGAGATACTGGTTTCGAGCCAGTTCAATGGCCACGGCCATATCGGCCAGTTTAAACTGGATGGCCTGGAAACCGGCAATGGGTCTTCCAAACTGTACCCGCTCCGTGGCGTACCGAATCGATTCATTGAGGCAGGTCTGTGCCGCACCCACGGCGATGGCCGCAATGCTGATGCGTCCCGTCTCCAGAACGGACAGGTGCTGGGCGAACCCCTTCGCGGGATCGCCGAGAAGGTTCTCTTCGGGGATCCGGCAGTCCTCAAAAATGACCTCGTGCGTGGCCGACCCGTGCCACCCGATCTTTTCATATCGCTTTCCCAGGCAAAACCCCGGGGCATCCTTCGGTACGATGAAGGTGGAAATGCGACCGGGCCCCTGCAGGGCCTTTTTGGTGACGGCAGCGATAAGAATGAGGCTGGCATTGTCGAGCCCGATGTTGGTGATGAACTGCTTGATCCCGTTGATCACCCACTCCCCATCCTGAAGGGCAGAGCGGGTCCGGATCGATTTGGCGTCTGATCCCGCATCCGGTTCGGTGAGACCGAAGGCCCCGATCTTTTCGCCTTTGGCAATGGGTGTAAGCCATTTCGCTTTCTGTTCATCGGTCCCGAACACCGCCAGCTCCTGGGCCACCACGCTGGTGGTGACATCCAAGAGAGCCCCCAAGGTGGGTTCTCCCTTGGAGATTTCTTCGATGCAGAGATGCATCCCCACCCAATCCCCGCCGCTGCCCCCGTATGCTTCGGAAATCGGGATCCCCATCATGCCGAGTTCGGCCATCCGGTCCATGATGTCATACGGATATTCTCCTGTTTTTTCGATCTCTTCCGCCCGGGGGATAATCACGTCTCGGGTAAACTCCCGGCACATATCCCGGATCATCTGATGTTCTGCTGATAAATCAAAATCCACTGTTGGGTCTCCTGGATGGGGTTAACGCCTCGTTGATGCTCGCATGTCAGTGAACTTCTTTTCTTTCTTTCCAAGGATTTTGTCAAGAACGTCCGTCATCGCCTGGTATATGCCTGGCGATTCACTCGCGCGGGGACCCGCAATATTCAAGATGTGGATGTGGTGTTGTTGGATGAAGGCGACGGCATGTTGCGCGCTGTCACTGACGGATATTTCCTCGAGATTTAAGTGGAGGGAGGGACGTCTGTGCTTCTTGGTTAATTTGAGGGTCAGTTCGGAACCGCCTTTGAGGGGTCCCAAAGAAAAAATCAGGGTGCCCTCCGAATCCAGAACATTTTGTTCCGTGCGTCGCCAGTAGTGTCCGGTGGGCATCTCCTTCAACTGGTAGCGCTCGCTGATCCATCCGTCTTCAGCCCGCCTGCCTTTGGGTACCCAGCCCCCATGAGGAATCTTGAAGCGGATGGCTGCATCGAGTGCCGCACGGTCCGCTCCGGTTTGTCCCCCTGAAATGATTTTCTTTAATGTCACCACAAAGACACCAAGTGCAAAAGTTCTCTTGAAGGGTAAATCAAGAGGGTTTGTCTTGCCCTTTCATATAGTAAATGCCTAATATCTTTGCATATCAAATTGTTTCTTCGTGTCTTGGTGCCTTAGTGGCCGTTTGAGGTTTCTTGAGATGCCCTGATCTCAAAAGAGTGATGA
This sequence comes from Deltaproteobacteria bacterium, assembly GCA_034522175.1. Taxonomy (GTDB): domain Bacteria; phylum Desulfobacterota; class DSM-4660; order Desulfatiglandales; family Desulfatiglandaceae; genus JAIPDZ01. Next base: position 2,844,836 of record JAXHLQ010000001.1, on the reverse strand, counting down.
CTGTTCCTGCGCCGCTCAAAATCTTTCGGCAGGGTGATGCCGGAGGTATCGCGGATCGTGTATGCCCGGAGCGATTCTGTGTCCAGCCGGAAGTTGCGCCTGTTGCAGGCGAAAATCAAACGTCCGCCAGGCGAAAGAAGATGCAGTGTCCGTTGCAATAGGGGGATATGGTCCCGTTGGATATCGAAGGAAACCGACATTCGTTTGGAGTTGGAGAAGGTGGGGGGATCCAGAAATATGAGGTCGTAGCGTTCCCGGCATGCCTCGATCCATTCCAGACAATCGGCCTGTATCAAGACATGTTGTTTTGGGTCGAATCCATTCAGGGCCAGGTTATTCTTAGCCCAGGAGAGGTAAGGCCCGGACATGTCCACACTGGTGGTTCTAAGCGCGTCTCCCGCAGCCGCATAAACCGTGGCTGTGGCGGTATAGCAAAAGAGGTTTAAAAACCGTTTGCCCGAAGCGATCCCTCGAATGTGCTTTCGGGTGTTGCGCTGATTCAGAAAAAGGCCGGTATCGATATAATCGGTTAAATTGACAAGAAAGCTCAGACCGTCCTCGTGCACTTCATGAAATTGACCCCTGTGGTCAAGTTTTTCGTATTGCATTTTTCCACGGGTCTTCTGTCGCTGCTTGAGGACGATGTGATTTTGGGGAACCTCGAGCAAATCCGGAAGAATCGTCATTACCTGGTCCAATCGGCTGGCGGCATCCTTTTCGGATACGCTGCCCGGTGCCTGGTACTCCTGGACATGGATCCAGTCCTCGTACCGGTCTATGGCCACGTTGTACTCCGGCATATCTGAATCATACAAACGATAACAGGAAATGCCGTTCTTTCCGGCCCACTTCCCCATTCGCTTCACATTCTTTTTCAGGCGGTTTTGAAACATGTCCGCCCCATTTCCTGCGCCAGGGTCCAGCTTCCGCTTCAACGCCCTGGATTCCGGTGGAGCGGTTTTCATATACCGGGACTCATGGACCTCAAAATTGAAGAGCCGGCAAGGAAGCGCTCCGTTATAGAGCCGATACTGTTTCCCGGCGCGAATCCCCATTTGTTTGGCGAGTTCCGGATTGGCAGTCAATACACTCACTTTCCAGCCATTGAACCCGGCCCTGAGCCGTTCACCGAAGGTGCGATAGAGCTGCATGAGGGCATTTTTCTCCCCCAACCGCTCCCCGTAAGGCGGATTGGTGATTAAAAGGCCCGGTTTGGAGGCCTCAGGCGGCTTCATATCCTTGATGGGGCCGCATTCGAATCGGACAATCCGGGAAATCCCCGCCGCTGAGGCATTGGATGCGGCCTGGGTGATGGCGTCCGGATCCCGGTCAAAGCCAAAGAAACGGCAACCGCTTTTTGTTCTGCCTGACTCAGCTCTTTGGACGGCCTCCTTAATCAACGTCGCATAGATGTCTTGATCATGCTTCTTCCAACCCAGGAATCCGAAGTATGTGCGCTTCATTGCCGGGGCGATGTCTAAGGCCATCAGGGCGGCTTCAATGGGAAGCGTCCCTGAACCGCACATGGGATCGAGCATGACCGAATGTTCCCGGGTCATTCGGGGCCATCCGGCACGAATCAGGACGGCCGCGGCCAGGTTCTCCTTTAAGGGGGCTTCGCCGCTTTGGGTCCGATATCCCCGCCTGTGCAAACTCTCTCCTGCCAGATCGATGGAAACCGTTGCCTGCTGCCCCTTCATGAACAGATTGATGCGGAGGTGGGGGTGCCGGGTGTCCACATCCGGTCGCCGGCCGAACCGGTGGTTGAACTGGTCCACCACGGCGTCTTTGACCCGCAGGGCCGCGTATTGAGAATGAAATGCATGGGTGCCCGTCGAATTGAAATCAACGGCCAGTGTGCCGTCAACGGCGAGGTGGTCGTGCCAGTCGATCCGAGAATACACCTGATGGTAAAGATCGTCAGGCGTTCGGGCCTCGAATGCGTCCAAGGAAAGCAGAACGCGGTTGGTTAGACGGGACCAGAGACAGATCCGGTAGGCGGTTTTGAGATCCCCACGGAAGTGGACCCCGGCCCGGGTCTCTCTGACATCCATGGCCCCAAGTCCCAGGAGTTCTTCGCGGAGAAGGCCTTCGATGGACTTGGGGCAGTTGGCAAAAAAGGATCGAATATGCGCCATATCTATGGGTTCCGTGACGTCATCATGACATTAAATGAGCTGAACCGGGTGCTCCGTTTGCCATTAATCAGTTGAATGGGGCCCCCGCAAATGGTAGGCTGTCATGCGAATGTTGGCACAGGTGCTGCGCGCCTGTCAATTGGGTTAAGAGAGACAGGTGCCGCCCTCCAGCCCAAAAGACCTTTAACTTGGAGGAACGTATGGCAAGACCCTTGGATGGCATACAGGTGATTGAAATGGCCGGATTGGCCCCGTCCCCCTATTGCGGGATGATCCTTGCCGATTTCGGTGCGGATGTCGTGGTGGTGGACCGGCTTTCAAAGGGGCGGCCGGAAATTCCCAATGTCATGGAGCGAAATCCCTTTGACCGGGGAAAACGGTCCATGCGGGTCAACCTCAAGACAGCGGACGGGGTTCGGATCATCCGGCGGATGATTGAGGCAAGCGATGTGCTGGTTGAGCCCTATCGTCCCGGTGTGATGGAAGCCCTTCAACTAAGCCCCGACGACGCACACGCCATCAACCCGGGGTTGATCTATGCACGCCTCACGGGCTGGGGTCAGAAAGGTCCCTATGCCAATATGGCGGGTCACGACATTGATTATATTGCCCTTTCCGGCGCCCTGTCGCTCTTCAGGCGAAAAGGGGAGCGGCCGCTTCCGCCCTGCAACCTGCTCGGGGATTTCGCAGGGGGCGGCATGCTCTGTGCCATGGGGATCCTGCTGGCCCTCGTGGAGAAGACCCGTTCAGGAAAAGGCCAGGTGGTGGATGCGGCCATGGTGGACGGTGCCGCCAGCTTTGCCACCCTGTTCCATGGACTGCTGGCCCACAACCTCATGACCCCTGATATCGGGACCAATGTCCTGGATGGCGGGGCCCCTTTCTACCAGACCTATGAGACATCGGATGGGCGATTCATGGCCGTGGGCGCCATCGAAGGCCGGTTCTACGCGGAGCTCCTTAAAGGTCTGGGAATCGATTCGTCCGACTTCCCTCATCAGTTTGACATGGCAAAATGGCCGGAAATGATTGACCGGATGGCCGAGATCTTCAAAACCAGAACCCGGGACGAGTGGACCCGGATTTTCGATGGCAAGGATGCCTGTGTGGCCCCGGTTTTGGACCTTGACGAGGTGAAACAGCACCCTCACAATGTAAAACGGGACCTCATGGTGATCCTGGATGACATTTCTCAGCCGGCCCCGGCTCCCCGGCTGTCGAGAACACCGGGAAAGGCCACGCCCGCCAGGGGAAGAAATGGAGCGGATACCCGAGCTGTTCTCGAAACCCTCGGGTATTCTGCAGATGACAACAAAGGGTTTTTTGATTCGGAGATCGTCGAGTAGCTTAGCATTGAGCATTAATACATGTTATACAGGTAACTCAACAAAATGAATTAATTTTATTGTTGACATACATTGATTTCCTGCTGTAGCCTCGTGACAGCATTTTGAATTGGGACATCAGGACAAGATGGAATAACCAATGCGTCGGTGATCAATGAAAATCAGCGAACTTGTCGAAAAAACAAATGTTCCCAAGGAAACCATCCACTACTATGTGCGCGAGGGGTTGATCCCAAGGCCACGAAAATCGGGGAGAAATGTGGCCAACTACTCCCAAGTGCATGCAGAACAGATCCTCCTTATCAAGCAGATTCAGGACAATTTTTATCTCCCCTTATCCCTCATCAAGAAAATCGTAGAGCAAGCCAGCAGATCCCCTGAGCTCAAGAGCCTTTTGGAATTGCGAAGTGATTATCACAGCCCGGTGGATCAACTTCTCGAAGCGGAGACGGTTGGTGAAGACGCGTTCATGAATGTCACAGGATTGGCAAAAGAATGGTTGCGTAAATTTGAAGCGTGGGGCGTGATCACCTTCGAAGAACGGGGGCTTAAAAAGGTCTATTCACAGGATGACGTCATTATCGGCAAACTGCTGGTTGCTTTGGACAATGCCGGTTTCGGACCCAAAGACGGGTTTGACCCCGAAAACATCAAGCGGTATGTGGATCTTTTCCGTGATATCGTGGTGATGGCGCATACCAGTTATTTGAAAACCGATCTGGAAAAGTATTCGCCGGAGCAAAACCTGGAAAGAGTGGTCAAAGGTCGTGAACTCATGAGCCTTTTTTTTTACCATCTCTATCGAAAACTGCTGCGTGATGCATCGGAACGGTTTCAATCAATTTTGAATTAAAGATAGATCCGAAAACTGCTTCGTTAGCTACCCATAACCCTTTTGTGCTGAATCTTTTTGTTCTCTTTGTCTTGGTCATTTTCTAACCCTAAACTCTCTTGAAAGGAGGCTGGAACCATGAAAAAAAGGCATATGGTATGGAGCATTTTGGCGGTGTTCTGGTTTGTGGTGAGCATCTGTTTTCCTGCATGGGCGGCAGATGAGATCAAGATCGGGGTGATCGGGCCCATGCAGTTCACCCAGGGAGAAGGACACTGGAACGGCGCCACCCTGGCGGCGGAGGAGATCAACAAAAAGGGGGGCGTCCAGATGGGGAACGCATCGCTCCCCATCAAACTCATCAAGGTGGATTCCAATGAGTTTCTGAGTGTGCCGGATGCCACCAATGCCATCGAGCTGGCCATTTCCCGGCACAACGTGCACTTCCTGGTGGGCGGATTTCGGACCGAGGCGGTGCTGGTCATGCAGGACATCGCCATGGACAACAAAAAGATATTCATCGGGTGCGGGGCGGCCCATCCCAAGTTGTGCGAGCGGGTCAAAGAGGACTATGACACATACAAATACTGGTTCCGGGTAACACCCATCAACTCGCGGTTTCTGGTCAAGGTGGACTTCATTCTCCTCGGCATGGTGGCCAAGATCATGGCCAAGCAGTTGAACATTCCCAAGATCAAGGTGGCCATAGTGGCTGAAAAGGCGGTTTGGGCGGATCCTATTGTGGGCATCGCTCAGAAGAACCTCCCCAAGATGGGGATGGAGGTGGTGGGCGTGTGGCGGCCCTCCCCCGTGGCCACGGACGTGACCGCTGAGTTGTCGGCCATCCAGCAGTCCGGGGCGAATATCATATTTACCACTTTTTCCTCATCCGTGGGCATTACCTTTGCCAAACAGTGGGGCGAACTCAAGGTCCCGGCTGCCGCCGTAGGGATCAATGTGGAGGCCCAGAAGGACGGGTTCTGGGCGGCCACGGGCGGGAAGGGGAACTACACCCTGACCATCAATACCTATGCCCGGGTGAAGATTACGGACGCTACCATCGCCTTTTTCGACACATACCGCAAGCGCTTCAAGGAGGCCCCCAACTATACGGCGGGGACCTATGAGGCCGTCCACATCCTAGCGGATGCCATCGAAAAGGCGGATTCCTTGGATCCGGACAAGATTGTCCCGATGATGGAGAAGACCGACCGAATGGGGACTGCAGGCCGGCTGGTATTTGATGAAACCCATGATGTCACCTGGGGCCCAAGATATGTGACGGCCGTCGGTACCCAGTGGCAGAACGGCAAGAACATGTGTGTCTGGCCGTTGAACTGGGAGGGCATCACCTACGAAGGCACCGTGCCGTATGTGATTCCCCCATGGGTGGTGGACGCATACAAGAAATAGCGCGGACAGCGAAAGAATCGAGGGATTGCACCGTTTAGGTCAGCGGCCTTTGCCGTAAGGGTTTGTGCAATCCCGCGGTTCTTCTGGATTGAGGGGTCATGATACAGAATATTGTCATCAACGGACTCATCAACGGCAGCATATACGCGTTATTGGCCATCGGGTTTTCCCTGATTTTCGGCGTGGCCCGGATTGTCAATATCGCGCACACCGCCTTTTACATGCTGGCCGCCTACTTCATTTACGTGGGCTTTCAGTATCTCGGGATGTCTCCCTATGTGGCCATGCCTTTGGCGGTCCTGGCCGTGGGGGTCCTGGCCATCATCTGTTACAAGCTTTTCATCGATCCCATAAGGGAGCATGAGGCCGCGGTGCTCATTGCCACCATTGCCCTGGCCATGGTGATTCAGGAAGCCCTCCTCATCGGGTTCGGCGGGCATTACCTCGGGGTGCCCCCGCTGATTCAGGGCTATGCCGAGATTGTCGGGGTCAAGGTGACTTACCAGCATCTTCTGGCCCTGACCGTGGCCCTTATGGCACTCTTTGGATCCTGGCTCTTTTTGATGAAGACCAAACTGGGCCTGGCCCTCAGGGCCACGGCCCAGGATCGGGAGGTGGCCAACCTCATGGGGATGAACGAGGCCCGGGTGGCCATGCTGACCATGGGGATATCGGCCATGATCGCGGCCATCGCAGGCGCCATTGTAGTCCCCCTCTTTGTGCTCGATCCGCACATGTGGATGCATCCGTTGATCATGATGCTGGCCATTGTGGTCCTCGGGGGCTTGGGAAGCATGAAAGGGAGTTTTGTGGGGGCCTATATCATGGCCTTCGCCGAGGTGCTGGTGGTGTTTATGGTCCCCATGGGCTCATTTTTAAAGGGATCGGTGGCCCTCTCCATCATGATTGTGGTGCTTCTCATCCGTCCGGAAGGGCTGTTCGGCATCGCCTTTGAGGAGGAGCGGTAGCATGGGGCTTTTCGGTTTTTATCTGCGCAAGCTCTATACCCTGTTTAAGGGCGAAGTCCTGGTGCTCCCCAGCCGCATTGCGGTGTTTCTATTTGTGTTGGGTGTCCTCAGCCTTCCCCTGTTTACTCAGGATCCCTATCTCCTCCGGATCCTTATCTTCACCGCCATATTTGCGCTCCTGGCCGCAAGCTGGGATCTGTTGTCCGGATTCACCGGCCAGATGAACTTCGGCCATGCCCTTTTCTTCGGCGTGGCGGCCTATTGTACGGCTTTGCTGAATCTCCGGCTCGATTTTCCGCCCTGGCTCAGTATCCCGCTGGGTGCGCTGGGGGCAGTGGTGGCCGGATTAATTATCGGGATTCCGTGCCTCCGTCTTCGAGGAACCTATCTGGCCCTGACCACGCTGGCCTTTCCCATCATCCTCATGGGCGTGGTCTTTGCCATCCCCGATATTACCGGGGGTGAGCTGGGCATCTCAGGTATCGACCGGCTCTCCCGCTCCCGGGTGACCGACTACTATGTGACCACCGTACTCATGCTGGGACTGGGATTTTTGATGTGGAAGATCACCGATTCCAAAACCGGTATCATTTTTCATGCCATCCGGGAAGACGAGGTAGCAGTGCGGGCCTCCGGGGTGAACACCACCCGCTACAAGCTCTACGCATTCTGCCTCAGTGGATTTTTTGCGGGGATTGCCGGCGGGCTTTACGCGCACATTATGCGGACGGCGGGTCCCTCGACCCTCGAAGTGGCACTCTCTTTTCAGATTGTCATCTGGGCCGTTTTCGGGGGAATCGTTTCCATCTACGGACCGGTGGCAGGCGTTTTCATCCTGTACCCCCTCCTGGAATTCTTGCGGATTATGCCCAAAATCCGCATGCTGGTCTTTGCTTTTATTGTATTGATGACCTTGCTCTATATGCCCGAGGGTCTGATTCCCTGGATCCGGGACCGGATCGAAAAGGAGTGCCCCCGCTGTAAGGTCAGGAATGTCGCCACACGAAGGGAATGCCGCATCTGCACAGCGGCATTGGATTAAGTCTTTAGAGAGGAGCGAAACCATGGACGCCAAGGAGGTCTACACATCCAAACCGTGGATCAGGTATTACCCCAAAGGGGTTCCTGCGGAAGTGGAGATCCCCGATATTTCCGTGCCGGGGGCCTTTGATCAGATGGCCGATAAATACAGCGGTAAGACCGCCCTCATTTTTTACGGCCGTAAGATCAGCTACAAGGAGCTCAAGACGCTGACCGACCGGTTTGCGACGGCCCTGGCCGGAATGGGCGTTAAAAAGGGGGATACGGTGGCCCTGTATCTCCTCAACTGCCCCCAGTATGTGATCGCCTATTTCGGGGCATTGAAGGCAGGGGCGAAGGTGACGCCCATCAGTCCGGTTTATACCAGCAAGGAAGTGAGGCATCAGATCGATGACAGCCAGGCCGGGACCGTCATCTGTGAGGACATCCTCTACGATAACGTGGAAAAATCCGGGGCAGAGCCGGACCATGTGATCCTCACCAGCATCGGTGACTACCTGCCCCGCTTGAAAAGGATGTTTGCCAAAAGCAAACTGGCCCAGGCCTACGGGGGTGAGATGGCGGTTCCAACCCAGGCGGATATTAAAAAGGCCGGCCTTCACCTGTTTCAAGACTTGATCGAGCAGAACCCGCCGGACCCCCCCAAATCGCCATTGATCCCAAGACGGATATTGCGGCCCTCCCCTACACCGGGGGAACCACCGGTCTGCCCAAGGCGGCCATCCTGACCCACTACAACATGATTGCTCTCCAGAAACAGATGGTCTCCTTCTGGCCGCTGTTTGAGGAAGGGAAGGAGTCGGTCATCGCCTTTCTCCCTTTTTTCCATATTTACGGCCAGGTGGTGGTGATGCTAAGCGGCCTGGTGCAGGGATCCACCATCGTGCTCCTCACCACGCCGGACATGGACGATATCCTGTCGGCCATGGAGCGGTACAAGGTTTCCGCCTTTTACGGGGTGCCCACCCTGTTTGAATACCTCAAGGAATATGAAAAAACGGATCGGGTCAACTGGAAAGGGCTCAAGCTCATCGCCTGCGGTGCGGACACGCTCCATGAATCCACCATCAAGCAGTGGGAGAAGCGGACCGGCACGGAAATACTGGAAGGCTACGGCATGACCGAGACCACGGCGGTCAGCCATTCCACGCCCTATGACCGGCCCAAGAGCGGTTCCTTCGGCGTGCCCCTTCCCAGTGTGGAGGCCGCCATTATCGACGTGGACGGAACCGACTATGTGCCGGTGGGGGAGGTGGGGGAGTTGATTTTGCACGGCCCCAACATCATGCAGGGCTACTGGCGGCGACCGGAAGGCACTCAGGAGGCCCTCATTGAGCTGGACGGAAAACGGTGGCTTCGTACCGGCGATATCGTCCGGATGGATGAGGAGGGGTATTTTCATTTTTTTGACCGAAAGCGTGATCTGATCAAGTACAAAGGCTACTCTGTCTTTGCGCGGCATGTGGAGGAGGTCCTGTATCAGCATCCCCAGATCAAGGCCGCCGGGGTGGTGGGGCTTCCCGACCCCAGGGTGGGTCAAGTGATCAAGGCCTATGTGGTCCTGCAAAGCGAGGCCAGGGGGCGGGTCTCCGAAGAGGAGATTGCCGAATTCTGCCGAAAGAATCTGGCCCACTATAAGGTGCCCAAGATCATTGAATTCCGCGGAGAACTCCCCAAGACGGATGTAGGTAAAGTGTCCAGACGGGAGCTGCGTGAGGAACTGGAGGACGCCTGATTTGGCAACAGGGTTTCTAAAAGTGGAACGGCTCAATAAGACCTTTGGCGGCCTTCAGGCCATCAATGACGTCAGCTTTTCCATGGACAGAACCGAGATGCTGGGCCTCATCGGCCCCAATGGGGCGGGAAAAACCACCCTGCTGCGCCTCATCACCGCTGCACTGCGCCCTGATTCCGGGGATGTGCGGTTCAAGGGAAAATCCACGGTGGGCAAAAAGACATATAATGTGGTGAATATGGGGATCGCCTGCACCTTTCAAAATATGCGACCCTTCAGGCGTCTGCCCATCATTGCCAACGTGATGGTGTCCTGCCTCTCCCCCCGGGCCATGAAACGCGGCGAATGGGTGAAACGGGTGGAGGCCAAGGCTTTGGATGCCCTGGAATTTTCGGGCATATCGGATATGGCCTTGGAGAAGGCATCTACCCTCTCTCAAGGGGACCTGAAACGGTTGGAGGTGGCCCGGGCCATAGCCACGGAACCGGAACTCCTCCTTCTGGACGAACCCTTCGGGGGGTTGAGCCCGGCGGAGACCGATCTCATGGCTCAGTCCATCAAGCGCCTCCATAAGGGGGGGCGATTCGGCCGCCTGCACAGCGAGGGACCGGCCATGATCATCGTGGAGCACAAACTCCAGCAGTTGATGAAGATTGTGGATCGAATCGTTGTGCTCGATTTTGGCACGGTCATTGCGGACGGCACGCCGGATGAGGTGGTCAAAAATAAAGCGGTCATCAAGGCGTATCTCGGTGAGGGAGGAGCGTAGCGGTGCTTTTGGATGTGGCCAACCTGACGGTCCTTTATGATCGGGCCCTGTTGATCAACGACCTGAGCATGGGCGTGGACACCGGGGAACTGGTGAGCCTCGTGGGTCCCAATGGTGCGGGCAAGTCGACCCTTCTAAGGGCCATCACCGGACTGGTGACCTGGGAAAAGAAGAGCAAGCGGGGAACCGTGGGCGGGGACATCCGGCTCGAAGGGAAGATCGTGTTCGACGGCGAGCGGATCGATCGGATTCCGGCACATAAAATCGTAGAGAAAGGCCTCATTCATTGCCCGGAAAGACGAAGGCCGTTTCGTGAAATGAGCGTGCTGGAAAACCTCCATGCGGGTGCCTACCTCGTCAAAGACAAAAGGGAGGCCCTTGAGAACCTGGCGCAGGTGTATGAGTTGTTTCCGGTCCTCAAAGGTCGCTCAAAGCAGATTTCCGGCACCCTCTCGGGGGGCGAGCAGCAGATGCTGGCCATCGGCAGGGCATTGATGTCTGAACCCAAACTCCTCCTCATCGATGAACCCTCCACCGGCCTGGCCCCCATATCCAGGGGAGAGGTCTTTGATAAGATCAAAAAGATCGCCCAGCTCAATATCACCGTGCTCCTTGTGGAACAGGAGGTGAGCACGGTATTCAAGATGGCCACCCGAAACTATGTGCTCTCGTCCGGAAAGATTATTGCAGAGGGCGCAGGCGATGAGTTGCTCCAAAATGAGGTGATACGGAAGACGTATTTGGGTTTGTAGCTGGTTTCTGGTTTCTCGTTGCGCGTTGCTGGTTACTTGTTGCTGGTCGAAGCGAAGCGGAGATCCCGCAAGCGGCGGGATTACGCGTTGCGGCTAATCGCGCACATGCCGCTTGAAAAAATCCCAGATGATGCGCGCCGCATCAAAATCTTTCAATGGGTGGGTTTCAGGCAATTTGGAGGTGAAGTATGGGCCAGGCCAGTCATGGGCCCAGCCGTTGATCATGTAAAGGGAGACCTCCGTGTCCGCATCGCACGGTTTCCACGACCGGACCCGAACCTCTCCTCCATAAAGTGATTTTTCTTCCGTCCTGGACGTGCACCCGTCCGCCCTGACCCAGAGGGCAACCGATTTTTCCACGGACCAGTAGGTTCTAAGCCCGCCTCTACGCGGACTGCTTCCCCCTTCAAAGGACACATCCTCATCGTCCATCCCGTGCATGATCAAAATCGGCAGCGGTTTTTTGGGGGTGGGGATATGCCACACCGGGCCCTTGTCCGATGCGCGGCCCCCGCAGGAGGCGGCCAGAGCTGCTGCGGCGGCCAGCATGTTGGTACGTTCCGCCGCAAACCGGTAGGCCATCATGCCTCCGTTGGAAAAGCCCAGGACATAGATGCGCCTGCGGTCCACTTTCAACCGGGCGCATGCATCTTCGATGGCGGCGGCGATGAATCCCACGTCGTCCACCCCGTCTTTGGCCGCCTTTCCGCAGCAGTGGCCGGCGTTCCAGTGCCTGCAGGTATCCAAACAGTCCCATGCCGTTGGGGTAAAGCACCAAAAACCCTTCCCGATCCGCCAGATCGCTGAACCCGGAATACATGGCCATCCCCTTGGCCGTATCAAAGGCCCCGTGAATCACCACCACGAGGGGCAGGGGCGGTGCCGATGCGTAACCGGGGGGCACGTGCACCTGATAGGTGCGGTTAAAACCGCCCGCCTGAATGTCCATTTCCTGTTGGTAGGTCTGAGGACCGGTGATGTGGTCTGAGGGGATGCGTTTTGCACAGCCGACGAACCCCTGGAGACGAGGATAAACAGGACACCGGCGAGAAGTTTTTTCATCACGTCACCTCCATGATGAAGGGTTATATGCTCGAACACGGAAAGAGGACGGCTAGTTCTTGTAGATGTTGAAATCCGGGTATAGTTCTTTTGCACAGTCCGGGCAGATACTGTGGCTGAATACCGCATCGGAGTGTTTCTGGATATACCCTTCTATCTGATTCCAGTACCCTTCGTCGTCACGAATTTTTTTGCAGTTGGCACAGATGGGGAGAAACCCCCGAAGGGTCTTGACCTCGGATATGGCCTTTTGCAGTTCCTCGATCAGCGTATCCCGCTCTTTTTCGGCCGCCTTTCGCCGCTCGATCTCCTGCTGTGCAAGGGAAAGCTCTCGTTCAACCTCAGCCACCTGCCGCAGAATGGCCATCACCGGGCGATTTTCGATGTTTACGCCTGGCTTTTTGCTCTGCCAGTGGAGGTAGCCGTACAAAAAGGGAAGGGCGAAAACCGAGATGATAAACCGGCTGATCAGGGTTCCCTGCATGATGCTCAGATAATTGGGCGTGCCCGCAAATGCCCCGGTGGCGAAAAGCACCACATCCAGCCACATGACGCCGAGCAGCGTTGCAAACGCCCTCAGCCATGGGCGCAGGCCCAACGCCGGTTTCCCCAGGTATTCCCAGGCGATGGCGAGAAAGATCAGGTCAATGAGGGTGGCCAGTACGGATGCCGTGTTAATCCGCAGACTGGGGAGGGGGACATATTCGAGTGGCGTGTTTCCCATAAGCTGAGTTTGATAGTGAAGGACAACGGCAACGACGGGTACCATAATGGAAACGCCCAATATGGTGGATATGGCGATTCTCGTGGCCCTGGGCCCGTCAAACACATAGACCACAAAAACCCCCAGCAACAAAGCAGTGTAAAACACGGTGGACCCCACCACAAACGTAATGCCGGCGATTTCGACGGCCACCCCGGCATCCGTCACCCACGACATGATGGCCGTGATGCCGCCAAGGAGGGCATAGAAATGGACCGGGCCGAATCGGTGCCGAAGCGAATGCGCCCAGAGGACCAGGAAATAGACGATCATGGCTTCGATGATGAGAACGGTGACCTCAGTAATCATGAAGTTCCTTTTCGAGTATGCGGTTTTTGAAAAATGCTTCAAAATTGTACATACTATACCCCACGACCTGTTTTGAAAAGAGGTTTAAACGAGATGGCCCATATATCATGGGTGTATCGGCCTTTTAATCCTCCCTCAACACTGGATGAAAATAGCGCTGCCGTGTCGGACAACTCGGCAGTTGACACGCCATTTCCTGTATGCTAATAACCGACTTGAAAATTTGCGGGCCAGTGACCACGGCCCTTAACGGCACCCCTTGAAATGAGGTACCCGGTTTGTTGTCAAAAAAGATCAGCCTGTTTGTGGTTCCCGGACCGAGTCGAAAGATCAGACAGTACAACTGTCCAAGATGTATCCCCTTTCTCGCCATCCTTTTTTTGATATGCGTCTTCGCTGCCGGCTGCTGGATCGTTCAGGACTACCTGGTGATCAAGTCCAAAATGCCGATAATGGCAGCGCTCGAAGAGGAAAATGCGTTGATCAGGGACCGGTTTGTGCAAATGGCCAAACGGATCGACGACTTCAGGACCGAAATGAGCGAACTTCGGGCTTTTGATGAGAAACTGAAGGGTATGGTGGATTTTGAGATAGGCGAGGCGGGATCCAAATTTCACGGTATAGGGGGTCGGTGCCCGAGTTGCTGGACCCGGGTCAGACCGTTAAAGCGATTGATAACGATTTTATACAGCGAATGCATCAGTCGTTAGACGATCTGTATGACGCGGCCGCATTCAGCAGACAGAACAAGGTCACCCTGAACCAGTTTCTGGACGAGCAGAAACGGCGTCTGGCCTTGACCCCTTCCATATGGCCCACCAGGGGATGGTTGAGTTCCCGTTTCGGTCAGCGGGTCTCACCGTTTACGGGCAAGAAGGAGTTCCACGAAGGGATCGATATCTCCACGCGAATGTCCGCACCCATTGTGGTTACGGCGGACGGCCATGTGGCCTTCTCGGGCTGGGAACGGGGATACGGGAGAGTCATCCGAATCGACCACGGCCACGGACTTGAATCCAAATATGCCCATCTCAAGAAGTCCCTGGTCAAAAAGGGTCAACGTGTCAAACGGGGTGAAACCATTGGTCTGGTGGGAAATTCCGGAAGGACCACCGGCTCCCATCTTCATTACGAAGTTCACCGCAACGGCCAACCCGTCAACCCCCTTCGTTATATCCTTGAATAGCTTTCCTCTGCACTTTTCAAAGAAGGCGGGTTTCCTACTCCATCATGAATGGCTCTCCTGTACCGAATCCGTCGGGTCTTGATTTTTGAGCGGTGGAACCATTAATATGGATTGAATGAAAAAACCATTCCGTTTCGCCTTCATCACGAACGCTGCATATCGCATTTGGTGCCGTTTAAGCGGGTAAATAGAGATGCTTGGAAAATTGGTTAAAGGGATCTTCGGCAGTAAAAACGAGCGGGAACTCAAAAAGTTGATGCCGCTGGCGGATCAGATCAATCAACTGGAGGCCAATGTCAAAGCGCTCTCAGACGAAGCACTCCGCTCAAAGACAGACGAATTCAAGGAAAGGCTCTCGGGTGGCGAGGCCCTCGATGATCTCCTGCCCGAGGCCTTCGCCGTGGTCCGGGAGGCATCGGTCCGAACGCTGGGAATGCGACACTTTGATGTGCAGCTCATCGGCGGTATCGTGCTTCACCAGGGAAAGATCGCCGAGATGAAAACCGGTGAGGGGAAAACCCTGGCCGCCACACTGTCGCTTTATTTGAATGCCCTCACGGGAAGGGGCGCCCATCTCGTCACGGTGAATGACTACCTGGCCCGGCGGGATGCGGAATGGATGGGGGCCATTTACAATGCTTTGGGATTGTCCGTGGGCGTGATTGTCCACGGCATGGACGATCAGGAGCGCAAACAGGCCTATGGCTGCGATATCACCTATGGGACCAACAATGAATTCGGCTTCGATTATCTCCGGGATAACATGAAGTTTGATTTCAGTGATTTTGTCCAGCGGGAGTTTCACTATGCGATTGTGGACGAGGTGGACAGCATCCTCATCGATGAGGCCCGGACCCCGTTGATCATCAGCGGACCGATCGAGCACAGTGAAAACAAGGTATACGAAGAGGTCAAACCGCTGGTCATCAATCTGAGAAAGAAACAGAGCACCATCATCCGTTCGCTCTTAAAAGATGCCAAGGATCGATTGGACGGCGGTGAACCGGATGAAACGACCATCGAGACGCTGGTGCAGATTCGAAGGGGGATTCCAAGAACCCCGTCTACCTGGATCTCATCGCCAAGAATCCGGCCCTGAAAAAGCAGATCGACCGTACGGAAAGCCTTCTCAGATCCCAAAAGGAGCTGCCGGAACTGGATCAGATCCTCTACTGCACCATTGATGAACGAAGCAATGCCGTGGAACTCACTGAGAAGGGGATCGACCTCCTCTCAAGCGACGGCCAGGGCGATTTCACCATGCTCGACCTGGATGACATGAGCCACTCGGTCCGTGAGGATGAGGCCTTGACTAACGCGGAAAAGGACGAACAGCTCAAGGCGTTGGAGGCCCAGTATGCCCGGTCCTCCGAATTGATCCATTCCACCCAGCAACTCATCAAGGCCTACTGGCTCTTTGAAAAAGATGTCCACTATGTGATCAAGGACAATCAGATTATGATCGTGGACGAATTTACCGGACGGATGATGCCGGGAAGGCGATGGAGCGACGGCCTGCACCAGGCGGTGGAGGCCAAGGAGGGCGTGCGTGTGGCTGGCGAAAACCAGACCCTGGCCACGGTCACGTTTCAGAATTTTTTCCGCATGTACGAAAAACTGGCGGGCATGACCGGTACCGCGGACACGGAGGCCGCCGAGTTCAACAACATCTATAAACTGGATGTGGTGGTCATCCCCACCAATGAGAAGATGATCCGCGTGAATTATCCGGATGTCATTTACAAGACCGAGCGGGAGAAGTTCAAGGCGGTTGTGGATGAAATAAAAGAGCTGTACGAAAAGGGACAGCCGGTCCTTGTGGGTACCGTCTCCGTGGAAAAATCCGAGATGCTGAGCAAGATGCTCAAGCGGGCCGGTGTCCCCCATTCCGTACTGAACGCCAAACACCACGAGAAGGAAGCCGAGATCATTGCCAATGCGGGGCAGCTCAAGACCGTGACCATCTCCACCAACATGGCGGGTCGAGGGACGGACATCGTTCTTGGGGAAGGGGTCAGAGAACTGGGAGGGCTCCATATCCTGGGCACGGAGCGGCATGAGAGCCGCCGGGTGGACAACCAGCTCAGAGGCCGGGCCGGCCGGCAGGGCGACCTGGGTTCTTCCCGCTTTTATCTGTCTTTGGAAGATGACCTCCTCAGGATATTCGGTTCGGACCGAATCTCCTCCATTATGGAGCGCTTCGGGATGGAAGAGGGAGAGCCCATCGAGCACAACCTCATTTCACGCGGTATCGAGAATGCCCAGAAAAAGGTGGAGGCCCACAATTTCGACATCCGAAAACACCTTCTCGAATATGACGATGTGATGAACAAACACCGGGAGATCATCTACGCCCTCAGGCGTGATATTCTTGAAGGGGAAAAAACCGCGGACATCGTCCAGGAGATGATCGAAGAGAAGGTGGATGACCTGGTGACCCAGTGGATCGACCCCAAGGCCTATTCGGAAGACTGGAACATTCAGGGCCTGAAGGAGAATGTGGCAAGACTCTTCGGATTCAGGCTCAAACTGGGTCCTGAAGAGATGGGCGAAGAGGCTTTTGACGCCTTGAAAGCGGAGGAGGCGGGAGACCTCATCCGGGAACAGGCCCTGGCGGCCTATGCGGAAAAGGAAAAACTCTTTGGCAAGGAGGACATGGGCGGCCTCGAGCGGTTCATCATCCTTCAAATCATCGATGACAAATGGGTGGCCCATCTCCAGGCCATGGAACACATGAAAGAAGGGATCGGACTCAGGGGATACGGGCAGATGGATCCCCTCAAGGAATACCAGAAAGAGGGGTTCGCCCTCTTCGGGGACCTCATGGATCAGATCCGGGAGGAGACCCTCAGCACCCTTTTCAGGGTGCGTCTCGTGATGGATCAACCCGAAGACGTCCCCAGAAAAAGGAAACGGCCCCTCAATCTAAGCCACGGGGGAAGGATACGGAAAAGCAGGCGCCGATGAAGCGGAAGTCCAAGAAGGTGGGTCGCAACGATCCCTGTCCCTGCGGGAGCGGAAAAAAATATAAGAAATGTTGCGGGGCCAGTTAGGGATTTGCAGTAGGCCGTGAACCGTTGGCCTTGATGACTGGAAATTTTATGGATGAAAAACGCTATAGGGTGAATGGGTTTAAGGCGGCGGCGGTCAATGCCGGGCTTAAGAAAGGGAATGGGCCGGACCTGGCCCTGATCTTTTCGGACATGCCGGCCACGGCCGCAGGCGTGTTTACCACGAACCGGGTCAAGGCCGCACCGGTTCTTTTGAGCATGAGGCACATGGAGAAAGGAAAGGCCCAGGCCATTGTGGCCAATGCCGGTAACGCCAACGCCTGTACCGGGACGCGGGGGTTGAATGACGCCGAAAAGACGGCGGCGGCGGTGGCCGGAGCCGTCGGCGTGGACCCGGAGGCGGTCCTGGTGGCTTCCACCGGGGTGATCGGCGCGCCCCTGGATATGGACGCGATTCTAACCGTAATCCCAGGGTTGGCGGGGGCGCTTTCTGAAGCGGGTATCCTCGATGCGGCACGGGCCATTATGACCACCGACTCGTTTCCCAAACTGAGTGCTTTTAATGGTCAGGCGGGTGGTGTTCCTTACCGGGTGGTCGGCTTGGCCAAGGGCGCCGGCATGATCATGCCTCACATGGCCACCATGCTCTGCTTCATCATGAGTGATGTGGTGATTGATGTCGACCAACTCACCGATATGGTGAAATCATGCACGGAAACCACCTTCAACCGGATTACCGTGGACGGGGATACCAGCACCAATGATATGGTATTGATGATGGCCAACGGTTCGGCAGGTAACGATCCGCTGACTCCATCAGACGCTGAGTCGTTCCGTGAGGGACTGACCGGTGTGATGGGGGACCTGGCCCGGATGATTGTAAAAGACGGGGAGGGCGCCACCAAGGTGGTGGATGTGAAGGTTCAGAACGCCCGAAGCCCTCAGGATGCCTTAAAGGCCGCCCGCACCGTGGCCAACTCAAACTTAGTGAAGACGGCCCTCTATGGTCAGGATCCCAACTGGGGGCGAATCATGGGGGCCTTGGGCCGGACCGGCATCGACATGGTCGAAAATCAGGTGGATATCCGGATCAACGATATTCAGATTGTCTCCAAGGGTCTGGGCGTGGGGGCTGAGGCGGAGAAAGAGGCTTCAAAAATCATGATGGGTGCGGAATTTGATCTTACCATCGATCTTCATCAGGGCGCATGCCACGACCACATCCTGACCTGCGATTTAACCCACGACTATGTGTCGATCAATGCCGATTACCGGTCTTAGGGATTGTTGATTGGCGAATGTCGATTGACGATGGACGAAAATCTTACATTCATGAGGGATCGATGTACGCAGTGATCATGTGCGGGGGCTCGGGGACCCGCTTTTGGCCGGTCAGCCGCCGTGAGAAGCCCAAGCAGTTTTTGAACATTACCGGCCACGGACCGATGGTCGTGGAGACCTGCGATCGCTTGCGCCCGCTTATCCGCGATGAGGCGACCATCCTTGTCCTGGGTAAGGGGCATCGCGACGAGGCGACGGCCTGTTTTGAGGGCCGCGGCATTCATATCCTTGCAGAGCCGGTGGGCCGAAATACGGCGCCTTGCATGGGCCTGGGGGCCATCTATGCCAGGTATCTGGGATGCCGCGACCCGGTGGCATTTCTGCCTGCGGATCATTTCATCGGGGATCGCGAGGCGTTTTTAACGAATCTCGAGCGGGCGGGGGAGATCGCGGCCAACGGGGGGATCGTCACCCTGGGCATTGTCCCCAACCGTCCCGAGACCGGCTATGGGTATATCCGAAAAGCGCCCCAACCCCTTGATCCGGGATCACAGGCGGCGTACCCGGTGAAGGCATTTGTGGAAAAACCGGATATTGAGACCGCCATGGATTATATCGCCAGCGGGGAATACTATTGGAACGGCGGTATTTTTGTGGCGACTCCGGAAACGATCTTAAGTGAGATGGAAAAGCTGCTTCCGGATCTCCATGCGGGTCTGATGCGCCTGGAACCGTCCCTGGGAACGGACCGCTTCGGCCCTCTTTTGGAGGAGGTCTATGGCGCACTAAAAGGGGTGTCCTTTGATTACGGCATCATGGAAAAGACCACCCGGAGCGTCTATGTGGTCCCCTCGGCATGCGGCTGGAGTGATGTGGGCTCCTGGGCCTCTTTGTATGAATTAAGAGAAAAGGAATATGATGACCAGGGGAACTTGTGTGATGGGGATGCCCTCACGGTGGATTGTGAGCGGAGTCTCATATCGGCTGAGGGCGGGCGGCTGGTGGCCTGCCTGGGACTGAAGGACTGCCTTGTAGTGGATACACCGGACGCGGTGCTGGTGGCCGATCAGACGCGGTCTCAGGATATCCGAAAGATTGTGGACCGGTTGAAAGCGGAGGGAAGGGAAGAGCTGTTATGAAGGCACATATGTTCAGGGAGTATGACATCAGGGGAACCTATCCGGATGAGTTGAACCAGGAAAGTGTGGTCCGTCTGGGCCGTGCGGTGGCATCCTATTATCGCGATCACGGGGTCAATCGGATCTCGCTCGGCAGGGATTGCCGCCTCAGTTCACCGGATCTCTCCCAATGGCTCACCGAAGGCCTCTTAGACTCAGGCATGCATGTGGTAGACGTGGGAATGGTGCCGACGCCGGTTCTTTATTTTACACTTCACCACCTGGATGTGGAGGGGGGGATCCAGATTACCGGGAGTCACAACCCGCCGGAGTTTAACGGGTTTAAGATCTGCCTGGGGCACGCCTCGGTCTACGGCAAAGAAATTCGGAAAATAGGGGAGATTGCGGCCTCGGAGCGGTTTGCTCGAGGGGAAGGATCCCGGGAAACGGCGGATGTGGGCGCCGCATATGAACAAGCGGTGGTGGAACGGATTGACCTGGGCGACACCAGGCGAAGGGTGGTGGTGGACGGGGGAAACGGCACCGGATGCCCCGTGGCCACCCGTATTTATGAGCGACTCGGATTTGAGGTGATCCCGCTTTTTTGTGAGCCGGACGGCCATTTTCCCAATCATCATCCGGACCCTACCATCGAGGAAAACCTGAAACAGATGGTATCAACCGTAGAGCAGCAGGGCGCGGATCTGGGGATCGCCTTAGACGGAGATGCGGACCGGATCGGGGTGACGGATCCCGATGGAAATGTCATATGGGGGGACCAGTTGATGATCATCTTTTCCAGAGACCTCCTCACACGACATCCGGGCGCCAAGGTGATCGGGGAGGTGAAGTGTTCACAGACGCTTTATGATGACATCGAAAAACACGGCGGGCAGGGCATCATGTGGAAGGCGGGTCATTCCCTGATCAAGAGCAAGATGAAGGAAGAGGGGGCCCTTCTCGCCGGGGAGATGAGCGGACATCTCTTCTTCAGCGAACGGTATTTCGGGTATGACGATGCCATTTATGCAGGGGCGAGGCTCCTCGAGATCCTGTCGAAGACCGATCAGGGCGTACGTGATCTCCTCGATGGGGTGCCCAAGATGTTCAATACCCCGGAGATTCGGATGCCGTGTCCGGATGAGCGAAAATTTGACATTGTGAAATCGCTGGTATCGAAATTCAAGAAGACCCATGAGGTTATTGATGTGGACGGCGCCAGGGTCCTTTTCGACGGGGGCTGGGGGCTTATCCGGCCTTCCAACACGCAGCCGGTGCTGGTGCTGCGGTTTGAGGCTGAAAATGAGAAACGTCTCGCGGAGATTCAAAAGGAATTTATGGAGAAGGTGGAGGAAAAGCTCTGAGGAAAAATAGAGAGGGCGGTTAGTGTATACGGGGGCGTTCCTCGGGTTTGAAGGCCATGTCGGCCAGTATCAGGGGGACCGCTTCGCCATCGAGACGAAGGATCTTTTTACGGGCCGTGATATCGAACAGGGCACTCATCTGCCGGAAGAACTCGATGCTCGTTTTTCTCGCCCGCTCGGCCAGTATAATCGTGCCACCGGGGCTTAGATAGGATCTGAAGAGATTGAGGAGCGGGTCATAATCCCTTTCCTTATAGATGACCTCGGAGCCGATCACATGATCAAATGACCCGTACAGGGTGGGCCGGTTCCAGTCCAGCTCAATGATGTTCAGGTCTCCCCCGTTTTCGCAGGCGTTTTGAGCCGCGTTGGCGCGTGCGAAGTTGAGGGCGTCGGCATTCTGTTCGGTCAACGTCACCCGGTGCCCGAAACAGGCCGCCACAACCCCCACAAGACCCATGCCGCCGCCGATCTCCAGGAAATGCTTTTTGGGGTCCGGCGGCAGGGCTGCGAGATGGTCTGCCAGTACGATGGAGGCATCCCATATCTTGGACCACAGCGGAAAGTCGTGGAGGATGTCTTTTAGATCGATGAATGCATCGATGGATTTGGGGACCAGAATCTCAAAGCGACGGTTTCGGATGCTCAGGTCCTTGACGTCCGTATCGTATTTCTGATGGAAATCATCGAGGGAAAATGGGGTCATCTAACACGCTCCGATTATCATTTTTTGATAAACCATACCATCTTTGGTCCCGGATCACAACACCCCATAATGGCGTGTCCCTTCGGGTTTTAAGGGTTTGAGGAGGACCAGTGCCATGGAAGTGACGATTCTCGGGTCCGGTACGGCGATTCCCATCATCGACCGCGCTTCTCCTTCCTGCGCCCTGTTTGTGAAAGGGGAGCCGCCCATGCTGTTCGATGTGGGACCGGGGACCCTGCGGCAACTGACCCGGCTGGGCATCAGCCACGAAGCCATCGGCCGGATATTCCTGACCCATTTTCATCCGGACCACTGTGCCGACCTCATTCATCTCTTCTTTGCCACCCGAAACCCCCGTGTGCTCGAAAGACGCAAGCCGTTTGTCCTCATGGGTCCGTCCGGGCTGAATGACTTCATGGCATCGCTTCACCGAGCATTCGACGCCTCGCTGGAACTGCCGCAGGCAACGCTTGAGTTGAAGGAACTGCCCCCGGACGGTGTGACGGACATCGATTTCGGCAATTTTCGCATAAGGACGGCACCCACGGGTCATACCCCCAACAGCCTGGCCTTTCGGGTGGATTCGTCGGATGGAAGTTCGGTGGTCTTTTCCGGGGACACCGGGTTTTCCGAGGCGGTCATTGATCTGGCCCAAGGCGCGGACCTCCTCATCCTCGAGTCGGCGTTTCCGGACGGAGACGAGGTGACGGGCCACCTGACCCCCTCCCTCGCCGGGCGCATGGCCGCCCTGGCAGGCGTCAGGCGGCTGGTGCTGACCCATTTTTATCCGGAGTCATTGAGCACGGACATCCCGGCCCAGTGCCGCAAGAACTATGACGGCGAATTGATTCTGGCCCGGGACCTGCTTCGGCTCTGTGTATAACGGGAAAACGCCTGCGGTTTGAGACATGATAACGGGGGCCGCCCCCGGTTCCCCGCCCTCATGGCAGGCCGTTCATATGCATGGGTTACTTTACAAAAAAACGAAGCAGGCTTTCATCATTTCGGCAAGAGATATGACCCGAACCGAAGGGAAGAAATATGAAAAGAGATAGATTGAAAGATCCTTCAGTTGCATCTTATGCCGAGCTCGGGGAATACTGGAGCGGGCAGGATTTGGGAGAGATCTGGGAAGAAACAGAACCGGCTCAATTTGAGGTGGAGATTCAATCGGAACGAAGATACTATCCTGTGGAACTGGATCTTTCCAAGCGGATTGCGGAAACTGCCAGAAAGCAGGGGATCACCTCTGAGACCCTGGTCAATATCTGGCTCAAGGAAAAGATGGATCAGACAGCCGCCTGAAGATGGTCATGCGCTTCGCTGTCAGGTGGTCTTCGGCCGTCATGGATAGTCAGAGGTGGTCATGAAATAGCCATGTGTTGTCAGAGGGTCGTTCTTCCCCGTTCCGCGTTCGAAACGCTCCGAACATTCTTCACCCTTCATTCTTCACTTCTCACTGCTCAGCGCTTCCCTCACCTTTCGGGCCAGATTGTCCGGCGTAAAGGGCTTTCCCATGAAATGCACCCCTTCATCCAGCACCCCCTGGCGGGCGATGACATCGGCGGTGTAGCCGGACATGAACAGGACACTGATGTTCGGCCGAATCTGCATTATTTCCCCGGCCAGGTCCTTTCCGCTCATCCCGGGGAGGACCACATCCGTCATGAGGAGGTGGATCTCCCCGTCATATTCCCGGACCATGGCGACCGCCTCGGCCGGACTTGCCGATGTCAGCACGGCATAGCTCAGCTTCTCGAGCACCCTTCGGGCCAAACCCAATACCGGCGCATCATCCTCCACGACCAGGATGGTCTCGCCGCGGCCCCGAGGTATTTCCGTTTGGGCCACCTCTATGGCTTTCTCAGCCTTTCCATGGTGTCTGGGCAGGTAAATCTTGAAACTGGTCCCCTTCCCCGGCTCGCTGTAGATATTGACAAAGCCCTGGTTCTGCTTAACAATCCCATACACCGTGGAAAGCCCCAGGCCTGTTCCCTTCCCCACCTCCTTGGTGGTGAAAAAGGGCTCGAAGGCATTGGCCAGGGTTTCCCTGTCCATGCCCATGCCGTCGTCGCTCACCGCCAGCATGACATACTCGCCGGGCACGAATCCCGCACGATCGGCGCAATAACTTTTATTTAAAACCCTGTTTTCCGTTTCAATGGTGACCTTGCCCACCCCTTGAATGGCGTCCCGGGCATTGACGCACAGGTTGGCCAGGATCTGGTCGATCTGGGACGGGTCCATGTACAACAGCGAGAGATTCGTATCCGGGTGCCAACTGAGATCGATGTCTTCGCCGATGAGACGCCGAAGCATCTTGAGCATTCCCTCCAGGGTATCGTTCAGGTCAATCACCCTGGGGGCAATGGTCTGCTTTCGAGCAAAGGCGAGGAGTTGCCGCACGATGTCCGTGGATTGTTTCCCAGCCTTCAAGACCTGCTGGAGATTTCCGTATAACGGATCATCCCTGTCCAGTCCCTCCACAGCCATCTGAGCGTACCCCAGGATCACGGTCAGCTTGTTGTTGAAATCATGGGCCACGCCCCCTGCCAGCCGGCCGATCGATTCCATCTTCTGGGCCTGGAGGAGCTGGGCATGCAGTTCGGACCGCGCCGCTTCAGCCTGCACCCGTTCAGAAAGATCCCGGATTTGGCCCACAACCCCCACGATCTTTCCCTCATGGTCCTTCAGATAGGAAAGTTTTACCTCCCCGGGAAAGGTTTCACCGGACTTCTTTTTAAAGTCTACATTAGAAACGATCTCTTTGGTGCCGCGGCTCTCTTTCAAGGATCGGCCCATGGCCTTGTACGCCGCTTTGCGCTCATAGATCAGAGCGGTTTTCCGGCCTTTGATCTCATCCAGGGCATATCCGAACAGTTCGCAGAAGGCCGGGTTGCAGTCCGAAATGTTTCGCTCCTCATCGGCCACCAGAATGGGATCCCGAATGCTTTCAAAAAAGGCCCGGTAGGTCTTTTCCCTGTCTTGGAGGACATGTTCAGCCTCTCTCCGGTCGGTCTCTTTCCAGGCCGCATCCATGAGGAGGGTCAATTGAAGTGTGTCGGTTTCAGTATACGGGGTTTCCTTGTTGCCGACACCCACCACAGCAACAATGCGGTCTTCCCTGAATACGGGCACCGTGAGAAAACGGAACAGCTCCACATGCCCATCGGGGCACCCCTTTTTCAGGGGATGGGGGGCCTGAAAATCGTTGACCAGGATCGGCCTCCGCTGGCGCACCGCTTCTCCCCAGATCCCGGTCTTTTCAAGCCGGTAGATGGTCGGGGGCGCCGCAACAGTGCATTCTTTCATCACATTTTCGGACCAGGTGTTGATGACAAATTCCCGGCGATCTTCATTGTAGAAGTAGATGTATCCTACCTTGCTTTCCGTGAGATCGACCACCTCATTCAGGGTGTAATCCAGGAACTCCTGGACGCACTCTGACGGGTGCTGGAGGATGCGCACCAGGCTTCGGAGGCGGGCCTCATTGCGCTGTAGTTCCCCTTCGGCTTCCTTCAGCTTTGTGATGTCCTCGTGACGGCCGATCATGCGAACGGCATTTCCCTTGCTGTCACGTTCCACCACCCTGGCCCGGCTGTGAATCCAGCGGTAGTCGCCCGAGGCGGTCCTGAGCCGGTAGATATTTGCATAGTCATCCGGACCGGTCCCCTGATAGCTTCTCGCAGAAGAGAGGGCCTTGGGCAGATCCTCCGGATGAAGCAGGTTCTGCCATGCCTGGAAGCTGGCAGGGAAAGCGCCGGGCTCATAGCCCAGCATGGTGTAGTACCGGGCGCTGAAGCTCATCTCATTGGTCTTGAAGTTCCATTGCCAGATCCCTTCCGTGGTGGCCTCGAGGGTCAGTCGAAGCTTCTTCCCGGCTGGTCCTGAGGGCTTCCTCCGCCTGTTTTTGCTCGGATGTATCGCGTAGGAAATTAAGAGTGGCCGCTCTTCCCTCCCATTACGTCGGTAACCCGTGCAGTTCCACCCACAGGGTGCGGCCATCCTTGTGGATGACCCGAAACGGATGCCCCTGCGTGAGTTTCTCTCCCTGGAGCCGTCTCTGATACCGCTCTATGATCATGGCGCGGTCATCCGGATGAATGAACTCCGAGAAGGGCCGGGTCAGCAGCTCCTGGCGGGTATATCCCATTGCCCTGGCAGTTGCGGGATTGAGATAGACCAGTTTTCCATCCTGGGCCACAAATATGGCCTCGTTCGCCTGCTCCAGGAGCGTGTAAAATGTATCAGGGTTCATTTCCGTCCTCGTCCATCCATGGTTTCAAACGTCATCCTTCATTTTCTTGCCGTCTTCCGGTTCCTCCCCCTTGGGAAACATGTCATCATAAAACTCGGGATAGAGCTTTTTGGCGCACTCCGGGCAGACGCCGTGGCTGAACCGGACCTCAGAGTGTTTGGTGATATAGGATTCCACCTGCTCCCAGTAGCCCTTGTCGTCACGGATTTTCTTGCACGAGGCGCAGATGGGGAGCATGCCGCTCAGCTTTCGGACCTGGAACAGGGCATCTTGAAGTTTGGCGATCAGCTTTTCCCGTTCCTCTTCCTGCCGCTTCCGTTCAGTGATGTCCCGAATGGACTCGATGGCACCCGCAACCTCGCCGTATTCGTCATAGAGTAAAGATGACTTGTTCCATAACGTGCCGCCCGGCGACACCCGGCTGTCGTAGGTCTCGGAGACCAGCGCATCTCCTTCCTTCTTGACATATTGGTATATCTCCTGGGTCTCTTGATCCCATGCAGTCACCAGATTGATCAGCATGGGACGTCGCTCTCCGTAGAAGGGGATGGCATATTCGTAATCTCCCTTCCCTACGATTTCCCCGGCTTTCACACCGGTCATCTTCTCCATGGCCCGGTTCCAGGCAACCACTCTCCCCTTCCTGTCAATGACAAAGGTGGCATCGGGCAAAAAATCAATAATCTGGCCCAAATGCTGCCTCGATGCCTTGAGATCCTTGAACAGGAGGTTATAGGGTTTTTTGAGCCCGGTCTGAATGATGGCCTTGTAGATGAGAAAAAAGGAGGTCAGCTTGCAGAAGTGACCCACCAGATTGGAAAGCCCGTACACGCTCACATAAAAGGTGAAGGCCAGCTCTCCGGCGATGGTGATCACGATGGATGCGGACAGCCAGCGAAACACGTCACGGTCAAATGCGTCGCGACGCAATGCGGGCAGGGACGCGGAACGGGGGAAATTGAAAACAACTCCCCGGCGATACATGACCGGATGGGAATTGCAGGGCTTCGCAGGATTACCTTGACAAGTTATTCCCTGGAAGCCTAATTTGATGTTAAATATGGAATACCCATCTACAAAATTGTTACGAGCTATACCTCGCCCAGACAGAAAAAAGGGTTGAGAACGGACGATGGAAAACAGGGTTGAATACGCCATAAGGATTGGCCCTCTTGATCGATATAGGCATCTGCATATTCAGGAGAGAGGAAAGATTGTGTTTTTCAGGGTGCAACATGAATCAAAGGTCGACCAGATATGGTATCCGGTTGTCAGATATGACACTGCGCATGGGTTTGCCCATAGAGATTTGCTGAACCATGAAGGCCATTGCAGAAAAACGCCGTTGTTTAGTCAAGACCTCAATGATGCCCTGACGTTTGCGGAGAATGATCTCAAAACCAATTGGGAAATCTACAAAAGAAGATTTCTGGAGGGAATGGGTTATGAACAAAGAAAAGGAAATGATAGAGCGTAACATTGAGATCAGCGCGGAATTCAGCCGGTACCTATTTGAACATCCGGATCTGGAGCAAAAACTTCCTGTTGGCGCTGAGGTTATACTCTTGCCGGAGTTTGATAGAGAGTTGAAGGAATACAACCTTAAACTTGGAAAAGCCATTGAGTCGGAGCAAAGGGAAGTCATCTATGTGACGATCAAGAATATGCGGCCCAAAATACTGTCAAGGATTGACGACGTTAGATTGGAGGCTGTGGGATAAGGCCTGTGAGATTTTGGCCCTTCCATGGATCATTGGATCATATCGTTCTGTTGAGTCAAGCTCTCGATTCTCCCAAGTCTCAACCCCTACCCCTATCATCCGTGGTTCCATTTTTTTGACCACCGGATAGCACGGATGGGGGAACTCGGCAGAAAAACCTGGCTTTGCTGAGCGCTGAAAAACCACGCCCCCCTGCAAGAAGGATGAGGAGGACGGCCGCAAAACACGCCTTCATCCATCGTGGAATGGTTCCTTTTTCTGCCCGGTTCGTCATCTTTGCTCCTCAATCAAAAAGGCTTGTTGGACGCTATGCCCTGATCGCCATTCCGGAAGGCAGGAATGGCGTATCGGTCAATAATCTCCCGACTCCGAAAAACGATCTCAACCCTCTCGACCAGCCTGATCTCTTCGTCTGTGAGCCCGTAGAGGCGGTAGGTGAGCTGGTTCATCCGGGCCTCGGCCTCCTCAATCTCATTGCCTATGGCCTCGACATCGGCATCCAGTCGCACCACCTGATCGATGATCGCCGGGTTCCCGGTCTTGCGGAGCTTGAGGAGCAGATTGATCAGTCGTTTGCCGTCAAACTTAGCGGTAACGTGCGTCTGCCGCGCCTTCTGCCACCATTGGGCCGCGATAAACCCTGCTTCCTCATCCCCTAAAAAAACACCCTCGATCACTGGCGTCCCATTGACGAGAAGCCTCAATTCGCCGTCGTTTTTCTCCACAGTCAGTTTCGCACCGGGCTGGAGCATCAGGGTGATCGCCTCCAGATGGCCTGCCAGTCTCAACTCCCTCTCGGCCTTCGCCCACGCATTCAGCGCCTTTCCCCTCAGCTCCGAAGGCCCGCTCTTTTTGATCTCCTGCAACGGCTTGACATCCGCCCATAGCCAGCCTTCCTCGCGTTTGTCCTCCTCACATTGCGCGCTCGACAGCCGCTTGTCGATCATCAGCATCATATCCCGCCGCCGCGTGTGCAGGTCTTGCAGTTGCCTGGATAGCTCAGCCACCTCCCCCTTCTCAGCTTCGGTGGCGTGGGGGATGGGCAGGGGAGCGATGAATTGCTTGTTGGCCTCGTAGTAACCGCCTTCCTTTGGCTTGGCTATGCGCTTGAAGACAAAATCGCATACGGGTGCATTCAGTACGCCCAGCAAGAACCAACCCGTTTCCATATCCGTTGGGATGATGCCGTTAACGCGAACATTATTGAAGTAGAAAGCCCCTTCTGTATCGTAGGCAACCCGCATGCCTGGAACGGTCTGCGCCACGCAAAGTTTCGAGATTTCCTGCTTATCTATATTCTGATGACGGCCGAATCGATACCACTGGTCATCATCGAATTTTCCGCCTTCTCGCCTGCGGAGGTCTTCCTCATAACGCTTCAGATGCTTCCAGGCATTGGGGTACTGGCCTGTCATTTCCGGTTGAGGATAGAGACGAACTTTGCCGTGTTTTACCTCATACGGAAATAGGATATATGTTGTAGTGTTCGGCACCTGATACCGCTTGGCCTCGGGACCCGACACAAGCGGGTGCATAATACCATCTTCGATTTCGATCTCGACAGGCCCTTTCTTCCCCTTTGGTTTGTGGAGGTAACGGTTTGGCCCAAGACGTTCCAGATGATAGATATGATCGGCGCTCGTCTGAATTCCCACAGTGATGCCCTTACAGACCTGGTCGAGCCGCTCACAGCTTGCGATAAGCCTTACGTGAAGGTTGCGCTCGTCATTGGACATGAAAACCCAGCTATCCTCCTCCGGCAACTCCTTGTAAGTGACCCTATCCTTCACCTCTGCCCAATCCACGGCTGCGATGTCTTCTTTGCCTCCCGGCGCGAATACGCATCGGATGTTGTCCTGCTCAGTGCCGGCAAAGAACTGGAGGGCCGTGTACGTGATGGCCTCAAAAAAACCTGGAAGCTCTTGAAATCGACCCATCGCTCCAGGCGGCGGATGCGTTTGAGCTTTTGGCGAAGCCCCCGGCCATATTCATTGACCATCCAGACATTCGGGGCGATGTATCCCATCTTCCCTTTCCCGTTGAGCAGCTCCATGCCCTTTTCGATGAAGGGCAGATACATATCGAAGTTGCCGGTCTGAGTGCTCTCATACAGGGGGCTGCCGTCCTCGCGTTTGGCCTCCAACAGGTATTTCGCCACATCCTCCTGAATATTTCTGAAATGCTGGAGCTTGACATAGGGCGGATTGCCGATGACGCAGTCAAACCCGGGGGCTTCGCCTTCAAAGACCTCGGGAAAGGCCTCTTGCCAGTCAAAGGCATTGACGCGCTCGCACGCTTCCTCGCCGAAAAGATCCCGGTTGACAGACATCTGCTCATAGAAATCCGGTCCGATCAGGCTGTTGCCGCAGCGGATGGTGCGGTCCAGGGAGGTCAGGGGACGATCCGGCAGGGCCGTATGGAGCCACAAGGCCAGACGGGTGATCTCCACCGACTCGGCATTGATGTCCACCCCGTAGATATTCTGCGAGAGCACCGCGCGCATGGCTGCGTGGGTGTCGAACAAGGCCCGGGACCCGGTCACGCGCTCCAGCTCTCGGGCAATCCATTGCCGCTCTTCATAGAGATATCTGAATGCCTGGATCAGGAAAGCCCCCGAGCCGCATGCGGGGTCCACAACCTTCAAACGGTCGAGACGGTCCCGGTATTGGTGGAGGGCCTTTTCATATTCCCCCACTTCCCTTGATGAACGACCGTCTTTTCGATACGCCTCGATCCGGTCGTCGCTCACGTCAGCGAACCGGTCAAACCCCAGCTCCTGACGGATTTCCAGCAGCCGTGTCCCCACGGTTTCTTCCACGATGTAGTGGGTCACCCATTCCGGCGTATAGTAGACCCCGTCCCGCTTGCGCTTGGTGAGTTCGGTCAGGGATTCCCTCCCCTCCGCATGGGCTTCCATGACCTCCAGGTCGGTGATGCTCTGCTCGAAAATGCGGCCCATGGCGGTCAGAGACAGGGTGCGCCGCGCCCCGTCATCCGCGGCCCCGAAGTTGTACTTGGCGGCAAAATAGAGAAGGGTTTTGGGGAATGCGAGAAGGCGGCCGGGGCTGTCCCCCTGGTTCCGCTCACAGAAGATCCGGTTGGGCAGCCGAAGGGTCTCCATCTCGGGGTCATCGGCAAACAAACCGCCGTTGAATGGGTTGATGGGTTCAGAGGCGAAGGGAGTCCCGTCCCGCATGGATGCGAAAAGCCGCTTCAGGCCGATCCATGCCTCCTCGGATTCGGAATCGTAAAACCGGCTGGACGCCACGTCGATCAACAGATCTCGCAGGATGTTTCGAGGGAAACTCAACTCCTGGCCCATATCCTCGCAGTAAAGGACAAACAGACACCGGTCGAGAATGCGCTGGGTGATGCGGACCAGTTGGCGCAAGCGGCCTTCCTTTTCATACCGGGGGTTGCATTGCCGCAGGGCCTGGTAGACGGCTTCGCGGAAGGAGCGATACTCCAGGTAGAATTCATTCTCAAGATCCTGCTCGTGGGTAATCTGTTCCAGGAAGAGCTTCTCGATCTTCGATTTGCCTGCTGTCGGCAAGAGCCAGTCGCGGTGGAAAATACGAAAAAAGAGAAAGCGATGAAACATGGCCTCCGGGCTGTCGTCCAGGAGGGAAACCGCGACATCTCCTTGTGAGGGACAAATGACAAACCGCTGGTACTGGGCCTTGTTGCCGTAGCGATACAGACGGAACTCGTTCATGTCGGTGACAAGTCCCCAGCTGGGAAGGATCGGGGAAATCAGGCCGGTCCGGGATTCCCGAAGGTAGTCCAGGCACTGGTCCACGGGCGAGCGGTCATTGGGCCGACCCTTCTGAGGTTTGTCCAAACCGGAGCGGTCGTTCTTGAACTCGCCCAGCAGCTGAGGAATGCCTTCGCTGTCGCCTCGGCCGAAATATCCCAGGGCAATGTCGGCTGCGCCGGTGCTCCCGCCCTGGCCCGCTCCTTTGACAGGATATTGCTGCTGGAGGGTGTACCCTTCATCTTTGTCGCCTTCGCCCGCCGCACGATATCCCCAGATCTCTTTGAAGAAGACCTGGACGAACGCGCCTTCGGATGCGGTTTCCTTCTGCCAGTCCCTGGCGGCCCAGTTTTTCAGTCGGATGTGCAGTGCCTCTGCTTCCGGCAAGAGTTTGAATGTTTCAAAATCTTTTGCCCAGACAGAGCGCAGATCAGGGCGTGTTGAACAATGGCTGGTGCTTCTCCGGCATGATGGTCCTCACTATGACAGAATGGCTATCTGCATAGGGTGCAACGTCTCACCCAACGCCTTTGAGACGGGACGATTTCGTATCTGATCAATGGGGCGTGGTTGACCCCACCCTTATGGCTGTGACAGTTCCGTCTCCTTCCACGTTCCACTTCCATTTTTCAATCTTCACTTTTCAACGCTTCCCTCGCCCTCCGGAAACATGTCATCATAATACTCGGGATAGAGCTTTTTGGCGCACGCCGGGCAGACGCTGTGGCTGAACCGGACCTCGGAGTGTTTGGTGATATAGGATTCCACCTGCTCCCAGTAGCCATTGTCGTCACGGATCTTCTTGCACGAGGCGCAGATGGGGAGAATGCCCTGAAGGGTCCGTATATGATCGAGGGCCCGGTGCAATTCCCTTATCTTGCCGGCCAGGCCGTCCTCCATGGCCACCATTCGCTCACCCACGGCGACCCGTGCCCGCAGTTCTCCAGGATCAAAGGGCTTGGTCAGATAGTCGTCGGCCCCGGCATCGAGCCCGGCGATCACGTCGTCCTTTTTGTCCCTGGAAGTGAGCATGATCATATAGGGTCGCCCTTTGGCGCCGGTCTCGGGGCCGTCGGCCCCTTCCGGCAGGTTCCGGACCCGCCGCACCAGTTCCAGGCCGTCCATGCCCGGCATGATCCAGTCCACGATCACCAGCCTGGGCGCGTCGGGACGCTTTAAAACCTCCCAGGCGGCATTTCCGTCCACCGCTTCCACGACCTCATAACCGAGACGGGTCAGAACCGATCTCAGCATCATTCGTGAGGTGGCATCATCTTCAGCAATCAGTATGTTCATCGACGTGTTTCCATGGCCTGGTCTATGGCCGTGCGCAGTTGGCGAAATTGATGTTCCAGTTCGCTGATCAGGGCCTCGACCCCGGCCCTATCACCGGTGGAAAGGGCGTTTTCCACTGTAAGGGCCGCCTCCCTCAGCCGTTCCCCTCCCACATTGCCCGCGGCCCCCTTGATGGTGTGGGCCTGCCGCTGAGCAGCCTTTATGTCCCCTGATGCCAGAAATGCTTTCAAGGCCTGGATCTGTAACGGCATGTCCGCCAGGAAACGCTCCGCTACCGTCTTTGCCAGATCCGGGTCTCCCATGATACGCCCCATGAGCCCCTCCCTGTCAAATACAGGCAGTTCCTTCTTCCCACCCGCGGTTTGTTTTCCGTCTTCCGCCCTCTGTCCTCCGTCCTCCGTTTGCTTTTCGCTCCCTCTCATGGAGAGCCACCTTTTCAAGACCTCCGCAAGGGCCTGGGGATCCACGGGCTTGGAAATGTAGTCGTCCATGCCAGCTGCCAGGCATTTTTCCCGGTCTTTCTGCATGGCATGGGCGGTCATGGCGATAATGGGAACACGTTGAGCTGAAAGCTGAAAGCCGGAAGCTGAAAGCTCCTGCGTGCCATCGTCTTCTTTGAGCTTTGAGCTTTGAGCTTCAGACTCCAGGTCGCGAATTCTCCTCGTCGCCTCCAGCCCGTCCATCACCGGCATCTGCACATCCATGAGGACCAGATCGTAGGAAATGGTCTTCAGGGCCTCCATCGCCTCTGCGCCGTTGGCCGCGGCATCGACCCTCACTCCCAGTTTTTGAAGGATTCCCAGGGCCACCTGCTGGTTCGTGATATTGTCCTCCACAAGAAGAACCCTTGCCCCCTCCGCTCCGGTCAGCCGTTTGATTTCCCGGACCGAATGCCGGGTGACCAGGCCGCTGGGCACGGCATACGGACCGGCCAGCACCTGTCGCACCATCTCCAGGAGGTCGGAATGGCTGATGGGCTTGGTCAGGTATCCTGAAAACCCCATTTCACTGAACCGCCGCGCCTCTCCCCGGATTCCGAGGGATGTCAGAAGCACCATCGGAATACGGGACAGGCGCGGGTCTGCCTGGACCTCCCGGCAGAAGGCTTCACCATCCATGTCGGGCATCTGCATATCCGTCAGCACAATCCTGAAGGGGTCCGTTTCCTCATGGGCCCGGATCATGAGGTTCAGTGCCTCCTCGCCGCCGGGCGCCTCCTCAGGACAAATGCCCCAGGAGTTCAGGCGGGATCTGAGGATCTCACGGTTGGCAGCGTTATCGTCCACCACCAGCACGCGGGCCCCCTCGATATCCGCAGGGATGGCCGTTAAAGCCTTTTTGGGGCCGGGCTGCCTCAAAAAGGGGAGGGTAAACCAGAAAGAGGCGCCCTCACCTTCTTCGCTCTCCACCCCCATGGCGCCCCCCATCTCGTCCACCAGGTGTCTCGCAATGGCCAAACCCAGACCGGTGCCCCCGAATCGGCGCGTGGTGGAGGCGTCGGCCTGGGTAAATTTTTCAAAGATCATTTCCTGCCGGTCGGCGGAAATTCCGATCCCCGTATCCTGCACCTGAAAACGGATCATTGACTGATCATTCGTTTCCGATTCGAGGGATACCCGCACCGTCACCTCGCCTTCAGCGGTGAATTTGACGGCATTTCCCACCAGGTTGTTCAGGATCTGGCGGAGCCGGCCCGGGTCCCCCTGAAGCAGGTCCGGGACTTCGGGATCAATCCCGAAAATGAGTTCCAGTCCCTTTTCATGGGCCCGAACGGCCTGGGTGGCCATGAAATTGTCCATGAGGCTGACCAGATCAAAATCAATGGCCTCGATTTCCAGCTTTCCGGCCTCGATCTTGGAGAAATCCAGGATGTCGTTGATGACGGAAAGGAGGTCTTCACCGCTGTTTTTCACGATCTCTGCATACCGGCGCTGCTCCTCTGTAAGGTTCGTGTCCAGCAACAGGCCGGTCATGCCGATGACCCCGTTCATGGGGGTTCGAATCTCATGGCTCATATTGGCCAGAAACGCGCTCTTGGCGGCACTGGCCTTTTCCGCGGCCTCCCCGGCGGCCCTCAGGGCCAGTTCCGCCTCCTTGCTCGCCGTGATGTCCATGACCGCACCGATGATTCCCGTGATTTGCCCGGCTTCGTCAACGAGGGAGGCCTTGTGGAAAATGACGTGATGAACCGCGCCCTCGACGTCCGCTACCCGGGTTTCGTAAACCTGTGCCCCTGCCCTTTCAAAGAGCTCCCTGTCTTTTTCATGGTACTCCGCTGCCAGATCAGGTGGCGCCAGGTCAAAAACCCCCTTCCCGATAATGTCCTTCCGGGACCGGCCGAGAAAAGATTCAAAGGACCGGTTGCACCCCGTATACCGCCCTTCCCTGTCCTTGTAAAACACCGGAATGGGCAGGGTCTCCACCAACGTGTTCAGAAAATTCCTGGCCCCACTCATCCGCTTTTCAGCACCCGAAACAAGCCGGTTTCCGGCCCATAATCCAAAGAGGCCCAGAAATCCTATGAACACATGCGCCAAAAGCAGCAGTATCCGTTGTCGTTCCGCCTCTGCGAGATGGGGACCCAGCGGGACCGAAACGCTGACGCCGCCCCGGATGCTTCCCAACTCATACCCCTGGTGGCCGTGACACTTGAGACACCCTTCCTCTGTACGGAACGGCCACATGAGCCTCATAAAGGGCTTTCCGTCGATGGTCTCCCGGGAAACCACTTCCGTCACCCCTCTTTCAAAAGCCTTCAATGCCTCTTTTTCCCAGGGGTCGGGTGTATTTTCCGGCCGCAGGGGGGTGAGGCTGGTGATGTGCCCCTGGAGTCCATACTGCTCTTCCCCCATCTCATGGACCTGTCGCGTCATATAGGCGGGATTGACCAGGGTCAGGCGTTGCCCCGAGGTCGTAATGACATCCCGGTTCGGGAGGTGAGCGAGATAGGGATTTGGAGAAAGGTTTTCCGACGGCTTTACATAGACGCCCCCCTGCATGGCCACCCATCTTCGATACACCACATCCTTGTTGAAAGTGGACCGTGCCTCGTTAACGGCAAGAGTGGTTATGGATTTCCCGATCTGCACATAGTTCCAGTATGCGGAAACGGCGATCACCCCGGTCCAGAAAACCGCGGCTATGGCCACCACCCGCAATCGGGTGGTTCTCGGGATGTCTCTCGCGCCTTCAAGCATGGTTTACCCTCCCCCTGAAACCACGTTCTTTCGCATTTTTCACGCTTCATTCTTCATTTCCCAACGTCTCTCTCACCTTCCGGGCCAGGCTGTCCGGCGTAAAGGGCTTTCCCATGAAATGCACCCCTTCATCCAGCACCCCCTGGTGGGCGATGACATTGGCGGTATAGCCGGACATGTAAAGGGTCTTGATGTCGGGGAGTATCTTGGATATCTCCCGGCCAGATCTTTCCCGCTCATTCCGGGGAGCACCACGTCCGTCATGAGGAGGTGGATCTCCCCGTCATATTCCCGGACCATGGCGACCGCCTCGGCCGGGGTCGCTGATGTCAGCACGGCATAGCCCATCTTCTCGAGTACCCTTCGGGCCAGATGCAATACCGGCGCATCGTCTTCCACAATCAGGACGGTCTCGCCCCGGCCCCGGGGGATCTCCGTTTGGGACGCCTCTATGGCTTTCTCAGCCTTTCCATGGTGTCTGGGCAGGTAAACCTTGAAGCACGTGCCTTTGCCCGGCTCGCTGTAGATGTTCACAAACCCGTTGTTCTGCTTGACGATCCCATATACCGTGGGTAGCCCCAGACCCGTTCCCTTCCCCACCTCCTTGGTGGTGAAAAAGGGCTCGAAGGCATGGGCCAGGGTTTCCCTGTCCATGCCGATGCCGTCGTCGCTCACCGCCAGCATCACATACTCGCCGGGCACGAATCCCGCATGATCGGCACAATAACTTTCATCCAGAACCACGTTTTCCGTCTCAATGGTGACCTTGCCCACGCCCGAAATGGCGTCCCGGGCATTCACGCAGAGGTTGGCCAGAATCTGGTCGATCTGGGTCGGGTCCATATTCACTTGCCAGAGATCCGTGGCAGGCTCCCAGCCCAGATCGATGTCTTCCCCGATGAGACGCCGGAGCATCTTGAGCATCTCTTCCAGGGCCTCATTGAGATCAAGCACCTCGGGCGCAATGATTTGTTTCCGGGCAAAGGCCAGGAGTTGCCGCACAATGTCCGTGGATTGCCTCCCGGCCTTCAAGACCTGCTGGAGGTTTCCGTACAACGGAGCATCCGTGTCCAGTCCCTCCATAGCCATCTGGGCGTATCCGATAATCACGGTCAGCTTGTTGTTGAAGTCATGGGCCACGCCCCCGGCCAGTCTCCCCACGGACTCCATCTTCTGGGCCTGAATGAACTGGGCCTGGAGATTCTCGCGCTCCTCCTCGGCCTGCTTTTGTTCGGTGATGTCGCGAATGACCCCCACGACGAACCTGGCGCCATGGCCGTCAACGTAGCGCCTCTTCCTCGTCACGATGGTCCGGATGCTCCCGTCGCCCGCGGTGAGCGCCTCCTCGCACAGATTCTCCTGTCCCGAGGACAAGACCTTCCTATCGACCTCCAGGAAGTGATCCATCTGATCCGGCGGCAGAAACTCCACGCCGGTCGTCCCGAGCAGTTCATCCCGCGCTTTCCCCAACAGAGCACAAAGGGCATCGTTGGCGAGGACGAACTGGAAACGCTCATCCTTCACGAACACGGGATCGCCGATGGCGTTGATGATGCGGTCGAGATACTCCTCCGACGCCTTCAGGCGCTCCTCGGCCTGCTTGCGCTCGGTGATGTCGATGACCGCTGATTGATAACCGATTATCTCGCTCGCTTCGTCGCGCAGGAGCGTAGCGAGGCCAAGGGCCACGAAGGTCGAACCGTCCTTTCGTTTCGCCGTATACTCGCCCGCCCACTCGCCCGTCGTGTAGAGACCCGTAACGAAGGCAGCGGCCTCGGCTTCGTTCTGGAAAAACTCCGCGATGGGCCGACCGACAACTTCGTCCTTGTGTCTGTATGCCCCGGTTCGCACAAAGGCGGCGTTAACCTCGGTGATCACGCCCTTGGCGTCGACGATGCTGTTGGCTGTGATCGAAGCGTGGAACACGAAGTCCTTCAGGCGCAGCGCACTCTCGGCCTGCTTATGCTCGGTGATGTCGGTCATCACGACACGGCTGTACGGCGCGCCGTCTTCGTCCTGCGCGGTCGTTGCATCCAGCCGGGTCCAGCATTCCGCCCCGTCCTGCTTCACCATCCGCAACTCGCAGACCTGCGGCTGCCCGGTCTTGAAGAGCTGTTGGCGATGGCGGTAATAGAGGTCCTGGTCCTCCTTGAGGATGAAGCGGGAAAGCGCCTGCTTGACCAGCGCGCCACGGTTCACGCTCAGCAGGGTGGCGGCGGTGAGGTTGGCCTCCAGGATCAGCCCCTGTTCGTTGAGGGTGCAATAGCCCGCCGGCGCGAGGTCGTAGAGGTCGAAATAGCGCGCCCGGGAAGCGTCGAGTTCCGCCTGGGCCGCGCGCAGCTCCTCGTTCTGCATCTCCAGCTCGATCCGGTGGACTTGCAGTTCGTGGAGCATCTGCCGGATTTCTTCAGGGGTTTGCGCGGACAGGGCGGTCAGCTCCATGGTCCGGGCTTGCTCCTCGGCCCGTTTGCGCAGCGCCGCCGCGTCGGCGGGCGTCTGCCCGAAGTTTTGCTGCTTCTCGCTCATGATTTTTTCTCCTTATTGACTGCTTTCCGGTTTATGGCTTTCAGCGGGGTCTTCGGGCCGCGCCGTTCGAATAAGCCCGGTCAGGTCGCGCCAGACGGAATGCAGAAATGTTTTCCCTTGCTCGTGATAGACGGTCATCGTGATCTCGACGGGTAAGGCCTCGCCATCCGCCCGGCAATGCAGCCGGTCGAACAGCGCAGGCTCCCCTTGGCCAGGCATCGGGCGATCAGCTCCCCGGCCTTTTCCCGAGCTCCTTCTCTTGCCTCCGCAGTGTCGCGAGCGCAGTTTCCTTTTGGAATTCCAACTGTTTCGCCAGGTTGATATCCACAAAGGTGAGCACGGCGCCCTCGATTACGTTGTCGACCGTGCGGTAGGGCTGGATGCGCATTAAGTACCACTCCCCGGCGGCGGTCTGCACTTCCACTTCTTTGGGGGCCAGCGTGTCCAGCACGGCCTGCGCGTCCGCCACTAGATTCTCGTAGTTCTTCAGGTTGGAAACGAGGTGGCCCACAGGGCGGCCGAGGTCGCTCTGGATGAGGTTGATGATCTTGGTAGCAGCAGGGGTGAAGCGCAGGATGTGTAGCGCGTGGTCCACAAAGACGGTAGCAATGCCGGTGCCGGCCAGGAGGTTGTTCATATCGTTGTTGGCCCGGGAGAGATCCGCCACCTTGGTCTGAAGTTCGGCATTCACCGTAGCCAATTCCTCGTTGACGGATTGCAGTTCCTCTTTCGAGGTCTCCAGCTCCTCATTGGTGGACTGCAATTCTTCGTTGACCGACTGCATCTCCTCGTTGGCGGACTTGAGTTCTTCATTGGAGGTCTCCAATTCCTCGTTGCTGGCTTGGAGATACTCATCCTTGGCCCGGAGCTCCTGCTGAAGGGCGGCGACGCGGGCGTCGCTGTCCGCGCCGGGACCCGGGCCGTCCGGCAAGGCGGCCGCCTGGACCGGCGCAGGGCCCGAGGGCGGCGCTTCCTCGAGGATGACCAGATACAGCGGCGGTTCGGGGCTCCCGGCTGGAGCGGCGGGCACCGGGCGAACGGTCAGGTTGACCGTGGTAAAGTCGCCGTTGGTTTTGACGCGCAGGCCCGGATGCCGAACCGTCTCCCGGCCCGCCACGGCCCGGTGCAGGGCCGTGGCCAGGTCGCGCCGCAGTCCTTCACGGGCCATCTTGAGGATGTTGTTGACGCCGGCCTCGCCTGGAACGGGTTCGAGGTAGAGGCCGGTGCGGCCGTGGATGTATAGGATGTCGCCGTGGCCGTCAACGAGGGCGGCGGCCGGGACGGCCTGCTGCAAAAGCGCCTGCTCGGCCAGTTCGCGCAGCGGCGGTTTGCCCGCGCCGCCCGATCCAGTAGTTCGGCCGGCGGATTTCGGGGGCATAGCGTCCGCCGCCGTCATGGGGGGCAGGAATCTGCCCAGGGCCGCGCGCTGAGCGCCGTGCAAATCTTCCTTGCGCTGATACAGCTTGGATTTGCGGTCTTGCACGGCAAACAGTTCGGTGAACTCGCCTACGGTTTCGGAAGTGCCCAGGAAGAGGAATCCGCCCGGATTGAGGGCATAATGGAAGAGGGGAATGAGTTTCTTCTGCAAATCGCCGCCCATGTAAATCAGCAGGTTGCGGCAACTGATCAGGTCGAGCTTGCCGAAGGGCGGGTCTTTGATCACGTCCTGCTCGGAGAAGACCAGCATGTCGCGAATGCCTTTGTGGATCAGGTAGGTGTCCGGACCGGCGTTCTTGACGCCGGGTTCGGCCGAGAAGAAGCGCGCCAGCCGTTCCGGAGAGAGGTCGGTGGCGATGCTGGCCGGATAGCGTCCGGCGCGGGCCGTGGCGATCGCCTGGCCGTCAATGTCGGTGGCAAAGATCGTCACCTTGAAGCTGCGCTTGAGGGCCTCCTGGCGTTCGGCCAGCAGCATGGCCAGGGAATAGGCTTCCTCGCCGGTGGAGCAGCCCGGCGACCAGATGCGGATCGCGCCGTCGGCGGGCTTGGCGGCAAAGAGCTTCGGGATGATGTGTTCATCGAGGGCCTGGAAGGCCTCCGGGTCGCGGAAGAAGCTGGTGACGCCGATGAGCAGGTCACGGAAAAGGGCCTCCACCTCGGCCGGCGTCTGCTGCACATACTTGACGTATCCGTCAAGCGTTTCGATCTGGTGGACGGCCATGCGGCGTTCGATGCGGCGATGGATGGTGCTTGGCTTGTACTGGGAAAAGTCGTGGCCGGTCTGGGCGCGCAACAGGATAAAGATCTTCTTTAGCGCGTTCTCGGTCTTGGGCGGCGGGACCGCGGCGGGACGGGGCGGCTTGCCAAAGGCATGGGCCGCATAGGCGATGAGCTGGGCCGGCATCTCGGCGGGCGGCAGTTCATAGTCCACCAGGCCCGTGGCGATGGCGCTGCGCGGCATGCCGTCGTATTCGGTAGAGGCGGGATTCTGGGCCATGACCATGCCGCCTTCGCCCTTGACGGCCCGCACGCCCATGGTCCCATCGCTGCCGGTGCCCGAAAGTACGATGGCAATGGCCCGCTCACGCTGGTCCTGGGCCAGAGAGCGAAAGAAAAAATCGATGGGAAGACGCTGACCCCGGGGGGCGGCCGGTTCCAGCAACTGGAGCGAACCGTTCAAAAAGGCCATGTCGCGGCCCGGCGGGATGATATAGGCATAGTTGGGAC
Source organism: Deltaproteobacteria bacterium (assembly GCA_034522175.1). Taxonomy (GTDB): domain Bacteria; phylum Desulfobacterota; class DSM-4660; order Desulfatiglandales; family Desulfatiglandaceae; genus JAIPDZ01. The sequence continues at coordinate 2,803,626 of JAXHLQ010000001.1, read as the reverse complement.
GGACCACCATCCCGTCCTCCACCTCGAACACCTGCATGCGGGTGTAGCGTCGGATGAGATCGGTCAGGATGCTCTTGTGATCCGGGGCCAGGTGCTGCACCAGGACGAAGGCCATGTTTGGATCAGCGTCGGCGGGCATGCCCGAAAAGAAGGCCTCGAAGGCCGACAGGCCGCCCGCGGATGCGCCGATGCCCACGACGGGGAAGGCCTGGTCCTGCCGGGATGGAAACCCGTCGGTCGTGGCGGGTTCAGAGGCCGGCGTTTTTTGCCGGGAAGCGGGTGCGCCCTTTCTCTTTACCTTGTCCGGGGCATCGGGCTTTTGTTTATCCGGGGGCTGTTTCTTGCGGGCCATAGTGTCACTCCAATAAAAAAATGAAGAATGAAGAACGGGTCGTTTGCGAACGCGGCCTCCGGCCCGTAGGGGCCTACCCTCCGGCCTGTAAGCCCTACGGGCTGGAAGCGGCCCCGGAGGGAACGCGAAACATAGAACGCGGAAGCCGGGGTTCGGAACGAATGACGTTCGCAAACAAAAAAAGCCCCGGCACGCTCACGCGCACCGAGGCATATTCAGACCGGTTAAAGCAAGTCCGATTAGCCTTGAATAAGGTATAAGAGAGAGAGAGAGAGAGAGAGAGAGAGAGCAAAAACTGCGCCATAAAATGATTGGACATGTCAGCTCTCCTCGTGAAGTCGTGACCGATGGACAGCCGCCTCTACCAGGCCCGCAGTCAAGTTTGCCCATCGGGTGTTCGGTTGTGGGGACAGGTGTTTCTTTTTTCAAGGAAAAGCATAGAGGCAAGGTCCCAGAATGTCAAGGAGAAATGTGTGGGACGCGCCCGCCTGCCACGCGTGGCGACGCAATGAGGGCAGGGAGCGCGGAACCGAAGAAATTGAAAACAAATCCATGACGATACGTGACCAGATAGGAATTGCAGGGACATACAGCCATCCAGGATTATCTTGACAAGTTGTCTCAAAAAGTTCTAATCTGTAAGGAACTGTTTTTTGGAGGAATCGATGCAAAGCGTATCAGTTGGGGAATTGAAATCCCGTTTTTCTGAAATTCTGGAGCGTGTCAGAGAAGGGGAAGAGATTGTCATCAGCTTCGGAAAACAGCGCACCAAGGCGGCTGTTCTGGTCCCCTATAACCGTTATGCCGCAAAAGAGGAAAGAGTGCTCGGTCCCCTTGCAAACCGTGGAAAATGCGTGATCCACGAAGATTTCAAGCTGACCGATGAGGGGCTTCTCCTGACATGAGGCTGCGGCGGCACACCCACCTTCATGCCCGTCCATCTCCGCCTTATCCGTGTGCATCTGTGTCCATCTGTGGTTCCATGACCTTGCCGATGGCCTCGCGCAGGTCTTCAATGGTATAGGGTTTTCCCAGGAAGACCTGGGGCCGTTCGGCATGGTCTCCCGACATGACGCTGACCTCGTCGTAGCCGCTGGCCAGGATGATCGGGATGGTCGGGTCGATTTTACGCAGTGCGGCAATGGTGGCCCACCCGTCCATCCGGGGCATGGTCAAATCGGATAGCACAAAGCGGATCTCGTCCCGGTGTTCCCGGAACATCTCTACCCCTTTGACGCCATCCTTTGCTGCGATCACCTTGAAGCCTAAAAAACCGAGCATGCGTACCCCCAGATCCCGAACCTGCGGATCGTCCTCAATCAGGAGCGCCTTTCCGCTCCCCTTCAGTTCAGGGACTTTGGCCGCCTTTTCCGCCGGCCTGGCCAGATCTTCGGCAGACAACGGCAGGTAGACCCGAAACACGCCCCCCACAGACTTCTCGCGCCAAGACGCCCCGGTACCATCTTCCGGAGCTACGGGGTAAGCAGAGGCGCCAGGGCCTTCTTTCTGCTGACCCCCGCCTTCTCTCCTCTGACCCCCATCCTCACGATTCCGTGTTCCGCGTTCCCTGTTCCGAGCTCCGACAGGGCTTTCCACCACAATACACCCCCCATGGGCCCGAACAATGCCCAGCACCACAGAGAGACCCAGCCCCCGTCCGGTGAACTTGGTGGAGTAGAAGGGGTCGAAGACCTTCTCGATATCCCTTTCAGGTATCCCCGGGCCTGTATCCCTGACTTCGAGACTCGCATAGGCCTCTGCACCGGGACGCCAGTCCACAGGGAACCGGTTAATCGAAGGAATTTCCGGTGCGGAAACGGTTTCGACTGCGAGGTGAATTGCACCTCCCGAATCGCCAACGGCCTCCCAGGCGTTGGTAACCAGGTTGGTGATCACCTGTTCCATTTGGTTGGCATCGGCATGAACGGCTGATCCGGAAGACGGCAGATCGGTTTCCAGGAGCACGTTCGTGGGCATGACTGCCTGGAGCATCGGGAGGACCTGCTGGCAGATATCGGCAAGATTCAACGTCTCCCGCTTGCCAACCGTCTGCCCGAGATAGGTGAGCATCTGGCCGCTGACCCTGGCTGCCTGTCGGGCTGCCTTCATGGCCTCCGTCATGGACTCGACGGGCCCGGCAGCCTGCGGCAGCTCGCCCATGGCCAGTTGCAGGTTGCCCATCACGGCCTGAAGCTGGTTGTTGAAGTGGTGGGCGATGGCCCCGGCCATACGCCCCAGACTTTCGGCCTTCTGAAGCTGCCGGTTCTGGGCCTCCATTGCCTCCTTTTCCTCCTCGGCACGCTTGCGCTCGGTGATGTCCGCCATGGAGGACATGATCCCGATGATGTCACCGCGTTCATCGTAGATGGGCCCGGCGGAAAGGCTGGCATGGAAGCAGGTGCCGTCTTTACGCTGCCGCACCACTTCCACGTTTGAAAAGCCATCGCGCTCCAGGACCCGCTTGCGCAAGGCGGCATATTCCTCCTGCTTGTCTTCGGGCACGATGGGGAGCGGTTTGCCCATAACCTCCGCTGTACTCCAGCCGAACACCTTTTCCGCCGAGGTATTCCAGGCCTGGACATTCCCATCCAAATCAATGCTGTAAAGGGCCACGGGCGAGCAGGCGGTCATGGCCCGCTGGAACTCCGTACTTCGTTCAAGTTCCCGCGTAGCCTCCGCCTTTTCCACCATCTCGCCGATTAATCTCGCTGAAGATGCCAGGCGCTTCTTGGCCAGATCCACAATGAATTGAGGCCTTGATGCATAAAAGGCGCCCACAGACTTGAGGTCGTCCGGATCTACCTCAAAGGTCTCAGCGAGTGCTTTGAGCCGCTCCGTATCGAGAGGCGGATCCCCGTATCCAATGTTGAGCGCCCCGACAACCCGGTCCCCTGCATAAATGGGCTCCCCATACAAGTGAATGCCGCCCACACAGGGGATATCCGTGCTTCGGCCCGATTCAATGGCCGCTTTGGCCGAATCGTTCCAGCAATTTTCATGACAGAGCCATTTACCGCAAGCAAGGGCCTCCCGGTTATCATCGGTCCGGCACAAGGCCCGGGAAGCCGCGTCCATAAGCCGGCACCACCCCGAGGAAAACATTCCGAATGCATAGTCCCCGTTGGCCTCATAGACGGCCACAGAGGTCCCCAGAAGATCGATGGTATCTTCAGCGATTTCTTTGAGGGTCTCTTTGCCCACGGAATCCAGAATCACCCGGCAGGTGTTCAAAGCGGTCACATCCCCATAAGGCGGTTCATAGGATGTTTCTTCTTCAGAGGGCTTGACACTTTTTTCCAACAGCCATGCGATCTGCTGTAGGCGGTCTTGATCATTCTCTTCTCTGTTCATTTCTCGTGCACCTTCCGCGTTCACCTTTCATTCATCACTACTCATTTTTTCATTATTCACTATTCACTCTTCATTCAGCTCTCGGAACATAAAATTCGGAAGCCGTGGTTCGGCACGAATGATGTTCGCAACCATAAAAAAGCCCCGGCGCGCTCACGCGTACCGAGGCATATTCGAGCTGGTTAAAGCAAACCCGATTAGCCTTGAATAAGGTGTAGAGAGAGAGAGAGAGAGAGAGAGAGAGAGAGAGAGAGAGCAAAAACTGCGCCATAAAATGATCGTACATGTGCACTCGCCTCGTGAAGTCGTGACCGATGGACAGTCGCCTCTACCAGGCCCGCAGTCAAGTTTGCCCATCGGATGTTCGGTTGTGGGGACAGGTGTTTCTTTTTTCAAGGAAAAGCATAGAGGCAAGGTCCTGGGATGTCAAGGAGGAAACGGATGGTTTCGTTAGAAAGGTATAATTATAATATTGACTAAATTGATCATATCGGCTATTCAACAGGCAATGGAAAAGCATAAGCCCCATTACAAGCTCTCAAAAGTGCAAGAAACAGTTGCAGATCTGGAGAGTCAACCATTTACAATAACCGCGCTTCGCGGCGGGCTCGAATTGGGATTGATGGAACAGGAAATGAGGCAGGTTGTGCTCGCCCTTTCAAGACATGATTTTTACAAGGCGATGACCACGCATCAGGACCATCGAGTATGGCAGGATGTTTATCATGGTGCGACCCGTGACGGCATCCCGGTTTATATCAAGATTACGGATTTCACCGATGGACGACCTCCGGTGATCCAATTTAAGGCAAAGTGAACAGGTGATAAAAATGAAATGTCCAGGCTGTGGTCATGCGGAGATGGTACAAAAGACCCAGGATGAAAAATTATCCTTTGGCGGTCAGTCATTGACGCTGCACGACATGAAAGGCGAGTTCTGTCCGGAATGCGGCGAGGGCGTATGGGATGCTGAAAGCTATCGACGCTATGCGGAAGCCCAGGCCGCATTGCTGCGGGCCGTGAAAGGCGACGTTAGCGCAGATATTCGGCGCATCCGGAAAAAACTGAAACTGACACAGATCGAACTAGCGCAAGTTTTCGGTGTCGGCAAATTAGCGTTTTCGCGCTATGAACGAGGTAAAACGCAACCTCCTGCGCCGCTGGTCAAACTTCTCAAACTGGTGGAACGTCATCCCGACCTGATGAACGAAATCAGGGACTAAACAGGGGCAGCGCAGATGACTCGGATCCCTTCCCCGTTCCCTCCGGGGCGTAGGCCCTACGGGCCGGAGGCCGCGTTCCGCATTCAGGACAGTCAGTTGCTGGGTCACTCGAACTTTAGCATTGAGCCGCCTGCATTCGCCCAGCCCAAGCCCCAAGCGATTTACCTTGACAGCACACTCCGGAGATCGCTGACATGAAAGGCCACACGGAGCAACATAAATGGCAATGAATGTCAAACAGTTAGAGTCTCTTTCAAAAGTTTTTATCGATTTTGGCAAGATCATATTCGCTGCCCTTGTCGTCGGCAATTTCTTGCCAGACAACATTGTTTCCATAAATTACACATTGATAGGCGTGGGGCTGCTGATTTCTGCCATATCCATTATCTTCGGTTTGTTTCTTCTAAAAGGAGCTAACGAAAAATGACTGGACTGCTCATCATTGGAACCTTCATCATCTTGGGAGGACTGATCGCCCTGTATTTTGCCCGCGACAAAAGGGCTGATCACCGATCCCGCTAAGCAAAGAGGGCTTGCAGTTGTCATTCGATTGTCATTCCATTAACAACCAATAACGCCCGTAGGGCTTATGACAATGAATGACGGCCGCAGGCCTAATGACCACCCATGACCACTTCATGACCATTCATCATTCTTCACTCTTCATTCTTCACTTTTCACTCTTCATTATTCACTATCGATCGCTTCCCTCACCTTCCGGCCCAGGCTGTCAAACGTGAAGGGCTTTCCCATGAAATGCACCCCCTTTTCCAGCACCCCCTGGCGGGCGATGATGTTGGCCGGATATCCAGATATGAAGAGGGTCTTCATTTTCGGGCGGTCACGACCTCGTATCCCAATCCTCAAGAAAAACCTCCAAAACCCTCATGGAGACGGGATCATCTTCAACGGTCAGGGTCTTCACATTTCAAGCTCCTTCAGAGTCATCCGCAGGGCAGACTCCAGGTCTTGAAGATCCTTCAAGAGGACATCCACTCCATATTCGGCCTCCTGCATTTTTCCTTCCCTGCCGAGGACCTCCAGACCATAGGCCGCATCAAAGGCCCGTTTGGCGCCCACAATCGACAGGGACCCCTTCAGTTTGTGGGCCCCCTGCTCCAGGCGAGAGGCGTCGCTGTTCGAGACCGCCTCCCTGATGTCGCTCACGGCCTGGGGAAGCTCGCTTAGAAAAAGCCGGGCGATTTCCAGGAAGAGCGTCCGGTTTCCGGCCGCCGCCTCCAGGGCCGCGGAGAGGTCGAAAACAGCCCTGTCCTCCGGCAGTTCCGGGGGGGCATGGAGGGCCGTGGCGCCAACCTCATCGTCCTTTTGCCTGGTGTTTACCAGGTTCTCGATGACCCGGTAAAGGACCTCCGCCTTGACCGGCTTGGACACGTAGTCGTCCATTCCGGCCTCGAGGCATCTTTCACGATCCCCTTTCAGGGCATGGGCCGTCATGGCCACGATGGGGATTCTGGATACTGGATGCTGGATACTGGATGCTGGATACCTTTCGGAACGAGGCGGAGAGCTTTCTTTGCCTTTTGAGCTTTCAGCTTCTACGCTTCCAACCCTCTCCCCTTCTAACCTTCGGATTTCCCTGGTTGCGGCAAACCCGTCCATCTCCGGCATCTGAACATCCATGAGAATCAAATCAAAGGGCTCGCGTTCAAATGCTCTCAAGGCTTCAAGGCCGTTTGCGACCATGGTTAACCGGTGGCCCCTTTTTTTCAATACTTCGAAAGCCACTTTCCGGTTGATGGGATTGTCTTCAGCCAGGAGAATATGGAATCTCTTGCGGGCATCCTGAACCCTGTGACGGGTTACCAGGGAAGGCGGCGCATCACCTGGACAGTCGAGAACCATCAAAATGGCATCAAAAAGCTCCGCCATTCTGGCCGGCTTCTGCAGGTAGCCTGAGATACCCATTTTCCTGCATCGTTCCGCATCTCCCGGTTGCCCTGAGGAAGTCAGCATGATAATCTCCAGGTCCGCTCCATAGGGACTCTCCATGACCTTTTCCGCCAGTTCGAACCCGTCCATCCCGGGCATCTGGAAGTCCAACAGCATGAGACGGTAGGGTTCTCCCGACTCAAATGCCCGCTTCACCGCTTCGAGGGCGCCTTCTCCGTCCCGTGCCTCGCCCAAGATGAGCCCCCATTTGGAGAGCATTTCTCTGAATATTTGTCGATTGAGGGCATTGTCATCCACGATGAGCGCACGGATGCCGGCAATGTCGACGGCATCAGGAGATACGGGTTTGCGGATTTCGGCCCGGCTGAGGGTAAAGGGGACTGTAAAATGAAAGACGCTTCCCTTTCCAGGTTCGCTTTCCACCCAAACCCTGCCGTTCATCATCCGAACGATCTGCTTAGATATGGTCAAGCCCAGGCCCGTCCCGCCGTATCGCCGGGTAACGGAGCTGTCCACCTGCCTGAAACTCTCGAAGATCATCTCCAGCTTGTCAGGGGAGATGCCGATGCCCGTATCGGCAACCGTGAAATGCAAGGTCGTGGATGTTTCCTCCTCTTTTTCGGTCTTTGCCCCAATGACCACCTGCCCCTTTTCGGTGAATTTAATCGCATTGCCGGTAAAATTGAGGATAACCTGGCGAAGCCTGCCGGGATCTCCCGCAAGGGCGGTAGGGACATCGGGTGCGATATGGCAGATCAGTTCCAGGCCCTTTTCATGGGCCTTGTGCGAGAGGGCCCGGGCCGCCCCTTCGAGCGTCGTTCGCAGGTCGAAGTCGATTTCTTCCAGTTCAAGCCGGCGGGCCTCGATCCTGGAAAGGTCCAGGATGTCATTAATGAGATTGAGCAGATACTCCGACGAGGTGTTGAGCGTCTCCAGGTAATCACGCTGCTCTTTCGTGAGATCGGTCCCAAGGAGCAGCTCGGTCATTCCTACGATGCCGTTCATGGGCGTGCGAATCTCGTGGCTCATGTTGGCAAGGAACTCACTCTTGGCGCGGTTGGCCTCCTCCGCCTGCGTAGCCAGCTCGTTGGCACGGGCAGTGGCCGCCTCCAAATGGCGATTGGTCTCCAGGAGGTTGGCCTCGGCCTGCTTACGGGCGGTGATGTCGCGAATATTGCATTGCACCAACATTGCCCTGTCCAATATTGCGTCGACGAGATAGATATCCGTATGGATGTGCTGCCCGGCCTTGGTCTTTGCCGGAACGTCATCGTATTTAATCATCCCGCTCTTGTTTAAATTCTCCATTGTCGTCTGGAAATCACTTTGATCGAGCAACACACCGATATCCTGAAGTTTATTCCCGGTGCTCTCCTCCCGGGCATAGCCCAGCATCTTCTCGGTGGACGGATTGGCATGGGTGATCTTCCCTTCGCCTTTTTCGAGAAGCACTATCGCGTCGTCAGCGGTCTCAAAAAGACGCCTGAAGCGCTCTTCAGACTCGGTTAATAACGTTTCCAGTCGCTTGCGCTCGGTAATGTCCTCAATGGCGAGAAGGATCATCGCGGCATCGATGTCTTTCCGATATACCTGGCGGGCGTTGAGCAGCATGACTTTATGACCGATGTCCTGGAAAACATGGGAAACCTCAAAGTCGTCGAACGTCTCTTTTTCCGGAAGGATTTCTTCAAGCAGTTCCCGAAGCAGGGGGATGTCCCATTGTTTGTTTCCAAGGTCATAGATGAAGCATCCGAGCGTTTCAGAGGGAATAACGTTAAAGGTGGCGTAAAAGTGGCGGTTTGCCGAGATGATCTTCATGTCCGCATCCAGAACCAAAAGGGGCTCTCGAACCGTCTCCACAATACTTTCGGCGTAGCGACGGGCCTCCTCGACCGCAAGCTCGGCCGATATACCTTCGGCTGTCGATTTTTTCAGCGCGGCATTCTGCGAGCGCAATTCCGTCAGTTCATCTATAAGCTCCTTCTTTGTATTATGATCATCTTTCATAGCGTCCCCCATAGGCAGCAAACCGAATTGTAAGCTGCGCAAGAAGCGTCGACCTTCCGAGAATGTCGATGACTTTGCCGTTGATCATTTTAAGAGCTGCATTGTTATAATTTTGCTGACTTACTCGCTTTTCAAACATCATCTCTTTTACCATACGCATTTCCCAGGCCGCAGAAGACAAAAACCCGCTCTCCATTTGTATGGGGGAACGGAGTTTTGGGGCCGGATAAGGACATTTTGTATCCGCTTTCCCTCTCGGGCCGCCATTCGGAGCAGCCTTAAGCCGCCCCGTCTTTCATGCGCTCTCTAATCTCGGCAAATTCAGTCTCCACGGCAAGGAAAGCCTCCACGACGGCGGGATCGAAGTGACTGCCCGCCCCTTCCTTAATAATCCCGCGGGCTTTTTCATGGGTGAATGCCTCCTTGTAGGGCCGTTTCGAGCGCAAGGCATCGTAGACATCCGCCAAGGCCATGATGCGGCCGCTCAAGGGGATATCTTCTCCCACAAGCCCGTCGGGATAGCCGCTGCCGTCCCATTTTTCGTGGTGGGACCGGGTCAGGGCAATCCCCATATTGATGAAGGCATTATCCGGATACCTGCGTTGCACCGCTTGCAGGGCCGTCGCTCCGATGATGGCATGGGTCTTCATGATCTCGAATTCCTCGGGGGTAAGCTTTCCGGGTTTCAGAAGGATATTGTCGGCAATGCCGATTTTGCCGATGTCGTGGAGCGGAGCGGCATAATAGATATTTTCTATGAAGACATCAGTGATGCTTTCGGCGTAGCGGTCATTTTCCCGCAATTGTTGGGCGAGCATTCGGCAGGATTTCCGGGTGCGCTCGATATGCCGGCCCGTTTCATCGTCCCGGTACTCCGCCAGTTTGGATATGGCGACGATGGTAGCCATTTGTGAAGCTGCGATCTCTTTTACCTTTTCCCGGACCAGATCCTCTAGCTGGAAATTGTGTTTTTCCAATTCCCGCCGCACCCGACCTAGTTCAAGGTGGGTCTTGACCCGTGCCAGCACCTCCGCTTCCTGGAAGGGCTTGCTCACATAATCCAGGCCGCCCGCGGAAAAAGCCTTGATTTTATCTTCCGTGCCGTCCAAGGCGCTGATAAAGAGCACCGGAATGTCCTTCAGGTTTTCGTCGGCCTTGAGCCGCCGGCAGACCTCAAACCCGTCCATCCCGGGCATCATGATGTCCAGCAGGATCAAATCCGGCGGATTTTTGGCGGCGGCCTTCAGGGCCATGCTTCCGGAGGGGAACTGCGCCACGCGGCGGCCTTGCCCCTGAAGCATCTCGCTCAGAAGCTTGAGGTTGGCCGGAATGTCGTCAACCACCATGATGGTCGCTGTCTTGTTTCCGTTATTCATCGGGTTCTCCTTCTTCCTGTTTTATCAATACCTGGGTGAGTGTTTCGTAGTCGTACCGGTCGGCGAGGTTCCTAAGCTTGCGCGCCGTCTCGGCATCCGTCTCTTCGACCTGGGCGATCAGCGCCTGCAGCCCGGCCATGTCCCCCTCGTCGACGGCCTGGCGCATGGCCTGGCACAACTCCTCCGGCAGCGCCGCCAGATCCTCGCGGGTGAGCGGCTGAACGCCGGACTTTTCCGAGGCTTGCCCGGCGCCTTCGGCATAGACATAGCGCAGTCCGAGGCATTTCCTCAGCACGGCAAAAAGCTCCTCCGTCCTGAAGGGCTTGTGCACATAACCGTCCACGCCCCTGGCCAGAACCTCTTTTTCGGCTTCGCCAAAGACGCTGGCCGTCACCGCGATGACCGGGGTGGTGCGGCCTTGTTCGGTGGCCTTGATCCGCCGTGTGGCCTCGTAGCCGTCCATCACCGGCATAACTATGTCCATCAGTACCGTATGGGGCGACCAGGCCTCAAAGACGTCCAGAGCCTCCTGCCCGTTGACCGCCTCCCTGATCTCGAAATCCAGAGGCTCCAGCAGGGCGGCAAGCAGGTCGCGGTTATCTTTCTGGTCGTCCACAATCAGGATGCGGAAGGGGCCTGCGCCCGGCTCCAGGCCGATCACCTGCCGCGCCCTTTGCTCCTTCTCTTGCGCCGCCCCCTCGACCGGCGTCACAAGCACGTCGAAGCGGAAGCAGGAGCCCTTGCCCACCCGGCTCTTCACCGTGAGGCTGCCGTCCATCAGTTTCACAAGATTTTGGCTCAAGGCCAGGCCCAGGCCCGTGCCGCCGGCCTCTTTGTTTGCTGCCGATTGCCGGAAGGGCTCGAAGATGCGGTCCAACTCTTCTGTGGCAATCCCGGGACCGCTGTCCTCCACCTCCACCACCAGACGAACCGCATTCGCATCACCAGCGGAGCTGCCCGCAGCCGTTTCGCCCCGGACCCGCACAGCCACCCCGCCGGTCTTGGTGAACTTGACGGCATTGCCCAGCAGATTGATCACCACCTGCCGCAGCTTGCTTTCATCGGCGTTTACGTAATGCGGGACACTGCTATGCCGTTCGACCGAGAGCGACAACTGCTTGGCGACAGTGGAGGGATGGAACATCATCTTCAGGTCATCCAGCAGATCATAGAGACTGAAGTCCCTCGGGCTCAATTCGAGCCTGCCGGCCTCGATCTTGGACATATCCAAAATGTCGTTGATCAGATTCAATAGATGTTGTCCGCTGCGCATGATGGTGTGGAGCATCCCGGTCTGGCGCGGGGTGAGGGAGGCGTCGCGCTCCAGAACCTGGGCAAACCCGAGCACCGCGTTGAGGGGCGTGCGGATCTCATGGCTCATGTTGGCCAGGAAGACGCTTTTGGCCTGATTGGCCTGCTCCGCCACCTGCTGGGTGAGCACCAGTTCCTGCGTGCGTTCTTCGACCCGTTGTTCCAGTTCCGCGTTGAGTTTGCGCAAGGATTCCTCGCCCCGCTTGCGCCCGGTGATATCGCGCTCGGTGGAGGCAATGCCAATGGATTCCCCGGAATCGTCCACCAGTTTTGTGACGGTCATCCAGACATCGAGAACGCGGCCGTCTTTGGTCACCCGCCGGGTTTCAAGCGAGGTGATCGCTTCGCCCGCCAACAACCGACGGACAAAATCCTTTTGCTCTTGAACCTTGCCGGAAGCCGTGAGGCGCTCAATGCTCATCTGCAGCGCCTCTGCCTCGGTATAGCCATACATCAGTTCAGCGCCACGGTTCCAGGCGGTGATCCGTCCCTCGGAGTCCTGAATCGTGATCGCATCGTTCGAGTCGCGTACCACCGTCACCATGCGGCTGGCCTCTTCTGCCGCCCGCTTGCGGTCGGTGATATCCCTCAGATGTTCAATAATACGGACTACATTTCCATCTTCATCCAATATTGGATTGCTTCGGCAGTCAAAATAGATGCCCAACTCAGGAACATACTTCTCTAATTGCTCTATCTTGCCGCTTTTCAAGGCTTTTCTTGTAGAACATTCTGCGCATTCACGATCCCGTCCGAGAAACTCAAAACATTTCTTCCCTTGCACCTCTTCGGGAGTCATGCCCAGCAGGTCATAGCCGGCCTTGTTGTAGCGCTCGATGCTATAGTCGGGATACTGAATGCACAAGACATCAGAAACGCCGTCAATTATGCCTTTCAGCAGCCTTTCCTTCTCCCTTAATTCCTGCTCCGTCCGCTTGCGCTCGGTGATCTCCTGCTGCAGGTCCTCCAAGGAATGCCTCAATTCTTCTGTCCTGCTGGTTACCATGGCTTCCAGCTCTATCTGATAATCATTCATCAAGTCATTGTAGGCTTTGACCTGCAGCAGGGAATGGACACGGGCAAAGAGTTCCATCTTGTCAAATGGCTTTGAAAGAAAATCATCACAGCCGGCTTCAATCCCCTTCACCCGGTCTTCCGTTTCTTGCAACGCGGTAATCAAGATGATCGGGATCATTCGATGTACAGTATCTCGTCTGATCCTGCGGGTCACCTCAAAGCCATCCATGCCCGGCATCACTACGTCCAGCAGAATCAGATCGATTTGATTACTGGATAGCTTCTCCAGCGCTTCTTCCCCGCTTGCCGCTTTGACAATTTCATAGCCCTGCGGAACAAGATATGCTTCGAGAAGTTTAATGAATTGGGGCTCATCATCAACAATCAAAATTACCGGCTTGTCTTTCATTCCCTATCTCCTTTCACGTCACAACATATTCAAAAACACACCACTCATTTGATAAACCGACTGACTTCTTTGGCAAAAGTGCGTGTATTTAGCAGATATTCGGCGCATCCGGAAAAAACTGAAACTGACACAGATTGAACTATCGCAAGTTTTCGGTGTCGGCAAACTGGCGTTTTCGCGCTATGAACGAGGTAAAACGCAACCTCCTGCGCCGCTGGTCAAACTTCTCAAACTGGTGGAACGTCATCCCGACCTGATGAACGAAATCAGGGATTGAACAGGGGCAGCGCAGATTGCCGCAGATTCATTCCCCGCTCCCTCTGGGGCGTAGGCCCCTACGGGCCGGAGGCCGCGTTCCGCGTTTCTTTTACATTCTTCATTCTTCACTTCTAACTTCCCCTCGCCTCCCTCACCTTCCGCGCCAGGCTGTCCGGCGTAAAGGGTTTTCCCATGAAATGCACCCCCTTTTCCAGCACCCCCTGGCGGGCGATGATGTCGGCCGTGTAGCCGGACATGAATATCGTCTTGATGTTCGGGCGGATCTGCATCATCTCCCCGGCCAGGTCCTTTCCGCTCATCCCGGGGAGGACCACATCCGTCATGAGGAGGTGGATCTCCCCGTCATATTCCCGGACCATGGCGACCGCCTCCGCCGGGCTTGCCGATGTCAGCACGGCATAGCCCAGCTTCTCGAGTACCCTTCGGGCCAGATGCAACACCGAGGTCTCATCCTCCACCACCAGGATGGTTTCGCCCCGCCCCCTGGGCGTTTCAGTCTGGGCCGTCTCTATGCCTTCCTCGGCCTCTCCAAAGTGCCTGGGAAGGTAGATCTTAAAAGACGTACCTTTGCCCGGCTCGCTGTAGATATTGACGAAGCCCTGGTTCTGCTTGACAATCCCGTACACCGTGGAAAGGCCCAGGCCCGTTCCCTTACCCACCTCCTTGGTGGTGAAAAAAGGCTCGAATGCATTGGCCAGGGTCTCCTTATCCATTCCGATGCCGTTGTCGCTCACACCCAGCATCACATACTCGCCGGGCACAAACCCTGCATGATCGGCGCAATAACTTTCATCCAGCACCACGTTTTCCGTCTCGATGGTGACCTTGCCCACGCCCGAAATGGCATCCCGTGCGTTGACGCACAGGTTGGCCAGAATCTGATCGATCTGGGACGGGTCCATCTTGACCGGCCACAAATGCCTGCCCGGCTCCCAGGCCAGATCGATGTCTTCTCCGATGAGACGCCGGAGCATCTTGAGCATCCCCTCGATGGTCTCGTTGAGGTCCAGCACTTTGGGGGCCATGGTCTGCTTCCGGGCAAAGGCCAGAAGCTGCCGCACGATGTCCACGGATTGCCTGCCTGCGGTCAAGATCTCCTGAAGATTTCCATACAGCGGATCATCCGTGTCCAATCCCTCCATGACCATCTGGGCGTATCCGAGGATGACGCTCAGCTTGTTGTTGAAGTCGTGGGCCACGCCCCCTGCCAGACGGCCCACCGATTCCATCTTCTGAGCCTGAATGAACTGGGCCTGGAGTTTCTCCCGCTCCTCCTCGGCCCTCTTGCGCTCGGTGATATCCCGAACAAGCCCGCTGAAGCCCGCCACGGCTCCTTCTGCATCCCTTCTCGGCGATACAGAGACCTCAATAGACCGTCTTGTGCCGTCTTTTCTGATAACTTCCCAGTCAAACCCTTTGGCCGGGACCCCCGTCATAAACACTCGGTTGAAGGTTTTATACACGTCTTCAGCATTCTCCTCGGCCGTGTATTCCCGGTAATTCATACCCATTAATTCATCTTGCGCATATCCAAACATTCTGCACAGCGAATCATTGAAGAATGTGAAATTTCCTGCAATGTCAACTTCATAATAGCCTTCTTCCATGCTTTCGAGGATGGTTCGGTATTTTTCCTCACGGACTCTCAGCTCCTCTATCACGTCCTTTTCACGGGTGATGTCGTAACCTACACCTTCGAGAAAGCCCTCTTCTGGATAGGCGCGGGCCGAGAAGCGTGCAAAGAAAATGCTCCCGTCTTTGCGAAAAAACCGCGCCTCAAAATCATTGACTTCACCAGATTTTTCAAGTTGCGCCAGCATACGTTCGCGGGACCCCTGATCGACATAATGATCTGCCATCACATAATGGGCCATACATTCCTCACGGCTGTCATAACCATAGTTCTGTGCAAAGCGATCGTTACATTCAAGTACCTTCCCGTCGGAAAGACGGGTTCGAAATATGGCGGCCTGGGCATTGTCAAAGATGTTGCGATATTTGGCTTCACTTCGGTGCAGGGCGTCTTCGGCCCGCTTGCGCTCGGTGATGTCGCTCAACACACAGCGGCAGACGGGGGCACCCTTGGCATCACGGGCCACGGCTGCCTCCATCTCCACCCAGAAGGGGGGGCTGTCCGTTCGCAACATCCGCACCTCGCATATTTCCGGGTCGCCCGTTTCAAAAAGGGCTTTACGGTGCCGGTAGTAGGTGTCCTGGTCCCCGGACAGGATGAACCGGGTGATCGGCTGTTTGATGAGCGCTCCTCGGTTAACACCCAAAAGCGTGGCCGCGGTGAGGTTGCTCTCCAGAACCAGACCCTTTTCGCTCAGGGTCACATAGCCGACCGGGGCAAAATCATAGAGTTCCACATAGCGTGATCTGGACGTCTCCAGGTCCTCCTGGGCCCGGCGGAGTTCCTCGTTCTGCATCTCCAGCTCGATCTGATGCACCCGCAGTTCGTGCAGCAGACGCCGGGTCTCTTCAGGCCCCAGGGATGCGGGATCAAGTGCTTCCATCCCCGTGGCCCGTTCCTCTGCTTTTGTGCGCAAAGTCCGGCCCCTGTCGCACCCACTGCCGTTGTCATTCAGGTTGCTCATGGCGTGCCTCCTTTGGACCGTTCGGTTCCCTTTCCATGTCTTTCCGGTCTCTCTCTTTTGGTGAATCCGTTATGTCTTCCATAGCCAGCAGAATCAGATCGGCCTGACCGGGTGGGGGGGGAATGCGGCGGGCGTTGAGGAGCAGGGTGCGAGGGCCGATCCCCTCGAAATCATGGGTCAACCGGAAATCATCAAAGGCTCTGTTCTGGGCCAGGAGTTGCTCCAGAAGGCGTCGCAGGTCCGGGATGTCCCACTCCCCTCCGGCAAGATCATACAGCCTTCGGCCCACGGTCGTCTCCGGTTCGATCTGAAAGACACGGTAAAAGGACCGATTGGCCGACACCACTTCCAGGTTCCCGTCCAGCACCACCAGGGGCCCGCGCACCGCATCCACCACGCTCTCTGAAAATGCCAGCAATTTTTGCTCCGATTCCCTGGCCTGTTTGAGGTCGGTGATGTCCACAAAGGTGATCACGGCGCCATCGATCACGTTTTCCAGGGTGCGATACGGGCGTATCCGCATGAGAAACCATTGCCCGGCCAGGGTCCGGACCTCTTTCTCCCCAGGTGTCAGGTCATTCAGCACCGCCTTCACATCCGCTGCCAGGCTGTCATAATCCGCCAGGTTGGAGACGATATGGCCAACGGGCCTGCCGATATCCGTGGCGATCAGGTTGATGAGCTGGGTGACGGTCGGGGTGAACCGGACAATGCACAACTGCATGTCCACAAAGATGGTGGCCACCCCGGTGCCGGCCATGAGGTTGTTCATGTCGTTGTTGGCCCGGGTGAGATCGGCTATCTTGGTCTGGAGTTCGGCATTCACCGTAGCCAGTTCCTCGTTGACCGACTGCAATTCTTCCTTGGAGGTCTCCAGTTCCTCGTTGGTGGATTGCAGCTCCTCATTGACCGACTGCATCTCCTCGTTGGTGGACTTGAGCTCCTCGTTGGAGGTCTCCATCTCCTCCAGGGTGGTCTGGAGATATTCTTCCTTGCCCCGAAGCTCCAGTTCCAGCGCGACAATGCGTCTGTCCACCTCCGCAGCCCCTTCATCGGCGTGGGTCGATCCCTCGTCCGGCAGAGAGCGCGCCGCCGGCGTTTCCTCCAGCAAGAGGAGGAAGAGGTCCGGCAGCAATTCCCCCTTGAGTCCCTGGGCAGGGCGCAGGGAAAGACTCGCGGTGATCACCTCGCCATTGGTTCTGATCCGCAGTCCCTGATGGTGGACGGGTTGCTTCCGGCCCACCACGCTGTGCAGGGCCGCAGTCAAGGCCCGGCGCAGCCCTTTTCGGGCCATGGACAGGATATTCAGACTGGCGTCGCCCGATGCCGGTTCCAGGTATTTGCCGGTTCGGCCGTGGATGTGGAGGATCTCCCCGCGCCGTTTGATGAGCACGGCCGCCTGGTCATAGTGGATGAGAAGATTGTGCACGACCAGCTCACGCAGGTCCCCCACCCCTCCTTCCTGGGTTTCGGTTTGAGGCAGGCGGGCCGGGACCGGCGGCTCCGACAGGGGCCGAACAATGTCGCCCAGGGCCGGACGCACCCGTCCCGCCTCATCATCCTGTCGCAGGTAGAGTTTCCACTTGCGGTCTATGGGGGCAAACAGGGTCGTCAGTTGGCCCACGGTCTCGGAGGGGCTCAGGAACAGGGCGCCCTTGGGGTTCAGGGCGTAGTAGAAGAGGGAGACGAGCCGGCGTTGCGCATCCCCGTTCAGATAAATCAGCAGGTTGCGGCAACTGATCAAATCCAGGCGTGAAAAGGGCGGGTCCTTGATCACGTCCTGCTCCGAAAAGACCAGCAGGTCGCGGATGGTCTTCTGGATCCGGTACAGGCCGCCATCGAGGTCCTGTATGAAAAACCTGGCCAAACGTTCGGGGGAGATATCCGCAACGATGCTGGCGGGAAAGGCGCCGGTGCGGGCCTGCTCGATGGCCTGGCTGTCAATGTCCGTGGCAAAAATCTGCACATGAAAGGCCTCCTTGAGATTCTCCTTATATTCCTGGATCGCCATGGCAATGGAGTAGGCCTCTTCGCCCGTGGAGCACCCGCAGACCCACACCCGAACAGGGACGCCCGGGGCCCTGCCGGCAAAAAGCCGCGGGATGACCCTGGTTTCCAGAACGGCAAAGGCCTCCGGGTCTCGGAAGAAGCCGGTCACGCCGATCAGCAGGTCCCGAAACAGGGACATGACCTCAGCCGGGGTTTGTCGCAAATAGCGGACATAGTCCTCGGTTCGCTCGATCTGGTGAAGGGCCATGCGGCGCTCGAACCGCCGGATGAGGGTGCTTTCCTTGTAATGGGAGAAATCATGGCCGGTCTGGTCCCGCAGCAGCACGCAGATCTTCTTGAGGGCATCCTCTGCCTTGGGAAGCGGTGCGGATTTCGGGCGGGGCACCTTGCCAAAGGCGTGGGCCGCATAGGCGATGAGCTGGGCAGGCATCTCTTTGGGCGAGAGCACATAATCCACCAGTCCGGTGGCAATGGCGCTTCGGGGCATGCCGTCGTAATCGGCCGATTCCGGGTCCTGGGCCATGACCATGCCCCCTCGCCCTTGACGGCCCGAAGGCCCTGGGCCCCGTCGCTCCCGCTGCCGGAGAGCACGATGCAAATGGCCTGTTCGCGCTGGTCCTGGGCCAGGGACCGGAAGAAGAAGTCGATGGGGAGACGCATGCCCCGGGGGGCCGAGGGTTCCAGCAACTGGAGCGTGCCGTTCATCAGGGCCATGTCGCGATTGGGCGGAATGATGTAGGCGCAGTTGGGCCGGACCGTCATCCCATCCGTGACCTCGAAGACCTGCATGCGGGTGTAGCGCTTCACCAGGTCCGTGAGGATGCTCTTGTGGTCGGGCGCCAGGTGTTGAACCAGGACAAAGGCCATGCCGGGGTCCGCCTCGGCCGGCATCCCGGAAAAAAAGGCCTCGAACGCGGCCAGCCCCCCGGCCGAGGCCCCGATGCCCACGATGGGAAACCCCTGGTCCTGCCGGGATGGAACCCCGTTGGTCGTGGCGGGTTCAGAGGCCGGCGTTTTTTGCCGGGAAGCGGGTGCGCCCTTTCTCTTTACCTTGTCCGGGGCATCGGGCTTTTGTTTATCCGGGGGCTGTTTCTTGCGGGCCATAGTGTCACTCCAATAAAAAAATGAAGAATGAAGAACGGGTCGTTTGCGAACGCGGAAGGTTGAACATGGAAGCCGCAGTTCGGAACGAATGCCGTGCGCAGCCATAAAAAAACCCCGGGCCGTTCACGGGCACCGAGGCAAATTCAGGCTGGTTAAAGCAAGTCCGATTAGCCTTGAATAAGGTGTAAAGAGAGAGAGAGAGAGAGAGAGAGAGAGAGAGAGAGAGAGAGCAAGATTTGCGCCATAAAATGATCGGGCATGTCGGCTCACCTCATGAAGTCGTGACCGATGGACAGCCGCCTCTACCAGGGCCGCAGTCAAGTTTGCCCATCGGATGTTCGGTTGTGGGGACAGGTGTTTCTTTTTTAAGGGAAAAGCATAGAGGCAAGGTCCCTGGATGTCAAGGGGAAATGGGCGGAACGCGCCCGGCTGCCAAAGCTGTGCTGCGGCACTGCGGGCGGGGAACGCGGAGCGCGGAACGGGAGAGATTGAAAACAACTCCATGACAACCCACCATTTACCTCGGCGCTTCCTGCAAATTGAGCACGAGGCGGAGACCGTCGTCCACGTCACGCATTTTATCCGGGGAAATGGCGCTGATGTGTTCTGTCATAAATGACTTGTCCAAAGTGATGATCTGGGAAACGTTGACCACGGAATCCCTGGTAAGCCTCGTAGATCGTTTTGTCAGAAACACATTGCCGGGAGCAGCCTGTAAGCTCAGATTAGTGGTGAGGACGGCAACAACGACTGTGTTGATGCGGCTTTTGTTGAAATCGTCGTTCTGAACGATGAGTACGGGGCGGCGGTAGCCCGGCTCGGAACCCGCCGGCGGTCGAAGCGATGCCCAGTAGATGTCTCCGCGTTGCATCACCATTCCTCAACGGGAATGGATGCGGCTTGTGCATCCAGCATATCTGGATCAACGGATTCACCTTCTGTAGCATACACTTCGTCCAACTTCTCCTTCACGCCTGTATAACGGCATTCCCTTATATAGAGTTGTATGGCACGCACATAGAGTTCGCTGCGGGACATACGAAGCCGTTTGGCCAATCGTTCCGCAATTGTAAATACGTCGTCAGGAATGGATATTGCTGTTTTCATGACGTCATGGTATGACTATGGTTATACTGATGTCAAGTATTTATTTTCCCCTGCAATTTTCGGGGTCGGCAAATTGGCGTTTTCGCGCTATGAACATAGGTAAGACGCAACCCTCTGCGCCGCTGGTCAAATTTCTCAAAGCGGTACGAGGGGGTCGGGCCAAGGTAACCTATTGAGATCTATACATTAACGTCCCATAAGTAGGCGTTTTCAGGCCCTATATCGTCTTTTTTGCTCCCGAAATGAGCGATATGGGGGGCAGCAGGTTCTCGGAGTTGATACGAGTTTCCAGCTTCCATACCTTTCCGTCCTATAGCCAATACTCCCGGTCCATTTTTCGTCCCGGGTATTCCTGCCATTTTGGAGGTAATCCTCTACCCACCTCTTGTGATAGATTTTCACTTCGTCATAAGTATCAAAGCCAAGGAGCGTTGTGAGCCTTTGATAATCTATCGGGACATTCTTCCTCTTGGGCTCCTGTATCTCATGTTAACCCCAGAAAGGCCATTCTGATGGATGAGTGACAACGCCCGCTCTCACCATATTGAGGTCAATATAAACAAGACACTTTAAGAGATGATCCCCGTCTTCGACTGCTGTTGCATGATAAAGGTCTTCCCAAAATGAGTGCGTATTTCAGGCGTATTTATTTTAATCCCAAAGAGTTAGCTTGGCCCGACCCTCAACCCGCAACCCAACCGTGAGCGAGGAAAGGGCAAGGGGCCTCGGATTCAACGGGTTCATTTTAAAACCGATCCTCAGGCGCACCCTGGCCAGGGATCTCCTCCGGCTCTGCGTATGAGCGGACCGGGAGGTTCTTGAAACCCGAAACCCGGCGCCTGTTTAGTACCGCCGTTCGATGATATAACGAGCCAGTTTCCGGAAAGTGGTTCTGAGGGGGGAATCGGGGAAAATCTCAAGGAATTCCACTGCCCGACTCCCGTAGGACCGGGCTTCCTCCCAGGTCCGTTTGACGGCGTCTCCGGCTCTGACGAGGCGGATCATGTCCGCCACGGCAATGTCGCGGGTCTCGGGGCGCGTACAGCGATCCCTGAGCTGTTTGATGTGGTCCTGCTCAAGCTCGGACAGGGTGTATATGAGGGGGAGCGTGATCTTCCCTTCTCTTAAGTCTTTGCCCACCGGCTTTCCAAATTCCGCTTCAGATGAGGTATAGTCCAACAGATCGTCGATGAGCTGAAAAGCAATCCCGATATTCAGTCCGAACCGGGTCAGGGCCCTTTGCGTCTCAGGGGGCGCTTCAGCGATGATGGCTCCGCAGACGCACGCCCCGGAGATCAGGCTTGCGGTCTTGGCGGAGATGATGTCCATGTATTGGGCTCTGGTCAGATGCCAGTCGTTGTGGTGGGAGAGCTCCAGGATCTGACCCTCGGTCATCTCCACCGTGGTATCGGTAAGTTGGATGAAAAAGGGGATACTCTGAGCGCGCACCGCCACAGAGAGCGCTTTTGCGTATAAAAAGTCCCCCTCCAAGACAGCGCCCTGGTTTCCCCACACCTGGTTGGTTGAGGGCCTTTTTCGGCGGGTGTTCGCATTATCCAGGACATCGTCGTGCAGGAGAGAAGCCACGTGAATATATTCGAAAACGGTGGAAAGTTCGTAGCGATTGGCTCCTTTATAGTTGCACAATTCGCAGCACAGGACAAATAGAAGAGGCCTCAGCCGCTTACCGCCCCCGAGTACGGCGTATGCACCCATCTCTTCCACGAGCGGCACCCGGGAATTGGAGCGGGTGTTCAACGCTTCATCAATCTTCGTGAAATGATCTTCAAACTGCTCTAATTTCAATTCGCTTAAAGGCATCTGTATCTCTTATCGACCTAACGGCAAAGGGCAACCCGCCCCATCCTCGAAGGAATGGATGTCGGGGATCATAATGAAACGGCAAGGATTTTACAACCCCATTCAGGCCCGGCTGCAGGAGCACCCAATGACCAACGAATTACCGGATCCAAATCCCGAAGAGATGACAGGGGGTTGGGTACCACCCGCTGATCCCTGAGGCCTACATCTCCTTTTCGCCCTCTGTCGAAACGATCCGGCCGATGAGGTCGTATGCATGGGCCTCGGTAACGGTGACCGGCATGATCTCGCCGGCGATTCCGTTTCCCTCATTGATCAGCACCTGTCCATCCACCTCCGGGGCCATGGTGGCTGTCCTGCCGCACAACAGAAGATCGGTTTCAGGATGGGGTCCTTCGATGAGGACCGGGAGCGTCCGACCCACGAGGGACTGGTTTTTCTTTTTTGAAATCCCGGCCTGAAGGGCCATGAGTGTGGAACGTCGTTCTTCGGCCACTTCCGGTTCGACCCGTCGCCTCAAGCGGGCCGCGCGGGTGCCCTTTTCAGGGCTGAAGGCGAAGACCCCGAGGTGATTCAGTTCAGCGCGGGAGATGAAGTCACAGAGTTGACGAAACATGGCATCGGTTTCGCCCGGAAAACCCACCATGAGCGTGGACCGTATGCAGATGTCAGGATGTTTGTTTTTGACCCTTTCCACGGTTGTCAAGGGAGATTCCGTGTCCGGGTTCCGTCCCATGGCCTTCAGGATCTCCGCATTCACATGCTGAAAAGGGAGATCCAGATAGGGAACAAGGGTCGGTTCGGACGCGATCAGGTCCAACAATCGATCGGAAAGACCGGCGGGATGGAGATATAAGAGCCGCAGCCATTCAAGCCCCTTCGCAGACAACAGCCTCTCTACGAGATCCGGGAGAAAAACCGGGGGATGGAGGTCCGATCCGTACACCCCCGTATCCTGGGCGATAATGTTGATTTCCTTGACGCCCCGACGGACCAGGGATTCGGTTTCTTCCAGTAGGGATTCGGGTGCTCGACTCCGGAAGGGGCCGCGCAATTGCGGGATCAGACAGTAGGAACAGCGATGGGCACACCCCTCTGCGACTCTCAGGTAGGCGGTATAAAAAGGGGTCGTCTGCACCCTCGGCGACTGGTGATCGGCGAGTCGGGTGGGCCGATTGATCAAAAAAGAGGGGGCGGCCGCGGTTGGGTGCGGGCACATGACTTCGGCCACCCGATGAATTTCCCCGGTACCGATCCAGCCGTCCACCTCAGGGATTGCTTTTAACAGTTTGTAGCCGTAGCGCTGAACAAAACAGCCGGCCACCACAACGCGCTTCAGGTTTCCCGACCCTTTGAACCGGACCGTTTCCAAAATGGTGTCGATGGCTTCCTCGGCGGCCGATTCCAGAAACCCGCATGTGTTAATGAGGGCAACATCCGCTTCCTTTAGGGTGGCGGCCACCGAAATCCCCTCTGCCGCGAGAAGACCGAGCATGACTTCGGTATCGACGCGGTTCTTGGAACAGCCGAGGCTGACCACGTAGACCTTCTGATGTGCCTTCATGCCGGCAACTGAACGGGAACGGCCCGTCTAATGCCCCAGGGCCTCGGCCTGCGCAAAAAGCCTTGCCAGATCGAGCGCGTTGACCGCGTCGGAAAAGAGCTCACTCATGAGGGTATCGGCCTGGCTGCGCCCGACGATTTTCATTCGCTCCGCCTTGGCGTCAATGATCCGGTTCGTCAGGACTCGGCCATTTTTTTTGAGTTGGGCCTCGTACCCGATGTTCGCCGACCAGTCCCTCCCCTGGATGTCGAGTGTGAACGCCTTCAGAAGGATGATTAGTTCGGGTGTGCCCGGTGTTTTTTCCGCAATGGCTTTGATCCCCTGGTTTTCAAGCCGTCTCTCCATGGCCTCTTCCATGAGATCCGTCACCGGAAATGTGCCCACCTTAAACCCCTCGTCGTCATGGGCTGCTACGCTGAGAGCAATATTCCCGGTAAACCCTCCAAATTCTTCCCTGGCCCCCTGCTTTAAAATGGCCTTTGACTTCCGGTCGTCCCTGACCGTCAGGGCGATCTCTTTTCCTTTCAGGCTATCCGAGGGTGAAGACAGCCGGTAGAGGATCTGCATTTCCGGAATTGAGGTGCAGGACGCAAGAAAAAGGGGAATCAGTATCCATAATAGCCGGTTGGCCAACCCTTGATTTATCGGTTTCATTCATCTATCCTCCTGTGAAGAAAATGCTGCCCGCCCTACGTTAGCCGATCGCGTCAAGATGTCAAGGAAAAGGCGAATGGCCCCGGACCTTCTGCGGGGGTTATGTGGTGATTAAGCGGGCAGGGCAGGTGTTTCAGCACCCCGGGGGATATGAGAAACATGGCGGAAAATTCCAAAGAAGATAAAACGAGCATTATTCTGGACAGTGTGGCCGACGGGGTCTTCACGGTGGATCAGCACTGGAAGATCACCTCCTTCAACCGGGCCGCCGAAGAGATTACCGGCATCAATCGGGATGAAGCCATCGACCGGCACTGCTGGGATGTGTTCAGGGCCAGCATCTGTGAAAACGAGTGCGCCCTGCGTCGAACCATGCGTACCGGCCATCCCATCGTACAGAAAGCCGTATTCATCATCAATTCCAAAGGGGAACGGGTGCCTATCAGTATCTCCACCGCGCTCTTGAAAGATGAACGGGGGATGTGATGGGCGGTGTGGAAACCTTCCGGGACCTCAGTGTGGTGGAACAACTCAGGAAAGAGCTGGAGGGAAAACACTCGTTTTTCGATATTATCAGCAAGAATGAAGAAATGCATCGACTCTTCGGTATCCTGGAACAGGTGGCGGAAAGCAGGACCACCGTCCTGCTGGTGGGGGAAAGCGGCACGGGCAAAGAACTCTTCGCCAAGGCCATCCATTCATTGAGTCCGAGGAAAGAGGGCCCCATGATCACCATCAATTGCGGGGCGCTCCCCGATAATCTCCTCGAATCGGAACTGTTCGGCTATAAGGCGGGGGCCTTTACCGATGCCAAGAAGGACAAACCGGGCCGGCTGAGCATGGCGGAGGGCGGAACCCTGTTCCTGGACGAGATCGGGGATATCTCTCCTGCGCTGCAGGTTCGATTGCTCCGGGTGCTGCAGGACAAGATCTATGAGCCCCTGGGGAGCAATCGGTCGTTAAAAGCGGATGTGCGGATTGTGGCGGCCACAAACCGGGACCTTGAAGCCCTGGTGGCAAAGGGCGATTTCAGACGAGATCTGTATTACCGTATCAATGTGGCCCGGCTGGTCCTGCCGCCGTTAAGGGACCGGCGGGAAGATATCCCGCTGTTGGCCGACCATCTCATTCGAAAATTCAACCGCCTCGTCGGGCGGGAGATCCAGGGACTCTCGCCTGAGGTTTTTCATATCCTCATGACGCACGATTTTCCAGGAAACATCAGGGAGTTGGAAAACGTGCTGGAATATGCCGCCGTGGTCTGCAAAGGGACCATTATCGGGCCCGGAGACCTTCCCGACTATCTCAGCCGGCAGATCACGGAGCGAGGGCGTGCGGATGAAGATCCAGGGGATGCCAGAGGTCCTTCACTGGATGACATGGAAAGGGGCTTCATTTATGAGGCCCTTCGCAGAAACAACTGGAACCGGAAAGCCACAGCCGAGGAGATGGGCATCCATCCCAGTACCCTCTGGCGCAAGATCAAACGCCTGAATATGGATGTGCCCACACGGCGGGAAAAAAGCGGGGGCGTTTCGGATGACTAAGGCGATTCACCCTTTTGTCTCATCATGTAATCGTGAAGGGCGGTCTGGAGCGTCTCCGCTGCCAGCCGGGCGCAGTGCATCTGGTTTTCCGGCAGCCCGCCCACCGACCGGCAAATGATGTCGGGTTCGATGTGCAGGATTTCGTCCGGGGTCTTGCCCTGGGCGAGGGTGGCGGCCGAACTGACGCAGTTGAGACTGTACACGCACCCATCGGTCCCGTGAGCGGTGCGGATCACCCGGCCGTCCTGAAATTTCAGCGAAATTTCCATGGTGTCCCCGCACTGGCCGGTAATCCTTGCACGACCGTCCGGTCGATTCAGATAAGGAACCAGATAGAAATAGACGGCGACCCATGCCCCCACGACAACAAAGAGCACCGCGCTGATCAACAGAAACCAGAGGGCATACTGGATCATCATCCGCTTCTTTTCTTCATCGGGTTCATCCGCGCCAAATCCCCTTCGCATTCGAGGAACATATTGATCTATGCTAACGTAACCCACTGCCCGTTTCAACTCCGTTCATAAAAAAACGGTGATCGGTCCGTACTGGATGATTAAAAGACGAAAGCGTCATCCGCCACCCCGCGTTTTTCCGGATTGTCTAAATTTCCTACAACTGCGCGTGCTATGAGACCGCTTGTAGCGGCAGGGGTGCAGGATTCTTCAACGTCAAAGGGAAATTATCCGACATTTTCCTTGACAGCAACCTACCCCTGTGGCAAGTAACAAATTTCACAAGGTAGAGGATCACATGGTTCCATATTTCATTGTTTAACGCAGTAAAAACCAGGAGAAGGATGTTATGACGAAAGCAAAACCAAAAGGCCCCGTTGTCATCATAGGAGGGGGCATCGGTGGCATACAGGCCGCCCTTTCTCTCGCCGCAACCGGGTATGGCGTGGTCCTGGTGGAACGGTCGGCTTCACTGGGGGGCATGGTGCCCAATCTTCATCGCCTGTATCCGCTCTGCGCGTGCTGCAAATTGAATCCGAGAATCGCCGCCTGCGAGCAGGACCCGAACATTGAGGTGATGCTCAATACCCATGTCATCGATGTGTCCGGTAAAGCCGGTGACTTCAAGGTATCGGTAAAGACGGATCAAAGCGAGAAAGATGTGGCCGCAGGCGCCATTGTCCTTGCCGCAGGAGTGGAGGCATTCGATCCCACCCGGTACGAAACCTACGAGTATGGCCATTTGCCCAACGTATTGACCAGCGTGGAGTACGAACAGCTTCAAAAACCGCTGGGTCCCGAGGCAGGCGCGTTGAAGCGGCCCTCAGACGGAAAGGCCCCTCAGAAAATCGCCTGGCTCCAGTGTGTGGGGTCGCGGGACCTCAATCAATGTGATGCCCCGTACTGCTCGTCCGTGTGCTGCATGTACGCGCTCAAAGAGGCCCTGAATACCAAAGACTGTAACGAGGACACCGAAACCGCCATATTTTTCATGGACATGAGGACCCATGGAAAAGGGTATGAGCATGTCCTGAACCGGGCGGTTGAGAGAGATGTTCGCCTGGTGCGCAGCCGTGTTCACACCGTGGACGCCAAGGCCGGGAGTGATGATCTAATGATCGCATACGCGGACGAAGAGGGCCGGCTTCAAAAAGAGACGTTTGATATGGTGGTCCTCTCCGTGGGCATCCGGCCCGCCGGGGAGGCGGTTGAACTGGCCGAAAAGATCGGTGTGGATCTGACGGAAGACCGCTTCATTCGTACCGAGCCATTCAACACCGTGGCCACCAATGTCCCGGGAATCTTTGCCTGCGGGGGCATCTGCGGGCCGCACGATATCCATCAAACCCTTACCGGGGCCGACGCGTCGGTATCGGAGATCACTTCCCTCCTCTCTCCTGATCCATCATCCGCCCCTTCGTCTTATCCGGAACTCTCGGATGCTGCGGACAAGGATCCCAGGGTCCTCTTTGCCTATCACCTCTGCCCCGGAATGGATGAGCCGTGGGCTGCGGACCTGGAGGAAATGGCCGGGAGTATGCCGGGGCTTTCGGCGGTGGTCAAAACGGAAGAAAACATCCTGGGGACGCTGGTGGAAACGCTCAAGAATACCGGTGCCAACCGGCTCCTCTTTGGGAGCTGCACGCCCATCATTCATCAGCATCTCATTGAAGAGGCGCTCAGGCAATCCGGATTGAATCCTTATCTCTACGACACCGTGGACCTGAGGGCCATTGATCCTAAAAGCGCACATGCCCAGTTGAAGGATCGGTTGCGCATGGGTGCGGCCCGTGTCGCGCTGATATCGCCTCCACCCCTTCGGACATACCCCGTGGTCAAACATGCCCTGGTGGTGGGTGGCGGCATCTCAGGGCTTGAAAGCGCCCTGGCGCTGGCCAAAAGCGGCTATCCGGTAACCCTCGTTGAAAAAGCGGCCGAACTGGGAGGGCATGCCCGGCATGTAAGAACGACCTGGCAGGGTCACGATGTCCAGAAGTACCTCAAGGCCCTGATCGATTCGGTAACGGGCCATAAGGATATCACCGTGATGACCGATA
Source organism: Deltaproteobacteria bacterium (assembly GCA_034522175.1). Classification (GTDB taxonomy): domain Bacteria; phylum Desulfobacterota; class DSM-4660; order Desulfatiglandales; family Desulfatiglandaceae; genus JAIPDZ01. The sequence goes on along the minus strand of JAXHLQ010000001.1, from coordinate 2,775,474 downwards.
CAAAGGTCAGGAAGAGCCGTGGGTTTCCAGGGAATTTTGTCTCCACACTGAACCGAAATGGCGCGGATGTGGAACTCTCCCATGGGGTGACACTTCTGGCCGCGGGCGGAAATCCGGTCAAGCCCGATGAATATGCCTATGGGCGGGAAGAAAACGTTTATCTCTGGTCAGAACTCTCCCTCAAAATAATGGAAGATCCGGAGCGTTTCGCAGGTGCGGACACGGGCGTCTTTATCCAATGCGTCGGATCCAGAGAACCAGGCTGTGCCCATTGCAGCAATTTCTGTTGTGCCTTTTCCATTCGCACGGCCCTGGACCTTAAGGACAAAAATCCGGACATGAACATCTATATTCTCTATCGGGATATCCGGACCTTTGGCGAAAGAGAAATCCCTTTACAGGGCGGCCAGGGAAAAGGGGATTATCTTTATTCGATACGCGGTGGATAACAAACCGGTTGTTCAGCCGTCGGATCAATCGGGTAAGCTTCAGGTGGTGGCCTACGATCCGGTGCTTCAAAGGTCCGTTGCCGTGAACACGGATTTTGTTTCCCTTCAGACCGCCATTGTGGGATCAAATAACCCGGAGCTGGCCAGGATCTTCAAAGTGAACCTGGATGAAGATGGATTTCTGGCCGAATCACCGGATAAACTCAAGCCGGTGGTTTCCACCGCTGAAGGGGTCTATATGGCCGGGCTGGCGGTTTATCCCAAAGATACGGAGGCGAGTATCGCACAGGCGAGGGCTGCATCCGCCCGGGCCGTTGAAATCCTCTCCCGGGATACCCTGCAGGTGGGCGGGTCTGTGGCCGAGGTGATGCCTGAAAAATGTGCTGTCTGCTGCACGTGCGTTCGGACATGCCCCTTTGAAGTCCCCATTATTGACCATGAGACCGGTGCGGCGTATATCGATCCGGGTCTCTGCCGGGGATGCGGCATGTGTGTGGCCGAATGCCCGGGAAAGGCCATTGTGATGGCCACATGTGGCGATGACATGCTTTCTCAGGTGCCGGCGGCACTGTTGTCAATATCGTGATCCCGAGCCTGTGGGCGCATTGATGAAACACCGAGAACAACGCAGAGATTGAGTCTCCGGCTTAAAACGAGAGGATGTGTTTTTCAAAGGTTTCGTGGCGAAATCAGAAGGAGAAAAAAAGATGAGTAAGTTTACACCGCGGATTATTGCCTTTTATTGTTCCAATTGTGCTTCGTCTGCAGCAACGGTTTCCGAAGGCATGAAAAAGGCATTGCCCGATAATGTAAAGATGGTCCACGTCCCCTGTTCCGGCCGGGTGGAAATTCTCCACCTGCTCAAGCCGTTCGAGGAGGGAGCGGACGGCGTCTATGTGGCCGGCTGCCAGACGGATAGTTGTCAGTATGTGAGCGGAATCAGCAAGGCAACGCGCCGGGTGGCCCATGTGAAAGGCATGCTGGAAGCGATGGGTATAGAACCCGAAAGAATAGAAGTATTTAATCTCGGTGCCGGGAAGGGCGGGGCGTTCGTGGATATCGCTCTTGAAATGACCGAAAAGTTGAGGGCCCTGGGTCCGGTCATGCCGGCTTAAATCCATATACATGTTGCGAGGGATATCATGATTGTTGCGAAACAAAAAACCATTCAAGAACTGATCGAAATGGTCCAACCTTTTCAGAAGGTCCTTGTGGCTGGATGTAAGGGGTGCGTGACCGTATGCAACGTGGGTGGGGCAAAAGAAGTGGCCATTCTGGCCTCTGCCCTCAGAATTGCCGCGAAGCGGGAAGGTCGCGAGTTGATGGTGGGTGAACATACACTGGAGCGCCAGTGCGATCCGGAATATGTGGCTGAACTGGAAGGGTTTGTCGATGACTATGAGGCCGTTATCTCCATTGCCTGTGGTGTGGGCCCCCAGTTCATCTCGGAGCAATATCCGTCCATCCGGGTCTTTCCCGGTGTCAACACCCAATTCATGGGCGGGGCCGAGGCGCACGGCGTATGGTCCGAGCGGTGTGCCGGTTGCGGCACGTGCGTGGTGCATTATTTTGGGGGGCTCTGTCCCATCGCCCGCTGCTCAAAGAGTCTCCTCAACGGGCCGTGCGGGGGATCCGACAGCGGTAAATGTGAGATTTCAAAAGAGGTGGACTGCATCTGGGACATTATCGTGAGACGCATGATGGATCAGAACCGCCTGTCGGAGTTGATTGAATTCAAGCCGCCCAAGAGCTGGACCACGGCACGGGATGGCGGACCGAGGAAAATGATACGGGAGGAGCTGGTCGAATGAGCGAATACAAATCAGGAAGCAATCTGGAAAAGGTGTTACGATCGGGACATTTCGCTTTTACCGGTGAGTGCGGACCTCCCCAGGGTGCCAATGTGGAACATCTGCGCGAGAAGGCCCGGCATTTGAAGGGGTGTGTGGATGCAGTCAATGTGACGGATAATCAAACGGCGGTGGTTCGTATGTCGAGCTGGGCGGCCTCCCTCATCCTCATGGAGGAGGGGCTGGAGCCCAATTTCCAGATGGTGTGCCGGGATAGAAACCGTCTCGCCATTCAGAGCGATATCATCGGGGCCTATTCCCTGGGGATCCGGAACATGCTGTGCCTCTCCGGTGACCACCAGAGTTTCGGCAACCATCCCGATGCAAAGAATGTCTTTGATATCGACTCCATGCAACTGATTCATACGGTCCGTAAAATGCGCGATGAGGGCAAATTCCTGAATGACCAGGACATGGATGTCCCGCCCCGGATGTTTGTGGGCGCCGCCTCCAATCCCTTTGCCGAGCCTTTTGATTTCCGGGTATACCGCCTGGCCAAGAAGATCGAAGCAGGGGCTGATTTTATTCAGACCCAGTGCATCTACAATATGGATCGATTCAGGGAATTCATGAAGCGGGCCGTGGATATGGGGCTTCATGAAAAGGCGTATATCCTGGCGGGCGTGACCCCCATGAAGAGTGTGGGTATGGCATTGTACATGGCCAAACAGGTCCCGGGCATGGATGTGCCGGATTCCCTGATCAAACGATTGCGGGGCGCAGGCAAAGGGAAGGTCGCAGAAGAGGGGATCAAGTTTTCCCTGGAACAGATCGAGGCGTTCATGGAAATGGAAGGCGTGGCCGGGGTCCACTACATGGCCATCGAATGGGAACATAAGGTGCCCGAGATCGCCGAAAGAGCGGGGGTGCTGCCCAGACCCACGGTTTGATCATCTCCCAAGGTTTAACCTGAACATAGGCCCGGGTGCTCGTCCACTGACGATCTCCCGGGCTTTTTTTCTTGAATTCCCTCCCGGTTTGACCATAATGGTTCAATATGCCATGCACGATCTCAACCGGTTTCCTCCGAATCTTAGACAATCCACACTCCGCTCACCCGATTTATTTGATACCGATAGGGTCATATGATTATCTCAACGAAAAACGGCCGAACGGTTGATACGGATAAAGATCTCACTGCTCCTGAGCGTCATGTCCTCCAGAAGCTCTTTGCGTGGGAGGCCACTGGCGGACAGCATTGAACAGTTCCGGGAAAAGAAAGCCGAAGCCCTTAAAAAAGGCTGGAACCATTCAGGGGCGGTGAAGGCCGGGCCGGCCTTTCAGGCCATTACCCGGGAGATGGAGAAAAAGGTGATGAAGCGTCTGGAAGAGGGATAGGATTCTCCATGACATCCAAAGCGCCATTAGCCCCCGATATGATGGAACAGGGGTCCCCGTTTTCCACATCAGAGCAGGCCTTTTCCCCCCTCCGTGCGGGCGTGGTGGGCGGCGGACAGGCCTGTTACGATCTGCTTCAGAACACACAGAAGGGGCATTTTGATAAACTGGATTTCAAAGTGCTGGGGGTGGCCGGCAGAAATCCCGAGAGCCCCGGTTACCGGTATGCCAGGGAACTGGGGTTGTTTGTCACCAGCGATTACCCCGACCTGTACACCCTGCCCGATCTGAATATGATCATCGAACTCACCGGATCTGAAGCGATCATGGAAGACCTCTTGCGAACCAAACCCCGGGGGATATCGCTGCTGGACCACCGGAGCGCCAGGATTCTGTGGATCCCCCTGCTGAAAGAGGCCGGAGATGGCGATTTGGAAGGGCTTCTGGCCTATCATAAAAAAATGCGGCAGAACACGCAGCGGGTCCTGGATTCCCTCCCGTACAAACTGATGGTGGTCAATAAGGACAAGACCATCAACATGGTGAATCAGACCTTCCTGGAGGCGCGGGACCTGAAGCAGGAGGATGTCCTGGGACAGTACTGTCACAAAATACGATACGGCCTGGAAAGACCCTGTGGGGAGCTGGGGAAATCGTGCTATCTCGATGTGGTCAAAGAAAAAGGAAGTCGTCAGCACGATTCACGAAATAGACCTGCCCGACGGGAAGAACGCCTTTGAGGTGATTACGGTTTCCCCCATGTTTGATGAGAACGGCGAGGTGGCCCAGATACTCGAGACCTCACGGGACGTAACGGATCGGCTCAAGCTGGAACGCGAGGTGCAGCGGTCCAAGACCTTTTTTGAAAATGTCATTGAGAGCACGGTGGACGGCATCGTGGTGGTGGATACCAAAGGCAATGTGCTCATATTCAATGAGGGAATGGAAAAACTGACCGGCTATTCCGCCAATGAAATTATCGTCAAGGGGCACCTGAGCAGTTTTTATGATATCGACGTGGCCAAAGAAAACATGAAAAAGATGCGCAGCGACGAACATGGTCCCCTGGGAAAACTGAACCCGACCCGCATGTCCATCACCACCAAAGCGGGTGAAGAGATCCCGGTAACCCTCTCCGCGTCCATCATCGAGGTGAATGGGAAAGAGATCGGCAGCGTGGGGGTATTTACGGATATGCGGGAGATCCTCCAGATGCGCAAAGATCTCGAAGAGGTCCATCTGCAGCTGGTCCAGTCTGAAAAAATCGCCTCGGTGGGGCGGATGGCGGCCGGGGTCGCCCATGAGATCAACAACCCCCTTTCCGGCGTCCTGATCTACTCTGAACTTTTGAAAGAGAATCTCCAGGACGATCCCGGCAATCTCAGTGATATCAACGAGGTGATCGAACAGACCCTCCGGTGCAAAAAGATCGTTTCGGAATTGCTGGAGTTCAGCCGGCAGACCGTGGGCAAGGTTTCCTCTTTTCATATCGGCGATCTCATACACAAATGCCTGAACCTCTTGATCAATCAGTCCGCTTTTCAGAGCATAGAGGTGTCGGAGGACTTTCAATCAGACATGCCGCAGATGGCGGGAGATATGGGTCAGTTCCAGCAAGTCTTCACGAACCTGTTTATTAATGCCGCCGATGCCATGAAGGGCGAGGGAAAGCTGTCCATAGCCGTCCGGTATGACGAAGGAAAGGAACAGTTTACCATTTCCGTCGCAGATACCGGTCCCGGCATTCCGGAAGGCCTTAGGGATAAGATATTCGATATCTTCTTCACCACCAAGCCGGTGGGCAAGGGGACCGGCCTGGGGTTGAGTATCACGGAGCGAATCATTAAACTGCACGGGGGCCGTATCCGGGTCGAATGTCCGCCCGAGGGGGGCACCCGGTTTCATATAGAGCTTCCCATGGGTTTTGTGGAGCAGGCCTCGGAAGAGCCACTTTTTATCGGATTGGATGAATAATGGAAGGCAAGGAAACCATTCTGGTGGTGGATGACGAGAAGGTGGTCAGGGATGGATGTCAGCGGGTGCTGTCCGGCAAAGACTACACGGTCCGGCTCGCCGAAAACGGGCAGGAGGCCATGGCACTTTTGAAAACGGAAACCATTGATATGATCCTCCTGGATCTGAAAATGCCCGGCATGAGCGGAGAAGAGGTCCTTGAGCACGTCAACAGGCTTTATCCCGATGTACCGGTGATTGTGATCACCGGCCACGGGACCATTGACACGGCGGTGGAGTGCATGAAAAAGGGGGCATATGATTTTATCACCAAGCCGTTTCAGATCGATCAGTTTCTCCTGACCATCAACCGGGCGGCCAAAAGCATCCAGTTGGCCAAGAAGGCGAGACAGTTCGAGCAGGAAAACATCCGGAATCTCTACGACCTGAACCTTGAAAAAAGCCGCCTGAAGACCATTATCAACTGCATGGCCAACGGGGTGATGGTGACCAACCGCAACCTCGAGGTGGTGCTGCACAATCCGGCGCTCATGCGGCTTCTGGAGGTCCCCGAGAAGCTGGAAGGGCCGCTTCCCGTATTCGAGGTGGTGAAAAGCGATGCATTGATCAAGACCCTTAAAGAGATCCAATCCGGGGAGACTCCAAATGATGAATTCGTTTCCCAGGAAATCGAGGCGGGAAAAAACATCCTTCGGGCCATCTCCGCACCGGCACTGACCCCCGATGATGGGATGATCGGGACGGTGACCGTGCTGGAGAACATTACCCCGTTTAAGCAGTTGGATGAAATGAAATCCGATTTTGTCAATATGGTAGCCCATGAGTTAAGAAGCCCCTTGGTCTCCATCAAACAGCAGAACAGTGTGATCCTCGAAGGGTTGGCAGGCCCTCTGAATGAAAAGCAACACGATTTTATCGAAAGGGGCGGCCGTAAAATCGACCAGCTCCTCGAGCTGATCAACGATTTACTGGACATGGCCAAAATTGAGGCGGGTCAACACGTGCAGCGTCAGGTGCCGACGGATCTGGAGGAGATCATTGAGTCGGTAGTCTCTCTAATGGCATCCAGAGCAGAACAGGCGGGGGTGGAAATGCGGTACACCTGCGAGCATCTCGAACCGGTCCATGCGGATGCGAAAGGATTGGAGGAGATTTTCAGCAACCTGATTACCAACGCCATCAACTATTCCCCCGGGGGCGGAGAGGTGGTGATCACGGCCCGGGGCCGGGGAGAGTATGCGGAGATTACGGTCACGGATGCCGGGGTGGGGATCGCGCCCGAGGAACTTCCCAAGATATTCGACAAGTTTTACCGGGTCAAACACAAAAAAACCCGCGAAGTGACGGGTACCGGCCTGGGCCTCGCCATTGTCAAGGGCATCGTGGAGGCCCATAACGGCACCATCGACGTGGAAAGTACACCGGGGGAAGGCACCACCTTCAGAATTCTTCTGCCGTTCATCCCCACAAAAGTCGCTTAGATTCCCGCCATTTTATTCCCGGCAAATCGAGACCACGGCGCCCTCTTCTGCATGAAATCCTGGCATGACGTGGATCAACGGTGCCTTGAAGGAGACCGTGGCGCCGGTTTGTACGGTCACGCCCGTGCCGAGGGTGATGGATGTGTCACAACCACACTCGCAGGTGGTGCCGGAAAAAAAGGTGACGTTTTTGAGGACAACAGGATTCTCAGAGCAGTCGGGACAGGACGGCGAGACAAACTCATAAGCCCCTCGATCAACGCCCTTCCCCTGCGGTCTGTTGATCATTTCGAGGTCATGGTTTGGAATCAATCCCGCCAGAGCCCCTACCGGCAGCCCATTGTCAACGGCCGGACTGAGATAGGTGAGGTTTCCGTCAAAGGTTTCCAGGGTTTCATCTATGATTAGGGGGTCCTGTTCCAGGTCATGAGCAGAAAGTCCCACGTTTCCGATCTTGGCGTTAAAAACCACATTGTAATCCGTGTTGATTGTACCGAACACGGCGGGTTCAAACCAGATGTAACATGCTTGATCCGAGCTCAAAAATTCCCTGTACCCTATAAAGATGTTGTTTTGTACTGTAAGGCTTTCGGATCCGCTGCAGTCCCCACTGTCGCATTCAACGAGACACAGGCAATCCCCCTGTCCGGCGATGGTGGAATTGACTACCGAAATCTGATTCCCCCGTCTAAAGTTTAGCGCCAGGGCGCTTCCTCCGGCCCGGCAGTTGTCCACATTATACGTGAAAAATTTGCCCTCAAAGAAAGCGCAATTGCTTACCATCAGGCTGTTTTCTATACGGGTGGGGCCGTTTACTTTGATCTGATCCCCGGCGTTGCCGTAGGATTGAGTCCTTCGGATATCAATTTGGCCGGGAAGCCGAACATAGAGCAAATCCAGCCCGTCCGAGGTATTGTATCTGAATACGCTGTCTTCAATGATCCAGTGTCCACCGGTTTCTCCGGTACCGACCCCGTCGCCGTATCCCCCGGCTGTCTGGGCCCAGCAGTTATTAATGGTTTCATCGGGGTAGGTTTCTGCGCAGCCGTTCCATTCCACGGTCCAGTCCTTAAAACTGAGAGTGCCGCTGTTGGCACTGCCGCCGCTGATGTCGGTATCCCCATCCCATCCGACCCCGCCGTTGGCCGCAATCCGAACGTCCTCCACTGTCCAGTTGGAGAGCCTGCCCGCATGGACCCCGGCCCAGGCCAATCCGTGGATATTCAGGTCTTTGAGCGTTACATTGCATGAATCCGAAGCGCTGATGCCGATTGGGGCCCAATCGCCAAATGGATGGTTGTCCCGCTCGCATCGGACCTGTGGGTTGGCGTGGTGTTCGACACAGCCCGAATGATCGGTCAGCTCTAAACAGGCAATGGCGGCATTGTCCGTGCCTTCCAGACTGATGATCTGCCAGGGCCTTTCGGCTCCCCACAATTCAGGGGGATCGGCGCAAACCTGATCCCATCCGACCCCCAGAATCCGTGTCGGTTTCTCAGGGGATGGCCCTGAGGGAAGCGGGGGCAGATGGCACTGGTAGGCCCAGGCCGCTCCGCACCAGTCCGTATTGGGGGCACCGATCCCCATGCGATAGGATCCGGATCCGATCAGCAACGTATCGCCACCCGCCAGTTTCCAGTTGCCGGATGCATCCAGTGCCCAGAACGGATGAGACCATGCACAGGCCTGATGGATCCCGGATCCCGTGTAGGGGGCATCCGCAAGCCCTGTGCACTGATCCGCCGTGCCGCCGTCGGTTCTTACATAGTAAGTGGCTCCGTAACCATTGGGGGTTAACGCCATGAAGCAAATGAAAACGGTCATACCGATGATCCTGAATGCAGATATGTAGAGCATCTGAATGTTGAGCGATCCTTGAGGCGCCTGAATCGGACGCCGGGGGGCATCCAATGTGGGTTTCATCAGCTGGTGGTGGTTATGATTTCCATGAGGGATCCTTTCCTTTTCCATCAAATGACGCCACCACATGGCCCAGAACCCCCATGGTTTTGGCATGGAGCCGGGTGTTCAGCTCGGGGTTGCGGTACGCCACAAAGTGCACGCCCGAAGCCTGGGCCGTTTCCAGATCCACGGGGGAATCCCCCACGTAGACCGCCTGTGTAGGTTTGATATTAAAAAAACTGAGGATTTTATGGATGGATTCGGGATGGGGTTTGGGCCGGGTGACATCGAGGGATGACACCACCATATCAAAATAATCTTTCAGTTCAAAGACCTCCAAAACCGTGGTCAGGGTGTTGCTCCGGTTGGTGGCCACGGCCAGGCGCATCGTCCGTTTAAGGTCGCTCAACAGGTCTTTCAAACCCGGTTCCATGACCATGTCATGAATAAAGGGAGTGTAATCCAGATTCATCCGGTATTCCTGAGCCGCCTCCGTATGCGGGGTACCCTCAAAGATGCGGCGCACGGAGTCGTCGGCCGTGTGCATATGGACAAAGACCTCCTGTGCTTCGGTCATGGGGGGAAGGCCGAAGTGATCCAGGAGGTGATTGTAGAAATGGGTGTTGGCCTGCCGGGAGTCAAACATGACCCCGTCGCAGTCAAAGATGACGCTCCTTATGGCCTGCCTGGTGGGCGGTAAGCTGTCATTTCCTTTTTGCATCGGATTGGGTCTCTCCTTCCACCAGTTCCCCGAGGGTATACGCCATGTCCCCCACAAGCTGTGTGCATATGTCGCGGCGGTCATCATCGCCCCCATAAAAGGCTCTCACGGCGTCTTTGTCTTTCCAGTTGACACGGGCGATGTCCCTGCAGTTGATCCCGCCATGGGACTCAGTCATTCCCTCGAATATCTTGGTCAGCTTATACCCCAGCTTCCACATGCGGGGGTCTTCCTTTTCTTCCAGGTTTCCCCGGCTGTAGATGCTTGAGATCAGGGCGACCCCGCCGATGAGGATGCCGCATACCCGGCCGGTGCTGGCGATCCCCCCGCCGAATGCACCCATGGCCTTTACGGCGCCCTCATTGATCTGACCGATTTTTTCCTGGCCCACGGCCAGCATCACCTGGCTTCAATGCATTCTCTGATTAAACAGCTCCAATGCCCTGGCTTTCATTTCTTCCGGTGTCAAAATTATGCCTCCTTCATGTGTCGCTTTGTTGTTCACTGCAGTGAAAGCGTAGAGATCCTTTTTGAAACTTCATTCACAAGTTTCGCACCCATGTTTTCTGACAATTCTTTGAGATCATTGGTTTTTACATTAAATAGATGTGCAAACAGGAATTGAGAATACAGAATACAGGACCCAGAATAAAGCTGAAAACTCAAACCCTTCTGAATTCTGACTTCTGGATTCTAATTTTCCTCCTCAAATCTCCTTCCATGGTCTGCACCGGGATTATCGGATATTTAGATCCCGCAGCGCCGATTCGAGTTCGGTGAATCGGAACGAAAACCCGGCCTCGAGGAGATTTTTAGGCAGGACCTTCTGCCCGTTAAGATAAAGGGAACTGGATTCTCCCATGAGGGCGCGGACGACGAATGCGGGCACCGCCGGCATGGCCGTCGGCCGGTTGAGTACGTCCCCGAGGATTCGGGTCATTTCCTTGTTGGTGACCGGGTTGGGCGCGGTGCAGTTGACAGGGCCCGAGATACCCGGATTTTCCAGCAGAAACACAAAGATCCCTGCCAGGTCCTGTTCATGAATCCATGAGACCCACTGCTTGCCGTTTCCCAGGGGGCTCCCCATGCCCTTCTTGAAAATGGGCACCATCTTCTCAAGCGCCCCGCCGCCCTGTCCCAGGACGATGCCGAACCGGCAGATCACCACACGCGCGCCCTTCTTCTCCGCCTCCTTCGCTGCGGCCTCCCACGCGGTACAGACCGATGCGAGGAAATCATCGCCGGGGGAGTTCGTTTCATCGAGGCGATCGTCCCCCCTAAAACCGTAATACCCAACCGCAGAGGTGCTCAAGAGCGATACTTCTTCGGAAGCATCGGGGAGTGCATCCACGAGATTCCGGGTGGTCTCAATCCGGCTGGACCGGATGCGCTCCTTGGCCGCTTTGCTCCACCGTTTAAAGACCGGCTCGCCGGCGAGATTCACGATCACATCATGCCCGGCCACCTTTTCCTGCCAGGGTCCCGGTCGGGTGGGATCGCCCTCAATGAGGGTCACGCCCTCTTTGGTTTGTGTATCCGGCCTAACAGTGCGCGTCAATACGGTGACATCGTGGCCTTTCCGGCAAAAGGTCTCCGTCAGCATGGACCCCACAAACCCTTTTCCGCCTGTCATAAAAATGCGCATGGCTCACCTCCTGAGGCCTCTGAAAAACGCCCCCTTTTGCCCAATCTCGGCGTCAGGCTCAAATTCCAATCCTCGAAATATCAAATATATTCCTGTGGTTGAAATTTTCGCCTTCCTTGACCTTGAACAAAATTGAGCATTTTTCAAAGGCCTCATCCTGATGATTATGTTTTCATCAATCTCGTTCTGAGGCCCACAAATGCAGCAATTGGCTGTTAGCTAACGGCTAACAGCTTTTTTTACAAACCAAAACCATCTTTTCTCTGCGCCTCCGCGTCTCTGCGCGAGGCCATGTTTTTTTCTTTTTTTGTGACCCTACTAACCAAACAACAACTCATGAACATCCTGTACCGACGCCACACCCAGCAACCCGACGTGTTTTGACGGGGCCGCATTCTCCTCGTTGCTGCGGGCGAGGAGACAGCGGGAAAACCCCAGTTTCCCGGATTCCCTGATGCGCATGTCCGGCTGGCTCACTCCCCGGATTTCTCCGGCCAGGCCCACTTCGCCGAAGGTCACGAGTCCCCGGTCCAGGGGTTTGTTCAAAAAACTGGACATCATGGCCAGAACAATGCCCAGGTCGGCGGCCGGTTCATCCACCTTCAACCCGCCCGCCACATTGACGAAGATGTCCTGATCCCCCAGTTCCATGCCCATCCGCTTGCTGAGGACAGCCACCAGCAGCGAGATCCGGTTGGGGTCGACACCGATGGCGGTCCGGCGCGGCATCCCGAGGGGGCTCGGCCCCACCAGGGCCTGAACCTCCACCAGTAGGGGCCGGGTGCCCTCCATACAGGCGATGACCGCAGATCCGGGGACATCCTCGGGCCGTTCTTCTAAGAAGATGCGCGAGGGATTGCCCACCGGTTCAAGGCCGGTGTCTTTCATTTCAAAGACCCCGATTTCATTGGTGGAGCCGTATCGGTTTTTGACCGATCGCAAGATGCGATACAGGTGCCCCCGGTCGCCCTCAAAGTAGAGCACGGTGTCCACGAGATGCTCCAATACCTTGGGTCCGGCAATGGCCCCTTCTTTGGTCACGTGGCCCACCAAAAAGACGGGAACACCGCTCTCTTTGGCATAGGCCATGAGCCGGGCGGCCACCTCTCTGACCTGACCGACGCTGCCCGGGGCCGAGGGGATGGCGTCCGTGTAGAAGGTCTGTATGGAGTCCACGGCCACCATACCGGGCTTCAGCTCATCTGATCGTTCCAGGAAGTCCTCGATCCGGGTTCCGGTCATTACGTAAAGCCCGTCTGAACGAATACCGAGGCGCTGCGCACGAAGCTTGATCTGCTGAGCGGATTCCTCGCCGGACAGGTAGAGGGCCCGGGCGCCCCGGTCGGCGAGCCGGGCCATTACCTGTAAAACGAGGGTCGATTTGCCGATGCCCGGGTCCCCGCCGATGAGGACCAGGGAACCGGGGACCAGTCCCCCGCCCAGGGTCCGGTCGAATTCGGTCATTCCCGAGGCGAGGCGCATTTCAGGGGCCAGGGAGATGGCGTCAATGGGTTCGGGCCGGCTCATGAAGCCGGGCCTGGGGGCGGATCGGGCCGGTGTTTGAACCTCTTCCACCATCCGGTTCCACGCTCCGCAGGCGGGGCACCGTCCCATCCATTTCAGGGCCTCGTGTCCGCAGTCCTGGCAGACGTAGACGGTCTTTTCTTTCTTGGCCATAGTAACCGTTACCGGATTCCGCGATTCATCGTAGATTCGATACCAAACCGTTAGAAGTGAGCCGTAAACAGGGAGCCCGGTACCCGGTACCCTGAACTCTGAAACCTGCTATTCCCGCCAGGACAACGTCTTCAAGCGATTCTTGTCCCCGGCCGTGCGGACGACGACGCCCTCCTTGAAATAGACCGTGTACACGGTCTCCTTTCGCGGCTGGTAGTCGCCCACAAATACCTGATACTGCCATATCTCCCCGTTATCTGTGCGGGATATGGCATCGGGCAGGCCCAGAGCGGCCCGAACCATATCAGGTGTCATACCCGGCTCGATTTCCCGTGCGGCCAGTTTCCGAATGGTGACGCTGTCCCAGCTCGGGTGCTGAACCCGTATTTTGGATTCGCGATATTCCTTTTTTGCGCAGCCGGGGACGACGATTGCCATCAGTATGATGATGCCACAAAGTTGTTTAACCATGTCTCAGGTTTCCTTTTCGGGTGGTTGATGGTCGAAGCGGAGCGGAGATCCCGCTGCAAGCGGGATTACTGGTCTCGCCCCTAAGCCTTAAGAATGATAGTTTGCCCCAGATGGTTTATCAAGCCAATTATCGTGCTGAAACTGTCTGAAAATACGATCCGGGATCGTTCAGATGGTGTTCGAGGGGCAGTGCCCGATGAGGACGCATTCCGGGTGCAGGGGCTTCCGGGCCTTACAGACCGCCCGCCCGTGATAAATGAGGAGGTCTGAAAACCGCCGCCATTTCGATTCGGGAAAAATGTCGCAGAGATCCGCCTCGATTTTATCGGGGTTTTGAACGTCGGTGAGTTCGAGCCTCAGGGCGAGTCGCTTGACGTGGGTGTCCACCACCACACCCGGGACGCCGAATGCGGCCCCCAGGACGCAGTTGGCCGTCTTTCGCCCGACCCCGGGGAGGTTGAGGAGTTCCGTCATGGTGGCGGGAACCTCGCCCCCGTACAGGTCGATGAGGGCCCGGGCGCATCCCCGGATGGATTTGGCCTTGTTTCTGAAAAACCCGGTGGGCCGGATATCGTTTTCGAGTTCCTCAGCCGTTACGGCGAGGTAATCAACAGGTGATCGGTATTTTCTAAAGAGGTCTTTGGTCACCGTATTGACCTGTTTGTCGGTACACTGGGCCGAGAGGATGGTGGAGATCAGGAGTTGAAAGGGCGTTTGGTACTTAAGCGCCGTCTTTTCCCGGGTATAGAGGGGATCCAGCAGCTCAAATATTCTCGCTGCCCGTTTCTTCCGTTTCGCCATGCTTTCCATCGGGGTTTCCTTCGGGATGAGCAGTGTCCCGTCCAATAAATTTTGTCCTTTCAGACCTTGCGATTTGGTCATTGGGATTTATTTGATATTTGGTGCTTGGGATTTGGAGCTTCCGCGTCTCTGTCTGTTTTAAGTGGTTGAAATAGAAATTGTTTTCTTCGAATAACCTCTTGCCATTATCGGGGACAGAACTTATGAGACGCGGCATTAGGGATAATGCTGTCTTCTTCAAGGCCTCATTATTTATAGGAGAGGACGAGCGGGGTGTCAAGGGATTGCTGGGTGCCCTATTTTATCCTTGACTTTAATGGGGCAAGCTTTTAAATTATCTGTTTCAATTCATTTTAAAGGAGTCAAGGCAATGTATGCGGTCATTCAGACTGGCGGTAAGCAATATCGGGTTTCACAGGGAGAGGAAGTCAAGGTCGAGCGCCTGAACGGAGAGGTGGGGGATACGGTAACGTTCGAGGAGGTGCTCGTGACGTCCGATGGCGAAAATACACAGATCGGACAGCCCGTCGTTGAAAATGCGAAGGTGGTGGGCCGGATTGTGCGACAGGGTAAAGAAAGAAAGGTGCTGGTAATCAAGTATAAGCGGCGGAAAGGGTATCGCCGGAAAAAAGGTCACCGCCAGCTGTTTACCCGGGTGAAAATTGAAGCGATTAATGGTTGATTATCCCACAAACCATGTGTTTTCGCGCAGAGACGCTGAGACGCAGAGAAAAAATGTTTTGTTTAGAAATGACAGCACCCAAAATCTCTGCGCCCCTGCGTCTCAGCGAGAGATTTTGACGCATTGAGGATGCTTGAACGGTGAGGAGGGAATGCCCTCCTATACCGACGAGGAGAGATCATGTCACATAAGAAAGCAGGCGGAAGCTCACGAAACGGCAGGGACAGCGCCGGTCAGCGATACGGGGTGAAGCGGTACGGCGGCCAGGCGGTCAAGGCAGGCAACATTATCGCACGTCAGCGGGGCACCCAGATCCACCCCGGAGAAAATGTGGGGCTGGGAAGAGACTACACCCTTTTTGCCACCATCGACGGCGTGGTGGCCTTCGAGCGGATGGGCCGGGATCGGAAAAGGGTCAGCGTTTACGCCACCTGATATCACACCTTGCCTGTTCTTCCCCATAAATATATCAGATGACCTTTTTGGATGAAGCCGTAGTTACGGTCAGATCGGGGGACGGGGGGAACGGGTGTATCAGCTTCAGAAGAGAAAAATATGTTCCCAAAGGGGGGCCTGACGGCGGCGACGGCGGCGACGGCGGCAGCGTCAGGGTCAAGGCCTCCGAGCGGCTGTATACCCTCACCGATTACCGGTCCAAGAGGGTCTTTAAGGCCGGAAACGGCGAACCCGGAAAGGGCAAAAACCGGTCCGGTAAAAAGGGCCGGGATGTCTGCCTTGAGGTGCCCGTGGGCACCCTTATCCAGGATGAAAAGACGGGTGAGGCCCTGGCGGATCTTATCCGGAATGAAGAAGAGATGGCCCTCCTCGAGGGGGGCAGGGGCGGCAAAGGGAACCAGCACTTTGCCACCGCCACCAACCGGGCACCGAGAATCGCCAGACCGGGTCTGCCGGGAAGCGAACGCCGCATACGGCTCATCTTGAAATTTCTGGCCGATATCGGCCTGATCGGACTTCCCAATGCCGGCAAATCCACCCTCCTTTCCCGCCTGACCACTGCGCGTCCCAGAGTGGACAGCTATCCCTTTACCACGCTTGTTCCCAACCTCGGTATCATGACCGATGATGATGAAAAAGCGCTGGTGATGGCCGATATCCCGGGCCTCATCGAAGGGGCGAGCCAGGGGAAGGGTCTGGGCCATCAATTTTTAAAGCATATTGAACGGACGACTTTTCTGGTGCATCTCCTGGATATGACCTATCAGCCCGAAGCCGACGTATTGGAAGATTACCATACCCTGATGCGCGAGATGCGGTCCTATGGCGCGGCCCTGGATCGCAAGCCGCAGCTCGTGGTGCTCAACAAGATGGACCTCTACGGCCCCGGGCACAGGGATCTTCGGGCACTCGAAGGGGCATTAAACAGGCTGAAGGTGCCTTTCCTGCCGGTTTCCGCATTGACCGGCGAGGGGGTCGGCAGCCTGAAACGCACACTCTTCGATATGATGCGGCAGTTCCGGGAAACATCATGACAACACCGTTAAGACAATCCCTGCTCAAGCCGGTGAGACGGGTGGTGGTCAAGGTGGGAAGCGGCGTTTTGACAACACAAAACGGTCTGAATACCGAGGTCATTGATCACCTCACATCTCAAATCAGCTCGCTTAAAGGGAAGGGAATCGAGGTGATTCTGGTCTCTTCGGGGGCCATCGCATCGGGGCTCAAAAAGATCGGCCTGCCCAAGCGGCCCCAGTCCGTATCCCAGCAGCAGGCCATGGCCGCCATAGGGCAGAGCAGCCTCATCAAGACCTATGAGAAGGCCTTTGAAGCTTACGGATATACGGTGGCGCAGATTCTCCTGACCCGGGACGATCTGACCCACCGGCGGCGGTATCTCAATGCCCGCAACACCCTGCTGACGCTTCTCAGGTGGCGAATCGTCCCGATCATCAATGAAAACGATACGGTGGTGGTGGATGAAATCAAGTTCGGCGACAACGACAACCTGAGCGCCATGGTGACCAATCTCATCGATGCCCACCTGCTCATCAACCTGACCAACATCGACGGGCTCTACGACAAAGACCCCCGTGAGCATGCGGACGCCAAACGGATTGAGGTGGTGGAAAAGGTGGACCGGCAGGTCTCGCGATTTGCCAACGCCATCCCCGGGTTCCTGGGAAAAGGGGGAATGGCCAGTAAGCTCAAGGCCGCCCGGAAGGTGGCCAAGCGCGGGGTGCCCACCATCATCGCCAACGGATTGAAACCGGACATCATCAGCAGCATCTTCAAGGGGGAACCCGAGGGAACCCTGTTTATGCCCGAATCCGCATTGCTGTGCAGCCGCAAACACTGGATCGCCTTTACCAAGTCTCCCAAGGGGGAACTCGTCATCGACCGGGGTGCGGAAAAGGCCATTTTACAAAACGGCAAAAGCCTTCTCCCCTCGGGAATCAAGGCAGTCAACGGGCGGTTCAGCCTCGGAAATTCCGTCCTTCTCCTCAATGAGGACGGGGAGCCGGTGGCCGTGGGCATGGTCAATTACCACTCCGGCGACATCCTGAAGATCATGGGGGCCAGGAGCGGGGAGATCGAGGACATACTGGGGTTTAAACACGATGATGAGGTGATTCACCGGGATAATCTGGTGTTGAGCGAACACATGGAAGAAGGAGACCTGTCATGTCAATAGATGCATTGATCCGACAGATGGCCCGGGATGCCAAAAAAGCCGCCACGGGGTTGCGGGGCGTGGACCGGTCCCAAAAGGATGCGGCCCTGGAGGTTCTGGCCGAAAAACTCACAGGTCGTCAGGCGGAGATTATTGAGGAGAACCGGAAAGACCTGCTCCTGGCCCGGGAAGCCGGGCTTTCTGCGGCCATGCTGGACCGGTTGACCCTGAACGAGGCGGTGATCCAGGTGATGGCCGACGGGGTGCGGGAAGTGGCGGCCCTGCCCGATCCGGTGGGTGAAGTGGAGGGGATGTGGAAACGGCCCAACGGACTGATGGTGGGCCGGGCACGGATTCCCCTCGGCGTGATCGGCTTTATCTATGAATCCCGGCCCAACGTGACGGTGGATGCGGCCATCCTCTGCCTGAAGTCGGGCAATGCCGTGATCCTCAAAGGGGGATCCGAGGCCCTCCATTCCAACGTAATTCTGGGAAAACTCATTTCACAATCCCTTGAGGCCGCGGGTCTACCGGTGAAGGCCGTTCAGGTGATCCCGAGTACGGACCGGGATGCCGTCCGCATCCTCATCGGGCTCGATGAGGATCTGGATATGATCATCCCGAGGGGGGGAGAGGGTCTCATCCGGTTTGTGGCCGATCATTCCAGGGTTCCGGTGTTGAAACATTACAAGGGGGTGTGCCATATTTATGTGGACCGCTCCGCAGATCTGGACATGGCCGAAGACATCTGTTTTAATGCAAAGGTGCAGCGGCCCGGGGTCTGCAACGCCATGGAGACCCTGCTGGTTCACGAATCCGTGGCATCGACGTTTCTGCCGTCCATGGCGAACCGGTTTGAGGCGGCGGGGGTTGAATTGAGAGGATGCCCCGAGACCCTGTCCGTGATCCCCGGGATGACAGCGGCCAAAGAGACCGACTGGCCGGAAGAGTTCCTGGATCTGATTCTGGCGATAAAGGTGGTCCCGGATATGGATTCGGCCATGGATCACATTGAGCAGTACGGTTCCAGACACACGGAGGCCATTGTCACCAGGGACTATCAGCGGGCCAGGCGCTTTTTGGATCAGGTGGATGCCTCGGTGGTGCTGGTCAACGCCTCCACGCGGTTTAACGACGGCAACCAACTGGGGCTTGGGGCGGAAATCGGGATCAATACATCGAAACTGCACGCCTTCGGTCCCATGGGGTTGAAGGAATTGACCACGACCAAATTTATTGTGCTGGGAGAGGGCCAAACGAGGACATAGTGGAAAACGCCGCGCGGTTCGGGATTCTGGGGGGACGTTTGATCCCATTCACCTGGGTCACCTGCGCTCCGCAGAAGAAATCCGGGAGGACATGCGCTTGGATAAGGTTTATTTGATTCCGTCCGCATCCCCCCCCCACAAGACCGCGGCCCCGGTCTCGGCCTTTAAACACCGTCTCACCATGACCCGGGCGGCTGCCGATCTATCGCCGGCGCTGGAAGCCATGGACCTGGAGGGGAAACGGGGCGGGCTTTCCTACTCCATCGAGACCCTCAAGGAATTCAGGACGCTGTTCGGCCCTGATGCGGCCCTCTTTTTTATTGTCGGGACCGATGCCTTCTTAGAGATCGATACCTGGAAGTCGTACAGGGAGCTCTTTGATTATGCCCATTTTGTGATTATTTCCCGCCCGGGGGTTCAGCGTCAGGGGTTGAGAACGATTTTTTCGGATCTCAAATTGAAGCGGGAACCGCACAAAAGTGACGAAATCTATGCCGCCCCTTCGGGAAACACGGTTATGTTGAAGACCACCACACTGATGGATATTTCCTCAACCCATATCCGGGAGCGGGTGGGCGCCGGCCGTTCGATTCGTTTTCTCGTCCCTGAACCCGTGAGGCGCCACATCGAGGAAAAGAGGTTGTATGTGAACCATGGAGACGCTGGATAAGGCGAAGCTCTTTCTTAAGATCGTAAAGGAGCGAAAAGCGGTGAACCCGGTTTTGCTCGACGTGGAGGCATTGACCTCCTTTACGGACTATTTTCTCATCACCGGCGGCGGGTCCACCCGCCAGGTACAGGCCATCTGCCGGCATTTGGATAAGACCCTGAGCAAGGCCGGCATCAAATCCATGGGAACGGAAGGGGAAGCCGAAGGGAGCTGGGTACTCATGGATTACGGCGACGTGGTGGTACACATCTTCTACGAGCCGGTGCGGGAGTTCTATGACCTGGAAGGATTATGGGTGGACGCCCCCCGGGTGGAAACCACGGATTGTTGATTGGTGATTGGTGATTTGAAATTGATGGTCCCATGTAGGGTCGTCACCCCGTTGAAAAACGAGGTCCAGAAGTACTGCAACGCTTTGATAACCCTGGATTCCTGCCTTCGCAGGAATGACGGAATTTGAACCATCTCGATCTGTTTCGAAACTATCCGTGTTGTCATTATATGGAAGCATTCGAGCCGATATGATATTGTCCTGATGAGGGACTGAATTTATGAGACAACGTACCCACCACGCCAAACGGCTTTTCACTGCGCTGCTCCTGGTGCTCCTTTCATGGGTGGTCCCATCAGGGGTGCCGCATGCCCTGGCCCTTTCCATTGAAGATGAACGGGAAATGGGTGAGGAGTTTCTGCGTCAGATAGGGAGCCAGTACGAGATGGTAAAGGATCCCTTTGCCAATCAGTATATCAACGACCTGGGTCACTATCTGCTCGCCCCCCTTGAAGTGAAGAATTTTCCCTTTCATTTCTACATCATTAAAGACAATACCCTGAATGCCTTTGCGGCGCCTGCCGGTCATATTTTTTTCTTTTCCGGTCTGGTCGAAGCCCTGGATGAGGTGGATGAACTGGCGGCCGTGATCTGCCATGAAATCGGCCATGTCTCAGCGAGACATCTGGCCCACCGGATCGAGCAGAGCAAGAAGATCGGACTGGCCACCCTGGCCGGGGTCCTGGCCGGGGTCCTTTTGGGCGGCGAGGCGGCCGGCGCCCTCATCACCGGATCCATGGCCGCAGGGATGCAGGCACAACTCCACTACAGCCGGGAAGATGAGCGTCAGGCAGACCAGCTCAGCTTCAAATACATGGGCCCGGCTACCTTCGATCCGGCGGGCATGATTCGCGCCCTCCAGAAGATTCAGAAAGGGAGCTGGCTGGGAACGGACAAGGTCCCGGCCTATCTGCTGACCCACCCCACCGGGCCCGAGCGGATGAGCAATCTGGATTCGCTTTTGACGCGTTACACCCCGCCGCCTCGAAGCGATGAAGCCGAGGCCTTTGAGACCCGCTGGCCGGCATTCAAGACCGTGATCCGGGCCCTTTGCCTGGACCCGGCCGATGCGGAACGGATCTTCAACAGGGAATTGAAAGAAAACCCGGATGCCCCGCTCCCCCATTTCGGATTGGGCATCGTGGCCATGAAAGCGTCGAGATATGAACTGGCTGTCCGTGAGTTGAAACGAGCTGAACAAGGGAAGCCGGACTTTATTCCCATCTTGAGAAAGCTCGGTGAGGCCTACGAGTTGAACGGTCAGGGTCAGGAAGCCCTTAAGGTGCTCGAAAAGGCCCTGGCCTTAAATCGGGGGGATCGGGATACCCTGTTTGTCCTGGGAACCGTATATGAAAGCATGGGCAAAAACCAGGCGGCCCTGAAGATCTTTGAGCGCCTTTCCTACCTGACACCGGTTCGCTATGATGTATATTATCACCTCGGGCTCTGTTACGGCAGGGAAAAGGAACTGGCCCTGGCCCACTACAATTTCGGTGTATATTTCCTGAAGCTGGGACAATTTTCAAAGGCAAGGTTCCACTTAGAAAAAGCCAAGGAACTCGCAGGGAAAAACCCGGCCCTGAAGTCCAAGATTTTGAAAAAGTTGAAAGAACTTGAGGGGGGCGGAAAGACCGGTGCTTAGGGATCGCCAATCAACAATTCTCAATGAAAGGGAGGTCTGAGATGTCCACGACTACATCAGGTACAAACAAGGCGTTTGAATCGGCTTTGAAGGTGGGTCGACCACCCAACATCACCCGCCTATTTCCCAATTCCAGGGCATTGATCGTCAGCGGGAAGGTGATTGACCGGGCCCTCCTGGCAAAGGGGAAGGTCATGACCATTGCGGCCAATGGGCGGAACCATTTCGTGATCCGGGGGGCGCTTCAGGCCGCCCAGAGGGCCAACGCCGCCATCATTGTGGAGATCGCCAAGTCCGAAGGCGGTGCCAGTCCCTACTGCGCGGTCAATTACTGGAATCTCGCCAGGCAGGTGGACGCCGTCATGAATGAATTGAACATCCGGATTCCCGTGGCCATCCACGCAGACCATTACGGGATCAAGGGCGAGGCGGATGTTCACAGCGCAAAAACAGAGATTCCCTCCATGTTTGATGCGGGGATCACGTCCATTGCCATTGATGCCTCTCATCTCCCGGATGATGAAAATCTTCTGGCCAGCATCGAGTTGAGCCCGCTGGTGCCCCCGTGGGCCGGTCATGAGACAGAGGTGGGGGAAATCAAGGGGAAGGCCGGGTTGTCCACCAGGGATGAGGCCCTCTTTCTGATCCAGGGGTTGAATGCCCACGGGATCTTCCCGGACTGGATCGCCCTCAACAACGGCACCACCCACGGGATTGAGGCGAGTGGTCAGGGGATTCAGGTGCCCCTCACGGTGGAGATTCACGAGGCGCTCCAAAAGTATCAGGTGTCCGGGGCCCAGCACGGGACATCCGGGAACAGCTCGGAACGTCTGCGGGAGATTGCACAGAAGACCCGAACCACCAAGGCCAATGTGGCCACCGCCCTTCAGATGATTACCTGGGGGGTCCGGGTCAACGAATACGGCAACGCCATGCTGGATGATGAGGGGAACTTTGTGAAGCTTTCGGACGCGGGCGTTCCCGATGACCTGTGGGCCGAGATGGTGGCCTATGCAGAAAATGCGGGGCTCAAGGGCGGCAATTACAAGAAGCTCAATCTCCCCTTTGAGAACAAGCTCCTCCGGCTCCCCGAAGCGATCCGCGAGCGGATGGCCAAGGGGGTGGCGGATTTTGTTTACGATCTTTTGGTCAATGTTTTTAACGCGGAAGACACGGCACCCCTGGCATTTGAGGCCATTTTGGAGAAAGGATCTCATGATCTGGGACCCAAGGCCGCCCGGCTGGAGGATCCCCAGGAATGGACCGAGGAAAAGATTCGCGAGCGGGCCTCACGCCTGAACGCGGACAAGGGCCCCCAGGGCGATTTTGATGACTGACCCTGAACATCACCCCGGCCAGCCCCGCCTCTGGATCAAGGACATGAAGCCCGATGACCGGGTGGGCGACTGTTACCTCGTCACACAGAAGCGGGTGGCCAAGACCAAGAACGGGAAGCCCTTTTTGAGCCTGACCCTCGCGGACCGGACCGGCGAGGTGGCGGCCAAGGTGTGGGATGAGGTGGAAGCGTTCTCCGGACGGTTTGTGGAGGGGGACATTGTCGAGGTTGAGGGCCTTCTGGGCTCGTTTCGCAACCAGATCCAGATGACGGTGTCGGAGCTGAGGGCGAAAAAGGATCCGGTGGACATGACGCTTTTCATCGAGGCGGCCCCGGAGGACCCGGTTGAGATGCTGCGGTCCCTCAGGCAGATCCTCAACGGGGTTGAAGATGTCCATCTCAAGGGATTAATCAATCGCTTCCTCGGGGACCAGGCGTTTATCACCCGCTTTCAGGAGGCGCCGGCCGCCAAGAACTTTCACCACAGCTACATGGGCGGCCTTTTGGAGCACACGCTCATGGTCTGTCGGCTGGCCGTTGAGATAGCCGGCTTTTACCCGAATCTCGACAAAGACCTTCTCCTCGCCGGGGCCTTCCTCCACGACGTGGGCAAAATCCGGGAACTGGCCTTTGCGCCGCAGATCGACTACACGGACGAAGGGCGTCTCTTGGGGCACCTGGTTCTCGGTACGGTGATGGTGGAGGAGAAGCTGAAGGGCATGAAGGATTTCCCCGGGGATCGGGCCGTCAAACTCAAGCACCTGATCCTCAGCCACCACGGTCAATACGAATTCGGGTCGCCCAAGGTGCCCAAATTCTTAGAGGCCTTTGCGCTCAATCTCATCGATGATCTGGATGCCAAGATGAATGGCCTGGCCCGTTTTATGGAGCGGGACCCAAAAGAGGGCGCATGGACCGATTACAACCGGCTCTTCAGCCGCTATTTTCTGAAAGGGGCGTTACAGGCAATGGAGGAGACTTCAAAAGCGGTTGACGAACAAGGCGATCCCCAGGGGCGCCTCTTCTCGACAGGGGCCTGAAGAGGATATTCTTACTTGTAGTTACTGAGATTCGATCTGACAGTAATCAGGGATTCGTTCGGATTTAAACTGACGATCCAAGTAGATATGGAAATGAAGAGTTACATTGCTTAGCCTCCAAATTTGAGCCAGTTGATTCAAGAAGACTACAAAGAACTAACCATGAAAAGACGCCATTTCAGGGATCATATAGGCATTTGTAGATTTCCGCCACGGTCATCCTTTGAGTAGGTCTACACTACATATTGTGGACTGAAATCGACTTGATGAAACTTCAGGTTGTCCAGCGGAGTTGAAAATAGACCCCGATAATTCTTCTTCGCTTATCGTGATTTTAAATGGAGGAGCCCCTTTTTACGCCGGTCTGGAGAGCGTTGATTTCCATGACGTACCTCAAACCTGGTTTGTCCCGTTCGATCGCCATACCTCAATTTTATGCCGGTTGACTTTCATAGCAATTATCACAACTTTCCAAATGGCCATATTGACCGAAAAAGGATCTTTAATTTGGCTTGAGTTCAACGACTTTCTTGGTGTGGGACCAATCCGAGAATATTGCCCTTTCAGTTTGCCACCACAACCCTTTTGTGGTAAAATTTTTTATAGAAGTATTGATTTTCCAGGTTTGTTAAGATCAGTCCGAATTTCAAATAGTTCGCCATAAAAAACAAATGCACGTAGCCTTGAACAGCGCCCCCAGCCAAGCACCAAAACCCTGCTTTCATTAGTTTTCACCGCATTGGTCTTCAAGGCTGGGAATAATAGGTTTGATCCAATGTGGCTACCAAAACCAGTGGTTTTGAGGAGGAGCTTTCGGTCTTGCCGCTGCGAAATTTTTGGGGTACAACAGAACAAAACATCTTCCAGATATTGACTACAGAATCAGTATCACCACCCAGCTCGGTAGCTTCGAACGAGAGTTTATCACAAACGCTCTAATTGGGCTGGAGATGATAGAAACTCAACGCTGGTGGTGCTCATATGCCACTGAAAAACATGGCCTATGAGCTTGACACCCGAATTGACAGAAGACCCCCTCTTTCCTATACTCAATCTCAACAAATCCGATTCGCAAATTTTATTAGCCATCAAAGTGCTTTTTTGCCAATTTTCGGAGCCATGAGCCATGGAATGCCCAAGCTGTGGGTTCAAAAATCCCGATGGATTTAAGTTTTGCGGTAGTTGTGCCCACCCCTTAAATACTCTTCCCGCAAGTCCTGTAGATAAAATTGATACAAGCGGAGAACGAAAACATGTGACGATCATGTTCTCGGATCTTTCCGGCTACACACCCATGAATGAGAGGCTTGATCCTGAAGAGGTCAAGGAGATCATGGGCCTCATATTTGGAGAAATCAGAGAAATAATGGAAAGATATGATGGGTTTATTGAGAAGTATATCGGCGATGCAGTAATGGCTGTTTTTGGTATTCCGAAGGCCCATGAGGATGAT
Source organism: Deltaproteobacteria bacterium (assembly GCA_034522175.1). Taxonomy (GTDB): domain Bacteria; phylum Desulfobacterota; class DSM-4660; order Desulfatiglandales; family Desulfatiglandaceae; genus JAIPDZ01. The sequence goes on along the minus strand of JAXHLQ010000001.1, from coordinate 2,750,114 downwards.
CCGCTTAGGGCCATTAGGGCTGCTTTGGAGATCCATTCATCGGTTGGGAATATCAGTCCCAGAATTGAAGAGAAAATCGGCCAGCGACTTTTCATGCACACCGGCATAAACACGGGTTTAGTGGTCACCGGCGAGGTGGATATCAAGAAAGGGAACCAGGAACTAACTGGCGATGCCATAAACCTTGCTTCAAGGCTGGTAGGATTGGCTGAGGGAGGCGAAATTGTGGTTGGCCAAAGCACCTATCAACTTACACGGCGACATTTCTTGTTTGAACCTATGGCACCAACAAAGCTCAAGGGCAAGTCCAAGCCTGTTCCGGTCTTCAAGTTGGTCTCTAAAAGAGCGTCCGATTCCCAAGTGAGGGCTAACCGTCGGGTTTCCTCGGTGATGATAGGTAGGGACCAGGAGATGGGCAGGCTTGAGTCTCAGGTCCAAAAAGCCATCAGCGGTCAGGGCTCGGTGGTCAATTTGATCGGAGAGGCGGGAATCGGCAAATCCCGGCTCATTGCCGAGTTGAAACAACGGGACGTCATTCAGGAGGTCACTCTCCTGGAAGGCCGGGCCATCTCCATCGGTAGAAATCTCAGCTTTCATCCCATCATCGATCTGATCAAACAATGGGCACGCATCTCCGAGGATGACACCGAGGTCCAGGCGCTTGAAAAACTCGAAAAAGCCGTCAGGACAATCCATCCGGAGGAAGCCGACGAAATTCTGCCCTTCATAGCTACCCTCATGGGTATGAAGCTGAAGGGGAGACATGACCGACGGGTCTCGGGAATACATGGAGAGGCCCTGGAAAAACTGATCTTCAAGAATTTTCGTGAACTGATGATCAAGTGGGCCGAGCTACGTCCTACGGTAATCATCATGGAAGACCTGCACTGGGCTGACGACAGTTCCCTCGAGCTTCTGGAATCGCTCCAAAGGATCACGAAAAACCGCCAACTGCTATTTATCAATGTGTTTCGACCAGGCTATCTGGAAAAATTTGGGGCGCGTGCCGCTGCCGGAGCCCAGGTGAAAATCGAGCTGCAGCCCCTGGAGACGACTGATGGCGAAGCCCTGATCAACAATATGCTCCAGATCAGGGGGCTGCCATACACGGTCAAAGCACAGATACTAGGCCAGGCTGACGGGAACCCTTTTTTCATCGAGGAGGTGGTGCGCTCGTTGATCGATGAGGGAATGGTGATACAAAAAGAGAGCGGTTTCCAGGTTACCGACAGGATCGAACAGGCAGTGATCCCACCCACGATTAATGATGTGCTCATGGCAAGGATCGACCGCCTGGAGGGGCGTACCCGCAAGCTGGTCAAAGTGGCCTCGGTTATCGGCAGAAGTTTCTTTGATCTTATCATCAAGGATGTGGCCAACTCCATAGACAATGTCGATGACCGGCTGGCCTACCTCAAGGATGTGCAGATCATCAAAGACCGCACCCGCATGCAGCAGCTGGAATACATGTTCAAGCACGCGCTGGCAAGGGAGGCGGCCTATGAGTCGATCCTGCTGCAGCAGCGCAAAACCCTGCATCTCAAGGTCGCCCGCTCCATCGAGAAAATCTTCAAGGATCGGTTGCATGAATTCTATGGTATGCTGGCCTTTCACTATGGCAAGGCAGAGGATCTGGACAAGGCCGGGGAATATCTGACCAGGGCTGGAGAAGAAGCCTTGAAGGCGTCAGCCTCCAGCGAAGCCTTAAACTATCTGCAGGAGGCATTGAAGCTCTATGTGGAGCGCCATGGCAAAGACAAGGACCCGGAAACCCTGGCAAAATTCGAGAAGAACATCGCCTTGGCCTTTCTCAACAAGGCACAGTGGACGGAAGCCGTGGACTATCTTGACAAGGTCCTTGAACGATGGGGAACACCCATACCCAAAACCGGGCTCGGTGGGATAGCATTGGGCCTTTGGGGCTTCATGTTAATTGTCAAGGCCACTTACGTGACGGAGCCCCGTTCAACAAGGGAACCGGGCAACCGGGTAAACCAAGCCCTTGACCTCTATTTCAAGGCCGTCGAAGCACTCTCGTATGTCGACCACACCCGGCAGTTCCTGGGAGGACTGGATCTGTTCCGGCGCACCACCCAATTTGATATATCCAAGATATCAATGGTGTCGATGTATTGGTCAGGGGTGGCTGCGATTTTATCCGTCAGCGGATTATCCTTCCGACTCGGCAGCCGGTTGCTGGAGATGGGGCAACGCTATATCACCCAGGATGATATCGTCAGCCGTATGAACCATGTCGTGATGAGCACCATAACCTTCCATTGCCAGGGCGTGTGGGACAGAATCCAGGACTTTGATGACGACCTGCTGAACGCCGGACTGAGGATTGGCGATTTATGGCAGGCAACCAATTACTTGATATTTTACGGCTTGGTCAAAGGGGAGCAGGGAAAATTCGGCCATCTGCGGAAAACCATAGAATGGACACAGTCAATCGGAGAAACCTATGCCTATAACCTTGCCACGCTTGAAACGCATGAGCTGAAATCAGAGCTGCTCCTCAAAGTTGGATCTGCGCACGAGGCCCTTGAAGAAGCTGAAAAGGGGATTTTATTATCCAGAAAACATAACAACGAGCTGCATGAATTGATATTCCTGGGCTACAAAGCAGAAGCACAACAATTGTCAGGGGATGCCGAAGGAGCTCGGGCAACCATATCGCAGGCATCGGAACTCCATGATAAGCAGTCGGTAATGGTTTTGCCAATTTTTGTGGCCCCTTTCCTGGCCGCACGTCTTTTTGTCGATATCGAGCGACTCAAGCAGGCAATTGATGCGGGTGCTTCCCGGGACATGGCCACTCTTCGCAAGCAAGCCCGCAACTCTGGAAAAACGGCCTTGAAAAATGCGAGCAAGTACGCACCTTACAGAACCAAAATATTTAGGTTGATGGGCGAATATCACTGGGTCATAAAAAAGCAGGGCAAGGCAATCAAATGGTGGCGGAAGGCCATTAGGGAAGGCACCCGCCTCGGCGCCCGTCCGGACCTTTCCCTCACTTATTTCAAAGTGGGCAAGCGCCTGCTGCAACCTCAGACCAAACACAAGGAGATAGGCGGGATCAACGCAAAGGCATATCTGGATAAGGCTAGGGTACTTTTCGAGGAGATAGGCCTCTACAATGATCTGGTTGAACTAGAGAAGATCGTCAGCCGCTCCTGAGGAGCGCAGGCTCATCAACTTGCCATAGCTACCGCCTGGGACTGGCAGACAGCCCCGGCTAACATGACGAAAAAGACCAAGGCTCAAGAAGGACCAGTGCGCTCTGCCGTCTCTTGGGTAGTAGCATTGCTTTACAAATCTGTCCTGTCCTTGAATGACCACCGCCTTATTCATGCTATCATATATCCTTATGAAATCAAAGTAGTTACAGAGGTTGCAGATGTGGTGATAAGAGCCACTTATCAGGTCTGCTCCATAGAGCAAAACCACTCTACCCCACTATGATAAAAAGGCACGTCTAAATGTTGTGGAGGCCTCCATCACGAACAGCCGTCATGTGACGAAGAATTTCTGCATAGCTGAGGGCGCAGCTGGGCAAGGTTAAATTTCCAGCCCTTTGAAAATACATTGCCCAAAAATTCAACCATACAGTACCCAGCCTTCACCGGAACTCGATCTTGGCCAACGCAAGCTTACCTATATTAAGATTCCGTGCTGATCATTTTCAATTGATTTCACAGTCGCTAAAGCATTGTTTTGGCAGTGTTGCATTTTTGCGTATTCCAATTCAGAACGCTAAATTTCGCTGTCAGTCCTTTTCGCAGGGATTTACGCCTTTTTGCAGCTGAAAGGACACACGAAGGGACACATAAAATTCATCAGCGTGATGTTTCGTGGTCAACCTATCTTAGCAGTGAAATCTGAGCTTTCGCCCATATGGAAATAGATCTTTCCACTCATCTCTGGGCCAGCAACCACCGCCCACCCTCGCCCAGAAACAGGGTCCCCCTCATCTTCTCCCTCAAATGAAAATTCCAGGCGTTCAATGCCACCAACTGATTCAACTCTAAAATCCACCTCTGCTTCCACAGCACCGAATTTTAGAAAACCAATGCCGTTATCTTCTATAACCAAACGTCCTGGACCATTAAGGTCAATGAATTCTTCTTCCCAAACTTCCATACTTTGAATCCTCCATTTACCAAGATATTGTTTTTCAATTTTCATAGCAAAAATTCCTTTTGGATTAGCAGGCTGTCTTCAGGAGAAGATACCAAAGGGACGAAAATTCTAATAGATATGGAAAGACATCGCACCGGTGTGAGAGGCCGTACCATCAAAACAACCGAGCAAGAGCAGGCAATTACTACAAATTCTATTCTTTCCAGAAACTTAGGTCTTCAAGCCTGAAAACCTCATTGTCCCTGATAATCCCTGAAAATATCTCTCTGTGGAGGCAGATTACTTCTTATGTACTTTCCAGTTCTTTTGCCTAATCACATTTTTAATACTCCAGTTCGGGCAAATCATTCAGTTCGCTTGGGTTGAAGATAGTTTCGTAGAAAGTAATCCAGCGACCCTTTTTCGTCTTAGTTCCAACAACAAAACGAATCCTAAAATCAATCGGTTTATTACCAATGATATTCAGGTAAGTTTGATCATGTAACTTGAATAACTCCCTTGCTGATGTTCAGCCAGCCTTAATGCTCCCGCTTGCAGTTCCACAGTGGCCCAAGTCACGTTTGTGGTCTATGTCTGAGAAACCACATGTAACGCTGAAACTTTCCAGATTCTCATTTCCAAGGTTCTTTATCGATAAACTTACAGCGGGTGTAGGGAATTTGTAGTCGCCGTATTCATCAATATGTACACCCTTCTTCACGTCTACTACTTCAACATCCATATTATCAGGAGCTTTTCCCCATCCAAAACTCCTGTCTAATTCTTCTTTCACATCGTCCGAACTTTCATATGTCACGGATATAGATTTTTGTCTTTGAGCGGTATATCTGCCAGTGAGGAAAGCTAAAGGCACACAAAGAAAAAATGAATGCATTCATTTTTTCTTTATCCTCATTCCCATGCCATATTGAGAAATCGCGTCGTAACCCTCTGTGATCTCCGCGGGCTCTGTGAGAGACAATCGGTTATGTCATTCCGAGGCACCAAGCCTCTTTTCTTTTTCGACCCGTTCGCGAAGCCATATCGCCATGAGCTGGGTGTGGGGAACGCCCTTCTTTCGGGCGAGGCGCTTGATCATCGAAAGATCAAAGGGGTCCATTCGGAGAGACACGGGCTGACGGGGAGGACGTGGAACCTGAAACGGCTCGGAGTCATTCAGCAATCCCTGAATCTGCTCAGGAGTCTCTCCCGAAATCTCCTTGTCCCACCGCACAGCCTCCTTTTTAAGGTCTTTTCTTGTCTTTTCTGGAATCCTGCTCATTTCCTTACCCTCTTGAAATAGGCCTTTTGGGTGGTGTTCGACATGGGGAACGCCGTCACGCAACGCCATACGCCATACTGTGGATAAGGGGCAACGATCACCTCGATACATGTGCCAGAAGCGTCTGTGCCCCACAGTCGGTATCGATATTCACTTGATTTTATATGTTTTTTCTTCTGCTTAAAAGCCAGGGTCGGAAACGGCCCCTCGCTGTAATATATTTCTTCAACCTGCTCGGGGGTCAACCCATGCCCAGCAATATGACTGATATTGTCCTCGTCCCAATCAGGTACAAGATTCTCATCAGGTCTAATCATAAACAGAATTTAGCGTAATTATTTGATTACGTCAAGCCTGTCGCGGACCTCTACCCCAATCCCCTTTCAAAAAATATCAAAAAAATGCATTTTTTTCAAAAAAAGCGGCTGACCTGTGACCGGATCTGACAAACTCATGGGGTATTATATTTTGAAACCGCGAGAACCGCATGATCCATTGGGTGCTTTAGAAAGGAGGTCGTCACCATGAAATCAGTCATCACTGTCATGGTTCTTTTCCTTCTACTGGTTATTGGTTGGGGCATTCCGGCCTCGGCAGAGGACCTGGGAAGGCTCAGTGCCAACCGTTTTGATCCTGAATCGAGCAGTAACCCATATGGGGCCGGCAGCCCATACCGACATGACAGTATCAACAACCCGTATGGGCCGTACGGGAGCCCTTTCAGTTCAAGATCAGCCAACAACCCTTATGCAACCGATGCTCCCAAGCTTTATGACAGCCATGGGAATTATAGGGGTCGATTGAGCCGGAATCCTTATGATCCGGACTCCGTTTCCAACCCTTTTGGAAGATATGGCAGTCCTTTTTCACCCGAAAGCATCAACAATCCGTTTGGGGCTGGAAATCCGTATTCGGCTGACAGTCCAAATAATCCCTTGGGGAAGGGATGGCGGATTGAGGGCAGTGAGTAATCAAATCCTGTAAATGGCTCGGAAGGAAAGGAGAATTCCCCATGGATGACGTCATTAGAAATTTCCTTGAACAAGTCAAGGTCGGCCGGAAGCAGTCTCACAAGAACCTGGCCCTATATCCACTTCTCTCAACCTACAACATAGGCCTGGAATACCTCCTCTTAGATGAGGCACTGAAGGACGACTCGATCGAGGTGGCGGAGGTGGACTCCGAGGGATCGGTGCCGGACCTCAAGGTCGTCAACAAGTCCTCTCACAAAATCCTTATTCTGGACGGTGAAGAATTGGTGGGGGCCAAGCAGAACCGGATCGTCAACACCACCATTTTGGTGGACCGGAATACCACGCTGGTCATTCCGGTGAGCTGCGTGGAGCACGGCCGGTGGTCCTATGACGCCCCCCGGTTCCATAGCCAAAGCCGGATGATGTCCGCCAATCTCCGGTCCCGGAAGGCCGACCAGGTCTTGTTCTCCGTCCGATCCGAGGGGAACTATCGCTCAGATCAGGGTGCCATATGGGATGAGATTGCGGACAAGTCGGCCAGGATGGAAGCCGCGTCCCCCACCGGTGCCATGGGCGCGATGTATGAAAAGCGAGGCGATACTATCCGGGAATATATCAAGCATTTTCACCGCATCGATTATCAGATCGGCACCGTCTTTATGATCAATGGCCAGGTGGTGGGTATGGACGCCTTTGGAACCCCGGATACCTTCTCGAAAATATTTGAAAAGCTCCTTGAAAGCTACAGCCTGGATGCCATCGACGGGTATAATGCTGATGAGGACCCAAAAGCGCTCAAAAGCGCGGTGACCCGCTTCCAGAAGGCTGCTCTTTTAGCAGATACAACTTCTCATCAGGCGGTGGGGCTGGGCATGGACTACCGGCTCGAATCCAAAAAACTGACTGGTTTTGGCCTGGCCTTCAATGATGAGATCCTGCATATCTCAATTTTTTCCAAGATCAACGGGAATGGTCAAAGAACATCTGCATCCAGGATGGCCCGGTATTCGCAGAGACGGCGGAATCGAGCATATTGATAAATCGCAGACGAGGACCTGATGGACACAGACGTGTCTCAGCGGCCTCCGCGCGCTACCGCTTTGAAAATGCCGGCGAGCAAAATACGCGCTGCTTGTTGGAGCGAAGCGGAAATCCCCGTTTTGCGGGGCGGCGGTCCGCGCAAAGCGCTTCTCCACATATCGTTTCATTCCCGATGAAACGATATGGACTAAACGCGCAATAACGACATCATATCAATTTGTTAAACGTTTCATACCGAGCAGCTTTCGTTGCAACCGGCTTGTGACGTCATATCGTTTCAAGAAACATGAAACGATATCTTGACGCGGTCGAAAAGTCTATATATTATAAAGAGATAATCGTTTCACAGTATGGGGGAATCGTTTCATGAGGCTTTCTGATCAGGCTATTCTTGACTACATTGCGGCCCATCCCGGCGCTCGGCGGGAGGAAATTCGCCGCCAGGCCGTCCCCGAGGTGAGTGAAACAACTGTTTGGCGGGCCCTGAAACGACTCGTGGATGCGGGCGAACTGGAGGTTTCAGGGAAAGGCCCGGCCACGGGCTACAGCCTCGCTGTGGGTAGGGGGACGACCGTAAATATTCAAATAGCTTGACAGCAGGTGTATTTCGAGCTATATGTCAGAGCATGCCGAGAATAGCCCGATTAGATACACCCGGCCTCTTGAATCATGTCATGATCAGAGGAATAGAACGTCGGAAGATATTCAACGATGATAAGGATCGTGAAACTTCCTTGAAAGGCTGTCTACGCTTCTGCCTGAAACGAAAACCCAGTGCTACGCCTGGTCATTTTTATCCAATCACGCCCATTTCTTGTTAAGAAGCGGACCGGCGGGTATCGCTTCTCTCATGAGACGGCTGCTTACAGGATATGCGGTATCTTATAACCGGAGACACAAGCGGCATGGGCAGCTTTTCCAGAACAGATATAAGTCGATAATCTGCCAGGAGGATGTTTATTTTCTGGAATTGGTTCGATATATCCATTTGAATCCAGTTCGTGCCGGAGTATTGGCTGATGTGAATGAACTGGACAGGTATGCGTATTGCGGCCACAGCGCCATAATAGGAAAGCGAAAGAGGGAATGGCAAGATGTTGAATATGTCCTGGGGTATTTTGAGAAGCGGATAAGGGTCGCTCGAAAAGCGTATCGGTCTTATGTTGAAAAGGGGATTGCGCTGGGGAAACGGCCTGAGCTGGTAGGGGGCGGTTTGGTAAGAAGTCTGGGAGGTTGGGATGCAGTAAAGAAGAAAGCTCTGACTGGACATGATAGGATTAAGAGTGATCAACGAATTCTCGGTGAGAGTGAGTTTGTAATGGATATCCTTTCGGAATCGGAGGGTCAATTTTCCCGGAGGTATAGACTCAAAAGGCTTGGATATGATTATGAAAAGGTACTTGAGAAGGTTTCGGAAATATTCCATTTGGAGAAGGAGTACATAACTGGAAAGGGGAGACAACAGGATCGGGTAATGGCGAGGGATTTAGTTTGTTATTGGGCTGCGGCTGAGTTGGGGATGACCATGGTAGATTTGGCGAGGAAGTTCGGCTTGACCCCTGCGGCTGTGAGTTGTGCGGTTCAGAGAGGAGAGAAGATGGCAAAGGGGAAGGATTACCGACTGGAGCCTCGAGATATTTGAATATTAACGGTCGTCCCTCCTTTCCCATGATTTCATAAAAGAAGGGGTTTCCATGGGGAAACGGCCCGAGCTTACAGGAGGGGGATTGGTTCGGAGCGTGGGGGGGTGGTCGAATCTTAAGGAGATGCGCAGGGCAAAAGTGTCTGTCAAGGGAGATGAGCGGATCCTGGGCGAAGGTGATTTTGTAGAACGGATGTTAAAGGAATCGGGTGAGGCGTTCGAGAGAAAATCTTTTCTAAAGAGCCAGGGCTGGGATCTGGATAGATTGGCTGCTCATGTGGCTGAATTGTTACAAATAGATGTTTCGGTGGTTTGGTCGGCGGGAAAATACAGGCATGTTGTCGAGGCACGGAGCCTGCTCTGCTATTGGGCCGTCAGGGATCTGGGTCTGAGTATGACCTCATTAGCGAAAAGACTTAGACTATCCGTTGCGGCCATTGGGCAGTCGGTGGAACGGGGAGAGCGGTTAATAGAAGAAAACTCTTATCATTTTCCATGAAAGTGTAAATGTGAAGATGTCGTAACATCTCAATAAGTGGGGGTAAGGTCCCTGAATTCCGGCGAAGGCCGGAATCCAGAAATCGGCTTTGAAAAAAACTCTCCCCCCTGATTATTGAGAAGATACAAGATGTCCCTATTCTTAGATGCAGCGGAGGGTGAAAAGGCATCGGTTTCATTGTACAAGTGGTGGTCCGCCTCCACGGTCAATACTCCTATCCCCCTTCGAGGGGAGGGAAGAAGACGAGGACGTCTCCCGGGTTGAGGATGTGTTGGACCGTCCGGTGACGACCGTTTACGAAGATCACCTTTTTCTCCCCTTTCGGCACGCCCAATCGGTCGAACACCGCTTTCACGGTGGACCCCTCAGGCACCTTCAGTTCCCCGTTCTTTGGGAGGTGAGCGGTATACTTCCGTGGAAAGCCCTGGCTTTTGGCATAAATGATCACGCGGCGTCTCTGTGGTGAAGATGTATAAGCGTGACGGGATCATAGCAGATGTGAACCTGAAAGGAAAACAACGCGCCAAGGAGGCAGCACAGATGGGCTATGCAGGAAAGATGTTACGGGTGAACCTCACTGAGGGATCCGCAGTGGTGGAGACCCTGGATAAGGAAAAGGCGCGTGCCTATGTAGGCGGCCGCGGACTGGGAATCGATTATCTGCTTCGTGAGGTGGATCCCCGGTGCGATCCGCTCGGGGCGGAGAACAAGCTGATCATGATGACGGGGCCCCTCACCGGAACCCTGGCGCCCACCGGGGCGAGGTATATGGTTATGACCAAATCCCCCTTAACGGGGGCAGTGACCTGCTCCAATTCTGGGGGGCGTTTTCCGGCCATGCTCAAACGAGCCGGTCTTGACGGGATTATTTTTGAAGGCGCGTCTCCTGATCCGGTCTTCCTATGGATCAATGACAGCGACGTTGAGCTGAGGCGTGCCGATCATGTATGGGGATTGGATACCCACGAAACACCCCGTCGGTTAAAGGCCGAGACAGATCCCAAGGCATGTGTGGCCTGTATCGGGCCGGCCGGTGAAAAGGGGGTGCTTTTCGCCAGCATCATGAATGATGAAGATCGTGCGGCGGGCCGGTCCGGGGTGGGCGCGGTCATGGGGGCCAAGGGACTCAAGGCCGTGGTGGTGAAAGGGACCGGGAAGGTCCCCCTTCACCATGAAGCGACGTTCCGGGCCATTGCCAGGGAGTACTTAGATGGATTCAAAGCGGCCTTCAAGGATGCGCCCCCGCCGCTCCGCACCTACGGTACGGCCATCACCGTCGTGGGGACCCAGAATATCGGGGTGTTTCCCACTCGAAATTTTCAGCAGGGGACCTTCGAGGACTGGGAAAAGATCGGCGGTGAAGCCCTTACCGAGCAGTACCTTGTCAAACCCCGGGCCTGCTTCAGTTGTCCCATCGCCTGTGGGCGGGTGACGAAGATACCGGACGGGCCGTTTCAGGGGGAGGGGGAAGGGCCCGAATACGAAACAGTTTACTCCCTGGGGAGCGACTGCGGGGTAGGGGATCTGGCGGCGCTCACCAAGGCCAATTATATCTGCAATGAGATGGGGCTGGATACCATCACCATGGGGGCCACCATTGCCTGCGCCATGGAGATGTTTGAAAAGGGCATCCTGGATGAAGCCACTGTGGGGCGATCACTGCGGTTTGGCGATGGGGAGGCCGTGGTGGCATTGTGTTCCCAGACGGCCAAAAGAGAGGGCTTCGGCGATGAGCTGGCCCTTGGGAGCCTCAGGCTCGCCCGTAAATACGGTCACCCTGAGCTGGCCATTGTATCCAAAGGACAGGAGTTTGCGGGATACGATCCGAGAGGGGAAAAAGGGATGGGCCTGGCCTATGCCACTTCCAGTATCGGGGCGAGCCACATGCGGGGGGATACGGCCTACATCGAAATCCTCGGTGTCCCCGAGACCATCGATCCACTGACCTGGAAGGATAAGCCTCAGCTGGTCAAGGACTGGCAGGATGTCTTCGCCCTGATTGATGCGGCCGGGCTGTGTGTGTTTTTCTCCGTGCGCAACTACGTGACACCCACCCGGGATATCCGGCCGGAGGGTATCTTAAGGCTCCTCAATGCGGCCACCGGATTCGATTACGACATGGATGCGCTTATAAAGGCCGGAGAGCGCATCATCAATGCGGAACGTCTGTTTCTGATCCGGGCCGGCTTCAGTGCAAAAGATGACAGTTTGCCGCCCCGGATCGTCAGCGAACCGCTTCCGGACGGCCCGGGCAGGGGTCATGTCTGTGAACTGGATCAGATGCTCCCTCTCTATTATGATTTAAGAGGGTGGGATACATCCGGCAAGCCCACAGCGGAAACACTCAGTAATTTGGGATTGGCGGTGTAGAGGGCGATACAGATGGACAAACTAATCATTACTGTGGCCCCCACCGGATCAATCCCGACCCGGAAGATGACCCCCCATGTGCCGATTACCCCGGAGGAGATCATCGAAGATGGGATGCGCTGCCGGGATGCCGGGGCCGCAGTCATTCACATCCACGCGCGGAATCCGGCGGATGAATCCGCTTCCCCGGAGTATGCGATATTTGAAGCGATTTACCAGGGGTTGAAGGAAAAGACGGACCTGATTCTCCAGATCTCCACCGGGGGCCGGGCCGGGATGACCTATGCATTGCGGAGCGAACGCCTGAAGCTCTGCCCGGAGATGGCGAGTCTGACCACGGGATCGGTCAATTTTCCCACCACCGTCTATGAAAACAGCCCGGATCTCATCGATGCCCTGGCCGGGGACATGCTCAAGTACGGGATCAAACCGGAGATGGAGATCTTCGATACGTCCATGATCCATAATGCCCTGGATCTATTCAACCGGGGGCTGGCAAAGGCGCCGCTTCATTTTGATTTTGTTATGGGACTCAAAGGGGCTATCCCCGCCACCATTCAGAATCTGGTCCATCTGAGAAGCAGCATCCCGCCGGATGCCACCTGGACGGTGGCCGGTATGGGGCCGGCCCAGTTGCTCATGGGCACGCATGCCATCCTCATGGGGGGGCACGTGCGGGTGGGTCTGGAAGACAATATCTATTACCGTCGGGGTGAGAAGGCCACCAACCCGCAACTGGTGGAACGTATGATGCGGCTGGCGCATGAACTGGGAAGAGAGGTCGCTAACCCGGATGAGGCCCGGCGGATACTTAATTTGCCGGAACCGCGTCAGTAGGGCGGGTAACTTCACCCGACCGATACATCGACCCGGTGATCGGCTCTTCGCGTCAGCCGAGCGAACCTTTGAACCGGATACCAACTGACCGACATCATAACATCAATTGTTCAACCCCGACATAGTGATCTTTGAGGGTTTCATACGCTTCCCGGAACCAACATTTTTCACAGTGTTTTAGAAACGCATCCACCCCACCATACCAAATCTAACCTTGAAAAATTGCCCATGAAAGAATGATATAGGTAACATTCCGTCGACCAATACTAAGCAAATGAGAGGTTCCAGTATCCCAGGGTTGAATCTTGGCATGTCCTGGTTTTTCAAGGCTGGTGAGCGCAGTCTTTCATTGGCTCATGCTATTAAAAAACCCACACCAGAGTTAATCTTCCGGTGTGCGTTTAAGTATTTAACAGGGTATTTGTAGTGGCTACCCCGGTGGTTTACTCACCTGTCTAGTTTTTCGTATCGTTCTTGATGGTGAAAAGGAACTGGTTGGTTCCCACATACAGGGAGCCGTTATGGTCGAAATACAGTCCACCGTATTCGTGGCAATAATCTACCCCGCGGCCCAAGTCAATAGTCCAAACAAATGAGCCGTCGGCAGAGTCTATAGCCGAGATCTGGTACATCGCCCCTTCGGTCGATGAGATTGGATCCGCCCAGGTTCCGGTATGGGCGAAGATGATGCCGCTTTCCCGACATAGCATAGACATAGCAAAGTAGCAGTGCTCCTGATCGTACCAGATGGTGGAGGTCGGTTTGGTGGTATTGGATGGGTTCATATCAATCCTCAGCATGCCCGGTTCATTGGGTATAAGCTGGGATTGGGGCCAGTTGACAGTGTGTCCGTAGTTGTTCTCCACCACGATGGAAGAATCCACAGCGATGAATGAAGCTTCGTCGCATCCCTTGTTGTCGGGTAAGACCGGTACTTCGGCAACCAGGGAGCCGTCAGTCTGGTCAACCACCACCACGTTGAATTTGGGGGCGTCGTTGTCGTCGAAAGTTATGTATTTCTTGCCGTTGGTCCGGTTCACCATAATACTGGGAGTGGTACCGGAACCGATATTCTTGAGGCCGGTTTTCAGGACTCCGCAGTTCTCGTAGGAGTAATCCCATCTCTTGGATATTGCCATAGTATCAGCATCGTAAGAGTAGGAATTCAGCAGGCCCCAGCTGCAGGTTCCATCCTCGTCCACCCCGTTGGTGACGAAATAAACGCCGTCCTCGTCCACCGCCAGGGTGTTGTTGTTCCACTGGCTGGCCAATTGCACACTGTCCATCAGGGTTGTAGCGCCGGTATTGGGATTGACATGAACCACCGCAATATAAGCGGGGCTTACCAGTTTCGGAGTGGTGAAATCGTATTCACCCGCAATCAGGCACCAGTATAGCTCGGAATTTTCATTGTCCCACACGGGGAGGGTTGCGTACAGGCTGTTATTTTCGGATGATCCGGTGACCATCTTCACAATGTCGTCGCTCTCCCACAGGGCAGTGAGTTCATAGACATCCTTCTTGCTCTCCACGTTTGCTGTGGGGAAGCATTTTATCTTGTTGTTCCCCACGACTACCGCATTATCGTCTTCGTTCATGAAGAAGTAGCCGCCGCCGAAAGTGCCCGGAACCAAAGTGGCGGTCTGGTTCGCCGTGAGAATTCTTAAATCCTGGTCAAAGACAATAAGCCGATAGATTCCCGTTTCGTAATCCAGCGACACCCCCATCATCTGGTTGTTGCTATTGCAGGCCATAATAGGAGTAAATCCATAGGGATTGTAACGCTTTATCATTTTAAGCTGCGAACTGGTCGGCCCTGAAAGGCCCACACTCTCGGAGCAGTAGCTGTCCTGGTGGCCACCGCTCCAGTTGTTTGTTCCCATCCAGGGATTCTGGGGAAGAGTAATGCCCGCAAATATGTTGTTGGAGCTGACCGCGGGCGAGACGGTATAATACGTGGTGTCCGAGGAGGTGCTGCCACCGGAATCGCTGTCCGAGGAGCACGAGGTAAACAGAATTACCTCGGCAAATAGCAGTATTATCACCAGAGTTAAGATTTTAAAAAATCTTGTTTTCATAAAAACCCTCCTCAAAAAATTGTTGGTGATAAGAGCTTACTTTTTCAGGAGAAACCATACCGAAGTGGCACTTGTGGGAAGCGGGACGCTGGTAGAATAGTAAGAAACTCAATCGATCAAATGGTATTCGTTTTCATGTGCAATGGCCTCGCCCCTTTCTACAGAAAACCCCACTCCAGGGGACTCATTTCCAGCCTCCTGGCCACTTGCCTGATCGACATGCCCAACTCACTGACAGCCCAGAAACAGAACAGACTCCTTGCCTGCACTTTTCGAGGCTGCTTTCCCTTAGACACTATTTCACGCGTTTCCATCCCATAGATTTCTGCAACCCTTTCGGCAATTCGATCCAGGTCATACCCTTGGCGTTTCAATTTGTAGTGGCGCTCATATTTCTCTTCCGCCTCTGAAAGTACCGAATCTACAAACTCTGGATCACCCAAAATCCGCTCGTCGCTCATCACATGGTCTTGCCCCATCCGCCTCAGCTTCTTTACCTCAGACCATCCCCCAGCGCTCCGAACCAATCCCCCACCTGTCAGTTGCTCCTGACGGCCCTGGCAAATCCCCGCCTCTACGTATCCAAAATACGCTTTTCTCGCGCGTTTGGGTGTTTTACCAAAATATCCAAGCACATAGTCAACATCCTGCCACGGCCTCTGCTTTTGGCCCATCACTGCGCTGTGTCCGCAATAGGCATATCTATTCAGTTCTTTCAGGCTCTGAATAATTCCGGCACGAACCGGGTTAAGGTGGATATACCGGACAAGTTCTTTGAGATATGCATCTTCCTGGCACACAATGGATTTATAACGATTCTGAAACAGCTGTCCGTGACGCTTGTGACGGCGATTAAAGCTCACAGCATAGCCAGTAAGGAGCCTTCTCATCACCGTGGCAAGGGGGGTAACTCCAGTTCGAAATAGAAAGTGGGCATGTTTCTGTATGAACACCCACGCATAACAGGCAGTTTGAGTCTCGGGCAGGAGTTTTGCCAGGCGATCGAGAAAATTTTCTCGATCCCTGTCGTTTATGAATATCTTTCGACGCTCTATCCCCCGGATCATGATGTGATGCAGCACACCGGGCGCGTCCAACCGAGCTTGTCTTGGCATGGCATATCATTGGCGAGGATGCAGCATATTGTCAAGTTATTTTTATACCAGCGTCCCCCTATACATGCGTGAATCTGTTGTTAATTGATTAAAAAGAGAAAACGTTCGAAGGTCAACTGATGGGCGATTCTATCTTTCAAAGGCATGAATGGCGATGCCATTCCCATTAAAGCTAATGACCGTTCCCGCATTATTAAAAAAGAACTTTTCCGTCCCCATGCGTTGGGCAAGATAGCAGGCGGGTTTGAGGCCGGTACAGTGGGAGACGCCTATGTGATTTACATTGAGATCCAGAAACATGTCGGCGGTCCGCTCCTGTTGTTGGGTGGACGTATTCAAGAGATGAGTCCCGCCCACGACCAAGAATATTTCCTTCACTCCTGTGATTCTTCTGGCATGGAGGAGCGTATTGATGATTCCCCGGTGGGCGCAACCGGAGAGGATCACCAAACCGCGGGTGGTTCGAACGAAAAGGGCCTGGTCGTCTAAAACCGGACTCGGATGGTATTGACCCTCGCGCTTAAGATAGCAAATGTCCGAAGGACTTTCAAAATCAGTTTCAAGTGGAATTTCTCCGCTCAAGACAATATCATCACTCAACCAGACCGGTTCTGCTGAGGTCTGAAAGCGTGCCCTAGTCTTCGCAACTCCTCCAGATTGTAAGGCATACCCCGATAAAAATAGGTGTCGGTGTGTTTGACATATTGGGCTTCCGTGGCAGCAGGGTGGCAGTAAACATTCACTTCTTTTCTTTCAGGCCGAGTATGTCGAATGGTTTCCAATACCGGCAGAAGACCCCCGGTGTGGTCTCCATGCCCGTGGCTGAGGCATAGCATTGCCACATCGCCCAGCACAACACCTGCAGCAACCGCATTAGGCACACACGCCCGTCCATCCCCTGTATCGAAGAGGATGCTTTTTCCATTCTTCAGGGTTAGATGGAGACTTAACCCCCATTCAGCCAGGTATTCAATATCGGCCACCCCATTATCGCACAAGGTGGTGATTTTTATTTCTTCTATATCAATCATGATCAAATTCCTTGAGTGAAAAAGAATTTCCCCGAAGTTGTGAAGCCCTGCTACCCCAACGAAACTTTCTGAACGTTCGCCGATATAGAGGGAATGAGCTTTATTCGTAGATCACAGCCGGTAACCACAGCACCAGATCCGGCCAGAAGAAGACCACAAACAGACCGATGAGTTGAAGCACTACGAAGCCGATGACTCCTTTGTAGATATCCACCAGGACCACACCCTCCGGTGCCACGCCTTGCAGAAAGAAAATGGTGAACCCCACCGGCGGGGTGAGAAATGAAGTTTGAAGAGTCACTGCAACCAGAACAGCAAACCAGACCAGTTCCGGATTTTCAATGACACCAAACCCGTTCACTTCCAATCCCAATCCCGGGAGAACCGGTGCCAGCAGAGGGAGAAAGATCAGGCTGATCTCAATCCAGTCCAAGAAGAACCCCATGAAGAATACCAGGGCCAAAATGAAGGCAACGATGCCCATGGGCCCAAAGGGAAGACCCAGAAGCATTCTTTGGATAAACTCGTCTCCACCCAGCATTCGAAGCACCAGGGCAAAAGCTTGTGCGCCGAAGAAGATGCCAAATATATACCCACAGGTAGAAAATGTGGCCTTATTGACCTCCTTGAGCACGTTGAAGGAAAGTTTTTTATTGAACCACACCAGGATGGTGGCGCCTAAAGCACCCACGCCACTGGCTTCAGTGATGGTGGCCACACCGGCGAAAATCGATCCCAGGACCAGGATGATAAGGCCGAAAGGAGGCAACACGGTCTTAAGCACTTCCAGAAATGCCCTTATGTCTATCTTGTCCCTATCTTTGGGCAACGGGGCATGTTTGGGTCTGAAAAGGCCTATTAAAATAATATAGAGAATATATAGAAACCCAAGAATCAGCCCGGGAAGACCGCCCCGATGAAAAGATCTCCCACGGAGAGGTTGAGTTGATCTGCCATAATGACCAGCATGATACTCGGGGGAATGAGGATCCCAAGAGTGCCGGAAGCGGCAACCGTTCCCAGTGGCCAAGGACTTATTATATCCCTGACGCAACATGATGGGGAGTGAGAGTAATCCTAGAAGAACCACGGATGCCCCTATAACGCCGGTTGAAGCAGCCAGAATGATACCGATGACCGCTACCGAAATGGCAAGGCCCCCGCGTACACGGCCGAAAAGCTTCTGCATGGAATCCATCATCTTCTCGGCAATGCCCGAACGATCTAGCATAAGCCCCATGAATACGAACATTGGGATGGCGACCAGTACCCAGTTGCTCATGAGCTTGAAGACGCGCATGACAATCATGCCGAGCACACTCAAATCAAGCCCAGTCACAGTGTCCAAGTATTGATCGGACAGGTAGCCGACAATGGTAAAGAGGACCGAAACTCCCCCCAAAACAAACATGATGGGAAACCCACTCATCAACAGTCCGATAAATGTGGCAAGCATTAAAATGACGAGCAGATCCGTGATCTCCATAAGTCCTTATCCCTGTCGGCGCTCTTTCCTGATTTGCACGAGAACGACCACTGCACGAACGATTCTGGAGAGAGCGGCGAGCAGCACGAGAAACATGGTAACTGGAATAAACCCTTTGATGATCCACCAGTAAGGTAATCCCAGAGGATGGGGGGAACTCTCATTGACATGCCATGCGGTAGCCACGAAGTCGATTCCATGGTAGAACAGGATGCTGAAGAAGGGGATTACCAATAAGAGCATGCCAAACAGGTCTATGTATTCCTTTTTGGTTTCGGAGAATTTACGCTGAAAAACATCCAGCCGAACGTGGGTGTCCGCCGCCAGGCAGTAGGAGAGGCCGATCAGAAACAATACCGCATAAAAATGCCATTCCAGTTCTTCCAGCCAAACCTTGCCTTCTCCCAGTGCATAGCGCAATATCACCTGCACCACGATGTTGATGACCAGAATGGAATTCAGCCAGCAGAAGAGGGACCCTAACCACTTAATGAAGTTGTCTATGGCCGTGCAGAATTTAGGCAGATTGCGCGTGGTTTCCTGCATATTTTGTCTCCAGGTCAACCCTCATTCAGCCATTTGTATCCACATTATAAGTGAAAATGGCTTTTGCGGGCAGGTCCTCATTTTGACCTGCCCGCCTGTTACAAGAGCGCTTGTGAAACAAAAAAAGGTTACTTGTCACTCTTGGTCCGGGGCAGAAAACCAAGGTCGCTGTAGACCTTGTATTCGGCCCGGAAGTTCTGAAGATCCTCCCAGGTTTTCTTGAACATGGCGTCCTTGGCGCACTGTTCTTTAACCACTTCTTGCCAGGCTTGTTTGAATGCCTTCAGCATTTCGGGCGACCAGTACATGTTTGACGCCACGTTTTTCCGCATTTTCCTTGATCACAGCCCCCTGGCTCCCCTCTCC
This sequence comes from Deltaproteobacteria bacterium, assembly GCA_034522175.1. Classification (GTDB taxonomy): domain Bacteria; phylum Desulfobacterota; class DSM-4660; order Desulfatiglandales; family Desulfatiglandaceae; genus JAIPDZ01. The sequence goes on along the minus strand of JAXHLQ010000001.1, from coordinate 2,730,725 downwards.
GATGGCCTGGGTGTGGAGCAGTGATGCGCGCACACCGAGTTCGATCAGGGCCTTATCTTTTTCGCTAAGTTTATTCCAGATGTCCTTATTGATGATCAACTCATGAATAGAAGTCTGTTGATGCCAGCCGGGAAAGTAATTATACTTCACAACTTTGTAAAACCCCTGACTCACATCCACATAGGGGCTTGAGAATTCGGCGGCGTCGATGGCACCTTTTTCAAGGGCTGGGAAGATTTCAGCAGGCGGCAGCATGGTGGCTGAGGCGCCCATCTTTTCAATAACAGAACCGCCCAGGCCATAGAAGCGCATTTTGATCCCCTTGAAATCTTCAGGCGTCTTGATTTCCTTGGCGTACCAGCCAGAGGTTTCCGGGGGGCAAAGGATAACGGGAAACACCTTCACGTTGTACCCGGCCTTATCATATGCTTCCTGCCAAAGCTTGAGGCCGTCTCCCTTGAACATCCAGGCCATATATTCGGGTCCTTCAGGGCCAAAGGGCACACTCCCAAAGATGGGTGATGCAGGCACCTTGCCCATCCAGAAGGCCGGCGCGTCATAACCCGCCTGGATATGACCCTTGGAGACCGCTTCAAGAATCTCCGTCACCGGAACGAGTTTTCCTGGATCATAGAGCTTGAAAATCACCTCACCGCCGCTCGCCTTCTTCATCATGTCCGAAAACCACACCAGGGGTTTGCCCAGAAGAGGCATAGAGAGTGGGAACATGGCCTGGGTCTTTAGCAGGACCTTTTTGGCCTGAGCACTCTGGGTCGGCATGGCAAAGGTCAGCATCACCAATAACAGCACCACCCAAAAAACTTTTCGACTTTTCATGATACCCTCCTTTTCTGCATCTAAAAGATTGATTTAAGGGCCGGCACACCGAACCCACTCCACGACGCTTGGCCACCCAGCATGTGAGTAGGTGTTCTGCTGGTCTGACCACATCTAAGACAATTAACAAATTCGTTTGAAGCCTGTCAAGAAAAAAGTGCGATTTTTTTCGAAATGCATACTTATAAATTTAATTATGTGATATTAATTGGTTATATTTATTATTTAAGTTTTGGAAGCTCTTTTTAATTTGACAATTGACATTCAAATGCCCTAATAAAACAGTTATACTGTTCAGACCAGTAAAGAGAAAAAATGAAAGGAGTGACAGCGCTATGCCGTTACAACCTATCACAAAAACCAGAATTTCTGAGGCCGCAATAGAACAAATCAAGGAACTCATCGTGAGTGAAAATCTGGAACCGGGTGCCAAACTTCCATCAGAAAGAGAACTGGTGGAGGCCTTAGGGGTCGGCCGCTCTTCCATACGGGAGGCCTTGCGCATTCTTGAGATCATGGGCCTGGTGGAAGTACAGCCGGGAAAAGGCGCTTTTGTAAAAGCGTTGACCGGCGATCTGTTTATTCCCCTTTCAGAGCTTGTCAGCGCACAGAAAGAAACCCTCCACCATCATTTCGAGGCCAGGATGGTGCTGGAGCCGGCCGCTGCAGCGTTGGCTGCTAAACGCGCTTCACCCCAAGAGGTTGATCGACTGCGGAAAAACCTGAAAAGTTTCCAGAATAATCTCGCAAGAAAAAATCTGGTGGGGATTATTAGAGCGGATATTGAATTTCATCGTCTGGTGGCAAATGCCACCGAAAACCGGACCATTGTGGTCGTCATGAACACCATTACTCGTTACGACATCCAGGGCTGGAAGGCAGCCCTCCGCACCAGCAAACGGCCCCAGAAAACTATAGCCGAGCATGGCAAGGTCATCGAGGCCATTGCCGAAGGAGACGAGAAGAAGGCCCGAAGTGCCATGCGCAGTCATCTTTTGGCAGCGCAGCGAAACCTTGGTCTCGTCGGAGCCTAAAAATAGAGATTGCGATGGCCAAACATGTGTGGCATTGATGGATAAAAGCGAAAAGTGAAGATTGATCTTCTCTATGGACGAAGTGGGTTGGTTTTAGATATCCCGGATAATTTGAATGTGACGGTTATCCGAAAGCATCCCATGGCCCCCATTGAGACACCGGAGGAAGCCGTGTATCACGCGCTTGAAAATCCGGTGGGCTCGCCCAAACTTTCCCATCAGGCGCTGAGCAGAAAAAATGCCTGCATTTTGGTCTGCGACATCACGCGTCCCGTACCCAACGGCGTCCTTCTGCCACCGCTCATCAACAGGCTCACCCAATCTGGAATTGATCGAAAAAATATCCTCATTCTCGTCGCAACCGGTCTCCATCGGCCCAATGAAGGAGCGGAATTGAGAGAACTCATCGGTTCGGATACTCTACTTGACAGCGTATCCATCGAGAACCACTTTGCCCGTGATCGGGCCGCCCATATGGATCTGGGTGTCACATCGGATGGAATCCCAATGGTCATTGACCGGCGTTTCCTAAACGCCGACATCAAAATTGTGACAGGTCTTGTGGAACCGCATTTCATGGCCGGCTATTCCGGCGGTCGTAAGGTGGTGGCCCCGGGGTGGCCCATCAGGATACCATCTTGATGTTTCATACAGCGCACATTCTGGAACATCCAAGAGCCGCCAATTGTATCCTGGAGGGGAATCCCCTTCACCAGGCGCAGCTGGAGATTGTAAGGACCATCGGCGACATTCAGGCCCTCAATGTGGTGATTGATGAGGACCGTCGAACCGGCTTCTTGAACTTTGGTGCCATTGAAGAAAGCCATCTTCAAGCCGTCGATTTCATGCGCAGACATGCCGAAGTGCCCATCGAGAGGCGATTTAAGACCGTGGTGACCACCAGCGCCGGGTATCCCCCTGGATAAGACCTATTACCAGACCATAAAGGGCATGGTGGGGGTTCTGGACATAGTGGCCCCCGGCGGGGATATCATCATTGCCAGCGCCTGTTCGGAGGGCATGGGAAGTGTTGAGTTTGTGACGGCGCAGAAAAGCCTTTGGCGCTTGGGACCGGACGGCTTTACGGAGATGCTGAAGGGCCGCGAGAAGGCCGAAATAGATGAATGGCAGACCGAAATGCTGATGAAAGCACTTCGAGTGGGGAATGTCCATCTTTACACGGAGGGTCTCTCCTCATCAGATCTTGAAGATATTTATGTGAAGCCGATCCCTTCAATAAAAGCGGCCATTTTGGAAAGCGTCAAGCGCCAGGGCGACAACCGCATAGCAGTGGTGCCGGAAGGACCATATGTGGTTCCTCTTTATAAACCCCTTTAAAATCCATAATCCCAATATCACCTAAGGGAGTTTTTGATAAACTCCTTTTCGGGGCTGCCGTCTGGATAGTGATATTGATTCCAAATCCGACATCTCAGGCCTGTTCTGCCTTATTCCACTTATTTGAAAAATCACTACCCCAAAGGCTGAGTGGAAAGCCCTAAAAGCCGTCGATTTAGCTGATCCGTGGGGATAGAATCTAATTTGCCCCCACCACAATATGTTGATTTAGTAGATGTTTAATTGCCACGGGAAGGAGTGAGGAACGTGCATTACCCCGCCGGTTAGATAGCCTTAAGTTGGCCAATTTTACCAAAGGTAAGTTTCAAAGTCCAGACAGCTAAGAATACGAAAATAAAAAAAATGAGCATCAGGATGGATCTGAAGGTCTTCTGGATTTCTGTGAGGTCAAATGTCACTTTTTACGAGCTATTTTTCTAACATCGGGAAGAATCTTACCTTCAAAGATTTATGATACCGCATCTTTCCCTGTGGGCCAGACAGATCCCTTGAAGTGCAGAGGCGGGGTGAACCCTGAACCTTGGCATTTTTAAATCCCCAAATAGGCCCGACGGATGTCCTTATCCGCCTGGAGTTCCTCGGACGGGCCGCTTCGGGTCATGCGACCGCTTTCAAGCACGTAGGCCCGCTGGGAATGCTTCAGGGCCTGCTCCACATTCTGTTCGACCAGAAGGATGCTGGTCTCGCCGGAAAGGCCGTCTAAAACCGTATAAATCTCTTTGGTGATGACCGGCGCCAGACCCAGGGACAGTTCATCCATGAAGAGCATCTCGGGCCGGCTCATGAGCGCCCGTCCGATGGCCAGCATCTGCTGCTCCCCGCCTGACAGGGTGCCGGCCCGCTGGTGCCGGCGTTCCTTCAAAATGGGAAAGAGCCGGATGACATGATCCCGTGTCTCTTCGAGCCGTCCCCTCCCTCTTTTGGGGTAGGCCCCCATCTCCAGGTTCTCCCATACCGTCATGTCGCCGTACACCCGGCGGCCTTCCGGGACCAGGGCCAGTCCCATATGGATGATTTGAAACGGTTTTTTCCCCAAAAGACTGGTGCCGTTGAATTGGATCTCGCCCTTGGCGGGCGGGAGCAGCCCCAATACGGCGGCGAGGAGTGTGGATTTGCCTGCCCCGTTGCTCCCCAGGATGGCAACCTGTTCTTCCCGGGCGACCTCGAGGGAGATCTGCCACAGCACCTGGGTTTCCCCCCTGAACACATCGATGTCCGAGATCTTCAACATGGCCTATTCCCCGAGGTACGCCTTGATGACCCGCTCATCTTGAACCACCTCAGACGGCGTGCCTTCCATCAATGTTTTACCCTGGTCGAGAACGATGACCCTTTCGGTGGCCTTCATAATAGCCCCCATGACGTGCTCGATCCAGAAAATGGAAACCCCCTGCTCATCCCTCAATTTCCGGATCAGTTCCACGGCGAGGCCGATTTCCTGGGTATTGAGCCCCCCCAGCACCTCATCCAAGAGCAACAGTTTAGGCCGGGTGGCCAGCGCCCGTGCCAGTTCCAGCCGCTTTTTGTCGATGAGATTGAGATCCCGGGCGAGGGTTTTGCCATGTGCCGAAATACCGACAAAATCAAGGCTTTTCTCCACAGCCCCCTCCCACGGTTCTCCTGCACCGTGGCCTTCCTGGTTGATCACCGCCACCCGAACATTTTCGATACAGGTCATATCCGGAAACGGACGGGCCACCTGGAACGTGCGCGCAATGCCCAGCCGGCAGATTCGGTCCGCCGTAAGTCCCGTGATGTCATGGCCGTCAAAGAAGGTCTGTCCGGAAGAGGGCTTGAAGGCCCCGGCAATGGTGTTGAACAGCGTGGTCTTTCCCGCCCCGTTGGGCCCGATGAGCCCCACGATCTCCTTTTCTTTTATGGAGAAGTCCACATCCTCCAGGGCGAGTATCCCGCCGAACCGCTTGGTCAGTCTCCTGCCTTCCAGTAATGCCAAGAAGCGACCTCCGCTGTGTCAGGTTGCCGTATTTGCGTTTGAGGGGCCCTTTTTGCGTTGAAACCGATTGAAAAGCCCCACAATGCCGTTGGGCGAAAACCGTGCCATGATGAGGGCCACCAGGCCGAAGGCCAGCACATGATATTCGCCGTATGCCCGAATGTATTCAGAGAGTATTTCCAACACGAAGGCCCCGATGATGGGGCCCACAAAAGATCCCAGTCCCCCGATGACCGTCATGGAAAGGACCAGGAACTGCTGATTCAGGGAGGGGATCTCCGGGGTGATGAGCAGCAGATAGTGTCCGTATACGGCGCCGGCAAACCCGGCCAGGGCACTGGATGCGGTAAAGGCCACCACCCGCACCTGAACCACATTGACACCCAAAGACGCCGCCGCTTTTTCATCGTTCTGAACGGCCCTGAAATTGAGCCCCATGTTGGAATGGATCAGCTGATAGACCACGATCAGGGTCAGGAGCGCGCCGGTCAGCATGATGTATAAATAGGCGGCCTTGGAATATTCCGTCAGGAGGCCGGGAACCTGGAGTCCCATGGTCCCACGGGTGATTTCATATTCATTGGTGATGATGATGTGCAGAATCTCGGAAAACCCCAGCGTGGCAAGAGAGAGGTAGATCCCCCCCATGCGCAGGCACAAAAAGCCGAGGCCCAGACCCAGCAGGCCGGCCAGGGTGGTCCCGGCCGCCACGCCGATCCATGGATTGATGCCGGCCTTTACAGCGAGGATACCGGAGGTGTAGGCCCCGATACCCGCGAAGGCCGCATGAGCAAAGGAAACCTGACCGGTGTAACCGGCCAGAAGGTTCCAGCTCGAGGCCATCATGACGTAAAAGAGACAGATGATGACCACGTGGAGCCGGTAGTCATCCAGGATGAGGGGGAGGAGGCAGAACAGTCCCGTGAAGATGAAAAGGGATATGTAGAAGCGTTTACGGTCCACAGGGTTTTTGCTGTCGGGTCTTTTCCGCTTAGGTTTCTTTTCGGCCAAAGAGGCCCACCGGTCGGATGAGCAATACCAGGATCAGGATAATGAATCCGAATACATGTTTGTATCCGGTGGAAATAAAGGCTGCGCCGAGGTTTTCCACCATGCCGAGCAAAAGACCCCCCACCACACATCCCCACATGGATCCCATCCCGCCCAGAACCACTACCACGAAGGCGGTCAGGGCCACAGGGACCCCTGCACCGGGGTGACCGGGAACACCGGTGAGAGGATCACCCCTGCGGCCGCCGCCAGTGCGCACCCGAGACCAAAGCTCATCATGTTCAACGTGCTGGTATTTACGCCGTTCAACTCGGCCATCTCCCTGTCCTGGCTGGCAGCGCGGATGATGCGGCCGAACCAGGTTTTCTTGATGATCAGAAAGAACACCGCAATAATGAAGGCGCCGGCTACCAGGGCCGCCAACCGCTGGTTGCCGTAATAAAAGAGGCCGAAGAGCTCAGTGGCGCCCTTTATCCAGGTGGGCGGCTTGCGGGGATAAGGCCCGAAAATCAAGAGATAGGCGTTCTGGAGCACGATGGAGAGGATGAAGGTCAGGATGAGGGAATACATGTCATTGCCGTATGTGGGCCGGATGAGGGTGTATTCAATCAAAAGCCCCAGCAGGAATACCAGTCCGATGGCGATGAGCATGGCGAGGAACGCGTTTATCCCGAGGGCATCGGCAAATAAATAGCTGAAATAGCCGGCCAGGATATACAGCTCCCCGTGGGCGAAATTGATCACGTTCATGATGCCCACCACGAGAGAGACCCCCAGGGCCGCCAGGGCATAGATGACACCGATCACCAGACCGTTGGTAAAGGCGAGTGGAAACATGTCTCGTTCAGTTAATGGATGATAAATGGAACAATGCGTCTGGTGAACACGTGACCCCTCCGGGTTTCAGCGGTCCTGCTCACCAAACGCAGCGTCGAATAGGGTTTTTATGTAAAGGGGCAATTGCCGCTTTCAGGCTGGCTATCGCTTCAACTTGCCAGTGGCGCCTTCAGGCGGATAGAGGACCACCTGCTTTTTGTCCTGCCACTGGATCACCAGCATGGGCGGCATCCAGTGGTGGTAAGAAGGGCCGCCTTTTTCGGTGCCGAATTTCACCTCACCCCGTGTCACCACGATGTCGGTGTTTTCCAGTGCATCGACGATCTTATCCGGGTCCGTGGAACCGGCCTGATTGATGGCATTGGCCGCGATCAGGATGGCGTCAAATATGGATCTGGATTTGTAATCCGAGGGCTGTTTCCCGAATTCCTTGACATAGGCCTCCCTGAAATCCGTGGCCAGCTGGGTAAGCTCCACGTCTTCGTGCATGGAGGACACAAAGCATTCCAGGTTTCCATAATCTCCCACGTTCTTCCAGAAACTGGGCCAGAGGCTCGGGGGACCGGCGCCGTCCAGGATAATGGCCTTGGGCGTGACCTTCAATTCGCCGGCCTGGGCCACGAAGTAGTGAAGCCCGGTGCCGTAGACAAAGGCGAGGATGACATCCGGATCAAAGGCCTTGATCTTGGAGAGTTCCGTATAATGATCCTGGCTTTTTCGCTCGGTGACAATGGACTCATATTTCACGCCCGCCTTATCGAGGGCCTTCTTGCAGAGCTCGGCGATGCCCAGACCCCAGTCGGTGTTTTCAGCCACGATATAGGCTTTCTTGAATTTTTCATAGGTCACCCATTTGCCCACCGTATGGTTCACCACGCCGGAATTGGACGGCCCGGCACGGAACACGTACCTGTAATTCTTGGCGGTAATGGGGTCGGCCCAGGCTTCGGCCACAATGAAGGGAACCTTCATCCGGTTGGCCACTTCGATTTCGGCCAGGGCGGCCGAGGAGTGGCTCTCCCCCACCACCATGGCCACTTTGTCGCGCATGACCAGTCGTTCGAAACCTGAAGCGGCCTTGTCGGGGGCTCCTGCCGTGTCCTCAAAGACGACCTCCAGGTCCTTGCCCAGGACCCCGCCCTTGGCATTGATGAAATCTGTGGCCAGCTTGATCCCTTCTTCAAAGGATTTGCCCGTGGCTGCGGCGGTGCCGGTACGCGGCCCGACCACGCCGATTTTTACACCGTCTGCAGCCCATGCGGTCCCTGTACTTAGAAGCAGACCCAGACCCAGTGCGAGTACCCAACGTCCGATTTTTTCTGTCTTCATCTCTTACCTCCTTCTTGAAAGTCTATGGTTCATCAATTCCGGCATATCCTACCGAAAAGTGTGATGGATGGCAAGTTCAAATCCATCCACCACCTGATCGATCTCCGCCTCTGTGATGACAAACGGGGGGCCGAACATGATGCCGTCCCCGTCTCCCTCGGGGCCAAAGCCGACGGATGGGTAGGTGATAATCCCCGCATCCATGAGATGCTGCCGGATGCGCTCTGTGATTTTTTCGGACCGCGGAAACGGTGCAAGGGTGTCCTTGTCTGCCACAATTTCCACCGCCTGCATCAGTCCCTTTCCACGAACATCGGCCACGTGAGAGTGCGCCCTTAGCCGGCCGAGCGCCCGGGCCAGATACTGTCCCCGCTCATGGGCCCGGCTCACCAGGTCTTCCGCCTCAATGATCTTGACCGTGGTCAGGCCGGCGGCAGCGGCGACCGCATGGTGGGAGTAGGTGTGGCCATGGACAAAGGATCCCGCTTTGTCCCGGAGGACCTCCACATGCGCATTTGAACAGCCCACGGCGGACAGGGGCGCATAACCGCCGGCCAGACCCTTTCCCAGAATCATGAGGTCCGGAGAGAGAGCATAATGTTCAGCCGCAAACCATTTTCCGGTCCGGCCCATGCCGCACATCACCTCATCCAGAATAAGGAGGATTCCGTAATGTCTACAGATATCCGCGATAATGTCGTAATATTCAATGGGAGGGACCACGGCTCCCATGGTGGCGCCGCAGATGGTCTCTGCGAGAAAGGCGGAGATGGTGTCCGGGCCTTCGAGGCTGACGGCATCCGCCAGGGCATGGGCGCAGCGAAGGCCGCATACCGGGTAGGTCAGGCCGAAGTGACAGCGGAGACAGTAGGGTGGCGGGATATGGATCACCGGCATCAGCATGGGGGTGAATGGGTTCCGCATGGCCGGTTTGCCCGTGACGGAGAGGGCCCCCATGGTCGATCCGTGGTAGGACAACCAGCGCGAGATGATACGATACCGGCCTGGATGGCCTGATGCCAGCTGAACCTGCCGCGCCAGTTTGATGGCGGTTTCCACAGCCTCACTGCCGCTGGAGCAGAAATAAAACCGGTCGATTCCTTCCGGCGCGTGGGTGCTCAACCGCTCAGCCAGTGCCTCCAGGGGCCGGGTGGTGAACATGGTCCCGTGCACATAGGCCACGTCCCTCGCCTGCCGGGCCATGGCGTCCGCCACTTCGGTCCGGCCATGCCCGATATTGACACAGATAGGACCGCCGCTGGCATCCATGTATCGTTTCCCTGTCTTATCCTCGATCCATACCCCCTCGGCGTGTACCGCCTCCGGCAGGGGGCTATCAAGCCGTCTGTGAAACACGAAGCTACTCATCTGTCTCTTTCTCCCACCATGGGCACGAATCGAACCGGCATCACGTTTTCCCGCACCAGTCGCCCGTCTTTCTTGACACATCTCACCAAGCGTTGAACGGTCCCGACAGGCCCCACCGGGATGATCATCCGGCCCCCGTCTTTCAACTGGGACACTAAGGCATCAGGAATCGCTTCCGGCGCACAGGTGACCATGACGGCGTCAAAGGGTGCCTGTTCCGGCCACCCCTTGTACCCGTCCCCGATTCGAACGTGTACGTTTTCATATCCCGATGCATCCAGCGTCTTTTTGGCCCGTTTTCCCAGGGTCTCTACGATTTCAATGGTATAGACCGCCTCGGCCAGTTCGGCCAGGACGGCGGCCTGGTATCCTGAGCCGGTGCCGATCTCCAGGACCCGGTCATGGGGCTTGAGATCCAGCGCCTGGGTCATATAGGCCACGATGTAGGGCTGTGAAATGGTCTGTCCTTCCCCGATGGGAAGCGGATGGTCGCCGTAGGCCAGGGATCGATATTTTTCGGGGACGAACCGGTGCCGGGGGACCCGCTCCATGGCGGACAGGACATCGGGATCCGTGACCCCCCGCGCTTTAATCTGCCGTTCCACCATCTGTTCCCGAAGCCTGGCAAAATCCTTATTTTCCTGTGCACAGGAAAATGCCGGCAACATCAGGAAAGAAAGATGAGTCCGAACAGGCCATACAGAATGGGTTTATGGAGATTCATGAAGGGAATGATATCGTAACGCAGATGCAGGTGCAAGGACGTTTTGAGGATGTTAGGCTCGGTACCAGTTGCCCGTCTTCGCACCTTCATTCCCTGACAGCTGACCCATATTAGCATCATAAAAAAACGGGCTGGTATCGAACCAACCCGCTCATTTTATTCGATATTTATCTATGGTCGGGACGCGGGGATTTGAACCCCGGGCCCCTGAACCCCATGAAGTAACAGTGTTGACAAGAATTTGCTCTAACCATTTTAAATTACAGCAAGTTTTTATCCGCTGCCAATATTAGAGAAAGATTTTGTAGTTTACTCGAAGCACCTTTGCCAACCTTCTGGCTCTTTCTTTTCCGATCGTCATCCTGCCATTTTCCATTGAAGAGATGTGGCTCTGGGGAATGCCTGTTTTTTTGGCCAGTTCCTTCTGGGTAAGACCTTCTTTGCCCCTGGCACCTCTCAGAGCAACCCCATAAGAGGGTTCGTCATCGAAATCGGTGAACAAATCGCGCCATGGCAACGAATCGGCTGGTTCATCCAATCCGAGATTTCTTGCGAACCGCGTTAGCTCCTGGATCTTTTCGGGTGGCCCTTTGAACCGGGCTTCAATATGGTGCTCCTTCGTGGGTTCCAGCATAAATCACCTCTATATGGTCAGTTCTTCCAAGGAGTTCTTCCCAGACCGCTACGTACGTAGGATGGCCTTTTTTGATGTGGCAGTGGTGACGCCCTTTCCCAAGCTTGCCATAGTTTGGCCAGTTGCCGCGAACGGGTCCCGCCACCTCTATTTCCAACAAAAGAGTGAACAGACTTTCTTTTACGGCTTTCGGGAGCGTCGGGCACTGTTTCTGCACCTTCCTATTTACATCGACCGTCCATGGCATAGAGATAATATCCTATTGAATAGTATATTATCAAGGTTTTGATTCGAGGGAAAAACGGGTTCCGACAATCAACTTTTAAGCCTCAAGGATCTTGATGCCGTATTTCTTCAGCTGAATGTCTCGTGTCACCAGATCGAGCCTCTCTACTTTCGCCTGAGCAACAAGCATCCGGTCAAACGGGTCGTTATGATGCGCCGGGAGCTCCCCTATGGCATGAGCGTGTTCAACCGTAATATTCAGCGTCCTGAAAGGCTGATCATCCAAAACGGAGCGGAAATCAGAGGGAATCTTCAGTTTTCCCAACGCTTGCTTGATTTTAATTTCCCAAATGACCACTGCGCTGATAAAGACGAGGTTCTCTCCTTCAATAAGTGCGGCTTTTGCTTTTCTGGAAAGCGTCGGGGCATCATCCAGCCACCACAGAAGCACGTGCGTATCAAGCAGGAGGTTCATCAATCGATCATCCCAAAGGCTTTCGCAATATCTTCCGGCAAATCGTCAAAATCATCGGCGATCTTAATTTTGCCCCTCAAAGCGCCGGGTTTCCGTGGCTCCCCCCCTGGATCATACCTGACAAGCTTCGCAACAGGCTTTCCCGCCTTGCCGATAATAACTTCCTCTCCGGCCACGACCTTCTCAATAAGGGATGATAATTGGGCCTTCGCTTCAGAGATATTGGCGACAATCATTTGATTCACCTCCCTGAAATTAGTCTGACCAGACCAGACCAGAAAGTCAAGGGAAATGTGGAACCCGCTTGAAGCAATGGTTACACAAAACCGTCAATCCCCAAAAAAATAAGCGGGCTGCCATAAAGCTAACCCGCCTATATTTATTGACTCTTCTGGTCGGGACGCGGGGATTTGAACCCCGGGCCCCCTGAACCCCATTCAGGTGCGCTTCCAGACTGCGCCACGTCCCGAAATAATTTTTTAATTCTATTACACCAGGTCGTATTGTCAAGGAATAAAACGACCAGAACACAAAGATCCTTGCAAGGTTCAGGGGATACGATTAATATACGCAAAATAAATTCGGTAAGATCCTGATCCATGGTGGTTGACGAATAAAGGTGAAACTGGGAAAGGCCGCTGCGGCTATCTCCGATTTCCTTAGATAACGTCCCGAAAGGGCTTCGGATTAGAAGCGCTACGCCAACGGGGCCGCTCATGAGCTGGAGACTCAGCGGGGTTGAACCATAACCGTCGCAACCGACGGAAAGACAATGACCAGCCTGGCGTGCATTAACAACAGAAATTTTAGGATCATTGCCACCTACGTGGATTGGAAGCTGGGGAGCCATCATGGTCTCTTTGAAGGCATCCCGTTTCCCGAGAAATACCCTTCGGCTGAGGATTTCTTTTTAAATGAGGACGAATGGACCACCTATGAAAATTTCGGTCGGGTCTTTCGCAGGGCCAAAGAAATGGTCAACGAGCCCGATTTTTTCTTTCACTGCGGTTTTTCCTCTGCTCGTTTTCAGTCTTGGGGGAGGTTCCGCTATTTTATGAGGGTTTTTGCCACACCCAACGACGGGTACCTGGAAGTCCCCTTTTTCAACCAGCACATGGACGACACCAAGGATATTGAGGTCATTCTCCCGCCTCAATATGTTCGGGCCAAACGACAAATGAGAACGGTTCTCAGGGTCAAATTCCACGACGACTTTGATCCCAATGAGGACTATATCGGCGATCCCTATCTGCGGGGCATCCTTGCCTCCATTCCCACCATCTGGGGACTTCATCCGGCTACCATCAATCAGCCCCTGGTCTCTTACGATCCCGAAATTCTATTGAATCAAGAACCAGAATTTACGAAATATGAACTAAATGCAACCATGGAGGGAAATCGATTGACGCTCGGGCATCCTGAAACAGCCGACAGGATTATCGTCGGTGAAAAGGTCTTTTTGAAACTCGAGATGCTTAATGAAAAGCCCTTTTTCCTCGGTGCATACATTCCAGCAGGAAAAAACCCTGAACCGTTGAATGAAAGCCAAACACCGGCCATTGCGATTACCAAGACCCTTCTGGTGGGAGATCGCGTTTTGTTGAAAGAGGGGGAAATCTACAAAAGCCCCTTACCATATTCTCGATATCACCTACGACCGGATGTCTTTTTTTCGCCGAATGTCTCAGATATTCAGTATAGTTGAAAGGCCCAAGGAATCCGGGGAGGAGTTGGTGGAGACCATCAACCAGTTGAGAAGCAGCATGATGGCCAGGAATAAGGCCTATTATGAGATTGAGAAGACAAACGAGGAATTGAAAAGAGCCAAAGAACGGCTGGATCAAATCAACAGAGAACTGGAGAAGCGGGTGGATGAACGAACCGCTGAACTCAGAGAAAAGCAACAGGAAGTCATCGAGTTAAACAGGCATCTCGAAGAAAAGGTTCGGGCACAGGTCGCAAAGTTGAAACGACATGAAGAACTTCGGCGCTATCTTTCTCCTCAACTATCGGAGATCATTCTTAACAGCGAACATGGCCTCGAAAAGGAGCCTCAAAGAAGGATGCTAACCGTGGTGTTTACAGACATCCGCGGGTTCTCCGATTTTACCGACAGCGTGGAACCCGAAGAAGCTTTTCATCTGCTGGATCGATACCTCTCGGAGATGACCCAGATCGTTCATGATCACGACGGGACCCTGAACAAGATCAGCGGCGACGGTCTGCTCATTTTCTTCGGGGATCCGCTCCCTATGAAAGATCACCCTCTTCGTGCGGTGAAAATGGCGATTGCCATGCAGCAGAAGATCTCGGAACTCAAAGAAGAATGGCGCCAGTACGGTCATGAATTGGGCGTCGGGATCGGAGTCAACACCGGATTCGTAACGGTGGGCAATGTCGGCTCGAAAATGCACAGGGATTATACGGTCATCGGCAACCAGGTCAATATCGCCGCAAGGCTTGAGTCATCGGCCAGGGCCGGGGAGATTCTCATCAGCCAGAGAACATACAGCAAGATCAGTGAGGCCGTAGAAGCGAGAGAGGTGGGAGAGATCCAGGTAAAAGGCGTCCATCACCCGGTAACGGTTTACAGCGTTTCATGGTAAAACGGGGTTCTATTTCACAGATCCGGTTTCGGGTCGGGGCCCCATCATGGCCTCGGCCAAAACAAAAGCCGCCTGTAACGCGGAGGTGGGGCACAGGGGGAAACATTCCTTGCAGTCCCGGCATACCTTTGCAGCGACTTCCGGAATAAAGCATATCTCCCGCCGGGTTCCCCTGTCCACGAATCCAACGGCATGTTCTCCCTTGACTTCAGCGCAGTATCGGACGCACAGCCCGCAATGAATGCAGAACGAAGCCTCCTTTTCAAACCGGTCCTTGTCTGCGCCATAGACTTTTGCCAGACGTTCCAATTCCCAGGCATCGGGCGCATGCGCAAGCAACAGTTCCAGGATCATCTTTCGGATTCTGTCCACCTTCTCAGATCGGGTTCTGACGATCAAATCCTTTTCAACAGGGTACAGGCAGGAGGCCACCAGTTTTGTCCAGCCGCCGCTCTCCACTTCCACCGTACAGATCCGGCAGGCCCCGTAAGGTTCCAGTTTTTCGTGATGGCAGAGCGTGGGAATCTCGATACCCACACTTTGTGCGGCCTCCAGAACGGTCATCCCTTCGGTGGCTTCTACGTCTTTTCCATCAATCTGCAAGTTGATCTCGCTCATTTTTTCTTGGGCTTTCTCTTTATGGTCCGTTGTTCTTCAGGGATCGGGTCCGGCACCGGTTCACCGGAAATTTTGCGCACAGCACCGAACTTGGAGGGACAGGCTTCAAAGCATGTGCCACATTTCGTGCATTTCTCCTGGTCAATGACATGGATCGTGTTTTTTCCGCCGATGATCGCCTCTGACGGACACTTTCTCGCACAAATCATACAGGCCTGACACTTCTCCGGATCAATATGAAAGGTTATCAATTCCTTACAGGACAGGGCCGGGCATCGTCTTTCGTTGATATGGGCTTCATATTCGTCGCGGAAATACTTTAACGTGCTGAGAAACGGGTTCGGTGCACTCTTCCCCAACGCACATAACGCCGCATCCTTTGCCACCTCGGATAGTTCTTCCAAGAGTTCGATATCCCCTTCCGTGCCCTTCCCTTCCGTGATATTCGTCAGGATCCTGAGCATCTGCCGCATGCCTTCCCGGCACGGAACACATTTGCCACATGATTCATCTGTTAGGAACTCGAGAAAATAGCGGGCCACATCGACCATGCACGTATCTTCGTCCATGATGATCATGCCGCCGGACCCCATCATGGAGCCGGCCTTGGAGAGTTCATCAAAATCCACTCCCATATCGAGATGTTCCTCAGGGAGACACCCGCCGGACGGTCCGCCGGTCTGGACGGCCTTGAACCGCTTGCCGCCGGGGATACCGCCGCCGATC
Source organism: Deltaproteobacteria bacterium (assembly GCA_034522175.1). Taxonomy (GTDB): domain Bacteria; phylum Desulfobacterota; class DSM-4660; order Desulfatiglandales; family Desulfatiglandaceae; genus JAIPDZ01. Next base: position 2,714,988 of record JAXHLQ010000001.1, on the reverse strand, counting down.
TTGTAGATGATATCTCTCAGCGTGATCCCCATGGGAACTTCCACCAGTCCGGTATTGTTTATCTTGCCGACGAGAGAGAATATCTTCGTCCCCTTGCTCCCCTCGGTCCCGTACTGCGTGAACCAGTCCGCGCCCCTGTTGATGATCAACGGTACATTGGCCCATGTCTCCACGTTGTTCAACACGCTGGGTTTGTCCCAGAGCCCTTTGACATTGGACCGGATGTACTTGGGCCGGGGTTCTCCTGCCCGACCTTCCAAGGCCGTCATGAGCGCGGTGGATTCCCCGCAGACAAAGGCGCCCGCGCCCTGGTGCACTTTCACCGTAAAATGAAAACCGGAGCCCAGGATATTCTCCCCGAGAAATCCATATTCCTCAGCCGCCTGGATGGCCAGGAGCACATTCTTAACGGCAAGGGGATATTCCTGCCGGACATAAATATAGCCCTCGGAAGAACCGATGGCATAGGCCCCGATGGTCAATCCTTCGAGAATGGAGTGCGGGTTTCCTTCGAGGAGCGCCCTGTCCATGAAGGCACCGGGGTCCCCCTCATCGGCATTGACAATCACGTATTTGGTCTTTTCGGGCGCGTTCCGGGAACCTTCCCATTTTCTGCCCGCTGGAAAACCGCCACCGCCCCGTCCCCTCAGATTGGCCTTCTTGACTTCCGCCACCACGTCATCCGGGGTCATTTGAGAAAGCACTTTCGCCAGGGCGGAATAGCCGCCGATGCTTAGGTAATCGTCTATACTCCTGGGGTCGATCTTGATATTGCTGTCGAGGATGTTTCTTTGCTGATGCTTGTAAAATGGAATGTCGGATTCAACCGTCGCCTTTTCGTCTGTGGTTGGGTCCACATAGACCAGCCGTTCAACGACTTTCTTTCCCTTCAGGGTTTCGGAAACGATTTCTGATACATCCTCGGGCGTTACCTGAAGGTAGCATATCTCCTCGGGATAAATCACCACCACGGGTCCTCTCTCGCAGAAGCCGGGGCACCCGGTTTCTTTGGTCGTCACATCAGCCTGCAGCCCCCGGCTTTCAATCTCCGCTTTAAAGGCCGCTATGACTTCACCTGCGCCCGAGGCCATGCAGCCGGCACCCGCACATATGGAAACACAGGGACTGTTTGGATCCTTTTGGGATAATATCTCTTTCCTGAATCTTTCCAGTTCTTCAGGCGAATTCAACCGTGCCATAATTTCCCCTAATCGTAATTCTCCAATACGTCTGCCGTCTTGGACGGCGCCATCTTCCCGTGAGTTTTCCCATCGATTTCAATGACGGGTCCCAAAGCACAGCAGCCGAGACAGTTCACCGTCTCCAGACTGAACTTCAAGTCCATATCCGTTTCACCCGGCTTTATTCCTGTAAATTCCTTTACCCTGTCGAGGACCCGCGGCGCCCCTCGAACATGGCAGGCCGTTCCCATACAGATATGAATTTCGTGCCGTCCTTTGGGTACCAGACTGAAGGCCTTGTAAAAGGTGGCGATATGCAGTATCCGGGATAGCGGCACCTGCAATCTCTCGCCGATACGGTCCAGTACATGCTTGGGAAGCCAGTGATTTTCACTCTGCACATCCAGCAACACCTGGATCAGGGAACTGGCCTCCCCATGATGTTTATCAATAATCTGATCGACTGTCTCGTTGTCCATGGTCCCGGTTCAATCTCCCTATTTCATCTGATCCGTTTTTTTAGCCTCATGCGATGGCATAGCGCTTTTCGCCTTCATCGTATCGGACAAAACCCTGCCGTGATGAACGGCTCATATATCTGGATACCTCGGAGGGGCTCAGACCCAAGGTTTCTGCGAGTTCTCCGGTCGAACGGGGGCTTTCCTTCAGCTGAAAGATGATCTGACTGATGGCCAATTGCTCGCCGATCAGTTCTTCGAATAACCGGTCAAATTTGTCACTGCTGAAAAACGTCTCATAGGCTTCCTTGGATTTGACCGGAATTCTCAGCCGCTCCCTTTCCACCAGCTTGATGTAAGGGACCAGCTTTCTCACAGCTTTTAATCTAACGTTCAATTCATCTGTATCGATGCTCTCGTCTTCACCGAGGGGACCCAGCGTCTTCACCTCTTTGACAAAATCATCCGTTGCCTCTGCCAAAAGGCCCCCGTCCGCACCGGACATGAATTCAAGCCTCAACCTTTTGGGATTCAGGCCGATGCGCTGCATTATTTTTTTGCATATCTTCACAAGGGCAAATGCATCGTAGTTGCCGTGGGTGACATAGTTGCATTCATCCAACCGGCACCCCCCGATGAACACACCGTCCTGCCCGTTCGAGAAGGCTCTCAAGATAAATTCAAGATCCACTCTGCCGGAACACATGACGCGAATCAGCCGCATCTCGTCGGCATATTGCAGTCTGGAAACTCCAGCCAGGTCAGCAGCCCCGTACGCTCACCAGTGACATACAAAGCCGAGAATCCTGGGTTTAAATTCACGCCCTGCACTCATTGGGTCTCACCTCCCTTTGCCGGCTCTTCCGGCGTTATCGTGTGACCATTTATTAGACATCCCCAACCGCCATATCCATCGGTTCCATCATCTCCTCGTCCGTTGTGGCCGCATCAATCTGACTGTAGAGTTCTTCATCAGTAAAATGCTTCAGAACAATGGCATTGGTGGGGCACTTTGCATTGCACAGGCCGTCGCCTTTGCACAGAACCGGGTTGACCCAGGCCTTTTTGCCTTTGGACGTCTCCCGAAAATCAATGGCGCCATAGGAACACGCCGTAATACATGCGCCGCAAGACACACATTCGTCCTCATTCACTTCGCAAATGGCCCCTGAAGCCACCACCGTGTCCTTGGAAAGAAGGGTGAGCACCCGTCCCGCAGCCCCGTATGCCTGATTGATGGTCTCTTTAATGTGCTTTGGATAGTGCGCGGTTCCGCAGAGGAAAACACCGTCTGCAGCAAACTCAACGGGTCTCAATTTCACGTGCGCTTCTTTGAAGAAGTCATCCGGGCTCAGGGTGACTTTGAACAATGAAGCCATTTTTTCCGTCGATGCGGAGGGAATCACCGCAGCCGCGAGAGAAAGGATGTCCGAATCAATGGCAAGCTTCTGCCCCAAAACGGGATCCGTGGCCATCACCCGGATCACGGAACGACCTTCGGCTTCGGTGGCCTCCACCTCCGGTGGATCATCCGGTTCGTAGCGGATGAATTTTACGTCGTTCTCCGATGCCTCCCGGTAATAGTCTTCACTGAACCCGTAAGTTCTCATATCCCTGAAGAGGACGTAGATATCCATCTCCGGATGAATTTTTTTCAGGTTCAAGGCATTTTTGATGGCGTGGGTACAGCAGACCCGGCTGCAGTAATTCCTATCCTCATTCCTACAGCCGACACACTGAATCATCACCACCGTCTGGGCTCCGGTAACCTTTTCGTCTTCGGCGGCGATCAACTCCCCCAATTCAAGATGGGTGACCACCTTCTCATCTTCGCCATAGAGATATTCCGTCGGCGTATAGACATCCGCGCCGATGGCGATCACGGACGCGCCGTGTTTGATTTCTTTGATGCGTTCTCCGGTCTCCACCGTGGTAACAAAGTTTCCCACATACCCGGAGACATCCGTGATGGTGGCATCATGCATCACATGAATGAGAGGATTCTTGTAGACTGCATGGATCAAATCATTTAAATAGGCCTGAACGTCCATCCCCTCAAGGGTCATAGGAAGGCGCCGGGCCATCCCACCGAGTTCCCTTTCCTTTTCCACAAGAACCACATCATGCCCCTGTTTGGCGATGGAGAGGGCACAGGTCATGCCTCCAATACCGCCGCCAACCACCAGAGCCGCGTTGTCTACCGGCAGATCAAACTCCTGCAAGGGCTCGAGGTAGCACGCCCGTGCCACCGACATTCGCACAATATCCTGTGCCTTCTGAGTGGCCTCTTCTTTCTGGCGGCTGTGGACCCAGGAGCAGTGCTCCCGGATATTGGCCATTTCACAGTAATACTGGTTCAGCCCCGCCTCCCTGAGGGTATCCCGGAACAAGGGTTCAAGGGTCCTGGGTGAGCAGGCCGCGATCACCACGCGATTAAGCCCCTTTTCCTGGGCCAGATCCGTGATCTCCTGGGCCGAATTGGTCGCACATGAAAACAATTGTTCCTGTGCATAGGCCACACTGGGCAGGGTCTTGGCATATTCAACGGTGGCAGGCACATCCACCACACTGCCGATATTGGCCCCGCAGTGGCACACAAAGACGCCGATCCTCGGCTCTTCCTGGGAGACGTCGCGCTCTGGGGGGTATACCCGTTCTTTGGCCAGCTTATCCCGTCTGTAGTCCAAAAGTTCACCGCACTGCGCCCCGGCCCCGCTGGCAGTGAACACCGACTCGGGGATATCCGTGGGGCCCTGAAATGCCCCGCTGACAAAGATGCCGGGTCTGCTGGTTTCCATGGGATTGGTCTGGGTTGACTCACAGAAGCCGTGCGTTTCGAGTGAAATGCCGAACTTCTCTGCCAGACCTTCGTTTTCCACCGGCGGATTCAAGCCCACGGAGAGGACCACCATGTCGAATGCTTCTTCTTTCACACCTTCGTCTGCGGTCGCGTATTTAATAAAGACTTCCTTACTCTCAGGGTCCTCTCTGGTAATCGAGACGTAACTCCGGATAAATTGCACACCCGGAAGGGCTTCCGCTCGTTGATAATATCGCTCAAAATCCTTTCCGAATGAGCGGATGTCGTTGTGAAATACCGTGCACGCTGCGTCCGGGTCATGGTCTTTGGTCAAGATCACCTGTTTCTGGGTGTAGGTGCAGCATACCCCTGAACAGTAGCTGTTATCGCCGGGCGTCACCCGTCTGGACCCGACACATTGAATCCACGCCAGCTTGTTGGGATGCCTCTTGTCCGACGCACGAAGGATGCGGCCTTCATAAGGCCCGGTGGAAGACAAGAGTCGTTCATAGTCCATGCTGGTGAGCACGTTTTCAAACTTTCCGTAGCCGTATTCATCTTTTACGCCGGGGTCATACGGCTCGATGCCGGAAGACAGGATGATCGCCCCGACATTCACTTTCACCTTCTCCGGCTTCTGTTCCAGGTCGATGGCCGCGTTCTGACAGACGCCTTCACAAATCCGGCATTTCTTTTCTTTGAGGTAGATACAGCTTTCGTCAATATAAGCCACCAGTGGGATGGCCTGGGAGAAATAGACATGGACCGCCTTGTTTTGTGAGATCTCCTGATTGAATGGATCCGGATATTCCACCGGGCAGTATCCAACGCATGTGGTACACCCCGTGCATTTGTCTTCGATAATATATCGAGGCTTTCTGATCAGACTCACCTGAAAGTCTCCCGCCTTTCCCTCAACACGGTCCACTTCCGTATACGTCAGGACCTCGATGTTTGGATGCCGGCCGACCTCGACCAGTTTCGGCGAAAGTATTCACATGGAGCAGTCATTGGTGGGGAAGGTCTTATCGAGCTGGGCCATGTGTCCCCCGATGCTCGGCGCCTCCTCTACCAGATAGACCTTGAACCCTGCGGTGGCCAGATCAAGAGAGGCCTGAATCCCGCTGACGCCGCCACCGACGACCATCACATCGCCAAACTCGCTGTCTGTGAACCCTTTACAAAGCTGTTCGATCTGTTCCTTTTCCACGGTGTTATATCCTTATCCGCCTAAGATTGCTTAAATGACTTCCTGAAGGATCTCCGTAATGTCCTTGATGGCTATTTGTTCATCCACACCCATGGTGACGCGGCTGTCCTCGAACATGGTAATGCAGTAAGGGCAGCAGGTCACCAGCAATTCGGCCCCGAGATCCATGGCCTGCTGAATCCGGATGTCACCGAACCGCTCTTCCTTCTGGGTTTCCATCCAGACCCGGCCACCGCCCCCGCCGCAACAAAGGCTGTCCATACGGCAGTCAGGCATTTCGCTCAATTCCAAACCGGACACATTTGTGAGGAGGGCCCGGGGTTCGTCAAAAATACCGTTGTGACGACCCAGATAGCAGGGGTCATGATAGGTGATTTTCTTTTTATAGGGCTTTTTGAACGCAAGCCTGCCCTCATTCATGAGTTGAAATAAGTACTGGGAGACATGAACCACCTCAAAGTTCACCATAAATTGCGGATATTCATTCTTGAAGGTATGGTAGCAATGCGGAGAAGATACCAGAATCTTCTTTACCCCATGGTCGATAAATGTCTTGATGTTTTCCTTGGCGAGACGCCGAAACAATTCCTCGTCACCGGTTTTGCGGATGCTCTCTCCGCAACAGTTCTCCTTTTCACCGAGGATTCCAAAGTCGACGCCGGCTGATTTCAGGATTTGGGCCGTGGCAACCGCAACCTTTTTCAATCGCGGATCAAAGCTGGGGTAGCAGCCGGGGAAATAGAGGATCTCCATCTCCGCATCGAAGGATTCCACCGATTGTTCTTTAGCCCAGTCCCCCCGCTTTTTCCGCTCTTCTCCCAGAGGATTGCCTTCTCCGGTAAGGCTTCCGCTGGCCGCTCGGATCGGTTTGACGGAATTGGGGAAAACGCCATATTCCGTGGCCACCCGGCGCAGGGCTATTCCGGATTCAATCTGCTGCACATCTCTTGGACACTGCTGAGGGCACCGTCCACAGGTGGTGCAAAGCCACATCTCTTCCGCTTCTATTTCGGTAAAACCAAAGGTCGCCTGACGAACCAGCTTGCGCATGCTGAAGTTCCTGACCCGGTTCCACGGGCACACCGTGTCACACAGCCCGCACTGGAAGCATCTCTTGAAGGCATCGCCACCGCTCAATTTGATGACATCGACGATCTCTTTGTAATCGGCTACACGCTCCACTGTCTTTTAAACCCTCTTGTTTTTGACTTATGTCGGTTATTCCTTCTTGGCCATGGACATCCGGGCAACGGTCTCCATGATCTTGTCCAAGCCGTACTGCTTCGCCAATGCTTCCAATCCGATTTCCATCTCTTCGGGGCTTTCTTCTTCTTCCACGTCCTCTTCCCGTTCCTCGTAGGTCAGCGCATCGGTCAGGCACCATTTGACGCACAGGGGCTCGTCTTCGCCCTCGCACATGTCACACTTCAACGGAAGACCGGAATCCGGTTCTTTAAACTCGTCTCTCGAAGGGCAGGACGCCCGGCAAAAGGCGCACTCTTCATACTCTTTTCCGTCAAGCACATATTTGTCTCGTCCCGCACATTCAGCAGGGGTATACTCTCCCGCATATACCGGAACATATATGTCCTTGAGGGGGTGCCGGATTACCCGGATGCGGGACCTTGCCGGATTGTTGCTGCTGTACTTGGGCTCCGCATGAAAAGCAGAACAAATGAGTTCGCAGCCCCGGCACCCGTTGCACTCATCCGCATTCACCTTGATGGTCTTGACGATTTTCTTTTTCTTCTCAGCCATGGCTACACCTCCTCCCCTTTTGCCGCCGGGGTATCCTCGGTAGGTGTGGCCCCGTTCTCTGAATAAACGCCTCGTTTCTCAAATTCCTCGTAAACATAATCCAGATCCAGGTCATGAAGCGATTCTTTTGTGGGGATCCCCTGCTCATTCCACCCCTTGAATTGATAATAGGTGTCTAACAGCTCCTTTTCCAGTTCGGGGATTCTCTGCTTCCAGTGGTCCTCGGGCGGCCTTTCATCCTTTCTACGCATCCCTCTTCGGATGTTATTGGCCCGGACCAGGGTGCGATACCGCCTGGCGGCGTGGCTCAGGCTGTCTTCGTCCATATCAATGCCCGCACCGGCGGACACAAATTTGGGGAAATTATGCATGTGATAGGGCGGCTTCAGATGAAAGGACGACAACCCCGCGCACATGCCGAGGGCATCATCGATGTAGTGCATCTTCTCCTGCCAGTCGACGATATCACAGCACATCTCCACCGTGGGATAATAGGGCAGGGCGTTGTCTCCCTTAATGTCCCAATCGAGGAAATACTGCTTGAATTTCTCGTCCGGCACCTGGAACCAATCCTTTACAAATTTTTCTCGATGCTCCCGCTTGGGGAAAGGTGCCTGGGGGAACTGTCCTTCGATCTGGGTAATGTTGATCTTCTCCCCGGTGCAATACATGAGAAAATAGATGGGATTGAATCGCCCCAGCTTGAGGGGCAACTGCTCAATCTTTTTGATATTGTTGTGGGCATATTCTTCCGCACCGTTGCCGATCTCTTTGGCCGCCCAGTAGGTCCCGTCGGCCAGGACATCGCCGATCCCTTCCCGGTTCACGATCTTGTCGAGGAGGTAAAAAAACCGGCCTTCGTTGTCGGCGGGCATATCCGGAAAATCCTTGTCCGTCAGGATGCCGGCCTCATAAAGCTCAAGGGCGAAGGCCATCACCTGCGGCGCGGAGTAACCATCCACACCGTACTCGGTGGCCCGCTGGGCAATGGTCAGGCCGAATTCCAGATCCGACATGGCCGCCATGGTATAAGTGAGTTTGGTGAAGCACTTCATCATGTATGTGGATTTGTCCGGAACGTCGAGGGTCGCCCCGCATTTCACCGGACAGTTGTAACAACTGATGAAGCGGGTTCGCATGTTCTCCAGTGTCTCATACCATGCCTGAGCAATCTCCTCATTCCAGAAGTCCTTTCTGCGAACACGGGCGTTTCCCCATGAAAAATTCCTCGGTGTGCCATTTTTCATCATGAATGGCCATCTCCTGGGGCGATCCCAATACGGACAAAATGGGGATGACCCCCGGAATGGGGTGATCCTCCCGCCATTTGATATATGCGAGCACCTCGTTACAGAGTTCCAGATATTCCTCAGGCCGGGCCACATGAATATCTTTGGTACCCCGAACCGCAATGGCCTTAACGCCCTTGTCTCCCATCACCGCCCCAAGCCCCTGTCGGCTGGCACTGGATCTGCCCTGTTCGATGGAGGCGAAATAGACCCGGTTTTCCCCAGCCAGTCCGATGGCGGCCACCTGGACTTTCGGCTCCTTCAACTCCTCCCGGATGAGTTCCGCCGTCTCAATGGCGCCTTTTCCCTGCAGATGAGCGGCATCACGGATCTCCACCTTGTCGTTATGGATCCACAAATAGACCAGTTCCGGCGATTTGCCACTCAGGATCACTTTGTCGTACCCGGCATATTTCAACTCCGGTGCCCAAAACCCCCCCATCATGGAAAACGCCATTAACTGCGTCTGGGGAGAAATGGTCGTCACAATGGTTCGATTGCACCCGGTGGCCGGCGTACCGCATAAGAGTCCGGCGCTGAATATGAGCAGGTTGTCGGGAGAAAAGGGTTCAACCTCCGGGGGAACCCTGTCCCACATGATCTTGGCGTTCGTACCCAGACCGCCGAGATAAAGCTCTGTTTCTTTCGGGTCCGTTGCCACCCGATCGATGCTTCCCCGGGTCAAATCAACTTCCAAATTAAACCCTGTTTCTGCATACCTCATCTTACGTCCCCTTTTAGATTGAGACCCTTGAAAAACGCCCCCTTTTGGCCAATCTCGGCGTCAGACTCACATTTCAATCCTCGAAATATTGTCGTATATTCCTGCGGTTGAAATTTTCGTCTTTCTTGAGCTAAACCAAAATTGAACATTTTTCAAAGGTCTCAGGATATTTATTCGCCTTGGATTCCTACTTTCCTTAGAAGGAGGCGGGCAATTAAACGTCCAGTTCCCTTTTCAGGTTGATAAAGTGACTCCGGTCAAATCCAAGTGTCTTGAAAAAAGAGAGGAGATCCACGGAATCCCACCGAACAGAGGTATATATGGATCGGACACATTTGTCCTTGTATACCGTCAGAATTTCCTCGGCCAGACGTTTTCCGATTCCCTGTCCCATGAATTTGGGGTGCACCCCGAGTGTGGCGATCCAGGCGCTCTTCTCCAGCCCAAATCCGCCAAATAAAATATAACTGAACATATAACCGACAACCCGCCCATCCATCTCGGCGACAAAACTGACGTTTTCAAAATTCCGCATCTGTTCTTCAATCACATGCCTGAAATCGATGTTTTCCGAGGATTTCGTAATGGCGGTCTGGATGCTGGTGATATCCGCAGCGTCTTCATCTCTGACGCCTCTTATGGTGATATGATTCAATACGCTGACCATGGGCAAATGGTTCAATCCAGTCTGATGATTTTCACTCGGGACCCCACCCAATCCGGCGGCAGGTAGACGCGCCCACTGTTTCCGCTCAACTTGACCACTTTTTCGACCATCTCCTCGCCATAGACTTCTAACCGGACTCTTCCTTTTGCCCTTCGTGGAGCGGTCTTTTTATCATCGGCAGGGCGCTTTTCAGTCACCATTTTCAAAAAACCCGTTCGGCTTTTTTAAAGAGCCTGCATGGGATAACCTAATATATTGTTTTAATTTTAATTTTATGATTTTATCCGTGTCGAAACTCGAAAATTTATGGTTACATTTTAGCTACAACGTAACTACGTGTCAAGGAAAAAAGGCCTGTCCAAACACCACGCGAAATCAGGCCCCGACACCCATGGGATGTGAACCAATCCGAATCGGGATCGCAATCGAAATCGCTATCGGGATTGGAATCTCAAAGGGAAAATCCTCGAGTCAACCGCATTGACTTGAAACTGAGTTGAAACCCGGGTATGGATATGGGTGAAATGTGAACAGCCCGCAGAGCCCCCCAAGCCGGGGGCCGTGCCTTTAACGAAACCGCTTGGGTATCGAATCCTAAATGAGGAGCAGGCCATGACAAAAACGCCTTTTGATCAATACCTCTCACCCACCGATATTATCGACAGTGACCATCCCCGCATTATTGACTTTGCCGCGCAGACCATCGGGGACACCGAGGCCCCTGTTGAACGCGCTGTCAAGCTCTATTACGCTGTTCGGGACGGTATCTGGTACGATCCCTACTACCCGTTTTACCGGCCCGACCACTATCGGGCCAGTCACGTGCTCAAGAGCGGACGGGGGTACTGCGTCTGTAAGGCTGCATTGCTGTGCGCCCTTGGAAGGACGTGCGGGATTCCCTCAAGGATCGGTTTTGCGGACGTCAGGAATCACCTCGCGACCCAGCAGCTTCTCGCCTTCATGGGAACGGATGTGTTTGTCTTTCACGGTTTCACCGAATTCTATCTGAACAAAAAATGGGTCAAGGCCACCCCCGCCTTTAACAAGGAGCTGTGCCAGCGACACAAGGTGGCGCCCCTTGAATTCAACGGACGCGAAGACTCCATTTTTCATCCCTACAACCTGGAGAAAAAGGCGTTTATGGAATATGTAGCAGACCATGGAACGTATGCGGATGTACCGGTAGAGACCATTGTCGCGGCATGGAAGGCGGCCTATGGAGAAGACCGGGTCAACGGGTGGATCGCTGATTTTGAAAAAACAGGCAGCACGCCGGAACGCGATTTTTACGAAGAAGACGTGATCATAAAATAATCAACGGATTCCTCAATGGAGGGATAATCAAACCATGATCGAGGTTACCCATATCCTCAAAGAGGAAACCATCGAATCGTCGGCGCCCTGCCGGATCGATTGTGGCGGGACATGGGACATCAAGGCGCTGGCGCTTCCTTTAGAGCGGGTGAGGCCCACCACCATCAATATGGCGCTGACCCTGCGGACGTTTGTCACCCTTTCGCCCTATGAATCGGGTTACGTGAAGGTCTCATCCGAGGGCTTTGAAAGGGAGGAGATATGGCCCATCGAGGCCCCCGCCTTCACCTCCCATTTCGGTCTCTTTCTTGCCGCTGTTTCCCATTTCGGTTTTCATGGACTCAGGGTGCACATCAGGTCCCAATCACCGGTACGGTCCGCCCTCGGCGGATCAAGTACGGCGCTCGTGGCACTCATACAGGCCCTATCGAAACTGGCCCAACGATCTCGGCAGCAAAAGGCTGCCCAAAAGAAACATCCTTCATCTCGCGTATCACATGGAAGACGGCATCAGCGGGGGAAACTGCGGCATGCAGGATCAAGCGGCGGCCGTCTATGGCGGTGTCAATCAGTGGGTCTGGCAATACAGCCATCCCACCACACCCTTTAAACGGATCACCCTTTTAAACAGAGATGGCCGGAAGGCCCTTTCACAAAGGATCCTGGTGGCTTACAGTGGAAAGACACACACCTCGGCCACCACCAATCTAAGCTGGATAGACGGATTTCTATCCGGCAGGACAAGGGCCGGATGGATCGAGGCAAACCGGATCGTTCATCTCCTTAAATCGGCCATAGCATTACAGGACTGGGAGGGTGCTGCCTGTCTCCTTCGGGAAGAAATGGCCGTGAGGTGTCGCATCACACCAGAGGCCCTGGATGAAAATACACAGAACCTGGTAAGAGCAGCCGAATCGGCCGGTTGCGGCGCGCGCTTCAGCGGCGCCGGTGCGGGGGGCTCGCTGTGGGCACTGGGAAAGCGAGACACGATCCATCATCTTAGAGGGATTTGGGAGAAAATGCTGGCGGAAATGAAGGGGGGGAAACTCCTGGATTGCCGGGTCGATCCCGACGGGATCCTTTAGGAGGTGGAACAGCCGAAAAATACCACCGGCTTTTTCCCCCGCCGGTCGTCAGCTGGACGCGTGCCCGTAAACAGTGCCAAACATCCCGGTCTCGAAAAGGGTCTTAAACTGCATCAAAAGCGCATTGGTGGCCTGCTCCACCATGAGAATATCCCCTTCAGAGACCAGACTCATGTCCAATACATCAATGGCCTTTTCCAATTCTTCAAAATCGGAGACCAGTTCCTCATTTTCATACGCATCACTGACGCTCGAATGGACGTCGATGATGGTGCCTACACAATGCCTTATCCTCAGTCGATATTGGTCTGTTCTGTCCATTTATCCCTTATCCGCTCACGCCCTTCCCATCTCTTTGAGCGTGTCCGTAAATACCTTATAAAATTTTTTATTATCAGAGATGGCCATGCCTACGATCCGGTCTAAACGGTTGACATCGTTTTCGTTGACCACGAGATTGGCACTCATGGCAAAGGCGGTTAGACGGTCCATGGTCTTAAACCGCCCGCTGATGAGCATTAGGAACATGCGCCGCCGGATGGACATGGAAAGCCTGTTGATGTAGGTCGTGACAGGGCTCTCTTCCACCGGCACCTGATCAAAGCCATCCGAGAGGGAAACCACATCAAAGGCGTGAAGCCGCATCTTTTTTAATGCCGATTTGGCATCTTCATCCATTAGTGACCGGTACCCCAACTCATCGAGCACCGCCTTAATGCGATTCCGGTTCTGCGCATCGGGGTCAAGCACCAGGGCCAGGTTCTCGTCCTCTCCGTAGGATTCAAGCGCGTCGCCTCCCAGATCTTCACCCGCGCCCGATTCATCCATGACGGCAAGGGGTTCATCTAAGTCGCCCATATGGGGAGTCATGTCCGGTGACGCCCTTTCCGAAGGGTCTATGACCACCTTATGTTGACACTTGGGGCATTTGATGCTGACCCGCTGGCCCTCGGGGATTTTTTCATCGGGTACATTCAGCTTTGTGCTGCAGCCTTCGCATACGATCTCCATAGGACATCCTCTCGCCTGCAAAAAAGATGTTATTATCTTCCCGTTCTTCCGTATTCTTTGTCAATGGCCAAATCCTCAATGGTGGTGGTCTTCTCCCCTTTGGCCGATTTGATCGCATCTATGGCACGTCCGACAATGGGCTTTCTTGATGCATAACTCATGGCGATATCCTCGGTAACCAGGCCCTGTTCATAATGCTCCGAAATACACTGGTCAAAGGTCATCATACCAAAAGGTTGACTTCCCTCGATGATTTCATAAAAGGTCTTTCCTTCGGACTCCCCATGTAGAATGGAATCCTTAACCCGCAAATTTGCGCCCATGATTTCAAAGGCGGCCACTCTGCCGCCACCTATTCTGGGCATCAATCGCTGACAAACGATCCATCGCACGGTATCAGCGAGGCGAATTCGGATCTGCCTTTCTTCCTCCTGTTCGAACATGCCCGCGATCCGGTTGATGGTCTGACCCGAATCGACGGTATGAAGGGTACTCAATACCAGATGACCGGTTTCCGCGGCGGAAAGTGCAATTTCCACGGTTTCCCTGTCTCTCATCTCACCCACAAGAATCACCTTGGGGGCCTGGCGCAATGCGGCCCTCAATCCGCTGGCAAAACTGTCAAAATCAGCACCCAGTTCTCTCTGGTTAAAGGTGGCCGTTTTCTGAGGATGCTCATACTCCACTGGATCCTCCAGGGTCACCACGTGCACGGGTTTTGATTCGTTTATCCGGTTGAGGAGGGCGGCCAACGAAGTGGTCTTTCCGGTCCCGGTGGCCCCTGTGATCAGTACAATGCCGTTTCTCTCCTCGCTTATTTTCAAAAATGCCTTGGGCAGGCCCAATTCTTCGATGGTGGGGACCTTCCTTGCCAATTGCCGCATCACTGTTGAATAAAAGCCCTTCTGCGAAAAGATGTTTACCCTGAAACGGGCCCTTCCCGCCAGTTTGTACGACGTATCACACGATCCTTCCGTCAAGAGGATACGTGTCAGCCGTCGATCCCCGTTGATGAGATTGAGCGCAAGCAATTCCGTTTGAAAGGGGGTCAGTTTCCTGATGGGCGGCTTCATTTCAACCGGCTTCAATTCTCCGTAACTTTCCACCTGAAGCGGCTTGCCCACTGTAAAATTAAGGTCTGATGCATCGCCATAGGAATTCAACATGGTGTTGAGAACATAATCCAACTGTTGCTGCCGCATGACTTAACCTCCTTTACCCTAACGTTGCATAAAGCTTTGGCCCAAAATCGTTTCACTCACTCTATATCAGGACATCAAGAAACGCTGTTCCATTTTCAAGACTTCACCGTATGGCCGATACGCTTTCACCCTTGAAAATGCCCCATCGTCCCCTGCTGACCTAATCTATAGCGTTTTGAACTCAACTTTTATGCAACGTTAGGGTTTACACTTCCGTGAAATCAGCAGGCGGATGCTTCAAATAGGGTCGGAACTTTTCTTTATCATTGCATTTGGCATAAGCCGCATCCGGACCGATGATTTTCTTCGTCAAGAGAGTCATGATGGCATCATCCAATGACTGCATACCGAATTTTTTACCTGTCTGGATCATGGAGGGGATCTGGAAGGTCTTGGCCTCCCGGATCAGGTTCCTGACCGCAGGCGTTGCAATCATGATTTCAAGGGCAGCCACCCGGCCCTTTTTGTCGATGCGCTTGAATAGATTCTGCGCCACCACCGCCCGGAGCCCGTCGGAAAGGGTATTTCGAATCTGTTCCTGCTGGTTTTCAGGAAAGACTTCTATAACCCGGTCAACGGTTTTTGCCGCGCTCGTAGTATGAAGGGTCCCGAAAACCAGATGCCCTGTGGATGACGCCTCGATGGCCAAAGAAATGGTCTCCAAATCCCTCATTTCTCCGACGAGTATGATGTCCGGATCCTCCCGCAAAGCCCCCCGGAGTGCTGCAGCAAAGGATTGGTGTGCGCCCCCACTTCCCGGTGGTTGACAATGGCTTTGGCGCTTTTGTGGACAAACTCAATGGGATCTTCGACCGTGAGGATGTGATCCTTTCGGGTTTTATTGGCCTCATCAATGATGGCGGCCAGGGTCGTCGACTTTCCGCTGCCGGTGGGTCCGGTCACCAGAACAAGCCCTCTTGGGAGAGAGGCCATCTTCGCAACTACCGGAGGCAACCCCAACTGCTCACAGGTCAGAATATCGGATGGGATCTCTCTGAACACCGCGCCGATTCCATATTTCTGCTGGAAAAAGTTGGCCCGGTAGCGTGCCAGGTTCGGTATTTCATACGCGAAATCGACATCCCCTGTTTCCTCAAAAACCTTGACTTTATCCTCGGGGGCGATTTCATACAGCATGGATTTGAGGCTGTCATTGTCCAGTTCCTTATATTTTACCCGCTCCATCTCCCCCTGGATGCGCAGCACCGGCTGCTGTCCGGAGACCAGGTGAAGGTCAGAAGCCCCCTGATCATTCATGAGCTTAAAAAATGCATCAATCTGTGCCATAAAAACACCTTTTCCCTTACCCCGATGAAAAAAAGATTGCCCGAGGAAATCCCCCACAAGGCATCGCTGTTCAATGCGTGGGAAACGTTAATATTATACACGGTATGGCTATGGATTCAATCACAAAATCGTGTTCGTGGTGTCCTTCGCGGGTGGGAGTGTGTTCGTCTCATGGAAAACAAATTTATCAGAAATTCATTGACATGGCGGGTTCAGTCAGATATGGGTGCGCCTAAGAACAGCCTCAGCGGACCTGATCCATAACGGACAGATACCCGATGGCTTGTCGCTTTTATCTGACCTGTTTGGACATGATGAATGTTTTCGATGTGGGACTGCCTGGATCGATTGAAACACGGGACCGGGACGGTGAATATGCTAAAACAGACCTTACCCTTCACAGGGGAAAGGGCTTCGTTGATACCCGCCCGGCATCACAGGCCACATCATTGGCGTTGAAGGGTCTTTCGGTTCTTCCGAGAAGCCCTTTTTTTTGGCCTTGAGCCGTAAGGAGGAAAAAGGAACATGGAACGGAAAAAAGTGACCATCAGTGATTTTGTGAAGAAAAAGGAAAAAAGTGAAAAGATCTCCATGATGACGGCCTATGACTATCCTACCGCCAGCCTCGTGGACCAGGCAGAGATCGATGCCATCCTGGTCGGTGACTCCCTGGCCATGGTGGTTCTCGGTTATGACGGCACGGTCCCGGTCACCATGGATGAAATGCTCCATCACTCGAAGGCCGTGGTCCGTGGGGCCGCGCACAGCTTTGTGATCGGCGACATGCCCTTCATGTCCTATCAGGTGAGTCCGGAGAACGCGGTCGCCAATGCGGGCCGTTTTATCAAGGAGGCGGGATGTGCCGCAGTAAAACTGGAGGGCGGCACGGAAATGGTCCCCGTGGTAAAGGCCATCGTTACCGCCGGGATTCCCGTATGCGCCCATATCGGGCTCACCCCGCAGACGGCCACCAAACTGAGCGGCTTCAAGGTCCAGGGCAAAGATGCCGAGGGCGCCAGGGAACTGGTTGAATCCGCACGGGAACTGGAAAAGGCCGGCGCCTTTATGATTGTCCTCGAGTGCATCCCGGATGTGGTGTCCGCCAGGATCACGGAAACGCTCAACATACCGACCATCGGCATTGGGGCCGGAAAAGATTGCGACGGACAGGTCCTGGTTTATCATGATCTGGTGGGCCTTTTTGAACGGTTTACGCCGAAGATGGTCAAACAGTACGTCAACCTGGCCCCCATGGTGCGTGAGGCCCTGGTTCAATACCGTAAAGAAGTGGAGGAGGAGGTATTCCCAGGACCCGAGCACAGCTTCAGCATGAAGGCCGAAGAAGCCGACAAAATGTAAAAAGCCAATCCCGCCACGGCGGGACTCACGCAAAGACGCAAAGAGAAAAGGTATGCATTTTCTAATCATTGGTCCCGGCGCCATGGGCACCCTCTTTTCCGTCCGGCTGACCCGCGCCGGACATCGGGTGACTCTGTTGGACTATAAGGCGGACCGGGCTGAATTTATCCGCAAAAACGGTCTCCGGATGGAAGGGCTCACTCAGGAAGCCGGCGTTCACATTCCCGCCGTGACCACGGCCATCTCCGATCCCATCGATGTGGTCCTTGTGTGTGTCAAATCCACACAGACCCAAACGGTGGCCCGGGAAATTGCGGACTGGCTCCCCCCGGAGGCGGATATCCTGACCCTTCAAAACGGCCTCGGGAACATAGAGACGCTCGGGAGTCTGCTGGGGAAGGACCGGGTCTTCGGCGGGGTCACTTCAGAGGGTGCCACACTCATAGGAACTGGACATGCCCGGCATGCGGGAAAGGGGGAAACCTTCATTGGGCCGGCCACACCAAACCCGAAAAACGAGGTTTCCATCCAGAAAATGGTTGCAGCCTTTCAGGATGCCGGTTTCCACACGCAGGCCACCGATGAAGTGGAAGGCCTCATCTGGGGTAAATTGATTGTCAATGTGGGCATCAATGCATTGTGCGCGATTACCGGACTCAAAAACGGACGCCTTATAGAGATCGCCAGCACAAAAACCCTCATGGAAATGGCCGTGGCCGAGGCGGTTGAGATTGTCAAAGCCAAAGACATCCGGCTCCCCTATGAAGACCCCCTTAAGCGGGTGATCCACGTATGCCGGGCCACCGCGGACAATGTGGCCTCCATGCTGCAGGATGTTCTGGCCAAAAAACCGACGGAGGTGAGATTCATAAACGGTGCCATCGTAAGAGAAGGGGAAAAATTAAAGATTCCCGCACCAGTGAATTCTACCCTGACCCGCCTGGTGGAGACGCTTCAGGAAACCTATGATGAGCGATTAATGAAATAAAAACAGAACCCGCTGCAATCCTTATGGGGAAACCACAAGCTGTTGACCGGGCTGTATCGGTTTTTTGGGGTTCAATTGGTTGAGTTGGGTTAATCGATCAACCGTCAAACCGTGTTTCTTGGCAATATTGTAGAGGCTGTCGCCGGAGCGAACGGTATAATATTCAGTTTCGACCTTCGCCGCGGTGGGCGTTTCACGGCCCTTTTCGATATTGGCCACTGCATTTCCGACCGATGCCCGCAGATGCTTCACTTCCTTTTCGAGACCATCCATCCGTTTATTCAAGATGTCCATCTCACCCAATCGAGTCTCGATACGATCGAGACTCTTTTTTAGAAGTGTGAGATCGTTTTTTGAAACCTCGGACTTTTCCGAAAAGAAAAATGCCATCAGGCCGAAGAGAATCACCACCCCCACGCACCCAAAAATGAACAACCTCGGACTGACACCTGGTTCAGCGGCCGTACGGAACCGATACGCCCTTTCTTTTTCCGGCGGGTAATCCAATTCGTGTGGTACTTCATCAAAAAAGTCCGCTTCCTGTCTCTCCCTCTCATATTTTTGATTCATCTACTCCTCCCTTAACAAAGAAAATCATTCAAAAGCGCTCGATTTCACCCGATCCGGGCAATCAACCAAGAATGAAACATGGCGCATTGACAGTCAGTCACCTTAAACCAATAAATACTTCTTCCTCATCTCCTCGTTCTCCTGTAGGTCCTGAATGGTTCCGTGATAGCGGATGACGCCGTTGTCAATCAAGTATCCGCGGTCGCTGATCCGCAAGGCTACCTTCTGGTTCTGTTCAGCGAGGAGCACGGTGAGGCCCTTTTCCTTAAGCTTCCTGATCCGTTCTTCCAGCGTCTGCACCACCATGGGGGCCAACCCTTCGGTGGGCTCATCCAACAGCAGAAACTCGGGATTGGTCATCAACGCCCGGGCGATGGTCAGCATCTGCTGCTCCCCGCCACTTAACAACCCGGCCTTACGGTCGTGAATATGCCTGAGGGCGGGGAAAAACGCGTAGACGCCTTCCACGGTCCAGCTGTCCGCGTCTTTTTCTCCCCGCGCTGAAATATCAAGATTGTCGCCGACACTCAGATCGGCGAAGACCCGTCGATCATCCGGTACATAGCCCATACCCATCCGCGCCAGCTGATAGGGCTTTCTCCCAACGATGGGCTTCTCCTTGAATACTATAGAACCCTGACGGGGTGGGGTCAGGCCGATGACGCTCTTCATGGTCGTGCTCTTGCCCGCCCCATTGCGTCCCAACAGCGTGACAATCTCACCCGCCGCGACCGTCAGGCTCACATCGAAGAGAATATGGCTCAGCCCATAATAGGTGTGAATGCCTTTTACCTCAAGCATCGCTTGCACCGCCTCCAAGATAGGCTTCCTGAACCTGAAGGTTGTTTTTCACCTCATCCGGCTCGGCCTCAATAATGGAACGTCCCTGCTGCATGACCATGATGCGGTGGGCCACGTTGAAGACCAGTTCCATGTCATGTTCGCAAAAGAGAATCGTCAGTCCCATATCACCGGTAAGATGATGGATCAGATCAATGGTGACCGATGTCTCTTCAGGGGACATCCCGGCCGTGGGCTCATCCATGATCAGCAACTCAGGGCGGTTCCCCAGGGCGATGGCGATTTCAAGGACCTTCTGCTCGCCGTGGGAGAGGGCACCGCAGACCCTGTCTGCCTTGTCGGCCAGTCCGACATTTTCCAGTATCTCCTCGGTGGAGTGGATACCGTGATGACGTGCAGGTGAAAAAAGCCGGTAGCTTTTCTTTTGGTGGGACAATACCGCCACCTGAACGTTTTCAAATACGGTCATGCGATGAAAGATATTGACCACCTGAAAAGAAAGACTCATCCCCTTGCGGCAGATATGATGAGGTGGCTGGCCCGCGACATCTTCTCCCTTAAACAGGATGCGCCCTTGGTCCGGTTTGAGATGCCCGGTGATGAGCCGAAACAGTGTGGTTTTGCCTGCCCCGTTCGGGCCGATGACCGCAACAATCTCGCCGGCATCCACGGTCAGGGCCGCCTCGTTCACCGCCATAAACCCGTCAAACGTCTTGGTTACGGACTCCACACGCAGCATCGTTCACTCCCCGGGTGGCACCATTCGGTTTTGTCCCTTGGTTTTTTCCAGAATAAACCCCATTACCCCTTCGGGGAGAAAGAAAATCAACAGGATCAGAATGATCCCCACAATCAGGGTCCAGTATTCCGTATAGGTGCCCACAAACGTTCTCAGCGAAACCATGATCGCGGCCCCAAGGATGGGCCCTGCAAAGGTAAACCATCCCCCGAGAAGGCACATGATAAAGATCTCCAAGGAAAGCACCCAGAACAGAAGGTCCGGAAAAACCGATCCCTCCACAATCACGAAAAAAAACCCGGCGATCCCGGCAAAAAAGGTGGCGATGACAATCCCCGCGAGCTTATGGCGCCTCACGTTGATTCCCACCGATTGACACCGCTCCGGGTTATCCCGGATGGCATGAAGGATCATGCCGAAGGGCGATTTCAAAATCAGGTACAAAATGATGAGACACACTATCAGGCCGATGAGAATAAAATAGTAGGAACTGTTGATGGAAGAAATAAAATCGGGGATCGGAACGCCGTGGATCCCATCATCCCCTCCGGTCAGACTGTACCACCTGAATGCGATGGCCCACAGGAGCGATCCCAGGGCAATTTGAAGCATCCCGAAATAAAGATCGGATAGACGCACACATAACCAGCCGATGATCAATCCGGCCAGGGAGGCCATGAGAGGGGCGGCGACAAAGGCCACCCAAACGGGCAGGGTGGTCTTGGTGAGGATCAGGGCAAAGGTATAGGCGCCCACCCCATAAAATGCGGCATGGTGGAATTGAAACAAACCCCCGTGACCGGCCACCAGATTGAGGCTCATGGCCAACAGCGCGGTGACAAAGATCAGTGCGAGAATATAAATATAGAACCGGGGGACGGCGGAAGGCAGAATAAACAGGGCGATGATGAGACCCAAAATGAGTATCAGCCGTTTGATGTGGAATCGATCCATTGACAAGATGAAAACCCTTCCTTACCAGACCGACTTCAAAAGGCCCGTAGGTCGCCAGATCAAAATAATCACCACGGCGAGATAGGGAAAAACGACGGCGAATTGCGGCCAGAAGAGCACACCCAAAGATTGGGTAATGCCGAATATAAGAGAGCCCACCATAGCCCCCCACATGTTCCCGAGTCCCCCGATGGTCACAATGAGGAAGGCCTCCATAATGATGTCGTGGTCCATCCCGAGGGTGACGCTGACCGTGGGCGACACCAGGGCGCCGCCCAGTCCCGCCAGGAAACACCCCAGCACGAAGGCAAAAGCGAACACCCAGCTCACGTTGATGCCGACGGCCCCCACCATGTCCCGGTCCACAGCAGCGGCCCGGGCAATCTTTCCGATCTTGGTCTTATTGGAAAAAAGCCAGAGCCCCACCGCCACCACCGGACCTGTGGCGAGAAGAAACAGATTGTATTTGGGAAAAGGCGATTCAAAGATCGTGACCGATCCGCGCAGGGCCTCGGGCGCCATGATGGATCGGTAGTCAGCACCCCAGAACATCTTGACCAGATCGCCCAGGATGAGCATCAGCGCAAAGGTAAAGAGGAGCAGCATCAGATGTTCTCTTTGGTAGAGGTGGCAGAATAAAGACCGCTCGGCAACAAAACTGACCGCGGCCACCACAAAGGGGGCCAGGATGAGCGCAAGCCAGAATCCGGTGGCACCCCCTCCAAAAAGCTTTGAAATGGTGAAGGCGGAAAAGGCACCGATCATATACAATGACCCGTGGGCCACGTTGGGCACCCGCAGCACACCCAATACAAAGCTCAAACCCGAAGTCACCACAAACAGGATCATGGCCCGGCTCAGGCCCACCAGGACATGGCTGGCCAGGGCAGACAGGGTGATGGTTTGTCCGAATTCCATAGGATGAATGGTTTAAAGTGTAAGGAAGATGATGGAGCAAAAGCCCGGGGGCTTTTGCTCCATCGGCGAAGATGCGCTACTTCTTTTGACGGGCTTTCTGGATCTCTTCACAGCTCGGCATCACCTGATCGCCCTTCAGGGTGACGATATCCGTTGAAATCACGAGGTTTTTCCCCTCCGCCCGCTTGGTGACACCGAGATACATGGGGAGGACCACCTGGTGGTCACAGGCCCGCATCTCAATCTCGCCCACCGGGCTCTGGATCTTCATCCCCTCCAGGGCATCGATAAATTTCTCTTTGTCGGTGGAACCCGCCTTTTGAATGCCTCGGCAATGAAGTAGGCCGTGATATAACCGTGGAATGCCGGAAATCCCGGGGGATTGCCGTATTCGGCCTCAAAGGCCTTGACAAATTCCCTATTGGCCTGGGTATCCGGATAGTAGAAGTGATAATCCATGGTCCCCATAACGCCTTCCGGGGCTTCGGCACCGAGCGGTTTCAGCACCGCATGGTCTGTGGCCGTGTGGACCCAGATGGGCACCTTCTTGGCCATGCCCGTCGCCTTTATGGCCTTCATGACATTGGTCATGCTCCGTCCCCCCGTACAGAAGATCACCGCATCGGGTTTGGCTGAAAGAATGGACGTGATATAAGGAACCAGGTCAGGTTCCCCCGGTTTCCACCACGACTCGCCGATCAACTCCACATCCGGCCTGGCCTTTTTGAGATTCCGCCAGGCCGCATCGGCGATGGCGTGCCCATATTCATAGTCATCCCCGGCAATCCAGTACTTGACATACGGTTTGTCGGCCAAGGCCACACCGCCTGCCTTTCCGGCCATGGCCGTATTCTCGCCGCAGGAAAAGACATACCGGTGGCCCTTCTCCCCGGTGATCCGTTCGCTCTTGGAAATCCAGGTGATGAAGGGGACCTTCTCCTTCTTTGCAATGGCCTCGGACACCGCCATGGCCGCGCCGCTGTTGATGGTCCCGACGATGACATCCACATCCTCGCGCATCACCAGTTCCTTGGCCATGCTCAGGGCCAGATCCACCTTGAACTTGGTGTCCCGCTTGGTCCAGGTAATCTTTTTCCCGAGAACCCCTTCCTTGTTGATATCCTTCAGGGCCAGCTTGAATCCATTGAGGGCGTCTTCCCCATAAACCGCCGGGGGACCGCTGTAACAATCGATGATGCCGACCTTGATGGGCACCAAGGGCTTTGCGGGTCTCATGACAAAGTAAACAACCACGCCAACGATAACCACAATTAGGGCAATCAGCCAAAAAAACTTCTTTTTCATCTTTAACCCCCTTAACAGTACTATAAAAGTTGAGTTTATCCCTCAAACCCTTAATTTTCTAATATTCCCAGCTAATAATAGACCATTTTCCTTTCTCTTTATTAAGTTTAAAAACCATTTGAACCCGCCAATCAACATGGGTTACAAAAACTTTTACTTCTGCCTCAGATCCAGAGACTTTAATCTCAGGGGTCCCTAAATTAAAAGGGTTTTGTCTAGGACCAGTCTCCTGTAAAAATTGCAAATATTCTGCCTTAGATAGTCTTTTCCTTTCATTTCCAACCATACAAGTTGCTTTTTCACTCAATACAGAAGATACTTTTTTTACATCACCTTCATCAGCCCCTTTTATAAAATTGACAACTGTTTCCTTAATTCTTTCCTCTTCCTCTGACTGAGGTTTGTAATCTTGAAGTGATGTACAGCCAAAAGAAAAAATAGCAAAGCATAAAAATAGTGCGCAGACTCCGAATACCTTGTGTGATCTAATTTCGCTCTCCTTATATAGGCACACCATATTTTTCCTCCTTTCCAAGAATCTAGTTAAAAAATAACTTTTTTAAAAAAGTATAGCAGAAATGATACCATCACCTAAAGCTAGTTCGGCGTCATTTTATGTCTAATTTATTGGAAAAATTATAGTGATACCTTTTCTCATGTTACTGCTTGTAGGGCACGAGGTCAACGGTAATATTTTCATCTAAATCATCGGCAGGGTCACACCGCCGGCGGGAATAATATGGACATCCGGCCATGAGCAGTATCTGCCCGCCAGATCAAAGGCTTCTTTTAGATCCCCGGCGTAGATAAATCCCATTCTTGTCCCTGTTTCCCTGGGGATATCTTCCGACACCAGGATCACCTTGAAGCGGTGCATGATGGCGAGGGTCATGCCCAGGGCCATGTTGTAATCGATGGCGCCCCCGTCCATAATCAGCCGGCCTTCATTAAAGTGATGGAGGACCCCGGTCATCAGGTCGGCACCATGGCGCCTATGGAATCGCTCAAAACTTTCAACGAAAGGTTCGGGCAGGGTTCCGTCACACTCGGCACTGAGGATGATGCACCCGCCTTCCTTGGTGACCATTGAAGCCGGGGCAAGGGCTTTCACGATCTGAGGGCCCTCCGTATAGGGAAAAGAGGTGGTCAGGGTGAGGTCGGCCTTTTTATGGAAAGGCTGCGACAGGATCGATTTACTGATCTTTATGCCGGCCAGATGGGCATGCACGGGGTCTCCCGCCACCACATCAAAGAGGTTGTCCCGGCGGTCCAGGATGCTGTTGACGATGAAATCGAGCCCGGCCGACCGGGCCATGTCACACACCGATTCGTAGAAAGGATTCGCTTCGATCTTTCCCAAGCCCGTGCCGGATTGAAACGTGTAGGTGAAATGATGCGCCAGAATGGAATCGAAATCCGCCACACCTGGAAACAGAATCTTTCCGCCGCCGCCAAACCCATTCATGGGATGGGGAAAGATGGACCCGATACCCATGGTCACATCGGCCTCATGGGCGCTCGGGTGTATGCGGACCGATTGACCCGTGGGCAACCGTCCTGCTGGAACCAGGTCGGCGGCATGGCAGTCGTGATTCATGAAGCGATAGGTTGAAACGAGATCCCTGCCAAAGGCCCGCTCCAGCTCTGCTGTTGTCAGTCCCCGGTGGGTGCCGAGCGCAATAACGACCGCAATGTTGTCCCTCTGTACACCGGCCGCATTCAGCACCGCCAGAACCGCCCCCAAAACCTGAGCCTTGGGAGAGGCCCGGGTCAAATCCTCAATCAAGATCGTTACCGTGCTGGACGCACTTACCCGGTCCTGCAAGGGTGAAGATCGCACCGGCGAGTTCAGCGCATTTTCGGCCCGTGCCGCCACATCACCCGCCGGGGGGGTATCGTCAATCCCCGCAAAGGTCAGCACACGCCAAGCGCGAGGCGGCTTGAAATCAGACGGAACACCCCGATGCATCACGTATGGTAAATCTCTTTTTCTTATCACAGCCCGACCGCTTCGTTGATCAACACCACCGTGATCCGCCCCTTGGGAAACGATTTCTGGGTGATGGCCCAGCTGTTGCAGATACGGTCCGGGCTTTTGCATTCCTCACACCACGCGGTTTTGACGCAGGGCGTCTTCTTGTCCAGCCGCATGGCATTGACCGGTGCGGCATAGGACTTGATCCGCTCCATGGCCGCCTCCAGGTCCGGGACCACCTTGTTCCGGCCGATCAGCACAATAACGTTTTTCGGGCCAAAGGTTATGGCCGCCACGCGGTTGCCGTACATATCCAAGTTGACCAGTTCACCGGTTTCGGTCACGGCATTTGTTCCGGTGATGAACAAATCCACGAGAAGCGATTTTCTCCGAAGCGCCAGGGCTTCCTCCGGTGGGAGGGACTTGTTGAACGTATCCAGGACCTCCAGGTCTTTTTTCTCCTTAAGGATGTCGTAAAGCCCTGTGGCGATAAATGTCATGGACCCCCCCAGGAGACACTTTTGGCACCCGTCTTGGGCATGATTTTCTCCTGGACGATCCGGCTGGCATCCAGGGCATCCGCCGCCACATACACCCCGAAGTTGTTCCCCTCCAGGGTCTCTTTCAGATCAGCCAAACGATGTTCCCAGTAATGGGCGATGGGTGTTTCCATGGTGACATCCTCCTTGTTGTGGGTTCGGGTGTTGGACTGTGGAGACTCAATGTCGTTTATTAATGGGTTTTTCTTCCATTCAACGCCGCATACCGTACGGTCAGCCCCAGGGCCTTGACACACCGCTCAGGCGTTGAAAATACGGGAAATCCCAGTTCTTCGACCTTTTCAGTGAGATCAAGAATCGAATCCGGATTGGGCCCATATACCCAGGTTACCACCGGTTTATTCGTATGGATCTTCAATTCCTCACAGGCCTCGATATAGGCCCTGGTATTATTTCCGTGAGCATCCGCCCACAATACATTGAAAAGCGCATCCACCTCGGTGTCATCGAGGACCGCTTTGAGGATCTTGGAATACACCAGGGCAAAATCCTTGACCACGGGAATCATCGGCCCGAGATCCACGGGCATGCTCCCCAGACCGGGAAATATTTCATCAAACATCCGGGCGGTTTCGGGGGATAATTCGGCCATCACGAGGCCATATTTGCCCCCTTCGTCCGCTGCCACGACCCCCACCCCCCCGGTATAGCTGACCATCCCGAAACGGTTCCCCCTGGGAAGGGGCTGGGCCGCGAACACCTTGGGAAGCTCAAACAACTCGCCGAACTCCTGGATACGCAACACCCCGGCCTGGGCGCATGCTGAATGAAAAACAGCGTCATCCACCGCCATGGATCCCGTATGGGACTGGGAGGCCTGGGCCCCTTCCGGTGTGGTCCCCAACTTCAGCGCCAATATCGGTTTTTTGGCGGAGACGCGCCTGCAGGTGTCAATGAATCGCCGACCGTCACGGATCGTTTCGAGATACATGCTGATCACGCCGGTGGATGCATCGGTTTCCAAGTAATCGAGGAGATCGGATTCATCCAGATCACACTTGTTCCCGAAATCACAGATCTTACTGATGCCGAATCGCATGTGCGGGTAGGCGAACGCCTGCGGATTGATCATACCCGACTGGGCACAGATGCTGATCGGCCCTTTTCTGAAGTCATAATACCCCGCATCGTAGGGACAGGGATTCAGGCCGTTTATGGCATTGGCAATCCCGGCGGTATTGGGCCCGATGATTCGGATGCCCCTTCTTTTTCCAATGGCCACCAATTCATCCTGCAATTGTGCGCCCTGTGCATCCCGTTCCGCGAAGCCGTCGGCCACTACCACTACCGCACGTACCCCTTTTTGCGCACATGCTTCCATGACCGCTGCCACATTTCTCGCATTGATCATGATGAGGGCCAGATCGATGGGCCCGGGAACCTCGGTCACGGACGAATACGATTTGATGCCCAACACCTCGGGCGCACTGGGATTAATGGGAAATATCTTCCCTTTATACCCTGCCGCTAATAAAGATTTAACCACCACATATCCGCCGAATCCGCCTTCCTTTAAGGAACCGATGATGGCGAGACTTTCGGGTTCAAAAAAATGTGAAAAGGGGTTTTTGTTACTCGAAGCGTTATCGACCATATCCATGTTATCCTTTCCGTGCCGGGTGTTGAATGCCTTCAATCATCCCCGCTCAATCTTCAATCCCGTTTCTCGGGGAACACCTTGGGAACACGCGGCGTTCAATCATCAATCCAAAATCAACCATCGACAATCCTCAAAGTCCCATGAACTTGGCGGCTATCCCCTTCATGATTTCACTGGTCCCGGCAAAGATGGACATCACCCTCGCATCCCGCCAGGCCCGGGCGATGGGATACTCTTCGCAGTACCCATATCCTCCGTGAAGCTGGACGCATCCGTCCGCCACGCGCATGGCCATCTCGGTGGTCCAGTACTTGGCCATGGAAACATTCACCACCACATTGGCCCCTTCCACGTGGTCCATCACCAGTTTATCCACAAAGGTTCTTCCCAGCCGGATTTCCGTCGCCATCTCCACGATTCTGAATTGTGAATTCTGGAATTTGGATATGGGCCGACCGAATGCCGTACGCTCCTTACAGTAGGCGACAGTCATGTCCAGCATCCGCTCCGCAGCCGTCACGGCCATGATGCAACAGACGAGCCGCTCCTGCTGAAGCTTTTCCATGAGCATCATAAAGCCCGACCCTTTTTGTCCCAGACGGTTTGCCGAAGGGATTCGACAGTCACTAAAGAACAGCTCAGCCGTATCCTGACTGTGCCATCCCACCTTTTTTATCTGATTCCCCTTTTCAAAGCCGGGAGTCCCGGCCTCGACGAGATAGAGATCGATGGCCTGATAGGGATTTTCCACGGCCGGATCTTTTGCCGCCAATACCAGGAGATCACAGTTGATCCCGTTACTGATGAAGGTCTTCTGGCCATTGATCACCACCTGATCGCCGTCCGCCACCGCCGTGGTCCGTATGGCCGAAAGATCGCTGCCCGTGTTGGGCTCGGTCATGGCAATGGCCGTTATGAACTCACCGGAGACACACCCCGGCAGGTATTTCTGTTTGAGTTCTTCAGAGGCGAAACTCGTGATGTAGGGGACCACAATATCGCTGTGAAGGGGCGCTGCGAGACCGGTATTTCCGGTTCGGGTCAATTCCTCGATCAGGATGACCGAATAGAGAAAATCGGCGCCATATCCGCCATATGCTTCCGGGACATCCATACATAAAAATCCCTGTTCCCCCATTTTCCGCCATACCCCTTTGGGGACGATTCCCGCCTCTTCCCACGCGTCCGCATGGGGGATGACCTCTTTTTCACAGAACTTTCGTACCGCTTCCCTGAAAATCCGATGCACTTCACTGTAGGTGATGATCTCCATGGATCACATGTCCTCCCCCCCCTTTTGAATCTGATTCAATAAAAGGAATAAATTACCAAAATCCAGGGTATTCTCTCAACAAACAGCGGCAAGGGCAACAACCAATTCACATAGGGTCATTATGCATCAACAAGCCGCCACCCGTTTTTCATCTCCATTCAGAATGGTCAAATCGTCAAAATAGACCTTGGCATCAGCCTTGGTCCACAGTCCCACATAGCCTTCCAGGGATTTCTCCGCATCAAATCGAATGACCGCCTCATTGTCCACATACCCGTTTACCAGGGATCCCTCAACTTGAACGGCGAGGACATACGTTTTTCCCGACTGGATGGGTTTTTCCTCGACAGCATGTCGAACAGGTTTGCCTTTGAGAAACTCAAAAAGGGAGATGTTTTTTTCCAGTGCATCCAGGCACAACACGAAAAAATGGGTGATGTTTTTTAACCCGAACACCACCCCCCCCATATTGTTGAGGCAACCGGATTCGGGTGTCACGGTGACCTGGATCAGGGCATCCTTTACATGGCTGTCTTTCAGAATAGCCAGCGGAAAATAGTGATAGGCGCGGACACTGTCCAGAAATCGCTGATACCGGGATCCCACCACTTTGCCCATGATGTTTTTGAGGGTACATGAAACCCCCTCTCCTGACCTGGATCCATCCTGGAGACATCGGGTTCGGCCGGCCTCCTCGACACAGGCCCAATCCCCTGTGGGGGTATAAAAATCGGGCAATGGATTGGATGTCTGCTGCAAGAAGTTGTAATCACCGGCGAAAAAAGACGCCTTCATGCCATGGACCCTCTCCTGGCTCGGGATGCTTAGATCCAGCAGTCTGCTGGACGCCAGCAGCCGCCCCAGTTGATCCAGGGTCGCTTCCATGGCAGGGGCGTCGTAACCTTTCACCGTGGCGTCCAGGACGTCACCGGACAACTCCACCATGAATCCCAGCTCTTGAAGCACTTCGGATAAAAAATGAATGCGCAGGGCACGGCCATGATAGGCGCCCGCCCCGCCGCCGAACTGCATCGAGATGTAATTGTCTTCCGGAGTTTCGGACCACAGAATATCCACGGTGGCGTAGTGATACCCGAACTTGATGCTGAGGTTGGCATAGTCCCTGGACACGATGGCGTAACTAACCATCTCAGGCGGCGGCCCCGAGGCCATGAGGGCCATGAGGTTTTTGGTATTGATGTCAACGGCGCCGGCCCAGCTGACACCCGGGTGGGAAAGGCCGCGCCAGAGTGCCTTCATGGGCAGGGAAGTGATGGCTTCCGGCGTAATGTCGTCACAGGTGGTCAGGTGATCCTTCAGCCCACCCCCCAGATCGATAAAGTAAAGGGCCAGAGGGATGCTTGCCGTCATCTTGACGGATGTGACGTCGTCTGCCGCACGTCCGGACAGACCGAACATCTCCTTGACCACTTTTTCGTGGCTGTAGCGAATGATGTCGTGAATGGTTTTGCAGTGCTCTGGTGTAAAGGTGGGGGCGTTGGGATCCGTGAGATTCAAGGGGGAAACCTTTTTTAGAATCGCGTCCATTTTTCGATGGACAGGGCTTTTGAATACGTTTTCTTTAGGCAGCAGGCTGGTCTGTGTGAGTTCATCCACCTTGCCCTCATACACGGTGGCCGTATCGGCCGCCATGGTGATGACGGCGCCTGGGGTCAGCGTGGTGGTGGCCTGGTTGGCGCTTACAATCATGGGGAGGCCCAACTCCCTCGCCACGGACGCCAGATGACTCGCCACACTCCCCAACTCCGTAATGATCCCCTTAACCGAATCGGCCACTTTAGCATATTCCGGAGAGGCCGTTTTGGTCACCAAAATGGCATCATCCGATCCGATATCGTCCCCAAGGGACGATGCGTGAATGACCCGCCCCGAAACGGTTCCTCTCGAGGCTGTTTTCCCTGTGGACAGCAATACCCGATGCCTCAGGTCCTCCCTTTCCTCGGGTTCATCCTGGGGTCGCGACTGGGAAAGCCCCAGGGGACGGGACTGCAGGATAAAGAGTCGTCCGGAAAAATCCATGCACCATTCCACATCCTGCGGCGTACCGAAATGATCTTCCAGCTTCAGACTGTATCGGGCAATCTTGAGCGCCATCTCATCGTCAATGGCCGGCATCGTCTGGTCTTTTTTTGGCGTTTCCTCCAGCCGCGTTCCCCCGTCCTTCAACAGAACAATGCGGTGCGTTTTTTCGTTGATTTCCTTTCCGGTGATGCGAAGGGTTTTTCGATCCACATAAAAGTTGTCCGGTGAGGCTTCACCGCTTACCAGATGTTCCCCCAAGCCCCAAATGACGCTTACCAGCATGTCGGAACCAGCTGAACGGGAGGGATCCCTGGAATAGCAGACGCCACTCGATTTCGCATCGATCATGGTGATGCCGGCCACGCACATGGGGGTCAATCGATCGTCCAGGCCGCAACGCATTCGGTATCGAATGGCCCGGGGGGAATATTTGCTGGCCAAAACCGTTTTGTAGGCCTCCAGCAATTCCGCCCTTCCCACATTCAGCACCGTGGTGTACTGGCCGGCAAAAGAGGCTTCCGTATCCTCTCCGACCGCCGTACTTCGCATGGCGATCAAGACCCCTTTCCGGGTCTTCATTTCCAGCGCTTCGTAGGCCTTGAACAGGGCCTCTGCCAGGGCGGCGGGTACAGGGGATCTCTGGATTCTTTTTTGAACGGCCTCGGCCGAGGACTCTAACTGAGCCGTTTTAGCGGTGGCCACGGCTACCAGCATCTCCTCAATGGGTCCATACAGCTCGTTTTCCTCAATAAAGGCCCAAAAGGCATGCGCCGTGATGGCAAAACCATCAGGAATGGGAAGTCCCAGTTCATTGCCGGCCGCAGCCAGGTGGGTGACCTTTGATCCGGCGATGTCCGCCATTTCAGAGGTCAGTGCTTCCAGGGGCAAGACCCACTTTGTACTGCTTTTGGAAACCTCCACATTGAACAGAGGTTTCATCTCCTCCTGGAGGTTGCTGCAGACCCGGCGGAGTGCTTCGTATCGTCCCCCGGATAGGTTGCTGAGTGCATCGACGAGTTTTCCGGTGGCCTCAAACAAGCGCTGACATTCAGTTTTCACCATCGGCAGGGTAAAGGATTCGCTGCCCTGCTGAAGCCGTTCCAGATCGGAGATAATCTGCAGGGCCTCGTGGTTATGCAATAGAAATTCCCGGTACCATTTGTATTTTTCCGCCAGTTTTCCTTTTAAATTGGTTAGAAGCCGGCACGAATTTTCCTTGGAGAACAGATTAGTGATTTCCATGGCATTTTACTCCCTTTTGTATCGGCTCAATAATCAGGGGCAACCCCCGTACCCGGGCCACTCCCAGGATCCTTAATCCAACAGCGCTGTGATCTCTTTGATCATTTTGGACCTGTAATGATCGACCATGGACGGATTGGCCATGACCATATCCAACTGCCGGGTGTGGATGATCAGGTACCCCAGCATCTTCAGGCGTGCTTTCATGACATCCGCCTCATGGTTTTCAAGCCTGGCAATGAGGGTATCCGACCGAACCGTCACCCGAAAGCCGTGGGGTTCGAGAATCTCCCTTACAAAATGGACCCGCCCGAGCCGCCGTTCAAGATCCGCTGCACCCCCCTTGAACTGAAAATTGATATAGTTCTCATTCACCCGTTCGCTCACCATGGCCTCGACGATGGAAAAATGAAATCCGAAACGGGAATTGAGGCTTACATAGTGCCTCGAAATCATGAAATAGTTGCGATTGGCGTAAGCTGACCGTACGCCGGTATTCAGCGCCCTGTTGGTGGTGGCCTGAAACATGACCGATAAAAACCCCTTACCGTCCACGGGGGGCGGTCCCCCCCAGGGGGTCGCGATGATCCCTTCCCAGAGGGCCCGCATCGGAATGGAGACGATGTTGTCGAGTTTAACGTATTTACCAGACACCTCTTCTTTAAACCCATCATCCAGATTGAGTACGAACCATTGCATGGGGACATCGCAGAAAAGCTGCTTGGCGGACCGCTCCGGGAACCGGTGGCTTTTACCGAATTGAAACATCTCATGCACGGCCTTCTCGTGGGAAAACCGGGTGATGTCATGGAAGGTCTCACAGTTTTTCGGACGAAACGCAACCGAATCAGGATCCAGAAGGTTCAGCGGCGTCACATACTGCGCCACGCCCTTGAGGGCATTGTAGACCGGGCTGTCTTTCATCAGGTGCCTGGGCGTTTCATGCCCCCGTAACAGGGCCTCCACCCGGCCCGCGTAGATGGTCTGCCCATCCGCATCCACGGTAATGAGTTGGCCTTCATGGAATCGCCCTGTGGCGTTTTCGACCCCGAAAAGGCCCGGCACATCAAACTCCCGGGCCACATTGGCGAGATGACCCGCCATACTCCCCTGTTGAATGACCACAGCCGCGGCCCGGTTCAACGTGCTTGCCCAGCGGGGAAGGCCCTGTTCGGCCACGAGGACCGCATCTTCTGGAAAGGTCAGGGCATCCATGTCCTTTCTCACGATGGAAACCTTTCCCGCGGCCACGCCCGGGCTGACCGAAAGGCCCCCCGTATACAGGACTTCAGCACGGCTGTTTTCCACACCTGAAGATGCGTCAGCGGCATCGGATGGCGCCTTCTGGGTAAGGGTCCTGCATTGAAGGATCACCACATCGCCCACAGGATCGACGGCCCACTCGACGTCCTGTGGTCCGCCATAGTAAGTCTCCAACCGAATGGCCACACGGGCCAATTCCACAGCTTCCGGGTCACTCAGGGAGGCCTCGCCGCACACCTCTCCCTTTAGTGTCATTCTCTCCAGCCCTTCCCCGGGGAGACAAACCAATTCGCTGGACTTGGACTGGATTTGTTTTTTCAGGACGCGCACGGGCTCGTCTCTCGATACGATAAAGAGATCCGGCACCACCGTCCCGTCCACCACGGATTTGGGAAGTCCCCAGGCCGAGTTGATAAAGACGGCGTCATCCCGGATGTTCACCGGATTTCTGGAATAGGCCACGCCGCCTGATCGGGCTTCAACCATGCGCATGCACCCCACGCACATGGCCACATCTTCATCCCGGATGCCCCGGTTGAACCGATAGGTCATGGCCGGGAGGCTGTACTTGCTGGCCACGATCTCCTTGTAAGCCTGAAGGATGTTTTCACCACTGACATTGAGCTCGGACCGGTACTGCCCCGCAAAAGAGGTTCCAGCCACATCTTCGCCCAATGCGCTGCTGCGCATGGCCACCCTGACATCTGTTCCTTCTTCCCGCAAGGATCGATAGGCCGAGTTCATGGCCGCTTCAAGATCCGGGGGGATCTGTGCACGGATAATGAGCTGCTGGAGATCCGCGCTGAGGCCATAGCGGCGCTGAACATCCGCTATCGGCGTGGCCTGAATGAGGCGGGCGATTTCCGTCTCCAGTTCATTAAAAGAAATGAATCGGCGATACCCCTCAGCGGTGATCACAAAGCCGTCGGCCACACTTAGCCGGAGGCGGTTTCTAATCTCCCCGATATTGGCCATCTTGCTGCCCACCTCATCGGCCATCTCCTTGGTTACGGATGCCATGGGGATCACCAGGGGTGCTCCGCTCGGCGTCTCCGGTTTGATGCGGATAAAGGGGTTGATCTTTATGTGGATCTCCTTGAAACGATCATACAGCACCTCATACTTGCCGGGGGCCAGTTCATTCAAATGGCGGGTGATCTGCCACACACTGGCCGATACCAGGGTGAGCCTGGACCGGACGAAGGTCATGCCGAAGGGATATGTCCCTTTCAGCGCGGCCTCCATTTCCGCCATAATCTCGAGGGCCTTGTTGTTGGCACTCAAAAGGAGTTTGAAATGGTGGTATCGCTCTTTAAAGGCATTGCGAAGCTCCTCCACATCGGCAGGGGTCGTCTCCTCCTTTTTGGAGAACAGCGATCGAATGAAATTGAATACATGACCCATGGCAAGTCCCATGATATGAGACGTTTGAAAAATGTTCAGTTCTTAAACGTCTCGATGTGATGAGGCTACCCCCATCCTAACCGCTCCGCATACATTGCACAATTCAGGTCCACAGACCCGATTCAAAGTAAAATGGCCAAAGGAGGGCAGTCCATCACTCCCCTTCGGCCACTTGAATAATGTCATTCATTCATCTTATGAAGGAAGCGCCCTAATGCTCCAACCGCAACCCCCACCCCTCAAACATGAACATGATGGCAAAGCCGTACCACAATGTGTACACCACATAAAATACTAAAGAAAAAATAACGACACCCATGCGGTCGGTGATTTTTTGTGGCGCAATGCCGTAGTAGTTGTAGGCAGTCTCCACGGCTTTTTGGGCCACGAGAGAAACGATCTTGGCCGCCTTGAATTCTTTCTGGCGCGAGAAGGATTTATCCATTCCTTTACAGGCATTCCACCAGTCGAAAAGGACCCGTCTGGCATCGTAGCCGTATTTATCCGAAACCTTTTCGCCTCTGTTGAAATACATATGGTCCGCATCCACCAGGCAATTTTCCAGAACCTGTCCCAGATCGCCTGAAATCTTCAGATCCCTTCCGTTGACAGTCACCGAAGCACCGCCGGCCTCAAACAGCATGGCGGTCTGCTTCGCCTGCTCCGGGTCGGCCATGTGCAGGGTCACCTTCACGGCCTTCCCCTCAAATGGGGCGATTTCCTCCTTGACCGCTGGAATATAATACGCCGACCCCTTGGATATGGAATTGTAGAGCGAATCGAGATATTCGAGACCGTTGTGGCCTTTGAATAAAGGAGAGAATATGATGACCAGCACCACCACGAAAGCCGCCATCATTGCAAGACCCGTAAAAAATTCCTTTTTATTCGCCATCATGACATCACCTCCCCGCCCTTTAACACACCGAGGTTCTTAAGAAAGGTGCCGATGACCCACACGGAGAACCCGCCGATCACGATGAAAAAGGCCCAGACGCCTATCTTGTCCAGCACCATTCCCGCACCCTTTGAAATGGGAATGATATCCATTTCCCCCAGTTTTCCGGGAAGCGCAAAGATCCGGTTGACAAAACCGGCCAGCACCGCCATGGCGTAGAACCCCCGGATGGTGATGCCGGGCACCACCTTGGTCACCATGGCGCCGATCTGAATGCCGACAAGCGACCCCAGGAGCATACCCATGGCCAGGGTATAAAATATGAACCCGAATATGGCATACTGGCTGATGGCGGCATACCCCGCGGTGAAAACGATCTGGAAGATATCTGTGCCTACCGTGGTCATAGATGAAACGCCCAGCATATACACGAATATGGGGAAGGTCAAAAATCCGCCGCCCACCCCCATGATACCGGCCGCGAGTCCCACCAGCGCCCCGCTCATGACCAGAAAGATCCATGAAATCCGCCGTCCGCCCGGAGTCAGATCGTGATCAAAAGCGATCATGGGCGGCACTTTGACAGACTGGATTTTCCGGGGTAGATTCCCCATTCCAGTGCCTTCAGCTCTTCCCCCGTGGGCGTCATGGAGTTCATCCCCACCGAGTGGCGCCTTCTTTTTACCGGCCCTGCGGGCCTTTAAAAAGTCCATCATGGCATAGGCGCCCAGAAACCCCAGCATCAGGGAGTATATGGTGGTGATAAAAGCATCACTCAAAACCGGGTTGATCTCATACAACACCCGGTTGATCACCCCGCCGACGGTGGCGCCCACTATGGCCCCGATGAGAAATACGACGGCCAGGGCCACCGATACGTTGCCCAGTTTTCGGTGAATCACGCTTCCCATAATGGCCTTGGCGAAGATATGAAACAGATCGGTCCCCACAGCGAGAATCCCTTTGATCCCTGCACTCATCAAGGCAGGCGCAATAATGAACCCACCGCCCGCGCCGATACAACCGGTGATCAACCCCGCGCCCAGCCCGATCAGGATGGATACAATGAAAATCCCCGTGCTGTAAAAGGCCGGACTGTAGGCCTTCTTTCCGCCCAACAGATCGGGCATGACCTCGCCCACCTGCTCTGCAAAGGCGATCCCGCCCAATAAGACCGGAATCATCAGCACCCCGAGCAGAATCAACCGCCGTTTATCTCCGAGGATGGTGTTGGATACATCCAGTTCCCATCTGGCATGGGCCCTCGCGCCGGCCATCATAAATTTTCCCCACTCACGAATAAAATTCATTTTCCTTTACCTCCGGCCCAAGGCGTAAGGCGCTTGGGCAAGCCCTTAAGGTTATTCATTAGGAATGGCAGTATTTGTCCTCGGGACCATGGCGTGTTTTTTCACCCGAGGATGCCACAAAGGCACCAAGTCACGAAGAAAACATCCTTATAATGATAAAAAAATTTTGTGTTTTTGTATCTTAGTGGTCAATTTTATATTAGCCTTTGCCCATATTTCGGATCTTCTCTTCCTGCAGGGCTTTCTTCTTATGGGCATCCTGCACCTTGTACAGGAGTGCGTCGATCTCCATGGGCTTCATGAGATAATCAAATGCACCCAGTTCCATTCCTTCAATGGCCACTTCAATACTCGCATGACCCGTCAGCATAATCACCTCTGTGAGGGGATATGCTTTCTTGATCTCCCTCAACACCTCCAGCCCATCCATCCCCGGCATTTTTACGTCCAGGACCACCACATCCACGGTTTGATCCTTTAATTGCTCAATGGCTGCTTCCCCGCTCGTGACACAGGATACATCCACATTTCGCTTTTTAAGCCGCTTCGCCAATGTCTCCAGAAAATCAAGCTCATCATCAACGAGCAGAACACGAATTTCACTCAACAGGACCACCTCCCCGTCTTGCCGCCTCGTTAATTTTTTCCACAAGGCTTTCCAGATTGCACGGCTTGGTCAGATAATCAAAGGCGCCGGACGCCAGCCCTTCCCGGGCCGCCTTCTCGGAACCATGTCCGGTGAGCATGATCACCGCCATCTCCGGGTAGGCTTTCCTGAATATCTTTAGGACCTCAATACCGTCCATGTCCTCCATTTTCAGGTCCAGGACCGCCACATCAAAATCATGCTTTCGGATGGCCCGGACCGCCTCGGTCCCGCTGTAAACCGCCGTCACCGCCATGCCCCGCTTGCCCAATCGCTTGCTGACCACATCCGCGAACGGCACCTCGTCATCAACGAGGAGAAGTTTGATTTTGCCCTCGGGGCGCTTTTCCATGGGTTGAATCTTCCTTATGCTTCGATGAACATGTCTATGGTTTTCCTCAACATCCGCCCACCTTGCAGACTCACCTCTCTATTCCGTATAACCGGTTTTTTACCCGAAACACCCGCCGGGCATATATTTTCGGTGCCCTATACATCACGGGTTTTCGCCGAACGGGATGTCTCATCAGCAGGCGTCGATTCTTGAACGGGGATTTTGACCCGGAACATGGTCTTTTCGTCAACGGTACTTCTGACCTCAATATCGCCGCCCATCTTTTTGATGATGCCGTAACAGATGGCCAGGCCCAGGCCGGTGCCCTTGCCCACCGGTTTGGTGGTAAAAAACGGATCAAAAATCCGGGTGATATTGGACTCCGGAATACCCGGGCCGTCATCTTCCACTTCAATGACGATGAAATTCTGCTCCAGACGACTTGATATATTTAGTTTGGTTCCCTTCTTCTCCATGGCGTCCAGGGCGTTGTTGATGAGGTTCAGCAGCACCTGTTGAATCTCGGTTTGAGAAATCCTGAGGGTGGGAAGATTCTGTGAAAGATCCGCGTTGATGGTGACATTGCTGAATTTGGCCCGCTGCTCGGAGAGGGCGATGAGCTCTTCAATGAGCTCGTTCAGGTGAACCTCCTGAATCCGTGAGTCGGTCTTTCGCGCAAAGCTCAACAACTTGTGCGTAATCTCTTTACACCGGCTTCCCTGGTTCCTGATCTGTTTTAATGCGCGATCGAATTCCGCCAGGTTCTCTCCATCTTTGAACTCCTCCTCTTGAAGAAGGTCTTCGATCCAACCCGCCTCCTCCACCATGATGGCCACCGGGTTGTTGATTTCATGGGCAATCCCCGCTGCCAGCTCGCCCACGGAGGCGAGTTTTCCCGTCTCCACCACCTGTTCGTTCATCATCTCCTTTTCAAGGTCGGACTGGGCCACCCGGTTGACCATTCTTCTGGACAGGATAAGGGCCGTGGTGACGACACAGATGCTGACAAACAGAACAATGGCAATGGTCAGATTGATGGTGCTTCTGAGTTCTGCAAAGGCATCGGATGCCTTTTGCTGATAGATCAGGAGCCATTCGCCGTGCTTGAGAAAGGCGGCCACATAGATGATCTCATTGCCGGCATCGTCCTCACGTCGAACGGTATATACGCCGTCCTGCTTTTCATCCTGAATATTGAGAAAACTCGTGTAGGGCGGCTTGGTGGGAACCAGGTCATACAGAGGTTTGGTCTGGAATTCGCCTTTTTTGTTCAGAATAAACGCAAACCCGGTTTCTCCGAGACGAATATTCTCCACCAGCGTATTGAACTCCACAAAGTCAATGGTGGCCCTCAGTATCCACGGATCACCATTCCAGTTCTCCCGTACGGCGATGATGAAGTGGGGGAGACCCCTGAGCCCCAGAAACACGTCGCTTTTGAAAAAATCACTCTTCATGGCTTTTTCAAACCATTCGGCCTTGGAATAAAGCGCCTTGCCCAATTTGAAGGGGCCGGCATAGGCGACCTGCAGGCCTCTGGCGTTGATGACGCCCAAATCCACAAACACGGGGCCATAGACCCGCTGTAACTCTTCCAAGCGATCCCTCAGGAAACTTTCCTCACTAAATTCTTCGAAAGTGAAGGTGTCGGCCAGCAACCGGATATCCGCCAATTTCTCCTTCAAAAAACCATCGATGTTCTGTTTGTGCTTTAATATCAGTTCTTCCAGGTGGGCCTGAACCTTCTTTTGGTAGGATGCGTCAAACTGGTAAAGGATGATACTGCTGACCACGATCATGGGCATGATCGCCACAATGGTGATGGTCAGCAGCATATTCCGGGTCAGGGACTGGTAGTATCCCTTTTGAATGTTCTCATTCCGTTCCATCTACGTTTCACTTGCCAGGGGATTTCCGGCAGCAAATGTGGGTGCGCGTCAAGGACCGTGTTGCGACAGAGCTTCTTTTACTTTGGCCTCTCTTATCTTCTCTTCATGATCGCGTTTCTTCTTCGTCGCCTGGTTCACCTTATCCATGAGCTGCTCAATATCACAGGGTTTCATGAGATAATCAAAGGCGCCCCGCTTCATGCCCTCCACAGCCGATTCCACCGTGGCATGACCGGTCAGCATGATGACCTCGGTCAGGGGAAACCGTTTTCGGATCTTTTCGAGCGTCTCAATCCCGTCCATGCCCGGCATCTTCACATCCAGAATTACCACATCCGTATTCCGGTGCTTGTCCAGAACCCCCAAGGCCTCTTCTCCGCTAAAGGCCGAGTTTACCGTCAGCTCCCTTTTTAAGAGCCGTTTGGTCATGGTCTCCACAAAAGGCACCTCATCGTCCACCAGCAAAACCAACGGTTGTGTCATCCCTCGTTACCTCCTTGTTTTTCATACTGAATTTACGCTGAAACCCGATGAACCCTCACAGGTCGTCCTGTCATAATTGGTAGATATGACTACGGAAGTATAGGATCTAACAGCATTTTAGGTCAAGCGAAAACGGATCCATTTCCCATTGAACGGTTATCGGGTTATCCCTTTGATTTCACACCACTTTTCAATATCAGCATGAAAAGCGCTTCCAAGATTCGACGGTTTGAGCCGGGGACCTTCGAACTAAAACTTGAAAATAAAATCCATCTGCAGCCGGTCTTCATGCATCTTGTACCGGTCCCCATCCCACAGGGGGTTTCCTTCTTTCTGCCACATGCTGACCGGATCTGTATAAAAAAAGGCCAGTCTGACGATGGTGCGGTTGAACGGCACATATTTTATGGCCACCTTGTGCCCTTTTCGGTTGGCACCGTAAAAATCCTGATCATTCAGCGAGCCGACCACGGCGTTCTGTTCAATGTAAGCGTATTTGTAATAAAAGGAAAAATCACCCTTCTTTTTGTCCTGGCCGATATGAATGGCCGTATAAAGGGCGGTGTCTTCGTCACTGGGCACCCCGTCCGCGGTGTTGAGCACGTAATCAAATCCGAGCCTCACCGGGATCTGCCAGACCTTGAACTTCAGGAAGGTAATCAACTCCAGGAGCTTGTACTGGTACTTATAAACAATATCGCCTTCGGTGTTGGTGATGAACGTATTTCCCCCGCCTTTCTTGTATTCTCCCTTATGCAGCCATTTGGAGCCGTTGAGGTTACTCCAGCTGTAATAGCTCCCGGCCAGGGCCCAGTCCACAGGCCCGATCTTCCAGTCATATCCGGCCTGGGTGATATACAACATGGCATCGGGGGCGGTATTGTTCTCATTGACCACCATCTGGCTGAGGTAGACGAAGGGCCGGAAAATATCCGATCCCCGGTACCGGTAGGCCTCATATGCCCCTTCCGGGTTGACGTCGGGGTCCCACATGATGTCCGTATGGTAGAAATTCTTCTTGAATTTTCCCGCCCCGAGCATCAGCCCGTCCAGCCACTTGGGATCATACTCGGCATAGGCCCGGTGCAGATAGATACCTTTGTCGTTGAAGTCGGCCGTAAAGGTCTGGTTGGTGGTGGTGGCCTCCTGGTGGGAATCCATATTGGTGCATATCATAAAGTGGGTGGCGATCTCATCGGTGATATCCGCATCAAAAAAGAGCCTGGCCCGGATACGGCCCCGGTCGCGGGCATCCTGTTTGGCGTCGGACCCATCTTCATTGAGCATGTGCCGGTCCCAGATTCGCTCATAACGAAGCCTGAGATCCCCGGAGATGCGGATCTTCCGCACCCATTCGGGAACCCACTCCCGCCAGGACGCCTCGGCCTTCCGGGTTTCGGTCTTTACCACCTTTTGGATGTTTTCCTGCTGATCTCCCTTCAGGGTGTCCACGGACTGTTTTTGCTGTTTGAGTTCCTGCTTGAGCCGTTCAATTTCCTCCTGCTGCTTCTGAATCGTAATGCTCAACTCGTCGAGCCGTTTCATCAGGGCTTCCTGGGTCACGGCCTCCACCTCGGAGGGTGCCCAGAAAAAAGGCACCTGTGAGCAACAACATCCACCAACATGCGCTTCTACACATACCGTACTCCATTTTTTGCAACAGTTTAGGCTCTATAACGGGTTTGGAGGCCATGAGGGGTCTTTTTCAAATCAGTTCAACACTCCCTTCACATAAACCAGTACAGGAGAGAGTGACCAGAAAAAGAGCATGAGGACGACGATTGAGACGCCCAGAATCACCACCGCCTGCATCCACTTGAGCCCGCATCCCTTTACCAGACCCATCAGGATCAACCCCCATCGCCACGGTTCAGTGATCCAGACGAACAAGGGGATCCAAGAGGCCAGCATGGTCACCCCTCCGGAAAAGGCATATACCGCAAAAAAGCGTGAAAAGGGAACCCTTCTTCCCATGATCATGGTCATTACCAGAAAGGCCACACTCGAGGTGATGAAGGGCATTAAGACGGCATTGGAAAAAAGGATACCGCCCATGAGCACATGTCTGTCCGGCACACAGGTAAGGCTTGCCCCGGTAAAAAACAGACTCGACATAAATAAAAACAAAAACGGTTGCTTAAGACCGATTTCCTCGGGCATGGCCTCGAAAAACTGGCCCGGCGATCCCAACATTTGGGTCAGTGTCCTGAAATAAAAACCGATGCTGAACGTATTGTTTTCGGCAATCTCCATAGTGCTTCCATAAGGGTTCAAAGGTTCGGGATTGAAAAGCCGGATCACTGCACGGCCCGTCAGAAACCACTCTTTATCACGACGCCCCACACCAGCATGATCAGGGTCAGAATAAAAAACAGGGTCCTCTCTGTCTTTTTTGTAAAATAGGTAACGCCCTTTGAGTAAAAGAATGCCTTCTTTCTGTTTTTACCCTTATTAAATTGCTGCATGGCTTAAACCTCTCCTCGTCCTCCGACCTCTGTCCTCCGTCCCCAGTCCTCGGTTCCACTAAAATCCCGGCAAGCCGCCAAAACCCCTGGTGCTCCAGTACAGGGCGGTAAGCAGGACAATAAGAATGTTGGCAAAAAACCACATGGGCACGCCGACCCTGAGATAGTCCTTGGGTTCGAGATACCCGCTTGCATAGACAATGGCGTTCGGTGGCGTCCCGATGATCAGGCAATAGGCGAAGGATGAGGCGATGGCCGTGCCCATGGCCATGAATGGCAGAAAGGTGGTTCCCGGATGGACAAGGCCTGCCATGTTCAGGGCGATGGGACCTACGGCAGCGGCAGCCGGTCCGTCAGCCATGAGGTTGGTAAGTACCGAAGTCAGACCGTTTGAGGTGGCCATGAGCGGGATCCCTGAATCCATGCCGAGGGGGGCAAGGCCGTCGATCACCGATCTCGCCATCCAGTAGGCGGCCCCTGTATCGTCTAAAGTCCGGCCGAAGATAATAGCCCCGGCATACAGCCACACAACGCCCCAGTCCACCCTCTCCTGGTAGTCCCGCCAGTTCACCACACCTGCCAGGAGATAGGCGATTGCCCCCGCGACGGCTATGACGCCGATGCCGAGACGAATCGGATAGATTCCCATGTCGTAGAAGGCCTTTTCCGTAAACCAGCCGTACACCATAATGACAAAGATGATGAGCGCCCATATCTGCTGTTTGTTCCATCCCCCCATTTTGCCGATCTCATTTTGCAGATGCTTCATGGCAGGGGCAAGTGAGGTAACCCGGGGTTTGAACCGCCAGTTCACCACGACCCATGTGACCGGTATCATCACCAAAATGAACGGGAAACAATAGGTGACCCACTGAAAATAGCCGATATCAAACCCGAACATATCATTTAAGTAGGTCATCATGATCACGTTCCTGGCGCCGCCGGAGGGGGCACCGGGACCGCCGATGTTGCAGGCCATGGCAATGGAGATCATGAGCATCTTGGCCAGTTCCTTATCCTCGGGCACCTCATCGGTGAGGCTGTTCTGATAGAGGAGCATCCCGATGGGAAGGAACATGGCGGCCAGGGCATGGTCGGATATAAAAGCCGCCAAAGGAGCAATGATAATAAAGAAGATAAGCGTGACCCATTTTACTTTAGGAACAGCTAATTTTTTGAACATCATGAGACACATCCGCTTATCCACTCCTGTCTTGACAAAGGCGGCCGCAAACATGAGGCTTCCCATGATAAACCAGCAGGCATCGGACCAGTAGAGCATGGCCACCTGGTTTCGTGTGACGACTCCGGTAAAGACAAGGATCAGACCGATGCAGAAGGCCACACCGGGCAGGGGGATGCACTCCGTCATAAAGCAGAAGACCACAAAGACCATCATGGCAACCGCGACCTTGATGTGCCAGGCCCCTTTGTCCGCCGCTTTCAATTCCTTTCCGGTCAGGTCTTCATATTTGAGCCCTTCTTTCCTGAGTTCCACGGATTGGTTCATCACCTCAAGAAAGGC
This sequence comes from Deltaproteobacteria bacterium, assembly GCA_034522175.1. Classification (GTDB taxonomy): domain Bacteria; phylum Desulfobacterota; class DSM-4660; order Desulfatiglandales; family Desulfatiglandaceae; genus JAIPDZ01. The sequence continues at coordinate 2,670,458 of JAXHLQ010000001.1, read as the reverse complement.
CTTATCACTGACATTTTCTTTGATATGGGTCTGGGCTTTTTTGAGATTTTCAGAATCCGTCTGGATTTTGTATTTCTTGCACCACTTGAGATCTCTTTTTAGAAAGCGACCTTTGGAAAGGGCGCCCATCCTCATATTTGTTTCCATCATCTGGGCTGTCAGGAGCTCCCACTGGGCGGCATCAGAGCTTTTTCTGTCAAACAGCTCGGTCGTAATGAGATTCACCACGGCCTGCGGTCCTACCTGTACCTCGGTCCCCACATCCTTCATCCCGTACGGGGTCGGCAAGATCAGAATCGCAAAGAATAGAACCACTGGAATAAAAAAGAGCTTCCAGTTAACATATTTGTCATAGCCCGTGGCTTTTTTTTCTGATTTGGACATCGTTCACCTCGCGCTTTTTGGAGTCATTCGGTTCATCCTGCATTCCTTGGCCGGTGGCGTCTTGTCCCGGGATCAGGCCTGCAATATGATTTTGGCCATTTCAAAAAACAGCTCCTGCTCCCGCACCACGCCCACCACTTTTTCCGCCCGGGTCACCACCATGCGCCGGCTTCGTTCCGTGACGATCAGATTGGCAAGCTCCATCAGATTGGTGCTTTCGTCCACACTCATTGGGGGACCGGACATCACGTCCCTTATCTTCTTGTTGATCAGCCCTTTGGCCTGGGTGGTAAAGAGTCCGGCCCAGAACATGAATGAATATTGCATGCTGTCCGCCATACTCGGCTTAGGGGTTGATAAGTAAGCCGGACGCAATGCCCGTATGAGATCGCGTATGCTCAGCGTGCCCACCAGTTCCTCTTGTTTATCGAATACCAGTATGGACCGGTGGCCGGTCTCCATGATCCGGCTGGTGGTCAGCGCGGTTTCAAAAGACTGCTTCAGCCTTTCAATCCCCTCCCGGATGGTGCTCTCCGGATCGATGGTGGTGTAGGCCTCAATGGGGATCATGATATCTCCGGCGTTTTTCTCTTCCTTCACATCCTTTTGGGTCGCCGCATAGGCATCATGGATCTTGGATGCCAGAAGTTCTATCTCACAGGGTTTGTTCAGATAATCAAAGGCCCCATGTTTCAGGGATTCCTTTGCCGAATCCTCTCCCCCATGGCCGGTCAGCATGATCACCTGCACGTTGGGATCTATCTTTTTCAGTTCCGCCAGGGCCTCGTGGCCGTCCATCCCCGGCATCTTGATGTCCATAATCACCACATCCTGCGGAGATCGCTTCAGCTCATCGATGGCCGCCTCCCCGCTTTCCGCCACCGTGGTGATGTATCCCCGCCGGGTCAGAATCTTGGATGTTGTTGTTCTAAACTGAGCTTCATCATCCACCATTAATACCCTAATATCTCGTGTCATTCCCTGCTCCCCCTGATCTTTCTAAATAACCCTTCACCGCTATTGGCGTCTTCCTCAGCGGCCCCCGGTCTCCTTCAAGATTTCCCGGGGTGATTTTCCCATGGCCCGGGTCCGGGCCACCCGTATTTTTCCTTCCAGGACTTCCCGCTTGGCAAACGCCTCTTCCGCCTTCTGAATGAGGTCCTCTACGTCCGTGGGTTTCATCAGATAGTCGGTGGCGCCGGCCTTCAACCCTTCCACCGCAGAGTCGACCGTCGCATGGCCCGTGAGCATGATCACTTCCACCAAAGGGTATTCCCTTTTGATGGCCTTCAGGGTCTCAATACCGTCCATGCCGGGCATCTTCACATCCAGAATCACCACATGCATATTGTGAGTCCTCAGCTTCTCCAGGGCTTCCGTTCCGCTGGTGGCGGTCAGCACGTCATAGCCCTTCCTTAAGAGCAGCTTTTCAGTGGTGGAGAGAAACCGCTCCTCATCATCCACCAGCATCATTTTCATCTCTTCCATGTATCCACCTCCTTACGTTGGACACAAAAACCCTATCGCCCACAGCTTCATTATTTCGATCTCCCCGAACGGGCGGCAGGCAAGGTTATGGTGAATGTGCTGCCTTTTCCCTTTTCGCTCATCACCGTCATCGTACCGCCCATTTTGTCCACAATCCCGTAGCATACGGATAGACCCAGGCCCGTGCCTTTGCCCGGGGCCTTGGTGGTAAAAAAGGGCGTAAAAATCTTTTTCAGGTCCGCATCGTTGATTCCGATACCGTTGTCTTTCACCTGTATCTGCACGTCTTCATCTTCTCCAGGGCCTGCCTCTGCCATCAGTTCCCCCCCCTTTGTCCCATGCCTTGATAGAATGGCGTCCATGGCATTATTCAACAGATTCAACAGAACCTGCTGGAGCTGTCCTGGATCTCCGTGGACCAGCGGTGTATCCTCGGAAATCCGTTGCTCAAGATTGATGCCGTGGACGTCTGCTTTTTTCTCCACCATTTTAATGACCTCTGGTATAAAGGTCTGGAGGTTAACATCCTGCAACACCGGCTCACTCTGTCTGCCGAACTTCAGTATAGACTGGGTAATCTCCGCGCACCGTCTGATCTGCAGCCCGATCTGCTGAATGGAATCCTCCAATTCCTTCAGGTCGTCGGAGGGCTCGAGCATACCCTTGTCCTTCAGATCCGCGAGTACGGAATCAATGAGGGCCTGTTCACTTTTCATGACTTGAAGCGGATTGTTGATTTCATGGGCAAAGCCCGTAGCCATTTCTCCCAGTTCGGCCAGCCGACTGGCCCGAATGAGCTGTCCACCCAACTGTTCCCGTTCCGCATCCAACCCTTCCATTCGCCGAATGATACGATCGGTCAAAAACAAGGCCAGGCCCACGATGGCGCCCCCGCCCAACAGAGTGACGATGATGATGATATAGGCGGCTGTGTGCAGGAACCTGAAGGCATCCGCCTTTTCCTGCCTCACCACGAGCAACCAGTCCTTTTCCTTCAGCCACGTGGTGGCATACAGATAAGCATCGCCTCTTGAATTCTCCTCAATAAACGTTTTGATCCCCGTTGATTTTTCGGGTTTTTGCAGGGTTTCTTGATCCGTCTCCATCAGGTTCCCGCCGGATCGCCGCTCGGTCTGAAACACACCCGCTGAATTGAGGAGGTAGGCCTCTCCTGTCTTTCCGATTCGAACACTTTTAACCAGCTGGTTGAACATATGTGTGTCAATGGTCGCCCGGAGAACCCATGTGTGACCTTCTTTCGTCTTCCTTAGGGCGATGATGAAGTGAGGGATCCGTCGATATCCGAGAAACACATCGCTGATATAAGCCCCTTTGGTCATGACTTCCTTGAACCACCGGGCCTCTGCATAGTCTTTCCCCACCAACCGGTAGGGGCCCTGGTAATTGACGTGCATGCCTTCCTCATTAAACAGGCCGATATCCACAAATGCATCGGATTCCTTCTGGAGCCGCTTCAGGGTCTTGTGGAGCATTTCAGGATCGGCCAGGTCTTTGAAAGGATAGGAGTGGAGTACAAATTCGAGATTGGCCTTGCGATTGGAGAGAAAGGAATCGATCATGTGTCTGTGATCCGCAACAATGCGCTTCACCGTGGCGATGGTGCTGGATTCCAAAGACGTGGTGAAGTAATAATAGCCGATCCCTAAGATGAGAATGAGGGTGACCAGCGGTACCAGTATCATACTGGCCAGGATGACCCGTTTGAGCTTCCCATAGGGCGACTTCTTCATGGCACAGACCTTTCTCCTCACCGTTTGGAGTCCTGAAAACGCAAGGTCTGTGCCAAAAGAGCAGGGGGGCACCTTTCCTAATATTTAATGAATAAACAGGAGGTTATAAGATTATTAGATTGGCGGGAACCCAGGTATTGTGCGGCGGGTGTCAGGGCGCTTTACAGGGTGTAAAGCTTTCCAGATAAAAGGGGGTGAGAAATCGGCATGCATGCATGTCTCTTATAGACAAGGTATGGGAAGCGAGACGGTGAAAGTGGTCCCCTTTCCCGGTTCACTCTGAAGTTGAATAGCACCGCCCATCTTTTGGATAAGGCTGTAGTTTACCCACAGTCCCAGACCCGTCCCCTTTCCGGTGACCTTGGTGGTAAAAAAGGGATCAAAGATCCTTTCCCGGTCTTCTTCGGGGATCCCGGGGCCGTCGTCGGTTATATGGATCACAATTTGGGATTCCGCGACCCCGGTCCTGATATGTATGGTTCCCTCTGTTTCTATGGCGTCAATGGCGTTTGATATGAAGTTGAAAAACACCTGCTCCAGTTGCTCCGGATCAACCCGGATGGATGGCACATCCGCCGAAAAATCGTTCTGAATCTCAATGTTATTGATTCGCGCATAGTTCTCCAGCACGGCGATGGCCCGGCTCAGAATTTCGTTGATATCCGCCCTGACCGCACGGGGTCCCAGCCTGCCGGCATACGCCAGCATATTGTGGACAACCGTACGCGCCCTTTTGATGTGCGCATCCAGTTTCTCAAGGGCGACCTCATATTCCTCATAATGCCTGCATTTCTGAGGGTCCTCCTCCTGCAGAAGATCTTTCATCCAGCCGGTAATCTGGAACATAACGGCCAGGGGATTGTTGATTTCATGGCCGATCCCCGCCGCCATCTTACCCAATGCCGCCAGCCGGTCCGAGATGATGAGCTGAGCGTCCAGCTGGTTTTCTCTGAATTCGGCCGCTTTCACGCCTATTCTTCTTCCTTTTCCTGCTGAAACACCCTGCCTGGAAAACGGACCAACTCCTTTATCTTGGCCTTTCGTATTTTCTGTTCATGCGCGTCTTTTTTTTCAAAGGCATCTCCCAGTTTGGCCATCAGCTCTTCCAGCTTGATGGGTTTCAGGAGATAGTCAAAGGCCCCCAATCGCATCCCCTCGATGCTGGTCTCCACCGATGCATGCCCGGTGAGCAGGACCACCTCGGTCAACGGTTGGATCCGCTTCATCTCTCTGAGCGCCTGAATCCCGTCCATTCCCCCGGGCATTTTGATATCGAGGACCACCACGTCAAAGAGTTTCTGTTTCATGGTGTCCAGGGCCTCTTCACCGCTCTTCACCCCTACGGCCTCTATGCCCCTTTTTTCCAGGCGTTTGACCACGGTCTCCAGAAAGTCTTCTTCGTCATCCACAACCAACACCCTGAAAGTATCCATAATTCCCTCCTTCAAATATCCAATTGTTTACGGCCTCAGCCCTGTTGCGTTGTGATTACAGGGAGTTCCACCGTAAAGGTGGTCCCTTTTCCGGGATCACTCGTAACGCTGATATCCCCCCCCATTTTCTTGATGATATCATAGCTTACCCACAGTCCGAGACCCGACCCCTTGCCCGTTTCCTTGGTGGTGAAAAAGGGATCAAAGACCTTTTTTTGATCTTCCTTGGAGATCCCCGGCCCGTTGTCCGTCACATCCACCACGATGGTTGATCCGGTGGCCCGGCTTTTGACGTGGATTTCCCCATCGTTTCCGATGGCGTCAATGGCATTGGTGATCAGATTCAAAAAGACCTGCTGCAGCCGGGACTGATCACTGGCAATAACGGGGAGTTCTGAAGCGAAGTCCCTGAAAACCTCAATATTATTATTGCGGGCATAGTTCTCCAGCAGTGCGATAGTCTGGTTCAGGGTCTCATTGATTTCCACCTGCTCTGAACGGGGTTCCATTTTCCGGGCGTAGCCCAGCATGCCGTGGACCACCTTTCGAGCCCTCTCCACATGCTCTTCGATCTTATCCAAGGCGGTCTTGTATTCTTCATAATTCTCGCTCTCTTTGAAGGCCTCTTCCTCCAGCAGATCCGACATCCACCCTGTCTTTTGCAGAATAACCGCCAGGGGATTGTTGATTTCATGGGCCACACCTGCCGCCATCTTTCCCAACGCCGCCAACTTGTCCGATTGAACCAGCTGAGCGTTGAGCTCATTCATCCGCTTATCCGTTTCCCGCAGACGGTTGACGGTGAGACGGGTGGTAAACACCACCGTCAGGACGATGGCCAACAACCCGATGCCCACAATGGCAACCTCCATGGCCCGGGTGGCAAATAATTCTGCCATCTCTTCTGCGGGCTCCTGGGCGATCACCAGGAGCCATGCCCCATTTCGTAACCAGGTGCCTGCGTACAGGGTCTCTCTGCCCTGCGGGTTCGGCTGTTCAATGACCGTGGTCCCGGTGCCGAAAAGGGTGGTGTTGAGGTGGGCGTCCGTCAGTATGCCGCCGTTGAAGCGGGGTTGTGTCTGAAAGACGCCCGCCTGATCCACAATGAAGGCATCCCCGGTCTTTCCCACCTGGGCCGATCGGACGATGGCCCCGAAGATCTCCGGATCAATGGTGGCCCTGAGGATCCAGGTGTTCAACCCCTCCTGACGGCGGACCGCAATGATGAAGTGGGGGGATTTTCGATACCCCATATACACGTCGCTGATATAAACCCCTTTTCGCATCACCACACCGAACCAGGGCTGTTGATAATAGTCTAATCCCTTGAGATCGTAGGGACCCACATAGGCGAGGTGTCGGCCCGCGTTGGATATGACCCCCAGGTCCACAAACGCCCCGGCCCGGTTATTCATCACCTCAAAAATATCCGCAAGGTAATTTTCATCGATCATATCATGGAGTTTATGGGTGTCGGCCATGGCGCCAAGGATGGCGGTCCGCTCCTTTAAGAACAGATCCACCGCCTGGGCCTGGGCAGCGGAACGGTATCGGATCTGCTGTTCAACCTTCTCCTTGTACATCCGGGCGAACTGGTAATAAATGGTAGCCCCCAGTGTGATCAGGGGGGCTATGGACACCAGCAGTGTGATGAGGATGATCTTTCTCTGAAGCCTTATATAGAATTTGGTCTTCATCTGAAATCCACTTCACTGTCAACTCGGTACAGGCCACGACATGAACTGCCAGTATCCCAGTATAGTCCAGAACCACAGCACAAGCCAGGCGATGATGGTAACCGGCAACCCGAATTTTACAAAGTCGAACACGCTCAACAGCCGCTCACCGGTCTCGGGATCTTTGCCCATACCGAAGGCGATGGCATTGTTGGGGGTGCCCACCACCAGAAAGTTGGCAAAAGACGATGAAAAAGCACAGGCCAGGCCCAGCTTCCACACATTGACATCGGCCAGAGTGGCCATGGGGAGCACAATGGGGCCTAAGGCCGCCACGGTGGCCCCGTCACTCATGAAATTGGTCATGGTCCCGGTCAACAGGCTCACCCCGATCACCAGGCCGTCCCCGTGGGAGATACTCTCCGGCAGGAGGGCCACAAAGGTGTTGGCCAGCCACAAAGCACCCCCCGTGAATTTGAGGCCCACCCCCATGGCGCAGGCCGCGGCATACAGACCCACCACATCCAGGGCCACCCCATCCTGGATATCATCCCAGGAGACAATCCGAAACAGGAACATGGCCACCACCGCGTAAAGAGTAGGCCCTCCCAGGCCGGAATGTTCCCCCAAGACGACCCACGCGGTGACCAAACAGACAAGGATGACCGCCATTATTGCCTCTTTTCCTCTGAATTTGGGCATCCTGGCCACTTCCGCCTTTACCACTTCACTGGGATTTAGACCCTTTACCTGGAATTTTCCCTTCAACCGGATATACATATAGGCGCCTATAAACAGGGCCATGACCGGTACAAAGGGCATGCCGTATTTCATCCAGTCCAGAAAGGAGATGGGAGCCCCGTATTCCATAAAATACCCCACCATGATGGCATTTCGGCCGCCTGCCGCCGGAGATCCGGGCCCCCCGTGATTGGCCGCAAAACAGATGCCCAGCAACAGAAATATGGCCAGGGCCCGGTCCTTTTTCACGCCGTATATCCGGCAGGTCACCTTGTAGATGCCCATCAGGACCGGGATCGAGCAGGGCCACCAGGGCGTGCTCGGATAAAAAACTGGCGGACATTGCCAACAGGGGAGAAAGATGAAGGCAAACGCCTTGGCACTCTTGATGCGGCTTAAGAGAATCAGTCCGATCCGCTTGTCGAGGCCGGTTTTGGCCACCCCCACGGCCACGGCCAGAATCCCGAAGATGAAAAAGACCGCGTCCTTCATAAAGGCCTGGGAGATATCGTTTATGGGGAGGATGCCGAAGAGATAGAGCAGGACTGCAGCAAGGAGATCAGTGGCCCCCAATGGGAGGGCCTCTGTGGCCCATAAAAAAACCACCAGGAAAAAGATGGCCAGCATGATCTTGGCCACTTGGGCCGCCTGCCGGTCTGTGAGAAGGGGCTTTTTCTCTCCTTCGACCCCCCCCGCCTCTGTTTTTACTTCCTCAAAAGCGTCGGGATGCAGTTTCTGATTCATCGTATCCGTGATGGTCTCACAGTTCCGTCCCAGTTCGTACCCCGGAGGCGCCAGTTTGCCTGCCAGGTCAACCATGCCTTGGGGAGGCGGCAGAACAATCACCCCTACAAAAACAATCGCTGCGGTGAGTAGAAGGATGGGTTTATACCCCGGCTTGCTTGCCCAGAATCCCAATTTATGATCTGTATCAACTGCTGCAGGGTGACTCATATTCTTCTCCTCCTTAATAGACAATCAAGATGTGCACTGTTTGGAAACGGCCTGGTAAGACCGGGCATAGGGCCTATGAAGAAACCACCGGAACTTACGAAGTACATGCCGACCCACACAGAACGATTGGCATATGCATCCGCTGAGCTATAGAGGCAATGAATGTGCCAAAATTCACATTTCAGGAAGACGAGGATAACCGGTTGGTATCAATGCAAAATGGTCGAAGAAAACCCCTAAGTCGGGGTAGATGCGAGATGAAATGTGTCGGTTTTTTTTACAGGGTGTAAAGACCCCAAACCAAAAAAAGGCTCCGGCTTTTTTTCATGATGCCGGGGCCTTTTTGTGGGGTATCGGGGGGAGGGAGGTGTGTGGGGATCAGATGGGCCCCCCGGCCTTCCTGACCAGCAACCTGGCCTCGGCCGCTCTGATCCGCTCTTCCTGTTCCTCTTTTCGTTTCCTGGCACCCTGGAGCTTTGTGGTGAGGTCGTCAAAATCCGCCGGTTTCATGAGATAGTCATAAGCGCCCAGTTTCATCCCCTCCACAGCGGTTTCGGCAGAGCCATGCCCTGTCAGCATGATGACTTCCACCAGAGGGAACCTCTTTTTTATCTCCCTCAAGGTCTCCATGCCGTCCATGCCCGGCATCTTGATATCCAGGATCACCACATCGATTTGGGTGTCCTTGAGCATATCGAGACACTCTCTTCCGCTGTAGGCGGCCGTGACCTTCTCCCCCACTTCCTGTAATCTCAAAGAGAGCATTTCCACAAATTCCTTTTCGTCATCCACCACCAGCACTCGGGTCGGTATTCTGATCATGATCCTTTCTCCTTTTCGGTTTTACAATTCCTGTCCCTTACAAAATACATAGGGATCTACCGGCGGCCCTGATTCGTTTACGTACATGCCTAAACAGAGGGGCCTTCTCTTTCGCCGTCTCCATTGACGATCCGGGTATATTCCGGAAGCCGGACGGTAAACCGGCTCCCATGTCCCAATTGGCTCTCCACGGTCAGGGTGCCGCCCAGCTTTTCCACAATGCTTCGGGAGACAAAGAGGCCGAGCCCAGTCCCTTCCCCGGGGGGTTTGGTGCTGAAAAAGGGCTCAAAAATCTTATCCAGATTTTCCCTGGGAATCCCCTGGCCGGTGTCCTCTATGTGGATCACCACCTTATGTTCCATGGGCTCACTGGATATCGTCACCTTTCCACCCGAAGGCGTGGCGTGAATCGCATTGGTCAAGAGGTTGATGAGCACCTGTCTCAGCTTGTAGGGGTCACTCCAGAGCGTACCCACGGATGCGTCCAGGTTCCTGATGATTTCCACATCTTTATGGCCCGCCTCTTTCGCGATCAGGTCCGCGGCCTCATCCACCAGCTCCTGGATGTCCACTTCCACGGCCGCTGAATCGGTCTGCTTGACCGTTCCGAGGAGCTGATGGGTAATCCGTCTGGTCCGCTCCACGCCCTTTTCAATCTTGTCCAAGGCCAGACGGAAATCCGCTTTCCGGGGCATATCCGCCAGATCTTCTTTATTGAGAATAGCGCCCATCCAACCGGCCGATTCCTTGATAATGGCCAGGGGGTTATTGATTTCGTGGGCCACGCCCGCTGCCAGGGTCCCCAGGGATGCCAACCGCTCCGTGGCGATCATCTGCTGTTCCATGCGTGCCCTGAATTCGGCTTCCCTACGCTTCTCCTCTTCCCTCAGGATTTTGTCATGGGCCTGTTTTATCTTCCCCATGAGATGATCCAGCTCGATGGGTTTGGAGAGATAATCAAAGGCGCCCTGCTTTATCCCGTCCACGCCATCCCGGGTGGTCGCATGACCGGTGAGCATGATCACCTCGGTCTGGGGATATTGACGCTTGATTTGGCGCAGGGTTTCAATACCATCCATGCCCGGCATCTTCACATCCAGCACCACCACATCCATGGGCGATGCTTCGAGCTCGGCCAGACATTCTTCTCCGCTGCAGGCTTCCTGTGGGTCTATTCCCCGCCGCTTGAGTCGTTTGACCAGGGTTTTGCGGAAGTCGGCCTCATCATCCACGAGAAGCAGGCGTATGTCCTCCATATCGCAAATCCTAAACCAGGCCCAGAATTTTCCACCACACTCCTGCCACCAGGATCAGAACCGCCAGGAGAACCGGCGTGGCCACCACGCCCACCTTCGTGAGATCCGAGGCCTTGAAATAGCGGTAACTGTACGAAATAGCATTGGGCGGACACCCGATAACCAGGAGCATGGCAAAGGAGGTGGCGGTTCCCAGGCACAGGGCGATCACTCTGGGGTCCACGCCCTCCAACTGGGCCATGGGGATGACGATGGGCAATATGAGCGCGGCTGCCGCCACATTGGCCATGGCATTGGTCACCAAGGCCCCGAAAAGCGCCACGCCCGCGAACAGGAGGAGCCAGCCCCCTCCCTGAACCAGCGGGAAAAAGAGATTGGCAAAATAGGTGGCGGCCCCGGAATAGCCCATGGCCAGCCCCAGGGATATGCCGCCGCCGAAGATGAACAGGGCCGTGCCCCATTCCAGGTTTTTGTGGATATCCTCCCATTCCAGGACCCCGAACAGGACCAGGGCGGCCACCCCCAACATGCCGGTAACCGAATAGTGCATGCCGTGCATCCCCTTGGTCAACCAGGCGATGAAGGTCAGGCCGATGATGATAAGGGCCTTTTTCTCCAGACCCGACCAGGGTCCAATCGCTTCGTCAAAATCAGGAAGTTTAAACTTCGGGTCAGGTCTGAAGACAAAGTAGACGATCAATACGGCAATCGGCACTGTTACGATGGCCGCAGGCATGGCATACTTGATCCAATCGAAGAAGGTGATCTCGATCCCGGTGAACTCCTTCAGGAAACGCGGCGGCGACCATGTTTCGGCCACCGCCCACGAGGGTGCCCATGCCGCCGCAGGAGCAGGCGAAGGGGAGCGACAACATCATGAACTTGGCCGTATTGGTATGGGGCTCTATGCCCACCGCCCGCATGAGGGGGAGCATGGTCACAATCCCGATGGCACAGGCCGCCGCATCGTGCATAAAGGAAGAGGCAATCCCCAGGCCCATGGAAATAATGAAGGTGAATCGGACTACGCTGTTTCCGGCCTTCTTGATGATAAAATACCCGAGTCGCTTGGTGAGGCCGGCCTTATCAAGGGAAACGGCGAAGATGAGACAGCACATGATAAAAATCACCACCGGGTGCATATAGGGGGCCCAGGCCTCCTTCACGTCGGTGATGCCCATCAGGACCAGGAACACGCCGATGCAGATGGCCGTAATTTCAAGGGGGATGGGTTCCACCACAAAGAGAAACACCAACACCGCCAGCACCGCCAAAAATCGCTTGGCTCTGGGGGATAGGCCGTCAACATAGTCCACCCTGACCCCTTTGAGACCCGATGCCTCGGCCGCTGCCTTTAGAGCCGCTGCGCCCCCTTCTTTTGTACCCGGCGACTTGGCCTTTACTGTATATGCACCGTGTTTATCCGGTTTTTCTGAAACCAGTGTGAAATGGGTATTTATGTGTTGTAAAAGTTGCTGATCCGGATCCCCGGATATTTTGAATTTGGTCCCTTCAGGTCTGGGCAAAAGCAAAACCACAACACCCAATGCAAAAGCAATACAAAGCTGAAACCCTTTGGATTTAAAGAACATCGCCCCTTCCTCTCCTTTTATTGCTCAGCCATCTAATGCGCTGGCTTGGTTTAAATGAACTATGCCTGATCGTCCTACAAGCGGAAAAATTCACAGACCAAAACCGACTCTCACGGCACAGGGCTATGCCTGGCTCGTGGAGCCTATACCTTTTTGAAGTTCAAGGTCAATAACTTAAGATCCATGCACCCACACACCATGGGGGCCTCAATCCACTCAAAGCAAGATCTGTTCCACACGGGACCAAATAGACTCTTTATATCTGGCACATCTTTTGCTAATAAGAGCTTGGCCCTGATTCTGATAACTGAATTGAATAAAATGGAGGGTGCGGATGAAAGTCTTGTTTTTCAAAAAACAGCACCAGGTGGAATCCCTCATATACGATTATCTGGAAAACCTCAAAATGAGCAAAGAGCACTTTTATAAAGCCCTGAATGTGTGCTTTGAACAGGGGATATGCGGTGAATTCGATTTCCAGATAGACCGCACCCACAAGTTCGAGTCCAAGGCGGACGACGTCCGGGAGGACATCAAGACCCTCATGTATGAAAAGGCCCTCCTGCCCGAATCCAGAGGGGACATCATGGGGCTGCTCGAGGCCATGGACCAGGTCCCCAGGCTTTTTGAGCTGGTGCTTTTCATGATCAAAACCCAAAAACTCATGGTCCCGGAATTTCTCATACTCGATTTAAAGGAGCTTCTGGACGTCACCATGGAGAGTTGTGCCCTTATGGTAAAACAGGTGGAAACCCTGTTTCAGAGAAGAGAAGGGATCCGGGCCCTGGTGTCCACCATCGATCTCAACGAAAGTCATGCCGACCATATCGAACGCCGCATTATCACCAAGATTTTCGATTCGGATATCGATCCGTTTCAAAAGCTTCAACTCAAGGAGATGATCGTTAATGTGGGGGATATATCCGACCAGGTCGACCGGATATCCAAACGGGTCAACATTATCAGCATGAAACGGCGGGTATGATGGTCTCTCTTCTGAGCGGCGTCTTCTTGGGCTGGTCCCTGGGCGCCAATGACGCCTCCAATGTATTCGGTTCGGCGGTCTCCGCCAGGATGCTCCGGTTCTGGACGGCCGCACTCCTGGCCTCGGGATTCGTCATTCTGGGATCTTTACTGGAGGGCCAGGCCGGCATTGAAACCCTCCAAAACATAACGCCCATGGGTCTTAAGGAGGCTGCTGTCAGCTCACTGGCCGCTGCAGCCACGGTGACCCTCATGACCTTTGCCCGGCTCCCCGTGTCCACTTCCCAGGCGGTGGTCGGGGCGATCCTGGGGATCGCGGTCTTGAACCGGGAGTTGAATACCCCCAATCTAAGCAAAATCGTGGCCTGCTGGATCGGGACCCCCATTGGAGGCCTATTGATTGCCGTTATTCTCTATCGACTCAGCGCACTGGTCTATAACGATCTCTCCATGAATCTCTTCCAGTCCGACAGCCTGCTCCGTTTATCTTTGATCGCTGCGGGTTCCTACGGCGCCTACGCCCTGGGCGCAAACAACGTGGCCAATGTCACGGCCGTCTTTGTGGCGGCGGACAAGCTGACCGTGTTTGCAGCCGTTTTGGTGGGCGGGCTCAGCATTGCACTGGGGATCATGACCTTCAGCAGAAGGGTCATGGAAACCGTGGGAAGACGGTTAGTGAGGCTGGATCCTTTTTCGGCACTGGTGGTGGTCATGGCCGAGGCCATTACCGTGCACATCTACACCTTTGTGGGCGTACCGGTCTCCACATCCCAGGCCGTTGTGGGTGCGGTGGTGGGTATCGGTATCATCAAAGGCATCAAGACCGTGGCCCCGCGCACCCTGGTCAACATTCTCCTGGGATGGTTTCTCACCCCCGTGGTGGCCATGGTCATGGCCGTCGGGATCTATTTTGCCATCCACCTCCAGTACATCCGGCCGGTACCCTGACCCGATGAGTAACAGGTTGATGGTTCGGGCACGTATCCACAGATTTTTTCAGATGTCTGTCGGTTTCAAGAGGGGCAATGGTTCCCATCTGATGAACGGCGTTATCCGGCGCTTGAATCGCCCGAGATCGTCGTAGTGCATGACATCGAACACGTCTTCATCCTGGGCGAAACGCTGATTGCCCCTGTGCAGAGATGCGTAAGACGGAATGATTCCGATGTTGTCCTGAGCGAGAAGCCGCTTGCGAACGCCCTCTGGATTAACGATGGAAATGGGAAGCCCCGCCTCGTGAATCGCCAGGAACATGCGGATCGTTTCCGCCATCCTGCCGATGGATTCCCCGCACAGCTCAACTTTGAAACCTTCTTTCCGGTACAAAGACGGCCGCGAAACAGAGAGGTCTATGTGTGTGGTATTGCCCCCCCGCTTGATTTCCCAGGGATGCCCCCCTTGTTTTCTTTTGGGATGCGTGCCGTCGATCCAGTCCGCAAACTCCTGTTCCGAGTCGGGATCAATATCGAGAAGTCCTTCGTGCCGGCCGTCTGAATACCGGCTGTACATCTCCCGGCCGGACAAAGAAGGGTCAAGGGGATTCTCCTGGCGTTTACCGGCGATATAGGCGATTCTGCAATACCGGAAGTAATCATTCGCTGTCATGGTGGAGACTTCCGTATTTTCCGTCTTAAAGAAGAAGCCGTTTTCAACAAGACGGAGCAGCTTTCGTGTCTTGGCTTTGCCCAGTTCCCTGTCCAGCCTGTACATATCACGGAGAGATGCCCGTATGAGCGCATGGGGGGCAATACCGTATCTGTACTTCAGGGGTATTCCAGTTGAATTCGTTTATTGGCCTTTATCCAGTCTTTGCGTATGACCTTCATCCATTTGCGTGCAGACTTTATCAACGGTGTCCAGGTCTTATCCAGTTGATCACGGTCTTCAGTCCACCGGGGAGAAAAGGCGCCCATAGGCGCCATTGCCCGCAGCACCTTTTTCGGTTCGACCTCCAGGCTCCCGCCATCACCATTGATATGCGTGATGTAGAACGTGTGTTGATACCTGTTGATATGCAAGTGCTGCCACT
Organism: Deltaproteobacteria bacterium; assembly: GCA_034522175.1. Taxonomy (GTDB): domain Bacteria; phylum Desulfobacterota; class DSM-4660; order Desulfatiglandales; family Desulfatiglandaceae; genus JAIPDZ01. The sequence goes on along the minus strand of JAXHLQ010000001.1, from coordinate 2,655,348 downwards.
TTTCCCGCTCGTCCGGAAACAGGATATTCCAAACGCGGTCCAGGACGGACAGCTCAAACGAAAAATCAGCAAGCTCCTTAACGAAGTCGAAAATCGAGGTGTGAAATTCCATAACGTTCCTGTGGAGGATGGGGGCACCCATTGTATAAAAGTACGCAGGTCACAGCAGAATTCCTTCACTCGGGAGTATTGTCAATTCATTGTAAGAAATTGAAATGCGGCACCGTCTTTCAATAAACATGGGCCGGCCTACGGAGACGTCATCCGCATAGGTCCCGTGGGTACTGCCAAGATCATATAGCCAGACATCTTCTGCGTAGTTGATAAGGAGAATATATCTTTCTGGGTCGCCTAAAAGTATGGCGCAGAGGATCATATTATTTTCGAAACAACTGTTTTCACGGTAATCCTTCAAGATCGTCTCAATCAGTTGAATAGCGGCTTCATACCTACTGGTTTCATAAAATGCTTTGATCAACAAGTTGAACGCCTCATAATCGGCAGCATTACGGTGAAGATGGTCATTGAGCACGGAAATGGCTTCTGCAAATCTCCTGTTTTCCAGGTAAATCCACCCCAGCTCTTTTTGGATATTCACCCGTGGGTTAAGTTTGAGGGCTTGTTCAAATAGTTCTTCAGCACGCTCAATCCTTCTTATGGACAATTGGCATTTTCCAGCAGTGATTAAGGCTTCAACACAGTTCGGGTCCAGGGTGATAGCCTGCCTGCTGACTTTAAGCGATGAAAGATATCGTCTTCTTGAAAGATAACATTCTGCTTTCTTCGCTGCCTTGTGGGCTTGAATCCGCTTTCGACTGAAAACATAAGGTACATGTTTGGCTTCTATGGCCTCCCGGAATTCCCCCATGGTTTGGAATCTGAGTTCCGGCTTTGGGTGCAGCGCTTTTAAGAGAATTTCCCTGACCCATTGAGGTAACTCGGTATCGAGGAAATCCATGCGCATCTTTGCGCTTAGCAAATCGTCTCGGGATAGGTTTGAAAATGGGTTTTGTCCCGTCACCAATTCCAGGAATGTTAAACCGAGTGAATAAATATCAACACGCCCGTCCGTACTTGAGACCCTTTCAGAAGGGAGGAAAAGCTCTGGAGACATGTAGGGAGGCGTTCCGCCTCTTGTGTTTGCGACACCGAAGTCTGCAATTTTTGGAGTTCCTTCGATGTCAAAAAGGATATTTGCCGGTTTCAGATCGTGATGCACGATGTTATGTTCATGCACTTTCTGAAGTGTCCCACATAGCTTCTTGACCCATGAAGCCGCTTTATCGATTCGTATCTTGTTTTGAGGTTGAAGCATATCCCTGAAGCAACCCCCTTTACAGTATTCCATCACCAGGAATAGGTTGTCCCCATGTCGGAAATGATGATAGAAGCCCACCACATGAGGATCCGCTAATTTGGTAAGGAAATCCATTTCGCGGATGAGATATCTTTCTCTCTCGTGATCGTCAATTGTGAGACACTTTAACGCCACATAATGGGATTCCAGAAGGATGTCCTGTGCGAGATAGACACAGCCAAATCCGCCCTCACCCAGCTTTCGGACCAAGAGATACTTTTCATCTAAGACATCTCCTATTTCAACTGATTCGTCCATCTTGATATCCCAGGTTACAGATGGAGAATGGACTGGAAAACATGATCTGAATCATAATAAGCCTGTACCAGGCGATGTTACTCTTCCTCAAACCCATATGAGGTGAACTTCAGGGTATTGCAATTTTCCGTGACCGTCCGTACCACCTGATCCGAGGCGCCGGAGGGAATGTCGGTCTTCAATACCCCGATGGGCCGCTGCCGCTGTAGGCGCAGAGCCCAGGTAAATGGCCCGGGCCACCCGCCGACAGGCCGAATACTTGCCCAGGTTGGGCAAATCCGCATCCAGCCTGAGCGGCAGGGAGTTGGACCCGTCCACGTCCTTTTCGATAACCGGCACCCAGTTGTCGGACAAGTAGCGCGTCAGCTCGAACTGGACCCGTGCATCGTCAATGGCGATGTTGGCCGGAAGGATCAGCGGGTTTTTGTCCCCCTTTTCCCACAGGCTGTGGATCACGGCAGCCATGAGGCGCAGCACGCCCCGGGTACGCTGGAACTTGACCAGGGTCGACCAGTCGGTATAGAGCCGGTCAAAGACCTCGGGGTGGATGGGGTAGGCGGCCTTGATTCGTTTTTCATAATCTGCATCCCGGCATTCGGGCGGGAATTCAGCCTGCTGTCCCCGATAGAAATCCCCGAAGGCCCGGGCCACCACATCCCGCTGCTTGAACTGGTCTGGGTCGGTCATGGGCTCAAACAGCCTGCGCCGGACGATCTCAAAGCCTTCTCCCGCACTGGCCGGTCGCCACGATGACTCCAGCCGGCCCACCACATTTCTAAGCCGGTCCAGGGCCTCCCGTCCCCGCTGTCCCCCCACCTCCACATCATCGGCCCCTGAATGGGCGACCCCTGGGGTGATGTTCCTGTATCCGAAGCCGGAAGGCTGATGACCAGAAGAGAGTTCTTAGCCAGCTTGACCGATTCAGTGAGGGCCTGGGGTGAAGACACAGCGGACAACAGCCGCATCATGCTGTCCAAGGCCCGGTCTGCGTCATCACTTGAAAATGTCTGCTGGTGCGCCCACCGGTTTCGATGATCCCGAAGCTCACTGACCAGACTCCGTTCAGCAGGTCCCAGGATGTTCCGGAACACACTGTTCCAGGCATCCCACATGAGCTTGAGCAGGGCTGCCGCATCCCAGCCAGGGGTTTGTCCGCCAGGATCCGGTCGTTCCCGGTAAACCGGGCGATTTCCTTTTTGGCCTTTTCCCCATAGGCATTGTTCATCTCCCGTTCCACAAAGGGACCGAGCCCTGCCTTGAGCAGTTCCAGCGCCTTTCCCACACGCTCGTGATTTGTCATGGCCATAGGTGTTTACTCCCTTTTCGTTCTGATTTCTTAACAAGCCAACCGGCACCCCACCCTCGTGGGAATAGATGTTATAAACTTACTTATTTCACTTTCATACCCTTAAAATGAAATAAGGATTCTTATATTTCACTTTCTCAGTCCGCAAAAATATTAAAATAGGGTTCAAAGAGAAACACTCTGTTTCGCTTTTGACCGGTAATCTCTTTCAAGATTCCCATATCGACCAATGTGGAAATCAGATTGCGGGCTGGGTTGAACTGAATGTTCAGAACCTCCATCGCCTGATGGATGGTCACTGCGGGATGCTCATACAGGTGAGAGATCAGCTTCCGGCAATTTTCCGCACGTCTCCCCAGTGTCACAATCCGGCGTTCAAGGTCTTGCCGGAGACTCAGAATCCTCTGAAACGTTCTTTTTCCATTTTCTGCGGTTTCAGATACGCCCTGCAGGAAAAAACGGCACCAGTGGCCCATGTCGTTTGATTCGCGAACCCGGGTGAGGGCATCGTAATAGGCCCCCCGCTGTTTTTCCAGGTGGGCCGACAGATACAGAGAGGGTTTGGCCAGGATTCTGTGACGAACGAGATAAAGGGTAATGAGAAGACGGCCGATCCGCCCGTTGCCGTCCAGGAACGGATGGATCGTTTCGAACTGGTAATGACTGATGGCGATGCGAATGAGATGGGGAACCTGGATCTTTTCATTGTGCCAGAACGCCTCCATATCTGAAAGCAGTTCCGGAACATCTTGGTGATGCGGAGGGATATAGGCGGCATCGGACAGGGAAGCGCCCCCAATCCAGTTCTGGCTTCGACGGAATTCACCGGGCGATTTCTTCTCGCCGCGCACGCCGGACATGAGCGTCGCATGGGCATTGCGCAGCAAGCGGAGAGAAAGGGGTAGATTTTGCAGTTCTTGGATCGCTTTATTCATAGCCTGAATGTAATTCTGGACCTCCTCCCAATCGTCACGTCGTTCCGGAAGCACCTCCGCTTTATCCAGCACCACTTCATCCATCTTGGTTCGGGTGCCTTCAATGCGGCTGGATGTGTTAGCCTCCTTAATCACATGCATCCGAAGGAACAGATCCACGTCAGGCACAATCAACGTAAAGGCGTTCAACTCACCCAGTGCCCGTGTCGCCTTTTCCAAGAGGACGTTGATCCTTGGGTCATCCCAGGTCCATTCGTGGTTGATTTTTTCCGGCAGAAAGCTTTTGTGCTGGTACTGCTTACGATACGTCCCCGATGTGAATTCTTCGAATTTCATATACCGCATTCCCCATTTTTTACTCAGCCCCAAACATCCCCAATTGTTCCCCCACATGCTTTCCGCTGCCTGCTGCCAGCCTTACAATTTCAGGCCAGCTTCGCACCAATCCGTTGTATGAGAGGGCCTGAGCAGCCCACTTCTTTCGCTCACAGAGCGTGTACAGCCGGTAACAAAGATCCCGTGCAGCCTCCTTTTCGTACAGGGCCGCTTCCTGGTCCGAGAGCCGATAGGTGACCGAATAGGCCAGCCGCTCCGGGAATAGCGGGGTCCCATCGAACTTGTAAAGGTCTTCTTTGACCATGCGGCGCATGATATCGGATGAGTCGGCCACATGGACCCCGTCGCGGAACTTCCTTTCAAACCGGTCGCCGTCCAGCAGGGCCAGAAAGAGCTGAAAGTCTTCCTCCTTCCCGTTGTGGGGGGTGGCGGTCATGAGCAGAAAATGGCGGGTCAATTCGGACAGGATCCTTCCCAGTTTTCGGCGTTTGGTTTCTTTGATCTCGCCGCCGAAAAAGGACGCGGACATCTTATGGGCCTCATCGCAGATGATCAGGTCCCATTCGGACTGTTTGAGTTTAATCTGGGCATTTTCGTCCCGGCTCAGTTTGTCCAGACGGGCAATGAGCAGGGGAATCTCCTGAAAGGCGTTTCCGGTTAGGGCGGATTCCAGACGGTCATTGGTGAGGATCTCGAATGGAAGCTGGAGCCGGCGGTACAGCTCGTCCTGCCATTGATCGGCCAGATTCCCGGGGCAGACGATCAGGCATCGGGCCAGGTCTCCGCGGATCATAAGTTCCTTTATCAATAACCCAGCCATGATGGTCTTGCCTGCACCGGGATCGTCGGCCAGCAAAAATCTCAGGGGCTGCCGGGGAAGCATTTCCTCATAGACTGCCGTTATTTGGTGAGGGAGAGGATCAATCAGGGACGTGTGGACTGCCAGCAGCGGATCAAAGAGGTAGGCCATGCCGATTCGATACGCTTCAGAGACCAGACGGAGCATACCGGCATCGGCGTCAAAGCTCCAGGATTGACCGGGTTCGACGATTTCGAGCATGGCTTCCCGGTCCCTGAAGAGGAGATCATTGCCCGGCTTACCCGACGCATCCTTGTACGTCAGCTCCACTACAGCATCGCCGTGCCATTTGGCATTGATGACGGTGACCGGACCCTCCGGCCGTATTCCCTTAACCGATGCCACTTCTTTCAGGTCTTCGAGACGGGCCATATTTATGCCTCTTGTATTATTCGATCAATTCGTTTCATGAGTTCGCTGAATGTATTGTCTTATTGACAGTCTGGGCTCATGGAGGACCTATTTCGTGAGGCCATAAAATACAAACCCCGCTCTCCATCTATACAGAGAAACGGGGTTTTGGTGTCTCACAAACCATTTTCAAATCCTCTTCTCCCTTTTGGGTAAAAAAGAAGCACTTCTATCTGGCATAAACCTATCGTTTTCTAATAATTGTACTTCCATTAAGTCAATGAAAATCAATGCATTTTGATACTGAACCCCGGGTACTTGATTTTCTTAAGGTCAGAATATCACATCAGTTTGACAGATCCGGTCACACGATGACGACTTTTTTGATATTGCTCGAAAATATTCATGACTGGTGCTCAAATTTCCTCCCTATCCCAAACCCCTCCCGGGTTGACCGGGTGAACAGCCCGGCCAGGCGGAAGGGTCATCCACCATCTGGGCAAAGATGACAGCCCGGGCCGCAGCGAGAGGACGGCGTGCCCACCAGAGATGGAGCGTACTGGGATGCCCGTGGCGGATGGATTTTTCCCGTGCCGAGGCCTTGTTAATGGCATCTAACGGCAGGGCCACTTCAATGAGTTTTTTTCGGTATGTCATGATGCAGGGTCCTTATTTTATTGGCTTCTGTCCACTAAACGCTCGAAAGGAACGAAAATAATCTGTTGCTTTTCGCTACTCTCTGTTCAATCTATTGTTTTATTGATGATTTGCCCGCGGGCAAATAAACGGGCATCAACCCACGTTGGAGAACCCTTCTATTCAACTGGGGAGATTCGGCGCCATGAAGCAGGTATTACCCCGTTTCGTTTGGATTCATACAGACGCTGATCCGCCTCATGAATCAGGGCTTCCACGGCGTAGCCTTGGTGAAGGGTATTAGCGGCACCGATGCTGACGCTGACATGGATCGGTCCGGCCGCGGTCTGAAATGGCTGTTCGCATATGGACCGCCGCACCCGTTCTCCGAGATCGATCATGTGTGCTTCATCTAAAAATGGGGAAACAATGAGAAATTCCTCGCCGCCGTATCTGCCGAAAATATCCGTTTCCCGGATGACGTGAGAGACTCTTCTCGCTGTTTCCACCAACACTTCATCTCCCGCCTGATGACCATACCGGTCGTTTACCGTTTTAAATTGATCCAGATACAGCATGAAAACAGCCGTTGGAAATTGCTGCCGCTCAGCCAGTCGAAGGGCATTTTCCATAAGATCAAAAAGATGACGGCGATTGTGAATGCCGGTGAGAGGATCGGTGTTGGAAAGAATTTCGATTTCTCTTTTTGCTTGTCTCAGTTCGTTGATGATGACGAAATACCGGTAAGCGACCAGCGGCACAATGATGGCGGGCGCCAGCGCACTCATGATCGCACCGATCAGGTAGTTCGGGTGCGGGGTCAGGCGCTGAAGCAGATGGGTGAGAATGACGGAGAGCAGAACGATCAGGCCGGTCAGCCGAACAATGGCCCGGATAGCCCTTTTCTTGATGTCCCCTTTTTGATTGGCGGTCGCTTCCTCCATGGCGCATGAATACCCCTCAAAGGCCGCCATGTCAATCCTGCTTGACCGATGTCTCCAATTTGAGGCCGTACTTTTCGATTTTCGCATGCAGGGTGGGGCGGGAGAGGCCCAGCAGTTTCGCAGTACGGGATCGATTGCCGCCCGTGAGGTTCAGGGCCTCGCTGACCAGCACACTGGCGAACCGATCCATGCACTCATCATAGATCCGGTCACTTTTTTCACTGCTGAGGGCGCGACGCACCCACTCCCTGATCGCCTCGTTGTCCCCTTCGCCTGTCGTGCCCTGAGCACCGCCCTTCTCTTGAATAATCTGAGAAAGATCTTCGGGTGAAACCGGCGCGCCCCGGTTGAATATGAGGGCCTTGTGAATGGTATTGGCCAGCTCTCGGACATTGCCCGGCCATGGATACGTTTGGAGGCGTTCCATGGCTTCCCGGGAAATCCCGGGATTGTCCATGCCCACCTCTGCACTGTACCGGCCGAGGAAATATTCGGATAGAGAGGGGATATCCTCGGCCCGATCCCGAAGGGCCGGGATCCAAATGGTCACCACCTTCAGGCGATAATAGAGATCTTCTCTGAAACGGCCATGCTCCAGGGCCTGTTCAAGGTCCCTGTTGGTAGCGGCGATCATCCTTACATCCACCGAAATGGTGTCGCGGCCTCCCAGCCGTTCAATGCTTTTTTCCTGCAACAACCTCAATATCTTGGCCTGGATGCTGGGCGGCATATCCCCGATCTCATCGAGAAGCACCGTTCCCCCGTGAGCCTGCTCGATCTTACCCACCCGACGATGGGCGGCGCCGGTAAATGCCCCCTTTTCATACCCGAACAGCTCACTTTCCAGCAGGTTTTCAGGGATCGCCACACAGTTGATAACCGCAAACGGCCGGCTCGCCCTGAGGCTGTGCTGGTATATGGCACGGGCCACCAGTTCCTTGCCGGTGCCGGACTCCCCGCGGATCAGGACGGTGGCGTCCGTGGGCGAAACCCTGCCGATGGCCTTATAGACCTCCTGCATGGGCCGGCTCCGACCCACAATGGCCTCCCTGCCGCCTTGATCCGGCACCACGTTCATGTGCACGGTGGAACGCATGAATCGACCGGCCTCGAGGCCCTGTTTGATGACGTTCAACATATCCGGAATGTCAAAGGGCTTCAGGATGTAATCAAACGCCCCCAGCTTGGTGGCCTCAATGGCGGTCTCGGCGGTCCCGTATGCGGTCATTATGATGACCGGGAGCTTGGGTTCGATCTCATGAATCGCCTCAAAGGTCTCCAGCCCGTTCATCCCGGGCAGGCGCATGTCCAGGATGACCAGGTCCGGAACCGTTTCTTGAACGAGCCCGACGCCGGCCTCACCCGAGGGGGCGCTCTGAACGGCATAACCTTCCTCGATCAGAAGCTTCTCGAAGCTCTTTCGGAGCTGGTCGTCATCATCAATAATCAATATGGCACTCAACGCCGCACCTCAATTCCGTTGGTCAACATTGTCTTTTGCAGGCCTCATGCTTGATTGATGGGAAGGGTTATGGTGAAGGTGGCCCCCCGACCTTCTTTGGAACGTACATCAAGTTCTCCTCCATGCTCCTCCACGATGCGGAATGCGATGCTCAGCCCCAGCCCGGTTCCCTCTTCCTTGGTGGTAAAAAACGGCTCAAAAATCCTCGCCAGCACCGAATCCGAAATGCCGGGACCGTTGTCGGTGATCCGAATCACCACCGCCTTACCCGGGTCCATTGTCTCATGGATCGAAATCGATCCGCCGCCCGGCATTGATTCACACGCATTTTCAACGATATTAACCAGGGCCTCTTTCAGCTGTTCGGGATCCGCCTGGATCTCGGGCAGAGGAGCTTCCCGTTCGATTTCCAGCACCACTTCATAGGATTGAAGCCGGTGCCGCAGAAGTTGATGGACCGAGTCCACCACCGTGGATGGACTGATGGGCTGCATGGTGAGTTTCGGCGGCCGGGAGAATTCCAGAAAATTCTCTACGATGGTATCCACATGGCGGATCTCTTCGGAGATCACCTCAAAATCGTCCTGCTGGTCATCCGATAAATTCAGGCTGCGGCCCAATGAAAACAAGCGCATTTTAACCGATGTCAGCGGGTTCCGTATGCCATGGGCCATCCCTGCGGCCAATTTTCCCACCAGGGCCATTTTTTCAGCCTGAAGCAGTGTCTCCCGGCTTTTCGCCAGTTCCAAATGGGTGTGGTCCACATCTTTCATGAGGCCGTGGACCGATCGGCTGAGGGCCTTGACCTCATCACCCCAACGCCCATCCATCTCCTCCGCCCGCTTGGTCACCAGCGCCAAACGCCGCAGAGGACCGAGGATGTGATGAACCAGAATAAAGGCCAGGAGCAGCCCCAGGAACAAGACCACCACAATGGCGCTCACGGCAATGATCCGGAGCTGTCGCGCCTGCCCATGGCTCTCCGCCATCAATGCAGCCATCTTTTCCATGTTGAGCGCTTTATACCGCTCGCATCGATCCAATATATTAAAAAAGCGCTTGCGGACCTCATCGTGGAGTTTCCCGCCCACTTCGCGGTCACCGGACTTGTAGTACCCGATGACCTTATCTTTCAAACGGATATAGTCTTCATACTCCGACGCAATACGTTCGACCGCCTGCAATTCTCCACTGCTTTCAACAAGCGAACGGGCTTCCTCCAACTGCTGTCTGAAGATCTGCCGGTACTCACCGAGCTGTCTGAGCCAATCCGGATCGCCGTCCAAAAAGTAGTAGGAGACAAACCCTTTCTGGTTGGCCAGGGCGGTTTCCAGGGCCACGGCGGACTGAAACGCGGCCATATTCTGCTCTACGATGCCGGACAGGAGCCCCTGCATGCGGTAGGTGTACCACACCATGATCATGCCGCCGAATGCGGTGATACACACCAGGAGAACCAATAGTAGGTAAATACGGGTACGCAGGCTGATCTTGTTCCACATGATCGGGTCCTCACAAAAGATCCGAGCCTGACAGCGGTCGAAGGTTTCCAACGTGCGGGAAACCGGCAAGAAGGTTGAAGATGGGTCATCAGGTCTGTTGAATACCGTCATGCGGGAATTCAACAGACCTGACGGTTATTGGGTTCCTGTGAAATAACGAGGCGTCAACAACGTATCGTCAGTTTTCGTTATTGCATCCCTGAATCCATGGCTTGCCGCGCCGTCTCCACCAGGCCTTCGGGAAACCCCACGATCTTATACACCAGCAGGAATTCCACCACCCATACCACGGCCATACACAGGACAAAGAGGACAAACCCGTACTTGATGAAATCCATGGGATGAATCATCTTCTCGCCTGTATCCGGATAGGTTCCCAGACCATAGACGATTGCGTTGTTGGGCGTGCCCACGATCAGGAAATGCGCGAAAGAGGTGGCGAATGCCACGGCCAGCCCCACGGCCCAGGGCTCTCCCTGCACACCGGTCATGATACCCATGGGGATGACGATGGGTCCCAGAAGGGCGGTGGTTCCGGCATCTGACATGAAGTTGGTCATGAGTCCGGATAGACCGGAAAGGCCGACCCACAGGCCGAATCCTTCGCTCATATTCACATGCGACAGGATCTGCAGGAAGCTCTGGGCCAGCCACATGGCCGCCCCGCTCTCCTTTAACAGTGCACCCAGGGTGAGGGCACCGCAGTACATAAACCATGCATCCCAGGAAATGCCGCCGAGGATCTTTTCCAGTCCGTGGTCTTGAACACCACCGGGATCAATCAGGGCCAGGAGCGAGGGACCGCCGAGACCGAGTTCCTCCCCACCGACGATCCACAACGCCAGAATGAGGAGGAGCATACCAAAGGTCACATACTCGGCATAGGACATCTTCCCCATCTTTTTTGTTTCTTCCTTAATGGCTGCCAGCCCCGGGGTCAGATCCCTGGTCTTGATCTTTCGGCCGAACATCAGGAGCATGTAGACGGCCACAATCAGTCCCATGATGGGAACAATGGGCAGCCCGTATTTCATCCAGGTGAAGAAATCCATGGGCACGTTGTACTCGTTCCAGAACCCCATCATGATCACGTTACGCCCACCGGCTGCAGGAGAACCCACACCCCCCACATTCAGGGAAAAACACAAGGCAAAGAGGAGAAATTTGGCCAGGGCCGGATCGTGCTGTATCTCCCCTTCCCGGCTGTTGGCCGACACGGCACCGAAGTAGACGGCGGCCATCACCGGGGTCATGAAGGCACACATGGCGTGGGCCGAAATAAATGACCCCACGACGGACATACTCAGACACAGGACAAAGACAGGGACCATGAATCCTTTGGTCCAGCCCAGGAGCCAGGCGGCCAGGCGTTTATGAAGCCCCACATCCACAACCGCCACCCCCATGGCCAGAACACCCAGCAGGAACATGGGCGCATCCCCGGCAAAGGTCTTACCGATCATGCTCCTCGGAAGCAGGTGAAGAAAATAGGCAAGAATCGGCATCAGCACACCGGTCAGCCCGATGGGAATCGCCTCAGTGGCAAAAAAGATGACGGCCATGGGGATGATCCCCAGCACGGTCATCGTTTTATGGGCGGCGTCGAGGGGGCTGTGCGCCACCTCCCACTCCATCATCTTCTCTGCAAATCCGTATTTTTCGACAACGTCGATAAGGCTCTGCGGTGTGGGCAGGATAAATGAAACCAGAATAAAAATTCCCGCACCAATACAGATCCAGAGCAACTTATTGGCCATAACACCGCCACCACCGTTATCATGTTCAATCTCATGGCTCATAAAGAAGGTCCTCCTTTCCTCTAAAAAGGGATCCAGGGGATCTATATCTCACAGCTCTTCATAATATGAAAAACTTCTGCAAACACATCGGATACCCTTAATACCCCCACGATATCCTCACCCTCTGTCACGAGCAGAGATTGATGGTTGCCCATGACCAGCAGGTGTATGGCTTCATCCAATGTGGCCGTCGCCTGCACATATTCCCCTTCGGTCGGGGTATACATGAATTTCTTCACCTTTAGCTTGGCGGCCTTGGAGCATACAGTTCTCAAGGGGTGCTCCCACATGGCCGACTTCTCCATAATGGATTTCAGGAATTCCGGGCTGAACCCGGCTCGGGACAATCGACCCGGATCGCCCATCTCCGCATATTTGGGCTCCAGCGCCTTAAGGGCATCTAACCTGACTCACCTTACCCACGATTTTGTTGTTTTTGTCATACACCAGTACGGCCCGGTGGAGGTAGAGATACTTGTCTCGGTCAAGCCGGTTCTGGGCCTCCTCCAGGGCCATGGCCGCCTCATACAGGGTCGCCTCCTCTGAAACCGTTGCGTATTCAGCGAGAGGGACCATCAAATCGCTTACCAGTATCGTTTTCATAATTCCTCCGTCAAATCTTTGAATGCCAGGATTTGTCCTTACGCCACGCTTACAGTCTTGTGAAAAAAGTCACGTTTTATCGCACTTTCACATATTAAATGCAATAAAAAATTTGACAGGAACGCATGTCAAGAAATTTGGCGGGGGGCATGGAGGGAAAATACGCGTGCCTGAGGCAGGAAAAACCTGTCATCTCAATAGGTTTTGTCATTCAACATCTTTTGAACGACCTTCTTCAAGGCCTCGATGCTGTTCCCCTCCTTTTTCACGAAAGCGACCCCATTGGGCTCATCCATCGGTTTGATGTAGTCGGAAGACCAGGAATGAATGACCACCGGTATCACCGGGATGCGGTCATATAATTTTGGCAGGATTTCCCGCCCATTATCATCGGGCAGATCGGGATCCAGAATGATCAGGTCAAGTGGTTCGGAATGGTACACCCATTTCAACACCTCTCCGCCGTTTCCGGCCAGACGGATGCGGAAGCCTTCGGCTTTCAATTCACGGGCCAGAAAGGATCTGACATGGGGATTTCGGTCTGCAATCAATATGATTTTCTGTGATTTCATTGGCTCCCCATTCAAAACGCCCCCTTTCGCGAGGGGAATTCGTCATCGATCGGCCATCATCGGGCCTCATGCGGCACGCCGCTCAAGGATCTTCTTATGCGATCCGGCTCTCAGGCTGACCACCGGGACGGGGGAACGGCGGAACACCTTTTCAGCGGTCTGCCCGAAAAGGACCCCTGCGAGATTGGTGCGGCCCTTGGCCCCGATCACCAGGAGGTCGGCCCCTTCTTCTTCAACCGCTTCAATGAGTTTCTGAAAGGGCACGCCGGTCCGGAAAACAATCCTGGCCGGAATATGTTCAAAAAATATCTCGCCGAGCAGTTTCCGGATCATATCGCTCCGTTCCATCTCACGGGCCTTGATCCACTCCTCCACCGAAGGAAAATTGCTGGTGACATTGGCCACCTTTCGGACCGCTTCTACGTCCCTTTGGTTGATGACATTAACGATGACGAGTTCACCTTTGAGATCCTGCGCCAGGTCACACGCAAATTCGAGCGTCTGTGTTGAGTACGCTGAGAGGTCAATGCCCACCATGATCTTTTTGATGTTTTTCATTTTATTCTCCTTTCATCTTCTGCGTTTTTTTGAGTCGATGCGTTATCAGTCTTAAGATTCTTCGAAATCGCCACATGAAAGACAGGCCCTTTTGTGCTGTCCTCATCTAACCAGACGCACCCGCCGTGTCTTTCCACAATTTCCTTGACGATGGACAAGCCCAGGCCCGACCCTGCAATTCCGGCCGTGCTCTTGCTTCGTTTGAAAACCTGGAAAAGATGTTCCCTGTCCTCTAAGGCGATTCCCTTGCCATCATTTGCGAATGAGAAAATGTGGTGGCAGGCGTCCTCACGGTGACTGATGCGGATTTCCGACAGGCCGGCTCCGCCGTATTTCAAGGCATTATCGACAAAATTTCGAAACACCCGCATCAGGCCCATCCGGTCACCCACAATTTCCGGAAGGTGGATCGCTCGCCACCTTATTTGACGCTGGACCAATTCGGCGGAAAAATCGCTTCTGATGGTCTCCGCCATATCGCTGACATTCAGCTTTTCAAAATTCAGCGGGGCTTCCTGTGCAGACACATAGGCATTAATGGTCTCCACAAGCGCAAGCAGATCCGCTGCACTCCTGAGGATGTGATCACAGCACGCCTTCCCTTTTTCATCCAATAGAGGGCCGGATTTCTCATATAAGCGTTTGGTCAACCCGTAGAGACTGATGGCAGGGCTTTTCAAATCGTGCGAGACGGAATAGGCGAAAAATTTGATCATATCCTTCTTTTCCGTGAGTTCCTTCACCTTGGCATCCAAATCGTCGTAAAGCCGGGCATTGTCCACAGCCACGGCGATTTGATTTCCGATGGCGATCAAGAGATCGATGTGGTCCTGTTTAAGGGTAAACGTTTTATCCGATGCCAGGTTCATCACCCCCAACACCTTGTCACGGGTGATCAGCGGAGTGCACAGGATGGTATGCAACCCTTTGGTGAAAAGAAGCGCCGCCCTTTTTTTGTCTTCAAGATCGGACACGTGCTGCGCAATGAACGATCGGGTTTGCACCGCTTTCCCTGAAAAACCGGTATTGACCCCCACCTTCTCCAGCCCACCGATGTCCAATCCGCAGTGTGCCATCAGCGTCATCTCGTCGTCTCCTTCATCCTTAAGGTAGATACGTCCGGCCTGAAGGCCGAAATATTCCAGCACCCGTGAAAGGGACTCCCCCAAAATCCCTTTCAGGCTGAATGAGGCGGCCAGGAGGTTGCTCAGTTCGAGGAGCAGTGCCAATTCCCTATTCCGGGTCTTCAGCCCCTCGTCATCGACCTTCACAGATATGAGGTGCCTGTCTCTGAGCATCACATCACCTGTCAGGCCCGCTCAACTCACCACCCAGACTGCATGGCCCCGGGCCAACTGAATCACCTTGTTGCTGACCCCCCCCATGAGGAATTCATTGATTCTGGAAATCCCTCTTCTCCCGAGCACAATGGTCCCGTAAACCCCCTGATCCGCCTCTTTGACAAGGGTTTGGGCGCGGCTTCTTGCGCCGGTAATGATCTGGGTACTGATGAGATCCCGGGCGATACCGGCGGCGATCAACCGATCAACGGCCTTGTCAAAGGCTTCGGAAATGAATTGTTCAGCATCCGCGATAAACCCCCTTTCATCTTCCCGAAGCCTCACCACGTGAGTCAGGTTGATACGGTAACCCGACCCATTCAACATATCGGCAACGCAGTCCACCGCCCGCATGGACCCTTCAGAGCCGTCAAATGCGATGAGCACACGCCCTGGACGAACGGCCTTTCCAACCAGGAAGAGCGGTACGATGCGCACCTCTTGCAGCAACTTCGTCGCAACACTTCCTAAAACGATTCCCTGCACCCGGCCCTTTCCCCTTTTGCCCACCACCAGGGCGGCATACCCTTTTCCAGCCTCAGCGATGATATCGCGTTCAATGCCTCTATTCATGGCATGGATGACAATCTCTACAGATTCATCTGAAAAGCCATCATCCAAGAGCATCTGCTTCGCGTTGGCCAGGTACCCTTCGGTCTCCTGCTTCCGCTGCGCCTCCCATGAACGGATTTCCGTCACCTTTGAGCGAAATACCGCTTCCTGCTGAAGATCCCAGTAGCGGCTGGGTATGCTGGTAAAGACACTGAATAAGACCAGCTGCCTCTCCTTGAATGTGGGAATCTGACGGATGTATTTGATGGTTTCAAAGGTGAAATCGGATCCATCCAATGCCACCAGCAGTCTCTTTTTCGTATCCTGAACCCTCGTCATAAAGACCACCCCCTCGATATGTGAAAACAGCGTATGAACGGTGCTGACGGCTCTTAAAACAGCAACGGATGTGCCAAAGCATTCAACAGAACCTCGATTGGCATTAAAATTCTGAAATCATTCATAAAGAAGGAGACATTCCGCAATGAGAAACGGCGTGCCGCATCGCGTGTTCGTGTCGGGATCTTTTACAAACTGTAAACGCCACACTATTTCTGAGACGCAACCCCCCATTTTGGAGGCCCTCTTTTCGCTTGACACCCGAACTCCGGGGTATCTAATCTGCGGCATTTCTGTTTTTGAGGTGAAGAGAGGCCATGCCCACCATTGACGTTCACATGCATGTAACAACAGCCCGGGAATATGCTGGCTGGTTCATGGCGTGGCTTCGGCCCGCTCTGGGAACGGAACCGAAAGCGTATTTAGAGAGGATACTCAAAGACCCCGAGGCATTTGTGGCATATCTGGATCAGGAGGGCATTGATTATGCCGTATGCCTTGCCGAAACCAATCCCCTGATTACGGGCACCAGTCCCAACCAGCGGGTGGCCCGCTTTTGCAGGCAGAGTGATCGGCTCGTGCCGATGGCCAACATCAATCCCTACGTCACGGCGGATCCGGTCTCAGAATTCAGGCAATGTGTGGAAGCGGGCCATCAGGGATTCAAGTTCTACCCCGTTTATCAGCATTTTTATCCCAGCGATCCCCGCCTGTACCCCATCTATGCGCTTCTTCAGAACCACGGCCTCCCGGCCATGTTCCACACCGGTTCCTCAACCTTTCCCGGCACACGCCTGAAATACGGTGATCCCATCTATCTCGATGACGTGGCCGTGGATTTCCCTGAACTGACGATCATCATGTCTCATGCAGGCAGGGGATTCTGGTACGACCGGGCATTTTTCCTGGCCCGTCTTCATCCCAATGTACATCTCGACATCACCGGATTGCCCCCCCGGAAGCTCCTGAACTACTTCCCGGCCATTGAGACCTTGTCCAAAAAGATCCTGTTCGGATCGGACTGGCCCGCCATCACCGACATCGCCGCAAACATGGCCGTTATTCGCAACCTGCCTCTCAAAGAAGAGACCAAACGGGATATTCTCGGAGGAAATGCGGCACGGCTCTTGGGGATTGCCGAGCACCCTTTAAGAGGGGTATGAGGCAAAAGGGCATGTTTTGCAAAAGTCTCACAATAGCTCATCGCTGAGAGGCTTTTCTTGGGGTATTGAAAAGGGTTTGAGGTTTCGGGAACCAATGGAAGGGAACATGGGCAATAGCAAGTTCGTTTTTGCTTTTCTGTCTCAATGTCACCCATGAACCCTATCGCCCAGTTCCCTTCCGTACCTGCCCGCAACCTCCCTGTCGCGGGCCCGAATTCTTTATCCAGGCCCGTGACAGGGAGGCTGCGGGTCGGCTGACAACTTTACTCGAAATTGCAATCAGGCGCTGAGTGTGGCCGCTTCATCAAACTTCTGCCTGAAGGCCAGGGCCACAATCTCTGCGGCCCCTTTTGACCCCGTGATACACTCAAGATTGACACCCAGATCAAATTCTTCGAGCGGCGCGTCCTTTTTTCCGTACACGCGTTTAAAAAAGTCGCGCTGCTCCTTGTCCATATGATCCAGCTTGGATTCGACCGCAGAGGTTTCCACCTGAAGGATCTCGGCAATGCGTTTGATCCGATGCTCATCTGAACTGACGAACCTCACCGCGAGGACACGATCCCGCGGGAGCAACAGATGGGTCCCCCTTCCAACGAAAATGGTGGGGCCGAGGGAGGCAATGGCATAAACCGCCTTGAAAAGGTGTCTGGAATAGTCACTTTCAATAAACGACTTTTCACCGAACGCCATGGCCCAGAACTCGCTGAGTTTTCCCGGATACCGCTCGTCGAAAAGGGCCACGGTCTTTTCCCCGAGATCCGCCTCCTCGGCGATGTATTCTAAAATCCCTCGATCCACCACGCGATATCCAATCATATCGCCCAGAATATCGGCCACTTCCAGTGCGCCCACCCCAATCTTTCGGGAAAAGCAGATGGTGGGATACACCACCGGGGGCGTTTCCTTCTCAGCAAGCCGTTTTTCATCCCATTCACGGATGTATCGATCCGCCAGTTCCGCCGCACTCGGCCTCGATTTTGCATACGCTCCCGGCATGTATTTTGCGTCGCCAATGTAGACTTTCATGGCAATCTCCTTAATGTAATCCTGCAGATTTGGTTGAATAAAGGCAGCCTTAGAAAATCACCCGTCTGTTCTCACGATGATCCACCATGTACAACAGAGTGGCCTTTTCACCCATCTCTTTCTGCAGTTCGGGAAGTCTGCCCCTTTCGATGCCGTACATCCGGATAAAGACCTTTCGAAACCCCTTGGGTACATGCTCGTATGTGGTCAGGATACTCACCATTCGCCCGCCATATCGCCGGATGATATCGGCCACTTCCTTGATGGAACCCGCCGTGTCCTCAACCTGGAAGGCGAACTGTATCCCTCTCCGGCCGACGCCGGTCAGTGAGACCAGGACCCGAAAGAGATCCCCCTTGGTAATGGTTCCCACGACGTTTCCGGTCTCATCCACCACCGGCGCCCCGGAGATCTTGTTTTTCATGAACACCTCGGCCGCCTCTTCCACCGTAAAATCAAAGGGGACCGTGATGGGATCTTTGGTCATGATATCTTTCACTTTGATCTTTGAAACGAGGTAGAGGAGTTCATGGACTTCCAGTGTGGTGGCATCGGATGCAGATGCGCGCTTGAGATCGCGGTCGGTCACAATCCCCACGAGTTGAGTTTTCTTCATGACG
Organism: Deltaproteobacteria bacterium; assembly: GCA_034522175.1. Classification (GTDB taxonomy): domain Bacteria; phylum Desulfobacterota; class DSM-4660; order Desulfatiglandales; family Desulfatiglandaceae; genus JAIPDZ01. The sequence goes on along the minus strand of JAXHLQ010000001.1, from coordinate 2,636,827 downwards.
GGCAGCATGGCGATATCATGTTCCCTGAGGCGTTTCATGGCCTCATTCATGGAATCATTCACATCAACCGTGATAACCGTTTTACTCATCCAGTCTTTTACCAGCATGGCTACACCTCCTGATCTTGCATGTCACCGGTTGCTTCCGAAAGATGAAAGCGCTTCATTCCCGGGATCGATTTGTTACGTTCAACATTTCATTTAACCCACAATTTAAACATCCTTTGCGACTCCACAATCATCGGCATTTTCCGGAAGCGCGGTTTCACTTCAAAAGGGCGGCATGTTCGCCGGTCAAAATGAATTGCACCGGTTCGCTTTTCATCCTTTCGAATTCCCGCCTGAATTCCTGTAGATCCAGTGGGACAACCCGTCTTATACAATCGGTATGAATGATAATGGTCGACACCTTCCGACAGTACTTCCACAGGAGTTCAATCAATTGTTTGGCTGAAGCACGGTCAAAATCCCCCACCAGTTTCAGGTGAAGGTAGCTGCTGTTCAGATGGCTCAAGATTTTGAAATCAGACGGCATCATTTCTTCTCCTTTCACCTGTCTTTGAAACCAGCTTTCCAATCGGCTGTCAGACTTCCCCGTATTCCTCCTCTATAAACCAATAGCAATCCGCATGCCAAAACGCGTCATACCGACTCGACATGAGCTAACCGACTGGTTTAAATTGCATTTATGGATAAAGGCAATGGATAGACGGGCAATATTCATCCCCGGGGATCTGTCCATTTGTTTTACAGCTTGTAAAGATGACCGGCCAATAGAAATGTGCAAACGGATGGATTGGTAAATGGGCGCGGTTGAAACTCCGGCTTGATCTCTGATCGATAGGTAGGTTAAGATGTATGATCTCAAAAATCTGCGGTAGGTGCGGCTTCAGCCGCACAGGGTGCGTGGGCCGTGCGCCTGAAGGCGCACCTACAGGAAGGGCTTTCGGATCAACCTGTCCTGATCTGCGCAAAGCGTTCCCCCCGACTTATTGAGCTGATACGTTAAGATAAAAGAGAGAATTCAAATTGGAGTCTGACCTCGGTGAAACCAGGTCAACGACGGTTCCACGGGCGCTGAGATTAGGCAAAAAGGGACCTCAGGCAATGGCATCGACTGAACAGGGGGACATGATATGGATATCAATGAAATACGAGACGTCTTTGGTAAATGTGAGGTGTTCCAGGGGATGGATGACAGCCTCATCGGGCTTCTGCTCTTGACTGCGAATCCCGTCTCCTTCGATGAAGGGCAAACCATCTATGAAAAGGGAGAAGCGGCCGGCGGGACATTCGCCCTCATCGCATCGGGAAAAGCGAGCGCCGTCGCTCAGAGCGGCTTTGTGGTAAACGAGTTGTGTACCGGTGAAATCATCGGAGAGGTGGGCACCATCAGCCAGCAGGCGCAAAGAACCCTTACCATAAAAGCCCTGACACCGACGCGAATCCTCCAGTGGGATATCGAAGAAGTCCGCGAGAAGTCACCGGAACTGATCCAAAAATTAAAGGACCTGGCCTGGAAGCGCATCAAGACCTGTTCTGAATAGCATTTTCCAATGCCGTTTTCCGCACTTGACCCGGCCCATGGGGTCTGTTAAAATATTCGGCATTCGATCATTCAGGGCGATTAGCTCAGTTGGATAGAGCGTTGGTCTCCGGAACCAGAGGTCGCGCGTTCGAGTCGCGCATCGCCCGCCAGTAATCATTTTCTTCATAACCCTTTCCGCCCCTGTGCCTCGAGTCAAATGGACACACCCGCCCTAACATTCCCCGTTTTTGTGCGGGGTCCCAGCTCAATTCCATGCTGACGTCATAGGCATTTTCCGCCGCGTCCCGGCGAATGGTAAACCCGAGCTTCTTGGCCAGGTTCAGCATCCCGATGTTTTGAGGGAGAATGGTTCCCCAAAGCGCCTTCAATGTCTGTTTTCCGGCAATGAACAGCAGGTGTCTCATGAGCGACGCGCCGATTCCCTTTCCCTGCCAGTCATCTCTCACCACCAGCGCGTAGACTTCGGGGGCGGAGAGGCAGATGTCCATGGCCTGTTTCCATCGCTCAGGGGGCGCATCGCCCAGGATATCCACCGGATTGGCGTGGCTCCAGAAGGGGGGAAGAACCTGGTCCAGTTGCGGATCGATATCCAGGACAGAGCCATATGCCCTCTGACCATGAATGGTGTTGTGCAATGATTTTATTCGTTATTGAAGACGTAAAAGTGAGGGCGCAGGAGGGCTTCCTTTGATCAACCTGTAGCGTTTTTTTACAAACTGTAAAGGTGACGGCATGTTCCTTCCTGCCGAGAATCGGCAAGGATACAACGCAGCCACATGGCCGGGCCGCTTCGTTTTTGCGGATCATACTCCCCAAGAACCATCAACTGCGGCAATTCGGCCTGCAGTCTTGAAATGGCGGGTTCCCACTGGTGGTCCCGGTCCGGCCAGGGGAATGGTTTTCCGACAACGAACGATGTAAACAGTTCTTTCTGGTGTTCCAACAATGGTATCCTTCACCTTGAATCCGGCACTCCGGCACCCCGGTATTGACCAGAATGCCTCAAAAGGTCATACTGTAAGAAAAACGCGAAATCAATACCACACAATCTATATAGCCCGATGCGAGAAGGGCTTTCAGGGTGGCGTTCAGGAAGCCTCAGGCAGGAAAAAGGCGATAAAAGGGGTCATTTTGATACAACAATTCTATTGGCGGATCAATATCAATCAGGGGGATAGAAGTCAACTAACTTCTTGAATTTGTTATGGATAATACTGAGGAGATGGAAGTGTATTCCGTAGAAGAGGCCACCCTTTATCCTGTTATATCCTGTATATCCATGTTCATTGAATTGAAATTGACACATTGAGCACAGCTCATTTATATTATTACCGTAATTTGATGTGAGGGGGGATTGACGATGCGCCGAATGGATCGAATTGAGCTTAATCCAAGAGTTTGCAATGGAAAGCCGGTGATAAAGGGAACACGCATTCCTGTTTCCGTCATTCTGGATCAGATTGCGGAAGATGGATCCTGGGACGGTTTGCTTGACGGTTATCCCGAATTGACGAAGGAGGACATCCAGGCGGCCTTGAACTATGCCGGGGCCTCTCTCGATCACTCAGAGGTCAGAGCAGCCTATGCCTGAACCTCTCAGATTATATATCGATCAAATGCTGCGATTGGATGTAGCGCAGGCGTTACGGAATGAAGGCCATGATGTTATCCGTGCTTCTGAGGTTGGACAGGCACGGGCCGACGATGCCGAGATCCTGGAACGAGCCATTTCGGAAGATCGGATTCTTGTGACGCTTGATGAAGATTTTGGTGATTGGGTCGTCCTTCCCCTGAGCAAACATCCGGGTGTCATTCGTTTGAAAATAGATCCCACCACATCGAAAAATGCCATCAATCTTCTCATACCGTTTTTGCGTTTGCACACCTCGACAGAGTTTAGGAATCATCTGGTCATCGTCTCACCAAAACGAACCAAATGGATTTTCACGGCTTGACATCTCTGGTAAGCTACAATTGTCCGGACGGCGACCGGAATATGTTAAAAGCGCATCGCGCTTCTTCATGCGCTTGGATGTACGGTTGACAGAGAAGCCACGAATAGCCTATATACTTTAAGGTTTGTTCATCTATTAAATCAAATTCATCTTAGCGGGGTTTTGAAATGGACCCCACGGGACATTTCGGGAGGTTTTCTCAATGAAAAGATTCGGGTTTTTTCTGTGTGTTGTATGCGTCATTGCTTTTCCCTTCGCTACATTCGCTTTTGAAGGAATAATCGTTCAGAAATCGACTCACATCGCGAGCGATGTGAACCCCGGCATGGAGGCGATGCAGAAGATGCTCCAACAAATGCCTCCTGAACAACGGAAAATGATGGAAGAAAAATTAAAGGAAAACATGGCCCCCAGAAGTGCTGAGCCTGGTGTGTCGACCCAGACCATGTACATCAAAGGCCCCAGGATGCGGATGGATTTTGATCAGCAAAAGGGGAAAGGACGTTCATGATCATGGACAGTCAGGAAGAGGTCATACGCAATTTCTTTCCTGAGAAAAAGGCCTACATGGAAATGAGTTTTGCTGAGGTGGAAGAAATGGGCCGAGGGCTTTCGAAAATGCGAAAGGGACCGGAAGAGGAAAAGATTGGGGAACTCGAGAAGACCGGTACAAAGAAGGAGATCAACGGGTACGCCTGCCGGCTCTACACGCAGCAAGTCGGCAAATACGCCAATGAGTACTGGATCACCAAGGACATAACGCTCAAGGAGATCATGGGCCGATTCGCCGATCGTATGAAGGACTTTGGAAATATGGGCGGCTTGAAATCCCAGCAGGAGGCCCTTATGAAGATCAACGGGTATCCCATTTTAACAATCACAAATAACAGGTATGGTACCAACCGGAATGAAGTCATAAAAATCGAAAAGAAAGGATTGAGTGACGACCTGTTCGCCACCCCTGATGGATACCGGAAACAGTCCATGAAAGAGATGATGGCCCCTAATCGTTAGCAGATTCTCTTTACACATCATCATTTATCCAAGAGATACGGAACAGGCGTGATTTAACTCTCTTGGGCGGGTCCTGCCTCACGGCCCGGTTTTATGGTTTCCAACCTATCCATGAGACCGGGCTGTTCTCGAGTTCAAGTTCCTCAACGCTTTGGTTAGACCCTCAGGTCTGCATTCGGTGGAGGTTTTCGTTTTCTGTGGACAAAAGGGCGTTTGCAAAAAAGGGGGCAATGACAAAACCCTTTTTGAAAAATTGACATTCGGATGGAGGGAGGCCGATGATCGGCAAAACCATAGACTGTTTAGATGTGGGCGATCGAGCAACATTTTCAAAGACAGTCGCTGAAAGCGACATCTATCTGTACGCGGGGATCACAGGGGATTTCAACCCGGCCCACGTCAATCAGGTCTATGCGGAGCAAACCTTTTTCAAAGACCGGATCGCCCATGGGCTTTTATCCGCCGGCTTCATATCCACCGTCATCGCCACCCAACTACCCGGTCCCGGCACCGTTTATACCCGGCAGGAGCTGGACTTTACGGCCCCTGTCTACATCGGAGATACCATCACGGCCTCTGTGGAAGTTTTTGAGATCGATATGGACAAGAACCGCATCACGTTAGAAACCATATGTGAGAACCAAAATGGAAAAGTGGTTATCAAAGGTAAAGCTGTTGTCTCGCCACCCAAGAAAAAAGGTTGATCAACCCAGTTGAGAGTAAGAGAGAGGATGCATTTCAGTGTGCGGAGAGGATGGGGAGAGAACGCGCTTCCAAAAAAGGACTCACGGTTAGCTCCCGTAAGTCCTTGATTTTACTGGTGGGCGTGGAAGGGATCGAACCCTCGACCAATTGATTAAGAGTCAACTGCTCTACCAGCTGAGCTACACGCCCAATATTGGCATTTTCTCAATGGCGCGCCCGGCAGGATTCGAACCTGCGGCCTACGGGTTCGAAGCCCGGCGCTCTATCCAGCTGAGCTACGGGCGCCACATTTGGAGTGGACTTTGATAGCAGGGACGGGTCATATTGTCAACAATTTTTTCCTATAAGTCTTTTTTTCTTGACATATCCTCAGGTTTCTCTTACAAAATACGTTTTCTAATTTTTGACAAATAGGACAATAGACATGAAAACCTTTGTGGCAAAAGAACAGGACGTCAATAATAAGTGGTATCTCGTGGATGCTGAGAATAAGGTCCTGGGAAGACTGGCGACCGAAATCGCCATGCGGCTCAGGGGAAAACACAAGGCCATTTTCACGCCTCACGCGGATACCGGTGATTTTGTGGTGGTGGTCAATGCGGACAAGGTGGCCTTGACGGGAAAGAAATGGCGCAATAAGACCTATTACCACTATACCGGTTATGTTGGCGGGTTGAAACAGATAACGGCAGAAAAACTCCGCGAAAAAAAACCCACGGAGATGCTGATCCACGCGGTCAAGGGGATGCTCCCTAAGAACAGCCTTGGACGTCGCCAATTGAAAAAATTAAAGGTCTACGCGGGTCCGGAGCACCCCCACGAGGCTCAACAAGCGGAGGTATTGGAGATTTAGATGGCAGAACAACTGTTTCATTCAACGGGAAAACGAAAAACCGCTGTCGCCAGGGTCTGGATGAGGCCCGGTGAAGGGGACATCACCATTAATAAGCGGCCTTTCGACACCTATTTTTGCAAGGAGTCGGACAGGGGAGTGGTACTTGCACCTCTCGAAGCCACCGGAATGCGGGACAAGTTCACCATCCGGGTCAATGTGTCGGGGGGGGCATTTCCGGGCAGGCCGGGGCCGTGCGACATGGGCTCAGCCGGGCGCTGGTCGCCATGGATGCGGAGTTGAGGGATACGCTCAAAAAGGCGGGCTTTCTAACCCGGGACTCGCGGATGAAGGAACGGAAAAAGTATGGTCAGCCCGGTGCGCGTGCGCGGTATCAGTATTCCAAGCGCTAAGTCCTGATTGTTCTTCAAAACCGATTTTATATGCTGACGAAAAGGGAGTCCACTGCGGATTCCCTTTTTTTGTGCCATGGCTGATGAAAATATCAGACTCACCCTGTTCTATGACGGAACCCGTTACCATGGATGGCAACGGCAAAAAAACGCCGTAACCCTACAGGCGACCATCGAGGACAAACTCGAGTTGATGCTTGAAACGCCGGTGACCCTTATTGCGTCCGGAAGGACCGATGCGGGGGTTCATGCCTTGGGCCAGGTTTGTCATTTTCTCACGTCGTCCACGCTCGATCCCGAAGTCATCAAGAGGGGGCTGAATGCCCTTCTTCCCGATGATGTGTTCATCGCGCGTGCCGAATATGTACCCCTGGACTTCCATGCCCGGTATGACGTTAGGAGAAAAACCTACGAATACCGCATATGGAACCGAAGGGAACCGGATCTTTTCAGGCGGGCATTTTTGTGGCATGTCCCGGTTCCGCTATCGGTGGACCGAATGTCAAGGGGTCTTACCCTTCTCGAAGGGACACATGATTTCTCCAGCTTTCGATCGTCGGGGAGTGGGAATCAGGATCCCGTGCGGACGCTGTTTTCTGCGGATATCCATGGGGCTTCAGGGGGAGATGTTTCCTTTATATTTGAAGGAAACGGATTTTTGAGGCACATGGTGCGCAATATGGTGGGGACACTGGTTCAGGTGGGGCTCAACAAGATGGATATGGATACATTCGCGTCGATTCTTCCCGCGAAAGACCGCCGAAAGGCCGGTATGAAGGCACCTGCCAAGGGGCTTTTTTTGGTCCGGGTCGTATATTAGCAGCCTTCTGTATTGCTCTCCTTCAAGGAACGGCTCACTGACCGGTAAACGTTGTGCCATACCTCGTCAAAAGAACCCACACTCAACCGGCCGACCTCAATCAATTTGACCACAACCTCTTTGGTGATTTTCAAAACCAGTTCGTCTTCTCTCTTCATGGCGCGGCTCCCCCCGGAGGATTGCTGATGGTCGATTTGTGTTTGTTGATTTCAAATGCCTTTGCCTGGCGTCCACTGACGCTTCATGAGGCGGAGGACCCCCGCTGAACAGAAGAAGGCCGTCAACGCGTTCAGCAGGGGTGCACATTAAGAAGAACCTGAGTAAGCCCTCCTTAGAATGTCAATGTTAACATCGTTTTACCCGAAAATCAACGGGCCCAGATGCCGGGTATCCCTTCGTTGCATTTGGGACACCGATTGTCTTTCAGCCGATTGGCCGTGACATGGAATCCGGTGCGATTGATAATTGGTTCCCCGCACTGATGGCACATCGTGTTCTCGCCCTGGTCGCCCATGATGTTCCCCGTGTAGACATAATGCAACCCCTGTTCGTAGCCGATCCGGACCGCCGTTCGAACGCTTTCTGCGGGGGTGGACCGGGTGTTTGTCAGCCGGTAGGTGGGATGAAAACGACTGACGTGCCATGGAATGGCCGGATCAACCGACACCAGGAAATCGGCAATTTTCTCCAGCTCAGACGGGCTGTCATTCAGCCCCGGTATCAACAGGGTAGTGACCTCCAGCCAGATCCCCATCTCCTTCATGGTTTCGATGGTGCGGAGCACAGGACTCAGTTTCGCACCGCACTGCTCCCTGTAAAAGTCGTCGTTGAAGGCCTTCAGATCCACATTCGCTGCATGGAGGTCCGGATATATTTCCTGAAGGGCCGCCTTGGTCATGTATCCATTGGTGACAAACACGTTTTTAAGCCCTTCCCTCACCGCAAGGCGTGCCGTGTCTAAGGCCGTCTCGAAATAGACCGTCGGCTCGGTGTAGGTATAAGAGATGCTTGCGGCCCTGTTTTTAAGGGCAGCCTTTACGATATCCCCGGGCGGTATGTCCTCTCCCACGATGCGGTCCTGATCGGCCGGCATCTGCGAGATGTCGGCATTCTGACAGAAGCGGCACCTGAAATTACAGCCTACTGTGGCGATGGAGTAGGAACTGGTGCCCGGAAGAAAGTGGAACAGAGGCTTTTTTTCAATAGGGTCACAGTTCCCGGCAATGAGCTTACCGTAAACCAGGCTCATTAGAACGCCCGAGCGATTTTCCCTCACGCCGCATAAACCCCTGTCGCCGGGTTTTATCAGGCAGTGGTGATTGCACAACAGACAGTGGACCTTTTCATCTGCCCGTTTTTCGTAGAGATACGCCGCTTTCATCTTTGATATGTCCTTTGCGCCTGTCGGGTCCTTCTTAAGGGTCTCAGGACTACCGGAGACCGTCCGGCGGTCTTGAGCCGTACCTTAAGGGGCAAGTTGTCGGTTTTTACGCGATAAACCAGTGTGGCGGAGAGTCCAAGGAAGAAGCCCAAAGGGGAGTGGTTCCGGTTCATCATCCCGTTTTCCGGGGGCGGTGTCTCCTCACTGAACGAAGGGCGGATCTGGACACATTGCCATGAAATGGGTGCCGGACCGTAGGCCAGACGCAGAAGCGATTTGACTTGCCAGAGATTGTACAGCCGGGCCTGGGAAAAGAGGGGGTCGCCGAAAAAACCGTGGATCTTTTTCAACAGCCCGTTCCAGGAGAGACTGTTCCATACACCGATGAAGACCTTCTTGTTGGTCACCCGTCCCGCCTCTCTTAATGCAAGAAGGGGGTTGTCCAAGAATTCCAGTGTGTTAATCAATGTAGCGTAGTCAAATTCATTGTCATCAAAGGGAAGATCATCCGTGGTGCCCAACTTCACCGTACACCGGTGTCCCAACCGTTCCCGGGCCTTTTGCACCATGAAGGGGGAGGCATCGGTCCCGCTGATATCGAGCCCCATTTTATTCAGAATAAGGAGGTGGTTTCCGGTCCCACACCCGATATCCAGGACACGCTCCCCGGATCGGGGGGCGAGCATGCTCTTCAGCATGTGTTCCAGCGATCGCTCGATGGCACGATTTTGAGAGGATCGTCGCCACGAATCATAAAAGGAAAGGGTATTTTCGTCGAAGATGAGTCCCATGGTCTTTATGATTATGCCCTTTATGTTTACGGTGTAAAAGGGGGGAGGCCTCAGGCGCCCCTGTATCGCTTGAATTTGTCAACTTCCTTTTTCAGCCAGTCCGGCCAGAATGTTTCGTCAATGGGATAACTGGCGTCCAGTGCCTGAAAAGAGCCTTCTCCGGCCACCTTCCGTATCCGTTCCAGGGCATTATACCGGACTTCATCCGCACCCACCAGTCTGGCCACCGCCTCATTGATCTCCTCAAGACTCTTGTCATAAGGATTCTGATCTTCAAAGGCCCGCTGCACCGCCAGTTCCCGCAGGCAATTGAGGCCGCGGTACCATTCTTTGAACGAAGGGAAAAACATGGGACCGTAGGATATCCAGAATTCGAGAAAGGTGGCCCCCGCCTCATAGACCACCCAGACAGAGCCTCCCTCGCTGACGGTTCCACGAACGATGCTGTCGTCTCCCATGGCCACGTTTTTGCCGTTCAGAAGCGAATAGATGCCGCCGAACTTGAGTCCCACCTCCTTGGAACGTGTCTTTCTCTCCCCCTCCTGAAATGTCCGAACGGCCTGTGGAAGTTTGATCAGAGCGGGATACAGGGGCCTTCCAAGCCCCTCGGCGATGCCCACGGTGACGCCCCAGCCGGACTCAGGATTGGGGATGACGATGTCCGCCCTGGAATCCCTGTAATAATCGGTCAGTTCCAGGCCCAGTTCTTTTCTGAGCTGGAATATTTCCTTCCCCCTGAACTCTGATCCCACGTTGCCGAAATAGACCCCCTGAAATATATCCGGCATCATGGGCTTTTCTGAGAGGCGTTTGATCTCGATGCCATTGGCGGAACAGACGGTCATTTCCGCACCGTCGTATTCCCTTTCACTCAGCCCGCCCAATCGCCTGTGGGAGCATGATTCAGAGCAGGCCGCAAAAGTCCCGTCGATGGTCGCGTAACAGAAGGGTTCAAAGGCCTTTTCATCGTTTAAGGTGATCAGGTGCGTCTCCTTTCCATCAAATATGAGCGCACTCAAGGCGAATGTGGCCCTCCCCCGGAGCTTTCGGATGAGCCTCTCTCCGGCATCAAATCCGATCCCTTCCTGTTCCACGTATTTATGGAGCAAAGCGCCGAAGATCTCGGTCTTGTTGTCTGTCTGAAGGCTGTAATCCCCGTCAAGCTCTGTCTTGAGGTCCCCGTCTTCGATCAAATAGCCGTCCGTGGTCAGCACCACCTGGTAGGGGGAAAGCCTTCGCGGAAATACCTCGATGGGTTCGACGTTGATCTTCTCCGCGACTTTTCTCTTGGTGTATCCGATGTTCCCGATGGCCGCCACCGGCTCTAAGTGCTGGAAGGTCCTCACCAAATCCTGATCGATCACCTCAGCAATCCGGCCCAGGCCTTTGTAGATGTAGATCCCTTTTCCATTTCCCACGGCGAGGCCTGTACTGGCTTTGCCCCTGTGCTGGCAGGCTCCGGTGGCGAGAAAAGCCTTGTTCACCAGTTCATTGTCATTGGGTCCGTAGAGTCCGACGATGCCATCCATTTTCTTACGCTGCCCTCATGATAAGGTATTTGACGGTTTATTTACGCGGTAATGCCACGCCCCAACCGGGGTGCTTAACATCACCCGATATCCCGGTGATATTCCTGAAGCGCTTTCACCGCCCCATGACCCTTGCGATCGGCCGCGATTCCTTTTGCGGCCGCAAGGGCGGCGGCCAGGGTGGTGATATAAGGAATCTTATATTTAATGGCCGCCTTCCGAATGTAGGAGTCATCGTGTTTACTCAACTTCCCGCTGGGCGTGTTGATGACCAACTGAATCTCATTGTTCTTGATGGCGTCCACAATATTGGGCCGGCCTTCATGCATCTTCAAAATTTTCTCGGCAGGGATGTCGCACTGGTTTAAGAACTGGGAGGTGCCGTCGGTGGCCTTAATGTGAAACCCGAGATCCTGAAACCGCCGGGCCACCTCCATCACGCCGGGCCTGTCCATTTCGGATACGGTCAAGAGTATGGTTCCTTCAGAAGGGAGCATCAACTGGGTGGCTTCCTGGGCCTTGTAATACGCCAATCCGAATGAATCCGCCATGCCCAACACCTCGCCGGTAGACCGCATCTCCGGCCCGAGGAGGGGATCCACTTCCTGAAACATATTGAAGGGGAACACCGCTTCTTTGACACCGTAGTGCGGGATGTTCTTGGGCTTGACATCCAATTCACTCAGTTTCTTTCCCAACATCAACTGGGTCGCAAGCCGGGCCATGGAGATATTGCATACCTTGGATACGAGCGGAACGGTGCGGGAAGCCCTGGGATTGGCCTCGAGGATGTAGACCGTGTCATTGGAAATGGCATACTGAATGTTCATCAGACCGATCACATTCATCTCCACGGCGATTCTTTTGGTATATTCATAAATGGTATCGAGGTGCTTGGCGGGGATGCTGATGGGCGGGATGACACAGGCCGAATCGCCGGAATGAACACCCGCCAGTTCAATATGCTCCATGACGGCCGGAACAAAGGCATCCTCACCATCTGATATGGCGTCGGCCTCGGCTTCAATGGCATTTTCCAAGAATCTGTCAATCAATATGGGACGTTCCGGACTGACGTCCACAGCGACCGCCACATACCGTCTGAGCATCTCCTCGTCGTGAACCACTTCCATGGCCCGGCCTCCGAGTACGTAGGAGGGCCTGACCATTAGTGGATATCCGATCTGGGCTGCGATCTTCAGGGCCTCCTCAAGGTTGCTGGCCATGCCCGATTCGGGCTGTGCAATGCCCAGCTTGCGCATCATCCGGCGGAAACGATCCCGGTCTTCTGCCAGATCGATGGTTTCCGGTGACGTGCCGATAATATGGACGCCCGCATCGGCCAGTTCATTGGCAATATTGAGCGGCGTCTGCCCGCCAAACTGTACGATAACCCCTTCGGGCTTTTCTTTTTCATAAATGCTCAGGACATCTTCCACGGTGAGGGGCTCGAAATAGAGCTTGTCAGAGGTATCGTAATCCGTGGACACGGTCTCGGGATTGCAGTTGACCATGATGGTTTCAAAGCCCTCATCCCTCAGGGTAAAGGCCGCATGGACGCAGCAGTAGTCGAACTCGATGCCCTGACCGATGCGGTTGGGCCCCCCGCCCAGGACCATCATCTTCCGCCGATCACTAATGGATACCTGATCCGGCGCGTTGTAGGTGGAATAGTAGTAGGCGGCATCTTCCACGCCGCTCACCGGGACCGGATGCCACCCCTGCACCACCCCCAGGGCACGCCGGTTTTCCCGGATGTCCTTTTCCGGGATCCGGATAATTTCCGAGAGGTACCGGTCTGAAAAGCCGTCCTTTTTTGCCTGCTCCAGCAGGGTGTCAGGGATCGCCTTATTTTTGTATGAGAGCAGCTTTTCTTCGAGCTCCACCAGTTCCTTCATCTGTTCAATGAACCAGCGCTTGATGTGGGTTTTCTCATAAAGGGTGTCAATGCCGACCCCTTTTCTGAGGGCCTCGTACATGATAAACTGCCGTTCACTGGTCGGCTCTGCCAGAAGATCGAGGAGTTCTGCAGGAGATCGATGGTTGAAGTCTTTTGCAAATCCAAGCCCGTAACGGCCGTTTTCAAGGGATCGAATGGCCTTTTGAAACGCTTCCTTGTAGGTCTTGCCGATGCTCATAACCTCGCCGACGGCCCGCATCTGCGTCCCCAGTTTATCCATGGATCCGGGAAACTTCTCAAAGGCCCACCGGGCGAATTTGACCACCACATAATCGCCCCAGGGGGTATATTTATCCAGGGTACCCTCTCGCCAGTAGGGAATTTCATCAAGGGTCATGCCGCCGGCCAGCATGGCCGAAATGAGCGCAATGGGAAATCCGGTGGCCTTGGAGGCGAGCGCCGAGGAGCGGGAAGTCCTCGGGTTGATTTCAATGACCACCACCCGTCCCGTATCCGGATCGTGGGCAAACTGGATGTTCGTGCCGCCGATCACCTGAATGGCCTCTACGATATCATAGGAATACTTCTGGAGCTTTTTTTGGAGTTCAGGATCAATGGTCAACATGGGCGCCGTACAGTAGGAATCTCCGGTGTGAACCCCCATGGCATCCACGTTTTCGATAAAGCAGACGGTGATGATCTGGTTCTTGGCATCCCGAACCACCTCGAGTTCGAGCTCCTCCCATCCCTCCACCGATTCCTCCACCAGAACCTGTCCCACAAGACTCGCGGATATGCCGCGGGCAGCGATGGTTCTGAGCTCTTCGACGTTGTAGACATGCCCGCCGCCGGTTCCCCCCATGGTATACGCAGGACGGATGACCACCGGATACCCAAGCTTTTCCGCGATTTTTTCAGCCTCTTCGACGCTGTAGGCGGGTTCGCTCTTGGGCATCTCAATCCCGAGGCTGTCCATGGTCTTCTTGAAGGCGATTCGATCCTCTCCCCGCTCGATGGCGTCCACCTCCACACCGATCATCTTGACGCCGAATTTGTCCAGCACGCCGGTGCGAGCCAGTTCAGAGGAGAGGTTCAGTCCGGACTGTCCCCCGAGATTGGGGAGCAAGGCATCCGGCCGCTCCTTTTCGATGATCTCCGCCATGGCCCGGACATTGAGCGGTTCGATGTAGGTGGCCTCAGCCATACCCGGATCGGTCATGATGGTGGCGGGATTTGAGTTGGCCAGTACGATTTCATATCCCAGTTTCCTCAGGGCCTTGCAGGCCTGGGTGCCGGAATAGTCAAATTCACAGGCCTGACCGATGACGATGGGCCCGGAACTGATAATCATCACTTTATGAATGTCATCTCGCTTGGGCATAGAAGGTTCCCTCAATTCATGTGAATAGTTGTCTGCGGCGAGCCTGTTTTTGGCCCAAATAAACCTGTTTGGACTATAGGCAAGGCGCGATTTTGTGTCAAGGCAAAAGCCGGAGACAATCCAACGGGCCTTGGCTTGGAACACGCCTGGAACAGCGTATAATGCCTTGACAACGATTCAGAATTCCACCATGGTATCCGGAAATTCGATGCTGGATACTGACGACTTATCTATGCTGCAGAGGGAGGGCTTTTTGATGGGAGATGTTGCGTTACAGCAGTTGCGAGAGGCAGCCGGGGACATATTCAGGGCCTCGTTGGCGCCTGTTGATCCATACGGTGCGGTGAAAAATTTTGTCCGGGTGCAGGGTCACACCCTCATCCTGGGAAAGGAAGGCCGGGACCCGGTTGAACTGGACATGGAACGGTTCGATCGAATATCCATCGTGGGCGGGGGAAAAGCCACCGCCCCCATGGCCAGGGCCGTAGAGGATCTGCTGAAAGCGCAGATCAAAAGCGGCATGATCACCGTCAAGTATGGGTTTACAGACACGCTTAAGCGCACCCGAATCGTGGAGGCCGGCCATCCGGTTCCCGACGAGGCCGGGGTTGAGGGCACCCGCACGATACTCGATTTTCTAAAAAAGGCGGGTGAAAGCGACCTGATCTTCTCTCTGATATCGGGGGGGGGATCCGCCCTTTTGTGTCAGCCGGCAGCCCATATATCGCTCGCTGAAAAGCAGGCATTGACCCGGGCACTCCTGGAGTGCGGGGCGAGCATCGATGAGATTAACACCGTCAGGAAACACATCTCCGCTTCAAAGGGCGGGCAGATGGCGAGGGCCGCCGCCCCTGCCACCGTGGTGAACCTTATGTTGTCGGACGTGGTGGGGGATAAAATGGATGTGATCGCATCCGGGCCGTTTGTACCGGACCCTTCCACCTTTGATCAGGCCCTGAGCATCCTCAAGAAATATGGGATCGAGGGGGCTTCTGATACGGTTTATCATCACGTGGAGGCCGGGGTGAAGGGAGAGATCAACGAAACCCCCAAGGCTGACGATCCGGTTTTCAAGCGGGTGTTCAATTTTATCGTTGGGAGCAATATCATGGCGCTCAAGGCCGCCGCACAAAAGGCCGAAGCACTCGGATATGCACCCCTCATCCTCTCATCACTCATTGAAGGCGAAACCCGCGATGTGGCCCTTTTCCATACGGTCATCTTGAAGGAAATGCTGAGGAGCCAAAACCCCATCAAGCCCCCGGCATGTGTGATTTCCGGAGGGGAAACCACGGTGACTATAAAAGGCAAGGGGCTGGGCGGGAGAAACCAGGAGTTCTGCCTTGCCGCGGCCCTGGATCTAACGGGACTTGACCCCAGAGTGGTGGTACTCAGCGGGGGCACAGACGGAAATGACGGTCCGACGGATGCTGCCGGGGCCGTGGTGGACCCGCATACGGTTGCGAGAGGAAAGGCCCTGGGGCTGGATGCCGGTGCCTTTTTGGACGACAACAATGCCTATCACTATTTTGAAAAGACCGGCGAACTGCTCATCACCGGACCGACCAATACCAATGTGATGGATGTGCGGTTGCTTCTCGTCAAATAGAGCCGCTCGCCACCAAGACCAAAGACCCGAAGGAACAGATCCGGCATTGAATTCGGTGGTTCAGGCCTTGTCGGCCCAAGCGGGTGGGGGTTAATTGCGCTTTTCTTTCCACTGCTGCAACAGATAGGGTTTTGTGGTCTCGAATGTCATGCAGTCCTCTTCGATGGCCTCTTCCGCCTGCTTGATGGACATCTTCTCTGTCCGTTTCACAAAGGAAAGGGTTCTTCCGAAATAAAGCGGGATCAGGGATTCCATCATCTGGTCCGAATCGACTGAACAGTTCCCATAGGCAACGGCCGTATCAAAAAGGACACGTGCCCACAGATCGGTGGGGAAATTGAATTCCCGGCTTTTCATCCCTTTGATTTCGAGAAGTTTTTGGTGAATATCCCCTGTCAAAAATTCCTGCCATATTTCGCCATAGGTATCAAAGCCTGCATGAAACTGGCTGAGGAGGTTTTCCGTGTCCACATTGACCTTGGGCGGTTTCTCCTCTTCCCCCAGCCCAAAGCCGTATATGGCCGTGGGGCGGCTGTATTTGACCTTCTGCCACAGGGATTCAAACTGCCCCATCATTGAGAATATGGTCCCCACCACCTGCCTGAACATGGGACCGAGGGAGGCGCCTGGATCTTTGGTCCGGTGGATTTTGGGCCGCCCCATGAACGCCTGACAAACCTGGACCTTCTGCGCCAGGGCGATGGTGGTCATCCAGATGTCAATCCCGAAATTGGCCACCGCTTCGTCCCATATGGGACTTTCCATGTAAACTTTGGCCAGTTTACCGCTGAAGCCGAAATCTCCGCCGATGGGTTGCCGGACCCGTCTTCCGTAGAGTGAACGGGTCATGGGGTAGGCGATGCCGTTGGTGATGGTGCCGTCATATTTGTGTCTGACATAGAGGGGGGCGATATAGGAAAATCCATTGAAAAGGGGTTCGCCGAGATGTCTGATCCATTCGGGCGTGATGCTCTTGAGATCGGCATCCACGACCACCACGGCCTTGGCTTTCAGCTCAACGACCTTTTCAAACAGGTTTTTGAAATTGTTCCCCTTTCCTTTCACACCCGGTTCGGTGGAAAGATAAATCTTGGGCGTATCCGTCGGGGTATCGAGAAAGACCTGACCGGTATTATCGGGTGAGTTGTTGTCGCAGTTGATGATCACCGCATCCAGTCCTTTGAAATACTGGGCAAGCCCCTTATCGGCCTGCGTGACCGGATAGCTGATGGAATCGGCTTCCTTGTAGGAAGGGATACAGACGATGATTTCAGTGCGCTTGATGTTTGCTGGATTGATCTCCTTTTGAAACATGTCAGTCAGTTACCTCCTCGATTGGGTGCAATATGCTTAACACTGCCGAATTCCAGCCTGATGGCCCCATCGCTTCGGTTATGGTGAGCTTCGGAATATCCGCTTTCAATGACGAGACCTCCCTTTTTGATCTGACCAGGACGGGGACATCCGCTCTTTTGAGCATGGAAAAATCGTTCTCGCTGTCGCCAAGGGCGATGGATCGGATATGACCGTATCGTGTATGGTAAATGGCAAGGATCCGGCTCATGGCCTCACCTTTGCCATTATGGCCCAAGAGGTGAAAAAATCGGCCCCCTTGGGTAACTTTCAACCCCATTTTCGCCGCAGCCTTCGAAAGCACCGTCAGGTCGAAAGCCGTATTTCCTGCCACAACAAAGGGCTCATCATAGTCTCTCAGCCGAGCCAGCCGTGCTTCATCCGTGGCCAAACCGGTGCATCGGGATACCTCCTCAATCCCCATGTCCGAGAACCCCCTGATGGCGATGCCGAGTTGGTCGCGAATTTCCCGAAGGGCACTGACAAGGTGCTTATAGGGGACGCCGAGGGGGATTTCCCAAAAATCGTCTGCTTCCCAGAGTTCAGGCGCTGCACCCTCAGGCTTTTCCGGGAAAATCGCCTTGGGGAGAAATATTCCGCCCCCATTCTCAGAAACAAAGGGATCCTCGAGTCGGAGCGCCTCGCGCAGGGGGGCCATTTCGGCCCTTGTTTTGCTCGATATGAGGACAACGGGGACACGTTTGGCCCTTAATTGTTCCAGCGCCGGTGCAGCCGCTTCCCACCCGTAGGTGTCATGGTCCAGCAGGGTGCCATCCAGATCCGTGAACACCATGAGCCGCGGGAAACCCGATCCCCCTGAAGGCCCCCGCTTCAATACACCCTGCCCCTTTTTCCCATCAGGTATATCGTCTTTTTTCACGTTCCACGACTTCGATGAGATCGTAAAAAATCTGCGGCAGCTTATTGGACACCCGTTCCCAGGAGACGGTTTGCGGGGTTTCGAACAGATGTTGTTCCGTCTTATGTTCCACATTCAGTATGGTCCGGGCCAGGCCATTTTTAAGATACGGCTCAAATTCCGGGTGCGAATGGACAAAGCGCAGAAATTTTTCCGTCATTTTATAAGGGGCCGTCAGCATTTCGCCGGCATTCAGGATGGAATCTTTGAACACCTCCCGGATCAGGTATTCTTCATGATCCCGGTCATATTCGAGATTGCTGAATCCTGCATCGTCCGAGTATTTCTTGACCTGTTCTTCTGCCACCGCCTGATAGGTCACTGTCAGATCTCTGAAAAATGTATCGGAGATCTCGAGGCCTTCTTCTACGATGAGGGCGTTCATGAGGGTGGTCACGATGTCGATGGCCATTCGGTGGAGACCCTTCTTGCGGTCTTCAGACGACACCTCCTGATGTTTGTGGTCGAACGGCCCCTTTGAAAACATGACCTGGGCTGCTGATGATGCCTTGCGGTAGACCTCAATCAGGGTGAAAATTTCCACCCCCCAGTTGGTGGCAAAACGCATCCGCTTCAGCAGGTCCACGTGGAAGGCGACCTCGCCGGAGAGCTGATAGTTGAAGGACAAAAGAAACTCGATCAGGCTCAGCATCTTGTGGTCTCTGGTTTCCGCGAATTTTCGCTTCAGACTGAGGAGAAGCGGATCCAGCAGAAGCCGTTTAACCCGGCCGTAAATCTTGTTGTCCATGATTCGGCTGTAATAAGCCTTGGAAAAATCGTAGTCCAGGACCACCACCGGGTAGAAGAGCCGATCCAGCTGTATTCGCTTGAAGGTCCGAATATCGGCATCGATCAAACCGATGGATTCGGCACCCAGGGCGATGGCGATGCCGAAGCTCAAAAACATATTTCGCCCTTTGCCCCTTTCGTGGATTTTGAAACCGGCGTCGTTCAGCTGCTTATAGATGGCGCTGAAGCCGGTTCCGTCATTCCACTGGATGAGGTATTCCACAATGCCGGCGTCTCTGATCAGATCCCTCAGGCGGAAAAGGTCCTTCTCACTGGCACCGTCCAGGCCAAAAATAATGGTGGACAGGTACGAAACGTTCTTGAGCTGTTTGAGGATATTTTGAAATATGGGGAGGTTGTCCGGGTTGGTATACTCCGTGGCCAGCAAGGGGACGATGAGCACCGTCTTTTTCCATTTGGAGTGGAGTCTGAGTTGCGCGAGGAGGTTTTGTCGGCCTTGGCCGAGAATATGGAAGTTGGTAATCTGATTCTTATTTTGTGAAAAATCGGAGATGGCCGTACTCCTTTCAATTCGTCGATGGCGGATTCGAAGTTCAATGCAAATGGTTATGTTGGTGGAACTTAAACAAAACGCCGGGTTTTGTCAATATCACATTTCACTTGAACCGGGCTGAGGAAAGGGTTAGGTTGCCGTCGGTCCGAGGAATTGGTTTCTGTGAGGCCGCAACCTGCTTTTTACCTACTTTTTTGCGGATATCGGGGAAATCGGAGACAACGAGATGATCCCGTCGATTCAGGCGTGTTTTGACTTGATGGCTGAATATCGGATGCTCGACAATATCCGGGCCCATTCGCTGTTGGTGGCAAAGGTGGCGCGTCTGATCGCCCAGGGGCTTTACGATACGGGCGTAGACATCGATGTGAAAAAGGTGATCGCAGCCGCGCTTTTACACGACATCGGCAAGACGCCTGCGCTTAAATGGGGTGGGGATCATGCGGTGATGGGGGCCGATATCTGCCGGAACCATCATTTGGATGAGATTGCCCCCATCGTTTTGGAGCATGTCCGCCTCAGGCATTATGACCTTAACGGGACGTATTCTGAAAAGGAAGTGGTCTATTACTCGGACAAACGGGTCAACCACGATCAAATTGTGGGTCTTGATGACCGCCTGGCCTATATTCTCAATCGGTACGGCACAAAAGGAAGCCGTTTAAACCAGGCCATTCGAGCCAATTTCGGTTTGTGTAAACAGGTTCAGGCGAAACTATTCAAGAAGTTGAATTTCACACCGGAAGCACTGGCGCAAGAGGCGGCCAACGCCGGTGAGATTCCAGCCTGAAGGGAATTAGGGTTCCTTTAATGACCCCGCTTCCGAAGGTCTCAAATCTTCAGATCCTGTCCCAACGCCATGATCCCTTCTTCGAGTTGTCGCTGTTTGGCCTCCCGGGCGGTCTTGAGCCGTTTTTCTTCGTTATCAATGGCCTTCAATCGTGTTTCCTGAAGATCCAACTGTTTGATGTAGCGGCTTCTTAAAGTCTTTTCCTCAGCGGTCCGACCGAGACTTCCCAGATTGTCCCTGAGTCGTTTCTGGTCGTTGAATATCTGACGGCGTTCCTTATCCAGGGCATTGAGGGTGTCATTTAAATGGGCGATTTCAGACTTCAGATGGATAAGCCTGTCCAATTGCGTCTTCACGGCCTCTTCGAGATACCCCTCGCGCGCGAAGAGGACCACATCGTCCGGGGTGAGGTTGCTGATCATCATCGTTTTCCAGGTGTCCCGGATTTCTTTTACCGTAAAAGCAGTCACCTGATCCGGCGGTGCCTCCACTTCAAAACGAAGGAAATTATCGGTGAATTCGATGGGCTTGGGTGTGTCGATCAGCTCCCATCCTTGATGGGCTGGGTGCTCAATGATCACCGTCCTGCTGCGGTCATTGTGATTGTTTAGATGGTAGGTTTTGGTTTCTAAGATCCCCCGATGCATCCGAATGACGCCCCGGTTGATGATGACACGATCCACCGCCTCGGTCTTGCTGCCCCGTTTGGTGTTCACACGCAGGCCCAGATCCACCGCATAGGGGAGATAGCGATGTTCACCCGGTTTCATGGTCCGCATAAAGGCTTCACCCGCATAACAGTCGCCTGATATAACGGTCAGCGGTCCCCCTTCCAGCGTGAGGTCCGTGGTATTGATGAGCTTGACCGCGGCCAGCGGGTTCTCCTGGCGGGTGTCTTCGTTGTAAAGGTCCACCGCCTGGCCATCCATATCCGCGGCAATGATCGGCACCATTGCCGAATGGTTTCGAGTGATGGTGACCGGATGGGTGATGTGATACTCAAAGAGTTCCCCCATGGCCCGCGTGGCTGTCTGGGCTGCCATGGTTCGCAACCCGTTGCCCAATGGTTCATTCGTCTTCAATGCGGATTTACGTTTTTGAGTGCCCGCCTCCCTGTCAAGCCTTTCCAAGGCCATGGGCGCTGCCGCCTTTACCATTTCTTCGCGCATGCCCGCCTCAGGGATCGCGGGAGCCGCTCCGGCGGTATCTTCCGTTTCAAGGACCGGTCGTTTCTTAAACCGGGGATCATAAAGGTTCTGGATGAAGGATACCGGCAACCCGCTGACGAGGGAAAGATTGACATGGTTCCAGTCCTGGGTGGTGACATTGTCCACAATGGCCCAGCCCTGGACAAAGGGTTTCTTGTCCCTGCTCTTGTGGGGGAGGACGATGCGATAGGTGGCCTTCCAGACAGGGGCCTCTATGACGTAGCTCACCCTCAGGTGTTGAGTCCCCTCCCCGGATGGGGTGATGACCAGTGTCTTGTCGTCTTTAAGATGTCCCTGTGATTTGATGGCCAAATACCGTGCCAATTCATCGTTGAGTTGATCGCTCAGAAAGCGGATACCCGTAATGTCCTCGAGTCGTAAGGACCGCATTTGGCCGTCATGGGGCAGAATCGAGAGAAAAAATGAGGGCGCCTCTCTGTCCTCTTCAATGGTGAGCCGTTTTTCAACACCGATGATTCGCCCGGTGACCTGGGTGTTCCCGGCCGTGAGCGTCACGGCGTTTCCTTGAAACTGCCGCAACACCTGAGGCAGCCCGTTTTTGGAAGAAAGGTCAAACCCGAAGTCTTCCAACTGCTGGTGTATGGTTTTCCTGCTGTCGTAAACCACACTGTTGACCTGGCCCTGGCTCAGATTGATGACGGTGAGGCTCTTCAGGAGGTCATTCATCTCCTTTCGCTTGAAATGAAGCGCTACCCCTTTTCCGCCCATCACCTTACCCTTGAGTTCGAAATATCCCACACCGTTTTTGAAAAGGACGACCCTTTCGAGTGTCAACGGGTTCGGTTCGGTACCCGTCCCACCCTCGGCACCTGCGGGTGGTGTACAGAAAGTCCAAAAGCCGAGCAGGATGGCCATCAATCGGAAAATAAAAGATGTGAATTTCATCATAAGGTACCTCGCACTTTAAAAGGAAACAGGGTGATCTTTGATCAGGGCGTGAAGCCATCAACACCCCAAATTTGTAGCCCTCCATAGAGGGGTTGTCAAGCGGGTAGCGCGCGCCGGACGGTGCAAAATGGCATGACCTTCAGATTTGACTTGAAATGCCGTTTATTTCATACTCTATTCGGATGGATGAGATTCACTACGGGGTCAATAAATACCAAGGAAAAATCCCTATTTTGAAACAAGCGATAATATGGCAAAGACATACACGCAGGTCCTGACCATCGCCGGCTCCGACTGCAGCGGAGGTGCGGGCATTCAGGCGGATATCAAGACATTCTCGGCTCTGGGCTGTTACGCCATGAGCGTCATTACCGCTCTCACCGCTCAGAATACCAGGGGCGTGCGGGGTATTCATCCGGTACCCCCCGCTTTTTTAAAAGATCAGCTGGACGCCATATTTGAGGATATACCGCCTGCGGCCACCAAAATAGGCATGCTGCATACAGCCGAGCAGATTCAAGTGGTCGCAGACCGCATAAGAGCGTATACCCCTCCCAATGTGGTACTGGACCCGGTGATGAGGTCGCAGGGCGGCATCAGCCTTCTCGAAGCGGATGCCATGAGCGTTTTAAAAGAACAGCTCGTTCCTCTTTCAAATCTGCTGACGCCCAACCTGCCCGAGGCCTCGTTGCTCCTGAATCGGTCGATCAACAATTTGGAAGACATGAAATCGGGGGCGCGGGAACTCGCCGCCATGACAAGAAGCCATGTCCTCCTCAAGGGGGGGCACATGAAAGGCCATACGGTCCGTGACCTTTTGTTTCTATACCCTGAGAATCGTTTTGAATGTTTCGAGGCAAAACGGATTGATACGGTAAATGATCACGGCACCGGCTGCACCCTGTCCGCGGCTATCACCGCCTTTCTCGCGAAAGGAGACGCCATCCTAAAAGCGGTTGGGGCCGCTAAAGCCTACATCACCCAGGCCCTCAAGGGCGGTGTCCCATATGAGATTGGGAAAGGACGCGGTCCGGTACATCATTTTTATGATTTCTGGTAGGCGTATGTACGCAATAAACCGCGTCTTGGGGTTCAATTTCCTTTTTTGAGGAAAAAGTCGCGGTATATCCGGTAGTGCGGAGTTGACGTGTAAGCGATCTCCTCTACGGGGGCGTGGTCAAAGCTGTAAATTCGGGCGCCGGGGCATGCCATGAGGATGGGGGAGTGGGTGGCGATAATGAACTGGGCGTGTCCGGCTTGTCCCATCTGGTCCAGGATATTTAGAAGTTCCAACTGGCTCTTGGGCGAGAGGGCGGTTTCGGGCTCATCCAAGAGATAGAGGCCTTCTATTTTGTAACGCGCCCTGAAAAGGGACATGAGGGATTCCCCGTGGGACTGGGTGACCAGGGATTTACCGCCGAAAAAATTGAGCTGGCCAGGATCGCTCGCCGCCCATTCATCGAGATAGTGGGCAAAGTTGCGTGAAGTCTCTGAAGAGAAGAAGGATCCCGGAACAGACCCGTTTTTCCATTGGACGCTTATGAAGCGGTAAAGCATCTTTTCGTAAGGGTTTTTTTCGTAACGGTTTCCTTCCGGATCCTCCCATATATGAATGCGGCATTTGTAGCAGAGCGACCTTAAAAGGGTGGACTTGCCGGTCCCGTTTTCTCCCACAAAAAAGGTGACGGGCGAGAAAAAACGGAGTCGGGTGGTTTTTCGAAAGATGTCCTGGTTGAAGGGGTAGTGGGTTTTGGTGGGGTAGGTTTCAGGATCTAAATGGACCGCTTCGAGGTGCATGGCTGTGCCTCCGGAAGTTTGTCTGCCTGTGATCTAATAGCGGTTACGCTTGCGCAATGAAAATAGACGTTCCTGTGCGGGTAAAAAAGGGCCAACACTACCGATTTCCTCATTAACATAATATACCAAAAAGTTGATGTCAAAAGATAGGAAACCTCCGGGCCAAGGTCGTCATTGCGCGGGATCCGACACATATGAATACCCATAACGCCTACCGTCTCTGCCGATTATGTCCTCGAACCTGCAAAGTGAACCGCGTGAACGCCGACATCACCGGCGTCAAAGGATTCTGCGGTGAAACCAGCCGGGTCAGGGTGGGCTACGTGGGGCCCCATTTCGGAGAAGAGCCGCCATTGACCGGGCAAAACGGGTCGGGAACCATCTTCTTTTCAGGGTGTACGCTTCGATGTGCCTATTGCCAGAACCATCAGATCTCCCGGGGGGGATGGGTGAACCGGTCCGTTTCGACCAATTGTTAGCGCGCATTCAGACCATGGTTCGGCGCCATGGGGTGCACAACCTCAATTTCGTCACCCCCGATCATTTCCTGCCCCATGTGACGGCGCTGGTGACGTCTTTGAAGACCGAAGGAACGGACCTACCTGTTATCTTTAACCTTTCCGGGTATCAATCCATACCCTGGCTCAAAGCGGCGGAATCCAGCGTGGATATCTACCTCCCCGATTTCAAGTATGCCGACAGCCGCCTGGCGGCTCGTCTCTCCACGTGCAGGGACTATCCCGGAACCGCGCTCGCGGCCATTGCTGAGATGGTCAGACAGAAGGGTTTTCTAAACGTGTTCACAAGCGGTAGAACGCTTGCCAAAAAAGGGGTCCTTGTGCGGCATCTGATTCTCCCCGGTTATGTCCAGAATTCAGTGAATGCCCTGAGTTCCCTGTTTCTGGAATTCGGAAAGGACGTTCCGATCAGTCTCATGTCTCAATACACCCCGGCGGTGCACCAACGCGATCCGCTATTGAACCAACCCGTTACCGGGCAAACGTTCAATGAAGTATACGACCACGCCATGTCCCTGGGATTTGAGCATCTATTCGTCCAGTTTCCTCAAAAAGATCCCAAAGAGGGTAGGGCATCTCCCCCGCTGTTACCCGATTTTCAGCAGCCTGAACCGTTCAGGGCAGACGCTTAGTTGACACGTGTGATTGTATTTCCTATGCTTTATTCGGGTCCAATGGCGGGAGTTAGAAATCCAAATCGATTTGTTCGGGGGATACGGTGCATACAGGTAAAGCTGCCTTCAGGTGTTCAAGGTCTCAAGGGATTGGCTTTAAACTCCTCATAGGGTCTCTGCTTTGCCTCATGATCTTGAATCCGGTACGGGGAGATGAGGCATCTTTGGCCCAAACAAAGCGGCACGGTTCCATCCCATCGGCTGAAACGGAGGGAAACATGACAGAAAGGACCATGTTAACGGAGGAAGAAGGAAAGACCCTCCTGGGTCTGGCAAGGAAAACCATTGAGAACGCCCTTTTTGATGAAAAGGGCGATGTAAAGGAGGCGGCTCAGTGGCCTGCCATATTTGATGAAAAGCGAGGTACGTTTGTCACCCTGACCATCGGCGGGAATCTGAGGGGCTGCATCGGGCACATTGAACCGCATGAGCCGCTGGTGGAGGGCATCAGAGTGAATGCCGTCAATGCGGCATTCAGGGACCCCCGGTTCAGGCCCCTCACAAAAGAGGAATTTAAGCGGGTGGCCATTGAAATCAGCATATTGACCGAGCCTCAACCTCTCAACTACTCAGACGCGGATGACCTTCTCAAGAAGCTCCGGCCGGACATTGACGGTGTGATCCTTAAAAAGGGGTTTCACCAGGCCACATTCCTGCCTCAGGTGTGGGAACAACTCCCCGATAAAGCGGACTTCCTGCGCCATCTCTGTATGAAGGCCGGGCTGGCGGCGGATGAATGGCAAAGCGGGGACCTCAACATATCCACCTATCAGGTTCAGGCCTTCGAAGAGTAGCCGTCGTTCCCTCTCCATAGAAAGGCCCTTAATCCATGCACCTGAATCGCCTGGTCATGTGGGCAATCATCGGTACCGGCATCTCCTCTGTCGTCACCCAGCTTCTGACCATCAGGGAATTTCTGACCCAGTTCCACGGAAACGAGATCACCATTTCCCTCGTGGTTTTCTGCTGGCTGTTGATTACGGCTGCAGGGACGCTCGCCGCTAAGGTGGTGAAACCGAATTCAACAGGTGTTTATGGGTTCATGGCCCTGTTTCTTGGTGTGTGGCCCCTGATACAGATAATGGGAATTCGAGGGTTTCGGGAACACTTCTTCAGCCACGGTGTGTCTCCCGGTTTTTACCCCATCCTTTTTTACATTCTCATCACCATAACCCCTTACTGCCTCCTGGCGGGGTTCTTTCTCCCCCATTCCCAACACCTTCTGAATCGAAAGGGATATCCCTTTGACAGCGGCAGCCTGTATGTCACCGACAGTATCGGCGACATCATGGGCGGTCTGATGTTCAGCTTCATTCTGGTATACTGGCTCAAACCCTTTCAAATCCTTTCGGCCGGATCATTCCTCCTGATTCTTGCGGGCATTCTGATACTCTGGAAACACCGTTCGATGACGTTGATTGCGGCAGGGATGGTCATCGGTCTGGGGTTCTACGCGATTTCCCTCAACAGCCATGTTGAGCGGTTGACCCTGTCTGATCAATACGGTCAGATTGTCCGGTACATAGAGTCCCCCTACGGACGGATTGTCGTATCAAAAGAGGGCCCTCAATATACCGTGTGGGAGTCGGGCGTGCCCCTGTATTGGGCGTCAGACATGGCTTCCAGTGAAGAAAAAATCCATTATCCCCTTTCCCAGTTACCCCGCGTCAACGATCTCCTTTTGATTTCGGGGGGCCTGGGCGGTACACTGAAGGAAGTAGCCAAATACAACCCGTCACAGGTGGATTACCTGGAGCTCGACCCCCATCTGACCGCTGCAGCATCTCAGGCGGGTCTGATTAAGAAGGCGCCGTTTTTAAACGTCATTCACGAAGACGCAAGACGCTATATGAAACTGACGGATAAGCATTACGATGCCGTGATTATGGACCTCCCGGAACCCGAGACATTCCAGGTGAACCGTTTCTTTACCGAGGCGTTTTTTGCTATTGCCAAAAAGGCATTGAAAGAAGGAGGGGTTTTTTCGTTCAATATGGGCTATTCGCCCAATTATATGAGCGAGGTTCGAAGGAAAAAGCTCTCAACAGTTTTCAATACCACCCGGCGGCAGTTTAAGCACGTCAAGATCGTACCGGGAGAAGAAGCCTATTTCCTGATGAGCGACCGGTCGCTGTCAATGGATATCCCAGCGCTGCTCAGGGAGAAGAAAATCCCTACGGTCTTCATACAGGGGTTTTATGAGGGCAATGTCACGCAAGAGCGAATCAAAACCATTCAGGAGGGGCTGGACAAGGAGGAATCGATCAACACGGATTTTGAGCCCCGTTTGATGAATATCGCATTCATGGAGTGGTTTTCGAAACATGACACCACGCCATGGGTCTTCATCTTTGCGCTTGCCGGCGTCACCCTTGTTTATCTGATTTTCATTAAATGGGAAGAATATATCCTCTTTTCCACCGGTTTTGTCACCATGGGTATGGAGATGCTGGTCATACTCTCCTTTCAGGTTATTTACGGATATATTTATTTAAAGATCGGTGCCATGGTCACGGCATTTCTCATGGGACTTCTCCCGGGGGCCCTGGCGGGTCAGCGATGGCAGGCCGGAAGCGGATTTAAAATCCTCATCTCCGATGGTCTCATTCTCCTGATGAGCTTCGGCTTTTTTATGTGGCTTTTTTGGGCCCGATTTGATGCGCAGCCATGGCACCTCTTGTTGTTCTCATTTCTCTTTTCTTTTTTCTGCGGGTTCCAGTTCCCCGTGGTTACGGACATCATCGGCGAGAAACAGAGCCCTGCAGCCGGGTGCTTTGGCGCGGATTTGTGGGGGGCGGCGGTTGGCACCATCGCAACGGGAACCGTTCTGATCCCGCTTATGGGGATGAAATATGCGATCTTTGCCCTCCTTTTTGTGAAAATTTCCAGTTCAATGCTTATATTATTGAAGTATCCAGCCCGCTTCGGGGGATAAGTAACGCCATCCTTGGCCATGAATTTCAGGACCGGTGTCCATTAAGAACAGCAATAGAGAGGTAAATGATGCAGCGTATGATGACCCGAAAACAATTCCTGAAATCCGCGGCAATGGGGGTTTCGGGCCTCTTTTGTGCGGCTTCGGGATATGGTTTTCTAAGTAAAGATGATCATGGGGATTGCAGAGGCATCAAAGGCCGGATTTTCAGGGATAATGCGCCGGAAAAGCCCTGGAAATGGTCCGTTGAAGGCTATCATTATTCCTCGAAGGGAAAGACGGTTCAATGTGAGGTCTGCCCGAACCGGTGCGTGCTGGAACCCGGGGACCGGAGCATCTGTCGGTCCAGAGTCAATATCGACGGCACACTCTACTCGTTGGCATACGGGAACCCGTGCGCCGTGCATGTGGATCCCATTGAAAAAAAGCCTCTCATGCATTTTCATCCCCGATCTCAAGTTTTTTCCATTGCCACCACAGGGTGCAATTTCAGATGCCTGAACTGTCAGAACTGGGAAATCTCTCAGAAACGGCCCGAAGACGTCCGACACGTGACGCTCTTTCCCGAGCAGGTGGTGTCGGAAGCACAGAAACGCCGTGTCCCATCCATCGCCTACACCTACTCCGAAGCCATTACCTTTTATGAGTATATGTATGATACCGCCCGCCTCGCCAGCAAGAAGGGGCTTAAAAACGTCCTGGTGTCCAATGGATATATCAATGAATCGCCCCTTGTTGATCTGTGCAGCTATCTCCATGGGGCCAACATCAATCTCAAATCCTTTGATAACCGGACCTATGCGTGCCTGAACGGCGGGACCCTGCAACCGGTCCTGAACACCTTCAAGACCCTCCACGAGCACGGGGTGTGGTTTGAGATGACCACCCTGGTCGTCCCCACTTACGTGGACAGCCCCGAGATGATCAAACGGATGTGCCAATGGATTCTAAAGGAACTGGGGCCCGATTATCCCCTCCATCTCCTCAGGTTCTTTCCCCAGTACAAGCTGACCCGGCTTCCGGCCACCCCCATCGCCACGCTCGAGGCCCTTCGGGAAATTGCGTTGAAGGAAGGCATCCATTATGTATATCTCGGCAATGTGCCCGGGCACCCGGGGACCCAGACCTACTGCCATAACTGTCATCAGGTGGTCGTCAGGCGAAACGGGTATCTGATCGAAGCGATTCATATGAAAGAGGGGCGTTGCACTTACTGTGGCACTCCTATCCCCGGGAGATGGGGGTAAGGATTGGTGATTGTCGATTGACGATTGTTCTGAGGGTCTGGATGGGCGCTCCACATACCCAGAACGTAGGCCTCCCTATCCCTTAATAATATTACGGGTTTCTTACGGGTCTTGAGAGTCCAAAGTTCTCTAGTCATGCCGGACCTGATCCCCGCAAGTACGGGATCTTCGACCGGCATCCAGAGTGTTTAACCTATTGAAACAATACTGGATTCCGGTGCCTGTCCCGGACCCCGATCCGGGATTCGCCGGTCGAAGATCCCGATGCCTTTTGCGGGGAATGACGGAAAGAGCGCATTTTTGACTTTCAAATAACTGAGTCATAACGTGTTGATATAATTGACAAGTTATTTTCAGCTACAGTGCCCCTGAGGGGCATCACATAGCTTTTTTACGAGCGTATCAATCTTGATCAGCTTTAACGAAGTGGGTGCAGTGATGCAAAAACATGGCCCATTGGCCCGTGTTGCCGTCCCAGGGGGTGTTCCGGCATTCACCCAGGGCGTGAGGACTGTTGTGGTCCAAATGATTCTTGAAATAGGCAAAGTGGGCGCACATGGCACAGCGTATCATCTCTTCCGAATGATTTGCTTTTTGGGTATGGGCCATACTCATGCAACCCCTCGCTTCCTGGAAACCTTGAACTCAGGGACCATCAGTCCCAATATCACCCGCAGTGTCGGATAGTCAAACGGTTTGAATGCCCCCTGATAGGCCACCACTGCGGCACAACCGCATCGGGAGCAGTCGGCATTATCCCCATAGGTGCAGGCCTTGGGTTCTCCGTTGGATTTAAAGCACCGGACCCGGTGGCTGACCGGGCAGTCGGCGTATCGGTTCCAGTTCAGAAAACGGCCCTTGCTCATGAGATGCCGGGCCATGGCCGGTGTAAAGCCGATCTTTTCTCCATATCGCTTTCTCAGTAACAGAATCTTCTTTACCAGGCGATCCCGTTCAGATAGGGAAATGACATGGGGGGAGTGATGCTCATCTCTTTGGGGCGTATAGAAGGAAAATCCCAGGCCCTTGATACGGCGGGGCATCATATCACCGACAAAATCCTCTATGCCATCCATATTCAGCCTCGAAACCGTCATGTGAACAATGGGCGGGTCGAGGGCTCTGGCCAGGTTTTCAGTGGCCTCGCGGTAAACGCCTTCTCCCCTGAGCCTGTCATTGATGGACTCGGGTCCATCCAGGGAGAGAATCCGTTGTCCGTTTTTCATGGCGGGGAATCCATTGGTGCCGTTGGTAAACGCCAGGGTGGCATCAAAGATATGACCAACCGCCATACAGATCTCTTTTCTGAGTGTGGGCTCTCCACCGTAAAGGATGGCCGCCCGCAAGCCACTGCTTCTTAACTGCTTGAGAAATTTAAGCATTTGCCGGTCGTCGAGTTCCGGCGGGTGCTCCTGCTTCCACCAGTAGCAATGCACGCATCTGAGATTGCAGCGGTGGGTGATATCAACCGCCACTGTCGTGGGTTGAGAGGTAAAAAGCCATTTGTACAGAATGGCCATTTTCCCCAGGGTTATGGGCATGGGATTGTTTTTCTCCATTAAGGTCTTTTAGTGAAGGAACAGTCAACGTGGGGATTATCCCCAATCGAGAGAGGGGGGTGCAACATCGTAAATCGAGGCTCAAACAGAGGGAGGGGCAAATTGATTGAGCGTAAAAATGGCGGAGAGAGAGGGATTCGAACCCTCGGTGGAGCTTTTTACCCCACACTCGCTTAGCAGGCGAGCGCCTTCAGCCGACTCGGCCATCTCTCCGTATTACCGTTGATCTGATGGTCCATTATATCCACGGTGGTCTTTAAGTCAACCCCCTGCATCGCTGACCGGCTTCCTATCATATGTCGCAGATGATGGAATCCGAAACATACCCAAACTGACCTCCCGTCCTTGACTCCCTGACGAATCAGCCCGGCATCTTCACAGAAGCGTCAAATGCTCATCCCTCAGATCCGATACGAACATATGACCGGGGGCATGGGTCACGACCAGGAGGAGTCTGGCCGAGGTCACCGCGACCTGACTGGTCACCCCGCAGGCCCAGAAAACCGGGATCTCGCCGTCACGGATGGTCACGGGGTCCCCGAAATCCGGAGCGTCTATATTGCTGATCCCGATCGCCTCGGGGGATCCCATGTGGACAGGGGCGCCGTGGGTAAGGTTGAACCGGGTGGTGATCTGAACGGCCCTCACGGCCTGTTCGGGCGTCATGGGGCGCATGCTGACCACGAGCGGTCCTGAGAAAAGGCCCGCAGGGGTACATGGGCGGTTGGTCCGGTACATGGACACATTTTTCCCCTCTTCCATATTTCTCACCGGTACGTCCGATGCCACCAGGGCATTTTCAAATGAGAAACTGCACCCCAGAAGAAAACTCACGGTATCTTCCTTAAACAGGGAAGTTACATCTGCTATTTCTTCGGAGAGTTCCCCTTCCCGATAAACCCGGTATTGTGGCAAATCGGTTCTCAGATCCGCACCTGGAGCGATCTTCGGCTCCCAGGCCCCCGGCTCCAGCACATCCAGGATGGGACAGGGCTTGGGGTTTCGCACACAGAACAGTAGAAAATCAAAGGCCGCGGCTTTGGGCAGCATCACCAGGTTGGCCTGCACATATCCGGGGGCCGTACCGGTGGTGGGGGTGGTCCATTGCCCGGTTCTGATGAACTCACGCAAAGCATTGGGTGAGGTTGGTACGTCCATAAGTCAAAACTCCTTTTCTCTACGAATTCAAGTCATTTCCTGCTTGAAAACCTCCACTCGGTCCTCCACCCGCCTGGCGAGAAGCACGAAATCGAACAGATCGCGCTGCAGGCAGAAGACGGGGTCCTCCCTCGGCAAATACGGTTTTTCGCCCTGAATGAATTTCTGCGCCGTGGGCTGAAACACCACCTCCAGAAACACCTCGGCCGGATCATACGGCGTTTTGATCAAAAGATGTTCCAGATAGTCCGCACATGCCTCATCTTCGGGGGCTGCCCTTTCCGCGCGATCCCCCATGGCCACAAGCGTTACTTTGTCGGGGTTCTTCTGCTGGATAAATGTCGATATGGCCCCCGCCGTCACAAACGCACCCAGGATCACCTCATGGTGGGTTTGAAGCGCAGCCGCCGCACCCGTCACCCCGGCCGTGGTCCGATGGATGACCGTCCGCTTCTCAAAATAGGATGCACCCATTTGAATGATCCGGGATGGGGAATTTCCCACATCCCCCCCTTCGATGGGGACCTCATTGACCTCCCCTACCAGAATATAATCCGGGTGTTCCCGCTTCAGAGCCGTGGCTTTCTCAGGATCGGCCTCCAGGATCACCCGAGCGGCGTTAAAATGAAAAAAGAGCGGCGCGCACGAAAAGGCCCGGAATACATCAATAATCACCGTGAGCCCTTCGGGTTCCTGGGCCCCATCGGCGCATCGTTTTCGAATAATTTGCACAGCCATTCGCCTCTCGTCAAACATTGACCGCAGCCAACCGAAAGTACATTTTCAGAAACGGGTTTACCTGACACCCGAAACGTGGAACCTCATTGCGACGGCTCATACCGCCTCAGGGCCTCCGCCATCAATACGGCGCCCTCGATGGCAGGAGATACCGGCACCCGGTTGAGTTCAAACCCGTCGATCAGCATGCGGTACTTCTCCACGTGGGGCACATAGGCCACAAGCGGGGTGCCCTCCCGGTGATAGATCCGACTCAGCCTGGCCCCCAGATCCGAGGTGGTCCCCGGTGCATACGGCAAGATGAGGAGGAGGATGCAATCGATTTCAGGCGATCGGCTCATCGCCTCTGCCGCCACCACAAAATCATCATCCACCACGCTCCCGGTCAGGTCCACCGGGTTGGACAGCGCGGCGATGGTTTGGATACTCGGCGTAAGGCCCGAGCGAATTTCCTCCTGCAGGTCATCTGAAAGGGAGGGGACCGTCAATCCATGTTTCTTGCACAAATCCACGGCCATCGCACCATGCCCCCCGCTTAAGGTAATGATACCGACCCGGCCTTTGATGGGAGTTTTATAGCAAGCGAGGGACTCGGAGAACGAGACCAGTTCAAACTGGGTGCAGGCCTCCACGATGCCATACTGGGAGAGTGCCTGTGAAAAGATCTCGTAATCACCGGCCAGGGAAGCCGTGTGGCTCGAAACCGCCCGGCTCCCCTCGGGGCTTCTGCCGGACTTTAGGACGATCACGGGTTTGGGACACGCCCGGGCGGCCTCAACAAAAGCCCGGCCTCCGTTTTTGTCAAACCCCTCCACATAAAACGCAATCACCTCGGTCTGGGCGTGATCGGCGAGATGCGCAAGGAGGTCCACCTCATTGATGACTGCCTTGTTCCCGATACTGAAGGCCAGGGACAGCCCCACCCCTTCCCCGGCAAAATTAATCATCTGATCCACAAGAATGCCGCCGCTCTGGCTGACCAGGGCCACATTCCCTTCCTCGGGCTGAACCATCCGTTCCGTGGGAAGGAAAAAGGTGTCAAAATGTCCGGGGGCATAGATACCGAGGCAATTGGGACCGATCAGCGGCAGATCGACTTCCCGGGCCATGGCAGCGATCCTGTCCTGGAGGTCTTTTCGGCCGGTCTCGGCAAACCCCCCGGAGATCACCACGCAAGCGCCCACTTCCGAGGCAATACACGCCTCAAGCGCTGAAGGGGTCAGCTCGGCCCGCACGGCAATCACCGCCAGGTCAATGGGCTCGGGAATATCCGTCAAACGACTGTAGATCTCCCGGCGTTGCAGCACGCCCCCTTTTGGGTTCACTGGAAAGACCTTGATGGGATACCGCAGGCGGTTTTTGTTGTATATCACATTGGCGGGATGCCGGTCGTTTCCGCGCGACACCCCGAGGATGGCCATGCTCCGGGGTGAAAATAACTTCTGAAAATTCATCAATCCCCTCATGGATTGTTGATTGGCGGTTGTTGATTGATGATTACCGATGTTACCTGCCAACTTCTGTTTTTGTCGTCTTCTTGTGAGACCCGGTACTCTCAGATGATGAAATGAGGCCACTAAAAAGTCTATTTTTTCGTGAAGACCTTTCGTTTTTTCCGCTGAACCGCATAGAAGCGTAAAAGAATGATGAGAGACGCCGCAAGCAAAAAGACCATATCATCTCCGATGCCGGGTGACAAGTCAGGCATAAAATAATAGGTCACAGCCCCCAAAAAAAGGCTGCCCCGTAAGGCGAGGCCATACCCCATAAAGGTAAAAACACGAAACAGCGTCAGATAGCAGAGCGTCCATAAGCAAAAAAGAAGTCCGTTGGCCAGGAGTTTGTACTGGAGCGGGATGGGTTCACACAGTTTCTGCAACAGTTTTTGAAAAGGATGGGTTTTCTGTTTACACCGCAGACGGATGACTTCCCTGATGGTCATCCCTTCATCGAGATAGGTCCCACCGGGAATCAGAAAATCGAGTGTGAAGGCGGAATCCGCCTCATGCAGGGCCTTATTGGTTGGGGCAAACGGGAGATTGAGCACATGCTGGGCCATCACATAGATAGCTCCACAAAAGAGGAGGAGTGCCAGAATCAAAAGGACCTGAAGGATGGTTTTCTTCATGTTCTGCTGAAACGCCATAAAATCACGGCGTTCGAAGGGGCACATGAACGCCATTCACTTTTGAGCTGAACATCTCACAACCACTATGAGGGGTCAAGTGGAGAATGGTGCCCTGCTTCTACAGTATCAGGATGGCAAGTGATCAGTTTTTCGACGGATCATCGGCACCCGAGAACTTTTTTAACTGCCTCTCGTAGTAGTCCCGGTTGTGATCCGCCCTTAAAATAGCCGCCTTTATGGTGCTTATGGCCTTCTCGGTCTCTCCGTTCTGGTAATAGGCTTCCGCCAGGGTGTCGAGAAATCCGGCTGACGGCTCGATGGCCACGGCCCGCCTGGCCAGCGCCACTCCCCGGGCTTTGTCCTCGAGCGATCTATCCTCGCTGGTCACCAGAAGCCAGGCCAGATTATTCAGCGCGATGGCGTTTTTCCTATCCATTTCAATAATGCGGTCGTAAATGGCCATACTCTTTCGATCCTTTCCCATCTCCTGGTACACCATGGCCAGGTTCAGGTAATGGGCCACGTTTGCCGGGTTTTGTCGAATTTGCGCCTTTAAGGCCTTCTCCACCAGCCCATAGGTCATGCGGGTCTTCACCGGCCCAAAGTTGAGGAAATACACGACCAAAGAGATGATGATCAAGAAGGCGACAAACGCGGTGAGCACAAACCGGTTGTATCGTCTGATGAATCCGGGGTCTTTCAAGGTTTGCCAGAGGCAGTCCACCCGTTGCCTTATGCTGAAATGATGCCAGCTCGGGACATCCCGGATTTTTCCGCTGAGGAGTGCAATTTTCTCCAGTGCACTAACCGTTAGGGCCGGGGTCCCCATCAGTTCAGTCGAATAAAGATCGGCCTGGCGTTCGAAATGTCGCATGAAAAATCCCATGATGAACCTGAAGTAGATCAGGAGGGTCAGCAGCATGGGAAGGGTCACAAAAAGGTAGAAAAGGGTGATGGAATGGGGATTTTCCTCGGACAGCAGACTCATCAGAAAAGGCTGGGAATAGACAAAATAGAGGTACAGGTCAGACAGCCCCATGGAGAGGGCCATAAACCCAACAAAAAAAAGGATGTAAAAAAAGAGGTGCTTATATTTTGCATGTCCCATCTCGTGGGCCAGCACGGCCCTGAGTTCATCCACGCTCAGATATTCCAGGAGCGCATCCGTCACCAGCACATATCGGTACCGGGGCACAATCCCCATAATACCGGCAGTCATCATTCGCCCTTCGAAAATGGGCCATCTTAAAAGACGACGATACTTGAACCCCTTCTCACGCAAAAACGATTCGAGGGCAGCCCCTTTTTCCGTTGGCGGCAGGGGCCGGCACCCCCACCAGTATTGAATGGCCTTGGGCATGACGCTCATCAGCAGGATGATGAATGCGGCGAAAAAGAGGATCTGCCCGACCATGGTGTTCAAAAACCGTCCCTCTCCGGTCCAGGGGGTCAGGGCCAATAGATCATAAACCAGGGAAATGATGATCCAGGGAAAAAGGATCGGGACATTGAATCGCAGATTGGAGAAAATAAAGGCGCGCCGGTTAATGGGCACCTCAAAAATGCTCTTGTAAGCAGGGGATCCGAAGAACCAGATGGTGCTCAAGTAAAACAGAAACAGGGATACCGCCACCATCCCCTGAAGCACGGACACGGTCTCGAACCCCGGTACCTGATTGAGCCAGTATTTCAGGTTGAACAAATAGACGTCCAGGGCAAAGAGGCCTATGGCCACAACAGAAAGCCGGACATTCAGCCGCTGGTAATGGCCGCTGAGATGAACGCCGTGTCCGAAGCGATCCCTGCCGCCTCTTTTTAGAAGCGTCCCAAAGCTCATCCTGCAGTAAACGGCAAAAACCGCCCAGGTCAGGAAGAGCATGATGAGGGAATAGAGGATGGAATCTTCAGGCGGGTATCCGGATAGCTGATGGTGAAAATCAGCAGGACAACAATAAAATAGATGATGTTGTTGAACATGACGGCTTATGGATTAGTGGGCATCCTCCTTTTCAAACTCCAGGCTCCCCCCGCCGAGGGGGATGGACGAATCTCCATGAAGCGCGATATCAAAACCGTATCTCAATTCCAGTTGCGCCAGCTCCTTTCGCTTTTTGTTCTGAAGGTAGGTGGCCACCTCCATGGGCAACACGCCTTTGACAGCATTGATCCCTTTTTTGGAAACCCCCATGCGGATCTGTCGCAGAAACGACAGCGAAGCGGTTTCCAGAGACGGGACCAGACCCCGGCCGTTGCAGTAATTGCAGGTCTGGTAGCTGAGGGACTCCAGGGATGGCCTCAGCCGCTGGCGTGAGAGTTCGAGGAGACCGAATCTGGAGATATTGGACATGCTGATCTTAGCCCGGTCCTGGCGGGTCTCGTCCCGGAACCGCTTTTCCACCTCGCGGTTGTGCTTCTTTTCCTTCATATCGATAAAATCGATCACCACGAGACCGCCCATATCCCGGAGCCTGAGTTGTCGGGCAATCTCTTTGGCCGCCTCCAGGTTGGCCCGATAGGCCGTGGTCTCCACGTCCTTGCTCCCCCTTCCCCGCCCGGAATTGACATCGATGGAGATGAGTGCCTCCGTGGGATCGATGACGATGGATCCCCCGGATTCCAACCCCACCCGGCTCTGATACACCGATGCGATCTGTTTCTCCACCTCATACTGGGCAAAGATCGGACGTTTCTCCTTGTAGAGCTTGACCCGTCTCTGATGCCTGGGGGAGATGATCTTCATGTAGTTTTTTACTTTGGAGAAGGTCTCCTTGTCATCCACCAGCACTTCGCTGACGTCACTGGTGAAATAGTCCCTGAGGGTCCTGAGGCCCACATCCTGCTCCTTGTGGATCAGGGAATAGGGGGGCACATCCTTGACCTTTTTTCGGATCTCCTTCCAGATTCGCAACAGTCCGTTCAAGTCCCTCGAGAGTTCACGCTTGCTCTGTTTATAGGCGGCCGTTCTCACAATGTAGCCGATCCCTTCCGGTATATTGAACTGGGTCATGATCTCCTTGAGTCTTGCACGCTCCTCTTCGTCCTCGATCTTTTTGGAGACCCCGCCCTTGCTCCCCGGCATGAGCACCAGGTATCGGCTGGCGATGGAGAGATAAGTGGTCAACTGCGCCCCCTTGTGTCCCGGCATCTCCCGGGTAACCTGTACAAGGAGTTCCTGGCCCTTTTTCAATACCTTCTCAATGGGGGATGGGCTGGTCCTTGGAGGTTTCCACCGCACTCTGGTAATATTCCGGATGAATATCGTTTGCGGACAAAAATCCGTTTTTCTCATCTCCGTAATTGACAAAACAGGCCTGAAGGCTCCGCTCCACCCGTTCCACCACACCCTTGTATATGTTACCTGTTTTCTGTTCTGCAGACGCGGGCTGGAAATAAAAACCATCCAGCAACCCGTCCTGTATCACCGCGATCCTGTATTCCTCCGGTTCCACGGCGTTAATCAGCATCTTCGTTGTCATATGTTGCTACATTCTCCCTTTTGGAAGTTGCCGGTGTTCGGATTACAGGTTTCAGCAAAAAACAAGCCCTGACACCCGAAACCTGAAACCTCTATTTTTTAACTATGAATCGAATAGCCTAATCTCGGTCCGTCGCGATTAAAAAAAGCCGCTAACCTTTATTGCCCTTTCTTCCATACCGCTTGAAGTGTTGTTCCGCCTGATACATGAAGGTCCGGATGGAGGCCTCACGCCCCGGCTGGTAGCTCGAATCATAGGGCGTGTCCAGATAGGGCACCCGCATCTTGTTCATGAGCGGACGAACAATGGCGGAGGTGGTGGTGCTGGGCATGCATGTAAAGGGGTAGACGTTCACAAGCCCGTTGTATCCCTCCCTGACATAGGCCACAAGCCCGGCGATGCTCAAACAGGCCTCGGTACCCACGTCAAAGGAAAACAGATCTTCCTCTTTGAGAATATGCTCGAGGTGTCCGATCCGGTGATCCCGGGCCATGTCAATAATCGAGCACGCCCGCTCAAATGTCTGCTTCTGCCTGAACTGTTGATAGTAGAGGTCCCCGCCAAATCCCACAATGGCTTTCAAGAATCGCTTCATGGTGGACGGACTGAGTTGCCTGAGGCCATACCAAAACCCCTGTCTGGCCTCGCGGAACCGGTCATAGCTCGTGTAATTCATCCACTCACATACGGACGCATTGACCACCTCCGCGCCGTATTTTTCCAGCATCCGTATGACATCCTGGTTGGCTTTTACATGGGTCCTCAAGTAGATTTCTCCAACGACGCCGATGAGCGGTTTCCGGGGAATAGCCGGATCCATAATGGATTTTCCTTCTTTGAGCACTTCATCCATCCGCGCAAAGATCCGCTCAAAAGCCATGTCCGGGCCGTGTGTTTCAAAGGCCTCCGACATCCGGTGCATCGCCTCCTCGATGAACCGGTCGGTCCGGCCCGGCTCCGCCTCATAGGGCCGGATCCTCCAGAGGAGCCGATCGAGGATATCCCCCACCACCTGGGACAGATAGGCCACCTTCCTCAGATCTCTAACACGTTCCGGTTCGATAATTCCGTTGAGGGAATAGCCGTCCCCCGTGGTCAGGGAGCCGATTTTCAACCGATCGAGTTCAGGAAAACTGTCGAGGACGATCCGCTGGTATTTGTTATACATCCCGAAGCGACAGGGGCCATCCGCCTCGGGCATGAAATAGACATACTCCTCCGGATCAAAGGCCTCCCCCAAACGATCCGATTCCGTTCTCATGAAATGGAGAATATCCCCGGTGGTGATCTGACAGGGGTAGCACTCCTTGCCTGACGTATGCGCCATGCCCAGTGCAAGTCCCTTGTGGGTCTCCATGACCCGGGCATGAATCCCGAACCCCCTGAACGTCGCTGCCAAGAGGTGGGCACCGATCCGGTTCATCTCAGGAATCAGAAACGTTTTGTTCCTGAGATTGAATCGACCCACGTTTTCACTGAGGGACTTAAAATTGACGACCTTGTCAGATGTCATGTATCCTTATTTTTAACAGAAGGTAACGAAGAGAACAAAGAAAAGAGACGGAGTCGGGGAAGGCCCCATCTTGTGGGTTCGGGTCGTCCTGCCTGAATTTTCCTTTCATGATCACCTAATTGGCCAGCTTCGCATCGGATGCGGGGGTTTTCCCCTGTTTGTGCATCATGTTTTCGATGACATTCTGGTAAGCCTCAAGCCGGGTCATGGCCCCGGCCACTGCGCTGTGTTCGTCCAGTTCCAGAATCAGATAGGGTTTGTCTCCCATGATATGCCTGTAGAAATGTTCCAGAAAAGAATCCGCCCCACATCCAAAATTGGTGAGGTGCAGCCCAAAATAGGTCGCGTGTTGTTCCACAAACTTGGCCGTCCTCAGAATCTGTGCCCCCAGCCCCCAGTACATGGACGGAAAATCCGATAAATCCACACCGGCCACATCAATGAAATCCATGGGGATGGCGTTGACGCCGATCTTGGAAAGACTCTGACCCAATCTCAGGTTCAATCGATCATCATACAGGTTATACGGCCTTCCGGTCACCACCACAAGGGGCTCATCCGGTGTCAGACGCCCAAGAAACCCGGCCCCTTCCTCATACAAGGCCTGTTTAAATGCCGCTTCTTTTTCAAAGGCATGGATCAGGGCCTCTTGAATCCGGCGTTTATTCACCCCGAGTTTACGTCCGATTTGATCCTTGAGCTCCAGACTGAGGGTTTCCACATCATACTTCAGGTGAACCACCGGATTGAGAATTGAAAGGCCTTCCATGCCCAGGGCCATCCGTACCATGAAGGAATTGCTTTGAATCATTGGGCAGAAGAACCCCTTTTCCCCTGCGACGGGGGTACCCATATTGATCATGCTGGGGATAAAGAGATAGGCCGTATTTCCCATCAATGCCTTCACATGCCCGTGCGAGACCTTTACCGGATAGCATGTCTCCGCCGACATGACCTCTATTCCCGTCTCTGAAATGGCCGCATTGGTGGGCGGAGACATGACGAGCCGAAATCCCAGCTTGTCAAAAAAGTGGGCCCACAGAATACCATGCTGGTGGCCGTAAAGGGCCCGTTGCAGCCCTATGGTGGGCCGCCCCTCCACCTCCATCAGAGGGGTTTCTCCCAGTGGTTCGTAAACACCCGCCATAAAGCGCTCCCAGATTTCCTGCCTCACGGCAAAGAGGTTTTCCGTTTTGGACTTACCCCTCGTGCAACGTCATATCGTCCGCACTCCCCTCCCCACACGCTCTTACGGCCGTCAAAGTTGTATATTTTGAGCTTGCACTGGTTGTGGCAGTTGGGGTCTGCATGGCAGGTCTTTTCTTTATAGGCCATCTCATCGTCGATGGCGCGCTGAAGTCCCCGAGAAGCGCTCTCCTTTTTCCCCTCAACGGCCATTTTCTGCTGCACACTGAGGGCGGCGCCGTAAGCCCCCAGGACCTCACGGTGTTCGGGAACGAGCAGTCCCCGGCCGAGCACGTTCTCAAAGGCGGCCACCACACCCTTGTTCAGGGAAGGCCCGCCCAGAAACATGACCCGTTCACCGATCTTGCGTTTCTCCACCACCCGGTTGAGATAATTGTAGACAATGGCATAACAGAGCCCGGCGATCAGATCGTTCCGGTCGACCCCTTTTTGAAGGTACGACACCAGGTCCGATTCCATAAATACCGTACACCGTTCCGCGAGTTTGACCGGGGCATCGGAACCCAATGCGATTTCCTGGAATTCGCCCACAATGTTGATGCCGTACTTATTGGCCAGCTCGTGGAGAAAGCTTCCGGTCCCTGCTGCGCAGACCTTGTTCATGTCAAAGTCGAGCGGATAGGTGTTGGCAATGGAAATGTACTTGGAATCCTGCCCACCGATTTCAAAGATGGTATCCACTCGTGGGTCCACCGCCACCGCCCCTCTGGCATGTGCGGTAATCTCGTCAAGGATCAGATCCACGTTCAGAAAATCCCCCACCACGTTCCGCCCCGACCCCGTGGTGGCCGTACCGGCGATCCGGATCTCCGGGCCCCACCGATCCAATAGGGTCTGCAACAGGGCCTGCGTCACCTCGACGGGTTTTCCCTGGGTGGGCACATACCTCTTTTGAACAATCTCTCGCTGTTCATTGATGAGGGCATACTTGGTGGTGGTCGAACCGATATCAATGCCGAGATAGTATGGAGAACGGCGGCCTTCCCCCCTTTTCTCGACGGGGGACAGGATCTCATTGGTGTCCGAAAAAGCCGTCTTTTTGATTCGCAGCGGTTCACCCACCGGCACTGAGAAACTTTCGGCCCGAGCCGGGTCGGTCAGCCTTTCGAGTGCCACTTTTCCCGCCGGGGCCTTCGAATCCGCTTCGCCCTTTGTCTTTTCAAGGGCCTGCAGGGCCACGCCCAACGCGCCTACAGACGTATTATGGGGCGGCACAATCAATTGAGGATAGTAGCTTCGGAAAGCCTTGACCTGCAGGGGATTCAATGAAAGCCCGCCGATGAACAGAAGAGGCTCTGCCAGGGCCCGGTCGGAAACGATGGTGCTCATGTAATTTCTGGCATTTCCCACATGCAGCCCGTAAATGATGTCCTCGAGCCGCTCCCCCCGGTTCTGAAGATGAATCATATCCGATTTGGTAAACACGGTGCACCGGCACGCCACATGGGCCGGTTTGTCGCTCTTCTGCCCCAGCTGGATAAAATCATTCAGAATCTGATCGAACGCTTCCGGGGACTGGTCCGGCTCTTTTTCATACATGGCCGTGGCCAGCCGCTGGGCCTGCTGGTCGATGAACGAACCGGTTCCCGAGGCACAGGGACCATTGGTGTTGAAGTATTCCAGTTCCCATGCACGTTCACCCCCCTCATCCCGGTCTTTAGAATGTCGGATCTGAAACAGGGCCGTGT
Organism: Deltaproteobacteria bacterium; assembly: GCA_034522175.1. Taxonomy (GTDB): domain Bacteria; phylum Desulfobacterota; class DSM-4660; order Desulfatiglandales; family Desulfatiglandaceae; genus JAIPDZ01. Next base: position 2,593,830 of record JAXHLQ010000001.1, on the reverse strand, counting down.
CCTGCCCCCCCATGGCAATGATGGTCCGCACATCGGGTTTTAGATGGATGGCCCCCAGTACCTGGCTGATGGTCTCGAACTCATAGAAAACCCTCAGCCGATCGCTCACTTTTTTTCCGTGATTTCCTGTAAAGGCGATCCGGTGGATGCGATCCTCCCCCAGCCGTTCGTAAAGGTCCGCGAGGAGGCGAGCCACGCGCTCTTCCACTTTCCCGAGATGCCGGGCATAAGGCGCTTCATACACAATCGCTTTTTGTGCATTGAGGACAATACAGTTCAGGCTGACGGCGCCGGCGTCAATGCCGACGTAGAAGCGGGAGTCCGGATCAGTAGGGGAGGGACTTTCTGTGCTAATTTCCGTCTTCATTACTCAAATAAAAAATCTCTCCTGCATGCGTCTGTTGGCGAACAAACCCTTTAATGAGGAACCCTTTGACGAGTTCCTCCACTTCATCGACGGAGAGACCCAGGGAGGTGGCCGCGTCCTGACGTCTCAGGGGTCTCCTTCTCACCATCTCGAGAAAACCCCGGGCTTTGGCATCCACGCGGTTTTCAACGTCCCCGGCATGGGTATCCGCCACAATTTCCGCGCGCTTACCGAAATATAGCTTTATCGCTTCCAACCGTGTTCTGTCAAGTGATTTGGCACGGCCATCCGCCGGCGGGCGAACCACCGTATTAAGCTGTATTCGCTCTGGATTCAGCTTTGAGATCAATCCGCCAAGTGCCTCCACTTCTTCATCCGTGTCATTGATCCCGTTTAAAAATACCGTCTCGAGAAAGATCGGTCCGGCATACTCCCGCCTGAGGGCCATCAACCCGTCCACCACGGCCCGGTGATCGATGGCCTCATGGGGCCGATGAATGCGCTCAAATGTGCTTTTATGGGCGCTCGTCAATGTGGGCATGATGAGATCCGCCTTCAACACCGCACATCTGACCGATTCACGGCAGAATAACGACCCATTGGTGAGCACCACCACCCGGGTATCCGAACGCTCGTGAATGGCATCGATAACCCGCTCGATGTCTGAATGAAGCGTGGGTTCTCCGGATCCGGCCAGGGTAATGGCATCGGGCGAGCAGTGGGCCAGCTTTGCTTCCAGATCAGAGATCACCGCTTCCACCGGCACAAAGGGCCGCCGCTCCACCGTCTTTTCCGTGGTCCGCCCCACCTGACAATAAAGGCAGTCATAGGTGCAGGTTTTGGGGGGATGAGATCCACCCCGAGAGAAAGCCCCAGCCGCCTGGACGGCACCGGCCCGAATACATGAGCCATCTATTGACCCCTTTTCGTCTTCATTTCACCAGGCTTCCTATTCTCAATCGCCAATCGCCAATCATCAATCAACAATCGTTAGTGCGCTTCAGCCCAGCTTTTCCCCTCGCTGATATCCACCTTCAGGGGGACCTTCAGGGGATAGACGCCTTCCATCTCCTCGACCACCATCTCCTTGAGGGATGCCAGTTCGTCCTCAGGCGTCTCAAAGACCAGTTCATCATGGACCTGAAGGAGCATTTTGGACCTGAACCCCTCACTATTCAACCGGTCATGAATACGAATCATGGCCATCTTGATCAGGTCCGCCGCCGTGCCCTGGATCGGTGTATTCACAGCCATCCGTTCGGCTTCGGAGCGAATCCGGGTGTTCGTGTGTTCGATATCCGACAAATAGCGCCGCCGGTTAAAAAGGGTGGTCACATACCCCTTCTCTCGCGCCGTCTCGGCCATTTGGTCCCGGTACCGCGCCACCCCCTTATACCGATCATAGTAGGCCTCGATATAGGCTTTGGCCGTTTTGTGATCGATCGTTAGTTCTTCACTCAGCTTTCGAGGCCCCATCCCATAGATGATCCCGAAATTGATGGCCTTGGCGATTCGGCGCATCTCCGGTGTGACGGCCTCACCGCCTCCCGCCAGGACTTCCGCCGCCGTCCGCTGGTGAATGTCCTCGTTGTTTCCGAAGGCCTCAATAAACGCCTTGTCCCCGGAATAGTGGGCAAAGACCCTGAGCTCAATCTGGCTGTAATCCGCGGACACCAAGAGATGTCCCAGCTCTGCAACAAATCCTTTTCGAATGGCCCGCCCCTCCTCGGTCCTGATGGGGATATTCTGCAAATTGGGATGGCTGCTGCTCAAACGACCCGTAGCGGCAACCGTCTGGTTGTAAGAGGTGTGGAGCCTGCCGGTGGTCGGATTCACCATCTTGATAAGGGCATCGAGATAAGTGGACTTGAGTTTGGAGAGGGACCGGTACCTCAAGAGAAGCCGAGGGATTTTATGGGACGCTGCGGACAGCTTGCGCAGCACGCGCATGTCCGTTGAATACCGCTTGGTCTTGGTGGTCTTCTTTTGACCGGGAAGGCCCAGCTTTTCAAAGAGGACGAACCCGAGTTGCTGGGGGAATTGATGTTAAACTCCATTCCCGCCTCCTGGAAAATGTCCTGCTCAATGTCCTTGAGTTCACGACTGAAACGGGCGGACATTTCAGCAAAAATCTCTGTATCGATTTTCACTCCGGTCATCTCCATGTCCATGAGCACGGGAAGCAGTTTCATTTCCATCCCGTAAAAGAGCGTCTCGCCTTCCTGTTCTTTCAGCCGTTCATCCAACAATTGCCTGAGCCGCCAGGTCATGTCCGCATCTTCACACGAATATGCACAGGCCCGGTCGATTTCGACCTCTTCAAACCCGCGCTGATTTTTGCCGGTTCCCACCACCTCCTTATATGTGATCATCTTGTGATTGAGGTACTGCTGGGCCAGCACATTGAGGTTATGCTGCATGAGCCCCGGGTTAATCACATACGAGGCGATCATCGTGTCAAAGGCAATCCCTCTGAGCTCAATGCCGTGGCGACTGAGCACCTCCGCGTCGTACTTGATGTTCTGCCCCACCTTTGAGATGGCCGCATCTTCCAGAACCGGTTTTAACCGTGCCGCTACTTCCGTCCATTCCAACTGATCCGGAACGCCAAGATACTGATGCGCGAGAGGTACATAATGGGCCTCCCCCGCCTTGCAGCAAAAGGAGAGCCCAACAAGCGCTGCCGCCATGGGATCCGTACCGGTGGTCTCGGTGTCTAAGGCCACCACGCCCTCAGCCCGTATTCGGTCCGTAAGTTCGGCCAATTCATCAGTGCTCAGGCACAAGCGGTAATCGGACTTCTCTTCCGACTTCCCCGCGAACTGATCCCATAAGTCCCTGAACTCCAGTTCTCTGAAGATTCGGGCGAGCGCATCGCCGGACGGCCGGCTGACCCGGAAATCGGCTATGTCCTCGCTCAGGGGGACGAATCGCTCGATGGTGACCAGTTCCTTACTGAGGAAGGCATTGTCCCGGGCGTTTTCGAGATTCTCCTTCAATTTCTTTTTGGTAATTTCATCAATGTGTTCAAAGACCGCTTCAAAAGACCCGAACTGTTGAATGAGGCCCACAGCGGTCTTTTCCCCGACACCCGGCACACCGGGGATATTGTCTGACGCGTCCCCGGACAGCCCCATCACATCGATAAACCGAATGGGCTCAAACCCGTAGGTTGACGTGATAATATCGTAATCGGTCACCTGATCCTTCATGGGGTCCCACATGATGACGTCGGAGGAAATCAGTTGTCTGAAGTCTTTATCCCCGGTGACCATGACCACACCGAACCCTTCATCTTCCGCAATCCGCACCAGTGTCCCGATGATATCGTCCGCCTCATACCCCGGCATCTCCATCATCTTGAAGCCCAGATTCTGGACCACGTCCTTGATTACGGGGAGCTGCACGGCCATGTCATCGGGCATGGGGGGGCGGTTGGCCTTATAGGCTTCATATATCTCGTGTCTGAACGTCGGCCCTTTGGCATCAAAGATGACACCGAGATACGCAGGCGTACGATCGGTGAGCAGTTTCAGAATCATCTTGGTGAAACCGAAAACGGCATTGGTGGGAAATCCCTTTGAATTCGCAAGATTCCGGATTGCATGATACGCCCGGTGTATGTAGGCGCTGCCGTCGACGAGATAGAGGGTGTCTTTATCCTGGGGCATCGCCTTCCCCACACGTCAGCTTCTTAAGATTCTCCCTGGCAAAATCGATCCCGGGGTCCAGCTCCAGGGCAGTCTGATAGTAGCGGATCGCCATCTCCGTGTTGCCCATATCCCGATAGTTGGACGCGATATTGGCATAATCGATGGCGGAACCCGGATCCAGCGCCAGTACCTTCTGAAAGGCCGCAATGGCCTCTTCATGTTTGTTGAGTTTGAAATAACAAAACCCCATGAGGTTATAAATATCGGTCCGGTCATTGTCCAGTCGCCGCTCCCTTTTCAAGCACATCCAAAGCGTCACGGTAGCGCTCCAATTCTTTTAAGCATACCCCCATATAGGAATAGATGGTGGGAATATCTTCGGCCTTGGGGTCGAGATCCAGGGCCGTTTCCAAATGGTTCATGGCCGCTTCATGGCGACCGAGGGCGATGTGGCTGAGTCCCAGAAAAAACTGGATGTAATACTTCCCGGGAAGCAGCGCCTCCATTTTCTTCAGTTCGGCAATGGCCCGTTCGGGAGGTCCCTGCTCTGCCGTCAGCTTGGCCGCGAACATCCCCACACTGGTTCCCACGGCCCGCTCCCTGAAATGGGCACCGGGGATGATGGTATAAAAAGCAGGTATCTTGAGTTTGGGATGCATCACGTCCACCAGATACACGTTTAGTTTGATCTGTTTGAGGGCGGCGACGCAGTTTTCCACTTCCACCCGGATATTGTCGTCGGAGAGGTCAGGAAGTTCGGTAATGCCCATCTGAGTTTCGGGATAGCGAATGAAATCCGTTTCTTCCAGTGTTTTGAATTTGGGAAGCCCGCTCGCCACGTAATTGGACCCCGTATTAAAGTCCCCGCTGAGTTGGGCTACCTCGGTGAGGGCTCGGCTCAAGGCCTTCTCGGGATCCGGGGTGGTACCCGCAGTCCAGACGATCTCGCTTTTGGAAGGGAATGTGGCGGGATCATAGGCCAGGACCCCGACGGAGGGAATCCCCGTGTCCAATGAAAAATCCGAGACGAACAGTTTCACGCCCGCACGTTCATATTTCTGAAGCATCTCGTTGACCAGCGGGTCCGTAACCGAGTCGAGACGGATGGCCGGTGTCTCGAGGCAATTTCGGCTGATGATGGACGACACATGTCGTTCCACCAACTCGCAGATCCCCTGACTGATCGCCTCCTCCACGCAGTTGCCCGCAGAAGGGCCATTATACTCATTGATGGCAAAAAACCAGTCAAAGGGGATGAGAACCGATTCCCCTTTGGTGAGATTGTACGCCGTCGTCCACTTGAGCGGCAGCCGCGAGAAAATCTCCCTGGCCGCATTCAGGTCCCCGGTGTCATCGTGCACCGAGCGGGCAATCGCCTCAAATCCGATAGCGGGATCCTTGAGGTTACGGCATTCCTCGATGATAAAATGTTCCGGATCTTTCCAGAAGCTGAAAAAGCTGAACCGTTCGGCCAGCTCCATGACGGCACTGGCTTCGGACTGGGCGGGCGTGCCCCCCTTTCCCATCTGCTTCCGTGTCCCGGTGACCGCTTCGGCATCCCTGCCGCATACACTGAAATAGACGGGTATATCCAGCCTTCCGGTATCAATTCGGACCGTCTCCCTCAGTATATCGAGGTTCACCGATCGCAACCGCTCCTTAAACCGCCGGACCGTCTCCTCCGGTGAACAGATTTTGTCCTGATCGAGGGTATATGCCTTATAGGCATCTTTCAGGATGACTTGTCGGGGCAAGATGTGTCTCCCTTCGTGTGTTGGGCCGCCTCAAAAGCTTTTCGGGGAGGTTTGGGATGCGGGTGCGTCTAATGTTCCCGTGTAAACGCCCTGTTCATGCTCTACCCCTCCCCACTGTGAATTGTCAAGAACAAGCAAGTACCAGGGGGAATCTCAAGATACCGCTTTATCCTCGCAAGACTTTGTGATAGGGTGCTTTTCTTGCGTGTAGTTTTTATTTTCAACTTTTATATCAATAAGTTACCTTTGATAATATAGGAGATTCATTCTTGTCTCGAACCCCATTGACCCGCCGGGAGCGACAGGTGCGCCGGATGTTCGACCGCCTGTCGGGGCGGTACGACCTGATGAACCGGTTGATCTCACTGGGTCAGGACCTCAGATGGCGACGCATCCTTCTCAGACGGGTGGGAATAAAACCACATGGCCGTCTGCTCGATGTGGGCACCGGCACCGGGAGGATACCGGTTGAAGCACTAAAGTGCTGCCCGACGCTCGACGTGACGGCCATTGACTTCTCCTTTCATATGATGCGTCAGGGTCAAAAGCTTTCCGGTGACCGCCGAATCCGCTGGTGTGCCGGCGACGCACTTAATCTCCCTTTTCCGAACGCCTCATTCGATGCCGTGTCATCCGCCTATCTGATGCGGAATGTCTCGGATCCCCGACGGGCCTTCGAAGAGCAGCTTCGCGTGGTCAGGGCGGGCGGTCTGGTGGGCTGCCTCGAAACCTCCCCCCCGACCCGTACCCTTCTTTACCCGCTCGTCATGTTCCACCTCCGGGCGGTGATCCCCTTTCTCGGTCGCCTCATCGGCAGAGAAGCGGGGGCCTACACCTACCTGCCCGACACCACCCGGGCCTTCATGTCCCCTGAAAATCTGGCAGCGACCATGAAAGACGCCGGGTTACAGAAAATCTTCTACAGAACCTACATGTTTGGCGTCATGGCCATCCATGTGGCGAGACGACCCACTTAGGATTTCATACTTTGGGTTCTTTCCACCAGGGATAGAAATCCGGCATGTCCCTTGTGGGGCTCAACACAAATTGGGGCGCCCTCTTGTCCAAAAAGCTCTGGACGCCTTCATGGGCATCCCGCTCCCGGCCCGTCCAGTAAAAACATTTCGAATCAATGAGGTGAACGGATTGGGGATCCTCCTCGCCGAGGCCGTGCCATAGAAGTCCCTTACTGAGGGCCACGGAAACGGCCGAGGTGTTTTCCGCGATCTCTCTCGCCAGTTCCATGGCCCTGGGGAGCACATCCTGAGCCGGAACCACATGGTTGAACAGCCCGGAATGGGCTTCGTCCCCGGCATGGAAGACCCGTCCCGTATAGACCAGTTCGGCGGCCTTTGAAATCCCCACGATACGGGGCAAAAACCACGACGAACAGGCCTCCGGCACCACGCCCCGCCGGGTGAAGACAAACCCGATCTTGGCATCTTCGGCCACCACGCGGATATCCATGGGCAGCGTCATGGTGATCCCCACACCCACGGCGTGGCCGTTGATGGCGGCGATCACCGGTTTGCGGCAGCTGAAGATGGCCAGGGCCACCTGGCCCCCGCCGTCCCGGTGCCGGCTGATGGGAATCTCCTTTCCATCCAGATTCCCCCGGTTGAACGCCGAGCCCCCTGAGGAGAGATCCGCGCCCGCACAAAACGCCTTCCCGGCACCCGTCACCACGGCCACCCGGACCGTGTCATCGGCGTCCACGGATGAAAAGATCTCGATTAACTCCTTTCGCATGATGTGTGTGAAAGCGTTCATCTGCTCCGGGCGATTCAGTGTGATGGTGGCTATTCCGTCGTCAACCTGATACTGTGTATGTTGTAGATCCATTTTTCTCGCCTCTTTTCTTGGGTTCAATATGGGGTCCATGCCGATGCGACCATAAAGGCCACAACATACCCTGTCAATAGGTTTTATGGGTCGGAACCTCACGGAATGCCGTTTCAGATCGGCGCTATTATGACTTGAAACCATGCGACAAATCCGTTAGTTAGGGTATATCGAGTCAACAGGTCCAGGTAACCGCCGTTCTCATAGAGCCCCTCGATCGGATACGCATATACAGTGGATAAAACCGTTTTCAACATCAGCCGCATGGACTGTCCGTCCGAGGAAACCCTGATCCGGATGAAACTGGAAGGTCTTCAGGCCATCCGGCAACTCGACTTTGATCTCCCCGGACGTCAGTTGAGCGTCTACCACGAGGGACGGCTGAATGACATTGAAACGGCCATCCATGAACTCAACCTCAATGCCAAACGGCTGAAAACGGAGAAGACGGACCCGCACGCCGCCGTGGAGCAGACCACCCAGCGAAAACTTCTCTGGAGCGTTCTCTTCATCAATTTTGGGTTCTTCCTCATCGAGATAACAACGGGGTTCATATCACAATCCATGGGCCTGGTGGCGGACAGCCTGGACATGCTCGCGGATTCCATTGTTTACGGATTGAGTCTCTTTGCCGTGGGGGGCACGGTTTTACTCAAGAAACGCATCGCCACCATTAGCGGCTGTTTTCAGCTTCTGCTGGCGGGCTTAGGGTTCATGGAGGTCATCCGGCGATTTTTGGGGATCGAAAGGGTGCCGGATTTTAAGACCATGATTATCGTTTCCGGACTGGCCCTGTTGGGCAACGCCACCTGCCTGTACCTGCTCCAGCGGTCAAAGAGCCACGAGGCGCATATGAAAGCGTCTATGATCTTCACGAGTAACGACGTCATCATCAACATGGGCGTGATTGCAGCGGCAATAGGGGTTCATTGGCTCGATTCAAACAAACCGGATTTGATCATCGGCGCCGTTGTGTTCCTTCTTGTTATCTACGGCGCCTTCAGGATATTGAAGCTGGGACGGTGAAACCCGGGATGGCAGCCATTTCACAACCCCCGAAAGATAGGCCACACAGATGGTGTTTGACTCGCCCTTTGACTTGAAAGAAAGGAAACAGGTATGCGTATTTTGATCTGCGATCAGCTCTTCCCGGCCATGATGGAGGTCCTTACGGAGCTGCTTCCCCGTGAAGACCTGCGCACATGCAACCCCGATCAGGTAAACGCGGAGGCCCCCTGGGCGGAGGTCTTGATCCCGGCCATGACGCCCATCACCGCCAAAATTATCGGTCTGGCCCCTGATTTGAAGTTAATCCAGCAGTTCGGCGTGGGGCTGGAAGGCGTGGACATCCCCGCCGCCACCGTTAGCGGGAATCCCTGTGGCCAATGTCCCCGGAAAAGCGGCCCCGGTTCATGCGGAATGTACGGCCGAGGGAGGGGTATTCCTGATGATGGCCTGCGCCCGCCAGATGAAAGTCACTCAACAGGGTGTCACAAGCGGAAAATGGGGTCGACCCACCGGGGACGCCCTGATTGACCGGACCGCACTGATCATCGGTCTCGGGGCCGTGGGAAGCGCCCTGGCCCGGCGGCTTCATGCCATGGGAATGAGGATCCTGGCCACCGATCTTCATCCACCCGAAAACCCCTCCGACACATGGGGCCTGTCAGAGGTGGCCACACCCGACAGACTGGACGCACTCATCCCCCGGGCCGACTTCGTCATCTCAACGGCAACGCTCACACCGGACACCCAAGGGCGCCTGAACCGTTCGTTTTTCGAACGGATGAAGCCCACGGCCTATCTCATCAACATCAGCCGTGGCCCCATCGTCAATGAGGAGGATCTGCTCGACGCGCTCAATAGAGGAGAGATCGCCGGCGCCGGGCTCGACGTGCTGAACAGAGAACCGCCTCCTCTGGACCATCCCTTTCTTCATCACGATCGCATCGTCATTACGCCGCACACGGCCGGTGTCACCCAACAGTCTTTCGGAGCACTGGGTCGCGCAGTGGCCGACAATATCATTAGACTGAAGGAGGGCCGGCCGCTCAAAAATGTAGCGGCAACATAGGCAAAGTCAGAGATTCATATTAGAAGCGGCCACGCATTCTCTTTTTAGGCAAACCCGTACAAATTGTTTGACATCCTCCACAAGACATAAGATATTTTGTTCTGAACCGGGCTTAAAGCACCCCAATGGAGACGAAAAAACGAAAACCCACACCAAATATGCCAGGAGGAATTGAAAATGAAATATGGAAAGAAGCATTCAAGAATGGCAGTTCGACTGATGGTCAGCTTATTTTTGGCAACGGTCTTCTTAATGTCCGCCTCACCTTCAGGTGCAGCGGAAGATCTCAAACCACAGATCCTTGTGGATCAGGCCCTGGTAACGCTCAATAATTTCACAACACGAGCGGACATGAAATGGTTCACGGAGCACCTCAAGGATACCAAGGGCGTCTTCATCGTGCCGCAACTTTTGAAGGCCGGATTTATCTTCGGGGGCTCAGGCGGCAGGGGCGTGGTGCTGGTCCGCGATGAAAAAACGGGGAAATGGAGTGAGCCCGCATTTTACAGCATCGGATCCGTAAGCTTCGGGCTTCAAATCGGGGGGGAATCCTCTCAATTGATCATGCAGATACGCACCCAGCGGGGCCTGGAATCCCTCTACGGGACCTCATTCAAGCTCGGCGGGGATACCTCCGTGGCCCTGGGACCGGTGGGCGGCGGGGGTTCCGCCAAGGGGGTCACCGCGGACCTCGTCTCCTTCTCTCTTGCACAGGGAGCATATGCAGGCCTCGCGCTGGATGGTTCCATGGTCAAGGTCAATGATGATTTTAATGAGGGGTACTATGGGAAATCCGTCAGACCGACAGATATCCTGGTGGAAAAGGATGTCAGCAACCCGGGTGCCGCCAAACTCCGCGAAGCCCTGGCCAAGGCCTCAGAGGGAAAGTAGACGCCCGAGGGGCGCTCTTCGACCCCGATGATAACCGGCCGATACAGGCTTCCTTCCGCAGTGCCGGGTCGCCTGATCGGCCTTCTTTTACCGCCAATCGGACCACCCGTCCGTTGGGTTCGTCAGGATGAACATACGCCAGGCACCTTTTCAGCACACGGGGGACTTGATCATGACCTTTTCATTATCGACCCGTCCCAGACACTGTGGGGCCCTGATTGTGCTGATCCTCATTTTTGTCTCATGTCCGGCTGCTGGCGGGGACACCCTGTCCGATGGAGAGACGGTTTATGTCCCCATCTACTCCAATGTCTATTACGGCCCTAAAGGTCGCGCATTTCACCTGTCTGCCATATTGAGCATTCGAAATACCGATCCTTCCCACACCATCACCCTTTTGATCGCGGACTATTATGATAACAATGGGAAACGGATCGAGCGTTATGTAAAAAAGCCCATAGAACTGGGTCCACTGGCATCGACCGATTTCCATATCAAGGAATATGACGAAAGAGGGGGTCTCGGGGCCAACTTTATCGTGAAGTGGCGCGCCGATAAGGCGGTGAACCCGCCGATCATCGAAGGGTTGATGCTGGGGATGAAGTCGGGTCAGGGAATCTCTTTTATCTGCCCGGGAAAAGTCATCAAAAAGCCTTCTAAATAGCCACAGTGATGCCGGTCCCCATTTCAGCACAATTCCCATATCTGAATAACCTTCAGTGCTTATGGTTTCAACAAACCATCGCGACCCGGCACTGCAACGATGTTGAGTGGTGGCATCACGTCCGTACGATGCCCACCGGGGAGACGATCATCGATGAAAGAGCAGATCATACCATTCGATGAAAAGAGAGAATTTTACACGCCCGAGGGATGTTATATCATTGAACTGTCGAACAGACCGGACGATCCGGAGGTTTCCATTGCGCGGGCACGCGTAAAACCGGGCATGACCACGCGATGGCACCGGCTTTCCGGCACCACCGAGCGGTACGTCATTCTGGAGGGGACGGGCCGCGTGTACCTCGGCGATCACGCCGAGAAGGATGTGGGGCCTGGAGATGTGGTCCATATTCCGCCCCGGTGTCCCCAGCGCATCCGCAATACGGGCCGGGAGGACCTCATCTTTCTCGCCGTCTGCACCCCCCGCTTTTTAGACCGAGCCTATGTGGACTTGAATGATACCGCACCGGTTTAGGTCCATTGAACGCGCACTCTTCCCCTTGCCATAGGGTATCGGGTTGTCTAAACTGAACGCCTCGTATTTAAATTGAGGCTTTTGTCCGGAACCTCACAGGAATCACCATAGCAAAGGAGTCCTATGCCCGAACCCAAAACAGTGGAAATTTTCTCCGACTATGTCTGACCCTGGTGCTACTTCATTACCGGGCGTAGTGATCGATTGCGCAGGGAATATGAGATCCAATTGAAATGGCGGGCTTTCCCCCTTCACCCCGAAACCCCCGAGGAGGGGATGACCCTTGAAAAACTCTTTGAGGGGCGAATGGTCAATATCCCGGAGGTCATGGCCCGGCTCAGGCGGGTGGCTGAGGCGGAAGGGCTGCCGCTGGGAGAGCGAAAGATGACCTTCAACAGCCGTCTGGCCCAGGAGCTTGGGAAATGGGCCGAATCCAGGGGGATGGGGGAGGCCTTTGATCAGGCGGCCTTCCGTGCCTATTTTGTGGATGGGATCAACATTGCCCTGATCCCTGAACTCCTGAATCTGGCCGAATCGGTGGGCCTGCCGAAAGCGGAAGCCCAAAACGTGCTGAAGACACGAACATTCCGTAAAGCAGTGGACCTGGACTGGGAGCGCTCCCGCAAAATGGGTGTCACCATGGTCCCCACGTTCTTGGTGGACGGCAATGCCCTGGTTGGCGCCCAGCCCTACGGCGCCATGGAACGCTTTATGGCAGCCAATCACATCCCGAGAAGAAAACACGAGTTATAATGTTTTATTGAGCATACGGATCTCGATATCGGGGTCCATCTTTCGGAAAGGAAAATTGTTCTTAACATTTAATGCCCAACTGTTATAGGATTACAGGTTATAATTCGTTTTCGAGATAACACAGGGTGCTTCAGCCGCGAGGGCCTCCGGGTTGAGCCGGCCCCACAAGCGAAAATGGTGCGCCCCGAGTCCTTCAATGCGGGGGCTTAAAAATGACCGGAGAGGTTTTCAATGACCCGATACACCGTTACATTCTTTCCCAACGACAAAGCCGTTGACGTTGAAGAAGGAACCACCCTCCTGGAGGCCGCCCACCAGGCCGAAGTGTTTATCAGCAATCTTTGCGGTGGCGAAGGGGTATGCGGCAGATGCCGTGTTCAGATCTCAAAAGGGAAGGCTGAGGCGGAGACACAGGCCAAGGCGCTCTTTTCACCCGATGAGATCATGAAAGGGTACGTGCTGGCCTGCCAGACACCGGTTCATGACCATCTTGAAGTGATTATCCCGCCCGAATCGACGGTGGACGATTCGCAGATCCTGACCAGTGCGGTGGGAGAGGAAGCCTTATTGGGGAAGGGCGATCCCGTCGTCCGAAAAATATATCTTGAACTCCCGCCGCCCACCACCGAGGATAATGTTCCGGATTTCGAAAGGATATCCAGGGTCTTGAACAAGGAAATCGGCTCACGGTTTGTGGATACACCGCTCGATTGCCTCCAGCACCTGTCGGACAAACTCAGGGATAATGAATGGAAAATCACGGTCACGGTCAGCCGGAACGGAAACCACTATGATATCCTGAAGATCGACCCGCTCAACACGGCCGATTTCCATTACGGGGTGGCCGTGGACGTGGGGACCACCACCGTGGTCGCTCAGCTGATTGATCTGAACACCGGCCGGATTATCGGTTCAAAGGGAAGCCACAACAACCAGGCGAGCTACGGAGAAGACGTCATCTCGAGGATGATTTATGCCTGTAAGAAGGGCGGGCTGGACCCTGTGCACAAGGCGGTCATTAAAAATATCAACCAGTTGATCCGCCAGTTGTGCAAGGAAAACGACCTCTCCTTGGAAGACATCACCTGCATTGTGACGGCAGGCAACACCACCATGACCCACTTCCTGCTGGGTCTGACCCCATGCTCTATCCGCCTGGATCCCTATGTGCCCACGGCCCGGGTATTCCCGCAGATCCGCGCCGAAGAGATCGGCATCAAGATCAATCCCAAGGGAATCCTGGAATCCCTTCCCGCGGTGGCCTCCTATGTGGGCGGCGACATTGTGGCGGGCGTGATGGCCTGCGGAATGACCGAACATGAAGCGGTCACGGGACTGATCGATATCGGCACCAACGGGGAGATCGCCATTGGGAACAAAGACTGGCTTGTCTGCTGTTCCGCTTCGGCAGGACCGGCATTTGAGGGGGGCGGCACCCGCTGCGGCATGCGTGCCAAATCCGGGGCCATTGAAAACCTGACCATCACTGAAAAAGGCGTGACCTACGAGACGGTGGGTCATGCCAAACCCGTCGGCATATGCGGCTCAGGGCTCATTTCCACCATCTATGAGCTGGTGAGAAACCACATCATCGGTCAGGACGGGAAATTTGATCGGAAGCGAAAGGATGACCGACTGCGCATCGAGGACGATATCCCCTTATACGTCCTTGCACCTGCCGACGAGACCGAATCCGGTGTGGATGTGGTCATCACGGAGACGGACATTGACAACCTGATCAAATCAAAGGGCGCCGTATTTGCGGCCATTAAGTCTTTGCTGGATTACATCGGTCTCGGGTTTGATCAGATCGAAACCTTTTACGTGGCCGGTGGATTCGGCAACTACCTGGATGTTCCCAAGGCCGTTGCCATTGGTCTTCTCCCGGATCTTCCCCATGAGACGATTCAGTTCATCGGCAACAGTTCCCTGACCGGTGCCCGCATGTGTCTCCTTTCGGAAAAGGCCATTGACCAGTGTGCCCACATCGCCAGTTCCATGACCAACATCGAGCTCTCCACCCACCTCCCGTTTACCGATGAGTACATCGCGGCCCTCTTTCTCCCCCACACCAACCAGAAGCTCTTTCCTTCGGTGAGGTATTGATGGGAAAGCTGACTTCTCACTCGGTTGTGACCATTGGGTTCATGGAAGCTCGCTTTTCCATGAGCCTGCCGGCCAGCCAGAACCACAGCATGGCCAATAGCTGAAGGATCACCAGCACGCTGAAGGCCACCTGATATCCTGCCGGAGCATACCTGCCGGCTTCCGTGACCGGCCATTGTTCGATAATGGCCCCGATTCCCCACTGGGCGGCAAAGGCCCCCACAAAGACCAACAGATTCAACGCTGTGTTGGCACGTCCCGACAAATGGAGGGGAAAACTCTGGGACAGGGCTGCATACGGCAAAATCCCCGATGTGCCGAAAAATCCGAACAGGATCCATAACAGCGGCGCCAACGGCGCGTAGGGGAAAATGATCAGCACCAGGACGCTTAGGAAAATTCCCATCCCCAGCCCGGAGGGATCCACGCCGATGTCAGCAGCGAGATTGGGCGCCAGAACCGAATTGATGACCCGGTAGAGGTAGGAAAGAAAATACCCCATTGCAAAGGGGAGGAAAATCTGAACGCGTTTGGCAAATGGGATGGACAAGGTGACCCCTTTCAAATCGAAACCATATCGGGCGGTATGTGACCCTACTCCACCCAGTTGAAGGTCCGCTTTACGGCTTTCTGCCATCCCCGGTACCCTTCTTCTCTTGTGGTTTCCGGCATGGCAGGATGCCAGGTCTTGTCCGCATGCCAGTTTTCGCGAAGCTCCTCCAGGCCGGACCAGAAATCCGCAGCCAGGCCGGCCGCATAGGCAGCTCCGAGCGCGGTTGTTTCCGTCACCTCCGGGCGGATGACGGGCACCCCCAGGGTGTCGGCCTGAAACTGCATTAACAACTCATTTTCCACCATGCCGCCGTCCACCTTGAACTGGGTCAGGTCGACCCCTGAATCTTTGTTCATAGCCTCGACGATATCCCGTGTCTGATAAGCGCAGGCCTCCAGTACGGCCCGGGCCATGTGTCCCTTGTTGACGTAGCGGGTGAGGCCCACCACGACCCCCCGGGCATCGGACCGCCAGTAAGGCGCGAAGAGCCCGGAAAATGCCGGTACAAAGTAAATCCCGCCATTGTCTTCCACCTGCCGGGCCAGATCTTCTACTTCGGGGGCGCTGGATATGAGCCCCAGGTTATCCCGGAGCCACTGAACCAGTGCCCCCCCAATGGCAATGGAGCCCTCCAGGGCATAGACCGGTGCATGACCGCTGATCTGATACCCCACGGTGGTAATCAATCCGTGCTCAGAGGCCATGGGCTCAATTCCCGTATTGAGCAGGAGAAAACAGCCGGTACCGTAGGTGTTTTTGGCCTGACCCTCATCAAAGCAACACTGTCCCACCAGGGCCGCCTGCTGATCGCCGAGGGCGCCGCATACGGGCACCCGTGCATTGAGGGGGCCCCCTTCCGATGTCATCCCCCAGAACGCCTTGTCGCTGGACGGCACAATTTTAGGAAGGACGGATTCGGGAATGTTCAAAATCTCAAGGATTTCCGAGTCCCAATCCAGCAATTTCAAATCCATCAAGAGGGTACGACTGGCATTGGTCACATCCGTTACGTGGGCACCGCCTTTGGGTCCCCCGGTGAGCCACCAGATGACCCAGGTCTCCATGGTCCCGAAACAGGCATCGCCCCGTTCCGCAGCGGTCCTGACGCCAGGGTTGTTTTCCAGGATCCACTTTATTTTAGGGCCTGCAAAGTATGTGGCCACAGGGAGTCCGGTCCGATTCCTGAAACGGTCAATCCCGCCATCCCTGATCAATTCATCACAGATCCTGTCTGTCCGTGTGCATTGCCAGACAATGGCATTGTGGTAGGGCACACCGGTATGCCGATCCCAGAGGACCGTGGTCTCCCGCTGATTCGTGATGCCGATGGCGACCAAATCATGTCCGCTGATTCCGCTCCTTTGAAGGGCGGTTTGAATGACCTCCCGGGTATTCTTCCAGATCTCCATGGGGTCATGCTCCACCCATCCGGGTCTTGGAAAGATCTGCTCATGCTCCTTTTGCGCCACCCCCTTGATCCTGCCGGCATAATCAAAAATAATGAACCGCGTGCTGGTGGTTCCCTGGTCAATCGCCCCAACATATCCAGCCATGTTTTTCCTCCCAACGATCGGTATGCATTAAAAAAAGGCCGGCCTGTGTGGCCGGCCCCGTTTGAGTTTTTTGAAAGGCATTGCTGCCGCTGGTTTACTTCACACGCCCTTCACGCCAGGCCTTGATCAGGTCATCGTATTTCACGGTGATTCCCTGCGGTTTCTCGTTGACCTTGGCTTTGGGAGACCCGGGCTTGTTGAGCCACTCCTCGGGATCTATGCAGGGATTCAGCTTCGGACCGCATTCCTTTTGAACGCCGGCACGCTCGATACGCTGCATGACCTTGTCCATCTCCCGAGCCAGGTTGTCCATGGCCCGGTCCACGGTTACCTCACCGGAGACCGCTTCTCCGATGTTCTGCCACCACAACTGGGCCAGCTTGGGATAATCCGGCACATTGGTTCCCGTAGGCGTCCAGGCGACTCGAGCCGGGCTCCGGTAGAATTCCACCAGTCCACCGAGTTTGGGGGCTCTTTCGGTAAAGGCCTCGCTTCGGATGTCGCTGTCCCGGATGGGGGTCAATCCCACCAATGCTTTCTTTAAAGAAGTGGTCTTGGCCACGCAGAACTGGGCGAAAAGCCATGCGGCCTTACGCCGGTCAAGCGGTGTGCTCTTCATGAAGGTCCAGGAACCGCAGTCCTGATATCCCAGTTTCATCCCTTCTTCCCAGTAGGGACCGTGGGGAGACGGGGCCATGCGCCATTTGGGCGTGCCATCCTCGTTAACCGTGGGACCCGGTTCGAGCATGGTCGGAACAAACGCCGTGTACCAGAAAATCTGCTGAGCCACATTTCCCTTGGCCAAAAACGGCAGATAGGTATAAAAATCCATGCCGAGGCATCCGGGAGGTGCATATTTTCTCAGCCATTCCATGTACTTGCGAAGGGCGTATTTGGCTGCGGGGCTGTTGGCGGCACCGCCGCGGCAGACACTGGAGCCCACGGGCACACAATTTTCGACCCGGATGCCCCATTCATCCACCGGCTTGCCGTTGGGAAGACCCTTGTCTCCACAACCGGCCATGGAGAGCCACGCGTCCGTAAACCGCCACCCCAGATCCGGTGCCTTTTTACCGTAGTCATTGTGACCGTACACGCGCCTGCCGTCAATTTCCTTGATGTGCTCGGTGAAGAATTCCGCGATATCCTCATAGGCGGACCAGTTGACCGGCACCCCCAGCTCATACCCATAGATTTCCTTGAATTTCTTCTGAAAATCGGGGCGCTGGAACCAGTCATACCGGAACCAGTAGAGATTGGCGAACTGCTGATCCGGAAGCTGATAGAGCTTTCCGTCCGGCCCGGTGGTAAAGGATTTTCCCATGAAATCATCGATATCCAGGGTGGGCAGGGTCACGTCCTTGCCCTCACCTTCCATAAAATCACTCAGGGGCATCACAAACCCGTAACGCATGTGGGTACCGATGAGGTCGGAGTCGTTCACCCATCCGTCATAGATATTCTTCCCCGACGCCCACTGGGTCTGCAATTTTTCAATGACATCCCCTTCCTGAATCAGGTCGAAGGCCACCTTGATGCCGGTGATCTCTTCGAATGCCTTGGTGAGGACCTTGGCTTCATACTCGTGGGTGGCGATGGTCTCGGAGACGACCTTGATTTCCATCCCTTTGAAGGGCTCAGATGCCTTGATGAACCATTCCATCTCTTTCATCTGCTGATCCTTGGTCAGCGTGGATGGTTGAAATTCAGTGTCCACCCACTTCTTGGCCGCGTCCATCTGCGGCGAAGACCAGCACGGGGCGCTCGAAAATAAGAGCGCCAGCGCGGCAATTACACAGAAAAAAGTTTTTTTTCTATTCATTGATCCAATCTCCTTTCACTTCCATTACGGTTCATCCCAAGGACCTCGCCGGCCCACATCAGTCGCAGGTAGATCGCTCGTATCAATAACCGGCAAGGACAACCAGAGGCTTCACGAAATCAGCCTCGCTCACCTGTCGTTTCCACCACCTCCTTTCAGGGGTGCGCTGCATTACACCCGCGTCCTTGATATTATTCGTTACCGTTTCAAGGAATCCATAACAACCACTCCGCTCAAACGTGGGAATCGTCCCATTCTTTTATCCCCATATCATGACCACAAGGATCCAGCAGATCACAATCAACAACAGAAACAAAAGAGGAAATTGGGTCAGTCCCACCCAGGCAAAAAAAATGTAAACACTGGTCAGGACGCCGATGAAGAACCGGTCTCCCGGCGTCGTGGGTATGGGCAAAAACCCCTTACGTTCCAGAGAAGGGGATACGGTCTGCCAAACGGCCATGGCAAGGACGATGACAATAATGGAGCCGCAGAAAATGGCCGTGGGTACGGTCCAAACCATCCATTTCAATGTGAAGTCCATAGCGCCTCCCTATACACGGCCCAAGGCGAACCCTTTGGCCATATGATTTCGAACAAACCAGATGACGGCTGCGCCGGGTACGATGGTCAGGATACCGGCCGCGGCCAGAAGACCATAGTCAAGTCCCGTGGCACTGATGGTCCGTGTCATGATGGCCGAAATCGGTTTTGCATCGGTCACCGTCAGGGTCCGGGCCAGCAACAGCTCCACCCAGCTGAACATGAAACAGAAAAATGCCGTGACACCCACCCCGGCCCGGATCAACGGGATGAAAATGGTGATGAAAAACTTCGGAAAACTGTAGCCGTCAATGAAGGCGGTCTCATCGATTTCCCGTGGGACCCCGGACATGAAGCCCTCGAGAATCCACACCGCCAGCGGGACATTGAACAGGCAGTGGGCCAATGCCACCGCAATATGGGTATCCATCAGGCCGACGGTGGAATACAACTGGAAGAAGGGAAGCGCAAACACCGCGGCCGGGGCCATGCGGTTGGTCAGCAGCCAGAAAAACATCTGTTTGTCGCCCACGAACTGATAGCGGGAAAAGGCATAGGCCGCAGGGAGCGCCACGACGAGGGAAATCACCGTATTCAGAACCACATAGATGATGGCGTTGACATACCCCATGTACCAGGATGGATCGGTAAAAATCGCCCTGTAGTTCATGAAGGTGATATCCTTAGGGAAGAGGGCGAAAGATGCCAGGATGTCGGCGTTGGATCTGAGCGACATGTTGAGCATCCAGTAGATCGGCATCACCAAAAGGATAAAATAGATGATTAGACCAATGAATTTCTTCTTTCCTTTCATACCTTGTCTCCTTTCCCCACACGCTGGAGCGCCTGGTAAAAGATAAAACTGAAGAGAAGGACGATGACAAAGTAGATCAGCGAAAATGCGCCGCCCGGACCGAGATCGAACTGGAGCAGGGCAATCTTTACGAGATACAGGGAGAGGAATGTGGTGGAGTTACCCGGGCCTCCGCCCGTCAACACGAATGGCTCTGCATAAATGAGAAAACTGTCCATGAATCGGAGCAGAAAAGCGATGGTGAGGACGCCGCGCATCTTGGGCAGCTGGATATAGAGAAAGGTGGACCAGGCCGATGCGCCGTCGATCCGGGCCGCCTGGTAGTAGGCTTCGGGAATGGCACGCAGGCCTGCATAGGCCAGAAGCGCCACCAGCGGGGTCCAGTGCCAGACCTCCATGAGCATCACCGTAATCCATGCGTCGAGTGACGTGGCCGTATGATCAAAGGGGATGCCCAGAAACTTGTTCATGCCGTAGCCGAAGAGCCCGATATCGGGCCGGGTGAAAATAATCCATATGGTCCCGATGGTATTCCATGGAATCAAGAGGGGCAGCGCAATGGTGACCAGGGACACGGGGACGCCCCACCCCTTCTTGGGCATGGCGAGCGCAATGAGGATCCCGAGAGGCATCTCAATCAGCAGCACCAGTCCGGAAAAAGGAACTGGCGCCAGAGCGCATCGTGAAGTCGCTCGTTGCCCAGCATCTGCTTAAACCACTCCGTTCCCACGAAGACACTCTGGCCAGGCCCGAAGATGTCCTGAACCGAATAATTGATCACCGTCATCAAAGGAATGATGGCGCTGAATGCAACAATGACGAAAACCGGCAGCACCAGCAGCCAGGCTCTGTTATTGGGCCATTTTTCCATGGATAGACTCCCTTAAATTCTTCGATTGAAATGTTACCCTGACACCCGAACACTGAAACCTAAATTTATCCGCATCGGAGACCGCGTTTTCTCATTGGGCTGCGGCCAAAGGCATGCACTGTGCTTATGGCGCACTTACTTAACCAACCATCCATCTGCATAAAGACGGGTTTGTGCCGGAGGAAAAGCAAGCCAGGCCCGTTTTTCAGGAATCGCCTCATTTTCCTGTAGACTGGCCTTTATGGTCTTACCCGCCACCCTGAGCGTTACAATCCGGTAACTGCCCAGGTCTTCCACCATCCGGACTTTGGCCTCTATCCGGTTTCGGGCCGATTTTCCGTGGACTTCGAGATACATGGGCCGGATGCCGATTTCCAGTTTTCCCTTGGCTTCCCGCCCCCTGGCCGCCGTCTCATCATCCAGCACGATTCCGGCACCATTCACCTGGGCCACATTTCCATCCAAGGTGCATTCCAGGAAATTCATCCCCGGGCTGCCGATAAAATAGCCAACGAATCGGTGTTCCGGATTTTCAAAAAGGTCCTGCGGCGACCCGATCTGGACCATTTCGCCTTCATACATCACCGCGACCTGATCCGCAAACGTCAGGGCTTCCACCTGATCGTGGGTCACGTAGATGAATGTCAGTTTGAGCTTTTCGTGGATTTCCTTGAGTTTTCTTCTCAGATGCCATTTGAGTTGCGGGTCAATGACGGTCAGAGGCTCATCAAACAGGATTGCCGCCACATCGCTCCGGACCAGCCCCCGGCCCAGAGAGATTTTTTGTTTGGCATCAGCGGCTAGGCCCTCTGCCCGTCTGCCGAGAAAGTCTGTTAAATCCAGGATGTCCGCAATCTCTAAGACCCGTTCCCTGACCTGGTCCTCACCGATGCCCCGATTTCGCAATGGAAAGGCCAGATTGTTGTAGACCGACATGGTGTCGTAGAGCACCGGAAACTGGAACACCTGGGCGATGTTCCGTTTTTCCGGTCGCAACGGGGTAACGTCCCTTCCGTCGTAAAGAACCCGGCCTTTGCTGGGCGCCAGCAAGCCCGATATGATGTTGAGCAAGGTGGTTTTTCCACAGCCTGAAGGACCCAGGAGCGCACAGGCTGCACCGTCCTCCCATACGGTATGAATCCGTTTCAACGCCCAATCCGAATCCTTCTTGGGCTTTTGCAGATAGCTGTGGGCGACTTCATCTAACTCGATACGGGCCATGACGATCTCCTAATTTATCTAACCTCTGAAGGCCTCTGGCGTGGGCGAAGCCACCAGTGCTCCGGTTTTATCGTACACAAAAAAGCAGTCCGGACTGACATACATGGTGATCTCTACACCGCTTTGGACGGAGCGGACGCCTTTTTCCTGAATCACCAACTCGACCGTATCGTGCGTGGCGTGGATAAAGGTTTCCGAACCGTTGATCTCCGTCAGTTCCACGGTTGCAGGGATTTCCACATCGTCGTTGCGTCTTCGGTTAAGGAACAGGTGATTGGATCGCACGCCGAACCCGTAATCACCGTCTTTCAACGAATGCATATGATGGATAAGCGGTATAGCGATGTCGCGGGCCATGCGGGCAACGCCGTCACGCACCGTGCCGCTCAGAAAATTGATGGGGGGGTCACTGAAGACCTCCGCCACTTTGGTTGTGGCGGGGTGATGGTACACCTCGGGGTGGGACCGGTCTGCAGCACACGGCCCTCGTCCATGACCACGATGTTCCCGCCCAGCATCAGGGCCTCTGTGGGCTCAGTGGTGGTGTAGACCACAATGGATTTACGGGTTTCGAATATATCCTGAAGTTCTTCTCTCAACTCTTCTCGAAGCTTATAGTCCAGGTTCACCAGCGGTTCATCCAATAAAAGCAGATCGCTTTCTTTGACCAGGGCCCGGGCAATGGCGACACGCTGCTGCTGACCGCCCGAAAGCTCGCTGGGCAGTCGGTCAAGGAAATGATCCAGGTGGAGCATTTCAGCAGTACGCCGCACCCGTCTGTCGATGTCAGATTTGTCGATCTTGGCCAGCTTCAGAGGGGAGGCGATGTTGTTGAATACGGTGAGAGAGGGGTAATTGATAAACTGCTGATAGACCATGGCCACGCTCCGTTTGCGAACGGATTTCCCTGTGACGTCCTTTCCGTTGGCCATTATCCGTCCAAAGGTGGGTCGGTCAAGACCTGCCATCAACCGGAGCAGAGAGGTTTTTCCGGCCAGGGTACGGCCTAACAGAATGTTCCGGGACCCGGACTCAAAAGAGAGGCTGACATTATTGATATGGGTTTCCCGTCCGACGGTTTTGGTGACTTCCTGTAGAGATAATGACATGTTCCTGCCCTCACACAGAATGGATCCTTATTCAATGTTTCATAGGCACCGAACCCGCTCTCTAACGGATAGTGCCAACTGCGTAACGATGTCAATGCGAAAAGTGGCACCCCTCATGTTCACCCCATTTTGGAGAAGGCCTCCACCGCCTTGTACGCGGTGCTGATGGCCAGGCCCGATCCGCATTTCATGCGCTTCCAGTCCTGGTGGGCCAGGATGGCGCCCACTGCGAAGAGTCTTTCAAAGCCAGGTTCCCCGGTTTCGCTCAGCGGGCGAAAAAGCGCATCCGTTTCCACGCCGGCGCGATTCACCGGGTGCCCCCTCAAATCCAGAAACCGCTCCCGATGCCACTGATCCCTCTTTTCCGGCTGATGGACGGGCAAGTTAAGGAGGGGTTCACGAATGCCGTTTCTATCGGCCACCAGTCCCCTGCTCCAGAACCGTCCCGTTGCCAGGATCACTCCCCGGGTGTGAAGAGTCATTTCGGGCTCACTTTTTCCCGTATGAAGCACAAACGTCCCATCGTTGGACGGATCAGCCCTGAGCACCCGGGTTTGTAACAGCCGCTTCACGCCCTTTTTTAGAAGACCATGGGCGAAGGTCTCATTCAACCTGAGACCGGGAACCGATACGGGAAATGTGGGAATCTCAAACACCGGAACCCCGATTTGGTTCTTGATATCCGAAAGAATCTCCCGGGTCCCCTTCATGCCCATAACGGCCGGCACCCCCACGACGCGCGCATTGCCCACAAGCGGCTTGACGGCCTGGGCCAGTTCCGCTCGGTTTTTTGACAGTTCCATGGTCTCGGCCATAATATCGCCGGGGATCAGTTCCCTGTTTTCGGCGTTGCCGGGAAATGAAACGCGGGCTGAACGGATGTTCGGCCACACATCCGTCAATGTCGCCGCCATCTGAGTGGCGCTGAAATCGGTCAGTCCATGAAAGTCGATGAGGAGACAAGGGGCTTTCTCTCTGAGGGCCTCGATGCCTTCCCCCATGCTCTCGGGTGCATAGTAGGTCTGTTTAACGGTGCCCAGCGGCGTGATCATCTCCACGTTCTGCCCTGGCTGGTTGATATAGGGTAAACCCTGAGCATTCAAAAAGGAGACGATTTCATCTAAGGCCGCCTTGATTTCTTCCCGTTTCATTCGTGTATAGGGATGTTCCGGCATCTCCTGCGACAAAAGATCGATTGCCGCCCATGGATCGTCGAGAGGCGCTTCTGTTTCAGGTGAAGGAAAGGCCAGCAGGTCCAGGCATCCACTGGCGAATATGATCTCTCCGATCATCCCCACCTGAACGGTGGATATGCCGCGATTGGCGGCAAAGAGCGTGGCGGCCATGCCGGCCATGCCACGACCCACGACCACCAGATCGCATTCAATGGAAGCGCCTTCAGCCATTTCGGCTTCGCTTCTCTTCTGAAAGGGACCACCGTTCCAGATCCGAAAGACCGCAATAGAGGGCCTCCTTTAACTCCGCCTGAACCATCTGTTCTCCCCACAACACCGAGCGTTCCCCGCTCCACCTGGATTCCAGGAAATCTCTCAGGTGGTTTAGCGCTGTTTGGCCCCCAAACTCCCCCTGTTCCACCATATAGGCCATCACCCGTTTCCCGCAGAAGGTGCCCTGGCACGATCCCTTTCCCACCCGGCTTCGAAGCCCGATGGCCCGAAGATCCAGTCGATCCCCTCTTGCCCT
Organism: Deltaproteobacteria bacterium; assembly: GCA_034522175.1. Lineage (GTDB taxonomy): Bacteria > Desulfobacterota > DSM-4660 > Desulfatiglandales > Desulfatiglandaceae > JAIPDZ01. The sequence goes on along the minus strand of JAXHLQ010000001.1, from coordinate 2,569,002 downwards.
GGCGTCCTCGATAATATGCGCCACGCTGCTTTTGGGCACCATCTCGCATTCGCAAAGAATGGGATTTTCCGGGTCCTTCGCTTTGATCCAGCCCCTGGGCCCCAGACCCGGCTCCGTCCATTTTCCGGCTTCGGTAGAGGGGAGGGGTTCGGTTCGCGTCCGGCAGGGTTTTTGGATACCCAATCTTTCACACACCAGATCGGCGGTCTTTTCCGCCATAAACCGGTAGGTGGTCAGTTTGCCGCCGGGAATGGTGACAAAATTTTCCAGGCCATCCCGGGCATGGTCCAACAGCGTGAAGCCCCGGCTGGCACTCCGGTCATTTTCCTCGATTTCCGGTTTCAAAAGGGGCCGCACGCCGGCGTAGGCTCGTATATAACGCGCCTTGTCCAGGATCGGGATCATGGCCGACCCTTCATCCACGATCAGATCGATCTCGTCAGGAGTCGGTCGGATATCTTCGAGGGAATCCACCCGAACCGAGGTGGTCCCCAGGATGGAAACCGTCCCCCCCGGGACCAGGATGTCTCCGTCCGAGGGATCGCGCAGGCGGTTGATAATCCGCCTGGTGATTCGTCTGTCGGTGACCAGCAAACTCCCTTTTGAATAGAGAATCTGAAACGATATACCACTTAGAGCGGCCACTTCTCCGGCCCAGGCGCCGGCTGCATTCACAACCATTTCCGGCTCGATGACCATCTCCTCACCGGTCTTGACGTCCTGGACCCGGGCTGAATTGATGCGGCGCCTATCCCTATCAAAGCCCACCAGCCGGGTGTGGCGGAGCAATCGGCTCCCGAGGGCCTGAGCCTGAGCCATGTTTTCTAAGGAAAGCTTGAAAGGATCTATGGACGCATCTTCCACCTGATAGACGGCAATGGCGTCAGGGGAAAGGACCGGTTCCAGTTCGCGGGCATCCTGAATATCCACCACGGTCGCGGGATTCCGGCCCGTTGGCACATATTCGGAAAATCCGCCACATAGTTTACATCATCTCCGGCCACGGCCACGAAGAGACCTTCGGTCTCCTCAATGCAGTGGGGAGCCATTCTTTTCAGCAGCTCATTTTCTTCCCGGCATTCTGCGGCCACGCCAGGGTCACTCGACACATATCGGGCACCGCTGTGCAAAAGACCGTGATTTCCGCCGGATGCTCCCGCATTGATGTCACGCTTTTCCACGAGAATTGACTGAACACCGCGAAGGGCGAGGTCCCGGGCAAGACCGGTTCCCGTGACGCCGCCACCAATGATCAACACCTGGGTCTGTAAAGGGGAATGATTTAACGTTTTCATGCCTGATTTCCTGGTGCCTTTGCATCCGGGGTCAAAACGAAAGAAGGAGGGACAAGTACTTCATTAAATCAATGGAAATATCCTTGTCAAGAAAAAATTTTCATTTTATTACATTTTTTTTCGAATTATGTTCATTAGTGAATATCCGAAATCCAATGGCCACAGGAAAAGAGCAACCGTCAAAGGCTTCTATATACATTCTTCCTAATGCTAAATGTCCCAATCAAAAAAATGAAAATCAAAACGCATTTCTGAAAAGGCGAGCATCATCTCAATAAGTCGGGGAGAACGCTTTGCACAGATCATAAGAGGTTGACCCGAAAGCTCTTCCTGTAGGTGCCTGCCTGTGCCGTGGCATCGCAGACAGGCGCCTTCAGGCGCACGACCCGGCACCCTGTGTGGCTGAAGCCGCACCTACCGCGGATTCTTGAGATCAACCAATGGCGAAAAATAGGCGTGAAATAAGAATTTCGATTGCGAAAATAAACAGCGTATGATAGATTGGCAATGTATATTATAGAAAAAAATTGTTTTCAAGGAGTTGGGATGACTGCTAAAAGTAAAACTTCAGATATCGCCGCAGGCCCATCAAACTTCGAAAGGGAGGTAGATGGGAGGGGCCGATCCGCCATACTTCGACATAAGAAAATCTTAGACTTGGTTAGAGGTCAGGGGTTTGTCTCCATCGACACCCTTTCTCAGGATTTCATGGTGACCCCTCAGACCATTCGCCGGGATATCAATGAACTTTCCAAGCGGGGCCTGGTGCGGCGATACCACGGCGGCGCCGGGCTCCCATCGAGCGTGGAAAACGTGGCTTACACCACAAGGAAAGTATCCTGTCTCGCCGGAAAGATCCAAATTGCCCGTCTGCTGGCCCGACATATCCCGGATCTGGCCTCCTTGTTCATCGATATCGGCACCACCACTGAGGAAGTCGCCAAGGCCCTGTTGAAGCACAAAGGATTGCGAATCATTACCAATAATTTGAATGTGGCCGCCATTCTGCCGGAAAATGAATCTTTTGAGGTCATCGTAACCGGGGGTGTGATTCGAAACCGTGACCGGGGCATCACCGGCGAAGCGACCATTGACTTCATCCGGCAATTCAAAACCGACTTCGGGGTGATCAGTGTCAGCGGCATTGATTCGGACGGTTCCCTCCTGGACTTCGATTACCGGGAGGTTCGCGTGGGAAAAGCCATCATCCAGAATTCACGGAAGGTCTTTCTCGTGGCGGACCATACCAAATTCGGTCGCGAGGCCATGGTACGCCTCTGCAATATCGGTGAAGTGGATGCCCTCTTCACAGACAAACGCCCTGAACCAGCCACCTGTGACATGCTCACGGCATCCAATGTTGAACTGTATGTGGCCGATGAAGTGATGGATGAAAACCACGAAAAATAGTTATATTTTTTATTTGACAAGAGTAAACTGCGATCTTATATTAGAGGTTTGCCGCGGGGTGGAGCAGTCTGGTAGCTCGTCGGGCTCATAACCCGAAGGTCGGTGGTTCGAATCCGCCCCCCGCTACCATAATAAAATCAAGGGGTTGGCTCATGTTGAGCAGCCCCTTTTTCATTTCCAAAAATAGCTTACCCCACACTATACCGCACATTCAATCTTCAAAATGCAATATTTCGGCATTTTGTCTGCCATTATTTTTTTCTGTTGTGGCGCATTAAAATAAAAGCCCCCAGCGACATATCGGAGGTCATTAAACTCTTACAGCGACCTTATCTCACAAACCAGTGCGGTCAACTCCTTTCACTTCGGAATCTTGAGCTTTGCCATCATTTCGTCAACCTGTTTTTGTGGAACAGTTTTCTTTCTAATCAAATTGTCATTGGGAACCATATCCGGGCTCTTCCGGGTTCTCAATATCTCAGGCTTATTTTTACTCCAAAAGTGACACCAGTGAAAAAACTCCCCTTTGTGTGCCACCACGAAGCCGAACATAACATCAGAGTGGTTCAAGTCACCCTTTGCTTGGTCAGGCATATAAACGATTTGGGTCCCTGGCCTCATCGGTTGTGGCTCCGGGCTTGTCAATTCCCTGATCTCTGAAGCGATTGACTGGAGCTCGTCCCCCAGATCTTCCAGGATGGAACACAGTTCCTCGGGTCCTTTATCGAATTCCCCTTTCTCAAGAGCCTTAGAAAGCCTGGTGATCCGCTCACAGACATTGAACAACTCCGTCTTCTTCAACTCTGCCACATTCCAGCCTTTCGCTTTGGTGAATACTTTGCTCATGATACGGTTTTCTGATTGGCACCCCTATTGTAATCCCGTCGCTTATAGCCTTGAGCTTTGTCTGCTTGTGAAGGTCACTTGGAAAGCGGCTCAGGTTATTATGACTGCAAAATCTAATCTTAAAAAACGGCCATTTTCAGTATCATATAGGTAGTGTTCCGTCGGCCAAGATCAACTACCAGTGAAGGCTGAGGAATGTAGCCCTTCGATTTGGTGCAGTCAGTTATGCGACTTTAGCTGATATAAGTCTTGTTGGGGCGGCTCATCAATTATCATACGGTTAGGACTCATTTCGGGCACGTTTTCATATGGCGGATGGTCTTAAAATGTTGGTGTATTTTACAGTCTCTGCGTTATCATATCAAATGCTGGCTTTTACCTTTTAAAGTGCCTGTAATAAGCAGGGCAGTCGATATCTAAATAGCTTATTGCATCAGCTTTCCCCCCATTACCTCCCGAGTTTAAAAGATCATAAATATTCCCCTTATCGTCTTCCGCTATATATATTCCATCATGTGGATAAACGGATCATCCGGTTAATGAGTACGCTTGAGAATGTAGGTGGTAGAGCCTGAGTTTGAAATAGACCATATCTCTGAATCCATAAGCTTGTCGTTTAAGGGTTTTGATTTTGTTATTGATACCTTCTATAGGGCCGCAAGAGATGGGGTGGATGTAGTAATTGAGGAGACCGTGACTGTACTGCATGAGTGTGTTGGCGACCTTTTTAAGTTGGCTGATATTTGAGGAGGCCGCATCATTGCACCATGCATCCAAGAATGGAATAGCCTCTTCCATAGATGGCTTGTCCCAAAAGTCTCTAAGTTGCTCCTTCATCGTATGGATCGTAAATAGAGGGGCATTGACCTCAAGAAGACTCTGTAGCCGATTCTGTTTTTCTTCCGTGAGATTCTCATAGTTTTTTAAGAGGAGAAATCGGGTTCCTTTTAAGACTTGTTTGCCATCTTCATCCAGTTGGTTTTGCTGTTCTCGTCTGAGATCCTCAATGGCCCGATTCATAAGAGCAGAAATATGGTACCGATCAAACACAATAGCGACATCTGGGAGATGGTTCTCCACGGCAGAGATAAACGCCTTGCTCATATCCATAGCAATGGCCTCAAGATGAGGCGATTCCTTTTTCAGCTTTTTTAGAAAGGGCTCGATGGCGTCTCCGCTTTTTCCTTCAACGGCATGCAGAATACGACCCGATTCCAGGTCTACAAAGATACTCATATAGGAATGACCCTTACGAATGCTGAACTCGTCGAGAGCAATGTATTTCAAATCCTTCAACGGAGGCGCTTTATATCGCCTCTTAAGGTGATCCTTATGGATGTCTTTGATCAAATCCCAGCCCACAGACAAAAGGGTCGCTGCACCCGAAATGGTCATCCAGTGAAGGAGATCCAAGGCGAAATCCGCGAACCTTCTTGTATGTCTTGCTTTACCTTTTACAAAAGGAAGTCTGGGCCATCTCAAAGCACCGCAGTCCTCACAACGGATTCTCCAGATCCTCAAAACCAGAAAGGTCTGACGGGAACCAATTGGAATCATTCTCAAAAGTCGCTGCTTGACGCCCTTACGCCGGAGCGTTTTAAAACTCCTGCACTCCGGGCAGCGTTCCAGGGAGGATGTCACTTCAGCATGAAGAAAGATGCGTCCTCTCTCGTATTTTGTGGAAATGTACTTGACTCCTCTCAAACCAAAAGCATGATAGAGCAATGAGGTGGACATGACGAATACCTCCTTTTTAGGGATACTTAGAAAGGTATCAGTCTATTCACCTCTTTTCAATTTACCGTACTCATTTGCCGGAAGAACCATGCTTTGACCCGTAGAAAGGAGATACACCATGATCAACATCGTCGCCAAAAACTGGTCGATTTTTGTTTTTAGGGGCTTTCTCGCCATCGCCTTTGGTCTTCTCGCCATCCTATGGCCGGGCTTGACCATCGGCGTCCTGATCATCCTCTTCGGAGTCTATGTCCTGTTTGAAGGCGTTCTGGCCCTGTCTGCGGCCTTTCGCCACCGAGACAGGAAATGGTGGTGGGTCCTCCTCCTCGAGGGGATCGCCGGGATTATCGTGGGCCTGTTTGCATTCATCTGGCCCGGGGTCACGGCGGTGGTCCTCCTTGTTTTCATTGCCATATGGGCCATCCTCACCGGGATCCTGGAGATCGCGGCCGCTGTTCAGCTTCGAAAACAGCTCAAGGGCGAGTGGGCCCTCGGGCTGACCGGCGTGCTCTCCATTTTAATCGGATTCATCCTGGTGGCCAACCCCGGTGCGGGGGCAGTGGCCCTGGTCTGGCTCATCGGGATCTATGCCATCCTCTTCGGCATCCTCCTCACGGTCCTGGGATTCAAGGCCAAAAAGGTAAATGCCACATAAGGAGATCAAATCATGACCACCTGCGCGACGACACTGACCCGGGACATGTTGCCCGACGCCGTTTCCATACAACTAAATGAAACACCCCCTGACCTCAAGGCGGCGAGATTGATCGCCGATCAGAAGGCCTTTGAGCTGGCATCCGACCCGATGCTGCTGGCCTGGTATGAACAGAAAACCGGCCGGTTCTCCCCCGGCGTGGAATGCTGCAGTGCGACCAAACCCGGCTGGGTGGTCTATGCCGAATCACGGGGTGGCCACCTCGCCATCGAGATCAATGACCTGGCGTACGTGTTTATTTACAGAGAGGAGTGAGTCGGTTCCAGATCTTTCTCAGGTTGCGTCCTCTTCGGGATCGAAATCGGGATCGGTATCGAATTCATTTCGTTCGGTGTCGTTCGATTTCGATCCCGATCCCGATCCCGATTTCGATTTTAGAAGCAGACAAAAAATAAACCGAAGCATGAAAGGAGAAGTCTCAAAATGAAAAATGGAAAAAGGCGGCTGATGAATTCGAATCAGACAAAACGGGCAAAAACACCATATAAAACGACCGGTAAAACCGGCCCCTCTGACGGCCTTTCGACTCTGATCCATCTTTCCTGACCGAGAACCGAGTTCTTCAGTGAAAAGCCGGTGGCATTGGCTGAAACACTTTAGAACGCGTCCCTCCATCAGCTGTCATGAAGCATTCAGCAGTCCCGCCTTTGCGAGACCAAAGCCGGTGCTTTTCTCAGGGCTCGTTTTCCCTTTCTTTAAACGAAAAGGTCATCTGAGCGGGGTCTATATCCATCAACTGGACGCGACCATCCGGGAGACGGATCATGTTCCGGGTGAGGGGAAACACCATTTCACCCGGATGCGCAAGAGAAGCATCTATTTCCGCAAAGACGTTTTCCTTCTGGAGGGTGGTGGCGTCTTTGCGAAGGCCCCGGACCGTGATCTTCACATGGGGATCCAGGGGCTTGACGATTTCCAGCCGTTGGGGGAGATGCCTGATTTCAATGGGAACCTGAAGACTCACCTGGAAATTCTGCTGGCCGGCGAGAACCAGCCAGAGGAGGCCGACCACGCAGAAGGTGCTCAATTTGGTGCCCCAGCGGTGGGTCAAATGAAATCGAACCCGCTCCTTCCATCCTTCATGGGCCGGTCCGGCGGGGGCCGTGGCCTCCCGTATACGTGCGAATAATGCTTCGGCTGATTCCACCCTTTGGATTTCCCCGCCCCGTGCCAGGGACACCTCTCCCCGCTCTTCCGACACGATCACCACCCAGGCGTCACACCGCTCAGACAAGCCCAGGGCCGCCCGGTGGCGAGTGCCCCACTCCCTGGGGAGTCCCTCATCCGGGCTCAACGGGAGATAACAGGCCACCTCCACAATCTGTCCCTCTTTGAGGAGTACGGCGCCGTCATGGAAGGGGGATTCCTTTTGAAAGATGGTCTTCAGAGTTTCGGGAGTGGGATCGGCTTCTAAGCGCTGACCCTCGGTGATATGTTCATCCACCTTATCGCCGCGCCGGATGATGACCAGAGCACCGGTCTTTTCCCTCGCCAGGGCGAATATCCCTTCGGCAAATCCGGACGCCCAGCCTCCCGGAGCCGCCATCCGGCGCAGCCCCAGACGCTGGAGAGGATTAACCTTTTCCAGCACCTGCCGGATCTCGGACTGAAAGAGGACCACGATGAGGATGATCAAGATCTGCCACATGAATTGAAACACCCATGTGGTAAGGAACAGGCCCCAGGTCTTGGCAATGGTGAAGATGACCCCGAGGACCAAAAGGCCGATGATGGCCTTGAAGGCCTTGGTGCCCTGGAACCATAAGTAGAGATAATAGGCCACCACGGTAAGAAACATAATATCCAGGGCGTCCTGGATTCTGAAATTGGAAATGATGGCAAAGAGGCTCATAAGGCTGGCTCCGCTTTCAACACAGATCCTATAATAAATGCCATTAACTCAGGCTTTCAATATCCCCGACCGTTCCTGAAAGGGTCCTTCCGGTCCCGGATCGCGTCCGGGATGATGGGCTCATCAGGCGGAGTTCTGCTGAAGTTAATGGCATCGGGGTTTAACCGGAAACCCATACCGGGCGCATCAAAAACTGAAGCCCTTCTCCTTGAACAGAAAAAGACAGGTATCCGCGACCCGTTCATCGTAGAGGATACCCCTGTTTTTGCGGATCTCTTCAAGGGCCGCGTCGATACCGAGAGAAGGGCGGTAGGGACGGTGGGAGCCCATGGCCTCCACCACGTCGGCAACCGCCAGGATGCGGGCCTCCATGAGGATCTCTTCACCCCTAAGGCCCCTCGGGTATCCGCTCCCGTCCATCCGTTCGTGGTGTTGAAGGACAATTTCGGCGAGGGGCCATGGGAAATAGATGGAACTGAGAATGCTGTGGGCCACCTGGGGATGGGTTTTGAGCAGTCTGAACTCGGTTTCATCTAAGCGGGTGGGTTTGCTGAGGATGCCGGCCGGTATGGCAATCTTTCCGATATCATGAATGAAGGCCGCCATCTGCAGGCCTTCGATGGCGTCTTCATCCAGTTCCATCTCTTCTGCAATGGCCGTGGCAATGGCCTGGACCCGTTGCTGATGCCCTGCCGTATAGGGATCCCGTCTTTCTACGGTGAGCGCCAGGGCCTGAATGGTCCCAAAAAGGGCCTTCTTCAGGTCCGCCATGCTTTCTTGCAATTGCAGCTCGGCCCGTCTGCGTTCACTCACATTGTTCAGTATGATAATGATGGTATGCGTCTGACCATTGATCGGCACGGCACTGAGGGAAATATAATATTCCTTCAGGAGGAGGGGTTCGGCTTCGGAGATATTCTGCGGACCCTGAGAAACGGAACGTAACACCTCCTCGACACGTCTCCGATCTTCCCCCGAGAAAAGATCTTCAAAATGTGAGCCCAGCAGATCTTCTTCCGGATTTCCAATCAGATCCAGGGCCGATTCATTGGCATAGACAACGCGTCGATCCGCAGTAAGCTCCAGAATTCCCTCTGACATCTTCCCCAAAATCAATTCGAAGTGCCGGGTAATGGAGAGGAGTTCACGGGTCGCCTTCCTCGGGAAGATCTCTTCCATGCCCTTCGTTTCCCGGGCGACATGGGTGGTTCGCGGGGTCTTCAGCTCCTTCAACACCACCTGGATGTTCTTGGCCATCTGATCAAAGGGGCCTTTGACCACCGTCCCCTGGATACCGAAGGTGTCGAAGTCCGTCTCCATCTCGGCCAAATACCCTGAGACAATAACGATGGCGGTCTTGTCAAACCGACGCTTGTTGCGGATGATATGGCAGAGTTTTTTTCCGTCGATGCCGGGCATGACCAGATCCAGAAAAATGAAATCAGGGACCAGGTTGGTCAGCACATCCAGAGCCCTCAGGCCGTCTGCGGCCGTTACCACTTCGTACCCGTCCTGGGTAAGCAGGTCTTTCATAAACTCCCGAATGAGTTCATCGTTATCAATGACCAGTACGGTTTTCATACAGTTGGTGCTCCTTCGGGCTCAAGGGTCTCGGGAAGGTTACTCCCATCTCCGTTTATGGGTCAACACCCTTCAGACATTTATAGTCCTAACAGTTCCTGGCTGCCCGTTCCGGGTCGAAGTGAAGCGGAGATTCCGCAGATGGCGGAATTACGCGTCACCCCTAACGGGTTTTTTTCATGTTCTCAACAATTCGTTGAGCGAATTGTGAGCATTTGACCTCTGTGGCGCCTTCCATCTGCCGGGCCAGGTCATAGGTCACGGTCTTCTGCCGAATGGTCGTTTCCATGGCCGAAAGTATGATCGCTGCAGCCTCGTGCCACATCATAAACCGCAGCATCTCCACCCCGGACAAAATGAGCGAGCCCGGGTTCACCTTGTCGAGACCCGCGTATTTGGGCGCCGTGCCGTGCGTGGCCTCGAACAGGGCGCATCGGGTGCCGATGTTTCCGCCCGGCGCCATGCCGAGCCCCCCACCTGGGCAGCAGCTGCGTCGGAGAGGTAGTCCCCGTTTAAATTGGGCGTCGCCAGCACGTCATATTCCGCCGGCCGCAGCAGGAGTTGCTGGAACATGGCATCCGCAATCCGATCCTTAACCACCACCCGGTCAGGAGGCCTTTTTCCATCAAATTCCTCGTAAAGGGCCGCTTCCGTCAGCGTCTGATCCGGAAATTGTTTTGCTGCCACCTGGTACCCCCAGTCCCTGAAAGCCCCTTCCGTGTATTTCATGATGTTTCCCTTGTGGACCAGGGTGACGCTTTCCTTCCGGTTTTCGATGGCATACGAGATGGCCATGGCCACCAGCCGTTCCGTGCATCGCCGGCTCATGGGCTTGATGCCCACGGCACTCTCAAGGGAAACCGGGCGACATTCCCCCTTTTCGATGTGTCGGTTGATGAATTCAATAAGCGCTCGCGCCGCCGGCGATCCGGCCGGCCATTCCAGTCCCGCGTACACATCCTCGGTATTCTCCCTGAATATGACCACATCCACCTGTTCCGGGTGGATCACCGGGCTCGGCACACCCGGCATGTGCCGGACAGGCCGTACGCAGGCATACAAATCCAGGACCTGGCGCAATGCCACGTTCAGAGACCGGAACCCCCCGCCCACCGGGGTGGTCAAGGGACCCTTGATGGCAATGCCGTGTGTGCGTATGGTATCCAGGCTCTCCCGGGGAAGGGGACGATCCTCCCCATAGACCGCCTGGGCCTTTTCACCCACCAGGACTTCCCGCCATACGATTCGCTTCATGCCGGAATAGGCCGCCGCCACAGCGGCATCGAGTACACCCCGGGTGGCTGCCCAGATATCCGGGCCGATCCCATCCCCTTCAATGTAGGGAATGACGGGATTGTCCGGGACCAGCGGCCGGTCCTCGGCATCCCATTTAAGGATTTCGCCTTCCTGTTCTGCGGTTTTGTCCATGGGTATCAACCGTTTCCTCCCGGCCAGGCCCTTTTTCAGGGATTTACATTTGATGCGCTTTGCGCTACGATACATCCAAAAGTATTAATTATCCCAAATCAATGGGTAATTTTGCAAGTAAAAAGACCCGGTAACCGTTTTGGATGCTTGCACGTTCAATGTAAGCCATCATCCCTCAGACATTTTGCAGCTCGTTTGGCATACGCGTATTTTCGATGAAACTGGAAATTGGAAATTGGGGGACACCACCGACTTGGCCTCTAATTTCACATGTCTTCGGCCAAAAATCAGGGGAGCCATATGAACAGACAGCGAAATGGTCCCGCGATACCCCCTTTTGACAAAATTCAGGCCGAATCGGTGTTGTCCCGGAAGCGGAAACGCCTGAGGAGAGGCCTTTGTTATGCTGAAAAAATCCTTTTTCTCCACCAGGACCCATCAACCGGTTCGGTCATGCCGGTACCCGGACAGGATACCATACGGCTCCGTCCGGACCGGGTGGCCATGCAGGATGCCACCGCGCAGATGGCCATGCTCCAGTTTATGCAGGCGGGCAGGGAAAAGAGCGTTGTTCCGGCCACCATCCACTGTGACCATCTGCTGGGGGCCAGTGAGGGGGCGGACGTGGATCTCGAACAGGCCCTCACCACCAACCGGGAGGTGTATGAATTTCTCTCCTCCGCCGCCCGGAAATACGGCATCGGGTTCTGGGAACCCGGTTCCGGCATTATCCACCACATCCTCTTTGAGAATTATGCCCTCCCCGGCAGTCTGATGATCGGGACCGATTCCCACACGCCCAACGCCGGAGGACTCGGCATGCTGGCCATGGGGGTGGGCGGGGCCGATGCCGCCGAGGTCATGGCCGGACTTCCCTGGGAAATCCCCAAGCCCCGCATGGTGGGCGTGCGGCTCAAGGGCCGGTTGACCGGCTGGGCCACGGCCAAGGATGTCGTCTTCGAGATGCTCCGCCAATTCGGTGTAAAGGGGGGTACCGGAAAGATCATCGAATATTTTGGTGAAGGGGCGGAGACCCTGTCCGCCACCGAGAAGGCCACCATCACCAACATGGGGGCGGAACTGGGCGCCACCACTTCGGTCTTTGTCTATGACGACTCCATGGACGCCTATCTGAGGAATACGGGCCGCAATGCCGATGCAGACCGGGCTCAGACCGTACGCGACATCCTCTCTCAGGACGACACCTGCAGGCAGGACCCGGAAACGGTCTTTCATGAATTTGTGGAGATCGATCTTGTGCAAATCCGACCCGCCCACGCAGGACCCTACAGCCCGGACCGTGTCATCCCCGTGAGTCAATTCAGGGCCCTCGCAGCAGCGGAAAAGTGGCCCGGGCGCGTGTCTGCCGTTTTGTTGGGCTCCTGCACCAACTCCTCCTATGCAGATCTCTATGCCGCGTCCATGGTGCTTCAGCAGGCGTCCCGGCATGGGCTGAAAGCAACCGTACCGTTCATGCTCTCACCCGGTTCCCGCCAGGTCTATGAAACCATCAGGCGCGACGGGGTCCTGGATACCATTGTAGCGGCCGGAGGCGTCATTCTCTCCGCATCCTGCGGGCCCTGCATCGGACAGTGGGACCGGCGGGACATCAAAAAAGGGGAGCCCAATGTGATCTTCACCACCTTTAACCGCAATTTCCGGGGGCGAAACGATGCCAATCCTCAAACAAAGGCGTTTTTGACCTCTCCGGTCATGGCCGCCGCACTGGCCGTTTCCGGGGAAACGGGATTTGATCCCGCACGCGACACCCTCAAGGGAAACGATGACGTCCCGTTTAGACTGGATCCCCCTGCGCCGCCTGCTCTGCCCGAGAAGGGTCTGGTTCGCTTGGAGAGCGGCTACCGGCCGCCTGCGAAAAACGGCGCCGATATCACCGTAGAAATAGATCCCGATTCCGAACGGCTGGAATTCCTAAAACCCTTTGAACCCTGGGACGGTAAAGATTTTATTCATCTCCCCATCCTGATCAAGACCCGGGGAAAGACCACCACCGACCACATTTCCCCGGGAGGTAAATGGCTCAGATACCGGGGGCATCTGACCAACATCTCCCGGAATCTCCTCGAAGGGGCCCGGAACGCCTTCACCGGGGATACGGGCCTTGGGACCGATGTGCTGACCGGAGAAACGGGTGTTCGGCTGTCCACACTGGCCCGGCGGTACCGGGAACAGGCGGGAGGTTTCGTCATCATCGGAGATGAAAATTACGGGGAGGGATCCAGCCGGGAGCATGCAGCCATGAGTTCACGGTTTTTGGGCGCAAAAGTGGTGGCGGCCCGGTCTTTTGCCCGGATCCACGAGGCCAACCTCAAAAAGCAGGGCATCCTGGCCCTGACGTTCGACGATCCCGGGGATTACAATGCCATAGAAATGGAGGACCGGATCAGTTTTTGGGATCTCGAGGCGCTTACACCGGGCAGGCCGGTAAGGACCACAATCAGGAAGAAAAGCGGTGCGTCTATCGAGTTATTCCTGAATCGCGCTCTCACTGAAGATCAGATCGAGTGGTTCAGGGCGGGTTCGGCGCTCAATGCCTTCACCCGTAAGAAGGAACCGAAATGAATTCCGCCGGAGAGAAAAAAGCGACGATGGAGAACGGCCTCGAGGAGCCCATCTGCGGATACACCGGAGAGCGCGTGCTGAGAGAGATTGAGGCCTTTCACGGTTTTGTGGCACCGGGGCTGGTGATTGGTGCGATAATGGTGGACTGGGTCCAGGAACGCCTGGAACCGATGGTGGAGGCGGACGCGATAGTGGAAACCTGCCACTGCCTGCCCGATGCGGTGCAGATATTCACCCCGTGCACCATCGGGAACGGCTGGCTCAAGATTCTGGACTGGGATCAGTTTGCCCTGACCCTGTATGACCGGTTCACCCTGAAGGGCTACCGGGTCTGGCTCGACCCGGGCAAACTGAAGGCCTTCCCTCCTGTCCACGACTGGTATATGCGCACCCGCCCCAAAAAAGACCTCCCGCGGGATGTCCTTATTCCCGCCATTTTAAGTGCGGGCCGCGATCTGCTCTCCTGTGTACCCATCCGGATGACCCGCTTTTACGCACGCAAGAAGAAGGGAGACATCGGCATCTGCCCAACATGTGGCGAGGCCTATGCCAGGACTGCGGGGGACCAATGCATGAGCTGCGGGGAGTAGGATACTATTGCGCCGTCTCATAAATTTTGTCCCTCATTTTGGCAATTTAACAGCACCGCAAATGGTGGGTTCGATGAAATCACAATATTCAAATCCCAAATCACAAAGAATGTCCAAATTCCAATCCCGCGCAATCGCGGGATCAAAATCCGAAACGACGCGTGCAAAGGATTGGCCCCATACCCTTGATATGGATCCCGGAAAAATCAATTCAGTGACGCCGAGCGATTTAAGAAATTCCCACGGGTAATGCTCCGGCCCAAACAGGGATATCTTTCATCTTAGACTTTGCTATTTGGTCATTGGGATTTATTTGAAATTTGGTGCTTGAGATTTGGATCTTCCGCGTCTCTGTCTGTTTGCAGTGGGTTAAATAGTAACCATTTTCTGGAAATAACATCTTGCCATTATCGAGGACAGAACTTATGAGACGCGGCACTATCGGATTGTTGATTGACGATTGCTCGTCACTTTCCATTCATCAGATACGTCACCGCCGCCTCCAACCCGTCGATGGTGAGCTCGAACATGGGAAAAATCTCACCGATGGCGTTGATGGTCCGGGTGTAGGGCCATTCGGCCGCCATCTTGGGATTCAGCCAGACCGAATGGGAAAAGGTATCGGCGATGAACTGGAGCCGCTCATAACTCGGCTTGCGGGTCCGCTCTTCGATGTGGATGGACCCGTCCGTGGCCATGAGTTCATAGGGGGCCATGCTGGCATCGCCTACGATGACAAACCGCGTTTCCGGATCCCTCCGTACCAGTTCCGACACGGGCTGGGGCTTTCGGTATCGTGCCGGGTCCTCCCAGAGATTGTCATAGATGGTGTTATGAAAAAAATAGGTCTTTAGCTCCTTGAACTGGGACCGGGCATAGTTAAACAGAATATGCACGATATCCACGTACGGATCCATGGACCAGCCCCCGTTGTCGATGGCCAGGATGACCTTGAGACGATCTTTGAGCGCCCGCTCGAAAACAATCTCGATCTCGCCTGCATTCTTCATGGTCTGATAGATGGTTTCATCCACATTGACCACATCCTTGGGTCCGGAGGGGACGAGATTTCTCAAGCGCTTAAGGGCCTCCCCCATCTGGGCCTGGGTCAGGGGCCCTTCCTGCGAGTAATCGCGATATCGCCGGTCCATGGCCACTTTGACGGCGGATTTGTTTGCCGATACCCCGCCGACCCGCATGCCCCGGGATGATACCCTGAATGACCCACCGGCGAGGTGCCGCCGGTACCGATCCATTTGTTCCCGCCGTGGTGTTCCTCGGTCTGTTCCTTCAACCGGTCCAGAAAATACTGAAGAAGCTCATCCGGATTCATCTTATTGAGGGATTCCTCGTCAACCCCCAGGGCGTCGGCCACCCCTTTGGGATCCTTGAGCCACTCCTCCAGCATGGCCTTGGCCACCGCATCCAGTTCAAATTCCTCCGGTTCCTTCAGGTCGGCTCCTTCGAAGCGATGGGCGAACACCTGATCGTACAGGTCGAAATACCGCTCACTCTTCACCAGGATGGACCGGGCGGCCGTATAAAAATCATCAATGGAGGTAATAAGACCCTGACTCAGGGCCTTCTGAAGACGCAGAAAGGATGTGGGGGAGGCAGGAATGCCCACCTGTCTTAACAGATAGAAAAAACTCGTAAACATGCTATACTCCAGGGTGTCGTGAGACCTTTGCAAAACATTATCTTTTGCCCAATCTCTGCGCCAGGCTCAAATTTGACGGTTTTGTAAAAAGCAAAAATGTTCTCTTTCCGTCATTCCGGCAAAAGCCGGAATCCAGTGGTGTTTGAATAGGTTAAACATGCTGTATGCCGGTCGAAGATCCCGTACTTGCGGGGATCAAGTCCGGCATGACGAGAAAACATTGGACGCTCAAGATGTTGAACAGAACTGAACATTTTGCAAGGGCTTCAATGCCTGCGGGATCTTCGTTTCGCTCCGACCAGGGATCCGCTTAGATGCGCAGGCGTCCGACGGCCTGCCGGGACGATGCATAATCCGGGCTTTTTTTGAACAAGACGCCGAGGTAGGGGAGGTCCCCTTTGATAAGGTGTTTCACCTTAAAATCCGGGTCAGACTGAAGCGCGCGGATCCAGTTAATCAGTTCCCGGGTGGCGGGTTTTTTTTCAATCCCCCGAAACTCCCGCATTTTATAAAAGGCGCGGATGGAACCGTCCAGCAAATCCTTGTTGATATCGGGAAAGTGGACCTGGACAATCCGACGCATCATGTCCGGTTCCGGGAATGCGATATGGTGGAAATTACACCGGCCCAGGAATGGATCCGAGAGATCCTTTTTGGCATTGGAGGTAATGATGATGACCGGCCGGTTTTTGGCCGGCACGGTCTTGTCGATCTCAATGATGTCAAACTCCATCTGATCCAGCACATCCAACATATCGTCCTGGAAATCGCTGTCCGCCTTGTCGATTTCATCGATGAGAAGGACCACTTTTTCCTCTGAGACAAATGCCTGGCCGATCTTCCCCATCTTGATGTATTCTTCGATACTGCTGACATCCCGCTTGGAATCGCCAAAACGGCTGTCATTCAACCGGGTCAGGGTGTCGTACTGGTAGAGAGCCTCCACCAGTTTCATGCTGGACTTGACGTTCAATACGATCAGTTTCATATCCAGCGCCTCTGAAATGGCATGGCCCAACATGGTCTTGCCCGTGCCCGGCTCCCCCTTGAGCAACAGGGGCATCTCCAGCGCCATGGAAATATTCACGATCTGGGCCAGTTCCTCATCCAGGACATATTGGGACGCGCCTTTGAACTTGCCGTTTGCGTTACCTTCTTCTTGCATTGGTGTCTTTCTCCTCGATAAAATTGACATATTCTCCCAGAACCTCTCCTTCAAACAGGACGGTTAACATTCACACAATTTAACTTTATATTCTAATCATTCCTGGTGCCGGGTCAACCCCTGAGGTTGAAATCCAAGGGAACCCCTGGTAAACAGGACCTTACACCAGTTAACATTTAATTTGGGGATTCACCGCCCATGCCGCTATCCTTTGAGTCGGTCAGCCACGGCACCGTCGCCTTCGGTTTTTTCAATATCGATTCGGATATGCTCCTTCTGGATCAATATTTCTTCTTTTCCACCCATTTCTGCCGCCATGTGGAAGCGCTGGCCGCGCTGGACACCCCGGAACCGTTCAAGACCGCATGGGAGGGGTATGTCATTTCCAGTCCGGAGGCGATCGGCGACCTCATGGGGGCCATTCACGGCATCCGCCACACCGGATTCATCGGCGAGGTTTACCGACGGTTCCCCTTTCCCCAAAGAGAAGCGGATTTCAAGCAGAAACCGGAAGGAGATCAGACCCAGGACCTGATGAGGACCATCATTCAAAAATATGGATTGCCCATCGAGGTCCGGCTCACCTTTGATCCAAACCTGGACCCGATCGCCGTCGGGCCGTATCAGTTTACGTGGGTCCAATTCAATGCATTGATACGGTATGTGTGGGAGGGGGGGTATCCCCGCTGGCGGGACGAATCACCACCACCCTACGTGATGAGGATGAAAACAGCCATCGACCAGAGCCGGCTGACATGCCTTGATACCCTATTTGGATAGATGCCGCCACATGGCCTCGGCCTCTGCTTTTCCCCGGTCCCCCTCAGGGAGTACCGGATGCGATTCGTCAGGCGGCGTCCCTCTCAGGCGGGCGATTCGCTCCTGGAGCGGCGGGTGGGTGGAGAAGAGATGCATCAGGCTCCCTCCGGAGAGGGGATTCACGATAAACATGTGAGCGGTGGACGGGTTCGCCTTCATGGGCAGCCGTTTCGACGCCGCGCCCAGTTTTTCAAGGGCGCCGGCCAGCCATTCCGGGTTGCCGCTCAGCTTGGCGCCGGTGGCATCGGCGAGATACTCTCTCGATCTGGAGATGGCCATCTGAATCAGCATGGCGGCGATGGGTGCCAGGATGGACATGATGATGAGCCCGATGCCCCCCAGGCCCCCCTCGTCATCGTCTGACCCGCCCCCGAATATGGCGCTCCAGCGGGCCATGGAGGAGAGTATCATAATGGCCCCCGCCATGGTGGCGGCAATGGAACCGATCAGGATATCCCGATTCTTGATGTGAGACATCTCGTGGGCCAGAACCCCAGTGGCCTCATGATCGTCCATACTGCTCAAAAGCCCTTCTGTGACGGCAATGACCGCGTGCTCGGGATTTCGGCCTGTGGCAAAGGCATTGGGAGCGGATTCGGGGATAACGTACACCCGGGGCATGGGGAGACCTGCGGTCTGGGCCAGTGCCTTGACCGCACTATAGAGCCCGGGAAGGTCTTCCGGGCCCACCTCCCGGGCCTTGTACATCCTCAAAACGATCTTGTCGGAATACCAGTAGCTGAAGAAGTTCATGCCCATGGCCAGAATAAAGGCCAGGATCATCCCCTGCCGGCCGCCGAAAAGCCCGCCGATGAAGACAATGAGCGCGGTCATCGCGCCCAAAAGAAGCGTGGTTCGAAACCAGTTACCCATGACAAACACCTCCAAATGGAAATGTTATAAAAATAACGATTCAGAGGCGTTCGTCAAGTTCGACAACTGCCAAAAGAGGTGGCCTCCAAAACCATAAGGAGAAACTAATTTGGTTTCTGCATCGCAAGCTTCCTGGTATCCTGTTCGACGAGCGCCAGTCTCTGGGACAATTTCTCAATGGTTTGCTTTTGGGTCTCCATTACCCTTTGCTGTTCCTGGACCACTCGCGTCAGTACCGCCACCACATCCATAGAGCTCATTCCTTTTTTGTCTTTGGTGGCCACAAGGTCCGGCGCATCTTCAGCAATAAAACCGACGTGCCGCTCGTCGTCGTCAACCTTGTAGCGGAACTTTACCGGGTTGAGTCGATTGAGTGTATCCTTTGCTTCTCCGGGGGAGAGGTTCTCAATATCCTTTTTGTATTCCCTGCTGGATGCGTTGACCCATGTACCCCCTGTGGAACAATAGGCCCCACTCCCCATTTGAAGCGGGTATGATGGACTCGCGGTGCCGATACCCACATAGCCCCCGCTGGGATTCAAAACCAGATTCTTGTACCCGATTCCTTCCTGAAGGGCAAACATCTCCGCGTAGTCCTGGGAAGTGCCCACATTCCATCCAAAGTAAATATTCTTCTGATTGCTCGTGGCCTTATCCGTAATCACAATTCCCCGGTTCCCGACATTCTGACCCAGCACAAATGGCGCGGACCCCCATGCAGAAGCGCCATTGGCGCACAGCCTGGACGCATTGGATACCGACCCATTATCCTCGATCTTGAAGGTGGTCATACCATTGCTGTCCGTCACGATCAGTTTTTCGGCGCTCAGCGCGTAAAAGGGAATTGAAACAAAGGCGACAATTGCTAAGCATGAAATCAGAATTTCCTTGCATTTACATGAGCGAAAAATTAATGACCTTAACGTATGCCTGTTCTTCATGAGACGTCCTCCTTGGCTTTTTTTCCACAGTCTTTAACTCACGGATATTTAGAAAACACCAATATCGATATCATAGTTCCATATCTCTTATAATCTCAATGTCATCGTTCTTATTTAGGAGTTCCTCTCCGGTCCTGGAGATGACCCGGATGCCGCGGGAGGCGGCAAAAAGAACGGAGGGCAGAAAAAAGGGCGTCACAAATAGGGCAATGGCAACCAGGAGGTGGGTATATTTCATAGAGGATTTTGCCATATTTGCCAGAAAACAATGAATTGAGTCATGTAGAGATAAAGATAAATTGTATTTAATCGACAATTTTTCAGGATGTCAACAGGAAAAATCCATAAGGATCTGGAAGAGATACGGTGGTTACCGTATTTCATAAATCCAGCAACTTAGATCCGTGAATTATTCTCAATATATAAACGGAATCGTTCTCAATTTTGTAGATAACCCGGTATTTCTTGTGGATGATGTGCCTGTAATTTGTTTCAAAAAAGATGTTTTCCGGGATGTAGGCAAAGCGTTCTGGAAAAGTGTCCAGGCCATGGATTTTCTCGGCTCATAGCGAATTAACGTGAAACTTGGCTCCAACTGAGTTTCGCGCGCCGCGCTGTAGGTGCGACTTCAGTCGCACAGCGACCGTCTTCATCGTGCGACTGAGGTCGCACCTAAAGTCGTTCACGTTAATCCGCGATGAGCCAAAATTGTTTTAAGAAATGGAAGGCTGGAAATACCAGTCTTCCATTGCGGGACGGTACGAAAACCAGGACTGGAAAGAAAATGCTGTAAGTTCACCAGTATGATATCTCTATATCCAATTCTTGTGGGTCTTGAGAATGTATCGTGAAAAGATCACCTTCCAAAAATCAAACATATTCGTTGCCAATTATTCCGACTCAGGTATTCATGGGGAACTGAGGATCCTGATATTATCCATATATCCTTCAAAATCCCATCCATTTCCAAATAAATAAATCTTGGTTATTTTGGCGGCATTAGGCCATGCATCTCGAATTATGTAATTGATATTCCTTACCCACTCTCCTTGTGGCACTGACATGGCGATTTGCTTCCAGTCCGCCGTTTCTCTATTCTCTATGGCGTCACCATAGTTTAATGCATACTTTAGAAACAACTCATTACCACTCGAATCTTCAAGGTAGAGGTAGACAACCACCGGAAATTCACCACATGTCCAACCACACCCATCCCCAACATCTCTGGAGACAGCCTTGCCGTCAAAGCTCACTTTGGTACCATCATTAACAGGGATATCAGTTTCAATTTCAATCCCTACGGATCCTCCATTTCCGTAGGCACCCGTACGATATACTCTTAGGGCATAGTTAATTACTGAAACAGTGCCTGGGCGATCATCTTTATTGACCTCTGTCCAGGCAGGACTGATGTCAAAATTCCCATCGTTAAAGTTATCGGAAAATGCTACCGTGTCTTGTTCCTCACCCGATTCAAGCACAACCCCATCCACCCGCACCGCCCCGCTCCAATCCCCTGAGACACGCATCGTGCCGGACACATTGCTACCCGTTCCGGTTCCGGCAGCCGATCGCGTCGTAAATGACGTGTTCCATCCGCCCTCAAGGAGGATATGTTCCGACACCCCCACACTCAGGCTTTCGTCATAGGCTTCGTTGGCGATCCGGATAACGCCCCCGGACGATGCCGCATCAATGGCCGCCTGTATGGTGGTATAACAGGGGGAATTGCCCCCGCAAACGCCCGAGGGCTCCACATAGAAAATGCGCGTGGTGAAGGAACGGTCATCACCATAGGAAGTGCCTTCGCTGCTGGTGGCCACAATCCGGTAATGATACGTGGTGTTCGTGCTCAACCCGGACAGATCGCTGGTGACTGATTGTTTGCTTGTGCCGGAACCCATATTCTGGGTCGATGTGTTCGAGCCATAGTTGTCTGTTGTCCCGTATTGGAAATAGGCGGTGGTGCTCTCTCCGTTGGGATTCACTGTGGCATTTAGGGTGGCAGAACTGGCGGTCAACGCTGTAGCCCACCCGGTCTCCACGGTCGGCTTGGTCCCTGAAGCAGATGAGGACACCGTCACTGATACGATGGCGGAACCCGAAGCGCTGTCGCTCACCGTTATGCTGGCAGAGCCCGCTGATACGCCTGTGGCTGACAATGTACTGCCATTCACAGACACAGTGGCCACTGATGTATTGCTCGAACTGGCGCTGTAAGGGGAAGTGCCGCCGCTGATGGTGCAGGTGCCGGTCTGACCGGCTGACAGGCTGAGAGTTGACGGATTGATCCCAAGTTCCTGCCCACTTTCGGTTTGCCTCACAAGGCGAAAACCTACATATTTGTGTTGATTTATAAAATCCGTGTAAGCCCATTGCCGGGAAGCTGAACGACAAGACCTCGCCCTGTAGACCCAGCAACCACCTCGCTTTATCCTATATGAACCGGACGAAGGGCCCACTGGGTCGATTACAGCTTCTGAGGTATAGTAGTCACTGTCATACCAATCTTGACACCGTTCAAGCACATTCCCCGACATATCATATAAGCCCCAGGCATTCGGCGTTTTCTGGGCAACGGGATGGGGTTGGTCACCACAATTGTAACAATACCAACCGATGGCATTCAGATTGGGATCATATCCACATTCGGTTTCCGTTATGCTCCCATTGTAAAAAGCTGTTGTACTCCCCGCTCGAGCTGCATATTCCCACTCGGCTTCTGTGGGAAGGCGGTAAGTCCCTTCCTTACGATCATTCATTCTGCCAATGAAAAGCTGAACATCATTGAATGATACATTATCAACTGGACAATTGGAACAGCCCTGAAAAGAAGACGGGTTGCTTCCCATAATTGCTTCCCACTGCGACTGGGTTATTTCGGTCTGCTGAATGTAGAAGGACTGGCTCAGCGTTACCCGGTGCTGTGGTCCTTCATCGCTGTCCCTACCTAATTCGTTTGACGGACTTCCCATGGTGAAAGTACCAGCCGGAAGTAGTACGAATGTTTGCCCCAGACTGTTGGTATAGGTGGATAAAACCGTCACCGACACAGTGGCGGAACCAGAACCACTGTCGCTAACGGTTATGGTAGCAGATCCCGCTGAGACGCCGTTGACCGACAGTGTGCTGCCACTCACAGACGCAGTGGCGACGGAGGTATCGCTTGAACTCGCAATATCAGGGGGCAACACCGCCACTGATGGTGCATGTGGCTGTCTCGCCCTCGGAAAGATTCAACGATGAAAGCTCCAAAGAAAGCGGGGGAGGTCCTGAAACCCGTTCGTAGGTCTCATTTCCGCGCCGGACCTTCACCCAGCCAATACCCTTGACCACCCAATAAATGGAGATTTCCGTTTTGGTCTCCCCTTGACTATTCTTCCACCTATCCTCTACAGTGAATCTATAGACGCCTTCAAACGGGCCAGCGGGGACGGTTACTGATTCAGGTCCGGATAAGGTTACGGTCACCTCATCACTTCCCGGACCAATATATTCACCCCATTGGTTGTATGTCTCTCTATTCCACGAAATGTGATGGGGAACTCCCCCCACTTCCATCTCTGCGGGAAACAGAACTGCGGTTTCTGGATTGACGACCTCGAAATATGCACCCCCGGCCACTGGGTTCCATAAAAAAGGAGATTACCGGATGCATCATATCGCTGTCTCTGGGCGCCCGTACCCAAGAAATCCACAGAAAAAAGGTCTTGAGATGTCTTTTCTCGAGTAATCGTCAATGAGCTGTTTTGCGAGAATTCGGCGCTATAGCCGTCCAGCAAGACCCAATAATCTCTGACCGTGATCTTCTCCGCATTGACCGCCGGGGCAAAGAACCCCAAGCAGCCAGCCAACAAAGTGATCCACAACGAACAACATCTCTTCATTTCAAATCCCACCCAACTCTGATTATCCGTCCAACAGCTTACATCCCGCCGCCTCCGCCGCCTCCGCCGCCTCCGCCGCCTCCGCCGCCACCACCGTAGTCAGGCCCTTCGGTATGGGGCAGGTATTTGAACAGGGTGATCTCCAACTCCATGGTCTGGCCGGGAACGATTTCAATGGTTTTCACCTCTTCGTCATACCCTCTTCATGAACCCGGATCTCATGCGTACCTGGCGAGAGTTGACGGGTCTTGAACGGCGCATTTCCCATGTATTGCCAGGCCTCCTCGGGTGAGGCCCAGAACGGGACCTCTTCTTTTTTGTCGATATAAACTTTAGCACCGATGACATTGCTGTTCACGATCAGAGTAGCAGCGTCGTCCGGGGGCGTGACCTTTGGGGCATAGATAGCGGCCACTTCTCGCTGGTTTTTGGATTCATCAGGGAGCTTGGTGATGGGCTTTTTATCCGCAGCCGGTTTTTGAACTTCTGTCGCGATTGTCGCACTTTGGGAGGGAGTATCTTCCTTGACCGGCATTTTACGCTGCTTTTTGCGAACCGGATCGATCGGCTGTTCAACCTCCGGTCGTTTTGTGGCCATAGCGGCTGTCACCTCCCTTTCCCGTCTAAAATTATCCAACTCTTGTTCCATGGCCTCCCGCTTTTCCACGCCCTGTTTCAGCTTTTTCTGCACGAGCGCAAGTTCAGTTTTTTGCTGACTCGCCTGTTTACTCTCTCGACGGAGTTTCTCTAATTCCGCTTCCAGGGCCTTTCTCTTCTGGCTTCCTGTCGCATCTGCTCCTGCAACGTCGCCACCTTCGCCTGCTGATGGGCCGCCTCTTCCTTCTCAAGCCGGACGCGCTTCAGCTCCTCTTCAAGGCGCTTCCTTTTCTCGGCCTCCTGTTTCATGCGGGCCTGAGATTGTGACAGACTGGCCTGATATTCCTGCACTCGGGCGTCAGCCAGGTCCTCGATGGTCTGCCGCTCTTTTTCCAGCCGGGCGATCTGGTTCTCCAGTTCTGCTTTTTCCGCCACGGTCTTTTGGTTCTGGGTCTCAGTCTTAAACCGCACCTGAAGGATGGCCTTCATCTCCTCCAGGAGCGTCTGGGCCGCCTTTCGCTCGGCCCTCAGTTCTCGATGTCGGTGACCAGATCTTTCCGTTCGGCCATCACTTCTTTTTGCTTCTCGTACTTTTCAAGCGTTTTTTTGGGGATGAAAATGAAATCCCCCTGGTCCAGATCCGGATTGTTGATCTTGCCGTACTGGGGGTGCTGCTGTCTTTTGGTGTAGTTGACCACATTGTCGGCGAGATACATCCCCATCTCTGAACCCGTGATGTATCCGTCTCCGGTCATGTCCGCATGGCCGTTTAGGCCAATGAGAAAACAGCGCTTGAACATGCTCCGGTCCGGGACCGCTTCGTCTTCCCGGCCCGCCGTGATGTACTGCCGGACAGGGAGGGTGCTTTTTTCCGTAATGTCATGGGGGACCGCCCGGACCAGGGCAAAGAGCGCGCCTGAAAAGCAGGAGTCAAAGAGCATGAGCACATGCTTGGCCCGCATCCTCAGGGAGATGGACTCGATGTCCTGCATGCTCACCGCATGGGTGACAAACCCGATGGGGTCCTTTCCCAGGACGGGGCAGTCCCGGGGGATGATATAGCCCATCTTGGTACCGTCGGCCATGGTCTCCGTGGCCCCGTGGCCCGCATAATAGAATAGGACGGCCCGGTTCTTCTCCCGCCCCATCCGATAAGTCATGGTGCTCAGGGCCGTCTTCAATTCAGCCGACGTGGGATTGAGGATCATCGTCACCTGAAATCCCAATGCCTCAAGCGCCCCGGCCACTTCCCTGGCATCACTCACCGCATAGGGGAGGTCGGGCCATTTCTCATAGTCGCTGATCCCCACCACCAACGCCTGATAGTCCTGGTACAAGAAGAGGTCATCCCCGCCCTTGGAGATGATGCGGATGCCGCGGGAGGCGGCAAAAAGAACGGAGGGCAGAAAAATGAATGTCACAAATACAGCAATGACAACCCGGCAGGCATATTTCATAGAGGATTTTGCCATATGTGCCACCCAAACGATGAATTGCTTTGATAAAAGGTGTATTTAATCTCTATTCTGCTGAAATGTCAAACAAAAATCAATAGAGGCATGCGCCTCCATCACCTGGGGCCGGTCACCACTTCCACCTGGGATTCGGCATAGCCCCCTTTTTCGGAAAGCCCCTGGTTCCTCAGGCGCTTGACCAGCGTATCCGCCTTCTTCCAGTCCCCATTAAGATCAGCGGGAATTTGAAGCGGGCTTTCTGAGGCCACGGCCCAGACCGTGTCCCGGCCGTATGGTTCCGTCACCATTAGGTCATAGGAACACCCGTCTTCAGGTATGATCAAAGGGGTCCCCGGGTCCGGCATGGCCCCGCACTGTCCTCCCCGGGCCAGGGAACCGTTTTCATCCACCGGATAGAGGAGCGTGGCATTCCCGTGAGGGTCCAGATCAAAGAGGTAGACCCGGGCCGGGCGGTTGATCCTGAGCAGGAACTGGATTCGCTCCCCCTCTTGATAAACGGCCTTTCCATGGCCCCGGGTGGTGGTGAGATCCAGGACCAGCCCCTCTTTGGAGATTCCCTGTCTATTCCCTGTTTCTCCTGAAGCTGTCGGAAAAGAATCTTGAGCAGGCGGTGGCGCAAGCAGTTCCGGCGGAAAGAGAATGGAAGGGACATCCGCGGAGGCGGCGGTGATGACCTGCTGCCCCTTTTGGGTGCTCACCACCTTTACCTGGACCTCTACCTTGACCTTGTGGAGCCATGCCTCTCCCTTTATCTCACCATCCGCGTTCATGAGGTCCGCCGTCAGGCTGATAGTGTCATCCGTTGTTGAAGGGTGTGGCCGGATGGCCCGGGTTCCCCGTTTGCGCAGAGTCTGAGTGGAGAGTCCTTTCAGGGCCCGGGTCTGGTCCAGAGGCATGAACATCCGGCTCTGGGCAAGGGCCGGTTGGATCCAGCCCGATAGATAGGCGCCCAATTCCGGATTGCAGGCTTTGCTCTTGATCCTGAAGGTGCCCACATGAACCTTCCATTGAGCAGGAGTGGTGGTGTTTCGCTCCAGATTGCGGACCAGATACCGGGCCCATGACGCCCGATCCGGCTTGAGCAGATCACCATCGATCCCCTTTAAAGGCACCCGGGCCGAAGCCGCGGCCACGGCCTCCGGTCCGTCAGAGCCGAGGTTTAGCACCTTCAGATGGAGCCTTAGATCACCCCCTGACGCCTGCCACGTCCCCTGAAGGATCATGGATCGGGATTCATCCGCCCCCGGAAGGAGCACCCGCACCCCCGGGACTTCATTTTATCGATGAGTTTCCCCCTGAGCAGATTGGCCAGTGGCATGCTCAGACCGGTGGAGGCCTCATAGAGATCATTGGGACTGATCAGCAGGGGCTTTCCCTGGAGTTGACCCTGCTTCACGAGGCTATCACAGATATGCGAAACCGCCTCGTCCAGGTTCATCCCCCCAGGACCAGGACGATGACACAGAGGAATTCTCCCGGGACTCCGTCATGGCCCCCATGTCCGAGGCCTGTATTAAGGTGGGCATCAGGCACAATTGGCATAGGGCAAGCAGCAAATAGACTAAAACAAATCCGAAGCCGGAACCCATATTTTGTGTCGGGCCGGGCAAACCGAGACCAATGGTGGGACGCTTCATCTTGGCTCCTCTTGTTTGGGTATTTGGGATAAGATCTCAAACAGGCCGTTTCATGTCAAGCCCGTCCTGTCAGGGCCTCTCGGTCTGATTCCTATTGAATACCGTTCTCATTTGCTGATAGAATGCCGAGTGAATAAACCGTCATTTCAAATAAGGCCTTCTATCGAGCGAATCGTCTCCGCGCGTCAGTTTCTTCAGCCCGAACGAAGCAGCTGAGATGATTGGGCTCATCGGGAAGGACAATTAAAAGTCGCGCCAGCCTTCAACGCAGCAGGGAGACATCCCATGAAAAAATTCGTTTATTTAAATATCCTGGTCTGGCCTTTGCTCATGTTTTTGTTTACCCCCAATATCTTCGGGCCGCACCTCGGGCATCACGCTGGTTTCAAAAGACGGTCAGAACCTGCACTTTTATGACGATTATCAGGCAGTGGTTGTGGGCGTGAGCAACTATCGATCGTGGCCCAAGCTCCCTGACGCAACGACAGATGCCGGCGCAATCGCCAAACGATTAGAGAAGATCGGCTTTAACGTAAAATTGGTGATGGACCCAACGTATCGGCAAATGGAAACCATCTTAAGGGACCTGGTCAATCCAATTGGAAATAAAGTGAACCGTGGGGTCCTTTTCTATTACATCGGTCATGGCGCAACAGCAAATTTGGCCGACAACACGCGAATGGGATACATCATACCGGTAGACTGCCCGCGCCTGTCACAAGACCCTGATGGATTTTTGAGGCACGCCATCAGTATGAAAGAAATTGAAGCAGCCTCCATGAGGATGAAGGCCAAACATGTGATCATGCTATTTGACGCCTGCTTTTCCGGGTCTCAATTTGTGCTTGAGCGTCCGGCACCCGAAGCCATCACATCCAAAAGCAATATGCCGGTGCGGCAATATATCATAGCCGGTAGAGAAAACGAAAAACCTCCAAATCAGCCCATGTTTAACCGGTGTGTTTTAATGGGTCTCGACGGCTATGCAGACCTGAGTGATGATGGGAATATCACCGGGTCCGAATTGGCTCTATATTTATCGGATATCGTGGCCAACAGTACGCAACGAAAACAACATCCGCAATACGGGAAAATCAACAACCCTTCTCTCGATAAGGGCGATTTTGTTTTTGTGACCGGCGGGGTTTTGGCTCAGGTGAGCGTAGACAGCGGC
Source organism: Deltaproteobacteria bacterium (assembly GCA_034522175.1). Lineage (GTDB taxonomy): Bacteria > Desulfobacterota > DSM-4660 > Desulfatiglandales > Desulfatiglandaceae > JAIPDZ01. The sequence continues at coordinate 2,540,737 of JAXHLQ010000001.1, read as the reverse complement.
CGCCAAAAAGAACTGGAAAAAGAAATCAAGGCGCTCGATGCCGCCATCCTGAAAGCAAAGGACGAACAAAGAAAAATGGAGGCAAAAAGAACGACGCTCATGGAAAAATTGAGCGCACTGAGAGGTGAAACCGGCTCTGATAAAGAGACCCCGGGCGACGAACGAGCAGCATCCGAGGCGCCTCAATTAGACAAAACATATAAGGCGTCCGAAGCACAACGCCCGGGATGCAACCGGCGAAGCCTCCCCGTCTTCTTCCACGGATAGCGTCGAGAGACAACTCAAACGCCTTCAGGAACGAACCGAAATGTTGGAAGCGCAATACGAGAAACTGAAGAAGCAAAAACAAAAGGAGGCCTATGAAAAACCCCCTGAATCCCGTTCGACAGAGGGGCTCAAAGACGACCTGGAGATGTTGCGGGAACGAAACAAGATGTTGGAAGAACAACGCAGGCTGATCAAAACGGAAAAAGAGAAGGAAAAGCCTAAAGAAGAGAAACTTAAAACCATATGGGGTGGAGGAGATGACCCACGAGAAGAAAATCTCCTAGGGGGTCCATAAAATTCAACTGAAAGCACTTATTAATTGCGGAACGAGCCCTTAGCACCTTTTCGGATCTCTTAATCCCGGTAACACGGATGCGCCGGAATTCGGACAGGGTTACCATTTCTTCTCCAATGCGGCGTTTGGATAATAGAAACGCAGGATCTGATCATAGGATTTCTCTTTACCCAGGATGGCGGATCCCCACTGGGAATAGCCCACACCATGGCCCCATCCACGGCCGTCGAAGATGAACCGACCATTATCCCGTCGGATCTCCAGGAGAATCTCAGGCAAATTCAGGGCGCGGCGCAGGGTGGTCCGGGTGCGCCACGAGATAGGGCTTGGCCAGGCTGAAGATGGAGCCTGCATCCGCGGTATGCCCCCCGCTGTTGGCGCTGTACATGGCCAGGATGGGCTTGTCATCATAGGTGAGGATCTTCCCGACCGTGGCTTTCACCGCCTTATTGGTCTTGGGATGCTCCCGGTTGATCCCCTTATAGGCCTGGTCTCCGGCATCATCCACCAGGTCATAGGACCAGTCCTCCCGGTGGCGGGCCTGATAAAAGGCATAGGTGCGCGCGGCCACGGCCTGGGCCTTGAGCGTGTCTAAGGGCCATGAGGCGTAGGACTCTGAGGGGCCCACCGACCGGAGATAGTCTTCGATATCGATGAAATTAATGATGTACAATTTGTCCGATTTGAGCTTGGCCAAAACCCTGCCCCGGACCTCCTTGGTTTCTTTGCCGCACTGAACCCCGAGGGCGTCTCACCTTCAAAGAAGATGTTTTTTTCTGCCATGGGGCGATTATCGATGCGCAGTTTTCCGTTGGAAGGGGTAATCGTATACTGTTTTTTGCATCCCAAACCCTCGACGCATACCGAAGCGCCCTTTATGGTGACCCCGGCACTGGTCTTACAGAGGCGGACCCGAACCACGGGTGATTTGACCTCAGGCGGCTTGATCTCGGGCGGCTCTACCTCAGGAGGTTTCACCACCACCGGGGGTTTGACTTCAGGGGGTTTGACAGGCGGCGGCGGGGGCGCGGGCATCTTTTTGATTTGCTCCATCAGGGCCTTGGCCTGAAAACGGAATTTTCCCTTGGGGTATTCCTCTATATACTGCCCGACCGCCTTTCCGGCCTCATCCGGGCGATTGAGCGCGTAGAGTAACAGGCCTTCCCGGTATCGTGCAATCTCCGCAGCCTGGGGGTATTTGCCGGTAGACCTCCCGGTAGACCTTAAGGGCCTCTTCCGGTGCATCGAGAAAGGTGGACAACAGGGTGGCCTTGGCCAGAAGGGCATCGATTTTGGTTTGGGTGCGGGAGGTGAGCTCCAGTGCGGTTTCGTAGTTCTCCAAGGCCTCCATATATTTGCCCACCTCGATCAGGTAACTGGCATAATTGAGGTCATGGCGGGCCGCCTGCTCCCTTTCCAGATCTTCCTGTGCCCCTGCAGGGGAGAGACGGAAAAGCACCATAAGCCCCAGGATCAGGACCGGCAGACTTTTTTGTATGGGGCGAGTATTTTTCATTCCTTTTCCAGATATGCCTTCATGAATTTGAGATTTTGATTGTCCGGGTCCAGCTCAAGGCCCTTTTGGATCATGGAGAGGGCCTTTTCCGTATCTCCGGTGGATACCAGATGTTTTTGGCATAGAGTTGATAGAGTCTCACATCTTCAGGAAAAGCGGCGATTCCCTTATCCAGGGTGTCTTCCAATTGGACTTTTTGCTGCAGGTTCATCTGCGTGTAGGCCAGGTAGAGATAGACCTCATTGTCCGCTTTCCGGGAAAGGGCCTGAGTGAGCGTCTCAGCGGCCTTTTTGAATTCTCTCGCCTTGAAGGCCCTGATGCCTTCCGCCTTTAGGGTGGCGAAAGAAGCCTCAGGTGTCTTAGATAGGGGGGGCTTTTCAGGCGGAGCTTTCTGGGCGGGCTTTTCGGCAGTTGGCCGGGATGCCTGGACTGCCGCCGGTTCCGTCAGCCCCTGTTTCATGATCTTGAGGGTTTCGTTGCCCGGATTCATCCTGAGCGCCCTATTCAAGATGGCCAGGGCCTCCTCTTTTTCCCCATTGCCGATCAGGTATTTGGCGTAGATCTGATAGAGTCTGACTTCATAGGGAAAGACCTCAATCCCCCGGGTCAGGGTCTTTTCCAGGTCGGCCTTCTCGCCCAGTATCATCTGGGTATAGGCCATATAAAGATAGACTTCCTTGGCGTCTTTAAGCGTCAGGGCTTCTTCTAAGGACTGATAGGCCGCCCCGAATTCCCGGTTCTTGAAGGCTTCAATGCCCTGTTTCTTGTGTGTATCGAAGCGGGCGGCCATCACCTCGGGGGTGATTTCTTTATCGCTCACCAGCACCACCCTCTGGCCATGGGGATAGGGGGCGTTCAGGAGACTCGCCACCAGGATGTCCCCCTCCAGGCTCGCCTCTTCCACTGTCGGGGTCCCGAGATAGTTGTTTTCCAGAACCAGTTTCTTCGTGGCCACCACCTCGTTTTCCCGGTTCTGGAAGATATTGTTGTGAACCAATTCGATGACACCCCCTTCAAAGCGGATCCCCACATGGTTTTCCGTGATGGTGCTCTTCTTCAGTTTGCCGCGCCCTCCCCTGAGGACAACACCGGTTTCAAACCCGCTGACACGAAAATCGCTCACGGTGAAATGACTTTCCGCGTCCAGCATAACGGCCGTCTTTCCCGGGCCTTTCAACGTGGTGGATGTCCCCTCCAGAAGCCCCCCCTGAACCTTCAGGCAGGTGCTGCACCCCTGAAGAGATGCGTCCGATATCTCCGCACGACCCTGGGGCATGACGCGGATGCCCGCCCACCCCTGCCCTTCGAAAGCGATCGGCTCTTTGGGGGACCCCACGACCTTCAGCGCGCCTTTGGCGAGCAACGTCGCCCCCGGGGAGAACTTGACCCGGGTTCCGGGACCCATGCTAAATACTTCCCCCTCGGGCACCACGCATTCGCCTTTCGCCAGATATACCCCGGGCACAAGGGCCCCTTTGAGAAGAGGCCCAAGGGCCACTTCTTCGAAAAAAGGCATGATCACCTTCAGGCTTTCGGTGGGATCGGAGAGATTACCGATCTTGTCTGATGAACGGACCCGATAATAGTGGGTGCTTCCCTGGGCCGCTTCCGCATCAAGGTAATGAAGATCTCCCGTCCTAACCACAACCTTAAAGTCGCCGACGGGCTTGTCGCCCGTTCAATCACAAATCCTTCGACCGTCTGTTTGTCGGGTTGAATCCAGGACAGGGAAACCCCGTTTTTGCCGACGCCGGCCCGAAGATTCTCGGGACCGGGCGGAGCCACGGCGTCAATGGTGATGGTCCCGCCGGCCTCCTGCCATAGCCGTTCCACCCCATTGGGCTTGGTCAGATGGATGGACAAGGGCTGGGCTTCGGTCTGGTCCCCCTTCCGGATGCTGTAAAACCCTCTGTAGACCCCATCCGTGGTCTCAGGCAGCGGCACCCCCTTTTTAAAATCCCCCACATCGAAGGTACAGGTGAGGCCCTTCTCAGCGTTCACCTCCACCTCGATCTGATCCCCGCCGCCAAAGACCCCTTTATCCACGTTGGTGGTCACCATGAGGACCTCCGGAAGTTCGCCCTTGTGGGGGCTGTCCGGGAGAAACTGGGAGATCTTCCACCCCCAGTCATAGACCACCAGCCGCATGTGCTGTTTGGCCGGATCATCCATGGCGGCCGCAGCAATGGTGGCCAGCGCTCCGATCGCCCCGGTGGGAATGGAAATCTTTCGCTTGGAAGCGGATTCCGTCCAGGTCCCCAAGACCTTCCCTTTGGCATTGACCATCTTCAATCGGACTTCCACCGAATACTGGTCATAGGCCACGGCCTTCAGCATGGTGGCGGACAGCACCTCCGGATAGATAAGGCCTTGAACCTTCAGCAATTTGCAGATAGCCTCGGGTTTCATTTTTTGCCATTCCGCCTTGGCGGAATCCAGTCTTTGATTCACCTGGCTCAATGGCAGGGTGGCATATCCCTTTCCGCTCAGCTGATTATGAATGACGCCCCTGACCAGCATCGTGACAAAGGCGGCGTCCTCACTGCCGGGCTTGACGTCAATGGTCATGTCCGCATTTTTGGGAGCGGCAAGCACAGCGGGCATCACCGCGATTGTACCGGGGACCTGTTTTTGTTCGACGTATGACATCTTTCCAGGCTTTTTGGATGGACCGCAGGCACTCAACAGGAACACCCAAACAGACAGAAAACAAAACGCTCTGAGACGGGTTCTAAGCCGGCGCAATGTCATCATGTCTCCTTCTTTGTCAACACCCGATCAACGGTCAGGTCTTTGGTAATCCCAAGGCCGGTCTGGACCTGGCCCGTCAATTTCAGGCGTTTGTCTTTCAATGAAAACTCCCCTTCTCCCCAGGTGTCCAGAAGGGGACCCCTCAGGGTAAAACGATCCAGTATGACCCGGCCGTCTCTCACATTGGCCTTGGCCATGCCGCTGTCGAAATTGATGGCATCGGTCTTGCCCAGACCGATCCCGGCCGCGGCCATTATATCCAGGAAAAAGGCGAGCCGTTCATCCAGATTGGTTAGTCTGTGGACCGTAACCTCTTTTAGGGTAATCATGACCTCCCCCTGAGCCGCATCGAAGAAATCCCCCGGACTTTCGCCCTTGGCGAACAGGTTGGCCACAAGGGGCTTTTTACCGGTCAAGAACAAAGGCAGCTCTTTGGAAAAACAGGCAATAAAAGAGGTCAAATCCATTTGGGCGCCCTTCCCCTCGATCTGCGCCACCAACTGGTTTGGGGGCAGCAGCACCGCACCGAGGTTCAAATGGGTCTGGCACACCCGGACCGACCCCTTGATGACCGCCCGGTCGTTCTGGCACGCGAGAGAGAAACGGGCATCTTCAAACTCGGGCAGTTGGTTGTAGGCGAAGGATTTGACAAAGGCCTCTCCGGACAGACGCTTTCCCTCTATGAGCTTGAAATCAAAGGCTTTGTCCCGTCCGGGGCCGGCATTTTCCCTGGATTCATTGGTTTGGGAAGGCGACCGAACGATGCTGAAATCGGTCAAACGGACACGAAAATCCATTCCCTCTTTCCGGGGTACGCTAAGCATTCCCTGAGCCCGAAATTCCAGGGAAGGGCCCTTTGGGGCCGTGGCCGTCAACGCCCTGGTGGAACGTATTCTGGCCCGGGCCGGCCTCATTGCCCCCGGGAATCCATGGTACCCGCGTCGTCCGGTGATGATCACCCAAAACGATTATCACCTGAGGCTGTTCAACGGGGATGTGGGCGTTATCCTGCCGGATCCCCGGGGACAGGGCGGAGTCAGGGCCGTGTTCCCGGGGGAGGGAGGGATCTTGAGGCGCATCCATCCCTTGCGGCTCCCGCCCCATGAGACCGTATTTGCCATGAGCGTTCACAAGAGCCAGGGGAGTGAGTTCGAGCGGGTCCTGTTCATTTTACCGGACCGGGATTCACCGGTATTGAGCCGGGAACTGGTCTACACCGCCGTCACCCGGGCCAGGCGTCAGCTGGATATTATGGGGAATGAGTCGGTGTTCCGAGCGGCTCTTTCCCGGCGCATCGAACGGACCTCGGGCCTCAAAGAGGTCCTTAAGGATCTTTAGGATGGCCCGCCCGGACCTTTTCCTCTTATGCGAAACTGCAAGGGCGGGAAAGAAAACATAAAATCCGCGTATGAACTTAGCGTATCGAAATAACGACCCCCTCATGGCCTGCAACCCCACTTCAGAGGCCTAAACTGTTACAAATCCGCTTATCGGGGGGGAACGGCATCGGCCGGGTCATGAAATAGTCTCTCATCGCCGGCAGCAGGTCCTGTATCTTCATGGCGTACCCGGGTGATGCCGTCAGGCCCTTTGATGAGGGCTACTGGGTCCCCCCGGACCAAATGCCACATCCGCCTCCTGGACCACCACCACGGTCCTGCCGCTGTCCAGTCTGACCGTAATTTCCAAGCCGTCCTTTTTGGTGGCCGCTTCTTCACATGCCGCCCCCGGCGACCCCTCCGGCAATGGCCCCGGCCACACCGGCAATCACCTGGCCGGTCCCCCGACCGATGGTACTCCCCAGGGCCGCCCCCAGCGCCCCTCCGGCCACCACGCCCAAAGGGGTCTTGGTGCCTTCGATTCGGACCGGCTCCACCCGGACCACCTTTCCAGTTTCCACAGTCTGGACCCTGCGGGCCTCCTCCCGGGTGTAGGTCTTGGTGGAGCGGCCGGAAGCACATGCCGCGCAAAAGGCCAGCAAAACCGCCAAAAAAAGCACTGATAATCTGTTTATCTTTGGCATCTGATACTCTCCCTTGACCTGACTACCATCTACAGCCTTGAAAATGCTCAGCAAGCGCATTCCCTGTAGCTTGCTACAGGGTTCTTCAATACCCCCAAAGGGTATTTTTTAAAAAGGCGATACCATCTTTATTCGAAAAGAGAGGAAAAAGCAAATCCCACACATTTTTTTTGGTCAGGTCCTGCCAAAACGGCCTGGACGGGGCAACCCTTCCACAGCAACCCATCGATGTAATCGGCATAACATGAAATACTGCTCTTTCGGGCTACATTATGGCCAGTCAAATGTTTGATCAGAAAAAGGCGATTGCCCAGCCGGCGCGAAGCCCCGGCATTATTGTGCTTGCCTCCAGTGGTACGGAACAGTATGCCTCCGCGTTTCTATTGCCAACACCGTTTCTCGTTTAACCCTTATATCGGAATTCCAGCCTTGAAAGGATTGACAATCCCCTATGGTGGCTATAACATGGTGGCTAAAATAGTGTTCTTATGGGCAAAATTCATCAAGGTTAAACGAAATCCAGTGTGGAGGTGATAACTGATGATCGAGAAAGTACAGAGAGCAAACGGGTATGGTTTCACCTCACGCCCGGGTCTGTGGTTGCTGGGAATGGCCATGGTTCTGCTGGCAACGACGACAGTCAAGGCCTCTTCTTTTGACGGCCAATATCACGGTACTTTTTCCGGCGATGGCTCCGGTTCCATCACATTTTCAGTAACCGGTGGCGTTGTTTCCGGTTCGGTTTCGGGCTCGTGGGACGGGGTCTCCATCAGCGGAAAGTTCTCCGGAAGTGTCTCTGCAGACGGCAGGATGACAACCGAATTGAGCGGAACGATTCACACAGCGCCACGCTCCTGGTTGGAGAGTTTTGGTTTAAAAGCAAAGTTCAAACCTGCGCCCTTTTACGGCAGCATTACGGGTACCCTTGCTGCCGGCGGAATCTCGAGTGATCCATCCGACCCGGTTTCTACTTCCGCTTCCGGGACTTGGTATGCCTCCGCGGTAGAAGACGCATCCGGAGGCTGGAGGGCCTCCGGAACTCCGATTTCAATGGGTGATACGGGGGACCCGGCAGGGGCTCCCGGTCCCGGAACTCCTGAAAAACCAGTTGAGTCGGAAACACCCGAATACACCTGGGCCGACTACGCCAGAGACTTCGAAAAATATACGCCCGAGGAGCAGGCTCAAGTAATCGCCAGGATGACGCCGGAACAACGGGCCGAGCTGGACCATGCCAGCGCGGCCCTGAAAAAGGAACAGAAGGAGGAAACACCCGAATATACCTGGACCGACTACGCGAGAGACTTCGAAGAAATATATACACCGGAGGAGCAGGCCCGGGTGATTGCCGGGTTGACCCCGGAACAACGCACGGAACTGGACCGAGCCCGCGGGCAGTTGAAAAAAGACGAAAAAGCGGAAACACCCGAAAATACCTGGCCAAAATACGTTGATTACTTTGAGAGATTGAGCCCGGAAGCGCAGGCGCAAGAGCGTGCGAGGTTGACGTCAGAACAAAGGGCCGAGCTGGACCGGATAACAGCAGAGCGTAAAGCTGATCAGGCAGGGCCCACAGCGGCTGAAAAAATCGCCTTTTACCAAAAGGAGATTGAAATGCTCCGTCGCAGCATAAATGCGCATTTCAGGTCTCTTGCCGGGACCTCTGATCCCAAGGCGAAAGCTGAGATCGAACGATCGATGAAGATCGGTCAAGAGCAGCTTCAGCATTATCTGGGCCAAATTGAAAGCATCAGGAGAGAGAAAGGCTCGAAACGCTGATCGAGTACCTGGGACGACTACGCAAAAGACTTTGCAAAGTTGAGCACGGAAAAGCAGGGCGAGGAGCGTGCGAAATTGACCCCGGCACAAGCGGCAACGCTGGACCGGTTCGTGAAAGAAACGCAAACCGATGGAAAGGCGTCCGATGAGTCCATGCCCCCTGGCACCCCTGAGGTAACCCAAAAACCGGATGAGAAGCCCAAAAAAGAGGCAACGCGGCCGGTGTCGGAAACGACCCGACAGGAGTACTTATTGCAGGCATGGGAAAACTATCAGAAAGAGTACCACTTTATAGAGAACCACGTTTACGTAAGATCCACAAGCGAGAATCAGAGGGAGTTAGAACGACTCAAACAGGAACTGCAACGTATCAAGAAGACCTATGAAAAAGAATATGGCCATCCGATACCCGGGAGAGATTATACCGAGACACAATACCCGCCTCAGTCGCATAGGCAACAGGATGCCTTATCCATCTATCAGGACTTCAGGAACGTGTCCGAAGCGTATAACAAGGCAGCAGCTCAGGAAGCCTTCATCCTAAAACGACTGCGGGAGATCCCAGCTCTGAATACCAAGGAAGAGGGAGAGCGCCGAAAAGCTTACACAAAGCAAAAGGAGGCCTTGGAGAAACAACTCGATCAGATCAAGCAGGAGTGGGCCGATGAAGACTTTCATGCTGATTATGGTCCTCTCAAGACCGAGACCATCCCGGACCCGCAACACAATCCCCTGCATCCCGACAGACAGCGTGAGGTGGACGCAATGGAATACCAAATCAAGGGGGGGCTATTTTGAAAACGGCCGAACGGAGAAGGGGCCGTAGGTTCCAAAGTCACTAATTCCAGGTTGTAACAGCCTCCATATGTTTAGAAGCGACCAAAAGAATCCAGTAGATTTTCCTCTCGTTCCCACGCTCCAGCGTGGGAGCGCATCGAAACTCGACCCCAATTTGAACGTCAATTCTGCGAACTTATTTTTGCGCGAGCCCTAAGCGGACCGAATAAAGGTCTCGTTTTTGTGACTGGTTGTTGGATTGAAACGGAATGCACCGGCATTGAAGACAAACGTCATGACAATAACCCAGCATGTACCGAACAGAAATGCCCACGCACTTTCCTCAACCGGGATTCCCATGACAAAAAGACCGGAAAGATTGGGGGAAGACCATTGGCGGTAAAACCCGGGGAATACGGCAAACAAGCCGGCCAGAAGGAGGCTGTAGAAAACAGCAAAAGCAATGCCGCTTAAACATGCGATGGGCAGTACCTTCCATCTTTTTACGGAAAAGATGCTCCCACAACAAAGATGCCGATCATGGCCTGGGTCATGACCTTCACAGGCAGCTGACGGTGAACCAGCAGTACCATAATCCCGATACCCCCCAACACACAATACCGCTTCAGCACGGGTTTCAAACCTGTTTCAAGAGTGCTGCCATTGTAAAAAATTCCCACCAGGAACCAGGCGATGATGCCGGTGGAAAAAGAAAAAAGCGTATCCTCAATGCCGATCGGAAGATCAAACAGCCGGACCGGCCGCCAGTACTCCGGCACAAAATAAAACGTGGTCAGGGAACAAGGCGCGGACAAGAGCCCTGATAGCAGCAACGGCTTCCGGTGGGCCTTCATAAACCCAAGGCCGGTCATGGCAACGGTTAACAGGATCAAGGATGCAATGAGATACCGGATATTGGAATGATGACATGCTGCCGTTTCCCCCTATTCATACCGCAGTGCTTCGGTCGGACTGATCCGGACCGCCCGCCAGGCCGGATAAATGCTTGCGAGGGTTCCTAAAACCGCGGATACCAGAAATGTTTCCATAACAATCCACACGTCCAGCCGGGGGTCGATATACGCGTTCAGTTCCGTTCCCCTGATCAGCCACTCAAGCCCGAAAGCACCTGACAGAATGCCCGTCACCCCGCCGGCCGATGTGATGATCACGGCTTCCATACCGATCATCATCATTATCCGGGACGGTTTCCAGCCCAGGGCGGAGTAGATCCCGATCTCCCTCTTTCTTTCCGTCACCGACATCAGCAAGGTGTTGAGCACCACAAACGCACAGATCATAAGGGCGATGATGGACGTTCCCCATGCAATAGCCCTGAACAATTGAAGGATTTTGTTGTTGTCGGCAATCTCTCGCGTTTCCTGGAACAACAGCGTCTCAAACCGGCGGTTTAAATCAGATAAAACTTTTGCTGAAAACGCTCTGTCCCCTGTGGTTGCAAGCCGTATGTTGAAAACAGTCACCTGTCCGGTTTTCCCGGTCAGTTTCTGCATCCGGGACAACGCCATGATAATGGTGTTATTGTTCAGGGTTCCTGTGGATTTATGGATGGCTTTTACCGTAAAACCATGGGCATGAAGGGATACCGTGTCCCCAATATCCTTGTTCAATGCCGCAGCAATGGATTCTCCCAGCACGACACTGCCGGTGTCCATGGATCGTCCCAGATTTCCCCTGGCCACGTGAAGGGTTTTCCACAGGCTGCTTTCTGCCGGCCATCCGCTGAGCAGGACGGTTGCCCCATTGTCCACCTGAATCAGGTCGATCAATTCCCCTGACACAGCACGAACCCCTTCCACTCCAGAGATCTGTCCTGCAAGATTTTCATCCAGTGTGGCGGTCAGGATTTCAACCGCGCCTTTGCGCATGCCCAGAATATGGACGCCTTTCTCATCCAACCCGGTTGTCCAGGCCTTTTCCACCCCCCGGGAAAGTCCGGTGAGTGCAATAAAGCTGGCAACCCCCAGAGCAACCCCGAGACAGGTAAGAAAAGTGCGCATGGGCCGTTTGGCGAGATTGTTTCCAGGTATCCTGATAAAGTGCATTGATCCTTTGATTTCACATTTTATTCCGGATAAGCCGGCCGTCCGATATCCGAATGATTCTGTCGCCGTGTTCGGCTATGGTCCGGTCATGGGTTACAACCACCAGCGTATTTTTTTCCGATACATGGATGTCATAAATCAAGTCCATGACCCGGGCCGAGGTTTTACTGTCCAGGTTGCCGGTGGGTTCATCCGCCATTAGAAGTGCAGGCCGGTTGGCAAGGCTTCTTGCAATGGCCACCCGCTGCCGCTCTCCGCCGGACAGAGCGGACGGCAGGTGGGACGTCCTGTGGGACAGCCCGACCTTTTCCAGCAAAAACGACGCCCGTTTCTCCCTCTGCCGCGAATTCACCGGGCTGCCGAACATGGGGATTTCCACGTTTTCACGCGCTGTCAGGGTGGGGATGAGGTTGAATGACTGGAAAATGAATCCAATGGTTTGAGATCGGATCCGGCTCCACTGGGATCCGTTTTTCGGGGTTTTCCCGTTGATATAGACCCTGCCGCTGGTCGGCGTATCAAGACCGGTCATAAGGTTGAGGAGGGTTGTCTTTCCGCTGCCGCTGCTGCCGAGGAGTACAATGAACTCACCTGTTAATACCTCCAGGTTGATATTTCGGACGGCTCGAATTTTCCCGTTATCATACTCCCTGCTAACATTTTCCAAACGAATGATCACTTCTTTCAATATTTACCCATTTGATCCTTTTGAAAGATCCGTGGAGGCCGCACGCAGCTATACGCCTTTTGACGAGGTGCGTAATGAAGGCGTCACAGTCTCAGCAGTTGAAATAAGGTACCGGGACTTTTGGGAAAAACTACCATTTTTTTTCCAGGACGGCATTGGGGTAATAAAACCTGAGGATCTGATCATAATGCTTCTCTTTGCCCAGGATGGCGGATCCCCACTGGGAATACCCCACTCCATGTCCCCATCCCCGGCCGTCAAATATGAATTGACCGTCATTGCGTTGGATCGTAAGCAGGATCTCGGGAAGGTTCAGGGCCCGGCGGAGGGTGGTCCGGGTGCGGAGGACCTTTGATCCGCTCCGGGCAATCACTCTGACCTTTACAATGCGGCCTGAGGGGCCTGTTTCCGCGGGTTCGATGCGCTCAAGGCCTTTCACTTTGATGCCCCTTCGGTTCAGACCCGCTTCCACTTCGCTCACCGAATAGGTCTTGGTCCAGCGGGCCATTTTTCCTTTGAGGCTTTCCGGGTCCGGATGGGCCACGAGATAGGGCTTGGCCAGGCTGAAGATGGAGCCTGCATCCGCGGTGTGGCCCCCGCTGTTGGCGCTGTACATGGCCAGGATGGGCTTGTCCTCATAGGTGAGGATCTTCCCGGCCGTGGCTTTCACCGCCTTACTGGTCTTGGGATGCTCCCGGTTGATGCCCTTGTAGGCCTGGTCCCCGGCATTGTCCACCAGGTCGTAGGACCAGTCTTCCCGGTGACGGGCCTGGTAGTAGGCATAGGTGCGCGCGGCCACGGCCTGTGCCTTCAGCGTCTCTATGGGCCATGAGGCATAGGACTCCGAGGGCACCACGGACCGGAGATAGTCTTCGATGTCCACGAAATTAATAATGTACAGCTTTCCCGATTTAAGCTTGGCCACGAGCCTGCCCCGCACCTCCTTGTATTCGCTGCCGCATTGCACCCCCCAAGGGCGTTTTGCCCTCAAAGAAGATATTTTTGTCCTTTACGGGACGATTGTCGATGCGGAGTGTCCCGTTGGACATGCTGACCCGGAACTGCTCCTTACAATCAAAGCCCTCGACGCACACCCTGGTCCCCTTTATGGTGACCCCGCCGCTGGTCTTGCAGAGGCGGACCCGAAGCACGGGCGATTTGACCGCAGGCGGTTCGGGCTCGGGGGGTTTCACCTCGGGCGGTTTCACCTCAGGCGGCTTGACCACCACAGGCGGTTTTACAGGAGGCGGGGGAGGAATCTTCTGGATCTGCTCCAACAGGGCCTCGGCCTGGAACCGAAACCTCCCCTGGGGGTATTTCTGGAGGTATTCCCGGACCGCCTTTTGAGCCTCCTTCGGGCGCTCCAGGTCATACAACAACAGCCCTTCCCGGTACCGGGCGATCTCCGCGGCCCGGGGGAATTCCCGATAGACCTGGCGGTAGACCTTGAGGGCCTCTTCCGGGGCATCTAAAAACGTGGACAGCAGGGTGGCCTTGGCCAAAAGGGCGTCAATCTTGGTCTTGGTGCGGGAGGTGAGCTCCAGGGCCGTTTCGTAGTTCTCCAGGGCCTGCATATATTGGCCCACCTCGATCAGGTAACTGGCATAATTGAGGTCGTACCGGGCCTCCTGCTCCCTTTCCAGATTTTCCTGGGCCCCCGCGGGCGAGAGATGGCACACCATCAGCATTCCCAATGCCATGGTCAGCCCTCTTATATGGAATAAGTACCGCTTATTTTCCATTTTTTTCCAGATAATCGCGCATAAATATAAGGTTCTGATTGTCCGGATCCAGTTCCAGGGCCTTACGGACCATAGACAGGGCCTTTTCCGTCTCCCCCACAGAGGCCAGGTGTTTGACATAGAGTTGATAGAGCCTCACGTCCTGGGGAAAGGCGGCGATCCCTTTATCCAAGGTCGCTTCCAACCGGGCCTCCTGCTTCAGGTTCATCTCGGTGTAGGCCAGGTAGAGATAGACCTCATTGTCCTCCTTTTGGGACAGGGCCTTGGAAAGGGTTTCTTCAGCCTGTTTAAATTCTCTCCTCTTGAATGCGTCGATGCCCTCCGCCTTAAGGGTGTCAAAGGAAACCTCGGGTGCCCGGGATGCGGGTGTTGGTTTGGAAGGGGCAGCGGCCACCGCCTTTTGAGGCTGGGGCGCCAGCAGCCCCTGCTTCATGATCTTGAGGGTCTGATCCCCCGGATTCATTCTGAGGGCCTTGTCCAGGAGGGCCAGGGCCTTCTCATTTCCCCCTGGGCGATCAGGTGCTTGGCATAAATCTGATAGAGCTTGACCTCGTAGGGGAAGGCCTCGATCCCCTGGGCCAGGGTCTTCTCCAGGTTGGCCTCTTCGCCCAGGATCATCTCGGTGTAGGCCATATAGAGGTAGACCTCCTGGTCCTCTTTGAGGGAAAGGGCCTCCTTCAGGGATTGATAGGCAGCCCCGAATTCCCGGTTTTTGAAAGACTCGATCCCCTCCTTTTTGTGTTTTTCAAACCGGGCCGCCATCACTTCGGGGGTGATTTCTTCACGGCTCACCAGAACCACCCGCTGGCCGTGGGGGTAGGGGGCGTTTAAGAGACTGGCCACCAGGATGTCTCCCTTCAGGCCTGCATCCTCCACTGTGGTGGTCCCCAGGTAATTGCTCTCCAGCACCAGTTTTTTGAGGGAGACCACATCCGTTTCCCGGTTTTGGTAGATGTTGTTGTGAATCAGGTCGACCATGCCTCCTTCAAACATCACACCCACATGGTTTTCGGTGATGGTGCTATTCTCCAGCTTTCCCCGGCCTCCTTTGAGGGCAACGCCCGTTTCAAACCCGCTGATATGAAGGCCGCTCATGGTGAAATGACTCTCCGGATCCACGCAAACGGCGGTTTGGCCCGGACCCTTGAGGGTGGTGGAGGCCCCCTCCAGGAGCCCCCCCGCAACCTGCAGGCAGGGACTGCATTCCTGCATGGAGGCGTTTTCTATGTGTGCCCGGCCCTGGGGCGTCACCTGGATCCCCTGCCAGGTCTCCCCCTCCAAAAGGATGGGCTTTTTTTCGGATCCGGCAACCTTCAGGGCCCCCTTGGCAATGAGCGTGGCACCAGGCGAAAACTTGATGCGGGTCCCCGGGCCCATGGTAAAGGTCTCCCCCTCAGGCACCACACATTCCCCTTTTGCCAGGTACACTCCGGGCACCAGTACGCCCTTGAGCATAGGGGACAGGGCCACTTCCTCAAAAAAGGGCATTACCACCTTCAGACTCCGGGTGGGATCGGAGGGGTTGCCGATGCCGTCTACGGCTCGGACCCGGTAGTAATGAGTGCTTCCCTGGGCCACTTGGGCATCCAGGTAGCTGAGCTCTCCGGTCCGGGCCGCGGTCTCAAAGTCGCCAAAGGGCTTGTGGCCCCGTTCCACCACAAACCCCTGCACGGTTTGCTTGTCCGGCTGAACCCAGGTCAGCGAGACCCCCTGTTTGCCGGCGCCGGCCTGCAGATCCGTGGGCCCGGGCGGCGGCACCGCGTCAATGGTAATGGTCCCCCCCGCCTCCTGCCATACCCTTTCCACGCCGTTGGGTTTGATGAGATGGATGGTCAAGGGCTGGGCCTCGGTCTGATCCCCTTTCCGAATTCCATAAAACCCCTTGTAGATGCCGGCCGTGGTTTCAGGCAGGGGAATCCCCTTTTTGAAATTCCCCACGTCAAAGGTACAGGTCAGCCCTTTTTCAGCGTTCACCTCCACCTCGATCTGATCCCCGGCCCCAAAGATCTGCTTGTCCACATTGGTGGTGACCAGCAGGACTTCCGGAAGCGCCCCCTTGTGGGGACTGTCCGGCAGAAACTGGGAGACTTTCCAGCCCCAGTCATAGACCACCAGCCGCATGTGCTGTTTGGCCGGATCATCCATGACCGCGGCGGCAATGGTGGCCAAGGCCCCGATGGCGCCGGTGGGGATGGAAATCTTCCGTTTGGAGGCGGATTCGGTCCAGGTCCCCAGGACCTTCCCTTTGGCATTGACCATTTTCAATTTGACTTCCACTGCATACTGGTCGTAGGCCACGGCCTTGATCATAGTGGCCGACAGGACCTCGGGGTAGATGAGCCCGTCCACTTTCAACAGCTTGCAGACGGCCTCAGGGCTCATCTTTTGCCAGTCTTTTCCGGACGAGGCCAATCCCTGATCCACCTGGCTCAAGGGAAGCGTGCTATACCCCTTTCCGCTCAACTGGTTATTGATGACCCCCCTGACCAGCTTGGTGACAAATGCGGCGTCTTCACTCCCCGGGGCAATGTCCAGGGTGGCCTCCTTTTGCCCCTCGGGGATCAACAGGGCGGGCATCACCGCGATTTTCCCCGGGACCTGCTTTTCTTCCACGTATGAGACCTTTCCGGGCTTCTTGGCGGTGGCGCAAAAGCTCAGCACCAGTGCCATCACAGGCAGGAGGTAAATGGCCCTGGGAAATGCTCGGCTCGGTTTCATCATGTCTCCTTTTTTACCAGCACCCGATCGATGTCCAGGTCTTTGATAATCCCCAGGCCGGTCTGGACCTGTCCGGTCAATCTCAGACGCCTGTCTTTCAAGGAAAACTCCCCCTCGCCCCAGGTATCTAAGAGCGGTCCCCGCAGGGAAAAACGATCCAGGATGACCCGGCCGTCTTTCACATTGGCCCTGGCCATGCCGCTGTCAAAATTGACGGCATCGATCTTGCCGATGCCTACTCCCGCCGTGGCCAGTATATCTAAGAAAAAAGCGAGACGGGAATCCAGGTTGGCCAGCCTGTGCACTGTACACTCCCTCAGGGTGAGGATCACCTCTCCCTGGGCTGTATTCAGGAGTTTTCCGGGGTTTTCCCCTTCGGCAAACAGATTGGCCACCAGGGTCATTTTTCCGGTCAGAAACAGGGGGAGCTCTTTGGAAAAGCAGGCGATAAAGGAGGTCAGGTCCATGTGGGCCCCTTTGCCTTCAATCTGCGCCACCAACCGGTTCGGGGGCAACAGCACCGCCCCGAGGTGCAGGTTGGTCTGGCACAGCCGGACCGACCCTTTGATCACGGCCCGGTCGTTCCGGCACGCCAGGGAGAGATTCACATCATCGAGTTCGGGCCACTCGTTATAGGCAAGGGTCTTGACAAAGGCCTCTCCGGTGATCTCCTTTCCTTTGACGAGCGTAAAATCGAAGTCCTTGTCCTGCCCGAGACCCGGTTTTTGGGTAGACTCGGCCTTTGGGGAGGGTTGCCGAATCAATCGAAGATCGGCAAACCGGGCCTGAAAATCCATTCCGTCTTTCTCGGGCACCTTGAGGACTCCCTGGGCTCGAAATTCCAGAGAAGGGCCGAAAGCCGCCATATCAAAGGTGAAAGGGGCTTCCTTTTTTTTAGAAGCCCGGCCGTTCAGGGTGGTATCAAAGACCTTGAGAGAGTTCAGGGTGGTGTTGAAGGTGATGTCCTGCAATCTCAGGGGGAAGGCCATGGTGGTACGGATCAGGCCGGTTCCTCCCTTGAGGGAACTGAATTGAAGTTGGCTTATCTGTAAAGCCGGTTGGCCCTGTTCTACGGTCACCCGGGTGTCCAGTCGGCTGATGGTAAAGTCCTGTTCTTCTCCGGTTTCAGATATTAGGTGAACTTTCAGACCTTCTGTGCTGAGATTCATGGATCCGTTCAGCGCGGTCTCTTCCCCCTGGGTGCCGCTCAGCTCCACAGCAGATAATTTCACCTTTCCCTGCGCACTGAGATCCTTCAGCCTTGCCTTATCCAGGAGGCTGTCGAGTGCCTCTCTCCCTTTGGGATTCTCCTTGAGCCACTGGTGAACGGTACCCGCTTCGAGAAGCAACTCGGCGCACTTGACGTCATACCGCCCTCCTTTCAGGAGGCCGACCGAGACATCTGTCAGCTGGTTTTGGTCAAACTGGAGGGTCTGTGAAGAAAGCTGGAATTTTTCCACGTCCGGATCAATGTCGAGTGTAAAATCCTTGGCCGCAATGTGGGTTATTTTAGGGATCTGGTGACCCAGGTCCTCTTTGATAAACCCAAACCGTATGAGAAAATCCTTTATTTCCGCCGGATTCAAGGAGGCCTCCGGTGCCTCCACCTGGAGCTTGAGCGGGGAAAAAGAGGATATGGCAATATTGCCGGCAAACCGGATGCCCAGTTCGTCAAGGGTAAAGTCCGTGACCTGAACCTTTATGGCCTGGCCTGATTTTTCAATATTCTCCATGGCCACTGCAAAGGAGACCGGACGGCTGCCGTCATGCCCTTTCAGGATCATCTGACCGCCTTTGATCTGGAGCCCTCTCACCCGCTCCGCCGGGATTCCCGCGGGGGTCAGCATGGGGGAGGTCCGGGGCCCTGAAGGGGTAGCAGGAGTGGTCCTCTCGGCAAATATACGGGGATCCTCCACCACCACCCTGTCCAGGACAATCCGTCCCTTCATGAGGGCGAGAAGATCGGGATAGAGTGTAAGGGAAGGAATTTCGGCCCTGTTTTGGTCGTAATCCACCTGTACATCGGTCAAAAGGATATTGGGCATGGGTGAGTAGCGGAATCGAATCGAATCGAACTGTATCCCGGCGCCCACATGCTTGCGGGTGAGGTCTTCGATGTTGGCATTGATATACACACCGGCGGCAAATGCCACCGAGGCAATGAAGACCAATGATGCACCCGTGATAATGAAGATCTTTTTTTTCATGTTCAAGCCTCCCTATGGGGAAACAGCAGCCAGCGTGAGGCCCACCGTTATCTTTTGACGGGCGGGGGAGAAAAGGGGCCCCGATCCGCCCATGGTGGCCTCGGGCGGGATCGGAACCCGCTGGGGCATCCCTGAAAGATTATGCCTTTTATTTGAGAAGGAATACCACCTTTGCATTCGCCAGCAGATTGCTCTTTTTGTCGTGCACATAGATGGCCGCTGCATCGTCTCCGGAGACCTCGGCATTGGTCATCTTGATGACCGAGATCCCTTTCACCGTCATGGGTTTTTTGCTCCCCCAGCTCTCGAGAAGAGCCTTTGCCTTGTTGGGGTCAGTGGTGAACCCGCCGCATCCCCGTTCCACCAGAATCTCGCTCAAAATTTTAGAGGGATCAAACACCACTTCATCCTTGTCCGTCACAATGGTGTTCACAAGAGCGGGCTTGAACGGGTAATCACGAACGTCCACGATCAAGCCGTCAAAAACAACTTTGATTTCAGAGGGCTTGGCCACCTCCGGCCTGGGCGGTACCGGCACTCGCCTCTGGTTTTACGGTCTCCCGCTCCGGAGCGGCCGGCGGCCTGGGGGTTTCACCGGGGGCGTGCCCCCCTCCCTTTGGGTCGGGGCAGGGGCTGTTTCCGTAACCACCTTGGGGATCAGCTTGGGCCTGTAATAGGACGTATCTTTGGGCATGAGCTTTTGTTCCTGAATAAGGGGGAGGATCACGTCGTACATCCCGCCTTTTCCCCGAATATGCACCCGCATGCAGACCTCCGCATACCCCCTGCTGTCGTGATATTTCTCACCGCATTTCATGGCCCCCCGCACCATGCCTTCCACAGAGGTACGAATATTGTCGGATTGGAGCATGCCGTCTCTTACCGTGGTCTCGCCGTACAGACGCAGGCCTTCCAGGATCTCCAGCAGGTCCCGCTGCGCCACCACTGTCGCGGCCCGCATGGCCTTGAATCGGCTTTGTCCCTCCTCTGACACGCCGACGACCTGCACATACCCTTCTTCGAAAACCTTCACCGGATCGGTGATGCTCTGCCATTCTTCCGCTGCCCATGCCCCGGTCACGAGCAGAAGGGTCCCCAACCAAAACATACTCATCTTAAACACTGTTTTCATGGCAAACCTCCTTATCTTATTTCACGTTCATTACGTTTCTCAACCGCATAACAGAGAGCAGGAGTTCCGCTCCATCCGTATGGTCATCAGGCCGGAAGGCCCCTGAAATGTTCGGTTCCATAAGCCCCCGGTTCACCACGTTCATTATGGCATTAAACGAGGCATCGGTGGGCGGGACATCCGGGTAGGGGGAATTTTTCTGACCGAAATACCGGGTGGCCAGGGCCTCGTCCCCGGTGATTTTGATCAACAGGTCCTCCAGAATAAAGGCCAGCTCCTCCCGGGAGACCGGTTTATCGGGTTCGAACAGATAGGCCTTGGAGGTCTTGTCATAAAGGGGTTCCAGTCCTCGAAGCCCCCATTTCTGAACGATCAGAATCTCGGATTTGAATAAATGGCCGCGCACGTCCGCCGGAATAAAATCGGCTGGCTTCTCCTTCTTCGTGGGTCCCAGGCGACCCGCCATGAGCCGGTCCAGATGCAACTCATCCACGAGAAGCGCCGCCACATCAGCCCGGCATACCTCATCCTTGACGGCAATGCGCTTGGCCACATCGGTCAGGGTAAAGCTGGCGGAAGCCCGGATGATTTTATGGACCTTTTTGAACAGCTTCCCGGCAGGTTCGTGCCAGCGACCCGGAGTGGCGGCCATCAACCTGGCCAGCACATCCTCTGCATCTCGAAAGCGGTAGTCCCGGTAATAGGCCACACCCATAAAATAATGGGCCGCTTCTTTATTGCGATAGTAGGGCAGGTCCTCGGTTTTCACGTTTTTCAGGCCCATGGCATCCTTGTAACACCCTTTGGCTTTCTTGAGCCATTTCTTGGGCCTGGCATGGGTGTAGACCCGGATACCGGTCACCTCGGCAATAAATTTCTCAGAGTCTCCTTCGGCCTCATCCATGGCATCATCCAATAGATCGAGGGCTCGCTCCAGCTCAACCGATTGATGGGATTTGTCTTCCATCTGCCCGGTCCGGCAGGCCGTCACCAGGGCCTTCCCGGCCATGGCCGGCGCATACTCCGGATCCAGTTTCAAGGACCGGTCGAACCGGGCCTGGGCCTCGCCAAGGTTCCCCTTGTCGATCAGTTCCATCCCCATCAGATAGTGGTGGGCCGGATTATCCTCTTCGGATACGGGTGTCATACGTTTGGTCGCACATCCACTCACCGTCCAGATAAGGCCAAGGACCAGGGCCACCGCAATGTGTCTTTTCATTTTTTTACCTCCTTGAGTTGATGACACAATATTCTCGTAAACATTCTTAGCCACTTGAGAGTCCAAAGTTCTCTAGTCATGCCGAACCTGATCCCCGCTAAGTCCGGGATCTTCGACCAGCATCCAGAGTGTTTAACCTATTGAAACAATACTGGATTCCGGTGCCTGTCCCGGACCCCGATCCGGGATTCGCCGAAATGACGTTGTCGAATTTGGCTATCTAATAATATCAATACCTTATGAGGACTTTGGACTGTGGAGTTAGCCATAGCTCAGGTGTTTGGTTTTTCTCCCATCTTGACCAAGGCCTCCAAATACGCCCTGTACTTGCTCACCCGATATTTCTGGGCCGTGGCATATCCCCAGACCTGGGCATAGTTCACCGGGAGTGAAATAAGCCGCTTTCCCAAAAGCTCCGCCCGTTTGGCCGCAAACGATCCGCTGGCCACGCCCTGGGTCACCAGGTAGGTCATGCTGCTGGTGATCTGCTCGGTGCCGAAGGCCGAAAGGGCCAGAAGGTCGTCCGCAAGTTTAATACTCAATGCGGTCATGGCCGTCGAGATTTCTGCAAATCCGTTTTCAATAAAGTCCGCCACCAGCAAAAGCGTTCTGGCCTTTTTCACCTTCTCAGGCGTCGCCTCCAGCATGGATTCGGCCTGCTCATATAGTTTTTTCTGAGCGCTCAGCTTCTTGTCCAAAAGTGCATCAAGGCGTTCTTTCTCCTTTTCCAGGCGGTTCACTTCCCGGGATGGAAGACCATCGTCTTCCAGGAGGGCTTTGGTGGCTTCCAGATCGCTCCCGGTCATATTCACTTCGTCGTCCATTCTCCTGATGCTCTCTTGAAGGTGATCAGGAAGGAGGGTATAATACACCTCTTCGAATGTGCCGAGCCGTTCGCCTTCCACCACACGGAAGCATTCTGGACGGATTTGAAGCTCCACCCAGGAATCAAAACCCCCTTCTCCGAAAAGATATTCATAGAGCATCATCTCCGTGGGATCCACAAAAAATGGACATTGGATAAGCGGCTTTACTTGAAGACATTCCATCGATCCGGGGTTCAAAGATCCGAATCGGCGGCTGAAATACGGGCACTTGCAGCCGAGAGGATAGTAACTGACGATCCACTTGGCATGTTCGTAACGCCTGCCCAGCGCCTTAGCGCCTTCAATAACAAGGAGGTCCCTTGCCGAAATGACGGCACGGGCCAGTAAGGCCTTTGCCCCCCCCGTACCGAGAAGGTTGAAATACAGGGCCGTATCATAGGTCCTGTAAAAAAAGAAATCATTTCTGAGCAGATCATTCAGGCACGCATCGTAGTATTCCTTGGCCCTTTCTTCACCCTCCTTTGGATCCTGCGTGTAATGATTCAGCAATACAGGCCAAGGGTCATCCATGGAAATCGGCACCCGCTTTAGAATCATCTCATTCAGCTTGGTGTAGGCGGCAATTTCATCAAGAAAAACCAGGTTCATCTCCAGTTCCATGACCGGATTCATGTTTTTGGACAACTCCAGCCCGGTGGCCTGTTCGATGGCCCGCATGCACCCCGGCGCAAGAAGGATCACACACAACACAAGCAGCACGCTTCTCACCGGTTTATGATTCTTTTCACTCAATTCGTATGGACCCACCCGACGGTTGTCCAGATGAAAGGTCAGAAGCTTTTGGGGGCCTTCAGATCATCCAGGGTCTTTTTGGTTTTTTCCTGACGCTCAAAGGAGGAAAAAAAGGTGTGCAGTTCGTAGTCCAACTCCCCCTTGGCCTGCTGAATTTCTTTATCACCAGGGCGCAACATGGCGGCCTTTCCATAGTACTCCCCGGCCTTTCTCAAGTATTGAAACTGGGTCTTCTGATCATTGGCCGCATTCCATGCTGCGCATTCCGCGGCAACCCCCGCATTGTAGAGGCTGTCCGCATCCTCACAGGCGGGATTGGAAACCACTGGTTTCAGCAGTTCATATGCCCCCATACAGTTTCCCGCATCAATCATGGCGGCCGCCTGACCACTCAGCTCACTCCCTGACTTGACCGATCGTAGGACCTGGCTCTTAACCGGAACAAACTGCCTCACCACCCGGCGGACCGCTTCCTTAACCAACTGCTGTTCCACCAGCGGCCTCGAAGGGAGCTTATCCTGTTTGTATGCGGGCATTTCATAGTGCTTTTCAACAAGGATGGGGCTGCCCGTGGAGCACTCGAGATACCCCGCCTGACGGATGGAAAAACTGGCCTGAAATATCCCGTCCATGCTCAGACGATTCCCCCCTTTTTGGGTTTGAACCGAAAACCGGTGCACCCGGATACTGAGATCCGGATACTCCCCTTCTATGGAGGCCATGGAGACCGGATTGATAAACCGTGTCTCCCCCAGGACGGCCTTTGCATACTGGGCAATGACCTTTTTCTCCTCCTGGCCTGATCGATCCGCTGACGGTTTCCGGCCCCACGTACATGTAGGAGATGCCCGATTTTCCCTCCACAGAGCACACCATGGATTCCTTGACCGGGTTGGGTCTGTACACATTGACCAGGGCCCCTTTTGTGGACGGTCCCATGGTGGCGCAGGCCCCCAGGCTCAGCGGCATAAGGATGGCAAAAAGCCATGCATAGCGTTTCATCTAATATCCTCCAGTATCTTTTCCGTCGAAGATGACCCGGCTGCCCACCATCTCAGCCGGCGTAAGCGGGAGCTGGGCCTTTTGAATTTCCTTTCTCATGGTCATTCGCACCGATGTGGGGTCGGCCTCGGAGAAGACTTCGAATTCCACATAGTTCCCGGTCTGGCGGGCAACACGATACCGCCAGCCGATCTCCTCCAGAATACTCTCCACCCTGAATTGATTTTTGGCGGAAATGTTCCTGAAGGCGAGCATGACAAATTTGGCTCTCTTGGTGCTGAATCGGTTGACGATCTTTTTGGTGAGCCGCTCTACGGTCCTCGGCCCCACCTTGATGGCGGCCCGGGCCACGCCGTCTTCTATGCCGTAATCGCCTCCCCGTGCGATGGTTTTATCGCGGTCCTGAACATTCGCAAACAACTCCCCGGTGCTGGTATCAAAGGCCTTTAGTGACAAGGTACACAATATGAGATTGTATCCGTCCGCTGTGGGTTTCTTGGCCGCATCAAAACTGACGGTCACGGCGGCGTCGGCCGCTTCCTGTCTTGCCAGATTGATGGCCGATTCTTCATCCACCACCATCTCCGACACCCTGCCTTTGATTCGAACCAGCTGATCAGGGAGAAACACCCTGAACCCATATCCACTCAACTTATCCTGGATCAGGTCCATGACGGTTTGCACCCCCTTGGAATCGGCCGGGAGGTCAAATCCGGTCCGGGGCTGATACACCACCACGATTTTGCGTTCATCAAATTGCGTTTCTTGAAAGGTCCTTTGTGCCCGAGGGTCCTCGATATATTCATCCACCGCATTTTGAAGCTTATGATCATCAATGCTCACGTTCAATTTAACTTTGTACACATCACTGACCGGATCTTTGCCCTCGGCAATGACATCGTATTTTTTCACATACCCCGCACTGGCCGAGGCGATTCTGTCCCACACCAGCTTTCCCTGGCTCACTTGGGTGGATGACTTGACCAGGGTTCCCAGGGCCTGCTCCACCGCGGTCCGTATGCCATTATTAATGGCCTCCTGACGGGTCCGTCCCTCGCCCACGGCAGTGGTCTCGATGGCCCAACTCAATGGGCAGAGCAATAGAAGGCTCAACATTGAGACCCACATCAACACCATACTTTTCTGTATTGCTTTCATGGCCAAACTCCTTTCATTATACACGCCTTTTAATTACTCAAGACCAGAGGTCGGCACAGTGCCTCGACAGGAACCACCTGCCTCGTGCTGACCTAATATTATCATTATCATCGTTTTTATAGAAACAGAGGGAGGGCGCTTTACGGAAGCCCATGCGAGGAACTATCTGATCATGACAAATCAAACCGGTCGTCTCCGGTGTGTCGTCGATAGGTTCATTTCAAAACCGGTCTTACGGTAGGCCTATGGAACCAGACGCTGTTTAGGAAGAACAAAATATCAATTCTCCTTGAATTATGTCAAGCCGAAAACATTCGTCATCAGGTCGTTATCGTTCTAACATCCAAAACACAAACGGATGGTGGCGAGGTTCAGCATTTACTAAAAAGACCCTCAAAGGATGTGAAGACCAGACTCTCAATTCTATCAAAGTTCCGGTCCGATGTGATCAGTTCGGCACCGTGCTCCATGGTTTGCGCAGCAATCCATATGTCATTGCTGGGGATGGGGGTGCCTTTCCTTTTTGGGGGCCAAATGGGCAGGATAGAAAAATCAGCCAATGGCAAGGGCAAAAAAACGCCAATTACGCTCTGGTTTTGCGTTCAAGCGGTACGTTCAAACGCTCGCTGAGCCACATGTTGACCAGCGTTTCCGGCAATATGACTCTGGTTCGGGCCTGGGCCCCAACCCTTATATATTTTTCAAAAATTGTATGCTTGACTTGCAGACTACGACAGTGTACATCCAAATAGTATATATGAGTATGAGAGGGGTATACATGGAAACGGCCAAAGTATTTCAGAACGGCAATTCTCAGGCGATCAGGCTGCCCAAGGCATTCAGATTTACTTGTCATGAGGTAAAGATCTATAAGAAGGGTAACCAGGTGGTACTTGAGCCCTTGGAAACGACGTGGGACGCGATGTTTGAGGCGCTTAGTGAGTTTCCTGATGACGTTTTTGAAGACGGACGACGTCAGCCGCTTATGCAGGAGAGAGAATCCCTGTGACACGCTACCTGCTTGACACCAATATTTGTATATATCTGATCAAAAAGCGGCCGCCTGAAGCCTTCCAGCATTTCAGCCAACATTCCCCCGCAGAGGTGGCCATTTCCATCATCACGGTATTTGAACTCGAGTATGGCATCCGGAAAAGCCGCCATCAGCAACGGTCCCGGGACGCTATGGCCAAATTTTTGTCACCATTGAATGTGGTTAACCTGGACCGATCTTCAGTCTTGGAAGCCGCTGCCATTCGCGCCCAACTTGAAAAGAAGGGAATGCCCATTGGGCCTTACGATCTGCTCATCGCAGGCCTTGCTATATCCCGGGAGATGACGCTGGTGACCCATAATACATCGGCGTTTGAAAGAGTTGGGGGTCTGATTCTGGAAAATTGGGTAGAATAGCTCGGCCGTTACAGAACCAGCCCATCGGAATTAGGGGATAAACAATGAAACAGCGTGTCTAATATGAAATCATTTCAAGATACCAAGCTCAAAGCGAACGAGCAGCAGGCGGTTGAATCTGCCCAAAGAATACTTGGAAAGCGATTTCCCATCAAGGGCGTTATTTTGTTTGGATCAAAGGCCAGGGGGACTCGAACGAACACTCGGATACAGACCTGCTTTTGATTAGTTCAAGAAAGCTTGATTGGAAAGAAGAAAAGGCCGTCATTGAGATCCTTTTCGACATCGGCATGACATACGATGTGATTTTCAGCCCTCTTTTTGTTTCTGGTGAGGAGTGGGAGGGCGGTATGTTCACCCGGTTTCCTGTTTATGAAGAGATTATAAGAGATGGAGCGGTTGTCGCATGAATGATTGGGCCATTGTGGACTACTGGATGGAAAAGGCGAGGGAAGACCTTGCCTCTGCTCGCGACAATCACGCATCAGGAAGGTATCAAAATGCTGTCTGGGGGAAACACTATGACTGGCTTTTCGACAATCGTCACAAGGCGGATTACAGACCACTTGTTCAGTTCAATCCGCATCAGGTCATGAGCGGCATCGAAGGAACATCGGCGTTCGTTGAAGAGATGAACGACTTTCTAGTAATGCTTGGGACTTGAAGTCTTGCTGGTGGATAGACAAAGGGAGACCTCAGATGAAAAAAATCAATGTCATTTTTTCCATATGGCTCGCCGTGGTTTTCTGGACAGGGCACGTCAATGCCGGAGAATATGGGTTTGAAACCACGTCCGAGGGGATGACCGAGCGGCTTTTGGGAATCGAAACCCCCAAGGATCGCAAAGAGGGGCCCAAAAAAGAGGATGCATGGGAATCTTTGACTCCTCAGAAACCCCCATCGGAGCCAAGCAAAACCATCCGGGTGTTGAAAAAGGATGGAGACCAGGATGTTTGGGAAACCATTGAGGTGAAGGAGAAAACACGGCGTGCATCTGTCAACATGCAGATCCGGTTCGACGTCAATTCCCATACCATTCGACCGGAATCCTTACCTCTCCTGGATGAACTGGCCGAAACCATGGAAGATCCAAGGCTGGAAAACCGGGGCTTTCGCATTATCGGCCATACGGATTCGGATGGCAGCGAGGCCTACAACCTTCATCTGAGCATCAAGCGGGCCCAGGCGGCCAAGGACTATCTGGTCAATCACCATCGCATATCCCCAGACCGCCTTCAGGTGCTGGGATACGGAGAAACCCTCCCCCTGACACCGAACACCTCTCGAGCCAACAAGCAGCTCAACCGCCGGGTGGAGATTGTACTTGCCGATTGAAAGGTGTTGGCCTAAAATTGCCCACAATGTATCATCTCAAAACCCGCGGTAGGTGCGGCTTCAGCCGCACAGGGTGCGTGGGCCGTGCGCCTGAAGGCGCACCTACAGGAACGACTTTCGGATGAACCTGCCTTGATCTGCGCAGAGCAATCGCCCCGACTTATTGAGATGATACCCCACAATTCTCAATTTGAATCAGTGAATCAGAGAACATAAAATGATTAATCGCCATTTCCTGATGGCTGCACCGGTTCTCTTCGCCTTATTTGTCGGATGGCCGGATGCGCTTCTTTTGGCGGCGCCTCACCAGCAGCTCTCGCTTCGAGCCCGAATCCATAAGAGTTACCTGGATATCGTGCAATCCCACGCGGCCCTCTCGGAAATTATGTCGTTCATGAACAGCCGACCCGATCTGTTTTCGAAAGCACATCCGGAAAGACAACGTCTTCTGTCCCGGGATCAGCGGATGACCATCTGGCAGACCTGGCAGCGGTTTCTGGATCACATGATTGCACTGGATCTGCTTGGACAGCAATATGAAGCGCTTGAGCGAAAAGGGATTGAAGGCCTGGAAAACGCGCTCTTTTATGGGCGCTATGCGGTCTTTCTAACTCAATACCGGTATGCGCTGGAATTTATACGAATTGCGGAACGGGATTCGATCCTACATACCGTCCTTAATGACCCGGTCCCCGAGATCGGATTGCCGGGCGGAACCTACTCGAATTTGAAATCCGATTTCTTGAATGTCGCAAAAGCCGCCCAGTTTGCCCAAATGGACCTGAAATACCGCATCAGCGACCCAGGGCCACCGGAAGCCATTGCCCACTCGATCGAAGAAGACAGCGAATATATATGGGATGCGGGCAAGGGCGCAGGCCCTTTGGCGACATTGAAAAACGCCCTCACGATTGCCCGGGATGCGGGGCATAAGACGTGGCTTCCCGTTCAGAAGCAGGTGGCGGAATGGATGGGTGATACCAAACTCTGGCGCACGCATCAGTCCTTGATCAGCGGCGATCAAATTGAGGGAATGCACCCCTTACTCGAGCCCGGTGATATTTTCCTGACGCGGCGGGAATGGTATCTTTCCAACATCGGTATGCCCGGATTCTGGCCCCATTCAGCCCTCTATGTCGGCACGCCTGAGGAGCGGAAAAAATATTTCGATAAAGACCCGGGCGTAACGGTGTGGACAAAGATGCACGGGATCAAGAGTGGTGATTTTGAAGCGCTCCTTCAGAAGAAATATCCGGACGCCTACAAGGAAAACCAAGTCCAAGACCCGGGAGCGGGTACCCCAAAAATCGTAGAGGCCACAGGTGACGGTGTTTCTCTCGTTTCGTTGAAAACCACGGCTTCGGCCGACTCCCTGGCGGTTCTTCGCCCGCGGCTCCCCAAATTGGCCAAGGCGCGCGCTGTGCTGAGAGCTTTTCACTACAAAGGTCGGCCCTATGATTTCGATTTTGACTTTCGCACCGACTCAAAACTGGTCTGCACCGAACTCATCTACAAGGCTTACGAACCTGAACCCCATATCGCTGGACTCATGCTTCCCCTTCAGGAAATACTCGGCAGGGAAATCATGACGGCCAACGATCTGGTCAGGCTTTTCGACAAAGAATATGAAATGGAAACACGACAATTGGATTTGGTTGTCTTTCTTGACGGTGACGAAACAGATAAAAAAGCGTATCTGAATACCCCACAGGCTTTCAGAAAAAGCTGGAAGCGGCCCAAGTGGCACATTCTGGTCGCCGATGACGCGCTGTCACAGGAGTAGAAGAATTGTGGAGATAAGCCTATGGACATAAGTAGACGCCGATTTCTGGCATATTGCGGGGCCGCCGTAGCGGGGGGCCTGCATATGAACCTGTTGGGTTGCGGGGGAAGGGGATTTCTCGCCGGAACCCTGCTGGAGGCCCCCGCCCAGGGCGGAGCCAAGGCACCCGAAAGACCCAAGAAGGTCATGTTAAGAGACGACCTTCACGTACCCGGAACGTACGAGGGAACGGTGGTGCCCAATCGCTTGATGGCCTTTGCCCAGCTCACGGATGTGCACATCACCCTGGAGCAGTTCACCATGTCGGGTCACCCCAAACTGGAAGCCATGCTGGATCGGTTCGGCGGCTCCATCGGATTCGGGGGGCTGGACCGACCAGAGATTCAGGAGCGGTATGATCTGGATGTCCTTCGGGCCATGATTAAAACCCTGAATGCCTACCGGGATCAGCTTGATTTTGTTGTGAATACCGGTGATTCAGTGGACATCGGTACCCGTGCCGAACTGGTGGGCTTCCTCGCCGAGATGAATCAGCTCACCATCCCCTGGTTTCAGACCATGGGAAACCATGACTGCCTGGGCCTGGGCAACATCCCCTCCTGGATGCTGGAATCCATCGCGGATCTCGATTTTGTGACGCGGGAGGAATTCATCAGGCGACATTTTCCTGAAACAGGCAATACCCGACGAAACGAAGCCTTTGGATCGCGTGCAAAGGGGTTTGACTTCAGTCCCGGTGCAAAAAAGGGCGTTGCGTACGCCCAGGGGTATTATGCCTTCACTGCACTGCCCGCTATAGCGGGTACCGGGGACCAATTTGTTCAGCCCGGCATTCGATTTTACGTCCTGGATACGGTGGGGCCTCAGGGAAGTGCCGCCGGGCACCTGGGTGATGATCAGCTTGAATGGTTTTCACAGGAACTGGATGCCCATCCTTCACACATGGCCATCGTTGTGGCCCATCATCCGGTGGGCGCCATTCGGCAAGGAGGTGAAGCGTTCCTGGAACTGCTCCTGTCCCGCAGTCAGGTCATCGCGCTGGTCTGCGGGCATGCACACGTCAACCGGATCCGTGCATATCCCGCTCCAGATGCCCCTGGGAGGGGATTCTGGCAGATCCAGACCTCATCCTTAATCGATTATCCGCAGCAGGCCCGGATCATTGAGCTATGGAACAATGGCAATGGTACCGGGTCTATTTACACCTATGTCTTTAACCAGCAGGCCACCGGGGAACTGGGCAAACATGCGTGGGCTTCTTGGGAATCGGCGGCTCATGAAGGATTTCAAGGAACCGGTGACCCCATAGATCGGAACGTGGAATTGCGGTTCAAAATGCCTCTGAAGCAAAATTGATGGGCCATACCGAGTTTGCCCTTTCAGAATGTGAATAAGCAATAAAGCAACCATTCAACAAGAAACGCCGGATTGATTTTCTACACCATAGGGAGGAATATATGAAAAAGATTCTACTTCTCCTGATCATTGCCGGTATCGTATATGCGGCACTCAGTTATCATTTCATACTCACGGACCACAGCATCAAGGTTCTCAAAAAGACGGCGCTGACATTTGACAACACCTATGTAGATGCCAGAGGGGGAAAACAAGCAGAACTCTATCTGAACCCTGCACTGTTGAAGGCAGGCATCAGGAATATTTTCAAGGATGACGGGGTGACGATTCAGAAATAGAATCTTCTCGGAGATCGTACGGCTCGTCGGCCCCAAACGGGAGCCGGCATACCATAACTGGAACATCCTGTAACATCATTTACATCGAGGCCCATTCATGAAACCACGAATGATATGTTGGACATGTCTCTTCCTTTTCCTCCTTTCGCCCATAGGAATACATGCTGCATCCTCCGCAGACCCTTCTAAGAACGTAAGAATAGATGAACTGGAATCGCTCCTCTATTCCATGAAAAATCTCCAGCGCATGATTTCAGCCAATCAGGAGGTTTTAGATAAGCCGGGCGCCGTAGGGCGCGAGGCCGACTTACGCGCCAGAATCAACGATTTGAGGGGGAAACTGAAGGAAACCAGGTCTGATTTTGAGCGATTGAGCACCGGTGTGGATTCCTTCACCCCCAAGGAGGAAGGCCAAAAAGAGGTCAACTGGAACCGGGAACTCTCTGAGCTTTTGGGACCTCTGATGAGCGAGGCAAAAAAGATGACCTCCCGGCCCAGGGAGATGGAAAAGCTGAGAAATACCATGCGGGGGTATGAGGATCAGTTGGAAATGGTGGAGAAGGCCAAATCCAATCTTCTGGCCCTGATATCAAAAACCGACAATCCGCAATTGACGGAAGCGCTGAACCGGGTGCTCAGAACCTGGGACCGCAGACAAAATGAGGTGGAGGCCAAGATGGCCATCACCCGCCATGAGCTGGAAAAAATAGAGGGGGAAAAAAAGTCCCTGTCGGAATCCCTACAGAACCTGGCTCGTTTTTTTTTCAAGAGCCGAGGAAAAAATCTCCTGCTGTCCCTTTTGGCCTTTGCCCTGGTCTGGGTGGGGCTTCGCTATGTGCACAGACTTATCTTCAAGTTCAGCCCTTTTCATAAAAAGGGCCGCACCTTCCCGGTCCGTGCATTTGATCTCATCTTCCTGGTATTCACGGCGGTCTTCTCATTTTTAGCCCTGGTGGGGACCCTCTATTCTCTTGGGGATTGGGTCCTGTTGTCTTTGGCGGTTATCTTTGCCATGGGTGTGGCCTGGACCTCCAAACAGGCGGTCCCCCGGTTCTGGGATCAGGCCACCCTCATGCTCAATTTCGGGGCCGTTCGAGAGGGAGAGGTGGTGCTCTACAAAGGCGTACCGTATGAGGTGAAATCCATCAACGTCTACTCGCAACTGGAAAACAGGGCGCTCGAGGGCGGATTTGTCCGATTGCACATAAAAGACCTGACAGAACTCCGGTCCAGGCCCTCATTCAGAGATGAACCCTGGTTTCCGTCCAGGCAGGGGAATTGGATTCTGCTGGACGACGGGACCTACGGGGAGGTCATTGCACAGACGCCGGATTCCGTACGAATACGACTCAAGGGAGGAGCAACCCGCTCGTTCAGGACACCGGACTATCTGTCCCTTTCACCGACCAACCTGTCAAAGGGATTCCGGATTTCGGCTTCCTTCGGCCTCGACTACCAGCACCAGGCCATTATTACCCAAGACGTTCCGCAAGTGATCGAGCACGACCTCCATGAGGGGCTTAAGCGGGAAGGACTCGGGGAACACCTCCAAAGAATCCGGGTTGAGTTCATGAATGCAGGCCCATCTTCGCTGGATCTGGCCGTTCTCGCAGAGTTCGACGGCGCGGAAGGTCCCCGCTACCAGATCCTGGAGCGCGCCATACAGCGAATGTGTGTTGAAACGTGTAACGCCCACCAATGGGTCATTCCTTTCCAGCAGATAACGGTCCATATGCCTGAGAGAGAAGAGGACCGGCTCAAGCGTCACGGGCGTGTATAGATCCGGATCACTCGTATATTTTCCATGTCAGTAAAGAGTCCGGCGATGCCAGGGACCCAAAAAACCGTGATGGACTTGGCTGAACCCTTCAATCCGCGTTGACAATCAGAGGGAAATTCTCTAATATCTCCGCACAAATAACCACGATAAGAGTGATTTGAGAGGAAACATCATG
Source organism: Deltaproteobacteria bacterium (assembly GCA_034522175.1). Lineage (GTDB taxonomy): Bacteria > Desulfobacterota > DSM-4660 > Desulfatiglandales > Desulfatiglandaceae > JAIPDZ01. Next base: position 2,507,601 of record JAXHLQ010000001.1, on the reverse strand, counting down.
AGAGTAATTTCCACGGACGACATTATCGCCCCGATTCGGGAAGCGGTGATACAGGCCAATTATGACCTGGGGGAAGACGTCATCCAGGCGTTTCAATCCGGTTTAGAACACGAGGAATCCCCTGTGGGCAAAGAGATCCTGATCCGGTTGATCGAAAACGCCCGGGTGGCCGCTGAAGAGCGAATCCCTATGTGTCAGGACACCGGAATCGCCGTCTTTTTTGTGGAGCTGGGGCAGGGCGTTTCCATTGTCGGGCGTGACTTGAACAGCGCCCTGGAGGAAGGGGTCCGTCAGGGGTATGAAGAAGGGTTTCTGAGAAAATCGGTCTGCCACCCCTTCACCCGGAAGAACACCGGGGACAACACCCCGGTGATCACCCATCTGGATATGGTGCCGGGAGAAGGGTTGAAGATATGGGTCGTGCCCAAAGGCGGCGGCAGTGAAAACATGAGCCGGCTCTTCATGCTCCCCCCCTCTGCCGGCTGGGCCGGCATCAAAGAACGGGTGGTTCAAACCGTCCAGGAGGCCGGTCCCAACCCCTGTCCCCCCACCATCGTGGGGGTAGGCATCGGCGGCAATTTTGAGCGATCCGCCATTCTGGCCAAGAAATCGCTTCTAAGACCCCTGGGAAGCCCCAACCCCGACCCCGAGTTGGCACAGATGGAACAGGAACTCCTGGGTGAGATCAACAAAACAGGGGTCGGTCCCCAGGGCCTGGGCGGACGCGTCACCTCCCTCGGGGTCCACATTCTGATGATGCCCTGCCACATCGCGAGTCTTCCCCTGGCCATCAATATCCAATGTCACGCCAGCCGACACGTAAAGCTGGAGATTTAGATTTTTTCGTGTTTCAGGCAGCAGGCCACAGTTGAGGATCGGATTATGAAAACCACATATCATTTAGAGACACCCTTGGAAACAAACGACATCGAAACGTTAAGGGCCGGGGACCAGGTCACCGTCAGCGGCACCGTGTACACGGCCAGGGATGCGGCCCACCGGAGGCTCCTGGAACTAATGGATCAGGGGGAAGAACTGCCGATCCCCATTGCGGGCCAGGTCATCTATTATGTGGGCCCTTCTCCGGCGCCCCCCGGCCGGGTCATCGGTGCGGCCGGGCCCACCACGAGCTACCGGATGGACCCTTTCGCCCCCAGGTTGCTTGAAATGGGCCTGAAAGGGATGATAGGTAAGGGCAAACGCGCGCCGGAAGTGGTGGAGGCCATGGTCAAATACAAGGGGATTTACATGGCCGCCATCGGGGGCGCCGGGGCCCTCATGGCCAGATCAATTAAGGCGGCGCGCGTGGTGGCTTACGAAGATCTGGGACCGGAGGCGATTCGCGAGCTGAAGGTGGAAAAATTGCCTGCCGTCGTGGTCAATGACACCCTGGGAAACGACCTGTACGTGGAGGGTCAGAAGGCATACCGGGTGGCCTCGGTCTGACCTGGAGACCAAATACGCAAGGGAGAGCATATCATGGGACAAATGGGAAAGATTCACGTCTGGTTGCTGATCGGCCTTGCGGTCGTATGTCTCGGTGTCTTGGGCTACTATCTCATGACCACAAGCGGACCGACGCCGGACGTGGAAACGGTCAAATCGGACAACGCGGGCGGCGTTGGGGCCAAAACCGAAGAGGAGACCGCTGCACCGGCGTCCAAACAGCCCGCCGGTCCACCGGGTGAAACCGTTGAGAAGGTCCCGGAATCACAACCCGGTCCACAAAAATTTCCCATCGCAAAAGAAGGGAGAGAGGATGGTCCCGCGGATACGCCTGAAAAACCCCCGGACACGGCCCAAACAAACATCCTCAAGATAGCGGTCGGCGCCGATATTGAGACCCAAATTGCACAAAACCCGAATTACTGTTCATTAATAGACGGGTATCTTTATGATTTCTTTGACTATTTAAACCAGCAACCCTATGTGGAGGCGCTCCACCTGGATCAGAACACATTGATGAGTTTCCAAAATATCCTCAATCGGTTGACGGCGAACCCCCCTCTCCCGGCGGGCGAGCGGGTGGATCCCATCTCCATGCTCAAGAACATGTACCACCTATACCGGGTTTTGGGGTATACCTATATACGGTTGATAAAGGAGGTCCTGCAGCACGAACAGGACACCCTGGAAATCAATTTCGATCTATTTTACAAGTGGCTCATGTCCGGGTCCCAATGCCCCCAGTCCGGATTGGAACGACCACCATTTAACGTCACCTATCTCTATGCGGGATATTTATTGAATACCATTGGGGGCAGGGCCTACCTGTTTCGGCGATCGCCTGAAGTAAGACTCCTGGCGAGCTATTACGCCATCCTCATCGTGCACCATGCGGAAAAGGAAGGAAAAAACAGCTATGGGATCGATCTCCTCCCCTACATCGCCATCCTCAGAGAAGAGATCGGCAACTACTCCCATCTTGAATTTCAGATGAACTATGTGGACCGTTTGACGGCGTTGGAGAGATATTACCGGAAAAAACGGTGAGCACGCGCCATATGTCGATTGGGCCGTGACTTAAACTCCGCTAATCAAAAGAGACCTTCGGCGCCAGTTGTGCCTCCTTGGGCACTTCGAAAAACGCGGCCTTTTCAAATCCGAACATCCCGGCGATCAAATTGGTGGGAAACGTCCGGATCTTGGTATTGTAGGCCCGTACCGCTTCGTTGAACCGCCTGCGCTCCACGGCAATGCGGTTCTCCGTACCCGCCAGTTCATCCTGCAGACGGATAAAATTGGCATTGGCCTTAAGCTGGGGATATTGTTCCACCACCACAAGCAGGCGGGAAAGGGCCGATGAGAGTTCATTGTTGGCCTCGATTTTTTCGCTGACCGAGCCCGCACCCGCCACCTTTGAGCGGGCCTCCGTCACCTTGATGAAGACCTCCTTTTCGTGCTTGGCATAGCCCTTTACCGTCTCCACATAATTGGGAATCAGGTCGTAGCGCCTTTGCAACTGATTCTCCACCTGAGCCCATGCCGCTTTCACGCTCTCATCCATGGTGACCAGCGTGTTGTAGGTTCCCTTCAAATAGGAATAGGGAATAATGATCAGCAGGGCCACGATCCCGAGAATAATCAATAGCGTCTTAAGTCCCTTACCCATCTTCTCCTCCCAAGCCATCCACCATCTTTGACAGTTTTCGCATCTCCCGCAACCAGGCCTTGATGACGTTCACCCGTTCTTCCCTGTTCGGCTTGGACCGCCCCTCCCGCATATCGAGGAGGGATCCAAACACGTCCGCGTCGATTCCGAGCGACGCCGCCGCCGCCGTGATGATCTCCCGCTTCTTGTCGGGCAGTGGCGCACCTTTCAGATACAACAGCGCCTCGAACAGGGCAATGATGGCGGGCAGGGCCTGTTCCACAAGGGATTTAAGCGGCTCGGCCTTTCCGGCTGTTTCCAGAAACGCCTCCCTTAGCAAAAGGAGCTTTCCTTTGGCCTCCCGTTCACACTGAAGCCTCAGAAAGCGATTCTCAAAGGCCAGATCCTTGAGGATGTCTTTTCCGAACACCAGTTGGTAGTTCCGTTGAAAGTTGAGGTATTCGATGGGATAGACATCCAAGGAGGTCGCCACATACGCCTCCGTGAGAAAGAGCGGAATGGCCACCCCCTTTTTCCGCCATCTCGCCACCACATCAAAGGCCCGGTCCAGCTGATCGATGGCATCCTCGGAGAGGACGATCATCAAATTGACGTCCGATTTGCCCGGGCGAAAATCAGGCCCGGCGGCACTCCCATAAAGGATGATACTGATGAGATCCTCTCCGAAAATACCCTGATAATCGGAGACGATATCCGGGAAGATGCTCTTTGGGTCTTTTATGTTTCCCATCGCTTAACTCCTTTCAAAAGCCACCGCCGGCACCGCCGCCGCCGCTCATGCCGCCGCCGAATCCACCGAAACCGCCGCCGAATCCACCGAAACTTCCGCCCATACCCCCGCTGGAATACCGAGGTCCGCCGCCGAGGCCAAAGAGGAGGGGAAGGAAAAAGAGCCAGGATCCGCCTCGTCTTCTCGACATCATCCCGAAGATCATGATGATGAAGATGATGGGCAGAAAGCCGAGCAGCGAACGCCCCGTTTTCTCTTCAGGGGGTTTGGCCTGGTCCCCACCGGTCAGCTCAATTCCGGAATCCCTGGCGATCACCCGGGCCACCGCCGCGGTTCCGGCCAGCAACGCCGGTCCGAACTGATCTTTTTTCAGGTAGGGAAGCATGTAGCGGTCGCGGATCTCGCCCACCAGCCCATCCGGGAGGATCCCCTCCACCCCGTACCCGGTTTCGATACGCATCTTTCGCTCTTTGACCGTAACAAAGATGAGGACGCCCTTGTCTTCGCCCTTCTTGCCGATGCCCCACGTACTGTACAGGCGGTTGGCGTAATCGTTGTACTCGGCATCCTCGATATCCGGCATGGTCACCACCACGATGGGGACCCCTGTCTTTTGAAGCAGGGTGGCGCTGATGGCGTTTATTTTCTGCTCGTCAGCTGCGGGGACAACATCGGCAAAATCGTTCACCAGCCCCCGGGGTTTGGGAATGGGCCTTTCGGCCTCTGCCGGCGAAAGGGTGGCCCACAACAGAATAAAGGTGAGGAAACAGAAAAGGCGGCTCAAAAAACGCTTTTCATGAGCCGGGCTGAAGCGGTGTGCTGATTTTGGAAACAATAGAGGGCGCAATGGGGTCCTGTGAATTCTTACGATTTCAATGTGAAAAAGCTTCTCTCAGAAGTAAAGATCATACACGCAAACCCACACTCTGTCATTATCTTTTTTGTCTGATATCGCTGCGGACGAATTTCCGGTTGCACAGACCCCTAAAATATGAAAAACTAAATCCTGAAGTCGTTGAGGTTGGACGCCGCACGCTGCGGCGTTATGCGGATCTTTCAATCGCAAATCACCAATCATCAATCAACAACCGCGAAGGGGGGTGATGGCCATTATGCAGGAAAACTTTCATGATACCGCTTTTTTTGCGCTGGACCGGGTCATCGATCTAATCTACAGGGAAGAGGAGGAACTCAGCGATATCCTCTACTTCATTGTGTCCCTGGCCGCAGAGATCACCGGGGCTGAAGGGAGTACGCTACGGGTCCTTGAACAGGGCACCTTTAACCTGAAAGTGGTCTCCTCCTATGGACTTACCAAGAAATATCTCGATTCGGGGGCCATCGACTATGGCAAGAGCGTCACCGAGATCATGCACGGCGACATCATGATCGTCAACGATTTTGAAAATGATCCCCGTATCCAGAACCGCGAAGCGGCACGAAAAGCAGGCGTCAGTTCAGTGATCGGCCTTCCCTTTACCGTCAATGACACCACCTACGCCATCCTGCGAGTTTATTTCGCCCACAAAAAGGTCCCCTCACAAGACGAAATGGAGTTTTTGTCCAGCATGGGAAAGCTGGGCTGTCTTGCCATCGAACGGACCGCCGTCAACGAACTGAACGAATCGGAACCCATCCCTTTACGAATGGATTAAAACATCATCATGATCAATGGGAAATGTCATGCGAATCTCCGTGCCATGGTTCCGGATCAGCTCAAACCCGCCCTTCAGCTGCTTCAAGGTAATGTTTCTGGCCAGTTTCAGTCCCAAGGTCTCGGTGCTTTCAATCTTAAGTTAACGGCATTTAGTAACAAGTAACCATCACACAAAATACTGGATCGTCCCATCCGGGACCACCGCCACCTGTGTGCCATCCCCGTGGGTCTTCTGCAATCCCTCGAGAGTTTGTTCCCAGGATGTGGACCACTGAATCTGATCCACGGGGCCGAACCATTCCCAGCCCGCCAGATCCGGATGTTCGCTCAACAAAAAGAGACGATGCACACCCGGAGGGAACGCCGTCTTCTTTCCCCAGAGCCGGCCCCCGACGAATTTACCCCCGCTCCGCAGGAGATAATGGGGAATCTGTCCGCCGGGCGCACCGAGAACGGCCACCATATCGCCCCCGGTGGGTTTCAGGAGTTCCGCGCATGGAATGATGGCCACATGGCCTTCATTTGCCTTTGAATAGACATTGGCAATGACCACGTCCGCATCTTTCCTTGCGGGGGTGGCATAGTGCGTTTTCGCATATTGAACCCCCGCTTCGTGGGCCGTCATGGGGTCGCCCACAAACAAGGCAACGGTCTCCCTGTGCGCGTTGACAACGGCATCAATCTTAATGTCCAGCCCCGCCATTCGGGTCGCCTCTTCCATATCCAAACGGAGGACATTGCCTTCATATTTGGCGAGGCCCACAGTCGGGTTGAGTTTGCCGAGCGGGTGGGCCCTTGTCGGGGCACTGCGCCCCCCCACCATGTAGTGGTTGTGCCACATGCTCTTGATGGAAGCGAGACCGGGGAGGACGATTTTGCCGCCTCCGCCATAGCCGTAAGACACGTGGGGCACGATCAGGCCGATACCGATCTTCAGGTCGCATTTCATGAATTCCGCGTTAATCTCAACCGGTGTCCCGCGGGATGTCTCTCCAAGAGACGTACAGCATTCGTAGGGGTTGTGGTTGAAGACCGGAAACCTGCGCAGGATGTCCTCACCCAGTTTATTCCTGAAATCTTCCAATGAATGGGCCCCGTGAGCCCCCAGGGCCACGATAAACCGAATCCGGTCATCTGAAACGCCGGCCGCGTCCAATTCCTCAAGCACAAATGCCGCAATCGGACCCACCCGGGTAGGCCTGGACATGTCATCGAAGGCGATGACCACTTCCCGCCGCCCCCGGGCGAGGTCGCGGATTCGCAGGGAATCAATGGGGCGCTCAAAGGCTTCCTCAAACCCCTCAGCGGTCAAGGGGGGGACATCTTTCCCGGCCATGTGGCAGACCTCCACCTGCCACTGATCCGGGAACGCCAGTTCGAGCTCGGCATCCCCATACCAGGCCATGTAGGGCAGTTTAACAGAAGTCTTCATCGAATGATCCATTTAAGGATGGTGCCATGACGCGGTAAAGTACCGGTCGATCTCGTCACAACTGGGCCGGAAATTCAGTGTCCGCTCCATCACCGTAACGGCCCGGGTTCTCACAAGGGGAACCCAGAAGGCCTCCCGGGCGATGATCTTTTGTGCGCCGGAAAAAAGGGCTTACGTCTTTTCTGAGGGTGAATTCAAGGGTCTTGTCGAGGGTCTTGTCGTCAAAAGCTATTTATCACAAACCTGCCCGTTTGTAAACCCATAGCCGGTCGACTTCCGATTGCACTTGCCCGCCTTGCGTGGCGATGCTATACTGAATCTTAAAGCCAACAACCCCACAAAGACGCGTTTAAATCAAAAACACCTGGTGCCTTAGTGGCAAATTGAAAAAATGCAGTGCAGAAATCACCCGGACCGGGAGGCCCGGGTCACCTGTCAGAAAATGAACATCGGTTATTGCCTCGACTGCCTCGAGAACTGTGAGGCGTGTACGGATCCGTGCGGGTATTGTCAGTTCAGGCCTCAATGCGTCATCTGGGAAACGTGCCGGAAAAGCGAGCAGCGCTACCGTATGGAAGCGGCGGCAAAGGGGAGCTGAAACCCTCTTTGGCACCCGATTTTCAGCGGAAATCGAGGCGTCTGTTTTGCGCTTGACAACCCTTGGTCCCATTGATACATAGTTACTTTGTAGCTAAATCATAGCCATGCCGTCCAGGCATTCGAGACCTGGATAATTTGAAATCCGCCTCTACTCAATCAAATAATTGGAGGTTTGTCGAAAATGGATATCACGGCCAGAATTGCCGACATTGTAGGCTCCGAAAACGTGTTTGACGACCGGGTGGAATGCCTCAGTTATTCACGGGACCTCTCCGTTCACGAAGGAATCCCGGACTGGGTGGTCTTCGCCCATACCACCGAACAGATTTCAGCCATACTGAAAATTGCCCATGCAGAGAAGGTCCCCGTAACCGTCCAGGGATCGGGCACAGCCACCACCGGGGCCTCCCTCCCTGTGGAAGGTGGGATCCTCCTCGATGTTCACAAAATGAACAAAATTCTCACCATCGACAAAGACAATTTCTACGCCACCGTGGAACCCGGGGTCATCTGCGTTCAATTGAATACTCGCCTGGGTCAGGACGGTCTCATGTTTCCTCCGAATCCGGGGAGTGAGGCCATTGCCACCATCGGCGGGATGATGTCCACCAATGCCAGCGGGCATCGCGCGGTCAAATACGGCACCGCCAGGGACTATGTCAAAGGACTCAAGGTGGTTCTTGCGGACGGCACCATCATCGAGACCGGGTTTAAGACGCCCAAGTCGTCCTTCGGCTATGACCTCAACCGCGTGTTCACCAGTGCCGAAGGGACCCTCGGCGTCATCACCGAAATTACGGTAAAGATCCAGCCCCTGCCCGAATACAATGCGCTGGCACTGGCCATCTTTCATGATCTTTTTGCGGCCGGAAGTGCCGTAACCGAAATCATCGGTTCCGGGATCCAGCTCACCGCCTGTGAAATACTGGACAATTACAGCCTCAAGGTGGTGGAAGAGGCCATCGGCAGAGACGTCAGCAAAATCGAGGCCATGTTGATCATCGAGGCCGACGGCGTCAAGGAAACGGTGACCCGGGACATGGAGCGGATAGGGGAGATCTGCCGGAAGCACGGGGTGGAGGAATTCACCTGGAGTGACGACCCGGCCAAGGCCGGTGAGATCATGGAGGCACGCGGGAAACTGGTGCCGACCCTCTCGAGGATCAAGCCGGGCAATCGACTGGTGGCCATCTCCGAAGATCTGGGAATTCCCCCCACCAAGATCCCCGAGGTGATCAAGCGGGCCCAGGAGATTTCGGACAAATATAACCTTCTGATCACCACCTTCGGCCATATCGGGGACGGCAATGTCCACACCACCTTTGTCACCGACATGCGCAGCCGGGAAGAATGGGACCGGCTCAGACCCGCCGCCGACGAACTGGCCGAAATCGCCCTTGAAATGGGGGGAACGGTTACCGCCGAACACGGCACCGGGCTCGCCCGGAACCCCTACATCCAAAAGCAACTGGGCCCGGCTCTCGAGGTCATGCGATCCATCAAAAAGGCTCTGGATCCCCACAACATCCTGAACCCCGGAAAGATGGGGCTTGAGGACAAGCCCTATGACATCTACGATTATTTCGCCTTCAAATCTTTCCTGGAGCACCCCGAAGGGGTCAACTCATTCGGTGAGGCCGTGGACAACGAACTTCTGGCCTGCATCTACTGCGGGTTCTGCCGTTTGGGCTGCCCCACCTTCAGCATCACCCACCGGGAGTCCAGAAACGCCCGGGGAAGAAACGCCCTGGCCTTCAATCTCCTAAACGGCGCCATCGAGCCGTCCAAGGATTTGGCAGAGGCTTTCTACAGTTGTACCACCTGCCAGGCCTGCACCTATTTCTGCCCGGCCCGGGTCAAGGTGGACGAAATTGTAGAAGGCGTCCGCCAAAAACTCTATCAGTCCGGTTTTGTCCCCGAACCCGTTCTCGGCATCCGGGACAATATCCTCAAGGCCGGAAACGTCTATGCCAGCGCCAAGGCGGACCGCATCGATATCTACCCCTCTGCGCTCAAAGAAAGGATCGAGCAAGGGACCCTCAAGGCGCAGGCGGACACCCTTCTCTTTATGGGGTGTGTCCCGAGTTACCTTGACATGAAGATGGTCCCGAGCCTCATCAAGCCCTTGGATGCGGCAGAGATGAACTACACGGTCCTTTCCACAGAGGAGGGGTGCTGTGGGTTCCCCCTCTTCCTCATGGGGGCGTCGGACGACTTCAAAACCAATGCCGAGGCGCTCGTGGAACGAATCCGGGCCACCGGCGTAAAAGAGCTGGTGACGCCCTGCGCCGGATGCTACAAAACCTTTAAGAAACTCTACCCGGAGGTCGTTGATCTCGATATCGAGATCTATCATTCGGTCCACTATCTCGACAAGCTGATCAGTGAAGGCCGGATTGAGATGAACAAAGACCTGGGCAAGAAGGTGACCTACCACGATCCCTGTGACCTGGGCCGGGCCTTTCAGATCTTTGAAGAACCCCGCAACATCCTGAAGGCCATCCCCGGCCTTGAGTTTGTTGAAATGGACCGCAACCGGCTCCAGGCCCGCTGCTGCGGCGGCGGTGGCGGTGTGCTGGCCAATAACCCCGACATGGCCGTGGACATGGCGGCCGAGCGGGTCAGGGATGCCCTGGCAGTGGGTGCGGACATCATCGTATCGGGCTGCGCCGCCTGCAAGGACAACCTGAGGAAAGGGGCCAAGGCGATCCCAAAAGGTGAGCGGGGCAAGATCAAAATCATGGATATCACGGAGATCGTGGCCAAACAACTGGGGACGTAGCCCCTGACACCAGAAACCTGAAACCTGAAACCTGAAAATCGTGAGCAATATGTCTGAAGAAAAAAAAAGCACAAGAAAAAAAATTGAAGCCGCCAAGGTCTGCAAAAAGATCATGGCCGACCATTTTTATGAAATGGACGAGGCGGTCAAAACCGGTTCCCACAAAATCGCCTGGTGTACCAGCGTGGGACCGGCCGAACTGTTGCGGGGGATGGGTTTTCTGGTCTATTTCCCGGAAAATCACGGCGCCATGCTGGGGGCCACCCGCATGGCCACGGACCTGATCCCCTATGCCAATGCGTTGGGATATTCGCCGGATATCTGCTCCTATCTCACCAGCGACGTGGGATCTTACATACAGAAAAAGACCCCGCTGACCATGGCCTACAACATCGAATCGGTGCCCAAACCGGATGTACTGGTCTTCAATACCAACCAGTGCCGGGATGTGCAGGACTGGTTCGCGTGGTATTCCAGAGAGTTGAAGGCCCCTCTGGTAGGAGTCCACACCCACCGGGATATCGGGGATATCGGACCGGAACAGATCAAGGACATCGCCAGCCAGATCGAGGAACTGATACCCCGGTTGGAGGCCGTAAGCGGGGAGGCCTTTGATATGGATCGTTTCAAGGAGGCAGTGGCCTATTCAAGACGGACCTCGGAACTCTGGCGGGCCTGCCTGGAATCAGCCGCGGCCATCCCCTCTCCCTGGACCTTTTTCGATGCCACCATTCACATGGGTCCGGCCGTGGTGGCCCGGGGGACCCAGGCCGCCGTGGACTACTATGAGCTTCTCCTGCCCGAGCTGGAGCAGCGGATTCAAGACGGGGTGGCCGCAGTGGAAGGGGAACGGCATCGGCTCTACTGGGAAGGGATGCCGATCTGGGGGAAACTGAGGGCGCTCTCCGAACAGTTAAACGAGCTCAAGGCATGCGTGGTGGCCTCCACCTACTGTAACAGCTGGATATTCGACCAGCTGGATCCCGACGAGCCCTTCGAGAGCATGGCCCGGGCCTACACCGAACTCTTCATTGTCCGGGATGAACCCCATAAGGAGGCCTATATCCGGGAATGCCACGAAAAATTCAAATTCGACGGGATCCTCTTTCATGACGCCAAGACCTGCCCCAACAATTCCAACAACCGCTACGGCATGCCCGAGCGGCTGAGCCGGAACCTGAACATCCCGGTACTCACCATCAATGGGGATTTGTGTGATTTACGGTGTTATTCCGAAGAGCAGGCCAAGACCAATATCGAGGCCTTTATCGAACAGCTGGAGGAAGGGTGATGCCTTTTTTTGTTCTCCCGCCAAGACGCAGAGACGCCGGGATTTGTCTAACCCCCCCATACCAATGGGCGATGCCCGGGTGGGCGCCATGTGGGCCGAGAGGCACCACAGGGTAGATGCAGCATGGACGTTGACGTCTCAGGTACGGACAGACTGTATGCCGGTGCGGATGTGGGGGCCTCCCGCACCAAGGTCTCCCTGTTGGATGATCAACAAGCCCTGAGGGGCTATGGGATCCAAAAATCGGGCGTGGACTTTGCCCAGACCGCGGACCGCTGTTTGGATGAGGCCCTCGAGATGGCCCATGCCGTAAAATCCGATATAGTACACGCCGTTTCCACGGGATACGGGCGAAAAAATGTGACCTTCAGCCGGGGGACCAAGACGGAGATCGCCTGTCATGCCAGAGGGTGTTTCCACTATTTTCCAGTGGCCATGACCATCATCGATATCGGGGGGCAGGACAACAAGATTATCAAAGTGGATGAACGAGGGCGACGCACCAGCTTCAAGATGAACCGCAAGTGTGCGGCCGGGACCGGTGCCTTCCTGGAAGAGATGGCCATGCGGCTCGATATCCCCATCGAAGAAATGGATGGCCTGGCGCGACAATCCGAGCACATGGTGGAACTGGGAAGTTACTGCACGGTCTTTTCCGGCACTGAGGTCCTGGAAAAGATCCGGCAGGGGGAAAAGGTGGCGGATATTGTCAAGGGGCTTTTCTTTTCGGTCATCAAGCGGGTCCTCGAAATGGACGCCCTCACGGACCGGGTCGCCATGACCGGCGGGGTGGTCGCCCATAACCCCTTGCTGGTGACCATGGTCCAGGAAATCAGCTCCAAGGAAATCCTGGTCCCCGAGCACCCGCAATTGACCGGGGCCGTCGGCGCCGCCCTGTACGCCATGGAAAACCATGAATTAGGATAAAGGGAAAAAGAAAACAGGGAGGTCTTAAGATGAACATCAGTAAATGGATGCATGCAGGGATCATGGTCAAGATGAATGCCATCAACTATCCGGACAAGCTGGGATGGCAGGACAAAAATAATGAGTTCACATTCAAGGAATGGAACGACCGGTCCTGCCGCTTCGCCAACGCTCTGAGAGATCTCGGTGTCGGACACCAGGATGCCTTCGCCGTCCTCGCCTTCAACCGGGGAGAGTGGATGGACATCTATGCAGGGTGTGCCAAGAGCGGGCAGATGGTGGTCCCCATCATGTTCCGGCTGGCCGGACCCGATATCGAATACATCACCAACCACTCCGAGTGCAAGGCCTTTGTGGTGGAAGAACCCTTTGTGGAGTTGATCGACAGCATCAGAGACAAGCTTCCCATACCCGACAACGCCTACATCTACCTGGGCGACGGACCGGTCCCCGACGGGTATGTCGGCTATGAAGATCTCCTGGCCAAATCCGCATCCCACGAACCCGAGACCAACGTGGATGCCGCGGATATCTGGACCATCATGTACACCTCCGGGACCACCGGCCGGCCCAAGGGCGTCATGCGTACGCACGAGAGCTATATCGCCCAGTACTTCTTAAATGATGTCAACATGGGGGTCCTTCCCACGGACAAGGTGATGTTGGTGATGCCCATGTGCCATGTCAATTCCATATTCTACTCGTTTCCCTATACCTTGGTCTCCGCCCCCGTGTTTGTCTACAATATGGTCAGTTTTGACCCTGAGGACCTGCTCAGAACCATCGACACGTACAAGATCACCTTCACATCGCTGGTCCCGACCCACTATATCATGATGCTGGCCCTCCCCGATGAGGTGAAAAAGAGCATCGATGTCTCTTCCATAAGGCAGCTCCTCATATCGTCTGCGCCGGCCCGGAAGGACCTCAAAGTGGCCATCATGGAATATTTTGAAAACGCCGAACTCTGGGAGGCGTACGGCAGCACCGAAGGGGGGCTGGTGACGCTTTTGAGACCCGAGGATCAATTCAAGAAGCTGGGCTCCATCGGCAAGGAGATTTTCGGCACCGACCGGATCCGAATCCTGGATGAGAACCGAAACGAGGTGCCGGACGGCGAGGTGGGGGAACTTTTTTATCGGACCCCCATGCTCTTCAAAGAATACCTCAAGGAACCGGAGAAGACCACAGAGGCCTTTGAAGGCGGATGGTCTTCGGCCGGGGATATGGTGAAACGGGACGAAGACGGGTATTATACCCTGGTGGACAGAAAGGCCAACATGATCATCACCGGCGGCGAAAACGTCTACCCTTCTGAAGTGGAGGGCGCCGTGGGGGCCCATGAGGCCATCAGGGATATTGCCGTGATCGGGATCCCGGACGACAAGTGGGGCGAGGCCATCAAGGCGGTGGTGGTCTTAAATGACGGCTATGAGGGGAGCGACGAACTGGCCAAGGAGATCATTGATTTCACCCGGGGCAAAATCGCCGGGTTCAAGCGGCCCAAAACCATTGACTTTGTTTCGGATGAGGAGATGCCGAGAACGCCCACAGGGAAAATTCTCCATCGCGTATTGAGGGAAAAATTCGGAACCTGGAGTCAAGGATAAAGGACTTTAAACCCATCAGAATTGGAGGAAACACCATTATGTTGACAAAAGCATTTATTCCGTACAAAGGCTACTATTCCACCCCCTTCTCCCGCTGGCAGGGAAGCATGGCCAATGAGAACGCCATCCTCCTGGGGGTAATACCACCAAACGGTGGCTGGCCGAAAAGAGCTGGGACCCCGGGATGTTTGATTATCTCATCTTCGGCAATACCATCGGTCAGCTCCACCAGTTTTATGCGAGTCCCTGGGCTGCCGCCCTCATGGGGGGCGGCGGTATTCCCGCCGTGGCCCTGAGCCAGGCATGCACCACCTCCACCACCTGTATCTATCAGGCGGCCGTGGGGGTCGAAACCGGATTTTACCAGAACTGCTACACCCTGATGACCGATCGCTGCTCAAACGGCCCGCACACCGTGTGGCCCAATCCCATGGGTCCGGGCGGGGAAGTGATTTCCGAGAACTGGATGATGGACAACTTCAACAGCGATCCCAACGTGGGCCTGAAGATGATTGAAACGGCTGAGAACGTGGCCAAGGAAGACGGTATTACCAAAGAGCAGTGTGATGACCTCGCCGTGAGACGGTATGAACAGTACTTAGACGCCCTCAAGGACGATCGCGCGTTTCAGAAGGGATACATGTTCCCGGCCGAAGTCAAACTCTCCAAAAAGAAGACCAAGCTGGTGGAAGAGGACGAGGGCATTATGCCCACCACTCGCGAGGGTCTGGCAGGCCTCAAACCGGTGATCCCCGGCGGCGTGCTCTCTTTCGGCGCACAGACCCATCCGGCGGACGGAAACTGCGGCCTCGTGGTGACCACTGAAGAGAAGGCAAAGGAATTGAGCGCCGATCCCACCATCCCCATTCAGATCCTCTCCTACGGGTTTTCGAGGACCAAACCCGGCTACATGGCGGCTGCACCGGTTCCGGCCAGCCAGATGGCCCTTGAAAAAGCGGGGCTGACGATCCAGGATATCAAGATTATCAAGACCCATAACCCCTTTGTTGTGAATGATATCTATTTTTCCCAGCAGATGGGGATAGACGCCACGGGTGCGGACAACCCCGGGTTCAACAATTACGGCTGCTCCATGATATACGGCCATCCCCAGGGACCCACCGCGGGGCGGAATATTATTGAAGGACTGGAAGAGACGGCCATGAAGGGCGGCGGATATTTTCTGTGGACCGGATGTGCGGCCGGGGATACGGGCGGGGCCATGATATTCAAGGTCGGTTAAAAAGGAACCGGCTTGCCCTTAAACCATTTCCTTGCGTATTGACCCTTTCGCGAACAACTGATAATAAAAGGCCACTTTGCTATTCCCATAAGTGGCCTTTTCTTTTGACCCAACGGAAGACCGCAGCCGTTTTTCATGATGCAGACCATCATCTTTCAGTCCCTGGGGGGACTCGGGCTCTTTCTCTTCGGCATGAAGATCATGTCCGAGGGCCTCCAGCGCGTGGCGGGCAACAAACTGCGCCAGATACTGGCGATGGTATCCAACAACCGGCTGGTGGCCTGCGGGGTGGGCGCGTTGATCACCAGCATCGTACAGAGTTCCAGCGCCACCACCGTCATGCTGGTCAGTTTTGTGGATGCAGGGCTGATGACCTTTGTCCAGGCCATCGGCGTCATCCTGGGGGCCAACATCGGCACCACGGTTACAGCCCAGCTCATCGCCTTTAACATCACCGCCTATGCCCTCCCCGCCATCGCCGCGGGGGTCATTCTCAAGTTTTTTGTGGGCCGCCGTAAATGGGTGTATGTGGGAGATGTCCTTTTGGGGTTCGGGCTGGTCTTTTTCGGGCTGGCCACGATGAAAGCCGGATTCGCCCCGTTGAAAGAACACCCCACCTTTATCGCACTCTTTACGCGTTTCAATGCGGATAATGTATCGGGGATCCTTCTGTGCATCCTGGTGGGGAGCGCCCTGACCATGATTCTTCAGAGTTCCAGCGCCACTGTGGGCATCACCATGGCCCTGGCCAGCCAGGGATTGTTGAATTTCGAGGCCTGCGTGGCCCTGATCCTCGGGGATAACATCGGCACCACCATCACGGCGGAGCTGGCCAGTATCGGGGCGGGGATCAACGCCCACCGCACGGCCCGTGCCCACACGCTCTTTAACGTCATCGGCGTGATCAACATCATCATCTTCTTTCCATTTTTTGTGAAGCTGGTGGTCTGGGTGACCCAGACGTTCATGGACATCGGCCCGCCGGATCTAATGGAAAACGGACAGCACCCCAACATCTCCCGGTACATCGCCAACGCCCATACGGGCTTCAATGTGGTCAACGCGGCCTTCTTTCTACTGGTGCTGCCCTATCTCGTCAAGGTGGCCACCTGGCTGACGCCCCACAAGAAGGAAGAGACAGATCTGGAGGAGCTTCATAAGATCAAATACATCGATTCCAAGTACATCGATACGCCGTCGGTGGCCATCGGCCAGGCCCGGGCCGAAATTGTGAGGATGGGCGAAGCGGTCCAGCTCATGTACGCCGACGTGGTGGGCAGTCTCAGGGGACGTCGTCTCGAGGAACTGTCCAAATGGCAGAAGAGGGAAGACCTCATCGACACCCTGCAGCGGGAAATCACCCAGTTCCTTGTTGAAGTGGTTCGCTACGATATCAGCGTGGAAGAATCCCGGGAGGTGGCCTCGCTCATGCGGATGGCCAACAACCTGGAACGGGCGGGCGACGGCATCGAGAACATCGCGGAGCTGGTCGAAGAACTCATTGAAAACGACATGAACCTCTCAGAGGGCGGGCTTCACGATTATGAGGTCATTGCCGCAGTGGTGGAGGAATTTCTAAATACGGTGGTGGAGGGCATCCGAAAGGAAGATAAGGGGATCATGGGCCGCGCCCAGGAACTGGAAGACCAGGTGGACCGGCTCAGGGAGGAGATGCGGGGAAACTATATCATGCGGCTTCAGAGCGGGGCCTGCGTGGTGGATCCGGGGTTGATCTTTGTGGACATGCTCACGGCCTTTGAGAAGATCGGCGATTTCTGTTACAATGTGGCCCAGGCCGTGGCCGGGCTGAAATGAATTGGCGGAACATGACGGCTTCAGCAGGGAAGAAACGCACCCATTGCATCCGGTGCGGGGACTGCTGCCGGACGTCGAGCCCCACCCTCCAGATGAGGGATCTTCCCCAGGTGCGGGAGGGCTTCATTCAACTGAAGGATCTCTACACCATTCGGAATGGAGAACCCGTTCGAGACACCGTCCGGGGCGGCGTCAAGGAAACGGATCACGAGTTCATCAAGATCAGGGAGACGTCCGGCGGTTGCGTCTATTTCGATGGGTCTCAAAACGCATGCTGCATCTACGTTCACCGGCCGGTTCAATGCGCAGCCCAGAAATGCTGGGATGAGCGGGAATTTATGCGGGTCTATGCCGAGGCCAAAGCCACACGGCGGGACCTCATCACGAATCCGAGTCTCTTGAAGGTCGTCGAGGCCCATGAACGCCAGTGCCCAATCCCTGAAATGGCGCATTGGATAAAACAGATCAGACATCAGGGGGAAGCGGCCATTGCCCCGGTTTTGAAAATGCTCAAATTTGATCACGATCTGAGAGAAATGATACCGGAGAGACTAAGAATGGCTCCCGGCGAATTGGACCTGATACTGGGCAGGCCCCTGACGGAAATTATTGAAAGCTTCGGTTTGAGGGTACTGAAAGAAACGGATGGATCCTTTTTTCTGACCGTTCAAAACGGGGATACGTCCGGGACATCTGATGATATACGTACACCCCATTTACGAACAGAAATCCCATCATGAATGAAGCATTTGAGGCCACTCAGGAAAGACGATCTGAACCCCGGGAAATACTGGAGCAATACCATAGCATTGAAATAGAGCTGAAAAAGAATTTGCCCGTTTTTCAATTTCAACTGTGGGATATTTCTCCCTCCAGCCTCGGCGTTCTCGTTAAAGCGGATTCAGAGGTATTGGTCCACCTCGAGGTGGACCAGACCGTAGACATGCAATGTAACCCCAGGAACCCTCACGATTCAGCCCGCCACATCAAAGCGGAAATCCGGCATATCACCCGTATGGCCGAAGGCCGGTTCAGAGGGCATTATCTCGTTGGATTTGCCGTTCTGAAGGATGATTAAGGTTTCAATACTTCGAGTTCACATACGCCAGCGATTCCTCAATGGCCGTAAGGGTCAGGTTCAGATCCTCTTCCGTGTGCCGGTAGCAGATATAGGCATGGTGGTACGGTGAGAAGAAGAATCCCTTGCGGATCATCTGCGTATAAAAATCCGTGCGTTTGTCTTTGTACGTCCCGGCTTCATCCTTCTCGAAGGTGATGTAGAACATGGGGGCCACCCCGGTCAGCTCGGCACCCACATCGTATGTCTTCAAAAGATCGCGGATCTTTCCAATAAAGCGCTCGCCCTTCTCCCAGATATTTTCCAGCACCTTGTCCCGCTCAAGGACCTCGATGGTCTTAAGCGCCGCCACAAAACCTTCACTGTTGGGAAAGAAGGTGGAAGAAATAAAGAGCCTGTCCGAAGCCGCCATCATGATGTCCTTCTTTCCGGTCACCACGGAGATGGGGTACCCGCTGGCAATGGCCTTTCCCAGAACGGTCAAGTCGGGGGTCACGCCGTAGAGTTCCTGGGCGCCACCCATGCGGAGCCTGAAGGCGGTCCGGATTTCGTCATAGACCAGCACTGCGCCGTACTTGTCTGCCAGCGTCCTCACTCCCTCCAGAAAGCCGGGTTCGGGTTCCTGCATCTTCTGGTGGTTCGGGTGTCCGAAGGGCGTCATGATGATGGCCGCGGTATCCTCGCCGTGGGTCGCCATCAGCGCTTCCAGCTGGTCGAGCCGGTTGTATTGAAACTCAAACACGTCTTCATAGAACTTGGACGGGATCCCGCCCTTCATCTCCACACACCAGTCATGCCAGCCATGGTACCCGCACCGCATGACCTTGAGCTTCCCGGTATAGGCCCGGGCGATACGAATACTGGCGGTGGTGGCATCGGAACCGGTTTTCAGGAAAATACTCATTTCGGACGACGGGACCAGTTGGGTCAGTTTCCGGGCCAGATCGTTCTGGAAGGTCTGGGTGAGCGTGAAGCAAAAGCCCTTGTCTTTGATCTGCCGGAACACCGCATCATCCACTTCCTCTTCCCGGTATCCGAGGATGATGGGGCCGTAGCCACATAGAAAATCGATAAATTCATTGCCGTCCACATCGGTCAGGCGGCAGCCCTTGCCCGACTCGAGAAAGATGGGGTATTCCCCCTGAATAAAATCCCCGGGCCGCCTGGCCCCCAGGACACCTCCCGGCACCAGTCCTGACGCCTCTTCAAAACGCCGCAGGCTCTCGGTGATGTTCAGTTTGGGTGTTTCTGTCATTGCATGTCTCCTTGCCTATTTTTCCGGTTCAAACAGGGATGAAATCTTTTCCGTCTGATGGATCCTGGCCCCCCGTTTTAAAAATGCCGTCAGAAATTTATCCGGGTCGATGCAGCCTTCCGGCGCCACCACCCCTTTGACGGTCACATCGCCTGCGTCCATCATGAGGGATGCAATGGATGCGGGCAGCCCCGTACCGGGCGCCATGCGGCCCACCATATCGGCGGTGTAGACCACGCCTTTGCCGTCCCGCTCTCCTTTGACGATGACCTTCAACCCCGAGGACTGGGGGCCGTTGTCCCTTCCCTGGGGAATGGTTTCCCATAGCTTCAGCGCCAGGTCATAAGGGGTAATTTGGGTGCCTTTCACATCCACGGGCGCTGTGCTTAGAAAACCCGTATTCTTCTGTTCTTTAATCAGTTCATCCACCCAGAGGGGGATGAGCGCGCCTTTGATGATCACATTCCGGACGCCTTTGATGTACCTGGGGATGGTCAGGGGCTGGGGATGACCCACATACCGGACATGGCAGGTACCCAACGGTTCCAGAAAGTCTTCGGCCACCGGGTCGGTCCCGCCTTCCACGTTGACCAGTTCGCCGTTGATATATTGGGGGATCTTCCCCAGGGTCATATGAAGGCTGTGGTCCCAGGCGGCCCCTGCCAGCTCGGCAATACTCACCACCCAGTAGAGATAGATGTCATCCACCCGATCCAGCCGGTCCGCATACCATTTGACCAGCACGTTATTGGTGCCCGGATCCGACCCCATGCCGGTGAGCACGGTAATCCCCGCATCTTTGGCCAGCCGGTCGATCTCCGATTCAAAGAGGACCTCCGTCCCTTCGTAATCGTCACAGATATCGAGATAGTTGACCCGCGCCTCCACCGCCGCCTTGGCCACCGGCACGGCCGTCTTATAAAAGGGACCGGCCGTATGGATGACCACATCGGTTTTCTTGAACGCATCCACCATGGAGGCATGATCGTTCACATCCATTTTGACAAGGGCGGTTTTTTCATTTTCACGCAGTTTTGTCGAGAGTCTGTCCGGGTCCGGGTACAGGTCCGCCAGAATCACCTCCGTCACCTGTTCCTGTTTCACCAGGTCCCTGGCAACGCCCTGGCCCATACCGCCGACACCGCCGATAATAATGGCTCGCATCTATTATGTTCCTCCTATGGTTTCGTTCCTCATTGCCGGTCGAAGCGAAGCGGAGATCCCGCTGCAAGCGGGATTTCTGGTCGTAGTGAAACGGAGATCCCGCTGCAAGCGGGATTCCTCATTGCCGGTCGAAGCGAAGCGGAGATCCCGCCAGGTGCGGGATTGCTGGGCGGCTAATAGCTAATAGCTAAAACCCAACAGCCAACCTCAGTTCGCCGCCATCTTGCTCAAATCCGCCGCATCCGCGCCTTGGGCCTTTTTCGCCTTGATGGCCTCAAGGATCTTGTCCGGGGTCAGCGGGAAGGCATCCATATACACGCCGACGGCATTGCTGACCGCGGCACTGTAGGCCTGGGCCGCGGACATGGCAATGGACATCCCGGCCTCCTTGGCCCCGTACGGCCCATGGGGATCCACCGACTCCACGATGATGCTGTTGATCCTGGGCATATCACACGCCAGGGGCAGCTTGTAGTCGAGCATGGTGGGGTTGATGCACCGCCCCCCTTTCCATTCATGATACTCGGTCAGCATGCCCCCCTGGCCGCCCATGGCAATGGACCCCTCAAACTGGCCTTCCAGGGCCAGAGGGTTCAGGGCATATCCCACATCCTGCGCGGCCGTGGCCTCGAGCACCGTTACCTGGCCGGTCTCCGGATCCACTTTGACTTCCACGATGGTGGTCCCGAATGAAAAGGCCTCGCACATCTGGCCATAAGGATTCTTCACCCACTCCCGTTTCATGTCCACCTTGGGCCAGTAGCCGCCCTGGGCATTGACGGAGGTGAAGTTCAGCAGGGCGATTCGGACCACCTTCTTAATGGGCATGGATGTCTCCGGATCATCCTTGACGAAGATCAGGCGGTTTCTGGCTTCAAGTTTCTCCGGAGGGACTTTTAATGCCTTGGACGCCACCTCAAAGAGTTTTTGCCTGCATCTCCTGGCCGCCACCTGAACCGCCTGGCCGCCCACAAACGTGGAGACCTGGGAATAGGAACCGGGATCCGAGGACGTGGTCTCGGTGTCGGCCGACACGAGATGAATGTCTTCGGGCAACAGACCCAGTTCCTCGGCCGCCACCTGGACGATCATATTCTCGTTGCCCTGGCCGTTATCCACCACCCCCGACATGACCTGTGGCCTCCCCGTCTTCATTGAACTTGATAAAGGCCTGGGACCCGCCCCGGATCCCCATGGGAAAGCCTGTCTGCACCGAATTGGTGCCGATGCCGATCCCATGATACGGCGGCAGGTTCCCCCATTTCTCCTTGAACCCCGATTTTTCCGCTGCCTTGTGGATGGTCTCGTCCATGGCGCAGGACGAAACCAAGGATTTCGTACAGGTGGTATCCCCGGGCTGCCGGGAGTTTCTCAGCCGCATCTCCACCGGGTCGATGCCGAGATGGTCCGCGATCATGTCGAGCTGCGTGTCCACCCCGCAGGCAAAGCCCCGGCCGTGGACCCGTATCATCCCCCGGATCGGCTTATTGGTATAGATCCGGTAGCCGTTGTACCGGACGCTGTCCATTCGATAGGCCTGTTCCATGGAGAGAAAGGGGACGCTGGTGGCAATGGGACCGGTGCTGGAATAGGCCCCGCCGTCCATGTAACAGGTGGTATCCCGGGCGATGACCCGGCCCTCTTTGTCCACACCGGTCTTGTGGGTGGTGATCATGGCATGGCCCTGACGGGTGCAGATGGTGTTTTCTTCACGGGTGAACTGGATCTTGACCGGCTTACCGGTTTTCTTGGCGAGTAGCGCACAGATATAGTCGGCCGGGCAGATTTCGGACCGTCCCCCGAAGGCCCCACCGATGGCGATCTTCCGGACCTTGACTTTGTGAAGGGGAATCTTGAAGGCATTGGACAGCGGCTTGGATTTCATGTGCGGCCCCCCGTTGGGGCACCAGATCTCGAGGCAGTCCTCAGGGTCGAACCGGGCCACCACCGCATAGGGTTCGGCATGGAAATAGGACTCTTCCGGTGCCAAAAAGGTATCTTCCCGGACATAATAGGCCTTCTTGAAATTTTCATCCACGTCCCCCGTGTCGATATGGACATGGATGTTGATGTTGTTATGATATTCCTCATGGATCAGCTCGGTCTTGGCTGCCAGGGCTTCCATGGGATCGAATACGGCCGGCAGCTCTTCGTACTCCACTTCGATCAGGTCGAGGGCCTGAAGCGCCGTCTCTTCATCAACGGCCGCCACACCCGCCACTTCATCCCCGATATATCGGACCTTCTCTACCTGGATGAACTGCTGGTCCCGGGTATAAGGGAAGACCCCCCATTTCACCCCTTCGGTATCCTTTCCCGTAACCACCGCCTTGACGTCGGGCAGCGCCTCTGCCTTCGAAGTGTCGATGCCAACAATCCGGGCGTGGGGATAGGGACTCCGCTTGATTTTTCCCACCAGCATCCCCGGCAGCTTGAGATCGGCGGTGTACCTCGCCTTTCCCATCACCTTGGCCCTGGAATCCACCCGGGGCATCCGTTTGCCGATTAAGGTATAATCTGCCATGGCTCACTCCTTATTTTTTGCAGTCCGGACAATCGTCCGAAGGTTTGGCCGCATGGGCCACTGCCGTGACAATCTTTGCATACCCTGTACACCGGCAGATATTGCCGGCAAGGGCCTTGCGAATGGCCTCTTCATCGGGCGCGGGGGTCTCATGCAGGAAGGCGTCCGCCGACATGAGCATTCCCGGCGTGCAGAACCCGCACTGAACCGCACCGTGATCAATAAAGGACTGCTGCAGATCCGAGAGGTCATCCCCGTGGGCAAGTCCCTCCACCGTCTTGATCTCAGTCCCCCAGGCCTCCAAGGCCAGGGTGAGGCACGCCCGGACCGGTTTGCCATCCATGTGAACGGTGCATGATCCGCAGATCCCTTCCCCGCAGCTTTCTTTGGACCCGGTCAGATCCAGTTCATCCCGCAACACATCGAGGAGGGTGTCGTTCGGGTAGATCATCACCTCCTGTGGTTTGCCGTTTATATTCAATGTCATCGTCATTTTTTCCATCTCAGAACTCCTTGACATGGCCGCCCGCCTACCGGGCGGCATCTTCCGCCGCCTGGGCGGCTTGTTCGAGCGCCCGGAGCACCATAAGCGATACCATCTCACACCGGTACTCCACCGTGGATCCCACATTGTGGACCGCAAATGTGGCGGCGCTCTTCATGGACTTCTCGGCCGCCTTCTCGAAGGCCGCCGTATCATCCAACTGTTTCCCTTTGAGAAACGCCGCATCCTGACTCAGAAGGAGCGGGGCCCTTCCCATGGCCCCCACAACGATCCGCGCCGCGTCGATGGTATCTTTTTTGTATTCATCCGTCCGCAGCCACACGCCTGCACAGACAATGGGGTAGTCAATGGCCGACCGGTAGCTGAGCCGTTCGTAGGCACTGTGGCCGCACCCCACGGGGACGAGGATTTCCCTGAGCAGCTCATGGGGTTCGATGGCGTGAGGCTTGATGCCGTCCGCCGTATAAAAGGCATCCAGATTTACCTCCCGCTCGTCCCCCTTCCTTGCAATGATGAGTTTCGCCCCCAGGGCCATGAGGGCCGCGGCCCCGTCCGACTGGCAGGTGGAATGGCACCGGTCTGAATCATCCCGTGAGTAGCAGATCTGTCCGCCGTCCTTGTGGCAGGCCTGCCGGCCGGAGCGATGAAAATCAGACTGGTTGTAGTGGTGGCACCGGTTGTCCTGGAGGATATTCCCGCCGAGGGTGCCCCGGTGATGCTGAATGGTCACGGCACCGATCTTCTCACAGGCCTGATGGAGCGCCCGGGCCTTCTGTTGAACCTTATTAGAGGCGATGACATGGGCGAGGGGGGTTCGGGCACCGATTCGAATGCAACCCTCTTCGTTTTTGACGTAGGACAGGTCATCCAGGGCCTTCAGACTGATCAGGATTTTTGGCTTGGTGACCCCCTTTTTCATCCGGACGAGAAGATCGGTCCCGCCGGCCAGCACCTTGGCATCTTCTCCGTGGGCGGCCAATAGATCGAGGGCCTCCTCAAGATTCTCGGGTTCCATATAATCAAATGCGGGTAATCGCACGTTGTTTCTCCTTCAGACAATTGACATACACAGATGACGTTGAACAGGAAAACCGGCTCCTATCCAACATATCGAAAGATGGACATCTTAAAAAAACCGTTTTATTGTATCACGGATGCAATAAGGCTGCAAATACCATTTGCTGAATTCAGCAATTCTAATTATGACGCACAAATCGGGATCGGGATCGAAATCGATCCAAATATGCAAAATCAGGCCATTCGATACCGATTCCGATAGCGATTTCGATTTCGACTCAATCAAAATTAGAATTGCTGTGCTGAATTTTAGTAAATTCCCAAGTAAGGATAAAATCTCCCCAAAGCCCGCGAAGACAATCTTTTCTTGCAAAACCTCAGCCGCATCTTGACGCGCCACGGCCCTTTGGGTAAACTTCAAATTGGATGTAAATACGTAAGGGATGGACGGCGAATTGACACGAACCTGTATTCAATAATCGCCCGACGGGCGCCCCTGTGCGAAAAGGAGCCGGTGGTCCAAAACCAGGGCTCAGTTTGTTGCGGCCCCACTATCTATGGCATCTGATCACATCATCCTCCAGTCGGCCGGATCACTGTCCGTAGGGATATTGGCCGTCGTCATGGTGATCCTCCAGGCGGTTTTCTTCCTGAGAAGGCCCCGGTTCCCCTGGTATGCCTGGAGCGCGGCCATATCTTTTTCAGCGCTCCTTTATTCCATCGGCATTTTCCTGGAATACAACACACCAGCCGGCCCCCTGAACCGATTCGCCGGGCTCCTGGAATTCACGGCCATCATCGGCTTGATCCACTGCGTGTACGGATTTACCTTCGCCTACATCGGAACGCCGGCCCGACGATACCACTGGATGGCCGGCATCTGCCATGGCCTTATTCTCGTTCTCCTCTGGTTCACGCCATGGGTGGTGGCGCACCGGTTCGTCACCCGGCACTTCATCACCTCGACCACCCCCTTTACCGAACCGGCCTTAGGTCCTCTGGGCCCGCTTTTCGCGCTCTACGCGGCCACAGCCGGATTGGTGGCCACGATGATCTGGCTCCGATCCGGGAAAACCGACCCGAAACATCGAACCGCCTATCTCGCCGGTATTGGCTTCTGGCTGTTGCTCGGTATCCATGACGGGCTGGTTTCTATGGGGGTATCGCCATTTCAGTACGTCATGGAATACGGTTTTCTGGGATTTGCCATGGCCGTTTTGTGGGTGGTGTTCGACAACGATCTCGAGATCGCCGCAGAGGAAAAATACCGGCTTATCACGGAATTCGCCAACGACTGTATCCTAATCATCCAGGACGGTGAGGTGGTGTTTGGGAACCCCGCATGCGACGAACTGCTGGGCAGACCCATCCCCGATGCCGAGCCGCCGGCATTCCTGGATCTCGTCGACCCGGAAGACCGGCAAACGGCCGTTGAACATCACAGGAATCTGCTAAAGGGCGGCCCCGAGCCCAAACCCCACAGAATTCGGATTCGAAGATCTGATGGGGAAAGGCGATCCACGGAAATCGCATCCACACTCATTCGATACCGCAACCGCCCCGCGGTCCTCGCAGTCGTGCGGGATGTGACAGAACAGGAGCAGGCCAGAGAGGCACTACGCAGGAGCGAAGAGCGGCTCCGGATGGCCGGCGAGGTGTCCTACGATTTGATTTATGAATGGGACGTGGAAAGCGATGTACTGGAATGGTTCGGGGACGTGGACGAATTGCTGGGATACCCCAGAGGAACTATTTCGAAAGATATCTCCGCGTGGCTGAATATCATTCACCCTGAAGACAAAGAAACCCTTCAGGAGGCGTTGAACCTTCACCGGACATCGAACAAGCCCATTCACTATGAATATCGGATCCGGCATCAGGAAGGCGCTTACCGGTACTGGAAAGACCACGGCCATCCGCTCCTCGATCATCAAGGGCGACCATACAAGTGGGTGGGTGTCTGCACCGATATCACGGACCGCAAACAGGCCGAAGAAGCACTTTTGGAGAGTGACACCAAGTTCCGTACGCTCTTTGATGAATCGCCCCAGGCCGTGGCCGTCACGGAACTTGAGAGCGGAAAGATGGTCGATGTCAACCGCAAATTTTGTGAGGTGACCGGTTATGACAAGGACGAACTGATTGGGAAAACAACGACGGACATGGACTTTTATTCAGAAGGGGCGCGCACAAAATTCATCCAGGAGTTAAGAGAATCCGGTGCCGTGAACGGGTTGGCGCTTGATTTTAATATCCGTCACGGCGCCAAGGTCTACTCGGAGGCTTATGCCAGGTTGATCCACATATCCGGAAAACCGCATGTCTTGAGCATGCTTGTGGACATTACGGAACAGCGCCGACTGGAGTCTCACCTCCTTCACGCCCAGAAGATGGAGTCCATAGGAAGACTGGCCGGTGGGGTCGCGCACGATTTCAACAACATGCTGAGCGTGATCCTCGGCCGGGCCGAGATGGCGTTGATGGGGATGAAACCGGAGGATCAGCACTACAGGTATCTCCAGGAAATTCAAAAAGTAGCGGAACGCTCCGCAGAGCTCCCCCGGCAGCTTCTCGCCTTTGCGCGGAAGCAGACCATTGCCCCGGAGGTCCTCTACCTGAACGATACCGTGGAGGGGATGCTCAAGATGCTTCGGCGGCTCATCGGGGAAGACATCGATTTTACCTGGAGGCCCGGTACCAATCTCTGGCTGGTGGAAATTGACCCATCCCAGATCGATCAGATCCTCGCCAACCTGTGTGTCAATGCCCGGGACGCCGTGTCAGGTGCCGGGAAGATCACCCTTGAAACCCAGAACGCAGCCCTGGACAAAACGTTCTGTGAGACGCACGCCGGCGCCGCCCCCGGGGAATACGTTCTGCTGGCCGTCAGCGACAATGGGTGCGGCATGGACAAAGACCTTCAGGAAAAGGCCTTTGAGCCCTTTTTCACCACCAAAGACGTGGGCAAGGGGACGGGTCTGGGTCTCTCCACGGTGTATGGCATCGTCAAGCAAAACAACGGCTTTGTCTACATTTACAGTGAACCCATGCAGGGCACCACGATTAAGATCTATTTCCCCCGATACCGGGGCACCTCCGTCAAAGACACAGAAAAGAAGATCGTGGAGATCCCGCGGGGTCACGGCGAAACCGTTTTGCTGGTGGAAGACAACCCGGACATCCTGGAAGCGGGCAGGGAAATGCTTGAAGAACTGGCGTATCGGGTGACGGCGGCAGGTGGACCGGAGGAGGCACTGAAATGGGCAGGGGAGACCCCGGACCGAATCAACCTTCTCATGACCGACGTCATCATGCCCGGAATGAACGGCAGGGAACTGGCCGAACAGATCACCGCCGCCCGCCCGGAAACCAGAATACTCTTTATGTCGGGATACACCGCCGATGCCATCGCCCACCACGGGGTTTTGGAAAAGGGTGTCCATTTCCTCCAGAAACCCTTCACCCTCATTACCCTGGCAAGGAAGGTGCGGGCGGTGCTGGATGAGTCATAAGGCTTATGCCTCACGACTTTGGCCTGATCGCCAAGAATGGCCTCGCATATTTTACCCGAAAGGGAAAATATGAGACGTCGTTTTCACTCAACAGGTCAAATTTGCAGGGATCCTTGTAAAATGCTTCATTTTCTTCGGACGTGCCCTATTTGACCAGCATCACCGGACACGGCGCCAGGATCCCCACCTTGTAACTGATGGTCCCCCAGCCCTGGGCCCGGTCCTCCGCGTCGATGCGGTGGGATTTCATCACGATGAGATCAATCTCCCGTTCTTCCACAAACCTGAGGATTTCCCGGGCACGGTTTCCGTAAATGACCTCCGGCAGAATATCCGTATCCGCATCCTTCACCCCGTCGATCATGCGGTTCAAACCGGCATGGGCCTTTTTCTCGAGTTTCCGGTAAAAATCCGAAAACTCCTCAAACGTGGTATTGGCGATGATCTCAATCACATGCAGCAGACTGATGGTTCCACCGTCCATGGCGCAGAGCTTGACGGCGATGTCCAGCGCATGGTTCTCCTGTCCCGATAAACCCGTCGGCACCAGAATATGCTTGAACATGGTCTTTTCTCCTTAATTTGTAAACCGTAGGAATCTCCACTCGTGTAAATTTAGACGGAAAGAAGACCGGGTTCAATGGAAAAATGATAGCCTGAGGTCGCCGCCTGTGAACGCATTTTCCTGCGACTCCAATCAAAAAGAGGCCTCCTTAGGAGGCCTCTTTTTATTTATCTATATACAATTCCGTTTAGAAGAGCCCGGTCACCTTGCCGGTGGCGGTGTCCACATCCACACGCCTGAAGGCGGGGTTGGAACTGGTGCCCGGCATCAGGCTGATGGTCCCCGCGCACGGGCAGAGGAACTTGGCGCCGGAATAGATGAGCACGTCGCGGATGGTGAGGTTCCAGTCCTTGGGAACGCCCTTCTTGGTTACATCGTCAGTGAGGCTCAGATGGGTCTTGACCATCATGGTGGCGAAATCATCATACTCGGAATCACCCTCCAGCATCTTGGCCTTGGCCTCTGCGTCCGATGTCCAGGAAACCCCGGAAGCGCCGTAGACCTCCTTGGCAATCAGATCCACGCGGTCGCGCAGCTTCATCTCGATGGGATAGAGGTGCTTGAACTCATTTCCTTCCTCACAGGCTTCCTTGACGGCCTCGGCAAACTCGATGGCCCCGTCACCGCCGTCGGCCCAGTGGGTGGATTTGGCGCACCGTGCACCGGCCGCCTCGGCCGCCTTTCGCACGACCTCGATCTCGGCATCCGTATCGGTATGGAAGCAGTTGATACAGACCACCGGATTGATGCCGGCCTTTCGGATGGTGTTGATGTGGTGCACCATGTTTTCACAGCCCTTTTCCACCAGTTCGAGGTTCTCTTTGGTGTATTCATCCGCCAGTGGCAGTCCGGCCACCACCTTGGGGCCGCCGCCGTGCATCTTGAGCGCCCGAATGGTGCTGGTGAGGACGGAGACGTGGGGTTTGAGGCCGCTGTAGCGGCACTTCACGTTCCAGAACTTCTCAAACCCGATGTCCGCGCCGAATCCGCTCTCGGTGATATGGTAGTCAAAGAGCTTCAGACCCACGCGGTCCGCGATAATGGAGGACTGGCCCACCGCGATATTGGCGAAGGGGCCGGCATGCACCATGCAGGGCTGGTATTCCGCCGTGCACATGAGGGTGGGGTTGATGGTGTTCCGCATCCAAGCGGTCATGGCGCCGCCACATTCCAGATCGCCGGTGGTCACCGGCTTACCGGATTTATCAAAGGCCACGGTGATGTTATCCAATCGCTCCCTCAAATCCGCCAGATTTCGGACGATGGAGAGAATGGCCATGCATTCGGAACCCACGGCAATACCGAACTTGGACTGCATGGTGAATCCGTCATACCGTCCGCCGATACCGATGATGATATTCCTCAACGCCTGGGCACAGTAGTCGATGATCCAGCCCAGCTCCACACGGGTGGGATCGATATCCAGTCGAGCCATCTTGGTCAGCCGGTCCAGCTGCTCATCATTGTAGTTCCGCTCATGCTGCATGCGGGCGGTCACCGCCACCATGGCCAGGTTGTGGGCGTTCATGATGTCGTTGATGTCACCGGTCAGTCCGAGAGAAAACTCGGTCATGGGAATGAGCAAAGAGTTTCCGCCCCCGGCCGCCGTTCCCTTGATGTTCATGGTGGGCCCGCCCGAAGGCTGCCTCAGGGCGCCGCCCACGTTGAGACCCAGTTTCCCCATCCCTTCCATGAGCCCGCAGGATGTGGTACTTTTCCCTTCGCCCAGCGGCGTGGGGGTGATGGCGGTCACCTCGATGTATTTGCCGTCCGGTTTGTCGCCGAGGCGGTCCATGATCTTCAGGAAATCGAGTTTCCCCAGCCTGCCCATGGGCAGCATCTCTTCCTTTTTGAGTCCCAGCTTCTCGACCCACTCATCGGGCGAGGGCATATTTTCCTCGGCCGCTTCGGAGATCTGCCAATCGGCCATTTCCACTGCATTGTACGCCATTTGTTTCTCCTCCTGTACCATGAGATTGGATTGGGTGCGGATTTTTACCACACCATCGTTTATGGTTAATTAGCCAAAATATACATGGCTTTTCAAAGACGCCCCTGACTATCACAAAAAAAATGGGGCGTCAAGCAATCTTGAGACGATTCAAACTATTCCTTGAAGGAAAAAGAGGCACCCCGTATAATCGCCCGAGACTGGTGAAAAATCCGTCAATCCTGTGGGGTGTGAACCGGTGGGAACAAAGACGATTCGGCAGGAAATGATCGACCTCCTCGGCGAGTTTGAACTGGACGCCCTCGCCATTTCCCAGGAGTTGAGGATTCGGGAACGGGAGGTATACGAACACCTTCCCCACGTGGCGCGCTCCATACGCGGCCAGGGCAGGCAACTGATCATCAACCCCCCGGAGTGCCTCAAGTGCGGCTATCTCTTCGAAGGCCGAACCCGATTCACCAAGCCCGGACGCTGCCCCGAATGCCGGGAGACCCGTATCCAGAGCCCGACCTTCAGGATCGAGTAAGACGGCTTTTTGCGGGTCGAAGCGAAGCGGAGATCCCGCTGCAAGCGGGATTTCTGGGCGCTGGTTTTTGAGGTTAATGAAATATCTCGAGGAGGCATTTTGCGTAAAAAGCAGAAGCTGGGATTCATCGGTGCGGGAAACATGGCCACGGCCCTCATCAAGGGCCTTATCGAAAGCAAGACCTATGCACCCGAGAACCTGCTGGCGGCGGATTGCAGCGAAGCGGCAATCAAAAAAATTTCCGGGGATTTCGGGGTCGAATGCACCCCTTTTAATTCGGACATCGTCACTGAAAGCGATGTGGTGGTCTTAAGCGTGAAGCCCCAGGTCATCCGGGAGGTCATCGAGAACATAAAGGGCGGACTGAGGGACAACCACCTGGTCATCTCCATCGCGGCAGGGATTCCGCTCAAAATGATTCAGGATATCATCAAGAAGGATATCCCGCTGATTCGAGTCATGCCCAACACACCGGCCCTGGTCCTCCACGGGGTCAGCGCTCTGGCCGCCGGTCCCAGCGCCACGTCTGCCCACATGGAAACGGCAAAGGAGATCTTCGGGGCTGTGGGCGACACCGTGGAAGTAACCGAGGAGATGATGGACGCGGTGACCGCCGTCTCAGGCAGCGGCCCTGGATATGTATTCTACATGATGGAATGCATGGTGGATGCGGCGGTAGCAGTGGGTCTGGAGCGGGAGGTGGCCACTCGCCTGGTGACGCAGACCTTTCTCGGTGCGGGCCATCTCGCCAAGACCTCGACGTATACGCTTTCCGAACTCCGGGAAAAAGTGACCTCCCCCGGCGGCACCACACAGGCCGGCCTTGAGGTCATGAATAGAAAAGGCCTCAAGGCGGTGATTGAACAGGCGGTGGATGCGGCCTGCAGACGCTCCGTGGAACTGGGAAAGACGAAGTAACGGGTTGCGGGTTGAAGCGTAGCGAAGATCCCGCAGAATGCGGGATTGCGGGTCGGGGGAAGAGAAAGCACGGAGCCTCTTGGCGCAGCGGACTGTCTAATAGATTTAGTTTGCATAAATTGTCAACCTCATGCCTCTATTAGGTTGACAATGGCTCAGGCAGGTGGTATCAACCCTTTTCCTTAGAACAAAACGGGTTTCTGTTATCTCGTGCCCGTCCGGAAATACATTTGTCCGGATGGGGCGATTATCATTATGCTTAACGCCTTGTTTTATTTGTATTTTTGCTAACAGCTAATGCCTGACAGCAAACAGCTTCCGTCCACAAAAGACCAGCTCCTCGAATACCTGAAAGCAGAGAAGGGAGAGTGGGTATCGGGACAGGCCCTGAGCGGGCGCCTGTCGGTGAGCCGTTCGGCCGTCTCCAAGAACATCCAAAGGCTGCGGGAGGCAGGGTATGTCATTGAATCCGCTTCCGGGCGGGGATATCTCCTTCAGGACATTCCGGACCGCCTCCTCCCGGCGGAAATACAGGACGGGCTCAAGACCGGGTTTTTCGGCAAGGGAGACATCGCCTATTTCATGGAAATCGACTCCACCAATGCCCGGGCCAAGGATATGGCATCCGAGGGTGCGGCCGAGGGAACGGTGGTGGTGGCTGAGAAGCAGACCGGGGGAAGAGGAAGAAAGGGGAGGGACTGGTTTTCCCCACCCATGGGTGGAATCTACTGCTCCCTCATCCTCAGACCCGAATTTCCGCCTGAGGACGGGCCCAAAATCACCTTCCTCTCGGCTGTGGCTGCGGCCGAGGCCCTGGGCCGGTTTATGTCGTCGGGTCTGACCATCAAGTGGCCCAACGACATCCTGGCCAACGGAAAGAAAATCGCCGGGATCCTGACGGAAATGACATCGGAAATGGATGCCATCAATTATGTGGTGGTGGGCATCGGAATCAATGTCAACACCCACGCATTCCCGGGAGACATCCAGCAAAAGGCGACATCGCTCCTCAGGGAGACAAACGAGAGGTTTTCCAGGGTGGCGATCCTGAGGGCGTATCTTGAAGCCCAGGAAAAGTGGTACAATCTGTTCAAAAAGGAGGGCTTTGAACCCATTTTAGAGAAGTGGGCCACCATGGCCCCTATCGTTGGAAAAGCCGTACGGATAGAGATGGTGGACAGAACCATTGAGGGAAAGGTCCGGGGCATCGATCCCGATGGCGTGCTCATCGTAGAGGACAAAGACGGGGCAGCCCACCGGATCATCTCCGGCGATGTGTTCTTTATTTAAAGGCCAATACCATGGCACACGAGGAGACTCGAATCAAAGGGATGGTCTACGCTTCCCTCTTCGGCGCGGCGACCGCCGTGGGGGCCTATATCATCATCCCCATCCCGCCGGTGCCCATCACCCTCCAAACCCTGATGCTCAGCATTTCAGCCGCGCTCTTGGGCGGCAGGCTCGGGGCACTGAGCCAGATCATCTACCTCGCCATCGGCGCCATCGGACTGCCGGTCTTTGCCGGGGGCAAAGGCGGGCTGGGCGTCCTCTTGGGGCCTGCGGGGGGGTATCTGATCGGTTTTGTGGCGGGGGCCTATGTCATCGGCAAACTGGTTAAGGTCCGGAAATCACCCGGGTTGCCATGGATCATCTTCGCCATGGGCGTGGGAACGCTCGTAATCTATCTCTTTGGCGTCACCCAGCTCGCTTGGGTGGCCAGGCTCTCCCCGTCAAAGGCGATTGCGGTGGGCGTGCTCCCCTTTCTGATCGGGGATGCGCTTAAGATTACGGCTGCGGCGATGGTGGTTCGAAAAATCCGAGGAAAGATCTCATTGTGATGATCCAGATAAATAGCCTTTTCTACGCATACGATCCGGATGACGGTCCGGTCCTCAAAGATCTGAATTTAACCATCCGCCCCGGCCGCTATGTGGGAATCATCGGTCCCAACGGCTCTGGCAAGACCACCTTGACCCGGCACCTGAACGGCCTGTTGACGCCCACCTCGGGCGACGTGTGGGTGGAGGGGATCAACACCAAACAGACCGATCAGCTTCACCGCATCCGGCAGTCCATCGGCATGGTCTTCCAGAACCCGGACGATCAGATCGTAGGCATGAGCGTGGAAGAAGATGTCTCATTTGGTCCGGGGAACATGGGGCTTGCGCCTTCAGAGATCCGGAAACGGGTCCGCACGGCGCTTGAGCGGGTGAGCATGGCGGGAAAGGCCACCAAGCCCCCCCATACCCTGTCCAACGGCGAGAAGCAGCGGGTTGCCATTGCAGGAATTTTGGCCATGGAACCCCGGACCATCGTCCTTGATGAACCGACCACCTATCTGGATCCGGCTGCCCGCAAGCAGGTGCTCACCCTTATCCGGCAACTCAACCAGCAAGGGATCACCATCATTCATGTGACCCACACCATGGATGACATCACCGAGGCTGATGAGATCGTGGTCATGGACCAGGGGAAAATCATCCTCCACGGAAACCCCGCAGACGTCTTCAGCCGGATCCAACAGCTTGAAACCCTGGGGCTGGACTTCCCGCAAATCACCCTCCTGATGATGAGACTCAACGGCATGGGATTGCCCGTCCCCACGGATATCTTCTCAGTGGACGACGCCTGCACGGCATTATCCGCTCTTATGAGACATCATCACGGGTAGGCGTTCTATGTACCGCATGGGTCACTATATCCCCCGGAACACGTTGATCCACCGACTCGATCCGAGAATAAAGCTCTTATCTGTGATCCTCATGAGCCTGATGGTGTTGAAGGGCGGCTTTTTCACCCAATTCGTGCTCACGCTTTTCCTCGTGACGCTCATGACCCTTTCTCGCCTTACATTTCGGCATATGCTGAGCGCCGTAAGACCGATGCTGGTCTTCTTCGCCATCCTCTTTTTTCTGCACCTCTTCTTTACGGACGGCAGGCCCATCCCCCCTTTCCCCACTGGCGGGTCACCCTGACCTATGAGGGTCTTTATACCGGGGCATTGACCACCTGGCAATTTGTCCTCCTCATCGTAACGGCCGCTCTCCTGACCATGACCACATCACCGAGTGAACTCATCAGCGGCATCGAGCGGCTCCTGCGGCCGCTGAAATGGATCGGGGTTCCTTCCCATGATGTGGCCATGATGATATCCCTTGCGTTGAGGTTCGTGCCCACCCTACTCGGTGAAATCCACCGGATCCGGGATGCCCAGGCGGCCCGGGGGGCGCGATTAAACCACGGCCCTATCTTGAATCGACTGAAGGCGGTTTCTGCGCTCGTGCTGCCCGTTGTGTTGTCCGCCTTCAGGCGTGCGGATGCACTGGCCATGGCCATGGCGGCCCGGGGATATGGGGGCGGTAAACGAACCACGATGCGGGAGCTTTCGCTGGGACGGGGCGATTATGTGGCCATGATGGTGATGGCCATGTTGACAGCGGGATATGTTTTTGTGATGCTATGACAATTGACATTCATTCAGGAGGAAACCATGGGCACATTGATTGATCGTATGATTCGGGCATCCAAGCTGGATGCGGGAGTGTATGAGGAAGTGGAAAAAGATCCGTCCACCATGGGGCAGGCTGTGATGGTGGTGGTGATCTCAAGTGTGGCAGCGGGCATCGGAAGCATGGCCGTTACCGGATTTTCCGGACTCGTGGTCGGAACCCTGGTGGCCCTTGCCGGATGGTTTTTGTGGTCGTTTCTGACCTACATCATCGGCACGAAAATGCTCCCCGAGCCTCAAACGAAGGCCGACTATGGCGAACTGCTGCGAACCATCGGCTTTTCAAGCGCCCCGGGGGTGATCCGGGTCCTGGCATTTATCCCCGTTGTGGGCCTGCTCATCAATTTTCTGGCAGGGATATGGATGCTCGTAGCCATGGTCATTGCCGTGCGGCAGGCCCTCGATTATCAGAGCACCGGCCGTGCCGTCGGGGTTTGTCTGATCGGGTGGGTCGTCCAGTTCCTCTTTTTCATCATCATCTTCGGCATCTTCGGATCGGGGCAGCCGGCTTAGCAGAGTTTATACGGCACGCGCAGCGCAATAGATGCCTTCACCGCTATCCAGCCTCGGGCGGCATGGCGAGTTGTCAGGCTTCACGTTTTAGTAACCCCCGACACCTGACACCCGAAACCCGGCCCCCCTGGCACCTACGGTTTTCGGAACGTCTTTTGGCATTCACTCATGTACGGTTTCATCCGCTCGGAATGGGGAAATCTCGAAAATGCCTTAAGGGCTTGATCCCACTGGCCCAGATTCATGAGGCTGATGCCGAGGCAGAGGTGCAACTCCTCGCTGTCAGGGTAGCGAGCCGCGCCTTCGGATAGAACGTCCACCGATGCGGCAAAGTCCCCCTGCTGCTGCTTGATGATGCCCAGTCCGAGATAGGCCCGATGGTTCGGTGCATAGGCCAGTGACCGTCTGTAGAGGTCTTCGGCAATGGCCGGTTTGTCAGGGATGGCCTCAATCTGTGCATAGTCCCCCTGGCTGAAGGTCATGCCGAGCCTGGAGAGAAAATCCGCATGGAGCGGGTAGAGCGCTTCCTGATCCACCAGGCTCAGGGAAGACACAAACCGGGGCAGGAGTGTGTAAAAGGTGTCTCTGAGCTTCCGGCCGAAGGCGAGTATCATCGCTTCACTCAGGGCGGGATCGGTCTCAAAGTACATAATATCCTCCCCCTGATTGAGCCAAATGTCATCGGTGAGCCCGGATCGCTTCAGAAAGTCCTGGTAAAGGGCCGTGCCGGGGAAGATGTCCAGGATATAGAAAATGGCGCTCAGCGGCTGGATATCCTCGATCATCTGCACGGTTTCATCGATGGTTTCCCAGTTCTCCTCCGGGGACCCGTATATGAAGTACGCCCTCGCCAGGATCCCCATCTTTCGTGTCAGCGAAAAGGCCTCCCGGATCTGACGGTTGCTGATGCCCTTATTGAGATGACGTCGTATTTTTTCAGAACCGCTTTCCACCCCGTAGCTGATCTGTGTGCATCCGGCCCGCCGCATCCAGTAGAGGATCTCTTGGTCAACCAGATTGACCCTCGAGATGGCTGCCCATGAAATGGCAAGTCCCCGGCTTAAAATCATCTTGCAGATTTCAATGACCCGGTCCTTTTTGAGGGTGAAGGTGTCGTCGGATATGTAGAAAAACCGCACGCCCTTTTCATAAAGCATCTCCAACTGCTCAACGAAATACGCAGGCGAATGAAACCGCACCCGCCTTCCCCAAAACCGGGGGGACCCGCAGAAGGTGCAGTTGTTGGGACAGCCCCGGGAGGAGGCCACATGCGGATAGGTGAAATATGTTGCAGGGTTGGGCAGCGCATCGATGTCACGGATCGGCGCCGGCGCACGCGTACGGGTCACCCGGTCCCCCGCCCGATAGGCGATGCCCTCAATTCCCTCAAGGGTCGCCTCTTCTCCCTTCGAAAAGGCATCCATTAGTTTCAGAAAAGGGATTTCGCCTTCTCCCAGCACGCAGACATCCACCTCACAAAAATGGGTGAGGAAATGGGCCCACAGAAAAGTGGCGCCAATCCCGCCGAATACGATTTTCACTTCCGGGTTGAGGGCCTTGGCGGTCCGGGCGATCTCGATGGCCCCCCAGCGGTTGGCATGAAGCACGGAAAAGCCGATCACATCCGGCTGCTTCGCCGTCAGGGTTGCCCGTATCCTGCCGGGATCGTTTCGGGCATCATACCAGTTGAGGATCTCCACATCATAGTGGCGGGACTTCAGGAGCGCCCCCACATAGTAGATGCCGATAGGCGGGACCCTCACATCCTCGGCGCTCAGCCGTGCTTCGAGACAATAGGGGTATATGAGAAGGACCTTCATGAGTAGATATCCGGCTCAGGAGTTCGTTATAAAAAAGTCTTGACATTGAGTTGGATTTTGATTATTATTAATAGCTTATACAATAATTGAATGGAACGGGTCAATCCCAGTGAATCACGGTACGCACAGGCAACTCATTATCGGCATTATATGCGCAATCCTGCGGCACGCGGGATTGCTTCCACTCCTTTTGTGGACACCGAAGATCCGGGCCTGATAATGACCTAAGCGCGACCCGAAGAACTTTAAAAAAACCGTTATCAGGCCCCCTGATAACGGTTTTTTTTTGGCATAACGCAGGAGACACACACCATGGCCGAACCGATTACCCTGTACGACACCACACTCCGTGACGGTACCCAGGGAGAGTCCGTGAACCTGTCGGCGGAAGACAAGCTCAAGATTGTCCGAAAGCTGGATGATTTTGGTATCCCGTACATTGAAGGCGGATGGCCCGGTTCCAATCCCAAGGACGCCCGGTTCTTCAAGATGGCCCAGAAGATTCCGCTTAAACAGGCACGCCTGTCGGCCTTCGGAAGCACCCACCGGCCCCAGACGCCTCCCGGGAAGGACAAAAACCTCCATGCTCTTCTCAAGGCGGAAACGGAAACGGTCACCATCTTCGGGAAGAGCTGGGATCTTCATGTCTCGGAAATTCTAAGGATCTCGTTGGACGACAATCTCGGCCTGATCCATGACACCATCGCATACCTAAAAGCGATGAACCGTGAGGTGATCTTTGATGCGGAGCATTTTTTTGACGGGTTTAAAGCAAATCCGGACAATGCGCTCAAGACCCTCGAGGCCGCACACACGGCAGGTGCGGACATTTTGGTGCTGTGCGACACCAATGGCGGCTCCATGTCGGATGAGATCGGTAATGGGGTGAAACAGGCCGGGTCCAGGCTTGCGGTCCCCCTGGGCATCCACACCCACAACGATTGCGGCCTCGCCCTGGCCAATGCCCTGGCCGCTGTTTCGAGCGGGGCCACCCTGGTTCAGGGAACCATCAACGGATACGGTGAGCGCTGCGGCAACGCAGACCTGGTGACCATCATCGGCAACCTTCAACTGAAGATGGGGTATGGGTGCGTTTCAACCCAAAGCCTGGGCCAGCTGACGGAGCTGTCACGGTTTGTGAGTGAAGTGGCCAATATCACCCCCTTCAATCAGCGGCCCTTTGTGGGGAAGAGCGCCTTTGCCCATAAGGGTGGGGTTCACGTCAGTGCCATGCTCAAACACCCTTCGGCCTATGAACATATTCAGCCCGGCCGGGTGGGTAACCGCCGCAGGGTCGTGGTGTCCGATTTGTCGGGAAAAAGCAACATCGCATACAAATCCCGTGAGATGGGCATCGAGCTGGGCGGCAACGGCTATGACAGCGAGAACATCGTAAAGGAAATCAAGCGGCTGGAAGATGAGGGCTATCAGTTTGATGCGGCGGAAGGCTCCCTGGAGCTCTTGATCCGGCGGGCCACCGGTCAGTTCACCGATCCCTTTGCCCTTCAATCCTTCAGGGTCACCACCGAAAAAGACGGCGCAAAGGAAAGCACGTCCCAGGCCACCATTAAAATCAAGGTCGGCGAAGATGACGAGATTACCGCGGCCGAAGGGGACGGACCGGTGAATGCGCTGGATAACGCCCTCAGGAAGGCCCTATCCAAATTCTATCCCCAGATCCGCGAGATGGGACTGGTGGATTTCAAGGTCCGGGTCATTGACGGGAGCAAGGCCACTGCGGCCAAGGTCCGCGTACAGATCGAATCCCGGGACAAAAAGGAGATCTGGACCACCATCGGTGTATCAGAGAACGTCCTCGAGGCGAGCTGGCAGGCCCTTGTGGACAGCGTCCATTATAAACTGTTAAAGGCGGATCGATCCTAAGGAGAAAACAAAATGACGGACAGGATCATCATATTTGATACGACCCTTAGAGACGGGGAGCAGTCACCGGGAGCCAGCATGAACGGCCCGGAAAAACTGCGGCTTGCCCGGCAGCTGGAAAAGCTGGGCGTGGACGTGCTCGAGGCCGGATTTCCCGCTTCCTCCAGAGGCGACTTTGAATCGGTTCGCATGGTCGCCGGAAAAATTCAGCGGGCCGAGGTGGCCGCATTGGCCCGGACCTCCAAATCGGACATCGACCAGGCCTGGGAGGCCATCCGGAAAGGGACCAGGCCGCGGATACATGTCTTTATCGCCACCTCGGATATCCATCTCCGGCACAAGCTGAACATGACCCGGAACGAGGTCATTAAAGAGGCGGTGGACGCGGTGACATACGCCCGGACCCTGACCGACAATGTGGAGTTCTCGGCAGAGGACGCCACCCGAACCGACAGGGACTATCTATGCAGCGTGTTTACGGCGGTCATCAATGCCGGCGCCACCACCATTAACGTTCCGGACACCGTGGGATATGCGCTCCCCGAGGAATTCGCCGAACGGGTGGCCTATGTGAGAACCCACACCCCCAACATCCATCGGGCCATGTTGAGTGTTCACTGCCACAACGATCTGGGTCTGGCCACCGCCAACACCATCGCCGGGATCCGGGCGGGAGCCCGTCAGGCCGAGGTCACCATCAACGGTATCGGCGAGCGGGCCGGGAATACGTCTCTCGAAGAGGTGGTCATGACCCTCTACACCCGTGAGGATCTCATGAAGGTGACCCATGGCATCCATGCGGACGAGCTGTACCCCACCAGCCGACTCACGTCCTTGGTCACCGGAATTGTGGTCCAGCCCAACAAGGCCATTGTGGGGGCCAATGCCTTTGCCCATGAGGCAGGCATTCACCAGGATGGCGTCCTCAAAAAACCCATGACTTATGAGATCATGCGGCCGGAAACCGTGGGAATCGCCAACACCCGCATGGTCATCGGCAAGCATTCCGGACGACACGCCTTCAAACAGAAACTGGCCGAACTGGGATACGACTTCTCCAAGGCCGATCTGGATCGGTTGTTCGAAAGATTCAAGCGGCTGGCGGACAAACGAAAGGAAATATTCGACGAAGACCTCGAAGTCCTTATCGCCGAAGAAATTCTTCGCGACACGGGAATATACCGGCTCGAATATCTCAATGTGGTCAGCGGCACGGTGGCTGTACCCACCGCCACCGTGAAGTTGAAGATCAAAGATGAGGTGGTCCAGGGGGCCGGATTCGGGGTCGGTCCCATCGATGCCACATTTAATACCATCGCCAAGCTGACCAAAAGCCGCTCAAAACTGATCCGCTTCTCCGTAAACGCCATCAGCGGCGGCATGGATGCTCAGGGGGAGGTCACGGTGCGGCTCAAGGAAAACGGACTGGTGGCCCTGGGCAAGGGCGGTGACCCCGATATCATCACGGCCAGCGCCCGGGCCTATATCAACGGCCTGAACCATCTCGAATATATGAAACAGAACCCGGCCCTGGCCCCGCGCCAGGGGAGCATTTAGAGGGCATACGCACCCTTACCCAAGGCCGCCCAATCAAAAAGGGAGGCGCCGGGTCCGAGAGAATCTGGAGTGAATACACCAAAACCCAAGAAAGGACAAACCATCGAACTGGTCATCGAAAAAATGGCCAACGGCGGCAGCGCCGTGGGCCGTTGGAACGGTTTTGTGGTTTTCGTGAGGGGGGGTGTCCCCGGGGATGTGGTGAAGGTCCGGGTGGTCAAAAGGAGGCGGGCCTTTGCCGAAGCCCGCATCGAAGCCATCATCCAACCCTCATCCGATCGCGTCACCGCATCCTGCCCCTATGCCGGATACTGCGGGGGGTGCCAATGGCAGCATGTGGCCTACGACAGCCAGTTGAGGCACAAACATGCCCTGGTGACCGAACCCTTGGAACACATCGGGGGTCTCACGGATGTCGCGGTTCACCCCGTCATCCCTTCCAGCGAGATATTCGGCTACCGAAACAAAATGGAGTTTTCCTTTTCCGACCGGCGCTGGTTCCTCCCCCATGAACTGAACCTCAGAGAGCAGGAGGGAGACTTCGCCCTCGGCCTTCATGTCCCCGGGGCGTTTCAAAAGGTCATCGACATCGAGGAATGCCTCCTTCAAAAAGAGACGGGGAACCGTATTCTCAGGGCGGTGAAAACATATGTTAAAGACAGCGGCCTCCCGGTCTACGGCCTCAAGAGCCATGAGGGATTCTGGCGATACCTCACCATACGATCGTCTGCGGCCTTTGATACCTGGATGGTCAACGTGGTGACATCAACATCAGGGCGGGAGGTCATCAGGCCATTGGCGGAGCGGTTGCATGACACCATCCCGTCCGTAACCACGGTGATTAACAACATCAACCGGCGAAAGGCCTCCATCGCGGTGGGCGACACCGAGGAGATCATTTCAGGGAAAGGCGTTATCCTGGACCGAATCGGCCCCTATACCTTCAGGATTTCAGCCAATTCATTCTTTCAAACCCATCCCCCCGCGGCCCGGAAGCTCTATGAACAGGTGGTGGCCTTTGCGAGGCCTCAGGGCCACGAGACCCTGGTTGACCTTTACAGCGGCACCGGGACCATACCGCTTTACGTTTCGGACCGGGTCCGATCCGTTGTGGGGATGGAACTGAGTGGGAGTGCGATCTCGGACGCCATGCGAAACTGCGTTGAAAACGGTATTCACAACTGCCGGTTCATCTGTGGGGACGTCCGGGAGACACTCGCGGAATTGGACCAACAGCCCCATATCCTGATCATTGATCCGCCCCGCGCGGGCATGCACAAGGATGTACTGAAAGGCGTCCTGGAACTGGCTCCTGAGCGGATTGTGTATGTCTCGTGCAACCCCGCCACCCTGGCCCGGGACCTGGGCCAGATGGCCCAGGCCTATCATATCCACGAAATCCAACCCGTGGACATGTTCCCCAACACCTATCACGTGGAAGCGGTGGCCCGGTTGAGCCGAAAATTTATTCTTGACACGAGGTAACGTATTCGGCAAACTGAAAGAAAAGATACGCATACTGCCAGCGTGACCGCTAATCCTCAAAAATCGGCCTGTTGCTCAGTTGAACGCAGGCACCTCCTCTTCTCGTTCGACCTGATATAACCTGGCAGGTTCTGTTTTTACAGGACGACATACATCGGAAGAACCTGCTCCCTCTCAACTTCCGACAGGCGACGTTTTTGCCCGCTGAAATATGGAGCGAACCATGAAAGCTGGCTTCCCAAAACGTATGGATCGGCGGGAATTCCTCCAGGTATCAGCCTGTGCCAGCCTTGCCTTTCTCAGCGCACCCACGCGCATAGAAGCCACAACGCCCACTGCAAACCTGGTCCTCACCAACGCAAAAGTCATTACCATAGATGCTTCAGATACCATCGCCCAGGCCGTGGCCGTTAAAAACGGAAAGATCCTCGATGTGGGCGGCGCCGACAAGATATCCGGGTATATCGGGAACACCACCCGGGTGATGGACCTGAAAGGAAAGACCGTCACGCCCGGCCTGATCGATGCCCACGCCCACCTCCCGTTTTTCGGATTGAGAGAGAATGGGTGGTTTTTGAATCTCCAGGGGTTGCGCTCAAAAGAAGAAATCTTGGACGCGCTGGCCCGGCGGGTCCGCAAGACCCCAAAGGGAAAATGGATCTCCGCATGGGGCATAGAGAGCCTGTCCATGACCTACCTGGACAATGAGGATCTGGATCGTGTCAGCAGGTCTCACCCCATCCTCGCGGTCTTTACCGGCGGGCAGTGGGGCTTTGCCAACTCCCTCGCCTTGCAGATTGCAGGGATAAGGAAACATACGCCCAACCCCTCCGGCGGCAGGATCGGAAAAGCCTTCTCCGATGGCACGCCGAATGGGCTCCTGGCCAACTATCCGGCCCTCAATCTGGTCCGGCGCCACATCCCGCTTCCTGACGATGCACAATCGAGAGCGGCCCTTTTATACGCGGCCCGAAAATACGCCGCAGAAGGGGTCACCACCGTTCACGACAATTTCTTCAGCCTGAGCGCCCCCCATTTCCACCGGGCATATTTTGATACGGTCCGCACCGGACAGATGCCCATCCGGATCAAGCTCTGGCCCTATATACCCAGCGCATCTATCGGAAAAAAGGTGCTGTATGCCCTTTTTCAATCCCGTGAATACTTCCCCCGGTCAAAGATCCGGGACCTGATCTCATATCAGAGGGAATCCCCTGCAAGCTTCAAGGCGCTGTGGGGTGGTTTCAAGATGGCCGTGGATGGGGCCGGCGGGGGGATGTGGGATTTCAACCCCTTTGCTGTCCCTCTTCACAGCCCGGCGGAACTGAATAAGATGTTCGATACCTTTCACTCGGCCGGTCGCCAGGTCAGCATCCATGCGGTCGGAAATCGGGCCGTTGACCAGATACTGGACGCAATCGAAATCGCCCTTAAAAAGACGCCAAGACAAGACCATCGCCACCGCATCGAGCATGCGCTGGGCCCACGACCCGCTGCCTTCGAACGGATAAAAAAAGCAGGCGTGATCATCTGTACGCATCCCCAATGGCTCTTCGGCTGGGGAGATAAATGGCAGGGGCTGAAGATGCGGGAAGGCGAAATCGGCGTTATACCCCTCAAGTCCTTTTTGAGGCACGAAATTCCCGTTGCTCTCGGGGCTGACCCGCCGGCATTTCCCCTGTACCAACCGCAATTCGGACTATGGCAGGCGGGGGCCAGGATTACACGGGACGGGTACCCATTCGACACGTCAGAGGGCATATCCATTCGGGATGCCCTGCGGGCGCAGACCATGGGAG
The DNA here is from genome assembly GCA_034522175.1 of Deltaproteobacteria bacterium. Taxonomy (GTDB): domain Bacteria; phylum Desulfobacterota; class DSM-4660; order Desulfatiglandales; family Desulfatiglandaceae; genus JAIPDZ01. The sequence goes on along the minus strand of JAXHLQ010000001.1, from coordinate 2,462,821 downwards.
GGGCCTTTGCAGGATCACAGGAAAAGGAGATCGGTTCCATTGAGAAGGGAAAACAGGCGGATATGGTCGTCTGGGACAAAGACTTTTACACGATCGCTCAGGATGACATTCGCAACGTAAAAGCCGAAGCAACTCTGGTGCAGGGGAAGGTAGTATATCGATCGGAAAATACTAACCTTTTATGACCGGATAGGATGATTTTCCTAACTCGATCAGTTCAGACAGCAAAAGGAGGCGGTTGAGATGAAAAAGGCGAAATCATGGATCATGATAGTTCTTCTATCGGCGGTTTCCGGGTTCTTCGCCGGATGTGTCACGGACACGGCATCTCTTAAAGTTGAGAAAACCCTCCCCCAGGAGAAGCTGGCTTACTACAATGACACCTTTGATAAATTGAGAACCGACCTGTGGGAAAAGGCGGGGTACACTTATAACGAGGCGCAAAAATCAAACTTCAAGCTGGGAAAGATGCGGGTCCAGGATGGAAAATTATGGGTCCAGACCGAAACCGGTTGTTTCAGCAAAGGGGGCCTGGGGTCCAAATACGGGCTCAAGGGAGATTTTGACATCCAGGTGGATTGCCAGATCAATTTTCTGGACGGCGAGCATAACATGGACCAGATCCTCACGTTTCTTGTCATTGAGAGAGGCAAGGCAATTATGACAGGAGACGTGGTTTTTCTACGGCTTTCCAGAGAAGGTGTGAACGCTTCCGGTGAACTTGTTTCTGCCGCCCGTACGAACGGAAGATATCATCCCGGGAATTCCCGTGACATCGAGAATTTTGACGGCACCCTGAGGATTGTAAGAAAGGGGAGTCAGATCTCCACACTATACAAAACCAAAGGAGACAAGGAATGGAAGCTTCTAAATAGCTTCCGGTCCACTTCGAACGATCTTGAGTTCGGACTCCTTCTGCAGAATTTCTCTTACAAGAGAACGATCATTACGGCAAACGCGCCGATTACGGCCAGATTCGACAATTTCAGGATAAATGCTGCTGAGGAGATCATAGAGGGAGATATTTAAAACGATATACATGCCTTCCCATAAACTTCCGTATAGGCATCAAAGAAAAAAGGGGCTCAAAATGAAAATGAAAGGGGCTTTTCTGATTGGTATTGTCCTGGGTGTTTTTTCAGGGTCTTTCAATGGATGCGTCACGAAGACGGCATCTCTTAAAGTTGAGAAAACCCTCCCCCAGGAGAAGCTGGCTTACTACAATGACACCTTTGATAAATTGAGAACCGACCTGTGGGAAAAGGCGGGGTACACCCATAACGAGGCGCAAAAATCAAACTTCAAGCTGGGAAAGACGGAGGTCAAAGAAGGAAAATTGTGGGTGCAGACCGAAACCGGCTGTTTCAGTATGGCGGGACTGGGCTCGAGTTATACCCTCAGGGGAGATTTCGACATCCAGGTGGATTGCCAGATCGATTTTCTGGAAGGCGTGTACGACATGGATCAGTCACTGGTCTTTAACGTGATCGGAAAAGAGAAAGAGATCGGAAAAGCCGACACGGTTTTTATGTGTCTTCTCAGAAGGGGTGTCCGTGATTTCAGTACGTTTTTTTCAGCGACACGGAAAAGTGGGGAGTTGCATGTAGGAAACTGGCATAAGATCGAAAAGTTCAATGGGAGTTTAAGGATCGTCAGAATTGGGGATGAGGTCAGCACGCTCTACAGGCTTAAAGAGGCCACCGAATGGAAAAAATTGGACGCCTTTCGATTCCCTCCAGGGGAGGTCATGCTTGGATTAAAGCTTCAAAATTTTGTAATAAACAGGGCTTCTATTACGGCGAGCGCTTCCGCCACAGCGACCTTCGACAATTTCAGGATAAATGCGGCAGAACAAATCATTGAAGAAGAGATATGAGAAGCCATCGTAGACGCCTGGCTAAGATTGACTTTGGAACCGACCGGAGGTCATCATGAAAAAAATCGCTTTAGGGTTCCTTTCGGTGCTCCTTTTCTGTTTGGCTTTCATCGCAACAACCACCCCTTCGCTATCTTCGGATACCACCCCGACCGGCAATGAGACGAAGCGCTACCCCTCTCAGGAAACCCGACACAACGATTCATTCGAAAAACTGAAAGATGATATGTGGAGGGTTTCGGGGGTCCTTATAAATAATGCGGAGAAAATATCAGATGAGATCCATATCACCCCTTCTACGCCATCTACCGGCTGCGACATCGCCCCCACCCTTTTCTGGAAAGGGAAATTTGCCTCAAAAGAAGAGGACGCCCGCCGGTATTTTATGGAAGCCATTGACCTCTGCCCGGGGTTCATCAGGCCCTACGAGTTGGTCGGAAACCATTACCGAAAGAAAGGCGACAGGGAAAAGGCCGTCGCGTTTTTCACCAAGGCCGCCGATTTGGGAAGCACCAATTACAAGCTGTATTACCTGCTGGCCAGCCTGTTTTTTCAAAAGGGAGATATGGATGAAGCCAGCCGATATCTCAAGAGATCGCTCGATTTAAGAGGGGATTACCCGAAATCACTGCAGTTAAAATCCAAGATTGATAAGGAGAGGGACACCAGCGGCCCCAAAATCATCCTTTATGAGCCATCCACCAGGAGGGGCCTGAGCCTGGTCCGTCCCACACAGAACATCTCCGTGAGGGGCATCGCAACGGACAAGAGCGGGGTCGCATGGATCAGGGTCAACGCCATGGATACCCCGTTTGATACCCGGGGCAATTTCCTCAAAGACGTTCCGATACATGTCGGGAGCAACACCATCGTGGTCGAAGCGGCCGACGGTCTCGGAAATCAATCCTCTCTTTCAGTGGAGGTGAAAGGAGAGGCATATGCCATGCCTCCGCTGACCAAAGCGGCACTTCCCACCCGGGAGAAAGACCTCTACGGGAAATCCTTTGCCGTGGTCATCGGAATAAACAAGTATGAAAAATGGCCGTCTCTGGAATTCGCCGTCAATGACGCCATGGCCGTCTCGGAAAAGCTCAAAAAAAGCGGTTTTGATGAGATCATCGTTATCCTGGACAAGGAAGCCACCCAGCGCCGCATCCTGACAGAGCTTTTTCATCGACTCCCAGAAAAGGTGGGCCGCAATGATCGCCTCTTTTTCTATTTTGCAGGGCACGGTCAAACTGAAGACTTACCCGAAGGAGGCAAAAGAGGGTATATCATCCCTGTGGATGGCGATGTCGCCAATTATGGGGCAACGGCCATATCGATGGATCAAATCAGGTCCCTATCAAGCCGTATACCTGCAAAACACATCCTCTATGCCATGGACTCCTGCTATTCCGGTCTGGGTCTCAACAGATCCGGCGGGCTTTCACCTAAAGTAAGTGACTATTTGCGGAAAATTGCCTCCATGCGTGTCGTACAGATCATCACAGCAGGGGGGAAGGGGGAGCAGGTTCAGGAAAAAGGAGGGCACGGGCTCTTTACCAGCTATTTCCTGAACGCACTTAAGGGGGAAGCGGACTTTAACAAAGACAGGGTGGTTACCGGGACGGAACTGGGTGCCTATCTCAGACCGGCCGTGTCCAACGCCTCCGGCCAGGCCCAGACACCTTTATATGGCAGGCTTGAGGGAGAAGGAGAATTTCTATTCTTCCTTGGCCAGTGAGAAAAACCAACACAGGGAGGATCTGAAATGAAACGCCTTGCGCAAAAGTATTCGGCCCTGGTCGCCGTGCTCTCTTTTTGTTTTCTTTTTTCACTTCAATCGGGGGCCAATGGGGAAAAACAGCAGAAAGATGACGTATCCTTCCGATGGGCATTCGGGGCGATGGTAGGACAGAAAGGGGATCAAAGGCTCGTGGCCATCACACGGGATACGGTCCTCAAGACCGGAGATCGTCTAAAGCTCTTGATCCAGCTCAACACCAGATGCTTTGTGTATCTTTTTTACAGGACGGGCGACGATGATATATCCCTTCTGTTTCCGTACGCGTTGGATCAATTTGAAAAAGACTACCAGACAGGCATCAAGTATTACATCCCCCAGGGTTCAAACTGGTTTGAACTGGATCAGAAGCCGGACATTGAGCGCTTCTATCTGCTGGCTTCCGCCCAGAGGCTGTCGACGCTGGAGGCTGTGTTTCACAAATACACTTCAGCGTCTGTCTCGGACAAAAGGAAATTCGCCAAAAAGCTCATCGCTCAGATTAAGGAAACAAGACGTCAGCATCACAGGTTTGCGTCAAAGGCTGAACGGCCGATCGCCATCGGTGGGAACGTACGAGGCGAACGAAAAGATCGGCAGCATGCCTTTCCCGATATAGACCCCATTGCCTCGGAGGTCAACGCGTCCGACTTTTACGGCAAGACATTCACCATTGAACACAAATAAAAGACACCATTACGCCATCACCATTCTCCTCCTTCTCGGTGCTTTCTCAGCAGCCCGCCTGTGTTTCTGGTTGCTCCCGGAACTCTTCGAGACATGGGACGCAAAGGCCATCGATCGCCTCTTCCTGTTCAGATCTTCCACGCCCCGTTTTCAGGTTGCCTACGATGACACCATCGTTCACGTGGACATTACAGATTCCACCCTTAAGCGGCTCGAGACCCCTTACCTGGATCGCTCCCACTATGCCCGTGTCATCAGGAATCTGAGTAAAATGAGAGTGTCTGCACAGATGTATGATTTTATCTTCGCCGCGCCATCAGATCCGGCTCAGGATGAGGCCCTGATACACGCGACCAAAAATGCCGCCAATGTGTATTTCGGCATGGCTTTTGAGCTGAAACAAGAGGGTAATGACAAAGGGAAAAGAGACAGATCAGAAGGTGCATCTTACCTCGATAAGACCGCATGGAACGTGACGGTTGATGGGAATCCACACTTGATTTATCGGGGAGTAGATCCCCTTATGACCTTTCCAAAACTGGCGGCCGCATCGCGTGGATTGGGCTTTTTGAATCTGAACACGGATCCCGACGGGGTCAACCGCCGGATGCCACTCCTCGTGAGATATAAAGCGACTTATTATCCGAGCTTTTCGTTCAGGGTCATCTGCGATTATCTAAGGGTGCCTCCAGAAGAAATCCTCGTCACACCCGGAATATCCATTGCCCTTAAAAACGCGAGAAGGCCCGCAGCATCATCAGGACATGATATCATCATTCCCATAGATCAGCACGGGAATATGTTGATCAATTTCATAGGACCCTGGGTCGAATGAAACACTATAACTTTGCCGATATCTATTTTGCCTCTGACGATAGAGATGAGATGGCCTTGTGGGCCGATGAATTATCGGGAAAAATCACGTTGGTATCAGAAGTGACCACAGGCGCGGCAGATCTTGGGCCCGTACCCACTGATCCCCTTTTCCTGTCCAGCGGTGTCCATACCAGTACCCTGCACACCCTCCTCCAGGATTCATTCATAATAGACCTATCATCCACACAAAAGCTGATGATAGAGGGATTTCTGCTTGTCATTCTATTGATTTTCTCCCAGACGTTCTCCTCACTCAAATTTACCTTCGGGACACTCGGCATCACCATCGGATATATCGCTATCGGGGGCGCCGGCTTTCTTTACGGAAACCTCATTTTCCCGATTGTGCGACCCCTGTTGGTGCTCGCCTTTGCCGTAATGGCCACCCTCGTTTTCCGCTTCATCAAAGAGGAAAGAACCCGTTATTTCATCCATGCCGCCTTCGGGCGCTATCTGAGCAAGGAAGTGGTTGAGGAACTGCTCAACTCACCCAGAGGTCTTGAAATGAGCGGTGAAAACCGTGAGGTGACCTTCCTGGTATCGGACCTGCGGGGATTTACATCCACATCCTCGAGGCTTCTCCCTCAAGACGTCATCCAAATACTCAACGATTATTTTGAACGGATGGTGGACATCATTGCCCGCTACCGGGGAACCGTGGATGAGCTTCAGGGAGACGGTATGCTGGTCTTTTTCGGAGCCCCCTTACAGGCAATGGACGATCCGGAACGGGCGGTTGCGTGCGCCATTGAGATGCAGCGAGCGATGCCCCAGATAAACCGCATTCTCAGGGAGAAGCATCTCCCGGAACTGTCGATGGGCATCGGCATCAACACAGGAGAGGTGGTCGTCGGCAATATCGGCTCTGAAAAAAGAACCAAATACGGGGCAGTGGGAACCCCTATTAACATCACCTATCGAATTGAATCTCACACGGTGGGGGGACAAATTCTTATCAGTCGCCCAACGCTCGAAAAGATAAACGTGAAGCTCCGTGTACAAGACACGCTTCAGACCCAGTTCAAAGGAATAGACCATCCCATGACGCTGTATGATGTCACGGGGATTCAGGGGGACTACGACGTTTATTTGCCTGAAACGACTTCGGATCCCCTTACACATCTTGAAATCCCACTCGGGGTCTCGTGTTTTCCGGTCGTTGGAAAGAGCGTCTCAAAAGCGCCCATTCAAGGCCACATCGTCAGCCTCTCCACTGCCGCGGCTGAAATGTTAGTGGTGTCGGACGTCCCCATACATACCAACCTTAAATTACACTTCCGCTCAGATTCAGCTCAACAACCGCCGGGCGTATATGCAAAAACAATGGCGGTTGAAAAGTCAGGGGAAAGATGTCACCAAAACAAATTGCGACTCAAGTTCACTTCGATTCCGGATGATGCCAAAAACTTCATTAAAGAGAGGCTGGAAGAGGACGGTTAGATGCCGGAGAACGTCATCAACTTTGAGAGGGCTTCACGTCCAACAGGAGCCTTGCCGTTACTGCCCTATAGGTCTCGGCGCCCAATATTTACGAAAAAAATACGCATTGACTCTGCCATACTTTTCAATTATCATTTCACGAAATTTCATTCCGTCCTTCTCGTCCACCGTTGCATCTGCTGGATGCAAAGCCTTCACCCTTATTGTGCGTTTTAAGGAGGGAGTGTTTATGACACTGACCAAATCCCACATTGCTCGGACGATTCAAGATCGGTTGTCTCTCCCCGCCAACCCCGCCTATTTTTTTATAAACAGCTTACTTGAAATCATGAAGCAAACCCTCGAATCCGGTGAACATATCATGCTCTCGGGTTTTGGCAAATTTCAGGTGAAGGACAAGAAAGACCGGCGGGGCAGAAACCCCCAAACCGGAAATCATCTGATATTGGATGCCAGAAGAGTGGTGACCTTCAAGTGCTCTGATGTTTTAAAGCGCAAAATGAACGGGGAATAACGCACAAAACACCCGTCTGAACCATACCCAAAGAAAAAGGCCGTAACCGAATTAAAGTTACGGCCTTTTTAAATTTTATGGTGCCGAAGGCGAGACTCGAACTCGCACAGGCGTACGCCCACTAGACCCTGAACCTAGCGCGTCTACCAGTTCCGCCACTTCGGCACAAAATTAGGGGTTGAAAAAAACAGGAGGAAAATTATACTAAAAGATTAGCTTTGTCAACATCTTTTAGGGACTTTGTCTGAACATGACCATTATGGACCGGGATAAGCGGCCGACTTCCCGTGAAACCAACTCGCAGGAGCATCTGTTTTTTTGAATGGCAATCTTAACTGATCTAAACCAACTCGAAACTCCCTTAAAGAACCCGGTATTAACCATCGGCAATTTCGATGGGGTGCATCGGGGCCATCTAACCCTTTTTGCTCTCGTCAAGAAGCGGGCCCAGGCCATCGGTGGCGAATCCATGCTCATGACCTTTGATCCCCACCCCATAAAGGTCATGAAACCGGGCAACGGTCCCCCCTTGATCACCCTCACCCGCCAGAAACTCCAGCTCATTGAAAAGGAGAACATCGATACCATTTTGTGCATCCCCTTTACACCGGAGTTTGCGGCCATTGAGGCCGAGGCATTTGTCCAGGAGCTCCTGGTGGGAAAAATCGGGATCAAGGAAATTGTGGTGGGATACGACTACTCCTTCGGCCGCAACCGCGAAGGAAACATGGGGCTTTTGCGGGAAATGGGCGCGACCTACGGCTTCAAGGTGCACAAGGTTGAACCGGTACACATTGACGGAACGCTGGTTTCCAGTACCCGCATCCGGGAACTGGTTCAGGCGGGCAGACTCCCCGAAGCCAGGACGCTTCTCGGGAGACACTATCAGATATGCGGCACCGTGGTGAAGGGTCGCGACCGGGGCGCCAAGCTCCTGGGCTATCCCACCGCAAACCTCGAGCTGATTGATGAATTGATTCCCAAGCTGGGTGTGTATGCGGTCAGGGTCCATGTGGCGGACGAAATCTATGACGGGGTAACCAACATCGGTTATAATCCCACCTTTGGAAAGGGCCCGTTTTCCGTGGAAACCCACATCCTCAACTTTGATCGAAACCTGGCGGGCGAGGAGATCCGCGTCAGTTTTCTCGAAAAACTCCGGGATGAAAAAACCTTCGGTTCGGTCAAAGATCTGGCGGATGAAATCGCCAAAGACATCCTGAGGGCCCGGGAACTGTTCCGGAAACACACGGAAAACCCTTGACAAACACCCCTGTTTATTGTTTTAAGTGTGCCCGATTCTAAAAATCGTAGCTGAAAAAAGGCGGCGGCTATAATCTTTTAAGCACTTATTTTAATTAACGAGATATTTTTCATGGCCTAACAGAATTTTTTGATCTGGTTTCCCAAACATCCCGATGACGCAACCCGCACTCACATTCCCCAAAGGGGGAACGCACCCCGAAGAAAGCAAGTCACTGGCCGAACATCAGAAGATTGAACCGATGCCGGTTCCCCGTGAACTTGAAATCCTGCTGAACCAGCACTTTGGTGCACCAGCCGATGCCCTGGTCAAGAAAAAGGATACGGTTTCGGAAGGGGACCTGATCGGTGAGGTCACGCAGGGACTCGGCGCCAACATCCACAGCAGCGTCACGGGTAAGGTCAAAAACATAGGGACGTCCGGGCACCCCGTCCAGGTCCGCGCTAAGTCTATCCTTATTGAAACAGACACGGAAGCCGCTCCCCGGGAGTATTCGCCTACGGACTGGACCGCCCTGTCGAGCAAGAACCTGCTGGGACGGATAAAAGACGCCGGTATCGTAGGCATCGGCGGCGCCGGGTTCCCCACCCATGTCAAGCTCTCCCCGCCCCCGGAAGCGAAGGTGGACACCCTGATCATCAACGGGGCGGAATGTGAACCCTATTTGACCACCGACCACCGGGTGATGCTGGAGCACCCCGATCAGATCATCGAGGGCGCAAAAATCATTCTCACCATCCTCGGGATCACCACCTGCCACATTGGCGTTGAAGTCAACAAGTCCGACGCCATAGAGGCCCTGACGGATGCCGCTCTTAAGACCTCCTCCGGCGGCACGCACATTGAGGTGAATCCCCTGATGGTCAAATACCCGCAAGGATCGGAAAAACAGCTCATCGAAGGGATTACCGGACGCCGCGTGCCCGGCTTCGGCCTCCCCTTTGATGTGGGCGTCATTGTCCAGAATGTGGGCACCACCAAGGCCATTTACGATGCCGTGGTTCTGGAAAAGCCGCTCTATGAAAAGGTCATTACCGTATCGGGCCGGGGGATTGCCAGGACCGCCAACCTCCGGGTGAAAGTGGGTACCCGGGTGAGCGATATTGCCGAGTTTCTCGGGGGACCACGCCGAATCTAAACAAGGTGGTCATGGGCGGGCCCATGATGGGATTTGCCGTGCCCGATCTCGACATCCCCGTGACCAAGACGACCTCCGGGATCCTTTTTTTGACCCATGACGAGATCGACATTACCCCCCACGGACAGTGTATCCGATGTGGATGGTGTCTCGATGCCTGCCCCATGGGACTGTCCCCCAACGAGATCGGCATCTATGTAGAGGCGGGCCGTGCCGCAGAAACCTCCCAGTTCGGCGTATTCGAGTGCTTTGAATGCGGCTGCTGTGCCTATACGTGCCCGGCCAAACGCCCGCTGGTGCAATTCATCCGTCTGGGCAAAATGAAGGCCAAGAAGTAGCGTTTTAAAGCTTTAATTCATTCGTAAGGAAGTCAATCCCGCCACGGCGGGACTCACGCCCCAGTAGGATCTTCCGGACCTACGGGGCAAACAAAGCCGCAAAGAACACAACGGTAAGTGTTTAAAATTTAAATAGTTTTTCCTCTGCGTCCCTGCGTCTCTGCGCGAAAACATACTTCGTAGGAGGTATATCCCATCGAAACGGGAGATAAAAACGGATTATTGCCGGATGCAGGGTCCAACGTGCTGACGGTCTCCGTCTCGCCCCACATCAAGAGCCGGGAGTCCGTGGAAAAGATCATGTGGACCGTGGTGGCATGCCTGATCCCACCGCTGATCCTGTCGGTCTTTGTCTTCGGCTTCCAGACCCTCATTATCACGCTCATCAGCGTCGGCAGTTGTGTGGCGGTGGAGGCGGTTTCGCAGAAGCTGTTGAAGCGCCCGGTGACCATCCGCGACGGCAGTGCTGTCATTACGGGTCTGTTGATGGCCTATGTCATTCCCCCCGGCGTCCCCTACTGGATACCGATCCTGGGGCGGTGATGGCCATATACATCGCCAAGCACCTGCTGGGGGGCATCGGGTTCAACATCTTCAATCCGGCGCTGATCGGAAGGGCGTTTTTGATGGCCACCTTTCCCGTGGCCATGACCTCGGCCTGGCTACCGCCCCTTCGGGACGCCGCTATCTTCACCTACATGGGCCAGGGCGTCGATGCCGTGTCCACGGCAACGCCTTTGTATGTCCTGAAACACTACGGGATCCAGGCGCTGATGGAACAGTTCGGGTCCATGTCCACCATTTACCGGGATTTCTTTATTGGACTGAGACCCGGGTGTATCGGTGAGACCTCGGGCCTGCTTCTCATTCTGGGCGGCATCTTCCTCCTCTATAAACGCTATATCACCTGGCACATCCCCGTATCGGTCATCGTTTCGGTCGGATTTTTCACGTGGGTGTTCGGCGGAGAGACGCCTTTCACCGGGAATCCCCTTCTCTCTGTCCTTTCCGGCGGGGTGATTCTGGGGGCGTTTTATATGGCCACGGACTATGTGACCTCCCCCTCCCAGCGAACGGCAAAACTGATCTTCGGCGCCGGTATCGGTGCGCTCACCGTCCTGATTCGACTCAAGGGCGGGTATCCCGAGGGGGTATGCTACGCCATACTGCTCATGAATCCGCTGGTACCCGCACTGGAGGGGTGGTTTAGGCCCAAGCGTTTTGCGGCCCAAAAAGGAGCGCTGAAATGAAGGAGATCATCCGCATCACCGTCGCGCTGACCATCTCCTGCCTTATGGCCGGGCTTCTCATGGGGTCGGTCTTTATTATCACGGACAAGGCCAAGAAGCACAATGAGCAGGTCAATGAACACCGGACCATGCTGCAACTCATCGGGTACTCCAAAAGAATCGCGCCCCCGACGACCTCAGTCTCCATGCCTTTTACCGCTACATCATCGAAGACGGGGATGCGAAGACCATGGGATATCTTGTCCCGGTGGACCGGGGCGACGGTGTGGGGTATGATCTGGTGATTCTGAATCTGGACGGCCAGTTTGTCGGAAGGGAACAGGTGGATCTGACGCCGGAAACCGTTGAGGAGGCCCCTGAACGACAGGCCGCACTCGCTAAAATCATTCGCCTCCCCAAACGGTTTTCCTATACAGACTCCACCACGGTGGCCCGTCTGGGCGATAAACGGGTGGCCTACCTCATCCCCGGTGAATTTCCGGGGTTCAAGACCTTTATCGAGGTCATGCTGGCCGTGGATCCCTCTTTTGAGATCATCGGCCTTGAAATCATGGAGCATGAGGAGGATCCGGGTCTGGGTGCTGAAATTGAACGGGACTATTTCAAAAATCAGTTCAAGGGAAAATCCTTTGACCATGTCAAGGAGCTGAAGGTCACAAAAGAGCCGCTCCCGGAAGATTTCAGGAAATACCTCGAATCCCATAAGACCGGTGAGGAAACCCTCTCCAAGGGGGTCATCGATACCATTAGAAGCCAGTACCAGGATAAGGATATTTATGCGCTGACCGGAGCCACCATCTCGAGCCGGGCCGTCACCATGGGCGTGAAAAATATGATGAAGAAATTCGCCTACCGGATGGAGATCCTGGATGAGATCATTTCACAGCAGCATATTCCGGTGGCCTTTTAGCGTGTCGTCAATGGAGGAGGCATAACCGTGCCCGCGACAACCAAGACCCATTTTCAATTGTTCTCGAACGGCATCTTGAACGAAAATCCCATATTCCGTCTGGCCCTCTCCATGTGCCCGGCCGTGGGAATCAGCACCACCGTGATGAACGGCATTCTATTGGGCATCGCCGTCCTCTTCGTACAGGTCTTCTCCAGTTGCACCATCGCCGCCATCAAGAATTACATTCACCCCCGGATTCGAATCCCCACCTATACCCTGACCATCGCCACCTGGGTCACCGTCATCGATCTGGTCCTGGCCGCATATATGCCGGCGGCCTACAAGGAGATGGGCATCTTCGTGAAACTCATCGTGGCCTTCGCCATCATCACCATGCGGCTGGAGACCTTCGCCTGCAAAAATTCCGTCGGTGCATCCTTCTGGGACGGCATCGGCATGGGGTTTGGGTTTATGTTCGGTATGATGGCCCTGGGCCTGGTGCGTGAACTGCTGGGGATGGGGACCATACTGGGTTATGACGTTCTCGGGTTCCGCCCGCTCCTCTTCTTTGTCCTCCCCGCAGCCGGCTTTTTCTGTGTAGGACTGATGATGGCCATGTTTAATTATATGGAGCTGAAGTACAACAGAAGGAAAAAGGGGAGTTGATTATGCGCAAGCAGAAATCCTTTCTGATGGCGGTCATGCTCCTGATCACGGGCATTTTTTTGGCGGGATGCCAGAGTGACCACCGTTTTGTCAAAAAGACGGCCTTTGAAGACACGAACCGAATCACCCTGGAATTTGCAGGACCGGTGGACGCATCATGGGCCCGGGACACGGCGAGCTTTACCGTCTATGAAAAGCCGGATCCGGATATTCGACTCACCATTGAAGAGATTCAGCTCAGCCAGGACAACCGCAAGGTCACCCTGGTCTTCAAAGATGACCTGAATCAGGATCAACCCCATGTGGTGACCACAACGGACATCCGTTCCCGGGGCAAATCCATCGGTCCGGCGATCCTGACCGTAAAGAAGCTCTATATCGGTTATCTCCTGTCCGTGTTCATTGGGGCCATGATCATCAGCAACTTTGTCTTCACCAAGTATCTGGGGCTCTGTGTCTTTTTCGGGACCTCCCAGAAGAAATCCACCGCCGTGGGGATGGGCATCACATTCACGCTGGTCATCGTGGTGAGCGCCATGATGGCGTGGTTTCTGTATCAGTTCGTGCTGAAGCCCTACCGCCTCGATTTTTTGCAGATCGTGGTCTTCATCGGATTGGTCTCCCTGTCGGTTCAGGCCGTGGATACCATTTTGAGAAAGGTCAATCCGGCGCTGTTCAAGGCGTTCGGGGTATACCTGGTATTGGTGATTGCCAACTGTATCATTATCGCCGTACCCCTTATCCTTGCGGATAATGAGTACAACGCCTTTGAGAGTCTGATGCTGGCCCTCGGGGCAGGCTTAGGGTTTCTCATTGCCCTGTTCCTCATGTCGTCTGTTCGGGAACGACTGGAACTGGCCAATGTCCCGCCGACCTTTCGAGGGCTCCCCGTCGCCTTTGTGCTGGCGGGGCTTTTCGCATTGGCCTTTTTGGGGTTTTCAGGAATGAGTATCTTTTAGGAGTATAAATGGATCCGGTTTTAATCAAATTGGCACTCGGGGGTCTGGCCGTACTGGGATGTATCGGGCTCTTTTTCGGAATCGGACTGGCCCTCGCCGCGCACAAATTTTCGGTGGAGGCCAATCCCAAGGTGGAGGAAGTTCTCGAGGTCCTGGCAGGGGCCCAGTGAGGGGGATGCGGCTTCCCCGGGTGTGAAGCCTATGCCGAAGCAGTGGTCAACGACCCTGATGTCTCCCCCACCCTCTGTTTCCCTGGAAAAACGGAGGTGGCGGAGATGGTGGCGGAGATCACGGAGAAAAAGATGGCCTCTGTGGAAGACTTGATCGCCGCCGTACGCTGTTCGAGGATAGAAGGAAACGTCCGGAAAAAACTGGATTATATCGGCTACGGATCCTGTGCAGGGGCCAGTCTGGCCTTCGGCGGTCCCTATGCCTGCCAATATGCCTGTATCGGCCTGGGCGACTGTGAACAAAGCTGTCCCTTTGACGCCATATCCATAAGAGATGGGTTCCCGGTAGTGGACCCGGATTTGTGTGTCGGCTGCGGCACCTGTGTCCGGGCCTGCCCGAAAACCATTATTGAATTGATGCCGGCTCAGGCAAGGGTCTGGGTCCCATGCAGCACCAAAGACCCGGGGAAGGCCGTCAAGGAAGTGTGTGACATCGGTTGCATCTCGTGCAAGATATGTGTTAAATCTTGTCCTGCGAAGGCCATCAGCCTCGAGGAGGGTCTTATAAAAATCGATCACAAGGCATGTATGGCCTACGGGTCCGAGTGCGAAACCGTCTGCATCGAAAAGTGCCCCCGAAACATCGTGCGGGCCTTCACCCCTGTAGACCAGCAGGCGGCCCAACAAACCGTGGCGGCTTAACCGATTTTACGTGCATAATGGAGGCAGATCATGAATACCATCAACCGATTCCTTACTGAAAGAGAACCCATGAACCGGCGCTCTTTTCTGAAGCTTACCGGGATTCTAAGTGCCGGTGTGGCCACTGCCGCAGCCATTCCGGTTTCGGCTGAGGCCCTGCGGTTTGACCGCAGGCTTTACAAAGTCTCACAAACCCGGCTGGCCATGGGCACCTTTGTGTCCATAACAATTTTGCACCCTTCGAGAGACCAGGCAGAGGCGGCCATGGGTGAGGCGTTTGAGGAAATCGACCGGTTGACCGGTATTATGAGCCGTTTTGACAGCAGGACCGCACTGGCCCAGCTTAATACCGAGGGGGTTTTGAAGGATATTCCGCCCGAGGTGGCGGCTGTCATCACCCAATCCATGCGCTATCACAAAGTGAGCGGGGGGGCCTTCGATATCTCCATCAAACCGGTGGTGGATCTGTTCAAGGCCCGTTTCGCCGAGGGCTCGCATACCCCACCCTCCAACGCTGAGTTAAAAAAGGCCCTGGCCCTGGTGGATGCCGACCGGATCCACTATGGAAACGGCATCATTCGTTTCGAAAAACCGGGCATGGGCATCACCCTGGATGGCATCGCCAAGGGCTATATCGTGGATCAGGTCTCAGCGGTCCTGGCGCGCCACGAGATGAAGAATCACCTGGTGAATGCCGGAGGCGACATCCGGACCATGGGACACGCAAAGGACAAAAAACCGTGGACCATCGCCATCCAGGATCCCCAGAAGAAAAGACATTACCCCGACATGATCCACATGACCGACGGCGCCATTGCCACGTCTGGAAATTACGAGATCTATTTTGACCGGGAAAAGATGTTCCATCACATCGTCAACCCCAGAACCGGCCTCTCCCCCAGCGCTTCCATCAGTGTATCGGTCCGGGCGGACCGGGCCATGGATGCGGACGCCCTCTCCACCAGCGTCTTTGTCATGGGTCCGGCTCAGGGCACCCGGTTCATCAATTCCCTCCCCCGGTGTGAATCGCTCATTCTAAATAAAGGAAGAGAGCAGTTTCCATCCACGGGGTGGAAGAGCGCGAAAGCTTAGAGACGTTTGAAAAACGCCCCCTTTTGCCCGATCTCGGCGTCAGGCTTAAATTTCAATCCTCGAAATATTATCCATATTCCTGTGGTTGAAATTTTCACCTTCCTTGACCTCGAACAAAATTGAGCATTTTTCGAACGTCTCTCTCAACGTGAAATCACCTTCAGCGTTTCCTGTGCGATTTTAAGCTCCTCGTCCGTCGGGACCACCAGGATCTTGGCGGTACTCCCTGCGGCGCTGATGTCTCGTATGTCCGCATCTTGAGACCTGTTTTTCCCTGAATCCAAGTCCACCCAAGCCATTCAAGGCCCTCGCATACACGGCGTCGGATGTCCGGTGAATGGGCGCCGATTCCGCCGGTAAAAATCAGGAGATCAAGCCCCTCCAGAACAGCCGTATAGGCGCCGATATATTTTTTCACCCGGTAGCCGTACACCTCCAAGGCCGTTTTGGCCCTTAAATCCCCATCTCTTTCTCGATGTAATATCTCCCGGAAGTCATTGGTCCCGCACAGGCCCTTCAGACCGCTTTCATGATGGATAAGCTGTTCAATTGCGTCCCACGACATGCCGTGGGTTCGGGACAGGTAAAACAAAAGACCCGGATCCAGATCCCCCGGACGGGTCCCCATGACCAACCCCTCGAGAGGGGTCATGCCCATGCTGGTATCCACCGACACACCGTCTCGGATCGCCGTGACACTGGATCCGTTTCCGAGATGTACGCTGATCATCCTGAGCGCTTCCACCGGCTTTCCGAGATAGGCGGCCCCCGCCTCTGCCACGTAGGCATGGGATGATCCGTGAAACCCATATTTTCGAATTCCGCTTTGCTCATACAGATCAAAGGGAATGGCATACAAAAAGGCCTTTTCAGGCAGGGTGTGATGAAAGGCCGTATCAAAGACCGCCACCTGGATGGCCGAGGGAAACATCTCCCGGGCCACTTCAATGCCGGTCAGATTGGCGGGATTGTGCAGCGGGGCCAGGGGAATCGTCTCTCGGATCGCCGCAATGACCCGGTCATCCACACGGGCGGAGGCGCGAAATGATCGGCCTCCGTGTACCACACGATGCCCCACCGCATCGATCTTTGATGCCGATTGAACAACCCCGCCCTCCGGGTCGGTCAGCCACTCGACGATGTGCGACAATCCTTCACGGTGGTCATGGATCCGGCCTTCCATCACCCGGGTACCCGGCGAAGCACCTTCGGGGCGAACGGTGTGGGTCAAACACCCTTTGACCTCCCCGATCCCCTCCGCCATTCCTCGGGCCAGCCGTTCACGGCTTTTCATGTTGAAGAGCTGATATTTTATGGAAGAGCTTCCCGCATTGATGACCAGTATCCTCATGTGAGATCACCTTTCGTGTGTTTCATAGTGGCCGTTTCATCCCAAAACCGGACGACCGAAAAAGTCCCGCGATTATGCCCCATGGATAAAGAATGATCAAGCGCACCCCCACCTTGATTCACGGGAAGCCTGCCTTATATTTTCTAATACATACGGTGATAATCGTCCTATTTGGGCAAAACAATCAAAATCGCTATCGGGATCGGGATCAAAATCGCTATCGGGATCGGGATCGAAATCGCTATCGAGATCGGGATCGAAATTCGCCGCGACTGAAAGATCGCTCGCTCATCCGACGACCGATTTCGATACCGATCCCGATTTGGACTTGATCACAAAATGTGTGAAACAGCGGCATCGACAATTTATCGAAAAGGGTCCTCCCAGCTGATGGCAGGCCTTCGACACGAAAGGGATGTATGCAAAAGGACTACTATGCGCTGCTGAGCGTGGAGAAAACAGCGACTCAGCAGCAGATCAAAGCCGCCTACCGAAAACTGGCCTTTCAATACCATCCGGACAGAAACAAAGACAACCCGGCCACAGCGGCCCGCATGAAGGAAGTCAACGAATCCTATGCCGTGCTCTCAGACCCGGACAAGAGACGGGAATATGATACGCTGAGGCAGCAATTCGGGTCGTCCGCCTACAGCCAGTTCCGGCAGAACTACACGGAGCAGGACATATTCCGGGGCTCTGATATCCAGCAGATATTCGAGGAATTGAGCCGGGCATTCGGCTTCAGGGGATTCGAAGATGTGTTCAGGGAGGCCTATGGAAGGGGGTATCAGACCTTCCAGTTTCAGCGGCCCGGGGCCTTTGCCAAAGGATTTGCCTTCAGGGCGGGTCCGGGCACCTCAGGGTCGTTTCTCGGCGGGGGCCTGGGCAAAGTGATTCAATATGCCCTCAAGAAAAAATGGGGGATTGAATTGCCGGAGCGCGGGAAGGACCTGGAGGACATCATCACCCTCTCTCCGGATCTCATGCAACAGGGTGGGGCCATCGCCTATGACTGCCGGAAGACTGGCAAGACCCTGCAGGTCAAGATTCCACCGGGCCTGAGAAACGGACAGAAGATTCGTCTCAAGGGGATGGGAGAACCGGGAAAAGGGGGAGGGGAACCCGGGGACCTCTATGTTCGCGTGCACCCCAGAAATCCCCTTTGGCAAAAGATCCTGGACTGGTCGAAGCAACTCAAGGCCCTTTTGGGCAAGAGCCAAAAGCCATAGCCCCCCGCTCCATCCCCGTCCGCCAGATGGGTTTTAAGATCAGGGTCTTCGGGTTTCAATCGCCAATCATCAATCATCAATCCTAAAGGTAGGGTTCCCACTGTCTGGCCGTCTCAAGAATATACCCCGGTGCAACCGACTCCACGATGTTATTGTGGCCGGGCAGGAGGATATTCACATCCAGCTCCGCCAAGGTCATGAGCGATGATTTCAGTTGGGCCCCGCTGGCCCCCTCCAGATCAAACCGACCGATGGCATAATCCGCATAGACGGTATCGCCGGGAATCAGGATCTTCTCAGGCGCATAATAGAGCGCAATACTCCCCGCCGAATGGCCGGGGATATGGAGAACCTCCCAGGACATACCTCCGATCTCGAGGGTCTCCCCTCCTTCGAGTTTTCGATCCACCTGGAATTTGAAGGCGCCCGGCTTGATTCCGTACTGCATCTGACACATGTTTCGAAACATGTCCATCCCATAGACCACCCGTTCATCCCCGGCCTTAAGGAGGGCCGCCTCATCCGCATGAACCCACAGCTCGGCCCCGGGAAGGCCTGCCATGATTTCGCTTAAGCAGCCGATGTGGTCCAGGTGGGTGTGGGTCATGATGATTCGTTTGATGTCAGACCGCTCGATGCCCAGCTTTTGAATGGCATCAAGCTTATACCCGCCCTTGCCCATCAACCCGGCATCCACAAGGGTCAAATCCTTTGAGGCGGGCGCACCGATCACATAGGCATGGGCGTCGGGGATCATGTCGTCCTGTCCCTGGATAAAAACGACCGCATCCGTAACCTGTTTCATGGGTTTCTCCTGATGATTGATTTCGGACTACCATACATGATCGCGTCACCGGGTTCAAGGGGACAGCCCGAATATCTCAAACCATTAGGAAAAACGCTCTTGATTCCGGTCCGTTTCACCTATAAGGTGGAAATTCAGGGTTTGGGTGTTAGGCGTCAGGTATCAGCAAATTAGACGGCCCGACCTCAATCATCGATTTGATGGAAATGTTTTTCTAACTCTCAGCGTCTTGCGCGGGACCCTTTATTTGTGTTTGAGGATTTGATGCATTCGTAAAAAGCTAATCCCGCCCTGCGGGACTCACGCAAAGTCCCGCTGGCAGCGGGATCTTCGCTATGCTTCGACCGGAAACAGGAAAAGCCCGAAAAGGTAGGTTATTAAAATTAATACAATTTTTTCTCTGCGTCTCTGCGTCTCTGCGCGAAAACATACTTTTTACGGACCTATCAGGATTTGAATCAGGGATGTTTTTCTTCATCGGCGGCATTCAACCCAAAACCGTTTCCCTGGACGACCAGCCCAGGTTGTGCCCCTCATGCGGTCTGGCCCAGGCCCGCCTCAAACGGGTCGATCACTACCTATCTTTGTTCTTCATTCCCATTTTTCCGGTGAAAAAAGGAACTCCTTTCCTGGAATGCCAACGATGCGGCGCTGTTTCGGACGAATCGGGTGAAATGCCCCGGGCCCACTCTCCGCAGCCCGGCTCCGTTTGCCCAAAATGCGGACATCGGGTGGACCCCGGCTTTCGCTTCTGCCCCTATTGTGGGAACTCTTTACGTTAAGCCCACCAACTTCCCATAAACTCTGTATCCTAAGTCGAGAAATAGGCCAATAACTGATCCATGTGGACAATACCGTCAAAATGGAGGCTCTGATTGTCCCCCTGTTTGAGCAGGCCCTTTTCCCCATCCGGATCTCCGAGAGAGGTGATCACAATATCCGCATCACTGAGGTCTTCTTGTTCGGTGTAGAGATTGGTGGTCGCCACAACGGGAATGCCCGCTGATTTTGCGGCCAATATGCCGTTCCTGGAATCCTCGATCACTACGCAGGATAGCGGGTCCAGTCCGGTTTTTTTCAATGCGAGGCGGTAGATATCCGGATCGGGTTTCTTTTTGCTCACCACATCTCCAGCAAGAACAAATTCAAAATCGATTTCCCTGAGCATGCCGCCGGTGATGGCTCTTGCAGAGCGTTCATTGGCAGTTGTGCACACCCCGACACGAATCCCTTTTTCCATGGCCTCCTGCATCAACCGCTTGACACCCACTCTGAGGGGAAGTTTTCCCTCTTCAATGAGCGAAATAAAAAGGGCCGTCTTTCTCTTATGCAGTCTTTTGATCAATGCATCTTCTTCATCCTGGCTCAGCTCTGTGAAAAGACCCTTTTCTTTAAAATAGTGACGCATGCGTTCTTTGCCGCCCGAGATCTGAAGGAGCTTGTGGTATTCCGCCACATCCCATTGGAAATCATAACCGAATTCTCGGAAGGCATCGTTGAATGCCACGCGATGTCCATCCCTTTCGGTATCAATGATGACGCCGTCCTGGTCAAAGAAAATGGCCTGTAATCGTCCCATGGTGCTCGCTCCTTTACGTCTTCCCTAAGCCGGCTTTGCCGGATCAACCGACGGTTGGTATCTGAGCTTCGTCGCCTTTCCCGCGCAGCCGAGCAAATCGATCCAGTAATAGATCCGATCCTTGATGGCGACTTTGACCGCCGTGTCGATTTTGCCGGGATTGTATTCGTCCCGGTGGTTTGAAATATAGTCATACTGGGTGTCGATCAGGGTGTGTTTGAGATCCGTGGACACATTGAATTTGGATCCACCGAGAGAAACCAGTTTTTTGACCACCTCTGGCTTGAGGCCGGTGCCCCCGTGGATCACGAGAGGGACGCTGGCTTCTTTGCCATTGATGATCTCCGCGATTTGCGCGAGTCTATCAAAATCGAGTTTGGGGTTCTTGGTTTTGTATACCCCGTGGGCCGTGCCGATGGCGGGGGCAAAGATATCGACACCGGTTCGGTTCACGAATTCCAGCGCCTCCTCGGGATCGCAGAGGGCCGCTTGATCCTCTGCGACTCTTACCTGATCTTCGATGCCTGACACCGTACCCAGTTCTCCCTCCACGGAAATGTCACCACTGGAGTGACAGTATTCACAGACCGCCTTGGTCTGCCGAATGTTCTCATCGATATCCTGTTTGGAGGCATCGATCATGATATTGGTGTACCCTGCATCTGCGCAGGTCTTGCAATA
The DNA here is from genome assembly GCA_034522175.1 of Deltaproteobacteria bacterium. Lineage (GTDB taxonomy): Bacteria > Desulfobacterota > DSM-4660 > Desulfatiglandales > Desulfatiglandaceae > JAIPDZ01. Next base: position 2,441,547 of record JAXHLQ010000001.1, on the reverse strand, counting down.
CGCGACATCCGTGCAGTGGTCCAGATGGAGGCAGATGGGAATGGGCGCTGATTCCGCGATGGTCCGATAAATGGACGAGATCACCTGCGGTTGGAGGAATTGGGAGGGCGTCACAGAGGTCTGAATAATGAGAGGCGCATTTCTTTCCAACGCCGCCTCGACGACCGCTTCCAGCTGAATGAGGTTGGTGATGTTAAAGGCGCCCACGGCATAGCCTTCTTCTGTAGCCTTTAGGAGCATCTCTCCGGCACTGACGATGGACATATACGACCTCCTTTCGGTTGTTAAGGAATATATTTATGCTGCTTCATGTTTTTACAGCGCTTCGAACAGAAAGTCCGGGGTGTCTGATGCACGAAGGGCCCGATCGGGGCGTGTAACGCCGGACAGGAGAAGGCCGGAACGATATCCGAACGCGTTGGCCCCCTTTATGTCTGCTTCCGGGAGATCCCCGATCATCAGGATGTTGGACCGTTCAATGGGTTTCCCGATGCGCTTTTCCAGATGGCGGTGATTGTGCTCAAAAATGGGTGAATAGGGTTTCCCCAGGTACACCGGATTTATGGCTATCCCATAGGCCGCCAGCACCCGTTCAATGAAGCGGGCCACCCCGCCCGCACCGATGTGGATGTCGCCTCCCGCTCTGGGATAGAATTCATCCGGATTGGGCACCACGAACAGGCCCTCTGGCCAGCCGACGAAATAATTGACCACCCCGTTGATCACGGGCTCCCAATCATAGTGGTCCTCTCCGACGATAACACCCGAGCATTTGGGAAGGTCTCTGATCTGCCGGGTAATGGTGAGCCCGGCCTTTTCGCCGAAGCAGGGATTTCCAAAATCTCCCATAACGAAGAACAACTCTCCCTGGACGCCGAAGCGTTCAACCACTTCCACCAGGCCGTCTCCGCTGGAGATGATTTCGTCAGCGGAGATCTTTAAACCGGAGGCCTGAAGCGTACGGGCCTTTTCCCGGGGGGAATGATTGGCATCGTTGGTCAACAATGAGAGAGGCGTGCCGTGCTGCTTGACGAGGTCCAGCAATCGGCGGCTTCCCCTCGTGGGGCGGCTTTCGATCAGCAAAACGCCGTCAATATCCAGGACCAGGGCTTCCAGTTCCCCGATGTGCCGCTCAAGCCACTGAACAAGCGAGGCATGACGATTGCTGGGTGCGGCAGTCATGGTTGCTTATGCGGCAGGGCGTCCATTTTGACGGGTTTTCTCAATCTGCCGGAGAAACCAGCAGCAGGTACGGTTTTTCGATATAGGTCTTCATCCTTTTGAGAAATCGGCCCGCATCCGCGCCGTCGATGATCCGGTGATCGAAGCTGAGGCTCAACATCATCCGTTTCCCCGGCCGTATGTCACCCTGTTCCACCACAGGTTTATCCACGATAGTCCCCACGCCGAGAATGGCACTCTCGGGTGGATTGATAATCGGGGTAAAGCCCTCCACGTCCAGGAACCCCAGATTGGTCAGTGTGAAGGTGCCGCCCTGGAGGTCATCGGGCATCAGTTTCTTTGATCTCGCCCTGGCGGCCAGGTCATCCAATTCCTTTTGAATGGTCATCACGTTTTTCTTATTGGCATCCCGGATCACGGGAACCATCAACCCCTCTTCCACATCCACGGCAACGCCGAGATTGACGGATTCCCACAGGTAAATTTCATCGTCCATGACACTGGCATTCACATTGGGATGTTCCTCAAGTACCCGGGCCAGAATTTTGAGAAGGACCGCATTATAGGAGATGCGGATGCGTTCATCCTCAGGCCCCTCGCCCAAAACCCGCCGAAATCGTATCAGCTCCGCCGCATCCACCTCCATGGTGATGGTGAGTTGAGCCATCTGCTGTAAGCTCGTGTGCATTCGCTCGAAAATGACCCGGCGCACGCCGCGGATGGGTTGCACCGCTTTGACCACCCGGGGACCTTTGGTCGTTGGGGCCTTCTTTTCTGCTGTATCCTCAATGGCTTTTTGTACATCGGCTTTCACGATCCTGCCGCCGGGCCCGGAACCGGTCAGTTCCTCCGTTCGAATCTCGTGTGCTTCGGCCATTTTCCTGGCGGTAGGGGACATTTTCACCTCGGGTTTGGAAAGGCCTTCAGCGGCTTTTTCGACATCCTTTTCTACGATACGACCCTTGGGGCCCGTTCCTTCAATGGTTGCGGGATCGATGCCCAGCTTTTCAGCCAGTTTTCTGGCCCGGCCGGAAATCCTGATCCTTCCCGTATCGGTTTCCGCCTTCTTGCCGAGTTTCTTTCGAATATCGGAGACATCCACCTTTTTTTGTCTTCCTGTTCATCCGCAAGGAATGCCTCTACATCCACGGTTTCCCCTGGTGCCGCGAGGATACCGATGGTGGCAAATATTTTGACCTTTTCACCATCCGGTACAATGATTTTATAAAGGACACCGTCGCCCGGAGACTCCACCTCAAAGACGACCTTTTCGGTTTCCACCTCACAGATCGCTTCATCCTTCTTAACGGTGTCCCCTTCTGCTTTCAACCACTTGACGACTCGGCCTTCCGTGATATCCTGGCCCGCCTGGGGCATAATGATTTTTTCTGCCATGGTTTTTCTCATCCTAAATAAAAATGGGTTATGAACTTCATGTACTGGCACGTTTTTTCAGGTGACGCTGATGACCGCCTCGACGATATCCTCCACCGTGGGGATGCAGACCTTCTCCAGCTCCAGGTTATAAGGGATGGGCGTGTCTTTTCCGCAGACCCGCAGGACCGGTCCATCCAGATCGTCGTAGGCTTCCTCCATGATCATGGCGGCGATGTCACCCCCCACGCCCCCCCGTTTGCACGCCTCGTGCACCACAATGGCCCGGCCGGTCTTTCCAACGGATTGGAGGATGGCTTCCTGATCCAGGGGCTTAAGCGTCCTAAGGTCCAGAACCTCCACGCTGATGCCTTCCTTTTCCAGCAGTTCCGCCGCTTCCAGGCACTTGAGGGTCATATAGGAATAGGTGATCAGGGTGACGTCATCCCCCTCCTTTTTAATATCGGCTTGGCCCAGGGGAATCCCATATTCCTCATCAGGCACCTCCCCTTTGGTCATATACAAGAGCTTATGCTCGAGAAATATGGTGGGCCGGTCATCCCGAATGGCCGATATCAGCAGGCCATAGGCATCATAGGGTGAGGAGGGCATAACCAGTTTCAAACCGGGGATGTGATAAAATATAGCTTCGAGACTCTGGGAATGCTGGGCCGCAAGCCCGTTGCCGGCTCCCCCCTGGGTTCTTAAGACCATGGGCACGTGCCCCTGTCCGCCGGACATGAATTCAAATTTGGCTGCCTGATTGACCAGGGCATCCATGGGAATGGTGGTAAAATCCACGAACAGGATTTCCACAATGGGGCGCGTGCCCGCCAGGGCGGCCCCCCCGGCTGCGCCGGTCAAGGTGGCTTCAGCGAGAGGGGTATCGATGACCCGTTCGGGCCCGAATTCCTTGAGCAGTCCTTCCGTGACCTTGTAGGATCCCCCTCGCTCGCCGATATTTTCTCCCATGACAAAAACGGTCGGATCTCTTCTCATCTCCTCAAACAGGGCGCGATTCAACGCCTCACGGTACATGATTTCAGCCATTTTTTTGCTCCTTATTGTTCATGCAAGTTTTATCAGAAATTGGGAATGCCTGCCAGGAATTCATCCACTGAAGGTTGAGGGCTCTGTTTGGCAAATTCAATGGCGTCTTTTAGTTCCGATTCTACCCTGTCTTCGATGTTTTTCCGCTTTTTTTTGCTTTTTACCTTCCCGGCGAGCACTTCAAGGGGATCCCTGGCCTTCCATTCCGCCAATACATCCTGATCCATGTAGAGACCGGGGTCATTGACATGGTGTCCGCCGTGGCGGTAGGTCTTGGCTTCAATGAGGGTGGGTCCTTCACCGTTACGGGCCCTGTCTGCTGCGCGCTTGGTGGTCTCGTAGACCGCCATAGCGTCATTGCCATCTATGCAAATGCCCGGCATGCCATAAGCTTCCCCTTTGCATGCGAGGTCACAATTCCCGAAGGAGCATTCCACCGGGGTGGACACCGCATAGTGATTATTTTCCAACATAAAGATAACGGGCAGATCGAAGGTGGCCGCAAAGTTCATGGATTCGGGGAAGACCCCCTGGTTGGCCGCACCGTCACTGAAAAAGACCAGGACCACCTCCTTGCCTTTCCTGACCTTGATGCCCATGGCCGCACCGGTGGCAATGGGGATGCCGGCCCCGACGATGCCATTGGCTCCCAGGTTATTGGTTTCTTTGCTGAAGATGTGCATGGACCCGCCGCGGCCTTTACAATACCCTGTTGCCCTACCCAGGATTTCGGCCACCATCAACTTCAGATCAGCCCCTTTGCTGATACAGTGGCCATGCCCACGATGGGTGCTCACAATATAGTCCTCGGGACTCAGCGCTGCACACGATCCGGCCGCGATGGCCTCTTCACCAAGATAGGGGTGGAGATATCCACGAATAAAGCCCTGTCGATACAGATCCATGCATTTGAGTTCAAACTGACGGGTCGCGTAAACGTTTCGATACATCTGAAGGAGAAGTTTCTCAGAAATGCTCTTGGAAGGTCCTTTCCCTTTTACGGCCTTTTGGGTGGGTGTTTTCTTGCTCATGGATTCTCCTTTTCAGCAAAAATGGTGTGGGTCTTTGGGGAATGGCGTCGTTTCAACCAAACAAAATTCATAATGGTTTTCATTTTTCAACGGTTATGCGTCTGAAGTATTCGGCAGTTGTTACTTTAGTACAATATTACAATGTTATTTCAGGGTCAAGCAAAAAACAGGTGTTTTCTGAGAACAGAATGCACAGAAACAACTTTTTATCGGTTCATCAGACGGCCATTGGGAGCGCATCACGGATGAAAATTGAGCTTGACAAGTCCCCATTGTGGTAATATGACACACGCAAACGATATGCGGACATGACCTTTCAACCAAGGAATATGCGCTCTTTCCCGTCGAGGCCCTCATTCGGTAACGGTAAATGGTAATTGATCAGCAACTGAAAATTCCCCTCTACTTCCAACTGAAGGAAGAGATCAAGAAGCAGATCCTGCGGGGGATCTCAAAGAAGGCGACTTGCTTCCGTCGGAGAGAGAGTTCAGCGAACAGCACAATATCTCCTCGACAACCATAAGGCGCGCCTTAAACGATCTGGTTCACGAAAATTTCCTTCAGAGAAAGGCCGGTAAGGGAACTTTTGTGAAGATGGGAAAGGTGAAGCGGGACCTTCGAAAGGTCTTAGGCTTTACCCAGAATATGAAAGAGATGGGCTTGATCCCCTCCACGAAGGTGTTGGGCAGGAAACTCATGACGGCAAACGCCTATGCCCGAGAGCGTTTGGGTCTCAAGAAGGGTGAGCGGATCGTCCGGCTGAATCGACTCCGTCTGGCCAACGATGTACCGATGATGCTCGAAACGCGTTATATCCGAACGGATCTCTGCCCCGACATTCAAGAAAAAGACCTGTCGGAATCCCTGTGGAAGGTCTTTGAAACCGTGTACGGATGCAAACCCTTCAGACATTCCCAAAACGTCAGAATTGCCAAAATATCCGGCGAATCTTCCTCTTTGCTGGGCCTTCCGGAACAGGCCCCGGTATTTCTCATAAAGGGCGTCACATATCTGGAAGACGGACAAGCCATCGAATGTGAGGAGTCCCTCTACCGAAGCGATAAATACGACCTGACGTTCGAGGCAATCATCGAGTGAGCCGTTGGCAGTACACCTCGTTTCTTCTTGTCAACCGTGAAACCACAATCACCCCTCCGCGCAATACGCCCGCCTACCTGGAAGCCATCAATTCTCTGGCCCTTTGAACGACACCGTCGACGGTAAATCCAAATTTCTCAAAGACGACTTTGCCCGGGGCCGAGGCCCCGAAACGGTCCATGCCCATGATGCGTCCATGGGTTCCCGTGTACCGCTCCCATCCCAAGGGGACGGCGGCTTCCACCGCAAGCCGTGCGGAGATATCAGGGGGAAGCACCGCCTCCCGGTAGTCGGCCGGCTGGGCCTCAAAGAGCTCCCAGGACGGCATACTGACCACCCGGGTGGTAACCCCGCTTTCCATCAGGGCCTCGCGGGCCTTGAGCAGGAGCTGAACCTCCGAACCGGACCCCATGAGGATAATCTCCGGCTTTTCCTCAGGAGAGCCGGCCAGGATATATCCACCCTTGCGCAATCCCTCAGCCGAGGCGAATCGCTCCCGGTCAATAATGGGAAGCCCCTGACGGGTCAAAATCAGGGCCGTGGGGCCTTCCCGTCGTTGAAGCGCCACCTGCCAGGCCTCCACCGTCTCCTGGGCGTCGGCCGGTCGGATGACCACCAGCCCGGGAATGGCCCGCAGGCCGGCGAGGTGTTCGATGGGTTGATGGGTGGGGCCGTCTTCCCCGAGACCGATGGAGTCGTGGGTAAACACATAGATGACCGGCAGGGCCATGAGGGATGCCAGTCGCATGGCCGGGCGCATATAGTCTGAAAAAACCAGGAACGTCCCCCCATAGGGGATCAGGGCCCTGCTGAGGGCCAGCCCGTTTAACACGGCCCCCATGGCGTGCTCACGAATGCCGAAGTGGATGTTGGGTCCCCCATCCCGCCGGAATTCTCCAAACCCTTTGAGGTACGTATTGTTGGACGGGGCCAGATCGGCCGATCCGCCGATGAGACCCGGCAGATAAGGCGCCACCGCCGCAAGCACCTGGCCCGAGGCCTTCCGCGTGGCCAGGTTGCCCTGGTCCGGCTTGAATTGCGGTAAAGCACCCCGCCACAGACCCGCATCCGGCGCCTTGTGCAGGGTCTCCCACTGTTTGGCCATGTCCGGGTAGGTTTCCCGGTAGTTGTCATAGAGGACGTTCCAACGGGATTCTACTTCCACACCCCGGTCCCTGGCTTTCCGAAAAAAGGCCTGAACATCCTCAGGAACGTAAAAGGCCGGTTCCTCCGGCCAACCGCAGTTTTTCTTGGTGGCCGTCACCTCTTCCGGGCCCAGGGGGGCGCCATGGGCATCTGAGGTGTCCTGTTTGTTGGGGCTGCCGTAGGCAATGTGGGTCCGGGCGATGATCAGCGAAGGCCGTGTGGTTTCCTCCCGGGCGGCCATGAGCGCCGAGTAGGCACTATCGAGGTCGTAGCCGTCCACTTTCTGAACCTGCCAGTGGTAGCCTTCAAAGCGTTTGCCCACGTCTTCTGAAAATGCCAGGTCCGTTTCCCCCTCGATGGTGATGTGATTGTCGAGATAGATGTAGATCAGTTTCCCCAGACCGAGATGCCCCGCCAGGGAGGCGGCCTCGGAAGAGACCCCTTCCATCATGTCGCCGTCGCTCACCAGGCCATAGATGAAATGGTCGATCAGGGAGATATCGGGTTTGTTGAACATGTGGGCCAGGTATGTTTCGGCCATGGCCATGCCCACGCCCGTGGCAAACCCCTGACCCAGGGGACCGGTGGTGGTCTCCACCCCCGGGGCGCACCCGTATTCGGGATGTCCGGGGTCTTACTTTCCCACTGCCGGAAGTTTTTTAACTCTTCCATGGAGAGGTCGTAGCCGGTCAGGTGCAGCATGGCGTAGAGCAGCATGGACCCGTGACCGGCGGACAGCACAAACCGGTCGCGGTTGGGCCAGTCGGGGTTGGCCGGGTTGTATTTCATGACCCGGCTCCACAAAAGATAAGCCAGATCCGCGGCCTCCATGGGCATGCCCGGATGCCCTGAGTTGGCCTGTTGAACCGCATCCACTGCGAGAAAACGGATGGTGTTAATGTATTTCTCCTCGAATTCTTGGGAAATATCTTCCGGTTTCATCAACGGGTCGATGGTCATGGACACATCCTTTCCATAATCCAAATGGGTTTTGTTTATGTGGGGCAGGTTCCCTTAGCAATGCACTCACTGACAAAGGTCACCATTTCCTGGGTGACGTCATGGTGCTGCTTGGCGGTGGCCAGCAAGGCCGGATGGCTGTTGAATTCATCCACTGTATAGCCATCTTCCGCATATCCTCTTGCAAAATACGGAATTCTCATCAATTTGTCCATGGTTTCCTGGGGAACCGGTTCATCAATCCGATTGGAAAAAGTCAGGTGCTGCCCCTTGAAAAGCAGGCTCTCTAAGAATTTGGGCGGGCAGGTATACACCGCATCGGCTCCGGCCACCTCCTCGAGATGCCAGCACTGGGTGACCCCGTTGATGGTGGGACTCATGCGGATGGAGCAGATGAGCATCTTTCCGGGATATTCATCATTCTCCTCTACCAGACGGCAGGCCTTTTTGAATACCGCGATCTCGGCCCAGCGTTCGTCTTCTTCGGTCAGATCGATGCCCTTCTCTTCAGCGTCCTTTTGCAGATCGCCAAGGGTGCCGAACCGCGTACTCATGGCGGTGATCACGGACCGCCACTGGCTTAGATCCACGTCGTTTTCCCTGGCCACCGTCATTCCCCGGGTAACGGCATCCATGCAGGCCACAAACTGGGGAATGATGAAAGATAGGGTATTGTTGGTGGGAATCCCCTTTGCCGTGAGCTGCTCTATGGCCGCATACCCTTCGGCGGTTCCCGGGATCTTGATCATGACATTGGGCGAGAGCGAATGCAGTTCCACCCCCTGCTGCACCATGGTATCCGTGTCATGCCGGACCCGGGGGTCCACCTGCCCGGATATGAACCCGTATTTGTATCGGGACGCCTCGAAAAGCGGCATATACACATCGGCCCCCCGCTTGACGATTTCCTTGTAGGTGTCCCAAAAGACGACTTCTTCGGATTTGCCCTTATCGACCTTCATCTGCTCATTGATCCAATCCGCCCAGTAACGGGGATTGTCCTGAATGGCACTGTGGGAAAGGGGCGGGTTGGTGGTGACCCCTCGAAACAGATTCTCCACCGGCGCGTTGTTCTCATTGAACATCCGATCCAGCCAGGCCCTCATCAATTCCTTGTCTGTGGCCTGATCCAGCATTTTCTGCCGCCAGTTGTCGTAAATCAGCGGTGAGGAGTCCCACCAGATTTCGGCATCCGGATTCACTTCCCACAGTCTTTCCACTACGCTCTTTTCCGTCATCGGTTCCTCCTTTCGGGCGATGTGACGAATCGCCGGTATCATAAGGGTTTCATTCTCTCACTTTGGCTATCTGATTTCACATCATATGCAGGTCCTGTCGTCTACGGGAGATAAATATGCCTTCCCAGCGCGTTTCTGGCGGCTTCGGACAGGGATTCACTCAGGGTGGGGTGCGGGAATGATGCCCTTGCGAGATCTTCCAGGGTGGCCTCCAGTTGAATGGTCAGAACCGCCTGCCCCGCCATCTCAGCTGCATTGCTGCCGATAAAATGGACGCCCAGGATTTCGCCGTATTTGTTTTCCGCCACCACCTCCACAATTCCCTCATTTTCGGCCATGAGCATGCCGAAAGGATTCATCCCATAAGGGGCAGCCCCAACAACCGTATCGTACCCGGCCTTTTTGGCCGCCTTGGGGGTGAGCCCCACGCACGCGACCTGGGGACGGGTGAACAGGACCCGTGTGAAGGTGTGGGGATTCATGGCGGCAGTGAGTCCCATGGCGTTTTCAGCCGCAACAATACCTCCTTCAGAAGAAAAATGGGAGTAGTGCCTGGCTCCCGGACCGGTCAAATCCCCAATGGCGTAAACCCCCTTCGCCTGGGTTTCCATCCTATCGTCCGTCTCTATGTATTCCAGGTTTTCATCCAGGCCAACACGGGGAAGCCCCAGGTCTTTGAGGGCGGCTTCGCGTTCAATATAAAGAATGCAGTCCACAGAAACCGTCTCTTTGCCCTCTTTGGCGGTCAGGTCCACCTGGATGCCCTTTTTTTGTTCCGAAACCTTGGTGATATCTGCCTCCCGCCTGACGTCGATGCCCTGATCTTTCAAGACCTTTCTGAGGCGGGAATGAATGGTTTTGCTTTCATCAGGGAGAATGGCCTTATCCTGAATCGCCACAATCGCTTCAGACCCGAAACGGTTTAGAAACTGGGCGATTTCCAAAAGCCAGGGACTGCGGCCGAAAAGGAGGACACGATCGGGCAGGGCGTCCATCTTCAAGAGGTCATCCGTATTGATGACGCCGTCCAGATCCCCTCCGGGGAAGTCCGGCTTGGCCCAGGTAGCGCCGGTGGCCAGAATGACCGTCTTGCAGTCCATGGTCTCCCCATTGACAGCTACCTTTCCTTTTCCGGCCAGTTGCCCCTTCCCCTCAATCAATTCGATGTTGTTTTTCTTAAGGGTGCTGGTGACGCCTTTTCTCATGAAGTCAATAAGCTCATCCTGTCTCTTTTTGAGCGCCGCAAAATCCATGGACAAATTGTCAAAGGAAAGCCCCATTTTCTGCCCGAATTCCACCGCCCCGAGAATGTGCGTGGCGATCATCATGTGACCAAAAGGAACACACGCTCGATTCATACAGAGTCCTCCGAATTGATGGGCTTCAACAATGGCCACTTCCGCACCCAGCTGGGATGCCCGAATGGCTGTCGGCACCCCGCCTGCTCCTCCGCCGATAACGATAACGTCTTTCATTGAATTCTCCTCTCCACTGTCGGTTCCCTCCCGTCAACGGTCTAACCCAAGTCCCCTGTTGAGGGCTGCAATATTCAAATTGATAATATTGTAATAATATGTTAACGTCAAGTGTCAAATATCAAGAAATCTTTTCTGGGAACAAACGCCGATGGCTTCCATTGACCACCACCCCCACGACCTTCACGGCCGCCAGGTGGGCGTGGGAACCCTTCTCATGGCCCAACTGTACAAACGGGGGTGCTTGAGACCGAGTCACCAACGGTAACGCAGCCTTCTGAAGCGGTGAATGACGCCTTTTGGGGGCCCATGGCCCAGGTGGTGCGACAGAACTATGAGAAAAAGCGCCCCGTTATCCAAACAGCGGTGGAGAAACTCGGAAGGGGGGAGGCCTGGGATGACCTGCGCCAGTCATTGGCGGATAGGGTCCACAGTCCCCAGGTTCTGTACGATTGCCTGTCCGGCGCTGGCGCCGCTGTTTGTTCAGAGGAGATCAACTGTGACAGAGGGCGCCTTCTATCCGCGCTTCTCCATGCCCACGAGATCCGCCCCCGTTTTACTATCCTCGATTTGGCCTATATTACCGGGATCATGCCGGAGGCGGCACAAGGTATCATGGACCGATGCACTGGACTGGCACGTTGAATGCCGGGTGTTTTAAGGATCGCTTTTGGGGTATCCATTAGGCCTTTTCCTTTGCCTCGAGGATAAGCTCGGCTGCCCATCGAACCGCGTTTCCTACCACCGACGGACACGCCGTGGTATGTCCACCCGCTGTTTCAAACCCCTGTTTGTCTGCCGGATCCAAGAGATTGTAGGGGCGGCCCATGACCTTCTCGTGGATTTCCCCACAGATGATGGTTCCATATTCGTCAAGGAATTTTTGCACCATTTTCTCACCCAGACCGAAGGCCACACCCCGCTTTCTTTCCGGATCGGCAATTTCCGACAACTCTCGGCCATACAGTTGACTGAGAACCATCACGCCTCCCGTAAGTCCGCCGCAATGCCCCCTGCACGTCAGTCCGACGCCTCCCCCGAGACCACTTGCCGCTCGAAAGATGTCGTCATTCCGAAGTTCTGGAAATACTTCGTATAACGCGCCCACCGCACACTGGGCACAGCCGTGATATTCCTTTTCAAATGCAACTCCTTTTTCGTATGCTTCCCTTAATCTCATTTCCGTGTTCATGTTCTCCTCTTAGTTCTCCTTCAAGTTCGAAACGATCTCGATCCATTCAGAAAGTTCCTCAGTACTTGTTTTGGACAAGAAAGAAATCCTTCCAAATAAGGCGCAATGGCGCATCCCGGCATATGGCGTCTATGATGGCCTGTGCCAAGGGCAGTGAATGATGACCCAATCGGCCCTGGCTCATCAGTCTCTCCAGGGCAGGTCCTATGGCGATGGCCAACTCGGCCCCCTCCACCGTATCTTGCGCCATATGTTGGGACTTCGCCTCGGTGTAAGTGAGACCGGTTCCCAAGAGACGGCCCATGCGACTGTTCCGGCCGGCCTGGCAGGTCACATAGAGATCCCCGCTGCCCGCCAGGCCGTAAACACTGGCGACATCCCCCCCCATATGGGTCACAATATAGGTCATTTCTTCCAAGGCCTGAGTAAATAAAGCGGCAGCCATGTTATGCACCTGGGGGATAGTTTGGATTCTTTCCCGTTTTTCAAGCTGGCCAGGGGGCGCACCGATGGCCAAGGTGTAGAAATTCTTAAGCGCTGCACAGAATTCAATTCCAATAACATCCATACTGGCACGAATATGGTAATATGGCGTGCTGGCCATCTGTATCCACTGCCTGTTTATCTCACCGTCGTCACAAGCAAACACCACAGAGCTGTCCCGCCTGGCGGCCAATTCCGCTGCTATGCACGGACCAGCAACCGCGCCCACCGGCGTCTGTTCAAATCCGTAACGACTCAATTCCCGGCGAACCTTTTCTGGGAGAATTCTAAGTCCGCCGTCTTCCACTGTTAGTCCCTTGGTCAGCATGAGGATGGAAATAGGGCGTTTCAGCAACGGACCCAGTTGATCAAGGGCCCAATTGACGCCCGCGGAACTCACACCCAAAACGATGAGGCCGATATCAGGCGTTAACGCGGCCTCCAGGTCTTCATAAAAGAGAGCCGTCACGGTTTCCGGAATTGGTGTCTTTAATTTGGGATGAACGTCTTTTTCCTGAATATGTTTGACCCATTCCCCGTCCAGATGGGTACCGACAAGCGTGACCCGATTGCCGGCATCGGCCAAGGGAAAACAAAAGGCCGTGCCCATCGCCCCCGCACCCACTATTAGAATGTCGTACATAGATCCCCCCAGATTTGATTGGTTTTGTTTGACCAAATCGGTCACAGTTTCTTCCTCTCCCGTGCGTTTTGGCGTAAACCCACTTTTAAAAAAGCGCCCCATTCTTGCGTGAAAGTGTATGATTTTCAAGGTTAATTTCCGTCTATCCATAGCACATGAGACCGCCTTGATATTTCTCAAAATCCAAGATAACCTTTTGAAATAATTTAGATTTAGTGTGTATGCTCGGACTTTCATATTTTTTTTGATCGCTTCATTTTTTCCCTTGACATTAACGCATTGTAGTAATATTGCAATCTTAGGTCAGCCATCTGTATACGTTTACTTTACAAAGTATCCCATGGATTTGTTTCGTTTCCGTTCGGAGGACCTCGATGAACCCATTCTCAATCATCACTCAGGCCGACATCAAATTTGACTTCAGTGAGGCCAATACCGTGCATCTGATACAGGAGAAAAGAGCTCTATGGGCATTATTGTAGAACATGTCAGCAAGTCGTATGAGGGGACGCCGATTCTCAGCGACATTTCTCTGGAGATAAAGGATGGAGAATTCGTCACATTTCTGGCCCCCACAGGAGAGGGGAAGACCACCTTGTTGAGGATTATCGCCGGCGTGGAAACGCCGGACAGTGGCAGGATCTATTACAACGATGTGGATGTGACGGATTGGCCGGTACAAAAAAAGAACGTTGCCATGGTCTATCAGTGGTTCGTGAATTACCCCTCCCTGACGGTGTATGAAAATATCGCCACCCCCCTGCGGGTACTCAAGCAAAAGCTCTCGCGTAGTCAGTTGGATCAGCGGGTGAGAGAAACAGCCGCTTTGCTGAAGATTGACGGTCTTTTGGATCACCACCCTTCAGAGCTCAGTGGGGGGCAGCAACAGAGACTCGCCATCGCCCGGTCGCTGGCCAAAAGAGCGGACTATGTCTTTCTGGATGAACCTCTGACCAACCTGGATTACAAGCTTCAGGAAGAATTGCGGGCTGAGCTGAAAAATATCTTCGGGCAGAAGGCGGAGGGCGCGGTCATTTTTGCAACGCCTCAACCCATCGAGGCCCTGGCGCTTTCCACGCAAGTGGGCTTTCTGCACAATGGTCGGCTACTGCAATTCGGTCCGGTTGACGACGTCTACCACAAACCCCTGTATATGGAAGTCGGGGCCTATTTCAGTCATCCGGAGATGAACATCTTTAAGTGTGCCCTTACCTCTGAAAACGGCCATCAGTTCTTGAAGGCGACGGATCAATTGAAATTGGCCGTGGATGCCTTTCAGGGGCTCTTGACGGATTCGCATTACATGGTGGGGATTCGCGCACACGCACTGAGTACAGAGAGAGAGTCTGAAAAGATGATCCCCATCAAAGCAACCGTTGAATTGGGCGAGGTCGTGGGATCGGATACCGAACTGCATATCGATCACCAGGGAATTTCACTCGTTTCATTGCTGCAGGGAATGGGGGGGTATGACATCGGGCAAGAGATTACGGTTTATCTGAATCCGGAGCGTTTCTTTATTTTTGATGAAAGCTCCGGCAAACTGGTCGGCCAGACCCATGTAGAGTTGAACCGGTAAAGATTGAGGAGCGCCAATGGCAACCATTGAATTGAAAAATATCAGTCATTCTTATCAAATGGACCGCCGGGAAGAAATACCGATTCCCCAAGACTGCAACCTCGATCAGGGATTCGTCATAAAGGACCTGAGCCTGACCTGGGAAGAGGGAAGCGCCAACGCCCTCTTGGGTCCGTCGGGGTGCGGCAAGACAACCATTTTGAACATCATCTCCGGTCTTCTTCAACCCACCATTGGGCAAATTCTCTATGATGGAAAGGATGTTACCGCACTCTCTCCGGAAGCCCGGCATATTGCGCAGGTCTTTCAGTTCCCGGTGATTTACGACACCATGACCGTATACAAGAATCTGTCGTTCCCCTTAAGAAACGCCGGGGTGAAGAAAAGCGAGATCAAACGAAAAGTGCAAGAGGTGGCTGAGATTCTGGATCTGACCCATGTCCTTCCGATGTCGGCCGGAAAAATCAGTCAGGCAGAAAAACAGAAGGTCTCATTGGGACGGGGGATCATACGCGATGATAATGTGGCCATTCTCTTCGATGAACCCCTGACGGTGATTGATCCGAAGGAGAAGTACATCCTCCAGCGAAAAATCAGAGAGGTCCAGAAGAATATCAAATTAACCGCCATTTATGTGACACACGACCAGCACGAGGCGTTGACCTTCGCGGATCAGGTGACGGTGATCAAGGACGGTCGCATGATACAGACCGGCAATCCAGCGCAATTGCATACCGACCCGCAGAGCCCGTTTATCGGCTACTTTATCGGGAGTCCGGGGATGAACCTTTTGACATGCACCCTGGAGGAAGACGTGTTGGATTTTGGCGAATTTCAATGGCCGCTGTCACCGGCCATACGGCAGGCGCTTCAGACAGACGACCCCGAATTCCAGTTCGGTATTCGACCGGAATTTGTTGCGCTCAGCCATGAAAAGAAGGCGGGGACCGTGCCCTTTGAGGCCACCATGGTGGACAACATCGGCAGTTACCAGGTGGTGACCCTGAGCACGAACGGCATCCAAATCAAGGGCCGGGCCCCGGAAGACATGCGGATTGACGTTGGGAACCGGCTCTGGGTGGGCTTCCCGGAGGAATCGGTGCGCATTTTTCAAAATGACAAACGTGTTTTCTGATAGTTGTCTCTTGCCCGATGGTGACCCGGGTGGGAGTGTCTTTTCCTTATCTTGAATGCCGATAGCAAGCGGCTCCGATATTAACACATGGGCAAGGAAATCAGGAGTTCTAATCTATGAAAAACAGGGCCTGGCTTTTTTTGATTCCCGCACTTTTTTTGGTCTCTTTAAGTGCATTTATCCCCATCATGACGGTGATCAATTACTCCCTTCATCTCCTGTATCCGGGGTCCATTCCGGAGTTCTACGGGCTGGGGAACTATGAGGAGCTACTCCAGGACGAGATTTTCCTCGACTCCGTTCAACGGCAGTTTATGTTTACGTTTCAAATCCTGCTCATCGAGATTCCGCTGGGGCTTCTGGTGGCCCTTTCCATGCCCCAAAAGGGGAAATGGCTGACGCTTATCCTGGTGCTTCTGGGCATTCCATTGCTCATCCCCTTTCCCATTGTGGGTATGGTGTGGCGGGTGTTTACCCGGGCCGATCTCGGTGTGGTCCCCTGGCTGCTGGGCAAGCTCAGTTATGACTACCGGCCGGTGGAACACGCCATGGATGCGTGGGTGACCACCATTGTCATGGATGTGTGGCACTGGGTGCCGCTGGTGGTGTTGCTCTGTTTCGCGGGCCTCCAGACCATTCCCGAGGCCTATTACCAGGCCGCCAAAATTGACGGTGCCTCCCGGTGGGCCACATTCCGTCATGTGACCCTGCCCAAGCTCAAATATGTACTGATCATCGCCGTTTTGCTGCGGGCCATGGATTCATTTAATATCTACTCAGAGGTCTTTATGCTGACGGGCGGGGGCCCCGGCAGCACAACCAATTTCATGAGTATCTATACATCCAGCCAGGCCGTGGGAGGGACGGATCTGGGATATGGCGGGGCCTTGTCCATGGTGTACCTCTATATCGTGGTGATGCTCTGCTATGTCCTGTACACCATCATGGTCAACATGGGTCAAGGAGGCAGTAAATCATGAAAAAAAAGCACATCGGACTCGTCCTTTACCTCATTTTCCTGGTCATTCCGCTCTACTGGATGGTCAACTGCTCGTTTAAATCCACCACTGAGATCATGACCCAGCTCACCTGGATCCCTGCTGATTTCACATTTGACAACTATCTGCACATCTTCGGCAGCGAGGTATGGCGGGACAGCTTCATCAACTCGCTCATCTACGTCTGCATTAATGTGGCCATGTGTATCACAGCGGGTGTCCCGGCGGCCTACGCCTTTTCCAGGTGGCGGTTCCGGGGGGACAAGCACCTGTTTTTCTGGCTTCTGACCAATCGAATGGCGCCGGTGGCCATCTTCATGATTCCGATGTTTCAACTCTACAGCAATCTGGGGCTCTTTGACACTCATCTCGCCGTGGCCATCTGCCATTTGATATTCAACCTGCCACTGTCCATATGGATCCTCGAGGGATTCATTTCGGGCATTCCCAAGGAGCTGGATGAAACGGCCTTTATTGACGGACTCAGTTTTGGCCGGTTTTTCAGGAAAATATTCTTTCCCTTGATCGGTCCCGGAATCGGGGTCACCGCGTTTTTTTGTTTTCTGTTCTCGTGGACAGAGTTGTTGCTGGCTCGAACATTGACCGGATCCACCGCCAAGCCCATCGTGGTCGCCCTGACCCGGAGCCAGGGCGCCGAGGGATGGGATTGGGGGGTCATCATTGCCGCCGGGGTACTGACGATGCTGCCCGGTGTGGTCATGGTCTATTTCATCCGAAACTATATCGCCAAAGGTTTCGCAATGGGGAGAGTGTAAGATGCTATCATGGATGCATTGGACACTGGCCAGCGCCCTGGGATTCGGGCTGCTTGCCGCCGTATTGGCGGGGCTGGCCGTTTTGGACAAATACCGACCGGGCTATGCCCGCAAAGGGTTTCTGCCCATGGCAACCACAAGGGGTGATCGGGTATTTATGAGCCTTGCCTGTTTTGTCACCATTGTTTTTGCCTGGCTGAAATATTTTCCAGAGGCAGCTTCCATATGGTGCTTTCTGATTGCGGGTGCCGTTACGTTCATTTTGATGAAATGGGCTTAGCCCGGAAATATGATGTGCGTGGAAAGGAGGTGATGGGACTATCTAAAGGTATGAGTAGGGTACATTCCGAGGAACTTGACGGAAACACAGCAAGATTTTACCAGTGAAGGAGGTCCACAATGAGGAAGTGTAGGCGTAAAGCGTTATTGGGGTGTTCCGTTTTCATTTTTGCCGCTTTTTTTATGGCCGGAACCTGTTTGGCGGACGTGATTGACAAATGGATCAATGAATTTCAGCCCTCCGCCCTTTCCAAGGAAGACCAGCGAAAGGAACTGGAGTGGTTTGCCACCGCTGGAAAACCTTACAAGGGCATGAAGATCAAAAGTTGTGCGGAGCATATCAAGACCCATCTATGGGAATCAGAAGTGCTCGCCAAGGCCTTTAAGGAAATCACAGGGATTGAGGTCGAACACGACATCATCGGAGAAGGGGATGTGGTGGAGAGGATGCAGACCCAGATCGCTTCGGGAGAAGTGATTTACTCCGCGTATGTCAATGATGCGGATCTCGTGGGGACCCATCTGAGAAAAAAGACATGCGTGGTCCTTTCCGACTATATGGCAGGAGAAGGTAAAGCGATCACCAGCCCATGGCTGGATTATCCCGGCGATTTCCTGAACGCGGAATTTGGAATGGATTACGAAGGGAATACCCTGCAGATCCCGGATCAGCAATTTCCTATCCTTTACTGGTTCCGCTACGATCTCTTTACCGATCCCAAGTACAAGAAGCAGTTCAAGGAGATCTATGGCTATGAACTGGGCGTGCCGGTGACCTGGGCTGCCTATGAAGACATCGCAGAATTCTGGAGCAAGCATGTCAAGGAAATCGAGGGCAATCCCATATTCGGTCACCTGGATTATGGCAAGAAAGGTCCCTGGCTCGGGTGGCGATTTTCCGATGCGTGGCTTTCCCTCGCCGGCGCCGGCGACAAGGGGCTTCCCAACGGACTCCCCGTGGATGAATGGGGGATCCGGGTAAAAGACGGTGTGCCCGTGGGCGCCACCATGGCCCGGGGCGGCGCGCTGGACAGCCCGGCGGCTGTCTATGCCCTGACCTTTTTTGTGGATATGATCAAGAAGTACGCGCCGCCGTATGCAGCGGGGCTCCAGTGGTCAGAGGTCGGCCCCATTCCGGGTGAAGGTCAGATTGCCCAGACCATTTACTTCTGCGGGACCTTCAGCTCCTATCCCTCATACTCCACCCCCGGAAGCCCGGTCTGTGACTGGAACGGAAAACCCAAATGGCGAATGGCGCCCCAGCCCCACGGTAAGTACTGGGAAGAGGGTATGAAGGTGGGGTACCAGGATGCCGGGTCTTGGACCATTTTAAACAGTGTTAAGGACAAGGAACGCGCGGCCGCCTGGCTGTGGGCCCAGTTCTGTATTTCCAAGAGCGTCAGCCTCAAGAAATTCATCGTCGGCCGGACGCCTTGCCGGAAATCCACGGTGTTTCATCCCATGTGGACGCCTGAGACCATGTTGCCCTATGGTGGCCTCATCGAGTTTTTCCGCTCTCCGGATCGGAAACTGTTCACCGATACCGGGTTGAATATACCGGATTACCCGCTCCTCCAGGAACAGTGGTGGCATTATATCTCCATGGCCGTTACCGGAGAGAAGACCCCCAAAGAGGCCATGCAGGACCTGGCCAAAAAGGAAGAGCGGCTCATGAAACGCCTGCGGCTCCCCCATCTTTCCCCGAAACTTGCCAAGGCAAAGGGTGAGGAATACTGGCTGGAGCAGCCGGGTGCCCCCAAACCGAAGATCGAGGGAAGAGGAGAGGCCGTCACCATTCCTTATGATGTGATGTTGAAGCGTTGGAGCGCCAATGAACTGAAATAATCTTAACTGTATCTGGGGCCGGGGAATTCCGGCCTCAGATACATTTGAAGCAACATTCACCCTTCTTATTTTAATCTTTGAAACACGAAAGAGCCTGCATAATGAGACATCGGCAACTGGTGGTATAATTTAATAAGCCGCTTGTCGGCACTGTTCGTCTACCAATTGGACTAGAAGGGAATCTGATGCAAAATTTCACATTTCATAATCCCACAGAAATCATTTTCGGCAAGCACACAATTCGAGAGATCGGTGCTAAAGCATCCTATTTCGGAGACCGAGTACTATTGGTTTACGGGCAGGGAAGTATAAAAACCAACGGTGTATATTCCCAGGTCATCGAATCCTTAGAGAAAGCGGGACTATATGTAACAGAGTTCGGCGGAGTAAAACCCAACCCTATTTTGTCTCACTTGGAAGAAGGTGTCCTTCTGGCAAAAAGGAAAAAGATAGGTCTAATAGTTGCTGTTGGTGGGGGAAGCGTTCTGGATGAAGCAAAGGCCATTGCAGCCGGGACCAGAACAGATGGTGAGGTCTGGGATTTTTTTGTCAATAAGGCGACGATACAAGATGCAATGCCGCTCTTGGCCGTGCTGACGCTTTCCGCGACAGGATCCGAAATGAATCCCACCGCAGTAGTAACCAATGAAGTCCATCAGAAGAAATTTGAGATAAGCTCTCCGTTACTCTTCCCGAAGACCTCCATCTTGGATCCGACCACGTTGTATTCAGTCCCGAATAATTATACCGCCTACAGTGCGGTGGATACCATATCGCATGTGATTGAGGGGTACTTCACAGGCGACGACCCCTCGACGCCCATTCAGGATAGGTTGGTTGAGGGGATTGTGAAGTCGACTATGGAGAGTACAGAGATTTGTCTCCGCGATCCCGAGAATTATCAGGGACGTGCCACCATGATGTGGGCGGCAACGCTGGCGCTCAACGGACTTCCCGTGGCAGGTATCGGTGAATTCAATTTTCCGAACCATATGATTGAACACTCTCTAAGTGCCATCTATGATATCCCACATGGTGCGGGGCTTTCTATTGTTATTCCCGGGTGGATGAAATTTTCAGTCGGCGATTCCCCTGAAAAGTTTGCGCAGTTTGCCCATAGGATTTTTGGCATGGCCACCAATTCAACGGAGAAAGATGCAGAAGCCGGAATAGACGCTTTGAAAGCCTGGTTCGAAAAGATTGGCAGTCCGGTTTCGCTTTCCGATGTAAATATACCTGAAAGTGATATCGAAAAAATCGCGGAAAACGCAACAATGCTGGCCAACAAATGGGAAATGAATGACTATACCAAAGATGTGATTATTCAGGTTTTGAGATTGTGCTGTTGATGTATACAAATTCATGGACATTTCCATCTATGACCCAGCGGGGATAGGAAAGTGAAAGCACTCGTAAAAACAAAAATCGGAAAGGGATTTCTGGCGATTCAGGATGTCGATGACCCGGTCACGGGGGAAGATGATGTACTCATAGATATCAAGGCAGCGGGCATCTGTGGAACGGATCTCCACATTATGGAAGATCGGTTTCCCTATATCCCGCCGGTTATTCTCGGCCATGAATTCTCGGGGCAAATACTCCAATTGGGGAAAAACGTAAAAGGGTTTGAAATAGGGGATCGAGTCGTGGCCGAACCACACAAAGGCGGTTGTGGTGCGTGTCGCTATTGCCTGACCGGCGAGGTGGAGGTCTGCCGCGAGAAAAAGGCCATCGGTTACAAGATCGACGGTTGCTTTTCATCTCACTTGGCTTTGCCCGCCAGCAGCCTGCATCGAATCCCGGATAATGTCTCCTATGATCAGGCCGCCTTGGCAGAACCCTTGGCCGTGGTGGTCAAAGCGGTGCTAGAACGGGCAAGGGTCGACCCGGAAGATTTCGTACTGGTCTCCGGGTGCGGTCCCATCGGTCTGTTGTCGGCAGCGGCTGCAAAGGCGGAAGGCGCTCGGTCGGTGATGATAACCGGAACCAATGGTGATGAAAAGCTGCGGCTGCCGGTCGCCCGCGAAATGGGCATCGACCATGTGGTGAATGTTGAAAAGGAATCCCCCGTAGAAAAAGTGATGCAGTTGACGCATGGTGCGGGGGCTGACATGGTTGTTGAGGCCAGTGGGGCCGAAGTGGCCATTGCCCAGTCTTTTGACATGGCCAAGATAGATGGACGCATATGCGGGCTTGGTTTGAGCGGTAAGGAAACCACGGCTTTGCCCTGGGACACAATGATCAAAAAGGCGGCCAATGTCATTTGCAGCTTCAGCTCAAACTGGACCAGTTGGGAAAGGGCATTATCACTGATGTCCGGGGTAAAGTGAAGGTCGATCCCTTGATAACCAGGCATTTTCCGCTTGAGGAGTGGCAGAAAGCATTTGAGATGCTGCAAAATCTGGACGCCATTAAGATCTTGTTGACGCCCTAGAAAAAGTGGGCGATTTGGGGGTTATCAGCCAACGGGGAGAGTATTAAACCTACGAATCTACTTATTGGATTATCTATGAAAATCAGGAGGAAGTCGAATGAGTGACCAATACATCTTAGGCGTAGACAGCAGCACGAGTGCCACAAAGGTCATTGCATTTGATGAGAAGGGCATACCCATGGCCGAGGGATCAAAAGGATATCCTCTCTTCTACGAGCAACCGGGGTGGGTGGAACAGAACCCTGAGGACTGGTGGGATGCCTTCAAGTTCGGATGCCAAGCGGTGGTGTCCAGCACGGACGTCGATCCGAAGCGGTTCGTGGGGATGGGCATCACGCATCAACGGTTTACCTTTGTCCCCATGGACTCGGACATGAAACCGCTGCGAAAGGCCATCCTGTGGAATGATATCCGGTGTTCAAAGGAAGCTGAATACGCCGCACAGACGGTGGGAAAGAGCCGTATATTTGAGAGAACCGGTTATCCACCGGGCCAGTGGACACTCTACAAGGCGCTTTGGCTAAAGAACAACGAGCCGGACATTTACGAAAAGCTGTTCAAAATCGTCCTCGTCCAAGACTACCTGATCTACCGGCTCACCGGTAAGCTGGTCACCCTCGAGGGTGCGTGCACCATGACCGGGGCACTGGATATCGCCAATCCAACACATTGGGCCATGGACGTTATCAGGGACCTGGGCGTCCGGGAGGATATCTGGATCGATACGATTCTGCCCGGCGGGAGCGTGGCCGGTCATGTGACCAAACAAGCCGCTCATGAGACCGGATTGCCCGAAGGACTGCCCGTGGTTACCGGGGCCGGGGATCAGCCTTGCGGCATTTTGGGGGCCGGCGTGACACAGCCGGGAGAGCTGGGGATAAACGGCGGGACCTCCTGTACCAACGAACTGGTTTCCCACGGCCTTCCCGAAAGAAAAGAGGTCAACTACTTCATAGAAATCAGTCCGTCCGGGGACTATATTGTGGAGAATTATATCCCCAGCGGGGGCTCGGCGCTCATGAACTGGTACAAAAACAATTTCGGGTTTTATGAAGAAGAACAGGCTCGAAGAGAGAAGGAAAATGTGTGGAATATCATTTACGGACAGGCGTCGGAGAGCCCCACAGGAAACCGGGGAATGATGGTTATTCCCTATTTTCAAGGTGCCAACGGCCCTTACTGGGACCTTCAGGCGAGGGGGGTCATATTCGGCCTTCATACGGAGTACGGGCGGCCGCACTTTGTTCGTGCCCTGATTGAAGGCTGTGCCTATGAGTCGCGCCGTCAGGCCGAATTGATGGAGCAAGGGACGGCCACGCAAGTTGAACAGATCAAAATGTACGGGGGGTCGGCCAGGAGCGATATCTGGAACCAGGTCTTCGCCGATGTGTTGAACAAGCCGCTCCATGTGCCGAAAACCGCAGAGACCACCGCCCTCGGGGCAGCCATCAGTGCTGCTGTTGGATGCGGCCTTTTCAATGACTTCAAGAAAACCGTGGAATCCATGGTCAGTATCGAAAAGACCTATACGCCGATCCCCGAAAATGCGGATCGGTATAACCGGTTTTACAGGGAGGTTTATGTTCAGTTCTATGACGCCGTTCAGGGGTTTATGCACAAAATAGCAGAGATTAACGAGGCGACTTAGCATCCGTTTCTTTAAAAGATACAGATGTTCTGAAACAAGCCGGTTCCTATGCCGTCCTATCCAGCGCCGGTTTTACCCGTGATGTTTGCCCATGCCTTCTCATAGACAATATGACTTCAGGCACTCCTTCAACCTCAGTCACGATTCAAAGGTGCCCCTTTATCATCAGCTCAAGGAAGAGATCAAGCGGATGATTCTAAGCGGCCGGCTTCGGGACGGGGATCTTCTTCCTTCGGGACGGGAATTCAAAGCCCGCTATAAGATTTCCACCACTACCATTCGATACGCCCTTTCCGATCTGGTCCGGGAAAATTTGCTGGAAAGAAAGGCAGGAAAAGGCACCTTTGTTCGATTATCCGACCACAGGTATGTGAGACAGGGGATTCTGGGTTTTGATGCCAACATGCGGGCCATGCGCGTAAGCCCATCGACGACGGTCGTGGGTAAGGCGTTGATTCCAGCGAAAGGTCGGGAGGGTGAGAAGCTGGGTTTGGACGAGGGAAAGGCGCTTTTGAAACTGATCCGTCTCCGCATGGGAAATGACGATCCCGTCATGTTGGAGACCCGGTTTATTCGCACCGATCTCTTTCCCGGCATCGAAAAACGCATGCTTTCGAATTCTCTCTGGCAAATATTCAGAGATGAGTATGGGATCAAGCCGTTCAGACAGTCACAGCATGTTCGAATTGCGTATGTATTCGGCGATGAGGCGTCACTGCTCGGCCTCAAAGACGACTTTTCCTGCGCCATGATCGAAGCGGTTACGTATCTAAAGAATGGTCAGCCCATTGAATGGGGAGAGTTCCTGTACCGAAGCGATCGATATGAACTGGCATTTGAGGCCGGGGTGGAATGAAATTGCATGCCAAAAATGGTATTGAAGACCCCGCAGCAAGCTGCGGAGAATCTCCCAGATTTAAGCAACCTTGATTACTTTTTAATTCGCTCGCTAACCCCGCAGCAAGCAGCGGGGAATGCGCTCGCTGTGAATTTTCAAACACAATCATTGAAAGGAGACCCGCCATGCCGCTGGAGACATTGAAGGACATCCTGGGTAACGCCAGAGAAGGGGGATATGCCGTGGGCGCATTTAATATCTTTGATCAGCTGTGCATGAAAGCGGTGGTGAAGACCTCCGCTGAGACGAGCAGCCCGCTGATCGTTCAGGTGCTTCCTCCGGTGGTCAGCCAGTTCGGGAGTAAAAGCATCGCCTACTGGGCCCGGGCCCTGTCCGAAGAATACCCCAATATTCCCATGGTGCTGCATCTGGATCATGGCACTGACGTTCAGATGATCCTCAGCTGTATCCGAAACGGCTGGAATTCGGTCATGATCGATGCAAGCACAGAACCCCTTGAATCGAACGTTCGTAAAACCCAAGAAGTTATCGCGGCAGCACGTGAGGCTGGGGTCAGCGTGGAAGGGGAGGTAGGATGTATTTTTTCAGTGGACGAGAACCAAGACATCCGTGAGGATGATACCCATCTCGCCAGGGCGGATGTCTGCCGGTCCTATTGCGATGACACCGGTGTGGATGCCCTCGCACCGGCCATTGGAACCGCCCATGGATTGTACAAAGACAAACCCAACCTGGATTGCAAGCGACTCAAGGACATTGCGGAGACGGTGGAGGCCTTCATGGTGATTCACGGAGGAACCGGATTGATGCCGAATGATTTTCAGGAACTGATCCGTTGCGGCGCCAACAAGATCAATATCGCCACCCAGATCTATATGGAATATATGAACACCCTGCGCGATTTTGCAAAAACATCTCCCGAATGCAACAATCCGGGGGACTTTTTTTCTGTTGTCGAGGATCGCATCTCGGAAACGGTAAAGGGGTTCATGGAGATATTCGGTTGCATCGGCAGGGCGGCATAAGCGCATAATCGATTGAAGAGGTGCAACGCATGACGCATGAGATGAAGTATATCGTCCAGAGCAACTGGAAAATGTATAAGAATCACCAGGAGGCCTTGGGCTGGGTTCGGAAGCTGGGGAGCGGGTCTTCGTCACTCTCCGATGCCATTGAACTGATCGTATGTGTTCCCTTCATTCACCTGCGTGCTGTGGCAGAGGCTGCAAGGGAGTACCCGGCAATCAGCGTGGGCGCCCAGAATGTCCATGAGGAGGAGATGGGTGCCTACACCGGTGAGATCTCTGCGCCCATGATTACGGATGCCGGAGGGCAGTATTGTGTGGTGGGACACTCGGAGCGAAGAACAACCTTCAACGAAGACGATTCCTTGGTCAGCCGAAAGACGCAGGTTTTGTTAAAACACGGCATCCATCCCATCGTCTGCATCGGAGAAAGCATCGATCAACGAAATAGGGGACTGACATTCAATCAGATTGAACGTCAGGTGATCACCTGCTTTGCAGGTCTTTCACACACAGAGATGCAAAATACCGTAGTGCTGTACGAACCCATATGGTCCATCGGCACAGGGAATAACGCCACGCCGGATCAGGTTCAGGAAGCGCACCGGTATGTGCGAAAGATGCTCTCCCGAGTATTTTCGCCGGATACCGCAAACGCAACCCGCATCATGTACGGGGGGAGCGTAAAGGTAGGCAACGTGAAGGAAATGGTCGAATGTCAAGATGTCGACGGGGTCGGTGTCGGGTCCGGCAGTCTCAATGTCCAGGATTTCCTGGAAATTGCCCGCATATGCTCCCAATCCAGGCGGGTGCGCCAAATGGAATGAAATGTGCGTGTTTAAATGTCCAACGGAATCGAAATTTCATAATTTTTGTTCATGGTGCTGAATGGAGGGCTGCGTAAATGATCTGACCCATCGCAGATGATATGAACTTTCTAATCGCCCCTTAGGATATCCGGCAATCCGATCTTCGGGAACTGTAGCCCATAAGTATACATAAACACGTCTCGGGCCTGTCCGAGGCTCTCAAGTTCATCGCGCAGGAACGCCTTTAAATCGTCCGTCATAACGGGACCCCTCGATTCAGGCCAATCCTCACAAATGGATCCCCTTGATCACGACCTATAATCAGGCGGACGGTCTGATCTTCAAGGGCTTCAAAGATTCTTTCATCAGTCTTCACCTGATTGGTCTTCAGGGCTGGGAATAATAGGTTTGACCCTATGTGGCTGCCAAGCCCAGTGGTGTCGGGAAGGACCGTTTGGTTTTGACGCTGCGGATTTTTTGGATACGCAGAACAAAGCAAAAAACTTCCAAGAAAAGGAATAAGAATCAGTATCTCAGCACTTCTCGGTGATACCGAACCAAAGAATAGCAGAAGTTTTCTGAGATGCTGGTTTTTTTGGATTTTGTCAAGTTATCACAACCGGGTGATGATGCATGGGTTACCAATATTCATTGTCCGTTTCGTCATCGATTTCCTCGGTATCCGGACTCAAACACTGGGGGCAACTCTGGAATATATCCCCTGAAAAGCGGTGGCCACAATCCAGGCATACCATGTTTGGCCTATCCTCATGAAGCGATTCAATATCAGTGAGTGAGAAATCCTCCTCTGTGAGATAACTCCTGCAATTCGGGCAGGGATCAAATGTGTCTCCTTTAAACCGCTGCCTGCAGGAGATGCACTTCATCCTCTTCCTTCTGGTGCCTTCAATCTCGTCCTGGGCATCGTCACTTAAAAGAAATAAGCGCTGGCCGGATCGGTAATATCGGTTGGATCGAGACCATCATTCGAACCTCCCAAAATGTCTGCGTCCGGATGATGGTCGCCACCTTCATATCCCGAAGCGTCATTCCACTCTTCATCGTATGAATCATCCCAGTCCATGAATTCGCTCCTATAAGTCAGTTACGCAGAAGAAGTTTTCACGACAAAACCATTTCCCTCGCCTTCATGGCCATTACATTGTAAACGGATGGCAGTGTCGTGATGGCATGCGGATCACAAGACTCAAGGCGCGTCTCGGATCTTCGTTCCCATTCTGCTATTTCCGAGGCCATATCCAATATGATGTCTCTGTAATCAATGGTCTTAAACACAGTCCGCCACTCGGCATTATCAATGGCCTGTGCCACCTCAGGAAATGCCGCAAAAAGAACTTTGCTGGCGGCGACCAGGCCTAATGTGTTCTTTTCCATACATAGAGAAACCAACTTCTTGAACATCTCCCAGAGAGCGGAAGCCACTTCTTCCCTATCCGAAGGCACCATTTCCAGAAGGATTCTTGTCCTCGATTCTCCATCATTTTCTTTTAGAAAATGGCTAAGCTCGATTGTCTTCTCGCCAATTTCTCTCCAGCATGCTGTAATCTGTTTATTTGGATCGATGACCTTTCCGTCGACATATTGGATCCCCTTAAAAGGTCCCTGCCGGGTCATTTTGAAATTGGGCCTGAGTATGGCCACGTTTTTTCGGAATATGTGGCGATTCACCCCATTACTCGAGTTGACGATGACCTTCCGAACGGTCTCATTGTAACCATAGCCAAATTCACTGACGGCCTTACGGATCTTTTTTGGCTTTATGGGGTATCCCTTCTTGTTAAACAGAATATGCATATGACATCGCCCTCAACAGATCCGCGCCCACTTACCCGTATCTACAAAATAAAGACCCGTCTCTTTGACTGCTTCACCGGTCATGTCTTGCCAGAGCGTTTTGTACATTTCCACCTGGGGTCTGTAATAATTGATGAGGGCGTCCAGCTTTCCGTCGACTTTGTCGGTCTTGTAATCGGCAATAATCCAGCCGTCCGGCTCCTTGAATGCCAGATCGATAACACCTGAAATGATCCTCGGCAGCTTTTCATCTGCCATATTGATTGAAAAAGGCACCTCAACCAAGGCCCTCTCCGCCTCCTTCATTCGCTTCCAAAGCGCAGAGGAAACGACCCCCTTAACCGTGGTGACCACCTCATCCCGTTCCGAAAGGGGGCGATCTTCTTCTTTCAAAAGATTCTCCGCAATCAGCTCCAGGTTGATAGTTGCGTCCGTCACCAGGAGTTCAAGCATCTTGTGGATAATCCGGCCCCAGCTCATCCCTCGGCCCGTATCTTCAAAGAACGGGACTTCTTCTCCTGCCCCCTTGGATGATTGGGTCACTGAATCCACCTGGTAAGAGACAGCCTTGCTGCCTAAAATTTTCCCTCTAATCTGTTTTTTGCCCTCCATGAATTGCTTCGGTGATATCTCCCCTTCAGGCGCGATAAGAGGTGCGTCCTCTTCACCTGTTTCCAGTTCCTCTACGTGTTGAAGATAAGGGTAAAGTGCCTTCCATCCGCCTTTGCCCATCTTATCCGGATACCAGCTTACCACCAGAAGATTTTTGGCCCGTGTCGTGGCCACATATAGCAGGCGTTCTTCTTCTGCTTCCTGGTATTTCTGTTCCTTGGCTTTTTGTTCCTGCCAGTCCGGTGGCAGGCCTACGATTTCTTTTCGATGCTCCCCCTTCTGGGCAATGGCAACGAAGTAGCCCAGGGCCTTGTCTTTCTGGCGGGTGATGTGAAGGGATGGTTCGTGGGATGTTTCCTTCAGGGGGTCAGCAAGGAAGACCACGGGGGCCTCCAGGCCCTTGGCTTTGTGGAGGTTCATGATGCGTACCACGTCCTCTTTCCCGGGCTCGACGGACATCTCTTCCACTTCGAGTTCCGAGTAGTATTGTTCGAGACATTCCACCATATCAGAGAAGGCGTTCATGGTTCCGCCGGATTCATTCAGCACAATCTCGGCAGCCTTCAGGAGGTTCCCGGCCCGGCTTTCTCCCATTTCCTTTGTCGACGCCAGGGGCACGATGCCCAGGTGATCGAGGATCATGCTCAGCGCGGCGGCAGGCGGTTTCGTCCGCGTCCATTGATGAAACTGTCTCAGTTCAGCCAAAACATTTCCGATCTTCTCCCTAACCGCCTCGTCTTGACATTTCTCCTGTCCGCCAAAATATGAAAAGACACCGCCTGCAGTCCGAAAGCGGTAGAGGAGATCATCGCTGATCCCATAAAAGAGCCCCCTTAATGTGGCAACCAGGGATACCTGGTCTTCCGGATGTGCCACTGCTGTGAGCAGATTAAGGAAATGTCTCAGTTCGACCGACGCATTAAAGCCGCCCCCACCGGAGACCTCATACGGGATTCCTCGGGCTTCGAGGGCTCGGGCATAAATGGGTACATGCACCTTGTACCGCAAAAGGATCATGAAATCGCCGGGCTCCGCGTTTACACCCTCCCGGTTTTTGGGTTCTTCATCCGTTCGCCAAGGCGGCAAGTTACCCTTGATCGATTGTTCAATACAGGTAGCAATGCGTTCTGCATCCCGTCTGGCAGCCTCACCCTGATTATTTCTATACACCTTTTCAATCGTTATTCGCCTGACGCCACCCCCTTCACGCTTCTTGAACGGGTCCAAGAGCTCAAAGGCGGCCTGATACGGATTCGCTTTTGCGGGAAATTTTTCTTTGAAAACAGGATTTATCCATTCACATACGGCGGGAAGGGAGCGGAAATTGGTAGTGAGTGGAATAATGACGCCATGGGAATCCTTTATGATTTGTTTCACGACGTTGTAGGTGTCGATATCGGCCCGGCGAAACCGGTAGATGGACTGCTTCGGATCTCCCACGATGAAGAGCGCACCCAGCAGCACCTTGAGCTTTCGCCAGGACCTTTCCTCTACATTCTTTCCTGTGAGATAGAGGATCACTTCCGCCTGTATGGGATCCGTGTCCTGGAACTCATCCACGAGCAGATGTGTGAACCTTTCCTGGAAATAGCGCCTGACCTCCCTGTTATCCCGAAGCAATTGGGCAGATTTCAAGAGAAGATCATTGAAATTCATCAGGGAATCTTTTGCCTGACGTCACGGAAGTAATCCACCGCAGGGATGACGAGCCTCATAATGAAGAAATGGCAATACCTGCGCCACTGCTCGAGGCAGGGGTCCACCACTTCTGTTTTAAATCTTGTAAAGAGGGCCAGTTGGCCTTCAGCTTCGTCCTTGCCACCCGGCCATCTGTTGTGGGTTATATCGGGAGACTTCTCAAGACCTGTGAGGATCTTGATAAAGTATCGATCCTGTTTCAAATTAAAATGGCGTGCGCGCAAACGGGCCTGCCGGATGGTCCCTTGAAGCCCGTCCCATCCCTTTTCGGGCACGTTCTTGGGGAGGCTTTTGAAGGCAGATTCCAGGTAGTGATTAAGCTCTTCTTTTTGTCTTTCAAAGTCCGGCCTTTTTACTTCAGACGTTATCACTCCCACTTCCGGATAGTAGGCCACATCCTTGTACGTCTGAGTCAAATCGGCCGGATTCAGGCCCAATTCTCCGATTTCTTCAAGGGTTCTCGCGCCTTCAGCATACCAGGCCCTCGGTGTATTCCGCCCAGCACTGATCCCTTAAAATCGCATTTTCCTCTTCTTCCAGTTCCTCGAAATCAGGATCTATCCTCGCCTCCACCGGTCTTTCCCGCAGCAGCCGGGCACAGAAGGAATGAATAGTGCCTGTAAAAAGGAGATTCAGTTCGCTGAGCGCGGTCTGGTATCTGGCCTTCTTTTCTTCATCTGTTTCCTGTCTGAATATGTCCTCCAGGGCGATTTGAAAGCGGCCTTTCAACTCGGCTGCGGCCTTGCGGGTGAAGGTCACCGCAGCCATTTTGTCCACGGTACATTTTCCGGCGCCGATCAGGGCAAGCATACGATCCACCAGGCTGGTGGTCTTCCCCGAGCCCGCGCCGGCCTCCACCAGCATGGACGCATCCAGTTCCTGAACGATCATGTCCCGATATGTCTGATCATTGGGTTTAGGCATAGTCCTTCAATCTCCTAAGGGGTGCCATTTTTTCATCTTGTCTCATTTTTCTGACGGTATGCTTTACGGCCACCTCCTCCCCGCCACATACCTTAACGTAGTCGCAAAACCGACAGCCCCCCTTATCGTATGTGGCCGGGAAGATCCCTGTCCGGAAGAGTTCAAAGAAATCCCCCATGGCCGTGAATAATTCCTCTCTTCGTGACTGGATCTTTACGATTCTTTGACCTTCTCCTTTAGGGCTGGGGAAAAAATATCCGGAGCGGACCACTTGGGCCTTTTCGTCATACGTCTTTCTCAATAGAATCTCCGTGGCTATGGCATAAAGGGCGTGCTGAAGGTGCCTTCCCTGGTTCAGATATCCCTCTTCCTTGAAACCGAATGAGCCACCCGTCTTGTAGTCCCACACCTCGTATGTATGATCCCCGACCCGATCGATGCGGTCGATCCGGCCACTGAGTTTAAAGCTTTGCCTTTCATTCAGGGGGATCTCCACAGGCTCCTTGAACACCTCGCCGCATTGATCTCCCCAGCTTATTCCAAAGGAAAGCTCAAACCATTCGGGTGTGACGGTACTGCAGCGTCGGACTTCATTTCTCAAGAAGATTTCCAGCGTGAGCCTGATATCTTCCACTTCTCTATCAAATGTGAGTTCGCTAGGAGGCGGAACCGTTTTCTTCCATTTTTCCACTTCTTCCATCCCAATGCGCTCTATTAGACCAACATGCTTTTGAAAGTCCGGTAGTTCGTTTTTAGACTTCAGCTCAGTCATGAAGAAGCAGAACACATCGTGCAGCAGTGTTCCCCGCTGGAGCGGGTCCAGCCACCTGCCCGGGTCCTTTTCGAGGTCTTCCAGCGGTTCGATACCGAGTACATGATGAATGAAAAAGGCGAAGGGGCATTTTGCCAGCTCTTCCAGCCGGGAACAGGACATGGCTCTATTACTTTTCAGTGGATCGAGTGCCCCCTTAAAAGATTCCAGCCATCCATCATACTCCGTTAAGAGATCGCTTTCTCGCCCGGCCTCTGCCTGTTCCCCTTCACCGAGGTGTCCGTAGCTGGTGAGAACCGAGTCGCTCCCATAGTTTAGATCTTTCTGAAAAAGCCACCACTCCGTATCGTTCAGGCAGGATTCATTCTTGATGGGAACAAACCCTGCAGGTTGGCCAAGAAATTGCCTGAGGTCGCGGTAATTCCCTTCCCGATCTCCGTTGATCAACCGGTAGGCACTCAGCAGGATGCTGGAAGGAAACAGCTCCCGTTCCTCCAGAAGGTCCCGGCAGGAATAACTCATGGAGACGTCTCCCTCGAGTGAACACAAAACTTTCGATATGACATAGAGATTTTCATCCAGCAACTGCCCGGATAAGGGTAAGGCCGGACCCAGTTTCGTTCTTTCACTGTCGAGGATCAACGGATCCTGAAGCAGTGCTCCGGGAAACTTGGCCTGGTCGAGACCCAAAACAAAGGTGTGAGACCGTCCGCTGTAACCGCCGGAACAATAGTGGGAAACATGGGTATGGCCGGGCTTCGGGTTTGAATGGCCGATGGACATTCCGGACGTGATCTCAATCATCCGCTTGAGCTTGTCTCCCGCAGTCCCTGCGATGCCAGGCGACTGGGCAAGCTCGCTTAGAACCTCCATTAGCCTGTTTCTGGCAACCGCATCCATTTCTCCTGCCACACGACAGAACTTATCCAGAAACGTCACGGCGCCACGGCAGACCTGTTCAAGCGTAACCGTTTCTTCAGGCGTTTCTTGAGAGATGGAAGAGAGAAGATGATCAACAACGCGCAATACCCACCGGGTTTGAGCGGCTTTCTTTTCCTCCCATTGGGCCTTCTCCTCTTCTCCGTTTTCTCGCCTCACATCCGCCTTCGAAAGATATTGCTTCTCAAGCGCCTCTAAACGGTCCGCATAGCGTTTTCTGCCCCACCCGATGCCGGCATCCCGGATGATGGCTGCAGCTTTACCGGGTGAAGGTCCATCCTCGTCTGACAAAATCCCATTAAGATCCAGGTAACCCCCTGAAAAGAGCCGCTGGAGGTATTGGCTCGCGAAATTCTCCGCCTGCCATTTGAAATAGAGCATCAGTGCCCTGCCCGGGCGTGTGTAGGTAATGGGAATTCCGGCTGAAAAAGTGATCGGTATATCCAGAGAACTGGCGATTTCATGGATGAGGGACACATAAGGATCCGTTTTGGTCACCAGGATTTCCACGTCATCAGTGGTGAGACCTCGACTGAGGATTCGCCGAAACACCTCTCTTACCTCGTTGGATTCTCCCAGGGCATGAAAAAGGGTGACAGTTCCGTCACCAAAAGGTAAAGGGGCATTCTGCGGTGCATTGAGCCATGACAGCAATTGGATATCGGCCTTTGGCTCAATGTCTTCTTCCTTCACTTTTTTATCAGCCTTGAAAAACCTGGTCGGTACATCAAGCCCCACGGGTCTTGAATGCCGTACGATCTGCAGGTCTTCACCTCCCACCATACGGATAAGGTTTTTCTCGATCGCCATAAGCGGAAAATCGGAGAGCACCATGACGATTCGCTCAGGATTGGATGGTTTGCTGTCTTGAAGCGTCTGAATGGCCTTTATGATCAGCCCGGCCCGGTCTATGCGGCCGGTTTCGGAAAGAAAGGCTTCGTAGGTATCAAGAAGCGATACGATTTCTTGGGCCTTTTGAGGGACAAGAAAGGACTTCGGCTCGATATCCTCCGGCCCCAACCCTGCCATCCTCAGCTCATTGATCGTGTTTGCGAGGCATCTAATGATTCCGGGTATGTCTTTCGCTCCTTCAAAATAAACGCCCATGCGGTCTGATGCGGCATCTTTTTCAAGGATTTCTTCGATGATCAGCAAAATCTCGTGTGAATCGATCAGGCGAATACCTTCTTTGCTCAAATCCGTACCCACCAGTTCCTGCGCAAAGCCGGCCACCGTAGTCATTCGCAGGTTGATCCAGGAGCCCATTTTTCTCGCGAGATCCTCCCCAAGTTGGTGCCCGATGGAATAGGAGGGTACAAAGAGAAGCTTGTCCCTGAACCGATAGGCTTCACAGATTTTCCATAAATCTTGAATTGTCTGATTCATATTCAGCATACGATTGGGTTGTTATCAATCAAATCATAGCAGGGATGTTTGACAGATCCGGTCAATAGCCAATATTTTTCGAAACTTCATTTTATTCCAAGTCTTTGTGTTTTATTTAATACTTTCCGGAAATGACCCAAAAAAAGGATTGGATGTCAATGTTATCATTCGGTGCTAAACTCTTTAGCTTTTCTCTATAAATCGCAGTCATTTTAAGCAATGAATCATAAGTAACCCAGTTAGGAGTTGGATTATAATGGAGGTCAAATGCAAGAATTTTAGCTGCAGCTTGTGTTATTCCTGGCTTTAAAAACATGTGCCGATCAGGTTGAGCAAGAAATGGTAAAATCGTAGCAACAGGCCAGCTGGCCACACGTGATTTCCCCTTTGCCTGAGGTAAATTACAGACAGTGTTCACATAGGTTTTGGCGCGTTTCTGAATTGTCAACACCAAAACGGGTAAAGATCGAAGCAAGTTTTCATGCTGCTTTTCTCGACTCAAAGTGGCTTACAGGTTGACGGTTTTCATTCATCCGGTGCAGGCGAGCCAGACGCTTTCTTTCAGATCTTTCCTTCAAGATCTGCTCGGCCTGGCCTGTATGCTTCTGCTCCGGGGTCACATAACCAATGGCGCCATGATAACGTTGGGTATTATATACGAATACAAATCGTCTGATGATTCCCTTAAGTTGATCGAAGCTGACATAATCCTTATACCGTAGCCAGTCATATTTTAGGATGCGGAACCAAGACTCAATCCAGGCATTGTCCTGGGGTGTTTGGTATCGAGCGAAGAGCTGCTTGATCCCCAGATCTTTGAAAAACTGTTTAGCGGTCTTTTTGGCCATCTGCACACCATGATCAGATAAGGCTGTCGGTAATTTCGGGGCTTCTGATACATCCACTAAATTCTCATTGACCAGGGCTTTATCCCAAGCCTTTTTCATAGATTCTAAACGGGCATTAAGCCCAAGATGCCAGCCGACAATCTTTCGGCTATAAACATCGATGATGGCAAACAGATAGACAAATATAGGCCCGAGGGCGAGGTAGCTAAGGTCCCAGCTCCAGACCTCATTTGGCCCTTCAGGTTTGATCTCAGGCTTTGGCTGGGGTGTTCTAGGCTTCCTCTGACGGGTTTCCATGAGCCGCTTTTCCTTCATGACCCTGTAAAAACTGGAGGCACTGGCCTCCAAAGGGGTAGATTCAGAGGCGACCACAGAAAGCTGTCGATGAGATAAATCCATATATTTGTCGTCCTTTGCCAGTTTAACGATATCTGCCTTTTCGTTCGGTAACAGACGGTGTGGGGCCTTCTTTGGACCTGGTTTTCCGCCTTCATACCGACCCGTTTTTCGGTAAAGCCGTTCCCAGCGTTGGTAGCGCTTTATGTCCAGGCCAATTCTCTGGCAACAGTAAGTGATGGACACATGATGTTTCTTATGTACATGATCGATGAACTCAACCAGAATCCCTTTGGTTTCCTCCGGGAGGTATTTGCCCTTGAGGTCTCCATTTAGCCCGAGCGATCTTTTTTTTTCAGTATCGCTAGCTCGGCGGCCTGTTCGACGATAGTTGCCTCCAGGCGTTCTTTCTCCGCTTTGAGCTGCTCGTACTGCTCCAAATTGATTTTGGGCCTTCTGCTCTTTCGTTCTTTGAAGATACCGAGGGCTCCTTCTTCGACGGATGCCCTGATCCGCGTAAGATCGCTTGAATGGATACCCCAGCGACGAAGGACCTCGCTGATGGAACCGTTACCTTTAGCCTTGGCCATTGTGGCCTCAAGAAAAATCTGATACTTCTCTTGCGGTGTCAGGTGGCGGCGCTTACGAACCATTTTGTCTGCTGAATTTTCCATACGGCATTCCTCCAGGTTTTCTCGTAAGCCAAACCATGAGGGTTGTCAAGCAGCCATCGCCCGGGCCAACTCCGGTCGCCCTACGGGCTCCCTCCGTTGGCCCACAAAACCTGCTTCCACCTCCACCCACAAAGGGAATACAGATTCAGAAACATTTTAGTTCACATAGGTTTCATATCGCTCTTTGCTTATCTTTTTCTCACTTAGCAAACTCATAAGAGCAGTGAAAAACTCTTTTGCGGACTCATAATCTTTTAAGGCATCATGAACTGCCATGTTTTCAAAAGGAGATAAGAGGTTTACCCTGGAAAGGACTGACATAGCACGTCGAGTCAGTTCATCGATATCCCGCTTGATCAGGTCTTCAGCCTGTCCATCACCTAACGTTTTCATCCACTCCTGATGCGCCCATAGTTTGTAATTTCTTTCTCCGGAGAATTTGTCTCCAAGGTATTTAGAATCTTTGAAACCCATGGGAAAGATTTCTTTGAATAAACTAATAGCGGCATTAACATTAAGTCTCTTTTCCGGTAGAGAATATTTTCCTCCGGCTTCTTGCAGAGGAGGAATATTATCTAGTATAGGATCGCTTTGTTTGCTGGATATCCTGAGAGAGACTTTATCAATACTAAAAATCTTTGCCATACGCCCAGGATCATCTCTAAATAAAATATGGACTTTATTTCCATGAACAGCGATGACTTTTCCTGGCCCCCATTCGTTATGTTTAAGCGGATGCTCTACAATCATACCTTCTTTTAATTTCATGATTACCTCTATCAGTTCAAAGTGTTCCCATTTTAAAACACGAGATTGTCAACGGCGCGTGTCAAGATAGTTGTCGGATTAAATGACTACGCCGCTTCTTGGAGGACGTCAGTCCTCCTCGTTTCTGGGTTCAACCGGACCATCGCCACCGGGTCCCAGTTCCGGGTCTTTCCCGACCAGCGGCTGGGGTGACGCCTCTTGGCCTCTTCATAGATCTGGTGACGGCGCTCAAGGATCTCCGTGTCCAGGCCATGATGGCGCTCAGCCGGTGTGACGAAACGGATACCACTATGACGATGTTCCGTGTTGTACCACTCGATGAACCGGGCCACCCATGCCTGGGCCTCATCGAGGGAGGCAAACGGCCGCGAAGGGTACTGCGGTCGATATTTCATCGTACGGAACAACGATTCCGAGAAGGGGTTATCGTCGCTTACGCTGGGACGGCTGAACGATGCCATCACACCGAGTTCTTGGAGAGTGGCAAGCATGGTCGATCCCTTCATCGGGGAGCCGTTGTCAGAGTGAAGCACCAGCCCGTTCGGGTCGAGTCCATGCTGCCGGCACGTCTGGTCGAAGAGCTGGCTGGCAAGGTCAGAGCATTCCCTCGTATGGACCGCTGCACCAACGATCATTCGGCTCCAGACATCTACAATGAGGTACAGGTAGAAGAAGGTTCCCCGAATAGGCCCGGGAAGCCAGGTGATATCCCACGACCACACTTGGTCCTGAGCAGTAGCCACGTGCTCCCGAGGCCGTTTCGAAGTGGCCGGTCGAGAGGCTCCCGATGGGCCATCTGACCCTTTGCACGAAGGACCCTGTAGATCGTCGACTCCGAGGCCAGGTAGATCCCTTTCTCATCGAGCAACCGAGGCACGATTTGATCTCGGAGAAAGATCCCGATATTCCGCGGAATTGACGATCGAGAGGAGCCGCTGCCGTTCAACCTCGCTGAGCTTATTGGACGGCTCTGTACGCGGGCCACACCGGCAGTCGTCGCCCTCTATCCCACGGCGACGCCAACGTTCAAGGGTCCGGGCCGCAAGGCCCAGAACCTCGGCAGCCTTCTCTCGTCGAGCTCCGTTTTCAACGGCTTCATACACGAGCTTCAAGATTCTCTCCCGTTCTTCTTGGCTGTGGCCTCGTCCCCGTCCCCCCAGATCGCCTGGGCTTTTTTTTGAGGACCAACAGGGCGGCGGCTTCCGCCAAGGCTTTCTCCTTACGATGCAGTTCCCGTTCGAGTTCCTTTATCCGGCGCGCTTCAGCAGTTGTCTTCTTCGCGCGAGCTGGGCGCTTTTGGAGACCGGAAAGCACCGTCTGGCGCCATTCCTTGAGGTGGGCCTCGTGGAGGCCCTTGCGGCGGAGAAAGGCTCCGAGTTCTTCGTCGGGAAGAGATGCCGCTTCGATGAGGACATCGAGCTTCTCTTCGGCCGTCCAATCTTGGGGTCGTCGTACTGTCATAAGACTCCTGGGGCTGTCAGGATGGAGCAAAAGCACACCGCTGCCTCCAACTCTCGCGGATTCCCGTAACCACCTTGACAGAGTCGATTGGGGCACACCCACTTCGAGGGATAGTTGGTTTGCTGAAGGCCCTCGGGGATCAGCGAGCTTCTGCACCATGCTGGATTTGAAAGTGTCTGAGTATTGCATGATAAGATCATCTCCATCCACCCCCATTTCAAGTTCTCATAGGAAAGGTGGGGGGCGCGAGTCGCCCGGCTCCCCCTCCGGCTCGCTACGCTCACCTCCGGGGGAGCCGGCCAACCTCTCCTGCCCCATCCGACAACTACCCTGACACAGGGGGTCAAATCCGGTCACAACTCAGAAACTTTTTTGATCACTTCCATTTTTTGCCCAAACCATGATTTTGGTATCAGATAAGCCTCGCCAGGATTAAATCTTTTTTAATTTCCTGCTCCACTCCGATGATCCGGAGGAGGCTTAGGGCGCGGGAGATGGCGATGTGCATCCGCATCGGGTGACGTTCTTTGACCAGCCTGAGGTCCGTGATGATGATAGCCGGACGCTCCAGGCCTTTGAAGCGCAGGAAGGTGTCACAGATGATGTGCTCTGATGCTTTCTTGTCAGTCGCGGCAACCAGCCGGTGACCGGCGAGCTGTTTTTCGTGAAAGATGCCTTCTTCAGACCCCAGACCGCGCAGGGACAGGATGGCGATGTCGTGGGGGTTGAGTCCCTCGCTCAAAAGTCGGTTGACTTCCTTTCCAATCTGTTTTTTGAGCCGCTCTTCCGAGCTGGTGATGATGTGGATAACACGGTCTTTCAGGGCTTGTCTAAGGATCTGACGGTCGGGTTGGCATGCGCCGGAGTAGCATTCACCTAAGTGCTGGATTGAAGGCGGGCATCTGTAGGGTCTTTTTAGATCGAACTTCATGAATCCGTTTACCAGATTCTCGCGAACGCCGCGGTCGCTCCAGAACCCCTGCGCTGGATCGGCAAACACCCAGAGCTTTCCCTCTGGATGGACGCATTCCTTGACCAGTTCCCAGTCATCTCCACTGAAATCCTGGCCTTCGTCCACAATGACCGTATTCCAAAGGTCTTCTTGAGACGGAACCCCGTCCACCGCGGCCCTGAGGCTGACATTGTCCCAGTAGGCGATGGGCTTCCCGGCACGGTCTTCAGGCCCTCTCTCGCCAAGAAGGCTGGACGCGAACATCCTTACCGCATCTACGATCACCCTTTCATTTTCGAGATATGCCTTGAGAAAAGCGGCCAGGGCCTCTGTGTAGCAAAGCAGAA
This sequence comes from Deltaproteobacteria bacterium, assembly GCA_034522175.1. Taxonomy (GTDB): domain Bacteria; phylum Desulfobacterota; class DSM-4660; order Desulfatiglandales; family Desulfatiglandaceae; genus JAIPDZ01. The sequence continues at coordinate 2,401,756 of JAXHLQ010000001.1, read as the reverse complement.
GGACTTTCCTTCCCTTCTCCACCTCCAGTAGAGCCGCCCTTGCGGCCAAAACGGTCTTACCTGTTCCAGCAGATCCGGTGATGAAGAGCCGGTTATTCCCATCAAGGCATTCCAGTATGCGGACCTGATCCTCATCCAGTCTCAGCCGTCTCTCAGCGTCCAGCTCCACCCGGCCACCGAGAGAAATCGACGGGGTCCACGTTTCACCCCATAATTTTTGAATGGCCTGCATCCAACCAGAAGATACCGGCCAGGGATCGGGCACTGCCCGGTTCATGACCACAGGCAAAATATCTTTGAGATAGGGAAGTTCCTGCGCTCCTATCACCAGACCCCGGAGATCATCCCCGGGAGGACCCTTGTCAAAAAACATATCCGGGAAACAGACCGCACATCCGGTGGTGGGTAGCTGAACATGGAAGTCCTTAAATCGTTCGATGAGGAGTTTGCGGAATGAAAGCGCCTGATCCAGCGGCGGTGTTTCCATGGCATGCCCGTTCTGAAACCAACTTCCGTCCCTGCACCGGATCTCTCCCCCTTAACCTCCAATACCAGGAGAGCCGGCCCAGACGGGTCGGCAATCACAAAATCCCCCTCGCTGAATTGCCCCGATTCCCGGCTCCGAAGCCGCAGTGAACGCCATGCCTGCCATCCATCTGGCAGGCCTGATTTCAAGGCATCATACAGCTTCTTTTCAGCAGATGATTTTGTATGTCGGGTCGTTTTTTTGGGCCAAAACATCACCATTACCAATCGGTTGAGCAATCCCCAACCGCTGAAGTTGAGTAATTCTTCATCGGAAAAGGTAAAAACTTATTCGAGTTTCTCTCCCATTTGAGCCCTCGGGATTGCCCTGAGGCCCCCCGGTATGCAAATCGACATCACTTTGGGACCTGATATAACCCAACTCCTACCCTTCTAATTTTGTTCTGCTTTCTTAATCTAGAAAGAATAGCTCTAATATTATTATGTGAAAAACCTGTAATCATAGAAATACCTTCAGTGTCTATTGGACCATCACTTGATTCCACTGCCTTGTAAACTTTCTCTGTATTGGTCCCGGAAAGACGGCGGCGCTCAAACCCTCTTCTCCTATTACTCTTCCTTTCCTTTTTCTTTATCATTTCAGAAAGTGACCTTAGAAAAAAAAGTATTTCATTTGGCTCCGGTCTTATTCCAAAAAATACATCAGTTTTTTTAGCCAACAGGTCAATTAGGTTTTCATCTGAATCTCTAATAAGCCTATCCCATGTTTTATACAACATCCTGCTACTTTTTAATCTATCGAATAAAATTTGCTCCGCCTTCTTTTTTGCATCTGTTGAAGCAACGCTGTCTTTTGAAAGAAAATCGTTAAGATATTTTGATATCTTTCCGGATTCATCCAATAGCAAGTCAAATGCTGCGAATTTAAGTTCTCCAGCCGTTAGAGTGGGCTGAGGATAACCATTGAACATATTCGCAAAAGCAGTGTCCCGCATAAGACTGTTTTTCGACAGATAAAATCGCCATTCGATACCATTAGTAAGTATTCCCATGGTAGCATCACAACGGGCCATGACATCAACAAAATCCTCGGCATCTTCTTCAAGGGTCGATTCAGGGCTTTTAACCTCAAGAAGTAAGTTGTTCACATCTGACTTTAAGTAATAGGTAACCTTTATCCGCCCTATTACATAATTAGGAAGTACTTCGTTTTTATTGAAAATATCCCAACCTGAGTTAAACAATAATCTGCCAACAACAGATTGTATCAACTCCTGTTTCTTGTAGTTCTTGATGCCTTCTATTGACTTTATTTTGTTAATAGTATCCGTTATCTTCTCGTAGTTCATTGGCTTCTCCCAAAACTTGTTAATCATTTATGCCAGCGACTTCTTATACTATCCACAACTGTAGCAATAGTCCGATCCAGGAATTGCAGGTGCACCGCAGCTGCGGCATTTACCAGGTCTCCAAGCACTCGATCTTTTAACCACCTCTTTTTTATTTTTTTTTGGTGGATGCGAATCCTTAGTAGGCATATTTTCTATTGAATCTATGTCGTTAGTCTCGATGCCATGCACCTTCTGCATGTGTCTCTTTATACGGTCGGATCTGATTGAACCAGAATTTGGATGACATTTGGGACACCTGACATATTGTACGGATTTTTTCTCAACCGACGTTTTCTCAGTCGTCGATTTTCTTTTATATAGAATTTGAGGTTCTGTTTCTATTTTGTCTCTAAATTCATAATGCATTTCATTCGGAGGCGTGGATAATGTAGCTCCTTCATCAGAAGCTACCTCCGCGTCATCCTTAATACCTTCCTGAGAAGAAAGAATGGTCCGAAGATCATATAAGTGAGATGCTCTAAAATAAATTGCAGCGCCAGGTTCATCCAACTCGACTGGAATTTCATTTCCTACAGCACTCAGGATAGATCTAATGACCCTTTCGGATTTTTCCGAAAACTTTTTCACAAAAACCTTGTATTTCGCAGCGCAGGTTGGACATAGAGCCAAATATAGTTCTTCATGTTCAAACTCATTCCCCCTATAATTTCAACAGCATCAAAATAGTATTCGTTATTCGGTTTTTTAAATGGCATTACATGTCTACAGATTTGGCAGACCATCTGACCTTTTTCATTTGTGTATTTCTCTCTAAGCCATGTCGAGGGGTCAATTTTGTTCCTTGAGGTACGAGCGCTTCTCCTTACCCTATCATATGATCTCTTAGGTGAATCTCGAAGCCCTTCAAGAAGCTTTTCCTCTCGCCGTTGCCTTCTTATTGGATCATCCTCTTCTAAATCTTCAGGCAGAGTTGGGCGATTGGTAATTGAATGCTTCCATTCCTCGAACTCCTTTAGATGCTGCTTAATAAAATGAATATGCTCGGCCTTAATTCCGAATTTGCGTTCAAGCTCATCCGCCTCATTCACACTTATTTTTAAAAGATGACAGAGTTTATCGTCCTTTTTAAAGTATTCGGGAATTTCGTCAATATTGATTTCAGTTGGCTTTTTGAACTGCCCGTTGCGTAGAGGAATCCAACTTGAATTTAAGAGCACTTTCCCCATACTTGAATAGCTCTCTTCAGTTGACCTCTTTGAATAATCCTGTCGAGGAGAGAATTCCACAATACCATTTATCTTTTCTGAATTTGGGATGAGTAGCTCGTTCCAGATATACGTTGATTTGTCAATTGTGGGCTTCTTAAGTGCATGTCCAAGACCCTCAATATAAAAATTAGGGTCGAAGCCATCTAAACCCCTCTTATGGCGACCATGGGAATTTTCTAAAATGATATAGCCATTGGCATCGCTTAATCCTGACTCTCGACTTCTAGGCGATTTAGCACAGCCTAATCTGAGACAAAAATCTACAATGTCTTCGGGATAATCATTTGACAAGAACCACGCATTTGAATTTCCATCAAAATACATAAGTAACTTAGTAGAAGGTAAATAAAGCTCCCCGGCCGACTTCATGGAAATGTTCTTATGGTCACACCTGTAAGCGCAGAAAAGTGGAAGTGCTTCCAATAAAGATTGAAACAGTGGCTTGACTTCAAGACTTTCTAAAATGTCAAAATAGTCCTCCGCAACGAGCTGAGCCAAAAGAGCTCGCTTAATTGCGCTTGAATCGTCGCCTCTCCCTAATGATGGCCTTTTTGTCAGTCTAATAATTGCCCTTATGTCTGTGATATTTTCTTCGAATGGTATGGCCGATTTAAGCTCTTTATATTTTGGCAAAACAAATTCCATGATCTCTGAAAAGAGATCTGGCTCCATAAAGTTCATCCTCTTCAGTGAGCTTCTCGCTTCTTGCTGTTCAGCGATAACTCTTTTCACACAAGATAACTTTGACTTATTTGCTGTTGGCAAATAAGCGTTAGGTTTGCCATCCTCGCTGAAAGGTTTAATGAGCGAACCGTCTTCAAGCCTAATGATCTCTTTTGATCTAGCAACAGAGTTGGGTTTTTCCCAAAGATCTTTATGAGCGTCCAAAAATGTGTATAGCTCGACAAACCAAGTATCTGGCTGCTTTTTAAGGAAATCCTTCGTGAGCCGCCGAATAGCACCCTCAGGTGTAATTTCATCAATATCCAGTTCCTGCATGAGATACGACCGGAGCCCGGGTCTTCTGTCCGGTGTAATATCTCCCGGCAGCCAGGAAATGGCATCATCTGATTCGAAGAGATCTTTTAACTGGTTCTTGTTGAAAAGTCTTCTTAAGTCCGCACCTCGCGATAATTTTGCCTGATGGGCGCAGACAAATCCCTCATGATCTGTTGGAAGCAGTGGATTTTGAGAAAAAGTTTCTTTTACAGAATTGTAAATTGGCCAGAACATACTATGGCTTGGAAAATCTTCGAAATTAATTGGCAAGGCCTCAATTAGATCTGGACACATCATACCTGCCTTTTTAAAATGAAACAGAGTTTCAACTATTAGCTCGGAAGTTTTGTTTATAAGGGACTGATTCCACTTGTTTTCTTTTGGGATATTATCACGCGAAGGTGTCGTCACATAGGGACCTTGAATGAGAAATCCAAGCTGAGTCTGTTTTTCTGTTTTAAAGAAAGCAACTAATGGCGATTCATCTACTCTAACGACCCCGAATCTGTTTGATCCTGATATGGGTGCCAACCTAAATGCAATTTCTACATTCAGTTTGTTGTTTGAAGATCTTTCCAAATGATGTTCTTCGCTGGGTAAAGCCCGATCGAATAAAAGCCAAAATTGGTGACTCTTCACCATAGAGCCTGGAGCAGAAACCTTTACAAGACGAGCACCTTCAGTTTTTCGTACTTCTTTGGTATAGGTGCCACTGTCATGTCGATTTTCGACCTCCCAATCAATCCTGTCAATATTACGAAGAAAAAGTAAAACGTCAGGCCCAAGGGTCTTGAGCTTTTTATATATTAGTTGAAAGGACTCTTCTGGTTCAACGCCTTCATGGTTGAAAGGGAAGATAAATACGGTTTCACGCTCATCTATTTGGGTACTCGGCTTGCAGTCTTTTGGCCGAATAAAACGTTCGATTATAAAATGCTCATCGCCTGAATGGATTTCTGGGGTTGCTGTAAAACAGTAGACCGATTTAAAACCTATACCAAATTTGCCAATCTGGTTGAAATCTCCAGCTTTCGTCCCTTTCAATACATCAGAAATACCTCTTACATCATCTTCGTTGAATGGCTGACCGTAATGACAAAATTCAAGTCGATCTTTATATAAAGAAAATCTAACACCCTTAGGTAAAACTAGGGTTGGGTTTTCTCCAAATCTTTTTCCTAATGCATCTTCAGCATTCTGCAGCAATTCATACACAAAATGGCCACGATCACTATAAAGTTGCTCAGAAAGCAGTCTACCTATGTCATCAAATTCGTGACCTCTTCTGTACTTGTTGTCCTCTGTTATCTTCCTGTAATCACTTGGCATCTATACATCTCCTACTACTTCCAGGAGCCCATAGGCTACAGGCTGAGAAGTAATGTCAGCACGTTCAGTCGCAATATCCAATTCCTGCATGCGACGGGCGAAATCAGCCTCTGCAGCGGCTAATTGTGATTTGCGCATCCTTCGAATTTTGTCGTCATTTGCCTGTTCAAGTTGCTCTTCAATAAGTGAGATACGTGCATGGTGGCTTGTAGTTAGACTTTCCCTCCGATATTGTGCAATCTCAAGTGTTCGATTCTTATGGTTATTTCGGGCTTCAATCCAAAAATCATAGTGTTGAGATTCTAGATCTTCCCAACTGCCAATACCCATATCCTCCAGGTTGTCCTCCGTACTACCCTCTGATTTCTCAAGGAGCTCAATTAGCTTTTCTGTAACTTCTGGGGATGATGAAACTGGTCGTAAAGCAAAATCATCTCTAATTCCATGGAAACGCCACTGATATATCACAAACTTATAAACATCCGGAGTAACATCTTTGCTCTTAGTACTGAGCTTTGTGATTATACCTTTGTTAAATTTAAATGCCATAGCCGCTTGCCTTACCAACGGATGAAGGGGCATGATAAAGTCAGCTTTTGGAGTTTCCGAGGCGCATTTGGCGTCAAATGTGAGGCTAAGATGAGGGTCTCCACCCTTCAGCCAATTTTCCCACTCTCTGTAGATTGAAGTCTGTTGTCTTGGGAGGTAACGAAAGTCCTGTAATAAAATATCTCTAGCCTCCTGTGAGAGACGTAGCGTTTTCAAAGGCTTTTCACCAAGTATAAATTCTTGATCACTTTTTAATTTTTGTTGTAAATATACAGTAATGAGTTTTCTTAATGAAAACGAGGACAACCAGAAGTTCGATGCTTCCTCTATCTCCTTCCGTATCTGTTCTTCTGGAAAACGAATTCCAAAAAGTTCTAACTGTCTTTGCTCGAGTTCTTCTTGCTCCCTAATAAGCCGGATTTTGTTATCTGCCAGTTGTTGAAGTTTTATCTTTCGATCCTCTTCACTCAAACTAAAATTCTCTGCTATAGCTCTAATTTCATTCGTAATTTCACCAAGAATTTCTTCACTGCCGCCTAAAGCGTTATTGAATACCCCTATCCTGAGTAGGCACCGCTCATAGATATCCGCATCAACGGTCCCGGGCGTTATCAAATTAAAAATACCAACAGTATCACTTCGTTGACCCTTTCTGTCGATACGACCTATTCTCTGCTCAACTCGCATCGGGTTCCAAGGGAGATCGTAATTGACAATACAGTCACAAAATTGATAGTCTAACCCCTCACAACCGACTTCAGAGAATAGCAATATATCGAGCCTTCCATCCTGATCCTCCGTTATCTCAAAACGAGCCCTTAGTTCCACCCGTTCTTCATCTGGCGTCCCGCCATGGATCATGCCGACCTGGTGGCCCTCACTTCTAAGCTTATCGAAGAGATAAAGTAGAGTATGTCTGAAACTGCTGAAAACCATTATTTTTTTATTAGGAAGCATTTTTTTATCTTCTATAATCTTCCGAAGGCCTTCCAACTTTGGATCATATGGGTCAAGAGCTCGTGCATTATCAAGAATTACTCTAATTTTTGACTCAATTTCATTGACATCTTCATTTCCAGGAACTTGGCCTGAACTATCTGCTTCATCCCAAAGCAGGTCATCAAGGTGCCTATTGAGGATATCTTCAAGAAATGGGTTAAGACCAAAGAGACAGCTGGCGGCTTGACGGCGGATGGTCGTCATCATGAACTTTACATTGACGTTACCATGAAGCTTTGTGAATACCTCTGTCTGAATGTTGAGAATATCATCGTGGAGCTGTTTTTGAGCAGGAGTAAAATCAACAATCACTGTTTCAGGTTTTCGTACTGTAAAAGTCCCGATGTCTCTGCGCCTTGTTCGATTTATCATTCCTGAAAAAGTATGTAGACCCTCAAGCTTATTTATCAGTTTCACACGTTCTTCGATATCAATCTTGCCTTGTGATAATCGATTGTGTACCTCTCTAAACATTGGATTATTAGCAAGAATCGAACGTCCCCAGGAAGTTTCTGCTGCTGTTGTGAGAACCTCAGCAGCCAGCTTCGGCCAGCCTGGGCTTTGTTCTCGGGCTAAGGCTACAGCTTGATTTATGTAGGAATTTGGTTCCGACATGTGTTGGAAGCTTTCCTGGTCAAGAATCAAATCTGGTCTAAGTACATTTAGAAGGGTGAATAAGTCTTCGCTTCCGAGCTGAATGGGTGTAGCCGTCAAAAAAATAACAGCCTCTGCGTGATCGCAGAAAAACCTCACAGCTCGGTGACTAAATGTCTCCTGGTTTCTAATATGATGCGCTTCATCGACGATCACAAGATCAAACTTAGGAGGAGGGTCCAAATCTAGTAGTCCTCGTCTAATCTTTTGCCCTTTAGCTCTCTTAGAACCGTAAAGAAGCCGCTCATCAAACAAAGAGTATGGAATTATGATTTTGCTGTATTGCTCTGGCCAAACCCCATCCAAGTCCATTTCGTTCAGGCAGTATCTTAATGTTTTTCCGTCGAGGTGAGTAAAACGTTCTTCGAATCGCTTCATTTCGATTTCCCACTTCCGTTCAGTAACCAGTGGTCGCGGGCATATGATAAGAATCGACTGAATGTCTCGTCTCGCTTGAATCTCCTGCAGGATAAGACCAGCTTCAATTGTTTTTCCCACGCCCACACTGTCGGCAATTAAAAGCCTAGGGCGATCTGAACGAATGAATTTTAGCACTGGCCTAAATTGATAAGGGATGAAGTCTATTCGAGCAGCATTAAGCGAGTAGAGGTTTGATAGACTTGGCCATCGAATGTAAAGGGAGGTAAGATATGAATGAAAACGAGCACTTGGAAAGAAAACTAACTTTTGTTCTGTCTCTGTCTCTGCTCGTATCTGAGATGCATAGAATAAGCGAATTTCTCCATCAATAAATACATTATAGCGGTTTTCAGGGCTACTTGGAATAACCGATACAACTGCTCCCTTCTTATCAGGGTTTGCTTTTAGTAAGATAATTTGCCCTGGCTCGAATTCAGCTGCATCTATTCTTTTACTTTTATTAGCCTGCCCCTCGTTCTCAGTCATATCTGGATATGAGGGCGTATCTGATTTTAGCAGTTCACTTTTAATCCTTTTGATTTTTTTAATAAGGTTTTTTTCGCTGTCAATTATTTCGGCAAAGCGTTGGACAGTATCAAGATTTCTGTATATGTCATCCACTGGAAATCCGTCTGGCGAAGCATGAGCCCAGCGATTTCGAACAGTCTGCATCTCCTTTAGAAAATGTCGAGACTCTCTTGAAAACTTCAGTTTAGTTGAAATTTCATACCAATTTTGATCGAAGACTCTCAGCAAGGAAGCGAGATCGAGAGATGACAAAGAATCTATTCCTTTTTGTTCAACCCTACGTTGCTGTTGATATGATAGTTTATTCACTACCATAGTCTGCCACCAACTTGCAGACAAAGAGGGCAATAGATTAGAAAGATACTCTTCTAGCGATTTTGTAAGCTGTCCCAGCAAATCCGCGAAGGACGACTGCATCTTATTGTAATCTGATAATACTTCCTGTAACATATGAACTACCTCACCTTCTATGAAAGAAACTATCGCATGCTCTGGCCCAATTTAATAATGGCTCTGAATCAATGTAACTGCTACAGTGAAGCTCGTAAATTGAGACTTAATCATTCCATTCCACCAAGAAGGCCTTTTTGAATTAATTCTTCACTTTTCCCTCGACTCCCACAGGGAATCAATATGCTGTACTCAACTAAGCTGTGGCGAATGTATTGGCTTCAACCAGAAGCTCTTCTCTGACATAATTTTTAAAGTCTTCGGAAGATGTAAAACAGCGGAAGCCTGCGCGGTTTGCGATAGCGATGGTTTCTGCCGTCTCATTCAGTAAGACTGCTACGGGGGGGCTAAGTTCTTCCTGGATACCATTTGGCCAAACCAGGTCCAATATGGCCTGTTGCTTTCCAGTGTCTGGATCTGAAAATTCATAGGACAGCTGGCCACTCGGAAAGCCTTGTTCTTTAACCCAGGCGTTTATTGCTTCCAACTCTTTCTCTTCTTCCTCCCACTGATTCCTCCCAAAACGGATGTAGCCTCCTGAACCGTTAACACAGGTCCTTCCAACCATGCATCGTCACCATGGAGTAGTTCGGATAGGCGTCGATTCGCTTCTTGGGCGAGAAGCGCTTTTCGTCCTTCCAAAAACGCGTAATAGTTTTCAATTTTCCAGAGTTCAGGATTAGTCGGGATCCATTGCGAGGCTAACGCACCAGGGTGCTTCTCTTCAATCTTAGGGAAGTATTCCTGAGGCAGGTGGTTGCTGATGTTCAGATTGGTCTCCTTGGTCAGGAAACAGAAATTTGCGAGGGCGTTGACTTCCGGCTTTTTATATCCACGTTTGTAGAGTTCAGCCTTTGGGAAAACATGGTGAACCTCCAACTGATTCATCTTCCCAAGAAGCCCCGCTTTTAGAGGAAGGCCTGTACCCCAGTCACGGGCTTCGCCCATTCTCGTCAGCAGATAAAGCACAGGATAGAATCGGGCACCCAGGCTCCAACCCGTGAAATGTCCCGACTCTACGCGAAGACCACCGTGCCACAGTCTCAGCTGTTCCAGAAGTCTATCCAGCCCGCCATTTTCGCCGGAAATTGCCTCGAGGTCCTGATCAATGTAGCTCTCTGTCGATCCGGAAAATCGCCCCCACATGCCAGTCTGAACGAACCAGAAAAGGAGCTTGTCTCGTTCCTGTTCCGAAAGGCTACCATGACATTGATCGAGATATCTCACCATCACAGGAACTGCGAAACGGCTGAAGAAGACCCGATCGTGATCCAGGCCCAGCCTGCCACTTATCATGTTCAGACACTTGTCTATTTGAATTCCGGCGCGCGAAAGTGCCTCCTGGATTTCGTCGGCATTCTTATCATGAAGGAATTGAAACTTCGCTTCGCCAGTAAGAACCGTATTTACTGACCTCAGTAGCCAATCCAAGTTGAAAGCGTATCCTGCTCCCACCCATTCATCGAGTTTCGCCTTCATGGTTTCCCTTGCTTCAGGCCAGTCAGCGCAAATCTTTGCCAGGGCGAGGTCACCCTTTGACAATTTGGTCCCACCACTATTTACTCGGTTAAAGATCTCCACAACTACATCAAGGTTTTTATCAGAACCGGTCACTTCCTCCACGTGAAGATCAATATCCATGATGCCCAGCAAGCGAGATAACCTCGTAACATATTCACCTACTTTAGGTGCCAGCGCTGGATCATTTGACAACACCGAGACGAATGGACCTAAACCCTCTGTTCCCTTTTTCATCAATTCCGTAACATCTATCCAAAGCGGATCATCCTTCATCTTGACCGGTTGATAAAAAGCAAAGGTCTGATTTTCCAGATTAAATCGCAGATCGGTGAAGGCGTTTGGATTGCCATCAAAGAACTTGGGCTGCCGACCCCGCACGACACCATAAAGCGATGTCATGCGCTGTTGCCCATCAAGCAGAAGTTTCACAACGCCGGCACTCAGAGTTCCATCGCCCCGATGTGTAGCAGTTTTCGATTCTGTTACCCACACGAGCAGACCACCAACCGGATGACGTCGATAAAGAGAATCGAAGAAGCCTCTTACCTGGTCTCGGTTCCACACATAGCCTCGTTGAAATTCGGGCAGGGCCATGTGGCCCGCATCAATATAATTCAGAATCATGGATATTTGCATCAGTCATCACCTCAATCTATTTGAATCAATATTCGTCATCAGAAGTAAACATATCCCTCGATTATTGAATATTTGTCTTCATAAGGAATTGATCCACTCTTTTTATGGGTTGCATTGAAGGTGGCCAAGGCCGCTATGACGCTGTCAAGGGCGTCACCGCCTTTGTCTTCCGTTATCTTTCGCATTATCTCTGATTTTTCTATTTTGATTTGGCTTTTTCGCTCAATCGATTTTAGCATCTTTTGTCGGTTTTTTCTGTGGTTATCATCTCGACCTTTGTAATGGGTGCTGGTGAGCCCCATAGCCTTCAAGGTGGAGGTGGGGCAAATCTCTAGTATTAAGGCTTTGCCAAGAATAGGTTTATGAAAGGGAAGGATGCGAGCGCTTTTGTCCTTAACAACAGGAAGGAGTACCTTCGAAATTCCATAATAGGTTTGTTTGTAAAGCCTGAGGTTGTAAGGCGAGAAGGGGGTTTGGGCTTTATCGTCGGTTCTTCGGCGTAATTCTCGATTTCCCGACTCGACAAAGCATTTTCTTTTGAAATCTTCAGGATCCATGTAACGGCTGGAAAAGGCCAGAACGAATTCATCCCAAGTATGCTCCCTGATTAGCGAAGTATGTAGCCCAAAGGGAAAATCCATTCCAAAAGCAGCGTTGGCGGTGTTTTTGATCAGGTTTACCAGAGCAGGCAAACAAGACCTAAGCCGCCTTCCGGAATTAGGAAGATCTCTTGCCTTAAAACACTCATGAATGATAAGCTTGTCGTTATTAGGAACGCCTCTGGCGATCCACGTTTTGTTGCCGGCATCTTGGGCACCACCTGAAGTCGATGCCGTAGAATTGTATGTCTTGCTCATTCATATCATCCGGATATTGAACTAAACGATTTAGACTTTTTGCTTATAGATGGCTTTTTAAGCCTTGGATATCGCCCCAGAACCATCTTTCCGCTTGCGTTAAGGCTGAAGAATTGTGGCTCTTAGACTCTAATCATTTTATAAATAATTTGCTTATTGACAATAACTTTTGCCCTTGAATCTCGATAGTATTGGAATTCTCACGATAATATGCTTTGCCATCGACAAAAGACATATCAGTTTGCTTAGGTATTCGAATTCGGACGCACGTCAGTCCGTGAATTGTAATCGTATCAAAAGATGAGAGTATCTGTGTTCTCAGAGGTTCGGTCATTTTCGACATTTGAAATGCAGTTACCAGTTTCTTAGTATATTCGTCTAGGCTAATTCCTAATATTATTGCCTCTCGGTCTATCCCCACCAAAAAATGTTCTGCGAATTTTCTTTTTTGGATTCCATCAAGTGTTGAAATTCTATCAGCATGAGCTTCCCTATCAGCCACTCCAAAAAATATGTACCCATCCGAATCAGGACCCAGGTTGGCAATACCGCACGCAGTTTCAACAATTCTCACTAACAGATCCTGGTCAATTGATCTACTAATGTCCAGCTTTAGAATACCTTGCTTAAACTCATAGCGTGGAGTTTCAATTCGTGATCTTCTAAGAGCATTTTCAAAATCAATTGTCAAAGATGGGCCATGGCCCAGAACCGGGGGACTTTGTCAACAAAATAATCCTGAATTAAGCCCTTTGTCAGGTTAATGTTTGTCTTTCGGTTTTCAGTAGTTTCGTAGTGAGTTCCCTTAGTTAACTTACTGTCAAGTCGATCCAAGGCCCCCAAAATATTTTCAGGTTGATCCGGTGATTTTCTCTTTGCGACAATTAGATTAAAGAACGCCATGAATATGGCAAAAAATGGTGCGCGGATAGGATATCTTGATCCCGGGCGGACTATGGATCGGAGATGATTCCTTTCGGAGCTTTGGGATTCGATAATATCTATTAATACAGCAAAGGTAGACTTGATTTCTGAAGATAGCCTTTCAACGCCATAGGCAGCCAATCTTTTCTCAATTTCAATTTCTTCGCTTGAGCCGTCATTGTAGTACTTATCGAATAATTCTTTGCTTGCCGGAACCGGTTCATTCATAAGGACAGAGGCGGCTATATCAGCAATGAATTGTTCGTCTTCACTTTCCCTAAGTTGTTTTACCGATAAAATCCCTTGCCTGCACCATGGTGTTTGCTCTGCTTGGATTCCATATCCATGTGGTTGCTTCTCAGAATCTACGCTTATTTCCGGCATATCAGTTAACAACAAAATTTCTTTTGAGACATCTCCACGCAATTCCGAGGAGACTGTTCGGACTAGTTTAGAGAAATCAGAAACAACTCCTGCCTGCCTTTGTTCTTGTGCACTTAGTGTTCTACCTCCTGAATTTATTCTCCCGAAGACATCTGTAATCTTGTTTTCATCTGTAGTGGGATAGATCGTTATTGCCATCTGATAATCCAGAATATTAGCACATTCCTTGGGGTTCAATTTTGGATTATCTATTACAGGAGAAAAGACCCCTTCATTAGATAATTGTTTTGCCGTTGTGAATTGGTCTACATCGAAATATCTCTCATCATAATCAAACCCATTCTCGATAAAAGTGAATATTGCATTAAATCTTTGAATGCCATCAATTATTTCGTAGCTGCCTCTGTGGGAAGGATCTGTATTTTCGGCTAGCAGGATTAACGGAATTGGGTATCCATTAAGAATGCTATCTATCAACCGCTGCTTTTCTTCCGTAGACCAAACTAACTTCCGTTGGTACTTACGATTGACAAAGAACTTCCCTTCCCTGTATTCCCTGTACAACGCTTGAACACTTTTCCCTTGCGGTGTAACACTCATTTATTTCACTCCTTGAAATCAGAATTGTGTGTGTTCGGAATGACCGCACTCTTTAATGAATTCGAGCATCACTTCTTTGATTCGGTATTCTTTATGCTTCTTGTAATACTTTTAATCTGATTCTTACTAACTTATTCAAGTGAAGATAACATCTCGCCCTCTTCAGAAAAGACCATTGCTGCATTACCCTGACCTCCGCGGTGTCATACCTTTGTCGTCGTCACCAGCAAATGTTCCCTCGCCCGGGTCGCCGCAACGTATCGTTCGCAACGTTCCAGAAGGCCTGCCTGCTCCAGGTTGTTCATGGGAATCCCCGTCATCGGCACACGCCAAGGCCACGGCACGAAATTCGAGCCCTTTAATCCGCTTGATGGTCCCCAACCGAATACCCGGGATATCCGAGCCCGGGTCATCTTGTCTGGGTCTGAGTTCATAGGTGGGAAATTCTTCAGCTGTCAAAGCGGCACGAATTTCGGGTTTGTATGGCGTGACACAGATATCATAGCTGGATAGGCCGTGGTCTTCCATTAGGGTTTTGACCCAAGCCGCAACCGCGTCTGCTTCCTCCGCTGGCGTCTTACAAGGTTCGATAACCGGATCAGGTCCTTTGAAGGCGGAGTGATCCCCCACAACCACGGCTGTGCCGCCATCCAGGTCGTCGACCTCCACTCCCTTCAAGATACCCTGAGCGAACTTTCGGATCTGTTCGCTGGTTCGGTAGTTGACCTTAAGCCGGCGAGAACGTCCTCTGATATTTATCCCGGCCCGGCTCATGGGTATCCGGGTGCGATAGATCCGCTGGTGTCCGTCTCCTGCCGTACAAAGGGGATCGGGGCTTTCTTCTTCAATGGGGCTGAGTCCCCTGATCAGACGCAAGGCCTCCAGGCTGAAATCCTGGATCTCGTCCACAAGGACATGGGCGTATTTCTGGAAGTTCCCCTGCTCGATAGCCAGCCTGGCCTGGTGAATAGCCCCCTCGAAGGTTCAGCAGATTCCGCTTTTTCAGTCCCCGCTGGAAAGACCTGAAAAACGGCCATGCAAGGCGTCTTTGTCTTCTGCTGATCCGGGGCCTGCCGGAGCGGACAGTGGTCAGATAGACCTCCTCTTCGTCGATTCCATTGGCATCGATCACCCGTTCATACTCATTTTTCATTTCTTCTTCAGGCATGGGCAACTCTGGGATATTCGGGTCCAGCCATACCTCTTTCCAAACCTCTTCCAAGTCCTCTTCTTGTGCGATTCGACCTCTCCAGCCAGCTCGAAGGCAAATGGTGCGGGCCAAGGCATGGAGATTGGTGACTTCTATTCGGTCTGCCACCTCAGGGCCTAGCCTTTGGATGAGGTTTTTGATGGTCACCGAAAGGTTTGTCGTAAACGTGGTGAATAAGACCTGATCTTTTGGTTCCTTGATCTTTCTCGCCAAATAGACAGCACGATGCATGAGTGCAACGGTCTTGCCTGTTCCTGCAGCTCCTGTGATGTTCATCGGACCCTTGGTTTTCCATTCAACCAGTTTTTTCTGGTAGGGATGGAGGAAAATACGCCATTCGTCCATGGACGCACTCAAAATATCCTTGAGATGTTCCTCCCCGGTCACTAAGACCAGATCGAAATTTGGCGATCGATCGATCTTCGAAAAATCCCCACCGCCTTGGACGCCGGCGTCTGTTTCTTCATCAAGTCCCAGCATCTCCTTCAGCGCCTCTTCAATGGTCATACCCGCAGCAATGCCGAATAGTACATCCCTGCAGTCAGGGGGGAGATAGTCTGATAATGCTTCCAAAGAGCCGTCGGTTTGAATCGCTCTCACTGCGGGAATCAGAGGGAATGGAACGCCAATCCTAAAAAAATCATCATCGGTCAGGCTGGAAAGAGGATAGTCGTCGACGGGCGGTTTTACGCCGTTCTGTTTTTCGGCTGCAGCCTGAATTTCTTCCACATCAAAAACCTGGAAGATCCCCGTTGACTCGTGAACCTCAAAGCGTTTGTTTCTGGCCCATGCATAAGCTTTGTCATGCGTGTCGATATGGACCAGCAAGTAGGTGTCGCCTCTGTCCGGCGATACCACAATGGCTCTGTATCCTCCGGGCAGGTCCCCGCCTCTCACCTTGGGGTCAACCATCATTTCCTCTAAACCGTGAAGCCCGATGGAGGGATCATGGGGATCCTTCTGAAAAATATCGATCCATTCCGAGACCCGCCTCTGTACCTTGACAGGCAATTTGCCGAAGTTCTTCAACAGATTTCGGTGCAGCATCAACTTGGCCATGCATTAATCTCCTTAGTGGCTTTTCTTAATGGTTTCCACCAACCAGCCAATCCCCTTTATTTGAAGTTCATCCAGCTCTATCACCTTCCAACCGAGTTTCTGCCATTTTTCGGTAAAGTCCGTTTGTTCGCCAGTGAGTAGGGCAATGGGAGGATTCATGTCAGGCCATGCCAGTTCAGCAAACGCGTCATCTTCGATATGATCGTTATAGTGCTCCACCACAGGCACAGACACATTGGCTGATGCCAAAGCTGAAATATACGATCTAAGGGAGCCAATGGTGTCATTCATTACCGTTTGCCATGCGTCGGGCAGTGTCTCGTGGCCCGTATCAGGCAGATCAGGAGCCGTGCCTTCGGTGATCTCAGAAACGGTCCAGAAGATAAAATGGTCCGTGAACTGATAGAGGTTCAAACAGGCCAGGAACCTGCGCCATCGCTCTTTGAAATCACTGCCGGTCACCTCTTCTTCGCTATCGCCCAGACGGGCTAGGATAACGGTATTGGCCAATCGATGACTGAGAACGTCTTCGACAGAAACGCAGGCAACCAGATCTTGGGTAAGGCTGGCCCGATTGTTGTATATCCAGTCCCCCTGCTCCTCGTGATCGAGCACCGGCATCCCGAGGCCCCTCTGCCAATCCCTGATTGCCGAATCGAATTTGGAAAACAAAACCTTCCGCTTTTCGTAAAGAAGCTGGAGCGGCCAGAAAGCAAGGAAGTGGGCCAACATCCTCCAGCCATCCAAATCCGGACACTTTATGAATGCCTTCAACTGCTCCATTCCATTACGGACAATCCATCTCGGTTCCGGAATGTCCCCGCCTCTAACTCTGCCCGCATATTCCGACGCTGTTCCAGCCAGTTTCTCATGGCATACCATCACATGATCCGGCTCGCTGGATATAATGTCTTCCCATGAAATATTCCATACGTAATACTTCCTTGTCTCCAGGATGGCCCGGCGCTTATTGATATCGTCGGCAAGCCGATTGTGCGGGTGACAGTGAAACTCGAATCCGTCCGCAAAAATGGCTACGGGTTTTATCGCATCATCATCACTGCGCAGCAGAAAATCCGGTTGTGATTGAACGGTTACCCCCTGGGCGATCCCAAGAGTGGGCTGCAATTCAATCTCCCAGATGCGCTCGGAATCCGGCAGCGTGAACCGAAATCCTTGACCGCCGCGTATAATTGTGGATTCCCATTTTCCCCTGTTAGCGGAAACGAAATCTCTGAGAAAATCGATAACCTTCTTCTCGAGCACACTTCCAAACAGAGAGTCCGGTTTGATATTGTCCAGGGTCTTTTGCTTTTCCCGTCTTTCCCCTGCTTGGATGAGGCGGTTCAAGAGGGCGATGCCGCGCTCCCGGCTGATTTCATCGGATTTGTACTGCATGTGATAGGTTCGAAGGCAGCGATAGCATCCATCCGTGTCCTCTGCCGATTCCTCCCGTACGAGCCTGCGGCAGGGACACGTCTCCAAAGCATCCCGGGCCAGACTCAGCACTTCCATAATGCCTTCCCCCTCCAAACCGGTAACCGTATTTTTCTCTTGATAGAGGGTCTTGAGGTACCCTGTTCCACCCGGTACCGCATCCATGATCACAAGAAAATGCTTGTCCAGGCCTAATTCAGCATCCGGCACTATCTGTGGGGAAATCATGAGATGGCCCGGATTCCCGCCCAGCTGAAGCCGAAGTCCAAGATAGATGCATGCGGTCAAGGTACTTACATCCTCCATGTCGGTCAACGGAAGGAGGAGTCTTATAGCCTCGGATCGCAACTGGCGATACAGGTAAACCGGTTCCCAAACAAACGGGTTGCCATTTCTCCCTTCCTGGCGCATTTTTTCAAATCTGCGCCTCCCCTGACAGCTTCTTCGATGCCGTAAGTCCTCTAAGTGTGCCCCCGGAGGCGCCACGATGCCGCAGTCCCGGCAGACTCTGAATCCATATTCCGGGGCCTTCTGCTTCGGACCAAAGGGGATTACGCCGGCCTCTCCTTGGTAACCGACATTGATGTCCCTTCGAATCATAGCGGCCCGATACTCAATCCCAAAAGGGAGCTCCTCGTCTCCCACAGCACCGGCCGGTCCTTCCAGGGTCTGGTCAAAACTGTTCAGGACCTGATAGAACTGGCGCTGGCGCTCATCATCCTTGTCTCCGGAGAGGCTCTCATAATGCTCCATAAAAGAGAGGGCTTGGGACTGCGAGAATTCCACTAACTGCTTCTGCTGGTCCTGATCCATCTGGCTTTCCTGGTCGCCGCCGTGTCCACACTGGGGGCAGTTTGGCGATGCACCTGGTGTTTTCAATTCCTCCACCCGGCGCATGTGGCCGCACTGGCCGCAGATCCCCCAGGATTCAATAATGGGCTGACGGGGATTCCCAATGGCGATCTGCTGAATCGTGAACTGTCGACTGTGTGTGTAGAAGGTATTGATGGGGGCCAATTCCCGGAGCGCGGTGCCGGCTGGCCGGGAGAGTTCAACGGGTTCATCCGCTTCGGTATGTCCACGGTATTTGTTATATGTAGCACCATAGAAGCGAACCCCTCGTTCGGGGAAAGCGTAATTGGGGAGGAGTCCGTGATCTGTCAAAAGTTCCAAGGCGCTGGTTTTTCTCAAGCTTATCATTCTGCCCTTAATGATTCGGATTTCCTGCTCGATCTCTTGTCTGGCCTCTTTCTCCTCATTCCCGAGGGATTTCAATTGATCATTTAGTCTCGCTCTGGCATTGTTCAGATCCCTCTCCATACGATCGAACTCGTTGGCAGCCTGGTATATCCGCTGCATCAGGAGGTCACTTTCCGTCTCCGCCAGAAAGCGCTCTCGCGTGTCGGGTTGCACCACATCCGCATTAAACCGTTTCAGGAAGCGGGAACCCAGCTCAGTTTCGTGCTGGGTCACCCAGGCCATCATCCCCGGTATGAGCCCCTTCGGTAATTGGAGGTCTTTGACCAGCTGGCCTGCACTCCGCGGGATCTCAGAAATTACACCTTCGTGGGTCGAGGAATCAAAGCAGTACGCAAGGTACTGACGCACCAAAACGGCCGATGCGTCGAGCCAGCACCCCGGAGGTTCCACCCTCCCTTTGAGCATTTCCAGAGGCCTTGCAAAGAAGAACAGATCATGGGGCTGTTGATTGATAAAGGCCACGATCAAGGCTGTTCCCGTTGCCCGTCCTGCCCGGCCCACCCGCTGGAGATAGCTGGCTGTTGTCGGGGGGACAGAACAAAGAATGGTGCTGGAAAGATCCCCGATATCGATGCCCATCTCCAGGGTGCTGGTGCAGGCCAGGATATTCGGGTCGTCGGCATGCTGCATGGCGGAAAAATCCTTTTCCAGCGCCTCCCGTTCTTCTGTTTTCAAAAGCCCCGTATGCTCTTTGGCCACGACCCGGCGCAGCGCCCCTTTCCGGTATCTCGCCTGGTAATATAATTGTCTTGGGGTGAACGAACCCATGTGATAGCGTCCCTCTCCTGCATAATATTCCATGCTGGGCGCGTTCTTCCAAAGATCAGCCTCAGGCTCGGGGCGGAAGATCCCCCGCCCGCTGTCACTGCATATCAGATAGACCCCGTTTGAAAAGAGTGTCGCAGCCCCTGCATCAATGGCGAAGTATTCCTTGGGGCCGTCCTGGTGAAGGCGTACCAAGAGACCCGCCTCGGTCCCGCATTTCAAAAACACCTTGACCAGATCGAGGATGCTCGATTCGGCACGATCGGCCTGCCAAGGGCCCGGTAGGACCAGATCACATGCCATGGGGACTGGCGGCTTCCTGATGGGGCAAGAATGAACTCATGGCCCGACTGTCGCGCGGTGACCATAAGCCTGGGCATATATCGCCCTGCCGGCGGAAACGTCTCTCTGCCGGGAACAGTCTGCCCAAAGGGATGTTTTCCCCAGTACCGCTGTTTAGCAAAAGATGTTAGATACGGATGATCCAAGGCCCCCCGCTCTCTGTAGCGGTGCAAGAGCCCGAAGATCCACAGTTTGAATTTCTCGTCCCCGATCTTTTCTAACAGGGGATCAATGCCGGGGAGTCTTTCCCGAATACCTTGTATGGTCTTGTCGATTTTCTCCGGAACCCATCCCATGCATGCGCTGCCGGAAAGCTCCATGCTCCGGCCGTGGGTCTGCATCAACCCGAACTCCCGCGTCGCTTGCCATGTGAGCCGAGTCTCAATTTCATCTCGAAGTGTTTTAGGCACAGGGCTGCTGTGGCAAATTTTCCGGTACGCTTGATAAGGCGGGTACTGTTGCAGGTCCGGGGGCATGAGCGCACCCATAACCTCGGCTGATCCTGGAAAACCGGGACGATCCTGAGACCAGTAGTCCAGCACCTGTTTGCCTGAATTCTTCAGGGATAGACCTGATACACCGGCTTCATCGATTACATGCTGAAGGGCGGTTCTAAAGGTGAAATTGTACGTACGCGCCGTGAAGAACCCGGCCCGGTGAGAAGCATCCTGGACACTGTCCGTGAACGCCAGAAGCTTCGGATCGTTGTTGAGGATGGACCCAAACATCTCGTCAATAGCCAGACTGGCGAGGGTGGCAGCCTGGCTCCCCATGAACATGACGGAGATCTGTGACCCGCACGCAGGACATCTCTGCTGCCCCACCACATCCCCTTTGCGGTCCGTTCCGGTCGTGCGGTCTACCTTCACCCGAAATCGCACAGCGCTTTCGGTCAATGGACAGGGGCCGTCTCCTTTTCTGAGCACCAAACTCGAAGGGCAGAGAAAATCTCGGTCATCCGTCACCTTTAACTGTTTTTCGGTCTTTTCTTGGGCTTGGGTATCCCTTTTGTGCCAAGGACTGATGATCACGATATCCTTGCCCTTATTCCGGGGGTCTTTGTCCTTGTTTTGCCGGGGACCAAACCATTCCCGATAAATGGATGTGGGATCTTCGATCAGTTGAATGCCGTTTACCCCTCTGGCATTGATCTGAGCTTGTGTGGAAGGATCGCAACATGCAATCCATCCCGATTCGGCACATTCGCTGCATTGAAAGGCAGGCAGGCTTTTGATCCCCTGCCCCGGTTCATCCAGCCAGGAAAAACAAGGCTTATCAGAGACGATGCGACCCAGCCGACGCAGTTCTCGAACCCAGAGCTGCACCTGTGTCGGAACCAAGGGAAACGGACGGCCGCTTCTGAGTTCCCTGGCATGCCCCACCAAGGCGAGGAAAGAGGCCAAAATGAGCTCCCTGTCTTCCATTTTCGGGAATTTGGCAAGAGCCAGGTCCTTGAGCGTTAGCTGGTCAATCAAGGTCATCCATGACAAAGGATCTTCCCGCTTCATTTCCGCATGGTAAAATGTCTCCAGAAACAGCTTGAACAGGGAGGTTCCTTTCAGCCATTCGCCGAGGGCCAGGAACCACTCATCATCCAATGCGGCCTGGGCCGCCCCCTTTGCACCATCTTTCGGAATCGGCCCTCCCCAGCTCACGGCCTGCCGTTTGGCATAGCTTAGCGCGTCCTCTCCCTCAATGGGTGCGCATTCTTCGACCGCCGGCAAATCGAGATCTTTCGGACTTGAAGAAACAATTTCCTCAACGGCCAACCGATCCTCGTCAATTACCGCCTCGGGACGAATGTCTTCCTCGAAAAGCGCACTGCTGAAACGGGCCAGCCGGTCCTTACCCGCTTCCCCGGCATCAGCCGATCCATCGGGCTTCCCATCCCGAATCCCCTGTCGGTCATCCAGGGTGGCGCTCGTTCCCACCATGCACAAACTTCCCTTTGGAATGGTCAGCCGTTCCTTGAGTCTCCGGATCAGACAGGCCACATCAGCGCCCTGGGCCCCGTCATAAGTGTGCAGTTCATCCAGAACCAGATACCGCAACACGCCGGGCTCATTGTACTTCCAAAGGTTTTGATCCTGTGGCCGCATGAGCAGAAAATCGAGCATTTTGTAGTTGGTGAGCAAAATATCCGGTGGCTCTTTTTGCTGAGCCGCATGGTTCGTGATCCCGTGATAGACGCCGTCCTGCTCCACCATATTTTCGGTCCCAGACGTCTCGCCTGCCCCTGGATCAGCCGGGTCGTACCGCCCGGTGTAGTTGCCGACTCGAATGTCTGCTGCTTTGAGTTCGTTATCTGTCAGCACGGCTTCTGCAAATCGCTTTTCCTGGTCGGCGGCCAGTGCATTCATGGGATAGAGCACAATGGCCTTGATTCCTTTCTGTCCATCCTTTTTTGCACGCAGGCAATGATCTAAAATGGGGTAGAGAAAGCACTCGGTCTTCCCGGAGCCGGTCCCGGTGGTAATTATGGTGGATTTAGGTTTGTTGTCTTTGCTGGAAATCCGTTTCCAGGCCCTATACTGGTGTAGAAATGGATGAAAAGGGACTTGGATGTCGAAGGGAAATTCGACCCCTTCGGGCCCCTGGCGAAAGGGCCGACGAATCTGAACCCAAGGCCCCTTGAAGATACCGGTTTCCGGGTCCAGCAAAAACCGGTTGAAGGCTTTTTCCACTTCTTTATCTCGAAAAAAGAAGGTGGACTGGAGATAGAAAAGAACTTGCTTTTTAATATTTTCGGCGATGTGGCTGGGGAGCATGGCAGGATTCCACTTTAAGTTTGCTGGTTTGTTGGATGGAACCGTGGATTTGTTAATGTCTTTGTCGCGTCGTTTATCTCCATGCGTTTAATCGCTTTCGGCACTCGCGAACAGGAAGCCTCGGGTTGATTTGCATCAGCCGGGCAAGTTTCTTGTGCGCAATGGATTTGGACAGTATGGACTGCCCCACCAATTCCTCAAAAACCCATAACATCCCATGAACCCGAATACCGTGCTTTTCGGCCGCTCGCCGCAGGACTGCATCCCCCGTAAGAAGCGTGGCCGAGAGCTCTGTTGCCAGAAAGACACTGGAACAGTCCGGAAAAGAAAGGCCACCATGCGCGTCTTGAATCCGCCGGATTTCGAGAAGTTCTTCAAACTCAAAAGAACGCTTCAGAAGTGTACCTCCCTCAATATAACGATTCAGTTCATCAACATTTTCCTCCAGAATTTCACCGGCTGCTAAATCCGTCACATGGAATTGGCAAGGTAACTGGAAAAATGGGGCAAGAAGGTCCAATTTCAAAAGATCAATGAGGATATTGGCATCATTCACCAAGACAATCATGAAACAATGCTCACTTCCCTCTCGAATGCTGAAAGGGAGAGGTTGAGGTAGTCAGCGGCCTTGCTGTAGCTGATCACCTGCTCCGCTGCGGCATAAAGGACCAGTTGTTTAAACCGATTGGCCTTTTCCTCACCTGAATAGTTGCCGGGTTCATGTTTCCGCCAGCCATGCTTACTCACATATATTCGAAACTGCTTGAAGGCCGATTCGGAAATGATTTCCAAATTCAGGGCGCGGGCCATGATGGCCTGCATGGAAATGCCGTAAATCCCCTTCAGCTTCTTCAGCTCCCATTCAGTTATTTTGCGGCGACTGGTGCCCAATTCATCTCGAATCACCTCTTCAGGCAGAAGCAAAGCGCCGGCAAAGGCATGGCAGAGTTTTTCCTGAGGCCTCTGGTCATGCTTGGAGAAATCCAGCAGCAGATGCGCCAGTTCATGGGCCAGGGTGAATCGTTTTCGAACCCGATCCTCTCCATTATATATGGCAATAAAGGGCACGTTACCCTCATCAGCAAATCCGGAGAGGCCGTCAAAGTCCGAACTCGCCCCCACCTCGAATATCTTGATGCCCTGATCCTCCAAAAGTTCGGTCAACTCGGAAATGGGGCCTTCCCCAAGGTTCCACTCACGCCGAATATCGTAAGCTGCCCGTTCAATATCCTTTTGATTGGATATCCGTCTCTTGGCCACCGGAGTTTTGAAGGAAGGCACGATATTCAGAAGTTCCTCCAACTCGCAGTATTTCTCCAGAAAATCAATGGTTTGATGCTCTATCTGCTTTTCTTCGGTGCGGGTGAGTCTGGATTTTTTCCTGAACTCCAGATGGCCGATCTGCAATCTGAAAGGACGAAAAAAATAGTCCACCTTCACACCCAAAGCCTTTGCCAAGGCCAGGAGCACCTCACTTCCGGGCTTAGCGGCCCCCTTTTCGTACTTGCTGATGGCCTGCTTGGACACCATTGAACCGGCTTCTTTTGACAGTCTTTCCATACTTAAACCGGCCATTTTTCTGGCTGAACACAATCGCTGGCCTATTACACTGCTCATGGCATTACCCCCTTTCCATGGTTGACAAATTAATAAAAAATTACCAATTTGTCAACCAAAAAGAGGCTCTGTAATCACATTTATTTTCGGCCTTTAAGTAAAAACCTCCCATCACCCGACGTCTGAAACCCAGCTATCCGTTTCACCCATACCTTTCCTGAAAAACATGGTAAGCCCGTTCATAATCGGCCTCTCGGTCCACACCGGTAAAAGGGGGATAGAAGGTCTTGGTCACGGTTTGGTTTCCATCGTCGATATCCCAGCTCACGGTCAACGGGCTTTCCCCATCCCAGTCGGCCCTGGCATCGCGGAATTCTTTGGCGCCCTGATTTTTTCGCATTGTATTGGGAATGTGGCGTCCTTTTGCGTCATATTCATCCACAAGTTCATAGCCGCGCATGACAGGAAATTGGGCACGATAGATGGTAATCAGCTCTTCAAGGGTCAATCCCAAGCTAAGCCCCACCAGCACGTCGATTTCCAGCAGTGCCTGCCGCCGGGCAAAATCCGAGCGTAAAGGAGTTTTCCAGTCCCATTGATCTGGATTAAGGGCCTTCCATGGATGTTCAAATTCCTCGCAGAGACGAGGATCCAGTGAGGCCCAGGAATCCCGTTTGATGGACGCTGACGCTATTTCGCACCAGAGGTCGCAATAGGCCGTGGTCAGAGCGTTCAGGCGGAGGCTGCGATTGCAGATCATCATGCCCTTGTCTTCCAAAACTGGCAAAAGCCCCAGCGTCGAGCCATAGATATCCCCCTTACCAATCAGCCGTATGACCAAGTCAGCCACCAAGGAGCATGCCAAACCGGTAAATAGCGTGCTAAGATGCAGATCCGAAAATGTAACGGATAGGACAGGATGAATATGGGACACGCCAGGCGGTACAATTGTTGGCGCAAGAGACCGTTCCGCACCAGTTCCACATCTTCGGCGGTTCACATATGTGTATCTCCCGGTTATGGGCATAGGAAGCCTTTGCAAGTCCTCAGGAGTCGGACAACCCTGGACAAGAGTCACTTCTTCAAACAGACGTTTATATTCCTCAATGAATTCAGCATGTTCATCTCTTGCCAGAAGTGAAATGACCTTGCTGATCGGACCCTCCATTTTTTGGAAATAAGCGAAACTCCGAGCGGTTCGACAACCTGGTTTGATTTTGTCCGCACTGTAGATGCGCAACGGTTCGCCTAATAGGCGTTCCCAGTATTTTTCCTGGCCGGGGTGAATGAGTGTAAAGGGCGAATCCGCGACCCTTGGCCATTCAGCTATCGCACCATAGTACGCTTCTTGATTCCCATGTAAATCGCCCGGCCGATAAACTGTCCGTGGGAGATAATCTTCCGGGATTTCGGTCAGGTCAATGTCATCATAGGCGTTGTTATGGGTACAGGCAGTGCGGCAGGTTCTGTTTAATGGTGTGCCTACATAAAAATGGGGGCCGGATAATATCCATTCTTCACGTGTTTTTCGGCTGGAAAGAAGGAGCATCTTGTCTGGTAATCTGACCATCTCTCTGGGAGTGCGTCTCGTTAAACATCTGAGTGGAAAAATACTCTCCCTGCAAGTCTCTCAGTCTCTTGGGAGTTTGAGCCATTTTTTGTAAAACGCCAAGGAGTTCTCGTCCGTGGATTTGGGGTAGTCTCCCCTCAATGGCTGAAACTTCCCCTTCTTCCAAAAGGTCGGCAAACAAAGAAAGTTCTTCTTCCGTTACGGTCACAACTCGATGACAGTGAGGCTTCGTATTCCAATTGCCTTCGTCGTCTTTAATTCCAGGTACCGGCGCGTAGTCATCTTCATGAAACAGACAACCTTTGATCGTCTTAGGATGAAAGAGGTTGGCTATATGTCGGAAATTCACAAGGCCAGGACCACCCGAAAAAACGTTAATGCTGTAACTTGTATGATGGTCAACGTCCGGAAAAAGTCGCAATTCATTGGTATGTTGATAATGAGCCTTGAGTCTTCTGTAATAGGCGGCCCTGAACTTCCCGCCATGTGAGTCTTCATAAGGTCCTTCCGGGTGAAGCAACCCACCGATAGCATTCGGCGCGAGCAAATCCCATGAACGAACAATAAAATTCTTATAGAGATTTGTCCGCATACCCTGCAGGCCGCCGTAAAGTCTTGGATTGTCCAAAAAGGATGACGTTCCAGAATTTTTCCGAAATTCATTACAATAAAAAACTTTCGCTTCTGATTTCTGCAGCAAAGAATTCCTTTTCCTATTAAATTCTGCGCTCTTTGCTTCTCTTACACCCAGCAAGGGTTCAACTGTGCTTAATGCAGCAAAATCCGCCCAATCGGCACCAACCCATGGCGGATTGCCAAGAATAAGGCTGAAACCATTGCAGTTAGGGTCGCTTCCCAACACCTCGGGAAACACCAGTTCCCAGTGATGGAAATGCTGGTCATCCGCCAGTTCCCTGGCTGTGCCAAACCACGCCACGACACTTTCGAGACTATCTGTATCCGGTACCTGCTCTCCTGCCGCTTTTACCAGAACATCCACTTCAAACCCCAGGCGCGCGGAAAGGAGGTCTCTGACGCTTATGTCCGGCGCTGTGTCCCCCAATAGCAACCCGGCTGCGGCAAGAAAGCTTTCGCGCCGGGGGAGGTCCTGGACCCTATTTAATGGCCAGAACCACAAGGCGCACCAGGTGTCCATGAGGAGCTTCAGCCGCTGGAAGCTGCCGCTTCCCGATTCAAGCGTTTGTCGGATCTTTTCCTGCGTTTCAAGGGTTGGACCCTGCTTGAGGGCTTCATCGCTGTCAGACGGGGTGGGCCAGACCGTGGCGGTACAGGCGGTTGCTTCAAGGGCCTGCTGCCGTTCTTTTGTATACCGGGTCCAGTGGCTGTCGATAAGGTCGCAGACGGCAAGAGCTTCTTTCAGTTCGGTTTCGGGCCATTTTGTTTTCACCTGTTTATTGATCCAATTTCTGGCCGTCTCGCAGGCATCGGGCCAGAAATCTTTCATGAGCCGATTTCTGTGGCTCGGGACCATCTCTTCGTCAAAGACCAGGAAATGATATATTTCGTTTTCTTGTCGCGCTTCCCCGGGTTTCAGGAGGCGAGGAGCATCCGAGCCCTTTCCAAAATGCTTTCCCTGAGCCAGCTGGTTCGTGGTCCAAACGGCCCGACGGGCCCCGATCAGTGAGTTGCCGCAGCGGAGTCGAAGACCCAACCAGGGCGTGGCACCGGGGGCAAAACGGGGCTCATCGGTTTCGGATTTACCGTTATCATCGTTTGTGGGCCGAATGGCCAGGCGATGGATACTTCCCAGCCAGAGGGAGAGGGCGCCCAGTTCCACGGCTGTGGCATTGAGATCCACACCATAGGCATTGCGAGTGATGATGTAGTGCTTGACGCGACGGAGTTCATCCATATAGCGAGAAGGCTCGATGGTTTGACCTGTCTGTTTCTGTTTTAGCTCCAGGTAACGGGCTGCTAACTGCTCGGCCACCTCATCGAGAAATGTGGCGCTGCCCATGGCGGGTTCGCAGATTTTCAGCTGAAGGATCCGATCTGCATCCTCTGGTTTGTAGTCCTTCAAAAGTTCGCGCAGCGTTTCTTCCACCAGGCAACTGCTCAACACATGATGGGTATAATAGGAGGCGGATTCCTCCCGGTCGATGCCGGAAAGATGCAGAATAAACGTCCCCTGCGGATAAATACGCGGCTTGCCGTCCTTGAGGCGCTCTACTTCTCCGGCTTTGAACTCATCCAGACGTTCCGTCGGGACAAACCAGGTGGGCGTTTTTCGGGCCTTGTCCATATTTTTTCCTTCCCGAAAGGCCACGGACATAAATTCACCCTTTTCAGGTTTAACCTGGATGAGGTTCTTTTCCGCGAACATGCCCGTATACGACAGCAGTCCCTCATAAACCGCACCCAATTGATTGATGCCCAACTCTGCATAGTTCACGCGGCCGATGGATTTTACTTTCTCATCACGGCTGAGAGAGAGGCGAACAATCACCCTTTGGAGGCAAAGGTTGGTCAGGTCTGCATTATCAAGAAGCGGGGTGCTTCGGGGATCAAAGAGCGTTGCGGTTAATGGCTGAATGGAGAAGACCTTGGAAGTCTTAAGCGGTTCAAACCGTAGCTGCCTGGATTCGGTGAATTGAAAGCCGTTATGGACGAGACGAAACAGCTTTCGCAAATGATTGTGAAAATAGGTTCCCCTTTCAGTGGCAGGCGTCAGCGGGACCTGCTCCAGATCACGCAGGGACTCCAGACTGTAACCCAGACGATAGATATCGTCACCCGTGGGGAGGATACCCAGTTCCCCGCCTCGGGCTTCCGAATAAAAACAAAACAGCAGACGATAGACGTAGATGAGGGCCTCGCGACGCAAGTTTTCGGCTGTGACTGTCACTGTGCCGTCGGCACGTGCTTCGTGTGGTCGCAACCGGGTATAGGATATTTGTTTCCTTCTTCTATCCTCTACCCACTCGTTAGCCAACAGCTCGATGGCCTCCCGCACTGCGAACTGCAGCTTTTCCGTAACCCCGTGGGCGAAGCGGTGACTCTGCTCTTCGAGTCGGTCATGCAGTACCTGGTCTGATTCCCCATCCGGACAGAGGGTTTGGGAGGAAAGAAAGGCGGCCAAATGGTTGAAGGTGGCTTTTTCCCTTCGTCCAAAGGCATCATCCAAATCGAAAGAAAGATAGCGGCCCTGGGCATAGGTGTGCCGGTCCAGGAGAAGCATGCGGCTGCCGGCCAAAAATATGATCCATCGTGGTGATTCCTCTTCGACAAAAACTTTCCCGATGGCCCGGTTCCAATCCCCATCTATCAGTCTGTTTTCAGAGCTTTGAAGTTGATCCGGACGGGGGATCATCTCCAAAGGGTCTTCAGAAGGCATGCCGTCCTTGAGGTTGGCGTCCGGGAGGCAAAAGACCGTTTCACAGATAACGAGCCACGGTTTGCCGTAGCGGTTAACCCGTCCCAGGGCAGGAACAAAGGCGGTGTTTCCCGTCACCGGCAAATCCAGGGGCGTTAGGCTTCCGTATCCGAGCGCATCAATGAGATGCGCATGCCATCCGGCCATATCGTCCACCTGCCACCGTTCCTCGGGATTGTTCAGTTCCAATGCCGAGGCTTTAGCCCTGAAATATCGCTGAGACAGGGCTTGCAACCGATGGGGGACGGCCTGGGACCCCTCTTTGTTCCATTTGGACACCAGGGAATTAAGGTCCTTGGCAAAAGTGGAATCGAGATAGTGGGAACTGTAATATTCACCCACATTGGTGATGGAGGTATCGAGAGGCATTTTGTCCTTTATTCTCCACCCATGACCAGCAACAACTGGGTCGAAGGTTTCGGGACCGCCCTGAAATGGGTATCTCGCCAATTCTGTTGCCGATCCCTTAGATATGCTTCCATTTCATCCAGGTCTCTTCGCAATCTTACGGCCTTCTTGCTGTTATCACCAAGGGCATCAATCTGTTTCTGCAACAGATCTCGTCTGCGCTGGTGCCATTTTCGTAAGCGGCGTTCTTCTTTCAAGAGGAGGGGATTAAGTTCCTTTTCCCGCATTTCCAGGAGCTGGCGCATATGGTAGAGACTCTGCTCCACAGCAGAATGCATCAATACCTGAGCCGTATCGAGATTGGCCTCTCGGTCTGTCTGGGTCAAGGTGCTGAAACCCGCGAGTCCAAGGGCCTCTTTCAGGGAATGGTGTTTGACCGCACCACCCTTATGGAAAGATATGGCATGAGCGTCAACCACCAGCGGTGTCCCCGAAGCCGAGCTGATCTGCCCGATAAAACAGAAGTAGACTTCGCCCGGTTTAAGTCTGTTTGAAATAATGTAAGGGGCCTGACCCCTTTTTACCTGCATGACGAGACGCTCCGCAATCCACTGCATAATGGGGTGAGTCTCACTGCATAGAAGTTCCCTTGCCCAGTAACCGGAGGTATTCCGGGCGGCCTCGATGGCCAGATCCACCTGATTGGGATCATCAGTAAGCCAGAATTCGTGGTGTTCGGGCCAAGACTCGACTGGGATGGCTGTGGCCCCATAGATGACATCACCCCGTTTGTCGGGAGCGCCGAGGCGACGTTTCAGATCGTCGGGCGCAGTGAGCCGGACCATGTTTCCCATTTCCTTGAGGGGACGGTATCCCGAGCTGTTCTCAGAAAGGAATCGGTACCCCTCAACCAGGAATTCCCGGTCATCGAAAAGCCGCAAGCGGGGTTCTGATTTTTGGCCTTTTGGGTACGCAATCCCCTGTACTTCTTGAGAATCGCCTTGTTCCCCTTTCAGAAAGGCCATGAACTCATCATGGCCCGCTTGGTTGGCCGATCTCAGCATGTCCTCCAAAATGGAGGCCTCGGTTGAGCCCGAATCCGCTTTCTTTTCCAGGATCTCTGCATCACCCGGCAAGATTCCCTTTTGGGCAATATATTCCTCCTCAGCCTTTGGATCATACAGTTCCAGAACAGATTCGCCAGATTGCCTGAGCCGGTTGATCTCCTCCACCTTCGCAATCAAACGCTCAAAAATAACTGCATCGCCTTTGATGACGCCCTGACGGGTATTGACCATGAGATAACGGAGTTGAGGCGGTTTTTTTTGACCCAATCGATCAATACGGCCGTTTCTCTGGATCAGCGTAATGATGGACCAGGGCAAATCATAGTGAATGATATGATGGCATTCATGATGGAGATTGATGCCTTCCGATGCCACATCAGTTGCCAGCATGAGCCGGATGTCTGCACTTCCTGTGGCAAAGGCCTCCACGGTATTCATGAGGTGGACATCCGGGTAGATCCATTGAGCGTGGCCAGGACCTGTCTGCACTGATCTTCGAATCTGTCGCTGTACTTAAAACCGAAATCCTTCGCCAATGCCGGGGCCAAAGCTTTTTGGGTTCGCGGTGATTCCGTAAAGAGCAATACCCGTGGGCTCCCCTTGCCGCCAGACCAGCCGATGTCTGAGAGCTGTTTTTTGAGCAGGGCATAGCGAGAAGACTTTCGGATGTCGATCTTTTCCAAGGCCGATTCAAGCCGCGTGAGATAAGGGATTTCTGGGTTATCGGACGCGTCTCGGTTAAGCTGGTTCAAACGATTTCGGACAGTCTGAATGCACGCCTCCGGGCTGGAGAGAAATAGCTTATAGAGCACATATTGCACCATGGGATGGCGAGTCCAGACATCCTGGTCCTCTTTGTCTCCCGAAAAGGATTTGGCAGACTCTTTTCTCAGTTGAGCCAGAATTTCATATATGCGTTCTTCCTCAATGGTCGCATCCGAAGTGGTTTTTGATATAGGAATGACCTGTCTGTCGGTCAACATGTCGCCGGCATCCGACCGGACATCTTCCTTAAACCGCATGAGGAAGAAGTCTTTGACGTCATCTTTGTCATATTCCCTGAAATTAGGGTCCGGGATGACCGAAGGATCGAGGAGCGACATAAGTCGACCGAAGGTCTCTCTTTTCCCATTATGGGGTGTGGCCGTGGTCAGCAGGATGCTGTCGACCCGTCTGGATAACTGTCGGGCAAGGCGATAACTCAGATCGCGTTCGGGCACACTGGCGCCCGCCACATTATGGGCCTCATCGATGACCACCACATCCCACCGGGTGTTTTTAAGGAAATGCTCATACCGGCCCACGTTTTTGAGGGTATCTATGCTGATGATGACTCGATGATAGACCTCGAACGGGTTCTTATTGGCGGGGATCTGGAGTCTCAATCGAGCAATTCCGGCAGAATCGAGCCGCACCAGAGGGATGTTAAAGCGGTTCCACAGCTCAGCTTGGAACTGGGTGAGCATGGATTTCTTGGCAAGGACCAGGATTCGGTTTGCTCGGCCCCGCCGCATCAACTCGGTGAGGATCATGCCCACCTGAATGGTTTTGCCAAGGCCCACCGCATCGGCCAACAGAAGCCGTGGCCTTAGCTGTTTTAATGCCCGGGCTACCGTCTCCACCTGGAACCGCATTGCCTTGAAAACCCCCAGGCCATCGAGATCGGGCTCGATGCCTGCAACCGGCATTTGACGAAGCTGCGCTTCCAGAAATAACCTACTGAGTTTGTACCCTTTAGATGCGTCATTGACAATTTCCGTTTTGCGGGGATCCACGGGAATGATGTCATCGAGGTGTGTTAAAAATATGGCCTCATGCCCCCGAACGAGGTCATCGGCCCCCACACAGTGAACGGCGTGCTCTGCCTTTTTCTTTCCATCCTTATCGGAATCCTCCACCTGCTCCACCCGGGTAACCAGCCACTCAGCATCCCGGCATTGCACCCGCATACCCGATGCCAGGGGCATTTTCACTGGAGAGAAAGGAGCTCGTCTATCGGTTCTGCCGGGAGAAACCGTCTTCTGGGGTAACTCTTCAGGTACAATGCATAGGTTTTCCCGACCGGCCAGCCGCAGGCATGCATTCACCACTTCCACATCATCTTCGAAACCAATCGGGGAGCTAAAATCGTTTTCTTCATCTTCAACCGTAGCAAAGTACCGCATCATCCCCGCACACCAGGGCCGGGCGAAACCAGGGATGCGATCCCAATCACGTGCAATTTCCTGAAAAACCGCATAAATGGTCTCAGCCAAATCAACATTGATAAATGTATTCTCGAGGCATACCTCACGGATCTTTTCCAGGTGCCCGTCTGCCTGGTTGATAATCTGTTCCAAAGTCTTTTGTGAGGTCTCCTTGCTATACTCGATAAGGCTGTCGATTTGTTTTTTACTAAGACCTTCAGGTATAAAACTGGCCATTTCCAGTTCCTTTTATTTTCTAATCAGCTAATTCTCGTAAAAATGTTTGCTTTTCGAGATATCTCCTGATTTTCCAATGAGCCGCATTATTGATATCATTTCTGAACCAGGGCATTTGAATTGGAGATCCTATACAAACCCTATCCGGGCTTTCATATCGTCAATTTTTGCTTCGGAGAGCGCCGGTGGATTATCCTCAATGGCCTGTAAGAGGTCCTTTTGCTGAATCGGTCTCTGTTTTTCAACTGCCATCCGTGCTGCTGCATTGACGATGTTCCCGATTTCCGCGCTCGTGCAGAAGTCGCACTTTTCAGCCACTTCGAGCCAGTCCATTTCTTCCTGTGGACGGTCATTCATATGAAGCTTCAGCATTTCCAGTCGCGCCTCCAGATCCGGTGGGCCGATAAAGACTTTTCGGTCAAAACGCCCCGGTCTCAATGCGGCAGGGTCAACAGCTTCAATGAGATTGGTGGCGCCGATGATCAGGATGTGGTCCTTAGCACATTCATTCAATTGGACCAGAAATTCATTGACTTCGCTTTTGTAATGATGACTTACGTCATCGCTTCCTCTATTGGGGACCATAGCATCGAGTTCATCGAGAAAGACAACTGCCGGGGCGTGTTTTCTTGCGCTGTCGAAAAGGGCACGAATCCGTTCCTGTCCACCATGAACATAGGTGCTGGCCAGGTCTGAAGGTTTTGCTTCAAGGAAATCCAATTTCAAAATCCCTGCCAGTTTTCTCGCAATGAAAGTCTTACCACATCCAGGCGGTCCATAGAGAAGAACACCGTTGGGGAGATCCACCTTGAAGCGCGCGTAAAGCTCACGATTACGCAGGGGCAAGATGACATCTCGTTCCAGGATGAGTTTGATCTCACGCATCCCAGCCACATCGGACCATACCCCGGGCTCAATCCCCTTTATTTCTTCATTCTTCGATGATGGGCTTTTATGCGCATGCAGATTAAGGGCTTCTTTTAGACTCTCTTTGAGCACCTGGGCCGTCATGTTCTGCGGGTTAAGTTCGCATTCCAGGCATGTCCAGGCCAAGGCCTCCGACAGTCGCCCCCACTCCCGAAGGATGTCTATTCTGTAAAGCCACGCCAGGCGGCGGTCTTCCTGGAGTTCGGGCGCACCTGAAAAGAGCGGCATACTATATTCCACCACCTTTTCGAGGAGGCGTAGCGCACGTGTTTTCTGACCAGTGGCGATATATCTCTCAGCTTGTCTGGCCCAAGGAGAATCCTTGGTTTCTGGTGATTTCAGAGTGCTCATTCCTTATTCTCACACCAATTAAGGCCACGCGTCATGAGCCGTACGGTCTATTTTTTCATCTGACATCTTACTTTGTCTCACCTGTGGCACCCTTGTTATCAAGGGATAGAGGTATAGTCACTCGTGCTTAGATTTGCTATCCACAACTCTTCTTATGCGATAACGATTCAAGAGTAGGATAATGATCCTAGAGTTGAACGAGGCGCCTTCCCTGCGCGCGCGGTTTTTGAGCGGCCGAGTACAGGCGCTGGTTCTACGGTGTTTCTAACAACACATTAACAATGTTGCGGTTATTCCTTTTCATATATTCGAGAGCAGTTTGTGATTTTTGTTCGAATATTTTAAAAATGACAATATCACCTACCAAATATTCAAAATATTTTAGAATTTCTATCGAAAACTTACCTCGGTTTTTGCCATGCAGTATTGCACTTCTGTACCCGTGAATTCTACCAAGTAAAAGTGTTTCTCCAACCAGGTTGATGTCCAAGTCGTAAATTTGGGATATTAATTCATATGAAGACCTTACATTCGTGTCAGACATGGATAGCGCTTCGAAGGCCACCCAGATTTTTAAAAAGGCATCTATTCCAGAAGATTCTAAAGCTTCAGCATACCAAGAAAGTCCTATTTCTATTTCGGGCTCCAGTTCAGCTTTTTCTGTAAGCAAAGGCGAAATTAAATCCAGTTTCCTCTCAATTTTGGCCATATCAATCATTGGGAACGCATTTGGATTTAAAAAAGAATCCGAGTAGAAAGATTGTGTATCATCAGGATTTATTGTGAAAGTGAAAAATTTTTCATATGCTATGTTCCTACCAGCAATTATGTAAAAAAAGCCGCGAATCCGCTTCTCTATATCAGGATCGCCCTGGTGCTCAGCACCACTACGAACAATAAACATCCATAGTGATTTAGGTGACTGTTGGAATTCTGTTCGGCTAGAAAATCCAAGTTGTTTCTCTTGTGTCATTGTCTTGAATGTCATAGGAAACATGTAACTGCCTTTGGCAAAAAGACAAATTATGTCAAGCAACTTCCATGTCTTTCCAATGTTAAATGAGTCCATTACAGCGTAAACTTGATAACATGTGACCGTAATGGGAGATT
The DNA here is from genome assembly GCA_034522175.1 of Deltaproteobacteria bacterium. Classification (GTDB taxonomy): domain Bacteria; phylum Desulfobacterota; class DSM-4660; order Desulfatiglandales; family Desulfatiglandaceae; genus JAIPDZ01. The sequence continues at coordinate 2,366,212 of JAXHLQ010000001.1, read as the reverse complement.
CCGTCCAATCTTCAGGAACCCTCTGTTTTATTAGGCTTCTAATATCCATTTGCCTCACATTCAAATCATAGAACGCTCGTCATCACTTGCGTGCAGGGATATCTATCTATAGAGATTTGAAGACCAATAAATCAATCAACGCGAATATGCCGAAAAATTGCCGCGGTCCCGCACGTCATTGTGAATGACTTGTTAAATAAATGGCACTATTCGATAGATTCCGACACTTCGAATGACACTGGAACTGAAAATTTGAGCCGATGAGCCTGACTGCTCTTTTTAGTCTCATTCGACTGCCCCTCAACACCTCCCTTGACTCCAATAACAGAAAGCAAAGGTGCAGCCACTCCCAAATTAGCACTGTCTGAGTGGCCAGCTTGTTCCTCGACTACCAGAGCCACATCAAAACCAACCACAAGCAGGGGTTTTTGGTTATTGTCTTTTACCATGCCAAGATTTACTATTGTTTGTGCCATTGTTTCTTTAATGGAATCTTTGTATATACGACCTGTCTGGGCATCCTTCAAACGTTTATCTGCGGCACTGAGACCCTCCATGATCTGTGCAATAGCATCTGGAATAAAATCTTGAAGTTTCATTTTGGTATACCTTTCTTAATGTATGTCTAACGCCCCGCCTGAGCCTCGCCAGTGAAAACGCATTGGAACCGGCATAGTGCTCCAGCCGAATGTTGGGCCCTCACCACCTTGTGATAAACTACCAGGCTACTACCTCAAGGTGGAGGGAGCTCAAGGGTGGACTGGACTATTTCTGTTTTGACGCCATAATTCTTAATGACCTCTTTGACTTTTGCATAGAACCGGTCGTGTCTCGCCGGTGCGACAAAGACTCTTTCAATTAGCGTATCCAAGTCACACGGCACGTAGAAACCGTCCACAGTCCCCGCTTCTTTTCTCAGCTGGCCCGTGTCCATTTCCGGCCACCATACGAGTCGCACCTCTCGTTCGTGCGAGAAGGCTGGGCGCTTCGTCAGACAGGATCGAATCATCGACCCACCATGCACCGGTTCCTCACTCTGATCCTTGTACGTCACTTTGTATAGGGACAGGCTTTCTGCCGTCTGCTTAAGTGCGTCTCGAAGGCGGCGGCATGTGCTTTGGATCGCAACACCTTTATTCTCGGTCACGTAGAGTTTCCACATTGCATAGGATTCATGATCATTCGCGTGCCAGCAATTCACATAGATGCGCTTCCGTAGCTTGGGAGCCTGTTTCCTCAGTTCTCGGTCGCGCCTGAAGAACTCTTCCTGAATGAGCCCGCGGTACTGTTCTCTTGGTGTTTCCGGAATCCAGCCTTCATAGGCGTCGCCGAGTCTGTCTAATCTGGACATGTACAGTCCGCAGTTCTCGATCATCGCAGCGAATTTGGTGAAATTCATGTACCGCCACAGCTGGTCTGGCAGGGCTGGCCTTTCTAGGCCCATGGTCTCAAGTGTGTGAAGGTAGGAGATCGGCATCTTCTCCCCATAGTGCACTTCTGGTTCTCTGTCGTCTAATGCTCCGTCGCTGAACGTTCGCGACCGAACGCCAGCCGTCACCCGAGCGGAAGGAGCGGTAGCGACTGTAGCTTCGCGTGAACGGCTTTGCTAGCTGCTTTACTTGATTGCTTTCCATTCTTTAACCCAAGTTTCCGCATGGTGCTGGATTTGTGAGAATTTGTGAAAAAATATTTCTCATTCGGCATCAGTATGACTTGTCTTGTCTTTAAATAACCAAATTATACTTATCGATATTTTGAATGTAGTGCCCCATAACCAAAGTTAGCGCTTGACAAGGGGGAAATATTTTGCTATGAAGCCCCCATGTACATCCGCGCTAAAGAAAAAAGAAATCCAAATTCAAGCAAGGTCTATTATACCCATAAGTTAGTGGAGTCCGTTCGTACCGAGCAGGGTCCCAGGCAGAAGACATTGCTTAACCTGGGGACCCTGGACCTTGAGCAAAAACATTGGAAACCGCTTGCAAACCGAATTGAAGAACTCCTCCGGGTCAACAGCGACTTGCTCCATTACCTGAAATATCGAAGCGCTGGCTTAGCATTATGCAAAATTGCTGGTGCAAAAAAAGATGTCAGAAAACAATGAGTACAATGAGTCCGAACAAGACTTCCAACATGTGGACGTCAATGGCGTTGCCTCCTCAGAAGGAAAGTCCATAGGTGCTGAACATGTGGGCTTGGAAGCCATGAAACACCTTGGATTCTTTAAGCTTTTCAGGCAGATCGGGTTTAGTAAAAAGCATATGGACCTGGCGGCATTGCTTATTATTGGGCGGTTGATTCATCCCAGCAGTGAACGAGAGTTGAAACGCTACGCTGAAGAGGAAAGCGGATTGGATGAACTTTTGGCAACAGATTTCTCCCATGTGGCAAACAATGCGTTGTATGAAACCTCTGATATCCTTTTATCCCATAAAGAGGCCATTGAACAATTTTTGAGCAACCATAGCAAAAAGCTTTTTGGCTTGGGTGAATCCATCATTCTTTATGACTTGACAAACACATACTTTGAAGGAGATGTGCCTTTCTGCGATAAAGCCAAGCGTGGCCGCTCTAAAGACAAACGCAATGATCGGCCTTTGGTCACCCTTGGCATTGTGGTAGATGAAACTGGTTTTTTAAAAACAACTCGTGTTTTTGAAGGCAATATCAGTGAGCCCAAGACCCTGATGGATATGGTCCATGACATCCATGGACAAGCTGTTGATCAACAACCCCCTCTTCCGATTGAAAAACCCACAGTGGTCATTGATGCGGGTATTGCCTCAGAAGAGAATTTGAAGGCCCTCAAGGAGCAGGGTTTTTCCTATATTGTGGTCTCTCGCTCCAAGCCTCCTGAAGTTGCTCCCCCCGAATTTACTGAGATTAAAAAAGGCATTAAGGTCCATAGCTTCAAAATAGATGAAGAAGTATTTTTACATTGCCTGAGCGAAGCCAAAACAAAAAAAGAAACGAGCCATGGTCAATAGGGCCAAAGAGAACATGGAAGCAGGCCTCTCATATTTGCGAGAGGGTCTGAGCATAAAACGCCGGCTGAAGAAGTACGACAAAGTGCTTGAACGTATTGGCCGGCTTCGACAGCAAAACAGCCGTGTCTCTAAGGGTTTTGATATTCAAGTGAAACAAAAAGGCAACAAAGCCGTCGATATTATCTGGACCTTTGATGAAACACATTTGAGTAAGCCTTACCGGGGGACATATTTTCTGCGTACCGATCGCCATGACCTGGATGATGCCAGAATATGGTCTATTTATGTGATGCTCACTATTGTAGAGGATGCCTTTCGATGTTTAAAATCTGAGCTTGGCTTACGCCCCAATTTTCATCACAAACCGGATCGGATCGAAGGGCATCTCTTCGTAACTGTATTGGCTTATCATTTATTACACTACATCCGCTACAAGCTCAATGATGCCGGTTTATTCCATCGCTGGCCGACCATCAAATCATGGCTGAATACGCACCGCATAACAACCACCAATCTGCCCAAAAAAGAAGGCGGGGTAATTCATGTTCGTTATTGCACCACGCCCACGCTGAAGCAGCAGGAAGTATATTCGGCTTTAAAGATAACGGGAGTCCCCATGAGGCAAAAGAAGGTGACAACGTAACAAATGTAGTGCCCCTAAAATAGGGGACGATTCAGCTAAACTGCTGATATCACGACAATTATACTCATAACCAGCGGAAACATGGGTTAAGAACTCGATCATTTATTGATTTCGAGAATTGCCGAACTTCATTTCTGTATTTTTCTGTGTCTTTTGATTCTGCCGCCTCCCTCAAAGCTTCGGATTTTCCTTCGAATTCATTTTTTTCTTTTTTATTATGAGCAAAAAGCAGTAGTAGTTTTTGTTCTTTAGCTATAAAATTTGAGATGGTTTTCGGTTGTAAATTTGATGCCCCATTAGATGATTCGGCATATACCAATTCAGCAGCTCCAATTATATCTGTGCCGGCATCTCTTAAATTATTCATCCATTTTTCGCGAATATTCTTTTTCCAAGAACGAACTCCCCATATCAGGGTAATAATGTTAACAATAAGTATGTAAGTAACTGGATTTAGAAATAAATCGCACATTTAAAGTTTCCTTTTGCAGCTAACAACGAATAATTAGATGTATCCACATAAAATGGTTCTTCCGGCAAATGAGTACGGTAAATTGAAAAGAGGTGAATAGACTGATACCTTTCTAAGTATCCCTAAAAAGGAGGTATTCGTCATGTCCACCTCATTGCTCTATCATGCTTTTGGTTTGAGAGGAGTCAAGTACATTTCCACAAAATACGAGAGAGGACGCATCTTTCTTCATGCTGAAGTGACATCCTCCCTGGAACGCTGCCCGGAGTGCAGGAGTTTTAAAACGCTCCGGCGTAAGGGCGTCAAGCAGCGACTTTTGAGAATGATTCCAATTGGTTCCCGTCAGACCTTTCTGGTTTTGAGGATCTGGAGAATCCGTTGTGAGGACTGCGGTGCTTTGAGATGGCCCAGACTTCCTTTTGTAAAAGGTAAAGCAAGACATACAAGAAGGTTCGCGGATTTCGCCTTGGATCTCCTTCACTGGATGACCATTTCGGGTGCAGCGACCCTTTTGTCTGTGGGCTGGGATTTGATCAAAGACATCCATAAGGATCACCTTAAGAGGCGATATAAAGCGCCTCCGTTGAAGGATTTGAAATACATTGCTCTCGACGAGTTCAGCATTCGTAAGGGTCATTCCTATATGAGTATCTTTGTAGACCTGGAATCGGGTCGTATTCTGCATGCCGTTGAAGGAAAAAGCGGAGACGCCATCGAGCCCTTTCTAAAAAAGCTGAAAAAGGAATCGCCTCATCTTGAGGCCATTGCTATGGATATGAGCAAGGCGTTTATCTCTGCCGTGGAGAACCATCTCCCAGATGTCGCTATTGTGTTTGATCGGTACCATATTTCTGCTCTTATGAATCGGGCCATTGAGGATCTCAGACGAGAACAGCAAAACCAACTGGATGAAGATGGCAAACAAGTCTTAAAAGGAACCCGATTTCTCCTCTTAAAAAACTATGAGAATCTCACGGAAGAAAAACAGAATCGGCTACAGAGTCTTCTTGAGGTCAATGCCCCTCTATTTACGATCCATACGATGAAGGAGCAACTTAGAGACTTTTGGGACAAGCCATCTATGGAAGAGGCTATTCCATTCTTGGATGCATGGTGCAATGATGCGGCCTCCTCAAATATCAGCCAACTTAAAAAGGTCGCCAACACACTCATGCAGTACAGTCACGGTCTCCTCAATTACTACATCCACCCCATCTCTTGCGGCCCTATAGAAGGTATCAATAACAAAATCAAAACCCTTAAACGACAAGCTTATGGATTCAGAGATATGGTCTATTTCAAACTCAGGCTCTACCACCTACATTCTCAAGCGTACTCATTAACCGGATGATCCCATAAAATGCGAAGTTTTTTTGTCCGTATAAGACACATCTGTAAATCGTTCTTTTATCTCGTAACCCATTGAATTTTAATGGATTATCCCCGCATTAGCGTTTTCGTATGTCGTATTATACGGATCGGCACAAGACACGCATTTTTAAACCCCGTCCACAGGACTTCTCACCCCTGATGGACTTTGGTTGAGAGTTTAGAGGCTGTTTTCACACATTCTTTGCATCATCTGAAACCAGCGCGATTGAAATCACTTTTCCAATCAGAGTTGGGATTAGAAAGCTTGGAACGATAGCAGTCGGGGGTTTTCGGTTTAGGGTCCCCAGGGACGTAGATGACTGTGTTGGTCTTCTGTCCATTTTGACAGCAATCATCTACTTCTTTTTTCCGTCGGAATCGCAAAATACAAAACCCCGCTCTCCATTGATCCAGAGTAACGGGGCCTTTGAATAACCAGAAATCATTTCAGATCCTATTGCCGATGCGCGTCTCAAAATAAAGGGTTGGGCTGAAAAATATTTATGCATTTTATCTACCCGAATTCGGCAGACATGTCAACGAAAACTAAACAGCCTAATTTTCGTAGTTATACGCAATTCTATGCCGCCATCTCCATCGCCCTCTCAAGTGCCTTCTTATTGAGCGCTGCGCTGTTTCCGTACCACAGGCTGTTCAGGGTGTTGTCCTGGGTCTTTCCCCTGAAATAATTGAGATATTCGTTGACCGCGTTGTAGGCCCCCCAGTAAGTTCTGCCGGCAATCCGGTTCCCGCGGCCGTTCTCAAACAATTGAATGACGTTGGGTACGATTTTTTCCTGTTTTTGCTGGGCCGGTGTCCTCGGTTTCTCCTTAAGCCCAAATACGACCCTCACATATTTAACCAGATCGGTAGTGTTGATCTGCCTGGATGCCAGACTTCGGTATTGTTCGACGGTTTCCGCGAATTCTTCATGGGCGAGATCGATTATCTCCCGAACTTCTTCGAGATTTTCCAGTATTCTGGTGGTGTGCTTCACCCGAAGCAGTTTGCTGGCTTTGGATTCATGGGCCAGGCAGAGCGTGTTGTTGCAGACCACCCGGATGGGGGTAAAACCGACCCGTACGGCAAGGCTCCCGTCATGAGAGTTGGACAGGAGGATGTAATGCCTTACCCGGTCCTCTTTACCAACGACCATGGGATCTCTTCTTATCCTCGCGAGGACCCAAACCCTTGAACCACCTCTTAGACTCCCTGCTGTCTCCAGCGTCGCCTCCCCACTGTCCAAAAAAGGCTGAAACCACTTGAAAGCCTCCATGTTCTGAAGGGGGGTGTAGCCTTTGCCCACAATACCCAGTATGGCACTGTCTGAAGTGCGGCAGCTCGCATAATGTTCGGGGATATCACGTCGTGCTCCATTCTCATCTTCTGTAAAAACGTTCCTGAGCTCCACCTCCCAATCCAAACCAGATGCCACAATGGCCTTTTCAATGCTCAGTTTCTCGCCATCCGGGATGGCAACCCCGAGACCGTGCCAGGGGGTCGCACCCACATACATTATGCTTTCGACTTCATGTGCCATTTTGCCCTCCTTTTAGAATATCTCTCACAGAGCCCACAGGGTTCACAGAGGTTAATGCTTCATCGTGATGCAGGCTCGGCGACTCAGCATTCTCAGTAAGGTGCCCATGTTGTCTAACTTGTTCGATTCCTTTGCCTCTGCGAATACCGGGCCATCCTGGACGAAGCTGCTCGTTGACCATTCCCGTTGATCTTGGAAAAGATCGAGATATGCAGGATCTCATCATTGAAGGCCAGGGCAAACCCGGTCAGTTTTTTGGATTCGAGTCGGTAGTCCATCCCCAGCCCAACCGCCTGATGAGAAGTCGTATCCACGGAAAGAGAGGCCTTCTGGAATCGGGTCACCGCGCTTTTGAGCGTTTTTGGGTCTTCAGCTGCATTATATCCGTCGATGGCATCCAGGCTGTAGCTTTCCAGGAGCTTGTTGAATATTTTTGAGAAGGTATCCGGGGTTCCAAAGGCATCCATGCCCACGACCTGGCCATTGATCATGAAAACAGCCCCCACCTGGTAATCGATCAGATGGAAATTCTTGATATATTCCTGGGTGTTATCGCCTCGCTTCTCATACATCGCACCCATGGCGCCGGTAGGCGAAGCGACCTCCATCCTGACCGACTTATCGGCAATCTCATCCCATATGGCGCCCTGATCTGAGCGATAATTCCCCTCGGATCGGACGGAGAACATCACTTGCTCAGACTTCCTGGCCCGGAGGTTGGAGGACATCATCCGCTTTTTACTCTGGAATCGGGGGGTGTCATAAGACCACCGGCCGTGCTCCACGCAGCTCACCGGAATGAGGAGCGTGGTGTTTCGGTCCACCAGGATGGTGGTGTTGACGATCCGGTTCTGCTTGGCCCCCACCAGTTCTTCCCCGTCCAGGATGAGGATCATGTGGGGCGATTTATTGACGACCTTGAGGTCCGGTACAGAGCCCTCGGAGTCCACCTCCACCACCTCTATCAAGTCATCGTTCAGGGCCTCATCCAGGAGGAGGTATTCCAGGCTGGCGTTGTATGTGGACAAGAGGGGGTAGAGGGCCAGGTTCTGGTAGGATTGTTTCCGGCCCACCTTGAGTTGTTCCAGGAAATTTGTGATCATTTTGTCCATAAGTTGCGCCTCCTTTTCTTATATCTCTCGCCCCAGTACCATCTTCCGGAGCTACGGGGCGGACAGAGTTCGCAGGGATCACAGAGGGATACCCTTTCAATTTTGCCCAAAATTCTTGATCAATCGCTGCCCTCGATCCGCCATCCCTCCCCCAAGGGATTATTTGGACTGTCAACCGAGTACGGATTTCCAGCTCCAAACGGGTTATTGATGCTTTCTGGTGAAAACTGACTGCCATATCTTCCAAAGGGGTTGGAAATCGAATCCGGATCATAAGGATTCCGGCTCAATCTTCCCCTGTAGTTTCCTTGGCTGTCATAGAGTTTGGGAGCATCGGTTGCATAGGGGTTGTTGGCTGATCTCGAACTAAAAGGGCTCCCGTACGGGCCATACGGGTTGTTGATACTGTCATGTCGGTAGGGGCTGCCGGCTCCATAGGGGTTGCTGCTCGATTCAGGATCAAAACGGTTGGCACTGAGCCTTCCCAGGTCCTCTGCCGAGGCCGGACTGCCCCAACCAATAACCAGCAGAAGGAAAAGAACCGTCACAGTGACGACTGATTTCATGGTGACGACCTCCTTTCTAAGGCACCCGATGAATCATGCGGTTCTCGCGGTTTCAAAATATAATACCCCATGAGTTTGACAGATCCGGTCACAGTTCAGCCCTTTTTTTTGAAAAAAATGCATTTTTTTGATATTTTTCAGCTCATTCCTACGTAATCGAGCGGGCAAGGTTAATTTTTTCAGGAGGATTGCCATGGCGAGAGGCGACCAACTCGGAAGGCAGTGGAAGATCATTCAGACCCTGATATCATCCAGTCAGGGAAAATCAGCGGCTGATCTGGCCCGAGACCTGGACTGCCATCCCCGGACCGTGTATCGGGACCTGGAGGCCCTACAGGTGGCCGGGTTTCCCATCTACACAGAGCGCGCAGGCGGGAAGAACCTGTGGTCCCTGCTCGATACCATGAAACACCATATTCCAGTCCCGTTCACCCTCACCGAACTCATGGCACTCTATTTCAGTAGGGACATGCTCAGGTGTTTAAGGACACGGCCTTTTATGATTCACTGGAATCACTGCTCCAGAAGGTCAAAACCACCCTGCCCCCGGAATCCATAACCTATCTGGACAACATCGAGCAGACCCTTCACCTCTCCATGAAGCCGTACAAAGACTACGGTCAGTTCAAAGAGATTCTGAACCGGGTCACCAACGCGGCCCTGAACCATAAAACCATAGAGATCGTCTATTACACCATGAGCCGTAAAAAGGAGAATCGGCGCCGGGTGGACCCCTACCGGGTATGGTTCTTCAACGGAACGTTTTACCTAATCGGCCTCTGTCACATGCGGGAGGAGGTAAGGATATTCGCCCTGGACCGGATCAAGATGCTTCACGAGACCACAGAGACCTTTGAGGTACCTGAAGATTTTGTCCTGGATGATTTTATGGATTCCAGCTTCGGCATCTACCAGGGCGAACCGGTTCGTATCAAGGTGTGGTTTGACCCGGATGTGGCCGGGTACGTCAAGGAGAAAATCTGGCACGACTCCCAGGAGATTCATCCCCAGGCAGACGGCTCCATCATTTTTGAGGCCCAGGTGGCCGGCACCGACGAGATCCGGTTCTGGATCATGACCTGGGGCTCAAAGGCAAAAGTCCTTGAACCTGAATCCCTGAGACAGGAGATCAGGGCAGAGGCGGAAAGACTGGCAAAACAATATGAGGCACCTGTTGTAGCCCAGGAAGGGGCTGTCTATGACCATGGATATTAACAGGCTCCGCCCTCTTTGATCCCAGATGCTTCACCCCTTTTATTCCGTCCGCCATCGGTCACCTCTACAGTAGCTGTATGCGACCAAAGTCAACCAGAAAACCTCCTGTTTTGTCATTGGTGTGTCATGTCAAAAAAGTAGTATATCAACCATACGTTTCTTGAGAGACAAGCTCTTTGAAAATTGAATACAGGATGTTCTGGAGCAATATATTTCCAATTATATCTTACACTTGGAAAGGAGAAAATGTATGAGGCGTATGGAAGACCAGCATGCAGTCATAAAAGGTGTTTCTTTAAACATGGAAAGGCTCAAGGCTGTCGAGGGCTATGAGTTAAATGAATGTGCATGGTTTTTTTCGAAAAAGGATAATTACTGGGAGCTATCCAATATGGCGGGTGGAATGCCAATCATTTTGATGGCTTCAGGTGGAACTCAAGTGAACAGCTTTATCAGGCTTCAAAGTACGGCCCGGATATAGAGTGTGTACCCGAGTCAAATCCGGACGCGAAGCCCAGAAATGTTCGGGAAAGGATTATGGTACAAAAGGCCGCCAAAGGCGCCAAAATGACCCAGAAATGCGCAGTCAAGGCTGGCATGGTTCGGAAAGATTGGGAGGATGAAAAACTGGAGATTCGCATTCACAGTATGTTGTGGGTGTTGGAACTGAAGTTATGGTGTAATCCCCGTACGTTCGGGTCTGTCATAAAAAGCACAGGAGATCTTCCCATTGTGGAAAAATCCAGAAAAGATGATTTCTGGGGAGCAAAAGAAAATGGTGGTGTCCTTGTCGGCAGCAATGTGCTTGGAAAACTTCTAACCCTTCTCCGTGATGAGAAATATGATCAGGTCCGGAATAGAGAGTTCACTTATCCGGGAGGGTTTTTAATAAAACATTGAAAGGAAAAAAGTGTATGACTTTTACCAAATAGTGGATGAAGATACTGGAGAAGTCACCTCTCATTACTCGTTGGGTGTCTACATTATGGAAACGAAATTGCGAAAAGAATTCAAAGAAAGGATCTATGCAAGATTGGAAGATATTATGTTTTCCGTTCGAGAGACCTTTCCAGGAATGAGGGATGGATTTTTCGATATCTTTACACCTAGCTTGAGTTTATTAAATGTGCTGGTTTTTCTTGATGGTATTGAGTGAGTTATTTAGAGATATCAACAGCTTATCTAGCTTAAACCTTTAGGCTATTATGTATACACTGAAATAATCTCCCTATTTATTCGGTGACAGGAGGTTTTTGCTCTAAAAGATGGCTTTATAAGCGTTAATAATGCTTGACATGGGGCGCCATATGATGTAATGTATACACTGATATGGCAACGCTCCAGAAAAGAGTCTCCAGAGGCCATGCCTATTGGAGTATCGTGGAATCGCGCAGAGTCAATGGCAAACCAAGGCCTATTATCCTGGAATACCTCGGTACTGCTGACGCTCTCCTGCGGCGGTTGAAAGAAGGTGTGCCGAAAAAAGTCCGGAGTTACAGCCACGGCAGTGTGGCTGTTATGTTGGCCATAGCTGAGGAACTCCAAATAGTCGAAACAATCAACAGGCATTTAAAGGTTCATGCTTTTCGAGATGGCTTTACCGTGGGTGGATCATTACTCTTAGCTGCCATCGGGCGCATTTGTCAGCCCACCAGCAAAAGAAACTGGTATGAAGGCTGGGCCAGAAATACGAGCCTGTCTTACCTTCTTAGGATGTCTTTGAGTCGACTGGACTGCCAACATTTCTGGGACCAGATGGATGCATTACCATCAGAGGTTATCCCACTCATAGAAGAAGACATTGTTACGACCCTGCTTAAGAATGAACAGGTCTCTTTGGACACATTACTTTGTGATACGACCAACTTCTTTACTCACATCGATTCCACAAACCACCGATGCACCATTGTCCAAAGAGGCAAAAACAAGCAGAAGCGAATGGACCTGCGACAGTTTGGATTGCTTCTCCTTGTTTCTCGTCAGGATCATCTCCCGATGTTTCATAAGGTTTACCAGGGAAATCTTGTAGACAAGACTGTTTTTAAAGAACATTTCATGAGCGTTATAAAACGTTTCAAAGCCATTAGCGGTTCATTGGAGGATATAACGCTTGTATTTGATCAAGGGAATAATTCAAAGAAGATGCTGAAGGACGTATCTGACAACATCCATTTTGTAGGGGCGTTGTCTCCGCATCAGCATAAGGCCTTGGTAAAAGAAGCAAATAACTTGATGGAAGCAGTTTCGATAAACGGCCGAAGTGTTCAGTGCTGTGAATTAAAAAAGACCATTTGGGATCTGGACCTCAAGGTGGTAGTATATATTTCAGAACGATTGCGCAAAGGACAACTCCGAGGCATTGAACAACAGGTGAGTAAGCTTTTTACGCGTCTTGAGAAATTACGTGCGCAGATTTCGATTCCCACTAAAAGAGGGAAGAAAAGAACACAGAGTGATTTGGAGAAGAAAATATCCTCGATGATCAATTCATCGGTTACCAAAGATATCGTCCTTTGGGAACTAAGGCCGCTTGAAAAGGATTCTTTTGATTTGCGATTCTGGGTAAACAAAGACGAGCTGAATTACCTGAGGGAAGAATGGTTGGGACGAAGGATCCTAATCACGAATCGACATTCATGGAATGCCGAGCAAATTATTTCTGCCTATTGGGGCCAATCCAACGTGGAAAATGCTTTCAAAAACATGAAGAACCCTTTTCACTTAGCGATGAGACCACAGTATCACTGGACAGATCAAAAGATTGAGGTCCATGCATTTATCTGCCTATTAGCCTTTCTCTTGGTAATGATAGCGTATAAACGGGCAAAAGAGAAAGCTGAGTTTAAAGGGTCTCCGCACACCTTATTAGAAAAGCTTTCTGCCATCAGGCTTGCAACTTTTATTGAGAGTCCTAAAGAAAAATCAAAGGGCAGGTATAAGGCAACCTACCAGATTGAGGAGATGGATCCTGATATTCTTGACATGGCAGAAGCCATGGGTGTGACGGGCATGCCGCTGAAAACCAATATACCTTTCAGTGTATACAATTAGAGTCTTCGTTATTGGACGGGATATCAGCCTGTTACACCATTTTAACCCACAGGCCTTAATAAACTCAAGCTAGTATACATCAATTAAAAGAACTCGCAGAACAAGATAATAGAATACGAATTCATTATATAGATAGAGCGGATGATTTGGACCAAGACCCTCCGTTATTGAACTTTCATGTGTGGGCAACTAAGGATACTTTAAAGGAATGTTACACAGTTTATCTTTACGCTTCTCAGATGCTTGGTTTATATTCTACCTTTGAAGTTCTTGCAAACGAAAAGGAACAAATGGAGTTGGAAGAGATTGCAAAGACCTATAGATAGACTTTAGGTCATATTCCGTTGCAATTGGAAATAAGCATTTTATACTCGTTTGGGACCAGTTTTATCCCTGCGGCATCATATCTTGCGTATTTGTTACAGCCGTCCCAATCTGGCGGCATTTTGTGATAGAGTTTTCTTGCTTTTATCTTAATATCCTCCTTCGTGGTTATCACCGCTAAAATCGACCATTTTTTCACAATATCAATAATCTGGGTGAGTTCTATGCGGTTCCCCTGACGTTCGTAAAGGTCGTTAACTTTGGTTACCATTATACTGACCGGGACAACGTGTTCACCGATAAGCCCTTTGCAGTTACCTTCATACATCTGCTGCCGTGCTGAGGCACTCATGAAATGTGCCTTTTCTTTAATGTTCCCTCCCGGCTGCCCAGCGACTTTGCTGGATGCCTCTCTTATGGTTCCTCTGACATGGTGATTTGTGTGAGGATTTTTGCCCAGTTTATTCAGAATTAGGCAAGCGACCTCACAATGTTCTTTGAGCCCGGGTAAATACACACTGTGGACAGTTTGGGATTCCTTGTTCAACTTCTCTCACCTCCTGAATTGGAGTTTATTCACAATGAGGCGTTAACAACTTCCAACTGTTCAAAAAAGCAGTTCTTCGGTGGCGGCCTAAGGTAAGCGAATTAATACAGACTGAAATTTTGCAAAACCTCCCGGCGTACGCTCCCGATGTATGATGTTACCTATCTCCGATACAATCTTGGCGGCCTCCTCCCCCAATGACGCACCAGGAGCGGGTCTGTTGATATTGCCGGAAGGATTAAATACCTCCAAAAGCGTAGCCTTCAGATCATTATTTGAAATATTAGAGGTTTCATACCAGATAATGTGCGTCGTCGACCAAAAATTTTGTATTGCATGCAGCCAGTTACGCCAGTATCTGCTTTCATAGTACTCATGGCATTTGTTGAGCAGTACATTTTCCTGATGAAAACATCTGTAGATGAATACCTTATCATCTCTTAGGCGCTCTCCTATTTGTGTCTTAAGGTTTTCTGAGATACCGAGATACACGCTTACCCATGCTCCATTCGGGTTGTAGCGCCCGCACAAGTAGAAACCATCACTTTCCGGAATGCTTTGAGTAATGGTATATATACGTTCGGCGTATTCATTACTCTGCGGATTCTGTCCGTATAATGCCTTACATTCTTGATCTGTCTCCGCTTTGCATAACCATAAAGGCGTTTCAGGCTAACAATACCTAATCCCATGATATTCCCCCCCTGTTCTATATCGAAATTATTCAAACACACCGGACTTCACCAATACTCCCTCTTTATGAGGAAAAAAGTAAATCCAAGCCTCATTTACCTTTTCTACATCATTCAAACTACCTCGCTCCATTATCAGGTTGATCCATTTTCTGCAATACCAATCCGGATGCCCTTCAAGACGGTCCAGACGGGCAAGGGTATCCTCATCCACCTCGTAGACCTCACCGGAGATCTGAGAGACCGGTTCGTTCTCAATCACGAACGGAATGCCTGATACGTACAAGGCATATTTTTTCTTGGTTATGGCCTTACCAAGGAACCTGGAGCCATCAAGAAAATGGTGATTTCCGAAACCTCTCTTTAGGGTTCCGTATAAAAATACAAGCGATTTTTCATTCATAGGGCCTCCTTCTACTTTTTTTGACAATATTCTATCAACTCACATAAGCCGTCTATGACCTCATCGAAATAGGTCTTTCGCATTCCCTTACTGATTCTGATTTCCATGGCATTGTAGTCTTCACCAAAACCAGAAAAAGACCCCATTTCTTCTTCCCCGTTTCGATTCAGTTCAAGATACGGACTCCCCCCTGAGAAAAGCTGATCTCTCTGAACAACAAAAGGTCTCCATTGACCCATGTTATTCCCAAGTATTTTTTCAAGCCTTTTCAGTATGCTATCAGAAATGGTGGTACTGCACGAACGGCCGTTTCTTGTGCTGATCTCCACATCCACCCAATGACGATCTTTGATTCCCCGAATGATGATATGAAGCACCTTTATCGATGCCCAACCGTCATCATCCAGCGTCCCGGCATCCTTCAGGATTTTCCTCAGCATGTTTCTGTACTCCGATATCACACCCTGGTTTAAATCATCGCTCCTGCCCGTATAGCGGTAAAACTTTTTGGAAATCCTTCCGAGTACACATGCGGTCCTTTGTCTTAATGCCACTTCATTGGCAATGGTGTCTGTATCAAGTTCAGCCCTGGGTGGGTTGGCATAGGGTGCTTCCACAATGACAAGGCAATTCGGATATTCATTACACTGCGGCCTCCAGATGAAATGATCCGTTGTTTCCCAATGGATCTTGTCGGGGAAAACAGACAGGGACTCATGCAGGGAAATAATCTGTTTTGGTATTCTGAAATATTGTTCTGCGATATCTTCCTTGCATTTGATGAGCACATTGTACAGCGGCCTGAGTTTGGGATACTGATCCACATGCTCAATTAGATATCGAAATACCTGTCCCATCTTCAGTATCCTCAGCGCCGTCATTCGTTGCTCGTCCCCTTCCATCCCGTGACCGTACAGTCTCCTCGCGGACGCGAAGTTGTACCCGTCATGAAGGGCTTTTTGAAAACCCGTTAATTGCCTGGCTCTCTCCGGGAACCGGTACCGGAAAAGCGTCATCAGGCTGATGACCATATAGGTCGGGAAAAGACAAGGTCCACCCGCACATCCGACGGCGCGCTATCATCGGTACCGATCAGAGACCAGCTTCCCCCAGATAATTGACCGGCCCGGTCCCCGCTGCTGAGCAATCAGGCTTTTCATCAGGCCTTCCAGATCATCCAGAGAGTACTCAGCGTTGGGAATTCGCTTTTGCTGTAAGCATTTCAAGGGCTTTGTACAGTCCGGCGGGGACAGTCGCACATAACTCCTGATTCATATTTCCCATGCCGTCCGAAATGGCTGGAAATATTTTCAAACACATATCAATTCCTCCGCTACTTTTTTGCCTCTTCAAACCAGCTTCTGATAGCTGCTACTGTTTCCAGCCCCGGTTGATTGTTGGCCCTGGTTTTGATTTCCTCGATCCGCCATTGTGCCTTCCTTTTGCCCCATCCGTTCCTTACCTTGGAGATGGAAAGCGTGGCCCGCTCTGGTTTCAATATCCGATAGACATATCGTCTGCCTGCCAGGATATCCCCGTCATAGCTGTAAATGCAGTTTTTCTGATCAAATCCTTCTTCATAAAGCTCCCTCCGGTCTAACACCGGCTGAATCGTATCAGACCCGGGAACCGGGGGTGCAGGGTATTTATGATCTCTTGCGGGAAGACATTCTCGGTTCAGGAGTTCAATAACCCTTTCATACTTGTTTTCCATTTCACCTAACGAGTTGAAATCGTGTTTTTCGTCTTCAAGATAGTAGAAGATTCTGAACAGGGGATTCAGGCAATCGGTCCAGATGGTATCCTCGGAACTTGAAATGAGTCCGGGCATATGAAAGCGACTGGCCAAATCTTCCACGAATTCCTTCCTGGGAATGAAATAACTGGGATAATTATTGAGCGAACCGTATAGATCCAAAACAGGCTCATCAATGGTTTCAAGGTGTAGAAGGGGTTTCCAGAGTTCCTTTCGGTCCAGCTGCTCCAAAAAGCCCTGTATGCGGTGCCTGATGCAGGCTGAAGCAGGGATTTTTTTGATAATATGCACCACGGCATTTGAATTTCCCAGGCCCAGATAGGATGCAATTTTTCTGTGCTTTCCCGCTAGCAGCCGCTCCGTATCCTTTCGCCCCAGTCGTTTTGTTCTGAGCCCCAGGACCTTTCGGTGGGCAAAGCTGTATGCCAGTGCCGGATTCGACCGCATCAGATCCAGAAACGAAGGATATAGCTGGCACTGCTTGATGAGAAACCACTGATTCCCGGCAATATAGCCATGTCTAAAGGCACCTGCCTCTTTTTGAACTTCGGATGGTATGGTGTTGATAAATCCCTCGCAGGCAATTTTGATGTTGCCTTTGTTTTCCCGGTACCACGCAGAAAGCGACTGGGAATCCTCATCTTGACAAACGTAGTAATTTTGGACTTTTTTAGACGAAATGGTGATCGGGGAGAGCATTTTCAAAATATCGGGTCTCTCAGCCAACCTGGGCAAAAAAGCACCAAGTCCGTCGAATATGCCCACTATTCCCGAGGACAGATAGACTTTCCCATAAGTGGTAAGTTTCCAACGCCCATTTTCACAATCCATAGTCAGGCATTGAAATCTCGGCCACGCTTTATAGATTTTTCGATGCCGAAGCAAATAGATACAGAGCATCTCACCATCGAATTTGATTCCATACGTTTTTCCTGACCTGTCCACCACTGCTTCATTCCCCCTTCTTTCAATTGACTTGGAAATATATGTTCAACCCTCATGGTTGTTGGTCCAATTGTACCCCGTTAAAATGACGCGGGTATGACAACATCGCCAATATTTCCGAAGAGACAGGCCGGCAGATATTTTCCAAGGTCGGCCTAACCGAAAACGACTATTCGCCGGGACCCAAAAGGCAGGACAAGACCTCAACAGTCCTCTTTTGAATCCCGGGGTTTTTCTTTTCTCTGGGACCGGCGACATTCAGGATGCGGATATCCCGGGAGGCCACCCACCGGCAGAAATCCCCCGGACCACCGAAACACGGCCATCAAACACATCAAGATTGATGCAGAAAGCAGGTTTTGCTTTCTTCACACAGGTGTCGTAGGTCAATTTGGTGCCGCCGCTCAGTTTTTTGGCATAGATCACCAGGGTCACCAGGGTCCCATCAAAGACAGCAATGTTTTTCCGGGTACGAGGCGGGTAGGCCACGCTTCCCATTTCAACAAGCCCCTCATATTTCGAAGGAATACACCCGTCCCCAGCCCGCCGGCCCCGCGGACAAAAGCCACCACAGGCCACACCGTTTTCCATGGCCCAGTCCAGACCACCTCGATCCACACCCGTTTGCCCACCGGAAATCACTTTTTCGATTATGGACACTCCTCTCTTTTTCAGGTAAAGGTTAAAATATATGTTTTCAACGATATCGTTGTTTAGTTCATGATAGCGGTTTGAAATGACGAAGGCGTGACATGAGGTTGGAAATCGCCTTTTTAGGCGTGCCGGTCCCGGATGAGGTACAAATATGGATAGGCTGGGATGAAGGTATTGCCCTGCGCTCCCCTGCTGTTTATAATGCCTTCTGGAAAATCAATGGGTGATAGTTCCGATTTGGCTCCATTCAATTACTCCTGAATGCCCAGTTCTGGCTGTAAAGAAAGGAGTGTAGCTGTGACTCGAGGTACTCCTGATTCGAACCTGCCCGTCGTAAGGCTCAGGGTAGATCGGCTGTTGACGGAGGCTTCTGATCTCAAGATGATGAGGCATCACACCCGAGAGGCTCGAAGGAAAATCGAAAAAGCCTATAAACTTTCGAAAGACAATGAATTGGATGAGCCATGGCCCTCACTTTGTGCCTACAGGCTGGCCCATCTCATTATGCGGACGGCATCTGATACTGAAAGCCTTCTTGATGCGGAGCAGTACTTTATGGAGGCGGCCCGGGCTACATCTCTGGGTCCTCTTCCGGCCCTGTACAGGCTGGCTGCACTCCACCGTCTACGAAAGCTAAGTGCAGACGTTGATAAGGCCCACATCAGAAATGCTATCAGCAAAGCGGAAGAAGCTATTCGAGAATCGAGCGTGGATAAGCGAACGCAGATCCAGGATCATCTTTTTAATCTCCTGGAATTAACATCCTATTTTTCAGGGATTGATTACACTGAGGTTGAAGGGATGGGCGAATATCCGAATGGGAGAAAACCTGCCCACTCATGGATTCTGGTAGGTCCTGAACCGCAGATGGCTGAAGTCAGATACTCGGAGCCCTACGCAATGGAAGAACTCGCCGCAATAGAGGAAGGGCACCCCAATGCAGTCTTTTTCATCCTGTGGAGTCTGACATCTGCCAAGAGACATAATGTGCCGAAAGCGCAGTGGAAGACCGCTCAGGAGAAATGGAAAAAGGCCAGTTATCCAGTTTTAAAGCTCCTGGCACTTCTGCTGAGACAAACCAGTAAATCCTTAGATCATCTGCGGTACGAGTTCCTCGGGAGCAGCGACTTTACTTCGGACGCCTTTAATCAAAACAAGCTACGACTGAAGAAACATCTTGCTCAGCTGACAAATATGGGGGTGAGCAACATTTTGGTGGAAACCGGCCAAGACGTTCCGAGAATTAATCCCCATATCGAGATTTATGGCGCCTTGGAGGAATCCGCGCTTTATTTCCAATATGAATTGGAATAGAGAACGTTTGAAAACGTTATAAGGATTTGCCGGCAGTCATTCAAATTTGGTACAGCCTTTATTGAGAGCAGCAACATGTCTGAACCTATAACCGGCCTTACGCTTGCTCAGAAGCGTAAGGAGATTCATACCCTTTTAGGGTACGCCTCTGATGAGGGTAAGCTGGAAAAGGCCTATGAGCTCGCGTCAAGATACAACATTCATGAACCCTGGCGCGCGATCTGTTCTTATAAACTGGCCCATGCTCTTCTTTTTAGATCTAACAATGAAACATGGCTTCCAAAGATTAATGGGCTTTTTGAGGCGGCCGCGAGCGCACCTTTCCTTGGTCCCTGGCCTGCTCTTTTCAGACTGGCAGTTATGGAGCGCCAGGATGGCGGACAAGAAGATAAACTCAATAAGGCATTTCTTGCAGCCCGAAATGCTGTAGTAAAATACCGACGCCGGTTAAACGATCAAAACATTGGCAATCCGGTCCCTGACCTGGCGTCTCAGTCAGGTTTTAAGAACATGCTTCGATTGGCAGTGGCTTTTCTTGGACCGGATGTGGCAGAACGGCCTGAAGACACCATAGAAGACGTTCAGGAACCAAAAACATGGATATTGGTGGGGCATGATCCAAAGCTGGCAAAAATTGTACAAACAAAGGATTTCATCCTGCAGGAAATCGAGGCCCTCTCAGAAAAGGATAAAGATACCGTTTTCTTCAAGCTGTCATCCGACCAAAGCGATCCCTTTATGAGGCACTGGCGAATTGGAAGACAAGATTGGCAGGCTGTTCCCCATTATCCTGCACTGCGGCTCATGGCGATCATTCTCGCTCAGAAGACAACGACTGTTGAGGGCTTAATCTCGAAACTATGTGGCGGTGTCGGTGCCGTGCAGAGAAATACCTTCAGCCAGAACAAAGGCAGGCTTCGAAAGGAACTGGAAGCCCTCAATCAGGGTCAGGTTGAAAATATCATTGTTTCTGGCAGAGGACAATTCCCGAAAATCAATCCAGACATCAAGATCTATGGGGCAATTGAGAAATCGGTTTTATGGAACCACCCACTTTTTGTGTCATCGTCTTGTCACTTCAATGCCTTATCATTCTCTCCGAAATATTTCGAAAAGGAGGAAGCGATTATGTGTGAATTGCTGGGCATTTCCTGCAACAATAAAGTGAGGGCGACTTTCTCTTTCAAGCTACTGACTTCACACTCGACTTCAAACCCCAATGGCTGGGGATTGGCTTTTTATCCGGATGAAAGCGCCCAGATCTTCAAAGAACCCGGAAGGGCGGATAATAGTAGACTGGCGGAGTTCATTACCAACTATGAAAGGGTTCGTTCGAATATTTTTATCTCTCATATCCGGCGTTGGAACAAAGATACGGAGGCTTACAAAAACTCTCACCCTTTCTCCAGAGAGTGGAACGGCAAATCCTATGTCTTTGCGCATAATGGAAGTGTGCCAAATATGGCCAATCGGAGCGTTTCACAAAGACCTTTTCAGCCGATCGGCACAACGGACTCTGAAAGGGTCTTCTGCAATTTGATGGGGTTGATTTTAAAACATCAGTTGAACCTGAAGGAGGAGGCTGATTTGAGTGTGCTTGAAGAATATCTTCGGCACATCAATCTGAGTAGAAATGCCAAACTGAACTGCCTTCTTTCTGACGGCAACCGTCTCCTCTGCTATCGAGACGCCCGGGCGTACAAAAGGCTTTTTCTGCTGCAGAGAGATTCTGAGACAATCGCTGAGGGACAGCACTACGAGGATGGTGAGCTTTCTGTTCAATTGCACCTCAAGAAAGCTCAGGGTGAGAAGGCCTGTATCGTGGCTACTGAGCTTTTGACCAGGGAAAACTGGAGAATTTTGGCCCCCGGAACATTGACCGTTTTTGAAAAGGGAGAAATTGTTTATCCAACCCCGATGGAGCTTCAAAAAGCCGGTATAACCAGGGCCGAGGTATATGATTCTCCGGCTTGGGCCCAAAATGACCCGGATTTTCCGAACATAGTGGGAATGCCGGAAAGGCTCAGAGCCTTTCTTGGGTTGGAGATCGGGGACAAAGTCGAACTGGCGTATGGCGAAAAGTCACTGGAGTTGTTTGTACGTCGTTCAGATAAGCGGCTAACCAATGCGGATTCAGACAGCGTGGCAGACGAGCCAAAATGCCATGTTTGGCTTCCCCCTGTTGTAGGAGAAACGCTGGGCCTTGAAATCACTGAAGTCCGAGAAGAAAAAGCGTCTTTTAAGAAAAAATTCGGCCACGTGGACATACTGTCTCAAAATTAGAAAACTGCTGTGGAGGAAGAAGCATATGAAGGAGTTTAAAGGAAGCCTGCTGGGCCTGGCTGCGGGAGATGCCCTGGGTACAACCCTGGAGTTCCGTCCGCCTGACACTTTTGAACCCATTAAAGATATGATCGGTGGTGGCCCTTTTCATCTTGAGCCAGGTCAATGGACGGATGATACGTCCATGGCCTTGTGTCTGGCAGAGAGCTTGATTGAAACACAGCGGTTTGATCCCAGAGATCAGATGGAACGGTACTGCCGGTGGTGGCATGAAGGACATCTGAGCAGTAACGGCCAGTGTTTTGATATCGGAGGTACGGTCAAAAAGGCGCTTCAAGACTTTGAAGCAACGGGAGAGCCAATATCCGGTTCCATCCATCCCCATTCAGCCGGCAATGGATGCATCATGCGGCTGGCACCGATACCGCTTTTTTATGCGAACGCACCTGATAAAGCCATTGAAATGTCAGGAAAAAGTTCAAAAACAACACACGGCACCCTGGCCTGTGTTGATGCCTGCCGCTATTTTGGCGGGCTGATTGCGGGTGCTGTGAAAGGGGCCTCCAAGAAGGATCTGTTGTCACCCGGGTATCGTCCGAACGGCCGGCCCTGGCAGGAAGGTGAACTGGTAGAAGACATCTTTGAGATTGCTCAGGGGAGTTATAAATACAAAGAACCTCCTGAAATCAAGGGGACCGGTTACGTGGTAAAATCCCTGGAGGCGGCCCTGTGGGCTTTTTGCCATTCTGTTTCTTTTGAAGACGGCTGTCTTCTGGCGGTCAACTTGGGCGATGATGCAGACACCACCGGTGCGGTGTACGGGCAGTTGGCAGGCGCCTTCTATGGTGTGGATGATATTCCTGAAGACTGGCTGGAAAAACTGGTACTCCGAAAAGGCATTGAACGATTCGCTGAAAAGCTTTTTGATCTCAGCAGCAGGACAGCACCTTCTTAAAGCTTAAAAATGCACGTCTCAAGCACTGTATATTGGAAAAGGATTTAACTTAAAACCAGAGGGACCATACGACATGACATTCCCATCACACATCGGGGCCTGGGTATTCAGCGGCATGGCCATGCAGGAATATCGAATCCAGCAGCTTAAAAAAGAACTGTTCCAGGAAATCGATCGCCTGAAAACTTTTCAAGCCCAGGACATGTGGCAAAGAAGGTTCAAAGGTCCAGCTGAACAGCTCGCTGAAAAGATTTCAGACCGAATGTTTCTGGAGGAAAGTCAAAAACCTGAAAGTGACGACAGATCTGAAAAGCTCCCTAACTGGGGTGTCTTACGCTTTCCGGATGGCCTGACATACAAAGGTGAAATAAAGAATGGCATTCCCCATGGCAAAGGAACGCTGATCCTACCGGACGGCTCAACCTCTGAAGCAGAATTCAGTAACGGTCAGCTGAACGGGAAGTTGTTTTTTTCCCTCCTGAGGGGGGCAGGGCCGAATTTGTCGTCAAGGATGACAAGATCTACTCCCCAGCCGCTATCAATCTCACTGATGGTTCCTCCTTTGATGGACTTTATCGGGAAGAAGACGGCAGCATTTACTGGGAAGGTATTTTTAACTTCGCCGATGGCAGTCGCTTTGAAGGGAGATTGAA
Organism: Deltaproteobacteria bacterium; assembly: GCA_034522175.1. Classification (GTDB taxonomy): domain Bacteria; phylum Desulfobacterota; class DSM-4660; order Desulfatiglandales; family Desulfatiglandaceae; genus JAIPDZ01. Next base: position 2,342,729 of record JAXHLQ010000001.1, on the reverse strand, counting down.
AGACAGCCAATTTCATGGTCATGGAACCTACACACTTGCTGACGGGGAAAGGTTCAGATTGTCAATGGCAGGCTGGCGTCCCCGAAGGAAACGGATTACATACCTTTCCTGATGGGACTGAATATAGAGGTGAGTTCAGGGCGGGTTGTCGTCACGGAAAAGGAATCCTGATTATGACCGATGTACTGAAATACGTGGGCGATTTCAAGGATGGAATGCCAAGCGGAAAAGGAATGGTGGAGGGGCCTGATGAGGGGACCTATGTGGGTGAATTTAAAAACGGACGTCCACATGGCATGGGCGTTTTAACACTTCCTGCTGGTACTTACCACGGAGAATTCAAGAACGGCAAAAAACACGGCCACGGCATTAATTCACTGCCTGAAAAAGGAACCTGTGAGGGTGAATATAAGGACGGCTACCTCAACGGTCCTGCAACCATCACCTTTCCAAATGGTGTAAAATTTTCCTGTGAGTTCAGGGGTGATAAACCGGCTGGAAAGGGCACCTTCATCCATCCGGATGGTCGAAAAGAAGTTCGTGAATACCAGAACCCAGGATAATTTTGGGCATCTACATTGGTTTATCACTTACTTTGCTGGCATGCTAAAGCATCAGTAGTTCGTGAAAAAGAGACCGACCGGGATTCTATCCCCACAGTGTTCTGGCTTGTTCAAGCTCTTCAAAAATGCGTCCATCGTCCGAAACGGAGGTCCTGCCGGATAGGTTCTCGATCCATCTGGAGGGGATTCGGGATTTTCCATACAATGCGCCGATGGCCGCGCCCACAATAGCTCCTATGGTGTCATTGTCTTTGGTGTCATTAACAGCACGAACGATGGCTTCCTCCAAATTATCGCCGTGCTTCATCAGGATGTAGATCACACTGGGTACCGTCTCCAGTAAGTATGCCCCTGAATACCACTGACCACAGGCGTCTAAAGCTGACAGATGACGATGAAATGCTTCAGACACCTTCTCCTGAACAAACCGCCACAAAGGGCCTTCAAAAGTGTCTTTGTAGATACCGCCTCGCGGACGATAATTCAGGTTTATCTCAAGGTCCCTGGCCACTTCCACAAATGTTTCAATCCACCAGTGTGGTTCAGGCGGTCTATCCATTCCAAGAAGTTCCCACAGCATCCTGACAAAAGCGACACATGATGCGATAGAGGATGAATCGTTGTGGGTGATCATGGCGGAAAGGGCCGTATCCACATAGAGATCCCAGCTCGGAGCCTTGAGATGTGGGATGAGCATGGGTGCGATCCGCATGAGCGCGCCATTGCCAGCTGACCTGGGACCTGCCTCATACCACGGAATGCCACCCTCGAAATTGTTGACAAACCTGCTGACAGCGGACCCTATGCCGAAGATCCGGTCTCTACAAAATCTTTGAGCCACATGCGATGGATTGAATCCACCGTCTTCGATCATCTGTTCGAGGGTCCAGAAGGCTAGTTGCGTGTCATCGGAGGGAACGCCGATGGGGTGTCCATTTGCATACCGGGAAGGCATATATTCTGTTATCTGCCCGAATCTGGACAATCGCTTTTTCGGAAGCATTGACTCAGTCGGCTTGCCGAGGGAATCGCCGATGGCCAGGCCAACCATCATGCCTTCGACCTTGTCAAAATTAAAGCGCTCGGACATTGGTTCCGGCGGCGTATCAAATATCTTACCGCGACGAATATCTATATGATAATTATTGAAAAGCTCTTCCAAAACAGTTTGGTTATTCGGCATGGTCCTATTTTTTAATCCTCTTTTGCCTGGCGATTACTTTAATTCATGAAGATAGTCTTTCCTTTCTTAAGGTCCTTCCACACTGGCTCCACCGAATCCTTTAAGAGCTTTAAGAGCTTTAACCTAAACCACTCATTCGGAAAAAGGCAATCTAAATAGCAGGGAAATTCTCGATGCTGATTTAAATTACATAGTTGTGATAATTGCTTCTATGAGGGTTCCTTTTGTCAAGCACCTTTTTACATTTTTTCTTTCCTCTGATGCCGTTTTCTGCAAGGCATTAGCGGGGAGGTTCCCTGTGCGAGAATGGGCCCCTGACCGGCTCGTCGGAGCACAGTCGAACCTCCCCGCGGCGCACTCCTCCAAATTTTATGGCTTTGAAATATTATCGACTCTCTGTTGAGATAGCAGATATTCTATTCGCCTTGGCTGCCCGGTTCTTTATGGGTCGCTTGCTTTAAAGCGACTTACCAGCTTCTATCCGTGCTGACTCCATTGGTCAGACACCTAATAATGTATTCGCTCAACGAGCGCTTATATGAACCGGTGAGAAGTGCCCCATCTATGAAAACGGTGGCTTTTACTCACACCCAGCAATTATACGGGCACTCCAACAACCTTAACGTCTCTACTCTAAAGAATCGTAACCGTTCACGGGTAATCGTTGGTCAAATTTGGGATTGTCCGCCTCACCGCAATTTTTTTTGAGAAAAGATTTGCGTTCCACCGTTTGATGTTTTATAGTCTCAGGTATGGAAACGATCCTAACATACCGGAGACGGCCAGTCACTCGGGACGATATATCAACCATCAAGCGGATTATTGAGACACATCCGGATAAAAGCAGGCGTTTCATTTCTCAGGAAGTTTGCAGGGAATGGGACTGGAGACAATCGAACGGCTTCCTCAAGGACATGGTCTGCCGAAGTCTCCTCCTTCTCTTGGAATCGAAAGGCTTCATTAAACTGCCTGCCAGAAAATTCACCCCTCCCAACCCGCTTGCACAGCGAAAGAAACCATCCAAAGTAACACTCGATAACACGCCCATTCATTGTTCTGTTACTGACCTGCTTCCGATCAGCCTTGAGCAGGTTCGAAGAACTCCCTTTGAGAACACCTTCAATGGCCTTGTAAGCGAGTACCACTATCTTGGGTACACACAACCTGTCGGAGAGCACCTCAAATATATGGCCTTTTCCCGTGGCCGCCCCATCGCCTGTTTGGCATGGGGTTCTGCCCCATGGTATATTGGCGCGCGAGATCGTTTCATTGGCTGGGACAAAAAGATCAGAGAGAACAACCTTCATCTGATCGCCGATAACCTCCGATTTTTGATTCTGCCATGGGTCCAAGTATCTTGCTTAGCCTCATACTTGCTGGCATTGAATCGCCGTTTTGTATCACAGGATTGGGAGGACCTATACCGTCATCCGGTTTATCTCCTTGAGACCTTTGTGGACACAGAGCGATTTCAGGGAACCTGTTACCAGGCGGATAATTGGATCTGTGTGGGCCAAACAACGGGTCTTGGCAAACTCAGCACATCCCGTCAGCCGCTGCTTTCCAAAAAGGCTGTTTATGTCTATCCCTTGACCAAAAACTTTCGCAGGGAGTTGTGCCATGACGCCGGATGAAGCGTTGGCCATATATAACTCGGGCCCCAAAGCTGTCGTCAAAATCCTCTGTGATTTCTCCAACGCCGTTGAATCTCAACAACAGCAGATAAAAGACCTGGAGACCAAGATCGCCAAGTTATCAAAGAACTCTTCCAATTCCAGCAAACCGCCTTCTTCCGATATTATAAAACCCAAACCCAAAAAGAAGGGCAAGCGCAAAATCGGTGGACAACTCGGACATGAGAGGCATGAGCGTTCATTCTTCTCTGAAGAAGAGATCAATAAGGTTCATCCCTACATATTGCCTACCTGTCCGGACTGCCACGGGGAAGTCGCTATAATGGACGGAAAGCCCCGTATCATTCAACAAGTTGAATTGGTCGAGGTGCCTTTAATGCGGGAAGAACATCGTTCATATCCAGTGTGGTGCCCAACATGCAACAAGATTCACTATATGCCGTTCCCCCCTGAGGTCTATAAAGAAGGCTTGTTCAAGGAACGTTTGACAGCCTTAGTAGCCTATATGAAACATGTCCTCCACGCGTCATTCTCGACCATCAGAAAGTATATCCGGGATGTCCTTGGTGAAAAGATATCCCGGGGTTATCTCCGCAAAGTCATAGAAAAGGTATCTCGATCTCTCGAAGCGCCATACGCCGAATTGTTAGATCGGCTCCCGTTGGAGACCAACGTAAACGTGGACGAAACCGGACACAAGGAAAACGGCGACAAATTTTGGACATGGGTTTTTAAGGCCGATCTTTACGTACTGTTCAAGATTGACAAGTCCCGTGGATCAAAGGTCTTGATCGACGTCTTGGGCAAAGAGTTCAACGGGGTCCTTGGTTGTGACTATTTCTCTGCATATCGGAAGTATATGAAGGACTTTAACGTCTCACTACAGTTTTGTATTGCCCATTTGATTCGGGACATTCGATTCTTAACCACACTAAAGGACCTGGAAACAAAGGCGTATGGACAGGAACTCCTCGATAAAGTCAAAGCCATGTTTAAGGTCATTCATGATCGTGAAAGCATGACACCCCAAGCCTTTGCTTCCGCCCTTGAGAATGCCAAACACCAAATCATCACCACTGCTTTACACCATGTTCCAAGCGAAATTGACAAAAATGGAAAAGAGAAGAAAAACCAAGCCCAAAATATCGCTAACCGCTTTCGTCGTCATGGTCAATCCTATTTCGAATTTATCACTACTCCCGGCATAGATCCCACCAATAATGTCGCTGAACAAGCCATACGGTTTGTCGTCATAGATCGTCATGTAACACAAGGTACACGGAGCATAAAGGGAAGACAAAGCAATGAACGTCTATGGACCGTTATAGCGACATGCGCTCTGCACGGTCGATCCGCTTTCAATTTCATACTCGAAGCGGTTAGCGCTTACTTCCATGGTCAACCGGCTCCATCGCTAATTCAAGATTCATCTTAAACACAAGCCCATTGCATAAAAACTCACCTCCAATTTTATGTAGGCAACAGATCCCATATTGTGCTATAGAAAGATTTTCTCATATCAATGTATCAAGGGGATTTCAAGACCCCGTGAACGGTTACAAAGAATCGAACCCTTTTCCCTCGTCTCCAATTTTCCTTATCACTGAATCCATTATGCCGAATTCCTCAACCGAGCTCCTTCAGGAACAACCCCATATTCGAGATATCGCCACAGATCAATCAGCAGCTTTCGAGCCACTGCCACAATTCCCGTTTTTCTCATTCGCTTTCCGCCATGGCCAAACCTTTCCCAAAACCATCTGGCCAGTTTGCTCTCGGGTTGGTATCTTAACCAACTCCAGGATATTTGGATACTCAGTGCCCGGATACGTCCTCTTCCGCTCTTGCTGATCCCCTGTTCATGACGACTGCCGCCACTGTCATATGGGGTAGGTGTCAACCCTGGGAAGGCACCCACCTCCTTCCTGTTATGAAACTCCCGCCAACCAAACATCTCCATCACAAAGTCCCAGGAACTCGTAGCTCCAATTCCATACAGCGTTCTCAACTGGGCTACCTTCTTAGCGAAGACGTCTCTTCCGACCGAACCCTTCTCTCCCGTTCTTTCCTCAAGGCCTTCATTTGGTCTTCAACCATCTTCAATCGCTCATATTCCCTTACCACCCGTGCTTTCAAATCCTCAGGTAACACCTTCCCATTCCAGGTGCGCAAGGAAGCCAACTCGTCTAAAAATCCCTTGCCGCTTGGATTCTTTACCTCAAGGCCTTGTTGGATCAATAACCCACGGATCCGGCTTCGGTGCATCGTCCGTTCCTTATTCAATGCTTCCAGTTCTCTATTCAACTGCCTCCCATCTTCGGCTTCAGCACTGGGCACATTCACTACACTCCATAGTTTTTCCTCTCCGCCATGATACCTCATCAGCATTTGTAAAAGTTTCCTCGCGTCCACTCGATCCGTCTTCATTCGCCTCTTCCGGCGATTCACTTCAATACTCGATGAGTCCACCACCACGTTGTCGATTCCACAGTTTAACAAATACCGATGCAGCCAGAAGCCGTCACGGCCCGCTTCATAACAACAGACAATTCTGACAGGATCCTGAAGATTAAACTTCAGTTTGGCCATCTCAATCTCTTCATCCAACCTTTCCAAAACCCTCGCAGCAATACTTCTGAACCGCATCTTTTTGCCGTCACTAAATCCCAGCTTCCACTGCTTCTGACTCAGCTCCATTGCCATGTACAAAACAGCGCCTCTTGTAGTATCCTTCTTCCTCGGGGTTCCTTTGGTCTTTTTCATTTTCAATCCTCCTTTGGTTGGAATTTGGGTTTCCATCATTATACACCAAAGGGCGACCAGGGAAACCTACATAGTATCTATGATTCACAGCAGAATTCAGAGGCCTGAACTTGAACACCCGAAAAATACGACACTGCCAGAATAATGTTTCAGCCGCCCTGGTGTCGAGTCAAAGAGATCAGAATGGAAACCTAATCGTAACCTCGAAAATCGACATGACGTATTTTTTAGGTTTCAAGGTGGGGGCCTTAAAAAAACCTTTGATACAAGGATGCAGAATTATTTTTGCGTTTAGAACTATTTATCCACAGAGACCTTCACCGAATCCAGCCACCACCACGGACCGGTCGGTTTACCATCCGGATCGTCAATTCCAAAATAGAAAGTGTAGTCTCCTACCGGCAAGAGCATGTTTAATACTCTGGACGGATTCAGCTTGAATAGCCCTGCCTGGAGTCATGCCTCATGGGACGCTGGTAAAAAAATAAGTTGACAGATGGCATACATTGTGAGGATAACACCGCATGCCAAGACAAGCCCGTTTAGACGCGCCCGGCGTGTTGCATCACATCATGATTCGGGGGATAGAGCGACGAAAGATATTTTTGGATATACGGGATCGTGAGGATTTTCTGGATCGGCTCTCAAGTCTTTTGCCGGAAACCCAAACGGCTTGTTATGCATGGGCCTTTCTCACCAATCACGCACATTTTTTGTTTCGAACGGGAGGGGTTCCTCTTGCCAATGTGATGAGAAGATTACTCACCGGCTACGCAGTAAGATTCAATCGTCGTCATCGGCGCCATGGCCAATTGTTTCAAAATCGCTACAAATCGATTGTGTGTCAGGAAGATGCATATCTCAAAGAACTGGTTCGGTATATCCATCTGAATCCGATTCGTGCAGGCATTGTAACAGGCATGCAGAAACTGAACGGTTATCCCTATTGTGGACACAGCGCTCTGACAGGAAAGCATAAGAGACCTTGGCAGGATGTGAATTATGTTCTTGGGTATTTTGGCAAGACACGAAAGGAAGCGATCCGTGGGTATGTGAGCTTTGCTGATGGGGGGATTGAGCTGGGACGTCAGGATATGCTGACAGGCGGGGGTCTGGTTCGAAGTGTGGGAGGATGGGCAGAGGTCAATCGATTGAGGAGGGAGGGCCAGGATCATGTGATGAGCGACGAGCGGATATTGGGGGATTCAGCGTTTGTGTCGTCAGTGCTCTCTCAGGCCGATGAGCGTTATGAGCGACGTTATGAATTGAAACGTCGTGGCTATGATCTGGACCGAATTGCAGAAAGGGTTGCGGAAATCTATGAAATTCGGCCGGGTGAAGTCATATCGAAGGGTCGGCAAAAGCGAAAAGTCGAGGCGAGGAGTCTTTTTTGTTATTGGGCGGTGCGGGAATTGGGCGTATCGCTGAGGGACCTATCCGTTCGGTTGGAGATGAGTCCGCCTGGAGTGGGATTTTCGGTTGAAAGGGGAGAACACATCGCACGTGAGAACGCCTACCAGCTGTCAGATTGACTTTTTTACTTATTTACCAGCGTCCCCATTTACACCCTATAGCTGGATGGCCCTGCAATTCCTCCGTTCACCGTTCCGAGCTCCCTGCCCGCATTGCGTCGCCACGCGAGGCAGGCGGGCGCGTTCCACCCATTTCCTCCTTGACATCCAGGGACCTTGCCTCTATGCTTTTCCTTGAAAAAAGAAACACCTGCCCCGACAACCGAACATCCGATGGGCAAACTTGAATGTGGGCCTGGTAGAGGCGGGTACCCATCGGTCACGACTTCACGAGGTGAGCTGACATGTCCGATCATTTTATGGCGCAGTTTTTGCTCTCTCTCTCTCTCTCTTTACCCCTATTTCAAGGCTAATCGGACTTGCTTTAACCAGCCCGAATATGCCCGGGTACGCGTAAGCGCGCCGGGGCTTTTCTTATGTTTACGAACGTCATTCGTTCCGAACCACAGCTTCCGCATTCTACGTTCCGCGTTCCCGCCGGGGCCGCTTCCAGGCCGGAGGGTAGGCCCCCGCAGGCAGTGGCGAAGGCGGCAGGTATTCCGGCCATCCTGGTTGTGGAGGACAATCCGGATAATATGACCACGATCAAGGCTGTGCTGCAGAACCGCTACCGGATCTTGGAAGTGACGGACGGTGAAGAAGGCCTGCGGATGGCATCCGCAGCGTGTTATATGGCATGAGGTCATGAAGAAAGTCGGATATAAATGAAGAACAAGAATCTCGAAAAACTCAAGGATAAATGATGGAACCTTGATAGCATGAACTCTTAAAGATAGGGCAAGGATGTTTGATTTTCGAAAAACCAAGAACAGGGTTTTCAGCCAAGAAAAAGTGGTGCACTGAACATTTGTGTGCTCGGACAGTAAGGAGAGGTTCTGTATGACAATGAAAACGAAACCCACCTATGAAGAACTGGAAAGACGGGTTCAGGAACTGGAAAATTTTCAGGACATAACGGAGAGAAAGAAATTAGGAGAGGATTTAAAACTCTCGGAGGAATTCCTCAAGCAAATTATTTCAAATTCTCCCGTGGCGATATACGTCTATGATCTGAACGAAGAACGGGTTGTTTTCGGCAATGAAGTGTATGAACACTATCTGGGATATACCCTGGATGAAATCCAAGAGATGGGTTCGGAGCTTCTCGAAAAAATTTATCATCCTGATTTCAAGGAGCAGCTCCGACAGCACGATGAAAAACTCTTGGCCGATCGTAAGGGTAAAGTATTCGAATCTGAATATAAAATTGTTAATGGGGACGGACAAACCAGATGGGCGTATGTGCGGGAGTTGGTCTTTACCCGGAATCCGGACGATAGCGCCGCGCGTATTCTTGGAATAGCTTTGGATACAACTGAACAGAAAAGGCAAGAAAATGTATTGAAAAGAAGCGAGGAGAAATTCAGGACCCTTTTTAATCTTACTCCGGATGCAGCGCTCCTTGCCGATGCTGAAACCGGACAAATCGTTAAAGCCAATAATGCTGCTGTAGATTTATTTGAGATTCCTTTGAACAATCTCATAGGTATGAATCATATTGAACTTTATTCGGAAGAACTTCGTAAAAATGCAGAAGTAGAATTCAAAAAAGGACTGGAATTATTAAGCTCAACTCTCTCGTCTTTGGAGATGATTATCGAAACTCCTTCTGGAGTAAAAAAGACAGTCGAGATTCTGGCAAGTGCTTTGCATATGAACAAAAAATTGCATTTACTCGGTACCTTTCGAAATATCACCGAACGAAAACAGGCGGAGGAGAAACTGATCGAAAGTGAGGCTCTGTTCCGGGGAATGTTCAATGATCACAGCGCTGTGATGTTGCTCATTGACCCCGACACAGGCCAGATTATTAAGGCCAATCAAGTAGCTGTCCAATATTACGGATACCCGCTGGAAAAAATGCTTCAGATGAAAATCCAGCAATTGAACACTTCATCGCCGGAACAGATTACTGAACAGATGCACTCTGCACTGAATAAACAGATCAACATCTTCGAGTTCCAGCATTTACTGGCAGACGGGCAGGTTCGTGACGTAGAAGTTCATTCTACACCTATAACAATTCAAAATCAAAAATCCCTTTTTCGATTATCCGCGATATCACCGAGCGTAAGCGGGCGGAAGAAGCGCTGAGAAAATCGGAAGGGTTTCTCAGATGTACAGTAGACGGTCTGACTGCCCATATCACAGTGCTCGACGATCAAGGTAAAATTATCCTCACCAACAAGGCATACCGTGATTTCGCAGAGCGGAACGGGCTCGGAACCACGCGCCGTTTCCGAGGGGATCAACTACCTTGAAGTCTGTGATATCGCATCGGGGGAATATTCCGAGGAGGCTACTTCCTTCGCCAGAGGGCATCCGGGAGGTGATTTCGGGCAAACGCCGATTTTTCGAGTTGGAGTACCCGTGTCATTCACCGGGTGAGGAAAGGTGGTTCATTGGGCGTGTAACATCATTCGAAAACGAAGTCTCTCGACTGGTGGTTATCGCTCATGAAAATATTACCGAGCGCAAAAAGGCTGAAAAAGAACTCCATAAAGCATATGACGAGATACAGGATACGAACACCGCTTTAAAAGTATTGCTGAACAAAAGGGAGAAGGACCAGGAAGAGATGGAAGATAAAATCCTTACCAATTATCAGTCCCTGATAGAACCGCTCTTGTATCGATTAAAAAAAACGGTCGGTAGAAATCATCACCCTTTGCTGGATATAATCGAATCAAATCTTTCCGACATGCTCTCTCCTTTTTCTCAAAAGCTCACCGATCCTTTGATTCAATTGACCCCGAAAGAACTTCAAATAGCCTCTTTTATCAAACAAGATTATTCAAACAAAGAAATTGCAGAAACCTTCAATTGTTCAGTCCGAACTATACACACTCACAGAAATAATATTCGCAATAAACTGGACATTAAAAATAAAAAGGTCAACTTGAAAACATATTTGATGACTTTTCAGTAAAATTTAATAAATGCTTATTTTAATTAAGCATTAAATAGGCTTTCTTTCAGCATATATGATTGTTGCTTTGCAGTGTCTTAAAGTATATATATTTAAAATATCATGTAATTTTATTCATTTTGGGAGTTAATATGAAATCCATTGAAACCTCTAAAGTGCTTATCATTGATGATGAAACTGCAATATTGAGAATGCTGGCCATGGCATTGTCCAGAAAAGGGTACCAGGTAGATACAGCGGACAGCGGTAAAAAAAGCCCAAAAAAACTTTCATCCATTGATGGTGAGCTCAAGTATGAATTATCCTAAAGTTGAGTATACTGAGGCAGGAAAAATTTATGATACCAAGTGAGTATTCAAAACCTGATACTGTCGGTTTATACAGGAAAGTTTTGGGCAAGGATACTTGACAATTCAAAAGCCATTTATTCAAACAAAATAAAGTCAAGATCTGATGCTCGGAGGAGAGCGCTATGGTAACCACTTTGATAGACCAGATATCCGAAGATATCGTAGAGACAATACATGAATCCCTTTTGGTGCTGGATTCAGATCTGAAGGTTATCTTGGCAAACCGTAATTTCATCGATTCATTCAAGGTAACGCAAGAAGAAACTTTAGGCAGATTTATCTATGACATAGGCAATAAACAGTGGGATATCCCCAAGCTGCGGGAACTGCTGGAAACCATCCTTCCCCAAGAGACAACCTTTGACAACTACGAGGTTGAACACAATTTTACCACCATCGGCAGGCGCACAATGCGGTTGAATGCCCGGCAGATTGAACAAGCGACAGGCAAGGAACGGATCATCCTGCTGGCCATTGAAGATATCACTGAGCGCAGGAAGATAGAAAAAGGTCTGGAAAAAGCGCATGAAGACTTAAAGGAGTTAGCCTCCGAATTGGAACGTACTGCTCGGGTAAAGTCTGAATTTCTTGCCAACATGTCGCATGAACTCAGGACTCCGCTCAACTCCATTAACGGCTTCTCCGAAGTATTATACGATGAAACCTTCGGGCCCCTTAATGAGAAGCAGAAGCAATATGTCAATAATATTTTAACCAGCGGAAAGCACCTGCTCTCATTGATCAATCAGATACTGGATATGGCAAAAGTGGAGGCCGGAAAGATGCAGTTGGCATTGTCTATCTTGCCGATGAAAAATCTTTTAGATGAGATCTCTCTGCTGGTCTTGGATATGGTCAGCAAAAAGAAGTTGGAAATGTCGCTGGAAATAGCCGAAGACCTTCCTTCTATTGAAGCCGATGAGCTCAAGGTCAAACAAATACTGTACAACCTGATTTCAAACGCAGTGAAATTTACCCCCGAAGGCGGCAAAATCGGCTTGCAGGCAAAGAGAACTGATTCCGGGGTGGAAATAGTGGTCTGGGATACGGGGATTGGTGTCGCACCTGAAAATATGGAAAAAATATTTGAAGGTTTCTTTCGTATCAATACCCCCTATTCTCAGGCAATAGAGGGTACCGGACTTGGGTTACCGCTCTCCAGAAAGCTGGTTGAGCTTCACGGCGGGACGCTTTCTTTAGAATCAGAGGGGCTCAATAAAGGCGTCACAGTCCGGTTTGTTTTGCCTGTTATATCCAGTGAGGATGGATTCAAATGAAAAAGAAAGTATTGGCTGTCGATGATGATAAAATCAATTTGATGCTGGAAAAAGACCTTTTTGAGGTTGCCGGCTTTGAGGTGTTTGCAGCTGAGAACGCTTCCGATGGGATTGCCATGGCCAAAAGAGAAAAACCGGATATCATAATTATGGATGTGCGGATGCCGAATATGCGCGGTTCCGAAGCCGCCCGAATATTGCGCCAAGACAAAGAGACGCAGGATATTCCCATTATTTTTGTGACTGCTTCTGTATTGGAAGATGACAGAGAAGAGTTAAAAGACATAACGAACAGTGGATTCATAAGCAAGCCGATCAATACACGCACTTTTGTAAAAGAAGTCAGTCAGTTTATCCGGTGAGTGGTGTGTTTTTGAATATATTGTGACGTCAAAGGAGACAGGGGATGAAAGACAAGCCGGTAATCCTGATTGTTGATGATCAGCCCCAGGGCATTGAACTTCTCGAAGCACATCTTGTTCCACAGGACTATGAAATTGTCAAAGCGACAAGCGGGAAAGAAGCGCTGGAAAAGCTATCCAGTAATCAAATCGAGTTGATTCTGATGGACGTATTGATGCCGGGCATGGATGGCTTTGAAGTGACCCGCAGGATCAGACGAGATACGGCACATCGACTGATCCCGATCATCCTGATTACCGCGTTGCAAGAAACGGAAGAACCGGGTGAAGGGGATTGAAGCCGGTTGTGATGATTTTCTTTCAAAGCCAGTTGATAAGATGGAACTCTTTGCCCGTGTCCGGTCCCTGTTGCAGGTCAAAGCCTATAATGACTTGATGAAGGATTATCAGATAGAGCTGGAAGCCATGGTAACCAGCAGGACAGAAGAACTGAGGTATTCCTTGGAGAACCTGCAGCAGGAGATCACCGAGCGTAAGCGGGTGGAGGAGGCGCTACGGGAGAGCGAAGATCGTTCAGGAGCTGCTTGGAGTACGCCCCGGATGGCGTCTACACGGCCGATCTGGAAGGTAACTTCCTTTACGGCAACCTCAAGTGCGAAGAGATCTTCGGTTACGGGCGTGAAGAGCTAATCGGTAAAAACTTCCTGGAGTTGAACATCCTGCCGGAAAAAGGCCTGAACAAAGCCGCCCAGTTGCTCCAAGCCAACATGGAGAGCAAGTCGCCCGGCCCGGATGAGATTGAACTGATCAGCAAAGAAGGGTGCCACATACCTGTTGAGATCAACACCAGCGTGGTTCACAGAAAGGGTCAAAGAATCGTCCTTGCTTTCGTTCGCGACATCACCGAACATAAGCGGGCCGAAGACGCCCTGCACCGAAGTGAAGCCAAATATCGCCACATCTTTGACAACGCCCAGGCCGCCATATTTCGAACCCGAATTTCCGACGGGAAGGTACTTGAATGCAACGATCGTTTTGCGCAGACATTTGGTTATGACAGCCGTGAGGAATGTATAGCCCATTATGTGATGGCAGATCATTATGTCGATCCGGGGTCCCGCGAACGTATGCTGGCGAAGCTTGAAAAATCTGGTGAAGTCAATGATTTTGAGGCGCAGTTGTTCCGCAAAGACGGGAGCATTTTCTTTTTACGCTTCTCGGCCCGAGCCTATCCCGAAGAGGACTTTCTCGAAGGTGTGGGTTACGACATCACCCGTGAAAAGGACGCGATAGAGGAACTAAGAGTCAGTGAGGAAAAATACCGAACCATCCTCGAAAGCATGGAAGAAGGCTATTATGAAGTTGACATTGCAGGAAATTTCACATTCTTCAATGATTCGCTGTGCAGAATGTTTGGATATGCGCAAGATGAATTAATGGGTATGAATTACCGGGTATACACGGCCGAGGAGAATGCTGAAGACGTGTATAAGACCTTCAACCGGGTGTTTATGACAGGGATCCCGGCCAAAGGGTTTGATTGGGAAATTATCGGAAAAGACGGCACAAGGCGGTCTATTGAGGCCTCTGTATCGCCGAGAAGGGATGCAGAAGGAGCCGTGGCGGGCTTCAGCGGGCTTGTTCGGGACATCACTGAGCGCAAACAGGCCGAGGAGGAGCGGGAGAAACTCCAGGCCCAGTTGATGCAGGCTCAGAAAATGGAATCCGTGGGAAGACTGGCCGGCGGCGTGGCCCATGATTTTAACAACAAATTGACCGCGATTCTGGGCTACACCGAACTGGCCTTGGGAAGACTGGACCCTTCGGATGCCCTCCATGCCGACCTTCAGAAGGTCCTTGAGGCGGGGAATCAGTCCACGAATATCGTTCGCCAACTCCTGGCCTTTGCGCGAAAGCAGACCATCGCACCGAAACTGATGTTCCTGAACGATACCGTGAAGCAGATGCTCAAAATGCTAAGGCGCCTCATCGGTGAAGACATTGATCTGGCCTGGGAACCCGGTGGCAATTTGTGGTTAGTCAATATGGACCCGACCCAGATCGACCAGATTTTGGCCAATCTGTGCGTGAATGCGAAGGATGCCATAGAAGGCGTGGGCAAGGTCACCATTGAAACCCAGAACGTGGTCCTGGACGAAGCCTACTGTGGCCAACACCCGGGAGCAGTACCGGGCGAGTACGTGATGCTGGCGGTAAGCGATAATGGGACAGGCATGGACAAAGCAACCCTGGCCAATGTGTTTGAGCCCTTTTTCACCACCAAGGAGGTGGGTAAGGGTACCGGTCTGGGACTCTCCACGGTGTACGGGATTGTCCAGCAGAACAATGGCTTTATCAATGCCTACAGCGAACCGGGCAAGGGGACCAGTTTCAAGATTTATCTCCCCCGACATGAAGGAGAAGCCGAAGGCGAGGCGGAATCAGTTGAATCAGAGATACCCCGGGGCCGGGGCGAGACCGTCCTGATCGTCGAGGATGATGCTACAGTGCTGCAATTGAGCAAGCAGATCCTGGAGCGGCTGGGCTATACGGTACTGGCCACGGAAAGCCCGGTGGAGGCCGTTGAGATGGTCCGAAAACAGACCGGTGAGATTCACCTGCTCATGACCGATGTGGTCATGCCCAAGATGAGTGGCAAAGACCTGGCCGGGAAGATCCAAAACATCCGCCCGGACATCAAGACCCTGTTCATGTCCGGCTATACGGCAAATGCCATTGCCCACCAGGGGGTTTTGGACAAGGGAGTGCAGTTCCTCCAAAAACCCTTTGGGACGGAAAGCCTGGCCCGGAAGGTGAGGGAGGTGTTGGACACGGATTAGTCCTGGCGCTCAAAATAGGGCAGTCATAAGGGTTTATGGGTGCCATGGGCCTGTGAAATAAAGGGGTTGAAAGAGTTGGTTGGAAAGGTGCTTCGAGTGAGGCATTGATTTGCCAGTCCTGTAAAAAGGCGGCTGCTTAAAATTGAAGGTTAACGATACTAACCTTCACCCTGACACAATTTGAGCCCATGCTACAATACCTATATGATGGTTCAATCGCCGGTTTTTCAAGACTACATTTCCCAGTGGATCTAACTGCCTAAAAGGAGATGATTTTTTGGCATCTGGCTGCGATGTTCCGAATCGTCATTAGAGACAAGATGTCGTAGTACATTCCTGGGTCTTACTCCTGAAACTGACACCTATTTTCAGGCTACCCGCTTCCCAAATAGATCGACTTCCAATCCCGCCCCCGTGCAATTCATCCCAGGGCCCCACAAAAAACAGCCGTGAATTCTGGAGAGATAAATCCCGAAGCAAAAATCCTTGACACTGCCCCGTATTATGCTCATGGTCTAAGATCCCATGACTGGGGTATCGATGGGAAGGTGTTTTATACAATGATCGATGGATACCCTGCTTTTTTGAAGAATCCGAATCTTAAGGGGATACGAATGATGCGCTCAGATAGATTGAAAAAGGACATTGAAACCCTTCCTCACCGGGCGTTGCTCAGGTCCGCGGGATTGAAGGAAGACGATTTTGAACCGGGCAAACCGTTCATCGGTATCGCCAACAGCTTCAACACCATCATTCCCGGCCACATTCACCTCGACCGGCTGACCCAGGAGGTTGCCAGAGGGATAAGGGATGCGGGCGGCGTGCCGCTTCAATGGGGGGTTCCCGGGGTCTGCGACGGGGTGGCCATGCATGTGGAGATGCGTCTCAGCCTCCCCAGCAGGGAACATATCGCAGACAACATCGAGATCATGGTCTTATCCCATTCCCTTGACGGGTGGGTGGGGGTCACCAACTGTGACAAAATCACCCCGGGCATGCTGATGGCCGCAGGAAGGCTCAATCTCCCGGCCATCATGATCACCGGCGGACCCATGAAGGCCAACCGGACAGGGGGCCAGAAACATCACCCCATCGAGGGATTCGGTCTGGTGGGCCAGGTGAAAGCGGGGAAACTGACCGAAGCCGACGCAGAGGCATTGCTCCCCCGGATGACCTGCGGGGCCGGTTCCTGCGTGGGGCTCTATACGGCCAACACCATGGCCGTGGTCACTGAGGTCCTCGGCATGTCGCTCAGCGGATGCGCCACCACCACGGCTGTGGATCCCAGGAAACGGGAGCAGGCCTATGAAACGGGCCGGCGGATCGTCGCGATGACCCGGGAGCAGATTCGGCCCAGGGATATCATGACCCGGGCCGCCTTCGAGAACGCCATACGGGTGGACATGGCCATGGGCGGCTCCACCAACACGGTGCTTCACATCCCGGCCATTGCCGGTGAGAGCTACATTCCCATCTCGGTGGAGGACTTCGATCGCATCTCAAAAGAAACCCCGAACATATGTTCCATCATTCCCGCGGGCCCTTATGAAATGTTTGACATCGATCAGGCGGGCGGCATCCCTGCGGTCCTCTCCCGGCTCATCCCCATGCTGAACGACACCCGGATTGCGGCGGGTATGTCCATAAAAGAAGTAGCCAAGGCGGCAATGGTCAAGGACGATGAGGTCATTCGACCCCTGAACCGGCCCTACCATGACCAGGGAGGCATCGCCGTTTTAGAAGGAAATATCGCCCACAGCGCAGTGATCAAGCAGACCGCGGTGGATCCGGACATGCGCATCCACAGCGGGCCGGCTAAGGTTTTTCTCTCAGAGGCCGATCTTTTAGATGCGATTGATGCCGGGGGCATCGAGGAAGGGGACGTGGTGGTCCTGCCGTATCAGGGACCGGCCGGCGCGCCCGGCATGCCGGAAATGCTGACACCGACGGACGCCATCAAGGGCGCAGGATACCGGCGCGTGGCCCTGATTACCGATGGCCGGTTTTCAGGGGCCACCACCGGCCCGTGCATCGGTCATGTGGAAATGGAGGCCCATAACGGCGGACCCATCGGGGCCATCCGGAACGGCGACATCATCGAGATGGATATCCCCGGCAGGAAATTAAATGTGAAGCTGAGTCCGGAGACAATCACGAAACGGCTTCAAAGCGCACAGCCGCCCCATCGGGAGCTCTCACCGCTGCTCGCATCCTTCAGGGAAAAGTACCAGGGAATCAACTGCTACGGTACATGAACCGGCACGCCTGCCCGCCACAGCCTTTTTGAGAGCCCCATCGAAAACATCGATGCACACAACCCTTGTGCATCCCTTTTTGCATGAAATGTCGGCTCTTCGCGAATTATTGTGAGATAGGGCATATGAGTTGATTGTAGGTGCGACTTTAGTCGCACATCTATCCGATTCTGTGCGACTGAAGTCGCACCTACAGCCCGAACCGAAACATTCCCAAAACGGGATTTCACGTTTATACTCGATGAGCCGAAATGTCCAATGCGTGAGACACTTTTCGGCTCGAAGTCGGCCGGTCATTTTCTTGACCCCTTTTCAATTGTCTTGTATGATCCCGTAAAAAGTATATTTTCGCGCTGAGACGCCCCAGTGAAACAAAAACGAAAGGTTTCACAGGGCAGGGACGCAGAGAAAAAACTATTCATGTCAATACGTTTCTTAAATTGATGCCCGCGTAAAGATTCTCTATGCTCGTCATTCCTCGAAAAGCGGGAATCCAGGAGTGTGCAAGAATACTGGATTCCGGATCAAGTCCGGAATGACAAACAGGGCAGTCCACGATTTTTTAGAAACCATCAAAATTTATTCGCAAACAATGGAAAATGGGGATAATCATCTGACTCGATGAAAGGAGCGAAAAAATGGAAAAGAAAGCCACTGTCATAGGGGCCGGAAATGTGGGCGCCACGGCGGCCATGCGGCTTGCGGAAAAGGAACTGGCCGATGTGGTGCTCATCGATGTGCTTGACGGGGTACCGGCAGGCAAGGCACTCGATCTCACCGAGGCCGCACCCGTTGAGGCCCATGACGCCCGCATCATCGGCACCACCAATGACTATGAACCGGCCAGGGACTCGGACGTGGTCATCATCACTGCGGGTATTGCCCGAAAACCGGGGATGAGCCGGGACGATCTCCTGTCCACCAACATGGGCATCATGAAGACCGTGACACAGGAAGTGGCCCGGGTGGCGCCGGAGGCCATTCTCATCATTGTCAGCAACCCCTTGGATGCCATGTGTCATGTGGCCTACGAAACCAGCGGGTTTCCCAAGAACCGGGTCATGGGCATGGCGGGGGTGCTCGATTCGGCCCGGTTCCGTGCCTTCATCGCCATGGAACTCGATGTATCCGTGGAAAACACCCACGCCTTTGTTCTCGGAGGGCATGGCGACACCATGGTGCCGCTCCCGAGATATTCCACGGTAGCCGGTATTCCCATCACCGAACTGATGCCGCCCGACAGAATCGAGGCGCTTGTGGAGCGGACACGAACCGGCGGCGCGGAAATCGTCGGACTCCTTAAGACGGGAAGCGCCTACTATGCGCCCGCCTCCGCGGCGGTGCAGATGGCAGAGGCTATTTTGAAAGACAAGAAACAGATCCTCCCCTGTGCCGCCCTGCTCGAAGGCGAGTACGGCATCAAAGACCTGTTCATCGGGGTGCCGGTCAAACTCGGGAAAGACGGGGTGGAAGGGATCATTGAGATCGAGCTTCAGACGGATGAAAAAGAAGCCCTCGATCGCTCTGCCGATGCCGTCAGGACGCTGGTAGACGATATGAAACGCCTCGGCTGACCCATATCCATCGCGTCAAGAAACACAGGGGATTCGGTTTGGAGGAAAGGAAGCTGCTGGGGGAATTGGAGGCTCTCGCCCACAAACTAAATGTGGCAATCCGTTACGAAACGTTTGAAGGTGAAACCTTCTCCCCCGGCGGCATCTGCCGTATCCGGGGCAAACCGGTCATCATGGTCAATCAATCGGCCTCCCTCCGTGAGAAATGCCGGACCCTGGCCAAGGCGTTGAAGCGTTTTGATCTCAACGGCCTCTATCTGAAACCGGCACTCAGGGAACTTCTTGAGAGCCCTGAGAAGGAGGGATGAGGGCGCGCGGGCCGGGTGAGCGATCAGATAGCGTTAGAAGCCAATGGATAGCCGCTCAATTCGGTTTCAAACTGAATTAAGGCCCCATATCGTTTTCAGGCTCCAGGGTGCTGGGATAAGGCAGCCCTTTCCGGTCAAAATCCCGTTTTCGGTCCGAGACGCTCTTGAAAAACCTTCCCGGAGACATGAACAGGCGCTTGATAAAACCGATGGTGCCGCTGCTTAGACTCTTGAAGGGGATATAGCGGACATCGGGGTCGCTGAGGGGTCCGTCCACCTTGAAATAATCCACATAGAGGGCCTTCTTATCACCGGTCAACAGATGCCCGAGGATGGGGATATGGCTGATCACCATATCAATCGTACCGAGCGGCTCCACACCCACCTCGCCATCGACACGCCCTTTGATCAAATCGACTTTTCCCCGGCCGATGGCATTGAGGACCGGTCCCCTGAGACGGATCTGTTTCAGTTCGGCAACCCCGTTTTCAAAATCGATGGGGCCCTCGATCTTATCAAACCTGAGGCCCTTCCCGGATCCGCCGGACTTATCCCGGGTCAAGAGGTTTTCTATGCTCAGGAATTCCAGAATCTTGATGAATACACTGGATCGCTTGATCACACCGTTTTCAATGATCAGATTCGTCCCTCCCGTTAGACTGGACAACCAGGCCGTCTTGTTTGCGCCTTTGACATAAACCAATCCCTGCAGGCTCATATCTCCAACCATGTATTCTTTCAGGGCCGCAAACCGCTTGGGTAATGCTTCGATGGGTACTCGAGTGAGGTTTAGGTAGGCCGACACTTCCGCCTCGGGTGTTTCCCCTCTCTTCAAGTGGCCTTTGAAACGGACCTTCCCATATTTGAGGCTTAGATCACCGCTGTTCACATACAGGTCACCGGCCCGAAATGCACCAGCCGCCTTGAGGGGTCCAAATCCGATATTCCCCAAACACCTTCCTTCACATACAAATTCACGCCCACATCCGTTTGCCCGACGAATTGGGAATGGGCGGGACGGGTATGGGATAACGGTTTTGTTTCGGTAGCGTTCGTTTCATGTCCGGCAAAAAGGCCGGCATCGTAAAGTTGAGAAAGATCCACATAATTGGAGGTCACCGACAATTTCCCCTTGAGGCCTCTCCACCCTCGAAGTTCTCCCTCGACCCGGCAGGCGTTTTGACCCATCTTGAGGTTGAGGAAATCCACGGCACAGGTCTCCTTTTCACAGCGCACCTTGAAGCCCACATCCGTAATGGGCAACGGGGTGAGATCAGTTTGAATAGAGATCTGATCGCCCTCAATGCGCCCGCTAACCGTCGGCAGGGGTGCACCTGTTCCGTCTTTCGGGAAAGATCCGGGGATCTTTAAACGGACATCGCATGAGACAAACCCTTTCGCCGAGACTTTTTCCTTTTTAAATGTGACACCCAGCTCCTGAAGTCTCAGTTTTTGGGCCTTGATATCAACCTCGATTCCAGTGGTCCCCGCCAGGCCGTATGAACCCCTGAGTGTGAGGACCGGCAGCGCCTCTTTATTCGGCAGGTCTGACCCGGAAAGCCATTTGATTTCCTTGAACACCACTTCCTTTTCCGGCACAAACCGGCCGTCGAAAGACAATGTGGCCATCTCTTTGAACGGGGATATGGATATCGCTTCATTGTCCATGGAAACCCCGTTGGGATGAAGCCTCCCTTGAAACGACCAATGCCCCGGCGCTTTGGACAGGGTTAATTGAGCCGGGACACGGGATTGGGCATGGATCGTCTTAGAAAGCGAGGGATAAAACCGGTTCACCAACCCTTCAAGATCCGCCTTCGCCGCTATGTCGGCCCGGCCTGTTTTCCATGTTTTCCCAATGGAGCCGGACAGTTGAATGTCAGAGTCCCCCCAGCGACCCTCCGCCGTGAATGTCCCTTCCCCCTTTTCCTCCAGCTTGAGCATCCCCGTTTTCACCATGGCAGGGAAAACCAGCTTTTCGGTGTTTAGACGGCACGACGTCACCTGGAAATCTCCCGTTACCTTCGGATCGTCCCATCTGTCTTGATAAGCCACCTTTACCCGGGCACCCAACCGT
The DNA here is from genome assembly GCA_034522175.1 of Deltaproteobacteria bacterium. GTDB lineage: Bacteria > Desulfobacterota > DSM-4660 > Desulfatiglandales > Desulfatiglandaceae > JAIPDZ01. Next base: position 2,321,043 of record JAXHLQ010000001.1, on the reverse strand, counting down.
CCGTTCACTGCCCCCGGTTTGAGAAGCCAGGCCATATCGTGTTTACGAAAGGCCCGATTGACGGCCGGGCCGATAAGATCGAGATGCCTCTGCCGCAGCAGGTCCTCGATATCGAACGAGCCGGACAGGGAGGCATGGTACACCGGGGGATCGGCGTAGAGCGTGTCGATGGTCAGGCTTCCCGTTTTGATCTCCGACGATCCGAAGACAGCCTGTGCCCCTTTCACACCTAAGACCCCGTTTTTCACCGCCACATGCCCCGAGACGTCCTTTATGGGGATGCCGCCGCCCTTTTCGAAGGCGGTTAATCCCTCACATTTCAGATCCAGGGAAAGGGTATGGGCATTTTCATAACGGTCCAGATCTTCGAGCTGATGGAGGGTCCCCTTCAAAGAAAAATCATCCAGACGGACCGTGCCCCCGGAAAAACACGGGAAAAGCCGGGTTTCCAACCAGGAGGGCAAAAGAGAGGACGGAAACAGGCGCTTGAACCGGTCGAGCGGCATGGTAGGACCCGTCACCTTGAGGGTCAGACTCGGATTCGATGGCGTCTTGAAATCCAGACGGGAGGTGCCGTCTAAGGAGAAATCCGCCCCCTGGACCTTAAACCACGGTACCTTCAGGGTTTGTGCCGCGTAACGGGCCTGGAAGGGGATGGAGAGGGAATCGAAGGTAAACCGCTTTTTGTCGCCCTCATCCAGAATGGAGAAATCGAGATCTTTGACATCCGCAACGCCCTTGATCCATATGGGGCCGTCACGCGTTCCCTGGACCTTGAACTGGATCTCCGCTACACCCTTATGAAAAGGCAGATCCCGTGGCCACGGCAGGGCCGTCAGCGGAATCGCTTCCGATTTGACGATCATATCCCCTGACAGGGATTGCCCGGTCCGCCGGCTGACGGTGCCGCTGATGGTGAAGGGGATCTGCCGGTCGTTATAGTCCACAGCGCCTTTGGAGAAGATCGTAATCTCAAGCGGATCCCGACCGGTTCGCGATAGGTTGATGTCGACACCCTTTAGATCGAATGGAAGCCCTATCAGTTTCACCCGGGCTCTCTCCACGCCGAGAGAAGTAAAAGCCGCCAGCGCGCCCATTAGTTTCCTGTCCAGATCCCCGCTGACAGGATCCTTGTCGCCATCCTTACCCACCGCCAGCTCAAACGCCGGTTCAACCAGGACAAGGCGGGTCGGAAGGATATGCCCCTTTAAGAGCGCGCGACCCTTCAGTTCAATCCGGATCCTGGATGCCGAAAGCACCGGCTCCCCTTCAGGGGATCGGATCTCCAGATCCCGCGCGCTGATCCCGATACCCTGCCGCAGGCTCAATTCAATCTCCCTGGCCTGAAGGTCGTACCCGACGGTCTTGGACAATTCCTTCAACAGGAACTGCTGAACCCCGGGTCTCTGGATCAGTTCATTGGCGAGGACAAGACACGCCACAAGAAGGAGAAACAGGAGAAGCAGGGGGAAACCGATGGCTTTTATTTTTCTTGACACCATTTTTCAAAATAATCCTGAAGGATCTTTTCATGGTCAAAGGCCAGCGGACGGGGGAGAGACGCCTGATGGAAGACACCGATATCCGTTGCGTCATCGGCAGCCTTCGGCACCCCGGTTGCGCGGGCCACGAAGACCACCGACAGGGTATGATGCCTCGGATCCCTGGCCGGGTCTGAATAGGCCCCCAACTGATACAAAAGCGACACCTGTAACGAGGTTTCCTCGGCCGCCTCGCGTATGGCTGCGGATTCCAGGCTCTCGCCGTAATCCACGAACCCACCGGGGAGGGCCCAGCCGAAAGGCGGGTTTTTTCTATGGATGAGCACGATCCCAGGGCCGCTGTGCCCGGGGATGCCTTTGTCAGAAACCGGGATCTTACTGGAAGCATCCAGGGGCATCTCAATGATTATATCCACGGTGGGAAAGGGATTTCGATAGGTCTTTACGGGTTTCCCGCAGTGGGGGCACATCAGCTGGTCTTTCAATTCTGCCTCCTACGAAGAGATAGGCCACGAAGACGCGAAGGCACGAAGAAAACAATTATGAAATAAACTTAGGGTCTTGGGGTCTTGGTGGTCGATTCGAAAGCTTTAACGTCCAATCGTATACCACATCACCGGGCGATATGCCACAACGGCTCAGCGGCACAAAAAAACAATTATTAAACAAACTCCGTGTCTTCGTGTCTTGGTGGCAGATTTCAAAACGCAATCCCATCAGCAAGTGATTGACATTTAACGGCGCCCTTGGGTATTGGTTTTCCCATGAAACGCGTAAAGGCCCCATTTGTGGAATCCCTGAAGACCTTTCAGCCCCTGAAGGCCTATTTCGTTCAGAACCGCTCGGCCCTCCTGCTGGGGCTTTTCAGCCTTCTTCTCGTGGACTTTCTCCAACTCCTCATTCCTTTGATCATTAAGCAGGCCATTGATCTATTGACCCTGCAGACCGCCCCGACATGGCAATGGTGCTCATTCGACAGGCCCTGATGATCGCGGGGATGGCCCTGTTGATTGCCCTTTTCAGGTACATCTGGCGACATCTCTTGCTGGGGCACTCCAGATTTGTGGAGCGTCAACTCAGGGACCGACTCTACCGGCACATGCAGACCCTGTCACTCTCCTTTTTCAAAGAACGCAGACCGGGGACCTCATGGCGCGGGCCATTAACGACATCAACGCCGTGCGCATGGCCAGCGGCATGGGCCTGGTGGCCCTGGTGGATGGGGCCGTTCTCGGCATGGCGGCCATCGGGTTCATGATATCCATCAATCTCAAACTGACCCTCATCGCCTTGATTCCGGCGCCGCTGGTCATCATCCTCACCCGCAGACTCACCCGCCGCATGTCGAAGGGTTTCGATGCCGTTCAGAACACTTTTGCCGATCTCACCGAACAGGTACGAGAGGTATTTGCCGGCATACGCGTCATCAAGGCCTATGGGGGGCAGGCGTGGGAGACCGAAAATGTGCGAACAGAGAGTGAGGCGTATGTGTCCAAAAATATCAGCCTTGCACGGACACTCGCCGTCTTCTTCCCCATGATGACCCTCTTCACCAACACGGGACTGGCCATCGTCATTCTGCTTGGGGGCCGCTACGCCATTCTGGGTCGTATCACACCCGGAGATTTTGTGGCCTTTATCAGTTACCTGAATCTCTTGACGTGGCCCATGATGGCCATGGGCTGGGTCACCAACCTGTTTCAAAGGGGATCCGCCGCCATGCGCCGGATCAACCATGTCCTCGAGGCGGTCCCTGAGATTGAAGATCATGCGCCATCCGAGGCCTTTCAGCGATACCTGGACGATTCCGGCGGGTCTTTGAGAGACGCCACGCTCAAGGTCAATAATCTCACCTTTCAATATGCGAATCAGGCCGCACCCGCCCTCGATCAAATTGAGTTCACCGTCCCGCATGGCGAAACCACGGCCCTGGTGGGAAGCGTGGGATCGGGGAAGACCACCCTTTTACGGATAATTCCCCGACTCATAGATGTTCCCCCCGGTAGGGTCTTCCTAAGCCGTTGGGACATTCGGGAGGTTCCCCTCAAGTGGTTGCGGTCACAGATCGGATTTGTGTCCCAGGACGTCTTCCTCTTTTCGGATACCATCCGTAACAACGTTGTCTTCGGGCAAGAGGGCATCTCCGATTCATCCCTTAAGCATGCACTCCACGTGGCCGGCATCCTCGAAGAAGTAGAGGCACTTGAAAAGGGAGTGGAAACCCTTTTGGGGGAGCGGGGCATCAGCCTTTCCGGCGGGCAGCGTCAGCGCCTGACCATTGCAAGGGCCGTGCTGACGGACGCCCCCATCCTGATCCTTGATGATGCCCTTTCCATGGTGGACACCCGGACCGAAGCACGGATTCTGGATCGCGTGCTGAATCTGCCCGGGAGACGAACCCTCCTGATCGTCTCCCACAGGGTATCGACCATCCGGAGGGCGGACCGGATCCTCGTCCTTCACGAGGGAAAACTGGTTGAACAGGGCACCCATGATGATCTCATCCGCCGAAACGGCAGATATGCCGCCCTCTATGAAGCGCAGCTTATTGAAGAGACATTCGAAACGGAGGCCTGATCAATACGGTGTTTGGAGATTACGGATACATGCAGGAAGGGGAACTGGGAAAGCCGTATAACATCCGGTTGTTGCGGCGCCTCTTTCCTTATGCCGCGGTGTACAGGAAACAGATGGCGGTGGGTCTTTTTTTGACCCTGCTGATCACGCTCTTTGATCTCGCGGCGCCCTATATGAGCAAAATCGCCATTGACCGCTATATCCTCGCCTCCTGTTACCGAGTCGATCTGGACCGCCTGCCGGATGAAACGGCACGCCACATGGCACGTCGATACAACGCCCTTTTCGAGAAAAGCAGCCAAGGGGGGGCCTATTACATCTCCAACACCAACCTCAAAAGAATGGATCCGGTGGACCTTCAGCGCATGCGGGATCGAGGGGCCATTTCATCCGAGCGGTATTACCGGGCGAATGCCGATTCAGCGGAACTCAGGTCTCAGTGGGCCGTGGATCAAATGGCCGATGGGTCCTTTCTGATTCCATTCAAACGACTCGACACCGTCCCCAAGCAGGCCCTTATCAAAATCCGTGCGGGAGATATTCACGGCGTTGCGCTGGTGGCAGGACTCTTCTTCGTCATGCTCATGCTATCCCTGGTGTTCGGTTACATGCAATATAACCTTCTTGAGTTTACCGGCCAGCGGATCATGCGGGATATCCGGATGAAGCTCTTTGAACACATGCAGTCCCACGGTATCCGCTTTTTTGACCAGAATCCCGTGGGCCGATTGGTCACCCGCCTCACCAATGATGTGGAAAACCTCAACGAGATGTTCAAATCCGTCTTCATCACCCTGTTCAAGGATCTCTTTATCCTCATGGGCGCCCTGATCATCCTCCTCTACCTCAACTGGCGACTGGCACTGGTCTGCTTCATGCTCATCCCTTTTATCTTTGTGTTGACCTTTCTCTTCAGCACCATGGCGAGAGAGGCCTTCAGGGAACTGAGGTCAACCGTGGCCAAAATCAATGCCTTCCTTCAGGAACGGATCAGCGGCATTCAGGTAATTCAGCTCTTTATAAAAGAAGCCTTTCAGTCACAGGTCTTCGCGGGTATTAATCTAAACAATTATCAGGCAGGCATGAAACAGATCCGGGTCTTTGCCCTTTTCATGCCGGTGATGGAGCTCTTCTCCTCTTTTGCCGTGGCGCTCCTCATCTGGCATGGCGGCGGAAAGGTCATTCAGGAAGAGTTGACCCTGGGGGCCCTGGTGGCCTTTATCGGTTACATCCAGATGTTCTTCAAACCCATTCGGGACATCTCGGAAAAATACAACATCATGCAACTCGCCATGGCCTCGACAGAACGGATTTTCGAGTATATGGATTTGAAACCGGAGATTCCCGTGTCCGAATGGGCAACGGCCCCTTCTCAAATGAATGGCCACCTGGTGTTCGATACCGTCACGTTTGGGTATGAAAAAGACAACCCTGTTTTGAAATCCGTCTCTTTTGAGGTGAAACCGGGTCAAACCCTAGCCATCGTGGGGGCCACAGGCGCCGGCAAAACCACTGTAGCAAGCCTCGCCGAACGGTTTTATGACCCTGACCAGGGCGCCGTTCTGCTGGACGGTATGGATCTTAGAAAATGGCGGGAGAAGGAACTGCGCCGAACTGTCGGCCTCTGTCTCCAGGATGTCTTCATATTTTCCGGAAGTGTGAAGGAAAACATTGCACTGGGCAGAAGCGATGTGGATGAGGCCGCCATGATCAGGGCCGCCCGAGCCGCCAATGCCTATCCTTTTATAAAGAAACTTCCCCGGGGATTTGACACGGAAATGGGAGAGGGGGGTGCATCGTTGTCCGCCGGGGAACGTCAGCTTCTTTCCTTTGCCAGGGCCCTGGCAGGAGACCCGCGCCTCCTGATTCTCGATGAGGCCACCTCCAATATCGACCCCGAATCCGAACGCCTCATCCAGGAGGCGGTATTGCGCATGGCCAGGACCCGGACCACCTTGATTATCGCCCACCGGCTCTCCACCATTCGAAATGCCGATCAGATCCTGGTCATGCACCAGGGCCGGATTCGCGAGGTCGGGACGCATGAGGAATTGATGGTCCAAAAAGGAATCTATTTCAGGCTGAACCGGCGATGGGAGATGGAAGGCGAATGCCCTTCGACCCTCTGATCTCATTTCTGTCAAACTCGAATATTCTCGGTCTCATCGGTCCAAGGCCTCAGCAGGATTCAGAGACCATTTTTGTTGACTTACACTCATAAACAGAGTAAGGATCGCTTATCGAATGGTATTCGATAGAATGTCGAACGCTCAAGTCTCGTGGCAGGATCTACAAATCGAGATACTGAATCAAACATAAACCCATGGAGAAAGATACCATGTACTTAGACTTGAAGGACAAAACCGCCCTTGTCACCGGAGCAGGAAAAAGAAGCGGCATCGGATACGCCATCGCCCGGCAGCTCGCCGCCTGCGGGACCCATGTGATCATCACCGACCTCGGCCGTTTCAGCCCCGCTGAAGCGTTAGACGGCTCGACCGGGGCGATCCGGACCGCTTCCGAGGATGAAATGACGGACATCGCCCAGGAATTGGCGGATGCGTTTTCCGTTTCAACTCTGGCCGTCAGTGTGGATGTGGCCGACCCCACGGCCATCGCAGAAATGGTGGAGAACGTCAAAAGGCGATTTGATCATATCGATATCCTCTGCAACAACGCCGGCGCATCCTTCGGGGTGCCCAATGCGGTGCACACCTATGATGAGTCCGCCTGGATGAAAACCATCGATGTCAATCTGCACGGCGTCTTTCGCGTCTCAAGAGCGGTCCTCCCCCTGATGATGGGCCGAAAAGGGAGCATCGTCAACACAGCCTCCCGCGCCGGCAAGGTCCCGCCCCTTTTCAACGGCGCCTATGCCGTGGCCAAGGCCGGTGTGATCATGCTCACCAAGGTCATGGCCAGGGAGCTGGCGACGGCCGGTATCCGGGTCAACGCCGTTTGCCCGGGGCAGATCATGACCGATCTCGAGAAATGGCGCTTCGAGCTGGAAGCCAAGGTCTTCAATACCACCGTCGAGGCCCGGGAGGCGGAGATGTGCAAGAGCATTCCCCTGGGCCGCATCGGGGAGCCCCAGGAAGTGGCCCACCTGGTCACCTACCTGGCATCGGAGGTGTCCGGTTATACCACCGGGCAGGCCATTAATGTCACGGGCGGGCAGTTGATGGAGGTGTAGCGAGTAAAGTGCCTAAAGTGAGCTAAAGTTTTGGAAAAAGGAGAGCATCCCATATGGAAACCGTGACCGGTGGACAATTGACCGCTGAAGCGCTTTTGGCGCATGATGTGACATACATCTTCACGCTGAGCGGGGGGCATATCACCCCCATCTATCAATACTTAGAAGAAAGTCCCATCACGCTGTTCGATACGCGTCATGAACAGGCGGCGGTATTCATGGCCGAGGCGTGGGGAAAACTGACCCGTGAGCCGGGAGTGGCCATGGTTACTGCAGGCCCCGGCTTCACCAATGCCCTGACCGGCGTGGCCAGCGCCCATTTCTCCAACACCCCTCTTGTCCTCATCGCCGGATGCGTGGGCCTTAACCACAAGGAGAAACTGGATCTTCAGGACATGCCACAGGAACCGGTGATCGCACCCATGGTGAAAAAGACCTTCGTGTGTCATAACACCGAGCGTATCCCTGAATTCGTGGATCTCGCCTTCAGGACCGCGGTCAGCGGCCGTCCGGGTCCGGTCTATCTCGAATTGCCGGTGGATGTCCTCAACGCCGCCGTGGACCCGTCAACGGTTCGACACATCCAGACCCGCGTCACCGCCCGGCCCGTGGACCTGGAAAAGGCACCGAGCGTCATAGACATGCTTCAGGAAGCCGAAAAGCCGGTGGTCATCGCCGGAACCGGCGTGTGGCAGGCCAACGCCGAAACGTCGCTCGTACAATTCATTGAAAGAACGGGCATCCCCGTGTTCACCTCCCTTTCCGGCCGCGGGACCATTCCAGACACCCATCCCCTGTGCTTCGAAGGGGCCCTGGTCATCCGTCCGGGGGCCGGCTTTTCAGCCTACGGCCAAACCGACCTGCTCATTCTTCTGGGAACCCGCATCTGTCTTTATTACATGTTCGGGGATGTCTTCAATGCCCAGGCCAAAATCATCCAGGTGGACATTGATCCTGCCGAAATCGGGAGAAACCGGAGCATTGATCTGCCGGTGGTGAGTGACGCGGGGGCATTTCTTGAACAGCGGCAACCGGATCATCCAGGAAAAAGGGCTCAGCGAAACCCTTAAGGAACGATTCTCCGGGTGGGTCACCACCCTGCAAAACGCCCACGGCATGGGAAAAGGCTTTGCAAAAAACGACTGGGAAAGCAACCATGTGCCCATTCACCCCATGCGCCTGGCAAACGAAATCAATGCATTCATGGACCGGCCCGATGATGTGGTGGTGGCCGACGGGGGTGACACCACCACCTGGATGGGGATGACCCGGACCGTCAACCAGCCCGGCCGTTATCTCGATTATGGCATATACGGCTCCCTCGCCGTGGGCCTCCCCTATGCCCATGCGGCCAAACTCCGCTACCCTGAAGCACGGGTCTGCCTGATCACCGGCGACGGATCGGTGGGGTTCAATTTCATGGAATTTGAAACCGCCATAAGAAAAAAGCTTCCCATTGTGGTGGTCATCTCCAATGATCTCGGCTGGGGCATGATCCGGCACAGCCAGGAAATCCGCATGGGGCATGCCATTAAGGAAGGGACCCACATCGGTCGGGTCGATTACCACCAAATGGTGGAGGCCATGGGGGGAAAGGGGATTTTGGTGGAAGCGCCCGAAGCGATAAAACCGGCCCTTGAAGAGGCCTTCCAGTCCGGGGTGACCACCTGTATCAACGTCATGACCGACCCCACCACGGTGAGCCCGGCCAGTATCGCGCTGGCCAATGTGGGGGCGTATAAAGCTTAAGGGAGGGCGATATGGACCCAACCACTGTCGATCAGATCCGGCTTAACTTCAATCCGCAGATGTTGTTTATCATCAACGCCGCCATCGGGCTCATGATGTTCGGCGTGGCCCTGGACCTCAAGCTGGCGGATTTCAAACGGATCGTGGTCTCCCCCAAGGCCCCGGGAATCGGTCTCATCGCCCAGTTCGTCTCTCCTGCCGGCCCTCACCTTTCTCTTGACCCTCATCCTCAGGCCCCAGCCCTCTGTGGCCCTGGGAATGATTCTGGTGGCCGCCTGCCCGGGCGGCAATCTCTCCAATATCATTACCTATCTCGCCAAGGGGAACTGTGCCGTATCCATCAGCATGACGGCGGTCTCTACAGCCGCAGCCATCGTCATGACCCCCTTGAATCTCTCCCTGTGGGGGGGGCTCAACCCGGAGACCGCCGAAATCCTGAGACGCGTGAGTCTCAGCCCGGTGGACGTATTCATTACCATCTTTCTCATCCTGGGCATCCCCCTGGCCCTGGGACTCACCCTCTCCCGGATCTTCCCCTCTCTCGCCGACAAGGTGCGGAAGCCGTTTAAGATCTTCTCCCTGATCTTCTTCATCGTCATTGTTTTGGGAGCGCTGGCCGCCAACTGGCAGATATTCATTAAAGTGGTGGGGCTGGTGATGCTGCTGGTATTTATTCATAACGCCCTCGCCCTGAACCTGGGCTACTGGTCCGGGCGGGTGAGCGGGCTGGACGAACCCGATTCCAGGGCCGTGTGCATCGAGGTGGGGATACAGAATTCCGCCCTGGGACTGGTGTTGGTCTTTAACTTCTTCGACGGGCTGGGGGGCATGGCCATCCTGGTGGCGTGGTGGGGAATCTGGCATATCATCGCCGGGCTCATTACGGCCTTTATCTTTACCCGGCGGCCGCTGCCTGAAGGGCAGACCCCATCGTAACACAAGAAAAGGATATGCGGGGGTTTAAAAAAAAATGTGTGGTGGTCACCGGGGGGGCCAGCGGCATTGGGCTCGCCATCGCAAGGCGCTTCTCCGAGGCCGGGGCCGGCGTTGCGCTGCTGGATGCGGATGAGAAAGCACTTCCCGCCGTGGAAAAGGCATTCCAGAGGAAAGGGCGGGACGTATTGGCCCTGTCATGTGACGTATCCAAAAAGGAGCAGTGCGCAAGCGCCATTCAAGAGATCCTGGACCACTACGGGGGCATCGATGTCCTGGTCAACAATGCCGGGATCACCCAGAGGGGAGCCTTTGTGGACACCCGGGTGGAGGTCTTTGAACGGGTCATGCAGGTCAACTTCTTTGGGACCCTCTATTGTACCAAGGCCGCCATCCCAAGTCTGATCCAACGAAAAGGGATGATCATCGTCAATGAAAGCGTGGCGGCCCTCACCCCGCTTCTGGGCCGGACCGGCTACAGCGCCAGTAAACACGCCCTTCACGGTCTTTTTGCCTCGCTTCGAACCGAACTGATCCACACCGGCGTCCATGTGATGATCGTGTGCCCCGGATTCGTCCACACCAACCTCCAGACCCGGGCCCTGGGGTGTGACGGCGGGATTACCAAGCATCCCCAGTCTTCCGTGGGGACCCACGAGACACCCGAACAGGTGGCCGAGGCCGTTTACCGCGGTGCATTACGAGAAAAACGGCTCCTGGTGCTCACCCGGGTGGGAAAAATCAGCTACTGGATTCACCGCTTCGCGCCCACGATTTACGAGCGCATCATGATCCGTCAACTCAGGGACGAATTGACTTGATCCTGAATGCAGGCACGGACGGACACGACCTGAAACCACAGAGACCGCCATGGGACTCCAGGAAAGAAGAGCACGGGAGAAGGCCCAGCGAAAGGCCCAGATCCTTGATGCGGCCCGATCGCTTCTCCTGACCGAAGGCCTTCATGGAATATCCATCAACAAGATCGCCCAGACCGCTGAGCTGGGGGTGGGAACCCTCTATTTTTATTTCAACAGCAAGGAGGAGATCTTTGCCGCCCTTCAGGAGGAAGGGCTCGAACGGCTCTACGCCGACGTCAAAAGGGCGATCGAAAAGGAAGAACGCCCTGCCGACCGGTTAACAGCCATCGCCCGCATCTATGTGGCGTTCAGCAGGGACCAAAAGACCTATTTTGATATCATCAACTACTTTCTATCATCGCCCCAATCCTTTCTGTCGCCACACCTCAAAGAACAGGTCGATACCTATGGGACCCGGATCATCGATCTGATCACCGAGACGGTAAAAGCGGGTATGGACATAAAGGCATTTAGAGTGGTGAACGCCAGGCAATTTGCCATCATGCTCTGGGGAACCCTTCACATGGGCTCATTCAGTTTAGAAAACTCAAGACCACGGTGTTAAACGGCAAGCCCCACGAGGAACTTCTCGAATCCGCCATCGGTTATCTCGTGGACAGCCTGACACAGATATGTGAAGTGCCTAAAGTGCCTGAAGTGAACTAAAGTGTCTAAAGTGAACTAAAGTTTTAACATCTGACTCCTGAATACTATGGAAAAAACCCCAAACACCCGATATCCGGCGCGCGTTGAATACAAACCGCCGTGCGGGTGAAAACAGCATAAGGAGACTATCATGAGCAAAATCAAAATGACCCCCAGCGAAGCGCTGGTGGAAACCCTGGTTGCCGAAAGGGTCGAAACGGCGTTCGGCATTGTCGGTTCCGCATACATGGATGCCCTGGACCTCTTTCCGGCGGCGGGGATCCGCTTCGTCTCCGTGGCCCATGAACAGGCCGCCGCCCATGCCGCGGACGGACTGGCACGGGTCACCGGCAGACCCCAGGTCTGTATCGCCCAGAACGGGCCCGGCGCAGCCAACTTCGTGAGTGCCGTCACCGCAGCCTACTGGGCCCACAGTCCCGTGGTGGCCATCACGCCCGAGACCGGATCCATGGGCATCGGAACCGGCGGGTTTCAGGAACTGGACCAGATGGCCATGTTTGAAAAATCCACCGTCTTTCAGGTGCGGGTCAACCGCCCCGAACGCATGGCCGAACTAACGAGACGGGCCTTTTACATGGCCAAGGTTCAACGGGGTCCCGTGCAGCTCAACATCCCCCGGGACTACTTCTACGGGGTCTGTGAAGATGACATCTATGAGACACTGAACATCTCCCTCGGATTCGGCCCGCGGGAAAGCCTGAAAGCGGCCGCCCGATTGCTGGCCGAAGCCCAATATCCGGTCATCCTGGCCGGCGGGGGCGTCAGTCAGGGGGCTGCACTGGGTGAAGTGGTGGCGCTGGCCGAATACCTCTCCGCACCGGTGGTCAACAGTTACCTGCACAATGACACCTTCCCGGCAAGCCATCCCCTGGCCATGGGTCCCATCGGGTATTGCGGGTCAAAGGCGGCCATGCGGACCATAAAAAGGGCGGACGTGGTTCTCGCACTGGGCTCACGCCTCGGGCCCTTCGGGACCCTGCCCCAGTATGACATGACCTACTGGCCTGAGTCTGCACGGCTGATTCAAGTGGATGCGGATCCCACGGTGCTGGGGTTGAGCAAACGAGTGGACGTAGCGAGCTGCGCGGATGTCAAGGCGTTCGCAGACGAAGCGCTCATTGCGGTAAGGGACATAAAGCCGGACGTTCAAAAGAATACGGAGCGCCTTGTGGCCCTCGAGAAAGAGAGGGCGATCTGGGCTGAAGAACTGGCATCATGGTCCCCATCCACCGGCACACCCATGCATCCCCGGGGGTTCATCCAGGCGTTGGCCCGGGCCATGCCCGAGGGGAGCGTTGTGACCACGGACATCGGCAACAACGCCTCCATCTGCAATGCCTATTTCCGGTTCTCGAATATCCGTCAGCATCTCGCCGCCCTGAGCTGGGGCAACTGCGGGTTTGCCTACGGTGCCGCCCTCGGGGCCAAGATCGGCCGACCGGATGTGCCGGTATTCTGTTTTCAGGGGGACGGGGCCTATGGGATCAGCGGCATCGCCGAGGTCATGACGGCGGTCAGGGAAAACATCCCGGTCATCGCCGTGGTGGCCAACAACGGGGAGTGGGGCGCTGAAAAAAAGAACCAGATCGACTATTATGACAATCGCTTCGTGGGCACCGAATTGGAAAAGAACCCGGATTACGCCCAACTGGCCCGGGACATGGGGGCCGAGGGGTTTCGGGTGGAGGACTGCGGGGAGGTGGGCGATGCGGTCCGGGAGGCGGTGGCCGCAAAGAGGCCCTGTGTCATCGATGCGGTCATCCAGGGAGGGGAAGCCGTGCTGGCAGAACCCTTCCGCCGGGATGCCCTGAACATGCCGGTGCGGTATTTGGACAAATACGCCCACCTGAATGCCAAAGCCGCGTCATCCTGAACCACTGAACCCAAAATAGAGGAATGCCCATGGACATCAAAGAGATCAGGCTGACCGACATTGAGGGCATCAGGATCGGGCACGCCGAGGATCTTCGTGCAGCCACCGGGTGCACGGTCGTCCTCACAGAGGAGGGGGCCGCCGCAGGGGTGGATGTCCGGGGCGGGGCCCCCGGCACAAAAGATACGGATCTGTTGCGTCCCGTGAACCTGGTGGAAAAGATTCACGGGGTGGTCCTCACCGGCGGGAGCGCCTTTGGCCTTGATGCGGCTGCCGGCGCCATGCGCTACCTCGAAGAGCGGGACTGCGGCTTCGATACGGACGTGGCAAAAGTGCCCATTGTCTGTGGAGCCGTCCTGTTCGATCTCGCCATAGGGGACCCATCGGTGAGGCCCGATAAAGCGATGGGATACCAGGCCTGTCTGAATGCCCGGGACAACAGCCCATCAGAAGGGAATGTAGGGGCCGGCACCGGGGCCACGGTGGGTAAAATCCTCGGCATGGAACGGGCCATGAAGTCGGGACTGGGGGCCTACGGCCTTCAGATCGGGGATTTGAAAATCGGGGCCGTGGTGGCGGTCAACTGCCTGGGGGATGTGCTCGATCCGGCCACCGGCGAGGTCCTGGCCGGTGTGCTCCAAAAAGACCGCTCAGCCATTTTGAACACCGAAGACATCATGATGGAGAATATTTTCCATCGGAAAATCGGCTTTACCGCCAATACAACCCTCGGCACGGTGGTCACCAACGCGAGCTTGACCAAATCACAGGCCACCAAGGTGGCGTCCATGGCGCACAACGGCTATGCAAGGACCATTCGGCCTGCGCACACCATGGTGGATGGCGATACCATTTTCACGGTGGCCACAGGAAAAATCCCATGCGACATCAGCGTGGTGGGCATGCTTGCGGCCCGCGTCGTGGGGCAGGCGGTCCTGAGGGCGGTTCTCATGGCTGAACCCCTTATGGGGTTTAAATGCGCTAAAGACCTGCACCCATAGCCGTTTGTCACGGGGAGGAAACGCCCAAATGAACCCGCATGGCGTTCTCGACCATTAAAAGCCGCAATCCCGGCACACCCGGCGGATTACCAGGTATCCCCGGTAGATCCGGGCCCCGGCCGCCCCATATCGTTCTCCCAGCTCGGCGGCTTGGTGTCGTAGGGTTTATACCGCCATTTTTTGGGATCAAACTCGGATCGCAATTCGGAACAGGATATCAGGCCGGTGACCATGAACAGCATCAACAAAAGTGACAAAATGAGCCTTTTCATATTGCGCATAACCCCTCCCATTGGCACAGAATAGGTCTTTCCATGTCTGTTTTGACTCACTCCCGTTTGATCACAGGGTGAATCAACACGAGTGACAATGCCCCCATAATAAGGAGCATGGCCATAATTTCATTCCATTCGAGGCTCTCATTTAGAAACCAGGCGCTGGTCAGGATCCCCACCACGGGAATGGCCAGGGTACCAATGGCTGCGAAACTCACCGGAAAAATGGAAACCACTTTATAGTAGGCCCAGTGACAAAACAAGGTGGGCAGCAGGATCACAAAAATCAGCGACCCGGCGCCCAGGGGGAGAGGCTCACGACCTGGTCCCATCGGTTCTGAATGAGGGCCCCGATAAAGATGGGAATGCCGCCGATCAAAAACATCCATCCCGTAACGGCAGACAGCGGCATGTACCACGGGCCTCGTTTGATTAATATACTTCCCATGGCCCAACACCAGGCCGCCACGAGCATGAACACCACGCCGAGTGGCGATTCCCCCACTTGAGTGATTTCCGGTCCCAGAAGGAAGAAAAGTCCCGCAACACCGAGGACCAGCCCCCCCACCCGTCTGAAGTCCAGTCTCTCATTGAGGATCCAGACCGCAAGAATGGAGGCCCATACCGGCATGGTATATCCGATGATGACCGCACGGCTGGAATGCATGAGCGATATGCCATACGCCGCAGCGAGATGCCATCCGGTGATGTTGAACAGCGCCGCCCCGAGAAGCGTTTTCAGATTCCTCATCGGAAATGAAATCGCCTGACCACTCAACTTGGAGATCCAAAGAAGTCCCAACCCGGCTGAAGACAGGCAGATGGCCCGGAAGGTCCAGGGCGACATCTCGTTCAGCACCAGCTTCATGGCGGGAAAATTAATACCCCAGAAGAGACTCAGGGCAGCCAATAGGACATACCCTTTTGTAGGTCTTGCGGGACGGGTCACAGCCATTAGACTAACGTCTTCAGCGGTCGCCTGTCGCTTACTCGTACAACATTAAGCGACCCACTATGAAACGCCCGCTGCTGAAATCGAATCTCCCGATGTTTTTTCCTTTTCGTTTTCATCGGTTGCATTTATTGCATACTCTGATAAATATTGTAAGATAAAAGTGTGGTGCGCATCAGAATCCCGGACGAGAGGAGACATGGCGTGGACATTCGGACCATAGCGAGGCTGGGGAGATTCAAGGACGTCATTTCAAGTCTTTTGCGTTACGGCTTTGACGATCTGGTACATCGTCTGGATCTTCCCGGAATGGGTCTCGTGAGAAAATGGACCCATTCAGATACCAGCGTGGGGACCTATGAACGAATCCGTCACGTACTGGAAGATCTGGGGCCCACCTTTATCAAGTTCGGCCAGATCATGAGCCTCAGGCCGGATCTTCTGCCAAAACCCCTTATTGAGGAGCTCAGCAAACTGCAGGACGATGTGGCCACAGAAGACTTCTCCGAGATCCAGGTGGTGGTGGAACATGAACTCGGCCAGCCCTTGACCGAAATGTTTTCCATATTCGATGTCACCCCGCTCGCCGCCGCCTCCCTCTCCCAAGTGCATCGGGGCGTGCTTCGGAAGGAGGGATGGATCGTTTCCGTCAAAGTCCAGCGTCCGGGCATACGGAAGAAGATCCAGACGGACCTGGATATTCTGGCCGCCATCGCCCATCGCCTGCACGAACGCTCAGAGGAACTGCAATTCTATGACCTTCCCAATCTGGTCCGTGTGACGCGGCGCACGCTCATGCAGGAGATTGATTTCCGTCGAGAGGCCCGGAACATGAAAATCGCCCGGTCCTATGCAAAGGGAGGGGAGATTTATATCCCTGAACCCCATGAAGGGTACTGCACCGAAAACCTCCTCATCATGGAGTATATTCAGGGAACCAAGTTAAAGGATATGGACAGACGTCAGCTCAGTGCGCCCATGGAACTGGCCAGGCAGGGGCTTCAGGCGGCCATCAAGCAGATCCTCGAAGATGGGTTTTTCCATGCGGATCCCCATCCTGGGAACATGCTCATCATGGAAGAAAACCGGCTCTGCCTCCTGGACTGGGGTATGGTGGGCCGCCTTACGGAAAGAAACCAGAGCGATCTTCTGGATCTGCTGAACGCCCTGGTGGACAAAGACACCCACGCCCTGGCCCACGCCCTCGTTCAGATGAGTGAGGAACGGCGGACCATTGATCTCCAGGCCCTGGAAAGGGACCTGTTAGAAGCACTGGATACCTATTACTCCGTCCCACTGAAGGATCTGAACATCGGCCATCTCCTGTTGCTTATCACCGACCTCTTGCGCGAGTACCGCCTGAAACTTCCGCCTGATCTGGTCATCATGATCAAATCCCTGGTCACGGCCGAAGGGACGGCCCGGCTGATCTATCCCGAACTGGATGTGTTCACTGAAGCAGAAGCGACCATAAAACGCCTGGCGCTCAAGCG
The DNA here is from genome assembly GCA_034522175.1 of Deltaproteobacteria bacterium. Lineage (GTDB taxonomy): Bacteria > Desulfobacterota > DSM-4660 > Desulfatiglandales > Desulfatiglandaceae > JAIPDZ01. The sequence continues at coordinate 2,303,969 of JAXHLQ010000001.1, read as the reverse complement.
ACTGGAACCCCGGGCACTCTGGCAACGGCTTCAAACCGGTTTTTCCCGCCTCTTTTTCCTCCAGCGGGACATGCCGGTCCGGATCTCCCGGATCATCAACAAGATGGAGAGCGGGGAATTGAGCATCCGCTTTACCCATGAAAACTTAAGAGGTCTCAGAATGGCCATTGAAAATGCATCCAGCCGCATGGCCTTCAGCATCATCATTGCCGCCTTGATCATCGGGTCTTCCATGATCGTCACCACGGGCATCGGGCCGCTTCTCTTCGGATTTCCTGCCCTCGGCATTGTGGGATACATCATCTCGGGTATCCTGGGACTCTGGCTCGTATTCAATATTATTCGTGCAAAACGGTATTGAAGGGTCGCCACGGATCCCGGAACCGTCTTTCCTCTGAAATTCATCCCCGCCGGGCCGTACCAATAAACTAAAAGATACGAAAAGGAAGGAGGGTATGCACCATGTTATGGAGACATATCACCGGAGAACCCAGATGGGAGTTGACCAGGAACCCGTTTAATGAACTGGACAGAATCAGAAGGGAAATGGACGTGTTGAGAGAAGGCCTTTCAGGGGGTCAATGGCGGGAGGCGTTTGCCGGGGTTTTCCCCCTCATGAACGTTACCGAAGACAAGAACAACTACTATGTCCGTGCAGAGCTGCCGGGAATCCCATCGAATGAACTGGACATATCGGTGACCGGAGACACACTGTCTGTCTCCGGGGAAAAGGTGGTTCCGTCCGAAGATGAGAATGCCAAATACCACAGAAGAGAAAGAGACGCCGGCAGTTTCAGCCGTGTGATCAGCCTCCCCGGTCAAGTAGACACCGACGAGGTGGAGGCCAAATCCGAGAATGGGATTCTCACCGTCACGCTGCCCAAGGCGGAGTCGACCAAACCCAAGCAAATCACGGTCAAGGCAAATTAATGGCGAATGGGGCAACCCAACGGGAGGACATGACCATGACAACGAATGAAAGCAAGTCATTGCAGGCAAGAGAAAAGAGTGAGGTGAGTTCATCAATGGAACAGACGCGACCGGGGCCCGTCTTTACGCCCACGGTGGATATTTTTGAAACCCCTGAGAACCTGACACTGGTGGCGGATCTTCCAGGGGTCACCCCCGATGATCTCAATATCGATCTCAAAGACAGCATCTTGACCCTTTCCGGAGAAGTAGCACAAGAAGCGGGCAAGGATGAGCAGGACATCCTCCGGGAATATCGTACCGGGACCTATTTGAGGGAATTCACCCTTTCTGAAATGATTGACCAGCAAGGGATTGAGGCAAAGCTGAAGGATGGGGTGCTGACCCTGACCCTTCCCAAGGTAAAGGCCGCTACCCCTCGAAAGGTTACCGTGAAGGCGACCTGAGGCCGGGCCCTGTTCAACGACATATCCACTGAAGCGAGACCTTCGGGTCATCTTCGAAGGTCTCAATCTTTTGGGAGGTGACCGTGACAAAGGATTACTATTTCGTACTCGGTATAAGCCGTGGTGCGGATCTCCAAAAGGTAAAGCGCGCATACCGAACCATTGCCAAGAAATATCACCCCGACATCAGCCATTCAAGAGACAGCAGTAAGCGGTTTCAGGAGGTCCAGGAGGCATACGAAACGCTCGTCGATGAAGAGAAAAGAGAAAAATACGATCGGGAAGTCAATAGTAAAACTACGAAACCACGAATGTCGGGAATTCAGAGGCCGGCAGCCCCCAGCATCTCGCCCTTTGACCGTCTCAGGCGATTCATGGGGCCTACGGATGAGTTCTTCGAGGGATTCCTTCCAGGCTTTTTCGATTCCGGGCAGAGGGGGTCCCAGCAGAAAGACCTATTTTACGAGGCCATACTATCCCCAAAGGAGACTGAAAACGGTGGTCTTTTTCCCGTAAGTGTTCCGATTATCGAACCCTGTCCCGCCTGCAGTGGATGGGGTTTTGGGGAAAGGGTGTTCTGCTCCCGATGTTCAGGAACCGGCAAGATCCCATCAAAAAGGGCCTTTTCCCTCTCGATCCCCCCACACGTCAGGCATGGGACCCGGATCCGCATCTCCATGGAAGATATCGGCCTCCGTGACGTCCTCCTCCACGTCACGGTTCTCATCGAATCCACACGGTGGGATGAATAGGTTCCCCCCGCAATTCTCCGGCCAAGACATTCTTGAAGGAAAAGGAGACCGCCACGGTCGGCTGCCCCTTTTCCTGACGTTCTACCCCTTTTAAACATCCCCGGAAATCCGTATTCCTACGCATATTTTTCTTGACAAACTGTGATTCTATCCGCTTCTTAGTAAGCATGGACCTAAGCAATAACACTGAGGGATTAACCCAAATAAGGGAGGGAATGCACAGGCTTCTCATCGTAGATGACGAAGGCATCATGACGGAGGAACTGGATGCCCTTCTAACGAATATGGGCTATGGCGTTGTGGGAAAAGCCTTCTCCGGTGAAGAGGCAATTGCCATGGCTCGGAGGCTACTGCCGGATTTGATCATCATGGATATCGTCATGCCAGGGGCCGTCGACGGCATCGACGCCGCCAGAACCATCAAGGAGGAATTGAGCATCCCTGTCATTTTCATGACCGGTTACAGCGATGAGGCGCTGGTAGAAAAAGCCAAAGTGCTGAACCCTTACGGCTATGTGATCAAACCGTTTAATGACACGCAGATCCGGTCGGCCATTGAGCTCGGGCTCTATAAAAAAAAGGCGGATGAAGCACTTAAGAAGACATACGAAGAATTGCGATCTGAGGTTAAAGAGCGTCAAAAGGTGATTGAGGAACTGAAGGTGTCCCAAGACAACCTCCGCCGCCTCTCCTCACGGACGCTGGAAACGCAGGAACAGGAGCGGAAACGGATTTCCATGGAGTTGCATGATCAACTGGGTCAAAACCTTTCTCTGCTGCACGTGCGCATTGGCACCCTCCGCCGCAATATGCCGGAATCCCGAAACGATCTCAAATCAGAGTGTCAGGAGCTGTCCCAATTTGTCAAACAGATCCTCGAAGACACCCGCAGAATGTCAAGGGAGCTGAGTCCCCGGCTGGTGGAAGATCTTGGGTTATCTGCCGCCCTGAGGTGGCTGGTGGAAGAAGCCGGTAAGCACCTGAACATCCAAACGGATATCAACATTGAGGATATCGATTTTCTTTTGCCAGGCGTTACGCGGGTCTGGGTCTATCGAATTTTCCAGGAAGCCATTTCCAACATCACAAAGCATGCCGATGCCAGTGGCATCACGGTGATCGCCAAGAAAGATGGGGATGTGGTGAGCTTCAACATAAAGGATAGCGGTAAAGGATTTGATCTGGAAAAGATAACGGGGCTCGACGCCACTGAAAAGGGACTCGGCCTGGCGACCATGGAGGAACGGGTAAAAATGATGGGGGGACGATTCAGCCTGTTCTCCAAAAAAGGCGAAGGGACCGATGTGGGTTTTTCATTACCAATCCATGAAGAAAGGGAGGTAACAAATGGCAAATTACAAACTCATACTGGCGGATGATCATGCCATCTTCAGAGAAGGCGTCAAGAAGATCCTTGAAGAAACCAAGGATTTGAGAGTGATCGGGGAGGTGAGCGACGGCCTGGAACTCCTTGCATTTCTGAAGAAACAAAACGCGGACATGATCATTCTCGATATCTCCATGCCGAATCTGAGGGGTATCGAGGCCACACGCGAGGCAAAGGGCATCCGTCCCGGCATCAAGGTCCTGATTCTGACCATGCACAAGAATGTCCAGTACCTTGCCAACTGCATTGACGCCGGTGCAAACGGCTATCTCCTGAAAGAAGATTCCGGTGAGGAACTCATCGAAGCCATCACCAAACTTCGAAAAGGGGGCCGGTATATCTCGCGCACCCTCGCAATGGATATGACCGAAGACTTTTTCAAGAAACGGGAACAAGGACCGGGTGCGAGGGCGGATCTGAGCATCCGAGAGCGGGAAGTCTTAAAATTTGTTGCCGAGGGAAAATCGAGCAAAAAGATCGGCGAACTCCTTTACATCAGTTCACGAACAGCGGAGCACCACCGTGCAAGCCTCAAGAAGAAACTGAGGCTGCGCAGTACGGCAGAGCTCGTCAAATACGCCATCAAGGAGGGGTATACCACCCTGGATGAGCCCTAATGGTGACCACTTAAGCGCTTACAACACCATCAACCACGCTTTTTTAGGAACTTCTTCCGAAACGCGTATTTATACCCTTGCACTCCTTCCTAAGATTATGATACTAAAAACTGGTTATATTGATAACCTGATCGATTCATCAGCCCTTACCGCAAAAGGAAGGCCAAGCGGTTTCATCCTTTGGGAGAAACGCTCGTCATGAGCGACATACTATAGTTTTTAGGGTTGGCTCGAAGTAGCTGAATAATTAACCGCCATCAGGAGGTGCCGAATGAAACAGGAGACGGAGTTCTACGAAAGACTGGAAAAGAAGGGGATCTCACGAAGGGATTTCATGAAGTACTGCGGTATGCTGACCGCGACCATGGGACTCTCTTCATCATTCATTCCACAGGTCGCAGAGGTCTTTGCGGCCCCGAAACAGCGGCCCCCGGTCATCTGGCTTCACTTTGCTGAATGCACGGGTTGCTCAGAAGCCACGTTACGGTCCATGTATCCCTGGATCGACGAACTGGTAATTGAAATCCTGGACATAGCGTATCACGAAACCATCATGGCCGCTGCCGGCCAGCAGGCAGAGGATCAACTCCACGCGTCATTGAAGAAATATGACGGGAAGTTCATCTGCGTGGTGGAAGGCGCCATTGCCACCAAATTCAACGGGGGCTACGGCAAAATCGCCGGCCGGACGTTTATGGACATTGCCAAGGAAGTCTGTCCCAGGGCTGCCGCAGTTATCTGCATAGGCGCCTGTGCCACCTACGGTGGTATACAGGCCGCTGCACCCAACCCCGGCGGATATAAAGGCGTTGGCGATGCCCTAGGAATAAAAACGGTGAACATTGCTGGATGCCCACCCAATCCCATCAATCTGGTGGGCACCATCGTCAATTATCTCCTTTTAGGAAAACTCCCTGCGCTTGACGATCTGGGAAGACCCCTCTTTGCCTATGGAAAAACCATTCATGACCAGTGCCCAAGAAGGGCCCATTACGAAAACGGCGAGTTTGTGGAGGAATTCGGCTCGGAAGAGGCCGCCAAGGGTTACTGCCTTTACATGATGGGATGCAAAGGTCCTGACACCTATAATAATTGCCCTGTGGCCAAATTCAACGATGGTACCAGTTGGCCGGTTGAGGCGGGACACCCCTGCATTGGGTGCAGTGAACCCGGATTCTGGGACAAAATGACGCCGTTTTTCCAAGAGAAAAAGTGATGCGGCTCCAGCGTAACCCTCAATTCGATCCAAGAAAATACGCCATAGATAAAGAGAGGAGATAAAATGAGCAAAAGAATTGTAGTGGATCCAATTACCAGAATAGAAGGCCATTTGAGGATTGAGACCGAAGTGGCCGGCGGGAAAGTGGTGAACGCCTGGAGTTCCGGGCAGATGTTCCGGGGCATAGAAATCATCTTGCAGGGACGTGATCCCTTAGATGCGCCCCTTTTTACCCAGCGGTCCTGCGGTGTGTGCACCTATACCCACTATCTTGCATCCATACGAGCAGTGGAAGACGCCGTGGGCGTCCAGATCCCCGACAACGCACGGATTATCAGGAATCTGCTCCACGGCGCCCAGTTCCAGCATGATCATATCGTCCATTTCTATCATCTGCATGCCCTTGACTTTGTGGATGTGGTGGATGCCCTGAAGGCCGACCCGAAAAAGACGGCGACCCTGTCCGATAATGTCAGCAACGATTCCCACGGCGGCGCCGCTTATTTCAAAGAGGTCAAACAACGCATCAAAACGTTCGTGGACAGCGGTCAGTTGGGCCCGTTTGCCAACGGATACTGGGGAAGCCCCGCATACAAACTGCCGCCGGAGGCCAATCTCATGGCTACGGCCCATTATATCGAAGCCCTGCGTCTCCAGGCAAAGGCGGTGCGGATGCACGCCATTTTCGGCGCCAAGAACCCCCATCTTCAGTCGTTGGTCGTGGGCGGGGTCACCAGTGTAAGGGATCTGACCCCGGATCGGATTGCCGAGTTTCTTTACTTGTGGAAACAGACACAGGACTTCGTCAAAAACGTCTATATCCCGGACCTGATCGCCATTGCCTCCTTCTACAAGGACTGGGGGAGCATCGGCGGCAACAAGAACTTCCTCGCCTGGGGCGATCTGCCACAGTCCGCAAAGGAACCCGAGAGCTTCTTCCTCCCTCGCGGCGTGATCATGAACCAGGATTTGAATAATCTAACCATGGCGGACCCGAAGCAGGTGACCGAACACGTGGCCCGCGCCTGGTATGAAGGTAACGGCGCCAAACATCCCTACAACGGGGAGACCAAACCGCTTCAGGAGGACCCCAAATATGATACGAGCGGGCGCTACAGCTGGCTTAAGGCGCCGCGGTACAATGGGGAACCCTGTGAGGTGGGCCCGCTGGCCCGGGTCCTGGTGGCCTATGCAGCCGGGGATAAAACCTTTCAGGACATTGTCAACAGCACCCTCAAAAAACTTGATCTCCCCGCTTCCGCCCTCTTCTCCACCCTGGGTCGTACGGCAGCCCGTGGGCTGGAGACCCTGGCCATTGGCGATGCCATGGAAGGATGGGTCATGGAACTGGTGGGCAACCTCAAGAAGGGAAATGCCAAGACCTATCAGCCTTGGACCATGCCCGAGAGCGCCAAGGGGTGCGGCCTCAATGACGTGGCGAGGGGGTCACTGGGACACTGGATCGAGATCGAAGACAAGAAGATAAAGAATTACCAGTACGTGGTGCCCTCCACATGGAACCTGGGACCACGATGCGAGAACGGCAAACGGGGGCCCGTGGAAGAGGCCCTCATCGGAACCCCGATCTCGGATCCCAAGAGACCTTTGGAAATTCTCAGGACGGTCCACTCCTTCGATCCATGCATCGCCTGTGCGGTTCATGTCATCGATCCGGATTCCAATGAGGTCTATAAATTTAAAGTGATCTAACCGAACCCGTTTCAGCACTAAAAGCCCACCTCCCGAGCCAAACGCCGGGGGGTGGGCTTTTTTATTTTGAAACATCCCCCGGAGCCTGTTATATTCCCCCCATTTATTTTTAACTTCTGTGAAAGGGAACCTGTAGTAATGAAAATCCTGGGAAAGCTGCCCGGACCCGCCAGCTGGTTACGTTTCATTGTCCAGAATCCCTGGAAAATCATCGTTGCCATTTCCCTGATCACCCTCTTCTTCGCCATCCAGATACCCAAGCTCCGCTTTGAGACGTCCATCTACGATCTCACCATTGAAGACCTCCCTCAAACACAGGAATACGAGGCGTTCAAAAAGGAATTTGGATGTGAGGAGATCATCCTGGTGGTGGTCAGAACCGAAGATGTTTTTCGACCTGCGACATTTGAGACCATCCGTGAGCTGGCCCAAAGACTCTCCGAAATTGAGGGAGTGAGACAGGTCATCAGCCTTCCGGGAATCCGAAAGGCCATGGATGTCACCGAGAAGTGGAAACTCGAAGACTTCAAGAAGATCATATCGCCCATTACCCTCTTCGAACGAAACATCGTATCCGTGGATGGGAAAACGTGTGTGATTTCGCTCATACTGGAGGATATCAGGGAAAAGGGCCGGGTCATCGACACGGTGGACGCGCTCATTGAGAAACGGAAGCATGCGGCTACGCTGTATCAAATCGGCATGCCCATCGTCTCCAAGGCCTTGGCAGATTTCACGGAAAAGGATTTCTTAAGTTTACCGGTCATCACCTTTTCCATCATTCTGTTCATGCTATTCGTGTTCTTCCGGAATATCAGGGGCATCCTTATACCTTCTGGTTCGGTCCTGATCGCTTTGACATGGACATTCGGGCTCATGGCACTGACCCGAACCCCCCTGTCCCTGCTTGCCATGATCGTTCCCATATTCCTCATCGCGGTAGGAACAGCCTACTGCATGTACATTTTTCCGCAATACACGTATGCCGTACGCGAAACCACCACACCCAAGGAGGCGGCCATCGCGACTTTCCAGCGGATCGGCTTTCCCACCTCCCTCGCCGTGATGACCACGACCATCGGCCTGGGCTCCCTTTTGATCAACAAAATTCATGAGATCCGCGCCTTTGCCCTCTTTTCATGTGTCGGCATCCTCTTCATGCTGGTGATCATTTTGACCCTCCTGCCGGCCATTCTCGGGATGCTGCCATTTCCAAAGGAAAAACCCTCGACCGCCTCATCGAAACCCAAGCTTCTGGACCGTATCCTGGACGCGATTATTCATATCAACCTCCATCATCAAAAAATAGCCCTGCCCGTCATCGCTCTCATCGGGTTGTTGGGCATCCTGGGGCTTACCCGTATTCAGGTGGAGACCAACCCGGTCGATTTTTTCAAGGAGAGCACCCCTGTGGCCCGGCATTTCAAAGATATCTGCCGGGACATGGCCGGGAGCTTTCCCATCAATGTGGTCGTCGACAGCGGCAAAGACGGCTTCTTCGAGGACCCGGCAAATCTAAAGACCATCGATCAACTTCAGGCCTTCCTCTCCACATTGAAGGGGTGGACAAAGCCATTTCCTTTAATGACTATCTCAAGTTGGTGAACTACGCCACCAACCAGTATCAGGCGGATCTGTATACACTGCCTGAAGCAGGTTTTGAGCTGAGAATGCTGGCGAACAGTTTCAAGACCATGCTGGGTCAGGACATGCTGGACCGGTTCATGAGTCCGGATTTTTCCAGAACCAACATCCTGCTTCGGACTCATCTCGCCAGCTCTAAAGCTTTCCTCACCACGCAAAAAACCATAGAGGAATATCTCCGAAAGGCCTTTCCCGGTAATTTCACGTTCCAGGTCACCGGCCTCGGCATTGTCATTTCCCATAGCAGTCAACTCATCACTGAAGGTCAGGTCAGGAGCCTGGGACTGACGCTCATCCTGGTATTTGCCATCATGTTCCTCCTGTTTATGTCCTACAAGGTGGGCATCATCGGCATCTTGCCCAACTGCTTTCCCATCGTGGTGAGTTTCGGGGTGATGGGCTGGACCGGCATACCGCTTTCCATGGCCACCAGCCTGATCGCCACCATTGCCATCGGCCTGGCAGTGGACGACACCATACACTATCTCGTGGGCTATAACCACGAGTTCAAAAGGGACCTGGACAAGAAGGAAGCCTTACGGAAAACGGTTCAACACATCGGACGTCCCATCATATTCACCACCCTGACCATCAGCCTCGGGTTTTCAGTGCTCATGGGATCCAGCTTCAAACCCACTGCTGTGTTTGGCCTCATGATGGTCATCACCATGTTTTCGGCCCTGGTCGCCGACCTGATATTACTCCCCTCTTTGATGCTCCATGTGGAACTGGTCACCATCTGGGATCTCTTGAAATTAAAACTGGGTAAGGACCCGCACAAACGCATTCCGCTGTTCAACGGCCTTTCCCGGACTCAGATTCACTATGTGCTCATGGCGGGCAATCTTAAAACCCACCCGGAAGGGGCGGTCATTTTCCGAAAGGGGCAGGTCAGTGACTCCATGTATGTCATCGTTTCCGGGGAACTCGAAGTCGTCGATACCCCGGGCTGGAACGTGCCACACGAAGACAGCGGGATGAAACAGGTCATCGCCACACTCAAGACGGGCGATGTGGTGGGCGAAATGGGCATGATCCGCTCATGTGAGCGCTCCGCCACAGTGATGGCGTCAAAACCCACCGAACTCCTTCAGATCAATGAACGAATGGTGCGGCGCCTCCAGTGGCTCTATCCGCCCACGGCACACCGGTTCTTTTTCAACCTGATGAGGATTCTTTGCGACCGGCTGGAATGCTCCACTACCGCGCTTCTGGACCAGACCATCACCGACCGGATAAGCGGACTGCGAACCCGGGAGTTCTTCAGGAGTGTCCTCAGAAAAGAAGCGGCGCTGACCCAATCGATCAAGGGAAAGTCACCGCTTTCATTCTTTATCATCAAGGTGGAGGATCTCCCGAAGATAACCCTGCGCAACGGGGACGAAATCACCGATACCATTTTGAAAGAAACCGGCAGGGTGTTAAAGGAACGGGTGGGAGATGAAGATCATGTGTGCCGGTTTGACAGCAACCAGTTTGCCGGTCTGCTGCCGGGGACCCCGCTCAAAGAGGCAAAGATCTTGTGCGAGGAAATTTGTGCCGCTATGGAAAACAAACAATTTGAGGAGGAGATGGATGCGCTGTCTGTTCAGGTCAGCTATGGGGTGAGTTCCACGGAAGAGGACGCGATTACAGACGCCCATGCCTTGATCGACGCCGCATTTGCATCCCTTCAGGATGCCTGCGCGGCTTGATAATGGAATCGGGGATGGCATTATGAATGGAATTTGCTTGAATATATGAGGTCATTTCATATAGAATGATGGCTTGGTGGATACAGACGAATGGAGCGGAATTGAGAAAAATGAAACAAATAACCGTTTTGGGTGTGGGCAATATCCTTTTTTCCGATGAAGGCCTGGGGGTGCGTGTCGTGGAGGCCCTCGATGCGGCCTATACCTTTTCACCCAACGTCAACCTGGTGGACGGCGGGGTGTTGGGCTTGAATCTTTTATCCACCCTGTCTGATGCCGATCATCTGATTGTAGTGGACGCCGTCAAAAACGGGGGCGAACCCGGCACCTTGCACCGGCTCGAAGGCGAACAGATCCCCAGCCGGATCCTTGCCAAAAATTCCCTTCACCAGGTGGATCTTTTGGAATCCCTGACCCTCTGTAAGGCCCTGGACAACGTCCCTGAAACCGTTATTCTGGGCGCCGAGCCCCTGGATATCAACACCCTCAGCCTCGAGCTGACGCCCCCGGTCGAAGACAAGGTAGACGATCTCGTGGATTTTGTGTGTAAAGAACTCGATCGTCTCGGAGCGGAATACTGGCCCCGTGATTCTGAGGATGACCGGCAGATCCGCGTGCCGGCAGTGAATAACCCCCTCTGACATAAACTGGGAGCTTTCTTTATGTGTTTAGCCATACCCGCAAAGGTCATTGCCATGGACGATGGCATGGCGACCATCGATATGGAGGGCACTCAGCGGGAGGTCAGCACCCTGCTGATTGAGGACCTAAAGCTTGGGGACTATGTAATCGTCCATGCCGGGTTTGCCATTCATAAGATTGATGAAACAGAGGCCCAGGAATCCCTGAAGGTCCTCAGAGAACTGGTTGCATTCGCCGAAGAAAATGGATAGCCTATGGTTATTTGCTTGACATAAAGGTTTTGCTTTGATTAAACTCACAAGATAACTTTGGGTTGAAATCCGGGTCTTTTTGAGACCTGAATATTCATAACATCGTGATAAAGGAGGTGGAAATGCGAATGAATGGGAAGATGGTTTCGTTGATGACCGTGGTTTTTTCTTGCATGCTCTTCCTGGCAGTAGGCGTCCTGACAGCAGGGGATCAAGCGGTGCCGGATGAGGTGGTGATAAGTCCTGAGGAGAACGGTTTTGAGAAAATTCTCAAAGGGCCTGTCAAACTCTCCCATAAGAAACATTCCGTAGACTACAAAGTCGCTTGTGCCGATTGCCACCATGTCTTCAAGGACGGCAAGAACGTCTGGAAGGAAGGGGATCATGTACAGGCCTGCAAGGAATGCCACAAGATGGAGCGGACCGAACAGGACGGCATGAAGGTTTACAAGCTGAAAAATGCGTTCCACAAGAACTGCAAGGACTGTCACAAGGCGCTGCAGGAGGAAGGCAAAAAGACTGGACCTTTCAGGAAATGTAATGATTGCCACGAAAAGAAGGGTTAGAGAGCATCCGACCTAATTTTTTAACTCGGTAAAAAAGCCGCCCCTTTTTAGGGGCGGCTTTTTTTGTGCTGATTGATGCCTCGATCTACCGAAGCGGTCCCATCTTCAATATGACCGCCGAGGCATGTCCATACCAACAAAAAAGCGCGGCTGCATCTTTTAAGATGCGGCCGCGCTAGAAGCTAAGGCATTCCGAAAAAATCTATTTAGACTTCCGTAACGGTAATCGCCTCCTGCTCACATACCTCGACGCAGCTTTCGCAACCCAAACACTCTTCAGCGTTCACCGGGACGGATTTATCATCCTGCATTTCATACACATCCACAGGACACACTTCAATACATTCCTCACATCCTTCGCACTTGTCATGATCAACAACCACTTCGTAACCCATCTGTTTAACCTCCTAAGTAAATTAGATCATTCAACGAATATAAATGATAATACTGCCACGGAATCCGCGGGATATCTAACAGAGTAGACCCTGCCTGTCAAGCCTTTTTTTGGTGCAGCAGCATGATAAAAAGAAAGGCCGCTCAACGTCTGAAACGGCCTTCCTTCAGATGCTTATCGAAACAAATCCTTATGCAGCAACTTCTTCTTCCTTAATGGAGACCGCCACTTTATACAGCACGGTCAATACAAAGAACCCTGTGGCCAGCACGCCGATGGTGATCAACACTTCCGGCGTTGTGGGCCAGTAGGGGGTCACCGTATCAAAGGGATTGGGCGTAAAACCGGCGACGATCAGACCCAGCCCCTTGTCGATCCACGTGGCCGCGATCAGTACCGCGCAGGCCACGGCGAGGGTTCCCTCATTGCGCCGGGTCGACGGCACCACCAGCAGGATAAGGGAAATGACGGCAAACACCGTAGCCGCCCACATCCACGGGACCAGGTTTCCGTGCCCTTCCAATCCCTTGAAGAGAAACACGAAGGGATGCATGTGGCCCGGGATCTGGCTGTAAAACGCGGTAAAGAGCTCCAGCAGGAAAAAGAACACATTAATCAACATGGCATAGGTCACGATGCCGGCCAGGGTGCGAATCTGCTCCTTTCCCGGGTCGAACTTGGTCACCTTCCTGACAATCAGACACAGCAGAATGAGAAGTGCCGGACCCGCACAGAAGGCCGATGAGAGAAATCGGGCGGCCATGATGGAGGTCAGCCAGAAATGCCGTCCGGGCAGACCCGCGTACAGAAACGCCGTCACCGTATGGATACTGAAGGCCCAGGGGATGGATATGTAGATCAGGACCTTTATCCATTTCTGATAGTGAATCCCCTTTCGTTCCGCGGCCAGGACATTCCATCCGATGATGAGATTGAGCAGCATGTAGACGTTCAACACGATCATGTCCCAGAACAAAATGGAATTGGGCGTGGGGTAGAGGATCACATTCATGATCCGGACCGGATTGCCCAAATCCACGAACACGAACAACAGACACATGATGATGGAGGATACGGCCAAAAACTCCCCGAGGATGGTAATCCGGCCGAACGCCTTGTAATCGTGTAGGTAGTAAGGCAGCACCACCATCACCCCGGAGGCGGCAACACCGACAAAGTAGGTCAGCTGACCGATGTAAAGCCCCCAGGAGACATCCCTGCTCATACCGGTTATCTTCAAGCCTTCAAAGAACTGATAGAACCAGCATCCTGCGCCGATCCCCATCAATACAAGCAGAAATACGAGCCACCCCCAATATCCCTGACTTCCTTTTAGTGCCCTGTCAAGCATAATCACCTCATACAATATAAAATAGGTTAGGACCGGTACCCAGCTCGGGTTTTCGTCGGATCGAGTAATGCTCCCGGAGCAAATTCCTCACGTTCGATTCCGGATCGTTCAGATCCCCGAATGTCAGCGCCTGGACCTTGATCTTATCACACATCTGCACACACGCCGGGAGTTCACCCTTGGTCACCAGTTCCACACAGAAATTGCATTTTTCCACCACCCCTTTGGACCGTTCGGGATAGTCCATGTTGGTCGGGTAATCCGGATTCAGTTCCTTGGGCGCCTTTCTGGGATCTCCCCAGTTGAAGCTCCTGGACCCATAGGGACAGGCCGCCATACAAAACCGGCATCCGATGCACCGATGCATGTCCATGGCGACGATGCCGTCCGATTTCTCTCGAAGGTTGCTTGGGTGGGGCAGACCCTGACGCATGGCGGTACCAGGCAGTGATTGCACATCAGAACGACGGGCTGATGCTCGAGACTTTCCACCATGAACGGGTTGGGCTGGTTCGGAAATGAATGTTCGAAGGGCTCCTGCCAGATCCATTTGATCTCATGCTTCGGGTTGCCCCAGTCCGGCACATTATGCTCCCGGTGACAGGCTACCAGACACGCATTACACCCATCCTTTTCCTTGGCCTGCTGATCGAGGCACTTGCCCATGTCAACCACCATGGCCCACCGTTTCCCCTGGGCTCAAAGGAACCGTATCCATGGAGGCCTCCACCTCCCCAGGGGCGAACACATCAAGAGCGGCTTTGCCGCCCAGTCCGAAGAGCGCGGCAACCCCGGTTATCTTCAGAAATTCTCTTCTGTCTACGCCCATTACTTTTTCTCCTCTGGTTCAACTGGCGCGATGTGGCAGTCCCAGCAGTAGGGATTCACATCCAGATAGTTATGGCACTGGTCACAAAACTGGATTTTGTTGGAATGACAATCCATGCAGGTGACCTGTAAGGCTTTTGTAGTATCTCTTGCCGTCATCGGACGTGTAATACCGTTCATCGTCGCGGACCACCGTCTGCCGCCATTCATCCAACAGGGTAAAGTGGGATTCCCTCATGTACGTCGTGGGGGCCACACATACCTTTGCCTCCTTCGCCTTGGGTGTCAACACCGGGTCCGGGGCCTTGGCCGCCTTTCCTGCATTGTAAAAGAAGGGGAAAAGCAGCAGGCCCAGACCGATGATCAGGCCGATTATGATCTTACCTCCATCATACATCCTCTTCATCCTCCATTCCTGGCAGGGGTTCGCCACGCAAATCCGTGGTTCTCTTCTTTTCTCCCTTGAATATCAAGGCATTGCCGACCATTTCATGGACCCCCGTCACATCAACCTCGGGAACCCAGTATTCCATGGATGTCGGCAGAACGGCCCGGTCAATGGCACAGATGCAGGCGAGCATGTTCACCCCGAACTTCTCATGCACATATTTCACGGCATTGGCCCGGGGCAGCCCCCCGCGCATTCGCAATTCCATATCCTCTCCGGCATTCAATCCGGCCCCGCTGCCGCAGCAGAAGGTCTGCTCCCGAATGGTCTCGGCGGCATTTCATAGTAATTATTCACAACATTCTTGATGACATATCGGGGCTCTTCAAAAAACCCATGCCTCTCGCCGTGTTGCAGGAGTCATGGAATGTGACCGTGAGATGATCGATTCCGGCTCGGATCCAGCTTCAGCTTGTTATGTCGCATGAGATCCGCCGTAAACTCCACAATATGGGTCATCTTGGTGGTCTTGGCGTTTTCAAATTTGGTGCCGGTGATGGGGGATACCGGTTCTTCCAAGAAATCGGCAGGGCCGTTGAAGGTGTCCATATACTGATTCAACACCCGCCACATATGCCCGCACTCTCCGCCCAGAATCCATTTGACCCCCAGCCGCTTGGCCTCGGCGTACATCTTGGCATTGAGGCGTTTGGCCATTTCGTGGGAGGTGAAATAACCGAAATTCCCCCCCTCTGAGGCATAGGTGCTCCAGGTGATATCCAGGCCCATGGATTTGAGATAGTGAAAGAGCATCATGTAGCCCATGGCGGTATAGGTGCCGGGATCGGCGAAGACATCGCCCGATGGGGTAATGAAGAGGATTTCAGCGCCTTTGCGGTTGAAATCCTGCTCCATTCGGATGCCTGTGATATCCTCGATCTCGTCCGTAAAAAACTCCAGCATATCTTTGTAGGCATGGGGCTGGATTCCGAGGTGATTCCCCGTCCGATAGCAGTTGGCCACCGGTGCGGCAATCCAGTCCGTATTGAGCCCGAGGAGATTGGTCAATTCCCTGCCCAGAATCGTGACCTTCGGCCGTATCGATGCCGTAAGGGCAGAAGAGCGAGCAGCGTCGGCATTCCGTACACTGGTAGAGATAGTACCACCATTCCTTTAGGACATCTTCCGTCAGTTCCCGGGCGCCGGCAAACAAGCCCAACACCTTTCCGCCGGTGGTGAAGTTCTTCCGGTAGACCGACCGGAGAAGCTCCGCCCTTAAAACCGGCATGTTTTTGGGGTCACCCGAACCGATGAAAAAGTGGCACTTGTCCGCGCAGGCCCCGCAACGAACACAGATATCCATGAACACCTTGAGCGTCCGGAACCGATCCAGTCGATCCTTGAATCCCTCCTGGATGATCTCTTTCCAGTTTTCAGGGAGTTGCCAGTCATCATCTTCGGGATTCCATTCCTTTGGATACGGCATGCCGACATATTCGAGGTTCTTCGGCTTGGAACCGTAGCAATAGATGCCGGGTCTGATTTCCGCCGGTTTATTCATCCAGCCCTCTTCAAAGAGAGGCGCCCGATGATCTATCTGAGCAGTTTGTTCTGGTTTTGGGGTATCGGCCATGATTACTCCTTTTCTTCTGTATCTGCTGTTTGGTCAGGCGCCTTTTCCACGGGCAAGCCCACCTCGATCATGTGTTCCCTGAACTCATCTTCGTATTCTTCATAGGTATGGGTCTTCACGGGATAGTTCCAGGGGTTCACATGTCTGACAAATCGGTTGTTATTGGCCAGGTTTCGGGTGGGGCTCAGGAATACGCCTGCCAGGTGCATCAGTTTACTGAACGGAAAATACGCAATCAACACACAGAGGATAAACAGATGAATGTAAAAAATGACCCCGATACCGTCCGGTACAGTGGGGAGAACTGAACAGGCCCATGGCCAGTTCCTTCACCCTGGTCACATCCACCCTAAATAGGTATCGCATAAGCATACCGGTAAAGCCGAGGGCGAGAATCAGGAAGAGGGGAAAATAATCGGCAGGAAGCGAAATATAGCGCATCTGAGAATAGAGGACACGCCTTAAAAGGAGCCAGGTCACTGCGGCCATGAGCAGCATATCGGTAAGATACACACCCGGGAGGCCAAACCCGTTAAAGGGGGCCGCGCCCATCTGCATGAACCCATCCAGGTTTTGAAGCAGGGTCACGAAATAAGGGACCGGCTCCGTAAAAAACCTGAAATGTCTCAAGAAAATAACAAAGAATGAATAGTGAAATAAAATGGCGGCCAGCCAGAGCCACTTTTCCCATTCATAGTCGATCTTGGGCACCCCGTCGACCCGTCGATATTCCAGCCGGGTATTTCTAAAGAGCGACCGGAAGGTCAGCACCTCGATGAGCATTCTGACGATCACGCCGCCCAGCCCTTTCGGGTTATCGACCCGGTTTCGCTTGATCCAGGGGAACGACCATTCCTGCCCGGCAGTGGTGGGAATTCGAAATGGAACGGGTGATCGGCCCCAGTCAATAACCCGGACCACGATCCCCACGAAGAACGTGGCCAGGGCCGCGTATGGGATGACCACACCGAAAAGGACGCGGAGGTCCAAGGCCCCGACACCGATCCACGGAATCACCACAACGACAATCACTGCGAAGAAAGAAAAAATAATGCTCAAAAAGAAATTCATAGACTATTACCTCATGTTAAAGAACGGTCCTTGCCTCGTCACCTCAAAGACCCGGCGCCTGTTCCGGAATCTCGACAATAAGATTGGCTCTCTCCAGTAGTCTTCCCACCTGATTCTTCACCTCATGGACCCGGATGTCATACAACTTCTGGCGACATTTCGAGTAGACATCAAAGGCCAGTAGAAGCACCTCATCGATCCGATGATCAACAGCCTCCATGTCCCGGGACTGCCCGGCACCCACTTCCTCCCTGATGATTCCTTTCAGTTCAAGAACGAAGCCCACAGCCTGAGAAGGTGTGAAATCCTGCACTGCCCGGATCCGAATAATGGTCTCGAGACGGTTGGCGATGTCGGCCGCAGGGGCGCCCTTGATGACCTCATCATACAGGGCCTCTATCTCTTTACCAACGATATTGCCCACCGGATTAGCAAACTGGCTTTTTTCCCTTCTCAAGAAGCTCCGGCTGTCTTTGGGTAGGATGAAATGACGGCATTCCGCCATCTCTTGACAATTTTAGATCGTTTATCTGAAAGGAGATTTTCCAGGTTCATGTTCCCGCTCCGGCTGCTTCGGCCCTCCAGGGTATTCATTGAGGCAAACCTATAGATAAATTGAGTTTTCCTGTCAAGGAAAAAAATAGGTCCCCATGCATCAATATCGAAGCGGCCGATCAGAGCCGTTCACCCCGCTTGTAAACAGGCTGAGACGCCTCGGTGCCGAAATGCTTCAACGGACCGCCAAGGGGGGGATATGCAGGGGTTCGATTTCCCCATTTCATCTTGACAGCCCGTGATCGGCAGTATTAGTATCCGCCATGAGAATGGGCCGATAACAAAGGCGAGTTCTCAATCGACTCAAGAGATCTGATTCCTCAGTCATCATCCGAAAACCCGCAAAAGGGGCACCGCCATGGCAATGGACAATACCATTTCTGTTCGCACATCCGGAAACACATCCGCTTATCTGGACTGGCTCCAGATGCTCACCGGGGCGGGACTGATTCTTTTTATGTGGAGCCACATGGTTCTGGTGGCCAGTGTCAATCTCGGGGCAGGAGCCATGAACACGCTGGCCTATTTTTTTGAGGCCACCTATATGGCCCAGGTGGGAGGGCCCATCATCGGGTTCACGTTTCTGCTTCATTTCATTCTTGCGGCCCGAAAGGTCCCTTTCCGTGCGGAGCAGCAGACCACCTACTGGAAACACAGCCGCATGCTCCACCATACGGACACCTGGCTCTGGCTGGTCCAGGTGGTGACGGCCATGATCATCCTGATCATGGGATCCATTCATATGTGGACCGTCCTCACCGATCTCCCCATTACCGCCGCCAAGAGCGCCGCCAGGATTCAGGGCGGGTTCTGGCTGGTGTTCTATCTGATTCTTCTCCCCATGGTGGAGCTTCACGTGGGCATCGGATTTTACCGCATCGGTGTCAAATGGGGCTTTATTAAGCGAAAAAACCGAAAAGGGTTGAAGAAATTTGAAAACATCCTCACCGGGGTGTTCATATTGATCGGTCTGATCACCATTATTCGATTCATGACCCTTTCCGTTCAGTAGACGAGAGAGTGCAGCATCTAAGGTCGACATCGATCCCGATATCGATTTCGATCGGATCGTTGAATAAGGCGTAACTTCTCAAAAAGGAAAATCCTTAAGTCAAGGGGAATTGCTGGTGGATACGGAATTTACGGATATCTTGTGTGTGGGTGCCGGACTGGCCGGTGAGCGGGTCGCCGTCGAGGCGGCTGCGGCGGGGTTTCAGGTCACCTGCCTGAGTATTGTTCCGCCCCGGCGGTCGCACTCCTCCGCGGCCCAGGGGGGGATGCAGGCCTCCCTCGGGAACTGCATTATGGGAGAGGGGGACAACCCGGATGTCCATTTTGAAGACACGGTTAAGGGATCGGACTGGGGTTGCGATCAGGAGGTGGCGCGTCTCTTTGCCGAAACCGCACCCAAGGCGGTGCGGGAGATGGCCTTCTGGGGAATCCCCTGGAACCGCGTCTTGCCCGGGAAATCGACCTATTTCAAGGGTGGCGAGCAGTATGAAAAGATCGAGTCTCCCGAAAAGGAGGGCCTCATTACCGCGAGATCCTTCGGCGGGACCGCCAAATGGCGAACCTGTTACACCTCGGACGGGACCGGTCACACCTTATTATATACCATGGACAACAAGGTGGTTGAACTGGGGGTCAAGGTCCATGATCGAATGGAAGCCATTGCTCTGATTCATGACGGCCACACCTGTACCGGGGCCATCGCCCGGTCTCTCACCACCGGAACGCTGAAGGCCTATCTCGCCAAGGCCACCCTCATCGCCACCGGCGGCTACGGCCGGATCTATCGGGAAACCACCAATGCGGTGATCAACGAAGGCGGCGGCGCCATTATCGCCCTGGATACCGGCGTGGTACCCCTGGGCAATCCCGAGGCCATCCAGTTTCACCCCACCGGCATTGTGCCCACCAATATCCTGGTCACCGAAGGGTGCCGGGGGGACGGGGGGACCCTGCTCGATGTAAACGAGAAGCGGTTCATGCACGAGTATGAGCCTGAAAAGGCTGAACTGGCCTCACGGGATGTGGTCTCCCGATGGATGACCCACCACATTCGACAGGGATACGGCGTCAAGAGCCCTTATGGAGATCACCTCTGGCTGGACATCCGGCACCTTGGCGAAACACATATTAAGACCAAATTGAGAGAGGTGGAAGAAATCTGCAACAATTTTCTGGGCATTGACCCGATCACCCAGCTCATCCCGGTGAGACCCGCCCAGCACTACACCATGGCGGGCATCCGGACCGACAAGGACGGCGCGGTGTATGGGCTCAAGGGCCTTTTTTCCGCCGGTGAAGCCGCGTGCTGGGATCTCCATGGATTCAACCGGCTGGGCGGGAATTCCCTGGCGGAAACCATTGTGGCCGGAAAAATCGTCGGGGAGAAGGTGACGGAATTTGTCAAAGGCCACGAGGTCACATTTGATACTGCGCTGGTGAGCGCCTGCCTGAAGCGGGAAAGTGAACGGATTGAACGCCTTGTGGGCTGCAAGGACGGCGACGAGAATGTCTATGAGGTCCGCAACGCCATGCAGAACGCGCTCATGGAACACGTGGGCATCTTCCGTGACCGCACGGGACTTCAACAGGCGGTGGAAACCCTCCAGGACATCTACAGACGGTCCCAACAGGTGGGCCTTCGTTCCAACGGCCTGGGGGCCAATGCCGAACTGAGCCTGGCCCTGAAGATCAGCGGCATGGTCCGCCTGGCCCTTTGTGCGGCTTACGCCGCGCTTCACCGGACGGAGAGTCGGGGATGTCATGCCCGTGAGGACTATGAGGCCCGCAATGACCGGGAATGGCTCAACCGGACCCTCGCCACATGGAAGTCGGGGGATGATCTCCCCACGTTAATCTACGAATCGGCGTCAAAGGTGGAAATCCTTCCTCCCGGAAGCCGTGGCTACGGGGCGAGTAAAGTGATCAGCCGTGACGGCACCACGACAGGAGCATAAGTAATGGCCCGAAGACTCAAATTCAACATATTCCGGTACAACCCCCAAGATTCCAACTCCACTCCCCACACAGATGTTTTTTTACTTGATGAAACGGACAGCATGACCCTTTTCATCGCCCTGACCCAGATCCGGGAGGAACAGGATCCGTCGCTTCAGTTCGATTTCTGCTGCCGAGCCGGCATATGCGGGTCGTGCGCCATGGTCATCAACGGCAGGCCGGACCTGGCCTGCAAGACCCTCACCAAGGAACTGCCTGAGGAGATTACGCTCATGCCGCTCCCGGTCTTTAAACTGATCGGCGATCTGTCGGTGGATACAGGGACCTGGTTTCGGGCCACCAACGAAAAGATCGGATCATGGATCCACACCTCCAAGACCCTGGACCCGGATGCTCAGGAGGAACGGATGGACAACGCCCTCGCCGAATCCATCTATGAGCTGGAGCGGTGCGTGGAGTGCGGGTGCTGTGTGGCCGCCTGCGGCACCGCCAACATGCGGGAGGATTTCCTGGGGGCGGTGGCCCTCAATCGAATCGCCCGTTTCATGATGGACCCGAGGGATGAGCGACAGGATAAGGATTATTTTCATATCATCGGAACGGATGAAGGCATCTTCGGCTGTATGGGGCTTCTGGGGTGTGAAGATGTCTGCCCCAAAGAACTCCCGCTCCAGGATCAGTTGGGCATCCTGCGCCGCAAAATGGGATGGCGTGCGGTCAAAAACCTGTTTCGATTGAAATAGCCCGCTTTAGACGTCCACCACAAGACCGGCAACCAAACAACGACGCCGACCCGGGGTCTGCTCCGCGCGCAATAACAAACCGTCCACAGGTCTCAATAGCTCATGATGCCAGCCGATAAAAAGGCCGTGATCGGATGGGCCCTTTATGACTGGGCCAATTCCGCCTTTGCCACCACAGTCATGGCCGGTTTTTTCCCCATATTTTTCAAGCAGTTCTGGAGTGTCGGCTTCGATGCCACAGTGAGTACGGCCCGGCTGGGCATGGCCAACTCCATTGCGGGAGTAGGCGTGGCCCTCTTTGCACCGCTCCTGGGGGCCATTGCCGATCGGGGCACCGCCCGCAAGAAATTCCTCCTCTTCTTTGCGTTCATGGGCGTGGTCATGACGTCGTCCCTCTATCTCGTGGCCAAGGGCAACTGGCCGCTCGCGGTCCTTTTGTATGTCTTTGCCAATGTGGGGTTCACGGGGGGAATATCTTCTATGACGCGTTGATCACCTCTGTCGCATCGAGGGATCGGATGGATGTGGTCTCCGCCCTCGGCTTTTCCTTCGGTTACCTCGGGGGAGGCATCCTTTTTGCCGTGAATGTATGGATGACGCTCAGTCCCGCCACATTCGGATTCGCGGGGGCCGGTGAAGCGGTTCAGTTCTCCTTTCTGACCGTGGGCATCTGGTGGGCCGTGTTTTCCATCCCGCTGTTCTTATTCGTCAAGGAACCCCGGTACCATCAACCCACTGCCGATGAATCCCCGGGCCTGGCCGGCTTTCGCCAGTTGCAGAACACCTTTAGAGAAATCCGCCACCTCAAAACCATTTTCCTCTTCCTCCTGGCCTACTGGCTCTATATCGACGGCGTGGATACGGTCATTCGCATGGCCGTGGACTACGGCATGTCCATCGGGCTGGCCTCTAAGCATTTGATGGTGGCCCTCCTCATCACCCAGTTTGTGGGATTCCCATCGGCCATCGGATTCGGGTACATGGGCGAGAGAATCGGCGCGAAACAGGCCATATTCGTGGCCATCAGCGTCTATCTGATCGTCTCGATATGGGCGGCGTTCATGGACACCAGCACGGAATTCTATATCCTGGCGATTATTGTCGGTCTGGTCCAGGGAGGGATTCAGGCCATGAGCCGCTCCTTTTACGCGCGAATTATTCCTGTCCACAAATCAGGGGAGTATTTCGGATTTTATAATATGCTGGGGAAATTCTCCGCCATCATGGGACCGGTGCTCATGGGGGGTGTCGGGCTTTTCATCCGGTCTTTCGGGGTCAGCAGCACCCTGGCCTCCCGCATCAGCATCACCTCCATCGCCATCTTTTTTATCGCCGGCGGCATCCTATTAACCTTTGTGGACGAAAAGCGGGGCCGGGAAGAAATCAAATATCTTGGCTGATTCCAAGAACTTATGCCTTGGGAGGCACAATATCTATGGATCTCAAAGTCTTTTTCTCAACATTTGCCCTGATCTTTTTGGCGGAACTGAGGACAAAACCCAATTGGCCACCTTTTCCTTTGCTGCAGACAGCCAATCACGCCTTGCCGTATTCCTGGGCTCGGCAGGGGCGCTGGTGGCGACCTCTCTCCTCGCAGTCCTTTTCGGAGCGGCCGTGAGTCGCGTCATACCCGCACACTATCTGAGGTACGGCGCCGGGGGCCTTTTCGTCCTCCTGGGGCTGTGGATGCTCATCGTTCCCGCCGGAAAGTAGCCCCACAGCGCCCTTTGTTGAGGAACCGAATTCGGAAAGATCGAATGGATAAATCGTCTGATTTTTGTTGTATTCCGTCTCGGTTTGTTATATGAAAACCCAAGAAAAAAGGAGTTCAACACGTAAATAGAAACAGAAATGAAAGCAGATGAAGGGAGGTGAAATCGTCTATTTTTCGAAAGAAACTTCATTTAAAATTGCTTTATGCCCAACATTAACGTGAGGAGGTTATTCAAATGAAAAAGACGGTGTTCATATGTTTCTTGGCCGTAATTGTCGGCATGGCTTTCATGAGTGTTGGCTCTCAAACCGCTCAGGCAGAACCCATCAAACTGACCTATAGCAATTTCTTCCCACCCACCCATATCCAGAGTAAGCTGGCAGAGGCCTGGTGCCAGGAAGTCGAAAAACGCACCAACGGCAAAGTCAAAGTGGAATACTACCCCGGCGGCACCCTGACCAAGGCGGCCCAGTGCTATGACGGCGTGGTTCAGGGCCTGTCCGATATCGGGTTCAGCGTCCTGGCCTACACCCGTGGCCGTTTCCCGGTCATGTCGGCGGTCGACCTTCCCTTAGGCTACACCAGCGGCAAAGTGGCCACCCAGGTGATTAACGAGGTCTATGAAAAATTCGATCCCAAAGAACTGAAAGACACCGAGGTGATGTATCTGCACGCCCATGGCCCCGGCCTCATCCACACCAAAGGCAAAGCGGTCCGGAAACTGGAAGACATGAAGGGACTTAAACTCAGGGGTCATGGTACCAGTGCCAAGGTGGTCTCGGCCCTGGGCGGCACACCGGTCCCCAAACCGATGCCGGAAACCTATCAGATGCTCCAGAAAGGCGTGGTGGAAGGCGGCGTCTTTCCCTTTGAGGCCGACAAGGGCTGGAAACTCGGCGAGGTCACCGATTATATTACCGCAGATTTTTCAGCCGCTTACACCACCTCCTTTTTTGTGGTCATGAATAAAGACAAATGGAATGCACTCCCTCCGGATGTCCAGAAGACCATCAAAGAGATCAATAAGGAATGGATCAAGAAACATGGCCAGGCCTGGGATACCAGTGATATGGAAGGGATCTATTTCTTCCTGAATCAGGGTGGACAGATCATCGGGCTCGACGATGAAGAATCCCTCAGGTGGAAAAAGGCCGTGGCCCCCATTGCCGAAGACTATATCAAGACCCTCAATGAGAAGGGTTTCAACGGCGATGAAATTGTTTCGTTCACCATGCAGGCGGTGCAAAACGCAAGCAAGTAATTATGAATAAACGGGGCCGTGCCTCTTAGGTCACCGGCCCCTTTCTTTAATTCAATGCCACCATTAATCCATGCGCCATCCGGTGAAACGCGTTCGCCCGTATGGCGTTCCGACGGCAGTGTAAGGTATGAACGGTTTCTGGAAATTCATCGGGTGGATCGTCGATAAACTCAAGATCATCGGTGCCGCCTGTCTCGTGGGCATGACCTTTCTCACCTGTGCGGACGTGGTGGGCCGGTTTTTCCGGCATCCGGTGTTCGGTTCTGTGGAACTGGTGGGGTTCATGGCCACCCTTGCCGTGGCCATGGCCCTCCCCTATACGCAACAGATACAAGGGCATATCGCAGTGGAAATACTGGTTCGGGTCTTCCCCAAACGGATCCAGCGGATTATCGATATCTGCACATCCCTTTTGAGCCTGGTGTTGTTCATTCTGGTGAGCTGGCGGATGACCGTGTATGCCACGGATATGCAGTCATCGGGTGAGGTCTCCATGAACCTGCAGTTTCCCACTTATTATATCATCTACATCGTCGCCTTCTGTTTTGTGATATTCACGCTCATTCTTCTTTATGATATCATCGAGAACATCAGAAAGCTGAGACATCCATGAGCCCCACGCTGATCGGCATCATCGGCATTGTCATAATGGTCATTATTTTTCTCTTCCGGATGCCCGTGGCTTTTGTCATGGCCATGGTCGGCTATCTGGGCTTCAGCATCATGATCTCCCCGAAGGGTGGCCTGGGCCTCATTTCCAGGAATTTTTATGATGTCTTCTCTTCCTACGGGCTCACCACCATCCCGCTGTTTATCCTCATGGGCCAACTGGCATTCAACAGCGGCATCAGCCGCAGGCTTTATGATACGGGCTATAAGTTCCTGGGCAGTACCCGGGGCGGTCTGGCCATGGCCACGGTGACCGCCTGTACCGCCTTTGGTGCGGTGTGCGGGTCTTCTCCGGCCACAGCCGCCACCATGGCCACGGTGGGTCTCCCTGAGATGAAGCGCTATAAATATGCGGATGAGCTGGCCACAGGCTCGGTGGCATCGGGCGGGGGCCTCGGCATGATCATGCCCCCCAGCATCGTGCTCATCGTCTACGGTATCCTCACCGAGCAATCCATCGGAGAGTTGTTTGTGGCAGGGATTATTCCGGCCATTCTGGTCACCCTGCTCTTTATCCTCTCCATTTATGTCCGATGCCGGATTAATCCGGAACAGGGTCCTGCGGGTGAGTCTTTTACCTGGGGACAGCGGGTCAAGGCGCTTTTGGGAATGGGCGAGACCCTCATTGTATTCATTCTGGTGATGGGCGGGCTTTTCTGGGGACTCTTTACCCCCACCGAGGCGGCGGCCGTGGGGGCCTTCGGGGTCCTCCTGGTCTCTTTCATCCGGCGACAGCTCACCTGGGAAGGGTTTGTCAATTCGCTCTATGAGACGCTCAGGACCTCCTGCATGGTCATGATGCTCATTGCAGGGGCCGTCATCTTCGGGAAATTCCTGGCCGTCACGCGGATTCCCTTCAACATCGCCACCTGGGTGGGCGGATTTGACCTGCCGCCCTACATGATTCTCTCCATCATTGTGTTGATCTACTTTTTCGGCGGCTGTTTCATGGATGCCCTGGCCTTTGTGATGCTCACCGTTCCCATCTTTTTTCCACTGGTCACCAGCCTCGGGTATGATCCCATCTGGTTCGGTATCATTATCGTCATGGTCACCGAGATGGGGGTGATCACACCACCGGTGGGTATAAACGTGTACGTCGTTTTCGGTGTGGCCAAAAGCGTCATCGGCGAAGTGCCTCTGGAGTCCATATTCAAGGGGATTCTCCCGTTCCTGCTGGCCGTTATCCTGGGCGTTATCATCCTGATGATCTTCCCCCAGTTAATCCTGTTCCTGCCCCAACTGATGTATTAGCGTTTCGGTTGCTGAATGTGTCTCATCCTATTGGCTTTAGAATCACATCCCACCTACAAACTGATCCTCGCTGCCAACCGGGATGAGTTCTACGAGCGGCCCACTGCGCCGCTTGCATTCTGGAATGATGCCCCGGATGTGCTCGGAGGGAGGGATCTTCTCTCCGGCGGCACCTGGCTGGGGATCACCAGAAAGGGGCGAATCGCTGCGGTGACCAACTTCCGGGATCCGGCATCGGAAAAACCCCATGCCCCATCCAGAGGGGACTTGGTGAAGGACTACCTTGTGGGAAGCGATCCCCCTTCGACCTATCTGACGCGTTTGGATGCGGTATCCGACCGGTATAATGGATTCAATCTCCTGGTGGGCACCATCGATCACATGTTTTGGTATTCCAACCGCGACGGCAGGATCGTACGACTGAGTCCCGGTGTGCACGGCATTTGCAACCACCTCCTCAACACCCCGTGGCCCAAGGTGGACCGGGGCATTCAAAGGGATGAAACAGATCCTCGCCGAACCAAATGACGCCGTCGAACCCATGCAGGACGCCCTGTTTGACCTCCTCTTGGACCGATCCCTTCCCCAAGACCACCTCCTCCCGGACACGGGCATGGGGCTTAAATGGGAACGAATCCTCTCATCTTTATTCATCACCAGTCCGGATTACGGAACACGGTCTTCGACACTCCTCTTAATTGACCATCGAGATCGCTGTAGCGTTATCGAAAAAACATTCGAGCCCGGTGTGATGGGGACACCCGAAGCCAAATTTGAATTCAACATCGGATCGTAAATGTCAAAACAATTGAATGCTTACCGGCTTATCTATTAAACGGAAATCACAAAGTTCCCAATTTGTGAACTTTGTGCTTGACAAATATATGAGAACAGTTTAAATTATGCATGTCATCAGCCGAAGGACACTTATAGAATACTACAGCCAGCCGAACCGAAAGGGTGCGGAAGGGCCATTGGAAGCCTGGTACTACGAAGCGACTCATGCTCATTGGGGCGATCCGGCGGATATAAAAGCGAATTACGGTTCCGCCAGCATCCTCAAACACAACCGGGTAGTATTCAATATAGGTGGCAATAAATACCGGCTGGTGGTTAGAATCAATTATAGCTCAAAAACCGTTTTCGTTCGTTTCATTGGAACACACGAGGAATATGACAAAATCAATGCGGAGGAGATCTGACCATGAACCGCCTCATCAAAACTGAAGAAGATTATGAAAAGGCAATGTCCCGCATTGAAATGGTCATGGGTGCCGAGCCGGGTACACCCGAGATGGACGAATTGGAGCTCTTGACCGCTCTTGTGGAAATGTATGAGGATCGGCATTTTCCCATAGACCCTCCTGATCCGGTGGAAGCCATCAAATTCAGGATGGATCAAATTGGGCTCAGACAGAAGGACCTGATTCCATTTATAGGAAGTAAAAGTAAGGTCTCAGAAGTTCTGAACCGAAAGAGACCGCTCACCCTGGCCATGATGCGGGCATTGAACAAAGAGTTGGGGATCTCAGCCGAGGTTTTACTTAACGAACCCGGCCGTGACTTTCCTCAGAATATGCTTGATGTGGACTGGTCCCGTTTTCCCGTGGTGGAGATGGCAAAACGGGGTTGGTTCCCGAAGCTGAAAAATCTCAAAGAAAGGTCCGAGGAGGTCATGCGTGACCTTATGATAAATGCGGGCGTCACTGAATCTGCCACACCGGTTTTTCTTCGCCAGGGGAAAAGGGGTCTATACAGGGATGAAGCCGACTCATACGCGATTTCTGCCTGGGTGATGCGAGTCTTGAGTCTCGCCCGACAATCCTCCTTAAGGGGGTCTTATGCCAAAAAATCTCTCAAGCTGAGTACGATGCGTGACATCGCCCGCCTCAGTTACTTCGACAATGGCCCTATTTTGGCCAGGGAATACTTAAATAAGCAAGGAATTCACTTAATTATTGTACGCCATCTGCCCAAGACCTACCTCGACGGTGCGGCCCTCTTAATGCCTGACGGGACTCCAGTTGTGGGGCTGACACTTCGCTATGATCGTATCGATAATTTTTGGTTCTGTCTCATGCATGAACTGGCACATGTGGTTAAACATATTTCTGAATCCGAGCCAGTCATTGTGGATGACCTGGACCTTCAAAAAAGTGGGGCCACTACGGAAGATGAAATCGAAAATGAGGCTAATGAACTGGCCCAAGAAGCCCTGGTCCCTAAAAAGACCTGGAAAGAATTGATTTCCAACAAGAAGATAACAGGCCAACAACTTCATGCACTGGCGGAAAAATTGAAAATCCATCCAGCGGTTCTCGCCGGCAGAATCCGATTTGAGCGAAATAACTATAACCTCTTGACCAGGCATGTGGGTCAAGGAGAAATCCGGAAACACTTTGATCAAATGTGCCAGGAGGAAGCCGCTTGATGGAAAAGGATCTCAAATATTACCTCAATCTTCCGTATCAGATTGATATTCAAGAGATCCCCGAGGAAGAGGGCGGTGGATATATGGCCCGGCTGCCGCAATTTGGAGAATTGGGAATCGTAGGAGATGGGGATACTGAGACAGAGGCCCTGGCCGACCTGGAAGAAACCAAAAGACGCCGTTTCGAGCTTTACCTCGCTGAAGGCCGACAGATACCCGAACCCTGATCTTTACACTTTTCGTATCTTTCGTGTTTTTCGCTCGCCCCACTGCACCAGACTCCCTTGCAGGGGGATCAATCGGGTTGGTTCAATCTCCTGATCGATGCTGCTTATGATTCCTTCCATCCTGTCAGGGCAGCTCAGACACGGCGTATCTGACTTCCTTAAGATTACTTTCCCGGTCTCCACTCCTTCCAGAGGAGGCCCGCTTTTCTTTCCTCCAGGCACAGCCGGAAGGGTCCAATCTTGGCCAGACCATCAATGATGCCATGCGGGCCATTGAAGCCAATAACCCGGACCTCAAAGACGTTCTGCCCAAGACCTATAACCGGCTCGAGACCGCCACACTGGTGGAGCTTCTCAAAGTCATGGGCTCCATCCCCATGGATATTGAAGGCGATGCCTTTGGAAAGATCTATGAGTATTTCCTGGGCAAATTTGCATTAAGCGAGGGCCAGAAGGGAGGCGAATTCTTCACGCCCACATCTATCGTCAAACTCATCGTAGGGATCATTGAGCCCTTCCATGGCCGCATCTTTGACCCGGCCTGCGGGTCAGGCGGCATGTTTGTCCAGAGTGCCCGGTTTGTGAAGGAGCATTCCAGCAACGGCAATAGCGTCCTCAGTGTCTATGGCCAGGAACGGGTGGCGGAAACGGTTCGGCTGGCCAAGATGAACCTGGCGGTTCATGGGCTGGGAGGAGATA
Organism: Deltaproteobacteria bacterium; assembly: GCA_034522175.1. Lineage (GTDB taxonomy): Bacteria > Desulfobacterota > DSM-4660 > Desulfatiglandales > Desulfatiglandaceae > JAIPDZ01. The sequence continues at coordinate 2,273,926 of JAXHLQ010000001.1, read as the reverse complement.
TCCGGCAGGGGAACACCTATTATGAGGATCTCCACACCAGTACGGCCGGGGGTGGGAAGTTTGACTTTGTCATGGCCAATCCCCCCTTTAATGTGGACCGGGTGGACAAGGAGCGACTCAAGGATGATCCCCGTTTTCCCTTTGGCCTCCCGAGGGTGGGCAACGCCAATTACCTATGGATTCAGATCTTTTACAGTGCCCTCAACTCAACAGGACGGGCCGGATTTGTCATGGCTAATTCCGCATCGGACGCCCGGGGCTCTGAATTGGAGATCCGGAAGAAGCTGATCAAGGATCAGTCGGTGGATGTGATGGTGGCCGTGGGGTCCAATTTCTTTTATACGGTGACCCTGCCGTGTACGCTCTGGTTTCTGGATCGAGGGAAAAAGGACACGGACAGGGCAGACAAGGTGCTCTTTATCGATGCCAGGGAGATCTACCGGCAGGTGGACCGTGCCCATCGTGAATTCAGGCCGGAGCAGGTGGAGTTCCTCAGTAACATCGTTCGGCTTTATCGGGGGGAGGACCCTGAAGACCTTCACGGCGGCGGCGTCATGGTAGCTGACAAGTTCCCGGACGGCTCATATCAGGACGTTCCAGGACTCTGTAAGGTGGCCACCATTAAGGAGATCAAGGCCCAAGGGTGGAGCCTGAATCCGGGGCGCTACGTGGGCGTGGCCGATCGGGAAGAAGAGGACTTTGATTTCAAGGAACGGCTTGAGGAATTGAATGAGGAATTGGAGAAGTTGAATGTGGAAGCAAGGGGGTTGGAGCAAAGGATTGGGGAGAATGTGGCTCTGATTTTGGAGGGCCAATTGTGAAGTTTGATGCCAAGGCTGTTGAAGAAGTTACAAGGACATTGATCGACTACCGTGGGAAAACCCCGCCCAAGTGCGAAAGAGGCATAAGACTAATTACTGCCAAGGTGATAAAGGAAGGTTTTATCCAAAATGATAAGGAAGAGTATATTAGTGAAGAAACTTATGAATGGTGGATGCGCAGGGGTTATCCTAAACAATGGGACATTCTTATTACGACTGAGGCACCCCTTGGACAGGTCGCCCAGATACGAGGCGAAGAACAAATTGCTCTTGCTCAGCGTGTAATTCTCCTGCGTGGTAATCCAAAGTTTATTGACCAGCAGTATTATTTCCAAGCACTCAAGTCCCCTTTCGTACAGGCTGGGCTCAGGCAAAGATCAACAGGGACAACTGTGCTTGGGATAAAACAAAGTGAATTGCGACAGGTACAAATCCCTCATCCGCCCCTCCCCACCCAACGCAAAATCGCCTCCATTCTCTCCGCCTATGACGACCTTATCGAGAACAATCTGCGGCGGATCAAGGTCTTGGAGGAGATGGCCCAGGCCCTTTATCGGGAGTGGTTTGTGAAGTTTCGCTTTCCCGGACATGAGAAGGTGCGGATGGTGGATTCACCTCTGAGCAAGATCCCGGAGGGGTGGGAGGTATCGCCACTTTCAGATGTATGTCATTTGGTAATGGGCCAATCACCCAAATCAGAGTTCTACAATAAAGAAGGGAATGGACTGCCATTTCATCAAGGTGTTAGCGATTTCGGAGATCGTTTTCCATCTGATAGGCTTTATTGCACTATCGAAAACCGAATTGCAGAGAGAGGTGATATTCTCTTCTCAGTAAGAGCTCCAGTTGGCCGGATCAATTTGGCGAATAAGCGTATAGTCATCGGAAGAGGCCTTAGTGCCATACGACATCATTCCAATTACCAATGGTTTACATTCCATTTCCTGAAAGAGAAGTTTAAGAAGGAAGACACAATGGGTGGTGGCACAATCTTTAAAGCGGTCACAACAAAAGACATGCAGGAGATTGAATTCATTGTGCCCGATTACGCCATTGTGACACGATTTGAAAATTTGGTCTCGCCGGCGGAACTTGAGATCGAAAATCTAACCAACAGAAATGAACTTCTCCGCCAAACCCGAGACCTCCTTCTCCCCAAACTCATTTCAGGTGCTCTGGACGTGTCCGACCTTGATATCAATACAAGCGCCCTTGAGGAACAAGCCCCCACAGACATCGACAGCACCCCAAATGGTGAAAACCAGACAAACACAATACCCCAAACTGAGGTCAAAGAGGCACCTGTAAAGCATAGGCCACTATCCCGTGAAGAAAAGTCTTCAGTTCTTCACGAAGACCCAAGCCCCTTACCCATCGACCAGTGGGAAACCAATGCGGTCCTTTCTGTATTCCGCTCTATTGCCCGTGGCAGGGGAATTATGGATCGGGAGAATTTCTTTCGGGAGGCAGCCCGGAAGATGGGTTATAAACAGCTGGGGACCCGAATTAATTCAGCGTTAAGGGGTCATGTGCCGAGCCGCCCTACGACGGCGGGTCCTGGAATCCAACACGGGTACACTTAGAATTGCAACCCCGAGCATCAGTGATTATGGGACCGATGAACTGATGGATACACTGTGCTCCAGCGTTAGAAAAGGACAGGGTCTGCCCAGAGAGGAGGCCATCCGGGAAGCGGCAAAATATTTGGGATTCCAGCGGATCACGCAAAAGGTTCAGACCGCCCTCAAAAACGCCATCCGGACCGCCATCCGCCGAGGGATTTTTGAAGGTGATGGAGAAGAGATTCGGAGAGTGGAATAATAAGGGATATTTTCGCGCAAGGACGCGGAGACGCAGAGGGAAAACAGCTGAAGCCGCCCCATTAGACGGCTTCGTAACTCCTTTACACATGGTAAATGAGCTGATTTATATTAACTCAGGAAGAAGGAAAAGTCAAGGAGATGTTCTGCTCTTGACCCGGCTGAGGCCCGCGCTGGAGAAACTCAACCCCAATCTTCCCCCGCAGGCCATCGATTTTGCCATTGAGGAACTTAGCCGGGACAGATCCCGCCTGAGCCTGGAGGCGGCCAACCGGGAAGTCTACGACCTCATCAAAAACGGCGTCCGGGTGGAGATTCCCGATCCTGAAGACGGGGACGATCGTGTCGAGATGGTCCGGGTCATGGACTGGGACCATCCTGAGGAAAACGACTTCCTTTTGTGCTCTCAGTTGTGGATCACCGGTGACATGTATACCCGCCGTCCGGATGCGGTGGGGTTTGTCAACGGCATCCCGCTGGTGCTGATGGAGTTCAAGGCCGTGGATCAGCGGCTGGAGACAGCCTATCACGCCAACCTGGAAGACTATAAAGACACCATTCCCCACCTGTTCTGGTACAACGGCCTCATCATTCTGTCCAACGGCAGCGAGAGCAAGATGGGGAGCGTCAGGGCCGGCTGGGGGTGTTCTGGCATACCCAGGGAAGCGGCAAGAGCGTATCCATGATCTTTTTCTCCCAGAAGGTCCTTCGAAAGATGCCGGGAAACTGGACCTTTGTGATCGTGACCGACCGGAAGGAACTGGACGCCCAGATCTATCGGAATTTCAGCAGTTCGGGTGTGATCACCGAATCCAAACCCCAGGCGGAATCGAGTCAACACCTGCGGCGGCTCTTGAGGGAAGACCACCGCTACGTGTTCACCCTCATCCACAAGTTTCGCACGGAAAAGGACGAACCCCATCCGGTGCTGACCGAGCGGGACGATATCATCGTGATTACGGATGAGGCCCACCGGAGCCAGTACGACCGGCTGGCCATGAACATGCGGACCGCCCTTCCCAATGCCTCTTTTCTGGCCTTTACCGGCACCCCGCTGATAGCCGGGGAGGAGAAGACCCGGGAGGTGTTTGGGGATTATGTCAGCATCTATGACTTCAAACAGTCGGCCGATGACGGGGCCACGGTGCCCCTTTATTATGAAAACCGGATCCCGGAACTCCAGCTCACCAATGAACATTTGAACGAGGATATGGAAAAGCTCCTGGAGGAAACGGAGCTGGATGAGGAACAGGAAAAGCGGCTTGAGCGGGAGTTTGCCAGGGAGTACCACCTCATCACCCGGGACGACCGCCTGGAGACGGTGGCCGAGGACATTGTCCGGCATTTCATGGGCCGGGGCTTTCCGGGCAAAGCCATGGTGGTGTGTATCGACAAGGCCACGGCTGTCAGGATGTATGACAAGGTCAGGAAATACTGGCAGGAGGCCATCTCCCAACTCATGGACGACGTGGCATCATCCTTTGACGAACGTCAGGATGAGCTGACTGCCAGGCTGAACTATATGAGCGCCACGGATATGGCCGTGGTGGTCTCCCAATCCCAGAATGAGATACGGGATATGAAAGAAAAGGGCCTCGATATCCGGCCGCATCGCAAACGGATGGTGGACGAGGACCTGGACGCCAGGTTCAAGGACCCGGATGACCCATTCCGCCTGGTCTTTGTGTGCGCCATGTGGATGACAGGCTTTGACGTGCCCTCCTGTTCCACCATCTATCTCGACAAGCCCATGCGGAACCATACTCTGATGCAGACCATTGCCCGGGCCAACCGGGTCTTCCCGGATAAGATCAACGGGTTGATTGTGGATTATGTTGGGGTGTTCCGGAGCCTCGAAAGGGCGCTGGCCATCTACGGATCGGGCGCAGGCGGTAAAGCTGAAGAAGGGGAGAAGCCGATCCGCGAGAAGTCCGCGCTGGTGGACGAGCTGAAAAGCACCGTGAGCGAGTGCGACGCGTTCATGAAAGAGAACGGGATTGACGTTGAGGTGGCCGAGCAGGTGGACGCATCCGGGCTGATCCGTTTCATTGACGATGCCGTGAATGCACTGGTCAAGACCGAGGACATCAAGAAGGGGTTTCTCAATGTGGCTGACCGGGTGGAGCGATTGTACAAAGCGGTCATGCCGGACCCCGAAGCCAATGCCTTTGCGGGGAAGCGGGATTTAATCAAGCCCCTGGCCAAAAAGATCCGGTCCCTGTCGCCCCAGGTGGATATTTCAGAGATGATGGACCGTGTGGAAAAACTACTGGATGACTCCATTGCCGCAGAAGGGTATGTAATTGAAGATCCACCAAAAGGGTTTGACCAAGAGCATCTGGTGGACTTGACCCGGATTGATTTTGATGCCCTGAAAAGGCGGTTTGAGAAAGGACGGAAGAACACCGAGGCTGAAAAGGTGAAGGGAGCAGTGGCCCGAAAACTGAAAGAGATGGTTCGCCTCAACCGCTCACGCATGAATTACCTGGAGCGGTTCCAGAAAATGATTGATGAGTACAACGCCGGGAGTGTGAATATAGAGGAGTTCTTCCGTCGGTTGATGGAATTCGCGGAGGAACTGGACGAAGAGGAAAAACGGACGATTTTCGAGCAGCTCACCGAGGAGGAACTGGCTGTCTTTGACCTGTTGACCCAACCGGATCCGGCATTGACCGCCAAAGAGAAGAAGCAGGTGAAAAAGACCGCCCGAGAGTTGTTGAATACTTTAAAAAAGGAAAAACTGGTCCTGGACTGGCGGAAACGCCAGCAGTCCCGGGCCGAGGTGTGGGTGACCATCGAGACCGTGCTGGACAAGGGCCTGCCTGAAAGCTATACCCCTGACATTTTCAAACAGAAATCCAAGGCGGTGTATCAGCACGTCTACGAATCGTATTATGGGGCCGGAAAGGGTGTGTATGCCGGACGGTATGATGCCGGCGGCGTCGGTTTGAGGCGTTGATGGACCTTCACCAGGAACTGGTGGATTTTAAGAATGAACTGCTGCACGTGGCCAAACTTCCCTATAAACCCAATCTCAACGATGGTTTAATAATAATAGGGGCTCCGTTGTGGCGGCTTTTCCGGCACAAACCTTGGCAGAAGGGATTTGAAAGCCTGCTGCGAAATATGCGCCAGTTTTATCTGGTATTCGCAAAACGCTCCGCGGCGCGGAGTGCATTGACAAGGAAAAAACGAAACCCGGGACATTCATTTAATAGTCAAATGACTTTTCGTGTAAACCAGAAAATCCCCGGCACATACATTAATGAACCATGGCAAATCCATGGCCGCTGGATAGGCCCCGGCATGCGAAATCCTCGGCTGAGCACAAGGTCTATGCCCTGAAGACAGGTCTGCCACAGGGATGGCAGGCATCGCATTCCTTGCGGCTGCGGAGCCGGGCGCCCGGCCAGTTCGAAGAAGGTGATTTTCTACTTGACTTTTTGCCGGATAATAATAATCATAAATACATATGGTTAACCCCACCTGTGATAGCATTGCAGGTCCGCGCCCCGCAAGGGGGCGTTCTTCATTGAAGGCTTCCTATGAATTCCCACCGGATCATCTTCTATATTGATGGGTTCAATCTATATTTCGGTTTAAAATCAATGGGATGGAGACATTTTTACTGGCTGGATCTTCAACAAATGTGTGCCAGATTGACTCTGCCTTACCAAAGACTCGTTAAAATTCGATACTTCACCGCGCGCATCAATAAGGCAGCAGAAGATAAACGGAAACGTCAGCTAACCTACCTGGAAGCGATCGAAACGCTCCCTTTGTTGAATATTCATTATGGCACATACTTAGCGAGCGCTCAGACGTGTTTTAAGTGTGGTCATACATTCATGAAGCACAGTGAGAAGAAATCAGATGTAAATATCGCAGTAAATCTGATAACCGATGCAATGACCGATTTGTATGACTCAGCCGTTCTTATCTCAGGCGACAGCGATTTGACACCGGCGGTAGATGCAATCAAGACCCACTTTCCTGGAAAAAGAGTCCTCCTCTACTTCCCTCCCAAAAGGAGCTCGCATTCCTTACGAAAGGCCTGTCATGTGTATTGTGGTGTCCTAAACAGAACAACCATTTCGAAAAGCCAGCTACCAGATGTAGTGACCAGCAAATCCGGTTATCCTCTCAAACGCCCTGACCATTGGAAGTGAACGGGTGTCTATCTCAGTGAGGACAATCGCGTGCCGGTGTTGACCTTAATTATTATAATGATAGGGTGATATTTTTTCAACCTTATCTCTAAACCGCACCGGGCTAAAATTAGGGGCATCATATTCTGAAACTGAGCTTGTCGGAAAATAGTGGAGGCTATTCATGACAAAACCCAAATGCGAAATTTGTAACGATAAACGCGCAAAAAGAAAATGCTCGACATTCGATGGTCAGTTCATCTGTCCTTCATGCTGTGCTGAACTGCGAAACGACGCATGCAGTGGATGCCGTTACTACCGGGCGGCGGCCACATACGAAGCATCCAAGGCAGCGGGCAGGCCGAAAGAGGATTTCATAATAGAAATCAGCGAGGAAGTCGAGGACGCCGTTGCCAGGGCCTTGGCATTGGTTGAAAAGGGAAATTTCGAAAAGGCACAACGCATGCTGCAAGATCTCGAGAAACGGCATCCCAGAAATCACATGGTTATGTATGGTCTCGGTACGGCATATGCTTTTGAAGAAAATTTCGACGATGCCATCACCTATTTTGAAAAAGCCATTCAGATCTTTCCCTATTTCGCTGAGGCCTATTACAACTTGGGCGCCGCCTACCAAAAGAAACTGGACTTACGAAGATGCGTTCACTGTATGCGGCAGGTCATTGAAATCGGTCGTGACGAAGTGCTTGTTCAAAAAGCAGAAGATATGATTCGATTTCTCGAAGAAGCGGTTACATCAAACTCCCGCATCAATTTGGATGAATTTTTGAAAGCCCAGGAATTGTTTGACGCCGCATTTTCTCAAATGGAGAAGGGCCGGTGGGAACAGGCTATCGCCGGATTTCAGAAGTGCCTCAAAATCGAATTGGACCATGCACAAAGCTATGGGAATATGGGGCTTTGCTATGCCCAATTGGGTGAAAGATCAAAGGCGTTGGCGGCCTTGGACAAAGCACTGGAAATTGATCCTCGATACGAACCGGCGATGGTCAACAAGGCCGTGATAGAAAGGATCCGTGAAGGAGAACCATTGACTTCTCAGAAAATGAAATCAGTGGAGTATTATCGGGAGTATCCGCTCAAAAACAGAAGCTATCTGGAAAGCTTTCGAAGGGATGAGGATCGAAAAATAAATACCCAAGGGCCCACAATGTGCCTTGCGCACCGATTATGCCCGCCGGCAGGCCCTGGTGGAAATCGACGTGCCGGCGGCAATGGCTCTCGAGCTGATCCGGTGGAAGCCATCAAATTCCGGATGGATCAAATGGGGCTGAATCAGAAGGACCTGGTGCCTTTTATAGGAAGTAAAAGTAAAGTCTTGAACCGAAAAAGACCGCTCACCTTGGCCATTCTGAAAGGGTCGGTTTTTTGGATTCACGAGTGATGTTGAACTTATCTTTATTTCTTCTTGAACTGCAAGATTATGTGACGTATATTGCCCTTGAAATGGGACAAACAGAGCGCTGAATATGGCATATTTATTATAAATAACAAGTAGTTAACAAGGACATTTATGCGGACATATGAACGGACACATCCCTGGATTAACTTTACCTTGGATCTTAGGAAGCTGGACCATACGACGTGGCTGCGTCTTGGGGAGGCTGTTTCCAAAGCTGAGCATATCGCCGGGGTTCCGCTCAATCCAGAGGCGGCGGAACGACTGCACGCCGTGTATTTGGCAAAAGGCGTCTTAGCCACGACAGCGATAGAGGGCAATACGCTGACGGAGGACGAAGTAAGGAAACATTTAGCAGGGCACCTCAACCTCCCTCCTTCCAGGCAATACCTTGGCCGGGAAATTGACAATATCGTGACCGCGTGCAATTTTATCAGCAATGAGGTCATTCAAGGCAATTATGGCCCTATCACCCCTAACGAAATCCACGAATACAACAAACTTGTATTGAAGGATCTTCCCTTAAATGAGGACGTTGTTCCAGGGAAACTCCGTCAGCATTCGGTTGTGGTTGGAAGATACCGAGCCGCACCCGCAGAAGACTGTGAATACCTTCTGGCCAGGTTCTGCGAGTGGATGAACGGCATGGCTTTTCCAGATGGTCTTAGGAGGGCATGCTCCATCCTTTCCGCTATAGCGGCACATCTGTATTTTGTATGGATACACCCGTTCGGGGATGGAAACGGCCGAACGGCAAGACTTATTGAATTTCGGTATCTTCTTCAGGCTGGCTTCCCTACGCCTGCTGCTCACTTGCTAAGCAACTTCTACAATCTCACCCGAGCTGAATATTATCGTCAGCTTGATAAGGCGAGCAGGTCCGATGGTCAGATGTCCGAGTTTATTGCTTATGCGACTGAGGGATTGATTGATCAACTCAGGGAACAACTGCAGGTGATTCGCGATTTGCAGTTGAACGCCACATGGGACAATTATGTATACAAGCGGTTTGGCAAGGCCTCGACCGCGCATCTTAGACAGCGCCGGCTGGTTCTTTCGCTGTCAAACGTGACGGAAAACGATGGTTGGGTGAGAGTTTCTGAAGTTGACACATTAACCCCAAAGCTGGCTCAGGCCTACGCAAACAAGACAGCCAAGACGCTTACCAGGGATTTGAATGCCATTGAGCAGATGGGTTTGATTGAAAGGTCGCGGCGCTTAGTCAGAGCAAACAAACGGCTAATACTTGCCTTTTTGCCTGCAAGGACCGTTGTTTAAAAAGACTGGAGATCGAGAGGATTGAACTGATTGATTCTATTGGTGCCCCCGGCGCGACTCGAACGCACGGCACCCAGATTCGGAATCTGATTTTTTACCTTTCATCCATTTTACCTGGCCTTCACTTTTCCACTTGACATATCAAACATTTATCGTTACTCTGTTTCACAGATCTTACCTGAAAATCACAGCGTATCAGTGAAAAAGTGGTACTCTTTTGGTACTCTTTTCAAAAAGGGGGGGGCGTGATGGCCACAGAATGGCAGTCACTCGGTAACGGATTACAGGCCAGGGCACATGAAACCCGTAAGTTCGGGCGGCGGTTTGATCGATTCATCAGAGGTCGCTACATGGTGGACGGGAGGCGCCGATTTGTGAGTTTCGGTTGGGAATCCGAATGGGTGGCTGGGGAACGTGCCCGGATGAAAGCCCAAGGCGAGAAAGGCCCCCGCATGTCATTTGTTCGAACATGCCAAGGTGAAATTTCCCGGCTGAAAAGAAATGCTCTGAAGGGAAAGGGACCTCTCACGCTTAAAGAGGATCGGAAGTTAGCCAAAGCCAAGGAAAAGGCTGACAAGGAGGCCCAGGCGGAGGAAAAGCGGAGGGCCGTTACATTTGGAGAGTTTTTCACTGGTGAATACATACCAACAGCCAAAACACATAAAAAGCCCAAAACCATCAAGGAAGAGGAAAGCATCTACGCGGTATGGCTGGAGCCAAATATCGGGAACATGAAGCTGGTTGACCTCCGACCCCTCCACATCGAGAAGGTCAAGAAGGCGATGCTTGACAATGGAAAGGCCCCTCGACGAGTGCAGTACGCCCTCGCTGTGATCCGTCAGACATGGAACACCGCCCGTGGAAGAGGCCTTGTTCAGGGTGACTGGCCCGGCAAGGATGTTAAGGTCCCCAGTTTCGATAATAGACGGATGCGCTTTTTGAATGGTGGAGAAGCCGACAAACTCCTGGCCAAAGTCAAAAAGAGGTCTGAACAGACACACAACATTTCTCTAATCAGCCTTGATTGTGGACTCCGCTTCGGAGAAATTGTCAAACTCCAATGGGGCCATGTCGATACTGACAACATGACCATTCGCGTGGTTGACCCCAAGGGCACCAAGGGGACTAAGAGCCGTACCGCATTCATGACAGAGCGTGTTCGAGACATGTTTGAATCAATGCCCATAGGCAAGAAGACAGAGCTTGTTTTTAAAGACAGAAAGCACGGTAGGCAGGTAGATAAAATCTCACATGCTTTTTGGCGTTCGGTGGATAAATTGGAATTGAATAAAGAGGTTGAGGACCGGCGGGATCGAGTCGTATTTCATACCCTCCGACATAGCTACGCCAGTAACCTGGTGTCCAGTGGTGCCGATTTATATGTTGTCTCTCAGTTGTTAGGCCATAGTAGAGTGGAGAGGGAACCCATGGTGTTTAGGTCACCGACTTCCGGTGTATCCGCCCTTTCGAGCATCGTGGCAAAGAGTCGACAGACCATGCAGCACGTGCTGCCCTCCCCTCGTCAAACCGGACATGCAGATTTCCCGCATCCGGCTTTCCCTATGGAATTCACCAAACGGCACACGTAGGTTGTCAGACATGGAGCTGTTACAGATAGATCAACCCCAATTTCTTGAGGTGCTCGTAAAAGCTCCTCCCCTCCGGAGGCCGAAAGGGCCGCTGACTGCGCCGACGCAAGTGCCCAATCAGACCGACCACGAACATACCAATTCATCGCCCGCATCGCTTTGCGAGGGTAGCCAAACGTTAAAATAGTTGGCCCACCCTCTCAGCTGTCGGTTGACACCGCTCAATCAAACTCGGAACAGGCACATGACTTGATGGTGGCTCACCGTCTTTTGAAGCTTATCCCGCTGTGCACCCAGCGCCTTGGTGCGATGGGGCAACGTTCAGGTACCGAGACCCACGACCTCTAAGGTCCCGGTCGTATCTGAACGTGAAACCCAGAAAGTTTACGCTGGCCCCAGGCTGCCGAAGGCTCGACCACCTTCGTCTTATCCCGATTCAATTCCAGGCCAAGCCAGGTCTCAATCTTATACTCGATAAACTCGGCGCATCCGGGAACTCTGAATACCGGGCCAGCACCATAAAATCGTCCGCATAGCGGACCATTTGGGCTTTAGCCCACCTACCGGGGCCATCGGCAGAATAGAACGCCTTCTCAAACCAGTGAAGGTATACATTCGCCAAAAGCGGAGAGATCACCCCACCCTGCGGTGTACCCTTCTTGCTCCGGGCGACCCTCTTTCCCCCATTCTGATCTCGTTCCACTATCGGTGCCTCAAGCCACATCCGAATCAGCTTCAGCACAGACCGATCCACAATCCGCATTTGAAGGCATTTCAACAGCTTGTCATGCGGTATCGAATCAAAGTAGCCTTTCAAATCTGCATCGTAAACAGCGTTCAATCCCCCTTTGAGATGTCCACGCACCTCGTCAAGGGCATCATGAGCCGACCGCCCAGGGCGAAACCCATAAGAGCAGTCCATGAAATCCGCCTCAAAGATAGGTTCGATCACCAACAACACCGCCGTTTGGACCACCCGATCCCGTATGGTCGGTATCCCCAGAGGACGCTTGCGTCCGTCCGGTTTGGGTATGTACACACGGCGCACGGCGAGCGGCCGGTATGTCTTGTCTCTCAAGCTCTCCTGGATCTCATCCAGAAAACCCTCTACACCACCGGCGCTGGCTTTCGATCTCATCAAAGGTAACACCGTCCACCCCGGCCTTGCCCCTGTTCGCCCGAGCAATCCGATAGGCACTGCTCAGCACGTCACGCCGATACATCCGATCATACAACACGTAGAACCGGAACTTCGGCTCCAGCTTCGCCTTTCGGTAAAGCTTCTGTCTCAAGAGAAGAGAGTTTCTCCGGCAATCGGATGTCTCTTGACTCCGGCATCTCTCGCCACTCACCTCGGTCAGTCTCCCAGAATGCCAACTGTTCCGTAGCGGAGTTTTGTCCAAGCGGCTCTCCTTTCTTCTGACTCCGCGTATCCAAGGCAAGGCCCCTTCGCTCCACGGGCATTACCCCGCTTCCTCGCTACTATGGGCCTCTCCGACTCCCAGCTGCGGCAGATTTCCCGGTTATTTATTCCCGGCAGTCCTGTGGCTCAAGGCCGGGCCACAGTGGGTCTCCCAGGTTCCTCGATGCGTCTTTCCGCGCGCGCTCTCCCCTATCACCCCGGGGCGCCTTACAGGTGCATCATGCCTGTTGCTTCCCTGTAAGTTCCAGGCTTCACCTCATCCGGCAGGCTGACCGCACCCAATTCGTGTAACGAGGCCGAAACGGGTTCACTTACGTTAGGGCTCGCGCGTTCGCAGTCCAGAGGTTCCACCTCCTTCGCCTCTCACCTCTCAGGTGGAGACCGGCCCGCTTCCCGCGATCGGTTACCCTCACGCAGGGGGCCGCCACTACATGGCGAACAGGCAATTACCATGGCTAACTCCTTTCAGTTAGCAAGACGCACCAGGCTTAGCCTGGCGCACCGGATGTCACAATGGCCGCACGGTATTCCCATCTTCGAGCAGGTTCATTGAGAAAAGCGGTGGCCGACATGGAGGATGTCAGAATGCAGGGGCAAACGAAGGAAGAACCTCAAGAGGCGGCCAAAGTAATCCCTATCAGTACAGCTTGAAAAGTATTTTCCGGGGATAGGGTGAGCTCCCCGACAAGGCGGCTTTCCTGAGCCGCTTTCCCGGGAAAACTTTAGGTGCCCGGCAGGAGGGGCAATGGACACATCAAAAATTGACATTCCTCAATTGAGGGGTTCCGTTAAAAGTTTTCTCAGAGTACCTCTTGTTTATCCCGATCCAACTGAAACTGGTCCCTCTGAATATACTCCGAATCAGTTTATCCGGCGGGTAAGTCTGTATCGAGCCTTTGATAAGGATGAAGCTGGCTATGTGGTCGTCTTTGAAACGGTTGATAGGCCGGAGGAAGACACAGATCACTATAAACCTTTCATGGATTTACTCGGACGTTTAGAACCCGGCGAGGTTGGCTCGATGCAAAGGGTAAATCTTGATAAAGCCTTTTCCGAAGCTCTCGGTACTTGGATGCCTTGGGTTACCGCCACAGGAGCAGAACTGCCGGGAGAACTTGTCTCCGATGACCCACCTGAGATTTTATATCATAGCGCTACGGGACCTGAACAAGAGGCACCTGTTGTTCATGATTGGGTGGCTTGTGGGCAACTACTGTATAGCGGCTTGAAGGGATTCGAGCTGTTTAGGCTTTTCCAGGAGGGAAGACTCCATCCCCATCACCCAGATAATGGGCTAAAAATCATCAATCCTGATACCATCGAGAGAAAGCCAATAGAACTCTACGAAGAGGTTCTGCATGAGGTAAAGGAACAAGTCACAAAAGAGAATATAATGGTCGTATGCGGAGATCAGAAACGTAAACCCACAGAGAAGGAAATAGAAAATATTGCGCGACGAAAATACGAACAGCTTCCCAAAGTTATACCAGTAATTCCAGAAGGATGCTTTGCTAAGACCTTCACACTTTCATAGAATTCGATAAAGGCTCAACAACAGGTACGGGAAGCCAGTCAGGTGGCTCGTTGAGAAACAAGAAGTTGTGAGGGTTTAAGAGATTGAAGGATTTTTTCGAGTCATCTCCTCAAGCTAATAATGATCAGCAATTCAGCCAAACAACGATAAAAAATGTGCAGTTCCGAAAAGAGAAGTTTCCTAACACCGTTTTAGAAATCCGGACCGGAGAAAACGTTCAATGGGAAGATATCAAGATAACGTTTATTAGCGATGACGAAATTCTCATACAATACCACGAGGAAGGTACACATCGGAAATTTAATTATGCGGGTTTTGAGAATCGCAAAAGCGGGAAGCCCATTCAATCATGGCTGGTTTTTTGCGAAACAGCAAAAAGAGGCAAGGGTGGGATACGATATACCTTCACTAATCGCAAAAAAATTGAAAAAATTGCCCATGAATTGAATCGAAAGCTATGTGAATTATTTCCCGACATTCCCGAGAAACCAATCAAGCTCTACAAGAAGAATCAAAATGTGTATAAGGCTACCTTCCAAATCAATTCCAATATTTAGTCTGTTGCCGAAAAGATACTAACTTGCCGAAATTTCGGCAGACTTTTTCAAGAAACTAAAATTTTTTATTCTTAATAATTCAAGGGGGTTGCCTTTTGGGCGCCCTCTTTTTTTGTTCATTCACTGAAATTTCGCAGGAAAGGGTTAAAACACAAACTTAAACAGGAGGAATAAAATGAACTTGTGTGAAACCCTTCAAAAGCTGCGCGAAACGATGCCTCCAGCATTTGCTGGAACAAGCCTCGACCGTCTAACCGGCAATGGCTACAAGTGGAGAACGCTTCAAAATGAAAAATGCCGGGGAGAAACGCCCCCTGGTATGTTCTTGCGACACGGGAACCGAAAGTTGTTGGTAGATCGGGATTGTTTCCTCAACTACTGGCAGTCAAAGCTGAGGGTTGATTAATGGAAGGCTACAACACAGCCCAAGCACACATGCAAACAAAAAAAGGCCTCCGATGGATGCGGGTCCGGGGAGGCCGTGGAAATAAATAGGTGATTTTATGGATAATTTAAGGCCGGATTCGGAACAAGTCAAGCGGTTTTTCAATATCATACATTCCGATATTGCCGATGAGGTGCTGATATCTATTTGCACTATTCGTTCAACCGGCGGGATGCAAGCGAAGTTTTTCCATCCCGACGGGGAAGATCTCCTGAATTATGTCTTATCCGCATCTCCAAGGAAAGATGTCTGGTATAACGTTTGCCCTTTCGGCCGCAGACCAAAATGGGGCAGAGGGTCAGAGGCTGATGTCAGGCTTGTGCTCGGGGAGTGGCTGGATATAGACACAGAGGATGGCGTGCATAAAAAGAAGGGTTTGCCTAAATATGAAGAGGCCGTTGAATTTCTAAAAACCCTGCCTTGGAACCCTTCATTGACAGTCCACAGCGGAGGGGGTGTGCATGTCTACTATCTATTCAAGGAACCCCAGACCATTAAATGTGAAGCTGATAGGGTTACCCTAAAAAGCCTTTCAGAGCGTTTCCAAAAATACGTTATCGCCCGAATGAATGAGAAGGGGTGGTCGTGATGACAGCATATTCAATTTGGCCCAAATCCTTCGCCCAGCTGGCACCTTGAACCACAAAACAAGCCCAGCAAAACCCGTGACCATTCTGGAAGAGTCAGAGACCCGTTATGAGATTGATGACTTCGAGCGATATTTACCCCAGGGGGAGGTCCGGGACAGCGAACAGGGGCGGAATGAGAAAGCCATAGGGGGTAAGGGGACGCAGACATTCGACGTGAGTCGGATGCCTTTTTCGATAAAAGAATTGATACGCAGCGGGGCCGAACCGGGCCAACGGTCGGAAGCGATGGCGAAGCGTGATTGTGGCCCTGGTTAATGCCGGTGCATCTGAGTCGAAAATCATAAAGCTTTTCGAGGGTAACCCCCAGGGGATCGGGGAAAAATACTTCGAGAAAAAGGCCGGTCGCGTAAAGTGGCTGGAAGGGGAGATAGCCCGGTGTCGGCGTTTTTCAAACAGGCCCTCGGTCGAATGGCCGGAACCCGAACCTATACAAGAGACTCTGCCCCTGGTGTTGCCCCTGCAGGATGAAATGATCCCCAGGCCCTTTTTGCCGATGGTCAAGGATGAGGCACACAGGATGAGCGTGCCACCAGATTATATCACGGCCCCCTTAATTGTGACGTGTGGGGCTCTAATCGGGACCGGGTGCCGTATCAGACCCAAGCGCAAAGATGATTGGCCAGTCGTGCCAAACCTATGGGGCGGAATAATTGGCCCCCCTTCCAGACTAAAGACCCCCGCGATGGATGTGGTGGTCAAGAAACTATTGGGCCGGCTGGAATATGACGCTGCTCAGGAACATGAGGCAGAGATGGAAACATGGGCGGATGATAAGCGGCGGGCCGAACTGTCTAAGACCGTACTGGAGCAAGAATACAAGGCCGCATTGAAAGGGGAGCGTAGTGGAAACAGCAAGGGGCGCCTATCGGATGATATTCTTGTGGAACTAAAGGAACTGGAGGAGACCACACAGGAGCTGGTGGAGGATAGATATAAGACGAATGATGCCACAATAGAAAAACTTGTGGAGCTGCTAAAGCAGAATCCCAGGGGCATTCTATATTACAGAGATGAGCTTGTGGGGCTCTTTAAGCGCATGGAGAACCCAGGGCCGTGAGCAGGATCGAGCTTTCTTGATTGAAACATGGGCAGGCAATGGGACCCACACAGATGACCGGATCGGTCGGGGGACGGTCAGGGCTGAAAATGTGTGCGTGTCCCTACTGGGATCAATACAGCCGGGGAAGTTGGCCGGATATTTGGCCCAGGCCATTTCCCAGGGGACAATGACGGTTTTATGCAGCGTCTCCAATTGAGCATTTACCCGGATGTGCCCCCCTATCAGCATGTGGATGAATACCCCAACCAGACTGCGCGTGATCAGGCGTACAGGATAATCAAGGCCCTTGTCGAATAGTTTAGT
This sequence comes from Deltaproteobacteria bacterium, assembly GCA_034522175.1. GTDB lineage: Bacteria > Desulfobacterota > DSM-4660 > Desulfatiglandales > Desulfatiglandaceae > JAIPDZ01. Next base: position 2,256,878 of record JAXHLQ010000001.1, on the reverse strand, counting down.
CAGTTTTGTCAGTGCCTACTTAGTGCATTTCTAATTTTTAGAGGTTAAACACATGGATTTTACAGGACCCGGATTTGAGCAAGATGAACATGGGGCTTACCTTCGATTTGATGACAAGGCCCAGGTTGTTTTCGATGAGTGGTATGGGGAATTGATGACCAAACTTGAGGGGGATGACCACCCGGTGTTACTCGAACACATGGGGAAGTATCGGTCTCTAATGCCCTCCTTGGCCCTCATATTCCATCTCGTAGAGGTTGCCGATGGTGTGGCCCAGGCTGGGCCGGTGTCTTGAGCATTGCGCGATCCAAGCGGCGGCATGGTGTGAATACCTTGAATCACATGCCCGGCGGATTTACGGCATGGTGATAAACGGGGGTGGGATGGCTGCTGGTGTCCTTGCCAAGAAGGTCAGGGAAGGAAAGCTGGAAGCACCCTTCACAGTCCGAACGGTGCAGCGGAAAGGTTGGAGTCTTTTGACAGACAATGCCGGAATCAGGGAGGCGATTGATGTTTTGCGTGATGCTTACTGGATTAGAGAGTTGCCCCAGGATAAAAAACAGATGGGTCGCCCCCGTGATGTGGAATACGAAATCAATCCAAAAATTTCAGAAATGCCTAAAGTGTGAACCGACAAAACCGACAGAACTGTTTTGTCAGTTTTGTCAGTCCGCACTTAGAACGTTTCCAGGTTTTTTCAAGGTGAATTATGAGTTGGATGTCGAGATTGAAAAGGATTGAACCGGAGCCTGTGCCCCAGGGTGTGGACTTCGAGGCCAAGGACCGGCGTAAGGGCGATCTGATGTTCAATGAGGCCGTGGAGGAGGCCGTGGAGTCGATCAACGAGAAATGGGGTTATGACGCCTTGACGATGCGGGATGTACCAGAGGATATCAGGAGGCGCTGCTTCGATCTGGAGGAGGAAATGTTTAAGGCAGCCAATGCCGGGGATTTCAATGCAGCGCGGTCTGTGCTGAGAGAGTGGGAACTTCTTTGGAATCATCCACACAAAGAGGCGGGTGCCGGTGTGGTGCAAGGGGTTTGATCCTCCGAGGTGGGTAAGTTGGGATGCCCGCTTGTGGCATAGGTATTTGAACGATTCGCATTGCCAGGGGTGCAGGCCAGAACGGAACTTAAGGAAAGGAAATCATTGATGACAAAAAATAAAAGAACCACAAAAAGTGAAAACCCTGCAAAAAACAATTTGGTTCAGGGGAAGCAGGCCGGATCTCAGAAAAAGTCCAAAAAATCGCCGATCAAGTTCACAGCAGGAAAGAGAGAAGCCAAGGATGGTGCCGGGAGAAAGCCCTACACCTAAAGACAAACTCAAAAGAAGAAATGGCCAATGCTATTAAGGAGTATTTTGGAGGGTCTTGCGACGCTGATTTTCAAAACCATCTTATTGGTCAGGTTATTAGATCTTTTGAGGGTGCCACAAGTATTAAAGGAGTGGGGAGTCAAGAAAAGTTAGTCAGTTCCCTTAATATAGCCATTGCTATACTTCACGGGATCAAGCCGCGTGACGAAATTGAGACGATGCTCATGGTACAAATGATTTCAGTGCACAACCTGATCATGCAGCAATTCAGTGGGGCGATGATGGAAGGTCAGTCCATTGATGGCGTCGAACGTTGTGTGAGCCAGGCCACCAAAATGCTTAGAACATTCACCACGCAAATGGAAGCCCTGAAGAAATACAGAACCGGTGGGCAGCAGAAGGTGACTGTTGAGCACGTGAATGTTAATGAAGGGGGCCAAGCTATCGTCGGAAACGTGGGCCAGGGGGGAGGGGGGAGTAATGAGAAAAATCAAGGATGAACCTCATGCAAAGCGGCGAGGATGGTTGAAAAATAACAATTCCCCAGGAGATTTCACAAGGGCTCTCCGGTGCGGGGCAAAGACCCGTAAAGGTACAGTATGCAAGGCTCCGGCCATGGCAAATGGAAGATGTCGACTCCATGGGGGCAAAAGCACTGGTCCGAAAACCCCAGAGGGCCTCGCCAGGTCAAGGCAGGCAAACTGGAAGCATGGCTTTTACTCTGTGGAAGCGGTGGAAGAGCGTCGGTTTATTCGTGCATTGCTGCGTGAAAACAGGGACTTGATAGCAAGAATGGGCGGTTGATATCAATGAAAGCATATTATTTTGGAGCCCGCCCATGCCTTTCGATATGGGGCATCTTACTGGTAAGCGGTCGTGAATAATGTGGTTTATCACAGCTACCCCATCGATTCCTCCCGCCAAGGGCGGCAGCCTTGGTCGATCCAGCTATAAGCATTGATCCAGCTAAACTCAACATCGTTGAGTTCCCAATTTCCGGTTATCGTTTCCTCCCTTTTCGCCTTATCGCTGTTTAAGAGTGAGATGAAGAGACCAGTGGCGTCACCGAATCCACTAAGAATTGCCTGGACCACCTCTACCCGAACAGCGCTTACGAGGGGACAGATAGCTTCGATTACAAATCCATCCTCAGTAGCATTGTCTTCAAGCATCTTATTAGGGCCAACCAACTGACCCAACCTGAATGGGCTAATCTCAAAATCCTCCGAAGCTACCAAAATCGTGCTGTAGTCATGATCCTCATCCCAAACAATACTGCACCAGTCATAGTAGATGTCCGCCAGGGCAAGAAACCTGAGACAGACTTTGCAGTATTCCAACCCGTTCGCATAGTTGGCCAGTTCCGCTTTGATAATATGACCCCAGGCCTCTTTTGCCCACCTAATTTCGGGTTGGCCAACCCAAATGCTAAAAGCAACTTCGGCAGCCGGCAAGACATCGTCCCACTTTACGGTTTTGTGTTTTGACATGGATCGCCACTCATTTAAGGAAACAGCACGAATAGAGAGGAAGCCATACATTTAAGGCATGTTTCCCATTAAAGCCATTTATATCAACCCTGTCAAGCAATAATACCGGTTTTATTGGGTTTATTGCGCCCATTTGGACGCCTATATTGGGTTTTATGAAGAAGTCAGATCAAGATCTCTATACTCTTTTAGGCCAACGAATTCGGGCTCTTAGGAACCTCAAGGGCTGGACACAGGAACAGCTTGGTGAGCAGGCGGATATGAATTACAAGTATGTTGGCGAGGTCGAGCGGGGCCAGCAGAATCCGTCCTTTGCGGTATTGGTGAAGATTGCCGGCGCTTTGGGGGTAGAGATTTCTGAGTTGTTCAGGTTTGAGGCAAAACAACTGAGCAGAAAGGAAATCGAAAAGCAGATAGGCCTGATCGTCAAATCCCTTCCTGATGACGATCTCGGGCGGATGCTCTCGGTGCTTCGAGTGCTCTATCCGGTCCGATAATTCTACTGTAATATGTGTCTCTCCGGTATCTTACACAGTGCATTTTTACATTTCTACCCTCCCACTTTCCTTACATCAAATTTAAGCGTATAAGAAGCCTATCATGGAAGACCTTTTCACATCATTCGTGGTGGGTAAACCATTCCCCGGCCCAGTTCTCCATCGGGAAGGGGCTATCATGGAACTATGGGATTTTGGGCTGTCGGTCGTCATCCAGTATCCGGGACTGAGGCCGGCTGAGCTGAAGACCTTCCAGCAGGGGTTCAAGACCTACAGCTACTTAGAGAGCACCACTCCTATACCCATTGCCGTGTGGGTCTTCGATTTCCCTCCTCCCCATGGGCAAATCGACTCTGTTTTTAATGCCAGGGTAGTCCAGAAGGACTTGATTGAAGACTATCTAAACACAAGTAAGGGCAGTGTTAAAAATGCCCTATACTTTTTCTTATTGGATAGAGAGACACTGGCCGGCATGAGGATGGTGGGCCTCAATCCGAAGGCTGTGGGCTTGTTTCATGACACCATAGGGAAACAGTTATCCATGGATTATGACCGGGTGGACTACGACAGCTGCCTGGCCGGGCTGTTTACCCGATCAACCCGGGAGCTGTTTGACATGGGGAGGAAGTTTGAGCACAAGACGTGATCTTTTGAGCAATATCCAAAAAAATTGTCGTCATGTGACCGGATCTGTCAAACATTCGTGTTATCCTGCCCTATGCCCAAAAGGAAAATTTCTAAACCGGGATTTTAATTGACTTCTGAACGGCACTTCTAATAAAGAACGGTTAGTAATATTTCAGCTAAGGATCCTTTTATTTTGCCCGGTAGGGAAAAGAGGATTTTAAAATGGTTTTTGAGACACCAAAACCCCGTTTCTCTTGATAGGTGGAGAGCGGGGTTTTGTATTTTGCACTCGAAAAAATAATCAAAATTGCTTTTCCAAATGGGATGAAATCCTGACAGATGCCTGCCAGCATGTCTACTTTAGAGAATATCTTTGCACCGGGGTCAAGAATCGTGGTCCGGGATGCTGAATGGCTGGTCCGCCGTGTGGACAGGACCTCCACGGGTGGCCAAGCCCTGAGTGTGGTGGGTATTTCAGAATTGGTCAGGGATAAGGAGGCTGTATTCCTGACAGAGATCGAGAAGCACATTGAAATACTCGACCCTAAGGAAACAAAGCTGGTGCCGGATACCTCCAGCGCGTATCAGACCTCGCTTCTGTACATGGAAAGCCTTTTACGACAGAAGGTTCCCACGGACGACAACCTCTATATTGGGCATCAGGCTGCCATGGACCCGGTTCCATTTCAATTGGATGCGGCCATTCAGGCCCTTCACCAGCCGCGTCAGCGGATCTTGATTGCCGATGCCGTGGGGTTGGGCAAGACCCTGGAAGCGGGCGTACTCATGAGCGAGCTGATCCGGAGGGGCAAAGGGAAGCGGATCCTGGTCGTGGCGGTCAAGAGCATGCTCACTCAGTTTCAAAAGGAGATGTGGACGCGCTTTTCCATCCCCCTGACCCGGCTGGATTCCATCGGCATCCAGCGTATCCGGTCCCGCATACCCACCAACCACAACCCGTTTTATTATTATGACCGGGCCATTATCTCCATTGATACCCTCAAGAATGATCGAGAATACAGTGTCTATATTGAGAACGCGTACTGGGACATCATTGTCATTGATGAGGCCCACAATGTGGCCGAGAGAGGGCATGGGACCTCTCAGCGTGCCAGGCTCGCCGCCCTGTTGTCCAGTCGATCAGACACCCTCATCATGCTTTCAGCGACGCCACATGACGGTAGAGCTCGAAGTTTTGCCAGCCTCATGAATATGCTGGATCCCACGGCCATTGCCAATCCCGACGATTATGGCCCGGAGGATATCAAGGGCCTTTATATTCGGCGATTTAAGAAGGATATACAGGACCAGGTGGAGACCGCGTTCAAACCACGAAAGATCAGTGTGGCCCATGCCAAGGCCACTGAGGTGGAGGAACGGGCCTTTGATCTGTTTGTGGACATGGAATTCTCCCGTCTGGATCAAAGAAAAGGAGGCGGCAAGCTCTTTAAAACCACGCTTGAGAAGGCCCTGTTCTCCAGCCCGGCGGCCTGTCTCGATACCATCCGGAATCGCATACGCCGGCTTGAGAAATCAGAGGATCCAGCCTACGAAAACGACATCGCTTTATTGAAAGACCTGGCCTATGCTGTTGATAGAATTGATGTGGAATCGTTTTCCAAGTATCAACGGCTCATAGAACTCATCAGGGACAAGAACCGGGAGTTTGAATGGACCGGCAAAGACCCCCTGGATCGCCTCATTATTTTCACCGAGCGGATCGAAACCATCAAATTTCTGGAAAAACATCTGCCAAAGGACCTCAAACTGAAAGACAGCCAGGTGGAAATCCTGCACGGTGGGCTTCCCGATATCGAGCAACAGGCGATCGTTGAACGCTTCGGAAAGGAGCAGGAACCGGTGCGGCTGCTGATTGCATCGGACGTGGCTTCCGAGGGGATCAACCTGCATTACCTCTCCCACCGCATGATCCATTTCGACATCCCCTGGTCGCTCATGGTCTTTCAGCAGCGGAATGGCCGCATCGATCGGTATGGCCAGGAAAATACCCCTGAGATCCTGTACCTGATAACACAAAGCGAGAATGAAAAGATCCGTGGGGATACCCGAATTTTGGAGCTTTTGATCCAAAAAGACGATCAAGCCGTCAAGAACATCGGGGACCCAGCCGCCTTTATGGGGGTCTATGATATCGATGAGGAAGAAACCCTGACCGCCTCGGCCATTGAACAGGGCCAGAGTCCCGAGGAATTCGAGTCTACTGTAGAAGAGAGCGCCTTCGATCCCCTCGCGGCACTTCTGGGGGACAGCCAGCCCCCTGCCGGGGAAGCTGTTCCTCAAAACACAAGTACCATGCCCAGCCTTTTTCCGGATGAATATGCCTATCTCAAGGCGGCCCTTGAACATCTTAAAAAAGCTGCCAGGATGCAGGTGGCATTCTACGACGATGAAAAGCGCATCGATCTGACAGCGCCCGAGGACCTCCAACACCGGTTCAAATATATGCCCCGGGAGATCTGGCCCGAAAACGGCCAGTTCATCCTCTGTACGGACCAGAATGTGATCCAGAACGAAATTAAACAGAGCCGGAAGGAAGAAACCGCCTGGCCCCGGATCGACTATCTGTGGCCCCTCAATCCGGTGGTGGGATGGGTCGATGACAAGCTTCGGGCCGCCCTGGGCAGGCACGAAGCCCCCATTCTCACCCTAAAGGGGACGCTGACACCCGGCGAGGTGGTGTTCATCATATCCGGTCTCATCCCCAACCGAAAGAGTCACCCCATGGTCCATGAGTGGGTGGGCATCACCTTCCATGAGGGCAAATTTCACGCCATAGAGGATTTTGAACCGCTTATGGACCGCGCAGGTCTAAGTAGAAATAGATTCCCCAATCCGGGCCAACCCCCGGATGTGGATGCGCTAAAGGCCCTGCTCCCCAAGGCCATTGACAAGGCAGCCCAATGGATGAGCGAGGAGAGAAAGGCCTTTGAGAAAAGGATTAATCCAAAACTCAACGAGCATCTGAATGCTTTAGAGCGGCTTCGTCAAAAACAGCACACCCAGCTTGAGTTTCGCTTCGCTGAGAGCCGCCAGCCGGAGAAACTGGTCCAGGGAATCAGAGATAGGGAACGGCGACGGATCGACAGGCTCTTTGATGACTATCTGGACTGGGTGGAGGATACCATGACCACCGAAGACAACCCCTATATTCAGGTGATTGCCGTTTTAAGAGGTGCTGAGTAATGGCCATAGACCTTACGGGAATCAATAACGAAAACGAGTTTTACACGCATCATTACCTGACGGCAATTCTGGAGAGCGATCTCAAGGAGATCTTCAAGAAATGGAACCGTGAGGAGAAGGAAAAGTCCATCCGTTCTCCTCATACCAGATTTCGAGGTTTGTCCCAGGAGTATTTCCGGATCCGCGATCTTATGGACCGGGAGCGGGACCCCGAGGAGAAGCTCCGGTTACAGCGAAACATCCTGGAAAAGATATTAGCGGTCCTGGGGTATGACTTTCGGCCACATCTAAAGGAACTGGATGACGGGGAATTTCTCCCGCTTTTAGGCGAGATCACATCTCAAAACGGCGCGCCCAGGCTGTGGGTAATCGAAGGGTTCGATCCATCGACCAATGGAGAAAACCCGTTGAATCTCACCCTGTGGGACATGCAATGCCAGAAAGGAGAAGCCGTAGACGTATCAGAGGGCTCATTGCCCGAGGCCCCTCTGGAGATGGTTATCTCCAAACAGGTGTTCGGCCGGTCTGAGCCACCGCGCTGGGTACTACTCGTCAATCATTCCCAAATCGTTCTCATAGACCGGAGCAAGTGGAACCAGAAGCGGGTATTGCGGTTTGACCTGGCTGAAATACTGGGCCGCAAAGATATCACCACGCTCCAGGCTGCGGCAGCCCTTCTCCACCGGGATCATGTCTGCCCGCCGGATGGGCTAAGCCTGCTGGATACACTCGATGAAAACTCCCACCGACATGCTTTCGGGGTTTCAGAAGACCTGAAATACGCCCTGCGTGAGTCCATCGAACTCATTGGGAACGAGGCGGTCTACTACCTCATGGAACGGCGCAAAAAGGGCGTGTTCACCGGAGAAGAAAAACTGGACGCTACCCAGCTTACCCGCGAATGCCTGCGCTTCATGTACCGCCTGTTGTTCCTGTTTTATATCGAGGCCCGGCCCGAACTCGGCTATGCCCCCATGAAATCCGATGCCTATCGAACCGGCTACAGCCTTGAGACCTTGAGGGATCTGGAGATGGCCAATCTGACCACCGAAGAGGCGCAAACTGGGACCTACATCCATGAATCCCTCGATCTCTTATTTGAACTGATCTATGACGGGTTCAGGCCCCAGGACCTGGAAATGGCCTTCGGCGATAAGCCCCAGCATGATGTATTCGAGATGAAACCCCTCAAAAGCCATCTGTTCGATCCGGCCCGCACGCCGCTTCTAAGCAGGGTGAAATTCCGGAACAGTGTGCTTCAAAAGGTGATCCGACTCATGTCGTTGTCCCGCCCCAAGGGGAGGAAAAGCCGGAGGGGTCGCATCTCCTATGCCCAGTTGGGCATCAACCAGTTGGGCGCGGTCTATGAGGCGCTTTTGTCATACCAGGGGTTTTTCGCGGAAACCGATCTGTATGAGGTGAAAAAGGCCGGTGAGACACCCAATGAATTGGATGTGGCCTATTTTGTGAAGGCCAAGGACCTGGAAAAATGCACTGAAGACGAGAAGGTCTATAACCAGGATGGGACCCTGAAGGAATATCCCAAGGGGAGCTTCATCTATCGCCTGGCCGGAAGGGACCGGCAGAAGTCGGCCTCCTATTATACCCCTGAGGTGCTGACCCAGTGCCTGGTGAAATATGCATTGAAAGAATTGATCAAAGGGAAGCAGGCGGACGACATCCTAAAGATGACCATCTGTGAGATGGCCATGGGGAGTGCCGCCTTCTTAAATGAGGCGATCAATCAGTTGGCCGAGCTGTATCTGGAGCTTAAGCAAAAGGAAATTGGGGAGGAGATTCCTCACGAGCAGTATCAGCGGGAAAAACAGAAAGTGAAGATGTATCTAACCGACAACAACGTGTTCGGCGTGGACCTGAATCCCGTAGCCGTGGAACTGGCCGAAGTCTCCCTCTGGCTGAACGTAATCCACAGCGATGCCTTTGTGCCCTGGTTCGGCATGCAACTGGTGTGTGGAAATTCTCTTATCGGGGCACGCCGGCAGGTATTTGCATCTTCTCTGCTCAGAAAGGGCAAGAAGGGGAAGTTCTTCTGGCTGGATGAGGTGCCGGAGCGGGTCATGCCCGGAGATAAACGGCCCAAAAACTCCGTATATCACTTTCTGTTGCCGGACAAGGGCATGGCCAACTATCAGGACCCGGTGGTGAAGCAGATGGCCGCTGACGAAATCAAGACTATCAATACCTGGCGGAGGGACTTCACGCAGCCCTTTTCAAAAAGAAAAATCGATCAGTTAGAAAAACTGTCCCGGGCTGCGGATCGGCTCTGGGACCGCCACACAAAGGACTTGCGGGACATCCGTCATCAGACAACTGATCCTCTTCCGATCTTCGGGCAGCAAAAAACCGGAAAAACCCAGGATCTGACCGATACGGGCTGGAAGGACCGACTTTATTCCAGCAGAATCCTCTCTGAAAACGTTCGGCAGTCCAGCCCCTACCGCCGGTTGAAATTGGCCATGGATTACTGGTGTGCCCTGTGGTTCTGGCCCATTGAAAAGGCCCACCTCCTTCCCAGCCGTGAAGAGTACCTGCTGGAGCTCTCCTTGATCCTGGAAGGGAACCTCTATGATGAGGTGCCTGATCCTGGTGAGCAAATGTCTCTGTTCCCTGACTCCATACCCCGGCAGTTGGCCCTGGACTTGGTGAACGAATTCGGTTTTGTGGATGTGGACCGCCTCTGCGAAGACAATCATAGGTTTGGACTCGTCAAGGACATTTCAGAGAGATACCGCTTCCTCCATTGGGAACTGGAGTTTTCCGATATCTTTGCGGATCATGGCGGCTTTGACCTTATTGTGGGAAACCCGCCTTGGATCAAAATAGAGTGGAACGAAGGGGGGGTGCTGGGTGATGCGGAACCTTTATTTGTGCTCCGCAAGTTCAGCGCTGCTAAATTGAATGAACTGCGGGAGGAGGCCCTTGAACGGTTTAACCTCAAGGGCGCTTATTTTGCAGCTTTTGAGGAGGCAGAGGGCACTCAGAATTTTCTCAATGCGCTGCAAAACTATCCGGTCCTCAGGGGCACACAAAGCAATCTCTATAAGTGCTTTCTCCCACAGGCCTGGATGATTGGGAGTACAGGCGGAGTATCAGGTTTCCTACACCCTGAGGGAGTATATGACGACCCAAAAGGGGGTGAGTTTCGTGAGGCTGTTTATGTACGTCTGAGGGATCATTTCCAATTTCAAAATGAAATGCTCCTATTCCCAATTGGTAATCGAAACAAGTTCGGCATCAACATCTACGACCACGCACCAGGTGAGATAAGCTTTTTCCACATATCAAACCTCTTTAGTCCAAAAACTGTGGATGCATGCTTTGAACACGCTGGGGATGGCCTCCCTCCCGGAATCAAAGACGACAATAATAATTGGAGTGTTAGAGGACACTCAAAGCGTATTATCCAAGTGTCACAGCCTGAGCTCGCATTGTTTTCAAGCCTGTATGACTCAGCCGAAACTCCTGCCAGTCAGGCACGTCTGCCGGCCTTGCATGCACAGACTTTGGTGAGTGTACTTGAAAAATTCGGGGCTTACCCTCATCGGCTTTACGACCTAAAAGAAGAGTATTTTTCAACTGTTATGTGGGATGAAACCAATGCTGTGAAAAGGGATGGCACCATCAGGCGAAAGACCGGATTCCCTAATAATGCCGAGCATTGGATACTTTCAGGCCCACATTTTTTTGTTGGGAACCCTCTCTTTCAGACACCCAGGGCTATTTGCAATACACACCGTGCTTATGATCTGCTCGACCTCACCGAGCTTCCCGACGACTACTTCCCCCGCACTAACTATGTGCCGAATCTCGACATGAATGAATATCTGCGGCGCATCCCCAGAGTACCATGGGGGGAAAGGAAGCCGGTAACAGAATTTTGCCGAATGGTTCACCGAAGAATGTTAAGTCAGTCCGGTGAGAGAACTTTTGTTTCAACTTTGATTCCCAAGAAAACAGGTCACATCCATACAGTGATTTCAACAGCCTTTCATAATCCGAGGTTAATGATTAAAGTCGCTTCATTTACTTGCTCTATTGTGTTCGATTTCTATGTAAAGAGCACTGGAAAATCCGATTTCACAGCAGGCAGTGTCAATTATATACCTCTGGTCGAAGACAATGGTCTACATTTATGTCAAAGGGTTAGATTGCTTCAGCTTGTTTGCCTTACATCGCATTTTTCAGAGTTATGGACGGCTTGTTGGGAAAAAGGATTTCTGAACAACCAATGGACCAAAACGGACCCACGCCTCCCCAACTTCCACTTCACAAACCTCACCCCCACCTGGACCCGCGACTTTGCACTTCGCACCGATTATGCCCGACGTCAGGCCCTGGTGGAGATCGATGTGCTGGCAGCCATGGCTATTGGGTTGACACTGGAGGAACTCAAAACCATCTACCGTGTTCAATTCCCCGTACTGCGCCAGTATGAGTCTGATACCTGGTATGATCAAAACGGGCGCATCGTGTTTACCTGTAACAAGGGACTTTCAGGAGTGGGTTTCTCAAGGCCCGAATGGAATGAGATCAAGGACATGCAATCCGGCACAGTGGAAAGAACCATCACCGACGATACTCTTCCCGGCGGTCCCAGAGAACGGAACATCGTCTATGAGGCCCCGTTTGACCACTGTGACCGGGAGGAGGACTATGAAACGGCCTGGGCTGAATTTGTAAGAAGACTGGAATAATATCACATGCCGAGACGGGACCTTAAGACATAGTAGGAGGACTGACATGGGTATAAGAAAAGACGATTTGGGTAGTAAGAGAATAAATAATCACACCACAACATCTATTGCAATATCTGCATCCACGATTGATATCCCTTCAGCTTCTATGGCAACGACTTCAACAAGCATACCTGAATACATAATGACCCAGCCAAAGGAGCGTAGGAATTTAGAGGCAACCAAACTTTTGTTGGAGAAAGATAAGTCTCTTAAAGGTTTTGAAAAGGAATTGCCACAAATTTTGGATGATCTAATAGAGGGAAAAACCGGCTCGCATATTTCAAAAGGTAAGAAAAAAGTATATGTGTTTAATAATTGCAGCTTTTATGGGAGTGCCGTGGCAGGGGGAGATGTTCATTCGGTAGACATCAGTTTTGTTCAAGAATGGAATGCTCTGCAAAATACTGTGGATATAGAAACCCTAAAGAGTGAGTTGGTATTATTGAGAAACGAGTTGTCCAAAAGGGCAAAAACCGATGACCACTTCGAGGCGGCAGCTCAGGTTAGCATGGCTCTGGAGGATTTGAATAAGGCTAATGGCCCCAGCATGTTGAAACGACTTAGAAATTGTGGCAGTTGGGTTCTCGGGGCAGCGAGGGATATAGGCGTTTCGGTCTTGACTGCGATCATCATAGGAGGTTAGTAACTTTGCTTAGTTGCATGCGAATAATAATTATGTGCAACTATGAAGGACTATTACTGAGGTGCATATGATTCCTTCCATCCTGTCACGACAGCTTAGACAGGGCGTATCCGATTTCCTCAAGACCACCTTCCCGGTCTCCACTCCCTTTTTCCACGGTGTAGTGGACCGCCTGCTCGACGCTGAGGGCGAAGTATTCAAAGGACCGTATTTAACCATCCAACTCCCGTTTGAGCAGGGGGACACCGGGCCTGACTATTTCCCGGATGTTCCCATGCGGTATCCCCCCTATCGACATCAGGAACAGGCCTTCGAGCGTCTGGGAGGTAAGACGCCCCGCTCTACCCTTGTGGCCACGGGTACGGGCTCGGGGAAGACCGAATGCTTCTTATATCCCATCCTGGATTACTGCTATCAGCACCGGGGAGACCCCGGCATCAAGGCCCTATTGATCTATCCGATGAATGCTTTGGCAACAGACCAGGCAGGGAGAATCGCCCAAACCATCTTCGACAACCCCAATCTCAAGGGGAACATCACAGCCGGGCTTTATGTGGGACAGAAAGAAAACGAGCCGCAGATGGTCATGTCCCGGGAAGGGATTATCACCAACAAAGATACCCTTCGTCTGAGGCCGCCGGACATCCTGCTCACCAATTATAAAATGCTCGACTACCTTCTTATTCGGCCCAAGGATTTTCCCTTATGGCAGAATAACGCTCCGGACACCCTGCGCTACCTCGTGGTGGACGAACTCCACACCTTTGACGGCGCCCAGGGGACAGATCTGGCCTGCCTGCTGCGGCGCCTCAAGGCCCGGCTGGGCACGCCCGAACATCATCTTTGCTGTGTGGGAACATCCGCTACTCTGGGAACCAGCGAAGAGCAGGACGCCCTTTTGGGCTATGCAGAGGAGGTCTTTGGAGAGCCCTTTGATCGGGATGCCATTATTCATGAAACCCGCATCAGCGCCGGGGCCTTTTTGGACAAAAGCCCGATTACGCGCATTGACCTTCCACCTATTGAAAAGGCAGGCCAACTGGATCCTCAAGCCCATGCGGATTACCGAGCCTATGTGATAGCACAGCATGCCCTCTGGTTTGGGGCGCATAACCCGGAAGCGGAATTCGAGACCACCGGGTGGCGCATTGAGCTGAGCGAACACTTAAGGGGCCAACTTTTTTTCCAAAACCTCCTGAAGATCTTGGGAGGACACATACGCGACTACCATGAGATCATATCATCACTGGCCAGGGTGACCCCGGGGCTTAAAGAGGCGAACCCGGAGTACATTATCAAACTCCTGGACAGCATGCTGACACCTGGTCTCCATGGCCCTTACCGAACACCATGAGGGACAGACGGCCCCATTTCTCCATGTGCGGCTCCAGATATGGCTGCGTGAGCTGCGGCGAATGGTGGGAGAGATCGCAGACCCGCCCGTGCTGCGGTTTTCTGACGACCTGACCGATGAAAAGCTGGAGCGTCACCTGCCGCTGGTCCACTGCCGGGAGTGTAACAGCATGGGATGGGTGGGGCTCAAACGGGAGCAGGATAGCCAAATTGGAACTAAGTTGGAGGACGTGTACGTCGCTTTCTTCGGCAATGATCCCAAGACCGTATTTCTTTTCCCAGATGACACGGATACTGCTAATGCCGAGGCCAAGGGCTCATTCCATTACATCTGCCCGCAATGTCGGACGCTTTCGCCCTCTGACAACGTTGAGACGTGTCCGTCCTGCGATCAGAAAAGCGTAATTAGAGTCTTCAAGCCGAATTTTCGGAGACGCGTTCAGCAAAGGGTAGAGGTCCTTAATAACTGTCCCTATTGCGGCGGCCATAACAGTCTGACCCTGTTGGGATCCAGGGCTGCCAGCCTGACCAGTGTGATGATCGGGCAGTTGTATTCGTCCACCTTCAATGATGACAAGAAGCTCCTGGCCTTTTCCGATTCGGTACAGGATGCCGCCCACCGGGCTGGGTTTTTTGCAGGACGGACCTACCGCTTCAACTTTCGGATTGCGCTTCAACGGTTTGTGCAGGATCAGGGAAATGGACTTTCCGTATCCGACATGCCCCCCGCATTTATCGACTATTGGTTGGAAAAGCTGGAGGAGAAGGCCTTTATCGCCACCTTTCTCGCCCCCAACATGGAGTGGATGGCAGAATACGATTATCTGAAGGATTTCGGCCGGCTTCCTAAAGGGTCGCGACTGAGGGAGTACGTAAAGAAACGGATCGGCTGGGAGATTTTTAATGAGTACGGGTTTAACGCGCGTATCGGACGGACCTTGGAGAAGACCGGATCTTCCGTGGCCTGCCTTGATCCCATACAAATGGACGCGGTTGTAAATGGACTCTTACCCTTGCTTCAAAACGAGATCGGCGGTCTTCGAGAACTTGGGGGATCTAACCTTAAGACCTTTATTGCCGGACTGATCACCCACATGAAGAACCAGGGTGCGATCATGCAACCTGATCTCGACGGATATATCCAGAACTGGGGCAATACGTTTCTCCTTAGAAATATCCCGTGGATGCCCAATTTCGGCCCCCAAACGCGCGCACCGGCCTTTCTGACCACTGCCAGAAGATATCGTTTTGACACATTGTTTGGCAGCACACCGGGCCAGCGGACCTGGTATGAGGCCTGGCTTATCAAGTGCCTCCATGAAGTCAACCCGATGATCCCCTCCTTTGTAAGAGACGTGTATGAGTTCGTACTTAAGGAAATGGTGACCGCAGATGTTTTGGAGGAGCGACAGCAACAGAACCGTATGCTCTGGGGAATTCGTCCGGAGGTCCTTCGCATCTCGGAGGATGTGGTTCAACTGCGCTGTCGCCAGTGCAGCCACAATACCTCTGTGGCCGCCTCTGAATTGGCGTTTTGGGAAGACGCGCCATGCCTCAGGTTCAACTGCCATGGGCATTATGTGGTGCAGGACCCTGTGGTGGATTATTACGGCAGGCTCTATGCCTTCGGAGATGTGAACCGAATATTTTCCAAAGAACATACGGGGATGCTCGATAGAGATGAGCGGGAAGCGCTCGAAACCCGATTTCAGGCCACGGACCGGCAGCCTTGGGATCCGAACCTGCTCTCCTGTACACCCACGCTGGAACTGGGCATAGATATTGGCGCTCTGTCCTCGGTTATCCTCTGCTCTGTCCCCCCGGCTCAGGCCAACTACTTTCAGAGGATCGGAAGGTCTGGCCGGCGGGATGGGAACGCTTTGAATGTGACCGTTGCCAATGCCCGGCCCCATGATCTCTATTTCTTTGCTGAACCTGCTCGGATGGTTTCCGGACAGGTGGAGCCACCGGGCGTGTTCTTAAACGCCTCTGCGGTGCTTGAGCGGCAATTTACGGCCTTTTGTTTTGACCGGTGGGTGGAAACAGGCGTCGAAAGAATCGGCCATTCCACCTCAACTTCGGCACGTGCTGGGAAACCTTGAGCCTGAAAATCCGGAAAAATTCCCTCATACGTTTTTGCGTTTCATTGACCTACACAGGACAAAACTGTTTGATGATTTCATTGCCATGTTTCAAGGCTTCTTATCGGAAGATTCGATCCAGCACATGAGAGACTTTGTCGTGGGTGCATGGGGAACCGAGGAGAGCTTGCCCTACCGGGTGGTAGAGGGACTGCATTACCAACGCAAAGAGCGCGACTCCCTCAAGAGGAAGGTGAACACCCTCAGAAGCAAAATCCGGACAAAGGAACAGAGCAAAGTTAGGGATAAGAACTATGAACAGGAATTGACCGAGCTTAAACAGGAAAAAAACGCCATGCAGTCTCTGGTGGCCCGTATTGGTGATACCCAGACCTTAAACTTTTTTACCGATGAGGGGCTTATTCCCAACTATGCGTTTCCTGAGGCAGGTGTCGTGCTCAGATCCATCATTTATCGCAAAAAGGCCAAAGCCCAAGAAGGACAGAGTCGATACGATACGTGGATGTATGAATACGAACGACCGGCCCGAAGCGCCATTCATGAACTGGTCCCGGAAAGTTTCTTTTATGCCGGAGGCCGTAAGGTTCAGATAGACCAAGTGGACCTGAACGTTTCAGAGGTGGAGAACTGGCGATTTTGCAACAACTGCTCTTATCTGTTCATGACATCAGAGTCGGACGCCACATCAGCCTGTCCGGAGTGCGGCAGTAACATGTGGGCTGACGATGGCCAAAAACGAAAAATGCTCCGGATGCGGACCGTATTTTCTTCGACCTCAGACAAAGATAGTCGAATCGGGGATGATAGTGATGACCGCGAACCCAGTTTCTATAACAGGCAGATGCTGGTAAATTTCAAGGCCGAGCATATCAAGGATGCGTACCATGTGAACAGTGATGATTTTCCATTTGGCTTTGAATTCCTTTCCAAAGCCACCTTTCGGGAGATCAACTTTGGCGAAAAAGGGGATCAAGGCGATATTGTGACGATCGCAGGACAGGAATTGCCGCGTAAAGGGTTTACCTTCTGTCGTTTCTGCGGAAAGGTTCAGAAGCAAAATGGGGATATCAGGCATGCATTTACCTGCACCTCACGGAAACAGGAATCCCCAGACAATTTGACCGAATGTGTCTATCTATATCGCGAGTTCACATCCGAGGCCATCCGCTTTCTGCTCCCCGTCACCACGTTTTCCGGCTCAGAGCGAAAGCTGCACTCCTTTGTGGCGGCCCTTCATCTGGGGCTTAAGCGTAAGTTTAAGGGCAACATCGACCACCTTCAGACCACCCTGGCGGATGAGCCTGTGCCTGATTCCAATTTCCGAAAAAACTATTTGGTTTTATACGACACCGTACCCGGCGGGACCGGCTACCTGAAACAACTTATGCGTTCGGAAGAACCGCTCATGGAGGTGTTTGAGGCGGCCCTGGAAGTGCTCAGGGCCTGCGAGTGCAATCAGGACCCGGAGAAGGACGGCTGTTACCGCTGCCTTTATGCCTATCGCACCAGCTTCAATATGGCCGGGACTTCGAGGGATACTGCTGTGGCCCTCTTAGATGACATCGTGAAGCATAGGGGGAACCTGGGCCGGATTGATACGCTCAAGCATATCCAGGTCAATGCCCTGTTTGACAGTGAACTTGAGGCTCGTTTTGTGGAGGCCCTTCAGCGGTCGAGGGGAGATGACCGGCCGGTAAACTTGAGCAAATCGGTGGTAAACGGCAAGCCCGGCTACCTCTTCAAAATCGGTGAGCGCTCATGGTACATAGAGCCCCAGGCGCAGTTGGGGCCTGAGGTGGGCATCCGTGTGCCTTCTAAGGCAGATTTTGTATTCTGGCCGGCCCGGGATCAGGACAAGATCCTCCCCATTGTCATTTTTACCGACGGATTTTTCTACCACAAGGATCGAATCGGCATGGATATGGCGCAACGGATGGCCATTGCTCAAAGCGGAAAATACCATGTATGGTCCCTTTCGTGGCAAGATGTGGAAAACCGATACCGGTCCCAGGGGCAGTATTTTGAGAACTTCCTGGACCCCACAGGTTCACCGGCTGTCAATAAGCTGGATCAATTCTTGGCCCATTATGGTGCAGCTTCTCTTGGCAGAATTCACAGCAAAGACAGTTTTGAGTGGCTGCTGAGATTCCTGGAACATCCTTCAAGGAAGACATGGCGGGCCTGCGCCTTTGTTTATGGATTGATGACCGTGGACGCAAATCGGTTTTCGACGCCTGAATCCATCGATGGCTGGTGTGATACAGTCAGACAAACCTTGCCGGAAGGCCCCTTTGAAGTTATGCACAGACCCAAAGCGAAAAGCCTCTTTGGGCTTCTGGAAAGGGACCATGAGGCCACAGGCCCATTATTGAAACTGTTTTCCATGGTGGACCAATCGGCTGTGAGCAATGGCCATATGGATCAAATGCATCTGGCCTGCTGTATTTTCAATTCTGAGATGAACAGGGAAGATGAGGCCTTTGAGTCTATCTGGAACGGGTATCTGAGACTTTACAATTTGTACCAGTTCCTCCCGGGGGCATTGTTCGCGGCGACAGAGGCTTTCGACAGGAGTATCTATGAGACAATGGCCCGGCAAAGCCGTGAAGGTCTACCCACGGCCGAGCAGATCACACCTACCGAGCCCGACGCCACCGCATGGGAAGAGATCTATAGCCTGGCGATGCCTGCCTTGGGCAATTTTCTGAAACGTTTGGCAAAAAGCGGTGGCTCTATACCGGAAGTTGGCTTTGAGATGACTGATGAAACCGGTGAGGTGATTGCTGAGGTGGAATTGGGGTGGCCGGATGTCAAGGTGGCCATTATTGCAGAGTGGCAAAAAGATTTTCAGGCCACCCTTGAGGGTTTAGGATGGCGCGTGTATCCGTTAGACGATGCGACAGACAGGCCTGAAGACGTGATCGATGCTCTCAAAGGATAGGGAGGCAGCATGGTAGCCCAGCAAGGTATAAAGGTGGCAATGGCGTCCGATTTTCTGACATCCTTTTCCCGGATCCCAAAAGGGCTCCAAACCAAGGTGTTGAACTTTATCAATAAGTTCCGAAATAACCCCACAAGCCCTGGCGAGAATTACGAAAAGATAGCAGGAGCCAAAGACGCGAATATGCGATCTGTCCGGGTTGACCAGGACTACCGGGCCATCGTGTTGAAGCCCCAGACAGGAAATGTGTACATGCTCCTGTGGGTGGACAAACACGATGAGGCCTATCGATGGGCCAAAAACAGGGTGTATCGGATCCATCCGGAAACGGGAAGCATCCAAGTTATGGAAGTGGAACCCTCCGCACTTGAGCCCGAAGCTGCACCGGAAAGGGGAACGGAACCACAGCCGGGGTTGTTCTCACATATCAAGGATCACTACCTCTTGAAACTGGGGGTGCCAGAGATACAGATCCCCATGGTAAAGGGACTTCAAACGGAAGCAGACCTGGACAACGCCGCATTTGAATTGCCGGAAGAAGCCTATGAAGCACTCTTTTTTATCGCTGCAGGAGAATCCCTTGAGGAGGTGCTCCGATCTGTGGAGACCACGGAACCTTCCGGGCCTGTGGATACTGAAGATTATGAAACCGCTCTGGATCAACCCGATTCCAAACGCAGGTTCTTTGTGGTTGAAGATGAACTTGAACTCGCTTCCATATTGAATGCCCCCTTGGAAAAATGGCGGGTCTTTCTCCATCCGACCCAGCGGAAACTGGTGGAGAGAGACTGGAACGGACCGGTGCGTGTCCTTGGAGGTGCCGGCACCGGGAAAACGGTAGTGGCCATACACCGAGCCCGATGGCTGGCGCAGCATGTGTTTACCAAGGAAAATGACCGCATCCTGTTTACGACCTTCACCCGGAATCTGGCCGCTGACATCCGCAAAAATCTGCTGAACATATGCAAACCCGAAGTAATGCGACGAATTGAGGTCGTCAACCTGGATAAGTGGGTATCGAACTTCCTGAAAAAGGAAGGATATAATCACAAAATTGACTATGGGCGTTTGATAGAGCCCCTTTGGAAGCGGGCGCTGGATACGGCACCTTCGGATCTCACTTATGAGCCATCTTTTTACAGAGAAGAATGGGAACGGGTCATTCAACCCCAGGCAGTCACCTCCCTGGAATCGTATTTTAGAGCCACCAGGGTCGGAAGAGGGACCCGACTCAGCCGAAAGACCCGCAAAGAGATCTGGCCCGTATTTGAGGAATACCGGCTCCTGCTGGATGAACACGGCTTGCGTGAGGCCGATGATGCGCTTCGGGACGCTCGGCTCATCCTTGAAAACAGAAATAGCGTTCTTCCCTACGATTCCATCATTGTGGATGAAGCTCAGGACATGGGTGCACAGGCGTTCAAATTGATCAGAAAGATGATCCCTGACGATGGAAGAAAAAATGACCTTTTCATTGTGGGCGATGCCCATCAGAGGATATACCGCCACAAGGTGACTTTGGGACAATGCGGTATCAATATCATCGGACGGGGTCGAAGACTTAAGATAAACTATCGAACCACTGATGAGACACGCAGATGGGCAGTGGGTCTTTTGAAAAACATCGATATTGATGACCTAAACGGTGGACTGGACGAACAAAGAGGGTATAAATCGCTCCTCCATGGGATAGCGCCCTCCATAAAGACGTTTGAGTCGTTTGATCAGGAAATCGACTACATAGAGAAATATTTGGATCAGGTCAAAGCCGAAGACGATCTCCTCAGGGGCGTATGCCTGGTTGCCCGAACGGATAGTTTGTTGAGACAGTATGAAGAAGGGCTCAAACAAGAAGGTATAAAGACCTATTTCATCCGACGCAGCGAGGCAGAGGATCAGACCATTCCTGGTGTCCGTATGGCCACCATGCATCGGGTAAAGGGACTGGAATTTGACCGGGTGATCATCGCCGGGATCAATGATGGGATTGTCCCGTATGAGGGATATTGGGCGGGCTCTTCAGATCCGATAGTGAAAAGGGAGGCCGAAACACAGGAGCGGGCACTTCTCTATGTGTCCGCCACCCGGGCCAGAAAAGAGGTGCTGGTGACAAGCTTTGGGAGACCGAGCAAATTTTTGTCTGACATGGTCTCACCCGAATAAGCGACATCGCCTTTAAACGATCGGAAAGATTTCCACTTAAATGGGAGAATTCAACATTAATGACGAATCTGGGATCCTTGCAAACTGAAGACATGCCGTGGGCTCGAAAGGCCCAGCAGTATATTGCACGGGGCCAGAAGGCGCGTGCCTTGCGCTTGTTGGATCATGTCATCGAATACCACATGCCCCTGTTCGGCGACGACCCGACATTGCAGGAGGATCGCCGTCTGGCCTGGCTTTACAGAATTGATCTTTTACGCGAGTGGGGAAGGATTTCTGAGGCATTGGCGTGGACTTGTCTCGAATGTGAGATGAATCCCAAAAATGTGGCGGCATTGGTATTGAAAGAAAATTTGAAAAAATCCCTTAACCTTCAGGGGTCACAAAGCAGCCCTGCTGTTAAAGGGGAGCGTGGCTTACAAAGTACAGGGTTATGGAGTGGCGTTGCCGGTATGCGGGAAGTCAAGACGCTACTGGAGCGGGATGTCATTCTTCCGCTGAGAGATCCAGAATTGTATAAAAGCTTCAAGCTCGATTTGCCAAATGGCATATTGTTTTATGGACCCCCGGGATGCGGGAAGACCTTTATTGCCAGAAAACTGGCCAAAATCCTCAAATTGGATTTTCTGGAGACAAAACCCTCAGACCTTGCCAGCGTCTATGTTCATGGGGGACAGAAAAGAATCCGGGCACTTTTTGATAGCGCGAAGAAGCATGCGCCGGCTCTGGTCTTTCTCGATGAATTGGATGCGCTTGTACCGAGTCGTGACGAAGAAGGGTTAGGGCATCATTACAAGGCGGAGGTAAATGAATTTCTGGTCCAGTTAAACGAATGCTGGCGACACCGGATTCTTATCATCGGTGCAACAAATCTCATTAAAAGCATCGACCCCGCGATTTTGCGGCCAGGCCGTTTTGACCGGAAAATCTTTATCGGACCACCGGACCTGGAGGCACGGGTAGAAATCATAAGCCTTCATATGGCGGGTCGCCCACAGGAAAAAATGGATTGGGTGGAACTGGGAGAGCGTTGTGAATTTTACACCAGTGCTGAGATTGAAAATCTGGTGAATGCAGCGGCGCTCATTGCGGTGCAGGATCGAAGGCCAATAACGGCCCAGGATCTTATTCAGGCTCTCGACGAGAACCCGCCGGCACTTTCGGCTGACAAGGTTGAACAAATGAGGTCCCGGATAGGGTTTGTCTAAAACAATACGGAAATAGGCTAAGTCCGTGGAGACAAATGTGAATTATTTTGGCGATTCTTCCTTTTCATCATTGGTGAATACAATAGGGATGCGACTTGTCTTGATTCCTGCAGGCAGCTTTATGATGGGAAGCCCTCAAACCGAACCTGGAAGGTATGATGATGAGATATACCATAAGGTCACGATTTCCAAGCCCTTTTACATAAGTGCGACTGTCGTCACTCAAAGTCAGTGGTTCAAATTGATTGAAAAATGGCCGTTACGCGCCAAAAGTGAACTTCATGAATTGCCTATAGGCGACGCTTATCCGATAGCTTGGATATCATGGAGGGTATGTGCTCAATTCATCCAAGCAATCAACAAGCGTGAGGGAACAGATAAATATCGACTGCCCACTGAGGCGGAATGGGAATATGCATGTCGAGCAGGTACTTCTACTGCCCTTGCAAATGGCGACATTGAAGCCACACCGCTATATAGGTCTAAAGGCCAAGCCGAGGCGTTCAGTACAAATGCAGTCGACTACGGTGATCCAAATTTGGATCTCATGGGCTGGGATTATGGGAATGCCGAGAATCGAGTTCACCGTGTCGCCAAGAAGGCTCCGAACAAATGGGGGCTTTATGATATGCATGGGAATGTATCTGAGTGGTGTCAAGACTGGTACGGAGATTACCCTGCCTCTGAAGTAGTAGATCCTGTTGGCCCCGGATTTGGAGAAAAAAGGGTAATACGCGGAGGGAGTTATAAAGCTTACGCTCGTGATTGCAGGTCAGCCGCTCGATTCTGGGGTTGGCCAAATGTATTCCGGGGTGGACCCGATAACGGATTACGTCTTGTAAGGTCAGTTTAAATAATTCTCTTGAGAGGTTTCATAAAAAAGGACGGCATTCTCACCCCTCGACCCTCGCGTATCCAGCCGCCGTGGGGAATGTCGAACTCAGGCGCGAAGTCGAGGGCGACTCTGTCTGCCCCGGTTTGGCCGCCTGATATCATTTGGGTGATCACCGGTTCCAACTCACTTATGCAAAACATGCATAGTGCCGCCGAAAGCAAAGAAATCCTGGTAAGGCCTTCCCATAGCCTGAGCATTCATGCCGTTCTATCAGCCGATTCTCAATGAAGCTCCTTGCGGCGGCGGACTGTTTCCGCATCTTTCATTTGCAAGTGCTTCGTTTCAAGATAAATAGAGAGGCGGACGATTCATTTGTTGTGGGGCATTTCCCTGAGGATAAGAAGGCTTACCAGCCAATCGGCGCCCCTCAATATTTAGCCACTTCAAAAAACTGTCGGTGTATTCAAAATATTGTTCCTGTTGGGCAAGTGTGGCATGATCAATGTGTCGAATAGTCAAATCCTTAAAATCATTTACGATATCATTGGTAGCTGTTCCCCTTTCGAGGTCTGTAAAAGCCAAATGCCCACTGTAATCATCATACCAAACGCAGTGTGCATACTGATTGCGAATCTTTAAGCAAAAACGCGTTGAACTTAGGGCCATTTCAAATTGAGTGCCAAGCGCAAGCTCACGGTATTTATGCCTCCCCAAAATATCAGCCATGTTAATGCGACGTGTTTCGCCTCTTTCTTTAAACATGACCTTATAAACCGTATCAAAATTTTCACATGTGGCATGTACACATTGGAGCAAAGTAAGCTCAAGATCTGAATAGGCAGCTAATAGACGACCAACGATTAGCCCTTCATCTATGAATTTCGAAAACGCTTTTAAAGTATCCATTTATGTGCCCCCCTATTTGAATTTCGCTTCAGAGTCATCAGAGGCTGGTGTCTAAGTCTTGGCTGACGTCTTCCAGGGATTCAATCGTGGTCTTGCATGATTGAGTTTTTCTGCCAAGGCTCTGTTTACAGGAACTCGTCGGGTGTTGAAAAACGTGAACATGTGAATAACCAAAGTGTCGCAGCAAATGATGAATTATTTCAAAAAGATGTGAACAAAATGAATCAATTTTGCTTACAAAGTAAAGATTTTTTTAACAATCCGTTATTTTTTTCCTTGACTTCTATATTTATATTAATATTAATATAAGTATAAAGGAAACAAAAAATTCTTCTTGAGAAAAGGCTTAAGATATGATACCCGACGATGACTTTGTTCCACCGAAAAGGATTCTTGAAGAATTCCCCAATCTTCCGAGAGAGAAATTGATGTATTGGGTTAATAAGGAGTATTTGCGAGCCAAGAAATATACTGTTGGAGGGCGGACCTATAATTATTTCTACACACAGGATAAGAATAAGATTAGACGTGCTGTACAAATGATAATTGTCGGTAATATGAAAGATAAGAAGGCTTTTGACCTAATTGAATCAGAGATGGCAGTTAGTGATAATCAGTTGGAAATGTTCAAGAAGACAGGTTAAGGGGCTCCATTTAAAGTTTTTGGCTTGGCAAAGAACTATTTGGGGAAAGAACAAAAAATGAAAGGGGGGTAACATGCCAAAATCAGAAAGAGAGCGCCTATTAGAAATGTTGGTTGCGGAGTCACTGTCTTTTCAGACAGTACCCTTATCTTCGGGTAAGAAGAGCCAATACTATGTTGACGGAAAAATGGTGGCCACAACACCTGAGGGGGCTGCACTAATAGCGGATGCGATAAGAGAACTGATAGGTGAGAAAAATATTGACGCAGTTGGGGGGCCTACGATTGGTGCCGATCCCATGCTTGGCTCTCTCTCTGGGAGGGGATATTATCGTACTTTTATCATACGCAAAAGCCCAAAATCCCATGGGTTAAGCAAATGGATAGAGGGCCAGTTGAATGAGAACGATAGGAAGGTAATTATTATTGATGACGTGGCGACGACTGGAAAATCCCTTATTGAAGCAATTGAAACGGTAAAAAGGGAATATCCAGAAGTTGAGATCATTAAAGTCATAGTATTAGTAGATAGACAAGAGGGGGCTGGAGAGGCGCTCAGCAAGCGTGGCTACCTTTTGGAAAGCATTTTTAAGAGCGCTAAGTTGATCGAGCAGAAGCAGAAATGCAAGAAAGCGGCTTAGAAAAAGTAGCAAAATTACTGGATGGCGGATTCTACCATCGAAACTTAGAGGAGATGGCAAAAGCTTGTCGTGAAAAGGTTATTTCTGGTAATGAAATAACATCATTTGTTCTACACACGATCTTTAGAGAGTTAGCATTTTTAGTTGAGGACAATCCATACGAATCGAGCATTAAGAATTTGGAATCCAAATATCAAGAAGCTATCTCTCGGGTTCTCGATGCCTCCGATAACCAAGAATCAAAAGCAAAGGACAGAATTACCGAATTAATCAGGATTTACTGGGATATTGCTTAAAAGGCGAGCGCACTTGGTAATTATACGCGCAACCTCGCCCATCAAACACAGAGCGCATAACCTTCTTCATGTTTCCTACAATCTCCTTTATTTTCAACAACTTCTCTTTATAGCCAAATAAACAATAATTACTTCTGCTTTCCTTATCGCCTTTCACGCTGGTTGGCTTTTTCTTCCTTTCACGATGAGATTCGATTCTCCTCCATGGTCTTCTATGAAAGCATTACTCAGAGCGTGGGCTATCAAAATTGGATAAAATGGTGGTTGAAAAAGAACTGCTTTTGTAGATGTCAACCTTTTCTTCTTGGTGCCCAAAAAATGAAAACGTGGTACTTTTTTGGTACTATTTTGATATTTTCACGGGGCGGCGTTTTTGATGTGTCACTGTAAGTAGCTGAAATTATTGGTGCCCCCGGCGCGACTCGAACGCACGGCACCCAGATTAGGAATCTGGTGCTCTATCCACCTGAGCTACGGGGGCATGGAGCCATTTCCCTGACATTTTTATCACAAGTGTATTGAATGTCAAATCATTTTGAGGAACCGAATTTGAAAAAGGTATTGATTTAATCTGAAAAATAGATATATTAAAAGGTTAAGTCTCGAAAAGCATCAAAACGACCCGGAAACGTGGGGGTGTAGCTCAGGTGGGAGAGCGGTACGTTCGCAACGTACAGGTCAGGGGTTCGAATCCCCTCATCTCCACCATATATTTTTGCGCGGTTTCACATTTCCACTCCTGCCACAAGGCTTCAGGACTTTCTAAACCGCCAAGAGGATAAGGCATCACCCATGAGTCGAGAAGCCACCATAGAGCGAAAAACCAAAGAGACACGGATTTTACTGACGCTCAACCTTGACGAAAGGGGCCCTTCCACCATCCATACGGGGATTCCCTTCTTTGATCACATGCTGGACCTTATGGCCGCACACGGCTTCATGACGGTTGACCTTAAGGCCGATGGCGACACGGAAATCGACGACCATCACACTGTTGAGGACCTCGGCATCTGTTTTGGTCAGGCCATTAAAGCGGCATTGGGCGACAGGGGCGGAATCCGACGCTACGGTGAGGTCCTGGTTCCCATGGATGAGGCCCTGGTTAGAGTCGTCATGGATATTTCCAATCGTCCCATCCTCGCCTATCGGGTCTCCTTCGAATCAGACGCGATCCGGCGAATTCGATCTCGGTCTGATTCGCGAGTTTTTTCGGGGATTGACCATTCATTCAGGAATTACGCTGCATATTGATCTCTTGTTCGGGGATGAACCGCATCACGCGTCTGAGGCGATCTTTAAAGCCTTTGGCAGGGCCCTGGACCATGCCACTGCCATCGACTCCCGCTTGGACGGCGACCTGCCCACCACAAAAGGCGTTTTTTAAACGGCGGAGCACTTATGGCATTACAGGTTTGGGAACGCCCTACGGTCTTTTTCCACCTGCTGTTATCCCTCGCTGCCATGCTTTTATTTGCCGGCTGTCAGACGCACAAGCCTCATCCTGAAACAACCGCAAGTGACGAAACACGCCAGATCAAACGGGTGGCCGTAGTGGGGTTCAAGGCAGCGATCCCCGAAAGAAATGGCCCTGAGGTTTTCCTGAACCCGGTCACCGGCTCTGCACTGATGTCCTATCCGGTCCCCCGTTTTGCGGTTGAGGGATTGACCGACGAGCTCTTCTCCCGGTTAATCGCGCAGAGAAAATGGGAGTTCATCCCGCCCGGGCAGGCCAGGGGGGTCATTGCCAACATCCTGGGTTCGGATAAGGATGTGGGGATGCCCCAGGTAGCCATCCTTCAGAAAGTGGGGGAAACCTTTGGGGCAGATGCCGTCTTGTCAGGCTATATTTACAGGTGGCGTGAACGTGAAGGGACTGATTTTGCCGCAAAACGGCCCGCATCGGTGGCGTTTGATCTCTATTTCGTGAACCCGTCGGACGGATCGGTTATGTGGCGTCGCAATTTCAACAAGACCCAGCAGTCTCTGTTTGAAAACCTATTCGATTTGGACACCTACGTCAAGAGCAGCGGCCGCTGGTTGACCGCAGGTAAACTGGCCATTATCGGACTGGAGAAAATGGTAGGCGAAATGCCCGGCCCACCTAAAAAATCAAAGGAATAGACAAGCATGCTCATTATCCCCGCCATTGATATCAAGGGAGGCCGCTGCGTTCGGCTTCGGCAGGGCGTCATGAGCGAGGAAACCATTTTCTCCGACGTGCCGCAGGAGATGGCGGTGAAATGGTTTCAACTCGGTGCGGAACGGCTCCACCTGGTGGACCTCGACGGGGCGGTGGAAGGACGCCCCGTGAATAAGACCGTTATACAGAAAATCACTGAGACGGTTCCAATCCCCGTGGAACTCGGAGGCGGCATCCGGGATATGGCGACCTTAACCGCCTATTTCAGGCTCGGCCTGCGTTATCTGATTCTCGGGACCGTGGCCCACAAGGATCCGCAATTTGTACGTGAGGCCTGCAGGGCCTACCCCGGCCGGATCATTTTGGGGATTGATGCCAGAGAAAACCGCGTGGCGGTTGAAGGCTGGACTGAGGAGATCCCACTTACCCCCATTGACCTGATCAGACGGTTTCAGGAAGAACCGCTGGCCGCCATTATCTACACCGACATCCAGCGGGACGGCATGCGAACCGGCTGCAATACGGAAGCCACCCGGGCACTGGCCAGATCCATTGACATCCCTGTCATTGCGTCGGGCGGCATATCCGACCTTAACGATGTCCAAAACATATTGCCCCTCGAAGCGGATGGCGTGATGGGCATGATCACCGGGCGGGCCCTGTATGACGGCAGCCTTGACCTGAAGGAGGCCTTAGAGGCATGCCGTGATCATGGAACCCCATCTTCTTAAAATTTCTTCTTGACTTTTTCAATAAATAGCATATACTGAAGGATTGGGTTTTTTATTTTCGTGCATCGCAACCAACGTTGAGGGGTAAGCGCCATGTCACTCAATGAAAAAATCGCCCAGGACCTTAAAACGGCCATGAAGGCCAGAGATGCCATTCGCCTGTCCGCCTTGCGAATGCTCAGGTCTGCCATGAAGAATCTTCAGGTGGAAAAGGGCCGTGAATTGACGGACGAAGAGATCCACTCGGTCATCGGCTCCATGGTCAGAAAAGGGAACGAGGCCGCAGAGGAGTTCAGGCGTGGAGGTCGCGAGGATTTGGCCCTGAAAGAGGAAAAAGAGGTCGAGATCTTTTATGCGTACCTCCCCCAGCAGCTGACACCCGAAGCGATCGAGACCACCTTGCGCGACATCATCAAAGACCTCTCCGCCCAGGGGCCGAAGGACATGGGGCGGGTGATGAAGGCCGCAATGGCCAAAATGGCAGGGCAGGTTCAGGGCAAGACGGTCAGCGAGATCGCCAAAAGGATTTTGAGTGCATAACCCGTTCCCTGGTTCAACCCAAAGACCCGTTCCGCCAACCCTCAAATGATGCCATGGTACCAACAGAGACCGCGAAACGCCTTTTGACCCCATTTAGAGAGGCTGCTTTCGGCTTCCCCCGGAAATCGAATCCCGTGCCGAACCCGTTGCTTGAGGCGATTCGACATTGCCGGGACGGTTCACCCAGGTCGTATAAATGAGTACCGCTTCATCTGCAAAAGAAGAGATCAAACGTGCAGCCGATATCGTGGAGTTGATCGGCCAGTTTGTTCAACTCAAAAAGACAGGAAAGAACTTTTCCGGGCTCTGCCCATTTCATGCGGAAAAAGACCCGTCCTTCACCGTGAGCAGTGATCGGCAGATGTTCCATTGCTTCGGATGCAAAAAGGGTGGCGATATTTTCGATTTCTGGATGGCCTATCACAATTATACCTTTTTAGAAGCACTGAAGGACCTGGCGGAGCGATATAACATTCCCATTGAAGAATCGTTTTCCGCTTCTCGAGAGAAAGAAAAAAGTGAGCTTCGCAAAAGGCTCTTCGCGGCAAACGAAGCGGCAACCATCTACTATGAAAAAACGATTAAAGACCCAAAGCAGGGAAAGCCCGGGGCAGATTATTTAAAGCGCCGGGGCATTTCGGATGAGATCATCAATACGTTCAGGCTGGGATATGCGCCCGACCAGTGGGACGGCCTCTACAGTTACCTGAAAAGGCAACACATTGACCCCAAAGTGGCGGCGGAGGCCGGCCTGCTTATCCCCAAAAAAAACGGCGGCCACTACGACCGTTTCCGGGGCCGCGTGGTATTCCCCATTTTGAATCTGAGAGAACAGGTCACGGGATTTGGTGGGCGGGTGCTTGATGATTCCCTCCCCAAGTACCTCAACACCCCGGAGTCTCCCATCTTTAAAAGGGGGAAATGCCCTATGGGCTGCATGCCGCCTTCAAGGCCATCAGAGAAACAGGGCGGGCGGTGATTACCGAGGGATATCTTGATTTTCTGGCCCTCAGGCAATATGGGCTCAACGAGGTCGTGGCCACGCTGGGCACCGCCCTGACCGGGGAGCATATTCGAAAAATCAAGGGGTACGCCAAGGAGGCCATCGTCGTTTTCGACTCGGATGTGGCTGGACGGACGGCGGCACTGAAGAGCCTGCCGATGTTCCTCAATGAGGGCCTCTCCGCGAGGGCGGTGGTCCTCCCGGACGGGCATGACCCTGATACTTTTCTACGAGAAAAGGGCTTATCTCCTTTTTTGGAAATAATCGAGAATGCCACACCGCTTTTTGACTTTTATTTAAACCAGAAGCTGAAACGTGCCAACACCGGCATCGAGGGAAAAATCGCCATCTTGAAAGAGATCCTGCCCGTCTTGTTGAAAGTCCGCAACAGGGCCCAGCGATCGCTCTATACCACACGGGTTTCCCACAGAATCGGGATCCGGGAAGATGTGGTATTGGCTGAACTTGACACGTTCAAGAAGACGCTTTCCACGGATTCATTTGAGCGCAGCATCCGCGACCGGGTCTCAGCCGCCAAGGTGGAGGAGCAGATCGGGGATTTTCAGCTGCTCAATCTGTTGACCCATCATCCTGAAAGCGTCAAACCACTGATGGACTGCGAGTGTCACAGTCTCATTGCTGATCCTGTGGTGGCACGTATCGTTTCCACCATGTTCGATATCTTTCGCAGGGAAGGTCAGATCGTGGTGGAAAGTCTAACAGAACGCCTCGAAAACGAAGAGATGCGGGTAAAGTACAGAGAGATGCTTGTATCCAACTCCATTTATTCAGATCAGGAGGTGCATCAGGCCATTGGAGATATCAAACGAAAAATATATAACCGCAACATATCGGCTTCGTTCAAGGAGGCCCAGGGCGATCCTGCGGCCATAAACAGGCTTTTGAAACTAAAGGCAGAGGGACTCGCAGGTTCCTGTTCGGGTAAAGAAGCTTCGGGGAGGTCATTTGATGGATAAAAATAACGACAATGACATGCTCAATTTAAAACGGCTCATCGATACTGGAAAAAACAAGGGATATATCACCTTCGAAGAGTTAAACGATGATTTATCGGATGAAATTGTTTCCTCTGAAGAGCATATCGACGACCTCATGATGATGTTCGAAGAGCTGGACATCATGGTGATTGATGAGGCGGCAAAGAAAAAGATTGAAAAGGAAAAAAGTGACAAGAAAAAGGCGGCAGCGGCGGATAACAAGGCCGCTCCCGCCTTTGAGCTGTCGGACGCATCCTCCCGGGGATCGGATCCGGTGAAGATGTATCTTCGGGAAATGGGTCGGATCTCGCTTTTAACCCGCGAAGGAGAAGTGGAGATCGCCAAGAGAATCGAAGCAGGCGAAAAGGAGGCTTTAGAGACGCTCCTTAAGTGCTCGGTGGGTGTTGAACACATCATCGAAGTGGGAGAAGACCTTAAGGCGGATGAGGTCAAGCTTAAGGATGTCATCAATGATCTGGAGGATGACGACAGCTATACCCACATGGGAGAAAGAAAGGATTCGCTGCTCAACCTCATCGACCAAATGAAAGCGCTCAACGAGGGGCTGAAGCTCAAACGACGTCAAAAGGCAAAAGGGCGACTTTCCGAAAAGGAGAAAAAGGCCCTCGCTGCCGAAATGAAAGAGGATCAGAAAAAAATCATGGCCCTGGCCGGCTCTTTCACACTGGAAAAATTACAGATCGAACTCATGCTGGAAGGGTTCCGCAGCCTTGTGGCAGAGGTTGAGTCTGCAGAAAAGGACGTGGCCGAGTGCATGCTTCAGGCGGGGGGTAAATCCATCGCCTATCTCAACAAATGTGTCGCCAAGATTCCGAAGACAGCCAAAGACCACGATATGGTCAAATCCCTCGGCCTGAAGAAGAGCGAACTGATGGTCCTTAAGGCCAAAGCGGACCAGGGACTGGCGGTGATTCAAGACGCCAAGGAACGATGCAACCTGACGCCAAGACAATTGAAGGCGAAATTGAAAAAGGTCGAAGGGAGCATAGAAAAGGCAAACAAGGCCAAGGCCGAACTCATTCAGGCCAACCTGCGCCTGGTGGTGAGCATTGCAAAGAAATACACAAACCGTGGACTGATGTTTCTTGATCTGATCCAGGAAGGGAATATCGGCCTGATGAAGGCGGTGGACAAATTTGAATACCAGCGTGGCTACAAGTTCAGCACCTATGCCACCTGGTGGATCCGGCAGGCCATTACCCGGGCCATCGCCGACCAGGCCAGGACCATTCGCATCCCCGTCCATATGATCGAAACCATCAACAAACTCATGCGGACGTCAAGATACCTGGTCCAGGAGCACGGCAGGGAACCCACCTCCAAAGAGATCGCCGAGAAGATGGAGTTTCCATTGGAAAAGGTGCGGAAGGTGCTGAAAATCGCAAAGGAACCGATATCCCTCGAAACCCCCATCGGCGAAGAGGAGGACAGCCACCTCGGCGATTTTATCGAGGATAAAAACATCCTCTCCCCGGTGATGCGGTGGTCAATTTCGGCCTCGCCGAACAGACACGCCGCGTCCTCACCACCCTGACACCGAGGGAGGAAAAGGTCCTCCGCATGCGTTTCGGTATCGGTGAAAAGGCCGATCATACCCTGGAAGAAGTGGGCCGGGATTTCTGTGTAACACGGGAGCGGATTCGGCAGATCGAGGCCAAGGCGCTTCGAAAACTGCGGCACCCGAGCCGAAGCAGAAAACTAAAGAGCTTCATGGAAAGCTGACCGGGATGGCGTTCCCATTTTATGGGTCATACGCCTCACAACATTTTCCTTGACATATGTCAGCGATAACCGCATCTTGACATGAACAATGCGAGGTGGTTGAGGGCCCATAGCTCAGCTGGAAGAGCCACCGGCTCATAACCGGTAGGTCCCTGGTTCGAACCCAGGTGGGCCCACCAAGAATCAATATGCTGTTATTAAGGTTTTTTAGACAGATTGACGTTCAATTGATGGTATCACCCCAATGGTAACGATAACGGCTCAAAGGGCGTATCCTGTGAGAGGATGCGCCCTTCGCCTTTTTAGAGACATGGAAACGGGAATCAGACATGGCGGTTGAGATCCGGCATTTTCTTGACCTCCTCGAAACCATTGCGCCCGCCGCCCTGGCGGAGACATGGGATAACCCGGGTCTTCAGGTGGGGAACCCAACGGCGACGGTCAACCACGTGTTGGTTGCGCTCGATCCGACCCTCAGCGCCGTGCGGGCTGCCGCAAAAGCGGATGCACAGGTCCTTTTCACTCACCATCCGTTGATTTTCCGCCCCATTTCCAGGGTGGATGCCACGTCATTTCCGGGAAACGTTATTTTCGAGGCCTTCAAGGGAAGGTTAAGCATCCTATCCGCCCATACCAATCTCGATTCGGCCCAGGGCGGGATCAATGACATGCTGGCAGAGCTTCTCGGTCTTGAAAATGTGTCGGTGTTAAGCCCTGTAGACGCCTCGGCCCAGGCCGGCCTCGGACGGGTCGGGGATCTTCCCGCGCCTGCATCATTGGGGCGCTTCGCTCGGGAGGTCGGCCGTCATCTCGGTATCGACAATTTGAAACGCGTGGGAGACAAGAACCGGCGGATCCATCGCGTCGCCGTGGTGGGTGGATCCGGCGGTAGCCTGGTCATGTGCGCCCATGAAGTCGGGGCTGATCTCCTCCTCACCGGCGATGTGGGTCATCATGCGGCGTTGGAGGCCGCATCTTTGGGCCTTGCACTCCTTGACGGTGGGCATTTCAGGACGGAAAAGGCGGCCTTTACCCTGTTTGCTGAAAAGCTGGCGGAAAGATGTGCAGCGGAAGGGTGGTCCATTGAATTCAGCGTGTATGAAGACGAAGCCGATCCCATGACATGGGAGATGGGAGACGGGTAACGTATACACATCGAGGTAAAATAATTTGGAAGAAGACATGAGGCTTTTGATAGCCATCCAGGACTGTGACACCCGCATATCGGTTATTCGTGCCAGACTCAAGGCCGGTCCCGAGCGTATTCAGGCGCTTAAGGAAGACATCGAGCGCCAGGCGCATACATTGAATGAAGGCATGGATCGACTCAAGGAATGTGAGCGCTCAGCACGGGAATCCGAACAGGCGATTGAGGACCTTGAGGAGCGCCTTAAGAAGGCGGACGTTAAACTGTCCAACATCACGTCAAACAAGGAATACAAGGCGGCCCTTAAAGAAATTGGGGAATTGAAAAGGGAAAAAACCGGCCTCGAGGATCGGTTGATTGAGTTCATGGAAGAGATTGAGGCCTTGAAAAGCGAATGCAAGGCGCGAGAGAAGGAATTGAACGAGGGAAACCGACAGCTTGAGCGGGATCGTGACGCCGTCCTCAAAGAACAGGCTGCGCTGGACGCGGAGCTCGAAACTTTTCAAGAGAAAAAAGCCCGCTTTTCCAGGGACATTGACGTTGGCATCAAAAAGCGCTATGATTATCTGAGTGGTAAAAAGGGCGGTTTGGCCGTAACCCCGGTGATCAGAGGGATATGCCAGGCGTGCCATCTCGGCATTCCGGCCCAGACGTTCAATGAATTGATTCGAGGGGATACCCTCATGAATTGCCCCAATTGTTCACGAATAATCTACTGGGGTGAGGACGAGCGCTTTCAGAACGTGGACTCGGCGCCCTGAATATCCCCGATAAATTTCGTCGAGCCTAAAGAGCTTAAGGTTGTGGCATGTCGGAGCGGTACAGATGACCGCTGCCTCGCATTCATGTGAGGGGGAGGAAAGTCCGGGCTCCACAGGACAAGGCGCTGGGTAACACCCAGTCCCGGCAACGGGAAGGAAAGTGCCACAGAAAGGATACCGCCAGGCGCTCAGTTCCTTAACCGAGGACCTGGTAAGGGTGAAACGGTGAGGTAAGAGCTCACCAGCCCCGTCGGTGACGATGGGGGCTCTGCAAACCCCGCCTGGAGCAAGACCAAATAGGGGAGCGTTTGAGAACGGTCCGTTCGAGTTCCCGGGTAGGTTGCTCGACCTCAACGGTAACGTTGGGGATAGATGAATGGTCATCGTCTCAGAGGCGGGTGACCCCTCTGAGAAACAGAACCCGGCTTATGGCCTGCTCTGACATGCCTTTTGCACCCGGCGGTGAAAAACCAAAACTGGAGGTGGGTCACATTTCATGTTCGTCATCGGCAATTTTTTAGGTGCTGTCGCCAAAATCATCGATATTGCACTGACCCTTTACATGTGGATCATTATTGCACGGGCGGTCATCTCGTGGGTCAATCCGGACCCGTTCAATCCCATCGTCCGGTTTCTGACCAATGTAACAGAACCCGTGCTTTACCAAATCAGGAGACGCCTTCCGCTGAACTTCGGGGGAATGGATTTCACGCCGATTCTCGTGATCCTGGCCATCATCTTTATTCAGTCTTTTCTGGTCACCAGTCTTGCGCAGATGGCGGCCAGGCTTGGCTGACCCCTCGCCGCCGGAAAACGCATGGCCCAACCCGTTGAAACGACCCTCAAGGTCAAGGTTTTGCCTCGGGCTTCCAGGAATGCGGTGGCGGGCAAAGAGAACGATACCTACAAGATCAAATTGACCGCCCCCCGTGGATGGGAAGGCAAACAAGGCGCTCATTCAACTGCTGGGCAAAAAACTGGGACGCCCTAAAAAGGACCTGCAGATCATCTCCGGGGAACGCGCTCGGCTGAAATCCATATGTATTCGCGGCCTTTCCGCAAATGCCGTTGAACGATTGCTGTCAGTAGACTGAACCGCTTTACGGCGCTGAAACCCAACAGACAAGGTGAATAACCTGAGGATAATGTGGAAAATACAGCACTGATTTTTGGGATTTCCGGCCAGGATGGGACCTACCTCGCCGCATCGTTACTGAACAAGGGATATCGGGTGGTGGGCGCTTCCCGTGATGCCCAGCTATCGGGATTCACAAACCTGGTTAAGCTGGGCATACGAGACAAGGTTGAATTGGAATCGGTCTCCCTGAAGGAGTTTCGCAGCGTGCTTCAGGTCCTCAAAAAGGTCCGGCCCCATGAAATCTTTAATCTCGCGGGGCAGAGTTCCGTGGGGCTCTCCTTTGATCAGCCGGTGGAGGCCTTTGACAGCATCAGTATCGGCACCTTGAATCTCTTGGAGGCCATACGGTTTCTCGAGTTGCCGACAAAGCTTTATAATGCGGCATCCAGCGAATGTTTCGGAAACACCGAGGGCATAGCCGCCGATGAAACCACGCCATTTCATCCCAGAAGCCCGTACGCCGTCGCCAAATCCGCCGCCTTCTGGCATGTGGCCAATTACCGTGAAGCCTATGGTCTCTATGCCTGTTCCGGGTTGCTCTTCAATCACGAGTCGCCGTTGCGGCCCAAGCGTTTCGTCACGCGAAAGATTGCAGATGCCGCCTGCCGCATTGCCCGGAATGAACTGAAAAGCGTCACCCTTGGAAACATTGAGGTGCAGCGGGATTGGGGCTGGGCGCCTGAATATGTGGAAGCCATGTGGCTGATGCTCCAGCAGGACAAGCCGGATGATTACGTCATCGCCACGGGGGAGACCCATCGGCTGGCGGACTTCGTACAGGAGGCCTTCGCCGCCGTTGATTTGAACTGGGAAGCGCATGTCAAAACCGATAACGCCCTCTACCGCCCCACGGATATATTGACCGCAAAGGCAAACCCCGCGAAGGCGGCCCATCAACTGGGATGGCATGCCGAGTATAAGATGCGGGATGTGGCACGGATGATGGTGGAAGCGGAGATCAAAAATCGCAAATAGGAGATCGTTATGAAAAAGGCATTGATCACCGGTATCACGGGTCAGGACGGGGCTTACCTGGCCGAGTTGCTGCTCAAGAAGGACTATGAGGTGCACGGCATCAAGAGACGTGCGTCCCTCTTTAATACGGACCGGATCGACCATCTCTACCAGGACCCCCACGAATCGGGCCGACGATTTGTCCTCCACTACGGAGACCTGACCGATTCCACCAACCTCATCCGGATCATCCAACAGGTCCAACCCCATGAGATTTACAACCTGGCCGCGCAGAGCCATGTCATGGTCTCTTTTGAGACCGCCGAATATACGGCCAACGCCGATGCCCTGGGGACCCTTCGAATCCTGGAGGCCATTCGAATCCTGGGCCTCGAAAAAAAGACCCGGTTCTATCAGGCATCCACATCCGAGCTTTACGGGCTGGTTCAGGAAACGCCCCAAAATGAGAAGACCCCGTTTTATCCCCGTTCCCCCTATGCGGTGGCCAAACTCTATGCCTACTGGATCACGGTCAACTACAGGGAGGCTTACGGGATCTATGGGTGCAACGGTATCCTGTTCAATCACGAATCCCCCATACGCGGAGAAACCTTTGTCACCCGGAAAATCACGAGAGGACTCGCCCGGATCAAACTCGGCTTTCAGGACAGGCTTTATCTCGGAAACTTAGACGCCAGGCGGGATTGGGGGCACGCCCGGGATTACGTGGAACTCATGTGGCTCATGCTGCAGCAGGAAACCCCGAGGGATTATGTCATTGCCACGGGCATACACCGCTCGGTAAGAGAATTCATCGAAACCGCTGCCCGACATCTTGGCTTTGACATCTGCTGGGAGGGAAAAGGGATCGAAGAGAAGGGATTTGAGCGAAACACGGAGCGCTGCATCGTGGCCGTGGATCCCGGCTACTTCCGGCCCACAGAGGTCAACAGTCTCCTCGGAGATGCGAGCCTCGCAAAGGAAGCCCTGGGGTGGAAACCCAAGACGTCGTTCGATGACATGGTGGCCGAAATGATCGCCCAGGATCTCCGGGATGCGGAACGCGATGTCCTGTGTCGGGACCAGGGATTTTCCATCAGAAATCGCTTCGAATGAAGCTAAAAATTATAGGTTGACATCAAGAGGGTTTTTTAATAAAAGATAAATTTTAGTTTTTATGGCTCCTTGCCCCCTGAGAGAGCCCGGATGGATCTTATTCAGGGGGCCAAAAAATCCCTATGGAGGAAAAAGGCCGAAAGGAGAACATGGCAATGAAGCATTACGAAACCGTTTACATTATCAACCCCAACCTGGCGGATGAAGCGGTTGCAGACATTGTGGCCCGTTTCAGTGCCCTGATAGAAAAAAGCAGCGGGGTGGTCACCAAGGTTGATGAGTGGGGAAAAAGGGACCTGGCGTACGACATCAAAAAGTTCAACAAAGGGTACTATGTCCTGATGCAGTTCTGCGGCGACCCCGGTATTACCGTTGAACTTCAAAGGCAGTTTGGACTGGATGACAGCATCTTGAAATCTCAGACCATTCTGCTGAGTGACCATGCCGATCCGGAGGCGCTCAAGGCCGAAGCCCAAGCGGCAAAAGCCAAAGAAACAGTCGAAGAGACCGAAACGGAAACAACTTCGGAAGACGAGGGAAAAGATGGCGTACAATAAGAAATACAACAGGGGCGACAGTACCAACAGGGGTCGATTTAAAAGGACGTTTCACCGGAGAAAAGTGTGCAAGTTTTGTGCAGACAGCAGTCTTGCCATCGATTACAAGGACCTGAGGGTCTTGAAGTATTTCACCACTGAAAGGGGAAAGATCACACCGCGGCGGATATCCGGCAACTGTGCAAAACACCAGAGGCAGTTAACCGTGGCCATTAAACGGGCCAGGAACATCGCCCTGTTACCCTATACGACTTCCATCGTGAGATAATTACCGCCCCCCGCAAGGCATTGATGTGATCAGGGAGGCCGTTTACCCATTCATGGCGGCCTCGCTGATGGTGCAGTTTTCCGGGCAATAGCCATTCTGGATTCCCCATGAAATCGACTGATGTGCTGGGATGTTTGGGAGGGGCCGCTT
This sequence comes from Deltaproteobacteria bacterium, assembly GCA_034522175.1. GTDB lineage: Bacteria > Desulfobacterota > DSM-4660 > Desulfatiglandales > Desulfatiglandaceae > JAIPDZ01. The sequence continues at coordinate 2,218,008 of JAXHLQ010000001.1, read as the reverse complement.
TTCTACTCCTGGCCTCTGCCTGGATCCCTTTCATAGGCCCCTTTCTGAGCCTTTTGACCCCGTTGCCCTTTTTGTATTATGCCACACGGCTGGGGCTTTACGGGGGCATCAAGCTGTCAGCCGTGGTCGTTTTGGCCATCGGGGTGACGGCCCATTTCGCAGGTCGATCGCATATCATCCTCTTTGCCATTGAATTCAGCCTCATCGGTGTGGGGCTATCGGAACTGTTTCGACGCAATTTCAGCCTCGGACAGACGGTTTTCTGGGGAACCGTGCTCATGTCGCTGCTGGGACTGATGTCCTTATTCGTCATCGGCCTGACCCGTAACATGGGTCCCATTGAAATGATGCTGACTTATTTTCAGTCAGAGCTGAACAGCACATTGAAGGCCTATGAGGCGGCAAACACCGTCAATGAAAGCGCCATTCAACTGGAAGGATACGTCAAGGCCTTCATGACCATCCTGAGGAAAATCTATCCTTCCCTGATGATTCTCGGTACGGGATTTGCGCTGTGGCTCAACATCATCATTGCCAGACCATTGTTCCGGATCAGAGGCCTCAGATATCCCGACTTTATCCCCATGGACCGGTGGAAGGCACCGGACCACCTGGTCTGGGGCGTGATTGGTTCAGGTTTTGCTTTATTTTTTTCATCAAAGCCTATAGAGTTTTTGGCCATCAACACCCTGATTGTGATCCTGGCGATCTACCTGTTTCACGGGCTGTCCATCATTTTGTTTTTCTTGAATAAATACCGCGTTCCCTCTTGGGTAAGAATCGGTATTTATTTCCTGATAATGATTCAGCAGCTCTTTCTGGCCGTTTTGACGTTGGCCGGCCTGTTTGATCAATGGGTTGATTTCAGGAAAATTCATAGAAGAGCTGAAGGCTGATTTTAATAACGGAGGATGTATCGTATGGAACTGATCTTAACACAGGATTTTGACGAATTGGGTTTGGAAGGGGACATTGTGAGTGTGGCCGAAGGATACGGCCGGAATTACCTCATCCCCGAGGGCATTGCCCTTGAAGCCACCCTGCCGAACCGGAAGGCCCTTGAGCTTAAAAGCAAAAAAATCGAGGTGAAGCGGCTCAAGGTGAAGGCCAACGCAGAAAAGGTCAGGGAACAAATGGAGTCCCTGACCATCAACCTGGCACAGAAGGCCGGCGAAGAGGGGAAGCTGTACGGCTCCGTAACGAGCATGGACATCGCATCCGCTCTTGAAAAGAAGGGCATTACCATCGACAGGCGGAAGATTGTGCTTGAAAAGCCCATCAAAACCGTCGGGGAATTTGATATATCGGTCAAGATTTATCCTGAAGTGACGGCCTCCCTCAAGGTGATGGTCAGCCCCGAAGCGGCATAGGCAAGGAATTTTCGGTTCCGGCCCGTTCACCCTGCTTCTGTAACCCAATTCGTGTCCATGGCCCAAGCAAAGAAAAAATCGTCCTTCGACGCCCATTTAAAGATCCCTCCGCACAACCATGAGGCGGAGCAGGCGATACTGGGGAGCATCCTGCTGAACAACGATACCATGAACCAGGTCACGGATATCCTCTCCCCTGAAGATTTCTACCGTGAAGCCCATACCGCCCTTTTCGAAGGGATGGTCAGCCTCTACAACCGGGCCGAAACCATTGACATCATTACCCTCTCAGAGGCGCTCTCCGCCAAAGGCCTGCTGGAAATCGTTGGGGGAACCGATTACTTGGCTTCCCTGGTCCAGGCCATCACCACGTCGGCAGGAAGCGTGTATTATGCGGAGATCATCCGCAATCTCTCGGTCAAGCGGCAGTTGATCCGTCAGTGTTCAACCATATCCGACCTCTGTTTTCAGGAAGGAAAAGCGACCGACGATCTTCTGGAGATCGCGGAACAGTCCATTTTTAACATCGCTGAAAGCCAGGTGAGAGAAGGCTTTGACAGTCTCAACAACGTCATCAAGGGGAGCTTTAAGAAATTAGAGAGCACCGCGGCGCTCGATGGCTACGTCACAGGGGTCCCCACCGGTTTTGAACGGTTTGACCGGCTCACCGCCGGACTTCAACCGTCCGATCTGATCATCATCGCCGGAAGACCCAGCATGGGAAAGACCGCCTTCGCCCTGAACATCGGGTACAATGCGGCGCAGAAAACCCAAAAGGGCGTGGCCGTCTTTTCTTTGGAGATGTCCAAGGAGCAGCTGGGCCTCAGGTTGCTGGGCTTTGACTCGGGGATCAACGCCACCCGGCTGCGGACCGGGGATTTGAGAGATGAGGACTGGCCACGCCTCACGGAATCAGCCAACCGCCTGTCAGAGTCTCCTATCTTTATTGACGACAGTTCCGCCATCAGCGTTCTGGAGATGAAGGCCAAGTGCCGCAGACTCAAAAAGCGCCAGGAATTGATTCTCGTCGTCGTGGACTACATGCAGCTCATTCAGGGTCGGGCTTCTGCCGAGTCCCGCCAGCTGGAGATGTCGGAAATATCCAGATCATTGAAAGCCCTGGCAAAAGACCTGAATGTCCCCGTCATCGCCTTGTCCCAGCTCAACAGGAAGGTGGAAGACCGGCCCAACAAGCGGCCTCAGTTATCCGACCTGAGGGAAAGCGGGGCCATTGAACAGGATGCGGACGTCATCGCCTTCATTTACAGAGATGAGGTATACAATCCAAAATCTGAGGAAAACCGCAATATTGCAGAGATTATTCTGGGCAAACAGCGAAACGGCCCCACCGGCTACTTCAAACTCACCTTTCAAAAGGAACTGACCCGCTTCAGAAATTACACCCAGGAGGATGTCCCCATGTGAGGGATCGGACTCTTCGGGCAATTCAACTCTGATGCGCCTTACTTTCATCCGAACAACCGTCTTCAGGGGCACGACTGAAGTAGAGTGAAAAAGTGGTCCCCCCTGAATCATAACAATCCCCGTTACGCCGGCAATGGGCGCATTGCCGGATATCCCCGGGACAGCTGTCTGTTTTTTCAGGGATAAAGCGACACCGGGAGGACACCATGTCCAAATCGAAATTGATACCGTTCTGCAAATACCTTCATGCGCAACAGATCGGCGCCCTTTCCGCCGGCGTTAAATTCAAAGGGCCTCTTGGATGAATAGTATACGGTCTCCTGCGTGGGAAAAAAGCCCTCAAATATCCGCTTCTGATCATCGGGGGTAATGCCGACCCCGTAATCTTTGACCATCAATTCAACCCCTTCCCCCTTTTCCCGGACGGAAACGGCGATTTTCCCCTCCTCAGGCGTATTTTCGACGGCATTGCGAATGAGCCCGTCCACCACCTTTTCCAGCACCTGGGACGGTATACAAACCAACGGTGTGTACTCAAATCGGGTGTCGAACTGGATATGCCGATGGGGAAACGCGTCTTTCAGGGCCGCCATTCGGTCCTTCACAAAGGCATCGATCCTTATGGCCTCCAGTGTAACTTCTTTGGGGCCGAAATCCGCCTCAATGCGTTTTCTGAGCCATTGAACAATCTCCTCATCTCCAGTCTTTTCAGCCACCAGTGCCGCCAGCTCATCCATGCTCTGATCCAGAAGAATCGATAGCACCGAATAGGTCTTGTACTCAGGGTCTCTCATGATGTCCCCCACCTGATACTGGATTTCCAGTATTCGTTCCAGGTTTCTCCGTGCCCGATCCAGGGTTGGCTGCCATTCCTCTGCCGGAAAGGCCTCGAGCTTCCGGGCCAGCAGGTTAATGGAGGCCAGAACAACCGAAGCCGGCGTCCGAAGTTCATGGGACAGGTGATTGATGATTTTGTCCTTCGCCCGGTTGAGGGCCGACACCTCCTCATAGGCCCGTTTAAGATCCTCGGAGAATCTGGCATTGTCGATGGACAGGGCAACGGTGCTCGCAATCATGGTGAGAAGTTTGCTGTCCTTATTATCAAAGCCTCCCTTTTGTTTATTCACCGCAATGAGCACACCGACCATTCTCTCCCGTCCCTCCAGCGGCACGACGATAAAATTGCGGCTCTCAAAACCGATGGCCTGGTCCAGCCCGTCGTGAAAGTCGGGCTCATTTCGGGTATCGGACACGATAATCGGTCGACCGGAGGTGATGGCCTTACCCGAGACGGTTCTATCAAAAGGATGTCGCACGGTCTTGACAAGCCGGAGGGCCGACGCGTCGTCATAGGCTGCGCCGAGAAAATGAAGATCTCCCTTTTCTTCATCCAGCAATCCCACCACCGCACCCTCCGTGTTCAGCAGGCGTTTGACTTCCCCGCTGATATAGTCCAGGAGGTCTTCCAGCCTTGGGTGAAGGGGCAGGGCACTGCTGATTTGAAAGAGGGCTTCATTGGTTCTTTCCAACCGCCTTTCTTCGGTGATATCCCGCAGGATGAACAGTTCACCATAGCGCTCATCTTCATCGGGTGTTGAAATCTGACCCCGGATGACCACATCCAGTATCCGTCCGTCTTTGGTCAGTCGCTGGGTTTCGATGGTGTCGTCCTTTTGCTTCAACAGCCGTTTCAAATCCTTGAGGGTCTGCTCCTTGAGTTCCGGTGGCACAAAAGGAATACTCCGCCCGATGACCTCCTGAAGCGTCCACCCAAATACCTGGGTAAAGGCGGGATTGATGTAGGACACATCCCCGCTGGGCGTAAAGATCACCATGGGGTAAGGCACAAAATCGAGGAGGTTCTTTGGCCCGCCTTTTGGCCTTTCGGCTTTCGTCAAATTCGCGCTTGTATCGCCGCTCCGCCTCCCTTAGCGCACTCATGGTCTCATATTCTTCTGTGACGTTGCGGACAATCCCACGGAACCCCATCTTTTTCCCCTCGTGATTCCGTATGAGGTATGCAGAGAGTTCGATGATCCGCTGATTGCCGGCCTGATCCCGCATGGGCCACAGAAGATTGGAGAACCCCCGATGACTCACCCAGACCCTGTCCATGGCCTTGCGAAGCTTGCGGCCCTGTTCCCGCGCCATTAAGTGTGCAAAGTCTCTACCCACCATCGCCTCTCTGGGGTACCCAATGATCGCAGGAAGCGATTTACTGAATTCCATGAGGCGTCCGTGGATATCCGTTTCATAGAAGCCGGTCCCTGAGTGGTCCATGATTTCCCGCAGCTGGGTATCTGTATGGATGTCCTCGAATCGTGAGACGGCATCGCCTTCAGCGTGCTTCACGGACCTGTTCCCCTGATCGTCTTTCATCTGTGCCGCTTCCCCCTTGGGTTCCTGGATGTCATTCAAACAGAATAGTGCACCATACCCCATTGTCAAGCAGGAGATTTAAATCTTGACACCCCGCAACTCGTCCAGTAATTCAAACACCGAAGCATGAACACTTTAAACAAAACGGGGCCACCCAGGCGGAATTTCTGGAAACCCTCTCCGTGGTGGTGAGCATGCGGGGGACCACCGGTATCGCGGAGTCGCTTCGGGTCATTCAATTCCTGGAAGAAATGGATAAGCTGTAGAGGCGGCCCCTCATCACACCAGACGAACCGAATCCGGGGAGCGGCCGCAAGCGGTGAGCCAGTCCCGGATGGCCTCATATAAAAGCCGGTAGTAGCTTTCGCTCCCGCCCAGGCCCCGGCGGCCGAAATAGTAATTGATTTCGAGAAAAAGGGGATCGGGGTTCGCGTCGGCAAGGGCGAACACAAAATCCACGGCCGCCAAATTAATCCCCGTCTGAGCCGACAGGCGGCGGGCCTCGATCTCACCTTTTTGCTGAAGCGCAGGCTTCCATTGGGGATCGATCCGGGCACCCCGGCTGATGGTGGTGATCGGTTGTTGCGGATCCCCGGAACGCTTCCAATAGGTGATCAACCGGTCTCCCACGATCACCACCCTCAAGGCATTCCCTCCGCAGGCCACATAGTCCTGAGAAACAAAACCGCTCGCACCCGATGTCTCACGGATTTCAAGTTGGGTCAGGGCGTTCTCAGCCCGCCGGGGTTTTCCACAAAAAAGATCCCTTCCCCCTCGTGCCGCCTGTCCTCCTTGAACAGAAACGGGAATGAATGGGGCAGTTTATCCGCGCGGTCCCACTCCGCCTTGACATGCCTGGCAGATGGCCAGCAATACGTCCTGGGGCACCTGAGACGAAGCACCTCAAATAGCCGATACTGGCCCATCTTGCCGGGATATCGGATGCGCGCCGCATAATTGGGAAATACAGATGCACCCGATCGGGCACAGGCCTCATACAGATTCTGGGTGCATGCCTGAGGGAGAATGATGGCATCTGCCCGCTCAATGCACTGGACATGGTCCGGCCCCAGGATCTGGTCCCCGAGAATAATCTGTATGTCCGCATCAAAGCAGGGATGAAATGAAAGAATCATTCCGATAGAGGCGCGTCGAATGGTTTGACTTTGGCTTGCGCGATGACTATACTGTCCATATATATCCTATATCACAGGAGAAAGACAATGCCCATCTTTGAGTTTCGATGCGCCGAGTGTGGCGAGTGTTTTGAAAAACTCTTCATGAAATCAGACGATTCCCTTGAGATGATCTGTCCCGGGTGCAATGCCGAGAACATCGAGCGTGTGGTCAGCAAAACAAGCTATAGCATCGGGGCGGGACCCGGGGAAACCAGCCCAGAATCACCACAAAATCGTGCGGTGACGACAACCGGTGCATGACCCTTGATCTGCCTGGACCCGCCAAGTAAAAATCAACGACCATGTTTGAAAGCAAATTCTTTGGAAAAGAACCGATTCGACGGCCCGCGTGCCCCTTCTGCGGATTGCCCATCGAGACCCCCAGGGAACTGACGACACGGAGACCCGGAGAGATGCCCGTGGGTATGTGTTCCTGCGGCGCTGTGTACGCCTGTGACGAAACCGGTCACAACCAGGGAACCGCCATGACCGAAGCGCTGGTATTTGGCTGCGACATGGACTGGGATCTGGCATGGGGCCTCCTGCCGGATGATGATTACCTTCAGGAAATCATTGAGCACTATGATCTCAAGCGTCATCTGATTATTCCGGGCGGAATTTATGAGGGGAGACGGATTGGGGGGATTCTCTATTTCATAAGGCTGCACAAAGACGTCCGTGAGGTCACGGCCGATTCTGTGAAACGGCACCTTGACAAGGCAAAGGCTGTTTCATCTCCCGCCAAGCTCTCCGAAAAAAAACGAACAAAACCGCTCTCCAAGAAGGATGTCGAGGCACTGGTTAAGCGATATGACATCGATACCCTACTGAACGCCGCAAATGAAGACAAGCGCATCATCCGGGATCTTCAGCGCCTCCTCTATTCAGGGGATGACTTGTTTCGGAAAAAGGCAGCCGATACCTTAGGCCAGGCGTGTGCCGTCATAGGACAAAACGACCCGGGTGCGGTATCCAAACTTCTTCAGGGGCTTTTTTACGCCATTACCGATACCGCTGCCTTTTCCTGGGGCGCATTTGAAGCCATCGGCGAGATCATTTCAAACCGCCCGGATTTATTCGGTGGATATGCGGCCCAGCTTTATCAATTCCTCGGGGACAAAACCCGAAAGGCTCAATCCCTGGAGGCCCTGGGAAGGATCGCCAAATCGAGCCCTGACATACTCCGCAAGCATACCCTCTATTTCTTTGCGTTTCTCGAGGACCCCGATCCTGAAGTAAGGGGTTACTCGGCCTGGCTGATGGGAAACCTCAAGGCCCATGAAGCCAGCAAGGATTTGGGGAAACTTCAGCAAGAAACCCATGAGATTCAGATCTATGAAAGGGGGCGTCTTGAAAAACGGTCCGTAGGACAGGTGGCCGGCGACGCCCTTAAACGGATCAACGGCTGAACAAAAGGTGGACAAGCCCGCTTCGCCCGCTCCTCCCATAAGCGTCCATTATCGACTCGCCGGTGAAGCCGGTGACTTGTCCACGGATTCAGCAGAGCTGTCCCTCCCCTTTAGGCTTACCCCTGAGAAGATTCATCCCTTTCTCACCCTCGGGGACTATTTTGAGGCCATTGAGTCATTCTTATTGCGTGACCAGGGGTCCTGTCTTACCCTTGCACTCCAGGAAAAGCTGAAGAGGGCCATAGGGCTTGAGAACATAAGCAGCCTGTTGATCCGAAGTGAAAAACACGGAGTCCTCTATCATATTGCCGGCATTGAGATGTTTCTAAACGACGATCCGGTCAAGCTGACCGTCAGCACGGCCCTTTCAACAATCGCCAAAACGTGTTTGAAGCGAGAATATGTACTTCTCCAGGGCCTTGGCCGGGTCCATGAACTGCCATATCTGCCCGCGGTCTTTGCCCAAGGAGAGGTGCCCCTTCGGGCACGGGATAAAGGGGATTCCGGCTCAGGGGAAAAAGCATTGAGGGGGAATTTCGCCATGGTCCTTTCCGACTGGTTCGAAGGGTTTCACGAATGGCACATCACCCCGGATAACGCACAAAACCGCCAGCAGATCCGGCTGTGGGATCCGCGAGAGGAAAGGCGGTACCTTTCGGCGTCAGAGGTCTATCAACTCTTCAAAGAGGCCTCAAAGATCCTTACTTTTTACTATGATCCAGCCACGTCTCGTCACATCTATCCCTGGCATCACGCGGCCGGCGATTTCGTGGTACGTATCCGGGCCGACACCCTTCAGGTAAGGCTCGTTACCGTCAGAAAATACGCCTCCATCATGGATGCCTTTTCCACTGAATCGATGAATCCGCTGATTGCGCTTGTCTACTTTTTCTTAAATCTAACCATTAGAATGCGATTGGATCGGGCGGATGGGGTAGGCGACACGGTGTGGATCGCGGATTTCGCCGTTTCGGCTGTCATTGAAGGGTTCTTTGAGGCGATCACCCACATGGTCCGCGAGGCAACCTTCACGTTGTGCGATCAAAAATCCCTTCTTTCCTTGCTGCGCTCATTTGCGCCATCGGAACTCAAGCTTCTTTTTCAATCCCTGTACGGCTTATACGAGGGAGGGGATCCGGAAGAATATGCAATCATGAAAGACCAACTTGAGCGGCACATCACGTTTTTGCATCAGGCCCTTCAGGAATTTCCCGGATAAGCGTTTCCAAAGGGGTTTGAAGGACCTTTGATACGGAGAAAAGAAGGGAAGCCTTTTCAGATGCGTTTTCATCCAATCGCACCACCAGTTCATTGGAGAGCCGAAAAAGCTCCCGCTGCACCCCATCCAGATTAAAAATCGGATATTCGATCCCCTTTTTAAATCCGGATTTTCCGCAGACCCTCGGTGTTCCCTGAACCATGGTGGGAATACCATACACCCGACAGGTGATGGGCCGGTACGAATAAAGCATACATTCGTCCTGATCATTCAACAGCGGACACCGGATTCTGGCCCTGGCCATGGTATAGGTACGCATCTCGGGATCATCCTCAAATTCTTTAAGCGTCCGCTCAAGAAGATGCGCTTCCCTGTCGGCCTCGAGGCTCCGGTGAAGAGCGGCCTCTTTTTCCGCGGCTTCAAGCTGGTCGAAATCGTGTCTTAAGAAGGCCGCTTCAACGAGAAAAAGGCCGAACACCGCATGGCAGCAGTCCGAACAGTGCGGTTCACACTGGATACATTCAGGGAAATCCCTTGTCATCCGGTTGAAGGCCTCATCGGCCTGGGAGATCAGGGTATCGTAGGGTTCAAAGAGATAGGAAAAATCCATTCGGATCACCGGCCTAACGGTAAGATTTCAGGGCTTCTAAAAATTCTGGATGAGGCTCGAAACCCAGTTCAACGGCCTTGTCCAAGTGGGCGATGGCCTTCTCATATGCACCGTGATGGTAATAGGCCGATGCCAGGTTGTTGTGACCCAGGGCAAAATCGGGGGCCATCTCCACCATTTTTTCTCCCGTCTCAATGGCCTTTTCCATTTCGCCGTTTTGGAGATAGGCGTTGGTGAGGTTGCTCCACGCCTGTACAATCTCCGGATTGAGTTCCAAGGCCTTCTTGAGCGCCTCGATGGCCGCTTCGGTCTCCATCATTTGCAGGTACGCAAAGCCCAAATTGACATACCCCCGGGCATACCTCGGCTCGATCTGGACGGCCTTCTCGTTGGCATCCACCACCATGTCCAGCTCGCCTTTCTTAAAGTAGATGTAGCCGAGGTTGACATAGGCCTCAAACATCCGGCCACTGTTTTCAATAGCATCTTTGAAGGCCTCGATGGCTTCGTCCAGCCGGCCTTGCTGCATGAGGGAAACCCCTAAGTTATACTGGTTACTGGCACATTCCGTATCTTCATCCCTCAATTGTTTCTGTTCAAAAATAAAGGATTCTGAATCCTGTGGTGTCTTCATCCGTTCCCTCTGTTCTTCTATTCGTCAAAAGACACGAGGCCGCAGTCCACCATGGACAGCGACCTCGTGTCACGTCAGCTATTTCCAAACAATCAAATACGCATGCGTCGCGCTTAATGATCCTCTGTCTGTCCTCTTCCCTTCAGGCCGTACATGGTACTGCTGCCCGTGGAAAAATAGATCAGTTTTTCTTCATTGATCAGCGCGGTGGCTGCCTTCTTGATCATCCTTGCTTTGGCATCGGGGATGGTCTTTTGAACCGCCTTTTGAATATCGTTGAAATAAAATTTGCTCTTCTTGCTATTTTCGGCAAAATCGAGGATCGCCTGTTTGATATCTTCCATAACCTGCTCCTTATGTTCGAATTTGCTGCCCGGGAATGCTCAGGCAGAGCGCCCGAGCCCCCGGTTCAGAAATTCCATCGGGCGAGTGATTATTCGATACCGCCTGCGGCCCTTGAGACCGCCCACGCCGCTTCAGTATATTTGAACTGCGTCGTTGTCCGGTACGTATCGTACTGCAGCCGGTAGTCATCAATCAGATGTTCCGTAAAGGGAATATCACATTTCTCGAAGAATTTTTCCCATCCGATCCGCTCGGCCCAATCCCCGACCCGCTCATACTTATTGGCGTCGGCCGCATAGGCCTCGATAATTTTTTTGACGTTCTCGCACACCTCCGGGAATCTCGGAAAGTTATTGGGCAATGCCGGAATCACCACCTTGGAGAACTTCGGAGGGCTGATCCGGTTGGAGACCTTTCCACCCGCCATAACCGTCACACAGTCTCCCTCTTTGTCCGACAGGGGAAGCGCCATGCACATGGTGTAGCAGTTTCCACAGAACATGCAGCGTTCCTCTTTAATCTTCACCGACTTCTTCCCGTCTTCCGTCTTGGCCGGAGAGATAGCGGCTGTGGGGCAGGCCGCGATGACCAGCGGAATTTCGCAGTACTGATCCAGCACCTCACCGTCCACAAGCGGCGGTTTCCGGTGATACCCCAAAAGCGCGATATCCGAGCAGTGCACGGCCCCGCACATGTTGAGGCAGCAGGCCATGGAGACCCGCACCTGGGCCGGGAGCGTCATCCCCTGGAAATAGTCAAACAGATCGTCCATTACGGCTTTGACCATGCTGGAGGCATCCGTCGCCGGTGTATGGCAGTGGATGTATCCCTGGGTGTGGACGATATTGGTGACCCCGGCCCCGGTCCCGCCGAGCGGGAACTTGTAGCTGCCGCTCACGTGCTTCCGGCTTTCCAGATCCTTTTTCAAGGCCTCCATCTTGTCCTGGCTGTCCACCATGAACTCGATGTTGTTCCGCGTGGTAAACCGCACATACCCGTCACAGTGTTTGTCCGCTATTTCGCAGATCTCCCGAATATTTTCAACGGTCATGAACCGGCAGCCGCCGCAGCGGAGCGTAAAGACCTTGTCCCCGCTCTCGGCCACATGGACCAGGACGCCCGGCTCCAGAATATCATGGTAATCCCATTTGCCGTAGTTGTTCTGGATAACAGGCGGAAAGTACTGCCAGAAATGCCTGGGCCCCAGGTCCGTCAGGCGATTTTCCATCGGTTTATCCGGGTTAAACAATCCCAATCTTTCAGTTGATAATGCCATATTGTTCCCTCCTATCTTGCATGTCTGGATCGGTAGTCGTTGATGTCACGCTGCCAGCCACCCGGTACGTCTTCCTCTTTCCAGAAGATGTAGGGGTTGCTTCTCGGCTCTTTGACCATCTGCGGCATGGGCGGGATTTCCAAAATTTCGAGGAGCTTATTCACGCCCTGGCGCTGGATCAGCTCGCCCAGTCGCTCACGGTTCTTCCCTTCTTCCGGCCACCATTCCCAGACCTTTTCCACGATCTCCTTGATGTTGTCATAGGGGGATTCGCATCGCATGAAGGGAATGGTCAACAGCGACATCTGGGCGCCATCCAGAATGGGCGCCTTGGCGCCGAAGAGGATGCTGCAGCCCGTATCCGTACCCGGCTTCAGTGCCCGGGGCATCACATTGATGCAGTGCATGCACCGGGTGCATTCCTTGTCATCGATCATGAGCTTGCCGTCTTCCATCCACATGCAGCTGGTGGGACAAAGATTGATCACCTCTTTTTCGATATCGAACTTACCCCAGTCTTTCCCTGAGTGAGCCCCACCGTTGGGAGCAATTTCCCCGCCGATGTAGGCCTGAACCGCTTCCTGATCGATACGGATATCGTCCTTCCAGTTCCCGATAAAGGACATATCCGACCGGGCGATGGAGGCCACACACCCGTTGGGACACCCGTCAAATTTAAACTTGAATTTGTAGGGGAAAGCCGGACGGTGCAACTCATCCTGGTAGTAGTGGGTCAGTTCATAACACATGTCCTGGGTATCGATGCAGGCATATTCGCAACGGGCCTTTCCGATACAGCATGAGGGCGTCCGCAGGTTGGATCCGGACCCACCGAGGTCCTGCTGCAATACGTGGCCCAACTCATAAAAGATCGGCTCCAGCTGTTCGGTAAAAGTGCCGATAAAAACCATATCGCCTGTGGAGCCGTGCATGTTCATCATGCCGCTGCCGCGATATTCCCACAGGTCGCAGATGCACCTCAGATAGTCGGTACTGTAAAACTTGCTGGCGGGCTGGTTGACCCGCATGGTATGGAAATGCGCGATGGACGGGAATTTTTTCTGCATGTCCGAATACCGGCCGATAACCCCGCCGCCGTATCCGAACACCCCCACGATGCCGCCATGCTTCCAGTGGGTTTCTCCCTCGTCAAATGAGAGTTGAAGCTGACCCATCATGTCTTCCACCACATCGCGCTCGATCAGCATGCGATCATCGGCCAGCTTTCTCCGGTGCAGGGCCTCCCGTTTGGCGTCGGCCACAAAACTGGGCCAGGGGCCTTTTTCAAGTTCGTCTAAGTCCGGCATCTCGTGCTTACATTTAAAGTTCTTCAGCTCTTCTTCCGTGTAATTGTTGAGCTCCTCATCTTTGTAGATCCTGAGCTCTTCATATTTCAGTTCTTTTTGTTCTTCCCTTGGTTCAAAAGCCATTATACATGCCTCCTTCTATTTGATTACAAAAATATATTTTAAGGAGCAAATCCTAAAAATATCAGCTTCCTACCTTCACCTCCTCCCTTTCTAATATCCTCATTTTCAAAACTTGGCAAGTCCGCTTACCAGCGGATTTCCATAAGCATTTTCACGCAATTGACGTGCGGTGATTTTTTGAACCGTTCTCAAAAAAAAATGCCACCACCCCGCCTATATTTAAATGTTAACACATAAACGAAAGACTCGGGGATTGTCAATAAAAAAACCGGATATCACTACCTTTTTTTTATTGACAATCCTCGGCGTCCATGCTCCTTATGCCCCAACGGTTAAAGCCCGTATAGAAACATAAATTCACGCCTGAGGAACCCCCGTTATGCAGCCCCGAATTGTCATTGCCGCGCTCAGAGGTGGATCGGGCAAGACGATCCTTTCCTTAGGCCTAATCTCCGCGTGGCAGGAGATGGGTCATGTCATTGCGCCATTCAAAAAAGGCCCCGATTTTATTGATGCCGGATGGCTGACCTTTGCTGCGGGGCGTTCCTGTTACAACCTCGATCCATTTTTCATGAATCCCGAACAGATCTCCTGGTCGTTCATCACGAGCTCTGAAGGGGTCTCCCTCTCTGTCATTGAAGGGAACCGGGGGCTTTTCGACGGTCTCGATGCCGACGGGTCCTGCTCTACGGCAGAACTCGCCAAACACCTGAAGGCACCCGTGCTCCTCGTGCTGGATGTGCGCATGACCACCCGGACCATGGCCGCAGTGGTCAAGGGGTGCCAGGTCTTTGATCCCGATCTCCATATCTCAGGCGTTATCCTGAACCGGGTGGGCGGTCCCCGGCAGGAGGCCTTGATACGAAACGCCGTCGAAACCTATTGCCGGGTACCCGTGGTGGGATCGGTTCCCAGATTGAAAGCCGATTTCTTTCCCGAGCGACACATGGGCCTGGTCCCCCATCAGGAAAGGGTTCAGGCCAACCGGGCGGTGGCTTATGCCAGACAAGTGGTAAAAGATCATCTCCAATTGGGTGAGATATGGCGAATGGCCCACGATGCACCCGCCCTCGAAGCAGTGGCTGAGACCGAGGAAATACCCTCCTCCATGGCGCATACTGAACCGGCGGATGCCGATAGACCCCGGATCGGATATATTGAGGACAGCGCCTTCTGGTTTTACTACCCCGAGAACCTGGAGCAGTTGAAGGCCCTGGGAGCGGATCTGATCCGTCTTGACGCCATGTCATCCCCTACGATGCCGGACCTCGATGCCCTTTATATCGGCGGCGGATTCCCTGAGACCCAGGCCCAAGCCCTGTCCGACAATAAGGGCTTTCGAATGGGTCTGAAAAGCGCCATTGAAAATGGGCTTCCGGTCTATGCGGAATGCGGGGGATTCATGTATCTCGGGAAGCGTCTCGTGGTGGAAGGAAAAACCTTCCCCATGGTCGGCGCCCTTCCCCTCGAGTTTGTTCTCCAGAAGCGGCCTCAGGGACACGGATATACGGTACTGAAGGTGGCCCAAAAAAACGCCTATTATCCCGTAGGTCAAACTCTGCGGGGTCATGAGTTCCATTATTCCAGGGCCGTGCCCACGTCAAAGAAACCGCTTGAATATGTATTCCATATGGAACGGGGCCGGGGTATAAACGGAACCCGGGACGGTATTTCAAAGAAAAACCTCCTGGCGTCCTACACCCATATTCATGCCGCCGGTGAAAGTTCCTGGGCCAAGGGGCTGATTCGGGCCGCAAAAAGCAGAAAAAAACGAATATTTTCTGAAAAATAGAAAAAGAATATTTGACATCGGGAAAACTAAGGTATATAATGAAAGACTTAAATCAGATTATGGAGGTCTTTCAAGTACGGTGAAAGCTGGTATATTATTTAAAAATGGGAGGTATTAGGTTATGCCAACAGTGGATTTCAATGGAAAAAGTTACAATGTCGATGAGGATGGGTTCATCGATGATTTCAACAACTGGGATGAGAACTGGATGTACCATGTGAAGACATCGGAAGGGATTGAGGAGCTGACCGACGAGCATTTCAAGGTCGTTGAGGTCCTTCAGGACTACTACAAGAAGAACGGTATTGCGCCCATGGTCCGGATTCTCTCCAAGGTTACCGGTTACAAACTGAAATACATCTACGAGCTGTTTCCATCAGGACCGGGCAAAGGCGCCTGTAAAATGGCAGGGCTTCCCAAGCCGACCGGTTGCGTCTAAATCCTTCGACCCACTTACAATCAAAAAAGCCGACCAACAGGCGCAAGATGCCCGTGAGGGTATCTTGCGCTTTTTATGTGGGAGACCGTCTATGGCCCAAACGCGACCCTGATCACCTGTAGAGTTCAGGCCGCCGCCGAGGGAGAAAATACCGCATCCGGTGCCCTCTGACCCGCTTCAGCAGATCCGCATCGAGCGTCGCATAGAGGATGGTCTCCTCGTCGCCCGCATAGGCGGCCACCTGCCGGCCGTCCGGACCCAGAATCAGGGCCACCCCCGGAAACGATAGCCCGCCGCGGCTCATCCCCACCGGGTTGCAGGCAACCACAAAAAGGCCGTTATCAAAGGCCCTTGCGGGCAGATGCCGCATCCAGCTTTGGCGTTTTTCTTCGGGGGTTCCTCTGGGCGAGGCGTGGGGCATGAAAATCACGTCCGCCCCCATCAATGCCATGCGCGTGCTCAGTTCAGGAAAATGGGCCTCGTAGCACAATTGCACGCCAAGGACGGTGCCGTTGACATGGAAGCGTTCAACACTTTGGCCCGGCTGGTAAACCGCCTCCTCAGGCGGGGAGAGGTGCGTCTTCCTGTAGCGGCCGAGAAGACCACCCGGCCCGACCACAATTTGGGTAATATAGGGCTTTTTGCCACTTACCGGTTCAATGAGCCCGGCAATGACAACCACGCCCGCCTTTTCGGCCACGGGCAGGAGCCGGTGGACCGCCGTCCTTAGATCCAAGGACCCATAAGCCTGATCCACCGCATTCAAGACATAACCGGTGAGGGTGCATTCGGGAAAACAGACCACATCGGCTCCGCCGGATGACGCTTCGTCGGTCATGCTTTTGAGGCGATCGAAGTTGTCCTCCACCGAACCGGGGACGGATCGCATGCATACGGCTGCAACGGTCAGATTTTCCATAGTAACCGGGCCTCGCTTTTCACGTACGACACCATACCTCTTGAAAACTTATACCCGATTTGGTAAATGCTTATCAAGATTAGGTAAGTGAGGAGGTCCGTTTCATAGGACCACCGACATCAGGGGCGGATTCACGCGCAAGCGGTTAAACGAGCGCCGTCCCGGGCGCTCTCCCATTGGTTCCGCATGGATCGCACATGCTGCTACAGCTCCACATCACCAATTTTGCCATTATCAAACAGCTTCGGCTCTCCCTCAATAGAGGAATGAACACCCTTTCCGGAGAAACCGGCGCGGGAAAATCGATCATTATCAATGCCATTCATCTCATTCGGGGTGGCCGTTCTTCCACCGATCTGATACGAACGGGCTGTGACAGCTCAACGGTGGAAGCGCTCTTCTCGCTCCCGGAGAACCCTCATATCGCCGACATTTTGTCGGATCTGGGCATTCCCTTCGACGGCGAGGTGTTGATCAAGCGGATCATCTTCCGCGAGGGACGAAACCGGGTTTTCGTCAACGGCACCATGGCCACCCTCCAAATGCTGTCCCAATTGGCGCCCCTTTTGATCAGCATCTCCGGGCAGCACGAGCATCAATTGCTTCTCAAACCAGAGAACCATCTTTATCTGCTGGATGATTTCGGGGGCCTTCAAACCGCGAGGGAGCGTTTCCAGGGTCTTTTCCGCCGATATCGCTCCCTGAATCAAAGGATTCAGACACAGGAAACGGCACTTAGGGAGCAACAACAGGCTCAGGAGTTGGCCGAATTTCAGCTGCAGGAGATCCAAAGTGCAGACCCCACACCCGGCGAGGACGAATCCCTGACCGAAGAACGAATGCGTCTAACCCATGCCGAGGATCTCATGAGGATCGCATCGGAAGGCTATCAAACCCTCTATGAACAGGACGATTCGGTAATGGCCGCTGTCTCCCGCTCCATCCGATCCTTGAGCAGGGGCGCGGAGATGGACCCGAATCTCGTTTCCCTTCGGGATGCGCTCCATGACGTGGAAGTTAGAATTGAAGACATCGCCCTGAACCTCAGGGATTTTCAAAAGACCATCCATATCGATCCCGGCCGGCTTGAGCAGGTGACGGAGCGCATGGAGATGCTCAGCCGGCTCAAACGGAAATACGGGGGTAGACTCGACGATGTAATCCAATTTAAAGATGAGTTGGCCTCAAAGATGGAAACCATGGACGAATCTCAACATCTGCTTGAAACCCTGAAAAAAGAGGAGAACTTACTAAGCGAAGCGGTCATACAAGAGGCTGAGAAACTTTCGAAAATGCGAAAAGGGGCCGCGCAGACATTCGAAGCCGCCGTAAAACAGGAACTCGACCAGCTCCACATGAAAGGCACCCGGTTCAAAGTTCGTTTTGAAGCCGCCACCCGTCAACACAAAAACGAAAAAAATGGCAAGCCGCAGCTCTCGACGAAAACGGGGTGGACACGATGGAATTTATGATCTCCCCGAACCCGGGGAGGAACTGAGGCCCCTCGCGAAAATCGCCTCCGGAGGCGAACTGTCGAGAATCCTGCTGGCCCTGAAAACCATTCTCGCACAGACCGCGAGTGTGGAAACGCTCATTTTCGATGAAGTGGATGCGGGCATCAGCGGGGCCACGGCAGAGGTGGTGGGAGAGAAACTGGCTTCTCTGTCCGCCTACCATCAGATCCTTTGCATCACACACCTTCCACAGATTGCAAGTCAGGCCCATACGCACTTCCTCGCCACCAAACAGGTCACCGGCGGGCGAACGGAAACGGCGATTCGAACGCTTGACAAGAGGGAACGCGTCAAAGAGATTGCCAGGCTTCTGGCCGGGCGTGAGATCACCCCGCAGGCAATAGCCCATGCTGAGGCCATGCTAAAGGATGGGGCCGGGGAACCAGCGTAGGGATAGCGGATTAAGCCGACTTTTTGTCTTTTTTCTTTTTGACCAGGGTATCCATGGCCTCAGGCCCCCAACGCCGTCGAGCATTCAATTGACATTGACATGTCTTCACCTCATACGCTATCCTTTTCATGGGAACGCATCGAAATGCGGTTCCTTTAAAAATACGTGAAAATGCAAACCTCAAGAAACATCCATTACAGGTGATTCCCATTCATGGCGAGAGATTTTTACAAGATTCTGGGGGTTTCCAAAGACGCCTCCCAGGACGAAATCAAAAAAACCTATCGCAAGCTGGCCCGGAAGCTGGCATCCCGACATCAACCCCGGAAATAAGGAAGCTGAACAGAAATTCAAGGATATATCAAGCGCCTATCAGTGTCTCGGAAACGAGGAGAAGCGGAAGCTCTACGATGAATTTGGCGAAGACGGTCTCCAGGCAGGCTTTGATGCAGACAAGGCGAGGCAATATTCCCAGTGGCAGGGCTATCAGGGGGGAACGGGAAAGACTCAAAGAGAAGAGGCGTTCGGTCGCTATCAGAGTTATGAGGATATCTTCGGTGATCTCTTTGGCGCCGGCGCCGGTCCAGGCGGGTTTTCCTCCACCCGGTCTGCCAAAGGCAGGGACATCGAGCATGAAATGACCATCGACATGATTTCCGCCCTGCGCGGATTTTCCACCGAGCTTTCCATGCAGAAAGTCAAGGAATGCCCAGCGTGTCACGGTTCAGGGAACGATCCCCATGCGGCCATAACCCCGTGTCCCCATTGCGGCGGCTCCGGGCGGCAACAGGTGGCCCAGGGACCCATGCAGTTTACCAAGGCGTGCCCCCACTGCCACGGGCACGGGCAAATCGGAACCCCTTGCAAAAGCTGCGGCGGAAGGGGGCAGGTCACGGGTGAAGAGAATATCCGGGTGGTGATCCCCAAGGGAGTGAAAGAGGGCTCCAAGATCCGCGTGGCCGGTAAAGGGGAGCCGGGATTGAACGGCGGCCCGCCGGGTGATCTCTACCTCATCGTTCACATCAAACCCCATCCCCTTCTAAAACGAGAAGGCAATAATCTCCTGATGGAAGTTCCGGTCACCGTGAGGGAGGCCATGGCCGGCGGAGAAATCATGATCCCTACCATTGAGGGGCAGCTTAAATTGAAGGTCCCGCCGGGGAGTCAGTCGGGCCAGACACTGAGACTGAAAGGGAAGGGCGCGGTGGATCTCAAAACCAAGAAACCAGGCGATCTGATGGTGAAACTCGTGGTCAAGGTACCGAAGACCGATAAAAAGGAGATTCTCGACGCGGTCAAAAAAATGGACGAATACTACGAAAGGGACGTGAGAAGCGGAATCAGACTGTAACTCTCAAATGTATTCAGCGAAACCTTTGAAAAGCGTTCAATTTTGTTCAAGGTCAAGGAGGACGAAAATTTCAACCACAGGAATATGCCACATATTTCGAGGATTGAAATTTGAGCCCGACGCGGAGATTGGGCAAAAGGGGGCGCTTTTCAAGGTTTCTCAACTGGGCGGCCAAATCCTCCAAAATCGCATCAAACTGCCGTCTCATTTCCATCATATGCTGCCGCATCCTGAGGATAATATCCACTCCGGAGATATTGACCTCCATCTCTTCCACAAGCAGTTTGGCGAGACGCAGTTTTTCCAGTTCATCCACTGAGAAGCGCTTGGATTGGGCATCCTCCTTACAGGTGGGACAGAGGATCTCCTCATCCTCCAGGTCTCTTAAGAACGTCTCTTCCACCTCAAAACGTTCCATCACCTCGTGCACTGTCCAGAATTCCTTGTCCATGAGCACACCTCTTGCTGGTCCTGCTTCCCCGCCGCTCAATGCGTAGGGTTGGAAAAACATCTTTCCCGTATATGTACCACAACCGGGCGCCGCTGACAAGTTCAGGGCCCGGGCAGATGGTTCAAGGCAACAGGCGTGGCGCCGGGTCGCGTGGGCTACCGGGCGGTCCCGCCTGTTGGGGACTCACGCATTTGTCCGTTCGACTCCGCCTTTGATGATGCCCTCGAGCACCTGACCATACGCCTTATTGATCGGCAGCTCCGCGCGGGCCACCAGCCCTTCAAGGTCGCCGGTGTCTCCCGCAGTGACCATGGCCGGATCAATGGGAAGCTGCCCGAGCATGGGAACATTCATCTGTGCCGCCATGTGGGCGCCGCCACCCCTCCCGAAAAGATCAATGGTTTCGCCGCAGTGCGGGCAGGCAAAGCCACTCATGTTTTCCACCACCCCGAGGATCTTGAGTTCCACCTGACGGCAGAAATTGATCGACTTGCGGACATCGGCCAGGCTGACCTCCTGAGGCGTGGTCACGATAACCGCCTCTGCATCGGGTATGGTCTGGGCCACGGTGAGCGGTTCATCTCCCGTGCCGGGGGGTGAATCCACGACCATAAAGTCCAGTTCTCCCCAGTCAATATCGGAAATAAACTGACGGATGGCACTGATCTTCATGGGCCCCCGCCAGATGACAGCCGTGTCCTGGTCACCCAAAACCATATCCAGGGAGACGATGCCCAGGTTGTCGGAGAACCGATACGGGCGAATCTCCCCTTTTTCTTCCTCAATCTCAAATCCGCCCCGGACATTCATCAGCCTGGCCACCGTGGGGCCATGCAGATCCACGTCCATAAGGCCGACCTTCTTGCCGCTTCGTGCCAAAAGGAGGGCCAGGTAACTGGCAACCGTACTCTTTCCTACGCCCCCCTTACCGCTCATGACCAATATCTTCCGCTTCACCCTCGCCAGATTGGCCTCTATCAACTTGTCCTGCTGAGACCGCTCCAGATCTCCGGGTGTCGTACACGTGTTGTTCACTGAATCCATCGCCTCCGGTTCATCGTCAAAAAAAGGGGCCTTCTGTAAAAAGGCCCCTGAAATGTCGATTGATTGAGATAATCGGTTTACAATTCAAGCCAGGAATCCGAATAGAGCGAATGCCCCAGGATCACCCGGGAGGTCTTGACATACTTGACCAGATCCTCAGACAGCGAATCCATATCAATGGCCTCTTCATCCATGACCTTGTGGATAATCTCCACCACCTCCGGCCGTTCTCCCCGGGCGATGGCAATCAGGTCATCGTCATAGGCATCGGCGATGCAGGAATACATGCCCTTTTCGTTCCAGCATCACCATATAGGTCTGGTTCAGGATGGGCCTGAGATGATCCGGAGGGCCGTTGGAGATATTGGACAGGCCGCATGTGGATTTGCACCCCGGGGAAATATCCTGAAGCATCTCCTGGAAGGCCAGAAGACTCATGAGTTGCGGCTGCTGGATATTCACCGGCGTTACGATACCGTCCACAAAGATATCTTCGTTGGGCACGCCGGCCTCATTGGCGGCGTAGATCAGTTCCACCGCCAGGGCGGCCCGCTCGTTTTCATCCCGGGGGAGCCCTTCGGGGCCCCACATCAGCGCAATCATGTTGGCCTTGTACTTGACGGCAAGCGGTATCATTTTCTCATACCGTTCCGGTCGCGCCATGATGGAATTGATGATGGCCTTTCCCTTATGGATCGCCAGACCCGCTTCCATGGCCTCGACGTTGGAGGTATCCAGACAGAGAGGAAGGTCGTCTCCAATCTCGTCCTGGACCGTTTTCACCACAAACTCCATCAGCTCCGGGCCACCCTTTCTGGCAGGTCCCAGGTTGATGTCGATCCAATCCATTCCCTTCTCTTTTTGCCGCTTGGCCTCTTCGGCAATGGGTCCGGGATCTTTGGCTTTGAAGGCCTTGCCTATGATCGTATTTATGACGTTTAGATTTTCACCAATTAATCGCATCGGCTTTCTCCCCTGTTATGCGGTTTGACATTTTTTGTATGACGGAGCCCGCAGGGCAGACTCCGCCCATTACAGCCTGGGTTACTTACTCATGTCCTTCAGGAACTTGGGGATCAGAGAAGCGTCCCGGGGACCGATAATAATTTCCCAGTCCGGCAGGTCTTCTTCCATCTCTCCACTGATGGCCGCTGCATATCCGGGGATAATGATCTTCTTCTCTGCAACCTTGTCGGCAATCCCGCACTTTTTCACGAACATGGCAACGGAATCACCGGCAAACTTGCCGGCCGCCCACGCAGTCATGACGGACAGTCCTTCCGTGTCCATGATCAAGAGCCAGCTCGGCACCCGGCTCCCCTCAATTTCACCGCTGACGATGAAGTAGGTCAGGGAGAAGTTGGTGGTGATGAGCACGGGCGAATTTTCATCGGGTGAACCGATTTCATAAATGCCTTCGGTCACGGTCATGGGCCGCTGCGGATCGGTGAAGATATTGAGCCGTTCCAAGAGCAGCGGGAAAAGATTGCCGCCCCTGAAATTCGAAAGGACCACAATTCCCGCATACTTGGCAATCAGCATGGTGGCGATCAGGGTCTCCATATCGAGATTCCCGGCCATCTCACATGGAAAGGTGATGGTGGGGAATCCCAGGGAGCGGTTTCCCGCCTTGAGCGCAGCCCTTCGGATGCCCACCTGGTCTTGAAAGAGCTGTTTGATCTCCCGGGCCCCTGAATCCAATACCAGCTCCTTGAGCCCCATACCGGTCAGCTTATCGCTCAGCTCGATCAGCTCATCCATCCCGTCTCCCTTTACGGCGAGAGGAAGACCCATCTCTTTGGCCAGATTTCCCATATCCTCGACATTGTCTGCCGTGGCCGCATAAAGGAGTGGCTTTTTAAAGCTGCTGGCTTCAGCGCCTGCCTTCATCACATCCATGTTATCGCTCATGAGCACGAGCCCGAACTCGCTCTCCTCAGCGATCTTCTTGGCCGCGGCGGCAAAGGCCGCGACGTCCCCTTTGGCGTCCTTTAAGGCCACCAGCTCCGGCCTCAGGTTGAGACCCACCCGCTCGAACTGAAGGGCGTTCCATTCCTTCAGCTTTGTATCGAGGGTGTCCGTATCCATATCGGAGGGAATCACCGCAGCAAGGGCCGTGGGGTTATAGAAGGTTTTTTCATGCCGGAACATGACCGTCTCGCCGCCCACCTTAAAGGCACGCACCCCGGCCCCGATGGCCACCGGCCGAATGGGCGGTGCAGAGGCCTCCGCCAGTTGTTCCCTTGCCTCATCCGATACATAGGGGCAGGCGTCCAGTTCCGCCTTGCCCGATGCCAGATTCATGGCAAAAGCAAGACAGGTGGGAACACCACACTCGCCGCAGTTGGTCTGAGGCAACATTTTAAAAATCTGAATTCCAGTTAATCCCATAGTGATCTACTCCTCATGAAATGATGGTCAGGGGCCGGTTCGTTGACCCTGGACCCGGCCCCATGGTTCCCGGGTTAACTGCCCTGCATTACCCCGACAATCGGGTCCATCTTGAGGGCCGGATGATCCTTTTCCTGCAGATAGGGGAGGATTTCGTCCTCGGTAATCCCCACGGTCTCATCGGCAATCCGGTCGATAAGATCCGGAACCCCCATTTCCTCTCCACGCTGTTCCAGACGCTCCTTGAGTTCCTCTTTGAGGGATTTGGGCATCCAGACCATTCTCAAAAGGCCTCCGTCGCCAACGATGAATTTTCGCTGGCAGATGTTGTATTTGGAATGACCCACAAAACCGGGAGAAGACTGTCCACCCCCCATCACACCGGCCAGGGTGGTGAACTTCATCCCGGACGGCGTCTCACCGGTGTAATCCCGATGCACCGTCATGACCCCGTTACAGGAGGGCAACACCGCCGCGATACATTCGCAGCACCCGCAGGTGGTCATGGGATCGTTCACGAGACTGTAGAAGTTATAATGCGTGACGGTCTGGCGTGAGGCCTTGTAAACAAAGTCGTTCACACCCTTCCACTGACCCAGTTTCTCGTCGAGACACTCTCCCTTTTCCACGGGCTGGTTCGGCCCGGTGGGGTTGATCTCGAAAGAGGCCTTGCAGTCCATCCAGTTATAGGCGCCGCACAGACCGGTCCGCTCTGGGCTGACCATGCACACATGGCTCGGCGCAAAGGACTGGCAGAGGGTACAGGAGTAGTAGGTCTCCACACCCTCGTCGGTCATATTTTCCACGCGGTCATCCCTGGTCTTGTACTCGGCACGGGCCGTTTCCGTCAGCTTGTCCACCTCTTTTTCGTCGGTGTACAGGGTCACGTGCACCTTGTCGAGTATGCTCCCGAAATCCTGATGGAATTTCGCATGAAGGATGGTCCCGATATCCTTGAGCGTGAAGCCTTTCTCAATGGCCGGTTCCCCCACACGGATCCAGGAGATATCCCGCTGTCCGATGTGCATGATGCCCTGGGCATAATTGATGAGATGATGAATCTGCCGCTCCAGGATCGGCTCGAAATCCTCCTGCATCTCTCGACCGGCCACCTGGACATAAATCCCCAAGGGGAGGCGATCCCCTTTCTTAATGTCGGCCACATCCGGCCCGATCAGTTCCACCTTGCCGTCTTCAATGGCGTTCATGTCGGCCATCTTGCACAATTCCGTGCACTGGGTCTTGCCACCGCCCATTTCGAGATAGAGGTCGTCTTTCCGGACCCGCTCACCCTCGAAGGCCGGGCCGTAGGCCAGGGGAATATCGATCTCGGTGACGGTCACCTTAAGCCCCCGGATCTCGATGGACCGGGAGGGCATTTCATCGTGCCCCACATTGGCCACCACGTGCTCGTAGGTACACACGCCCGTGGGCAGGATCTCGGGGATATCGGTATCCGCGATGGTGGGGAATCCCCAGTTGACGCACCCGGCCGCATTGGCGGCCCACTCGGCGTTCACATCCCCCAGGGCGTTAACAAATGCAAAGACCCGGTCTTTCTGGTAGGCCAGCATCTTTTTATAATCGCCTGGCTGGATACCGCCGAATGCCATGCCGGCACGATTGGCGAACCCAAGCGCGAACACAGCCGCCGAGATATCGGGGCCAAATGGGACCAGTCGCGTATTCCAGCCGATCTGTACATCCTGCTTCGAGGAGCTGCTCCGTGAAGGTGGTCCCATTCTGGTTGGCGGCCATAAAGACATAGATGGTCTTCAACTGGTATTCCTCGGCCATCTTCTTGGCCGTGGCGCTGTCCGGGGCCGCCCCCACGATGGCGGCAAACCCGGGCGCGGTGCCGTCCACAAACTCCACCCCGCGCTTCCGCATGATGGCGTCGTCCGCAGCACCCAGCCAGATTTTTCCATTCTCCACATCCGGGTCTTCCACTTCCGGCTGATAAAAATCCGGATCCTCCACGTACCGGATGGCCTCTTCAAGCTCCTCGGCAAAAAGCGCCGCCATGCCTGCGTCCAGTAAGGGGCCCAGGTACGGGAGATAACAGTCGTTTTTAACGTGGGGCGGCAGCAGTTTCCGCGCAAAATCCAGCGGCTTTTTTGCGGAGTCCAGATCCGTCACCTTCATCCCGGTCAAGGAATAGATGATCGGCAGAAAATAGGCCGTATTGGGAAACTCCAGCTTCTGACTTCCCCCATAGGTCTCAAGGGCCCGTCTGTACTTCCCTTCGACCTTGGATACAATGTTGTATGCGCCCTGTATGGCCGCGAATGCTACTAATTTTGACATATGCTTACATCCTCCCTTCTTAAGAGGTCATTGGTGTTACGCCGCTTCCAGCTTCTGCCGGTCGGCCATATCCAGAAGCACGCGTTCACGTGCCTTGTCGATACCGAGGGCCTTGCGCTTCTTGTCGATGTGGGCGATCATCTTATGGGCATGGGCCACCGGATCCACCTCAAGATCCCACATGCCGCCGTAGATATTTTCCAGTTCATTATAGAGGTAATTTTCAAAGACGGGCGATCCACTGACCGGCATGGTGACCCCGAATACCGTATACACCCCGGCGGTCACAAAGTAATGGCCGATGCTGATGGCCTTTTCACTCATCCATTCCGGCGCAGATCCCGCTGCCGGCAGGTCACTGATATCATTGCCCAAGCCCCCTGCCTTGACCACTTCCGTGGCGGCCATGAGGATCCGGCTGTTGTCCACACAGGATCCCATGTGAAGCACCGGGGGGATGCCCACGGTTTCACAGACCTCGGCCAGGCCCGGGCCGCAATAGACCTTGGCAGACTCCGGCGTCAACAGGCCGGCCTTTCCGCAGGCAATGGCGTTGCAACCGGTGGTGAGAACAACTACATCATGCTTAATGAGCTCTTTTACGACGGCGATATGCCCCGCGTCCAGCGAGGTCCGGGCGTTGTTTCACCCAACCACGCCGCCGATACCTCGTATGCGGCCGTTGATGATGTTGTCGTTCAAGGGCGTGTAAGAGGACCGGAAGGTCCCGCCGAGGTGATAATTGACGGCCTCATAGCTGAACCCCGCAATCAGATCATTTTTCTGGTCGGGGATCATGACCTCTTTTTCCCGGTTGGGGAAGTTATCGATGGCGGTCTTGACGATGGTCTTGGCATCTTCAAAGGCCGTATGCTCGTCAAACTCGATGTGGGTGGTATCCCCGGACTCGATTCTCGCCCTGGGGTTGGTGGTGATGATCTTGGTGTGGAAACACTCGGCGACGTTGGCGATGTTTTCCATGATGCACTGGACATCCACCACCATGGCATCCACGGCCCCGGTCACGATAGCCAGCTCCTGCTGGAGAAAATCGCCGCACAGAGGCACGCCGTGCCGCATCAGGATCTCATTGGCTGTACAGCAGATCCCGCTCAGCTGAATACCGCCTTTGGCCCCTTTCTTCTTGGCATATTCCACCATCTCCGGCAGTTCGGCGGCCTGCACGATCATCTCACTCAACAACGGCTCATGGCCGTGGATGACGATGTTGACCGCATCCTCCCTGAGCACACCGAGATTGGCCGCACTCTTGAGCGGATAGGGACACCCGAAGAGCACATCCTGCAGGTCCGTGGCAATCATGGAACCGCCCCACCCATCGCCGATGGCGGCCCGGGTGCACTGTTCTACGATGTTTTCATAGTGCTGGTCCACACCGATATGGGTGCGGTGCATGATCTCCACGATCTCCCGGTCAATTCCCCGGGGGACCACACCCAGCTTTTTCCAGAGGTCGTAACGAGGTTTCGGTGCTCGCTTGACGGTGCAGACCTCTCCCTGCTGCTGTCCCCACTGGGCCAGGGCGATTTCACCGACCTCGACGGCGACCTCATCGATGTCCCGATCCAGGACCTCGCCGTCTTTCCCCTCCACCGTGATCTCCACGCCGAAATCCGGGGCAATCTCCAGGAGTTTTTTGGTGTCTTTGATGCGATAATCCTCGGTCTCTTTTCGTGCGGCGGCCAGAAAGGTCTCGGCGACCCCCCGTCCGTGATCGGAGTGGGCCGCGGCCCCCGCGGCGACCATGCGGGCAAAATTCCGGGCAGCGATGGTGTGGGGCGTGGCGCCGCACAGCCCCTTACGGGTGTCCTCGCCTTCGATGCCCCCTTTGGGAAGCGGCAGCCGGCAGGGTCCCTGAGCACAGTTCTTACAGCACGTCCCCTGAGTCCCGATATTACACGGCTTCATGGATTGGGCCCGGTCAAAGATGGTCTCCACTTCCATCTCCCAGGAGCGCTTGATCATGGCCTGGCTTGCCACATCTAAGGCCAGATCTTCCGGCCTGGGCGCCTTCTTCTCTTTTTTCACAACCTTTTTTTTGACTTCATCTGCCATTATCGAGGTTCCTCCTCATTGATTACGGTTGATAATATGTTTTAGGCACGTCTGTGGATACGATCGATGTTGCTGATCAATCTTTCCACGAGATCGGGCTGTTCCTCGGCGGCGGTCTTCTTGACTTTCGCCTGACCCTTGGCCGTCATTTCGGCCACATGCTTTTCTCTTTCCTGGGCGCGTTTATACCTCAACGCCTGGAGCTCCTCCGACTCCTTGGATTTGGATTTGGCCTTGGCTTCTGCGGCCGCCTTTTTCTCAGCTTCCTCTTTTGCCTTGGCCGCTTCTTCCGCTTTGGCTTTGCTTTCCTCCTCGGACTTGGCTTTGGCTTCTGCTTCCGCCTTGGCTTTGGCCTCCGCCTCGGCTTTTGCTTTGGCTTCCGCTTCGGCCTTGGCCTCGGCCGCTTCCTCGGCTTTGACTTTCACATCTTCCTCCGCCTTCTTATCGGCTTTGGGTTCAGCCTTTTTGGCAGGGGCCTTCTTCTCTTCTGTCTTGGGCTTGGGTGCCGGTTTTGCCTCGGCCTTCTTCTCTTTGGGAGCAGCCTCCTTCTCAGGTTTGGCCGCCTTGGGTTTCGGTGCGGCCTCGGCCTCCCCGAGGTCCAGGTTCGGCTCGGGCGAAATGGAGAGGAGATCCGCCTCTTCCAGGTCCATCACCTTCTGGATCTCCTTCACATCCCCGGCGCTACCGCCGTTGGTCAACAGGTCGATGAAGGATCGGGCCAGCCGGACGGCCTCCGGGTGTCTTAAAATCAGGACGGAAGAACCGCTCATCAGATAGCAGACGGCCCCCACCGCCTCCATCATGATCCCCCTTCTCTCGGGATCGCCGAGGGTCGGCGCCTCCTCAAGGCTCAGCCCGGCTTCCTTGCACTTCCAGATCTCGTTTCCGAGGTTGGAAATCATGGGCACCTGGAGTTTGTCATCCTCCTGGGTCAACGCAGCCATCATAATCCGCTCCATGACCGAGTAGGAGTATTCCAGACCATAGCCCAAGCCGCCTGTGGTGGGATCGACGACGATCTTATCGAGTTGCACGCCGAGATTCCCCAAAAGGATATTGAGCTGTTTGGCGAGGTTCACGTCAATGGGCGAGGAAGCGATCACGATGTGGCCGTAACCCAGCGCAGCGGCGCCCACACCCTTGTGATTGGCTTCCTCCACAGGTCCCAAGCCGAGGTGTTTACCGTCACAGACCTCTGCAATCTTCTTGAGAACCTCCTCATCCTTGTCGTTGTTAGCTGTACCCCACACGACCAAGGGCACATCGATGGCGTCGGAGACCTTCTTAGCCACTTCCGCAGCTTCGTCCGGCCCCCGGTCCATTCCATTTGGGTCCGTACTTTTCAACTGGAGCACGATGATGTCCGCACCATAGTCTTCGACGCATTTCTTTGCCCAGGCATCGGGCGAGGATATGACATCCTTAAATGGTGCAACGGCCGCTTCGGGCCACTCGTCTGAAGGATCGTAGTCCCAGACTTCCATGGCGATCTTGGGCGGGTTGGGCATGTCTCCCTCAAAAAGATAAAAGGGGTATGAATCATTCCCTCCGAGGGTGATTGCCCCTTTATCGGCTCCGATGGTGGTTTCCCCTATTTTTCCTGAATAGGGCTGTTCGGGAATTTCAAAGGCCAATTTGCTTACCTCCTTCTTAAATTATTTGGTTCGCTCTCAACGGCGGTTGGCAAGCCTCCTGCCGTTACGCCTCAACCACTTTCATTGACTCGGTTAACATTAAAAAATATCTAAAATCCTTATTTGTGAAAAATAGAACAAAAGAAGCGCAAAAAAATTCCTCTCCTTTTGGAAGGAATGATCCTAAACTACAAACAAAAAGGAGGTCTTGTCAAGCAGTTTTTCCAATCATTTAAGGATGTTTATTGTCTACCATCAAAAACCACATATTGTTACTTAAACGCTGAAGCCCACAATATATAGGCATCATGGGGGTAGATTTTCGAACGATCGCGGCAATTCATCCGGAGAAAAAAATAACAGAAAACGCACAGCCCATTTCTCCGATGAATCGCAACCGCCGCTCTTTTTGCTTCCTACGCAATTAACTGATCAAAAATCGCATACGCCGCAGCTACCGCCCGGCAGGCCGGCGTCAGCTCCACGGTGGGTTTTCCCTCCAGATCAAAGCGCTGGACCTCCGGGTCTTCGGGAACCATTCCCAGCAATTCCATGTCATAGGCCGAGACCGCTTTTTCGATGGCGTCCGTTTCCTCGACGTTGCACCGGTTGACCACCATCACTTTGCGAGCGATATTGAGGGACAGCGCGTCCGCCAGTTCAACAATTCTCGAGGCGGCCTGGATACCGCGCCGGGTGGCATCAGAGACCACGAGGAGGGTCTCGATATCATTGGTGGTCAAGCGACTTAAATGCTCCATACCCGCCTCGTTGTCCATGACGATAAAGCGGTAATTGTCGATGAGTTTTTCGAGATACTGGGTCAAAAGCGTGTTGGCCGCACAATAACACCCTGCCCCTTCGGGTCTTCCCATCACCACCAGGTCAAATCCCGGTGCCTCCACAATGGCCTCTTGAAGCTTCATTTCCATGAACACATCTTTGGTCATACCCGTGGCCACGCCTTTCTTCATCTCCTCCCGTGCATCTCCCAGCGTTGCCTCTACCACCAGCCCCAACACCTCATTGAGGTTGGCATTGGCATCGGCATCCACCGCGAGGACAGGGGTTTCGCCTTTTTCCACCAGGTATTTGATCAACCAACCGGCCATGGTGGTCTTGCCGGTTCCGCCTTTACCCGCCAATGCAATCGCGTGTGACATCTCACTCCTCCAATTCTTTTTAGGTATCCGAATTTTTCATTGCTATTGGAACGAAATTTATGTATCATAAATCGATTTTACCAAATGGTTTTCGTTTCTTATAACTATCTAATATGATTTATAAAAATAATATCTGGTCTCTCATCAGAAAAGACCTTGAGCGACATGTCCCCCATCTGATTTCAGAAGGTGGATATCGGATGCGTCCCTGACGAAAATAGATGCCGAGACAAGCGGTCTTTTCCGTACCGAACAAGTTTATCGCCCAGTGGGTTGAAGAGAATTACACCGGCACCATCCGGTCAACCCTTGAGCGGCATTTCAGCATTCACCCCGACATCGTTTTTACCACGACGCACCCGTCCGATAAAGATAGCAAAGAAACCACACCGTTGAAAAGGGCAGATTCAACCCTCGGCCACGACATTGACCCGCTGAATACGTTTGACGCCTTTATCCCATCCGGTTGCAACCAGCTGGCCTATTCATCCGCCCTGACCATGGCGGAAAACGCCGCCCCGGGCTACAACCCGCTCTACCTCTACAGTCCGGCCAGCTTAGGCAAAACCCATCTCCTCCATGCCATCGCAAACCGGGTCCTCCTCCATCAACCGGCTTCACAGGTCCTTTATTTTTCCACGGCCCAAGCGATTTCGCCTTTCACTTCGACGTTCACGGACTCCGCCCGCATCACGTTCGGGGAAAACAAAGATTGTGCCGACTGCCTTCTCGTGGACGACATCCACCTTTTGGCCGATCGACCCGACGAACAAAAGGACCTGCTTTATATATTTGACTTGTTCATGGAATTCAACAAAAGACTCGGCGTCACGGCCAACGTCCCCCCCAACAAGATTAAAAGGTTGATCCCGCAACTGAAATCCCGACTGGAGTCCGGGCTGATCACAGAGATTGGACGCCCTGATCAGAAAACAAGAATGGAGATCATTCAAAAAAAACTGGATCAATACCACCTCAGCCTTTCAGAAGACGTGCGCTTTTTTCTGACCGGTTCCATCCATGATCTGAAAAGACTCGACGAAACCATTGAGCGGTTAAAGGCCCGTCACGCGCTCACCGGCGATGACATTGACATATCGGCCATACAGTCCATTCTCTCTGAAGCGCCTTTTCACGCGTTGGACATTCCCCGTATCCAGTCAATCACGGCCCGATATTTCAACATCCCCACGACCGACCTGTTATCGGACAAGAAGCTGCGGCATATCTCCTATCCTCGACAGGTGGCCATCTATCTATCGAGGTCGCTAACGGATCTCTCTTTGAAAGCCATAGGGAAGGCATTCGGCAATAAACATCACACAAGTATACTGTACGCCATCCATCGAATCGAAAATGAAAAAAAACGTAATAAACGGACCGTCAGAGATATCAACGCGTTACAAAAGCGCCTCATGGTATGAACGGCCTCTTAACATTGTATTGAACAGAAAACTTTCAAACTGACCAAATAAAAACCCGTAAGGACCCATATCCGGCGATGCTTACAACAGGGCGGACAACTTTTTTACTCTTTTGTTTAGTGATTTATAGCTAAGTTTTCAGGCCGATACATTCCGTTTGAACATTTTGACAAGACCTTATTTTTATGATGGTTCTTTATATATATATATTCCATAAAAACAAAATCCCCGGAGGAAGACCATGGAGATAAAAATTGATCGAAATGAACTCCTGAAAGCTGTCTCGAGGGTGCAGAGCATCATCGAAAGAAAAAGCAATATGCCGGTGCTTTCCACCATCCTGTTTAGCACACAAACGGAGGAAGGGAATGTCCGCCTATCCGCCACCGATCTGGAACTCGGTTTCCAGGAAGCGGTGGATGCGGAGGTGGTTCAGGAGGGCAGCATCACGATTTCAGGGAGAAAACTCTTCGAGATACTCAAGGAGAGCAACGCGGAGCTGTTTCATATAAAGGTCAAGGACAACAGCCGGGTGTCCATTACCGATGGGGTGGCGCGATTTGAATTGGCGTGTATCTCTGCGGACGAATTTCCGACGTTTATGGAACCCGAGGCCGTGGATACCATTGCCGTAGAGGGAGAAACGCTATGTGAAATGATCAGTAAGACCATCTATGCGGTTACGCTGGAGGAAGCGGGTTTCAAATTGTCGGGGGTCTATACCGAAAAGCGAACCGATGATCAGGGCACCCATTATCTGAGGATGGTGGCAACGGATGGTCACCGACTGTCGCTCATCGACAAGTCGTTTCCCGGTCTGGAAACACTCGATCTCGGGAGCGGGGTGATGATCCCCAAAAAGGGCATGTCGGAGCTGAATAAGATGGGAAGTGAAGGCGGTGTGGTGGCACTCGGCTTCAAAGATAAACGATGCATCGCGAGACGCGAAAAGACGCTCTTGATTATGCGGCTGCTGGAGACAAAATTTCCAGACTATGAAGCGGTCATCCCCGCAGGGAAGCAATCCTCCTTCCTGATCAACCGGATTGCGCTCTTGGAAGGGATGCGAAAGATGCTTATTTTAAGCAATGAACGGTACCGGGCGGTGAAAGTGACCCTGGAAAACAACCAGCTCGATCTGATGTCCACCAATCCCGAACTGGGAGAGGCGGAAGAGAATATGGCCGTTGAGTACAACGGGATACGGATAGAGGCCGGATTCAATCCCAAATATTTTATTGAAGTCCTCCAGTCCATGGCGAGTGAATCGGTGAGCTTGTTTTTCAGCGACAGTTCGAAACCGTGTGTCATTAAAGGAGAACTGGATACCGGCTTTATCGGGTTGATCATGCCCATGAGGGTTTAACCATGTCAAAGAAAGAGTGGAGTTATAAGGCGTCTGATATCAAGGTGTTGGAGGGACTGGCTGCGGTCCGCAAGCGACCGTCCATGTACATCGGCAACACCTCGTTTGAAGGGCTTCATCACCTGGTTTACGAGGTGGTGGATAACAGTATCGACGAGGCGTTGGCCGGTTATTGCGACCGGGTGGATATTCAAATTCTCGGGGACAATTCCGTGGTCATTATAGATGACGGCCGGGGGATTCCCGTCGACATCCACAAAGGGACCAATCTGCCCGCTCTCGAGGTGGTCATGACCAAGCTTCACGCCGGGGGCAAGTTTGACAACAAGACCTACCGGGTTTCCGGTGGTCTCCACGGTGTGGGGGTATCCGTTGTCAATGCCCTGTCCGAGTTCATGGAAGTGGAGGTCTATCGGGACGGAAAGGTCTATTTTCAGTCCTATAAGCGGGGCGAGACCCAAAGCGGGCTCGAGATAAAGGGGGAGACCAGCCATACGGGAACCAGGATTCATTTCATGCCGGACAGTCAGGTATTTGAAACCATCGACCTGGACTTCGAGACCCTGGCGAAGCGGATGCGGGAACTGGCCTTCTTGACCAAGGGCCTGCGTATCAAGATTGCGGACGATCGGACCGGTAAAAAGCGAGATTTTTTGTATGAGGGGGCATCCAGTCCTTCGTTGAGTACATCAATAAGAACAAAGAGGTGCTCCACGCGAAACCGATCCATTACATGGGGGAAAAAAACAGTATCCTGATTGAATTTGCGGTCCAGTACAACAACTCCTATAAGGAAAATATTTACACATTTGCCAATAATATCAACACGAAGGAAGGCGGTAGCCATCTGGTGGGATTCAAATCCGCACTGACGCGCAGCATTAACTACTATCTGCAAAATTCCCCCCAGGCCAAGAACTTCAAACAAAAGCTTTCGGGTGAGGACGTCCGTGAGGGACTCACAGCGGTCATCAGCGTTAAGCTGCCTGATCCTCAGTTCGAGGGGCAGACCAAGACCAAGCTGGGAAACAGCGAGGTGAAAGGGCTGGTTGAAAATCTGGTTAATGAGGGACTCGGGGCCTTTTTTGAAGAGAACCCGCCGGTGATCAAGTCGATTCTGGCGAAGGTCATGGATGCGGCGAGGGCCAGGGAGGCGGCGAGAAAGGCCAAGGAACTGGCGAGACGAAAAGGGGTCTTATCGGACCATTCGCTTCCCGGAAAACTGGCTGACTGTCAGGAGAAGGATCCCTCGAGAAGCGAGGTGTTCATTGTTGAGGGGGATTCGGCGGGGGGCTCTGCAAAACAGGGACGCGACCGGCGCAATCAGGCCATTTTGCCCCTGAAGGGAAAAATACTGAATGTGGAAAAGGCGCGCTTCGATAAGATGATTTCAAGCGAGGAAATCCGGACGATGATTACGGCCCTGGGAACAGGAATCGGGGAAGAGGATTTCAACATCGACTCCATACGGTATCACCGGGTGATTATCATGACGGACGCGGATGTGGACGGGGCCCATATTCGCACGCTCCTGCTCACTTTCTTCTATCGGCAGATGCCTGAATTAATTGAAAGGGGATACCTTTATGTGGCCCAACCCCCGCTTTATCGCATTTCTAATAAGAAAAAGAGCCTATTTATCAAGGACGAAGACGGTTACAATCAATTCCTGCTGGAGCGGGTCTCAGAAAATGAGAAGGTCCTCTTTCAAAACAGCAAGGTGTTTACAGGACAGCGTCTCATTTCGCTCCTCAACCGGATGGTCAAGTTTTTCGATAACCTTGAAAAGCTCTCCAGGAGAGGGTACAGCCGAAAATTTATTGAATTTCTCCTGCTAAACGGTGTGAAAAACAAGAGCCAGTTTAAGCAAAAGGAATTCATGGAAATCACTCTTCGAAAAGCTGGATAAAAAGGGGTTTGAGGTGAGCGACATCGGTTTTGGAGAGGAAGACGGTTGCTATGAATTCCTGGTGGCTGAGACGCAGAACGGGGGTCAGACATTCAGCGTCACGTGGGAATTTCTCTCTTCGCCTGAACTCAAGCAGGTCATGGCCGGCGCAGAGGATTTCCGTCAGTTGAAGGAAGGGGGACATCGGGTCACCGGTGACGGGGAGCAGGTGCCCATAGACGATCCCAAGGAACTGCTGGATCAATTGATGGAAAAAGGAAAGAAGGGCTTGACCATTCAGCGGTACAAAGGCCTGGGAGAGATGAATCCGGATCAATTGTGGACGACCACCATGGATCCTGAAAAACGGACGCTCATCAGGGTCCGGGTCGAGGATGCACTGGAGGCCGATAACATATTCACGGTCCTCATGGGAGACAAGGTGGAGCCCAGGCGGGAGTTTATCCAGAGCAATGCTCTGGAGGTTGAGGAACTGGATATATAACGATTCAGTTCGGGAGAAACAAAATGGAAGGAGAACCAGGGAATGATCTCTGATTTAAAATACGATTACGTCAATATCGAAGATGAGATGAAAAAATCTTATCTTGAATACTCCATGAGTGTCATCGTGGGCAGGGCCCTGCCGGATATCCGGGACGGTCTCAAGCCGGTTCATCGGCGGGTGCTCTACGCCATGCACGAACTCAAGAACACCCATAATCGGCCTTTTAAGAAGTCGGCCCGGGTGGTCGGGGATGTGATCGGTAAGTATCATCCTCATGGGGATACGGCGGTCTACGATACCATCGTCAGGCTGGCTCAGGATTTTTCCATGCGATACCCGCTCGTGGACGGGCAGGGTAATTTCGGCTCCGTCGATGGGGATCCGCCTGCAGCCATGCGGTACACGGAAGTCCGGATGACGCGTCTCGCCGAGGATTTCCTCGTGGATATCGAAAAAGAGACCGTGGACTTCATGCCCACCTACGACGGGTCCATCATGGAACCGACGGTTTTCCCCACGAAAATCCCAGATTTACTGGTGAATGGCTCATCCGGGATCGCGGTGGGGATGGCCACCAATGTACCGCCGCATAATCTCACCGAGGTCTGCCTCGCGGTTGAGGCCTTGATCGATAATGCCGAGTTGGACATCGGTGGATTGATACAGTTGGTGCCGGGTCCGGATTTCCCGACAGCAGGATTCATATTGGGGAGAGCGGGCATTCGCGAGGCCTATCGCACCGGGCGGGGCATTATCAAGATTCGGGCCAGGGCCTTTATGGAAAAGGTCGGACACTCGAGGGAACGGATCGTGATCTCCGAACTCCCGTACCAGGTGAACAAGGGTAAGCTGCTCGAGCGTATCGGGCAGCAGGTCAGGGACAAGAAGATCGAGGGGGTGTCTGAGGTCAGGGACGAATCCGACAAAGACGGCATGCGAATCGTTATCGAGATCAAGCGGGATGGAAAGGCGCCCGTCATCTTGAACCGGCTGTACAAGTTTACCCAGATGGAGGTCTCTTTCGGCATTATCTTCCTGGCGATCGTGAACGGGAAGCCCCAGGTCCTGAACCTGAAGGAGATCTTGCAGAACTTCATCAATCACCGCCGGGAAATCGTGGTCAGGCGGACCATTTATGATCTCAATAAGGCCGAGGCGCGGGCCCATATCCTGGAAGGCCTGAAGAAAGCTTTGGATTCCCTCGACGAGGTCATCGAACTCATTCGATCGTCGTCCGATGTCAAGGAGGCCAAGAGCGGTCTCATCAGCGAGTTCGAGTTG
The DNA here is from genome assembly GCA_034522175.1 of Deltaproteobacteria bacterium. Taxonomy (GTDB): domain Bacteria; phylum Desulfobacterota; class DSM-4660; order Desulfatiglandales; family Desulfatiglandaceae; genus JAIPDZ01. Next base: position 2,180,794 of record JAXHLQ010000001.1, on the reverse strand, counting down.
ACGGAAGTGCAGGCACAGGCCATTTTGGAGATGCGGCTGCAGCGGCTGACCGGCCTGGAGCGGGAAAAGGTCAACGAAGAGTATCGAGATCTCATCAAGGATATTGCGCGGTTTCGTGAGATCTTGAGTAATCCGGCCCTTGTGCTTCAGTTGATCAAGGAAGAGGTTCAGGCGATCCGGGCGCAATATGGGGATGAGCGGCGAACCGAGATCCTCGACGATGTGGAAGATATCGATATGGAGGACCTGATTGCAGAGGAGGATATGGTGGTCACCATCAGCCACCGGGGGTATATCAAACGGAACCCCATCAGCCTGTACAGGGCCCAGCGCCGAGGCGGAAAGGGCATGACCGGCGCAAGGCCGGCCGAAGAGGACTTTGTGGAACATCTCTTCGTGGCGTCTTCCCATGATTACTTCCTCTTTTTCAGCAATAAGGGCCGCGTGTACTGGAAGAAAGTCCACGAGATTCCGGAGGGAGGCCGCATGTCCAAAGGAAAGGCTATCGTAAACCTCCTGGATCTCAAAAAGGGCGAACGCGTGGCGACCATCCTGCCGGTCCGGGAGTTCGAGGAGGACAAGTATGTGGTGATGGCCACCAAGAACGGTGTCGTCAAAAAGACGGCCCTTACCGCTTACAGTTATCCCAGGAGCGTGGGCACCATCGGCGTGAAGATCCGGGAGGAGGACGAGCTGATCGCGGTGCGGGTGTCCGACGGAGACCAGGACATCTTTCTCACCACGCGCGAGGGGAAATCGATCCGGTTTAGTGAATCCGAAGTGAGGGCTACGGGACGCGTCTCTTCCGGTATTATCGGGATCCGAATGCAGCCCGGGAACGAAGTGGTCGGAATGGAGGCCATCAGTGAGGGGGACACCATCCTGACGGTAACCCAGAACGGTTACGGCAAGCGGACCCGGACCGAGGAATACCCCACCCAGGGACGCGGGGGGCAAGGCGTGCTGACCATTAAGGCCACGGAAAGAAACGGGCCGGTGGTCTATTCCTATCAGGTCACGGATCAAGACCAACTCATGATCATCACGGAACACGGCAAAATTATCCGACTGCGGGTGGCGGATATCTCCGTGATCGGGCGCAATACCCAGGGGGTCAGACTCATTAATCTTGCTGAAGGTGAAAAGGTGGTCGGAGTGGCCAAGCTCATGGAGGATTGAGACCCCGGATGAAGCCGGTGTTGTGCTTGGGAAAAGAGAAGGTGTGGATCAGAAAGAGATAACCCGGGTCGGCGTGATCGGTGCCGGAAGCTGGGGAACGGCCATCGCGAACCTGATGGCCGGCAAAGGATTTACGGTGGATCTCTGGGTACGGGAGGCCTCGGTGTACCGGGAGATTCGCGACAACCGCAAAAACACCATTTTCCTACCCGATGTCAGCCTCGCCGGGGGGATACGGCCGGTGTCCGCTTTTGAGGCGGCGGTGGGGGCAAAGGAACTCGTTGTCATGGCAATTCCCTCTCATGTATTCAGGGAAGTGCTGGGTTCTGTAAGCCGTCATCTCGGTCCACAGACCGATGTCTTAATCCTCACCAAGGGAATCGAAAATGATAGCTTGATGCTCATGTCTCAGGTCGCCGATTCGCTTCTCGGCGAAGACCGTATGGCCCGTTTCGCGTGTTTGACGGGCCCCAGTTTCGCCAGGGAGGTGGCCTGCTGCCAGCCCACGGCGGTAACCATCGCGTGTCGGGATTCCGGCCATGCTCGACGGCTGCAGCGACTCTTTGCCACGGATTTCTTCAGGGTATACGTGACGAAGGATTTGATGGGTGCGCAAGTCGGCGGTGCACTGAAAAATGTCATTGCCATTGCCTCGGGGGCATCGGACGGCCTTGAATTCGGCCACAATGCAAGGGCCGCGCTGATCACACGGGGGCTGGCGGAGATCACTCGGCTGGGTGTGCGTATGGGGGCAAAGCCGGAGACCTTTGCCGGACTGGCCGGATTGGGAGACCTGGTCCTCACCTGCACCGGGGCGTTGAGCCGCAACCGAACGGTGGGGCTGAAGGTCGGAAGAGGGATGAGGGTTGATGAGATTACGAGGGACATGAATATGGTGGCGGAGGGAATCAAGAACACGTCCGCGGCTTACGCGCTGTCTTTGAAGGAGAAGGTCGACATGCCCATCACCCGGGCGGTCTACGAGATTCTCTACGAGGGGAAATCGCCGGAATCGACCGTCAGGGAGCTCATGGGCAGGGACCTCAAAACGGAGATCACGCCGGCATAGGGGGAGACGCGTACAAATTCCTTAAAGAGGTGAAACAGATGACAACGATACAGCCCAAGGGCGAGTCCATCAGACAGGCGATCAAATGGATTTCCGGGATGCGCGGGGAAGACGAGAAACAACCCTATCACCAGCTGATTGAGCAGGCAGCGGGGCGATTCAACCTATCCCCCAAGGATGAAGAATTTCTGAGGGCCTTCTACAAAAAAGAGGCGGGGGCGTCGTAGGCAAACACCTCGCCGACACCCTACCCATCCAGCATGTCTTCTTTTCTGAGACGGCGGTAGATGGTCGCCGTTACCCGGATGTAAACCCACAGACCGGCAACAAGGAGTGCGGTCCCTGACAGGATCGGCATCCATGACGCGAAGCGGTCAATGTATTTGACGCCTACCCAGAGGGAGGTCAGAGAGACCAGCACAAGCCAAACGGTCAGTACCGTAGCCGCTATCATCATCGACCAACTGAAAAAGGCTTTGACGGGATGGGGTGTCCGGCTCATTTTTTCATTTCCTCGATTTTTTGAGAGAGGAACTGGATTTGGTGGTGCATTTTGCGATCCTGTTTGATTTTTTTGCCGATGAGTTCAGCGGAATAAAGGACGGTGGAGTGGCTGCGGTTGATCTCTTTGCCGATCTGGGCCAGGGTGGCATCGAGATGGGTCCTGGCAAGATAGGCGTAGATGTTCCTCGGATAGGCATGGGCCTTCTTCCGGGAGGGGGATGACAATACCTCCGGGGCCACCTTGTAATACCCGCAGACCAGCTGTTTCACATCCCTTGGGGCAAGGGCACACTCCCCTGAAACCAGGGCACGAACCACCTCCCGGGCTGCGTCCATGTCAATGGGCGCGCCCATGAGTTCCGCCCGTGCCTTGAGGCACTTGAGCGCACTTTCCATCTGCCTGACATCCCGCTCGAGCCGTTCGGCCAGAAAATGAACCACATCGCCCGAAAGCGTGACCTGATAGTCTATGGCCTTCTTCTTTAAGATATCCACCCGGGTGAGATAGTCCGGCCCGGTAATGGTGGTCACCAGGCCGGCGGTAAAACGGGAGCGGAGGTTCCTGGATATCCTCGGGATGTCCTTGGGCGCCATGGCACTGGTGAAGATGATCTTCTTGTTGTCCGTGGCCAGGGCATCGAGGGTGTATCCCAGTTCGGCCTGGACCTTCTCCTTGCCGTCTAAGAAATGGATGCCCTCCAGAAGGAGGACATCACACGATGTGCGGTAGCGGCGCTTGAAGGCCTCGATGCGGTTTTGTTTCAAAGAGGTGATCATCTCGTTGGCGAAGTCCTCGGCGGTCATGTAAAAGATGCGGGTCTGGGGGTCCTTCTTCAGGATGCTGTGCCCGATGGCCTGGGAGAGATGGGTCTTGCCCAAGCCGGTATTGCTCATCATGAGGAGGGAATGGTAATTGAACTGGTCTCCCAGGGCAATGGTCTTGGAGGCGGAATAGGCAAAGGCGTTGGACTGGCCCACGATAAAGCGGTCAAAGGTAAACTGGCTGTTGAGCCATAGATTGGGTCGTCTATGGGTCTTTGGCATGTGGGGAAGGGGAAGCTGCTCAGGCGGAGGATCGGAGGCAGGGGACTTCTTAGGCCGCTCGACCTTGAAGACCAAATCCACCCCCTGGTGACCCTGGGCCTTGAACTGGTTGTGGATGAGGTCGAGGTAGTTTTCCTCTACCCAGGACTTGGAGAAGCGGTTGGGGCATCCCAAGACGACCTGTTTGCCCTTTTGTTCCACAAAGCGGATGGGATTGATCCAGAGCTGAAAGCCCCGTGCGGGCATCGTTGTGCTGACCTGTTGTTTGATGGTGTCCCAGGTGAATTTCATTGTTGGACTCCGTATGTGTCAGAAGGGAAAAGGGTCAAGGGGAACCGAATGGTGAGGGTTTTACTGGAAGGCTGGGGGGATTGTCAAAAGGGGTTGAGAGCGATGAGCACTTAGGGGGTGGTTATTTTTTGACATAGGCTAAGGTGCCCCGTTTACAGGCAAAGCGGGATGGAGGAGTCTAACCCCCCGAGATGAGGCGGGTTTTCGAACGAATGGGAGGATATGCTAAATCAACAGGTTATCCTTTTATGCCAGCATGTGGATGGAATTATCCACATCTAAAAAGTCTTATTATCACCCATTTTCTCCATTTTTCTGCCTTTTTGGTTTTATTTACTTTATATTTCAGTGCGCTTTGGAAGTCCTGCGGGGAGAGGCTTTACAGGCGCTTCGCACTCTGGTATCTCTTGATATCGAGCTGGTACAGAGTGTCTAAGTCTAAGAACGGTGAGGGGGAGCAAAGCCTTGTTGATTGAAAGCGGGTTTGGGCTTCGGTCCCGGCTGTGAACAGGTTCTTTTGAGGTTTTGATGTGCGTAAACGACTAAGGGTTGCGGTCTTGGCGGGTGGATGGTCCCAGGAACGGGCGGTATCACTTAAAAGTGGGAAGGCCGTTTACGAGGCGCTTGATAGGAATAAATACGATGTCAAATGGTATGATCCAAGAGATGATCTCGACAGCCTCATCGAAGAGCGGCGCCAAATCGAGCTGGCCTTTATTCTCCTTCATGGTCGATTGGGGGAGGACGGTCGCATGCAGGGGATGCTGGATATCCTGAATGTCCCCTTCGTGGGATCGGGCGTGCTGTCGAGCGCCACGGCATTCAATAAGGAAATGGCAAAAGCCGTGTACAAAAGCAAGGGCTTGAGCGTGGCTGAAGCGGTGGTCTTGAGGCGGGACGACCTTAAAGCCATAGATAAACTTCGGGAGCGAATCGGGTCGCCGGTGGTCATTAAACCGGTGGCGGAGGGATCCAGTGTGGGGATTTGTATCGCGGACGGGGAGACGGAGATCCGAAAGGGCGTTGAGCAGGCATTTGAATTTTGCCCTGAGGTCCTCGTGGAGGAATATGTGGAGGGACGGGAGATTACCTGCTGTGTCCTCGGGAACCGGGACCTGGACGTGCTCCCCATTGTTGAAATCCGCCCCGCGGCCGGCTACGGTTTTTTCGACTATGAAGCCAAATATACCCCGGGGGCGACAGAGGAGATTTGTCCGGCCCCCATCTCGGAGACATTGGCGAAGCAGGCCCGGGAACACGCAAAGCGGGCGCACCTGGCGCTTGACTGTTCGGTTTGGAGCCGGACCGACATGATCCTCCGGAATGATACTGCTGTCCTTTTGGAGACCAATACCATTCCGGGAATGACCGAGACCAGTCTTTTTCCCCTGGCGGCGCGCGGTGCGGGGATGACCTTCTCGGGGCTTTTGGATCGATTGATAGCCCTATCCCTGGAAAGGGGATGATTTCCCTATAGTTCAGATCGCGCCTTTAATTCACGATGATACCGGTATAAGCGGGTATAAGTAGGTGTCAAAAGCCTACTGCCCCGCCTTATTAATTTTGTCCTTAATTTTGACAATTTAATGGCATCGTATGATGGTATGCACGTATCAACTAAACGAAATGACAATATTCAAATCCCAAATCACAAACAATATCCAAATTCCAATGTCCAAAATTCGAAACAACAAGCGCAAAGGATTGCGGGCACACCCTTGATATGGATATCGGGAAGTCAAACCAGTGATGCAGGGTGATTTGCGGGATTTCCATGACTACCGCCCCAGCCCAAAAGGGACATCTTTGATCTTAAACCTTGTGATTTGGTCATTGGGGTTTATTTGATATTTGGTGCTTGGAACTTGGAGCTTCCGTGTCTCTGTCAGTTTTAAGTGGTTGAAATAGGGTTTTTTCGTCGAATAACCACTTGCCATTATCGGGGACAGAACTTATGAGACGCGGCACTACCATGTTTCACGTGAAACATTGAATTTGAGCTTTTCAATGCTGTCGGTTTGTGGTATGACCGGCCATTCCCTGTCCACCCAACACCCTGAGCTTTTAAAGGAACGGGCGGCTGAATGCTCGTTCGGACACCACTATGGGACGCGTTATTTCCATTTCAAACCAAAAAGGGGGCGTAGGAAAAACCACTACGGCCATCAATCTCGCCGCTTCTCTCGCAGCAGCGGAAAAGGCGTGTCTGCTCATCGACGGTGACCCCCAGGGAAACGCCACGAGCGGGCTGGGGCTGGATCCCTCGGCCCTCGAATATGGCGTATATGACTTACTCATGGGGAGTGCCCCCATCGAAGAGACCATCATGCACACTGCGCTGCCCGGGCTTGATATCATCGGATCCACAGCGGACCTCGTGGGTGCCGAAGTGGAATTGGCGGCGCTTCCGGAAAAGGAGACCCGACTTCGCAGGGCTGTTCATCCGCTCAGGGAAAAATATGACTATGTTTTCATCGATTGTCCCCCGTCACTGGGTTTTTTGACCGTCAATGCGCTTACCGCTGCTGAGGCGGTTCTCGTCCCGCTTCAGTGCGAGTATTATGCCCTGGAGGGCCTCTCCCAGCTCCTGACCACGGCCCGGGCGGTAAAACAGGGTCTCAATCCCTCCCTGCGGCCGGCCGATATTCTGCTGACCATGTATGACAGCCGCAACAACCTCTCCCAACAGGTGGCGCATGAGGCACGGACCCTTTTCAAGTCACGGGTTTTCAGGACGGTCATTCCGCGGAATGTGCGGCTCAGTGAGGCCCCCAGCCATGGAAAACCCGTCCTCCTTTACGATTTACGATCCAAGGGTGCGCAGAGTTATCTGACCCTAGCGAGAGAACTGATGGAAAGGGGATAGTCCCGGATGGCGAAACGAAAAGCCCTTGGTAAGGGCCTGTCTGCATTGATTCCGGATGCCGATACCCTCGATGCCGCCCAGGAACAGTTTTTCCAGTGTCCGGTGGCGGCCATTGAGCCCAATCCGTATCAACCGAGGCAGTCTTTTAACCCAAAGGAACTAAATGAGCTGGTGGCGTCGGTGAAAGAACAGGGAATCATCACCCCGTTGCTGGTGAGCAGGACCGATGCAGGGTACCAGCTGATCGCCGGAGAAAGGCGGTGGCGTGCCGCACAAAAGGCCGGCCTTACCCGGGTGCCTGTGGTGGTGCGGGAGGCGAGTTCGGCCCAGGCGCTGGAACTGGCGCTCATCGAAAACATCCAGCGCGAAGACCTCAACCCCATAGAAGAGGCGGCGGCCTATGGGAGACTCCTGGAGGAGACCGGTATGACCCAGGAGGCCCTGGCGAGACGGCTCGGGAGGGATCGGTCCTCCATCACCAATTTTCTGCGGCTTTTAAAACTCCCCAAGGATATCCGGGAAGATGTCATCGCGGAGCGTCTCAGCATGGGCCATGCCCGGCTAATGGCCGGTCTCAAGTCCCCCGGAGATCAGCGGCGGGTGCGGGATGCGGTGATTAAAAAGGGATTATCCGTCCGGCAGGCGGAGGCCCTGGTCCGGAAAACCAAGACCGGCGGCGCTCCCAAAAAAAGGGCGTCGTCCCGGGACGCATATATGGAATCCCTCTCAGACGATCTCAAGCGGTCCCTCGGCACCAAAGTAGAGATCAACAGACGGGGCAGGCGGGGCCGCATCATCATCCATTTTTATTCCGATGAGGAGCTGGAGCGGTTACTGGATCGACTCGGCTGATGGGACCTTTTCCTCCATTTTCGTTCTTCTCCTTTGATCAACCGCTGAATGTTTTCTCTGTGCTGGATGCAGATGAGGATGGCCATTAAAAGGGCGCCCATAATCAAGGGAAACGGTTTGCCGAGAACCAGGAAAAACAGGGGCATGACCGTGGCCGCAAACATGGAGCCCAGTGAGATGGTGTCCCATTTGGCAACTGTGAGGATAAAAACCAGCAGCCCGCCGAGACAGGAAAGGGGCGATATGACGAGATAGACGCCGAGGGCCGTGGCGACCCCCTTTCCTCCCCTGAATTTCATGAATACCGAGAACTGATGGCCCACGAGCGCGCATACGCCCACGAGCGCCATGCCCATCTCCCGGGAAAGGCCGCCTCCGGAATGGTAAGAAGAGAAAATCAGGACGGGGACAAGCCCCTTGAGCGCATCGAGGATAAGGGTCGCGATGCCCCACTTCATGCCCAATTCCCGGGCCACATTGGTGGCGCCGATATTGCCGCTTCCCCTGCGCGTGATATCGATTCGAGCCACGCTCCCGGCGATGATTTTCCCGAAAGGGATCGCACCCATCAGGTAGGCGCCCAAGGCGTATCCTATCCACTCTGCATCCACAATCCTCTCCTCTTCGCAGAGGGCAAACCCCCTATTGCCCGAATATGTTGAATGCTCGGTCTGTGGCGGATGCTTTACATCCGTCACTGTTCTATGCTATTTTCGATCACCATAAAAGGAGCGGGCCTTGGATGCAATAGATTTTTGCCTGCAAAAAGGGGAGGCTTGACGCTGTGAAGGTGATGATCCTGGATGGCCAGGGGGGCGGTATCGGCTCCGCTGTCATTAAAGGGCTCAGGGAGTCCATGGGGGCGGATCTGGAGATCTTGGCGCTGGGCACGAATTCCATCGCCACCTCAAATATGATGAAAGCCGGGGCAAACCGGGGGGGCACCGGAGAAAATGCGGTGGCTGTCACATCGAAACAGGTGGATGTGATTATCGGACCGCTTGCCATTCTCATGGCGGATGCCATGATGGGTGAGGTGACATCTACGGTGGCGTCGGCGGTCAGTTCCAGTGCGGCCCGAAAGATCCTCATTCCACTGACCCAGGAAAACGTTACCCTCGTGGGAGTGTCGGGCGAGCCCTTACCCCATCTGGTCCAGCAGGTCGTCGAGACGTTAAAGGAGATGGTGGGACATGTGTGAATCGACCGCATATATCTTAAAAGACGGCAAGGAGGAACTCCTTTTCGAGGGCGTGGATGCCTTGGAAAGCCGGGATGACGAAGTGAAGATGGTGAATATTTTTGGGGAGGAGAAGACGGTTCGGGCACGGGTCAAGCGATTTTCGCTGGTGGATCATCGGATTATTCTGGAGCCGAATTAGCTCTTGTTTCCCCGCATCGTGGGAAGGAGGCGAGAAAAAATGGACCAATCGTTCGCGCAGGAGAAAATCACCTGGCTGGGACATGACGGGTTCTTGATTGATGCAAGCAAGAAGATCTATTTCGACCCCTATCAGATTGAGGGGGGACCCACGGCCGATATTATCTGCATCTCCCATGAACACTTTGACCACTGCTCTCCCGAGGATGTGACCAAAATACAGGGTCCGGATACGGTCATTGTCACGGAGCCACAGTCCGAGGACAAATTGAGCGGCGACATTCGGGTGATGAAGCCCGGGGATGCCCTTGAGGTGGACGGTGTTCACATCCGTGCCGTGGCATCCTACAACACCCATAAAGACTTTCATCCCGGAACAACGGGTGGCTTGGGTTCATCGTTGAGATCGACGGCGTCAGCATCTATCATGCCGGGGATACGGACTTTATTCCCGAGATGAAAGACATTGAGGTGGATATTGCGCTCTTACCGGTCTCAGGGACCTATGTGATGACCGCCGATGAGGCGGTGAAGGCGGCCCTGGCTATTCAGCCGAAGCTGGCCATTCCCATGCACTACGGGGCCATTGTGGGGGATGAATCGGATGCCGAGACGTTTAAAGACGCCCTTAAGGGGAGGGTGGACGTGCTGATCCTTGAGAAGGGGTAAGGCCGGGTTTTTCAATCCTTTATACGGGAAAGGTATCGTTCGGCCAGGTATACGGCTGAGATACTCTTGGCGTCTTTAACTTCACCTTTCTCAATCATTTCAAGCATTTGAGCCCACTCCACGGAGCGAACAGAAAGCATTTCATCCGCATCGAGATGCTGCTGACCGGCGCTCAGGTCCGTGGCGAGGAACAGGTGAATTCGTTCGTCCGAATAGCCGGGCACCGGGGTGATATCACCGATGGCATGCCACCTGCCGCCCCTGAATCCGGTCTCCTCTTCCAGTTCACGCCGGGCACACGACAGGGGGGCCTCGTCTTTGTTCAGGGTGCCGGCAGGGATTTCCCAGATATGCGTGTCGAGAGGATAGCGGTATTGATGGACCAGCAGCACGTGTTGCGGATCCGGCATGGCCACGATGCCCGCGGCCCCCGGGTGACGGACCACCTCCATGGCCGTGCGCTCACCGTTGGACAGCGTGATATCGTCCCGGACGAGATCGAATACCCGCCCGCGGGTTAGTATTTTTCGGTGGTTTAAGGTGACGGTCATTTCTTAGCCGCTCCTGTCCGTGTTTTCATCGAAAACAATCAACGATCCCGCCGGCTGATTTTTGCAATCAGCGCAGATATATCCCCCTCACCTGTGATGGATAAAATTTTTTTCTCATCACACATGGAGACATCCGTGCATGCGGTGGGGCATCCCTGGACCGCAATGATCAAATCCGGATCCTTCTCCTCCCCGTTGAGCCATACGGCCGTTTTAGAAAGTTCCTTTTCAAGTGCCGAGACCAGGGCCACCCGGTCGTAATTGGGATTTCATCCGCCGCAATACTTGATGCCGATCCTTAATGGTGCCACTGTCTGCCGGTCTTCGGCCGCTATGCTTCGACTTCAATGCCGCAAAGCCGTTTGGCCGCCTTTTGTTTCTCCTTCAGGTTCACCAGCCTCGAGATCATGATTCGCTGAGCCTGAGGGGATCCGGCACCGTGCATGGATTCCGTGAGATACCCCACCGCCGCCGTACCGAGGCAGAGGTTTTCGATCAATCGAAGCATGCGGAGGCGATGTTCAGTGGGAACATCGGCATCCGCCTTAAAATACTTTTTCACCCATTTGCCGGTTTCAGAGGATTCGAGGTCCCGCTCAGACGGCATGGTGACCATGAGCCCGCCGGCGATATCCTGTGCAAGCCTCGAGAGTTCATAGGGAAATCGGGTCACATTATGTTTGTGCACGTTGGCCAGCAATGTGTTGACGGCAAAGGTCCCGGACGGCTCTCGATGGCCTTCGGACGCGCAGGCGATGCACCCGCAGAAAAGGGTTTCGTTGAGGTGGTTCATTTCAATGATCTTGTCCTTTATGTGGGAGGCCTTTTGTGCGCCGTTGTACTCGGCAACGGTCTGGGCCGCGCCGATGAGCACATCGCCCACGCCCACCTTACAGGCGTAACTCTGCCGGTGGTAGGCGGCGAAGCGTTCCACAAGCTGCCCGACGAAATCATATTCCCTGTACATGAAGACCCGGTCCCAGGGCACAAAGACATCATTGAAAACCACGAGGGCCTCGTGGCCGCCGTACAGGAGGTTTCCCTGATCCATATGACCACCTTCCGATTTTCGCGTGTCGCAGGATTGCCGCCCCATGATGTAGACAATGCCATCCGCGTCGCTCGGGAGGGCAAAGGACACCGCGTAATCCCGGTCTTCGGCTTTCATGGAAATGGTGGGCATGACGATGATCTCGTGTGAATTGACGGCGCCGGTCTGGTGGGCCTTCGCCCCCCTCACCACGATCCCTTCGGGGGTTTCCTCCACCACGTGCAGATAGTGATCGGGATCCGGTTGCGCATGGGGAGGCAACCGCCGGTCCCCTTTAGGATCGGTCATGGCCCCGTCACAGGTCAGATCCCGGTCCTGGACGTAGGCGAGGTAGTCCAGGAACCGCTGGTGATAATGGGTGTTATATTGGGCGTCCAGATTGAAGGTGACGATGGACAGGGCATTGAGGCTGTCCATGCCCACGCACCGCTGAAAGCAGCAGCCGGTATACCGGCCCAGGAGTCTTCCCATCTTGCTCTTCTTCACCAGGTCTTCCGTGCTCTGGTGAATGTGGGTAAAGCGATTGATCTTCCGGCCCGAAAGGTGAGAGGTGGCCAGCATGATGTCCTGGAATTCCGGACGTTGAGCCAGTTCGTATGTCGCGGCCACGGCGTTCATGGAAGGCCGAATAATGGGATCGTCCACCACATTAGATAGGCGTTTCCCGAACATGTAGACCTCGAGATGGAGTTCCCGGAGGCTTTGTTCGTATTGCTGCGGTGTCATCATGACGGGGTTCTCCTTACCCTGTTGGGCGTTATCGTTAAGGCGATTTCGAAACCATCGGCCTGCCGGTACTGCCGTCCGTGGGACCGCAAGGCACCACAGGGGAGGGTACCGGGCGTGAATGGAAAAATCAACCGTCGTTTGAAAATCTTTGGCGTGCCCATTCCCCGCTACTCGGGGTTCCGTTGCTTAGGCGGGACCGTGGGAGATTCGATCCTTCCGGTTCAAGGCCATCAGGACAGCCTCCAGCACCCCGCCCCCGATGGCGAGGGCCTTGTCAGAGATGGTCCAGCAGTTATCCCGGTTATCCCGGGGTCCACATCCCCGCTCTTGAGCCCTTTCTCCACCCGCACGCCGTCGTGGAGCAGGCCGCGCAGCATGCCGGAAATGGGGGCCAGAACTGGCTCCTCCCCGACGTGAGCCACCACATCCCCTGCCTTCACGTGGGTGCCGATGGGGACAGCGCCCCTGAAGATGCCGGATCCAGGCGACCGGATGACCCGCTGTTCCCCGAATCCCTTCACCTCGCCCGGGACCCCCGTATTGGGGATGGCCGATCCTTGCCAGAGCACCCTCCCCAGGGTGTGCCCGCGTTTGGTTTCCACCACGGCGTGGACATCCTCCCCGGCCGTGAACCCGGGTCCAAGGCCCACCACAAAGGGGGCGTCATCCATGGACGTCCCGATGTTCTTCTTGGCCATGATGGCATCGATCAGGGCAAACGGTGTAATTTCTCGGACAATGCCGGTCCCGGGGTCTACGCACACGGGAATCACGCCATCGTCAAGGGCCTTTAGAGTCTCATCCGTGTTGTCCACCCGCCGGGCCGTCAAGTCCTCTACAGTTGTTTCACCTTCGTAAATCGCATCGGACAACGAAACCGTTCGGCGAACCGTGAGCGGTTGGGCAATCTCCGTCATGGCCACCGAAAAGCCACTCCGCCACAGTCGTGCAGCCACTCCCGTGGCGAGATCCCCTGCGCCCTTGATCATAATTCTTTTCTGCTTGAACATCGTGCCCTCTTTTTTCGGGGTTGTGGGTTTCTTTAAGCTATTTGCCGAATGGACATCGCGGATAACGGCATGTCTCACAGTTCAGGCACAGGCCCCCGTGTGCCATGGCCGCAAGGTCCTTGCGGGTAATGTGTTCCCCCGCCAGCACCCTGGGGAGGATGAGATCCAGCACGGTGGCACGGAAAAAGAGGACACAGGCCGGTAGACCCAGCACCGGAACCCCGTCGAAATGCCCGTACAGGAACATGGCGCCGGGCAAGACCGGGGTCCCGTAGACCACATCCTCGGCGCCGGCTTCGGTGATGGCCGCCCGGGTCACGTCATCCGGATCCACGCTCATTCCGCCGGCCACCACGATCATCTGTGCACCCTTCTGGAGAAATGTGAGAATCTCGGCCACGATCCGTTCCTTTTTGTCCGGTGTAAAGGCGATTCCCATCAGGTCACAGTCAAATGCCGCCAGCTTTTTCCGGACGATGGGAGCGAATTTGTCCTCGATCAGTCCCGAAAACACCTCGTTCCCGGTGATCACGAGTCCTGTAAGGGGTGTGGAGAAGGGCTTTACCGAAAAGATGCCCTGGGCGTCTCCGGCGACCTTCTCCGCCCGTTGAAGGCTTGTTTCATCAATAATCAACGGGATGGCCCGGACCCCCGCAAGGATCTCTCCCTCTTCCACGACGGTGTTGGTGTGCCGGGATGAACAGCTGATGTCCGGCACCAGGTTGATCCGGGTGAGGGCATCCACATCCACTTTCAGGAGGCCTCTGTGGGCCGCTTTCAAGTGGATTTTTCCTTCGGAGGGATGCGGATCAAAGGATACGCCTTCACCTGCGAGGCGTCTTGCCAAACGGCGCGCGGCTTCATCTTCGTGGACCTTTCCCGATTCCAGATGGAGGACATACAGATGTTCCTTTCCGATTCTTCTGAGGTGGGGAAGGTCTTCTTTTTTGATGATATATCCTTTTTTGAATGCCGGCCCCTTGAATTGTCCGGGCCTGATTTCGGTGATATCATGGGCCAAAACGGTTCCCACGCACTGATCAATGGGAATGATGGTGGCCGATGACTTGAATTTATTTGCCATAACACGATTCCTCAAGTAAGGGTTTCACGCATTCAACACCCGTGAAGGGCGCGAAGCTTCAGTATACCGTACACCGAATCGCCTTCAGACAGGGAAAGGGATTGGGCCTGCTCCGCTGTCATCTCGGCGTGCACATGTTGATTCAATACCGCCACATCCACATGGGCCATGCCTGCCGCGTGCCGGATGTCTGTGATGCGCCCGTAAAAACGGTTTACCGGAGGCCCTGGCGGGGGATAAGGGGAAATATAGACGTCCCTCGGATGAATTAGGACCCGGCTGAAGGATTTGCCCCCGTCCTCAGGGATGAACAGGCCCTGATCGGCCCATTGCACATGGATCAGTCCGTTTCCCAGGCGCTTCAGGTAGGTGCAGGAAAGGATGTTCGGCTTTTCCAAGAAATCGGAATGGCCGGCTTTTCCCTGAAACATGACCTCTTCAATGCCACCCACCTGTTCCAGTCTGCCATCCGTCATGACACCCATACGATCCGCCAGTTCCTGGGCCTCTTCCAGATCGTGGGTGACAAACAACATGGTGGTCTTCAGGCGAGCGTGAATCCGTTTGAGTTCGAGCCGGAGGTAGCGGGCGGTTCGAAAATCGAGACTGCTGAAGGGTTCATCCAGCAGGAGGACGTTCGGTGCGGAGACGATGGCCCTGGCCAGTGCGACCCGTTGCTTTTCACCGCCGCTCAATTGGTCAGGGCGTTTGTCCTCCAACCCTCGCAGGCGAAAGAGATCCAACATGCCGTAAATGCGATGGTCCTTCTCCGTCCTGCTGATAGGACACTTTTTTAGAGCGGTCCGCAGATTGCTTTTTACGGACATATGCGGAAACAGGAGGAGGTCCTGAAAAAGGTAACCGATCTGCCGCCTGTGGGGCGGTAGACCATCCATTAAGACCCCGTCCACCATGATGTGACCTTCATGGGGCATTAGCCCCGCTACGACATTGAGCAGGGTCGTTTTCCCGGCGCCTGAGGGTCCGACCAGAACAAAGAATTCCTGGTCCCTCACATGTAGGGTGAGGCCATTAAGACCATGGCATCGAATATCCTGGAGCGTTATGTCAGACACGGCCGCCCCTCGCCGGGAGACCCTCATGCCTGTGTGAATGTCCGATCCACCGGAGCGCCAGCAGAAACACAAAGCCCGTCGCCATGAGGACCCAGGCACAGGAGAGGGCAACGCCCAGTTCTCCGCTCGATATGTTCAAGAAAACGGCGGTGGGCAGGGTCTCGGTCTTGAATCGAATGGCACCCGCCACCATGAGCGTGGCCCCGAATTCTCCCATGGCCCGGGTCCAGCCCAGAACGGTACCGGCCAGGATTCCCTGCCGGGCCAGTGGAAGGCTGATCTGAAAAAACACTTGGGACGGCCGCAATCCGAGGGTGGCGGCGGCCCGTTCATAACGCGCTCCCACGCGTTCAAAAGATGCGCGGCTGCTTCTGATGACGATGGGGCATGCCACGAACGTTTGCGCCAGTACCGCCCCCCATGGGGTAAAGAGGATCTGGATGCCCCACGCGCCCAACAGGCGTCCCAGCATGGTATGCCCGAACAGAAACAGGAGCCCCACACCGGCGATAAGCGGGGTGATGACCAGGGGAAGTTCCAGAAGGGTGTCGAGGAGGGCTTTGCCCGGAAAGGAGGTGCGGGCAAGAAAATAGCCCGTGGGTACGCCGAGGAACATCGCTGAGGCAATGGAAATAAGCGAGGTCGTCAAACTGAGCCGCAGTGCAAAACGGGTTTCTTCCGAGGCCAATGCCGACAGGATGTCTTGCGGGGATAAACGAAAGAAGAGGGCCGCCAGCACCGCGGCTGTAAAGAGGAGGCAAACCATTGCGGGGATGACAAAGAGACGATTCATGGGGCGCCTTCCGGGTCGGTTCCCGAATCGAGGGGCAGATAGCCAAACGTCTCAAATACCTCTGTGCCCCTTGGGGAGGCCATGAAATCGCGGAATCGGCATGCCGCCTCCAGGTGCCTGGTGGCGTTGAGCACGGCGATGGCAATGGTTTCGGGCTGATTGTAGGCTTCCGGTATCTGAACCATTTGAATTCGCTCCCGAAACTGAAAAGCGTCCGCCCGGCCGATGATGGCGGCGTCCACATCCCCTTGGGCCACATAAAGGGCCAGTTGTTTGACCGTAGCGCCGTACACCACCACATTCTTGAGAATGGCGGTTTTCAAGGGGGAATGGGAGAGGATCTTCTGAGCCACCCGCCCGAACGCCATGGCATGCGGGTCGCCGAGGGCCAGCCGAACGCCGGGAAGGGCCAGATCGTCAAATGTCCGGATCTGATGCCTCTTGCGGCGGTTGACGCCGATGACCGGGGTATGGGCCATCAGATTTCGGGAAGAATCGATGAGCCCCTTTTCTTCGAGCGTTTGGATGTAAAAAAAGGCTCCGGGCATAAAGAGGTCCCCCTGGCCGGAGGCCAGAATAGCGGACATGAGCTGGCCGCTCCCCCCGTAGGAGGTACAGACCGTGTGCCCTGTATCCTTTTCAAATATTTTGATCAGTCGATCCGTGGGCTGACGGAGACCGGCACCGGCGAAGAGGAGCAGATCCGCCGAGAAGACGCTTGTGATCGGACTGACGGCGAGCAGGAAGACGGCCGTAAGAAAGAGCCGTTTTTTAAAGAGGCTGGAGGCGCGCCGATGCATGGGAAAGTCCTACAGGCTGCAGGGGCAGAACCGTTCCCACCCCATGAGGTGTGCGGCCCCCGAAATGGTGGTGCCGTAGAAAATGACCGGTTTGGTTCCCAAAAATGGTGTGAGGGTGCCGTTGACCAGGGTGGTGCCCGTGACCAGCAGAAGATCGGCCCATGCGATGGCGTCTTTGGTTTGATCTGCGCCTTCGATGGTGACACCGAATTTTTCCTGACCGATGTTGTCCGGATCCCTGTCGAGGACGCGCAGCGGATGAATGGGGGCGAGGTTTTCCACCATTCGCGGCTGAAACCCCACCTGTGCAATCCGGGCCCCGGCATATTGATCCTTCAGGTGAGCGACGAGGGTCTTTCCGCACGTGACCGGCGCCTCGTCACGGCAGTGGATGGACCCGTCGATTTGACCGAGATACCGCAGCACCGCGTTTAACGAGGCCACGAACACCGCGCGATGATGGTTGTTTTTCATGGGCAGTTGCAGGACCTCTTCCAGGGTGGCCTCATAGTCACCGTACATGTCCGTAAAGGCCTGGCCCCCGGCATTCCGAAAGGTGGCCTGCATCAATTTTTCCTTCCCCTTCTGGAGGGGGAAATCGTGATGTTCCGGCGTACCGATGGCCTCTTTGGTGCTGAGGGCCCTGGCGTGAACCTGAATGGTTTCCGCCAGGAGTCCTTCCGCGTCCCATAAATCAAAAACCCGCCGCTTCAATGATTCATAAACGGTATCCATGCCTTATGACCCCCTTTTTGCGAATGCTGACGCGTCTGTTTTCAACCACTCAAGCCATCCCGCGAGGGTGGCGATACGGAATCCATAAACCAGTCGCTGGTATTCATCTTTTTCCGATTGCCGTCTTCGGTGAAGATCTTCTTTAATCTTTTCCAGAAGCTCAATTTGGTTCTTCACCAGGGCGTCCCCTCCCGGATGCCCGAGGGTGTGAAAGAAGTAGAGTTTCGCCAGGAATTCGATTCGCAGGTCCCGTACGTGCGCCGTAGGTCTGTTCAACCACTCCAGAAAATAGCGTTTACCGGCGGGCATAATGGAAAAGACCCGCTTGGACGGACGGGTGTCCTGGGTTTGCACGGCCGATTCCACCAAACCTTCCCTATCCAGTTTTTTGAGGAGGGCGTAGAGCTGGCTCGTGCTTACCCGCCAGGTGGGGCCCAAGCCCGCTTCCAGGAACTGCATGATGTCATACCCGTGCTTGGGCCCTGACATTAATGCCCCGAGCAGGGCGTATTTTGTGGCGGGTTTGTCTTTCATTTTGACGCTTCCGGATACGCCTTAGAATCTTTGAGATCAAAAACATGAGCATTTCTTAAACCTATTCCATTTAAGAATATTCTAAGGTGTTAGGTCAAGAAAAAACGGCCTCGCTAACTCCCGGGACCCTGGCCAAATGCAGAGAAAATTTAAAAAGCCTGGCAGGATGGCCCTATCCTGCTGCCGGAGGCCGGGTTCTGCTTGTACAATTTGCCGGTGTTTGTGCTAAACTTACCCATTGAAGAGACCCGATGAGCGTTTGGAATGGAGAGGACCATGAAAGCCGAGACCACAACCTGTTTGTCATACCACAGTGAAACCAGTTACACTCGGGGGCAATTGGGCGGCCACCCGCTCGACTGGGCAAACCAGCCGGATGTCTTTAAGTCGTATCCGGAAGATGCGCCGCTCTCCCTCCCCCACGAGGTCCGATTGCCGGATGTCCGCCTTTCATCTCTTCTGAGAGAAAAAGGGGGCCATGCCGAGCCGGGCGCGATGGATCTCAACCGTCTATCCGCCATCCTCCGTCTGTCCTACAGCCTGACGGCGAAGGCTCGTCAGGGCGGCGGCACGTTTTATTTTCGGAACGTGGCTTCGGCCGGTGCCCTTTACCCCAATGAGCTGTATGTGGCGGCAACGGGTGTGACCGGGCTGAATGACGGACTCTACCACTATTCAATCGCCCGGCACGGCCTTTCTCTGGTGCGTAAGGGAGATGTTTCAAATCCCGTTGCCGCCTCAACGAAAGACTCGGGACCGGCTCTGTCGCGGGTAAGCTTCTTCGTGTCGGCCATCTTCTTCCGGAGTGCATGGAAATACCGGGCGCGGTCGTACCGGTATCACCTGCTGGATGCCGGCCACCTGTTGGAGAATCTGATCCTGGCCCTGAACGTACACGGCATAGATCCTCAGGTTTCACTCGATTTTGAAGATGATGGTGTCAACCGTCTGCTGGGCCTCGATGAAAAAAGGGAGGTGTGCCTCGCCATATGCACCGCCCCGGATTCAAAGGGAGGTCACCCGGAACCGCGAGCGGACTTGCCCGAACTGGAAGATGCGGTGAAGAGCGCCAGCCGGGTGTCTCCCCGGGAAATCGACTATCCCGAGGTGCTGGGCATCCACAGGGCAGGGGTGACGGTTCCTTCCCACAGGGACGCCGGACCCAGGATGATCGAGGCACTGGGACCGGTGGCCGGTGAATGGCTTGGAATCGATTCCCCGGATCAATGGCCGGAGACGATGTCTTACAAAGAGGCGGTCCTGACCCGTCGATCCAGGCGGAACTACGTGAAAAGACCCATCTCAAAGGACGCCCTTTCCGCGCTCCTCGAGGGCCTGTGCGCCGGCCACCCTACAGATCAACACAAAGATCCTTCACCATGGGTGAGCACGGGCTTTCTAATGGGCCGGGCCGAGGGGTATGATCCGGGAGCCTATCTGCTGGATCCGGAATCGCGATCCATGGCATGGATCACCTCCGGATCTCTAATGGAAGAAATGGCCCGCATTTGTCTGGATCAGATGTGGCTGGCTAACGCGGCCGTCCACTTTGTCTTCATGAGCAACCTGGCGGTAGTGGATCGGCTTTTGGGGGCCCGCGGATACCGCTATGCCATGATGGAGGCGGGGCGATGGGGAGAACGGCTCTATCTCATGGCCAGTGCCCTGGGGCTGGGGTGCTGCGGCATCGGCGCATTTTACGATACGGAGGCCGCCCGATTACTGGGGTTGAACGATGAATCCCGTCTGTTATACCTGGTGGCCGTGGGTCCGGTGAAGGGCATGACACCACAAATATCATAGCGGTCTTTCCGTCTCTCGCTTTTTTTCGCTTTTCCACCCGCCGAATGTCCTGACTTATTCCAGCATGCCGTACTTTTCCAGCTTCTTGTAGAGCGTCCGGCGGGTGATCCCCAGTTTGCGGGCCGTTTCACTCTTGTTCCCGTCTTCCGCCGCCAGTGTGCTGAGGATGGCCTGTTTTTCCACCTCCTCGAGACGGAGGCCGGCCGGGGCCGATGACGCGGAACCCTCCTGAGCGATGTCGTCTTTCAACGGGTAGGCCTCGGTCACACTGAGGGGGAGTTCTCTCGGGGTGATCAGGTCTCCCGGCACCAGGATGACCGCCCGTTCCACCGTGTTTTCCAGTTCGCGGACATTGCCGGGCCAGGCATATTTGAGGAGCATGTCCATGGCCTGGGGATCGAACCCCTTGACCGGCTTTTTATTCCGTTCGCTGTAAAAGTCCAGAAAATGCTTGGCGAGAAGAGGAATATCATCGATGCGGTCGCGGAGGGGCGGCACATGGAGGGTCACCACATTGAGCCGGTAGTACAGATCCTCGCGGAACGTGCCGGCCGATACCGCCTCTTGTAGACGGCGATTGGTGGCGGCGACAATCCGAACGTCGACCTCGATGGTCCGGTCACTCCCCACCCGCTGGATTTTCCGATCCTGGATGACCCTGAGGAGCTTGGCTTGCATGGTGAGGGACATCTCTCCGATTTCGTCGAGGAAAATGCTGCCCTTGTGGGCATGGGCGAAGCGTCCCTCACGGCGTTTCTCGGCACCGGTAAACGCCCCCTTTTCATGGCCGAAGAGTTCCGATTCCAGGAGGGTTTCGGCCAGTGCCGCACAGTTGACGATGACCAGCGGCCCGTCTCTGCGGCTGCTGCCGGCGTGGATGGCGCGGGCGATGAGTTCCTTGCCCGTTCCGCTATCGCCGGTAATCAGGATGGTGGCTTCGGAAGGGGCTACCAGGGTCACCATGTCCACCAGTTCCTTCATGGCCGGACTCTTCCCGATGATGTTCTTGAGCTCACCGCCCGAATGGAGCTTCTGTTTGAGGGCGATGTTTTCCTGTTTCAGCCGTGTGTGCTCCAGGGCCCGTTCGATGGTCAACTTGAGATCATCAAAGTCCAGGGGCTTGGTGAGGTAATCATAGGCTCCTTTTTTCATGGCTTCCACAGCGGATTCCACCGATGAGTAGGCGGTCATGATCAAAATGGGGATGGCGGGGTTATAGGCTTGAATATGGCCCAGGGCCTCGATGCCGCTCATGACGGCCATACGGACGTCCATGAGAATCACATCATAGGGCCTTTCATAGACCTTCTCCACTGCCAGGGCCCCGTCATCCGCCGCATCCACCTGATATCCCCAGCTCCTGATGACGGTCTTCAGGGTGGTCAGATGGCCTTTGTCATCGTCGACGGCAAGGATGGTCGCGGTGTCTTTCTTCACAACACTCTCCTATTGCGGCCCCTCATCTGTCAGGGTTCCGGGAAGCATCAGGGTGAAGACCGTGCCCTTGCCCGGTGTGCTCCTCACCTTGATGGTGCCGTTGTGGGCCTCGATGATTTTATGCACGATGGCCAGGCCTAGGCCCGTGCCGGTGCCCTTGGTGGTGAAGTAAGGGTCAAAGATTTTGGATACATTCGCCGGATCGATTCCCGCTCCGGTATCTTCCACTTCAATGGTGAAGGTCCGCGTCTCCGGATCGAAGGCGGTGCGGATGAACAGGGAACCCCCCTGCGCCATGGCCTGGATGCTGTTCAGATAAAGGTTCAGGAGGCACTGGGTGAAGCGGTCCGCGTCCAGCGTTACGGGCGGCAGATGTTCCGCCTCATCCCGGATTACCTGAATAGCCTTCTGCTTGACATCCTGTTCGATGAGGCGCAGCGAATGGGTCACGACCTCGTTGAGGTCCGTGGATTTGAGCGAAAGCTGCGACGGCCGGGCGAATTCGAGTAACTCGCTGATGACCCGGTTGAGCCGGTCCACCTCCTCCACCATGACCTCGGCCGCTTCCCGGTCATCGGTTTCATTTGCATATTTGGCTTTGAAATACGAGGCCATCCCTTTGATGGAGCTTAAGGGATTGCGGATCTCGTGGGCGATGCCGGCGGCGAGCTCGCCCACGGCCGCCAGTTTCTCCTTCCTGCGGATCTGTTCCTGAAGCAGCCGCACTTCCTTTACATCGCGCAGAATCAGGATGCTCCCCACAAAAATCCCTTCCTCATTGACGATTCGTGCGGCGCTCAGACGGACGGGAACGCTGTGCCGGTCGTTTAGATTCAGTTCCATCTCTTCTTCGATGATGGTGCCTCCCTCGGCCACCCGTTCAAGAAGCAGGAACAGCCGGGGGTCGAGGGCCGCTTTTAAATGCTTTCCCTGAAGCGCCGAAGCGGTCTTCCCGAGGAGCCTTTCCGCTGCCTCATTACAAAAGGAGATGGAGTGGCGGGCATCCGTGGCCACCAGCCCGGCCGGGAGATGGGTCACCAGCTTTTCGAAAAAGGCGCTGGTATCCTGCAGTTCCCGACGGGTGGCCCCGTACCGCTGGGCCACGAGGAGGAACAAAAACCCGGCCAGTCCCAGAAGGAGAAGGATGGATGAAAGGACGATGGTGTTTCGAATATCCTCGCGCCGGGCCGACTCGAATGGCTCCACATCCAGGCCCACGAATATGATCGGTTCTTCGCCGGTCTCATTGGATGGAAAACACCAGGACGGGTGACGTCCCCCGCGCATGTGGGGATGATGACCACGACCAGGTGCCCCTTGGCCGTACGGTGCTGTTGTATTCAAGGGTCGGAAATTCCTGTAAACCAAGAATGATTTCTCTCCTCGCGGACCGCCCATCAATCGCCACTTTTCTTTATCGGTCGGGTTCATCTCTTGGATGTTTTCAGCATTGATCAACTGCTCACCGATCCGCTTGGGATCGCTGTGCGCCTTGATCTCGCCATTTTGACCGGTCACGGCGAGATACAGAATTCCGGGCTGTTGGGAGACCGCTTCCAAGAGCGTCTGCACCTGATTGCCCCCCCACATCATGCTCATCATGCCGGTTCGGGTTCCGGCCTCAAAGGATTTGATCAGGACGGCGCCCTTTTCGCTGAGTATTTTGGACATGTGGTGCGTTTCGCGATGAATATTTCGAACAGCGAGGACCAGGACGATCCCGAGAAGTATGACCGCCGAACCGATGATCATCCAGGGGGGATATGGGCCCGAAAGGAATGCCTCCTCCGTGATGGGATGTGCCGGGTCTGTACACTGGGCTTTTTCATGGCGTTTACCCGTTCAGTCGGCGGGTGTCGGGCATGTGTTTGGGTCTCAATGGGTCCAAAGTATACACTTCGGTTGGATTTATTCGCCGGTCAACTGGTCAAAAGGTATACATCTTAGGGTTCGATTGCAACCTCTAAAAAGGCCCGCTTTTTCCGAGAAAACATTTTAATCAGTTAGTTCAGCTACTTAAAACATCGCTCCGCGTTTGGCACGCCCCTTGCTCTATCAAGAGGTCAACCAAGAGGAAGTTGACGGTGAACTTCCTGAAAAACCATAACCACACAGGTAGAAAGGAGACCAAGATGAAAAAGCTATTGATTGCAACGGTGACACTGGTGAGCCTGGGACTTTTCGCCTCCCAGGGAATGGCCTTCTGGGGCGGCAGTTGCGGTGGGCCGCGAGGCGGCGGATGGGTTGCCGGGGAAACCCCCCGAATAGACAATGAGCGGAAAGCCGAATATGAGAAATATGCGGCGGATACCGCTGGCATCCGCAAGGAACTGGCTGCCAAACAGGCCGAATATGGCGCCTTGATGGCCAACGACAACCCCGATCCCAAACGGGCGGGAGAGCTGGCCGGTGAAATCGCCGGTCTGAGAGAACAGCTTCGGGCCAAGGCCCCTGATTACGGGTATTCGAAGCGGGGGTATGGGCCGGGACCCGGAAACGCTTACTGCTACGGGTACGGACGACGGGGCGCAGGTCCATGCTCCTGGTAGAATCCACCAACCGATCCGGGGAGGGGGTGAGCCCCTTCCCGGACATTTTCTAAAGGAGGTAACACCACATGGGCGGCTGCACCTTTCCCTTTTTTCAACTATGGGTTTTTTCCCAGGCGGGTTGCTCTCCCTACTGGTTTGGGGGCTGCTCATTGCCGGGCTGATTTATGTCGGAATCCGGGTGACGCGTTCGTTGGGTTCCGGTAACCACACGCCATACCGGGACATGCACGATTCTCTCGAGATCGCCAAACAGCGCTTTGCAAAGGGCGACATCACCGAAGAAGAGTACACCCGAATGAAAAAGGTGCTGCTTCAGTAGAGGCTAACTGATCCAGGTGACCCACTCATCCAGTTCGGCGCGCTTACGTTCGAAATGGTTGGCCGGCGAAGAGCCGTCCGGGTATCCCATGGCCATGCCGATCACGATCACCCGGTCTTCAGGAATCGGCAGGATATCTCTCAGGATCCATGGGTATCGAACAGATGCCGCCAGGATGCAGGTGCCCAGGCCCCTTTCGTGGGCGAGGAGGCAGACGGTCTGCGTGACGAGCCCCACATCCAGCATGGCATACTCAATAGACAAATCCCTTTCAAGGCAGACCAGGATCATAGCCGGAGCGTCGAAGAGGTTGAACATGTCCGCGTAATATTGATTGCGGCCTTCCACGTCCTTCCTGGCGATGGACAGAGAGGTGAGCACGCTTTTCCCTACATCCACGTACCGCCTCTTAAGGACATCCGGCCATACCTCCGGCATGGGGATCTCGGATGAAGGGGGCTCCCCATCGATGCATTTCTGCCGGTTGACCTTTTTGAATTCCGCGAGAGTTTCCCCGGTGACCACGTAGAGCTCGCAGGGCTGGGTATTGCCCCACGATGGGGACCAGCGGGCCGCTTCCAGGATCTCCCGGAGGGTCTCCTGCGGCACCGTATCCGGTTTGAACCGGCGGATACTCCGTCTTTCTCTTACTGCGGTTTCAACCTCCATATCTCTCCCTCCCGGCACTTATGGTGTCCATGTCTTTTAAGGTCCGGCAATCTCGTCTCAGTTTTGTTGTTTGATGGATTGTGTCGCAGCGGCCCCGTCTTGTCAACGGTGATTCTCGGGGACACCATCGCGGAAAATGAAGACGATCGCACGGGCGGGGACGCCGGGTATGATTTCTGTCTTGACGTACACGACGAACCGGGTATAGACACAGCATGCAAGCATCTAAAAAACGAGAAGGCATCAACATGAAGGACAAACGAGCGGACCTGGCCGGACCCGAGATCCTCAAAGAGATGTGCCGCGAAAAAAACATCCATGTTCTGGAGTAACAGACCCGAGCGCCGAAGCCTTTGAAGACGTGCAATAATGAAATGGACCGGTCGGCCTACAGGTCGATAAGGTTCCTAAATTAGGACGAGACCTTTGCAAAGGTCTCAGGAGGTGACCATGCCAGACGACATCTACAGAAAACTGCAGCAGCGGCTTGATCGATATTCACTCGGTTTCCCGGCCACGGATTCGGGCATCGAGCTGGAGATCCTCAAATCCCTTTTTACACCGGAGGATGCCCGGATGTTTCTCCATCTGACGCCCCGGCTCGAGACGCCGGCAGCCGTGGCGGAACGTATCGATCGACCGCCCGATGAGGTGGCCGAACAGCTGAACCGGATGTACACAAAAGGGCTCGTGTTTCGGCTGAAGAAAGAAGATACGCTCAAATACGGGGCCATTCCGTTTGTCCACGGCCTCTTTGAGTTTCAGGTCAAAAGCCTGGATCCGTCAATGGCGGATCGGGTGGAAACCTATATTGAAGAACGATTCCACGAGGCCATCGCCACGGCGGCTCCGGCATTTTTACGTACGGTCCCGGTGCAGCGCACGGTATCGGTGGCACACCAGGTGGCCGCCTATGAAGACGCCGCCGAAATACTCCGGAAAGCCGGCAAGATCGTGGTTACCGACTGCATCTGCAGAAAACAGAAACAGCTGGTGGGCCGAGGATGCGACAAGCCCCTCGAGGCCTGTTTCATGTTCGGGTCCATGGGGCAGTATTATCTGGACCGGCAGATGGGACGGGAGATCGACGTGGATGAGGCCATACGGATCCTGACAGAGGCCCAGGAGGCGGGCCTGGTGACCCAGCCGGCCACGGCGCAAAACCCCGGCGGCATGTGCAACTGCTGCGGAGACTGCTGCGGGGTCCTGAGCGCCCTCAACCGCCATCCCAAAC
This sequence comes from Deltaproteobacteria bacterium, assembly GCA_034522175.1. Lineage (GTDB taxonomy): Bacteria > Desulfobacterota > DSM-4660 > Desulfatiglandales > Desulfatiglandaceae > JAIPDZ01. Next base: position 2,154,562 of record JAXHLQ010000001.1, on the reverse strand, counting down.
CCGCTGAAATGGTCTTCTCCAACTATTTTGCCGAGGTGGACCGGGACCTGTGCGCCGGGTGCGAGACCTGCCTGGAGCGGTGCCAGATGGGGGCCGTGGCCATGGACGCCGACGGCACGGCAGCGATCAATCTGGATCGCTGTATCGGGTGCGGCCTGTGCGTGATAACCTGCCCCGAAGCGGCCATCGAATTGATGCCCAAACCCGAGTCACAACGCCGCATCCCGCCCGAGAGCACCGCCGGGCAGATGGCGTTCATGGCCAAGATACGGGGTATCGGGTGAGCCGGGGGGGCAGCATCCGGCCGCCGGCGGAGACCCCGGATCCGGCTAACAGCAGCCGGTGCGGTCGGCAGACCGCTTTCGCTGGTCACCTGCGGGTGGGCCGTTTTCCGTTTCAATCACACAGCAACAGGACGATGCGTCACGGCCCAGGGCGGTATTGACGACGGCCGCAGCACACCCCACGCCGCTCTGGACGCTCACCGCCTGGGTGGGGCAGTTGCGGGAACAGGCCCCGCACTCCATGCAGAGATCTTTTTGAAAAATCCCGGCGAGCCCGTTGTTCATACGGAAAACACCATGGGGACAGACCACCGTGCACATGCCACACCCGATGCATTTCTCCGGATCAAGTGTCAGGCTGACCACATCCTTGAGATAGACAAACTTTTCCATAGGTCCATTTCTCTATGCAGCAAACAGGGCATACAACCACAGGACGACGCCGGCCACAGCGCCGGCAACCTCGAGAGGAAGCGCCCATCTCATCTCCTTTTTCACCCCGGACAGGGAGGTATAGGTGGAGGCCCCGGTGAAATTCATGGCGAGATAGGCTGAGACCGCAGGGATCAACACGAACCACGCCGCGGTCTCGGTGAAATTTCCCGTCTTGGTGAAGCCATCGGTCCACCAGGCCCCCAGAACGGCCGCGGTGATAATCCCCATTAGCGCGCCCTTCAGGGAAAACGCGCGCCCCGGGAGCCAGGGCAGCAGCATGGGGGTCAAAACTGCGCCTGCCGCTATGGCGGCGACAAGGCCGACGACCGCAGAGACCCCGTCCGTCAGCGCGCCGTTTAAAAAGCCTGCGGCTCCGCCCAGACCCCCTGCCACAAAGAAGAGGGGGAGGATGAGGAGGCTCCATTTGAGCGTGCTCACCAGTTCCACCGGAACGAGCACGATTCGCTCTTTCAAGTGGAAGGTTTTCCTGCGCATCCGGGGAGTGGCTATGAAACCGGCATCCCAGAAGGCGGACAGGTCGGTGGCGTTGATGGGGCCGTAAATAACCTTGAACCCGGAGTCCTTCCTGACCTCATGGGCCGAAATCCCCGGTGCGCCCAACTGGGGCAGGAGGACCTCCCGGTGGGCCACCACCCGGGACAGGCCGCTCGAGGCGATGCGCTGGATGAGTTCCCCGGTGCCGAAGGTCCCTTTACCCGCCGCGCACCAGACATTGATGCCGTCGGTGTCCAAAACCAGTATCCACGCATTGCGGCCGGGGAGGGCTTCACGGAGCCGATCAAAGCTCATCTTGTAATTGGCGCTCACCAGCACCGGCGCGTTTTCATCGGGGGTGCCGAGGGCATAGAGTCCGGGATCCACGGTAAACCGCATGCGTCCCACCCCCCACCGGGCCTTGATGCTGCCCCAGCGGTCGGTCCGTGTCAGGGTGGCGCCGACCCGGGGTACTGGCCCCGCGGGGGTTTGGCGTACGCCCGTCACAAACGGCTGGTCAAGGCTTGGGCTCACCTGAGCCGCTCCTCCCCGGGGTCAGCAGCCGCCTGAGGATGATGGATCCCCCGGAAATGACACGGTTTTCAGCATAACCGGGCGGTTTGCTTTAGCTTTCATGGTGTCATCCCCCTCGCTTCTGGACGCTCCCGTATGCGGCTCTTTCCAAGATCTTGGGTTGACATCTCGGCCCTCCCCTGCGCAACGCCGTCGGCCCACGGATCTCTACGGAGGGTTTGCTTCATGAGCGCCAGATAATATGCGGTTATTCCCTTAACGGTGCAGTAGCATATCCGGGGCCCGTCGATCTCCCCCTGTATCCAGCCGGTCTCCTTGAGGACCTTGAGATGCTGGGACACACTGGACTGGGCCAGGGGGAGCGCATCCACGATATCCCCGCAGATGCACCGCTTCTCCGGGACACCCGGAGCTGGGATATCCTCTTGACATATCCCTTTTCAACCCATATCATTTAACGTAGCAGCAGATACCTTTTTCGAAGGTCCCAAGACCCGGGGCCATGGACACGAATAAACCTTGGAGGTATGCTTATGAACTCCGTTCGGACAAAGGTTTTCAAAAGCAATCGCAGCCAGGCGGTCCGGCTGCCGAAGCCCATTGCCTTCCCCGACTCTGTCAAAGACGTTGAAATCACGGCCGTCGGCAGGAAGCGGATTATCGTGCCGGCGGGCGAATCCTGGGACGACTGGTTTGAATCACCAGGGGTTTCCAGTGATTTCATGCCAGAGCGTCAGCAGCCGAAGGATCAAGTTCGGGAGGCACTTTGATGCTCAAATACCTGCTGGATACCAACATCGTCATCTATACCATGAAAAACCGCCCCCTGCAGGTCAGGAAACGGTTTCAGCGGCATCATGGTCAGATGGCGATTTCTTCCGTCACGTTGGGGGAATTGGTGTACGGCGCAGAGCATTCCGAACAGGTGGAACGGAATCTGGCCGATATTGAGGCCATGGTGTCTCGACTGGATGTGCTTTCCTTTGATCAGGAGGCTGCTTATCATTTCGGCCGGATTCGAGCGGCACTGTATAATATGGGTCGGCCCATAGGGCCGTATGATATGATGATTGCCGGACAGGCCAGGGCATCCGGGCTCATTCTGGTCACAAAAAACACGGATGAATTCTCACGGGTCCCCGGACTGTTAATTGAGAACTGGTGCCGGGATTAGCCCGGTTTATCGGTATCCGCCAAATCCTCCATTTAGGAACGAATGAAGCAATGTCGGTTCCGCCATGACTTACCGAACATACGGACCTCTCAGATACGATCCCTACAAAGTTTTCAGGAAGAGCAAAACCCCGGTGGGCCTCTATGCCCGGCAGAAATGGTTAAATGAAGCGGATGCTCCCGTCTGGCAAAGGGATTTTGACGAACAGACCACGGGGCTTTTTGAAGGGCAGTCTGCGGACGGCTCATGGGGCCGGTCAGTGCGTGAAACCGTCCGCCGGCTCTTTGGTCTTCATCTCACCGTCAGACACCCCGATCCACAGATAGACACCGCCCTGGAATGGCTCGTCGGCAAGATTCTACAGACGTCGGGGCAGCGACATGCGAAGGGAAAGGGCCCCTTAAAACCACAGGAAGTCGTGGGCCTCCCTTTCACCACCGGATCCCGGGCATCTTTTGAAATAGCCGCCGCCCTTTTTCTGGCCAGTATCTTTCAAAAGGCGCAGGACCCTCGAGTCATGAACGGTTACGCGTGTCTGGGTGAAAGGATGTTCAAAAAAGGGGAGCGGTCCTGCGGGTGGGCCAGTTTCAGCAACTATCTTCGCGCCCTGGTGGTACATCCTCAGTACCATAAGCGCCGGATCACCCGGCGGGCGGTTTTGGTATTGGCGGGCGTCCAAAGCCCTGACGGCAGATGGCCAAAACGGCTCCCCTTCTACCAAAACATCAATGCCCTTGCACATCTTGATTTCAAGGAAGCCCGGGACCAGCTGATCCCGGCGTTTGACACGCTGGTCAACACCCAAAGCCGGGATGGCACATGGGGCAGAGCCGATCGGGAATGGAATACCTTTCTCGTGGTGCATGCTTTGAGGAACAAGGGCATATTTTAAGATACCCGGTCAGGGCGGTGCCGGGAGCTTGATGACCGTTCCGCATCCTCCGATTCTGCCAGCTCATCTGCTTTCTCCATGATATGCTTTACGGGAATTCCGTTTCTCATCCGTTTTACCATGTCTTTCATATAGGAATCGACGTGGTGATAAAAGCCTTTGAATCCCGCACAAAGATAGTTGACGCCGGGTTCTCCCTCGGGAGATATGGCAAAGCGGTATTTGGGGCAACCGCCCCGGCATGCAAAGAGGAAATCACAGTGGCGGCAGTATCGGGGAAGCCCGGTTTCCTTTGATGCACCGAATGCCATATGCCGTTCAGAGAAGACCATTTCCCTCAAGTCATCCGCCAGTATGTTGCCCAGCCGGTATGGTGGGTACACGAAATGGTCGCAGGAAAATATGTCGCCGTTGTGTTCGATGATGAGGTTCAGGCCGCAACGGTGAGAAAGGTAGCACACGCCCGCGGGCATGCCCGCCCAGGCCCCCAGTGCCCATTCAAAGTTCATCACGAAGATATCGCCCACATCGTGCCGGACCCATTCCCGGAAAATTTGTGTCAGGAAATCGCCATAGTCCCGCGGCCGTACACTCCAATCCGTGACGCTGCTGGGAGGTGATTTCCGTGTGAGAGAGGGTGGCCCGTCCAGCGGAATCCGGTGATTCTCCGCTGCAGCATCGGCCTGTCTTTCCACGATGGGGATATACTGGATAAACCGGACCCCCTGCTCCTTAAGAAAATGGTACACCTCGAGAGGCCGCCGGGCGCTTTCCCTGTTCACGGTGGCGAGAACATTGATCTCCACGCCGTATTGCTGCATCATCTTGAGTGAACCCAGCACCCGTGCATGGGTCGGCCTTCCTTTCCCATCCAGGCGATAGAAATCATGAACGGTGTCAGGGCCGTCGATGCTCAATCCCACGAGAAAACGGTTCCTGGAAAGAAACTCACACCACGATCTGTCTATCAGGGTGCCGTTGGTCTGAAGCGTGTTTGAAATGTGTTTCCCGAGGCTGTAGGTGCGCTGGAGATCCAGTGCCCGGCGGAAAAAATCAATTCCCATCAAGGTGGGTTCGCCTCCCTGCCAGGCAAATGAAACGGACGGACCGGGCTGGGAGGCGATATATTCCCGGGTGTAGGCCTCCAGCACCTCATCAGACATGCGGCCTTCGCTTTCAGGAAAGAGCCTGCTTTTTTCCAGATAAAAGCAATACGTGCAGCGAAGGTTACAGCCGGGCCCCGCAGGCTTGGCCATCAATTCAAAGGCCTGCCGCCGTGTACCGTCCATGACACCGGGGTTTCGATTGGAATCGATTTTCTCTGTCATCGCAGTTATAAAGCGGCCTCTTTTAGGGAGTGGGGGCAACGGCTATCCTTATGGTGAGGCACTTTACCACGGGAACATGGCCTTGGCCAACCCAAAGGGCCTGTTGCCCGAGCCTCCTTTCCCTGCAGAGAGGAATTTCGGGCCATGACTATTATGTTGATACGCACTGTTTCAATGAGATATAAGGCTGGAAAAGGGCGGTGGGGACCGGATATTTTTGGGCAATGTGGAACACGAGCGGCAGAAAGGGATTCCGCTGGCATCCGGACCGGTTCTGCAGCCCAATAACGTAAGGGCCCTGTGCACCGGCGACTGGAAGATCGTTCAATATAAAGATCCCAACGGCCTTGAACCGGAGGAATGGGAACTCTACTACCTGGCAGCGGACCCCATCGAAGAGATCGATATCGTGGACTTCAGAACCGGGGAGGTTCGCGATGATGTCACGGTCCCCGGCTGGGCAACCGCCCAGCTGAGGGAGAAAAATGAGGCGCTGAAGATGGAACTGGCCAGGCAGGAAGCGCTCCTGACCCGGGCATAGACCCGGGGCATGAGAAGTTCTAAACAGGGAGGAAGCAGCCATGGGCAAGAAAGCGGGAGTCCTTTTTCTGGGGTTGATCATCTTATGTCTTTTTCCGTCGGTGGTGTCCGGTCAGGCGGTTTTTCTGGCGAGAAAGGCCCTTGGTCTGATCTCCAATGTCGTTGATCAAGTGCACGGCCACCAGACGGCGTCGGTCCTTTTGGAGGCCGATGCGGACAAGGTCTTCACGGCCGCGGAAAAGATCATCCGCCAGAAGCCTGAAAACGAGATCCTGTCCACGGACAAAGCCGAGAGATCCATATCTTTCCGGCACGATGGTCTGGCCATTACCCTCAAGGTGGCCCGTCTTCAAAAGGATCTGGCTCAGATCCTGGTGGTTTCTTCGGGAGACAATACCCCGCAGGATACGGACTATGTGGTGAACGGTATCTTACACGTCTGCAACGAGGCGGGGGCCCATTGCTGGCTCCCCAGGAGTGAGGCGGACGGGTCCGACCGATCCGCATGTCAGGTGTTATGGGTGTCTGGGAAACGGTTGACATCACCACAGACCAGGGGAGAAGACAGGAAGCGATCGCGCCCCTCATCATCTCCGCCAGCCGCTCCACGGATATCCCCGCGTTTTATGGGAGGTGGTTTTTCAACCGGCTGAAACGGGGATACTTGAAATGGATCAACCCGTTCAATCAACGGCCCCAGTACGTGTCCTTTGAGAAAACCCGGGCAGTGGTCTTCTGGAGCAAAAACCCAAAGCCCATATTTTCCTTCCTCCCTGAACTGGACGATCGTGGGATCGGCTGGTACTTCCTGTATACCCTGAACGATTACGAGGCCGAGCATTTGGAGCTCCGTGTGCCGCCCTTGAAGGAGCGCATCGAGACCTTTTTGGCCCTCTCTGAAATGGCGGGCCGGCACCGGGTGACCTGGCGGTTTGACCCCCTGGTGCTCACGGACCGCATCGGTCCTCCCGAGCTTATGGAGAAAATCGCCCGCATTGGGGATCAGGATTCACACCCATACGGAAAAGCTGGTGATCAGTTTCATGGATGTGCTGAAGTATCCCAGGGTGCGCAAGAACCTGGACCAGGCCGGGGTGAAGTGGCGGGAGTTCAGAACCCGGGACATCCATGACATGGCGGCGGGAATAGCGGAACTGGCCCGCGGCTGGGGCATCACGGCCGCCACCTGCGCCGAACCCGTGGACCTGTCGGGTTACGGGATCCCCCACAACCGGTGCATCGACGATGAACTCATCCTCAGGGTCACGGATTTCGACCGGGACATCGTTTCGCTGTTGACATCCAGAGGCGGGGATCAGCCGTCCCTCCCCTTTTCATCAGAAGGCAGACACCCCATGAAGGACAAGGGCCAGCGAAAGGCCTGCGGCTGTATCGTGAGCAAGGATATCGGCCAGTATCATACCTGCGGGCATTTGTGTGTCTATTGCTACGCCAACGCCTCCCCGGCTTTGGTGGAGAAAAACAGGCAAATGGCCTCCCGAAAGGGGGAGACCATCCTGCCGGATTGACAAGGCCACCGAATCGGACCCGGATAAGTAAACCGGCCCAATGGATCTAATCACCCAGCACCGAAAGCGGCTCGTAGGCCAGCTTCATTTCGCTGAGCTGAAACAGTGCCATGAAGCGGGCAAAGGCGATGGTGTTGCCCTTAGGATAGTCAAAGCCCGCCATGATCCTGAGGGGGTTCCCGAAGCCCGCCAGCAGTTCCCGCCACTTTTTCGAATTCGCCCTCACCAGAATGGAGACGTCCTCGGGCCTAAGATCCCCGGGTGCTTTTGAGGTGATCTCGGTCACGCCGAAACGAACATGCATCAAAAAGCCCCGATCCGCATCGGGAAATATGAACCCGACCGTCTGGTCCACCTCGGCCGATGCCTCGGGGTCCAGATTCACGGTCAGCGCCTCCATGAAGTGTTCCAATGGGAAGAGATAAAGGGATTCAGATGAGATGGTGTTGCCCTGGAGCAGGGGCCGTCCCCGGGTGATCTCCAGGGCCTCGGAGAGATAGTAGTTGCGTGCGTTGGGGTTTTGCTCCCTTTCGGCCAGGGCCGTGAGGGCCTTCACGCGCAGGTCTTTGGCCGCCTGATCACCCGGGTCCAGGCGCAGCAAGTAACCGGTCAGCTCCAGTGCGGCCTGTGGGTTTTCGTCATCGAGATAGGTCCGTGCCCGCGCCAGCAGGCGTCCGGGTCCTCCGGCCAGGTGGGCGATCATTCTGGCCCGCGCAAGGCGGGTCAGGGGCTGCAGGTGGGCCGAGTCGCCGTCGAACCAGCCCAGGTTCCCGGAGAACATGGCCCGCACCGACCAGGAGACCTTGCCGTAAAAGGGCTTAAGATAGGGGGCGGCCTCCAGGTGCGGAGGCAGGTGGATGGTCTCGGCCAGCTCGTCCGGGGTGAGGCCCCTGTTCATGCCCCGAACGGCCTGGTCATGTACGTACCCGATGGCGTCGGCGTAATGGGTCAGTATCTCGCGGATCCTCGCGGCCCCGGACAGGGGACGGGTGTGGCAGGGGATGAGGTGTTCGGGATACAGTTCCCTGGCCGCGATCAGGCTCCGGCGCCACTTTTTGAGGCTCCGAAACGGGGTCCCGCGAATGGTGTAGAGGTTTGGAAAGGCCCAGTAGAAGTTGTCTCCGCAGATGAGGATTCGTTGATCGGGGAGCCAGACGTAGATTTGATCGTCGGTTTCGCCGGGGGCATGAATCAGCTTGAAATTTACCCCCGCCGCCCGGGCCTCCAGCTCATCCTGGAAGGTGACGGTGGGGGGCACGAAGCCGATGTGGCTGTCGGGCAAAAGGCCCAGGTGCGGGCCGATGCCGGCGTTGATGAGTTGACCCGGGGGCAACCGGCTGCCGAACATGCGCTGGCTCCTGGAGCCGATGATGGGGCGCAGCTCGGTCACGATGCGCATCACCCGCTTCTCGGTGGATGCGTGGGCGTAAATGGCGGGCGAGGCGCCGCGGGCGAAGACCTCGGCGCCGAAGACGTGGTCCGCATGGTTGTGCGTGTAAATGATGGCTTGAACCGGTTTGTCGGTGATGCGCCGGAACTCGGCCAGGACCAGGGCCGCCTCCTCGTTGGTGGTCATGGTGTCCACGATGATCACGCCGTCATGGCCCACGATCATGATGGAATTGGCCAGACCGTACCCGATGGCCACATACACATTTCTGCCGACCTTTAGCACGTCCTTCTTAAAGAGGTCGGAGTGCCGGGTCAGGCTGCGGTCGGCCTTTACGGGCCCTGGGGGCGCTGCCGTTTTGGGGGCGGTCCATTTTATGAGCCAGAGGCCGGCCCCCGCCAGCAAGAGGAGCAGCAGGCCCCAACATGCGAGCCTTTTCATCAATTCTCCATGTTGTGGAGTTTTCGGATCGATCACAGATAAAACGGCCTTTTTTCGGTAAAAACCGTACAGTTTCTAAGCGCTTAGGTCAAGAGATTCCACGCGTGAGAAAAGCCGCCCTGCCAAGCATGACAAATTTGTATGTCGATGGTTTTTGAGGGTTTGGTGTTCTGTTTTCTCAAATCAAGAGATGCGCATCTTCCACCGGCGATGACATGCGATGATCTTCATCTCTCTGAGGCAGTACGCCGGGATCCGATAGCATAAGAAAACATGATGACGCCCGTTGAGATCCATCATAAAGCGAGATACAAATTTCGAGATGCCCCTTGACCAAAGCCTGAAACAAGTTCAAACTGCCCGGCAAACGCATTCTCCGCTGATGGGGTGCGGGTGCAGGGTGGCCTTCGGCACCCTGGCCGGGTTGTTCCTCGAAGCCAGGCCGCAGCCCATGTCAATGTCACCGAAGCGGCAAGAGCGCTTGGTGTTACAAGAAACACGTTTTCGGCACTGTTGAATGGGAGAGCGGGAATTAGCCCTGAAAGGGTGAATATCGTGGTTATGATTGGACACCGCATTCACAAATCAAAATTGCACCCCAATTTCACTGGCCTCCGCCGAATAGATTGACGGGAAGCCATCTCCTTCTAAATGAAATATCTTACTTTCCTCCTTTTGTGTCTGGCCGCGTGTTTTTTTGGGGGCCAAGAAGGCCCAAGGGCTGAGATGAAATCGATGGTGGATAAAAACGTCACGATGGCGCACCTCAAGGACCATGTCCGCGCGTTGACCGTGGACATCGGCGAGCGAAGTGTCCGAAGACCGGAGAATCTTTCCCGCACCGAGGCGTACATCGTTTCATTTTACCGCGACTTGGGCATTTCCGTGAAAACGGCACCCTACGCCTACAGGGATGTGACGGTGGCCAATGTCTTGGCCGATGTCGCCTTTAAAAATGATCCGGCCGAGCGGTTTTTGGTGGGCGCCCATTATGACTCGGTCTCAGGAACCGTAGGGGCCGACGACAATGCCAGTGCGGTGGCGGTGCAGCTGGAAACGGCCCGCCGCCTGGCCGCCCTCGCACCCCGTGAAGACTTGGATCTGGCCGTCCGGTTCGTATCATTTGCCCTGGAGGAACCGCCCGTCTTTGACACCCCCCGCATGGGCAGCCGGGTATATGCGCGTGAGGCAAAACGTTCCGGGGAAAAGATAGACGGGATGATCTGTCTCGAGATGGTCGGATACACTTGTGGCACACCGGGATGCCAGAACTATCCCTTTCCCCTCATGTACTTTGATTATCCGGATACCGGGGGGTTTATCGGCATCGTGGGCAACCTGAGGTCCAGGGGGCTCACCCGATCCCTGGCCCGGGCGTTCGCAGAGAACCCCAGGCTTCCGGTTATCCCGTTGACCGTGCCTTTGGGCGGATGGCTCATGCCTTCCATCCGGCTCAGTGATCACTCCGCATTTTGGGATCACGGGTTTAAGGCGGTCATGGTCACGGATTCAGCCTTTTACCGGAATCCGCACTATCACCTGCCCTCAGATACCATGGAGAAGCTGGATTACGGGTTCATGGCGGAGGTGGTGAAGAGCCTGGTGGGCTTTTTCAGCACCCGGTAGAAATTGAAAAACCCAGATCGAACGATTCATTCAAATCCAACTCCCAGCTTTCACCTTTGAGCTATGAGCTTATCTGCCCAGTACCCGCTTTCCCTCCTTTTCCCTTGACTTCCCCGATGTAATTGCATTAATCAACCATAGGTAACATTTCAGTAAATATCCTTCTTTTAAACCCCATATTGAAGAAATGGGAGAAGAGGATTGATAAATGGTCTGGGAAGCGCCACAACCCCGTGTCTTCAGATAGATGAAGAACGGGGTTTTTTGTTTTGTGGTCTGCGATCGATTGAGAAATGAACAGGCGATCCGGGAACTCAACGAGCCGAACAAAGAGGCGAGGAAACTCGAGAAGATCAGCAATAACAACATACTGGAACTTACAGGGGAGAAATAGAACCGCCTATGGCACCTAACCTCTATATTGTCGCAGGACCGAATGGCGCAGGAAAGACCACCTTTGCAAGGGAGTTTCTGCCCAATTACGCTGACTGTATGGATTTTGTGAACGCGGATTTTATTGCTGACGGTCTTTCTCCCTTTTCTCCCGAACGCGCTGCAATTCGTGCCGGGAGGCTTATGTTGGAACAGATAGGCCTTTTTGCAGACGAGAGACGCGATTTTGGCTTTGAAACAACCCTTTCCGGGAAAACCTATGTTCGATTGTTACAGGATTTGAAAGACCGTGGGTATCGGATACACCTGTTTTTCCTCTGGCTCCCCAGCGTTGATATGGCCCTTGAGCGCGTTGCCGATCGCGTGAGGAGGGGTGGTCACAATATTCCTGTGGAGGTGGTCCGAAGACGGTTTAAACGCGGACTGCCGAATCTTTTTCAAATTTACCGGCCACTATTGGACTTTTGGGCCATCATAGACAACTCTACTGACATGCCAAATCTCGTGGCATTCGAAAGTGGAAAAGAGTTGAATATTGTCAGAAGCGACATTTTTTCTCTAATAAAAGAATGTATGGAGTTGCCATGACAGAAAAAAAGAAACTATCAGACATTCCGCTTGAAATCCGCGCCGAGGAAGCCATGAAAAAGGCCGTTGAAAAAGCAATTGAAGACCACCGGCGCACCGGCGATCCCATCGTCATCTGGAAGGAAGGAAAAGTTGCCAGGGTACCGGTCGGACAATTTGAAGTTCGCGAACCGGGAGTTGAATATAAAACAGGCGGATCTGGAGAGGAACAGAAGGCGGATGTGGGAAGGCGAGAGACAGAATGTGAGTGATTTTTTTCCAAGTGGAGATATTATCGGATTGAGGGCATATTGACAGTTACTCCGCTGTGTGAAGAGAGAGAAATTATCTACCAAAGTTTGATTGCCCCGACAGTGGCCCTCCTAAAGAGCGGCAATGAAGCGGTCTTCGATTTCAACTTTGAGCTTTGAGCTTCCAGCCTTGAGCTTTTTGTGATTTGAGCTTCTATACCCAGTACCCAGTACCCAATCCCCAGTCCCCGCTTTCCCTCCTTTTCCCTTGACTTTTCCGGCGCATTTGCATTAGTCAATTATAGGTAATATTTCAGTAAATGTCCTTCTTTTAAACCCCATATGGGAGAAATGGGAGAAGAGGATTTATAAAATGGTTTGGGAAGTGCCAAAACCCCGTGTCTTCAGATAAAGGAAGAACGGGGTTTTTTTATGATCCGCAATAAATTGAGAAATGAACCGCCGACCCACGCAGACTATCGCAGACATTTCCTTCGGCCAGGTCTCTCGTATGAAACACGACAATCTCTTGGTTTCTGATAGTTTGAGGCTGTTGTTATAAATAAGATGCGCCTTTTTACGTCCAAGTAGAGGGTAACATGACAGACATTATACCTATTGAATCAGTTGTCAGCAAAATCATCTGGATTAGAGGTGAAAAAGTCCTTTTGGATCGGGATTTAGCGAGACTTTATGGGGTGGAAACAAGGGTCTTAAAGCAGGCGGTGAGAAGGAATATGAACCGTTTCCCACCAGATTTCATGTTCGAACTAACGAAAGAGGAATTTGAGAATTGGAGATCACATTTTGTGATCTCCAATGCCGATAAGAAGGGTTTAAGGTACAAGCCTATGGCGTTTACCGAACACGGCGTGGCCATGCTCTCATCCGTATTGAATTCCGATCAGGCTATCGAGGTCAATATTGCAATCATGAGAGTATTCATACGGTTACGTCAGATGCTGTCGTCCCATAAGGAACTAAAAAGAAAAATTGAAGCAATGGAAAAGAAATACGACGAGCAATTTGGGGTGGTTTTCGAAGCCATAAAGCAGCTTATAGACGTTGAGGATAAGCCGAAGAAAAAGATAGGATTTGAAGTTAAAGAGGAAACGGCAGTTTATTCCCAGCGAGGTAAAACAAAAACTGCCTCATAGTCAGACCGTCAACATCCTCCTTCCGTTATTAACCGCCCCATGTGTCTGCGAAGCCTGGACCTCGAGAAAATTGGGATATCCTCTTGACATATCCCCCCTCACTCCATATGATTTCAGCCATGAAGGAGTTTCTCGTTCGAGGGTTGTGAGACCCGAGGCCATGGAGACGAATAAACCTTGGAGGTAAGCTTATGGATTCTGTTCGAACAAAGGTATTTAAGAGCAATCGCAGCCAGGCGGTTCGGCTGCCGAAACCGATTGCCTACCCCGAGTCTGTCAAAGATGTTGAAATCACGGCCGTCGGCAGAAAGCGGATTATTGTGCCGGTAGGCGAATCCTGGGATGATTGGTTTGATTCACCAGGGGTTTCCACTGATTTCATGACAGAGCGTCACCAGCCAAAAGACCAGTTCCGGGAGATTCTGTGATGATCAAATATCTCCTGGACACCAATATCGTCATTTATACCATGAAAAACCGTCCCCGGCAGATCAAGAAACGGTTTCAGCGGCATCATGGCCGGATGGCCATATCGTCCGTGACATTGGGTGAATTGGTGTACGGCGCAGAACACTCCCAGCAAGTAGAACGGAATCTGGCCGATATTGAGGCCATGGTCTCCCGGCTGGATGTGCTTTCCTTTGATCAGGCGGCGGCCTATCATTTCGGCCGGATTCGAGCGGCACTGTATGCCATGGGTCGGCCCATAGGACCGTATGATATGATGATTGCCGGTCAGGCCAGGGCGTCCGGGCTCATTATGGTCACAAACAATACGGACGAATTTTCACGCGTTCCCGGACTGTTAATTGAGAACTGGTACCCGGATGAGTTTGGTTTACCGTGATTTGCGAAATACCCTGTTTAGAAAAGTCTGTAGTTCTAACAGTGCGGCTGACGAATCTCACGAGAGAAAGAAAGAGGTCGAACAGTGGAATATGACAAAGAAAAAGTGGATGAAATGGCCCTGGCCCTCCTCTATCTTACGACTTTTGAAGAGAAGGACTACGGACCCAGGGCATGGAAGGGGATGGACTGGGAGGTCATGAACCGCCTCCATGAAAAGGGGTATATCGGCAACCCAAAAAGCAAAGCAAAATCGGTGCCCCTGTCAGAAGAGGGTGCCCGATTATCTGAAGCACGTTTCAAGAAGCATTTTGGCTCACCACGGTGAGCAGGATGTCGGACCCATCCCTGAGATCACGGATGGGTCAGCCGCTCCCGGCCGGTCATCACCGGTATGATGGCCGGAACGGTGAACCGGTCCAGGCTGCTGGACAAGAGGATTTATAAAATTCTTTGGGAAGTGCCACAACCCCGGGTCTTCAGATAGCTGAAGAACGGGGTTTCTTATTTTGGGGTCCTCTATCAATTGAGGAATCAACCGCCGATTCACGCAGACTATCGCAGACATTTCCTTTAAATGGATGTTGACAAGGTACGCCAATGGCGTATATATTAAAATGATATTCATTGAAACGTCAATTTTTACCAAAGAAACCTCTGCCATGAAGGCTGATCATTTTGAAAAACTGGTTGCCAGTGTAAAGGAAGCGGGGGACATCAAGGCTGGCCGTAAAACCCCAAGCCGTGTTTACGAAATCAGGCCGCCTGAAATAAAGACTGTTAGAGAGAAACTGAATGTTTCACAAAGTGAATTTGCGCTCATGATTGGCGTCAGTGTTCGGACGCTGCAGAATTGGGAACAAGGAAGGCGAAAGCCTGAAGGTCCTGCAAAGGCATTGTTGAGAATTGCATCGAAAAACCCGACCGCTGTTCTCGACGCTTTACATGCCGAATAGTGTCAAATATATCCTTGAGAAACCGAAGGAAAATTATTAAGAGGTGAACTCTTATTTGAAAATACCCTGTGAGAATAACCCGCCTTTACACAATGTCGTCGGCGGTTTCAATAGGCTGCCCTCAAGGGCTGACGTTTAATTGTCCCGCTGGTCAGCGGGACAAGTGGTCTGCGGTTGTCCGCGGTTGTCTGCGGTCAATTGAGAAAACCCTGAGAATGGAGTGCCCAGCCTCTCTTCGTTTTTCCTTGACTTTTCCGGCGCATTTGCTTTAGTCAATCATAGGTAAAATTTTAGTAAATGTCCTTCTTTTAAATCCCATATGGAAGAAATGGGAGAAGAGGATTTATAAAATGATTTGGGAAGTGCCACAACCCCGTGTCTTCAGATAGATGAAGAACGGGGTTTTTTGTTTTGTGGTTTGCCGGGGGAGTTGATTCGAACCGCCCCTTAATATATCGTCTGGAGCAGCCAAGGGTTTTTAATTCACAAATCAAGATGTGACCCTAATTCCATAATTCTCTTGAGAGGCAAGTTACTAAATTTCTGAAGAGTGTCCTGTGGCCCCCATGAATGTCTCTATTCCAATAATTGATCTTTTTGCGGGACCCGGAGGTCTCGGAGAGGGTTTTTCCGCTTATAAAACAATAAAACGCAGGTTTCCTTTCAGGATTTGTCTTTCTGTTGAAAAAGACTACCACGCCCATCAGACGCTAAGATTGCGAAGTTTCTTTCGGAAATTTTCCGATGGGAATGCCCCGAGAGAATATTACTTGTTTCTGAAAGGCCAGTTATCGCGAGAAAAACTATTTGACCTTTTCCCAGAGGAATTTGCAGATGCTGCAAAAGAAGCATGGCATGCAGAATTGGGAAAAGTATCAAGAAGAGAGGTAGATGCGCGAATAAGAGCAGCTCTTAAAGGCTCCAAGACCTGGATACTTATAGGCGGTCCACCCTGCCAGGCCTATTCAACTGCCGGACGTTCCCGTATGGCAAAAATCTGGCGAGAAAAGCCTGAAATCAGAGAATCGGATGAAAGGCATTTTCTTTACAAAGAATATCTCAGAATTCTGGCTAAGCACAAGCCGCCAGTTTTTGTGATGGAAAATGTGAGAGGCCTTCTTTCCGCCAAGCTCTCAAATGGTCCAATATTCAGGCAGATTATTAGAGATCTTAGAAACCCAACCAGAGTTTTCAGGAATATTGGTTCGGGTCGTGTGAATTATCGCTTGTACTCCTTTGTAAGCAGATCAAGTGATCTTAGTCTTTTTAAAGAGCCAACCCCCCCGACCTGAAGAGTTCATTATCAAATCAGAGGACTACGGAATACCTCAATGCCGTCACAGAGTTATAGTTTTGGGAATACGGGATGATAGCAAGACTGAACCTAGGACTCTTAGTGAGAGTAATTTTGAAGTAAATATTGCAGATGTTATTTCAGATCTCCCTCCTATAAGGAGCTCTTTCAGTAGAAAATATGGCATTGGTGAGGACTGGAAAGAAAATATAACACGACTCCTCCAAGTGGATTGGATTGGAGAGAACCGGATCGAACCATCAGTGCTTGATAAAATGAAGCAGCAGGCCATGGAGTTAGATGGTGATCTTGGATCAGGAGCCGAATTTTTGGCTCGAAGAAATCAGCCGGATCGACTTTATGCGAGTGAGTGGTTTTTGGACGGGAGGTTAAGAGGATACTGTAACCACGTATCAAAAACTCATATGCCTTCAGATATACAAAGGTATTTTTTTGCATCCTGTTTTGCTTCAGTTAAAAAAACCACCCCTATGCTTCGGGATTTTCCTAAGCGACTTTTGCCTGAGCATAAAAATGTCCAGGCGGCGATTAAAAAGGGAAACTTCAATGATCGTTTTAGGGTGCAGGTTGAGGATTTTCCTGCAACCACAATTACTTCCCATATCAGCAAGGATGGTCATTATTTTATTCATCCGGACCCATCACAGGCGAGAAGCCTGACGGTAAGGGAGGCTGCAAGGATTCAGACTTTTCCAGACAATTTCTTTTTTTGCGGTCCTCGGAGTCAACAATACATTCAAGTGGGGAATGCTGTCCCACCGCTTCTTGCCCGATCACTGGCTGAAGTTGTTCACGGTCTGATAATGAGTGAATACGAAAATAATGGTTGATCGAATATCAAAAGAGCATCGAAGCTGGAATATGTCACGCATTCCGGGCAAAGATACTAAACCTGAAAAAATTGTCCGCTCTGTTCTGCATAAAGCTGGGTATCGATTCAGATTGAATTTTGATAGAGTCCCGGGAAAGCCAGATATAGTACTCCCGAAACATAAATTGGCGATATTTGTACATGGATGTTTTTGGCACAGACATCCAAATTGTAAATATGCATATACTCCAAAATCTAGAATTTCTTTTTGGCAGAGTAAATTTGCCAAAAATATTGAAAGAGATAGAATTGTTAAAAGTGAATTGGAATCTTTAGGATGGAATGTTTTAATTATTTGGGAATGCCAAACTAAGGATTCAGAAACCATACTTTCAATTTTTGAAAAATATTTAGGAATGATTAATTGACTTATAGTTGTCTATGAAAAAAATTGCCACTAGACCTCGAGCTGCCTCTCTTATTGAGTCTATGCGGGATTTAGGATATTCCCTTGAGGCCGCTCTGGCTGACATCATCGATAATTCCATCTCTGCATCTGCGAAGAATGTTGATATCCATTTAGAGGCAAATGAGGACCCTTCGATTTGTATTATCGACGATGGCCACGGTATGAACCCTCGGGAACTTGTCGAGGCAATGCGACTTGGCTGCATAAGTCCTCTCGATCAACGTGAAGATAAGGATCTTGGTAGATTTGGGCTCGGGCTCAAGACTGCTTCATTCTCCCAAGGTCGCCGCCTTACGGTCCTTACCAAAAAAAACGAAGTCATCTCAGGGGCTTGCTGGGACTTGGATGACGTTGTCAAGCAGAATGAATGGCTTTTACACATTCTTGATGGTGATGAGATAGGGCGTATCAGATGGGGAGGAAGGCTCAAGAATTCTGGCACAGTCGTTTTATGGGAAAAACTTGACAGATTGGTTGATCGGACTTCAGGAGCGAACATAAAGGACCATTTATATGAGAAATTGGATGTTGCTCGAAAATACCTAAGTCTAGTTTTTCATCGATTTATGCAGGGCGAAGCACCTTTGCCAAAGCTCGAACTACGGATCAACGAAGGTGCCGTAACACCTTTCGATCCTTTCAATTCAAGACACCCGTCCACCCAACATCTCCCCGAGGAGGTGCACCGGATCGACAGGCATAAGGTCCGAATCCAAGCATATATCTTGCCTCATCACAAGAAATGCACCAAATCGGAATACGACCATTATGCTGGTGAGGGCGGTTACCTGAAAAATCAGGGCTTTTACGTTTACAGAAATGGCCGACTGATAATCCACAGGACTTGGTTCCGAATAGTAAAACAGTCTGAATTGACAAGGTTGGCAAGAGTGCGAGTGGACATACCGAGTGGCCTCGACCACCTTTGGAAGATTGATGTCAGGAAAGCTACTGCTCAACCTCCGTTTGCCGTGCGGGAGAGCTTAAAGAAGATCGTTGAGAGAATCACGGGAGCCTCGGGAAGAGTTTATGTCTTTAAAGGCAAGAAGCTAGTTGGCCCCAAGATACAATCCCTGTGGATCAGGAAGGCAAAGCACGGCGGGATAACTTACGAAATTAACAGAGATCATCCTCTGCTTATGCACTTTATGGAAATGATCGGGGAAGAGGAGACAGACAGTTTCAATGCAGTGCTAAGAGCAGTGGAGCAGTGTTTTCCGGTAGATGCCTTTTTTGCAGATGCGGCCGGAAATTCAGAGGACATAAGCAGTAATGTAATTCCTGAGGACGTCATGGAAAAGCTACTTGACATAACAATCGATGCCCTGACCAGCCAAGGGCTTTCAATAGATGAAATTCTGGGGGTACTGGGAAGGACCGACCCTTATCGATTGAATATGGAAATGGTCAGAACACTTTTAGACAATAGAGAGAACGCAAAAAAATGACAGCTGAAATGTTGAAAAGTGTGGCTACCGCAGCCCTTTACAATCAATCACCTGTAACACCACCATTAATCCGAGAGACCCTTGCAAACTATAGTAAGGTTCCGGGTTGCGAGGTGAACAGGGATGAACTTGAGGCTCTTGCCAAGGAATTCGAAAGCAGGCTGGATGTGAAAATGTCCACCGGATGGGTCCTCCAAGAGGATTTTACTCCTTGGCTTGCTGAGGCGCGTCAGGATATAGAACCATACTACTGGAACCGCTACCGGCTGCTGCTCGAGCGGAAGAACTTTCCGCCAACCGTCATTGCCAAAATTGACGAAGTCACTGAGCGTACTCTCGATCTGCTCGAGAACCCGCTCAAAGAAGGTTTGTGGGACCGGAGAGGGATGGTGGTGGGACACGTCCAGTCTGGAAAGACTGCCAACTATACCGGGCTCATATGCAAGGCTGCGGATGCAGGCTACAGGCTCATCATTATAATTGCCGGAATCCAAAACAGCTTGCGTAACCAGACCCAAGAGCGCATAGATGAGGGATTCGTTGGAAGGGATAGCTCCCGATTGGAAACAAGCCGTCCGAGCCGGTACGTTGGCGTAGGCAGAATTGACAGGAACAGGTTGCCGGTAACTCTCACAACCTGCATCAAGGATTTCAACCGTCAGATGGCCTCCTCATTCGGGGTTCAGCTCAGTGCGCTTAGGACACCAACGGTACTGGTCATTAAGAAGAACACGAACACTTTGACCAACCTCGTTAACTGGTTGAGGGAACACAATGTCACAGGTGGAGGCATTTCCTCCCCTATGTTGCTTATAGATGATGAGGCAGACAACGCCTCCATTGATATCAACGCTTCACCCGACCAAACCTCAAGAATCAATTCCCAGATCCGAGAACTGCTGAACCTTTTCGAACGTAAGTGCTATGTCGGATATACGGCGACACCATTTGCCAATATATTCATCGATCCGGACACAGTTGATGACATGCTGAAAGAAGATCTCTTTCCTAGAGATTTCATCGTTACACTAGATGCACCAAGCAATTATTTCGGTGCCGACCGTGTATTTACGGGGGGCGAAGAACGCGGACAACATGTAAGGGAAATCGAGGACCATGAGGACTTGCTGCCTATTCGGCACAAGATTGACCATGTTCTGGTCTCAATACCGGAAAGTCTGAAAGAGGCTATCAGGATATTTGTCTTGAGCAGGGCCCTGCGATTGATCCGTGGTCATGTGGGCGACCACAATTCGATGATGATAAATGCCTCGCGATTCATCTCCGTGCAGGGACAACTTCGCAATCATGTACACGATTACCTCAGAAGGATGGAGGAACACATACGCTATGAGGCTTCGAAATCAACGGAAGAAGCCCTCGGCGATGAATATGTGGCCGACCTGCACCTTACGTGGAGGAGGGAGTTCAGCTGCCTTGAGGCCGAGTGGCCCAGTGTGCAGTCGAGATTGCTAGAGGCTATCTCTCCTATGAACGTTATCGAGGTTAATAGCCGCTCATCCGGAGCACTTAACTATCGCGATCATGCAGACTCTGGCCTTAATGTCATAGCCGTAGGCGGTTTCGGCCTATCTCGAGGGCTCACACTCGAAGGCCTGACGGTGAGTTACTTCCTACGCAACTCTATGATGTATGACACCCTCATGCAGATGGGACGATGGTTCGGATACCGGCATGGGTATGAGGACCTGTGCAGGATCTGGATGACCCCGGAAGCCATTGGTTGGTATGAGCATATTTCCGGTTCACTTGAAGAACTGCGTGCCGATATCCGCGAAATGGAACAGGCTAGGCTACGGCCCAAGGATTTCGGACTGAAGGTCAGAAGTCATCCTGATTCGCTTATTGTGACAGCTCGCAATAAGATGCGAAGCGCGCAGAGGGTGGTAGTGCAGATAGATCTGGCCAAGAAGTATATCGAGACGCATACCATCTGGCGGGATGCGAACAGGGTGGAACGTAACCGGCGTGCAATATCGAATCTTGTCCGCCAGATGGGTGGCAAGGATACCTGCGATTCAGATGAGATGGTATATAATAACAACTACCTCTGGCGCAGTGTGCCGGCTGAAATGATCATGGATTACCTGCTGGCATTCGACAATCATCCAATGAGCATACAAACCCAGACCGAACCTGTCCGCGAATACATCAAGGCAAGGCAGGACGACGAACTCTCTTTGTGGGATGTGGTAGTTGTTAACAAGGGGAAAATTGGAGAGTATAACAAGGATGCTAAAGACCATGTCGAGACCCACCTGTTCGATTTTTCGGTAGTTTGTCCGCGACGTGCTGCAGGCCCGAGGACTAACCTGCAGTTCATTCAGATCGGCACCAAACAGAGGGTTGCCAGTAGACCGATTGAACACATAGGTTTGGATCAAGAAATCGTTGATGAGGTGAACGCTGCCTTTAGTGCAGAGGAAGGCAACCAAACCAGATCGGTTCCAGATTTTAGATTCAGAGAAAAGAGAACACGACCGCTTCTCGTACTTCATGTTTTGAAGATTGACGGGGGCAAGGTAGGCCCTGTGGCTGATGGAGTCACAGCTTGGGGCATCAGTTTCCCTGCCACTGAAAAGCCAGAAGAAACGGTCGGTTACGTCGTGAATACCACGTGGTGGAAGGAGCATTTCAGCGCGGAACTGGATGAGGAGCTGTAGCATGCCTCTGAGTGACAACCCTTGGGCACCTATTTCCAAGCCGCCCGATTCGGCCAGCTATAATGTGAGGCGGGCCGATCCCAAGCATCCCTTCGAATTCTTCTGGGGCGGGATTTCATGCTGAGATGTCTTTTCGTGGTGCAGTTCGATGTAAAATCCAGAGACACGAGACAACGACTTCCCATGCTTAAAGGCCTCGATCTAATGGAGCATATGATCGCGGACACGGGCAGGCAACAGATTATTATTGCGCTCAAGGATCAGCCAAACAGCGATCTGTTCTACCGCCTGTGCTGCGACTTGTTGGATGCCACACGCAAGTGCCCCGATGAAGCGGCCGTTTTAGCCATCACCATCAACAGACTCTGGCGCTGGCAGCAACTCATGAAGCGGGGCCGCTCTGATAAGCTTTCCGAGAATGAGCAGAAGGGGCTCATTGGTGAACTCATTTTTTGAAAGAAACTCTTCTGCCCCGGTTTGAGCCGCTGGAGGCCATAAATTTCTGGAAAGGCCCGATTGCTGGCGAAGGAGAAAAGGACTTTTCGATTTCTGACACGGCAGTGGAGATAAAGACTAGAGCTGCGACCGCTCCCTCCCGAGTGCGAATCAACTCGGAGGGGCAATTGGACACGGGTAGTTATAAGAGGCTTTTTCTAGTCGTGTACGAGCTCTCCAGATCTACCGGAGAGCAACCCGAAAGCTTCAATCTGGATGAACTCGTGAATCATTTGAGCGAATTAATCAGAGAGAGGCAACCTGAATTTCTCGAACTTTTTGAGAGTCGCCTAGGCGCTTGGGGTTTTTCAAATATCCATGATTATAAGGACGATCTTTTTCTGCTGCTTGGTCAGAGCGTCTATGCCGTAGAGGGATCCTCTTCCTAGGCTCATACCCGGATCAATGCCGACAGGAGTGGATGATCTCTCGTACATGATTGCTCTGTCAGCATGCAGGGATTTCGAGATCGACTGGGCAGATTTGACAGCAGTTCTTGAGGATGAACGATGAAGTATGGAATTGAGGAGTTTCACAATTCATTCATGCAGGACGTATGGGGGGCCTCCAGCGCCAACCAACAATTCTCGGAGAGTAGTTTCGTAGAGCTTTTCGCGGATTATTTACTGGAAGCCGGTGAGTTTGAGTCTTTCGACTATACTCCTTTTCGGTCGCCAATTTCCAGAGGCATTCAGGTAGACGGCTATGCCGGCGATCCGGGTGAGACCGAGGGCGTATTGACTCTCGTGGCATGCGACTTTAACCAAGATAACGGCCTTGACTCTCTTACGAAGACCGAGATTGGACGGATATTCCGAAGGGTGGAACGATTTTTGGCTTTCAGCCTGAAGAACGACTACTACATAAAGCTGGAGGAATCCTCGCCCGGTTTTGGCGTAGCCCAGATGGTCAATGAACGCAAGGAATCGATTCGCCGTGTGCGTATAGTGTTAATCAGCAACCGCAACCTGAGCGAGCGAGTCGAGGGTATGGAGGAGAGCAATGTTGAATCGATCCCTGTCACTTACACTGTCTGGGATATTTCACGCTTATACCGTCTTGTTATGTCCGGCAAGGGGAAGGAAGATCTTGATATAGATCTAGAGAAAGATTTTGGAACCATCCTACCGTGCCTGCCTGCCCATCTAAAGGGTGCTGATTACAAGGCCTACCTTGCAGTTGTTCCCGGTGAACTTTTGGCTGAAATATACGACCGCTGGGGTGCTAGGCTGTTGGAGCAGAATGTTCGCTGCTTCCTGCAGTTTCGAGGCAAGGTTAACAAAGGGATGCGTAATACCATCAATAACGAGCCTGATATGTTCTTCGCCTACAACAACGGCATCACAGCCACAGCAGAGTCTATTGAAACTAGGGAAATTGATGGAATGCTTCACATCACGAAGCTGAAGAACCTGCAAATCGTAAATGGCGGCCAGACCACGGCATCGATTTTCACTGCGCACGAAAAGATGCACGCGGCCATTTCCAGATTATTTGTACAGATGAAACTTTCGATCGTGGAACCGGAACAGGCCATGAAGGTTGTTCCACGAATCTCAGAGTACGCAAACACTCAGAACAGGGTAAACGCGGCAGACTTTTTTTCGAACCATCCGTTTCATGTCAGGCTGGAAGAATTCTCGCGGCGCATATTCGCACCTTCGCCTGACGGTACTTTCCGACAAAGCAAATGGTTCTACGAACGCGCTCGAGGTCAGTACCTAGATGCGCAGACACTCATGACGCCCGCTCAGAAGAAAAAGTTTCGCCAAGAATATCCGCGCAGTCAGCTTTTTACTAAGACCGACTTAGCCAAGTTTGAGAATGTCTGGGACGGAATCCCCCACATCGTCAGTAAGGGCGCCCAGTTTAATTTCGCTAAATTCGCCAGTGTCATAGGCATTCGATGGGATGCCAACAAAGACCAATTTAATGAATACTGGTACAAATGCGTTATAGGTAAGGCGATTATCTTCAGACGGATGGAAAAGATAGTCTCCAGCCAGCCTTGGTACGATGGCGGCTATCGGGCGAACATCGTGGCTTATTCCATTTCCAAACTTGCCGATATGGTCTCTGGTAGTAAGAAGGTCATACACTTTGAAAACATATGGCAGCAGCAGGATATCTCGGCAGCACTGCATGATGCATTAGTTATGATATCGTCTAAGGTACATCATGTAATAATCGATACGCCGGAAGGCATCAGCAACGTCACAGAATGGGCCAAGAAACCGGGCTGCTGGGAAAGGACGCGTAGCCTAAAGATAGACATGCCGAGAGCCCTCAAAATGGATCTCGTTAGCCTTGGAGAAACAAAGGCCCGTAAAAAAGGAGCAGAAATAACCCAGAAAATCGACAACAACGTGATGGCACAGGCAAAGGTCGTTGAACTGGGTTCCATGTTCTGGAAAAAGGCCATTGAGTGGTGCCGGAGCCATAGGATAGGTACTCACAAGGACATGGAAATAATGACCGTAGCTGCCAGCATTCCATTAAAGATACCATCGGATAAACAGTCGCTGCACCTTATGAAGTTCATTGCGAAGATGAAGGAGGAGGGTTGTCCCTTTGTTGAAGACCTCTAAGAAGTTTTTCGTGAAAAGTCGAAAAGGGGGGCTGGAATAAAAATAAGATTCTATCCGGCATGGGCATTGGGATCACGGGGTTATCGGCCAAACAGAAAGCGAAGGATGCCCTGGAAATCCTATGGTTCAGGGGCATGTTGTAGAGGTTCTCTGGTTTTAGATAAGATGATGCCCGTGGGGGGATGAGTTGTTTGGTTAAGGAACTTGTTACCAAAGTGAATGGACAGGATACTGAATGATCAACTCGTCGGGCGTCAACAGACAAAGTCCCTCGACAATGGCCTGGCAGATGAGGATACGGTCAAAAGGGTCCCTGTGAAGATCAGGGAGCTTGGGCAGGTACAGGGCTGCCTGCTCGGTCAACACAAGCGAGTCGATCTCATGATGTTCCCTCTTTTGAGGAATATATTTGGCCGGGGATTCCGGGAGGGGCAGTTTACCCAGTTTGTACTTAACGGCGATTTCCCAGCTTGAAACTACGCTCAGGAAGACCTCATTTTCAGAGGCGATGAAAAGGGCCCTTGCTTTGGCGGAAAGACTGGAATCATCGGTAATGATCCAGAGGAAGGTGCAGGTGTCCAGAAGAATTTTCACGGGGATTCACCGTCAAAGGCGGCCAGCATATCTTCCGGCAAAGGATCGAAAAACGATTCGGGGATCTCGAATTCCCCCCTGGCCAGGCCGGTCGGCCGCCGTGCCCGGGTGTCACGGGGTGAAATCCCCCTGATCTCGGCAACCGGGACGTTTCTCTTGCACAGGATAATAACCTCCCCCTTGGCCAAGTCTTCAAGATAGCGGGACAAATGCGTTTTTGCCTCATGTATGTTGAGTTTTATCATGACTTACTTATAAACTATATAGTGAACCCTGTCAAGCATTTTCGCGGACCATTGTCAACTGGGGTCACATCTTGATTTGTGAATTAGACCCTTATGTTACAAGCATAATACACTCCCTGATGATTTGTTCGCCGGCAAAGAGAATGTCACCGAGGGCATCTTCGGGAGGGATACCATTGCAATTGTGAAGGTGAACGGAAGGATGGGAAGAGGCGGTGAGGTAATGAGCAAGGATCTGGTGCGCAGTGATGAACATAACAATTGAGGCTGGGGTCACGTCTTGATTTGTGAATTACACCATTTCGTTACAAGCATGAGATGATCCATGCTGCTTTGTTCACCGGCAAAGAAAATGAAAAGAAAGCGCTGGTTAAAAAATAAGTTGTGGCCATATCCTTGATCCCCAAGGGCGAATCTTAGATACTTCCTACCCTTAACAGCGGATTCTATACAAACAATCTGATTTAAGCTGGCCTAACCTTCGCTAAAATCCTGAAGCCTCTGTTATCCCGTTGAAAGGACATATGGGGGATAAAGAGATGACGGACAAAACCGTGTCGGTCGATCGGAACTTCGGTCATATGGTGCGGAGAGCCACCTAGAGCCGCATTGAACTGAAATCCCATTACGGGCCCGAAGACGTGAAGGACATTTCCTATGAGGCGGACCGGCATTACCTGCGGCTTTGGGGCCAGAGTCCGGTCACTTTGGGGAGGCGGATTTTATGGTTGTCAATCCGCCAAGGTTCCCTATGCCCCTTTCGGTTTTGAAGTCATAGGTCCGATTTCCCCTAATTCTGAAATCATTTTCAATGGAATGGCTGTGATTTTATCGTCAAGGGCATATGTCTCCTCTCCGGGATATATGACATACAGATGTTCCAGTGCCAGGTCTTGAATGGCGATGTGCATTGACCGGGTTCTGCCCGGTGCATCCGAGTATTTGCATTCAAAACCATAGCGTTTCCCGGCTATGCTGACCAAAAGATCGAGTTCCGCGCCGGCGTGCGTCGCCCAGAAGTAGGCTTCTCTGGTTCGAAAAAAATGGATGATATGCTCCAGCGCAAAGCCTTCCCATGATGCACCGATCTTGGGATGTCCCTGCAAGTCGGCCAGGGTTGAAATCTGCAGAAGACTGTGAAACAGCCCGCTGTCACGGATATATATCTTGGGCGCTTTGACCTGTCGTTTTTTCAGGTTCTCATACCACGGAGGCAGCACCCGAACCATATATGCGCCGGAGAGGATGTCAAGATACCGCCGTGCCGTATTTTCAGCCGTGCCGAGGGCTCGCCCGAATTCCGCTGCATTCCAGACCTGCCCGTGGTAGTGGGCGACCATCGTCCAGAATCGACGAAGCGTTTCCGCCGCGATGGTGATGCCGAGCTGCGGGATATCTCTTTCCAGAAAAGTTCGAATAAAGTTTTCGCGCCATTGAATACTGTTTGACTCGGAATCGGCAAGAAAGGCTTTGGGAAGACCTCCTCTGAGCCATAACCGGTCGCGGTACTGCACCCCGACCTCCCAAAGTTGAAAACCGGATAGGTCCACGAATCCGATTCTTCCAGCCAGAGACTCTGAAACGCCTTTCACCAGTTGAGGCGATGCTGACCCCAATAACAAAAACCGGGCATTTTGATCCGGTCGGTCTACGAATACCCTGAGTAACTCGAAAAGTTCCGGCTTTCTTTGGACCTCATCTATGATGATTAGGCCGGAGGCCGCCTTGAATGCCTGCATCGGGGCGGAGAGACGCTGGACATCCACCGGGCTTTCCAGATCAAAAATTGTTGCCGGCTCCTGTTCGGCGATGAGGTGTGCCAAAGTGGTCTTACCGCACTGTCGCGGCCCGAGCAGCGCCGTGACCGGATGAATTTGAAACGAAGCGTCGATTTGACGGATGGGTTCTGGTCTTGGGATCATGATCGGATTATAAATCTTGAAGATCCTCATGTCAAGTGAGGATCTTCAAGAAAAATTAATACTCGGGAGTGGGGTCAGATCTTGATTTGTGAATTACTTCCTTTTTTTACAGGCATAAGATGCTCCATGGCGTATTGTTCGCCGGTAAAGAAAATGTCACCGAATCCGTCTTTGATACGCTGGAGTCGGTCCGCTCAGGACTGATTCGACAGGCGGGGGTTGATAGGAAAAGTGAATTTCTCCGGTGAAGAAATACGGCTGCTCGAATTATCTCAGGGCCGAATAAAGATTGATCATTGGGCGAAAAAGGTCGAGTCTCTTACAAGGGGAGGACACTTCATATGGCCAAGAAAAAACGGGACGAAGACCGTGAAGAGCGCATCAGCATGGAGATTGTTGTTGATGCATACGGAGCCGAAGAACAGGCCATGGGGTGGTACTATTACCTCGAAGATCAGCTTCAATTTCCGTTTACCGCTGTCTGCACTCAGAAACGTGCCATATCGCCTTTGCAGATAGGGGATGAAGTGGATGTCATTGGGAATGGGGCCCGAGGAGGACTGCGAGAGGGAGATGTTTGTGAAGATCCGATGGAACAGAGACGGGCTGGCGGTTCCGCTATCCCAGCTCACGCCGATCAACGAAATGTCTCAAGAAACCAGGGAAGCCGTTGAAGATTGGCATTACTGGGTCGAGATGGGGTACGAGTTTGGCTGAAAGCCGATTAAAGAGTGCGCGGGCAAGTCTGCTCTCGACTCAACTTACAGATATTCTCATTGTGGCGGTCTTTCGTTGATTTCGAGTAAGCCTGGGTGAAAAAGGGGGACCGTGGCGGAGAACATAACGAAACTGGTCTGACAAAGTCTCCTGAAACTATGCCGCTGCCAAGTGCCTATTCCGAAACGGAAATTTCTGAGTTGACGCGTGTTAATATTCCATCGCAGACTCATCCCTATCACGTCCCCCCTTTGACATACGCTCATTCAACGGTCTCTGCATCGTTTCAGCAGTCCAGAGCATATTCCGAGCGGACGGCCTTGGTTTTTGATGGAGGGAGATATCCGAGATCTCTTGGGCTTCTTGACAAAAGCTGATGACCTGGCTAAAATAGCTTTATAAACCTAGACCCATTGGCTTTTTTATGAGGGTGAGGTGGTGAAATATGATTCAAGCCAATATTTCAGAAGTCAAAAATCGGCTGAGTTATTATCTCCGGTTGGTTAAAGGCGGCGAGCAAGTCGAAATTCTGGACAGAAAGACGCCGCTGGCCAGAATTGTCCACGTCTCAAACTCACCAGAGACGAAGGAAAATACATCGGCATGGATACATAGTGCCAGGGAACTGGGCCTGGTGATACCTCCCTCGAGGGGTCCCATTGACCTGGAGCGCTTGGAGGAGGATCCTACGTCCGGCGTCTCACAGCGAAAGACGTCCGGTGTTCTTGGGGCGCTGCTCGAAGAAAGGGCTGCCGGTAGATGAAGTTCTGGGATGCATCTGCATTGGTCCCGTTATTGGTGCCTGAAATCCAGAGCGACTACTGCCTAAAAACCCTGAAAGGCGACCAGGAGGTCCTGCTTTGGTGCCTGAGCCGTGTAGAGGTGATTAGCGCTTTAACACGTAGACTGAGGGATGAGACCCTGGGTTTCGATCGGTTTCAGGAAGCCAAAATGCGCCTGGGTCATATTATGGAAAGCGCGTACCAGATCACAGCGCTCGACAAGGTCATCTATCGAGCGGTTCGGTTGCTGGAAGTCCACCCCCTTCGTGGCGCGGATGCCTGTCAATTGGGTTCCTGCCTCATCGCCACACAGGAAGATCCGGGTCGCCTGCCCATCATCTGTTTTGATCAGCGTCTGAAAGAGGCGGCCATGAAAGAAGGGTTTGTTGTCAATCCTCCTGACGCTTGATCGATACAAGCCGAATACGGACAAAAAGACTTGTGGGAAGGGGTCAAATCTACTCTTGACTCATGTTATAAAGAGCATAGAGGGAAGAGCTTGAAATGTGAATTACCGCAGACTCAGAAAGACAAGTGCGGACAGAATTGAAGAAACCTGCAGTGAGCTGGGGGAAGCCGCTCGCTGAACATTTTCCCCTGAAAGAGGGGTAGAGTCATGAAACCCGACACCGGCTGGATAGAAGAGCGGAGATTCACAAACATTAACCGCGGCCCCTCAAGGGAGGTTTCAAATGCTTTTTGAAACGAAAGATGCTTCGCCCTCCGGTGTCGATAAGGGATTGATCCATATGTTCATAAGGATGACCCCTGAAGAACGATTAGAGGCCAACGATGACGCGGCTCGCACAATTTTGGAGTTGAGAGATGCCTACAAACAGCAGAAAAACAGTGAACGTGAGCCTCGGTGAAATTTTGGAAGGGTTGTTGGAAGCAGGTGTAGATTTTGTTTTGGTCGGCGGTCTCGCAGCCGTCATTCAAGGTGCGCCGGTCACAACAATGGATGTGGACGTCGTTCATAGCCGATCCCAGGAAAATACAGCCAAACTATTTGACTTTCTTAGATCAATTGATGCTGTTTATCGTCGTTTGGACGACAAGTTGATCGCACCGAAGAAGGAAGATCTGTTGAAGGAAGGCCATCTACTTCTCAAAACCAGATTGGGACCGCTCGATATTTTGGCTGTTATCGAGGGAGACAGGTCCTACGAGGATCTCCTGGATCAGAGTTTGAAAATTGACTTCAGAGGCTATAGTCTTAGGGTGCTCAATCTGGAGGCATTGATTGAACTCAAAAAGACATCCAAAGATCCCAAAGATAAACAGCGAATACCCGTGCTTGAGGAAACGCTACGGCAAATAAGGGGGGGAGGGTGAAAAGGGAGAAGGCCCATAAGGAAAGCGGCGGGACATCCTGAAAGCGCCGGTTAAAACCGGCATGAAGTAGGGGGTGAGGCATTTGAGCCAAGTCCTCTACGGAGTAAGTGGGGATATGGGACGCTCGTGCAGAAAGTGCTTGGCGTGGTTT
The DNA here is from genome assembly GCA_034522175.1 of Deltaproteobacteria bacterium. Lineage (GTDB taxonomy): Bacteria > Desulfobacterota > DSM-4660 > Desulfatiglandales > Desulfatiglandaceae > JAIPDZ01. The sequence goes on along the minus strand of JAXHLQ010000001.1, from coordinate 2,124,168 downwards.
TCCGGAGCATGCGCAAGCTGTTGACAGGCTATGCCGTCAAGTTCAACCGGCGATACCGGCGTCACGCCGATCTTTTCCAAAACCGTTACAAATCGATGGTGTGTCAGGAAGATGCCTATCTCCTGGAGCTGGTCCGGTATATGTGCGCATGGTGAAGGGGATTGAGCGGAAGAAAACTGCTGCGAGAAAAAGGTATCTGGATCATGTCAGGCAGGGGATTGAGATGGGAAAGCGGCCGGATCTTGTGGGAGGGGGACTGATCAGGAGTCTCGGCGGCTGGGCCGAGGTAAAAAGCCTCCGTAAAATGGCTGTCCGGCTGAAAGGGGATGAACGGATTCTGGGTGACAGCGACTATGTTCTCGATGTTCTCCAAGAAACTGAAGAGCGGTTCGAACGAAAGTATGAGTTGAAAGCCCGAGGGTATGACCTTGATGTCCTTGCCCGCAGGGCTGCTGAGATATTTCATGTGGTGACACCGGAAGAGATCTTTTCTCCGGGCAGGTATAAAAACAGGGTTGAGGCAAGGAGCGTGTTGAGCTATTGGGCGGTTCGCGAACTGGGAGAGACCGCTTCAAATTTTGCTAAGAAAATCGGGATATCCCAGCCGGCGGTGAGCCTGTCTGTTAAAAGGGGAGAAAGAATCGTAAAAGAAATGGGGCTTGATCTTTAGTGCTGGAACAAGGAGCAATGACCCCTGTCCGAAAAGCCAAACAGAAAAGGGACAGTCATGAAATCGAAGCCTCCTTCCCATAAATGGACCTTCCGTGCCCGTTTCCGGCGGCATGCTTTTGGATGGCGTTCGCAGCCGGCCATAAAGCGGGTCAGAGAGGCTGTATCGGAGATAAAAAAGATCGCACGAAAAGATCCCCTATTGGGAGCTGAAGGGGCGGTTTTGTTTTTAGAGAAGCTCTCACCGGCCCTGGAACATGTGGACAGCTCCTCGGGCGCCATTGGTACAGCCGTGAACAAGGCTATCGATGCATTGGTTCCCCTGATCGTCAGGGCCCCGGCAGAGGATGATTTGAGGGAAAACTGGCTGGATCGTCTCTGGGATGCCTTTGAAGAAGACGATATGCCGTACATCGAAAGGCTTGCCGATTTCTGGGGAGATCTCTGCGTAAGTCCCCAGCGGGCCTCACAATGGGCCGATGAATTGATGCCGCCGGTTCGCATGTCCTGGGGAGAGGATCCGAAGCTGCGCGGCTATTACAAAGGCACTCCCGCCTGCCTGAGTGCCTTGCTCAAGGCTCGCAGGCAGGAGGAGATCCTCTCCCTGCTCGATCTGGCGCCTTATAAATCCTGGGATAACCGGGAATGGGGTGTGAAGGCACTGATTTCCATTGGCAAAAAGGCCGAAGCCCTGCGTTATGCCGAGGACTCCCGCGGACTGAATGACAGCCCCGTTGCTGTGGCCCAAGCCTGTGAAGAAATCCTGCTTTCAAGCGGCATGGTCGAAGAAGCCTACGACCGCTATGCCATTGAGGCCAATCAAAAGACCTCTTATCTCGCCACCTTTCGCGCTATTGCCAGGAAATACCCGCAAAAGGAGGCGAGCCGAATTCTGGGTGATCTGGTGGCCAGTACCCCGGGAGCCGAAGGCAAGTGGTTTGCCGCAGCCAAGTCGGCAGGTCTTTACGAGGAAGCCATTGCTTTGGCCAACAGGTCGCCCTGCGATCCGAGGACCCTCAGCAGGGCCTCACGGGATATGGCGGAAACAGAGCCGATTTTTTCCATGGAGGCTGGTTTGGCCGCACTTAAGTGGCTGGTGGAGGGCTATGGGTACGATATCAGCGGAATGGATGTATGGAAGGCCTATGACTATGCCATGAAGGCCGCTGAAAAGGCCGGGTGCAGGAATAAAGCTTTTGACCGGGTCCGTGAACTGGTTGCGGGAGAGGTCTTCGGAGAACGGTTCGTCACCAAAGTCCTCGGACGGGAACTCGGTTTAAGGCCGAAATAGGGTTAGCGTATTGCCGGGTTGTGAAAAAGAGGGGCGCCCATAGGTTTAAAAGTTGAGAAAACGGTGACGTCAAACCGGCGTATCTAAGTGCTGGAATGCAAGAAGGCCGAAGAGAGTTAGTCCATTTTATCAAAGGTGTCTCTGTAAGATGGGTATCAAAGGCGGTGTGCCCGAGATCATCCAGCGGGGGTTTGGTGGAGCCTCCCGAGAAACTCGGACAGCTTGATGATTTCAATATCTTGATACATCGTCAAATTGAGCAGATGCTTGTCCCCTGTGACGACGAATTCAGCGGAGGCATCCAAGGCGCATTCCAAAATGCGATTGTCCGGGTCATCGGATAATACCTTCAGCCGGGGAGCGGTTTTGAACGTGGTTGCGAGGTTACTGATGGACGTAATCAACTGCTCAATCTTCCCTTTTCCCATCCGAACTTTTCGTCTAATTTACGGGCCAATTCCGTCAGGATGGCAATGGAGGTGCAAAGTTCGAAATCGCCGTCCACAGCGTGCAGGTATGCTTTCTCGGCATTCCCACCCGGTATGACAAAGGCGGAGATATAGATGTTGGTGTCAAAGACAACCTTCACGTTCATCGCCCTTCGAAAACCAGTTTTTCAACATCGGATTCCGTAAAAACGCCTTTTTGTTGAGCGAGCCCGGCACCGTATGTCTGGAGTTCTCGAAACTCCTCTTTCATTTTCTGTTTCTTGAAAGCGAGAAACATTTCTCTGAAAAGCACACTCCTGTTTTTTGCCAGTCTTTTTGCCAGCCTGTCATATTCCTCGGCCATGTCCTGCGGCATGGAAATCGTCAAGGCGGCGCGCGTTTTCTTGGCTTTCATTGAGAGTCCTCCCAAATAGTATGACAAAATCATACAAAAAGTGAGGGCAGAAGTCAAGTCCTGGTGTCATATCTTCGGGATTGGAGCGCAAAGTGGAAAGGTCGTGCGTCCTCATAAATCGGTCCGAAGCGGCTGTCGGGTTGGGGAAAGAGCGGCGAATTTTACCTTTTCTCAAGAAATAAGAGGAAAGACCACGCAATTCCGTGGTATAATCACAGAAAATGGGCACATTAAGTGAAATTGGGTAGGCCCGGCGAAAAGCGTCCATAAGTTCATAAGCTTGTGTCATTAGTGAAAAGGGGGGAGGTCCATAAGTTTAAAAGTTGCCCCATTCCTTCGTCACAAAGTGAAGCGCGATGAGCACCTAATAGGATACGACCATGGCAGGCATGGATCCGAGGCATCCCAGGAAGAACCGAAGGGAAGCGGAACGCTCTTCAGTAATTCAATAACTTTTTGACTTAAGGGGTTTCACCATGGCTGTTCCAGATTTTCAGAGCATTATGCTTCCGTTGCTTGAGTTGGCAAGCGATGGCAAGGAAAGATCACTTGCAGATTCCCGAGAGGCGATTGCGGAAGTTTTCAATCTTTCGCAGGAAGAGAGAGAAGAGTTGCTTCCAAGCGGAACACAGCCGGTTCTCAATAACCGTGTGGCCTGGGCAAGCATCTATCTCCAGAGGGCAGGAATTCTTAGCAGACCCAGAAGAGGATGGTATCAGATCACGGATCGGGGCCGCGAGGTGTTAAGAGAGAAGCCACCCAGAATTGATATTAAGTATCTCGAACGATTTCCTGAATTTCGAGATTTTAGAGCCAACAAAAAGGAGCCTGAGATCGAAAAAGGCCCTTCGACACGATCTGATATGAACCCTGAAGAGGCTCTAGAAATTGCCTATCAATCACTCCAGCAGACTTTGGCTTCAGAAATTATGCAATCCATAAAAGACTGTTCGCCCCAGTTCTTCGAGCGATTAGTAATCGATGTACTCGTGAAGATGGGCTACGGAGGATCTCGAAAAGAGGCCGGCCAGGCCGTGGGAAGGAGAGGGGACGAGGGGATTGACGGTATTATCAAGGAAGACAAATTAGGCCTCGATATCATCTATATTCAAGCAAAGCGCTGGGAAGCCAGTGTCGGAAGACCGGAGATCCAGAAGTTTGCCGGTGCCTTACAGGGCCAGAGAGCCAGGAAAGGTATCTTCATTACCACCTCGACCTTCAGCAGAGAAGCAACCGATTACGTGAAGAACATTGAGAGCAAAATTATTCTTATTGACGGCCAACGGCTCGCGGAACTCATGATTGAACACGATGTGGGCGTTTCTCCCGTTGCTTCCTACGAAATCAAAAAGATCGATTCAGATTATTTCATTGAGGATTAGTGGCAAAATGAGAAATCGAAGTCGGATCTTTATTTGTCAATTATGGCATCACGCTGAAAGCATGTGTGAAAAATGTGTGGACATCCATAAGTTTAAAAGTTGACCCCTATTCTTTCGTCATTGGCCATTGAAGAAAGAATAAATGTGTGAAAAGGGGTCAGGTCTGCTCTTGACTCAACTTAAAAATATCTTGATCGGGCGATGGTGTGTCAGGAAGGTGCCTATCTCCTGGAGCTGGTCCGGTATATGTGCGCATGGTGAGGGGGATTGAGCGGAAGAAAACGCTGCGAGAAAAAGGTATCTGGATCATGTCAGGCAAGGGATTGAGATGGGAAAGCGGCCGGATCTTGTGGGAGGGGGTTGATCAGGAGTCTGGGCGGCTGGGCCGAGGTAAAAAGCCTCCGTAAAATGGCTGTCCGTCTGAAGGGAGATGAACGAATTCTCGGTGACAGCGACTATGTTCTCGATGTTCTCCAAGAGACTGAAGAGCGGTTCGAAAGAAGGTATGAGTTGAAAGCCCGAGGGTATGATCTTGATGTCCTTTCCCGCAGGGTTGCTGAGATATTTCATGTGACACCGGAAGAAATTTTTTTACCTGGAAAGTACAAAAAGAGAGTTTTGGCGAGAAGTGTGTTGAATTATTGGGCGATTCGCGAACTGGGAGAGACGGCTTCAAACCTTGCTAAGAAAATCGGCATATCCCAGCCTGCGGTGAGCCTGTCTGTTGAAAGGGGGAGAAGCATCGTAAAAAAGATGGGGTTTGATCTCTAATATATAGACGTCCCCCCCCCTTACACTATTTATAGGGTGGCTGAGATCATCCGGCGGGGGTTTGATGGAACATCCGAACCAGGAGGACGCATGAATACTTCAAACGACACACACCTTAAGTCCATCGGGTACATCCTGTGGATCTTCGGTTTCACGGGATCGCATCGCTTTTATTACGGCAAACCCATCTCCGGGACCATCTGGTTCTTTACCTTGGGACTCTTGTTTATCGGCTGGATTATCGACCTTTTCCTGATTCCGTCCATGGACCGTCAGGCCGATCTCAGGTACCACAGCGGCCCTATCGATTACACCATCGCGTGGATTTTGCTGACCTTTCTGGGATTATTGGGCATCCACCGGTTTTACATGGAAAAGTGGGGCACGGGGATTGTGTATTTGCTGACGGGCGGCCTCTTCGGCATCGGGCTTCTGTATGATCTTTGGACCCTGAATGATCAGGTGTCACTGATCAACGGCAAGCCCTGATTTAAATGAAAATCCGTGTTCAAGGAATCATCGGCGAAAATCATAGCGAAATTTAAGGAATCATGGTTTGTGGTTAACAAACTCTACTTCCTTATGGTTCTCCTTCTGCTGTCTGTAATCCATTCAGGCCTATTCTTATTCGGGCTTCTGGTTTCCCTGGTGTTTTACGTTCGCGGTATTTTACGGGCAAAGGTCCCCATAGCGCCGGACGGAACCTTTCAGTATCAAACCCATGTCTATAAGTCGGTGGGGAATACGGCCCTGAAACTGGATGTTTGGTATCCAAACCAGATCAAACCCGCCTATCCCCTTGTCTTCTTCGCCCACGGAGGGGGGTGGATTTCCGGTTTCCGGAACCAGCCGAATAATGTGTCCTGGTGCAAGTTCCTCGCTTCAAAGGGGTTTCAGTGTATTATTGTCCGTCGGATTTGAGGGATGTATTTGTCAAGGGGCAGAAATCCCTGTTCGCCCGGTTTGCCATCATCGACACGGATCGGCACCACGGGAACGGGACCCGGGATATTTTCCTGGAAGACGATGATGTGCTTCACGTCTGTTTCTGCAGCTGGGACCGGATAGAGGGGAATGGCAAAAAGATCTGTGTCAATATCGCTTCTCCTCAAACGGACGAGTCCTACATGGAAAAAGTCGAGAAGGCCCTTATTCCGAGATTGAGAGACTTCAGGCTGGATATGATTCTCCATAATTTGGGACACGACACCTGTCAGCTGGATTACGGGGATATCGGATTGACAGAGGGCCTTTTTCAAAGGTCTCAGGAGATTTATGTTTGAACAAGGCGTCATCAGGCCGCCCAGCGAGGCCATGAGCCTGCTGGTGAGAGTTACGAGAAATTGTCCGTGGAACAGATGCCATATCTGCCCGGCCTACAAGGGCAAGAAGTTTTCCAGGATGCCGATACCCTGATCCTTCCGACGGACGAGCTTGTGGAGATTATCCGCCATATCAAGCGAATGTTTCCGGTAATCGAACGGATCACCACCTACGCACGGGCCAAATCCATCAAAAAAAAGCGGCCCCAAGCCTACCAGCGCCTCAAAGAGGCAGGGCTCACCCGGATCCACACCGGGATGGAAAGCGGCTCAGCCCGGGTCTTGAAGCTCATCCAAAAGGGGATTACACCCGATGATATCCTCACGGGGGGGATGCGTGTTGTGGGGTCGGGCATTTCCCTTTCCGAGTACATTATGCCCGGTGTGGGCGGGAGGACCCTGAGCCGGGAACACGCGCTTGAGACCGCGAGAATCCTCAATCAGATCCGGCCCGATTTCATCAGGGTCAGAACATTTGCCATCCATCCCCTGTCTCCACTCCGGGAAATGGTGGAGGAGGGGACGTTCGATCCCATGAATGACGAGGAGGTGGTCCGGGAGATTCGGCTGCTTCTTGAACACTTAGATGAGATGCCCTCGCATTTCCGGTGCGGCGATTTCAGCCTGAATCTCCTCATGCAGGTGGACGGGCGGCTGGATCGCGACAAACAGGCGATGATCCATGAAATCGATCAATACCTCGCCCTGACTCACGAGCAGAAACAGGCCTACTCCCTCATTCAGCGATCTTACCCGGGGATGAGGCCCTTAGATGCGGTCGAAGATGACCGTGTGGTAAAGCAATTGGCCGGGAAGATAACGGCCCTTGAAAAGGAAGAAGATGGGTTCGACAACCACATCCGAAGGCTGATGACATTTCAGCTGCCCCAGCCGCAGACGGACGCCTGGAGGCGATCCTGATACAGATGTCAAGAATGAACAGGGTATTATACCTGGAACATTTCAATGTACGCGTTCTTTGATTATTCCTTCACCGTATTCCATAGCGGCGTCGTTCTGTTTGTTCTGGTGGGTTGGGTGTGGAGAAAGACCCGCCGTATTCATTTGATCATCAGCGGCCTGATCATGCTGTCCTGGTTCGGTTTGGGAATCTGTTTCGGCTGGGGCTACTGCCCGTGTACGGAGTGGCACTGGACGGTCAAAAGTGAACTGGGGGAGCGTCACCCTCCCTATTCCTATGTCAAATACTACATGGATCGGCTCACCGGAATCTCGTGGGAGCCTCTCATCGTGGATGGAGGTGTTGTGGCACTGGGCGTCTCGGCTTTTGTCCTGTCATGTTGGTTCAACCTGCGGGACCGCAAGAAAACCAGGGCCAGATCTAAGGAAGCCGTCTGAAAATACTTAGCGAGCGCATGCCCCACTGCGCCCGGCGGGGTTTTTTTAGGCCTGTGGCGGCCTGTTTGACCTTAGGAACTCTCCTGGAGAAACGATCTGGATGTTTCCATATTTTTTGAGGGAAAGGAGGTGTTGATCGCCGGAGATAATGTGTCGAGCGCGCGCCGCCATTGCACAGCGAAGGAAATGGTCATCTGACGGATCGTCTTCGATAATGATGGGGCCCGATTGGACTTCAACATTGTGAAAAAAGGGAAGGATTTCCTGATAAACTAAATATTCGATTTCTTGTTCGGAGAGATTGAATCGGGGGTAGGCTAAAACACGCATTACTTCGTCCAATATGGCTTTCGAGAGGTACGGTTCGATGCGGGCGTTTTTCCAAAGGGGGATCAGTTTCCCCGGGGTGCCGCCGAAAAGGAGAGCGGACACCAGGACATTGGTGTCAATTACCACCCGAATGGGTTTCATTTGGACCTTGCCCACTTGATGGCTTCCTTGACACTGTCCGAATCGAGCCCAAGCATTTTCATCTTGGATCGGATCTGTTCCAGGCTGGTATCGTACACCTTTACAGGCTTGAGCAGAACCACCCCGTCCTTGATCTCAAGGTCGAAATACTGTACCTTCGGAAATTGATCGACGATCTTTTTGGGGATGGTGATCTGATTTTTGGATGTAATTTTTGCTAACATGGTTGTTCTCCTTTTTTCCTTACATTCATACTAAAAGAAAGTAGCACATTCATATTCATAGTGTCAAGCCCTTCCCCTATGTAGTACCCTTTGAAAGTGACCAAAGCGGACAAATGGAAAGGACCATGCCTTTTACTTACGAGAAGCTAAATGTGATCAAAGACGCCAGGGGGATTGTTTTTGAGCCTGTTGACTTGAAAGGGGAGATGAGGATGAAACGTAAAGGGAATAGGAGATGTGTCTGGATGCTGTTGATGGTGCTGGCGATATCCCTGGCAGGATGTGCGGGGTTGCAGCAAAACCGGGTGAGCGATGTGGAAGAGCTGCTTCTGCGGGCGGGATTTACAAAAATGCCGGCCGATACGCAAGAGAAACTGGCGCACTTGAAGTCTCTGCCGCAGCATCAACTGATCCATCACATGCTGAATGGTCAGAAGCGGGTCATGTACGCGGATGCGGCCGACTGCGTTTGTGTCTTCGTCGGAGATGAGACCAGCCTGCAGCACTACCGAAACCTGGAAATTCAGCAAAATGAGAATCCGATGGCCTTGATGGAAGATCCGGATATTGTCACCGGGACCGAGTGGTCGGATATCTGGGGACGATAGGCTGTAGGTCCGGCCGGCTATTCCCTCAGCCGTAGAGGTAACGGACGCCGAAGACCACGATGGCGAGGAACAGAAGCGACATGCCGGAACCCGCCTTGACAAAGTCCAGTGTGTGGTACCGGCCGGCGCCCATATAGAGGGCATTCACCTGGTGGGTGGGCAGAAGAAAGGAATTGCTGGTGCCGATCCCCACCACCAGGGCGGCCAGGCGGGGGTCGGCCCCGGTCTGCTGGGCCATGTGGATGGCCAGGGGGACCAGGAGGACCACGGCCCCCACGTTGGACACCACGAGGGTGAGAAATGTGGCCAGGACGGCCAAAAGCGCATAGAGCGTCAGGGGAGACAGGGTGCCGAACAGGCCGATGCTCCATTTGGCAATGGCATCGGCGGTTCCCGTGTCGGTGGTGGCATAGCCCAGGGGCATGAGCCCTGCCAGCAGAAACACGGTGCGCCAGTCCACGGCCCGATAGGCCTCCTGGATGGTCACCACCCGACTGATCACCATGCCGAGGGCGCCGGTCAGCAGGCTGAGCGAAAGCTTCAGCCCAAAGCCCAAAAGGAGGGTCATGGCCACAGCGAACCAGAAGGTGGCCCACAGGGTCTTCTGGCGCGGGATGGGTTCCTCCAGCACTTCCGTGCAGAAGATGAGGAGCCCCTGGTCCCGAAGGACCCTGAATCGGTCCCAGGTTCCCTCCAGTTGAATGGCATCCCCGTTTTTTAGGACCAGTTCATCCAGGTCGGTCTCAAAGACCTCGTCCCCCCGGTAGACGGCCAGCACGTTGATCCGGAACTTGCTCCGGAAATGAAATTCCCCCAGGGTCTTTCCCACCAGTTCCGAACGCGGCCCCACGATCCCCTCGGCCAGCCCCCAAGCCTTGTGTTTCAGCTCTTCTTTAAAGACCTCCATTTGGGGGCTTACCACGAGTCCGTAGTCTTTGATGAGGCGGTTGAGGTTATCGGTTTCCGCCACCACGGCCAGGGTGTCGCCCGGGTATACCGCCACCCGTTCATCCGGGGCCATATGCTTTCCCCCGCCATCGAACTTGGCCAGGCCCACCAGAAAAGTCTGGTACTCGGCACGCATCATCTGGGCGGTGAGGGGTCCGGGCAGCTCGGGGGGTACAGTGAGTTCAAAGTGCCGGCCCAGTGGACCGTGATGGAGACAGCCGGCCAGCCGCGTTTCCGCTTCATCGCCACCCGGGAGGACCCACCGCCCCAATAGGAGAAAATAAGCGATGCCGGCGGTGATGAGACACAGCCCGATGGGCGTCACCGAATAGAGGGAGAATTTTTCAAGGTGGAAGGGTGCGATGAGGTCGTTGAGCATGATGAGCGGGCTGGACCCCACCAGCGTCAGGGTGCCGCCGAGGATGCATGCGAACCCGATGGGCATGAGGAGTCGGGATATGGAGAGGTCCATTCGGCGGCTGATCCGCTGAAGGGCCGGAAGCACCAGGGCCGCGGCCCCGATATTCTGAAGAAAACTGCTCACGACAGCCACAAAGGCGGAGATGAGGACGACCAGCCGTCCGGAACGGTTTCCGGCCAGCCCAATGACGGGCTTCACCAGTTTTCGGATCAGACCCGCCTTGTCCATGCCCGCGCCGATGACCATGACCGCGCCGATGGAGATCACGGCATTGCTGGCCAGCCCGGAGAAGGCACGCCTGGGATCCAGAAGCCCCATCAGAGGGAGGGCCGTCATCATGAGGAGCCCCACCACATCCACCCGGACCCATTCGGTAATGAACAACAAAAGGGCCAGGCCGATCATCCCCAGCACGAGCCACATCTGGTTTGTAAAAACGACTTCCTGCAAGGTAATCTCTATAGTCGGGTAGAAATCAACCGATGTCTGTAATCCTCAGCTCCCATGACATCAAACGCCGTTTTATCGCCTCGGCGGTCAACCCGGCATGCAGAGGAGGGCCTTGATCTTGGCCTTGAACATGTCTTCGGCAAAGACCGGTTTCATGACCAGGGCGGTATCCGCCCCGTGGCCGCTGCCGGCTACGAGCACCACCTCCGCATCCGTCGTGACAAAGCCGTGTTCAGCGGCCATGACGGCAATCTCCACACAGACCTTGACGCCCTGGGAGAACATCCTCAGCGTATCCGCCACAATATTGAGCGGCAGGAGGGTGGTATTGTATTTGGCCGAAAACGCCTTTTCTCCGCCGCTGAGGGCATGGAGCCCCCGGACAATGAAAATCTCCTTCTGCTCCAATGCTTCGCGGTTCTCATTGAATGTGGCCACCGCCTTTTCAAACCGGCTCCCCGCGTTGTAGGTCACCGAGACGATTTTCACGGAACCTTCCGCCATCTGATGGAGCTTTAACGCGGTGTCTCCCGTGGAAGATGCCAGCACAATGGTCCCGATGTTGGCGCCTTTGGCGTGGTTCAAGGCGATTTCGAGGGTTTTTTCGGTGTTCACGGGCCCCTTTTCCTCAAAATAAAAAATGGTACGTTCGACTCCCTTGCTCATGATCAACATTCCTCCTATCATCCGTTTTATGACCGGGACGGGTTCTTCAATACCCATTTTCGAGCGCCCATCATACCATCTGTAGTGGGTTGTGTTCCACTCATTTGTCACATGATCAGGCATGAACTTTTCTGTGTACCGCACGCTGTGTATTTAAAATCGTGGTAATCCGTTCCGTGTCGGTGGGCCGCTAACCAATAGCAGTTTGTCCACTGCGTCATTGACGGCACATAAGGGTCCCCCTATAATCAAGGATCTGGTAAGTCCACTTTGCGGGTATCGAAAAGGGATACTGCCACATGGAAAAGCTTGCCAACCTGGACAAAATCCCGGTATCCTGCGGGTTCAAGGTGGCCTGTTTTCCCGTAAAGATCGAGGCGGCATCGGCCGGATGGGTCCGACCGGTGGCCATTGTCGAAGATCCCCAATGACCGGAGGTAACCATGCCGAAATTTATTTTGAACTGTGCCGTCACCGGGGCCATCCATACGCCCACCATGGCCCCCCATCTTCCCATTAAACCGAAGGATATTGCGGCCCAGGCCATCGAGGCCGTGGAGGCGGGGGCATCCACGGTCCATGTTCATGCTCGAAACCCCGAAAACGGCCTGCCCACCGGTGATGTGGACCTCATGGGAGAGATCGTGTCCGTCATTCATGCCAAGTCGAACGGCGTGATCTGCATCACCACCGGTGGGGGAATTAACATGACTGTGGACGAACGGCTGGCAGCGGTCCCCCGGTTCAAGCCGGAGCTGGCCTCCTGTAACCTGGGATCCATGAACTTCGCCCTTTTTCCGGTACTTGCCAAATTCAAGGAGTGGAAGTACGACTGGGAGGAGGCGTACCTTGAGGGGTCCAGGGATTTCATCTTCAGAAATACCTTCGCCGACCTGGATCGGGTTTTCGAAATCATGGATGCGGTCCGGACCAAGCCCGAACTGGAGGCCTATGATGTCGGCCATCTTCACAATGCCGCCCTTTACTACAACAACAAGCGGATCGAAGAACCGGTGTACATCCAGTTCGTCATGGGCATCCTGGGGGGGATTGCCGCCACCATTCCCCATCTGCTGCATATGAAAGAGACCGCCCAGTCCCTTTTCGGCGACAAAATCGTCTTTTCCACCATCGCCGCCGGGTGGCGGGAGCTCCCCATGGGGACCACCTCCATGTTTCTGGGGGGCGGGGTCCGAGTGGGTCTGGAAGACAACCTGTGGCTGGCTCCCGGGGAAATGGCCGCATCCAACGCGCAACTGGTGGAAAAGATGGTGCGCATCGCAGGGGAATTCGGTTATGAGCCCTACAGCCCGGATGAGACCCGCGAGGTGCTGGGATTAAAGGGTCAGGGTCGTGTCCAGATGTAGGCGCGATTGAGGATATTTCGGTTTTACGCAGAAGTTTTTACTTAATGCCTGGCGTATGAAGTGGTTGAAACAACACAGGGTTATGAATGTACTTGTTCTGACGGTGTACTTTTGTATGCAGGTTTTTCTACATCTACCCGCTTCAGGGGTGGCAGACGCCTTGAAGCAGCGAATGGGTTTGGGAGCGTATAATCTCTGGATTGCTATCGTCTTCTTATTCCTCCTTTCAGTTTGTTTCCTATTCTTCTTACTTAAGTTTAACAAAGGGATTTTTGCACGAAATGTCATCGTACTCGCAGCTGTCTGTATTTTGATTATCGTTGTTTTTAAGAGCCTGCTGGTAGTAAATGTCGAGATGATCCATTTTCTTCAGTACGCAATTCTGGCGCTGCTTCTTTTGCCCCTGATACGCAATTACAGGGAGACCTACGCCGCGAGCGTGGTCCTGGGCTGTATGGATGAGGCATATCAGTACATAGTACTCAATCCTGATTTCCCCTATTTTGATTTCAATGACACCCTGCTCAATGCCTTTGGCGCTCTGCTGGGACTCAGTTTTATTGCCCCTTTTCTGAGGCAATATTCGATTGATTTCCTTAGAGAAATACGGTTATATAAGAGTCCAGGGCTTTATCTTTTCTCAGGGGTTTTGCTTCTGGGCATCACGGGGATTTTATTCAACATCATGAGCCTTTACCCATCTTCCGGAAATGATCCGGTTTTATTCACTTTAAATCGTCAGCCTTTCCACACGGAATTCTGGACGGCGCTTTACCACGGTCGCAGCTATCATGTGTTATCGCCATTAGAGGGTTATGTTTTCCTGTTGTTGCCATGGGGTGCCATGCTCCTATATGATCGCCTCGAGGCACGATCAAAAAAGCGAAGATTGTGCTCGGTGCTCGCCCAAAATCCATGATAAATTTAAAATCGTGGAAGAACGACCCCATTGCTGGGACCCGGTGGTCCGGTAAGGTATGTGCATGCGAGGGAATAAATGACTTGGAACTGGGCTGTAAAGAGAATTGGATGAAGTGCCGGAAAGGCCCTGAACTCACAAGGTTTTCTGCGGGTCGAGTAGGATTCCATCACCGTTGCACAGGGTGAGGTCAAAGCGTTTTTTTGCGGTTACCCTCGATGTTGTATTACATCGTGGGCCAGTTTTGCTAAAAGGGATGACCGCAGCATGGCATCTCACCATCAGCTCAATTGAAGGACGTCATCCGGGGTGACATCTTGACTTTTAGCTCATAATGGCACGGGTTCTTGATGGAATTCTTTTCGTTCTGTTGGTTTTTGTGCAACATCGGGGTGAATCTGTAGGGCCACCATCAAGCTCCCCAAGAAGGACAGACAAATGAAAGGATGGATTGAAGCGGAATTCGCCAACAAAGATTTGATGGCGCCGTGCGGTCTGTATTGCGGTACCTGCGGGGTGTATATCGCCACCAGAGACAGAAACGAAAAGCTGAAGGCGGCTATGGGAAATCTCTATGGGACCCCTCCCGAAGAAACAGAATGCCTGGGTTGCATGCAACCGGATCCACCCGAAAAGATGTACGGGTATTGCACCCAGTGCGAAATCAGGGCGTGTGTGCGGGCCAGAGGATTCTACAGCTGCCATCAGCGTGATGAATGGCCCTGCGGTCTGATCGACGGCTTCGGGTTTGCCACCGGTGTCCGGGTTATGAAACGGGCCATTCCATCGTGGCGGGAAAAGGTGGTCGAGTATGGAGATGAAAAGGGGAGCGTGGAATGGGCGCGGGCCGAATGCGAGCGATGCCACTGTCCCTCTTGCGGCGAACCTCTCTTAAGAGGCGCCCAGCGATGCCGGGCCTGTAAGCAGTCAGTGGCCGAGGCACTGGACGGATCGCTTTAAGGGCTCGACGTGGGGATTCCGGTACCGTTTTTTACCTCTAACATGGAGGCACAAAAGGAAAATCATGACCGATGGAAAAACGCAAAACCTTGCGGTTCTAATCGACGCGGACAATGCCCAGCCTTCCATCCTGGACGGGCTGCTCTCAGAAATCGCCAAATACGGAACCGCCAATGTCAAACGGATCTACGGGGACTGGACCCTGCCGCGCCTTAAGGGCTGGAAGGAAGTGCTACTGGCCTATTCCATCCAGCCCATACAGCAGTTCGGATATACCACGGGGAAAAATGCCACCGACAGTGCACTGATTATCGACGCCATGGATCTCCTTTACACGGGCAGGTTCGATGGGTTCTGCATTGTGTCCTCGGACAGCGATTTCACCAAGCTGGCATCCAGGATCAGGGAAGCCGGTCTTCTGGTCTATGGCTTCGGGGAGAAAAAGACGCCCCAGCCGTTTGTTTCCGCCTGCGACAAGTTCATCTTCACCGAAGTGCTTCGGTCTAAAGACGACAAAAGCGACAGTATCAGCCGCAAACCGGTCAGCCAGCTTAAAAAGGACACCAAGCTGGTGAATCTCCTGCGGAACGCCGTGGATGCCTCTTCGGACGATTCCGGCTGGGCCCACCTCGCCACGGTGGGCAGCTATATCGCCAAGCAGGCCCCGGAATTCGACCCCGGAATTATGGCTACAAGAAGCTGGGGGAGCTCGTGGCGGCGACCAAGCTCTTCCAGATCTCAGAAAAAACGGTGGGAGAAGGGCCGTCCAAGGCGGTATATTTGAAGCACGCCGGAAAGAAGTGAGCGGGGGTTCAATGAATGGTATTAAAAGACTGATGGGTCTCCAGCAAGAAACAAATCAGGGGCCCCTCGATGTCGGCCACAAAGTCGAAACGTTCAAGGCGTTTTATCCCGTAACGGTGAGAGGAAAAGCTCAGAAACCGAATCCACCCGATATGCCGGTGCCCACTGAGGAAAGGCTAGGGCAACTGCGCCGGCATCTCCCTGACGCCATGTGTGCGGACCGGCCGGGGCTCATCAGGGGGCTTCGGGACCTGTCTCAGAAGGGCAAAGACGCAAAGCCCCCAAAAGATGCCGGACGCCGTGTGGCCGCTCTGGAGAAGCGTCTTCAGCGGTCCGTTGAAAAACGGGATCAGCGTCTGATAGACAAACCGGACATCACCTACCCGGAAGACCTCCCCATCACCCTTAGACGCAAGAGCATCGTGAACGCCATCGAAACCCATCCGGTGGTGATTATCTCCGGTGATACGGGCTGCGGAAAGAGCACCCAGATTCCCAAGATGTGCATCGAAGCGGGTCGTGGCGTGGCGGGTAAGATCGGGTGCACCCAGCCCCGCCGCATCGCGGCCATCACCATCGCCGGCCGTATCGCCGAGGAGTTGGGCCAGGATGTGGGCGCGTCCGTGGGATACAAGATCCGGTTTACCGACCGGAGCAACCCGCACGAATATATCAAGGTCATGACCGACGGGATGCTGTTGGCCGAGAGCCAGAAGGACCGGTTCCTGAATGAATACGATACCCTGATCATCGACGAAGCCCATGAACGAAGCCTCAATATCGACCTGATCCTGGGCATCCTGAAGACCCTTCTCAGGCAGCGCAGGGACCTGAAGGTGATCATCACATCCGCCACCATCGATACGGAGAAGTTTTCGGCCGCCTTTGACGATGCCCCGGTGGTCCGAGTTGAGGGCCGGATGTACCCGGTGGAGACCCTGTACTGGCCGCCGGATGCTGATTCAACCGATGAGGGCTATGTGGAAACGGCGGTGGCGGCGGTGGAAAAGATCCGGCTACGGGAAGGCGCGGGCGATATCCTCGTGTTCATGCCCACGGAACAGGATATCCGCGAGACCTGCGATATCCTCGCGGCACGGAAATGGCCCCATACCAACATTCTTCCCCTGTTCGCCCGGCTCCCCAAAGGACAGCAAAAACGGGTGTTCGGTCGATCCCGGGGACAGAAGATTGTGGTGGCCACCAATGTGGCGGAAACCTCGCTCACCATTCCCGGGATCAAGGTGGTGATCGACACGGGTCTGGCCCGGATCCCGAGGTATGTCCCCCGAACCCGCACCACCAGCATGCCCATCGCCCCCATATCCCGGAGCAGTGCGGATCAGCGCAAGGGCCGTGCAGGCCGGGTGGAAAACGGGATCTGTGTTAGGCTCTACGAGGAGGATGGCCTTGCCGGCCGTCCGGAATTCACCGTGCCCGAGATCCTGCGATCCAACCTGGCAGAGGTGATCTTACGGATGCTGTCCCTGAACCTGGGGGATATCCGCGCCTTTCCTTTTGTGGATCGACCACTGGATAAGAGCGTTCAGGACGGCTTCGATACGCTGGTGGAACTAAGGGCGATCCGACGCAGGGGGAAACGGGCGCGTCTGACCCCTCAGGGACGGCTCATGGCCCGTATCCCCATGGACCCACGGGTGGCCCGGATGATGATCGAGGCGGAACAGGAAGGCTGCATACCGGAGGTGGCCGTGATCGCATCGGCCCTGAGTATTCAGGATCCCCGTGAGAGGCCCTTGGAAAAGGCGGAAGAAGCGGATCGGGCGCACCAGGTGTTCCATGATCCGGACTCGGATTTTCTGACCTACCACCGGATCTGGGACCGCTATCACCGCGAGTGGAACCGGGTGGGCACGCAGAACCAGATGCGAAAGTATTGTAAGGCCCGCTTCCTTTCCTATGTTCGTATGCGGGAGTGGCGGGATATCCACGACCAGATTCTCAGTATTCTTAAAGAGCAGGGAATGAAATGGAACAAGGCCCGGCCCAAAGACGCCGGGGACGAGTTCTATGCGCGGATTCACCGGGCGGTCCTCAGCGGATACCTCTCCAACATGGCCCTTCGAAAGGAGCGGCAGTTCTATACGGCGGCCAGGGGCCAGGAGGTCATGCTCTTTCCGGGCTCGGCCCTTTTCAAAAAGCCCCCGGCCTGGATCGTGGCCGCGGAAATGGTCAAGACATCGCGGTTGTTCGCCCGGACCGCGGCCCGCATCGATCCGGCGTGGGCCGAGGCCCTGGCCGGGGACCTGTGCAAAAGGAATTACGTGGACCCGCACTGGGAGAAGCGGCGGGGCGAGGTCCGGGCCTATGAGAATGTGTTTCTCTACGGCCTGCCGGTGGTGGCGGGGCGGCCGGTGTCCTACGGGTCCATCGACCCTGAGACATCCCATGACCTGTTCATCCGTTGTGCCCTAGTGGAAGGTGAGGTCAACGCAACCTTCGGGTTTCTGTCCCACAACCAGGCCCTGATCGGGAAGCTGACGGATATGGAGGACAAAATCCGGCGCCGGGGCGTTCTCATCGGTGATGAAGAGAGGGTCCAATTCTACGCTGAGCGCCTCCCGGGAGTGACCGATGTGAAGACCCTTAAGCGGTTCATACGGGATCAGGGGAGCGATGATTTCCTCAAGATGACGGAAGAAGACCTCATTTTGGAGCGGCCGGATGAGACGGCCTTAGAGAAATTTCCTGATAAGATGCCGGTGGGGAATCATCGGCTGACCGTCTCCTACCGGTTTTCACCGGGGGCTGAGGATGACGGGGTCACTCTCAATCTTCCCGCCGCCGTGGCGTCCAGCATTCCGACCGAGCAGTTGGAGTGGCTGGTTCCCGGCCTGTTCAGGGAGAAGGTGACCACCCTCATCAAGGGGTTGCCCAAGCGGTATCGCAAACAACTGGTTCCTGCAACAGATACGGCCGCGGTGGTGGCCGAGGAGATGCCCAGGACAGCCGATCCACTGGCCACGGCCCTGTCCCGTTTCATCCATGAGCGCTTTGGTATCGATATCCCTGCCAGCGAGTGGCCGGCGGATACCCTTCCCGATCATCTGAAGATGCGTATTTCCCTGAGGGACCCTCAGGGTCAGGAGATGGGGACGGGGCGGGATATTCACCGCCTGAGAGCGGATACCGCACGAGTCCCGTCGAATCTGTCGCATTCAACCGCCTGGCTGAAGGCGTGCGAAACATGGGAAACGTCGAACATCCGTTCATGGGATTTCAGGGCATTGCCGGAAGGGGTGCCCGTCGAGGGGGTAGCAAAGCCTATCCCGCACTGGTCCCGGAGGAAAAGGGCGTCGGCATCCGGCTGTTCATGGACCCGAAGAAAGCCGCTGAGACGCATCTTAAAGGGGTAGAACGGCTGTTATCAGTGAAGATGGCCAAGGAGCTGAAGGGACTCAAGCCGTTGTGCAGGATTCCAGAGGACCTGAATCAGGCCTGCGGCTATTTCGGCGGGGTGAGTGAGATTCGGGAACGCGTGTTGAAGGCCGTGACACGCCGCCTGTTTCGACAGGACATCCGGAGCCGGGAAGCGTTTTCAGAGGTGCAAAAGAAGGTGCGCCCGGAGCTCAGCGCGGCCATCCAGGACCTGGGAGCCCGGGTGGTGGAGGTGGTCCGGGCCTATCACCAGACCCGCACCTTTCTCTACACCACGGAAACCGCCTCCACCGGCAAGACGGCCCGGGCTCTTTGCCAAGCCCTCAGGGAAGACCTGGCGGATCTGGTCCCGTCTGATTTTCCAGTACGGTATACCCGAGAACGGCTCGGTCACCTCCCCCGGTATCTCAAGGCCATGGTCCTTCGGGCGGAGCGGGGAACAAACGATCCGGCAAAAGATGCCAAGAAGGCAGAAGAACTCCTGGAATTCCAGGAGGACCTGAAGACCCTGAAAGAGGGTCTGAGCCCGGACAGTACGACGGAGAAACGACAGGCCGTGGCGGATTTCAGGTGGATGGTGGAAGAATTCAAGGTATCGCTGTTTGCACAGGAACTGAAAACGCCCTACCCTGTATCCCAAAAGCGCCTCAAGCGGCGCGTACAGGAAATCCAGCGGATGATTTGAGTCATAGAACTCACAAAGGAGCCGACATCGATGGGACTGAGGAAGCTGTTCAGACCGAATCCGGAAAAGCATGAAAAACGGGGGGATGACTGCGTCAGGGCCTCGGACTGGGGCAGGGCCAAGCTGGCCTACGAATCGGCATTAAATGCCCTTCAGAAAGGCGGGCGCCATGATGACGAAGCCGTCGGGAGGGTTCAAGAGAAGCTGACTCGATCCGTGGAGGCGCTCGCCATGGAACACGTCAAGACCGCCGAAGATCTCATGGAATCGGGATACAAAGCCGATGCCCTGGAGTTGCTTGAACTGGCCCTGGACCTGACCCGGGATCCCGAACATCAGGCGGATATCAAGAATCGCGTGAAGGAGATGAAGCACAGTCCGTCAAGGCACGCCGAGGGGGAGATACCGGATCTCGAAGCCTTTCCCGTGCTTCAAAACGAGACGGTTCTTGAGGGGGATGACGATGAGATCTTCATGGCACTTTTGGGAGCCCTGCCGGAAGCCGTTCAGTCCGCCTATGCGTCTTACGGGCCGTCCTTTCAGGCCGGATATGTGGCACTCAATCGGGGAGATTTCGAATTTGCGGCCGATGCCCTGTCCGCTTCCATGATGGAGAATCCCGCCTCGGACACCTATATTCCCCTGGAACTGGCCACCGCCTATCTGAATCTGCGGCGCCTCGGTGAAGCCCGGGATCTGCTGGAAACCTTTCTGTCGAACCATCCGGAAGCGCTTCCGGGGTATCAGACCCTCTGCGAGGTCTTCTGGGAGATGGGGGCCTTTGACCGGGCCGATGCCCTTCTGGATGCACTCCCTGAGACGTTTCAGGATTCGGTGGCCTATGCGCTGCTTCGGGGGGAGGGCTTCACCCGGGCCGGGCGTCATGCCGAAGCCACGGCCTTTTATGAGACATTCATGGAGGCATTCGGCCGTCAGGATGCCCTGTTGCGGGCCCTGGCCGATGCCTATGAGGCGTCGGGTGATCTTGAAAAGGCGCGGGATCTCTATGGGGAGATCCTGACCCAGTGCCGGACGTGCCGCACACCGGTGGACCCCCTGATTCAGCGAAAATTTGCAGACATCAGCTTTGAGCTGGGTGAGCGGAGTACGCCGCTTCTCGAGACCTACCTGAGCCTGGCGCAGACAGACCCCTCTAACCGCTCATTTTACTATCCGCGGATCGGTCAGATCTATGACGCCCTGGGAAATGAGACGGAGGCCGGGCGGTTCCAAGAGTTTGCCAGGCAGGTGACGGAAGACCCGGCTTCAGGTCCGGGCGCCTGACCCGGGCGGGATGGGTTCTTAAAACGAGATGGCTGAGAACACCCAAAGACGCGCCCTCCTGGCCCTGACAAGCGGCCTGCTCCTGGGTCTTCCCTGGTCCATACCGCGGCTCTACCCGGTCATCTTCATCGCCTGGGTTCCGCTGTTGATGCTGGAGCAGGAGAGCGATGACGATCCGAATCCGTATACCGTCTTCAATTATGCCTTCCTCAGTTTTCTGGTGTGGAATATCCTGGGGACCTGGTGGATCGTCCGTGCCCAGTGGCTGGGCGCCATCCTCATCATGGTGGCCAATGCCCTGGTGCAGGCGCTGGTGTTCTGGTCCATCAGCCGGGTGAGAGGGCGTCTCCGTCTCCCGCTTGTCATACCGTTTGGGATCGTCTGGATGGGATATGAGCATTTTCATGAGGCCTGGGACCTCGCCTGGCCCTGGCTCAACCTGGGCAACGCCCTCAACACCGCCCCCCGGCTCATCCAATGGGCGGAATATACCGGTATCCGAGGCGCCACCCTGTGGATCATTCTCACCAATGTGATCGTTCTCGGCCTGGTCAACGCCTGCCGGAAAAAGGCGTGGCAACGGACAGCGCCCCTGGGTTTTCTCCTTGTGGCGCTGGTCTTTATTCCTGTGCGCTTTTCCCATTACCTTTACGATCGATTCGAGGAAGGAGAGGAAATGGTCTCGGTGGCCTTGATCCAGCCCAATCTGGATCCCTACACGGAAAAATTTGTGCCTCAGCGATATGGCCGGCATGTGGATGCGTTTTTGAAGACCGCCGATGCCCTCTGCGATGAGAATACCGATTATCTGTTCGGACCGGAGACCCTTATTGTAGAGCAGATGGACGAAGATGATCCCACATCATCCCCTGAATACCGCCGACTCCTCGAGTTTCAGGCCCGATACCCGAAAGTCAACATCCTCATCGGGGTCCACAGCCATCAGAAGGTCGGGGACCCTGTACCCCCGGGGAGCCGTTTCAACCGGGACAAAGGCTTTTATTACGAGGCCTTCAACACGGCGCTTTTTCTTGCCCCCGACGCTCGGCCCCAATTTTATCACAAGACCAAGCTGGTCCCCCTGTTCGAGCGGATGCCGTTTGTGCACTATCTACGCTTCCTGGGAGACGTTTCCCTCGAGCTGGGCGGGTACACCGGCACCTACAGCGATCGCCAGGATAGTCATGTATTTGTCTCACATCACCCCGCGCCGCCATCCTCCCCATTGTCTGCTTCGAGTCGGCGTTCGGCGCCTACTGCGCCCGGAACCTGCCGGAGGAGAAAGGCTTTATCTCTATGATCACCAATGATGGCTGGTGGAAAGACACCCCCGGCTATTTGCACCACTACCATCACAGCCCGGTTCGGGCCATCGAATGCCGCCGGGATCTGGTGCGGGTGGCCAATACCGGGATCTCCGCCCTCATCGATGCCCGGGGCACGGTAACGGCCCGGACCCCGTGGTGGGAGGCGGCCACACTCAAGGGACGGATCCACCTCCGCGGCGGCCGCACGTTTTTTGCCCGGCACGGGGATTATCTGGGCCGTATCGGTCTTCTCCTGGGCATCATACTCATCCTGGCGAGTGAGATCCTGTCCCGGGCGCAACACCGGCGACGCGGGAATTGAACAAAGGAGGTTGCGTTATTTCCGGGGATGCGTCAAAGTGACGGGATCCGGTATCGAGGAGGAGTTGAGCATCCGTTCTAAGACCGTCTATGACTCGCCCCTGTCCAGGCGCGCGATGCGCTGGGTGGCGTGGATCATTTTTCGAGGCATGGGGTGGAAACCGGCGGGAAAAAGGCCGGATATCCCCAAGTATGTGATTATCGCCGCTCCGCACACCTCCAACTGGGATTTTCTCTACACCCTTTGTCTGGCCTTTTTGTTGAATATCAAGGCCGTTATCATGATGAAAGGTGCCTGGTTCCGCTGGCCGGCGGGCCGGTTTTTCAGGTGGATGGGGGCCCTCCCCGTGGATCGCTCCCGATCAACGGACGTGGTGGCACGTGCTGTCCAGGCCTTTCGTGAACAATCGCACATGGTTCTGGTGGTACCGCCTTCCGGCACGCGGCGGCAGGTCATGTACTGGAAGACGGGTTTTTATCACATTGCCCGAGGCGCCGGGGTGCCCATTGTGCTGGGGTATCTGGATTACCGGCAAAAGGTGGGGGGCATCGGGCCGACGGTGTATCCCACGGGGAACATGACGGCGGACATGCAACGGATCCGGGAATTTTATGCGGGTATTGAGGGGAAACACCCTCACCGGATGCAAGACTTTATTGCGACCGAAGGTCTGAATTAAGAGACCCTGCCGGAGGCCGGGATGAAAATACTCTTAAAGGGGAAGTGCCTTGACGCGGATTCTGATCATCTATCACTCCCAGGGCGGGAACACCCAAACCATGGCCGAGCGGGTGGCCAAAGGTGTCCGGTCCATCGAAGGTGTGCTTTTGGACCTCAAGCCGGCCCGCGAAGCTACCCTGGAAGATCTCCTGTCCTGCGACGGGCTGGCCATCGGGTCGCCGGAGTATTTCGGGGCCATGGCCGGCATGGTCAAAGACTTCTTTGATCGGACCTATGAGCCGGCCAGAAAGGACCAGCGGAGCTTCAAGAAGCCCTATGTGGTGTTTATCAGTGCGGGCAATGACGGACGGGGGGCCTTGAGCCAGATTGAACGCATCTGCCTGGGGTATCCCCTCAAGAAGGTCTACGAACCGGTGATGGCGCGCGGGGCGCTCACCGAAGCGACCCTGAATGCCTGCGAAGAACTGGGCAAGACCATTGCCGCCGGGTGCCAGGCAGGGATTTATTGACATCGTTAGGGATCGGAGGGTGCGAAACGTGAACATATAAGAACAGGGAGGAAAAACATGTGGGAGGAAGAGAAGTGTAATCTGTGCGGCGATTGTTTGGTGCGGTGTCAATATGTGGATTACGATAAGACCGAGGCGGTCAACCAGATCCAGGATCTCATGAAGGGTAACGCGGCGCCCATTTTAAAGGAATGTGTGACCTGCTGTGCCTGCAATGAATATTGCCCTACTGGAGCGAACCCCTTTGATCTCATCAATCACCTACAGGAGGTGTATCACTCCCTGCCCATTCCGGAAAAGATGCGGCAGTTCATGGACGCCGGTGCCGCCGTGCCCTCGAGGCTGACCCCGGGCGATCCAGCCAAACCGGCCCTGTCGCTGTGTGTCATGGAACCGTTTGTGTCCAAGGAGGCCATCGGAGGGCAGCTCTTTGACGGGATGACCATTGCCAGCGGCGGGATTATTTCTGCTACCTCGGGTACGTGCACATCGGGATGGACAGCCCCTTAAAGGCCAACGCCAAAACATTTGTAGACAGCATCGCCTCTCTGGGAGCCTCGGAGGTCATTTTCCTTCATGCGGACTGCCACGCCATGATGGCCAAGCTTCCCGAATACGGGGTAGAGGCGCCTTTCAGGGCTATCCATGTCATTGAATATATGCGGGATTATCTTAAAACGCATCCGGATGCGATAAAGCCCCTCAACCGAAAGATCGCCTATCAGCGGCCGTGTGCCTCGAGGTATTCGCCTGAAATTGAGCCGGTCTTGGACGAGCTTTTCCAGCTCATTCATGTGGAGCGGGTTTCAAGAAAATTCGATCGGGAGGCGGCCCGCTGCTGCGGGGGGCTTTTTTCACGCATCTATCCTGAGAAAATGCGCCCTATGACGACGGAAAATATCCAGGATGCCGTGGATGCGGGTGCCGAGGCCATGGTGTTTCTCTGTCCCCTCTGCATGGGGACCCTGAAAAAGTCCGCAGAAGAGAGCGGACTCAAGACCATTTTCATCACCGAACTGGTGCGAATGGCCCTGGGGGAGTTACCGTTTCCCTCGTAAAAATGTGCGGCAGGCGCGTTCCATCTGCGCACGGGTTTGAGAACCGTCATCCGGAGAGCCGGATGACGGAGTAAACCATCACGATCAGCCCCCAGTAGACGGGAAACCCCCAATAGACGGTATAATACCCGATGGGTCCCCAGTGCGGATAGACATAGGCCTTTTCGGTAAACCAGAGGATGATGCTGATGTAGACGGCGATGCCGGCCGAGACGGCCCACAGGACATATCCCCACCGATACCCCATCAGGACGCCGATAGAGCCTGCCATCAAGACCGGCAACCAGAATATGAGATCCGCCCAGGCGGCCCCATAGGCGAACCGAAAATGGGTATGGTCCCGCCATTCCTCCCCTTTTCCGATCAAGAGATCCTTGGTTTTTCGTCCGTTGGGCCTGAGCACCATCAATGACTGCCCGTAAATCAGAATCATAAACACGAAGACCCACCCGAAAATAACCAGTATCCATGTCATGAGCGTCGGCGTCAGCATGTCAGACATCCCCACCTCTTATCGCCCTTGAAAAACCGGTTCCCGGCCTTCCAGGAGGGCGCCAATCCCCTCCTTTGCATCGGCCATCTCAAAGGTCCTGGACTGGTAGAGGGCATCGATTTCCGCTGCATCACGGGGGTCCCAACGGATGCCCCGGCGGACGGCCTTTTTAATCATTTGAACGGCCGCGGGGGCACATGCGGCGATCTCCGTTGCCAATTCCCAGGCCTTTTCCAGCACCGCCTCTCCGTCCAATGCGTAATTGGCCAGTCCGATGTCAGCGGCTGTTTTTCCGGTAATCAACCGACCGGTAAATAGGAGTTCACTGGCCCGGGGGAGACCCACCACCATGGGAAGCACATAGGCGACGGCCATTCCCGAATGAAGACCGAGCCGGGCGAAGTTGGCCCCGTATCTGGATTCCCGTCTGGCAATGCGGATGTCGCACATGAGGGTCAAACCGAAGCCGCCCCCCACCGCGTGGCCGTTCATGGCGGCAATCACCGGAATGTCCAGCTTCCCCACATCGAGAAATGGCCCATAGGCGTCCATGAGGCGTTGATGGGGGAGGCGGTCATCCTGGTCAAAGAGACCGCTTTTGAAATCCGCACCGGCGCAGAAGGTGTTGCCGCTGCCGCTGATGATGAGGCAGCGCAGGTCCCGGTCTTCTCTTGCCTGGTTGAGTGCGTCGCGGAATGCGGGCAGGGTCTCCTCATTCATGCTGTTGCGGTTTTCGGGCCGGTTGAAGGTGATCTGTGCGATGTGACCTCTAATGTCAAACAAAACGGGGGCATCGGGCATGGTAAAATCTCTCTCCCTATTTCCATGTGATCTTGGGCGCTTTTCGCTCGGGCAGGCGGTAATAGGTGCTTTTGGGTCGCCCGACCATCATGGGATAGTGATGGGGATGATTCTCGGGGAGCCCGACGGCCTCCCGGGCGGCTTTGGAAGAGAGGAGTGCCCCCTGTAGGAGACCGGCCCAGCAGGTGCCCAGGCCCAGTTTGGGGGCGGCCAGTTCAAAGTATGAAAGGGCCAGCGTTACATCCACCATGCCGTTTCCGGCCGCGGCGGGCGCCGAAGCCACCACCAATACCGGCGCTTTCCAAAGGACCGAATCGATTCCCTTGTCCCACGCCTTGACGATCAGCGGCATATAGGGCGGTGCCGATTCCGGCGCCTTTTCAAGCACCACGCGCATCCAGTCCACGGTGGCGGCCGCCACCGTCTTGATTTGGGACCTGTCGGTTAGTACCAACCATTCCACCAGTTGATTATTTCCGGCCGAGGGGGCGTATCGGGCAATCTCGATCAATCGCTTCAGAGTCGCCCGATCGGGGGCTTCGTCTTTGAAAAACCGGATGGAGCGCCGGGACCTGAGAAACTGTACCGCCTGCGGTTCGTCAATGGTGAGATCCTTATCGACAGGGGGACAGGCCTCCAGCGGGACCTGGGCGTGGCTCAGCGCGCCGTGGGGACATACGGCCACGCAGTGCCCGCAGACGAGACACACCTGATCCCCTCCGGGAACCAGTTCGGGAAACCCGTTGCCGTCTTGGAGCCGAATGATCGCCATGGGGCACTCGGCCGCACAGATCCCGTCTTTCTTGCATTTGCTTTCATCTACCATCAGTAATCCCATATCATCTCCCTGTGATTAGATTTGCTAAGATTTATCTTCTGCGGTGTGGTCCTGGATCCCAATGAAAAGCGGATCGACTTCCGACCCTTGTATATCTACGAATTCCAAATGTGCGTCAAGGGAGAAATCACGACGCTCCTGGCCCTTCAGGATGTCACCGTCAGGTAGAGACGGCATCATGCTCGACAAATGCCCGGGCCAGGATTTAAAAAGGCACTTGACAATCTGCTCTCAATATGTACATTAAAATGTACAGGAGGTGACATGATGGAAGCAATAACCTACACAGCGGCAAGGCAAAACTTAGCGAAGACAATGGAAAGGGTTTGCAGGGACCGTGCCCCTATGATTATCACACGAAAATCATCAAATTCCGTGGTCATGATGTCCCTTGAGGACTTTGAAGCCCTTGAAGAGACCGCCTATCTTTTACGATCTCCGAAGAACACAAGACGCTTGATAGAATCCATTGCTCAACTCGAAAACGGCGATGGGACTGAAAAGGAACTGGCAGAGTGAAGCTCATCTTTTCGGATCACGCCTGGAATGATTACATCTATTGGCAAGAAGCGGATAAGAAAACGCTACGTCGGATTAATACGCTCATTAAGGAAACCAAACGACATCCGTTTGAAGGTGTTGGCAAGCCTGAACCATTAAAACATGCCCTTTCGGGCTACTGGTCCAGACGAATAACAGAGGAGCACAGATTCGTCTATAAAGTTACCGAAAATGCACTTCATATCGCTCAATTGCGATACCATTATTGATAGTTCTTCCAATTGCGTCGGGGAGGTTGGACGCCAGAAGAATATTTGAGAACTGAGAATCCAGGCGCCAGAGATGTTCCGTCGATTCAATTCTGACGTCTGGATTCATTTTCTGTGAACGCCAAATCAGCAGCGATTAATTTTACGATTCGGACTTTTCCTCCGCACCGATGAGCGGGAGGACCTTGTCGATTTTGAAATAGACCAGGAATCGATTGTCCCCCGGAGGTGTCCGATATTGCCTGCGGCTGAGTTCATTGATCAGGTCGCTGTTTTCTTCCTCTCGAACTTTGCTCAGATACAGCCTCTTACCGATGTAACCGGGACTTTCCTCCACGAAAAGATAGGCCGCGTAATCGTTCGATTGCAGGTTATGGTGGGTCAGTCGATCCCGCATGATAAATGCGATGGTCCCGTCTTCCATGAAATGGGGTCTGGAGTATATGGCCGCGTCCACCTTTCCCTCTTTATCCGCGGTGGCCATCACGCCTGTTCCCTTGGCGTTTTCAAAATAGGTCTTCAGTCCTTCCATTTTACATCTCCGTTTCATGTCATGCCCGAGAATTCAATGGGCTTTGACCATTTATGGGTGGTGCAATAAAGGGGGTAAAGTTTTTAAAAAAGGCCCAAACCCCGACGGGCGGCCGTAGATGATTCACCCCGGGCTTGGGCCGGACCTTGTCGTGAAATATTTGCAGTTAGTCGCCGATGTTAATGGCCCTCGACGCATCGTCAAGGCAGTTTTTCAGGTCATCATCAGAAACTTTTTTGGGGTCTTCAAGATCCATGACCCGGCACACATATTCGTTCCCCGCCTTATCCTTCACCCAAACAAATCGTTTTTCATGAGTTTCCGCCATTTTTTTATCTCCTTTCACTAATTGTTTTACCAAAAGGCGCCAATCGCCAAAAATTCCTTTTACCTAAATCAATATTCATGCTGCGGCACAACATTAATAAAAAGCAAGGAGTATGCCAAAAAACGCTTGATGGGTAACCCACTGATATAAATTGGAATAGCAAAATGGGGGCGCAGGAAGGGCGGACACGTCCCCTTGATATATCGCGGGTTCGCGATATATCAAGGGCCGGGCCGAACTCCCTTTTGGATTTGGAGTTTCTTCATTCGCGATCTCAGGGTGCTGGGGTTGATGCCCAATCGCTCTGCGGCGCCGCCTTTCCCTTCGATCTTCCAATGGGAACATTTCAGTATGGTGATGATGTGTTGCCGTTGGACGTCTTCCAGGGTGGTGTTGTCCAAGGGCCGTCTCCCCGCCCCGTCCGGCACATCGAGGACCAGTTCTTTCCCCTCCGTGACAATAACTGCACGGTGGACGATATTCTCCAGTTCCCTGACGTTCCCCGGCCAATTATAGTCCATGAGGCGTTCAAGGGTCCGGCGCGGTGTTGTGTTGACCTGCTTGCCCAGTTTTCGATTATACAGGGATACAAAATGGGTCACCAGTTCGGGGATATCTTCCCTGCGTTCTCTTAAAGGGGGAACCGTGATGGGAAAAACGCTCAGTCGGTACCACAAATCCTCCCTGAACCTTCCGTCTTCAATGGCCTTCGTCAGATTGCGGTTGGTGGCGGCAATGACGCGGACATCGACCTTGATGGTCCGGGAACTTCCGATGCGCTCAAATTCATGATCCTGCAGGACGCGAAGCAGTTTGGCCTGAAGCTCCATGGGCAGGTCGCCGATTTCATCGAGAAACAGGGTGGCGCCGTCAGCCAGCTCGAATCGACCGATCCGTTTCTTGTAGGCGGTGGTGTAAGCGCCCTTCTCATGCCCGAACAGTTCGCTTTCAATGAGTTGTGCGGGCAGAGACGCGCAATTGACCTGGACAAGAGGCTTATCCTTCCGTTCACTCGATTCATGAAGTGCCTTTGCGAACAGGCCTTTTCCTGTGCCGGTTTCGCCCATCAAGAGCACGGGGGCATCCGTCGGCGCCACCTGTTTCACTTTCAGAAGCACGGCGTTCATTGCATCGCTGTGGCCGATGATTCCGGGAAAACGCTGAGCGGTTCGGATGGTTTCCCGCAGGACAAAATTCTCCCGTTCGAGTTGGGCTTCCAGTGCCTGTATTTCGGACAACGCCCCTTGAAGTTCCTGGTTCGCCTGAACCAGTGAAGCCGTGCGTTCCGCGAGTCTCTTTTCGAGCTCATCATTGATCCGTTTTGTCACCTCTTCGGCCAGCTTTTTTTCGGTGATGTCGAGGTGAAAGAAAACCGCCCCTCCAGGCTCGGCATTTAAGTGCCGTGCCCCCAAGAGAAACCATCTTTTCTTATCAGGGCTGTGACAGGGGTATTCGCAGGAATAGCTCGGGATACGAGCCTGAATGACATTGTCGATGGATTGTACCATTTCTGTTAGAGAAGGGTCGTCTCGAACCGCCATGTGACAGACGTTCACATAATTGACGCCGATCCCGGTAGAAAGAAGGCGAGGATCCCCGTTTTCCCGGGCAAAACGTACCCACGCGTCATTGATATAGGTGATGGTTCCCTCCGCATCCACTACAGCGATATTGGAAACCAGGGCGTCCAAAACGGCGCTGAAAAATCGCTTATCCATATCTCCATTCATTGACAAGGGGCTCAGCGATCAATTGACATAAATGCGTTAAAAAAGAAGGGAACGTGTTTTTTGCATTGAGATGCAAAGCATTTCCAAGGGGTTCATTCAAATGACCGCCGTCTCTTGAGCCGCACCACCATTCAGCACAAAAGCGTTTTGGGCGAGTTCCGGATACCTCCTTATGAATTTTCTGGCCTCCGGCGGAGATGCGGGTGTCTTCGGGTTCCCGCCTGAAGCGCATAGGCCCGATTCCTTTCTTTGTCATTGTCATGATGGGATCAATGCCTTTTATCAATTGTATAGATGATAAAGGCATGCGAGTCCAGCCCTGAAGAATCCGATGCCAACCCCCCATTCCCCGGTGGTAATGGCATACGGGCTGGTTAAATTGACCATTCCCCGGGGATAAATTACACTATGGACCGGTCGGTGGCCCCTGGTTTTATGCAGAAAGGGGAGCCGCATGGGGATGTTCAACGGAATGTTCAAACGGAGGAGAAAGATGGATAAACAACAAATTGCAGACATTATCCGACAACGGCTGGGTCTTGAGGATCAGGAATGGGTGAAGATTGAAGAAAACCCCAAGTTCCAGAACCTGTTTCAAAACGCCATTGCAGCGGCCAATTACCGGCTGGTGGCGGAAGTCGTCGAATCAAAGGGATGCCACTCCGGGCACACGGTGGGGCAGAAACTGATGTTTGACAATTCGGGGAATCTACTCTCCCGGGAGAACCCGGACCGGATATGTGCCTTTCTCATGCCCAATTTGACGGTGCTGATCAATGCTTTTTTGAGAACCTCATGAACGGACGGGACCCGAACGAGGTGATGTTCAACACCACCGGCTGTTTTGACACGGGTCCGTCCTGCGGCGGCTGGGGACATGTGGTGGTTCGCATGAGGGCAGAGAAGAAGTGAGACCTTCGAAAAACGCCCCCTTTTGCCACATGTCTGCGTCCCCGCGGAGATGGGATTTTCGACACGATCAAATGTTGACGGTCTCGTAAAAAGCCGTCACCCCGTTGAAAAACAGGGTCCAGGAGTTTCATAACTTCTTGATAACACTGGATTCCGGTGCCTGTCCCGGACCCGATCCGGGATTCGCCGGAATGACGGAAAGAGCGCATTTTTGACTTTTTACCAGTGTATCAATGTTAGTCCCCGAATTTTTGAACATTAATGGGTTTTCCTCTGCGTCCCTGGGCGAAAAATATTTCCTTTCGCGTATCAGGCTTCCAGGGCAAGGAGCGTTTGCCAGTTGAGTCCGGCGGAGGTGTTGTTGATCAACAACCCCAGCTCCTGCAGCCGGATAATCATGGCCTGTTTGGAGATGTTGGAGAATCCGGCGGTCTCACACATGGCGGCTGAAATCAGGGGCCACTGTTCGAGACAGGGCGCTTCGCATGGCGCGGAGGATCCCGCCGCACTTCCGACGCTTCCTATGACCAGCGGCTTGGGCCCGCATACCTTCTCAAAGGCCTCCCGGATCTCCCTCTCCGGCATGAGGAGACAGGCGGCAAAATAGTCGGCCTGCCACTCAATGGGGGCCTTTGCATCAGCGGCCCGGCAGACGATGGCCTTCTTATTGGACCGGTCCCCCTTCCCCTGCGCAGTCACATATCGCCGGTGGAGCACCCAGTGTCCCACCTCATGGGCGCAGGTGAAGACCAGTCTCCCTTCGCCGCCTCGTTCAAAGAGCCGTTCATTGATGCAGACGGTCCTGGATTCCACATAGGTGGCCCCAAGCACGTCACCGGCCCCGAGAATCTCTGTAAGATCCGTGTAGATCAGTTTCAACCCGAGGGTCCGCTCGATGATCTCCTCTACCGGAATCGGCGGTTTCACCCGGTATCCGGCAGATGCCTCAAACGCGTCCAACAACTGCCCGGCCTTATGTGCCATCTTTTTCTTCGATACCCACGGTACCTTCATTTGGTTTTCCCCCTATCTGAAAAAAACGCTCATTGTGAGTATATCGAAGGTATTGTACCACGCCAGTTTGACAGATCCGGTCACAAACTCGAAGATTTTTTCAAATAAAATGCACTTCCCATCTTTTGGGAGGTTAAGGTTACACCGCTAAGCCCTCACGGAAGGAGAGATCTCTATCTGAAAAAACTGCTTTTACTTTACATCAGAGCAATTCTCGCTTAGAGTACATTATAAGCGTATAAAAAGGAGATAATTATGAGCTATTTCGCTGTAAAGGATCTGAAGAAATCACGATATCTTCGAGAACGCCTCGAAAAAGACAGGGAGTTAATTCTTACCAAAGACGGGCAACCCTTTGCCGTGATCATCGGAATTCCCCCTGAAAACGTTGAAAGATCCCTTGCCGAAATACGGCGGGCCCGGTTCTCCACGGCAGTCGCGGCGGCCCGTCAGAAGGCTGTCTCGGCCCCGTCCGACCAAACGGATATAGATCTGGAAATCAAAAAGAGCCGAGAGGCACGGGGAATAAATTGAAGGTTGTCTTGGATACCAACATATTGGTTTCAGGCATGTTGAATCCCTCCGGTCCACCCGGGAGGATCATCGATCTGATGCGGTCGGGCGTCTTGGAGATCGTTGTTGATGACAGAATTCTAAGTGAGTACATCGATGTGCTTCGCAGAGACTACTTCCTGAACTATTTCACGGCATCCGACCGTGAAGACGTCATTGACTACTTGGCCAAAAATTCCCATTACACCCTATCCAAAGTCATAGCGAACCATATGCCGGACCCCGGCGACACCCCTTTTCTGGAGGTCGCATTGACTGAAGACATCCCCTTGATCACCGGAAACCTCAAGCATTATCCGGAGTCCGCGAGGATGGGGTGCCGCGTCCTGACACCTCGAGAGTTTCTCCATGAGTATTCTGCAGCGATTGGTCAAAACACCAAAAATATGTAAATGCTCGCACGAGACAATGTCTCCTATTCAGGAGGCGACTGTCCACCACCAGCTGTACAAAACGGGCTGAGCCTTTTCAATCCACGCCCCCGCATGGGGGGCGACTGACACTATGACAAACTTTTGCTCTCCAGGTAAAGTGTATCAGGGCACAAATCCTGACCGTTTTCCCACTTTATGCTACCGAGCAAGGGCCTTACCGAATTGAACACTTTCATGTCTTTCAATTCCCTGAACACGCCCTTCGCCAAACCGGAATTCAGCAAACGATGTGTCAAGACCACTGCGGCCTCAGTTTTGCCGGCTCCCGTAGCATCTTCGAAAATGAAGATCTGGGGCGTGTCCTTGAGGGGTTCATTAACGGAGTAGCTCTGAAGCGGTGTGGGTTGCCTAATGAAGGGAAAAAGATTGGATAATCCTTCAAACCGACTCGCTTTTGGTACTGGTGGGATACATTGAATTGCTTTTTCAGCGGAAGGCAGTGCATGGTTATGCCAATAGAGACTGAGCTCCTCCGGCTCCATTTGAAATTTGAAGAATTCCTGGTTGGATCCCAGCCAGTCAGCAAGGACCGTCACACCCGCCAGTTGCCAGGAAACCGTTTTCAGATCTCTTTTCATCTGTGGTTCGAGAAGCTCTGACCCTTCAAATCCCGAAAGAAAAAGCCTATAAACATCCATTACAAAATGTAGGGCCGCTTTCTCGTCTTTCTTTTCAAAGAAATTGGGAATCCACGCCCCCGATTTTTTTGGCGGCACACCATGGTGTCCCGTTACAATTTCAAGCTATAGCCCGATACTTCTAATCCATTGGCCATTTTCGGAAAGAGATGATTCAACCTGAGTACCCAGGTGCCCGTTCCACAGCCAAAAGCCGAGGGTGTCGTGTCTTTCCGTATATGGCATTCTCGGGTTTGCTTTCACCAAAAAGTGCGGAAGCCCTGACTTAAGCCCTTGGAAAGCTCTGGCGAATTTGCCGATGTCATGTAAAGCCAGACAAAACACGAAAAAATTACGTAGCCAGACGGTTGACACCCCTAACTTTTTTGAAAGGTCCTTACATAATCGCTTGTTAGGTTCCAGCAGGACCCAACCGACAGCCGCAACATCTAACGCGTGAAATGGCAGAAGGTGGTATTGGTTTAGATCCTCTCTGTCAACTTTTGCCCAGTATCTAAAGTATCTCCTTACATCGTTCATTTTGATCCGAGTCCGCCGTTTGTTACTTTCAGCAGTCAAAGTGATATGTAGTTCTGGATAGTTACGCCTCATTAAATAAGGTTCTATCACCTCTCTTTGTCAGATCCGGTCGCGCGTTGGGCAAAAAATGCCCCTTTGACGATCTTTTCTTGTTTGGGTTGAAAGAAAGAATGTGGTTGAAGTTTTGTCGGAAGTAGACCATAATTATGGTCAAAACGCTCACAAAGGAGTCTCCCCATGACCAAGACCATTCCCGTGGCTGAGGCCAAGAAACGTCTGTCGGCAATCATCAGAGATGCTGACGAAAAATACGACCGGTATGCCATCACCAAAAACGGCGTGAATAAGGCCGTTCTCTTGAGCAGCGACGAGTTCGACGGGCTTCTTGAGACCATCGATATCCTTTCGCAAAAAGAGGAGCGCGAGGCCATCGCGCGCGCAAAGAAGGAGGTGCGGTCCGGACAGACGGTTTCGCTGAAAGAGATCCAGCGCCGGTACGGACTTAACCGATGAGATATGCCATCTAGCTTTCCAGAGAGGCTGAGGGTGATCTGGATGCGCTGTATCGCTCTGACAGAAAGCTTTTCCATCGAATTGTAAAAAAGATGGAGTCCCTCGAGGAAAGTCCTTATGAAGGCAAGGCCCTTGTCGGGAACCACAAGGGAGAGTTTTCTCTTCGAATCGGAAACTATCGCATTGTATATGAACTTGATTCCGCCAACCATATCCTCTATGTCCTCACCGTAAAACATCGGAAGCACGTGTATTGATAACAGGCATCATACCAACCCTATTTGACAGATACGGTCACACGTCGAAAATTTTTTCCAAAAATTGAAGTATTTTTTTCAAAAGAGGGCAACGCCGGCATGGACAAGCGCATATAAGGGGCGCTTGAATAATCAGAGAATCGGTTTCAGCATCAGACCTTCAAGTCACTCCGGGGACGGTCTGGATCCTGAATCGTTTTAAAAGACTGGATTCCGGCTTCCGCCGGAATGACGTCTGTGGCTATCGATAACGCGATTAGAGCCTTAAGCTAATGGCATCGTATTGGCTTTGTTGTAAGGTGTTCTTATTGCCATCAGCATTGTGCTGATCGTGATTCTCCTCAGGGCCGGGCTTGAATTGCGCCGGGATACCCTCAACCGTGTGGGCCGGACTGCACTCGTCATCGTCGCCGCCGCCCATTTCTTTTCGGATGTGGCGGGCACGGGCCCCACGGTCATCTGTCGCTGCAGCCAGGCGGATTTCTCCTTTGACAAGGTATGGGAGATCCTCTATGACTGGTGAACAAAAAAGTCTGATGATGTTGAACCACGACAAGGAGGACCGTATGGCGAAAAAGACAAAGGATCGCGACATTGAAAAGGCGTATACCCCCGCACAGATGGCGGCAAAGCTTCGCAGGCTGGCGGACGCAATTGAACATGAAAAGCCCTTTCAAATCATGATCGGCGGAGAAAGAGTTTACATACCCGCGGGCACCCGGTTTTCCATCGAGCATGAGCGGGAGGGGAATCAGGAAGAAGTGGAGTTTCAGTTTACGTGGGAAAAAACTCAGAAAAGAAGGTAATGGAGAGGGCCATGAACATTCTCAATCTCTATTTCAGCAGTACGGGGAATACGGAAAAGGTGGCAAAAAGGGTCGAAGAGACCGTTAAGGCCCTGGGCCATTCTGTCGATACGGTGAAGATCACCGAAAAGGCGCAGGAGCTCGATATCCTCAAATATGATTTCGTGTTTGTCGGGTCGGGTGTCTACGGCCAATGGCCGGGCAAGCCCCTGGTGACGCTCTTCAGGGAACACATTCAAAAATATGTGAAGGCCGGTGACGTGAAACCGGCTTCGCCCAGAAGGCCGTCGGCCTATTGTGCGGTGTACTGTACGTATGGGGGAGCGCATACCGGGATCAATGAGGCCATTCCGGCGGTGAAGTACATGGGCCAGTTATTTGACCATCTCGGGTACACCATTCTCGCGGAGTGGTATGTGGTGGGCGAATACAAGACTGAGCGGCTCAAGCAGATGTCCGTAGCCGGCCGGCTGGGAGATATCCGGGGAAGACCCAACGAAGCGGATCTCAAAGATATTGAAGAGCGAGTAAAGGGCCTCCTTCGGATCTGAAGGGTGCCCGGGTTCGTGAGACAGGCAAGGGAAAGGTGTTGCCGTCGAGGCGGATCCGTTTTTTCAAAAAGAGGTTGACAGGGACATTGCCGGATGAAATTGCCCCTCTTGACTGCAAGAGAAAATCGCTTTATAGTCCCACCCATCTAAATGTCATGGGTCACAATATCCTGGAATCAGGATGTTTCCAATGGGGTTTTTTGTTTTTGGAATCCTTGACAGATTCAGGGGATCGCTTATTTTTTGTGATACCTGAAGTGGAGGATGCTCCCACACCATCAATAGCCAACGAGATTGTTCTATGATCGAGACCAAAGAGCTCACCAAGTGTTTTGGAGACCGTGTCGTGGTGGACGATATCTCCTTCAGTGTGGCCCGGGGAGAGGTCCTGGGATTTCTGGGACCCAATGCGGCGGGGAAATCCACCACCATGCGCATGATTACCGGCTTTCTGCCCCCGACGGCGGGAACGGCCGTGGTTGGGGGATATGATATCACCCGAGATTCCCTCGCCGCCCGGAGAAAGATCGGGTATCTCCCCGAAAACGCCCCGGCCTATCCGGACATGACCGTGTACGGGTTCCTGGATTTCATCGCCAGAATACGGGGCTTTTCAGGCGCAGGCAGACGAAGCCGGATCGAAGGGACCCTCCGGAGGTGTTTTCTCGAGGCCGTCCGGCACCAGCCCATCAATACCCTGTCCAAAGGCTTTAAACAGCGCGTCTGTTTTGCCCAGAGTATTCTGCATGACCCGGAATACCTGATTATGGATGAACCCACGGACGGGCTTGATCCCAACCAGAAGAGCGAAGTACGGGCCATGATCCGTGAGATGGCGCGGGAAAAAACCATTATCCTGTCCACGCATATCTTAGAGGAGGTGGAAGAACTCTGTACCCGGGTGATCATCATTTCCGATGGCCGCATTGTCGCGGACGATACCGCCGACGGGTTGAAGTCGCGATCTTCCATTTACGGGGCACTCCGGTTGACCGTGAAGCAGGCGGGTGAGCGGGACATGGCGGCTGAGATGGCCGCCCTTTCACCGGTGGAACGTACCGAGGTCATTTCCGAGGACAACGGCCGCATCTCCCTCAGAATCTATCCCAAGGAGACCTCCCCGCCCCCGGCCGATGAGATCCTTGGATATCTCCAGCGGGAAGGCCTCCATATCGAGGCGTTTCAGATTGAAGAGGGTCGTTTGGACGAGGTTTTTCGAATGGTGACCAGCGCCGGTTCAACGGAGAAGACGACATGAAGGATTTCATGAGGAACACCACAGCCATCCTGTGGCGGGAATTTGCAGGCTACTTCGGTTCTCCGGTCGCGTATGTTTTTATCGTGATTTTTCTTCTGCTCGCCGGATTTTTCACCTTTTCATTCAGTCAGTTTTATGAAATGGGACAGGCGGATCTCAGGGCGTTTTTCGAATGGCACCCCTGGATTTTTCTCTTTCTGGTTCCGGCCGTTGCCATGCGCTTGTGGGCCGAAGAGCGCCGTACCGGCACCATCGAACTCATGATGACCCTGCCGGTCACCCTGCCTGAGGTCATCCTGGGAAAGTTTTTGGCCGCGTGGGCCTTTCTCGGGGTGGCCCTCCTGTTGACGTTTCCCATGCCCTTGACGGTCATCTATCTCGGCGATCCGGACATGGGGACCATCTATTGCGGGTATCTCGGGAGTTTTCTCCTGGCCGGCGCCTATCTGAGCGTGGGGAGCATGACCTCTGCGCTGACGCGGAATCAGGTCATCAGTTTCATCCTCTCCGTAGTGATCTGCCTGTTTTTTGTTTTGGCGGGTTGGCCCCCGGTTACCGATGTCTTGTCGGGGTGGGCTCCGTTCTGGCTCGTGGACGTGGTGTCGGGATTCAGTTTCATGCATCACTTCAGCGCCATGGAACGCGGGGTGATCGATCTAAGGGATCTCTTCTATTACGCCTCTGTCATGTTCTTCATGCTTTTTGCCAACGGCGTCATTTTGCAGAACCGAAAAGCGTCTTAAGGAGGTCTTCAGATGACAACACCGAGGAAAGGCTTTGATGTGAAGAAGACGACCCTGTCCATCATCGGCCTGGTCGTACTCCTTTTGATTCTCATCGTGGCCAATATCATCGTCTCTTATGCCAACGTGCGCTGGGACGCCACCGAGGGAAACACCTATTCCCTGTCCAAGGGGACCCTGAACATTATCGCCGCCATGAACCGTCCCGTCACGGTGAAGTTCTTCTACTCCAAGAGCCATCCGGATATTCCGGCCCATATCAAACTCTATGCCAGGCGGGTCAAGGATTTCCTGAGTGAATATGAACAGGTGAGTGACGGGATGATTCGGGTGGAGACCTATGATCCGAGGCCGGATTCCGATGAGGAGGAATGGGCTGAAAAATACGGGGTCCGGGGGGTCCGGGTCCCGGGTGGTGAAAAGATCTACTGCGGTCTGGTATTCGTTTGTGCAGACAAGGAGGAGACCATCGGATGGTTGGATGCGGCGGACGAGCAGCTCCTGGAGTACGATATCACGAGAATCATCCAGGATTTGCAGCGTGCCGAACGAATGGTGGTAGGGGTGATTTCAGGTCTTCCGGTTTTCGGAAATCCCCAGAGACCGCCCATGGCCCGGCAGGGGGGCGGTGAGCCGTGGCTGTTCATTACCGAACTGAAGAAGTCCTATGACGTCAAGGAGATCGGTCCCCAGACCGCTCGCATCGATCCCAAAACCGATCTGATCATGATTATCTATCCAAAGAACATGACTCCTCAGCTCCGATACGCAGTGGACCAGTACGTCCTTTCCGGCGGAAAGGCCCTCATCTTTGTGGACCCCCTGTGCGTCTCCGACGACAGCCGGGGGCAACAGCCGTACATGGCGCCCATGGGAGCGTCACTCAAGGAGCTATTCAAGGCATGGGGCGTCTCCATGGATGTGAAAAAGGCCGTGGCGGACTTTGACCAACCCACCCAGGTGAGGGGTCAAAGCGGTCCGGAGGACAACCCCCTCATGATATCGGCCCGGGGAAAGGCTTTCAGCGAGGACGACATCATCACGTCCGGGCTGGAGACCATGCTTTTCCCAGTGGCCGGGGCCCTCGAGAAATCAAAAACCACGGAATACACGTTTGAACCCTTAGTCAGGTCGAGCGCCAATGCCGCGCTGATGGAGGCGTTCAACGCCTATCTCGGAATTAAGGCCATCAAGAAGGATTTTACGTCTGAACAGAAGCGGTTTACCCTTGCGGCCCGGATTCGTGGAACGTTTGAAACAGCCTTCCCTTCCGGTCCGCCTGAAGGGGAAGATGCCGAAGCGGAAGTCAAATTATCAAAGCCGGCCGGCCATCTCGACAAAGGCGTCAAGCCGGCGACCCTTATCGTGGTATCGGATGCGGACATGCTGGCGGATCACTTCTACGTCCGAAAACGACAGATCCTGGGATTTGCCGTTTCGGAGATGTTCAATGACAACCTCAACTTTGTGGCCAATGCATCAGAGATTCTGACCGGGAGCGATGATCTCATCGGCCTCAGGACCCGGGGCAAGTTTCAGCGGCCGTTCACGGCTGTGCTGGAGCTGAAGCAGCGTGCCCAAGACCGATGGCTCGCCAAAGAGAATGAACTGGTACAGCGGATTGAAGCGGCCAACCAGAAGCTCAGGGAGCTGGACAAGCAGAAGGATGCATCCCAGGAGATGATCATCAGCCCCGAGCAGGAGGCGGAGATTGCCAAGTTCAAGGCCCAGCGGGATCGGATCAACGATGAGCTCAAAGAGGTCAGGAAGAAGCTGCGTGCCGAAATCGAAACCCTGGGTACGGTGCTGAAGGCCATCAACATATTTCTCATGCCGTTTCTCATCGCACTGATCGGCATGGGGTTTGCCATCTATAAACACAGGAAAATGAAACGGAAATGAAGAAGAAGACCTTTATCTTGCTGATCGTTATTCTATGCGTCCTGGTGGGGGTCGGGGCGCTTGTCATGCATCTGAAGACCCCACGGGCACCATCCGTGAGCATGGGATCCCCACTCTTGGATGAACTGCCGGTCAATGACATCGTATCCATAGAAATTGACGGGACCGCATCCCCCGTGACCCTGAAGAAAAAGGGAAAGGCGTGGATCGTTGAAGAGCGGTTCGACTATCCGGCCGATTTCTCAAAAATGACCGACCTTGTGCGAACGCTTAAAGACGTCAAGGTAGGCCGGATGTTTGTGGCCACCGAGGCCGATCTCAAGCGTCTTTCTTTGAAGTCGCCGGATGAAAAGGGGGTCTCTGACGGGGATCGGGCCATGCGGGTCCGGATGAGAAACAAAGACGGCGCGGTTCTCCTGGCCTTATTGGTTGGCGATACCCGGACACGGGGGGACAGCAAACTGCCCGACGGCCAATTCGTGGTGCTGGGGGATGAACCCAACGTCTATTTGATTGATGAAACCCTGACCACGTTCATGACCGGTCCTTCGGAGTGGCTGGCGAAGTCACCGGTCAAGGTGGCCGCCGGAGCCGTGAAGCAGATCCGTTGTGTCGCGCCTGACGGGAAGACCGACCGTTTTGTTTTTGAACGTTCTCAAGAAGGGAAGCCCTTCGAGCTGATCGCCCCCGAGACCGAGGAGAAAGTCAAGGACCCTTCCCTCAACCGGCTGGCGGATGCCCTCTCTTCACTTAAAATATCGGATGTGGCAGACCCGGCGAATGCGCCGGAAGCGATGAAACCGGGCGTATCCCCTGTGTTGATTTACACGCTCTTTAACGGCATGAGCTACCGCGTATATCCCGGGAAGAGCTGTTCCGATACGATCCCCTGTTATGTGAGATTTGAGGTGGGTTATTCGCCCCCGGAGGCCGAGGAACCGAAGGGGACGGATAAGGACGCCGCTGAAGAGACGAAACCGGAAGCGTCGGAGAAACGAGCGAAAGTGGAGGATGAACGGTTAAGTCCCTGGGTCTTCACGATTCCCGAGTGGCAGCATAAGGCCTTCATCACCCATTTGAAAAAATTGCTGGATACCAAAGAAGGGAAAGAGAAGGGCTGAGATGGAGACGCCGGAGGGTAGTGCAGGGCACAAAGACTTCATTCGAACCATCATTGAACAAGACATTGAAAATGGCAAGCATGGGGGAAAAGTGGTCACGCGGTTTCCTCCGGAGCCCAATGGCTATCTTCATATCGGTCATGCCAAATCCATCTGCCTCAATTTCGGGATTGCGGCTGAATATGACGGCGTTTGCAACCTGCGGTTTGATGATACCAACCCCTGAAGGAAGAAGCGTCGTATGTCCAGGCCATCAAGCGGGATGTGCGGTGGCTCGGTTTTGACTGGGAAGACCGGGAGTTCTACGCCTCCGACTATTTTGAGACGCTTTATGAATATGCCGTGCGCCTCATCAAGAAGGAAAAGGCCTACGTCTGCGACCTTTCAGCCGAAGCGATCAGAGCCTATCGCGGAGATTTCACCCACCCCGGAAGGAACAGCCCTTACCGGGACCGGTCGGTAGACGAAAATCTGGATTTCTTTGAACGGATGCGGGCGGGGGAGTTCTCTGACGGCTCCCGGGTCCTGAGGGCCAAAATCGATATGGCCTCGCCCAATCTGAACATGCGGGATCCGGTCATTTACCGGATTTTGAGGGCCAGGCACCACCGAACCGGTGATGCATGGTGCATCTATCCCACCTACGATTTTACCCATGGACAATCCGATTCCATCGAGGGGGTTACCCACTCCCTCTGCTCACTGGAATTTAAAGACCACCGCCCTTTATACGACTGGTTTATTGAGCAGTTGGAGATTTTCGCTCCCCAGCAGATCGAATTCGCCCGCCTGAACATGACCCACACGGTGATGAGCAAGCGCAAGCTCCTGGAACTGGTCGAATCCGGTGAGGTCAG
Source organism: Deltaproteobacteria bacterium (assembly GCA_034522175.1). Taxonomy (GTDB): domain Bacteria; phylum Desulfobacterota; class DSM-4660; order Desulfatiglandales; family Desulfatiglandaceae; genus JAIPDZ01. The sequence goes on along the minus strand of JAXHLQ010000001.1, from coordinate 2,081,858 downwards.
TGGCTGGGACGATCCCCGCATGCCGACCCTGTCGGGGTTGAGGCGGCGGGGATATACCCCCGAGGCCATCCGGGATTTCTGCGCTCAGATCGGGGTGGCCAAACGCCACAGTGTGGTCAGCGTGGCCCTCCTCGATCATTGCCTGCGACAGGATCTGGAGGCCCGGGCACCCCGGGTCATGGCCGTATTGAATCCCCTGAAGGTGGTGATCGACAACTACCCTGAAGACCAGGAAGAGACGCTGACGTTTCCGAATCATCCGGAGGACGAAGGGATGGGCTCCCGGAAGGTGCCTTTTTCACGTGTCCTGTATATTGAGAGGGATGATTTCCGCGAAGAACCGCCCAGGAAGTTCTTTCGTCTCGCACCGGGAAGAGAGGTGCGTCTGAGATATGCCTATTACATCACCTGCGTCGATGTCATAAAGGATGATGCCACCGGGGAGATCGTGGAACTCCGTTGTACCTACGACCCGGAATCCAAGGGTGGAAGCGCACCGGATGGCCGAAAGGTCAAAGGAACCCTTCACTGGGTCTCTGCCGCCCATGCGCTCGATGCGGAGGTCCGACTTTACGGCCCGCTTTTTCTGGAGCCTGAAACGGAAACCACCGGGGAAGAGGACGATATGGAAGTCCGGCGGGAGATCAATCCCGATTCCCTCAAGATATTGAGGGCATGCAAGGTGGAGCCCAGCCTCAAAGGGGCCACGCCTGAAAGTCGGTATCAATTTGAAAGAATCGGCTATTTTTGTGTGGATGCGTTGGATGCCACGAATGACCAGCTTGTCTTTAACCGCACCGTGCCCCTGCGGGACACCTGGGCCAAAATCGAAAAAACCCTGAAGGCAAGGGGCTGAGCAACATGTCCTCTGCACTCGCCCCCCTGGCTGAAAGGGGCGCTGCCATGCCCCCCGCCGCTTCGGCCATCCACGACATCCTGGGCCCTGATGGCAAACTGGCCCGATCCCTCACGGGCTTTGAGTTCCGGCCTTCTCAACTGCGAATGGCAGAAGACCTCATGGCAGCCGTTTTGAAAGAAGAGAACGCAGTGGCGGAGGCGGGCACCGGCACGGGCAAGACCTTCGCCTATCTTGTCCCCCTTATCTTAAGCGGTAAAAAGAGCGTTATCTCCACAGGCACAAAGAATCTGCAGGAACAGATCTATTTCAAAGACCTCCCCCTCCTTCGAAAGGCGGCGGATCTCGCGCCGGATGCCATGATGATGAAGGGACGGAAGAATTATGTCTGCCTTCACCAATATCACCACTATTTTTCTCAGACGTCCCTCCTGGACCCCGAAAAGGAAAGGATGAAAAACCGTCTAAACGGGTGGCTCAAGAAGACGGAACTTGCGGACCGGGCCGAGGTATCGTGGCTGCCGGAAGATGACCCCCTGTGGGATTCGGTTTCCGCGACTTCGGAGGAGTGCCTCGGGGCGGATTGCCTGTATCAGGATCGCTGTTTTCTGAACAGACTCCGAAGGCGGGCGGCCAAAGCCGGGATGATCATCGTCAATCACCATCTCTTTTTGCGGACATGAAGGTCAAAACCGGCGGGTTCGGAGAGATTATTCCGAGATTTCAGGTGGCGGTGTTTGATGAGGCTCACGTTGTCGAGGAAATTGCTGCCACTTACCTCGGGGAGCGTTTGAGTACCCATCAACTCCGGGAACTCACCAGTGATTTCAACAAGGGAATCAAGACCCTCGCGAAAAAAGAACGCGGACGGATCCAAAAGGCATTGGACATGGTCCATTCGGGAGCGGAGGAGATGGGGTCACATCTGATCAACCGGGAGGATAAAGCCCCTCTTGATGAAGATCTCCTCTCTCGGTTGAGAGAAGGGCCGGGCCAAAGCGTCATGAAGGGCCTGAAGACCCTTGGTGGGGAGGGGTCCCGCGAAAAGGGAAACCCGGGTGAGCTGCAGCCGCTGATCATGCGTGCGGGCGATCTCTATCAGCGCCTTGACTTGATTTTAAAACGGCGGGGCGGGCTCTGGTTGAACTGGTATGAAAAACGCAAGAAAACGGTGGTGTTCCACTCAACGCCGTTAGATGTTTCGAGTGTCATGAATGAACGGCTTTACGGAAAGACTCACTCAACCATTCTGACCTCGGCGACCCTTTCCACGAACGGTACCTTTGATTACATCCGTTCCCGTCTCGGGCTCATTGAAACCGCCCATGAAGGGATATATCCCTCTCATTTCAAATTTGAAACCCAGTCGCTGATCTATATTCCCCGCGATCTCCCACCGCCCTCTGACCCCGGTTTCGGGGCATCGGTGGCCCGGCGGGTGGTAGATATTGTCAAGCGGAGCCGGGGGAGGGCCCTGGTGTTATTCACCAGTTACTACAACCTGAACCTGGTGTGGCAGATGGTCAGGGATCAACTCCCTTTCTGTGTCCTCAGGCAGGGTGATGCGCCCAGGTCCGTCCTTCTCGAGACCTTTAAAAGGGATATCTCATCGGTCCTGATGGCCACCGGTGCTTTCTGGCAGGGGGTGGATATCCCCGGCGAGGCCCTGAGCTGTCTGATCATTGATAAGCTCCCCTTTGCCTCTCCGGGGGAACCACTGGTGGCGGCCAAAATCGAAGCCCTACGAAAAGGCGGGGGGAACCCGTTCTTGGAATACCAGGTGCCGTCGGCCATTATCACCTTTAAACAGGGGATGGGCCGCCTGATCCGTAACAGCGCCGACCGGGGGGTGATGGCCATTCTGGATGGTCGCATCATGACCAGCCGGTACGGGCGGCGATTTCTCGAAAGCATGCCCGGCGTCCCCCGCACCCACGACCTCAGTGCCGTGTCGCGATTTTTCAAGAAGGGCCCAGCCGCATCACACCGGTAAAGGAGTATTTCATGACCATTAAGAAGTGGAACGTGATGGCGAGCCACTGGGACGAATCATACCGTGTTTTCAGCCTGCGGACCGATCGGGCCCGCTCTCCCCGTACCGGGGTCGAACACCGGTTTTTCATCCTGGAGTCTTCACCATGGGTCAATGTCATCCCGCTCACAACGGATGATGAGGTGGTCCTGATCCGGCAGTACCGCCATGGAACGCAGGACATCACGCTGGAGATCCCGGGCGGGCTGGTGGAAGCGGGTGATACCCCGACGGCGGCCGCCGAACGAGAGCTTCTCGAGGAAACCGGGTATCGGGCGGGTACACTGAAATCTATGGGATTCGTTCATCCCAACCCGGCCATACAGAACAACCGCTGCTACACCTATCTCGCCCTGGAAAGCCGGCATTTTGGGGATCAGCGACTGGATGACCGGGAGGACATCGAGGTCCTGCGTGAGCCCCTCAGCCGGATACCCGAACTCATCCGAGACGGGGCCATCACCCATGCCCTCGTCCTTGCGGCCTTTTATCGCTTTTTTATGGAATACCGGCCATTTACCTCTCGCATACGCTGAACGCCTATGTTTTATGGCTCTTCGCGAACGATCGTGAGATATGGCACATGAGCCGATTGTAGGTCCGACTTTAGTCGCACATCTATCCGATTCTGTGCAACTGAAGTCGCACCTACAGCCCGAACCAAAACATTCCCAAAACGGGGTTTCACGTTTATACGCGATGACCCGGAATTGCCGGAAAAGAGAGGGCGGAACCCGCGCGTAAACATCTTGACACGGCGACAGGGGAGGGAGTAAGAAGAAGCGGATTTCCACACTCCAAGAGCGGGGCGAGATGAATGCGTAAGGTTCTCGGCGACTGGTTGAAGATATATGAGGATGAGATCGCCCTGTTTTTGTGGGTACTCCTTCTCCTCTTTCTGATCCGCACCTCCAGTATCCTCTTCAACAACTTTGCTGAAACCGCCTTCCTGAAGCGATTTGGCGTCGAATACCTGCCCATCGTACAGGTCATCAATTCCTTTTCCACCTTTTTCATCATGGCGTTCATCACCGGGTTGATGGCCAAGATCCCCGGCAGCCGGATGCTGGGGTATATGCTCCTGTTCAGCGGGATATCCGTCGCCCTACTACGGTTTGTGATTCCCATGGGTTTCGAGCTCATTTACCCGGTGCTCTATATTTTGAAAGCCCAGTATGAGGCACTGCTGGTCCTTTTGTTCTGGAACCTGTCCAACGATCTCTTCAATACGCGACAGTCCAAGCGGCTTTTCCCGCTCATCACGGCGGGAGGGGTTATCGGGGGCATCCTCGGCAGCTTTGCCACACCCCCTCTCGCCAAGCTCATCACCATGGATAATCTCATGTTCGCCTATCTAATCACCACGGTCATCGGTGCAGTGGTGGTCAAGATGATGGGTACCCGGTTTCCCGCCCTCCTGGTGAAAGATCCCCAGAAGAAAAAACAGGGCAAGAAGAAGATCGCCTTTTTGCAGGAATTCAAGGACATTCTTCCCCTGATGAAACAATCCACGCTGGTGAAGATCCTCATCCTCCTGACACTCCTTCCCAATGTGGCAATCCCCATCATCAATTATCAATTTTCCTACGCGGTGAATGACACCTTCGCCACCCAGGGCAAGATGCTCGACTTTTTCGGATATTTCCGGGGGGCCATGAACATCGTCAGCCTCATCATCCTTTTATTTGTGGGGAGAGTATATGGCAAATGGGGCCTACCCATGGTGCTCATGTTTCACCCGGTCAATTATATGATCGCTTTTGCCGGGTTTCTTTTAAAGTTTGACATATTTTCCGCCATGTATGCCCGGGTGTCCACCAATGTCATCCGGACCACCATGAATAACCCGGCGAGGGCTGTTTTGATGGGCCTGTTTCCGTTGGAATATCGGGCCATCATACGGCCGTTTTTGAGGGGAACGGTGGTCCGTATCGGCATCCTTGCGGGTTCCGGCATTATCATCGTTTCGGAGGGATGGTTCCATCCCAGATATCTATCCATCGCGGCCATGGTTTTTGTGGGCGGATGGATTCTCACCACGGTTTGGCTGAAGAAAAGCTATTCCAATATCCTTCTTGATCTGATTACACGGAACATCATTGATCTCAAGTCTTTAGAAGAAAAGGATCTGGGGAGCGTATTTGCCGACAAAACGATCCAGTCCAGAATGATCCAGAATTTTCTCGATGCCAGGGGGCGGGATGCCCTCTGGCATGCGGAGCTGCTCAAGCCCCAGGGGATTCCTGATTTTGATACGCACCTCCTTCGCGTGATCGAACAAAATGAGGATGATCCCACCCGTATTGAACTCCTTGCCATGCTGTCCCCTGAGGCGGGAGAGGGGGCTCTCCCGGTGTTAAAGGACCTGGTGAATCCAGAGAATCCCGCACTGACCCTGGCGGCGGTTCAGGCGGCCAACCGATTTCCGCCGGAACTGTCTAAGGGGTTCGCCCAGGACATCTTCGAAACCCAGGTGGATCCTGAGATCAAGGCCTATGCGGTCAGCTCGCTGTATCAACTGGATCCGGAAAAATATCGAGAAGTGATCGACCGCTGGCTGGACTCTGACAACCCAACTGAAAGGCGCGCGGGTGTCATTGCCTCGGGCGCGGGCAAAGACCCCGCATACGTTTCCCCGGTTAGAGGAACTTCTGACCCATGAGACGGATGACACCATTGTTGCCCATCTTTTGACAGCACTTCGGTCGGTGAACGCTGAAAATATTAATGAACGGGTGACGCCCTATTTGACCCATGAAAACGAGACGGTCCGTCTATCCGCCTTAGAGGCCCTGGAGATCGTTGATGATGACACCTTACGGACGGTTATCAACCGGCTGGACGACCGATCCGAAACCGTCCGTGGACTCGCGAAGCAAAAGATTGAGCAAGCCGGGTATGAAAACCCACGGGTCCTTGTGGAATCCCTGAACATCCCTCGGCGTCGTGTGCGGGAAGGACTTTTTGACCTGTTGGAATCCCTCGGCATCAAAGAGTTAGACGTTATCAAGTTCGCAAGATCGCAGGCGGAGCAGTGTTTCCTATATGTGGCAGAAATCGAGGCGTTGAAAGCCCTTCCGGAATCGCCGGAAAGAGAACTCCTCCTGAGCCATCTGGAGAACAAGAAACAGGTAGAACTCGAGACCGTGCTCCGTGTATTGGCCACGGAGGACCGAACAGGCCACATGCGGGCCATCTGGCGGGGTGTGTTTTCTGCAGATCAACGTCGACGATCCAATGGTCTCGAGGCCCTGGATGATCTTCTGGACGCCTCACTCTCTAAGGTCATGCTCCCGCTTTTGGAGAATCTTGCGCCACAAGAGACCCTCGCTTTGGGGAAAAAGAACTTCAAACTTCCAAATTTTGACAAGATCGATGTTCTCCCCTATCTTCTTGAACAGGAGGATTGGGTGACCCGGGTTCTCGTCCTTTATCACTTATCAAGACACGGGCTCAATGGCGTGGACGAGGCAAGTATTCACCGGCTCGGCGATGCGGCATCGCCCTATGTCTGTCAGATGGCCCGGATGGTCATGAGTCAACAACAGATGGAATCCGTTACTGCGGAGGAAGAAATGGAAACGGAAATCTCTATTCCTGACAAGATCCTGCGGCTGAGAGGGATTAATATATTCGAAGGTCTTGCGGTGAGTGAATTGGGCGCCGTGGCTTCAGTGACTGAAGTGGTAGACTTCCCGGCCGGCGAAGATGTGATCAAAGAGGGTGAGGCGGGGGAGACCATGTACCTCGTCATTGAGGGAGAGGTATCGGTCATCAAGAAAAGGGGAGAAGGTTCAGGCAACGAAGTGGAATTAGCCAAGATCGGCGCAGGGGATTATTTTGGTGAGATGGCCCTGTTCGAAGACGCTGTGCGGTCCGCTACCATTCGCACGGCCGAGAAATCCCGTTTTCTGGTCCTTCATAAGCAGGAATTTACGGAAATTGTCCGGGAATACCCCCAAATTGCTCTCAGCATCTGCAAGGCACTCAGCAGCCGGATTCGGGATCTGCACAAAAAAGTTGAAGAGGAGGATCAATAGGCGCCCCTGTATGCGACATCCCAATGATACACTCCATCCTGTGTTTTGCGGGATTTGACTGAAAAACCAATGCCCGACACAGGATCCACTCCCATCACCTACCGAGCCGGGGGTTCATTTTTGGCGCTGTGAAGTGAATCGTTTCTCCGGAAGCCTTATTGATTCAAGTAGCATTTGGCCCTGAGAGCGGCAAATCCCTTGCATCGATAAATGATGCACCACGAGCGGCAAACCCATCATAGGGTAAACATTTTTGTGTCCCAGCGGGAAAGGAATCCGAACTATTATCCATGCGCAACCTTGATCTATATCTCGACGGCGTCGACCGGTGTGAAGGCGACCAGAAATACAGGATCAATGTCCGGTTTTCCAGGACATATGACCAATCATTGACCTTGTGGTATGCCCTCCCGGCCACCCAATGGGATTACTGTGCACTCGAACCCATGGATGCCTTTGTGCTGGCCGCCCTGCTCAAAGCCATGGAGGATCGGGCCACTCTGCGGGTGCACGGACCGGTGTCCGCTTCTTTATTAGACAACCTGGAAGAATTTCAGCTCATCTTCAGCCTTTGGTTTCCGGACAAATATGCCCGGATTGATATTGTGGCGGACCATGAGGTGGAAGCCCGTCCGGTCAATGACCGGGTTATCCTCAGCTTTTCCGGCGGAGTGGATGGGGCCTTTTGCGCCCTGAACCACATCCTGAGGCGGGGGCCCATAAAGCGAAAATGGTTTGATGTCAATGCCGTCCTGTATATAGAAGGCTTTGACGTCAATATCGACTATGATGCCCAGTGCAAAGCAGTGGTCCGGCGGAATCGGGCGCTTTTGGAAAAATACGGGGATCTGGTATTTTTGAATGTCAGGACCAACCTCAAATATCTGCTTTCCATCAAACGGTTCTGGGCCTCCCATGCCTGCGTGATCGCCTCCGTGGCCTCATTGTTTCGGCCGCTGTCGGGCGGTTGCCTCATCGGCAGCAGCCATTCCTACCTGCACCTGAACCCGTGGGGGAGCCATCCCCTGACCGATCGGCTGCTGTCCAGCAAGGGATTCGCCATTCACCATGATATGGTGTTCACAAGAATGGAGAAGTTAAAGGCCCTCTCTGAGTGGCCCGAGGCCCTGGACAACCTGAAGGTCTGCTGGGAGGGGCAGTACAAGTTCGACACCTCCCCGGATACGAATTGCTGCGTGTGCGACAAGTGTATTCGGACCATGCTGGCCTTTAAGGCCCTGGATCAAGAAATGCCCTCCAGTTTTCCCAAACCCCTGACCCCCGAGACGGTCAGAAGCCTGGAAGACAAGCCCTTTGACTGGTCCAGGCTGGTATTCCTCATTGAAATTATGAAGACCGCCGAGCAGAACAAAAAGGCCGACGATCCGCTTTTTAAGGCCCTCAAAGCGGTCATCGGCACTCGACGGCCGGAAGCTCATTTAAAATCATGACAGGACCTATAACGGAGTATGGAGCATGAAGGTCAGCTATATTTACCCCCCGCTGTTTAAGCCGTTTTATCCCATGGCCACCAGGATATTGACCGAGAATCTGCTCAGAAACCCCAATCTAAAGGTGGATTTCAGCGCCATTCCTGTCACCACCTATCAGTCCGGCAAAGACCAGGAACTCTATGACGCCATCCTGTCCAAAGCGAGATCCCGGTTTCATCCCAATGTGGTCCGTTTCATGGAACAGAAATACATGGTGTACAACGTCTTTTATGTATTTATGGCCCACGGCTATTTTGACTCATACATCCTTGAGCAGTATGACACGGACATCCAAATCGTCTCGGTCTTGAATTTCTGCGATTTGCTGATTGTCAAACACCTGCTTCAAATGGGCAAAAAGGTGGTCCTGGGGGGCGCTCATCAATATCAAACTCTCCCCTTCCTTTATCCGCCGGCTTTTGCAGGCCATGGGGGTGTCTACGGCCCGATTGCAGGAGAATCTGATCATCGTTGCCGGGAACGTCGATCTCACCACGGATCTTCATGCTATCATCCGGGCGTGGCAGGATACCGAGATCCGCTCCAACGACTTCGGGACGGTTTATGATTGTGAGCGGGACTTTCTGAGGCAATTCTATGAGGCCGCCCCGTCCACGTCCGTGCACTTCGGGTTCAATAACCGGTGCTGGTACGGCAAGTGTAAGTTCTGCACCTATCGGGAACTGCCGGCCATGGATTTTCTGAGCCACATAGAAACGGACCGGATCGTGGGGTATGTCCGGAACATGATGGAGACCTGCGGATCGCGTCAGCTTCGGTTCATTGACTCTTATTTTCGGGGCAATTCACCGCACGTGGAAGACATCCTCAACCAAATAGACGATTACCACATCACCGTGTATACCGGTATTATGCTGCTCAAAAACAAGCGGTATATTGAGTTTATCAACCGGCATGTCAATTGTCTGCTTATCGGACTGGAATCCGCCTCCGATTTTTCACTGAGATATGTGGACAAGGGGTATACCTATGCGGATATCGAGATCGCCCTGGATCAGGTCATTCAATACCTGCACCGGGATGTGTTTCTGGAGATCTCCATTATCGTGGACCTGCCGGGCAAAGACGCGGCGGATATCCGACAGAATTATGAGCGGATTGCCGCCCTGAAACAACGGCTGGCAGATGAGGGGTTCAAGGTGGCCGTGCACATGAATATCTTAAGTGTGTTCCCCAACCTGGAACTGCTCTATCAAGAAGACGGCCTGCTGAGGTATTCCTTTGACCAGAATGATCTGGATAATGCCACCGGCAAAAACTACCTGATCCACATCCTGAGGGAATCGGGCATGGACCGTCCCCTCCAGCTTCCTTCCCACTGTGTGATCAAAGACGAAGACAACCGTTACGGACTCACCTACGGGTATATCAGCTCGGATACCCCTGTGATCCGCTACGATGTCAACGGAAACCGGCTCCCCTCTGATCTGGAGTTGATGGATGAAGGGGTCATGACCGCCATATTGAAGCGGGGGGTCGCCGGATATGACCCCTCCCCCTATCCCCTCTCTTCGATGAGGGTGTAGTCCCTTTCGGTCCGACCGGTATAGATCTGACGGGGCCGATGGAGCTTCCATTTGGGGTCGTCCACGCTTTCCTTCCATTGGCTGATCCATCCGGGAAGGCGTCCAATGGCAAACATGACCGTAAACATGTTGAGGGGGATACCGATGGCCCTTAAGACAATCCCCGCATAGAAATCCACATTGGGGTAAAGGTTATGGTCAACAAAGTACGGATCTTTGGTGGCTGCCTCCTCAAGCTTCTTGGCAATGGGCAGAAGCGGGTCTTTCCGGTTCAGCTTTTTTAAGACCTTATTACAGACCTTTTCCATAATCCGGGCACGGGGATCGTAGGTCTTGTATACCCGGTGACCAAACCCCATGAGACGAAAGGGATCGGATCGGTCCTTTGCCCGCTCAATAAAGGGGCCTGGATCCCCGCCGCTGTCATAAATCTGCTGCAGCATCTCGATGACGGCCTGGTTGGCCCCCCCGTGAAGGGGACCCCACAAGGCGCAGATGCCTGCTGAAATGGCGGCATATAGGTTGACCCGGGCGCTCCCCACCAGGCGCACGGCCGCGGTGGAGCAGTTCTGCTCGTGATCCGCATGCAGAATCCAAAATACGTTCAGGGCGTCCACAATATCCGGATCCACGGTATAGGGCCTGACCGGTGAATCAAACATCATGTTTAAAAAGTTGGCACAATAGGAAAGATCCCACCGGGGGTATTCCAGCTTGTGGCCCAAAGAGATCCGGTAAGACATGGCCGCCAGGGTCCGTACCTTGGACAAAAGCCGGGCAAAGGTGATGTTGATCTCCTCTTCTTCGCTCCTTTCGGGTATGGTGGGATAGAATGCCTTGAGGGCGTTCATCATGGAGGAGAGGATCCCCATGGGATGGGCCCTTCTGGGATAGTTCTCAAAATAGGCCCGCATGTCTTCATGCACCATGGAGTGGTCATTGAGCATGGTGGAAAAATGCTCCAATTCCGAACGGGTGGGCAACTTGCCATTGATTAAGAGATAGGCGGTTTCAATGAAGCTGGACTTTTCTGCCAGTTGTTCCACTGGAATGCCCCTGTACCTCAGAATCCCTTTTTCGCCGTTCATGAAGGTGATGTTGCTCTCGCAACTCCCGGTATTGGCATAGCCCGGATCCAGGGTGATAAGACCTGTTTTCTTTCGAAGCTCCGTGATATCGATGGCCTCCTCTCCTTCAGAGCCTATCACCACGGGCAATTCGTACGTTTCTCCATTGACGATTAATTGGGCTGTACGGGTCATCTAATTGCACCTCATTGTGATTCGATGATGTAACGTTTAAGCGCTCCTCATAACAACGAAATAAACCCCGATGCAAAGCGACCATCGGGGTTTATGGGGGTCGAATCGTTTTTCAGACCGGGATATTTTCCTGTATGTACTGGATGATCTCGCCGGTGGTGGTTCCCGGACCGAAAATGGCTGCGATCCCTGATGCCTGGAGGGCCGGGATATCCTCATCCGGTATGATGCCGCCGCCGATGACCAGGATATCCTTTATTCCCTTTTCCGCCAGCAGGTCCATGACCTTGGGAAAGAGGTAATCATGGGCGCCGGAGAGGATACTCATGGCGATCACATCCACGTCCTCCTGAACGGCGGCTTCAACGATCTGGGAAGGGGTCTGCCTGAGTCCCGTGTAAATCACTTCCATGCCCGCATCCATGAGGGCAGATGCCACCACCTTAACCCCCCTGTCGTGCCCGTCAAGGCCGGGTTTTGCTGCCAGCACCCGTATTTTCCGCTCTTTTCCCATATCCTTATCTCCAATGAATCCCTGTTTCCGTATGTCGTCTCCGAACCGTTTCGCCATTCAATTTCCGAGCGTATTGACCTGTTGATACTCCCCGAATATGCCTCGAAGGACATCGCATATTTCACCCAGGGTCGCATAGGATCGGACGGCTTCCAAAATAAAGGGCATCATATTTTCCGTTCCCCGGGCCGCGGTCTCGAGGGCTTTAAGGGACTGCTTGACCTTGTCGTTATCCCTCTCCGAACGGAGTTCCTCCAAACTCCGGGTCTGTTCTTTCTGGACCGACGGATCTACCCTCAATAGATCCCCCGGTCTTTCTTCTTCTGTCTGGTATCGATTCAGGCCGACAACGATGCGCGATTCCTTTTCAATCTCGCGCTGGTAGGTGTAGGCGCTGTCCTGGATTTCACGCTGGATATACCCTTTTTCAATGGCTTCCGCGGCTCCGCCCATCTCATCGATCTTTTCGATATAGGCTTTAGCCCGGTTGTAAATCTCCCGGGTCAAGGTCTCCACATAGTAGGACCCCCCCAGCGGATCCACCGTATCTGTCACACCCGTTTCATAGGCAATGAGCTGCTGTGTTCGCAATGCAATTTGTACGGCTTCTTCCGAGGGCAGGCAGAGCGCTTCGTCCATGGAATTGGTGTGCAGCGATTGGGTACCCCCCAAAACGGCCGATAAGGCCTGAAAAGCGACCCTTACAATATTGTTTTTCGGTTGCTGGGCCGTGAGGGTACATCCGGCTGTCTGGGTGTGAAAACGGACCATCATGGACTTGGGATTCCGGGCATTGAACCGCTCTTTCATAATATTGGCCCAGAGGCGTCTTGCCGCACGATATTTGGCGATCTCTTCGAGAAAATCCAGGTGCGCGTTGAAAAAGAAGGACAGCCTGGGTCCGAACCGGTCCACATCGAGCCCGGCATCTAAGGCGGCCTGCACGTAAGCGATGCCGTTGGCCAGGGTGAATGCCACTTCCTGAACCGCTGTGGATCCGGCCTCCCTGATATGATATCCGCTGATACTAATGGTATTCCAGAACGGAATTTTCTCAGAGCAGAATGAAAAAATCTCCGTAATAATCCTCATGGAGGGCTTTGGCGGGAAGATATAGGTGCCTCGCGATGAATATTCCTTTAATACATCGTTCTGGATAGTCCCCCTCAGTTTTTCCATCGGTACGCCCTGTTTCTCAGCCACTGCCATGTACATGGCAAGCAGAATCGCGGCAGGCGAGTTAATGGTCATTGAAGTGCTGACCTTGTCTAACGGTATCTCGTTGAAAAGGACTTCCATATCCCGAAGGGAATCGATGGCGACCCCGACCTTCCCCACCTCTCCGAGGGCCATTTCGTTATCAGAATCGTATCCGATCTGGGTGGGGAGATCGAAGGCCACGGACAATCCGGTCTGCCCCTGATCCAATAAAAACCGGTATCGCCTGTTGGATTCCGCTGCGCTGGCAAAGCCCGCATACTGCCGCATGGTCCAGTATCGCCCCCGGTACATGGTGGGCTGGACGCCTCGTGTAAAGGGATATTCTCCCGGAAGCCCGATCTCGGAAAGATAGTCTTCGTCTGAAAGGTCCAAAGGCGTATAGACCCGGTTGATGGGAATCTCAGACGTGTTGACAAATTCCGGTTTTCTCTCCGGCCGCTTTTTGACCTTTTCTTCCACCTCTTTTGACCATTTTTTCAGCACTGCCTCGAGATTTGAAGGATCATTTTGGTTCGGCATATCCACCTCCTTGAGGGATAGAACGGAGCGCTTGGAATTTGTGCGCCAGTGGCTCATCCCATCAGCGTCACTTTTTCATATAAAACAATAAAAATAGAGGAAATAGTCTATATATGTCAAACACTTTTTAAGTGATGAGACAGTCGCGCCTCCATGACAACGCTTTTGCCTTGACAAGCCCTTGTAGCCATATTATAGCTACAATAGCCGCTCCGGCTGATGGGTGCGGCAAGGCATGAACTTCCTTTATATTTTGGGTGAGGGCCAAGATATGACTGCGGATGAAATATTAGACATGCTGTACAGCACACTCCACACCACTGGGGTGTTCAATTTTCAATGGAATCTTATTATCATGTGGGCCATTGGGTGTTTGTTCATATATCTGGCCATTGCCAAGAAGTATGAACCGCTTTTGTTGCTGCCCATCGGGTTCGGTATTTTTATTGTCAACTTCCCGCTGGTCCCGTTGATGGGCTATTCCCACGGCCATGCCCAACTGCTTCAGGTGTTTTATCATTACGGCCTGGAATGGGAAGTCATCCCCTGTATCATATTCCTGGGACTGGGCGCCATGACCGATTTTGGCCCCCTCATCGCCAATCCCAAGACCCTGCTCATCGGGGCGGGGGCCCAATTGGGGGTATTCATTACCTTTACCGGGACCGTGCTGGTGGGATTCACCCTCAAGGAAGCGGCCTCGGTGAGCATCATCGGGGGGGCGGACGGGCCCACCACCATTTATCTGACCCAGCATCTGGCCCCCCAGTTATTGGGGCCCAACGCCTTGGCCGCCTATTCCTATATGGCCATGGTGCCCCTGATACAACCGCCCATTATGCGGATGATGACCAATCCGGAGGAGAGGAAGATCCGGATGCGTCAGCTGAGGCCTGTCTCCAGGCAGGAAAAGATCCTCTTTCCCCTGGTCACCTCCGGGATCATCGCGCTCTTGGTCCCGGCCGTCATTCCCCTGATGGGGATGTTTATGTTGGGAAATCTGATGAAGGAGAGCGGAGTGGTGGCTCGATTGACCGATACGGCCCAGGGGTCATTAATGAATATCGTCACCATATTTTTGGGGATCTCGGTGGGTGCCACCATGCATGCGGATAAGTTTTTAAGCTGGAAGCCCCTGTTTATATTCAGTCTCGGCCTGGTGGATTTTGCCGTATGTACCATAGGCGGCATTGTCACTGTCAAGATTATGAACCTGTTTTTAAAGGAAAAAATCAATCCCCTGGTGGGGTCTGCCGGCGTCTCCGCAGTGCCCATGGCCGCACGCGTATCCCAGGTGCAGGGCTTGAAGTATGACAAAACCAACCACCTGTTGATGCACGCGGTAGGCCCCAATCTGGCCGGTGTCATCGGCTCGGCCGCCGCCGCCGGCATGTTTATTGCCATGTTTGATTGATGCCGATTCACCATGGAACGGCCATGAGATGGCTTAGTGAGGAATTGAAATAATGAAAAAGGTCATTTTTATCCTACTGGCTTTGGTGGTTATTCCTACGCCTTCAATCGCGAAGAAATTCCTGGGTGCCCCTGTCATCCCGGAGGGAAAGGTCACAGAAAAAATGGATGACCGGCTGGAATTGAAAACCCCCCTGTCCCACGACGAGGTCCTCTCCTATTATAAGAAGGCCCTAAAGGGGTATGAGAATATCAAATTCCGGGATTGGAAAAACGACACCTACATCGAAGATGACGGAAATATGCAGTGGCATTCCATCACCATATCCAAAACGGATACGGATGGTGCCCGTGTGGTGATTGTGAAGGACAGTTGGACATGGATCATCGGTACCCTCGTCCTCAGATATATTGGCGTTTTCATGGTGCTGATGGTTCTTTTTCTGGCCATGACTTTTTCAGGAAAGATTATTTCAAGTGTGGTGGCCAAATTAGAGGCCAAAAAGGCGACCTAAAGGTGTGGCGCTCAAAAAAAATACCCCGCTCTTTTCATGCGGGGTATTTTTTTTGAGCAATGGTCTGACTCGGGAAACTGGCCCTTCAAAGAACCGTTTATTCGATCACGATCAATACGCCATCAGCCTCAACCGCATCTCCCTTATTATACTTCACCTCTTTTACGGTGCCTGAATCGGTGGCAACAACCGGCAGTTCCATTTTCATGGCCTCGAGAATTACCACCTCATCCCCCTCGTTCACGCTGTCACCCGGCTTCACTTTCACCTCAATGATCTTCCCACCCATGGGAGCTGTTATGTCACTCACCGTTCGTTCCTCCTTTTATTTGTGGTTATTCCGTATCGGTTTAATCGATGTGGGTATGCATGATCGGCTTTTTCAGTCCACCGCGGAGCGTTGCGACGCACCCATCATCAGCTCTTGACCGCTTATCGCAAAATGTGTCTACGACCGACACCATATAACATTTCATCCCCACGCCTTGTCAAGCACAATATGTGACTTTTCATATCTGCCACCATGATGAAATGATCATCAGGATGTACCAAGGAAGGGCGCAGGGAACGGGCCAAAAAGCGCCCGTATGTTAACCGGGCGATTACAGACCGCTTGACAGCGCACCAGAGTTTATCTACTCTTCTATAACTCCTTATAGAGACTATAAAAAAACCAAACAGACAAGCCCGCATTTTCATCCTTCAATTGGGATTGAATCCGGGCTGGGGACACGACGATGCCGCTTTATAATTGGGTTGCCGAGACAAGGAAGGGAAGGACCATTAAGGGTGAAGTTGAGGCCAAGGATGAAAAGACGGCCCAGCTTCAACTTAAACGACGTAATCTTGAGGTGAAGCGGATAAAGGAAAAACCCAAGGATCTCTTTGAAAACGTCTCTTTCCTGCAGCCCAAGGTAAAAAAGAAGGATCTGGTTATTTTTACCAGGCAATTCTCTACCATGATCGATGCCGGCCTCCCCCTTGTGCAAGGACTGACGATCCTCGCCGATCAGACCGAAAACAAGACCTTTCGAAATATCCTTAAGGAGGTGGTCAGGGATGTAGAGGGAGGCGCCAGCCTGGCCGAGGCCTTGGGAAAGCATCCAAAGGTCTTCAGTGACTTATATGTAAATCTTGTGGCTGCGGGAGAAGTGGGCGGTATCCTGGACACCATTCTTCAAAGACTGGCCAACTATATCGAAAAGGCCGAAAAACTGAAGGCACGGATCAAAAGTGCCATGACCTATCCGATTATCGTGGTGGCCATTGCCATCATCGTTATTGCGGTTATCCTGGTCTTTGTGATCCCCGTATTTGAGGAGATGTTTGCAGATTTCGGCTCGGCGCTTCCGCTTCCCACCCAGATCGTGGTCAACGCCAGTCGATTTGTTAAGGGGAATGTCCATTATATGATCGGCGGACTCATTTTGCTGGTGGCCCTTTTCAGGTTTTACAGGAAATCCAAATCAGGGAGAAAGACGACGGATTCCCTTGCCCTGAATCTCCCTGTGTTCGGCCCGTTGCTCAAAAAGGTGGCAGTGGCCAACTTCACGAGGACACTGGGCACCATGATCAGCAGTGGTGTGCCGATTATGAATGCCCTCGACATTGTGGCCAAGACGTCCGGGAATGTGATTCTGGAAGAGGTTATTCTTGAGGTTCGTGAAGGGATCTCTGAAGGTCAACCCATTGCAGAGCCCCTTTCAGAGAATGAGATATTTCCCAGCATGGTCATTCAGATGATCGCTGTGGGAGAGGCGACCGGGGCCCTGGACGCCATGCTGGAAAAAATTGCCGATTTTTATGATGATGAGGTGGACGCAGCCGTCGAAACCTTGACCAGTATGCTGGAGCCCCTGCTTATGGTATTTCTGGGCGGCGCGATCGGCGGTCTGGTCGTTTCCATGTATCTGCCCATCTTCAAGATGGCTGCGGCCCTGGGATAAGTGAACCGATATGGTCGGGCCCGCATCCAAGACAGCACCCCTCGAACTCCTCGAGCGTCTTCAGATCCTCATGTTGATCCGGGTGTTGTTCATTTCACTCCTTCTCGGTGTACTCATATTTGTTCAGGCCCGGCAAACCCACAGCTATTTCGGGGATATTCACACCGCGCACTACCTACTCCTTGCAACGAGCTACTTTATCAGTATCATTTATGTCGTGCTTTTAAAGCGTTTTGAAAACGTCGTCGTGCAGGCCTATGTTCAACTCATCTTTGATTCCCTCTTTATTACCCTGTTCATCTATGCGACGGGGGGGATCGACAGCATTTTTTCGTTTCTGTATATCCTCAATATTTTTGCGGGAAGCATTCTTCTCTATCGCAAGGGGGGAATGATCATCGCTTCGAGCAGCAGTATCCTCTACGGGCTCCTTTTGGATCTGCATTTTTACGGCATCGTCCATCCGCTCGGTGCCAATATATCCACGCCCATGAACACGCCGCCCGCTTACCTCTTTTACACCATCTTTGCCAATATGGTGGGATTTTATTTGGTGGGTTACTTGAGCAGTTACCTTTCCGAACAGACAAGGCGAACGCGTTTCGAATTGAAGTCTAAACAAATGGACCTCGATAAACTGGAAGTCCTTAAGGAGAGCATCATAAACAGCATGAATTCGGGACTTATTGTTGTGAATCATCACCACGAGATTATGCTTTTCAATCCAGCAGCAGAAAAGATCTTTGACATCCAGTCCACCCATGCATTCGGACAGTCCATTCTCAACATCACCCCGTTTCTAAATGAGGACCTCCTGCGCCGGCAGCTTCAAGACCCCCCACCTGTTCGCCAAGCGCCGTATGTGGACATTCCGTACAGGGAGCCGGGCAAGCCTGAGCGTTATCTACGGCTATCCGTCAACCCGCTGAGATTCACATCAGGGGAGGACGGTGGCCACATTCTTGTATTTCAGGATGTCACCCGGATACGGGAGGTGGAGGAAAAGATGAAAAGAATGGAAGGACTGGCCATGGTGGGCGAACTGGCTGCCGGAATTGCCCATGAGATCCGAAATCCCATGGCGTCCATCAGCGGTTCCGTTGAAATGCTAAAAGAAGGGGTCAGATTCGACGAAACGAACAGCCGTCTCATGAATATTGTATCAAGGGAAATTGAGCGTCTCGATCATCTCATCAAAGATTTCCTTGGATTCGCCAGGCCGCGATCGACGGAGATGGAAGTATTTGACCTGAATGCGGTTATTTTAGAGTCCTTGGAATTGATCCGGCGCAATCAGAAATGGGATGAACACATCGATGTGGTTACGGATCTTATCCATCCGGTGGAGATTGAATCCGATCCCAATCAGGTGAAGCAAATCCTGTGGAACCTCTATCTAAACGCAGCGGAGTCCATGGAGGGTGGCGGTACACTTTACGTCACCACCGCCATGGAAAGCGGAGATGCCGCCAACAAGGGAGGGTGGGTCAGAATCGTGATTCGTGATTCGGGGGAAGGCTTCAGGGGTGCGCCCATTTCAGAATTCTTCAAACCCTTTTCCACCACCAAAAAGGAGGGAAGCGGCCTGGGTTTGGCTACGGTCAAACGGCTCACGGGTCTGCTCCAAGGGGAAGTCGTCGGGAAGAACCATCCGGATGGGGGTGCCGAGATTACGGTCCATCTCCCACTGGTTCAGGCCCCGCTGATTCTTGAACGGCCCCATTGACGACGATGTCTATCCTGACGAAATCCTGGTTCTCCAGCATTAGACGTCCCAGTCGTTATATTGGCGGGGAAATTAACGTCGTCAAGAAAGACCTCTCCCGAATAGACGTCTCAGTGGCCCTTCTCTTCCCGGATGTATATGAGGTGGGAATGTCTCACCTGGGATTAAAAATACTCTATCACCTCCTCAATGACAAAAGGTGGCTGGCAGCGGAAAGGGCGTTTTCCCCATGGATCGATCTTGAGACGGAAATGCGTGAAAGGGGGATTCCACTGACAACACTGGAGTCAAACCGGCCGCTGTCCGCATTTGATCTGGTGGGTTTCAGCCTTCAGCATGAACTCTGCTATACCAATATCCTGACGATGCTTGCCCTTTCGGGCATTCCCTTTTTCAGCCAGGACCGGTCCGATGTTTTTCCATTAATCGTGGCCGGGGGGCCCGCATGTTTCAACCCGGAACCGGTGGCGGATTTTTTCGATTTGATGATCATCGGCGACGGAGAGGCGGCGCTATTGGACATCTGTAGAGAGATCCGAAGGGCCAAGAAAGAGAAAAGAGCCCAAAAGGCGGATGTGCTCAGTCGATTGCGACATATCAGCGGCGTCTATATACCCTCCCTTTTCCATGTCCGCCACGATTCGGACGGCCGGATCGAACAGATAGACCCCGAACGCTCAGATTATGCGATCGTCCATCGCGCCATTGTTCCCGATATTGATCTTTACCCCTATCCTGAACGTCAGGTCGTTCCTTTCACTGAACTGGTCCACGATCGGTTATCTGTGGAGGTGTCGCGGGGATGCACAAGGGGGTGCCGGTTCTGCCAGGCCGGCATGATTTATCGGCCCGTGAGAGAGCGTTCGTTAGAATCCGTCATGAACCAGGCCGAAGGGGCATTAAATCGGACCGGATATGATGAGGTGTCTCTCCTCTCTCTGAGCGCCGGGGACTACAGTGCTATCAGCCCCCTTCTCCAACAAATGATGGATCGACACGCCACGGACCATATCGGCGTGAGTCTCCCCTCACTGCGGGTGGACACCCTGAACCATGCGGTGATAGAAGAGATTCGACGGGTGAGAAAGACCGGTTTCACCCTGGCACCCGAAGCAGGGAATGATCGCCTCAGACGCGTCATTAACAAGGGATTCACCGAGGAGCAGATCCTTGAGACCGCACGGATTGTTTATGATGCCGGTTGGAGGGTCATCAAGCTCTACTTCATGATCGGGCTCCCCTTTGAAGAAGACCGGGATCTTCTGGATATTGTCCGGCTCGTGAAACGTATTTCGGGTATTTCAGGAAAAAGAGGGAGGAAACCCAACGTGAATGTGAGCATCTCCACCTTCGTCCCTAAGGCGCATACGCCCTTTATGTGGTGCCGTCAGATTCCGCTCATGGAGAGCCGCCGGCGTATGGATCTCATCCGGGACGGACTGAAACGAACCCGCGTCAAGATCAAGTGGAATCAACCGGAATTGAGTTGGCTTGAGGGGATATTTGCCAGGGGGATAGAAAGCTCAGTCAAGCCATCGCAGTCGCCTGGAAGCGTGGGGCGAGGTTCGATTCATGGGGGGAATGCTTTCGGATGAATACCTGGCAGGCCGCCTTCGCCCAAACCGGTATAGACGCTGATTGTTATGTGACACGACAAAGGGCTTTGAACGAAGTGCTTCCCTGGGACCATATCCATTCAGGCGTGGAAAAGTCTTTTCTCATCCAGGAATGGGAGCGGGCCGTGGACGAAACCCCAACCCCGGATTGCAGACACAAATGTCTGAATTGCGGAGTGTGTGATCGCAAACGCATCGATCCGGTATTACATCCCGAAAAAGCACTGTCCGTTCCACCCGGCCATAGGCCCAAAAAAAACTCGAGGGCTTCCTCAGGCTGTCGATACCGTCTGACATTTACAAAGTTGAAGAAAGCACGGTATCTTTCCCACCTGGAACTGGCCCAGGTCTTTACGAGGGCATTCAGACGCGCCGGATTGGACCTCGCCCATTCAAAGGGCTACCAGTCCCATGCCGAAGGTTTCCTTTTTCTCGGCTCTGTCAGTCGGCATGGAGAGTCGTAAGGAGGCCATGGACATTGAACTCGTGACGAAGACCGCCCCTTCAGAAGTGAAAGATCGGATGTCATGTGAACTCCCCGAAGGAATCGAGGTCATTCGGGTGGACCCGATTCCTCCTGGCGAGAAACGGCCACGAATTAGGGAGGCCGTTTACCGCATCATCCGCGAAAATGGACCATTCGACGAGGTGAAATCAAAGGCCTTCAACCGCTCAGAGCGGTTTGTTATTGTGAAAATCACCAAAAAAGGTAAACATGAAATCGATGCGCGCCCGCTCGTGAAATCCATGTCCGTGGAGGGGTCCCTCCTGCATATGCGAGTGAAACATGATCCGTCGGGGCTGGGCCCGGGACTCAAGCCAAAAGAGATCGTGAAAGGGGTTTTTGACCTGGGAGATGATGAATTGCTCGGGGTGCATGTCTTAAAAACCGATCAGGTCCTTGCATGAAAGGTCCGTGGCAAAAGAAGCGTTTCCTGCAGATCCGTCCGAGGACCGGGGAGAGTTGCGCATGTCCAGTGAACTGATTATTAACTCCAGGCCATATGAAACCAGAGTCGCCCTTGTCGAGAACGGTGTGGTGGTTGAACTCCATGTGGAAAGGGATACAGGGCAGGAATTGGCGGGGAATATATACAGGGGCCGGGTGGTCAGAGTTTTGCCGGGGATGCAGGCCGCTTTTGTGGACATCGGGCTCGAACGGACGGCTTTTTTGTATGTTTCGGATGTGTATAAGGATTTTTCGGACATGGAGCAGATGATGCTCGAAACAAGCGGGACGAGCCAGGAATATGGAATTATTGAGGCTGAAGGCCCCAGGCAGGCTCGATTGGGGAGCGGGTCGTTTCTCATTGAGGACCTCCTCCATGAGGGACAGAGCATCCTCGTGCAGGTGGCCAAGGAACCGCTTGGCAATAAAGGGGCGAGGCTTACATCCCATATCTCTCTGCCCGGCCGGCACCTTGTTTTGATGCCTACGGTCAACCATATCGGCATCTCCCGACGGATAGAGGACAAGGACGAGCGGGAGCGACTGAAATCCATCATTCGAGAGATTCGGCCGCTGCCTTTCGGGTTTATTGTCAGAACAGTGGGCGAAGACGGGTCCAAAGACAAGTTCCAGGCTGAAATGGACTTCTTGATCAAGCTTTGGGAAAATATCGAAACAAAGATGGGAAAAGGAACCAGCCCCGCCCTTTTATACAAAGACCTCTCCATTTCCCTCCGCTCCGTCAGAGACCTCTTTACCCGTGAAGTGGATCGCCTCATTATCGATGATGAGGATGAATACGAAGGGATCATGGAATTTATCGAAACATTTGCGCCGCGACTGAAATATTCCGTAGAACTGTATGAAGGGCGGGATCCGGTTTTCGATGCCTTTGGTATTGAAATGGAGATTTCCCGTGCCCTGGGGAACAAGATATGGCTGAAATCGGGTGGGTATATCGTTATTGAAGACACAGAAGCGCTGACGGCCATCGATGTGAATACCGGGAGCTATGTGGGGCGGCGAAACTTAGAGGAGACCATATTAAAGACGAATCTCGAGGCGGTAAAGGAGATTGCCTACCAACTCCGTTTCAGGAATATCGGTGGACTGATCGTTATCGATTTTATTGACATGGAAAAAATCTCCAGTCGTGAGCGCGTCGCTGCGGCCCTCAGAGAAGCCCTGAGCAAAGACAAAGCCAAATCCAACCTGCTCGAGATGTCGGATATGGGTCTCATTGAGATGACCCGAAAAAGGACCCGTGCCAGTTTGAGCCGCCTTCTGACAGAACCCTGTTTATACTGTGAGGGACGGAGCACCCTCAAATCGCCAAAGACCATTGCTTACGAAATATTCAGGGATCTTGAAAGGGAGTTTACCCATCCCGCTGAAGGGGGGCAGGTGCGTATCCTCGTTCATCCGGACATTGACCGGGTTTTGAGAGAAGAGGAACAACGGTGGGTAATCGAACTGGAAAAGCGGTTGGGAAAGCGGATCATCATCATCGGGAAAGAAGATTTTCATATGGAGCAATATGAAATCGCGACGTAAGCTTACCTCCGTTTTGAACGAATCGCAGAAAGACCGGCTTCGATATCATGCTTTGAGAATGTTTTTTCGCACTGCGTACACTCGTATTTCTCCTCCATCATCTTGTCATAGATGAGGTCATCGGAGAAATTGACGCCGTGAAAGCGGACGTAAAAGTTATAGACGAGCCTGAAGTCCTTGTTGGAGCAGTTGTCACAGGAAAAAAAGTCTGAAATGTCGCCCATTGAGATCTCCTCCTGAAAAGCCGTCGATGGCAATCAACGTGTTCACATCCATAAAAGGGACTTTTGCTGACAGATGCGTTTTACCCTCTTTTTCGGCGTTTGACAATTCCTTTTTTTCTTAAAAAACGGTAAAGGATGATGACCCCGACAGACGCCTCGGCTGTAAAGGAGATGGCATGGATTTAAGGTATTTTGAACAGATGGATGCCCCCAACTTCGCCAGTATATTGAATTCCTTGGCGCTTCTACTTAAAAAAGGAGTGACGGCGAAATGGTGCAACCTCTCCCTGAACAAAACCGGCGACTGTCAAAACGGGCCGTTGGGAAATTCATCCTCCTTGTCTGTTTCGTGATGGGCGGATTTGCTCTGGTCCGTTACACGCCCATGAGCCTGTTTATCTCCCCCGAGGGTCTGGATCGTCTTCTACAGGGCGCAGGCTTCTGGGCTCCCGGAATCTTCATGCTGTTTGAAGCGGCTGCCATATGCCTTTTTATCCCGGCCAGTATTCTGATTGTGCTGGGCGGGGTGCTTTTCGGACCCTTCAAAGGGTTCTTATTCGGGTGGATCGGTGCCCTGGCCGGAGCCAGCGGTGCATTCCTGATCGGACGGACCCTGGGGAGGGAGCTCATCGTTTCGCTCCTTGGAACCCGCACGCGGAGATATGATGATGCCATTGCCCGAAATGGATTTACCACTGTCCTATATCTCAGGCTGTTGAATTCACCCTTTACACCGATGAATTACGGTTTCAGTCTCACGAAGGTCCATTTTTGGGACTACTTTTTTGGAACCGGTCTGGGCATTGTGGTCTCCATGTTTGTCATTACTTTTTTGAGCGGCACGCTCAAAATCATTTGGAAGACGGGTCGATGGGAGACCTTGTTTTCCCTCGAAGTGGCCTTTGCCATGGCGCTCTACCTGTTTTCATTTTTCATTCCCGTCATTGTCAGGCGCATCAAAACCGGCATCGCGGAATCATCCTGATATCCCATGCACCCCCCTGCCGGAAACATGGCCCTGTTGCATGGATGCCTCGGCATTTCAGATGACATAAACCGGTTCCCTCAGAATACGCCCGATACCTTCCCCTGCAATGGCGGCCAGTTGAGGGTGCGTTTCTCTAAGGGCCGTCACCTGCCGTAAATGGTCAGCGGTTCTCATGATGAGCGAGGCCATGTCGCCTTCACTGATGGGGGTAAAGTGGAGCAGGTCTTTCCACACGGCCCCTCTTGCCCAGGCGTAAAGGGCGGCGGATGGCCAGAACATCAGGGGAGGGCTCTCGAACCCTTTTTTCTCCTTCAATGCCTGAATATCCGCCACATGTGCCATGAGTCTTGAAAAGACGGATTCGACAGCAGCAAGCGTCGGCCCCGCATGTGATTTCAGGTGGACTTCCTGCTCCCGGTCCCACACAAAAGGCGCAAGGCCTGCCGGCATGGTATCCGGGGTGATCCCGTCAAAGGCCCCCGTTCGGATGGCCTCGGCAATGACAAGGGGTTGGTCCAGTCTGAGATTGGAGGCCCAAATGCCGTCAAAGGTCAGCCGATCCGCTTCATCCACAAAACCGGTTTCCTTCAAAAAATGAAGATGTTTTTTAAAAATAAACCATAGATTGCGGCCCGATCCCTTTTCCTGGAAAGCGGCAAAGGAGTCCTTTAGAAGGGCCTTCACTTCCTGCGGGGTATGAGAAAGGAGAAGGTTGAGGGTCATGGAAAAATTGATTCGAATCTGGCTCACTAAGGGATCTGCCGGGGCCCTCTCCAGTTCATGGATGATCTCCGGATTCTGATAAGGACCCGGTTTGATGAGTGAAAAGCCGATGCGATCTTTCCCCCTTCTCCCCGCACGTCCGATCATCTGATGGAGTTCCGTGGGTCGTAAGTTGACAAATTCGTGCCCATTAAACCGGTCACTTTGAAAGAGAACAACGGTCCTTGCGGGAAAATTGACGCCTGCCGCAACCGTGGAGGTGGAAAAGATGGCCTCCAAAAGACCCCGGTCCATCATCCGCTCCACCAGAACTTTCCAGTAGGGCAGCTGGCCCCCGTGGTGGGAGGCCACCAGGGCCTGGGTAAGGGGCCGTATCTGCCGATGTCCCTTCAGGTGGGGATATTTCCTCAGAAACGAGCCTGTTTCCATCTCCACACGTCGTCTTGTATCCTGGGATTTTCGGACCGGGGGACAACTCTTGAGGGCACGATCACAGTCTGCTCGTGATTTGAGAAAAAAGATGGCCGGCAGGAGGTCCAGCTTCCTGAGACAGCCGATGAGGCTGCCGAAGTCTATTTTTCTGGGCGAGCGCGTTTGCCTTTGGGTGATTTAAGAAACCGTTTGATCTTGGGGTGGAGGCCGCTTTTATGGCTTAGGGGGGTGATCAGCCCGCTGGGGAAAAGAAAGAGCGATTTGAGCGGCACGGGACGGTCTTTGGAGCGAACCACACCGATCGGCGTATGGCGAATCGACTCCAGCCAGGCGCAGACCTCCTCCTCGTTGGATATGGTGGCTGAGAGGAGGAGGAGCCTGATGCGCGATGGCAGGTAAATCAGCACCTCTTCCCAAACGACACCCCGCTCCGGATCGCTCAGGTAATGCGCCTCATCGAGCACCACCAGATCCGTATGCATGCTGACCCCTCTGTGCATGGCATCGTACAGCTGGTTCCGGAGGATCTCTGTGGTGCCCACGATAATGGGGGCATCGGCATTCTCTTTTCGGTCACCGGTCAGGATCCCGCACTGATCGGCACCGAATTGCTGGATGAACTGCTGATAAATCGAATTGGAAAGCGCTTTGAGAGGTGAGGCATACCAGGTCCTGAGGTTTTGGGCATGGTAGGTGTGAATGGCTTGAAAAGCGATCCACGTCTTTCCCGCTCCTGTGGGGGCGGTGACCAGGGCATCGGACACCTGCAGAAGATCCACGGCCTCGGTCTGGAATGGATCAGGCGTGAAGGGTTCGTGATCCGGGGTCCCGATTTCCTGAAAGATGGCGCTGAGCCCGGGATCTATCCTGGGCTTGGCATAAGGCGCACGCTGTTTACGAGGTCGTTTTTTCCCTTTGGGCGGCGCTTTGGGTTTGCGATAAAACGGTTTTGGTGACACCACGGCCTTTCACTGTTTTTGCCGACGCCGGCAAGTCCAACATACCTGTGATCAGCCCACCAGTTCAGCGGCGATCACATCCATGTCATTCAGATGGCCTTCCATGCATTTGACCAGATCAAGACCCTCCAGAACTTCCGCCATTTCAGGAATGTGCTCCCCTGCGCCGAAGGCGATTCGGGATCCGTTGATATGGATCTTTTCCATCATCTCCCGGACAAAGAGTCTTGCCGCCCCTTTCATGAATGCGGGTGTACGGGTCTGACCCCCTTCGTAGGTTTCCGCCTTTTGACAGAAGGCGTTGGCCACCTCGGCCCATGTCATCATATCGGCCAGGAGGAACATGACATACTGGGATTTCGTCAATTTATGCCTTCGGGTGATCAGAATGACCTGGTTCATGACCTGAATCGCCCGGGCCAGGAAGGGGCCGCCGGATGCCAAGTCCAGGTCTGCGAGTCCCGAGGCCATATCACTGTAAAAGCCGCCTTTGGACCGCACGGTTTCCCTGAGGCGAAACATGGAGATAATGTTCCGTTGAATTTCGCTGGTGCCTTCATAAATGGTCAGGATTTTGACATCCCGCTTGATCTTTTCCACCTCATATTCGCGGATGTATCCATACCCGCCAAAGGCCTGTATGGCATCATTGGCCATGGCATCCCCGGCCTCGGTGGCGAAGTATTTGGCGATGGAGCCCTCAACCTGAAGATCTTCTCCATCCTGTCGAGCCGCCGAGCCACGTCTTCGATATAGGCACGTCCGGCTTCGAGCTGTACGGCATGCGGCACCAGAAGGCGGTGCGTGTACCCCTGTTTTTCGGCGAGAGGGGTGCCGAACTGCACACGCTCCTTTGCATACTTGACGGTCCGTTCCAGTGCAGCCATGCCACCGCCCAGGCCAAAGGTTGCGACCATGAGGCGGGTATACCCAAATACCTGATTGGCCTGTTTCAGCCCCTGCCCCTCGACGCCGCCGAGGAGGTCCTCTTTGGGGACATACAGGTCTTCCAGAGACAGGGGGCAGGTGTCTGATGCCCGTATCCCGTGCTTGTCTTCATGTTTGCCGGGCAAAAGTCCCTCGGTGCCTCCCTCTACAACGAAAAAGGAGGGCCCGTCCGGCGTGTCTGCAAGGATGGTGTAGAGCTGGGCCACGCCGCCGTTCGTGATGAATTGCTTTTGTCCATTGAGCCGGTAGCCTTTGACATCGCCTGCCTCGTCGAGGACCCTTTTTGCCTTGGTTTTGAGGGATTGGACGTTGGAACCGGCCTCGGGCTCGGTGACCCCGTAGGCCACCACAAGGCCCTCCTCTGCAATGCAGGTAATACATTTTTCCTTCTGCGCATCTGTGCCGCCAACCCGGATGGGATCCATGCCGAGACAGATGGCGAGAAAGGAGGTGGCCACGGCGAGATCCATCTTGGCCATGCGTTCGGATATGAGCGCAATCTCGATGGCACCGGCACCCAGCCCCCCGTAGATTTCAGGAATGAAAATCAGATGAAGGGCAATGTCGGGCCCCAGCATGAATCGAATTAAATCCGCTGGAAATTCGCCCTTTTGGTCCATGTTCAGTTTTGTCTCAAGGGGAAGCCGTTCCCGTTCCAGTTTGTCAATGGTATCCAGGACCATCGACAGGACCTCAGGGTCCATTTTGGTTTCAATAGCCATTTGCTACTCCTCCAAAATAGATTTCAGATACGTTGATGTTTTGTGGCTCAAGGCATGAGGCCGTGATGAAACATATCAAACGCATATCTAAATGCCGGGCCATTATTCAATTTCAGGTCGCCGCGCGTCAAGCGCCAAATGGGGCAGGAATCTTTTTCCCGGGCGCGGTGAACCCAACGAATGGCGTCTGCGGGCGCCGGTATGCGCAAAAAGCATGCTGCCCCCCACAATTTGAATTGACAAGCGGCAATCGATCTGAAATGGTTTTAATGATCTTCTTACATGAATGTGGATCCATGCCCTGTTCAGCTTGCCCTGACTGCGGAGGCTGCTTGACGCCATGAGGCTTTCTATTATCATCCCCTGCTACAATGAAAAAAAACATCTTTCCGAGTTAATCTCCCGGGTAAGGGCGTCCCCCATCGCGGAAAAGGAGATTATTCTCGTAGACGACGGCTCTGATGACGGGACGGGTGAACTGATCGATGAGCAACTGTCGGGCAAAGTAGACACAGTGGTCCGACACTCGCGGAATATGGGAAAGGGCGCGGCCATATGCTCAGGTCTCGGGCATGTGAGCGGTGAGGTGGTCATCATCCAGGATGCGGACCTGGAGTACGATCCCATGACGTATCCCAAACTGGTGGCCCCCATCATTGAGGGGAAGGCAGACGTGGTCTACGGTTCGCGGTTTCTCGGGGAGGGGCCCCACCGCGTTCACCTCTTCTGGCATTATGTGGGAAACAAGTGCCTGACGCTTCTCTCCAATATGTTCACCAATCTGAATGTTAACCGATATGGAGACCTGCTACAAGGTGTTTAAGCGTGACGTCATCAAGGGCATCTCCATCAAGCAGAAACGGTTTGGGATTGAGCCTGAATTGACCGCCAAGATAGCGAGAAGAAAGTGCCGTGTATATGAAGTCGGAATCCCTTATTACGGCAGGAGCTATGCGGAAGGAAAGAAGATTAACTGGAAAGACGGGTTCAAGGCCATATACGTCATCCTGAGATACGGGATCTTTCCTTGAATGCTGAACACCATGAACGATATGTCCGATGGAAGACAGCATCAGTAAAATCGAAGACCTGAAGGACCAGGTTCTCTATTTGATCGAGAACGCTTGAAGGGGATTTCAGGCGCTATTTGGAAATGGAGGATGCTGAGGAAACCGAATTCATCGCAGAGGCTATCGATTCATTGAAAGAAGTGGAAGAGGGTCTGCAGAATGCCTGGTCCAGCCTCGTGGCACTGGAATGATGAAATGGCGTACATCGTTTGCCATCAGAAGAAAAGCCTCAAAAGAGTTCACATCAGGGTATGTGAAAAATGCAAGGGGTTCAACTGCCCGGATTACCGAAATTACATTCAGCCTTCTCTGTTTCCTTCCCCCGGACAAACGGATCAACGATCGATCCCCTCCAAACACCCGAGCGTGTCAATGGGGCACTCTGCTTTCACCATAAAGCGCCCGAATGACTTGTTCGATGATCAATGATTCTGATTTGACACAACGCCCACCAAAAGTATAAGCTCATCCCCTTGGAAAATATCCTAAAGATGGTTTGCGATGCAGGAGGACTGAATGCCTGAGGAGAAATTCGAAGAAGCGATGCAGCGATTGGAAACCATCGTTCAAGATCTCGAAACGGGAGACCTGTCGCTGAGTGATTCCATCAAGGTATTTGAAGAAGGTATGAAGCTGGCCCGGTTCTGTTCAAAGGAACTGGAGGCCGCTGAAAAAAAAGTGAGCCTTCTCATTCAGGAAAGCGGCGGGGAGGTCAGAGAGACGCCCTTTGAGGTGGATGGAGCACCGGATGAACAATGATGGGGCCGTGCAAGACCTCAAGGCCTATCTGAGAAAAAAAAGACCCGGGTGGACGCGGCGCTTCAAGAATACGCCCCTGCGCCCGAAGGCCCTGCCGCTTTTCTCATTGAGGCCATGCGATACAGTCTCTTTTCCGAAGGCAAGCGGCTGCGTCCAATCCTTTGCATAGCCGGTTGCGAGGCGGTGGGCGGCTCCGAAAAGGCGGTGCTCCCGGTGGCATGCGCATTGGAGTGTATTCATGCCTACTCCCTGATCCATGATGATCTGCCCCTGATGGATGATGACGACCTCAGACGAGGGGAACCCACGAACCACAAGGTCTTTGGAGAGGCGATCGCCTTGCTGGCGGGAGACGCGCTTCTGACAGAGGCCTTTCATATTATGGCCGGGCTCCCTGCTTTATCAAACATATCCGCCAAAAAGGCTCTGGAAACCGTACGCCTGATCGCCCATGCTGCCGGTTTTGACGGAATGGTGGGTGGGCAGGCAGTGGATATTGAATCTGAAGGTGCGGTCCCAGACGCCGATCGTGTCGAGTATATGCACACGCACAAGACCGGGGCCTTGATCAATGCATCGGTGGTCTCCGGCGCACTTTTGGCCGGGGCTGATGAGAATCAACTTCGTGCCATGACAACCTTCGGCAAAAACATCGGGCTCGCATTTCAGATTTCCGATGACATCCTCGATATCGAAGGAGATGTGCGATCCCTCGGCAAGCGGACGGGTGCGGATGAGGAAAAGGGGAAAATGACCTATCCCGCTGTCCGGGGGATGTCGGAATCGAGGAGAATCCAATCAGAACTGGTTCAGCATGCCGTTGAGGCCCTCGGTGCATTTGACCGTAAGGCCGATCCCCTTCGGCATATTGCCAGATATATTATTGAGAGAAAAAAATGACCGACACTGAAGAAAACCGACCACTGTTGGCACAAATCAACAGCCCGGATGACCTCAAAGCCCTTTCTATTCAGGAGCTTCAGGAACTGGCCGCTGAAATTCGTCAAACGATTATTGAGATTACCTCCAAAAGCGGGGGACATCTTGCCCCAAGCCTGGGTGCGGTGGAACTGACCATTGCGCTCCATTTCGTATTTGAGGCGCCTGAGGATAAAATCATCTGGGACGTGGGGCATCAGGCCTATGCCCATAAGTTGATTACCGGACGAAGGGATCGCTTTCATACCCTTCGACAATACGGTGGCATCAGCGGGTTCCCGAAGCGATCGGAAAGTCCATATGATACCTTTGATACCGGTCACAGCAGTACATCCATCTCGGCGGGGCTGGGTATTTCCACGGCAAAGGAATTGAAAGGCGAAAAAGGCAAGGTGATCTCCGTGATCGGGGACGGGTCCATGACGGCCGGCATGGCCTTCGAGGGCCTCAACCAGGCCGGCGACATGGGGAAGGATCTCATCGTTGTCTTAAACGACAACGCCATGTCCATCGCCCCCAATGTGGGGGCCTTCTCTTCATTTATCAGTCGAAAAATGACCGGCAAGCGCTTCGTGAGCCTCAAAAGGGACCTGGAGAACTTCGTGAAGGGCTTGCCTGGCGTGGGAGAGAATATCCTCAATTTTGTTCGCAGGAGCGAGGACAGTTTTATTACCTTTTTTACCCCTGGAATGATGTTCGAGGCCTTCAAATTCAAATATGTGGGGCCCATTGACGGCCATCGCCTGGATCAGCTCATCGAGACTTTTGAGAATGTCAGCCATCTGAACGGTCCGGTTCTGGTTCATGCCCTGACCACAAAAGGTAAGGGGTATCAGCCGGCTGAAGAGGACCCGGCCCACTACCATGGGGTGGGTGCATTTGAGATTCCCACAGGGTCTCCTTCAAGCAAGAAACCCAAGCCCCGGGCCTCCTATACCCAGATATTCGGTCAGACCATGGTGGATCTCGCAGAAAAAGATCATCGGATCTTTGCCATTACGGCGGCGATGCCCGAGGGAACGGGATTGGCCGAGTTTGCCCAGTTATTTCCCGAGCGATTTCTTGATGTGGGGATCGCAGAGCAGCATGCGGTCACCTTTGGCGCGGGTCTGGCCACTGAAGGATTGAGGCCGGTGGTGGCCATTTACTCCACCTTTTTGCAGCGGGCCTTTGACCAGATCATCCATGATGTGTGCCTCCCCAAACTGCCGGTGGTTTTCGCCATCGATCGAGGGGGGCTTGTGGGTGAGGATGGCCCCACCCACCACGGGCATTTTGATATCACCTACCTTCGAAGCCTGCCCAATATGACCGTGATGGCACCCAAGGACGAAAACGAACTGGCCCAGATGCTCTATACCGCCCTGCAACATCCGGGCCCCGTCGCTGTCCGGTATCCCAGGGGAAAAGGGCCGGGTGTCTCTCCGGAACCCGATTACACGGCCATTCCCATTGGAGAGGCCGAGGTGCTTCAGGAAGGCGAGGATCTGACCGTTATGGCCATCGGAAATATGGTCATTCCCTCACTGCGGGCAGCTGAGCAGTTGCAGTCAGAAGGCTTCTCCGTGGGGGTGGTCAATTGTCGCTTTGCCAAGCCCCTGGATCCAAGACTGGCCGAGCTGGCCGCGGCCTCGGGGCGGGTTCTCGTGGTGGAGGAAAACATTCGTCAGGGCGGATTTGGTACGGCCGTTATGGAGCTTTTCAATGATTCAGGCGTCGACGAAGTCCGTGTGAAACGATTGGGCTTGCCCGATCGGTTCATCGAACATGGTCCGCCGGATTTTCTCAGAAAAACCTGCGGGCTCGATGTGCCCGGTATCTTGAAAGCAGCGAAGACGCTACTGGCCTGAGGAAGAAATCGCTCTCGAGCTGTGCCGATAACCGAACCGCTGGACCGATCCTTTCATTTTCACTGCATCCGGAATGGGCCTCAAAAAACGACTCGATCATGTCCTGGTGGAGCGGGGACTGGTGAACAGCCGCGAAAAGGGCAAGGCCCTGATTATGGCCGGTCTCGTGGAGGTGGACGGTATACGGGTTGAAAAATCGGGTCATCCCATCCCTGATTCGGCAAAGGTCCGGGTGAAGCGGCCGCGCGTCACCTATGTGAGCCGGGGCGGCTACAAACTTGAGGCGGCCATCACCCACTTTTCCGTGGATGTGGAGGGACGGATCATCCTGGATGTGGGGGCCTCAACGGGCGGGTTTACCGATTGCCTTCTTCAGCATGGAGCGGGAAAGGTCATCGCTGTGGATGTGGGATATGGGCAACTGGACTGGAAACTGAGGCAGGATCCCCGGGTAACGGTCCTGGAAAGAACCAATATCCGCTACCTTCAGCCCCAAACCTTAGATGCGATCCCCAGGGTGCCGTCATCGATACCGCGTTTATTTCTCTGAAACAGGTCATTCCTGCGGTCATGCATCTCGTTGCGGACCGGGCCTTCGTTCTGGCCCTGATCAAACCGCAGTTCGAGGTCGGGAGAGGCCGGGTGGGAAAGGGCGGGGTGGTGCGGGACCCGGCCCTTCATCAGGAGGTCATTGAGGACTTAAGCCGTTTTTTTGAGGGGTTGAACTGGCATGTCATGGGGTATATCCCTTCACCCATCTTAGGTCCCAAAGGGAACCGGGAGTTTCTGATCTATTTGAAACGATAGGAGAGATGTTGGATGAGCATCGCCAAGTTGTTAAACATAATCGAGGAAATTGCCGCTGGAAACTACTCCAATGACATCATGGCGCTGACACGGGACGATCAGCCGGAACCCATCAGGACCATTGCCGAGGCCATGGGTCTTATGATGGTGAAGGTTGAGGCCCGGGAATATCGCCTGGAACTGATGGTCAAGGAATTGGAGGCGCTGAACGAAAAAATCCGAAAAAATACCATTAAAACGGTTTCGGCCATGGCCCATGCCTTGGCCGCTCGAGATGTCTACACCGAGGGCCATGCGGCCAGAGTCGGATCACTGGCTGCTCAAATGGCAGAACAGATGAAGCTGAACGATCAGGAGATCGAACATGTACGCCTGGCGGGAATCCTGCACGATATCGGAAAAATCGGGTTTCCGGATGAGCTTTTTGCTGAGCACGAAGGCAAAAATCCGGCCCACATTGTAAAGGAGATCCTGAAGCATCCCACCACCGGGGCCGAGATTTTGAACGATCTTGATTTTTTAGGACCGGCGGTGGACTATGTCCTGTGTCACCACGAGCGGCCCGACGGAAAGGGCTATCCCCGACACCTCAAAGACGAGGCGATCCCGCTGGGCGCCAAGATTTTGGCCGTGGCCGATGGTTTTGACGCCATGACCACGGACAGACCCTACCAGAAAGGCAGGAGCCCCGAGACTGCCCTTGGCATACTGAAAAAGCATGCCGGGACCCGGTGGAACGAGGCCTGCGTGGCCGCCCTTGAGACGATCTTGGTCGCCCCGGAGGGCGATCTCGATCAAAGAACCTCTAAATAAATCCTGGATGGTCTAATGACCGCGGCGTTTGGAGGCCTTTAGGGGATTGATTTTGCCGTTTTCTTTCTTGTCGGCCGCCTTGAGATGGGTGGCCATGTTGCAGGTGCCCACGCGCCATTTTGAGGCCGGATCGGGGAAGGCCTGGCAATACTTGCCGGAGGTTAAGATCCAGTATCTTCTGGCACCCTTCACACGCCTCAACGATGATGTGACAGGTGCCACCGTTAAATCCGCAACCGCTTTTACCCATGAAGAAGCATTCATGCCCTTCTTTTACCGTTTGACAAACCATTTGAATCACGTCCTTTCTTTAATAGGGGTTATAAATTTTAAGCCCGGCTTTATGCCTGACGCAGCCGGGCTTGTCAAGGAAAATAGACACATTCTTCCTATTTTCAAGGAAAAAGCGGCCATCCAGGAATTTTTTACACATTTTGCCCGTGTTGGGACGTGGACTGCCTTCGTCTTGACACATCCGTAAATCGTATGATAAATCCCATCCGTTCCGGGTCCGCCGCTGTCACATTTTCCAGTGAACAAAAGGGGACCCTGAACCTGATGTTCGGCATTACATCAAGCGATTTGTTTATTGAAACTGAAATAGAGATTCAATCTGAGGGGAGGCGATGGGATATGAATCATTCAAGGTTTTTGACTGTACTCCTTGCGTTTTTGCTCATGCTCGGTGTAAACGCCTGCGGCTGCCTGGGCGGTGGCAGCGGGGTGAGGCGAAAGTCCAATCCACAACAAGAACCACGACGCTCGGGCAGGAACTGGAGGATCTGGATAACGCCCATAAGAAGGGGATTATCTCCGATGAAGAATATGAGAGTAAGAAAAAGGAACTGTTAGAGCGAAAGGAGTGACCGCACGCTCTGGACCGAGTGCACCGTTCACCGATCAAGCCGGCATTGCCGCTCCCGAATCTACGGAATTTTCAAGCAGATAGCCATAGGCTTTAAGATGTTGAGAGAAAGAGGCCAAATCGGGCCTTAATGGTAGTCCAGGAGGGACATGAAGTAAGCCCCTTCCGTCACCCTTCCACGTTTTATGCAACCCGCTCCATAGATGCCAGCCTTTAACCCCATTTCTTCTCGCACGGCCTCACGCTGGGCTGAGGTTAACTGCCCGCTTTCGAGCAAGTTCATGAGGGATTGGATCCTGAACCGGTCCATGCCCGTATAGCGGGCGGAGAGCTGATCGGGATGCCCCCCTTCCTTGACCACCAGCCTTTCCCGGATCAGGGGGATTGGATAACGGCACAGGATGCGGAGCCAGAGGTCGTAGTCCTCGCAGGCAGGCAGGGATTCGTCAAACAGGCCCACTTCCTCTACGAGCGCGCGTCTGAGCATCACCGCCGACGGACTCACCAGACAGCGTTTGAGGGAGGGTTCAAATATCCATCCCGAGGGTTTGCGGTGCTTTTCCATGGGATTGGCATACCGGCCGTTTCGGATCCAGATCTCATCGGTCTGGCAGATCATGACCTCCGGATGGGTCGCCATGAACCGCCGCTGCGTGGCCAGCTTCCGGGGAAGCCAGTAATCATCGGAGTCCAGAAAGGTTATCAGAGGGGAATCGCATTGACGGATTCCGGTGTTCCGGGCGGCCGAAACCCCGCGATTTTTTGAATGGGAAATGACATGGATTTTGCCTTTGAACTGGGCGAGGGTGCCCAGGGTATGGTCGGTGGATCCGTCATCCACCACAACAATGCTGAACGCCCCGCCCGTCTGATAGAGGACCGATGCCACGGCCCGCGCGGTCTTCAGGGGCCGGTTAAATGTGGGGATGATGACGCTGATCTCGGCCATAAGGAACGTCTTCCATGGGCCTCACTGACGGCTGCGACGGTTGAGGACAACCAGGGAGAGCATCGTCCCCGCAACAAAGAAGCCCACAAGCATCATGAGGTCGCCGGCCACCTGTCTGAGGCCCGCCCCCCGCGCGAATACGTCGTGAAAGGCCTCCAGGCCCCAGCCCAGGGGGGAAAAATGAGACAGGATCTGGAGCGCCTTCGGCATGAGAAAAACCGGCACCATGAGGCCGCCCAGGGCGGCCATGATCACGACAAAGATGGCACCGAACATGGCCGCCGGGGCCTGTCTGGACCATATACTCCCCACCAGCAGCCCGAACCCCACGGCGGCCAGTCCCGACGAAACGCCCAACAGTAGGACAAGGCTAAGATTCGCCCCCAACTGAAGCGCCGGCAATCCCAACAGGGGCAGCACAAAAATGCCCATCAGGAGCATCAACCCCATCTGCATCAGACAGACCCCGAGATAAAAGATGACCTTCCCGGTCAACAGGACAAGAGGCGATACGGGCAGGGTCAGGACCCGCGCCCATACACCGAGGCTGCGTTCATTGATCATGCTCCCCGAAAGGGGGACCACGATGAAAAACATGCCAAAGAGGGTCCAGGCCGGCACGTTGTGCTGCACGGCATTGGGGATCAACCGGCTTCTGGCCATACGGGGAACGGCTTCCCTCACCATTAGAAGGTGCTGCCCCCGCCCATCTTTCGAGCCCTCCATACCGGTCTCGGGCCCCGATGGATCTTCCCCATCGCCTTTGTGCCCTGCTCCAGGAGGGGTTCCAGACAGGGCCTTCAGGAGGATATCCCGTTCCACGCCGGCCAGAAACAGACGTAGCGAGGCCCCTATGGCCGATTGAAAGGCGGGTTGGAGCAAGGCATCGAAATAGACCATGATCTCCCCCGGGCTGCTCCCGTCCACCGGATCAACCGCGGTGTTTGCACCGCCGCCCGACATCCACGCGTCGGCAAAGGTCATGGCCCGACCATGGGCCGCCTTCCCGGCGGACTGAGGCACCACAATCCCCACCTTGTAGGTCCCCGTAGCCACGGCATCTTCGACCTGAAGCCGGGTCGTGCCCGGTTCAGCCGTCTCGAGCCTGAAGACTTCCATGCGATCCAGTGCACCCGCCATGGCCTTGCTCAGCGGGCTTTGGTCTTCATCCAGAAAGAGCACCCGGATCTCCGCCTGTGAGGTCATCTGCCAGGCACTCTGCTGCACCAGGGTCATCACGAGAAGGAGGGCCACCGGCATCAGCAGGATCACCCCGAGGCCGGCCTTATCCTTGACCAGAATCAAACCCTCTTTGAAGATGGTGGCCCGTAGTGCATGCATACCATTTGCCGGCGTTAGTCGGTTAACCGTTTTCCGGTGAGAGCCAGGAAGGTCTCTTCCAGATTGTCACAGCCCGGAGTAATGGACCGAATATGAGCGACCGTTCCCTGAACCAGTATCCGGCCGTGATCCAGTATGGCGGCCCGTGTGCAGAGCCGCTCCACCTCCTCCATATAGTGACTCGCATAGATGAGGGTCATGCCCTCCCGGCTGAACGACCTCAGGCTGTCGAGGATGATCTTTCGGGTTTCGACGTCCACCCCGACCGTCGGTTCATCCAGTATCAGCAGTTCCGGCCGGTGCAGGAGGGCCGCCCCGAGATTGGCGCGCCGTTTCATCCCCCCCGAGAGGGCATTCACCCGGCGCCCCGCTTCATGGGTCAGGCCCACCATGTTCAGACAGATACGGATCCGTTCGTGGAGGCGGTGCCCCCTGAGGCCATGAAGGCTGCCGAAATAGCGACAATTTTCCAGGACCGTGAGGGTGGGATAGAGCGCGATCTCCTGGGGACCAGCCCCATGGCCCGTTTGATCGCTTTACTGTGCTGTGACGGCGACGCCCCAAAGAGCGTCACCATGCCGCTTGTCGGCCGCATCAGCCCGCACAGGATCGACATGGCCGTGGTCTTGCCGGCCCCGTTGGGCCCCAAAAGCCCGAATATATCCCCCCTCTTTACATGAAAGCTCACCCCTTTGAGGGCTCCCACTCCTTCCCCCGGGTAGTGCTTGGCGAGGTCCGTGACCTCGATCACCCGGTCTTTTGCGACGGTGGCGGCCATCAGAACCCCGCCTTTTTGAGGGATGTGAAGATGTCCTGCTCCCGGGCGGCGCAATCCATGAGGATATCCCTGGCTTGCGCATACCCTGAGGCAGGATCGATCTTGCGCTTTAATATCCGGGCCGCGCTCAGCGCAAACTCACGCCACCGGTCGCCATCCGCGGTCACCTTTTCCGAAATCTCATCAAGGGCTTCTTTCTGCAGCATCTTGGCGGCCTCCTGCAGGAAGGCGGCAAACATGAAACGGAATCCAGCCCCGCCCGTGCCGATCTCCTCCTGCATGCGGATGATCCAGGCGAGCATCTGACGCGCCCGGCGTTCTCCGAATTTCCGAGGCCACTGCTCAATCTGACGGGCCAGATACCTGATTCCGCTGACACCGAACATCTTGAGCGGAATGTGCGTCATCCGGTGCCTCGTATCGATGATGGCCTTGGCCAGGGCGGGCCCCAGATCCGGTCCGGGCGGGACCTCGACGGGGTAGTACATTTTCCCCCCGGGCGCGAGCGGGCCTTCGGCAAAGCGGGCCCGCATCAGGTCATCGGGGCTGCAGGTCACGGGCCGGTCCACTACCGGATCGCTCACGAAATAATGCCCGTCCGCCTTTCCGTAAACCACCAGGTTGTGCCCGTTGAAATGAAACCGAAGGGCCGGAGGGATGTAGGGGAGCCAGTAGATACCCGCCTGGAGTCCCACCGGTTGCCCCCGGGCCAGCAATTCATCCAAGGCCGCCATGGCCCGTCCCCTGTTGTTGAACCGGACGATCTTCATTTTTATTCCCAGGCGTTTGGCGCTCTTACGGATGATTCCGGTGGGGTAAGACCGAAAGGATGTCATGGGCATCCCCTGAACCTTGATAAAGGGCAAATAGCAGAAAAAAAGACCGGAGCCCAGCCCGAAAATGAGGGATTCGCTCAGGGAGATCCCGTGGTAGTTGAACAGGTTGACCAGTACCCCGCTTTCACAGTGGGCAAAATGGCCGTGCTGGAAATCGCTTGGGTCAGGCACGTGCATTG
This sequence comes from Deltaproteobacteria bacterium, assembly GCA_034522175.1. Taxonomy (GTDB): domain Bacteria; phylum Desulfobacterota; class DSM-4660; order Desulfatiglandales; family Desulfatiglandaceae; genus JAIPDZ01. Next base: position 2,042,473 of record JAXHLQ010000001.1, on the reverse strand, counting down.
ATTCATGATTCCTGACGAATGGGCAGGGGCCCCTCCGGCGCCGAGGGCCCCCTTTTTAATTCATCGGTATCCATGCCGAAGACCTCGGCGTATCGCCGGATCAGTCCCGGCTTCAGCTTCCGGAAGATATCGGGGCGAAGGTGACGCTTCACCCGCCAGGCCGGAAGCCCCACATACCGGGCCAGAAGCGCCGCATCCATCAGGTGACAGGCCATATAATAGGCGAGAGGGCTTTTTCGGCCGTTTTTGAACTCGCGTCCGGCCTGCTCCGCCGCCTCCCTGAAGGGCTCCCAGCTCAATTCATTGGCAATGGATTGGGGCGCCCAGCCCGCACTGGGGACTTTCGTATAACGGCCGTGGTCATCCACCGCGTAATTGATGCCGTGCCAGGGGCCGAAAAGCCCCTTGTCCTGGGGAACGTTTTTTCGATTCATCTGTCCAATACCGGTTGCGCTGATTCGAAATCCGGCGTCTAAAATAGGAGGGAACCCCTCGGGGTGTCAAGGAAATTGCCGCGCATGGTGGGTGCCGAGGGCTCAGGGGATCAAGAGGGCGTCCCGCAATCCCGAGGCCCGTTCGATGCGCCGGGAGAGGGCGGTCTGAAAGATCGATTCCGGGCCCACCATATCGAGTGTCTGCCGTGCCCGGGTGATGGCGGTGTAGACGAGTTCCCGGCTCAACACGGGGGCGTCCCGGTCCGGGAGGATGAACAGGACCCGGTCGTATTCAGACCCCTGGCTCTTGTGGACGGTCATGGCAAAGACGGTCTCATGGGGTGGGAGCCTCAGGGGGTGAAGCCGCCTCAGGGAGCCGTCCCCCGTTTCAAATACGGCCCGAAGGTCGTCATCCGCTGCCGGGTCGGGCAGGAGGATCCCCACATCGCCGTTGAACAACCGCAGGTGGTAGTCGTTTCGGGTGATCATCACCGGACGGCCCGGATACCATGGGGTTGCCGGATTGATGAGGCCTTCCCGAGCCAGTATCTGTTCCACCAGGGCATTGACGGCCACGGCACCGTAGGGCCCTTCCCTGAGGGCGCAGAGGATGCGAAACCGGTCAAACCGGGCCAGTGCATCGTGGCCCGGGTGTCGTAGATACCCGCCGAACCCCGCCAACACCCGGGGCCGAAGCATTCCGGCCAGGCGGTCGGGGTCGGCTGCGCCCAGGTGGGTGATGTCATCGGTCCGACCGGCCCGGATCACCGCCATGGCGGCACCCATATCGCCTGTTCGAACCGCACGGCTGAAGGTACCGATGCCGCTTTTCTCGTCAAAACGGTAGTTTCGGGTCAGCTCCATGATCCACTGATCCGGTTCCGGTTCTCCATCGATTACCTGTTGAGACGAGGCTGCGGCATCCGGTTCGTCTCCTTCCGGGAAAGGCCCGCCCGATGCGGCTTTGGCCGTCTCGCAGATATCCCCGAATATGGCGCCGGCTTCCACGGATGCCAGCTGATCTTTGTCCCCCAAAAGGATGATCCGGGCATGGGGGAGGAGGCTCTGAACCGTCTTGGCCATGAGGGCCAGATCGATCATGGAGGCCTCATCCACCACGAGAAGATCCACAGGAAGCGGGTTGGTCTCGTGATGACGGAAATAGGGCGATCCGGAAATGGATCCCAAGAGCCGATGCAGCGTGGATGCGGTCTCGGGTATCTGTTCCTTGACCCGAGGCGTACAATCCAGTCGGGCCTTCGAGTCCCGAATGGCCGCCGCCATCCGGGCCGCCGCTTTTCCCGTGGGTGCGGCCAGGGCAATCCGGGCCGGTTTGCCCCCTTGCTGCTCGATGAAGAGGGTCAGGATGCGTGAGACCGTAGTGGTCTTGCCGGTTCCCGGGCCGCCCGAGATGACGGCCACGCTCTTTTTGAGTGCCATCCGGGCCGCCCTGCGCTGTTGGTCCGGTCCCGGATCGGGGAAGAGGCGTTTGAGCCCGTCCGTCAGCACATCCGTGTCCACCTCGGGGTCGTGGGTGATTCGGTCATGTATGGCGCGAGCCAGCTTGTCCTGGTAGGACCAGTAGCGATGCAGATAAAGCCGCCCTTGGGGGTCCAGGATCAGGGGCTTGGCCTCGCCGGGGGCACCCACCACCCCCGATTCCGTCAGCATCTCAGCCCAGGTATCCGCGTCGGGCGGGTAAATCCCCGCCTCATCCCCGGCCGGCTCCTCAGCGACGCTGCCCGAAACCGCCTGAAGGTTTAGGCAGACGTGTCCTTCCGCCTTGCGTCGGCTCACCAGGGCCGCGGCAAGCGCGACCTCCGGCCGATGGACTTTACACAACCCCGCCATGAACCGGCCGAAATAGAGGTCCAGAGGAGAAAGTGCTTCTGACTCGTGAAGTCGCATCAGCAGGTCATTATTGGGAAACCCTAATCCCATCGTTCTATTCTCGTCTCCAGTCACGTCTCATCGATGAGATTCGCCCTGAGGGCCTCGATCAACCGGACATCCGGCCGGTCCCGGTAGATCCCCAGGGACGCGTCCCGTTCCGGATCGACCCCCCGCAGAAAAATGTAATAGATATCCCCGAAATGGGTCTCGTAGTCATAGGCCGCCAGCCTGAGCGCCAGGTAACGGTCCAGGGCCAGTGCATACAGATGGTACTGGAGAACGTAGGCATGGGCCGTCATGGCCCCCGACAGGGCCCCCTGTTCATAGGCCGACGACCCCACGCCCAGGAAATTGGATTTCCAGTCCACCAAATAAAAGTGTCCCTCGAACTGAAAGACCAGATCCATGAACCCCCTCATGAACCCCTTTACCGGACTGAATGCCAGCCGGTCGGTCCATTGCGCCGGCGGATTCGGGACCTCTCCCTTTCCGTGGTCCCGGAAGATACGGTTTAGAGTGCCCGGGGTGATCCGTTTCAATGGAAAGGTGAATTCCAGTTCGTTCAGCCGATCATCAGCGTTGATGCGGGAGAGGGTGAACCCCGGGTCCTCGGGCGTAAGCGGCACGGTCAGCACCCGGTGGATCATCTCACAGAGGGAAGGTGACCATGCCGGGTCAAAACCGTATTCATCGAGCTTCCGCTCCACCAGGGGCGCCGTCTGGCCCATTTGCGGATGGGTGAAATCGAGGTGCTCGAACATCTCGTGCAGGCACAGGCCCGCGCGGGCGCCTTTGGGAAAGGCGAAAATGCTCAAGGGGTCCGCAGCTTCAGAATCTTCCGGGGCCCCGGTGGGCGCTTCTTCCGGCGCTTCGTTCAGCATGTCCCGATCCGCTGTCCACGGCGATGCCTCCCCGCCGGATGACAGGGAGGAAAAGCTCGAAACCCGCCACTCATGATCGATGCGGCCGTCAAATTCCCTGGCCCGGAGATTCTCCGCCCCTTTGTGGACATCTTTCAGAACACGGTTTTCAGGCGCCGGCAGGGGACCCACCGTGATGCCATTTCCGGCGCGACGGGCCAGGTCTTCCACATCGGCCTTGAAGGCCGCGTCATCCTTTTCCCTGACCGCCAGAGAAACGGCGCCCACCGGGTCCGCTTCCCCGGCACCTTCAGGGGCATGAAAGAGGTAGGCCGGCGCAGCGGTGTCCGACTGATGGAAGCGCCCCCAGACCATGGTGCATCGGTTCTTGGCCCGGGTCAGTGCCACGTACAGGAGTCTCAGGTTTTCCGCCAGCTGTTCCTTTTCCGCCAACCGCCGGTGGGCCTGCACCTGTTCAGATCCCAGGTCCAGGGTGGCCCGCCTCCCATGGGCCTCATCGTGAAACATAAAAGGGCTTTTATTATCTTTGAGTCTGGCTCCATCCCACAGAAAGGGGCAGAAGGAAATGGGATATTCGAGGCCCTTGCTCTTGTGGATGGTGACGATCTTGACCGGGTCTTCATCGCTCTCCAGCCTCAACTGATGCGTGTCCATGCGTGGCGTATCCGGTGCCCTCGCCTCTTTGAGCCACTTCAACAGCCCGTGCACACGGAGTCGTTTCCCCCTTTCCGCCTGGTGGAGCACCTCTGACAGGTGCCTGAGGTTGGTGGCGCGCCGCTCCCCGTCGCCATGGGCAATGAGCCGCGTGAGGATACCTTCATCACGAATCAGCCCCCGCAGCATCCGGATAAAGCCCTTTGCCCCCCACAGGTCGTGATAGTGCCTGAATTTGACCAGCCACGCCTCCCAGTCATCATCCGCATCTTTCAATCGGTCCAGGGCCTCACCGGAGAGACCCAGCATATCCGTGGAGAGGGCGGTCCGGATGCGGACTTCGTCATTGGGGTCGGCCAGGGCCGCCATCAGCCGTTCCATCTCGAGGGCCTCTCTCGAATCGAAGAGGTTGGCGCTGGTATAGAGTACGCTATTGATGTTGAGGGCAGCCAGGGCCGCCTGAATGATCTCAGCGTCTTTGTTCCGCCTCACCAGGACGGCGATATCCCGCTCCCGCACCGGCGTCTCTCCGATCAAGGCGCTTCCCTCCCGTCCGTCCGCCACCATCCGGGCGATCTCCCCTGCCACGGATGCGGCGATTACCTCCCTGGCCTCACCCTTGGGAATGGCCTTCTTCCCCTCGCCCGCAAGGGATGGATCGCACAGCCAGAGTTGAAAAGGATGGGGCGATCCGCCGTCGAGGGTGAAGGCATCACGCGCTTTTTCGGCCGGTGTGGCCGGGACAAAGCGGATATCATCGTAGAGAAAGGGGGCGTTCTTGCTCAAGAACACCGCATTGGTGGCATCGATGAGGCCCGGTTCGGATCGCCAGTTCTCGCTCAGGGTATAGCGGGACCGGACCGCCCGGGCCGCATCCATATAGGCGAAGATGTCCGCACCGCGAAAGCCGTATATGGCCTGTTTGGCATCGCCCACCAAAAAGAGGATGTGCTGCCCGTTGGCAAACAGGGTGTTGAAGATACGGTACTGTACGGGGTCCGTATCCTGAAACTCATCAATGAGCGCCGCCCTGAATGCGGATCGAACCGCCTGTTTAAGCCCTCGGCCCTTGGGCGTGCCAAGGGCCCGGTCCACCCGCAGGAGGAGGTCGTCAAAGGAGAGGGTGTTTTTCGCCGCTTTTCGCTTATTGAGTTCCTCCCGCACGTAATCGAACAAGCGGCCCTTCAGGGCCACCAGCCGGGTCTCGTAGGCCTTGAGCAGATCGTCCCGGCATTTTTTTACATGCTCGCACGCCTCAAAATAGGGATGGGCGGGCGGGCGGTACCCCTTTTTCGCAGCAGACGCCAGTTCGCTCTCGGTAAATTTGACAAGACGCTCAACCCACTGCCCTCGGGCCCAACCGGCAGCAATATAGCCATCCATGTCCCGGATCCAGTCCGGAATTTTGCCCGGAGGGTATTTTCCTTTATGAAGTCCGTCGGACGTTGTAAGCAGCGTTTCAACCTCCGAGCGGGCGGTGGGCCAGAGGGCGCAGGCCGCCTTAAAGGCCGCTTTGTATGCCGCCTCCTCTTTGGACGTGTCCGGTATCTCCATTCTCGGTGTGATCCGGAGGTCCACATGTGCAAGGCCGGTGTTGACGAGGGTCATGAGCTCGGATAACTGAAATCCCCTTTGAAGCGCATAGTGAATGAAGAGGGGCGAGGCCTCATAGAAATGGATTCGCCAGAAATCCGCCACGATCTCCTTCTTGAGTGCCTCCTGATCGGTCATTAGGTCGGTCTCAAAGGGGTTGCCGCTTTCAAAGGCGTGCTCCCTGAGCAGTTTCCAGCAGAACCCGTGAATGGTGTGAATGGCCGCCTGATCGAAGGCCAGAAGGGCCGCTTTGAGCGCACGCACGGCCGCATCCACGTCCCCGGTCTTTTCTTTGAGCTGGTTTAAGAACCGATCGCCGGCGGCTTTCCCGGAGAAGACGGCCAAGGCGTCTCTGATCCTGTCTCGAATCCGCGCCTTGAGTTCTTCTGTGGCCGCCTCGGTAAAGGTGACCACCAAAATGGCGTCTGCGGTCAGGTTTTTTTCAATGAGGAGTCTCAGGAAGAGGGCCGTGATGGCATAGGTCTTTCCGGTACCCGCGCCCGCCTCAATGAGGTTGGTGCCTTCAAGGGGGGTGGTCAGAAGATCAAATGGAGGCATTTTGTCCATAGAGTGTTCACTGCTTCTTTCGTTAGAGGGGAGTTTCCACAGGTCTCCAGTGTTCGGGTTCTGGGACTTGCTGAAACCCGAAACCTGACACCTTCTTACGTCGGCCTCATACGCTCTTCCCGCTCAAACACCGCGCCTGCCTCGATCGTTGCCATTCACCCTTCGACCATGCCCTGATGGGCCAGCAACGGACCGAAGACCTCTTCCGATACCGCCTCAAACGCGGCATCCAAGGGATCGGTCTCCCGGAAACAGAGCCGGTAATGGGGATCGTCGCCTTCCCCCCGGCTGAAGTCGCTGCCCGTCCAGATACGTTTTGCGGCATCAAGAGCCTCTTGAGCTGATTTGCCTTTCTCGAGAAGGTCCCGGGCGTATCGGTATGCCGAGTCCGGGAAAAAGTGAAGGGGACGGATCAGCCCCTCCCAGTAGACCCTTAGCAGGGCATCCAGGATTCTTAAAGCCCTTTGCGGTTCAAGGGCGCCATATTCACAGGCCCACCAGACCCTCTCCCTTGTCCTTTTCTTCAGTCCGGCCAAAACGCTATTGCACGGGTATCCGGTTCCAGCCGCGGCGTTCAGGACCAGGTGATGGACCCATATCCGCAGGCGGTCGCGGGCCTTGATCACGGCATAGCGATGCTGAAACAGATGCCCGGGATAGATGTTGTGGAGACGGCCCGTCAGCCGGAAGCCGCCCACGTCGAGGGCCGCGTCGAGCGGCGCCTTTTGGGTATCGTCCATGTAACCGGCGGTCTTGTCCGAAAACACCGTCAGGTCCTGGCATAGGGTCTCAAACGTGTATTGCCCCACTTCGCCGTGCGGGAGTCGCCCGGCGGCCTTCCGGCATTCAAAGAGCGCACCGAGGTCTTCTCCGGCCAGTCGCCTGGAGATGAGATCCTGGGCCATCCGGTATCGTTCCAGCCCCTCGAGATCAAAGGGCTCGCTGTCTCTGAGCGGAACGGTCTCTTGCTCGAGATGAAGCCCGAGACGCTTTTGGAGCAGGTATCGGGCGGGGTTGGCCAAAAACCCGCACAGGTCATCCACCGTTACCGCTTTGAATTCGGATTCGGGTTCGGACAGCCGGCCGGTAATGAAGGGCGAAACGGCCCCGGGGGGCTGTCTTAGGCGCCGGGCCGCATCGAGAAGATCGGTGGAGTAGCTGAAGAGCGTCTTGCCTTTCTTGAAATAATCCGGGTGGAAGGGCTGAAGCCGGTGATCGGTCACCACGTGATCTCTGATGGTTCCGGGGCGTATCTCGAATCCCTCATCCATGTAGTCCAACAGCTCGCTCACCAGCACCGACGGCGGGGCCATGCTGTTGTCCTGGATGCTCTGGCCCACGTAGCTGATATAGAGGGTGGTCCGTGCCGAGAGGAGGGCCTCGAGGAAAATATACCGGTCATCATGGCGGCGGGACCGGTCACCGGGTCTGGGGCGGGCCGCCATGAGATCAAACCCGGGCCGGATGGATTCTCTCGGATAGTCGCTGTTGTTCATGCCGAGAAGGCAGATCACCCGGAAGGGAATGCTCCGCATGGGCAGGAGGGAGCAACAGGTCATGCCGGCGGTCATGAAGCCAGCACCCGATGGGCGCTGCTCCAGGCGCCGGTTCAGATACGCACGGACCCCGTTGAGTGTCACGGGATCTTCAAAGGGCTCGCCGTCCGTGTCGGACATCTCTCTGAGATCATGAAACGCCTTCCACAAAAGCTGCACGTCCGCCTGGTCCGTCTCATGGGGCAGGAACATCTCATCGAGGAGCCCGTGAAGGGTGTCGGTCCAGGCCCTCGGTGTGCGGGGGGTGTCCAGCCCCCGGGTCCGGGTAAACAGTACCTCCACAAAATGGACAAAGGCCCCCAGCACGGCGGTCTCGCCTCCCTCCATGTCATCGTAAGGGAGAATGCCTTGGAACATCCGCTCCCCCTGACCGGACAGGGCATACCCCAAGAGGAGGCGCTTCATGCCGGCGGCCCACGTGTTTTCTTCGAGGCCGGGAACGCCCCGGGCGGCCCGGTCGGTTTCGTCGATCCCCCACCGGATGGCCGTCTCCTCTACCCACTTGCGGATCAGGTCCAGATCACCGTCCGCCAACCCGAAGCAATTCCGGACCGCTTCGGATTCCAGGATATTGAGGACCGCGGGTGCTGAAAACCGCTCGCCGGGGAGATCCAGGATGCTGAGGAAGGTGTCGACAATGTCACTGGTCGCCCGGATGTCCCGGTCGGCGATTCGGTAGGGAATCCTCCGGGTCAGATCCGCGGCCGCGAATACCGCGTCGATAAAGGAGGCATAGGCATCGATGTCCGGCGCCATCACCAGAATGTCCCGCGGCTGGAGTCCGGGGTCTGATGCCAGCATATCGAGAATCCGGTCGTGAAGGACCTCCACCTCCCGCATGGGACTGTGGCACGAATGCACCTGGATGGAGGTGTCCTCCGGGGCGACGGGTATTTTCGCTTCGAGACGCTCGGCATCTTCGAGATTCAGGATGTGGGACTGGATGGTGGAGAGGAGACGATGCCATCCGGTCCCGGCGGGCGGCGCTTCAAAGGCCTCGACGGTCTCCGGATCAAGGCCCTCCACCAGGTCGAAGAAATCCCTTCCCAACCGTCCCATGGAGGCGAGGAGGCTGTTGCCCTTTTCCAGATGAAGGTCGATCAGGGTTACGCCCTTTGAGGCCGGCGCGCGGGATCGCCTCGCCAGTTCCCGGTCCGGGAGAATATCCCCCCAGAATTCCCGGCAGGGATTCATGATAAAGAGGTTGACCTCTATCACATGCGACAAACCGTTCAGGATCGCCATGTGATAGGGCGGAAGTGCCGAGATGCCGAAAACCGCTATCCGCTCCGGAAGACCCTCCCATGTCACCTTCGGGTCATCCACCGCACTGAGAAACCGCCGGACCAGGGCCGCCCGGTGAAGGGGGTCTTTCCCCTCCATCAGTCGCTGCCACAGCATCGCCTGCCAGTGGGTCTCTTCTCCGCGCTCCCAGCCCGTTACCATCTCCGGGCGGAACAACAGATACTGATCAAAGGTATCCGCGATCCGGTCGGCCAGTTGAAGTCCCTTCACTCCCCATCCCGGGTCTCGGGAATCATCACCGAGATACGCACGCAGGGGCGCAAAGGCCGCCGTTTCAAGGCAGTCCGGGAGGCACCTGAGGATGTCCCAGGTCATCTTTTCGGGATCAAAGGGGGAGATCTCCGGCAGTTCAGGCACCAGCTTTTTGAAGAGCCAGTTGAAAAAGGCATTGGGAAACGGGAACCAGATGTTGGCACAGATGCCGTGATGCCGGGCCAGAACCGTGGCGATCCAGTGTTCCATCCCCTTGCTCTGGACCAGGATAACCTCCCGATCCAGGGGGCCGGGAAGGGGCGAGGCGAGGGTTTCGGAAAGAATACGGCCGAGGATTTCCAGCCGGTTGCTGACAAAAAGCCGCAGGTGATGGGGGGTGGACCCTTTGTCATGGGAAGTGCTTTACGAAAGAAGGTAAGCCAGTATGCCCGCTGCCCCGTACATCTTGTTTTCCGCCTGCTGCCAGACAATGGAGCGGGGGCCCTCGATCACCTCGTCGGTGATCTCCAGGCCGCGATAGGCGGGGAGGCAGTGCATCACCGATGCATCATCCGCCGCCACTTTCAACAGATCGTCATTGATCTGGTACCCTTCGAAGGCCTGAAGCTTGGCCTCCTTGTCGTTTTCCTCCCCCATGCTGACCCAGACATCCGTGTAGAGCACATCCGCACCGGCCGCCGCTTCTTCCGGGGCTTCCACCACCTTCAGGGTGACGCCGGTCTCTTGGGCTATTTGTTGAGCGCGCTGGAACACATCGGCGTCCGGACAGTACCCTTTGGGGCAGGCCACGGTCATGTTCACCCCGGCCATGGCACAGGTCAACAAAAGCGAATGGCACACGTTGTTCCCATCCCCGATATAGGCCAGGGTCAGCCCGTCCAGACGTTTTTTCACCTCCAGCACGGTGAAGAGATCGCATACGGCCTGGGTGGGGTGTTCCGTGTCGCTCAGACCGTTGATTACGGGAATCCCGCTGTCGCGGGCAAATGCCGCCACGGTATCGTGGCGGTAGACCCGGGCCACCAGGGCATCCAAGTAAGCGCCCAGCATCCGGCCCGTGTCCTTTAAGGGTTCCCCCCGCTTGATCTGGAGGTCGCCCGGGGCCAGGTAGATGGCCTTGCCGTTCAGGCGCAGGATAGCCGATTCGAAACTGGTGCGGGTCCGGGTGGAGGGCTTCTCAAAGAGGATCCCGATGACCTGCCCTCCCAGGACATCCGGACAGGTGCGGCCTTGAATGGCCTCCTTCAGTTCCCGGGCCCGGTCAAAGATGTTTAATAGGTCCTCCCGGGTCAAATCATCGGATGTCAAAAGCGAGTGTGCCATGGGTTCTACTCCCTCCCCTCCGGATTGCCGATGGTTGATCGGCGAGTGTGGATTGAAACATCGGCTTCCCAACCCGTGTGCATCGCCATCTATGCAATCCCGTGAAACGAAAGGCGGTATGCTATCTTTAACAGCTGACCTTTGTCAACTCGATCCGCCCGTTTTTACTGAAATATCATCATTTTTCCATCCTCTATGTGCCGTGTCAGCGACCAAGGGAGAAAGATAACTCCTCTGCGTTTATTGACTCAGATATCCTGATCTGGCACCTGCGCGGCGAAGCCAAGGCCCTCGATCTGCTCAAGACGCTTCGAAACAGGGGCCAGTTTGACCTGTGGACCGGTGCCATGCAGCGGGCCGAAGTAGTCTTTTTCATGAGACCCACCGAAGAAGAGACCACCCTTTTGTTCCTCTCCCAGTTTCAGACCGCACCCGTTGATCAAAAGATCATCGACAGGGCCGGTGAGCTGTACCGCCGGTACAATCCCACCCACGGAACCGATGTCAATGATGCCATTCTTGCCGCCACCGCCATGCAGGTCGGTGGCAAGATATACACCCTCAACACCAAGCACTACCCCATGTCTGACATACCCATGCAGCGTGCCTGGTAGCCCCGCTGTCCGAATCCGAAGGGGTCAACCTGGTGAAAATGCTTAGCGAGCGCATTCTCCCAAAACCCCCATTGACAACTCGGCATATTCGCGCTATTATCCCCATACCCTGCAGTAAACCGTCATAAGACTTTGAATCTTGAACCCGGAATCCGGAACTTTGACCCCTTTGAGCTTTCAGCTTCTATGCTCAGCACCCGGAACCAGGAACTCAGAACCAAGTACTCCTTCACCGAGCACCAAGTGCCGAGCATCCAGAACCCATGAGTTTCCCCTCAAATACTGCCCTACCCCGCTCCTGACGGTGATTTTTGACCGTTGGGAGATATCTTCTCTATACCTTCACTGTCCGTATTGGCCTCGTACGGGCCGAACACGCTTATCAACAAAAACAGAATCTATTCAGTGCGGAAAATGGGAAACCATATCTTTCAGAATAAGTCCTCTTGCTTTGATCTGAAATTATCGTTGGACAGTTACCCCTCGAAAAGATAAATGATTGGAAATCGGAAGTTAATTTAGTTTCTTACTTTTTTACCAGAGTCCCATTTTTACACATTATGCGGTAAAATCTCAGCATTGAAATTTGCCAAAGCTATCCAGAATTGTAACAATCAATTCAATCACTCCCGTCAAACATTAACCAGGATTTCTCAAAGGGCTCTTAAGGTAGGGGAGGATATATTATGGGGGTAGTGCCAGCGAACAATCTCTTCCAGCGGATTGCAAAAAGCCGCGGCCGCTGAAGAGGACGTTATGTTTTTCAAAATAAGAGGAATGAGCCATGGATGTTGAAAATAAAAATAAAGAACAAATCTTAAATGAGGCGGCTTCCAAAGGGGTAGTATCAAAAGCAGATAATAGTGGAGGGGGAATAGAAGTACATGAATATGAAAAATTGGCTATAACTGTAAAATGCACCCAAGATATTGAGTCTGCCATTGGCAATTTAGTCAATCAAATGAAAAAAAATGCTGAAAGTAATGACAAGCTTTCAACAAAAATACTATACCTTAATTGGGTATTAGTAGGGGCCACAATCATAATAGCAGCATGTACAGCGCTTAGTCTATTTATCACAAATAATTGAAGTAAAAAAACATAAACTGTCGCTTCACAAGACCCCGGAGGGTCCCTTGCTTGATGCGGAAATCATGGCGGGGCTTGTGAGCTTGCCGATGGCTCGGACGCTACGCGCCTGCCATCCAGCGAATTCATCTGTCAGCGCCCGTCCATGACCCCTTCGGGTTCATTCCCGGGCTTGCAGGTGATCCGCAGCGTGTTGGGCTGCACAGGGCGAAAGCTCCTGCCGTCTCCATGAAGGCCTCACTTGCAGCTGGTGGCGCGCAAGAAAACCTGAAGGAAGGGGATATGGAACTGGATAGATTCGCGCTGTATCGCAAGATGCTGACTTGCCGGCGGGTCGAAGAGGCGATCGCCGATGATGGCCCGGTCGTCTTCCTTGAGCACCAACTCCTGGCCGAGGACTGGCTCGATTATCTCGGGTCTGGCGGGCGGTCGACGGTCTCCTATGACGTTCCGGGCGAGGGCCGACGGGGTGAGGTTCCCGACCGCTGGGAACCGATTGCACTTGGCGAGGCCGCCATGCGCCGGACAGGCTCGGACTTGACGATCGTCGGCGTCGGCGTCGGAATCCATCGGGCTGCGGCGGCCGCAGATCTGCTGTCACGCGAGGGCATCTCCGCGAGCGTTCTCGACCTGCGCAGCATCGCTCCGCTTGACCGCGACGCCGTGGTGAGCGATGTCGGCCGCACGGGGCGGCTGCTCGTTGTCGATGAGGACTACCGTGACTACGGATTGACCGGCGAGCTGGCTGCCACGCTCCTCGAAGCGGGGCTGACGGCCCGTTATGCGCGTGTGGCCGTGGAGGGGACGATTCCCTTTGACCCTGCACGCGAGCGGGCGGTGCTGCCCAACGTTGAGCGGATTGCCGCGGCCGCGCGGTGCCTCGTGAAACAGTAGGTCCAGTCGCTGCCGTAGCTATGCCCGCCCAGTATTAGACAATTTGAGAAGGGGGAAGCGGATCCTGCAGGGCTCAGGTATGACGCTTAGCGCGCAGCCCAACAAGCCGATGCAGCAGACGTCCCTTCGGGGCCGCCGCTGATCGGCAATGCGTTGGGCCCACGTAAAACAAGCACGGTCGGAGGTGATCTTGGCCCAACTGGAACATATCGAAGCGATTGAAAAACGGCTGTGGAATGCGGCGGACACGTTGCGGGCGAACTCGAACTACGCCAGCAACGAGTACTTCCTGCCCGTCATGGGCTTGATTTTCCTGCGGCACGCCTACAGCCGGTTCCTCTCTGTCAAGGATGCGATCGAGGCCAACCTGCCCCAACGCGGCGGCAAGACGCGGGCGTTGACCAAGGAGGACTTCTCTCAAAAGAGCGCCATCTTCCTTCAAGAGAAAGCCCAGTTCGATTCCCTCGTCGCCCTGACCGACAGCGACGATCGCGCCAAAGCCATCATCGAGGCAATGGAATCCATCGAGGGCGACTACGAAAACCTTCGCGGCGTCCTGCCCAAGAGCGAATATCAGGAACTCGACAACCAGGTCCTCGGCCAGCTTCTTCGCACCCTCAACCCCGACGAGCTCAAGCGTGTTTCAATTAATCCGGGACGTTCTTCACATTTACATATTTGGCTTGCGGAGTCGGTTTGACTATGATAGTTGTGTTGTATGCCAAGACAAGCACGATTAGATATGCTAGGAGCGCTGCATCATATTATTGATTTTGGGCAGTCGGTAGAGAGGGGGGAGCGGTTAATAGAGGAAAAGTCTTATCATTTTCCATAAAAGTGTAAATGTGAAGAACGTCCCCTATTTCCCCTATTTCCCGTCCTTAAAAATTTCCCGGTCGGCACCTACAGGTTTTATCACGGGTATGACCTAAATCCCAACGGCAGGGTGGATTTCGAGTCCCTGGAGTCCTGCTCTGCTGCGGTACGTGTGAAGAACCCTATCTCCGTATCCCTTACGGGCACCCCGCTTTCCGGCAAAGCACCTCTTGAGATAACATTTCAGGTTATTGTGGATGATCCGAAAAATACAATGGACATCTGCAGGCTTGTTGTGGGTGACCATCGGGCCGGGTGCGGCGTGTTTAACAAACTCACCCTTATGGAGGGCAACTACAAAGCATATGCCGAGGTAAAGGATATTTACGGCCGTATGGTGAAAAGCAACGTGCTCAACATTTCTGTTGAACCGGTCAACAAGCCGCCCACCATATCCAATCTGACCGTGACGCCGGCCGCAGTCTATTCATACGATGAGAGTTTCACTATCCACTACTACTACGATGATCCTGACGGGAAGGACGATGTAGAAACGCACGTTATTGGGATCGGCGTGTGGTCCCAGACATATGCCGCCGGAGGGTCAGGACAGTTCCAGCGTTCTTACCATTTCACCGAGGGCTCCACGCCGGGAGACCACTATATCGACGTCTACGTCATTGATTCTGCGGGAAACCGCAGCAACACGTTGAGCAGTTCCATCTATTTTGGCGGCGGCTCGAAGCCCTGCGGCACCTTCACTCAAGCGGGGAGTGACGCTGCGGAAACTCACTATGTGGAAATGGGACAGACTTCCGGTTATTTTTGGTTTGAGTACGACACATTAACCCAGGAAGACCGGATCACTATCTATTACGGCAACGACCGCGACCCCATATTCGATTCGAAATGCATAGGCACCCGCGGCACCCGAAGTGAACATATCCGCTTCCCGCGGTCTGGGCAGGGAACTTCCACCAAAATCATGGTCCACGTGGAACCCAATTGCGCCGGTGGAACCGGAACCCGATGGAATTTCACGGTGCGGTGTCCTGATTCTGGGCCTTACTAAAAACGCCCTAAGTTTCTTCCAGGACCTTTTTTGTGGGACAACGGGTCAAAGCTACTCTTGACTGACTCATCTTATGAACTGCGGTAGCCACAGGCCTGTAGAAACCGCTGAGAATAGAACTCATTCAGGTCCTCTCATCAGTGGACGCACTGACAAACTCCCGAATACGGGTATGGGTGATCAGCTGATCCAGGGTTGACATGGTGAATACCTTGGCGTTCAACCCGAGCAGCATCTGCCACATTTGGGAGGTTTTTTTTAAGAGGTCAATAAAGCAGAGATAGTCTTCTTTTCCACGAAAGACCTGCTTCCGCCGTCTCCCCCGGTTCATCACATGATACCAGGCTCCCGGGTATTCTATTCGAAGTGGTCTGGACATGGAGCCTGGGTATCATATTTAGGAATAAGAGCCAAGAGTAGATTTGATCCCTTTTTTTAATTTTCATCCTTTGAAGGCCCTCTCCGGCTAATGCTTCTATTTCTCCAACACCCCACCGCCATCACCCATTTTGCCTATACCGTATGTTGTAATCCGTTTTTTTTCTTGACACCAGCCAAAATTCGTGCTTACCCCTTTCTCGAAAGCGAGTTCTGCAAAGGGACACGCCGGATCGGCCGGCAGGGGGCGGCACGGTCCTCCTCATGAAAAAGAGTGGATGTCGACTGATACCGGTCGGCTCTTTCCCCTTGACCCACAGTGGGAGATCCCATAAGGTCTCTCGGCAACGAAGGAACCCTCTCCGGCTTATCGGCCGATTGTTCAGAGCCTCACACGGACCACGTTCGGTGCCATCAGGGAACGATGGGAGTGGCGACATCAGGAAGCGGAACTGGTAACGGAATCGAGATGCCCTTATCGCGAAGGTCCTTTCTCAAACAGATCATGATCGGGAGCGCCGCCGCAGTGACCATCCCGTGGCTGGCCGCCCCCCCTGCCTGGAGCCGAACCCCCCGTCATGAGATATCGGGCCGCCTTTACGTTTACAATACCCACATCGACGAATCCCTCTCCATCCGGTATCTGGGGCGTGACGGCAACTGGGACCGAGACGCCTTAGCGGAGCTAAACCACCTCTTTAGGTGCCATTACAACGATCAGGTGAAACAGATCGATCCGGGCCTTTTTGTCCTCATGGACCGTATCCACACGTGCCTCAAGGCAGGCAAAAGGCCCCTTCAGCTGATCTCAGGCTACCGCTCACCCGAGTACAACCAGCTCTTGATGGCCAAGGGGAGAGGGGTGGCCAGGCGGAGCTACCACCTGAGAGGCATGGCTGCCGATATCCACATCGAGGGCACAAGTCTCAGGAAGGTATGCCAGGAGGCCAAGCGGATCGGAAAGGGAGGGGTCGGGTCCGTACACCAGATTCGTGCACGTGGACGTAGGCCCTGTACGCTCCTGGTAGGGCCTCGCTCGGATTCCTCCCTCCCTTAGCGACTATCCTTTGGTATCCACCCCCACATTCGGGATCCAGCTCGGGCAGACGCCTCGTGGGCCGGGTGAACCTGTCTCCGGGAGCCGCGTGCAAGGCCTTCCACAACACCCTGTCGCGATCATAGACATCCGCACGATACTGGGGATCCCCGTCTTTGCCCACCCAGAAGGTCCAGTAGGCCAGGTGGACGGTCACATCCTCCTGCACAGGGACCGCGGTGGTCCTGCCGTTTGCCAGGATCTGGTTGATTCGATCCTGGTCCCAGCCGGATGCGTTTCCCAGGACAAAGGCGGCCAGTTCGGCCGGCTTTTCCACCCGGATACAACCGCTGCTGAAGATGCGGACCGTCCGCTGGAACAGGTGCCGTTCCGGGGTGTCGTGGAGATAGACGCTGAACCGGTTCGGAAAAATGAACTTGATGCGGCCGAGGGAGTTCCAGGGTCCGGGCCGTTGTCGCAGCCTCCCCGGGAAATTGTCCGCACGGACCCGTGACCACTCGATGGTTGACGGGTCCACAAAAACCGGGGGTTCCTTCCAGCCCTTGATCAACTCGAAGTGGTTCTTGGCAATGTAGGCCGGGTCTTTCTTGATCTTGGGGAGGATTTTTCTGGAAAGAATCCCGTGGGGAACATTCCAGTAGGGGTTGAAGACCAGATAGGCCATGTCCTGACTGAATGTGGGCGTCTGGGTGTATACCTCGCCCACAATGATGGGCATTTCCAGGACCTGTTGATTCTTCTCAAAGGCCCCCAGTGAGAAGGCCGCCGCGTTGACCAGGATGTGGCGTTGGCCAAGATTGCGTGGAAACCACCGCCATCGTTCCAGGTTCACCAGGACGGTCTCGAGTAGATCCTCTGGAGAGCGGTTCAGTGCGGCCAGGGTGTTCCGGCCCACGACCCCGTCGGTGACGAGCCCGTGACGGGACTGGAACCGAATCACCGCACTTTCCAGTTCCGGATCAAAAATCGTTTCTTGGTCATTCGCTGGGTGTGTTTCCGGGAGATAACCGTCCTTGATCAGCCGGTTTCGAAGCGGGATAATTCTCGGAGACCGGTCACCCTTTCGAAGGGTCTTTCCGTCTGGCACGCCGGGCCATCCGCCCAAGGCCGTCACTTGCCTCAGCCGGTCTGCCTCGGCCATGGCAGACAGATAAACGGTGGTGTCCGGGGCCAGGGCCTTCAGCGCGGCGCGCACATCCTGTGCCGTACGGATCCCTGCCAGGAATTCAAAAATCGCCTGTTCTTCCCTTTGGACCACCCAGTGGGGATAGATGGACACAGGATCCACTTTTCCATTGATCAGATGGTCTGCGAAGTTGATAAAGGCGTCCGAGAGCATGACCTCCAGCTTTGCCAGTTCCCTGGCCCACTTCGATGTGGACAGGTTGGCAGAGGGGGCCTTCAGCCATTGTGACAGACAGGCGTGATGATAGTCGCGTCCCGACAATCCGTGGCGTTCGGCCTGTCCCAGGGCGGCCACCAGTTCGTCGGCGGCCTCGCTCGGTTTTCCGTTTGATATCCAGATGGGTTTATATCCGCGACCGCTGTAGAAGGCTCCAAGCGCTGTTTTGGAGCAAACCGGGCCGCATTCAACCCATGAATGCTCAGGTCTTTCGGGTGCCTCCAGGCATTTTTGGAGCGCCGTTGAGATATCCGGCCCTTCGACCATGGCAAGGGGAGGGCATAGAAAGAAAATCAGGGGCAGGACAACCAGGACTGGTAACGGGCCGACAAGGGAGGACTGTCGGGGGTGCATATATATATAATCCTTTCAGTGGTTGGGTTGACCAACAGGATCTTCAAGCCCATGGTCAACCATCATGAACTCTTATAAGATACCAGATTTGAGGGGGATGTGCAACCAGTCTGGCGGACCGAACCAGAACAGAGAGGCGATCGAGATGGTCGCAATGAATCTTCGTGAGGAAAGTCCGGACATCAAGCACACACTCGATCGCTTGGTTGCCGGAGGCCATTCCCGGAAGCATGCGAAGGAAATGGTTGCGAGAGCCCTCCCCATCGAGACCCACGCGATGTTCAAGAAAGGACAAGCATTCGACGATGAGCGTTTCCAGCGAAATCTGGCAACGTTGCCGGACGACCCGAAGGAATGAATGGCCGAACCTGTCTGATTACCATCCAAAAAAACCAAGGGTATGGGCATCTCAATACACTATTGAGGACGACTTAACGACCGATTTTGAAGATATGTTTCAGGTGAAGCAGCATGGCCCGGTGACTTTGTTCAGGAGGGCTCGGCAGGACCGCTGAACACAGGGGGGAAGACCTCTGTTGGCATGCTTTTGGTTCGATGCGAATGATAAAAAAGGCATCTCCGTTTTACCGGAGATGCCTTTTTTGAGTCGAATCAGGTTAAACTGTGGTTACATTGGCAGCAGCAGGACCTTTCGCCCCTTGCTCAATGTCAAAGGTCACACGCTCACCTTCACGAAGGGATTTAAAGCCGTTTGCATTGATTGCGCTGTGATGCACAAACACATCCGGCCCGTCTTCCTGCTCGATGAACCCAAACCCTTTTTGGTCGCTAAACCATTTAACGGTTCCGTTTGCCATGATATCATCCTCCTTTCGAAAAATTTCAACGTTACAAACTGAAGGATGATACCTCTAAAACGGATAATACCCTACAGAAAGAAACCGCCCCGCTATTTTAGACTTCGGAGCTTGATTGATTGAAGTATAATAATCATTTTTTCATGCAATGGCAAGTAAAAAGTGATGTTTTGTTTAGAATCGCCTAATATTGATCGAATTCAGCTGGGGAAGATAGTGAGGTGTATGATATTTTCCCGGTCCGCCAGCCTTATCGTCAGACGTCAGATCAGCGGAGGTTACCTCTGATCAGTGAAGCAAAGCTGCCGATCAGACATAGGCAACCGAAGAAAAAAAAGGCCAGTCGTACGCTTTTCATGAACATGGGAAACACTTCCTCGGTGATGGGGACACGACCCAAAAAGATCGAGAAGGTGGAGGTGGCCACCCCCATGCTGAAGACCATGCCGAGCAGCCGCATGGTGCCCACCGATCCGGAAGCGATCCCGTATTGTTTCTTCTCCACGGACCCCATGATGGCGTTGGTGTTGGGCGAGGTAAAGAGGGCATAACCGAATCCAAGACAGGCCAGCGCTGTGGTAATGGCGTAAAGGCCGGTATGGCTCCGGATGCCTGAAAAGAGAAACAGGCAGAGCGTGGTGATGCCCATTCCAATGGTCGCTACAATTCTGGGTTCGATCCGGTCGGACAACCTTCCCGCAAGAGGAGAGAAAACCGCCATCACAACCGGCTGTGCCATCAGCACCAGACCGGCCTGATGCGGGCTGAGCCCTTTGATATGCTGGAGATAAAGGCTCAGGAAGAAGGCCATGGAAAAGGTGGCGGCATAATGGATAAAGGCGGCAAGGCTGGAAAAGGCAAAGATCCGGTTGGCCCTAAATAGGGTCATGTCAAAGACCGGGTATTCGGTCTTTATTTCCCTACGGACAAAGCCCCACAGAAAGATGCACCCTATGGGGATCAGCCAAAAGGCACGCTGCCGGGGGAGAGTTGTAAGGCCGTATAAGAGGCTGATGATGCCAACGGCATAGATGACAGCACCTGCCGTGTCGAACGGCTCTTGCGCCGCCTCGGCCCATTCCGCTTTGAGGCGGGTGGCCACGAGATAAATGACGATCAGACCGAGAGGGACATTGGCGATATAAACGCTTCTCCAACCGAGATATTGGGTCAATAGCCCCCCGAAAAGCGGCCCCAAAGACAGCCCGATGTATACGGACCCCACCGCGATGCCGAGCACCTTGCCCCTTTCCTGAGGCGGATAGACCGAGATGAGGATGGCCATGCTCGTGGAAAAGATCAAAGAACTGCCCAATCCCAGGAGGATCTGGCACAGGATGAGGTGCGCTACGGAACCGGCCAGGGATGACAGGAGCGCCGCCAGGCTGTACAGCCCGATTCCGGTCATGAAGAACTTCTTTCTTCCGAAGATGTCCGCTGCCCGGCCGAAAGGGACCAGGGCCACGGCGGATGTCAGGAGGTACGCGGTAACGATCCATCCGATGAGTACGGCATCCGCCTGAAATTCCCGGCCGATGGCAGGAAGGATGATATTGACGGCCGAGCCCATGAAAGGGGTGATGAAAGAACTCAGGACAGCAATGACGAGGGCAGGTCGTTTGAGTTGTTCGTCTGTTTGTAGCATGTTTGCTCATATATCAGTTACATGATTGGTCAAATTCTCTTTGAAAGGGGCTCAGGAGATGTAGGGATAGTAACTCTGCACCACATCCAAACGGCCCAACTGCCCCCCGCCGAGCCAAAGCTGAATAATCTTGCTGTCCCGGAGATACTTTTCCACATGGTATTCCCGGGCATAGCCGTAGGAGCCCATGAGTTCCATGGCCTTGTTGCATACCATTTCCGTCACATCGCAGGCGTGCACCTTGGTTGCACTGGACCGGGCAAGGAGAAAGTCGTCCCCTGGGTTTCCGAATGCTTTCCGGTTATTGAACATGGCGGCCACAGACAGATAAAAGGCGCGGGCGGATTCAATACCGATGGCCATGTCCGCCATCATGGCGGCCTGAAGCGAATGGTTGCGGACCGGCTTCCCTCCGTAGGAGCGGGTTTGGGTATATTCCATCACAATCTCCAAGACGGCCTGGGCATTCCCCAACGTCATGGGCGCACTGGTCAGACGCCCCCAACCGATGTTATTCCTGAACAGCGCCCAATCGAGTCCGGGACCTCCTGCACGGTATTCCTTGGGGACCCGTACATCGTCAAAATAAATCGCAGCATTCACATCCGTCACCTTCATGCCCATTTTTTCCTCGGGTTTGCCAAAGGAAAGACCGGGGGTGTCCTTGGGCACGTATATCAATGCCACGCCCTCTTCCTTTTCCTTGGGATCGGTGGTGCACACCACACAATACAAATCGGCCACACTGGCCCCACTGGGCCACATCTTCTCACCGTTGATCACCCACTCATCACCGTCCCGTTTGGCGGAAGTCCGTATGGTGAGGCCGTGCTCTGCCGCATCCTCGACATTGCATCCCCCTGCGGGCTCGGTGATGGCCAGACACCCGCATCGGGGTTCATCTTCGCAGAACAGGGGAATGAATTTGTCCATGATGACGGTATTGCGGCCGCCCATGGCAGCCGCCATGCACCACGGGATAATCAGGGCGTGAAGGGATAGTCCGCTGTCTCCTCTCGATATTTCCTCAGTGATCGCACAGACGGTCGCGGCCGACCGGATGCCCAGCCCGCCGTATTTCGGTGAAAAGCCCCGTTTTTGAACCCCCAGTTTCACAAGGCCTCGGTAGACCTGCTCAAACACCGCATAGTCTTCATCCAACTGCATTCGGACCGGCATGACTTCCTTGTCGATGTATTTTCGAATGGTGGTGAGAAGCATCTGATCTTCTTCGGACGTAATAAAATCCCCGTACCTTTTCATGATTCACCGCTCCTTTCCAATCAATTGAGATTTCCCTGTGACGCTTTTGACCCCGAAGAATATCGGAGTTCCTTTTGAGAGTCAATTGCTGATAAACACCAGCCCATGTGGCTTTTTTAATGTGCGAATCGGTTAATAAGCGGCGGGCCCTTTGTGTCGGGCTTTCGGGTCATGCCCCAACAAGCGCTCAGTGTAAAGGGAGGATGGTGAAGATGACCGTGCTCCAGATCGAATGGGATAGGATGGCGGCGGTCAGATTACGGCTCCCCCAGTAAAAGGCGCCCCAGAAGGCCCCCGCCACAGCGGCCGCGCCCACGAGCATGAAGTTCAGAGAAGGGATATGAACAGCGGCATACAGTGCGGTGGCCAGCAGATACCCTGTCGTCCCGCCGAATCGTTTCTGCAACCCCCGCTGAAGGTAGCCCCGCCAGAAGATCTCTTCACTCGGACCGGTGACAAAAAAGAGGAGGAGGGCAATACCCCACAGAGGGGTTCCCGACCCTTTGGCATAAATGCCGCCGATCTGTGCGTCGGCAAAGCCGAACAGGTGGATCGCGGTCAGACGACCGATCATGAACACGATATAGAGAACCCCGGCGGCTGAAAGGCCCAAGAGAATGGTTCGGAGATTCAGCCTGAGCGATGGCGCTTTGCCGCGTTCCCATAACCGCGAAAGCGTGGCGAGTGTGGCTGCGGAAATGGATATTTTTATCCAGAAATTCCCGGCGGGGACGGCAAAGGCCCAACACCACAGGCCAAAGGCCAATGCGGGTAAAAGAATGAGTCCGCGCCGGCTCCAGGCTTCTCTCAAAAGGTACTCTCGAGGATGAGGGAGACGACCAGCAACGTGCCGAATGCGGTGTTGAGTTGGGCGGTGCGCGCATCCGCATCCTTGGGCACCTCCCGGATCATCACTCTCAGGAGTTTGACGGCAATGGGCAGTGAAAGGATGACCAGCAGGGAATATTTCCCCAGCGGCCCGAAAATGGACATGAGGATAATCGAGATAAGCGCCGCCGACACCATGGCTGCATAGACCGCGGGCCCGCGATGACGCCCGAGCAGGATGGCGAGGTTGTTTACATGGGCCTCGGAATCGGTCGTTACGTCACGCAGGTTGTTGGCAAAAAGGGTGAGCGCCACCAGGATGCCGAACGGAATGGAGACCCAGAGCGCGGCCCAGCTGAAGGCGCCCATCTGGATGAAATAGGCGGCCTCCACGGTGAGTGGCCCCCACATCAAAAAGACGGAGAATTCTCCCCAGGCACGGTATTTGTAAGATAACGGCGGCGCCGTATACAGGATACCGGCGACCACACCGATGATGCCGATTCCGAGGATCTCCCACCCTCGGAGACAGGCCAGGAGGATTCCCAGCGCCGCTCCTATGGAAAACAGCGAAATGGAAACCCAGAGCACGGGCACGGGAAAAATTTTGCCTTCGGCCAATGGGTGGGGACGGTACTGGGTGGTGGCGGCGTCCGCGATATCCACCCTGCTTCGGTAATCGAAAAAATCGTTCATCAGGTTAACGCCGGCGTGTACCGCGATCATGGCCGCCGCGGTGAGCAGGTATAATGGCCACGAAAAGGCGCCGTGCGTGGCGGCAAGGACCGCTCCCACGCTGACGGAGATGGCGGACATGCTGAAGGACCACGGCCGCATGGCCAGAAACCAGTTTTTGTATCTGTTCATGGTCTGTATCCTCGAAATGGGCAACCGCCTAAAGATCTATTTGGAAAGATAGTCCATCGATCCCCGTGTGTCAATCACGGCCGAACGGGCCTCCATGGCTGCGTCTTGACTTTGGATATCAGCGGCATCACAATGTGCAGGATTTACGCAAAAACGTGTGACCATGGGGAATGAAGATCCGTAATCGTCAACCCAGGCGCCGTTCATGACCTCATCCTTGCGCATAGCCGGCGTCCGAAACCCGGGTGAAATCAAGATGAGGTAGACTTCATCTCCCTGAGCCGTCCGCTGATCCGGGAACCCGACCTGATCAGTCGTTGGGCGCAAGGCGACCGAAAAAGGCCGGCGTGTATCTCCTGCAACAAATGCTTGGAGGCCCTTCGGGAAGGCCAGCCTCTTCACTGTGTGGTGGCGGCACGGGAGAGGGGCTGATTTCTCATGGACCAAGTGGGCACGCAGGATATTTTTTTGTTTGACGCTGAACGCTGTTCATGCATATAAACAATGTTCAATCAATAAGCGAAAGGAGATGTCATGGACGATTTTATGTTGAGCCCAGAAGAGCGGGCCGTAAGGGATGAGGCGAAGGCATTTGTGAACGAGGAAATCAGCGGGGAATTTCTGCGCCAAATGGACCGGGACGACATCGTATATCCGAGGGAATTTGTGGAGAAACTGGCCGCGCGCAACCTTCTCGGCATCCGTTTTCCCAAGAAATGGGGGGGGCGGGGCCTCAATTGGGTGGCGGATGTGGCGGCCACAGAAGAGATCGGCTGCCTCGGCATGGCCCTGGGCTGCGCCTTTGTGATGCCGTCTATCGTGGGAGAGGCCTTAGACAAGTTCGGGACCGGGGCCCAAAAGGAAAAATACCTCAAGCCCTACCTCGAGGGGAAACTGGTGGCGGCCGAGGCCCTCACCGAGCCGCGCGGGGGCTCTGATTTCTTCGGCGCCGTGACACGGGCTGACCTCAAAGGGGATCACTTTGTGCTCAACGGCCAGAAGCGCTTCGTTGTGGGGGCCGAGGGCGCGGATTTCTTTCTGGTCTATTGCCGGACCAACTTCGAGCCCGACGCCCACAAATACGGTCGCCTCAGTCTCCTGATCGTCGACCGGGGACCGGGGGTGAAGACCGAATATCTCTACAACCTCCTGGGGTGCCGGGGTGGGGGCACCGGCAGGCTCGTCTTCCGGGATGTCAAGGTGCCCAAAAATAACCTGGTGGGCGAGCTCCACGGCGGGGCTATCTGCTTCAACCAGATGATGATCCCGGAGCGGCTGACATCCGCTGCCGGGTGTCTCGGTGTATGGGGTGCCCTGGACCTTGCGGTGCGCTACTCCAATCGACGCCGGGCCTTTGGCAAGGAGATCCGGAATTATCAGGCCATCAACTTTATTGTGGCCGATTCCATCACCCAGCTCGACGCGGCGAGGAGCCTGACCTACATGGCCGCGAGGGCTGCGGATGCGAATGCCCCCAATGTCCGGCGGATCGTCAGCGAGGCCAAGCGATTTGCCACAGAGTCGGCCTGGGACGTGGTCAACAACGCCATGCAGGTCATGGGCGGGATCGGATACACGGATGTCTATCCCATTGAACGTTTCCTCAGGGATATCCGGCTTTCCCTCATCTGGACCGGGACGAGTCAGATCATGAATTTGATGATTCAACACGAGTACTACAAGGAGGTCCTGAGCGAGGCATACGACCGGCGAAAGATGGAGGAGGACGCCATGAGCCCCGAGGAGAGCGAGCGGTGCTTCACGGATGAGGACATGTGGCGGGTCCATGAAGCGGGACCAACGGACGTGGAGGCGGACCGTTGAAAGCGGCATCGACGCTCCGCCATCTGAGAGCAGAACAGCGGACAGCACGGCGTGACCTCATCCTTTCGGCCGCCCAGGACCTGTTTGCGGAAAAGGATTTTCGTAGCGTTACTGCGCGAGAGATTGCCCGTCGGGCGGGCGTGAGCCCCGGTACCCTGTACGTTTATTACCATACGCTGGATGAGCTGTTCCTGGACATATTTTTTGCCGGGGCCCGGGATGTCACCCAGCGGCTCGATGGAGAATTGAATGGCAGCGGTGGGTGTTCGGTGGGCCGGTTCTGCGCCCTGTACGTGGACTTCTTAAATGCCCACATGACCTTTTATCAGATGATGGGCCACTTTATGCTGGGGGAAGCTCTCGAAAAATGCCACCGAAAGGCTCGATCCCGTCATGCGCGATCTCCTTGACCGCTTTGAGAGGGTTTTGTTTGAAACCGTTACCCTCGGTGACCGGCGGTTCAGGGCCCATGCTCTCTTTTCGGCCTTGAACGGCGTCATGATCAGCTACGCCCGGTATCCGGGAAGAAGCGCAGAGGAAACCCGCCGCCACACCCTGCGTCTCGCTGAGATCATTGCCCGACGGTTTGAACTCCCGTGAACGCGTGACTTGGATAGGAGAAGACAGATGACTGTACTGGATGGCCTCCTGGCCTTTATGCAACGAAATTGGTTAACTCTCTATCAAGATTTATGGACCGAGAACAAAGAGCTCAATGTTAGAGATGTCGCTGGTGCCAAAGCTGTTGGCGGCTTGGACAGCTACGTAGAAGGCAGCGCCCTCCCAAAGGTCTATGGACAGGCTTGTTTTCGTTCCCATATCCACGGCCACAATGGATTGCATACCTGTAAAAGGATAGGGGGCATAGGATAAAATGGTGCGGGGTACATTAATGGCCTGTGTCCAGGCGGCTTTGACGTTGATGCCCGATGTGGTGATGTTTAGCACCGGGGGCTCGGGTATGGTGTCGGCGTAATGAAAAAAACATGCGCCATTTCCCACGGCGTACATGTCTTGGCGTCCCCAGATATTCCACAGAGCCTGTGTATTTGAGATCTGCATATCCGTCCACGATGTTCCGTCATAGTGGTGAATATGACCGTCGAGTCCTCCGGCAAAGACATTGGAGGCCGAATTTCCCCATACCGCGTAAACATATTCTTGTGGGGCGGTGCTGATGCCATTCATCTTGGTCCAGGCAGTCCCGTCAAAGTGAATTATGCCGGGATAACCCACTGCAAATACATCAGTACCTGAACTGCCCCATAGGTTTAGCAAACGACCCCCCGGGCCTGTGGCCATTTCACGCCACTGTGACCCGTCATAGTGCAGAATTGCATAATTTTCGACGTCCCCTTCCAAAAAAAAGGCGCTTGCAAATACGTCCGTTGCGGAATTTCCCCATATGCTCGTGAAAGAAAAAAGGGGTCTGTACTCTCATAGGATGTGGTCCAGCTGGCCCCATCATAGTGAAGAATCCGCCCCGCCCCCACCGCATACACATCCGATGCGGAGGTTCCCCAGATATCATCCACCCAATTTCCGGAAAAGTTTGGATGGTCCATCTCGGTCCAGGCGGCGCCATCAAAATGAAGGATTGCGCCACCGAAGGTGCCATCGACCTCTTCACCCCCTGCAAAGATATCAGAAGAGGAGCTTCCCCAGACGCAATAGAGCCATTTGGCGTTCGGGCCTTCCATCGCATGCCAAATGGTGCCATCGTAGTGAATGATGAGCCCATATCGATCGTCCCATTTCCCCTCTTCGAAGTTCATGCCCACCGCAAAGAGATCTGCGCCGGAAGTGCCCCATACGTCATAAATATCCGCGTTCTCATACGCTTGGCCCAGATTAATTTTTGTCCATTCGGCATTTGCAGCGACAGTGTTACACGTCCAGTAGCCCACCAGTAGTAGGATTGAAAACAACCCCGAAAAAATCTTCATCGTTTCCTCCTATTTTTTTTGGTTTAAAGAAAAACGGTCTGTGAGAAAATGGCCGATTCTATTTTAGGTGTATGGTTCGCAGAATGCAACATGAATAAAGGAAAATTCAATGCGCCCGCCGCCACCATTATGGAGATACGCGCATGTCCACTCAAGTGGGTCCCGGGATCCGGACCACCAGGTTATTCCAGACGCAACGGACACCCGGGAGAACATTCAGGCGATGGAGCATCTCATCTTTCCCGCTTGTTTGGCAGGATGATTTTCAATTTGCATTTGACTCAGGTTTGGTATAATGGCACCATCATTTTGTATTCAATTTTATTACATTGAAGAAAGGCCCGATGAATGGACAAAATCATCCCCAAACGCATGTTTTTTACAAAAGGTGTCGGATACCACCGCAACAAGCTGCAAAGCTTCGAACTGGCCCTGCGCGATGCCGGGGTCGAGATCTGTAACCTGGTCACCATTTCCAGCATCTTTCCGCCGCGGTGCAAAATCATCTCCCGCAACGAGGGGGTGAAGAGCCTCGCCCCCGGTCAGATCAGCTTCGTGGTGATGGCCCGCGAAGAGACCAACGAGCCTTCGCGTCTGGTCCATGCATCTGTGGGGCTTGCACGTCCGACAAACAAGAACCAATACGGTTACATCTCCGAGCATCACGGCTTCGGCCAGAACACCCAGCAGTCCGGCGATTTTGCCGAGGATCTGGCCGCCACCATGCTGGCTTCGACCCTGGGCTTCGAACTCGATGCCGATAAAGCCTGGGACGAGCGTAAACAACTCTACATCGCCGGAAAAGACCGCCAGTTCGTCAGCCGCAGCATTGCCAAGTCGGCCCATGGGCACAAGGACGGATTGTGGACAACAGTGGTGGCGCTGGCCGTCATGCTTCTCGTTTAAGTGAGGAATTTGCGATGAGTAAAAAGTCGTTGTTTACGCATGCGCCGGACATCGTGCCGGGATCGTTGAGAAAAGGCATGGACATTCCGGCGCTGGTGGAATTGATGGGCCGCACCTGTTTCGAAGCACGCAACGTCAGGCGGGCGGCTCATCTCTACCGGCGCATGATCGATCAGGGGGATACGATCTGGCTCGGTATCGCCGGGGCCGGAATTGCCGGCGGTATGGGCGGCATGGTAATTTCACTGATCGAGTCAGGATTTGTCAATGTGATCTGCTCTACCGGCGCCCAGGTTTACCACGACCTGCACTTCGCCTTTCACCTGCCGGTGAAATCGATCTCCCCCAACTGGGACGATAATCAGCTGCGTCGCCATGGTGATACGCGCATCTACGATATCGGCATCCGCGAAAAAGAAACCCTCGAGGCCCAGGACGACCTCATCCGGCGCTTCGTCAAAGAGCGTTACAGCCATCTCGCCGAGGGCCCACTCTCCTCTTGGCAGTTCAACCACGAACTGGGTCTGTGGGTATCCGAAAAGGCCCCCCATCCCGAACTGAGTTTCACCGCCACAGCGGCCCGCCACGGGGTACCGATCTTCTGGGACTCACTGGCCAACCATTCCATAGCCATGAACCTGGTACGAACCGATAAAGAGGGGTTTCCGGTTCAGTTATCGGCCCAGAGGGACATCATCCATTCGGCAGCCATAGCATTTAACGCCGAGCAGACCGGGTTCGTGGAACTGGGTGGTGGCGGCCCAAAAAATTTCATCCAGCAGACCGGCCCGACCATCAGCCAGATTCTGGGCATCGATTTCGAAGGCGCCGATCGCGGCATCCAGATCGGCACTGCCGTGGAGCGGGAGGGCAGTCTTTCCAGTTGCACTTTCGGCGAGGCGGTCACCTGGGGAAAGTACCAGTCTGCCGACGAGGCCAATCTGGTACAGGTCTGGGGAGAGTACAGCATCATTTTCCCCCTGCTGGCCGCCTATATCGTCGATCGGTGCAAGCCGCGTCCGGGCATTGACCTGTGCAGCCGCATGGAAGGTCTGGTGGCTCGCCTGGAGGCTGCTCGATGACACCGCACCCAACCCCTTTTCTCGGTCTGGACCCAGAGTTATGCGATCTCGCCACAGCCAGCGTGGTGGTCGTTCCATACGGATACGAAGGCGGCGTCTCCTACGGCCGGGGTACCGCAGCCGCCCCAAGCGCCGTGATCAAGGCTTCCCACTACCTGGAACGCTATGACGAGGTGTTGGATAGCGAACCCTGCCGGGTGGGTATCGCCACCGTCACCCAACCGGAGATAGCTGAAGATCCAGTCACCATGTTGAGGACCCTGGAAAACCTGACCGGCAACCTGATCGATCAGGGGAAGTTCGTGGCCGTAATCGGTGGTGACCACTCCATCACCACCGGATATGTGCGCGCGTTGGCGCAGCGCATGGACACGTTCGGAGTCCTTCAGCTTGATGCCCATGCGGACCTTCGCGACAATTACGCGGACAGTCCGCTAAGCCACGCCTGTACCATGGCACGCCTGCGCGAGATCACCCCTCATACCCTTCAGATCGGCATCCGCAGCATGTCGGTGGAGGAGGCGCAGTGTGTCAAACGCGAGAACCTCGCCCTTTGCAGTATGCACCAATTCCGCAAAGGGGATTTTGATCTGTCGGCCGAACTGGCACGCCTGCCGGATAACCTCTTCATCACCGTGGACGTGGATGTATTCGACTGGAGCGTCATCGCCAGCACCGGTACACCGGAACCGGGCGGCATGGGCTGGTACGAAGCCCTGGATTTACTCGAGGTTGTTTTCCGCATAAAGACGATCATTGGTTTCGATGTGGTCGAACTGGCCTACCGCGACCACGATGCAAACTCTCCCTTCGCCACCGCCAAACTGATCTACAAGATGATCGGCATGAAATATGCGAAGAAGATGTGCAATATTCAACCATGATCTTCCGAAACACAACGGAATCAGAGGCAAACCAAAATGTGGTCGCAACCGGGGTCTCAAATATGGAGGACTCAGTTCAGGGGGCTGGATGTGATGAGCGTTTATGAATCCAGCATTAGGTTCTGCCCCGGATTGTGGCACGTCTATTCAAGCTAACGGACCGCCTTCAGGGCCTCGCCTTTCACCCATCCCCGTTTTTCGTTGGAAAGCCGGATCAAACGCCAGCCGTCCTCAGCCCGCTCTGCGTGTACCGTGGCCCCCTCATGGAGCTTGAACAAAAGCGTGTCCGAAGGGTGCGGGCCGGCCCGTACATCCGCTTCCTTGGCCACAATAACCGCGCGGTCATCATGAATCATCTGGTACCACTTGACCGCAAAGGATCCCCCGGCAATGCCCCAGCACGGAAGCAACAAAATAATTAGATAAAACAGCCACTCGGCCTTCATGAAGAGCCGAATCAAAAGGGCCGTCCAGAAAAAGAGATTCAGGATTGCAAATCCCCAAAAGATCTCAGGAAGAGAGACATAATCCAGCCAGAACAACACGTTATGCATCAACCCCCGTGACTCGGGAATGGCATCCAAGGTTTGATCCCGGGCATACGCCAGATTGTAATTGAGATCCGCATTCCTCGGCATGACGACCCGGGCCCGCTCATAGGCCCATATGGCTTTTCCCAGTCGGTGCGCCTTCAGGTACGCATTTCCCAGGTTGTAATAGATGTCGCCGGTGCCGTGCCCGGATCGGATCAACTGCCCATACCCCTGAATGGCCTTTTGAAAATCTCCGGCTGAATAGGCCTGATTGGATTCAAAAAAACGCGTCTCCCAATCCTTTGATGCCGCCGAGGCATGGGGTAAGGCCATCACACATACACAGCTCAGGATGGCTATATACAGGGGGAGTCTTTTCACGAGAGCTCCTTTTCGATCCGTTTGACCAACGCTCGCATCCCCTCATCCCCCTGGAATTCTTTAATCGCTCCCCCCTGGTAGATGGCCGCCTCAATCTGCTGAAACATCCGCCGTAATTTGTCCGACGTCTCCGGTGTGACACCGTTCTCTGTCAGTATGCGGGCGGCTTCCTCTGGCGTGATGGCGGCCAGAGTGCGTCCGAACCGGTCGTTGATATACCCCCGCAATGCCGCCATCTGAGCACTGGAATCATTTTGCGCCGTTTTAAAGGCTTTCACAAAATTTCCAGCCGCCCGCTTGGCACGGATAGCGGGCAGGGAACGAATGGATTTCCGTCTGAGCCTGACGCCGAGATAAGCAGCGACGTAGGCCGCAAAGGGCGCGAGGAGTATGACCCAGAGCATTGGCCCCATCGGTCGCTTAAAGGGTGCCGCCGGGCCCTGATCACTGGCGGCGGCGTGAATGGGGAGGATATCCTCACCAATGGTCTTGACCTCCTGTTTTTTCTGCGTCCCCTCATGATTTCTGGGGGAAACGCTTTCCTCTCCCTCGCTGGATCCTATAACCTCATGACCGCCCGGTTTTCCCCCTTCTTGGGAAGGACCTCAAGGGTACGGAGCGAGGTCTTGCGCGTTTCATAGCGGTTTTTGGCTTTATCAAAGAAACTGACGGTGGTAGGGGGAATTCGGTATGTCCCGGCTGCTTCGGGCACCAGGGCCCACTTCATCACTTTCAGCCCGGATAGGCCTTTGGGGCCGGGGGTGATGGTGAACGCTGGTTCGTCCGCATACACCTTCATCCCGTCGATCTCAGGGAGGGTGAGATCGGGCATGCGATTCACGTTCCCCTTCCCTGTCAATCGAACGGTCAATGTTGCGGATTCCCCGACACGCAGGCGGGTCGGTTCAAGGGACGACGTCATTTTTAGTGTGCCCACGAGGCCGCTGAAATCTTGTGGCCGACCCGCAGCAGGCAACTCGCGGACGGTTAAGTGCCCCGGCTCGCTGAGCACACGCAGCGGCCGCCCCCTTCTGAAAAAAGGATCATCGAAAAAGGGATCATCGAATAGACCCCTGCGGCCTTTCCTGGATGCGTCGTATACGGTCAGATCGATTTCGGCCGGTTCAATGGTGTAAGCGCCCGGCTTGTCAGGAATCAGGGAATACTTCAGTTCAACCACACCGTAGGAATGCCCATGGGCTGTCGCCCTGTATTCCTTCGGTTTTTCCAGTTGTTTAAAGCCAAGATGATTCGTCTCAGGGAGGGAAAGGGAGATATCCGACACCCTCTTTCTCAGATACAATTTGAGAACATATAAAACCTCTTCTTCCACATAGGCGGTCTTAGCGGAAAGGGACGCCGTCAGGAAGATGTCGGCTTCAGGACCCTTGGGTGCGGATGCCTTCCCCACATGTAATGTTGCGGTATTGCTCTCATACGCCTTTCCATCGACCTTGACATGGGCCGGACCGATGTTGAACGCCCCTGTTTTTGAGGGCTGGATAAAATAGACATAGTCCAGTTGTGCCGTATACTGGCCGTTGACGATCTCCACCCGGCTCGATGTGCCGCCCTGAGAGACTCTGAACGTCTTCAGTCCCTTGATCTGAGGCGGGGCATCACACGATTTGGTGCCGGATACGCCCACCGTCAATCTGACGGCATCCGATAGGGTGGCCTCATACCGATCCAGGTTGAGCGTGGCGGAGACGGCAGCCTCGGCCCGTATGGGGGTTAGCAAGAGCCATATCAGCGCCCCTATGAGAGAAACGGTCGGCCTCATTCTACCAGTCCTTTCCTGATGAGGGTCGATTCTGTTCGGATTGAGACATTCGAAATTTCATCAAATGGGACGGATCCTCTTTGACATTATCCAGCAGGGCTTCAGCCTTTTTCCTGGCCATCACCGAGGCGGGACTACGGTCCTTTGGTTGCTCCTCGGTTCGCTCGGGGAGGGGTTGCGCCGTCTCGAGTTTGCCCGACGGTTTTTCGGGGGGGGGGTGCTCATCTGATCTTTTGTCAGCCGAATCCTGTTTGGGGGTCTCTTTTTCCTGAGGCTGTTTTTGGGGTTGATCGGATCCTTTTTGCTTTTCTTTGGATTCCCCCTTATCGCTTTCGTCTTGTCCTTTCTCCTCTTCGTTTCCCTTCTTGTCCGGACTGTCCTTTTTTTCTTGCTGCTGATTACCGGAAGCCTGCTGTTTTTGTTCTTCCTTTTTCTTCTTGGCGAGTTCCCTCAAGGTTAGTTCAAAGTTGCGTTTCACCTCTTCGTTTGCAGGATTCAAGGAGATGGCCTGTGCATAGAAATCTTTGGCGCCCTCAAAATCCCCCAGCTTAAATGCGGCGTTTCCGGCATTAAAGGCAGCCTTGAATTTCCTTTCCCTTTCCTCTGTTCTCTTGAGCACACTGGCAAAGGCGGCCATGGCCCCTTTGAAGTCCGAATTCTGATAACTTGCGCATCCTCTGTTGTAGCGGTATCGGACGTCCTTGGGGTGGTCCATATCCTTTTTGGCGTAGAGTTTCTCTGCTTCCGCATAACGGCCTTGTCTGTAAAGGGTATCGGGATCCTGTTCGGCCCGTGCCGAAGAGGGTTCAATAAACGAGAGAAAAAGGCACCCTATCAGGCCCAACAGGACACGTGTCCCGCGGGTGACCTGTCTCAATGAAGATTTCTGTCTCCGGCTCACGTCTCTCACCAGTGCCTCGAAGAGGAGCACCACGAAGGCCGCAATAACAAAGAGGTAAAAGCGCTCCTCGTACACCTTGATCTTGCCGCCCTTCAGGTTCTGGGCCTCTGTCTTGGATTTGATCCCTTCAAAATAGAGCAGATCCAGGTCGAGGTCTCCTGCGACCGACCGGACATAATCT
This sequence comes from Deltaproteobacteria bacterium, assembly GCA_034522175.1. Classification (GTDB taxonomy): domain Bacteria; phylum Desulfobacterota; class DSM-4660; order Desulfatiglandales; family Desulfatiglandaceae; genus JAIPDZ01. The sequence continues at coordinate 2,008,536 of JAXHLQ010000001.1, read as the reverse complement.
CCGCCGGTGATGGATGCGATTTTCTCAAGGCCCGCCTCGTCAAGCTTCGAAAGAATCATGTTGCCTGCCTCGTCTTTTTCGAAGCCACCTGACTTGCCGGACATGGGAATGGGGCCTCCGGATGGATCCCCGATGCCGAAGACAAAAATCTTGATGCCTTTTGCTGCAGCTGCCCGAGCGGCATCCTCTCCCTGTTGTTCATTGTCCTCTCCATCAGTGATCAGAAGGATCACCTTATCTGTCCGGGAATCCATGTCAAAGGCCGATATGGCCGTTTGAACGGCACCGCCGAGGTCTGTTCCGGGCACCGGAACAAGGCCTGGTTCCATGGAATGAAGGAACATCTGAACGGCCCCGTAGTCCAGCGTCAGGGGGCACTGGACAAACGCAGCCCCCGAAAACACCACCAGCCCCACCCGGTCTCCCCGCACGTTCTTGATGAAATCCTGGATCTCACGTTTGGCCCTCTCCAGCCGATCCGGTTTGACGTCCGCCACCCGCATACTGGGCGAGACATCCAGCACCACCATGATGTCCACCCCCTTCTGGTGGACCTCCTGGTAATGGCTTCCCCACCGGGGGCCTGCCAGTGCCAGGAGCAGGAGGGCCACGGCGATGAGAGAGAGAAGTGCGGAGATAAAGGGGTGTGTCTTTTGAGCAGCGCCGGTCAGCCGCTCCAAGAGATCCGGATCGGCAAAGCGCCTGAGCCCCTTTCGCTTCTCCCGATGATGGACGATAAAGGCGAAGCTTAGAAAGGGGAGGAGCCAGAGAAGATGAAGCGCCCATGGATGCAAAAAATTCATGGAATGACCCTCAATATCCACATCCTCAGCAGGAATTCCAGCCCAAGAATGAGGAGGGCCGGAATCAGCACATAATAATAGAGTTCCCTGAAATTAAAAAATGTTTTGACCTTTGTGTCGGTTTTCTCCGCCCTGTCGATGATGTCGTAGATCTCTTTAAGCTTTTCGCTGTCCGCAGCCCGAAAATATTTCCCGCCGCCGATATCAGCGATTTTTTTGAGCGTCTTTTCATCCAGGTCCACGTTCTGGTGGACGATTCGGGTACCGAAAAAGGTCTTGACCCTGAAGGGGGCCGGGCCGATGCCGCCCACGCCGATGGTATAGATCTTGATGCCCAAAGCCCGCACCGCCTCAGCTGCCGCTTCGGGGGTGATCTGGCCGGCGTTGCTCCGGCCGTCCGTCAGGAGGATTAGAATTTTGCTCTTCGCTTTTACCCCCTTGAGCCGTTTCCCGGCCACGGCGATGGCCGATCCCACGGCAGTGCGGTCGCCGGCCATACCCACCTTCATGTCGCTTATGAGTTTCAGCAACAACCCCTTATCCAGCGTCAGAGGGGATTGGGTAAAGGCCTCTTTCCCGAAGACCACGAGGCCGATCCGGTCGTTTTCCCGTTTCTTGATGAAGGCGTCGACCACCTTTTTGACCGCGGCCAGCCTGGATACCGGCTCGCCGTCCAGTTTGAAGTCGAGGGCCTGCATGGAACCCGATGTATCCAAGGCCAACATGATGTCGACTCCCGAGGACCGCATCTCTCTCGACACATTGTAGAGCTGCGGCCGGGCCCCGGCCGAAATGAGAAGCGCCAGGCAGAGGATCCTGAAAAGGACGGCGTAGTGGGTCATAAGCCACCCCTTGCGCCCCGCCACGGCACGCATTCTGGACGTCATGGAATAGGAAATGCCGTCCGGTTTTCGCCTGAACGCAAAAAAACCCCATCCCGCCACGACCAAAAGGAGCAGAAGCACGGCGGGATATGCAAACCGGAACATCATGATCCGGTCTCCACCGAACGACGGCGGGAGATAGCCGCCCTCGCCAGGTGCGCCCGACCGGGGTTTGGTCTTGATGGGTCGCCTCAAAGACGGAACCGGTCTTTTGGATATAGAAGTAGGCCTGTTTCAGCGTCTCTTCCTGCCTGGCCGGGGTGGGCCGCATGTCGGCAAATTTGATGCCGTCTGCTGCCCTCAACAGCTTGAGGAGTTCCCGATCTTCAGGGTTGCGGATTGCGGCCGCGATTTCCTCGGTGGTGTACTCCGCTGCGGGAAACCCTCTCAGTGCCTCAAGATAGCGCCTCAGGATTTCAGAGAGCCGAAAATAAAAGGCCTTGATCTCCCCCTTTTCAAAAAGTCCTTCCGCCTCTAGTTCACGGACCTCTCTTTGGGCCCTGAGATGGGGGGGGGGGGTATCCCCCGCCGAGACAGCCTGGCGTCTGTGCCGCCGGAACCAGAAGATCAACGCCGCGGCCACGGCCAACACCAGGAGCCCGCCCAAGATCCAGGGAAGATACCCGACCCAGGAAACGGTGGTGGGGATAATGCCGTATATGGGTGCCAGCCGGGCCTCCTCAGGTTTAGGACCCAGATTGGACGTCACGGTTAAGGTTACGGGATCGGTCTTAAGGACATGCGTCTCTCCGTTTTGGTCCCTGAAGGCGAGACTCAATGGGCCTGTCTTGAACGCATCCACCCGATCGACAAGGAGCTTGAGACGAATCTCCCCCCGTATGCCCGCATCATCGGTTTTCGGATCCGGTTTAAGGGGGGTGACCTCGTGCGTCAACACCCCAATCCCTTTGAGTCCCTCAATGTGCACTTTTTCTGGGAGGCTTGCCCCTTTGGGGAGGGTGTACACTAAGGTCAGGGTCACGATGTCACCCACCTTTGCCTCATGAGGGATGAGTAACGCGCGCAGTCCAGGAGTCTGCGGGGCATGCTTCGGCGCATCGGCCGCATGCCCGGGGACGGTGACGACCAGCAGGAGGACCCACAACAGGAACGAATAAATCCGTTTTTTTCGGATGAGAACCCGCCATATGTCATAAACGCCCCGTTTCATAGTCGTCTCATCCGCTTTTCAAAGAGCCTGATGAGCGGTTCCACCACTTTCCCATTCGTCGAGAGGTGCACGTGGTCCGCACCGGCCTTGTTGAACAGATCCGTGAGATAGGCCGTATGGGATTGCCGGTGTGCACGCCATGTTTCCCTCAGTCCCTTGTTTCCGGCGTTCATCAGGGCCGTCTCTCCGGTTTCAGGGTCGATGAGGGATATCAGACCGATCCGGGGCAGTTCGTCTTCCGCCGGGTCGGATATGCGAATCACCGTGAGATCGTGCTTCCTGGCCGCAAGCTTGAAAGATGTCTCAAAACCGTTGTCCATGCAATCGGATATCAAAAATACGATACAGTGCCGCTTCGCCACACGGTTGAGGGTGGTGAGCACGGCATTAAGGCTGGTATTCAGGTCATCGGGTTCATAGGTGAAGATCTCTTTGATGAGCCGCCATACATGGGAGGCCCCTTTTTTGGGAGGGATGTACTTTTCCACCTGTGAACTGAACAGAATGGCCCCCACCTTGTCATTGGTGCGGATGGCCAGGAAGGCCAGCATCCCTGCGACCTCGGCCAAGAGCTCCCGCTTGAATTTGTTTCGGGTACCGAACAGCTGAGAGCCGGACAAATCCAGGAGAAGCATCACCGTCAGCTCGCGCTCCTCGTGGAACACCTTGACAAATGGATGCCCGAACCGGGCCGATACGTTCCAGTCGATGGTCCGGATGTCATCTCCGATCTGGTATTCCCTGACTTCAGAGAATTCCATGCCCCTCCCCTTGAATGCACTCACGTATTGTCCGGCGAACAGGTCACTGGCCATCCGTTTGGTGGTGAAATGGAATTTCTGAATCTTCTTCAACAGGGATTCAGACAGCATGTCATGGGACCTCAATCTGCTCCAACAGGATGTGGATCAGTTCGTCGGTGGTCTTTTCCTCGGCCTCGGCCTCATAGCTGAGGATGATCCGGTGCCTTAAGACGTCCGGGGCCATGGATTTTACATCCTGGGGAGTGACGTATCCCCGACCACTCAAGAACGCGTGGGCCCGGGATGTCAGCCCCAGATAGATGGAGGCCCGTGGTGAGGCCCCATAGGTGATCATGGGGCCGATGTCCAAACCGAATGTTTCCGGCTCCCGGGTTGCCCGGGTGAGTTTCAGGATATAATCCATGAGTCGCTCTTCCATGTGGATGGATCGCATGATCCGACTGGCCGAGGCGATCTGGGAAAACTCGACACCACCCGCCACCGCTTCGGTCATGCCCTTGTGTACCCGGGTCATAATCTCCTTCTCTTCTTCGAGGGAAGGGTAGTCGACCTTGATCTTCAGCATAAACCGGTCAACCTGCGCCTCGGGAAGGGGATAGGTTCCTTCCTGCTCGATGGGATTTTGCGTGGCCAGGACCAGAAAAGGCTTTTCCAGCACGAAAGTCTGCTCTCCGATGGTGATCTGGAGTTCCTGCATGGCCTCCAGGAGCGCACTCTGGACTTTGGCCGGCGCCCGGTTGATTTCATCGGCGAGGATGATGTGGTGAAAGATGGGGCCCTTTTTGATGTCAAAGGTGCATGTATCCGGGCGATAAAACTGGGTACCCAGGATATCGGCCGGAAGCAGGTCGGGTGTAAACTGGATCCGCTGAAAGGACGTGTTGATGGTGGCGGCGAGGGCCTTGACCGCCGTGGTCTTGGCCAACCCCGGAAGCCCTTCCAGCAAGATATGTCCCTCACATAGAAGGCCGATGATCATCCGTTCCATCAGATGCCGCTGGCCCACCACGATTCGTTCCATACCCTCGATGATACGCCGCAAAACGAGGCTTTGGCGCTCCACCTCTTGTGTGATTTCCTGAATATCCATAAGATGTTAGACCTCCTGAACAGGGTTCTGGGATTTCCAATTGATCCCTATTTTCGCGTAGATTATTAGGATATTGATATGCGGATTGTCAATACCTCCCCGGGAGGGGAGGTCCGTGCGGTTTCGCAATTGGCCTCAGTTCGGTGGGGCAAAGCGCGACAACGGGGTCGAGGGCCTTCTCAGAGTGCCCCTAAGACGGCCTTCATAAAGGCGGGTAGATCGTCCGGTTTTCGGCTGGTGATCAGTTTGCCGTCCACAACCACCTCCTGGTCCACCCAATTTGCTCCGGCATGGACCAGATCGTCCTTACCTTTTTTCCTTCAGTGTCCATTATTTCCTCCCTCTCCTTTTTATCGTGCTTTATCTCATATCCATCGCCATCGCATTTTTTGCCTGATTTCTTTCCATTCAATGACGGTCTTTATCCAGTATAGCCAATGGATTAGGCCCCATCTCACATCATATAGGGGGTCTCTTACAGATTAACCATACATATGGGCATTATTCTTCAGCCAAAAAAAGCCCAAATAGTTCATTTTTCTAATTTTTTTTCTTGACAACGGGTCATTTTTGGAAGATAGTGTCACAAAGTGGATCAAATTCCCATAAATTCCCAAAGACGTAGAGCCATGTTCAGAGGTCGTTCAAGACATACCCTCGATGCCAAAGGCCGCTTGGCCATTCCCGCCCGGTTCAGGGAGGTGCTGGACCGGAAGGGAGAAGATTGCGTGGTTGTCACCCATAAGGACGATTCTCTCTGGGCCTTTTCAAGGGATGACTGGCGGATTCTCGAGGAAAAAGCCGCCAACCTGCCCCTTTTTGACAATGATGGCATTGCATTTCTCAGATATTTTATCTCCGGTGCTGAGGAATGTACAGTCAAAAACGGGCGGATTACCATCCCGCAAAATCTGAGAAATGATGCGGGTCTGCAAAAGGAGGTGGTATTAGCCGGCCAGTTGAAACGGTTCGAAATATGGGACAGCAAAAAATGGGAGGCGGAATTCAAAAGGGTCAAGGAGGTTTTTCCGGATGCCAGTCAGTCACTTGCGGAACTCCGCATCTAAGAGGAATCCGATTTGGCCTATCCGCATCAGCCGGTTCTTGTTCATGAGGCGGTGGATTGCCTGCTCCACAGAAAAACAGGCATCTATGTCGACGGGACGTCGGGTTCAGGTGGCCACGGTTCGTTGATCTCAAAGCGCCTTTCATCTAAAGGAAGGCTCATCTGTCTCGACAGGGATCCGGAAGCGATCAGGCTCTCGAGAGAGCGTTTGGCCTCTCATTCAAAGGTGATTGCGTTTATCGAAGAAAATTTTGCCGAATTGGACACTGTCCTGGAACGGCTCGGCATTGAGAAGGTCGATGGGGTGTTACTGGATCTGGGCATGTCTACTTACCAGTTGGAACATTCAGGAAAAGGTTTCAGTTTCAAGAGAAATGAGCCGTTGGACATGAGAATGGGCCCTGATGCAGAACAGACGGCGGCTGACCTCGTCAATACACTTTCGGCCGGAGCGCTTGAACACATACTGAAACAGTATGGTGAGGAAAGGAGGGCAAGATCCATTGCCAGGGCAATCGTTCGCACACGTGCAGATGCGCCTTTTCGAACATCTTCTCAACTCGCGAGCCTGATTGAATCGGTATCCCCCACTTCGCATCGAAAACGAACCATACATCCTGCTACCAGGACATTTCAGGCCCTGAGAATCGCCGTTAATAACGAACTTGAAAATCTCGACATCTTTCTCGAAAAGATCCCGTCACTGATGGTTAGATATGGGCGGCTGGTCATCCTCTCCTATCATTCCTTAGAGGACAGACGGGTCAAACAGGCGATGGTCCAGTGGGAGAGCAGTTGTACATGCCCCCCGGATTTCCCGGTTTGCGTATGCGACAAAACGCCTCAGTTCAGACGCATATTCAAAAAGGGCATCAAGCCGCCGCAGGAAGAAATCCACATGAACCCAAGCGCACGCAGTGCCATCTTGAGGGCTGCAGAAAGGATGTAGCCATGACAAGACCTGAAAAGGTAAGGCAGTTGATGGGATGCCGAAACGGCGGGACCGGCATACGAATCAAAAACACCCGTTCAAAACGCCGAGTTCTCTTTACGCGAAAGCAAGTGTTTCTCGTCTTTTTACTGCTGATCATTTTCATGGGGAGTGGTATCGGGTACGTCTGGTCAAACTTTGAGACCACACAGATCGGTTACGATCTCAGCGAATTGAAACAGGAAGAGATGAAACAAAGAGAGATAAACCGAAAACTAAGATTGGAATTGGCAACCCTGACCTCACCCACACGACTGGAATCATTGGCGACCCAACAGTTTGAACTCATTCAGCCGACTCCTGAACAGATTATTGTCTTGAAATGAATGCCAAGGACAAAAAATGGATGCGTATTCGTGTATATATCGTGACCCTTTTTTTCGTGTTTGGCCTGGGGGCCATCTTGGCCCGTGCGTATCAACTCCAGGTGGTTGAAGATGATTACCTTAAAGGGATCGCCGACAAGGGCATTTTTGCAACCATCACACTCCCACCTGACCGCGGATTCATTTATGACCGAAAAGGAAATGAACTGGCCATCAGCATTCAGGTCGGGTCGGTTTTCGCCCATCCCAGTCAGGTAAAGGATAAAGAAAAGACGGCTGCTGCGCTTTCGGAAGTGCTGAAAACGCCAAGCCATGACATCCTCGAAAAGCTGAAAAAAAAGCGATCATTCGTTTGGGTAAAGCGACGAATCTCCCCTGCGCTGACCGCGGAAATAAATCGCCTTCACCTGGTCGGGGTGGGAATCACCACAGAATCAAGGCGGTATTATCCGGGACGGGAGATTGCGGCGAACCTGATCGGATTCTCCGGTACGGACAATCAGGGGCTGGAAGGTCTTGAAAGAAAATATGACACGTACCTCAGAGGGGCCCAGCACAAACTGGTCTGCATGGAAGACGCTTTCGGTAGGCCATTTGCCATTGACAAGCCCGCCGAATCCGGAAAGCACGGCCCGCACCACCTCACGCTCACCATAGACAAGGAGATCCAATACAAGGCCCAACAGGCCTTACATGCAGCCGTTACGACATCCAATGCCCGGGGGGGCATTGCCTGGTGGTGGATCCGAACACCGGAGAAATTCTGGCCATGGCAGTGGTTCCCCAGTTCAACCCCAATGTATTCTCAAAATTCGGCGCACACACATGGCGAAACCGGGCGATCACCGACTGTTTTGAACCCGGTTCAACCATGAAAGCCTTTCTGTTAAGTGCGGCTTTGGAGACCGGCGCCGTCACCCCGCTGACCGAAATTTACTGTGAAGAAGGTCAATTCAGGATCGGGGGTCGGGTGGTTCATGACACACACGAACATGGCACCCTGACGGTTGCGGATATTGTGGTGCGTTCCAGCAACATCGGTGCCATCAAGATCGGCCAGAAACTGGGATATAAAGCGTTTTGCGAATACCTGAAGGCCTTCGGTTTTGGTCAAGAAACAGGGATTGACCTTTTGGGAGAAAGAGGGGGCTTTATCAGAAGCCCGAAGGATGCCAAACCCATTGACCAGGCCAACCTCTATTTTGGTCAGGGAATGACCACCACATCCCTGCAACTCGCCATGGGAATGGCGGCCATTGCAAACGGAGGAAAACTCATGCGCCCTTACGTGGTCAAAAAAATTGCGGACCCATCAGGCCGAACCGTTAAAGAGAACCGACCCGAGATGCTGCGGCAGGTCATCTCGGTCCATACAGCGAGAACGGTGGCCTCCATCCTCACAGGTGTTGTGGAAAGCGATGGGACAGCGCCCAAAGCGGCCATCGCCGGGTATCGGGTTGCTGGAAAAACCGGAACGGCTCAGAAAGTCGATCCCGAGACCAAGGCATACTCGAGACAAAAATATGTCGCCACCTTCGTGGGCTTCGCACCCGCCGAAGATCCCAAGCTGGTCATTCTCGTGGTCATTGATGAACCCGAAGGAATGGCTTATGGCGGGCTGGTGGCAGGCCCGGTCTTTCGAAAAGTCGGATCATGGGCGCTCAACCATCTGCGGGTATCCCCAAGACGCGGCCTTCTGACCGATGCCCATGCGGATGGGATGGATGAGGAAACGGAAGCGTCGAAAACAGGCAAGATCTTGATCACTGTTCCGGAAGTGAAACACATTGCCCAGGAACTTCGCCAGGGAACCATTCCCGATTTCACCAACATGGGCATGAGAGCCGTCCTCAAAAAGGGACGAGCGTTGGGGCTGAAGGTTTGCTTGAAAGGATCCGGGCTGGCCGTATCGCAGCAACCTGAACCGGGCCTTCCCATTCAAGAGATGGATTCAATAACCGTTCATTTCAAACCACCCAACCGATGAGAACGAAGTGCAGAAACCAGTTGACTGAGAAAGCGAATGGCTGAGCATGAAATTGATGGACCTCATAAGTGGTCTGGCCATAATCAATATTTCGGGCAGAGAAGATGTGACTATCGAGGGGATTGCCTATGATTCCAGAAAAATCGCCCCTGGCGACCTGTTTGTGGCCGTGAAAGGTCACGCCGTCGACGGGCATCGCTTCGTAAAGGAAGCGATCCAAAACGGGGCGGTCGCCGTGATCATGGAGACATCACCAAAGGGACTTCGTGAGCGTCTAAAGGGTACAGAACCACCCGCCGCGCCGGTCCTGATTCAGGTGGATGATTCCCGCAATGCCCTTGCCCGGATTGCCAAAAGGTTCTACGGGTCCCCATTCGAGGGGATGAATCTGATCGGTATTACGGGCACCAACGGGAAAACCACTACGAGTTATCTGCTGGAATCGATTCTCATTGAGGCCGATCGGCGCCCGGGCGTGATCGGAACCATCAACTATCGGATGCCGGGAAAAGCATGGGAAGCGCCGGTCACCACCCCGGAATCCCTTGACCTGATGCGTACCCTTCGGACAATGGCAGACGCTCAGGTTACGGATGTCGTCATGGAGGTTTCTTCCCATGCACTGGACCAGGGCCGAACCGCTGAATGTCCGTTCCGGGTGGCCGTGTTTACCAATATCTCGAGAGACCATCTCGATTATCACCATTCCATGGAAGCCTATTTTGAGGTGAAGTCCAGACTCTTCAAAGACCTGAAAGCGGCGAGGGGCAAAGATAACACCACTGCTGTGTTGAACATGGACGACCCCATGGCAGGTGCACTCAAAACCTTAACGGATGCACCGGTAATGACCTACGGGACGAATGAGGGCACCGATGTTCGAGCAGAAAACATCCGGCTCAAGAAAGAGGGTCTGAGGGCGGAATTAATGACCCCCACAGGAAAGTTGGATATTCGTTCCGGGCTTATGGGTGATTTCAATATCCACAACATCATGGCAGCTGTTGCGGCTGCCCTGACAATGGATGTGCCTCTCGATGTCATTTCAATGGGCATCGAACGGGTCGCCGGCGTTCCCGGACGAATGGAACGGGTCGCCAATACGGCTTCGAAGACGCTTGTGGTCGACTATGCCCATACGCCTGATGCCCTTTCAAAGGCGATCCGGGCCATGAGGAAACACATCACCGGTCGCATGATTACCGTCTTCGGTTGTGGGGGAGACAGGGATCGAGGCAAGCGTGTTGAGATGGGGCGGGTAGCAGGACGGCTCAGTGACCAGGTGATTATCACCTCGGACAATCCCCGCACCGAGGATCCCTCAGCCATCGCCGATGAGATCAAAAGGGGGTTATGGATGCCGGCATTAAGGATTACATCCTTGAGTTGGACCGAAAGCGGGCGATTTTTCTCGCAGTGAACATGGCCCATGCGGAAGACGGGGTTTTGATTGCTGGAAAGGGCCACGAGACACACCAGATTATCGGTGAGGAAAAGAAACCCTTTGACGACAAAATCATAGGTGAAATGGCCGCATCCCTGTCAAAACTCAATCATCGGCCGGATGATGCCCGGGCCCCCGATCGAAGTGCGGGAGATAAATGTCGGCCCGATGGGGGCATCTGACGACCCGCGACGTGCTCGAAGCTATCAATGGGCGTGCGGTTTTTGGGGCGATACGTGCGGTTTTCACGGGCATCAGCAGCAGATTCAAGGCGGATTAAAGAAGGAGACATTTTCTGGGCACTTCCGGGCCCCCATTATGACGGTCATGACTTTGTCTTTGATGCCCTCCAAAAGGGAGCAGCCGGGGCCGTGGTGCGTGAGACATGGTGGGCATCCAGGGGCTGCCAACGAATAACGGACCCGGATTCCCAAAAAAGGGCGCCCTCAGACATTGTTGTTGTGGCGGACACCCTAAAGGCCCTTGGGGATCTCGGCATTTGGTGGCGTCGTCGACACGGCGTGACCGTCGTTGGCATTACCGGTAGTTCGGGAAAAACCACCACAAAAGAAATGGTGGCCGGTATTTGTGGATTGACTCAAAAGACGCTCAAAAACGAAGGGAACTTCAATAACCTCATCGGCCTTCCCCTTACTCTTTTGGGCCTTAAAGAAACGCATGATACGGCCGTCCTGGAGATGGGGATGAACCGCCCGGGAGAAATCGCCCGCTTGACCGAAATCGCGGCCCCGGACGTAGGGGTCATTCTCAACATCGGGATGGCCCATCTGGAAGGGTTGGGCACACTTCAGGGCGTGGCCCATGCAAAGTGCGAGATGATAGAAAGAATGCCATCAAATGGGCTAATGGTCCTGAATGGGGATGACGGACCGCTGATGAAAAATGCTGAGCGATATGGTGTGCGGAAGCTGACATTCGGATATGGCAGGGAAAATAACGTTCGGGCTACAAAGATCGAGCCACTGGACAAAAGAGGGTTTCGGTTTACCCTCGTTTACGGGAACGACGCCTGGCCGGTCCGTATTCATCTCCCGGGCCGTCATAATGTCAGCAATGCATTGGCCGCAGCCGCCGTAAGTTTCGGGCTGGGTGCCTCTTCTAAAATGATCTTAAAAGGACTATCCGCTTACCGGGGGATGAAGGGACGGTTTATGATGCACTCTTTTCCGGGCGGTGTCACAGTGGTCGATGATACCTATAATGCAAATCCCTCGTCTTTAAAAGCAGCACTCGCCTCCATCAAGACGTTGGCCGGGGAAGAGGATCGACTCATCGTGTGTCTCGCAGAAATGCTGGAGTTGGGTGAAGCCACGGTCCGTTCCCACTGGGAAGCGGGCAAATGGGTGTCAGAGAGTGGAGCCGATCTTTTTTTCGCTTTCGGCTCCCACAAGACCGACATGAAGGCGGGGGCAATAGCGGGGGGTCTGCCCGAGGAGCGGATCAGGCTGGTAGACGACCATAATGAAATGATTAAGGGCATATGTGATTCGATTGGGGAGGGGACGCTCGTATTTCTGAAGGGGTCTCGAAAGATGGCCCTCGATAGGGTGGTGGAAGGTTTGGCAGGTGCGCTCAAACATGGGCGAAATTGATCTGACGGAGGTGCCTGGTATGAAAAATGGGAAGAAAGTACTGGTGGTGGACGACGAAAGAGGCATCCGGCTTCTCCTATCCGAAGCCTTGTTGAGTCAGGGCTTTGAGGTTCGTGAAGCCAGAGACGGTCAGGAGTCCCTGGATGTCTTGAAAGAAGAAGATTTCGATCTCGTGATTACCGATATCAACATGCCCAGGTTAGATGGGGTGGGAATGTTGCAGAGTATGAAGGAAGGGGGCCGAAAGGAAAAGGTCATCGTCATGACCGGCAATCCTTCGGAAAAAGGTCGTTTCCATGAGGGAATACCGAATGTGGTAAAAAGCATCATGAAACCTTTCACTATGGAATATTTCGTTAATCTGGTCACAGAGGTGACGGCTTAGGGGTGTAATGAACGCCGGATCGCTCATCCGGTGCCGCGTGGGGTTGGTCCCTTCGCATTCAGGGGTCATGCAATGCTGTTCAGACTGATCTATCTCTTTCATACGGATTTTTCGTGGCTGAATGTGTTCCGGTACATCACATTCAGGACCATTTTATCCAGTCTGACAGCCCTCATCATTTGTTTGATTTGTGGTGGCTGGGTCATCCGTCATTTGAGAGCCCTTCAGGTGGGCCAGCAGATACGGGCGGATGGGCCGTCGGAGCATATGGCTAAGGCGGGGACGCCGACCATGGGCGGATGTCTAATGATCCCCGCCGCCATCTTCTCCACCCTTTTGTGGGTGGACCCGTTGAATTTCTATATCTGGGTTGTGGTGTTTGTGGCTTTATGCTTCGGGGGGATCGGGTTTGCTGATGATGTCCTCAAAATAAGACGAAAGAACAGTCAGGGGCTGAGCGTCGCCGCCAAATTTTCGCTTCAGATGATCTGTGCACTAAGTGTATCCGTGGCCATCTATCTGTATCCGGGGTTTGACACGCATCTCAATGTCCCCTTCTTTAAACGGGTCATCCCCGATCTGGGGCTGTGGTACATTCCCTTTTCCGTTTTCATCATCGTGGGGACATCCAATGCCGTGAACCTGACGGACGGGCTGGATGGGCTGGCCATCAGCCCCCTCATTGTTGCATTCGCCAGTTATCTGGGATTTTCCTATATCGCCGGGAACATAAAACTGGCCGCCTACCTGCAGGTGCCGTATATCCCCGGCTCAGGCGAAATCGCCGTCATTTGCGGCGCCCTGGTGGGCGCGGGCCTCGGCTTTCTCTGGTACAATGCCTACCCGGCAGAGATATTCATGGGGGATGTGGGCTCCATACCGCTGGGCGCCATCCTGGGCGCCATTGCCGTGGTCACCAAGCAGGAGTTGGTCCTGACCCTCGTAGGCGGCCTCTTTGTATTCGAGGCCCTGTCCGTGATTTTTCAGGTGGCCTACTTCAAAATCACCGGTGGACAGAGAATTTTTCGAATGGCACCCGTACACCATCATTTTGAATTGAAAGGATGGCCGGAACCGAAAGTCATTGTCCGGTTTTGGATTATATCCATCGTATTGGCGTTACTCTCTCTGAGCACGCTCAAACTGAGATAGATGGCAACCATGACAGCTCTCAAAGACCCCAACAGCGGAAAGACGCCCGAGGCGGAACGGCGTGTACTGGTGGTGGGCCTCGGGTTGTCCGGGTACTGGACCGCACGCCACATGGCCCAAACGGGGGCGGAGGTGACGGTGAGTGAGTCCAGGCCGGAGAGCGAACTGAACCCCGATCAAGTCAGCGAGCTGAAATCGGCGGGGGTAATGTTGGAAACAGGCGAACACATAAAAAAGACATTTCTAAACGCGGATCTTATTGTGGTGAGCCCCGGGGTCCCGCTGGACATCTTGCCTTTGACCGCCGCATACGAACGCCATATCCCTGTTCTGGGAGAAATGGAACTGGCCAGCCGCAACATCCATGAACCGATCATCGCCGTTACCGGCAGCAACGGAAAATCCACCGTCACCTATTTTCTGGGAGAAATGCTCAAAAATAGCGGTTTAAACGTGTTTGTGGGGGGCAACATCGGCACGCCGCTGATGGCCTATGCGGCAAAAGGGGGCGGCGCCGATTATCTCGTGGTGGAAGTGAGCAGTTTCCAGCTGGATACCATTGAAACATTTCATCCCAATATTTCCCTGCTCCTCAACATCTCGCCGGACCATCTGGACCGATACAGGGACTATCCGGCGTATATCGCATCGAAACTCAGAATATTTGAAAATCAAGGCGCAGGGGACTGTCTCATACTCAACGATGAAGATCCTGTCCTTTCGGGGATCCCGACGCCCACCGGACTCCATGTGCTTCGCTACGGCCCCACACCCAATGAAAAACGAGATGCTTTTATTCAGGAGGGTGCCATCGTATGTGGGCTTGAAGAAGCGTCTAAGCGGCGATTTTCCCTGGATCATTTTGCCCTTCCCGGGATTCACAATCGCGAGAATCTCATGGCCGCAATCCTTGTGGGTCAGGCCCTGCAGATTCCCGATGATATTATCCAGACATCCATAGACACATTCAGGGGGCTTCCCAACCGGCTCGAGCATGTAGACGCATTTCACGGCGTATCCTTTTTCAATGATTCAAAAGCCACCAATGTGGATGCCGCCATGCGCGCTGTCGGCAGCTTTACAGGAAATGTGATTCTTATCGCAGGGGGCCGACACAAAGGGTCAGATTATGATTTACTCGTTGAAACCGGCCGGGACCGAATAAAGACAGCCGTATTCCTTGGAGAAGCCAGAGCGCTTCTGGCCCGCGCATTCAACGGGGCCATTCCGTTTACCTTTGCTGAACATATGGACGAAGCGGTTCGTAAAGCGTTTGAAATGGCCCAGGAAGGAGATACCGTACTGCTGGCGCCGGCGTGCTCCAGCTTTGACATGTTTTCTGATTATGCACACAGAGGCCGTGCCTTTGTGCGTGCGGTTCAGCGGCTGAAGAGAACCACGCTGGAACAGGATGACCGTAAACGCGTTGAGGCGGGAGCGGTCAATGGCTGAGAGGAAACCAATTGATTCAGGATACGATTTCATGCTTCTCATCCCGACCGTTTTATTGGTCGCGCTGGGGCTTCTCGTGGTCTACAGTGCCAGCTCCAACCTGGCTGAACACCGCATGGGAGACAGCTATTTTTATCTCAAGAAACAGGCCTTGTTCTGCATGGTCGGCATCGCTCTGATGATTGCAGCCCGTTATGTGCCCTGCACCCTTTACGCTAAATTGACATACCCGCTTCTGATCGTCAGCGCGAGTCTTTTGGTGCTGATAATGATCCCCGGATTTGGGCGCAGTGTGGGGGGGGCTTGCCGATGGTTGCATTTAGGCGGTATCTCATTCCAGCCGTCAGAACTGGCAAAGCTTTGCCTTGCCATATATATGGCGTATTCCATGTCCAAAAAGGGAATCAAGATGGGGTCTTTTACCATGGGTGTTATGCCGCATCTGATGGTAACCGGGGCATTTGTGTGCCTCATCCTCCTCCAGCCGGATTTGGGTACGGGGGTCATCATCGGATCCTGGCTCATGATTATGCTCTTTCTGGGTGGGGTGAAGGTGCTTCAGCTTGCGGCGCTTTCCGCCCTTTTTCTGCCGTTTGTTGCCTGGCTGGTGCTGCAGGCCGACTACAGGCTCAACCGCTGGATGGCATTCATGGATCCCTGGTCGGATCCTCAGGGGATTGGGTTTCACATCATACACTCATTTCTGGCCTTCGGTTCGGGAGGAATTTTCGGGGTGGGCCTGGGAAACAGCAAACAGAAACTCTTTTATCTGCCCGAGCCCCATACGGATTTTGCCCTCTCCATCGTGGGTGAAGAATTGGGCCTTATCGGCGTTGCCTTCATCATCGTCCTCTTTGGTGTGTTGATCATGAGGGGAATAAAGGTGGCCCTCAACGCTAGGGACTTGTACAGCAGCTATCTGGCACTGGGATTGACCTGTTTTATCGGTCTCCAGGTCATTATCAACATGGGGGTGGTGGTGGGCCTGCTCCCCACAAAGGGGTTACCCCTCCCCTTGATCAGTTATGGCGGATCATCGCTCATCATCACATTGGTCAGCATTGGGGTGCTGCTGAATGTGTCGTCGAGACGATAATGACATTTAGCCGGCAGACAGGAAACAACATATTCAAAGGTCTCAGGGTTGTCATCGCCGGTGGCGGGACAGGGGGTCACCTCTTCCCGGGCATCGCCATTGCCGAGGAACTAAAAGACAGGCTGGCACATGTGGAAATCCTCTTCATCGTCGGGCGACGACCCATGGAGGCCCGGATCCTGGCCCGTTACGGGTATCGCACACGATCCATTGATGTGGAAGGGATAAGCGGACGCGGTATCAGAAAGGGAATAGCAGTGCTCGTGAAACTGCCCAACAGCTTGTTTCAGTCTTTTGCTGCCATAGGCGCATTTAAACCCAACGTGGTCCTTGGTGTAGGCGGTTATTCGTCAGGTCCTTTTTGTCTTGTTTCCAGGCTTTTGGGAATCCCAACAGCCATCCACGAACAAAATGCGTACCCTGGGCTCACGAACCGCCTGCTGGGGAAAATCGCGAATCGGGTATTCATCTCTCTCGAGGAAAGCCGGGAACATTTCGACAGACAAAAAACGATTCTTACCGGCAACCCGGTTCGAAAAGCCTTCTTTTCGAGAGAAGCCCCAAAGGCTGAAAGAGACAAACCGTTCTCCCTGCTGGTGGTGGGCGGGAGCCAGGGGGCGAAAGCCATCAATGAGATTTTCATAGATGCGCTTGAAATACTGAAAAAGGAAAACAGACCGGTGAACGTGCTTCATCAAACCGGTCAACAGGATCAAGAAAGGGCGAGGGATGCGTATAAGCGCAAGGGATTGAGCGGGAAAATGGTTCCCTTTATCGATGATATGGCGGGTGCTTATGGTCAGGCCGACATGGTCATCAGCCGTGCGGGGGCCACCACCCTTTTTGAGTTGGCGGCCATGGGAACGCCAGCCATTCTGATCCCTTATCCCTTCGCAACCCATCATCATCAGGAAATCAATGCCGCAAGTTTCGTCAAGGCCGGGGGAGCGGAAATGGTCCTACAGGACGGGCTGACGGGTGAGAAACTGGCTCACATCCTGATGAAATACATGGATGATCCCACAGCCCTGGCCCGGATGGCGGAATGTGCACACAAAATGAGTCACTTAAACGCCGCCTCACACATCGTGGACCAGCTGTTGGAAATGGCAGGAGACCGGACCTCATGACCCAGTTCGGCAAGGCAAAACATATCCACTTTGTGGGCATTGGCGGGATCGGCATGAGCGGACTGGCCGAACTCCTTGCAAACCTGGATTACCGGGTCAGCGGCTCGGATCTAAAAGAGACCACTGTTATACGCAGGCTGTCGGATATGGGGTGCAACGTCTTTAAAGGGCATTCTGCCGCACACATAAAAGGGGCTGATGTGGTGGTTTACTCTTCTGCCGTGCCTCAGGATAATCCGGAAATCATCAGGGCCACGGAGTTAAAGGTCCCGGTTATTCCCAGGGCGGAATTGCTGGCAGAGCTGATGCGACTCAAATACGGCATCGCCATTGCGGGGGCTCATGGAAAGACAACCACCACATCCATGGTCGCTTCAATACTGACGGCCGGTGGACTTGATCCGACCGTGGTCATTGGCGGGCGGTTGGACATCTGGGGGGGATCGAACGCCAAGATGGGGCAGGGAGATATCCTGTTGGCTGAAGCCGATGAAAGCGATGGATCCTTCATGGTGCTGTCCCCCACCATGGCTGTGGTCACCAATATCGATCATGAGCATATGGACCATTACGGCAGCATGGATGTCCTGCGCAACACCTTCATCGATTTTGTCAACAAAATCCCTTTTTACGGCACCGCCATTTTATGTCTCGACAATGAGCCGATCCAGGGGATCCTGCCGCAACTGAAAAAAAGGTGTCTGACCTATGGGTTGAGTTCTCAGGCCGATCTGAGGGCCCTGGATTTGGAAAAAGAGCCGGGGGAACAGGGTTTGAGGCCTTATATCAAGGCCGTTCGCTGGGGCGGATGACGGTGGGCATGCCCGGAGATCACAACGTCCAAAACGCCCTGGCAGCCGTTGCTGTGGGTGTGGAACTGGACCTGGACATCGAAACCATCAAAACGGGCCTGAGGGCGCTGGGTGGGCTCTTGAGGCGATTTCAGATCAAAGAGGAGGTCAATGGGATCCTTCTCGTTGACGATTATGGGCATCACCCCACCGAAATTGCAGCGACGCTTCGTACGGCCAAGGGGTGCTGGCCCGAAAGGCGACTGATTGTCCTGTTTCAGCCGCACCGGTACACTCGGACCAGGGACCTGTTTGATCGATTTGTCATGAGCTTCAATGATGCGGACATTCTCATGGTCAGCGATATATACCCGGCAGGAGAGAGGCCCCTTGAAGGCGTCAGCGCAGAATGGTTATGCCAGGGGATAAAGGCCCACGGGCATAAGGAGGTCATCTATTATCCAGATGAAAAAACGCTTTTCAGTGCACTCCGGCCGCGAATCCGAAAAGGAGATGTGATCATGACGCTTGGTGCTGGCGATATTCACAAGACAGGAGACAGGGTTTTCGAGGATCTGAGCGCAACGCTTTGGGCTTAACCGAAGCATGACGCATGGATTTATGCATCGAATGAACGATCATGGACACAACGCAAAAACAGGTGCTTCGGGTACTGGGTGGGGAACAGGTGACCTTCGATGCCTCGATGAAGCCCCACACCACCTTTCATGTGGGCGGCACGGCCGACGCCTTTTACGATTCCCATGATCTGACGGAGCTCTCAGAGATGATCGCCTATTTGTCGAGAGAAAGGATTCCCTACTTCGTGATCGGTAACGGGAGCAACATCCTGGTGAGGGATTCAGGCATCAGAGGCGTGGTCATCCATCTGAGCGGTGCGCTGGCGGGCATTGAACAGAACCGCTCTGATAGCCACACGCTCATTGCCGGAGGGGGACTGCCCATAAAAGATCTGTTGATACATTGTCGCGATCTTGGGCTGTCCGGACTGGAGTTTATGGCGGGGATACCGGGGAGCATTGGGGGGGCGGCAGCCATGAATGCGGGGGCCTTCGGATGGGAAATGTGCGATTGGGTAGAGGGTATCCGTCTCGTCACGCCTCAAGGGTCGATCGTTGAAAGAGACAAGGAGGCATTGATATTTTCCTATCGCCGTCTCGAACTGGAAAGGGGGTCCGTTATCGCAAGTGTGAGTGTTCGATTGGCGGCGGCATCCAAAACAGCGATTTCCAAAAAAATGTCCGATTGCCTCAAGTGGCGAAAACAGCATCAGCCCCTCGATTATCGCAGTGCGGGATCTGTCTTCAAAAACCCGCCCAGTGATTATGCAGGGAGACTCATTGAAGCGGCCGGGCTGAAAGGAAGACGGGTGGCTGGAGCCGTCGTGTCAAAACGGCACGCCAACTTCATTGTCAATAAAGGGAATGCCACGGCCGCTGACATACTCAAACTCATGGGGTTGATTCAAGAGGAGGTCAAACGCCGCTCGGGCATTCAACTGGAACCGGAAATTCAGGTGGTGGGGGACGTCGCATGAGGCGACATAGGCAAACAAAAAAGGCCGTCCAAAAAAAAGCACATAAGCGCGATTCGTTTTGGATCACCATTCGACGAATGGGACAGGGCATTTTGAAGGTGACCATCATCTTGGCCGCGGTCACGTTTTTGAGCCTCTTTTTTCTCTCCGGTTACCACTACCTGCTGAAGTCGCCTCACCTCACACTGGAGCATGTACAGATAACGGGTGTAGACCCGCATCGCCAAAAGGAACTAATGGCCCTGTGCGGATTGAACACCGAGCCCAATTTGCTGGCGATTAATCTAAAGGATTTAAAGAAACGGATTGAGGCTCATCCATGGATTCGATCCGCAAGACTTCAAAGACAGCTTCCTCATACATTGACCATCGACATCCAACGTCAGGCGCCTGTGGCAATCCTCATGTCGGATGGCATGTACTACATCAACGCCTGGGGAGAACCGTTTAAAAAACTGTCCCCATCGGATGATGTTGATTTTCCTGTCATTACCGGGATTTCAAAGGACATGGCGTCGGACGGGAAAGGCCTGGAGACGGTTGTGCATGTCATGAACACACTCTCCTCGGAGCGGGGGGCCTGGTCCGTTGAAAACCTCTCTGAGGTCAACATCAGGGGAGATGAGGATATGTCACTGTACTTCGGACATCTGAATGCAGAGGTCAGATGTAACGGGCGCAATTTTTCCGAGAAATTGGCGGGTTTGCGGCGTCTAACAACACATCTTAAGACCTCGGGAAAAATTGACCGGGTGAACCGGATTGATCTGAATTACACGGACGGGGCCGTGGTCTCGTTCGAGTCGGGATGACGAAGCGATTACCTGAAACCCTTTAGAGGAAAAGAGGAGTCAGGCGGAAATGGCCGGGGAAATTATTGTGGGGCTCGACATCGGGACGACCAAGATCTGTGCGGTGGTCGGCGAGATACAGCCTGATGGGGTTGAAATTATCGGTATGGGCAGTCATCCATCAGAAGGTCTCAGAAAGGGGGTGGTCATCAACATAGAAGACACCGTCAATTCCATAAAGGAGGCTGTGGAAGAGGCGGAGACCATGGCCGGCTGTGAGATCAGCTCCGTATATGCCGGGATTGCCGGCGGACACATCAAGGGGTTTAACACCCCCGGCGTCATACCGCTTAAAGAAAAGGAGGTGACCAGGAAGGATATCCAGCATGTGATTGAAGCGGCCAGTGCCGTGGCCATACCCATGGACCGTGAAGTCATCCATACCCTGGTCCAGGAGTTCATCGTGGATGACCAGGCCGGCATCATGGATCCTTTGGGAATGTCAGGCGTTCGGCTTGAAGCAAAAGTTCATATTGTAACAGGGGCCGTTACCTCCGCACAGAATATCATCAAATGTGCAAACCGGGCTGGATTGGATGTGTATGACATCGTGCTGGAATCCCTGGCCTCAAGTGAAGCGGTTCTTAACAAGGAAGAACGCAACCTCGGTGCGGCGCTTATTGATTTCGGTGGCGGGACAACCGATATGGCGCTTTTTTCCAGGGGCGCCATAAAGCACACCTCTGTCCTCTCCCTCGGAGGAGATAACCTGACCTATGACATTGCCGTGGGGCTTCGCACGCCCAAGTTAGAGGCGGAAAAGATCAAGATCAAGTACGGGTGTGCGCTTTCTTCCATGATCGGAAAAGATGAAACCATTGAAGTCCCCGGCGTGGGCGGGCGCAAACCGAGGACCCTGTCCCGTCAAATTCTGGGCGAGATTTTGGAACCGAGAGTGGAGGAGATATTTTCCCTGATTTATGGCGAGCTTCTGCGATCAGAATATGAAGATGTGGCAGGCTCCGGTGTGGTGGTTACCGGCGGATCTGCCGAATTGCCGGGGGTCAGTGAACTGGCGGAGCAGATATTCGGCGCACCGTCACGCGTGGGATACCCGGAGGGCGTCACAGGACTCACGGAACTGGTGAATAAACCCATGTATGCCACGGCCGTGGGTCTCATCCTTTACGGGGCCAAGACCAGCAAGCGGAAGAAAAAATTTAGAATAAGGGACAGCAATATCTTTCACCTTGTGATGGCAAGGATGAAAAGATGGTTTAAGGATATCGTTTAATCTTAACAAAAGGAGGGACACCATGAAATTTGAGTTTGTCGATGAGGTGGAAAGGAGCACTTACAACGCCAGAATAAAGGTGATCGGCGTTGGCGGCGCCGGGGGAAATGCCATCAACAACATGATTAGTGCAAATCTGAGAGGCGTGGACTTTGTGGTGGCGAATACCGATTGTCAGGACATCGACCGTTCGCTCTGCTCCAATAGCATGCAGTTGGGCCCGGCTGTTACCATGGGGCTGGGCGCGGGAGCCGATCCCGATATCGGACGCACTTCCGCAGAGGAGAGCATCACTGAAATTCGGAGGGCCTTGGAGAATTCGGACATGGTATTCATTGCGGCCGGGATGGGCGGTGGTACCGGTACCGGGGCCTCGCCTGTGGCAGCCCGTGAAAGTAAGGCACAGGGCGCTCTGACCGTGGCGGTGGTCACCAAGCCCTTCGATTTCGAGGGAAAAAAGAGGATGAAACGGGCGCTGGCAGGCATCGAGGCCCTCAAGAAGGAAGTGGACAGTCTGATTGTGATTCCCAATGAGCGATTAAAGACACTGGGTGAAAAGACGACGCCCTTCAAAGACCTCTTTAAGAAAGCCGATGAGGTGCTTCTGCAGGCCGTAAAAGGGATATCCGATCTGATTATGAGCAACGGGTTCATCAACCTCGATTTCGCCGATGTGAAAAAGGTCATGGAAGAGATGGGCAGCGCACTGATGGGCATGGGCCGGGCCGGCGGCGAAAACCGTGCTGTGGAAGCGGCCCAGCGGGCCATTAACAGCCCCCTGTTGGAGGATATCTCCATCGAAGGGGCCAGAGGTCTCCTCATGAACATAACAGGGCCATCCGATATGACCCTGGAAGAAGTGGACGAGGCATCCAACTATATCAAAAATGAAGTCAATGCAGATGCGGATGTCTTCTGGGGCATGGTGTTCGATGACAATTTGGAGGACGAGGTTCAGATCACCGTCATTGCCACCGGCATAGATGGCCCTATTGATGCTAAGGAAAAGGAGCGAGGATACCTGAGGTCAGTGGTCAATGATGTGCCTGCCAGACCCGCGCAAGACCATGACAAGGTGGTTCGGTTGAGAGAAGTGACGCCTGAAGATGCCCAGGAGGAGTGGACCGTCAGGATGAACGGGATGAATCTGGACAGGCCGACCTTCCAGAGAAGACAGGAAGAGGCTTCGGCACCGGAACAGGAATCGTTCATTAAGCGGGGAAAGCGAAGTCTCTTAGACAAGCTTCGCATGAAGGACAGTCTGGATTATCCCACCTTCCTCAGGGTTAAAGCGGATTAACGACACCCTGCGGTTCGGGTGTTGGAGGCCCATCAGACGGTGTCGGGTGATATTATTTCCCTTTACCGCGCCATGCTGGCAGCGGAACAGGGGACGATCATCAAAGATTGGGGGGGCAGGCTGCGTGTCGCCCTGACCTACCCCAACACCTATCGTCTGGGCATGACCAATCTGGGATTCCAGATCGTCTATGGCCTCTTGAATCAGCGATCCGATGTCGTTGCAGAGCGGTTTTTCCTGCCCGTGGGTGAAGAAATGTCCCTCTACCTTCGCACAGGAAAACCGCTACGCTCTCTGGAATCCCAGAAAGCACTCCATCAATTTGACCTGGTGGCCTTTTCTCTCTCTTTCGAAAACGACTACCCCAATCTCCTGACGATCCTTGAAATGGGAAAAATCCCCGTGCTCCAGGAGGAAAGGGTGTCTCCCTGGCCCCTCGTCATGGGCGGCGGGATCACCACCTTTATGAATCCTGAACCGCTCTCTCCGTTTATGGATTTCTTCCTTCTCGGTGAGGCAGAGGAAAACTTAGGCCCCCTCATCGATGTGCTTTCAGTGGCAAGGTCTGATGGCGCAGATAAAGAGACCGTGTTCAGCACCTTGCTCAAGGAGGTGGACGGGGTTTATGTACCTTCCTTTTACCATGCGCAGTACAATGAAGACGGCACGCTTAATCGGTTTGTGCCCACATCGCCGCAGGCCCCGAAACGCATAAGGCCCCCCCGCGTCTCTTCGAAGGACTTTCATGAAAGAGGGGTTTCCGTCTCCGCCATCACCACCCCGAACGCTGAATTCGGGGAGCGGGTGCTCATTGAACTGGGCAGGGGTTGTGGCCGCGGCTGCCGTTTCTGCGCAGCCGGTTACGTGTATCGCCCGCCCCGGTTTCACGAGAAGGGGCATCTCTCCGCCTCTATTCAAAGACAGATCACCAGGTCCCCCCATCTGGGGCTGTTGAGTGCGGCTGTGTCGGATACCCCCGGCATTGAAGAGATTTCCGCCACCATCGTAGCCAACGGAAACGATTTTTCGGTTTCCTCGCTGCGGGCCGATACCTTGACGCCGGCGCTCGTCAATCATCTCAAAAAAAGCGGGCAGCGATCCGTGGCGATTGCCCCGGAGGCCGGATCCGAGAGGCTAAGGCGGGTCATCAATAAACAGCTGACAAGGGATCAGATCTTTTCAGCCGTTCAGACCATTGCAGAGACCGGCCAGTTCAGCCTCCGGCTCTATCTGCTCATTGGTCTTCCCACTGAGACGGAGACCGATATCGAGGAGATGATCGATCTCATTAAAGGGATTAAACATCACATGGTGAAATCCGCCACGCCCCGGGGGACCATCGGTAAAATCATCCTCAGCGTCAATGCCTTTGTCCCTAAACCTTTTACCCCGTTTCAATGGTTCCCGCTCGAGGACATCGGGTCTATAAAATCAAAGCAGAAACAATTAAAGCGGTCCCTTCTTAAAGCCGGCGGGATCAGAGTCAACGCAGATGTACCCAAATGGGCGTATATTCAAACACTCTTGTCCATGGGCGACCGGCGGGTGGGCCGGATCCTCCATGCCGCTCACAAGGCGGGCGGGAATTGGATTAAGGCGCTCAGGTTCTCCGACGTGAATCCCGATTTCTTCGTGTATCGGCCCAAGGGGGTGGATGAACGGCTGCCGTGGGATTTCATCGACAACGGCATTTCAAAAGCCTACCTTTTAAAGGAACGGGCGGCGGCTCTGAAAGGAGAGGAATCGGCATCATGCGACGTGGGGCGGTGTTTTCGATGCGGCGTCTGCGGGCCGGATTCTCAACTCTCAGGAGAAAATCAACATGCTTCGTAAACTGACGGTGGGTCCGTATCAGTCCAACTGTTACATACTCGGCGCAAAAAGCAGCCGGGAGGGGGTGGTTATTGATCCCGGGGGCGAGATCTTTCGCATTGTGAAGGAAATTTCTAAGCTGAAGCTGAAGATTATCTACATCCTGATGACACACGGTCACATGGATCACACAGGGGGTGCAGCAGAGTTAAAACGGATCACCAAGGCCCAGGTCTGTATCCACCCGCTCGACGCCCAAGGCCTTGGATGTCAACCGGACCTGCCGCTTGAGGACGGTCAAAACATCCCTTTGGGGGAATTCAACCTCTCCGTGTTGCACACCCCCGGCCACTCACCGGGCGGGGTCTGCTTTCATGCGCCGGGCGTGGTTTTCTCCGGGGACACCCTCTTCGCCGGATCCATTGGGAGAACCGATTTCCCGGGCGGTGATCACGCCCTGCTCTTAAGAGGGGTGAGGGAAAAAATCTTTCCCCTTGGGGATGAATTAAGAATCTACCCCGGTCACGGCCCTGCCAGTACCATCGGCAGGGAACGGACAACGAATCCTTTCTTCAGATAAGCCATGCCCTCGATCAGCACGTGATTTTTAGATCGTCGTACGCCGCAGTGACCTTATAGGGCATATTCCGATCGGTTAGAATTCGCTCAACGATTTCCTGCCATGAATCCTGATCCAGCGGTATGGGATACGGCGTCCCATCTTCAGGTCGCTTCAACGGCGCTTTCGGCTCATATTTCTTGAGCATGCGGTTGGCCGGATCCCCGGGTACCATGTCCGCATCCCCCATGTGAACCAGGAATGTTTCCTTCTTCGGTTTGATCCGGTCGATGTATTCAAGGGCCTTTTGGAAGCTCATGTGATTGGGCCGATTGTGCATCGGTTCATTGAGCCAGAACGACTGGATGATGAGGTAGTCGGGCCCAAGCAGCTCAGATGGGATCTCTGGAATGTCAGAAAAATCAGAGGTATAGACCATCCGGAGACCCTCGCCCAAATTTGAACGCCATTGAATCACATATCCCACGGAGCCTCGCGCGAATTCCCCGTGATAGGTCTTAAACGGACACACTTCGAATTCGCCTGACTTAAGCCACTGACCCGGCAGGACGATAACCGTACGTATCACCCCCATCTCTTCGAGATATGAAAACCGCTTTTTGACCACCTCGTAACTTTCTTGGGTCAAGTAGACCGGAAAGGGCGCAAACTCACCCTTCGGACAATTCCGCTTATAGGCGAAGAGTTCATCGAGTCCGATGTAGTGATCGGAATGCTCATGGGTGATGAGAACCCCGTCGACACGATCGACCCCATGTCTTAAAAGCTGATCCCTGGCATCCGGCCCGCAATCCACCAGGAGCGTGGATGTTCCCCGCAAAAGAATCGAGGTGCGGTCTCTCTTCTGACCGATCTGTCTCATTTTAAGACATATCCGGCAATCACAATCGATTTCCGGTAATCCCCATGCACCGCCTGTCCCCAAAAATATCAGTTCCACGCTTAAACTGTCCCCTTTCTATTCTCTAAATAACGGCGAGAGGGAGTCCCATCACCAAAACGAGACTTTTAATATGTTTCGACGGTGCCGTCAATACATTGCTCCGCTTCAAAGCGCGGCTCAGGCAGGAGATGATGGGATGGCCGGATCGAAGTGTTTTCTTTTGAGAAACAAGACTCGTTCCGGGAGGGCCGGAATGTGCCATATTGAGACGTCGACCGAACGATATGGATGGTTCTCAGCGTACCCCTTTTCCAGACCACGACGCTTTAACAAAAAAGTAATGTAATATTAATAAGATAGAAAGGTAAACAATAAATATGTAAAGGACAAGTCCGTCCGGCACACAAATTGCTTTTTCAATATGACAAATGAAAATCCTTTCTTTAAACGCTGATATGCCCTTGGAGGTAATCTCATGACGAAATTATGGAATCTAACCATCAACCTGCTCTGTCTGTTCGGTTTTGTCTTTGTGGTGGTGGCTCTCCTTTTCTAGAGCCAACAAACGTCACCGGAAATCTGCCATCCTGCTGTTCAGGTCCACGAAATTCAATAGATCGCGGAACCCGCTCCACTTAATTTGAGGCTGGACCGTTCGGTCGTTGTTTTCAACCGGAAGGCTTAGGAATTCTGGCTCATCGCAAATTATCGTGAGATATGGCACATGAGCCGATTGTAGGTGCGACTTCAGTCGCACATTTAGCCGATTCTGTGCGACTGAAGTCTCACCTACAGCCCGGACCGAAACATTCCCAAAACGGGATTTCACGTTAATCCGCGATGAGCCGGAATTCTATGGGCTTCCAACGCCACTCGCCCCCCGTCTCTGATCCATCCCCTTCCCCCCTTCCATGGGCCTTTTTTTCCTCGCCGCTTTGTGGTAGCCTATTTTTTTAGATATGGATCATCCACTGAATTGAATCAAATTGTAAAAGGGATCCGGATGTCATGAGAATTATCTTCTTTGCAGGCAAAGGGGGGTGGGGAAGACCAGTGTTGCCGCAGCCACCGGAATTAAATCGGCGGAGGCAGGCAACCGGACCTTAATCATGTCCTTGGATGTGGCCCATAGCCTGTCGGATATTTTCGATTTAGGAAAGGGCCTCATTGGCAAGAAGGGGAAAAACGGGTAAAGATCCGAGAAAACCTATGGATTCAGGAACTGGATATTCAGGAGGAGATTGAAAAGAATTGGGGGGACATTCACAAGTATCTGTCCACCTTACTCAATACCACTGGGCTGGATGAAATCCTGGCTGAAGAACTGGCCATTCTGCCCGGTATGGAAGAGGTCAGCCTTCTTTTGTACATCAACCAGTATGTCCGTACCCATAAATTTGACGTGATTCTGCTTGATTGTGCGCCGACGGGGGAATCCCTGCGGTTTATCAGCATACCCACCGCGCTTGAGTGGTATATCGAAAAAATCTTCAAGATGGAACGTACCATCGCGAGATATGTCCGGCCCGTTGCCAAGCGATTGTACGATGTGCCGCTCCCCGGGGAGGAGTATTTTGATGCCATAGAACACCTGTTTGAGCGATTGAAGGGAGTGGATAATATCCTGGTTGATCCGGACATCACCACGGTACGGCTCGTCACCAACCCTGAAAAAGTCGTCCTCAAAGAGACCCAGCGGGCCTTCATGTATTTTTCTTTGTATAAAATGGCCATCGACGGGATCATTATGAACCGGGTGCTTCCCAATGATGTCAACGATACCTACTTCAAGGAATGGCGAGAGGCCCAGGGCCAATATATGCAAAAGGCCCGGGAATACTTCAGCCCGATTCCCATTTTTCCCGCCAATCTGTTTCGGGGTGAAGTCCTGGGAGAAGCATCCCTCAAGGCCCTGGCCGAACAGATCTACGGGAGGGAAGATCCGCTAAAACGCTTTTACGATGGGGAGGTCTATGAGATCTCCAAGTCCGATGGGCGTTACCGACTCAGGCTCACCCTTCCCTTTGTCGGGAAGGAGGATGTTCAGATTAACAAAATCGGAGAAGAGATGATTATTCGTATCGCCGGCTTTAAAAAACACATATTGCTTCCCAGGCCCGTGGCCGCGACCGATTCCATCCGGGCCAAACTAAAAGGCCGGCAACTGAACGTTTATTTTGAAGGAGGGAATCATGAGTGAGCAAAACCATGAGCACAGAGACGACGTTGTCCTCTGTCCGGTGGGCCGGTTTTTTTCAGACATCGAGAAGGCCTCCGGAAAGAGGTCCGAATTTTTCGAGCACATGAAAAAATCACGGGTTGAATTCTTGAAGGGGATCCGATCCCTCGTGGATGATCGAATCGCCCAGATAGAAAAAAAAGAAAAGGCCGGTCACAAAAAAAAGGCAACCCGGGTCAACGTTGAATGATGACTGTCGACCCATTTCTTCCTGATGGCAACATTGGCTTTTCATGGTGCATCCGGCATCCCGTGCATCAAAGAAGCTGACCGCTCCCCGGCATAAAGATGTAGGGGGCTTTATACCCCTTGCCCGCTGCCCGCTCCTGAACCATAACCCCTCAAGTGGGTTGACGAATCGGCCGGACCTCTGATAGAAGACCCTCAACGCAGAATCGGGAGAAAATACCATTGGAATTTAGTAGCCTCAAGGGGTTTAAAGACATCCTGCCCGAGGAGGTGGGGGCGTGGCAGCGGCTTGAAATGGCGGCCAGAGGGCAGTTCGAGGTGTTTGGGTTTCATGAAATCAAGCCCCCCATTCTCGAAATGACAGAGCTTTTCAGCCGCGGCATCGGACAGGATACCGATATCGTATCAAAGGAAATGTATTCCTTCCAGGATGTAAAGGGGCGGGGGATGACCATGAGACCCGAGGCCACGGCTTCGGTGGTCAGGGCTTACGTGCAGCACCGGCTTTACCAGAACTACGCCGTACAGAAACTTTACTCCATTGGGCCCATGTTTCGCCATGAGCGCCCCCAAAAGGGCCGTTTCCGCCAGTTCCATCAGATCAATGCCGAGCTTTTTGGTGATGCCGGGCCCAAAAGTGATGCGGATATCATCCTCATGGCCATGGGGCTCTTTGAATCCATTGGATTGGACGATCTTTCGCTTCAACTCAATTCCCTCGGGTGCCCCCAATGCCGGGTCCCCTTCAAGGAAACCCTTCAAACGTATTTGAAAGACAAGATCGATGCCTTGTGCGAAGATTGCCGGCGGCGGACAAGGACCAACCCCCTGCGGGTATTCGACTGCAAAACCCCTTCGTGCAAGGCCGTCATTGCTGATGCCCCTTCCATTGTGGACGTTTTATGTGATGACTGCAGGGCGCATTTCGATGCCGTCAAGGGGTACCTCGAATTGTGCCGGGTCCCGTTCAACCTCAACCATCATCTGGTCAGAGGGCTCGATTATTACAATCGGACGACCTTTGAGATACAGACGGAACACCTCGGGGCCCAAAACGCCGTGGCCGGGGGGGGACGGTATGACGGGTTGGTCAAACGACTCGGCGGGCCTGATCATTCTGCCATTGGATTCGCCGTGGGCATGGAACGAGTGGTGGCCCTCATGGAAGCCGAGGGCCGGCCGGAACCCAGATCGCCGGATCTCTTTATCGCCGCACTGGGAGAAGATGCAGACCGGGCCACGCTGCCGTGGGCAGAGGATCTCAGGCGGCAGGGCTTCTGGGTGGAAATGGATTATGGTTCGAAAGGGCTCAAGTCCCAGATGAAAAAGGCCGGCCGCCTCAATGCCAAAAAAGTGCTGATCGTCGGGGACGAAGAGCTCAAATCCAATCAGGGCATCCTCAGAGACATGATCAGCAAAAATCAGAGGCTTGTTGGCTTGAATCAATTACCGGAAACGCTGGCTCGAGAGCATCTCACATGACAACACATGATGACCCGATCAAGATAGACACACTAAACGGGTGGACGCGAACCCACGACTGCGGCACATTGCGCAGGGAACACGTGGGTGAAGAAGCGATCCTCATGGGCTGGGTCAACCATCGCAGGGATCTCGGGCAACTCATTTTCATCGATCTCAGGGACAGGGAGGGGATCACCCAGGTGGTATTTGATCCCCAGGTGGCGGAGCAGGTTCATCAGCGGGCCCGTGTCCTGAGAAACGAATGGGTTCTGGCGGTAAAGGGAAAGGTGGTATCCCGCCTGGAGGGTCAGGAAAACCCTTCGCTGTCCACCGGTGATGTTGAACTCCGAGCGACCGACCTCAGAATTCTGAACGTGACCGAAACCCCGCCCTTTCAGGTGGACGGTGCTGTGGATGCCGCCGAAACCCTTCGGATGAAATACCGTTACCTTGAACTTCGCAGGCCCGAACCCTTTAAAAATTTTCGCCAACGCCACCGAATCGCCGCCTGCATCCGGCAGTATCTGGACCCAAAAGGATTTGTGGATGTAGAGACCCCCTACCTCACCAAGAGCACCCCTGAAGGGGCAAGGGATTACCTGGTCCCCAGCCGGGTCAACAGGGGCAGTTCCTATGCCCTTCCGCAGTCCCCGCAGCTTTTCAAGCAACTCCTCATGATATCGGGTTTTGATCGCTACTATCAGATTGTCCGGTGCTTCAGGGATGAGGATCTGAGAGCCGACCGACAGCCGGAATTTACTCAGGTGGATCTCGAGATGGCCTTTGTGGATGAAGAACAGGTCATGCATATCTTTGAAGGGATGATGCAGACCCTCTTTCAAGAGATATTGGGTGTGGACATCCCCGCGCCCATGGACCGGCTCACCTACCACGAGGCGATGGACCGGTATGGCACCGATCGGCCGGATCTCAGATTTTCCATGACGCTCCACGACATTACCGACGTGGCGGTCCGTTCGGCGTTCAAGGTATTCAAAGGGGTGATTGCGTCCGGCGGTGTGGTCAAGGCCATCCGGGTCCAGGGGGGCGAGGTCGCCTATTCCCGAAAAGGCATGGACGCTCTTTCCGAGGTAGTCAAAGCGGCGGGGGGCAAGGGCCTGGCCTGGATCAAGATCACCGACAACGGGTGGCAGTCTTCCCTAACCAAGTTCTTCGAAGATGAGGATCAGAGTGCACTCAACCAGCGACTCGGTGCGGAACCCGGTGACCTGGTGGTTATGGTGGCGGACCAGCCCGATGTGGCCAACACGGCATTGGGGATCCTCCGGGTCAAAATCGCTCAGGAGCAAGGCCTGATTCAAAAAAACCGGTATGAATTTGTCTGGATTACCCGGTTTCCGCTCCTGGAATACGATGAGGAAGCGGGCCGGCTCGTGGCGGTTCATCATCCGTTTACAGCACCACTGGACGCGGATCTCCACCTCTTGGACCCATCGCCGGAACGCGTTCGGGCCAGGTCCTATGATCTGGTATTGAACGGCTCTGAAATCGGGGGAGGGAGTATTCGAATCCACACCCTCGCCATGCAGAAACGAATCTTTCAGGCCCTGGGCATTCCCCCGGATGAAGCCCGGTCCAAGTTCGGCTTCCTGCTGGAAGCCCTGCGATACGGCGCCCCTCCGCACGGCGGCATGGCCCTGGGATTCGACCGCCTGGTGGCCATCATGACAGGCGTGGATTCCATACGGGAGGTGATTGCTTTCCCCAAAACCACCAGCGGCACCTGCCTTCTGACCGATGCCCCGTCAAGGGTGAGTGAAAAGCAACTTGAAGAACTGGGATTGAAATTGATTCCATCTGAATAGGCGTCCCGGCTTGGTTTTTTCCATAGACCCTGCGACGGCGTCTCGTCAGAACCATCAGGACTTTGAATGATGAAGATTGTTTGCCAGAATAAGAAAGCCCGTCATGAATACTTTCTGGAAGAGTTCATAGAGGCCGGTATGGTACTTCTCGGGGCGGAGGTGAAATCCCTGAGGGATGGAAGGGCCAACCTGGTGGACAGCTATGCCAGAGTAAAGCGGGGCGAGGTCTTCCTTCACAACATGCATATCACCCCTTACCCCTTTTCTCACCATCTTGAACTTGATCCCACCCGGCCGAGGAAACTGCTCCTCAAACGACGGGAGATCAAACGTCTCATTGGAAAAACCGAGGAACGGGGATATGCCCTGATTCCGACCAAGGTCTATTTTACGAAAGGCCTGGCCAAAGTGGAACTGGCCTTGGCCAAGGGGAAAAAGAAATATGACAAGAGAAGGGCCCTGAAGGAGAAGGAACTGAAAAGAGAAATGGATCAGGTTCGAAAACGGGGTAAATCTTGACATGTTTCAGGTTTATGGTTATACTTTAAACTGTAGTTTATCGAAAATCCTTCCACAAAAGGGGGCGATACGGTTTCGACGGGGATAATTGAAACTTAAGCTGCATACCGAGGTTCCGTCTGCTCGTAAAACAGATGGGAAGTAAACACAAACGCAGACGATTATGCGTATGCCCTAGCCGCATAGATAAGGCTAGCGTCTTCTCGGTCTTTGCCTGCGAGACCGAACAAGACGTCGACTAGCGGGCTAGTCTGAGCAACTTTACCTGTGGGTCGCCCAGGCGAAAATTAGCACAGGTTAGTCTCATGTGAGCCCTGCCCGGTTGCGAACCATGAGATGAAATAATAAATCGGGCTAAGTATGTAGATGCTTAAGCGGAAGGTTTCCGGACGGGGGTTCGACTCCCCCGCCTCCACCATTTATCGATAAATATCATTCGTTTCTTTGGTAGACCACCCGGTGGGGAAGCGGGATCTCTATGCCTGCTTCATCAAAGGCATATTTGATCCGGCGAAGCATCTCGCGCTTGAGCTTCCTTAACGCGAGCGAGTTCAGACCCGTCAAGCGGATGTAACCTTGTAGCGCTTCAGGCGAACCAGTCCTGCTTTTTGAAGCGCGTATTGGAAACTGACTATCAGCACGCCAACCCCGTAGACTGCACTACTCCAGAGGTTGATTGAAGATGCGGCCCCGAAGTACTTGGTGGAACAGGTGATTTCCGCGATATCGTAGCCAGCAAAGCACACCTGGGAGAGCATCTGGTTGTCAAATAAGAAGCTGTTGGAATTCGCGTGATAATTGATTTGGGTCAACACTTCCCTTGAAAAAGCACGATGGTGTATACTGATAGTCCGGATGAAGCATGACGACTGCTCAGTGGTAAAAGAAAAATCATTTATTGCATGGCATAAACACCGGGGGTGGAAATGGGGGACGAAGCGGTCCGCCCATAAACGTCACCGCCATGGAAATGGCCGTGATTCAAACGTCATTTGTCCAACCCCAGCGCCTCCATGACCCGATTGTGTAGTAATGGTCTGAATTGTCTGATCTTTTCGTTTTCACGGGTGGGATGAATGCGATTGGTCAACAGGATGACGATGACGTCTTTGGCCAAGTCCATCCATATGGAGGTGCCCGTAAACCCTAAATGCCCGACGGTTTCTTCAGAAAAATACTTTCCCGAGCTGGATTCCGTCCTCGATGGGGTATCCCAGCCAAGGGCCCATGTGGATCCGGCCACAAGGTCCTGCCTGGTAAAAAAGGCTCTGACGGTTTCGGGCGAGAAGAGATCGTGGCGATCTCCAAAGTGGTGTTCTCTGAGGAGATTTGTGAGGGCATAGACATCTTCAATATTCCCAAAGAGGCCTGCGTGCCCAGAATACCCCCCCATGAAATAGGCATTTTCGTCCTGGACCACGCCCGTCATCACCGCCTTTCGCCATGGACATTCCTCGGTGGCGGCAAAGCGGTCATTCTCGAACGGACTTGTGGCGTCGACATCATAAAAAAAGAGATGTTTCAATGAGAGCGAACCCAGGATCCGCTGTCTGAGATATTCCGGAAGGCTCAGGCCGGCCTGTGCCTCAATAACCCATTCCAAAACCATGAACCCCAAATCGCTGTAGAGTGTGGCCGTATGAGGCGGATAGAGAAGCGGGGTGTTCAGGATTTTTTCTCTGACAAGAGCTTTTCGGTTTTTTCGGGGTTCGGTTTCGGGATCCAGGTAAAAGGGTCGCCAGTTCTCAAATCCGGCGCAATGGCTCAGCAGGGCACTGAGGGTGACGTTTGCCTTGTCTTCGGGGACGGACGCGGGCAGCAGCAGGTCGGGGAGGGGTTGATCCAAATCCACCTTTCCGTCATCCATTAGTTTCATCACCGCCAGGGTTGTGGCCAGCGGTTTGGTCAGTGAGGCCAGATCGAACAGGGTGGTGTGATGAAGGGGCAGGGGTTCTGGGATCAGGGTGCGGTTTCCCACCGTGTGGGAAAGGACTTCTTCTCCCCTGTGGGCCACCAGCAGGACGGCGCCAGGGTAAGTGCCATCGGAGGCACCCCGGTTCAAAAACGATGTAATGCCTCTTAGCCCCTTATCCATACTGTCCCCTCATTTCGATCGCATGAAAAGATAAACGAAAAATTGATTGACGGATCAATCAAAAATGAATATGATTCGAAAATGGTCTGAATCGGCCTCATTTTCAAGCTTATAAACGCAAGCGCTACCACAGATTCGGGCGGGAGTAAAGCCCGTGTTCAGGTGGTTTAGGGAATCCCAAGGCGCTACCCATGGGATTCCATGAGACTTTCTCTGTTTTAAACCTTTAACATGAAGGAGGTACACATGAGAAAGACAAGTCTTTGGGTTGGTATTTTGCTTTGCGTTGTCCTGCTTTTTTCATCCCCTCTATTAGCCAAAGAAAAGGTCCCCGGCGTGACAGACACCGAAGTGGTTGTGGGCTGGACGACCCCGCTTTCAGGACCCGCGGCGCTCTGGGGCGTCACGGCGTTGGGGGGCAAGGCCTATGCCGACTATATCAACGACCAGGGTGGGGTATATGGTCGAAAGATCAAAGTGATCATGATGGATGACGGCTATAACCCCACGCGGGCCATGGCGAATCTTCAGAAGATGAAAGGGGAGATTTTTGCCGTGTGCGGTCTTCTCGGGACGGCGGTCCTTCACGCCACAAAGGATTTCTTCCCGGAAAACAAAATCCCGTTGATCACCGCCTACGGGGATATTCGCATCTGGGCCAAAATGCCGAGGGAAAAGCTGAAGTATATCTTCATCGCCTATCCGGATTACGAAGATGAGGCCGTCTATCTGACCACTTATGCCGCCTCAAAGCTCGGGGCCAAGAAGATTGCGCTCTTCTACCAGAATGACGACTACGGAAAGATGGCCATGTCCGGCGTCGAGAAAGCGCTTAAAGAGATGGGCGGGGATGCCGAACTGGCGGCGACCGTGCCTTATGAGGTGACGGAGCGGTCCCTCGGTACTCATGCCCTCAACCTCAAAAAGTCGGGCGCCGACGCGGTCATTATCTATGCGACGCCCAGCCACGGGGCACTCATCATCAAAGAGATGGGCAAGGCCGATTACCAGCCCGAGGTCCTCACCACCTTCACACTGGGAGACCCCATCATGTATCGGATTGCCGGTGATGCGTGGGAGGGGACCTATATCGCGCTGCCGGGTAATTCGGGTGTGCCGGGGTCCGAACCCGAGGCGGACCGGGTGGTGGACATCCTCAAGAAATACAATCCGAAACTCAAAGGGAAAGAGTATCTTGCCCTGTTCGGTGCCGTTTCCATGATGCATTTTGTTCAGGGGCTGAAAAACGCCGGTCGTGATCTCACGCCCGAGACGCTGATCGAGGGCATGGAAAAGATCAAAGACTGGAAGCCCGAAGGAACCGGTGCCCCGGTGACTTATGGACCGGACCGGAGACACGGCTCCAATGCCTCGCGGATGGGTCAGGCCCAGAAGGGGAAGCATGTCCCCCTCGAGCCGTTCACCATCCACAAATCCCATTTTTAATCCATCAATCATCCAAAAGGGGTGGCCGGGGAGGGGCTGTTTATGACCTCCTCCCTTGGCCCCCGATTTCGGGACAGGTCGATTTCCCTTGATCGTAACGTCTTATCTACCATTCAAAAGGCCCTCTGAAACAAACGGAGATTCATGCCCATTTTAGATATCAGCGGGTTGTCCATCTCTTTCGGGGGGATTCAGGCCCTCTCGGAGGTGGATCTTCAGATGAAAGAAGATGAGATTCTCTCCATTATCGGGCCCAACGGATCCGGCAAGACCACGCTCTTTAATTGTATTTCCGGGGTGTATCGACCGGATCGGGGGGAAGTTGTGTTCGATCAAGAGAGCGTGCTGGGTCTATCCCCGGATGCCGTTGCCGGAAGGGGTCTGGCCCGGACGTTTCAGAACCTTCGGTTGTTTCTCCACATGACGGTGCTGGACAATCTGATCTTGGGCAGGCACAACCATTTCGGTAAGAATCCGCTGAACGCCTTTTTCAGGATCAGAAAGGAGGAGTTGCGGCACAGGGAAGTGGTGGAAGAGATCATTGAATTCCTGGATCTCCAGGCCTATCGGAAATCTCTGGTTTCAGACTGCCCTTACGGCGTGCAGAAACGGGTGGAGGTGGGGCGGGCCATTGCCATGGAACCCAAACTGCTCCTTTTGGATGAACCGATTGCGGGGTTGACCGCCGAGGAAAAGGAGGAAACAGCCTATCACATCATGGAGATCCGGGGACGTTACAAAACGGCCATCCTGCTGGTGGAACACGACCTGAGAATCGCCTCCAAACTGGCGGATCGGATGATGGCGCTCGATTATGGAAAGAAGATCGCCCAGGGCACCCCCGAGGAGGTACAGCGCAATCCGGAGGTGATTAAGGCGTATCTCGGTGATGAATGAAAAATCATTATTATAGGCCCAATAGCCGTTACAGGTGGATTCAAGGCCGAATACCGGGAACCCGGGAGATTTCTTAACGATCGCTATGCCTACACCCTTGCTGAAAATTCAGAGTATTGAGACCCTCTACTACGATCGCATCTATGCGCTTCACGGGCTTTCGCTCGAGGTGCAAGAAAAGGAGATTTTTGCCGTCCTGGGCCCCAACGGTGCAGGCAAAACCACCCTGCTCAAGACCATTGCGGGTCTTTTGAAGGATCAGCCCAAGAAGGGAATCATCGAGTTTGACGGCAGGCGCATACAGCGCCTGGCCCCCGAACGCATCTCCGCCTCAGGGATTGTCTATGTGCCTGAAGACCGGGGGTTGTTCAGGGAGCTGACGGTCAAGGAAAACCTGGATCTGGGTTGCTGGGGGCGGAAGGACCGTAAGATTGATGAGGATTTTGAATTTATCTTCAGTCTGTTCCCCATATTGAAATCACGGGCGGATCAGCAATCGGAGACCCTGTCCGGCGGTGAGCAGCAGATGCTGGCCGTGGCCAGGGCCATGCTCCGTCGACCGAGGCTCCTCATGCTGGATGAGCCCTCACTGGGTCTTGCCCCCAAGGTGGCGAAGCAGGTGTACGACGCCCTTTCCCAGATCAGTCACGCGGGCCGGACCATTCTCCTGGTGGAGCAGAATGCCAAGATGGCCTTGGGGATTGCCACCTTCGGCTACATTATGGAATCCGGGCGAATCGTGCTTGAAGGATCTTCAAAAGAACTCAAAGAAAATGAAGATGTTCAGGAATTGTATCTCGGCCTGGGCGGTGAAACGGTGTCTCCCAAAGGATGGAGGCTCTACAAAAAGCGGAGGACCTGGTAGTGGGCGCCGACGCCACAAGCTTTCCCGCGCTGTTTTTTGAACAGGTTGAAAAGTTCCAGGACCGTGTGGCCCTCAGACGCAAGGAGTACGGCATCTGGAACCGGACCTCCTGGAAGGAGTATGGGCGGCAGGTGAGAGAGGTGGGGGCCGGCATGTTGACCTTCGGTATTTCACCGGGGGACCGCATTGCCATTCTCGGAGACAACCGGCCGGAGTGGCTGATCTGTCATCTCGCGAGTATGACCATCGGGGGCGTCACCTGCGGGGTCTACTCCACCTCTGCCTCTGATCAAGTCAAGTATGTGGTGGGTCACTCCGAATCGAGGCTCCTCTTCGTGGAAAACGAGGAGCAGGTGGACAAGGTTCTCGAGATCCTGCCCGAGCTCGAATTGAAGCAGGTCATCGTCTGGGACCCGAAGGGGCTCTGGGGATTTTCACATCCCGGGATTATGTTTTTCGATGCCTTTCTGGAAAAGGCCAGAATTTACCTCGAGGCCCATCCGGACTGCATCGAGGAGCGGATGATGGCCATCGATCCCGGAGACACGGCCATGATGATCTATACCTCCGGGACCACCGGGCGGCCCAAGGGGGCCATGATCAGCCATGGCAACATCCTGAGTATCACCAAGAGCTTTATGGAAGCCACCCCCATGTACGAGAATGACGAACTCCTCTCGTACCTGCCCCTGGCCCATATCTACGAAAACCTCATCTCTTTGTTTCAGGCCATCCGCTCCGGGGGAACGGTCAACTTTGTGGAGAGTATGGATACCCTGGCCCAGAACTTAAGAGAGGTTTCGCCCACGGTGTTTGCCAGCGTGCCCAGGATCTGGGAGAAATTCGCCTCCATGATAGAAATCCGCATGTCCGACTCCACCCTTGTCAAACGGGCCTTGTATCGGGCCGCCATAGGCGTGGGGCTTCGTTATGTGCAGGCTGAGAAAGGGAAAAGGGGGAAGTGGGGACTTCTTTACTGGCCCCTCTACTGGCTGGTGCTGTATCACCTGAGGCGGCAACTGGGATTTGACCGGGTCCGGTGGGCCGTATGCGCTGCCGCACCCGCGTCCAAAGATCTATTTCAATTTTTCAATGCCATGGGGGTTCCCCTGAGAGAAGGATACGGGCAGACGGAATCCACAGGGGTGATCGCGGTTCAGCGGATCGATCGGCCGAGATGGGGGTTTGTGGGAGAGCCCCTCCCCGGGGTGGAGGTTAGGATTGCAGAAGATGGCGAGATTTTGTGCCGCGGGGAAGGTGTTTTTCAAGGCTATTTCAAGAATCCGGAATTGACTGCGGAAACCGTGAAAGACGGCTGGCTCTACACCGGGGATGTGGGGGCCATGGAAGACGGCTTCCTCAAGATCATGGATCGGAAAAAAGACATTATCATCACCGCAGGGGGTAAAAACATCACACCGGCGTTCATTGAGAATAAACTGAAATTCGGGCAATACATCCAGGATGCGGTGGTGATCGGCGATGGCCGGAAATATTTGACAGCCCTCATCTTGATC
Organism: Deltaproteobacteria bacterium; assembly: GCA_034522175.1. Classification (GTDB taxonomy): domain Bacteria; phylum Desulfobacterota; class DSM-4660; order Desulfatiglandales; family Desulfatiglandaceae; genus JAIPDZ01. The sequence goes on along the minus strand of JAXHLQ010000001.1, from coordinate 1,969,116 downwards.
GATGAGGACAACGTCACCAAGTACGCCCAGGACAATCGCATCCCGTTTACCACCTTTGCCGATTTGACACAGAATCCCGAGATTCGGAAACTCATCGAGTCAGAGGTGGTCAAGGTGAACAAGACCCTCTCCAAGGTGGAAACCATCAAGAAGTTCGAGCTGTTGCCGAGACGCTTTTATGAAGAGGATGGGGATGTCACGCCTACCAAGAAGGTGAAGCGGCGGTTTCTGGAAAAGCGTTACGCAGATCTGATTCAGAAGCTGTATTGATTGCTTCGAGAAATTGACACCCGAACACAGGCAGAGCTGATATGGACCTGATCGAAAGTTACAGGGAAGAGTTGCGGTTGATTCGAAAGCCCTGGACCGGTGTGTGGGTGGGGCTTTTCGTGCTTTTCCTGCTGTTGTTTCCATGGTTTGCCCCCGAACACATGGTCTACATCGCCACCATCATCTTCATCTATGCCGTCGGCGTACAGGGTCAGAATCTTCTGATTGGATACACCGGGCAGATCTCTTTCGGCCAGGCGGGATTTTTGTGTATTGGGGCGTTTACTTTCGGGCACCTGAGGCTTTTGGGGGTGCCGTGGCCCATCGGTATTTTTGCCGCAGGCTTTTCCGCGGGGATATTCGGCATTCTGGTGGGGTTCCCGTCGTTGCGACTGAAGGGCCCCTATCTCGCCATCGCCACCATGGGATTCGGTGTTGCCGTTTACCAGGTATTTGTGAACTCCACTTTCCTTTCCGGGGGGCGCATGGGACTTCTGGTTGAGAAACTCTCACCGGTGCTGGGGCTCTCCAGGATCAATTTTAACTACTATTTCAATTTCCTCATCGCCCTTTTATTCACTCTCTTGAGCTACAACATCATCTCGTCTTTTATCGGACGCGCCTTCATTGCCATTCGAGACAATGACATCGCGGCCGAGGTGATCGGTGTGAACCTCACCCGCTACAAGCTCTTGTCTTTTGCTGTCAGTTCGTTCTACACCGGGGTTCAGGGAGGGCTTTACGGCCTTTTTCTGGGTATCTGGAGCCCAACATGTTCACGTTCATGGAATCAATCACCCTCTTCGTAGCGGTCATCATCGGCGGGCTTGCCTCTGTGGAGGGATCCATCATGGGCGCGGCATTTGTCATTCTGGTCCCCCAGGTTTTCAGTGCCTATAAAGAGATGGTGCCGGTGGTGTACGGGGTGACCATAGTGATTATCCTCATATTCGAACCGCTGGGCCTTTATGGCAGGTGGTTCAAGATGAGGCTCTATTTCAGAAACTGGCCTTTTCGTTAGACAGGGGAACATCGATGACGCAATTCCTTCAATATACCATTTCAGGGCTTTCTACGGGTGCCATCTACGCGCTGGTGGCGCTGGGTCTCGCTTTGATCTATCGGTCCACACGCATCCTCAATTTTGCCCATGGCGATATCACCACTGCCGGGACCTTTTTTGCGTTCACCCTGCTGGGGCTTAATTTTCCCTATGTCCCCGCCTTTTTGCTGGCCCTTGTTTTCGGTGCCGTTCTGGCCATGGCCTTTTATTTCTGTGTGCTGATCCCCGCGCAGCGGAGAGAAGCCACCCAGTTGGGCCAGATTACCCTGACGCTGGGCCTCGGGCTTATCCTTCAGGGTCTTGTGGCCTATTTCGGCGGTACGGAAACCCAAGCATTCCCCTTTCCCCTCTCCGATACCAAGATCTATCACTTCGGTGGCCTGGTGATCAGCCAGTTGAGCCTGGGGACCATGGTGATCGGTCTTTTGGCCTGTCTCTGTTTGTACCTGCTGGTGCAGAAGACCCGTCTCGGACTTGCCATGCGGGCCACGTCAGAGAACCTTCCCGCCGCCCAGACCATGGGAATCCCCACCCGGCGCATACTGGCACTGAGCTGGGGGTTGGCGGCGTTTCTCGGCGTACTGGCCGGGCTTTTTCTGGCCCCCGCCCTCCTTCTCGATCCCTTCTTTATGCTGGAACCCTTTTTGAAAGGATTCGCAGCGGCCATTTTGGGCGGGTTGAACAGCCTGCCGGGGGCCATCGTCGGCGGACTCATCCTGGGTGTAGCGGAAAGCCTGGCCGGCGGTTTCATCAGCGTGGCCTTCAAAAATACCCTCGCCTTTTTGATCATTATCCTTGTTCTTCTGCTTCGCCCGGAGGGGCTCCTCGGGACGGAATTTAAGGAGCGTGTATAGTCCTTTTGTCCTCATTTCATCAGAGCGCTCACCATTCTTCATATTTGATAGTATAATCCCTGAAGACCTGTTGACATGATGCAAGCGGTGGATCTATAAATAGAACGCCTCAGGGAAGTCACGCATTTTCCTCCTGATGGGGTATTTAGCCTCTGCAGAACCGAGGATGGAGAAACAACAATTTCAAGGAGAAACCCATGAAAACCCTATCCATGTTCGCCTTTTTCCTTCTAACGGTCGTTGTCCTCAGCATGTCCGGGTGCAAGAGTATGAGCTTCCCCACGGCCAAAGGGTACACGGAACTGTGTCAGACCTATGTGGGCGGGGACAGCAGCCGGTTGATTGATGCCTGGGGAATTCCAGGACGGACCTTTGATGCCAAGAATCAAGACAAGGTCCTGGTTTATGTGGTCACAAGAGACGAATACACGTTGAATCCGCTGGCCCATTCCGCGCTCATCGAATACCCGCCCCGTGTGGACCCGCGAACCAGTCCGCGTTCGGTAAGCGCGGAAGGGGTGATCGGCCAACCTGTGGATTCCATGGATTACTGCATTACCTATTTTGAAGTGAATCCACAAGATAAGATCACCAAGGCCATCTGGAGAGGGGATTGCAGGGCACTGGAAAGCGGACCTGTTGACCAGGCTGATGTTAAGGAATGATAACGTCACCAGACCGGAAAAGCCTTGATCATGTTGAACGATACCTGTCGTTTGAAAATGAATTAAGATGAAGATTAGCAACGTTTCTGAAATGAGAGCCCTGGACCGGGCGGCCATCGAACAATTCGGTATTCGGGAAGAGCTCCTCATGGAAAATGCAGGAGAAGCCACCTATTTTGTCATTCAAACCGAGTTCGGGGTGGCGGGCAAACGGTTTGCCATCTTCTGCGGTGCCGGAAATAACGGAGGAGATGGGTTTGTCATCGCCAGAAAACTCCATTCAATGGGCGGTGCGGTGAGCGTGTTTCTCATGGGAGGAAAAGACACGTATCAAGGGGCGGCCCGATTGAATTTCGACATCATTTCCCGGCTTCCCATACCGGTCCGTGAGGTCGCTTCAGCAGAGGACGTGAAGGTGGAGGTGTTTCACTCGGATGCCGTCATCGATGCCATCTTTGGCACGGGGCTCACCCGAGAGGTAACCGGGCGTTACCGGGACGCTATCGCGCTCATCAATGAGAGCGGCAGGGTCGTTTTCAGCGCCGATATCCCTTCAGGCGTGAACGGCGACACGGGACAGATCATGGGGGTTGCCGTCAGGGCCGATTATACCGTTACGTACGGTCTTCCGAAACGGGGAAATATCCTTTTTCCCGGATACAAACAATGCGGAAAACAATACGTCACCCATATTTCCTTCCCCCCGGAAATGATTGACGGCCATGATATCAGGGTGGAAGTGAACCCTTTTGTCGCACTCCCGCCCCGGGATCCCGATGCCCACAAGGGCCGTGTGGGACAGGTGCTTTTTATTGCCGGCGCCTCGAGTTATTTCGGGGCGCCCCTTTTTTCCGCCCTTTCCTTTCTCAAGGCGGGCGGGGGATACGCCCGACTGGCTGTGCCGGCAGCCATGACGCCGTTCATCGCCAACAGGGGAAGTGAGATTGTTTTTCTCCCACAAAAGGAGACCGGCGATGGGAGTATATCCATTGAAAACAAAGGATTCCTCCTTGAAACCTCGGAAAAAATGGATATGGTGGTCCTGGGTCCCGGAATGTCCCTAAACGAAGAAACAGGAAGACTGATCAGGGATCTTGCCCAGGAGATCGATCGGCCGCTTCTCATTGACGGGGATGGCATTACGGCGGTTGCTGAAAACCTGGATATCCTGAAAGCGCGCAAAAATGAGACGATCCTCACGCCGCATCCGGGCGAAATGGTCAGGCTTACGGGGATGGCCGTGAAGGATATTGTGGCGGATCGGATCAGATGCCTTCAACAGACTTCAAAAGCGCTTAATTCAACCATCGTTTTAAAGGGTGCTCACTCCCTCATCGGATACCCGGATGAAAAGGTTCTGGTAAATATGTCCGGCAACCCCGGTATGGCCAGCGCCGGGAGCGGTGATGTGCTGACCGGGACCATTGCAGCGATGTTTGGTCTCGGTTTAGACCTAAGAGCAGCCGTGGCAAAAGGGGTTTTTATCCATGGGTTTTCCGGGGATCTCGCTGCCGAATCCATCGGGGAAGACGGCATCACCGCACGGGATATCCTCTCCCATCTGCCGGCGGCACTCAAAATGGACAGGGGGGAACCTTTGGCGTCCCTCGTGGATCGGTACTGCCCCATAGGGGTCATTTAAAGGCGGTCTGCGCGGTCCATGATGGGCCGATGGGGTGGTAAAACGACCCACATCGTGTGTTTTTTTTCATACATCCGAAATCTTAGTGATTATATTTTAATAAGTTTAAATGGATAAAATTTATTATAATATGTTCAATTGACATAGTTGGCATGAAAGTTGCTTGATATAAGGCAGGAATGGTGTAAATGGAGGCTCTCAGATCATTTTTTTTTTAACTTATGAAGATTGGTTTTGAGCGCCAACAGGCCCAAACCGTAAAGAGAGGGGTTAACGGCGCTCAATTGAGGCTTCTCGGGTGTGCGTGCATCTTTTCTTCCGGAGATCTTAAACCATTTAGGAGGGAAGATTAATGCGGGAGGGAAAAACGGCACCATGGGAAGCCTTTCTTAATACAGGGCCTGCCCAAACGATAGCGCCTCACAAATCCTGAACTTTTTCCTCAAGAAACCGACGTGTGACCATCCTCCATATTCCATGACCGAGTACGAAAAACGGACCTACCGAAAGCGGGTTACGGCCAAGGGGCTTCACTGTTTTCGGGTGGTTGTGAAGGAAACGGATCTGTGGGTCTGTGCGAAGCAGAAGCTGACCCGGGAAACCGGCGATCTCGTGTACGATGCCAGACACCAAATCGAACACTATATGGCCTCCCATCCCGGGTTTGCGGATGCCCTTTCGCCGCTGCCGGAGGATCCGTTTTCCCGCCGGTTGTAAAGGAAATGATCCGGGAAAGCCGCCGGGCGAATGTGGGACCGATGGCGTCGGTTGCAGGCGTGATTTCCCAGCATGTGGGGGAAGGTCTTTTGGCGGCGTCGGATCAGGTCATCGTTGAAAACGGAGGGGATATCTTCCTGAAGGTGAATCGACCGGTTACGGTTTCTGTATTTGCCGGATTTTCCGTCTTAAGCGAAAAGATCGGTATTCGAGTCCCTGTCGAACAGATGCCGGTGGGGGTTTGTTCTTCTTCGGCCACGGTGGGTCATTCGCTCAGCAGAGGGATTGCGGATGCGGTCTGCCTCATCTCGCCTTCAGCGGGACTGGCCGATGCGTCGGCAACGGCTCTTGGAAACCGGATCAGGCGAGTCGGTGACCTCGAGAAGGCCGGCGAGTGGGCCAACGGCATTGAGGGCATCTCGGGCGGTCTTATTATTGTGGGGGATCGTATGGCCACCTGGGGGGATATCAAACTGGTGACCCTGTAAAAAGGCACCGGTTTCACAGATCATAGAGCGTTTCATCCACACGGGGCGGCAGGACTCTTGATGGTTTCAGGGTTTTCTTGCCCATGACAAAGGGGTCTTCCTGTTCGAGGATATCACCCATTTCCGCTTCTATGGTTTCCGGGTCCTCACCCGCCTCCATTCGGCTCAGCGCCTCTTCCATTCCCGATCCCAGCGCCATGCCGGTCATATCCGTCAGTTTTCGCATGAGGTTGGCTGCCTGCCTCGGATCTTCTTCATCCACGTGTTCGGCTTCCCTCACCAAAAGGGCCATGGCCTTTTCCATTTTGCTCTCGTCCATGTCGGGGAGGGGCATGTCATCTTCCTGGTCCTGGTGGCGAGGCCTTGAAAAGATGGACATGCGGCGATCCAGGGTCGTCTTTCGGCACTTGGGGCAAATGGGTTTTTTGTCTGTATTGATCGATTTTGAGAAAAAATTGAAGATCATATGGCATTTTTCACAATAAAATTCATAGATCGGCATGGGTCAGTCCTCCCAAAACGCGTTAGAATTTTTGACGCGATATGAATACAAAAAATCGCGCCCCTGGTCAACAGGGTTGTTTGACGGGTTCAGAGGAAATCACGCCCGATGGGTGACGCTGATTTTCAGCGATTCAGGATTATCGCTTGTCTTTTTTTTTGACGCTGGTATACTCATCGTATATGTAGAAGTGTCGGAATGGGATGATCCGGGGGATGACAAGGAGTGAAGATAGGGGTCATATCGGATACACACCTTGGCGGTGTGACCAAAGAATTGATGGATATCTTTGATCGGCATTTGAAGGACAAAGATGTGGTCATTCATGCAGGAGATGTGGTGTCTCCGGAGGTGATCCGGTTTCTGAGCCAAAAGACGTTCCACGGTGTCCAAGGCAATATGGATCCCCCGGAAGTGAAAGAACTTCTGCCTGATCGAGTGACCGTTGAACTGGCAGGGTTCACGATTGGGATCATACACGGGTGGGGAGCGGCGGCAGGTCTGGAAGAACGGATCTTGCCGATGTTTCAAGGTGTGGATGTGCTCATTTATGGACATACCCACCGCCCTTTGAACGAGGTAGACGATGGCGTACGATTGTTCAATCCCGGAACTGCGACAGGGTATAGTGCTTCCGGCAACCATAGTATGGGGATCCTGGAAATTGACGACACCATCCGGGCGGACATCATCCGTCTCTAAGGGAATGACATGAAGGTCTTGTGGGCACCCTGGCGAATGGAATACATCCTCTCTGAAAAAGAAGGGAGCGCGTGTATCTTCTGTCCGGGTGAAAACCGTGATCAGGATCGGGACCGGTTGATCCTCTTCGTGGGTCGGTTGTCTATGGTGATCATGAATCGTTTTCCCTACATCAACGGGCATCTGCTGGTTGCTCCGGTGAGACATGTGCCGGATCTGGTATCTTTATCCGACGAAGAGTCACTGGATATATTGAAAACGGTTCGAAAATCCGTTGAGATCCTGAAGCGGGAAATGTCGCCGGAAGGGTTTAATGTGGGTTTGAACATGGGAAAAGTGGCAGGAGCCGGTATGGAGTCGCATATGCATTTTCATGTCGTGCCGCGCTGGAACGGGGATCACAACTGCATGACGGTGCTGGGAGACGTTCGTGTGATCCCTGAACATATAAAGGCCACATATGAAAGGCTGTTACCCCATTTCAAGGGCTTTAACAAATACGGAGGTGAAGAATGAAGCATATCAAAGGCATACTGGTGATTCTCTTTTTGCTGCTTGTGGTGATTCTGGCGGTCCAAAACTATCAAGCGCTTTCAACCCCCATCCAATTCAAAGTCAATCTCATCTTTTTAAAAGCTCAATCATCCGGCATGCCGATCTTCCTCATTGCCGTTATTACGTTTCTCATCGGTGTGTTGGCCACATGGTTGTACGGCATTTCTGAACGTCTGAATTTCAAGCGACAGATCAGGGGCCTGAGAAGAGACATTACCGAAAAGGAAAAAGAACTCAACTCGCTCAGGAACCTGCCGGTGACCACAGGGGATATGGATGAGGGTCATCCCTCCGTTGATTCTTGATGCGACGACCGCAGTAATGGGGTGTTGAGTCCGGCGGATCACTGTTTCTGTGACGACTGCTTTCAAATGGAAGCTGTTTTCCCATTGAGGAGATTCACTTGTTTGGCGCCTTAGGTCAATGGTTCCAGGAACCGAGCCGTCAATACCTGGTCTGGGCCTCACTGATTTCGTTGATCGTCGGGCTTGTTCTGGGCGGATGGTTGCGGCGGGTCAGGAACGAAAAAAAACAAAAGCGGCCGCTCAGCGAGGGGGACAGTTCTTTTTTCAAGGGCATACAGTACCTCCTTTCCAATGACCATGATCAGGCCATAGAAGAATTCACGAAATCCGTCCAATTGAATTCCGATACCATCGAGACCTATGTGGCCCTGGGCAATTTGTATCGTTCCAAGGGCGATATTGACCGGGCCATTCGAATCAGGGAAAGCATTATTCACAGACCCCATATTGATGAGCACATAAAGCTCCGGGCTCTTTTTGATCTCGGTATGGATTATCAAAAGGGGGGGTTCCTGAATCGGGCACTCAAGATGTTTTTGAAAGTGGCCCAAAAGAATCCCGGTGACCTCCAGACCCTTCAGGCGATGGAGAAGCTTTATGAAGAACTTAAAGACTGGGAAAACGCCTATCTCATTCAAAAGAAAATTGCGCAGCTGACAAAGGAGGATCATCGTCATATCCTCGCCCACCACCTCGTCGAGCGAGGGAAAGGTTTTCAGAAAAATGGGGATCTCGCCCGGGCCAAACCCCTTTTCGATAAAGCCATCCACATTGACAAACAGTGTGTTGATGCCTACCTCCACCTCGGGGATGTCTTTTTCGCAAAGCAGGAGTACAAGAAGGCGATCGCCACATGGAAACGGGTGGTGGAAATCATCCCCCAGTTCACGTTTCTGGCCTATCGTCGGCTCGAAGGGGCCTATTCAAAGATGAAAAACCTCAAACCGGTGGAAGACTTTCTGAGGGAATGTGCAAATGCCAATTCCGATCCGTTCACCCATCTGGCCCTGGCCCGTTACCTGTACAATGAAAATGATGTCGAAGGGGCTTTAAGAGAGATAGACAGCGCACTTGAAGTGGATCCGTCCTTCTGGGAGGCGAGGCGTTTTAAAGGACAGATCCTTTTAAAAAGGGAACGGACAGAAGCGATATGGTCCGATTATGCGGATCTCATTGAACGGATCAACATGCCCTATCTTCGGTTTAAGTGCACGCAATGCGGATTTGAACCCACAGAGCTTCAATGGAAATGCCCTCAGTGCAACCGCTGGGATACCATCACACTGATTGATTCCTCGGGGGCCATTGTGGAAAACCGGGCGCAGCAGACCTGATTCATCATGGCTCAGATGACACCCATGCTCAGGCAATATAAGGGCATCAAGGACAAATTCCCTGATGCCGTTTTATTTTTCAGGATGGGCGATTTCTATGAGATGTTTTTTGATGATGCGAAAGTCGCTTCCAAGATCCTGGGCATCACCCTCACCTCGAGGGGGACCTTCAACGGGAAAAAGGTCCCCATGTGCGGGATCCCCTATCATGCCAGCAGGGCCTATGTGGGAAGACTGGTGGAAAATGGCTGTAAGGTGGCCATCTGTGAGCAGACCGGTGATCCCAAATCGAGCAAGGGCATTGTCGATCGAGACGTCATCCGTGTGGTGACCCCGGGATCGGTGGTGGACGAACAGGATGATGCTGGATCGGGGAACCTGTATATGGCGTCTCTTTCGAGCAGAGACGGCGTCTACGGCCTGGCCCATGTGGATCTGTCCACAGGAGATTTTAAAGTCACGGAGTTAAGGGCTTTTGAACACCTCCTGGATGAATTGGGGCGAATCAATCCGGCTGAGTTGTTGCTTCCCCAAAAAGATCCCCTTGATGATAAAGCGGCGTTTTCCAACTACCGGGTTGAGATGCTTGATCCGGATCTCTTCAGGCCGTCAGATGCCGGTGACCTCCTTAAGGCGCAGTTGGAGGTGGGGTCTTTGGCGGGATTCGGTTGTGAGGGGATGCCCCAAGGGATCGTGGCGGCCGGTGCATTAATATTTTATTTACGTGAGACACAAAAAAAGTTTCCCCCTCATATCAAAGAGCTCGTCACCTACCACGTGGGGGATTTCATGGCCTTAGACGAGGCCACCGTTTACCATCTGGAACTCCTCAGGACCATGCGGCGGCAATCGTCCGCAGGGTCGCTGTTCCACGTTCTTGACAGGACGGTTACGCCCATGGGGGGGCGGCTGTTAAGGAACTGGATCACCTATCCGCTCGTTCAATTGGATGACATCAGAGCGCGGCTGGCCGCTGTGACCTGCTTTAAGGAAGATCATGGGTTAAGGGAAAATGTGCGTCGTACCCTGAAGGAAGTCTACGATATCGGGCGGTTGAACGGTCGTATTGCCCTGAAGCGCGCCAATGCCAGAGATCTACTGGCCCTGAAAACCTCTCTTTTGAAGCTTCCACTCATCAAGGGCGCGCTTTATGATTCTCCCAGTACCCTGTTGAGTGATATCGGTACCCGGCTGGACACACTCCAGGATATGGCCGGTATGATCGATGCGGCTATCCATGAGGATCCGCCCATTGGACTGAAGGAAGGCGGGATCATCAGGGAGGGATATGACGAGACCCTCGACGGGCTCGTCGAAGTGAGCCGGGACGGGAAGCGTTGGATATCCGGATTTGCCTCTGACGAAAAGGAACGGACCGGGATTTCGAGCCTGAAGGTGGGCTTCAACAAGGTCTTTGGGTATTATATCGAAATATCCAAGCCGAACCTGCATCTTGTCCCTTCAGATTACATACGGAAACAGACTCTGGTAAACGGGGAGCGGTATATCACGGAGGCCCTGAAAACCAAAGAAGGGGAGGTCCTGGGTGCCGAAGAGAAGCGTGCTGAATTGGAATACCGGATTTTCCAAAAGGTTCTGGGAAGGGTTGCCGCAGAGAACCGACGCATCAAAGAGACCGCTGACAGGGTCTCAACAATTGATGTACTCGCGGGTTTGGCAGAGACGGCGGAAATAAACGACTACTGCGCGCCCCAGGTGGTGGACACGCGCAAACTGGATATCAAGGACGGCAGACACCCGGTGATCGAGGTGAGTGTGACGCATGAGGATTTTGTCCCCAATGACATCCACCTCGATTCAGAGACCCAGCAATTGATGATGATCACCGGGCCCAATATGGCGGGGAAGTCTACGGTTCTCAGGCAGACCGCTTTGACGGTGTTAATGGCGCAGATGGGAAGTTTCGTTCCCGCATCAAGAGCGGTTATCGGAATCGTAGACCGTATCTTCACGCGGGTGGGTGCTTCAGACGATCTGGCCAAGGGACAGAGCACGTTTATGGTGGAGATGAATGAAACCGCCAATATCCTCCGTCACGCAACACCCAAAAGCCTCGTCATCCTGGATGAAATCGGGCGGGGCACCAGCACATACGACGGGCTGAGCATCGCCTGGGCCGTAGCAGAGGCCTTGCACGACAAGGAGGATCAGGGGGTGCGCACCCTCTTCGCCACCCATTACCATGAATTGACGGAATTGGTGGTGAGCAAACAAAGAGTAAAGAATTTCAATATTGCCGTGCGGGAGTGGAATGAAAAGATCGTTTTTTTGAGAAAACTGGTGCCGGGCGGGACGAGCAGGAGTTACGGGATTCAAGTGGCCCGTATTGCGGGGTTGCCGGAAGACGTCATCCAAAGGGCCACCCGGATTCTGAACCATCTCGAAGGAGAGGACAGCGGGGAGCCGGCCATGCCCCATATGGCTCAGATGACCTCCCAAAAAATGGACGGCCCTTTGAGACAATTGGAACTGTTCAGCACGCAGGAGGGGGAGTTGAAACAATGGATTCAGGGCTTGAATATCGATGCCATGACCCCTCTGGATGCATTAGTGGAATTGAGCAAACTAAAGGCCTACATCGATCCGGATGGGTCATTCGGACCCAACCCTACCGCTAACCAATGACATCATCACGATCGCCAGTATTCGCATTATGGAGGACGGCAAAGATTCCCCGTTTGATTCTGATGCTCTTTCTTGCGGGATGTTTTCTCTCTATTGCCCCTGAGCCGGCCGCCAAAGAATCCCCCGAACCTGTGGTCCTTTTGAATCATGCAGACCAATGCAGGAAGGCCCTTGATCGTTCGCCCAAGAAAAGAAATATCGGCACAATTGGATGAACTGCATCCAACGTTACGAACGGGTGTACAAAACCTACCCCGAGAGCAATGAGGCCGCGTGGGCCCTCTATCAGGCGGGCAGGCTTTACACAGGCCTTTACCGGTATTCAAGGCGGTCCGGATATTTGGATGACGCCATCGATTTGTATAAGAAGCTGCTTGCGGCGCATCCCACCCATCGTCTCGCTGATGATGCCCAATACAAGATCGGGGAGATCTATGAGCGATACAAGGAGGAGCCGGCTCAGGCCTATGTGGAGTTCCTGAAGGTGGATGTCAGATTTCCCTCGGGGGATATGGCGCCACTGGCCAAGAAGCGCTTGGATACGCTTGCTGAGGCGCTCAATATGAAGGATAGAGAGCGAAGAAGCGCCCGTAAGGATACGCCATCAGATGAACGGGTTAAGGTGAAGGACATCCGATACTGGTCTACCCAGAATTATACCCGGGTGGTGGTGGACCTCGATGGTCCGGTAAAGTATGCTCACCATCTCTTGAAGGCCGATCCCGACCACCATAAACCCGGAAGGTTATATGTGGACCTCAAGCATGCCCGAGTGCCGAGAGACATTGATACCGTCGTGCCTATTAAGGGCGATTTGCTTCAACGGGCCAGGGCGGGTCAGTACGAGAAGGATACGGTCCGTGTGGTCCTCGATATCAAGACCCTCGGGAGTTACGATATTTTTCATCTCTACGATCCCTTCCGTATTGTGGTGGATGTGCGGCGGTTCGAAAAGGCCCAACCCCGGCTGAGGCCGGAGTTGGCCACCAAGAAGCGGGATGTGCGAAAGGGCATCCGGCGTGTCAAGAAACCGGACCCAACCGTTTCCCTTGCCAGGCAGCTCGGGTTGAGCGTCCAGCGGATCGTGATCGATCCGGGTCACGGGGGAAAGGATCCCGGCTGTCATATCGGCCGCAGCCAAAGCGGGGTTCAGGAGAAGGATATTACGTTACGTGTCGCCAAATTGCTGGCAGAAAAGCTGAAAAAGCAACTCGGATGTGAGGTGTTTCTGACCAGGGACCAGGACACGTTTTTATCCTTGGAGCAGCGAACCGCGCTGGCCAACATCAAGAAGGCCGATCTGTTCATTTCTCTCCATGTCAATGCCCATAAGAGCCAACATATTCGGGGGGTGGAGACCTATTTTCTGAATATGGCCACCGACCAGCGTGCGGTGATGGTGGCAGCGAGGGAAAATGCCACCTCCGAAAAGAACATCAGCGACCTCCAGACCATTCTCAACGACCTGATGCTCAATACCAAGATCCATGAGTCGGCACGACTTGCAGAAAAGGTTCAACAGGAAACGGTGGGGAGCGTCCGAAAGAAATTCAAGGGGGTCAAGAGCCTTGGGGTGAAACAGGCCCCCTTCTATGTACTCATCGGCGCCCAGATGCCCGCCATCCTCGTGGAGGTCGGTTTTTTGACCAACCGTACCGAATCCAGACGCCTGAAAAACAACGTATACCAGGACCGGCTCGCCCAGGGGATATGTGACGGGGTGAAAACCTATATTGAGAGCATTGATCAGGTTTACAAGGGTGGATAAAGCCCTCTGCTATCGCAATTTTAAGTAAGCATCCATGAACCTGTCGATGCCGCCGTCCATGACTTTATCGACGTTTCCCTCCTCCAGTTGGGTCCGGTGATCCTTGACCAATCGGTAGGGATTAAAGACATACGATCGAATCTGGCTGCCCCATGCGATGTCCTGCTGGTTGTCATGCATTTCCTGCTTTTTCTGCTCGCGCTTTTGCTGTTCCCGTTCGTAAAGCTTTGACTTGAGCACCTTCATGGCCATCTCTTTGTTTCGGTGCTGGGACTTTTCATTCTGGCACTGCACCACAATTCCCGTGGGGTGATGGGTAATGCGGATGGCGGAACTGGTCTTGTTGACATGCTGTCCGCCGGGTCCACTGGCCCTGAAGGTGTCGATGCGCAGATCGCTTTCATCGATTTGGATGGTAATGTCCGTGTCGACTTCCGGGAGTACGGAAACCGACGCAAATGAGGTGTGCCGTCTCCCCGTGGCATCAAAAGGGGAAATCCTCACCATGCGGTGGATACCGTGCTCTGATTTGAGATGCCCGTAGGCATAAGCGCCCGTGACCGTAAAGGTGATGTTTTTGATGCCCGCTTCGTCGCCGGGGAGAAAATCGATCACCTGGGTCTTCATGTCTCGGTTTTCACACCAGCGGGTGTACATTCTGAACAGCATTTCCACCCAATCCTGGGCCTCGGTGCCCCCGGCCCCGGCATTGATGGCCACGATGGCATTTCGCTTGTCATCCCGCTCTCCGAGAAGCGACCGAAACTCCAGCTTTTCAATTTCCGTTTTCAGGCGTGCGACATCCCCATCCACCTCTTTGAGGGTGGATCGATCCTCTTCTTCCTGCGCCATCTCCGCTAAGAGCCTGGCATCATCTATCTCCTCTTTAAGGGAATCCCAGACATCGATCGGTTCTTTAAGCGAGGCCCGCTCCTGCGTGATTTTGGATATCTCATCCTGGTCTTTTTGCCAGAAACCGGGACTCAGCATGAGATTTTCAATCTTTTCAAGGGCCTGTTTTTGGTTGTCCAAGTCAAAGATGACCTCTGAGTTCATCAAGTTTTTGTACAAGCAGATCGATCTTTTCGTTGAGTTCGTCGAACATGGGCGTACCTCCTGAATACGAATGAATGGCTTGCTATTCTATGCCATAAAAAAAATATTTCAAGTCACTTTCGTTTTCGCCACCGGCCGAGCAAAAGCCGGGCCATATGTATGATCGAGATCACGGTTAAGGCGAGGGCGAACAGATCCCCGAAACGGGCATAGGGGGTGAGATGTTTTTCGGTTGTCACAGCGCGATGGAGAACCGCTTCGGAAAAGAGCTCACTTTTTAAGCATATGTCACCGCAGGGGCTTATGAATGCACTGAAACCGGTATTGGCGGCACGGACCATGGCGCGGCGGGTTTCCACTGAGCGAAATACCGCCATGCTCAAGTGTTGGTAGGGGGCGCTGCTCATACCGAACCAGGCATCATTGGTGAGATTGACGAGGACTGTGGCCCCCTGCCTGACCCGGTCTCTCGCCAGCTCAGGGAAAATGGCTTCAAAACAGATCAAAACCCCTATGGCGATGCCATTTGCGGTGAGAGGGGTGGGCGATGGCCCTCGAGCAAAATCACCTGCAGCCTGCACCAGGTTGTTTAAGAAAGGAATAAATTTCTTGAGCGGGACATATTCGCCAAAGGGGACCAGATGCACTTTGTCATAATGGCTTACGTTTCCGCTGCCGGGACCCAGGCCGGGATCGATGAGATAGGCCCGGTTATAATACCGTGTGATGCCGTTCTGGCGTTCGTAGGCAGGAGAGCCGAAGAGGAGCATGGCCCCTGTTTCTCGAGAAAGCCCGAAGATGTCGCGAGCAAATCGCAGGTGGTCCTGAAAGAAAAAGGGGACTGCCGTTTCAGGCCAAACGATCAGTTTCGGATGAAGGGATGAGGTTTGTCGCGTCAGTTTTTCATAAGATTCTTAGCGTTTCGGTTTGGTAGGCAGGGTCCCATTTGAGGGACTGATCGATGTTGGCTTGGACAATGGCTGTCTTTAAGCCGGGCCTGGCGCCTTCCTCAGCCATGTGCTGTGAAAGGGCATGATATCCATAGGTGAGTATGGACCCTGTAACCGAGATGATGACGATCATTTCCCATTTTGGCCGTCGGCTGTGGCCCTTATCCCGGCACAGGCGCGTGAATAGGAAGGTGTTGATCAGTATGATAAAAAAGGAAATGCCATATACCCCAAAAAGGTCGGCCACCTGGATAATAGGGAGTACCTTGTACTGGGTATACCCCAGAAGACACCACGGAAATCCCGAAAAGAGATAGGTCCTCAGGTATTCAAGGGCAACCCAGAAGGCGGGCAGGAAAATGAGCTCGAAACGCGAATGTCTGACGCTCGCGGCGAGGGCTGAAAAGACGCCGAGATAAAGACTCAGATACAGCGAAAGGAGCAGAAGGCCCAGCACACTGAAGAAGATATTCAGGTTTCCATAACGGCCAAGGACCACCACAATCCAATATATCAGGGTGAGGTAGTGGATGAGCCCTGCGAGAAATCCCAGTCTGAAGGCCGACTTCCAGGAACTGTTTTGTATGCTGAACAGAAGGGGAACGACTGCCACCCAGGACAAAAATGAAAGGTGGCCGGGCGGAAAGGCTGCCGTTAACAAGACCCCTGAAAGAAGGGCCAGGAGCGTGTTTTCAAAAACAGGTGAAGGGTTTTTTCTGACGAGGCGCATGGGTGGCGATTATGCGGAATGAAGCGGCTCTTCTGTCTTGGGCGTTAACCCCGTAGAGCCGGATCGGGAAGAAACGAGGATTTTATTAATTTTCCGCTGATCGCCCTCTTTAACCGTCATTTCCACGTCCCCGAAAGCGATCTTTTCCTCCAATTCCGGGATTCGTCCCAGCAGATGAATAATGAGGCCTCCGACAGATTCAAAGTCGCCGTGGGGCAAATCCATGTTCAAGGCTTCCTTCAGCTTTTCCACCGGGAGACGGGCATCCACCAGCAGGGATCCGTCCTCGAGGGGGGAGAGAAGCGGTGCTTCATTGTCGTGCTCGTCCATGATCTCTCCGACGATCTCCTCCAATATATCTTCAATGGTAATAATCCCGGCGGTTCCCCCGTATTCATCGGTCACGATGGCGAGGTGGGTCATTTTTTCTTGAAGATCTTTTAGCAGTTCGCTCACGCGTCGATTCTTCGGGACGAAAAACGGGACTCTGAGAATGTCGGGCGGAATTTTGGAGGTGGGATCCTTCCCCAGGAGTTTGAGAAGGTCCTTTGCGTGAAGGATGCCGACGATGCGGTCAATATTTTCCTTGTGAATGGGGATCCGGGTATGGCCGCATTCGGTAACCAGATCAATAATCTCTCCGAGTGTGGCATCCACGGAGGCGGACAAAATCTCGGTCCGTGGGATCATGATGGAGTGGGCCCGTCTTTCTTTGAGGTCCAGCACCCCGTAGACCATATGAGATTCTTCGTTGCTGATGAATCCCTTGGCCTGACCCTCATCCATCAGCTCGTGGATTTCTTCGGTCAGATCTTGACTGTGATCGAGTGGTGTTCTCTTTTTAACGAGGGATTTGATAAAACCGAAAAAACGTTTCTCTGAATCATCTTCCAAAGATCTATTTCGTCTCCCGATGCGTTCTATGGTGTTAAATGTCTGAGGCGTTCCTCCATCAATGCAGGATCTAAAGATGGAATAACGGAAGCCATCGCCACATTGAGATAAAATAATATTTTTATGGTGGCAGGATGTCAAGATTTTTGGCAGATTAAAAGAACCTTGAAAAATATTCCTTGACTGTCGCTTATCCGCATACTATGCTCGATTGGCTATCGGCATTTTCAAAGGCCGGTGGCATCTATTGGTTAGAAAGGTCTTAAAGGTTCTGTTTTTAAGGATCCTGTTTTTTGAGCGGGCATAGCTCAGTTGGTAGAGTACAAGCTTCCCAAGCTTGGTGTCGCGGGTTCGACCCCGTTGCCCGCTCCAACTAAGAAGGTCTTTGAAGACGGTCCGCCCCCCTTTTTGAGGTGATCAAGCGGATGGTGCTGTTTGGTTGACTTCGAATTGCGGACACGGCATTGTGGGTTTCATAATTCCTTTATCGTCTATTAAGGAGCTTATGTAATTAAGCACTTGACAATCCAGTCTGCAGTGGGGAAGCGGGCCCAGCGGTCCGCTTTTTTTTGTCCTTAAACGAGGGAACCCGTCAGGCATATGCGATCAGAGGACATTCAAACGGCCCTTGAAACGGTGACGCGGCTCATTGAACCGATCCTTGAGGAAATGGATATCGAACTCGTGGATGTGGCGTACCGTGTTGAACAAGGGCGATGGATACTCCGGATTTATGTGGATATGGAAGGGGGCGTCTCCGTGGAGGACTGCGCCAGGGTCAGCCGGGAAATCGAAGAACCGATCGCGGTGAACGATATCTTCCGACAGGCCTATGTCCTTGAAGTCTCCTCCCCCGGTCTTAACCGGCCCCTTAAAAAGGAAAAGGATTTTGTTCGCGTCATCGGTGAAAAAATAAAGGTGAAGATGCGTGAACCGCTCGATGGGCGGCGTAAATTTACGGGATATGTCAACGCGGTTAAGGCCGGTACTTTATCCCTTGATGTGGGGAGCGATCGCGTGGTTCTTCCCCTGAACGGAATGGAAAAGGCCAACCTCGTTTTTGATTTTGAGGCGTCAGTGCCCCCCTTTGATGCCCGTGAAAATGAATAAGGGAGAATGGGGCTTGGGAGCGGGGGCGGTATGTTAACCATTTTTTTGGAGCGAAATGATGGCTTCCGATTTGAAACGGATTATTGATCAGGTGAGTCGGGAAAAGGGCGTGGAGACAGACGTGTTGATCACGGCGCTTGAAGAAGCGGTAAAAGCGGCTGCCCGAAAAAAGTACGGACCGGATTACGACCTTGAGGTGCGTTATAACGAGGAATTGGGTGAAGTGGAGGCCTTTGAGTTCAAAGAAGTGGTGGAAACCGTCACAAACGAGCATATTGAGATATCGCTCAAGGAAGCCTATGAAATGGATCCGGAATGCGAAATCGGGGACAGCCTCGGTATCAAGATGGACCCGGATACCTTCGGGAGAATTGCCGCTCAGTCCGCCAAACAGGTCATCATGCAACGGCTGAAAGAGGCCGAGAGAGACATGGTCTTTGATGATTTCAAGGATCGGCGCGGTGAGATTGTGAACGGCATTGTTCAGCGGTTTGATCGGGGCGCCATTATTGCCAATCTCGGTCGCGTGGAAGCGGAACTCCCGCCTAAAGAACAGATGCCGAGAGAAAACTATCGCCAGGGGGACCGGATCAGGGCCTATATACTCGAGGTGAAGCAATTCAGTCGCGGCCCGCAGATCGTGCTTTCCAGGACCCATCCCAATTTTCTGGCGGCCCTTTTTGAAAACGAGGTGCCGGAAATCACCGAGGGTATTGTCCAAATTATGCAGGTAGCCCGGGAACCCGGCGGAAGGGCGAAAATTGCCGTGGCATCCAGAGATTCGGATGTTGATCCCGTGGGGGCCTGTGTGGGAATGAAAGGTCGACGGGTCCAGGCGGTGGTGCAGGAACTCAGGGGTGAAAAGATCGACATTGTGACCTGGGATCCGGATGCCGCGAAATTTATTTGTAATGCCCTTGCACCGGCTGAAATCACCCGAGTGATTGTCGATGAAGACAACCGGAGCATGGAAGTGGTGGTGCCCGACGATCAGTTGTCACTTGCCATCGGGAAGCGGGGTCAGAACGTGCGGCTCGCTTCGCGGCTCACGGGTTGGCGGTTGGATGTCGTGGGAGAAACCAGTTACAACGAGGCCTTGAAATCCGGATTCAGTTCTCTTTTGGATCTTCCGGGTATCGGCCAGAAACGGGCCACGGATCTTTATGAGCTCGACTTCAAATCGGCGGCGGATGTGGCCAGGGCAACGGTGGAAGACCTGATATCGATAGAGGGGATCACTGAGGCGAGGGCTGAAGAGCTTATCACAGAGGCCAAAGACTACGTCAAGCGGAAGGAAGCCGAAATCGAACGTTTGGCCGCTATGGAAGATGAAGCCCCCGACCCCGAACCCCACAACGCCTCCGGCGATGAGGGATTGCCTGTGTCCGACGGCGACGATGAAACCATTGCGCTGGATCCTCCAGGAACCGCTGAGAATCAAGGAGACGAAACGTCGACGGAAAAAACCTCCGCTGAATGATGAAAAAGAAGCACATCCCTTTTAGGACATGTATCGCCTGTGGCGCCAAAAAGGAAAAGGGAGAATTGATTCGGCTGGTCCGAAATGCAAAAGACGAGGTGGTCAGGGACCTCGATGGCAGGGGCGTGGGTCGGGGAGCGTATGTATGTGACCAGGAGACCTGCCTATCGCATCCCAAATTGAGTCGGTTTTTAAAGCGGGCATTCAGAGCAGATTCGATCGTATTCGAGAGCAGATCCGCTGAGAGACATGGCGCTTCATGGGACGCCTTATGATGCTCATCCGCAGAAGCGGTGTGTGGCAGCTAAGCAGTTGATAAGGATTTTTTGGGGGATTTTATGGCCAAAGTCAGAGTCTATGAATTAGCAAGAGAACTCGACATCGAAAGCAAGACGCTGGTGGATCGTCTCAATGCCGGTGGAATGACTGTCAAGAATTACATGAGCACTCTTGACGAAAAGGACGTGGTTCGGGCGAGAGAGATCATGTTGGGGACCGTTTCACAGGTGGTCGAAGAGAAGCGGGTCAAACCCACGGTTATTCGCCGGCGAAAAAAAGTTATAAGAGCTGAGGAGCCTTCTCCTGAGAAGCCCGAAGAAGAAAAGGAAGAAGCAATTCCTGAGCCCGAGTCCGCCGAGGAGAAGCCCGAAACCCCGCCCGTCTCAAAGCCCGAAACCGATCAGGAACCCTTGACGGCCGAAGAGAAGCCGGAACCAGTCACCGTTGAAGAAGAGACGAAAGAGGAATCGCCTGCAGAAATCCCCGAGCCCGATATTACGACGGAAGCGAAAAAACCTGCGGTCGAAACCGGGGAACCCAAAGCGATTAAACCAAAAGCCAAGAAGGCCAAACGGAAAAAGGGGGATCAGCCGGCAAAGATTATCAAGCGACCGGAAGAGGGCCCCCTAAAGGAGATACTGGATAAGCAGACACGGAAACCCTTGGTGGTCCCCGCTCCGGAACCCCCTGTGCCGCCTATGGGTGTCGCGAGGGATGTGCCGGTCGAGCCGGAGGAACCCGCAAAAGAAAAACCTTCCAAGAAGAAGGGAAAGAAAAAGGCTGCCAAAGAAGAGAAAGAGAAACGGGGCCCCTTCAAACGCCGGAAACGGGAGGTCTATGAGCGGGCCGATCTTTATAACGGCAGTCCTGCCAGAACCAAGCCCAAAAGGCACGGAAAGAAGGGAAAAGAGTCGTTACGAAAGCTTAAGCATACCGAAATTACCATACCCAAGGCCATTAAGCGGCGGATCAAGGTCCCTGAGGTGGTCACGGTGAGTGGACTGGCCAGGGCCATGGGCATCAAAGCCAACGAATTGATCAAAATTTTAATGAAATCAGGTATTATGGCGAACATCAACCAACCCATCGATTTTGAGACCGCCTCGGTGGTGGCAGATGACCTGGGGTTTGCGCTGGAGCTGGATACCTTCGAGGAGGATCAATTCATTGCAGAAGTCGAAGACCGTCCCGAGGAACTGGTTTCAAGGCCCCCCGTGGTCACCATTATGGGACACGTGGACCACGGGAAGACATCCCTGCTCGACTATGTGAGAAAATCGAATATCATAGAGGGAGAATCCGGCGGCATCACCCAGCATATCGGCGCCTACTATGTGAAGACCGACGGCGGCGATATTGTTTTCCTGGATACCCCCGGACATGAGGCGTTTACCGCCATGCGGGCACGGGGGGCAAAAGCTGACGGATCTCATCGTGCTGGTGGTTGCGGCCGACGACGGGGCCATGCCCCAGACCAAAGAGGCCATTAATCATGCCCGTGCAGCCGATATCCCCATCGTGGTGGCCGTAAACAAGATCGACAAGCCGGATGCCGATCCGGAAAAGGTGAGAAGGGAACTGGCCGAACTGGATCTCGCTCCCGAGGAATGGGGGGGAGAAACCTTGTATGGCCTGATTTCGGCCAAGACCGGAGAGGGGGTTGAGGACCTGTTGGGACTGATCCTCCTGCAAGCGGAGATGCTTGAAATCAAAGGGAACCCGAACAGGGAAGCCAGGGGAACGGTGGTCGAGGCGGAACTGGACCGGAGCAAGGGGCCGGTCGCCACCGTCCTTATAAAGACCGGGACGCTTCATCAGGGAGATCAGTTTGTCTGCGGCGGCTACTACGGAAAGGTGCGGGCGATGCTGGATCATCGGGGAAGGCGCCTTGAGCGGGCGACCCCCTCCGTACCGGTGAAGCTCTACGGCATATCGGGTGTACCCATGGCCGGTGATGAGTTTATTGTAGTTAAAGATGATAAGACCGCCAAGCAGATTATCGAGCACCGGCAGGAGAGCGGAAAGAAGCAGGACGGGATGAAAAAGGGCCTCGCCAGCCTGGATGATCTTTTTGATCGGATTAAAGAAGGGGATGTGAAGGAGCTCAATATCGTCCTGAAAGCGGATGTACAGGGCTCTGCGGAAGCGCTCAAAGATTTCGCTGACCAAGCAGGCAACCGAAGCGGTTCGGCTCAATATTATCCATTCAGGAACAGGCGCTGTGACCGAGTCGGACGTCATGCTCGCTTCGGCATCAGGGGCGATCATCATCGGATTTAACGTAAGGGCGAACCCCCGTGTGGTGGAGATTGCCGAAAGAGAAAATGTGAATATTCGATACTGACGATGTGATTTACAATGTCATAGAGGATGTCCGTCTGGCAATGAGCGGTTTGCTGGAACCGGTGGTTGAGGAACGGGTCATCGGTCGTGCAGAGGTCAGGGAGATATTCCGAGTGCCCAAGATCGGTGCAGTCGCCGGATGCCAGGTGACGAATGGATACGTCACCCGAAACGCCAAAGTTCATCTGTTGAGAGACGATGTGGTGGTTTTCGACGGCAAAATCGCTTCTCTCAGGCGATTCAAAGATGATGTGAAAGAGGTACAGACCGGATATGAGTGCGGCATCGGTTTGGAGAATTATAACGATATTAAACCGGGCGATGTCTTCGAAGTGTATGAGGAGGAAGAGGTCGCCGCGGAGTTGTAAACATCATGGTTGTGGGAAGCCTCAAAATCGTATTCCTGCTGCATGACAACCGATCGCTCAAGGGAAAGCGCAAGGTGGTCAGAAGCATGGTTGATAAAGTACGTTCCAGATTCAATGTGGGTATTGCGGAAGTCGGCGCCAATGACATGTGGCAAAGAATTGAATTGGGTATTTGTGCGGTGGGAAACGACACCCGTTTTATCGACTCCTCGCTGAATCATGTGCGGGACTTCCTTGATTTCGCTCTATCTCGCCGAGATGGTTGATTCTGAAATGGAAATTTTTAATACTTGAAATCGGAAAGGGTTCCTATGGTTCCCAGCAAACGCGCCGTGAGGGTGGGCGATGTCATTCTCAGGGAAATTGCCACCATCCTTCTGGAAAAAACCAAAGATCCCAGGGTCAAAGGCGTCACGCTCACGGGTATTGAGCTGAGCAATGATCTGAAGTCGGCCAGGGTTTTTTTCAGCACCATGGGGGAAGCAGATGCGATCCGTCGTGCCCAATCCGGCGTCGACAGTGGCAAAAGGATTTATAAAGCGGGAAATTGCCGCACGGATGGAATTGCGATATGTCCCGGAGATTTCCTTTATACACGATCCCACCCTTCAGCATGCGGATCGACTGGAATCGCTATTCGACGAAATCCGCAAGGAAGACGACGCATGACCGTTCCCTCGATTGGTCCGGCACGTCGTGATGTTGACGGAATCGTTGCCGAGATTTTAGATCACCTGATGAACCGGAATCGATTTTTGCTGATGACCCATGTGGATCCGGATGCGGACGGAATCGGTTCCATGCTGGCCCTGGGAAGAAGCCTAACTGATGCAGGCAAGACGGTTGTGCTACTAACCCCCCAAACGCTGGAGGGCCCACTCAGGAACCTCGAGGGGTCAGATCAAATTGTCAAGGGGCTCCACCCAAAGGCAATATGTGATGTGGCGGTGGCATTGGATTGTGCGGAAAAAAGTCGTCTGGGTGATTTGGCGGACGTCTTTGATCAACACAACCATACCCTCAATATCGATCATCATGAGACCAATGATGCATTCGCAGACGTCAATCTAATTGACCCTGCCGCCTCTTCCACGGGCGAACTGGTGTATCGCATCCTGAAAATGGGGAGATTTTGTGTTCACAGCGAAGTGGCGTCAAACTTGTTCGCTGCCATCCAGACGGATACCGGTTCTTTTAAATACACCAATACGACACCGGCGGCCATGAGAATGGGGGCGGAGCTGATTGAAGCGGGGGCGAGACCCTGGGACATCTCAAGGGAGGTCATGGATGGGTACGGTGTCGAGCGGCTGAAACTCCTGGAACTGGCCCTGTCGACACTGGAATTTCACTTTCATGACCGACTGGGGATGATGACCCTTCGACGGGATATGTTTGAACAGACCGGGGCCGGTCCAACGGACAGCGAGCGATTTGTGGATTATCCCCGATTTGTTCATGGGGTTCAAGTCGCTGCTGCCCTTCGTGAGATCGATAAGGACCACTACAAGTTCAGCCTCCGGTCGGATCACAGCGTAAATGTTGCGCGACTTGCCACCACCTTTGGTGGTGGCGGACATAAACGAGCTGCGGGATTTGAGCGCCGCGGACCCGTGGATCAGATCAAAGACGATTTCTTGAAAATGGTAGGCCGCTTTCTGAATGGAGACCCCGTCTGACGGCATTGTATTGGTTGACAAGGAAGCGGGCATCACCTCTCATGATGTGGTGGAACGGGTGCGGAGGATGATCCGTAAAGGGAGGGGATTCAAGGTCGGCCATGCAGGAACGCTGGATCCATTTGCGACCGGTTTGCTGATTATCCTTTTGGGCCGGGCGACGCGCCTTTCGACCCATGTCATGTCCGGCCATAAGGTTTATGAGGCCGTGATGTGCCTCGGCGTGGAGACGGACACCCTGGATACGGCGGGAAAGATCGTCTCGAAACGAAACGTTCCGGATCTTTCAACCGCAACCATCCGCGACAAAGCGGCGGGTTTTCTGGGAGAGATTGAACAGACCCCACCCGTCTACTCTGCAGTCAGAGTAGACGGTCGGCGGGCATACCAGTGGGCACGAGAGGGGATCGCGGTTCATATAAAGAGCCGGAAGGTGAATATATTCGCGCTTGATGTGCTTTGGGTCCAGTTGCCCCGGATTGCCCTGCGCGTCAGATGTTCGGCCGGGACCTATGTCCGGCGTCTTGCAGCGGATCTGGGAAATGCGCTCGGACCGGGTGCGCATCTCACATCCCTCAGGAGAGTTCAGAGCGGCAGCTTTCACGTGAGGGATGCCCTGCCGTCACAGGTATTGTTGGACGGTGTTCGGGAGGGGTTATGGCAAAGGGTGCTGTCCCTGAAAGACGCCATTCCGGATATGCGGGAGATTGAGGTGAATGAGGACCTTGCCCGGAAGGTCCGTCAGGGATACCAACCCGCTTGGCATGAACTGCTGGATGAGGGTTCAGGCGGCCGGGAAGGTTTTATCAAATTGGTTAACCGGGGAAACTTGATCGCGGTGATGAAGGTCAGCCATGGAGGAGGAAATCGTGATGACAGAGTAGCCATAGATAGGGTGTTTGCAGGGTGAAGCGCTTTTTTAAAGGGGAGCCCCTCAAAAAATAGGGAACATGGATGACACACAATTTTCGCGGATGTTGTTAATTTTTTTGGAAACATCAATTAGAGGAGGTTTGAAAAGTGGTTTTGACAGCCGGAGCTAAAAAGGACATTATCGATCGGTTCAAAGTGCATGGAACGGATACCGGGTCACCCGAGGTTCAGATTGCTTTGCTTACCAGCCGAATCAAATACCTCACAGAGCATTTCAAAGAACACAAGAAGGACCATCACTCGCGCCGTGGCTTGTTAAAGCTGGTTGGACAGCGAAGACGTCTTTTGAATTATCTGAAACGCAAAAATGTTGAGAAGTACAGGGAACTCATTCAGGAACTCGGCATCCGGAAGTAAGAAAAGGTGGCCCTTTTCAGGTCTCGACCCGAGTTTACAAGGAATTCTATGATCGACGGTTAGCGTCGAGTGAAAGGAAATAAGATGATAAAGAATATGACGATAGATATGGATGGTAAATCGTTGCATGTGGAGACCGGGCGTGTGGCGAAGCAGGCAAGTGGCTCGGTGGTGGTGACCCTGGGAGAAACCGTTGTTCTGGTGACGGCAGTTTCTACGGATGAGGTCCGCGAAGGCATCGATTTCCTCCCCCTGACGGTGGAGTATCAGGAGATGTCCTATGCAGGCGGACAGATCCCCGGCAATTTCTTCAGACGGGATATGGGAAGGCCGAGTGAAAGGGAGACCTTGACCTCAAGACTCATCGACAGACCCCTGCGGCCGCTGTTCCCCGAGCATTACCACTTTGAAACCCAGATCATTGCCACGGTCCTCTCCACGGACAAGGAGAATGAGGCGGATATGCTGGCCATGCTGGGGGCGTCCACTGCCCTGGAAATCTCGGATATTCCCTTCAGGGGACCCATCGCCGGGGTCCGCATCGGGAGGCTTGAAGGGAGGTTTGTCACCAATCCTACCATCAGCGAGCAGGCGGAAAGTGATATCAATCTCATCGTTGCCGGAAATCGGGACGGTGTGGTCATGGTGGAGGCGGGGGCCCTTTTTGTGCCCGAATCCGAGATGATCGATGCCATCTTCTTCGGTCATGAGGCCATTCAACCCCTCCTGGATTTACAGGAGAGCCTCAAAAAGGATGTGGGCAAACCCAAAAGGGCGGTGCCGCCTGAAGCGGTGGACGAGGCACTCAAGGAGACCGTTTTTGATATGGGGCGATCGTTGATGGGTGAGGTGCTGGCGATTCCTCAAAAGATGGAGAGAGAAAAAAGGCGAAAAGAGGCCCAGAGGTCGGTGTGTAAATCCCTTTCAGAATCCTTCGAAGGCAAGGAGGCCGAGATCAAGGAGGCCTTTCACACCCTCGAAAAGACCATGGTCCGGGAAATGATACTCACCGATGAGAAACGAATTGATGGGCGTGCGCTTGACGAGGTCAGGTCCATCGAGTGCCTGGTCGGTCTCTTGCCCAGGATCCATGGATCGGCACTTTTTACGCGTGGGGAGACCCAGGCCATTGTGTTGACTACCCTGGGCACGGAACGGGATGAGCAGCGGATTGAATCCATCTATGGTGAACATTTCAGGTCGTTCATCCTGCACTATAATTTTCCTCCCTACAGTGTGGGCGAGGCCAAGAGACTCGGTGGACCGGGAAGGCGGGAAATCGGACACGGAGCCCTCGCCAGGCGGGCGCTCATGCCGGTGTTGCCCGAAGCGGAAGGGTTTCAGTACTGTATCCGGGTCGTTTCCGAGATTCTGGAGTCCAACGGGTCTTCCTCCATGGCCACCGTGTGTGGCGGATGTCTCTCGCTCATGGATGCGGGGGTCCCCATCAAGGAACCGGTTGCCGGTGTGGCCATGGGCCTGGTGACAGACGGGGAACGGGTGAGAGTGCTGACCGATATCATCGGCGATGAAGACCATTTTGGTGATATGGATTTCAAGGTGACCGGTACCCGCGAGGGGGTGACGGCCCTTCAGATGGATATCAAAATCGAGCGACTGACCAAAGAGGTGATGCAAAAGGCCCTGGAACAGGCCAAAGCGGGACGCATCTTTATCCTGGATCAGATGACCAAGACCATCAGCAGGCCGAGGGCCCAGGTGTCGGCGTATGCGCCGATCATCAGCACCCTGCAGGTCAAACCGGAAAAGGTGCGGCTGGTGATCGGTCAGGGCGGGAAGACCATCCGCGAGATCTGCAGCACGACGGACACTCAGATCAATGTGGACGACGACGGGATTGTCACCATTGCCGCCCCGGACAAGGATGCCTCTACCGCGGCCATGAATATGATCAAGGAAATCGTTCAGGAAGCCGAGGTCGGGAAGCTGTATAAGGGCAAGGTGGTGAAGATAATGGATTTTGGCGCGTTTGTGGAAATCCTGCCCGGGACCGACGGACTGGTGCATATTTCCCAGTTGGCGGAAGAGCGGGTAAACAAGGTCACCGATGTTTTAAATGAAGGCGATGAAGTGTTGGTGAAGGTCCTGGAAGTCGGCAATGACGGGCGCATCAGGCTCTCCCGAAAGGCGGCTCTGGGGGAAAAGCTGGAAGATGGTGAATAAGACTGAACTGAAAAACGGGGTCCGTATTATCTCAAAGCATCTGGACCATGTACGATCCGTTTCCCTTGCCATCTGGGTCAATACAGGATCCAGAGATGAGATGCCCTCGGAGAGCGGTGTCTCCCATTTTATCGAGCACATGAGCTTCAAGGGAACCCGGAATCGGACGGGTCTCGAGATCGCCAAGTCCTTAGACGCCTTTGGCGGGCTCTCCAACGCATTTACCGGAAAAGAAAATACCTGTTTCTACGGAAGGGTTTTGGGGAAACACTTTCACCGGATGGCGGATATCCTTTCCGACATATTTTTGAATCCCACCTTCAACCCGGAGGATCTGGAGCGAGAACGGGAGGTTATCTTTCAGGAAATCAATATGATGGAAGATTCTCCGGATGACAAGATCCACGTTCTGTTCAACGGGCTCTGCTGGGCCGATCATCCCATGGGGCGGTCCACCCTGGGCACAGGGGAGACCGTGTCCGCCATCAGTCAAGCGTCCATCCTGAGTTACATCGAACGCTTTTATTCCCCGGACCGCATTCTGGTTGCGGCAGCCGGGGATGTCGATCACGAGGAGATGGTCGCCTATTTTAAGCCGATCTTTGAAAACACCGCCAAGAGCCGGGGTCTCGGCAAACGCATCCCCCCGACTTCCACCAGCGGCTTTTCCATTTATCCAAAGGAACTGGAGCAGGTCCACATCTGTCTCGGGGGGAAGGCCGCTTCCCAGGTGGATGATGCGCGGTTCGCCTGTGCCATCCTCAATACCGTTCTGGGCGGAAACATGAGTTCCCGCCTTTTTCAGGAGATCAGAGAAAAGGAAGGGTTGGCCTATTCCGTTTTTTCCTTTCTGAGTGCCTATATGGATGCGGGGCTTTTGGGGGTTTATGCGGCGACTGAGCCGAGGCACGTCAATGCGGTTCTTCATATTATGAACCGGGAGATCCAAAAGCTTTGTAACGGAGCACTGGCGGAACAGGACCTGGCATCGGCCAAGGAGCACATCATCGGCGGCATCTATCTCGCTTCTGAAAGTACGGATAATCAGATGATGCGTCTGGCCAGAAATGAGTTTGTCTTCGGAAGGTACATCTCCCATGAAGAAGTGGTCAAACGGATTGAAGCCGTCCCTTTTCGTGAGGTCATCGATGTTGCCAACCGGATATTCCGAAATGAAAACATTGCCTTTACCGCACTCGGGCCCCTGGAAAGTGACGCCGTTGACCGAAATTGCCTCTTATTTAATTGATCGGGGGTGGTGTCGCGGCCCAACGGTTCCCCTGCATCGATATTGAATGACACGGTCCCCCTTGCAAACCATCCCAATTAAAATAAAAAGGCTGGATCACGGCACCGATCTTCCCATGCCCGGCTATGCCTCCAAAGGGGCCTCCGGCATGGATCTTCGGGCCTGTGTAGAGGGGACAATCCGTTTGCGCCCCGGGGACATACGGTTGATCCCGACGGGGCTTGCTCTGGCCGTCCCTCATGGGTATGAGGCCCAGATAAGACCCCGAAGCGGCCTGGCCCTTCATCACGGCATCGGCATGCTGAACGCCCCCGGAACCATTGACTCGGATTACCGGGGTGAGATCGGGATTATTCTGGTCAATGGGGGCAGGGAACCTTTCGAGATCAGACGGGGTGATAGGATTGCCCAGATGGTGATCGCAAAGGTGTATCAGGCCCGCCTGATGGTGGTTGAGGATCTCGACGCCACCGAGAGAGGGGCGGGTGGATTCGGACACAGCGGGGTCAAATGACCTATCGGATCCGATTCGCTGTTCTGGCATCCGGGAGTAAGGGGAATGCCTGTTATGTGGAAACCCGGCATGCAAGGATCCTGATTGACGCGGGGTTGAGCCTCCGGGAGACGCGGAGACATCTTCAGGCATTGGGCATTGCCCCCGAGAGATTGGACGGTGTTTTTGTCACGCACGAACACGCGGATCATATAAGGGGGGCTGGACCGCTGGCAAGACGGTATCAATTCCCGCTATTTATGAATGCAAAAACCTTTGATCGGTGCAGGAAATCGCTTGGAAAACTGGCCGAACCGCTGCCCGTCGAACCCGGCGGATCGGTTGAAATCGAGGATCTTCGGGTGGAGACGTTCACCAAGTGCCATGATGCGGTGGATCCGATGGGGGTGATTCTCTCTTCGAACGGGATACGGATCGGGATTGCTACCGATCTGGGACGATGCACCCGACTGGCCGAAGATCGTTTGAGGAGGTGCCGGGCACTGATACTGGAGTTCAATCACGATCCCGGCATGCTGGCTAACGGGCCCTACCCCCTGTTTCTGAAACGAAGGATACAGGGCCCCGATGGGCATCTGTCAAACCGGCAGGCTGGAGAATTGCTGAAAAGCATTTCCCACCCGGATCTTGAAGTGGTGGCGCTGGCCCACCTGAGCGAGACCAATAATACGCCGGAGAAAGCCAAGGCCTCAGCAAGAGCGGCGCTTGCGGATACCCCTGGTCATCGTGCAGAGGTTCTGGTGTGTTCACAGAATGAACGCGGGCCGCTCATTTCGTTTTAGGTATGGGACCATGCGCTCCATGGCCTGTGCCGGATCCTGTGGCGCTACGGTTTTAAAAATGATTACAAGAATCTTCATCCTTGCCCTTCTGTTTTTTTGACGTATCCGTTATCGGCGAGGGCCGCTCAGCCGGTGACCATTATCTATCAAAACGATTTGCATGCGTGGATTTTCCCGTCTTCCACCC
Organism: Deltaproteobacteria bacterium; assembly: GCA_034522175.1. GTDB lineage: Bacteria > Desulfobacterota > DSM-4660 > Desulfatiglandales > Desulfatiglandaceae > JAIPDZ01. The sequence goes on along the minus strand of JAXHLQ010000001.1, from coordinate 1,938,510 downwards.
GGATGGGAATGGCCGGGATGGCACGGATCCTTGAACCGCTGTTCAAAGCCGATCCCAATTCGTTTTATACGATGGCCGGGGATCTCTTTACCGGACCCGATTTCCCTGATGATATGAAGGGCGTGGCAGTGTTGGCTGTCTGGAATCGTTTTTATGAGCGGTTGTCGAATCAGGGGTTCGGTCAGCGCGTCCTCATGTCCGCCGGCAACCATGAGTTCGATTACGGGGTGCCCAGGCCTTAGCGCTTTTCGTCGGGTCTCCTTTGTGCCAACCTGTTAGGCCCTGAAAACCAACCCTATTACACGCCTTTCAAAATCGTTAAAACAGCCACCGGCCTCCGGGTGGGCTTTCTGGGTCTCGTTCTAAACGACAATCGCCGCGTCAACGACGTCATCGCCGGGGAAGGACTAAAGGCCATTCGTCCCTTGAAGGCCGTCAATCGGTTCGTGCCGGAGATGGGCCCCCTGGACCTAACCGTCCTCATGATTCATGATGACTTGCGCGACATCCTGACCCTTGCAGGGCAGATCTCCCCTGATCTCGGGGTGGATCTAATCCTGTCGGGACACAATCACGTGGTCCTGGAACCGCCCCTTGAACGAAACGGCATCTTCATTTTTCAGGCCGGCGCCATGAACCGATACTACGGTGTGGTGACGGTATCTGTGGAAAAAGGTCGCGTGCTGAACGTGGAAAACCGGTTGATGGAGAATATGCCCTCATCGCTGGATCGCGCCGCCTTGCGGCTCAAGGAAGTATCCGACGGCATGAAGGGGGAGCCCGTAGCTGTTTTGAAGCGCTCGCTTCTCGGCGCCTGCATGCAGGGAAAAGAGAACAGCATTGGCGATTTTGTGACCGATGCTTTCAGGTGGGCCACGGGCAGCGATGTGGCCATGACGAACAGCAGTTCCCTGAGGAAGGGCTTTCGGATCTTCCCCGGTGAATTCCGGACCCTCAGGGAAGGGGACTTCAAGAACATGACCCCGTTTCAAAACCATCTCGTGACCGGCGTTGTGACAGGGGATCAACTCATGAGGATCCTGGAGGGTGATGCCCTTCATTTCGTGAACCAGGTTTCCGGTATCCGCTATACCATCGATTCTGAAAAGCCCCGCGGTCAGCGGGTGATCCATGCAAGGATCGATGGAAAATTAGTTGTCGCGGATCAGACCTACACCCTCACGCACAACGCGTACTGCGCCCGGCCCGAGAACATGCGCAAGTATCTGCACCTCAAACCCGGGTCCATTGAGTGGAAAACGACCCCGCTTTTGGACTACGAAGCCCTCATCCGTTATGCTCGCCATCTCAAGGTGATCGATTATCCGAGTGAAGGGGAGGGGAGGATCAGACACCTTCCATGAGGGGACCGATCGATACATACTCCCACCGGATAATTGCCGATCCGTACCTTCACATTGTTCTGTACCAGCCTGAAATACCTGCCAATACCGGAAATATTGCCCGGCTATGTGCCGCCGCCGAACTGAGGCTTCACCTGATCCACCCATTGGGATTCAAGACCGACGACAAGCATCTGAAACGGGCGGGCCTGGATTACTGGGGCGAGGTGGACATTCGACAGCATGAGCGTTTTGAGGCATTCCTGGAGGATAAGGGCGAATCAGGTTCGCTGTGGGTGCTCAGCCGCCATGCAACCGAACCGTATACCCGGGCTCGGATTCGAAAGGGGGATTATCTCCTTTTCGGCAGGGAAACCCGAGGGGTACCCCGGGCATTGATGGACCGGTATCCCTGTTACAGGATTCCCATCTGGGGGAAGGTGAGAAGCCTCAACCTTTCCACCGCAGTGGGGATTGTTGCGTATCACTGGCTCTATAAAATGGGGAGATTTTAATCATGGAATTTTATTTTGTTTACATGACGGCCCCTACCATGGCGGAAGCCGAGGCGATTGGGGAGGTCCTGGTGACTGAACGACTCGTCGCGTCGGTCAATCTGATGGATCAGATGCGCGCCATCTACTGGTGGAAGGGAAAAAAGGTGTCCAGAAAAGAGGTGGTGCTTCTCGCCAAGACCAAGGCCTCGCTGGTGCAGGCGGTTATCCGCAAGGTCACACGCATGCACAGTTATGAATGTCCGTGTGTGGTGAGTGTTCCCATGTCACAGGGGAACCCGGACTTTATGGACTGGATCGCTGAAGAGACCCGATGATTCGCGGGTCGTCACTCGCCAGGCGAAGAAGCCTTGCGCCTTTTTTTCAGAAACCGAATGATCAGAAGCAGGATCACGAGGCCCAGACAAATGAAAACCCCCATGTTGTAGCGGAACAGGAGGGTCCCCATTTTTTCTTTGACGGTTTCCCACTGGGTCCCAAGGGTATACCCGGCAAAGATCCACAAAAGATTCCATATTCCGGCACTGATCAGGGCCAGGAGGGTAACCCGGAGGGCCTTTAGGCGGGATATTCCCCCGGCAATGGATATGGCGGATCGGATGCCGGGAAAAAATCGGTTCAGCAGGATCAGCAAGTATCCCCACCGGGCAAACCATTCCTCGGCCCGGATAATATCTCTGGCCTTGAAAAAACGGTAATCCCGCTCAAGGAAGAACCTGCGTCCCAAAACGTTTCCGATCCAGAAAAGCGTCATGAATCCGGCCAGGCTTCCGAGCGTTGTGGAAAGATACACCCCCGTGAAGTCAAGCCGTTGGGTGCCCACCAGGAAGGCCCCGAAGGCGGTAATGGTATCGCCGGGTATGGGCGGAAAGACATTTTCAACAAAGGCGCTTACACCCAAAAGAAAGTAGATGAGTCCATCGGGAAGGGCATTGAGCTTGATCAAAAACGCGTCTATATAAGGCAAAGAGACGGTCTCCTTAGTATTCGTAAAAAAAGAGATCCCATGGTTCAACTCAAAAACGGATCACAATTATTTCTTTTTCCAGGGAAAAAGACAAGATCTGTTTCGGCACCCGCAATCTTAAACCGCAATTTTAACATAAACGGATACGAAGTTTGGGATTCGCGTTTTGGGATTCGATCATATGCGGTTGACGCAACGGGTTCCATCTGGTATGAAAAGGTCATTCAAAGGAGGTCCGGTGCAGCCATGGCAAAAAAGAAGGTGAGCAGAAAAGAACTGTTGAAAGGAACGGATGAGTTCCTCTCTTTTCCGCGAGGGCCGTCAATTTTTTTACCGACCATGCCCGTGAACTGAAATATGTCGGCCTCGGTATTGCGGTGGTGATTGTGGGCTATCTGTCCGTGTACACCTACCTGCGACACGTCGACAACAAAGGTCAGGAAGCCTATAACCTGGCATACGACATGCTGAGCCGGAGCGAAAACCCGGCAGAGACAGCCGAAAATGCCGAAAAACCGGCAGCGCTTTTTCAAAAGGTCATCGATGAATACGGGGTGTCCGAGGCGGCCCGGCTGGCCCTGCCCCAGGTGGCGCATATCCTGTTCGTTGAAGGCAACTACGAGGAGGCCATCGCCCATTACCGGAGATTCGGCAAGGAAATGTCAGGTGCGGTGGCCTATGAGGGGCTCAACAGTTTGGCCCTGGCCGACTGTTATGAGGCCCAAGGGGATTATCAGAAGGCCGTTGACGTCCTCACCCCTGTGGTGGATGCCAAGGACAATCCCTTCAGAGAATCGGCCATGCTGAGTCTGGAGCGCGTCTTAAGGCTGGATGGACAGGACCAGAAGGCGGAGACGCTGCTGAAGGAATTCGTGAAGACGTACCCAAACTCGCCCTTCTCTCCCATGGTCAAGGCCCGTCTGAGAAAAGCGACCTGATGGCCTGATATAGAACGAGCGAAGCGGTTTTGGGCCAAAGCTTTATGCAACGTTAGGGTTTATTGTCACTCTGTAGCTAAAATATAGCTTTTCGGGGGTGAGGAGATGATCATTACGGAGATTCTGGCGCGCAATGCCAGGATGTATGGCGATGAGATCGCTCTGATCGAGCGGGAACCGGCAGAAAACGGTCGAAGGGAGATCACCTGGAAGGCCTTTGATGACATGGCAAACCGATTCGCCAATGCCTTGATTCAGAGCGGGATCGGTAAGGGGGACAAGGTCATCCATCTCATGATGAATTGCATGGAATGGCTGCCCATTTATTTCGGGATTCTGAGAACCGGCGCGTGGGCTGTCCCGCTCAATTTCCGGTTCACTGCTGAAGATATCCGCTACTGTTCAGAGATCGCAGAAGCCAGGGCCATGGTTTTCAGTGAAGCCTTTCTCGATCGGGTTTCGGCCATAAAAGCGGATCTGCCCGCCATCAGCGACTATATATTTGTGGGTCCGGACACGGATAAGCCAGAATGGGCCATGGGTTTGGCAGATGTCCTGGAGAGCCCCTCAAAGGGGCTGAAGATCCGAAGGTCCCCCTGGAACTCACCGACGAAGCCGCCCTCTATTTTACCTCCGGCACCACCGGAACGCCCAAGCCGATTCTACTGACCCATTACAACCTCGAGGCGGCCTGCATCATCGAAAATCGCCATCACAACCAGACCCATGCGGATAACTTTCTGTGCATCCCGCCCCTTTACCATACGGGAGCCAAAATGCACTGGCTCGGGAATTTTATCGTGGGCGCAAAGGCCGTCATTCTGAAGGGAATCAAACCGGAATGGATTCTAAAAGCGGTGTCCGAAGAAGCGGCCACCATTGTCTGGTTGCTCGTGCCGTGGGCCCAGGATATTCTCATCGCCGTTGAGAACGGGGATGTCCGGCTGGAAGACTACAAGCTGGATCAATGGCGACTGATGCACATCGGAGCTCAGCCGGTGCCCCCCAGCCTGGTCAGGAACTGGAAAAAGGTATTTCCGCACCACGATTATGACACCAATTACGGTTTAAGTGAAACCACCGGTCCGGGCTGCGTCCATCTCGGGATGGAGAATCTCCATAAAGTGGGGGCCATCGGGGTCCCCGGGTTTGACTGGGAGTATAAGGTGGTCGGTTTTGACTTGGAAGACGTCCCCCGTGACGAGGCCGGTGAACTGATGGTCAAAGGGCCGGGGGTGATGAAGGCCTATTACAAGAATCCGGAGGCCACCGCCAATACCTTGAGGGACGGGTGGCTTCTCACAGGCGATATGGCCCGGGTGGACGAGGACGGGTTTATCTGGCTTGTGGATCGTAAAAAGGATGTCATCATCACGGGCGGCGAGAATATCTTCCCGGTGGAAATCGAAGATTTTTTAATGGAAAACGGCAAGATCCAGGATGCGGCCGTTATCGGCGTTCCCGACGAGCGTCTCGGTGAGATCGTCACCGCCATCGTGAAGGTCAAGCCCGGCGCGACCTTGAGTGAAACGGAATTGATGGAATACTGCGAGGCCCTCCCGAAGTATAAACGGCCCCGGAAGATTTTCTTCGATGACGTTCCCGAAATCCCACCGGCAAGATCGAAAAACCGAAACTACGAAAGAAATATTCGGGAATGACCGAAAGCTTTAAAATTTAATGAGACCCAGGAGGGAAGCCCATGCATAAGTTGTTGACAGACACCCCGGGAGAAAGAATGCTCTTATTGGGAAACGAGGCGATCGCCCGCGGGGCCCTGGAGGCGGGGGTGGCGTTTGCCACCTGCTATCCTGGAACCCCTTCCTCTGAAATTCCGGAGCAGTTTTTTAAGATCAGCCAGGAAACGGATCTTTATTTTGAATATTCCACCAATGAAAAGGTCGCCATGGAAGTGGCGGCCGGGGCTGCGGTGTCCGGCCTGAGGACCGTGGTCACCATGAAACATGTGGGTCTCAATGTGGCGGCGGATCCGATGATGACCCTGGCCTATGTGGGGGTCAAAGGCGGCATGGTCATTGTGAATGCGGATGATCCGTCTTTGTTTTCCAGTCAGAATGAACAGGACAACCGCTACTATGCGCGGCTTTCCAGCCTGCCGATGTTGGAGCCCACCAACACCCAGGAAATGAAAGACATGACCCTGCGCGCCTTTGACCTGTCAGAGGAACTGGGGTTGCCGGTCATCCTGAGAACCACCACGCGGCTGGCCCATGTCAGGGGCGCCGTGCGCCTGGGTGAACTCAGGCCCAGGAAGACAAAGGCGACGTTTGAGAAGAATCCCTTTCATTTTGTGGCGGTTCCTGCACTGGCCCGGAATCTCCATAAGACCCTTTTGGAAAATATGACCGCGCAAAAGCGGTTTCGGACAACGAGGCCTATAATCAGATCGTCGGGGACGGAACCTGGGGAATTGTCGCCAACGGCGTGGCCTTTGATTATGTGAGCGACGCCGTGGCGGATCTAAGGATTAAGGATAAGGTCGGCATATTGAAGCTGGGACTTTCCTACCCGCTCCCTGAGGCCCTCTGCATCGAATTTCTCAAGAAAATGGAGAAGGTTCTGGTGGTGGAGGAGTTGGAACCCATTAATGAAAATGAACTCAAGGCCATTGCCCAGGAAAACGAGATATCGGTGCCCATTTCAGGGAAAGGTGCCGGCCGGTTTTCGCGCCTCTATGAATACGACCCCGGCATGGTCCGAGCGACTGTGGCGGAATATTTCGGCGTGGATTATGAACCGCCCAAGATGCTGGATACTTCGGACAGTCCGCAGCTTCCCGGCAGGCCCCCCAACCTGTGCGCCGGATGTCCGCACCGGGCCACCTACTATGCGGTGAAGCAGGTCTACGGTACGGATGCCGTCTATCCCACCGATATCGGATGTTATACCCTGGGGCTTCTGCCCCCCATCTCCATGGCCGATTTTGTCATCTGCATGGGATCATCGGTCAGCTCGGGCTGCGGGTTTTCCAGGGCCACGGACCAGAAGGTGGTGTCCTTTATCGGAGATTCCACGTTCTTTCATTCGGGGATTACCGGTCTGGTCAATGCGGTTCACAACAACCACAAGTTTACACTGGTGATCCTGGACAACGGCACCACGGCCATGACCGGCCATCAGATCCATCCCGGCGTGGATACCGGACCCATGGGGGTGGAGCGAACGCGGATATCCATCGAGAATCTCGTGCGGGGCCTGGGTGTGGAAGATGTTCATATGGTGAAACCCTTTAAATTGAAGAAAACGGTGGAGGCCGTCAAAGCGGCGAGGGATTACGATGGGGTCTCGGTCATCATTTCAGAGGAGCTGTGCCCCCTCTTTGCAAAGGCCACCGGTCAATTCAGGAAATCCAAGCCATTTCAGGTGAATCACACCAAGTGCAAGAATCACCGGGACTGCATCAATCTGTTGGCCTGCCCCGCCATGTATCTAAATGGCGAGCAGGTGGAGATTGACAAGAACCTCTGCATCGGGTGTTCGGTTTGTGCTCAGGTCTGTCCGGAAAATGCGATTCTGCCTGTAAAAGGATAAAAGGGAGGGGTTATGGAAACAAAGCGATTGGTATTTATCGGCGTAGGCGGGCAGGGGAACCTGCTGGCTTCACGCCTTTTGGGAGAGGCCGCGCTGTCCCGGGATATCCCGACAGTGGTCAGTGAAATTCACGGAATGGCCCAACGCGGCGGCATTGTCGAGTCAGCCGTGCTGATGGGGGATGTCACCAGTCCCATCGTATCCAGTGGGGAGGCGGATGTGCTGATCGGTTTTGAGCCGCTGGAGACCCTGCGGGCCCTGGGAAAATGCAATGAGGAAACCACCGTGATCACCAATACCCACCCCCTCCCCCCTTTACGGTGGCCATCGGACAGGGCGAATACCCGCCGGTTGAAAAGAGCCTTGCCCTGATCAAAGAGAAGGCCAGGCGTCTGATCGCCCTGGACGGTATCGAGATTGCCGAATCCGTGGGGAACCCCCTGGCCCTGAATATGGTGATGCTGGGTGCCCTCATCGGGTCGGATACCATTCCCATTACCGCAGAGGATATGAAAGCGGTTATCTCTACATCCACCAAAAAGGCTTTTCTGGAATCCAACCTGGCGGCCTTTGACAAGGGGATGGAGAGCGTTTAGACCCATTGATACCCCCGGATCCTCGAAAATGGGTCCGGGGGTTTTCTGCTGCCTCATATCATCCTTCACCCCAGCTTTTTTGTTTTCTCCATGACAGAGCGACACTGAATTGATTCAGATTGCTTCAAGTTTCTGTAGACATCCGGTATAAAGCGCCATGCCCGCCAATCTCCCCCCGGAATATTTTGAGGTGGAAACCCGCTACAAGGCGGCCAGGACCACTGAAGAACGGATTTCCTGCCTTGAAGAACTCATCAGTGTCGTCCCCAAACATAAAGGTACGGACAAGCTGCGGGCCGATCTTCGGCGGCGGCTCTCCAAGCAGAAATCAGCGGCCCAGTCCAAAAAGGGGACCGCAAAACAGGAATCCGCCTTCCGCATCGACAAGGAGGGTGCGGGGCAGGTGGCCATTACGGGACCCCCTAACACCGGAAAATCCAGCCTTTTGGCCGCCCTGACCAATGCCTCACCTGAAATTGCCGATTTTCCTTACACCACATGGCGTCCCACCCCGGGCATTCTGCAGTATGAAAATGTTCAAATACAGCTGATCGATACGCCTCCCTTGTACAGGGAATATGTGGAGCCCGAGCTCATCGATTTGATCAAAAGAGTGGATCTGATCCTGTTAATGGTGGATCTCACCACCGACCCCGTCCACCAGATCGAGGATACCGCCGATCTCCTTCAAGATTATCGGATCGTGCCGCTGCGGTTGAAGGAGCGTTTCAAGGGTCAGACGGGTTTTGTCTTTATCCCGTTTTTCGTGCTGGCCAACAAAAACGACGATGAAGGGTCTGATGAGGAGTTTGACATTCTGCGAGAACTCCTTGAGGATGACTGGCCCATGATGCCGATTTCCGCGTCCACGGGCCGTAACCTGGATCGCCTCAGCGAAGCCATTTTTGAAAAGCTCGACATTATTCGTGTCTATTCCAAGGCCCCGGGTAAGGAACCGGACCGCACGGCCCCGTTCGTATTGAAGAAGGGAAGCACGTTGGCGGACTTTGCCGGAAAGGTCCACCAGGATTTTGCCAGGAATTTGAAGGCCGCCCGCGTGTGGGGGAATGCGGTTTACGATGGCCAGATGGTCCAGCGCGATCATCTACTTCAGGATGGGGCTGTGGTGGAACTGCACATGTAGGATATTTTTCACGCAGAGGCGATAGCCTCACAGAACGTATCAATCTCCGCTTCGGTGTTGAAGTAGTGGACCGAGGCACGGGCGAGTTCTTCCAAGCCCCTGCTGTCGAAATCGAGACGGGCGTAGCGGGCCGGAGACACGGAGATGTTGATGTGCTTTTCGGTCAGCCGTTTTTTTATCTCCGTGGGCGTCTCATCCGCCTTGGTGAAGGTGACGATCCCGCAGCGGTTGCGGCCCATGTCCTGAATGGTAATCCCCGGCAGATGGGCCAGCCGGTCTCTAAGAAGGTCCGCCAGGTAATATATCCGCTCGGAGATGGCCGAAATGCCGAGATCCAGGGCATAGTCCACCGCAGCGGCCAGGCCGATGCGGCCGGCCACATAGCTCTCCCAGTTTTCGAAGCGCCGGGCGTCCGGTCGGAGTTCAAAGCGGTCCCTGTCGATCCAGGTGGCGGCTCGAAGGTCGATAAAAGGCGGGGTCAGACGCTTCAAGAGCGATTTCCGGACATACAGGAATCCGGTGCCCCGGGGGCCCCGCAGGTATTTCCGACCGGTTCCCGATAGCATGTCACACCCGATGGTCCGGACATCCACGGGCAACTGACCCACGGACTGGCAGGCATCGAGCAGGTAGAGGATGCCATGCCTTCGGGCCACCCGGCCGATGGCTTGAGCCGGATTGACCAGCCCCCCCTGGGTGGGGACATGGGTGGCCGCAATCAGCCGGACGTCTTCGCCCACCATGTTTTCAAGGGATGCGATGGATATCTGGCCGGTCTCGTCATTGGGCACCACGTCTATTTTAACATGAAAGCGCTGGGCCACCTGCAAAAAGGCGAGGTAGTTGCTCCCGTATTCCACTTGAGTGGTCAGAATGCGATCCCCGGATTGAAACGGGATGGCATAAAATGCCATATCCCAGGCCCGGGTGGCGTTTTCCACGTAGGCAATCTCTGTTGGCTGGCAATGAAGAAGTTCGGCGAAGGCGGTGTAGAAGCGGTCGATTTTTTCCCGGGATGCGGTAGCGGCCTCATATCCCCCGATGGTTCGCTCCAGTTCGAGATGATCCGTCAAGGCCTTGTAGACCGGGTCCGGTGGGAGGGATGCGCCGGCATTGTTGAAATGGATCACACGTTTACATCCCTTTGTCTCGTTTCTGATTTTTCGAAGATCCATGTAGCTCATCCTTTGAGAGGTTATTTAAAAAAAACGGATTAAGGTTCAGCTTTTGCTGTTTTGGATATCGGAAACTCGAGATATTATCAGCCTAATATGGGTGCGAGTAAGGCCGATAGCCCAATGATAATAGAGATAAAAAAACTCTCCATGGGGTTCCACAGGATGAGGATCAGGATGGTGAGAAAGAAATAGAACTTAAAGGGGATGAGACCCTTCAAAGTGCCGGCTAAAAGGGCAAGTAAGGCAACGGCAAACATAGCAATTTTGATAAGAAACCCTCTTTCTACCGATCTAACGGTATTAAGCGTGACCTCTTCCTTTTGCAATAAATCCTGCTCTAAAGGTTTCTTCCCACTAGTGTCGGGCAACTCCTCCCGGCTTCCTTTATTTTCAATGAGAGCCTCCTCTCGAGCGCCCCGCTGGATTTTTGAAAGAGAGATTTTTTCGTCTTCCTCTTTAAACTGAAACCCCTCTTCAGCGCGAAAGCGGACGGGCGCATTTTCTCTTTGCTCTCTTATGCGAATGGAACGTTCCCGGTCAAATCCCCCCATGCCGTCAAACCCTGCGCCCTCGTCAAATTTGGCCCTTTTGTCAGGTGTTGCGCCCTCATCAAATTCTATTCCTTGATCAAATGTTGTCCCCCGGTCAAAAGCCACCCTCCGATCAAATCCAAGTATGGAACGTCTAATGCCGCCGACGCCCATGGTGTACAGATCCACATGATATATCGGAGACCTCGGCCCCATTCCCCCTTGTTCTTTTTCGGAAAAATGGAAAAACGTCTCCTGAACCATTTCCATTAAGCCCAATTGCTCCAAAACGCCGGTGTCATCGCCATCATCGACAAAATTCATGCCTTCCGGTTCCCCGTCCGAAATCGATGTTTCGGCGGGTATATCGTCGATGGGCGCTGCCTGTAGGGTTACAACCTGAAGAAGCAGTGCGCAAATAGATATAAGAAGCACAACAGGATGTTTCATGATTGACTCAAGCACGTACTATGATGTTACGGGCTCCATCTGATTCAACAGATTTTTGGCGTCATTTGCCTCTTTTTCCGCCAAGCCCGACCGGATGGCCTTTTCAAACATTTTCCGGGCCTCTAAAAAATCTTCAGCCTGAAAGAATGCAATACCCAAATGGTAGCGAAACAGGGCGACCTGCGGCTTTTCCTGCACCGCCTCACCCAAATATTTTTTGGCAAGAAACAGCGCCCCTTTTTTCAGATAGGCCCATCCCAGGGTATCCTTTACCGCAGGCCTGGTCGGTATTAGTGCATGCGCTTTTTCGGCCAAGCTCAGGGCACGATCAAGGTTTTCACTCCTATTTGCATAAAGATAGGCCAAATTATTGATGGCGGGCCCATATGACCCGTCAATGCGCAAAACAGCTTCATAGGCATCGATGGCCTGGTCGAAAGCCCCCTGAATTTCATGAATCTTGGCTATTTGCATGCGGGCCTTGAGCTGTTTGGGATTTTTTTGGATAGCCTTTTGGTAATCGTTTAGAGCCGCTTTATATTCCTGCAGACGCACTTGCATGCCGGCGAGCATGATGAGCGGACGATCCGATTCAGGGTATTCATCGATCAACGCTTTCAGGACATTTTTCGCCATCTTGTATTTTTTCTGTTTGTCTAAAATCGCGGCCTTTGTCAGACTTATCTCAAGGTTTTCCGGCGACCTTTTCAGATAACGATTGCACAGATCAACGGCCTTCTCGTATTCCTTTTTGGCGACATAAATGGAGATAATTTTCTTCAAAGCCGCCAGGGAGTCCGAATGGCTGTTCAAGACCTGTTCAAATTCCATTAAGGCATCGTCCAGTCGGCCCTGTAACCTGTAGGTTTCAGCGAGACCTATCCGTATTGCAGGTGAAGATTGATCCTGTTCCATCATGTGCCGGTAATCTGCCGCTGCCGCCTCATAGTTTTTCAAACGGAGATGCACCCTTGCCCTGAGATTCAGGGCCTGCAAATGAGATGGTTGAGCGAGCAGAATCTGACCGAGTTCCTCCAATGCCGGTTGGAGTTGGTCTGTTTCAAAATACACATAGGCCAGTGCCATATGACCTCTGAGGGAATGGGGTCTTCTCTCGACTGCCCGCAATATTTGGGGTAGAGCAAGTTCGTATTTTTGCTCTTTCAGCAGTGTCAATCCGTAATAATAACGGCTTTCAGCTGATTCGGGATCAAGCGTCAGGGCTTTTAAGAGCGCCTCTTTGGCTCGGTCCGTCTTTCCTTGCCTCAACCATAGTATGCCGAGGAGAAGATGGGTTTCAGGGTTTCGAGGCGAGGCGGCAATGAGCGCCTCGATATATTCAAGAGCCTCATTATACTTTTTCTGGGCGATTAAAAGCTGTGCGATTCTTTTCTTGACCTGATTCGATAAGCGACCGTTTGATGCCGTTTGCTCGTATGTCTCTCGGGCTTGATCGTACATCTTTAAAAAAAGCAAATAATCCCCGAGTAAGCGTAATCGTGTAGGGTCATCGGGAGATGAGTCCACGGCGTTTCTGAGATGTTTAAGGGCGGCCCGGTAATTCTTCTGCCTGTGTTCGATTTCAAATAGGGCCTGATATAGGCGTAAATCGGTAAGGCCTTTACTCAGTGCCTCTTTCACCACCCTCTCTCCCTGTTCCAGATGGCCCTCTCGCGTATGGAAGCGGGTCAGGGCTACGTATGGCCTGCTCTTATCGGGAAAATCGTGCTGGAGTTGTTCCAGGGTTTCTCGGGCCAAGGTGTAGTAGCCGGCCTTTTCGTATATCCCTGCGAGCGAAATGCGGATGTCGATGTTTTCCGGATGGGTTTTAACCGCATTTTCCATGAGGTCTCTTGCCTTTCTTACATAGCCCAGATGGAACAGCAATTGACTCAGAACATGGAGTGTTTCAGGCGTTTCTCCTTGGCGATTTATTAGTTCTCTGTAAACAGGGAGGGCCTTTTCATACGCGCCGGTTTGGTAGTATAAGCGTGCCAGACGCTTTCTGGCCTCTATTAACTCCGGATTATAGCGAAGCGCCAGATTGAACGCCTTTTCCGCCCTTTCCGCCTGATTCGATTTTGCATAAAGACACCCCGATTGATAGTGGGCCATTGCATGCCCGGGGTCTTTTTTAATCGCCTGATTAAAAAAATGAAGGGCGTCCTGGGTCCGTTTTTCATCTAAGGCGTTGAGCCCGTCTTGATAGAACGATTCGGCACTTTTTTCGCTGTTCCCCGAAAAACACCCGTGGAGCGGTGCCGTACATAATAACACCAGGAGGGCAAAAAGTTTTTTCCAGGAGATCGGGGTTCCCATTAAGTGGCCCTTTACCGGGTTTCTTAACCCGAAGCGCTGCTTCATGTCTCTATCCATCCGAAGATAATATACTACAGCAACATCAATGTAGGCAAGTTCGGAGGCCTTCTCCCTTAGAACAAGAATAGAAATTTGTAATCATACTTGAATGACGAGATTGCTAAAGGTCACTGGTTAAGTAATGGCATTAATATGGCCTTTGGCATATTTTAAAAATGCAATTCGATTTTACAGCTGTAAACTGGAATAAGGGCTATGGAAAAGTGGTTTTATGTAATAAAATATAAAATAGTAAGTCATTTATCGTAAAAATATGCAATGGATTATGCACGGTTTGGGGGGAATACTGTGGGAATAGTCAAATTTCATTTGACAAGTATTTGGTTATATGATAAGATATTCAAAATAATTTCCCCATAATGGAGAATGAATATGGTTGAATTCATAACGATCGGGAATCAAAAGGGTGGTGTCGGCAAAACAACAACCGCTGTGAATCTTGGAGATGCCTTGGGGCGCGAAGGGTATCGTGTCTTGGTGCTGGACGCCGACCCACAGGGAAATTGTACCTCCATCTTATTAAAGGAAATCGCACTGCGAGAACAGTTTTCTTTGGTGAAAGCCCTGGAGGCTCCTCCGGAAGAGGCTACGCTTTCCTCCATGGCCTGCAATACCTCAAACGACAATGTGGACGTCATTCCCAATACCATTCGCTGTATGCTATGGGAGAGAACGGCATCAAATACGCCCGATTCTGTTTTGGGATTCCTGAGACTCACAAGCAAGGATAAAGGACTCAATAAATATGACTTTGTGCTGATCGATACCCCACCGAACATCGGCGCCATGGTGAATAACGCCCTCATGGTTTCGAATTATGCCATAATGCCCATCCCCACTTCGGATCAGTTCGCCCTGGATGGGTTGGCCACTTTCCTGAGAATCCTACAAAATATCCGTAGTCAGAACGGTAAGCTGAAACTTATGGGCGTGGTTTTGACCAAACATGACTCCAGGGCCAATGTATACGTGAAGAACAGGGAGCGGATTATTGATTATTTCAGAAACAAAGGCATTCACGTGTTCAATACGACCATTCGAATCAATGTGGACATAGACAGGGCACATATGAAAAGAAAGACCATATTTGAATTTGATCCCACCAAATACGGTTCCATAGATTACATGTCTTTCGCAAAAGAGGTTGCACAAATTGCCAAGAAAGAAGCCAGCGAAGGATAACGATAACGCAGACGTTTCGAATAAAGATTTGTTCGGATCGATCCCAAAACCGCTCGATGTGGATCCTTTTGATGGTATTGATTTAAGATCTTTAAGCATTTTCAGATCGGATGAGGAGAATAAGGAAGATCAGCCGGAGCTATCCCAGGTCAATCCCATCGAGGGGGTTGACCTGGAAGATATCAGTATACTGAAAAAGGGTCCGCCCCTGAGCCCCCCAGGCAATGATGACATCGGTGAAATCAACTCCCTGTCCGGAATTGACACGAGATACATCGGTGTGGATCCCGAGCGCCACAAAGAAGGCCCTGCACCTCAATTGGATGTGCCCACCGCCGTTGAGCCGAAAAAGGCTCAATTCCAATCGGAAGCGTCTGCCAAAGAGACCTCTCCCACCAGAAAAAAGTTGAGCAAGGCCTATCGGTATGCGGAAATCAACCGGCTCAGGGAAAACATCGTAAAGACACTTCAGCAGAACGAGCAAAAAACGGTTTTGTTTATCGCGCCTCACGACGATGCAGGCAACACCTTTCTGGTTTCCGTATTGGGATTTAACGCCGCCTATTTCACCAATATGAGTGTGCTTTTAATTGATTTGAATATGCGTCGTCCTTTTCTGCACGATGTCTTTGGCGTCAAGCGCGAAAATGGCTTCAGTGAAATCGCCATGGGTTCGCTGGACTGGAGAGATTCCGTAAAAGATACGGGGCTCGCTGAACTCAAAATCATCACGGCCGGCAAGCCGACCGCTGAGCTGTCCTTTTTTCTTAATCGGGCATTTATCAAAACTATGATCACTGATGTAAAAGAAGACTTTGAATTGATTTTTATTGATACTTCCCCTGTATTGGTGAGTAACATCAATAACGTGGATCCCGTTTATCTGAGCCGGGTTTGTGACATGGTGGTTCTTGTGGTCCAAGATAAGATTACCTCCAAAACCATGTTGATCGATTCGGTGGAGACCATCAAAAACGGGGGAGGCGAGGTCAATGCCATTGTCTATAACAAACAGTTCTAAGACATAACCCCTTTATTACAATTCATTGGGATAACATGAATGAACAGACCGAAAGTAAACAGCTGCCCATAGACATTTCTTTTCTTAGGCAAAGATATCTCATTCCGATTTTGGAAAAAAAATGGATGATCATTTCCATGTTCATATCGGGTGTGCTGATTTCTTTTGTGCTGAGCAGTTTCATAAAACCTGAATTCTACAGCATTGCCAGCTTGCTGGTTCAGGAACCCCGATCCAAGATTTCTTCTGATTCCACAAAGAATCCGATGGTTCCGAGAACAGCGGATCAAACCTATGTCCTTTCCGAGGCCGAATCACTAAAGAGTACCCCATTTATTAAAGAAGTCCTCAGTATTCTTCCTGAAAAGGCGAAAAAGGATCTGGATATCAATTTGGATCCGTATGAACAGATCATAAATGGTCTAAAGCGAACGGTAAATAAACGGATAAGTCTGAAGGGGCGGGACGATTCTCAGCCATCGGAAAAAGAGGGGATTTCGTCAGCTGAAAGGGAACAGAAACGAATCGCCAGTCTGCAGCGTCGGGTTATCATCAAAAGCAAATCCAAGAATGCCATGATCTGGATCACTGCCAGGTCCGCGAATCCGGAAGTGGCACCCCTTATCGTCAAGAGTTTTATCTCTGTTTGGATGGCCAAAAACCTTGAGGACAATAAGCGGGCCATCCGGGTGGAGAAACGGTTCGCCCTGGAGCAAAGAAACATGGCCCGTAAAAATCTCAAGGAAGCGGCCAAGGCCTTGATGGACTTTAAAGAGCATTACGAAATTCCTCCCTATATCACCCCGGAAGCGGGTTTGGGAGATATGGAGCTTCAATCTGAATTCGAAAGGCTCCAGTCCGAGCTGAATGGGGCCAAAGAGCGGTTTGAATACCTGGATCGGATCTTCCTCAAACTCCAGATGGAGGAATCGGGCATTGCTGAAACCATTAAGGTTCTGGATGCCCCGAACTCTCCTGGATTACCGTCGAAAACAAAAAAGCAGGAAATTCTCCTCATGGGGGTTTTGGGGGCCTTGGCAGTGGGTGTCGGCATCGCCCTTGGCCTGGACTTTGTGAAGAGCCCTATTCGTCACGAAAAGGACATCACCAGCGCGGTTGACATCCCCATACTGGGGTATGTCCCAAGAATATAGTTTATGACAGGGTTGCGGACGCTGCTGTTTCACAGAGGCCGGTTTACCGAATTGAAAGTCCCGGCTTGACAGGGTTATTTGAGGTCCATATAATCTTCACACACGATGAGAATCTTCCGCTTTTCCTGCACTGTCAAACCCTTTTCAACCTCTTTCCATCGTGATCCTGTGGCCGTGGAGATACATATGAAGAAAGCAAAAAGGACCTTTTTATCAAAATATGTCACCTTCCTGATCGCTCTTTTCGCCATGGTGACCTTGACCTCCTGTGCCACGGAACTCTCCACGCGGGCATCCGGCGTATACATGCTTTCCGCCGTGCAGGTGCATAAGGTGGAGTCTAAATGCGAATACCTCGGAAGCGTGACGGGTGCTTCCTTTTTATGGGGCGGATGTTGCCTCTCCTATGTGGCCTGGCGTGACGTTGCCTACAACAATGCCTTGAATGAATTGCTCGACAATGCGGCTGAATTGGGTGCCACGCATGTGTTTGTCAATCTGGGGACCGGCGAGGGATTGCGAGGTGATGCCTATCGATGTGCCTATTGCCGCGGGCCTGATGGCAATCCGGATCTGGCCTATTGTCAGGGACCTGATGGCAGGCCGGATGTTGGGTATTGCGTAGATTCTGAGGGTAAGCGTGTGGGTAAGGCCCACTGCGAAGGTGGCGAAGGAGAAAACAAGGCAGCGTGCGAAAAAGACTGCGGTGAGTGGAAAAGGGCGATAGACGAGGCGGCCTGCAAGAAAGCAAACCACATCTGGTTGCCCAAGGCCGAAACCCAGGAGGACTGCAAGGCCAAAGGCGGGATCTGGATACCCGTGGCAAGCGATCAGATCACCTGCGAAGGAAAAGGCGGCACCTGGGTCATTAACCGAGATGTGATCCTTCCAAAACTTTCGGAAGAGCCTGCGGAGTGATGGTCGGTGTCGAAGGAAACGGAGTAATTGTAGCTTAAATGAGGATCGAATGTCAAAAGCCATAGCTATGGGGGTCGCTGTTCTGTCTGTATGGATGCTCTTGCTCGGGTGCGGACATAAGACCTACTACGATCCTCCCGCCGAAGATCGCTTTTATACGCCAAAACAGATCCCCATAAAATCGGGAATGGTCCTGAGTCCTGACGATGTCATCACAAAGCATGTTACCTTGATCAATGCCCAGAGCCATACGCAGAAGGTGTTCCTGGGTGCATTTACGCATCCCTGGTGGGGCGACCTGAAGTTATGGACCGACACGGCAGTGGGTCTTGCCGCAAACGAACTCAAGAAACGTGACGTGAAGGTTTCAAGCCGGCTGCCGCTCATCCTCAAGCTGGAGATGAATCCAGAAGGTGAGCCCCTGATCTTAACAGGGACGGTAATGCGGGCGTGTCCGCTGGATCCGGATATGGACGGCGTACCCGAATATTTGGATCGGTGTCCGGATACCCGCGGGGGTGGTTGTGGGCGCCCGGGGATGCCCGGTCGATACCGATGGGGATAGTGTCCCTGATGACCGGGATTATTGTCCGCTGATAGGTCAGGGGTTTAAAATTGACCACACGGGATATCGCCATGCAGGACAAGAAGTCGGCGACGGTTTCAAAGAGGGTCTAAGGCCATTTCGTGCATTCCTCATCAGTTCAAAACCGGCCGATAGGGTGATGGGGCTGTTCAAAAGGGCGCTCGAGCGACAAGACATTATCCCGACCGATGATAAGCCTGATATGCTCAGGTTTTCCATGGCCTTCAGCGCATGGAAAGGCAAATGGCTATCCATACAGCAATCCTTGGGGGAAAAGGAAGTCAAGCTTACAGGCATTGCACCCAAAATACTTCAGCTTTCCATCACACATGCTGAGTTGTCCTGGGAACCTCGTCGGATCGATTGTACCATTACGCTTAGGGTCGTGACCGGTGAAGGGGATGTTATGGACTTCAGCGGGACCAATTCTGCCGTTGATTTGTATGACAGCTGTGACGGTGCGATTACGCGGCAGGTCACGGCCATGTTTAAGGACAGCCGAATTGTCAACTATTTGAAGGCGCCCCCGGAGCCCAAGGATTCCGACTGCGATGGCGTCCTCGATGAGATGGACGAATGCCCGAACACACCCTTGGGTGTGGTGGTGGACCCCGAAGGCTGTCCTGTGGATAGCGATGGGGACGGCGTGCCCGATTATTTGGACGAGTGCCCTGGAACGCCGCAAGGTGTGAGGGTGGATGATCGGGGATGTCCGCTGGACACGGACAACGACGGGGTCTTTGATTACAAAGACCAATGCCCCGGTACCCCCAAGGGAGCACGGGTGGATATGGAGGGGTGCTGGGTGATTCACGAGCCCCTTTTTGATTTTGACAAGTCCAAGATCAAGCCCCGCTACTACTCCGTCCTGGATGATGTGGTAAAGGTGTTAAAGCAGAACCCCTCTGTGAGGATTGTGATCGAGGGCTATACCGATAATATCGGAACCCAGGCATACAACCAAAAACTCTCCGAAGAGCGCGCCAGGGCGGTGGAGCAGTACTTGATCCAAAAGGGAATCACAGAAGAGAGGCTGAAGACCGTAGGGTATGGATCTTCAAGACCCAAGGTCACCAACAAGACCGATGCCGGCAGGGCCCTAAACCGGAGGGTGAAGCTGGAGCCGTTACCGAGGCATCCAAAACAGGCAAGATAACTTAGGACAAAATAATTTTACACCTTTTGGTTTTTTAATGATTTTGTCCAAAATTATTTTGCGAACTTATTTTTAATTATTTTCCCTCTAATCATCTTGCTAAAACTCCCAGGTATACGGATGCGGTTTTGATGCGCTGAAGGTCACCGTTACCCGGTTGTCCCTGTATTCGTTATTCGGGTCATCGCTCACCCGCCTTCTGTGCGCGTAGCCGAAATCAGCGGAAAACCAGCGTAGAAAGCGGTACTTTACCCCGCACCGACCCGTATAGGCGTGCTCGTCTTCATATTCCTGAAGGGCATATTCGTTTTTCCGGTAAGAGACCCCGGCATAGGCCCTGAGGTTGTGCACGGGTTCATACTCAACGCCGGCGTCTCCCCCAGTACCGGGTGAAGGCACTGGGCTCCACATCCATGAACCCTTCATCCCAGCCGCTCCGGGCTGCCACAAAAACCAACCCCCGTTTAAACCGTTTTTCCAGCCTTCCGGCGTATGAAAGGCCACCGTCGATATCAATGCCCGTGGGATTGAAATACCCCATCTCCAGACTCAGAGAGGTGGTACGGGAAAAGCCGTATTCAAAGCCCACGTCGCCATCATGCACATCATAGCTCACCGGTATCCCGTGAAAGTTTCTATTGGCAAAGCCGTAGTGGGCATAGATATTGAATCTTCGGCTGAAGCGGTGCATATAGGTAACATCCACGTCGTGGGCATCCAGATCCACTCTGCCGGGAGCATAACCCTCACCCAGGCTGTTTTCCACGCTGTAGTCAAATCGTCTATATTCGTAATCCAGCACAATGCCGTCTTTTTTGTTGAACCAATAGGTTAGTCCGGCATAGGGACTGTACTCGGTGATGTCCTCCAGCGAAGGATCTTCATTGTCGAGAAGAGCATGTCTGTACCCTGCGGTAAGGCGGCTCTCCCGATCAAACTGGTACTCCAGACCGGCATTGAAATCGTTTCGCTGATACGGGGTCCGGATATGCCGAACGCGCTGGGGCCTTAAATCAGGGGCCAGATCTTCATCAAACAGGTCGTCTGATTTCAGGTAGGTGTCGGACACATTCAGGGTCAGATGGCGCGTCAACCGCTGCCAGAATTTGAGGCGACCGCTGTGCCGGATGAAATCATTTTCAGACAAGTCATTATATCTGACCCAGCCAAAGGTATACTCCAGCTCCAGCCCGTTTCGACCCGAGTCCAAATCCAGGATAATCCCCGGGGATACGGTGGTGATGAAATCCCCCTTCTTATCGGTATTTTCCAGAAAGATGTTATCGTCGTATTCCCCTTTGATGCTGATCTTGGGGGTGATCTTGACCCGGTAGCGTTGGGTGGGCGAGGTTATGCCGCCTCCGGCGGTCCCCATGGCTGCGGCCTGGCCGACCCCCCCCACCCCTGCCGGGGTGGAGACATGGGGTGGGGCCGGTTCCTGTACCGCAATTTCCTCGCTTTTCCCTTCCATATCATTCTGCGTCATGATTTTTTGCTCGGCTGAAGCCTTGGGCGTGGGAGGACCTGATGGCGGGGAGACCACCGGAGACACCTTAAGCCTAAGAGATGTGGACGGCGGTTCGACAGGAGTATCAGATGGATGGTGGTACATATTGACCACCAAGCGGTGCGGTTTTTGTAGTTGAAAGGTGTTTACCTTTGAATAGGACCCGGGCAGCCCGATGCGAACGGTTAGGCTGTTTTGGCCGTTTTTGAGTCTCACCCATGAGTTAAAAGTCTTGTATTGACGAAACGCAGAAAGCGTAGTGGAGACTTTCTTAAGCTTGAGGTGTAGCTCCCCATCCTTTATCACCGGTTCGTCAAGAGAAACCCGGTCCGAAAACTGAAAGACAATGGAATCGTAATGCTTGTGGTGTCCGCCTCGAATGGTTTTTAAAACTGCACCTGAAGGTTCAATCAGGTTCTTGGCTGCATGGGGCCGTACCTGAAGGGGCTGGAGAGATAAAGGGTTCTGGTGGGGAGAGGAAAGACAAATCCGGAAGGTCGCAAATAAGATGGCTGCAAGGACCGCAATCGACACACAGATTTTCCATGACATTGTTTTCAATGCAAAGACTCATGTAAAGGTCCCATCTCGGGCATTCGTTATGCTGCTCTCCTTGCTATGCGTCATGCCCTCTGTGCTATGGCCGTACGCCTCACGGGACATAGATCGTATCATCCGGCTTAACATAGATGTTCCATTCGGGCACCCTGCCGGCAAGCCCGTTTTCTAAACTATAGCGGAAGGTCTGCTGTTTTCCGTCCACCATGCGGATGAGGGTGATATTATCTGCGTCCGCCCACTCGGTCAGCCCGCCGGCCAGTGAGATGGCCTGAAAAAGGGTCATATTGTCTGCCAATTTGTATTCATCAGGGTCTTTGACTTCTCCCAGAACATAGAATACCTTGTCTTCCTCGGGCTCGAAAATCGTCAGTTCCCTGAATTTGACATAGACCGTATCTCCGTTTTTGATCATGGGTATGGGGTCCTGACTCTCCTTGTTGAAATAGGATTGGAGATTAAAGGTCTCGTCGACCTTGCCTTCTCTGATGATGAGGACTTTACTTAAGTCCGCGTCATCTTTTTCTCCGCTGGCCAGGATCAGCAGATCCAGCAGGGTCATATCTTCCTTTGGCTCAAATATACCCGGATTTTGAACCGCCCCGAAGATACGTACTTTTTGTTTCACATCTTTTTCCAATCTTTCCGTGGGCGGGGTCCAGGGCATGAGGGTTCGTTTGACATTCCCGAAATTGGGAGATATGGGCACAAACAGGGTATCATTTGCATGAAGCGGGGTCAGGAGCCTGGGATCGCCGGTGATGGTAAACTGGTACAGATTGATTTTCAGCCGCTCGGTCTCTTCGCCTTTTTTTCTGAGGATATTGGCATCACTCATAATGGCCCCATCTATGGCGCCCCCGGCCAGATTGAGGGCGGCCTGGACATTGGCCGCCTCGTTCACGGTGTACCACCCCGGATTGGCCACATGACCCAGGACCTCCACAAACTGCTTTTTTTCCATAATGCTGATACCCATCTTGGAGTCGCGTGCCAGATACTTGGGAAGTTTTTTTTCAATGGCCTGTCTGATCTCGGTCGTGGTCAGGCCCTGGACATAAATGTGTCCCACATCCGGGATGTAGACATACCCGTTTCTGTCCACCTCAAACTGGTTCAGATTATAAAGTTTGTCTTGGAGGTACTGGCCTTGATCCTGTCCCCGGCCCGGTACATTGATGAAGAGGAGATCCCCGCTGTCCACCTTGGTCTGGTAAACTTCAGGGGCGGGTACGATGATAACATCATCGGGTTGCAGCTTGATTTCCTTTTGTTGTCCCTTTACCTCTATTTCCCTGTAGCCGCCCGTGGTCTCTCGCCTCAGTTTGATCCCCGAATAGGTGCTCCCTTCCAACAGCCCCCCTGCCGTTTGAATCAGTTTTTCCAGGGTAATCACTGCAGGCACATGGTACCACCCCGGATACCGGACACCCCCCGTGATCCGGACATATCTTTCACGATGGGTGATCTGAAGAGAGATCCTCTCTCCCTTGACCAGAAAGTTCTTGAGCTTGGGCGCCAGTTTTCGTTCCAGCAGCCTGAGGGTCAACCCCTGAACCTGGATTCTACCCACGGACATCATGTAGATGTTTCCGTCCGGCGCAACGTCGTACTCTCGACTCATCTCCGGCTGTCCCGGGATCTCTATGGCCAGCGTATCTCCCGCTGCAATTGTTTGGGCATTTTCTTGCGGTACCGTATACTCCTCAGGGATCAACGTCCCGGATGTTTCTTGAGTCCCAATTCCGGCTTTGGATTGAACCGGTGCCGGTTGCAGCTTTTCCTCTCGCGGTTCCGCTTTGCTCTGAATAAGGATATCTTCCCTGACTTTTTCAGCGGAGGACACAGGCGGTCTTTGGGGAGTTGTGTGCTCCGGCGCTTTTACCACCTCCATGGAAAAGTCGCTCTCCGGACCTTCGGGGTCATCAAAAGCGGTAACGGAAAAGTAATATTTCTTGGAAGCGGTCAGGCCGTGAAGTGTAATTTGATTGGCAGCACCGTGTACAGCAATGGGAGGAGGTCCTTCATCCGCATAGTCGGCCGGATCCGGGTCATAAGGGGGGCCCGATTGGATATCATAATAGATTTTGTGTCCGGCCGGCGCGCTTCCTTCAGGGATATCCCAGGTAAGGGTGACATCCTGGTTTTGCCCCCTTGGTGAGAGGGAAGTCTATCCACACGGGAGGGGAAGAAACGTGTTCAGGGGTCTCCGTGGATTCGGAAACCGCCCGTGCATTTGTCTTGACCAGGATTAGGTCTGCACCGCTGTTTTTCCGGCCGAAGACCTTCTTTTTTTCCAGCGCCGTTTTTCTACTATCAAAAGGCCCGAGACAAACCCGGTACCACAATTTGTCATCCGGCATCCGCACTTTTTCCACAAAGGTATTGGCTGCGGAAGGATTGAGGTCTTTCACCACCCCTGCAGCATATATTTCTGCATTGGCTCTGCTCTTAAAAGACCCCAGCATGAGGCCGAAATCGGCGTACGCAACCGAGAGGAACATCACCATCAGCAACCACTGGCCCACAACCTGAAAAAGAACTTTTTTCATGCCCTGTATCCTGACACTGTTGTTTGCCGTGTTAACAGCTTTCCATCCATAAATGGCCCTTTGATGAAAAATACCAGATACCTGTAACAAATTCAGCTAAAAATAGCAAGAAACATATACATTCAAACAACAAATTAATACAACGCAAAATAATTAAACAAAATAATCCAAAAAAATCGACATTTCTATTTAATAAGCTATCCAGCGTGCCTATTGCAAATAAACTGTCGGTAGTATAAAATATCCAAAAGCGTCGACCTGCCGCTGTTTTCGTCTAAATATACATTATTTACTTATAATTTTAATGGGCTACCCTAACGGTGTATGTAATCCAAGGGGCGGAGCCATGCCCGATTTCATGTTCACGTCCCTCTAATTCTCCCTCCAATCATTTTGCCCTAAATTATTTTGCCTGAATCTCTTTTTCCTAATCATCTTGCCCCGGATCGTTTTGCGAAACTATCTCACCATCGACGTAGAAGACTACTACCAGGTATCCGCCTTCGAACCCATTGTAGGGGCTGAAAAGTGGGATCAATATCCGTCGCGGGTGGTGGAAAATACACGGAGACTCCTGGAAGTCCTGGACCGGCACGGAGTAACCGCGACGTTTTTCGTCTTGGGCTGGATCGGAGAACGGCATCCGGGTCTGGTAAAAGACATCACGGAAAGAGGGCACTTCGTCGCGTGCCATAGCCACCAACATCGACTCATCTACGAGCTAACTCCGAAAAAATTCAAAAAGGATACCCGCCGTGCTAAAGATGTCCTGGAGCAAATCATAGGGAAGCGTGTGGTGGGATACCGGGCGCCGAGTTACTCCATCACCCGGCAATCCTGGTGGGCCTATGACATCCTTTCCGATCTGGGATTTGAGTACAGCTCCAGTGTATTCCCTATTCATCATGACCGCTATGGTATACCGAACGCCCCCAGATTCAGGTTCAACGTTCCGGGTCATGATCTGGTGGAGTACCCGATCTCTACCGTGCGGTTTCTGGGCCAGAATATGCCTGTTTCAGGCGGCGGGTACTTCCGCATTTTTCCGTATTGGCTTACAAAAATGGGACTATCCCGCATCAACAAAGTAGACCGGCAGCCGTTTGTTTTTTTTGTGCACCCATGGGAGACGGATCCGGAGCAACCGAGGATGAGGAGGGCCAATGCCGTGTCCAAATTCAGGCATTATACCCATTTAAGAAAGACCCTGGGTCGATTTGAGAAACTGCTGAATGACTTTCAGTTTATCCCCATCCTGAAGCACAAAATAAGACAAAATAATTGGGTCAAAATAATTAAAATAATCCTGATCATCCTGTGAATCCTGTCCAAAATTTCTTTAAGCAGTATGCGAATGCAGATTAGGGCAATTCAAGCAAACGAGGCGCCGGCCTGGGATGAATACGTAAACAGGCATCCACAGGCCACGCTCTATCACCTGTACGGCTGGCGTAACGTCATTGAAAAGACCTATGGCCACCAAACCTACTACCTCACCGCCATCAAAGAGAGGGATTCCCAATACCCAATACCCAATACCCACCTCGTCGGCGTTCTTCCTCTCGTACACCTCAAAAGCCTTTTCTTCGGCAACAGCCTCATATCCATGCCCTATGTCGATCTTGGGGGTATCCTGGCTGACGATGATGAAATTGGACAGGATCTTCTAACGCGCGCCATAAAACTCGGGCAAAAACTAAAGGCTCATACCATTGAACTCCGCCACAGTCATCTCCCCTCTCGCCTCAACTCAACAAACTGTGTTCCTGTGGTGAGCAGGTCGCACAAGGTGCGAATGCTCCTTGATCTACCTGATCACTCCGAAGCATTGATGAAGTCCTTCAAAGCAAAGTTGAGGAACCAGATCAAAAAGCCCATGAAAGAGGGACTGTTTGCCAAAGTGGGCAGTGAAGAATTGTTGAAAGATTTCTATACAGTTTTCTCCAAAAACATGAGGGATCTGGGTTCCCCTGTTCATTCCGAGAAAATCGTAAGACACGTTCTTGCAGAATTTCCAAACCAGGCAAGAATCGTTGTCGTGTATAGGGATAAGCAACCCATGGCCTGCAGCTTGACCATCGGCTTTAATGAGGTATTAGAAAACCCCTGGGCCTCGGCACTTCGTGAATACAGCCGACTTAGTCCCAACATGTTGCTCTACTGGACCATGTTGGAATACGCCTGCAACAACGCTTTTGCCAGGTTTGATTTCGGCCGATCGACCCCCGGTGAGGGCACATACAAATTCAAGAAACAATGGGGCGCAAAACCCAACCCATTGCACTGGCACTATATTTCGCTGAATGATCATCAACTTGCTGACGCACCAGATGACAAATCCAGGTTTGAACCCCTCATCAAGTACTGGCAAAAAATGCCGGTTCCCGTCACACGGGCCATAGGGCCGATGATCAGAAAACATATTGGATTATAATCGATTAAGGCAAAATAATTAGGGTTAGGAGAAGAAACAGTGAGATGCGTGAAATCTGTGCCAGGAAATATGGTTGAAAGCCCATGCGTATGAGAAGAACCCTTCCCCCTGCTGCTGCCCCCATCTATCTGCGAGATATTCTGTCGGGCATCTCAGCCCTGCATCATGGCCGCCAAGGGCTCTTGCGCTTCGAGACGGAACTTAAAGACTACTTTGACGTCAAATACTGCTTTCTGGTCTCTTCCGGAAAAGCGGCCCTGACCCTGATTCTGAATGCACTCAAGAACTTATATCCTGACAAAGACCAAGTTATCATTCCAGCTTTCACCTGTTACTCCGTTCCCTCAGCCATTGTCCGCGCCGGGCTCAAGATAGAATTATGCGACATGGATACTGAAAAACTGGATTTCGATTTCGGTCAGTTATCCAAAACCATCAACAACTCATTGCTCTGCATCATTCCTGCACATCTTTTCGGTATGCCCTCGGATATTGACCATCTCAGATCCATTTTGGGGGATAATGAAGCCGTTGTTGTGGAAGATGCGGCTCAAGCCATGGGAGGAAAATGGGAAGGCGAGAAACTGGGAACCTTTGGTGATGTGAGTTTTTTCAGCCTGGGACGAGGAAAAGCGATCTCCACCGTAGAAGGCGGCGTCATCCTGACAAACAGAGATGATATCGCTCAAAACATATCCGCACTTTTAAACGATGCGTCGCCTTACCATACTCTTGAAATACTCAGATTGATGATTGAGGCAGTGTCATTAACCCTACTGATGCGGCCGTCACTTTTTTGGTTTCCCAAGGCACTGCCGTGTCTCAATCTCGGGGAGACAATTTATGACCCTAACTTCAAGATTCGAAAAATGTCCCCTTTTCAGGCCGGCATGGCAAAATCATGGAAAAAAAAGATTAGCAAATTTCAGAATCGCCGTTCGAGGAACGCAAAAGCATGGGTGAACCTGCTCAAGAGTCTAAAAACCAATGAATTATCAGCCGTCGACGCTTACCCTGATTCAGATCTTATCCGGTTCCCAGTAAACGTCGATGACCCTTCGTTAAGGAAGGCCATTTTGAAGCAGAGCGAAATTAAAGGCCTTGGAATTATGCCTACCTATCCCGATACAATCAATGGCATCGAAGAACTCAGAAATATGTTTGCAGGTCAGGAGTTTCCGGTAGCAAAAAAATACAGTCAACAACTTATCACATTACCGGTTCATCCCTTTGTCAAAAAAACGGATATAATGAAAATCACAAGAGAAATAAGAAATGCAATTAAACAAACTCGGAGAATCTGATCCCGAAAGAATTATTCGTTATGAAAATGAAGCAATAATAGGCCTCACCATCTTACATGCCAGTGAACGCTAATTTTATTTTTGACGGTCGAATTATTTTTAGTTCCTAATCATTTTGCCCTAAATTATTTTGCCATTAGAAATCCTTTTCTGGCTCAGTGTATTCTCTATCGTCTATGCCTACGCAGGATATCCCCTAATCCTGTGGTTAATCTCGTTTTTTATGAGTGCCCCCATTAAGAAAGCCGATATCACACCCTCGGTGAGTCTGGCCATCTCCGCCTTCAACGAAGAAGAAATCCTTCCCAGAAAGCTGGAGAATGCCCGGTCCCTGGATTATCCGAATCATCTTGTGAAAATTGCCGTCATTTCAGACGGCTCCACAGACAAGACAAATGAAATCATTCATCATTTTGCAGAACAATCGAACAAAATTACCCCTTGCATCTCCCAACAACACAAAGGCAAAACCGCCTGCCTCAACGAGTTTGTCCCCAATCTCCGTGGGGAGATCATCCTTTTCTCGGATGCCAATTCATTCTACGACAAAAACGTCATACGCCGGATCGTCCGCCCCTTTGTCGATCCTGATATTGGTTTTGTGACCGGCAGCACAAAATACGTCTCGCCCTCTAAAGATAACTCTGAGGATGCTACAGGCTTTTATTCCCGTCTTGAGAGATGGACCAAATCCCTGGAAACCCGAACCGGCTCCTGCGTGGGGGCTGACGGTGCCGTCTTTGCCATGCGAAAAACCTTTTTTTCAGCGCTACAGCCTGAGGACATCAATGACCTGGTCATCCCCTTTCATGTCATATCACAAGGCTACCGGGGCATGCTGGAACCATCCGTGTTCTGCACCGAAGAATTCGCAGGGCGAACGGCAGAATTCAAAAGACAGGTCCGCATTACCAATAGGACTTTGCGGGCCATTTTCAACCACAATCACCTGTTAAACCCTTTTCAATATCCCCTTTTTGCTTTCAAGCTTTTTTCACACAAAATCATGAAATTCCTGACACCTTTCTTTCTGTTGATCCTCTTGATAACGAATGGATTCCTGGCCTTTGGAGACATTGCATTCTACAAGGTCACCCTCGTGCTGCAGGTCCTATTCTATTTCTTTTCTCTCGTCGGTTTACTGCGAACAAAAAAGCATAAGTCAAAGTTGATAGGCATATGTGGGATGTTTCTTACAGTTAATGTGGCCTACTTCATGGGATGGATAGAGTATTTGATAGGGAAGCGGTATACCTCTTGGAAGCCCAGTAGATAACAGACAAAATGATTCAGGGCAAGATGATTAAAAGAAGGGCATAACGCAAGATAATTTAGGACAAAATAATTAAAAAATGGACATTGGCAAAATGATTCAGGACAGAATGATTAAGAGATTGATAATGAATTGGGGCGAGGGCAAGACAAAATGGCAAAGCTTGTTTCTGAATCGTGAGCAAGTGCTAAAGGCCTAAAATCTGAAAAATGTTAACTCAGGTATGGAGGATACAAAATGACCACTTCTTTAGATAGTAAATTTGCAGAAAGATCTGAGTCAATTATTGCCCAATTTGGGTTTAAAAATCTGAAAGCATTTATAAAAAACCAAGCATCAATTATGCTTATGGCTAAAATTGAAAAGTACGAGGCTGAGGACAGACATTATCAAGTCCTTTCATGTTGACCTCTATGAACAAGAAGAAATATATTTCGCTTTAAGGCGCGAATAATATTCACAGACCAAACCAAGTTGTTCGTAAAAGAGTTCGTTTTTGAAAATAAAGAGAGAAAGTATGCATATCAATGGACCGACAATTCTGGGAAATTGATTTGCCGTTGGGATAATGCAACTCATTGGCCGGAAATCTCTACTTCTCCGCATCACAAGCATATTGAAAATGAAGTATATGAATCAACGGAAACATATTTTCGGGACGTTTTGAATAGTATCAGTGAAAAACTGGAAGAGGAGATTCTGCGATAAAAAATACTCAATACGAGAATCAGATAAAAAGGGATTAAAAACCAAGAGACCTTAAGTTATTTTATCGACCACTGTCGTGTCACAATTATTGTGCAATCATTTTGCCCTAAACTGATTCTGCCTATATCATTTGTCGATAATCATTTTCCTTTCCTCTTCTTTTAGACTTTAATCATTTTGACCTAAATAATTTTGCTATGATTTTTATTCTTCCCTTTAATAATCATTTTGCCCCAAATTATCTTGTCTGATGTGTGGTATCTGCGGCATATACAACTTTGATCATACCCTCCCTGTAAACCCGGCCGAAATCCACGCCATGAACCAGACCCTCCGCCATCGGGGTCCCGATGACGAAGGATCCTATGTGGAAGGCCCTGTCGGTCTCGGCATCCGAAGACTCAGCATCATCGATGTGGCCGGAGGAAGGCAACCTATAGCCAATGAGGACCAAACCGTCTGGGTCGTCTTTAACGGCGAGATCTACAACTATAAAGACCTGCGACAATCCTTAATCAAAAAAGGGCATCGATTCACCACCCAATCCGATACCGAGAGCATCCTTCACCTTTACGAGGAAGTCGGACTTGATTTTGTTAACCAACTCAGAGGCATGTTCGCGATTGCCATCTGGGATGGCGGACAAAACAGACTTATCCTGGCCCGGGACCGCCTGGGCATAAAACCCCTGTTCTATGCCCGACATAACAACACGCTCCTTTTCGCCTCTGAAATGAAGGCCATCCTTCAAAGCAAAGACTTCCCCCGGGAGATGGATGACAACGCCCTGGCCGCCTATTTCACACTCTCCTATATTCCCGCCCCCCTGACCATTTTCAAGAAAATCCAAAAAGTCCTGCCCGGCCATATCATGACCATTCAAGATGGAGATATCGCGGATAAGCAATACTGGGACGTCCAATTCAGACCCGACCGGTCCAGAGACGAGAGCTATTTCATCGAGGGCGTCATGGATTTACTGGAACAATCGGTCGAGATGCGCCTGATGAGTGAAGTCCCTCTCGGGGCTTTCCTCAGTGGTGGTATCGATTCGAGCACCATAGTTGCCTTGATGAGTAAGGCCAACGGCAGTCCCGTGAATACCTTTACCGTCGGGTTCGGAGGCGATACCGGCGGTTACTTGGATGAGCGCAAATATGCACGGCATGGTGGCCAACCAATATTCAACTCACCACCGGGAAAACGAAGTGTGGCCGAGCCCCCACGGCCTCATGGAAAAGATCGTCAGATCATTTGACGAACCCTTCGCGGATGATTCCGCCATCCCCTCCTTTGCAGTGTACGGGGCCGCCAGAAAAAACGTCACCGTGGCGCTTTCAGGATTGGGCGGGGATGAGCTTTTCGGAGGATATGAGAGATATCTGGGATGTCAACTCAGTGAAACCTATAAAAGGCTCCCGACCTTTCTGAGAAAAACCCTGGTTCACAATGTCATTGAAAAACTGCCGGAAAGGCCGGACGGTCACTACACCATAAATCACCTCAAACGGTTTGCCCGATCCGCCTCCCTTCCAGCGGACAGGTGTTATCTCGGATTCTTGTCTCAGATGAAAAGCCCCCTTGATTTTTTTGCGGATAAAACCCGCTTTCGTGCCCCTGTCCAGACCTGTCAAGACCTTGTGTTTGCCCATTTCAATTCCCCTAAGGCTTCCAATGGCCTAAACAGGGCATTCTACTGCGACATCAAGACCTATCTGCCCGAAGACATCCTCGCGCTCACGGACCGGCTGAGCATGCATCATTCTCTCGAAGTCAGGGTCCCGTTTTTGGACCACAAACTCCTGGAATTCTGTGCAACCATCCCGCCGGAGATGAAGATCAGATGGCTTCAAAAAAAGTACCTGCTCAAAAAAGCCGTATCCCCTCTTCTGCCCCCGGATGTGATTCAACACCGCAAACAGGGTTTTGTGGGCCCCATGACCCGCTGGCTCCAATCGGATCTCAAATCATACACTATAGACACACTATCCGAGAATAACCTCAAAAAACATGGCATATTCAATCCGAAAACCGTCCAAAAACTGCTCACAGAGCATTTCACCCGGCAACAAATCCACGACACCGCCATCTGGTCCCTCTTAATATTTCAGACTTGGTACGATCTTTATATCGAAAACTAATCATTTTGTCCTAAATAATTTTGACGGTCTTTCCCTAATTTTTTTCACTTAACCATTTTGCCCCCAATTATTTTGACTGTTTTGACATCATGAAAAAGCTTCCCATCGGCATTCAGACCTTCACCAAGATAATCGAGGACAACTACGCTTATGTGGACAAAACCTATTTTGCACATAAGCTGATCAGCAGTGGGCAATACTACTTTTTGTCCCGCCCCAGACGATTCGGCAAAAGTCTCTTCCTCGATACCCTGGCTGAAATCTTCAGAGGGAACAAGGAGCTATTCAAGGGCCTTTACATCTATGACAAACACTCATTCAAACCGCATCCGGTAATCCGGATCACCTTTGGCAGTGGCGACTATATTGAAGAGAACCTGGTTTTAAATGAGATAAGGAATAATTTTAGACGCAACATACGCGACCTGAAAATCGAAAGCCCGCTCACGGACGATTACAGGACCTCCTTTCAGGAACTCATTTTCAATACCCATGCCCAATACAACGAACGCGTCGTCATCCTCATCGATGAATACGACAAACCCATTTTGGACAATATCACCAATAAAGGATACGCATTAAGGGCCAGACATATTTTGAAGAACTTTTATTCAGTAATCAAAGATAACGATAATCTTGTCCGATTTGTCTTTATCACCGGCGTGAGCAAATTCTCAAAAATGAACCTGTTCAGCGGATTGAATAATCTGGAGGATATTACGGTCGATGCAAATTTTGGAGAAATCTGCGGGTATACGCATCAAGACCTGAAAAAGGTTTTTGCCGAGCATCTAAAAGATGCCAATCTTGATTTGGTAAAACGCTGGTACAACGGCTACTACTATTTCGGAGAAAGGGTTTATAATCCGTTTGATATTCTTTTATTTATATCTAAAGGGCTTGAATATAGAAATTACTGGTGGAATACGGGAAATCCCAGCTTTTTGATCAAGAAACTCGAAGAAGGCAACTACTCCATCCCTCAAATTGAAGAAGCTGTTATATCGGAAGAGAGTTTGGATGCCTTTGACGTGGAATACATCGACTTACTCGCTCTATTATGGCAAACCGGTTATCTGACTTTTGAAAACCGAATCACTGATGAATTCGGCGCTGTTAGTTATCGTCTGACCCTGCCCAACCTTGAGATTCAATTTTCCCTGAACCAGTTCTTCATCGACTATTTGACAAACCAAAGGCATGAAAAAATCACCCATAAGCATAATATGCAAAAAGCACTCAGGGAATGCGATTTTGACCTGTTTGTGAGCATCCTGAAAACGATTTTTGCCACAATTCCCTATCAAAACTATGCAAACAACATCATCTCCCAATATGAAGGCTATTACGCCAGCGTCATATTTGTCTACCTTTCAGCCCTCGGCTATCCAGTGATCCCTGAGGACACCACCAACAGGGGAAGAATCGATATGACGTTAAAAACAAATGACAACGTCGTGATCATCGAATTCAAGGTTGACACTCAACAAGACCCCATCCAGCAGATAAAAGAAAAGCGGTATTATGAAAAATATATGGAACAGGCCGCAAGAATTTATCTCTTGGGCATCAATTTTGACAGCCACGAAAAAAATATCACGGACTACAAAATTGAGGAGATGAAGGGCAGGAAACCCTCAATCATTTCTTAATTATTTTGTCCCAAATTATCTTGCCATTATTCATTTTCATCAAATCAGTTTGTCCTAAATTATTTTGTCTAACTTTTCCTACTACATGCTCTGCATTTGGGCCTTCATTCACGTCGGCTGTCCCGCTTCCCATACGCTTCTTACATTATTTTGCAAGGGTCTCGAAAATGCTGGTTGACCAGGGTGGTCTTTTTTGGTATAGCTGACCAGAAGTGATTCCAGTTCCGGCGGGTGAGAATATTATGAAGATCGTTAATATTTCAGAGGCCAAGACCAATCTCTCTAAATTGGTAGCGCTCGTCTATCGGGGCGAAAAAGTGGTTATCGCAAAAAACAACCTGCCCCTGATTGATCTAATCATTCATAAACCGGAAGGAAAAAGGAAGCTCGGCTTACTGGCAGGGAAGTTCACTGTGCCGGATGACATTATGGAGGAAGATGATGAAATAAATGCGATGTTTTATGGAAACGATGCATGAATATCATCATCGATACACATATTTTTCTTTGGGCATTGGGTGAACCGGATAAGATCAACGATGTCAAGAGTTCAGCATTAGAGGATTTATCAAATACGATATACGTCAGCGCGGTCACTATCGCTGAAATCATGATCAAGGCATCCGTCCGAAAACTTCAAATCGAGTTCGATCCGGTGGTGCTGGCCAAAGAAAGTGGTTTCAGACTACTTGCTTTTAGCGCAGAAGCCGCTTTATTGCTGAAGGATATGCCCTTCCACCATAAAGATCCCTTCGATCGAATGCTTGTTGCACAAAGCATCACAAACAACTATCCAATAATGACAGGAGACCCCAAAATCGGCTTGTACGATTGTCAGGTGCTTTGAGCTTGAGTAGCTGAAATTTACGCTTTAATTGCTCCCCACTGATATAAGGGAATCGAAGTTGCTCAAGCTTTGTGCCTGAGCCCAGCTTCGGTGAGCAGGATTGTGGAAAACGACGAAAAAATCATCCTGTGCCGTGAAACCAATCTTCGTGATAAGATAAGAAGGTGTTTTTTGAGCGATGAGGAGTGAGGTCCTGTCAACGCCGGCCATGCGGTCCTGTTTCACTGGTATGACAAGCAGAAAGATATTGCGGTAAAAATGAAGGATATGGAAATATGAAACAACGTCCATTACAATTGATAACGATAGGAGGCTAAGATAAAGATTCGCCTTACAGAAGAAATATGGAAAGAGGGTAATATGTATGTGTCGTATTGCCCTGAATTGGAAATTGCCTCTTGTGGGGAGGATATTCATCAGGCAAAGAAAAATCTCATCGAGGCTATACTCATCAATATTGAAGAAACAAAAAAGATGGGAACATTTGAACAGTTTGTTGAGGATTGCGCCTTAGTAAAATGTTTCCCAGCCCTAATGACAGCAATAAATAAAATAAAAAATCAACACCCCACAAATTGGCTACTCCCCCCGTTCCTCAGGTATATCCAATAAAGTCGTAAGGTAACAACGTCCCCCAATCCCAAAGGTAGGTTATTAAAATTAATAGAGTTTTTCTCTGCGTCCCTGCGTCTTAGCGCGAAAACATACTTTTTACGGGACTATCAATGTTGAATGACGGATGTGAAATCCAACCGTCGGTGGCATCTGGAATCCGCAAGCCACTGCAGGTGGTGGCATCCGGAACCTCGAACTTCGCCGCAGGCGCTCATCCCGATGCAGCCTGTGCCCGGAGAGATTGAGTTCCTGAATTACAAATGGACGTCCCCCACTACATATAGAAAATTGAGAATACCATGCTAATTCACGCAATTAAAGCTGAGATTCTAAGAACGCTAACAAGTAGTCTTAAGATATATAAAGTTATTCTTTTTGGGTCTTTCTCCAAAGGAACGGCAGGCAGAGACAGCGATATTGATTTAATAGTCGTTACTGATGATGATTCTATGCCAAAAAGTTATCGAGAAAGCATGCAAAACTATCTCAAAGTTTCATCTGTCCTCAGAGACATAAAAGCGAAGGTCCCCATCGATTTGATTGTCCATACAAGGCCCATGCATGAAGAGTTCATTCATCTCGGGAGTATGTTTTCCAAAGACGTGATGAAAAGGGGCGAAGTTCTATATGAAAAAAATAACTGAGGAATGGCTCAATGCCGCAAGAGATGATTTGCGAGTGGCAGATAAGATCATCTCTGATGAAACCTTGACCCACATGGTTGCCTTTCATTCTCAGCAGTGCATCGAGAAAGCTCTAAAGGCTATTATGGAAGAGTGTAATATGGAATTGGTAAGAATTCATAATCTTCAGCGACTTCTCGAAATCGTCAAAAGCCATGTGATGATCGATGTGGATATAGTCTTGATAGAAATGATGGACAAACTTTATATTGATTCCCGATATCCAGCGGATTTCGGGCTTCTGCCTGACGGTAAGCCTGATATTGAAGACGCCGAAGCGTTTTATGATGCCGCAAAGAGAACATACGAAGCTGTGAAGATTCATCTGGAGAAAGCCTCTCAGTCCAAACCCATTGAAGAAGCTTCGCCCCCCGCCTGGCAGATTCGAAAAACGGCAGCAAAATCTGACAATAAATAGGAAAGGAGCATGGGAATCCGCGCAATCTGTGACATCCGTGCCAAAAATGGTCAGAAACCTCCGTTGCGTATGCCCCCAACAACCCAATGAACGCAACAAACCCAAACAACTAAATTATTTTGTCCTAAATCATTTTGCATCCCATCATTTTGATTATTTTGCCCCAAATTATTTTGATATCTGCAAGAGAGGTCGCTGAGGTAAGAACCTTCCGCATTACACCATAACGGAGGCGATAATGGAACCTGATAAAATCGCAACTGAAATAAGAAAGTTGAGCCTTCCCCAAAAGTTGATTCTGGCTCAGGATATCTGGGATTCAATCGCTCTTGAAAGAGGCAATCTCCCTATCAACAAGGCACATTAGAACTGCACGGTTCGGAGAACCTACCGATGACAGGGAGATACCGATCGCAAACAGAGGAGATGAAAAATGAATATTGAAACCCGGGCCAAAAGGGTGGCGACGTATTAGGGGAGGCGTTTGTCCAGAGCACATTTAGTAAGCTTGTAGAGATTGAGGTTGGAAAATGTCTAAGGCAGATGGAAAAATTGAAAGAGGAACTGGCACTGTATGAAAGACGATTTGGAATGAACAGCCAAGGGGCATGGGTCGCGTATCAGAAGGGCGAATTAGGCGATGATGGTGATATTATGGAATGGATGATGCTCTTTGAGAATTACCGGGCGCTTGAAAGACAGAATGACCGACTATCCCAGATCGACACTCTCCAATTACCCGCGACTATTTTTACGAGATCGCACTCTCACTTGCTTCATAACGCCTGGGCAGAAACCGTTCAGGTCCTGAGATATGATGTGCTGCAGACGGATGAAGAGGAGATCCTTGTTTACCGCCTCCGTATCTCCACACAGGGCGGCAGGCTTCTGGAGATGCGAGAGCGAATCGTTTCTTCAAAAAAGACACTACGGCTCAACACAACCGCCTGTCTATCCGGAGAGCCCTTATCATCGCAGGAATTGGAAAACGAACTTTACGGGAGAGATCCAGCGTGATATCCGATTTGTTATTTGTTGATACATGGGGCTTGCATTAGGCCACCGCAAAGATCGCCGCCACCATGAGGTGAAATCCTTTTACGAGCAACTGCGCGCTAACGGGGTCTCTTTTCATACCTCTGACTATGTTCTTGATGAGTTAATAACGCTGCTGTTCCGAAGGGAACACTTTGATGAATCAGTCCGTTTTCTTGAGGGAATTTTGAATGCCTCCAATTGGAACTGATCGTCCGTATGGCGGCTCAGGGCACAACCGAGAAAGAGATCCTTTCTGAGTACCGTCGTCTTCAGGTTGAAGACATCCATGCCGCCCTTGGTTATGCGGCCTGGTGCTTGGAGCATGAGGACATCTTGCCCCTGTAGGGGCATCTTGAATATGTAATTCGAAGCGTTGCTGAGGTCCGATCCCAATACCGAAAATTATCACCCACTATTGAGGTAAAACATCATGAAATATCGAGTGAACTTAAAAAAGACCGATGAAGGCTTTTCCGTGTGGGTGCCTGGACTTCCTGGATGCTGGTCCCAAGGAAAATCAGAGGAGGATGCGCTGGAGAATATCAAGGATGCCATTGAGGCCTATTTGGAAGTGGTCGACGAACTGAGCGCTGATAAAGAAACCAGGTACGTGGAAATCGCATATGCCTAAACTGCCCGGCGTCAACCATTTGAGGGCCGTTAAGGCATTCGAAAAAGCCGGGTTTTGGGTCGCAAGGCAGAAAAAGCACATTGCGATGACAGACGGGGAAAGAATTATTACTATCCCCAGAGAGAATCCGGTGGACGCTTATACCATGGCTGGAATCGTCAGAGATGCTGGCCTAACTCTTGAAGAGTTTAGGACTCTGTTGTAAAGATTTCTATGTTTAAACATTGAATGGCTCTGTTAAGGAGGGCATTATGACCGAGGCGGTTTGCCGGATGATCCTTTCGGCGATGTGTGCAGACGTTTGAACCAGATCGTCCAGTTGGGGTAACACCCTTCCTAAGGCGGCCTAACTGCCGCAACCAAAAATTTTCACACAAAGCCACCAAGGCACAAAGATTTTTTTGTGTAAAAGCTATTACCGAATAACGGGCTACCGCCCAGCAGGGCTTGGTCTGTTCTGATCCTGAATCTTTCTTCCAGGATCAGAACAAACCCATCAAGACTTCTTCGCGTCCTTCGCGCCTTGGCGGTTCACCAAAACTTCTCCGCAAATTGCGTAGAAGTTGCAAACAAAGATTCTAACGGAGGCGACCCTCAAATGAACTACAAAGTAATAATAGAACCGGACACGGAATCAGGCGGTTATGTGGCGTATTGCCCCACTTTGAGAGGATGTGTATCTGAGGGGCATACGGTCGATGAAGCCTTGGAGAATATGAAAAAGGCAATGAAAGGATACCTCATGGTTCTTGAAGAAGAGTTGGCTCGGAAAAAGGATGTAAATGTCTATGAGGTCGCCATGTAATGCCCGGACTGCCTGTTTGCAGAGGGAAAGATGCTGTGAAGGCCTTTGAGAGAAACGGCTGGACGTTGGCGCGGTACATTGATGATCACTTTATTCTCAAGAAGCAGGGAGAAAGGTTCCTGTTGGCAATCCCAGACCACAATCCGGTCAAAAAGGGAACTCTGCGAAGATTGATAAGGGATTCAAGACTATCAGTCAACGAATTCGTTGAACTCCTCGATAAGGCCTCCAAAAAGAAATAATTTTTTCAACAAATCCAGACGACACGATCGAGCTCCCCCTCAATCATTTTGTCCATTTTTCGCTCAACTCAACAAGCCCAACCAACTAAATTATTTTGTCCCAAATTATTTCGACATCATTCGTTTCCCTTTAAAATATCGGAGTCCTGCAAATATGGCAAAGACTGCATTACAGTCAACACATGAGGAGCTAAAGCAGTATATACGAGTCGCTTCCCAACGCGCGTTGCCAGTTCCCTCTTTAGACGCTAAAGAAAAAAGCAACCGGCTTTTGGAACGGGCAAAAAAAGTCGCGGCGATCCTGAAATCTCAATTCGGAGTGCGACGTGTTATACTTTTCGGTTCGCTCGCCGCTGAACCGTGGAACGGTGTTGGGTCTGACATAGACTTGGCGATCGAAGGGTTAGAAAAGGCATCTTATTGGGAAGCATGGCGGGTTACCGAAGAAGAGATGATCGATTATCCGGTCGATTTAGTGGAAATTGAGTCGGCATCAGAGTCACTGCAGCGGGCGATAGAGAGGTACGGGATTGAACTGTGAATAACCCGTATGCCAGGCTTTCAGAGCGAATTCACGGCGAGGTAACCGATCTGGATCGTATCGTTCAGCGTGCCTTATCGGCTTGGTTACGACTGAAAAGCGAACCTGAGCAAATGTGACTCCTTGAGACGGTTTAGACACCTTGTTCGCAACATATATTCGTTCAACCTCGTACCGGAGCGAGTGGAGCC
The DNA here is from genome assembly GCA_034522175.1 of Deltaproteobacteria bacterium. GTDB lineage: Bacteria > Desulfobacterota > DSM-4660 > Desulfatiglandales > Desulfatiglandaceae > JAIPDZ01. The sequence continues at coordinate 1,898,761 of JAXHLQ010000001.1, read as the reverse complement.
GTTGATTTCCGAATTGCCTGCACTCTGGTCCATTTTACAGAAGGAACTGAATGCTTTTGGGAATTTTCTGGCGGCATTGGCTTTGGAGACTGATAGTCCATGACATAATTTTTTTGCCTTAAATTATTTTGCGTCATGTCTCTTCAATCATTTTGTCCCAAATTATTTTGACGATGTTTAAGCTATATCAAAACTTCTAAACATTCAATGGCCATGTTAAGGAGGTCATTATGACCGAAGCTATCTTGGATATTAAGCAATGGGGGAACAATTTAGGCGTTCGTCTGCCCGCAGCGGTGGCCCGAGCAGCGCGTTTATCTGTGGATCAGCGTGTGCGTATCTCAGTAGAAGACAGGGCCATTGTAATCCGGCCTGTAGAGAAACGGGAACCGACCTTGGATGAACGGCTAGCTGTCTTTGACCCGGCCCGGCATGGAGGTGAGGTAATGCGAGTTCAGGCTGTTGGGGCTGAACTGTGGTAACCACAAGCAGCAAAGCGAAAAGCCGTCGGCCGTGGGTTCCGGCTCGTCAGGACATCATTTGGATCGATTGCAATCCACAGGCAGGACAAGAAATGCGCGATGTGCACCCGTTTCTGGTCCTTTCCCCGCGGAACTTCAACAATATCACCTCCCTTGTCATCGGGCTTCCCATGACAACAGCCGAATACAATTCGGACAACCCATTTGCGGTTCCCGTCGGAAAAGCCAAAGGGAAAGGCAAGGCTGGAAAGACCAGTTACGTTCTCTGTCACCAGCCAAAATCGTTCGACTGGCGTATAAGGAAAGCAAGGCCGCACCCGCTCAAGCGATTGCCGGATGATCCTTTCGGCGATGTGTGCAGACGTCTGAACCAGATCGTCCAGTTGGGGTAACATCCCAAGTAACTCAACAAACTCGACATCCCCAATTATTTTGCCCTCAATCATTTTGCCCATTTTGTCCTCAACACAACAAGCCCAACCAACTAAATTATTTTGTCCCAAATTATTTTGACATCATCCATTTTCCCCGAATGATTTTGCCAAGACTTAGAATTGTAGAGGGCAGTATGGACACTACTTTAGATATTGAATTTGCACAAAAGTCAGAGTCAATCGTTGCCCAATTTGGCTTCAAGGATTTAAAATCCTTTGTCAAAAACCAGGCTTTGCTCATGTTGATGGCAAAAATTGAAAAATACGTGGCTGAGAACAAATGTTTTGAAGCCAAATACGCCCTGTCTTTCGACAAATTTCAGTCAAAAATCGAGGGTTTAAGAAACGAAGAGATATTCGAAGAAGAAGACGACTATTTAGACTGGCGTTTTGCAAGAGAGGCCGCTGACAGGCTGATAAGACAAAAACAGGGATTGGAGAGTGCTTGACCTCTTCGCCAGTCACCGGCGCGTCGTCATATCAATACCAGTGTCATAAACCCGAACACGATTATCCCAATCCGTAGGCCAACATATTCAACCATTTTGTTCTAAGTTATTCTGTCTCAAGCGATCTTAGTTATAATGATTTTTTTTGAAACAACCGAAAGGAGTGAAAGGAAATGGAAACGGCTGCAATCGACACTATTGAAAGCAGGTTTTCGTCTTTGGCAGAGGAAGAGAAGGTCTCGGTTATCACTCATGGAGCAGCCTTGCTTCTTTCGGAATGGAAGAAACGACTTTTTCTCGCAGAAAGCAAGGTTCGGCATTTTGAAAACAAATACCATTGTAGTTTGGCGCAGTTCGAATTGAAAGGACTGCCGGATAACGCAAATCACGAAATGCACGAAGACTACATTATGTGGCATCACTGGTCCGATGCAATAGGAAAAGCAAGAAAACAGGTGTTGGACCTGGAAGCCATAACGTCTCATGGCCTGAGGTGGAAAACATAATGTTGGCCGCTGAACGTCTTCTTGAGATTGAAGCCAAATTTGCGACCCACGTGAAGCGCATTGTTTCAATTGAGCTGGATGAAGAGACACTTCGGGTAGTCTTGTTTCTGAAAGATGGGACCAACGTTCGCGTCACAGAGCAGCTAACCTCCTTCCCCCACCACAAACCCGTTGGTGGGCAAAAGAGACGGTGAATTCGATTACGTCAAAGGATTGTAAGCACAAACCCCATAACTTTTAATCATTTTGTCCCAAATTATTTTGACTATATGAAATAAAGTTATGGAGTCGGATGCTGTCAGGTTTGGGAAGAAGGAGCGTGAGATGCCAAAAAGAGAGTGTAAAAGATATCTTGAAAATGCAAAGGAGCTTCTGAAGAAATCTCCTATCGAGGAAAACAGGTACGCAGACATAAAATTCGTTCAGGAGGCATGTGGCACGGCTTACCTGGCCGTTCTGAAAGCCCTGGACGAGTATTTCATCAAGAGCGGGGTAATTGAAAAGGACCTGCCTCAGTCAGTGGATGGGTACAGGGATATGATCAGAAAACACCTGTCTGTTCACAATGGAAAACTAACAAAGGATTTCGAGGCAATTTACAGGGAGCTGCACATCTCTGGCTACTATCGAGGCAATCTGCAGCATGTAGATGTCGTAAAAGCCGCTTTCAAAGTAACCGAGGCGTTTATTAACAAATTGAAATAGAGATGCGTAGCGACAGGACTAAACAATACCAACTCTCTTTGCGGCTTTGCATGAGAGATTCCTAAGTCTGTACGACGGTTTAGCTCCAAAACCCAACCAACTCAATAAACCTGACAACCCCAATCAACCCAATAAACTGAAACGACCCAATCAACTCAACAAACTCGACATCCCCAATCATTTTGCCTATTTTGCCCCCGACTCAATAAACTCAAGAAACCCAACAAACCCAAGCAACCCAACATACCCAACAAACCCAAGTAACACAACAAACTCAACAAACCCAAATAACTAAAGTAACCCCATAAACCCAAGTATTTTGTCCTAAATTATTTTGACTAACTTTCCCTACTACATGCTCTGCATCTGGACGTTCATCCACGTGGGACGTCCCCAGGACATCTTAACTTTCCTGGCACCATACCACATCGGCGACATCATCGCCGGACTGACCATCCTGTCATATTATTTCACCGCCCAGCACCGGCCCCAAATCCGCTCCTACCCGGAAGTCAGGCTTTTCGTTTTTTTCGTCGGAATCGCTGCCCTATCCACACCTTTCGGCTACTACCCAGGCAAGAGCCTCTATTTCTTAATTGACTTTGGCATCAAAACCGGCATCTATCTATGGCTCATCGCAAAGCTCATCACCTCCGAAGAGCGAATCCAGGGGATCCTGAAAACCCTTTTTTTCAGCGGCGCTGCAATGGCCTCCTCGGCTATTTTGAGGGCTGCGGTGGGCGGAAGAATAGGTGGCGGAGCCACCTACGACCCCAACGACCTGGCCCTCATTCTGGTGACGACCCTCCCAATAGGGATCATGCTGGGATTATCAAGCAGTTCCTTCCGCTCTAAAATCCTTTTTTTGGTGGGAGCCGCTTTCAACCTGATCGGCATCATCGCCACCCAATCTCGTGGAGGGTTTTTGGGCCTCCTTGCACTTGGGGGTTTTATGCTTTCTGTAAAGCTCCCAGGCATCTCGAAAAAGAAATTCATCCTCATATTAAGCGTTCTCGCAATGATCTTTGGGACATATCTCGGAGCGGAATACGAAGAGCGCATCCAGACCATATTTGACGAGAGCTATTCAGATGTCTCCGCCGGATCCGGCAGGATTGGGTTATGGAGGCAATGCCTTCACATCGCCAAGGATCACCCCATCCTCGGCGTAGGACCAAATGCATTTTCTGCCGCTTTCGGACACTACCTGGAAACCGATAAATTTCCAGAAGAACTCTCGCGTGACCAACTCGGCGGGAAATGGCAAACAGCGCACAACTCGTTCTTGCTCGTGCTGGACGAGATGGGTCTTCCGGGCTTGCTACTATTTTTGGCCATCAACATACGGTCCTTCAGGAACTTCCATCGAGTTAAAGCGATTTCGGCCAATCATAATCTTTCCAGCAATCTCAGCGTACAGGCCACAACCCTTCAAATGGCACTTATTGGCTTCCTTGTATGCGCATTCTTTCTTTCCCAATCGTACAACATGATCATATACCAATTCTGCTTCTTGTCGGGAAACATGCTCCGACTGACTAGATCTATTAAAGGAAGTGGCGATGTATAGTTCGATCAAGGTATACCAGACTGCGATAACATTACATCAGTCTTTAATATCGAGAGGTTTTGTAAATACATTAAAATGGATCTATTATGGCTATTTTAAGGCTAATAACTTCATAGTCTTTTACAAGAATCTTACGCAACCTTCTCCCGCAGGAAGCACAAATACCTACGTCAAATGCATAAGAGCGTCACTCGACACCCTAAGAGCAATCAGAGGGAAAGAAAAGGAAACACTGCCTGTTGAATTCTATGCTGACACTGTTCATCATCTTAGCACACCATACCTCGCGTTTCTTGATGACAATGTTGCGGCAATTCATTGGCTAGTGTATCCAGGGGAAGAAAGTCGGTTTCTTACACTCTTGGAAGGGGACGTAGAGATAAACTATAACACCGTCCTAAAAGAATACAGGGGGCGAAGAATAGCTGAATCACTTATGTGTTTCATGATAAATGCCTGCCAGGAGGAAGGACAAAAGAGGATGTTCGGCGTAGTTCATGTGAGCAATATCCCACAGTATAAACCGATGTTGAGACTTGGTTTCGAACCAGTTGAGGTCCTGACGCATTTTGGTTTAAGTAGACCAAAGGCGAGTTTGAAATACATAGAAAAGCCAGGACAGGAATGAACCGAGTCGTCGAGCGTTTGTGATTATCAACACAAGTTCCTCTATTTTCAGGAATAAGAGAACCAGTTTTGATACATTGACTCAGCACAAGAGAGTAATCTGAGAGCTTGGATAAAACCATTTTCAGGATTGCATATGTTGCAACCCCTATAGAATTTGCAGGGGCAGAAAGGGTAAGCCTTAACTTTTTGAGAAATGTCAACAGGGACCTGTTCCACATCCATCTCCTTCTCCTTCTTCGGCCATGGGAAGAGAACAATTTCTTTCAAAAAGAAATCCATAACCTTAACTATTTTGTCAATAAAATCCCCGTAGCCAAAAGGCCGCGGAGTCAAGGAACGGATTACGCGAGGATTTTAAGATCGTTTGGTCAAATCTTTTCCATTCTCAAGAATGGCTCTTTTGACCTGATCCATATCCACGGCTATTTCGCAGACATCCTTGGGATTGTATCCGCCAAGCTACTGAGGATTCCCGTTATCTCAACCTGCCATGGATTCATAGAGAGTGATAGAAAGCTGGCCCTGTACATTTGCCTTGATCGTCTTGTTTTGCGGTTTTCTGATCGAATAATTGCCGTCTCAGCAGATATTCAGCAAAACCTAACTGAATCTGGAATTCGTTCGAAACGCATCAAGGTGATCCCGAATGCGGTTGAGACGGAGGTTGATCAGGCCTCCTTTTCCAACAACAGGCATTCAGTAAGAGAGCATTTTGGTTTCTGTGATACCGACTTTGTTCTGGGGTATGCTGGCCGATTAAGTCAGGAAAAGGGCCTCTCGCACTTGATCGAGGCTGTCTCGCTCGCTCGAAAGCGTGACTGCCCAGCAAGGCTTCTTATCATTGGTGAAGGGAGCCAGGAAGATGAATTGCGGATGTTTGCCAGGAAAGAAGAATTAGAAGATCATGTACTTTTCGCGGGGTTCCGGAGCGATGTTGGTCGATTTTTCCCTGCCATGGATGCCTTCGTTCTGCCATCTTTAACTGAAGGAACCCCCATGGCGCTCCTCGAGGCAATGGCGCACGGTATCCCGGCAATTGCCTCCGCTGTCGGCCAGATACCTGAAATCATCGATTCCGGGAAATCCGGTATTCTTGTCAGGCCAAGAGACCCTGAACAAATAGCGGACGCCATTCTGTTTTTTCACAACAACCCTTCCATTAGGGAAGCCATGGCCAAGGAAGGCCGGGAGAAAGTCAAAAGCCAATTCGATGTCAAAAACTGGGCCAGACAGATTGAAAACGAATATCTCAGTATAGTCAACTGCCACCCCTGAAAAGGGTATGTGTCTCTGAACAGAGCTCCCAGAGTCACAGAGTTTTTGATCAGAATCCTTGAGAGGAGGATTCTGATCAAGGCCTGACATGCCTGTGGCTTAGGCCATGACTCATCGGACAGGGTGTTGGGATCTATTCCGGATCACCCTATGCCATAGCTGAAGGTTTAATGGATTAATTAAAAAGAATATTAATTTATGATAGGTTGTTTAGTTTATTTCTTTTTAATCATTTTGTCCTAAATTATTTTGCCAAACTATTTTTAAATGTGGTCAATCCCCTTATACATTATTCTGATTCCCCTGACTCTCTATCTGACAGCATCCACGCTGTATCTGATCTTCCTGGCCGTCGCTTACTTTGTAGTTAGAGAACGGGAAGCCCCTGACACCCCCACTTTCAACCGTTTTGCGATCCTGGTGCCTGCCCACGACGAAGAACTGCTGATTTCACAACTTTGCGAAAGCCTTCTGAAAATCAATTATCCTGTGGATCATTTTGAAATCTTCATCATTGCGGACAACTGCGGTGATCGAACCGTTGAAAATGCAGGAGCGTTTCCAGTTCAAACGCTCATTCGAAATGATCCCTCTCATGCGGGGAAGGGCTATGCAATCGACTGGGCACTCGATCAGATCGACCTCCAGAAATATGGCGCCGTCTTTGTTGTTGATGCGGACAATACGGTGGATGGCAATTTGTTGACCGCTCTGAATGCTTCGATCAATAACGGTGAAAGGGCCATCCAATGCTACAATACCATTGCAAATCGATCAGATAGCTGGTTTTCTGAGATCCTCTTTGTTTCGCGAACTGTCAACAACCTCCTTTATCACGACGCAAAATATAAGCTTGGTCTTTCTTCTTATTTGACAGGCAACGGCATGTGTTTTAGGACCGACCTGTTGAGGGAAGTGGGGTGGAAGGCATTTTCAATAGGCGAAGATTGGGAGTATTATGCAAAACTAATTGAAAGACGAATCAAGGTGGCTTTTGCCAAAGGGGCAAAGGTGTTCCATCAGGAATCGACTTCCCTTGAGCAGGCGACGAGCCAGCGCCTGAGGTGGTCAAGCGGACGATTCGCTGTCTTCAAAAATTCGGGTCTCAAGCTCTTCCTGAAGGGACTCCGAAACAAAGACTGGTTCACGATGGACGCCTCTTTGCCCCTGGTGTTTCCAAATTATTCCCTTCAAGTCAATTTGACTCTCATGACCTTGGTTTGCAGCCTCATTCTGCCGAGCGGGATTCCAAAAAACTTTATAATATACAGTAATGCAGGTCTCCTGATTCTTCTCTTGGCTTTGTTCGGCGCCGGTGTCTATCTGTCTGGGAGGTATCTCCAGGTCTTGAAGGCTCTGTTACGTGTTCCTCTGTTCTTGCTGTGGAAATCCATTATTGACATTCTCAGTTTCACGGGGATCTACAAGACAAAGCGCTGGATCCGAACCAAAAGATCTGCACCGTCCAGGAAAGATGGCTGAGCGGTCGTCATTGAAAAACTTGGAATTCCCAGAAAATCATGGCTACCGAAAGGTTAACCTGCTGTTTGTGATGCTCCAGCTTGATGCGGGTGGATCGGAGCGGGTTGTGCTTGATCTGGTTCAACATGTCGATAAGCGGAGGTTTTCTGTTTTTGTGGCCACCTTCTCAGGGGGTCAATTGCACGAGGAGTTCTCCAGGGCGTGCACCAAACTGTTTTTTGTCCGGAAAGGCCGTGGTCTCGACCTCGCGGCCATGTTAAGACTTGGGGCCATTATTCGTCATTACAGAATTGACGTTATCAACCCACATCACTACTCGCCATTTGTTTACAGCTATATGGGTTCAAAGGTCCTGAACAATCGATCCCTGGTGTTTACAGAGCATTCCGTCCCAGAGGTCACGGGGCTGTCTGTTAAACATAAGCTGCTCTGCAATGCCTTGTTCTTCCGTACGAATGCGATTGTTGGGGTCTCTGACGAAATCTGCAAGGCTTTTGAAGCAAGATTCCTGCGCATTCAAAAAGGGTGGTCTCCATTCCCAACGGCGTTGATATCGATCTATTCCAAGCACCTGTTGACCGAAATGAGGTAAGGGCGGAATTTGGCATCTCGCCCGATGCCATGGTCATAGGTACGGTCGCCAATTTCCGCGAGGTAAAAAACCACGTATGTCTCCTCAAGGCACTTGACATCCTCTCCAAGAGCCATCCTGAACTACGAGTCCTGCTCGTTGGAAGAGGCTTCCCCGATGATTCCGAGAACTCAGAACCTGGCATCAGGAGGCTAATTAATGAGTTGGGAATAGAGGATCGCGTGATTTTCGCAGGTTACAGAGGTGACATTCCCCGCATTCTGAGGGCTTTTGACATATTCTGTTTACCTTCCCTTTCAGAGGGCCTGCCTGTATCCATCCTCGAAGCTATGGCTGCTCATGTCCCAGTGGTTGGAAGCGATGTTCGAGGCATTCAGGGAGGTTATACTGCAGGGTAAGACCGGGGTATTGTTCCCCGTAGATGACCATATGTTGCTCTCTCAAAGGATAGAGTGCCTCATGAATGATCCTGAACTCCGTTCCAGATTAATAAAGGGGGCATTCAAATACGTGACCGAGAACCATGGTATAAAAGACTGGGTGGCCCAATACCAACGCCTTTTTCTGTCAACTGTGCATCCGGCCGCTTAATTCCTGCCGACCCTGATGATATTGAGTCAAATTCGGAATTGGGCGCTTTTGTTTTTTGAGGATATTCTCCGTTCATGGGAAAAAGCGTTGTGGTGATTGGGGCGGGGTTGGCCGGTTCTTTGCTCTGTAATGAGCTGTCAAGACGGTTCAACGTTACTCTCCTCGAACGCGGGAGAGAGAACAGGGTTGAGGTTCCCAATGTTCGCTTCGTCAATAAAGATCTGGCAGGAGTCCCCACCTTTTGTTATGGAGGTGGGGGCACAACCAATCTCTGGCATAACGGCCTGATCCCGATCAATGCCACGGACATCCACGATCCGGAATTCCGTCAGGTCTTCAAAGACTGTCAGCCGTTCCTGGACCAAGCTGCAGCCAGTCTCTTTTTCAAAAAAAGACCGTTTCAGGCAGAATATGAAAAACTTGTGGCGGAGGTCAATTCGCTCTCGGAAAGGCTCTCCGTTTTTCCCCAGGGTATCGATTGCCTGATCTACCCTAAGCGATTTCAAAAGCTCACAGTTGACTCAACTGTAAGGGGCTTCTACCAAGTTAAGGATATTGACTTCTCGGTCGATGGTAAGCGCATCAGGTCTGTAACCTTCCGGACAGACCAGACAAAGCATACCATCGATGCCGATGTCGTGGTTGTCTCCGCAGGGGCTCTGGGAACACCCAGAGTCTTGGGAAAGATCCTGGCCTCCATAGGTCTTGCCGATGACAACGTGGGAGTCGGCCTCATCGACCATCCGACGGGGTTTGTGGGCAAAGTCAGATTCAAGAAGGGCATAGCCAATGTCATCAGGGAGCTATCCACCTACGACAAAGGGGAGTACATCAGCAGAAATGCCATTCGCCTCAAGAGTTCATGCGGCAAATACACCGCCTGTGTCTTTTTCAGACCTGCCGTAACCATGGCCAACAACCTGGCCATCTACAAATACAAGTCCTTGCTTGGCGCGAGCAGCGGCATCCTGCGCTTGAAAAATGCCTTTTCCAATAAGATTTTCCATCCTGACATCATCGCCGAGATCTTCGAACATCTCTTTGGCGTGTCCATCCCTGGCAGGACCTTCAATATTCTTTTTGTGGGAGAGCAGAAGCGAGGCGCTAACCGGGTGTTCTACAAAGGAGATGATCTCTATGTGGATTGGTCGATTTCCGAGCACGAACTGAACATTTACCGGGAGATGTTGGCTGGATTGAAGGCCATGTTGGAAGGGTTGGCAGATGAAATCAATATCCAAACAGATATCACCGACGATTGGCTGTGGTCTATCGCGCACCACTCGGGCACTGTCTCGATGGGCGACACAGACGATGCCCTTGTCGATAGAGACCTCAGGTTGAGACACTTCGATAATGTGTTCGTCTGCGACGGTTCCGTGATTCAGGAGCATTCCTATGCCAATACCGGGCTTGCCATTGGGCAATTGGCCTTCCGCCTGGCCAAGCATATCCGAGACGCTTACCAATAGAATGGTTTGAACCGCAAAGGCTCGAAGGACGCGAAGAAAAGAGGTCTGCCAAACCAAAAAATGCTATTTATTGTATTCCGTGTTCCTTGCCCACGAATGGGTGCCCTGTGAAACGCGGAACCTGTTTCTCTGGGCCTAACCCATTTTCAGGGGTCAACGGAAAGTAATAAAACACTATTCTTTGCGCGGTTCAATAAATGCAGGACATCGAAGAAACAGCAAGAGCCATCGTGCACTACGCTATTAACCCTACAACGATACTTAGCTAATATTTTTGATTGACTCTATACCTACAGCGTAATATAATCTGCCAACCTTAAACGAAAGGAGGCAGAATATGTTACCCGAGATTCGCAGTGATGAGCACCTTTTTTCGGTTCCGAAGTTTGACATTAACAAGGAGGATATCCAAGAATTTGACAATGAATTAAGAGCGTTCCATGAGAATTTTAGAGACTGCTTCGCCAGAAGCGAATCCAGAGAACATTTTTACAACTATATGGCCGGACAATTTAGCACATTAGAGCGAAAGTCTATCGAACCCATTGCATTAGCTATAGAAAACGGCAATGTACGGCCCATGCAGCATTTCGTAAGCAAGGTCGTCTGGGATGATGAGAGAATTCTATACAAATATCATAATATGATAAATGAAGACCTTGGCGATCCTGATGGTGTCCTCATTTTTGATGAAACAGGATATCAAAAAAGGGGGATGACTCCATTGGCGTTGGAAAACAGTACTGTGGCACTATCGGAAAAGTCGAAAATTGCCAAGTTGGCGTTTTCGCAGCATATGCATCACCCCATGGCTACGCCTTGATTGATAAACAGCTATTTATCCCTGAAAAATGGTTTTCTGAAGACTATGCCCTCAGAAGACGCAAATGTGAGTTGCCGGACGATATCACATTTAAGACCAAACCTCAGATTGCTGTCCAAATGCTTAAGAATATCGTAGAGAAGGATCAGATTCCTTTCAAATGGGTCCTTGCAGATTCAATATACGGAAATAGTCCTGATTTTATTGAGACTGTGGAAAATCTCGGTTTACGCTATTTTGTTTCCATACCATCAGATACGTATTGCTGGTTGAATACGCCGATTACCAGAAAAAGGAAATACAAGTATAAGGGGCAGATACGCGAGAAAATCATTGTGGATAGCACTCAAAATGAACCTATTACCGTCGCTTGTTTGGCTAAGAGCATTAATAACTTCTTCTGGTACCGCCGCAAGGTTTCCGAAGGGACAAAAGGCCCTATCGAGTATGAGTTTACCAAGAGGCGGATCGTCGTTTCCAAAAACGGGGTGCCAGAAAAGGAAGTTTGGCTTATCATGAGACGTACCATTGAGAAACAGCCTTCATACAACTACTTCCTGAGTAACGCGTCCGTAAGCACCCGACTGCCCACGTTCGTTTGGCTTAGTGGTCTTCGTTGGTCCATAGAGCAATGCTTTGAAGAAACCAAAACGGAACTGGGTATGGATCACTATGAAGTTCGCAAATATAGGGGTTGGCATCACCATATCCTAACGTGTATGCTCGCTCATTTTTTCCTCTGGCACCTGAAAATCAGGTTGGGGAAAAAAGCACCATCTATTACGCTCTCGCAGCTTAGAACCCTGATCGAAGTTATTCTACCTATCAGGGAGTACGATAGCGAAACCGCGCTTGGTGTCGTAAAATGGATCCAAGCGAGAAATCATCGAGCATACCTTTCACATCGAAAAAAGAAGCTAAAGAGTTTGCCATAAGTATCGTTGTAGGGTTAAGGTACACAGGGCTCTAGGCCCGGGGTTGCTCGAATCCGTATACCAACGATGCCTCGCCTATGACCTTGAGAAAGCCGGTCACGTTGTTTCCTGTGAAGTGCCCCTGCCCGTGACTTATGAAGAAGTAAAAATCGACCTGGGCTTTCGAATCGACATGATGATTGATAAGGCCGTGATCATCGAAAACAAAACCGTTGAGAAACTTCTGCCGATTCATGACGCCCAACTGCTGACGTATCTCAAACTTAGAGACCTGAGGCTCGGCTTCCTTCTCAACTGGAATGTTACACTGATGAAGAACGGCATCAAGCGAATGGTCAACAATTTGAAGCCATAATTGCCCTTCAGGGCTTGGTCTGTTCAGATCCTACCTTTTCTTCCAGGATCGGAACAAACCAACAATCAGCCCCTTAGCGCTTGCCCCGTAGCTCCGGCAGATGGTACTGGGGTCCTTAGCGCCTTTGCGGTGAAATCCTTAACTTTCCTAAAGATGCAGGAAAATGTCCAAAAGAAGAGTACTGGTATAGGATGTCCCCCATTGAGACTTCTTAGAGCCAAAGGAGATAATTATGCACTTCAATATGATTTATAAAAGGAAAAATGACTGGTTCATCGGTCATATCCAAGAATATCCCGATTACGAAAGCCAGGGCAAAAGTCTGGATGAATTGAGGGATAATTTAGTAGAGATCTATAATGATATTGACCAGGGCCTTGTACCCGAGGCGGAACCCTTCCAACTAATGGAAGTCGCAGTTTGAAAAGAAAAGAATTGCTCAAAATAATAAAGGCGAAAGGCTGTATCTTTGTTCGACACGGTGGCAATCACGATTGGTATAGGCTGGCAGAAGAAAATGCCTCATGTTAGTTGCGATTTCATAACCTGGGACATTGACGTGCTGGCTGCCAGTTGAGGACTATAAAGGCTCCATTCATTGTTTTCCGTCCTTCTCAACGGAAAACAATAAAAAGATATGTTCCCTTTGCGCTCTTTGCGACTTTGCGGTTCAAAAAACCAAATTCAACCAAGCGCCTTTTGCGTCCCCCCATTGTTGTAATAATTGGAGGTTGAGATGACAATTCATCAAGAAACACCATTCCAAAAGGCTATTGAGGCAGTCGAATCTCTTCCTTTTAAGGAGCGAGAAGAGGTTCTTGAGATTATAAGAATGCGTCTCGCTGAAGAGAGGCGTGAAGAAATTGCCGCTAATGCCCGAGAGGCAGTTCAGGCCGTGAAGGAAAAACGGGCGAAGTACGGCACAGTTGAAGATCTCAAAAAGGATCTCTTGGGCGGGTAATGTATACGTTATCCTGGTCAAAAGGATTTCGCAGGGGCTTCAAGAAGGCAACGCGAAAAACTCCTGATCTCAAACAAAAAATTTTCTCAACGCTGGAAAAGCTTTCAATACAACCATTTAGTCCTGCACTCAAAACCCACAAGCTTCATGGAAAACTGGCTGGCCTCTGGGCATGCGATGTGGAATACGATTGCCGTATCGTATTCACCTTCGAGAATGATCCTCACACAGGGAGGGATTTAATTGTGTTGGCCGACATCGGAAAACACGATGAGGTTTACTGAGAGGAGATGTCGAATCGCTCCCCAAATTAACAACTTGGCTCCTCAACCCCCCGCAGGGCTTGCTCTGTTCTGATTCTGATCTCGCCCCGTGAAATAGACGAAGTCTCAGCGTAGCGTATTTCACTGGGGTCTTTCTTGCAGAATCAGAACAAGAAAAGGTACCCCCTTTGCGGCCTTTGCGCCTTGAGCGAAGCGGGCGGTTCAATTTTTACCCTGAAGGCGAACGCCGGAAGGTTATAGGAAGATGACCCAAGGTAAGGTACTGGTAACCGGCGCAAGCGGTTTTCTGGGCCGGAGGACCGTGGAGATCCTATCTGAGCGGGGCTTCTCCGTCCGTGCACTGGTCCGCAAAACCTCGAAAATAGACAATCTCAAACGGCCCGAGGTGGAGATATCTTTCGGCGACGTTAGCGACATCTCCACCTTAAAGCCCTATTTTGAAGGGATTGATTTTGTCGTGCACACCGCCGCTGACACCACCGGTACCAAAGAGGGCGCTCTGAGGGTTACTATTGGTGGCACACGAAACATTCTCGATCTGTGCACCAAATTCCCTGTTCAGAAGCTGGTTTACATCAGCTCGCTATCCGTCTATGGCCTGGCCGACTGCAAGGACGGACAGATCATCGACGAAAACGCGCCCCTGGAGAGGTACCCAGAACGCCGTGGGGTCTATTCATGGTCGAAGATAGAGGCAGAGAAACTGGTTCGGGATCGCATGAAAAAAGGTACGATCCCGGTTGTTTGTCTGCGGCCCGGAACCATATATGACCCTGGCGGGAAGTTGTTTACACCCATGATGGGTTTTTCATTGGGGACTAAGCTCTTTGTCACAATCGGGCCTGTTGACCTCGTTTTGCCCCTCGTATATATTGACAATCTCATCGATGCGATCCTTTTGACAATCCAAAAGAGGGAAAGCATCGGGAAGACCTATAATGTGGTCGATCAAAAGAACCCGACCAAAAAACGGTATGTCGATTTCTTACTTAGGAAGTTATACCCAAAGGCCAAATTCGTCTATATTCCATATGCCCTGGTTGCTGTCATTACATCAGGCCAAGAAATGGTAATGCGGTCTGCGCGAAGACCCCCCATTATGACAAGATACAGACTTATTTCATCGCAAAAGAAGATCCGGTACGACTCAAGCTGGCTCCGGCTGAGTATGGGCTGGGAGTCTTCTTACTCCTTCGAGAAAGTGGTCCAAGCCGTTCAATGAGTTCACCGCCATTGAAGTATTGGTAAAATTCTGAGTACAGTTGATGCCTACGCTGGTGACCTATGAAATACAAATATAATATAACTAAATTTGATATCGATAGATTAGACTACAATAATATTTATCGAATCCAGATGGAGATGATACCGAAAAACACCAATGTTCTTGATATTGGCTGTGCAACTGGATACATGTCAGAATACATATCAAATACCTTGGGCTGTCAGGTCACAGGGGTTGAGGTTCAACCAGATCATGGAGAAATCGCGAAAGAAAAATGCAGCAGTTTCGTTCTTGGCGCGATAGATAAAGAAGATACTCAGCGTGAGGTAGATAGATTGGTTGGAGACCATGGGAAATTCGATGTAATACTCATGTCGCAGGTTATCGAACACATTGCCTACCCAGAAGAGGTCTTAGTTAGGCTCCGTGATTGGCTCAAATCAGGTGGCTTTTTAATCATATCGACCTGCAACATTGCCAATTGGAAGTGCCGATTGAAGCTACTTCTTGGTAAATGGGAGTATGTTGAGTACGGGTTTCTTGATAGAACGCACCTACGGTTTTTTACAACCCACACCTTTAGGAAGCTCCTTGAAGCTTGCGGCTATTCAATTCTGGACGAAGGCTATAGTGTTTCAGACTTTTTATCTTTTATTTACCTACTTTCGAATAGATTTCCTTCCTTTCTTGTCCATGGGCCGTTTATATACCGTTTTCTGCGTCAAAGCAGAATATATAAGAGATATGTCCGTACTTTCAAGAACCTGATCGCCACGGAGTTTGTTTACAAAGCTATTCTCTCTCCCGACTCTCATAGATACTAACTGGCACAGGTTACTTAAGGACGATTTTAATTGTGAAAATATTGACAGATCTCATGCCTGGAGACGTGCGCGTGGAGATGCATGAGGGTTGGCATGATCATGCAACAGTCGTTTATTCTCGGCAAAATGTACTATGGTTTTTCTTACATCGTCTTCTCCCACAGGTTTTTGGAGCTTCTTCTGGGTTTATGCTTAATGATATTGCAGCGGCAGTGGGCACGTATTTAGTTAGGCGACAATATGATTTGATCGTTATGAGCCCCAAAATGGGGCTCTATTTCGCCTTATTGCAGTCTTTATTTTCCAAGCAAGCCAGGCCCAAAACCGTTTTTTTTCATTTCTGGGTCCCGGACAAAGCCCCAGGTTTCTTGAATTCCATAAGAGAATTCCTTCGGCGCCGCGCATTGAAATATACGGAGCTGATTATCGTGCCTTCCTCCTCTGAGATTCGCATCTATGCTAAGAGATTTCTGCTCCCCAAAAGAAAATTCCTACATATTCCTTACCACGTAAATCCGAGGGCGTGGCAAGGCGACCGAGTTGAAGGAGATTACGTCTTAAGTGCTGGATCATCTGCAAGGGATTATTGGACATTCTTAGAAGCTGCAAAGGCCTTTCCAAGCCAGAAATTTGTCCTTATTAGCGACAAGAGAAGTATAGAAAATTTGTGTATCCCCTTAAACGTAGAATTGCATATCTCCATATCTTATCAGCGATACTTGCAAAAGCTGAGGCATAGCCGAATAGTTGTCATACCGCTTCAGAATATCCGTCGCTCAGCCGGCCAGAGGGTAATCCTTGAAGCCATGGCAATGGGCAAAGCCATTATTGCGTCAAAAACACCTGGCGTTCTTGATTATATAAAACATGGCGAAACAGGTCTTTTAGTCAGTCCCGAAAGTGTCTCGGGCTTGATTAAAGCCCTGGAGTCTTTATTTTCAAATGGCCACCTTGTACGTGAGCTGGGAGAGCGGGCTCGTCGAATCGCGGAACAACGGTTCGTCTTCGATGATATAATGTCACAATTGATTTCCACGCTTTACAAAATCTATGAGAGCGACGGTCCAGATTTCCAATTGGAATTCTAAAAAAATATCACGCCTCATGTTCTTGTCTTTTTTTGTCCCGAACAGAAATTTCTACCTCCGCACCCCTGCGATCAATCTTTTCAAATCCTACGCATAAATTCGGACAATTGACCATGGAGGAGCTGCACAGGTGACAAGCTGTAATATATTGACTGACTTACGGATTCCGCAGAGCCCGCTGTGGGGCAGAGAAGCCGACTCACTTGCAGACAAGGCCCCGAGACTCTTCGCTTTCATAGAAAAAACACCAAGTAGGATCATCCAAAAGCTTGCCCCTATCTTAAAACTCGCTATCATTATTAAATTTATTCATAAATACGATATCCTGGTTACAGCAGGGATAAAGACGGGCCAGCTCCTTGCCCTTTTCAGATCTATCTTCCGGATCAACAAGCCAATGCATATAATACTCGAACTGATGCTGGATGAAGAAAGAGAAAAAATAGGCTGGAAAATAAAGCGGACCATTCAGCGGTTTCTATTTTCGTCGGTCGATATGATTTTCGTATCATCGAGCCAGGAGATTGAAACATACTCCAGAAGGCTGAATTTGCCTAAGAATAGGTTTAAGTTTATTCATTTCCATACAAATGTAATTGAGCCAAAGATGCTCAGTTCTTCACACAGTTACGTACTAAGCGCCGGTAGAACGGGGAGAGATTTTCATACCCTTGTGGAAGCAGCAGGAAGACTCGCTGATATTAAATTCGTAATCATAAGCGATCAACAGAGCGCTACAGGCCTTGTCTTGCCAAAAAACATAATGCTGCACGTAAATATTCCCCGTGAGGACTATTTGAGATTGGTTAAGGAATGCTCATTTGTTGTTGTTCCGCTTCAGACATTGGTGAAGTCCACAGGCCAAGTGGTTATTTTGGAGGCTATGGCCTACGGGAAGCCCGTCATTGCCACAGACGCTGTGGGCACGAAAGATTATATCCAATCCGGATTAAATGGGATCATAGTCCCCCCGAACGATCCCGTTTCACTTGCAAAGGCGATTCGGCAGCTGGCGGATGACGCATCTCTTCACGAAAAGCTTTCCCGAAATGCATTTGATTTCGTTAAGGCAAATTGCACCTTTGCTAAATATGTTACCAAAATACTTGATACCGCCTGTGAACTCTTACGTCCCCTTCACTATAAGAATACAAACTTATGAAAAAGGTTTTAGTCATCGCCTATTATTATCCGCCTTTGGGGGATGTGGGAGCCAGGCGAACTGTAAGATTCGTTACACATATGAAGAATCATGGGTGGAACCACACGTCCTCACCGTCAAGAACCCTGATCCCGATTTTTGTGTAATTAGCGATGAAATAGTTCCACAAGGCATAAAAGTAACCAGAGCGCTTTCTCTTTTTAAGCTCTATTCCAAAGTGGGCAAAATTAATGGGCTTCTGTATCGTATTGGAAAAACAATTCCCTTAATAAAACCTAAGCGTCCTTTGCAAGAGCTATTCTACCTCCCTGATGCCATACCGGGCTGGTTGCCAATAGCCTATCTTTCTGGGAGAAAACTATTAAGAAAATACCAATTTCACTTAATTTACGCATCCATCAGGCCATTCGGTGGCGCATTGTTAGCATGGATGCTCAGCAGACACTTCGGCTTGCCATTCATAGTTGATGCACGGGACCCGATTTCATGCAAAATCGGTAGAAACAGAGAGCCGCTATCCTTTGGAGAAACATTTACTTGGAAATACGAGCGTAAGATAATTGAGAACTGCTCAAAATATATGGTGACAACAAAGACCACTGCGCTTGCATACAAAAAGACCCTTCCGGCCTTTTCATACAAATTTAGAGTGGTATATAACGGATTTGATAACGTGCAAGATGCAACTTTTCCATCATGGCCTTCTTCCCAATTCACAATTATCTACTTGGGGAACTTTTACCCTGCGGACTTGGACCCAAAACCCTTTTTTCAAGCCCTCAGAGCGCTCATTGATGAGGATGATGAGTTCAAGAGCAACCTCGTTTTTCTATATGTAGGTCAAGATACCGATTGGCTAACTGACATTTCGAAGAGATATAATCTTCAGCGAATCGTAAAGTGCGTCGGTCGAAAAAAGAGAGACGAGGCGATAGCCCATGTTCGGATGTCCGACCTATTTTTTGTGCGCACTCAGCTACCAACTAACATATCCGCAAAGCTTTTCGACGGGCTTGCCGTGAATATACCGATACTGTCCACCCATACTCATCCTGAAGTTGAGAACCTTATCAGATGTTATGCACAGGATTATTCAATTCTTTACGGTGAATCCATCAATCAAGTCAAAACATCCATAAAAAGACATTTTTATACCAAGAAGCCTAGTCCAAAGACCTTTAACGACAAATTTATAAAGGATTTCTCCCCTGATAAGCTCACAGCACAGTTATGCGTCACATTTGATGACGCGATTCGTCACAACACAGTGACCATTTAATTCGACATACCAGCCCGTTTAGGAGTTTTCAGTGTGCCACATGCAAGACCTTATCCGGAAATTATTTTTATACTATCGAGCTCTGCGAATAAAAATCCTCAATAAAGATGTTATCTTGTCTTTAGATGGTCTGAGAATTTTGGTTAGAAATCCGCGTCAAGCATTTATTGGAAGATCTCTTTATTTGGAAGGAACATGGGAGCAAGAAGTAACCCAATTTGTGTCCTCAAATGTCAAACCTGGGATGATCCTTCTCGATGTTGGGGCTGATATTGGGTATTATACTCTTCTTTTCGCAAAATTGATAGGTCAAACCGGGCGAGTGTTCTCATTTGAACCCATACCAAAGTCCAAATGGTATTTGGATAAAAACATCGAAATGAATGGCTTAAGTAATGTTTCTACCTTTAACTTCGCCTTATTTGATAAGGCAGCTAAGGCTTGCTTGGAGGAACCATTAACTAAATCAAAAATAAATCCTTTTAAAGAACAGTTGACAGGAAGCGATATCGTAGTGGAGATGAAGGTGTTTGATGACTGGAAATTTGATAAAGGAATAGCCCATGTAGATTTAGTCAAAATTGATGTTGAAGGTGCCGAATTAAACGTATTGAGAGGAATGACAGATACTTTGCAAACAAACCGTCCAAGCCTCATTATTGAGGTACATCCCAAGCAATTGGAAGACTTTGGGTTTTCACCCGATGACCTAAGCGAATTTCTAATAATGCTTGGGTATACAATTAAGCCTATTGATAAACTAAATTTGGATTTGTCTGCCGGCAACATAACGGTTTTTTGTGAACATGAGCCAGGCTGATAATTTCCTTTAGGTAAACCCCCGGCTGTGCCGGGCGACTCACCAGCGTTTGACATTTACGGGAATATGGAAGTTTGCCCAGTTGGGAACCTCTCAAATTGAAGAAAGGCCTTGGTTGGTTTCGACTATTCCAAACAAGCCCGACCCGAAAGTTCATGCCACCTTTAAGCTTCCAAGCACGTTGCCCAGAGAAGAAACGTTGCTGGACGGTTGGGATTCAACCTCGTATCACTGGAGTCGCGATGAAAAGAAGATTCGCGGCGATGTTAACGGTTGTGAGGGAGCCGAGCGTCGGTTTTATATCAACTTGGCGCATTCAAGTAAGGTCGTGCCACCTTTGAGGTGGCCAATAAATCAACCGCTTTGAGCGGTTCACATATTTCAAGCCTCAAGCTTTGCCGGAGGTGTGGGGACGTGCGCCTGGCATGACGCAGACGCCGTTCTTCTGGCCGAGAGGCTGGAAGTAAAATCGCCCGCCGTTACCGGACGGAAGGGCAACGCCAATCACGCCGAGGCGTGACAAGGGCGGATTCCAGAAATGGCCGTCTGGAGGAAGCATGAGGCAGAACCCGTGTACGTAGCGAACAGCGAACCAACTATATGGCAGCGGGGAGGAGGTCGAGCAGGCGTGGGAGAGCAAGGCCTAATATCCGGTGGACCGAACCGAAGTGAAGTTGGACGGTATATGGGGAGGTGGTGCGTCTTACCCAGGGAAGCCCTCCTGACCTGACGTTAAAGGCTGTGAGAAACGTTAGAAAACCGATCCCGATTAGGAGATCCCGAAGCGGGAAGGGGCCAGAGGGTGGCAGATTCACGGATAGTACTGAAGACTCAGTGCCTGTGAAGCCCGGTAACGGTGTGGAGGATAAAACCTTGATGACCAGGGAATGAAACCTGGATGTCCTGATAGCGTCATTGGGGCATGGAAAGCCGTGGACGAGAAGTGATGGTGACAGCGATGAGGAGTCGAAATAGAGTTGCAAGGAAAAGATGGAACCAGAAAGCCAAAGGGGATACCCGAATCCCATCAGGGATGCCGACCAGAATGAGAGTCTCGAAGGCCACGAGGGGTCCGGTTCCGGTCATTGGGCCACTTGCAAACCGGCAATCCGTATCGTAGGAATGAGTCACGGAGATCGAGAGTGAAACATGATAACGTATTAGAAAGGGTCTACAACCCAGGACGACTGCGCATGGCGTGGCAGCAAGTTAGGAAGAACGCCGGGGCAGCTGGAATAGACAAGATGACGGTGGACGCTTTTGAGCAGCGAGAGGATGAACTTCTGAATCTCATTCATAAGAAGCTTAAAGGTGGGACCTAGCGTTTTAAACCTGCACGAAGGGTGCTGATTCCCAAACAGGGGAGTAGCAAGAAGCGGAAGTTGGGTATACCTGTGGTGACGGATCGAATTGTGTCCCAGAGCATGAATTTGGTCTTTGAGGGGATATTCGGTCCAGACTTTACGGCATCCAATTTTGGATTTCGTAGAGGCAAGAGCCAACACCAAGCCATTAGACATGTTCAAGGCATTGTGCTGGAAGGTTACGAATGGTGTGCATCCATTGACCTGAAGAGCTTCTTTGATGAAATTCCTCACGGTCTTATCCTGAAACTGATCCGCAGGAAAATTGCGGATGAGGGGCTTGTAACGCTGGTTGCGAGGGCGTTAAAAGCAGGGGTGATTGTAGAGGGAAAATTGGAGAAGACAACAAAAGGGTGCCCCCAGGGTGCTCCAGTGTCACCGATGCTATCGAATATTGTCCTAAATGAACTGGATCAAGAGTTGGAGAGAAGAGGCCATCGCTATTGCCGATGGGCGGACGACTTTCTGATTTTAGTAACATCGGAGAGGGGCGCCAAACGGGTGATGGACGGGGTAGTGAAATACCTGGAGAATGAGTTGAATCTTCTGGTAAACAGAGAGAAAAGCGGGGTGTCGGAGGTCAAAGATGTCCCTTTTCTCGGGTTTCAAATTCTGCGGGGAAAGATCCGTGTGAGTAACAAGGCACGGGTCAAGTTCAAGGATAAAATTCGGGAACTCACCCGGAGGAATAACCCCCTATCCATGTACCAAATCATCCAAGATCTCAACAAATATCTCCAGGGTTGGGCCGCCTATTTCGGGATTCAGGAGTTCAAGAAGCTGTTCGGGGATCTCGATGGTCTGATTAGGAGTCGGTTACGGTCCATGCAGCTGAAGAAGTGGAAGAATCCGCATAAGTTTCAGCGGATTATGATCAGCTCCGGCTTCAAGCCCGAGGAAGCCCACAGGGTCTGGATCAGTATGAACAAATGGCAGTCGGTTCACCGCAGAGCGGTTCGCTTCCTTATGGATCTAAAGTGGTTTAGAAAGCAGGGTCTTACATTTTTGAATGATTTCACCAAACGATCTCTTGAACAATCTTTGTTCAGTCGCTAATCGAGGAGCGGCTTACCTGGCCGGTACGAGCCGTTCTGTCGGGAGGGGGTGGCCATCAAGGCCACTTCCTACCCGGATTGAATTTGGCACAGAGAGCACCAAACTCTGCAATCTCAATAAGAAACTGCCCGATTTTTCCAGGATATGCAGCAACCGTTAAAAATTGATCTCCATTCTAAATTGATAACTCATAAACAGCCTAAGCTATTTTTTCAAGCGATAGTTATCTGTTACTATTGGCACGGCCGAATTGGGCTGAATAGGCGTTTAATTCTCAGCCTTGAAAATCACAGCAAAACCAGACGAGTATCCAGCTATGTGTTCGACACATAGGCAAAAAAGAGTTCTTAACTCCTCTGTGCTCCTTTAAAATTGCTTGATAACATCCTTAGGAAGGGTTCCCCCACGTCTCTCGCCCAGCGTACCTTTCGTGGTTTTAACTGGACATTCTTGTCAGCCGTTCTCCAAAGTGTCCTGGTATTTCTGTTCGGTATTATCCTTGCTCGCTTAATACCCCCTGAGGATTTCGGGTTATTGGGCATGGCGATGATTTTTACGGGCATTGCGGGTCTATTTAGCAACTTGGGCATTGGACCAGCCATAATTCAAAGGCGATCGCTTACCACAGCCCATATTCGAGTCGCGGTTACCCTGTCAACGATTTTAGGGTCGATCCTTACCCTTGTTCTTTGGAATTCGGCCGGTTCGATCGCCCTACTTTATGGTGATTATCGGATTTCTCCAATTCTCAAACTCATCTCATTGTCTTTTCTTCTCAATGGACTGTCATCAACAAGCCGCTCGCTGCTTCACCGAACGCTTCAATTTAAGAAGCTTTTTTTTATCGAAATAGCCGCTAACATATTCGGCTATTTTACCCTTTCCATTCCGATGGCCATTCTAGATTACGGAGTTTGGAGCCTTGTTTTTGGAATGCTGTTCAGCTCAACTATTTCATGTGTGCTGTTAGTGTCTGTGGCCAGGCCTTCATTAATCCCTTTTCTACGGAAAAAAGAAATCGGTGAGTTGATTGGCTTTGGTACTGGCATGACCCTAATAAGTATAACTAATTATGCTGCAACGCATGTTGACTATTTTATAATTGGTAAAATGCTCTCTGCCAGGGACTTGGGCTTGTATGCCCGCGCTTACCAGCTTATGTTACTACCTTTAAGTCGCTTCGCCGGAGCACTAACTACTGTTCTTTTCCCGGCGTACGCTGAACTTCAAAATGAGACAAACCGGATTTCATTAATATATTTCAAGGCTGTCAGTGCTGACGGCGATTGTTGCCTTTCCCATTATGGTTGGAATGGCCGTATGTGCCGAATACATTGTAATCGGCTTTTACGGGCCTAATTGGTCGGAAGCCGCTGGAGCTCTGAGAATACTCTGTTTCGCAGGTATGCTAAAAGCCATCTTCCACCTTGCAGGCTCCGTCGTTCAGGCTACTGGTAATGTTTATTCAGAGGTTTGGAGGCAATTTGTCTATTTGATCATAATCACTGGAGGTACTCTCGTAGGAGTGCGACATGGGATACAGGGGGTGAGCGTCGCTGTTATTCTTGCCTCCCTTTGGCTCTATTTATCAATGGCTCAACTGGTGCTTAATATCTTTTCAAAAAATTGGAAAGCATTTTTTTTAGCTCAATTGCCAGGGGCTGTTATAGGATCAGCTGTTGGTATCGTTGACCTGATTTTTATTGCTCTGTTTCATTTGTTTTCTCCCGGCATACTCCTGTTGCCGAAGCTCCTTTTTCTCATTGGAGTTTCAGCTCTGACCTTATTTCTCAGTCTAGTCTTTCTGCCGAAGAAGCTAAAGGGCCAAACGCCAAAGTGGATAGCAGACAAATACAGCAACTATATTCCAAGTTTTGTACGAGTTTGGATTATGCGAAACTTTTGACCACTTAACGGGGAAAAGGAAGGTAACGATAGAATGAGTGACTTCTTATTTACCTCCAAGAAAAAGGGAAAGGTATTCTTGGCAAGCATCTCAAATCTATTTACGTACATGATCCTCCTGATTGTGTAGAATATCATGGCCCATGGGGTTCCCTATGCGTCGCAGATAACCATTATAAAGGATTCAATCCTTATGAAAGCGAACGACATATCATCGCTGTTATCGGGGCCCCAATTTTGAAGTTTCGAGGATCGTCGGCTTTATCAGGTGTGATCCCTTCAAATTACAAAACAGCCGCTATTTTGAAGAAATGGGAGAATGGCGGTATATTATGGGACAAAGAACTTAGTGGTCCTTTTTCTATTATTTGTATTGACAAAATGATAGGAACTGCTGAAATAGTTACTGATATGCTGTCCTTCATCCCAGTTTATAGTGCGAGTTTAGGAATTGTAAGTAATGGCCTTGTGTTTGGAACCCATGTTGACACTGTGGCAGAGGTCGCAAAGGATAAGTCAGACCTTGATCAAATATCTCTCGTTGATTTTATCATTAACAAGACTGTTTCTTATCCATATACCTTGTATCAAGGTGTTAGGCAGGTCACGCCCGCTAGTGTTACGTTGGTTGAAAATGGAATTGCCGATAGGGCTAAGGAAATGAACTATTGGACGCCTGTCGAAGAGAACACTTTTTCAAGCATCGATGACGCTACTTACGCCGTTCGCTGTGCACTCCGTACTAGTGTTCTCGATATCTGCGAAGATGTCAACGACGTTGGGGTACTTTTAAGTGGAGGGGAAGACTCGCGCGCTGTATTAGCCGCAATACCTGATGGCATTAAGAAGACTGGCTATCTATTTATTGATTCTTATAATCGCGAAGCCAGAACCGCAAAAAGGATAGCCGATATATACGGATCTGATTTCATGGTAGGTTATCGTTCTCCGACTCATTATCTTGATCAAATCCAGGAATGCATAAGATTGGTCGGTCTCCAAAATGAATTCACCCATGTTCACGCTTATGGCTTCCATAAAAAATTCAGATTTGAAAAGCATGATGCCATTTTGGGTGGACTGAAATCTGATACTTTTCTAAAAGGTTATTACATACCCCTGTGGCAATTTAACGCAACAGGATCAAGGATTTTTTCAGCCAAATTTAAACGGTATTTGGGTAACAGAAAAAGCGTGATTAGACACCTGAAAGAAGAGATATTTAAGATTGAAAATAGAGTGATCTTTTCTTGCGATTTGCTTGAAAATGTTGCGGAACGTCAATTGAGACATCTTCATCGAGTCGCCAAATTCCGTCATTCTACATTGGCTGAGTGGATAAAGATTTGGCCCATTTCTCAAGACCAGGAAATAAACAACTTCAATGGACATCGTCGTTTATTTAGAAACTGTGAACCATTTCTTTCATCAGATATTGTTAAACTGGCTGCATCAGTCCCACCAGAATGGAAGATTGGGCGAAGGCTATTCCAGAGGGCTACAAAACCGTTATTGCGCCGTTCGTGGTTCGTCCCTCATGCTGGAGAGGGACACTTCCCATATTTTTCAGGGAAGCCTAATATCGCCTTGCGTTTTTTCTGCACAAAATATCGTGAAATCTACCGTAAATCTCATCCATCGAAACACTACAATCAAGGGCCTTGGCCAGATTGGGATGCTGTTGTTAAGACAAAACAGATGGATAATTTGATTGAAGAACACGAAGCATATTACGGATCCCTAAAAGCAATTTTTAATAATTTGCCCTTTTCAAATCTTTTTAATAAAACTTCTCTCGATTCAGCAACTAAGTTGCGAATCCTTCAAGTTGCAATTGGGGTAAAAAGCGCTTCCGTGATTTAATACCACTTCGTTCGCATGATTTTGTCTTTCCCTCAGGGTCTGCTTCAATGGTACTCGGGCACGTATCAACGTGAGCTACCCGATGACGCTCTGGCGGGGAGGTACCTTTCACCCTAGAATTGATACAAGAACTCAAGAAAGCTATGATTCAAGCCAGAGACATCATTATCTATTCCCCCCAACGTTGGGGTTATATGTGGGTCAGCAAACACTGGATGGCAAGTGAATTAGCCAAGAAAAACCGCGTGTTGTTTATATCCCCGCCTATATGGTTAGGGGGTCTAAGGGTACCGCAGTCTGTCACTAAAGTATTCAAAAGGATCCTACTGGACCATCGAAGACGAATCGCTCCCAACCTGAAGCTCTTCTCCCCCTACCTGCTTCCGAGGTTGATTAGGAAGGGTGATGTTGAGGCATCAGTAACCAGCCAAATTGTTCGCGAATTAACAAAATTAAAATTTAGAAACTCAATATTTATCAATTTTGATGTTCACCACTACCTGCTTAGACAAATCGGAGAGGCAGTTTCCATATACTATGCTGTCGATCCTGCATTCATTAATGAAGCTACTGCCGACTATGAAACACATACCTGTCAGAAAAGTGATCTTCTTTTGGCTGTTTCCGAAGCTTATAAGCGGAAGCTACAGAAACTTGCACCAGGGCGAGAGGTCCATATTGTTCCCCATGGATATGACTACAGAAAAGCACATAAGCTTGCCACTCGTTCTGAACAAAATGTACCAAAAGAAATGTTAAATCTAAAAGGACCGATAATAGGATATGTAGGATCAGTATATGATGCTTTTGTTGATCTGGATCTAATTTCATTTCTATCCCGAGTCAAACCTCATTATAATTTTGTCTTTATAGGTCCCTATAAGAACAATCCCATTGCACCATCCCTATCTAAAATCGGGTGCCAAAAACTTCGAAGACTGCCGAATGTAAAACTTCTGGGTCCTAAGCATTTCAACAGTCTTCCTTATTACATCAGATGCATGGATATTGGTATGATTCTACACAATGTAGCTTCCAAGGGGAGCCCTTTTTCTCCAAGAATAAGGACGCCGTTTAAGCTTTTGCAATACTTATCGCAAGGCAAACCGGTAGTTTCCACTCAGCTGAATGAGCTTTCAGAACTGACCGACATCATATATCTTGCTAAAACACCTAATGATTTTGCAGATGCAATCGATGCTGCATTACAAGAGGACATTTCTAAACGGTTCTCGCGGATGGAATACGCCTCCAATTTTTCATACGAAAAAATATTGAATAGAATTAGTGAGTTAATTTTTGATTTCGAGAAGACTCGCTGAGTTGGGCTTGAGGGCGTTTACGTTCAAGCCAGGCCTTCCCAAAACTGAAAGGACAATCATTTGGCGAAAGCAAAGGTCTCAAAACGGCATTTTTCACAGCTTGAAGACTTCTAATGACGAAGCTCAATCAAATTGGAGGGATATGCTAATGTGCGGCATCTTAGCTATATGTAATTTCAACAACGAGATGGTGGACGATAATCTATTGATACGAATGAGAGATACCATGTATCATCGCGGTCCGGATCAGGCGGGCGTCTATGTTGATGGGTCTGTGGCACTAGCTCACAGGAGGCTGTCCATTATAGACCTTTCGGAAACAGGTCGCCAGCCAATGACGAATGAAGACCGTACACTCTTTTTAGTATGCAATGGAGAAATTTACAACTATCTGGAGCTTAGGGACGACTTGCTTAAAAAGGGCCACAGATTTTATTCCAACTCAGATAGTGAAGTGATCATTCATCAATACGAGGAAGATGGCGAAGAATGCCTGCTTAAATTTAACGGGATGTTCGCATTTATTTTGTGGGACATTTCAGCGCAAAGGATTTTTGGTGCGCGCGACCGCTTAGGGATTAAACCACTATATTACCATACAGATAACAAGAGATTGATCTTGGCCTCCGAGATAAAGGCCATTATAAGGGATCCAAGTGTACCGCGAATTCCAGATTATGAAGCGATCTCTGATTATCTCTTTTGTGGAAGAGCATTAGGTGACAAAACCCTATTTAGAAACATCAGGGAGATCGAGCCTGGATACATGATCAATGTGAACAAAGAAGATCGCCACTTCCGAATAAGGAAATATTGGGATATATCTTACAATTATGACTATAATAGGCAGGAACCGCAATTAATAGGGGAGCTGTCTTTTCTCCTTGATGATGCGGTAAAAATTCACTGTCGCAGTGACGCGTCTTTAGGGTGTCATTTGAGTGGGGGTTTGGATTCCAGTACTGTGGTTGCCTTAGCCAGTAAATATCGGAATCCCCTGAAAACGTTTTCCATCAAATTTTCAGATGATGCACACATCGATGAAACGAAGTATGCCAAGGCCGTCGCGCGCCATGTCGGTGCTGATTATCACGAAAGGTCGCCGACAGCAGCGGATCTGCAAACCCTCCTAACTTCCCTTATGTGGTACATGGACGTCCCGATGGTTAGTATTGGCGGGTTCGCCTATTATACTGTCTCCCGACTGGCTCGAGAATATGTGAAAGTTTCTCTCACAGGGCATGGCGGAGACGAATTGTTCGCTGGATATCACGCTCAATTCAAGGCTTCTTTTAAAAATGCAGGCATGTTTCATCTCCACGAAGATCCTGATCGAATTGCAAAGCGATCTATGGTGGCCAAGCTTCTGGAAAAGCTCGTTTATCAAGGGCCAAAGGGGCTCTATAGATCAATGATTGATCGGCTGAACAGGAAGGAGGATTCATTTGAAGACACATGGATTCAACTCCATTGCAGCGCCTTGCCACATGCCGATTCTTCACTCCACCAAAGCTTTGTTAATAAGCTTCAAGGTTATTCCCCGCGGGACGCGTATATCGCTCCATTGAAGATAGCCAACACGGTCCAATTATTGGATAGATGCTTGTATCATGACCTAAAAGTTTATTTGCCGAGCCTGCTTCATATGGAAGATCGATCAAGTATGTCTCTGTCTATAGAATCCAGAGTCCCTTTGCTTGACTACCGAATCGCAGAATTTCTTGCTACAGTCCCTCCTGACAAGAAGGTAAGAGGATTACAACCAAAATATCTCTTACGGATGATTTCATCTTGCCTGCTTCCGGAGGAGATATGGAAGCGCAAGGACAAATTTCCATTTCCGGTCCCTCAGCGATTTTGGTCATCCAGTGAACTGAAAAATATGACTAAAAAGCTCCTTTTATCTGAAGAAAGTCTGGGTCGCGGTATATTTAAGCCATATATGTTGAAAAATGCCTGTTCTAATTATATTGATCCTTGGCTTATGATCAATATAGAGTTATGGTTCAAGCTTTTTATTGATCAGGATCCGATATGGCTTAGCAAGATAGCCCTCTGAATTACAGGAATTATTTCGACCATTCAAACAGTTGTATGGGGAGCAGGAACGTGCTTGCCCTAACAGACACCACTCTCGCATCTATCCATACCACATCCTGCGTGCGACACACCGTAGCGGTGAATGTATAAACCATGCTGGAATCGACCATCAAAAACCTTGTGGTAGTGGTTTTTAGCTGTGGCGGCTTGGGTGTTGAAGTTGCAAACAGCTTGAACGAGTTAGATACTGTTCGGTCTGTTTCGCTTATTACAGCGCCTTGGCCCGCAAGAAGACTGAGTAGGTTCGGTTTAATTCGCCATGTTTATCGATATGGCGGATTGCCCGGCATTTTCAAAGGAATAATCAATCGATTAGAACGATTGCTCAGGCTTACGAAGGATAAGAGGGTGTTTGAAAAAGAGATGTCGCTTAAAGCCGGAATCAGCAGATATGATTTTGATGATTTCCACAGCCCTGAATGCTTGAAATTAATAAGCCAAATTAAGCCAGATGTGGGGGTTGTCGCCGGGACATACATATTGAAGCCATCGCTTTTTGAGATCCCCCGATTGGGCTCAATAAACCTGCACTCGGGTAGGGTGCCGGAGTATCGGGGTTCGGCTCCTGGTTTTTGGGAGCTTTATAATGGCGAAGCGGAAGTAGGTATCACAATCCATAAGGTTGTCAAGCGTCTTGATGCCGGACCTATATTGTTGCAGGAGCTTTTCCCTTTAAATGGGGTGCCTACAGATCAGCCTTTGGCATATTTAGAGGATTACAGGCAGAGTGTTCTTCGTCCCAATGGTGTTCGGATGTTAACACATGCAGTTGATATGATTGCGAAAGGGACCGTTACTGAACAAGCGCAGGATCGTTCACGGGCGAAAACATATCCTTATCCAAATTACAAAGAACTCCGAGAGCTTAAACGAAGGATTCGCGATAGAAGGGGAAAACACAGGAATGGGAAAACGGGGACTTAAGGTGATCCTGGGGTTCTGCCTTTATAAGACAGGCATTTACAGATGGTTTTTAAGAGACACATGTATAATAGCCCTGTTTCATAGGTTAGACAATGACATGGCAAACTGCGGCATCACAATGTCGGTAAAGAAATTCCAACGATATTGTGACTTTTTTCAGAAATACTTTTTGGTAATTAAATTAGAAGAACTACTAAAGAGACTTGAAGCGGGCCAAGATATCAGCAGACACGCTGTGATTACCTTCGATGACGGCTATAAAGATAATTACGAGTTAGCGGCCAAAGAGCTAACTGACAGGAGACTTTCAGCATGCTTTTTCATAGCCACCGGTTTCATCAATACAACTCGGATACCCTTCTGGGATGAAGAGAAGTCAATTCACACGATGTGGATGTCTTGGAATGATGTTAGAAAACTGTATGAGCAAGGATTCGAAATCGGCGCTCACACTGTTAATCATATCGACCTTGGCAAAATAAGTGGTGAAGAATCAACGAACGAAATAACTAATAGTAAGAGAATATTGGAAATTGAGCTCGGTATTCCGGATTTGGCTTGTTTCAGTTATCCATTTGGAGGCAAGCATCATATGCTCAAAGAAAATGTTGAAATCGTGCGCAAGGCCGGTTTCAAAAGCTGCCTCTCGGCATACGGCGGAGTCGTTACCCCGCATTCTGATCTCTTTGACCTGAATCGCATTCCTATAACGAATTGGTATATCTCTCCCTACCAGTTTGGATTCGAACTCATCTATAGATATTTTAGGGAATCGAAATAATAGGATCATAAAGAAAATTCGGAAAACCCAAGAAATGGCCATCATGAGGATTGAGGACAAAGATGTTGCAGACAAATTGACGGATTTCTACACCACCCTCGTCAGCGCTATCGGCAAGAGTTCCTTCAGCTGGGAACAAATGGCCGGTTGAATATCCCCTTTTTCGGTCCGTTGGACCTTGGCCGCACCTTTCGTCACGTACTGCTCTCCACGTGCCGGGAGCTTGATAAGTCCCTTTTCGTCCAAGTGTTCAAGAAACTGGCGGTATTCAACCCCTTTCAGCTTCCCGTAGGTCTCTTCCATGAAAAGATCTCACAGAGGGTATAGGCGATCTCAGTTCGACTCAGCTTAGGAAGGGTTTCGATTATTTCAACTATTTCAGATAATTGCTGGGCGCTGACCGTTTGTCCACAAAATCTCTCTAAACGTCCTGGTGCCATTCGATCACCTGCCTTTCATAACAATAGCTGATTATGCTATACAGGCGATCAACACGAATGTTCAGAACTTTTTTAGCCTTGGTAAAACTTTTCTCGCTATTCCGTCACAAACCCATTAACAAACCGGTAATGCTCCCGTTCAACAGCTTGTTGTGGTAGGGGAGCGCAAGATGGCAGTTTTTGACGATACCCAGGCGTGGCCCGACAAGCTCCTCCTCTACCCCCATCAGATCACCTGGCAGAACAACATCCCCGTTCCTGTCAAGGCAGAACCCGAACGTCTCGACATTCCCCAAGCCGAACCCCTTCGCATGGAGTGCGAACATTTCCTCCAGTGCATGACCAATGCCCAGCAGCCCAGCACGGATGGGGCGGAGGGACTCCGTGTCCTGCGCGTCCTCAATGCTGCACAGAGGTCGCTGGATGAAGGCGGCCGTAGGATAGAGGCTGGAAGGCAAAGAGAAGACAGAACGATTAGGACGGCTGGAGGAATGGATGGGGTGAGTACAGGGGACAGAGGACATAGGGAGAAACTGACTTCTGACCATAGGCAACCGACTGCTGGCTTTTTTGTGCATGAAACCGCGGTGGTGGACGACGCCTGTGAGATTGGGGTGGGGACGAAAATATGGCATTTCAGTCACGTGCTCTCGAACTCTACGATCGGCGAAAACTGCAACATCGGGCAGAATGTGGTCATCGGACCGGATGTGACCATTGGGAAGGGGTGCAAAATCCAGAACAACGTATCTGTTTACAAGGGCGTGACCTTGGAGGATGACGTATTTTGCGGTCCCTCAATGGTCTTTACGAACATAATAAACCCAAGGGCGGAGATCCGGAAAATGTATCAGGTCCGGCCGACACTTGTCAGAAAGGGGGCTACCCTCGGTGCTAACAGCACCATCATTGGCCGGTACGCTTTTATAGGCACCGGGTCGGTTGTTACAAAAAACGTGTCGGATCATGCTCTTGTGGTGGGAAATCCTGCCGAACAAATAGGCTGGGCTTGCCAGTGCGGTGAACGTTTGACAGATAAATTGGAGTGTTTATCGTGCAGTAGAAAATATGAGCTCTCACAAAAAGGCACTTTTCGTGAATATCAAAGCTGATTCCTTTTTGGACACTGGATCGGATGATGCGGGGATGATCAGGCACAAAATCGCTGAGTTCTTAGTTGGGCAGCCCATTGTAGGAAAGGACATGTGTCACAAAGGTACATGGACTATAAAAAGGCAGACGCACATATTGTTACGGAAACCCTTGGGTACAATTCGTTTTTTCCATCGCCGCCCCAATTCATACAACACACCTGCAGGCAACAAGACCAGTGTAATCCGAATAAGCCACAAAATAGCGACAAAAAAAGCATGCTCAACCTTATGCCCTCTAAAGAAATCTGGAGCTACATAAATAGGATAATAGAATCCTAGTAGGACCGCCAATCCATCAAAAATTAGTTTTTCCAGCTTCTCACTGCCAACTTCGATGTGGACAGCTTCAATAAATCTAAAGTATCTCACTACGTCAGTTGACGGTGTCCGCCCGATGAAGACCCTATTGAGGTATTCCTTTCCGTAATATTGGGAGAAGCTGCTTTTATCATGAGGCAATCTTAAGATCGATATGCGACTGCTACACTTCCCGAGTTCTGAAATATCAATAGAGGTTCCATCGCACTGAGGAATACCACCTTCTGCCAAGTCAACAACGCCGATTCTCTTGATCCCATCATTCAATATATAAGGTACACGCAATGCTACGTGGCCGCCTCCTTTTAGAAAGGAATTGGGTGGGAGAAAATGTATGATTTCAAAATCCATGTTTTGCGTTAACAGATAGTATGCCGCCCCAAATGATAGATTTGAACAATCACCATGTCCTTCAATGATCGTTTTGCGATATTTTGTTTCTGGTAATACGGCGTATATAAACTGGGCATTCATCTGATATGGGATTGACTCAATAAAATGGCGGACATCCAGTGCTTTGTCGGGGACTAATTGTCTTGAAATGCCGTGGAAATCCGTTCTCGGTTTTATGGAATTCCATTTTTGAAAACGATGGGGCCAAACAAATATCGTAATGACACTACAAATAAAAAGAGAAAGATAAGCAGAATAGAATAAAAATCTTTTCATGCGTCGAGGGGCATTGTTATTAGCGACTAACTTTTATTCTAAGACCGGTGGGCGATTTTAATGGTTCAGCGGTTCTGCCAGGAGGTTTGATATCACGGGTACCTCTGACGCTCGATACTGCCAAATCGTCGATCCACATAACTTGCTCCACCGGCGAGCCATCGCTTATCCAAGGCCCTATAAGAAGTTGATTGAATCTCATGTCTGGATGTATGCTGGTTCTCATTAATATGTTTTCATGATCAATTATCAGTTTCCCATCGAACCAGTATTTAATGATACCGTCTGGAATCCCTTTTCCGTCAACGATACTATTAAGCCTAATAAAAGCCTCAACAAAATGCCAGTCATTCTTAAACATCTCACCAGGGGCATCGCCAAAATAAACCCTGCCTGCCCTCCAAGTCTTACCGTTGTAATGGACCTTTCCGACTCGGTAACAATCGGTTTTTCCGGTCTCGTCTGTGTTGCCATTACATCCTGCCACGGCCCTGTTCTCTGTTTTGTCTATCAGGTCCATATTGATGTTGGCTTCGTCAATATTTTTGCCGTCCTGAATTCCAAGGAGGGGCTCCCCCTCATTTTGCTCTATATACGCAGTCAGGTGGCTGTAGGCAGGTCCTGCCCAGGCATCGTCTTTGTTCGTAAGCAGGTATATCTCATGGGGGTGATAGGGCTTATTGGAGCCTTCCCAGTTTTCGCTGTATTTGACATAGAAACTGACATAGACGGATTCGGTTTCAGGAAATTTACGACGAATCGCGGATCCTGAATCAGGCGTTTTCGCGCCCTTTTTGAAATGAAATTCGGCAGAGCTCTTGCTCCCAGGGATATGCTCCTTGTCTGTCAGGATGAGGGCAGTGTTATCGTACCAGCCTCGATCGCTGAAATTGGTATCTTCGAACAGCTCTTCAAAGAAGATCTCTGCATGCCTGGGCTGATCAGACTTGTTTTCGATCTCAGGGCTTGAGGATGGTTTAACGATTTTCTTTCTGACTGTTGGGACGGAGGAGACGGCTTCTCCGGTTAATAGGATGTTATCCCTGCTGATCCATTGGTTCTCTGATTTTGAGGGACTGCCGAGAAAAGACATTATAAGGTGGTTCCAGCCCAATTTCTCGTAGGAACCCCTAAAATCGATGTTTTCATAATTGCATTTCAGGTCGTCGTTTATCCAGAGCTGGAAGATGCCGTCCACTTTCCCTGGCGTATTGAGTTTAAGCCTGAATTTCAGTTTGGCCCAGGCGCCTGATTCGATAGGCTTTGTTTCGCCAATGTTCTGACCAAATGTACGGTATAAATCGCCCGGCCCCCCGAGGTCATCGGCACGTGTCAGGAACATCTGGGGGGTGCCGTTTCCCTTGAGGGCGATCATGACATAAAAGGGCGCCCAGGCGAGTGGTTTGCCCTTGCCTTTTGCCCTGTTGTAACCAGCTTTCCACCCCTCGAACGAAGCCATGGTCCAAAGGGTAATGCCGGCGGAGGGCCATTGGAACCCTGGGGGGAAATAGAGGTAGGATTCCAAAGTGACGTCCTCGATGGTCTTTTTGTCTACGCCGGGGTGGTCGCCGAAGAAATGGACCAGACTGCCGGGATTGGAAGCTCGTTGTTTGATAGCGTATTTGCCTTCGTAAACAGGGTCGGATTCAATGGTGGTGTCGCCTTCGCGAAAGTCATCGTCCCAGTTTTTGAGGTTTTTGTTTTCCCAGTCTTCGTACAAAATTATATTGGCTTCGTCGGCTTTGGATGAATCGGTTTCGGCATTGGGGGTGGATAGGGGGAAAAAAAGAACGGAGAGGAAGATAATGAGGGGTAGGACGTGGTTCAAAGGCCTTGGTTTCGCGCCCCAGTACCATTTTCCGAAGCTACGGGGTGAACAAAGACGCAAAGAGCGCAAAGATAGATCAATTTCGGGATAAGTCATTGGGATGTCTCCTTTTTTGACTGATAATAAATACTATTATAGCATGGAGGCGCTTTTTGGACAACGTGTTCGTTGGGTTTGTTGGGTTGAGGGCAAAATAGGCAAAATAATTTGGGTCAGAATCATTAAAACGAGAGGGGCCTCTGCCATGTTTCGCTTCAGACTCGAGGCCACCAAACGCAATGGCTCACCATTTGGATGTAAATAAACGTAAAAAGAATGAGAAGAAATTTCAAGCATGGAAAGATCTTCCCAACGGAGGGAGGCTCTATTATTATGATGTTCAGGGGCGGCGAGGCTGGATAGCGAGATACTTAAAGGAAGTGGACCCATCCGAAGTTACCCTTCGCTTCTATCAGGAAATCTATGACTCTTCTGGTAGCTTGGTGGAAATCCATGAAAAATATCCAGTCGATAAAGGACATAAGGAAACGCTGGGAGGTGACCATTATGAGGATTGAAGGCAGGGACGTTGCAAACAAACTGACGGACTATTTTGATCATCGGGTGTCTCTTGCGGAGTTGGTTGATTGGGCTGAGCAGGTAATGATGGATGGAGATTTTGTCGGGGAAGACTGGAAAACAGTGCGGGATATTGTGGCTCGAATCGGGGTGGCGGATGTCCGCGCCTTTGGGCTGACCTGGGAGGACTGCGAGAGATTTTTGCTGGAACTCGGGTATCGAACAGAAGTTCGTGTGTCTCGGGCTTCCGGATAAAATCGACAAAATTGTCAAAATAATTGGGGCAAGATGATTGTAGGGAAGAACGAAATGGGGATGAATAGGATGGAAGGATGGATGATTCGTGGCAGTATGGAGGTTAGAGATGAAAAGACATATTGGGGCTTTGTTTCTTGCTGTCGTCTTCATGGTGGCATTCGTCAGTTATGGTTTTGCCGCCGATGGGGACATTTCAATAAATGGTAAGGAGATCATTGCGAAACTGGCAAAGCTGGAAGAGGGGCAGAATGGGTTGAATCGAAGAATCGATGATCAGGGGAAAAGGATAGATGATCTGAGAAGCGAACTGAAGGGAGACATTCAAGCACTTGGCAATCGGATGAACGATCTGAAGAATCTTATGTACGTTGTTCTTGCGGGGATCTTTGCCCTTATCGGTTTTGTCATTTGGGACCGGCGGACGGCGTTGTCGCCCGTGGTTAGAAAAGCAAGGGAGCTGGAAGAGAGAAATGACCTGGCGGTCCGGGTGCTCAAGGAATACGCGAGAAAGGAGCCGAAAATGGCTGAGGTGTTGAGGTCGCTTGGGTTGCTGTGAGGAGGATGAGTCAAAATAATTGGGGGCAAAATGATTCACAAAAAGGACATGTGGGTTGATTATGACCAGGAGGCAGATGTCCTCTATTTAAGTTTTAGAAAGCCGCAACGTGCCAAAAAGACGGTTGAAATGGATGACGACGTTCTCGTCAGAACGGATGGTGACCAGATTGTAGGAATTACGATTATGAATGTAAGTTCCAGGTAATGTTCATATACCACGACGTTGACGTCGGAAAACAGTATTGTCAAAATAATTGGGGACAAAATGATTGAGGGGCAGAACGGAATGGGGATGAATAAGATGAATAGGATGAATGGAGGGGTGGATGATTCGTGGAGGGATGTGTGGGGAGACCAAGATAACCATGTGGGGATCTGAAGACTATCACACTCTACATGGCCTGCGCTCTTTTGACATATGACTGTTCAGCAAGCCACCTCATATGTCTTACATATTTGGGCCAATTATAAAGCGTCTCAGGGTCAAAATCCGCCCCATTGGGCCACACCAAGGTATGTACCTCTGGATCGATCTCAACTTGGCTAAACATCTTTTCATCTTCCAACGGTCCATAGAGTTCGCCAACTAAAACAGGCCTGAAATCGATCGTTTGTTCATGTCCGTCATCAAATCTCACAATCAGGACGTAGGGTCCGACCTTTTCAAAACTGACTACACGGTAAATAACATCTTTTAAATCGAAGCTTATATGGCAAAAGTGACTTTTTTGATTTTTTAAAGGCCTGATAGGCATTTACTCATATGTGAAATGAGGATTACTTTGGATCCGTTCAAAAGCCCGCTTGGCCGACGCACCTCTATCATACTGCCAATCATCATAGGCATCGGATTTTTATTAAGACTATCTATATTAATTCATAATTGGGGATATCCTAATATACTTATGCAAGTGGATTCATGGGGATACCATCATATTGCTGAAAATCTTCTCTTAGGAAATGGTTATAGCTGGAGTGAGGAAGCTCCATTTGTTGTCAATGTTTATCGGCCTCCTGGCCTGCCTGTCATTCTGCTTGGCGTCTATTTTCTTTTTGGGGTATCAATTCCACATGCCATTCTACTGCAGAGTTTGGTTAGCACGGCAGTCATTTGGATGACCTTTTGCGTAACGCGGACCATATTTGGACGTCGAATTGCGTTAATAGCAGCCTCGCTTCAAGCAATCGATCCGCTCTCCATTTCTTACAGCAACCTCCTGATGACCGAGCTTTTTTCCTCTTTCGCCTTGATTTCCGCAGCTTACATTTTAATGAAATATCTTGCAAAGCCAGCAGCATGGCATTTACCGCTCATGGGGCTTTTGTTCGGAGGCGCAATCTTGATTCACCCTATCTGCCTTTTTTTGCCACTTTTTATACTTCCTATGCCGCTATTCACATCGAGAACGCGGTCCTTTAGCCAGTTTTCTGCCGCGTTTGTGGCCGTTTTGATTGGACTCGCACCGGCAGCCATGTGGTCCATGCGAAACTGGACAGTAGCTGACTATCCTGGTTTCTCAAGCGCTATTGCTGCCAGTATGTTGAAATATAAGGCCGCAGGCATTCTGTCTGAGCTACACGGCACTGATTTATTAACTGAGGCAAACATCCTCGCTCGCGAGTGTGAGGCATCGCTTCCCCCAAATGCCACGCGCGGTGACCGGTGGCTTTCATGGCAAGAAAAGGGCCGTTCAATCGTTATCAACCACCCTTTTATCTTTGCCAAAATCAACATAAAGGGTGCATTCACTGTGTTTTTTGGCCCGGGTCGAGCCAACTTGGCTCAACAAATCTATGGCGGCAAAAGAATGCTTGATACAAACGCCCAACTCACGGATGAAAGCTATCGCTCTGCTTTGAATGACAGCCCTGTATTTATGTTAAACGTCATTCGATATATGGCCTTATCAATTCAAGGTATGACCTATATTCTCTTTGTTCTTGGCCTGACTCGGCTTCTAATCATAAGGAAATTTCTAATTACACTAATGCTGACCTTTCCCATTTTATATGTCTTAGCTCTGAGTAGTGGCCCAGAGGCTTTTTGTCGATTTAGGGTGATTTTTATGCCCTTCATTTCTATCATTGCCAGCTTGGGCGCTGGCTTCTTGTGGAATTCTTTTAGAGCAAAGTGGCTCAACGCAAATGGATGACAGCAGTTAAAGCGACAACAATTGTCTTAACAACGCGATTTGATGGAAAGTTCAATGAGCTCCTTAAGAATCTAACTGCCTATTTTCCGGATAACATTTGTGAGACATAAAAGCAGCCAATTTTTTCTTGCAAGGTGTTTCGAGACCACGATTTGGAGGTTTTGGTGCCCAACGTCGACAGAGAATACAGAAAAGTATCTATCCTAATACCAGTCTATAATGAGCGATATCTTGTGGCGACGCTTATAGAGAGGGTGTTGAAAGCACCTATACCCAACGGGTATGAACGGGAGATTATCATTGTTGACGATTGTTCCAATGACGGAACCGATAAAATTTTGAAGGCATTTTCAGAACAAAACCCAGAAATTCGTCTTTTCACGCAGCCGGTTAATAAAGGGAAGGGCGCCTCCATTCAGAAAGCTATTAGCGAGGCGACTGGCAATATTATTATTTTTCAGGATTCCGACCTGGAGTATGATCCTGATGAGTACCTAAACCTGCTTCAGCCAATATTGGAAGGACACGCAGACGTTGTTTATGGCTCAAGGTTTCTTGCTGGTAAAAGCCGCAGGGTTTTGTATTTTCGTCATGCCCTCGGCAATAGATTTCTTACGTTTGTATCCAACCTGTTTACAGACTTAAATCTCACCGACATGGAAACATGTTACAAAGTGTTCCGTGCTGAACTGCTAAAGAGCATACCCATTAGGTCTAAACGATTTGGTCTTGAACCTGAAATCACTGCAAAAATATCGAAACGCGGTTTCAGAATCTATGAAGTGCCGATTTCCTATCACGGAAGGACATATCAAGAGGGCAAAAAAATTACGTGGAAGGATGGGCTCAATGCACTATTTGTCATTCTGAGATACTGGCTGATTGATGATGTCTATTCAACCCAACACGGAGATATGCTTTATGCTCTATCCGGAACTCATAGATTCAACAGGTGGATGGCCAGTGAAGTCTCAAGGTACATAGGGAATAGCGTAATTGAGATAGGTTCAGGAATAGGTAATATGGCACTCCAACTTCTTCCAAGGGATCGATATGTTTGCAGTGATATTGACCCTCTTAACTTGCATGCCTTAAGAAGTCTTTTCTCAAATAGACCCAATGTGGAAGTCCGATATTTGGATATTTCAACAGAAACTAACTCTTTCTCTGAGCAAGATAAATTCGATACTGTGTTATGCCTTAACGTTTTGGAACATATCAAGAACGACACTCTTGCTCTGAAGAATATTAGCGAATTATTGTTGCCCAAAGGACGAGCAATCATACTGGTTCCAAACGCGCCCTCTCTGTTTTCAACTCTCGATGCTGCTTTAAATCATGTAAAACGCTATAGCAAAAACGACCTCCAAGATCTCCTATCAAACGCTTCTTTTGATATCGAGCGAATATGGTTCTTTAATCGTATAAGCACGCCCGGATGGATTTGGAATGGAAAGATATTGAAGCGACGTTATTTTTCCCGCATCCAACTGAAGGTCTTTGATTCATTAGTTTGGCTGTGGCGATGTATAGATCCCTATCTCCCCTGGCCAGGTCAATCCCTTATCGTCGTTGGACGGAAATCGAGTCAGCAATCTTCTGAGAAGAAGTTCTCTGAAAGTCACATTGCTCCTGCAATCTGAAATTACTGGATGATCTTCAACCCTGTGGGAGCACTTATGGGCACTTTCTTTTTCTGGGCAGGTTTAATATTAGGAATTCCCCTGCCATTTGCAACGGTTAGATTCTCAATCCAGATGGTCTGCTCAACCGGTGAACCGTCGCCAATATAAGGGGCGATCAACATCTGGTTAAATTTCATGTTTGGATGTGCTCCTGTCCTTAATAATATGTTATTTTTATCTAATATAGGATTTCCATCAAACCAGTATTTAATTACCGCGTCTGCAATTCCTTTTCCATCAATAACACTGTTCAGCCTTATGAATGCTTCAAATAAAATGCCAGTCACTCTTGTAGTTGTCGCCGGGGTCATCACTGAACAAGACAGTTCCGGACCTCCAGCCTTTGCCGTTCCAGTGCACATTCCCTACACGATAGCAGGAATCTTTTGCTGTGCCGTCTGAATTCCCATTACAGCCTGCAACCGCCCTGCTTTCTGTTCTGCCTGTAAGATCCACATTGATGTTGGCCTCGTCAATATTCTTGCCGTCCTGAATCCCAAGCAGGGGCTCCCCTTCGTTCTGCTCTATGTAGGCGGTCAGATGGCTGTAGGCAGGTCCTGCCCAGGCATCGTCTTTGTTCGTAAGCAGGTATATCTCATGGGGGTGATAGGGCTTATTGGAGCCTTCCCAGTTTTCGCTGTACTTGACATAAAAGCTCACATAAACCGATTCGGTTTCCGGGAACTTATGGCGAATTGCGGACCCTGAATGCAGGGGTTTTCGCGCCCTGCTTGAAGTGAAACTCGGCAGAGCTCTTGCTCCCAGGGATATGCTCCTTGTCTGTCAGGATGAG
Source organism: Deltaproteobacteria bacterium (assembly GCA_034522175.1). GTDB lineage: Bacteria > Desulfobacterota > DSM-4660 > Desulfatiglandales > Desulfatiglandaceae > JAIPDZ01. The sequence continues at coordinate 1,857,088 of JAXHLQ010000001.1, read as the reverse complement.
GGCAGTGTTATCGTACCAGCCTCGATCGCTGAAATTGGTATCTTCGAACAGCTCTTCAAAGAAGATCTCTGCATGCCTGGGCTGATCAGACTTGTTTTCGATCTCAGGGCTTGAGGATGGTTTAACGATTTTCTTTCTGACTGTTGGGACGGAGGAGACGGCTTCTCCGGTTAATCAGGATGTTATCCCTGCTGATCCATTGGTTCTCTGATTTTGAGGGACTGCCGAGAAAAGACATTATAAGGTGGTTCCAGCCCAATTTCTCGTAGGAACCCCTAAAATCGATGTTTTCATAATTGCATTTCAGGTCGTCGTTTATCCAGAGCTGGAAGATGCCGTCCACTTTCCCTGGCGTATTGAGTTTAAGCCTGAATTTCAGTTTGGCCCAGGCGCCTGATTCGATAGGCTTTGTTTCGCCAATGTTCTGACCAAATGTACGGTATAAATCGCCCGGCCCCCCGAGGTCATCGGCACGTGTCAGGAACATCTGGGGGGTGCCGTTTCCCTTGAGGGCGATCATGACATAAAAGGGCGCCCAGGCGAGTGGTTTGCCCTTGCCTTTTGCCCTGTTGTAACCAGCTTTCCACCCCTCGAACGAAGCCATGGTCCAAAGGGTAATGCCAGCGGAAGGCCACTGGAAGCCGGGGGGGAAATAGAGACACGATTCCAGGGCGACGTCATCGATGGTGTTTTTGTCTACACCCGGGTGGTCGCCGAAGAAGTGGACGAGGCTGCCGGGATCGGATGCCCTCTGTTTGATGGCATATTTACCCTGATGGACAGGGTCGGATTCAATAGTCGTATCACCCTGGTTGAAGTCGTCATCCCAATTCTTGAAATTCTTGTTTTCCCAGTTTTCGTACAAAATTATGTTGGCTTCACGGGCTGTTGAGGGATCAGATTCGGCGTTGCAGGAGTGTAGGGGGGCAAATAGAACGGAGAGCAAGAGGAGGACCAACAGGACGTGGTTCAAAGGCTTTGGTCTCGCGCCCCAGTACCATTTTCCGAAGCTACGGGGTAAACAGAGGCACGGAGACACAAAGAGGTTCTCTTGTTTTCTGCAAAAAAGAACTTGGGAATAAAATGATAATTTTAAAAGGTTATCTCCGTGCTCTCTGAGGGCTCTGTGAGAAACATAGCTTTTTGGGAGATTATCGATGCTGGCGCAACTCATTGGGTGGCTCCTTTTTGGTTATTTCAATGGTATGTAGCCAATCTGGCCTTCCCACTCTTTTTCAAAGCTAAATTCGGCTAACAACAGGATATCCTCAATAACCTGCCCTATTGGCGCAAAAGGGTCTACTTCAAATACTCCCGGCATGGCATGACCCGCGTCCAAACGTTCATATGCGTATCGAGTCATGGTGGCTACGTCATGAGTGAGCAGAACACGATTTTCCTGGGCTGCCCACTGAAGAACAGTCGGATCATCCACTCCTATAAGGCCAGCATCCTGGATACGCACGATGTCCAAATCAGGCCGCTTTCGAAGCAGGCCTCGCACAATGTTGTTATTGAGATTTTCGTCAGAGGCAAGCTTAAGCATCTTCCGCCTTTCTTGGCTTCTCCTGACGAGTCAATAAACGTTCACGCACGCCAATCATGCCGAAACGAGCCTGGTTGTGTTGGCGATTCCTTTTCGACAACTTCCGCCTCTCAAGCAAATAGGCATCGACGTCTTTCTGTTGCCTTAAATAATAAGTGATTACGGCATATATGTCGGGCAGTTTTAGTGTTGGATATTGAAATGCGATTTCTTCAGCGGTAGCGCCCGCATTAAACGCGGCGACAACGGAATCCAGGGTTACGCGTGATCCACTTATCCGCATGGTGCCGTTTATATCAGTCTCAATTGGGACCGGTTCCTTTCGTAATGCTAATCCCATGATGCTCACCTCATTTTATAGGCTGAATTGAAGAATTTGGAAGCTCGGGCTTTTCAACATGCTGACCTTTGAGGGAATTATAGCACAGTGGGAGGTCACGAAACAAGAAAGGAAATAGTGGAGGGATTTGCGCTGTACCGTTTTTTGCCGGGCTTGGCGGCCCACCGGGCTGGCAGAGGAATGCGGGGACCGGCCCTGATAGCACGACATAGCGGCAAAATATGGGTTAATGGACTGATTTGCCCCAAAAATCTAATAATTGGACATACCAATCCCTTTAAGTCAATCTGGAAGTACCTAACGACTTGAATTTACTGGATGTGTCAGGCTGCAAGCGCTATTGGCCGAACAAGGGAGCGCATCTGCTTCATGCGGCCAGCCCTTACATGTCCAAGGGCCATCGCCATCATTACGGCTGTGGCTAAACCAACTCTTGTTTGCATCTTGGCTTTTCCACGTATGTAATGTTTTTCAAAACAGAAATCGTTGTCTAAGCGACTATTGATCCTCTCCAAAGACGATCGACGATTATAGGCCCGATTCCAACTCGGACTCCCATAAGGAATCGGCGTGAAGATTCGACGGTCTTCCTTGGCAATGTTTACCCTGACAATTCGACCGTAACCCTGCGAGTTGACATCCCCCAGAACTGAACATTCCGCAAATCCCTTGCATTCAAAACCATGTGCAGCTGCCGGGCAACGATATTTTAAGGTATTACGGTCTGCTTCAAACCCATAAAATGCCATGTCCCGTTGTTCCCCTCTAGCAGGACAAATACAATGGATGGTCCCCTTTTCAGTATATACAATGGCATCAGCACGGTCAGGATAAAGGGGACGCGTAATCGGTTTCCCGGGATCATATCCCGGCTCAGACTTTTCTCTCTCCACAATTCACGAATATCTATAACCGGTCGAATACCGTATTCATCCAACAATAAGGCCTTTGTTTTACCAGAGTCCAAGCCACGGTCCGCCACAAAATCATCACACCTCTTAGCAAGCTGAGGGGTTTCCTCAAACGTCTCCTGAATCATGTTTCGCAGTTCTGTTTGTTCCGAGCCCGAGGCTGGGGTTACATGAACGGCCACCGGAATCTCATACCGGGTATCAGCAACCAAATGGAGACAATACCCAAACCAGCTCTTTATTTTTGTCCACGGCTTTCCTGTCTTGCTGTCTATTCCTTTGGTTTCATGCTTCCCCCAATCTGCATCCGGATCAGAGGTTTCGCCTGACTCTTTATCTTTCTGACCTGTACTATAGCTTTCGATCGACTTGCCATCATAACCCAAGTGACACCCAAATTCAGGAAGTGCTTCCATTAGGGCCTCACGTAATTGTCGGATCATCCCCATCACCAGGCCCTGGCTCTCTTCCAGATCTATAACATTCTTCAAAAATCGCGAGAAGTTCCAACTGTCGGGAACATAGTAATATGCATCCTCAGCTCCAGACCATACGATCCCCATCCGTCCCGTTTCCTCATTACGTTTCAGCTCCGCAACCGGCTTCTTATGTCTCGGCAGAATATCAAATCCGCACGCTTCTAATAACGCCGGGTTTCTGGATAACTCCCGAATCAGAGACTCAATGGATTCATGCTGGAACACTACCCCGGCAATGGTCGCATTCCACATCGCCCGAACTGGAAACTCATCCCTTCCATTGCCACGCCGATCTTCGAGTCCCATCACGATCTTCTCGTCGGGCAGATTATCACGCACCAGGTAGAAACGGTCCAAATCTGAACGTGCTTCAACATCGTTCCACGAAAATAGAAAAGGATTGATAATGGTCGCCATGTTTTTGCCTCCGTAAAATATCCCTCAGCACACTATATCCTGCGTTATTTAGCGGCCATTATACAATATATAGCAGTAAAAGCAAGTACTTCTGATGCATTTCGTCAGTTAGGGTGAAAAAACCGGAAAATCACTTGCGGACCAGCTAAGTTGCTGATATTACAGGGTGCGGCCTCAGATTTTTGGGGTAAAGTTTTTTTGGCATGGCAAAATTTATCCTTAATTACAGCTGGTTACGAACATCGCAAATCCCTCTAGTGTGCTGATTTGTCAAAATCGTCAAAATAATTTGGGTCAAAATGATTAAAATGACAGCAGGGAATGATTATATCTGATTTTGTTGAAGTTGAAATCTATAGTCACCTATTGTACCCCTACAACGATACTTAGCTAATATTTTTGATTGACTCTATACCTACAGCGTAATATAATCTGCCAACCTTAAACGAAAGGAGGCAGAATATGTTACCCGAGATTCGCAGTGATGAGCACCTTTTTCGGTTCCGAAGTTTGACATTAACAAGGAGGATATCCAAGAATTTGACAATGAATTAAGAGCGTTCCATGAGAATTTTAGAGACTGCTTCGCCAGAAGCGAATCCAGAGAACATTTTTACAACTATATGGCCGGACAATTTAGCACATTAGAGCGAAAGTCTATCGAACCCATTGCATTAGCTATAGAAAACGGCAATGTACGGCCCATGCAGCATTTCGTAAGCAAGGTCGTCTGGGATGATGAGAGAATTCTATACAAATATCATAATATGATAAATGAAGACCTTGGCGATCCTGATGGTGTCCTCATTTTTGATGAAACAGGATATCAAAAAAGGGGGATGACTCCATTGGCGTTGGAAAACAGTACTGTGGCACTATCGGAAAAGTCGAAAATTGCCAAGTTGGCGTTTTCGCAGCATATGCATCACCCCATGGCTACGCCTTGATTGATAAACAGCTATTTATCCCTGAAAAATGGTTTTCTGAAGACTATGCCCTCAGAAGACGCAAATGTGAGTTGCCGGACGATATCACATTTAAGACCAAACCTCAGATTGCTGTCCAAATGCTTAAGAATATCGTAGAGAAGGATCAGATTCCTTTCAAATGGGTCCTTGCAGATTCAATATACGGAAATAGTCCTGATTTTATTGAGACTGTGGAAAATCTCGGTTTACGCTATTTTGTTTCCATACCATCAGATACGTATTGCTGGTTGAATACGCCGATTACCAGAAAAAGGAAATACAAGTATAAGGGGCAGATACGCGAGAAAATCATTGTGGATAGCACTCAAAATGAACCTATTACCGTCGCTTGTTTGGCTAAGAGCATTAATAACTTCTTCTGGTACCGCCGCAAGGTTTCCGAAGGGACAAAAGGCCCTATCGAGTATGAGTTTACCAAGAGGCGGATCGTCGTTTCCAAAAACGGGGTGCCAGAAAAGGAAGTTTGGCTTATCATGAGACGTACCATTGAGAAACAGCCTTCATACAACTACTTCCTGAGTAACGCGTCCGTAAGCACCCGACTGCCCACGTTCGTTTGGCTTAGTGGTCTTCGTTGGTCCATAGAGCAATGCTTTGAAGAAACCAAAACGGAACTGGGTATGGATCACTATGAAGTTCGCAAATATAGGGGTTGGCATCACCATATCCTAACGTGTATGCTCGCTCATTTTTTCCTCTGGCACCTGAAAATCAGGTTGGGGAAAAAAAGCACCATCTATTACGCTCTCGCAGCTTAGAACCCTGATCGAAGTTATTCTACCTATCAGGGAGTACGATAGCGAAACCGCGCTTGGTGTCGTAAAATGGATCCAAGCGAGAAATCATCGAGCATACCTTTCACATCGAAAAAAGAAGCTAAAGAGTTTGCCATAAGTATCGTTGTAGGGGTACTGTAGTCTCACATTCATAGGAGGTCAAAGATGAAGAGAGAGTTTCGAGTGTTGGTCCTCGCCTTCGCATTGATCGTGGCATTCGTCGGTTATGGTTTTGCCGCCGATGGGGACATTTCAATAAGTGGTAAGGAAATCGTCGTAAAACTGGCAAAGCTGGAGGAAGGGCAAAATGGGCTGAATAAGAGGATAGACGATCTATCCCTGAGACTCCAGGAAGGGCAAGATGTTTTGAACAGGAGGATAGATGATCAGGGGAAGAGGATAGATGATCTGAAAAATGTAATGTACGTTGTTCTTGCCGGAATCTTCGCGCTTATCGGTTTTGTCATTTGGGACCGGCGAACGGCGTTGTCGCCGGTGATTAGAAAAGCAAGGGACCTGGAAGAGAGAAATGACCTCGCGGTCCGGGTGCTCAAGGAATACGCGAGAAAGGAACCGAAAATGGCTGAGGTGTTGAAGTCGCTTGGGTTGCTGTGAGGAGGATGAGTCAAAATGATTAGGGAAAATGATGTATGGCAAAATAATTTAGGACAAAATGATTCTATTGCCGCAAATGATTAGTGAAAATAATGTATGGCAAAATAATTGGGGTCAAAATGATTCCGAAAATGTTCGTTCTTAAAATATGTGATTGCGAGCATCGCGCGGGGAGAAATGAAAGATGAACAGTAAGGGGGTTGAAATTAATTGAAGAAGGTCCAGTTTAATGTGATGCTGACGTCGGAGGACAGGTATCGGCACGAGCATACTCGACTCAAAAAACACATCCTCGGTTTTGTAATACAGTATGAAACGAAGCTGGATCAAAATTGGGTTCCTGTAATAAGATATGATACAAGACACGGATTTGCTCACAGGGATATTATGGATAGAAAGGGAAACAAGAGAAAAACTCCCGTATTTGCAACGGATTATAACGAAGCCCTTACGTTTGCAGAATATGATATTCAGTCGAACTGGAAGGTTTATAAGGAAGCGTTCCTGAAAGGAGACTAACATGAAAAAGCAACATGATGATTTCTTTACAATAAATTCTCAATTGAGTATTGAGTTCAGTAAATATGTACTGGACCATCCTGAGATGGATGAACTTCTCTTGGATGAAGTCACTTTGGTTTTCCTGCCGGAATTCAACTCTGAACTGAGGGATTTTAACTTGAAAATCGCCGAAGAAATTGAAAAAGAAGGTGGCAAAGTGGCTTATGTGAAGGTGAAAGAAATGGCGGAAAGGGTTTCATCCAGATTGCTTGGCGTTGAGCTTGAGACGAGATCCCGTGCGATGTCAAAATAACTGAGGTCAAAACCATCAAAACCAGAAAGGCATTTACCATGGTTTGAATCAGAATCGAGACTACCGAACGTAATGGATAACCATTTCAAGGTGATCATTATGAGGATTGAAGGCAGGAACGTTGCAAACAAACTGAGGGACTATTTTGATCATCGGGTGTCTCTCGCGGAGTTGGTTGATTGGGCTGAGCAGGCAATGATGGATGGAGATTTTGTCGGGGAAGACTGGAAAACAGTGCGGGATATTGTGGCTCGAATCGGGGTGGCGGATGTCCGCGCCTTTGGGCTGACCTGGGAGGACTGCGAGAGATTTTTGCTGGAACTCGGGTATCGAACAGAAGTTCGTGTGTCTCGGGCTTCCGGATAAAATCGACAAAATTGTCAAAATAATTTGGGACAAAATGATTGAAGGTCAGAACGAGCTGGGACAAATAGGATGAGTGTATGGTTGGATGATTCGTTGCAGTATGGAGGTTGGAGATTAAAAGGGATATTTGGGGCATTGTTCCTCGCTTTGGCCCATCGACGATTGTACATTCTCCATCCCCTCGTTATTTATACTTTTTCGGCTAAGTGCTTTCTCAGCTCAAAAAGGAATTCCAAGGTTCTGCATACTCTGAACTTATAAAAATGCTCAATGGCCTAATTGGGTTGCTTGAGTAAATTGGGTTCGTTGAGCTTGTTGAGTTTATTGGGTTGAGGACAAAATGGGCAAAATAATTTGGGACAAAATAATTTAAAAAAAATCAATACGAAGGTAGGTCCGAAGAATCCAACCAGTCTTCCAAATCGACATTCAGGTACATGTTTTTAGACCTTAATTGGCTCAAGAACTCCCATGGATCCCAACCCAGTTCTTTGCAAACTTCCATCTGGCTCAACTCTCTCCGGGCGTATTTGCGCATTAACCGCTCCTGTTTGTCGAGGGAGAATCCTTTCCTTAGAACTTCTCTCAAATAGGCGGAACGATCCAACTGAGATTTCTTCGACAAATCGGTCGATCTCATTCAGCAGTTCCTCGGGTATTCGTATGGTCGTCGGTTTTGCCATTTTTTTCCTCCATCAGCGATACGAATGCATCTGAAATGATTTCAGGCGAATATCTTCCTATTGTGCCGAGCTTTTCGAGGGCTTCACGCGCCTTTTTAAACGATATTTTATCCAATTTATACAATTCAACGACGATCCTGGGCGAAACAATAAATGGCACTTTAAGGAACCTTGCGGCCTTGATTGCCTTTCCATCATCTGAGGCAAATGGTCTTCCCAGCTTGACGGCCAACAGCAGGGCATCTTCTTCCCCTTGTGAAGGGATAAGGGGAGGATAAACCTGTCGCCTTTGTCAAGGCGTTGGACAGTAAAGGCGCCCTTTTTGCGCAACTCCAAGATCAAAGCGGCATCCGGATAATTCTTGGCCACGTCTTCCGAGGCCACCTCTTCATTCACGGCTTCAGGGACAATCACCTCGAACAAGTCGCAGACTGTCTTAAGCAACGTGCATTTTGCCAGTAAAATCAGCGTACTGCTGTCAAGAACCACATGGGACATTAGCTATACCACTGTTCGTACACATTTTTGAACAATCGTACACGAAGCGCGCCCTTCTTGTCAAATGAATTGCGGGCAAGATGATTGAAGGGCGACGATATTGGCAAGATAATTGAGGGCAAGATGATTGAAAAGCGGGAATGAGATGAATAGGATCCATCTTATTGCGGCGGCCAGGCCCAATTTTATGAAGATTGCGCCGTTGTATCATGCACTTCGTGAAGAAGCATGGGCTGATCCTGTGGTGGTACATACGGGACAGCACTACGATTTGAATATGTCGGATGTGTTTTTTCAGGATTTGGGATTGCCCGAGCCGCACATTCATCTCGGAGTAGGTTCGGGTACGCATGCGGAGCAGACCGGTCAGGTCATGATGGCGTACGAGAAGGTTCTGATGGGGCAGCGGCCTGATTTGGTTGTGGTGGTGGGAGATGTGAATTCCACCATGGCGGCCACCCTGGCTGCGGTCAAGCTGGGAGTGCCCACCGCCCATTTGGAAGCTGGACTGCGCTCTTTTGATCGAACCATGCCCGAGGAAATCAACCGGGTGGTGACCGATGCTTTAGCTGATTTTTTGTGGACGCCGTCCCCTGACGGAGATGAAAACCTGCTTCGTGAAGGGGTGCCTGCTGAGCGGATCAAGCGGGTGGGCAATATCATGATCGATTCATTGGAGATGCTCCGGGGACGGGTTGAACAGGAAAAGGCTTATGAAGCCTATGATGTGCGTGCTGGAGAATATGGCTTGGTGACCCTCCATCGGCCGGCCAATGTGGACAGGGATGATGTGCTGGGGCAGATTGTATCGGGTCTTTGTGAAGCAGCAGGAAAACTCCCGCTTGTTTTCCCGGTCCATCCCAGGACCTGGAAAGGATTGGATCGAAGCGGGCTGTTGTCAACATTGGCGGCATGCCCGGGTATCCGGTTGTCTGATCCTTTGGGGTATATTCCCTTTATGAATCTGGTGTTTAACAGCCGGGTAGTGATCACGGACTCGGGCGGCATTCAGGAGGAGACCACGCATCTCGGTATTCCGTGTCTGACCCTACGGCCCAATACGGAGCGGCCGGTTACCATTTCGCAAGGTACTAACAGGTTGTGCACACCTGGTGATTTTAGGGAGCGGTTTTTGGAGGCCGTTGAGGTGGGAAGGAAAGAGATTACACCCATAGAATTCTGGGATGGGCACACGGCGGAGCGGGTGGTTGAATCGATTCGGGCGTTTTGGCAAAATAATTTGGGACAAGATGATTAAGGGCAGAACATTAAGGCAAAATAATTCAGGGCAAAATGATTAAGGGCAGAACATTAAGGCAAAATAATTAGGGGCAAGATGATTAACTTCTAATCATCTGACATGATCAGGAAGGTAAGAGAACAGATGAGTTCAAAGGATAAAAACACGGAAATGGAGTCGCTTCTTCGGGAGCAGATTGAACGGCGACGAAAGCGCGGTACGGAAGAGATTGTCAAGGTGGTGAACCAGGGGTCGCATCCGGTCTACGGTCCGTTTGAGGTGGTTTCCATCTCGGATCGTGTCTATACGGTGCAGATTCAGTCTCTGACGGAGCGGATCAATACCTGCACATGCCCTGATTATTACACAAACACCATCGGGACCTGTAAGCACATTGAAGGGGTCCTGGCACATCTTGAAAAGAAACATGCCAAGAAGTGGGATCAATTGATTGATCAGGCGCCTCCAACACGGACGGTTTATATCCATCATGCCGAACAAACGACGGTTCGGATGACCCTTCCCTTCCCCAAAAAGGGTGTGTTGAGGGAGGTCCTCAGGCGCTATTTTGATTCAGGGGGTGTTTTGCAGGGAAATCCCGTGCAGGTGCTCCCTGCATTTCTATCTGATCTGGATGACTTGAACCCTCGAATTCGACAAGGGGTAAGCGTGGGTCAAGATGTCTTGGATTATTTGCAGAAACAGGCGGATCTTGAATCTGTCCGGGAACAGAAGGAGTGGTTTCTGGAGCAGGTGAAAAAGGGCCATCGGTCACTCAAACTCCTTTCCAGCGAGCTGTATGGGTTTCAGGAAGACGGGGTCTTGCATCTCGGGTTTGGCGGACGGGTCATGCTGGCGGATGACATGGGGTTGGGTAAGACGGTGCAGGCCATTGCCGCAGCGGTTATGCTCAAGCAACTCAGGGACATCCAAAAGGTGCTGATCGTAAGCCCTGCGTCCCTGAAACATCAGTGGGAGAGGGAGATCAGCCGGTTCACATCCCTCTCGGTGCAGGTCATCCAGGAAATCGGCCCACAAGGAGGGTCCAATACCGGAAACCACAGTTCTTTAACATTGTGAACTACGAATTGGTGCTTTATGACGAACCCGAGATTTCTCAACAATCCTATGATCTGGTGATCTTGGATGAGGCGCAGCGGATCAAGAATTGGCGGACCAAGACGGCCGACCGGGTGAAACGGTTGAAGAGCGCTTATGCCTTTGTACTGACGGGAACACCCATGGAAAACCGTCTCGATGAACTTTATTCGGTATTCCAGTTCATCGATCCCACCATTTTGGGCCCCTTATGGCGTTTCAATCAGCGATACTATGACGTACAAAGGCGCCCTTCCGGTTCCTACAAGGTTTTAGGCTACAAAAACCTCGATGAACTCAGACAGCGGATCGGCCCGTACCTGTTAAGACGGGTCCGAGATGAGGTCCTGGTGGATTTGCCCGAACGAATCGACAGCAACTTCTTTGTCGAAATGACCGCCCCTCAGTGGGATGCGTATCAGGAGTATGAACACCGGGTGGCGAGATTGATGGCGCTGGCCAAGCGACGTCCCTTAACGCCGGAAGAACACCATATTCTGCTCGGCTCGCTGATCAAGATGCGCTTGATCTGTAATGCCCTGGCGCTTCATGAACCCGATATTCATCCCAAGGAAAGGGAGAAGACCGCCCCTAAACTCCGTGAACTCCGCGAAATCGTCGCTGAAGAGATCATGGGAAACGGCCACAAGGCAATTATGTTCAGTCAGTGGTCCAAAATGCTGGCCTTCGTGGAGCCGGTGCTGGACAAGCTGGGTGCCGGATGGACCAAACTGACCGGAGATGTGCCCACGGCCAAACGGGGGGCTCTGGTGGAACGCTTCTTTGAAGACCCTGACTGCAAGGTCTTTCTTTCCACGGATGCGGGGGGAGTGGGGTTGAATCTGCAGGCGGCCAGCATGGTGATCAACCTGGACCTTCCCTGGAATCCGGCCGTGCTGGAGCAGCGCATCGGCCGCGCCCACCGACACGGCCAGTCAAAACCGGTTCATGTGGTGAACCTCATTGCTAAGGGGACCATTGAGGAGCGTATGCTCGATACGCTGGCTGCCAAAAGGGCCATATTCGATGCCGCTCTCAATGAGGAGAGCACGGTGAGCGATTTGTCCTTTAAGGATGCGGGGCAGGGGGTTCTGCAACGTCTCGAGGTTCTGCTGGGCACTGAGGCTGTCAAGCCGGAATTGACCCTTGAACCCGGGGATACCCCGGCGAAGGTGTCTCCGGAATCCCTCTCGAAACCGACGCTCAAGGGATTCGCGGATCTATTGGCCGGTCGGTACCCGGGTCGCGTTTTACTCGTCCGCAAAGCGCCGCAACTTCCGGGTACGGCGTCGAAAGATGCCATCCTGGTTGTGGTGGATAGTGGGCCGGCCGAATTACGGCCGGCGTTCGAAAAGGTGCTCGAGGACCACTACGGGGATGAAAGGATGCCAGAGCTTCTTCTGATGGAAACAGAGGGTTACAAAGTTCTCGAGAGCCTGACGGGGCCCTCGGCGGAGCAGGCTGAAGAAAAGGTCGTGCTCTATCATGCGCCGGGTATGCCGGTGGAGGCGGCGAAAAACCAGCGGTTGATTCATCAGGAACGTAGACGCCGGGCGACGAGGTGCTTTGATCAGGCGGCTGAACGCATGAACCTGGCCGCTGTGGTTCTGGATGGGGGATTTCCGGAAGAAGTGATGCGGCCGGTTCGCCAGGCCCTTGAACGGGTACTTAATGGCTTTCTCTGCCTGATCAAAGATCACAGGGATAACCCTGAATTGCCCGCTCCACGTGTGGTGGAAGCGGAGCTGGTGTCCCCTGGGCATTTGTCTCCTGAACTGGCGGGGCAGGTGGATCGCATTCGCTCCTTGACGAATGTCTCACCGGAAGAAGAAGGGGAATCGCCTCCCCTGGGAGAGGAAACAGCCAAAAGCTTCATTGCAACAATCTGGGCGTTGATCGATAAAGGCCGGGAGCACGCCAGCGGCAATGGGGATGGAAGGATAGTGTAGTAGTGTGTAGTCGGGGGTGTGGGCTGTGAGCTTCTTAGCGTGAGTTGAGTATGGCGAACCAGTTGACAGGATGTGAGCAGATGGGAAGGGCCGAGGCCACCAACAGGTTTGATGTAAAGCCATCCATATTGCGTTTATGAATCTGTCATTCATTAAACAGAGGCGTTTTCTTTTATGTCTTGGGGACATGTTCCTGATTTTGGCTGCCACAAAGCTTTCCCCCTGGATTCGCCTCGGCCATTTTATTGATGTCTTCTCTCGTCATACCGGGGCCTCGACCTTTACGCTTATCCTGTACATGAGCATGTTTTACATCTTTGATCTCTACGATGCCCAACGAGGCCGGTTGACCCGGAACGTGGGGGTTCGGCTGTGCGTGGCCGTGGGAAGTGCAGGACTTCTGTCGTCCGCGGTCTTTTATGCTTTGCCCAACTGGGTGTTCGGCCGGGGTATATTCCTCATCCAGATGGCGGTGGTGCTGGTCCTCGCATTTGGCTGGCGATGGGTATACACTGTCGCGCTTTCTATCCCTATGGGACAGACGGATGTCCTGATCATAGGGGCAGGCCGATCGGGAAAGGCGCTTTATCGGCTCCTCGAAAATGCCGATTCCCCGTACAGGCCGGTGGGATTCGTGGATGATGATCCCGACAAATTGAATACCGAGATAGAATCACTCCCTGTCCTGGGAACCACAAATCAATTGTTGAAGATTGCCCAAGAGAAGGATATCGGTATGGCCGTTCTGGCCATCACCCATGACCGTCCTCAGAAACTCGTGGATCGGGTCATTAAGGCCCGGCTGAACGGTATGATCATTGCGGACATGCCCACCATATATGAGGAACTTACCGAATCCATACCGGTCGAACATCTTCGACATGACTGGCTGTTGTTCGCGGATGGCTTTTGGCTGCTTTCAAAAGAGAATGTCCAGAGGATGAAACGACTGATCGACTTTGCAAGTTCTTCACTCCTTCTGATTGTTTCCGCGCCGGTAATACTCCTTACGGCCATTGCCATAAAGCTGGAGTCACAAGGCCCGGTGTTTTATAGACAAAGACGTGTGGGGAAGGATGGCAGAATTTTCAATGCCTTTAAGTTTCGTTCCATGAAGGATCATGCGGAGGGCCAGGGCGCCATGTGGGCCGCTGAAGATGATCCTCGCGTAACCAAAGTGGGAAGGATTATCCGGTTTTTAAGGATTGACGAACTGCCCCAGATTATCAACGTGTTTCGGGCGGAAATGAGCCTCGTGGGCCCCAGGCCGGAACGGCCCGAGTTTGTGAAAGAACTCGAGACCCGCATTCCCTTTTATGGAATTCGCCATTCAATCCGACCCGGCATCACGGGCTGGGCCCAGGTGAAATACGGATACGGCGCCAGTGTGGAAGACGCTCTAAAGAAGTTGGAATACGATCTTTTTTACTTGAAGAACATGTCCATACTCTTGGACATCAAGATCCTGATCAAGACCATCGGCGTGGTCCTGTTCGGACAGGGCGCACGATAGCCATGAAAGTCTGCATTGTTATCCCCACCTTTAATGAGGCCCAGAATATTGAAAACCTGGTGGAGGAGATTTTTTCCCTTCATCCGGACCACAACATTATCGTGGTGGACGATAACTCGCCTGACGGTACAGGGAATATTGCCGACGGCTTGTCTCAAAGGTATCCTCGTCTTCACGTGATTCACAGGCCCTGTAAGGCCGGGTTGGGATCTGCTTATCTAAAGGGATTTAGACAAGCACTTCAAAACGGGGCTGACCTGATCATGGAAATGGATGCGGATTTTTCCCATGACCCAAAGTACATTGCACAACTTGTGGAAGCCTCCGAGGATGCGGATCTTGTCATCGGAAGCAGGTATGTCAACGGCGTCAGGGTTGAAGGGTGGCGGTTTCGAAGACTTTTGCTCAGCAAGCTGGCCAATATTTTTGTTTCGTTTGTCCTTGTGAGACCCGTCTGGGATTTCACTGCCGGGTTTCGATGCTACAAGAGGAGTGTTCTCGAAACCATTGACCTTGACCGGATCCGGTCCGATGGATATGCATTTCAGATAGAACTGGTTCATCTGGCCTTTACACACGGGTTTAAGGTGTGTGAAGTTCCGATCATTTTCAGGGAGAGGGCCCATGGGTATTCCAAAATTTCCAGAAAGGTGGTGAGGGAGGCCTTCTGGGTTACCCTGAAATGCCATGCCCCCTGGCGCGTGATATGGCGGCACCTGTCCTTTCTTTTCAAAGACTACGATGAATTTGTTGAGAGATCTGATCTTCGGTAATTCTTATGGCTTTGGCACGGCTTTCACCGATTCAACATACCCCAACCCTGAATCCTTGAACCCGGAAACCTATAAACCTTTGTAAGATCTATGCTTGACCTGTCCATCGGGATAATGGCGTATAATGAGGAAGGGGGCATCGCACGACTGCTCAACGCCCTGGTGAAACAGCGGCTTGTTCATGCCAGGATCAAGGAAATCATTGTGGTGGCCTCCGGATGTACGGACAAAACAGAAGCGGTTGTTCAAACGTTGCAAAAGACGGATTCCCGCATACGTCTTATTATCCAGTCCCAAAGGCAAGGGAAGGCATCCGCCATCAATCTTTTCTTGCAGCCGCATCAGGAAACATTGTCGTGCTGGAAAGTGCGGATACTGTTCCTGAGGCAGGGGCCATCGACAAACTTGTTGCGCCTTTGGCGGTTCCGAATGTGGGTATGACCGGAGGTCGGCCGGTTCCTGTCAACACACCGGACACATTTATGGGGTATTCCGCCCATCTTATGTGGTCACTCCATCATTTGATCGCTTTGAGAAGCCCTAAACTGGGTGAATTGATTGCCTTTCGAAACATTATCCCAAAGATACCTGAAGATACCGCAGTTGATGAAGCCAGCATAGAAGCCTTGATAACACAGGCAGGGTACAAACTCCACTATGTGCCGGATGCGGTTGTCAGGAACAAGGGGCCGGACAGCATCAAGGATTTTCTTCGACAGAGGCGAAGAATATCAGCCGGCCACCAATACCTGGCCGCGAAACAAGGATATCGGGTGAGCACCACCGATCTGAAAGAGATCCTGAAAATACTCATTAAGCACCACCCGACTCACATGAGACATATTTTTTGGTGTGTGGGCGCCTGCTTCCTGGAGCTCACCGCAAGGATGCTCGGGAGCTTTGACGTACATGTACGGAAACATGTTCCTGCTGCCTGGGATATGGCTCTGTCTACAAAATCGTGGAACTGATGTGTTCGCCCTCTTTGCAAGACTTCCATTCTACTATCTTTTCAGATCTATTGGCTGGCCTCCATGCCTCCCTCTGAATCTCACCTTGAGCCTTACCTTCAAGTGCAATTCCCGCTGCCGCACATGTAATATCTATAAGAAGACCTCTGACGAACTGGATCTCGGCGAATGGCGGCAGGTATTCACCAGCATCGGAAAAAGCCCATTCTGGGTAACCATCAGCGGGGGCGAGCCGTTTCTCAGAGAAGATCTTCCGGCATTGGTGGGATCCATGTACGACATCTGCCGGCCGTCTATCATCAACATCCCCACCAACGGGCTACTGGCACAAAGGATCCCCGAATGGGTGGCTGAAATTGCCCGGTATTGTGCAAAGGCCCAGGTCGTGGTCAATCTCTCTGTGGATGGATTAGAGCGCCGGCATGATGAGATCAGGGGTGTCCAGGGAAACTTCGCTAAGGTCATGGAAACCTTCCATGCGTTAAAAAATCTTGAGGCAGACAATTTGACTGCCGGGTTTCATACAGTCATATCCAGATTCAACGTGAATCGCATACCCCACATCTATGAATATCTGCTGGGCCTTGGCCCGGATTCGGTTGTTGCCGAGATTGCTGAAGCGCGTGAGGAACTAGGTACCATCGGGTCTGACATCGGCCCGTCCTCCCAGGCATACGCAATGGCCGCGAATTATCTCATCAGCGCTCTGAAACAGGCCTCACTTAATCGTATGGGGAGGATTACCCGGGCATTCCGGATGGAATACTACGAGATTGTCAAGCGGATCCTGAAAGAAAAACGACAGGTCATCCCCTGCTATGCCGGGGTTGCCTCCGCCCACATCGCACCCAACGGCGACGTCTGGGCCTGCTGTACAGGGGCGGAGTCCATGGGCAACGTGAAACAGAATGGCTATGACTTCAAACGAGTCTGGTTTTCCAGGAAGGCCGATCAGATGCGCGAAAGTATAAAGAAAGGTCAATGTTGCTGTCCGTTAGCGAATGTGAGTTACACCAACATGCTGTTTGATTTGCAGACGCTACGGAGAGTGGGGCGTAACTATGCGATTGCTGATTGACGATTTGCGATTGGAGCTCTCACAAAAACAGCCTGTTGGGTTTCGCTCCGCTCTACCCAACCTACAGGCCTAACCCAATAAACCCAACAAACCCAATAAACCCAACAAACCCAATAAACCCAACAAACCCAAAGAACCCAAAGAACCCAAAGAACGCTCGAATTTGAAAAGACCACGCCGGTAGAATGCCTGTGAAAGACTTGGGATCTGTGATTTGGCATGGTAAAGGTATATACGCTGATAACCGGGGCCACGGGATTCATCGGGTCCCATGTGGCAGAGAGGCTGTTGCAGGATGGGACATGGCCTGT
This sequence comes from Deltaproteobacteria bacterium, assembly GCA_034522175.1. GTDB lineage: Bacteria > Desulfobacterota > DSM-4660 > Desulfatiglandales > Desulfatiglandaceae > JAIPDZ01. The sequence goes on along the minus strand of JAXHLQ010000001.1, from coordinate 1,839,721 downwards.
CATAACGATAGTTCGGGGAGGGAGGGGATATAAGAATACCGCCCGATTGGAAAAGAAAGGGGCGATCTTGGTCCGGGGGCGTTTTTACGACCCGGATCTCCTGAACACCATCTTTGAAAAATTCCCGATTCGGAATGTTATCCATGTCGCCGCGCTGACCGGTGACGGCAAAGGAAGCAGGAATGATTATGATGAGGTGAATGTCCGTGGGACAGAGACATTGCTCGCCATTTCCCACAGGCACGACGTGGATAAATTCGTCCATTGCAGTTCAGCGGGCGTGTTCGGAACGATACCCCCTGAGGTCCCTGCAGACCTGGGTACACGGCTCAGCCCTGATAACCTCTATCACCATTCAAAGCTGACTGCAGAAGAGAGGACCCAAGATTTCATAAACAGGGACCTCAACGCCTTTATCATCCGACCGACTATCGCCTATGGGCTGAGGGACAGAGGGTTTCCATTCAGACTGGTGAAGATGATCAGAAGAAAGGTCCTTCTCCTGCCGGTTCCAGATAACAGGATTCATCTTGTTTCTGCGGGCAGCCTAGCTGAGATGTTTGTGAGGATATTGAAGGCGGATCGTCTACACAACAGGGTCTTCATCGCAGCGGATGAAGGCCCTGTTGTATTGAGGGAGCTGGCCGATCTGATTTATTCCTTCTATTTCGGAAGAAATTATCCTCAATTTTTGAAGATGTCCAATGCTGTTTTCGATATTTTTGAGAACATGTTCCGCATCGCCCATTCTACCCAATGGACAGGTAGGATCGAGCGCATTTCAAAAGACTGGTTTTTCAATACCCGTGAAACAGATGCCCTGATCGGGTTTCACCCGGCCAACACACAAAAGGAATTCCTGAGATACCTTCGATCTCTGAAATGATAAGATGTAGGATTTGCGATTGCTGATTTGCGATCTGCGATTGAAAAGCACATCAAGAATACCAGATAGCCAGACAAGATCTCAAAAGGCTCTTCTTGACCAGGATACCCAACAACCATTCAATGATACATCGAAGTGAACCCTATGGAACGGCCTGCCTGTTGTTTCTCTTTTCGTTCCTTTTTTTTCACCTATTCCGGATTCCGGTACCCCTGAATGTTGATACCTATCTCTACGCCCGCGCCATAGAGACCTTTGAAGGCCCGGCCATCCATTTCGGGTACTATCTGATCGGCGCACTCTGCCATGCTTTCCTAAAGCCTATCGGCGTCACGCCGTTGGAGACCCTGGGCTATGTTTCCCAGTTTTTCGGCGGCATCTCTGTAGCCGGGATGTATGTTTTCATCTTCTTGCTCACTGAAAACAGGCTGCTGAGTCTTCTGAGCGCAGCCGTCCTGATGTTCTCAGGGGCCTTCTGGCTCTTTTCCATTCATGGAGAGGTCTACGTCCCCCAGTTGGGCTTTGTGCTTCTTTCATTGATAGGTCTTTTGAAGATTCGGCCCCTCCTGTCAAGCCTTTTCATCCTTGTCGCCGTCTCTATTTCGCCCACCTCGCTTCTGGCCTTGATCCCTGCCGGCTATGTTATGCATATGAGGCGTTTCAGCAGGAAGCATCTTATGGCCTTTGCCGGCCCCATCTTGCTTGGCTATGCCGTCGTGATGTTGTGGGACGGGCCAAGCGTCATTGAGGCCTTTGCAGGGGCCATCCATACCCCCACGGCATTTGTAGCGCCATTCTCGTATACCAAATTCCTTACCCTGTTGATGTATCAACTCATGCGGGCCTACGGCAACTCCTTTAATTTCATCTGTCTCTTTGCCGTAGTGGGCCTTGTCTTCCTGTATTCACAAGATAAAAGGCTATGGGGACTGATGCTGGCCTTTCTACTCCCCTTCTCAGCGTATTTTCTCAACCTGGGACTTTTTTCCGGAGATCATTTGATCATATCATTTATCGCGGTGAGTTTCTTCGGCGCATACGGCATGTTGAGGCTCCTTGACAAGGTTCATGCTGGCTCAAAGACGCGAATCATTTTCGTGACGCTTTTCGTCTGTTTGCATTTCCTTATAACTTACGAACGCGCTATCAGCCGGAAAAGGGCCTATGCAGCAGAGATGGGCAGAGTGGTTCATGTGCTCTCGGAAAAGTATCCCCCCAACGGGGTCATGCTTACGGATTTCGATTTCGGCACTATTTTTTTCTCCATGATGGGAAAGGATTACCCGTTAGCCCTCCTTAAAGGCAATCCGAATGAATTCCTGATTGAAAAGGACTCACAAGCCAAAGAAGCGATGGAAATGCTGCAAGGGAAGTTCTGGCTTGAATTTGCGCATCTACTTGATTTTGCGTCGCGCCCGGAATTTAAAACTCTGCTGGATGAAAGACCGATCTATCTTGTTGACAGAAAATTCTGGCCCATAGGGATGATTCAGGTATATTTGGCATTGAGAGAAATGTTCGATATAGAAGAGAGGAAAGAACCGGGGAGAGTGGAAAACATCAGAGAATATCTGGCATACAAGCTGGCGGCCGATGTCACGGTTGAAAAGATTGTCGAGTCGCCTTTGTATCCGGTCTATGTGATGCAGCCGGTCAGTAAATCGGCAAAATGATTCAGGGAAAATGATTGGTGAAAATAATGTATGGCAAAATAATTTAGGACAAAATGATTAGTGAAAATAATGTATGGCAAAATGATTTGGGGCAAAATGATGGTGAAGGTTCAGAGGTTCAGGGTTCAAAGTTCAAGGTTTATGCTATGGAGGCAATGTTTACGCGCCGCGTATGGCCTGGGATGTCGTTCAAGACTTAGTTGCATCCAGCGGTAATTTTTTTATACCATTTTGTGAAGTAATTGGGTGGATGTTATTCAAAACAACTGGAAAAAATATTTTATGACCCGTCACGAGGGTCTGGGGACGACCTATGAGCGGTTTGTTCTGCATGAATATTTCAGGAAGATAAGGGATAAGTATGATGTTAAGCGGGTCCTTGAGGCCCCGGTCTTCGGGATGACCGGCATATCAGGGATTAACAGCCTGTGGTGGGCCGTACAGGGGGCTCAGGTGACGCTGGTGGATTACCATAGGGATCGGCTGAATGCGACCAAGCGGGTGTGGGACGAGATGACATTGAATGCCCGTTTCGTTTATGATTCGGGAGCCTACGCCCACCTGCCGTTTGAGGACGGGGAGTTCGATATGGCCTGGAATTTTGCCGCCCTAAATTTCAAACCCCATGCCCTCCTGGGAGAGTTGGCTCGGGTAACAGGGAAGGTGATATTTATCTGTCTGCCCAACCGGTTCAATGTGTTCAGTGCGATCCAAAGAGGGATTCTAAAAAACTCGAAGCCGTGTGAAAACGCCGGCATGTATATGGAAGGTATTGGAAATTACTTATTGGAATTGGGCTGGCGGATTAGCGATAAGGGGTATTTTGATGTCCCCCCTGGCCGGATATCGCCATGGGCAAGGAGGATTTTTGTCGGAAAATGGGTTTATCCCGATACGCAAAACGGCTGGAAAGAAAGATTTCCCCGGAGAATCGGCTGTGTGTGCTGGATTATTATAACGGAAGAAAAAAGTGGATGAAAGAAATGATGCTCAAATACGCTTTCTTGGAAAACAGCCCTGAACTGCTCAAAAGGGTCTGGGCCCATCACCGATATTATCTTTTCGAGCCCCGGATTACATGAAGGACCATCCCGTGATCTCGGTGATCATCCCCTCGTATAATTCAGAGGATACCATCTCGAATTGTCTGGATTCCCTTGAGAGTCAATCCTATGCAGGGGATTTTGAGATCATCGTGGTGGACAGCTCCAATGACGGAACGTCTGAGATGGTTGCCGCTGGGTATCCTGGTGTCAAGTTGATTCACCTGTTCCATAAAACCGACCCGGGAACAGCAAGAAATCTGGGGATTGAGCAGGCAACAGGGGAGATCATCGCATTTACGGATGCAGATTGTACGGTCAAGTACAACTGGTTGGAAAGAATGGCCGCGGCCCATGAATCTTTGTACAACGTTGTGGGAGGGGTTGTAGGTAATAGTATGCAAAGTAACGGTCTGGTGGGTCGTGCAGGATATATGGCGGAATTCCGGGATTTCCTTCCCGAAACGGGCAAGCAGGAAGTCCGCCATATTCCCACTTGTAACATATCGTACAAGAAAAGAATTTTCACGGAGTTCGGCATGTTTCAGGGCGAGTACTACCCCCAGGAAGATCTGGTTTGCAACTACGGGCTGCGGAGGCGGGGAGAAAAAATCCTTCTGGATCCGGAGATACAGGTATGGCATCAGCAGAGATCCGGACTGGGCGATTTTTTGATGCACCAGAACCGCATCGGAAAGGCTACATCAAGGGTGTTAAAAAAAATTCCACTCGAGGGTTCATCCATTGCGGCACATCCTCTTTTGGCTTTATGCCTGACGCCTTTCATAAGCCTGGTCAAGTTCATGAGAACCGTTCGGGTCTTTTTGCATCGTCAACCCCGATTCATCAAAGAGCGACCCATGGTCCTGCCGGTTTTGGCCCTGGGATTGGTGGGGTGGGCTTTCGGCTTTGTAGAAGGCGCTCATGTTGGGAACTGTCGACACCAAAAAAGGCAAAATAATTTGGGTCAAAATAATTGAAAAAGGAAAATGTAATAAGGCCTATCAAGGTGATGGATGTTGATTTGAGTGCGCCTGTTAAAGACATCAAGGGCCTGCATCGATATGGATCGTTGCAGGCCCTTATCCGCCTATATGGTAGGCCGCTCGGGTATGTTACGGTACCTGTGAAACAAGGACGCTGTCGGGGAGTTGATCTCATTGAAGCGATTGTGAAAACCCTGCGAACCCGTCTTGATCGGGAAGGTTTTCCCTCTATGTTCTCATACCGGGCCACACCTCAAGGATGGGTTACTGATGGAATTCCCGAGATGCCAACAAAAAAGTAATGGATCTCTTCCGCTTGTGAGTGTTGCGATTTGTACTCGGGATCGAAGTAGGAATCTGAGATCTTGTCTTAGGTCCATCCAAAACCTGAGCTATCCCGACCTTGAAATTATGGTAGTGGATAACGCTCCCGGTACAGATGCCACAAGGCTGGTGAGCAAGCAATATTCGAACGTGCGATATTTGGTAGAACCCCGACCCGGTCTGGACTGGGCACGCAACCGGGCCATTATGGAGGCCCGAGGCAAGATTATTGCCTTTAGCGATGATGATGTGGTGGTGGACCCGGAATGGATCGAGAAACTTGTCAGGGTTTTTACGGAAGATTCCCAAGTCATGGCGGTGACAGGGTTGGTGGTTCCCTATGAGCTTGAAACTAAGGCTCAGATACTGTTTGAAAGGTACGGTGGCTTTGAAAAGGGTTTTGAATTCAGAAGATTTCAACGGATTTGTCAAAATAGCAAACTAAGTCGGGCCTACCTTAACGCAGGTGAACTCGGTACCGGTGCCAATATGGCTTTTCGCCTTTCCCTTTTTTATGAAATCGGCGGATTCGATCCTTCACTGGATACAGGCACATTAACCTGTGGTGGAGGAGATCTTGAGATGTTGTTCCGCGTCATTCATGAGGGATATCCCCTTGTCTATGAACCCAATGCCATGGTCAGGCATGTCCACCGGCGAACATACAAGGCATTAAGATACCAAATCATAGGGTGGGGGACGGCATTTGTGGCTTTTCTAATGAGAAGTGCTATGGCATATCCTGAAATAAAATGCAAGATTTGGTGCTTTTTGATGCGGTGGTTTGTGGGACGCCATCTGATCCGTCTGTTTAAACACCTGCGGGGGCCTGAGCAGATACCTCTTGATCTTATGCTGGCGGAATTATGGGGTTCGCTGACCGGCCTATTTGCCTATCATAAGGCCCGTCTGGTTTCGAAGAAGATTGAGTCGGATTTCGGGCCTGCGGATGACATTCAATCCCGGGAATCTCATTGAAATCAAGAATACAAAAGAATTTCAACGCAATCGGGATCCTTTTTTCTTTTTTCGGCTTCTACCCATGGGCCGTGCCTGCTATCGTTATTCTGGGGATCCTTTCTTCTTTGTCAGAGGGAATCGGGATCAGCCTGTTTATCCCCTTTTTACATGCATTGGAAGAACCGGCATTTCATCCGGATACGGCGATTTGGTTGACAGATACTCTCTCCGGATTATTCAACCAAATCCCCAAAGAGCAACGTCTTGTGACCATTGCTGCATGTATTTTAGGCGCCATTTTAGTAAAGGCATTGCTTTCGTTTGGTACCGCTACACTCTTTGGTTGGCTCGATATGCGGATCACCCATCGACTTCGATCAATCTTGTTTGCACAGCTTTTGGGTGTGAAATTCAATTTTATTGAACAAAGGTCTGCCGGCAAGCTGTTCAACACCCTATCCACAGAAACCTGGCGGACCAGTAACGCCCTCTCCACGCTGGTGGGTCTGATTATCTCCGTATGCATGATCGGGGTTTATGCCCTGCTTCTCTTCCTGATTTCGTGGAAGTTGACGCTGTTGGTCATAGGGTTCATGGCCATTGTTTCAATAGCGGTCCGGTTGCTCACACGCCACGCAAAATCGCTTAGCACCCAGCTGACCAAGGCCAATGCCAGGTTTTCCAAGCGGTTGGTTCAGGCTATTGAGGGCATGAAGGTGGTTCGGGCCTTTGGTCGGGAGCGGTGGGAGCAAAAACGATTTGATGAGGAATCCATTCGGATCAGTCGGGTGCATATGAAGCTCATGGTCAGTTCAGGTCTGGTGAATCCGGTTTATGAGGTATTGGCAGGGGGGCTCCTGGTATATGTCCTCTTTACCATGCTTCAAACGCCAAATGGATTAACGCCCCTTTTGGTATTCATTTTTGTCTTATACCGGCTCCAACCCAAGATCAAAGAACTGGATGAGCAGCGGGTCAGTCTGCGTTCCTTGGCCGGTTCTGTGAAAGACGTCAAATCTCTGCTGGAGGAAACCCGTCAGCTTGAGTCCGTTTCCGGGAAGATTTCTTTTCATGGCCTGGAAAATGAGATCCGTTTTGCGCATGTGTGGTTCCATTATGAACGAAACAAACCGCCAGCGCTTCAGGATGTTTGTTTTTTTATCCGTTCAGGGATAACCACAGCCTTGGTGGGCCCTTCCGGGGGAGGTAAATCCACTATAGTTAAGCTCCTTCTTCGTCTCCACAATCCCACTCAGGGTGACATCGTCGCCGACGATCATTCTCTGAAGGATTTGGACCTTGTCATGTGGCGCAAGCAGATGGCTTTGGTAAGTCAGGATGTGTACCTCTTTGATGCGACCATTCGGCAGAATATCGCTTATGGCCACCCTGATGCCACAGCGAAAGATATCGAACGAGCAGCACGGCAGGCCGATGCCCATGTCTTTATTTCCCGGCTCCCTGACGGATATGATACAGTAGTGGGGGATCGGGGCATTCGTCTTTCCGGAGGCCAACAGCAGCGGATCTCGCTGGCCCGTGCCCTTGTTCGCAAACCGGAAATCCTGATCTTAGACGAAGCCACCAGTGTTCTGGATGCCCTATCCGAACACCTGATTCAGGATGCCTTAGATAAGCTAGACCATCGCTGCACGGTTATTGTTATTGCCCATCGGTTCTCCACCATAAAACAGGCAGATCATATTATCGTCCTGGATGACGGCCGTATATGCGAACAGGGAAATCTCCAAGAACTTCTGGACCACCGGGGATTGTTTGCCAAGCTTTATGATTTGCAATTCCCCGATCAGATGAAATGATATTTTCAAGGAGCATCCCCAAGAAATATGTCCTGCTGGATATTGAAGCGCTTCAGCCGATACCCGCTATGAGCATCCCGGAGAATGCATCAGGTATGGCTGTATTGGTCCGGCTGAAAAGCAGGCCGGTCGATTTTTGGATGGAGCCATTGCCGAAGGACAAACCTTTTACATCTCGTGAACTGATTGGTTGGATCAATCGAAAGAGCAGCATTTCCCTTCTTAAGGCCCGTATTCGTGATGAATTGACACCGCCGGTCAAATGCACACGACTGCCCTCCCTTACGGTGGCCATATGCACCCGGGACCGTCCTCGACAATTGGCCCGATGTCTTAAGTCACTGCTGCGTATAGAGCGGGCTGCCTTCGGGGTCCCGGTATCCAGCTCTATTTTGGTGGTGGACAATGCCCCGTCTACCAAAGTAACCCAAGCATTAGTTGAATCCGTACCAGGTGTTGATTATACCATGGAACCCAGACCGGGGCTGGATTTTTCCCGCAACCGAGCCCTAAAGGAGGCTCAGGGCGACCTTCTGGCTTTCATAGACGACGATGTGGTAGTAGATGGCGGCTGGCTTGAGGGGCTGATGGCAGCCTGGATCGAGTATCCGGATGCGGCTGCGTTCACGGGCCAGGTGCTTCCCTATGAACTGGCTACCGCAGCCCAGGTTCTTTTTGAACAAAGGGGCGGTTTTCGAAGGGGATTTGACACTATCTGTTATGGTCAGACCTTACCGGGGCATCCCGAATACCCCTTGAATGCCGGTGTTTTTGGAACCGGGGCCAACATGGCCTTTCAGCGGCATATCCTGAACCAATTAAACGGATTCGATGAGGCCCTGGATACGGGGCCGCCACTTCCCGCAGGTGGGGATCACGATATTTTTTATCGGCTCATTCGGGAGGGGCATCAAATTGTGTATAAGCCAGCATTCCTTGTTTTTCATGACCATCGAAGGGAAAGAAAGGCCTTGATCCAGCAATACTGGAGCTGGGGATTGGGGGTAATGGCTCTGGCAGATAAGTGGCGTCATAAAAATCCTACAGAGCGACCCAGGATTCGATACCTGGTGCGCGCATGGTTTGGCTTGCGTTTTAGTGAACTGATATTCGCCGTTTTGAGACGTAAACCTTTTCCTTTTTACATGATCCTGACAGAGATGGCAGGAGGCATGGTAGGAATTATGGGCGAATACAGACGATCCATCAAGCGTATTCATCGTGTCCGAAAACAATTCCCATGAGCAGTTTTAACCCCTTGAAAATATTGCACATAGATTTGAGCAGAGAACTTCCGAGCATTCATCCGGTACCGGATATAGCCGGCCTCTTTGTGGTGTTTTGGTGGCAAAATATTCCCTTGGGACATTCCTGGGTTCCACTCAGCGAATTACCCATGTCCCCTGTAAATATCACAGAACGTGCACTTACAGCCATCACGCCTGCTGTCGAGAGTTATCTGATGGGTGGTTTCATCGAGGTGTCGACATCAACGGATAGCTTTTCAGGGTTTGCAGGCGACATCAAAACCCTGACAGAAATGGGAAAACCGCTAAGCCTTCTCGAAGAAAGGATAGCTCTCTCTTTCAAGGCGTCCAAGGCCCCTTCGGTTTCCGTTATTGTCTGTACAAGGGATCGCCCGGCACAGTTGGCAAGATGTCTTGGGTCTCTTCAGAATCTCTCACACAAACCCGATGAGATTTGCGTGGTGGACAACGCATCCCGGTCCGATGAAACCTGCACAGTCACCGCCGGGTTTGGTGATGTCCACTATGTTTATGAGCCCAAGCCGGGTCTGAATGTGGCCCGGAACAAAGGCATACGCCAGAGCAGCGGCGACATCATTGCTTTTGTGGATGATGACGTAACCGTCCATGGGGATTGGCTTGATGCCATTCAAGGGGCCTTTGTTGATCTCGGTGTCATGGCGGTTACGGGTCTTGCACTTCCGGCCGAGCTGAAAACCCAAGCCCAGTATCTGTTCGAGACCCACTGGGGATTTGGAAGGGGATACCAGGACAAAGTTTTTGGTAGACAGTTTTTTGAGAGATTTAGATCTCGGGGTGTCCCGGTGTTGGAGATTGGTGCAGGCGCCAACATGGCCTTTCGGCGCAGGGTATTTGATGATGTAGGGCTGTTTGATGAACGCTTGGATGTGGGCGCAGCCGGATGCAGCGGGGATTCCGAGATGTGGTATCGAATTCTGGCGCGGGGAGGGATCTGCCATTATGTGCCTACCGCAGTGGTTTATCATTATCATCGACCGGAGATGGAGGCATTTCATCGACAGCTCTTTTATTACATGCGCGGCCATGTGACAGCCCTGCTGATTCAGTTTGAACGGCACAGACACTGGGGAAATCTCCGTCGAATGCTTCTCAGTCTACCCGTATACTACGCGGGATTGATGATTCACGGCCTTTTATATGGTTTTTCTGGGAGGAAGAGCACCCTGAAAAGTGAGATCCTTGGGTGCTTATCCGGGGTCAAATTTTACCTGAACCAGAAACAGAGGGAAAAGTGTAACTGAAGGAGCGCTATATAAAAGCCTATCTTTTTTAACCAAGGCATGCTAAATTCAACCATTATTCACCGGGAAAACAGAGAGGAGGGTAAGACGATGAAAGAAGATGGATTGGGAAGCATTTTTGTCAGACAACTGGTCATGGCAATACCCTGGGGGATTATATCAATCCTGGTATTTCTCGTGGCAGTGGGGATACTCAAGGGACATGTCAAGGATGCCGTTGAATATGGCGTCCAGTCGGCTATTCATCAATCTTTTCAGTTTGTACAGGACAAGGGCGTCACTGCCGCTGTCAAGAACAATATCAAGAAAGGCATCGCATTTACGGCACGGGAGGCAAAATCTGAGATAAAGCATGCCTTGAGGAGCCCCGAACTAAAACAACGGGTCAAAAACGCAATGCAGTATGCGGTCAGCGAGGCCCTCAGGCAGACTAACGATTTTGTTTTTGACAAAGAGAGATTTGCCAAGGTGAAGAATAAGGTCAAACAAGGCATTGGATTTGCGGCTGAGTCAGGCAGGCGCGAGTTCAAACTCCTCGTAACTGATCCCGAGATCAAAGAGCAGGTGAAAAAGGCGATTGACTACAGCGGGAATGCATTCATGGAAGCGGAATCGAAGGGACGGTAACATTAGCCCCTGAATTCATCGAGAACCTCCTGGTTGATTTCAACTGCAACCAGGGGCGGTTTTCCAACACCGTCATCTCAGCAGCGGCAAATTGTGACTCCATCAGATATCTTTACTCCGTCCCTGTCACCCGAAGAACACCTCATCCTCAACTGCCTCCGGAGCGAGTTCTCCGGGGGCAGCCGTGCCTGTGTTTCCGGTCCTTGTCCCCCCGATATCAAGTGGAATGCGGTTTTCGAAGCCGCGTTAACCTGGAACATCGCTCCAATGGTGTACCGCATCTTACCGAAGCATCAGGATAGCCAGCCCGGGCTAAATATTCCGGAGCCTGTCCTGAAAGCCATCGAAGCGGCCTATGTCAAGACCTATTTGGTCAACCAGTCATATTTCTCTGATCTGACAAAGCTCATTGGGTTGCTGGCAGAGGCGGAAGTTGAGGTGATCCTCCTTAAAGGGGCACATCTGACCCCCTTCGTATATCAGGACCTCGGCATGCGTTGGATGGCGGACATCGATATTCTGGTCCGGAAGGAAGACTTTCAAAAGGCCGACCGGGTATTGCTTGAAGCGGGGTATAGGTACCCGGACCTGGGAATGACCGTGTGGGAAGATTCCGAAGAAAAAAGGGAGCTTTCCGACAGTGGGGCGGTCATTGAGTGGTACAAGACCCATCATATGCATCTGAACTATTCAAATCCGGAGACCATTCAGAATCTGGAAGTCCACTGGGCAATCGTCAGAAACGCCAGCCCGTTTGCCATTGACACGGAAGGACTGTGGGAGAGAGCACGTCAAGAAAATCTCAACGGCCAGACGGTCTTGGTCCTGTCTCCCGAAGACCTCATCCTCCACATCTCGGTTCACGACGCCTACTATCATCACCTGAAGCTGTTTCGGGTTGAGGCCGTGCTGTGATGTGGCGGTCGTGACTCACCTGTTTTCCAAAGAGATTGACTGGGATCGGCTTCAAGCCCGTGCCCGGAAATGGGGAATCGAGAAGTACCTCTATCTGATGCTGGGTCTCTCCCAAGAACTCCTGAGTACAGATATCCCGGGTTATCTCTCACAGAGGATTAGGGGTAAAGCACCGGGTGACAGAATTCTCCATCAAGGCATAAGACGGATCTTGGCTAAAGAAAAGGAAACGCCGCTTTATACGGGAATGAAATATCCGGGAAAAATCCAGATTTTCAAGCCCGGCGATGGAATTTTCAAAAAACTGGCCTTTTTCCTAAAGCGCATACCCATCTCGCGACGGGAACTCGCCTCCCGCTATGGTGTTCCCGCATCTTCGGCACGTGTCTGGCTTTACTTCCCTGTAAGACTCGCTTCTCTTATGTGTAGTTACGGGCGGGTCTATCTTCCATCTTTCTGGTACCGGCTCAAATATCGGCAGGGCCACAGCGGTTATACCCTCGATCTGTGGCTTAAATCCCCGGACTCCAGAGTGTAAGGCGAGATCAGAGTTGAGGATGCGTGGGTAGGTAATTGATCAGGGGCTCATCATAGCCTCACAGAGCTGTCTTTTCACTTTATACTCCATGGGATTCGGACCGGATTTTTCCGCCTGCTCAAAATACTTTTGGGCTTCCGTATAATTTCCGATTTTGAAATGGCAGGTGGCCAGGGAATCATAGGCATTGGCAGGGTTTATCTCGATTTCTTTTAGAAGGAGGAAACGATTACGCATGAGCTTTTCACGCTGATTATCCGCGTCATCGTAGCCCAAATGATCCAATACCAGACAACTGAAGCCGAGTTCCTTGGCATCCCTGGAGAGGACTTTCTCCAGCCCCTTCCACGGTGTCTCGTGAAAAATGCCCCTGAAACGGATTTCAGGATCATTCCGAAAGAGCCGAAGGACCCACATCCCGGTCCATCCGGTCTTGGGATGCAATGAGACATGATAGGCAATGTTGGCGGGGTCGTTCAGGGACTGCTCGATTTCCGAACGAGAGACAAAGCGCAGTCTCTCGTCCGCATCCACGGATAAAATCCAATCCCCTGTGGCCAGGTCAAGGACCCGGTTTCTGGCATCTGAGAAGTCACCGGTCCACGGAATGTGGTAGAGTCGTGTACCCATCGGCGGGCGATGGCCGGGGTGTGATCCGTTGACCCGGTATCCCCGATAATGATCTCATCTACCACGTGTTTGATGGAATCAAGGCATCCCTCAAGAAAGCGCTCTTCGTTCTTGACAGTGAGACAGGCAGAAATACGGCAATGGTCCGTGGCCATTCTTTTCGCCCTTAATATTTTCCCTGAAATGGACAGCGCCTGTGCCCAATGAACAGAACCGGCTGCTAACTGGATGGGACATTGGGCCCCACGCTTCCGCCGCTTTCGCCGCTTCCGCCGCTTTCGCCTTTGCCGCCGCTATCGCCTTTGCCGCCGCTGTCCTTTGCGCTGACTGGCGCTGTTCCTAAATTGACCTTAAGCCCTTCCATCGAGAAAGAATTGATCACAGGTACGGCAAAGGCCGTCCCGACAACCACCTTCTTGATGAAATCCCTCTTTGTCCCATCTACCTTCTCTAAAATCGTCTCGTCCACGAGTTTCTTTTCCATCCTTTTTCCCTCCCTAAATAAAATAAAAGATAAAGGGGTTTTTCCTCATCAACGCCAGCCACAACAGACATCAGAATCAGGATAGCGCCCCTTTTATGGTCCTTACGGCCCCATCTAACTCACCTATCGCCATCAAAAAACAATCACTTCCAGCGACTATCTCGCATAGGTCGGCAATCTGCGATTCCGGATCCGTAGCGAAATCCAGAGATTGCGAGATGATCCGTTGGGTCATCAGCCAGCGTGGGCACGTCTCGACCTGGGTCAGTTCCCCATGGTTTGGCTCCAGATAAAAAATCGTGTCCACTTCTCCCCATTTGGTCTCCCATTTGAAACACGCATCCAGCGGATCAAAGAAGCACAGCCTCACCCCGTAGGACGTGGGATAAGAGGTGAGTCGATTCCAAATAGAACCCAGTTGGGGAACCAGAGGAACGGTTCCCTCCTTCAGGTGAAACTTCCGGGGCAGCGGGATCACTTCACATCCTTTCACCAGGACTTCTTCATCACCGCAAGCGGCTATATTTTCAAAAAGACATCTCGTTATGCAGGTCGTCTTGCCTGCTCCCTTTTCTCCAACCAGCAGGAAGCGTTTCCCATTATAAGACCCACACGCAGCATGGATCTTGACATAGTCTTTCATCCGTTGGGCAAGTCGGAAATTGACGAGTTCATTCACGTAAAGCGTGACCCATTCAGGATCACAGCAGGAAATGAATGTCTCGTCTCCCTCTTTAATTGTATATCGGCAGTCCCCCTTCAAGACATCAACTGAAAAAGCATCTGAAAAGAGACTGTCCTGTTCAGCAGTGACCTTGAGGTCCCGCAGCCTCAGATGGAGCGTTTCACAGTCGGTAACGAGCGTCACCCTGATGCCGAGGATGTCGTATTCGGTTTTGAGCTGAATTTTATCAAACCCTCTTGTTCGAATTTATCAATGATGTCAACAACCTCCTTTTCCGGAGGCCTATCGAGCCCGTAGCTTTCCCCCAAAATGGCGATCAACTCACTGAGCGAGTGACGTCCGTTGCAGAGTTCTAAGATCAACACAGCCGTATGATTCAGAAAATGGACCCTGTCCGTTTCCCTGTGATACACAACGTAGCCGTCATCAGCCTCAAATATCTTGAGATTGGGATACTGCTTTGGGTTCCCGGCCATTTTAATCCTTTCACGTCCCGTTTGACCTAATGGGATTTCCGGGGGAGTTGCTTGGCGTGAGCAACACGCTTATACATCAGGTTTTTATTGGTTCGTTATATAGGCAATATGCTTTAGTTGTAACATCTTAATAATCAGGGACAAACCCCTTGGATTCCGGCCTTCGCCGGAATGACGAACAACCCAACCAGCCCGTCATTCCGGCGAAGGCCGGAATGCAGAGAAGCGACATAGAAAGCAGTCGCCCCAGTTTATTAAGATAATACCTTTAGTTTATAAAAGCTTAAATAAATTTAATAATATTACAGCTAATGCTGTCTTGTCAAGGGCAAACCGAGAAGCTGGAACATTCCGTCTCACGGAAACGCCCTTCCTAATAATTCACGGGCATCATCCTCTGTCATAATCTATCAGGATTTCCTCTCCGGCCTGGATATGCCTGAGGGAAGTAAAGATGAATAGCCACCGTGATTCACTGGTTGTCCAGGTTGCGTTTGGATGGTCATGGGAATGGTTGATGATACTGCAGATGCCAAGGGGGATGGCATACGCCCGCCCCTTGCCTTTGAAACCCCTGGGAAATAGAAATACATAATGTTTTAAACCTGGATCAAGATTGTCAAAATCCGTCTCGTTCAACTGAATGAAATGGCATTCCTCCAGTATGGCGCCGGCTGGAATGTCTTGCGTCGCAAAAACGCCTCGGCCATGAATGGGGGATGTTTTGACTTCCAGATCCCTATTCCTGAACAGCCGCTCACGTTCTTCAAAAATTGCATCCATGACCTCGCCGGCCTCTCTCATCGACATCCGTCGATGAGTATGAAGCGCATGGATCAGATCTTCCTTTTTCATCTTTGTTATGTAATCGTGAATGGCTTTTGCCATCTTAAAAGGCCCTTGGTTGAAGTCGCTGGCAGATTTTATGTCTGTATGATAGCATGTTTCGCCGACTCAGGGAATACCTCTTGCAACAGCAGGGGTAATATCTGCCGGTCCAATCAGCGCCGAAACAGTTTTTCACAAAAATGGGTAAAATGGACAACAGGACTATTCATCGCACAGACCCACACACATTTACGATCCAAACGAACCGATCGATTCTCTGCATCATTGGTTTCTGCCTTGGAATTGAACTCGTTTTTATTATGCTGGACCTCCTTTTCAATTTCACGACATGGGTCCCTGTCATCGAATTGCAGAAGATATTTGATATGACCCGGGAGCGTGCTGTGGGAACGTGGCTTTCAACCACCCTGTCGTTCCTTGCCGGTCTGACGCTCTTGACTATTTTTTTCAGCTTGCGGGCGGTCAATGGTCCCAAAAGAGAAGCCTTCGGATGGCTTATCCTCTCCCTTTTTTTTATCTATATGTCCGTTGATGATTGTGCGTATATCCACGAACGAAGCGGGGATTTTGTCAAGCGCATGGTCTCTTCGGAGGCTCTCCCGTTTGGACTGTCCGGCATTGTCGGAAGGTTCCCCTCCTATTACTGGCACTTGATCATGGGGCCTTTTTTTGTAACCATGGGTTTTTTTATGCTGTATTTTCTTTGGAAGCGATTCAGGGACATTGGCCTGCTAAAATATCTCGTTCTGTCACTGTCAGGCCTTGCCGTCGCCATGTTCCTTGACCTGGCTGAAGGAATAAGCCGGATTGTCAACAAGCTTCAGGTCATGATCGGGATCTCGAAAACGGTGGTCATTCACATGTTACGGCTTACCGAAGAGTCATTGGAAATCCTGTCTATTATTCTACTCCTATTTGCATTTATGAGATATCTCTCGATCATCTTGAAAGACAAACATATCTTGATATCCAAGTAGGATTGCCCAGCGTACTCACGCAACTCACGCTATGGAGGGCTCCCCTCGGGTTACAATTTCGATTCTTTGACTTGACTCCTTACCTCCAAGGATAGTAAGCAGAAAGAAGGATGATTGAAATATCGCCTGTCCATGCAGGCGATGAACAGGGGTGTGAATGGAACAGGGTGTGACCATCAAGGATCCATATTTAACGGCTTACAAAGAATTTAAAGAATCGGTTGATTTTGCCAGTGGCGGATTTTTGCCCGAGGCGGACAACCTCACATGGTATCTTCTGACGGGGATTCCTCCGGTTCCCGCAGACGAGGATAGTTCGCTGACCTCCCGGCTGACTGCCATTGACCAGAGGGTTACTATCTTAAAAGCCGTATTTGTTGAAATCAACCGTGAGAAACCGGATGATTTTCTTGATGAGGGCTTGACCATTTACGATGAGGCGGCCGATATGGCCAAGACGCTGCTGACGGATGAAGCCCGACCGGAAGATGATTTTTGAGGTGGATGGGGCGGCAGGGTTTACGAAAAGCTATTGGATAGTGAGCCTGTTTTGCCTCCTTTTGTGTTTTTGGCCCGCATTAAGTAATGCTCAAGATCCCCCCTGCGCGGGCCTGGAGAAGCAAGTTTCAGCGCTCAAACAGGAAATTGTCAGGTTGCGTGACGCCAATGCCATGCTGTTGGAAAACCTGGTTAATTGCGGCCAGGAGATTGAGGATCTACGGGATCAGATCGAGGGATTGAAAAAGGAACAGAAGGTCCAGGATAATTCAAATTAGCTGTTTCATGAAAAACAGAACCAAAAAGATTCGGCGAAACGACCCCTGCCCCTGCGGGAGCGGGTTGAAGTACAAGCGATGCTGTCTCGGTAAAGCGGAAGCGGACGGGGCGGATCCCAACAGGGATGCCTATCTTCAAAAGTACGGTATACGACTTAAAAGCCCCGCCGATGTTGAGGGGATCAAACGGGCCGGTGTTCTGGGGCTGGAAACCCTGGACCGGGTGGAACCTGAAATCCGTCCCGGTATCTCCACCGATGACATTAATACACTGGTCCATGAGTTGACCGTCAAACATGGGGCCACACCGGCGCCCCTCAACTACCGGGGCTATCCCAAGAGCGTGTGTGTTTCAGTGAACGAAGAGATCTGCCACGGGATTCCCAAAGACCGGGTCTTAAACGACGGGGACATTGTGAATGTGGATGTCACCCCCATTCTGGATGGATATTACGCCGATGTGAATAAGACCTTCTTTGTGGGAACCCCTGGTGTGGACGCGCGGAAAATTGTGTCGGTTGCCCGGGAATGCCTGAAAAGAGGCATGGAGATGGTCAGGCCCGGAAACCGCATCGGAGACATCGGTTGGGCCATCCAGGCGTATGCAGAGGGCGAGGGGTGTTCAGTGGTGAGGGAGTTCGTGGGACATGGCGTGGGTCTCGGCTTTCATGAACCGCCTCAGGTGCCCCATCATGGGAACAGGGGGGAAGGCATTGTCCTGGTTCCCGGCATGGTCTTTACCATTGAGCCGATGATCAATCTGGGAGAAAAGGAACTTCGCGTCCTGGAGGATAACTGGACGGCGGTGACAAGGGACGGTTCCCTTTCCGCCCAGTTTGAGCAGACGATTCTGATCACCGACACCGGATACGAGAGCCTGACGCCTTTTGACCTCTGATGCATTCGTAAAGAGCCAATCCCGCCCTGCGGGACTCACGCCCCAGTACCATCTGCCGGAGCTACCCCGGTTGAATACCCAGAGGGTCCCGGTTCAACGGGCAGGCGGGGTAAACAAAGTCGCAAAGCCCGCACATAATTTACTAGAATTAAGATAGTTTTTCTCTGCGTCCCAGCGTCTCAGCGCGAAAACACATTTTTTACGGGACTTTCTCTCTGATTTAACCGCTTTTTTGAGAGTACTCGGCGCTCCATGGACCTAATTGAAGCGGCCAAAGATTTGGGGTTTGTGGCGGTGGGGGTGACCCCATCCCGTAAACCCCTTTTTTTTGAGAAGTTCAGGGCATGGATCAAAGCGGGAAACCATGGGGATATGGCATGGCTGGCCCGTCAAATGGCATTGCGGGCGAACCCTGCCGGACTCCTTGAGGGATGCCGAACCGTGGTGATACTGGCCTATCCCTATTCAGCCGTTCGACCGGCCACGCCGGACGGATTTTTCGCGGCAAGATACACCGAACCGCGCAAGGCCGATTACCATCAGCGGGTCAAAAAAATCGCGGCAAAGGTAGCCGGATGGATCAAAGCGGCGTATCCGGACGCTAGAACGAGGGTCTGTATCGACTCCGCCCCCATTCTTGAAAGGAGCTTTGCCTTTAGCGCGGGTATCGGTTTCATCGGCAGGAACAACATGCTCATCGTTCCCGAATACGGGTCCTATGTATTTCTTGCCGAGGTGCTCACCACTGCACACCTGCCGAACATACGTGCAACACCCATGGACAGCGGTTGCGGTGACTGCCGGCGATGTGTGGATGCATGCCCTACGGGTGCGCTTTCAGCGCCCTTTTATATGGATGCGTCCAAATGTCTCTCCTACCAGACCATCGAAATGAACACGACGGTGGATAAACGCACAGCGCAGAAGATGGGACGCTGTTTCTTCGGGTGCGATGTCTGTCAGGAGGTTTGCCCCTTTAATAAAAAGGAGGATACAAACGACATCTGCCTTCCCGCTTTGGAGACGATCAGGGGTATGGATGATCCGGCTTTTGACGCGGCCTTTGGGAAAACCGCCTTTGCCCGTGCCGGGCTCAGAAAGATACAGGGAAATATTGCGGTAATGTCGAGGAACATCTGATGGAATTCTGTGACTTCAACTGTGTCTATGCCGAATGGCCCGAAGAAGGGGCCCTGGATGGGTCGGGGAGCTGCCGGACCTTCCAAGCCATCCATTGCAGGAAAAAGACCCGCCACGTTCATAAAAATATGCCCTGTGCTGAGAAAAGCAAAAAGACAAGTGTCTCGCCACAAAGCCACACATATGAAAAGAAGGAAAGATGATGTTAGGGGGAATGGCAGTAATTTCAACAGAGCCGCAGCTGATTATCTCGTCACCCCGGACGCCGATCCGGGGTCCGGAAATGTGTCAAAAGACTGGATTCCGGATCGAGCCCGGAATGACGGGTTTGGAAACCTTCAGGTACGATGAAAGCAAAAGTTAATCACATGTGGATAGATGTTTTAAATCTGCTGTCGGCTCAACATGCAGGGCTATCATAACGTTGTGCTCTCGAGATACCGGCTGATGGCCCCGTCGTATTCATGGGTTAGGCGAAATACCTTTTTCGCCAGTTTAAAACGCGTCTCAAGCGTGGTTCCCCCGTCGGATGTCGACATCTCTTTTAAGACCCGGGCATAGTCAGCGGGATCCACGATAACGGTGACATCCCTGAAATTCTTGGCGGACGAGCGGAGCATGGAAGGTCCGCCAATATCGATATTTTCAATGGCCTCTTCCAGCGTCACGCCTTCTTTTGCCACCGTCTTTTCAAATTGATACAGGTTGACCACCACCAGGTCGATGGGTTTGATCCCATGGGTCTCCATCATCGCCACGTGTTCGGGATTGTCTCTGAGTCCCAGGAGTCCGCCGTGAACCTTCGGATGAAGGGTCTTGACGCGTCCGTCCATCATTTCGGGGAAGCCCGTGTATGTGGAGATGTCCGTAACCGGGATGCCTGCCTCCCGGATGACCCTGGCGGTTCCGCCCGTGGACAGGATCTCTACGCTCAGATCGGCGATGGATCGCGCGAAATCCGTAATCCCCGTCTTGTCCGTCACACTGATAATGGCCCGTTCTATTCTGCTCATATGTGTGTCTCCTGGAAAATTTACATCTGTGCTGTTGGCCCTTAGCTGTTAGAAGATTGCTCAGTTTGTTTTTTTGTCATCCGAAACCGGGAAAGGAACTTTCATGAATTCGACGCCTTCCTCTTTCAGTGTGGTTTCCTCATCATCGGTTGCGGAGCCCCGTATGCTCCGTTTTTCAGTAACCCCATAATGAATCTTCAGGGCCTCGGATGCGAATTCCGTTCCCACATCTTCTGAGTTGTGCTTGATATAGTCCACCACCTCTCTGGCCAGACGTTGATAATCGATCGACCCCGGTTGGGTCTGGCTCGGCAACTTCGTATTGCGCGCTTTCTTCACCGATACCGCAGATAGAACCTTTTTTATATCGGTATCATCGCAGTAGGGGCAGCAGACCAGACCTTCGGTTTTCTGTTCTTCAAACGATTCACTGCTGTCAAACCACCCCTCAAACAGATGCCCCTGTGGGCACTGTAAATCAAATGCGATCATCTCCTTTACCTTTCCAACTGTTGTCTTAAAGGCTTTATCTCTCTGCATAAAGCACGGCCAATATCCTTGTGGGGATATTTCCGTGACATTTCACCAGGTGGGGTACCGTGGAATCATAATAGATGGCGTCCCCGGGTTCGAGGACATGGACCTCCCGATCCAATCGAACCTCCATGGCGCCTTCCAGCACGTAAATGAATTCCTGTCCGTCGTGGGTGGACCGTTCCTCTTCCGTCTCAGAGGGGTCAAGGGTGACCAGGAACGGTTCCATATGCCGGTCTTTTTTGTGGGGTGCCAGGGATTCATACCCATACCCGTAATATTTCACCCTTTCAGCGTCATATCTCGAGATAACCTTGCGGTCATCCTTTCGCACAATGGTATAAGGCCGTGACTCCTCCCCGGATATGAAGTACCCCATCTTCAGGTCGAGGGCCTTCGCCAGTTTGATGACGGTTCCCAGTGGCGGGGCAATGTCACCCCCCTCAATCTTCTCCAAAACACCGGTATTGAGCCCGGTCCGGTGGGAAATGTCCTCGAGACTGAGGTTGCGCCCTTCCCTCACTCGCCTGACGCGCGCCCCCACATTCACATCGAATTCTTCTTCCGGCGGTTCCTGGGTGATGCTATCCAGGAAATCCTGCTCCTGATCCCTCTTTCCGAACTGACTGCTGGCATCGGTCAAAAAATCATGATCGTCGTCATGGCCCTTTTTTTCTGTCATGAGTGTTTCCTCTGTGCGGTGAATTGTCCTTAATGCGGCAGAAGATCCCGCGCATCCATCACTGTAGATCATATCACCATGCCGCGAAGGGGTCAAGCCGCGGACCGTTGTTCTAAAACCGGGGTGAACCGCTACCCTGGGATGTAGATCAAACGTGTCTGCGGTCAGGTTTCGAGTACGAAAATGACTTCGAGCCTCACCCGGTATTCCTTTATCTGATCGTCTTCAACGGCGACTCGTTGTTCGATGACCCGCATGCCGGTAATTCCCCTGAGGGTCCGGCTCGCCCGTTCAAACCCCACTCGGATGGCATCATCAAAACTGACCGGTGAGGCACCGATAATTTCAGACACTCTGGCCACACGCTCCATAGGTTGCCTCCTTATTTGATAGTCCCCCAAAAAGAATGTTTTCGCGCAGAGACGCAGAGACGCAGAGAAAAGCGTTTATTCATTTTAAGAAAGTACCTTTGCGTACTTTGCGACTTTGTTTACCCCGCCTGCCCTGTTGAACCGGGACCCTCTGGGTATTCAATCGGGGTAGCTCCGGCAGATGGTACTGGGGCGTGAGTCCCGCAGGGCGGGATTGACTTTTTAAGAATGCACCTCATTGGGTTTCGAATGTTTTCGTCCAGTCTATCTTTGTGAGACGTTCGTGGTTCTTTGTCATGTCGTGTATCAGCAGGTCCGTCAATTCCTCGAAAACCGGTCCCGGCTTTCCATCACCGATCCGTCTGCCGTCGTATTCCACCACGGGGAGGACGTTCAGGGATGTTCCGGTCATGAAAATCTCTCTCGCTTCATAGGCATCCCGGGGGGCGATGTCGGCAAAGGCCACACCCTTTAATGAGTCCCTCTTTTTCAGTCCATTTGCCAGATCAAACACCCGCTTGGCCGTGGTGCCGGACAGGGTCCTGTCGAACTGGGGGAATCGCAGAATCCCGTCCTTTCCCACAACGCCGATATTCTCTGTGGAGCCTTCGGCCAGAAACCCGTCTTCGTCAAGGGCCACGGCATAGTCAGCCCCCGCATCAATAGCCTCCTTCTTCATCAGGGCATTGGGCAGGTAGTTGCAGGACTTGATGCTTGCGAAAAAGGCGCTCTTTGAGGGGAGTTTGCTGGTGATGAGGGTGGCCCCCTTCCGGTAAAATTCGATTGACGGGGCCTTAAACCGAATCACATTAATGTACATCCGGCTCGAGGGGGCATCATAGGGGTTGGCGCTGAAGCTGCCGGGTCCCCGCGAGAGGGTGATGCGGATCAGGCATTCCTTTTCCCCGCCAATGACCACCGCCGCTTCGATGAGCGCCCTGACTTGTGCATATTCATCGGGCAGCTCAAGGGCGATACTGCGGGCGGTCTGCTCAAGCCGTCCCAGGTGTTCCTCCCGTTGATAGATTCTCCCCTGGACACATCGCATGACATCGAAGCCGCCATCCCCTCTGTGGACGAGGTGGTCGTCGATGGGGATGACCATCAGATCCGGGTCCGTGGTGATCCCTTGCCATTGGCTTGAATACATGCTTAGATAGCTTGACTGCCAGGGCTGTGGTTTTGTGGCGATGTTCTGAAAGAAGTTCTTTTTATGAATGAGGCGAATCGTCATGGGCATACCGGATTTGGTGGATATTGGGATGGCAACCTACCTGATTAAATGACAAAAATCAAACCTTTTCACTTCTGAGTGGTTCATGATGACCCTGAATAGCCTTGGGGGGCCGTGTGGCAAAACCCGGTAAGCAACAGTTCCGGGAGATCAATGAATGGCTTGGCCATTTTCAACTGGAGCTTTCCAAGGACCAGTTAAACCGGATTTTCACGTTCTTGGATGAATTGATTGTCTGGAATAAAAAAGTGAACCTTACCGGTCCGGGATCAAAGGACCGCATTATCCATGAACTTCTATTGGATTCCTTGCTGGCCGGTGGGGTCATGCCTGAGGAGGGGCGATTCCTGGATATCGGTTCCGGCGCCGGTTTCCCGGCGGTTCCGCTTAAGATCCTGAAACCGTCCCTGACCACCCATCTCGTGGAACCCAGAAAGAAGCGGGTTCGTTTTCTAAGGCATGTCATCCGGATCCTGGCCCTGAAGCACATAACGGTGATCGAGGGGCGCATTCAAGATCAATCGGAGATGCTTAACCGCAATGCCTACGACGTGATCACATTCAGGGCCCTGGGCCCCGTGTCACAGATAATGGCATACAGTGAACCGTATCTAAGGGATGAAGGGGTAATGGTCATCTTCAGGGGAGGCGATCCCCATTCAGGGGTAAGAGATAAAAACGCGATTTTCCCGAGTGAGGTGCTGTCTATCGATAAAACCATACCTTATACATTACCCGGCAAACCGATTCACCGAGAGCTGTTCATCCTGAAGAAGCGTAAATAATCAGGCCCCCTGCACCGGGGATATGTTCCAATGAACGGATTCCGGTTTACACCAGAATGACGGATCTGGAATGATGCAAGGGTCTCGGAAGGGCCTTGCATGATACAGGGGGCCTTTAAGCAGGCGGATCTATCCCTTTGTGTATTTAAATGAGACGTTTAATCGGGCCCTATATGAGGTGACTTTGCCGTTTTCAATGGTCGCGTCCAGTTTGGTTACCTCGGCAATCCTGAGATTTTTAATGCTTGCCCCAGCGGTTTCTAACGCGGTCTTGGTCGCATCCTCCCAAGAGGTATCACTTGTCCCAACCAGTTCGATGATTTTGTATGTGCTTCCAGCCATGGTGGTCCTCCTTTCGTTTCAAACAGGTTAACTCAGAGCCGCTTCAGCGCTACCCGATCTCACCCCCTTTCATTTAGAGATATTTTTCACAATCTCCATTTATCTACAGGGTATCAAACTGTTTTTTACTATGCAATATTTGATTTTGCGGCGATACCCCTTTTTCGTCTCTTTTCCGACTGAGAATCGCCCGACAAAACCCGTCAGGCGTTGAAAACGAACGCCTGTAACCCCTGTTGACACCATGTTTTCGGTCTTCTATTATTCACTTAACGAAAGCTCAGGCCGTTGCCTTTTTCAATACAATGTGAGTTTCCGGCAGCGCCCGACCTGTGGGGATAGCAAGTGCGTATCAGTCAGACCGGAAAAATTGCAGAAGATTTTTACGTCGCGGGAAACCCGGTCATGCCGGTGTATCTGCTGGATGGCGATGTCCCGGCATTGTTCGATGCCGGACTTAGTGCCCTGGGACCTCTTTACGCAGCGGATATAGAGGATATACTCGGAGGGAGACATCCAGAGATACTTTTTCTTACGCATTCCCATTTCGACCACATCGGTGCGGCAGGATACTTCAAAAAGAGATGGCCTGATTTAAAAATTGCCGGTTCACAAAAAATACAGGATATACTGAACCGCCCCCGTGCAGTGGAGACCATCCGATTGCTCAATCGGGAAGCGAGACGTCAGCTCCAGTCTCTGGGGGTGACACCCATTGACGAAGCGCCTTTTGAGGGATTTGAACAGGGTCTGATTCTCCATTCCGGACAGATCCTTGAACTGGGTCATGACATGCAGGTTGAGTGCATGTCCACACCGGGCCATACCTGGGATTTCATGAGTTACTGGATGCCTGAGAAGAAAATCCTCGTGGCGTCTGAAGCTGTGGGATGTGACGATGGGACCGGCTACATTTACACCGAGTTTCTGGTGGATTATGATGTGTATTGCCGTTCGCTTATAGAGCTGTCCAAACTGGACCCTCAGGTTCTTTGCCCGGGACATGGGCTTGGTTTTGACCGGCAGGGACGCTGCGGGGCATATGGCACGGGCGCTTTCACAGGCCCATGACTATGTGTCAATGGTTGAGGAATGTTTGAGGGACGAAGCCGGGGATGTGGATCGGGCGGTGATGCGTGTCAAAGCGCGAGAATGGGACCCGAAGCCCTGGCCCAAGCAGATTGAGTCCGCCTATCTCTTGAACACCCAGGCCAGGGTCCGTTTGCATGTCGGAGCGCATGAAGCGCATGGCTGCTTCATCTGAGAACTCAGCGTAAAATGATGGTTAACCCTAACGTTGCATAAAGCATTGGCCCAAAATCGTTTCACTCGCTCTATATCAGGTCATCAAGAAACGCTGTTTTATTTTCAAGACTTCACCGTATGGTCGATACGCTTTCACCCTTGAAAATGCCCCATCGTCCCTTGCTGACCTAATCTATAGCGTTTTGAACTCAACTTTTATGCAACGTTAGGGTTAACGCCTGAGATATTTGGGATCGTTCAGGGCCATGGAGATTCTGATCATCAAATTGAGCGCCATTGGCGATGTGGTTCATTCCCTCCCGTTTTTGGAGGTGCTCAAGGGGACGTTTCCCCGCGCGCACATCGACTGGGTGGTTGAAGAGCCGGCCGATGAGATCATTCAAGGGCACTCCATGATTCGCCAGGTCCTGGTTTCCCCACGCAGATCGCTGGTCAACCGATTCAGGGAGGATCGAAAATGGCTTCCGCCGGCGCATGATGTACAGGCGTTTGTGAACCAGGTCAGGTCCCGGGAATATGATCTGATCATCGATCTTCAGGGATTGTTCAAGAGTGGTATTATCACGGGACTTTCCAAAGGAAAACGGAAGATCGGCATGAGCGGTTCAAGGGAAGGCGCCAGGCTCTTTTTGAGCGAGCCGCCTGTTCGGGTGGATTATGATCGCCATGCGGTCGATCGGTACCTTCAAATCGCTTCATATTTGGGGGCTCGTCTGATAAAATGGGAAGGACGTATCCCGGTATCTGAAGCGGACAGGGAATCATTGGGTCGGAAACTCGTCCCCTATGGCCTTGATGCACACGGTTTGGTGGCCATTAATCCAATGGCAAAGTGGACCACCAAGTGTTGGGATCTTGAGCGTTTTGCCCTGCTTGCAGACAAGATTGCGGCTGAATTCCCCTTTAAGGTGGTTTTCACCGGGAGTATGGAGGATAGAAGCATCGTGTCGGCTATCATAAACATGATGAACCGGGAGGCCTGTAATTTCGCAGGTGAAACGACCCTGAAGGAGCTATCGGTCCTCTATGAAAAATGCAGGCTTCTCATCACCACGGATACCGGCCCCATGCACATGGCTTCTGCCATGGGATGTCCGGTGATGGCCCTCTTCGGTCCCACGGCGCCCTGGCGCACAGGGCCCTACGGAGCGGGGCATCAAATCATCAGGGACCCGATTGTATGCAGCCCCTGCTTCAAAAGGGGGTGTATCCATCAGACATGTATGCGGGAAATAACCCCTGACCAGGTATTCAAGTCTGTTCGAGCCGCCCTGAATGAAGCCGTGTCCACATCAAGCACAAACGCGGAAAGGAGAAAATCATGGCCATAAGCAAAGAACTGTTGGATATTCTGGCATGCCCCAAGTGCAAGGGGGATATCTATCTGACCGAGTCCGGAGACGGGCTGATTTGCGATCAGTGTAAACTGATGTATGAGATTAAAGATGATATCCCGATTATGCTGATTGATGAGGCCAAACCCTTAGACGCATAAGGGAGACCTTTGAAAAACGCCCCCTTTCATCCAATATCTGCGTTGCATTCGAATTTTAATCCTCGAAATATTGCGTATATTCCTGTGGTTAAAATCCTCATGCGCCTTGATCTTGAAAGAAATTGAACATTTTTCAAAGGTCTCATAAGATTGACTGTCTTTGATGACGCCCTAAAAATGGATTGGACGAGACGGCGCGTCGGTTTCCTAACCGCATGCGGAGGATAATATGCGATCAATCGCCGATTTACTGAGAAAAACCGGTTCATGCCGGCGAGTAATTCTGACCTTTTTCCTGGTGCATATCCTTTTTTTCCCTTGACGTCCGGTTTCGCCCAAACCGATGCCATTCGCATTGGCATCCTCCAGGAACCGAAGACCCTCAATGTGTGGCTGGCCTCGGATGCCTGGTCCAGCCGGGTCTTGAGCCAGATTTATCAACCCCTGTATATCAGAGAACCCAAGACCCTGGACTTGATTCCCTGGCTGGCGGCGGATCAACCCAAGTATGATCCAACCACCTTGTCATACACCGTTACCTTGCGGCTCGGCAAATGGTCGGACGGCTCTTCGATCACTGCGGCGGATGTCATGTTTACAGGTCGGCTCATCAAGACCTTCAGAATCCCCAGATACATCTCCAACTGGGACTTTATTGAAAAGATCGAATCCATCGATTCGCACACGGTACGATTTGTCCTCAAACATCCTGAAGCCATCTTTACCACCCGGACCCTGACCACCCCCATTGTGCAGAAAAAGCGCTGGGCGCCTGTCTTAGAGGGGTTGGTATCGGAAAACAAGTCGTTATTGAGGTTGCTCAACCACGAAGTGACCGACCCTGTGAGCTCCGGACCGTTTGTATTGAAGCAGTGGAAAAAGGGCGCCTTTATCTATCTCGAGAAAAATCCTCATTTCTTTGGCCAGGGCAAAGACATCGCAGGGTACAGACTGGGCCCCCACATAGAAGGCATTGTTTTCAAGGTATACGGGACCACCGATGCAGCGGTGCTGGCATTGAAAAAAGGGAGTATCGATTTCTTTTGGTGGGGACTCCAACCGGGCTATCTTCCCGACCTGGAAGCGGATCCGAATGTGCGGATATTTTCCAGTCAGAAGAGCGCCCTTTATTACGTGGGCCTCAATCTCAGGAAAGCGCCCTTTAATGACATCCGTTTTCGAAAGGCCATGGCCACGCTTATTGACAAGGATTTCATTGTGACGAGGATCCTGCATAATTACGCCATCAAAATGGATTCCATTGTGCCGACCAGCAATACCTTCTGGTATTGCCCGGATGTCCCGAGGTACGGGGAGGGGCTTGATCGAAAAGAGCGGATTCGACAGGCGTATCGCATACTCAAAGCGAGCGGATATACCTGGGAAAACCGCCTGTAGACGAAAAAGGGGAGGTGGTTGCCGGGGAAGGAATCCGGCTGCCCGATGGCCGGGAAATGGAGACCATTACCATCCTGACCCCCCCGGCCGATTATGACCCGCACCGGGCCATGATCGGTATCATGATCCAGGAATGGTTTAAAATGCTGGGTGTCCCCGCGGTTTCCAGACCCATGCCGCTGGGGGCGATGATCCATCATGTGAAGACCCGGCATCAGTTTGACTGTTTTGTGCTGGGTTACGGCAACCTTTCTCTGGATCCCGATTACCTTCGCAATTTCTTTCTCAGCAAAAACAGCAAACCCAAAGGATGGAATACGAGCGGCTATGACAATCCTCAATTCGATCGGATTGCCAATGCATCGGCACGGACTCTGGACAGGGAAAAGCGAAGGGCCCTTATCCATGAGATGCAGCAGATGATTATGCGGGATCTTCCCTGGATTCCGCTTTACTGCCCCAAGCTGGAGGAGGGGGCCCGGACGGATCGCTTCGCCGGTTGGGTCAATATGGTGGGCGGGATCGGTAATCATTGGTCCTTCTGCCAAATTGTGCCGAAATAGCACGAACAGGAGGTCGTTTTAAGCGTGAAAAAGACGATCGGAAGACTGCATGTTTTGACCGATACGATGCTGCAATCCCGTTTTTCCCACGTGCAGCTGACAAAGTGCGTATGTGCCGGGAGGGGCGATACCATTCAATTCCGTCAGAAGACGGGATCATCCCGGGAGATGATAGAGACAGCCCGGAAGATGCGGGCCATTTGCGACGATAAAGGGGTTGCTTTTATTGTCAATGACCGGGTGGATGTCGCAATGGCCGCCAAAGCCCATGGCGTGCATCTGGGGCAGGATGATTTTCCCATTCCCATGGCGAGAGAACTCCTCGGGGATGCCTGCATTATCGGGGGGTCTGCCGCCACCCTTGAAGAGGCGTATCAGTGCGTCTCAGACGGGGCCGATTACGTGGGATTCGGTCCGGTCTACCTCACCGGTTCCAAAGCCGATGCCGGCCCGGTGAGCGGCATGGATATCCTGCGGCGGGTGGTAAAAGAAATCCCGCTTCCCATCATCGCCATTGGCGGAATAGATAAAGGGAATGCCCGGGAGGTGATGGAGGCCGGGGCCCACGGCATCGCCGTTATCTCCTCGGTTTGCTGCCAGGAAGATCCTGAAGAGGCCACGAGACATCTCAGAAAGATTTTGGAAGGGAAATAAGGGGTCGGCATGCTATGACCGAAACCGTATCGCAAGTGGGGGAATTCGGTCTTATCCATCGGATCCATGAACTGATCAGCACCCGAGGTGAACATGTCGGGGACAATGCGACCGTGGGCATCGGAGATGACTGCGCCGTGTTCACCCCCCGTGCAGGGGTTGAGATTCTGGTGACCTGTGACAGTGTGGTGGAAGGCCGGCATTACCTGCCCCAGTATATTTCCGCCTTTGATTTGGGACGGCGTTGTATGACCTTGAACATCAGCGATATCGGGGCCATGGGGGGGCGCCCCCTGTACGCCATTGTCTCCCTCGGCTTGAAGCCGGATACCCCCGTGACTGATGTGGAATCCATGTATATGGGTTTTTTGGCGGAGTTGGGACCCTTTCATGCGGCCATTTTGGGGGGCAACATCACCCGGTCGAGTGATGCGCCGTTCATCGACATTACATTAATCGGAGAAGTTGAGCAGGGGAAGGCCGTGCGCCGTTCAACGGCCAACCCCGGGGATGTGATCCTGGTGACCGGCTATCCGGGTCAATCGGCGGCAGGGCTCGACCTCCTGCTCAATCGAGGCGGTGCCGATGACCTGACCGATCATCCGTTGGTAAAGGCCTATAACACCCCCTCCCACAGGGCCAAGGAAGGATATGCCGTCGCGGCCTCCGGGTTTGCCACCGCCATGATCGATACCAGTGACGGTCTTCTCGGTGATCTCGGGCACATCTGTTCGGAAAGCCGGGTGGGGGCGTGGATCGCCGAGGCCCGACTCCCCCTGAGTGCTCCGCTGGAGGCATTCGCCGGGGCCATGAAAATGAAAACACACGAAGTGGTCCTCCGGGACAGCGATGACTACGAACTGATCATCACTTCCCCGCCTGAACATGGAGGTCGGATCGGGAAAATCATTCGTGAATTGAGCGGCGTGACCGTTACGGAGATCGGTACCGTTACGGACAGCCGCGATAAAATCAAATTGACCACCATGGGTGATGAACAAGTGGATCTCAGTCCATCCGGATGGGACCACTTCAAAAAGTAAAGGAGTGACATATGACAACTGATCAGATTGGCCGAAAGGCCGGTGAACGACTTAAAGCCCTTCGAGAAAAACGACCGTTGATTCATAATATTACGAATCATGTGGTCATGAATTATACGGCCAACGCCCTCCTGGCGTCCGGTGCATCTCCTGTGATGGCTCATGCCCGGGAAGAGGTGGAAGAGATGGTTTCCCTGGCCGGGGCCCTGGTCCTGAACATCGGGACCCTGACATCCCCCTGGGTGGAGGCCATGCTCCTGGCGGGAAAACGGGCCAATGAACTGAACATCCCTGTGATACTGGACCCGGTGGGATCCGGGGCCACGAGGTTCCGCACCGACTCGGCCACCCGGCTCCTTCGTGAACTGTCCATTCATGTGGTGCGAGGAAATGCCTCG
Source organism: Deltaproteobacteria bacterium (assembly GCA_034522175.1). Taxonomy (GTDB): domain Bacteria; phylum Desulfobacterota; class DSM-4660; order Desulfatiglandales; family Desulfatiglandaceae; genus JAIPDZ01. The sequence continues at coordinate 1,808,726 of JAXHLQ010000001.1, read as the reverse complement.
GAGATCCTTTCGCTGGTTGAGTCTGAATCGCGTACCAAAGGCGTGGACGCCATCCATAAGGTGGATGAGGTTAGAGACGCAGCACTTCAACTCGCAAAAACCTTGGGCACGACCCTGGCCATCACCGGACCGGTGGATCTAACTACCGACGGAGAGCGGATCGTGCAAATCTCAAACGGCCACGAGCTGATGGGAACCGTGACCGGAACCGGGTGTACGGCCAGTGCCCTGGTCGGTGCATTTTGTGCCGTGGAAACGGACCCGGTGGATGCAGCCGCATCGGCTCTGGCCTATTTCGGCCTGGCGGGTGAAATGGCCGCTTCATCGGCCCAGGGACCGGGGACGTTTCAGATGGCCCTTCTGGATGCCCTTTTCAATATAGATAGTCCCCGCCTTGAGAAAGGAGCCAAAATCAAAAACTGATTCCGCTCTACCGGTGATACCGATCCCAAAGGCCACCCGATCCGGGTGGCCTTTTCTTTTTTTTTGACTATCCATTGGTCCGGCACTATAGTGATTTCAAGGAGTTTTCATCAAAATGGACAAAGAGCATGACGCCAAGGTATTCCTGATCCTGCTGATCTGTTCGCTGATCCTCATCCTTAAGCTTTTCTGGACCTACATCTCGGCCATTGTTTTGGCCCTCCTCATTGCCAGTGTCTTTTATCCTCTTTATATGCTTCTTAAACGGTTGTTTCGGGATCGTGAGCCGTTTACCTCTCTTTTTTTGACCCTGTTTATCCTCTTTGTCCTCGTGGTGCCCGTGGGATGGTTCCTGGGGACCCTCTCAAACGAGGCATTCGATCTTTATAAACGGACCAGCAATGAAGTGTCGCTCCAGCATATTCAAGAAAGCCTGGAAAATGACCCGGTCTGGACCAAGCGTCTGAAGAAGCTCTCGGAGGTCACCGGACGGAAAATCACCCCGGAGAATGTAGAGGGTTTTGCGTCGTCCATCGGCAAACGGATCGGCCTTTTCCTCTATAGCCAGATCAGTTCCGTGGCATCCAATGTGTTCAGTTTTTTGATCCATTTCTTTTTGATGATGCTCACGATTTACTATCTGTTCCGTGACGGGTCGCGTCTCAAGGATTATATTGTGGAGCTTGTGCCGGTGCCAAAGGAACAGCTGGAAAAGCTGGCGGACAAATTTCAGGAGATGGGAAGAGCCGTTTTTGTGGGTAACGGGCTTTCGGGGATCATTCAGGGGCTGGTGGGGGGCTTTGGGTTTTTTATCTTCGGCCTGCAGTCCCCCTTCTTGTGGGGGTTTGTCATCACCTTCATGGCCTTTTTGCCCATCATCGGGGCATCGGCGGTCTTCATCCCTGCAACAGCCATTTTGTTGATACAGGGACATGCCGGTGTCGCCATCGGATTTCTGATCTACAATCTGTTTTACAGCTCCATCGTGGAATATTTTGTCAAACCCCGCCTGATCGGACAGGGGATGAAGATGAATGCCCTTCTGGTATTCATCGGTATCATCGGCGGCATCAAGCTGTTCGGCATCCTGGGGATCATTTATGGCCCGTTGATTATCACCATCTTTCTCACCCTTGCGGAAATATACAGGCTGGAATATAAAGAAAAGGCCGCGTGATTCAGCAGTACGGTATCATCTCAAAAATCCGGGGTAAGGTGCGGCTTCAGCCGCACAGGGTGCATGGCCGTGCGCCTGAAGGCGCCTGTCTGCCATGCCACGGCACAGGCAGGCACCTACAGGAAGGGCTTTGGGATCAACCTGTCCTGATCTGCGCAAAGCGATCCCCCCGACTTATTGAGATGATACGCAGCACATTTAATTACTTTGGAAAGAGGAGGACTCAAAATGGATCCTGAAAAAATTCTCAGGGGTAAACGGGTCTTGATTGTCGATGATGAGCAGGACATCCTCGATTTTCTGACCGAATTGCTCGAAATCTGCAAAGTGGACCGGGCCGCGTCTTTTGAGGAAGGAAAGGCGCTTCTGGAGTCCAATTATTATCATGCGGCGGTTTTGGATATTATGGGCGTCCGGGGATATGAGCTTTTGGAAATCGCCAAGGAGAGGGACGTCCCTGCCCTCATGCTGACGGCCCATGCCCTGTCTCAGGATAACATGAAGAAATCGTTTGAAAAGGGGGCCGCCTACTATGTCCCCAAAGATGAAATCGGGAAGGTGGACATCTACCTGGCGGATATCCTGGATGCCATCGACAAGAACAAAAACATCTGGGCCAAATGGTACGAGCGGTTGAGCGGATTTTGTGACCGGCGTTTTGGGCCCAACTGGAAAGACGATGACCCGGAGTTCTGGGATTCACTCATTAAGTATTGACGGTCCCGTAAAAGTATGTTTTCGCGCTGAGACGCAGAGACGCAGAGAAAAAATTGTATTAATTTTAAGAACTTACCTGCGGGCTTTGCGTGAGTCCCGCAGGGCGGGATTGACTTTTTAAGAATGCATCAGTATCGAGTCTGCGACCGAGACAGGCATTCTGGAAAGAAATAGCGAAAGGAGGCGTTGGCATGGCGAATAAGGGAGTAGGTACCACGATTACACAGCACATACTGAATCAACAGCGGGAAAACCCTGAGGCCACAGGGGGGTTTACCACGCTGCTAAACGAACTTATCGTGGCGGCAAAGGTGATTTCGAGAGAAGTCAATAAGGCCGGGCTTGTGGATATACTGGGGTCCACGGGCCGGACCAATGTCCAGGATGAACGGGTGCAGAAGCTGGACCTCTTCGCCGACCGGATCATCATAGAACGGATGCAGCATGTGGGACAGCTCTGCTGCATGGGGTCGGAGGAGGACCCGGACCTCATCGATATCCCCTCCCAATACCCGAAAGGGGACTACATCATCGTGTTTGACCCCCTGGACGGCTCCTCAAATATCGACGTCAATGTCAGTATCGGAACCATCTTCGGGATTTACAAGCGAAAGGGGGATGAAACACGGATCGATTTTCTCCTGGATCATGTCTTAAGGCCCGGGAGGGAACAGGTGGCCGCCGGATATTTTATTTACGGCTCCAGTACCATGATGGTGTATACCACAGGGGGGGGGACGGGGGTTCACGGGTTTACCCTTTACCCCAGCGTGGGAGAGTTTCTCCTTTCCCATGAGAACATTCGAATCCCTGAAAAATCAAAGACATATAGTGTTAATGAGGGCAATTACGCATATTGGGATGCAAAAACGGTGGCCCTTGTGGACTACCTGAAAAGCATCGACAAGATCAACGGGATGCCCTACACATCCCGGTATGTGGGAAGCCTTGTGGCCGACTTTCACCGCAACCTCCTCAAGGGCGGTCTGTTCATGTATCCGGCGGACAATAAAGATCCCAAGAAGTCTCATGGAAAGTTGAGATTGATGGTGGAGGCCAATCCTCTCGCCATGGTGGTGAAGGAGGCCGGGGGGTATGCCAGTGATGGAACAGGGCCCATCCTTGACATTCAACCCAACGAATTTCACCAGAGAACGCCCCTGTTCATCGGAAGCAGAAAGGATGTTGAAATGGCCGAAGAGTTCATCAGCGGAAAGAGGGGGGCTTAGGATTGTTGATTGGCGATTGTTGATTGTTGATTGAAGGGACCATGGAGCCCCGGGAGAACCCCGGTGTGTCCTATTTGTTGACAAGGGTTGTTTGATGACATGCCGTCCGGGTCGTGTCAGGGGACTGTTTGAAGCTTTAGAACCCGAAGATGATGCGGGGACGCTCCCGGTTGTCCAAACGCGTCAATCCGGCGGTTTCTGCCCACCCGAGGGCCCTCCTGAATTCGTCCCGGGTCAACCGGCGGTTGATGATGTCATCCTCGTGTGCCGTGCCGCACGGCCGGTACTGATCCATCACATTTACATAGATATTTTTGGAGATTTCCTGAGCAATAAATCTCAAAACATTGTCCGTCCCGGATACATTTTCGGGCATGATTAGATGCCGAACGAGCAATCCCCGGACCGCGATCCCGGCATCATCGACCACGAGATCGCCCACCTGACGGTGCATTTCCTTTATGGCCGCTGAGGCCACTTCCCGGTAATCTGATGCATGACAAAATCGTTCCGACCAGCGTGCTTCCCAGAACTTGAAATCGGGCATGTAAATATCAAAGATACCTTCCAACAGCCCAAGGGTTTTCGTGCTTTCGTAGCCGCCTGAATTATAGACGAGCGGTATGCTGAGGCCCTGCTCGATGGCGATGGGGAGGGCCTCAATAATCTGCGGGATCACGTGGGTGGGCGTGACAAAATTGATGTTGTGACATCCCCGCTTGGCCAGTTCCAGCATCATGGCGGCCATCTGTTCCGGCCCCACCGTCACGCCCTCATTCAAATGGCTGATGTCATCATTCTGGCAGAAGCTGCAAAGGAGATTGCAACTGCTCAAGAAGAGGGTCCCTGAGCCGTGCCTGCCCACCAGGGGGGCTTCCTCACCGAAATGGGCGTTGTAGCTGGCGATCTTGGCATGCCTGCCGGTCCGGCAAAACCCCGTCTCGTCTTTCAGACGGTTCACGCCGCATTCCCGGGGGCAGAGTTGACAGGATTCCATTCGGGCAAGGAGTTTTTCAACCCGGTCGTCAAGTGCCCCCTCGCGATGGAGTTTAAGATAGGAAGGCTCAGGCATGGCAGCGCTTTTTCCCAAAAAAATCCCCCTGATGGGAGCGGAGAGCCGGCATCAGGGGGACGCGAAAGGTTCGAATCTATGGATAAGCGGTTAGTCGCGCCCGCTCCCGAATATCCTCAACAGCATCAGAAAGAGGTTGATGAAATCAAGATAGAGGGATAACGCTCCCAGAATGGCGCCCTTGCGGACCACGGCCCCCTCCACGTCCGCGGGCTGAGTGAGGGCCATGTTTTTCAGCTTCTGGGTATCATAGGCGGTCAGTCCCACAAAGACGATGACCCCGATGTAGCTGATGATCATGTGCATGGCGCTGCTTCGGACAAACATGTTCACCAAAGAGGCGATGATGATGCCGATAAGCCCCATGGTGAGAAAGCCCCGCCAGGATGTCAGATCCTTTTTGGTGGTCCATCCGTAGATGCTGCATCCCACAAAGGTGCCGGCGCAGATGAAAAACGTCGTCGCGATAGATGTTCGCGTGTAAGCCAGAAAGATAAAAGAGAGGGTTACCCCGTTTAATGCGGAATAGAGGAGGAAGAGCCCTGTGGCGGTGCCCGCGCTGATCCGGTTCACCATGCCCGAAATGGAAAAAACAAGCCCCAGCTCAGCAAAGATGAGAATAAAAAACAGGATGGGATTGCCGAATATGAGACGCATCATGGTCTCACTGCTGGACACGTACAGGGCGACCACGCCGGTCAGAGCAAGCCCTGTCGCCATCCAGTTGTAGGTGCTTCTTACAAAGTCATTGACCAGCACATCGGTTCTGGTCCTCGCAACGGAATTTTGTGCCATTTGATGCCTCCTATGATATTCAGAGTCGAAATCGTCTCTTGATTTGTTCGATAATTACCAATTATAAATGCTCTCAGTAAAAATTCAAGCCCATATTGTATACAAGGAATGACCCATGACCCGTAACACGCTCTATGTCGTCATGGTCGGTCTCCCGGCCAGGGGGAAGACGACCGTCGCCGGCAAATTAAAAGAGAACCTCCAGAAGGACGGCATACGGACCCGGATCTTCAATAACGGCCAGTTGAGGAGAAAACTGGAATCCAAGGATACCTCCTATCCGGAATTCTATGATCCAAAAAATCAGGAGGGTGTGGCTTTCCGGGAAAAAATTGCCCTCATGAATATCTCAAGGGCACAGAAGTTCATTAGCGGTAAAGGGCAGGTGGCCATCCTGGATGCCACCAATGTGAGCCTTAAACGACGGGCGGTTATCAGTAAGCTGCTTACCGGCCATCCCATCCTTTTTATCGAATGCATAAATGATGATCAGGGTATTTTGAAGTCAAGCATCCAGAGAAAAATCGCGCTCCCGGAATTTAGACATCTCTCCAAGGCCGCCGCCATCAGGAGCTTTACACAGCGCATCCACTATTATGAGTCCATCTATGTGCCACTGGACAGGGAGGAAAATCTCGTCAAACTGGACTCCTTAAACAATCAAATCATTAGAGAGGAGATCTCGAGGGATATCCCTTACTTTGACCGGATCAGGGATTGCCTCGTGACGGATATTATCCGGAATCTATTTCTTATCCGGCATGGCGAGACCTATTTTAATCTGGAAAACCGGATCGGTGGGGATTCCGGTCTGACATCGACGGGTAAGGCCCAGGCCGGTCAACTGGCGCGATATTTTGAGCGATTCAATGTGCCGATCATCTTTACCAGCAAAAAGAAGCGAACCATAGAGACGGCCGTCCCCATCAAAGATCTCCAGAAAAACTGCGCGATCATTCCCATTGACGCCTTCAATGAGATCGACAGCGGGATCTGCGAATGCATGAGTTATGCGGAAATCAAAAAAGAGAAGCCTGATATTTATCAGGCGAGAAAGGCGGACAAGTACAACTATATTTATCCCGGCGGAGAAGGCTACGTATCCATGAAGGAACGGGTGGACCGGGGCATCAAAAAGGCCCTGTTTTTGAGCAGCAATTCCAAGAATATCATGATTATCGGGCACCGTGCGGTCAACCGGATGATTCTGTCACACTTTCTCTACCGGAGGATGGAGGATGTCCCTTACATCTACGTGCCCCAGGACAAATTTTACCACATCGTCGCCACCCAGGACAAAAAGCTCTTTCAACTGAAGCGATATGGAACATGACACGTCTAATACGAAAGATGGGGATGATTCAACCGGTTTCAAGGGTACCGATGACATCTTCGATGGTCGAAATGTTTCTTTCCGCGCAATACCGGTTTAACCCCTCGATGATGTCTGCCGTGGCCGTCGGGTTGACAAAATTTCCTGTCCCCACCTGGACCGCACGAGCCCCCGCCACAAGAAACTGAAGCGCATCCTCTGCGGTCAAGATCCCGCCGATGCCGATGACCGGTATCTTTACGGTATGGACCACCTGATGCACCATATGAAGGGCCACAGGTCGAATGGCGGGTCCGGACAGCCCGCCCGTGACATTCCCCAGTACAGCCCGTCGCCTGTGGACATCCACGGCCATGCCGGTCAGCGTATTGATCAGCGAAAGCATGTGGGCCCCGGCTGCTTCCACGGCTTTGGCGATGACGCGGATGTCGGTGACATTGGGGGACAGTTTGACAATGACGGGTCTGTCCGTCTCCCTCAGCACGGCTTCGGTCACCCGGGCGGACATGTCCGGATCCGTACCGAATGCCATCCCCCCCCGGGCCACGTTGGGGCAGGAGATGTTCACCTCCAGGGCCGAGATACCGTCAATCCCTCTAAGCCCCGCCGCCACACGGGCATACTCCTCAAGGGTGTGGCCATAAATATTGACGATGACCGCCGTGTGGAGGGATTGCAACCAGGGGAGTTTTTCTTTCAGGAAGGTATTGAGCCCCACGTTGGCCAGGCCGATGGCATTGAGCATGCCACACGGGGTTTCGATAATTCGCGGGGGGGGATTGCCCGCTCTCGGCTCGAGGGAGATCCCCTTGACCACGATGCCCCCCAGTCGATCCGGGTGCACCAGTTCGGAATACTCCCGACCGTATCCGAAGGTCCCTGATGCCGCGAGTACGGGGTTTTTCAGTTCCAGGCTTCCGAGTCTGACCCGCAGATCCACGCCGTCCATGGGATTATATCCCGTCCCAGTCCAGGGCCCTCACATCAAAAACCGGCCCGTCCTGACATACATGATGGTATTGCCGTTGGCTTTCAGGAGCGGCCCTGACGGCACACCCCTGACAGGCTCCAAGGCCGCACGCCATGACCGATTCCAGAGACACCTGGCATGAAATCCCTTCTTTTAGGGCCAGGGCTGCGACCGCCTTCAACATGGGCAGCGGCCCACAGGCATACACGACGGTCCCCGCACCTTTGCCGGGTTTCTCTTGATGGGACGCTGGGGTCTCTATATGAGCCAGAAGAAGATCGGTGACCATTCCGTGATGGCCGGCTGTGCCGTCCTCCGTGGCCACGCGGGCATCGATCTGAGATAAGCCCAAGTCTTCCATGGAGATTATTTGGTCTGCCGAGCCGTAGCCTGTGAAAAGATGGCGGGGTGAATCCACCCGCTGAGCCAGGAAGCCCAGGGGGGCGATGCCCATGCCCCCGGCCACGAGAAGGGATCCTCCGTTTTTTTTGGGAAGTTCAAATCCGGTTCCCAAAGGTCCCAGCACCCAACACCGGTCCTCCGGTCCGAAAGAGGCCATTAACCGGGTGCCCCGTCCCACCACCCGATACAAGACCAGGAGGTGTCCCCGTGCAGTGATCCCGGCGATGGAAAAAGGGCGCCTCAGGAGGGGATCGGCAATAGGATGATGGGTGACCTTGAGCATGACGAACTGGCCCGGTTGGGCGTCGGCGGCAATTTCCGGGCAGTCCAATGTCATCCGATAGGTATCTGCGGCGATGAGATCATTGGATACCACTTTACAGTTTTGTTCAATCATTTTTCAGACGTTCCCCGGGGGGTTGTGTTGAATCTACCATACTAAAGCCGCTTTTGAAACCTTCATGACTTTTCATGATTACCCCTGCCGAAAAGTCGATGGATGTCCTCCAATATGACATACCCGCAGGGCACCAGCAACAGTGTTATCCCGGTGGCGAACAGGACCCCGAATCCGAGGCTGACCGCCATGGGAATCAGGAACTGGGCCTGAAGGCTCTTTTCCAGGATCATGGGAAAAAGCCCGGCGAATGTGGTGAGTGAGGTGAGGATAATGGCCCGGAAACGGAGTCCCCCGGCCCGGATGACCGCATCGGCCGAAGGGTGTCCCTCTCCTCGGATCCGGTTGGTGGCATCGATCAGGACCAGGGAGTCATTGACCACCACCCCGGCCAGTCCCACCATGCCAAAGAGGCTCAAAAGACTCAGGTTCAGTCCCATCATGAGATGGCCTGCCAGGGCCCCGACAAGACCGAAGGGGATGGCGCCCATGACAATGAAGGGCTGTGTAAATGACCTGAAGGGAATGGCCAACAGCGCGTATATGGCGAACAGCGCAATACCGAATCCCTGCATCACGTCGGATAAGGATTCCTTCTGCTCCTTTCCTTCTCCTTCCATATCGTATCGAAGCCCCGGGTATCGTTTTAACAGCTCAGGCAAAACCCGTTTTTCAAGATCCATCCGGACCTCATTGGCATTTCCCACCGTTTCATCCACATCCGCGGTGACCTTGATGACCCGCCTGCGCTGGGCCCGCTGGATGGTGGTGTACCCCTGCTCCATCTTGACCTGAGCGGCTTCATTAAAAGGGATTTCCGCTCCATCCGGCGTCCGGATCCGCATCTGCTCCACGTACCCCAGCGACTTCCGATCCCTGTCCGGATAACGGACCAGCACCTTGATTTCATCCTGGTCCCGCTGAAACCTAAGGGCCTCGGCCCCGTAGAAGGCGTGCCGTGCCTGCCTGGCCAGGTCATCCAGGGTCAGTCCCAGGCTCCGGGCAGCCGGTTTGAGTTTGAGCTGCATCTCTTCCTTGCCGGGCAGAAAGCTGTCGCTGATGTCGAAAAGACCGGGGTATCCTTCTATGGATGCCTTGAGTTCATCGGCCGCGCTCAGGAGTTGGTCCTCGTTGTCCATGGATAGATGGATCTCAACCGCGTTACCTGCACTGAAAAGCTCGCTCTGAAAGGTCAGTGACTCGGCCTCGGGAAACGGTCCCGCTGTTTTGCGCCAGAGGGCGGTGAGTTTTCGTGCACTGACATTGCGCTTCTCTCCTTCGAGAAGTTGGATGAAGATCTGTCCCACATGCCCGCCGATGTCGGCTGATCCGGCATTGGGTCCGTGCCCGCCGGATTGCATGCCCACCAAAGACACGCTGTACTCGAAGAGAGGCGCCTTGGCTCCCGGTCTGTGCTGGCTATCAAAGCTTTCCAGGGCTTTTTTGGCTGTGGTCTCAAGCCGGGCGACGGCGGCTTCGGTCTGCTTCACAGGGGTGCCCGTCGGCATGGTGAGGGAACAGGTCAATACGTCACTCTCCACCTTGGGGAAGAAGGTGAATTTGATAATCCCCCCCGTCCAAAACCCCACCGCGAGCAGGAGGAGGGCAAGACTGAAGGCCACGGTGCCGTAACGCCATCGAATGCAGAACCGGACCAGACGGGTATAAGGTCTTGAAATAACCCACTGAAGGGCCCGGTCCATCTGGGCGGTGATGCCCTTTTGCTTTTTTGCGTGTTGCTCCGCATCGTGGGTATCGGCCTTCTTACGTCTCTCCTTGCGCCCGTGCCCGGAGAGATGCGACGGGAGGATGAACAAGGATTCAACGAGGGAACCGAGCAGCACCAGGATGACCACCACGGGGAGGTTGCGCATGACTTTCCCCATGGAGCCGCCCCCCAGGAGGAGCGGCCAGAATGCCACGATGGTGGTGAGGACGGCAAAAATGACCGGCCGGCCCACCTCAATGGTGCCCTCGATGGCCCCTTCGAGGGGTTTGAATCCTTCGGATTGTTTTCGGAAGATGTTTTCCCCCACCACAATGGCGTCGTCCACCACAATACCGAGAACCATGATAAAGGCAAAAAGCGAGATCATGTTGATGGACACGTCAAAATAGGGGAGGATCCAGAGGCCCGTTAAAAAAGAGATGGGGATGCCGAGCGTGACCCAGAAGGCCAATCGAATACTGAGAAAGATGCCGAGGAGAAGGCTCACCAGAAAGAGTCCCATCGCCATGTTTTTCAACAGGAGCTGGATGCGGCTCTTGAGAATCACGGACATATCTTGATAGGTGCTGATGTCAATGCCCGCAGGCAAACCCGGGCGCACCTTTTCCACAAATGCCTTGGCCTTGGCCGCCACATCCAGGGCGTTTTGATCCGCCACGCGGAAGACCTGGATCACGGCGGCCGGTTTTCCCTGAAACCGGGCCGACAGGTCCAGTTCCTGAAAACCGTCTTTGAGCCGGGCGATCTGCCCCAGGGTGACGGTGCTGCCGCCGGTACGGGTGATCACCGGGACGTCGTAATAGTCGTGGGCATAATACCGGCGGCCCTTTGCACGGATCAGGATGTCGCCGCCGGGGGTTTTGACGGTCCCGGCCGGCAGATCCAGGCTGGTCCCTCTCACGGCCTGGGCCACTGCACCCAGGGTGAGGCCGTGGCGTTTCAGGGTCTCTTCTGATATCTCAATGTGGATTTCGGCTTCCCGAATCCCAAAAAGCTCTGCATAGGTGATGCCGGGGATATTGGTGATGTCGTCTTTGAATTGCTCTGCGAGTCGTTTCAAGGTGGATTCGCCGGCATCGCCGTAGATGGCCACACTGATCACCTGAGTCCGGCGGGTCATCTCCCGCACCACGGGTTTTTCCGCCTCATCGGGAAACGTCCGGATGCGATCCACCTCGGCCTTGACTTCGTCCAGAAGGGTCTGAAGGTTCCAATCCGGCATGACCTCGATGATGACGGTGCCGGTCCCCTCACGTGCCGTGGAATCAATTCGCTTGATGCCCGCCAGGCCGGCCACACTCTCCTCGATTCGCTGAACAATGGCCTCCTCCACTTCCGCCGGAGAAGCCCCGGGATATTCCGTGGTGATGGAAATCCGATCCAGGGTAAACTCGGGAAAGACCTCGAGTTTCATGGTCAGTCCGGTGAAAACCCCCGCCACCAGAAGGAAAATCATCAGGAGATTGGCGGCCACATGGTTTCCGGCAAACCAGGCCACAATGCCTTTCATGACGGCTGCTCCTCGTTTACCGAAAAGGCCCGGACCGTCATGCCATCGGTCACCGCCTGAAGGTGTGAGGTCACCACCCGATCCCTGTCCTCAAGGCCCGACCGGACGAGGACCTGGTCCCCTTCTTTTCGGGCCACAACCACGTGGCGAAAATGGAGACGATTATCGGATCCAACCACCCAGACCACCTGGTTTTCCCGCAGGCTGGATCGGGGGATCACTGCCGCATGCTCAAGGGTGTCCCCCTGGATTCGGACGAGGACGAAGAGTCCCGGTGTGAGGGGAGGTTTTTTGGCATACGGATGCTCCACGCGCACCACCACCCGAACCATGCGGGTTCGTTCATCCAGCTTTCCTTCGGCCCGGACCACCTTCCCGTCCCAGGAAAGTGCTTTTCCCGCCATGGTGGCGGTCACCACCGCCGGCGATCCGGCTCCTTCCCCGGGGGTGAAACCGGGGACATGAAACCATTCCAGGTCTTTGTCCTCCAGAGGAACCACCACCTCGGCCGCATCGATGGAATAGAGACTCGCCATGGGTTGTCCGGGGGTAACATATTCCCCCACATCCACTTGTTCCTGGCTCACCCGACCGTCAAAGGGAGCCTCGAGGGTGGTCCGGGTCAGGTCCAGGAGTGCCTTCTCGAGATTGGCCCGGTTCGCTGCCAGCGTGGCCTTTGCGGCCGCGAGCTGGGGGCCTTTTATGACCAGTTCGGGGGGTTTTTTCTCGGCCTTATCCGTGCCCTTGTGGAGCAGATACCATTCCTCCTTCGCCGCGGCCGATTCTTCCTCCGCCATTCTGAGCAGGCTTTCGGAATCCTTGATCTTGGCCTTTGCCAGGGTGACGGCCAGTTCATAATCCACCGGGTCGATCTGGATGAGGGTGTCCCCGCTTTTGAATGTGCCTCCGTTGACCATGTGGGGAGAGACATGGATGATTTTGCCCCCCACCTGGGGGACCAGATCGATCTCCTGAAGCGGACGCACGGTGCCCTCTCCCTCCACATGAACGACCTGCGGTCCGGTACGAATGGTCTGGACCCGAACAAGCGGGGCGGGAACGTCCATTTTTTGCTTCTGGATTTGTGGCCTGCTTTCGGTCAATTTGACCATGCCCATGGCCCCCAGTCCGATCAGTAAGATGACCATGAGGATATGAATGATCCGTTTTTTTGTCTTGCCCATGATATGTCATTCTCCATTTTTTTCGTCCGGGAGGGGTAGGGACCCCCATCCCCCGCCCAGGGCCCGGTGAAGGGTGACCTGGTTGGTTAAAATGGCCATGTCCACCAGCACCAGATCCTCTTCTGCTCCATAACGGGTTACCTGTGAACTGAGAACGGTGAGGTAATCCACCAGCCCTCGGTAGTATCGTTTTTCGGCAAGCGTCTGGGCAGCCCGGGCCTCTTCCAGGAATTCAAGCACCCGTTCGCGACGCGCCAGTTGTTCTTTTCGCGTGAGGAGGGACCCTTCCACTTCAGAGAAGGCATCCAGGACGGTTTTGGCATATTCCGCGACCCCCTGCCGGTATTGGGCTTCGGCCGCCCGCTGCCCCGCCTTGAGTTTCCCCGCGTCAAAGATCGGCTGGGTAATCCCCATGGCGAGATTCCATAATTGACTCCTGGCGTCTAAGAGTTCACTCAGATCGGTACTGGAGTATCCGAAACTGCCGGTGAGCGATATGGCCGGGAACCGGCTGGCCTTGGCGACCCCGATCCGGGCATTGAGGGATTTCAGACTGGCCTCGGCCGCCCGCAGGTCGGGGCGCCGCAAGAGGAGTTGTGAGGGAAGCCCCGGCGGTACCGGTGCCATGGGCTTGTAGTAATCCTCGGGATGAAGCGTGGGTGGCGCGGTTTTCGGGTACGCCCCCACCAGAACGGCCAATCGTTGCTGAATGCCCCCGAGTTCCTGAAGGAGGGACGGGAGCTGGGATTCGGCCCGGGCCAGGGTGCGGCGGGCCTGACGCACATCCAGCACCGGTGAGAGCCCCCGCTCATAGCGGGCCGCCACCAGTCTTGCGCTCCGCTTATAACTCTTGATGCTCTGTTTATTGATCTCTATGCGACGTTCCAGTGCCTCTATCTGCAACTGAAGCGATATGGCCTCGGCAATGACCGATTGGGATATGGTGAGCCGGTTTTCCTCGGCCTGAAGGAGTTGAGCCCTGGAGGCCTCCTCGGCACGTGCCAGCTTGCCCCAGAGGTCCAGTTCAAAGGAAGCAGGTAGCGAGAGACTGTAACTGTCTGTGGTGCCGCCGAATGAAATTTTAGAGCCCGGGATATAATTGGTTTCAGAACGCTGCTCACGTGCGCCTTGCGCTTGAAATCCCACAAAGGGAAAGCGGTCGGCCCGGATCTGCGTCACCCGGGCCTCCATCTCCTGAATGAAGGCCGTGGCCCGCTGGATATCCAAGTTGCGATCCAGGGCGAGTTCCACCAGTCGATTGATTTCCGGGTTGTTGAAATTTTCCCACCAGCGGTCTTCAGGTACCGGCAGGGGTGCCTCAGTGGTCGATTCGGTGTCGGATTGATAGGACGCAGGGATCTTGGCCCCGGGGTCGGGGCGCTTGAAGTCAGGGCCCAGTTTGATGCACCCCACCGCAAGTGCGGCCATCAGCGCCGCCAGCAAAATTCTCGTCAGACTACCCGCCATGGTGCATCTCTCCATTGAGGCGCTGCAATCCGCCGATTGAAAAATCAGCGATGTAGCCGGACAGACGTTTTGTGAGGGCGTCGTCGTATTCGCATCCCAAAAGCCGGGTGACGGCCACGCGTCCGAAACCGAAATAAAGAATCATGGCAAAAATACCCATGGCACTCAGCATCAATTCTTCTTCATGAATCCCTTCAGGGATTAGGGGGCGGATCATGTCGGTCAGTTCCCTGAAAAAGGGGCGCATGATTTGTTCCGCGAGCATTTCAAGGGCTTCCGTGGGCTGGGCCATTTCACGGGCCATCAGTTGATGGTGACACTTGCGTTCTGCTTCCGACAGAGGGCCTTTGAGGAACGCCAGGGCCAGGCACTGGATGATATGGTTCAGAGACTGATCTCCTTCCCCCTTGAGACTCTGACGGAAGCTCTCCTGGATCCGTCGGGCCCGCGGCATCCACCGACTGCGGAACACCTCGAGATAGAGGTTTTCCTTGTTTCCAAAATAGTAGTTTACTGCGGCCAGGTTGCAATGAGCGGCCCGGGTGATCTCCCGTACACTGACACCCTCGAATCCCTTCTGGGCGAAAAGAATTTCTGCTTCGTCCAAAAGCCTTTCCCGTGAATCTGCCTGCGTCTCGTTCTCTGCCATCGGTGTAAAGGCCTCCTGTATGATACAAACATATGTATAAAACGAACGTTTGAATGTCAAGCCTTTTTTGATGCTTGATCTTGACCGCCCGGATTTACCCTGTTAAACCCTATCAACAAGGGCTTTTCGAAAATCTCATGATCTAATGAAATGAATGGGACGGTTTTGAGGTAAGCTCAATCTGAAGTAGAGGGGAATGAATTGAAACACGCCATACGATTGTTCCTGTTCGCCGTCGCGGGATGGTTTATTTTTCCAGCCCCGCCGGCCCATGCGGAAACCGGCCCCATCAAGGTGGGTGCGTTCCTCCCCCTTTCAGGAGAACTCGCCCGGGTGGGTGAGCAAGAGAAAAACGCCTTCCTCATGGCCGTTGAAAAGATCAACGGGGCCGGCGGGATACGGGGACAGGCCGTCAGGCTCATCGTTGAGGATAGTGCCGGCCCGGATGGGGAAGGGCCGTCAGCCATGAAGCGGCTCATTTCAGACCATGGTGTGGTGGCGGTTACGGGAGGAGTGGCCAGTACGCAGACCTTCAGGGCAGCGGCCCTGGCCGAGGAACTGAAGACGCCATTTCTGATCACGACGGCCTCAGCGGACCGGATCACCACCCAGGGCTGGGCTTATGTCTTCCGATTAACACCGCCGGCGGGCGAATATATGGATCCACTGCGATCGTTCATCAAGCGCGTTGGGGGCGTCAAGACGGCGGCCGTGATATTCGAAGAAGGGGCTTTCGGCCATTTTGGTCGAAAGCGGTTCGAGCGATTCCGTCGAGGTGCCGGAATCAAACTGGTGAGGCAGGAGCGCTTTATAGAAGGTACGTCCGACTTCGTCCCCCTGTTCGAGTGGGTCAGGGTTAGACACCCGGATCTGGTCTACATGGTTGCGTCGGGCCCTGCAACTCCCGCATTCATGATCAGGAGCGCCAAGGCCATCGATCTGAACCCCAGGCTCTTTTTCGGCCATGGGGAGGGATTTATCAATCCCAACCTTCCCCGATACGCGGGAGGAGCGGCAGAAGGTGTATTCTCCACCACCCTGTGGATCCCGTCCGTGCCCTATCCGGGCTCGGAAGAATTTGCGGACCGCTATGAGGAGCAATACGGGTCCCTTCCGGATTACCACGGGGCCCAGGCCTACGCGGCCCTGTCTGTGATCGCGAACGCGCTTAAGAGGGCTGAATCCATGACCCGTTCCGCTGTAAGAGACGCACTGGCCCGTACCCAAATGAAGACCGTGTTCGGCCCGGTGCGATTTGCAGATTACGGGGACAAAACGCAGCAGAACCATCGCCCCATGCTGGTGGTTCAGTGGATGGAGGGGAGACTGGAGACGGTCTGGCCCGGCAATTCCGCCTCGGCCACATATCGTTTTCCCCAGCCGTGAACCGATAAAAAATTGACAGAAACAATTTTTCCCCTTGACAGACATAATTATTTGTTGCTAATGATTTCTATGGTGCAAAAGATTGGGAGGATTGTTCACCTTTACTCAGCATTTTTTAGAAAGGGAGGGTATGTATGAAACGGTCATTTGCGGTTTTGGTCCTGGTTGTGTTCGTGTTCGCGGGGGTGTCGTTTGCAGGTGCGGCCCCGGACAAAATTGTAATCGGTCATCCTGCCTGCCTTTCAGGTAAATACGCCAAGGCCGGCGAACAGGCCGTGGGCGGTATAAAGGCCTGTATCGACTGGGTCAATAATGTGAAAGGCGGTGTGGAGATCGGCGGCAAAAAGGTCCCCCTGGAATATAAGTTTTACGATTGTGAATCCAAAAAGAGGCGGTTACCAGCCTGATTGGAAGACTGATTACCGTGGACAAGGTGGATGTGGTTTTCTCGCCGTACAGCTCTGGCTTGACCCTCAGGGGCGCGCCCGTGGCCGAAAGCCATCAGATGCTGTACATGGACCATGGCGGGGCCAACAACAAGATCTTCCAGCAGGGGTTCAGATACATCGTTCAGACCATCGGGCCCGCCACCAGCTATCACATGGGTACCCTGGACATGATTCATAAGATCGATCCGGATGCCAAGAAGGTGGCCCTGGCCTATGAAGATTCCGAGTTTGCCAAAATGGTCATGGAAGGCGCCAGAGACCATGCCAAGGAACTCGGTTTCGACATTGTTTTTGAACGCACCTATCCCAAAGGGGTTACGGATTTAACCCCGCTTCTCTCGGCCCTCAAGGCCAGCAAAGCCGATTTTGTCTTGGGCGGCGGCCACTTTGAAGATGGCCAGCTCTTCAACCGGCAGATGGCGGACTTAGACATTAATGTGAACGCCCTTTCCCTTATTGCCGCGGCCACCCTCCCGGCATTTTATGATGCCTTGACCACCATGGCCGAAGGCGTCATGGGACCGTCCCACTGGGAATATGGCGTGAAGTATTCGGAAGAAGAAGCCAAAACCGCCGGAGTTCCCTGGATCGGACCGGCCCAGGATGAATTCCTGGAACTCTTCAAGAAGGCCACCGGCGAGGATACGCTTCCCGATTACCATGCCGCCGAAGCCGGGGCCCAGGTACTGGCCTATGTCCTGGGGGTCCAGAAGGCCGGCTCCGTGGATGCGGGCAAGGTCCGGAAGGCCCTGGGTGATCTCAAGTTCATGAGCTTTTACGGCGGCTGGGATGTGAATGAGAACGGCATGCAGGTCGGCCACACCATGGTGGACGTCCAGTGGCAGGACGGCGAAAGGGTCATTGTGTGGCCCGAAGAGGCCCGGACCGGTGAGGTCTGCTACCCCATGCCCACCTTCCAGGAAAAGGTGAAGGGCGTAAAGGCCGTTCCCAAGTAACCCTTCAGTGATGCCCCGGCCCAGGCCCCTGCCTCGGGCCCGGGGTTTTCGTGCCCCGCCCCCTGCCTGTGCAGGCAGTGTTGTTGTCCCTTTAAGACCACGAGGAAACCGGGCCATGTTTTTTGAACAATTAGGCGGAAATCTGATCCAGGGCGTCGTGCTGGGCGCGGTGTACGGGATGGCCACCATGGGCCTCAGCCTCATCTTCGGGGTCCTGAAAGTGGTGAATGTGGGGCACGGGGCATTCATCATGGTGGGGGCCTTTGTGACCCTGTTCCTGTTCAGTTCTCTCGGAATCAGCCCCCTGTTCGCCGTTCCTGTGGCCTTTGGGGTGGGCATGGGCCTGGGCCTCATCTTTTATTATACCACCATCCGAAAACTGATCAAGGCGCCTGAATTGGCCACGCTTTTGGCCACATTCTCCATTGGGGTTTTACTCGAAGAGCTCATAAAGCTGATTTTCGGTTCAGAGTTTCGCGGCTACAACTGGGTTGTGGGCAAAATAGACCTGGGGATCACTGTTTTGCCCCTGTCCAAGCTCTATGCCGGTATCGGGAGCATCCTCATCGCGGTGCTCCTCTTTTTGTGGTTCAAGAAGACCCGGGCCGGATCAGCGATCCGAAGCGTGGTGGAGGACAGTGAAGGGGCCCAGGTGTGCGGGATCAATGTGGGCGGTGCATATGCGTTGAGTTTTGCCTTGGGGATCGGGTTGACCGTGGCCAGCGGTGTTCTGCTCACCATGTTCATTCCTGTGGGGATCAATCCCTACATGGGCGGCGGATACACCCTAAAGGCCTTTGTGATCGCTGTGCTGGGCGGCCTTGCATCTCCGTACGGGGCCTTTTTCGGCGGGCTGGTCTTCGGGCTCATTGAAAACGGCTCATACACGCTGTTCGCCTATATACCGGGCGTGGAACCCTTTGCCCTCACCCGCTTTCTATCCTTTGTCATACTGCTGGTCATCCTTTTAATCAGACCCACCGGAATCCTGAGTGCAAAATGAAACAGATACCGAAATATTTGCCCCTTGTTCCCGTGTTCGCCGCCTATGGTGTCCTGTTTCTGATGGGCGAAAATATGGAAGGGATGTGGCAGCTCATGTCCATGCTCCTCTTTTACTGCGCCCTGGGACAGGCCTTTAATGTTTTCCTCGGCATGACCGGGTACGTGGATTTTGGGTATGTGGCATTTATGGGGGTGGGGACCTACGGCATGGCCCTGTCCATCACCCGGCTGGTTCAATATGAGTTCCTCGGGGTATGGATTATCGTGATCGGTTTTGCCCTGGCCATGGTGATGTCGACCCTCCTTTCCATGGCCGTGGGCGCTGTGGCCCTGAGACTCCGGGGAGCCTATTTCGCCATTGCCACCATCGGGGTGAACGAGGGCTTCCGATTCCTGATCGAAGGCGCCAGAATATGGAATGGATCCGAGGGCATGATATTCACGGCCGACCTGAACAAGATCCTGGGCCGGGATACGGCCGCGGCCCTGTCTACCTATTGGGCCGATGTCATGGTGCTGGTGATTGCTGCGCTGGCCGCGTTTGTGACCCTGGTTTACATGCGGAGTAAAATCGGATATGCCCTGACCGCCTTGAGGGAAGACGAAGACGCCGCCAAGGTGATGGGCATCAATGTCACCAAGTTCAAGATCATCGCCTTTATCACCAGCGCGTGTTTTGCCGGCCTGCTCGGGGCCACGGCTTGGGCCTTGAAAACACCCTATGTGTTCCCCCCTGAGGTGTTTGAGATCCATTATACCATCGAGGCCATCATTATCGTCATGCTGGGGGGCGCGGGAACCCTGCTGGGGCCCCTGGTTGGCGGGCTGGTCTACGGTATTGCCCAGTATTATCTCTCCATATTCCTCCCGGGATTTCAACTGCTCATTTTCGCCCCGATCATCCTGGTGATCATTGTGGTGTTCCCTGAAGGGATCGTGGGCATGCTGAAAACCAGAACCAGGGGGTCCGGACTAGGACGTTTCATTATGTAGGTAACAACATGGCCTTACTGAAGCTTGACAATGTAACCAAACGCTTTGGCGGCCTGGTGGCCGTCAATCAGGTGAGTTTGGAAATCGATGAAGGGGAATTTGTGGGGATCGTCGGCCCCAATGGGAGCGGCAAGACCACCCTGTTCAATGTCATCAGCGGGGTCTTCTTTCCCGAAGAGGGGACGGTGCGTTTTGACGGCATGGATATCACAAGGCTCGCCCCCTTTAAGCGGGCGCCCTTAGGAATCGGGCGGACGTTTCAGATACCCAGGCCCTTCGGCTCTGCCACGGTCAGAGAGAATATTGCAGTGGGGGCCATGTTCGGCACCCAGGGCCACGCACTGAATGTGGACAGATCTCTGGATGTAGCCGATCAGATTATCGAACGTGTAAATCTGAGGGCCCACAGAGATAAACCGGCAGGGGGCCTAACCCCGGTGGAAAAAAAGCTCATGGAAATTGCACGGGCCCTGGCCATGAAACCGAAGCTGCTCCTCATGGATGAGGCCATGGCAGGGATGCATCCCAATGATATCGATCAAATGGTCGCCTTTATCAAACGGGTGGCTGACGAGGAGAATATCGCCATCGTGGCCATGGTGGAGCATATCATGCGGGCGGTGGTGGGATTGGCCGAAAAGGTTATCGTGTTGCATCAGGGAGCCAAAATTGTGGATGCCCCCACCAAGGAGGCCCTGGAAGATCCCAAAGTGATTGAAGTGTATCTGGGCCATCCGCCGGAGGAGTAAGCATGTTACAGGTCACAGAACTTGAATCAGGCTATGGTCCCATGCAGGTCTTGTGGAAGCCGAGTCTTGAGGTCAAAAAGGGATCCATCACCTCACTTCTGGGTCCCAATGGAGTGGGCAAAAGCACCCTCCTCATGACGGTGTTCGGATCCATCCAGCCGTGGAGCGGCCAAATCCTCTACAGGGACATGGATGTCACCACCGTCCCCACCCATAAAAAGGTGGACATGGGCGTGGCCCTGGTGCCGGAAGGAAAACACCTTTTCCCCAACATGACGGTCCATGAAAATCTCCTCATGGGGGCCTACGTGAAAAAGGCATCCGCCCACCGGGATGAATCCCTGGCCACTGTGCATGCCCTGTTCCCCAGACTCAAGGAACGGGAAGACCAACTCGCCGGGATCCCTGAGCGGGGCGAACAGCAGATGGCCACCATCGCCCGGTCCATGATGACCAAGCCGGATCTGATCATGCTGGACGAACCCAGCCAGGGCCTGGCCCCCTGCTGGTGCAGGAAGTCTTTGGCACCATCCAGAAGATGAAAGACGACATCGGCCTCACCGTGCTCCTCATCGAGCAGAACGCCGACGCCTCCCTCAATGCCGCGGATTATGTCTATATCATGCACGAAGGCCGGATCAAGGCGGAAGGGACGCCTGACGAGATCAAAGGCTCCCCGGAAATCAGAGAGGCCTACCTCGGCGTTTAGGGTGTGGGTCGTCACTCCAGAGTAAATCTTTTCCCACACAAAGCCGCCGGAAGAAATCCATCCTCAGCGACCGTTACCATTGAAAGACCACGCCGTGACGCGGGAATGGGCGGTGCATCTGTTACGCCTTCCTCCGATGCCTGTATCCAAAAGCGTCTTGACATGGGCCCTTCCATAGTTTATACTCTGAAGTATAAACTTTTTAAACGGAGAGAAGTCATGAGAGCAACAGCAAAGGACCTCAGGTTTAATTCAAAGGAGCTTCTTGATACGGTTAACCGGGGCGAGGAGATCGTCATCACATTTCGCGGTAAGCCCTGCGCAAAGCTCATTCCCTACGAGGGGGAAAACCGACAACACACAACCCATGAATTGTTTGGAATCTGGAAAGATCACGACAGGGTCCGGGAGGTCGATGCGTATGTCCGCGGATTAAGAAAAGGGAGGTCCTGAATGGTGATCGACACGGATGTTCTCGTTTGGTACATGAAAGGAAACGAAAAGGCATATGATACCATAGCCGACGTAACCCATTTTTTTATCTCTGTCGTCACCTATATGGAATTGGTTCAAGGCATGAGAGATAAAAGCGAGTTGAACAGCCTTCGCAGGGCTCTTCACGCCTGGGATTCAAAAATCCTCTATATTTCCGAAGAGATATCCATCAAAGCCATGTTCTTCGTAGAGCAGCATTTCTTAAGTCATTCCATTCGGCTTGCGGATGCATTGATCGGTGCCACAGCTGTTTCGCACGGCTTTTCCATTCTAACCGCAAATGACAGGCACTATAAGATACTCAAAGGCTTACAAATCAAAAAATTCCGGCCGTGACTGTGTAAGACGTCAAAAAGCCTTCGCTTTGAGATGATATTGTGGAGGGATAGGCACACTCCTGGCCAGGGCGGGGGAAGGGGGACGCGGAGACACGGTGAGGGGAAGATGGAGAGAGGGAGACACGGTGAGGGGGAGATAGGTGGGGAAGGCGCACAAGCCTTTCGGGAGAGGCTTTCCTCGTTGAAGAAGGGATCCGCGACTGCCTAGACCATTGTCTGTTTTGAGAAGAATGGCGTCCCGTTGGGGTACAAGCCGAACTATGGGTGGTTCCGTTTTGGTTTTCGGGTGATGCGATACACCCAAATGAGTGCAACGACGGCTACGCCTAAAAAGATTAATGTAACGATCATGATACTTCTCCTTTTGTCAGCAGGAGACCGCAAATCAAGAATAGTATAGAGATTGTCAACCCTAAACTAAACAGGAGCGGCTTATCGGGCAGGGTTGTGAAGACATAAACGCCGGCCACAATCTTGGATATATCCAAGAAGTATTTGCTCAATTGCTCACGTTGGGATTTTTCCAGTTTCATGGTTAAGGTGTATCATATGAATTATCCTATCTGCAATATGAAAAAGCAGGAATCATTAGGTCTCATTTCATAAGAATACCCTTGGGAGCAGGTTCACCCATGACGCCACTCGATTGGATCGTACTCTCTGCCTACATTGTCTTTATTATCAGTTTGAGCGGGTGGATCGGCCGGCGTCAGAAATCTCAGGAAGATTATTACCTGGGGGGCCGCACAATGCCGCCGTGGCAGATTGCCCTGTCCATCATGGCCACCCAGGTGGGGGCCATCAGCCTGGTGGGGGCCCCCGCATTTATTGCCCTCAGGGTGAACGGCGGTCTCGTCTGGTTACAGTATGAGTTCGCCATTCCTTTGGCTATGATGTTCATCATGCTGATCATGGTGCCCCTCTATCACCGGACCCGGGCCATTACCATCTATGAATACCTGGAAAAACGCTTCGGCAGGCCCACCCGGTTGTGCATCAGTGCCGTTTTTCTCGTGAGTCGGGGATTGGGTTGCGGGGTGGCACTTTTGGCTACGGCCATCGTCACGGCGGTATGTCTTGACTGGCCGCTCTGGCAGACCATCGTATTGATCGGCGTTGTGTCCATTGTGTATACGACATTCGGCGGCATTGTGGCCGATATCTATTCGGACATTATCCAGCTTTTTATCCTGTGGGGCGGGTCATTTCTAACGATTTTTATTCTGGCGGGCATGCTGAAGGGTGATGATCTGGCTTTGTTAGGGAGCGCATCGCAACGGCTTCGCGTGTTCGATTTCTCGGCCACCGGTCTGGGGGACGGCCAGACTTTTTCTTTCTGGCCCATGCTCGTGGGCGGTTTCTTCCTGTATCTCTCCTATTACGGCTGCGATCAGAGCCAGGCCCAGCGGCTTTTAACCACCGCCACCCCTGAGGGCGCCCAGAAGGCCCTGATGATCAACGGGATTCTGAGATTTCTCCTGGTGCTGACCTATTGTGCGGTAGGGGTCCTGCTGATTCCGTTTTTGCTGACTCACCCCGGGTTCGCGGCCAAGCTGACACACCAGCCGGCGGATTTCCTGCTCCCCTATTTTCTCATCGACTATTTCCCCAAAGGGATACTGGGGATTCTCATTGCCGGATTTTTTGCCGCCTCCATGTCGAGCATCGACAGTGCCCTCAATTCCCTGAGTGCCGCCACTTACCGGGATTTCCTGATGGGAATATTTCCGAGGCTGAGGCGCATATCCGATGCCGGAAAGGTCCGCCTGTCCCGGTGGCTGACGGTTTTCTGGGGGGGTATCGCCACGGTGTTCGCCCTCGAAATGATCGGCGGGTCGGAAACCGTATTGGAACTGGTCAACAAAATCGGGTCGGCCTTTTACGGCCCGATCCTGGCCATATTCTGGCTGGGCATGCTGACGCGCCGCGGATCCCAAACCGGGGCCGTCGTCGGGTTGACAGCCGGGGTGGGGTTCAATATTTTCCTGTGGCAGTTCTACGGCAGTGCGGTGTCATGGCTGTGGTGGAATGTGTTCGGGTTCGTCGTGTCCTTCGCAATCGGGTACGCCTTGAGCAGGATATGGCCCTTCAAAGGGGTTCTTGAGGGCTTGACGCTGGGCATTGATGACATTGCGGCGGGAATCATCTCTCAAAGAAAATACGGTTTCATTCTCCTGACCGGTTTCCTGGCCATGCTTCTGTTCAGTTATATTCTGCAAACCCTCCTTCTATCGTGAGATATGGCACATGAGCCGATTGTAGGTGCGACTTCAGTCGCACATCTATCCGATTCTGTGCGACTGAAGTCGCCCCTATCAGCCCGAACCAAAACATTCCCAAAACGGGATTTCACGTGTATACGCGATGAGCCATATCGATTTCCATTTGACAACCCGAGGGGATCTTCCTATAGTCACGCCCCACAAATGGGGCGTCTTTTTGGGGTCGGGTGATCGGGTCAGGCTGTTACCGGCACCCAACCGCCCGGCATAACGTGATGTAAAACCGACATCAGGGGGACCATGTAAGGGGAGGGTGAACCTTGAAACACCTTTTTTCACCTTTCGAGATCAAAAGCTGCCAGCTCCGAAACCGGATCGTCATGCCGGGTATAGCCTCTTTTCTGATCGAAGATGACGGATCGATCACCGAGAAAACGGTGGAGCATTACCGGCTGAGGGCCGCCGGCGGACCCGCTATGGTCATTATGGAGGCGTGTGCGGTGTCAGAGGAGGGGATTGTCTCGCCCCACCAGGCCAGAATCTACGATGATCGGTTTGTGGAGGGTCTCACAAAGATCGCCAGGGCCATGAAATCCGAAGGCACGGTTCCAGCGGTCCAAATCCATCATGGCGGGAGACAGACCTCATCCAAGGTCATCAAGCAGCGTCCGGTAGCCCCTTCGCCCCTTCCATGCCCCAGCATCCGTGGTGACGTGAAGCCTCTTGATATCAACGAAATTGAGACACTGGTGAAAAAATTCGGTGATGCGGCCGACCGGGCCGTTTCGGCCGGATTCGAACTCATTGAAATCCACGGTGCCCACGGATATCTCATCAACCAGTTTCTCTCCCGGTTTTCAAACATTCGCGAGGACGAATACGGCGGGGATATCGCCGGAAGAACCCGCTTTGCCCGGGAAGTCGTGACGGAGGTCCGGAACCGCGTGGGGAAGGATTTCCCCATTTCCTTCAAGATCAGTGCCATGGAATTCGTAAAGGACGGCCTGGATATTGAGGAAAGCATCCAGATCCTCAGAATATTGGTGCATGCCGGAATCGACATGGTTCAGGTCTCCGCGGGGAATGATGCCACACCCGAGTGGATCTGTCAGCCCATGTTTATGGAAAAGGCGTGTCTCACCGAGTATGCCGAAAAGATTCGAAAAGCGCTCCAGGTCCCCATTATGGCGGTGGGTCGAATTAATGACCCCGTGCTTGCGGATCAAATCGTTGCCGACGGCAAGGCCGATCTGATCTGTATCGGTCGGGGTCTTTTGGCGGATCCCGAATTGCCCAAAAAGGCCGAAGCGGGTCGTTTGGAGGATATTCGGACGTGCATTGCCTGCAATACCTGTATGGAATCGATCTTCAGGCGGGGACGGGTGGAATGCCTGGTGAACCCGGTTTTGGGACGTGAAAAAGAGATGGTTTTTCGTCCGCCTGAGAAAATAAAAAAAATCATGGTCATCGGTGCGGGACCGGGCGGTTTGAATGTGGCCTGGGTGGCCGCCCGCAGGGGTCATGATGTTCATTTGTTTGAGAAGCAATCCGTTGTGGGCGGACAACTTATCCTCGGGAGCGTTACCCCGTATAAAAAGGAACTTCATCATCTGATTCGTTTTCAGAAACGGCAGATTGAACGATTCGGAGTGACAATTCATCTGAATACCGAAGTCACCAGGGATACCATTGAAGCCGAGGCCCCCGATGTGGTGATACTGGCCACGGGCTCGGTTCCGGCCTATCCGAAGGTCGATGGCGTAGACGAGGCAGGGGTGGTCTCAGTGAATGATGTGATGGGGGCTGAGCAGGGTGCTCAACAAAAGAGTGTGGTCATCGGCGGTGGTCCCACGGGTTGTGAGGTCGCCTACCATCTTTCAAGTAATGAAAGCCAGGTCACCATCGTGGAAATGCTCCCGAAAATCGGCAATGGCCTCGAAAGTATGACCAAAAAAATCCTCCTCAAAAAACTCAAGGAGCGAAACGTCCAAATCAAGACGGAGTGCAGGCTCAAACGGGTGGACCCCAAAGGGGTGTTTATTGAAAATAAAGAGGGTCAGGAAGCGTTTATTGAAGCGGAAAAGATTGTGAGCGCCATCGGCAGCCGGCCCGATAATCGCCTGTATGAACAGATCAAGGACATGGGCGTTGAGATCCACCGGATTGGGGACTGCTTGGAGCCGAGAAGTGCCAAAGCGGCCATTTATGAGGGGGGCGTTCTGGGTCGAACTATTTAGCTGTCAGAGCATCATAGGCCGCCTGGATTTCCTTGAAGCGGACTTCCGCCAGTTCCCTGAACTCCTTGCCGAGGTGGAGGACCTTGTCCGGGTGATACTGCCCGGCGAGACGGCGATAGGCCGATTTAATCTCCTCTTTTGACGCGTTCGGCGTTACGCCCAGTACCGTATAGGGATCGCCTGGTTCTTCGGTATGGGCCGTCTTTTTTCCTCCGGTTTCTCTGCGGTAAGACTGCTCATTACGGGCATCATAGCCTGGGTAACCGTACCGCCGTTTCCTGTACACATAGAGATACCACCACAGTGCCCCCAATACGATGATATCGTCCAGCCATCCCACCCCCACAAAGAGGTCAGGAAACAGATCATACGGGGACAGGACGTACAAAACACCCAGGATCACGAGAAAAATCTTCATTTTTTTCTGGCTTTCTCGATGAGTTCCTCGCCGGATTCCTCAAGAAATCGGTCCAGATCCGCTTTCCAGTCGACCATGGCATCGTTTCCCTGCTTTCGTGTGTAGCGGTTTTCGAGCAGGCAATTGGCCGGTATCTGTTGGCCCTCGGGCAGATCCTTCAGACTGCAGGGTTCAATGGGGGCCTCGATGCTTAATTTCTTCAGCACATATTGCGCATATTCGAAGCGGCTGCAATGGCCGTTGGCCGTGGCATGAAAGGTCCCTCTCGCCTGATTGTCTATAAGCGCCTTTATTTGAAGGCCCAGGCGATATCCCCAGGTGGGAGAGCCGAACTGGTCGTCGGGTATTTTCATCACATCGGGCTGCTTCTGATGGGCCCAGGCCAACAGGGACGTGATGAGATTGGATCCGTTGACACCGTACACCCAGTGGGAGCGAAGAATGATGTAGTTGGGGGAGTTCTCTCTAATGGCGGTTTCACTCTCCAGTTTGCTCTTGCCGTATGCGGAAATGGGATTGGGGCTGTCATCCTCAAAGTACGGCTGGGGCATGGGTTTCGGTGCCGTCAAAAACCTCTCCGCAAGAGATGTGAACCATCCGGCAGCCGAAGCGGGCGGAGGTCTGGGCCAGATTTCTCGGGCCCTCTATGTTGATTTTCCGAACCGCAAATTCGTCTGTTTCACAGCGGGCCCAATCGGTCAACCCCACGCAATTCAGGACGACATCGGGTGAGAGTTCGTCAAAGGTCTCAATGACGACATCCCAGCCGGTAATATCCAGTGTCTCTCTGTCTGGACAGAAGACCTCGTGGTCCTGACTGAAAACCCTTTTGCATTCCGTTCCCAACATGCCACTGCTTCCGGTGATGAGTATCTTCATATTGCGCCTCGCTCAATATAATGGTAACGGCATCCCTGCTACCTGGTATCTGAAGTCACCATAATCTAATAAAAGCAAAATCCTAATCTGAAAAAATTAATACATAAAATGAAAAAATCCACCCAATCGACACAGTGAACGCCATTTTAGCTTATTTCTTTAGAGATTTCAAGCTTCTAAGCTTGCGCTGGATATTCGACATAGTGGAAGGGCCTGAAGGGATAGGCCCATTGGCCGGCAGAGGACAGGACACCCAAGGACTGGTTATTCCAAATCAACCCCATACTTGATCAGGATATCCTGCTTTGAGATGGTTTCCCTGACGCCTGTGGGCTTCAACACCGTGGTGCCGCAGAGGATGAGCACCTCATAGGTGTCAAAAATAACATACCGATCTTCATCGAATACCCGCATGAGATAGATAAGGATGCCCATGGTGAGGTGCTGTAGCATAAAGGAGGGGCTTGTCAAATGTCAGCCACAGCTGCCAGCAAGCTGCCATAGTTCGCCAGCTCGGACCAATCCTTATATCGAATATCCAGTCCGGCTGAACATCCCGAATGCATAACACAAATCATTCAACTGCGCCGGTTCGCATTTCCCTTCTCGGTTGACACCCTTAAGGCTCGATTATACCCTGAATCCGTTGAAAAACATGGCCGACTAAATTTAAGGTATAAATGCCTCTTGTCTATAGCGGCTTAAGATAGGGATATTGGGGGGCCAGAATGACGACCTTTGGACGCGATACGAATCATGACCATCGCCGTGAACTCCCGCAGATGCTGTTTGCCGATGATGGGGGTCGTATATTTGATCACCCCTATCTTCGCATGGCGGGGTTTTCAGGATCTGAGCCTGCTGTCTTGGTAATGCAGGATCTAATGCAGATGCCTGAGTTCAGTAAACTTTTTTTTATTCCCCAGTGTCCGCCGGTCGGGCTTGACCCTGAAACAGGAGGGTGGGAGATCGTGCCTGAGATGGAAGTCGACGGGAGAATGGTCCGGTGTCATGCCGTGGCCGCGTTTCTTGAACCGGGGGTGCTGCGGACCCATCTCCCTGCTGCGGATTATTCGAAGAAGCGCTACAGGCTCCCCATGTGGGCCTACACGGCCGTGGGGTTCAAAGATGGGGAATATTGGGCTGCCGGATTCGAGGTTGAGAGAATCCCAAGTGGGACCCCCGGAACTATGATGACCGGGCACTGACCCCCGCCATCCGGGAATATACCCGCCTGAGGGGGGCCGGACCTCTCGTGGAACACTTGAAGGCCTGTGCGACGAAAAACCACTGTTTTGCCGCCAAAAACTTTTTTTTAAGACGATGGGAGGCCCCCCTGCCGATCAGCAGAACCTGCAATGCCGCCTGTCTGGGATGTCTTTCCCTTCAACCGGAAGGGTCCTGTGAGGCCTCCCATCAGAGGCTTTCCTTTACCCCATCCGTGGATGAGGTGGTGGCCATAGCGGTGAACCACCTTAATAAGGCTCCGGAGCCCATTGTCAGTTTTGGACAAGGATGTGAGGGGGAGCCCATCACCCAATGGCGCCTCATCTGTGAAAGCATTCGTGAAATCAGAAAACAGACCGGCCAGGGAACCATCAACCTGAACACCAACGGAAGTTTGCCGGAGCGAATCCAAGCGATCGCAGAAAGCGGTCTTGATTCCATTCGGATCAGCCTGAACAGTGCCCTTGAGAATCGGTATCATTGGTATTACCGTCCCAGGAATTATCAATTTGACGACGTGGTGACTTCCATCGGGCTGTGCAAAGACGCCGGGCTTTATACCATGGTCAACTATCTGGTTTTTCCCGGAATAACCGATCGTCCCGATGAATTGAAGGCCTTATGTGATCTCATTGAAAAGACCGGGGTGGACTTCCTTCACCTCAAAAACCTGTGTATCGATCCGCCCTACTACGTTGAGAAGATGACCTGTTCCGGATCAACGGGAATGGGGATGAGGCGGTTTTTAAACATCCTGAAAACCGAGTGTCCGGATTTGAAAGTGGGATATTTTAATCAGCCGGCTCCTCCGGTGGATGATAAATAGTCGTGATTCGGATGAATATGGACATATTTACGAATGAAACGCGACGGCATATCCAAGGATATCTGAGACGGGGCCGTTTAGATTCTGATCCCCGGCTTCGGGGGGCGGCTGAGGCGTACCCGGAACCAGCCGCTCATAAGCCCTTCGATAGTACGCATTCTCGGGATATCGGACCACCTGGAAAAAGCGCCAGAGGATACGGGCGGGATGACGCGTGATGAGGGATGTCTCCCCTGAACGGATATACGGGATCCCTCTCCGTCTCAATTTCCAGGTCATCCATATCCAGCATGGCGTTGTCCCTGAGTGCATCCTGGTATTTTTGGCAGCCCCCGAGGTGGCTGTCACTCAACGTTG
The DNA here is from genome assembly GCA_034522175.1 of Deltaproteobacteria bacterium. Lineage (GTDB taxonomy): Bacteria > Desulfobacterota > DSM-4660 > Desulfatiglandales > Desulfatiglandaceae > JAIPDZ01. The sequence goes on along the minus strand of JAXHLQ010000001.1, from coordinate 1,778,426 downwards.
TCTTTGGAAGATTTAATGCCAGGTGGGTCTTGAGGGCGGGGAGCTGTGCCATAAAATCACTCAGGCCCCGTTTGTCTCCTCCCCGTGTCTTGAACAGATCGGAGGCCATGGCTTTGGCATCCATCTCTGAACAGAGGATGAAGTCTGAATGGAGACCGATGCGATGCCTTTTCCGATGCTTCGAACAGTCGGATGGTACCGTACTGACCGTCAAAACCGCCTTCACGAATCACCCGGCCCTGCCGCATCCGCTCCACGGCTTCCGATAAGAGCGGCCCCCCCTCCTCCCTGAGCCTGTTTATCGGTGTTTTCATGAGTATACGGAGCTCTGGTCCAAGGCTGCTGAGGAGCTTGTGGTAAAAGCCCATGACCCGTTTCGTTGCCGGGCCGCAGGCGAAAAGCTCTGAGAGTATTTCAGGAAGGGGAATGAGGCTGAAAAAGGGCCGGTTGACCACGGGGCGTTTTCGATCGGAAAGCTGATGGACCCGGTTGAGGACGCCGATGGTCACCGGACGGCCACACGACGGGCAGACGTCGTTAATGGCTTCACTTTCCTCCGGCTCAAGGCAAACCCCGCACTTTCGGTGGCCGTCAAGATGGTATTTGCCCTCCTCAGGGAAAAATTCAATGGTCCCCTCGAGGCCGGTCCCGTCGGTCATGGCCTGAATCATATGGGCGTAGTCGAGGCCTGTATCAAACAGATTGGCCTCGCGGCCCAACTTGGCCGGGGAATGGGCATCGGAATTGGATACCAGCTGGTACCCGTCCAATGCCGACAGCCGTCGGTTCATGAGGGGGTCGGAGGATAAGCCGGTCTCCAGGGCGTGGATGTGCGAACTGAGGTCTTCGAAGCACGCCGAAATGGTGTCAAACCCGGATTTGGACCCGAACAGGGAAAACCAGGGGGTCCAGATATGGGCAGGGATGAAAAACGCATCTGATGAACTTTCCAGGACGACTTCCAGGAGATCTCTGGAGTCAAGGCCAAGAATGGGGCGCCCGTCCGAGGTAATGTTGCCGATGCGATCCAGCCGGCGATTCAGTTTCAGTACGGCCTGCATGTCCGGCATCAGGATCAGGTGGTGCAGTTTCCGGGTTCGGCCGTTTTTTTTGTAGATGCAGCTGATTTCACCACTGAGAACGAAGCGCGTCTTCATTCGGCATGGCTCGGGAACATCTCGATCGACCGCCTGCTGAAGTGAAGGCGTTAACTGGTAGAGGCCCTCTTGAGTCGGTTCGAGCTTTTCTTTCAGTTCCGAAACCCAGGCCGGGTGTGTAAAATCCCCGGTACCGACCACGGTGATTCCTTTTTTCTGGGCCCAAAGGCTCAGGTGTTCGGGATCGAGGGACCGAGACGTTGCCCTTGAGAAACGGGAGTGAATATGAAGGTCGGCGATAAATTTCATGATGGATAAAAACACCATTCGGGCGGTAGATGTCAAGCCAATGATAGAAAGGGTGATGTTTTGCGCTTAACCCCTTTTGAGTGCTCATCATTTAGGAAAACATCGTCCTGCGGGTCTGTAGACGAAAAGGAAGGGTCGCTGAAATATAAAGTAAATAAAACCAAAAAGGCAGAAAAATGGAGAAAATGGGTGATAATAAGACTTTTTAGATGTGGATAATTCCATCCACATGCTGGCATAAAAGGATAACCTGTTGATTTAGCATATCCTCCCATTCGTTCGAAAACCCGCCTCATCTCGGGGGGTTAGACTCCTCCATCCCGCTTTGCCTGTAAACGGGGCACCTTAGCCTATGTCAAAAAATAACCACCCCCTAAGTGCTCATCGCTCTCAACCCCTTTTGACAATCCCCCCAGCCTTCCAGTAAAACCCTCACCATTCGGTTCCCCTTGACCCTTTTCCCTTCTGACACATACGGAGTCCAACAATGAAATTCACCTGGGACACCATCAAACAACAGGTCAGCACAACGATGCCCGCACGGGGCTTTCAGCTCTGGATCAATCCCATCCGCTTTGTGGAACAAAAGGGCAAACAGGTCGTCTTGGGATGCCCCAACCGCTTCTCCAAGTCCTGGGTAGAGGAAAACTACCTCGACCTCATCCACGAACCAGTTCAAGGCCCAGGGTCACCAGGGGGTGGATTTGGTCTTCAAGGTCGAGCGGCCTAAGAAGTCCCCTGCCTCCGATCCTCCGCCTGAGCAGCTTCCCCTTCCCCACATGCCGAAGACCCATAGACGACCCAATCTATGGCTCAACAGCCAGTTTACCTTTGACCGCTTTATCGTGGGCCAGTCCAACGCCTTTGCCTATTCCGCCTCCAAGACCATTGCCCTGGGGGATCAGTTCAATTACCATTCCCTCCTCATGATGAGCAATACCGGCTTGGGCAAGACCCATCTCTCCCAGGCCATCGGGCACAGCATCCTGAAGAAGGACCCCCAGACCCGCATCTTTTACATGACCGCCGAGGACTTCGCCAACGAGATGATCACCTCTTTGAAACAAAACCGCATCGAGGCCTTCAAGCGCCGCTACCGCACATCGTGTGATGTCCTCCTTCTGGAGGGCATCCATTTCTTAGACGGCAAGGAGAAGGTCCAGGCCGAACTGGGATACACCCTCGATGCCCTGGCCACGGACAACAAGAAGATCATCTTCACCAGTGCCATGGCGCCCAAGGACATCCCGAGGATATCCAGGAACCTCCGCTCCCGTTTTACCGCCGGCCTGGTGACCACCATTACCGGGCCGGACTATCTCACCCGGGTGGATATCTTAAAGAAGAAGGCCATAGACTATCAGGTCACGCTTTCGGGCGATGTGGTTCATTTTCTGGCCGAACGGCTCGAGCGGGATGTCAGGCAGATGGAAAGTGCGCTCAAGTGCCTCAAGGCACGGGCGGAACTCATGGGCGCGCCCATTGACATGGACGCAGCCCGGGAGGTGGTTCGTGCCCTGGTTTCAGGGGAGTGTGCCCTTGCCCCAAGGGATGTGAAACAGCTGGTCTGCGGGTATTACAAGGTGGCCCCGGAGGTATTGTCATCCCCTCCCGGAAGAAGGCCCATGCCTATCCGAGGAACATCTACGCCTATCTTGCCAGGACCCATCTCGATGCCACCCTGGCCCAGATCGGCAAAGAGATCAACCGCAGCCACTCCACCGTCCTTTATTCGACTGAACTCATCGGCAAAAAAATCAAACAGGATCGCAAAATGCACCACCAAATCCAGTTCCTCTCTCAAAAAATCGAGGAAATGAAAAAATGAGCCGCGGATAGAGGGTTGCGGGTCCTCCACATTGGAAAATATTACCCCCCTTACAAGGGGGGGATCGAGAATTTCATGCGGGACCTTCTGAAGGCCCAGAAGGCGATGGGCCTTTCCGTCCTGGCCCTGGTGCATGACCATATCCCGGGGAGACCAACCAAAGTGCTTCATGACGCCGGCATCCAGGTGGTCCGTGCGTCTTTAAAAACCCAACGCCTCTATACGCCCATCAGCCTCGCATTTCCCCGATTGCTCAGGGGATGTATTCGACGCTTTCAGCCGGATGTGCTTCATCTCCACCTCCCCAACCCGTCTGTATTCTGGAACCTGGTGATGTCTGAGGCCCGTAGTATCCCCTGGGTTGTTCAATGGCAGTCCGATGTGGTGCCCTCCAGCATTGACCGCCGGCTGCGGGTAGGGTATCGGTTGTATCGCCCGTTGGAGCAGACCCTGCTGCGCCAGACAAAGCGGGTTATTGTAGCATCTGAAGCCTATCTGAACCACAGCGAGCCCCTCAAGCCCTGGCGGTCCAAGTGCGGGGTCGTCCGCCTGGGCGTAGACCCTGACAGGCTCCCGTTGCCCGATGAAACCCAGCTTCAAGCGGCTGAGTCCGAGTGGAAGCCCGGCAAACTGAAAGTACTGGCAGTGGGACGGCTGACTTACTACAAGGGATTTGACGTCCTCATTCGAGCGGTGGCTCAGACGCCCGGCGTGTCGGTTCAGATTGTTGGCGAAGGGGAACTGAGAAAGAGACTTGGCCGGACGATTCGAGGAATGGGACTCGAAGATCAGGTTGTTTTGAGGGGAGAGGTCCCCGACGATGTGCTGCAGGCGGTATTTGCCAGCTGCGATGTGGTATGTCTCCCATCCCTTGAACGCACCGAGGCCTTTGGCGTGGTCCTGTTGGAGGCCATACGATACGGCAGGGTTGTCGTGGCCAGTGATATCCCGGGGTCAGCGGTAAGGTGGGTGGTCGAGACAGGTGAATGTGGTTTCTTGGTACCCCCGGGGGATGAAAACGCACTCTCCTCAATCTTTCAACGCCTCATGTCGGCGCCGGATATGCTGGATGCGTTGAGGCAAAGAGGGATGGGCTGGTTTGAAGCGAAATTCCATATCGGACCGGTGGCCCAACAGATCCGTCATGTCTATCAGGAGGTCGTGGACGAATGGAAAGATTAAGCGTCCGGGGGATCCTCTCCCTCGGCTTCTTGTTTCGGGTGACCAAGTGTCCTAATCTCTTCCATTAGTTTGTTCAATACCGCCACCTGCTGCATCAGGTCCTTGATCCTGACCTCGTTTTGGGATGCGAAGATAAACAGATACAAATTCTGGATTAACAGTACCCCCACCGCAATGACAAAGAGGAGCGCCGGGGGATAGGTCACCCCGGTAAGTTGGGCAATCTTATCAATAATACCAGGAAAAATGCTCAACAGCACAACCAGAATCCCGATGGCAAACCACGTCAGAGCATATTTCTCCTGAAGCCTGCCACGACGCACCAGAGAAAATATGATCAAAAAAATGATGACGCCAAGAATCGTGGTCGTGATCTTGTAAGAGATCATAGCCGTCTCACCAAAATAAACGTTAAGGTCACAAACAGATACCTGAAGACACTTTGTATGGAGGGGAAGACCTTGGATTTCTCACCCGCCCGCTCAGCCATCTGGACGGAGACTTCCGTCATGTGAAGACCTTCCTTTTGTGCCATAAACAGGACCCCCAGGTCCTGATAGTCCAGATTCAAAAATGGCTCCCGAATGAGGGTCTCCATGGCCGATCGGCTGTATCCCCTGAGACCCGAAGTGAAATCACGGATCTTGAGCCCTGCCAGATGGTTGAGTATCCACCAGCAGGCCTTTTTCGTCACATTCCCACGGTCGTTGTCCCTGCCGATCACCACGTCATACCCCGCTTCAAGGGACGGCACAATCTTATCCGCCGTCTCCTCAGGGAGGTGCTGGCCATCCCCGTCAACCGTAATTACTCCATCAAACCCCTTGGCGAGGCCATACCGGAATCCGGCTTGTATGGCGTTCCAGTGACCCAAGTTAAATGGAAAACTCAAGTAGGGAAACCCATCCGAATCCAGATGGGAAAGAAAGGATTTGTCGGTACTGCCGTCATCCACCACCAGAATATGGGAGAAGCGTTTCCGCAGACCGGTGAGGACTGGCATAAGATGGGGCCATTCATTATAAACCGGGACAATGACCAACAGGTTCATGGTTTATCGAATCCAATGGGGCGGTCTAAAATAGCGGTTTGCGAATCCAGGTACATCATCCACCAATTCTGGCACTTTCCTACTATCCCTGTCAATGAGAACAAAAACCGTGCAGCAGCCCACCCGCCCCAAACCTTGAGGTGATGGCGGATAATGATGCCTTAATGGATGAGACGGTCGGTAAAGCGGGGGATGCGGGAGCCCCTGTGTTCAGCAATCCCCATAATTAATATGGGTAACGGAGCAGTGATCGAAAGAGGCATAAGGATCGCCTCTAATGCCATTTGGGTCCTGACGGATGACGATGTGCAGCACGATCCGGATGACATCAGGCTCCTGCCGGCCTATTCCTCTCGATAATACCGCTTGATCAGGTCATTTATGAATCGTTCGGTATCCGTGACGGCTTCGGGGCTAATGATGAAAGTGTCCATTCCAGACCGGTCTTTGACCAACCTGAGGCCGTATTCCAGCCGCTTGGCCAGCTGAAATGTCATGGTTCCTGGTTCCTGGCCCGTCTGTATCGCCTGGCTGATAATCTCATCCACAGCGTCCTCATCGAAGGAGACCTTTACCTCCAATTTCTCCATCAATGAGGATTCCTCGAGCTTTACCTGGTCATACATGACACTGAAGGCTTCAATGGCCGTATCCATATCGGAGATATTCAGCAGATAGATTTGAGCGATAAGGGCCACTCGACGATCGGAAATCTCCAATCCAGATGTCTGGTCAAAATGATGGACCCGTTTTGAAAGAAATGCTTTGATGTTTTCGAGCTCCTTTTCACGGGCTCTGTCAAAACGCGCCACACGTTTCTCATTTTCCGTATCCTGCAGTAAATGTCCAAGCTGAACTTCGGGGTCTTCGACCACCTCTTCTGTCACGAGAAACTGTTTAATATTCGTTGAAGGCAGCTTTTTCTCGAAGGGAATCAGGACTTTTTCCATGGCGCTGACCAGGCCCCTCGCCCCTGTCTTTTCCTTGGCGGCCAGCTCTGCAATCTTTTCCAAGGCTGATTCTTCGAATTTGATGTCGATATCATAGGCCCTGAAATCCATTCGTTTACTGATGATGATCGGATTATTTGGATTTGAGAGTATTTCGAAAAGGTCCTCCTTTCTCAGTTCATCGAAGACCACGACCACCGGGAGGCGACCCACAAATTCGGATTCGAACCCAAATTCTATCAGGTCCTGAGCTCGGACCTCTTTTAAGATTTCCCATGGGATTTCCGCCGGTCGAACATCCGCCTCGAATCCGATCCCCTGGCTTTGGAGCCTTTTCTTAATGATTTCGGTGAGTTCACCAAAGGCTCCACTCATGATAAACAGGATGTTTTTGGTGTTGACCATCTTCTTTTCTTTTTTTCCGGTGCGCCTGTAATGCTCGATGGCCTGGATTTGGGATATGGGATCGTGGGGCACCTTCAAATCCACATCTGTTTCTTCCATCGGTTTCAACAGCGCTCTCTGGACACCCGTTCGGGAGATGTCGTGACCGATCAGATTCTGTGAAGACGCGATCTTGTCGATTTCGTCGACGTAAATGATGCCGTTTTCTGCCAGTTCAATATCCTCATTGGCCTCATAAACCAGATCCCGTACAAGGTCTTCAACGTCTCCACCCACGTATCCGGTTTCGCTGAATTTGGTGGCATCTCCCTTCACAAAAGGAACCCCAAGTTTCTGAGCGATCAGCTTGATAATGTAGGTTTTGCCCACACCTGTGGGCCCAATCAACAGAACATTATTCTTGATCATTCCCACGCCGGCAGCACTTTTGCCGACCGCTGGATGCTTGGCGTTTCTCGCGTTGTTGAACTTGATTCGATTGAAATGGGTGCAGGTTTTAGCGGCCAGGACCGATTTGACCTGATTCTGTTTCACCACAAAACTGTCGAGATACGATTCCAATTCCTCGGGCAGCATATCAAACAATGGGGAGCCCTTTTGATCTCGATCCGATGCGGTTCCATCCTGATCACCCGTTTGTTTTTTGGGGATGACGAACGGTGAAATAATCTTTATCCGGTCGCCGTATTTTTTGGTGAGGTAATCGCTCAGCTCTTTTTCAAGCTCGCGCTGGTTGGGAATCTTGGCCCCTTTTCTTTTTTCTGCTGAGATTTGTTCTACGTTATCCATCCTTCTCGACTCCTTTTGGCTTTATTCAATTTTAAATAATATATCCATTCAACCACGGTATTTCAAGCCCGTCATCCTGGAACTATTGGTTGACTCGCGCGGGATAATCGCGTTAAAAAAATGGAAAAGTCATTCCCGTGTCGGCTCGACAGGTTCAATACCACGGCAGCACCCCAACCAGCAGACAGGATGGTTATTCATGGCCCATAGATTAGAAATCCGGCTGAAAAGCGAGTTGACCGACGCGGAAGGGGTCGGCATTCGAAAAAAGGCGCGAGAATATTTCGGGTTTCAGGTGGAGGATATCCGTGTCATTCGCGTCATGACCATCGACGCCCGGCTTTCCGGAGACCCGCTCGCGCAGATTCAGACCAAAATATTTACAAATCCCATAACCGAAGTGTCCGCCTATACCCCCGTGGCCCAGGGCTTTGACTGGCTTATCTGGGTGGGATTTCGGCCGGGGGTGAGGGATACGGGAGGGAGCACCGCAAAGGAAGCGGTGGAGGATCTCCTGGGGCGTTCACTAAGTCCGGAAGAAGCCATCTATACGTCCAAGCTTTATGAAATACGAGGCACGCTCACTGAAACGGAGGTGGACCGGATTGCGGGGGAACTGCTGGCAAATGAGGTGATTCAGCAGTGGAAAATATATTCAAAGGAGGGCTGGGACCCTCAAGAGGGGATCGGTTTTCCCGTTCCCAAGGTCATGCTGAATCACAAACCTGAAGTGACCCCCATTAATATCGAAAGTGATGAAGCCCTCAAGACCATATCTGAGGCACGAAACCTTGCCCTTACAGGAGCGGGATATACCGGTCATTCGCCATTATTTCCTGAGGTCGGATGTTCTTGAGGAAAGGGAAAGGGTGGGGCTAAACCGCCCGACCGACGTAGAACTCGAATACATTGCCCAGGCCAGAAGCGATCGCTGTCAACCACAACGCGTTCAGGGGCCTGTTCAGATATCATGATCTGTCCACCGGTGAAAACATCACCGTGGACAACCTCTTTAAAACCTGTATTGAAGCCCCGACCCTCGAACTGATGGAAAGGAAGGATTGGGTGGTTTCCGTCCTGTGGGATAATGCGGGAGTGGGCCGGTTTGATGAAAACCATTATTATGTCATCACGGGAGAAACCCATAACAGCCCATCCAACATGGAGGCTTACGGGGGCGCCATTACCGGTATTGTGGGGATCTACCGGGACCCCATGGGCACGGGAAAAGGGGCCAAGCTGATTGCCGGTATGTACGGCTACTGTGTAGGCGACCGGGACTATGAAGGCCCCCTCACGCCGCATCTCCACCCGCGCCGGTTGCTGGACGGCATCATTGAAGGGGTCAGAGACGGCGGCAATAAAAGCGGCATTCCGACCCCTTTCGGACTGCTTCTATTCGATCAGAGCTATACGGGAAAATGCCTCGTGTTTGTCACGGCACTGGGCATCATGCCCGCGCTAATCGAAGGCAAATCATCGCATGAGAAAGCCACCGCGCCGGGTGACATCATCGTGATGTCCGGGGGCCGGGTGGGGAAAGACGGTATTCACGGCGTGACCGCCGCATCCGAAGGGTATAGCGAGCACACCCCGGCCGGTCATGTCCAGATCGGCGACCCCTATACCCAGAAAAAGATGCATGATTTTCTGCTGGAGGCGAGAGATGAAGGGCTCATCGCTTTTATCACCGATAACGGCGGCGGCGGGCTCTCTTCATCCATCGGAGAATCCGCGCGCTTCAGCAACGGGTGTCTGGTGGAACTGGACAGGGTGCCGCTCAAGTACGACGGACTGGATCAATGGGAAATATGGGTCTCTGAATCACAGGAGCGTATGACCATCGCCGTAAAGCCCCGGCATCTGGATCGCTTTATGGCGCTGTCGGTCAAGCACTCGGTGGAAAGTACGGTCATCGGTGAATACACCGATTCCGGATTCCTTCATCTGACGTACAAGGGCGTGACCTGTGCCTACATCCGGATGGACCTGTTGCAATCCGATTTTCCCCAGTGGACGTTTGATGCACAATGGATTCCCCCGAAAATGCGCGGCCTGACCGAACCGGTGATGAGTGAACCTGTGGACCACAATAAGGTGTTGCTCGATATGCTTTCGCGGCCCAACCTCTGCTGCCGGAACTGGATCGCGAGACAATATGATCACGAGGTTCAGGGATCCAGTGTCATCAAGCCCCTGGTGGGCAAAAAACGGGACGTGCCTTCGGATGCAGCTGTCATCCGGCCGGTACTGGAATCTGATAAGGGACTGGCCGTCTCGCAGGCACTGAACCCGGTTTATTCAATGATCGACACCTATCACATGACGTGTGCTACCATTGATGAAGCGGTGCGGCGGGTACTGGCGGTGGGTGGGGATCCCGGCATCTCGGCGGGGTGGACAACTTTTGCTGGCCCACCATCGAATATGATCCGGTCGGGAACCCGGACGGCAAATACAAGGCGGCCCAACTGGTCAGATCCAACCGGGCCCTCAGGGACTGTTGTCTGGCCTATGGCATCCCTCTTTTGTCGGGTAAAGACAGCATGTACATCGACGGCCATCTGAAAGGACCTTACGGTGAGCGGCGGAAGGTTTCCGGGTTGCCCACGCTGCTCTTTACCGCATCGAGTGTGGTGCGGGATATCGGTCGGTGCGTGACCATGGACGCCAAGTTTTCCGGGGACCTGGTCTATGTGCTGGGCGCAACGCGAAATGAACTGGGCGCGAGCGAATTTTATCAGATGATGGGGTACACCGGCCTGAATGTTCCGGAAGTCCATTTTGAAACGTTTTGGCCTCAATATCTCGCCCTGCACGGGGCCATAACGGACGGCCAGATCACCTCGTGTCATGCGGTGTCACGGGGGGGATTGGCCGTTCATCTGGCCCTCGTGGCCATGGCAGGGGAACTGGGCATGGAAATCGATTTATCGAGGATCCCAGGGTCTGCGGGCCTGACGCCCACCCAGCGCCTTTATTCGGAATCATGCGGCCGGTTTATCCTGACGGTGGTGCCGGAAAAGGCAAGAGACCTGGAGGCGATGTTTTCCAATGATCATCTGCGGCGGGTGGGCGTCCTGACGGAGGTTCCCGCATTTCTAATTAAGGATGGAAAGAAGATACCCCTCATAGCGGTGGATCAAGAAAAGCTGAAAGCAAAATGGAAGCGGCCCTTCGGAGGACTGATATGAAACAGATTAAGGCGCTTGTCCTGACCGGTTTCGGGCTCAACTGCGATTATGAGACGGATTATGCCTTGAAACTGGCGGGAGCGGACTCCCATAGGATCCATATCAACGAATTGATCCACGGCGCCGGTGGGTCAGCCAGTGTTTCGCTGGGTGCGTTTCAGATGCTGGTCTTCGGCGGGGGATTCAGCTGGGCAGACGACCATGGCGCCGGTGTCCTGATGGCGGCCAAACTGAGACGGCATCTGGGATTAGAATTGGAGAAGTTTGTTCGGGACGGCAATCTGGTGATCGGCATCTGTAACGGGTTTCAGGCCCTGGTCAATCTCGGTCTTCTCCCGGGATTTGATGAGATTTATGGTGAGCGCCTGGTGGCCATTACCTACAATGACTCGGGCAACTTCATCGACGCTTGGGTCAATCTGAGGGTGAATCCGGATACCCCCTGCGTCTTCACAAAAGGCCTTTCCGCCATTGAGTTGCCGGTCCGACACGGTGAAGGTAAACTCATCGCGGAGCGTGGGACAGTAGAATCGCTGTTTGAAAATCATCAGGTGGTGATGCGGTATGCACGCGAGGACGGCAGCGCGGCCCAGGGGGAGTGGCCTTATAACCCGAACGGATCTGATCGGGACATCGCCGGCATCTGTGATTCCACCGGCCGGGTGTTTGGGCTCATGCCCCACCCGGAGGCCTATAACCATTTCACCAATCATCCGGATTGGACAAAAAGGCGGGAACGCCTCTCGAGGCAGGGCCAAGTGCTCCCCAGCGAAAAGGGGGACGGCATCACGATTTTCAGAAACGCTGTCACCTATTTAAAGGAACAGTGATACGACTTCGAACACCTTTTGTCAGACACTCTATCCTGAAGGAATCATCCGAGACGCTAACATCATGAACCCCACCCGCGTGGATCAACGCCGTCAACAGATCAAGACGATTCGATGGTACCATGAATTCGATTTGCCGAACGGCCTTCAGATCAGGTCCCGTGAACCCGATACGCCGGCCCATCAAAGATTGTGGCGCGCAATCTTTTCTGAACTCGAAGCCATCGATTTTGAGGGGAAAACGGTCTTGGACATTGGGTGCTGGGATGGCATGTTCAGTTTTTTCGCAGAGCGTCGAGGCGCGAAAGAAGTGGTGGCTGCGGACGATTATTCGCAGAACTGGTCCACACCTGAAGGCATCCGTTTGGTAAGGGACGTTTTGAATTCATCCATAAAGATTGTGGATGATATGAGCATCTACCAGGTGGCAAAACTGCAACAGAAATTCGATATCATTCTCTGTTTTGGCGTGTATTATCACCTCGCTGATCCTTTTTTTGCTTTTGCAAATCTACGACATTGCGCCCATCCGGGCTCATGGCTGTTTCTTGAAGGAGATGTACTGCTGAATGGGGGAAAGGCCGAGGCGGATTACCATTTTGGAAGGTCAGGGTATCCCTGTTTTTTGCCCTCGGAACAGGTGTTGAGACAGATGCTTGAAGCCGCCTATCTGCGGGTTGAAGACAGGGTTTGGCTGGATCGACCCCGAAACCCGATATTGACACTGATGAAGGCCGCGGGAAGAAAGGCTCAGGCACGTGCACTTCTGAAATGTCGGCCTTTTCATGGTGTCAATGATTGCCATGATTTTAAACCCCCGTTTGGTCTCGATCAATATGATGACCGGTCTTTTTGAAAAGCGTCAATGAAGACACCTCAACCGCCCAGGATCCAGGATGCGGTGGGATGGATCGAAGCGAAAAAGGTGAACCAGCTCGTTCAGGACAGCTATGTTCTGATCGTGGGAAAAGTCCTTTGTGCGGAAATCAACGATGACTATATGAAGAACGGCGAGCTGGAGACCCTGCCCATTCTGCTCAATTTTCCCTATTTTCGGTATATGGGAGTGCCTGTCGCCAGGAGTGGCTTTCTGCTCGAAAAATCGGTGATCAATGACTCGCTTGCCAAGATTTTCCCGGATGTTGAGTTTGAAGAATCCGAACCGGAAGTGGATCATGCCGGCGATATAGACTACCTCGGAAAGGTGGGGGAAAAATACTTCGGTATTCAAATCAAGCCGGTGACCGCAAACGCCAATTTTGCCAACTATAAAATCTCAGATCGGATGAGCGCAAGTTTTCAAGATTTTGAAGCCAAATACGGTGGCAAGGTTTTCATCATTTTCTCCGCCCGGAGCGGCAATAAGAAAGATATTGTGAACAAAGCGGTTATCAAAGATATTGAGAACGAGATTAACCGGCTAAGGTCCCTGCGATAATAAGGGGCGAACAACAAACAGAATTATGCCGCTGTTCGTAGGAGTTCAAATTTCGGACAGTCGATCAACGCTGAAGCGAATTGCGTCCTGCTCACTAAGGACGATCTCGAGAAAACCTTATATTGGGGAAAAACATGCCTACAAGGAAGGATGTGGACAACGATAAGAAACTCGCGGCGGTTTGCGGACTGTTCTGTACGGCCTGCACGCTGTATATCGGCACCACAGAGGATGAAACGCACCGGTTGGAGGCCGTTTCAAAGATTTATAACACGGCGGCGGAAGATTGGGCGTGTCACGGATGCCGGTCGGATAAGCGGAGTTACTTCTGCAAAAACAAGTGCAAGATGGTCGACTGCGCCAAAGAAAAAGGGATCGATTTTTGCGTGGAATGTCACGAATATCCTTGTGACGACCTGCGTGAATTCAAGGAACAGCGGCCCCATCGTATTGAGTTATGGGAGGCTCAGGAACGGATCAAGGAAGTCGGCTATGCCCAGTGGTTTTCGGAGATGCGGGCCCATTACAGCTGTCCGGCGTGCGGGACCATCAACTCCGCCTATGACCTGAAGTGCCGCAAATGCGGCGCAGAGCCGAGCTGCGCCTATGTGGAGCGGCACAGGGATGACATTCTCGCCTATCTTTCGGAAAAGAAATGAGATCGTCCGTCTCCCTTCTGATCTCTGAAAACGCCCATCGCTGATTGGATGGCACCTGGCCTTTTAGGACATGAGGTACCTGTGAAAATCAAACAAAACCCCCTCAAGGTCCAACAATATTGACCGCAATGGTGGCGCCGCCCGGGGTTCCGCCCAGATTGTGGGCCAGGCCGAGTTCGGGATTCTTTATCTGCCGGTCTCCGGCCTTGCCCTGAATCTGCTTGTAGAGCTCATAGATCATCCTTAAGCCCGATGCCCCGATGGGATGCCCGAAGCACTTGAGCCCCCCGTCCATGTTGACCGGGAGATCACCCTCCAGCTCAAAAGTACCCGCTTCAATGTCTTCTTTGCATTTGCCGCGGGGGGAGAACTGGAGGTCTTCGTAAATGACCGCTTCCGTGATGGAAAAACAGTCATGCACCTCCGCCATGCTGATCTCTTTACGGGGATCTTTTATGCCGGCCTCGGCGTAGGCTGCCTGGCCTGCCCGGTAGCTTTCCTTGACCATGGTCCAGTCGTGTTTGGGATTCATGTATCCTTCCGAGGGCCCCACCGCGATCTGCAGGGCCTTAATATAAACGGGATCCGGCCTGAATGTCTTGGCCAGATCCTTCCGGACCACGATGGCCGCTGCCGCCCCGTCGCTGACCCCGCAGCAATCCAAGAGTCCCAAAGGCCAGGCAATGATGGGGGCTTTGAGGACCTGTTCAACGGTGATCTCTCTTCTGAAATGGGCCTTGGGCGAGCGCGTGCCGTTTTTGTGATTTTTGACCATGATTTTGGCCAGCATGGTCCGTCCCTCTTCGGGACTCAGACCGTATTTGTTGAAATAGCTGGTGGCCATCATGGCAAAATGACCCGGCGCCGTAAAGTTTCTGGACCGGAAGGTGTTGGGAGCCGTGGACACCAGTCCCATGGCGATGTCATCCGTCGGGAGACCGCTGTAGCCCGAATCCTTGAGTTTTTCAGCACCGATGGCCAGGGCGATATCACACGTGCCGGAGGCCACGGCATAGGCCGCATTTCTGAGAGAATCAGAAGCCGTGGCGCACATGTTTTCCAGCCGGGTGATGGGTATATAATCGGTCTTGAGGGTGGTGGCGAGAGGTTGGCTCGGCGCGGGCAGGTTGGACCAGTAGGAACCGATCCAAACAGCCTGGATGTCTTGGGGCGGGATTCCGGAATCTTCGTGGGCCTCATACACGGCATCAATAATCATGTCATCCAGGCTCATGTCCCAGTTTTCTCCGAACCGGGTACATCCCATACCGACGATGGCGACTTTATCTTTTATGCTTTCCATGTGGATTCAACCTCCAATCCTGTTGAGTAATGGCGTTCGTTGTTTATCGAATGGGCCTGGATTTCCACCAGTAGACCTGGACGCCGTTGGTTTTTCGAAATTTCCTGAAGGTGGGCTCCAGGGCGTGCCCACCTGTATGTCCGTTGGATCCCGGTCGGTGACGTCCATCATGATCCGTCCCCCGCCTTCGAAATCGACTGCGGCAAGCGTGGTGGGGGGATCCGGAGAAACCGCTAGGTTGTCATGACAGAATGTGGCGGTTTTTCCCTGTTTGTCCTCGAATGAATAGTACTCAAAATCGTCTTTGCTGCGGCAATCCATGCAAATCCGTTGAACCGGGTACTGAATGGTCCCGCAGGTCCTGCATTTGGATCCATTCAGGGCCAGACCGCATTTTCGGTCCCGGTACAGGGCCACGGCTGATGCCGGCTCGGTGCGCGGTCTCATGGGCGGCTCCGTGGCGAGTATGTCCCGCCAGCGCAGGTATTTCTGGTATGTGGTGCCGGCCTTTGAACTGAGCATCCGCTTGACGCTCCCCTTTTTCTGTATTTTGGTGATCTTTTCGGTGACAGTCAGGTGCATGACATCACACCCGTCCCCGTACGTGACCCACAAGAGCCGATCTCCCGGTTTAGACGCCTCCAGCGCTCCTGCCAGGAGGACCATGGCGTGAGCCGATCCCAGGTTGCCCGTTGCACCCCAAAGGGTATCCACGGCCTGGGTCTTCGGATCAAATCCCAGTTTCTTGGCCACGCCCTTGAGATGGCCCGGGTTCGGTGCATAAAAGACGGCCCGGGTGAAATCATCCGGGGACATCCCAAAATCCTTTAGTGCAGCTGTAACGGTTTCAATGACCACCTGTCTGTATCCCTTTTCCCTCACAAAGCGATCTTCCCAGGACAAAACGAACCGTTCCTCGGCGGGCCGGTACACATCATAGATCTCATTGTTCGTGGTATAGGTGCCGTCAATGGTGGCGATGAGATCGGAATTCCCGATCAGAAATGCCGCAGCGCCATCTCCGAATTCGAGTTCCTTTTGGCCGTTGGGAAGGGCCAGCCGAAGATCCGACGCACAAACCAGGATCTCCTTGGACCCGCCCCCGCTCACGGTATCCATTGCCAGTTTCACTGCATTGCTTCCGGATCTGAGGGACCCGGATATGTCAATGGTCATTGCGGTCCGGGGAATATCGAGGGCTCCGGCCACAACGGCGGCATTCTGTTTCTCTGCGTAAGGAAATGTGGTTGAGGCGAAGTAGAGCCCTTCAATGTCATCTCTGCGTGTGTCTTTCAGGCAATCCCGACACGCTTCAACGCCCATGGACGGTGTATCCTCATCAAAATTCGCCACGGCCTTTTCTCCGGGGAGCTGATAGCTCCCCCAGTATTTTCCGATCTCCGCACGGTTCAGGCGATAGTACGGGAGATAGACCCCATATGACTTAATTCCTATCATTGTCTCCTCCGTTTTTTGAATGGTTTCTCAACGCCTCTGGCGTTTATTCCCAAAACCGGACCTGAGTGACCCATTCGGTCTTTTCAAGATGTTGGACGATCTCCTTTCGAATGGCTTGGTCATGTATCGGTTCGACGATGCTGACCGGGTTTTGAGCCGAATCTGTTTTGCACTTAAACTGAACCACAACTCCCGGCACCAGCGCAAACCGGCACCCCCACACCCCGCAACAGGAACTGTCCACCATGGCGTTACCCACGGCATAGAGGATCATATGCCCGGCGATATGCACCCTTTCTTCCTGTCCAGTTCATATCTTCCTGAAATGGAGCGGATTTCCCGATTCAGTTCGTGGGTATAGCTTTTGGTCACTGTGCCTGGTTCCCTCAATGGATTATGGGCTTCGAAGACCGACGCTAAGACACCACCGGTCTTTCCCCTCCCAGAATCCGGCCCGGATGGCCTTTTTGTCCACCTTGCCCAGATTGGTCAAAGGGATCTCGTCCCAGAACTCAATGGTCTTGGGGGCCATGAGGCTTCCTTTCCGTTCTTTGACAAAGGCGATGAGCTCTTCCTGGGATGCGGCTTTTCCTTCATGAATCACCACAATCCCCTTGACCTCTTCCCCCCATTTGTCGTGCGGAACGCCGATAACCGCCGCCCCCTTGACAGACGGATGTTCGAAAAGGACATCCTCAATCTCCCTCGGGAAGATATTGAAACCGCCGCTGACGATCATGTCCTTTTTTCGGTCCACAATGTATAAGAACCCCTCATGATCCTGTCTCGCCACATCACCCGTATAGAGCCATCCCTCTTTGATGGTCTCGGCGGTGGCTTCCGGGTTCTTGTAATAACCGTGCATGATGTTGGCGCATTTGACGACCACTTCGCCGGATTTGCCCCTTTTGACCTCGTTGCCGTCGTCGCTGATGAGTTTGATCTGGGCATGGAAGGTGGGCCTTCCCGCAGAACTGAGGATCTCCATCTCCCGTTTTGGATCCTCAACCACATGTTCCTCCTTGGAGAGGGCACTGATCATCATGGGGGCCTCGGTCTGACCAAACAGCTGGGTCATCACCGGACCAAAGGTGTTGAGCGCCTGCTTGAGGCGATCCGGGGCAATGGCCGACGCCCCATAGATTATATTCCGGATGCTGCTGAGATTGTATTTTTTCAGATCCGGGTAATCCAACAGGACATAGATCATGGTGGGCACCAGGAAGGTCATGGTCACCTGTTCCTTTTCTATGGTTTCCAGGAAAAGGCGCGGTTCAAAGTGATCGATGATCACGCAGCGCCCCCTCAGAAGAACCGGCAGCATGAGACACCCGCCCGCATGGGTCAGGGGGGTGGGATAGAGAAACGTTTCCTTCCAGCCAAATCCCAGGTCCAGCATCTCGATGAGGACGGTGTACACCCACGCACGGTGAGAGAGCATCACCCCTTTGGGTTTTCCCGTAGTCCCCCCGTATAGTAAATGCCCACCAGGTCCTCCGGATCGATGGCCACGGGTCGGGGTTTGGGCTGGGTCTCTGCTACAAGCGATTCAAGGTTTAGATGCCCGTCCATCAGATCGTCAGGATCGTTACCTGCACGGATAAAGTGTTTGACCGTTTTCAGATGCGGCATCATCTCCTCAACCCGTGACGCCAAATTTTCATGGTAGATCAGGGCGGTGCACTCCGCCTGGTTCATCATATAAATATGATCGTTGGAGGTCAGAAGCACGGCCAGCGGAACCCGGATGCATCCGCTCTTGGCCACTGCATACTCGCAGAAAACATACTCCGGACAGTTGACCATCAGAAAGGCGATTTTATCGCCCTTTTTGAGCCCCAGGTTCTGCAGGGCAGTCAGGAGTGCATCGGCCTTGTTGCCCACGTCATTGTACGTGTAAGACCGGTCATTCATGGTGACCGCGGTCTTATCACCATAGAAGTCAACACAGCGATCATATAACTCCCCAATGGTCATTCCTATCATTGCTGATCCTCCTCGTTCGATGATCCTGAAGATGGCGCGGCGTTGTCCTGCTGAAAAATGGTTGATGGCGAATCACAGGCATTTGGGCGCATGTTTAAAAACAAACCGTGTGTCCATTCTCAGGTGCGCATGTGAAACATCATCTTGTAGTCAAATACCATGACCGCTTCGTTTTGCTGATTATTGACCGTGTACCGCCATACCTGAATCCCCTTATCCGGCTTGCCGGTGGGTTGCTTCTCCAGGACCTCTACCACCACGGTAATGGTGTCCCCGATTCTGACGGGTTTGAGCATCTTCATGTTGTCCGCACCCAGCCACGCCACGGCCGAATCCCCCGCGAACCCTGCCGAACCCACCAGGCCCACGGCCATGGCAAAGATCAGGGGACCGTGCACCAGCCGCTCCTTGAACTGGGTCCTGGCGGCGTACTCCTTATCCATATGCAATGGGTAGAAATCCATGGTCAGCCCGGCCCAGTTGACCACGTGGGTCTCCGTCATGGTAATGGCGGCCGTGGTATAGATATCCCCCACATTGAAATCGTCTCCGTACTTGCTGTGCTCCATGTGGTAATGTCCTCTCTGTTGAATGCATCTTTTTCGCCAATGAAAAGCGAAAACACAAAATGGCCGAAGGGCGCTATCCTATTCCTTTGAGGGGCTGAACATGGGCAGCGTGAATTCATCATTCAGTTTCTCGAAGGTCACCTCCACCGGCATGTCGCACCGGAGGTTCTCGGGCTCGCAGTCCACGATGTTGGACAGCATCCGGACCCCCTCTTCAAGATCGATCATGGCGATCACAAAGGGCATGTCCGCAAGGAACGCCGATGGGGCGTTATTCTCCACAACCGTAAAGCTGTAGATGGTGCCCTTGCCCGAGGCCTCAACCCAGCCCAGATTGTCTGAGAAGCAGTGGGGGCAGGCGGTTCTCGGATAGAATACGTATGCCTGGCAATCGTCACATTTCTGGATGATCAGCTTTCCTTCCCTTGTGGCTTCCCAGAAGGGCTTTGCCCATGGATTGACCACCGGTACGGGTTTTTGGGGTGTTTCCATTTCCATTCTCCTTTCTTAAGGGATCTCGGTTCCCAGAATCGTGACCTGTGCGTCCATGTAGGTGCCGCCGGTCCCTGTCTTAACGGCAAACCGGGCCCCTTCCACCTGCCGTTCCCCTGCCTTCCCCATGAGCTGACGCGCGGCCTCCACCAAAAGAGAGACGGCCCCTCCCGCACCGATATGGCCCTTTGAAAGCATCCCCCCATCGGTGGTGGTCGGTATCCTGCCGCCGGGCCAGGTATCCCCTCTCATGAATATCTCCCCGGCCTCGCCCCGTTCGCAGAACCCCAGTTCCTCGAATCCGATGAGCTGGTATACCGGGTAGGAGTCATAGATCTCAGCTACATCGATATCTTCGGGCGTGAGGCCCGCCTCCTCAAAAGCCTCTTTCCCTGCTTTGGCCCAACCGAAGCGCGTGACATCCGGTTCCTGGGAAAAGACAAAATGGGTGACCACCCCGCTTTCCCCCAACAGGTACACCGGCTTATTGGGCAGATCCCTGGCCCGCTCGGCCAAGGTCACCACAAATGCGGAACCGCCGTCAAAGAGCATGTTGGACTCCTTGGCCCGAAGCGGGGTGGACAACATCTTGGAGGCCATGACCTCTTCGATGGTCAGGGGTTTTCTGAAAAAGGCGTGCGGGTTCAGCTCCGCCCATTTGCGGTTGGATACGCACACCGCCGCCAACTGCTCATCCGTGCACCCGGTCTCGTACTGGTACCGCGTGGTGGTCAACGCCGCGATGGACGAATAGTGCTGCCCGTAGGGCACCTCCCATTCCAGTGACATCCCTGCGGTGGAGAAGAGATCAATCCCGCCCTGGGCCGTCACCCCGGTGCCCAGCTTGTCCGCGTGGACAAAGAGGACGTTCTTGGCAGCCCTGCTGTGGATGAGGCTTGCGGCCAGTTCCAGACCGCAACTGCTGCTGGAACCGCCGGCGAATACCTGACAGTTTTTTTTGCAGTTCTTGAGACCCAGCTCTTCCACAATACGGCAGGTCACCAGCTCCGTATTAAAGGGAGGACTGAACAGGGCCGCGGTGGGCATGCAATAATCGATGTCATCCTTATCGAGCCCCGAATCCCGTATGGCCCGCTTGGCCGATTCCATGGCATGATAGATGGCCGCCTTTTCAGGAAATCGGCCGGTGGGGACCTCGCCGATACCGACAATGGCTACCTTCCCTTTCAAATCACTCATTCAAGACCTCCTTTGTTTATCCGTGGGCATTCATGACATTGCGCCCATTATAAGACTGACATGGTTCTCTCTACAGCCCCAACTGCTTGCCGATGATATTCTTCTGAATCTGAGTGGTACCCCCGCCGATGGAGAGGATTAAGACGTCCCGCAGGAATCGCTGGGCATCATACTCCATGGTGTAGCCATACCCTCCAAGGATCTGCACCCCCTGTAGCGCAATCTTCTTGGCGGTTTCAGCACAGAAGTACTTGGACATGGAGGTCTCTTTGACGCAGTCCATCCCCTGGATTTCTTTCCATGCGGCATGGTACGCCAGCCATCTCGCCGCCTCCAGTTCCGTGGCCATTTCCACCAGCATATGGGTAATTGCCTGAAAGCTGCCGATGGGACGGCCGAACTGTTCCCTTTCCCTGGCGTAGTTGAGGGCATAATCCAGGGACGCCTGACCAATTCCCAGGGCACAGGAAAACAACGCCAGCCGCTCCGCGTTCAAGAGCCGCATCATCTGCTTCCATCCCTGATTAAGGCTTTCAGGTCCCCCCAGAATATTTTCCTCAGGCACCCTCACATCCTCATAGTACACCTCACAGGTATTGGATCCCCGATACCCCAGATCGCGGATGGGTGTGGCGCTGAACCCTTTTGATTGAGTGTCCACCAGAAAATCGGTGATGCCCTTGAATTTGGATTCGGCCGTGCGGGTATTGGTCACCACGATATCAGCGATACCCGCTCCTGTAATAAACATCTTGCTGCCGTTGATGATATAGTGATCCCCATCCTTCACGGCCTTGGTCCGTATGCTTGCTGCGTCTGATCCCGCATTGGCCTCGGTGAGGGCATAGGCGAATTTCAACTCGCCCCGGGCCAGCTTCGGAAGATATTTCTGTTTCTGCGCGTCACTGCCATTGGTCCCGATAATTTCGTTTCCATACAAAAGAATATTGCCGGCGGCCCAGGCCAGCACCGGCAGTCGTTTGGATATCTCTTCGTAGAAGATCATCTGATCGATAACATCCCCTCCCTGACCGCCATAGGCTTCCGACACGTTCATGCCCATGAATCCCAGATCACAGAGCTTCTGCAGCAGTTCGTGAGGAAACTGATCCTTCTCATCAATCTCCTGTGCCATCTCCCGAGGGATTTCGGTTTCCACAAACCGCCTGACCGTCTCTCTGAGCATGATCTGTTCTTCTGTAAAGCGATAGTCCATGAATTATTTGCCTCCTTATGGGTTAGCGTTCACAGATGGTCTGCCCCATTTTCCTTAAAACCAAGGCGTATTCCGCGACCATGTCCCGAATGACGGTTTCAGCAGGCGTTATGGCATCGGCCTGGGCAACGCTTTTCCCGGCGCTCCAGAGATCCCGCCATTTTGCGGATCCGATCTCAGGCCGTTTTTTGAAGCCTTCAATGCTGCTTTTAAGCCAGTTGGCCGGATTGCCGGTAATCTGGTCCGTGCAGACGATGGCTTCGGGCCCGGCAGCCACGACCGCTTTTTTATAGTCTTCGGAGGCCCGTGACTCAGGGGTGGCAATGAGGCGTGTTCCGGTAATGACCGCACAGGCCCCGAGGGCCATGGAAGCCGCCATCTGAGCGCCGGTACTGATGCCTCCGGCGGCGATCACCGGCAGACCCACCCTGGACTTGAGGATAGGGAACCAGAATCATGAGCGGGTCCCTGCCGGCATGTCCCCCGGCAGAGTCGGCCACTGCGATGAGGCCGTCAACCCCCCGGTCCCGGGCCTTGAGTCCCTGTTCCACGGTGATGACATCCGCAAACACCTTTCCCCCACTGGCATGCACATCATCGAGAATGAGCCGGGGATCTCCGAGGGAGGTGATGAAAAACTTAACGCCGAAATTTAGACAGAGCGCGAGATGTTCTTTCCACGGAAATTTCCCGGAGACGTGGATGTTGACGCCGATGGGCCTATCGGTTTCCGCTCTGATGCGGGCAAGCGTCTGTTTCAGTTCACCCACGGTGCGGAAGTTGGGCAACGGAATGGTCCCGAGACCGCCTCCCCGGGCAACACCCACGGCGAGCGCCTCGTAGGAAATGAGAAACATGGGCGCACCGATAATCGGATAGTCCACGCCGATCATCCGGGTGAACTCGGTGTCAATCCGGGTGGGGGTGGCTATGGGTTTTTCGTTGCTCGTTCCTGGTCCCTGGTTGCTCATGGCGCGTTGATTCTTAATGGTTGCTCGATATTTGTTTCTAATGGTTCGTCTCCGTTATTGGGAGAATTGGAGGATCAACCAGCCTACGCCGGTGATCCTCTCCGACCTTTGGCTTAATTCCCTGCCAACTCTATTGGGGCGTCTTGGGTTCTTTGAACCCGTCGATGATATCAAACTGCTTGGTCTTTCCGTTGGCCCTGAGCACCAGGCTCGAAAAGCTGCTCACATGTCGCTTGGGGCCGAATGTGATATTGGGACACATGCCGCCCATGTCGTAATCTTTGATGCTCTCCAACCCTTTCACCAGGGCGTCCGGGGTCAGGTCTCTCCCCGCCTTTCTGAGCCCTTCGACCATGCTTTCAATGTATCCCCACCCGGCGAGATAGAGGTAGTCCGGGTACATGGGGTTTTCCAGGGTCTTCTCAGGATTGCCGTACTTCTTGTTGATTTCTTTTACCCGCTTGATCCCGGGACGGTCGGTATGGACCGGGGCATAGGGGGTCACCAGCATATACCCGTTCGCATGCTCACCCACCAGGGCAAAGAGGGGAGGCACACCGGTTGTATTGTTGGAAATAAGGGGCACATCCCATCCCATTTTCAGCTTCTGCTTGATGACCGCCGCCGATTGGGGGAGGTAAGTCCACAATACGATGAAGTCTACCCCGGCCGCCTTCATGGCGCTCATATGCGGGGTGAAATCAATGGTCCCCATCTTGTAGGGAGCTGTCTCGACGAGCTTTGTTTTCATGAATTTGGCCGCAGCCTGTGCCCCCGCGAGGCCTTCTCTACCGAACCCGTCATCCTGGTAGATCATCCCGATTTTCGCTTCAGGATTTTTCCCTAAGATATACTCCACGGCCCGTGATGCCATGCTGTATTGCACGGTGTGGGGGACGAATACCCACTTGTTTCCCGGATCAAAAAACTTCCGATTGGCCCCGTGGGGCATCATGACCACCTGGTTTTCCTCGCACAAGGGGAGAATGGCGCTTGATCCCGCGCTCCCCAAATTGAAGCCCAAGGCGAAGATGCCGTCCTTGAGAATGACCTTTTTGGCCGCCTTCATGGTGGTATTGGGCATAATGCCGTTGTCCTCTACGATCAGCTTGATTTTCCTGCCGTTGACGCCGCCCGTGTCGTTAACCCAGGCCACACAGTCCCTGAACGCCTCTGAAATGGGCGCCCCTGCATATTTTCCAGGTCCGGTGAAATCCACGAGACAGCCGATCTTGACCTCATCATCTGTGACCCCCCTTACCTCACCGGCAAACGCCGAAGCCCCCATCAAGCACAATGTCCCTGCCAACATCGCCAACAAACCAAAAATTCTTCCTGTCATTTGATTGCCTCCTTTACACAAAATGGGTGAATGTTGCATGACCTCCTGGATCCTGTCGCCATTGAGCCCATCGACCGGGCTCGACAGCAAGCCAATTCGTTATCAGCACCTTTTCCTGGACCTTGCTGAGCAGATCACTCAGTACCGGTACGGCCAGGTTTTCCAGTAACGCTTGACCCGGCCGTAAATGCCGAAAAGCCCTCTGGGTTCAAAGAGCAATGTCAATACGATAATCAGTCCGAATATCCCCAACTTGATATCCACAATGAGCCCGCTGAGCGCGGGATAGGTCTCCTTAAACAGGTCCGTGAGATAGACGATGCCATGGGGAATCCCTGTGATCAGTATGGCCCCGAGAACGGCGCCCAGAACCGATCCCAGCCCCCCCAGGACGATCATGGCGATATAGGCGATGGAAAGGGAGATATCGAAATTCCCGGGCACAATCCATTTCTGGTAGTGGGCCATGAGACACCCCGCCACACCGGCATAAAAGGCACTGATCCCGAACGCCATAACCTTATACTTGGCCAGCGAGATACCCAGGGCCTCGGCGGCGATATCCCTGTCCCTGATGGCAATGAAGGCACGGCCGATTTTGCTCCTGACCAGGTTCTTGGCACAGAGCGTGGCAATGACCACGAACGCCATAATAAAATAAAAATACCCCTTTTCCGTATGTAGGGCGAATGGCCCCACACGAACCCGTTCCACAGGCATTCCCATGTCTCCCTGGGTGAGACCCCAATGAAACAGGACGTATTCCACGACGAAGCCGAAGGCCAACGTGCCCAATGCAAGATAGAGGCCTTTGAGCCTGAGAGAGGGAATGCCGACAATGAACCCCAGTCCCGCAGCCATTAGTCCGGACAGGGGGATGGAGAGAAAGATTGGAATTCCAGCCTTTCCGGTCAAGAGTCCCGACGTGTAGGCCCCGATGGCCAAAAAGGCGCCGTGCCCGAGGGAAATCTGACCGGTGTACCCGGTGAGAAGATTGAGACCTACGGCCCCGATGGCGGCGATGCCCATTTCGTTGAGGATGCTCAACTGATATCTTGACAGGACACAGGGAGCCAGCAGCATGAGAAGGATCAGGATGATGAGCCAAACCTTTACCCAAAGGTTCTGAAAGAGGGTCATGTCCGCCCGATAACTTGTCTTGAATGTGCCGGCCATGTCTGTCTACACCCGTTCCACCTTCTCTTTTCCAAAGATGCCGTGAGGTCTGAGCATCAGGACAATAATCATAATGACAAAAGCGGTGACATCTTTCACATCCCCAAAATGGAAGTTTCCGATTTCCATGCCGCTCAGATAATTGGCCGCAAGCCCTTCCACAATCCCGATCATCACGCCGCCCAGGATGGCACCGCCGATGCTTTGCATCCCGCCCAGAATGGCGGCTGCCATGGCCTTAATGCCGAAGTGACTCATGGAGAGCCTGACGAAGCTCTCTTCTGCCAGAAAAATCCCGGCCACCACTGCGACCACTGTCCCGATGGCCCAGGAGATCATATGGATCTTTTTGACGTTAATGCCCATGAGACCCGATGTATCCGGATCTTCTGCGGTACCTTTCATGGCAATGCCCAGGAGCGATCGATTGAAGAACAAAACGAAGAGCACAATCAAAATCAGGGACACGCCGATGGTGTACAGGGAGCCCCGGGAGAGGGTGATGCCGGAAAATTCAAAGGTTCTGCCGGTAAAGGGGGAATGGATGGGGTAGACGTCGTGTCCCCAGATCAGTCCGGCTGCGCAGGACAAAATGCTGGCCAGCCCGACGGTGACCATGATGGTGGAAAACATGGGTTCGCCCACCATCCGTCTGAAAAAGAGCATATCCACCACCGCACCCAGCAGGGCCCCAATACCTAGGGCAATCAGAAACGAAAAAAGATAGGGAATATGACAGAGTGTGGCAAAGGTGTAGCAGAGAAAGGCGCCGACCATGGCCAATTGCCCCTGGGCAAAGTTGATAATCCCCGTTGATTTGAAAATGAGGACGAAGCCAAGAGGCCAATAGGGCATATATGGCGCCCATGGACAACCCGTTTACGAGGATGTTAATAATCGTTTCCATCGTATCAAGCATACATCTCGGCGATTTCCTCTTGAAACCGCTCGGCTATGACTTTTCGCTTGACCTTCTGTGTGGCCGTGAGTTCCTCATCGTCCTGATCCAGTTCTTTGTCGAGGAGCTTGAATTTCTTGATGCGCTCCACCTGTGCAAGGGTTTCATTCACCTGATTCACCTCATCCCTTATCAATTCAAATACATCCCGACTCCGGGCCAGGCTCTTGTAGGTGGTATAGGCGATTTTGTTGTTCTGGGCCCAATTTCCCACGTTCTCGTACTCGATCTGGATAAGGGCCGTCAGGTATTTTCGGCCATCTCCAATAACAATGGCCTCCTTGATGTACGAACTGCACTTCATCTTGTTTTCGATTTCAGATGGAGAGATGTTTTTCCCCCCCGAAGTGATGATGATATCCTTTTTTCGGTCCACGATATAAAGATGCCCGTCTTCGTCAATTTCCCCCATGTCACCGGTGTAAAGCCATCCATTCTCTATGATTTCCTGCGTTGATTCCGGATCACGATAGTACCCGGCGAACACCGAATCCCCCTTGACCATGATCTCCCCATCTGGGGCCAGTTTAAATTCCACGGCACCGCAAGGTTCGCCCACCGAACCGTGTTTGATAATGTGGTGGGGACCCGAGATGGTGCCGCAGGTCTCCGTCAATCCGTACAGTTCCACAGCGACAATCCCGAGGGATCGAAAGAAGGCCAGAACCTCCGGCGCAATGGGCGCGCCACCGCTCATGACGCACCGGCAGTTCAAAAGACCCATTTTTTTTCGCATGGCCCGGTAGATGCACCAATAGGCCAGTCCGTAAAGAAGCAGCCATTGAAAGGGCGGGCGCTGTCGATTCATTCGGTGGACGGCTGTGCGTTTACCTACCGGTTCGAAAAGGATATAAACCAGCCGTTTAAACCGCGTGCTGTCTTCGATCCGGATGTTGATGGCCGAATGCAGTTTTTCAAGGATTCTCGGAACCGCGGCGAAAAAGCTCGGCGAGATTTCACGAATATTTTCCTGAACCGTATCGATGGATTCCGCAAAGTTAATGGTATAGCCGAAAACCAGCGGCATGCACATGGAGAGGTTCCGCTCCAGGATATGACAGAGGGGCAGATAGGAGAGAAGGGTATCTTGATCCGTGAAGTGAAGGATGTCCTGAAGCCCGTTGACGATCATGTGAATATTACTGCGATGCGAGATCATGGCCCCTTTCGGCGGACCCGTGGTACCGGAGGTATACACGATAAACGCCACATCATCAGGAGCGGTTTGTGTGACGAGTTCCTGGAACCGCCCGGATTCGGTATCACCCAATTCCCGTCCCATGGCTTCCACATCGGCGTAACTGATAATGAGGGGATCTTCATAGTGACGCAGTCCCCTCATGTCCATGACGACCACCCGGTTCAGCTCCGGGAGATGGTCCTTTACGGCAAGCACCTTGTCCACCTGCTCCTGGTCCTTGACCACAACCATCCGGGATCTGGAGTGCTCAAGGATGTATTGGACCTGCTCCTTCGAGTTGGTGGGGTATATCCCCACGGATACCGCGCCGAGGCCCTGAACGGCAAGATCCGAAAAGATCCATTGCGGGCAGTTTTCCCCCAGTATGGCAGCATGGTCGCCCCGTTTCAGACCCATCCTCAAGAGTCCCAGGCAAAGGTACCTGACGCGGTTGAGATATTCTTCCCAGGAGATCTCCTGCCAGATTCCTTTATACTTTTCCCGCATGGCCACTCGTCTCCCGTATCTGCGGGCATTTTCCAGCAACAACATCGGGAAAGTGGTGTCTGTGTGCTTCATTCGGCTTGCTTTTGGCCCAGATAGGCGCTGACGACCTCAGGATTGGCCGCAATATCTGCGGGCGGACCTTCTGCGATTTTGAGGCCGAAATTCAAAACCGCAATGCGGTCGGATAGATCCATCACCAGGCCCATATCATGTTCCACCAGCAGAATGGTAATGCCCATCTCTTCGTTGATATCCAGCAGGTAGCGCGCCATGTCTTCGGTTTCCTCAAGATTCATCCCGCTGACCGGTTCATCCACCAGCAGGAGCGCGGGTTTCATGGATAGGGCCCGCCCCAATTCGACCCGTTTTTGAAGCCCATAGGGGAGACTGGAGACGGGAGACTTTCTCAGGTGCTGCAAATCGAGGAATTCGATGATCTCTTCCACCGCATCCCGGTTTCTCACCTCTTCCTTTGCGCACTTCCCAAGAAATACGGCGGCGCGCAACAGGCCGTATTCAAGATGCGGCCCTCTCGCCGACATGAGGTTATCCAACACCGTCATGCCCCTGAACAGCTCAATATTTTGAAAGGCCCGTGCAATCCCGAGGTGGGCGATCTTGTGGGGCTTCATTCCGATAAGCTCTTTCCCTTTAAACAGGATCATCCCCGCCTGTGCCCGGTATATGCCGCTGATGCAATTGAAAACCGTGGTTTTACCTGCCCCGTTGGGCCCGATGATGGAATAGATCTCCCCATTTTCCACGCGGATGGAGACATCCTTGGTGGCCTGGATGCCACCAAATCTCATGGAAAGAGATGAAATCGCCAACAGGGTTGATGGGGCCGTCATCAGGAAAGCCACCGCTTCCTTCTTTTGTAGTGTTTGACCTCTTTGAAGCTCTTCTTTGTGCCCACCTCGGAAAGGCCCAGGTAAAACTCCTTTATATCCCGGTCTTCTCGAAGCCGCTCACTCGGGCCTTCCATGACCACGCGACCGTTTTCGAGAATATATCCGTATCGGGCAATGGCGAGTGCCACATGGGCATTCTGTTCCACCAGGAGGATCGCCACGTTTTGCTCCCTGTTGATCCTCTTCACAATGCCAAAGATCTCATCCACCACGAGAGGCGCGAGGCCGAGGGACGGCTCGTCCATCATCATCAGCTTGGGCTCGGGCATCAGGGCCCTGGCGATTACCAGCATTTGTTGTTCCCCGCCACTCAGATAGCCGGCCAATTGATGAACCCGGTCCTGAAGGATGGGAAAGTAGGCGAGCACGGATCTCCTGTTCGTGACAAAATGATGCCGGTTTTCCAATGTATATGAGCCGATGAGGATATTTTCGGCAACGGTCAGTTCGGCAAAGACCTTTCGTCCCTCAGGGACCTGAAGAATGCCGAGTGAGACCACTTCATGGGGGGCTTTTTCGTTGATCACCTCTCCTTCAAATTCGATGGTTCCGTCTTCGATGGTCAACTGAAGGGTTTTTCGAATGCCGGAAATGGTATTGATGGTCGTGGTCTTTCCTGCCCCGTTCGCACCGAGGAGTGCAACGATATCGGCCGTGGAGACATTCAAGGAAATTCCTTTGAGCGCCAGGATGATATCATTATAGGTGGTTTCCAGGTTGATGAGTCTCAGCATCCGTGAAACCCTTTCCCGAATGGGGCCAACGGTTCAAGTGTAACGGCGTCTCGAAATTACAGACCAGGCGCCTAAAAGAAGGCTCCCCCATTGATGACAAGAATGTGGCCGGTCATGTAGTTTGCGGCACTGGAGCACAAATACAATGCGGTCCGGGCAATTTCTTCCGGTGTCCCCACACATTTGAGGGGCGTCAATCGATACTCCATCTCCATCAATTTATCGTTGCTCCACAGGGCCTTACTGAAGTCGGTCTTGATAATGCGGGGGGCGATGGCATTGACACGGACATTATAGGGTCCCAGTTCCAGGGCCATCTGCTTGGTCAGCATGTTGATGCCGGCCTTGCTGATGCAGTAGGGTCCCAGTCCCTCTGCCGGACTGACGCCCCCTGCAGAGGATATATTGATGATGTGTCCCGATTTCTGATTCTGCATGATCTTCCCGACAAGCTTGCTCAGCGTAAAATATCCCTTGAGGTTGGTCTGAATGATGTGGTCGAATACCTTTTCCTCTGTATCGACTATGGGGCCCATAGCGGGATTGGTGGCCGCATTGTTCACCAGAATATCGATCCGGCCGAATGTCTCCATGGTCTGATTGACCAGCTTCTCCAAATCCTCGGTTTTCTTGGCATGCGTCGGGATACACACCGCCTTTTTCCCCGTGGCCTTTATCTCATCTGCGACGACTTCAAGGTCCGGGAATTTGCGGCTGGCAATGACCACATCCGCCCCTGCATCTGCAAAGGCCAGGGCAATGGCCTTCCCGATCCCCCGACTCCCGCCGGTGACCAGGGCGACTTTTCCTTCACAACTCAAAAATGAGCAATCCATAGGATTTCCTCCTGTTGGTTTTTGATTCCTTTACAGGCAAGGGGTCGTTGGCATTTCTCCCGAAGGAAAAACAGTGCCAAAGCAAAAACGGTGCCCCAGCATCACCAATCAAAAATCCCCTACCGCTCTATTTCCGCCATCTGCTCCACGAGATGTCGGCAGTCCTTCAGTACCTTCTGGGCCTCCATGAAAATGGTCATCCGTTCGGCCATGGGGGAACCCTCTCCATGCAGGCAGATGGTCTCCAGATCCGCACTGGTGATCCGGCGGATCAAGTCCACCATGCGCAGGCGGTTTTCGGTGGAGATCTCCTTGTTGGCCATCAAGTACTTGTCGATATCGTCGTGCAGTTCGGGTCGCTGATAGTCCTTATAGGTGGGGGCGGTCACCACAATGCCGCCGGCCAGGTCCTGCACGATTTTAACAATATCGTGGTAGTTGTGAGCGAAATGGTACTTGGCCATGTTGGTGGCGATGGGGTTGGGCACCGCAATGCCCCCGCGCATCACGAAATCGTAACACGCGGTCTTGGACAGGGACTTGAGGGTTTCAAGGTAAATGACCAGGTCCGTGAGTTTCTCCCGGACATGAGGGGCCTTTGAAATGCCATTGTACTCGGCGATGGCCGCTCCCACGCCCACGAACTGTTCTGACAGGGGGATGCGATAGGAACACCCGGTTCTTCTGTGCATCAGGGCAAAATTATAGACCAGGGTCGCCGCGTGCTTCCATTCGCCGCAGAGGAACACCCGCTCCCAGGGAACAAACACGTCGTCAAATATGATGAGCGAATCCGTGTGGACCCTTAAAGGACGCGAAATGGGAAACTCCAGCGGGCTGATGTGGGCCGTGAACGGGCGGCAGATCTGTTTGATCCCTTTGGTGTTGGCGGGTATGGCAAAGGCCACGGCATAATCTGCGTCTGCTTCGCTCAAGGCGTGGCAGGGGATCACAAAGATGTCATTACAATAAGCGGCCCCCGTAATGTGCATCTTGGCCCCTCTCACCACGATCCCATCGGACCTTTTCTCAACCACGCGCACATTAAAGTCCGGATGGGCCTGCCCGGATCAGAGGGTCTGAGCATGCGGTTGCCCTTCACATCGGTCACCCCGGCACAGGTGGCCAGGTCCTTTTCCTGCAACACGTGCCGGTAGTTCGCGATACGGTCAATGTAGTCCGGGTTCCCGGTCATATGGGCCGTAATATGAATGGCGTTGAGGGCATCCGCGCCGATGTCATGGGCCAGGGGGATATACCCATCCCCCAGTTCGGTGGCCTTGACGATCAACTCATGGGCCTTCAGCAGGTCCTCAGCCTTCTGCGGGGTGTAATAATACCGGCTCATCTTCTCACCGGTTTCGGGATTTTCGATGACGGCGAGGTCCTGATATTCAGGGTTTTCGGCCATCTCGTAGTCGATGGCCATGAGGTCCACGCAGACGCCGAGATCGGGATGGGTGGCCACATTATCGACCTTCTCGCCTTTGTAGTAGACTTCGCGGCCGTCGTTCAGACTCTCCTTGTATTGCTGAGCGGTAATCAGTGCCATTGACGGGTGCCTCCTTTTTCTACCAGGTTTTGGAGAATGTGGGTATGCCCCGGTGGTAATGAGGGAAGATCCGGGTCTCATAGTCCGTATCCATGATCGCATCCGCACACATCACCGCACAAAGGGATGCGCCGTCCACACCGCCGCCCCATAACCGTTCTCCATACTGATCTCCCACAAAGTAGAGATCCTCCACATGGGGACTTTTGACATCAGGGCGCTTTTCGCCCACCGGCCGCCAGTTGCCGTAGGCCTCGTCCGAGGGCGTCCAGAGGACGAATTCCACGTTGTCTTCCCATCCCTTGAAGGTCCGCTTAAACCAGTCCATGCAGAACTGGATCACCCGCATGACCTTTTTGGGGTTTCTCATCTCTTTATCGGTCAGGGCCGTGGAAAAGATAAAATCCCGTTTCCCTTCCGGGCCGCGTTTGGCGCAGGCGGCCATGTTCCACATGACCATGTCCACAGCCCCGACATACCCTTCGTGCTTGATGATCCCGGGCATCCAGATGAAACTCCGCTCGTCGATATCGAACGGCTCCCACACATTGTTCTTAATGCCGATAAAGGCGGACAGGAGTCCCGGGGACCAGAACTTCGTCTGAAGGAGATCCACCCATTCCTGGGGGAAATGCCTGGGATGAAGGACATTAAAGATGTGCTTGGGCGGGATATTGCAGATGACCTTGTCCGCTTCAATGGTGTCAAATCCCCCTTCTTTGTTGCGAATGGTGACACCTCTCGCCTTGCCGTCCTCGATAATGATCTCTTCCACGGGGGTGGCGCGTCTGATCTCTCCCCCTGCGGCATTCAGTGCCCGTTCCATGGCGAGGGGGATGGCCATGCATCCCGGTTCGGCCATGGTGGCCACTGAACCCGAGTGCAGATTCATGCCGATGTCCCGTGCCATGGCCATATAGCCCAGAAAATCGCCGGCGGGCGCCATTCTGGGTTCGGCCATGGCATTCTGACAGGCCATGACCACCTTGATGTAATCGTAGGCCTCCTCATTTTCCGTGAGCCCCCTTTCCTCAAGCCATGTCTGCACATCAATCTCCATGGCCGCTGCACATTCCTCCATGGAGAGTTGCCCCATCTGCCTGAGCGCAGAAAAGGTGGCCCTGAATCCCTCCTCACTCTGCCAGGGATAGGGGGCTCTGGGCGGGACCTGGTACATCTTGAAGCCCTTGGCGCCGTCCACGAATCCCAGCCCCTTGTTGACAGGCATATCCTCCGGCTGCTCCAGGTGATCCAGAAGGAGCCGGCATCGCGATTTATTTCCCCAGAAGAGACCATGGCCCCCGTTTTCAAAGGTCCAGCCGTCTAAACGCCCCTCCTCGAACATGGTCTTTAAGTCCGGTTCACAGTAGGAGACCCAGCACCGCGTATCCGCAAGGGACTTCATAAAACCCCTATAGTCCAGTTCCTGTCCGTCAATGGTGACCTTGTCTCCTTTTCCGGTGTAGGAGGCCACCCGGCCTCCGATATAGGGTGACTTTTCCAAAACGAGCACCTTTTTTCCATGATCTTTGGCCAAGAGGGCGCCCACACCGCAGCCACCGACCCCTGATCCTACCACGATGACATCAACCGATTCTGTTGCCATTCAGTATCCTCCTTAGATAATCAGACATCCCGATTTCGGGGACCATCTTCCAGGTCTATCCCCGTTCATAAGCCCATCACGTTGATTTTTTCACGGCTCCCTTAGCACAGTGCAAGAAAAATGCCGACACATGAGTGGAACTTTTTTATAGGATATCAATGCGTTAGTGTCCCATGGGCATTCCACCCATGGATTACGCACAACATTTTGTTTCTTATAGACCAAATGTTGTGCAATGATCTTGACATGACTCAGGTTTTTTATTAGCTTCCAAGGCGGCTTAGGGCTCACCACTTCACCTTTTGAGGCGACGATGGCCATGAAAAGCACTCTCCATCCCGAAGAAGCGGGAAATCAAGACCAGGTACTGGCGGTCGCTGCACTCTTCAAAGATGCCTTTTCCATTGACTGGCTGCTTGAACTGATGGTCGAAAAGCGGCCCACCCAAATCCTCTCCGCGCTGGAAGCGGGGCTCAAACAGGAATGGCTCAGCAAAAAAGGTGCGGGTGTGTACGCTTTTTGCGACAAAAAGGCGCGCAAGAAATGGGCGGACTCTCTTCCGGAGGACGGAAAACGACTGCTCCACAACCACATATCCGACATCTTGATGCGTGAACTTCCCGACGACGAGAACAAGGCCTATACCCTTGCCCACCACCTCATGCATATCCCGAATGATACGGAGCGGTGTAGATATCTGGTCAAAGCCGGAGATCTCCACCTGCGATGTTTCCAGACAGAGGATGCTTTTCAGTGTTACAACAAGGTGCTGGAAGATCTTTCGGGGCTGAATGGGGAGGAAGCGGATCGCCTCTACAGTGAGACAGCCATCAAATACTCAAAGATTTCAACGGCGAGGCATGATACTGCGAAGGTTCTCTCTGTTCTCAGATCGGCCCTGGGTCGTGCCAGGCGGCTCGATGTGCCCAGATTTGAGGCCCTGTTGAAAATGCACACGGCTAAGAACGAATGGCTCAGGTCCCGGTACACCAGTGCCCTGAAGCAGTTTGAGGCGGGCTGGTCACTCGCTGAGCAGCTGAATGATCCCAAGTTGATGCGCACAGCCAACACCTTCAGCACCTTCTTTCTGTTCTGGCAGGGTCGTTTTAAGGAGGCGGTGCGCATCTATGAGAAGTCTGTGCCTGACATTGAGAAATACCCCAGTGGCGGGTTCCCCCTGTTGGCGGTCATGACGGTGGGGTACTGTTACGGGCAAATCGGACAGGTCACCCAGGGACTCGGCATGCTGGATGCGATTCGAAGCCAGTGCCTGGAAAGGGGCGACCTTTATCTCGCCTCCTACACTGAGGGAAATATCGGAAATATCCTGCTCGATATCGGACGCACGGAAGAGGCCCTCCAATTCCTTGAGAAATCCGCCAAGAAAGCGAAAGAAGCACACAATGACTGGGTCTGGCTCACGGGAAAGATTTTCTTATCATACCTGTATTATCTTAAAGGCGATCAAAAAAAATCGGTTCGTTACCTGGGAGAGTTCCTGAGCCAGAGTCGGAAGGTGCAGACCACGGTATATCTCTATCCCTACCTGATGGAACTGGGACTGGCCATGAAAAAGGGGCTGTTCCCGGAGGTCGACGGGCTTTCTCTTGAAAGAGAAGTCCAGCGAATGATCAGAGGCAAAAACATCTTCATGAAGGGCGTGGCATACCGGTATGAGGCCATTTTGCAGCAGATGGCCGGGGGTCCGCCGGAGAAGTCCGTTCGCGCCCTGAAAAATTCCATCCGTTGGCTTGAAGCATCCGGGCATCAGATCGAATGGATCAAATCGGGGGTGGAACTGGCCCGCCAGCATCTTGCAACGGGTGATGAGGAAAAGGCAAAAGCCCTGGCATCGACCGCATGCAAGATGGCGGCATCCTTAAATGAAACACTGGTTCCCGATGACCTGCGGGGGTTGATAAAGGATCGACCGGTGGGCGAAAATCTCCTCAAGGAGATCCTCAATCTGGGGCAGCAGGTGGTCACCATCAGAGAGAACAAGGATCTGGTCCAGCACATCATCTCCACGGTCAACAGGCTCACTGGTGCGGAAAGGGGTGCAATATTTCTCCTGGAAGAGAGAAGCACTCCCCAAGAACTTGTTCTAAGAGCGTCCAAGAACCTGACCTCAGATCAAATCAGCGATGATGACTTTGCGCCGTCCATGCGGATGATTGAATCGGTGGCCCGGGCCGGAACAGGCCGAATTCTCGATTTTTCGCCTGAGGACGGGCAAAAATCGGATTCCGATAAGATTGTTCGTTCACAGATCTGCGTGCCCATGATCCTGAGGGACAGGACCGTCGGGGTGCTCTATCATGACAACCGACTCTTGAGCAGCGCATTCAAGGAATCGGACCTGGAACTCTTGTCCTACTTTGCCGCACTGGCGGCTTTTGCCCTGGACAACGCCGCCGCCTATGAGGAGATCCACCGGCTCAACCGAAAACTCAGCGAAGAGACCCTTTACTATAAAGAAGAACACCTGCAAAACCTTCATTTCGAAGATATCGTGGGTGAAAGTCCGGCCATAAAGGCGGTGTTGTCTCAGGTGGATCAAGTGACGAAAACCGATGCTTCTGTGATGATTGTGGGCGAAACCGGGGTCGGGAAGGAACTGGTGGCCCGGGCCATCCATCGACACAGCCCGCGAAAAGACGAGCCGTTTATACGGGTCCATTGCAGCGCTCTGCCCGAAAGTCTTATTCCGAGCGAGCTTTTCGGCCATGAAAAGGGTGCGTTTACCGGTGCCGTCCGAAGGCGGATCGGACGGTTCGAACTGGCGGATGGCGGGACCCTCTTCCTGGATGAGATCGGGGACATCAGTCCGGATATTCAGGTGAAGTTGCTGCGGGTGCTTCAGAGCCAGGAATTCGAGCGGGTCGGCGGGACCGACACCCTTCGATCCGACTTCCGCCTGGTGGTGGCCACCAACCGGAACCTCGAAAAAGACATGAAATCTCAGAAGTTCAGGCCGGACCTCTACTACCGGTTGGCGGTATTTCCCATCCATGTACCCCCTTTGCGGGAGAGGAAGGAGGATATCCCCCTTCTGGCCTATTATTTCCTTAAAATCTATTCCAAGAAGCGCGGGAAGCGGTTCTCCAAAATCCCGAGATCCGATATGGAGCGACTAATGGATTACGATTGGCCGGGTAACGTGAGAGAACTGGAAAACATCATCGAAAGGGGCACCATCCTGAGTCCGGACCGGGTATTCAGGGTACCCGAGTTGGAGACGGGGTATCCCGAAAAGGTTCCCCATGAAGCGGATGTGACCCTGAAGGCGAATGAACGCAAGCACATCTTATGGGCACTTGATCAAACCGGCTGGAAGGTGAGAGGACCGGGGGGAACCGCGGAACTCCTGGAAATCCCGCCTTCCACGCTGGCCTTCAGGATGAAAAAACTGGGTATCCAGCGCCCCAAGAAAAGGAACCCTCCAGGGCAACCGATGCCCCAGGCATAAATCCATGAACCTCTGATGTTCAGGGTGCCCCTTGATATATGCCCGCCCTAACCGTAAAAGGTCTTTCCAAAGAGTTGTTCACTCATTCCCGTGAGATCCGCCCATTTCATGGGCCCGCCCCGGTCCGGCGGAAAGCCTACGCCCCAGATCATGCCGATATCGATCATCCGGGGATCTTCCACGATTTTTTGGTCCAGTAGCGATTTCCCCACGGACACCATCTCTTTCAGCACCGACGCCTGCATCTCTTCGTGGGTCATTTCCCGCTTCCCCTTGCTGGCAATCAGAGGCAGCACATCCGGGTCCACGCTGCCGTCTTCCAGGAAGAACCCCTTCCCGGATTTCTTGAACCCCCTGCGACCGTCGTTGATCACGTTTTCAAGGGTCTGCTGGTCCAGGCCTTTTCCCTTGACCACGTGGTAACTGATATCGATGCCCACCTCGTCAATGAGGCGGATGGGGCCCACCGGCATTCCGAAACGAACAAAGGCCTCATCAATTTTTTCAATGGCATTGCCGGCCTCCATGAACTCCAGGGATTTTATGAAATAGGGAAACAATATCGCATTGACCACGAATCCCGGGTGGTCCTTGCAGACAATGGGCCGCTTTCGGATGGCGGCGGCGAAAGCCAGGAGGTTGTCCATGGTATCCGCACTCGTATCCTCGGCCCGGATAATTTCCACCAGCTGCATCAGCCACACCGGAGAGAAGAAATGGGCGCCGCCGAATCGCTCGGGACGGGTCACATAAGACGCCATTGAATTGAGAGGGATGGAAGACGTATTCGAGGCGATAATGCAGTCGTCCCGCACCGCTCGGCAGAGTTCATCGTAAACCTGGGATTTGACCTTGATGTCTTCATACACCGCCTCGATGACGAGATCCGCACCCCTGATCGCCTCACCGTATGCATCTGTGAGCGTCAACCGATTCATCAACGCATCGACAGGCGTTTTCAATTTCCCTTTTTCCGCCAGTTGATCCAGGATCTTTTTCACAAAGGCCTCCCCGGGCGCCATGGCAGCCGGGAGATCCTTTACCACCACCGGAATAGAGGTATGCCGGAGGATATCGATAATGATGCCGCGTCCCATGGTACCGAATCCCAGGACGGCCACTTTGTTGATCGGTCTGGGTTCAAAGCCCTCCCGCATCATCCGTTGTGGGTTATCGCTCAAGGTCTTCAGAAAAAAGGTGTGGATGCTTCCCTTGGCCTGCCTTGAAAGAACCGCATCGACAAAGTGCGCGGTTTCAATCTTCAGCCCTTCTTCTATCGGCACTTTGAGCCCCTCCTGCATGGCCTTTATGGCCAGCATGGGCCCGGGGATCTCCCGGCCTTTCGTCGCTTTGAGGACCTCCTGACGGGCCATATCCGCCACAGCATCGATCTGTGAAAAATCGTGTGACTGTCTCTCTATGGGGGCTTTACCCGAGGCCATATCCTTTAATAGCGCAATTGCTTCCGCCAGAAGATTGCCATCAGCTGGGACCAGCCGGTCAATGATCCCCAGTTCCAGGGCCTTGGACGCCGGAAGGACTTTCCCCTTCAAAATGAGTTCCATGGCCCCATAGCCGATCAGGCGGGGGAGCCGCTGAGTACCTCCCCCTCCGGGAAATATCCCGAGGGAACATTCCGGCAGGCCGATCAGGGTGGTCTTGGACGCCTTGGCCACCCGGGCCGTACAGGCGAGAGCGAATTCCAGCCCCCCGCCGAGGCAGTGGCCTTCAATGGCGGCCACACTGGGAAAGGGAAGGTCCACCAACCGGTTGAACATCAAATGAAACTGCTTCAGGGCCTGTTCGGTGGTCTCCCGGTCTGTCATCTCATTGAGGAGGTTCAGATTCGCCCCTGCATGAAAATTGCCGGGCTTCTTTGACATAAAGAGAATACCATCCAGGATAGTTTCCGTCTCCAATTCATCGAGAAGTGAATCGAATTCCACGATGGCGTCCTGGGTCCACGTGTTCATGGCCTCCCCGGGCACATCAAAGGTGATGATGCCGATGGCCTTTTCCCCTCTATCCAGCTGAAATACCTTGCCGTACCCCATTCAATCCCTCCTTAAGAAGACATGTTGGCGTCATCTTCTCTTTGTCAAACACCTTTTTCCATCCGGATGAACTCGGGAAGATTTACAATGTTCACCCTGCCGTTTACCGTCTGCAGAAACCTTCTGCCTTCCCGGGTTACGTGTGTCACGCCCTCCAAGTTCAGGAGCGTCAGCGTCTCGGTTTCAGGATACCGATCACAGACCTCTTTTAGAACAGGGACTGCTGCCTGATCCAGCACGCCTGCGACGTCGATGGCGACGGTATGGGTATCGAGGCGATGTTCTTTGACATGTATCATGAGACACGTTTGTCAGAAAAGGGGTTCAAATATCATGAAATCCGTGACGGGGACATGTTTCCCGTCTTTTGCCTCACATATCCGGATGGAATTCAGACCGTGGCGGCGCCCGGGACCAAATGTGATGGGGCCGCCCATGCCCTGGGGTCTGAAGTCCTTGAGACTCGCCATGGCCTCCACGAATTTCTCCTGGGTCAGATCGGGGCCGGCCCTTCTCAATCCCTCTTCAATAAGCATCATGGTGGTGGCACCGGTAATCCCCAGGAATTTAAGCCCCTTCAACTTGGGCTGATACCGGGTCAGTATCGCCACGATCTCGTCCGCCTTGGGTTCCACGCCGGGCATGGACACATTCCTGAAGCGGCCGGGTAGGCCCCCTCCCAGAGTTCGCCCGCAATCTTATACATCAAGGGATCGCCCAGGGGGTTGGCTGTAAAGATTTTGGGCCTGTATCCCACCTTGGCCATCTCTTTCATGATGAGCGCGGCCTGTGTGGGGGCGGCATAAACGATCACGGCGTCCGCATTCAGTTCCTTGAGTTTCATGGCATGGCTGCCCAGGGATCTTTCTGTGATTTCATAGGGGACAAATCCGACGAATTCGGCTTTTCCCGACAGCTTCTGAATGGCCTTCTCGATCCCTTCCTTCGCCGATCTTCCCCAGTCATCGTTTTGTCCGAAGAGCGCGATTTTCTTGAGCCCTTTTTTGTTCACTGCAAACGCCGTTATGGCCCCTGCCTCATCTATATAGTCAGGATAGGCGATAAACAGATTGCGCATCTGCTCATCAGGCACATTCACCCACATCCTTGGGTTCGCATGGATATGGACCACCGGGGTTTTGCTTTCCGCGAGGAAATCCCTTGCTGCATTGGCAGTGGCTGAACCGATCACACACCCGTACGCAAAGACATCCCCTTTCATGTCTTTCAGATTGGCCAGGGCTCTTGCCGGGTTATAACCGTCGTCTTTCAGGATAACCTTGATTTTCCTGCCGTGGATGCCGCCTTGATCGTTAATATGCTGAGCCCATGCCAGATTACCGAGTCCCATGGCCGCCCACATGGCAGCCGGACCCGACATGGGAACGGTAGTGCCGATGACGACCTCGTCAGCGGTCACGCCGGGCACATCGTCAGCGGCGAGAGCTGCAGAGGGAAAAAGAAGACAAATGCTCAGCAAAATGCTCAGTGACAGATTCCTTTTCATGGGTGCCTCCTAATCTAAAGGTTAGACGCTGCTTTTGGTTTATGGCAATTCAGCCACAAGATTTTTTTGCAAAAAAAATGCCGCGGCAGACGCGGTTCTCAGAGATGTCTTTGTTTTCATGGGAATAAGCCGGGAGAATCCCGGGACTTCAGCCCTTTTCCTGATTTATTAAAGGGGTCATGAAGGGGCTGTCGGGAGGCACAATCCGTTCGTAGAAATGGACCCGTGAACCCATCTCAAGATGAAATGGCACCATATGCTGTTCTTAAAAAGCCAAATATTGTGCGATTAGATCCAGCAGGAGGTGTAGAAGAGCCATGACGCCTGAACGCTCAACCCCGGCAGTCACCGCTATTGTTAGAGGGGCACCGCACATTCACTGGGATCGCCGGCCAGTTTGGCCAGGCCGTGGGAGAGGGCGGGTAGGACCACGGTAAGATTTTCTTTGGCTCCGCGGGGGCTGCCGGGCAGGTTGATAATCAGCGAACGCTTGCGAACACCGGCCAGGGCACGGGAAAGCATGGCGTGGGGTGTTTTCTTGAGGCTCTCCGCCCGCATGGCCTCGGCCATGCCGGGGACCTGGTAATCGATGACCCGGTTCATGGCCTGGGGGGTCACATCCGAAGGACTGAGCCCGGTGCCGCCGGAGGTGATAATCAGATTCAGACCCTCATGGTCCACCCATTGGATCAGGCTGTCGATAATTTGGTTCAGATCGTCAGGCACAATGGCCCGCCGGACCACATCAAATCCCTCTTCTCGGAGCATACCGGCGACCACGTCGCTACTCTCATCGGTCCGCAGGCCCTTTGAGCCTTTATCGCTGACCGTGAGAATGCCGGTTCGGGTCTTTTCCACTATTCCTCTTCTTTGGCGGCTGCCACGACCTTTTCGGTCAGCTGGGCCGGCAGTTCCTCGTAATGGGAGTGTTCCATCCGGAACGTCCCCCGCCCGCCGGACATGGAGTTGAGATCCAGGGCATAGGTCAGCACCTCTGCCATGGGGGCCTGGGCCTTGATGATCTGGTATTTGTCCTGGGCATCCATGCCGAGGACCCGTCCGCGGCGGCCGTTGAGATCGCCCATGACGTCCCCCATCACCTCCTCAGGTACGGTGATTTCCAGCTTCATGATAGGTTCCAGCAAAATGGGGTTGGCGGATTCCATGGCCTTCCTGAGGCACATGATGGCCGCCATCTTGAAGGCCATTTCCGATGAATCCACTTCATGGGATTTGCCGTCATAAAACCGCACCTTGAGATCCACCACCGGATATCCGGCCAAGGGGCCGCTTTCCAGTGCCTCGTTGAGACCCTTTTCCACGGCCGGTACGAAACTTCGGGGCACATTCATTCCGGTTAAGGCCTCTTCAAATTCAAATCCGGTGTCCGGATCCAGGGGAGAAACATCAAAGTGGACCTCGGCGAATTGGCCGCGTCCACCGGACTGTTTTTTATGCCTGTAGACGACGCCGTTGGCGGCCTTCTTGATGGTCTCTCGATAGGGGACCTTGACCGGCTTCAGGTTGACTTCCACACCGAATTTCCGGTTTAGTTTGTCACATGTGGCCTCGAGATGGAGCTGGCCGGTTCCGGAAAGGATGACATCTCCGGTATGCGGGTCTCTTTCAAGTTTGAGGGTGGGGTCCTCCTCCAGAAGCCTGGCCAGTGAGGTAAAGACCTTTTCTTCGCTCCCTGCGACCTTGGCCTCTACTGCATAGGAAATCGCCGCCGGGATAACATCGGTGGGCTGGTAAACGATCGGGTCCGAGGTGTCGCAAAGGGTATCGCCCGTAGCGGTTTCCTTCAGCTTGGCAACTGCTATAATATCCCCGGCAACGGCCGCCTCGACGGGTTGCTGTTTCTTGCCCTCAATCTGGAGCAGGTTCCCGAGCTTTTCCTTGGTATCCTTCTTGGGATTCAGCACAGTGGTATCGGGGGTCAGCGTTCCCGAGAAGATCCGCATGGTGGTCAGCTTTCCGGCAAAGGGATCGGCCACCGTCTTGAAGACCAGAGCGGAGAACGGCGCATCAGGAGAGGGTTCCCTTTCGATCGCCTCTTCACCGCCGGGTACCAGGCCCTTCTTGGCCGGACGTTCCGGAGGTGACGGGAGACAGCTCACCATCAGGTTCATCAGCTGCGGGACACCCATGTTCAACAGGGCGGATCCACAGGCCACAGGGGTCAGAAGCCCGGACTTGATACCCTGAACGAGGGTGCCTTCGATCTCCTGATCCGAAATCTCTTCCCCTTCGAGATATTTTTCCATGAGCGCATCATTGGCCTCAACCGTGTTCTCCACCATCTTTTCACGCCACTCAGCCACAATATCGTCCATGTCGGACGGAATGTCGCCTGTTTCGAAGGCGCCGCTGCCGTCCTTTTTGCAGGTATAGGCCTTCATTTTAATCAGATCGACCACGCCGGAAAAATTGTCCTCGGCCCCGATGGGGAGAAAAAGCGGGGTGACATTGGTTTCGAAATTCTGTGAGATCATCTCAAGCGTTTGATAGAAGTCCGCCCTTTCACGATCCAGCCGGTTGATAAAAACGATTCTCGGGAGTTCTTGCTCATCCGCAAATCCCCACACCTTTTCCGTGCCCACCTTGACGCCCGCAGTGGCGTCCACCACGAGCACCGCACCGTCTGCCGCCTGGAGTGCAAGTTTTGTGTCCGAGAGGAAGTTATCCTCGCCCGGCGTGTCAATAATGTTGATGCGGACCTTTTTCCAATCCAGATGGTGAAACGCGGTACTCAGGGTGGTCTTCCGTTTGATCTCCTCCGGTTCGAAATCGAAATTGGATGACCCATCGTCCACTTTGCCAAGCCGGTTGGTGGCCTTTCCATTCAACAACATGGCTTCCGCCAGGGATGTTTTTCCCGAGCCGCCATGGGCGATCAGGGCGACATTTCTCAGTTGTTCGTTGTTTTTTTCCATGCTCAAACCCTTTCCTGTGTCAAAATTTACCAATTCCCCATCGTATATGGGGAATTGGTCAAATACGTACCCTGACTGGAAATTCAAAGTCAAGCCAAGAATTTTCTTGGGAAATTTTTAATTGCCAATTCCCATAAATGTGTTATGATATTGGGTTTATGGCCGTGTGTTTTCACCCTTTTGCGCCCTTTCTTGAAAGATACCGAGATCTGCACCATGCTGATGAAAGACGCCATAGCGCTTTTTCTAAACTATCTCAGGAATCAAAAGGGGTATTCCGAGCACACGATCCGGAATTACCGGATCGACCTGGAGCAGTTTTTGGCATTCGTCATGGCCGACGGGGAGGCATCTCCATCAGAGGGAAAGGGAGAAACCGGGGGCGACCCTGAGGTGGAGCGCATCACGCCCGGGATGATGCGAAAATATCTTGGCAGTCTTTATGGAAGGCTGAAGCGAAGCA
This sequence comes from Deltaproteobacteria bacterium, assembly GCA_034522175.1. Taxonomy (GTDB): domain Bacteria; phylum Desulfobacterota; class DSM-4660; order Desulfatiglandales; family Desulfatiglandaceae; genus JAIPDZ01. Next base: position 1,734,268 of record JAXHLQ010000001.1, on the reverse strand, counting down.
CCGTTGCCCGCAGACTATCGGCTGTTCGTTCCCTGTTCCGCTTTTTGGAAAGGGATGGCTTCATTGAAGGAAGCCCTGCGGCAGAGATATCCGCCCCCAAGCTGGAGAAGCATATCCCGGGTTATTTGCCCGTGGACGACGTTTTCCGGCTCCTTGAACGGCCGGATCGAAAAAATCCTATGGGGCTGAGGGACCTGGCTATTTTGGAAGTTCTGTACTCATGCGGCATCAGGGCCCAGGAACTGGAGGGAATGAATCTATCCAGCATCGACTTTGATCAACGATTGATCAGGGTCATGGGTAAGGGGCGTCGGGAGCGGGTGGTCCCGGTCGGGCGTCAGGCCCTCAAGGCGGTGCAGGCATACCTGAAGGCCACGACCGCATTGAGAAAACAAACCGGAGGGACGTCCGAAGCGGGTCCGCTCTTTATCAATTTCAGGGGAGGTCGACTCACCACCCGGAGCATTTCCAGAATGGTCCGGCGGTATGTCAATGAGATGGGCATGGCAGGGGGCATCAGCACCCATTCCATGCGGCACACCTTTGCCACGCATCTGCTGGACGGGGGTGCCGACCTTCGGAGTGTCCAGGAGCTTTTAGGACACAAGAGCCTGTCCAGCACCCAGCGCTATACCCATGTGAGTCTGGACCGGCTCATGGCGGTGTATGATCAGGCGCATCCCAGGAGTTAGCGTAATGGCCGATTTTATTTATGAGGTAAGCACATTTTAACCCGAAACCTGGCGACAGAATCATCTGCACCCGAAGTGGAATGAGGAGCATCGATTTGACCGAAGAGCATAAAAACAGGATACGGGCGACCACCGTCCTCGCGGTCAGAAAAGGGGGGCGGGGCGTCATGGCCGGGGACGGCCAGGTGACCCTCGGGGAAACCATCATGAAACACAAGGCCACCAAGGTCCGCCATATGTACAAAGATCGGGTCCTGGTGGGGTTTGCAGGCACATCCGCTGATGCCTTTAACCTCTTTGAAAGGCTGGAAGGAAAACTTGAGGCCTATAACGGCAACCTCCAGCGGGCCGCTGTAGAACTGGCCAAGGACTGGCGGACCGACAAGATTCTAAGACGACTGGAGGCGCTTCTGCTGGCCATGGATCATGTCCATATCCTGATCATCTCCGGCACCGGTGATGTGATCGAGCCCGATGAATCCGTGGCTGCCATCGGTTCGGGCGGTCCCTATGCAGTGGCCGCAGCCCGGGCCCTGGTGGCTCATTCTGAGCTGTCAGCCGATGACATTGCCGAATCGGCCATGAAAATAGCGGCTTCCATCTGCCTGTACACAAACGATCATATTATGGTATCCGCGCTTGGCGATCAGCAGGATGAATAGGCGACTGAGGTGAGGATGGAAAAAGAGGCGATAGAAAAAGAAGTGTCCAATGACGTTTTGACCCCGCGCGAAATTGTTGCCGAGCTGGACAAATATATCATTGGGCAGGATGAGGCCAAACGGTCTGTGGCCATTGCCTTGAGGAACCGTTGGAGACGGCAGCAGGTCCCCAGGGAACTCAGGGATGAAATCGCACCCAAAAACATTATCATGATGGGACCCACCGGTGTGGGTAAGACGGAGATCGCCAGGCGACTGGCGCGGCTGGCCAACTCTCCATTTCTCAAGGTGGAAGCGACCAAGTTTACAGAGGTGGGATATGTGGGCCGCGATGTGGAATCCATGGTGAGGGATCTGACTGAACTGGCTGTAAATATGGCCAAAAAGGATGAGCAGGAACTGATCAAACCCAAGGCCCAGGGACTGGCGGAGGAACGCCTGCTGGATATTCTGCTCCCCAAGAAGAGCGAGGAGACCCAGGAAGACGAGGACGGGGAAAAGGAAAGAATTCTGGAAGTGGTCAAGTCGGATACCGATAAGCTGGATACCCCCTCCAGCACCCGCGAAAAATTGAGACGCATGCTGAGAAATGGGAGATTGGACAAACGCTATGTGGAACTGGAGGTTGACAGCGCCAGCACGCCCATGGTGGAGATTTTCTCCAATGCGGGTCTCGAGGAGATGGAGTTCAATGTCAAAGAGATGTTCGGGAACATCTTTCCCTCCAACAAAAAAAAGCGGCGGGTGAAGATTCCGGAGGCCATGGAACTCCTCGCCCAGGAAGAATCCCAACGGCTCATTGACATGGATAAGGTGGTGGAAAAGGCCGTCCGCATGACGGAACAGAATGGCATTATTTTCTTGGACGAACTGGACAAGGTGGCGGGTTCAGAGTCCCGTCACGGCCCGGATGTTTCCCGGGAAGGGGTCCAGCGGGATCTCCTGCCCATCGTGGAAGGGTCTACAGTGGCCACCAAGTACGGGATGGTGAAGACCGATCATATCCTCTTTATTGCCGCAGGGGCCTTCAATGTGAGCAAACCCTCGGACCTGCTCCCTGAACTCCAGGGGCGATTTCCTATACGGGTGGAACTGAATTCGCTTTCAATGGAAGATTTTATCCGGATCCTTCTGGAACCCAAAAACGCCTTGATCACCCAGTATAAAGCCCTCCTTGCGACGGAAGCGATCGATCTGGTGTTTCAGGATGCTGCGGTCAGAGAAATCGCCAGCATGGCCAGCAGAGTGAACGAACGTATGGAAAACATCGGGGCACGGCGGCTGCATACGGTCATGGAAAAACTGGTGGACGAAATTTCCTTCGAAGCCCCGGATATGGACGCAGAGCAGGTCACCATCAGCAAGGAATATGTAAGGGAAAAGCTGGAGGAGATTCTGGAGGACGAGAACCTCAGCAGGTATATCCTTTAACTGGGTCATGACATGCAGATGAGTGATAAAGAACGGGCCCAGATCCTCATTGAGGCCCTTCCCTACATCCGCCGCTTCAACGGGGCCACCGTGGTGGTCAAATACGGTGGTCACGCCATGGTGGACGAGACGTTGAAGCAGCATTTCGCCCTTGATATTATCCTCATGAAATATGTGGGGATGAACCCGGTGGTGATCCACGGCGGCGGCCCCCAGATCGGGGACTTTCTGCGCCGATTATCCATTGAATCCGAATTCGTAGACGGGATGCGCGTGACCGATCACCAGACCATGGACGTGGTGGAGATGGTCCTGGTGGGGAAGGTGAACAAAGAGATCGTTACCCTGATCAACCACAACGGGGGCAGTGCCGTCGGGCTTTCCGGAAAAGACGGTGGACTGATTTCCGCAAAAAAGATGAAATATTTGAAGAAGAAAGACCAAAACAGCGCCCCGGAACTGATTGATATGGGTATGGTAGGAGAGATCACCGCCGTGGATACCGGCATTTTGCTGCGTCTGATGGAGAGCGAATTCATCCCGGTGATCGCACCGGTGGGCTCAGGGTCTGAAGGCGAGACCTACAACATCAACGCGGATCTCGTGGCTGGTGAGGTGGCTTCGGCCCTCAATGCCAGAAAATTAATTCTCCTGACGGATACCCAAGGGGTCCTCGATCAGAAAGGGGAGCTCATCTCCACCCTCAAAATGACGGAGGCCCGTGAGCTCATCGGAAAGGGAATTATTGCCGGAGGGATGATCCCCAAGGTCAACTGTTGTCTAAACGCCCTGAGCGGTGGTGTGGGCAAGGCCCATATTATCGACGGGAGAGAGGGACACGCCATTTTGCTGGAGATTTTTACCAAAGGGGGCGTGGGCACGGAGATTGTGCACTGAGAGAGGGGAATACATGAGTGAAAACAAGGTTGAAAAAGAAACGACCCAGAGCCTCGCCGACCGGGTGATGTTTCAGACCTACGGCCGGTTTCCCATTACGCTGGTCAAGGGGGAAGGGTGCAGGGTGTGGGACGAGCAAGGTAAAGAATATCTTGATTTTGTGGGCGGTATCGCCGTCTGCGCGCTGGGCCACGCTTCGCCTGTGGTGACCGAGGCCCTTGAGACGCAAGCCAAAGAACTGGTTCATGTGTCCAATCTCTATTACACCAGGCCTCAGACCGAGTTGGCCGCCCTTCTGGTGGAAAACGCCTTTGCCGACCGCGTCTTTTTCTGCAACAGCGGCGCAGAAGCCAACGAGGCGGCCATCAAACTCGCCCGGCGGTATACGGGTGAGAAAAACGGCCCCGGACGGCATACCCTCATCTGCATGGAAAATTCGTTTCACGGCCGGACCATGGCCACCCTCTCTGCCACGGGGCAGAGAAAGATACAGGCGGGGTACGATCCCCTGCTGGAGGGGTTTCGGTTTGTGCCTTTCAGCGATCTTCAGGCACTCGAAAACGCCATGGACGGGTCTGTCTGTGCGGTGATGCTGGAACCGATTCAGGGGGAGGGCGGCGTCATTGTCCCGGATCCCGATTATCTGAAAGGCGTCCGGGACCTGTGTGATAATAGAGACGCGCTTCTTATTTTTGACGAGGTACAGGTGGGCATGGGCCGAACCGGAAAGCTCTTTGCTTACCAGCACTACGGTGTGACGCCGGACATCATGACACTGGCCAAGGCCCTGGGTAATGGACTTCCCATCGGCGCCATGCTGGCCACTGAAACGGTCAGTACCGCCTTTGGTCCGGGGAGCCATGCCAGCACATTCGGTGGGACCCCGTTGGTCACGGCCGTATCCCGGGCCGTTTTAAAGAGTCTCATGGATGATGGGTGGATAGAGAACGCTGCGAAAATGGGGGCGTATTTGAAAAAGGAACTCGAAGTCCTTGCCCAAAAACACGATGCCATAAAGGAAGTGCGGGGTCTGGGGCTGATCGTGGGGCTGGCACTTGAAACCCAGAGCGCACCGGTGGTACGGGCCTGCCTGGAAAGGGGCGTCCTGATCAATGCCCCCAAGGAAAACGTTCTGAGGTTCATTCCGCCGCTCATCATTAACGAGAAGGATGTGGATCGCTTAATCGAGGTGCTGGATGGTGTGTTTGCGTCCTGAAGGCGGGGCCCATCTTTGTCACATTTTTTGAACAGATGTAAGGAGATGTGCTTTGGCAAAAGAGATCAATAAAATTGTTCTGGCCTATTCAGGCGGACTGGATACGTCCGTCATCCTGTCGTGGCTCAAGGAGACGTATCAATGCCCTGTTGTGGCTTATGCCGCCGATTTGGGACAGGGTGAAGAGCTCGCGGGCATCAAGGAGAAGGCCCTTCAGACCGGTGCCGACGATGTGGTGGTTGAGGACCTCAGAGAGGCGTTCGTTCACGATTTTGTCTGGCCTGCACTGAGGGCCAATGCCATTTATGAGACCACGTATCTCCTGGGTACCTCCCTCGCCAGACCCTTGATTGCCAAAGGTCAGGTGGCCGTGGCCCACAGCGTGGGGGCCGATGCGCTCAGCCATGGGGCTACCGGGAAAGGGAACGATCAGGTCCGATTTGAACTGGCATCAATGGCGCTGGATCCCCATCTGAAGATCATCGCCCCTTGGCGCACCTGGTCCTTTCGGGGACGGGAGGACCTGATGGACTACGCCCGGTCGAAAGGCATTCCGGTCCCGGTGACCAGGGAAAAACCCTACTCAAGCGACCGTAACCTGCTCCATATCAGTTTTGAAGGGGGAATCCTGGAGGATACCTGGGCCGAGCCGCCCGAAGACATGTTCGTCTTGACCGTGTCGCCGGAAAAGGCACCGGATAACCCCACCTATGTAGAAATCGATTTTTTGGATGGCAACCCCGTGTCAGTGGACGGCGAGGCGTTTTCACCGGCAGGGCTTCTGACGCATCTCAATGAGCTGGCGGGGAAAAATGGGATTGGACGCGTGGATATGGTGGAGAACCGGTACGTGGGGATGAAATCGAGGGGTGTTTACGAGACACCGGGGGGACCCTGCTCAGGGTGGCCCACATCGCCATGGAATCCCTTGCCATGGACCGGGAAGTCATGCACATCCGCGATGGACTCATCCCGAGATACGCGGAGTTGATTTATAACGGATACTGGTTCTCTCCTGAGCGGGAGATGCTGCAATCTCTGGTGGACACCAGTCAAAAGAATGTGAGCGGTACGGTCCGGTTGAAGCTGTACAAGGGAAACTGTATGGTGGTGGGGCGGAAATCCGAAACCGGTTTGTATGCCCCCGAGTTTGCGACCTTTGAAGGAGACGAGGTTTACAACCAGGGGGATGCGGAAGGCTTTATCCGGCTCAACGGTCTTCGGCTAAAGATCGCGAAACTCCTGGCAGAGAAAAGGGGTTAGATGCCTGCGAAATCCGTGTAAACGTTCATCTTCAAGAAGTACATACACCCAATGGATGAGAAGCGGGTAAAAGGGTTCGTCATGAGCAAGAAAGTTTGGGGCGGGCGGTTCAGTGAGGAAACGGATGAACTGGTCAATGCCTTTAACGACTCCATCGCATTTGATCGGCGGCTTTACCCGTACGACATAGAGGGGAGTATCGCCCATTGCCGGATGCTGGCCCGGCAGGGGATCATCACGGATGAAGAGAGTGACACCATCCAGGAAAACCTGGGGGCCATCAAGCGGGAACTGGATCACGGAGAACTGACCGACGATGACGGGTATGAAGATATTCATAGCCTGGTGGAAAAGACCCTGGTGAACAAAACCGGGGCTGTGGGTGAAAAACTTCATACGGGGAGAAGCCGGAACGATCAGGTGGCGCTGGATGTCCGTCTCTATGTGCGGGATGCTGTTCAACGGGTGATCGGACTGATCAAAGAGAATCAGCGTGTACTGCTCAGGCTTGCGGAAAACAACCTGCATGTGGTCATGCCCGGGTTCACCCATATGCAACGGGCACAGCCGGTGCTGTTGAGCCATCATTTGATGGCATATTATGAGATGCTCAAAAGAGATCGCAGCCGCTTTGAAGACAGCCTTGTCCGGGTGAATGTGATGCCCCTGGGAAGTGGGGCCCTCGCAGGATCCAACTTTGAGCTGAATCGAGACATGGTGGCCGAATCGCTCGGATTTGATACCGTTTCAGAGAACAGCCTGGATGCGGTGAGTGATCGCGATTTTGTCCTGGAATTTCTGTTCAATGCCGCGACCCTGAGCATGCATTTAAGCCGGTTGAGCGAGGAGCTGGTGATATGGTCGAGCCAGGAATTCGGTTTCGTGGAGATCTCGGACGCCTTTTGTACAGGAAGCAGCATGATGCCGCAGAAGAAAAATCCCGATCTTCCGGAACTCATGAGAGGAAAGACCGGCAGGGTCTATGGAAATCTCATGGCGCTATTGACGACCATGAAAGGCCTGCCATTGAGCTACAATAAGGACATGCAGGAGGATAAAGAGGCCCTGTTTGACTCGGCGGACACGCTTTTCATATGCCTGAAGGTCATGGGTCGGCTCCTGGATGAAATCTCATTCAAGGAACCGAGGCTGAAAGAAGCCGCTCAACAAGGGTATCTCGTGGCCACGGATCTGGCCGATTATCTGGTACACAAGGGCAGCACATTTCGTGACGCCCACGAGGTGGTGGGGAAAATGGTCCGATACGCATTGGACCAAAAAAAGGAGCTCCGGGAACTGAGCCTGGAGGAAATGAAGACATTCAACCGGCAGATTGAACAGGATGTCTATCCGTGGCTGGATCCCCTTACCTCCCCGGACCGAAAAGATCTCCCTGGCGGAACCGCCCCGAACCGCGTCAAGGCGGCCATTGAAAAGGCCAAAGAGGCGATAGAGAATTGAAAATCATGTACAGGTCCCTCCTTGTCTTTTTGGTATTGAGCTTTCTTTGTTATGGGGCCTGCGGCAAAAAGGGACCGCCCTTTATTCCTGAGAAATCGTTCCCATTGAGGGTTGAGGCCCTGAAAGGCATTGCTGAAACCGGGAGCGTCATCTTGACAGGGGCCGTCCCCGGTGCAGAAGCGGGTTCACTGGATGTCGCGGGATGTACGATTTATCATACCCGTTATCCGCTGGATGCGCCCCCCTGTGACGGGTGCCCCGTGAACCTGACCAAACTGAAGACCCTCCGGGGAGCGGTCGTATCCGGCGACCGGTTTAGATGCGAGATCCCGGAAATTGATCAGGCGGGAATCCATTTTATCCGCGTCCGTTTGGTGGGCGAAGAGGGAATCGAAGGGCCGCCCTCGGAGCGGATCAAACTTGTGCTTCCCGATGATTGAAGAAAGGTGAAAAGAGCGCGGCAGCCCATGACGCACGGGCCGTCGACACTCATTTGTGACATTCCGATAACTTGAGGACTCGATGCATCATTTTCAATACATGGACGATGCCCTTTACTGCGAGGGTGTTCCGGTGGCTGAAATCGCCCAGGCGGTGGGCACACCCTTCTATCTCTATTCCCACGCCACCCTGAAGCAGCACTTCGAGGCATTTGACGGCGCTTTTTCCGGAGTAAACCATCTGACCTGTTTTTCCATGAAATCCAATTCAAACGGCGCTATCCTTGCGCTTTTCGCCGCCCAGGGCGGTGGGGTGGACATTGTTTCCGGCGGGGAGCTCTACCGCGCCCTGAAAGCAGGGGTGGATCCTCGAAGGATCGTCTATTCCGGTGTGGGGAAACGGCCCGAGGATCTGAAATACGCGCTGGATTCAGATATTTTGATGTTCAATGTGGAATCCTCTCAGGAGATGTCCACGCTGAATCGTGTGGCGGCAACATCAGGCAGGCGTGCCCCTGTCTCCATTCGGGTCAATCCGGATGTGGACCCTAAAACGCATCCCTATATCTCCACCGGGCTCAAAAAAAACAAGTTCGGCATCGACATCGATCAGGCCTCAGAGGAATACGCCCGGGCAGCGGAACGCCGGGGGTTAAACGTCATTGGCGTTTCGTGTCATATCGGCTCTCAACTCACCGAGGTCAGCCCTTTTGTGGAAGCCCTCCGGAAGCTCAAGGGGTTTATGAATGGATTGAAGGAGATCGGCATACATATTCAATACCTGGATCTGGGTGGGGGCCTGGGCATTACGTATGAGGATGAGGCTCCGCCGCATCCGAGGGAATATGCCCGTGCCATTGAAACGGAACTGGGTTCAACGGATGTAACGCTGATTCTGGAGCCGGGACGGGTGATTGTGGGGAATGCAGGGATTTTGGTCAGTCGTGTGTTGTACACCAAACCCACCAAGGAAAAGATGTTTTTCGTGGTGGACGCGGCCATGAATGACCTGATCAGACCGAGCCTCTATCAATCTTATCACGGAATACAACCTGTTTTGCGCTCAGACAGGAGCACCGTAACAGCGGATATTGTAGGCCCCATTTGTGAAACCGGGGACTTTCTGGCCAAAGACCGGGTGGTGCCGGCATTCGAACCCGGGGATCTGATGGCGGTTATGAGTGCGGGGGCCTATGGGTTCACCATGTCGTCCACATACAATTCAAGGCCCAGGTGCTGTGAGGTCATGGTGAAGGGCGAGGACTTCTTTACCATTCGGTTCAGGGAAACGTATGCGGATTTGATCCGGGGAGAAGCGATCCCTGAATTTCTGATTGGGCAGAACAGCGGGCTCGAAGCGAATTAGCACCGAGAGAAAAACATGGAACCGGTTGAATTCTGGAAGATGAATGGCAGCGGCAATGACTTCATCCTCATCGATAACCGTAATGGGGCGATTGGGGAGGAGATAATGGGCCATCTTGTTGAAAAAATTTGCCGCAGGCGGGTGTCTGCCGGGGCCGATGGCGTCATTTTCGTCATCCCATCGACGGAATACGACTTCGGATGGCGGTTTTTTAACGCTGACGGCGGGGAGGTGGAGATGTGCGGTAACGGGGGGCGCTGTGTTTCCCGTTTCGCCTTCTTAAAGCAGATCGCCGGTTCCACGATGACATTTGAAACGCTTGCAGGTCCGGTGTCGGCAGAGGTCAGCGGCCGTAGGGTCAAGATCTTAATGCCCAAACCGGGACCCATTGATACGGACCTGGACCTGGAATTTTTCTCCGGCTGGACCCACTGCGATTTTGTGAATACCGGGGTGCCCCATGTGGTCATCGGGGTTAAAGACCTCCAAAACCATCCGGTTGTCGAACAGGGGCAGAGGATCCGGTATCATGAGCAGTTTTCGCCGGAAGGGACCAATGTCAACTTCATGGTCCGGCGGGGGCCCGACCGGCTGGCCGTTCGAACCTATGAACGGGGCGTGGAAGACGAGACCCTGGCCTGCGGGACCGGGGCCATTGCCACGGCCTTGACCGCGTTGAAACGGGACATGGTGACCACCCCGATCAGCATCGAAACCAGAGGCGGTGAAGTGCTGAACATCCACGTGCAGCAGACGTCTGATGAAATCAACGCCGTATGGTTGGAAGGGAATACGGCCATTGCATACCAGGCGGTGCTCCATGATGAGGCCTTCAAATAAGGTAACTTGTGGGCTGAGTGGTGTATTGCAAGATTTTTTGATATCTCAATGATGAAATATGACAAAAGTGGAGGGTATCATGTTTAGAGGATCGATTGTCGCCATTGTCACACCATTTAAAGATGGTGAAGTGGATGAGGAAAAATACCGGCAGTTAATCGAGTTTCAGATCGAAAACGGCACCAGCGCCATTGTGCCCTGCGGAACCACCGGCGAATCGGCAACGCTGGATATGAATGAACATGAACGGGTGATCGATATCGCCATCGACGCGGTGAACAAACGGGTGCCGGTGATCGCCGGGACCGGTGGAAATTCAACGGCCGAGGCCATCGAACTCACAAAACACGCCAAAGCGGCAGGGGCCGACGCCACCCTGCAGGTGGTCCCCTACTATAACAAACCGACACAGGAGGGCCTGTTTCAGCATTTTAGTGCCATCGCCAAGGCGGTCCCCCTGCCCCAGGTACTCTACAATGTGCCTGGACGGACCGGTGTCAATATGTTGCCCGAGACCGTTGCCCGGCTGGCTGAACTCAAAGAGGTGGTGGCCATTAAGGAAGCCTCCGGAAGCATCAGCCAGATGACGGAAATTGTGAGGCTGGCCGGTGAGAACATCACGCTGTTGTCCGGAGATGACAATGTGACGCTCCCCGTTCTTGCGGTGGGCGGCAAAGGTGTGGTCTCGGTCATTGCCAATATCGTTCCCAGGGAGGGTGCCGAACTGGTCCAGTTGTGGGAGGAAGGCAAGACGGGAGAAGCCAGAGACGCCTTTTTGAGACTCTTTCCCTTGTGCCAGGCCATGTTCTTCAAGACGAATCCGATTCCGGTGAAGACATCTCTGGCACTCATGGGGAAAATCGGGGAAGAGATGCGGCTGCCGATGTACAGAATGGCCCTTGCCAATCTGGAAAAGCTGAAAAAGGTCCTGACCGGATTCGGCCTGATTTAGATTGCCGCCCTTTTCCAGGCGCTCAGAAAACGATTGCCGATTGCCGATGATCCGCATGGGGATATGAAGACGCGGGTTTTTCCCAATCGACAATCGCAAATCAACAATCGTCAATCCAAAAAGACGGGAGGCCGTCATGCTCAACGTGATTGTTGCCGGTGCAGCCGGACGGATGGGAAAACGGATTATTCAGATGGTCTACCAGAACCCGGAAACGACCCTGACAGGCGCCTTTGAGCGTCCCGATCATCCAGAGATCGAAAAGGACGCGGGGATGGTGGCCGGAGTGGAGCAGACGGGCGTTCCCATTGCCCCATCTCTTCAACAAGCCATTGAAAACGGTGAGGTGCTCATCGACTTTACCTCCCCCGAATCCACACTGGCCAATATCCGGGAGATCGTGCCCAAGGGCCTTGCCATGGTGATCGGCACCACCGCTATCAAGGGGGAGATGCTCACGGAGCTAGAGTCCCTTGCGCCAAAAATCCGGTGTGTCTTTGCTCCCAACATGAGCGTCGGTGTGAATGTAATGTTCAAAATTGCGGGAGAGATGGCCCGAATTCTAAAAAGCGATTATGACATGGAAATCCTGGAAGCACACCATCGGCTCAAAAAGGATGCGCCCAGCGGCACGGCCATGCGTCTCGCTGAAATCCTGGCCGCTGCGGTCGGCCGGGATCTGAAGGCGGTCGGGGTCTTTGAAAGAAAAGGGATGATCGGGCAGCGAACCGATGAGGAGATCGGCATCCAGACCTGGCGGGCCGGGGATATTACCGGAGAGCACACGGTGATGTTTGGTGGTATTGGAGAAAGACTGGAGTTGACGCACCGGGCCCACAACCGGGATAATTTTGCAAGGGGTGCGGTCAGGGCGGCCCTGTGGGTTGCAAATCAGCCAAACGGGCTCTATGACATGCAGGATGTGCTGGGACTCAGGTAGAATAAACAAGAAACGAACGACAGAGGTTTTCATGGGAATATTTAAGAAAGCAGAGCGTCTGAAACAACTGCCGCCCTATCTGTTTAAGGAGATTGATCGGAAAAAGGCCGAAATCAAGGCCAGGGGCGTGGACATCATCGACCTGGGCGTGGGGGATCCGGACCTCCCCACGCCCGATCATATCATTGAGGCGGGAAAACGGGCCATGGCCGATCCCGTACACCACCGCTACCCTTCCTATTCCGGTATGAACGACTTCAAGGCGGCGGCGGCCCGATGGTACCGAACGCGGTTCAATGTGGATGTGGATGAAACCAGCGAAGTGGTCTCCCTCATCGGGAGCAAGGAGGGGATCGCCCATTTTCCCCTGGCGTTTATGAACCCCGGGGATGTGGCCCTGGTGCCCACGCCGGCATACCCCGTGTATCATATCGGTACCCTTTTTGCTGGTGGCGAAAGCGTTTACATGCCCCTGTTGAGCAAAAACGATTTTCTGCCGGACCTGGAAGCCATCCCTGATGATGTGGCGGATCGGGCCCGGGTCATGTTTCTCAATTATCCCAATAATCCCACTTCGGCGGTGGCTGATCTCAGATTCTTCGATCGTGTGGTCGAATTCGCCCAGCGGCACCAGCTGATTGTCTGCCACGATGCCGCCTACACGGAACTGGCTTTTAACGGATTCCGGCCCCCCAGCTTTCTTGAGGCGGCCGGCGCAAAGTCGGTGGGGTTGGAGTTCCATTCCCTATCCAAGACCTATAACATGACGGGATGGCGGATCGGATTTGCCGTGGGAAACGCCGAAGGCATTGAAGCACTGGGGGCGGTCAAAAGCAACATTGACTCCGGTGTATTTGAGGCCGTTCAGATGGCGGGTATTGAGGCCCTTCAAAGCGACCAGAAATGTGTCAGCGACCTGATGGAAATTTATACCGAACGGAGGGATCTGTTGATCCGAGGGCTCAAAGACTGCGGTTTTGACGTGGATGTTCCCAAGGCGACCTTCTATTTGTGGATAAGGGTGCCAGCGGGCTACACATCGGCCGAATTGACGGCCCGACTGCTGGAGGATGTCGGGCTGGTGGTGACGCCTGGAAATGGCTTCGGTGACCCTGGAGAAGGGTATTTCAGGATTGCACTGACCCAGAAGAAGGAGCGGCTTGCCGAGGCGGTGGAGCGGCTGAAAGGGTTGAAGCTCTAAAAGGCGTGCCATTGACACACTTGGCCTACATTGGTCTCGGGGCAAACTTAGACGACAGACTGGGCCGTCTGAGGGAAGCCATTGCCCGGGTAAATGACCTTTCGGGTTGCTCAATCACCGGTGTCTCTTCATTTTACCGGACGGAGCCGGTGGGGGTAGCGGGGCAGCGGTGGTATGTCAACGGCGCCGTCAGGGTGGCGACCTCACTGCGCCCCCGCAGCCTGTTGCGTGGGATGCTGAACATTGAGTCCTTGATGGGAAGGGAGCGCCGGGCCAAGTGGGATCCGCGTGTCATCGACCTGGACCTCCTTCTTTATGGAAACGAGATCGTGGATCAAGGCGGCCTCACACTGCCTCACCCGCTCATGCATGAGCGGCGGTTTGTTCTGATTCCCCTGGTCGAACTGGCGCCCGACCTGGTGCATCCCGTCCTGGGAAAGACCATCATGGATTTGCTCAATGGAACCACCGATGACGGCCAGAAGGTGATCCGGATAGAGGAGGAGTAGGTGCTGCGGCTGCTGATCATCATATTTCTGGGCTATCTTCTCTATCGTGTCGTCCGCCGGTATCTTGGGGCGGGCCAGACGAATCGGCAATGGGATGTCCGGGACAGTGAGGAAGGGCCCGTGGATGAGATGGTCCAGGACCCCGCATGTGGGACCTACATCCCGCGGCGGGATGCCCACAGGAAAGTTATCGGGGGCAGGGAATATTTTTTCTGCAGCCGGGAGTGTGAAGAACGATTTGAGAAAGAGCTGCGAGGGTAACGTTTTTTTACAAAATTATCACAATTCGGAGGGGACGGATGAAATTCTTTATTGATACGGCGAATATCGACGAGATCGCGCAGGCAAATGACCTCGGCATGGTAGACGGGGTGACGACCAACCCGAGCCTGGTGGCCAAAGAGGGTCGGGAGTTCAAGGGGCTTATTAAAGAGATATGCCAGATGATCGATGGCCCTGTGAGTGCGGAAGTGGTGAGCGTCGATGCCGAAGGCATGATCAGCGAGGCGAGAGACCTTGCCCGCATAGCGGATAACATTGTGGTCAAAATCCCGCTCATCGAGGAGGGACTGAAGGCCGTTAAGGTGCTGACTGGAGAAGGCATCAGCGCCAACGTGACCTTATGTTTCTCCCCGGCCCAGGCGTTACTGGCGGCCAAGGCCGGGGCTGCCTATATAAGCCCGTTTGTGGGACGATTGGACGATATCAGCCATGTGGGCATGGATCTCGTGGAACAGATCCTGACCATCTATGAGAACTACGGGTTTGAGACCGAGGTGATTGTGGCCAGTATCAGAAACCCCGTTCATGTCCTGGATGCAGCCCTCATGGGGGCGGACATTGCCACGATTCCCTTCAAGGTCATCAAGCAACTGATCAAACACCCATTGACCGACATCGGCCTGAAAAAATTCCTCGCCGATTGGAACAACCAGGGATAAGGAAATGAACAGGAGGCGGTCTTTAACAGGGATGGTTACCCTTGCGGCCCTTGTCGCGCTGTGGGGGAGCCCTGTTTTGGCCGACATATACTGCTACAAGGACAAAAACGGGGTCCTTCATTTCACCAATGTCCGGACGGACAGCCGTTACCGTATCTTCACCCGGAGCGCACGGCGGAGCCCGCAGAAATACATCAAAGACTTTTCGGACATTATCGATCTCGCGTCCTCCAGATACGGATTGGAGGCCGCCTTGATCAAGGCGATCATCAAGGCGGAATCCGACTTTGATCACACGGCGGTCTCAAGTAAGGGGGCACAGGGACTGATGCAGTTGATGCCGGGGACGGCCGAAGACCTGGCCGTGGAAAATCCCTTTGACCCCGAAGAAAACATCCTCGGCGGCGCTCGTTATTTCAGTATGCTCCTTAAACGGTTTAGAAATGATAAAGTACTGGCCCTGGCTGCCTACAACGCCGGCCCGGAGAGGGTGGAATCCCACAACGGCATCCCCCCCTATGCCGAGACTCAGGCCTTCGTCAAGCGGGTGATGTCCTATTATCGGTCGTATAATGCGGCCAATGATTAGATGCATATCCTCTTTGGTGTCGATTGATACACGTTACTCCCGAACCTGAATCCCACTGATGGATGCCAAATCTCAGAAAAAACGGGTGTTGAACCTTCCCAATATCCTGACCTTCGCCCGGCTGGTCTGTATCCCCGTCATCCTCATATGCCTCACTTTTGAGGGGAGACAGGGCAGTTTCCTTGCAGCGCTTTTCTTCGGTATTGCCGCCTTTACCGATTTTCTGGATGGATTTTTTGCCCGGAAATACGATGATATCACCGTCCTCGGCAAACTCATGGACCCACTGGCGGACAAGATGCTGGTTTCGGCCATTATGATCATGCTCATTCCCCTGGAGCGAATCGCCGTTTGGATCGTCATTGTCATCATCGCCCGGGAACTGGCCATGACCGGTTTGCGAGGGATTGCCGTCAGCGAGGGGATTGTGATACAGGCCAGCGGACTCGGAAAATATAAGACCATCTTTCAGTCCGTGGCCCTGGTATCGTTGTGCCTTCACTACACCTACTGGGGGGTCAACTTTCAGGTGGTGGGGACGGTTTTTCTGTGGGTCGCCTTGATTCTGACCCTCTGGTCCGGATGGGACTATTTTCGCCGGTTCTCCCAGGTATTTTATGAAACATAGCCATGTGGACACACCACGCGTGTTGTGTCCCACCATTTGTACTCGGATTTTTTGTTGACAAAGAGACTTGATGTTGTAGAATAAAGGGTCTTGAGCGGGAATAGCTCAGCTGGTAGAGCCTCACGTTGCCAACGTGATTGTCGCGGGTTCAAGTCCCGTTTCCCGCTCCATCGGCGGCATAGCCAAGTGGCTAAGGCAGCGGTCTGCAAAACCGTTATTCACCGGTTCAAATCCGGTTGCCGCCTCCACTTGAAAAATACAAGGTCTGTAAGTGAAATCAAATACTTACAGGCCTTTTTTGTGTCTGGGAAATGGCCGATTTGACCCCATCGAAATTTTCAGGAGAACTTCAACCGGCTGCGGCGCCGGCAGGGAGAGAAATCCAACAGAATTTTGAAGGTGACATTCGATTCGGAAAGACATTCTCAATGACATCCACTAACTACGATTTGGATGAGCGTTTGCCTTTTGACTTCTCTTTTGAAGGAAAATAGTCACATTGTCTGCAAAGCACGTCAATCATCCTTTTCAAGTGCTCCATAGGAACCATTATTCGGGCCTCCTCTCTCATGCCTTCGGGTAGTTCCGTAGCAAATCGGAGATAGGCTATATTATCGGACCTGATAGCTACCAATAGGTTGTCAACAAAAATGCTTGACAAATTTTCGTTACTCGCAATTTCTGGAATTTTTTTCTCATTTTCGGGCATAAGAAATGCTCCCTATTCTTAAGGTCTGGTCCCAAGTTGAGGACTGGGGTAGCCCACAGAAACTGGAATTATTATATGTCAAAATTATAAATGCCATGTCTTGGTTACGGGAGTATTTGCTTTCTCTTTCAGGTTCAACAAGTGGAAATCGTCCATCACCAGTTTCTTCGAAGCGTTTAACTGACGCCTTTAAGTAGGCTTTCCTATCGTCAAATTGAGCTTGAAAAATAAAGCCCCGGCGAATCCTGCGATGTTTGTGAAGGGCCTGACGAGAGATACCCAACATGGCGGCAGCCTTGGTTGAGGAAACGAAGTCCCTGAGCGGAAGAGATTGAAGCTTTTCTTCGAGCGCTGCATGTCTGGTTTTCTCTATTTCCTTAATGGTTTTGGGAGGATAAGCTAAATCCCCGCATCGGTCGCACTGCAGATATTCCACTGCCTTGACGGTAAAATGCCCGAGGTACTCATCCGTTTGTTCGAGATTGTCGTGTTTGGTTAAGTAATGACCACCGCATTGATTACATCTCATGGCATCTCTCATATTTTCTTAAAGCTATCAACAAACAGGCAGTTTGTCTCATTGTCGATACTCGGAAACTTGCTCGCCTTTAGTTCTTATTGATTTTACCACAATTCTTCACATAGGGTTGACGTTTGTCAACCTTTAAATGAAAAATTTTTCAATCCTAACTGAGCAAAGCTTTATTCTTACTCACTGATCGCCTTAAGCAGGGCGTCTCTTGCATCCGCATAAAACACGACAATAACCTTGGTAGCCAAGTCGTCAGGTAACTCAAAGAGTTGCTTGCGGGCGGAGACAGGGATAAGGATCTTTTGAGCACCCTTGTCTGCAGCCAGTTCCACGATACTGACGGCGTTGTAGATGGGCTTAATAGACCCCCCGAGATTGAGTCCACCAGCAATGACCAGCCCACCTTCAAGACTTCTTTCCACCAGGGCGGAACTCATGGCGAGGAGGACGGATACCCCGGTCGCTGCTGCGCTCTTACAGGCGTCAAAGGCTCGGAACTGGATGGTGAATTCATGGGCTCTGGGATCGCGATCGCCCACCAGTTCCTTTGCCCTGGCGCCAATCTGATCGAGGTCGTCTAACTGCATGTTTGTCGCTTTCTTATAGTCAAGACAAGACGATTATGGGCACTGAAATCGTCTCATCGGGCACCAGATTGTTTTCCTGTCGCATCATTTCTCCGATCTTTTCAGCCCATTTCCCTGGAACGTACTGTTCCCCGCACTGGCGGCACTGGTTCAGAGGAATTCCCCTGAAAATAATCAGGCTGCC
Organism: Deltaproteobacteria bacterium; assembly: GCA_034522175.1. Taxonomy (GTDB): domain Bacteria; phylum Desulfobacterota; class DSM-4660; order Desulfatiglandales; family Desulfatiglandaceae; genus JAIPDZ01. Next base: position 1,716,228 of record JAXHLQ010000001.1, on the reverse strand, counting down.
GTCTTTCTTGGTCATTCGGACAGAACCGATGGTCTGAATCACCTCGCCCCCGCATTCAAAACACTTCATTTTACAGCCCTCCTGGTTCTTGGATCGACCCACTCTGCCGCATCCGGTTCATAAACGGTAATCACCCACAACATGTCAAAGGCCTGACCGCATAGAACGTGAATATTCTTCCCAACGTGGGACTTGCCATATACAAGGCAGCTATGGCCTCTGTGATCCTCTGGATAGTCTTCAATGGTCTCTCCAGCCAGTAGCGACTCTTTAACCTCAAGCGGATCGATCCCACGAGTAGAGGCCCTTTCCAGCGCATCGAGTTCCATATCAGTTTTCTCCTATAACAATGGCTTGTTTAAAGATCGGCTGTCCGGTTGAATCCAGAACCACCAGGAAAGCCGCACTGCCTAATGCCTCATCATCTTCCACAAGCAGGCTGGTTCTCTCGCCATCAGGGGCAGCGGTCGCCGGGCTCGCTGCAAAGCTGGTGTCACCATCTGCCACTTTGCCCCGGATATCAACCGCGAAGCCTTCAGCCCCTCCAAACACCACCCGAAGCCTCATTCCTGTCCATTTTATCTCTTTCAGAACAATGGCCCCCGTACTTGCATCCCCCCCGGCAGACACGGTCAGGCAGGGGATCAAGGCCTCCTGCAGCGTGAGGCCGCCATGGGCGTATTCTTTACCAGCGACAAAGCACGATATGCCGGGTGCCAGGACCACGGCCTCGGCAGCATCCCAGAACCAGGGGGTCACGGGGTAGCCATGCTGGGCGCCCGGACCAGGGATGGCACAGCGGCCTCACCGGGATTCTGTGAGATGCTTGGGCAGTTCAGCCCTGGGCAAACCGCCGGGCATCAGCAGCCAGCCATGATCCGTGATCACCTTCACGACCGTCCACCCCGCCTGAAGCAGATCTCCGATTCGTTGCGCCAAAGCAGTCAGCTCTTCTTCCACCCGCCATGCCAGCTTAGCCCCCTGATCGTGGCCATACGTATCCAGGAAACCCAACTCCGTCCAGGCACAATCCTCTGGCGAGCCCGCCTTATCCGATCCCAAAAAGGAAATCCCCACCTCCCTAACAACTCCTTGAACCGTCCATGTGCCAGGGCCTTGCCCCTGTCTGTCTCTCTCGATTCAAATCCGGCACCCTGCAATGGTCCTCCCAGTTTTTCAGCCAGAAGCCTCCAGGCAGGCTTGGCTGTGGCCGTAACCGTGGGCAGTGCCGACCATGCATGCTCAAACGTCACCGCCAAGTCTGATGAGATGAGCCGCTCTTGCAGCATCCGCCCCACATCCAGGCGGAGACCGTTTGCAAACAGATAAACCGTTCCTTGTTCGACCGGCAAGGTGCGGCATGTTTGAGCATCTGTTACCGGGTAACCCTCTGTCAGCCCCTGGATAAGCGCGGCAAACTTTTCAAGCCATGGAAGATAGACAGCCCGAACAGCAGCGGTCACTGCCTTGGCGGCAGCACTGGACTTTGCTGCGTTCAGGGCTTCCAACACGCTCCAATCGGCTTTCCACCCGACTGTCGCGTAATATTCGGCCAATGCCTCCCATGTGGTTTGGATTGCCGGATGTTTCAATGGTCTTAACAAGGTTTCGCAGGTGACGGATGGCGATGGCCAGAGGCGATTCCCCCAGAGTGGCCCAGACCCATGAAGCGCGAGAGGCGTGTTCATCAGCCAGGCTCCGTATCTTCGCCAGAGCATCCTTTTGAGACGCGGACGACAGTGCACAGAGGTCTCTTTCCAGCCGCTCTTCCTCCAGGCGATTGGATTTCGGGCTGTATTCGTTCAACTTGTATTCGCCCGGCCCCTCAAACATGAATAACTGCTGCGGGGGCATGGATTCCAGCAGGTTTTTCACCCCCGGATAGGAACCCGGCGCTTCCTTGAAGCGTCTCCAGGCTAACTGCCAGGAAGCCTTGCCGCTGCTCAGTTTTTCCGCGGCCGTAATGGCGCCGTCTTTCTCTGGATTAAACCCAAAGTCATCGCGGCAAACAGCGCAGAAACTGTTCCACTCGGCCCCGGAACGCTCCAGTTCCGTTCGGGTCTTGACCGGATCGCCCATCCACCGCAACAGGGTCCTTACCGGGTCTTTGGTAACAAAAGAGTGGAAGTCCCCGGCCTCCAGCCTGCGGCCCTTCAGTGTGTCCACCTCGGTTTCCATGAGATAAGGAAGGCTTTCCTGAATCATGGATGCAATAATGGTCATCAGACGGTATCCTTCAGCTTAATGAACATGGATATACCGGATAAAAAGATGGCATGGGCTATTCGTCCAAAATTGTGGGCAAAAGCGCACTGCGATGGTTCTGTTTTCCGGTCCAGCGTGAACCGTCCTTAATCCTGTCCATCCTGTGCATCCATGTTAAAACTCAGGGGTGACACTTTCTATTTTTTTAAGAGGGCTTCCATCCAGGCAATAAAGCCGCCACACTGCTCAAGGTAAAGTTTTACCTCTTCGGCCTGAAATACCCTTAGCGGCTGATAGTCGCCTTCATGTCGACTGTCGAAGATTTTGTTGTAGAACCTGCCCCATTCCGGTTCCAGGATTCCCTCCTTGATCAGGTCCCTATGGAGCGCGGCCTTAACGCCCGTATGCTTCTTGAATGACCTGCCTTCTTTCAGCAAAAATGAAGTAAGCGCGTAAAAGGCGGCATAGTAGAGGTCCCTGACGGCGGTGGTAAGTCTTCCTGAATTGTATTCGCTGCGCCCTGCTGCCAGCGATTCATGGGCCTTTTCCATCCAGTAAGCGACAAGGATGGATCTGCGCTCTGACTGGCCGGATTCATTCTCTGTCATTGCATGGCTACCCCCTCTCTGTTGATTTGGTCGTGGATGGGGAGTGCGGTACATACCCCGTCATTCCAGTCATGAAGCGTATTGATGATGATGCTGATGACCACATCGTGCTTCATTTCCACATCAAAAAGGGCATCCACAATCGCGTGTCGCTCCTTCCAATCAAGAGGCCTTTTGGACAAGAGGAGTAAGTCAATATCCGACTCAGGATCGCTGTCACCCCTGGCCTTTGAACCGAAAAGGATGACGTCCTCCACTGAAAATCGATCCTTTAGGATACGTGTCGCCTCCTGGATGGCCGCCTTTTCATTTGTCTCCAACTTCAACTCTTTAAAGGCTTTCAATCGAATCACCTCCTCTATTGAACATGGATATACAGGATGAACCTCCCCTAATCCTGTGCATCCATGTTACTTGAGATTTTCGAAAAAGTCCCTCCGGCCATGGATCACTCCGAGGACCTTGATTCCTTCAGCGCCGATCTCATAAATCAAACGGTATGAATACACGAAGATCTCCCGTATGTTCGGGTCTTCAACTTCCGGGACCACCCGTCCTATTCGAGGGGAGTGAGAAAGCAGATCTGCCTTGTCCACGATCGTCTCTACGACTTTTCTGGCGTAGTACTTTGAATCGAGAGCAATATATCTGTGGATCCCTCTCAAATCCCGTTTTGCCGGGCCTGACCACTTCACCATGTCTCGATTTCTTTCCTTAGTTCTTCGGCAGAGACCGTATCCCCTCTCCCAACAGCCTCTCTGCCTTTTCTCACCTTGTCGATCACGTAGAGCCGGTACATGATATCGTCGATCTCTACAGCGTCATTCATCTTGGAAATGGCATTGACTGCTTCCTGTTTCAAGGATTCCATTTCTTCCTCCTTTTTCACCTTAACCGGAACCTAATGAACATGGATATACAGGATAAAAGTGACCCCTCTTATCGCCTTTTTCCTGCCTGAGGCTTCCTGAACGCCACTCTGAAAGCCGTTCTCGCATCGGGCTATAAAGTAATTGTGTGGTATTGATTTCGCGTTTTTCTTACAGTATGGCTTTTTGAGGCATTCTGGTCAATACTGGGGTGCCGGATTCAAGGAGAAGGATACCATTGTTGGAACACCAGGAAGAACATTTCACATCATTCGCAGTTGGAAAACCATTCCCCGGCCCGGTTCCTCACAGGGAAGGGGCCATCATGGAACTCTGGGATTTCGGTCTGTCGGTCGTGATCCAGTATCCAAGGCTGAGGCCGGCTGAACTGGAGGCCTTCCAGCAGGGGTTCAAGACCTACAGCTACTTAGAGAGCGCCACGCCTATACCCATTGCCGTTTGGGTCTTTGATTTCCCTCCTCCCCACGGGCAGATCGACTCTGTCTTTAACGCCAGAGTGGTTCAGAGGGACCTCATTCAAGATTATCTGGATACGAGCAAAGGTGGTGTCAAAAATGCCCTCCACTTCTTCCTGTTGGATAGAGAGATACTGGCCGGCATGAGGATGGTGGGCCTCAATCCCGAGGCCGTAGGGTTGTTTCATGATACCATAAGGAAACAGTTGGCAATCGATTATGACCGGGTGGACTACGATGGCTGTCTCGCCGGGCTGTTTACCCGGTCAACCCGGGAGTTGTTTGAGATGGGGAGGAAGTTTCGGCATGGACAATTTTAGCTGAACTGGGTTTCATCGTTTGTTTTACCCTTAGATGTTCACTAAAACTACCCTACCACTTCTCAAGAAGCACCCTCAATTTTTCCTCTTCATTCAGGACGACGGAACAGGTTTCCCAGTCGATATCTGCGACCCGGTTGTATTTTTCATCAAAGGGGTGTTTGGGGTGGACCGAGGCGATGAGTTTTTTGGCCTTGTCGATTTCGCCGTTGGCCACGTCGATCCAGACATCTTCCAGGATATCCGGGATCTGGCCGAAAAGGCCGAAGATGTCTTCCAGGCGGCTCGACAGCAGTTCGTGGACCCGTTCCTCCACCGAGCCTTTGTACCGCATGTTGCACACATACACCTCGTCGCGCACCTGGCCGATCCGCTGGATGCGGCCTTTACGCTGCTCCAGGCGGGTGGGGTTCCAGGGAAGATCGAGGTTGGTGAGCGTGCCCAGACGTTGGAGGTTCAGGCCTTCGCTGGCGGCATCCGTGCCCAAGAGCAGGCGGAGATCGCCTTTTCCGATCTTCTGCTTGATGTCGTCTCTTGTAGTCTTTTTGAATTCCCCATTCCGAATGATCCCTGAGTTCCCGCCTCCGGCATAGACGCCGATGGCCTCCTCGGGAAGGTCTGCGGAAAGCTGCTGGGCCAGCCACCAGATGGAATCGAAATACTGGGAAAAGACGATACAGCCCAGTTCAAGCCACCCTCTATCCATCAGATACTCCCACACCCGCTGATATTTGGGATCACGCTCTTGAGCCTGGTGATTTCAGCAGGTCGCAGATACTCAAGACTGTCGCCGTCCGCAATTGGATCATCGGGCTTAAGCCCCAGGCTTTTCCGCAGGTTCCGAAAAGCAAGTCCTTCCGATGCAGACGGCATGGGGTTTCTGATCCATCGCCAGGCATCGCCCAGGGAATCAGGGATGTCCGTTTCGCCCATGACTACCGGAATGGCCTTGTCCGGTTTGCCCCATTCGCTCCAGTCGTTACCCAACACACGGTCATTTCCGACAGCCAGGATGCGGAGAAGGTCCCATGCCTCGATGGGGTGAAGCTGAACCGGGGTTGCGGTGGCCAGGAGAAGGCTTTGGGTGCGGGGGCCGATCTCCCACAAAAAGCGCATCAGGTTGTTGGGATCGGCCTTTTCATAGATGCTCTGCGGGCCTACCTTGCGGCGTCTTGCCCGGTGGGCCTCGTCTACAATCACGCATTCAAATCGCATGGACTTGAGGTGCTCTACAATTTCAGAACCCGAGGTGATGAGCCCCTGAGAGATGATCCCCACCTTTCGGGGATACTTGCGGATGGATTCCGGACCGGTTGCAGGATGGATAATTCCCTGTTCATCGACCCATTCCTTTCCTGTCCAGACTGCAGAGGGCATGGCCAACAGATCCATGAGTTCGTTCTGCCATTGAAGGGTCAGGGGTTTGGGGACAATGATGAGAACCGGCCGTTGACCTTGAAGGGCCATGAGCATGGCGCTCAAAGCTAACTGAATGGTCTTGCCCAACCCCACCTGGTCGGCCAGAACAAATCGTGCGCCCCCTGTTAGATGGGCATCATAGGCCAGCTTGATGAAATATTTCTGGTGCGCCCACAGGCCATATTCTTTGCGGTAGACCGGCGTCTCTACGGCCCCGGAGGCTGGATCGCTTTCAGGATCATCCTTCCACTCGATGACGGACACTTCCCGGCGATTGGCCAGACGCCGAATGTCGGAAACAACGAAATCGCTCAACGGGACTGCCAGCGGATGAAACCAGAGGGCCTCGAATTCCTCTTCCACCCATGTTACCGCATCTTGGGAATCATCCTCCCAAACCAGTTCGTAGTTGAGCTTCCATGCGGACAGGCTCTCGTTGGTGCTCCCCATAAAGCAGGTTTTCCGGCCATCTCCGTATCCAATGACGCCCGCCTTGCCGTGAATGAGCCCGAAGGCCTGATCCGGCAGCACCTTGACCGCCATCTTTCCGGATACCAGGAGATCATAGAGACGCTGAAAGCGGATCTGGGATGTCGCGGGAAGCTTTTCCGGCTCACCAGCGCACCACGATTTGCGCAGGGCCTGCTGGGCTGCCTTGGCAGTGACCACATCCCGCGCGTCCATATCGGAGTTGCAGACCACCCGGATCTTTCCGTCCATATTTTCGAGGTGTTCACCGGCGATCTCAAGGAGGGATGAGCGAAAGAACCCGGCGATCCGGTCGTAGGATACCCCACCGGTCAGTCGGCCATTGATGAAGGAGGCATCGAGGTTCTGTCGTCTGGAAGAGAATCGTCTGATCATTCTTGACCACGAATCACACGAATAGCACGAATATGGAAAGGGTAACCTGTTTTCAGGGGTTCGGTTTAAGGCACGGATTCATCCTTAACTTCGGGGCGTTATGTGCCGGACGTCTCACTTTCAGTCAGGCTTTTTCTACTCTCACCTCTTCTCGCAAGCAATTCGCGAATAGTCGGAACCAAATCGTTAGGGATTTCCATGAATGTCTGTGAAGGGTTTTCCCATGCCGATTCGTCCTCCGCAACAGCTTCATCCTCTTTCAACGTGTCGTAGTGTTCCAAGACCCGTTTGACCCGATTCTCATCCCACCCTTTTGGGAATTTGCTCTGCACCATTATCTACGCCCCCCTTTACGTCTTCGTTTGTATGCTTTGAGAGGTTTACCCTGCAGTTCGTATGCCGTGATCACAAACACGCTATTCGGCTCAGGATCTGGCACATATATAACCCGAAGATATCGCCCTGCCATTGTTTGTCCAATAGCCACACGTGCGCCATCTTTTCCTGGACGGTCCTCACCAGGACACATCAGAACATCTGCAACCTCATTTTCATCTACCCTGTGCCTGTAAATATGCGGCAAATTTGTTTCAGGGTCAATGTAGAAACGCATATTCATTACAGGACCCCGGCATGATCGTTGGCCACGGCCCCGGACAGGCGCTGGGCGGCATCCGCATCCTGTTCCCAGTGGGGCATGTGGGAGATGTGGGCAAGTGCGGCCAGATAATTGAGCACGGCAACGATCTGTTTGCGGATCTGCCAGTAGGTTGGCACTTCATCCCGCAGCCAGTTCAATCCCTGCCGGGCGTCATCGGTGCGGACGGTCTCGTGGATGGCAAACAGGATGTTTCGCAGGGGGGTGCTGCCGAACTCACCATTTCCCAACCCCACCTTCTTGAACTCGGACCCGGTCTTGAACCGGACCGCATTGGCCTTTGCCTTCTGGTAGAGCCCCGTATAATCCTTCACCCCAAACCCCTTGGCCAGTTCCTGATAGGCCCCTGCCCTGGCCTCCATGTTCTTCTCCAGCTCAAGCCCTTTCAGATAGAGACGTTCCGGGGCCAGCAGGCCCTTCCAGACCCGGGTTTCCAGCCCCTTGGGGACCAGATGGTCGGACGCGATCTCCACGGCCCGGTTGATGACCTGCTCAAACGCAGACGCCTCCCCGGCCTCTTTGTGCCGGAACAGCTCATGCCGGATGTCGTGCCCCTCGATGTCGCTGTAACGGGTCAACACCCGCAACGCCGCCGCGTAGGCTGCCAACTGGTAATCCGTATCCGCAAAATTGGGGTCTTCCTTGTCATCCAAAGCCAGCATCTGGTCCAGTTGCCGCCGGACTTCGTCCTCAATTTCCGGGTAAAGTTCATCCAGGAAGGCGGTTTCGCTGTCGGTTCGTTTGCGGAGGATCAGAAGCACCGTGCCCTGAACATAGTTGCCCTGCTTCAGGCCGGAAGACGTTTCTGTTCCGATGGTCCACGCAGCCGTAACCTTAAGGCCCGCAGCCCATAAAATCATAGCCAGATCAGCCCAGACCGAAGCATCCTGGTGGGTGAACATGACCAGTTGGAGGCCGTTGTCCGGCATGTGGTTGGTGAGATTTGCGTAGGATTCTACCATGGCACGCTTGAAATCTTCACCGGAACCTCTTATGGCCAAAGCCTTTTTGGTGTCGGTGTACCATTCTGGGAAGGCTTTAGGGAGATGCTTTTCATACCAGGCCAGAAAAAAGCTGCTTAGCTCATGGTAATTAATGGCATCTGCGTAAGGTGGATCGGTTATCCAAACATCGTTTGTAACTGCAGCATTTCTTGCATTTTTCGTTGATATGTCTGCATGCCAACCGGTCGTACCAAAAGAATCGGGGGTTGCAATGACAAAGACGTTTCTACATTGTTGGAATGCCCTGAACAGGAAAATTATAAACGGTGTTTAATGCTTGATTGGAGAATGTATTGTTGATTGTTTCTCTGGTTGCGGGATATCGCGTCAATTTACTGTTAAAATCAGCCACATTCCCTAACCTGATCAAGTTTGCTGGAACATTTTTGTTCAATCGTGAAAACAACTCTCCATGCGCCAACAACTGCCTCGGATTAAACAAATGATGCCAATGGGTCCAGCCTCTTTCCTTCTGGAGACGGGAAGTTTCTGCTCCCGGTTCAATCGCCCGACTCGGAATAAATCCTTTCTCCTGCCACTCTGAAAACCGCTCCTTCAGCAGTCCCAGGACCTTCTTTTCCCGGCGCAGATCATCCTCATCCACAGAACGATAATGGCGACGCGTCTTGTTCCATAGGGTTTCAACCCACCGCACGCAGTAAAGTCGCTCCTGGAACACGTCATCGGGCCGAGGAACCAGGTCTTCGTTTTCCCAGAGCCGCAGCCCATAGACCGTTTCACCACCCACCCTTCGATCCCCGCGAATGGATGAAATGGAAAAGGTCTCGCCGGTTTCCGGGCAGACCAGGCGGCCGTTCTGGACCGTTCCCTTCTTCGCGTTCTCAAAGGTGTCTTTATCGGCCCCGGTTACGATCTCGATATCATATCCCTGACGAGCATCGTTTCGTTTCAGCACCGCACAGACCCGATATTTCTCGCTGATGATCCAGGAAGGCGCAAGGGGGAGCATCAGGCCGGTGGCCGGGCATCGGGCTTCCACACAGTTGCCATTCAGATCGCGGCCATAGCCGAACATCATACCATCAGCGGCGAAGGCAATCTCGACGTATGCGCCTTTATGTCGCCAGTAGAGACAGACCTCCCCATCAGCAGCAACCATTGGGGTTGGCCCCACAATGGTGTCGGGGAAACGGTGTAGGAATGAGATGGCGTTTTTTACAGCATGTTCGGACGGGGCAACACTGCCTACACCATCCCAGCCTTCTTCAAGGCGAAGATAGCTTTTCAGCTCTTCCTCAATAGTCCCTCTCCCAACACGGGTCAAGTATTTCAGATATTGAGTCAACTCGCTGCTTCGACATGCCTGCCTGATATTATCTCGATTCAGAACCTTCAGTTATGCTTACTGCAATTTCATCCTTCTTTTTATCGTTTCCATTAGCAGTTATTTGCAAGGCATATCGCCCTTCTTTTTCAACCCGTATGGGGCTGTATATGCCGAACATCCTCATTTTGGCTGATTTCTGTCCTGCCGGCACAACGATGTTTATTGCCTTGTCGATGACCTTGTGGGTGGGGTCATGAAGTTCCAGTAAAAACTGGTCACCTTCTTTGATATCTGCATATTGAATAAAGAAGCATAGTTTGGGGAATGTGAATGGGAAGCTGGACACGATGATCTGGTCTTGATAGACCCCGACAAAGGTCAGTTTGTTGCCGATTTCCTGTCGGATATCATCGCAGATGATCGCGTATTCAAATTTCGGTTGTTTGCGTGCCATAGGGAGTTGTTCCTTCCGATATAAGATAAGCGGCGGCGCCGGGAGGAGCCTGTTCCTGTTGCGAAAATGCCGGTACATTTTCCACGACGGACTTGAAGCCCAAAATCGTTCCTGGTACCGATGTGCTCCTTTCCTGGACGCGGAGAGCTGAGTCCGTCGATAGCGAGAACTGTGACCCGCTCTCTACCATGGGCCTAAGTCTAACCACATAGTCATTTTGCGCTTTTTCGGCAATGATCACATACTGGCTGATTGAATCCCTGAGGGTGGTGCTTCTGAGGAATTTCTGAATCGCCTGTTGATCCTTTTTTCTCAACCCTTTCTCTATGATGTAAATGGCCCGGATCAGCCGATCATGGGCCTCTGAATGACTCTGCAGATCGTTTTCCCATTTGGAAAGGGTGGTTTTTCCAACGCCCAATTCCTTTGCAAAGAGGTGGGAGGGCATTCGCAGGCCTTTTCTCAGAAATTTGATTTCGTGTCCGTTCAGTAGTGCCGGCTTCTGGACAAGGGCCAAGTCGATCAGATCATTCAGTCTGCCCAGCCGAAAAAACGAAGCATATGCGATCTGGCAATCCGGGCATTCGTACAAAGGGATGTTTTCGAGATATACATTATCGAGCCCTGATTCCAAATAGTGGTGATTTCCGATTGTCTTGTGCATGGCCTTTTCACAGCGAGAACAGCTCATAATCATGATCGCTTACCCCTATTTGTCCATTATGGTGATGCCAAGGATTTCGTTATGGCCAACAATTGCGACTACGACAGTAGCCTTTTCCCCATCAACGGTCTCTCCCTCAACCCTATATTTCCACTGCCCGTACTCTTCATCGTATTCCGGAGGCTTTTTGACCTTACCAGAAGAGAGAATCTGTTCCAGGTCCTGGAAATCATAGCCCCTTTCGGCCATTCGATCGGTTAGATGGCGAGTGGGGGTGATAAACCCTAACCTGGCGATTTCCTTTATCTTCCGACCGGCTTTCTCTGGGGACAACCGGCCTGTATCATTATCAATCATTGATGAACATGTCAATACAAAAAGTTGGTTTTACGCCATCTTTCATTTTCCGACAGGAAGCTGGAGATTGGGAACCTGGCTCTGATTATTCGCCTGCGGAGCCAAACAGGGGATAGGCTCCATCTCTTCCCAAAAACGAAAGGTTGAATTCGTCACGTCTCTTTTTGAGGGCCGCATCGGATATGGGGTTTTCGGTCAGGGCGAAACGAACGGCCTTGCGCCACCCTTTGCCCCGGTCGTTAACGGCATGGCCGGTGGAGGCATTGGTCATGGTGTAAAGCCACCAGCGTTCTTCCCTGATCAATCGGTGGGATGGAATTCGGAAAATTATTCCACCAAAAGTTGATACACTGGTAAAAAGTCAAAAATGCGCTCTTTCCATCATTCCCCGCAAAAGGCATCGGGATCTTCGACCGGCGAATCCCGGATCGGGTCCGGGACAGGCACCGGAATCCAGTGTTATCAAGAAGTTATGGAACTCCTGGACCCCGTTTCCAACGGGGTGACGGCTTTCAAATAACTGAGCCATAACGTGTTGATATAATTGACAAGTTGTTTTCGGCTACAGTGCCCCTGAGGGGCATCACATAGCTTTTTACGAGACCATACTGGTTCTTCCGGCAAATGAGTCCTTATGCACAAAAACATTTGGGTACAGCCAGAATCGACACCTGCACTGCCAGAATCCAGACATAAAAAAAGACCCGCAAGTCTTTGGAATAACTCACGGATCTTATGATCACACGCTGGCGGAGGGAGTAGGATTCGAACCCACGAGGCTGTGACACCTAACGGTTTTCAAGACCGCCGCCTTCAACCACTCGGCCATCCCTCCTGAAAAAGCCCTCTAATAAACTAACACGCCCCCCTGAAGAGTCAAAAAAAATCCACGGGATCAAATCCCGTTGTTATCTGAAAAAGTAACTTTTTGGCTGCTGAAAAAAAGCCCCCATCTCATCCGAAAACGGGGGCTTTTTGATTCAGTTTTGAAACTCAGGATGGTTTAAGACCGCGTCACGTTTTTGGCGACCGGTCCTCTGTCACTCTCCTCGATATCAAAGGTCACCTGATCGCCTTCAGCCAACACCTTGAAACCAGGCATATCGATTGAGGAATAATGAACAAATACATCCTTTCCTTCTTCTCTCTCGATGAAACCGTATCCTTTTTTTTCGCTGAACCATTTTATCGTCCCCTCTGCCAAACCGCTGACCTCCTTTCACAAAACAACTAAGACCCAGCCTTCGAAAGGATTTCGACGTTGCCCTCTTTTTTCAATTGGTCTACATATTGGGCAATTTCTTCCTGCATTTTCTGTTGTTTCAAATACTGACCAATTTTCTCCTTTACCGAATCATATGGGGCCGTCGTTTCAGCCTTTTTATCTTCCACGTTGATCAGGTGATACCCAAACCGGGTCTCAACCACATCACTGACCTCGCCGGGTTTCAGCGCAAATGCCGCATCAGAAAAGGGCTTCACCATTTGCTGCCGGCTGAAATAGCCGAGGTCCCCCCCCTTTGCGGAACTGGGGCCTTCAGAGTATTCCTTTGCCAGCTCCGCAAAATCCTTGCCATCCTTCTGCTTTTCCTGGATGTCTTTGATTTTTTTCAGGGCTTCCTCTTTCTCTGATTCCTTGGCATCCGGATTCACCTTAATCAGGATGTGTCGGGCCTTGACCTGGTCGGGCTGCTTGAAGAAGTCGGGATGACCGTCATAAAAGGCCTTGATATCCTTCTCTGGGATCTTGGTTTTTTCCTTGAACTTTTCGTCAATAAGTTTCTGGATGGCCAATCCCCTTTCGATTTCACTCCTGACGTCCTCTTGTGTGACATCCAACTCCTTTAACACCTTCTCGTATTCGGCCTCATTGGGAAAACGCGCTTTCCAATCATCGAACCGCTTGGAAACCTGCTCTTTGTCCACTTTGATACCTTCTTTTTCACTTGCCTGGAACAAGAGTTCAGTCCCGATGAGTTTTTCAATCGTCTGCTTTCTCAATTGGGCGAGTTGTTCATCATTAAGGGGTCTCCCTGAACCTGCTGCTCTTTGTCTCGCAACGCTGAGACTCCGGTCAAGTTCCACTTCTGTTATGGCTTTGCCGTTTACCTTTGCAACCGCCTGACTGGGATCCGCACTTTTCTCTGCCGATACCTGCCGGGCACTCAGGGTAAGGGCAAAGGTGACGGCCATCATACCGATCACCATTCCCGTTAGTTTCTTCATCAAACCTTCTCCTTTCATGCGTAAAAATACCATAATGCCCAGCCGCCCTGGATCCAGATAATCTTAAGGCTGCTGGGCCGCGATTAGATCAGATCCATCCTTAACACCTTTTTCTTGCTTTTCGCAAGGGATAATTTCCTTAACATCACGGGCAATTCGCTGAAGGCTCCATGAGCGGAAAGGTGTTTTGCCACCATTTGGGAGCGATTCATCCGGTAAATGCCTTCACTTTTTCGCTCAACCCTGGTACGCTCAAGACCCCCATCCTAATCCATATGGCGATTTAAGAAACCTATGTGAAAAACGGCGAACCGAGAAACATGGTCCTTGATCCGGCAGTACTTGAAAGAAAGAGGGAGAAGCTCATGGATGACCTGAGCGGCCTGGACACCCTTCTCGTGGCATTTTCAGGGGGTGTGGACAGCGCTTTTCTGTTGTCTGTTGCGCATGAGGTATTGGGAGAAAAGGTACTCGGGGTCACTGCAGCGTCTCCCATTCACCCACTTGAGGAAAGAGAAACGGCGAGCCGTTTTGCCGAGGCCAATCAGATCCGTCACCTTGTAGTTGATTCAGAGGAAATGGCGCTCCCGGAATTTATAGAAAACACCCCGGACAGATGTTATCACTGCAAAAAAGCGCTCATAAGGCAGTTGACTCAAGTCGCCGAGGAAAGAGGCATCCGTCACATGGCCCATGGCGCCAATACGGATGATCTAACGGATTTTCGACCGGGATTCCGGGCTGCCGAGGAGGCGGGCCTTTTAACGCCGCTGGTAAATGCCGGGCTCCACAAGTCGGAGATCCGTCTGTTGGCAAAACAGATGGGCCTTTCAGTCTGGGACAGACCCGCTGCAGCATGCCTCGCCAGCAGGCTTCCCTACGGAAGCCCGATCACAGAGAGGAAACTGCGGATGGTTGAAGCGGCGGAGCAATGCCTAATGGATCTGGGATTCAGGGAGCTGCGGGTGAGACACCACGGATCGGTTGCACGGATAGAGTTGGGCGGAGAGGCTTTTACCGGTGTGATGGATGTCCCCGTCCGAGAGGAGATTGTGAAACGATTTCAGGCCCTGGGATTTACACATATTTCACTCGATCTTGAAGGGTATGTTTCGGGAAAAATGAATCGAGAACTCGTTTAGGAAGGGCATGAGATTGCTGTGGACCAAAAAATCCCAGAGGGTAAACCGATGATCTTGGGACTCGACGTGGGTGGCACGCAGACGGATGCGGTTCTTGTGGCGGGAAACCAGGTGGTTCGGACCACCAAGACGCCCACCGGCGATGACCTTCTGAAGACGCTTAAGGCGGCCATAGACCATACCCTGGACGATGTCGATGCCAGGCAGATTGAACGGATGGGTTTTTCAACGACCATGGCCATAAACGCCATTGTCCAGGATCGATTGGAACCCGCCGGCATGATTGTCTCTGCCGGTCCCGGAATGGATCCGGGATGGTTTGCCGTAGGTCCTTCGTATCATGTGGTGGACGGGTGCATTGACCATCAGGGATATGAAGTAGAACCACTCGATAAAGACGGGATGGCGGATGCGGTTTCCCAAATTAGGGAAAGCCACATACGGGTTATCGGGGTGGTGGGGAAATTTTCCGTGCGAAATCCCATCCATGAGCACCAGATGACCACGTGGATCGGGGATGAATTTCTGCATCTCGCCATGGGGCACCAGGTCTCGGGTGCCCTCAACTTTCCCCGCCGGATTACCACAACATATCTCAATGCAGCATTATACCCCATTCAAGCTCAGTTCTCAGAGGCACTGAATCACCTGTTGGACAAAAAGGGACTTTCGGCCCCGCGCTATTTGTTAAAACCGGACGGCGGCACGGTATTACTGTCACAAGGGAATCAATCGCCCGCCCGGATGGCTCAGTCCGGTCCCGCAGCGAGTGTTATGGGTGCCCTGGCCCTCGATGATTGTAAGGGCACCACCCTGGTATTGGATATCGGCGGGACCACCACCGATATGGCGGTGATTTTGGACGGCGCCCCGCTCATGAATCCCCACGGCATTCGATTGGGTGGCTATCAAACCCTCATCCGATCGCTGTTGACCCACTCATTGGGCCTGGGCGGGGACAGCGAAGTGAGAATAGACGGGCGTGGTGTGTTAAGGGTCGGCCCGCAGAGACAGGGGCCGCCCAAGGCGTTGGACGGACCTGTGCCGACGCCCACAGACGCGATGATTGCCCTGGATCTGTTGAATGTGGGGATCAGGAAGCCGCCCAAGCAGCGATGGCGGATCTCGGGAAACCCCTCGGTATGGGAATCAAAGAGATGGCGGAAATGGTTCTAACGGCCATGGCGGAAAGCATCGCAGATGCTGTCAGGGCTTTTTTAATGGAGATCAATGCCCAGCCGGTTTACACCGTTCATGAAGTGCTTGAAGACACCCCAATCGATCCCGCCTCGGCCCTCATCATTGGTGGACCCGCCCCTCAGATTTCCCAATATATGGCCCGTGCCCTGGACCTCCCGTGTCGTGTGCCAGCCCATTATGGAGTGGCCAATGCGGTGGGTGCGGCAGTGGCCAGGGTGACGACGTCGGTGACCCTTCAGGCAGACACCGAACGCGGGGTGGCGGTCATCCCTGAGGCAAACATCGAAAGAAGGATAACACCCCGGTTTAGTATGGAAGAAGCCGTTGATTTGGGCCGACAGATCCTTGAGGAACAGGCCCGACACATGGGCGCGGATCAGGGGGATCTGGCAACCGTGATTACTGAACAAGCGATGTTTCATATGATCCGGCAGGGGAGGATCACCGGAGAAAACATACGGCTCAAGCTTTCAGTTGTGCCGGGACTCGTTCCCCAATGGGCCGATCAGGATGATCCAGAGAGATAAAGAGACATGATAAAGGCACCGCGAAAAACCGGGTTGGTCTTTTTCCCGCATATGACTGGGCCATTTCGCCAAATCATCCGGAACGGGAGGAGCGCCTGTTATACACCCAAGACCAGGTCCTGGAGGAGGGCCTGTTGGATGTCAGCGGGATTGTGGAATACCGTGTTCGCCCGGCCGCTTTCGAGGACATCCAGCGGGTACATTTCTGTGTGCCGGACGAATCGTTCGTGACCACTGAAAGCCACCTGATTTCCGCCGGGGGCTGCCTTGTGGCCGCAGATGCCGTCATGAAGGGGGAGGTGGAGAGCGCCTTTGCCCTGGTCAGGCCCCCCGGCCATCATGCCATGCGGGTGGTTCACGGCAACCGTGGATTCTGCAATATCAATATTGAAGGGGTCATGATCGAATACCTGCGGGATACCTACGGGGTTGAAAAGGTGGCGATTGTGGATACGGACTGCCATCACGGAGACGGCAGCCAGGACCTCTACTGGCACGACCCCAACACCCTTTTTATCTCCATTCACCAGGACGGCCGGACCCTCTATCCCGGATCCGGTTTCCCCGAGGAAGCCGGGGGCCCGAACGCATTGGGGAAAACGGTGAATATCCCTCTGCCCCCCGGTACCGGCGAAAGGGGCTTTTTAACCGTCCTGGATGAATTAATCATGCCGCTGCTGGAACGATTTGAACCCGATATCGTGATCAATTCAGCCGGCCAGGACAATCACTTCAACGACCCCATCACCAACATGAATTTTTCAGCTCGAGGGTATGCTGAACTCAATGCGCGTCTCAGACCCGACATCGCCGTTCTTGAAGGCGGGTATGCGGTGGAAAATGCCCTTCCCTATGTCAACGTGGGGATCCTTATGGCCATGGCAGGGCTGAATACCACCACCGTAAAGGAACCCAATTATGACCGGGACTACCAGGAACAGCCATCTGAGATTACCCGATATATCGAACAACTCATAATGGCGCTCAGAAAACGATTTCTGGGAGAAACCATTCCGCATGCTGCTCATCAAGAAGGTCATGTGGTGGAGCGAAGCCGCGACATCTATTACGATACGGATGGGATCCAGGAAAGGCAACATGAAAAAATCCGTATCTGTTCGCTGTGTGCCGGGGCCCTCTCCATCGCCTCCACATCCAATCGCGGGCAACATGTCCTTGCGGTCCACATTCCCCTTAACGCCTGTGAGGCCTGCCAGGAGCAGGCCCGGGAGTGGTTTGATCAGGGGAAAAGGGGGGCCTTTTCGCACCTCTATCTGCAGGATCGGCTGAACAAGACGTACAAACGAATATGACAGATGAATCTCGGGTAATAGTGAATGTCATTCACACCCGATTTGTGCAACACCGGAAACAATGTCTGTCCTACAGCAAAGGGGCTACCATTCGAACGACCCCTTCTCCGAGATCCCTCAGCGTTCCCACATCTTTTACGCCCGTTCGGGTTCCCTTCTCAAGATCCATTATCCAGGTTTCAACATCCTGGATAGCGCCTTTACTGTACGCAAAAAGGGCGGTCTCATAATTGAGAAAGAGGCTGCGCATATCGAGATTGGCTGAACCGATCATGATCAGGTCATGGTCCATAAGAAGGACCTTTGCGTGAACCATGCCCTTCGTGTAGAGGAGAATGTGGCCACCGGCTCCCTGAATATCCCTCAAATAAGTGCCCCGGGCCAGATCCGCAAGACGGTGATTGGATTTTTCCGGTACCAGGATCCTGAGGTCGACCCCTCGATGGGCGGCGACGGACATGGCCTGAGAAAGGGCTTCATCGGGAACAAAATAGGGCGTGACAATCCATAAACGTCTCTTGGCGGCAAATACAATGGAGAGGAGGGTGTCATACAGCGGATCTCCAGGAACGTCCGGGCCTGAGGGAACCACCTGGACAACGGCATCGCCGTCACTTGTGGAAAGGGTTTTCTGGCCCGCTTGATTCGGGTGGATGGATTCGCCACTGGCAAATTTCCAGTCGGAACGGAAAACCTCTATATAGTGTCTTACGGCCGGTCCTTCGAGGACGAAGGAGAGGTCGTGCCACCGTTTGGGATCGAAACGGGGACCGATGTATTCCTTCGCGATATTGGTTCCCCCGGCCATGACGCGTTCTTCGTCCACAATGACCATTTTTCTATGATTTCGGAGGTTGGTTCGGCCACGAGTCGGGAGATGGAAGACGGGAAAGAAATAGTTGACTTGCCCCCCCGCTTTGACCAGGGGCCTCAGGGCCCGCTTTCGGCCCCAAAACGCGCCCACGCCGTCCACCAAAACCTTGACGCTCACACCTTCTTCAGCTTTCCGGGTGAGACGAGTGATAATGTCTTTCCCCACTTCATCGGAGGCCAGAATAAAGGTGGTGATATAAATGGTTTCCCTGGCCTGTTCGATGAGCCTTACGAGATTTGAATATCCATCTTCGCCGGTACGACAGAGGGTGAGTCGGTTTTTTTCCGTGGCCGCCGGAATACCGTAGGTACGAAGGAGCGCATCAAAGGGTGTAAAGGCTTCTGCTGAGGGCGGGGCGGCATCAGGAAGCCGGATGTCTCCCTTGGAATCAGCGGCCCGAAGCATCTTACGTCCCCCCAGCAGAAGATAGAGCGGTACCCCCACATAAGGTAAAAGGACCATCGCCAGGAGCCACGCGGTCGTTGCAGCAGGGGAGTGGCGCTGACGGAACATGTGGGCAATCACGAGGGCGGCCAGAAGGAATCCGACAATCGTCGCCAGGTGGGTAAATATGGGCGGAAGCATATCCATTGTATCCGCAAGTTCCAAATCGCTTCAGGTTCAATTACGAAAGGACCAACATCCATGAAGCCAATGGCAACATATACGTAATAATTTCGCAGCAGGTCCCGCCAGTCAAAGAAGATCTCTATATTAGCAGCCTTGAAGAGCGCTAAGGCAATACCAATAACAAAAACACAAACCCAAAAAGCCCGACGGTCTCCACGATACCCATGGCGATGATCATGAAGGCCAGTCCCTTGCCTTCGCCCTCCGAGAGGGCGCGGCAGGCCCCGGCACCGATCAGGCCCTGCATCCACGCACTGAACAGTTCGGCCAGACCTCCGGCCAAACCGATGCCCAGAAGCGTACCCCCATGCTGGGCCGTGGCCGGGCTGTCACCGGTCACCAGTGGGGAAAGCCCCACCAGCATCAAAATGAATCCATAGATGGTTTGCGAAAGAGGCATGCCGATCAAAATGATATAGGCAAAATTCAGCGGTTTCCCGGCCTGGGCCTCCTTGGCCCACGCACCAGTGGCCGCCCGTCCTGCCGCCCCGATGCCCAGGGCGCTTCCCATGGCTGCACCGGCGAGCACCAGACCGATGGACATCTGTCCTGCAAATTCAATGGCTGTCATGATCAGTTCTCCCTGGTGAAATTGGATGTTTGATCCGTTAAAGACGAAATTTTTAGGGCATAGGGTCGATAATCGTATCCCCCCCATTGGACCCCTGCGTTGCTGGAGAACTCCAACATATTTAAGCGCACCCCATGGGCGAAGATGGCGATTCCCGCAAGCCCGATATTGAGACCATGCCCGAAGACGAGGACCGGAACCGCCGAAAACCACGTAGCGACTTCAGCCAGCCGGGCCCCTAAGATATTGAATGCCACAGCAATATAATAACTGGCCATGCCCACGGCGAACAGCCTGAGATAACTCATGGTGTCGCTGAAGGTGTTCACCAGGGGCAGGAGCGAGGAAGCAAATCCAAACAGGATTCTCCTCCAGATCCGCTCCTCAGGCTTTCCGAACCATACGGGAAACACAAGCGCCCCGATCAAGACCCACCACACCCAGAAGGGCACCTGATCAACACCAATGAAAACGAGATGCCAGATCAATATCAGGATATCCACCAGCGCCACCATCCAGCCGGCTTCCGCATAGGCCCGCTGATCTGGAAACAGGGCCAAAAACCGTTGGAAATGGGCCGTCACCAGATGCAGGCATCCGATGATGAGGGACACCTTGATAATGAGGAAGCGGTACACCTCGGGATTCCGGTCGCCACAGGGGCGCTGCCGCCCGCATGAATTGCGCCGCCCGGGCATAAACCCCGTCGCTTGACCACAGGGCCGAATAATTCACCTCCGATACGCCGCCGGCAGCCACCGTCACAAAGCCGGCGGCTTGAGCCAGCGTCTCCGGCGTAATGCCGAAATAGTTGGCCGTGAGCACCCCCCACACAAAGGTCACGATGCCGAAAATAATCAAGAGCTGAGCCTTCTCCCTGCCCCCGGCCTGGGCGATTTTTCTATAAAAGCACACACCGGCCAGCGCCAGAAGGCATCCATACCCGGCATCCCCAATAAGCATGGCCGCAAACAGGGGAAGCGCGATCATGAAAAAAGGAGAGAGGTCCACTTCGCGATAGCCCGGAAGTGTCCCCAAAAGATCAAACAGCCCCTTGATGGGCCTCGTCCATGTCGGATAGCGAATCAGTGTCGGCGGTAGTTCTCCTTCCTGGGCGTCACGGATCCGGACCCCTGCAGGGATCTGATGATCCCATAGCCGGGATGCGACGCGCTTGGCTTTTTCGGTCGGCATCCACCCCTGGATAGCAAACAAATCCGCCATTAACAGTCCGCTTCTCTCGGTGACCTCGTATGCCATGTTTGCGCTAAGTTTCTCCCGTTCATTTTTGAGAATTTCTTTCTGGGTAGCGAGCAGAGCAAGCCTTTCGGCGCCCTTTTTGATGTCACTGTCGATTCGCGAGGCCTCCGTCCGAATGGACGGTCGGTCCCGCGGTGGCAGCTGAATCGGCTTAACACCTTCGGGCAGATTCAAGCTCCCCGTTCGATCCACCACGGCGACCAGCAGATGATCGTCTGCCAAGACATCCACAATCTCCACACATTCGGCGGCGAGCTGATCCATCTGCGCTTGAGGGACGGAAAAGAATCGGGTCTCAACCCCCGCCTCCTGAAGGGCCCTCAGGTCTGAAATTCGGACATCTCCCCACAGGGTTAGCTGCTCGGTTTCCCTGTACAATTCCTTGAGCCGGGCTTGTTTTTCACGCATATCCGCGTGCGTTTCAATCACTTCCAGTACCGTTTCCATTGGCGCCTGATCGACCTTTTCACCGTCTGCTGGCGGTGGTATGGGCGCAAGGATCTGAATGGCGCGATCCAGATCTGATATATCCTGAAGTATGGCTTCATCTGGCATGGCCTCATGGGGGTTCACCGCCTCCACATGCAGAAGCCCCATCTCACCCATTTTTTTCAGGAGCCGATCCTGATCTCCTTTTCGAATCACCACATATATCCGTGACATGGGGACGATCATACGGCGTCGGCCTCCGACATCCGCTTCCGCTCCCGGTCTTCCAGCTTGGCCTTGGCAATCTTGGCGCGGGCCACCGCAGCGGTCATGGCATCTCCAAGGGCAATCCGAATCCGCCGGATGTTTCCCCGAGTCTCAGGGATAATAATCTTCTCAAACAGATTGACTCGCTGTGAGACCTTCTTCAACTCAGCCTGGAGCAGTGTCATTTGTTGTTCCACCAGTTCCAGACGGGCGATCAGCTGATTTCGCCTTTTGAGATCGGCCAGGGCCCGGTCTACCCACGGCGGGGTGCCGAAAAGGCTGTAGCTCGAATCTGAAAATGAGGCAGACTCAAATGTGTTCACGCGGACACCTCCCAGGTTTTTCGTGCGCGTTCTGACCTCCTCCGGCTCCGTCGCCTCTTCCAGATGAATCCCGGCCCTGTCCCGGAAGAGGGGCTCATATGCCGAAATGCTCGCTTCTGAATTTCGAAGTTCGGTGAGGACCTCCTCATATTCCCGCTGAACCTTTCCGATGGCCATTTGAAGTTGCTGCTGTTTAAGCCGCAGGGTAGGCAGGTAAAGCTCGAACCGCTCCAGCGCATTTCGCTGATGCTTGAGCTCAGCCCAGGTCAGCTTAATTTTTTTCTTGGCCCTTGCCATCGATCTGTGCTCCTGCTACATTCATCTTTGGTCTGGAAACCCGCATGCCATGTGTTATAGCCCTCCCGGCCAGTGCTTCTGGACGATGGTGTTCCGAATGCCGGTCTCTTCCGGAACAAAACACCGGGCAAGGATCTCCCAGCACTGATCCAGCGCATCGTAGAGAGATAGATTCACCTCCAGGTTCATAATCTTTCGCTCAAAGAGATTCCCGTATTTTAAAAGCTTTTCATCCCAGGCAGACATCTCAAAGCCCATCTCCTGCTTCTCACGGCTGTCATCGCACTGGGCATAGAGCTGAATGCAGGCGTCCATGATGGCCCGGTGGTCATCTCGGGTTTCCCCGTTTACCTGCTGCTTGAGACGGGACAGGGACCCAAAGGGTTCGATCCGTCGGTTTCTGAGATAGAGCTGCCCTTCGGTGATGTATCCGGTATTGTCAGGGACGGGATGGGTCACATCATCTCCCGACATGGTCACACAGGCCAGGACGGTCATGGAACCGGCACCGTCAAAATCGACTGCCTTTTCGTATCGGCGGGCCATCTGGGTATACAGATCGCCCGGATACCCCCGGTTGGAGGGGACCTGTTCCATGGTGATGGCAATCTCTTTCAGCGCGTCGGCGAAGGCGGTCATGTCCGTGAGCAATACCAGAACACGTTTCCCCTCCAGCGCATATTTTTCTCCGATGGCAAGACAGAGATCCGGGACCAGGAGGCACTCCACCACCGGATCCGCAGCTGTATGAATGAACATGATGGTCCGCTCCAGAACCCCCCCTTCTTCAAAGGTACTGCGAAACGTCAAATAATCGTCGTATCGGAGCCCCATGCCGCCCAGAAGAATCACATCCGCATCCGCCTGGAGCCCCACTCGGGAGAGGAGATCATTGTAGGGTTCCCCGGCGACAGAGAAGATGGGAAGCTTCTGGGATTCCACCAATGTGTTGAACACATCGATCATGGGTATCCCCGTATGAATCATCTGATCCGGGCGTCTCCGTACGACCGGATTGACCGCCGGGGTCCCGATGTCGATCATGCCTTCTTTGATTTCCGGACGGTTGTCCCTTGGGTTTCCGGATCCGTCAAATACGCGCCCGAACAAGGAATCTTTAAAAGGGACCCGCATGGGCCGTCCCAGGAAGCGAACCCGGTCACCCGTAGACACCCCCTCGGTTCCCGCAAAGATCTGGAAACTGACCTCATCCTGTTCCAGGCGAATCACCTGGGCCAGAGAGGGGCCAAACATCGTTTGAATGACCGCCAGTTCGTCATACGCCACATCCCCGGCTCGAACCGTGGCCACATTGCCCGCAATACGGGTGATTTCGTCATAATACTTTCGCATGCCTGCATTTACCTTTGCTCAGTTCAATTACTACCGCCCGCTTTAGACACTTTAGTTCACTTTAGACACTTTAGTTCACTTTAGTCACTTTCTCCGGGAACCCTCTCCTCCCAGTCCGCGTCTTCGCCGGAAAGGGTTTTTCTGCTTCTGGGCCTCGCATCGGTTCTCATGCCCCTAACCTTGTTGGAGAGTTTGCTCTTCTGCTTCTCTTTACGCCCCCCTTGAGCGGTTTCCGCCGCTTCCTTTTCGTCTATCAATCCCCCTTTTCGCTCCATAAACTGGTCGATCTCCGCCAGCATTTCCTCGAAATCAGAGGGTTCCCCTTCCCCGCCTTCCTTTTCGTCCTGTGAGACGACACTCGGGTCCCATGCAAGGTAATTCCAGTCCCGAAAGAGGCTGCTGACGCGAACCATGATGTCCCGCGCCCGGTCCTTGTCCGTAAATCCGAAATCGAGACGGAGGACTTCAAAAATCTTATCAAAGACAAACTGCTGCCGCTCCCGCGGCGTCGCCCCATCGACCGCATCAAACGCGTTTTGCTGAAGATAGGCGGCATCAAAAAAATCAGCCTTGAGCATCTGTGTAAAGTCGTCAATGGGGGTTCCCTCTTCTCCCACCACCGTGATCATCTGCCGGACTTCATCGCCGCGCTGCAAGAGGGAGCGAACCCAATTCACTTTTTCCGAATCGATGATGCCTTCGTATTTGGTCCAGCTCTCCATAGGATCAATGGCCGGATAACGCCGGGCGTCACTCCGCTCCCGGCTGAGCCCGTGGAAGGCCCCCACCACCTTCAGGGTCGCCTGGGTGACCGGTTCATCAAAGTTCCCCCCGGCCGGACTCACCGTGCCGCCGATGGTGACCGAGGCCCGTTTGCCGTTACGCAATTCAATTATCCCGGCCCGCTCATAAAATCCGGCAATGCGACTCTCGAGATAGGCGGGAAAGGCCTCCTCCCCCGGAATTTCTTCCAATCGTCCTGAAATCTCGCGCATGGCCTGCGCCCATCTGCTGGTGGAATCCGCCAGAAACAGCACATCCAGTCCCGCCTGACGGTAATATTCCGCCAGGGTAATCCCCGTGTACACCGAGGCGTCACGGGCGGCTACGGGCATGGCCGAGGTATTGCATACGATGATGGTCCTTTCCATGAGACTTTTGCCTGTACGCGGGTCTTCCAGTTTTGGAAATTCACGAATGGTCTCCACCACCTCACCGGCACGCTCTCCACACGCGGTAATGATGACGATGTCCACTTCCGCATTGCGGCTGGTGACCTGCTGCAGGATGGTCTTGCCCGCGCCGAAAGGGCCGGGGATACAATAGGTCCCGCCGCGCACCACTGGAAACATGGAATCGATGATACGAACACGTGTGACCAGGGGTTCGGTGGGTCTCAAGCGCCGTCTCGCTATCAGAAGGGGGCGTTTGACCGGCCAGGTCTGCTGCATACGGACGTGTCGCAGCTCCCCTTTTTGGTCTGCAAGCACGGCGATGGGATCGTCGATGGTATAGGACCCGGCCGCCATGATCTCCTTCACAAGGAACTCCCCGGCCCACTGAAATGGAACCATGATGGGATGATCAAAAATGCTTTCCGGTACACTGCCTAGGGCATCCCCGGCAGAGACCGTGTCGCCCGCTTGGATCCGGGGCGTCCATTCCCACGTTCGGTTCGCATCCAGGGCCGGCATCTCGGACCCCGGTGTCAGAAAATATCCGATCTTTTCGGCCAGGGGGGGCAAGGGCTTCTGAAGACCGTCGTAGATCTGCCCCAGAAGGCCCGGTCCCAGTGTGGCGGAGAGCATTTCCGGTCTGAATTCCACCCGGTCGCCCACACGGAGGCCCCGGGTCTCTTCAAAGACCTGCAGGTCCGCCCGGTTTCCACGGATGCGAATCACCTCACACAAAAGAGAAGCCCCGTCGCGGCCGCGACAGAACCCCACGGAATTCTTGACCACGCTGCCCTCGGTCTCAGCGATGACCATATTTCCGAAAACAGATACAATCCGTCCTTCCAAAACATTTCCTCAACTAAAAAAAGGGACTTACGTTCCCGGTATATTTAAACCGCGTCGTTCTTACCAGCCGTTTTTTCTCGGGTGATGCGATGCCATCGAATGAGCACCAAAAGCTTAGCACCGTAGGCAACCACCTCGTCATCAGTAAATTCATACCAGGGTTCATGTTCCGTGACCCACTTCCACCGGCTCCGCTCCAGGGATTCAAGGCCTTCGAGGGGGTTGGGCGCCCGTTTCCATTCATCCAGTTCCCGGCTGAAACTGGCGTGGGATTTTCCCAGTTCCTCTACAATTAGATAAGGTCCCGGATCCAACCCCAAGGTCTCTGCACGGATTCTGACCATGGTGTTTCTAAGCCCCACCTCATAGGCCACCCATTGGCCGAGAAAGCGGCTTGCCAGGCGTTCAGCCACACCGGCCGCATGGGAGAAATAGGCCCCCCAGATGACATCTACTGCGGGCCCATGCCTTGATGCTTCCCTTCCTGCCGAATCGTCCGAGATCAAAAAAGATGGCAATGGCTCAGCATCCGTGGCCTGAGAAACAGAGAGGACGGCCAGGTCTGCTTCTTCCACCTCAATTTCTCCGGACAGCACCGCCTCCCGCTCGAGCAGATCATCTGCCAAAAAAAGCATCCGGACGGCGGATTCGGGGCCGTTAGACGCCTGTATCCTTGAAAAGAATGCCCTCTTTCCAAGGGGGGGCGGGCTTTTAAATTCCCTCAAGTCCTGTAGTGCACACAGAAGGTGGTAGTGTCTTCGGGCCATGGGCTGTTCGTCAGCTGATACAGGGCAATAGGCCCCACAACTCGTGGGGATTATCCATTTTGTTGCGCACCATCTTTTGTATCATCCCCACCCTTTATGAGGATTCATCGGGCCCATCCGCCATTGCCTGGCTGATGATTTCCTGCAACCGGGGATTCACCATTTCCAGCAGGAGCTCCGTCACCGAATCGGGGCTGACTTCAACGGTCCCATCTTCCATCTGGTAGTCAAAGCCGGCCCCTTTAAGAGACGCCTGTATCTGGATATTCTCTTCCGTCTTCTGGAGGTGCTCGGCAAGATCGTCTATGGTTTCTTGAATCCAATCATCCGGAATGTCTTCAGAAACGTCGATTTCAACCGGTTTTTCCAAGGTTGCATCCTTCTTGGCGTAGGTCGAGATCACATCTCTTATGATCTCTCTTAGGTAGTCGCGGTCCTCAAGGTCCCCCTGGACCCGATGGGTGATTAAGCCGGTCAGGGCCTGATTCAAGGATTCACGAAGCCTCAGGATGGCGTCTCGCGCAGCCATCTTCAGTTCAGACTGCGCATTTTTGTGCCGTCTTTCCGCATCCGCTTTGGCCTGTTGAAGGATCCCTTCGGCCTCTTCGCGCGCATGGGAAATGATTTCTTCGGCCTCCTGCTCGGCCTCCTTTTTTAATTTCTCAGCGGCTGCTTTTCCTGCGTCTACACCTTCGGACTTAAGCTTCTCTACAAAGGATTCCAGGTTTTCAGGCATGGTCTATTGTCCTCTTTCGATGGATAGGTGTATTTGTCATTTGGTTCAATCCGCCCGAATTCCGCCTCTTAAAAGCGAATCAACAGCATTCGTAGGCATCCGCCTGATTTGATAGGGTAGAAAGAACCAAAGGAAATTTCAACCGGAATGTGAGGGATCCACCTTCAGGCATGTAGAACAGGAAAAGGTTGGACGCTGTATAGAAGGATCCACGGAGAATCAGCCAGGACCTTGATTCCTCCCCTGCTTTCATGTAATGATTCGCGCCTGCGGATTGGATTGCGAGTCGATGGCGGCCATCCCGAACAGACCGAATTAATCCTAATTCCCCCACACTGAATTTTCCGTGGGGTTTTATTTTGGGCGGCAAATGCGATCAACGCACGAACAAGACCTGTATACCCCATCATTCATCCTGATGGCCACGGCCAATTTCTTTACGGTGTCCAGTCTGGGGTTTTTCTTTTTATTTCCACTGTTTATTACCAGCCATGGGGGGTCAAAGGCGGATATCGGGATTATTATGGGGGCCACCATGCTCTCCTCCGTGCTCTGCCGGCCCTGGATTTCTGAGATGGTGGACCGGATGGGACGAAAGCGGAGTTACGGCATCGGATGCCTTCTGACCAGCCTCTTATCCCTCAGTTATATCATGTTTCGTGGAGATCTCTCCGAGTTTTATCTGCCGCTTCTAATGGTTCGGCTCCTTCACGGTGTGGGGCTGGCCATCTGTTTTACCGCCGGGTTTACCTACATCGCCGACATCATTCCCAAAGACCGCCTGAATGAAGGGATCGGGATGTTCGGCGTGACCGCCCTGGTGGGAATGGGCATCGGTCCGGTGATCGCAGAGATGATCATTGAAGCATTCGGCTCCCGGTTTTTTCTTTTGTCAGCGGCCGGCATGGCGTTTGCCGGATTTTTCCTCCACATCTTCCTGCGGGAATCCTATGATCGCCATACAACCGGCTCAGAGGTCTCCTTTTTCACCGTCCTCTTCAGGAAAAAACTGGTACTGATCGCCATTCTGGCCGTCCTCTTCGGTTTCGGTCTCGCTGCCTTTGCCGGGTTCGTTTCTCCTTTTGCCCAAGAGAAGGGCATCTCCTTTATCTCGCTTTACTTTGTGGCCTATTCTTCTGCTGCAGTGATTACCCGGTTTTTCGGGGGCGGCTCGCAGACCGGGTGGGAGAAGCCCGCATCATTCCCTACGCACTCATGATGACGGGGAGTGGTTTTCTGGTGCTCATCTTTCTAAACGGCGAGACCCTGCTTCTCATCTCCGGGCTCATGTCCGGATGCGGACACGGGTTCCTATTCCCCTGTCTCAATGCCATGGCGCTCAGGGGGGAGCCTATGGGCATTCGAGGGAAAATAAACGGCATCTTTACCGGCGGAATCGATGCCGGCGTCTTTTCCGGATCTATTGTCCTGGGCTATGTGGGGGAATGGGGTGGATTTCAGGGCATCTTTTTCCTCACCGCTGCAGCCCTGTTCACAGGGGTGCTCTTTTACCACCTGAAACCCGTCCGGCAGTCCCTAAGGATGCTCAAAAACTAAAGTGACCCCCCCGGTTATTTCTTAGGCGCGTTATACTTCTCCAGGTAGTCATCCGGGATCTGGACCGCAACCATCTTCCCCTTGGCGCATACCACATCGTCTACGGTCAGGGTCATGGCCACCGTCACCTTTCGGCCCTTGATCTCTTCGATGGTGGACCGTATCTCCATCACCCCGTCAATGGGAACCGGTGCCAGAAAATCCGTTGTAAGAGAAGCCGTCACAAACCGCGCCAAGGGTTCGACACCCAGTTCTTTGCCGTCGTGTCTGTGCTTGGCTGCGGCCGCCGACCCGGTCCCGTGGCAGTCCATGGACGACAGCACCAGCCCGCCGTAAACAAAATTCTGCGCTCCGGTATGGTAGGGCTCGGGACGAACCCGGCACACCAGTTCATCCCCGTCCCAGTAACTCTTCAGGTGGTCACCCTGCTCGTTGAGCCGCCCGCATCCATAGCAGATGGCAAAATCATCAGGGTAATAGTCCTGTATGCTCTTTTGTTCCATCTTCATCTCCTTTGTTCTCAGGTTGGAGATCCAATACCAGAAAGGCAGGCCACTATATCGTAAAAACCACCGAAGCGAAACTGACCGCCGATCGGGTTGCCTCCTCGTGCCATACCTCATAATGGCGTGTCTCCCCAGTGCACGGCGGGAGGATTTCGAGCAGGCACGCCAGGGCGGAAAATCCGCAGACGTTGAAGCGGTCCTCGACGCGTCTTGATTCTTCCCAGAATAGATCGGCGTCAGGCTCGGCAAGGTGCGCCAAGAGTGCGCGGTCATGCGATTCGAATTCGCTCTGAAGGTGGGATGCCGGCATGTCGTGGCCGAATTTGGGTCCGGTGTGGGATAGGTCCACCCCGGCCACAAGAAGCGTATCCTGTTCTGTGTCATTCAAAAGCGTCTTGAGGCAGTCAAGGAAGGGCCCGGCCGCTTGCTGATAGGCCGACCGGGTGTATTCCCGAAGACCGGTCTGAAGGTTCCCGCACAGCACGGGGATGAGCGTAAAGGGGATATCCTCAAGCAGATGTTGCAGAAAGATGAGCTGAAACTCGATGGAATGCTCGGATCGATGGACAAAATCATCCGGTGCCGTTATACCCTTTCCCGCCTCAGCCAAACGATGTACCGCCTCATCTTCGGTAGGGGTAACACCCAAAGGCGTCTCAAAATCCTTGGTGGTCAGCGAAAAGAGCCCCTGTTGAAGCTGGTGGCCCGTTCCCAGAATGATAACCCTGAGCGGTTTGTTCTGACGGCGTATATGCTCCCGCCTCTGTTTAAGGACCTGATACGTGCTCGCGTAGGCCTTTTCTCCGACGGATAGATCGATATGCGGCGCCACCAGGGATATAAGTCTTCCCTTGGATGGGACGCCGGATGCTCCCTTACCCATGATGTCATCCAGCCTAAAGCCGAGTTCGGCAGGGTCTTCGGGATAACTCTGTCCGCTGTGAACAGCCGGCCGTACCGTCTGAGAAGAAAAGCGGGAAACCAGCTCGGCCCTCGCCTTCTGATAGCGATGCGAATCCAAGAGGAAGGAAGTATCGAGATGCGCCAGCAGCCGATCGACCTCTGATGTCCCCACGAGGAGGCCGCCCTGCTGTCGCATCATCTCCGCCTGCAGCTCCCGGCGGCTGCGGGTGCCGTCCAAGAGGGCCATGAACCGGTAAAGGGAAAGCGGCACGGCCTGCCCTTCCTGAACCAGACCGAGATCGTCTTTGACCAGGATCAGCTGCTGGCCCTGATGTTGGATGGGGAAGAACTGAAGGTCGCCTCTGAGAGCAAGGGGGGTCTCATCGTGATGGTCCATTTCATGCCCATAGCTCCATGTCATGCAGAAACGCCCGCGGAAGCCCGTTCTTTCCGGGTCGCCTCCATGTCCAATTCAAGTGTTTCGGGATCAATGATGACGCCGTAGGCCGCTTTCGCGCCGTCCAGCGTCACATACCCCTCTTTGACATCCTGTTTTACCCTCTCGGGATCGCGCTCTAAGGGACTGCCATAGCCGCCGCCCCCGGCCGCATCGATCAATACCCGGTCCCCCGGCTTGAGTTGGGTCAGCCCATAGGGGTTTCCGGAGCGGTCATTGACGAGAAACCGGGCTTTGGACCCGTCCTTTCCCCCGAACAGGCCTTCAGGGGGGTAGCGGTATCTGCCGGACTGGATGCCCAGGTTCACCGGAGGGATCGGGGCGAAATCATCCTCGGGAATCTTGAGAATCATCCGTCTTCCGAGGCCCCCCTTCATCTTCCCGGGACCTCCGGAATCCGGGATGAGTTCCCGTTTCTCCACGATCAGGGGCGTGTCGCTTTCCAGGATCTCCACCGGTGTATTGGCCCCGTTGGCCGGAAAAATGTAGACATAATTCCCGTCCGCCCGGCCGCTCGCTCCCATCCCGCCCCCCCGGATCCTGACGGAATGCCAGGGGCGGCCGTCATTGCGTTTGCCGTACATCACATTCATGCTGGCGGGTGTCCCCCCGCTTCCGGCAATGACCCGGTCCGGAAGGGCCTCCGCCATGGCCCGGTAGATGATTTCGGTGATAAAATGGCCGATCTGCATGCGGGCGGCCACGGCAGCGGGAAACCGGCAGTTCACCACACTCCCTTCCGGCGCCTTCATCCGGATGGGGGCGGCACACCCGTCATTGTTGGGGATATCGGGGTCAAACATGCTCTTCATGGCCATGAACACGTAGGCATAGGTGAAATTATAGACCACATTCCCGCCCCAGTCGACTTGGGGCGAAGAACCATCGAGGTCCACCGTAATGTCTTTTCCCCGGACATCAACCGCCACCTTGATGACGATATCGCCCTTTCCTTCCATCTGCTCCACAATCCCCTCGGCCCGGTACACACCGTCCGGCACCTTGGCAATGGCCGATCTCATGCTTTTTTCCGTGCGGCCGATGATCTCGTCGGCCAGGGCATCCAGGCCCTCCATCCGGTACTCTTCCAGCATCTGACAGATTTTCTCGGTGCACACATGGTTGGCCGCGATCTGAGACCGGATGTCGCCGATCACTTCATCGGGCGTGCGCACGTTGTATTTGATCATCTCAACAACGGCGTCATTCTGCCGACCGTCGTCTTCCAGTTTGACCAGCGGGATGAAGAGCCCGTCCTCGTACACGTCATGATTATCCGAGGCAACCCGGCCCCCGATATCCGAGTGGTGAAACACACATGCGGTCCAGCCGGTCAGCCGGTCTTTGTAATAGATGGGGCTTAAGACACACACGTCGTTCAAATGCCCGGCAAGGGCCCAGGGATCATTGGTAATAAACACATCCCCCGGACCGAAACTGTCCTCGGGCAGGCGGGTGACCAGGTTTTTAATGCCCAGGGCCATGGCCCCGGACTGGCCCGGTGTGGCAAAGCTCCCCTGCGCGAGTTCCCGGCCCTTGCGGTCCGTGAACATACAGGTGTAGTCATGGGCGTCCCTGAGCAGGCTTGAAAAGGCAGTGCGCGAAACGGCACTGTCCGCCTCATCCACAATGGATATGAGCCGCCGCCACAAAATCTCGATGGTGATGGGGTCAAACTGCTGCGTCATCTGCCGACTCCGTTTGTGTCTTCAATTCAATCCAAAGAAACCCGAATTCATCCACTGAGATGGGGACCGTTTCGCCCACAATGAGCGTGGATTCCCTCTCCTCAATGATGGCGGGCCCCTCGAATGCTGCTCCTGCGGAGAGTTTGTATCGATCATAGATGGTGAAGGGGATGAAATCCTCGGCCACGGCGGAATAGGCATCCCGTTTGCCCTTGACGGCATCTTTCAGGTTTCCGGATCTCTGAGGGATCTTGGGGAGGTTCAACAACCGCTCCGGAAGGCTCGCCCGAATCTTGAAATTGATGAACTCAACTGCCGAATCCGGATAGGTCCGCCCGTAAAGCTTCTTATAGGTATCGTCAAAGCGTCTTCGGATGTCTTCCCGCTTCACATCCCTGAAATCTCCCTCGGGCACCCGGACATTGGTCTCGGAACCCTGTCCCACAAAACGGAGGTCCACCGATCGTTCAAAACGGATCGGTTCGGTTTTACCGGCGGCCTCAAGGGCCTTGCGGGCCTCCCCTTCCATCTCCTGAAACAGCGACTCAATGTCTGCAAAATCCGCATCATCCAAGGCTGTCTTGTGACTCCTGACCCTATCAAAGGCCCTGGGCGCCGTAAAAAACCCGAGGGCCGACCCCACACCGGCATTGGGGGGGACCAGCAGTCGAGGCGCACCCAGCTTCTTCGCCAGGCCGTAGGCATGAACCGGGCCGGCGCCGCCAAAGGCGCTCACCGTCACCACATTGGGATTTCCGCCTTTCTCTGCAATATGGGTCTTGGCGGCCGCGGCCATGGTCTCATTAATGAGATCGTGAATCCCCCACACGGCCTTGATAAAGGGAACCCCCAGGGGTTGCGCAATCCTTTCATCGATGCCCCGGCGGGCCGCTTCTTTGTTCAGCTTCATCTCGCCACCCAGGAAATAGTCGGCATCGAGATACCCCAGCATGAGGTCCGCATCCGTGATACACGGCGCCGTACCGCCCCGGGCATAGCAGATGGGTCCGGGATCGGCTCCCGAACTCTCGGGTCCCACCTGAAGGGTCCCCATCCTGCTGACCTTGGCGATGCTTCCGCCCCCGGCGCCGATCTCCATGAGATCCACCACCGGCACCTGGATGGTGAGCCCGCTCCCTTTCATGAAGCGCTGGACCCGGCCCACTTCAAAGGTGGGAACGACCCCGGCCACCCCCCTTTGGATGAGACACGACTTGGCCGTGGTCCCGCCCATATCAAAGCAGAACATCTCGGGGATATTGAACAGTTTACCGTAATACTGACCTGAAATGACGGCGGCCGTGGGTCCCGATTCGATGATCCGCACGGGAAACCGGGCCGCCGTATCAATGGATGTGATCCCGCCGCTGGAAAGCATGATAAAGAGCCGTCCGTTAAAACCGATGGATTTCAGTCGCTTGGACAGTCTTTCGAGATATCTTCCGGTCAGGGGTTTGACATAGGCGTTGGTGGCCGTGGTACTGGTTCGCTCGTACTCTCTGATCTGGGGGAGCACCTCATAGGAGATGGAGACGGAAATCTCCGGGGCCTCTTTTTCGATGACTGCTTTGATCATCAGTTCATGATCGGGGTTTTCAAAGGAATTGATCAGACACACGGCAATGGACTCGATTCCCATCCCGGCCATTCGGCGGACCAGGGCGGTGACCTCCTCCCGGTCAAGGGATTTCAGGACTTTGCCGTCGCTCCTGACCCGTTCGTCCACCTCAAAACGAAATCGTCTCGGAATGAGAGGCTCGGGGAATTCGGCAAAGATGTCGTAGGGGGCATACCGGATTTCGCGACCCAGTTCCAGAACATCCCTGAACCCCTTGGTGGTAATCAATCCGGTCCTGGCGCCCTTTCTCTCAATGATGGAATTGATCACCAGGGTGGTACCGTGTATCACTTCGTCGAGTGCCTGAACAAACCCGGGGACCGCTTCCTCCAGCTCCCGAATCCCCTGCTCCACGGCATCCGAAGGGTCCCCAGGGGTGGTCAGGCACTTATTAATCCGGATCTCTCCGGTTTGATCATTGAGCAGGACAAAGTCGGTAAACGTGCCGCCGATATCGCAGCCCAGCCGGTAGCATTTGTCCGTCATTCATGCCTCCTGTCTAAAACCCGGGGCCAAAGGCCTCAAGCCGCTCCTCTTTTCTTTTCATTGAGTGCCGCCAGA
This sequence comes from Deltaproteobacteria bacterium, assembly GCA_034522175.1. GTDB lineage: Bacteria > Desulfobacterota > DSM-4660 > Desulfatiglandales > Desulfatiglandaceae > JAIPDZ01. The sequence goes on along the minus strand of JAXHLQ010000001.1, from coordinate 1,681,816 downwards.
ATCTTGTCCGGCGTAATGGGGAGACTGCGAATCCGAATCCCCGTGGCATTGTAGACCGCATTGGCAATGGCGGGGGCCGTGGGCACCAGGCCCGGCTCCCCCACGCCCTTGGCACCGAAGGGTCCCTCTTGGTCGTGCGTCTCGACACAGACCACATCGATGGGAAAATCGAGGTCCGGCGCAGAGAGAATCTTATAATCCAGGAAATTGGGGTTGAGATTTCTCCCCTCGTGGGTCTTGTACTCTTCAGAGAGTGCATATCCCAGACCCTGGGCCACCGCGCCGTAAATCTGGCCCTTGATGGTCTGCTGGTTCAGGACCTGGCCCACATCGTGGGCCGCCACGAACCGGAGGACCCGCACCTGGCCGGTCTCCAGATCCACTTCCACTTCGGCCCCCTGGACCCCGAAAATATAGGTGGCCGACATGTTGCCCTTTCCGGTCTTGGGATCCAGCATCTGATTGGGGGGATCGTAAAACGCTTCTTCGACCACCATGGTGCCCTGTTCCCTGTAATGGGCGGCCCTGAGAATCTGCCCCAGCGGCACCCTCAGAAGCGGGTTATCCACCTCCTCCTTCAGCACAACCTCGTTGTTCTTCAGGTCGAATTCACTGGGATCGATGATCCGTTCGTAGTTCAGATCGGGGATCTCAAAGTCCGGGTCCTTTTTCTGTCGCTTTTTCATGGCGGATTTGACCCGTCCCATGAAGTGCTCGGAGGCCAGTTCGAATATCTTCTTCCTTGCCTTTTGAGCGGCCATGATCGCCGCATTGCAGGAGGTAAACGCACCACGGCTGGCGTGGGTCCCCACATCCCATGGACAGGTGGCCGTATCCCCGGATATGACACTCACCCGGTCCACCGTTACGCCGAGGGCCTCTGCAGCGGCCATGGCCAGCGCCGAGTCAAACCCTTGTCCCATCTCAACGCCCCCGCTCACCACGGAGACATTGCCAAAGTCATCGATCTTCATGATAATGCCGGTCCCGTCGGATCGATACACCCTGCCCGAACCGCCCACATGAAAGAGCGACGCCATCCCCACCCCTCGGGCCTTGCCATTGTGCCTGGGACGCGATGTCTTCCATTCCAGCTTGTCCGCCACGGTGTCGAGACATTCCTTCAAACCGCACGTCGACACTTTAAGCCCCATGGGCGTGGTCTCGTTGGGGACATTGCTGTTGATTTTCCTGAATTCGAAGGGATCGATCCCCGCCTCTTCGGCAAGGTGGTCCAGGTTGCACTCGATGGCCCACGCGGCCTGGGGATTGCCATATCCACGCATGGCCTGACAATAGGTATTGTTGGTGTAGACGATCTGGGTCTTGAAGGAGACGTTGGGAACCCGGTACAGGGAAGACATGGGGAGCATCATCACACTCGGCGTGGTGGCCCCCCAGGAAGAATAGGCCCCGTTATCGAGAAGCATGTCCACCGCTCTGAAGGTCAACCGACCGTTTTTATCACACCCCTGAATGATGTGGCTCTTGGTGGGCTGGCGCGGGGACAGGGCGGTGAATTCCTCTTCCCGGTTGAGGACAATCTTCACCGGTCTCCCGGTTTTGTGGGCCAGGAGGATGGCGATAAACTCATAACCGTGAGTATCCAGCCCCGTGCCGAAGGAGCCGCCGAGGGCAGGCACAATGACCCGGGTGTTCTTCCCTTTGAGCCCCATGGCCGCGAGGGCCTGGTTGAAATCGTTCTGAGCGAGAAAAGGGATCTGGGTCTTGGTGTGCATGATGAGGTTGCCCCCGAGATCAAACTCCGCAATGCAACCGGCGGTTCCCATGCACGATTGCTGGATCAATGGGGTGTCGAGGTGGTCTTCCGCCACATAGGCCGCCGTCTCTTTGGCCGTTTCCACATCGCCGCAGACAAACCGCCAGGGCACCGGGACGATGTTGTCGGATTTGGGTTTGCCCCTCAAATCGGTTTCATGAATCAGGGGGCCCCCCTCCTTTAAGGCCTCCTCCGGGGTAAAGACACCGGGAAGTTCCTCATATTCCACCTCAATCAGGTCAACGGCCTCCTCGGCGATTTCCGGATCCGTGGCAGCCACAGCAGCCACTTCATCCCTGAACTGCCGCACCTTGTCCCTTTTGAGCGCCACATTGTCCTTGATAAACCCGATACGAATTTCAGGCGTATTGTACCCCGTGACGACCGCACGCACCCCCGGGAGTTTCTCCGCCCTGCGGGTATCAATATGCTTGATGCGTGCGTGTGCATGCTCGCTGAACTTAATCTTGCCGAAGAGCATCCCCGGTCTTTCCAGGTCGTGAATATAAATGGCCCTTCCGGCCGCCTTGTCCGGGGCATCGGGCCTGGCCATCTCGGTACCGATAAAACTGAATTGCGTCATACGCTCTCCTTAAAAAAACGTTCGCCACCAAGACTCAAAGGCACAAAGAGCAATTGGCCATTTGCTTCGCCATTTGAGAGCGGCTGCATTATGGTATGCCTGTCTTCGTGCCTTGGTGGCTTGGTGGCTCAACAACCGCCGCTTCCTTGATGGACTCCACAATCTGCACATACCCGGTGCATCGACAGAGGTTGCCGGAAATCCCTCTTCTGATCTCCGCATCTGTGGGGTTCGGATTTTCGTTGAGCAGGTTCCTGGCACTCATGATCATGCCGGGGGTACAAAACCCGCACTGGACCCCGCCATGCGCCACAAAAGCCGCCTGGGTCGGGTCGAGGACATTCCCTTCACCGAGGAGCCCCTCAATGGTGGTCACGGTTTTTCCCGCCGCCTCAAAGGCGGGATAAAGGCACGAATCCACGCTCAACCCATCCACCAGGACCGTGCAGGCCCCGCACTCGCCCTGGCCGCACCCTTCCTTGGTGCCCTTGAACCTCAGATGATCCCTGAGGAGTCTTAAAAGCGTCTTGTGGGGTTCCACCTCAACCGACACCTCATGGCCGTTGAGGGTAAACCGGATCTCTTTTTTTTCACCGGATGTGTTGCCCGCCATATCTTCAGTGTGGGTTTCCTGCCGTGGGCTGATGTCGGCCGGGACCTGTGTTTGAAACACGGATTCGGCTTTCTCTTCACGGGCAACTTTTAAAGCCGCCTTCAGCGCCCGTTTCACCAGGACCCCTGACATCTGTCTTCGATATGCCTCGGTGGAACGGACATCCGTAATGGGCGAAACCGCTTTTTGGGTCCGCTCGGCCACTTCCCCCAGCAGGTCCGGATGGATCGCCCGGCCTTCCACCATCGTCTCGATATCGGTCAGCCGCAGCGGAACCGGCGCCACCGCACCCACACTCAACCGGCATTTTTTACAGATGTCTCCCTCCATCACCACCAGGGCAGCCGCGTTGACCACGGCAATGTCCTGGGACACCCGGCCGGCTTTCAGAAAGGCACTCCCCGTCCCCTTCTTTATTTCAGGGAGCACGATACCGGTCATCACCTCCGAAGCGTTCATGCAGTGCTGCCCCGGTCCCTTGAAGAAATCCCGGATGGGCACGCTCCGCTCACCTTCGGGACCTTCTAATGTCAGTCGGGCCTCCAGGACCAGCAACGGAGGCGCGCAATCCGCGGAGGGGGCCCCATTACAGAGATTTCCGCCAATGGTGGCCACATTTCTGACCTGCGGGTTGGCCAGCACGGCCACGGCCCGGGCCAGCGCAGGGTAGTCCCTTGAAATGAAAGGGTTTCGTTCAATATCTCGAAAAAGGGTCATGCTTCCCAATACCATTTCCCCGTTGGGCGTGATTCCCTTGAGCGCATCGACACCCCTGAGGGAAATCAGGGCCTCCGGCTGAATCGCTCGCTGGTTGACCCTCACCATGACATCGGTGCCGCCCGCAATAAATTGGGCCCGTCCCTCATGTTCGGCCATCAGCGCAAATGCGTCTTCAAGCACCCCTGGTTGATAATATTTAAATCTTTCCATCCATTACCTCCCGCTTTCGTTACGACCCCGCTAGGGCCGCGTCTCATAAGTTCTGTCCCCGATAACGGCAAGAGGTTATTCAAAAAAAACAATTCCTATTTCAGCCACTTAAAACAGACAGAGACGCGGAAGCTCCAAATCCCAAGCACCAAATATCAAATAAATCCCAATGACCAAATCGCAAAGTTTAAAATTAAGGATGTCCCTTTTGGGCTGGGTCGGTAGTCATGGAAACCTCAAAAATCACCCGGCATCTCTGAATTGATTTTCCGAGATCCATATCACGGGTGTGCCCGCAATCCTTTGCACTTCTTGTTTCGAATTTTGATCCCGCGATTGCGCGGGATTGGAATTTGGATATAGTCGAAGATCCCGACTTCAGCGGGATTTGTGATTTGGGATTTGAATATTGTGATTTCGTTCAATTGATCCTTGCATACCATCATACGATGCCATTAAATTGCCAAAATTAACAACAGAATTTATAAGACAGAGCAGTAGTTTCCTTACCTTAAAGCGTCTCGCCTATTCCTCCCGGTTGTCAAACACCCGCTTGCTCTTGCGCTCCGATCTCGGCAAAGCCCCGTAGGCCACGAGCTCAACGTCGGCGCTCACCATGATCTGTTTTTTGATCTCGGCGCAGATTTTCTTTTCAAGGCCCGACGCATCCCTGGGGTCGAGGGCCCCCTGGAGTTCCACCTTCAGCGTCATGTAATCCCGGCCATCCGTCTTCCGGTCCAGGATAACCTGGTATTCGCTGCCGATCCCGTCAATGCCTGAAAGGGCATGATCGATCTGTCCCGGATAAATGTTGACGGCCCGAAAGATGATCATGTCATCGGAGCGTCCCAGCAGGCGGTCATGGCGGGGCAGGACAGAACCGCAGGGACATGTTCCGGGGATCAGCCGGGTCAGATCGCGTGTCCGGTACCGGATCAGGGGGACGCCCTCTTTCTCCAGCGTGGTCACCACCATCTCTCCGGTCTCTCCTTTTGGTACGGGCGTCAGGGTTTTGGGATCCAGTATTTCCAGGATGTAGTAATCCGCCCAGTAGTGAATCCCGGTGTGATAAACGCAGTCGAGGCCCGTGCCCGGGCCGTAGAGTTCGGTCATACCCGGAATGTCGAACATGTGCTCCAGGCCCAGGAGTTCCTGTATCCGACTGCGCATGGCATCGCTGGAGCGCTCCGAACCGAAAATCATCTTCTTGAGATGGACCTGATCGGTGATCCCCCTCCGATGGATCTCTTCGGCCATGAGCAAACCCATGGAGGCCGTGCAGCACATGACGGTGCTCTTGAAATCCATGAGAAACTGACACTGCATGTCCAGGTTCCCCGGACCCACCGGTATGGCCATGGCCCCGAAGGTTTCACAGCCCAGCTGGAAACTGACGCCTGCCGTCCAAACCCCATATCCCACGGCGATCTGGACCCGGTCTTCAAGCGTCAATTCCGCCATCTCGTAGCACCGGGCGAAAAAATGGGCCCAGTCGTCGATATCTTTCCGGGTATAGCTGAGCACTTTCCGCTTCCCTGTGGTGCCTGAAGAGGCATGGATGCGGATCACCTGTTCAAAAGGAACGGAGAGGAGGGGAAAAGGATATCCCTCTTTCAGATCGTCCGCGGTGGTAAAGGGGAGATTCTTCAGATCATCTAAGGAGCGAATATCCTGTGGCCGGAACCCTGCCGCATTTAGTCTCTCCTCATACAGCGGCGATCCCTTGTAGGCGTGGGCGACTGTCCACTTGAGTCTTTCCAATTGATGGGCCTTTAAGGCCTCACCCGTTTTCATATCGGGCATGAAGGTTTTTTTCATTACACCGTCTCAACTCAAAGTGATTATCGATTTAAAAAAACCACGCCTGCGAGGTATCGCATGACACGGACTGAGAAAACCAAACGGAGTGGTTCTAACGCACACCTGACATCGAACCGGTTTTCCAATGTGAGACAGTAGAACCAACAATCGCCAATCATCCATCAACAATCATCAATCCTACTGAGCCATGTTTGGGATGAAGAGCACAATTTGCGGAAATATGATCAAGAGGATGATGGACACAATACAGGCCATCAGGAAAAAACTGACGCTCTTGAAGATGGTTCCCAATTCGATTTCGGGTGCCAGCGCCTTGACCACATATATGTTGACCCCAACAGGCGGTGTAATCGCTCCCATGGTGGTTACCATCGTCAGGAGAATGGCATACCATATGGGATCGAACCCGAGCGCGATCCCCAGGGGGAAGAAGATCGGGATGGTCAGCACGAGGAATCCGAGTGAGTCGATGAAACAGCCCCCCAAGAGATAAATGAGCAGGATAAATGTCAGAATCAGATACGGTGAGACCGGAAGGCCGGACGCAAATTCGGCTACCATAAAGGGGAGCCGGGTGACGGCAAGAAACCGGCCGAATATGATGGCGCCGGTCACCAGAAAAAAGACCATACAGGATATTTTCAGGGACTCCCTTATGGAATCGATAAACCCCCTCCACTTGAGACGCCCCGTACCGACGGTAACCAGCAGGGTGAAAAATACGCCCACGGCCCCGGCCTCCGTGGGGGTAAACAGTCCCAGATAAAGGCCCCCGATGACCAGCACAAATATGGCCACCGCCTCGATGACCCCGACAAGCGCCACCAGCTTCTCCCGGAGACTGGTCTTGGGTCCTGCCGGCCCGAAGTGGGGATAGATCCGGCAGAGAGTAACGATGGTCAGGACAAAGAGAATCCCCAGCAAAACCGCCGGGAGAATCCCCCCCAGGAAGAGTTTGATGATGGATTGCTTGGTCTGAAGACCGATGACAATCAGGACCACACTGGGCGGCATGACCGTGCCCAGGGTCCCGCCGGTCACCACGGTCCCGCTGCTGAGTCGGGTATCATAATGGTATTTGGTCATCTGGGGAAGGGCCACCGTTCCCATGGTGGCCGCCGTGGCCGTGTTGGACCCGCAGATGGCGGCAAAGAGTTCATCGGCACCGATGGTGGCGATGGCAAGCCCCCCGCGCCAGTGACCGAACCACTTGTAGGCCGCATTGTACAACCGTTCCGCGATCCCGGAATTGAAGGCGAGATACCCGAGGAAAATAAACAGCGGCACCACCGTCAGCCCGTACTTCGAAAAGGTGCCCCATATGTCGGTTCCCACCACCGTTATGGCCGCTTCAAAGGAGACCACGTACCAAAAACCGCAAAACCCCACGATGCCCATGGCAAAGCCCACGGGCATTCCCAAAAGAAAAGAACCAGGAGGAGGATAACGATGCCAATGATTCCAATAAGTGTGGCACTCACGGCTTAACCTCCCCGTTTTCAAAATGGTTTTCAGGAATTCGGTCAGGAAGACCAGGGAGAGCACGGCGCATCCCAGGGCCACGCCGTAGGTAAAGGGATAGTATATGATATGGAGCGTTTCCGTGACTTCCCCTGTTTCCATCAAGGTCGTGGCATACTGGGCGATCTGCCAGGCGGTAAGCGCGAAAAAGACCATGCAGATCAGATGGTTGACGACATTGAGGATCTTTTTTTTTCGATCAGAAAAGCCATTGACCACGATATCCACGGCAATATGCCCCTTCCTGACTTGGGTGTACCCCAGGGCGAATGCCGTGAGAACCGCCCCGAAATAGCCCATCAACTCAAACGTCCCGCTGACCGGCACCCAGACGAGACGCAGAAACACATTGGCACAGGTCAAAAATATCATGGCCAGCAAAAACAGGCCGGCAATGAACATGAGTATCCGGTTCAGGTATCGGGTTATCCTCTCCAGAAAAGCCATTCGGTTTCCTCGGTGTTCGATGAGGTTTCAGGTGTCAGGTGTCGGAACCCGCAAGAAACCACCATCGGTGAGCCCGACACTGAAACCTGAAACCGGGTAGGTCACGTGGCTTTACGCCTATTTCCCCTCATACATGCGGGCAAAGTCCTTGATGTCTTCGACAATCTGTTTTGCAGGGAGCCCCTTTTCCGCGTTGGCTTTGATCCAATTGTCGACAATGGGCTCCAGCAGTTTGTCCCACTTGGCCTTTTGCTCTTCAGAGAGGGTAAATACCTTCACTCCCTGTTTTTCTTTAGACCAGTTAATGGACTCGATGACATGATTGTCCATATAGGCCCCGGTCCATGCAGACTGCTGGGTACCCAGCTCGTCGAACACCGCCTTGACGTCATCCGGAAGCGCGTTCCACTTATCCATATTCATAACCACGGCAAAGGGATAGACGGGTGTTTCCGTGAGGGTCACATATTTGCAGAGTTCCGCAAATTTGAAGTCCTTCATCACTTCGAGGGAGGAAAACAATCCCTTGACAACCCCCTTCTGCAGTGCTTCCGGGGTTTCGGGCATGGGCATCCCCACCCGGTTGGCTCCCCAGGCCTTCAGGATCTGGGCCGCGCCCCCCGACGCCCGGATGGGAACCCCTTTCAGTTCTTCCAGGTTTCTGATGGGGATCTTGGACATGATATTGGATGGGGCCGTGGTAAACATGGTGAGCACCTTGACTTTGGCAAACGCTTCGGGTTTGTATTTCTTGTACAGGTCCCAAAGGGTCAGGCTGGCCACTTCCGAGTTGGGTAATCCTAAGGGGAGGGCCGTGGCGTTGGTGATCAAAAACCGGCCCGGTTGATAGGCCATGCACAGGCAGCCGATATCGGCTGTTCCCGCTATCACGCCATCCATCATGCCTTTGGCTTTTAAGAGGGTACCACCCGGGAAGGTTTGAATGGAGACTTTGCCGTTGGTTCGCTTTTCAACCACTTTTTTCCACTTTTCCATCTGAATGCATGGGAACGTGGGTGCGGGTGGAAAGTTGGCATAGGTCAATTTGATGGTTTCTGAAACGGCTGGGGCGGGAGACAATCCCACCACTAAGATTGAGACCAAAAAAATTCCGGCCAAGACAAACGCGAATTCCTTTTTCATCGTGAAGACCTCCTTACGCTTACTTTAACGGCTTAGGATCCAATTGCCACGAAGGACCTTGCTCTTTCACCTCCCTTCATCCATGTTAAAACGACGATCTATTATAGACGTTAAAAGATACTCGGTTCAACATATTCACCGAACACATCCCTGAAAACATCCGCCATTTCGCCGACGGTTGCGTAGGAATTGCAGCACGCCACGAGATAGGGCATCACGTTTTCCTTCGCCTTGGCCGCCCTTTCAAGGGCCTTCAGCGAATCGGTGACGGCCTTATTGTCCCGATCCCGCTTGAGTGCCTTGAGCCGATCGACCTGAAGCTGGGCCCATTCTTCATTGTATTCATGAAGTTCCACCTCCATGTCCGCGCCTTCGGTGTATTTATTTACGCCCACCTTGGTGACCTGACCCTGCTGCAGTTTCTTCTCGAACTCGTAGGCCTGCCGGGCCACCTCTTTCTGAACATATCCTGAAGATACCGCCTCAAGCATTCCGCCCACTTTTTCCACCTTCGCCATCTCCTCGAGGATCTTTTCTTCCATCTGTTTGGTGAGGGTCTCAATGAAATAGGAGCCGGCCAGCGGATCAACCGTATCTCTCAGGCCGATTTCATCCATCAGGATCTGGAACGTCCGCAGCGACAGGAGGGCCGCCCGCTCCGTGGGAATGGTGTAGGCCTCATCAAAGGAGCACAACGCCGTGGTCTGAGCGCCCGAAAGGGCTGCACCCAGGGCATAATAGGCCCCCCGCACGATATTGTTTTCCGGCTGCTGCTTGGTCATGCCGGAACCGCCCCCGCCGAATATCCCCCGAAGGAAAAGCGCCTTCTTGTTCCGGACATCATAGCGCTCCCGGAGCAGCTTGGCCCACAGTTTTCGAGCCGCCCTGAACTTGGCCACCGTCTCCCAGAGGTTTCCATAGATATTCAGATTAAAGGAAAATCTGCCCACGAAATCTTCTGCCTGATACCCCCTGGCGATCACATTGTCGATGTAGGCGAAGGCGATCAGGAGGGCGTAGGAAATCTCCTGGGCGGGTGTACAGCCCGATTCCCGAATATGGTATCCGCAGACGGACACCGGGTTGCATCGAGGCAGTTTTGTCATGGCATATTCAATGGTGTCGCCGATGAGCCGTACCGCCGGATCAACCGGATAGATCCAGGCCCCCCGGCCCACGATTTCCTTCAGGATATCGTTCTGGGGTGTGGCCGAGATCCGGGTCTTGTCAAAACCGGATTTCTCTGCCACCGCCTGGTACATGGCCAGCATGATGGAAGCCACGGCATTGATGGTCAACCCGCTGCCGATCCGATCCAGCTGAATATCCTTAAAGGCCACCTCAAAATCCCTTAACGAGTCCACGGCCATACCGACCCGACCCACTTCTCCCTCGGCCATCTCGCTGTCCGAGTCGTACCCCATCTGGGTAGGCAGGTCAAAGGCCACATTCAGCCCGGTCTGCCCGTGGGATATCATCAGTTTAAACCGCTCATTGGTCTCCTCGGGCGTGCCGAACCCGGTGTACTGACGGGTGGTCCAGTTTCTGCTCCTGAATCCCTGGGGATGGAGACTCCGTGTAAAGGGAAACTCACCGGGATCCCCCAGATCGTTTTCGTAGTCAAACCCGATAGCGTTCAGATCATCCGGCGTGTATACCGGTTTGACATCGATCCCTGACTGCAGGGTAACCTTTTGGATGGCATCCTTTTCATCTTTGCTATATGTGGCTACTCCCATGGCTCCCTCTCTGGTTCATTGGATGTGGCTGATAAGATATCTCGCTTCGGGGATGAACCCCTCAATTCTGCACGTTGTCCTGTATAAATCCCACAATCTGGTCAAAATGGGATCCCCCCGGGAAAATGCCGTTCACACCCATTTCCTGAAGTACCGGGATATCCCTGTTGGGAATCACGCCGCCAACGACAATCAACTTATCATCGATCCCTTTTTCTTTTAACATACCCATCAGTTTCTTACAAATGGGGATGTGCGCGCCCGACATGATGGAAAGTCCGATGCCGTCGGCATCTTCCTGGACGGCCTGGTTCACGATGCTGGCCACGGTTTGGTGAAGACCGGTATAAATCACCTCCATACCGGCCTCTTTCAAGGCGTGTGCCACTACTTTCGCCCCCCGGTCGTGACCGTCCAGTCCCGGCTTGGCCAAAAGCATTCGTATTTTTCTGGTTCCCATAGCTCAAACTCCTTAACATGGTCAAAATAGGGTTTGTCCGGCCCCAAGGCCTATGCCCGATGACACCTCATACCGCAGCATTTGTAAATCCGTCGGCGTCAATCCATCAATTATTTTGTATATCAAACTGGTTCAAGACCACGTCCTGTCCGCGTAAGATATGCTCCCTGACCAATTTTTCAACGCCGTCGGCATCCCTGACTTTGATGGCCTTCAGCATACGCCGGTGATTTTCATTGCTCAATCGCGCCATTCCGTCGATTTTCAAAGTCATCAGTCTGAAACGGTAGATCTGGTCCCTCAGATCATTTATCATTTTGATCAATCTCGGACTGCGACTGAGCCCGTAGAGGAGATCGTGGAACTCCGTGTTGATTTTCGGCAATGCCTCCAACTCCCCCCTTCCGAAGGATGTCTCGTAGGCAAGAAGTTTCTCCTCCAAGGGGGTCAACTCGCTTTCAAGATGCCGAATGGTCGCCAGCCGCGCGGCGTAACTCTCCAGGACACTTCGAATGCCAAAGGTTTCAAACCCGTTGGACTCTATTCTGTCCGCTTCCAGCAGGGCACTTCTTTTCTAAATACCGAACTGTCTCGCGATGGTCGTCTGCAATACCTCGTGAGTCCCGCCCCCATAGAGCAAAAAGCGGTTGTCACGGTAATATCGCTGCACATCGTATTCCATGGAATAGCCGTAGGCCCCGAAGATTCTCGTGGCCTCATCGCAGGTCTTACAGACTGCCTCCACCGTAAAATATTTGGCCATGGAAGCCTCATTGAGGCATTCGATCTTGTTATCGATGAGATGGGTCACTTTGTAGGTCATGAGATGTCCGGCTTCCAGATTGACGGCCATATTGGCAATTTTGGCCTGAATCAGCTGATATTTTCCGATGGGTTTTCCGAATTGCGACCGTTCCTTACAGTATTGGATGGAATCATCCATGGCGGCACGATGCAATCCCAGGGCCAGGCAGGCGGTCATGATCCGGATCTCGGACAGGATGGTGAGGAGCACCTTGAGCCCTTTGCCCAATTCACCCAGCATGTATTCAGACGGTACGTGGCAGTTGTTGAAATAGATTTCAGAGAGTGATGATGTCCTGGTGCCGAGGGTTTGAAACTTCTTGCTGTGAGAGAAGCCCGGCGTATCGCTGGGAACAAAAACGAACATGAGGCCTTTCAGTTTCTTGGCCGGATCCGTCTGACACAACACGGTATGGAAATCCCCATAGGGCCCGCTGGTGGCCCATGTCTTCATGCCGTTCACCACCCATCCGTCCTGGACCCTGGTCGCCGCCGTCCTCACCGCACTGAGATCAGACCCTGCTTCCGGTTCCGTCAATTGAAAGGCACCGATTTTTTCACCCCTTAGGGCCGGCCGGAGATATGCCTCGTGCATCTCCCTGGTTCCATAAAGATAGAGGCCGTTGGTAGCCATCAGGCATTGCATGGCGGTGGTCGCGGCAAGGCTCAAAAGCCCCCTCGCCAGTTCTTCCATGGCGATGCAGAACAGGGTGGTATTGCCGTTGGATCCGCCCACCTTCTTGGGGTAACGGATCCCTAAGATCCCCATGTCAGCGAGTTTCTTGAACAGATAGAACGGAAAATCCCCCTTTTCATCCACCTCCCTCGCCACGGGAACGACCTCTTCGTTTACAAATCTGGCCATGATCTGGCGATGGAGCTTTTCAATATCTGAACGCATGGTCCTCTCCCTGTTAACGCTTTTCCTTTTTAATCGCCCGGATCAATTCCGGAACCACCTGGTGAAGGTCGCCCACAATTCCCCAATCCGCCACCTTGAAGATCGGTGCTCCCGGATCCTTGTTGATGGCAATGATATACCTGGAATCGAGTATGCCTGCGCGGTGTTGAATTGCACCTGAAATGCCGCACGCGATATAGATCTCCGGCCTTACGGTCTGCCCGGTTTGTCCCACCTGCCTTTCAACAGGGAGCCATCCCTCTTCCACGATGATTCGCGTACCGGCCACTTCCCCACCAAAGGCCTCTGCCAGGGAAAATAACGTCTTCATTCCTGCTTCGCCGCCAACCCCTCTACCTCCGGCCACGATGACCTTCGCATCGTTCAGGTTGACCCCCTTCCTCTTCTCCTTGAACTGCTCGATAACCTTCGTCCCGATCTCCTTCTCAGTCAGGGACACCTTGTGTTTAATCAGCGTTCCCTTTCCGTTCTTTTTTTTCACCGCTTCCATGACGCCGGGCCGAACTGTGGCCATCTGTGGCCTGGAATACCGGTTGGCGATGGTGGCCATCACATTTCCGCCGAATGCGGGACGGGTCTGGAGAAGAATCCCTTCTTCGGGATCGATACTGAGTTCCGTACAGTCTGCGGTCAGTCCAACCCCCACCCGCCGGGAGAGACGGGGGGCAAGGTCCCGCCCGATATGGGTGGCGCCCATGAGCAGAATATTGGGTCTATATTCCCGTATGAAACGGTCCATCACTTTTGTGTAAGAGAGGGTGCGGTATTCCTTGAGCGCCCGATGCTGGACAAGATACACGTTGTCCGCGCCGTATTCGAAGAGCGGTTTTGTCAAATCGGACACCTGGTTTCCCATGAGCACGGCCGAAACCTTCTGTCCAAGATCTGCGGCAAGGGTCTGGGCTTTCCCGAGAAGCTCGAATGATACGGGGTTCAGGGCTCCCCCCCGCTGTTCGGCAAAGACCCACACCCCTTTACGGTCACTGAAATCCGGTATGCTTTTGGGCGCCACATCCGTCTGAATGGCCTTCTGCTTGCAGGCTTCTATGCAGGCCCCGCACGATGTACAGTGGCTCAGAATCTCGGCCTTGCCGTCCGCCACCTCGACGGCCCCGTAGGAGCAGGCCTTGACACAGCGTTTGCACCCGTTACAGAGATCGGTTTCAATCCATACGGTCATCGTTTTCAGCTCCTTGTCATGGATTTCTCTTTGAAAAGAGGAAAGCCCGGATCCGGGGTCCGGCATGCCACCATGGGCCAATAGCGTGGATGGGACACAGAGGGTCGCCCGGCTGGATGGTGAAACATAGGAAGTTGTTCAGGAAAAGCGCCATATCCAAAAGCTTCATAGCGGAATCGGATACCAAAACCTAAGGGGGAACAGACATGTCAGCGGTGCATCATGGTGGCAGCGCCGCCACGTTGAGTACTGTATACACCTCCCCCTGTCAAGGGCTTTCTTCCGTTTGCGGTCTTCAGATGAAGGGATACCTGTTGCACCGAACGGTGTCACTGTCTCTATTCGGAGAAGGACGGGAAAATTCGAACGGGAGACTCGCCGAATTACTCGGCGCGTCTCAATCCGGGGATGAAAAAGAGAGGCGGGTGAGGCCTATGATTTTGAAGCCAGTTCCTTGAGGATCGCCGCGTTTTTATCCATGCGGTCCTGGTTCTTTTTGAGGTTCTTTTGATTCGGTTTGGTTTTTCTGTCCCGAATGGCTGTCGTTCTTTTTCTGTTTGAACCCATTGTTTGATATCTCCAGTTATTTCAAAATTTTATACATATAAATATAAAAACTCATCTTCGATGTGTCAAGCAGAATCCGGGGATTGCAGCAATAAAAGCATCCAAAAATGCCCGCGTATGGCCTCAGGCCCTTCCTTATACAAGAAATCCTTAGCCCGGGCGGAAGACCAGGAGCCAGGCATGGGCGATCAACACGCTGATGATCATAAACGGAAAGGCTGTTTTCATAAACCCCAGGAAACTGATCCGGTAGCCCCTGGTCTCGGCAATCCCCATGGTCACCACGTTGGCGGATGCCCCGATGATCGTTCCGTTTCCACCGAAACAGGCCCCCAGCGCCAAAGCCCACCAGAGGGTGTTTTCAGCACCCGGTATGACCCCGCTGAGATAGGCAACGATGGGCAGCATGGTGGCGGTGAAGGGAATATTGTCTACAAAGGCCGACATGATGGCCGCCACCCAGAGGATCAGGCTGCATGCGGTCACAAAATTCCCGGCGGAAAGATCGAGTATCCAGTCGGCAATCAACGCCAATAGACCACTGGACTCCACGGCCCCCACAATGATAAAGAGAAAGATAAAGAACATCAGCGTCGGCCACTCGATATCCTTCTCTATCAACTCAATCATATCCACCTTGTCGGTCAGGATGGCGATGGTCAGAAGCATGGCAGCCCCCATGAGGGCGGCCACGCTCACCTCCATGTGCCAGTAGCCGTGGCTCAGGAACAGAAAAATCACAAAGCTCAGAACTCCCAGCCCGTAGGTCAACAGCCTCGGATCGGTGATTCGATACTTCTCCTTCAACACCTGCACAAACTCCGGGACATTTTCCACCTTTCCGGCAGCATACGCCCGCCCCCAGACGAGTTTACTGAATACAATTAGCACCACCATACACACGGCACACACGAGGGCCAGGGCAATGACGAAGTCCATGAACGTCAATCCGGCGTAAGACCCGATCATGATGTTGGGCGGGTCACCAATGAGCGTCGCCGTCCCGCCGACATTGGACGCCAGCACCAGCGGAATCAGTAGATGGAGCGGATTGATGGAAAGCGATATGGAAATCTCTATGGCCACACCGGTCAGCAGGAGCATGGTGGTGACGTTATCGAGAAAGGCCGAGGAGACGGCCGTAAAGATCATGAGATACACCGCCAGTACGAAAACCTTTCCCTTGGCCAGTTTGTATGAAATGTAGGCGCACCACTGGAACACCCCCGTGTGCTTCAGGACCCCGACAATAATCATCATACCCATAAGCAGAAAGATGACGTTCATGTCGATGGAACCGATGGCGCTTTCAAAGGAGAATATGTGGTATTCCGGATTTATGGTGCCGATGGTGTAGGAGATGACCAGCATGAGTGCCGCGCCGAGCATGGCGGCGATGGTCCGGTGGAGCAGTTCAAAGGCGATGAGCACGTAGGCCAGAATAAACACGACGGTGGAGATCCAGAAGGCCGGACCCAGTATCCGGTTGAGCTGGAGATCTTCACTGATATGGTAATGGTCCCCTTTTTGGGCCATTTCGCCACCCTGAAATTTCATGATCCGGGAGGCAAAACTGGCCTTGTGGGCCTCAACGGTGATGGTGGCGGTGGGTATCTGTCCCTTTTCCAGCTGAAATCGGGAGACATAGTGGCCGGTGTGGCCGGTGGTGACCTGGTCCACGAACTTGCCGTTTACCAGGATATTGACCTCGGCTTCCTCAATCGGTTCATTGTGGCTGTCCAGGATGGTTCCCGATATGTTGACGGTGTCGCCTCCGGGAACAACCGGCGCTGAATGGGCGCTTTTGACGCCTTGGCCGGCCAGAGCGGGCCCACTTCCCAAGATGGCTATGAGTAAAGCGGCGCAAACGAGCAGATACCTGTAAGGTCTCATGAATGAAGCTCCTCCTGATGGTTTAGGCTGTGCCGGCAGGCCATGCCTTTGGCGTATCCGAATAGTATCAACCTGCGGATGCAATCTTCGCCGGCCGCGACGCTTTTTAACAGAAGATCTTTTGAACTGTCAAGGAAAAGCTCTGCCGGTGTTCAACGCATTGACACCTTTAAAAAACCCGTGGTAAATGACCAGGGCAATGACCGCACAAACCTTCTCCATAAAGTCCCTTTATTTCCAAAACGGGATTATGCTCTTTTCGCTCGGTGTGGTCTTTTTTTCCTTGTCCTGTCGCTTATCAAAAAGCGGCCGAAACACACCCTCGCTTCCCTCATCTGGGTCGGCATTGTGCTCTGGTTTTTCAACAGTTCTTTTTTCGGATTTAGTGAGGTAACGGTAGGGCAGGCGGGCATCCAGCTCAATTATGGCGTTCTATCTTTCAGAAACGAGCATCTTCCCATCGATTCCCGGTGGCGGATCAAGACCGATTTTTCCGACATCAGAAAGCTCAAGCGGGTGTATTTCATGGACATCGCGGGGCGGGAAAGCATGAAGCTTAGAGGGGAAACCGGCAAGGCCCGCTTTGAATCCATTGGGCAAGCCATTGACAGGGCAAAAGAAGGCGGGCATTCACGTCCGTCCGAGTAACACCCGCCCGCCTTTAAAAGACCTATTTATCCCTGATATCCGTTATCTTTTCCTGTTTGTCACCGACCTGGCAACTCTGTCTCAGTCAGGTGGAGATACCGAATTTGGGCAGGATAACCGCCTGGAGCAGAACCCACCCCACAATAATCAAAATAAAGATCCAGATACTCATGTGATTTCCCTCTTTGGATGGTGTATGGCGTTTTTCCACATTCAAATGCCTCACATTGTCTATTTTACGGCACACGGCCGCAACCGGTTAGGCTCAGGAAAAACCGCCCCTTGGTGAACAGGCCGATGAAGCACTCCCTGCAAGGCCTCTCAGGCCTGATGGGGAGGCAAAAGACGAAAAGGCAGACATCAGCTTCTCACTGTCGGTTTGACCGCACTCAGGGCAGGTTTCATGGTCGGAACCATCGTTCTTAAAACACAAGGACTCAAACACGTGGTTACAGTTTTTACATCTGAATTCATATATGGGCATTTTCTTCTCCCTCGATATAACAGGTTTCTATTACGAAGAGCCAAATATTGCCAAGGGGTTACGGTTTCTTTCTGCACCCATTGACCGGGTGTTTATTTAAAATAATCATCTTTAAGGGAAATTGCAAAGATCCCCGCTGCCGAATTTTTCAATTGTTCAGCATCCTGGGGAGAAAGAGACTCAGTCCCGGCCAGTAGGTGATCAGCAGGAGGGCAAAGATGAGAAGTATCAGAAAAGGGAGCGTGGCCCGATAGACCTGAATGACCGGTTTGTCAAAACGCGAGCTGGCGATAAAGAGGTTCAGGCCCACAGGGGGGGTGTTATAGCCGATGGCCAGGTTGGCCAGGAATATAATCCCGAGGTGCACCGGGTCGATGCCGAAGCGGGAGGCGAGGGGCACAATCAGGGGGACCACCACGAGAATGGCGCTGAATATGTCCATCATGCACCCCACCACAATGAGAAATACATTGAGAATGATCAGAAAACCGATCTTGCTTTCCACCATTCCCTCCATGAAATGAAGGATCTTCATCGGCACGTAGGCATCCACCAGAAAATTCGTGAACCCCAGCGCCGCACTTAGGATAATCATGATGCCCCCGACCATTTTCATGCTCTCTTTCATCACATCGGGGAGGTCCTTCACCAGGTTGAGTTCCCGGAAAATAACGGATTTGATGAACAGGACATAGGCGACCGTGAGCGCGGCCGCCTCCGTGGCCGTACAAAATCCCGAATAGATCCCGGCCAGGATGAGGAAAGGAATCGGAATTTCCCACAAGGCCGCCTTGGTGGCACGCAGAAACTCCCGACCGGAAAAGACGGGTCTTTCAAGACGCCATCTCTTCCCCATATAAACGGAGAACACACAGGGGATTCCCACCATCAAGGTACCCGGGATCAAGCCGGCCATGAAAAGGTGTTCGATGCTGGTTCCGGAGACGAACCCGTACAGAATAATGGGAAGACTCGGGGGAAAGTGGAGCCCCAGGCTTCCCGAAGTGGTCATGAGCCCCAGGGCGAAGTTTTCATGATACTTCTCTGATAGGAGCGCCGGAAACAAGAGCCCCCCCAGGGCGATGATGGTAATGCCCGTGGCCCCGGTAATGGCGGTAAAAAACGCACAGGTAACCAACGCCACCACACCGAGCCCTCCCGGACCCAGCCGAACAGGCTCTTTGAAAACCTCACCAGGCGGGCGGACGTCCCCCCTTGGGACAGAAGATAACCGGCAAAGGTAAAGAGCGGTATGGCCAGGAGTATGGGCGCATTGGCCAGGCGGAACATTTCAATGGGGATGGCCCCCAAAGAGACTCCGCCGGCATAAAACCCCAGCATGGCCGCCGCCAGTATGCCCGCAAAGAGGGGAAGCCCCATCACCATGAGGAGGATCAGGAGTGAAACGACGACCCACATCATGGGCGTGGCCCCTTGATCATGTGAACACCCTGATCCAGGACCCTGACAAGGAACCGGAATAGGAGGAGGAAGAAACCCACAGGCAGGATCAACTGGGCAATCCAGTTGGGCAGGTTGAGAAAAAGGGTTCCCCCAAACGTCATCTCCATCCGTACGTACTCCACACAAACGACCCCCATGACGCCGCATATGAACGCACAGACGGCCGATAATATCATGTCCCTTAACGGCAGCCACCTGGCCGGCACCAGGGCGAATAAGAGGTCGATCCGAATATGCTTGTTCTCTTTTGTGAGGAGAGACGCGCCGAAGAAGGTCAACCAGAGCACCAGCAGCCTCACAAAGGGCTGGGTCCAGTCCAGATGGCCCATCATCTGATTGGCCCACTGAAGACCGCCGTGGGTATAGAGTCCTCTAAGGGAAACCTGAAAAAATGTGAGGATCACCATTAGCCAGAGAAGGACAATTATTACCCACCCTTCAATTCTGGCCAAGAAGTTATCAAAGACCTTCAGAAGATCCATGGCACTATTCGGAATGACGCGTCCGATCGAGGATGTCATACACCTGATTCAAGAGCGCTTCGGGGTAGACTTCGCCGCTCAGTTTGCGGGCTACCCGGTCTCCGACCTCGTGGAATCTTTCCAGGGTTTTTCCCTCCGGGGCGGGCGTGATGGTGATTCCACTGTCCTGAAGCACGTTCAGGGCATCCAGGTTTTGTTCCCTGAGCTTCTTTGTGAGATCACCCATGACCTTTTTGGTACAATCCTTCAGCAAATCGGCCAGGTCTTTGGGCAGTTTATTGAAATAGTTGGACGCGATGAGGAGGGCGCCGGTGGAATGGACCAGGGGGAGGGCCATCATGTAATTGACATAGGTCTGCCACTGCAATGCCAGAGCGCCCAGTGGGGGGGCATAGACGGTGTCGATCATCCCGGTATTCAGGGCGGTGGTGACGTCTGTGACGGCGAGAGGGATCGGATTGACGCCCATGGCCGTGAACGTTTCCTTGGCGATGGGGTCCCCTGACCACGACCATACCTTAAGCCCCTCGAGATCCGCCACCTTTTGAATGGAAACCTTCGAGAACAGGTGGACATTGCCGACCTCGGCCCAGGAAAGGAGGACAAACCCCTTCTCTTTCATTTTTTCTTCAAAAAAGGGGCGCAGTTCGCGGTGGACACGGTCCACCTCCTGATCATTCTGAAACAGAAATGGAAGATCCAGCACCCGCAAGAGCGGCAGAATCTGGCCGAATCCGACGCCGGAAAACGCGGCGCAGTGTATCTGCCCGATCCGCATCCGCCTCAGCACGTCCCCCTCGTCACCGGCAACGCCTCCCGCATAGAACTTGAATCCAGTCGTCCTTCACTCTTTTTCCTGATCTCCTGATCGAGCCGTTCCATCTCTTTCATCCAGGTGGACCCTTCAGGTGCCACCGTGGCGAATTTGATGAGGAATTGAGGTCTGGATGCGCCCGCCGCCTCCGGTGCTGCAAGAGGCACCATAAAAAAGCACAGCCATGCCAAATATACCATTCGTCGGTTCATGTCGATTCCCCCAGGTTTAGGTTCTTTGATGTGTTTCCTACGCATTGGATATGTTCCAGGAGCGCATCATTCGCACTCAAAAAAGAGATCTTCAGCTTCCGCCTTGAGCGTTTTCATCCGTTCTTTCATGACGCGATTCATCAGGCAAGCCGCTTTTATGTCATCAGGGGGTGTCGTTTCCACCGCCTCTATGAGTTGAAGAAACAATGCTTTGTTCTGTACCCTGACGGCGTAGGTCTTGGCGTAGTAATACGGGGCCAGGAAAAATTTTCCTTGGGTCAATGCCATGGCCTTTTCGAAAAAGACCTTGGCCCTGTCCGCATCGCCACCCAGGATTTTGGGTCTTGCGGCAAGCATGGAACCATATACGATATAGGGTGATCCATAAAAAAATTCAGGGTCCATTTCCATCACCCGTTTTAGACATTTCTGGGCCATGCTCAATTCGCCGAGGGCCGCTGGATTGTCTAAGTTCAGGCCAATCCACGCGTTCCATGCGAGGGTTGTCCAGAAAGGGGTTCGATGGATGCCTTTTGCAAAACCGTTAGTTTTTCGTCGATGTCCTGAGGCGTAAGCACTTTCACACCGAGGGCCCGCATCCCGTAGGATCTGGCCCGCAGATAAAGCATCGACGCGCGCTCCGGAGACGCCTCCTCCACAAACAGCATGGCATATCCCGTAAATCCCATGCAGAGTGCCGTCAGGAGTTGTTGATTCCGGGGGCGTTCTTGAGGAGCCCCTCCATCAATTTCAATTCGGCCGGCAGCGCCTCACGGGCCAGATCCACATCGCATTCTTCAAAAAAAGCGTCCGTCAAGTTGGGAATCATATCCCCGGCGGCATGCAGCGCCATCCTGGCGCATCCCGGCATCAAAAACAGCAGGCTCAGCAGGGCAATCAGTGGCCTATGGGTCCATTTCATGAGCTAATACCCGATAAAAGGGTCCTCCTTTCGGGGCGGGTTCTTGAGCAGTTTCTTGGCCAGAAACTGGGCACCGGCACCGTTTTCCATCTTCAAAACGTCTTCATAAAGAGAAACGGCCTTATCCCGTTTGCCTTCGAGATCATAGCTCATTCCAATTTTCAAACGGGGCCAGGCCATCATCGCCGGGTCATGCTCGGGGTCCTGATCCGCCAGTATGGCCCGCAGCCCGGCCCGGGCGTTGGCATAATCCCCCTTGAAAAGGTCATGAATGGCCTCAAGGTAACCCGCCCTTCTCCGCCACACAGCGGCCACAGAGGCATCCTGGTGTTCGGCACTGGCTTTTTGAAGCGCCTTTACGACCGCCCTGTAGGATGCCTCTTTTCCCAAACGGATGCAACTGACGCCCTCGAGGACCTTGAAACGCGCATTCAGGGCATAGGTCTTTGACAGTTCCCGCGAAATGTCCAGGGCCCTTTGCAGGTCATTTTCCAAAAACAGATAGATATGAAGGAGCATGCTCTTGGCCTCGGTGGCAGAATAGACCGCCTCCTTAGCCGCCACATTGAGTTTCCTCAACCCCTCCGCCTTATCCCCTTTATGGAGCAAGAAATAGGTCAAGAACTTCAGCACACCTGAGAGTCTGGCGGTGTAATAATCAAACGTTCCCAGCCCCAATAAAACATCCTTGTTTGCGGGATTCATTTGGTGGCATATTTTCAGAGCATCGATGGCATCGGAGGCCAGGAAAAATGACGTGATCCAGTTCCCTTTCATCAGTTCAAAGCGGCCGTCGAACCCGAGCGCACCACCGAGATAGAAATAGGTGTAACTGTCTCCTTTCCCGCTCTCAATGCGCGATTTTGCTGTCGCTATGGTACGATCAATGCGTTTTTTGTACTGGGCCACATGTTCAGGGGACCAAAACCCCGCTGCAAGGCGAGACCAGGTCACCATGGCGAGGTAAAAGTAGGAGGCGGTCTTTTCGGGGAATTTTTCCTTTAATTCCAGAAAAAGGGCCTCTGCTTCGTTGAATTGCCGATCGTAGAGGAGATGAATGCCTTTGAGGAGCTCCTGATTCACATGGGTTTTGGCGGATCCAATGGTTTGTGTTTCCCCGGGGTCTTGTGCCCGTGCGACCATGGTTCCGGACAGCACAAACACAAGCATCACGGTCGGCATAAACGCGTTGGCAAAGATGTGTCTCATCATGGCAAAATCGCTCTAAGAATCCAGTTCAACCCGCTGGGTGCTCCAGCATTCCGCTGTTAAGATACAGGACATTAGAAGTCTACGCAAGCCTGGATATTCGATATGGGGTTGATTTGGAATAGCCACTCCTTGGATGTCCTGGCTTCTGCCGGCCAATGGGCCTACCCGTTCAGGCCCTTCCACTATGTCGAATATCCAGAGCCGGACCACACTGTTGACTCACAGATATCTTTGGGGATAAAATGGCGAACGAGATTTTTCGAATAATTCACCATTCACCGAATCCCGAAAGTATGAGGCGCGTGCGTACAGTGCAAGACTTGCCCCCGACCAATAGCGCTATCACGGAGCGATCCCGCCCTGAAGTGGGAAAAAGCCACATCGGGATGTCAATCGCCAATCGCCAATCATCACTCACCAATCCCACATGACCCCTTCCAAACAAGACACCCTGTCATCGGGGAGGCAGTTCAGACTGGTTAAGTTTTTTGCCTACGCCAGTTTCATCGTCCTCGTTATTTTCAGTTTTCCCTTTTCAGTGGTCATTTCTCAGCAAGCCAAAGATATCCTCATGAAAAGCTACGAAAATTATGCGCTGTTGCTGGGAGAGAATTTGAGCCATCAGGTGTTCCAGAATTTTGTCCTCCCGGTCACTTCGCGCTATGGACAAATACGCCTCAGGGAAAAACGGCAGTATGACATGATGGACCGCATCGTGAAGAGCACCATTCACAGCTTCAACATCGATCTGGTCAATATCTATGAAATCGGCACAGGGGTGATCGCCTACAGCACGGACCCTGAACTGATCGGCAAGCGGGTCAAAAAAAGCCTGGGGTATAAACGGGCGGTTGAAGGGGAAGACTCTTCACGACTCGTATCCGGTGGTGATGATCTCTGGGGTCTCGGCATTGAGGCCCTCGGGGGCGAAAAAAAATTTCGGACCTTCATTCCTTTCCGGGGCGTAGACCCGTTTACGGGTCAAAAGGGCGAAATCGGCGGCGTCTTTGAACTCATTCAGGACCTCAGCGAAGAATATGCCTCCATCGTCAGACTTCAGTACCTCATATTCGGCCTCTCCATTCTGATTATGGGTCTGATATTCGTGGCCCTTCTTCTCATTGTCCAAAAGGCGGAACGAATTCTCGATCAACGGGCCGAGGCGCAGCGCCAGTTGGAGGCGCAGCTCAATCAGACGGAGCGGCTGGCCGCCTTGGGCAAAATGGTGGCGGGGGTATCCCATGAGATCCGAAATCCGCTGGGGATCATCAGGAGCACAGCCGAACTGTTGCGGGGCATGCCCAAGGCGGACGAGACCCAGTCGCGGTTGTCTGAGTTGATCATCGAGGAATCGAGCCGACTCAACAATATCGTCACCGAATTTCTGGATTTTGCCCGCCCGCAAAAACCAAACGTTCAGGATTGCCACCTTGATGAAATTCTGAAAAAGGGCCTTCAATTCATCGGACCGGAGGCGGAAAGCAAGGGTATCTCCTTAGAGGATAATCTGGACCACCGTTCCCTCCACATCAAGGCGGATCCCCACCTTTTGTATCGATCCTTTTTGAACATCTGTGTGAACGCCCTTCAATCCATGGAAGGTGGCGGAAAGCTCATTGTGAATGTGACCGAGGAAAAAGACACCTACATCATTCGATTTGAAGACACCGGGACGGGCATCGCACCCGATGATCGGGGAAGGATATTTGACCCCTTTTTCAGCACCAAAGACAAGGGAAGCGGCCTCGGCCTTTCCATCGTAAAGAACATTATCGAGGGCCACGGCGGCCACATAAACATCGAAAGCAGAGAAAAGGGCGACAAAGACGAGGACAGTCAGAGGACGACAGTAATCATCAAGCTGCCCCGATCCTCTTAAACCCAAAGCGGCCACTAAGGCACCAAAGACTCAAAGTGGCGTTTGATTTAAAAATCTTTTCTTCGTGTCTTTGGTGTCTTTGTGGCATCATTGGTTCTCCCGAACCCTTGACGGCATATATCCATGATGCCTGCGTCTGATATCGACGGAGTAAACAGCAATGGAAACCATTTTGATTGTGGATGATGAAAAAAACTATCTCGTGGTCCTTGAGGCCCTGCTCAGCGGTGAGGGGTACGAGATCCTCACCACTGAAAGCGCCATGGACGCCCTCGAAACAGTCCGTGAGGCCGACATCGACCTGGTGATCACCGATATGAAAATGCCCGGCATGAACGGCATGACCCTTCTGGAAGAATGCAAGCAGCTCAAACCGGACATACCGGTGATTATGATGACCGCCTACGGAACCATTGAAATGGCGGTGGAAGCCATGAAGAAACATGCCTATGACTATATCCAGAAACCGTTCGAAAATGAGCAGCTGAAGCTGACCATCAGAAAGGCCATGGAAAATTCCCGGCTGGTGAAGGAGAACCGGCTCCTTACCCAAGCCCTTTCGGATCGTTTCAAGTGCGGCAATATGGTGGGGAAGAGCAAACCGATGCTCAAGATTTACGATCTCATCGAAAAAGTGGCCCCGTCCTCTGCCTCTCTCCTCATCACCGGTCCCTCCGGGACGGGAAAAGAACTCATCGCCAAGGCCGTTCACTATCAAAGTCACCGAAAGAAGCGTCCCTTTGTATCCGTGAATTGCGGTGCACTGACGGAGACCCTGCTGGAAAGCGAACTCTTCGGGCATGAGAAAGGGGCCTTCACGGGGGCTGCGGCCATGAAGAAGGGCCGCTTTGAATGGGCGGATCAGGGAACCCTTTTCCTGGATGAGGTCGGCGATATGCCCCCATCGCTTCAAGTGAAACTCCTGCGAGTCCTTCAGGAAATGGAATTTGAAAGGGTCGGCGGCACGCGGTCCATCCGTGTGGATGTCCGGGTCATTTCCGCCTCCAACAGGAATATCAAGGAGGATGTGGCCCAGGGACGCTTTCGGGAAGATCTCTTCTACCGGCTCAACGTCATCAACATCGAGGTGCCGCCGCTCAGGGAGAGGCCTGATGACATACCGCTCCTTGTGAAGCATTTTGTGGAAAAATATCAAGGCGATAAGGGCGAATATGCGATCAAGTTGTCGCCCGAGGCCTGGAAGGCCCTCTATGCCTACGGCTGGCCGGGCAATGTCAGAGAGCTTGAAAATGTCATCGAAAGGGCCGTGGTCCTCCATTCAGGAGAGTTGATCACGGTCGACGACCTGCCCGAAGCGCTTTTGGAAAGGAAAACTGAATTTGATGTGGCGCGCTTCATCCCACCCGATATACCGCTGCCAAAGGCTTTGGAGCAGATAGAGGAGAAGATGATTCGTCGGGCCCTGGCCCAGTGCAACAATGTCCAGGCCCACGCTGCAGAAAGTTTAGGCATCACCAAGAGCCTGATCCAGCACAAAATGAAAAAGTACAACATCCATGTCTAAGAGTAAAATATCATGTACCAAAATTTATTACATTATTTCAACTACTTAACTCATTCATCCGCTCAAAGCCCGACGGGTTCGTACAAAATATTGTACTTTTGGATGTCGCCTCTTACCGGCTTGACATACGAGCAACGAAGAAAAAGCTCGTAAAAACAGGGGGTTGTAAAATAATTTGAAAAAATAAAAACTTTTGGCAGGTATTTTGCATGTTCATGATACGCAAAATGAAACACCATTCATTACTCTTTCCTCCTAAGAAACCAACCCCGAAAAACGGGGTTGGTTTTTTTTGATCAGTACCCGAGACGCCTCAGCGCCTTTGCATCTTTACCCCAGTTTTTTTCCACCCGCACCCGTAACTCAAGATAGACCTTCCCCTCAAAAACCCGCTCCAGTTCCAATCGCGCTGCGCGTCCAATGGCCTTTATGGTTCGCCCCTTGCGCCCGATGAATATTTTTTTCTGTGATTCGGTCTCCACGTGGATGCATGCAGAGATAAGGAGGAGATTTTTATGGGGAAGATCTTCCAGGCGCTCAACGGTGACCGCCGCCGAATACGGGAGTTCCTTGTTCATGTGATGATAAATCTTTTCCCGTATCAACTCCGATATGAGGGCCTGTTCTGACTGGTCGGTCTCCATGTCCTCTGGAAACAGCCGGGGGCCCGGCTCAAGCCGTTTCTTTAGCTCGTCGAGGAGGATGTCCACGCCGTCCCCTTTCAGAGCAGAAACCGGCAAAATGGCGTCAAACGGGAATTCTTTTCGGCAGGCATCCATTTTCGGGAGAAGACTTTTCTTCGATACCCGGTCGATCTTGTTCATGACCAGGATGCAGGGTTTCTTCAGTCCATCGAGATGCCCCAAAAGAGGCCCGGTATCAAAACCATCGGCACGGGTCGCATCCAACATCACCAACAACAGATCGACCTCGTGGAAGGCCGCCAACGCCGATTCGACCATACTCTCGTGAAGCGCGGTTTTGGTTCGGTGGATCCCGGGCGTATCCATAAATATCATCTGGCAGTCCGCTCTATTCAAAACACCGATGATTCGGGTTCTCGTTGTCTGCGGTTTGGGGGAAACGATGGCCAGCTTTTTGCCCAGCATGCGATTCAGCAAAGTGGATTTACCCGCATTGGGCGGCCCCACGATCCCTATGAAACCGGAGCGAAACGTCATATGACCTCCACTCGGATCTGCCCTCTTGGGATCCGATCATCCGCAATGACGCCAAGCACATCGGCCCCTGTTTTTCGCTCAATCAAACGAATACCCCTGTTTTTGTACCCCCGCACGAGGGGAATGTCCCGGTTCGGCACAAACAGCCTGATTCGAGCCGTATCGCCGTACCGCTTTAAATACGGGTCAATCACCCGATGATGAATGGCCGAACGTACCAGGAACCCGAATGCCGGATGCCAGGGACCGGCCACGAGCGCCCCCGCTTCCGTCAGTGAGGGGGAACCGTGCAACCCGAGTCGTATCACCGGGATACCTTCGGCCTCAAAACGCATGGTGGCATCCCTGCAAAGGGTCACGGCCTCCGCCAATGGCATCGGCTCATAGGTCCCTTCTGCGTATCGCCGGGCCAGTTCCGTCCCCCGGATGACCACCGCCGGGTAAAGACGGATCATGTCCGGTTTAAGCCGCAAGACCGCCGCGACGGTTTTCTCAAACAGGGCGGGGGAATCCCCCGGAAGTCCGGGCATGAGCTGGATGCCCACCTGGAATCCCGCTCCTTGAAGGGCCTGGACCGCCCGCAGGGTGTCTCTCGCGGTATGCCCCCGCCGGGACTCAAGGAGCACATGGTCGTCCATGCTCTGAACCCCCAGTTCCACCGTGCGGACGCCGTAGGCCTTCATCAGCCCCAGCCGTTCCGCGTCCAGCGCATCGGGCCGGGTGGATACCCTCATGGACCGGATGAGGCCTTCCTTCATAAACGGTGTCACCGCGTCCATGAGGCCTTTCATCCGCGCTCTTGAAAGGCCTGTGAAGGTACCGCCGTAAAATGCCGCTTCAGGACATCGCTTCACATCGAAGCGCGGGGATGCAAGCGCCTGTCTCAACAGATCTGTTACATCCGCGGGGGCCACGCCACGGGTTTGTCGGTCGGTTATCTTGTGCTGCTCACAGAACACACACCGGTGAGGGCAGCCCTCATGGGGGATAAAGATGGGGATGATCAGGGGGGTCACGTCTCTTTCAGGGAAAGAAAGGCCTGTTTTGCCGCCTGCTGTTCGGCCTCCTTTTTGCTGCTTCCCTCTCCTTGTGCAACCGCCTTTCCTTTGAGGTCCAATGCCACGGTGAACCTTTTGTTATGGGCCGGCCCCGATTCCTTGATTAACCGGTATTTCGGCAGGGTGCGCCAGACCTGCTGAGTAAATTCCTGGAGAAGGCTCTTAAAATCATGGACCATCTCCTCGGCCGCCACGCGCTCGATCATGGGGTGAAAAAGCCGGGTGATGACGTTCATGGCGCTGTCAAACCCGCCATCGAGATAAATGGCCCCAATCACCGCCTCCAGGGTATCCGCAAGGATCGACGGCTTTTCCCTGCCGCGGCCCTGCTCCTCTCCGCGACCCAGGAGGAGATAGGCGCCCAGGCCCAGCCGCAGCGAAACCTCATAAAGACCCGCTTCGTCCACCACCATGGCCCTGAACTTGGACAAATCCCCTTCCGGCGCATCCTTAAACGTCTTCATCAGCAGGGTGCTGACGGTCAGATCCAGAACCGCGTCCCCCAGAAACTCGAGGCGCTCATTATCCCTCAGCCCGGCATTCGGATGCTCGTTCACATAAGAGGCGTGACAAAATGCCTGAACCAGAATCCTCTGGTCACTGAATGTGTACCGCAGACGACGGGTCAGATCGTTCCATTTGAGATCCACCGATCCGTCAGATGGTTGATTTTCATTCATCTCTTTTTCCATGTTACCGGCCATCTCATAGACACCGGACGAGCGATTTTTTTCTAAAGGAAAAAAATTGTACCCAAGCCGGTTATCTTTGTAAAGAATCGAGAGCCCCTCCCGTCTCGGGAGCTTGACACACCCCGCTCATTCGGGGGATAAGAACAGGTTATGGGAAGAGGAATCATCACCCTGACAACCGATTTCGGCTTGAAGGACCCTTACGCAGGGACCATGAAGGGGGTCATCCTTTCGGTTAATCCCGGCGCCATGATATGTGATATCAGCCACCAAATCGATCCCGGCGCCATCGAAACCGCAGCCCGAATGCTCAAGGAAACCTGCCCGTTTTTCCCGCCCGGAACCGTTCATGTCGCCGTCGTCGACCCGGGCGTCGGCGGGGCAAGACGCCCGATCCTGGTTCGCACCCGGGGGCATCTCTTTGTGGGCCCGGATAACGGTATTTTCTGGCCCATCATTTCCGGGGATAGCGAAGCCCAGTTGATTCATCTCACCGAGACCGCCTATTTTCGCCCCACGGTGAGTCCCACATTTCACGGCCGTGATATATTTGCACCGGTGGCCGCCCATCTTTCTCTACGTGTGGATCCCAGCGAGATGGGTGTCCCCATCGACGACCCGGTGCGTTTGGATATAAAAGCCGCTCAATCAACAGAAGACGGCCTCACCGGTGAGATTACCACCGTCGACCGCTTCGGAAACCTCATCACCAATATCGGGAAAGATGTGCTGATCGACTTTTTAAGTGGCCATCAGCCTCTGATTCGATCAGGAGATCGGGTCATCACGGCCCTGAACCAAAAATACACAGACGTGGGACCCGATGAGGTGCTGGCCCTCTTCAGCAGTTCAGGCTATTTGGAAATCGCGGTCAACCGCGGCCGGGCCGCCGATCGGTTCGGGAAAGATGCCGGTGAGCTGCGGGGGCAGAAAGTCGCCGTAGAAAGACAGTAAGCCACCTCATACGTCCTCGTCAGCCCGGTTCAGTCGCTTCAAATATTCATCCCACTCCAACGGCAGCAGGTATCTTTTTTTATTGTTACATGTCTTACACGCCGGCACCAGATTTCCTTTCGCGCTCTTTCCCCCGCGACTCAGGGGCACCACATGATCCATGGTCAGGTGCTGCCGACCCACGGGTTCATGACAGTAGTAACAGATACCGGCCTGGATTTTCTTCTGCCACCAGTGGGTCCGCCTCAGCCTGCGGGCCTTCTCCTTTTCCCGCGCTATCTCATCGTCACGGATATCTTCCGGATAAAAAGCGGTTCCCACGGTTCTCGCCATACGCCCAGTTCATGAGCGTCTCCTATTTGGATGCCGTCGCTTTGAGCATTACCATACGCACCATTTCCATCAGCCGGGGAACATCCCGTTTGGTGGCGGACCCAAGCGATATCGGTTTTCCGATGTGCATGTCCACCGTTCCCTTGCGGATTCTGAGACTCCCTTTCGGTGCAATTTTAGAACTTCCAACAATGGTTACGGGCATGATGTCGCACCCCGCTTTAACGGCCAGGCTGAAGCCCCCCTTTTTAAAAGGCTGAAGCCGTCCATCCGGGCTTCGGGTTCCCTCAGGGAACAGCAATACCGATGTACCGTTTTTGATCTTTTTGGCTGCCTGGTTCATGCTTTTCACCGCCTCCCGGGGGTCGTTACGTTCAATGGCAATATACCCCGCTCCCTTCATGGCGGGCCCCAGCAACGGAATTCGCATGAGTTCCTGTTTCAGAATGAACTTGAAATCCGCGGGAAGACACGCCAGCAGAATAAAAATGTCGAAAAAACTCTGGTGGTTCACCATATAGATCCTTGGGGTATGAAACGTCAGGCCCTCTTTACCGAACACATTCACCTTAATACCGCAAACCCTGAGGATCACCCAGGCCCATGGCGCAGCGCAATAGCGATGGACCCAGGTTCCCTCTTTATCGAATAGGGATATCAAAAGCCCCCACAGGCAGAAAAAGATGGAATGAATCGCAATGAAGGCATTGAGGGCAATGTAGCGTATCACGACGGATGCTCCTGATCGGGTTCACCTAAAGCATTTTCATCCATTCCCGGCGGCATTAGAGGGAGCTCGACCCTCAACACAATATCCTCATCCTGCAGGAAGACATCCACCTTGCCGCCATGCCTGTGAATGATAATCTTGCACAGGGGCAAGTCAAGGATAGTGGATTCAGGCGTTTTCGTGATATGCGGATAAAAAAAATGGTCCAGATCGTCCTGGGTAATGCCGTCGGCCTTGTGCCGGATGGTGACCATCAGATGGTCCCCCTCCGTTTGGGAGAAAACCGTCAGGCAATCTCCTTCGGGCATGGAGACCACTGCATGCGTCAGGAGGCTGTCAAACGCCTTTCTAAGAAGACTCCCGTCGCCGTAAAACTCCCCCACGGCTGGTGAGAGGGATTCGCTTAAGGTGATGCCTTTCACTTTCATCTGGGGTTTCAGGTCAACCAGCACCTCATGAATCAGTTTGATGATATCCACCCGGGATATGGAAAGGGAGAAGGGTTCGATGGAAGAGAGAATGATCTTCAGGATTCTCTCAAGGCGGGCCACCTCCTCCACAATGATGCTCAAGAGCTTTCGATGGTGGGGGTCCTTATCGAGCGAGTCCCTGAGCCGTCGCGCAAATCCCCCTGCCGTGGCCAATGGATTTCTCATCTCATGGGCGAACCGCGCCGATATCTCTCCCAGCACCCGTATCTCTTCGGTTCTAAGGGCCATTTCCTGGAGCCGCTTGAGTTCGGTGATATCCACCATAATCCCTTCAATCCATTTGAGATCGCCGCCATTTTGCAATACAGGGATGGCATGATCGATAAACGTCAGCCGACGGCCATCCTTACTTCTGACCACCCTCTGCACCCGGAACCCGTCCCTTTTCTCTGCCAGTTCCCTTAACACCCTTTCACCTTCGGCAGGGCCGTATCCCCAGATTTGCTCAACCCAGAACCGCCGGTCGCCTGTCACTTCATCCGGGGAAAACCCCAGTATGGTGGTGAAATAAGGATTAATAAATTCGGTGGTACCGTCACCCAGGAGTCGATACACAACCAGGGAAGATTATCCACCAGGGTGCGATATTTTTCTTCAGAAGAGACCAGATCCTGGGTCCGCTCCCTGACCCGCCTCTCCAAAGTCCTTGCATGTTCCTCAATCTGTCGCTCTCTTCTCTGCAGCGAACTGAGCATGGTATTGAGGGAATGGGCCAAAACACCAATTTCATCTTCGGGCCCGGGGGTTATACGACGGTAGCGTTTCCCTTCGGCAATTTCCTGGGCATGGGTCACCATCTCCTTAATGGGTCGAACAAACAGGAGGGCCACGACCCAGATGAGGGCAAAGGAGATGCAGATACCGGCCAACCCCACAAGAATCATCAGATTTCGTGTTCTTGACAGCCGCTGCAGGATCGGCAGACGATCCATGTCGATTTCAACCTCGGCCACAATCTCACCCTGATAATCTCTCACGGGCCCGACAAAAATGGATCGGTCCGGATGACCGGGGGGGGCAATCCAGATGTGCGCCCGATCATAGGCATGTGTTATGCTGTTCCCGTGAAGACGGTAGGGCTCACCTTTTTCCCTGGTCGTGGCCAGGAGGGCAAAGGCATCCGGCCCTTTTTTTTCGAAGACGGTGAAATCGGGTCCCCAATACGCCTTGAGATCCTCGAGAAAAGACCTACCGAAAGGATAGCCGATCTCAATGCTTCCCACCAGGGTCCCTGCCGAATAGAGGGGGACGATGCCCCGAATCCCGAGACCCGTTAAGCCCCATTCAAGCCCCACGATACCCCTGCCGCCTTTCAGGGCATCCATGACCCCTTTTCGATAGGCGATCATTTCTCCCTCCTGACCCGGCGAATGGATGCGCAAGAATGATATGCCCGGGGGAATATGGAAATGAAACTGGCGAACGCTGAATTCCTGCGCCAATTGCTCATAAAGGGGCCGGGTGTACGCCCTGAGGCCGTCCTTATCCTTTTCGGCAAGTAACCGCTGGATCTGGGGATTGTCCGCCAGAACGGTGGCTATGGAAAGGGCCTGCGTTCCCTTCTGGGAAATTTTATTTAGAAACAGGCGATAGAACCGGCGCAGCTCCTTTTTTTCCTCTTTCTTTATGAGTTCCTGTTGTGAATTGAGGCCGATGTAGACCAGACTCGTGGTCCCCAAAAAGGAAAAAAGAAGGAACGGGATCAACAGTTTCCATTTCAGGCTGATACTCTGAACGCTATGGACAATCTCCGAGAACATGATCTTCAGGAAATAAGGGGCATTTTATCCATGTCCCTTAGGATCCGCTTTTCCCTTCTCGAAACCTGGGCATTGGGTTTTGTGGGCGACCAGCGATGC
Source organism: Deltaproteobacteria bacterium (assembly GCA_034522175.1). Taxonomy (GTDB): domain Bacteria; phylum Desulfobacterota; class DSM-4660; order Desulfatiglandales; family Desulfatiglandaceae; genus JAIPDZ01. Next base: position 1,648,473 of record JAXHLQ010000001.1, on the reverse strand, counting down.
GGACTCGGCAGAATGGCCGCCAGCCGGGCTGCCTGAATGCGGCTGATTCGATTGGCCGGCACATTGAAGTACCGGATGGAAGCGGCCTCAACCCCCATAATGCCGTGTCCCCAGTCGACGGTGTTGAGATAGATTTCAAGAATCCGCTTTTTACCCCAGAACACCTCCATCAGGATGGTATAATAGGCTTCAAGAGACTTCCGCGCCCAATTTCGGTCAGGCCAGAGGAACACCGTCCGTGCCGCCTGCATGGTAATGGTACTGGCCCCCCGCACGGCATCGCCCGAGAACATGTCTTTGACGGCTTCACTGATTTCCCTGAAATCGAACCCCATGTGTTTCAAAAACCGCTGATCTTCTCCCGCCAGGACCGCACGCCGCATATAGGGCGAGATTTCACCGAGCGATCGCCAATACATATGTGGCGGCTCAGGCGTGCCGGCCGCCACATGCGCCACCCATCCCCACGCCGTCATCAAGGTACAAGGCGGATTGACCGCCTTCAGCAACCCTACCTGAAGTACACTCACGCCGACGAAGAGAAGGAGCAGCACCAGTGCCCATCTCAATATCCTGCGAAAAAACGGGCGATCGTTTTTCTTTGCCAAGACAGCCTACTCCTCGGATTTGACCGCTTCCCAGGCCCTTTCCATTTGAAACGGGGAGGCATCTTCAAGGGTTACATCGGCTTCATTCAAGCGCCATTCCATGGCTTTGAACCGTTGGAGGAACTTCCGGTTGGCCTGACGCAAAAGGTCCTCGGCGTTGAATCCGGCATGCCGGGCCAGATTCACCACGCTGAACAGGAGGTCTCCCAATTCCTCAGCCACCTGGTCCCTTCCTCCCTTTCTCATGGCATGTTTCAGTTCCCCCGCTTCTTCCAGGACCTTCTCGTAGACCCCATCCGAAGACGCCCAGTCAAACCCCAGTTTAGACGCCCGCTCGCTCAACCGGTGGGCACACAACAGGGCCGGCAGGCCTGCCGGCACCCCCGTCAGAGATGAACTCGGTAACACGGAGGCCCCTTGCTCGGCCCGCTTTATCTCGGCCCAGTTCAACGCCACCTCTTCGGCGCTTTCGATGGTCTTATCCCCAAACACATGGGGATGCCGCCGCACCATTTTCTCGATGATCCGTTCCATTACCTCGAGAAAATCAAAGTCGCCGTCCTCGGCTCCGAGATGAGATAGAAATACGATCTGAAAGAGCAAATCACCCAGTTCGGCACAAACGTCCCCGGGCGTGGCCCGTTCAACGGCGTCCACCACCTCGTATGCCTCCTCAAGGAGGTACAGACGAATGGATGAGGGGGTCTGTTTTTTGTCCCATGGACAGCCATCCGGTCCCCGAAGCCGGGCGATTAGATCGAGGAGGGAGTGAACGGCGTGGGCCACCCTATCGGGATCCATGGTCGGCCTTCCTGACCGGCTTTTCGCTGAGGTCGCTCATCTTTCTTTCAAGGCCCATAAACCGCTCTTTCAACCGTCGGTAGGCATCCGGGGATATGAGATTGACCATGGACTGATAAGAGGTGATGATCACAGGGGCCATCTTCGATTGGGCGATGAGGGGTGATTTTGACGGTAAGAAGAACGTCATCATCAAAATGAAAAAATAGATAATGATGACCCCCTTCAACAATGCGACCCCCGCTCCCACAACCCTGTCTGCCCCTCCCAGCAGGGCCTTTTTAAACAACATCTTCAACCACCAACTGAGCAGGTTGCAACCGACCAGGATGATCAGAAAAATGAGAGCGAAGCTGATCAAGGGAGAAACGTTCCCGGGGAAGATACGACCCCAAAAAGTGCGTCAATTGGGGTTGATACAGATTGGCCAGCCAAATCCCCAGAATCACCCCGGCCAAAGAACCAATCTCCCTGAAAAATCCCCTGTAAATTCCGCGGACGAGGAAAAAAACCAGGACAACCACAATGATGATATCAAGAATATTCATGCATCACTCTTAGCAGAAGCACAGGGTTACCGTCAAGATCCTGAAATCTTTCCTGAACCATCACCGCCTGACGGCCAGGGGGTTGAAACGGGTATGGTCGTCGTAGATATCCACTCCCTCCCGTCGCTTCAGAAATGAAACGGCCCAATAGGTCAGGGGCGTGGCCGCCGCCTCATAGGCGACCTTTACAAGCCATTGCGTGAGCACCGCAAATGCCAGCGTCTTCAAAGGCATGGTGCCGACAAATGCCACGCCGATGAAGACCACCGAATCGAGGCCCTGGCCCACCAGGGTAGACGATAAGGTGCGTGTCCACAGCCACCGGCCCGACGTGAGGATTTTCAGTTTGGCCATGATATAGGCGTTAAAGAATTCTCCCACCAGGTAGGCCAGAAATGATGCGGTCAAGAGCCTGGGCGCATATCCCAGGATGCTTTCATAGGCGGCCTGGCCCTTCCAGAAAGGGGCCGGGGGAAGCGTCTGGGTCAGCAAAATGATCATCACGGCCACAAAATTACAGAAAAATCCCAGCCAAATCACCCGTCTCGCCTGAGAATAGCCATACACTTCCGTCAGCACGTCTCCTGCAATATAACTCACCGGAAAGATGACCACGGCAGCCGGCAAAATCAGGCCGGCCACGACGATCAGTTTCACGGCCGTTATGTTGGCCATGATCAGGCTGGTGACAAACAGGGCCACCAGCACAACAAAATAGGATGAATACGCCTTAGGGGGCTGTCTATTGCGCTTTGAATCGTTCATTGATCCACGCACACGTCACCCATCCCATGTAACGTCAGGATGTCGGCGACTGCCTTTCAGGCGGCTGGTGTTCCTTACGGAGCAGATCATTTACGGTTTTGACCGGGTTGAATGTGATACCCGGCACCTCCACGAAAAGCGTGATCCAGCGGGCCATGGCCCCATTCCAGAGGCCCGGATGCTCCAATGCCTTGAGGTCTTTTCCCTCTTTTGACTTTTGGGATATGAACACGGCATCCGGATCCGTAAACCGGCTGAGATCAAAAGGGATTCCCTGCCAGTCCTTCATTCCGCAAACCAGGTCCACCGGATTGAAATGGGTGGAGGCACCCAAAATCCCCTGCTGCGATCTGGAATCCGGATCGATCTGAGCCGTCTCAACAATCTGGCGGGAGGTCTCCCCATCTTTATCTTTCACCCAAAACGGACCGCCTCCCGGTTCTCCCGCGTTTTTCACCATGCCGCAGACCCGGATGGGACGGTTCAGTCTTTCCATTAAATCGGCGCGTCTCACGGATGCTGAGGCCGTTTTCATCTCGGGCGGAACAGGATAAAGGAGGCTCTCCTCCAAAAATGCACTCACGTCATCAAGAAAGGCCGTCGTTTCCCTGCCTGATGACAACGATTCCATATACGTGAAGATCTCCCTCTGCAGTTGAAGGAGATACCCGCCGATCACCTGCTTCCACTTGAAGGTTTCCCCCTTCAGGTGGTCCGGGACCACATTGTCGATGTTCTTGATGAAGATCATATCGGCATTGATGTGGTTCAAGTTTCCAAGAAGCGCACCATGCCCGCCCGGTCGAAACAGCAATCGGCCGTCCGCTTGTCGAAACGGCCGGTTGTTTAGTGTCACGGCCAGGGTATCCGTGGCCCTGTCCTGAGTCGAAAAGCCGGTGTGATAGTGAACATCGAACCGCTTTTCATAGTCAGGCCGAACCCGCTCCAGCAGCGTCTTGAAACCGTCCATATGCTCCGGTGAGACCGTAAAATGAAGAAAGCAGTTCCCTGCCGCATCTTTGATGTAGGACACCGCTTCCACGAGGTGTTCTTCAAAGGCGGTTCGACTGCCCCACGGGTATTTATGAAACTTGAGGAGCCCTTTGGGCCGATGGGCATAATTCAGTCCTTCTTGTTCGAGAAGAAAGGAGAGGATTTCCCTGAACCGGCCCTTTTTCAAAAGGTCATCGGCAAGATACCCGTTTTTGGACAACACCGATTGAAGGTCCCCGAAAAAAGCAAACCGCTCCACCTTGTCCATGAATTCAAGGAGCCTTTTGCATCACCGTCTCCCGCTAAGGCCGCACTGGTTATGGCCGTCTTTGAAATCTCCTCTCCACGATGAAGATATTTCAGCAGGGTCTTGAACATCCGTGATGCAGCCCCGGAAGCCGGAACGAACTTTACCAGGCGGTACGGGCGCCTCTCGGAGGTGAAGGCCTCCATCAATGCCTGGACGTCTCCGGGTTCAAAAACCACGATCCCGTTTCCCGGTGTGCAGGGGGCCACCAAATTGAGGTAGGGGGGGGATGAGCCAAATAACGCCAACTGTCGTTGGACTTCGTCAAGGCTGAGCCCATGAGCGTTTATCTGGTTGAGATCATCATCACTGAAAGGAAATGGTGTCATGTTCTCGCCTCCTTATGGCCGTGGATTTCAAATTCGCCCCATCAATACTTTAGAGCAATCCCGGAAGCATCATCACTGAATCGGTTCATCCCCCCACAATCTCCATGACCCGCACCGGTGGAGTCAACAAAAAAAGCGATTATCCACCCCATCCATTTCTCTCTGATCGCGATGTCCATTGGGAAGCGTTGGGATTTGATTTTTGTGGAATTTGAAAAATTTGTATTTATAGTATATAGGTATTCGTTTAGATATCATAAACATCATTAAGGGTGTATGCTGCCTCCATCCCATTATCGCATGGCGGATGGGGGTGTTATGTATGAAAGGACCGCACAAGCGATATGCCCTGAACGGAGGTCACCCTACATTGAATCCATTTTATAAGAATCTCGCCCTCTGGCTGGTGATCAGCCTCATGATGGTGATGCTTTTTCAGATCTTCAAACAGCCGGACAGGGGCAGTATCGCCGTCAGTTACAGCGATTTTCTCAACATGGTGGAAAGTGGAAGCGTCAATCAGGTCACCATAAAAGGCGATAACATCTCCGGCATGTCCGCACAGGGCCCTTTCAAGACGTACGCCCCAAAGGACCCTGAAATCATCAAACTCCTTAGAGAAAAAGGGGTTCAAATATCCGCAAAACCTGGGGAAGACTCGTCGTGGTTCCAGGTCTTTCTCTCCTGGGTCCCCATGCTGCTCCTGATCGGCGTCTGGATATTTTTCATGAGACAGATGCAGGCAGGTGGGGGAAAGGCCCTCTCCTTTGGAAAAAGCAGGGCCAGACTCATGAGTGAATCTCAGGAAAAAGTCACCTTCCAGGATGTCGCCGGGATCGACGAGGCCAAGGATGAACTGAGTGAGGTGGTGGAGTTCTTGAGCGATCCCAAGAAGTTTACGCGCCTGGGCGGAAGGATCCCTAAAGGGGTGCTGCTGGTCGGCTCTCCGGGCACCGGGAAAACCCTTCTTGCGAGGGCCATCGCCGGGGAGGCCGGTGTGCCTTTTTTCAGCATCAGCGGTTCGGATTTCGTGGAGATGTTCGTGGGCGTGGGCGCTTCCAGGGTGCGTGACCTCTTCAACCAGGGAAAAAAGAACGCCCCCTGCATCATCTTTATTGATGAAATCGATGCGGTGGGACGGCACCGGGGCGCGGGACTCGGCGGCGGCCATGACGAACGGGAGCAGACCCTCAATCAGCTTCTCGTGGAAATGGACGGATTTGAGTCCAACGAAGGGGTCATTCTCATTTCTGCTACGAACCGGCCCGATGTGCTCGATCCGGCCCTTTTGAGACCCGGCCGTTTCGATCGACAGGTGGTGGTGCCCCTTCCCGATCTGAAGGGGAGAGAGGGCATCCTGAAAGTCCATCTCCGGAAAAAACTGGTGGCCGAGGATCTGGATACCTCCGTACTGGCCCGGGGGACGCCCGGATTTACAGGGGCCGACATTGAAAACATGGTCAATGAAGCAGCCCTCATGGCCGCTCGGCGAGGGAAAGACCGTGTGGAGATGGAGGATTTTGAAGATGCCAAAGACAAAGTCCTCATGGGCACGGAACGGAAAAGCATGATCATCAGTGATGAGGAAAAACGGATAACCGCCTATCACGAAGCCGGGCATGCCCTGGTGGCCAAAATTCTCCCGGACACGGATCCCATCCACAAAGTCACCATTATCCCCAGGGGCCGTGCCTGGGACTCACTCAGCAGCTCCCCATCGATGAGAAGCACACCTACCCGAAGGAATACCTCCTCAATAATATCGCCATACTGATGGGGGGGAGAGTCGCTGAAGAAATGGTCCTGAATACGGAGACCACGGGTGCGGGAAACGATATTGAACGGGCCTCGGACCTGGCCCGGAAGATGGTCTGTGATTATGGAATGAGCAAGGAACTGGGACCCCTCAGTTTCGGCAAGAAGGATGAGCAGATCTTCTTGGGCCGCGAATTGTCACAGCATCGCGACTATGCGGAATTGACCGCCCAGAAAATTGACGAAGAGGTGAAAAACATCATCAGCGGGTCCTATGAAAAGGCCCGCAAGATTCTGGGAGACAACCTGCAAATCCTCCACAAAATGGCCGAGGCGCTTCTCGAAAAAGAGACCCTTACCAGCCAGGATATCGAAACGATCATGTCAGATAATGGAGGTGCCGCAGATGCAAAGGACGGGAACGCCGAAGACCTGACCCGCGAACAAAGTACCCCGAAAAACCCGCCGAAAACCAAAGAGAAGGCGGACCAGACAGGCGAGGACAAGAACGGCAAAAATGACATTGACACTCAAGTGGAATGACCACTTTCTCGATTTAGACGCAAAGACGCACATCATGGGGGTCCTCAACGTGACCCCGGATTCATTTTCAGACGGCGGACATTATTTTGATACGCAAAAAGCCATCGAACACGGGATCGAGATGGCGGAGGAAGGGGCGGATATCATAGACGTTGGGGGAGAGTCCACCCGGCCCTATGCCCGAAAGCTCTCCGCCGAGGAAGAGATCGACCGGGTCCTTCCGGTCATCAGCGCCCTCTCCAATGCGCTCGCTATTCCCATCAGTATCGACACCTATAAGGCCCGGGTGGCACGCCGGGTACTGGACGCAGGGGCGGCCATCATAAATGATGTCAGCGCCCTTCGTTTCGATCCGGATATGGGACAGGTTGCAGCCGATGCAGCGGTTCCGGTCGTTCTCATGCACATGAAGGGACGACCGGAAACCATGCAGGACGAACCTCGATATGACGACCTGATCTCCGACATCATGATTTTTTTAAGGGACGCCCTCAACCGGGCCGAGGCTGCCGGCATCCGGCGGGATATGACCCTGGTGGACCCCGGGATCGGGTTCGGCAAGACCTCCGACCATAATCTCATGATCCTGCGGGAACTCGCACGATTTAATGCCCTTGGGCGCCCCCTTGTTCTGGGCTGCTCCAACAAGGCCTTCATCGGGCATATCCTCAAAAAGGAGCCTCATGAGCGGGACACGGGGTCTATGGCCGCTGCGGCCGTGGGTGTCATGAACGGGGCACACGTGGTGAGAGTGCACAACGTGAAGCAGGCGGTGGAAACGGTCAAAATCGTTGATGCCATCAAGGCCGGAAAAACGCCGGTTTGAGGGGAGCGGAGCGAAAGCGGTTCAAATGCTGTTCTGTATCGATGTCGGAAATACGAATATCGTTCTGGGAATCGCCGATGGGCATCGGATTGTTCACCACTGGCGCATCCGGACGGAGAAGGAAATCACGGCCGACGAGCTGGGTATTTTGGTCGGCAACTTTTTCCAGTGGGTCGGTATCGGTTTTAAAGACATCACCGAAACCATTGTGTCCTGCGTGGTCCCCCCGCTCCTCAACACCATTGAAGAATTTTCCAAAACCTATTTTGGCGTCAACCCCCTGATCGTGGGGCCCGGTCTCAAAACCGGCATGCCCATCCGATATGACAATCCCAAGGAAGTGGGGGCGGATCGGATCGTCAATGCGGTGGCCGCCTATGAAAAGTACCGATCCGCTCTCGTGGTGGTCGACTTCGGCACCGCCACCACCTTTGACTATGTCAGTGGCCAAGGCGAATACATGGGAGGTGCCATTTCTCCCGGCGTGATTATTTCGTGTGAAGCACTCTTTCAGGAGGCCTCCAAGCTGCCGAGGGTGGAAATATTCTCCAGGCCCAAGACCACCATCGCCAAGGACACCATCAGCAGCATGAATGCCGGGATCATTTATGGGTATGCCGGGCTCGTGGACGGCATTGTCAACCGAATGAAACGCGAATCCGGAGAGGATGCCCTGGTGGTGGCCACCGGAGGACTCGCCCCCATCATTACCGAAGTCTCGGAAACCATTGACCATGTAGAAGAATTCCTGACGCTGCAGGGGTTGATCTTACTGTTCGAGAGAAACCGATAAGTCTTTTGACGATGACGAACCAGCAACCAAAAGAAGCAAATGCCGCCAGCCTCGGTCGATAAACAAGGGCTGATTAAACCCCCTCCCTTAAGAACCGGTGATCATGTGGGAATTATCTCGCCCGCGGGGCCGGTGGAACCATCCCAGGTCAGTTTCGGCATAAACTACCTCGAGTCAAAGGGCTTCACCGTCCATCCGGCACCCCATGTGTATGACCAGGACGGTTATCTTGCCGGAAATGACAGGGATCGTCTCAGCGATCTTCACGTCATGTTCGAGGACCCTGAAATAAAGGCCCTCTTCTGTACGCGGGGAGGGTATGGAACCCTCAGACTCCTTCATAAAATCGACTATGCCTTGATTCGCCGGCGGCCCAAAATCCTGGTGGGGTACAGCGATATCACGGCGCTTATGATGGCCCTGTATGCGCAAATTGGATTGGTCACCTTCCACGGCCCCATGGTCGCACGGTTCGCTTCAAGCCCTGAAAACGCCCTGGCCCATCTGACGGAACTCCTTTCAGGAAGTGAACCGGTCATCATTCGGGGCGAGGGGGGGCAGGTGCTTTTTGAAGGCCGGGCTTCAGGGCCCGTGGTGGGGGGAAACCTGACCCTGTTGTGTCACCTCCTGGGGACCCCCTTTTTTCCACCGCTGGACGGGGCCATCCTCTTTTTGGAGGAGAGAGGGGAAGCCCTTTATCGCATAGACCGGATGCTGACGCACCTGGCGCAGGCAGGGAAACTCAGTGGTCTTGCCGGTGTCGTCGGGGGACAATTTCTGGACTGTGGCGACTTGGATGCCGTAAACGAATGCATGACGTTCAGGTTCGCTGAAAGCGACATCCCCGTGATGACCGGATTTCCCATGGGACACGGGTCTCTTAACCTAACCATACCCCTTGGAATTGATGCGGAGATGGATACGACGCAGATGACCCTTAAAACACTGAAACCGCATGTGCTGGAAGCGTAAAAACCCTGAAAATTATCCGCACCTCAACACGAAAGATACCGATGGCATCACGGACATCAGAACCGTTCGCCGGATTGAAAAAATGGCTTGGACACGGGTCAGGCCGTGCCGAAGTGATCGGTCTCACAGAGGCTGTCCAGGCCTATTTCCTTTCAGAGGTATTGGCCGACCTTGAGCGACCCACGCTCATGATCCTTCCGGATATCAAGTCAGCGCATGCCCTTTACAAAATGCTTCAGTTCTTCATGGGAAATGAGGCCGTACACCCCTCGGCATTCGAATCCAGGCTATACCCGTTTTTCCCCTATGACATCAGCCCCCTGTCCGGGCTCAGCCCGCATCGGGACCTGATCACCCAGCGGATTCGAGCGCTCTATGGCCTCATTCATGACAAAGCGGCCATCGTCGTGACATCCCTTGAGGCGATCTGCTTCAACATTCTCCCCAAAGATGCCTTTGTCAATGCCCTTCAATATTTTGAAACCGGGGAAGAGGTGGATCGGCCTGAACTCATTCAAACGCTGGAAACCACCGGGTACCAAAGGACATCCCTGGTGGAGGACCAGGGGGATTATTCGGTTCGCGGGGGGGTTATTGATCTTTTCTCTCCCCTGTACCCCCTCCCCATCCGGATGGAGTTCTGGGGGGATCATCTCGAATCGATCCGTCACTTTGATCCGGTGGCCCAACGATCACAGGCCCAATCCACATCCTTCATTCTCCTTCCGGCCACGGAGATCATCATGGAGCCTGAGAACCGCGATCGCGCCCGATCCATGGGAAGACTGCCCCGTCAATCCCAACCCGGCGTGATCACCGGGTTTCCGGGTCAGGAGGCCTGGCTGAATCATTTTTATGACCATCTAAACAGCCTCCTCTCCTATCTGCCGAAAGACGGACTCATCGCCGGGTTTGACCCCCATCGATGGAAAACGCAGATTCAAAAGGCGGCCCGAAGATTTGAATCGGATCAGCAGAAATTCAGAGAGGAGGCCTCTGAAAAGCAGGAACCCTTTCCCCACGTCGAAAACCTGTTTATTGAGGTGGAGGAAATAGAACGTCAGCTCACCGAGCATCAGCACCTTACCTTCCGTCAGCTCGGACTCGGCCCCACGTCTGATGCCGATAGGGTGATAACCGTGGAAGGCCCCCTCCAGTTGGAGACCGACATGGCGCTGACCCTTGCCCATCGGGGGAAGGTGTCTCTCGCGCCGCTTGCTGAAAAGATCGAAACGTGGCGGCAATCCCGATTCAAGGTGGTCATCACATGCAGTGCCATGCAACAGGCGAACCGTCTGAAAGAGATCTTGAAAAACTACCGGGTCGCCATTGACGGTACGGTGGAAGGCTGGGAACAGATCCCGAAAAACCCAGGGGTTTATTTGTGTCTGGGCCGACTCTCAAAGGGATTTGTCTGGGCTGAACAGAACCTCTGCGTCCTGAGCGAGGACGAGATTTTCGGCACCAAACGAAGGACCCGGAGACGTCAAAGCAAGGGAAAAGATGGGCTGAACTGGTCCAGCCTGACGCTTCTTAAGGCGGGGGATTTTGTTGTTCACGAAGCGCACGGCATCGGACGATACGGGGGCCTTCGTACCATGGAGGTGGCCGGACGAATTCACGACTTCGTCCTCGTCGAATATGCTCAGCATTCAAAGCTCTACCTCCCGGCCGACCGTGTCAGCGCACTTCAGAAATATGCCGGTGCAGACGATCGAAATCCCAAGCTGGATCAACTGGGGGGACACGCGTGGCACATGGCCAAGCAGAAGGCGGGAAAATCCATCAAGAAAATAGCGAGACAGCTTGTGGAGCTTTACGCCCTGAGGAAATATCGCAAGGGACACGCCTTTTCTCCCCCTGACTACCATTATCGACAGTTCGAGGCCGGTTTCGAACACGAAGAGACCGACGATCAACTCAAAGCCGTAGAAGACGTGCTGACGGATCTCGCCTCGGAAAAACCGATGGATCGTCTCATATGCGGCGATGTGGGATTTGGAAAAACGGAAATTGCCCTCAGGGCCGCCTTCAAGGTGGTTTCGGACGGAAAACAGGTCGCTTTTCTGGTCCCCACAACGGTCCTGGCGGAACAGCATTTTGAGACCTTTTCCAGGCGTATGAAAGCCTATGATATTGAGGTAGGCCTGCTGAGCCGCTTTAAGACCAAGGCCGAACAGCGAGAGGTCATTTTAAAGGTGCGCTCCGGGCGCGTCAGCGTGTTGGTGGGGACGCACAGGATCCTGCAGAAGGATGTCCGGTTTGTGGATCTGGGGCTCCTCATTATTGATGAGGAGCAACGCTTCGGGGTCAAACAGAAGGAAGCCCTGAAGCGATACCGGGCCATGGTGGAGGTGATGGCCATCACCGCCACCCCGGTCCCGAGGACCCTGCAAATGTCCATGACCGGGGTGAGGGATCTGAGCGTCATCGAAACCCCGCCCGAGGATCGCCTGGCCATTGAGACCTATCTGTCTTCCTTCGACGAATCGCTTATCATTCGGGCCATTGAGGCGGAAGTGGCAAGGGGAGGGCAGACTTTTTTTGTGCATAACCGGGTCCAGACCATCGACTGGATGGCCGATAAACTCCAGAAGCTCATCCTTGGAGCCCGTTTTGCCGTTGCCCACGGTCAGATGAAGGCGAGAGAGCTCGAAGAGACGATGATACGATTTCTGAGGAAGGACATCGATGTACTGGTCTGCTCCACCATTATTGAATCGGGGCTGGATATCCCATCGGCCAACACCATTATCATCAATGAGGCCGACCGCATGGGGCTGGCCCAGATCTATCAATTGCGGGGGCGCGTGGGCCGGGCCAAAGAGAAGGCCTATGCTTACCTCCTGTTATCCAAAGATGCCGTACTGACAAAGGATGCGGAAAAACGGCTGAAGGCCCTCATGGACTTCTCCCATCTCGGTGCGGGCCTCCATCTCGCCATACACGATCTGAAGATCAGGGGGGGGGGAACATCCTCGGTTTCGCCCAGTCCGGTCATATCTCGGCCATTGGATATGAACTCTACCTCAAGCTTATCGAACGTGCGGTCGCGGAGCTGAAAGGCGAGGCGTGGGAAGATGACATCAACCCTGAAATCAATGTCCCCATCCCGGCATATCTTCCGGGCGACTACGTCATGGACACCGATGTGCGGCTCAACCTGTACCGAAGACTTTCAGGCCTGATTGAGGCATCCGAACTCGAAGAAACCATTTCAGAAATCTCGGATCGTTTCGGACCGCCGCCCCGGGAGGTGGAAAACCTCTTTGCCCTCCTGTCTGTCCGTCTCATTTTAAAGCGCCTGAAAATAATAAAACTGGACGTAGGCGATCGTGTTCTCACCCTGACCTTCTCCGACAACGGCGCTGTGGACCCTGCCCGCATGGTTGAAAAAATTCATCAGATGCCCAATCGGTTTCAGCTCATTTCCGGTAACAAGCTCAATATTCGCGTTGGAAGGCTGTCGCTTCCCGAGGATTTTCATAAAATTGAAAAGGCCGTTTCGATGTTGGAGGTCGACGCCGCTCTTGAACCCTAAACCGCCTATGGGGCGCAAGTCCCTGCGAAAAATTACCTTGATTTTTCACCCTTTAGTGTTATGGTAATAAGTTTAGGCAAAGATAATGATAAGGTATAATTTAGGAATGGAAGAGGTAAATTTTCGGTTCAGAAAGATGTTGTTCGGGCGACGCCAGACACTTTTTGTTTCCATCCTTTTTCTGACGGCGGTCTCCCAATGGCTCCCGGTCGCGGCGGAAGTCCATAACCGCGTGGTCGCTATTGTAAACGATGAGGTGGTTACACTTTATGAACTCAACGGCCGAATGCGGGAGCTGACCGGTATACCCCCGGATGAGATTCGAAAGCGATCTGAAGAGCAGTACATGGATGTCCGGCACAAGGTCCTGGACATGCTGATCAACGAAAAGATCGCCGTTGAAAAGGTGAAGGAACTGAACATCACGGTGAGTGAGGCGGAGGTGGATGCCGCCATTGAACGGGTCAAAGCAAACAACCAGCTCACACAGGAGGATTTGCAGGCCAAACTCGAGGCGGATGGGACGACCTTCAAGGCGTACAGGGAAGAGGTCAGAAAGGAACTGGAACGGATCCGTCTGATCAACCAGGAGGTCAAATCCAAGATTTTCATCAGGGAGGAAGAACTCCGGAATTATTATAACGCCCATATCGACGACTTCCGTAGAAAGGCCAAGATCCGACTGGCCGTGATCTTTCTCGCCCGGAAGGACCCGTCGGATCGAGCAGAAGCCGATGCCCTTCTGAAAAAGGCCGATGACCTCCTGGCGAGATTGGCGGAGGGAGCGAATTTTTCTGATCTGGCCAAAAAATACTCTGATGGTCCGGGGGCCGGGGATGGTGGTGATCTGGGAAAATTCGAGATGTCTGAAGTAAACCCGCAGTTGGCCGAACACATCCGGGATCTGTCGGCAGGAGGGGTGAGCCAGCCCATTGTCACCCCCGCCGGCATCCAGTTGATCAAGGTGGTGGAAAAGCAGGAGGGAGGGGTAACCCCCTTTGAGCAGGCCAAAGGGGCCATTCACACCATCCTTTACCGTCAGGAACTGGACAAGAAGTATGCGGCATGGCTGAAAGAACTGAGAGAAAAGGCATACACCAAGATTATCTTTTGATGAGACAGGCCCCATGGACCGGGACGAAGATCAACCCATAGATATTGAAACAGAAGGCTGGGACATTTCTTCCGATGGAGAGCTGGGGACCCTTCTGAAAAGCCACAGGGAAAAGGCTGGATTAACCCTTGATCAGCTCTCTGAGCAGACCCGTGTGAGGGCCAGATTTCTGGACGCACTGGAGAACGAAGCGTGGGATCGTCTCCCTTCCCCCGGCTTTGTAAAGGGCTTTATCCGCAACTATGCACGTGCCGTGGGGCTGGACCCGGACGGCGTCTTAGCCCTTTATGAGCCAACGCATTTTCCCAGGGAAGAGGGCTTTGAACCGCATCAGGCGATGGCCCCGGCCAAGAGCCGAAAACCCGTCGTTTGGCTGATCACGCTGATCGTCCTCGCAGTGGCGGGCGGCTGCTTTTATTATGCATGGCAATTTTATGCGCCCAGGTCCCCCGATTCGATCCGAACGCCACCCGAGTCTTTAGACAGTGAGAATAAGGCGGAACCCCGGGAAATGGAGGACGTCATGGTCGATGAAAAGACTCGGGAAGAGGCTTTGACCGAGGCAAAAACAGATCCCCCTGCGGATCTCACGCCCGGATCGGCCCCGACGCTTGACGCCCCATCATCGGCGGATGCAGGCCGGATGACCCCGGCCACCGACAGCAACCTTGAAAAGAAGGATGCTTTAAAGGTTGTAGAAACACCGATTGAAACGACCGATAAGGACCTGTCACCGGACCAGGCCGGAGAAAAGACATCCGCCCCTGACACAACCAATGTTCTCAATCATACGTTGAGGGCCATGGTCAAGGAAAGGACCTGGATCAGGATATTTGTCGACGATCGCGAACCCAAGGAGTATGTATTTCAACCCGGGAGTCAGCCCCAATGGGAGGCCGCTGAAGGCTTTGAATTGCTGATCGGCAATGCCGGTGGGATCGATCTCGACTTCAACGGCGAGCAGATGACGGATTTGGGAGAATCAGGAAAGGTTATCCGGGTCTTCCTTCCCGAGGAATTCAAACAGAATAGGAAAGAGAACTGACGTGGAGGATGTTTTAAACACATTTGAGGAAAGGGGCTTTCTTGAACAGGTGACCGATCGGGACCTTGTTTCAAGGCAACTGGAATCCCCCACCACCTGTTACATCGGTTTTGATCCAACGGCGAAGAGTTTCCATGCGGGGAGCCTCCTTCCCATCATGGCACTGGTTCATATGCAGCGAGCGGGTCACCGGCCCATTGCCGTGATCGGCGGGGGCACCACCCTTGTGGGGGATCCAAGCGGAAAGACGGAAATGCGTCCCATTATGACCCGCGAAGAAATTGAAAACAACGCCGTGGCCCTCAGGGCGCAGCTCTCAGGGTTTATTGATTTTGATGACGACCGGGCATTAATGGTCAACAATGCCGACTGGCTGACCCCATTAGGGTACATCGATTTTCTGCGGGATATAGGGAGACATTTCAGTGTCAACCGGATGCTGGCCGCCGAAAGCTACAAGATGCGATTGGAGACCGGGCTCAGTTTCATAGAATTCAATTATATGCTCCTTCAGGCCTACGATTTCTGGCACCTCTTCAAACATTATGACTGCCGCCTGCAGATGGGGGGAAACGATCAGTGGGGAAATATCCTGGCAGGCGTGGACCTGACCCGCCGGCTGGAAGGCCAGGCCGTCTACGGCCTCACATTCCCGCTCCTGACGACCGCTTCCGGAATAAAGATGGGGAAAACCCATAAGGGGGCCCTCTGGCTGGATCCGGAAATGACATCGCCTTACGACTATTATCAATACTGGATAAACCAGGAAGACGCGGACATTAAGCGATTTCTGTCCCTTTTCACCCTACTTCCCATGGATGAGGTCAACCGTCTGGGCCGTTTGAAGGGCGCAGACATCAGAGAAGCCAAGGCCGTGTTGGCCTATGAAGCCACCGCCCTTTGCCATGGCAAAGATGAAGCCAGAAAAGCCAAAGCGGCTGCGAGACAGCTTTTCGGCGGGGAAGGCGCATCTCAGACAGATGATTCCGTACCCGTTTATGCGGTTGAACGGAAAGACTTGGAGAAGGGTATCCCCGCTTATATCTTGTTTGAGAACGCCGGTTTGTGCAAGAGCCGCGGGGATGCCCGCCGCCTCATCGCACAGGGTGGGGGGTACCTCAATGGCCGGAAGCTCGATCAGTTTGACCAAGTCATCGATATCCGTGACATGGATAATGGGACCTTTCTTTTACGGGCCGGAAAAAAACGATACAAAAAAGTCATTGCGGACTGACTTCTGAGAAAAGGATTTCATGACGAGCAAGAAAAAGCCTGTGGCCCCTGAGAATCCCCGGGAAGCATCCTCGAGAATCTATCCGATCGTAGGCGCGGAGACCCTCCCGCCTGCCCTGCGTCCTGAGCAGACCGCGGTCGTCCCCTATGATCCCCTTCAGCTTTACCTCCTCGAAATCAAGCAGTACAAGCTCCTGACGAGGGAGGAAGAAAAGGCCCTGGCCATTAGAGTCAGAGAGCAACACGATGAAAAAGCCGCCTACCGGCTGATCACCGCCAATCTCCGACTGGTGGTCAAAATTGCCATGGATTTTCACCGGTATTGGACCCGAAACCTGTTGGACTTGATTCAGGAAGGGAACCTGGGACTTTTGCAGGCCGTACAGAAATTCGATCCCTATCGGGGAATCAAGTTCTCCTACTATGCCTCATTCTGGATCAAGGCCTATATTTTAAAGTTCATCATGGACAACTGGAAGCTGGTCAAGATTGGAACCACTCAGAGCCAGCGGAAGCTCTTCTTCAACCTCTCAAAGGAACGGGACAAACTGATCGCCCAGGGATTCTTCCCCGAGCCCAAGTTGCTCGCCGAACGCCTCGATGTAAAAGAAGAGGAAGTGGTGGAGATGACACAGCGGCTGAGCGGTTGGGAACTCTCTTTGAGCGCCCCCGTGGGCGAGGATTCCAGGGAGTCTTATGATTCGATGCTTCCCCACCCGGGGGAAGCCGTGGACGATGAAATTTCAAAGAGCGAAAGTCAAACGCGCCTTTCCAGCAGTCTTCAGGCCTTCAGAAAAACCCTCTCCGGAAAAGAGGCGGACATATTCGATAAACGCATCATGGCGGAAAAACCGATGACCCTCCAGGAACTCGGCGACAAATACCATATCTCGCGAGAACGGATCCGGCAGATACAGGAAAAGATCACCCAAAATATTGAAAAATGGCTGAAAGAGAATATCTCCAACTTCGAAGAGGAGTATTCGGATTATTTGAAATAGGAGGGGTCCATACGACAAAAGTGTGCCCCCCGTCTTATCCGTAACGCAGCGTATGATAAAATGAATCCAAAAACACCATTTAATGAAAGCTTTGGTATCGAGAAACGGTTGGTGATCCGCTTATGCATAGATGCGACACGCATCCTGGCCTTGATGGCCCTCCTTTGGCTGCCGCTCTTCTCATCCTGTATTCCCAAAGCCGCAACATCCCCACCTTCTCCTGAGGGACAGGCAACATCCGTAGCCGGGGCGGCCACCACCCCCGTCAAGGATGCGAAGCAGCGGGCATATGAAGATTTCACCAGGTCCTCCATCGCCATCACCCGGGGCCATTACAAAGAAGCGCAGCGCCATCTCGTCCATGCCCTGTCGGAAGACCCCGAATCGACCTATTTAAACAAAAAAATGGCACTCCTCCTTAAAAGTGAAAAACAATATGATGAGGCCTTGCCATACGCCCTCAAGGCCGCTGAAATCGCCCCCGAAGACACGGACGCCCTGATCCTTTTGGCGGATCTGTACACGCTGACGGGCGACGATGCCAAGGCCATTGAACAGTACCAGAGCATCATTTCACTTGATCCGGAAAATCAACGCGTCAAGCTGCTGCTCATCACCCTTCTGGTCCGAACCGGTGCGTTTGAGCAGGCCCTCGGTCTTTTGGATACCCTTCTAAAGCAAACCCCTGATCTCGTGGTGGCCCACTATTACCGGGGAAGAATCAATCTGGAATTGGGGCGAAATGACGCGGCGGAAAAGGCCTTTCAACAGGCGTTGAAACTCAACCCCACGCTGGAACCCGCCTTATTTGATCTGGGGACCCTTTATCAGATGACCGACAGGCATTCCGAGGCCGCCAACGTCTATGAACGACTCCTGAATCTCTACCCCAACAACATTGCGACCCGGGAACGGTTGATCGATATCTATTTTAAGCTGGGTCTGAAGGAAAAGGCGGCTTCACAGGTCCAGGAAATCGAAAAGCAATCCCAGCCCGGCACCCGTGAACGGCAGGCCCTCGGTCTTTTGTATCTGAGGCAGGGAAAACTGGACGAATCCATAAAAGAGTTGGAACTGATCGTCACGGCATGGCCCGAAGATCATAAATCCAGATTCTTTCTGGCCGCCGCCTATGAAGAAAAGGGAGCCGTTGAAAAGGCCCTGGAGCACTTCGGCCGGATCCCACCCGAATCCAAATACTTTGTCAACACACAGATCCACATGGCCCATCTTTTTCATACCCAGGAAAGGTATGATGAGGCCGTCGATGTGCTCGAAAAGGCCATTTCATCCGGAAACAAGACGCCGGAACTCTATCTAATGCTGGCATCCATTCATGAGTCAACCGAGGCATATGACAAGGCCATAGCGGTCACTCAAGAGGGGCTTTCCGAGTTCGAAAATAATGTAGAGCTCCTCTTCCGGCTCGGCCTGATCTTAGACAAAGCCGGGGACAAGGACGCCTCCATTGAAAAGATGCAGCAGGTTCTCGAGATAGAGCCGGATAATGCGGATGCGCTCAATTACATTGGATACACCTATGCCGAGCAAGGGATCAAACTCGATGAGGCCGAAGCATTTATCCAGCGAGCCATGGCACTGAAGCCTGAAAACGGCTACATCATAGACAGCATGGGATGGGTCTATTTTCAAAAAGGGCAATACGACAAAGCGATTCACTATCTTGAAAAGGCGGCCAAGCTATCCGGAGACGACCCCACCATCAACGAGCACCTGGGAGACGCATACGCCAAGAAGGGCGAATATGAAAAAGCCGTTGCGTATTACGAAAAAGCCCTTTCCTTGGGCCACTCCAAGGAAGACGCCTTGAAAGAGAAACTCGACCGGCTCCGAAACCGCTTGAAAAAGACCATTGATCCCAGCTAAGTTATATGTGACCATCAAACCCCTGGCGGTGGTTTCAGCCTTTCTCCTCCTGTCAACCTGTGCCCCCTCCGTCACCGCTCCCCCCCGGCCGCCCTTAACCCCAACGGACATCCAGGCGGCTGTGGGGGCAATCAGCAGCCAGGATAAAACAACCCGCACGCTCTTTTCCATGGGGCATATCCATGTGAACGGGCGCCAGGGTGAGTTGGAGGCCAACTTGGTCATCGCCGCCGCGAAAAACCCGGATCGAATCAAAATCGAGATCACCCATCCATGGGGCCGCCCGCTGGTTCACATCCTGATGGATACCTCCGGCCTCCGAGTGCTCTCTTTCACCGAAAAACGGTTGTATATGGGTCAACCGGGTGATCCCGTCTTGCCCGGTGTGCTCGATATCCCCGTGAAAAGAGAGGTGTTATGGAGCATCATCAGGGCCTACCCCGTCTTACCGCCGTATCACCAGGTGGTATCCGAAGCGGGTTCCCGTCTCGTTTTCCTGACGCGAGAGGGGGAAAAAGCGGCGGTCATGCATATGGACCCAGAGGGTTTTATACCGCAATCCATCATCTTCCCGGCGCAAGAAACGGGGGTCGTTTACAAAGATTTTCAAACAGAGAAAGAGACCATCTTCGCCCGTGAGACCGTGGTAGGCGACAAAGAAGGGAATACCTTAACCATCGATCTGAAAGCCATGGCCTTTAATGAACCCATACCCAAAGCGATCTTTACATTAAGGGTGCCCGCTGATTTCACCAAAATGCGGTTTTCTGATGAGAGGAAGGTTCCATGAGTGTCGATATTTCCATCATTATCATCAACTGGAACACAAGGGACCTTCTCCTCCAGTGTCTTTCTTCCATCCAGAAAACCGTATGGGATGCCATCGCCTATGAGGTCTGGGTCGTGGATAATGCCTCCTCAGACGGGAGTTCGGCAGCCGTCCGGGAGAGATTCCCTCACACCCATCTCATCCAAAACCGGGTCAACGAAGGCTTTGCGGTCGCCAACAACAGGGCACTGGAAAAAATGGCGGGCCGGTATGCCCTTCTCCTCAATACGGACGCCGAACTGACGCCGGATGCGGTCCGAACCCTCTACACCTTCATGGAAACGCATCCCCATGCGGCCATGGCGTGCGGCCAACTGCTGAATCCGGACGGCTCAAAGCAGAATTCCATTGCCAACTTCCCCTCTTTCCCCGTATTGCTCTTCAATGAGACGCTCTTACGAATCCTTTTCCCGAGAAGATTTCCGAGCAAGCGAAAGGATTACAAGGCGCCCATGGAGATCGAATCGTGCATCGGTGCCTGCATGATGGTCCGCAAATCCGCCATGGATCAGGTGGGCCTGTTGGATGAACGGTATTTTTTCTTTCTTGAAGAGACCGACTGGGCCTACCGGATGAAACGCGCCGGCTTGAACATCTATTTCGTCCCATCGGCCAGGATCTTCCACGCCCAGGGAAAAAGCGTGAAAAGACGTCTGGACGGGAGAATCCTGTTTTATCGATCCCGATATGCCTTTTTCAAAAAATGGCGCCCCCGGATGTATCCCTTGATCGGTCTGATTGTTTTTATTCGTTTATGCATCAACATCCTTCTTTCCGCCATTGCACTGGCATCCACCCTGGGATTCAAAAAGGATCTGAATCAAAGATGTAAAACCTATATCCGTCTTTTCGTTTGGCATCTCAAAGGATGCCCATAGACCTGGAACAACGTCCATGCTCATCAAAGGAAAACCCGACATTACTGACCACGACGGGGCTGTTTTGCTCATCCAACTGGGCGATATCGGCGATGTCGTTCTCACCATGCCCGCACTGAAGGCCTTGCGACATGGTTTTCCCGACAGGAAGCTCATCATGTGTGTCAGGGACCAGGCCGGGGACCTGGTGACGGATTGCCCCTGGGCCGATGAGACGCTCACCATTAAGAAGAATAACGCAAATCGTTCCAGCTGGATGGCCCATCAAACCCGGATCCTTCAGACAATGGTGGGCAACCGGTTTTATATGGCCATCGATCTCAGGACCGGCACCCGCGGCGGCATTCTCACCGCACTCTCCATGGCCCATTACCGCATTGGTCGTTTTGCCGAACCAAAGGCCTTGTGGCGCAACCGAATCTTCACCCATCTCGTGAAACCTGAAAACGAAAGGACCCAGTATGCCGCTCGACACAACCTCAACATCCTTGCGCCTTTCGACATCGGCACCTCCGACATACGGCCGCACTTAACGGTACCCCAGAGCAGAACCCAACGGGCCCTTCAACTGTTGCGGGAAACCGGCGTTCCCCAAGATCGACCCCTGATCGCGATTCATCCCTTTTCCCTTTGGAAATATAAGGAGTGGAGAACAAACGCGTTAATTGCCTTGATCGACGGGATCAAGGAACGATATGATGTGTCCATCATCATCACGGGGGCACCCGAAGAAGCAAAGCGGGTGAAAGCGATCATCCAGGCATGCAAACGCAAAGTGGTTTCCCTCGCGGGCAGAACAGCCATAGGAGACCTGCCGGCGCTCCTTCAGCGATGTCACCTTCTGATCGGCGTGGATACGGCAGCCCTCCATATTGCAGCAGCCGTCGGGGTTCCCACGGTGGGGATTTTTGGCCCGTCTGATCCGATGACTTGGGCCCCGAGAGGCGCATCACATGCTGTCATCACCCGAAAGTGCTCCTGCCAGCCGTGCAGGCAGAAGGGGTGTCAGGGGAGTGAATTCAGCCGGTGCCTCGATGAATTGGATTCAGAAACGGTTCTTTCCACCGTAAAACCGATGCTGGAAAAGTCCGGGATACACCCAAAACCCCCGGCCCATTAGCATACACCCATGACAAGATCCCAGAAACAGGACCCATCTCAACCCCCTTCAGGAAATGGCTTTTACCCGAAGGCCCTCTTTCTCATGCTGATCTTGGCCGCCCTTGTCTACTTCTTGTTCCTGGGCCAATACCCGCTCCTGGACCCGGATGAAGGGCGTTATGCGGAGATCCCGAGGGAGATGGTCGAAACCGGCGATTTCATTACACCGCACCTTAATTATGTGACGTATTTCGAAAAACCCCCCTTATTCTACTGGCTCACAGCCGGGGCCTTGATTCTGTTCGGTGAAAACGAATGGGCGGTGAGGAGTGTGCCGGCCGCAGCAGGGCTGGTCACCGTCTTTTTCATCATGTTTCTGGGAAAACGAATGTTCAATCCAAGGGCCGGGATCATGGCCGGCTGGATCTACCTGACCAGTCTGGTCCCGTTTGTGTTGGCCAGGCTCCCCATCATCGATGGGGTATTCAGCCTCTTTCTAACCGCCACCTGGGGCAGCTGGTGGCTGGGATATCGTACAGATGCCGGGCGTGAGGGCCCCGGATCCGGATTAAAAAAGCGGTTCTGGTATACTGCGGCATGGGCGTTTATGGGTCTGGCCACCATGACCAAAGGCATTGCGGCCATTGTCTTGACCGGGCTCATCGTTTTCGGCTTTATCATCCTGAAGCGACAATGGCGGGAATTGCGGGCCATGTCCTGGATACCGGGGCTCATCATTTTCGGAATGATCGTCTTGC
This sequence comes from Deltaproteobacteria bacterium, assembly GCA_034522175.1. Taxonomy (GTDB): domain Bacteria; phylum Desulfobacterota; class DSM-4660; order Desulfatiglandales; family Desulfatiglandaceae; genus JAIPDZ01. Next base: position 1,625,846 of record JAXHLQ010000001.1, on the reverse strand, counting down.
CGTGGCATATCGCCGTGGGCATGCGCAATCCGGAGTTTTGGCACTTTTATGTGGTTGTCCAGCACTTCAGCCGCCTAATCAGCGAGGAACACGCAAAACCCTTCTGGTTTTTCTGGGTGTTGTTGCCTTTCGGCATGCTGTTCTGGTCCGCCCTGATCTTTCCGGCCCTCTGGACCTCAGTCAAGCGTGCCCGCCATTTTGTGAGGCGCTTTCATGGCGGCAAAACCGAGGCGGATGGATCCTCCGACAGGATGTTATATCTGCTCATCTGGATCGGTGCGGTGATCGGGCTTTTCAGCCTCAGCAGCTGCAAGCTGGTGCCTTACATTCTCCCCGCCTATCCGGCGGCGGCACTCCTCCTGGGCGCGTACCTCACGAGTGAGCGGCTTGAGAGGGGCGCCCTGAGGTGGTGCAGCGGCATCACCGCCGTTTTTTTATGTCTTTTCATTCCGGCGGTGTCTTACTATGCCCACCATCAGGAAACGCTCCCCTTGGACCCACTGACCGGGGGCGTTTATGCGGCTCAGGGAGGGCTCTTAACCGGGGCGATCCTGCTGGGGGTGGCCTTTTTCCGAAAGCGACTGATTCCCGTGGCCACCGGCCTGGTCCTGATCCTTTTGATGCCGTCCATGATCTTTACGGTCCCCGTCGTGGCCAAATACCGAAAAACCGGGGCCTTTATGAAGGCCATGCCCCGGCCGCTCCCCCCCTCGGTTCGGATTGCGGACTGGCGGGCCTATGACCAGAGCCTGAGTTTCTATGGTCAGCGGCGAATCGTTTTGGTGGATGAAATCGATGAACTTCAATTCGGCAGCACCCGGGGAGATCATACCGCCTATTTCCTTAAGGGAGGAGACAGCCTGAAGCGCCTGGCCGATAGGGGCCCTGTGTTGGTCAACATACGCCCGGAGGACTGGCCCGAGGTAAAAGGATGGGGCATGTTTAAACCGGTCGCCGCCAACAGCACCAACGTGATGGTGGGCAATGATCCATTTTTTGCGGTGACGGGGTTGCGCCCATGGCCTGATGCAGCCGTTACGCCGCCCCCGTTACTCCTGATGCCCAGGTTTTCGGACGAAAAGCAGTAGCGATACCTGCTCGCAGCCAAAAGAGAACGGATTCAGCCATCGGAGCATGGCAAACGGATCATACTGAGCATGAATGTATTATCCAAATATGTCATCAAGGAGTTTTTCAAACTGCTGATCATCTGCCAGGGCATCTTCACGGCCCTTTACCTGATGATCGATTTTACCGGCGGTATCGACGATTTTATCAAGGCCGACGCCCCCAAAACCCTGATGATTGCCTATTACGGCTATAAGATTCCCGCCATTGCCGTTCAAATGCTCCCCGTAGCCACCCTCACCTCGGTCATTATCCTCTTCAGTCTCATGAAAAAACAAAACGAAATCGTTGCCTTACAGGCCAGTGGGGCCAATGTGTGGAAAATATCCCAGCCGATTATTGTCACCGCCTTTTTCCTCTCTTTGTCTCTGTTCCTCTTTTCAGAGACCATTGTCCCGCACACCAGCTCCGCAAGCAACGACATCTGGCGGGTGGATGTAAAACATGAGGCGCCGGGCGGCTTCCACGGTCAAAATCACATCTGGTACAAGGGAGATGACTGTATCATCTGGATCAAACGATTTGATAATGAAAGACAGCTCATGATCGACCCCACCCTCTATTTTTTTGATGCGGATTTTCGCCTGATCAAGCGGATTGACGGTCGTTTCGGCATCTGGAAAGACCATCGCTGGGAGATCAGAAACGGCATGGTTCAGACCCTTGAGGCAAACGACGAATACACCTTGAGCCGGTTCAACACCCTCGATTTGAAGATCCCTGAAAAACCGGAGGACTTCGTTCGCCAGGAAAAGGAGCCCGAGGAGATGGGCTATGCCCAGCTCAAGCGGTTTGCCGAGCGGCTCCAGATGGAGGGATACGACGCCACCCGATATTTTGTGGACATCAACATCAAGATCGCCTTCCCCTTCATTGTCCTGATCATGGCACTCGTGGGCGCCCCCGTGGCCCTCTGGAAAAAGGAGATGGGCGCCCCCGTGGCGGTCTCCATCGGGATCGCGCTGTGCTTCATCTATCTCCTTATTCTCGGGCTCTCCCGGACCCTCGGGTTTGCGGGGATCCTCCCTCCGGTGCTCTCAGCCTGGCTGGCCAATGCCCTCTTCCTTTTCCTGAGCATCTATCTCATGATGCATATGGACCGGTAAAGGATTTGTGATTGTTGATTGTTGATTGAAAGCGGTTAAAACACCCAAAACACCACCCCCTTATCCTGATCTTTATACACCGGCGGCGGGAGCGATTGGAGATATTTTTCATACCGGTCCGCTTCAAGAATCAAAATCACTTCGGGTCTGTGTGAGGGGCCTTCCACCAGGTCCCTGAAGCGGTTCAGGCTGAATAGCCGTGCGGCGGGGTCGTTTGCCAGTCCGTAATCCAGCTCACCCGGCTTATCAAGGAGGTAAATGTCATCTCGATTGAAAACCCAGCACACGGCATGCACCAAATATTCATCAGATACCACCAGGGAATTTGCCTGAACACGGGCCCTGTTTCGCTCTAAGAGCTTTTGAGGGGCACGGCCCTCGAAGGCCTGATTCGGTAGGGATAGATGTACGCACAGATACACAAGCACCGGCGCCGCAGAGAAAAGGACCAGTTTCTTTTTGAAATCGCCCTGAATGGCTGACAGGATACTGAAACCACTCCAGACCAAAAGCCCCAATGCCACCCCTATCCATTTCAGGGTCTCCGATGCATCGTATAGCCTGTCTCCCCCCATACCGGTCAGCTGGTGGAATACGAAACCGAGTGCAGAGACCCCCAATACGATTCCCAACATACGGGCCCCGTAATCAAACGCCCTCGTCTTTCCTGACGCGAAATAGTGCATGACACCGATGGCGATAAACATCACCAGCGGGGAAAGCAAGGGAGGATGTAGGGGATCAATTTGCCGCTCGAGGCTGAGAAAAACAAAAAGGGGAAGAAAAACCAGCAGAACAGAAATCGGATAAAAGCATCCTGCCGCCACCGGCGTCCGACCCCCATGACGGCGGCGGGCATCAGCGCCACCCACGGCAGCAGACCGCCGATGAGGACCGGTATAAAATACCAGAACGGCTTGGGATGCTGTCCGGGAATGGGGGATAAAAACCGGCTGATGTGCTCGGTCCAGAAGAAGTAGTTCCAGAAATCCCCTTCCCTCAGATGGATCATGAGGGCCCAGGGGAGCACCACCAGGACTGCCGCCAGGATCGGGATCCATGATGCCTTCAACACACGATTCATGCGCCGCTCCCATAGCATGAAGGGAACCACCGTTACCACTGGAACGGCAAACGCGAGAAAGCCTTTTACCAGAAAGGCCAGGCCACAAAACCCACCGAAAAGGGCCATCCACAACCGATGTTTTGCCCCGCGCCCTTCACGGGTCGCATAGAAAAACGACCCCATGGCACCGGTCAGAAACAGGGTCAGGAGGCTGTCGAGGATATTGATGACCCCAGGGCAAATACCAGCAGGCAGGTCAGATAGGCCGCGGCGGCCAACAGGGGCGCCACATGGTCTTCGGCGAATCGTCTGACCAGAAAGAACGCCATCAGGGCGGTCAGGCCCGTTGCCAGGGCGGCAGGAAGCCTCACAGCGAACCGGTTCTGGCCAAACAGGCGGATGGATAAGGCATTCACCCAGTACCCCAATACCGGTTTTTCGAAATACCGCACCCCGTTGAGACGGGGGACCACCCAGTCGCCTGATGCGATCATCTCACGGGGAATTTCGCTGTAGCGGGATTCGTCCGGCACGGTCATGGGCCGCATTCCCAGGGGAGGAGATAAAGCACACAGAAAAGCCCCATCACCGTCAGGGACAGCCGCATCATGGATCATCTCCTTCAGATGCCTGGCAGCATACCCATCCCTCCCGGCCTTCAATCTCCTTAGGCACAATCCGGCTGTAACCGATGTCCGCATTATCGGGTAGCAACCGGCTCAGCGGGACCATTGCGGCACCCATGGATGCGGCCATGGTCAGAAAGCGGTCGAACATGGCTTGTTCAACAATCCCCTCCACCTCCGCGTGGATGGTCAGGACATTCAATCTATGGGGGTTCAAAAGGGAGAGGAGGTATTCGTTGTAGGCCTTGGTGGTCACCTCTCCGCGCCCGATAACCTCATCATAGGTAGGGAGGGTCACCGGAATCTGAACCTGCGGGATGACGGGTTCTGAAACGATTGGGTAAAAGATGGAGGTTCCCCTGCAGTCGCTGTTGTACTGGAAAGGGAATCGGGCCTTCTGAACGATGACCCGCTCATTTGATTTCCATGCCGGTGCGGCCGAGGTGACCGGGGGCCGGCCAAGGATCGCTGTCAGGGCCGTCATCCCGCGGTCGATGTGGTCGTACAGGGTGCCGCCGTCCGCTCGATCCATCCGAGTCTGCCACCAGTGATGATCCCAGGCATGCAGTCCCACTTCATGGCCGGCCGCTGACACGGCCTTCATCTCATGGCCCATCCGTTGACCGATGAGCGGCCCGGGCCAGAGGGTCCCCTTTAAGAGAATATCCCACCCGTACAATTGAGGGGCCTTTGTCCTGAGCATTTTCCAAAGGAAACGGGGTCGGATCAGTCGCCACAGGTGCCGGCCCATGTTGTCCGGCCCCACTGAAAAAAAGAAAGAGGCCTTCACCCCGTGGGCCGCCAGGATGCGACGCAGGGCAGGCACCCCCATCCGGGTTCCCCTCAAGGTGTCCACATCAATTCTCAGGCCGATGTTCACAGGAATACCCTCAGGCGAGTTGAATCAAGCGTATTTGGGTGGGAAAGCGGGACCCAATGAATCCGATCCCCTCATGCGTCGCTTGCGGCGTCTTTGATTTCAAACGCATCGGAACGAATGGCTTCTTTTAAAAAGAAATCCAGCGTCTCTTCCACAGACTGCTCCAGTCCGATTCGGGGTACCCAATTGAGCAGCTTTCCGGCGTTGCGGATGCTGGGCCGTCGGTGCGACATATCCTGGTATCCCTCGCCGTAGAAGGACCGGCTCTCCACCTCACGATACCCGGCAAAGGGAGGGAATTTCGCGCTCAAGGGATGGGCCTGAAACTTGGCCACCAGCAATTGGGCCAGGGCTTTGATGCTGGCCTCGTTATCCGGGTTTCCGATGTTGATGATCTGATTGTCGCAGCGATCGCCTTCATTTTGGATGATCCGAAACAGACATTCAACCCCGTCGGTCACATCGGTGAAGCATCGCTTCTGGTTTCCCGAATCCACGAGCTGGATCGGTGTTCCTTCCACGAGATTCAGGATCAGCTGGGTAATGGCACGGGAACTGCCGATCCGCGCCGACTCCAGGCTGTCCAACCGGGGGCCGATCCAGTTAAACGGCCTGAAAAGGGTGAATTGGAGCCCGGCCTGGTACCCGTAGGCCCAGATCACCCGGTCCAGCAACTGCTTACAGCAGGCGTAGATCCATCGCTGCATGCGAATCGGGCCCAGGATGAGCCGCGAGTTGTCCTCATCAAAATCCGTATCATCGCACATCCCATACACCTCGGAGGTGGACGGAAAGACGATCCTTTTTTGGTACTTGACGCAGTAGCGGACCACCCTCAGGTTTTCTTCAAAGTCCAGCTCAAAGACCCGGATGGGATTGCGTGTGTACTCAATGGGCGTGGCGATGGCCACCAGCGGGATGACCACATCACACTTCCGAATGTGGTATTCGATCCATTCCCGGTGAATGGAAATATCCCCTTCATCAAAGAAAAAACCGGGGGTGCCCAGAAGCCGCTCGATATAATTGGACTGGAGATCCATCCCATGGACGTCGTATTGTCCGCTATCCAGGAGTCTTTCGCTCAGGGCATTACCGATAAATCCGTCGACACCCAATATGAGAATCCGCTTTCTTCTTGCCGCCGCCGCCCGCTTACTGACACAGGCCCCGAAACACATCCCCTCCATCAGGTTCAGTTCCTGGGCAAGCTGTGCCCCGGTCATATAAACGCCGTTTTCCACCTGACCAAAATCGACCCGCAAGGCCCCGTCAACACAGGCGATGGTGAGCGGATCCACGGACAGAATGGTTCCGGGAACGGTGCCCTTCCTCTCCTCATCCTTTTCGGTGACGGCCCATAAGAAGCACTTCCGATCCCCTACATGGCTGAAGGCGCCTGGGAACGGACGGGTCACCGCCCGGACCAGATTGCGGATCTCATCCGGGCGCCTTGACCAGTCGATTTCCCCATCCGCCGGTCCCCGGCCGCCGTAATAGGTTGCTTGACTCGAATCCTGAGGCGCCCTCGGTGCCGACCCCGCTTTGATTTGAGGAAGGATGTTATCGAGCATCCCGGATGCGGCCCCGGCCATCTTGTCATGAAGGGATTTTGCGGTGTCTTCAGGTGAAATCTCAACCTTCTCCTGAGCGACCATATCCCCATCGTCCGGCCTGGGGGTCATATAATGAAGCGTTACGCCGGTCTTTTTTTCCCCATTGATCAGGACCCAGTTGATGGGGCACCGTCCCCGGTACTTCGGCAGGAGCGACCCATGAAGGTTCAGGCATCCTGACGGCGGGATGTCCAGAATAGGTTTTGAAACAAGGTTCCGGTAATAAAAAGAGAAGAGGATATCCGGCGACATGGATGTGATTCTTTTGACCCACAGGGGGTGATTGATATCGTCCGGAGCAAAAACCGGGATGTTTTCGGATGCCGCAAGTTCGGCCACCGACGAAAACCAGATCGTCTCTTCAGGGTCATCCGTGTGGGTAAAAACCGCCTGGATGTCAAAACGGTTTCTTAGAAGGGCCTTGATCCCTTCACAACCGATATTATGGTAGGCCAGCACCACGGCTTTCATTTACGTTATCCTTTCCATATCGCTGTCGCCCGTCACCCGTTCCACAAAATATCGGGGCCGGGCCCTCACGTCACTGTAAATGCGGCCGATGTATTCCCCCAACAGCCCCATGCCCAGAAACTGAGCCCCTATGAATATGAACAACACGGCGAACAGGGTGAAGACGCCGCCGGCGGCCCAATCCGGGCCATAAATGACCCGCATGAGAAAGAGGAAGAGGCCGAATCCCACGCCGAGAGCCGAAATAAGCCCCCCGATGGCACTCAACAACCGCAGGGGGAAGGTGGTCATGCTCGTGAGCAGGTCAAATTGAAGATTGATGAGGCTAAAGAACCCGTACTTGGATTCCCCTTTTGTGCGCCATTCATGCCGCACCTCGATCTCGGCGGTCTTTCTCGCAAAGGTGTTGGCCAGCACCGGAATGAACGTGCTTCGTTCATGGCACTGCTGCATGGCCTTTACAATGGACCGGCTGTAGGCCCGCAGCATGCACCCGTAATCGTGCATCCGAATGCCGGTGGATTTCTGAACGAGCTTATTGATTATGAAAGAGGCCATCCGCCTGAAGGTCGTATCCCGCCTGGGGACCCGTATACTCCCCACCACATCAAATCCTTCATCGGCCTTCTGAACGATATGCGGGATCTCTTCGGGCGGGTTCTGGAGATCGGCATCCAGGGTGACGATGATGTCCCCTTTGACCACATCAAACCCGGCCATAATGGCCGAGTGCTGCCCGTAGTTCCGATTCAGAAGCACCCCCACCACCTCCCCGGTGAGTTCCCGGGCCGCAGCCTCTATCAATGCTCTCGACCCGTCCGAGCTGCCATCATCCACCAAAACGATCTCAAAGGGCCTTTTCATTTGCCGGCAGACGGTTAAACAACGCCGCAAAAGCTCAGGAAGGTTTTCCGCCTCATTGAATACGGGGATAACCACCGAGACGCTCGAGGGGTGTCTGGCTGTTTGCTGATTATGCTTCATTGTAGATTCACTGTGATTTCCATTCATTTCCTGACACCCGACACCCGACACCTTGTCAGTGGCTCAACACATCCTTGACGGCCTTGACCACACGGTCCACGTCATCCAATGTCATGTCCGGGAAAAGCGGCAGGGAACAGATACGGTCTGAATTCCATTCCGTATGGGGGAGCATCCCCCTTTTGGTGCCCATCGATTCCATGTAGTATTTCTGGAGATGCACGGCACGGAAATGAAGTCCCGTCCCGATATGACGGTCCTTCAATTTTTCCATGAAGGCATCTCGATTTATCCCGGCCTTATCCGTATCCAACCGCACAATGAAGAGATGCCAGGCGTGCCGCGTGGTGGTTTCGGGCACCGAAAGCGGCATGATCTCTTCGACGTCAGCGAATTTTGTCAGATACCGCTGGGCCAGCTGAGCCCGCTTTTCATTCATGGCGTCCACCCGGGCCAACTGATTCAATCCCAGCACCGCCGCCATATCGGTCATATTGTACTTGTATCCCGGCTCCAGGACCTCGGCCTGTGGGGCGCGGCCCTGGGTCTGACGGTCAAAGGCATCCACACCGAGACCGTGAAATTTCAACCGGCCGATTCGATCCGCCAGCGCCTCATCATCGGTGCAGAACATGCCTCCTTCGCCGGTGGTGATGTTCTTGATGGGATGAAAAGAAAAAACGGACGTCCCTTCCATGCCCACGGGCTTGCCCGAAACCTCGGTGCCCAACGCATGGGCCGCATCTTCCACCACCAAGACGCCGTTGGGAGCCGCCAGTTCATACAATGGCTCTCGATCCAGTGCGGCACCGGCAAAATGGACCGGTACCATCAGTCGCGTCCGGTGGGACAGGGCGGCTTCCACGGCCTCAGGGGTGACCATGAGCGTGTCCCGATCCACGTCCACGAACACGGGCCTCGCCCCCGACAACACGATCAGGTTTACCGTGGAAACCCACGTCATGGAGGGCGTAATCACCTCGTCTCCGGGGCCGATCCCCAGGGCCCTGAGGGTTAAATGCATTCCCCCCGTGGCGGATGCGATGGCAACGGCCCGTTTGCACCCCGCATATTCGGCGAATCGGGTTTCAAATTCGGTGGTTTTAGGTCCGGTGGTGATCCACCCCGAGCGGAGAACATCCCCCACGGCGGCAATATCCGCTTCGGTGATGTTGGGCCGCGAAAAGGGCAAAAAATTCTCAGTCATGACGCACTCCGTGTCACCAGAAAGACCCCAAGGCAGATGATCAGGATCCCGGCCCAGCGCACCGGTCCCAGTTCCTCACCGAAAAAGAACTGTCCTGCAAAAGCGGTGACGATATACCCCACACTCAAAAGGGGATAGGCGTAACTCACATCCACCCGGGACAGGGCCATCATCCAGACCCCGACACTGATCACGTAACACAAAAGCCCCATAATTACAAAGGGATTCAAGGCGGCCTTGATCCCGATGGGCATCAGATTGCTCAGCGAGAAACCAAAATGACCGATGGCGCGCATGCCCTGCTTCAGACAAAGCTGGGCCGAGGCATTCAGAAGAACACCAAGAAGAATCAAGGGTAAGTAGCGATTCATGGATCGGACTCCTCAGTTTCGGTGATGGCCACGGGGATCAAGATCGGCTTTTCGTCTCACCGTGGACGGTTATATGCGTGGTTTGTGGTTAAGCGGTTTGATTCGTTGGTAATAAGGCGTCGAGGGGAAAGTGTCAAGAAGGAAGTTCCCGCCATTTGAAGCCCTTGTTCACCCCCATGGGATTTAAATCCGGCCGCAATCTTGATAACATTCAGAAATTAGAAGACGCCCACCTCGCAGCACTTGCCCTTGAACATGGGTGTGAATTGGCCTCCACGGATGCCGACTTCGCCCGCTTTCCCAGGCTCAAATGGCAAAATCCCCTCTTGTGCTGCATATAAGCAGGGTTAATTTTCATTGACATTGCATATGAACAGGGTTCATTTTCAGCAATGGATCCCCATGTCTATCAAGTACTGGTCAGACTCAACCCCTGGGTGACCGATTTGGACCGGTGGCCGGGATGTACCCACAAATATATACCGGACCCCTTCTGGGCTTGACATACACATTCAATCGGACCATATATGTGTATGAGGAGTCTTTATATATGCGCACAAATATTGTTTTAGACGATGACTTGGTTGAGCAGGGTCTGGCATTGACGAATCTCAAGACCAAACGGGACCTGGTGAATCTTGCCCTTAGAGAACTCGTCCATAGCAAGAGGAGGAAAAGCCTCTTAGCGCTTGAAGGAAAGCTACACTGGGAAGGAAACTTGGATGAAATGAGGAAAACCCGCTTTGAAGATACTGGTTGATACCTCTGTGTGGATCGATTTTTTCAACGGTGTTTCCAGTGCACCGCAAGCAGCTCTTCGTAAACTTCTGGAGGAGGAGGAAGACGTCTGCATCTCCGCCTATATCCTGACGGAAACGCTCCAGGGCTTCAATCATGACAGGGAATTGAAGAACCCTGCAGCGAGCAGCGTTTTCTGAAATAGCCCCGTCGTTCAGGCCACGACCCCGATTTTCCTCAGCGGGTGGACGAATTACGCGGTCTTACCGCCAATTCCAAATCCATATAGTCAAGCATGGCAACAAGGCTGGAAAGACGTGGATTTCCTTTTTCGGAAAGTGTTCGATAGAGGCTCTCACGTTTTAGTCCTGTTTCATTGGCCAGTCGGGTCATGCCGCCCAGCGCATCCACTACATTACGAAGCGCCATCAGCAGCACCCGCTCATCGCCATCCTCGATCGCGGCATTTAGATATTCAACTATATCCTCTTTTGTCTTCAGGTAATCGGTGGGACGGTACTTCACCGATCGTGCTTTATTTACCATGATAATCTCTCCAATACTGTTTGGCCTTTTCAATGTCTTGCGATTGGGTAGCCTTTTCACCGCCATTTAAATGTAGCTTATATATTACATTTTGTCAAGAAAAATGGTTTTTGGGCAAAGACCATTTCTATATCCCGCTGCCGGAGGCATGCTGGGTTTCGTTTGTGGCCGTCTCAGCACCTGCAGGTCGTGTATTTTTTTTGCCTCATAGCAAAAAATGTTGTGTATTTTTTTGCTTTGAGGCAAAATTGTCATCATGCAGCTATCCCGTTATCTTCAAGAGATCGTCGAACAGGACCTTGCAGAGAAAAAATATTATAATGTTCATAAGTTACCTGTGACATCTTTAAGTCTCTGCTCTTGACACATCCGTTAAAAGACGATAGAAGAAAATGAACAATTATATATATTTTCAGGCATCGTATTTTCATGGCAGAGAACAATACAGTAAAATTATTAACGGCGGAGAGCCCTTTTTTTACGGTGTCATCGCTTCAAGCCATCTTTGGCGCATCCAGGGAGAGCACCCGGACAATAGCTGCCAGGCTTGTCAAACGGGGGGTTCTTGTGCGCATCCGTCGAGACCTCTACACGCTTGCAAACGGTAACTACTCCCTTTTTTCCTTAGGCAACGCACTATTACAGCCGTCTGTCATTTCACTGGAATCGGCTCTCAATTACTGGGGGCTCATTGTTCAGGTTCCGCAGATCATTTTCTCCACGGCACTCAGGAGTTATCAATTTGAGGCCGACAATATCACCTTTGTTTATCGCTGCATAACCCCTTCACTGATGCGTTTCGGCCAGGTGAAAGTCGAAGACTTCTACATTACAGAACCTGAAAAAGCATTTCTCGATACGCTTTATATGCGTACCAAAGGGCTTGTGGAGCTCTTACCCGAGGACGTGCATATAGATAAACTTGATCCTGATATACTGCTGTTTTACGCCGGCTTTTATCCTGCCAGCGTAAGAAAACTCATCCGTCTTTTTCGCGAACAGCGTTATGAAGCCAAATAAACAGGATTTCTTTAATCAGTACCGGGAAAATGTCATCATAGAGATTGTACAGGCCCTGGCAAAGTCCCCGGCCGGATCCCGGATCGCCTTTAAGGGGGGGACCGCACTCAAGCTTTTTTATGATCTACCGCGATATTCTGAGGATATCGACTATGATGCCCTTCAAGGTGTTTCTTCAGAGGAGCTGATCGGCACCATCAAGAGCCTGTGTATAAAGAAAGGCTGGGAGATGACTGACGCAGCGGTCAAACACTATACGGTCTTGGTGGAACTGCGATTTAAAGGGCCTGACAGGAATTTTCACATAAAGATTGAGATCTCCACGAGGGAAAAGGAACTGAGAACCGCCATTCTGTTTCTCAGGGGGGTGCCGGTGGTCACCCTTGAACCTTGTTTCATGATGACGGAGAAGCTTTTTACATTCCTTGATCGTGGGGCAGGCAGGGATATATTTGATGTGTGGTTTATCCTGAGCCGGGCCTACCCGCTGGATGAAGCCATGATAAAGGGCACATTCGCTGACCGATCTCAATTTTTTCAGTCCCTGTTAGATGCTGTCAGGAAAGCCGATGAAAAGAAAATACTTCGGGACACCGGTAAACTCCTGAGTGCGGATCACCGGAACTGGATAAAGACCTCCTTTCTCTCGGACCTGGAGCGGCTGATTAAAAGACAGATTTGAATGAGACTGTGAGTTAGTGTCCATCCATGAATTGTTTTGGGCGCTGTCGGGTTTCCAATTCAGAAATGCGCAATTTTTCGCAAGGTCAAGGAAAACAAGGAGTTACGCGGAGACGTACGACAGTACGTCGCACAAGGAACTCCGCAGTTTGACGCTGAGATTGCGGAAAAGGGTCATTTATGGATGGAAACGAGTTAGGCCACGAGCTTATGGCTCACGGCTCGGAAATTCTATGACTATTTGAAAATAAATATCTTTTAATGCCAGTTATGATGTACCACACACATGGAATGATGGAATATTGGAACACTGGAATGATGGTCAAAAGCGCATCTTATTCACCGCAAGGCGCGGAGGTCGCTGAGCGAGTCTCTGGGAGTCTCTGGTGTCTATATCAGATGCAGTTTCAGATAGCGTTTTATTCACTATGCAAGATGTGCCCCATATTCCCATGGCTTTTGTCTTCGGCGAAGAGCCGGCCGCCGGCGTGGTGAAGAGGCTTTTTGAACAGGAAGTTAACACCAAATTGGCCATTCATATGTCATGGATCAACCAAGCTTGAACTTGATCCATGCTGTTGATTATATTGCTATAATGTGAACAATTGATCTCCCAGTCTTGACAGGATAAGGCCTTTCTGAGATGCTGCCAGTATGCACGTAGTATAGCATTTGGCAAGGGCATGGGATGCTGAACCCTGATTGGGGTAGCCTTGAGCTGATGAATGTTCAAGGCTGGAAAAGACAGAATTGGTCTCAGTGAAAAGCCGTTTTCTGGGCAATCTGAAGCTGATCGATTTTGGACGCCAATTCACCTCATAGGCGATACTGCATTCGGGTTACGTCGGGTCTACACCATCCCACCTGTAACAATTGATAGTTACGAAACGGAGCAAATGACCGATGTCAGCGAAGCACAAAAAGGCTGAACGCTACAATGAAAAAGCAGGAATCATTTATTGATTCCTGCTTCCAAATAAAAGGACAGGCCCTGATTATCGAGGATAGTTAAAAAGTCTTTGGGGACACTAAGCATCCAGACCTAATTACCTATCATCCCTATAATAGCCTCAGCCTCACTTATCAAGTAAATAGACTCATTTTCAAGAATATTCTTACCCGTTTGGGCTTCCACATGGTTAATAAAAGCCCCCATTTTGTTCGAAGAGGCATCGTACCTACCCTTCTCGTAAGACCTTAGAGCAGATTCAAGTTTCTTAACCAAACTTTTCTCAATACCCTTTTTGAAACCATATGATTCGACAGTTGAAATAAGGGCCTCCAATCGCTCCTCAACCGTAGGCTGACTATCATAATATTTAGCCTGAACATTCTTTACCTTGGAGGAAAAAGCGTCCGTATCCGATTCGCCCGCAATGGTTGCACTTCCACTAACCCATTGGCCAAGAAATCCATAATCGTAATTCCAAGAAACAAGAGGAATATCGTCAACGCTAATCGTTACAAGTTCTCCATCTGCAACAATTTTGAAACTATAGAATTGATCCAAATACGCAGGTTTTTCCTCCAACGCAAAAGAATGTGGATTCATAAACTTATCAAAATAATGGATATTCCCCTGCACGACAGCTTGGCCAAAACTATTCGAAATATATCCACGAATTTCAACCGCAGTCCCATCTGGCAGATTTCTTTTGAGCTCTATGAATAAATTGGAATTGTTATCTGTATTTTCAAGCATCAGATCAGCTTCCAACTCAACAACGTCTACAGGAGGGTTGCCGTTCGCGGCCAAATAAAAATTAAACGCAGAACCGTATTCAGTCGGCGCTTGCGGCACACTCATAACACACTCGCCGCCTTCTTCACCGAAAGTAATATAGTCACAATTTATAAAAGTGCCCCCACACATTGCCCAATCTCCGCTCGGCTCATTACATAAATCGGGTGCTGAGGTGACCAAGGCAGCATTTACTTGAATCACCGAAGCCAAAAAAATCATAATTAAAGACAACAAAACAACTTTCATCTTACATTTTTTCTTCATCATATTCCCTCCTCCTTTTCTTCTTCAAATCTGCTGATTACTCTCAGCAACCCTAAATACTAACGCAACTAAAAAGCTCATTTTTATATAGCTGAAACACCCTAAGCGGTCAAGAAAAATTTACGCCTAAAATAGAAGGATTTTTTATAAAATTTTATAGTTTTTATTTACTTTGTCTATTTAGAGTAGATACCCACGGGCTTACGCCCGTGGCACTTTAAAAGCTAAACTCAACTGGAGTTGCCCTGTGTCAACCTTCTCCTGGAACTCCACATACCTTTTGATGATTTCTTCGTCGATTCCCACCGTGGAGGAAAAGAAGCCTGGTGACCAGAACTCATTGCGCCAGTACACCTTCTTTACCCAGGGGAAACGCTTCCGGACTTCACGGCTCGTATTTGCCTTGATCTTTTCAACGATTGCAGATACCGAAATGTGAGTATATCATGAACCATAATCTGCCAGCCTTCGGCTGGCGCGCTTTCACCCACGGGCTCACGCCCGTGGTCCTCAGCGCAACTTCTGATAGAATTTTCATTGAGGACCCGTAATCATAGAAATGGACTCGCCGGTAATTAAAATAATCGCCCACCTTTTAAACGGTTTCAATGAGAATATACATGTTATGAGTGCTATCGTACATAAACCACGGCCCTTTGTAACACCACATCGTAGCAGCATTATGAATGTGGTTGAAATTGGTCAAAAATACAAAAACGCCTGCTTAGATTAACCTGACAATTGCAGACTTACCGTGTTTATGAACATCAAATGGTGGCAAACAGATTAATACAAAGTATGCAGGGTGTTCCATTTACAGTCAAAATTGAAAGATCCAAGAAATCCGTTGGAAAAACTACGATTAAGGTTCAAATTTTTCAATGGATGGAGGTTGATGGGAATCGTCGGCTTTGCAATTAAGATCGTCAATATGGGGGATTTGGCACGAAAGGTCTGTGAACTACTGGTCTATCGTGAAAAATAATGGGCGAGAACCTTCGAGACTATATCTACCAGCCTCATAGAAAGGAGGCACGTCCATTTTCAAAGCTGCGATACGCGAACTTCATAGCTACTCGATCTTGACCGGCGCAATACTTCCTATATTATTCATCCTATTGGATTTATTGAGATATCCTAACCAATAGATCACCCAGCCTTGACAAGAAGCGGCCTTTATGAAAGGCTACAGCTCACCAAAAGCCTCCCATTTCTTGAAACCAGCCAATGAAAGATCAAGCCCCAAAAGCCCTCTCTGTCCTTTGTGTGAGTTTTTGACTTTTACGAGACTGTCAGGTGGCTGCACCCATTGGACTTGACATACACCGGAAAGTAGCCTATAGAGGTGTACAAGGAGCCTTCATATATGCGCACAAATATTGTTTTAGACGATGACTTGATGGAACAGGGACTGGCATTGACGAATCTCAAGACCAAACGGGAACTGGTGAATCTTGCCCTCAAAGAACTCGTCAATCGGGAAAGGAGGAAAGCCCTTTTGGCACTTGAGGGAAAGCTACACTGGGAAGGAAACTTGGATGAAATGAGGAAAAACCGTTTTGAAGATACTGGTTGATACCTCTGTGTGGATCGATTTTTTCAACGGTGTTTCCAGTGCACCGCAAGCAGCTCTTAGTAAACTTCTGGAGGAGGAGGAAGACGTCTGCATCTCCGCCTATATCCTGACGGAAACGCTCCAGGGCTTCAATCATGACGCGGAATTCAAGGTGGCCAAAAGGCATCTGCTCCACCTGCAAATCTTAGGCTTATCCATTCCGGAGTCATACGTCAGCGCTGCCCGGCTTTATCGCGTTTGCAGGAGGCAGGGTGTCACCATACGAAAGACGGCCGATTGCCTCATCGCCCAAACCGCGATCCAATATGGGATGCCCTTACTCCATAATGATAAAGATTTTAATCGAATCGCCTCTGTCAGCAGCCTCCGGATTTATACTACCTGAGTCCATTTATTAGGGTTCGGTATTCTATTCTAACCACATTGCTCCCCGCAGAAGTCAACCCATATGAGAATTGCTGCATATGCTTTCGCGGAGTTGACTTTAGATGCGCTTCTGGTAAGATTTCAAAGCCTATGTAAATGCGCATCATGCTATCATGATTTTGAAAATCTTTTTGTAAGCCAAATCCTTGGCCAGGGGTGAACAAACCAAATCCTAAAACGTTCTGGATGAAGTTCGGTGAGGAGAAAACAAGTGCGAACTATTGAAATGGAAATACCTGAGATGCTTTATAAAAAGGCGATCGGACTTGTCAAAGATGGTTGGTATCGTGACGAAAAGGACATTTTCGCAGAAGCGATACGTCGCTTTCTGGACTCGCACCAACCCGATCTCATGGCTACGCATATTTTAAAGGACGTGGAATGGGGTCTGCATGGGCAGGACTAAGCAGTCGAATACGGCCATATTTGATGCCGGACCCATAATCCATTTAGATGAACTCGCTTGCCTTGATCTGATCTCTGATTTTGAAGAAAACCTGATACCGGACACTGTCTGGCAAGAAATCCTTTCCTATCGGCCCACAGCGTTAGAGAAAACCCATCTCAATCTCACCCATCTGGAAAGATCATATCATCCGGGCAAACAATTGGACACCATGTGTCGATTATTTTCACTTGATGCTGGCGAAATTGAAGCCCTGTCCCTTATGGCCGAAAAACCAAATGCGGTCTTTTTTACCGATGACGCTGCTGCTCGATTTGTTGCAGAACAGATCGGTTTCAGCGTACATGGAACGATCGGTATTCTCATTCGATCCATAAGACGGGAAATGAGAAGACCGGAACAGGTTTTGCTGATTCTTGACCAGATACCATTGAAGTCCACTCTGTATATAAAACGCTCACTTCTGGAAAAGGTAAAAACCGAAGTGCGTCTTAAATTCCAGCTTTAAACATAGGCAAAACTGTCATATGTATGTTATGAACCGAGTTGGAAGCTTCGTGTCTTCGTGGCTGCATAATCGAATCACACTAATTCTGAACTTGTGTAATGTTTTTTCATGATATATGTTTATTTTTCAACATGTTTGTTCTTTTGAATCGATTTTCAAGGAATTATATCGTTTTTTATGACACTTAAAAATATAAATTGTTTTTCAGGGGCAGTCACCGTTTTTCATGAGAGACCCCTTCCTGAGAGGGCGACACCTGCCGGATATTCTGCCCTGGTTGACGCCTATGATTTATCCGTGCCATTGCCGCGCCTGCTCTCTGCTACAGGAGAGCACCACAGGACCTGCACAGATGCAGGGTGGCAAATCCTGACACCACGCCACGCGCCCAAGGCGAGCCTGGAGGGCCACCTGACATTTGCGCTTAAATACGAGGGGTTGGATCTCGCTGTTCTTAAACGCCTTTTTGCCGCCACCGGGAGTTCAGAACGATAAATGAAGACCTTCCGAATGAAACAGAATTCCTCAAACAATACGACGCTTTCAGAGAACGTATTGAGGAGATTGTGGATATGCCGGACCGCACCATCGATCTTCTTTTTCGCTTTCTTAGTCAAAACAACGGCCGCCTGTCAAATCGGGCACGAAAGGCGGAATTTGCTCAACTCACGACAAGGGAAACGAAAGAACTGGAAGAGATCTATGGCGATGTGTTCGCCGATGTTGAACTGTAAGGCTTGATACGCTCGCAAAAAGTCCAAAATGCGCTCTTTCCGTCATCAAAAAGCATGAATTGAAGCACAGGAGTTGCAGATCGACGAATTGCGGTCAATGATTACGGATTTGACAAGTTGACATCCGAGCCAAGGGTAACAGTTATTGGAAACACTCTTCTAATAGAGATTCCGGGTTTGATTTGGTATGGTCTAATAAAATCAACTACTTGGCTGCCACTATGATGCACGTTATGTTGTTAGTTTGGTTATGTTGTATGAGTATTTGATTCCTTCCATTTTATTCCCTTCTTGTTTTTCATATACTTATTCTCCGGCGTAAGATTCATTGCCCATCCCGATTTAAACTTCTTTCCTTATAATTCGTATAGTTGAAGGAGTGAGAAAGGAATATGGTTCTTTCCTTTTGATTTCTCTTTTTTCATCTTGGTCTTTTGATTTGTTTGTTTTGTGTACTTCCTCTTTTGCAAAGGAGGACCAGGATGAAAGAGTGTCCCTACTGTAAGGCCCAGTTCACCCCTCACCCGAAAGTCGGTAAGCGTCAAAAAATCTGTGGAAAACTTGGCTGCAAAGCCGCCCTGAAGGCAAATAACAACAGGAAATGGAGGGAAAGAAACCCTGACTGCCATTGCAATGATTATCCTCGGGTCAAAGAGTGGCTTGAAGAGAATCCGGGATACCTTAAACACTACCGGGAAAGCCATCCGGACTATGTGAGAAAGAACCGGGAGGCCCAACAGGTTCGTGACCGGCGAAAAAAGCTCCGTCTTGATATACAAGCCCAGTTAAATAGACAGGTCCCCGAGATCACGAACGAATTATGGGAATCCTCGAAACTTGATATACAAGCCCAGTTAACTGCACAACCTTCTGGAATCACATTTCTTTTAAGCACCCTTCCCTGTCTTGATATACAAGTTCAGTTGGACAAAGCTTTGTGCAGTAAGGAAAATGTCGCCATTGCTTGCGGGAGGTGACAACCATGTATCAAAAGAGAATGCTCAATTCTTCAAGGATCCGTAAGATTAAAGGGTCCTTCAGCTGGATCGATCATCGTTTTATCACCGGTGGTTTCCTTAGGGATCTGTCTGCTGTGGAGATTCTGCTTTATTTTTTCCTGGTAAGTGTCTCCGACAGAAACGGGATCAGTTTCTACCATGATGATAAGATATGCAGTCTGATCAAAATTGGTCTCACCTCACTGGGAGAGGCAAGAGAGGGACTGATCAGCAGATCTCTTTTGGCCTATGAACATCCCATCTACCAGGTCCTTTCATTGCCGCCGGAACCGATAACCCCATTGACAAAAGAAGAGATCCTGCAACAGCAGCGTGAGATGAGATCCGAATACATGAAAAGGATCCGGGAGAAACTCCATGAACGAGGCACGCAACAAGGTCAGACTGCCTGATCTTTACGAGCAGTACTTTCTCTATCTGGAACATACGAGGGAAATCTCTCAGGTCCAGATCACCAATGTAAGAAGGGTGATGACGTCGCTTTATCATTATCTTGAAAAGCATACAATCAGGCTTGCCGCCATGAAAATAGAACACCTTGACGCCTTTATGGGTGAATTCAATGTAGCCAAATCGACCCTCCGGATTTATCGGTATCATGTACGAGGATTCTTGACATATTTGTATGCTGAAAGAAAGATCATCAGGAAAGATCTGGCCACGTTACTGGTAGGCGCTCCCCTGTTCGCCCATAAGAAACCGCCTAAGTTTTTGCGGCCAGAGGAGTTGCAACGGCTCTTTTCAAGCCTGAAACTTTCTACTTCTGTGGATATCCGGACGTATGCCATGATCCACCTGGCCTACGCCCTGGGCCTCAGACCTGTTGAAATCAGCGGAATCACCCTGGACCACATCTCCTTTACCCGGGGAGAGATCACCATCAGGGAACGAAAGACCAACAAACCGACCACGCTTCCTTTGCCCAAACAGACAGTTAAAGCCATTGCCGCTTATGTTTTCAAGGCCAGACCCAAAACGGATCTCAGGACACTCTTTTTGACTTGTGCAGGTTCACCCCTTAAACCAGAGAGGGTGGCCGGAAACATGAAAAAGGCCATGGAAAAAGCGGGGCTTGCTTCTACAGCCTACTGGCTTAGGCATACCTACGCTCAAAACCTGCTCAAAATGGGACGAGACATTTACGAGATCAAAGAAATGATGGGACACCACAATATCCAATCCACGCAGAGGTATCTCTATATCGATACCGAACGAATGAGAAAGGTCCTGTTCAATGAAGTCCTTTGAGAGCTTCTTGGCCCCGAAAATCAATGCGTTCCTTACATATCGCCAAGGGCTGGGATATTCCCTGAAGAGTATCAGATATCACCTTCTTCTTTTTGATCGATACGTGATGGAGAAAAATGCCGACTGGGACTCGTTTGATCCCGGATTCTTCCTTGAGATGAGAAGCCATATCCACATCGATAAAAACTCTGTAAACGCCAATATCTGGGCAACACGGAACTTCTTCCAATTCCTGATACGACAGGGCCTTATGAAAGAAAACCCGCTTCAGGATATCCCGCTCCTTAAGAAAAACGCCATCGTACCCTTTATCTTTTCCCCCATCAAACCGACCAGTTACTCTCGGCCATCTGCAAAAGGATACGGAAAACAAAACGTTTTTTTCTCAGGGACCTGGCTTTCTATACGGTCGTTTTCCTGCTGGCTCGATGCGGCATGAGGATATCGGAACCCTTAAAGCTTAAGCGTCACCACTATCCTGGATTTCCCATGTTAGTTTTTTGACTTAACACCATGGAGCTTTAGCCAAACACCAATCGGAGCTTTTTCCCCTCAAGCCAAGGTATGGGGATATCAACATTTTCATAATCAGCAGCGATCAAAAATGGATTACATGCTCTCTTCTGGAAACGGACGATGATTTCTTTTTGCGTGATGATCAGTGTAGCGGTTGCATCTATGAAGTCTCTGAATATGTGTCGGGATTTGGCTTTTTGATATCTCTTGCCGAGTTTGGAGCCGAGCAATCGGTAGAGGCTGCTGGCCATGAGCGTGAGCTGTAAATCGAGATTCACTTTCATGGCTATGGTGGAAGAAAGAGCGTCCATGTGAAAAAAATCGATGCCATCAGCGATATTATTCTCAATAATCATGCGCTGTGCATACCTCTGGATCAGTTTACGGGCTGATCGATTCATCTGGTTGGTCAATAAGAAAGTGGGGTCTTCATGACCGAGATCAGCAATCACCAGCTGACGGATAGACCCCTCGTAGTCCTTGAGAGCGATCTTGGTATCCAGAATCCTGGGGGTTTTGTAGATGCGAGATACGCCCTCCAGTTCAATGCGTCTCCATGCTGATGTCGGCTCGCTGTGGGCCTGCTGGAGCATGTTTTTGGATCGGCGCCTGAGGGTCATGAAATCCACTCCCTGTTGGTTCAATTTATTCAGGTTGGTGTAGGTTGTCAGTTTTGAATCAAAGATGAGTTCCTGGGGTAGATGACCGGTTCGTTCTTTCCAATAATCAATGAAGTTGAGGATCTCGTCGTTTTGGTCATCTTTTCGGACATCGGCATTGCCATAGCAAAAGACCCGGGTTGATGCGTCTTGAGCCACAAAAGCCAGGATCCCTTTTTGTTTTCTGCTCCGTTTGGAGACATAATGCTTCTCAACCAGGGCATTTTCTCCATGAAAGGGGATGGTATGAAAGTCCAGGTCAAAAGAAGTGCCTTGCTCAAGACCCAGATTGGCTATCGCGTCAAACCAGCGTCGCATCAACAAAGGGTAGGACCTGGCATCTACCCGACAACTGTATTCGGTGTGGAAAGCCCGTTTGGGAATGGCATTCAGGCCGGCAAACAAAGCCAACCCTTCATCCAGAACGTAACTCATGACATGGCTGTGACGGGCCGATCCGAAAAGTTTCAAGGCCATAAGGGAACGTATGGCGTGTCCGGCAGGGATCATCCTTGATCCTGGAAACCCGGTTTCCTCAAGGATTTCATCAAGAGGGATGGCAGCCAGAAATGGCATAAATAAGAAGAGACCGCCAAATTTGGTGTGTATCCTTCGGGGAGATAGATCGAAGCTGTCTCACATCCGCCACAGCCCCTGCAATGGGTCTGGTGGATTTTGGGCGCTCTTCGTCATGCCTTCTCGGAAGCCTGGCGAATCCCTCTTCTTTCAGGATGTAAGATACGCTGACGGGGCTCATCTTATGGCCCTTTTTTGCAAGAACGTCACTGATGTCGTAGATAGACAAGTTCTGTTTTCTCAGAGCGATCACTTGATTACGAACATTATCCTTTTTGGGGGCCGTGTGGGGGCCTTTTGAAGGCGGTACAAAGAACTGTCGGTCAGGGTTTTGCCGGAAGTGGTGGACCAGGACACGAAAGCTTCCTTCGGTATAGCCGAATCTTCTGGCTGCTTCCTTACCGGAAACGCCTTCCACAAAGTATGCCCTTAATGCCTCATACTGTCGATGGGTGGCGTTTTTGGGTTCCAGGAAGAACCGGGACCCTTCTGTTAGCTGTTCTGGTGAACTATTTAACATATATCCACTATGTCATAAATAATCTCCTTTGTAAAGAAAAAAATGGTCTTCAGGCAAAGTATTTCGAATATATGGTATTTTATGCATGATGGCGGGTCAATATATTGAGGTGATGGGCATGCAACGTTATCTTAACAGTGTGGTTAATATCTGTTAAGTTTACTTTTAGTATAACATCTATTAACTTGAAATAAAGCAAGGAAGCGTGATTTATTCCCCTCAACGTTAGGACTTCTGGACTCCATGGGAATCCAGGCTATCGCCGGGATGATCGCACCCTTTACATTGAAAAGACCAAATTTAGTAAGGACAGGCTCATCCCCATACCAAGAGATGTCGTTTCCGCGATAGAAAACTATCTCTCTGTTCGAAAATCGATACTGCCTCATGATGATAGTCCCTTTCTTATAGTCCGTACGGATCAAAAACCTCTGACAGACTACCAGTTCCGATCCCTGTTCCATCAAGCGCTAAAAGAGATCGGCCTTGATCAGCCTAAACGGGTGATTGGCAATGTGAACTTTCTTCAGCCCACGCCACATAGCCTGCGCCACAGCTTTGCCGTATATACCCTGCTGAAAATCAAAGAACAGGGAGGGACTCCTCAATACGCCCTTCCCGTACTGGCCGCTTATATGGGCCACAGCGAATATAAATATACCAGCGTATACCTCAGGGTCACAGATGCCATCAGTCGCAAAAATCTGGTGGACTTTTCCCTTTGGCAGGAAAAGAAAGAATGAAACTCTCCCCCTGCATTCGTCAGTTCTTTGATCAGTATCTCCCTCATATCAAGGGGGTCAGTGAGCATACTCTTAAGGCTTACCGGGATGCCTTCAGACTTTTTCTGCCCTTTGCCGCCAAGTTTTATGGCATCAAAATCAGGTCACTCAGGGTGGAACATCTCTCTTCGGATGTCACCATCGCTTTCCTTGAAAACCTCCAGAACGAGCGAAACAATCTGCCCAAGACCCGCAATCATCGGCTTGCGGCCCTCAAATCCTTTGCCAAAATGGTCCGCTTCAAGTACCCGGAACAACGCCACGTGGCAGATGCCATTCTCCATATCCCTCAGAAAAGGACGCAGAAGCCCCTTATCGGTTTCCTTTATCAGGATGAGATCTTAAAGGTTTTCCAGGCTGTTGAACTGAAAACAAAAGAGGGGTTCAGGGATTATGCCCTCCTTCATCTGCTCTATGACTCCGGCGCCAGGGCCACCGAGATAGCCACGCTGAATCTGGACTACTTCGACCCCCAGAACCAAACGATGGCAATTCTGGGAAAGGCAGACCGGTTTCGACTTGTAAAAATCGAACCCAAAACTTGCCATCTCCTTCAGTTCTACATCAGAAGATACCGCATCTCTCCAAAACCGCCTTATCAAGACCGGCTTTTTATCAACCAGCGGGGGAAGGCACTCACTCGTCATGGCATCTACCGAATCTGCAAAAAATATCTCGAAAAAGCTCTGCCTCCCAAACGACTCATCAATATCAATCCGGTCCATTCCTTTCGTCACAGCCGGGCGGTCGACATGCACTACAGCGGCCATTCCATCACCGACATCATGAACCATCTGGGACATGACAGCATGCAGTCCACGGACATTTATCTGCATTTGGATCTCAATCGACAGCGCAATACACAAAAGCGCTTTATCCGGTATATGCAATCCGTCTTAACTGACGATTCAAAGATAGAAGAGCTACTTCATTGGGAAAATGAGGGGGATTTAATGGCTTGGCTCGATAGTCTATAGCGGGGGCATGCAAACAATAGCCCTTTACGCAGAGGTGCGAATACGTTAATAATATTATGTTGCCAGTCCAACACAGCGGTTCATCGAAATACGCCATAACCTGTTGCTTTTGCATATTAATCCGGATATCTCACGGCAAAAGAAAAAACAACATCTTTTCAGATGGTTATGGCAACACACAACATAATGCACGTAAGATTCACCTGCAAAGGGACAAAAGATAAATTGATTGACCCCTATATGTTGTGGTGGTAAGGTTTTCCCTTCAAAATTAAGGGAACTGAGGGCACTTACGTATTGACACCGGTTAAAAAGTGCACCAAAAACACCGGTTGGAAAATATACCAGGACGCTGTTTGGGCATAGCTATATATCTTTGGTTTTTACCGAATTTGGAAGGATTCCTAAATAATTTCGCTAAAATCACCGGAAACAATGGGGCTTGTCTATATGAACCTCCGATTACAGTTGGATGAAGCTTTTTTGACCTTGAAGTCCGCTCAGTATCGGAAAAATGCCTTTCACACCCGTAAGCCAGGAAACCCTCCAGCGGAACAACTGATGCCAACAAAGGCATCACCATCATGGGAATCATAATGCATACCATAGCTCGGAGATTGGAATCAAATGCCATTAGAGCCCAATTAGAAGAATTATAAGGACTCCCAAGGAACCTCTGATTGAATGAGATGGTCCCCTTATTTCCGGTGTAAATGGTATACAATTAAATCGCTGAAACTGGTGTAGAATTAAATCGGTGACAATAGCACTTACGGATAGCGTAGGCATATGCCAGGTTTTTGAGGTGCTAAAATCTTTGAGGTTACCAAAAGATGTTGCCATTTCGAATAGTTGAAATCAACATCAGGTTTCAGAT
This sequence comes from Deltaproteobacteria bacterium, assembly GCA_034522175.1. Lineage (GTDB taxonomy): Bacteria > Desulfobacterota > DSM-4660 > Desulfatiglandales > Desulfatiglandaceae > JAIPDZ01. The sequence goes on along the minus strand of JAXHLQ010000001.1, from coordinate 1,600,574 downwards.
TCCGCCAAGTCAACAGCATCTGGGATATTCCAAGTTTTGGGCTCGTCCACACCCATCTAACTCATATACGCCGATAGTCTCCCAATTTAGGCCGAATCTGCTTGACAGACCCGCTTCCATTTGAAATGGTTACTCTTCATCAAACATCCTCGTTCTTACACATCCTATAACGGGGGCAGGACATGGAAAACCAGGAAGAAGCTTTTAGAAGTGATAGGAACCGGCCTAAGGAAAGATTCCGTCCTATACCTCCACCTAACCCCAATAGCCAGTCGTATCACCAAACAAAAAAGTCGAACCAATCTCCTCTTTTATTTGGCTATATCCGAGTTTCTCAAAAGCGTCCGATTTTAAATCTGGCATATTTTCAATACCTTACAGAATGCATAAGTTGGGTGCTTTTTTCACAGGTCATTTGAACTCACTGTAACAGCCCACTGAAGGGGGCTCACCAAAGGGAATACCATATTCCCTCCGAATCCGCCCGCCCCGATAAGGGTGAGGGCGGGCGGCTCCGAAGGGAATATGCTGAGATTCCAAAAGTGTCATGTGTAACATACTGTATTTATAAGGAATCGCTTTTGAGAAACTCGGACAGACCCTTTTATTTTGGTAAATACCCTCTTACCAAACCAAGATGGCATTCTGCAAATTTCGGCAGTCAAAGGTATATAGAATTCAGTATATGAACACCGGATAACGAACACAGAATTTATCCAAGGGGCGGCCAAAAAGGTCAACCGCCGAGCTGGTCACAGACACTTCCAATAATGATCATAAAGCCGTTATCATTTTGAGGTTAGGACAAAGGAAACTCCGAGGCGTTGTTATGCCAGACTCAATTGCGACAGTAATTTCCGCGCTCATAGGGGCTGGGATCGGTTCCATCGGGAGCACATTCCTGGAAAGCAGGTTACGGCGGAAAAAAGAAAAACAGGATAAACTGGAAAAAGTTGTCAAGCTCTATTTATTCCAACTCCAAGACGCATTGGAAGCGCTATGGCATCGATTGGACAATTTGGAGATACAGACATGGTCGGGAAGTAATGGAAGATCACTATTTTGAAATTAGCACCTTGTATGTATTCGGTCGTGTTATTGCATATGCAAGGATATTAATGATAGAGGGTGTTTATTCAGATCTGGTTACGTTTGATGAACAATTTGGAAAGGCCATTAAGGAAAAGCTCAAAGACCTCGAACGCCTGATGAAAGGCTTTCACAAGTATGACAGATTTGCCCTTGCTGATGCTTTGATTGAGTGCGAAAAGGGGTACTCTAAGGTATGCAGTTACTTGGCATTTAAACAGCATTATGAGCAGGATCTATTGCGGTCAAATAATCTTTTGCCTGCGAGAGAGTTTCTCTCAACGCTTAGCGGTCAGATGGTAAAAAATGCTCTTCGCATTATAGAAGAAATGCTGGAACAGATTAAAAAACAAACAAAGATTCCTACTACAGTTCAGCAATCAACAAAATAGTCAGAACGTGATTTTTTTATATATCATAGGGGTGTACGCCTCATATTACTTAAAAAAAGACCTTTAAAACCTGCACATCAGCATTTTTATATTGACATTATATGACAAAAGTTGTACATTTTGTCATATATGGAAACCAAAGGTGTCCCATCTGCAATTATAGCGGCTGTTCGCGCTGGCGTAGTTGAGCAACTCAACTGCATCGCCAAGCACCCCTTTGACGGTGCGAGAGTACGATATGTCGAAAAACAATTCTTTGAAACATTGGGCAAATCAGGGGCCTTGGGATTGAGTGAACTCTTTTCACGAAACGACGAACAGGCTAAGACAATCGTCCATGACGGCCAGAAACACTATCGTAAATTTCTTGCACTGGGCAGATATCTAACCCTCTTGGGTGAAATCTCCCTTAAGCGCGGCATCTATCAAAGTAATAAAGCAAACCGCAGTATCTGTCCTCTGGAGGTAAAACTTAAATTCATAAACGACTATGTGAGCTTTGCTGCGGCTGAATACATCTGTTATAGCCTGGCATCCATGACCCTCAGAGAATTTGTTAAGCACTGCCAAAAATGGACACTTATGAAACCCTCAGAGGGAACAGTAAAGAGTGTCCTGGAATATGTTGGCGATTTTCTGGATACCAGTGGATTTATGCAAACCATTCAATCTGAAGCGTCGGTTCATAAGAAGGCCGTGACAATGGCCATAAGTATGGATTCCACATCTGTTTTGATCAGGCAGCAGGGGTGGAAACATGCCACAGCTGCCACTGTGAGCACCTATGACAGTCAAGGTAACCGATTGGATACCGTGTATATTGGTCGTATGCCTGAGAAAGGGAAAGTACAGGCCAAACGACTTCTTGAACAAGAGGTAGAGACCATAACCAAGAAGCATAACTTCAAGCATACGGTATGTATAGCCGACGGTGCCCGTGATTTATGGCTATTTTTCCGTAAAAAATACCCCAATGCCGTTCATGTGGTGGACTTTTTCCATGTTTGTGAGCACCTGTCAAAACTATCTGAACTCCTTTTCAGCGATCCAACAGAGGCAAAGGCCTGGTACAACAAACAGAAGATTGTCCTAAAGGAAGACCCCGACGGTGCTTCCAAGGTGATTCGGGCGGTGCGATACAGACGAAGCAAATCCAAACACAATCCGGAAATCGAATCAGAACTGAAATACCTCCAGCGTAACAGAAAAAGGATGAACTATTTTGAATTGCAGCAGAACAATCTCCCTATTGGGAGTGGAGTCGTTGAAGCCGCCTGCAAGAATCTCATTGGAACCCGGATGAAGAAGTCAGGGATGAGATGGACCGTCAACGGTGGCCAAACGATTCTGACGCTTCGCTCCCTCATCCTGAGTAATCGATGGGAGCAGTTCTGGGCATTTTTTCTCAACCGTCATTTCCCGGAATTTGGAACGTAATATGAGGCGTACACCCTATCATAGTTTGAACAGGTTGTGAGATAGCCACGGAATCTGCAATTTTATATGAAAAATTGGAAGCCAGCTAAATTCGACGTAAGCTAATTTCGACGACTAATTTCGATGGGCATTTATTTGAGACCGTACGCATATCTCACACTTTTGATGACACAAAATCATTGAGGTTACCAGAAAAGAGAGGACTTATCGAGATGTATACAATACCGAGAGACACAATGAAGTTCATACAAGGTAGCTCTATTTTACGATACAATACGCTAAAAAAGTGCAACCAAAATGAAACGATTTTTTGGAACAAAATGATATACATGATAATAGGCTTAGCGTTGTTCTTTTTCGGTTTGTTAGTTACACCAGATTATTGTTACTGCTCTGAAACATGGGCTTACAGATATAACGGTGGTACAGATGGCTTAATTATGAACACTCTCAAACGAATAAGCGATGGTTACGTAACTACAGGATTCCTTCATAAATTGCCCCAAGGTCAGGATCGGACCCTTTTGGTAATGAAAACGAACCTAACCGGAGAACTACTTTGGTCCAAGACCTATGACCTTCCCGATTCTGATTCTGATTTTGATTCTCAGGGGAATTCTATTGTTCAGACAGCTGATGGAGGTTTTGCTGTAGCAGGTTGGACCTTCCCCGATGTTGGTGGTTATGAGATGTGGATACTCAAATTGGATACCAATGGCAATGTTGAATGGGAAAAATATTATACAGAAACAAAGAGAGCTGTTTCAGTGCGTCAAACTTCAGATGGCGGGTATATCGTGGCAGGGATTAAGGGGCCTATCCCGGGACTTGCCAGTGACATCTTAGCACTTTTAAAGCTAAGAACTGATGGTAGCATTGTTTGGGCAAAAAGCTATTATTTCGGTATGAACACAGATTTTAGTGGTGCTTCAGAAACGGCACTTTCGATCACTTCTGACTCAGGATACATCGTGACAATACCTGGTCACCCCGGAACGGGAAATGCTCCATTTTTTGTTGTTAAATTTGATTCAGAAGGCAACGTCAATTGGACAAAAAAATATTCAGGATCATCTGCAGACGCTTGCAGGTCAATCAAAGAAATCAGCGGGGGATATGTCTTAGCTGGAAGGACAACATTTGGAACTAATTCAGGGAATTTAATGGCTTTGAAAATCGATAGCGATGGAAATGCTGTATGGCAAAAAGCTTACGGAACCTCAGTGTATCAATCGGGTAGCGATATTTATCCGACACAAGACGGTGGATTTGTTATTGGCGGGCAAGCTTATGCATCAGAGGATGACCCTTACGATGGTTGGATTATCAAAGTAAATGGTAGTGGAGACATGATATGGGAAAATGCCTTCAGCTATAGCAAGGCCTACTGGGAGCTTACTCAAACTATTTTAGAGACACCTGCCGGTGATTATATTGCTTTGATGCGGACTTGGAATAGCGGTGCGATTATATTTGAAATTGACAGCTCCGGAGGTATAAGTGATGTTCTTTTAGAAAGTTCGAAAGTTAACCCAACTGTCACGAATCTTGATTTAAGCATAACAGATGTTGACCCTATCGCAACAGATATTACGGCTGACATAACAGCAGTAAATACAAACGCAGAAATTGATTTCAATCCGATTACCGCTTATGATCTTTCTAGAACAAAATTTTATGTAAGCAGCACTGGAGATTGCGGGAATGAGCAGCCTTGTTACGACTCAATTCAAGCTGCCGTAGATGATGCAGATACCGGATCAGTAATCTTGGTAAAGCAAGGAACTTATCCGGAATCAATTAACCTTGGAAACTCTAAAATGATTCTAATCAAAGGTGGATATGATTCAAATTATGAGCAACAGACAGCTAATACAACGTTCATCCAGGCACCTGGCCAGACGACTATTCAAGCACCAAGTGGGTCTTTAAAATTTCAGATGTTGACTATAAAGAACTGATGTTAAGCTAGTTTAAATGGCTATATCCGAGTTTCTCAAAAGCGTCCGATTTTAAAGCTGGCATATTTTCAATACCTTACAGAATGCATAAGTTGGGTGCTTTTTCACAGGTCATTTGAACTCACTGTAACAGCCCACTGAAGGGGGCTCACCAAAGGGAATACCATATTCCCTCCGAATCCGCCCGCCCCAATAAGGGTGAGGGCAGGCGGCTCCGAAGGGAATATGCTGAAATCCCAAAAGTGTCATCTGTAACCTGCTGTATTTATATGGATTCGCTTTTGAGAAACTCGGACAGTCCCGTTTAAATGAATATGGACGCGGATAATCGATCGACCCAGTCTGTGAGGGGTGTGGGCTTTCCGAATAGCATATCGGCATTAGATTTCGGTCAGAAGCAACTTTCTCTTCATCAGGTTCCTCATATTCCTCATATGCAAACCTCTGATAAGATGTTTTTGGCGTCTTTACCGCGAGGGTAATACGTCATGGGTATGCTATTCTCAAATAGGTCAAAACCCGGTCAGTCCCAAGTGTAACCAAACAACTTTATGAGGTGGGTATATACCCACGGTATCTTATGAACTCTTTTCTGAAAATCGATCCATAATGATCTTCAAGCACCCCAAGATTTTGTGGTCGATCAGCCAACGGAATTCTACTTCACGATGCAAGACTTCCTATATGATGGTCAAGAGGACCGATTTTCAGGTTTAGATTTGGCAGTCTTCCTGGACCAACCGCCTAAAATTTGGAGGCTACCAACCGTCAGTCTAAATCTCCTTAACTTTCATTATTTGGAATTCCCTGTCTAAAGACGATACCCCTATATCGAATCGAATCCTGAAATCGCAGGTGGGGTACCAATAATTGGAGGAACACGAATCACGGTCCGTTGTGTTGCAGGTTACTACCAGATGGGAATGACCGTCGATGAAATTCTAAATACATTATCACACCTCGTTCCCTCCCAGGTCCATTCAGCCTTGGCATACTACTTTGACCATCAGGAAGAGATTGACAATGAACTGATGGAATCATCTGATGTCGATTTCTCGCAAACGCAGATCGTTTCCGCCCCCAAATAAGAAGCCTAAGCGAATGAAAATCAAGCTTTTGCTGGATGAAGATGTACACTTTGGTCTATCATTTGGACTGACCATTTCAAAACTTTTGAAACTTCTTCAACACTCCACGCAGGACTCCATGAAGACTCAATGAAGAGTCAACTAAGGTTTCTGTAATACTTATCAACGATACTTATTCAAGCACATCCGTCACATCAGTGGGGAATCCATTACACGCCCCTAATCCTTTATGCTTTGTCTTCGTGTCTTTGTGGCTGCACCAAAGTCTGCTGCTTGTGCGGCTCCGTTACCAATACGCCATCACCCCCGTGAACCGTTCCCCATTCCTCTGCGCCTCCGCGCCTCTGCGCGATACCGGGTTGAAATATATTAGCTGTTCTATTATTTTACACCGTAAAATTCCTTAACAGTTGACAGTGCCATTAAAACTGATTGCCATAAAGTACACCCATTAAGAACGCTCGGCACAAATATTGCAAAAATGTTAAGGCATGAACTCGACCGAACCAAAACAGAGCATCCACAAATGAACAAAACCACAGGCTTCACACTCCTGGAACTGATGATCATCATCGCGGTGCTTGGAATCCTCTCCGCCATCGCCATCCCCAACTTCATGTCCCTTTTGCCCGGCATGCGCCTCAACGGCGCCGCCCGCCAAATCATGGGCGATCTTATGGCGGCCCGGATGAAGGCGGTAAAGCTGAATCAGAGAACAAAGGTGTTTTTCTACAACAACCACCAATATAAAATATGCAACGATGCAGACAACAATGGAACAGTAGATGACGGAGAAGGCGACATAATAAATAGGGACATCCAGAATGAATACCACGATGTGACGTTTGATTTAAACAATACGAGTGATCCAGTCTTTTCCCCGAGAGGGACAGCCACGAACCGAACCATTACCCTACAAAACAGCGAAGGTTCCAAGAACATTACAATAAGTATTGCTGGAAGGGTAAAAATCAATTGAGTGCAATCAAAAATGCGGAAGAAAAAACGTAGGGAACACCATAAACTGAAAGACAATTCTGCATTCACCCTTCTCGAGGTCCTCATCGCGATCGTGATTCTATCGATCGGCCTGCTGGGCATGGCCTCTTTGACCGTAGGTATTATCAAAGGAAACAGCTTCAGCAACGAACTGACGACCGCCACGACCTTGGCCCAGGATAAGATGGAGGATATCAGAAGGATTGGGAGCTCAGACTATTCAAATGTTGTCCCCGAGGCCAAAGCGATATGCCCAACCCCTTATGACCATTTTAAGCGAGAAGTTCTGGTTGCCGACGACAGTCCGGCAACTGGCATGAAAACAGTCGTTGTAAAGGTCTATTGGGGGGAGCTTCGATGGAAGACCATGATGTTGAATTAAATACTATCCTTGCGAAATAATCAAAGGATCCAATGCAGAATTCTACAAAAAACAGGGAACGAGGATTCACCCTGATCGAGCTACTCATCGCCATGGCGCTTGCCTTGGTTATTATCACAGCCCTCTCGAGTGCCTTCATCAGCCAACGCAAAACCTATGCGATTCAGGAACAGGTTTCCGAGATGATTCAGGGTGCAAGGGCCGCTATGGATATGATCGGCCGTGAAACTAAAAATGGCGGGATATGATCCCACAAGTTCATTGACGCTTGGTACAACTGTCGGCGTGCCCTACGATACCTCACAGCTGCGGATATTAGCTGATTTAAATGGTAACGGGGACACCTCCAATGCCCATGAAGACATAATTTATACAGAAGATAGTACTGATGATCAAATTGACAGGAACACAGGAGCAGGCGGGCAGCCATTTGCTGAGAACATCGAATCGTTTTCATTCACATATTATGATGAGGATGGAAACACAACCACGACAAGCAGCGATATTCGACAGGTAGAGATCACTATAGAGGCGAAGACGCCAAAACCCGACCCCAATTACACCCATCCGGATTACTCGGATGGATACAGGCGATATACGCTTAAATCTTTTGTAACCCCCCCCAATCTTGCCCTTTAGACGGGAGGCCTTGGTGTTATGAGACTATTATTGAGCAAAAAGTTACGTTTATCCCGGATAGGAACTATATACAAGAATGAAAACGGCGCTGCGCTCATTATCGGGCTCATGTTCGTGGCTATTCTGGCCATGTTAGGCACCAGTGCGGTTATCATGACGACGACGGATATACAAATTGGGGCAAACTATAAGAGCAGCGTGCAGACTTTGTCTGTTGCAGAGGCAGGCATCCAAGAAGCCCTGTTCAGGATCGGTCTCCCAGATAGTACGAAAACAATTGCGGATTGGGGGTCTCAGGTAAATATAAATGGTGTTACCAACGCCTATATTGGAGACCTATCTTCCGGCGGATATGATCCCGACTGGCAAGTGAAGATACACTTTGTTGAGGATGCTACCACCCTGACCTCGCCGGATACTGCCACCCTACTGCCGAAAGATGACTGGCCGAATATGAACTACGACGGGGTGGTCATCAGGCATGAAAAAGAGTCGGATATAGGGGTCGACCTCAATGGGGACGGGGATAAAAATGATTTGGTATTCTATAGCCCATCTGCCGGCAAAAACGCTACTAATTCTCCACCTGGAGAGGGTAAACCGATTACATGGATTGAATCCATTGGAAAAAACGGCACAGCTGAGCATAAAATTTGTGTGGAGGCTACAAATCAGGTCTTTGCAATAAATTCAAAAGGGGCGGTAGTTGTTAACAATCCACCGAATTTTTCCGGGAATTCGACTATATTGGGATTTAATTTCAAAAAGGAGACGTCGCCTGACTTTGATGGTACTGGCAACGAAAAAACGATATATCAAATCAAAGACAAAATCGGCGATCCGGGATTAAATATAGACCATTATGGAAATAACTCTGACGATGATCCTACCGATATTGAAACAGGCGATGATGCTGTAGACGTTCCTTATGTGGTTGATAACAGTGGTAACTGGATGCTGCAGGATGGTGGCCATTTGCCCGGGGCAGTCAGTACGGGTGATCTTATATCACCATCTGGAAGTAATGATGTGTTTGGGGGTAATGGTACGCAACCATGGAAGGACGAGGGGCTTTCGTCTTGGGAACCCATTCAGGATGTCCTTTTCGACCCTGCAGTTTATCCCGATGCTGCTGAAAGACTTTCCATGCTGAACGATTTGCTGGCCAAAGCCAATGTCACGGATGCAGACCTCGCGGGAGAAAAGCTGACTAAAGCGCCCTTGGGTATTATCCATGTAACCGGAAACTTAGATCTTGCCAATGACACACCCCTCCCTTCATCAGGCTATGGCGAGGGCCTCATGTATGTTGAGGGTAACTTAAAAGTGTCTGGAAATATAGCCTTTAAGGGTCTGATCTTTGTTAAGGGAGATGCGGACATTACAGGAACATTCTGGAATCTTGGAGTAATTTTTGTAAAAGGAACAACCATCGATATGCTGGGTTCTGCTACAACCCTTTATAGCAAACAGATATTAGATGAGCTGGAAGATTTCACCAAGACCGTGAAGACAATTTCATGGAGGAATATTTTTTAGCTTCATTGGTTCCACCATTCAGGAAGAACCCCGTTGTTTTTTTCTTTTAGTTCCTTTTTTAACTGCTCTATTTGAGCCTTAATCTTTGATGCATCCCTTGCAGCTACGTATTTCGCTTCTTTATCGTTCCTTTCAAGACCGGTGAGGTATCTGTATTTCGCTTCGGAAAGTTCCTTTTCGAGTCTTTGCTTTTCTTTTTTGTAATAGTCGATATCTATCAAGTCGTTACCTGCCTTTTTGGTTAAGCTATCTTTCGGGGTGCATCCCCGGATGCGGTACCGGGTTTCGAGGTTCCTGCTCCCTTCTCCCCAATATTTTCCTGATCCCCTGTTTCTGCCCCCTTAGCGACTTCTGTTTTTTTTGCTTCGCCTGCCTTTTCTCTCTTAGTGGGTGCCCCCTGTTCGGGGATATCCTCCACCTCCTCTATCTCCCGGACAAGCTCTTTCTGGATCCCAATCACCCCCCCAAAGCGTTTAAACTTGATCTGTCCCCCTTCCAGCCAGTACCGGTCCGTTACGAATTCCCGCCCGTCCTTCAGATGGATGCGGTACGCTGAAAAACAGAGGGCGGGTGTAAGGAAAAAAACCGTAATCATTATGGCGGTGAGGGTCGTTTTCATGACAGAACCTTTAAATACAGGCAAAGTTCAAAGGGGAGGAGTTTCTGCATTTTGGCGGCCTTTTCCTGCTCCACCTTTTTCTTTTCCTCTTCAGAGATCTCGACCGGCTTTCCCTTTTCTTTTTCCTTCTTCTTTCCCTCGGCCTTTTCAGCCACTTCAAGCTCCTTTTGCTTCGAGCCCTCGGCTTTTGCGGCCCCCTCCTCTTTTTTCTCTTTTTTACCCTTCTCCACCCCGGTCGCGGCGGTTTCCGATTCAGCAGTCGTCTCCTTTTTCTCCGGCAATTGCTCTACATCTTCTGTCTCCTCTATCTCTCTTACCAGATCCTTTTGAATCCCGATGATCCCGCCATATCGTTTAAACTTTATCTGATCCCCTTCCTCATAGTATTGCTCAGTAACAAACTCTCTCCCGTCTTTAAGATGGATAATATACGAGGCAAAACAGACAGAGGGGTATATGATAAAAACAGCCGCGGCGATGGCGGTCAGGAGTGGTTTCATGGGGTGTTCCTTTGTTGAGAGCTCGAAGCTCAAAGGTGAAAGCTTAAAGGGACAGAATCGGTTGTTGATGAACTCGTCTCCAAGGCCTCTCCGGCTGTGTTCGTACCAAATCATAAGCCCTTAGAACGTAGAACGTCCTGTTCTGCTTCCGGCGCAATTATCAGTTCAGCGACCATGACGACTTTGTACTCTGCCCCTTACCTGATCCCAAGACAGCCCGGAAGCCGGGTTCTTCATCAGGTTGGCCTTTCGACGGGCCAATTCCTCCTTTTGCCATTCATGAACAGGGACCTCTGCTGGCGTAGCCGCCAGATCGTCCCAGAGATCCTCCACCAGTTGCAGCTTCTCTGATGGGCTCAAATCGAATATAGAAACAGTGTTCGGATCCATTGGTTGCCTCCTGTATTTGGATGGACACGCGAGCTATTTATTTGGTTGCCATCCGTGGCCGATTGAGGACTTTTGGCAAGGTGTTGAGCAATTCCATCAACGGTCCTCTCGCATCCTGTCTACATAGGCCTGGGCGTCCTCTCCAGCCCAGAGTCCCTTGCCGAGTCCGTACAGTGCCGACCCAGTCGTATCGCACCTGGGACTTTCGGCCCTTACATGCCAGTTGCTGTACAAGACGCTCCATCAATCTGATGTGATCATCAAAAGACAGGTCCGCCGCCTTTTGTATGGTTCCTTTTCTAATGGGTATGAGCTCATTCTCCTCGATGAATTCTTCGAATTTTTGCAACTTTTTTCTATTTCCGAGGTCAATAAGGCCCCTCAGAATTTCGTAGTACGAGATAATATTAATGCTGAGGCAGTCAAAGGCATCAAGATACTCAGAGACTTTCCTTACAACGTTTAGGTCGTTTTTGAGAAAGGCAGTCATAATATTTGTATCTAACGTACATCTTTTCATAATTCAACTTCTCTTTGCATAAAAAGGCTTCTCCTTTTAATGGACTCATCAAATTGTCTCTCTTCTTGCTGTGTCAAATCCGAAAGAAGCCCGGCATAAGCCAAAATCATTGATTTTCGTGCTTTTTTAAGGACTTTAACTGTAACATGTAGCTTGCTGTCTTTACTTATGCTCAGTTTATCGATAATTCCTTTAGGAATGGATAGGTGGCCGTTTTCAAGCAACCTTCCTGAGTATTCTTCCTGCATGATTTAGCACCTCCTTGTAGCGTGGGACATCCTTAATATTTTAAGATTCATTCAAGTAATCCATGCCCGGGCAGCGGCACCCTCTTTAGTTATTCAGTTGACCGGCCTCGATGGCGGATCGCAGTGGGTCATACGCCTCGGGCGGGCTGGGCCCCGGCGATCCACACGGCCAACAGGTTACGCCTTGTGGGTCCAAAAGTCAACCCACTGAAATCGCTTGTTTAATGGGAGGTTATCCCATGCCGGGCTGTCTGGGGGCGGGAAGCAGGAGACAGATGGCGGCGATGAGGGCGCCGAGAACTTGGGGTGGATGATGTAAGCGGCGAAACCGGGGGCGGGGAGGAGGAGAAAATGGCGGCGGCAATGGCGGTCAGGAGTGGTTTCATGGGATGTTCCTTTGTTGGAGGCTCAAAGCTGAAAGCTGAAAGCTCGCAGGCCGAATTGGTTTGTCAGGTCAACTTAGCCCATTCCTCGGCAGAAATATTTCGCTCAATGATATCCGACACTTCACTCAGCATCAGTTTTAATTGGGGAACTGAGTATTCGGAATTGGAAGGAACGCTCAGGCGATAATTCGCGTATAACATGAACTGGTGTTTGGTCCCCGAATAAGGTCCTTCGAAACCAAGCTTTCGCAACCGCTTGATGAATATCTTTCGCTTACACGGCTGCCATTGACTCATATTTAGGTTCCATATTCAGGTCAAACTCATCAATAACGGGCAACGGATGTCCCAATTTCAGGCCTACGAGGACCCAGTCCTCAAATGTGGACTGCAATTCAATCTCACATTCACGTAATGTCTTCCCGAAAGCAATGACGCCTTTACATCCGGGGATGCGGCCGGAGAATGTCCCGTCATTAAGCTTATCATACTCGGCGCGGGCCAACGCCATATCGATATAGCCGGTAAGAATGGATTTGATCATTATATTCCTCCTTCAGTTCAGAACTTTCCTCAATGTATCGCACCTCTCACCCTGAAACGGCGGTATCTGACTGCGGGAATGTTTCAATGCCTTCTGCCCGGGCCGCCCGAAGGAGTGTATTGTCGAAACAACCGAACACAAAATCATGAGGAAAGCGCTCTTGGACGGCCATGGCCGATGCCAGATGTATCGCGTCAAATCCGCTCAGCGGATAGGTTTCTACCAGGCGAGAGGTGGTTGCATTGAGATCATCATTGACCTCCACTCGGACGAAACTGACCCAGTCCTGAGAAAACAACGCCACTATGGTCTGAATCAATTGTTCTTCGAGATTCGCTTCTCGTTTCTTTCGATAGATGGCGGCCATGGTCTCTGCGTACGCAACAGAGGATGTGACGATCTGCTTTGCCGCTACCCACTTCGAGAGAATATCATCCGTATGGGCCTCCCGAAAATATCGCTTCACCAACGCACTGGTGTCAAGATAGAGTATCATAAATTAACGCCGGTCCGCTATGACCATCTCCGAAACCGGCTTTCCCGGCACTTCAGCGGCACATAACCCCACTTTCGTAATGCTGCGAGAGGGCAGCGCGATGAGCCCCTGCTGAACCAGCGGCATCAGGGCTTCTCTGACGGCCTTATCTTCCTGATTTTCTTTTACAATCCGGGCCACAGCCTTCCCCCTGTCGGTGATCACGACGACCTCCCCGGACTTCACTCGCGCCAAAAGCCGGCTGAGGTTGTTCTTAACTTCCTTGATTCCGGCACTGAAGCATCATCCCACTCCCCTCTTTGGTAGCTACGTTATTATTTATAGTAGCTACTCTTATTTCTTCAGTCAACATCCAAATCCCAAAAATCCTCTTTTACACTCTTTTACAATTCTTTGGGTTTATCATGTACCCACCTGTTTTCTTTGTGCGCCTCCGTGTGACCCATGGATGACAAAGGCGGCGAAGCGGGGAGCGGGCAGTCTGATGAAATCCTGGTAAGGCACGATATCAACGCCCTAGTGCGCCGTCTCATAAATTTTGTCCTTAATTCTGGCAATTTAATGGCATCGTATGTATGGGTCAATTGAACGAAATCACAATATTCAAATCCCAAATCACAAATCCCGCTGAAGTCGGGATCTTCGACTATATCGAAATTCCAATCCCGCGCAATCGCGGGATCAAAATTCGAAACCACGCGTGCAAAGGATTGGCGGCATACCCTTGATATGGATCCCGGAAAACATCAATTCAAGTGATGCCGGACGATTTGCGAGATTTTCACGGGTACTGTCCCGCCCCAAAAGGGAAATCTTTCATCCTAAACCTTGCTGTTTGGTCATTGGGATTTATTTGAAATTTGGTGCTTGGGACTTGGAACTTCCGCGTCTCTTTCTGTTTGCAGTGGGTTAAATAGGGACCAGTTTCTTCGAATAACATCTTGCCATTATGGGGGACAGAACTTTTGAGACACGGCAGTAGTGGATTTCAGAGCAAAATACAAGAAGAGTCATCAAACAAACCTGTCAGCCCATAGATTGTTTAAAAAATTTTCCCAGTATAATGCATGGAAATTTTTTTCTCTGGTATTGATGGGGTCCTGGCTGACAAGGAGATAATGCTTGAAGACCTTTTCTTCTTCAAGTGCCTTTAACCCCTTAAAATCTCGCGCAGTTATTTTTTGGGATGCTTTTACCTCAACGGCAATTTCCTCTCCTATGAGGAAATCTACTTCATAGCCATGGGTGGACCGCCAGTATGAAAATGGAAGCTTTTTCCGTTTGTAACTGAGATACGCCCGTATTTCCATAGCGATGAACTGCTCAAAACTCCTACCATAAAGATGGGAATTACGATCAAGGGTCTGAGTCCCTGCCAGCATATGGGTAATCCCAGGATCAAAAAAATAAAATTTTCCAGTGCTGATCGCTTTTCGTTTTTTAGATCCTTTCCAGGAAGGCAAGAGGAACCCCACGAGGGTATCCTCAAGCAACCCCACATATTCTGTTACCGTCGAGGGAGGCACCTGACAGTCGCTGGCCAATTTAGAAAAATTGATCATCTCACCATTTACAATGGCGGCTGATTGCAAAAAGCGTGAAAAGGGGGGCAGCTTTCGAATGAGCCCCTCGGCCATTATTTCTTCTTTTAGGTAGGTGTTCACATAGGCGTCCAGCTCTTCCAAATGGAAATTCACTCAGGTATACAGGTGGAAGTCCTCCATAGCGAAGATACCTGTCAAGATTGAATTCCGGTATCTCCTTCCAGGTCAATGGAAACAACCGCGCCTCCCATACGCGGCCTGCCAACAAATTGGCCTTTCCTCTGCGGAGCTTTCTGGCACTGCTGCCTGTAAGCAGAAAGGTAAGCCTTTTGTTCTCTATCAGCCTGTGAACTTCATTTAGGAGTTGGGGGACTCTTTGAATCTCATCGATAACAACAACACTGTAGCGGCTCTGGCGATCAAACGCGGATTTGTCGGGTGCATCAATTATGGATTCCAGGTCATGAGGCGAGTTTAATAGCCTTAGATACATCCTGGACTCAAGCAAATCAACTACCCTGGCCGAGTCGGATAATTGCTGTTTGATCAGGGTTGATTTCCCTGTTGCCCTGGGCCCAAACAGGAAAAACGACTTTTTGGATAATAAATTCAGTAAATCGAGCAGTCGCGGCAATTCCATGGGAATTTCCTATTTCTGTCGTGGATTATCCGGATAATCAACAATAGCA
This sequence comes from Deltaproteobacteria bacterium, assembly GCA_034522175.1. Classification (GTDB taxonomy): domain Bacteria; phylum Desulfobacterota; class DSM-4660; order Desulfatiglandales; family Desulfatiglandaceae; genus JAIPDZ01. The sequence continues at coordinate 1,585,112 of JAXHLQ010000001.1, read as the reverse complement.
TTGTGCTTCTTGCAATTCAACCAAAAAAAGGTATAAGGGGGAGGGGAGGAAATCGTTAGTATTTCAGTCCGTAAAAATCTCTACCGGAAAATCCTGAAGTAAAACATCTACGCTGGCCAAAGGCATTTTTTCCAACTTGGCCTGTGCCGCAAGCATTCGATAAACAGCCACCACAAAAAAATATGGGTATCGAGCAACACGGCTATTCGCCGGCTCTTGGAGCGAAACAGAGAAATACGGGCGATGATGAGCGATATGTGGTTTCAGGTTTCCCCCGCTCACAGAGCGGGGATCTTCGACAGGTGTCAGGTGTTCCCGTTAAAAACGGGAGCTTCGACAATTTTCCCCGCAAGTGGCGGGGAACACTGAAACCTTTCTGGCCTCAATTTTATGATCGGTCTGGAGGGCCTAACACTTTTGATTGCACCCGGATACCACAGGCTTTTCCTTTTTATCGACAGGGGGTTGAACGAAGAGGATCTCAAAACTATTATGGAGATCATGGCCATTCTACCCCTCGAATGGCCATGAGATATCAGCACCCCACCCCAGACCATAAGTTGATGGCGGTAAGGTCCTTGGACCGGTCCCGCAAAGAAAAGACAGATCAGAAGGGGATTGTGGTTCCCAAAAGCATTACCCACACCGTAAATGATGACAATTCTGTTGGAAAAATTGCCAGCAAAGAACTTGGGGGCGATGCAGTAAGATTAGTTCAAGCATCAATCGTTATGAATCTCAAGACAGCTATAGCTGTAAGGAACTGGTTGGACGGCGTTATTAAAGATGCTCAGGAGGAAGAATGAAGGGCATTAATGTGGATGCTTATTATGGGACAGTAAAGGCGTGGCCTCATCATTTACCATTCGCTACGTCTTCGGTGTTGGCATCAACAGATTGGGTTGAAGGTCGGGAAACGGTTTCCGCTGCTGTTTGGTATGATTCCAATATAGATCACCGTCTAAATGCGATAGAAAATGAACTGGCAGAGGTAAAGAGTATGGCGAAGCGAATTCTTAGTCTTCTGGAAGACGATGACGATGTTTTGGAGGCAAGAGATATATCCTTTGAGGATGCGAAAGAGGAAGTCGCCCGCTACTTCCGAAGCCATGATGGGGAGAATATCGATTGTGGTGATTTAATGGAAGATTTGAACATAGCCCCTGGGATTATCATGAAGGTGTGTGAGAAACTGCAGGAGGAGAAGAAAATTGCCCCAGTCGATTAGAGATAAGAGCCATACTGTTTATAGGAGTTCGAAATACTCTGTGTCAGGGCACTTGCCATCCGGGAAACCCACAGTACTCAAACCTGACACCTGACACCTCATTGCACAACAGGACCGAATCTACATTACCTGTGTCCATTTTTACTATTGAACATCTAACCGCACAGGTCGAATCTTTTTGAAGCCCAATCAACCCCCAAACCGCTCAAACTTAATCTGATCCCCATCTTCCCAGTACCGGTCCGTAGTAAATTCCCGCCCGTCCTTCAGATGGATGCGGTACGCTGAAAAACAGAGGGCGGGTGTAAGGAAGAAAACGGTAATCAAAATGGCGGTGAGGGTCGTTTTCATGACAGAACCTTTAAATACAGGTAAAGCTCAAAGGGGAGATGGGTTCAGCAGCTATTTGTGACTTCGGCTGAAAGAGAAACATCTCGCGTAAGACGCCCCAATGAAACAAAAACGAAGGGTTTCACAGGGTAGAAGCATAGAGATTGATAATTTAGGACTCGGGAGCCGATACCTCATTAAAGGGAACGGTAAGTTCCAGCATCTTGGCCTGGGCGGCTTCCAATATTGAATCTCTTATGAACGAGCTTGCCTCCAAGATCTCGATACCTATCAATTCGCCTTTGTCGTCCAATTCCGCCGTCACATTGGGACTGAGTTCGACGCTTCCAGCCTCTTTGGCATTGGATATGGCAAGATGCAACACGTCTTCCTCCTTGAAGTATGTCATACGTGTCTTATTCATATTAAAAACCTCCCCGTTTTCAAACGGAAATTGATTTGTTGACGCGTTGTTACGTGAATGGTGACCGGCGTGAGGACACCTTTTTTCTCCTCATATGGCACGATGACCAAGCGTTCATCGTATCTGCCAACCGCTATCATCCTGCCAGTTATTGAGTCAAAATATCTTTCTGTAGAATACCGCAATATCTTTTCGATCTCAACGACTTCAAAACCTCTTAGGGTAGCTCGATATCTCAGATAATCAGACCACTTAATCGAACATTCCTCTGGAAAAGCCAATGCATATCTCCAAATTCAATTGTTCAGCGGCTTTGTGAGGCCGGGACGCTCTTCAGTTATTCAGTTGAACGTCGACGAACCCGATGACAGGTCTGTTCATGCCGCAGTAACGCAGGGCCAAACCGCGGTTTCTCAACTTTATCAGCCTACTTCTTTTCACTGTTATATTCAACCCTCTAAAATTATGAGTTTTTTGGCGTATTATGACGTCATGCGGTTGCCGGGTTCTTCAAATAGATAACATAGGCGGCAAAGCGGGTAGCGGGGAGACAAATCGTAATCATTATGGCGGTGAGACTCTTTTTCATGACGGATCCATCATTGACTAATGGGAAATAGGGGACGTCCTCCTGGCATAGGATAAATTTGCAGCGCTCCTGGCGTATCTAATCGTACTTGTCTTGGCATACAACACAACCATCATAGTCAAACCGACTCCGCAAGCACAATGTTAAAATGCGAAGAACGTCCCAAATTACAATCTGTCTCTCGCGCAGTTAGCCTGCTATATTTGTGAATTCGGTCAAGGAGGCAGGGGTTCAGATTCCGATCATTCAGGTGCAATAGAAATCCGGTTAGCGCCTTGGCCGTTTCCCACGGCCTGTTGTATCGCTGCTGTCCGTCATGCAGCAGGATTATGTCACCCCTCTGAACAAATCGTAGTCTCCTGTCAATTTTCACAGCCCGTCCCCAAGGACCCCAATCCACTCCACTCAAACTCCACATGATCACTGTCTGTCCTAGTTCCCGAGCCTGCTCCATCATGGAACGGCGAAGACGACCGTGTGGAGGGCGGAAGTATCGGGGCGACTGCCCCAGAATATCGGCAAGCGCCGCGCTTGCAGAAGATACTTCCTGTCGTGCAACCCTCGATGAAATGGTCCAGGGGTGGCGATGGCTCCAGGTATGATTCGCCACCTCATGCCCTTCTTGAGCCATCCGGCGCACCAACGAGGGGAAGCGGATGGCGTCTTTACCGACAAGAAAGAAGGTCGCATACACACTTGTTTGCGCCAGGATATCAAGGATCATGGGGGTAAAACGGGGGTCAGGTCCGTCATCAAAGGTCAGAAATACATATCCGGCCTTGCTCAGACCACGGTACACCGTGTTTCTGTCTATGACAGGTCCCTGGCGAATCATGGATTGTCCTCTGAACTGTCCCTGCCAAAGTGCTTAATGAGTTGCCGCCGCGTCAACCAAAACACGTGGGGCTTTATGGGTCTGGTCTTCCAGGATTCGTCCCCCCAGCAAAGGCATACAAGAGTAGCCGAAAGTGCAATCGAAGAATACTCGCTCTTGGCCCCTCGGCTAACGCCTCCACTTGGAAACCAATGCGTTTACCCCGTGGCCGGAACCAGTTAATTCCCTGATAAACAGGGATCGTCCTTAGCCACGAGTCAACCTGGGCCTCTGCCGCTAAGTCCTCCAGGGAGGCTAGAATTAGCCTGCTGAATGCGAAGGCCACTCTTTGGCTAGGCCCATCCGTTTGGTACAGATCAGCAATGAGCGCATTATTGACGTGTAACGTGCCGATTGAATCCCCTGGACGTAGGCCAGTCTGGTCGGCAAAAACCCTGGCACGGCCGCGATAACGCTCACAGCCCACGTACAGCAAAGATCCCACCGCCCGCAATCGAAAGATCAGGTGGTATAACCTGTCATACAGGCTAAAACCGCGCTTGACGACGCTTCGAGTGAAAGACGTTTTCACCTTTGCCCCCGGCCCCACTGTTCATTAGTTTGTGCACAAGGTCGGCAACACGTTCGGCGCTATCACGCTTACCCAGTTTCCAGGCACGATCCTGGAGACAGGCAAGTTTCTGGGGATCGGCAAATAGCAACTGCAAGCGATCCACCAGTTGGTTCTGCGGCACCAATCCACCGAGTCCGTGACCTTCCAGAAAACGCACGTTGAATCCCTCCTGGCCTCCTAGTGAAAACGGTGCCAGAAGTGGCCTGCCGCAGGCCAGGGCCTCAGCCAGCGTCAGGCCTCCCGGCTTTGCGACCACCACATCCGCAGCGCGCATGAGGGTCTCAATTTTCTCCGTCCAACCAAAGAGCCGCACTTGTGTCGGCATTTCCGCCGCAAGCGGACTCAGCAGCTCAAGCGCTTCGCTGTTGTGGCCTGCTGCAACAATGACTTGCCACGCCGGTCCCCCACGTACAAGGTCCTCTAACATCTTGTGCAGGCCAAGGCCCAAGCCGCCACCGGTTACCAGAACGGTGGGACGGGTCAGGTCCAAGCCCAGTTCGTCACGCGCCTGTGTACATGACGGCAGGCGCCGAAATCCCGGCATGAGGGGAATACCGGTGATGTGTATGCAATTAGGCGAAACGCCACGTATTTCCAGGTCCCTCGCAGCATCCTTTGTTGGCACGCAGTAGTAGTTGGTATAAGTATGCGCCCACAGATAGTGCGCATCATAGTCAGTCAGAACAGCCACCATAGTCGAAAGGTTCATGCTACGCCATCGCCTGAGACCAGACAGCAGTGCCGCCGGATGCAAGTGGGTGGCAATAATGACGTCAGGTGAGAATCTGACCACCTTTGACCAAAGACGTCTTGCCAGAACCGACAAAACCCATTCCACGAGCCGCCAGCGGATAGACCTGATTGCCGCTGAATGTAGGGGAGCTATAAGACTTGAGACAAAAAAGGTTAACAGCATACAATCCAGCAGATTACGCTGCCCGGAAAACCCTCGTGTCGCGCCAATCAACGGAAGAGCCCTCAAGCCCCTGACCAACTCCTTCACCGGCTCCGGTATACGACCCACCACTAAAAGGCGGCGCCATAAGTGCCAATCATATTGATAGAGATTATCGTAGATATCCGGATGTCGGGTGACAAGTTCCAGGTACACTTCCTTTACCACGTTCGCAACACCCTGGTCCATGAGGGACCAGAAGTCTATCTCCCGGATCATAGTGGCAGGCTCCCGCTCAAGCAGGGCGTGCTTGATGGCCTCGCCGGCCCGGATGTGTCCCGTCCCAAGACTCGAGGTCAATAAGAGTATTCGCCGGGGAAATCGGCGGAGATCGAGGAAAGGCGAGAAATCCGATGAATGGTCCGAGATATCTCTGAATTGCGGTTCCATCATCTTTCCGAATTACAAAGGGAGCCGCCCGCCCTCACCCTTATCGGGGCGGGCAGATTCGGAGGGAATATGCCATTCCCTTTGGTGAGCCCCCTTCAGTGGGCTGTTACAGTGAGTTCAAATGGCCTGTGAAAAACCACCCCGTTCATGCGATCCGTAAGACGTTGAAAATATTATAGATATAAAATTGGCCGCTTTTGAGAAACTCGGATATAGCCAAAAATTCGAGCCGAGTTCAACAACGCTGCAACATCTATACTTGAAAAAATCCCGACTCAATTGAAACCGATTTTAGGAGCAATTTACCACAGCCTGCAGACGACTGCAATGTGTTTCAGTCAGGCTATGCAGATGGCATTTTTTTATCAATAAGAGCGATTGTCGGGAGTTGTGATAAGGTCGGTCAAGCCTCGTGTCCCCCGGAAGTACCATCTGGATATCTCAGACATTCAGTACCCCCGAAAACGTGAAATAGGGGACGTTCTTCACATTTACACTTTCAGGTTCTCCTGGCATAGGATGGATTTGTAGCGGTTCTGCCTCCGGCTCGTAGAGTCTACGCCTCGGAGAGAAATAGATGACCATAACGGCGGTGTCTGCGATTAAAGTATATGGCATATCCCGTTAACAGACGCCGCATAATGGTAGCGATAGGAAAGGTCCCTGTCCGAAGAAAGAGATGAAAATGGTTCGGAATAATCGCCCATGCGTAGCAAATGGTTCCAGTGCCGGAAAGAATATCTCCGAGGCGGCTTAAAACTCGTTACGATCCTTTTTGTCCTCAAAGATTCTTCGTCTTTCGTTCCCCCGAGCAATAATATGATGCAGCGCTCCTGGCGTATCTAATCGTGCTTGTCTTGGCATACAACACAACTATCATAGTCAAACCGACTCCGCAAGCACAATGTTAAAATGCGAAGAACGTCCCGGATTACACGCTGCCAGCATCAAAGGTACCAGAAAATGTCAAGACTGCCGGATCAATGGGTCATCTTTTGACAAATGAAATCGATAGGGTAGATCAATATCGTAGGGTTTACTTTTGGCATATCGGATTTCTCAAGGCTGGCGAGCGCAGTATTTCTTTGTGAGTCCAAGAGGACTGCCAGCTAACGGCTCGAATCCCTCTTAGAACTCATCAAATCCACCACTTATTGGAAATGACTATTCAACGTTAATCCCTGCATCATATGACTTGAGTTCCGCCACAAAGCTGCCGACCACCACCTCGCTTCTTATCATGACCGGAATGCGACGCCTGTCCGCAGTGACCCAGATCTGGAGCTTCGCATCTTTGCTCTTCTCAAAAACACCACCAATTTCTCCGAGTTCGGGCTCCACCAGAAATGTATCATAGGCAATTCCGTCAACGGTAACCACTTCTCTTTTGACGACACTCAACTTTCCCAGAACCATCTTCTTGCCATCTGTAACAGGGATTGTAATCTCCTTTTTTTCGTTGAGATTATGCAATCGAAAGGCAAAAAAGACGGAAAGCGGATCAAAGGTCCCCGGCGGGATAGAAATGGGCGCCCGTTTTTCACCCTTATCCAGCCTTACATACTGGGCCTGCCGCTTTTCCCAGTCAAAGTTGACATTGACTTGTTTCTTGGATCCGGCATGGTGTCTTCTTTTGTAAAAAATGGAATGTGTCATATTTACATCAGTATAAGATTCAATCCTGTCGCGCACCTTATAAAAGAAATCAGCGAATTCATTGGTGCGTGCCGTCAGGAGAAAATGATATGCATTATTGCCGTTAAAATCTGCACTGGGCAACAGTTCAATGGTGGCTTCTCCAGCCGGTACAAAGAACCATCTTATCCGAAAGGTCACTTTTTCACCGGTCTTAAACGGCACATCCCGCTTTGGATCCGATGCCAAGGTGGAAATAGGCATACAGAAAGCAACGCTCATCAGAATTGAAATACAACAAGACGTGACCTTATTCATGCGCCGTGTTTCCCCTTAAATGCCTACATTTTTTGGTCTTAAATCCAAAGTGCTATATTTACCAGTCTTCTGTCACTTTCTAAATACTGGACGCTACCTTACGTATTAGCCTTTTTACCTCACCCCACAAAATCATGTAAGGCTGCCACTTCAAACCTTGAAAATCCCGAAAGTAAAGGATACCCAAATATTGGGTTCGATTTTGGCCGTCGGGAAAGCTCAAAGATTTTAGCTGCATCAAGAGCCTGACATAACCTTACAGATCTAAACTCCGTGGCCAAAAACGTATTTGAGGAGCCCCGCAGCAGACCTCGCCGCAAGCGGCCGGGAATGGGCTCGCTGTGCGTTTCAACACGGCCGATTTGCTTTCGGTAGCTGGTCCCGTTATTCCCCTGCCAGAAGCCGCTTCATCCGGTTGACCATTTCATTGCTCGACATATAGGATTCAATTCTCAGGTGTTTGACTTCGTTTCCGTTGCGGTTGAAAAACAAAATGGTGGGGACCCCCGTATGTGGTAACGGGTTTGGAGGGTCTTCTGTTCAGGGTGTTCCGTGGTCAAATCGACGCGCAAATTGACGAAATTTTTGCTCAGTTTCACGACGTCGGGATTCGTGAACACCTGCCGGTCCAGGGCCTTGCAGGGTCCGCACCAGTCTGCGTAAAAATCGAGGAGCACGGGTTTTTTGGCTTCAGCGGCTGCATTGAGGCGGGTGCGGTCATAGGGAACCCACTGAATCCCGTCATCTGAGTGGGGAAATATGAAAAGCGGTGTAGCGAAAGCCCCGAGGATGAGGAGGCCGCCGACCATCTTTTTTATCCGGCTGAAGGTAGGGGAAGCCGTCTGGCTCTTGTCCAACCAGCCCAGGTGGAAACCGGCGGCGAGAAGAATGGCGCCGAACAGGCCCTGTCTCATAAACGGGTTGGTCATGAGCGGTTGCAGGAGGTAAGCCGCCATTCCGATAAGCACCCATCCCAGGGCCTTGCGGATCCAGACCATCCATACCCCTGACATGGGGAGCCTGTTCACGGCGCCGGAAAAAACCGCCAGCACCGCGAGCGGCAGGCCCATGCCGATGCTCAACACAAAGAAGTACAGGAAGCCGAGAAACGGATCCCCTTTCTGGCCCACATAGGTCAAGAGCCCCAGGATAAAAGGGCCGAGACAGGGGGCGGCCACGATCCCCAGGGTCAGGCCCATGAAGAAGGTGCCGAAATATCCACCGAACTGCTTTGCAGCGAGACCGGTGAGGCCTGCGGGGATTTTGAGTTCCCACAGTCCAAAAAAGCTGAGGGCCAGGATGATTAGAATGGCGGCGACGCCCATCAGGACAAAGGGGTTCTGAAGGATGGATCCCAACAGGGTGCCGGAAAGACTCGCAGCCAAACCCAGGATGGAGTTGGTCACGGCCAGTCCCAGGATATAGAGGATGCCATGGACAATTCTACTGCCGCCTATCCGGCTCGCACTTCCCCCGAAGTAGGACACCGTAATGGGGATCAGCGGATAGATACAGGGCGTCAGGTTGAGGGCGAGCCCCCCCAGAAAGAGGCCCAGAAGGGCCAGCCACAGGCCGGCACTGAATTTACGGGTCAGCATCTGACCTTCCCTAAGGGGCATCTGGCCCTCCGGGGCGGGAGACTGATCCGGCTTTTCAAAAACCGCGCGATTCAAGTACGTCACCGGTTTACCCGATGGCACCACCGGTATCTTAAAGTGAATGGGGATGGTCTCCGGGGGAGACACGATGTCTCGGAACAGGCCTGGGACGCGAAGGACCCTTTGATGTCATAAGTCTCCACCGCGGCATTCTGTTGAATGGCCAGGGTGGCCCGGACAATGAAATGACCGGAGTAAACCGCCACCGGTTCATCGGCATAGGAAAACGTCTTTTTCTGGGCCGGCGGAAAAACGATCTCCCGTATCTCGATATGGGGGATGAATCGATCTTCAGCGAGGTGGGGAACAGACCGCTTTGGCCCGCATGCGTACCGTGGATATACCACAATTTGTCAATGTGAATGGAAAACCCGATGGGATATTGACCCGGTGCCGCATACCCCTTTTGGGACTGAAGCACCTCCACACGGGCTACGGCCGCCACAGCGGGGTGCACGAACAAAAAGATCCCGGCCAGCAGGATCAGGGCCAATGCAAAGACGGGCCGAATCCGTCCCTTTTGTTTTCTAAGCATGATCCTCCATGAAGCAGAAGGTTTTCCCGGCAGAGGCGCGGAGAGCGCTGAGAAAAACGCGGTAAACAGCTTGGGATCTTATACCAAATATGGGGTCAAAGTCAAATTCGCGTGCGCGTGACGGATGATCGTCGGGGACTTGCCATGTACCGCGGTTTGGTGATATGTATATTTTTTTAGGTTGGGAGAAGCGTGGGCACTTGATAATGATCCGGAGTGAAAGGAGACATTGCCTTGAACGTATCCAACATCATCAGCCGCCATGTGAAAACCCATCCCGAGAAGACGGCCATCATATTCGGAGACCGACGCATCTCCTATGGTGAACTGGATCAAGCCATCGACCGGGCGGCCGTGGGAATCACGGAGATGGGCCTGAAACGGGGGGATGTCCTTTCACTCTTCCTGCCGAGCATTCCCGAGCTGATCATCGCCTATCTCGGCACGGTGAGGGCGGGGGTCACCCTGAACCTAATCAATGCCATGCTTCAGAAAACCGAGGTGGCCTATATCCTGAACGATTGCCGGTCGAAGGCGGTCCTGGTGGACGAGGCAAGGCGCCCCATCATCGAAACGGTCCGGTCTGATGTAAGCTCCCTGACCCACATCATGTATTTGGATGAGGCGGGGGATTACCCCGGTTTCAGGGCCATCCTGAACCGGGAGGCGGAATCATTTGACGCACCGGAAACCAAGGGGAGTGATCTCTGCCACCTCATGTACACCTCGGGCACCACCGGATGGCCCAAAGGGGTCATGGCCACCCATCTCAACATCTGGCACAATGCCTCTGAATTCGGCAAAGTCCATTTTACCCCGGAGGATACCATCATGGTGGCCACGCCCATATTTCACTGCTGGGGATTGATCAACGGCACCTTCGGCATGCTGTCCACCGGAGGTACCGTCATTACGGTGGAACGCTTCTTTCCTGAGCCGACCTTAGATGCCATCGAAAGACTCAAACCCACCGTATTTATCGGCGTCCCTCCCATGTACAATCTCTTTTTAAAGCAGCCCGACATTGAAAAACGCGACATCGGCTCGGTGGTTTTTTGCCTGTCCGCGGCCACGAAAATGCCGGAAAATTTGATCCGGCAGGTGGAAGAAAAACTCAAATGGCGATATGCCGAGGCCTGGGGACTGACCGAAGTGTCGTGCGTGGGCGCCACCGCCCCCTATCAGGAAACCCGGATCGGGTCCTGCGGCAGGGGCATGGATGATGCCGAAATGAAGGTGGTGGACGAAGACGGCAACACCCTGCCGGCCGGCCGGGAGGGGAGTTATACGTCAAGGGAACCTGCGTCACCAACGGCTACCTCAACAAACCGGAGGTGACCGCAGAGGTCTTCGGTGCGGAAGGCTGGTTTCACTCCGGCGATGTGGCCTACCTCGATGAGGACGGGTATGCCTATATCGTGGACCGGAAGAAGGACATGATCAACGTGGGCGGCGAGAAGGTCTTCCCTTCGGAGGTGGAGGACATGATGATCAACCATCCCAAGATCCGGGATCTGGTGATTGTGGGCATTTCCGATGAGCTCAAGGGGGAGGCCCCCAAGGCCTTCGTGCAGCTCAATGAAGGGGAGCACATGACCCTGGAGGAGCTGCGGGCCTATTGTAAACCGCTCATGGCCCCTTACAAGGTGCCTGTGGCACTGGAATTCGTGGATGAAATCCCGCGTTCGGCAGCGGGCAAGGCGCTCAGAAAACAGTTGAGAGAAAAGGAGTAACGCATGAATTACAAGCACATCCTGTACGAGACCAAGGATAGAGTCGGTACAATGACACTGAATCGTCCGGAAAAGCGAAACGCCCTGGGCAAGGTTTTTGAGGCGGAAATGGCAGACTGCCTGAAAAATGCCAGGGAAAAAGAGAGGTGAAGGTCATCATCATTAAGGCAGCCGGCCCGGTCTTCTGTTCCGGCCACGACAAAAATGAGATCCTCCACCAGCCCATCACGGATGTCCGGCAGCTGTTTCAGACCTGTATCGATTTTTTTGATCTGATGCGATCCATCCCGCAGCCCATCATTGCCCAGGTCCACGGCATCGCCATGGCCGGGGGCTGCCACCTGGTGGCCGGCTGCGATCTGGTGGTGGCGGCTGAAAAAGGGGCCCAGTTTGCCATGACCGGCATCAAAATCGGTTACAACTGCTCCACCCCCACGGTGGCGGTCAGCCGGGCCATCGGCCAGAAAAAATGTCTTGAAATGCTCTTTACCGGGAGGCTCATCAGTGCCCAGGAGGCCCTGACCTACGGGCTGGTCAACCGGGTGGTGCCGGACGATCAGCTGGAGGCCGAGACGTGGTCCCTCGCCACGGAAATCGCTCAGCACAGCCTCACCGTCCTGGGAATTTCAAAACAACACTTCTATCAGCAGATCGACATGCCCGAGCGGCAGGCCTATCACTATGCCAAGGAATTGATGTCCTCCCAGGCGGTCTGGCCGGACGGCGTGGAGGGGATGGTGGCCTTTAATGAAAAACGCCCCCCCGTTTGGGAGGAAGGATAAATTATTCCATCGACTCTGCTATCGACACCGTGCGGTCCCCCAGTATATTGACGTAGGACCCCAGTTCGTTGTCATACCACCCGTAAATGACCGCCTGGGTGATGGTGATCCGCGTCTCACCAGCCGGCGGCACATCCCCGCCCCGCTCGGTCTCGAGATGCCCCCGGAGTGCTCCCTGGGGTCGTCCGCCGGCAATGTGGGATCCAGGAATTGACCGGTGGCGTCCACCCCTGAGGGCATTTGGGCATTTTTGAACTACAATTCCTTTCGAACAAAATCCGTGCACCCGCTTGTGAAATCCACCAGTTTCAGGAGCTTTTCCCTCGCTTTTCCCGAATCGATGGCGTCACGGGCCCGCTCAATGCCTTCCTCGAAGGTCTTGTCAAGGCCGCTCGCCATGAAAGCGGCCGATGCGTTGAGCAGCACCATGTCCCGTTTTGCTCCCTTTTCGCCGTCCAGAAGATCGCGGATAATCCGGGCGTTCTCCCTGGCATTGCCGCCCCGAATGGCGTCTTTTGCACGGGTTTTGAATCCGACATCCTCCGGCTGCATGTCATAGGTATGGATCTCCTTTTCCTTCAGATGAGACACGCGGGTGGGACCGCAGATACTGATTTCATCGAAGGTGCCTTCACCACAAACCACCATCGCCTCCCTGACGCCGAGCCGGTCGAGAACGCCGGCCATTTTCGGGGTCAGATCCGGTTCGTAGACACCCAGCACCTGAACCGATGCGCCGGCGGGGTTGGTCAGCGGTCCCACGAGATTGAAGATGGTCCGGATGCCGATCTCCTGCCGCGGGCGTGCCACATGTTTCATAGCGCCGTTGTATAGGGGCGCATAGAGAAATCCGATCCCGATATCGCGAACACAGGTCTCCACATCGGACTGGTTGATATCCAGCTTGACCCCGAGGTGCTCGAGCACGTCCGCACTGCCGCACAGGCTGGAAACCGCCCGGTTTCCATGTTTGGCCACCTTCACGCCTCCGCCGGCCGCCACAAAGGCCGTTGCGGTGGAAACATTGAAGGTCTGCGTACCGTCTCCCCCCGTACCGCACGTGTCCAGAATGGTCTCATCGTCGATATTGATTTCGTCCCGGTCGAGGCTCACAAGATGATTGCTCACATTCACCCGGGTCGCTCGCGCCCGGATGGCCCGGGCAGCGCCCGTGATTTCATCCACGGTCTCTCCCTTCAGTCGAAGGCCGGTCAGAAATGAACCGATTTGGGATGGGGTGGCATCCCCGGACAATATCTCACCCATGGCCGTTTCCATTTCCTTTTCCGTCAAGTCCTTACCCTTCACCACCGTTGAAATCGCTTGCTTAATCATCATCCTTTCCTCCCGGTTGTTTTTTGTTTTCATTGATTTCCACGTATTTTCTCAATAAATCGGGGTGACTACCTTCTCCACAGGGTTCCTGGATTCCGGCTTTCGCCGGAATGACAGCGGGTTGGGTTGTTTCGTCAGGGCGCATGCGCCCGAACACCACCAAAAAAGGCCGTGGGGTAAAGCCCCACGGCCTTTTTAATGCATAAAAAAAACCGTGGGACCTTAAGAGAGGGCCCACGGTTTGAAGTGTCGGTTAATCAGCCTATCCGGGTGGGCACATCTCCCTTATGAAAATACGCCACCACCAGTTCTTAAGCGATGCCAGTCGGCATATGTTTATTCGCTGATTCATGTTTTTTCCTTTAAATCAATCCAACGGGACTGTCAAGTAAAAAAACCACGGTCCATTGGTTCCAACCCGTCGCATCGTATGGAGAAAGCGGTTCCACGCTTGACAAGGAAAACGGCATCCCCCATAATAATGCGGAAGTCGCCGGTTTTTACTTCAGCACCGTGCCGCTTGAGCTGAATCCCGCCAGGCGGGAAACAGCTTTCAAAGATTTCCAAGCGGCGCCGGTTGGGTCGATATTTGTGTTGAGAAAGGTTGCATTTCAAGTCCCCTCCCAAATTCAGGTGAACGCAAATGGAAAGCTATAAGGGTCAGCTGACGGTCTTGGATCAAATCTCGGATGCGGGGAAGGTGAGAAAGAAAATCATCGATGCGGCCAGCACCCTGTATGCCCGGAAAGGGTTCAACCGGACCACCATCGAAGAGATTTCCGAAAAGGCGGGGGTCAGTCTTCCTGTGACCCATCACTACGTCAAAGAGAAATCAGAAATCATGCGGATGATCATGGAAGATGTTTTGAATACCTTTCGTGATAATCTCTTGGACATGATCCGAGGAATTGAAAATCCTGAGGAGAAGCTGGCCATTGCCATGCGGCTCTATTTCCTGGTGGTCGATCAGCAGCGGGAAAAAGCCCTTCTCATCTATCAGAAATCCAACTCCCTCGACCGGGCATCCAAGGCGCGTATTATGCAGCTCGAAGTGAAGGTGACGCATATCTTCGAGGAGATGATCAACGAGGGAATCACCCTGGGGATCTTCAAACCCGTGGATGTGGATCTGATGGCCTACAACATCCTCATGGCCGCCCATACATGGGTGCTCAAGCACTGGCATTTCAAACATCGACTGACCCTTGATAAATATACGGAACTGCAGCTGGCGACGCTCCTGGATGCCCTCAGACGTTAACGGGCAAAAGGGAACGTTTTTCAAAGGTCTCGTCTTTTCTTTCGGCTCATCGCCTCCTTTATCTCCTCCGGATCGCCGAAGTAGATGCAATGGGCGAGGCAGATATTGTCTGCACAGGCCGGGATGAGCCCCTGATCCACCCGGTGATGGCAGAGGTTGCACTTGGCGGCCAGGCCGGTTTCCGGATCCATGGAAATGGCCTCATAAGGGCAGGCCGCTGCGCAGGACCCGCACCCGGAACATAGGTCCGGGGTCAAGACCACGATCCCATCCGCTCTCTTTTCTATGGCCTCCTCCGGACAGGCCTCCACACAGTCAGGCGCTTCGCAGTGCCTGCAGACCCGGACCTTGAACATAAAATCGGGCCGGCCATTGACGATCCGGGGACCGGCTTCCGTGACGGAAATAAGCCTCACCCCTTCAGGCGATCGATTTTCCTGCTTGCAGGCCACCTCACAGGTCCGGCATCCCCAGCAGGATGGGTAATCGATGATCAAAGCGTACGGCGTCATGGGCGCCCTCCATCCGGCCCTTCGGGATATATCCGGCAAAGCAGCGTCCGCACGTGGGTGGCCCCCATGGCCGGATCACATGCCGTATATGCGTTATCCGTCAGAATGTTGATATTGGATTCATCCCATCCATGGGCCGGGTCCTTTTTCTCGGGAAACCACCAGGCGTGTTGAGCGGAAACAATCCTCGGGTCCATGCCGCTGAACAGTCTGGCCCGTTGCCGCACCCGCCCCCGGAGCGATTCGATGACCACCCAGTCCCCATCACGGATCCCCTCTTTTTCGGCCGTATCCGGGTGAATTTCCACCACGGGATCGGGATGGAGTTCCCTGAGCCATGGGACCTGCCGGTTCTCTGTGTGGAAGAACCCGGGTGATCGGGCCCCGGTGATGAGGATGTAGGGATAGCGGGCATAGAGTTCCGGCGTACGGTAAGGGCTTTCCGGGGGTTCGTGATATCTTGGGAGGGGGTCGTAACCCCACTGCTCAAGGAGGGTGGAGTAGAGTTCAAATTTCCGTGTGGGCGTGGAAAATCCTCTTTTTTGGTATTTTCGATAGGTGACCTCCCCGCGGATGTAATCCATGTTCTTGAACTCCCGCCACGTGAGGTTCATGGGTTCCAATATCCAGTCCAGAGCCTGCTCAAAATCATCCCACCAGTGTTCTCCCTGCCCTACCCGGTGTGCCAGGTCATTGAGCATCTCATGATCGGAACGGCATTCGCCGATCTGGACCACCTTACGCCTCGGGAGGATGTAGCCGTGCCGCTTCCAGAAATCCCCGATGTAGTCCATTTCCAGCCAGGTGGCGGCCGGCAGCACGATGTCCGCCAGTTCGGCCGTGGGCGTCATGAAGAAATCCGATACGGCCATGAACGCCACCGCTTCGAGGGCCCGGTGGACCTCGCGGGCATTTCCCCGGGTCATGAGCGGGTTGGAGCTGATAAAAAAGAGCATCTTGACCGGGTACGGGTCTTCCTTCAGGATGGCGTCCCACACGCACTTGGGATTGATGATGGCGAAACGGCCTGCCAGCCGGAACCGGTCTCCGCCCAGGCGTTTTTCCCGCTGAGCATCCGACAATTGGGCGTGCGCACCGAAATGCCCCACGTTCCGGATGGGGGGCGGCTGAAACAGGACCTGCCCGCCCGGGACATCGATGTTCCCGGTGATGCCCATCAACGCCATCAGTGCCCGGTTGTTATCCGCGCAGTTGACCTGCTGTTCAATGGCCACGCCCCATTGAATGGCGGCGGGTTTGGTGGTGGCGAAAAGCCTGGCGGCCTCGATGATCTTTTCTTTGGGCACCCAGGTAATCGCTTCCACCTTTTCAGGCGGGTAGTCGTTGACGCGTTTTACAAATGGGCCCCATCCGTACACATGGTCTCTTACAAACGCCTCGTCATAGAGGCCCTCATGGACGATGACGTGGAGCATGCCCAGGGCGAGGGCCGTATCGGTCCCGGGCCGGAGCTGAAGCCATACATCCGCTCGGGCCGCAATCCGCGTCAGCCTCGGGTCCACCGCAATCAGTCTGGCGCCCTGATCCAGGCTTACGGAGAACGGTTCGCCCTTGTAGCAGTCCGGATTGCTGATGACCAGGTTGTTGCCCCAGACCATGATACACTTGGGGTGATTTTCGTAATCCACGATGGGGTTGGTGCCGCAGGTGATGATGCTGGTGGCGATACGGGGGCCGTAACAGAAATGGCCGGCGGTCAATACATTGGGGCTGCCGAGCAGATTGGCGAACCGGTAAATGGCGGCCTCATTCTCTCTTCCGGTGCCGTATCCCATTACGATGGATTCAGGCCCGAACGCCCCTTTGTAGGTATGTATCCGTTCGGCAATGGTATCCAGGGCTTCATCCCACGAAATCCGTTCCCATTTTCCGCTTCCCTTCGGACCGATGCGTTTGACCGGATACGTGAGACGGTCCGGATGGTAGACCAGCTGAGATGCGGCAATCCCTTTGCTGCACAGGGTCCCATGGTTGATGGGGCAGTCCGGGTCTCCTGCGATCTTGGCGATTTTGCCGTCTTTGGTATAGACCAGGACACCGCAACCGCCGTGGCACATGCGGCAGTGGCTCTTGACGACCCGGTCGTAACCGTATGCGGCCATCTCCTTTTCAACGTTGGAATAGATGAAATCGGTCATGCGGTTCGTCCTTCCCTTTCGTGCCGCGTCTCACAAGTTCTGTCTCCGATAATGGCAAGATGCTATTCGAAGCAACTGGTCCCTGTTTAACCCACTGCAAACAGACAGAGAAGCGGGAGTTCCAAATCTCAAGCACCAAATTTCAAATAAATCCCAATGACCAAACAGCAAAGTTTAAGATGTAAGATGTCTCTTTTGGGCCGGTGCGGTACCCGTGGGAATATCGTAAAGCGCCCGGCATCACTGAATTGATTTTTCCGGGATCCATATCAAGGGTGTGCCGCCAACCCTTTGCACGCGCTATTTCGAATTTTGATCCCGCGATTGCGCGGGATTGGAATTTGGATATTCTTTGTGATTTGGGATTTGAATATTGTGATTTCATTGAACCCAGCATTTGCGATGCTGTTAAATTGCCAAAATTAAGGACAAAATTTATGAGACGGCGTATTCGTGTCTTGCCGTCTTCTCAATGCATTTCTGCCCCATCGATGTCACCCCCCTGTCAAACAAACCTCGGTTAATGAAGCAACGACTGTCCGACCGCCACCACGATGCCGGTCATGAGGAAATTGCTCTCCACCAGGGACTCGAGCATCAGGCCGGGATGGAGCCGCCCTTTTTCGTAGGCGAGAAGGCACACCGACAGGGTAAAAAGGGGAAAGAGGAGAAAGCAGGTGGCCGGTGCGGTGATATTCAGAAGCGGACTCAACCCCAGGATAAGGGCGGTGATGAACAAGACGATTTTGAGGAGTTGCATGGTCCGCTCTTTTCCGAGCGAAATGGGAAGGGTCTCTGTGCCCACCATCAGATCGCCCTCGACCTGGAAGAGACTGAAAAGGATGGCCCGCACGTAGCTCAGCGAGAAGACCATGGACCCTGTGGCCAAAGCGGCGTGCCATGTGATGTCCCCGTTTTCAAGGGTCGGCAGCACAACGATGACGGCCGTCCACGCAAGGGCTTCGGAGAGGCTTCGGGACCCGGGAATATCCTTAATTCGCGAATACCGGGCTTTACCTTTCATGGCTTTGGGAACAACGGGGATACTGTAGATGACCCCCAGGGCACTCAACCCCAAAAGGATGAGAAAGGTCACCATACCGACCGTATAGGCCAGACCCAGTGCCACGACGATGCCGGTCAACCCGGTGATCACCAGCAGTTTTCGGTAGTGATTTAAAAAGGCGGCCCGGTCCGGGTCGTTATAGACACTGGCACCCTTGTCCAGAAACCGGTTAAAAACGTGCATGGCGTAGATGTAAAAAAAGGCCAGGATGGGAAATATGAGGGTGTGCCCCTTCCCAGCCAGCACCGACGCCCCATAGGCCAGAGAAAATGCCCCGGCCGCTGCAATCAGATTACTGAGCACCAAAAACCGCAGGGCCTGTCTCGCTCGGCGGATGAGTCCCGTCTCCCGCCACCCCCGGATCTGTTCAATCTCGCTGACCACCGTTTTGATCATCCAGTGGGGTGTGGAGGCCCCGGCCGTGAGACCGATGGTATTCATCTGGGAGAGGGCCTTCTTGTCCAGGTCCTTTTCCGTCTCCACGTGAAAGGTGGGCATGCCCCCTCCCCGGGATATCTGAACCAGGCGCCGGGTATTGCCGCTGTGATAGCCCCCGACCACCACCACCCCATCCATCTGACCCTTAAACGTCCTGACTTCCTGCTGACGTTCGTGGGTGGCATCGCAGATGGTGTCAAAGACCTCAAGATCGGGGAAACGCCTCTCGAGCGCCTTCACCACCGCCCTGAAATTCTTTTCGTTCTGGGTCGTCTGGGCCACCACAAAGGGTTGTTGAAGTTCGGGGAGTGCGGATACGTCGGCTTCCTGTTGAATCACATGGGCGGGCATCTCGCTGTATCCCATGAGGCCGATCACCTCTGCATGGTCCTGGTCGCCCACAATCACCGCCGCGTGACCCTTTCTGGTGAAATGGCGAATGATGGCCTGGACGCGGGTCACTTTGGGGCAGGTGGCGTCAATGACCTGGAGGCCGCTGTTCTCGATCATTTGCCGCTTCTGGGGCGGGATGCCATGGGCACGGATGATGATTTTTCCCTCTTCAATCCCTTCCACGGTATCAATCACCCGGACCCCCTTGGATTTCAGCAGATCAAGGACCTGGTGGTTGTGGATCAGCGGGCCGAAGGTAAACAGGGGCCCTTCCGCCTTGTTGGCCTCCGCCATGACAATCTCCATGGCGCGTCGCACCCCCATGCAAAAGCCTGCTGTCTTGGCCAGTTTGACCTTCATGATGCGGTGGTCCCCATTGGGCTGTGGGCGGGCTGGGTGGCGATACGCCTGCAGGCAGAGTCTTCCAGGGCAGCAAAGTAGTCGTCCATGGCATCCATGATGGATCGCAGGTCTTTGACGCCTGTAAATGCGCCCCTGAACCGGCTGCTGTGGGGGAGTCCCTTGGTGTATTTCAGCAGGAGCCCGCGCATGGCCTTTGACGCCCTCTGCTCCCCGATCATTGTCTTGAGCAGATGGAAATGCTCAAGGATGACGGCCTGACGTTCGGCGATCCCCGGTTGAGACAGGGGTCTTCCTTCCTGAAGTTCCAGGATCTGTTTTAAGAGCCAGGGGTTGCCGACGGCCCCCCGACCCACCATCACCGCATCACATTGGGTCTCCTCCCGCATCTGGAGGGCCATTTGGGGGGTTGTGATATCCCCGTTTCCAATAACCGGGATACGGACAAGGGTTTTGACCCTCGAGATCACATTCCAGTCGGCCGTTCCTGAGAATCCCTGGGTCACATATCGCGGGTGCACGGTAATGGCGTCGGCACCGGCCTCTTCAATGAGGGGGGCAATGTCATACGCCTGTGGGTGATTCACTGACCAGCCGGAGCGCATCTTAACGGTCAGAGGAACCGGACAGGCCTCCCGAACCGCACGGACCATCTCTGCGACGCCATGCGGTACCTTGAGCAGCGACCCGCCGCCGCCTGTCCGGACCACCTTTCGGGCAGGGCATCCCATATTAATGTCCACCACATCGGCCCCGGCCGACACCACAATCGATGCCGCCTCGGCCATGATCCCGGGATCCGCGCCGAATATCTGTACGGCGAGGGGCCTTTCTTCCGAGACGCTCCTGAGATAGTTGAAGGTCTTCCCGCTACCCCTCGCCAACCCCACCGCGCTCACCATCTCGCTGGTGACGAGGGATACCCCCATCTTTTTGGCAATGCGTCTGAAGGGGAGGTTGGTGATCCCCGCCATGGGGGCGAGGATCAACCGGTTTTCGAGTTTCAATTCTCCGATTTGGAACATAAAACCGCTTTCCCGCCCTGAGCGGGGAAATGGCAGCCTGCGGATGCCGTATCCTATTTCACATGTTGAAGCATGGCCTTGAAGGGTTTGGTGCCGGCCTTCTTCAACATCTGAAAGATGATGGTCTCAGCCGAGGTGATGAGGGCGCCGCAATCCCGCATGAGGGACAGACCGATCTGCCAGTTGTCTGATGTCCTGGAATCCACGGCGTGATGCGGGATGTGGACCCGGTATCCCCGTTCAAGAAGGGAAACACATGTCTGAAATATGCAGATGTGGGTTTCAACACCCATCAGGACGATGTTGTGGAGCCGGACTTCCTCCAGGCGTTTATTGAAGGCCTCAACGGCAAGGCAGTTAAAATCCATCTTGTCGATGGGATCATACGCCGGAAGGTGTTCCTGGATCTCCGGCAGCGTGGCCCCCAACCCCTTTGGATTCTGTTCCGTGAGGATAATATGCAGATCAAATACCCTCGCCAGGTGGATGAGTTTAACGGCCCTGTCCATCACCCGATCTCTGTTCGGCATGGCCCCCATCAGCTTTTCCTGCATATCGACGATGATTAGTCCGGTGTTCTCTCTTTTCAGAAGCGAAATATCCATGGTTCCTCTCATTGACGCTTTCATCATGTTTACAGGTGGTTAATCCTGTCCCGAGGGATGTTCTTCGTGCCCGAGAAGGATCATCCGCTCCTTCGCAGCAGCGGCCCGTTTATCTTCCCACGTTTCCCAGTCCGTTTTCAGCCGGGCCAGTTCATTATCAAGGGCTTCACTATCACCGGGGTCGGCTTTTCCCTTGGATGCTTTCAAATGCCGCACCCGTTCCTTGATGGCCTTCATGGCAGTCAGCGCCTCGGTTTCCTTATCCGAAGGAACCTTGGGCTTTCCCCCGCAAGTGGGAAACGAAAACGTCGTCTCTGTGGGATCCTTTTTGTCCATTATTGTTGATGGTCTCCTTGCAAGTCGTCACCCCGTTGGAAAACAGTGAACGGATTGCATTTTTAATCGGGAAAGTATAAAAGATATCTGAATCATGTGTCAATTACAGAAGTGGATCGGAGCATCCAAGGCAATGTATCGGTCGGGAATTCGACCGCAAAACCGAGCCGGGGAGAACCCGTGGCACGAGGGAAATAAATGGGGAAATGGTTCGGTACGGACGGGATTCGAGGGGAGGCCAACCGGCCGCCCGTGGATGGCGTGACCGCATTCCGGGTGGGCGAAGCCTTAAGCTGCCTCTATAGACAAGAAAAAGAGCGGGTGCGTGTCGCTATCGGAAGAGACACCCGCATTTCAGGGAGCATGCTGGAATGCGCCCTGGCCGCCGGGGTGGCAGCCGGGGGGAGAGGCCAGACTCCTTGGCGTGCTTTCCACACCGGGTGTGGCCTTCATGACCCGGGATACGGCCATGGACGCGGGCGTGGTCATCTCCGCATCTCACAACGCTTACGCCGACAATGGGATCAAGATCTTCAGCGGGGACGGATTCAAGCTCCCGGATGATATGGAGGATCGGGTCGAGGCCCTGCTCACCGAGGGAATTCCCGAGACATCCCTCCCCAAGGCCCGGAACATCGGCCAGGTGGCACACGTCCGCGATGTTCTGCCTCGGTATAAGCAGTTTCTTAAAGGGTGCTTTCCTGAGGAGATCACCATGGCCGGGATCAGCATGGTTCTGGATACGGCCAACGGCGCCACCTGCCATACCGCGCCGGATCTGTTCGCGGACCTCGGGGCGGATGTGCTGACTATTCACGACCAACCCGACGGCACGAACATCAATAACCAATGCGGCTCAGAGCATACGGAGGATCTCCAAAAACAGGTGAGGATGAGCGGGGCCGATGTGGGATTCGCCTTTGACGGCGATGGCGATCGGCTCATTGCGGTGGATGAAACCGGCCATGAGATCACCGGGGATCAGATTCTCCTGATCTGTGCCAAAACCCTGAAGGATCAGGGACGGTTGAAGCACAACCGTGTGGTCAGCAGTGTGATGAGCAACATCGGGTTCACGAAAGGATGTCAACGCCTCGGCATCGAGCGCCATGCTTCACCGGTAGGGGACCGGTATGTGCTTAGGGATATGTTGCGTCTCGAGGCTGTGGCAGGGGGGGAGGAATCCGGTCACATCATTCTTCTGGACCATCACACCACCAGCGATGGGATGATCACGGCCATGCAGCTCGTTGCCGCCATGATGCGGGAGAAAAAACCCCTTTCAGCACTGGCCAATCTCATGCGGGTTTATCCTCAACGATTGATCAATGTGGCGGTATCCGAAAAAAAGGAGATCGCCTCCGTACCCGCCATCGTCCGCGCCATCGAAGATGTAGAAGCCGAACTCGGTTCACGGGGGCGGGTGTTGATCCGCTATTCCGGCACTCAGAACCTCTGTCGTGTCATGGTGGAGGGCCCCGATATTGACCTGACCGAACGGTACGCCCGTCAACTGGCGGACGTGGTTCAATCCGCGCTGGGGTGAGCGCATTACAAAAAACCCCTCCGTTCCAGGATCACTGAACCTCTTCATCTAAGAAGAGGTCTTTCATCTTATCCTTCACGGATTCCAGGATATCGTTGAGCCAGACGACATCATCGATGGAGAGACGTCCCGCCTTGGTGGTGCTCTTCTTGCCGTCCTTTCGGGTGTAGGTCCTGGGGCCGATCTGCAGTTTGGGCTCTCCGTCCCCGTATTGGTTAATGGACACGTTGAGCCCGGTCTCCTCGTTTTCCCAACTTATAAGGACTTTGTCCTTGCTTGCATCGTAGGCCATTTTGGTCCTTTTCCTCTTTGCCACCAAGGCACAAAGGGTTTTGAATCCAGATTTCATTCTTGGTGCCTTCGTGACTTTGTGGCGCTATGGTATTTTTGATCTTTTAAATCAACCCGAATTCAGCGTCTTTTCCCAGTTCCTGCTCAATTCTCAAAAGCTGGTTGTATTTGCATATTCTTTCGGACCGGCACAAAGACCCGGTCTTGATCTGACCGGTTCCCGTGGCCACGGCGAGGTCTGCGATAAAGGTATCCTCGGTTTCTCCGGATCGGTGAGAGATGACGGCCCTCCAGCCCGCCCGGTGGGTCATCTCCACCGCCTCGAGGGTCTCGGTGAGTGTGCCGATTTGATTGAGCTTTATCAGGACTGCATTGGCGGATTGGTCTTTGATCCCCTTCCGGATCCGCTTGGTATTGGTCACAAAGAGATCATCGCCCACGATCTGGATCTGGTCGCCGAGCCTTTCTGTCATTTTTTTCCAGTGTTTCCAGTCATTTTCATCCAGACCGTCTTCGATGGAGTAAATGGGATAACGCGAGACCCAGTCCGCATAAAAATCGATCATCTCATCGCCGTTCCGCACGGATTGATCCGATTTGGCAAAGACATACTTGCCGTTCTTGTAAAAGGACGATGAGGCCGGATCCAGGGCAAGCAACACATCCTTGCCTGCCTCATAGCCCGCTTCCTTAATGCCGGTCAGGATCATCTCGACGGCCGCTTCATCTGAGGGCAGATCCGGGGCAAATCCCCCTTCATCGCCTACGGCCGTGGCATATCCCTTTTTCTTGAGGACCCGGGCCAGGGTGTGGAAAACCTCGGCACCGATTCTGAGGCCCTCCTTGAAGGTCTTACCGCCCACGGGCATGATCATGAATTCCTGAATATCCACGCTGTTGGACGCGTGAAGCCCGCCGTTGAGGATGTTCATCATGGGCATGGGGAGTCGACAGGCATTGGTCCCGCCGATATAGCGATACAAGGGCATGAACAGGGAATCCGCTGCCGCCCGGGCCACGGCGAGAGAGACACCCAGTATGGCGTTGGCCCCGAGTTTTCTTTTATTGGGGGTCCCGTCCAGTTCCAGGAGGGTCTTGTCAATGAGCCGCTGCTCCGTGGCCTCCAGGCCGATGAGTGCCGGTGCGATCACCTTATTGACGTTGTTAACGGCGCCCTCCACTCCTTTCCCATGGTATCGTTTCTTCCGTTTATCCCGAAGTTCCACGGCCTCGAATTTGCCCGTGGAGGCCCCCGATGGGACGGCCGCCCGGCCAAAAGACCCGTCGCTCAGTCCCACCTCCACCTCCACCGTGGGGTTGCCTCTCGAATCCAGGATCTCCCTCCCCATAATCAGCTCTATGGTCTCCATGGTTCTCCCTCCCTGAAAAAATGACCTTACGTTGATCGATACGGAGACGTACTATAGAAGAAAACAAAACATGGTGGCAAGGGAAAATCCGCTCCATGCGGCGGGTCTGGTGCAGAGCTTCACGGCCTATGCGTCCGGTCGCAGTGTGGATTCGTCGGGATATCTGCGGAAATGCTCAAACAGGCTCAGGCCCAAAACGAATTGACAGGGCATCCTCCCTGTGATAGCCAATTCGCATGCCGTGTTTGACGGGTCAGTGCCCGAACAGAAACCCCAAGGGGATTATAATGCACACTTTTCACAAAGCATTTAAGCCCGTTCAAACCGTCTCTGACCTGATGCATCAGGCAGGGCGATACCGGATGATAACTGGAGGCAGGCATCGATTGCGTGCATGATTGGGGCGTAGGGCCGCTTTTGTGGCTTCAGGGGTTCAGTCCCTGGTTGGATGTCCCGTTCGAGCTGTTTACGTTTTTGGGAAACAAGGAATTTTTTATTCTCTTTTTTTAACGTATGGCATAATGGGCTTCTGGATCGGGTTCGGTGCCCCCTGGATTTTCGTCAGGCTGCGGCTGCTCAACCCGGATCCTGGTGGCGATTTCAAGGTGAAGTGAAACCATAAACAGACGGGAGGCGTATAATGAAACTCAGTTCTTTGGTACTTTTGGTCGTAGGCAGCATGGTGGCAGGACCGATGACAGGCGCTGCCTTGGGCGCCGACAATCCGAAGGTGACGTTGGATACCTCAAAGGGAACCATTGTCATTGAACTCTATCCGGATGAGGCCCCGAAAACAGTGGAGAATTTCCTTCGGTATGCCCGCTGGGGGCACTATGACGGCACGATTTTTCACCGGGTGATTCCCGACTTCATGATTCAAGGCGGCGGGTTTGATGAGAAAATGAGCCGCAAACTCACCGAGCTGCCCGTCGAAAACGAGGCGGACAACGGCCTCAAGAACGACCGGGGGACCGTGGCTATGGCCCGAACCTCGGATCCACACAGCGCCACGGACCAGTTTTTCATCAACACCAAGAACAATGCCTTTCTGAACCATAAGAACAAGACGCCGCAGGGCTGGGGATATGCCGTATTCGGTAAAGTCATTGCTGGCATGGATGTGGTGGACGAGATTTCCAGGGTGAAGACAGAAAAAAAAGGCACGATGTCTGATGTGCCCGTGGAACCCGTGATCATCAAAACGGTCAAGGTCGAATGAAGACACCTTAACCACCTGACTACGATTAATATAGTAATCCGGGACGTTCTTCACATTTTAACATTGTGCTTGCGGAGTGTCGGTTTGACTATGATAGTTGTCTTGTATGCCAAGACAAGCACGATTAGATATGCCTGCCAGGAGGACCTGAAAGTGTAAATGTGAAGAACGTCCCCTATTTCCCTTTCATTCTTCACAACTCGGGCAAAGGGTGCCTTTGGGCCTCGCTGATCACCTTTTTCACCCCCGATACCTGCTTGATCACCTCACTCACCCCGCCCACGGTATGCATGGGGTCAATCATACCGCTCAATTTTACCACCCCGGGCTCGGGCACTTCGATCTCAAGCTCCTGGAGGTGCATGTTGGCCGTGGAAATGGCCGCCTCCACCCTTTTTAAGAGTGAAAGCCGCTCCATGGCCTCCATGGCGGTTAAACTACATTCGGCGATCACATCGGTTTGCGCCAGATGGACAATCATGTCGCCCGCAGCCTCAACCCCCATTTTCTCCACATTGATGACCAGATCGTATAACGATAGATCATCCCAATCGATCTTAAAGGTAAAATGCATAAACCCCTTCAGCTCGGTGTCCCGTTTGGCAATCAGCTT
Organism: Deltaproteobacteria bacterium; assembly: GCA_034522175.1. GTDB lineage: Bacteria > Desulfobacterota > DSM-4660 > Desulfatiglandales > Desulfatiglandaceae > JAIPDZ01. The sequence goes on along the minus strand of JAXHLQ010000001.1, from coordinate 1,558,558 downwards.
TTGAGCGGCCTGGGAATCGATTTGCCTTTTCGAGGCCACCCGTTGCGTACGGAATGTATCCGAGGCCCGCAGGAGAACATGCATTGCACAACCGAAATCCCTCAAAAAGGAAGAGGCCCCGTGTCCCACAATCACCCCATCTCCCCTTTGGGCCACCTCGTAGATTAATCCCTCCATCAGTTCATGGTAGGTTTCGGGACTGCGCCGAAACATCCGGTCCAGCAGACCCGGGGCCTTTACATCAAAGGCCTTTAAATCCTGCGAGGAAAAGCCCATGTCCACCGCCACCTGTTGGAGGCGTTCGTCATCGAACAGCTCAACTTTGAGCTGCCCGGCCACTTGTTCCGCCACGTCCGTGATGCCGCACCCGATGCCGGCCGTAAGGGTGATTAGAGGCATTTTAATCTCCTTTCAATGTGTATATAACTTAGTAAAGATAAGACCGTTAATTTTTGCAATCGTTTTTGTATTCGAACAGATTTTGGATCTTTCCGGCTTTCGATTTTAGATTGATTGCTTCCATTCATACCCGGATATCCTTTACAACGCCAATGGCCGTTTTGCCACCAGTACGGTATCCCCATAGCTCAGCACTGAATCCCCTTTTTGATTGCTAATAAACTACCCAGCGGAAAGGTTATCCGGCGAGTTTACGAGGTCGGCCGAAGCTATTTCTTCGCCGGAAAATCCTGTTGCGCAGTTATCCAATCTGGCAGAGGGGTAGACTTGATCCCTGCTCGTTTATTTTTCAGGCCCGGGGCGACCCGTAAATCCCCTGGGATTTTTCCGAATCTCGTCTTTGAACGCCTCCATCTCTTTTTTCAGCTGTTGGGCCACATCCGGGTGGGTATTGATGACGTTATAGGACTCTCCCGGATCCCGCCCTATATCGTACAAAAGCGGCCACCTGTGGCCCAACTGGTCCCCACCCAATGAATTGGGGACGGCTGCCGCGTCCAGGGGGATGGGCCAGGTATAACGGTGCACCCGGTCAAAATACTTCCACCTGCCGACCCTGATCCCATCCAGGCGGTCGTAATGGAAAAAGTAGAGGGCCTGGTGAGGGGATGTTTTGCGCTTCCCGGTAAACAGTGCCCAAATATTCCTCCCGTCGATCACCCGGTCCCGGGGCAGACCCACCCCGGCCAGGTAGAGCAAGGTGGGAAAGAGGTCGATGTTCATTACCGTGCCGGGATTTACGCCTCCCCGGGGAATACGACCCGGCCATTTGGCGATAAAGGGAACCCTGAATCCTCCCTCGTAGCTCTGGCCCTTCCGTCCGCGGAAGGTACCCGAGCTCCCTTCGTACCAGGGACCGTTATCGCTGGTGAATATGACCAGGGTATTGTCGGTCAGCCCGTTTTGATGCAGGCATTTCAGTATCTCTCCCACACTCCAGTCGATTTCTTCCACCGCATCACCGAACTTCCCGGCATGGGACTTCTTCTCGAATTTCGGGGAGGAAAACAGCGGTTGATGGGGGAAGGTGTGGGCCAGGTAGAGGAAGAAAGGCCCGTCCCCTGAGTCTTGGATGAACTTCACTGCCTCCCGGGTATACAAACCGGTGAGTTCGGCCTGGTCTTCATCCTGTCCGAGGTCGGCTTCAAGCTCTGTTTCGTTGCGATACAGGGGGAATGGTTTCATGTCGTTGCTGTAGGGGACGCCGAGATAGTAATCAAAGCCATGACGAACGGGATTGAACCCGGGATCGCTGCTGTAATCCCCCAGGTGCCATTTACCCAGCATGCCGGTGCGGTACCCGGCTGTTTTCAGTGCCTCGGCCAGGGTAATTTCAGCCGCGTCAATCCCGCGACCCACGTATTCCTCCCGGATGTCCATCACTCCGAGGCTTTTGAGCATCCCGCCCAGATTCCGGGCCATCCTTCTGCTGACGGGTTCGTCTTTGGGATAGGTGTTGCCGATGATCCCGGTTCGGATGGGATACCTGCCGGTAAGCAATCCCGCCCGTGAGGGGGCGCATACCGCGTTACAGGCATAATACTCGGTAAACCGCGTCCCCTCAGCGGCCAGGCTGTCGATATGGGGGGTGCGAATGATGGTGTTGCCGAAACAGCCAACATCTCCGTAGCCCAGGTCGTCACAGTAGATGAGCACCACGTTGGGCCGGGCCGCGGAAGGATTCACCACCTCAAGAGATTGTTTCTCCGCCTCTGGAGGGTAGTCGCCGATGAGTTCGGTTATGTCATGGACTCGGAGAAGATGATACACCCCGGTCCCCGCCAGCGCTGCCGCCCCTACCCCGGCGCCGATCCCCACGGATCGTTTGAGAAACCTGCGCCTGGAGATCCCCTCTTTTCCCGTGCTGCTCCCCGTGTTGTTCATTCGCCCCCGCTTACCGGCACGAATCCATCAGCTCACTGCAGGTTTCTTCAATTCTGTCCGCACTTGTTTTTATAGGTCTACGGTAATTCACATTCCAAGATCTAACCTCGATTCCCTTTATAACACGAGTCAAGAGTAGACTTGTCCCCTTTATCGTTTTTCTGATTCCCTTTCGCTAAGAGGGGTGAAAAGGGATACCCCCGGGCCTTTGGGGCGTGATTCAGCACACCTTCAGCTGATTTTCCATTTCCTCCTGATTCGCTTGGAGATAGTGCTGCAAAGCATCCATTCCGATGAGCGGCGTGTCGGATAAGGGGAAGTTGAGCATGGGAATATTGGCAAAGACGGGATCGATTTGCGCACATGCGACATTCACGGGTTTCTTGTTATAAACGGTCCGATACAGGGGGATATTGATTTCCTTGAGGGAGTTTAAAATTCGAAGGGATTCTGCATGCGAAAGCTTGTCCGGGTTCAACACCAGATATACCCGGGTCTTCTCGGGGTTCTCAAATGTTTCCTTCAGCTTCCGATATTGCACACGCTGCGCTTCGATCTTGTTGAGGACCTTGTCCCTTTGAAATTCCTTGTTGAGCAGTGTGATGGTGGTGATCAGCTCCCGTTTTTGAATGATCTCCTGGCGGAGGGCCAAGAGGTGTTCCACCCACACCAGGGACAGGGACGGAAGGGCAAAGAACTTGAGGGACAGGGCCGTGGGCGGCATGTCAAAGATGAGATAGTCCCACTGGGCATATTGCTTCTGAATGTGTTCAAAGGCCAGGATAAGCGCGTATTCCTCCAGCCCCGGCGAGTGTTTGATGACCCCGAAGTATTTTTCCAGATTAAAGGAGGTTAAATAGGAATAGGTCCTGTCGATCTGGTGATGCACATCCTTCAGGTAGGTCCGAATCCAGGCTTCCTGGTCGACTTCCATGGCCCGCAAGTTGGGGGAGATTTCAGAGGCGTCATCGGAAAGGGGACGCTCGAAGATGTCGGACTGGTTGTGGGCGGGATCCAGGGAAACCACCAGTACACGATACCCCTGTTGGGCCAGAAAGGTGGAAAAGAGCGCCGCCGCCGTGGACTTCCCCACCCCGCCCTTGCCCATAAAAAAGAGATTCATTGCCCGGTTCATGTTCATCCTATGTCAAAGGCCGAGAAGAGCTGGGAAAGGGGTTGAGTGGCGGTGTCCACTTTTTCCATCATCAAAATGAGCTCCTTTTCCATGAAGGGCATCAAGTCCAAGGATATCTGCATGGGGGGGGAAGGCATTCCCACATAGGAGCCCAACACCAGGACACCGAAGATATTCTCAAGCTCTTCCACTTCGTATTCGATGGTCTGAACGGCGTTGCTTCGGGCCACCTGGTCGGAGATTTTCAGAAACTCGACGAATTTATTCTTCATGGCTTTCAGAATACGAATCATGACAGCCTCATGGAATGAAGACGCCGGCAATCGTCATCTCACCCTGAACATGCGGCGCTCGAATTGGATGCGCCTTCCGGACGGATAGAAGTAGTACCCTGCATATAGGGCCATCAAAACCGTTCCTGCGAAATAGAAGCGGGGAAATTCGAAGAGGTACGCGGGGAGGATCAGATACGGCGTCACCAGGGAGATGTGAATGAGCGTCCGTTCGAATTTCAACAGGTCTTTTTCAGACACGGTCTTTTCGTCCCGCATCCGGTGGGCGAACACGGACCGGTAAAAAATAGGTAAGGCCACCGCAAAGACCACGGACAATACAAACACCAGTGGGGCCAAAAACGGCAGGGATTTCAATACAGGACCGGGGGTGCCGGATACCAGGCCCAGGGCCTTGGCCCCATATGCTGCGGCCAGGGCCAAGAGGGCCGGGATTATGATACAAAAGTAGTTTCGCTTGAGTACCTTGGCCATGTCCCATATCCCCGGTGCAGGATCCTCAGTTGACACAAGCGACGGGCGGATCGGCGGGCAGGGGGCTCAAAACGCCTTGCTCATGCGCCCCTCACCCACGGCAGGACCGGGGAAAAATGGAAAGCCAGGTCCGCACACGGGATGAAAGGGTGGAGGCACCGCCCAAGGGCGGTACCTCCACCGTATCCTTACGATGCTGTGACCGTTTCCGCCTGCTCAGGCGGTTTCCCGAGCATCCTGAAAAATTTGATCACGCCCTCCACAACGATCCAGATGGCGATGAAGAGAATGACGGCATTGATCGCCTGCAGCAATATATTTTGGTCTACACCAAATTTCACCTGGTTGATGATAACGGCCCAGATGGTCATAACCGCCATGAACACGGCAGGGATTCCGGCAACCAGCCACTTGAGGCCGCCCTGCTTTTCCAGGTAGAGGGTGATGATGACCAGGGCGAGGGCCGCCAGGGTTTGATTGACCGCTCCAAACAGCGGCCAGAGCTTGAGTGCACCGGTGCCGCTGGCGCCCGCAATAAAGGCCAGGACCAGGGCGCTTCCCACCGCGATCGAGGTGGCCACATACCGGCCCGTCAAGAAGTTGAGCCTCAAATCCCCGGCAAGCTCGGCAATGACATACCGTTGGATCCGGGTGGCCGTATCCAGGGTGGTTCCTGCAAAGGAGGCCACGAATACGCCCATGATGGCCAGTGCAAAGACTTTGGGTATCCCCATGGCCACGATCATGTTGGCGGACCCGTCCACAAAAGCGGTGATTTTGGAGCCCAGGCCCGCTGCCGCGGCCCAGGAAGAGTAGTGGGTGGTCCAGGCGGCAACGCCGGTGAGGGCTTCGGTTCCCCCCTTGGGCGTGTATCCCATGCCGATGCCGGCGGCCACCGCAATGATCACCAGGGTGGACAGTGAGCCTTCCATGAGCATGGAACCGTATCCCACGAACAGGGAATCGTTTTCATCCCGCACCTGCTTGGACGAGGTCCCCGATGACACCAGGGAGTGGAACCCGGAAATGGCGCCGCAGGCGATGGTGATGAACAAAAACGGCCACATGGAGGGGGCTTGGGACGGCGACATCTGGACGGCGGGGGCCACGATTTCCAGACCTCCCCAGAATGAAGCGACCACTACCCCCAGGATGAGCAGGGCCATGGCCACCACCAGTTGGTGGGAGTTGATGAAATCCCGCGGCTGGAGCAGGGTGGTTACCGGCAGAGTGGATGCGATAAACGCATAGGCGAGCAGGATGATGGTCCAGACGCCCGTGGCCGGGATCCCGGCGATGGTGGGCATCGTGAACTGCGCCCAGGGCCCGATGAAGACGAAGAAGTACAAGAGCCCCAGGGCCAGGATGGACCACAGCAGAGGGTTTTTCCCTTTTTATAGATCAGGTACCCCAGGTAAATGGCGATGGGAACTTCGACCCAGACCGCCAGGACCGATTGGGGGTAAATGTTGAACACGATGGCGATCACCAGTCCGAAGATGGCGACGACAATCCACAGTTCCAAAAACACGATAATGAAGAAGAAGATCTTGGTGCGGTTGTTGATGTACTTGGCAGTGTATTCGGAGATGGACTTGCCCTGGTTTCGCAAGGAAATGATGAGCGCCCCGAAGTCATGCACGGCGCCCATGATGACGCTGCCCACGAAAACCCACAACATGGCCGGAACCCAGCCCCAAATGATGGCGATTGCAGGTCCGACAATGGGGCCGGTGCCCGCGATGGAGGTAAAGTGGTGGCCGAAGATGATCTCTTTTTGGTGGGGACATAGTCGATTCCGTCCTCGTATTCGCAGGACGGTGTTTTACAGGCCCCTGAAAGTTTGAAGATTTTGCGGCCGATAAACTGGCCGTACAATTTGTACATGATAATGTACCCTGCAAATGCCAGAACCATGATCGCTAAAGCACCCATGTTCCCTCCTCCCTTTCAAAAAAATTAACTGTTGAATGGTAAGAACACCCCTTTTTCGGAGAAAGTGTGGAACTAAAGGTCTTAAATGTCAAGGAAAAATTTTCCGCCTCCCCTTGCCCGGATTGTTAATCCGTTAATGTAATCCGGGACGTTCTTCACATTTTAACATTTGGCTTGTGGAGTCGAGTTGACTATAGTTGTGTTGTATGCCAAGACAAGCACGATTAGATACGCCAGGAGCGCTGCATCATATTATTGCTCGGGGGAACGAAAGACGAAGAATCCTTGAGGACAAAAAGGATCGTAACGAGTTTTAAGCCGCCTCGGAGATATTCTTTCCGGCACTGGAACCATTTGCTACGCATGGGCGATTATTCCGAACCATTTTCATCTCTTTCTTCGGACAGGGACCTTTCCTATTGCTACCATTATGCGGCGGGGACACCTGAACATTGTGGACGCCTATCCGGGCTAAATCCCCGCATCAAACTGGAGCAACTCTCCTGGTTTGATGGTCAATCCCTCTCCCACCGGCAGGGGTTCGGTCATCCCTTCCGGAAAAACCATTAGATCATAGGTGCCGGGAGGGACGGCGTAAGGATCCCACAGCGGGTAATCGCCGTTGGAGGCCGGTTCGATCCTGAGGATGGCCTTACCACCCCCCGATGGTATCAATTCCCAGGCAGACAGGGGCGTGCTCTGGGGTTTTTTGAGTTGAATCCCTGAGTCAATGGTGACGACGCTTTCTTTTCCCTCTTGAATCTCAATGGATTTGCCCAGCACCACCGGTGTATCCGGGGTGTGATAACGATCTCTCAACTTGTAGTGAACGGCAAAATCGTAGACCCCCGGTGGAAGGGGCTTGGTCTTGTAAAAGTAATAGCTGTTTCCGGTATAGGGGGTGACCAATGTAAATTTCTCATTTCCCTCCCGGGTGATGATCACGGCCCCGGCCGGGATTTTCTCCAGGCTGTCGGCAATGTTGATGGCCATGGCGCCCATGTTGAGGGAGGTGGTCTCCCCGCCCTTGACTTCGAATACCCCGAAAGAGACCTCGGAATCCGGTTTATAGTTGGAGTTGGCATACCCTGCAATAATTTCATATTTGCCGGCCAGAAGGGGATGGGTGGCATCCGCCTTGGGATCTTCCACCTTTTTCAGCATCTTCCCGTCGGAGACCCGTATGATCTTGAGGGTATGTAAACAGCGTCTTGCGGATTCAGGGAGTGTGACCTGTAGTTTTCCCAGTTTGGTCACCGTTTTTCGGGTGGTGGTCTTGGCCTTTTCCACCTTCTGGGCCACATCCTGTTTCACGGTTTCAAGTGCCCCCAGGAGGCTGTCCGTATCGGTGGCGCCGAAATATCGTCCGCCGCCCGCCTCAGCAAGACAGGTGAGTTGTTCTTTCTGTTCATCGTTTACGTCAAATCCCACCACATGCAGCACAAATTTAATGTCCAACTTCTTCAGCGACTTCACCACCCCGCAGGGATCGGCGTGGCAGGTCTCTTCCCCGTCGCTGATCAAGATGATCATGGTTTCCTCTTCCACCCCCTTCAACCGATCGGCCACCATCTTTATGGAATCCGCCATCGGGGTCTTCCCCTTGGGAGTGATCGCTTTCAATTGGGCAAGCAATGCGTCTCTGTCACCCTCTCCGGGACCCACCAACACCTCAATGTCGGAACAATCCCCCTTTTTCCTATGGCCGTAAACCGTAAGCCCCGCCTTGACTTCGGAGGGGAGTTCCGGAACGATCTTGGCCATGACTTCCTTGGCCGCCTCGATTTTGGTCTGATCACCGGCCGTTCCCCACATGCTGCCCGAGGCATCAAATATGAACATGACCTGGGGAATGCCCTCGGCCCGCACCAAAGGGGTAGAGAAAAGAAACCCTGACAACAGGAAAAGACAAAACCATCCTAACGGAGTGAAGAACAGACGATCGCTATGTTTCAAATACCATGACTTCTTCATATGGATTCCTCCTGGAAAAAAGCAGGCCTAAATGGCATTAGGGGTAAAGGTGCAAATGCCTTTCCATAAGGAAAAGGTTTTCCACAACGCCAGGAAAATACGGCTGGAAATTTTACGTCAAAATGTTCAAGATTTCAATGAAAAACTCTCTTTACCCAGTAATTCAATTAATCACTTGATGGATCTTGTAGACATATAACAAGCCATATAAATATATTGACAAATTCCTTGTTCTGCCATATCTTGATCTTATGAAAAACCGTTCTGATTTTGAGTGGGATTCTGCTAAGAACATACTGAATCAAAAGAAGCACGGCGTCTCCTTCGCATTAGCGCAGCTTGCTTTTCTGGATCATCATCGTGTCATTTTAGAGGACCTGGAACACAGTGACGATGAAAAACGATATTACTGTCTTGGCAGTGTTGCCGACGAAATTATGACCGTACGATTTACCTATCGAAAAAACAAAATCAGAATTTTCGGCGCCGGATACTGACGGAAAGGAAAGAAAATTTATGAAAAGAAAAATAAAATATACAGATGAACCTATCAGAAAGGTAAAGGTAATTTCCGACTTCCTTCCTTCACCTGAAGAATTGGCATTGAAGGACGAAACTGTTAAGGTTACAATTGCTCTTAGCAAAACCAGTATAGAATTTTTTAAGACAGAGGCGAAAAAATATAACACCCAGTATCAGAAAATGATAAGAAGGCTTCTGGACGAATACACCGCTCAGCAGCCATAACAAACCATAACCAACCGGTGGAGCAGACGGCGTGAAAATAGCGGTTTTACATAAAAGCCATGCTATCTTGGGAAATCCCTGAAACCATTTGCTACGCATGGGCGATTATTCCGAACCATTTTCATCTCTTTCTTCGGACAGGGACCTTTCCTATCGCTACCATTAATGATTTACTCCCCTGTTTCAATGTCAACCTTTAACCCAAAAGGAGGGTGGGAAAATGAGAATAAAGATCGAGCTTTTTGTGGGTATTGTGCTGTTTTTTTGTTTTCTGGTGACGGGTCTTTTTGGAGCTTCCATGGGCTTCTCGTCCGATAACCAGATTCATCCACAGGGAAGCGAGACAGGGGAAATAGCCCGTTTCTGAATTGTCAACACCAAAACGGATAAAGGTCTAAGCAAGTTTTCATGCCGCTTTTTTCGACTCAAAGTGGCTTACAGATTGACGGTTTTCATTCATCCGGTGCAGGCGAGCGAGACGCTTTCTTTCAGATCTTCTTTTCAAGATCTCCTCAGCCTGGCCTGTATGCTTCTGCTCCGGGGTCACATAACCAATGGCACCATGATAACGTTGGGTATTATATACGAATACAAATCGTCTGATGATTTCATTAAGTTGATCGAAGCTGACATAATCCTTATACCGTAGCCAGTCGTATTTCAGGATACGGAACCAAGACTCAATCCAGGCATTGTCCTGGGGTGTTTGGTATCGGGCAAAGAGTTGCTTGATCCCCAGATCTTTGAAAAACTGTTTGGCGGTCTTTTTGGCCATCTGCACACCATGGTCAGATAAGGCAGTCGGTAATTTCGGGGCTTCTGATACACCCACTAAATTCTCATTGACCAGGGCTTTATCCCAAGCCTTTTTCATAGACTCAACACGGGCATTAAACCCAAGATGCCAGCCGACAATCTTTCGGCTATAAACATCAATGATGGCAAACAGATAGACAAATATAGGCCCGAGGGCGATGTAGCTAAGGTCCCAGCTCCAAACCTCATTTGGTCCTTCAGGTTTGATTTCAGGCTTTGGCTGGGGTGTTCTGGGCTTCCTCTGACGGGTTTCCATGAGCCGCTTTTCCTTCATGACCCTGTAAAAACTGGAGGCACTGGCCTCCAAAGCGGTAGATTCAGAGGCGACCACAGAAAGCTGTCGATGAGATAAATCCAAATATTTGTCGTCCTTTGCCAGTTTAACAACATCTGCCTTTTCGTTCGGTAACAGACGGTGTGGGGCTCTCTTTGGACCTGGTTTTCCGCCTCCATAGCGACCCGTTTTTCGGTAAAGCCGTTCCCAGCGTTGGTAGCGCTTTACGTTCAGACCAGCTCTCTGGCAACAGTACGTGATAGACACACGATGTTTCTTGTGTACATGATCAATGAACTCAACCAGAATCTCTTTGGTTTCCTCCGGGAGGTATTTGCCCTTGAGGTCTCCATTTAGCCCGAGCGATCTTTTTTTTTCAGTATCGCTAGCTCGGCGGCCTGTTCGACGATAGTTGCCTCCAGGCGTTCTTTCTCCGCCTTGAGCTGTTCGTACTGCTCCAAATTGATTTTGGGCCTTCTGCTCTTTCGTTCTTTGAAAATACCGAGCGCTCCTTCTTCGACAGATGCCCTGATCCGCGTGAGATCGCTTGAGTGGATACCCCAGCGGCGAAGGACCTCGCTGATGGAACCGTTACCCTTAGCCTTGGCCATTGTGGCCTCAAGAAAAATCTGATACTTCTCTTGCGGTGTCAGGTGGCGGCGCTTACGAACCATTTTGTCTGCTGAATTTTCCATACGGAATCCCTCCAGGTTTTCTCGTAAGCCAAAGCATGAGGGTTGTCAAGCAGCCATCGCCCGGGCCAACTCCGGTCGCCCTACGGGCTCCCTCCGTTGGCCCACAAAACCTGCTTCCACCTCCACCCACAAAGGGAATACAGATTCAGAAACATAGTACGAGACAGGGGAAAACATCTGGTATGGGCAAAACGCATGCGCTAACATCACGACCGGAACAGGCAACTCCTTTTTCGGACGGGCCGCCGGGTTTAGCACCACCACTGGTACCGACAACTCCTTTTTCGGACGGGCCGCCGGGGTTACTAACACGGAAGGAAACGAAAATTCCTTTTTCGGAGTGTATGCCGGGAATGACAACATCACAGGACACTCCAACTGCTTTTTCGGATGGGGTGCCGGGCGTAAAAACAACACAGGACACTCCAACTCCTTTTTCGGACGGAATGCCGGGCTTAGTAGCACCACCGGGAACAACAATTCCTTTTTCGGACGAGCCGCCGGGTATTGGAACACCATCCAAGGCAACAATTCTTTTTTCGGACAGGGTGCCGGGAGTAATAATACTGGGGGAAGCGATAACGCCTTTTTTGGACAGGCCGCCGGGTGGAATAATAGTAGCGGCAGTTATAATACCTTTATCGGACAGGAGGCCGGACAAAGTGCAAGTAGTCCCCTGACCGGAGGTAGCAATGTCTTTGTTGGACAGCGCACTGGATGGAAGAACACCAGCGGGCATTCCAATACTTTCCTCGGACGAAATGCCGGCGCATACAACACAGAGGGGACCAGCAATACCTTCGTAGGGCGGGCTGCCGGGTACAACAACCTGACTGGAGATCACAACATCTTCCTGGGCGCCTATGCAGGATTTAACGAACTTGGCTCGCAAAGACTCTACATCGACACTACCGACACTGCATCTCCCCTTATCTGGGGTGATTTTAATGAGAATAGCGTTATTATCAACGGAGGGTTCAGGGCCATTGCCATCTCCGGTGCGTCTGATGGACGCTGGAAGAAGAACATTGAACCGTTGATATCATCCCTGGACAAAATCATGGCGCTTCAAGGCGTGAGCTTTAAATGGAAAATGGACGAATATTCCGATATGGGAATGACGGAAGGCAGACAGATTGGCCTCATTGCCCAAGACGTTGAGAAAGATCTGCCTGAACTGGTGACCGAGGACAAGGATGGCTATAAGGCAGTATCCTATTCAAAGTTGACCGTGGTAATTGTGGAGGCTGTTAAGGAGTTGAAACATGAGAATCAAAGAGAAAAGGATCTCCTGCAAGAGCAGCTTAAGAAACAACAGGCCGAGATTGAAGAATTACGTGCAATGATAAAGGAATTAAGAGGCTGACGCTTATTCAGTCAGCAAAGGAAATAGGGGGAGGGACGATTGAGGATTTCACGGTCCTTTTGCAGATGTGAGAGAATCAGACGCGTAATCCGGGACGTTCTTCACATTTTAACATTGTGCTTGCGGAGTCGGTTTGACTATGATAGTTGTCTTCATATGTAAGGGCTGGGGTCACATCTTGATTTGTGAATTAAGATATGCTATTCTGTTGCCATCTTGAGGTTCAAGGGAAGGACCATCGAATATGGCAAGGCCGTGGCGCATTGAATACGAAGGGGCTTTTTACCATGTCATGTCCAGGGGAAACGACGGGCAAGAGATTTTCTACGGGGACAGAGACAAACGGCGTTTTCTGGACACTATCGGCGAGATGTCCGATCGGTTTGATGTGGATATTTTTGTTTATGTATTAATGTCGAACCACTATCATCTTCTGTTGTGTACAAACCACGCCAATTTATCGAAGGCTATGCAATGGCTCGGTGTCACCTACAGTCGAAGGTTCAATAATGCCCATAACCGCAACGGTCATCTGTTCCAGGGCAGGTTCAAGAGCATCTTGGTGGAAAACGAGGCCTATGTAGTGGAGTTGTCCTGTTATATTCACCGAAATCCCTTACGAGCAGGTATGGTGAAGCGATTGATAGACTATAAGTGGAGCAGTTACCCTGCTTATGCTTATGGTCGAAAGGCGCATGAATGGCTAAAAATGGATATGATCCTCTCCTTTTTTTCCGATGACGACCCTCGCAAGAGATATAGGAAGAAAGTGCAGCGATATGCTGAAGAAGAACATCGTATTTGGGAGGATCTAAAACACGGGCTTATATTGGGGGCCACACAATTTGTGGACAAGATTAGGTCCAAATATGTCAATAAGAAACCTCATCGGGAAATACCTCATCAGCGGGGTATGGTGGGACGGATTGATGGTGAATCGTATTTGACTCGCGCTTCTGCATTGCTGGGCCGGGACATGAACCGGTTCAAACAGAAGCAAAGGGTGCACGGAGAAGAGAGGGACGACCGGGATCTGCTGGTTTATCTTCTTTGGCAAAGAGGGGCTTTTACGAATGAAGAGATCGGCGAATTTTTCGGTGTGGGCTATTCAGCAGTCAGCCACATTGTGCGGAGAGTAAGAGATGAATTGTCACAAAACAAGAGATATAAAATGAGATTGAAACTTCTTAATTCACAAATCAAGATGTGACCCCATTTTCCTGCAAAGAGATAGAGAAATTGAATTTGATGATACTCGAAAAGTGCCTCGCCAATAGGTCTGAGGTGGTGGCGGCCTACCTGTTTGGGTCAGCGGCCAAAGGGGGATCTGGAGCCAGAGACCTGGACATCCTGGTACTGCTGCGCCCGGATGTAGACGCCAGTCGTATCTACTTTGAGTTAGCCGCCTCTCTCAGCGATACGCTGGGTATCCAGGAAGACAAGATCGACTTGCTGTTCTTCAACATGGACGAGGCCGACCCAATGGTCCTGTATGAGGCCGTGTCCACCGGCATCCTGCTCAAAAACATAGATCCGGACATGCTGGGTGACAGCATCGATGCCCTTTCCCGGTATTTTCTGGAAAACGATGTGATCATCGAACGCGCCGCACAGTTGAGAAATGAACGACTGGAGGATTTCTGTGCAGATCGACAAAAAAAGGCTGACCAAATATCTGGATGAAATCGTGTCGGAAACCATGGACCTCGAGATGCTGCTGGCCCGGCCGGATGATGAAATCCTCCCGGATCAACATCTCATGAAGAGCCTCAAATATTCGACCATTGTGATTGCGGAAGCCATCGCCGCCTCACTTCAGCACATCCTCGCCAAGCGCCACAATGCAGGGATCTCGGGGACGTCTATAAGTTTAAAAGTTGACAATGTGGGGAACGAGGGGACGCTGCATCACGGCATTGTCCGGAGAATCGAAGGAACCGGCTGCGAAGGATTATCCCGGTTCATGAGAGAACTCCTCGCCGGACAATTGTCAGACTTCATCGCAGCTGATTCAAATGAACCAAAACTGAGGTTGTCATATTAATCAACACCGTCCCATCGATATACTGCTATAATTGACACGTAAAGAACGACCCCGGGGGTCAGGCATAGGGAAAGGACTTCCAGAACTCCGTGTCTTTCCACTGGGGGTCATTTTCAAACTTTTTATCATAAAAGGTGGCAAACCGCTCCAGCCAGCGTGACCAGGTGCTTTTGTTCCGGCTGATCGCGTCCAATACATCTTCGAGATAATACGTAATGTCGGCGATTTTATCCTTTGGCACATAAAGGGCCGCCCCCCTTTTATAGGATTTGATGGTGTGCTCGGGACTCAATGCATGGGCGGTCAGCATGACCGGCGTGACATTTCGTTGTTTGGCCACGTCCAGCAGCGCGTAACCGTTTACCCCCATGATGTCCAGAATCGCAATGTCGAAGGATTGCGTCTCGAGCGCGGCCTTGGCTTCATCAAATGTGGATGCCGTAACGATATCGCACATATTGAGCAAATCCTGTAAGGTATCCAGGACATCCGGCTCATCATCCACAATAAGGATTTTCTTACCCTTTAACAGGTCCTTTGTCTCCATAGCTTTACCTCCAGAAGGAATTAAGATGTTCAGCATGACCCGAAAACAGAATAGCGAACTTTAGGCCGTAAGTCCACTTTCTTTATCGTCGCGGTCTTTCTTGGGATGGGGTACATCCATTTGTAATTCAGTAACTTCTGTGAAATTAGGGGCAAATCAACTGTTGACCTTTGATAAGCATTCAATGATTTGTTCAGCACGATCTTTAATGCCCTTATTCCTATTCATCGCCTGTTTCGCTCCATCAACGCACAGCTAACCATGAAATGGGCGACCCCCGCTATCATGGGGGTGGTCAAGGGCGAAGAAAAGAGGGGACAGGCAAATTTACTGCCAACCTAATTGAACAAATCGATAGAATGATTTCACGCCAATTTCAGGAACTTTCCATGAACTGGGCCGACGCTGCAGAGACACCTTCACCAGCCTAAAGAAAACATGCCGGAAGCTCGGCATCTCTTTCTGGGACTACTTGCTGGATCGTCTCTCCAATACCAACATTCTTCCTCCCCTTCCTGAACTCATCGCTCAGCATTCAAATGCTCCTTGAGGATTGACTTACCATTCCCCAAAAAACTGTACAATCTCACCAAACCTTCAGCACAGGAACTTCCAAAACCCCACTCAATACCCGAACTTTTTGAGATGTTACTTAGAGGGAAACTTCATGGACAGCGAAATCTCCCTCAATAATTTTATTTATGTGGTTTATCAAAATGAGAAAGGGTTAACGACGTTGGCCTTGGAATGATTTTTTGACGTTACAATATCATAGCGATATAATGTAAAGAAGAAGTGGGGTATCTCGTTGAAATGAGCATATAATTATACCCAAATACAGATGAAAATGCCCGGAGATTCAGTGAGAATCGCAGTTCTAAGAAGTGGCTTTCAGACCCAATCTTCGGCGTGACGTATGAGGCGGGGGTATAGGGTAAATATGGCAAGCAAGAAATCAATTCGGGATGATGACCGTGACAGTAGGAGACAGCATGTCAAAGAAACCCACATATGAAGAATTAAAACAGCGTATCCGGGAGTTGGAAAAGGCCCAGGATGAACGGAAGCAGACCGAAGCGGCATTGAGGCAATCCAGAGACGACCTTCGGCTGTTCGTGGACTCGACCCCCGATCTCTGTTTCCTCAAGGATAGAGACGGCAGATACCTCATGGTGAATGCCGCCAATGCCGCGTTTTTTGGAAAGGCGGAATCCGAGATCCTCGGAAAGACGGATGTTGAACTGATGCCCGAGGACGCTGCCAAAAAGTGTATGGCCACGGATACCCAGGCCATGGAAGGGCGAAGAAAGGTGATCGGCCTGGAGACCGTGGGCGAAAGCACCTACGAAACCCGGAAAATCCCGGTCATAAGAGACAGCGAGGTCATCGGGGTAGCCGGGATTATCCGGGACGTTACCGAACAGAAGCGGGCTGAAGACGCACTCGAGAGCGAACGGGCCTTCCTGACCACGGTGATCAACACCATCGAAGAGGCTATTGTCATTTGCGACGAGGAAGGCCGGCTCATCCGTTTCAACGAGTCGGCTCGGCGGTTGCATGGTCTGCCTGAGAAACCGATTCCCCCGGATCAATGGGCTTGGCACTATGATCTGTATCGAATGGACGGCATCACACCGCTTCCCACAGAAGAGATCCCGCTGTTTCGCGCCCTTCAGGGAGAGCACGTTCAAAATGCGGAAATTGTGGTGGCCCCACGAAACAGCGGCCCGAGATATTTGGTCTGTAACGGACGGGCCATGCGAGACGGGGAAAACAGGATCCTGGGTGCGGTGGTGGCCATGCACGACATCACGGAGCGCAAGGCGGCGGAAGCCGCGCTCAAGAGGAGCGAGGAGAACTATCGATCCGTCTTTGATTCTGCAAATGACGCGCTTTTCATTCACGATATTGAAACCGGTAGAATTATATCCGTAAATCAGAAGATGTGTGAGATGTACGGCTATTCAAAGGAAGAGGCCGCCGAACTCGGCGTCGAGGACATCAGTGAGGGCAAGCCCCCCTATACACAGGCTGACGCCCTCAAATGGATCCATAAGGCGGTTGATGGGAAACCTCAGCTGTTCGAATGGCGGGCCAAGGATAAAACCGGAAGGCTGTTTTGGGTCGAGGTCAATCTGAAACGGGCCGTTATCGGCGGGGAACACCGTCTGTTGGCCATCGTGAGGGACATCGGCGAACGCAAAAGGGCGGAAGCGGAACGAGAACGCCTCCAGGCACGGTTGAGTCAGGCCCAGAAGATGGAGTCCATCGGCACGCTGGCCGGGGGCATTGCCCACAACTTTAACAACATCCTCATGGGGATACAGGGCCGGGCTTCCCTGATGAAGTTCAACAGGGATCCTTCCCATTCGGAATACGAACACATTGAGGGGGTAGAGGAATATGTCAAAAGCGCCGTGGAATTGACCCGGGACCTTTTGGGGTTTGCGAGAGGCGGAAAATACGAGGTCAAACCCACAAACCTCAATGCACTCATCCAACACGAAAACGAGGTGTTCGGCCGCACCAAAAAGGAAATTCAGATTCAAGGAAAGTATGAAAAGGACCTGTGGTCGGCAGAAGTGGATAAAGGGCAGATTCGGCAGGCTCTTTTGAATTTGTACATCAACGCCTGGCAGGCCATGCCGGCCGGGGGCGAACTCTATATTCAAACCGAAAATGTCCAGTTGGCGCCTGCAGAAACCCAGACCTTCGGGGTTCCACCCGGAAGATATGTCAAAATATCGGTGACCGACACGGGAACGGGTATGGATGAGGCGACCCGGGAGAAGATCTTCGACCCCTTTTTCTCCACCAAGGACACAGGGCAGGGCTCCGGACTGGGACTGGCATCGGTCTATGGCATTATCAAGAACCACAACGGGTTCATCAATGTCTACAGCGAGAAGGGTGAGGGGACCACCTTTACCATCTTTCTGCCCGCTTCTGAAAAGGATATTTCAGAAAAATTCCCTGAACCGCCACAGAAGGACATCCAATACGGCAAGGGGACAATCCTTCTTGTGGACGACGAAGACATGGTCATCGAGGTGGCGAAACAAATGCTGGAAACCCTCGGTTACCGTGTCCTGATCGCCCGAAACGGCCGGGAGGCACTGAATATCTATGCGAAACAAAACCATCAGATCGACCTGGTGATTCTGGACATGATCATGCCGGGCATGGGAGGCGGAGATGTCCATGATCGGATGAGAGAAATTAACGAGAGCGTAAACGTTGTTCTCTCCAGCGGCTACAGCATCAACGGACAGGCCCAGGAGATCATCGATCGTGGATGCAGTGGGTTCATCCAAAAACCCTTCTCCCTGAATGACCTCTCCATCAAAGTCGGCAAGGTGTTGAAGGAGAAAAGAGCGTAATTGTATTTGTCTGATTCGGTAACATCCGAAAAACTTTGCTCGGTCGCGAGGGAATTATGCGATGGGTGACCGGCGGGCATTATGCCAAGCAGAGCACCATCGACAGCATCATCAAGGGCTTTGAGGGATGGCACGATTGACGATGCGAAAAGGGTCCTCGCCGCATTGGTGCTCGGAGGCCCCTTGCCACTTTTTGAATATTTATTCAGGAAGCCCTAAGATAGTGCTCGTAAAAGAATCGGGTGCCAGATTCGGTCGGTCGCTCACGCTGACACCCGAAGTTTGAAGGAATTATGGCAGGCGAGGCCGTTTCCGTAAGATAAATCTTTATGACGAGCAGCCGGCTTTTTAACCAGCCACGGCCGCCATGGTCACCTCGCCGTCTCTTACATCGATCTTCACGTGGTCCCCTTCCTTGATAGAGCCGTCCAGGATCTTGACGGCCAGGGGGTCCTGGATGTAATGCTGAATCGCCCGTCTGAGGGGCCTGGCCCCGTAGACCGGGTCAAAGCCGGTGTTGGCCAGAAAATCCTTGGCATTGTCGGTCAACGTCAGTGTGATCTTGTTGTCCTCAAGCCGTTTGGCCAGGAGATCCATCTGAATCCCCACGATCTTCTTAATCTCCTCTTTGCTTAGCGAATTGAAGATAATGATCTCATCGATCCGGTTTAAAAATTCGGGCTTGAAGGTGGCCCTTAACGTGTCCATGACCGCCTTTTCCATTTCCGAGCGGTTCCCGTCCCCAGCCTCCTGGATGAGTTGACTTCCCACATTGGAAGTCATGATGAGAACCGTGTTCTTGAAATCCACGGTGCGGCCCTTGCCGTCGGTCATACGCCCGTCGTCCAGGATCTGAAGCAGGGCATTGAATACGTCCGGATGGGCCTTTTCAATTTCATCGAAGAGGACCACGGAATAGGGGTGTCTTCGAATGGCCTCGGTCAGATATCCTCCTTCTTCATATCCCACGTATCCCGGGGGTGCGCCGATGAGCCGGGCCACCGAATGTTTCTCCATGTACTCGGACATGTCCACCCGCACCATGTACTGTTCATCATCAAAGAGGAACTGGGCCAGAGCCCGGGCCAGTTCGGTCTTGCCCACGCCGGTGGGTCCCATGAAGATGAACGATCCGATGGGCCGGTTGGGGTCCTGAATGCCCGAGCGGGCGCGGCGCACCGCGTTGGACACCGCATCAATGGCCTGACTCTGCCCCACCACCCGTCTGGAAAGCCGCTCTTCCATTTTGAGGAGCTTCTCTTTTTCCCCTTCCATCATAGTGGAGACGGGGATACCGGTCCATTTTGAGACCACCTCGGCAATATCCTCACTGTCCACCTCTTCCTTGAGCATCTTCTGGCCGGACTGGAGTTCCTCGAGCTTTTTGTTTTCCTCCTCGAGGGTTTTCTCCAGCTCGATGAGGGTACCGTATTTGAGTTCGGCGGCCTTGGCCAGGTTCCCCTCCCGTTCCGCAATCTGGGCCTCAGAACGGGTGGACTCCAGTCTTCCCTTGATCTCCTGTATCTTGGATATGGCCTCCTTTTCCTTCTTCCAGTGCCCGATCATCTCTTCGGTCTGGGATTTGAGGGTCTTCAATTCCTCCTTGATCTTGCCGAGACGCGTCTTGGATCCCTCATCCTTTTCCTTTTTGAGGGCCTCCCGTTCGATTTCCAACTGGGTGATCCGTCGCTGGATATCGTCGATCTCGGCCGGGAGGCTGTCGATCTCTATTCTCAAGCGGGAAGTGGCCTCATCAATAAGATCAATCGCCTTGTCCGGTAAAAACCGGTCCGTGATATACCGGTTCGACAGGGTGGCCGCGGCCACCAGGGCGGAATCCTTGATCCGGACCCCGTGGTGGACCTCATATTTCTCTTTGAGCCCCCTCAGGATGGAGATGGTGTCTTCCACTGTGGGCTCTTCCACCATCACCGGCTGGAATCGCCTTTCAAAGGCCGCATCCTTCTCGATATATTTGCGGTATTCCTTGATGGTGGTGGCGCCCACGCACCGCAGTTCACCCCGGGCAAGGGCGGGTTTGAGCATATTGGATGCATCCACGGCCCCTTCGGCGGCACCGGCGCCCACCAGGGTATGCATTTCGTCTATAAAGAGGATGATCTGGCCGTGCGCATCTGTCACTTCCTTTAAAACGGCCTTCAACCGGTCTTCGAATTCGCCCCGGTATTTGGCGCCGGCAATCAGTGCCCCCATGTCCAGTGCCACGACCCGCTTATCCTTAAGGGTCTCGGGGACATCGCCGGCAACAATCCGCTGAGCCAGTCCCTCGACGATGGCTGTTTTCCCCACCCCCGGTTCTCCGATAAGGACGGGGTTGTTCTTGGTCCGCCTGGAGAGGACCTGCACGATCCGTCGGATTTCGTCATCCCGGCCGATGACCGGGTCCAGTTCGTCTTTTGAGGCCACCGCGGTCAGATCTCTGCTGAACCGCTCCAGGGCCTGATATTTGTCTTCGGGATTCTGGTCGGTGATCCGCTGTCCGCCCCGGATGTCCACCAGAGCCTTTAGTATGGAATCCCGGGTGACCCCGGCGGATGCCAATATTCGCTTTGCCTCTCCCTCCTTTTCCTCGGTCACGGCGAGGAGGATGTGCTCGAGGGATACGAACTGGTCCTTGAACTGCTCGGCTTCTTTAAACGCCTTGTCCAAAACGGACTTGGATCGCGGCGAGAGGTAGGCCTGGCCGTATCCGGCGCCCGAAATTTTGGGCAGTTTGTCCAGCGCGGTCTCGAACGACTTGCTGAGCTGACGTTGATCCGCACCGATCTTTCCCAACAGGGGCGGTATGACCCCTTCGGGCTG
The DNA here is from genome assembly GCA_034522175.1 of Deltaproteobacteria bacterium. Taxonomy (GTDB): domain Bacteria; phylum Desulfobacterota; class DSM-4660; order Desulfatiglandales; family Desulfatiglandaceae; genus JAIPDZ01. Next base: position 1,537,712 of record JAXHLQ010000001.1, on the reverse strand, counting down.
ATCCAGAATTGCCTTGATGAGATGTTCCGGTTCGATCTGCTGGTTCGAAAAACGCTCAGCGAGCTGCTGGGCCGCTTGGATGACTTCCTGTGCCTTCAAGGTAAATTTATCAAATTGCATATCGCTCATTCCTCCGCGGGACGCTTTTTAGGCCAATATGGGCCTTTTTTATATAAACATGTGAAAATTAAGTCTCTTAGATGCACTTGTCAAGGTGAGGGAGTGGGCTGACCGTGCATTCCTCAGTTGACATCCCCCCCTGCGTTTGTTAAAAAATTGCACTTTTTTGGTTCTTATTCAGCCTATGGTGTAATACCGTTGATACAAAGATTATCCTTTTCGGGTGGTCCAAGCTAAATTGCTATCGGGAACGAGTTCTGCCTGTCCGTGAGGCGCGTATCCGAACCTCATGTGTTTCCGATTTTCGATCCCGATTTCGATCCCGATTTGGATTCATTTACAAGTGTTTAAGTTAATGATATTGGTTTATCACAATTATATTTTACTGAAAGGAGCAGTATCCTATGGAAGCATTAACCCCATTTTATGAAGTAAATGAAGCCCTTGTGGCCATGGGCGCGGACAAATTGAATCTGTGCATGCAGTGCGGGATGTGTGCCGGTTCATGCCCGTGGCGGATCGTCGACGGCCCCTTCAATGTGAGGCGTCTGATTCGAATGGCCCAACTCGGTGTGGAAGGCTATGAATCCGACGACATTTTATATGGATGCACCACCTGCAACAAATGTGTCCTTAAGTGTCCCAGGGGGGTGACCATCATCGATGTGGTCCGGGCCATGCGATCCATGATCGCGGAGACCGGGGCCATCCCGGGTGTGTTGAGGACGGCCACCGGGAGTGTTCACAGCAATGGAAACCCCTGGTCTGAACCGAGGGAAAAACGGACGGCCTGGATGGACGGCCTGGATGTGCCTGTGTTTGAGGAAGGTACCGAACATCTTCTTTTCGTGTGCTGTACCTCGGCCTATGACGCCAGGAGCCAGAAGATCGCCAAGGCCATGGTCAAGGTGCTTTCGGCTGCGGGGGTCAGCTTCGGCGTTATCGGTGAGGAAGAAAATTGCTGTGCCGAATCGGTACGCAAGATGGGCGATGAGGAACTGTTCATGAAAACGGCCCAGAAGAACATCGACCTCTACAAGGATAAGGGGGTCAAAAAGATTGTGACCACCTCCCCCCACTGCTATTACACCTTTGTCAATGAATACCCTGAACTGGGCGGCGAATTCGAGGTGGTCCACTACACCCAGCTTCTGGCCGAACTCCTGAAGTCGGGAGACCTGAAACTTTCGGGGACCCTGGATCAGAAGGTGACCTACCACGATCCCTGCTATCTCGGGCGGCACAGCGAGGTCTATGATGCGCCGCGCGAGTTGATCGCTGCGGTGACCGGGGACAACCTGGTTGAAATGAAGCGAATCCGTCACGAAAGCCTCTGCTGCGGGGCGGGCGGAGGAAGACTCTGGATGGAGACCAAACCGGAATGGCGTTTCTCTGATTTGAGAATTCACGAGGCGTGCGAAACCGAGGCACCGATTCTCGCTACAGCCTGCCCCTACTGCATCTCCATGCTGGAAGACAGCCGAAAGACCACCAATAAAGAGGACGAGATCGAAATAAAGGATATCTCGGAACTCATTGCCGAGGTGGTGTAGTCTCGTCCTATCCGGTTCCTTTGGATGGGCGAACGCGACGTTCCGTTCACGGGTTCCAGGCCCCCGGCACAGAATATTGCGCCCAGGGTTTGGATGCCCGAACCCATGGTCCTTGAATCCATGAACCTTGCCGTGCCACATCTGACATGAAAACAGCCTTTCTTGACTGCTTCTCCGGTATCAGCGGGGACATGTTCCTCGGTGCACTGCTCGACGGAGGTCTGCCTCTCCGGGATCTGAAGGCGTGCTTCCAGAGCCTTCCTCTCTCGGGATATGATGTCGAGACCCGGCGTGAGGCGCGAAACCGTATCTTCGGCACCCAGGTGCTGATTCACGTCCATGAAGGCGCCCATCAGCACAGGGGGATACAGGAGATTCAGGCGATTATCGCCGAAGGAGACCTGAGCGATTTCGTAAAGACAAAAAGTCTGGAGATCTTCCACATGCTCGCCCGGGTGGAAGGGGAAATCCATGGGATCCCCCCTGAAGCCGTCCATTTCCACGAGGTCGGGGCGGTGGATTCCATCCTCGATATCGTAGGGACGGTCTATGGCACCGAACGCCTGGGCTTGGACCGCATCCATGTGTCACCCCTTCCGCTGGGCTCCGGCTTTACGATGAGTGCCCATGGCACCATACCCCTCCCTGCGCCTGCCACGGTGGCCCTGTTGAAGGGGGTGCCGGTACGGGATGCGGGTATTGAACATGAAACGGTCACCCCCACCGGGGCCGCGCTGGTCAAGGGATTGGTCCAGACCTTCGGTCCCATGCCCCCCATGACGGTGGAGACTGTCGGTTACGGCGTTGGCAGCAAGGACCTGGCGGACCGGCCCAATCTCGTCAGGATACTGATCGGCGAAGCCCGGGGTAAAGGCGATACGGATACGGTAATTGTTCTGGAAACCAACCTGGACGATGTCAGCCCGGAGTGGCTCGGATTTCTGATGGACAGGCTCTTTGATGCGGGCGCACTGGATGTGGTGTTCTGTCCCATCCAGATGAAAAAAAACCGCCCCGGCATGCAACTCCAGGTTATTGGCCGGCCGGATCAAAAGGATCTGTTGACCGGGCTGATTATGGACGAAACGGCCACACTGGGGATTCGTTTCTATTACACCCAGCGAGCGGTCCTGAAACGGGCTGTGGCGGAAGTGGATAGCCCGTGGGGTAAAATCAGGGTCAAGAAGATCTTTTCGAGGGATGGCACTTCATTTTTCACCCCCGAGTATGAAGCGTGCAGGTCAATTGCCTTGAAGCACGGGATTCCCCTTCGCCGGGTGGTTCAGTGGGTAACCGCACAAAACGGGCCGTCTCTAACTTGATGTGAAACGATCAATTTGATAGGTTGGGTATCCTCGATTATCCTGAAAAGATGCGGTTTAGCTCAAGGGTTGCGTTGATCCTTTCCACCTGGTTCGGATCGGGATATGCGCCGGTGGCGCCGGGTACATTGGGTACGCTGGCGGCTGTTCCCCTGGTCATTCTGGTCGGAATGCTGGGTGGGGGGTATGGCCTTTTTGTCCTGCTCATGGTGACGGGGGTGGGCATCTGGGCCTCGAACCGGAGCCGGAAACTTCTGGGCCGGGAAGACCCCTCCCAGGTGGTGATCGATGAAGTGGCGGGATACCTTTTGACGCTTTTTCTGCTGCCGATCAACTGGATGACCCTGACGGCTGGATTTTTTCTGTTCCGGATTTTCGATATTTTAAAACCGTGGCCTGTGAATCGGGCGGAAGAACTCAAGGGGGGATTTGGGATTGTTGCGGACGACCTGATCGCGGGTCTTTATGCGCATCTGATCCTGAGGGCGGGTCTGTGGGTGTTTTAAATATGTACGGTGAGATTATTACCATAGGGGACGAACTGACCTCCGGGAGGACCGTTGATCTCAACTCCTGGTATGCCGCGGGCCGCCTGACAGCATCCGGGCTTGGGGTCACGCGGGTGACGTCCGTCGGGGACGATGACCAGATGGTCTCAAAAGCCCTCAAAAGGGCGTCGGCATCTTCCCGCTTTGTGATCGTGACCGGGGGACTGGGCCCTACCGAGGATGACATGACCTGTCAGATCGCGGCCCATGCCCTGAATCTTCCGCTTCGTCTCGATGCCCATATGCTCAAGAAGATCCGGGACTATGTGACGATGAGGGGAATGAATATGACCCCTTTTCTGGAAAAAATGGCCTATATGCCTGAAGGGTCCAGGATCCTGAATCCGGCGGGGGATACCTGCGGTTTTTCTGTAGAGGCCGATGACGTCCGATTTTATTTTCTGCCCGGTGTCCCGGAACAGTCGCGTCATCTCATGGACACCGTGGTGCTCCCTGAATTGTTGCGCCTGTACGAGGCGCTGCCGGTTATGGGACAGCGGATCGTTAAGGTGTATGGGATGGATGAATCCCGAATTGCCCAGCGGCTGCGTCACATCAAGCGGGAGGCCGGGGGTGTTATCTTGGGTTTTTATCCCCATTTTCCGGAAACCCATTTGACCTTGAGCCTGAAAGGCAGCGATAAGGACGCTGTCGCCGCAAGCCTTGATGCAATGACTCGGCAAATCGTCGAAGCCCTGGGAGACCGTGTGTTCACCACGAAGGATGAGACCATGGAAGCAATGGTGGGGCGACTCCTGTTGGATCGGGGTCTGAGGGTGGGCTTGGCCGAGTCGTGCACCGGCGGGCTGATCGGGCACCGGTTGACCAATGTGCCCGGTAGCTCTCACTATGTTGAAGGGGGCGTTATCGCATACAGCAATCACTTGAAGATGTCGATGATCGATGTGAGTGAAAAGACCCTCGAGCGCTATGGGGCGGTGAGCGCAAACACGGCACGGGAGATGGCCCAGGGCGTCCGTCGTCGGATCGGGAGCGATTTGGGACTGGCGGTGACGGGCATAGCCGGGCCTGAGGGAGGAAGCGAGGAAAAACCGGTGGGGACTGTTTATCTGGGATTAAGCACGGGCCATGCGTTGTTTGCCGGGGGATATCGATTTCGGGGAAACAGAAGAGAGGTTAAGCTGAACAGTGCCACCATGGCCCTGGACTGGATCAGAAGGTGTCTCAATGGGGATCCGTTCCTTCCTGGCATTTAGACTGCCGCGTGAGATCGGCCAGGTGGTGACAGATATTTCGGGGAAACTGAGGAAGACCCCCTTACGGGTGCGGTGGGTCAAGCCGGAAAATATCCACCTGACCATGGTCTTTTTGGGAAGTATACGCCCTGAACATCTCGACGCTGTTCAGGAACAGACCGGGGCCGTATGCGAGGGACACCAGCCCTTCAATATCAAGCTCCAGGGCATGGGGATTTTTGGCAACAGGCGTCACCCAAGGATCCTTTGGCTGGGCTTAGATGGCGATTTAAGGCGTATGGGGGTGTTTAGGGATAAACTGCAGCAGTCCCTTCAACCGTTTGGTATTCAGACGGAAAAAAGGGCATTCAATCCGCACCTGACCCTGGGGCGGTTTCGAAAGGACACCAGGGCTTCAGAAGACCTGGATGGGTTGATGAGGAAATACGAGCACCTGACCAGCCCTTTATGTACCTTGGATAGACTGGTGCTGTTCAGAAGTGATCTCAAACCAGATGGGGCGGTTTATACCGAGATGGCCACCTGGCCTTTGATCCGGAAACCCGTCAAAATTTGATCGATTCAATGTAAACGGAGGGAAACCCATGGACAGAGAAAAAGCCGTTGATTACGCCATTTCTCAGATAGAGAAGCAGTTTGGTCGAGGTTCCATTATGAAGCTGGGAGAGGAGAAGGTGATCGATGTGCCGGCTATCTCCACCGGTTCCTTGGCCCTGGATCTGGCCCTGGGTGTGGGAGGGGTCCCCCGGGGCCGTGTCGTGGAGATTTACGGGCCGGAGTCTTCGGGGAAAACCACCCTGGCCCTTCACATCGCGGCCGAGGCCCAGGCTGCGGGCGGGATGGTGGCGTTTGTGGATGCCGAGCACGCCCTGGATGTGCCGTATGCCAGAAAACTGGGTGTGGATGTGGACAGCCTCCTGGTCTCTCAACCGGATACGGGGGAACAGGCCTTGGATATTGCGGAAATCCTGGTGAGAAGCGGGGGCATCGATGCCTTAATCATCGATTCCGTGGCCGCACTGGTGCCGAGGGCGGAGATTGAAGGGGAAATGGGCGATCACCATGTGGGGCTTCAGGCGCGACTCATGTCCCAGGCCTTGAGAAAACTGACGGCCACCATCAGCAAGTCCAAAACCACCGTCATTTTCATCAATCAGATCCGGATGAGGATCGGGGTCATGTTCGGTAACCCGGAGACCACCACCGGTGGCAATGCGCTCAAGTTCTATGCCACTCAGCGCCTCGACATTCGGCGGATCGGTTCCATCAAGGAGGGGGATCAGGTGGTGGGAAATCGGACCCGCGTCCGGGTGGTCAAAAACAAGGTGGCCCCGCCATTCAAGGATGCGGAGTTTGACATCATATACGGGCATGGCATCTCCAAGGAAGGCGACATCCTGGATCTCGGGGTCTCCCTCGATATCGTGGAGAAGAGCGGTGCCTGGTATTCGTTCAAGGAAGACCGGATCGGGCAGGGCCGCCAGAATGTGAAACGGTTTTTGGCCGAGAACACGGATATACGGGATCAGATCGCTCAATTGATCAAGGAGAAGACCGGTGTGAATCCGGAGAAGGACACGGATGAATCCGAGGAAACGGAATGACATGTCAACGAAGAGATAAGGCCATGATGAATTTCAGAGAAATTCGAGAGATGTTTTTGGACTATTTCAAGGCCCACGACCACCGGATCGTGGCCAGTTCCCCCCTGATTCCCAGGGATGATCCCACTCTCTTGTTCACCAACGCGGGAATGGTCCAGTTCAAGGCAGCCTTCCTCGGTGATGAAAAGCCGGGATACACCCGGGCCGCCACGTCTCAGAAGTGTGTGCGGGCCGGCGGAAAGCACAACGACCTTGAAAATGTGGGCTACACCCCAAGACACCATACCTTTTTTGAGATGCTCGGCAATTTTTCATTTGGAGACTATTTCAAGGAAGAAGCCATCGCCTGGGGCTGGGAACTGCTCACGGAAGGCTACAAGCTTCCCGCCCACAGGCTTCATGTTTCCGTGTACGAGGAAGATGACGAGGCCTACGGGATATGGGAAAAGGAGATCGGTATTCCCGGAGAGCGGATCGTCAGACTGGGGAAGAAAGACAATTTCTGGGCCATGGGGGATACGGGTCCCTGCGGACCCTGCTCTGAAATCCACATTGATCAGGGGCCGTCGGTGGGATGCGGCAAGCCGGGCTGTGCCCCTGGGTGCGATTGTGATCGATTTCTCGAGATCTGGAATCTCGTTTTTACCCAGTTCGACCGAAGCCAGGACGGAACCCTCACGCCGCTGCCCAAACCCAATATCGATACCGGCATGGGGTTGGAGCGACTGGCCGCCGTGGTCCAGGGGGTGACGTCAAATTATGAAACCGATCTTTTTAAGGGGATTATCGGGGCTATCGCGTCTCTTTCGCCTCATGAATATGGAGCGGACCCGAGGCGGGATGTGGCCTTTCGCGTGATTTCGGACCATGCGCGTGCGGTGGCGTTTCTCATCGGTGACGGGATCATGCCGTCTAACGAGGGCCGGGGGTATGTGCTGCGACGGATCATTCGGCGGGCCATTCGTTTCGGGCAGGTGATCGAGGTAAAAGGGCCTTTCCTTCGCGCCATATGCGATACGGTTATCGATATCATGGGCCGTGACTACGAAGCGTTGGTCCGCGAAAAGCAGTTCATCCAGGGGATCGTGGACAATGAAGAAAGGCGTTTCACCGACACGCTGAACCACAGTATGAAGGTCCTGGAAGAGGAGATTCATCGTCTCAAAAACGATGGGGGGATACCCTTCCGGGCGACGTGGTGTTCAAACTGTATGATACCTATGGGCTCCCCATGGATATTGTGCAGGATGTGGCACGGGATGAACAACTGAATGTGGATGCGGCCGGTTACCGGGAGGCCATGACCCGGCAGCGGCGCCTGTCGCAAGAGTCCTGGAAGGGGAGTGGGGACGAGGCGATTCCCGATGCCTTTAAGACGCTGTTGTCGCGGGGAACGGCGATCCGTTTTGTGGGATATGAAACCCTTCGGGGCGAGGGCGAGGTGCTTGCCCTCATCAGCAATGCATCCCAGACCGATTCCCTTGAAACGGGAGCAGAAGCGGATGTGGTGCTGGATGAGACCCCCTTTTACGCACAGTCCGGGGGGCAGGTCGGCGATAAGGGTGTGCTTCTAAATGGGGAGACCCGGTTTCGGGTGACCGATACGGTGAAGTACGGAACGGATCTCATCGTGCACAGGGGGGTGGTGGAGGCCGGGACCCTAAAGGTGGGACAAAAACTGCAGGCCGAAGTTGACCCGGTACGACGGAAGGCCACGGCATGTAACCATTCGGCCACCCACCTGCTTCATGCGGCCTTGAGAGAAGTCCTGGGAGAACATGTCAAACAGGCGGGATCTCTGGTGTCCCCTGAACGGCTGCGATTCGATTTCAGTCATTTTGCCCAGGTGGACGCTGACACGTTGAGGGAGATTGAACGACGGGTGAATCAGCACATCCGCCGCAACCTGGTGCTTAAGACCGAACGCATGTCCAAGGAAGCGGCCATGAAGACGGGTGCAATGGCCATTTTTGAAGAACGTTACGGCGATGCGGTCCGGCTGGTACAGGTGGACGAGGGGGTCAGCATGGAACTGTGCGGGGGCACGCACGTAGACTGGACCGGTGACATCGGGCTTTTTCGCATCATCAGCGAAGGGGCCGTGGCAGCCAACATGCGGCGGATCGAGGCCCTCACCGGAGAAGCCGCCCTGAAGCATGATCAGAAACTGGAACAGACCCTCCTCTCTGCTGCATCCCTTTTGAAGGCGACGCCGGATACCGTTGAGGAGCGAATTGACCGACTCATCAATGAATTGAGATCAAGAGAGCGGGAGATTGATTCGCTGAAAGGGAAACTGCTGACCCGGAAATCCGACGACCTCCTCTCCGGCATGAAGGAGGTGGCCGGCATCAAGGTGTTGGCTCGGGAGATAGAGGCCGCTTCGCCCAGAGATTTGAGGGAAGCGGGCGATCGAATACGGGACAAGGTCAACTCGGGAATCGTCCTTCTCGGTGCCCGGGTCGGAGACCGGGCGATTTTGACCTGCATGATCACGCCCGACCTGACCGACCGGTTCAAAGCGGGGGATATGATAAGGGCGTTATCGCGTGTTGTGGGAGGAAAGGGCGGGGGAAGACCCGACATGGCCCAGGGCGGCGGTGACCAGCCTCAAAACCTGAAGAAGGCCTTGGATCGGATTTACGACTTAATCAACGAAAAATCCCTTTAGTTTTCCCCACCAGGTTTTCTTTTCCGCTTCTTTTTTGAGGGATTTTTCCTTGCACAGTTTGATGGACTCTATGGCCTCGTGATACTGCCCCAGGTCGGGGTAGTTCTCGATGGCGTAAATATACCGCTCCATGGCGGCCTGATACTTTCCCATCTTGAAGTAAAAATGGCCTACGTAGAGTTCATGGTTGGCCATGTTCACGTAGCAATCCCTTAACTTTTTACGGGCCCTTTCCGTGTATGGGCTGTTCCGGAATCGCTTGATGAGCCGCTCAAATTCCTCTTTGGCTTTATACGTCTGTGACTGATCCCGGTCAACGGTCCTCGACCGGCTGAAAAAGCACATCCCCTCCCGAAAGATAACATACGGGATATTCGGATTTCTGGGGTGGAGCCGTTCAAACTCCTTGTAGGCATCGTAAGCCTCTTCAAAGAGGTCCTGTTCATACAGGGCGTCCGCCATCTTGAGTTCGGCCTCCGTCGCGTATTTGCTGTAAGGATAGCGGTCCTTTATCTTCTGAAAGAGCTCGGTGGCGGCCTTGAAGTTTCCGTTCCGGTAATTTTCCAGCCCGTCACTCATGATTTCTGCGGGTGTCAACTCTTCTTCACCAAAGAGGTCATTCCACAATGCGCAACCGTTGAAGAGGAGCAAGATGCAGACGGCAACACAGAGATAGACAGCCCGGAATGGTGTGCATTTGGCAGGCATGGACAGGGTCGTCCCAAATAAAAACCCCGCCCATTTACGCTGACGGGGTCGGGATTTTGGCATGGACGTTTTTAGAGTAATTTTTTCAATTCCCCATCGAGGTGGTCCTTGGGATAGGCCCCCACAATGGTCTGGGCCACCTCACCGTTTTTAAAAAGGATGATCGTGGGGATATTTCGGATACCGAATCTGGCAGGGGTTTCACGATTCTGGTCCACGTCCATTTTGGCGATTTTTATTTTTCCGTCATACTCCTTGGCCAGTTCCTCCACCACAGGCCCCACCATTTTACAGGGGCCGCACCATTCGGCCCAGAAATCGACCATGGCGGGGAGTTCTGACTGAATGATTTCTTCTTCGAAGTTTCCGTCTGTTACTTGCAACAGATCGGCCATATTACGCCTCCTTTCACTGCGTCATTTGAATGTAGCATAAAACCGGATATTTTGTCTGGGAAGCTGAAATATCCATCCAACCAAACCCGCCAAAATTCGTCCGATTTACCCCGGCTGTCAGCTGTTGAAGATCTTATTCGCTCGGGGTCTCCAAAAGGCTCTTCATGTTGTTGATTAACGTTACCGGAACCGGGCCCGAGTTGACGTAGAGGTCGAGAATCTGTTTGGGTACTTTGGTCTTCTCTTGAACCGCTTCCCATTTCAACCCTTTTTCCTCCACCGCTTCCATGAGTTTCACCAGTTCTTCGGAATCCATTTTCGATTTAACCTCCCTATTTTTTCTTGGCCGGACTCAGGTCTGGGGGATAGACAAATTTCGGATTGATCTCATATGTCCAAGGGAGCCCCCACCATTGCCAGCCATAATGTCGCCTGAGTTTGAACCCCTGTATTTTGTTTCTTTTGGCGAGCTGATGATAAAATTTCTGCTTATTACTATCCTCAAAATGCGGGAATTCAGGTCCTTCAAATCCGTTTACCACATCATAGACATTCTTGAATCCAGCCTTTATCAGGGCATCGGCGGCAAGCGCGCTCCGGGCGCCGTCACGGGAGATGAGCAGGAGGTTATCGCTCTTTTTAAAAACCTTGCTGACTTCCTCCACAAATGCCTTGTTTTTTTCCGTCATGCCATAGGAATATGTCTCGTCTGTTTTTTTCAGTCGGTTGACGAGGAAGGCATATGGAAAGAGGTATGCATTGATGGGGTGACCCACAAACTGATATTCAGCCCGCGTCCTGACGTCAATGAGGTAGGTGTCCGGAACGGTGTTCAGCATATCGTAGGCCTCGATACTCAAAATGTTTTTCGGACCTTCTGCAAAACTCATGGAAAACGCGGTGAAAACCAGCGCTGCGAGCACAATGAAGAAGAATGCGGATTCTCTTTTCATAATTGGATCGTTTCTTTATCTTGTCATATCAATGTGAACGCCCTGAGTGAATTTGTGGACTCGAGTGGTGTGCCGAGTTCTTGAATCCCACATGAGGCAGTTCGTTCAACGTATCATCTCTTTGAGAATAAATCAATAATCGCTTGACCCATGTTTGTCAATTAAAAATGCGGATGGTGTTATCCGGTTAAAATGCGTTTTTTGGAAAAAGAAATGCGTTGAGGTGGCGACCCCACCCTCGCCCTTAGGTGTGACTTGACAGAACCGTCCGGAATCTCTAAACTCTTTCAGGAAGCGCTGAGAGTGAACGAGTGGCCCGGAGACATACGGTCGAAGAAACCACTCAATCGGAGCAGGCGTTTCTTTCAAAATTTTACAAGGGAGGAATTGAATGTCGGAATCCAAGGTGTATTTTTCAGATCTGCGGACGTCTTTTAAGGAAAACCTGCCATCCAAGCTGATGCGGCTGATGACGGAAGCGGGGTTGGAAGAGACAGTGAGGCCCCGGAACCTCGCGGCCATCAAGCTTCACTTCGGTGAAAAGGGGAATACGGCGTTTATTCGCCCCATTCTCGTGCGCCCACTGGTGGATCGTCTTAAGGAAATGGGGGTGTTCCCTTTTCTGACCGATGCCAATACCCTCTATGCGGGCACCCGGGGGAACAGCGTTTCTCATATTGAGACGGCCATACAAAATGGATTTGCCCCATCGGTTGTCAACGCCCCCGTCATTATCGCGGACGGACTCAGGGGGGCGTCCCATTCAAAGGTAAAGATCGATCAGGAACATGTGAAAAGCGCCTATATCGGAAAGGATATCGTCGAGGCTGACGCCTTGATCAGTATGGCCCATTTCAAAGGGCACGAGCTGTCCGGATTCGGCGGTACCATCAAGAACCTCGGGATGGGATGTGCCTCGAGGAAGGGGAAACTGGATCAGCACTCGGATCTGTCCCCGAAGGTGATCACAAAAAAGTGTGTGGGATGCGGTGATTGTGTGGCCCACTGCGCCCAACGGGCGATATCCCTGGAAGACGAAAAGGCGGTCATTCATCCGGAGAAATGCGTGGGATGCGGGGAGTGCATCCTTATCTGCCCCAATGGCGCCATTGACGTTCAGTGGAGCGCGGACATCGACATATTCCAGAAAAAGATGGCGGAATATACGCTTGCTGTTTTGAAGGGAAAATCGGGAAAATCCTTTTTTGTGAATTTTTTGACGGATATCTCGCCGGCGTGTGACTGTTATCCCAACAACGATGCCCCCATCGTTTCCGACATCGGCATTCTGGCCTCAAGAGATCCGGTGGCCATTGATCAGGCTTCGGTGGATCTGGTAAACAAACAGGCCGCAGTGCCTGGCGCCTGCCTCACCGATCATACGGCGCCCGGGGAAGATAAGTTCAGGGGCGTTTACCCGAAGATCGACTGGGCGGTTCAACTGGCGCATGCCGAGGCTCTGGGCATCGGCAGCCGAACCTATACGCTGATTTCATGTTAAGGAGACGTTAATGGAAATCAAAGTGACAAAAGCAAGTGCAGATCAGTTGAAAGCAAAACCGGCTGATGAATCCAAACTCGGGTTTGGCGATATCATGACGGATCATATGTTCCTCATGAACTACGACAGCAAGAAGGGCTGGTTCGACCCCCGGATCGAGCCGTTTCATGACCTTCAAATCAATCCGGCCGCCATGGTCCTTCATTATGGGCAGGAGGTGTTTGAAGGACTCAAGGCCTACAGGGGTGAGGACGGGAGAATCAGTCTTTTCAGACCCGGGAAAAATATCGAGCGATTGAACCGATCCGCCAAACGGCTCTGCATGCCTGAAGTGGATTCGGAAATGATCATGGAAGGGATGAAACAGCTCGTCTCAATCGATAAGGAGTGGGTCCCAAGGAGTCCCGGGACCTCCCTTTACATCCGGCCGACCATGATCGCGACGGAGCCCCACCTCGGTGTTCGACCCGCAACGGCGTATCTTTTTTACATCATCATCGGTCCGGTGGGGGCGTACTACAAGGAAGGGCTCAATCCAGTCCGTATCTTTGTGGAGGATTTTTTTGTGCGTGCGGCCGTGGGCGGCACCGGCGAGGCCAAGACATCGGGCAACTATGCCTCCAGTCTCCTCGCGGCGGAGGAGGCCAAGGAAAAGGGGTTCACCCAGGTCCTGTGGCTGGATGCCAAAGAGAGGAAGTATGTGGAAGAAGTGGGGACCATGAACATGTTCTTCCAAATTGACAACGAGGTGATCACGGCCCCGCTCACCGGTACGATTCTGCCCGGTGTGACCCGGGAGTCCGTCATCCAGTTGGTCAGGGACTGGGGTCTGAAGATGACGGAGCGATCCCTGTCCATCGAAGAAGTGGTGGCGGCGGCAAAAGACGGCCGGTTGAATGAGGCATTTGGTACGGGTACGGCTGCTGTCATATCGCCGGTGGGCCAGATCACCTATATGGGCGAAAACCACGTGGTGGCCGATGGAAACATGGGCGAGCTGTCCCAGCGGCTCTATGATGAAATCGTGGCCATCCAGTACCGGCAGAAACCGGACCCCTATGGCTGGGTGGAACTGATTGACTGAGGAGTGACCCCATGATCCCGACCATTGAATGGCATAACGATCAGGTCCGAATGGTGGATCAGCGAAAGCTTCCCCTTAAGGTGGAGTGGGTGATCTGCCGGGGATACGGGGAGGTGATCCGGGCGATTCGGAATATGGTGATCCGGGGTGCTCCGGCCATCGGCGTGGCGGCTGCCATGGGAATGGCCCTCGGAGCACGATCCATCCGGGTCAAGGACCCTCAACGATTCCTGAAACGGCTCCGTGACATTGGCCGGGAGATGAAGCAGGCCCGGCCGACGGCCGTCAACCTCAAATGGGCGGTGGAAAAGATGATGGCGCTCGCAGAGGAAAATGCCGCCCGACCTGTTGAGCAAATTCAACGTATTCTGAAAGACGCCTCCCAGGCGATCCTGGATGAAGATATCGCGATCAACCGCACCATGGGGAAATTCGGTGCCGCTCTGGTACCCGAAGGGACCACCATCCTGACCCATTGCAATGCCGGTGCCCTCGCCACCGGTGGATACGGCACCGCCCTGGGCGTGATACGGGCGGCATATGAAAGGCACAAGAACATCCGTGTGGTTGCGGACGAGACCCGGCCATGGCTCCAGGGGTTGAGACTGACCGCTTTTGAGCTGATGTCAGATGGTATCCCGGTCACGGTGATTGCAGATAATGCAGCAGGTTCCCTGATGCGGCAGAAAAAAATTGACCTGGTGATTACCGGGGCTGATCGGATCGCCGCGAATGGGGATGTGGCCAATAAAATCGGCACCTACCAGGTGGCGGTGCTGGCCAGGGCCCATAAGATTCCGTTTTATGTGGCAGCCCCGGTTTCGACCATCGATCCCACATTGAGGACCGGGGACGCCATCCCCGTGGAAGAGCGGGCCCCGGACGAGATTCATACCCTTGGCAGAAAACGGCTGGGTCCTTCGGGGGTCGTGGCCCTGAACCCCGCCTTTGACATCACCCCCGCACGATATGTCTCGGCGATTGTCACGGAAAAGGGGATTATCCGGTCGCCATACCGACAGGCCATCCAGGCGTTGTTCTAAGATTCGATCCTCAATACCTTGGCGCCCCTGATTTTTCGTTCCTTAAGCTCCATAAGCGCCCGGTTGGCCTCTTCCAACGCGAATTCCTGCACCGTGGGTTTGATGGGGATCTCGGCTGCCAGGTCGATGAATTCCCTCAGGTCCCGGGTGGCCACGTTGGCCACGCTCTTGATCTCCTTTTCCATCCACAGATGCCGGGGGTAGTCCAGTCTCAGCAGTTCGTCCTTGTCCACTTCCTCTTTTCGAATGGCGTTGATCACCAGGCGGCCCCCGCTTTTCAGATTGTTAAGGGCCTCCACCACCGGTTTCCAGGCCGGTGTGGTGTCGATAATGCCGTCCAGCTTTACCGGGGCGGGATCGCCGGTGTCGCCGGTCCACACGGCCCCCAAATCCTCAGCAAACGCCCGCTCTCTAACACTCCTGGCAAAAACGAACACCTCGGATCGGGGATACTGGTGTCTGACCATTTTGAGAACCAGGTGGGCGGAGGCCCCGAACCCGGTAAGCCCGAGACGCTGGCCGTCTTTCAGGCCCGTCAATCTCAGGGAGCGGTATCCGATGGCCCCGGCGCACAACAAGGGCGCCGCCTCGGCATCCGAAAAGGTGTCGGGAACCGGGAACGCAAAATCCTCCGCCACACACATATGCGTTGCATACCCGCCGGGGGCATCCCGCCCCGTGGCCAGAAATTCTTCACACAGATTCTCCTCTCGTTTATGGCAGTATTCGCACGCGCCACAGGCGGAAAAGATCCAGCCGACGCCCAACCGGTCTCCCGCCTCGAATCTATCGGCACCGTGCCCCTTCGCTTCCACCCGGCCGATGACCTGATGACCCAGGACCATGGGAAAATAGGGGGGCGGGGTCCGTCCCTCGATTTCATCCAGCTCCGTGTGGCAGACCCCGCACGCGGAGACCTTGAGCAGAATTTCTCCCGGTCTGGGTTCAGGGGTGGGCATCTCGACAGGATCGAGAGGTGACCTGTTTTCACTCAGATGACAAACCTGATTCAGTACCATCGCTTTCAAGGGTTACTTCTAATCCTCCTTTTCTTTCTTGGCTGACTGTTTCTTCTTCTTTTTCTGCTGTCGCTTACTTTCGGCCTGGGTCTCCTCGGTCTGGGCCTTCTTGCCCTTTTTGGGTTTGTCCTTTCTGGGGGCCGCGCGTTTCTCAGCCTTGAGGCGGGCCATTTCTTCGAGTTTTTTCTCCCGATCTTCAATCACCGCGAGCCGTTTCTCCGTTTCTCTCAGTTTGGCCCTGAAGGACTGAACGGCCGTGTCTTTGGCTGCGTCCTTTGGTGAAACCCCTCCTTGTTCAAGTTCCGAAAGCCGCTGATTCAATTTTTCTTCCCAGTAACGCTTCTGCCCCAATCTCGATGTCTTGCTTTTGGATGCCATTGGTTGTTCCTTTCTGAATTTCCATTTTCTTGACGGACCATTTCTCAATCTCGTTGATGCTAAATCATTTCTTAGCAGGAATTTTATCAATAGTAAACCCTAACGTTGCATAAAGCATTGGCCCAAAATCGTTTCACTCACTCTATATCAGGACATCAAGAAACGCTGTTTCATTTTCAAGACTTCACCGTATGGCCGATACGCTTTCACCCTTGAAAATGCCCCATCGTCCCCTGCTGACCTAATCTATAGCGTTTTGAACTCAACTTTTATGCAACGTTAGGGTAAAGAAGGCGCTTCAGTGGATATTTAGAAAAATGAATGATAAAGGGGATCCTGTTTTCATCTGAATCAATTCCGGCTAAGAGGGCACTTTAAGAATTCGCCTGATATTGACTAAGTTTGGAAACTGCGCTACAGTTTCTGTTTAGGAAAAAAAACCATCCAGCCATGGTTGAACCATGGATTTCGTCATGGCTCATGCTATCGCTCATTGAAGCCCTTAACCAGAGACCGGAATCATTCATAAAATGATTTTGCACCAACCCGGCAAAAATCTGATAGGCATGCTCAAAGCGTACCCAGCCACAAAACCTTATATCTTTTTCGGAAAGATATTGTGTATTGAAGGATATCCGAGGAGTGGAAATACGTACGCGACACTCGCCATTTCTGATATCGTGCTCAATCATGCAAACGTGGACCCGGAATGGAAACACGCGGCAGTACTGAAGCGCCTCATTCACCATACCCACGATGAAGCAGTGCTGGTGGAGAGTGTTCGTGAGGGCATACCCACATTGTCGCTCATTCGAACGCCCCTCGATGCGATTCAATCCACCTATATCTATTATGCGGGAAAAACACCAGTTATGGAGTTGATCGCCCGCTGGAAGCGGTTTTATCGGTCTTGTTTGGATCTGATGGGAAGAGATAACTTTATGATCATGAGGTTTGACGATATCAAAGACTCAACCCTTCCCATTGCACAATACTTGACGAAACTCAGAATACTTGAATCATTACCCGCGTCCACTGTCTCACCGGAAGACGTTCTGAATTACATAAGGGAGGATGACAAGCGACTCGGCGCTGTTTATCGCGATCGGACAGCCGCTCCCATCGATCGAGATCCAACATACATAACGGCTTTTCAAAATGAATTGAAAGGCATTTCCAGAAATCATCTAAAAGCACTCCAATCGACCTATTCTACATTGAATGGTGCAAGCCAAACGATAAGGAGGAAAAATGGGAAAAAAAATTCTGGTGATTGATAACGACGCGTTCGTGCTGGAGTGGATGCGAGAGTTGCTCACCGAGGAAGGTCACGAGGTGGTAACTGCAGCAGACGGCTTGTCTGCACTGGATATTCTAAAAGATTATGTTCCTGACGTCGTCTTTGTGGACTTGATCATGCCGAACATCAGTGGGGACAAGGTCTGCCGAATCATCCGGAAAAGGCCGCATCTCGACGACGTCTACCTTGCTGTTGTTTCTGCTACCATGGCCAAGGAGCCTGCACGCTCTGATCTAAGAGCGGACGCTTACATCGCCAAAGGGCCTATTATGGAAATGACTGAGGCTGTTCTTGACGCTGTGGCCCGGGCCGGTCAAGGGCGTCACGTCCGTGCAGAGGGTACGGCGCCCATTTCTCAGGGCCTAAATCGGCGGGGGATCACAAAGGAACTTTTGGCCATTCAAAGACACCTCGAGATCATCCTGAACAACATCTCCGAGGGCATCCTGGAGTTGAATATCGACGGAAAAATTATCTATGCCAACAATGCGGGCCTGTCATTTTTCGGGGGAAACGAAGCGAAAATTTTAGGGCACCCACTTCCCGATCTCTTTGATGGAGAGGACCGTAAAAAGATAGCGGATCTGCTGGATGATATCGGATCACGGGGTCCTGAAATCATCAATCCGTTTGTGGTTCATTTTAACGGCGAAACCTTGTTGCTCAAGATGTTGCCGATCGAAGACAATCTGATCTGGTATGTCATCGTTATTGCCTCCCGGGTTCGAGAGTCAGGATAGGCAAAAAACCCCTTCCACATTTTTTCCCACAGGACATCTCGGGTTTTACAGAAGCTTTGTCGTTCATATCCCGCCCGGCGCACCGAATGTCGGATCCGGATCACCGGGTTTACCCGGGTTGACATTCGAGGACGATGAACTGCATGCAAGTGCAAAACACAACCACATCGAAAGCACCAGTTTCCGGAACATGTTATCCTCCTTTGGAATGCATATCTCACCGGACGGGCTTCTGCCACTCCTTGGCGAAAATTTCACCAATTCGGTGGACCTGACTCGGATCAATATCCATCGCCTTGGCGATCTCCTGATATAACCTTTCTCTATCGCTGTTCTCTGCACTCACCAGGCTGTTGAGGTCCCGCTTTTCTTTCAGGCCCAATCCGGAAGCATTGCCGATGGCCACATATCCATCTTTCTTCTCCTTGAGCACTCCTTTATCATAGTAGGGCCGCATCCGGGCATAGCGGGCTTTCATGCTCTCCTTGAGCGCCCGAATGGTGGGGTTGGATACGGTTAAGGTATCAGCGGCCCATGCCGGTGAGCACAGAAATCCCGCAAGGGTACTGGAGATAGACAACCTGTTTTTCTTGAGCAAACTCTGATCCCCGTCGGTTTTCTGTCCCCGGATTTCATCCACGATCTCTTCAGCGACCGATTCCACCTTTTCGGCTGGGAAGTATATGTTGATGGTCACACAGGCAAACAGGATAAATGAAAAAAGCATCGCTGTAATCCAAAAAGTCTTCCGGGGTGTTTTCATTTTCTTTTCCTCCAAATGGGGTTTTGCGAATGTGCCTATTTGATTACCGGGCCACTTTTTGACGACGTGACCCGCTTGAACCTTTTAATCATATCCTTGAAACCGACACGGTTGTCCGGGTTCTGATTTACCACGTTCACACCGGAGAATAAACCTCTTTTTACCAGGTACTCCTTGCTCCCTTCGTGTATGGTGCCGTTGATGGTAAATACGTCGTTTTCCAGGGTAGCATGAACACCGATCTTTTCATAAGGGAACTCCTTAAAAAGAAAAGCAAAGGTTCCGGCCATTCCCACAAATGGACTCTGACCGCCGCCCAGTTGTGCAATATTGTCCACGGCCTTCACACTGATCCGCTGAGGTACATTGTCTGTCTCAATCGTCTCGAGAAACAGGTCAAATTTCTGGGGCTGACCCTGGGCGATCTCCAGGTTCTTGGCATAGCCATTCAGGACCCCTTCGATCTCCCCAAACTCGGTGCCGGCAGTCAGTTTCTGCAGGTTCAACCCATCCCAGCGCACATTCAGCCTGAACACGGGTGCGCCTGTAAATAGGCCCGATACCCCTGGGTTGAAAACAGTGACCGTTCCACCAAATACGCTCGCGGTGATATTTCCTTTAGCGGTCAGTCGGTTCCCTTCCAAACGAATCGGCGACAGGGCGCCGCCCATGGTCCCGTCGACCGGCTGGGGCCAGGTTCCTTTCAGGAGTGGTTTGATGTTCACCCCCATCATGGAGAGTCCCGTGGTGAGGCGGGGTGAAGGCCCGATTAACGCATTGATCTTTATGGGGTCTATCCGAATGCTTCCACCCGGGATCTTCACATCGATCGGCGCATCGACGATCAGGGAATTGGGACGACTCTCTAAGGGAAAATTTATTGCCTGTTTTGGAAGCGGCGGAACCCTCATTGAACGAATGGACAGATGGCCTCTCATGCCTTCCGGTGGGCGTTGGGGGAGAGGGCGTCGGAGCGAGAGAGGAAGGGAAAGGTCAATCCCATCGAGGGACATCTCATTCCCTTCGACGCGAAATGTCCCCGCATTCCAACTCAGATCCCCCCGGGCCGTCCAGTCCGACCGACCGCCTTGTAAATCGATAGCTGCAGATACCCCGCCATCCACGTGGAGTTTTTTCAAAAAGGGCTTTTCCATCTGAAATGGGTCGAGAATGAAAAAGCCGAAGAGCGGCTTCAGGGGTGTTTCAGGGATCCGTGTGGAAACATCAACCTGCCATCCAGCGTCCTTTTCAAAGATCTTCCCGGTCAAGTTGCAGGTAAAAACCTCCTCTAACCTCAAAGCCACCGATGAGAGTTCCAGATGCCTGTCGTATATTCTATAAGTTCCTTTCACGCGAGCCGAGAGGGGAGATTTCTTCAGATTCACATAGAACCGATCCAGCAACGCCTCACCGCCAGTCGCATCAAGCGCGGCATCGGCAGAAACAAGGCCGGTTTTCAGGTCGGCCTTTCCTTGAATCGCAGCGCTGATGTCAACCCGATCCCCCAGAATCGTGCCTTCAGGATTTTGAAAGCTCATTTGAGGGAAAGTCAGTTTACATGAGAAAGTCCCATTGTGCGCGGCATCGAGACGACCCCGGCTTTCGAGGGCATCCCCACCGCTGAATGTCCAACCCGTCGGGAGTAGGTTAAAAGCGCCGGCCCATTTTGCAATGCCGATGTTTTTACCCGAAAGCTCGATGATCCTCCGGCCTTTTCCAGACTCCAAAGATAGTTTGAGATTTTTGAGCCGGGCAGACGTAAACTGAATTGCGGGGAAGGACAGTGCTTGAGTGGCCACATTGATCCGACCCCGCTCCAACTCTATGCGGATGTCATTCAGATGAAGGGTCTTCTCTTTAAGTGTTGCCATCATTTCTTCAATCCGTGCGGAAAGGTCTTTCACATGAAACACCTGGATACGTTCCTGAAATGATGAAATCAGCACTGGACGGTTTCAGTTCAATGCCTGCTCCCGCAGCAATGATCTGGTCACCCGACAGCGCAGCTGAAATCGCTACATCGGGTACACGTCCGCGGCCGTGAATCTTACCCGTCACATCGCCGCTGAGTTGAATCTGCCTTGTTTTCAGAGAAACGGGGTTTTTCTTGAACCGGGCGGTGAGGTTCGTATCCCAAAACCAATCGCTCTCCGCTTCCTGACCTTTGACCCTGCCGGTTAGATGAACGGGGCCCCTCAAATCCACCCAATGAATTCGCCGTTTGATTCCGGGAGGCAGAAGCCTCAAGAGGCCCGGGGGGATGATTTGACAGGTCTCCACGTCCACTGATAGTTTTCTCTCGGAGCCCAAAACCCCGGCCAAACTACCGTTAAATTCCAGAGCATCACGCATCACCACCTTCAGCGGATGAATCGTCAGTCGAATGTTTTTTAGATTGAACACCCCGTCGCCTTTGAGAGTCAAACCCAAGGGCATGTCATCTTTCCTGCCATCATATTGCACACGGGCGGCCGGAAGGGTGGCGTCCAGACCTTTCAGCTTCACTGCTCCTTGATCATGATTATAAATGAAGGTGGTTGCGACCCGGAGGTTTTTCAAGTCGGCAAAGGGACTTTCAAAGGCCGCCCGAGCAATGGTTATCCGTCCTTTGATTTCAAGATTCGTCAGGGATATGGCCTTGTCCGTTTCCACCTGAAGCGAAGGGATCAACAGACGTATGTCCCGTGAAGGCCACCTTGCTGACAGGCTGAGGGAAAGTTCAATCTGATGATCTTGATTCAGGTGAGCCTTGATGCCGGTGGCCTGGAGCGTCTGCGCTTCTGTCTGCAGGGTCAGATTCCCGTTTGAAAGGGCGGCTCCCCGGAGTCTAACATCCCTGAAAACCAAAAGCGCCACGAGTTGCTTGATCAGGCCGCTCAAAAAGGAAGGCCTTTTCTTCGGCCCGGGCGAAGAGGGCACTTTTGCGTCTCTCAGGATGCGACATGAAAAGTCGCTTACCTCAAGGTGTTCGATCACCAGGATCTTGTGGCCGAATGGTCCTGTTAGAGAAAGATCAGCCCTGAAGTTTGGGGCGGTTAGATAAACCCCTCGGACACCATCCCCAGGCTTTACAGAAATTCCTTCCGCTTCCACATGAAAGGGGTTTATGGCATAATTGAGACGGCTCAGCGTCACCGATGCACCGATGGCATCTGAAAGGGATGCTTCCACCAAGGCCTTGATCCGGTCCGGATGGGAATAGAAGAACCAACCCGTGCCTGACAGGAGAATCACGAGGAGCAGGATAATCCCGCTGACACCCAAAGCGATCTTTTTTCCGGTCTTCATTCGCCCCAACGCATCCGTTCGACATCACCAATTCCGTAGTTCGACATGTCTTGACTTGGTCGAGTCTTCCCGCTACCTTACCATTTATGAAAAAAGCGATCAATGAACTGAGAGACGCCCTGATGGACGCCAGGAGCGTCGCTGTCCTCACCGGCGCAGGCGTCTCCGCCGAGAGCGGTATCCCCACCTTCAGGGGCGATGATGCGGTGGGTTAATCTTTCAAATTGTATTGAATGGTGGAGACCACCCGCAGGGTCTTGCCGAGCTGGCTCCCTTCCATAATCCCCGGGGCCCGATCCCTGGGCAGAATAACGAAGACCCCCTGGTTGGCCCGACGGATCTTCCCGATTTGACTCCCCGAATCCTTGGCAAACTGCTCTGCGGCCCGCCGCGCATTTGCCGTGGCCTCGGCAATCATTTCCGGTTTCATTTGGCTCAGGCGGGTAAAAAGGTACGTCGGAACATTGGTCATCCCGCCTTCTGATGAGAGCACCACCCCCGCTTTCACCAGTTCACCCACGTCCTGACTCGCTTTTTGAATAAGGCCAGGATCTTCCGTCCGTACCATGAGCGTCTGGTTGATAATGTAACGGCTCTTGGTGGAGCCGCTCCGGTAGGGATTGGCGAGAAGGTCGTTTACGGAGAGTCTCTGAAGATGAATCGCTTCCTGCTCAATGCTATGGCGCTTTAAAAAATCCAGGATCAACTGTTTACTTTTGGCATTCTTTTCCTGGGCTCGGGCCAGATCGTCATCGGTGGAAACAAATCGGATGGGCCAAAGACCGATATCGGCATGTACGTCCCGTTCCGAAACCCCTTTGACCGTCACAAAGCGCTCCGAAGCCCTCCCTTTGAAAAACCCATTTCCCATGAACCAGCCCCCGAGCGCGAGGCCCGCAGCCATAATGATTGTCCCCACGATGATCATGCCATTTTTCATGGTTCATCTCCTTTAAAAATGTTGTTCCGGGATGCTGATGAAGCAGAATAACACTGCCGATCCCCTGGCGCAAGACCCTTATCGCAGGGAGGGGATGGGGCTTGAAACCCTATACAGTTCAGGGGACACGACGCTTCTTTACAGTGCCATTCATGTGCATGAATCCAAAAACAGCCGTCAGCGGCCCAACCATTAGCTGATCCATTCCAAATAATTGACGCCAAAACGGCCTTCACCAAAATTTACTTTGACAGGAGACAATCATTTATTATAAAAAACAAAAAACGGATAGTCATCAGTGAAAGGGGGTAAAAGGGTATGTCCGAGCACAGCGCATTGAAAGACAAGGTGGTTCTGGTGGTGGATGATGAGCCTGATGTCCTTGAGACCGTGGAGGAAGAACTGGACATGTGCCTTGTCCACAAGGCCACCGATTATGACACGGCACTGCAATATCTCCTGAGTTACACCTATGACATTGTCATCCTGGACATCATGGGCGTAAACGGGTTCGAACTCCTGAAGACCGCTGTATCCAGGGGGTTCCCCACCGTCATGCTCACCGCCCATGCCCTCTCACCGGAGTCCCTGAAGAAGTCCATCAAGCTGGGGGCGGTCTCCTTCCTTCCCAAGGAAAAAATTACCGATCTGACCGCATTTCTCGAGGACGTGGTTCTGGGTGAGGGCAAACCGGTATGGGAGAAGCTCTTCGACAAGCTTGGGAACTATTTCAGCAAGCGCTTCGGTCCGGATTGGAAAGAAAAAGACCGGTTCTTCCAGGAATTCGAGGCCAAACTGAAAGAGGAAATGTCGGAATAGACATACCCGGGTTGGCCGTCGTAAATCTCATCGGCCACCTGCTTTGGTTGGGATTGCCATGGGTTATTTAAAAGGGCTTCAAGAATATCTTGACGAAAACTACCACCATTCCATTTTTGATACGGCCCTTCAATCCGGGGCCCTGTGGGAATTCCATCTTTACTCCCACCGCGTGATCCCCGCAAAGATTAAAGAGAACCAGGTCTATGATCTGGTCCTGGAGGGGGAGGGATTGGGTGAGGACCCCATTCCCAAGACCGATGTGAAACTCCTCTACCCTGCGGAACAGGCGGAAACCATCCGCCCCCTTCTCAGGACGGATCAGAAAGTGAAAGACCTCCATTTGGAGCCCATCATCCCCGCCAAAGATCGCCACCACATCAAGAATAAGAGCCTCTTTCCCCTCATGAAGGTCCGGGAAGTCCTTTTCTTCACCCTCATGGAAGGTGAACAAATCAAGGGAATCCTCGGTGGCTTTACCCGCTATGAGATCACGGTGAACCTCAAGGGGGGCATTCCGGTCTACCTCCTCAGGCACGCAGTCTATGACCTTCGAGACAAGAAGGGACGGTGTTTTTTGAAATCATTTCAGGAAAGCCGGAAGGATTGGGAAAAGAGCGACCTTTTTATCTCATCTGGACCCGATCGTTAACGCCCTCTGACGTCGTAAACGAAATGTCATTGGACAATCAAGGATGACCGTTTCGTAGAATGCCGAGATTTCCTCTATAGCCGCGACGCGAGTCCATTGAAACGTCTTTTCTCTGCGTCCCTGTTTACCCCGTGAAACCTTTGTTTTTTGTTTCACTGGGGCGTCTCTGCGCGAAAAATATTTTTGTGGAATTGTCAGTCCTCAGCAACCGGTAATCATCCCCCCGGCCCGCAAACAACCTTCGAGGCAAATTGTCGAACCCTCCGTTGGACATGAAGAGCACCACATCCCCCGGCTGCACGGTTTCAATCAGGTGTTCGAGCAGGAGTTCCGTATGCTCAAAGTATGTGGCCGCCGTGCCGCGGTGTTTAAGATCATTCACCAGTCCCTCGGATGAAAAACGGTCTTCCGGCGGGATCATGGCCATGAGAGGGGGCTCAGGGATCATGACCTGATCCGCCCCCTCAAAGGCGCCGGCGTATTGCGCCTGGAAAATATTGCGCCGACTCGAATTGGACCTGGGCTCAAAGACCGCAATCAAGCGCCCCGAGTAGTGTTTCTTGACGGCCTTCACCGTTTCCCGGACAGCCGTGGGATGGTGGGCAAAATCATCCAGGATCAGGACGCCGTTCTGCTTGCCAATCACTTCCTGCCTGCGCTTGACCCCCTGAAAGCTTCGCAGGGCCTTTTTCAGCTGAGGCAGGGGAATCTCAAGCGCGTTGGCCAAAACCACCGTGGAGAGGAGGTTGGATATATTATGGCGGCCATAAAGGGGCGTGACCACTTCAGCATAGGGTTCTCCCTCCCTCAGAATATCCACATGCGTCCACCCGTCCTGAATGGCCTCCTGAGCAACCCGCCAGCGATTACCATTTCCAAATCCGTACAATTCCACGGGGCATCCGGCCTGTTTCACTTCCTCCCAAATGATCGAGTCGTCCCCGTTGGCGATGATCAGGCCGTCATCGGGGACCAGGGCAATCAATCGCCTGAAGCTTTCGACCACATGCTCGAGATCCCTGTAGATGTCTGCGTGATCGAACTCGATACTGGTTAAAATGACCATCCGGGGGGCATAGTGCAGAAACTTCGGACCCTTGTCAAAAAAGGCCGTGTCGTATTCATCCCCCTCGATGACGAACCACGGGCCGTTTCCCAGCTTGTAATTTTGTCCGAAATCGAAGGGTATCCCCCCGATCATAAACCCCGATCCCTGCCGGCCGCTTCCAAAACCCATGCCGCGAGGGAGGCGGTGGTCGTCTTTCCGTGGGTGCCGCTGACTACCACGGTTTTCTTCCCTGAAAAAGCGAAGCGTGCCAGGGCCTGGGGGAGGGAAAGGTAGGGGAGTTTCATCCGGCCCAGGGCCTGGGCCTCGGGGTTGTCGCGGCGGATCACGTTTCCCACGATCACCAGATCGGGACTCGACATGAGATGACCCGGATCATAACCCTCAAAGACAGGTATGGACAAATCCGCCAGAAAGGTACTCATGGGCGGGTATACGTTTTTATCCGAACCGGTAACCCGATATCCAATGGATTTCAGCATGCCGGCCAAAGACGCCATACCCGTCCTGCAAATTCCCAGGAGGTGGATGTGCTTCGGTGAATGGGGAACCGCATTATAGCGCGGCAGAAGTGGATTTTCGGTTAGCGTTTCAGTCGGTTGAGACACGGCTCAAATCCTGATGACTCGGTTGCAGTAAGAAATTCTTTATGAGGGCAGCAAAAAGTGCTTGATATAAAGGACCATATTGCATATAATTAAAAGTTAAGCCAATTATGAAAACAGTGGAGACCTCGAAAAAATGCTCAGCAGGGTCTCATAAGGAGAAATTCAAATGTCAAAAGTCTGCGATATCTGTGGGAAAAAACCGGTCGTGGGATATAATGTCAGCCATGCCCATAACAAGACGAAAAAACGCTGGTATCCCAACCTCCAGAGCGTCCGGTGCGTCAAAGACGGCCAGACGGTCAAGCTGAAGGCATGTACCACCTGTATCAAGTCAGGTCGCGTGGTCAAGCCGCTTCGGCAGAAGCGCCCTGCTGCCGTCTAAACCCGCTCGACAATCATGATGCCCTTTACCCTCTTTATTGCCCCCATAATGTCCTGGAGCTGATCATAATTTTCCACCTCGATGGTGAAAAAAGCGATGCCTTTGTTATCCACCGTGGTCTTGATTTCGGCATGGATAATATTGGTATCCTGCTGGCTGATGATGGCGCTGATGTCCGCGAGGACGCCCTTGCGCTCCATGCTGGTCACCCGTAATTTGGCCGGATAGACCTCATTATCCGTCGAATCCCACGATACCTCTACGAGCCGGTCCGACTCGGCTTTTTTGATGTGACGGCAATCCTTGTGATGGATGGTGATCCCCCGGCCCCGAGTGATAAATCCCACCACTTTTTCACCCGGCAGCGGGTGGCAGCAGTTGGCAAAATGGAGCAGCATATCGCTCATCCCGTCGACCCGGATACCGGCCTCTGCCTTGGGTCGCTTGAACCGATCCACCACTTTGCTCACAAGCCCTGAGGGACGGTCCTCTTTAATCCCCAGCTTCGGCTTGAGACGGCTCACAACCTGTCTTCCGTGAAACCTTGCCAAAGCCGATCTGCGCCACCAGTTCTTCGGCGGACTGAAAAGACAGATCCGCTGCAATGGCCTTGATCTGTTTGCTCTTGAAGATGTTTGAGAGGGTAATGCGCTCCTTTTGCAGCGCCTTTTCGAGAATGCTCTTCCCCAGGCTCAGGCTCTGTTCTTTCTCTTCCTGCTTGATCCAGTGCCTGATCTTGTTCTTGGCTTTCGGGGTTTTGACGAAGTCGAGCCAGTCTTTACTCGGGTGTTGTTTGGGCGAGGTAACGATTTCGATGATGTTGCCGTTTCGGAGTTGATATTTCAATGGCACCATCCGGCCATTGACCTTGGCCCCCATGCATTTTTCCCCGACTTCGGAATGGATGCTGTATGCGAAATCCACCACCGTCGCCCCTTTGGGGAAGGCCTTGACCTCTCCTTTGGGCGTAAAGACATACACCTCGTCCGGGAAGAGATCCATCTTCACCGTATCGAGAAACTCTACCGGATCCTTCAGATCCCGCTGCCAGTCCAGCAATTCCTTCAACCACCGAAACTGGGCCTCATCCGTCTTTTTGGCCGCTTCGCCCTCCTTGTATTTCCAGTGGGCGGCAATCCCCGATTCGGCCACCCTGTCCATTTCCCACGTCCGAATCTGAATCTCCATCCGTTCGCCCATGGGCCCAATAACGGTGGAGTGGAGTGACTGGTACATATTGGCCTTGGGCATGGACACATAGTCCTTGAATCGGCGTTGCACCGGTTTCCACAGGGAATGGATATGTCCCAGGACCTCGTAGCATTCCCTCACCGTATGGACGATGATCCGAAATGCCAGGATATCATAGACCTGGTTCACGTTGAGGTCCTGGGCCACCATCTTCTCATATATACTGTAGAAATGTTTCTGCCGGCTCTTGATGGCGGCCTCGATGTTGACCTCTTCGAGTTTCCGGGCAATGGTGGCCTTCACTTCGGCCATGAATTTCTGCATCTCGCTGTGCCGCCGCGCGGTTTCATTCTTGATGGTGGCATAGACTTCAGGCTCGAGATAGAAGAGGCAGAGGTCCTCAAACTCCGATTTGATCCAGTAGATCCCCATACGCCCCGCAAGGGGTGCGTAGATATCCAGGGTTTCGGTTGAGATCTGTCTCTGTTTGGCCACCGCCTGATACCCGAGCGTTCGCATATTATGGAGACGATCCGCCAGTTTTACGAGAATGACGCGGATATCCGAGGACATGGCGAGGATCATCTTCCGCACATTCTCGGCCTGGCGTTCCTTACGGTTGACCAGATGCATCTTGCTGATCTTCGTGACCCCGTCCACAATGGCGGCCACCTCCGGCCCAAAAAGCATTCGGATCTCCTCGAGATCAGCCACGGTATCTTCTACAGCGTCGTGAAGGAGACCGGCGGCGATACAGATCACGTCCATTTTGAGGCGGGCCAGGATATAGGCGGCTTCCAGTAGGTGGGAGAGATAGGGTTCACCGGAGAGGCGAATCTGTCCCCGGTGCACCTTGGCGGAATAGACGTACGCCTTTTCAATGAGCTGGATATCCGCTTTGGGATGGTAACTGAGCACCTCGGCGGTGATATCATTCAAGCGAATCATACAACGTGTTCACTTTCTCATGAATACGGGGCGCCGCATTTGAGATGGGGATATGGATGCTTTCGGACTCAGATCTCAGTTTGAGCTCCATTTGACCGTTTTGGATCCCGCGGGACCCGATGGTCACCCGCAGGGGGATTCCCGTCAGATCCGCATCATTGAACTTGACGCCCGCGCGTTCGCTGCGGTCATCCATGATGACATCCACGCCAAGGTCCATAAGTTCCGCATAGAGACGCTCCGCCGCGTCCATTACCCCTGAGTCGTGGATCTGGAGGGGAAGGAGGGTCACCTCAAACGGGGCGATGGGGATGGGAAAGATGATGCCGTTATCATCGTGATTCTGTTCAATGGCCGCGGCCACGGTCCGGCCGACCCCGATGCCGTAACATCCCATGATGATGGGCCGCTCTTTTCCTTCCTCGTTCAGGTAGACGGCCCTGAGCGCCTCGCTGTATTTGGTCCCCAGTTTGAAGATGTGACCCACTTCAATTCCTCTGCCGAATGAAATGGCCTGGCCGCACCGGGGGCAGGGGTCTTGAGGGGTGATGGTCCGAAGATCTCCAAAAGCGTCCACCTTGACATCGCGCTCAAGATTGACCCCCTTCAGGTGGAGGTCCTTCTGGTTCCCCCCGGTGACGAGGTTGCGAAAGCCCTGAAGCGCCTGGTCGGCCACCAGTTTCATGTCGAGGCCCACGGGCCCGGCAAATCCCACGGGGGCCCCGGTCACATCCTCCACCACCGCCGGGGCTGCCATTTCCACCGTCTGCGCACCGACAACATTTTTCAGTTTGGCTTCGTTCAACTCATGATCGCCCCTCACCAGTATACCGATGGTCTCGGCTTCGTCTTTTACATAAATGAGCGTCTTGATCAGTTGAGACGGTTGGATGGAGAGAAAGCGCGTTACCTCTTCGACCGTCTTGACGTTAGGGGTTACCACCTCGGTCAGCGGGTCCATTTCCACAACGTCATTGGCCGGCGTTTCTTCCACCGGCATGACTTCTGCCCGCTCCAGGTTGGCCGCGTACCGACACCCGGGACAGTTGACGATTTCGTCCTCACCCGTATCCGCCAGCACCATGAACTCGTGGGAATAGCTCCCGCCGATACTCCCCGTATCCGCTTCCACCGCCCTGAACTTGAGGCCACACCGCTCAAATATCCGGGTGTAGGCCCCATACATGGCCTCATAACTCTTATTGGCACCGGCCTCATCCACATCAAAGCTGTAGGCATCCTTCATGATGAATTCGCGGGCACGCATGATGCCGAACCGGGGCCGGATTTCATCTCTGAATTTTGTCTGAATCTGATAGAAGTTGATGGGCATCTGTTTGTAGGAATGAATCTCTTTTCGCACCAGGTCCGTGATCACCTCTTCGTGCGTGGGGCCAAAGCAGGCATCCCGGTTGTGGCGATCCCTGAAACGAAGCAGTTCACGGCCGTAGAAATCCCACCGGCCGGTTTCCTGCCAGAGTTCCGCCGGCTGCACCGCCGGCATGAGGATCTCGATGGCCCCGGCCCGGTCCATCTCTTCTCTGACGATTTGCTCCACCTTTTTGATGGACCGCAGCCCGGCGGGGAGGTAGGTGTAGATGCCCGAGGTGAGCTTTCGGATCATGCCGGCCCGGATCATGAGCTGGTGGCTGATGACCTCCGCATCCGCAGGGACCTCTTTGTGTGTCGGAATAAAATAGTTGGAATATCGCATAACGGCCTTTCACGTCCTAAAAGGTTTTTGTTTCGGGGCACGTCTCATGGGTCCGGAGGTAGGATGCACGACGGGGGTAAGCGTTGTCTATCCCAACGCTCAGTCTTTTGTTGAACATAGGGTTCTCACTTCCCGAATCAGCGTCTCGGCCAGATCCGCTTCAGCGATTTTTCGGACCACCTGCCCCCGCTTAAACAAGATCCCCTGTTTTCGCCCTCCTGCAATCCCCACATCCGCTTCTTTTGCCTCTCCCGGACCGTTGACCACACACCCCATGATGGCTACCCTGAGGGATTGAGGGATGTCCGATATGGCCGCTTCCACACGATCCACGAGAGAAAAGAGATCGATCTCACACCGTCCGCAGGTGGGGCATGAGATGATTTCGGGCCCCCGGGATCTGATCCCCAATGCCCGGAGAATTTCATAGGCCACCCGCACCTCTTCCACCGGGTCCCGGGTCAGGGAGACACGGAACGTATCACCGATGCCGCGGGCCAGCAGATACCCGATGCCGATGGCGCTCTTGACGGTTCCCGAGATCAGGGTGCCGGCCTCGGTGACCCCGAGATGGAGGGGATAATCCACCTGCCGGCTTAAGCGTTCATAGGCCTCGATGGTCCGTCTCACATCCGATGATTTCAAGGAGATTTTGATCTGGTGAAACCCCTGGGCCTCCAGAAGGTGCACATGTCCCAGTGCGCTCTCCACCATGGCCTCAGGGGTAGGGGCCCCGTGTTTCTTGAGGAGGTCCCGTTCCAGGGATCCCGCATTCACCCCGATGCGTATGGAAACATCCAACGCTTGCGCACACTGGACCACACGCTCCACGGCCTTTTGGCCTCCGATGTTTCCGGGGTTGATGCGCAATCCGTCTGCTCCCGCACGCATGGCGGCCAGCGCAAGGCGATGATCAAAATGGATATCCGCGATCAGAGGGATATCGACCTTGGCCCGGATGGTTTTAAAGGCAGCCGCAGCCTTGTCATCGGGCACGGCCAGTCGAACGATCTCACAACCGGCCGTTTTCAGGCGTTCAATCTGTTCAACCGTGGACACCACATCCCGTGTGTCCGTATTGGTCATGGACTGGACAACAATGGGTGCTCCGCCGCCGATGGGGACTGACCCCACACGAATCTGGCGGGTGAGGCTTCGCTTCCGGCCGGACAACATCTCATGGTCTCCTTCAGCGGATCAGTACAGGAACATCGGCTTCCCGGTCACATGCCGCACCTTGGGCCGATAGGCCTGAATGTCGTAGAGTTCCCGTACATCCACCCGTTTCTGACCGGTGCTCACCGTACTCATGGGGATATCCGTGTAGATCCCGCCGGACAAGGCGACCAGCCGGCCATACGTACCCTTCAGGAAGAGGTCGATGGCCATATTGGCAAAATTGACCGCCACCATTAAATCCAGGGAATCGGGCGCGCCGCTTCTCATGAGATAAGAGAGCCGCTGGTTCAAGACATCTTCGCCGGTCAGCTTTTTGAGGATGGCGCCGGTCTCCTCTCCGATGCCGCCGAGCTTGCGATGGCCGTAGGCATCGCACTCGCCTGAGAGGTACATATCCCCGCCCACCATCTTGGCCCCTTCCGAGATGGTGAGCATGGCGTAGTTTTTTGGATTGGCCTTTTTGTCCTCCATAATAAATTCGGCCAGCTTTTCAGGCTCAAAGGGGACTTCGGAGATAATGGCCCGGTCTACGCCGGAAAGATAGGCGGAAATGAGGGAGGTCTCGCCGCAGTACCGTCCAAACAGTTCAATGACGGCGATCCGCTCATGGGACCCCGCGCAGGTCCTGAGCGAATGAATAAACCCCACTCCCCGGGTTACGGCGGTGGAAAACCCGATGCAGTAATCGGTCCCGAAGACATCGTTATCCATGGTTTTGGGTATGGCGATCACCGGAATGCCTTCCCTGTGCAACCGCTCCCCAAAGCTCAAGGTATCGTCTCCACCGATGGGAATGACCGCGTCCACCCCGAGATGATCGAGGTTCTTCACACAGCGGGCCGTATAATCCTTGATCTCATCATCCGCCTTGTAATCACTCCGTAAGAACGACGGCGCATCCTCCTTTCGTGTCGCACTCGGGTTGGTGCGGGAGGTATGCAGATAGGTCCCCCCGTACCGGTCGATGGTCCGCACCTCTCCCGGGGAAAGCCGGATCACACACTTGTCTAAAGCATCGGGGTCTTCGGGATTGTATTCCAGTAACCCGGCCCACCCTCTCCGGATCCCAAAACCCGGATCCCCTCACTGTCTCCCCGGTAAACCAATGTCTTGATGCATGGGTTCAGGCCCGGGACATCCCCGCCGCCGGTCAGAATGGCAACGGTCGGTTTTGCGTGCTCTTCCTTATTCATGGATGATTACCTCTTTCATTTTGTCATGTTTCTGGCGGATCAATACTGGGTTGTTACGTTAGAGAAACACGGTATGGGTGTCAAGTTGATTTCAATACGCAAAAAGGGATTTGCCCTTCATCACCATCTCCGGCTTACCCGTATAATGAGGACGCGTTTATTCGCGGGGGTACCGGATTTTTCCACATGTTGCGGCTCCAACATTTAGAACCTCAAAAACCGTCCCCGAGTTTTCGGTTGACAAGATAGGTGAAAACGCTATCCTGAGGCGTCCAAAAGATGTTAACCTTTAAGGAGAGGTGCCATGGCGGTTTCACAAAAGATTCGTTCATCCATCGAGAAGGCCTCGTGGATCCGAAAGATGTTTGAGGAGGGGGCCAAGCGAAAGGCGGAATTCGGGCCTGAAAATGTATTTGACTTCAGCCTGGGCAATCCCAACCTGGAACCCCCCGAACGCTTCAAGGAAATCCTCGAAGAGCTGGTAAAGGACCGTACACCCGGCCGGCACGCCTATATGTCAAACGCTGGTTTCCTGGAGACCCGCCAGGCCGTAGCCGATTACCTCAACGGGTTCAATCCCATTCATGCCACCGCCGATGATATTGTGATGACCGTCGGTGCGGGCGGCGGGCTGAACGTGGTCCTGAAAACCATTTTAAACCCGGGTGAGGAGGTGATCATTCCAAAGCCCTATTTCGTGGAATACAACTTCTACCTCGACAACCACCAGGCCACACCGCAGCTCGTGAGCACACGCCCGGACTTTTCCTTCGATTTCGGCGCCATTGAAAGCGCCATGACACCCAAAACAAGGGCCGTACTGATCAACTCGCCCAACAACCCCACAGGCAAGGTATACACCGAGGATGAGCTCAAGGATTTGGGCCAGCTCCTTGCCCATTACAGCGATACCTTCGGCGAGACCATCTACCTCATTTCAGATGAGCCTTATCGCAAGATCGTCTATGACGGCATCACCGTACCGAGTGTATTTGGCGTGTACAAGGAAAGCTTTGTGGTCACGTCGTTTTCAAAGGACCTGTCTCTCCCCGGTGAACGCATCGGCTACGCAGCGGCCCATCCGGAAATCTCCGACAAGGAACTGGTCATGGCCGGCATGATCCTTTCCAACCGCACCCTCGGATATGTAAATGCTCCGGCTTTCATGCAGCGCGCTATTACCCCACTTTTAGACGAAAGTGTAGATATATCCATCTATCAGAGAAAACGGGACCGCTTGTGCGAAGGCCTCGGTTCCATCGGTTACGAAGTCATCAAACCCCAGGGTGCTTTCTACCTTTTCCCGCGAACGCCCATAGACGATGATATCGCCTTCGTGAACCTGCTCCAGAATGAAAATATCCTCACCGTTCCGGGGAGCGGCTTCGGAGGACCGGGGCATTTCAGGATCGCTTACTGCGTGTCCGATGAGGTGATCGAAAAATCCCTGCCCGGTTTTGAACGGGCCATCGAACAGGCTAAGGGTTAGGATGGAGGATCTCCGAAATGTATAAGAAAATGCTCTCGCTCCGGTTCCCCAAGGAGGTTGTGGACGAGCCCGTGGCCGCCAACCTGGTCAAACGGTTCGATCTCTCCTTCAACATCCTGAAGGCCACCATTTACCCCAGAAAAGAAGGGTTTATGGTGCTGGAGTTGTCCGGACACAAGAAAAATTACCAACGGGGCGTTCGTTACCTCAAGAGTCTGGGGATCAAAGTGGAAAGCATCGCCCAGGACATCAAACGAAACGAGGAGGCATGTTTTCACTGCGGGGCCTGTACGGCCGTCTGTACCACAGGGGCTCTCCATATCAGCCGCCCGGAAATGGTGGTCGAATTTGATAAGGAGCGGTGCAGCGCCTGCGAGTGGTGCGTTCCCGCCTGCCCGGCCCGGGCCATGGAGGTCAGATTCAACCGCACCCTCCTGGATTGACATCGCTCCCGTTGCCCATAAACCGGTACGCCAATGAATGACAGCCCCTCCCGGATCGTGGTAGCCCTCAGCGGCGGCATGGACAGTGCCCTGGCCGCGGCCCTGCTGAAATCCAAAGGGTGGGTGGTGACCGGTCTTCATTTTCGTCTCCCGTCGCCGGCATCGGTGGCCATGAAAAGAGAAGAAAAGGTGAGAGGGATCACCCGTCACCTCAAGATCCCCTTGGAGGTTATCGACCTGAGAGACCTTTTCGAGCGCCTGATCATTGAACCCTTCATCACCGCTTACCGGCAGGGATGGACCCCCGAATCCCTGCGTCCGGTGCAATCCGTTGATCAAGTTCGAGCGGATGTGTCAGTTTGCCGATCAAAAGGGGTTCCATTACCTGGGGACCGGACATTATGTGCGTTTGACAAAAGGAACCCCCGCTCATCCTGTCTCGCTCTTAAGGGGAGTGGACCCCGGAAAAGATCAATCTTACTTCCTTCACCGGCTGCACCATAGGGTATTGGAGCGAGCCGTGTTTCCATTAGGCGACATGACAAAGGTGGATACCCGAAAGCGGGTTGAAAAGATGGGGATACCGTGTGACACCGATTCTGAGAGCCAGGAGATCTGTTTCATCCCAGGAATGGATTACCGTGGTTTTATGGAAAAAAGAAAAGGGTTCACTGGCGAATCAGGTGGGCCAATCAGAAACAGTTCAGGGGAGATCGTAGGGGCACACAAGGGGATTCACCGATACACCATCGGGCAGCGCCACGGTCTGGGGATTGCTTCGTCGAGGCCCTATTATGTCAAAGAGATTATCCCGGAGACGCGCGAGGTGATCGTGGGGCGAAGAGAAGATCTCTACTCCCGGTCCGTTAAGGCCGTCCGGTTCAACTGGCTCGGGGATCCACCGGAAGCACAATCGACTCCCCTGACGGCGCAGATTCGCTACCGGCATGCCCCTGCGCCGGGGACACTGAGCGTTTCATCCCCCGGGAAGTGACGTTCACATTCGATACGCCCCAATGGGCTGTTACCCCGGGCCAGGCCCTGGTGGTTTACCAGGAAGACCGTGTCATCGGAGGCGGGTGGATTGGCAGGGCTTAGGAGACAGAGGACAGAGGAAACAACTCGAAATAGCAAGAAAAAAAGGCCGTACAACTGAAATGATACTTCTTTGGTGTCTTCGTGCCTTGGCGGCTGGTCCTTTCTTTTATGACCCGATCCTTTAAAATCATCACCCTCGGCTGCAAGGTGAATCAGTATGAATCCGCCTGCCTCGACGAGGCCCTTCACCGTGCCGGATGGCGCCGCGCCGATGATCCGGAGCCGGGTGACGCCGTCATCGTCAACACCTGTATCGTCACCATACGGGCGGCCCACCAGTCGAGACAGGCCATCCGAAAAGCGATACGAGAGAACGGTCGGGCCACTGTCGCGGCGGTCGGATGTTATGCCC
Source organism: Deltaproteobacteria bacterium (assembly GCA_034522175.1). GTDB lineage: Bacteria > Desulfobacterota > DSM-4660 > Desulfatiglandales > Desulfatiglandaceae > JAIPDZ01. Next base: position 1,501,431 of record JAXHLQ010000001.1, on the reverse strand, counting down.
AGGCATTTCCCCAGGAAATTGTGGATATTGAGGGCGTTCACATCATCGCGGATAACCGGAAAAAAGGCCGGTTGGTGGAATACCTCCAAGAAGCATCCCCCACCCGGACCCAAACCCTGGCCCTTCAGCCCTTTGAACCAGAGACGCCGTTTGAGTTTCTCGATATCCGCACGTTTCCGGGGCGGACACGGGCCTACCTCAAAATCCAGGACGGTTGTGAATCCTTCTGCAGCTATTGCATCGTTCCCTTCACCCGGGGGCCCTGCCGTAGCCTTCCGCCTGAAAAGGCGCTTTTCGTCCTCAAACAGTTTGCGGCCCAGGGCTTCCGGGAGGTGGTCCTCACGGGTATTCACCTCGGCAGATACGGAACAGACCTTGGCCCGGAATACACGCTGAACACCCTTCTGAAACAGATCGAAAAAGAAGGTCTACCCCTCCGAATCCGTCTGAGTTCCCTCGAGCCCAACGAGATCGACGAGGCATTGATCGACATGGTGGCCGATTGTGACTGGCTTTGCAGACATTTCCATATTCCCCTTCAGAGCGGAGACGATCGCGTACTCAAACGAATGAACCGGCATGTCACCCAAAAGGAATTTGCGAGACTCGTCGAAACCATTCACGCAAGGATCCCTCGGGCCGCCATCGGGGTGGATGTCATGGCCGGGTTCCCCGGAGAGGACCCGATCGCCCACGGGAACACCTGTTCGCTGATCCGTGACCTGCCCGTTTCGTATCTGCATGTCTTTCCTTTCTCCCCGCGCCCCGGCACGTCGGCGGCCTCTTTTCAAAACCGGGTAGACCCGGGCCTCGTCAAGGAGCGGGCCGCGCAACTCAGGGCACTGGGACGGAAAAAGCGGCTGCAATTTTATGCAAGCTGTTTGGATGATCGTTTCGATGTGCTCATCGAAACATGGCATGATCAGGAGAAGGGGCGGGTCAAGGGCACATCCGACAACTATCTCCCCGTCATCTTTCCTTCAGACACGTTACATCAGGGTCAGTTGATCCGGTTGTGTGTTGCGGGGGTTTCCGATCATGGGGTGACGGGTGTGCGGGAGGATTGATGCCACTCTATTTCTGAAAACTGTTCATTCTTGACACCCATATACGAGAAATCTATGGTTAGGGGGATGTCGCCTCTTGAAACCCAATGAAAGGAGACCGTTTTGAATAAATCCATACCTGAAAAAACCCGGGATACCGCCGCCCTGTACTTCGACGGGGTGAAAGACGAAAAGCCTTATGATCTCTGGCGGGCCTTTGACAAAGGCCTGGCCAGGGACTTCTCCCTTTTTATCACGGGACAGATGTATGCCAGAGAAAAGATTCCCCACAAGACACGGCAACTCGTCACCGTGGCGGCCCTCACAGCGCTGTCTAAGCCGGATGAGCTGAAGCTGCACATATATGCCGCGCTGAATGTGGGGTGCCAGCCGGAAGAGATCGCAGAGGTCATCTTTCAGACCGCCGTCTACGCGGGGGTTCCGGCCACCAATGTGGCACTCAAGGTCCTTAAAGGCATTCTGAAAGAAAAGGGGATATGGAACAGGTAGAAGCACGGCGAAAATCTTTCCCTACGGATTAGTCCCTGCCCAACACCTCCTTGAGTTTCCTGGACAAGACCGCAAGTGAAATCGGCTTCTGGATAAAGGCCTCAGCCCCTGCATCAAGGATCTCCTGGGCCGGCCCGTCGATGGCATATCCGCTGAACACGATCACCTTCAGACCGGGGCGGGCCGCCATGAGGCGCGGATATACCTCACGCCCTTCCATATCGGGGAGTTTGATATCCAGGAGGGCAAGGTTAATGGGGTCATCATGGTTTTGGATCGTGTGCAGGGCATCCTTGGCCGTCTGGGCCGCCAAGACCCGATATCCCAGTTTTTCGAGCATGGCCCGGGTCGTATCCAGCACTATTTCGTCGTCTTCAATGATGAAAATCGTACCATTCTGTCTGTCCGCTGACGTTGCGGGTTTTTCTATGCTTGGGGATTCAACCGGCTTGATCGGGAAATAGACCCGGACGGTGGTGCCTTCCCCCAACTCCGAATCCACATAGATCCAGCCGCCGTGATTCTTCACAATGCCGTACACGGCGGCCATCCCCATGCCGCGGCCCTGGAATTTGGTGGTGAAAAAAGGTTCGAATATGCCGTCTCTCGTCTCCGCATCCATACCCCTGCCATCGTCTGTAAGGGTCAGGCAAACGTACGACCCCGGCTTAAGTCCTGGGCGCACCTCTGCGGCGACGGCATCCACATCTTCTTTTGTTGCACGGATACGGATCAGCCCCGCATCTTCTATGGATTCATTGGCGTTAGTTAATATGGCGGAGAGCACCATCTGCAACTGCGTATAATCCGCCTCGATATAGGGGATCTCTTTTTCAAAATGCGTTTCCACCCTCACCGATGATTTGAGTTCGTGCTGCAAAATGGGCAATACCTGGATGAGAAAATCGTCCATTTTGAGGGGCTTCGGCTTATACTTTCCCCCTTGGGCATAGGCCAGCAACTGGTCGGTCAGACGGGACATCCGGTGAGTGGAGGTCTCAATGGCCTTGAACGACTTCATGCTCCGTTCTTGTTCAGGCAAATCCATTTTGAGGAGCTGGATATGCCCCATGATGCCCATAAGCGCGTTGTTGAATTCATGGGCTATGCCCCCCGCCAGGGTGGCGATGGCCTCCATCCTCTGCGCGTCCTGGAGCTGGGCCTGGAGCCGGGCGCGTTCCTTTTCAGCCTCTTTTCTCGAGGAGATATCGCTGTAAATGGCGAGATGTCCGATCTTGGTGTTGTCGACAATGATGGGGGCCGAGCGGAGGGAGACATCGATCAACGTGCCGTCCTTTCGCCTGCGCACCGTCTCCACATTGACGGACTCCCCGGATGTGATCCGCCGGCGAACGGCGTGGGCCTCTTGGAGACGATCGGGCGGGCCCACCAGTTCGCTGATGTTCTGATCCACCGCTTCTTCTTCCCGGTAGCCGAACATGGCGGTGAACTGTGCATTGATCTCGGTGATGGTCCCCCTGTCATCGAATACCACAATGGCGTCCGGCATATGGTCCACAAGCCCTTCAAAATAGGCATTCCGGGACTTCAGATCCGTTTCTATGGCCTTGGGCACACTGATATCTCGAATCGATTCAATGGCACCGATGACATTCCCCGGATCATCATACAGCAAAGAGGCCATATTCCACAGGGTGCCGCCGGGTCGTGCGAGACAGTCATAGGTCTCCGAGACCAATGCATCGCCCTGCTTCTTCACATACCGGTACTTTTGCTCTATGTCCTCATCCCACTTGAAGACCAGATCGATCAACACCGGGCGTCTCTCTCCATAAAAGGGGAGGGCATATTCGAAGTTCCCCTTTCCCAGCATCTCTTCCGCCCTGACCCCGGTCAACCGTTCCATGGCATGGTTCCAGGCCACCACCTTCCCCTCCAGGTCAATCACCATGGTGGCATCGGGGAGGAACTCAATGATTTGAGATAGCCGCTGCTGTGACGCCCTCACCATCTCCTGCGCCCGCTTCTGGTCTGTTATATCTCGTATAATGCCCTGGTATTCCAGGAGGATGCCGTCCTTGTCCCGGCGGGAGACCGCATTGAAGATGCAATCCATCTCACGATCCCCATTCTTGCGGAGGCGTGTTTCAAAATCCTGAACCAAATCTTTTCCCTTATCTCCTTTTGAAACCGAATGCCCTCATTTGGGTCCACATACAGTTGCTGGAAATTCATATTCAAAAGTGCGTCTCTGGTATATCCAAAGAGCGACAATGCAGCCGGGTTTGCGTCCCGTATCTCTCCAAGTCGGCCTGTCACGACAATGGCATCCCGGGATCCCTCAAAAAGGGATCGATATTTTTCCTCCCTCTCCTTAAGGCGGTTGAGGTAAAGCATGCTGCTCAAACAATCGGTAATCCGACTGCCGATGATTCTGAACAACTGCCTGTCGTGTTCGGTCCAGATCCGGTCATGATCACACTGGTGGATACCGAGCATCCAGGCATCCCCCGACTGCGGGCGAAGGGCCATGAACATGAGGGACTTCACGTTGAATCTGATGGCAATGTCATTGGATATGACGTGGCCTGCGGGCGGATCGCACTGCGGTCTGCCGAGATCGGACAGCGCCCGCCGGCAATAGTCGGCCATGTCATGGGTCATGGGCACATCGGCCATCAGGGCCTTGGCCCCCGGATAATCTACGGTGGTGCTTTCATAGGTCACATTGAAAGAAGCGATATCCGGGTTACACGGATAAAACAGCCAGGCCCGGTCACACTGGAAAATATCCCGCACCCTCTGGATGACATGTCCCAGTACCCCATGGACGTCGGAGGTAAGCTGTATGGCATCGTCAATGGCCTCAACTGCAGACAGGATCTTTTCGGGATGTTCATATGTGGTCATGGGAGGGATACTCTGATTATCGTTTTAAAAGATTTAAGGTTTTCAAAAACCGTTCTGAAGATATAGAAAAATGTCGCAACGATCAACCCAAATAACGGTTCATCCGTGGATTAGTGTGAAAATGTGAGCATTTGGTACGATTGTAGGTGCGACTTTAGTCGCACAATAAACCTTTGCCTGTGCGACTGAAGTCGCACCTACAGCACGGGCCGAAATCAAATCAAAACCAGACTTCACATTAATCCGCGAAGAGCCGAAGTTATTCGGGTGGATTTTATCCGTCAGGATTTTATAAATGGCTTACGCCCGCCGAGGCCTTTTGAGTTCTGAGCTGCAAACCATCGTGGATGCCAATGCGGCCGCCCTTCAAATGATCGGCGCACAACGAGAGGCGGTCATCGGCCATATCTGCCACAAATTCATCTGTATCCTTCTTGCAGAGGACGACCCCACCAACCAGAAGGTGGCCGTGAATATGCTCAAGAAACAGGGGCATTGGGTAACGGTGGCGGATAACGGTGAAAGCGCCCTGAAAATGGCCCGGGACATGGCATTCGACCTCATCCTGATGGACGTTCAGATGCCGGTCATGGACGGGCTCACCGCCACAGCCGAAATCCGCTGCTCTGAAAGAGGCAATCGGCGACGAAGTCGAAACGGACCAAACCTCAGACAGCCCTCAAGATGCGCCCATTGATCTTAGAGAGGCCATGGAATTGCCATGGACGATAAGGGATTTTTGAAGGATCTGCTCTATGAATTTATCCATGACATGCCCGCACAGTTGACAACCTTGCGTGCGGATATCGAGAAGAGGGATTTGGAAGCCCTCAGACAGGACGCCCACCGCTTGAAAGGATCATCCCGGACCATTACGGCAAATGCCATGGCCGATGTGGCTTACGCGCTGGAGATGATGGGAAAAAATGACGACCTCAGCGGTGCTGAATCCGCGCTGAAGCGCCTGAAGGGGGAAATGGACCGGCTGAAAGACTTTGTGGAAAATCACGGTTGGGACCAGAGCGATGCCGGTTAACGGCTTCGGCCCGACATGAATACGAATTGCTCATTGCCGGACATTGCTTTCGCGTGTCGCAACAACTCTTTATTGGCGGTTTTTTTCATCCCATGCGGTCTGAAAATCCCGACGGCCGTGGATTAACCCGAGGATGATCCGCTTCTGCTGCGTAGGCCCAAACTACTTTTCGAGCCATTTCTCCATTCGCCTTTCCATCTCGTCCTGAGTATATGTTTTGCCATCTTCTATATCCTTGATGCCCTGTTCAATTTTCTGGCGGACGTACAAATGATACTGAATCTCTTCAAGGGTACTATTATCGGGAAGCCCTTTTAAGATCTCCATCACCTCTTCTTTAGCTGTTTGCATCGGGACGCCTCCTCTTCATACCTATTGCAATGAATCTATGTAACATGTGTATTCCGGTCAAGATTCTTTTCGCGCTATCTCCACTTACGAGGCCAATGCGATGGGTGCCACATCTTGATTGGTAAGATATCACTTTTGGAGCGGAGAACATCATCAATAATTCACAATGAAAGATCTGGCGCGAATACGCTGCTTGAATCAGAACGTAGTTTTCAATCAGGGTTGATGCGACCGGACAGCCCTGGGGAGGTAACCTGAAACCCTACCGCAGCTGAACGATCTCCCTGTTTCGTTCCACACCACCCCAATGGGTTCCCGAATAGGCCCTGAAGATGTCGTCTTCTCCGTTGCCGTCCGAGTCGAAATCGCACCCCATCCAGATGGCGCAGTAATTGACAAGCCGTCCTCTTCCCGTCCAGATGACATACCGGTTTTTATGCCCCTCCGGGAAGTGATAGGCCAGTTCGGGAATCTCCTTGGCCTCTCGCTTTGGGACCGTGAACGTGCCGGATTCGGGAAAATATACGCCGTTTTCAGCAAAATAGAAGTCTTCACCGTCCATTAGATACTTCAGTGTGGCGAAGAGGGCGGCCCGATCCGCCATGGCCCGGTACCGGCTGTAGTTGGGAATGGAAATGGCCGCCAGTATCCCGATGACGGCAATGACCACCATCAGTTCAACGAGTGTAAATCCCTTATGGCTGAAACCTCTTTGAATGCGATTCTTTGTTATATCCTTCCTCAGGAGGGCGTCTTTTCAAAAACCATGTCAGGGAATCGGGTTTGCTTTGAACCCTTCAACCGGAGTTCATAGGTCCCATCCGAACGGATGATATACGCAAACTTTTCAAGGACATCCGGTGGCATCGTCTCTTCAGTTAAATATTCGCCGGGCCGCACAGCGGCTGCATAGCGCTTCATTATTCCCTGTCTGTTCAGCACAGTCCTCACAGAGCACCTTCCTGCACAGGCTGCAGGAGGTGACGGCTTCTTTATCGGAATGATATGCACATTTCATACGCTATTTTCCTGAGGGTTCGGGTTGACGACGCAAGGGTTGATTCATACGGCGGTTTATGCACCATCGGGGGTCATTGAACCTCCTCGCCGAGGACCTGAGCCACTTTCTGCCGGAGGCTGGTGGCCGAAAACGGCTTGGCAATGAATTGAATCCCCTCTTTCAGGACCCCGTGCCGGGCGATGACGTTCTGTGTATACCCGGACATGTACAGGACCCGGGCCTTGGTGGTGAAAAAAGGTTCGAAGATCTGCCCCATGGTCTCCGGATCCACACCCGAGCCGGTATCGCTGACGGCGATCAGGGCATGAGGACCCGGGATGACCCCGGGTTTTATGGCGGCATAGGCCTCATCCTTTCGGGTGCTCGTGGCGGTGGGCGCAGGAGATGAAGTCCCCGCATTTGAGCCGGCCCGGTTCAATGGCATCCACCTCAAACAGATCACAGGCCGGTGGATTGGCATGGACAATGCGTTTCTGATCATTGAAGACCACCATGCCACACGGGTGAGGCGTCCAACACGGTCTGAAGCGCTGCGTCAATGCCCTGAATCGAGCTCTATATCGTTGTCTTTGTGCATGATCACCTCCGGGTAAAATCCTGACGCATAAATTCCTTTGTTTCCGGAGTTCAGTCGTAAGCCTTTTAACCCCATCATAGAGGGCTTCCTGGTATATTTCAAGAGCGTGGGCCGAATGACAGAGAAATTTTGAAAAGGAGGCCTTGACATGGAGACTGCTTTGGTCCATATTTCACTTCAAAAAAGACCCTGCCGGGCAGTCTGATATCGTTATCCCTTATCCTTTTCTGAAGAACCTCCATGGTATCCAAAAAGCGACGAAAAAAGAAAAAAAAGAGAAAATCAGCCAAGTCTGTAAACCCTGAAACACGCGTTTCAAAACCGGCGACTGTTTCAGGGGATTCAGAGGCGTCAGGCGCTGATTTTGATGCCGTTGCCGCCGAGATTCGGCATCTGTTAATAAAAGGCAACAGCAAAAAGGGCCTGGCCCGGGCCAAGGAGGTCTATAAAGCATTGGGGGATGAGCGGGCAAAAGCCCTTCTCGTGGAAGCCTACATGAGCCGGATCCAGGGACTGGTCAAGAAGCAATACCTCCAGGAGGCCCAAACGCTTTTTGACCTGGTCCGAAGCCGGCATGGGTTTCCGGAGACATTTGAGATTGAAATGGAGGCCACCCTTTCGGCCTTGAACGGGGACATGAAAAGGCTGCTGAAACCCCTTGCCGATCCGCAAACGCTTCCGCCCGCCCGACAAGCAGCCATTTTCAAGGCCATTCGAGATGACGTATGGGATTTGAAATCCATTGCGGATTGTGAGGCCCTGTCCAAAGACCATCCGCTCAGGAAAGAGGCCTCTGCGCTTCATGAGGCTTTTTGTGCCGTCACCCGGGAGGAAAATCCAGGACAAGGGTGCTCGCTGTCCGGCATTTCCCGCAAAAGCCCCCTGGCGCCCTGGAAGATGTTGATCAGAGGGATTGAAGCGTTTTATACGTTCGAGGATCAATTATGCGCCCGATGTCTCGACGCCGTTGATTCCGGTTCAGCGCCGGGCCGGGTGGTGCCCGTCCTGCGGGCCATCATCTCCGGGGAAACAGAAAACGGCCCGGACCGGAGCACATCCGCGTTCATGGAGCAGGTGCTCGGGGGCGAAACGCAACTGCTGAACGCGCTGAGCCGTCTCGACGAGGTGATGGGGAACTACGCACCGGTCAGAACGGTTTTTGCCGCCATCAAGGGTGCGGTCGGCGTCTGTGAAGCGGTTCGGCCCGGGCTTCTAAAAAAATTAAAACAGCACATCTACGTCCGTTGCCGCATGATGGAATTCCCTCATGGAAATGTGGAAAAGGCCATGGGGGGGCCGCCCCTCAAAAACGCCTATTTCTGGCGGCTTTATGCCCGTGCAAATGAGGTGACGGGCGAGCCCCTGTGGGCATGCGCCCTTTGGGATCAGTTCTCCATTCACGCCATTCATGAAGGCGTTCTGTCGTCTAACGGACCGGAGCCGGCTGCCCTTTACCACCATATGGCGCTGCTGCTGGGTCAGATGGATGATGGTGAGCGTTCATGGCAGATGCGTGAATTCAAAGCGCTTTTCCCATCATTTGACGCCGATTACCGGGGACAGCCGGAATTCATCCGGGATGCCTTTCAACATGCCGAAAGGCCTTCAGAGGAACCGTTCTATTTCCTTTCCCCCGCCAAACTCTATGAGCTGGCCTGTAAGGTGGATCCGGTGTCTGAGAACTATCTCATGTGGTTTTCATGGGCCCGTAAAACCGCCGGCTCGTGGAAGGAAATCGATCCGGTGGCCATTTCATGGCATGAGGCCATCCCCGGCGATATTCGGCCGCTGATGTATCTAACGCGGTCCACTGAAAAGCGGCATGCACTGAAAAAAGCCCTGGGATATTTGAACAAGGCTGAAGCAGTGGACCGGTTGAGTCCTGAAGTGAAGCAGGCAAGAAAGCGGCTGATGGTGTCCATCGCCATCCGTCATCTGAAACAGAAAAAAACCCATCTGGCGCAAAAAGATTTTCAGGAAATGGAAGGGCTCCCGCAGTTTTCAGCGGGAGACGGACGGGCCTTTCTGTCCGCTTTGAAATGCGTCAGCGCCCTGATTCATGAACAAACGGACAGTTTGGAAAGCCACTACAGCCGCGCCCTTCGCATGCAAGCGGGCCCGATTGCCGCACATATGGTTCTAAGCGGGCTTTTCAACGTTTGCGGCATGGGTCAGAAAGGGGATCGGTTTCTTTCTCGGAAAAATGAAAAGCCGTCCACCGATGAAGCGGCTGCAACGGCTGTGGCCGGGGCCTGCCTCCTTTTCCGGGAAATGGGAATGGATCTACCCGAATTTCACCCCTATGCGGCGCCCACTGAACGATATCTCAGGAAGACGCCGGTTTTAATGGACCCTGCCGCCATTCGCGCCATTGCGGAAACCGCTCTGGTACAGGGAGAGCACCCTCTGGCGTATGAGGCTGCCGGAGCGGGCCTTAAAAAACGGGATTCGGGGACCGCTCGATTCCTGCTGTTGCGGGCCCGGTCGCTCCCCCCATGGGCCTTTCGACGGAGGGACGACTGTATTGATGCGGCTTTGGCCATGGCCCGGCGCGAGCGGGATATGACCCTCATCGATGAAGCCATGGATTTTAAAAGGCACCGGCGGGGACGTGTGCCGTTTTATGGCGGGTTTGATGCGTTTGACGGGGATGAGGCCCTGGACCTGAAGGATGTGGAAGACATTATCACACAGGAGCTTGAATGCGAAGCGTACCCCCATGAGCCGTCCGTGTCGGCCGGAGGCGGGTTCCCACGCTTTGAGGATGACGAGGATGACGACGATGACGATGAATGGGATGATGGCTGGGATGACGACGAGGGGGATGGGACGATGAGGAGGAATGGGAAGGCCCTCCGGATGAACGTCTCTTTGAAACCCTGGCTGAAATGCTGGTAGCCGAGATGCCGGAGGAAATAAAAGGGCAGATTCCGGAGAAAGCGCTACCCGTTCTGGTGGAAATGATCATCAAACACGGGGATGGCGGCGGTGATCTGCCGGACCTGGAAGAGATCAGTCGAAAGGACCCCGAACTGATGGACAGATTTATCGAGGCCCTCGGGCCTGAAATGCTTAATGAGTTTTTGGATGACCTCCTTGAAGCGGGGCTCGACGACCCACCGGGGCGTCGGCAAAAAACAAAGAAAACATAGGTCGTATGATGGCAAAAACAGATTCTCACTATTCTGGCGCGGATCCAAGGGTGGTTCTCGGGGTATCCGAGGACGCGGATAAAGAAGATATCCGTCGCGCTTATCTGAACAAAATCAAGGCCTGCCCCCCTGATCGGCATCCGGAGATGTTTGAGAAAATCCGGGATGCCTACGAACTGCTTCTGGATCCCCGAAAGCGAACAGCCTTTTATCTCAGAAGCATTGATCCGGAAGCCCCCTTTGTTTCACTGCTTGAAGGGTCCGTTCAAAAGCGGCAACGGGTCGGCCCTGAACCGTGGCTTTCATTGATGAAGCGGGATACCTGAAAACAGCCATCAACTGTCGGCAATTGGCCGTTAACGTAAAGGGCATGACTTGTAAGTACGGATGAAAATGGATTTCCTGAAAAAACTGAAAAAGCGAACCCGAACAGACCATCCGGCGCGTGAGAGAATATTGCGTCGATTCGAAAAATGGCTTGATGACACCCTGAAAGACGAACCCCCGCTTGAGGGGATTGATGCCAGGGTGTTTTCAGAACTAACCCGGGAAGACATGTTTTCCGGGTCATCCGGTGAAGGCACGGATTGGTATTCCACCTGGGCCGCCATGACGGCATTGACGCAGGAAGTGCGCCTTCAGGGAAGGGCTTTTCGGGATTTGACCGGAAAAATCGAGCCGCTGCCGGCGCTCATGACCGCGGTTGAAGAGATCAAGGGACAAACCGACCAGGCGTTGACGGAAGCCCGGCAACTGACGGCACAGGCCCGGGATGTGTTCATGCAGCGGGAAAAGGAAATAGAGCGGGAGACGGTGAGCCGGGTTAGAAGTGAATTTCTGGAGGTGCTTATCGATATGAGGGAGCGTATCAACACCGGACTGACAGCGACCCGTGAGGCCGAAGAAACGCTTCGCGAAGACAAGAAAACCGGCTGGTTCGGCCGAAGGCGCAGAGACAAAAATCAAAAACACACGGCAGTGGAGATCATGTCATCTTTGAAAAAAGGATATGAACTAAGCATGGAACGGCTGGATGAGACGTTGGCGCAGCATGGACTGAGTGAAATTCCGTGCCGGGGACGCCTGTTCGATCCGGAGACCATGAGCGCCGTGGACGTGGAGAAACGCCATGACATGCCGGATGGTACGGTGATGGCCGTCTACCGAACCGGCTATACCATGGGAGATGACGTGTACCGACCGGCCCAGGTCAAGGTCTCCCGAATGCCCGAAGGGGCCGGTCCCCTATCAGCAAAGGAGGATAACATTGAACTCAAGTGACATCATTGCGGGCATTGATCTGGGTACCACCAACTCCGAGATCAGTGCCTTTTTCGACCATAAGGTGGAGGTCATCGGCTCCGGGAAGTCCAAAATGCTGCCGTCCTGCGTGGGCCTGTCCACCTCAGGCCGTCTTCTCGTGGGGGCCTCCGCGCGAAACCAGCAACTGATTTATCCGGAAATGACGGTCCGCAGCATCAAGCGGAAAATGGGCACCGAAGAGACGGTCACGCTGGGCGATAAGACCTTTACCCCCCAGGAGATCTCCGGCATCATTTTAAGAGAACTAACGGCCTGGGCCGGGAGCGCCCTGGGTGCACCCGTGGAAAAAGCGGTGATATCGGTGCCCGCCTATTTCTCCGACGCCCAGCGGAATGCCACCCGTGAGGCGGGCGCCCTGGCCGGGCTGGAGGTGGTGCGTATTTTGAATGAGCCGACCGCCGCCAGCCTGGCGTACGGCTATGGCTCGGATCAGAAGCGCACGGTCATGATCTATGACCTTGGGGGCGGTACCTTCGATGTGTCCGTCGTCACCATTGAACAGGATGTGACCGAGGTCCTGTCGAGTCACGGGAACAACCGTCTCGGGGGCGATGATTTCAATGAACTGCTAATGAAGCGCTTCGTGGCGGAATTTGAAAAGGACCACGGCATCAATCTTCAGGACGGCCACCCGGCGGCCCTGTCCCGCCTGTGGTGGACCGCCGAGGATGTCAAAAAACGGCTGAGTGCCGAACTCTATGTAAACATCAGAGAAGAAGCCCTTTTGGTGGATGCCGGCAAGCCCCTTCATCTAAACATGGAGATTTCCCGTGAAGAACTGGAAGACATGATCCGGCCCCAAATCGAATCCACCCTGGAGTGCGTCTCCCGGGCCATGAGCGATGCCGGAAAACAATCCGGCGACCTGGACGCGATCCTCCTGGTGGGGGGTTCCACGCGGATTCCCATGATCGAGAGGGTACTGGAAGAACGGGCCGGTGTTCGGCCCCGTCACGACGTGCATCCGGATTTGTGTGTCTGTCTCGGGGCCGGTGTCCTGGCCTCAAGGCTTTCCGGACAGGATGTGGACCGGGTCCTGGTGGACGTCACCCCCTATTCGTTCGGCCCATCTTATCTCGGGGAACAAAACGGCATGGAGTATCCGTACTGTTACCACCCCGTGATTCACGCCAATACCGCCCTTCCGGTGACCCGCACCGAGAAATACTGGACGTCTTCGCCCTACCAGGAAACGGTTCTTTTTAACATTTTTCAGGGTGAGGACCCGGATGCCATGAAGAATATCCCTCTCGGTGATTTCAAGGTGCATGGGCTGAAGCCCAAGCGGGAACCCAATGAGGTGTTGTGCAAAATGAGTCTGGACATCGATGGCATTCTTCATGTGACCGCCATTGAAAAGGAAACCGGTCTCTCCAAGCAGATCACCATCGACAATGCCATGACCACCAAAGATGAAGCCGAAATCGAGAAGGCCAGAGCCCGGCTTCAGCACCTTTTTGACGCCCGTGATCCGGCGCTTGAATCGCTGCCCGATGATGAAGGCCCATTTTCGGAAGCCGATGACGGGTTTGCCGGGGAAGAAGCCATTGATATCCCCTTCAAGGGGGGGATTGAAGATGAAGCCGATGAATCGAAGGCTCTTGAGGATGCGTCGGCGGAAGAGGAGGCTCGAAAACTCCTTTCCCGTTCTCGTGCACTTCTAAGGGACATGCACGAAGATGATCAGGAAGAAGCCATAGAGCTGCATGAACAGATCGAGGCGGCCCTGGAGACGGGCGATGCACAGAAGCTTGCGGAGGCCTGTGAGGAACTCAAGGAACTGCTGTTCTTTGTGGAGGGCGGTCGATAGCGGTGGATGCCGAAGCTTTGAAATGCCCCGTGTGTGGCGCCAAATTCAGGGGGACCCGGGAATGCTCCCGATGCGGCGCGGATCTTTCCCCGTTGATGTATCTCGCGGACACGGCGAGGCAGATGCGAAACAAAGCCCGTCAGGCCATTTCGGCCTGTGACGGCAAAAGGGCCCATGATCTGGCGGAGAAAGCTCAGCGTCTTCATGCCACGGAAACGGGCCGCAGGCTCTTGTTGCTGGCGTCATGGATGAATGAAAGCGGGCATTTCATGAGCGCCCGCCAGTCGATCCGACGGCTACGGGCCCGACATCGGCGCCTTATTCCCCACCCGTAGGGCCGTCTCCCCGCACCCCCGGCTGTTGGGACCTATCCCGTTCCCGCTTCAGTTTTCCCTTGACCCATTAACGAGCCCTACATTACACTTCTTCGGAGGAGAAAAGCCCGCACGTTTTCCCTCGGGCTTTTGAAAGAAGGGGAAAAAAGATTTTCTTGTTTTTTGTGACGGAAGACCGGTGAATGAGGCACTATCGCCGTTGACATCGAGATCCGGCGGTTTCTGCATGGCCGTTCGCATCTCATCAGCAAACTCTCCGTATATCTGTAACGGGACAGGAGGGATGCATAATGGAAAATCAAGAAGTCATTGAATTGATCCGGCAGGAACTCCCTGGAATCATGCAGCGCCATACGGACATACGGGAGTGGGTCCTGAAACTCACGCGGGTGCAGTACGCGGACAAACAGGAGACGGAAAGCCGAATTGAACGTATCCTCGATGAATTGCGCCTTGACCGTGAGGAAAATGCGCGTAAGTGGGAAGCCAACCAGAAGACCATCAACGAGATGCTGGCCGCCATTAAGGCCCAGGCTGACAAACATGAGAGCAGCATCGGCGCCCTGGGGGCGCGGTGGGGGCTGTATTCGGAGGAATCCTTTCGAAACGGGCTCAAGGCCATTTTAGAAAAATCTTTCGGGGTGGAAGTGCTCAACGTGAACGAATACGACGAAACCGGCGAGGTTTTCGGCCATCCGGACCAGGTGGAACTGGATATTATCATTCAAAACGGTCTGTTGATTCTGTGCGAGATCAAATCTTCCATCAGCAAGGGCGACATGTATATTTTTGAGCGGAAAACCGCGTTCTACGAAAAACGACACAACCAGAAGGCGACCCGAAAAATGGTCATCTCTCCCATGGTGGACGACCGGGCCCGGCAGATTGCTCAGAAGCTGGGCATCGAGATTTACACGCATGGCTACGACGTAAAGCCTGATGTGTTGACATGAGGTCGTTTCCGTGAGGGCGGAATTGGACTCTGGGCCCCAGGAAGAAATTTTACTCCCTCGAGCCCCGCATGCAAGACTCGCTTGAGTCTTTCCCTGAAACAATATTGAGATCGCACTGGTCATATGCGGCTTGCTTGAGACCCAAGGCCTTGGCTATGCAGCCATCGACTTAACTGACTAACATCATAAGAAGATGTGGAGAAAGTTTCAAGCGGAAATGAGGAGCCACAGGACGTGGCGTGCGGGGGAGAATAGGGGATCATCCGGTTAATGAGTACGCTTGAGAATGTAGGTGGTAGAGCCTGAGTTTGAAATAGACCATATCTCTGAATCCATAAGCTTGTCGTTTAAGGGTTTTGATTTTGTTATTGATACCTTCTATAGGGCCGCAAGAGATGGGGTGGATGTAGTAATTGAGGAGACCGTGACTGTACTGCATGAGTGTGTTGGCGACCTTTTTAAGTTGGCTGATATTTGAGGAGGCCGCATCATTGCACCATGCATCCAAGAATGGAATAGCCTCTTCCATAGATGGCTTGTCCCAAAAGTCTCTAAGTTGCTCCTTCATCGTATGGATCGTAAATAGAGGGGCATTGACCTCAAGAAGACTCTGTAGCCGATTCTGTTTTTCTTCCGTGAGATTCTCATAGTTTTTTAAGAGGAGAAATCGGGTTCCTTTTAAGACTTGTTTGCCATCTTCATCCAGTTGGTTTTGCTGTTCTCGTCTGAGATCCTCAATGGCCCGATTCATAAGAGCAGAAATATGGTACCGATCAAACACAATAGCGACATCTGGGAGATGGTTCTCCACGGCAGAGATAAACGCCTTGCTCATATCCATAGCAATGGCCTCAAGATGAGGCGATTCCTTTTTCAGCTTTTTTAGAAAGGGCTCGATGGCGTCTCCGCTTTTTCCTTCAACGGCATGCAGAATACGACCCGATTCCAGGTCTACAAAGATACTCATATAGGAATGACCCTTACGAATGCTGAACTCGTCGAGAGCAATGTATTTCAAATCCTTCAACGGAGGCGCTTTATATCGCCTCTTAAGGTGATCCTTATGGATGTCTTTGATCAAATCCCAGCCCACAGACAAAAGGGTCGCTGCACCCGAAATGGTCATCCAGTGAAGGAGATCCAAGGCGAAATCCGCGAACCTTCTTGTATGTCTTGCTTTACCTTTTACAAAAGGAAGTCTGGGCCATCTCAAAGCACCGCAGTCCTCACAACGGATTCTCCAGATCCTCAAAACCAGAAAGGTCTGACGGGAACCAATTGGAATCATTCTCAAAAGTCGCTGCTTGACGCCCTTACGCCGGAGCGTTTTAAAACTCCTGCACTCCGGGCAGCGTTCCAGGGAGGATGTCACTTCAGCATGAAGAAAGATGCGTCCTCTCTCGTATTTTGTGGAAATGTACTTGACTCCTCTCAAACCAAAAGCATGATAGAGCAATGAGGTGGACATGACGAATACCTCCTTTTAGGGATACTTAGAAAGGTATCAGTCTATTCACCTCTTTTCAATTTACCGTACTCATTTGCCGGAAGAACCAGAATAGGGGATAACAGGGGTTGAATGCAAACCGGATAAGGTGTCATTCAATGATATGGCAATTTTCACTCAGGCGTAAAAAAAGTCGCGACTTATGTTGCCAACAGCGTAAACCCTAACATTGCATAAAGCTTCGGCCCAAAAACGCTTCGCTCGCTCTATATCAGGCCATCAAGGCACGCTGGCCCATCTTCAAGACTTTACCGTATGTTAAAATACGCTTTTACCCTTTCAAATGGCCCGTCGTCCCTTGCTGACCAGATCTAAAGCGTTTTGATCTCAAATTTTATGCAATGTTAGGGTAAACTCGCCGAATCACATCACTCAAATCCCTGCTCATGGGCCAAAAGATCGAGATGCAGTGTGGTGAGGTTTTCCAATTCAAGGGGAGCCATCACCTCGAAGATCCGTTTGTCCACGGTCTTGATATAGCGTGAACAGGACCGGCAGAAGTAGACGCGGAAGCCCTCCTCCTCTTCCGCCTCGAAATAGCCGAGGGATTCCTGGTCTTCATTGTTACAGAAAGGGCACTTAATCCGGGTAAAGCGCCATTCCTCCCCGCACAGCCCGCAGTGAAGATACCGCTCGCCGGTTTTGTTGAAAAACGCCATCTCCGGCTGGGAGCCGCACAACGGACAGTAACCCGCATCCCAACCCTCTCGGGGAATGCCGTCGGAGACGGTACTGCGAAGTCTCTGGAGTGCGGGTTTCAAGGCCACCTCACCCAAAAACCGCAGCGTTGCGGGATCGAGCGACACGGATCGGGCCATCTGCTCCTGAGCCGCTTCATCCTGTTTCAAAATGGCCTCAAACAGCTTTCCGCTCCATTCAGGATCCGAGGTCATGGCTGCCAGGGCCTTTTTCATGCCCTTCTGATCATCCCTTTCGACCGAGGCAAAGTGTTTCAGGAATCGCGTCAGCATACGGGATGCACTCGAAAAATCGAGCGGAAGATCGTCTCTTGAAAGAGGGGGAATCCCTCCTCTGATTTAATCGCATTGTGTCGCGCGTCTATGTCTATATTGACCGATCCGACACTGGAATCCGCTTCTTCCATCAGCATGGCCAGTTCCCGGTAGGCATCCATGACATCCTTTGCCACAGGCCGTTGCGTTTTCAATCGGTCGATATGCTGCAGTAGTGTGTCGCTCATACGTTTTCCTCTCAGAAGAATCTTACACCATTATTCCAAAATCAAGCAACCTTGGTGTCTTGGTGGCATATGAACACCAGACAAATAAGCATAAAAGGGACACCTCTTTTGGCATCCCTCTTATCTGCCTATCTTTTACAGCCTGATCCGGCTGTTAACCGGTCAGCTTGTTCAGCAATTGCCACTCCCTTGAGAGATCTTTGAGCGATCTCCCAATCTTTTTTAATGCCATCTTCCGGTCCATTCCCCTAGGGGCCGAATCCGCACTGGCAAACATATAGTATTTGTCGGGCGCATCGGCCAGGAGATAGAAGACCCGGAGGTCCTCAAACCCACTCACACTCGCCTTGGGGAACTTCGATTTTACCTCACCGAGGCGTTTCTTGGCCAATGCCGCCATCTTATCCCGGTCCCCGAAATTCATGGCACCCGTGGGACAGGTTTTGACGCAGGCGGGAAGGAGCCCATTATGGACCCGCTCCACACACATGGTACACTTGGCGATATAGCCGGTTCCTTTCTGGGCCCGGGGAATGTTGAAGGGGCATGCCTCCTTTACATCCTCTGTACTGGCT
This sequence comes from Deltaproteobacteria bacterium, assembly GCA_034522175.1. Taxonomy (GTDB): domain Bacteria; phylum Desulfobacterota; class DSM-4660; order Desulfatiglandales; family Desulfatiglandaceae; genus JAIPDZ01. Next base: position 1,483,163 of record JAXHLQ010000001.1, on the reverse strand, counting down.
TTCTTGAGTTTGTCCGTGTAGAGCACGGCGCCGGTCAGGCTGTCAATGACAATTCCGCCTGGGGCATCGGCCTCGGCCGCTTCCTGGCAGGGTGGCACCAGGCAGTGTCGGCACTGATCCGGGAAGAAATACCACACGGGTTTGTTGTTAGACCCCATGTGTTCGGAAAACCGGACCAGTTTGTAGGTGTAAAACGACAGGTCCTTGGGATTCTGCATGCTCCCCCAGTTCTCCGTCTCAGTGGCAGGTAGCTGGTTCCATTGCTTGCAGGCAATCTGACAGCCCCGGCATGCGGTACATACTGTGGTATCGATAAAAAACGCTTTTCCACTCATCAGATCACCTCCTTTACATCTTTTTTACATTGACCATAAAGGCCTTGGTTTCGGGTATCCGGGTATTGGGATCGCCGGTGGACGGGGTCAGCAGGTTGGCTGAATCCCCGCCGTTCTTGGGATGGACCCATCCAAAGTGCCATGGGAGACCGACCTCGTGCACCTCAGTTCCCTGGATCTTAAAAGGCCTAAACCGAATGGTCACCACCGCAACCGCTTCGACCTTGCCACGGGGCGATTCCACAATGACTTTCTCCCCGTTCTCGATCCCGCGCATCTTTGCGAGTTGGGGACTCATTTCCACAAAAAGCTGCGGCTGGCTTTCGAGAAGCCACGGCTGCCAACGGGTCATGACGCCCGTCTGCCAATGTTCACTCACCCGGTAAGTGGTCCCCACAAACGGATACTGGGGATCGCAGGTCTTATAGATGTCCATCTTGGTGGCATACTTGGGCGCCACAGGATTGACCAACTGGTCCGAAAGCGGGTTTTTTTCCACCGGACATTCCATGGGTTCATAATGCTCGGGGAACGGTCCGTCTGCACGGCCCGGCCCGAAAACACGGGCATGCCCTTCCGGTTTCATAATAAAAGGGTACTTGGTGTCCGTGCGATCCGAACCATCCGGATTCTTCATCGGATACCAGCCCCCGTCCGGCACATCGCCGACCCACTTCTTGGATACATACTTGCCGTTTTTGACGTCTCCCTTGAACTCGATGACCGGATGTTCTTTGTCCCAGGGTTTTCCGGTCAAGTCCACCGAGGCCCGGTTGTAGATAATCCGCCGGTTGACCGGCCAGCACCAGGACCATTCCGGGTTCAGGCCGATGCCCGATTTCTCCCGTTTCCGTCTGGCCGCCATGTTCCCCTTGTTGGTGTAGGAGTTGCAGTACAGCCAGTTTCCACTGCTCGTTGAGCCGTCATCCTGGAGGTACGCAAAGCTGGGCACCAGATTGCCCTTCTTGAACTGCTTGCCCTTGATGGTCACGTCCTTGAGGAAGTAACCGTTGATCTCCTTGGCCATGGCATGCGGGTCAAACTCCCCGTGCTTTGAGTAATCCCATTTCAGGTTCAAAATGGGCTCCGGGAATGCCGCATCCTTGTCCTTGAGGTAGAGGTACTTTATCTTCTTTCCCAGTTCCATGAGGATCTGGCCGTCCGGCAGGGCGTCCCCGGGCGGATTGGCCGCCTTGTACCGCCACTGCATCCACCGTCCGCTGTTGGTGATGGAACCTTCCTTCTCTACGGACACCGCGCAGGGGAGGAAAAAGCACTCGGTCTTGATCTTCTTGGGGTCCATGCCCGGGCCTTTCCAGAAGGATCCGGTCTCGTTATCAAAGAGATTGACATTGACCATCCAGTCCAGTTTGGCCATGGCGTCCCGGTTCTTGTTGGCATTGGCACCGGACGCCGCAGGATTCTGTCCCCACGCAAAAAACCCGGTAAACTCACCCCGGTACATGGCATCAAAGAGATCAAGCCATGAATAGGTCTTGCCGTCATCCAGCTTGGGCAACCAGTTATAGCCGAAATCGTTGGCCCGGGTGCCCTTGTCTCCGAAAAAGGATTTGAGCAGACTGACCGAGTATTTGGGGTAGTTCCCCCACCAGTTGGCGCTCAATGGATCGTTGGTTGTGGGGGTGTATTTCTTGTTATAAGCCGCCAGGGTGGGCTGTGAGGCCTTGGGCGTCTTGAGATACCCCGGCCAGATGTGAAACAGAATACAGTGATCCGTGGAGCCCTGCACATTGGACTCTCCCCTCAGCGCATTCACGCCGCCGCCGGCCACGCCCATATTGCCCAATAAAAGCTGGATGATGGCCATGGCTCGAATATTCTGGACCCCCACCGTATGCTGGGTCCACCCCATGGCATACATGATGGTCCCGGCCTTACCCTTGGCCCCCGTGGCGGAGTAGGTCTCATAGACCTTGGTCAAATCCTCTTTCGGCGTCCCGGTGATGGCCGATACCGAATCCATGTCGTAGCGGCTGTAGTGTTTTTTGAGCAGTTGCAGGACACACCGGGGATTCTGAAGGGTTCGATCCTTTTTGGGAATCCCCTTGTCATCCTTTACAAACGCCCACTGGCTCTTGTCATACTTGTGCTTATTGGGATCGTATCCGGAAAAGAGCCCGTCGTTGAAGCTGTAGGAGTCGGCCACAATAAAGCACGCATTGGTGTATTCGGCCACATACTCCTCAAAATACTGGTTGTTGTTCAGGATGTAATTAATCATTCCGCCCAAGAAGGCGATGTCGGTACCTGATCTCAGGGCGGTATAGATATCCGCCTTGGAAGAGGTCCGGGTGAACCTCGGGTCAACACTGATAAGCTTGGCGCCATGGTTCATGGCCTCGGTCACCCATTTGAAGGAGATGGGATGGTTTTCCGCTGCATTGGATCCCATAATCAGAACACAATCGCTGTTTTTGATGTCGATCCAGTGATTGGTCATTGCGCCGCGTCCGAACGACTCTGCCAGAGCCGCTACAGTGGCGCTGTGTCAGATACGGGCTTGATGCTCGATGTATACCAGACCCAGGGCCCGCATGAGGGCCTGGATCAGCCAGCACTCCTCGTTGTCTAAGGCGGCGCTCCCCACATTGGCGATCGCCGTGGTGCGGTTCACCACCTGGCCCTTGTCATTCTTCTTCTGAAAGCTCGCATCCCGGGTTTTCTTGACCCGCTTGGCGATGGTCCAGAGCGCCCAGTCCCATGAGACCTTTTGCCACTCGGTGCTGTAGGGCGCACGGTACATGGGCGTCACGATCCGGTTGTCGTTGTTGGCCAGCTGACTCAGGGCCGCGCCCTTGGCGCATAAGGCCCCTTCATTGACCGGATGATCCGGATCGCCTTCAATGTTGATGATTTTCCCGGCTCCTGCCTCCCCGGTGCTGCAGATCACGCCACAGCCGACGGCACAGTAACAACAGATGCTTGTTGTCTCCTTGGCATAGCGGAGCTTGAACGTCTGAGCATGGGCTTTAAACGGCCTTAGATCCAGCCCCAGGCCCAGCATCGCGGCCCCCGCAGCAGAAGCCCCGGTTATCTTGAAGAAATCACGACGCGTAATGTTCATGGCCCCTCCTTTCCCGAACGGTTAGGTATTTATTATCACGATACGGGAAGGGAAAACCACAGTCAAAGGGCATTTGGTTTTTTTTTCAAAAGCGGTTGCAAAATGGGGAGCATATTGATTAGACTTCATTGTAAAAATGAGCTGTAGGGGAATTTCCTGCGCGCGAACAAATTGATGCTTCATGGGCGATAAGGAGACCGATAATGTCGACAACAAGACGAGGGTCGGTGCTGGTGGTGGGTGGTGGCATCGCCGGCATGCAGTCCGCGCTTGATCTGGCCAACAGCGGGTATTACGTATACCTCCTGGAGCAAAGCCCTGCCATCGGTGGGGCCATGGCCCAACTCGATAAGACCTTTCCCACAAACGATTGTGCCATGTGAATCATTTCACCCAAACTGGTCGAGGTCGGCCGGCATCTCAATATTGAACTGATCACCTATGCGGATCTTGAATCCGTCGAGGGTGCCCCCGGGGATTTCAAGGTCAAAATCAGGAAGCGCGCCAGGAGCATTGACATGGACCGCTGCACCGGGTGCGGCATCTGCATCGAAAACTGTCCGGTGACCCATCAGCCGGTCGCCGGCGCAAGATGACCAACACAGGCAGGCGTTTTGTAATTTTCATATGCTGAGGTTATCCTTATATGAATAAACCGGCATTGACCCGGACAGGCGAGGCCGAAGCGATCGACTTCATGGCCCTGGACCGGATCATCGAAGATGAGTTCAACAATGACGGGGAAAACCTGATCATGATCCTTCAGGCCATTCAGCGGGACTATAATTATCTTCCCCAACCGGCCCTGAAGTACCTGTCTCTAAAGATGGATATCCCGCTCAGTCAGATCTACGGGGTGGGAACGTTTTACAGCACCTTCAGTCTGGAACCCCGGGGGCGGCACATCGTGTCCGTTTGCCTCGGCACGGCCTGTCATGTCCGGGGCGGAGACCGGATCCATCAGAAGATCGAAGACCAGCTCCGCATCGCGGATGGACAGACCACGCCGGATCAGCGTTTCACGCTGGAATCCGTGCGCTGTATCGGGTGCTGCAGCCTCGGCCCGGTGGTCAAGATCGACGAGGATATCCACGGCCGGATTGGTTATGACGAGGTGGAGAAAACCCTGGATGTCTATACATAGATGCCCGGATCGGGTACAGTGATGAAAATAGAGACCATTCAAGACCTGGAAGCCATTCGGCGGAAAGAGCAGGAAACGCTCTACCATCCCCCCTCCATCAAGGTCAATGTCGGCATGGCCTCCTGCGGCATCGCCGCGGGCGCCAAGGCCACCCTCGAACGGGCATTAAAGGAATTCCCAACCGAAAACGATCTTTGGATCACCCAGACCGGATGCCTCGGCTTCTGCGAGGAAGAACCGCTGGTGGAGATGTTTGGAAACGGCCGGCCCCGCGTGGTCTGCCGGCATCTCACCGAGGATAAAGTCGTGGATGCCATTCGGGGGTATCAGGATCAGACCCTCAACCCCAAATGGATACTGGGACAGGTACGCGACCCCGGTCCGTACTGGAAGCGGACATGGAGAATCCCGTGGGCGATATCCCCCCATTCGAGGAGACGCCGTTTCTCGAGGAGATTCCCTTTTACGCCAAACAAAAGAAGATTGCCCTGCGGAATTGTGGGTACATCAACCCCGATGCCATAGAGGAATACATCGCGAGAGGGGGCTATTTTGCCTTTCTGAAGGCCCTCCACGAGATGGCGCCCGCCGAGATCATCGCGGCCGTGGACGCCTCCGGTCTGAGGGGACGGGGCGGTGGTGGATTTTCCACGGGATTCAAGTGGCAGACCTGTGCACACCATGAGGGGGAGCGATACATCATCTGCAACGCGGACGAAGGGGATCCGGGGGCCTACATGGACCGGAGCATCCTGGAAGGGGATCCGCACGGCGTCATCGAAGGGATGCTTATCGCCGCCATGGCCATCGGTTCCGAACAGGGCTTTATCTATGTGCGCCACGAGTATCCCCTGGCGGTCAAGCGATTGGTGACGGCCATCCGGGCGGCAGAGGCATACGGCCTTTTGGGAGATAACATCGCCGGATCCGGGAAACGGTTCCATATCAAAATATCCACCGGGGCCGGCGCCTTCGTCTGCGGTGAATCCACGGCCCTGATGGCCTCCTTGGAGGGAAATGTGGGGAGACCCCGGGCCAAGTATGTGCACACGGTGGAAAAGGGATTCAGAGGCTCACCCTCCAATCTCAATAATGTGGAGACCTATGCCAATGTCCCGGTGATTCTCTTAAAGGGCCCTGAGTGGTACGCAGAAATGGGTACCCCGAAGAGCAAAGGGACCAAGGTCTTCAGCCTGGTGGGGAAGGTGAAGAACACCGGCCTGGTGGAGGTGCCCATGGGGGTTTCCCTCAGGGAGATCGTCTTCGATATCGGAAACGGCATTCCCGGGAACAAACATTTCAAGGCGGTTCAGACCGGGGGGCCCTCGGGGGGGTGCATTCCGGAACAATTCCTCGATCTCCCGGTGGACTACGAGAAACTGGCGGAAGTGGGTTCCATCATGGGGTCCGGGGGTATGATCGTCATGGATCAGGACACCTGCATGGTGGATGTGGCCCGCTACTTTCTCGATTTTCTCAAAGAAGAATCGTGCGGCCAGTGCAATCCCTGCCGGGAAGGGATTAAACAGATGCTCGATATCCTCAATGGCATCTGTGCCGGAGAGGGCCGGGAAGGCGATATCGAACGTCTCGAAGAGCTGGGGGGCATGATCCAGAAGTTTTCCCTCTGCGGTCTGGGCACCTCCGCGCCCAATCCGGTCCTGACCACCATTCAATACTTCCGGGATGAATATGAAGCACACATCAAAGACAAGAAGTGCCCGGCAGGGGTCTGCAAGGCACTCTTTCACTATGAAATCGATGATTCAGCGTGTACCGGCTGCCGGCTGTGTGCCCTCAAGTGCCCGCAGGAGGCCATCACCGGAGAAAAAAAAGCGCCCCACACCATCGATCAGGGCCGCTGCATTCAGTGCGGCATCTGTTATGAGGCCTGCAAGTTTGATGCGGTGAAGGTAAAATAATGGTGACATTCAAGATCAACGATAAAGAGGTTCAGGGGGAGGCGGGCGAATTCATCCTTCAGGTCGCCCGCCGATACGGAATTGACATCCCCACCCTCTGCCACCACGATGCACTGGAACCGGCGGGTATGTGTCGTCTCTGCACCGTGGAACTGTTCGACGGCCGCAAGACCCGTTTTGTGACGGCCTGTAATTATCCTGTGTGGGAGGGGATGGCGGTGTACACGGATACCGAAGCCGTTCATGAGGGCCGGAAACTCATCGTGGAACTGCTGCTGGCCCGCTGCCCCGAGGTGCCCGTCATCAAGGAACTGGCCGGCCAATACGGCATCGATAAACCCCGTTTCAAGGGGGAACAGGACGATTGCATTCTGTGCGGCCTGTGCGTGCGGATCTGTGAGAAGATGGGTAACAGCGCCATCGCCTTCAGCGGCCGAGGCGTTGACATGAAGGTGGACACCCCATTTCATGTGCAGAGCGATGTGTGCATGGGTTGCGGGGCCTGCGCAGAAGTGTGTCCAACGGGCCACATTAATCTGGAAGACATCAGCGCACAAAAGGTTGCCCCCATCCCGTCCGAATACGACATGGGGCTCAAGGGACGAAAACCGATCTATATCCCCTATGCCCAGGCGATTCCCAATACCCCGGCCATCGATCGGGATGTATGCATGCACTTTCGGGCCGGGGGCTGCCGGGTCTGTACGGAATTCTGCGGCGTTCGGGCCATTGACCATACCGAGCAGGACGAAACCATCGAGCTGAACGTGGGAGCCATTGTCCTGGCCCCCGGCTTTCAACCCTTTGACCCATCCAAAAACGGGGCCTATGCCTACCAGCGGTATCCGGATGTGGTCACGGCCATGGAATTTGAACGGCTCCTGTCCGCCTCGGGACCGACTCAGGGGCATCTCATCCGGCCTTCGAACGGTCAAGCGCCCGCCAAGATCGCCTGGCTGCAGTGTGTGGGATCGCGGGATATTCATTCCTGTGATCATGGCTACTGCTCATCCGTATGCTGCATGTATGCCATCAAAGAGGCCGTCATTGCCAAGGAACACGCAGGAGCCGATCTGGAATGTGCCATTTTTTATATGGACATGCGGACCCACGGCAAGGACTTCGAATCCTACTTCAACCAGGCCCGTGACCGGCACGGTGTGCGCTTCATCCGGTCCAGGGTCCCCACCATCGAATGGGCGGAAGGACAACAGGCCCTGACCATCCCCTACACGGATGCGTCCAATCGAGTGGTCCGGGAGACCTTCGATATGGTGGTCCTGTCCGTGGGTATGGAGACCCCTCCGGAGGCGGCCAGGCTGGCCGAAACGCTGGGTCTCAATTTGACCGAAGGGCGATTTCTCGAGACACCCACATTCCAACCGGTATCCACCTCCAAAGAGGGCATATACGTATGCGGTGCCTTTGCCGGCCCGAAAGATATTCCCCAGTCGGTGATCGAAGCCAGTTCCGCATCGGCTGAGGCCGGTGCACTGCTCAACGACGCAAGGGGCACTCTGACCGTCGCGGAAGAGATCCCCCGGGAGCGGGATGTAACCGGAGAACGCCCCCGAATCGGTGTTTTCGTGTGCCATTGCGGCATCAACATCAGCGGGGTGGTGGATGTCCCCCGGGTCAGGGATTACGCGGCATCTCTCCCTTACGTGGAGTATGTGGCGGACAATCTCTACTCCTGCTCCCAGGACACACAGGAGATCGTAAAGGAGGCCATACAGGAGCACCGGTTGAACCGTGTGGTGGTGGCGGCCTGCACGCCCAAAACGCACGAACCTCTTTTCCAGGATACCTTGAAGGAAGCGGGGCTGAACAAGTATCTCTTTGAGTTGACCAACATCCGCAACCAGGATGCATGGGTTCACAAGGACCACCAGGACATGGCCACGGAAAAGGCCCGGGATCTGGTCCGTATGGCCGTGGCCCGGGTGGCCCTGATGGAGCCTCTCGAGGAATACGCGCTGGATATCCATCAGAAGTCCCTGGTCGTCGGGGGCGGTATTGCAGGCATAACGGCGGCCAAAAACCTGGCCGATCAGGGATACGCGGTATGTCTGTTGGAAAGGAGTGCCGATCTCGGCGGGCAGGCCCGTTCCCTTTTCAGGACCTGGAAAGGGGAAGATATACAGGCCCGGCTCAATGATCTGATTGATGCCGTTACGTCAAATCCCCTGATCGACATTCGCGTCGATTCCCGTATCTTTGCTGCGGAAGGATTTGTGGGCAATTTCAAAACCACCATTGTATCCGACAATGGTCGGGAGGAAACCGTTGAACACGGCGTAACACTCATCGCCACCGGCGCCATGGAATCCGAACCCAGGGAATACGCTTATGGTGACGATCCCCGGGTGGTCACCCACACGGAGCTGGATCAGCGATTCATCGCACAGGATCCATCATTGAAGGAGATTCAGACCGCCGCATTCATTCAGTGCGTGGGCTCAAGGGAACCTCAGAGACCTTACTGCTCCCGGGTCTGCTGCACCCACAGCATCGAGAGTGCACTTCATCTGAAAGAACTCAATCCGGATATGCGGATATTCATCCTCTACCGTGACATTCGCACCTATGGGGAACGGGAATATCTCTATCGTGAGGCACGGAAGGCGGGCATCCTCTTTATTCCCTTTTCCGTGGATCAAAAGCCGCACGTAGAAGCCACCGAAGCCGGATTGAGGATCACGGTCCTGGACCCCCTTCTCGGGGAAGAAATTGCCATTACCGCCGAGCTCTTATCACTGGCTTCGGCCATCGTGCCGTCCGGGGATGAAACCCTGGCCCGGTTTTTCAAGGTCCCCATGGATGGAGATGGATTCTTCGTGGAGGCCCACGCCAAGCTGGGGCCATCGGAATTTGCCACCGACGGGGTCTTTTTGTGCGGCATGGCCCATTACCCCAAGCCCATTGATGAGTCCGTGGCTCAGGCGCTGGCTGCCGCATCCAGGGCCGTGACCCTCCTCTCCCGTCAATTGATCCGCATGAGCGGGATGGTGGCCCATGTTAATCCGGCCTTATGCAGCGGGTGCGGGGTCTGTGTGGATATATGTCCCTACGGTGCACCCGCCCTGTTGGCCGAAGGTCCTTTTTCAGGAAGGGCGGAAATCAATCCGGTCCTGTGCAAGGGATGCGGGTTGTGTGTATCCTCCTGCAGATCCGGGGCACTCAACTTGAGAGGTTTCGGGGAAGACCAGATTATGGCCATGATCAACGAGATCTAAGAAAGGATACATATGACCACCATAGATCTAAACAAGGTTGATCCGTACTTTGTCCGGGATTTAATGAACCAGCCGGGGGGGGAGGAAATCGAGGCGTGTTTTTCCTGTCGCACCTGCGCCGCAAGCTGCCCCATTGCGGCCATCAACGACCGCTTTAATCCCACGCGAATTATCCGTATGACACTTTACGGTATGAAAAAGGAGATCCTCAGCAGCGATTTTATATGGCTGTGTTCGAGTTGTTATGCATGCCAGGAAAGGTGCCCGCAGGGCGTGAGCATCACCGATATCATGACCCTGCTCAAAAATATGGCCGTAAAAGAAGGATACACGCCGTCCGGAATCAAGGCGCAGATGGATCTGATCAAAGGGAATGGGCGCATTTATCCCTTAGACGATTTTGACAACAAAAAACGGGGCAAGGCCGGCCTGCCGCCGCTCCCCACCTCATGCGAGGTGGTAAAGGATCTTTTTTCTTAGAAACCTTCAGACCATCAGTCAGGAATCAGGATATGAAATACGCACTTTTTTTGGGCTGCACCATCCCCGCGAGATCCCGCAACTATGAACTCTCTGCGAGAAAGGTGGCTCAGCCGTTGGGTATCGAGCTGGTGGATGTGGATCAATTTATCTGCTGCGGATTCCCTCTCAAGTCAGGGGACCTTGACGCTGCTGAACTGCTGGGGGCCTACAACCTGGGTTTGGCCCAGGAACAAAACCTCGATATCTGTGCCCTGTGCAGCTCCTGCACATCGGCTCTGGCGGAAACGGCGCATCGTCTGACGGGGGATGACATCCAGGCCTCGCACATCAACGAGCGCCTGTCGAAGACCGGTATATCGTATAAAGGCGGCGTCAGGGTGAGGCATTTCGCACGGGTCCTTTTTGAGGAAATCGGCGCGGACCGTATCCGGCCGCACCTGGTGAAGGATCTGAGTGATCTCCATATTGCGATTCATTACGGGTGCCATTACCTTAAACCCTCGGCCGTACATGACCATTTTGACGATGTGGAAGATCCCCACTCCATTGACGCACTGGTGAAGCTCACCGGCGCACGGGTTGTGGATTATCCGGAGAAGCGGAAATGTTGCGGGGGCCCCCTGCTGCCGGTCGATGAAAAACTGGCCGCCGGCCTGACCAAGGAAAAACTCGATGCGGTCAAGGAAGCCGGTGCCGATGCCATCTGTCTGATATGCCCCTTTTGTTCGGTGATGTACGACGGGAATCAGAAGAGCATTGAATCGGAATATGAAATAGACTACGGTCTACCGGTGCTATATCTCACCCAGTTACTCGGCGTGGCCATGGGATTCGGACGGAAGGAACTGGGGTTGAACATGAATGTGGTCAAGACAAAATCGCTCCTCAAACCCTATTTTGACTAACCCGGTTTCCGGGAAAGTTCCTCCCGCATTGCATCGAACTTCCTGGCGATCAGGGTTTCAAACGCCTTCCCCACGTATCTTCGATTCGCTTGAAGATACCACTTGATTTGATTCCAGTAACGCCTCAGTCCATTCATATCCTGAAGGGTGTCCAGGACTTGATCGATGTCCGTGAGTCGCTCTCGCTTCAGATTGTCCTTGCGCAGTTCATACAGGTCATTGAGCCGCTGTCGCTGGTCCGGAGAGAACCCCAGTTCCCATGATCGTGCGGAAAGATCATTCACCATGTTGTGCAACGATTTGAAGTCCCTGATGCTGTCCATCTCCTCTTTTGCCTGGTTCAGGATCATGTCCGTTATCTCGCGTATCCGCTTTTCAAAAACCGCTTCCAGGTTCAGCTCGTAGTCCTCGGTGTGAAAGGGGTGTTTCCTGAGTGCGCTGAGGCTGGAATGGAAGTAACGCTTCAGTTCTTCGATGTCGGTGATGGCCCGCATGTGCGCGATTTTCCCCGGGACATTGATCCGCTCCTGGAAGTCGATGGAAAGGACACGGTGCCGCTCATTCGCCTTTAGAAGGATTCCGGTCTTGGCCTTGAACAGCTGATTGACCTTATACCGATCCTCCCAGAGTTTTTCCATTGGGAGGGTATTGAGAAAATGGTTGACGGCCTCATAACGCTTTTCAATAACCTCACTGATTTCGAGAAAATTCAAATAGATCGGTTCCGCATCATCCGCATTCATCTTCCGGGTTCCCAAAAGCGCGGTCAGTAGAAGCTTGATCCTGTTTTCATAACTCAGATACCCGCTGACCTTTTCGTATCCGGCAAGCCGGATCCTGTCCCCCACCAGCTGATCCAGTATAAAGTGTCGAATGGATTCTTTCAGGTTCTGAAGCGTGTTGTAGATGCGAAAGGCCTCATACACTTCCTTTTCGAATGTCGCATATCCCACGTTGATGAAATTTCTCTGCCGGTGAATGAAACGAAGGGGAATGTCCAAATAGATATCCACAATGTCCTTATACTGGACATAGCGAATCCCCTGCAATCGAAAGAGCCGTTCAAAGGCAAATATCATTTTTCCCGCTTCAAGCCGCCTGGCTTCATCCACTCCTGTCCATTCATTGTCGTTGAGGTAATCGGTGACCGTGATCCCCTCCGGGAGTCCCTCCTCTTCAAATTTTCGCAGGGCAAAGTAAAGCGACCCCCTCTCAATGAAGGCATCATTCAATTGGGCCTTTAGAGTGGTTTTCCCGTCAATGATCTTATGGCACATGGATCGGATCTGAAATAGACGACCGGCCAGGTCCTCCAGAATCAAGTCTTCCCGAATGGCCGAAAGCATCACAAACGAAAAGACAAAAAAGGCATCCAGCAACGCCTTATCCTGCGGTTCGACGATCTCTCGAATGGACGCATAAGAGATCTCCCCCCGCACATTATGGTGAAAAAGACTGTGATGCCGAATCAGGAAGATAAAATAGGCTGCCCCTTTTGGATTTAGATGATACTTATCCGCCAAATGCTCCCTTTCCACAAAGAGGGCACCTGTACTGCCGAGGTCCGCTGGATGAATCTCATCGCTGTATTTTTCCCTTAAATGGGGAAGTCTCCCCAAATCCTGGAATATGAAGGACTTGGCCAGGGCATCCAAAAGCGATGGGTTCCGGCCGACATCTTCAACGATCTGGCAAAGGGTTTCCAGTTGGGTTGTGCTCAGCCCCACAATCCCGACGGCCATGGGACCGAATTCCTTCTGGGCCAGCCGGTGCAAGAAGGCCGTGTCCTGGAAATCCTGTTTATTGCGCGTCACCAACGCCTGGAACTTCCGGGTCGCAGCGATGAGATAATCCGCAACCGGACGGGTCAGGTAGAGCTGGCCGCTCACCGGCACATCTTTCAGTGCCGCAAATTCCGGCAGAAGGAAGTCGAGTAGGCGGGAGGCATGGTGAAACAGGAGATCCAGGTCGGTGAACAGATGATCGGGACGAAAGATGACACTGAGAAGATGGGTCCTCAAAGCGGCTCTGAGCGATTGTGCCTTCTCAAACCACTTGATCTGTTTGACCGGGAGGGCCGGCACAGCTCCGGCATCCTGAATCAGCGTCATGTGACTCTGATAAAATGTCTCCAGATTGGAGAAGAGCCTGTTTAACGCTTCCAGGTCGGATACGGGGATGCTCCTTATCGGCTGATCGGACAATTGCTTCTGGAGGCGGTGCAACGTATCCAGGTTTTCCCCCATATCCTTATAGTCGATCTCCAGAGCTTCGTTCTCTCCCGATGATACGCTGATCTGAAAGCCCGTGCCGACGATGAAAGAAGATCGGCTTTCCTCCAGTTGTTCGCGAAATCGGTTGAGGACATCCAGGTCGAGATAATGGACATTGATGGCCTGTGCTCCTTCCTCTACCTTTTCGATTCGCTCTTTGATGCTTTCTGTTTCCAGTTCAGATAAAATCGGGTTGAAGTTAATGATTTTGGCCCTGGATAGACTGACGGTTATCCAGAGGAGGACGAAAATGTTCCGGCTGTTCATCCGCTGAAACAAGTGTCCGGTCCCATGAAATTCCATCTCGAGGAACCGCCGGTAAAAGCGAGGCAGTTCCAATGGGTCAAATTCCAGGTACAGCTTTTCGAATTCCTCCACCGTATGAATAAGCCGAAGCACATTTTCAATTCTGGAGAGTTTTTGATCGTGGTAATCGGCCAGGGACTCCTTCTCTATATCCCCTTTCTGTTTCAGTTCGGCCCAGTCATATAGGAATTCGAAATACCCCATCATCATGAGGACTTTGCGGATGATCTTGTTGTGAATCCCGCCCATGGCGGTGATTTTCTCATCTAAGAGCTGATCCCAGTCCAGTTCCTTATTGATAATGACCCGCACCGTCGATTCATAGAGATCAAACAACTCCATGAGTTGTTCAGAGGGCATTTCTTTGCGTGCGGCCGCCTTGGTCTCTGCAAAGGTCATCAGACGGCAGTATCTCAGCAGGTTCAGCGCCTCCTGTGGACCGTACCCTTGTGCCATATCGGATACGGGTTTCAGTGTCTTTTCCGTCATCTTGCCTGAGATGATGCGGCCGAAATGGGTGTGACCCAAAACGATGAGCATCACCTCCCGCAACTCATCCACGGTAAACCCGAAAAAGGTCAGAGCTTCAAGGTTTTCGATGACCCCGGTCTTCGGCCCTTCGATCTCATCCGGATTGAGGTCCATCCGGATGCGTTCCAAGCGCTTTATCTTGGATATGAGTTTCATTACATGACCCAGGGCGGCGAATCGCCGGTTTCGACTCTCAAAGGGCTGCCGGAGGCGGTCCACAAACACCTGGGGCAGGTCCTGTTTCGCCCCCTTTTTCAATTCATCGAGGACCCGGAGCGTTTGGATGAGATACTCAAATGAATTCCGGTATTCGGCCACCAGCGCAATGGGACAGCCACTCAGCCTTGATTCTCTGACCAGCTCTTTGACCTCATTCAATGGGGTCCTGAGCGGCTTCTTTTCCCCGAGATACATCATCATGCAATCGGGCATACGGTCGCTGAAGGTCAGCCGCTCTTCCCAGTCGCTTTTGACCCCCTCAGGGAGTATGGGGCTGAAGGCCGTCTCCTGAAAGAAAGTGGAAATAAGCCTGCTCCAGGTTTTTTTCTGGTCCAGAGAAAATGGCCACCCCGCAAAAGGGGTGTTAAAGTAAGGGAGCTTGTCGATTTCCTTCATGGACAGATCGTTAAGGGACCGTCCTTTTAAAAGCTGATCGACGATATCCTGCTCCACGTAGCGACCACTCAAATACCTTCCGAGATCGGAGATATTTACGTTTAGCCGATGGTCCCCGATTCGATACTTCTTCCTGGTGGCAAAGATGTGAGTAAAAAGGGCGAACCGCTTTGCCTCCTGATCGGTCTTGAAACATACTTCTGTCTTTCGGTTGCTTTTGCCTGAAAAATGGTCGGCGATAATGAACAGCGTCCCGTCCCAATGCAATGCATTATAGATCCGCCACAGGATATACGTAACGTGCTGGTCGAGGCGTCCTTTTGTGAGGGCTTCCGGGTTGGGAGAGCCTGAGATCTGCATCAGCGCGACTTCATACGGATCGCTGGTAAGGATGACCAGATCTAAGGGTTCACGAAGTTTCTTGAATTTTTCGGAGGCGTCCAGCACCAGAAGGCGGTGTTCCTTGAATCGAAGGGAGAGCTCCTGAACAATCAGGTCATCCTGTGGGCTGAAAACGCCGATCCGCTGATGCTCTCTCAGATTTTTCTTGATGTGGAGCTGAACAATACGGGTGATCTCCTCCACTTTTGCCCGCACATGGGTCAGCGTATCGGATATGAGGTGGGTGGGGATGAGGTAGTAGGGTTTTCCAAAACGAGAGAAACGGATCAGGAGTCCCATCTTCCTGTAAATTTCATTGAGGGTCCTGTACTGGGATTTTATCGACTCCGGATCTTCAAATGAAATGGCGTTGAGGGTCTGGATTTCCTTGAAATTGAGTCTGTTCAGATCTTCGAAAAGTCCCAGGCCATAGGCGTTTCCGCCAAATCGGCTTCGAAGTTGAGACGGGTGTCTCAATGAAACAGCCGTCCCGAGAGGCACGTATGCGGGGTCAATCCCCATTGCCGCATAATTATCCGGTGTGATGAATTGAAAGGGTCCTTCCTGCCGGAAGGTTCCTTTGGGAAGGAAATCAGTAGACCCCATTACCCTCAGGTCCTGAACGAAAGGTGGTGGGCGGCACCGTCGACTCCCGAAGACATCGGCAATCCGCGGATCAGCAATATGGGCGCAGATTTTTTGGGGGCTGTATCGCTTTTACAGCCATCGTTTCCTGCGTTTGTAGGCTTTTACATTTTTGTAGGATTTGAGCGTACCTGAGGCGGCGGTACCGAGATAAAACTCTTTCACATCCGGGTTTTCCCTCAAATCGGCTGCACTGCTCTCCATGACGATTTTGCCGTTTTCCATGACGTACCCGTAATGGGCGATCTGCAGCGCCATATTGGCATTCTGCTCCACCACCATCAGCGTTGAGCTCTGTTCTTCGTTGATCCGTTTGATGATCTGGAATATCTCTTTTACCAGGAGGGGTGCAAGACCTAAGGAAGGCTCATCCAAGAGTAACAGCTTGGGATGGGCCATCAGGGCCCGGCCGATCACCAGCATCTGAAGTTCGCCCCCACTGCAATATCCGGCCATGGCCCTTTTGCGGGCCAAAAGCGCGGGGAAGTAATGGTAGACCAAATCCAGATCCTTTTGATAGGGTTTTCCCCAGCGCGTCGCCGTCCCCACCCGCAGGTTCTCTTCCACGGTTAAGTACTTAAATTCCTGCCGCCCCTCCAGGACCTGGATGATCCCTTTCCGGGTAATTTCCTCGGGTGAAGAATTCTGGACCGCTTTTCCATCGTACTCGATGGATCCTTCCGTCACTCTGCCGTTTTCAGGCTTGAGCAAACCTGAAATGGCCTTCAGCGTAGTGGTTTTGCCGGCGCCGTTGCTCCCCAAGAGCGACACAATCTGCCCCTCCCGGATGGTGAGGGACACCCCCTTGAGGACCTGTATGACGTCGGAATAGACCACACTGATATTGTTGATCAGCAGCCTCACATTACCTTCCATACCCCGAAACCTTCCTTACCGCTTATGGTCTTGATCGGTTAATAGGAAAACGGCCAGAGCCTGAAGCTTGACCGCACAATCCGCCATACCTCTGCCAGACCCTTGGGTTCAAAAATGATGAACAGGACAATGGCCAGCCCGTAAATGAACTCACGGAGCGGTGCAATGGTCAGGGCCGCCCCGGTGGTGGCCCCGAGATTCATGAGGTATTCGGTAATCATGCTCAACACCTCATTTAAGGAGACAATGAATACGGAACCGAACACGGCCCCCGGAATGCTCCCCAGCCCTCCGATGATGATCATGGCCACATATTCGATGGACAGTCCCAGATTAAAAGGCTCCGGGGTGATACTCATCATATAATACGCATAAAGGGCTCCGGCAAATCCAGCATAAAAAGAGCTGATGGCGAACGACAGCAGCTTGTAGGGAAACACCGGGATCCCCATCCCTTCTGCGGCCCGGTCATTATCCCGGATGGCGATAAACGCGCGCCCTATCCGGGTTCGAATCAGATTGACCGCTATCCAGGTCATAAGGACAAAACAGATGAACACCACATAAAAAAAGGACCGGTCAGAGCCCAAATCCAGTCCGAATAAGGATGCACTGGGCACCACAATGCCCATGGCCCCGCCGGTGAGGCTCTCCCACTGCACCAGGACATAGTCCACAATGAACTGCCCGGCCAGGGTGGCGATACACAGGTAGAGGTGTTTGAGCCGGGCGGAGGGGAGCCCGAAAATCATCCCCACCCCCGAAGCCACCACCCCTGCCAGGGGGACCGACAGCCAGAATGGAAAGCCCAATCGGGTGGCCAGGATGGCCCCGGCATAGGCCCCCACACCAAAAAAAGCCCCGTGACCCAAAGAGATCTGCCCCGTAAATCCGATAAGGAGATTCAGGCCCACCGCGGCAATGGCATAAATACCGATGGAATTTAAAATATAAAGAGAGTAGGCGCTGCTGATGAAGGGAACCACCGCAAACAACAGCAAGATACCGATCCACATCCATAGGCGTCCGAAATCGGTACCAAAAATGGATAGTTCCTCTTTGTAACTGACGTTGAAATTGCCGCAGGGATGAAACTGTAGCTTGCGCATTTTTTTGTTACACCCTTTCTATCTCCACCAGTCCGAACAGTCCGTAGGGCTTCACCATGAGAATAAAGATGAGAACGATATAGGGGATAATCTCCCTCAGCGAGGTGGAAATATACCCGCCGGTAAAGCTCTCTAAGAGTCCGATGATGATGCCCCCGAGTATGGCGCCGCCGATACTGTCCAGTCCACCCAGGATCACCACCGGAAACACCTTGAGCCCTATGGAACTCAACTCGTGTACGTTGATCCCGTTGATAATCCCCAGTACTATGCCGCTGATGGCGCAGACCAGTCCTGCAATGGCCCAGGACAGCGCAAACACCCGCCGCACATGGACCCCGAGGGAAAGGGCCGCAGACTGATTGTCAGCTACGGACCTCATATAGATCCCCTGGGATGAATACTTGAAAAACAGACCGAACAGGATCAGAAAGAGGATGCCGATGATGAAGGCCGCCATATACACGGAAGGGATGTTAATGGCCCCCCATTGGATGGCGAGCGCTTCAGGCAGAAAATCCGGATAATCGTGGATGTCCCCGCCGAAGATAAACAGCAGCAGCCCCCTGAACATGAGGGCCAGACCCAGGGTCAGCATGATTACCTGAATCAGGGCCTCCCCGATGAGGGGACGAAGAAAGAATTTCTCCAAAATGAACCCTAAGGTAAAACTGCCGATCATGGTGAGGACAAAGGCCAGAAGGATGGGCAGTCCGGCCCAGGTGGAAAGGGCCAGAAACAAAAAGGCCCCGATGGCCATAATCTCCCCATGCGCGAAGTTGAGCACGCTGCTGGACTTAAAGATCATGACAAAGCCCAAGGCTGAAAGCGCATACAAAAATCCCAATGACAGGCCGTTTACGAGAAGCTGAAGAAAAAATTCCATATCAGGTCCATCCCCCGTGCCTAAACGGTCAGTATCTTGACCGTGGTCTCTATGGTTCCCACCGTACCGTCTCGATAGCGCACCTGGCCCTTGACGGGCAGCTCGGTCTTATCGGAGTACATGCCATCGATCAGATTTTTGTATTCCTCAAACACAAACTTCCTCCGCACCTTCCCGGTCCGGGTCAGTTCCTCGTCATCCGCATCGAGGAGTTTATACAATAAAATAATTTTGATTAGTTTCATGGGATCAGGCAGCTGATTGTTTACCTCGGCCACCTCCCCACGGATCAATTCCTCCACAGCCGGTTGCTGGGAGAGGTCGGTGTAGGTGGTATAGGGTATTTTTCTGTCTTCCGCCCAGTTCCCCACGTTTCCGAAATCAATGTTGATGAATGCAGTGAGATAGGGCTGACCCTCTCCCCATATGACGGCTTCCTTGATATACGGGCTGAATTTAAGCCGGGTCTCAATGAAATCCGGTGAAAAGGCCTCTCCTTCCACGGTCCGCATGATGTCCTGTTTTCTACCGATGATCAGGAGATGGCCGTCTTCGTCGAAATAGGCGGCGTCACCGGTGTGAAACCAGCCGTCTTTCAGGGCCTTGGCCGTGGCCTCCGGGTCCTCATAATACCCCACAAAGTTGGACTTGCTCTTGACCAGCACTTCCTGGTTCTTCCATGATCCTCACCTCGGTACCGGGGAGCGCCTTGCCTACCGTTTCGGGCTTCACCTCATGGTCGGGCTGGACCTGGAATATACCGCATGTCTCGGTCAGGCCATAGCATTGCTTCATATTCAGGCCGTTGGCCCTGAAAAACTTGATCACATCCGGACTGATGGGGTGCCCCCCGGTGTAGGCGGCACGAAAATTGAGACATCCCACCCGATCCAGAAGGGGTCGGGCCACGAGCCGATGGGAAATCCACCGCCAGGATTTCAGCTTTGAAGGGATCGGCTTCCCTTCCGATTCCAGCTCCACCACTTCTCTTCCCACCCGCTGGGCAAAATTATACAGCCCCCGTTTGATAAAGCTGGCATCGGCTATCTTGACACGGATCTTGGACGCCAAATCCTCCCAGAATCTGGATGAACTGATCATGACCGTGGGACCGATGTCCCTGAAATCCTCGGTCGCCGTCTCAAAGGTCTCAGGGAAATTCATGACCAGCCCGCCGCACAGGGTCACCCCCGCCCCCCACATCTGATCCACAATCCACGCCGTGGGGGTAATGGAAATCCAGTTGTCTTCAATGCCGATGGGCGCGGTCTGGATCCATTTGGCAGCCATATCCGTAAAGTTCATGTGGGCCAGCATGACCAGCTTCGGGACCCCGGTGGTCCCGGAGGTCATGAGCATCAGGGCTACATCCTCGGGATTGCCTTCCCACAGTTCCTTGATAAAGAGTTCGGGCTCCTCCTTGTCCAACTCCTCTCCCAGCTCCAGCAACTGGCTGAAGCTGATCAGCCACGGGTCATCTCCGTATGTGCGCATACCCGTGGGATCGATATAGATGATATGCCGGGTATACTGCAGCTCTTCTCTTACGGCCAGGAGCTTATCCACCTGTTCCTGATCCTGTGCAAACACATACGAGGCCTGAATACGACCCAATCCCCCGGCCAGTTCCTTGGCCACGGCCGACGTAAACAGGGTGAGGGTTACCGCTCCCACGGACTGGGCCCCCAACTGGGTGAAAAGCCATTCAGGATCGTTGTCCACGATCATCCCCACGTTTTCGCCCCGTTTCAGACCAAGGGATACCAGGCCCAGGGCCACCAGTTTGGTATACCGGAGATAATCCTTCCAGGTGTAATTGTGCCATATCCCGTAGGACTTCTCCCGAATGGCGATTTTGTCATCCTTAAATTTCTCGGCCTGCCTGGATAGGATCTGAGGCAGGGTGAAGTCTCCTAAGGAATCCAAACTCTCCTGATCTATCCGCTCAATCTTATGGGGGGTAGCTTCCATAGGCTGTCCAATGACTCGATACTTGGGCGATACTATTCAATTTTTGACGTGTCCCCGAGATAGGCCTTGATGACCTGGGGATGATTCTGGACGAAATCCGGGGACCCCTCTGCGATCTTGACACCGAAATCAAACACGGCCACCCGTTTGGAAATGCTCATTACGATGGACATGTCGTGTTCCACCAGGATCATGGTCTGGTTCCAGGCCTCATTGAGTTCCATCAAAAACCGGACCATGTCTTCCTTTTCTTCCAGGGTCATACCGGCAAACGGTTCATCCAGCACCAGCAGCTTGGGCTCCAGGGCCAGAGCACGGCCCAGTTCCACGCGCTTTCGCATGCCGTACGGAAGCGATCCCACCAGTTGGTTGCGTAAGCTCTGCATCTCCAAAAAGTCGATCAACTCTTCCAGTATCCGGCGGTGATGCACCTCTTCATCTTTGACGCTCTTCATAAAAAGGGCGGCCTTGCCCACATTATAACGGCAGTGGGCATGGCGGGCCAGAAGCATATTGGAAAGCACGGTCATTCCGGGAAGAGTTCGATGTTCTGATAGGTGCGTCCGATCCCCTTCCGGGTCAGGTGATGGGTGGAAAGACCGGTCACCTCATCGCCGTTGAAAAATATCTGCCCCTCCTGGGGCTTATAATACCCTGTAATACAGTTGAGCAGGCTGGTCTTTCCGGCTCCGTTGGGTCCGATTACGGCCACTAACTCCCCGGTACTCACAGCGATGTCGATCTTGCTGAGGGCCGTAATGCCACCGAACTTGAGGGTAAGATCCTTCACTTCCAGCCCGGCCCGCCTTTCTTCGGGCCGGGCGGAACTGAAGATACTGGGATTCCCGCGAAAGGCTTTCATTTCAGGACGGTTACCTTCTCTTTTTTCGGGTTCCAGAACTTGGTAAGCGGCTCAAAGGTCTGGTCTTCGTTGATCTTCACAATCCTGGCCGTAAAAGAGGCACTGTGATCCGTATCCGTGTAGGTAATGTTGGGGACCAGACCGCCGAAGTCCTCGTTCTGGAAGGTCTCCAGGGCCATGTTGATGGCCTCGCTGTCTGTTTTTCCCAGCGTGTCGTGGGCCCTCTGGAAGGCCTTAACCATGATGGCGCCTATGGTCACACCTTCCCAGTAAGCCGTGTCAAACTTGGAGACGGTCCCGTATCGTTCCCACAAATCCGTCAGCAACTTGATGCCCGGGTTATCATCCCCCGGCAGACACCCGGGAAACTGCATGTGCATCCGGTCCCGGATAAGCCCTTTTCCCCGCTTGAAAAAATCGGGATCCGTGGAGGTCCAGGTCCCGAAGAAAGGAACATCATACTGGACCCGGTCCGCGGACTCCAGGGCCATGATAATGGCGGAGGGAAGACACTGCATGAAGATATACTCAGCGCCTTTATCTTTGAGTCTCAACAACTCAGTCTTGAGATCGAGGCTCTTGGGCGGAAACTGTTCGATGGCCACAATGTCTATGTTGTGTTTTGAGGCATATTCCTGGCTGGGGTCGTGGATGGACTTACCATAGGCATTATTATAGGTAAGCAGGCCCACCTTGGGCGGTGCACTCCCCTTATGGGTGGCATTGATGTATTCCAGGACCGCGTAGCAGTCCATCACATAACTGCCAAAAGGGAGATAAGCATAATCCACCGGGGGTTTTAAGATCCCCTGATAGGTGGAATAATTGATATTGGGAACTTTATATTTCTGAATGATCGGTTTGGCCATAATCCCGGAACCCGCGTCCCAGGTGGCGATCATATCCATTTTGTCCGAGGTGCAGAATTTCTTCACATACTTGAGGGCTTCCGGAACCTTATATGCGTGGTCCACCACGGTCAAATCGATCTTGTTCCCTGCAATTCCTCCTTTGACTTCATTGATGTATCGGAAGTAGTCCTGTTGTCCCTTCGCGTGGAATTGTCCCCATGTTGAGGCCGGCCCGGTCAGGTTGATGACGGCGCCCACTTTGATGTCTTCTGCCGTCGCACCGGATGGGATTCCCAACCCGATCATGCCCGCCACAGTCAACATCACCATTGCAAAAAACAGTACTTTACGCATGGATACCCTCCTTAAATGGTAAATGAAGTTAAATTCTCGACCCTCTTCGAACAGCTCCGTTTCTGCACATCACCACCCTTTCTCTTTTGGATTCGGTTCCTGCAATCTAAATCAGAGGCTCTTTTTTTGTCAAGGAGATAATTCCGAAATTCTACGGAATTCGGTTTCCGGTTGAGACAGCACTTTTCCCCTCATGAAAAGTGATTTGGAGCTATTCGGGATAGCGCGAAGCGGATTTTGATGAACGGGGTTCATAATTGCAGACCATGGGTAAAAAAAACCTTGACAGCG
The DNA here is from genome assembly GCA_034522175.1 of Deltaproteobacteria bacterium. Classification (GTDB taxonomy): domain Bacteria; phylum Desulfobacterota; class DSM-4660; order Desulfatiglandales; family Desulfatiglandaceae; genus JAIPDZ01. The sequence goes on along the minus strand of JAXHLQ010000001.1, from coordinate 1,460,102 downwards.
GGGTAACGGGGTGGTACCACCCACTATGAATGAATCATCATTCACCATTAAGGACGAGTCATGGGTAAGCGAAAAGACAAGGATAAATATTATCGAATCATCGAAGCGGCCACACGGGTCTTTGCCAGAAAAGGGTTCTATCATTCCAAGATATCAGAGATTGCCAAAGAAGCCCGGGTGGCAGACGGGACCATTTATATCTACTTCGACAATAAGGACGACATTCTGATTTGCCTTTTTGAAGAGCAGATGAAGACGGTACTCCTGAATATGAACGCGCAGCTTGACGGCATTGAGGATCCTTCTCAAAAGCTCATCACCTTCGCCCTCACCCATTTGGAACTCATCGAAAGCAATCCGGACATGGCTGAAATCATTCAGGTGGAGTTGAGACAAAGCGGCAAATTCATGAAGGAGTATAAAAATGAAGGGTTCCTCCAGTATCTCGATATCATCGGAACGATTATTGAGGACGGACAGAAAAAGAGGCTCTTCAAGGCAAATGTGATTCCCGGAGTCGCCAAAAGGGCCTTTTTTGGTGCCCTGGATGAGGTGTCCAGATATTGGGTATTGTCAAGCCGTAAAGAGTATGATATCAGGACCGTTGCCGGACAAATAAGCGATTATTTTTTAGCAGGTATTCGGATCTAAGGAACCATTGCCTCATCTGAGATAACGGTGGGATTCGCAGATGGAGGCGATGCCAATCTCGAACAGCATGACAGCTAAACCAAATCGGGTAAGCGAAAGGAGGACAGTAAAGTGAATATTGTAGTGTGCTTAAAACAGGTCCCAGATACGGAGACCCAGATCAAAATCGGATCGGACGGAAAATCCATTGCCACAGATGACGTCAAATGGGTCATCAATCCTTATGATGAGTTCGGTGTGGAAGAGGCGCTGCGCCTGAAAGAGAAATTCGGCGGCGAGGTGACCGTGGTGGGCCTCGGACCCAAGCGGGTAACGGAATCGATTCGGACCGCTCTGGCCATGGGTGCGGACAAAGGGGTACTGATCACGGACGATGCCCTGGATGGAAGCGATTCTCTCGCTACGGCTAAGGCCCTGGCGGCCGCCATCAAAGACATGGGATATGACCTCATCTTTACCGGTCAGCGCGGTGTGGACGATGACATGGGCGTTGTCGGGGCAGCGATCGCTGAGATCCTCGACATCCCGAGCGTATCGTTGGTGGTTAAATTGGAGGTCGCCGAGGATGGAAAGTCCGCCACGGTGAATCGTCCCGTCGAGGGGGAAACGTTGGTCATCGAAACCACGCTGCCGGCACTGCTCACCACTCAGAAAGGGTTGAATGAACCGAGATATGCCTCGCTGCCGGGGATTATGAAGGCCAAGAAGAAACCGCTCGAAGAGGAGAGCCTGGCCGATCTAAGCCTAAATGCAGCGGAATTCGGTGAAGGAGCCCGCAAGGTCAAGATCGTGGAATTGACACCCCCGCCCGAACGGGCAGCCGGTAAAATCGTCGAAGGGGAAACCCCCCAGGAAAAGGCAGCCGAGCTGGCCAAGATGCTACACGAAGAGGCAAAGATCATCTGAGCGGCGCTTTGGTTCAAACGACGGCGCACCACGCGGTGGTGTTGAAAACATACGATTTATAAGATCAGGTAAGGAGAAAAAAATGGCACAGGGAGTATGGACAATTGCTGAGCAGAGGGACGGAGAAATCAGAAAGATTACCTACGAAGTGGTCAGCGAAGGCCGTCGCCTTGCTGACGCACTGGGTCAGGAGTTGACGGTGGTCTTGCTTGGGTCCAACATAAAAGACAAGGCCGCTGAACTGGGGCATTACGGCGCGGATAAGGTACAGGTCGCGGATGACCCCAAGCTGGAAAAATACACCACGGGCGCCTACGCGTCCGTCATATCGCAGCTAATCAAAGCCGATGATCCGGCGGTGCTTATTCTGGGCGCTTCTGTGCAGGGAAAAGACCTCTCTGCGAGACTGGCGGCTCGACTCGATGTGGGAATGGCCCAGGACTGCACGGTCTTCACCATTGAAGACGGGAATCTCGTGGCCACGCGACCCATTTATGCGGGCAAGGCCTATGCCAAGGTAAGCTTTGAAAACAGCACGCCTCAGATGGCCACGGCCAGACCCAATGTCATGAGTGTGGCAGAGCCGGACACCTCCAGATCGGCTGAGGTCATTGACGCCGAATTCACCCTGGAGGAGAATGATATGAGAACCAAGGTCGTGGAAGAGGTCAAGGACGAAAGCGGGAAGATTGATCTCACAGAGGCGGACAAAATCGTTTCCGGCGGCCGGGGAATGAAGGGACCCGAGAACTACAACATCCTGGAGGAACTGGCCCAAGTCCTGGGCGGTACGGTGGGGGCATCACGCTCCGCAGTGGACGCGGGGTGGCGGCCCCATTCAGATCAGGTTGGACAGACCGGAAAGGTGGTCTCGCCAAATCTCTATATCGCCTGCGGTATCTCAGGGGCCATTCAGCATCTGGCGGGCATGAGCACCTCCAAGGTCATCGTGGCGATCAACAAAGATGAAGATGCCCCGATCTTTCAAAAGGCTGATTACGGGGTGGTGGCGGACCTCTTCGACGTGGTCCCCGCATTAACGGAAGAAGTCAAAAAATACCGGTAATCCGACGTTGTCATACCAGGGGCGTCCGGGGGGTTCGGCCTTCAGACGCCTCTTTTCAAAAACGTTACTGAATGTCCCTCACTATTTTATTGACAACGAAAAAAATCGGGCTAAATTATAACCGGATCTCAGGTTGTTAGCGTATCGGCGGTGTAGCTCAGATGGTCAGAGCATGCGGCTCATATCCGCAGAGTCACTGGTTCAAATCCAGTCACCGCCACCATAAGAAGGCCTGGTCAGGTATTGACTTTTTTGCCGCCGACCTTATTTTCTCAACACATTTTCCATACCAGAGAATCTGAGATGGCTATCTTCAGCCACTATGACCTTACGATTGTGAGCGAGGCGCTCTCCATTGCCGAGGATGCAACGTCTGATTCCTGATAAGTTTTCGTTTCGACAATGGAAACGTCACAACTACGATGTGAAGACCCTTTCGTCATTGCGTTCGGATGAGGTCAGCTCTTTTGCTCTCGCTGTTTTGACCCGGGCCATTCGTGAGGTCGATGAATTTTCGTCGAAGACAAAACGACGCGATTTTTATTTTATCTGTCTCCAGGATCATTTGATCCTCGAGGTATTGAAGCGGGACCGTCGTCTAAAGTTGCTGCCGCTGTTGATATACATTTTTACGCACGAACTGATCCATATCGTCCGGTTTTGCAATTTTTCCCAGCGGTTTGACATCTCGGAGGCAGCAAGAGCAGAGGAGGAGACGTTGGTTCATTCCAGGGCTTTTGAGATTTTACAGGCATGTTCCATGCCCCAACTGGATCATGTCCTGACGTCCTACAACGAACACAGACAATCCCCTATGGCTCTGAGTGGTATATCATCTGTAAAGGAGGAAACCCGACATGCCCATTTACGAGTATGAGTGTGATGAATGCGGACACCACGTCGAAGTTTTACAGAAATTTTCGGATTCGCCCATCACGGAATGTGAGGAATGCCATTCAAAAATGAAAAAACTCATTTCTCACAGCACATTTCATCTCAAAGGAACCGGGTGGTACGTGACCGATTACGCTTCCAAAAACGGTCCGGGCGCTTCAGAGAGCAAATCCGAAGCCACGTCATCAGACAAAGACAGTTCCGCATCGACATCTGAAACAAAAACGTCCGACAGCAAAGGATCGAAGGACGGAAGTAAGAAAAGCGCTTCCGCAGACAGTAAGAAGCCTTAAATCCAGGAGTTACCCCACATAATATATGGAAACACGAGACAGCGGACGGGTTCAGGACAAGCTCATCAATCGCCTGGACCGGCAGGAAAAACAGCGGGCCTTTCAAAAAGGCCGCTTTTTCAGGTTCAAAATTCCCGAGATACACAGCAGGCTCTCACAGGTGCTGCTTGAAGAGCGAATTATTGAAACAGATGATGCGGCCGGGGTTTCTGAAGGGATTTTAAGGGGGCTCAAAAGCGCACTGAACAGTTCGGAATTCGATTTTAAATATTTCATCTCTCCCATTCGCAGCCTGGTTCCCCGCCCAAACCCCTATTCGCTTTACATGACCCAGTACCTGATGGAGGTCCTCATCGACGACCCGAGTATCATCGACATCTATGGGACGGACGAAGACATATACCACGTGATCAACCGGGTCATCAGCAAGAGCAGCATCCAGTTTGAAAAGGCTGAAGCAGAAATCCTCGATCAACTGGCCAAGAACCGGTCCCTGATACCGGGCACGGCGGAATATGAAACCGCCAGGGACCAACTCCTACGAAAGAAGGTCGGCGAACCCTACCGTTAAGCCCCGTTTTTAACCGTCGTACAATCTACCCTGCCAGGTGTCTCCTCTTCCAGCCTTTGTTGAATGATAAGAAGATTCCGCGACTTATCGGTGGCCCAGTCAGGCGCCACAATCTCAGATGGCTGCGGATCTCCGGTGAGCCGTTGAATAATAAGGTCCGGAGGGAGTCTTTCCAGGAAATCGACAACCAAATCCGTATATTCCACCTGTTCGAGACACCGATACCCCCCTTTCTGATAAAGCGCGGCCAACGGGGTGCCCGCCACCACATACAGGAGATGGATTTTGACCCCCTGAATGGGGAGTGTGGAGAGAAATCGGGCCGTCTGAAGGATCATGTCCCGGTCTTCACCAGGAAGGCCGAGGATGACATGGGCACAGATATTCAGAGAATGCTCACGGGCCAGGTAAACACTGCGTTCAAAACAGGCCACATCATGACCCCTGTTGATGCGTTTCAAGGTCCGGTCATGGGCGGATTGAAGCCCATATTCCACCCATACCAGATGGGTCGAAGCATACCCGGCGAGAAGCGCCATCACTTCCTCGTCTACACAGTCGGGCCGCGTGCCCACCGACAGCCCGACCATGTCCTTTTGAGCCAGGGCCTCATCATAAAGGGCCTTCAGATGCGGAATGGATCCATAGGTATTGGTAAAGGATTGGAAGTAGGCGATAAACTTCTTGGCCTTGTAACGCCTGGACAGAAACACCCGTGACTGGTCAATCTGCTGGCTGATGGAAAGGCCCTGATGGATCCGGGCCCCGCTACCCGACCCCCGGGCATCACAAAACAGGCACCCCTCATGCGAAAGGGTCCCGTCCCGGTTGGGGCAACTCAACCCCGCATCCAAGGAGATCTTCTGCACCCGCTCCCCAAATATCTCCCGCAGATACGTATTGAAATCGCGATATCGCTTCAACGGCGGACCTCCAGGCAACGATTTATTTTTAAAATCAAAAGATAGCCAAACGGTATCCAAAAAAGCAACCCCGATAAGTGAAGCGCTCGGGGTCTAAAAGATGGCCATGGCCTGTTCTGCTGAAAATCTCAGGCGTTTGGGCATGGGTACTGACACGGTTCCGGCACCAAACGTTCAGCAATCCGCCGTTACCCCAACGCGTGAGTGGCAGGCCCCGGTATCGGGCATAAGCCTCGACGTCTCATGAAACACATGTGTCTCACGTTGGAGCATGAGACATTCGCATGGCCGCCACGTCGCAACATACCCCAAAAGCGGCCTCAATGAAGGTTTTTCGGAACAGTCGATGGCGGGTCTGCGGCCGCTTCATTGTCTCAGATGTGTCGAACGTCATCCGTTGAGGGCATCTTTGCGTCATTCCGCATCCCGGGTGAATCGTATGATATCCACGCCTCAACACCCCTATCAAATTAGATGATACATTAGTGTCTCTTTTAATGGATCGCAGCATCCGCTCATCGAATTTCGTCCTCTCTCTACATCAAATAACATGTGGATTTCTGTATATTTTTTTGGTTTTAAGGCTTTTGCAGCATCATGGCACGGAATTTGCTTATGTGTGGTTAGGAGTATTTCATCGGTCAATATTGGTGAAGCGTGTCCATAAAAAAACCATTAAATGTCAGGAGGTTGTGAATAAAATGATGGAACTAACGGAACTGAAAAGGAATCGAGGACTGGTGGATGCCATCGACTGGAACATGGGTCCTGAGGAGGCGGTCCGGCTCTATCTTGAGTGGGGAAACAACTGGAGTCGTGGATATCAGATGGTGAGATCAAAGGATGACGAATCCTACTACTTCGTCCTGAACACATGGGATGAAGACCCCGTCGTTTATTTTATCCGGCGATCCTCTGAAGGGGCGGTGGAGCTCGCGAGAGTTGATCTGCCGGAGCAATTGAGAGAAAAAATACGTCAAACCCATGGGAAAAACAAAGGGGTTTTTGCGGTGGAAAACGAGATCAGGGACTGGCTGAAAGAGCAGTTGGACGCAAACTGAACGAGTTCTCAAATCATTAAGTCGACCCTATTAATCATTTCAAGGAGAGTTTAGACGGTGGTTGATTCCAAAACCAAAAAAGTGCACCTTTATCAGTGCCCGTGCGGATACGCCTATGACCCCGAAAAAGGGTGCAAGGAAATCGGGTGCCCGCCGGGCACGCCTTTTGAGGAACTCCGTGACCAAATGACCTGCCCCCGCTGCCATCGCGCCAAGGTTCATTTTCGTGAGAAGCGGTTTTCCGTTCCCGTGCGATAGTGTGAGCCTTAGTGGCTCAAAAGTCTCCTGCGGTCCTGCGGGATTTGATAACCGACTCAGGCCCAATAGACAGTGGCGTAATTTCCACCAGATTGCAGTGAAAGGCGCAGCTCTGCCCCATGTCTGTGAGATTTTGACTGGTCAGATGGTTAATGCCACGGTTTCCCGGCATGAAGCGGGACCAGTAAAGCCCTTCAGCCACGGTGACACCCGGCTGGGTTCTCCCGGTGATTCGGGCATAAAGGTTCACCTCACCCCGGTCATTAAAGACCCTCACCTTCATGTTCTCTTCAATGCCCCGGGATCGGGCATCATCCGGGTGAATCATGAGTGTGGGCGGCCCCGCCTGTTCGCGAAGGTAATCAATATCATTAAACGTTGAATTGAGAAACTGATGCCGGGGCGGCGTAATCAACTGAAGCCCAAAACGACCTCTGCCTGGACCATCCACACTGGGCTCTCCCGAAGGAAGCGGATCCAATCCCTGATCGGCCATGGTCTGGGAATAGCATTCGATTTTGCCCGAGGGGGTGCCGAAGCCATCTGAAAAAATATCGACAGGGACCTTGAGACGAACCGGTGCACCGCCCCTCAGCCGCTCCAGGGTCACTCCCGTCAGATAGGGGGAGCCGGAAGCCAGAAGGGCCTCGATGATTTCCGACTCCGATTGCCGAAAACACGGATCATTGAAACCAAAACGCGTGGCAAGGTCCTGAAAAATGGCAAGCGTGGAACGGGCCTCTCCCACGGGCGGGATGACCGGGTGGGCCATCTGGAGATAATAGTGCCCGTAGCTGCGATACAGATCCGTGGATTCCATGGACGTGGTTGCCGGTAGCACGATGTCCGCATAGAGCGCCGTCTCACTCATGACGATTTCATGCACCACCGTAAAAAGGTCGTCCCGCTTAAGCCCCTTTATCACCTGCGATGAATCAGGGGCCACCACGGCCGGATTGCTGTGATAGACGTGAAGAGCCCTCACGGGCGGGTCATCCATCTGGGTCAATGCCGATCCCAGCTGTACCATGTTGATGGTTCGGGTGGGAGACACCCTTAGCGATTCCTGAAGTACGGCCTCCATATTAAACGCAAAGGCGGCGGCCGTGGATCGGGTGATCCCCCCGCCTTTCGTGTGAAGGGCCCCCGCCAGGGCCGGTAAAAGCGCAATGGTGCGCATGACCATGCCGCCTTTGATCTGACGGGCTGGACCCCATCCGGTCCGAATATACGGTGCACGAGCGTTCCCATACCGTACGGTTAGATCTTGAATCTGCTCTGCCGGGACACCGGTTATTTTTTCAACGTGTGGCAATGAATAGGCTTCAAGACGATCTTTGAGTTTTTCAAACCCGATGGTCTCCCGGGCAATGAATGATTCATTTAGAAGCCCCTCTTTCACCAGAACACGCATCATGCCCAGGGCGAGGCAGGCGTCCGTACCGGGCAGGAGCTTCAGGTGGATGTCCGCTTCCCGCGCCGTTCGATTCTCGTAAGGATCGATGACCACGATGGGGGCGCCCTGTCTGCAGGCCTCGAGAAAAAAAGGCCAGGCATGCATATTGGTGGAAAGCGTGTTGCTCCCCCACAGGATGATCAGATCCGAATCCACGGTGGATTCGATGTCGGTGGTGGGGATACTCCCCATGCTGGCTGAAAACCCGGCCTCGGCCGCCGCGCTGCAGATGGTTCTGAGGAGCCTCGAAGCGCCGAGTTTGTGAAAGAAGGGGTGCCCGGCGTGGAATTGGACCACCCCCATGGTTCCGGCATAGGAGTAAGGGAGAATGGCCTCACCACCGAATTCAGCGATGATCTGTTGATACCGGCCCACAATGGCATCCAGGGCCTGATCCCAGGAGATCCGTTCAAATGAGCCGGTGCCCTTCTTGCCGGTCCGCCTCAGGGGATGCATGATTCGATGAGGCGAGTGAACCCGTTCCGGGTAATGGTTGACCTTCACGCACACGGCACCCCGCGTGAAGGGATGGTCCGGGTCTCCCTTGACCGACACCACCCGGTCTCCATCGACACCTACCAGGAGACCGCACGTGTCCGGGCAGTCGTGTGGGCAAACGGAACGTTTGACCGTCACCATTGAAAAATCCTCCCTATTCCAGCACCAGGGTCTCCCCGTGTTTGAGCGCCATGAATTCATCCTGGGGCAACCCCCGATCCGCCAGTGCCTTTTTCAGCCTTTCGGGCGGCTCGTCTAACGGTTCATCGGTGAGGATGAATGTGCCCCAGTGAATGGCCACCGACTTCCGGGATCCGATATCCTCATGAATCTGGAGGGCCTCTTCGGGGTTTACGTGATGATTGCGCATGAACCAGCGGGGGGCGTAGGCACCGATGGGGATGGCGGCCAGATCAAAGGGACCCAATCTTTTTCCGATCGCCTTAAAATGGGGGCAATAGCCCGTATCTCCCGAAAAGAAAAACCGGAATTCCGGTGAAAGGATTACCCATCCGGCCCACAGGTTCTGATTGCGTGAAAAGAGGCTCCTTTTCCCCCAGTGCTGTACCGGGACCGCAATGACCTCGAGAGGTGATGCTTGATACGTCTCCCACCAGTCCAACTCCACCACCCTTTGAATCCCTCTCTCTAAGAACCACGTCTTTAAGCCCAGGGGAACAAAAAATTGCGTATGGTCTCCTCCCGGCCGGGTATGGAGGTCCACAATACTCTGCTCGTCCAAGGCATCATAGTGATCATGGGAGATCACCACCATGTCAATGGCCGGCAACTGGTCCATCGCTATCCCTGGTGGGACCACCCGTTTGGGTCCCGCCCATTGAACCGGTGAGGCCCTTTTTGAAAAGTGAGGATCTGTGAGGATGTTTTTCCCGGCCATTTGAACCAGCACGGTGGCGTGGCCGATCCATGTCACCGTGTTGATGGAGCGGTTGGCCCTCAGAAAATCCGGATCATTGGATGCCGGCGTGAAATCATAGTCATCGGGGGAAAGAATTTCCTTAAAGGAACGCTCCCACCGCCATTTCAAGAAATCGAGAAAGCCCTTTTCTTCAAATTCATGCACGTTTCTGAAACCGTCGTCGGTGTGGTGGGGTTTATCCGTAAGAGGCGGCCGGGCGCTGCAATGAACGGGCATCATGCAAAAAAGCATGATCAGTGAAAGTTTTTTAAGCTGCGTTTTCCATTCCCCACGTCTTATCAGTTTCGTTTTCATATTGTGTTATCTTCTGCCGTCCCGACACCCCCAAAATATATCAAATGAACACCTTTTCGCGATAGTACCGCAACTCATCAATCGATTCCTTATACCCCCTTCATTTGAAATCTTCTCAAAAGGGATTATATTATGGTATTAAAAAATACGCAAGAAAGGAGGTTTTATGGCACCATCAACACAGACGGTGGATCATCTCACCAAGGTCAAACTGATCATAAGGGCAGGAACAAAACGAAAAGATGAAGATTTGTTGTCTACCGGCATTCCATATGAAATCGTGGTCGGTGTCGGCGCCCAAGGATATTCCCCATTTGAATATGAACTCCTGGATAAAAAAGTTGGAGACCATCTTCAACTGACCATCGAGGCGGGGAAAACCGACGAATTCTTCGAGCACCTGCCTATCCCGTCAGGCCTCGCTCAAGGAGACACGAAGCCGATCCATTTGCATGTCAAAATTGACCGAATCGACATCCCGGATCAGGCCGAGATCATCCGCGCCATGGCAGAAGGCGCGGCCTGCAGTGACCATTGTTGCGGCACGCATGCGTAAAAGCAGACGCTGAATTTTCAGCAGATGAACCGCCAGAAGGAATGAAAAAAGACAGTCTCCTCAAGATAGGTCTTTTAAACCGGTTGATGGAGGACATCCGGCTTCTCTATGCCCTCGTCAAAGACTACTGGAAAGGCAATTACCGATCCGTTTCCCCCTGGTCCATCGTGGTATTTGTCTCGGGCATTTTATACATCCTTATACCTGTGGACATCCTGCCCGATTTTATTCCCCTGATCGGCCAGATCGACGACACCGTGATACTGCTTGTTTGCCTCTATTTACTGGAAAGGGACCTACAAAAATACAAAAAGTGGAAGGCGGAACAATGAGAATATTGGGAACTTAACGGAGCTGCATCAGTTCCCGGTTGTACCCGAGTTGACCGTTGTGATCGTACGTCAGCATGATATAGATATCAACCCTATCGATTTCGGGCACACCATCCTTCCGAGGCCTTTTTGGCGCAGCACATATTACGAAACCGCCGAATCACTAACGATTCCCCAACAAAGTTATAACCGAACCGTCATATTTTCATCTTGACAGAAAACATGCCCCCCCTTATGGTATCCCAAATATTGGAGCGAACAACATCATGCATTCCACCTTAATGTGAATGCGGTTTGGTCGCTACCCGCGCACCTTTTCGATGAAGCACCAACACGACGACAGCCCATGAACACACCAGACACAAACAAGCACCCCCTTTCACAAAAAAAGAAACTGGGTGAATACTTGGTCAAAGGCGGCCTCATTGACGAGGAGACGCTGACCAAGGCGCTTGAACTGCAAAAGACCCAAAAGAGACGCCTGGGGCAGGTCCTGGTGGACATGGGTGTGGCGGATGAGATCATCATCGCCAAGACCCTGGCCAAACAAATGAAGATCCCTTATGGCCGGCTCAAAGGACAACAAATCGCCAAACGGGTCATCGATTTGGTGTCTCCGGAGTTGGCCGAAAACCATCTCGTTATTCCCATCAAAAAAAGAGAGAAGAGCCTTCTCGTGGCCATGGCGGATCCTCTGGATCTGCACGCCGTGAATGACCTTCGGTTCTTCACCCAATTGCCTATTGATGTGGCGGTCGCACCTGTCAGTGATATACTGGATGCCATTGAACGACATTACCCGAAAGAAGATTTGAAGCGGCATCTGGATACAGGCCCGTCCGTGGATGGGGATATCGAAATCGTAAGGCAAAAGGATCCGGATGAAAAGGAGGCGCATGAGCTTCTTGTCCTCACCGAGATGCCGCCCATCGTTCGATTCACCAATTCAATCCTGGCCGACGCCATCAAAATGAAGGCGAGCGATATTCACATCGAGCCCCAGAAAACCTCCATTTTGATACGGTATCGGGTGGACGGTGTATTGAGGGAAATCATGCGGGCGGAGAAACATATCCACGCCGGGGTCGTTTCCAGGATCAAGATCATATCCAACCTGGATATTGCCATTAAACGCAAACCCCAGGATGGCAAGGCCCAGGTGAAACAGGGTGGCAAAACCTACGATCTCCGGGTCTCCACCTTACCCACCTCCTACGGCGAGAAGGTGACCATCCGGATCCTGGACCCCGTTACCGCGGCCTTGAATCCGGAGGACCTCGGGTTCTCCGATAAGGACCTGAAGAAACTCCTTAATGCCATAAAAAGGCCCCAGGGAATCATACTGGTCACCGGCCCAACCGGCAGTGGGAAATCCTCCACCCTCTATGCGTGTCTCAACCGGCTGAAGGCGCCGGAAGTCAACATCGTCACGGTGGAGGACCCGGTCGAGTTTGATGTGGCCGGGATTAACCAGGTTCAAATCAATCCGGCAAGCGGCATCGATTTTGCTGCGGGCCTGCGATCCATCCTGAGACAGGACCCGGACATTGTCATGGTGGGTGAAATCAGGGACAGTGAAACAGCGGTGACGGCCTTTCAGGCGGCTCAGACCGGACACCTGGTGCTCTCCACGCTCCACACAAACGATGCCCCGTCCGCCGTGATCCGACTGATGGACCTGGGGATAGACCCATTCTTAATTTCCGCATCCCTCGTCGCTGTTCTTGGACAACGGCTTGTCAGGAAAATATGCCCCGAATGCAACACCCTTGAATCCATATCCGGCGAACAAATGGAAGCGATCCGTCCCTATATTCCCTCGGGAACAGAGGTGACTTTTTGGAAAGGCGCTGGCTGTGAGACATGTCAATTCAGCGGATATTTGGGGCGCATGGGTTTGTTTGAGGTTCTGATGCTGACACCTGCGCTCCAGCGATTGATCTCACCGGGTCTCTCTGCTGTGAGGCTAAAGGAGGCAGCCGAGAACGAAGGCTTCCAGATTATGGCGGCGGACGGGATCGCCAAAGCCATTCAAGGCCTGACCACCGTTGACGAGGTGTTCCGCGCCGCACCTCCCGAAGCAAAGCGTAGGAAGAGCGCGAAACACCACGAGGAGTCCCAGGAGGAGGGAGAGGAAGAACCTGAATCCGAAGCCCCTTATTTTTCGGAACCATCCGCCGCTGTAAGCAGCGCAACTCCCAAAAGGATCCTCGTAGTGGACGACAGTGCGGTCATCCGGAAAGCGGTCAGCCATCAGTTGGAGGCAGAGGGCTATCTGGTCATCACAGCAAGCGATGGCCTCGAGGCGCTCAAAACGGCATCCAAGGAAAAACCGGATCTCATCTTACTCGATTATCTGATGCCGAAGATGGATGGACTTGCCGCTATGAAGAAACTCAAGTCCCAGTTGGCCACACGATTTATTCCGATCATCATGCTCACCGCAAAGGACGAAATAGAGTCGGAAGTCGAGGCCATCCAATCAGGTGCTGATGATTATCTGACCAAACCATTTAGCCCGAAGCGCTTGCAGGCCAGGATCGATCGACTTCTCAAGAGATAAGCTCACCAAAAACCTCTCTGATGTTTTGAAAAAAGCGTCTTTGGATCAAACGAGCCTTGCTTATTGAACCCGATTGCATACCCTGTATGGCCAAAATGGCGGTCTCCGCTCTCAGACGCCTTGGCCTGCCCCATGAAAGCCGTCGTGGGATTTTCACCGAAGTCCTGAAACTGCCGGCGTTTCAGGGCATGGCCTGGGATCAAACGAGCCCGGAGGTCATCGAAAGGATCTGGGAGACCATCTGCCGTCTTACCGGTCAACCGGATCCATTCATCCGGGAAAAGAGATTGCAAAATCAGCGGGTACTCGCCCTGGCGCCGGTTTTTCGCCGGTGGATTCAGCAGGCCGAAGATCCGCTCAAGACGGCCGTCCACATGGCCATCATCGGCAATTCCATCGATCTCATGATCGACAATCATGCGGAAGCCATTGAGGCGGCCGTCCGGGATGGACTGTTGCGAAACCTGCCGGAGGCACCCTACGTGCAATTCTCAAATGCGCTGAAACATACCCGAAGGCTTGTCTACCTCGGCGATAATTCAGGAGAAGTCGTCTTTGACAAATTGCTCCTGGAATGCATCCGGGAGTTCACCGATCCGGATATTTGTTTCGTGGTCCGGAGTGTGCCCACCATGAACGACGTGACCCTAAAGGAAGCGGAGGATGTGGGAATCTCGGAAGTGGCCACTGTCATTGAAAATGGAATCACCGGGCCGGTGCCCGGCACGCTGCTTTCAAGATGCGCAACAGAACTCAGGGACTTGATGGCATCGGCGGATCTCATCATTTCCAAAGGCGGTGGCAACTTTGATGTGCTCGAAGAGGACATTCAACAACTAATGACAGACACCACCTTTCTCTTGTTGTGCAAGTGTCATCCCTACGAACGCTATTTTGACAGGGACCGCGGAGATCCCATTCTCTGGAACCGCTTTTGTCATTCGTCCGATTCCAATGCCTCACGTTAACGGTTTCGGGTTGGAAACGTGACCTTTATGTATCTGAAACGACACCGTTTGGGAAACGCCTATCATCATCTGCTCTCGGAGTCTTACTGGAACGGGGAGAGCTGGACCCATCGCAGGCTTATGGACCTGGGCCCTGATCCAGGAGCATATATTGAATATCCGGGGGGAAACAGCTTTTACATCAATGAAACCTTGATAGACGCGCTGGCACAATTGGGAAAGGGGGATACCACTGATGCGCTGGAAGCGATCCTCAAACCCTTCCTGGATCCCCGTATCCGGCGGATCATCGAACGCTTTGAGCGGACGAAAAATCCGGTCAAACGATGGCGCGAGTCCCATTCCAAGGAGACACTTCTCGCGTACCAGCGAGACCTCCACCCCTTTGACAAGCGGCGGCTCCATTACCTCAGATATGGACGGGTCCACATCGGTGATCTGGATGGCCGACTCCGCAGTTTTCTTTATGTCCTCTTCGAAAAGAGCCGGGATGAAATCGAACATCTCATTGAGGAGATGGAACAGGAACTCCCTCCCCATGAACGGCATCCGTATCTTTACACAGCCCTCCGTCTTCAGGATCATTTCAGGCACCTGTTGACGCGTTACCATCCTTCAACCATGGACCCCGAAAAACTGGACCGGTATTTTCTCGACGCGCTCTGCCGTCTAAACCAGGAGGAAGGCTTTTTCAAGGGTGTCAATCATCCGGACCCCGATTCCCTTCATCCCTACCTGGTGAAGTATCTCCTTTTCTACTTCGATAATCCCATGGGCCCCAATATGGCTGGGGACGAATATGTGAACGACTTCATAGGGAGGCACCGATTTCACCGCCCCCCTCAGCCCCCCCCCCCGCCACTTCCCAGAGGACGGCCTGCCGCATTCTCGGGATTTCACTGACGGAGTTTCAGCAGATGGATCGGCAGGCTCTCATCCGCTGCTATCGACGACTGGCCAAAAAAACCCATCCGGACCAGGGCGGGGACGACTCCCGTTTCGTGGAGATCAAGACGGCTTACGAGGATCTCCTGAAGATGAAATAGTCGCGTTATCTAAAGGGTGTCGTCAGGGAGATTCAAAGCGAAATGGCATTCTGAGGAAAGGGATTCATGGAAAAACCGAACCTCACATACTGGAACCCCTGCCTCATGCCACCCGCCGGCTGCTGGAGGAATCTTGGGGGCAGAGGTCTACGATCATATCGGCGGAACGGAACCGTGTGCCTGGGCCGCCATGTGCCAGGAACGAAGCGGCCTCCACCTCATGGAACCTTTCTTCCTGGTGGAGATTCTTGATTTATCTGATTCTCAGAGGGAAGTGGAGCCCGGGGAACTGGGGCGGGCTGTTGTTACCCCTCTCGGCAGGCGTTCGTTCCCGCTCATCCGTTTTGACACCAACGATGTGGTCAGAAAGGGATCTGGCGGGTGCCCCTGCGGCCGGACGTCCGCCATGATTTCAGAGGTGATGGGGAGGGCCGATCACCTGCGCAAAATCAGGGGCGTGCTCTTTACCCCTGTATCCGTGGAAGAGGTGCTTCGCAAGGATTTTCCGGAAATCAATGAATATGAAATCACGGTTAATAAAAAGGGGCTGATGGATGACATCCGTCTCAAACTGGAACCACATGAACCCCTGGGCCAAGACATGCTGGCGGATATCCGGCCGGATCCCCTCGTGGAAATCCATCCCGAGACGGCAGAAAAAGAAGGTATTGAAACGGATCGTTGTCCACGGAGGTCTTTTGGGCCAAAAGGGTTGACATTGGAAAGCCCCCCTCTCAACATATGCTTTACATACTTGACCACCGGCTATTCATATGACGCCAAACACTGACATCACCGATCCTGTATCAAGTTTCTGGGTCATTTTTTCCTTTTCATTCCTGGTGGCCCTGACCGGCGCCCTGTCCCCGGAACCCTCCTTACCTACACCATCATCAAATCTGCAAAGACCAGGCGACGGGGCTATCTGATGGGGGTGTGGATTATCACCGGTCATGCCCTGCTTGAAATGGTTATCATTATACTTTTGATATTCGGGTTTTCCTTTGTACTCAAAAATGTATATGTGGTTCGGATCATCGGTGTTGTGGGCGGGCTGATTCTCATTTTTTTCGGAGCCGGTATCGTTCGAAATGTCTATCAAGGAAAAATCCGCACGGATTTTTTAAACCCTTCGGATCCAAATGGCCCCTCGTCAGACGTCCGGAGGGGCAACTGGCTTGAAAATCCGTTCGTTGGTGGCATCTTAATCTCAATGGCCAACCCTTACTGGTGGGTCTGGTGGGCAACCATCGGATTCGCCTTTATGATCCAGTTCAATTTGTCCCTTCAAAATTGGCATGGCCTCCTGGCCTTTTTTCTCGGGCACGAGGCCGGAGATCTTATATGGTATGTCGTGGTCTCTACACTCTCCTTTTTCGGCATCAGAAAGCTGAATCAAAAGCTCTACTATCTGATCCTGGCCTGTTGCGGGCTGTTCATGATCTTCTTCGGCATCTACCTGGGCCTTTCTCCTTTATGGGAAAAGCCCACTGGATGAAGGGAAATCAATCTTTTTAAATTCATTTACCTTGCAGCCACAAGGGAGATCTCAACATTGGCATTTCCGGGCAGACCCCGGACCGCTATGGCCTGTCGAGCCGGGGGCATCGCTTCGAAATATCGGCCATACACCCCGTTCATCGTTGCGAAATCATTCATGTCCTTCAAGAACACGCTTACCATGACCACATCGATATAGGTCATACCGGCAGCCTCGAGAACCGCTCCCAGATTTCGAAGCACCTGATCTGTTTCCTTTTCAACGCCTCCGTCGACGAGAGATCCGGTTAGCGGGTCGATCCCGATTTGTCCCGCACAATAAAGCGTGTCCCCCGCCAGAATTCCCTGGCTGTACGGTCCGACCGGTTTCGGAGCATTCTCTGTGGATACCATTTTTTTCTCAGTTTTCATCTTTACCCCTCCTGTTGCGCCTATTGGCTCATTCACTGTCTGTATCTTCCGCCCTGGCCTCTTCCGTTCTTTTCTCAAACACACCCGCCGCCTCGGCCGTTTTTTCCGCTGCTTCCAGCCGGGCCATGGCTTTTCCGCTCTTTCTGAGGGCCTTATCCATCCTCTCCTGAGCTTCTGTTACACCGGCCTCCAGCTCATTAATAAGGTCGATGTCTTTTCCCTCTGACTTGGCCTCATTCAGGCGACGCGTCATCTCTTCTGATTCCGCCTTGGCTTCTTTCACCTCCTTCTGGGTCTCCTCCGCCCGCTTCTTCGCGTCCTCCAGGGCGTCGGTGGCCTCCGCCATTTCCGCCGCCTTTCCCTCCTCGGGCTCTGCATCCAGGTCGATATCCTCGGCAGCCAGCACCAATGCCACCACGGAAAGCGGCTCCAGGATTTCCTCCAAGGCTTCCTGGAAGAATCCAACCATTCGATTACCCTGCAGGCGAAACGGCATAAACACAAGCGCTGCATCCCCTGAATGGGCGGCAATCGTCTCCGCCTTCCTGTCTTCCACAAATTCGACCTGGGCCGCAATGCGGACGTCATTCAGCAGCTGCTTCACTGCTTCATCCCCTCTGTCCGTGGCTGTGGAATGCTCAGGAACCGTCAGCACACGGATCACAGCCTCTTCCCAGGCAGCATCCCGTTTGATGAGATAGGCCAAGAGGAGCATGAGACGACTTGTGGCGTCACCGTTCCACCAGACATCGATACGTCTTTCGTGGCCCGCCACAGATTCCAGTTTCTGCCACTCCTCTGCCTCTGCATCCAGGATGATAATGTTACACCCGAGTCTAAAGGCCATTCGGATGTATCGACTGTATCGAATCTGACTGAGACCCAGAAGCTTCCCGGGGAGCTTTTCAAGCCAGTTCAAAAGGAGGGTATTCACCCGGACCGGACCGATACCCAGGGTCTGGACGAGCGTATGGACGGCCACACCCAGCTCCGGTGCAATAACCACGAGGGGAAAGGCATGCAGGCCGTTTTCGGAAATGCTTTTCCGCAATTCGGCCTCGGCCTCATCCCGGGCCTTCAACATCTTCAAGCCCTCTCCCTCCAGCACACGCACCGCCGCGGTCAGACCGCTTTTGCCCTCGATCCAGGAAGCAAACGTCAACAATTGCACACGCCGGTGCGGGTCATCGGAAAACGCCGCCACCTGGGGACGCCAGTCCCGGGGGTGTTCCGGCTCGGCTTCAGCGGCCAGGAGATTTTCGCGAATGCGTTGCAGATGATAGGAGCGACGGCTGTCGGCCCACCTTGCAGGGCCAGCCGTCCGTTTGAGATACTGATAAACAGCAAACAGGAGTGAGATGGCCACAATGCCGGCGGTAATGTCTATGGCCAACATCACACTTAGGCAGGCAATAAATCCCAGGAGGCTCAACCGGGCATCAAACCATCGAAAACGCGGCCGGAAGGACGGGCTGGCGGATCTGGATTCAAAAAATGTGGCATAATTCAGAAGACCATATGAAATAAGAAAAAACATGGACACCACCGGTGCAATCATATTGAGATTCCCCAGCGCAATGGTGGCAAGTGCAATGGCCGAGGAGAGTAACACCCCCCTTCGGGGGTTTTTCAGGGGGCCCTCGGCTTTGGCAAAAAACGTAAGAAAAGGAAAGATACGATCCGCGGACAGGGACTGAAGAATACGAGGGGCGCCCAGGAAGGAGGCCATGGCAGAGGAGAGCGTGGCTGAGATCACTCCCGCATCAATCAGAAAATTGATTCGAGCCACCCGCTTTATCGCATTGTAATCCCCGCCCAGCACATCCGCAGGCAGGGCCCCTGCAAAAACCATGGCCACGCCAAAGTAGACCACAATGGATAGCCCCACCGCCATAAAGGTCCCCAACGGGAGACTCCGGCCCGGATCCTTAAGATCTCCGGACATACTGACGCCCTGGGTAAAACCGGTAACCGCTGGAAAAAAGATGGCGAAGAGGACCCAAAAGGGAAGCGTTTGGGCAGGTGCTGTTAGATTGGCCGTAAAAACCGAACCTTCCCATTTATCCAGACCGCCCCAAAAAAAAGAAATAAGGGCCATCGACAGGAGCGCCATGACAAGAAATTGGAACTTGGTGGCCCAATCCGCACCAAGCCAGGCAAAGACAAACAGAAAGCCAACCGCCAGTACGGCAATAACTTGTGGAGTGATACAAGTCTCAGGGGGGAGCATGCTCCGGATCGCTTCACCGAAACCGACGCAATAAAAGGCAATGGAAACAGACTGGGCCAGAAACAGCACAATGCCGATGGCACCGCCGAATTCCACCCCAGGGTTCGGGAAATCAGGTAATAGTCTCCGCCGCCTTTGACGCGGAGGTTGGTGGCGATGGCAGACAGAGAGATACTGGTGAGGACCGAGATGGCATTGGCCAGGCAAATAATGAGCAATGCCCTTTCCAGACCGGCCCTCCCCACCACATAGCCGAGGCGAAGAAATAGAATAATCCCCAGGATGGTGAGGATACTTGGGGTAAATACCCCTGCAAATGTGCCCAGCGTGCCGGAGGTCGTATCGGAATCTAAAGCGACATTTTTCTGTCTTTTCCGGGTCATCGTCACATATTCACAAACTGAGAGTTGAGCGGCTTCTCCTCATTTTGACGACTGGCCCCCTTTACTTTATCATGGCGGAGTGTCGGCGGGAATGCCATGGGGTGGCACGGTCCGCTTGGCCGTTCACAAAGCCGTCATTTGAATGCCCCTGACGTCCCGACCTCCTGAAAGATGAGATATTCCGCCGTAATCGCCCCTTGACTGTTCTCGATGGTCATGGAACGTATGGTGGAGGTGGCGGATTGTGCGACGAAGGAAGCGTCCCACCCCCCACTCAGCGTCAGATCCTTTCCTGAATCAATGACCAAGGCTTCGTCATAGCTTCCCTGGGCGATCTTTATGGTACTGCCGTTCACGGCATCTAAAATCGCCTCACCGATGGTTTGATAGCAGGGCCTTTTGCCGCCACATGACCCGGAGAGTGCCACATAGTACGTGGAATCGCCCGCCAAAGCGTCGATGGCGCTGCCCAGGTTTACCCGCGGTATGGTAACATCAACTTTCCCATCCCTGATGGGGTCCCCGGTGTCCCTCAATATGGTTTTGACCTCAGCCGGCGTCAGATATGCTCCTCTTAAAGATCTGCTGGCGCTCTGAAGACAGGCCGCGGCTCCGGCTGCATAGGGACAGGCCGCCGATGTACCCCCAAACCCGTAGGCACTGTTGTAGTACCCATCCCCCAACCGGGTCGTGGTGGCCCAGTTGGAAGGGGCTAACATGGACAGGAAGGAAGCCGTATTCGAATACACAATGACCCGATCCGCATAGGGGACTTCCGGCGAATACCATCCGGTCGAACATCCAGGGGTTGCTATTTTTGAGGCACACGATTCAGAGGAAACGCACCAACCGATGGCATTGGTGGCGAAATGTGCATCATACACCGCACCCACACTGTTCACATGGGAAATACAGGCAGGCCAGCTGATGGCATTACAATGCCCCTCGTTTCCTGAAGAAACAAAGAGGGTCATCCCGGCTGCCACCGCATTGGATGCAGCCGAGCTCATGGCCACTGAGGCGTTGTCACAGGTGCTGAAATACCGATCCCCACCAAAGCTGGTGCTGATGATCATGATGGGGTTATCGGGATCATCATTCTGATGGGTAATACACCATTCCCAGGCCTCGATCATATCTGAGGTCCAGGCGCTTCCCCCCGTCTGGGTATCGGTGATTTTCAAGGCATACAGCCGGGCATCATAGGCGACCCCGCCGATGTAATCCCCAATGCTGCCCGAATCCCCTGCCGCAATACCGGCACACGCCGTGCCATGGCCGTTCCTGTCCATGGGATCCGTCTTGTCCTCGCCGGTGTCGTACCCGCCAATCACCTTGGCATTGGGAAAACCGCCGCCGCCGAGTTTGGGATGGGAGTAATCAATTCCGGTGTCGCAGATGGCGATGGACAAACCGCTGCCGCTGTATTGGTTCCGCGGCCCCACAGCATTGATCAGGGAAATGCCCTGGGCCAGTTGGGCATAGACCTTATGGTCTGCTTCGATTGATATCACATCGCTGCTCTCCACGAGGGCCTCAAGTCCTTTCAAGGTGACGACACTTGAAAAGGCGAATACATACCGAAACCGATTCGTCACCTGGACCGCCGCAGGATCAAGCGCGGGCAGGAGCCGGCCCTGACGCTCCCTTACCATGTTCCTCAGTACATCCCGCTCCTCGATATTTCCGAACCTTCCCGGACCCGGCGCCCCCGCGGGCTTTTTGAGATTGACAATCACCCGGCTTGTCGCTTCGCCCCCTGCAAAACGGTCCAATATATCCCCGGGACCGTGGATTTTCGGATTTTCAGATAGTCGCTGAATCACCTGACCATAACCGCCAGTCAACGGTCTTTTATCTTTCTGTATTTCTTCACCGGACGCCGGCCCTGAAAAAAGCGCCAGCATCGTCACAAGGTGAACCATGCCCCACACCACCCGAACGATGCGTCGCTTGGCATTCAACCGTGTCCGATTCATTCGATATTCTCCGCTGATCCCCATATCTCAGATTCTCCAATGAGCCGAATTAGGGCGCATAAACAGGGAGCAGATTTTCTGGTACATCGCGCAAAGCCGGGTTCCTGGCATCCTTCTCTGACAATACCGGCGTATCAACGGGCCACTGAATATTCATGTCAGGGTCTGACCAGAGGATGCCATACTCATCTCCGGGTGCATACAGATCTGTGCATTTGTACATGACATCAGCCGTCTCACTCAGCACGCAGAAACCGTGCGCAAATCCTCCGGGCACATACAGCTGGCAACGGTTTTCCGCCGAAAGAACGGTGGATATCCACCGCCCAAACATGGGGGATCCCTTTCTGATATCCGCTGCAATGTCAAGGATCTCCCCTGAAACCGCATAAATCAGCTTGCCCTGAGGGTGCTTGAGCTGGTAGTGAAGCCCGCGGAGGGTGCCCCGCCTGGAGTGAGACAGATTATCCTGAACAAAGGGATCATCAACGCCGGCCCCCCTGTATTTTTCCAAATGGTATGTTTCCATGAAGAACCCACGGTCGTCACTAAAAACCCGGGGTTCAATGAACAAGACGCCCGGCAGTTCCGTCTCTCTACATTTCAATCCCATGGTTTCCAACTCTCTCCTCTGAGGCGATTTCCATAAGATACTGACCATATTCGTTTTTGAGCATGTCTTGTGCCAATTGTTCGAGTCTTGTCTGGTCGATATATCCTTTTCTGAAGGCGATCTCTTCGATACAGGCAATCTTGAGCCCTTGGCGATCCTGTATGGCCTGGACAAAGCTGCTTGCCCGCTGCAGGGATGCATGGGTCCCCGTATCGAGCCACGCAAACCCTCTGCCGAGAAGTTCGACACTCAATTGGCCCCGGCGCATATATTCCAAATTGACATCCGTGATCTCAAGCTCGCCCCGGGCTGAGGGCTTCAAATTTTCGGCTATGGAAATCACATCGTTGTCATAGAAGTAGAGTCCCGGTACCGCATACCTTGATTTGGGTTCCACAGGCTTTTCTTCGATGCCCGTGACTCGGTTACGATCATCAAATGTCACCACACCGTAGCGCTCGGGATCGCTCACTAAGTACCCGAAGATGATGCCCCCTTGGGTGAGTCCGGCGCATCGATCAAATATTTGGGTGAGCCCGCGGCCATGAAAGATGTTATCTCCCAGGACCAGGGCGACGTGATCATTGCCGATAAATTCTTTCCCGATGATGAAGGCCTGGGCCAGCCCCTCCGGTTTGGGTTGTTCCGCGTACGAAAAGCACAGCCCGATATGGTTTCCGTCACCTAAGAGCTCGCTGAATCTGGGCAGATCCTCAGGTGTCGATATGATAAGGATGTCCCGAATCCCCGCCAGCATAAGAACGGAAAGCGGGTAGTAAATCATCGGTTTGTCATAAACCGGCATCAATTGCTTACTGACCACCCGCGTGATCGGATCAAGCCTCGTCCCCGATCCCCCTGCCAGAATGATTCCCTTCATCAATTCATCTCCGTTTTTCAAGGATTTTTTCAAGCCCGGCACGGGGTCTCTAATACCGGCCTAAAAACCGGATGGATCCGCGTGGACCTCATTTGCCATAGTGTGCATCAATCCAGGACTGGTATTCTCCCGTTCGGACCCGGTTGACCCACCCTTGATGATCAATATACCAGCGGACGGTTTTTTCAATGCCGGTACTCAGTGACTCTTCCGGTATCCATCCCAGTGCCTTCGTCAGCTTTGAAAAATCGATGGCATACCTGCGGTCATGACCGGGCCGGTCTTTGACAAACGTGATGAGATCTCTCCGACTTCTCATTCCTTTGGGTGGCCTGAAACGATCCACCATGTCGCAAACCATTTCGACAATCCGGATATTTTCCATCTCTGTGTTCCCACCGATGTTGTACATCTCCCCCGTCGTCCCGTCTTTCATGATTTGCCATATGGCCGTACAGTGATCCCGGACATAGAGCCAGTCCCTGATATTGAGCCCGTCACCGTAAACCGGCAGGGGTTTTCCTTCAAGGGCATTGAGGATCATCAGTGGAATCAGCTTCTCGGGAAATTGATAAGGGCCATAGTTGTTTGAGCAGTTGGAGATGGTCATTGGAAGGCCATAGGTTTTGTAATAGGCCCGCATTAGATGATCGGAGGATGCCTTGGATGCGGAATAGGGACTGTTGGGTCGATAGGCTGTCTCCTCAGTGAAATACCCTTCTCTTCCAAGGCTGCCGTAGACCTCATCCGTGCTGATGTGGTGAAATCGCTTCATCTGCCCGTCCCGGGTCCGGGCCAGTTCCAACAGATTGAACGTACCCGCAATATTGGTCTTGATGAATGCATCGGGCCCGACAATGGACCGGTCCACATGAGATTCGGCGGCGAAATGGCAGACGCTGTCGATTTCATGGGTGTCAAATATGCGCCCCATTGACTCCCGGTCACAGATATCTCCCTGCACAAACACGTACCGCTCCGGAAAGGCTGCCTGTACATCGGAAAGGTTCTCTGGATTCCCGGCGTAGGTGAGGCAATCCACGTTGACCACTCGGCCGCCAAAATCGGATTCTTCAAGTAGATACCGGATAAAGTTGGAGCCGATAAAACCGCAACCCCCCGTGACCAGAATATTTTTCATGCTATTCCTTACTTGCCTCCTGAATCAACCGCTCTTTAAAGATGGATACGAATTCCGCCAGGTCTGCCTCCCACGGATTCATCAGATTCAATCCGGCGGCATTCAGCATTCGATTTTCCAGAATCGAGTTCATGGGCCTTGTTGCGGGCGTTGGATAGTCCACTGTTGTACAGGGGACAACAGCGTGGGGAACCCCCATCTTTTCAAGAAACCGGACGGCCAGCTCATACCAGGTGCAATACCCCTCGGCGGTCGCATGATATATGCCCCGGCCATCGGTATCAATCAGTTTTTCGATCTGGCGTGCCAGCGTATAGGACCATGTGGGTGATCCGAATTGATCGTTCACCACCCTTAGCGTCCTTTTCGAATCCGTCAGGGCCAGCCGCAAGATGGTCTTTAGAAAATTTCCGCCCCCGATCCCGTAAAGCCATGCCGTTCGGAGAATTATATAATGATCGCTTTCCTCGATAACAGCCGTTTCCCCCGCCCGTTTGCTTTTGCCGTAAAAAGAGACAGGATTCGTTAAATCTTCTTCCGTATAGGATTCAGGTACGGGTTTTTTTCCATCAAAAACATAATCCGAAGAGATGTGGATCAATTTGGTCCCTGTCGCCTTCGAAGCGACGGCCAGATTCCCGGGGCCTTCCGCATTCACCTGCCAAGCCCTCTCCTTTTGGCTTTCACAGTCGTCCACCCTGGTAAATGCGGCGCAGTTCAAGAGGATGTCCGGTTTAGCGTCCGTCATCAGTTGATGGACCGCCTCAACGCGGGTAATATCAAGGTCCGTGGACGCGAGCGAGACCACCTGCATTTTCTTCTCAAGAACCGCGCGGCAGTCCTCACCCAACTGCCCCATCCCCCCGGTGATTACAACCTTCATTTTTTTCTCAGTGATCCCCCTTTAAGAGCGTGTCAAGAATAACCGTGCCCCGGTTCCTGCGGACGGTAAGGGGGCACGACCCCGCCGGGAAGGCGGATGGTTACCGCTGTGCCGCGCCCGCGACGGCTCTTCACGACGATTTTTCCCTTGTGCTCCGAAATAATCCGCTTGGCCTTGCACAGCCCCATCCCCACGCCCACGGCCTTGGTGGTAAAAAACGGATCGAATATGAAGGGCAAGTTCGCTTCTGAAATGCCCGGGCCTTGATCTCTGATCTCCAAATGCATATGATTTTTCTGTTTGAGAAGCTGCACCTCGATGGTCGCGCACGCCTCATCACAAAACTCCAGGGCATTCAAAAAAATCTCTTTCAGTGCAAGAACAAAAAATTCTGGATCCACTCGGATCTCAATCGGCTCCAAGGAAAGGTTCCAGTCAATTTTTCTTGAAAGCGCGTCTACCTTTGCCTGAATGCCCTTCTTCGCCTCCGCCACCAATTCCGGCAGCAGTGTCTTCCTGGGGGATATCTCCATCAGTTTTGTGTAGCTGCTCACGGCCGAGACCACATCCTCCAGTCTCCTGCTCCCATCCAATATCATCTCCACATACTTCCGGTTTGGATCATTTTCGCCCGTACCCTTGAGCATACGCAGGGAAAACCCGCCGATGGACATGACCGGATTTCGTATCTGGTGGGCAACGGCCTCGGCCAGGTTCCGTATACTTTCCGCCCTTTCGTGCTGAAGGGCGCTCTTCTCTCTTAACACGGTTTTTTCAATTTCGTGCGCGTGATGAAGTTCGGTCACGTCATTGATGAGTATGGCAATCCCACCCGTGTGACGGCCCTCGGTCAACACGGAACCACTAATGGAAAGGCGACGGGTATTTCCGTTGGCGCCGAAGTAGCGGAGGCTCCGTTTCAGATTCACCTTTCGCTCATTTATTACCTCCACCATTAGGTTTTGAAAGTCGTGGTTCCTTTCATCTTCATCAATTAATGCTTCCCATCCCTTGCCGAAAGGGGGGTCGGCGGTGTGGCCCAAAATCTCCGAAGCCGCCCGATTGATGGCCGCGATCAGGCCCTCCGGATCGATTACCAAAATGCCTACGGAAAGGCTGTCCAGTATATTCTGCAAAACGATGGGTATGGTATCCATTGGAACGGGTATCTGTCTAAGGATTCATCAGGGTTGAACAGGAATACCATACCCCCCCGCGCAAATCAAGCAGCGCCGGCCAAGTCGTCCCGGAAGCCCAAAACGCCGCTTGACTCAGGGAGCTTTGTTTCGTATATGGGGTACACAATACCATTGTCAGTGAGGTGCCATAATGAAATTCCACCATGCGGCCGTTATTGCCCGTTCAGAAGACAATGCCGATCAGTTCTATGAGGGCATCCTTCAACTCAAAAAGATCAAAACGGCCTTTTTAACACGTGAGCTCGCAAAAGACCTGTTTGATGCGGAACTGGAATGCCCTTTCATGCTTTATGGAAACGACACATGTGCCATTGAGGTCTTTGTCATCGATCAACTGTCCCATAACCCCGCTCCCTGTGTCCATTTATGCCTCGAAGTAGAAGACAGGGAGGATTTTTTGGAAAGCTGTCGGAGCCATGGTCTCAAAATAACCCGTGTGCCCAAAGGGGATTCACAAGTCTGTTTTATCCAGGATTTTGACGGCAACCGATTCGAGATCAAAGCGCAGCAATAACGATCGGCACAGCGCGATTGAATCGGGGCGCTCAATCATCACTCGGACCGTTCATGGCCCCCGAGACCTTTGAAAAATGTTCAATTTTGGTTTACCTCAAGGAAGACGA
Source organism: Deltaproteobacteria bacterium (assembly GCA_034522175.1). GTDB lineage: Bacteria > Desulfobacterota > DSM-4660 > Desulfatiglandales > Desulfatiglandaceae > JAIPDZ01. Next base: position 1,432,984 of record JAXHLQ010000001.1, on the reverse strand, counting down.
GAATTTCAACCACAGGAATATACTCAATATTTCGAGGATTGAAATTTGAGTCTGACGCCGAGATTGGCCAAAAGGGCGCGTTTTTCAAAGGTCTCGCCCCATGAAGCGATGCCAACCCCAACCCTTTAAAGGAGGAAAAACGGATGAAAATACCAACGTACGTCACTGTGGAAGAAGTCAAGCGGGTCTGCAAGGAACTGAAACTGAGCGACTGGACCCAGAAGAAAGAGGCGAAGGTCTCCCTGAAAGAGACCAAAATTATCCTGGCCGAGGTCAACAAAAAAAGAATGGATATCGATCCCAAGCAGTTTCAGATGGGGCTGGAAGTGGAGCTTGAGCACGGCTTTCAATATAAGGACGCCAATGTGACCAACAACCATCCCGTGCTCACCGGCCTTATTGTCCTGGCCCATTTAAAGGAATCCCTCGATTACTACCGGCTTCTCGAGGTGGCGGAACTGGAGGGGGACCTGCTCAAGGCCGTGGCCAAAGGCCAGAGCAAGAAAATCAAAGCATATTATCAGCGTCTTGCAGAGGCCAGAATTCTGCTCAGAAAGTCGGAACTGGCACGCCTGAAATCATAGTCCCAAGTAGTGGTCGCTCATGACTGACAGATGGTTGGGGGACTCGATTGGGGACGGTCATAAGTTGATAACTAACTTGCTGTTTTGATTTTATGGTTTTGTGATTTTGCGATTGCTTCCCCCTTCTTAACAGCATACCCCACCCCGGGCTGTGTCATCCCCAGCCTTCTCGCTAACGGTAACGTTGCATAAAAGTTGAGTTCAAAACGCTATAGATTAGGTCAGCAAGGGACGATGGGGCATTTTCAAGGGTGAAAGCGTATCGACCATACGGTGAAGTCTTGAAAATAAAACAGCGTTTCTTGATGACCTGATATAGAGCGAGTGAAACGATTTTGGGCCAATGCTTTATGCAACGTTAGGGTTAAGTTGTCCCAAAATGGACGACGGCTTTGAATTTGAGAGGCAAAAGGATCATCCAAGGGACATTGAATTTTGAATTATTTATTAGATACTTGCGTGATATCAGAATTGGTCAGGCCAACTCCAAATGAACGTATAACCACATTCCATTGGGTAGTTTGGCATGAAAAAGAGGAAAGAAGATCAGACCAAACCGGCCGGATCACACCCGGGGGAAACAAAGGCCGGCATGCCGCCGGAGCGCTCCGGCAGCGCCGTTGACGCGCAACCGAAACCCGACCGGGAGGCCGGCGGTTTTCCCATCGTGGGTATCGGGGCTTCCGCCGGAGGGCTGGCGGCCTTCGAGGCGTTCTTTTCCGGCATGCCCGCAGACGCTGACCCGGGTATGGCCTTTGTACTGGTGCAGCACCTGGCCCCGGTGGGCTACTGCACCCTGTCCGAAAAGGGACTGATCCTGGAGGCCAACCTCACCGCCGCCACCCTGCTGGGCACAACTCGCAGCGCACTGGTCAAGCAGCCGATATCCCGCTTCATCCTCAAAGAGGATCAGGACATCTACTACCTGTACAGTAAAAAACTCTTTGAGACGGGCGAACCCCGGGAATGCGAACTGCAGCTGGTCAAACCGAACGGCGCACTCATCTGGACGCATTTGACGGGAACCGCCACTCAAGCCGAAGACGGCGCGCCGGTCTGCCGCTGTGTGCTGAGCGACATCACCGAGCGCAAGCAGGCGGAAGAGGCACTGCGGGAGAGCGAGAAGAAATACAGATCCATACTGGAAAAAATCGAAGACGGCTATTTTGAAGTGGACCTGTCCGGAAACTTTACATTTTTCAATGATTCCATGTGCCGGACACTGGGATATTCAAGTAACGAATTAATGGGTATGAATAACAGAGCATTCATGGACACTGAGAATGCCGAGAAAGTTTATAATGCCTTTAATCAAGTGTTTACAAGCGGTCAACCTTTAAAAAGTTTTGATTGGGAGCTTATAACAAAAGACGGAGAAAAGTGCTATGTGGACACCTCCGTTTCTCTAATCAAAAATGCCAATGGCGAGGCAATCGGTTTTCGCGGTATTGAAAGGGACATTATCGAGCGCAAGCGGGCGGAAATCTATCTCGAGATGGGGCGGGAGATATTGCAGATACTCAATGAGCCGGGCGACCTGCAGGAGTCCACCCAGCGCGTCCTCGCTGCATTGAAAAAACGGACAGGGGTTGATGCCGTGGGCCTGCGCCTGCAAGAGGGCGAGGATTTTCCGTATTTTGCCCAGGACGGTTTCTCCCAGGATTTTCTGCAGACCGAAAACACACTGGTCGAACGCGGCAAGGATGGCGGCGTGTGCCGGGACAAGGACGGCAATGTTTGTCTCGAATGCACCTGCGGCCTGGTCATATCCGGCAAGACCGATCCTTCCAGCCCGCTCTTCACCAAAGGGGGAAGCAGTTGGACCAACGACTCCTTCCCCTCGCTCGACCTGCCTTCCGATCAGGACCCCCGGCTGCATCCGCGCAACAACTGCATCCATCAGGGTTATACATCAATTGCCTTGATTCCGGTTCGGACCAGCGACCGGATCGTGGGGCTGATCCAGCTCAACGACAAGCGCAAAGGCCGTTTCACCCTCGAAACGATTGAAATTCTGGAAAGCATTGCCGCGCATATCGGATCGGCCCTGATGCGCAAGCAGGCCGAAGAGGAAAAGGAGAAACTCCAGGCCCAGTTGCACCAGGCCCAGAAGATGGAATCCATTGCCACCCTGACAGGTGGCATTGCCCACGACTATAATAACCTCCTTTCCATCATCGTGGGGAACCTTGGACTGGCCATGCAGGAGGCTGAAACGGAAACTGCTCTGTCGCATTTTCTGAAAGAAGCCAGCAGGGCAACCGATAAGGTGCGAGATCTCACCCATGAACTGATGGCCCTTTCCAGAGGCGGGGCGCCGGTAAAGGAAGTCTTATCCCTGAAGCCGGTTTTGAAGAACTCGGCAAAGATCATTCCGGCCGATAGTGGGATTTTAATCGAGGAATCCATAAAAGACGATCTGCGGCCGGTGCCTCATGACCCCCATAAGCTGGATGCCGTGTTCCGGAATGTATTGACGAATGCGGTGGAGGCTATGCCCCAAGGGGGGACCATCACCATTACTGCAGAAAACCTGCGAATTGATGATCTGGATCAGGATCCTGGTTTGGCTTTGAAAGCCGGATACTATGTCAAGATCACCATCGGCGATGAGGGCAAAGGCCTCCCAGAGGAACATATGGACAAGCTTTTCGATCCCTACTTCTCCACCAAACCCATGGGGGTCCAGAAAGGCATGGGGTTGGGATTGGCTACGGCCTATGCCATAGTTCAAAAACATGAGGGTCATATCGCCGTGAACAGCACTCCTGGTGTGGGAACAACGGTTTCCATATATTTGCCTGGCGCAGAGAAAGAAGGATCCAAAGAAGACAGTGAGAAAAGCGAGTTAACATCGGGGTCTAAAGCCAGAATACTGGTCATGGATGATGAGGAAATGCTGAGAAACCTCGTTCAGCAGATGTTAACCCGACTGGGGTATGAAATAAAAACCGTGAAAGACGGCGTTGAGGCCATCGAGGTATATGGAAATGGATTGGATTCCCATGAACCTTTTGACGCGGTCATTCTGGACCTTACGGTTAAAGGAGGCATGGGAGGAGAACAAACCATTCAAGAATTGGTCAAAATCGATCCGGATATCAAGGCCATTGCGTCCAGCGGGTATTCCAATGATCCGGTCATGGCAGATCCCGAGAAGTACGGTTCCAAGACCGCACTGGCAAAACCCTATGAGATGAAGCGCCTGAAAGAGACACTCGAAAAGGTCCTGTGAGTGAGGGATCGATTTACCAGCCTCACAAAAATTGGGTATACCCAGAGTGAAGTTTACGATACTGAGCCTTCACCGTGATCTGATCCGATCTTAACCAACACAAACTTTCCTATATGACGTATGCGGCTGAATTTTTTAACATATTGTGAACCATTGATCTCCCAGTCTTACATTTTCTCGGGTGCCTGAGATGCTGTCAGTATACACGTAAACTTCATAACGGTCCAGACTCCAAGAACGCTACCCTTATTTTGATACTCTTGAGCCGATCGGTTTCAAGCCTGGAAGGATTAGACTCGCCTTACTAAAACCTTTGAACGGAATATTTTACCAGGATTTTCGGCATAACTACGTCCGTATTCTCGCCATTGACACGGCTTAATATCTAATTATTGTTGGGCATAAAAACATGAATTGACATAGCATGAATGCCGTGCTACTGAGAATACATGATAAACTCATTTAAAAACCAAGGGACTGAAGACATTTTCGACGGTAAAAATAGCAAGAATGCCCGAAAAGTTTGTCATCAAAATTTATGGAAAATTGCTACACGAAAATTAGAACAAATTGACTCCGCAACTAATCTTAACGATTTAATGGTTCCCCAGGAAATTGCTTAGAAGCGCTATCCGGAAATCGAGAAGGGCAGCACAGTATTCGAATTAATGATCAATATCGAGTGTGTTTTAAATGGAATAGTGGTAATGTTGAGGACGTCGAAATCATCGATTAGGATTAGTAATTTAGGAGTTTATTATGGTTAGAATCCCAAAATTCAGAGAACCAACTCATCCTGGGGAGATGTTGCTTCAGGAATTTTTAATTCCAATGTCAATAACTCAGCGGGACTTATCCAAGGCAATTCGTGTCCCTTATCAGCGAATTAATGAAATCGTCAATGGACGCCGTGGAATTACACCTAGCACAGCTTTGCGCTTAGCCAAATTTTTCGGAATGTCAGAAGATTTTTGGATGAATTTTCAGCTTCGCTGGGACCTTTACCGTGCAAAACGCGCTGAAGAAGAAGAATTGCGTTCAATTAGAACATATTCACCTTCTGAATTTACAGCACATATTTAAGTCGCTGTGCCGAACAACCGCGATATAGGTGTCACATCTTGCATAGTGAATAAATAGTTGACTTGGACCTGCCTTTACCATAAATTCATTTTCATGGGCAGAGCATTGAGGAAATGGGTGACCCCATGTCATACTGGCGATGATCACTTCCTTTCCGTTGAGGGCCTCTCGAATCAATCTTAACAGTTGCGTCTTGGCTTCGTGAATATTTACCTGAACGGTTTCCATGATGCCTCCTGAGCCACGGATTATTCTTAGTCCGGCAATCCTGCGGTCCTATTAATCCCGGCTGGTCCGCTCCAGCTTGAGCGTCACCAGGTTGTGGGGATCAGGGCACTGGACCTCGATGGTGTCCCCCTGCCACCAGGGAAGGCGGCCCCCGAACTGAAAGGTGGAGAGCTCCGGAAAGATGGCGTGATAGAAAAACCCGCAGAGCGGGCCAGGGTTGTGACAGCTGATGTCAAAGGTTTCCCCTTCACGATGACCCGCGCTGCATTCGCCCTTGACGCCGGTGACGGTGGCCTTGATTTTGTGACCGATGCCTGGATCCTGTGCCATGATTTGTTCCTCCCTTGGTTATGATGGTCTTGGTTTTCAATTCGCCGTAAGGGGCGAAGATGCCGGGCCGGTCGACCTATCTGGCGATCCCGATAGCGATGGCGATAGCGATAGCGATAGCGATACCGATACCGATAGCGATTCCGATTTGATCGACCAACACCGGGGTATGCTCAAGGAAACCGCATGGAGATTAGATTCCAGGGTTTGCCGGGGCCTATTCCTGAAAAAGGGGCGTGCTTAAGTAGCGTTCCCCGGTGCTGGGGAGGATGGCGACGATTAACTTATCCTCATCATTCTCCGGCCGGGCCGCAACATCCAAGGCCGCAGCCACGGCGGCCCCGGAGGAGATGCCGGCCAAAATGCCCTCATGTTTGGCGAGATCCCGGGCGGTCTCAAAGGCCTGATCATTGCTCACCTGCACGATGTCGTCGATCAGTTCGGTTTTGAGCACCTCCGGGATGAACCCGGCGCCGATGCCCTGGATCTTGTGGGGCCCCGGCTTTCCCCCGGACAGCACGGGGGAATCAGCCGGTTCAACGGCCACGGCCATGAATTCGGGTTTCAAGATTTTGAGCACCTCACTCACCCCGGTGATGGTGCCGCCGGTGCCCACACCCGCCACCAGGATATCGATCTTTCCCTTGGTATCTCGCCAGATTTCCTCGGCCGTGGTACGACGGTGAATCTCCGGGTTGGCCGGATTACTGAACTGATCCGGCATGTAGGCTCCGGGGGATTCCGCCAAGATCTCTTTGGCCTTTTTGATGGCCCCCGGCATCCCTTCCGACCCGGACGTCAGGATCAGGTCGGCTCCGAGATGTTTCAGGAGTTTCTGCCGCTCCCGACTCATGGTCTCCGGCATGGTGAGGATCAGCCGGTATTGCCTCGCCGCACAGACGAAGGCCAGGGCGATGCCGGTATTCCCGCTGGTGGGTTCTATGATGAGTGCCTTCTCCGCCAAAAGACCCGCCCGTTCGGCCGCATCGATCATGGCCACACCGATACGGTCCTTGACGCTCCCCAGGGGGTTGCGGAATTCGATTTTCACCACGATCCGGGCCTTGAGTCCCTTACCCATCCGGTTGAGGCGCACAAGGGGCGTGCCACCGCTGGTCCAGGTCACATCAGGAAAGATCTCAGCCATGCTTACCTCCGAAGAATAAGGTTTCAGGTCTCAGGTTTCGGGTGTCAGCACCCCAAAAACCAGTGGCCGGTGCAATGGCCATGGATTCGGTTGAGGCCGAAGGTCTCTATCAGGTATCTCCGTCCTGCTTTTTGTTCCCCGTTTCCCTGAAATCGAGTTCCGGCCGCCTGAGGAGGACGGTGGTATCAGGCGGCACGGATTCGGTGATCCACACATTACCGCCCACCACCGACCGAGCGCCAATGGTGGTCTCCCCGCCGAGAATCGTGGCCCCGGAATAGATGATCACATCATCTTCGATGGTGGGATGCCGCTTTCTGTGGCGCAATTTTTCCGCATTATCCCGGGAAATGGAAAGGGCCCCCAGGGTCACCCCCTGATACAGCCGGACCCGGTCCCCGATCTCGGTGGTTTCACCGATGACCACCCCGGTACCGTGGTCGATGAAGAAACTTTGACCGATTTCGGCGCCCGGGTGGATGTCAATGCCGGTCAGGCTGTGCGCATATTCGCTCATAATACGCGGGATCAACGGCACCTCCTGTTCTCTCAGCTGATGCGCCATCCGGTAGACCGTCACCGCAAAGAGCCCCGGATAACTGAAAATGATCTCATCATAGCTCCCGGCCGCCGGATCGCCCTCAAAGGCGGCCCGTACATCCTTAGCGAGAAGGACGCGCAGATCCGGCAATGCATGTATAAAATCCGCGGCCGCCCGGTGACCCAGCTCCTCGCAATGGGTACAGGGGTAATTGTAGCGCAGGCAGTCATGCCGGACCGCGAGGGTGGCCTGCTCGGACAGGCGTTCGAAGAGAGCGGTCAGTTCCCCTCCGAGGTAATACCCGATGTTGATACGGTCCACAGACCGGGCGGTGAAATACCCCGGATACAGGATCCGGCGGATCCGCTCGATCAGGTCGATGATGGCGTCCCGTGACGGGATGGGTTCAGGGGCTACATGAGCAAAACAGTCCTCGCGACTGCAGGATTGAACCAGCCGGTCTACGATCTCAGGGATTTCATCCCGGTACCGTTCCCTGCCTGAGACCTCGATTTTGCATTCTTCCGGGCGGTCAGATGTTTCCATAGTCAATCCCATACGGTTAACTTAGAGCCTTGTTCGCTGTCCAATGAAATCGCGATCGCTATCGAAATCGCTCTCCCTATCTCGCACAGACCTGACCTTCCGGTTTCCAGAAAGGGGACAGGTTGCGCAGGGTTTTAATAATCGCGGGGAATTTTTCCAGAACGAAATCGATCTCCGCTTCCGTGTTGTAGACGCTCAGGCTGAAACGGATCGATCCGTGGGCCATGGTAAAGGGCACGCCCATGGCCCGGAGCACATGGGAGGGCTGAAGCGAACCGGATGTACAGGCCGAGCCCGATGAGGCGCAGATCCCCAGTTCATCCATCATCAAAAGGATGGCCTCGCCCTCCACAAACTCAAAACTGATGCTGCTGGTGTTGGGAAGCCGCCGGGCCACATCGCCGTTCACCTTGCTGTTGGGCACGGCCTCGAGCAATCCCTTTTCCAGCTTATCTCTCAAACGCTTGACCCGGGTATTTTCTTCTTCCATCTTTTGCTGAGCCAACTCGCAGGCCTTTCCCAGTCCCACGATACCGGCTGTGTTTTCCGTGCCCCCGCGGCGGCCTTTTTCCTGATGTCCCCCGATCAGCCACGGGGTATATTTGGTTCCCCGGCGAATGTAGAGCGCCCCGATCCCCTTTGAGGCGTGGAGCTTATGTCCGGAGAGGGAGAGCATGTCGATGGCCGTTTCCTTCAGATTCATGGGCACCTTACCCACGGCCTGAACCGCATCGGTATGAAACAGAATCCTCCGCTCATGGGCCATTTCCGCCGCCTGTTCCACCGGAAAGATGACGCCGGTTTCATTATTGGCCCACATGAGGGTCACCAGCGCCGTATCCGGTGTGAGACTCTCCCGGTATCGGTCCATATCGAGACGGCCCTCGTTGTCCACCGGAATGCGCGTGATACGGCAGCCCCGGTCCTTCAGATGCGTGCACAGCGATTTGATGGCCGGGTGCTCTACCCGGCTCGTGACGATGTGACGTTTTTCGGGCTGGGTATCCAACGCTGAGCGAACCGCGGCGTTATCACTCTCAGACCCGCAACCGTTGAAAACCATCTCATCCGGTTCCGCCCCGATGAGGGCGGCCAGGTTTTCACGGGCCTCACGCAGATGTGCGGCAATCCTGCCGCCGAATGAATGGGCGCTCGAGGGATTCCCGTAGCGTTCCTCAAAATAGGGGATCATGGCCTCTTTTACTTCCGGTGCCACCCGGGTGGTGGCGTTGTTGTCCAAATAGATGGTTTTCATGCCGACACCTCCTCCACCACGAGATCGGGCGAGATAAACTCATGCAGCTTGGCCTCCACCACATGCTTCATGGTCTGGGGAGCGGCCTTGCACATGGCACAGCTCCCCCGGGCCGCCACCAGCACGCGGTTTCCGATCACATCAATCAACTCGATGTCGCCCCCGTCCTGTTTCAATGACGGCCGGATCTCTTCTTCGATGGTCTCCTCGATTTTGCGGATCTTCTGAATGTTCGATAACTTGGGCTGGCTCACCGGTGGCTTTTCCGCACGCACCTTATCGATGATCTCTTGAATGGCATCATGACAGTTCTCGCATCCCCCACCGGCCTTGGTGTAATTGGTCACCTCTTCAATGGTGGTGAGGTTGTTCTCCAGAACCGCCTTTTCGATTTCCCTGTCCGTCACCCCGAAGCACTCGCAGATCACTTCCCCTTCGGCCTCTTTTACCGGCTCCCCCCGGTAGTCGGCCACGGCGGCCTCCAGTGCCTGGCGGCCCAGGACCGAGCAGTGCATCTTTTCCTTGGGGAGTCCGCCGAGATAGTCGGCGATGTCCTGATTGGTAATCTCTTCCGCCTCTTCCACCGTCTTGCCTTTGAGCATTTCCGTCAGGGCCGAGGCCGACGCAATGGCACTGGCACATCCGAAGGTCTGGAATGTGGCATCCGATATCCGTCCGTTTTCGTCCACCTTGAGGCAGAGCTTAAGCGCATCGCCGCATGCCATGGACCCCACCTCGCCCACGCCGTCGGCATCTTCCATATCTCCCGCATTCCGGGGATTCAGGAAATGCTCCTTTACCTTATCCGTGTATTCCCACATGGATTTTCCCCCTTTATGGTTTGTCTCATATCGAGTTATTGGAATAGATGAATGGCCTTCATCCTAACACAAAAACGGGAACATTGAAACGCCTACCTGTCCCGCCGTCATTTCCCCATTGATATTCCTGCCCGTTGGGCGTATTTTTCTGCGGTATCAAGGTACTCGACAGGATTTATCCGGAGCTTTTCATGTGGATGTTTATCATAGCGGGGATCATTTTACTGTATCTCATTCTGACCCTTCTTTTTACCTATGTGGTCCATCAGATCCCCCGGGCCCCGGTTCAGGACACCCCGGACTGGGGGCGGATCAGCGACACCCGAATCCCGGCAGTCGACGGGGGGACGCTCGAGGTCTGGCGGATCGATCCGGACGGCGCATCACGGGGCATTGTGGTGCTCGCCCATGGCTGGAGCCGAAACCGGGACCGCATGGTGGGTCGGGCCAGGGTTTTTGGCAAAATGGGCTTCTCGGTAGTGATTCACAGTGCCAGGGATCACGGGGAATCCAGTCCCTATCGGTTCATGAATGCTTTTCGGTTTGCCGAGGACATCGAGCGGGTATTGAACTGGGTGGGCCGACCCGTCCTTCTATATGGTCACTCGGCCGGGGCCGCAGGGGCCATCATTGCAGCCGGCAGAAATCCTGAAAAGATCCGGTTGCTCTTCCTGGAATCGTGTTATGCCCGGACCAAAGAGGCCCTGCGCAGTCTCTATCGCAGCTACAGCCCGGTCTTCGGTCTTCTGTTCGCCCCCATGGTGGTTTTGTGGATGGACCTCTTCTACCGCTTCCGGATGGACGGCGTCAGTCCCGTTCGCCTCGCTCCACACATAGACATCCCTGTGCTCATCATCCACGGTGAAAAGGATGAGCATTTTCCCCTGCACCATGCCTGGCGCCTGAGGGACGCCTTCCCTGCCGGAAGGGCCGAGCTGTTTGTGGGAACGGGGTCGGATCACAGCAGTTGCAGCCTCCTCCCGGAATACCCTGAGGCCATACGCTCGTTTGTGGAGAGGCATCTGCCGGAGTAAACCGTATACAGGTTTCAGGTTTCAGGAATTGGGCGCCAGCACGATGGCCGTCCGGGTGGGGAGGTAAAGGCTGAGCCATTGACGCCCACCCTTCTCATGGGCATCTGTAATTGTGGTATGCGTCTGATCGGTCACCAGCCGGCCGTGCCCGCCGTAGCGGGCGTTGTCGCTGTCCAGAACCATGCGGTAGTCTCCAGGGGAGGCGCTGATCCGGTAGTCCGTATAGGAAGCGCGGGGATGGAAATTAAATATGAACACCAGGCCGGCCCTTTCAAAGGCCATGATTTTGTGGTCTGAATGTTCGTGACGCAATCGGATGTCGGCGTCCTCAAGGATCCGAAACCGCTTGACCCGGTCGATCATGTCCCGGTCAAACAGGGCCAGCCACCGGTACTTGAGAGACGGATCATCCATCAGGTGCCACTGCCGTCTGGCATAACGGTAGGACCAGTTATTTCCCTCCCGGGGAAAGTCGATCCATTCGGGGTGCCCGAATTCATTGCCCATGAAATTGAGATAGCCGCTCTGTGCCGTGGTTAGCGTGATGAGCCGGATCATTTTGTGAAGGGCAACACCACGCTCAACCCGCAGGTGGGTGTTCTCGCGTCCCATATGATGATACATGTCCGCCCCGATGAGCCTGAAAATCAGGGTTTGATCCCCCACCAGGGCCTGATCGTGGGACTCTGCATAACTGATGGTCTTCTCATCAGCCCGCCGATTGGTGAGTTCATACCATAATTGCCCCATGGGCCAGTCCTCATCGGGGATATCCTTGGTCAGGCGTATCCAGTAGTCGGGCACGCCCATGGCAAACCGGAAATCGAACCCAATGCCCCCGTCCGTAAACGGTGCGGCCAGCCCCGGCATCCCGCTCACATCCTCTGCCAGCGTGATGGCCCCGGGCCGGATATCATGGATAAGGCGGTTGGCCAGCGTTAAGTAGCAGAGGGCGTCTTCATCTACATCCGAGCCAAAATAGTCCCCATAGCCGGTAAACGCCTGCCCCAGGCCGTGATGGTGGTAGAGCATGCTGGTAATCCCGTCGAATCGAAAGCCGTCCACCCGGTATTCATCCAACCAGAATCGGCAGTTGGACAGCAGGAAATGCAGCACCGCATCTTTGCCGTAATCAAAACAGAGGCTGTCCCAGGCCTCATGCCGTCCCCGGGGGCCGGCATGAAAGAATTGATACTGGGTGCCGTCGAACCGGGCCAGGCCCTCTACCTCGTTGGAAACAGCATGCGAATGGACGAGGTCCATAATTACTGCCAGGCCGTTTTCATGGGCCGTATCAATGAGCTTTTTCAGTTCCTCCGGTGTACCGAACCGGGATGACGCCGCAAAAAAACTGGACACGTGATACCCGAAGGAACCGTAGTAAGGGTGCTCCTGGAGGGCCATGAGTTGGAGGGTGGTGTAGCCCGCCTTCACGATCCGGGGAATGACTCGCTCGGCAAATGCCTGGTAGGTTCCGATCTGTTCCGCTTCCTGGGCCATGCCCACATGGGCCTCATAAATGAGCGGATACCGCGGGACGTCTGAAAAGACCTCACATGTCCATTGGTAAAGTTCGGGAGGGGCCCAGACCTGGGCATTGAAGATCAGGGATTCGGGGTCCTGCACCACCCGCCGGCTCCAGGCCGGGATCCGGTCTCCGCCGCCCCCGGGCCAGTAGATCCGCAATTTGAATAGATCGCCATGCCTGAGCGCATCCCCGGGAAGGCGAATCTCCCATACACCATGATCATCGATTCGATTGAGGGCGAATTCGGAAAACTCCCGCCACCCGGTCATATCCCCGATCAAAAAAAGCGCCGTCGCATTGGGGGCCCACTCCCGAAACACCCATTCATCCCCGGTCTGGTGCAGCCCGAAATATTCGTGGCCGGAAGCAAACCGACGAAGATCGCCGGCATGGCGGGTGAGCCGCGCTTCCGTATCCAGGATCAACTGGATCCGGCGCGTCAGATCCCGTTCAAAAGGTTTGAGGTAGGGATCTTTTTCAATTAGTGGCAGAGAACGATCAGACATGGCATTTCATTCATGTAGGAATACGGTTTATTGGGCCTGATTTCTCAGGGGGCTTCACAGATGAGGGGGCGGTCCAGCATCTTCTCATATAGATCCATGTAGCGTCGCGCCGTTGCGGCGTGGTTGAAGGCGTTTCGACTCTCCTCCATGACGCGTTTGATCTGAGCCCGTTTCACATTTAAGGGAAGGCGGTGAAAATCCATGGCCCGGTCCATGGCCCATGCCAGGCCGCCCGCCTCATGCACGTTGAACAAAAACCCGTTTCCCCTCCCGGCCGCCACATCCATCTGGCTGACCGTGTCATGGATCCCGCCCGTGTCATGGGCCACGGGGAGGGACCCGTATATGGGGGCGATCATCTGAGGGAGGCCGCAGGGTTCGAAACTCGATGGCATCAGTACGAAATCCGATCCCCCATATGCCAGCCGGGCGAGCCCCTCATCAAAGTTGCACACCGCGACCCGTTTTTGCAGTTCGTGGAGGTGAACGATCTCCAGGAAATGCCGCTGGAATTCACCGTTGGCCACAAACACGATCTGGAGCCGCTCCCGCCAGTACTTGGATACCATGTGGTAAAGGATTTCGGCCAGGATCTGACACCCTTTCTGCACCGGGTCCAGGCGATGGGGCCAAAAAAAGACGGGGGCATATTTATCCTGCAGGAGTCCCAGATTCTTCTGGAGCAGTTTCTTGTTCTCCCGTTTTCCCTTGACGTGATCGGAGGGCCCGTATCGACAGGCCAGCACTTCGTCCGTTTCCGGATCAAAGGACGGATCCGGCGCATTGAGGATACCGGCCGCGCATTCACTGTACCATTTGTTGGCGAGCTGTTCCTGCAGCGGTGAAGCCACAAAATGGTGACGCCCTTCCACGATCTCTTTAAGGAAGGTGGGACTTACCGTATTGACAAAATGGGAGGCAAAAACACCACTCGTCAGAAAATCCACGGGATTGTGTTCTCTCGCGTCCTCGTATTCCACTGGTGCGTGTTCGTAGTAGAGATGCTGCCAGAAATAAGCGGCATCGATCCCCCTGTCCTCCACCACGGCCAGCGAGGCCTTCACGGTATGGATATTGTGGATGGTAAACAGTGAGGGCACACACATCTGTCGGGCCATGGCCGGGAGGAGGCCCGTCATCCAGTCATTGCAGTGAATCAGGTCCGGCCTCACCCGGGGCACGATGTTGTTGATAACCTCCCGCTGGAAGGCAAGGGCGATTTTGAGGTTCTCTGAACCGTAGTTGGAATAGACATGGTTCATGTAAAAGAAAGCACGGTCTTCAGCGAGATGGACCCGGTCTTCCGGCATCTTTTCCCTTATGGCATTGAGTTGAGTCCCGAGAATCGGCGCCGTCTTGGCCTTGAACATTTCGCGGTAATCGGGTATGGCCACATGCACATCCGCCCCCTGCTCAAAAAGCGCACTCACCAGGGCTGCCGATACATCGGCCAGCCCACCGGCCTTGGCACTGAGGTAGTTGGCCACATTCCCCATCCCGTTGGGGAGGTATGTCACTTCAGGGGTGACGATCAGGACACGGGGGTTCTTTCGTTGTGCGGTCATTTGTTTATAGTTTCTGGTCGAAGCGAAGCGGAGATCCCGCGGTCGGCGGGATTCCTGGTTACGGGTTGTCCGTTGCTAAGAATGGACTTCCTGAAAATCACAATGTTCAGAATCGGACGCTCTCTAATCCTCATGCCCAGGTCACCAGCTTCGGGGTAAACTTGATCCGGTCATCCCCCTTGGGGACCACACGCGCTGTCAGGCCGTAACGACCGGATTGTCTGCAAGTAAGGGTGCAGCCATAGCGGAATTTTCCGTCCCTTAGGTCTTCCTCAACAGCCATGGATTCCGTGGCAATGGTCTTAAGCATATCAATCCCTTTCAGGGGCCCGTAATAGAGTTCGACCTCCACCTCGTCCGGCATCAATCGACCCAGGGTAACCACCGCCGTGGCCCTGAACGTATCCCCCACATGAAAGGGGCCCCGCTTTTCACGAGCCGGATGCTCAATCTGAACGTCTTTCCAGCAAGAGAGAAGCCGCTCACGCTGCTCAGCCAGTTCGAGAGCCGCCCGGGCCTTATTTTCAATGAGTTGACCCGCAGCTTTGGCCGCCCTCAGATAGAACCGTTGTTCATATTCATCCGCCATACGAAGGCTGCAGAAGTCCGCCATGGCCATCTTGATAGAAGCCTTCATCATCTCCACCCATGCGGAAGGGCGTTCTGTGCTCCTCCTGTCATAGAAACAGGGGATGATGTTATTCTCCAGTACATTATAGAGGGCTTCGCTTTCCACCGCGTCCTGATACTCGGTGTCCGCATAGGTTTCCCCGTGCCCAATGGCCCAGCCCCTCTCCTTTGAATACCCTTCACACCACCATCCGTCCAGAATACTCACATTGAGCACACCGTTTACCGCCGCTTTCATCCCCGAGGTGCCGCAGGCCTCAAAGGGCCGACGCGGGGTGTTGAGCCACACATCAGCGCCCTGAACCAGGATCCTTGCAAGGCGCATGTCATAGTCCTCCAGAAAAATAAACCGGTGACGCACACTGGGTTTGCGGCCGAAATCCACCAGCCGACGGATCAACTCCTTCCCCTCCCTGTCCTGGGGATGGGCCTTTCCGGCAAAAACGAATTGAACCGGATGCTTGTGATAGTTGATCATGGCTTCCAGCCGTTCCGTATCTCTAAGGATGAGCGCACCCCGCTTATAGGGGGTGAACCGCCGCGCAAACCCAACAGTCAGGATAGTCGGATCCAGGACGGATTCCGCCTCCCTGAGGACCGATTCCGGGGCATTGCGCCGAGTATACTGCTTTTTCATCCGGTCCCTGCAAACCCGGACAAGACGTGACCGGTTCACCTCATGGGAGCGCCACAGCTCTTCGTCATAAATATCGTCAATCCGTTCAATATTCTCCCGCCGCATGGATCCCATGACCCATTCGGCACCGAGATAGCGATCGAACAGATTGGCAAACTCCCGTGAAATAAAAGACGGGATGTGAACACCGTTGGTCACATAGGAAATAGGGGTTTCCTCGTCGGGCCTGTTGGGCCAGAGGTGAGACCACATCTTTCGGGCCACTTCACCGTGCAGCCTGCTGACCCCGTTACAATACTGAGCCATATGCAGGCCCAGGGTGAACATGGAAAAATCGCTTTCGGGCCCATTCTCCTCTCCCTGTCCCCATTTGAGCATTTCTTCCACGGTTGTGCCGACGGTGTTTTGAAAAGGCTCCAGATACGGCCTGACCATTTTGGCCGGAAATTCGTCATGGGCCGCGGCCACCGGTGTGTGGGTGGTAAAGATGGTGGTCCGGGGAACGATCTCAAGGGCGGTCTTCAAATCCACCTGGTGGGTCTTCATGGTCAGGGCGAGCCGCTCGATGCTCGAGAAGGAGGAGTGTCCTTCATTCATGTGACAGACCTTGGGATAAAAGCCCATGGCCGTCAGGGCCCGCATGCCGCCGATGCCCAGCACGATCTCCTGGGCCAGACGAATTCTGGATTCACCCACATAAAGCTGTGCGGTGATCTTCCGGGCTTCAGGCGGATTCTCCTGTACCTGGGTGTCCAGCAGGAAGAGCCTGATGCGTCCCACCCGTATCTTCCACACATCGGCGAATAACTCGCCGTCCGGTCCGGTAATGGAGATCCTGAGATCGTTTCCGTCTCGATCTTCGGCCCGGTCCATGGGGAGTGTGTAGAGATCGGTCTCCGGATACATCTCCTGCTGCCAGCCATTGTGGTCCAGAAGCTGGCGGAAATATCCCTGCCGGTAGAGAAGACCCACCCCCACGAGCGGCAGATCCAGATTGCTCGCGGCCTTGAGGTGATCACCCGCCAGGACCCCGAGCCCGCCGGCAAATATGGGAATGCTTTCGTGGAGACCGAATTCCATGGAAAAATAGGCGATCACCTCACCGGGGCTGAACAGGCCGGTTTCCGACCTTCCTGAGGAATCCATGGCCGCCTCGAAATTCGTCCTGACCTGTTCCTGATGGCCCAGAAAACTGTCATCATCTGCCAGTTCCTCGTAGCGACTCTGGGGCAAGCGAGAGAGAAACACCACCGGGTTGTGCTCGCAGGCACCCCACAGACCCGGCTCCATGCGTCTGAAAAGCTCCTTGGCGTCCGGTTTCCACGACCACCACAGATTCCTCGCCAGGACCTCAAGAAAATCGAGTTCAGCCGGTATGTTGGGGAGCACCTGAAACATCTGAATTAGACTCATAGAACGCTACCTCGCTTGATCGTTAAATGGGGCATACTCGATGCCATTGACGTAACATCTCAATAATTTGGGGTAACCCCACTGGATTCCGGCTTTCGCCGGAATGACGAACAACCCAACCACCCGTCATTCCGGCGAAGGCCGGAATCCAGAGAAGCGACATAGAAAGCAGTCGCCCCGGTTTATTGAGATAATACCCATTGACTTTACCCTAACGTTGCATAAAGCTTTGGCCCAAAATCGTTTCACTCGCTCCATATCAGGGCATCAGGAAACGCTGTTTCATTTTCAAGACTTCACCGTATGGTCGATACGCTTTCACCCTTGAAAATGCCCCATCGTCCCCTGCTGACCTAATCTATAGCGTTTTGAACTCAACTTTTATGCAACGTTAGGGTTTACCTATTTTGGCGGTCCCAGTGAAATCGCCATCGCTATCGGGATCGGGACCGCCATCGGAATCGGTATCGAATTCGGCAGCCGTGAGGGTGATGTCCTCAGGGATGCAGTGACGCCTTTCACCTACAGGATAGACTATCAAGAAACAATGAACAACCGAAACCTTTTTCTAAACGTCGTATTGTTTCGATTTGGATTTGGATTTCGATAGCGATTTAGGATGAACTTTTTCTCTGCAGCTTTATCCAGACCCGCAAAAGCTCGCTGACCCCCCATGCCTGGGCATCGCACCCGCGCTGGGTATGCGGGTGGTCCCCGTCCACAATCTCCGGCACCTGACCGATGCACCCTTCATTGATCAGCACCGATGCACTGGCCAATAGCGAACGGGCCGTCTCCCTCCCGTAATCACCATAGACCATGGCCCAGGCCTCGCAAAAGGCGGGAAAAGGCCATGTCCAGGCGGTGCCGTTGTGATAGGCGGGTTTCCGCCGGGTGTCTTCGTCTCCGCCATAGACACCCCGGTAGGGATGATTGGGGTCATTCAGTCGTTTTCCACGATGCCGTATCTTTAGAGGACGCTTTACCGGCTGGTCAGCCAGGCTCCGGATGGCACCGGGCACCAGGAGGCGCTCGCAGGCGGATAGAATATTGCGGCATATGAGGGGATCATCCATCGCGCCGAGGGTGACCGCCAATAGCTGGTTGGGCCTCAGCGCATCATCGGCTTCTGAAACCCTGGGCGGATGTCCGGGACGGGCATGGAGGCAGTCAGAGAGGTACCCTTTTTTTTCCATCCAGAAGAGATCCCTCAGCGCATCCTTTACGCGCCCGGCAAGTTTTTGCCATCGGTCTGCGCCCGCTTCGCCGTCAATGCGCCCCAGGAATTCAAGCGCCGCCCACCACAGGGCCTGGATCTCAACAGGGTAGCCTTCCCTCGGGGTTCCTGCCGGGTGCTGCGTGTCCATCCAGGAGAAATGGGCGGGGCTGAAGATAAGACCTGATCCGGGGTCCATTTGAATACCGTTGGCGGTTCCCTGGATATAGGCCGTGCCGATGGAAAAAAGCGTCTCCCGTATGGTCTTCGACCCGCAAAGCTCATCCAGAAACCCATCGTGACCGTCTGCCCGGAGCAATTCGGCGCAGCACACCACGTACCACAGGGGTGCATCCGAGGTATCCCGGTTCGCGGCATTGTCCCCATGGATCATGTTGGGAAGGGTGCCGCCTGCTTCAAAGCGGCCGAACTGTTTCAGCACGGCACGGGCCTCATCAAGACGGCCGGAGGCGATCAGGCCACGGACCACGATCAGGGCGTCCCGTCCCCAGTCCAGAAACCACGGGTACCCGGCGATGATGGACTTCAGCGGCCCGCGCTTGACCACAAAATGGTCCAGTGCACGGCGTAGACCCTGGACAAATCCGCCTTCCCCTTCAGATGCTTTAGAAGTGGGGAAACCCGGATCCCTGTTCCGTTTCATGGCGTCAAGGAGGGCGCTTTTCCCTTCCTTGGGCAACTTCAGCGACCCGTTGATCTGCGCCAGGAGCACGACAGCGTCTCCGCCTTTCAGAGACGCTGTGAAGTACCCCGGGCTGAAAATATCCGAATCCGGGTCTTCGCCCCGTTCGGCATCCATCTCACGACGAACCATGTACGTCCATTCGGGCTCCGGGACGAAGGTTCCCGCGGAAATCTCGGTGGAGAGTATGCGTGCGGGATTGGGCGAAAACCTGAAGCCTGTTGCATCCGAACTCAACCCGCGCGGATACGCCTGTTCCGGCCCGGTATAGGCCTTGGTCACGTCATGAAAACTCCGGTCCTCAAGATCCGGCCGAAGAATCAATCGAACCGCGGCCTGGTCGGGCAGGTCGCCGTTTGAGCCTGACAGGGGCGCACGATAAAACGCCAGCCGGACCGCGTTTTCACCGGGGACCATTTCAAGCCCCAAAACCATTCGGACGCGTTCCCCCTGGCCCATGGGGACCCTCAAATGCCAGCTCCCCTGAGATTTCAGGTTCACGGAAAAGGCATGGATGCAGCTTTTATCCAGGGCCTGGGAATATCCCTGATAAACGAGCCAGGCGCGGCACCGGGTCCACATGATCCAACGGTCCTCGGGAATATCCGGGTCCAGATTCCCGGCAAGGAGCGCATCATACCGGCTCCTCAGTTCCCCCCATCGCACATGGGCCCGCAGCATGCCGCCCCTGTGGTTGGTCCCCAGCATCAGTAGCGGCGTATGGGCCATCTCCTCTCGCTCGAAGGATTGTTTGAGTGTGACGGTATCCCATCGTGCCAGATAGAGAAGGGGCGCTTCCGCGTGGTGACATCGGTCGGGCGCATAGATGGACAGCTTGAGTTTATAGAGAAAATGATCCTCCTTCACGGACAAGGGAGAAAAGAGGGCAAAAAAGACCCCGTCTGCACACTCAATGGCCTCTTCCCGTGCCAGCACACGTCCCTTTTCCACAATGCCGGCCTGAAACGGTACATCACAGGTCACCATGAGAAAGTACCCGGGGGGGACCATGACTTCCCGGCACGCATCCTGCGGCCACTCCCAGCGCGTCACCCGCGACTCGTCTCCGAGAGGATTCAATTGTCGGCAGAAGGCTATCGGATCCGCCGCAAGTGCCTGAGCCGCTTGATCCGGGTCGACTTCTTTTAAGTCCGGCCCTCCCCGATAAACCCCGTAGACGTCCAGGGCCTTGGCCCGGAGCTGTTGTCGAACCATGCGCGCGGGTGGTTCAAATGACGGCGCATGGGGCTCCCCTAAAAGCGCGAGATCTCCCCTGTCCGGGCTCAGGCAAAGAACTTCCCCCGGTTTGAGGGGCACCGATGCCCGACCTTTCTCCCGGTAAATCGCTGGGGTTTGGCCGGCCAACAGGTCCACCCATTCGCCATCGCCCATTTCCGCCCGACGGGCATTCCACACCCCTCTTGTCTCATTTTCCGCATCAAGATTCGCCACGATCAGCAAACGTTTCTCACTGGAAGCGGTGACGGCGCAGCAGGGCGATATGGTTGCCGCTCCCTGACTGCACCATCCGAAGTTCGGTACCCGGTGAAAACGCGGGGTGATCTCGCAAGAGACGGTTGAGGCGCTGAATCCGATCGACCTGATTGACAGGTTCCCCCCAGTTGAGGGAATTAGCCTCGTGCACCATGATCTTCTCTGTAGCGAACCATTCCACCCCGTTTGCAAAGCCAAAGGCCCCCTGGGGGGAGAGGAGGGCACACAGGGCCGTACGCATGCGGGCATAGGGAATGGAAACCGAGGCCAGGCGGTTGTTGTCATGGGTCTCGGCAAAATGAACCATCACCCCCACCTGTTCTGAAAACGAAATGGGTTCGGGAAGGTAGTGTTCGATCTGCCGTCGGTCGGTGTTCTGGAACAGCTCTGAATAGGCCCAGTCAAAATTGCCCCGGTTCAGCAGGTCACGGGTCACCGAGCGTTTGCCTCCCAGGCCCTCGAGGAAAAAGACCGTGTCCGGAAACTGCTCCCGGACCGTGGCGATGATATACCGCCAGGCGGACAATGGGATCATGTACCCGGCATCACACCGAAACCCGTCCACACCCCGCCTGCACCACTTGAGGAAGACCTCAGCCATATACGTCCAGAGATCCCGGTGGGTGTAGTCGAGACGGGTGAGATCCGCCCATTCGACGCCCCAGGCCCCCGGAACTTCAATTTCGCCGCCCTCTTTGCGTGAAAGCCATTCGGGATGGATCTCGTGGAGACGTGCGGCCCATCCCGTGTGGTTGATGGCAATATCAATCAGGACCCTGCCATGACGTGTGTGCACCGCATCCACCAGTTCAACGAACTGGTCCAAAGGGGTGGCCTTTGAGTCGAAACGCGCTAGAGCCGGATCCACCTCGCTGAAGCTCAACGCCGCATATGGACTCCCGAACCGTCCCATTCTTCCGTAGGTGGTAGGCGTGGGAAAGACCGGCAGGAGTTGAATAAACCGGCATCCCAGCGTTCCGATAATGAAATCAATCTCGGCGATCAGATCACGGAAGGTCCCGGAGGGGGGTATCACGTGGTAACCCGCGCGATCCAGTTCCTGGATGTCCTGCGCTCGGACCGGATCGTGAAACCCGCCGGCCTTGTTGGGGCCGAACTGGCGGACGAAGGCGTTGTAGATGCTGTTGGCGCAGCACGTTTGCCACGGGCAGACATTGATGTCCACATTGGGCCCTTCGGGCCACAGGGGTTCATCCGCACCATCTAAAAGAAAAAAGCATTTCGCCTCAAAATGACCCACCTCGGTGAGGGCCAGCGTGGCTTCAAAGCGTCGATCATCCACACGTTTAAGCGGGACATCGAACCAGCCCCTGCCCAGGGGCGGGTCGCCCGCTTCCACTTCCCGGATAATCTCCTGCCGGGTGATCCTGGCGCTCCCGATATTGGTCCGGACCCAGGCATTTCCTTCTGCCGGGGCATCCAGTGAAAGCGTAAACGTGATGACATCCCCCCGGCACAAGAGGCGGCAGGTCCCGGGATCCGGAGCCTGGTGGAGTTGTATGGCGCGAACTTGCTGGGTCATGAATGTTCTTCCTTATTGGCTACGGTCCTCGAATCCGGATAGTCCGAAATTCTCGTAAGCACTTGAAATGATTCGGCCCCGGCTCCTATTGTCGTCATTCCGGCGAAAGCCGGAATCCAGAATCCTTTTGACATGATACGACTCCTGGATGCCGGATCGTGTCCGGCATGACAAAAGAACTTCGGACTCTCAAACTCGAATGAAAGGCGATTTTAAACAGTCTCAAGAGAATACGCAAGGGATTCAGGGCGCGGTCAGGGGCCGGCCTCCGACAAAAATATTTTACGTCATCAAGGATCACCTTCTGACCCGGAAATGGATAGGATTGAGGTCCTGCCCCCTTGAGTCTGCTGGGGATTAACTGTGTCGGATTTTATGGTGGCGGGAGGGGTTCTTCTTCTAACGCTAAAGAACGGAAGCCAATCACCTTGAGATACTCGATATCGGTGTCATCGCTCACAAAATAACCTCTGACAACGATTTTCTGTCTCAGATGATGCGTGAGGGCCTTTCCCATCTCATCATTTAAAATGGCAAATTCACCTTCATCGAATGTGGCGATCTTCAAACCCGCCACGTCTCCAGATTCACGCCATTGAGCGGGCAGGATGAGACCCTTGAGGGTTATGGCTTCCTGATTTACATGGGGGGGTGTCATGGCGTTTTTACGTGCTTTATTCCGTTTTCACCATACGAGGGAGAGGATCTTGACTGGCTACCCTCTGGGGCAATTTCACTTATGCCACAACTGTGCCAATAGAAGAATTTGGTATCTTCTCAATAAATCGGGGTGACCGCTTTCGCTGGCACGGTACTGGATTCCGGCCTTCGCCGGAATGACGAACACAACCACCCGTCATCCCGGCGAAGGCCGGAATCCAGGAGGTTTGCCCCTGATTATTGAGGTGTTACAGAATTTGGTTGAACAAGCAGGGGGAAATGGTATGGGTTTGCCGGGCTTTGGTAGGTTTGTATAAGATTCTCCAACCAATCGGCATTAAAGGGATGCATTCCTTCGGATGGCGCAAGAAGGAACTATCTGAAAAATCGGAACTATTGCATCCGGTTTCATATGAAATCGGAATTATGGTTTCCCATTTTTCAGGTGCCTGCGGATCTCTTGAATGCTTCTTTGCGAAGGCCGTGTTTGGTCATGAGCTTGTGGATCTGACGGGGGGTCACACCGGCCATCTGGGCGGCGTCTTTAATTCTTCCACGACACTGGGTCAGGACGCGCCTTAAGTAGGCTTCTTCAGCCGCATCACCTGCCCGGCGCCGGGCCTCTGCGAGGGATCGAGGGCGATCGGTCGTGTCTTCCGGAGGCTTGTCATCATAAGGCAGGAGGTCTTCTGGAAAATCCTTAGACGTCAGCATCGGCGGATTTCCCAGGATATACGCCCGCTCGATGACATTTTCCATCTCCCTGATATTCCCGGGCCATGAGTAGCGCCTGAAGCCCTGGAGCACGGTCGGGTCAATGGAACGAATCCCCTTCTGGCCCTGTTTCTCGAGCCGCTGCAAAAAGAGACGGGCCAGGTGAGGAATATCCTCTATGCGATTTCTAAGGGGAGGGATGTTGATGGGAAAGACGTTCAATCGATAAAAGAGGTCCTTTCGGAACAACCCGTCGCGACCCATCTGCTCCAGGTCCGTATTGGTCGCCGACACCACGCGTACATCGACCTGAACGCTCTGCTCCCCGCCCACCCGCTCGAAGGTGCCGTCCTGGAGAACCTGTAACAACTTGATCTGGGCCGTTGGGGTCAGGGTACTGATTTCATCCAGAAAAATGGTCCCGCCGTGCGCGGCCTCAAATCGGCCCAGCTTTCGCTTGACGGCACCGGTGAAGGCCCCCTTCTCATGGCCGAAGAGTTCGCTCTCCACCAGGGTGTCGGGAATGGCCCCGCAATGAACGCTGATAAACGGGTTGTTCTTCCGGTTGCTGTGGCTATGGATGACCCGGGCCAGCAGCCCCTTTCCGGTCCCTGTTTTCCCCATCAACAGCACGGTGCTCCGGGTCGGGGCCACCGCCCGAACCATCTCGTAGACCGTTTTCATCGCCGGGCACTTGGTCTGGACGAATTCCAGGCTGTGGTCTTCCCAGAACTGATCCCTCAGATAATCCAGTTCCGCTTCAATGGTAATATGCTCACGGATATGGTTCATGACGAACTTGATCTCTTCGGGATCCAGGGGGTAGGTGACGTAATCGGTCGCACCGGCCTTCACCAACCCGACCGCCTCCCGGATCTTCTCATTCCGGGCCATGACGATAACTTCAGCGGTCGGGCCGGCGCCCCTGATTTTGTCCAACCCTGTTCCATGCCGCTTGCCGGGGTCAGGCCCCCGAAGCATGTCCAGATCCACAAACAGGTAATCGGGTGGCGCGTCTCGAACACGGTTCAAGAGTTGAGGAAACGATTGCACGCCCTCCACATGATAGTCACTCCCCAGGGCCTTTCCAATGGTGCTCAACGGTTCCTTATGAGGGCTCCCCACCATCACACGTGGCCATACATTTTCCTCCGAGATGCGCATTCGACCGTGGGTCGGTATTACCGGCTGTCAGATGACCCACCGAAAAAGCAGGAACTAAGAGTTCCGAAATAAGCGGCATGGCGGGCCTCTGCTCTGCTTCAATATTTCACTATATTCCAACAACTTATCCGAATCAACATCGTTTATGAGATAGGCGCCCCAACTTTGTTCAAAAGCGAAAAAAGAAATAGTTTAATGATATTAGGAGCTTATTTTGATGGCACGCAATTTGCTAATTCATTCTAAGAAAGGGCTTCTGAATCCGCCATCCGATCCGTCATATTACGCTGTTTCAAACCAAGACCAGCAAGAAGAGTTAGGAGGAATTAGAAAAATGAAATTACGACCGTTGAACGACCGGGTGATTGTCATCGGGATTGAGAAAGATCAGAAAACCGCAGGGGGCATCATCATCCCTGATACAGCCAAGGAAAAACCCCAGGAGGGGAAGGTGGTGGCCTTAGGCCCGGGAAAACTGGATGACAAGGGGAAACGGATTCCCATGGACCTCAAGAAGGGCCAGAAAGTCCTTTTCGGAAAATACGCAGGCACGGAGATCAAGATTGACGGAAAAGAACATCTGATCATGCGTGAAGACGACATCATCGGTATCATAGAAGCGTAAGACTTCGGGAGGTATTGAGACATGGCTGCAAAAGAAATTTTATACAATGCCAAAGCCAGAGAGAAGATGCTCAAAGGCGTGAACACCCTTGCGAATGCCGTAAAGGTGACCCTCGGTCCCAAGGGACGGAACGTCCTCATTGAAAAGTCCTGGGGGTCGCCTAAAATCAGCAAGGACGGTGTCACCGTGGCCAAAGAGATCGAGCTGGCCGACCGCTTTGAAAACATGGGCGCCCAGATGGTGAAAGAAGTGGCATCCAAGACCTCTGATGTGGCCGGCGACGGCACCACCACGGCCACCCTGCTGGCCCAGGCCATTTACCGGGAGGGGACCAAGCTGGTCACCGCAGGGGTGAATCCCATGGCCCTCAAGCGCGGGGTGGATAAGGCCACGGCTTTGGTGGTGGAAGAACTCAAGAAATTGAGCAAGCCCACCAAGGACAAAAAGGAAATCGAGCAGGTGGGGACCATCTCATCCAACAACGATCGCACCATCGGCGGGATTATCGCCGAAGCCATGGAAAAGGTGGGGAAAGAGGGTGTGATCACGGTGGAAGAGGCCAAGGGGATGGAGACGACCCTGGAGGTTGTCGAAGGGATGCAGTTTGACCGCGGGTATCTGAGCCCCTACTTTGCGACCAATGCCGAAAAAATGGAAGTGGAACTGGAAGAGCCCTATATCCTCCTGCACGAAAAAAAGATCTCCAACATGAAAGATCTCCTCCCGATCCTCGAAGAGATTGCCCGTATGGGGAAACCCATGCTGATTGTGGCGGAGGACGTGGAAGGCGAGGCCCTGGCCACCCTGGTGGTCAACAAACTGCGGGGCACCCTCAAAGTGGCGGCAGTCAAGGCGCCCGGGTTCGGGGACCGGCGCAAGGCCATGCTCCAGGATATGGCGATACTGACCGGCGGCCAGGTGATCAGCGAAGATCTGGGCTTCAAGCTGGAGAAGGTCACCCTTCAAGATCTGGGTACCGCAAAGCGGGTGACCGTAGACAAAGACAACACCACCATCATCGACGGGGGTGGGAGCCGAGAGGACCTCAACGGCCGGGTGAAGCAGATCCAAACCCAGATCGACGAGACCACCAGCGACTATGATCGGGAAAAACTTCAGGAAAGGCTGGCCAAACTCATTGGTGGCGTGGCGGTCATCAATGTGGGGGCGGCCACAGAGGCCGAGATGAAAGAAAAGAAGGACCGGGTGGAGGATGCGCTCAATGCGACCCGGGCCGCAGTGGAAGAAGGCATCGTTCCCGGCGGCGGCGTGGCCTATCTCCGGGCTCGAAAGGCCCTCGATTCGGCCGACCTTAAAGGGGATGAGCAGCTCGGAGTGAAACTGATCCGGCGCGCTCTGGAAGAACCGGTTCGACAGATCGCCAATAACGCGGGATTCGAAGGCTCCATCGTGGTTAATAAGGTGATGGATAAGAAAGGAAGTGTCGGCTTCAACGCGGAAACGGGAACCTATGAGGACCTCATGAAGGCCGGCATTGTGGATCCGACCAAGGTCACCCGCTTTGCCCTTCAGAATGCGGTATCCGTGGCCGGACTCCTCATGACCACGGAGGCCATGGTCACGGAGAAACCTGAAAAGAAGAAAAGGGGAATACCGGATATGCCGCCGGAGGACATGTATTGATGAGGCTGATGCATTCGGATCCGACGGGATGACAGATGGGGCATGGGGCGTCCAAAGGGGACTCTCCATGCCCACTGGCATGGTGAGGATCATCCCAAAAGGAGGAGATGACCATGCATTTTCATGGAATCCGACAAATGGCCAGCCCGAAAGAAAAATGACCCCTGCCCAGGTCCGCGTCCATCGGTTTTCCTTACCCATTGTCCAGAAGCTGAGGTTCCAGTTGAGCCATTCCCGCTTCTCTCTGCGGCCATTCACGCCTGTCTGCTGCTGTTTCAACGTTGGTGCGGCGCATTGATCCAATCCCGATTCAGAAAAAGCTCGCAAGGAAACCAGATGATACTGGTCAGTGCCTATCCCGTAGTGGAAAAGATGGGCGGCCGGGAACAACCCGAATCGTGAGATGAACGAGACGCCCCGCAACAGCTCGTTGAATATCATGGACGACGCCAGAGGAGACGGCCTCAAGGTATGGGAGGAACTCCACGGTCAGCGCCCGAGGGCCAGCGACTGGTCATCCCCCCTTGCAGAGCGGCTGGAAACCTACGAGGACATCATCGACTCCGAAGTGGGAGACACCTCCATGGTACGGGCCCGCAATATCGAGCGGGAAATGGGGGTTCGCCAGATCTATCTCAAGTTTGAGGGGGGCAACCCCACGGGGACCCAAAAAGACCGCATTGCCTTTTCTCAGGCCATGGATGCCCTCAGACGTGGATTTGATACCCTTACGGTGGCCACCTGCGGGAATTACGGTGCGGCCACGGCCCTGGCCGCCTCGCTGGCGGGGTTGCGGTGTCTGATCCATATTCCCCGTGAATACCACAGCCCGCGGATCCGGGAGATGGAAGAGCTGGGGGCCGAAATCATTCGGACGCCGGGCGACTACGAGACCGCCGTGGCCACATCGCGGGCCCGTGCCGAAGCCGAAGCGCTCTATGATGCCAATCCGGGCGGGGACAACACGGTGATTCAACTCCGCGCCTATGGGGGCATCGCCTATGAAATTTATGACGAGCTCAGAGATGCGCCTTTTGCCGTGGCCGCCCCGGTGTCCAACGGCACCACACTAACGGGCATCTACCGGGGATTTCTGAGCCTCTATCGCCGGGGAAAAACATCCCGGATGCCCAGGATTGTCGCCGGATCCTCATTTCGAAAGAACCCCATCGTGCATGCCTTTCGAAAAAGCATCCCCAATTGTGCAAACCTGGAACCCGCCCGGATCCGGGAAACCGCCGTTAATGAGCCGCTCATCAACTGGCATGCCATCGACGGGAACCTTGCTTTGGAGGCCATCCGGGCAACGGGGGGGTGGGCCGGCGATGCGTCGGACCGAAGCATGCGGACATTTTCCCGCCTGATCCGGGAGAAGGAAGGCCTCCAGGTCCTGCCGGCATCCACCGCCGGATTAATTGCGCTGTTGGAGGGGCATCGAAAAGAGCCGCTCCCCAACGACCGATACGTCGTGGTGCTGACCGGGAGGAGGTAAGCATGTCAAATATAGACGGAAACGCCATTGTGTACTGCGAAGGCGCCTTCAATACCCCCAATGGGAAAACCGCACACGGGCTGGTTCGGTTCACGGAGCGGTACCGGGTACTGGGCGTGGTGGATTCCACCTGTTCGGTTCAGGATGCGGGCGAGATTTTAGATGGACGCCCCAAAGGGGTCCCTATCTACGGGTCGGTGGCAGAAGCCATAGAAGCACACGGACATTCTAAAACACCCGCATCTCATCTCGTGGTCGGGATCGCCCCGGATGGCGGGAGGCTTGGCTCAACGGCACGGAAACACATCCTGGAGGCCATCGAATATGGACTGAATGTAGATGCGGGGCTCCACGACTTTTTGTCCGAGGACCCGCAGTTGACAAGTGCGGCCCGCCGCACAGGCGCGCGTATTCGGGATATCCGCAAACCGCCTCCCAGGGATCAGCTGCATTTTTTTACGGGAAAAATTCAGGACGTAAAGGCGCTCAAGGTGGCCGTCCTCGGCACCGATTCGGCCATCGGCAAGCGCACCACGGCCTGGATTCTGGTCCACGGCCTTCAGGAAATGGGCATCCGGTCCGCGTTTGTGGGCACGGGACAGACGGCCTGGCTGCAGGGGGCCCGGCACTGCATTGTTTTGGATTCACTCATCAACGACTTTGTCTCCGGTGAGATCGAACACGTGGTCTGGGAGGCCTTCAAAGACGGCGCCCCGCAAGTGATCGTCATTGAAGGACAGGGAAGTCTGATGAACCCGGCCTATCCGGGGGGATTCGAGATCCTGGCCGCAGCACGGCCCGATGCGGTGATCCTGCAGCACGCGCCGGCCCGGGCGGAATACGATGGGTTTCCCGGGTATCCGATCCATCCGATAGAGATTCAGATACAGTCCATTGAACTCCTGTCAGGGAAACCGGTCCGGGCCATCACCATCAATCACGAGGGATTGGAAAGGGACCGGATTCCCGCGGTGTGCAGGGACGTCATCGCCCGCACCGGCCGCCCGTCCTTCGATGTCCTCTTGGACGGGGCTCGCCCCCTGATCGAATCGCTCAGGCCCTATTTAGACGATAAAGGATAAGTAGCGAGATGGATAAAGGCACGCAAGGCGTCGGCAATCTTCATGATCTTGTGGTGATTCATCATCTCGTCGCGTTTGTTGAAGAATTAAAACGGCTCAGCCTGGACGAAATTTACCAGAAGCGATATTGAGGCCTTATGAAAATCGTTGATGTTGACGCCTGGCCGGTTTCCATGAAGCTGGCCGAACCCTACGCCATTGCCTACGAGACGGTTAACCAGACGACCAATGTCTTCCTGCGCATCGAGACCAGTACGGGCGTCAATGGGTTGGGCTGTGCCGCACCCGATTTTCACGTGACCGGCGAAACGCCCCAAAACACCCTTAAGGCCATTGAGGACGCCGTCATTCCCGGACTTCGAGGGGCGGACCCCTTAAGACCGGTCATGCTCCTTGAAAGGCTCAAGCCCGCCCTTAAGGCGTATCCGTCTGCCCTGGCTGCCTTGGACATGGCCCTTCTCGACATTCTGGGCAAGGTCGCCGGTCTCCCGCTCTGGCGACTTTTGGGCGGCTTCAGGGATCGCATGAAGACGAGCGTCACCATCGGTCTCATGCCTGTCCATGAAACCTCGGAGCGCGCCGCTTATTGGGTGACCCAGGGGTTCAGGTGCCTCAAGATCAAAGGCGGAAAGGACGTGGAAGCGGATACCGAGCGGGTGTTGCGGGTTCGGGAGACCGTGGGCCGGCATATTGAGCTGCGGTTTGATGCCAACCAGGGGTTCTCGGTCAATGAATCCCTCCGGTTTGTTGAAGCGACCCAGAAGGCCTCTCTCGAGTTGATCGAACAACCCACACCCCGTGGGGAACCGGGTCTTCTGGGACGCGTCACCGCTCGTGTCTCCATCCCGGTGATGGCCGATGAGAGCCTCATGAATCTCCGGGACGCCTTTCGTCTGGCACGCCGGGATCTGGTAGATATGGTCAATGTCAAACTCATGAAAGTGGGCGGCATCCATGAGGCGCTCCGGATTGGAGCGGTGGCCAGGGCGGCCAATCTGGAAGTGATGATGGGGTGCATGGATGAATCCGCCCTGGGGATCGCGGCCGGACTCCATCTCACCCTCGCCATGCCCAATGTGGCCTATGCGGATTTAGACGGGCACCTGGATCTCCTGGAGGACCCCATGGCCGGTTCGGTTATTCTTCGGAAAGGGATCCTCTATCCCACCCATAAGCCCGGACTGGGTGCCGATTGGCCAAAGAAGTCATCTTTCTGAAACTCCCGGCGCCATGGCTTTTGATCCTCCGATGCTGCCATAACCATAAGACGCATCTAACTGATTTCGTTGATATAAGCAAATTATCGATCTCCCAGTGAATTTTTTGGCCCATCCGAGATTTTATCTAACCGCACAACTATTGTTGATTTTCAAACGGACAAATTGTAAATAGAATTACGAGACGTACTGTGGTTGAGAGTGATGCTCAAGGAGGGAAAGCCATGCAACGAAGACAACGCCGGATTTATGTTTCTTTGGGTCTACTGTTAAACCTCCTCTTTTCTGGGCCGTTTCTCATGGGGCCGTAATAAAGGATGATGAATCGGCGAAGCACGGTGACGATGCGTTCAGGTATCGCATTGTGGATACGTACGAATTTCCAGGATTCAAGCTGATTCAGTTTGAACTACCCACCCTTTCCATCTATTCCTACATGCTCATCAGCGATGGACAGGCCCTGGTGGTGGATCCGGCCAGGGATATCTCAGTGTTCCTGGATACTGCCGAAAAGGAAGGTGCACGGATTATCGGGGTATACCTGAGCCACTCCCATGCCGATTTTGTGGCAGGGCACATGGAAATGAAAAGGGCGGTAAATTGTCCTATCTATCAAAGTGACAAGAGCGGGGCTAAATATCCCATCGAGGCCCTCAAGGAGGGATCGATGATCCGAGTGGGGAAAGCCACGGTCAAGTTCATAGAAACCCCCGGACACACCCCTGACGGCATGTGCGGCCTGGTCTATGGCCCTGGAAATCCGGATGTGCCGGAACTCATGTTTACCGGCGATGTGCTCTTTGTCGGGAGCGTGGGTCGACCTGACCTATTGGGTGAAACCGTCTCTGCAGCCTGGCTGGCCTCGGCTTTCTACGACGCTTGGACGACCAAGATCGCTAAACTGAGCGACACCGTCCATATTTTTCCGGCCCACGGCGCCGGCTCCCTCTGCGGTGCCCATCTCTCAGACAGCCCCTACAGCACTATCGGCGAAGAAAAAAAATCCAATCCCTACCTGAAGTACACAAGCCGAAGTGAATTTGTCGCCGGCCTCATTCAGGATCTTCCCGAAGCACCCCAGTATTTCAAACACAACGCGGCCATCAACAAGAACGGTCCGCCCCTCATTGACTGGGATAGGTCCCTGCCTCCTGAGAAGACGCCCGGTTCGTCTCTGACAAACCCGGAAGAGACCTATGTGGTGGACATCCGTGAACCCGACGTTTATGCCGAAGGACATATCCCCAAATCGGTGAATATACCCTTAAGGGGCCGGTTTGAAACCTGGGTCGGGACCATGGTGCCGTGGGGTGCGAAGCTCGTCTTGGCAGGCAACCGGGAGGAACTGAAGGAGGCCCTCTTCAGACTTCACCGAATCGGTTACAGTCCGGAGATCATTACCCTGGATACATGGAAGAAGGTGGACCAACCGATAAAGGCCGGCAATCCGATTACTCCCAATGAACTGTACCGGATGATGCAGAATGGAACTGCCCCGCTGATTGTGGATGTGCGTCTTCCATCCGAATGGATGGCCCTCAGGATTGGAACGGTTCTGAACCTTCCCCTCAACCATCTAACGGAACTCTCCAAAAAGCTCGACCCCGATGCACCCGTAGTGGTGGTCTGCAACTCCGCGTACCGATCCAGCATGGCTGCAGGGATTTTGGAGAGAAAGGGCTTTAAGATGCCGAGGAATCTCAAAGGCGGGAGCCAGGCCTGGATAGAGGCTGGTTTGCCGGTTTATGAAGCATCCCCAACCGGGACCACAAAAGCCCCTGCACCCCAGGCAGAGGCGCTGCCGAGCCGAAAACCTCCCAGACCCGTGTTCAGCGACGAAGGGTGTTAATCCCGATGATCAGTGTTTCCCCGGTGACAATGGTACCCCCCTTGATTCGATTGAATAAAATCAGGGGGTTAGGTATATCCTGGTAGTTTTCCATCTTCTCCTTCGGACCAATCCCACCCCGTTCGTATGCCGTGCATGGCAGGCGGATCCGGTCCGTGCCAGGGAAATTTAAAGCCATCGTTAGAAAAAAGCCTCTTGACAAGTCGCAGGCTCTTGACTAAAACGTTCAACCTATGAAACATTTCTATAATCAGGAAATCCACTACCGCCTCCTCAACCTCTTAGCAGATGAACCGCGGATCGGTCAGCGGGACATGGCCAGGAAAATGGGGATTAGTATCGGCAAGGTGAACTACTGTATCGCCAAGTTGGCCGGTAAGGGTCTCATCAAGATCAAGCGCTTCAAAAATACCAAGCCCAAACTTCCCTACGCCTATAGGCTCACGCCCCATGGCATGGAGGAAAAAGGGCGAATCACCATCAAATATCTCAAGAGAAAGCTGGAGGAATACGACGAGATCAAGCGCCAGATCGAGGCCCTCACCCAGGATGTGGAACAAAACGGCCTCCAGGCCATGGCCGAGGCCGAATTAGGGGACATCAAAGCCCGGTTAATCTGAAAGCCAGGGCGCCCCGGACAACCGATTTTAACAACAAAGCCAACAAAGACATCGGGTTGCCCCCATTAGCCCTCTGTAACCCAAAGGGCGGAGCTGTCTTCACGGTACCCTCCGAAGGATTGTTCGTTATAGTACCCATTACATAATACAGGTGGACGTGCCCCATTTAATGATGGAACGAGGAGGCCAAATGGAATAAATTATATTGAAGGATCTGTTTTACAGATTAGAGAATATATTGACGCAAAATATAAGACCCAAGCACCTGGGCGACGGTACCGTGATAGAATCTGCTGAACCTGATATTGCACGGCAACCCCGCCCTGCGGCTCCCTTGAACTTTGAACTTCGCGAAGGCGGCACCCCGCACCCAGAGCCAGGAAAGAAGGACCGAAACGCATAAAAGCATAGACGTCCCCATTATTCACGCCCCCATTACACATGAGACAGGATCAACAGGATTAACCGGATAAGACAAACAAAAAAATCCTGAAAATCCCGTCAATCCTGTCTAAAAAAGAAAATGAAATACGAAGAGTTGACCCACAAGATCATTGCCTGTGCCTACAAGGTTTACAACATCCTGGGCTTCGGCTTCCTCGAAAGCGTCTACCACAAAGCCATGGTCATCGAACTGGCCAAAGCGTGTTTGCACGCTGAATCTGAAAAGCCCCTAAAAGTCTACTACGATAGCGAGGTCATAGGCGATTTTTCTGCTGATCTGCTTGTGGAAAACGAAATCATCACCGAACTCAAATCCGTTCAAACACTGGTCAAGGGGCATGAGGTGCAACTGGTCAACTATCTGACTGCTCTCAGAAAAGATGTCGGCCTGTTAATCAACTTCGGACCCGAAGGCGTCCAGATAAAACGCAAATACAGAAGCATGAGACAGGATCAACAGGATTAACCGGATAAGACAAAAACATCCTGAAAATCCCGTCAATCCTGTCTAAAAACTATTCGTGCTCATTACGTTTTAGCGGAAAGTTGTAAAAAATAGTGGAATAGTGGCAACGTTACACCGATTATTATTCACTATGCAAGATGTGACACCAGATTCTATGACTCTATGGACTATAAGTCACAGCGGCATGTTTCGTTGAATGATTTGGTCTCCAGAGTTTGTTCAAGGTTCAGGATCACCCCTCATGAATTGGCATCCAAGCGAAGAAAGAGAGAGATAAGCCAGGCGAGGGCGGCGTTATGCTATTTGGCGGTGGATGAATTGGATTACAGTGGGGAGGAGTTGGCAAGACTTCTTTCGATAAGTGGACGTGGCGTAAGCGATTGTAGAGATAGAGGGAAAAAAATTCTCTTGTGCCGTGAAATGCGAAGCCTATTTAACTGGTATGACAACCCTGAAATTATACGCGAATATCTCTCCTAACTTCATAATGTAACAACGTCCCCCATTACGACGTCCCCATTACGATGATTTTGGCGAAAATAAAAGGGATAGCAGAATTCAAAATAATCCGTTAGTTCCGCTCTTGGAGTTTTAATATGGATACTCAGACGTGCAGTGTTCAGGAAATCAGGGAAAATCTGCCCAGGTTGCTTGAGGCGGTTTTGTCAGGCGAAGAAGTGATAATATCTCAAGAAGGGAAACCAGTGGCGCGTCTTTCTTCGTTCGAAGAGAAACGCATGCAAATCCGGTTTGGTGTACTGAAGGGAAAAGTAAACGTGTCGGACGATTTCGACGCACCGCTAACAGACAGCATACTTTCCGAATTTGAGGGAAATTCATGCGACTGTTGATCGACACGCAGATTTTTATTTGGGCGGTCTCGGACAATCCCAGGCTTGATCTGAAAGCGCGGGAAATTATCCTTGGCGCAGACGATGTCCCCCATTATTATATAGTTATTTAATCTAACAGAACCAGGATGTCCGGCACAAAATTTAGACAAAAACAACTTTATTCAGCTCCTATACACATCCCAGCCTCCTCGCCTAACACTTTTGATTACACCCTCCATCGTTATACTATTTGAAAAAGATAAAGTATTCGGATAAGATAGTCTCAAAGGGGGAGATACCCATGACAGAGGCAAAAGCAGAGGACCGGCTGGATCGACTGGAGAAACTGGCCGAGGAGATGTTCGCAGGGATTGCTCAGTTGAGGGAATCCCAGGCCAAGACCGACGAACAATTGAACAGAACCGATGAACAGATGCGCAGGACGGATGAAAAACTGGATCGTATCGGTAGACAACTTGGAGATCTGGGGCTTGTACAGGGGGAGGTGGCGGAAGATCTATTTTTTAGGAACCTGAGGGGTGTTTTCCGCAAGACGAAGATAGATCTGAAAAAGGTGAAACGAAACCTCAAGCGCAAGGGTGAGGGAGAATTCGACCTGGTGGCTGTCAATGGGGGCAAGGTGCTGGTGGTGGAGGTGAAGAACAAACTGGACAAGCGGATGGTGGACAAATTCGTACAGAAGAAGCTCCCCCGATTCAAAGAGATATTCCCGGAATATGAGAAGTATCAGGTGGTTGGGGGGATGGGTGCCCTCGTGGTGAAGGACGATGTGGGGAGGTATGCCGAGAAAGCCGGTCTTTACGTACTGACCCAGACGGATGAAGGGGGAGCGACCCTCTTGAACCGGGAAGGATTTGAGCCGAGGACGTTCAACTGAAACCTCGCTGTTACGTAACAATTAAACAACGTCCCCCATTACACATGAGACAGGATCAATAGGATTAACCGGATAAGACAAACAAAAAAATCTTTACCCCGTGAAACCTTTCTGTTTTGCCTGCCCCATGAAACCTTTGTTACATCTGTTTCATCGGGGTTTCACTGGGGTCAATCCTGTCTAAAAACTATTCGTGCTCTTTACGTTTTAGGGGAAAGTTGTAAAAAATAGTGGAATAGTGGCAACGTTACACCGATTATTATTCACTATGCAAGATGTGACACCGGCTCTCATTCATTTGAGCCTTGGAATCTCCCCGTAATTCACTATACAAGATGTGACACCAGATTCTATTTGTGGTGGACCAAAGCATCAAATCTCGGCACACGGCAAATGGTGTTCTAAAGCAAGCTGGCTTCCCAAAAGAGTTCTGATTTCACCAATCAATAAACAAAATGCCCCGCCAAGCAAGACTTGACGCTCCAGGCCTCCTCCAACACGTCATGCCTGCCCGGTTAAATCACGAAGTGCAGGCGAAGCCATTTAATTGGGACCCGGGGAATAGAACGACGAAATATCTTCCTCGACGACAAAGATCGCGAGTCTTTCCTAAAAAGGTTCGCCGGCATCCTCGAAGAAACTCAAACCCAGTGTTATGTTTACCCCGTGAAATGCGATAGCCTATTTCTCTGGGGCTTGGACCTTGATTCACATAATATTTTCATCTCCTCTTGCGAACAGGTCCTACCGAGTTGAGCAAGGTGATGCGACGTCTTATGACCGGATACGCCGTGACCTTCAATAAAAGACATAAACGTTCAGGGCATCTCTTTCAGAACCGATATAAATCTGTTGTGTGCGAGGAGAACGCTTACCTTCTGGAGCTCCTTCGTTACATCCATCTGAATCCGTTGAGAGCCGGTTTGGTAAAGGATCTTCAAGAACTGGACAAATACCCCTGGGCAGGCCACAGCGCAATCCTGGGCAGCCGCAAAAACCCACTGCTTCCAGTAATCAAAGATGCGAAGTCAAACATCAAGAATCAAGAACCACCCAAACAAATTGGAAACCGAAATAGCGACAAAGAAGCAACAAAATAATCCTGACAATCCTGCTCTGCCCCGTGAAATTTACAACCGTAACAGCGAAGCGCATTTCACTGGGCTTAATGCCTGTCAAAAATGAAAAGCCTTTGACCGAAAAGACCATCGAAGATGTCCTCCTCCATTTTGGCGAAACCAAAAGAACTGCGATAAAGACGTATCGAGAATTTGTGGAGAAAGGGATCAAACAGGGTACCCGCGAAGATCTTCGAGGTGGGGGCTTAATCAGGAGCGCTGGAGGAGATGTGAGTGGGCTTTTCGGGCGTAAAGCAGAAGAACGGGAAAAGGGCGACGCAAGGATTTTGGGGAGTGGGGGTTTTGCCTGTGAAATGCGTAGCCTATTTCTCTGGGGTAACCGAGACCCTGCAGCAAGCGGAGGTGAAGTTTGAAAAGAAGTACCTCCCAAAGCGGCCAATAGAGGAACTGATTGAAATTGTGGCTGGTAAATTGGGGCTTAAACCTGATTTGATATGTTCTGGGAACAGGCAAAGGCAGTATTCTGAAGCCAGATCTCTGGTTGCTTGGCTGGCTGTTGAGGAAATTGGGTATCCGGCAGCGGAGGTGGCAAGATTTTTGGGGATCAGCCGTGTTGGAGTGTTACTCTCGTTAGAAAAGGCAAAGGAGATCTGCTGGAAATACGAGTTTGAGTTAATGCCCCCCAGCCTTTCAGATGCGATATGTTGAAGAATAACTTAACAGACTTACCAGCGTCCCGTGGCCTGACAAGAACGCCAAGAGGATATATGACAATTGTTTGAAAACGACAAAGGCTTTCGATAAGATAGTCTCAAAGGGGGAGATACCCATGACAGAGGCAAAAGCAGAGGACCGGCTGGATCGTCTGGAGAAATTGGCAGAGGAGATGTTTGCGGGATTGCCCAGTTGAGGGAAATCCCAGGCCAAGAGCTGATGAACAGCTTAATAGAACCGATGAACAGCTTAATAGAACCGATGAACAGCTTAATAGAACCGATGAGCAGATGCGCAGGACGGATGCAAAACTGGATCGTATCGGTAAACAACTTGGAGATCTGGGGCTTGTACAGGGGGAGGTGGCGGAAGATCTATTTTTCAGGAACCTGAGGGGTGTTTTCCGCAAGACGAAGATAGATCTGAAAAAGGTGAAACGAAACCTCAAGCGCAAGGGTGAGGGAGAATTCGACCTGGTGGCTGTCAATGGGGGCAAGGTGCTGGTGGTGGAGGTGAAGAACAAACTGGACAAGCGGATGGTGGACAAATTCGTACAGAAGAAGCTCCCCCGATTCAAAGAGATATTCCCGGAATATGAAAAGTACCAAGTGGTTGGAGGGATGGGCGCCCTCGTGGTGAAGGACGATGTGGGGAGATATGCCGAGAAAGCCGGTCTCTACGTGCTGACCCAGACGGATGAAGGGGGAGCGACCCTCTTGAACCGGGAAGGATTTGAGCCGAGGACGTTCAACTGAAACCTCATAAGACTCCCTCGCGCAGCGATTTGGTATTTTCATTTTCGTCCCGCCGGGCCGTAGGCCGCTATGGGCCGGAGGCCGGAAAATGAAAATGCAAACAAAAACATCTTTACCCCGTGAAACCTTTCTGTTTTGCCTGCCCCATGAAACCTTTGTTACATCTGTTTCATCGGGGTTTCACTGGGGCTGAAAATCCTGCTCTGTCCCGTGAAATTTACAACCGTAACAGCGAAGCGCATTTCACTGGGGTCAATCCTGTCTAAAAAAGAAAATGCCAGGGTCGGTTAGCTGTCATTCGAAACCTCGGATACCGGGGAACAGATATTGCGTAGGCCTTATCTTTGAGTCCACCGACCGTAAGTCAGAACACAGAAACGAAGAATTGAAGATAAGGTTGTCATCAACCTAACAACTAAACAACGTCCCCCATTAAAATGTTTCCAGGAGGCATTTATGGAACTCAAAATGACTATTGAAACTTGGGCCAAGGGATCGTGGTATATTGCCAAATGTCCCGAACTTGATTTCGTTTCACAGGGCAAGAGCCCAGAAGAAGCGAAACGGAATTTGCTCAAAGTGATCGAAATACAGTTCGAGGAGATGAATGAACTGGGCACGGCACAGGAATATCTTCACGAGTGTGGGTATAAGCTTGAAAACGGGAACGCGATTCCCATGAGTGAAATGGTTGGCTTCCAGAAGCAAGCTATTGAGATAAGGGTATAATGGTCAGAATTTCAGCAACCGACTGGAAGACCCAAATCAAAATATTTGAGGCCTATGGATGCACGTACAAGCGAAAGAAGGGCTCACACCATGTATTGACATATCCGGGAGCGAAAAGGGCAGTTGTTATTCCCGAATATGATGAGATAGATGTCGATATCATAAGAAGTAATATGAGGACAGTGGGAATGAGCAGGGAGGCATATTTTCAGTTGCTGGGCAAAGTTTGACCACCACTTCCATGCTGGGCAACGGATAATGACGAGGGGATTCAGGTCATCATTGCGGGTCATACCCATCGCCCGGTATGCAGAAACCTCTCTCTGGCTGAAAAAAGGCTCCTTACCTTGGGGATCGGGACCTCAGGTATTGAACACAAATTCCCTGACCCCGCCTATTACAACACCGGGTCCTGTGTCCATCCCCGCTGCATCATCGGCATCGAAATTACGGCCGGACAAGACCAACACCCTGATATCAAACTGACCAAATGGGCCTACAGTGCACAGCCCGAATATTAAGTCCGTTTCATCCCATGTCCAGGGAAATTTCAATCTGGTGGTGAAAAGATTGGTTCTCGAACCCTGAAGGTTTGTGGCATGAGATGTTTAAACAAATAACAACAAAATCCAGCAAATCCCGTCAATGCTGCTGTGCCCCGTGAAATGCGTAGCCTATTTCTCTGGGGTAACCGAGACCCTGCAGCAAGCGGAGGTGAAGTTTGAAAAGAAGTACCTCCCAAAGCGGCCAATAGAGGAACTGATTGAGATTGTGGCTGGTAAACCCTAACGTTGCATAAAGCTTTGGCCCAAAATCGTTTTACTCACTCTATATCAGGTCATCAAGAAACGCTGTTTCATTTTCAAGACTTCACCGTATGGTCGATACGCTTTCACCCTTGAAAATGCCCCATCGTCCCTTGCTGACCTAATCTATAGCGTTTTGACCTCAACTTTTATGCAACGTTAGGGTAAATTGGGGCTTAAACCTGATTTGATATGTTCTGGGAACAGGCAAAGGCAGTATTCTGAAGCCAGATCTCTGGTTGCTTGGCTGGCTGTTGAGGAAATTGGGTATCCGGCAGCGGAGGTGGCAAGATTTTTGGGGATCAGCCGTGTTGGAGTGTTACTCTCGTTAGAAAAGGCAAAGGAGATCTGCTGGAAATACGAGTTTGAGTTAATGCCCCCCAGCCTTTCAGATGCGATATGTTGAAGAATAACTTAACAGACTTACCAGCGTCCCGTGGCCTGACAAGAACGCCAAGAGGATATATGACAATTGTTTGAAAACGACAAAGGCTTTCGATAAGATAGTCTCAAAGGGGGAGATACCCATGACAGAGGCAAAAGCAGAGGACCGGCTGGATCGTCTGGAGAAATTGGCAGAGGAGATGTTTGCGGGGATTGCCCAGTTGAGGGAATCCCAGGCCAAGACTGATGAACAGCTTAATAGAACCGATGAACAGCTTAATAGAACCGATGAGCAGATGCGCAGGACGGATGCAAAACTGGATCGTATCGGTAAACAACTTGGAGATCTGGGGCTTGTACAGGGGGAGGTGGCGGAAGATCTATTTTTTAGGAACCTGAGGGGTGTTTTCCGCAAGACGAAGATAGATCTGAAAAAGGTGAAACGAAATCTCAAGCGCAAGGGTGAGGGAGAATTCGACCTGGTGGCTGTCAATGGCGGTAAGGTGCTGGTGGTGGAGGTGAAGAACAAACTGGACAAGCGGATGGTGGACAAATTCGTACAGAAGAAGCTCCCCCGATTCAAAGAGATATTCCCGGAATATGAAAAGTACCAGGTGGTTGGAGGGATGGGCGCCCTCGTGGTGAAGGACGATGTGGGGAGGTATGCCGAGAAAGCCGGTCTCTAC
Source organism: Deltaproteobacteria bacterium (assembly GCA_034522175.1). Classification (GTDB taxonomy): domain Bacteria; phylum Desulfobacterota; class DSM-4660; order Desulfatiglandales; family Desulfatiglandaceae; genus JAIPDZ01. The sequence continues at coordinate 1,392,084 of JAXHLQ010000001.1, read as the reverse complement.
GTACTGACCCAGACGGATGAAGGGGGAGCGACCCTCTTGAACCGGGAAGGATTTGAGCCAGAGGACGTTCAACTGAAACCTCGCTGTTACGCAACAATTAAACAACGTCCCCCATTACACATGAGACAGGATCAATAGGATTAACCGGATAAGACAAACAAAAAAATCTTTACCCGTGAAACCTTTGTTACATCTGTTTCATCGGGGTTTCACCGGGGCTGAAAATCCCGCCAATCCTGTCTAAAAAACTATTCGTGCTCTTTACGTTTTAGCGGAAAGTTGTAAAAAATAGTGGAATAGTGGCAACGTTACACCTTGAGTTAATTCGGTATATCCATCTCAATCCCCTACGAGCGGGTATTGTGCAAGACCTCAAAGAACTCGACAAATACCCCTGGAGCGGACATAGCGCCATCTTAGGCCGCCGAAAGAACCCCCTGGTGCCTGAGGTCAAAGAGCAGAGATCGGAGGTCAGCAACCCAAAAGCACCCAGTATTTCCTCCGCCAAAGGCGGATTGTTTTTTCAGTTTCGTCCGGAAACTGAAAAAGACAACAAACATCCTGAAAATCCCGTTAATCCTGTCAAAGACAAGTCCTTAGCTGAATCGACCGTCGAAGACGTCCTCCTCCATTTCGGTGAAATCCAAAAAGTCGCCCGTCGCAGATACCGTGAATTCATCAAGAAAGGCATCGCCCAGGGCAGACGCCCCGAATTCCAGGGAGGTGGCCTCGTCCGGAGCGCTGGCGGCAACAAGGCTGGCCTACTAGGTAGGTCAAAAGAAGAGAGAGAAAAGGGGGATGCGAGAATCCTTGGCAGTGGGGATTTTGTTGTGGAGGCTTTGGATAAAGCGAACGAGAGATTTGAGAGAGGCTTTAATACTCCAATTTCGTTGGATGAATTGACAAGGAGGGTGACGAAAGACCAAGGAGTGGACCTGAAGGAACTCGTCTCATCTAAACGAACTGAGAAGATCAGCAAAGCCAGTGCAATTATTAGCTATTTGGCAGAGATGGAGCTGAAGAACAGCGGCAAAGAAATAGCCGAATATTTGCATTTGAGTGAAAAGAGTGTCAGCAGGTGCCTGCCCCGTAGCTCCGGAAGATGGTACTGGGGCATAGAGCGTGGTAAGAAACTGCTCTTGTGCCGTGAAATCTGTTTTTCTTTTATTTCACTGGTATGACAACGATTCAAAACTACTGGATTATATCAAATAAGGTCAGAAGGTAACAACGTCCCCCAATCATGGTATTTATCAAAAGTGAGAGGATGAAATGAGAAAACAGGACCTTTCCAGAAAAAACCATCTATTAGGTGTAGAATTTGACCGGTACCTCCTAGCAGTCTGTCGGTCTTAACGTCCTAATTTGAGGTTCACTCTGGGAGCATTTTTCTGTATGGCCGATTCCGGCTGTTGGATCGAGACACCCAAGAGCTTGTTGGTTCGGTTATTGCGTCATTCTGCTTGATTGGGGTCGTAATCTTACCCCACATTATTACTTAACCCTACAACGATACTTATGGCAAACTCTTTAGCTTCTTTTTTCGATGTGAAAGGTATGCTCGATGATTTCTCGCTTGGATCCATTTTACGACACCAAGCGCGGTTTCGCTATCGTACTCCCTGATAGGTAGAATAACTTCGATCAGGGTTCTAAGCTGCGAGAGCGTAATAGATGGTGCTTTTTTTCCCCAACCTGATTTTCAGGTGCCAGAGGAAAAAATGAGCGAGCATACACGTTAGGATATGGTGATGCCAACCCCTATATTTGCGAACTTCATAGTGATCCATACCAGTTCCGTTTTGGTTTCTTCAAAGCATTGCTCTATGGACCAACGAAGACCACTAAGCCAAACGAACGTGGGCAGTCGGGTGCTTACGGACGCGTTACTCAGGAAGTAGCTGTATGAAGGCTGTTTCTCAATGGTACGTCTCATGATAAGCCAAACTTCCTTTTCTGGCACCCCGTTTTTGGAAACGACGATCCGCCTCTTGGTAAACTCATACTCGATAGGGCCTTTTGTCCCTTCGGAAACCTTGCGGCGGTACCAGAAGAAGTTATTAATGCTCTTAGCCAAACAAGCGACGGTAATAGGTTCATTTTGAGTGCTATCCACAATGATTTTCTCGCGTATCTGCCCCTTATACTTGTATTTCCTTTTTCTGGTAATCGGCGTATTCAACCAGCAATACGTATCTGATGGTATGGAAACAAAATAGCGTAAACCGAGATTTTCCACAGTCTCAATAAAATCAGGACTATTTCCGTATATTGAATCTGCAAGGACCCATTTGAAAGGAATCTGATCCTTCTCTACGATATTCTTAAGCATTTGGACAGCAATCTGAGGTTTGGTCTTAAATGTGATATCGTCCGGCAACTCACATTTGCGTCTTCTGAGGGCATAGTCTTCAGAAAACCATTTTTCAGGGATAAATAGCTGTTTATCAATCAAGGCGTAGCCATGGGGTGATGCATATGCTGCGAAAACGCCAACTTGGCAATTTTCGACTTTTCCGATAGTGCCACAGTACTGTTTTCCAACGCCAATGGAGTCATCCCCCTTTTTTGATATCCTGTTTCATCAAAAATGAGGACACCATCAGGATCGCCAAGGTCTTCATTTATCATATTACGATATTTGTATAGAATTCTCTCATCATCCCAGACGACCTTGCTTACGAAATGCTGCATGGGCCGTACATTGCCGTTTTCTATAGCTAATGCAATGGGTTCGATAGACTTTCGCTCTAATGTGCTAAATTGTCCGGCCATATAGTTGTAAAAATGTTCTCTGGATTCGCTTCTGGCGAAGCAGTCTCTAAAATTCTCATGGAACGCTCTTAATTCATTGTCAAATTCTTGGATATCCTCCTTGTTAATGTCAAACTTCGGAACCGAAAAAAGGTGCTCATCACTGCGAATCTCGGGTAACATATTCAGCCTCCTTTCGTTTAAGGTTGGCAGATTATATTACGCTGTAGGTATAGAGTCAATCAAAAATATTAGCTAAGTATCGTTGTAGGGATAATATTCCCTGCTCTTTGATATTATGGTGAACTTAAGGCATGCAACCTCTTGATGTTGTATGCCATGCAGACCAGATCCCACTCTCCTGCAACCCGGTCGAGGCCTCGCAGAAGGAACTGGCGGAAGCCCATGGCTGCCTTGATAATGCCGAAGACCGGCTCCACTGTGCATTTCCTCTTGGCATATACCGCCTTACCCGCAACCGTTTTCAACCGATGTTTCATCTCGGTTACCGGGTCCGCAGGGTCAGTCAGGGGTCCAGGCTCGGTGAACCTGTCTTGGAGCGGTGCATTGTGCTGCTGCCGCTCGGGGGCAATATAGGGGATGATTTTATTGGTTTCGCATTCCTCTACATTGTCAGTGCCGAAGTAACCGGTATCGGCCAATAGCTTGTTAACCGTGCCAAGCTTTTCCGGAAGAGAGGAAAGGTTTTCCACAGCAGGGGTGACTTCCAGCTTGTCATTGCTTTGCTGGGTGATGTGGTTCTCTACAATAAGCATGGTCTCGATGTCCACTGCAGCCTGGCCGTTGTAGGCTTGCTCGAAGCCGCCTCCCTGCGAAGGCATGATCCGCGAGTCGCTGTCGGTGAGGTTAACTTGGTCCTTGTTTTTGGGTCCCGATTCAGGGGGTATGGGCGAACGGCCTTTGGGCTTTTTCCCGGTCTCTTTCTCTTTAGCCTTACGCGCGGAAAGCTTTTCCTCATACGATTGCTGCTCTTTGGCGAAACGCTCGGCAGCACGCTGCTCTATCAGGGCCTTGGCTGCCGCAATGGCTTCGAGCCGCGATTCCCGACGCGCCAGCTCCTCGGGGATGTTCATGCCTTCGGGCAGGTCTTCTTTGTCGGCTTGCTTCGCTTTATTTAGCAGTTCTTTGATTTCCTCCTTGAGTTGCTTTTCCAGTTTGTGGGCATAGCCCCAACTCAAGGCATGATGCTTCGAGGCATTGGCTTTGATCTTGGTGCCGTCCAGACTGACGCTGCCCAGTTTCAAGACCCCCATTTCATGGGCAATGAGCAAAATCTGGACGAACAGCACCTTCAGTTCTTTGAGAAATCGCCTGCGGAACGAAGCGATGGTGTCGTGATCCGGATGGGTATTCACAGCAATATACCTGAAGGCCACTGAATCGTAGGTCGCCCGTTCGATCTTTCTGCTGGAAAACACCCCTGTTGCGTAGGCATAAAAAAGCAAAGCTACCATGATGTCCGGGGGATAGGCATCCGAACCTCTTCCCGCATAGGCGTTTTTTATAGGGGACAGGTCGAGTCGGCTGACGATATCTACCACGAACCGGGAGAGGTGATTTTCAGGCACCCAGTCATCCACAGATGGCGGCATGAGAAAAAGGGTATCGCGATCGCAATCTTTAAACCGTGGCTCCATAGTCATTTAGACCCCTTACGAATTTCGATTATGATAGAACCAACTAATTGACTTTATTATATAATTCTATCGAAATCCAAAGGGAAAAGCAAGGAAAAAATCGCCCGGAAGTGATCTTTTTTAGATCATGTCCCGGTCTCCGACGAATGACTCGGACATGCTCGATCAAGTGCCGCACAGTAAGTCCGACAGACTGCTAGAACACCCTGAACTAATGGAACAAATCCCGGATGGAGCTGAGGTATTCTTTCTTCCTGAAGATGATCCGGATCTTTTGCAGGAAAACCTTGAGATAGCGAATGACAGAAAGCTGGAGAGCGGTGCGGTCTTGTTGGTAAAGATTGGAAAGCTATCCCCCCCACGGTCAAGGCTCCAGGATGTCAGGTTGGAGGCCATAGGAGGATGATTGCCCTGCCTTGGCGCGGCGTAGCGTAGCCCTGCCGCGGACCCTCAGCATTTTCTTAAACGCCCCATTTTGGGCTCAAAAAGGGGGTTCTAAGCGTTAAAAAACGGCCCTTTTAGCAAGCTGTTACAATGATGTCAATTGGTTGCTGAGGTCTGACCCCAATACAAACATGATAAACATGATTAAAGATGACTGTATTCCCTCCGCCTCTGGCGGATTGTCTTTTTCCCTTTCGTCTGGAAAGGGAAAAAAGGAAAGGAAAATCCAGTCAATCCAGTAAATCCTGTCTAAAAAAACTAACGAAACTGCCAACATCCCCCAGTACGAAGTTACTGAATTACAAATGGACGTCCCCCAATCCACAGCCAACCCATCCGGAATCAGGAATTCGGAATCCGCCGAAGGCGGGAGAAAACTTAAGAACTTAAGGGCGTCCCGCTGGGTTTTATTATTCATTTGTCCGAGCTTTGCGACGAATATAGAAGAGAAATGGGTGACTATTCGAGAAGTCGCAAACAGATGTGTCAGGCCATTGGATTGAAGGCCATTCTTAAGCGCCTGGCGAGGTTTTTCAATGCGGTTCAGGATGTTTTTCATTCACAATGCTCTACGCTTAAAGGCCATTTGACATTTAGGAGCTGGTATGCACATGGGCGTTATTTTCGAGAACGCCCACCCGTGCCTGATCCTGAGGAACTTGTTGAGATTTACGATGTCTTTCAGCTAAAGGTTTTTAACCGCGCATTCCGCTCAGCCCACTGACCTTTGAACTTCTTGATAATTTTTACCCCGTTAAACCCATTTTTCTTTGTTTATCTGGGGCATGCCAATGACGAGCGCAGCGTATTTCACCGGAGTCAGCTTCGAGCTTATACCTTTCAGCTTCCCCGTTATTCACTATGCAAGTGTGACACCGGCACCAATAAGAAGGGCTCAGGAAGGCCAAAAAGTGGTTGACAATCGAGGAGATATGGGGGAGATATCGAGAATAGTGGCAACGTCCCCAATTATTACGTCCCCAATTATTACTTATATGTTGAAAAATAACTTAACAGACTTACCAACGTCCCCCATTACATTAATTCAGAAGTCGCAATTATGATTGCAAATGATGATGGAAGCACCTTATGATGGTGGCAGCAGATCAAGCGTTCTGAATTGGATTTTTTTTTGGAGGTATCCGCTGTGGAACCAATAAGGCAGGTTATAGATGATATGCCCGAGATTCTTTCCGTTCCCCCTGAAGTTCAGCATCAACGCGTTGAAATTGTTTTCCGCTTGTTGGAGCGAAAGATTGTTGAAGGCTCCTTTAAGGAGGCGCTGGGTGCAATGCCGGATATCGGCGACGATGATGACTTTGCTCGTCCGCCGGATTTTGGCCGTGGTGAAATGCAATGGGATATCTGATAGACACAAATGTTCTGTCTGAAATCCGCAAAGGGAAACGTGCTAATGCCGGTGTGCGAGAATGGTTCGCTGAGGCAAGTGACGATGATTTATTTGTTTCGGTCCTGACCATGGGGGAGATCAGACGTGGAATTGAAGGGATACGTCATCGTGACCCTGTTTCTGCGACGTATCTCGATAAATGGTTCGCCACTGTGCAAGAGCGGTCCGCCGGGTGTGTCCTGCTCGTTACGCCTGGTATCGCCGACCGTTGGGGGCGATTGAACGTTCCTGACCCACTGCCGGTCATTGACAGTTTACTTGCTGCTACTGCACTTGAACACGGGCTTACCCTTGTCACTCGCAATATATTAATTGTTTCAAAATCAGTTGCCATCCTGAGTTATTTATGTTATTATTGAAGCACAAGATCATTAGACCACAAGACGTTGACGGAAATGAGGAAACGTGCGGTTTCTCGCGTTCAAGCTGGCGAGAATCCCACGGATGTGGCCCGTGTATTGGGCATAAATATTCGGACACTTTTCCGCTGGCTATCTTTATACCGGGGTGGTGGTTGGCAGAATCTAGATGCGAGCAAACGCGGAGGCCGCCCCAGAAAGCTTGATAGCAAAGCGATAAAGTGGATTTACGATACGGTGACGCTGAAGAATCCGTTGCAACTAAAGTTCCCATTTGCTCTTTGGACCTCAAAAATGGTTCAAGAACTGATCAAAAAACGTCTTGGGTTAAATTGAGCCGAAGTTCTGTCTGGCGCTTGCTGGGACAGTTGGGGTTGAGCGCCCAAAAACCACTGTGGAAAGCATATCAGCAAGATCCGGAAAAGGTTCAGAAATGGATAGAAGAAGAATATCCCGAAATCCGTCGTGAAGCGACAAAGGTCGGTGCCGAAATTTATTTTCAGGATGAAGCTGGTGTGCGGTCTGATTTTCATAATGGTACGACTTGGGCTAAACGAGGTAAAACGCCTATTGTTTCCAGTACAGGTGCACGGTTTAGTGCCAACATGATTTCAGCCGTTAGTCCGCTTGGCAAAATGCGATTTATGGTCACGAAGCGTAATGTGACGGCGACAGTGTTCATAGAATTTCTGAAGCGCCTTCTAATCAATGCCCCAGGACCGGTTTTTGTCATCGTTGATGGACACCCTGCTCACAAAGCAAAGATTGTGAAAAGGTTTGTAGAAGAGCAAGAAGGTCGGCTCAAACTATTCTTTTTGCCTCCATATTCCCCTGAACTCAATCCTGATGAATATGTTTGGAATCATCTGAAAAACAATTGTCTGGGCAAAAAGATACTGACTTCTAAGGAACAACTCCATGAATATATACAAAGTCATTTGCGCAGACTCCAAAAGATGCCAAAGCTTATACAGAGTTTCTTCCTTGCGCCCACAACACTATACGCAGCATTTTAATGGTTCCTATTTTGAAAAGGTTAATAAAAGACGTGAAGCGGACGGGTGTTTCGTTATTCAACCCCTTCTTGCCATGAATGTGCAAACCGGTCTGCCGCAACTGGGGTCAACTCAGGTGGTCAGATCCAGCTTCCCGCAAATCACAACCTTACAGATTCAATATGTTGAAAACTAACTTAACAGACTTACCAACGTCCCCCATTACACATGAGACAGGTTCAATAGGATTAACCGGATAAGACAAACAAAAAAATTTTTACCCCATGAAACCTTTCTGTTTTGCCTGCCCCATGAAACCTTTGTTACATCTGTTTCATCGGGGTTTCACTGGGGCTGAAAATCCTGCTCTGCCCCGTGAAATTTACAACCGTAACAGCGAAGCGCATTTCACTGGGGTCAATCCTGTCTAAAAAACTATTCGTGCTCATTACGTTTTAGCGGAAAGTTGTAAAAAATAGTGGAATAGTGGCAACGTTACACCGATTATTATTCACTATGCAAGATGTGACACCAGATCTACACTCATTACGTTATGGAGAGTTTTGTTTATGCCAATGATCAATTGAAATTGAATGCTGAGATGCATGTCCTGATTCGTGATCCCAATTCGTTCAAAAACCGATTTTTAAGGGGAAAGATTATGCAGGCACAAAAGATTATTACCTGTACCGACAAAGCTGGAAGGCTCGTGGATATGCCGACTTTTCAGCCGATGCAACATGTTGAATTGATTTTACTTTTTCCAGATCAGGGAAATGCGCCTCCGATACAAAAAAGGCACCCTCCTGAAAAACTTAAAGGAATGCTGATAGAAAAAGGTGACATTTTTTCTTCTGCAACTCATGATGACTGGGGTATTTCCTGATGCTTCTCTTGGACACTCATATCTGGATATGGTGGATCAATCAAACGCCCAAACGGCTACCTATCGAAATAGTGAAGCAGATTGAGCAGGAGGAAAGCGTTGCCATTTCAGCAATTTCATGCTTTGAAGTGACATGGCTGTATGATCATAAAAGAATTCTGCTGGAAATCCCGGTTCAGGAATGGATAGCCCAAGCGACCGAGGATGCGAGTATTATCTGCCTGCCAGTATCCTGTAAGATAGCCAGCCTCGCCGCTGAGTTGCCGGAGCATCACAAAGATCCACAGGATCGTATCATAATTGCTTCCGCCATCTGTCATGCTTCTCAGCTAATAAGCGCTGATAGCCAATTCCCTGAATATCAAGAAATGAAGGATCTTCTGATATCGATATGATTGTCTTGACTGCCTTTCCGGTGCCCTCAAGGGGCCTTCGCAGGGTCGGCAGGCTATGTCAGTACACAAGCGATGGCCTTTAAGGAAGGCCAGAGATCTAAACATTACACACATTACATCACAAAGTAACGCAGTTATATAGCAACGTCCCCCATTAGCCGTCCCCCATTAGCTCGGACGAAGCGGCAGGTGGCAGCAGGTGGGCCAGGCAGATAACCGATTTCAACATGGCGGGATAACGTCAAAGATTCACGGATGGAGAAATCAGCGGGGTACGGCGGGGTATCACCCCCACAAACACCTCCTCAATCACACAACATAATCAGACTCGCAACATAACGTCCCGTATCCCACGCGCACCGATTATTATTCACTATGCAAGATGTGACACCAGATCTCCATTCACAGCACCGAGTACCCAGATAAAATTACTGACGCATCCCCCCCAAATGCAATCTTAAAATGTGAAGAACGTCCCCTATTACACAATTTCGTTGGATGAATTAACAAGGAGGGTGACGAAAGACCAAGGAGTGGACATGAAGGAACTCGTCTCATCTAAACGAACTGAGAAGATCAGCAAAGCCAGGGCAATTATTAGCTATTTGACAGAGATGGAGCTGAAGAACAGCGGCAAAGAAATAGCGGTACATTTGCATTTGAATGAAAAGAGTGTCAGCAGGTGCCTGCCCCGTAGCTCCGGGAGATGGTACTGGGGCATAGAGCGTGGTAAGAAACTGCTTTTGTGCCGTGAAATCTGTTTTTCTTTTATTTCACTGGTATGACAACGATTCAAAACTACTGGATTATATCTCATAAGATCATAAGGTAACAACGTCCCCCATTACACCAGCGCATTTCTATGTGAATTTGTTTGAAAACGATAAAGAATGTCGTTAAGATGGGTACCAAAGGGGGTGGACAACCATGACAGAGGCAAAAGCAGAGGACCGGCTGGATCGTCTGGAGAAATTGGCAGAGGAGATGTTTGCGGGGATTGCCCAGTTGAGGGAATCCCAGGCCAGGACCGATGAGCAGATCAAAAAAACCGACCAAGGAATTCGCGAACTGAAAGAATCTCAGGCCAAGACCGACGAACAATTGAACAGAACCGATGAACAGATGCGCAGGACGGATGCAAAACTGGATCGTATCGGTAGACAACTTGGAGATCTGGGGCTTGTACAGGGGGAGGTGGCGGAAGATCTATTTTTTAGGAACCTGAGGGGTGTTTTCCGCAAGACGAAGATAGATCTGAAAAAGGTGAAACGAAATCTCAAGCGCAAGGGTGAGGGAGAATTCGACCTGGTGGCTGTAAATGGCGGCAAGGTGCTGGTGGTGGAGGTGAAGAACAAACTGGACAAGCGGATGGTGGACAAATTCGTACAGAAGAAGCTCCCCCGATTCAAAGAGATATTCCCGGAATATGAAAAGTACCAGGTGGTTGGAGGGATGGGCGCCCTCGTGGTGAAGGACGATGTGGGCCGGTATGCGGAGAAAGCGGGTCTTTACGTACTGACCCAGACCGACGAAGGTGGCGCGACCCTCTTGAACCGGGAAGGATTTGAGCCGAGGACGTTCAACTGAAACCTCGTTGTTACGCAACAATTAAACAACGCCCCCATTACACATGAGACAGGATCAACAGGATTAACCGGATAAGACAAACAAAAACATCTTTACCCCGTGAAATTTACAACCGTAACAGCGAAGCGCATTTCATGGGGTAAATCCTGTCTGAAAAAACTATTCGTGCTCTTTACGTTTTAGCGGAAAGTTGTAAAAAATAGTGGAATAGTGGCAACGTTACACCTTGAGTTAATTCGGTATATCCATCTCAATCCCCTGCGAGCAGGTATTGTGCAAGACCTCAAAGAACTCGACAAATACCCCTGGAGCGGACATAGCGCCATCTTAGGCCACCGAAAGAACCCCCAGGTGCCTGAGGTCAAAGAGCAGAGATCGGAAGTCAGCAACCCAAAAGCACCCAGTATTTCCTCCGCCAAAGGCGGATTGTTTTTTCAGTTTCGTCCGGAAACTGAAAAAGACAACAAACATCCTGAAAATCCCGTTAATCCTGTCAAAGACAAATCCTTAGCTGAATCGACCGTCGAAGACGTCCTCCTCCATTTCGGTGAAACCCAAAAAGTCGCCCGTCGCAGATACCGCGGATTTGTTGAAAAAGGAATAGATGAGGGGCGAAGGCCGGAGTTTCAGGGAGGTGGCCTCGTCCGGAGCGCTGGCGGCAACAAGGCTGGCCTTCTAGGTAGGTCAAAAGAAGAGAGAGAAAAGGGGGATGCGAGAATCCTTGGCAGTGGGGGTTTTGTTGTGGAGGCTTTGGATAAAGCGAACGAGAGATTTGAGAGAGGCTTTAATTCTCCAATTTCGTTGGATGAATTAACAAGGAGGGTGACGAAAGACCAAGGAGTGGACCTGAAGGACCTTATCTCATCCAAACGAACCGAAAAAATCAGCGATGCCAGGGCTATTATTAGCTATTTGGCAGAGATGGAGCTGAAGAACAGCGGCAAAGAAATAGCCGAACATTTGCATTTGAGTGAAAAGAGTGTCAGCAGGTGCCTGCCCCGTAGCTCCGGGAGATGGTACTGGGGCATAGAGCGTGGTAAGAAACTGCTCCTGTGCCGTGAAATCTGCTTTTTCTTTTATTTCACTGGTATGACAACGATTCAAAACTACTGGATTATATCTCATAAGATCATAAGGTAACAATGTCCACCATTACGCATTACGTCCCATTACGCCGTCCCCCATTACATTCCCATTACATTACGACAGAGGAGTTCAGTCATGAGATATGAACGTATAACCGTAGACACCCGCCAAATGGGAGGGGTCCCCTGTATCAGAGGATTGCGGATTCCTGTCTCAACGGTGGTTGGAATGATTTCGGATGGAATGACAGAGAAGGATATCCTCAATACCTATCCGGATCTAACAGTTAAGGATATCCGGGAGGCGCTGAGATATGCGGCAGAAGCCGTGACTGAACGTCAAATCCCTCTATTGAGCGCCGCTTGAAATTCCTTATAGACAATGCACTTTCACCGTATGTTGCGGAAGCGCTGAGAGCCGAAGGGTACTCTGCTGTTCATGTAAGGGATTATGGGATGCAAGATGCGAACGACGAGAACATATTCGAGTTCGCGGCTAAAGATGGGTTCGTTATTGTTTCGGCCGATACCGATTTTGGCACTCTTTTGGCCTTGCGAGAACAGGCCAAACCTTCTGTGATAATATTCAGAAGAGGAACCCAAAGGAGACCGGAAAAGCAAGTCTCTCTGCTAATCGCAAATCTGCCTTCCATTACCGATGAACTGGGATATGGCGCTGTGGTTGTTTTTGAGGAGAAACGCATCAGGGTTAGAAGATTACCCGTTGGAGTGTAATCAACCAAAACCCGTATCCGCCGGTGTGTGCATCCCGATCCGTTGAGGCTGCGCACAAGCCGCCACTTATGCAACAATGCACCATCATCCCCCATTATGCGTACGCGATAGGTGAGTCAAGAGCAGATTTGATAATCATATAAAGGGCTTAGGTTTTGCATAGCCCGCGGGGGAAGCCTGTGCTCCGACGAGCTACTTGGGGCCCATTCTCGTACAGGAGGCTTCCCCCGCTAAGTGGCTGTTTGGCATCAGCCGTGAGGGTTAAGTTAGTATTGACAGCGAGATAAGACACCTCCAATTCCATAGCAAGATATGCTATGGAAAAAGTATCAATAACAACGAAAAAATAAGGAGGTGTCAAATGGAAGCATACGCCGGAATCGATTTGCATTCAAGCAATAGTTACATTGGTATTATTGATGATCAAGACAGAAGGCATTTTTCCAAACGACTGCCTAACAGCCTGACTCAAATTTTGGTGGCATTGGAACCATTTAAAAAGGATCTTAAGGCGGTGGTGGTGGAATCAACTTATAATTGGTATTGGTTGGTAGACGGGTTACAGGAAGAGGGATACAAAGTACATTTAGCCAATCCATCAGCCATAAAACAATACGAGGGTCTGAAGCATACGGATGACAAATGGGATGCATTTTGGTTGGCTCACATGAAGCGTTTGAACATATTGCCCGAGGGATATATCTACCCAAAAGAAGAGCGACCTATAAGGGATCTGTTGCGTAGAAGGCTTTTATTTGTCAGGCAGAGGACGTCTCAGATCTTAAGCCTTCAGAGTGCCATAGAGAGGAATCTTTCACTTAAAATGTCAGGCAGGGCTATCAAGAAACTCAAGGAAGAAAATGCTGAAGACCTATTTTATTCATCTTACCTGGTCTTGGCTGCAAAGAGTCATATTGTGGTGATTCAATTCTTGACGAAGACGATTGGGGCCATTGAAGATGCAATAAAACCTCAAGCCAAACTGAAAAAGGAATTCCAATTGCTGAAAACGATTCCAGGGATTGGGGATATCTTGGCCCTGACCATTATGCTGGAAGTCGGAGAGATCAGCCGCTTTCCCTCGGTGGGAGATTACTCATCTTACTGTCGATGTGTAAAAAGTGAAAAGCTTACCAATAAGAACAAAAAGGGAGAAAACAACAGGAAGAATGGCAATAGGTATCTGTCCTGGGCGTATGTAGAGGCAGCAAACTTTGCCATTAGATTCTCTCAGGAAGCGCAAAAGTTTTATCAGCGCAAGATGGCCAAGACGAATAAAATAGTCGCAATTAAGGCCCTGAGCAATAAACTGGCCAGGGCATCCTATTATATCATGCGTGATCAGGTAGCCTATGATGCAGGTAAGCTTTTTGGTTGATTGTTGAGTATGCGTGCAGCAGTGAAATCCCGCCGATGGCGGGATTGGTATTAAACCACAAGATTTGATTGGTACCTGCTGCACGAAAATAAATAACAGAACGGTATTGTTTTTCTATTCTGTTTCGCCTATGCCGTGAGTCACAAAGGGGTTGGCTAAAAACCATAAGATTTGTAATACATCCAATTGAACACGGTATGGAACCGACGATTTTCTGGGGTCTGTTGAACAGACCAGGGGCCGTGCCTTAAGCAGAAGCATTATGCCTAAGGCACATCAGCCTTGATCCCGATGGGTGACTGGTGCGGATTCAGTAATCTATCCGTATCAATCGAGGATACGGATAGCAACCCTGACCGAGAACCGAACAGCGAGAAATAACGGGCGCGAATTGGAAGTTTAAACAAAACCGGGCTGGTAGTCAGTTTAGAGCCAAGAAAAAAAGGAATATTTTTTAATGGAGAGGTGTTTTTCTCTTGACTCGCCCTTTAATGGGCGCCCTTTAATGGGTGACCCCTTTTATTGACATCGGATGAAGTGAATTGCATGCTTGGCCCTAATCTGATCATTCCCTGTAGTGTAATAGATCCTTGACTTGAGTCATTGTTTCAGAAACGCGCCGCTTGTCAATAACCTAACAACTAAACAAAGTCCCCCATTACATTATGAGTTGAGTGAATCAGATCAAGAGATTGTGGTTGATTTTCTAAAAAAATTCCTTTAAAATCGCTCATTGTGAGGACTCCTTAAAAAGAAAAACCTGCCAAGGAGGTGCTACCATGATCAAATATTCCGTTGTTTTTTTACTGTGCCTTCTGCTGATTGGCCCGCAATATGCTCTTTGTCAGGGATTTTCACAAGACGACAGGGGACGTCTGATCCGATTGGAAACAAAAGTGGAAGAGGGGCAGAAATCTCTTCATCGGCAGATAGATAGCTTGAATCCGCCACACAAAGACAGACAGACGACCTACGAACCCTGCTCTTATGGGGTTTCGGGATCTTGTTCGGCGGTATGGGCATTTTGATAGGCTTTGTCATTTGGGATAGAAGAACCGCTCTTGAACCGGTGATCCGGAAAAGCAGAGAGCTTGAAGACCGGGAAGAGAAACTCGTAAGAGTACTGAAAGAATACAGCAATGCAGAGCCGAAATTAGCGGAGATTCTAAAATCTTTCAACTTGTTATAACCGGTCTGACCCAGCATCCGATAAATCATGCCATATCCCCAATCCCCGATAACCAATAACTAATAACGGATAACCAACCCCCATGTGCGGCATCACCGGTGCTCTCGCCCTCAATCATATAGGCATCAATACCGACCACGCCAAACCCATGACCGACATCCTGGCCCACAGGGGTCCGGACGATGTGGGGAGGTATGCGGAGAAAGCGGGTCTCTACGTGCTGACCCAGACGGATGAAGGGGGAGCGACCCTCTTGAACCGGGAAGGATTTGAGCCGAGGACGTTCAACTGAAACCTCGCTGTTACGCAACAATTAAACAACGCCCCCATTACACATGAGACAGGATCAACAGGATTAACCGGATAAGACAAACAAAAACATCTTTACCCCGTGAAATTTACAACCGTAACAGCGAAGCGCATTTCACTGGGGTCAATCCTGTCTAAAAAACTATTCGTGCTCTTTACGTTTTAGCGGAAAGTTGTAAAAAATAGTGGAATAGTGGCAACGTTACACCTTGAGTTAATTCGGTATATCCATCTCAATCCCCTGCGAGCAGGTATTGTGCAAGACCTCAAAGAACTCGACAAATACCCCTGGAGCGGACATAGCGCCATCTTAGGCCACCGAAAGAACCCCCAGGTGCCTGAGGTCAAAGAGCAGAGATCGGAGGTCAGCAACCCAAAAGCACCCAGTATTTCCTCCGCCAAAGGCGGATTGTTTTTTCAGTTTCGTCCGGAAACTGAAAAGACAACAAACATCCTGAAAATCCCGTTAATCCTGTCAAAGACAAGTCCTTAGTATTGACGCAAAAATAAATTCACATTTTTGATGGTGAAATGGAATAGTTCCAACTTGGCCTCGAGGTGTAGTTTTTCAATATGATTTGATCCATCTGCTGGTTGGAAACCTTTTTTCCATTTTGGTACCGTTTGGTGTTTAACAGGGCGCGAATCTTCAGCCCGGCTGTCGTTTTAGTTGTACGAATGAATTTCAATACGGTTTCGTAGTCATACAATGGGTGGGCAGCCCAATTCCTGCTGATGAACGAAAACATGCGATGTTCAATTGGATTCCACTTTGAAGCACCAGGCGGATAATGACACACCTTTACGTGAAGACCAAAACGATTACACAAGCCGATATGAAGACTATGTTTCCACAAACGGTTCCGATATCCATTACTACCGCCACAATCGGCAAGGATGAGCAGGCGGTCGGCATTGGGATAGTGGTTGGACCCTGCTCTTGACCACCAGTTACGTATGGAATCTACGGCAAATTCCGAGGTGTCACATGTGGTACCGACACACACAAAACCTTTATTTCGAGAAAGATCATAAATCCCATAAGGGATGGCAACCCCTTTGGCATCAGAAGGGAAGTCATGATCAAGAACCTGAATAGGGCGCTGGGCCCATTTCTGACCGGATTGATGGAAGGGGCCGATTTTCTCCCGGCTTTTGCTATCGACGCTGATCACAGGCATCCCCTGCCCCATATAGTCATTGATTTGACTTCGAATATAACGAAACTGAAGGTCCCTCTCCCGGGGATCGGGAGGATTCCGCAAACCCGACTCCAGGGTCTTGAGGTTCACTCGCAGAGAAAAATCCATATCTTTCAACAACCTGCCTACCGTGTTGCCCGAAACCTGAATTCCTGCACGCTTCAGCTGTTGGGCGACTTTGTGTGTGGTTTTATGAGTCCATTTGCACCCACTCACAGGGTCTCCGGCGGTTTCGTATTCCATAATCTTTGCAATCGCCTCTATGATCTCCGGCGTTTTTTTTCCTGTAGCAGGCGACCGCCTCCTGGTGATCGAAGCCGGTCATGGGTCAACTCGCCACTCATCAGTTCCTGGCGGCCCCGTGCAACGGTATGTGGGTCCATGCCCAGGAGAGAGGCGATGTGTGCGTCTCCGCCATGACCCAGTTTTAAAGATTCCAGCCCGGCATACAGCCGACGCTGCCGCTCATTCAACATGCTGCAGAAAAGAAGAATTGTGGCTTTGGCTTCTTCCACAGCCAGATCCGGGTTGACAATGACCACCGAAGCAAAGGAGCCCTTTAAATGAGCGCTTCGAGCCTTTCGCTGACGATCTGCAACGGGGTCCTCACCAGACAGATAAACATAAACCGATTCAAACGGTTCACGTTGAAGCCGACCGGACCGAACCAATTGCGTCAACGCATGTTTGGTTTTGACATGGAACACTTCCTGAGTTCGGTGGCCGTGTAACCCGCCTCCGAACTCCTGACCAGGGCCTCGGCTGTATCAAGAAGGTTTCCGAAACGGGAAAACCACACGGACCGGTACTCCACAGCCCCAGGGCATTGAAGCGAGCGATGGATCTCAGTGTGTAATATTTGCCCCGATGCGAATAGCTGCTCAAGTACTCCAGCTCTGCCAGCTTACGAAAAACGGTACAGCGAGCCGGATTGCCGAGAGCCGCCCTAAGCTGGTCAATGGTCGCTATTTTATGGTGTTTCAGAAACTTCTCGATAGCCTGTATGGAGTATTTTGTCGTGTTCATAATGAGACTATTAGCCCAATAAAAAAGATTTGTCAAGGCTAATGTTCTCAAAATCGTAGTTTGCAGAAAATATATATATTCTATGCTCATAAAAATAGCAAGCTGATGAAACAGGTTTTCAAAAGGATACAGTTAGCCTATCCTCATGTTGATTTATTTTTGCGCCAATCCTTAGGTCACCGACTTCCGGTGTATCCGCCCTTTCGAGCATCGTGGCAAAGAGTCGACAGACCATGCAGCACGTGCTGCCCTCCCCCTCCTCAAACCGGACATGCGGATTTCCCGCATCCGGCTTTCCTATGGAATTCACCAAACGGCACACGTAGGTTGTCAGACATGGAGCTGTTACAGATAGATCAACCCCAATTTCTTGAGGTGCTCGTAAAAGCTCCTCCCCTCCGGAGGCCGAAAGGGCCGCTGACTGCGCCGACGCAAATGCCCAATCAACCGACCGCGAACATACCAATTCATCGCCCGCATCGCTTTACGAGGGTAGCCAAAGTTAAAATAGTTGGCCCACCCTCTCAGCTGTCGGTTGACACCCTCAATCAAACTCGGAACAGGCACATGACTTTGATGGTGGCTCACCATCTTTTGAAGCTTATCCCGCTGTGCACCCAGCGCCTTGGTCGATGGGGCAACATTCAGGTACCGAGACCCACGACCTCTAAGGTCCCGGTCGTATCTGAACGTGAAACCCAGAAAGTTTACGCTGGCCCCAGGCTGCCGAAGGCTAACCACCTTCGTCTTATCCCGATTCAATTCCAGGCCAAGCCAGGTCTCAATCTTAGACTCGATAAACTCGCGCATCCGGGAACTCGAATACCGGGCCAGCACCATAAAATCGTCCGCATAGCGGACAATTTGGGCTTTAGCCCACCTTCCGGGGCCATCAGCAGAATAGAACGCCTTCTCAAACCAGTGAAGGTATACATTCGCCAAAAGCGGAGAGATTACTCCCCGAACGCAAAAGATAACTTGGAACTGACGTGCTCTCCAATGTTCCTGACTCAGGACTGTTTCCTGTGAGGCGGATGGAATGTCTTATCTTGATCGTCTCCAAATCGATCAGGATTTCTTTCACCACAAGGCGTAGTATCTTTTGACGCTCGACAACGTCCATTGAATGGGCTGTTTTACGCAGCCGCCCCAGAAAATCCTCCATGTTTTCAGCCAAGCGCAAGAACCCCTGTTGAGTAACGGCAGCAGCCTCCAGACTGTCTAACTCAGACTTCAAGCTTTGTTGTCTCTTTCTCAAATCCGGTGTTCGCCTTCGCAATTCTTCCAATTCCAGGAGGCCTTCTTGATAGGCATCGAGGAGCTTTTCGATGCTCTTATCTACGCGGACTATCTCCTTTTCAACAATTTCCTTCCTTCTCTTTGTCGGGCTGGAATCTTGAATTTATCTTATCCTGCGCTGGATCTCAGACCGAATCACCTCAGGGTTTTCGAGCAATTGCACCACATGCTTCCAAACGACTTCATCCAGATAGTCCTGGCGTATAGGTCGATTCTCACAGATTCTCCCGTTTGGATGGCGATAGTCATCAGATCCTAAGCAACGGTAATAATATATCTTTCTCTTTGATGTTCGCGTAGAGGTCCTGTAAAATGCATATCCACATCGGCTACAGACCAACATCCCTTGAAGTAGTGTGGACTCAATGGTGTGTCGAGGAGAATGGCGTTTGTTTTGCTCCAGGCGTTCCTGTGCAAGCGCAAAGGTCTCTTCTCTAACAATTGCGGAGACAGGAATCTCGATCCAATCCTCCCGAGGGCGCTCTTGACTGCAGTTGCACCGTGGAGAAACCACCTCGCATTCGCAGTGGTCGAGTTACTCTTTGCCTTTCTGCACGCTTGGTTTTTCCAAAACAGGCGATACCCTTATAGGCAGGATTACGTAACATCCCCCAGACTGTGGATCGCTCCCACCGGCATACCCCTCTACGGGTCGGGATATTATTTTCATTGAGACATCGAGCTATCGCATTAATACTCAGATCCCCTTCCGTATATAAATTGAAAACACTGCGAACAACCGCTGCTTGTCCTTCAATCACCTCGTAGTAAGCCGATGAATTCTCCGTCTTTTTCATATACCGATAGCCGTAAGGAGCACCGGAAAGCACGTTGATTGACCCTGATTTAGCACGGTGACGTTTTCCACGCCGGCTACGTTCGACAATTTGCGCTCGCTCGTATTCGGCAATCATGCCCTGAAATTGTAAAAGCAGCTCCTCCTCGGGTGTCGTAGCCTTCGGCGATTTGATGAACTCGATACCCACCCCGTTATGGGAAAATTCCTCAATCAACAACACCTGATACGCATATTTTCGACTCAGTCGGTCCGGCGAATATATCAACAAGGTTTCAATTTGTCCTTCCGAAGCGAGGTCACGTAACCGTTCCAAACCAGGTCGAACCAGAGTGGCACCACTATAGCCTTCGTCCTGGAAAACCCATTCCACCGGCACGGTGTAACCCTCATTCTGCGCATACTCAGTCAACGCCTCGGTCTGGCTACCAATGGTATGATCTTCTTTCTGCCGGTCCGATGACACTCGCGCATATATCGCCGCCAGACTCATCTAATGAGCCTCCAATCTGCTCTTCTGTACCGTTTGTACAATCCGTGGATCGGATTCTCTCAGGGACTAAAAGTCGATATGCTTGAACCACCTTCTCCCATGCCAATCGGTCAAAAACATACTCCAGTTCAATTTCCTTAGAGACTGTTTTGTTTCTAACCACGCCCTCGTCCGTTTTGCAGAAAAGCCTCCAGGGCCTGGGCTACTATATCGCTCAAGCTTTGTCCTGTGCTCTTTGCATGTCGCCGAAGTGCTTGAATTAAATTTCGAGACAGCTTCACAGTAAAGGCAACCTTCATATCCGGGACAGGAATTTCCTTCCCGATGGCCTCCGCCTCTTGGACATAACGGTAGGCTTGACGCTTGGATATCCCATATCGGTCCGCAAGTGCCGTTGCAGCTTTGGCAGTCGATTTCTCTTTGTTCATCAATAATACTGCCGTACATAGGTGATCGGATAAGACGTACCTAATTCCTTTGCAATTCTGGCTAAGCTATTGAATAGATGCAATAAAAGGACATTTTAATCGTTTTGAAAAGGTACATAAAAAGTCCTTGACGTACTGAGTTATTTAGTGTATACTCCTTTCAAATTCTATGAGTGAAAGGAGCACAAAATGAATTACTTAGACAACTACCTAGACATTAAGCGAGAATTGTTGCAAGCTCAACTTAGAGTAGTTTATCGCCATCAACGAAAAGGGGTGCCCCAGGGGCAAAAACTAAAACGTACGTCTAATTTAACTATCGTTGAAGACATACTTCAAAACTCGGGCCAACCTCTACACATTTCAAAAATTATCCAGATCGCTAAGAAAGACTATGGTGTCAATTTGGAAAGAGACTCCGTCGTCTCTGCCGTAATCAAGAAGATTAATGCAGGAAAAATCTTCGTTCGTGTCGCACCTAATACCTTTGCGCTCAAAAACAGCCCGGAAATGGTTGATGAAGGAGGTGCACTATGAGCTTTATTCATAAGTTGAATACGTTGCGTAAAGTTCTCGGCATCAATGAGCACTTCCAGCGGGAAAAAAAATTTCTCTTTTTGAAATCGTGGTATCCTTGATAACGACCTTTTCCGTTTGTGGAAAGAAGAAGAGTATTGCTGATGCCCATAGAAATTTTGTAAAACATACCGGAAAGAATGTTTCCAGAAGCAGTTTCTGGGAACGAATCGCAAATAAAACACTCTTGGACTTCATCGAAAAAGCTGTTCTGGAATTCTCCTTTCATATTCAGGAAAAGGCCCTTTCAAAACTTTCATGGCTTTCTTTATTTGAGGATGTATATATTTTCGATGCATCACCTATACGACTGCCAGCCGGGTTATCAAATATATTTCCCGGTAATCGAACAAATCACAGCCCTGCCTGCCTAAAATCAAGCGCCCTATACAGATTGAGTGTAAGAAGCACAGAATGGGTTGAATTTAGCGCCCAAAAACAGCACGATAGCAAGTTCCTTCCAGATTTGAATCAGTTAAAGGGATCTTTGTTTTTATTTGATCTCGGCTACTTCAGTCATGCTTTTCTACATCAACTGTGTAATATCGGAGTCTGGTTTGTATGCCGTCTAAAAGCAAATTCCGTCCCAATAATAACAAAAGTCGGCAAAGGGGTGGCAAAGCGACACATTGGGCGACCGTTAGACAAAAACGTCAACCTCAGAGGCATGATTGTCGAGGTCTGGGGAAAGTTGAATCTCCGTGGAACAAAATCCCCTGAGCTTCGTTTTATTGGTTTTCGTTTTCCTTCTCACAAAGGAATACCGATGGTACGTTACAAATGTTCCAAGTTCAATGGCATTAGCAGAATGGATATACCCGATTTATCGATTAAGATGGCAGATTGAGCTGTTTTTCAAATCCATCAAGTCAATGCTTCATGCCGATCAAATAACATCTGAAAATAAAAATATAGTCCTGGTCACCGTTTACAGTTCAATACTTTCTTCTCTTATTGCAAATTCAATAATAATTGAATATGCTCTTGTGTCTAGCTAAGATAGAATTGAAATCTGTTACAGCGCAACGAATAACATTCGTCTTTTCTCTAATTGCTAATGACTTGGCAAAGTGTATTTTAAGGAAAGATTTTCCTCCAAAAACCTTCATTCAGAATCTGACAAAGTTGCTCCCATTACTAATTTGTCCTAATCGAAAACATAGACCCACGTCATTAGAAATAGTAGCAATGTTCGATACAATATAGATATAGAGTTGTTTTATCCGATCACATATGTACTGCCGTATTGATACGCTTTGCCCTTTGGGGGTTTGAAGATCGTGTCATGGGTCATAATAATACAACCATATATGGCACAAAGTCAAGCACTATTTTCTCCCTTGTCTGTACCGCAAAACCTTCACAAACTCAAAGTTGCCTTTTGCGTTCGGGGCGTGATCTCTCCGCTTTTGGCGAATGTATACCTTCACTGGTTTGAGAAGGCGTTCTATTCTGCTGATGGCCCCGGAAGGTGGGCTAAAGCCCAAATTGTCCGCTATGCGGACGATTTTATGGTGCTGGCCCGGTATTCGAGTTCCCGGATGCGCGAGTTTATCGAGTCTAAGATTGAGACCTGGCTTGGCCTGGAATTGAATCGGGATAAGACGAAGGTGGTTAGCCTTCGGCAGCCTGGGGCCAGCGTAAACTTTCTGGGTTTCACGTTCAGATACGACCGGGACCTTAGAGGTCGTGGGTCTCGGTACCTGAATGTTGCCCCATCGACCAAGGCGCTGGGTGCACAGCGGGATAAGCTTCGAAAGATGGTGAGCCACCATCAAAGTCATGTGCCTGTTCCGAGTTTGATTGAGGGTGTCAACCGACAGCTGAGAGGGTGGGCCAACTATTTTAACTTTGGCTACCCTCGTAAAGCGATGCGGGCGATGAATTGGTATGTTCGCGGTCGGTTGATTGGGCATTTGCGTCGGCGCAGTCAGCGGCCCTTTCGGCCTCCGGAGGGGAGGAGCTTTTACGAGCACCTCAAGAAATTGGGGTTGATCTATCTGTAACAGCTCCATGTCTGACAACCTACGTGTGCCGTTTGGTGAATTCCATAGGAAAGCCGGATGCGGGAAATCCGCATGTCCGGTTTGAGGAGGGGAGGGCAGCACGTGCTGCATGGTCTGTCGACTCTTTGCCACGATGCTCGAAAGGGCGGATACACCGGAAGTCGGTGACCTAAACACCATGGGTTCCCTCTCTACTCTACTGCCAAATAGAAGAAAATAATAGGGGAATAGTACCAACGTCCCCCATTACGTCCCCCATTAGGATTTATGAAGATGAAGGTCTCGGAGATGACAGGCTGATGGAACAGATGAAATACACGCACACCGAGCAGAAAATAATTGAGAGGTTAAAAAGGCTGCCTCCCCAACAACTTGATGAAGTTATTCAATTTATTGATTTTATAGTTGAACGGGGCGAAGAGAAGATGACCACTTATGAGATCGATGATGTTAAACGCTCAATTTTAGATTTGCGTGGACGAGGCAAGGGCGAGCATTTGGTAGAGAGGCTTCTTCGATCACGACGGGAAGATAAAAAACTTGAAGAACGGAACTGAGGCCATCTATGTTTTCGATACTTCCGCTGGGCGCATTTGAAAAAAGTAGGTCCTAAGTAGTGGCATTGAGAGTAGGTGTAACAGCCATATTTTTCAGCATATTCCAACGACCTGCCTTGAAGTAAGACCGTAATGTCAGTCCCGCTACAGCGGGACTTCGGCGGTTCCAACATGCCAGTAAATTGCAGAACCCTTCAGCCTCAAGTTGACGACCCTTCTGATGGCGCTTTCCATGGCACCACTGCCTATAGGCAATTCCATCCCCTCTATTGCATGGTAATTCATCCGATTCTGATTTCTTAGAAAGTAGTCCCGTTCCCTGCGGAACTCCTTGCTGCTTCTGCCTCTACAAAGGGCTTTTATTGCATCCGTTACTTGCTGGATCTTCCCGCTCTCAAAAGCTTTTTGTGTTTCTTAACCCACTTTGTTCTTTCACCCGGACTCCATGATTTTCGACATGCTGCCACTTTGGCCAGGTGCTCAACCGCATGATAAAAATCAACCAGTTCATATGCCCGTTTCACCTGAACGCCTAAATCTTGTAAAAGCTGTGGAACCCTTCTCCAAATCCAACGAGCGCCATCCGCAACAAACAAGATCTGATCGGCTGCACTCAATTTCAGTTTGGACAAGTAAAACCGCAATAATCCGAAAAGAGCATCAGGGCCTTTCATGGTCCCATCAATGAAGGGGCAGAATTTGCGCTCCATTCGGCCCTCATTATTCACCACATAGATAATCAGAAGTTTCGGTTCCCGCCAGTCGGTAGCGTAACGGTTTCGGCCTTTTTTTGTTTTGGGACCACGCTTATTTTTCCGAATACGAATACGACCCCCATCTGTTGAAATCACAACCCGACGCCCATCAACGGTTTCGCCAAATTCACACAATTCACCCTGTTGGGTCGCCTTGGCCCTCGCAGCAAACCTTACCGTTATGTTTCGAATGGTACTAACATCGAGATGTATTCCTCTGTCAACTAATGCCGCCTCTGCCTCTTCAAAAGAACTCATCACAACGGTGGTCAAACTCACGTCTGATGCCAATAAAGGTGTGCAGTGATCATGAATCCCCAATAGAATCAATCCCGGATAGAACCCTACGCGGTTTTTTTTTACGCTTACCCTTCTGGCTGAAATAGATGGTTTTTACTGTAAACGGCTCTCCCCTAAAGGGACGGATCGTAACATCACGGGTACCCTGGTTTTTCATCTTCTTGGAATACGTCTTGGCCAATAGGCCAGCCTCTTCCTTTAGCTCTTTGCTATCGATCGAGGCCTGGACCTTCTGTGCAACCAAAGCACCTGCCAATTTGTCTGTAGCCTCAACAATCCTTCGTTCAAGCGCTTCCAGTTCGTCAGCCGTCTTTACCAGGTTCTTCTCTTTCTGGATAAGATCAATCTCTTTCAGGGCTTTTTCAATCCTCTTTTCAATCTCAGCCGACTCCTCTCGTACACTCAAATCCATACCATCCATAAAGCTGCCATCCTGAATTTATATTAAAATCCAGGATGGCTATACATTATATGGGCCTCCTCGTCCAGAACTTTCTCATTTTCCATTGAAAATCTCTTATCTTTCTCCTACTTTATCCAAATGCGCCCCTTCCGCTTGGCTGGCCTTAATTGAGGACGAAGCGGGCGCTGAGACGGTTCAGAACCTGCTGGAAAGAGCCGCGTCGGATAATGCTAAAATCTTAGTCTCATTTATGAGCTTTATGGAGGTTTTCTATATTACCTTGCAGGAACGTGACATAGAAGAGGCGCTAACCCGACTGCGTCTTTTGGAAGCTTTGCCTATCACACGGGTTGAGTCCACGGCGTCCCTGAGTGTAGCTGCTGCTAAATTGAAAGCAAAAAATCGTATATCCGTTGCTGATGCCTGGATTGCAGCTTTAGCTCAGGAGAGTAGTGGAACACTGGTTCATAAGGATCCTGAGTTCGAAGTGATAGGCGACCAGATTCAAGTCCTAAAGTTGCCCTATAAAGTATGAAGAGATGAAGGCCCTCACAAAATTTCTGCTGATAAACAAAGCCGGAACTTCTGACGGGATGCCTCTTGATTTCCGATCTCTGACTTCTGACCTCTGACTGCTGACGCCTGTAATATATGCCCCGCCAACCAAGACTTGACGCTCCTGGCCTTCTCCAACATGTCATGGCCCGAGGCATCGAACGCCGCAAGCTTTTCCTCGATGACAAGGACCGCCGGTCCTTCCTCGACCGCCTCGCCGTCATTCTGGAAGAGACCCAAACCCAATGTTACGCCTGGGCCTTGATTCCGAACCATTTTCACCTCCTCTTACGAACAGGTCCTACCGAGTTGAGCAAGGTGATGCGCCGTCTTATGACCGGTTACGCAGTGACCTTCAATAAAAGGCATAAACGTTCAGGCCATCTCTTCCAGAACCGGTACAAATCCATTCATCTGCGAAGAAGACCCTTATCTCCTCGAACTGATTCGGTACATCCACCTCAACCCCTTACGGGCCAAACTGGTCCAGGACCTCAAAGAACTCGACACATACCCTTGGAGTGGCCATTCCACCATCTTCGGCCGCCGCAAAAACCCGCTTGTGCCGGAGGTCAGTGGTCACCCCGGTGAAACAAAAGAGAGAAGGTTTCACAGGGCAGGGAAGACAGAAGTCAGTAAACAAAAAGAAGCCGGTATCCCCTCCGCCGAAGGCGGATTGTTTTTTCAGTTTCGTCCGGAAACTGAAAAAGACAACAAACATCCTGAAAATCCCGTTAATCCTGTCAAAGACAAGTCCTTAGCTGAATCGACCGTCGAAGACCTTCTCCTCCATTTCGGTGAAACCCAAAAAGCCGCTCGCCGACGATACCGCGAATTCGTTGAAAAAGGCATTACCCAGGGCAGACGACCCGAATTTCAAGGCGGCGGCCTCGTTCGGAGCGCCGGAGGCAACAAAGCAGGTCTCTTGGGACGAGCGAAAGATGAACGCGAAAAGGGGGATGCAAGGATACTGGGGAGTGGTGAATTTGTTGACGAGGTTCTGGATAACGCTGGCGAGACCTTTGAGTTGAGGATCCGGAACAAGATTTCGTTGGATGATTTAATTCAGCGCGTAATCGCTGATACGTCTCTGGAAATGGCGCAAGTAAGGTCAACGAAGAGAGATGCTAAAACAAGTGAGATAAGGTCTATTATAAGTTTTCTGGCTGTGAATCAACTCGGAATGAGCGCTAAATCCGTCGCCGACAAGCTGGGTATTACAGGCATGGCGGTCGGGAAGTGTGCCAACAGAGCCGAAAAAAGGCTTGACACACAGAAAATAATAGCGGAATATCTCCATTAAGTTTATTAGTTGACAACGTCCCCCATTCCGCACCGCTTCCAGATGGGGTGACCTTGCACAATGCCTTCCCTGATAGGAGGTTTAGACCATGAGACTCTCATATGACCCCAAAACTGATTCACTTTATATCCATCTGACTGAACGTCCAAGTACAGAGAGCGATGAGGTGGCGAATGGAATTGTTCTTGACTTTGCTGAAGACGGCGCGTTGGTTGGGATAGATGTTCAGCACGCGAGCCGTCAGGTTGACATCAGCCGTCTACTGATTGATAAGGTGCCATTCCATGCACTGGAAGCAGCATAAGGAACAAGCGCCCTCAGACCTGCCTCGTGGATGTAGTGTGGGCTACGACCAAGTCCCACGGCAACTGGTACCCAGCGCCCAGTTTCCTCCGAAGGATTGTGTGCAGTAAGAAATTGGGAGCCTAAGTTCTTACTGCAACAACAAAAAAACCAAAAAATCCGTGTCACCCGCGCAATCCGTGCCAAATAGACTAACCAAACTGCCAGCGTCCCCCTCCCCACATATTGAGAATAGTGGAATAGTGGCAACGTCCCCCCTTATTCTACTTAAAAGCCCCTTTTTGGGGTCAAAAAGTGGGTTTTAAGGGCAAAAATGAGGCCATTTTTGGAGGTTTCCGTATACAATTCAATAGGTTGCTGAGGTCCGACCCCCAGGCAGTTCAAACCCCCAGGCAGTTCAATGGAATTGAAGGTGCTTGGAATTCTTGGGGTTCTACTCAAAGCACGACGTAATGGAAAATTGGAATCTCTCAAAAAGGCCATGGGCAGACTTCAAAAAAAAGCTGGTTTTTACATACAAGCAGATCTATACAATGCTATGATACGAGAAGCAAGGGAACAGAAATAGAGATGTTTTTAGGTGCGGCTTTAAGGTCCTCACGCAAGTCCATAATGTAACAATGTCCCCCATTATTTACGTATTTTATCGCCTTTTGCAGCAAGCTGTTGCGACGAGACCGCTTTCGTACAATAAGATGGTTCATGGGAACGGAACCTCTGTAAGTTAGGCCAGCAAAATGGATAGCCCCTTAAACTAAAAACCAAACAATGTCCCCCATTACCCATTTGAAAACAAAGATGGAGGTGTTGATCATGAAACCGTACGACAAATACATTGAGTCAAAGCCTGGTGTCTGTGGTGGGGCTCCTGTTATCAGGGGCACCAGAATTCGATTAAAGGTGGTTCTTGACAACCTTGCAGAAGGCCACGCTCCTGAAGAAATTGTTAAGGAATACCCGGGCCTAACGCTTGAAGCGGTATATGCAGCTATTGCATATGCTGCTGCGGCCGCTGCTGATGAAATGATCATGCCTCTGCCTGCAGCCCTGACTGCATGAGATGAAATGATATGAGAATTAAGCTGGATGAATGTATTCCAAATTCAGTTTCCGGCATTCTCCAGACTGCCGGACACGATGTGCAAACGGTTCACCAGGAACGGCTGTCCGGTTCATCGGATTCAGTGATATGGGACGTCGCTCAAACAGAGAGACGCTTCCTGATAACAACGGACCTTGATTTCTCAGATATAAGAAAGCATATCCCCGGTACGCATCAAGGAATTCTCATTTTTCGACTGGCAAGAGAAAGCCGAAAAGCTATTACTTCAGTGCTTGAATGGATTTTGGAACATCATGAAATAGAGACCTGGAAAGGAGCGCTGGTTGTTGCCTCTGCACATCAATTGCGGATCAGACGTCCGTCATGAATACAACTGGACTATATGCCATAAAGTCATAAGGTAACAACGTCCCCCATTAACTGCGGTAAGGCGTGGACCTGAAGGAACTTCTCTCATCTAAACGAACCGACAAAATAAGCACTGCGAGGGCAATCATTAGTTATCTCGCGGGGATGGAGCTGAACAACAGCGGTAAAGAAATAGCGGATTATTTGAATTTGAGTGAAAAGAGTGTCAGCAGGTGCCTGCCCCGTAGCTCCGGAAGATGGTACTGGTGCCTGCCCCGTAGCTCCGGAAGATGGTACTGGGGCCTGCCCCGTAGCTCCGGCAGATGGTACTGGGGTATAGAGCGGGGCAAGAAACTGCTCTTGTGCCGTGAAATCTGTTTTTCTTTTATTTCACTGGTATGACAACGATGAAAAACTATTGCAGTATATCCAATAAAGTCAGAAGGTAACAACGTCCCCCATTACACCACGTCCCCCATTACACCACGTCCCCCATTACACCATGGCAGGGTGGATATGACAGGAGACGATGGCACTGTAATGCTCATGCTCTTTGAATGGGAGAAGTGGGAATTTGCCATTAGAACCCCCGGCCTAAGACGCTGGCGCTTACAGAGGAATCTTTTTCAGATGCCTTAAAAGAGGTCATGCGGAAATGAGTAGGATCACCTTTTCCGGTGAGAATGTCAGCATCCCGTACGTGTTGGAATGGTATCGGGTAAGTGAAAAGGCGATACGCGAGGAAAGAAAACGTGTACTTGACTCGCTGCTCACCAAAGATGCCATTGAGGACCGCTTTGTGGGTATGAATCGTGAGGACATTGAAAGCTATTTTGAAGCCCACCTGCGAGAACTGGAGCTATTAGCCTGCTTTGATATCATTGCCGCTGCAGAGGGTTATCTGCGTCTGGAATATCTCAACCGGGTTTACAAATGGCTCAAGGATGCGGTTAGCCGGAGCCTGCGTGATCTTTATAAAGAGAGGGGCCCAAGAATTCGTTTGGATGAAGACATATTGGGTGCTTTTGTTGAAAACCACCCTGCCTGTAAAAAGGCTGTCGGCCAGTTCAGGGCTATTCTTGGACTGCGAGACTGGCTGGCACACGGAAGGTATTGGAAAGCCAAGTTATTAGGGCGGGAGACCTGGCAATATACGGCTGAGGATGCTTTGGATGCGGCGGAGCAGTTATTTGATATTTTGCCTTCTCAGTTTATCGCCTTAGAATCGGAACCAGGAGATGAATTGTGGTGAACCGAGGCTTCTGGCGAGGAAAACGCGTCTTCATCACAGGGCACACGGGTTTCAAAAGGGCCTGGCTTTCTCTGGGCTGAAGCGAAGGGCATTGACATCAGGGTTGGCATATGGCAAAAGGCGCTTCAGCATGGCCGGCAACCAGACGACCATCGATGGCAATACCGCGCGAAACCAAAGACTTGCACCGCCTGGACTCAGGTAATCCAAGGGGCGGAGCTGTATCGGGAATCCGGATTTCTAAAAAGGCAAGGTCAGAAGGTAACAACGTCCCCCAATCAGAGTTTCTCAGTAAGAGAAAGCAAGTGGTTGAGGCAAAATCCGCCTTCGGGTATCTTGCAATTAAGAAAATGGGGTATTCAGGGCGCGAAGTTGGGGGTTTTTTGAATATGAGAAGTTATAGCGCAATCAGAAGGGCGCAGGAAGGTCAAGAAATGGTTGACAACCGAAGAGCTATGTTGGACATATTGAGAATAGTGGAATAGTGGCAACGTCCCCCATACACTCATTCGACTCATACCGAGCAAATGATCCAGTTTATAAGTTGAGATGTCCTTCATTATTAACGAGAATAGTGGAATAGTGGCAACGTCCCCCATTACCACAAAATCCGTCGCCGACAAGCTGGGTATTACAGGCATGGCGGTCGGGAAATGCGCTGACAGAGCACAAAAAACGCTTGACACACAACAGATAATGACGCGATATCTCCCATAAGTTTATAAGTTGACAACGTCCCCCATTTTCCCCCCTCCGGGGTAGCTCCGGGAGATGGTATTGGGGCCTAAGAATCTGCCGTCCTTGAAGGTAAGGCAGCTCATTCGATTGTTGGAATCTGGTGGATGCGAGGGAAAGGGAGATGAAAGAATTAGATGAAATAGTAGCTTATCTTCAAAACAATAAAAGGCTTCTACGAGATCAATTCGGTATAAGTCGAGTAGGGATTTTTGGCAGTTTTGTAAGCCAAACCCATCATAAAACAAGTGACATCGATCTGGTGGTTGATTTTGAGAAGGACAGGAAGAACCTCCATAGTTTTTTGCAGCTAAAGAGATTCTTGGAAAAGGAACTTTCACGGAAGGTAGACTTGGGTTTCGAAAATTCATTAAAGCCTGCGGTTAGAAAAAAAGTTGAAGGCCAAATTCTGTATGTCTGAAAGAGATCCTCGCCTTTACTGTGACGATATCCTGGATTCGGGCAATGCCATCTTGAACTTTGTTGAAGGTCTGACGTTTGAGTCGTTTTGTGCTGACAGAAAGACATATTCAGCGGTTATCAGAGAATTCGAAATTATCGGTGAAGCAGTGGGTAAGCTTCCAGAATTGTTCAGAAAGAGACACCCGGACGTGGAGTGGCAAGACATAAAGGATTTCCGAAATCTGCTGTCACATGAATATTTCGGCGTTGATTTGGAAATCGTTTGGAATGTTATTAAGGATGATCTTCCTATTCTTCTGAGTGCGGCAGAAAATATATTGGACGAGGAGAACGACAAAAGGGAATGATGAGCCCACCCGCCCTCCGCCGTAGCCAGAATTTTCTCCGCCATACGTTCTAAGGATATTCCGCCAATTTGCTTTCACTGATGATGAGATAAATCAACTGCTGAGATGAGGACAAAAGAATCAAGGCCTTGAAACAATAAAATCCAGTAAATCCCTTCCACTGTAGTGGCTCCGCGGTTTAAAAGATGAAAGACATTGAAGAAACAGCCAAAAGCATCGTCAACTACGCCATAAAGGTACATAAGACACTTGGCCCAGGTCTATTGGAATCCGTTTACCCTGCTAAATAGCTTGAGTGGAAGATGTACTATACCTATGTGCTCCAAAGCCTGAGAGATAATAAATTCTATACAGGCTATACCAGGGATCTCAACCCCGGTTAACTGGAGTTACTATTGTCCACAGTGAGGAATCTAATCAGCATTTTTGTTAATTTGGAAAAGTGAAATATGTTCAAAGTGTTAACGGGGTAAAGCTAAGACCTGCCCGGTTAAATTCACGTAGTGACGCGAAGCTGGCGCGTTTCTGAATTGTCAACACCAAAACGGGTAAAGATCGAAGCAAGTTTTCATGCCGCTTTTCTCGACTCAAAGTGGCTTACAGGTTGACGGTTTTCATTCATCCGGTGCAGGCGAGCCAGACGCTTTCTTTCAGATCTTTCCTTCAAGATCTGCTCGGCCTGGCCTGTATGCTTCTGCTCCGGGGTCACATAACCAATGGCGCCATGATAACGTTGGGTATTATATACGAATACAAATCGTCTGATGATTCCCTTAAGTTGATCGAAGCTGACATAATCCTTATACCGTAGCCAGTCATATTTTAGGATGCGGAACCAAGACTCAATCCAGGCATTGTCCTGGGGTGTTTGGTATCGAGCGAAGAGCTGCTTGATCCCCAGATCTTTGAAAAACTGTTTAGCGGTCTTTTTGGCCATCTGCACACCATGATCAGATAAGGCTGTCGGTAATTTCGGGGCTTCTGATACATCCACTAAATTCTCATTGACCAGGGCTTTATCCCAAGCCTTTTTCATAGATTCAAACGGGCATTAAGCCCAAGATGCCAGCCGACAATCTTTCGGCTATAAACATCGATGATGGCAAACAGATAGACAAATATAGGCCCGAGGGCGAGGTAGCTAAGGTCCCAGCTCCAGACCTCATTTGGCCCTTCAGGTTTGATCTCAGGCTTTGGCTGGGGTGTTCTAGGCTTCCTCTGACGGGTTTCCATGAGCCGCTTTTCCTTCATGACCCTGTAAAAACTGGAGGCACTGGCCTCCAAAGGGGTAGATTCAGAGGCGACCACAGAAAGCTGTCGATGAGATAAATCCATATATTTGTCGTCCTTTGCCAGTTTAACGATATCTGCCTTTTCGTTCGGTAACAGACGGTGTGGGGCCTTCTTTGGACCTGGTTTTCCGCCTTCATACCGACCCGTTTTGCGGTAAAGCCGTTCCCAGCGTTGGTAGCGCTTTATGTCCAGGCCAATTCTCTGGCAACAGTAAGTGATGGACACATGATGTTTCTTATGTACATGATCGATGAACTCAACCAGAATCCCTTTGGTTTCCTCCGGGAGGTATTTGCCCTTGAGGTCTCCATTTAGCCCGAGCGATCTTTTTTTTTCAGTATCGCTAGCTCGGCGGCCTGTTCGACGATAGTTGCCTCCAGGCGTTCTTTCTCCGCTTTGAGCTGCTCGTACTGCTCCAAATTGATTTTGGGCCTTCTGCTCTTTCGTTCTTTGAAGATACCGAGCGCTCCTTCTTCGACAGATGCCCTGATCCGCGTAAGATCGCTTGAATGGATACCCCAGCGACGAAGGACCTCGCTGATGGAACCGTTACCTTTAGCCTTGGCCATTGTGGCCTCAAGAAAAATCTGATACTTCTCTTGCGGTGTCAGGTGGCGGCGCTTACGAACCATTTTGTCTGCTGAATTTTCCATACGGCATTCCTCCAGGTTTTCTCGTAAGCCAAACCATGAGGGTTGTCAAGCAGCCATCGCCCGGGCCAACTCCGGTCGCCCTACGGGCTCCCTCCGCTGGCCCACAAAACCTGCTTCCACCTCCACCCACAAAGGGAATACAGATTCAGAAACATTTTAGAAGCATTTACTACGGGGAGCATTTAATAGTTTGCAATTTAGAATGCTGCATAACTAACGTGTTTTTCTTTGAAATAGCTTTTGATAACATGAGGTTGCCGTTGTCGACTTCCGGAGATAACCCCTCACATTTTCAACTAACTCTATCTCATTGTGAGGACGTCTTCTTCCCAGTGCATTGCTTTTGACATCTTGGTTCAGAATTTCGTCAGGATTGAGTTCCGGGCTATAGCCTGGGAGAAAGAATAGGCTGATATGATCGGCATTCTCTTCAAGCCATTCCTTTATCTTTACCGCTCGATGGACTGGGTGGCCATCAACAATGAGAAAGACTTTCTTCTTGCTCTGGCGCACCAGCCGTTTCAGAAATTCCTTTTC
The DNA here is from genome assembly GCA_034522175.1 of Deltaproteobacteria bacterium. Taxonomy (GTDB): domain Bacteria; phylum Desulfobacterota; class DSM-4660; order Desulfatiglandales; family Desulfatiglandaceae; genus JAIPDZ01. The sequence continues at coordinate 1,358,246 of JAXHLQ010000001.1, read as the reverse complement.
TCGGTGTCCACAAATAAAACGGCAGCTTCATTTGTTCTGGGTGACGATCAATAACCGCTCTTGGCAATCTGCGCCGCCTGCCAGGGAAGAAGCGATCCCCCTTTGGGTCGACCCCTTCGCTTCGCTTTAAGGGCTTTTTCACCTCCTTCTCGATATGCCTCTGACCCAATTTCCAACAGCCTGGCGCGTTACACCCAATACATCTGCAACTTCAACTTGCTTCTTGCCATCCAGAACAGCGTTAATGGCCTTTCTTCGAAGGTCCTCTTCGAGAAATAGATGGAAGCGAACGAGCATCATAAGTTTCCATGCCAGTAACTATAGCATGACAAAATATAGAATGCAAACTATTTTATGCACTGAGTAGTAAGCTTATGAGGTGAGCGATATGCACTCTGCAACTGGAAATACCTAAGAGGTAACCCAGGCGATAAAGTTGCCAGAAGGGAGGATGAAACCGGAGTTGCTGGTTGAATTGGCCCTGGCTTTATACTCACAAGGTTTTTTATCGTTCGGAAAAGCTCGAGGGTTGGCCCAGCTGCCCAAGTATGAATTTGGGCTTCTCGTTGGAAAACGCAGCATCCCCCGACATTACGGTCAAAAAGAGTTTGAGGAAGATGTAGCGTATGCCCGTGGTGAGTAATACGTCCCCGATTATGAATTTGGCGATCATTGGAGAGCTACCTCTTTTGCGAGACCAATTTGGAGAGGTCCTGATTCCAGAAGCAGTACTTGAGGAATTGAGAATGGAAGAGAATCTCCCGGGATCGCAAAGTGTGCTTGATGCTTTAACGCTCGGGTGGATTCGTATTGAGGCAGTGAAGCACTATCCGCTGGTTAGGGCTATGCAGCGTGATCTGGATAAAGGCGAGGCTGAGGCGATCACATTGGCAACGGAGGTAGACGCCGATTGGCTTTTGATGGATGAACGGGATGGGAGAAAAGCGGCAAGGTCGATGGAATTGAAGGTGCTTGGTATTCTTGGGGTTCTACTCAAAGCACGACGTAATGGAAAATTGGAATCTCTCAAAAAGGCCATGGGCAGACTTCAAAAAAAAGCTGGTTTTTACATACAAGCAGATCTATACAATGCTATGATACGAGAAGCAAGGGAACAGAAATAGAGATGTTTTTAGGTGCGGCTTTAAGGTCCTCACGCAAGTTCATAATGTAACAATGTCCCCCATTATAAGTTGCTTTCTTCCCGGATTCAAAGGCAAAAAAAATAAACCGTGTCATCCGTGAAATCCGCGCCAAATAAAGTCACAAGGTAACAACGTCCCCCATTATTGCAATTAAGAAAATGGGGTATTCAGGGCGCGAAGTTGGGGGTTTTTTGAATATGAGAAGTTATAGCGCAATCAGAAGGGCGCAGGAAGGTCAAGACATGGTTGACAACCGAAGAGATATGTGGGACATATTGAGAATAGTGGAATAGTGGCAACGTCCCCCATTACATTCTGACCTTTCTTCCAGAATCAGAACAAACCAACCAAAAACCCTGTTCGCGTCCTTCGCGCCTTCGCGGTTCAATCAATAAAGTTACGAGGCGCCAACGTTATTCACTATGCAAGATGTGACACCAGCTCTCCATTGTTTTGGACCAGAAAGGATTAAAGTAAAGAGGACTGAAATGAAACAATATCAAAATCACATCAACATTGATCCAAATATCATGTTAGGGAAACCTGTTATTAAAGGAACGAGGATCTCTGTTGAATTAATTGTCCGGAAAATTGGAGAAGGCGCTTTGACACAGGATCTACTGGATGCTTATCCCAACATCACCAAAGAGGATATCCAGGCAGCACTTCTCTATGCAGCCGATAATCTGGCCAATGAGGTTGATGTATTTCTAGAGACCGGGACCTGAAACATGGTTGAAGAGAAAATCCGGTTTTTAGCGGATGAGAGCTGCGATTTTACGGTTGTCAGATCTCTGAGATCTGCGGGATATGATGTTATCGCCGTTTCAGAATCTTGTCCATCAGCTGCCGACGTGGAAGTTCTTAGAGCTGCTGTCGAGGATAAGCGGATTCTTATAACTTAAGAACAGCGATTTTGGCGAGTGGATATTTGCCCATAGAGAGAAGATGGACGGAGTAATCTTCATTCGTTTCCCTGCAAGTGCTCGTTTCAAGATTGGGTGAGACCTTCCTGAAGCTTATTGAAAAGTATGGCTCACAACTCGTCAAAAAATTTACCGTTTTAGAACCAGGTAGGGCCAGGATAAGGAAATATCCATAACGCATCACCCATAGCCTTTCACCGAAACTCTAAAAACGGATTCAAGAATAGTGGAATAGTGGCAACGTCCCCAATTATATGGCCAATAGAGGTCCGACCCCACTACAACAGTTAATATAGGGAGGTTATCGTTTATGAAAACAATGATGAAAATTCCCTTGGTTCTCGAACCACAAAAAGAAGGTGGCTGGACGATAACTAGTCCATTGGTTCCTGAATTGGTGACTGAAATCGATGATCTCGACGACCTGAGTAAATGCGTTCATGATGCGCTTTCAGCTGTTATTGAACTCTACGAGGATATGGGAAAACAATTTCCAGCGAACTTACGAGCCGATCACGCCCAGGACCCCGTATGGTTCGAGTCGCTGGTTATGGCTGAAGGATGAACTACAGAGAATTCACCAAAAAGCTGCGTGCGATTGGATGTCGGGAGATAGCCCGTCGTGGCGGAGGATCGCATCGAAAATGGATAAACCCGGATACAGGGAGAGGAACGACGATTCCTGATTGGGGTGAAAAAGACTTGAAGGCGGGAACCATTTCGGGTGTCCTCAAACAACTTGGCATTGATAAAAAAGCTCTGTGAGGAGCATAAAGTAACAAAAGTACGAACGTCCCGCATTACAGATGTTTATTATTTCTGTTAGGATTTTGTCAGGCAGCGAGGCTGACTCCTGACCTCCTACCTCGGACCTCTGTATTTTCATGCCCCGCCAACCCAGATTAGACGCCCCCGGCCTTCTCCAGCATGTCATGCCTGCCCGGTTAAATCACGAAGTGCAGGCGAAGCCATTTAATTGGGGCCCGGGGAATCGAAAGAAGAAAACTCTTCCGTGACGACAAAGATCGTCAGTCCTTCCTCGACCGCTTGGCCGACATCCTGGAAGAGACCCAGACCCAGTGCTACGCCTGGGCCTTGATACCGAACCATTTCCACCTGCTCCTGCGCACCGGCCAAACCCCACTCAGCAAGGTCATGCGGAAACTCATGACCGGTTACGCCGTCACCTTCAATAAACGACACAAACGTTCAGGACACCTATTCAAGAACCGATACAAATCAATCATCTGTGAAGAGGATCCTTATCTCTTGGAACTGATCCGGTACATCCATCTCAATCCGTTACGAGCCAAACTGGTCCAAGACCTCAAAGAACTCGACAAATACCCCTGGAGTGGCCATTCCACCATCCTCGGCCGCCGCAAAAACCCGCTTGTGCCGGAGGTCAGTGGTCACCCCGGTGAAACAAAAGAGAGAAGGTTTCACAGGGCAGGGAAGACAGAAGTCAGTAAACAAAAAGAATCCGGTATCCCCTCCGCCGAAGGCGGATTCTCTTTTCAGTTTCGTCCGGAAACTGAAAAAGACAACAAACATCCTGAAAATCCCGTTAATCCTGTCAAAGACAAGTCCTTAGCTGAATCGACCGTCGAAGACCTTCTCCTCCATTTCGGTGAAACCCAAAAAGTCGCCCGCCGCACGTATCACGACTTTATCGAAAAAGGTATCGCCCAGGGCAGACGCCCCGAATTCCAAGGCGGCGGTCTCGTCCGCAGTGCTGGAGGAAATAAGACAGGCCTTTTGGGCAGAAAAAAAGAAGAACGGGAAAAGGGGGATGCGAGGATCCTGGGGAGTGGCGACTTTGCCTGCCTCGTGAGCGGAGCCGATTTCTCTGGGGTGAATGAGGCGCTAAGTCAAGCGGGTGAAGAATGGGAAACGAGTTATAGGGTAAAAATTCCATTAGAAGAACTGATAAAAACGGTGTCGGCTGACTTCGAAGTAGAGGAGAGGGATTTGAAGTTCCCCAGTAAGAGAAGCAAGTGGTTGAGGCAAAATCCGCCTTCGGGTATCTTGCAATTAAGAAAATGGGGTATTCAGGGCGCGAAGTTGGGGGTTTTTTGAATATGAGAAGTTATAGCACAATCAGAAGGGCGCAGGAAGGTCAAGACATGGTTGACAACCGAAGAGATATGTGGGACATATTGAGAATAGTGGAATAGTGGCAACGTCCCCCATTACTACGCAGACAGATTCCACCGCCCAGAATCCCCCGGTGCATCGGGATTCAGAAAAGCGCATCGATTTCTTATGTCAGACACCTGACACCTGACACCCGAAACCTTCCGCACGGGTCGAATTATTTTGTCCTGAATTATTTTGACTTTTCCCTTGACAACGCTCACGCTATTTCCTATTAAATTCAACCCATGAACCATACCTTGGAACAGGAAATTCACTATCGCCTCTTAAACCTGCTGGCCGATGAGCCCCAGCTCCGTCAGCGGGATATGGCCAGGAAGATGGGAGTCAGTGTGGGCAAGGTGAATTATTGTCTTGCAGAACTGGGCAAGAAGGGTCTCATCAAGGTCAAACGATTTAAGAGCGCCAGGACCAAAATTCCTTACACCTATAAACTGACTCCCCGGGGGCTTGAAGAAAAGGGACGGATGACGGTCAGTTTTCTAAAGAAAGCTCCGGGAATACGAAGAGATCAAAGATCAGATTGAAATACTGACCCGCGATGTGGAACAAAACGGCTTGAGCCCCATGGCCCGTAGTGAACTGGCCAAAGCCGCCGACCTATTGCGGTGATTCTTATTCTGTGTAAAGCAGAACGAAGTAAATTATCAATCGCCAATCAACAATCGAAAATCCGGATGTGTAACCCAAAGGGCGAAGCTGTCTCCAGCCTATCGCAAGAGCCTTTGTATAACCACTAACGAATAACTCCTTAAGCTTCCACATTTGAGCCTTGGAAGCTCCCCGTAATTCACTATGCAAGATGTGACACCGGCCCTTACACTAGACATCGAGGGTCCCTTTTACATTTTTTTCATGAAATTCAAAGGTCTCAATATGTGAGGTGCATTTATGATTGATATATCTACCGTGAAGAACCTCTCTATAGAAGAGAAGTTGCAGGTCATGGAAGCCATATGGCAGGATCTCACTGCGGACGAACAGGCGTTTCAATCCCCTGCGTGGCATCTGGAGGCATTGAAAGAGACCGAGCAAAGACGCAAGGAGGGTAAAGAGGCGGTTCTTGATTGGGGCGATGCAAAGAAAGATCTGAGGAAACGTTTCGAATGAGGCTGAAGATACTTTCTTCTGCAATTAATGATCTTTATCAAGCCCGGTTATTTTATGAAAGACAACGTGAAGGCCTGGGGGGAATATTTCTTTGATTCACTATTCTCCGACATTGATTCCTTGATGATTTACGCCGGCATGCATGCGAAATTCTATGATTATCACAGGCTGCTTTCCAAGCGGTTTCCTTACGCAATATATTATACTGTACAGGAGAGAGAGATTGTGCTTGTCCACCGTGTGTTGGATTTACGCCAAAATCCAAAAACGATTCGTAGCGCTTTGCAATCTTGATGGTAAAACAACGATGAAAAAACTATTGGACTATATCCAATAAAGTCAGAAGGTAACAACGTCCCCCATTACGCTACTTATTTCTATAACCTGTTGATATAACTGCATAGTTAACCGGACAGCAATGATATGAAAAGTTATTTACTTATTTACGGACGTCCCGCATTCCGCACGGAGTTGACGGAGAGACATGGCGCTACTATGGAGAGAATCTTGAGGAAAACCTGCGGGATCTTTCCGGTCGTATAAAGCGAGGAGCGTACCGGGCAAAGCCGGTTCGTAGGGGACACATCCCCAAGGCAGATGGCCATAAGAGGCGGATCGGCCTTCCAGTGTTGGAGGACAAGATAGTCCAGAGGGCCGTCGTTGAGGTGCTGAATGCCATTTATGAACACGACTTCCTGGGATTCTCGTATGGTTTCAGGCCGAAACGGAGTCCACATCAAGCGTTGGACGCTTTATCGGTAGGGATCATGACGAAGAAGGTAAACTGGGTGCTTGATGCGGACATTCGGACATTCTTTGATACCCTCAGTCACGAATGGCTGGTGAAGTTTGTCGAGCACCGTATAGGCGATCGACGCATAATACGGCTCATCCAGAAATGGCTGAGAGCCGGAGTGCTCGAAAAGGAAGGTTGGGTGCAAAGTGAGATGGGAACGGTTCAAGGGGGAAGTATCACGCCCCGAACGCAAAAGGCAACTTTGAGTTTGTGAAGGTTTTGCGGTACAGACAAGGGAGAAAATAGTGCTTGACTTTGTGCCATATATGGTTGTATTATTATGACCCATGACACGATCTTCAAACCCCCAAAGGGCAAAGCGTATCAATACGGCAGTATTATTGATGAACAAAGAGAAATCGACTGCCAAAGCTGCAACGGCACTTGCGGACCGATATGGGATATCCAAGCGTCAAGCCTACCGTTATGTCCAAGAGGCGGAGGCCATCGGGAAGGAAATTCCTGTCCCGGATATGAAGGTTGCCTTTACTGTGAAGCTGTCTCGAAATTTAATTCAAGCACTTCGGCGACATGCAAAGAGCACAGGACAAAGCTTGAGCGATATAGTAGCCCAGGCCCTGGAGGCTTTTCTGCAAAACGGACGAGGGCGTGGTTAGAAACAAAACAGTCTCTAAGGAAATTGAACTGGAGTATGTTTTTGACCGATTGGCATGGGAGAAGGTGGTTCAAGCATATCGACTTTTAGTCCCTGAGAGAATCCGATCCACGGATTGTACAAACGGTACAGAAGAGCAGATTGGAGGCTCATTAGATGAGTCTGGCGGCGATATATGCGCGAGTGTCATCGGACCGGCAGAAAGAAGATCATACCATTGGTAGCCAGACCGAGGCGTTGACTGAGTATGCGCAGAATGAGGGTTACACCGTGCCGGTGGAATGGGTTTTCCAGGACGAAGGCTATAGTGGTGCCACTCTGGTTCGACCTGGTTTGGAACGGTTACGTGACCTCGCTTCGGAAGGACAAATTGAAACCTTGTTGATATATTCGCCGGACCGACTGAGTCGAAAATATGCGTATCAGGTGTTGTTGATTGAGGAATTTTCCCATAACGGGGTGGGTATCGAGTTCATCAAATCGCCGAAGGCTACGACACCCGAGGAGGAGCTGCTTTTACAATTTCAGGGCATGATTGCCGAATACGAGCGAGCGCAAATTGTCGAACGTAGCCGGCGTGGAAAACGTCACCGTGCTAAATCAGGGTCAATCAACGTGCTTTCCGGTGCTCCTTACGGCTATCGGTATATGAAAAAGACGGAGAATTCATCGGCTTACTACGAGGTGATTGAAGGACAAGCAGCGGTTGTTCGCAGTGTTTTCAATTTATATACGGAAGGGGATCTGAGTATTAATGCGATAGCTCGATGTCTCAATGAAAATAATATCCCGACCCGTAGAGGGGTATGCCGGTGGGAGCGATCCACAGTCTGGGGGATGTTACGTAATCCTGCCTATAAGGGTATCGCCTGTTTTGGAAAAACCAAGCGTGCAGAAAGGCAAAGAGTAACTCGACCACTGCGAATGCGAGGTGGTTTTTCTCCACGGTGCAACTGCAGTCAAGAGCGCCCTCGGGAGGATTGGATCGAGATTCCTGTCTCCGCAATTGTTCAGAGAAGAGACCTTTGCGCTTGCACAGGAACGCCTGGAGCAAAACAAACGCCATTCTCCTCGACACACCATTGAGTCCACACTACTTCAAGGGATGTTGGTCTGTAGCCGATGTGGATATGCATTTTACAGGACCTCTACGCGAACATCAAAGAGAAAGATATATTATTACCGTTGCTTAGGATCTGATGACTATCGCCATCCAAACGGGAGAATCTGTGAGAATCGACCTATACGCCAGGACTATCTGGATGAAGTCGTTTGGAAGCATGTGGTGCAATTGCTCGAAAACCCTGAGGTGATTCGGTCTGAGATCCAGCGCAGGATAAGATAAATTCAAGATTCCAGCCCGACAAAGAGAAGGAAGGAAATTGTTGAAAAGGAGATAGTCCGCGTAGATAAGAGCATCGAAAAGCTCCTCGATGCCTATCAAGAAGGCCTCCTGGAATTGGAAGAATTGCGAAGGCGAACACCGGATTTGAGAAAGAGACAACAAAGCTTGAAGTCTGAGTTAGACAGTCTGGAGGCTGCTGCCGTTACTCAACAGGGGTTCTTGCGCTTGGCTGAAAACATGGAGGATTTTCTGGGGCGGCTGCGTAAAACAGCCCATTCAATGGACGTTGTCGAGCGTCAAAAGATACTACGCCTTGTGGTGAAAGAAATCCTGATCGATTTGGAGACGATCAAGATAAGACATTCCATCCGCCTCACAGGAAACAGTCCTGAGTCAGGAACATTGGAGAGCACGTCAGTTCCAAGTTATCTTTTGCGTTCGGGGAGTAATCTCTCCGCTTTTGGCGAATGTATACCTTCACTGGTTTGAGAAGGCGTTCTATTCTGCTGATGGCCCCGGAAGGTGGGCTAAAGCCCAAATTGTCCGCTATGCGGACGATTTTATGGTGCTGGCCCGGTATTCGAGTTCCCGGATGCGCGAGTTTATCGAGTCTAAGATTGAGACCTGGCTTGGCCTGGAATTGAATCGGGATAAGACGAAGGTGGTCAGCCTTCGGCAGCCTGGGGCCAGCGTAAACTTTCTGGGTTTCACGTTCAGATACGACCGGGACCTTAGAGGTCGTGGGTCTCGGTACCTGAATGTTGCCCCATCGACCAAGGCGCTGGGTGCACAGCGGGATAAGCTTCAAAAGATGGTGAGCCACCATCAAAGTCATGTGCCTGTTCCGAGTTTGATTGAGGGTGTCAACCGACAGCTGAGAGGGTGGGCCAACTATTTTAACTTTGGCTACCCTCGTAAAGCGATGCGGGCGATGAATTGGTATGTTCGCGGTCGGTTGATTGGGCATTTGCGTCGGCGCAGTCAGCGGCCCTTTCGGCCTCCGGAGGGGAGGAGCTTTTACGAGCACCTCAAGAAATTGGGGTTGATCTATCTGTAACAGCTCCATGTCTGACAACCTACGTGTGCCGTTTGGTGAATTCCATAGGAAAGCCGGATGCGGGAAATCCGCATGTCCGGTTTGAGGAGGGGGAGGGCAGCACGTGCTGCATGGTCTGTCGACTCTTTGCCACTGATGCTCGAAAGGGCGGATACACCGGAAGTCGGTGACCTAAGTATTGACGCAAAAATAAATTCACATTTTTGATGGTGAAATGGAATAGTTCCAACTTGGCCTCGAGGTGTAGTTTTTCAATATGATTTGATCCATCTGCTGGTTGGAAACCTTTTTTCCATTTTGGTACCGTTTGGTGTTTAACAGGGCGCGAATCTTCAGCCCGGCTGTCGTTTTAGTTGTACGAATGAATTTCAATACGGTTTCGTAGTCATACAATGGGTGGGCAGCCCAATTCCTGCTGATGAACGAAAACATGCGATGTTCAATTGGATTCCACTTTGAAGCACCAGGCGGATAATGACACACCTTTACGTGAAGACCAAAACGATTACACAAGCCGATATGAAGACTATGTTTCCACAAACGGTTCCGATATCCATTACTACCGCCACAATCGGCAAGGATGAGCAGGCGGTCGGCATCGGGATAGTGGTTGGACCCTGCTCTTGACCACCAGTTACGTATGGAATCTACGGCAAATTCCGAGGTGTCACATGTGGTACCGACACACACAAAACCTTTATTTCGAGAAAGATCATAAATCCCATAAGGGATGGCAACCCCTTTGGCATCAGAAGGGAAGTCATGATCAAGAACCTGAATAGGGCGCTGGGCCCATTTCTGACCGGATTGATGGAAGGGGCCGATTTTCTCCCGGCTTTTGCTATCGACGCTGATCACAGGCATCCCCTGCCCCATATAGTCATTGATTTGACTTCGAATATAACGAAACTGAAGGTCCCTCTCCCGGGGATCGGCAGGATTCCGCAAACCCGACTCCAGGGTCTTGAGGTTCACTCGCAGAGAAAAATCCATATCTTTCAACAACCTGCCTACCGTGTTGCCCGAAACCTGAATTCCTGCACGCTTCAGCTGTTCGGCGACTTCGTGTGTGGTTTTATGAGTCCATTTGCACCCACTCACAGGGTCTCCGGCGGTTTCGTATTCCATAATCTTTGCCAATCGCCTCTATGATCTCCGGCGTTTTTTTCCTGTAGCAGGCGACCGCCTCCTGGTGATTGAAGCCGGTCATGGGTCAACTCGCCACTCATCAGTTCCTGGCGGCCCCGTGCAACGGTATGTGGGTCCATGCCCAGGAGAGAGGCGATGTGTGCGTCTCCGCCATGACCCAGTTTTAAAGATTCCAGCCCGGCATACAGCCGACGCTGCCGCTCATTCAACATGCTGCAGAAAAGAAGAATTGTGGCTTTGGCTTCTTCCACAGCCAGATCCGGGTTGACAATGACCACCGAAGCAAAGGAGCCCTTTAAATGAGCGCTTCGAGCCTTTCGCTGACGATCTGCAACGGGGTCCTCACCAGACAGATAAACATAAACCGATTCAAACGGTTCACGTTGAAGCCGACCGGACCGAACCAATTGCGTCAACGCATGTTTGGTTTTGACATGGAACACTTCCCTGAGTTCGGTGGCCGTGTAACCCGCCTCCGAACTCCTGACCAGGGCCTCGGCTGTATCAAGAAGGTTTCCGAAACGGGAAAACCACACGGACCGGTACTCCCACAGCCCCAGGGCATTGAAGCGAGCGATGGATCTCAGCGTGTAATATTTGCCCCGATGCGAATAGCTGCTCAAGTACTCCAGCTCTGCCAGCTTACGAAAAACGGTACAGCGAGCCGGATTGCCGAGAGCCGCCCTAAGCTGGTCAATGGTCGCTATTTTATGGTGTTTCAGAAACTTCTCGATAGCCTGTATGGAGTATTTTGTCGTGTTCATAATGAGACTATTAGCCCAATAAAAAAGATTTGTCAAGGCTAATGTCTCAAAATCGTAGTTTGCAGAAAATATATATATTCTATGCTCATAAAAATAGCAAGCTGATGAAACAGGTTTTCAAAAGGATACAGTTAGCCTATCCTCATGTTGATTTGATTTTTGCGCCAATCCTAAACACCATGGGTTCCCTCTCTACTCTACTGAAATCCGTGCCAAAAAAAACCAAATCGAAATGAGACACGAAAGCCCCTATGTTAGCGTGGCCCAGCCCCCAGCCAACCCATCCGGAATCAGGAATTCGGAATCCGCCAAAGGCGGGAGAAAACTTAAGAACTTAAGGGCGTCCCGCTGGGTTCACACAGTCACACAACATAATCAGACTCGCAACATAACGTCTCCCACCCCCATATATGGACGTGCCCCAGATCACGTATTAGGACGGAAAGTTATTTGAATATTAACGGACGTCCCCCAGATCACGATTTTGACGGCGATTGGTACAATGAAAATCTCAAGAAACGGATTGAAGGCTATCTGCCCATGCATACCTTTCGGCACCGGCCCGTAAGAGTTAACCCTAACGTTGCATAAAAGTTGAGTTCAAAACGCTATAGATTAGGTCAGCAGGGGACGATGGGGCATTTTCAAGGGTGAAAGCGTATCGACCATACGGTGAAGTCTTGAAAATGAAACAGCGTTTCTTGATGTCCTGATATAGAGCGAGTGAAACGGTTTTGGGCCAAGCTTCACGGAACGGTTAGGTGCAGACCTAACGTTGCATAAAAGGCAAGCCAGATTGCCCAAACTTAGTTAAGCGGCTTTTTGAACAACATCAAGGAAGTGCAAAAGGTCCTTCCTAACGGCCTTATTCGCACTCATGGTGAGTGTGAGTTCCCCTTGGGGCCGCGTGAGGCGCCCTGCACGTTGAATCACTCGATGTCTCAAGGTGCTAAGCGTATTGAATTCCCAAGCCGCCGGTCTTTTCGGGCGGGCCCTTTTAACGCGCGGCTTGGAGAGCATTTGCAGTTCTCTGGACAGGTTATGGGCCATCATGGCACAGAGGGTATATATCTGATTCCCAGCCAGTTTTCGGGTTGCAATGACATCGAGACCGCAATCGCCTTTTGCATCGCCAAAAATAGCTTCCTGGGAACCACGACCATTATGGAATTGAACAACAGCCTTGGCGGACTCAGTTTTGTTTGTCACAATTACTTTATAATCGAAGTTGAAGTCACGGGGCTCGAACAGATGGAGTTGTAAAGGCCCTTTGTACTGCTTTCGGGCCTTCCGTCTGACAAAGATGAACCGGTAGCGCGTATCCCACGATTTGGGCTTCCATTGGGTTTCAAAATAGGACCATTCGGAATCAATGGTTCTCCAACGTTTTCGCCGTTCGATCAGATCTTTGAGTTCCGGGAATCTTTCAAATGGGACAGATGCTGAGAAGTTCACATTTTCGTCGCCAAAGTTGGTGAGTGTGTCCTTACTGAAGAATGCTGTGTCCATCCGAGATTCAAGAGTAGTATTTGGGAATTCCCGTCTGGTTCTTTTAAAGCAGCTGGTCATGAATCCTGTGGCTCCGTTGGAATCATGAACATTTCCGGGCCGATGGTGTACATCGAAAAACTGACCCGTCTGGGCTACTGTGCAGAATAAGGGATAATAGCTACGGCTGCCTTTTTTCTTTTTGTTAAACCCAACAGCTGTACCCTCAGCGTGTCCCTTTGTGCTTTGAACTGATCCGTCGAAGTCTAACGTCAATCTGGGCAGATTTTCTCGTTTCAAGCCCTCGATAACGAGACAATGCAAAAGACCTCTAAACGTTCTCATAGGCCTCAGTTTCCATTTCAGAGAGCGCTCTCGATATAGTAGAAACATCGGGGAGTTTTCGAAGTCCCATAAGGCGTAGTACAAGAGGATCGTCTCTATAGTAATCGACTTCTCTCAATCGTCTAAAACCGATCAGAAGATGAACAATAAGCAGCATCACAACGAGGTGCCTCCCGAAGATTGGGGACACCTTCATATGTCTGAAGCATTCCTTGAGGCGCCTTTTCAAATTTATGCGAGCGACCAAAGCTTGAAATATCAGCAAGCCTGAAAAGGATGTTAGCCGTTGATCTTCAAACCGGATAGTAGGAATTTTGTAGACTTTTGACTGAATTTGTGATTTTCTAATCTTCACTTGCGGTGCCCTCCTGGATTCGGTAGTTTTTGTTTGTTACAAATCATTTTACCGCATTATCCATCGGCTCCGCAAGTATTTTAACACCTTAAATGCTGCTTTTTATGCAACCAGAGGGTTAATAGGGGGTGAATATGCAAACAGAGACAGAATATGAAGAGATGATTTTGCAGGAGTTGCGGGCCTTCCCTCAGGAAGCCATCCCCGAGGTGATCCAGATCCTAAAGTCGGTGAGGAAAGGCATTTCCATCACTCGAAGGACAGAGGGCAAAGAGGCTCAGCCAAGCGGCCTCTGTGGTATTTGGAAGGATGACCGAAGTGCCGCGGAGATCATTGAAGATATCCGGTCCCCGGAGAACGGCATTCGGACAGCGACAGGTAGATCTGTGAAGTATCTCTAGATACGGACATCTGTGTGTATTGGCTGAAGAAAGATGATCGCGTCGAACAAAATGCGATATCAGTCGGCCTTGAAAACATCGCAATTTCTTTCATGACGCTGAGTGAACCCTGACGTTGCATAAAGCTTCGGCCCAAAAACGCTTCGCTCGCTCTATATCAGGCCATTGAGGAACGCTGGTCCATTTTCAAGACTTTACCGTATGTTGAATACGCTTTCACCCTTTCAAATGGCCCATCGTCCCTCATTGACCTAATCTAAAGCGTTTTGAACTCAAATTTCATGGCAACGTTAGGGTGAACTCTACTATGGCGCGCACAAGTCGCAACGTGTTGAGGAGAATCTGGCCGCTATCAGTCTCCTGACTGAAAAAGTATCGGTCGTGGAGTCGAATGATCAAATATGTGCTCGTTTTGGAAAACTCAAGGTCTTCCTGGAAAAGCAAGGCATGATCATCGATGATGCAGATTTGTTTATAGCGGCCTGTGCTTTGGTAACCAGGACAACTCTGGTCACAAATAATACGAGACACTTCAATAGAATAGAAGAATTGCGACTGCAAAACTGGTCAAGCTATGTCTCGGAAATCTGATTTCGGAAATCCAGAGCGGTTCAGAGAAAACCTAACCGTCCGCTCCCCGCTAAAGACAGGATCTTCGACAAGACGCCATGACCGCCAAGTTCACCCATGTTCAATAAACCGACCCTTTCAGCTTTGAGCTTAATTGCCTTCGCTTGCCCCGTGCAATTGACGCAGTCACGAGCGTAGCGTATTTCACTGGGGCGGTTCAGCCTGAAAATGCCCGTAATTCACTATGCAAGATTTGACACCAGATTCTTCACAGAAGGTTACCAAGAAAACGAAAGAGCGGACCAGGAAGCCTTTAGACAGGGTCAACAGGATTAAGGTCAGAAGGTAACAACGTTCCCCCGTCCCCCAGGAAAGTGGTCGCCGATGGGGAATAAAGTAACAAAAGCACCAACGTCCCCCAGTACCAAAAACGAGTTATCCGGAACAACCAACACCGAAAAGTAGGGAAATGCAAAATTTCATTTTCGAGGTTTCCAAATCCCTCGGAGAGTTGCGTGCAGTATACTGATTTCTGACTTCTGATCACTGACCTGTGTATTTTCATGCCCCGCCAACCAAGACTTGACGCTCCTGGCCTTCTCCAACATGTCATGGCCCGAGGCATCGAACGCCGCAAGCTTTTCCTCGATGACAAGGACCGCCGGTCCTTCCTCGACCGCCTCGCCGTCATTCTGGAAGAGACCCAAACCCAATGTTACGCCTGGGCCTTGATTCCGAACCATTTTCACCTCCTCTTACGAACAGGTCCTACCGAGTTGAGCAAGGTGATGCGCCGTCTTATGACCGGTTACGCAGTGACCTTCAATAAAAGGCATAAACGTTCAGGCCATCTCTTCCAGAACCGGTACAAATCCATCATCTGCGAAGAAGACCCTTATCTCCTCGAACTGATTCGGTACATCCACCTCAACCCCTTACGGGCCAAACTGGTCCAGGACCTCAAAGAACTCGACACATACCCTTGGAGTGGCCATTCCACCATCCTCGGCCGCCGCAAAAACCCGCTTGTGCCGGAGGTCAGTGGTCACCCCGGTGAAACAAAAGAGAGAAGGTTTCACAGGGCAGGGAAGACAGAAGTCAGTAAACAAAAAGAAGCCGGTATCCCCTCCGCCGAAGGCGGATTGTTTTTTCAGTTTCGTCCGGAAACTGAAAAGACAACAAACATCCTGAAAATCCCGTTAATCCTGTCAAAGACAAGTCCTTAGCTGAATGACCGTCGAAGACCTTCTCCTCCATTTCGGTGAAACCCAAAAAGCCGCTCGCCGACGATACCGCGAATTCGTTGAAAAAGGCATTACCCAGGGCAGACGACCCGAATTTCAAGGCGGCGGCCTCGTTCGGAGCGCCGGAGGCAACAAAGCAGGTCTCTTGGGACGAGCGAAAGATGAACGCGAAAAGGGGGATGCAAGGATACTGGGGAGTGGTGAATTTGTTGACGAGGTTCTGGATAACGCTGGCGAGACCTTTGAGTTGAGGATCCGGAACAAGATTTCGTTGGATGATTTAATTCAGCGCGTAATCGCTGATACGTCTCTGGAAATGGCGCAAGTAAGGTCAACGAAGAGAGATGCTAAAACAAGTGAGATAAGGTCTATTATAAGTTTTCTGGCTGTGAATCAACTCGGAATGAGCGCTAAATCCGTCGCCGACAAGCTGGGTATTACAGGCATGGCGGTCGGGAAGTGTGCCAACAGAGCCGAAAAAAGGCTTGACACACAGAAAATAATAGCGGAATATCTCCATTAAGTTTATTAGTTGACAACGTCCCCCATTACGTCCCCCCGAATTCCAAGGCGGTGGCCTCGTTCGCAGTGCTGGTGGTAACAAAGCCGGCCTTCTCGGCAAAAAGAAAGAAGAGCGCGAAAAGGGAGATGCGAGAATCCTTGGCAGTGGGGATTTTGTAACGGAGACATTGGAGCAAACGGAGGTTACGTTTGAAAAGAAGTATCTGCCGAAGCGACCAATAGAGGAATTGCTCGAAATTGTGGCATCTCACCTAACTTTGGACGCGAAAAGTATCATTTCTGCGAGTCGAAAGAAGGAAATAAGTGAGGCACGGGCTTTGGTTTGCCATTTTGTGGAATAGCCTGGATTCCCATGGAGTCCAGAAGTCCTAACGTTGAGGGGAATAAATCACGCTTCCTTGCTTTATTTCAAGTTAATAGATGTTATACTAAAAGTAAACTTAACAGATATTAACCACACTGTTAAGATAACGTTGCATGCCCATCACCTCAATATATTGACCCGCCATCATGCATAAAATACCATATATTCGAAATACTTTGCCTGAAGACCATTTTTTCTTTACAAAGGAGATTATTTATGACATAGTGGATATATGTTAAATAGTTCACCAGAACAGCTAACAGAAGGGTCCCGGTTCTTCCTGGAACCCAAAAACGCCACCCATCGACAGTATGAGGCATTAAGGGCATACTTTGTGGAAGGCGTTTCCGGTAAGGAAGCAGCCAGAAGATTCGGCTATACCGAAGGAAGCTTTCGTGTCCTGGTCCACCACTTCCGGCAAAACCCTGACCGACAGTTCTTTGTACCGCCTTCAAAAGGCCCCCACACGGCCCCCAAAAAGGATAATGTTCGTAATCAAGTGATCGCTCTGAGAAAACAGAACTTGTCTATCTACGACATCAGTGACGTTCTTGCAAAAAAGGGCCATAAGATGAGCCCCGTCAGCGTATCTTACATCCTGAAAGAAGAGGGATTCGCCAGGCTTCCGAGAAGGCATGACGAAGAGCGCCCAAAATCCACCAGACCCATTGCAGGGGCTGTGGCGGATGTGAGACAGCTTGATCTATCTCCCCGAAGGATACACACCAAATTTGGCGGTCTCTTCTTATTTATGCCATTTCTGGCTGCCATCCCTCTTGATGAAATCCTTGAGGAAACCGGGTTTCCAGGATCAAGGATGATCCCTGCCGGACACGCCATACGTTCCCTTATGGCCTTGAAACTTTTCGGATCGGCCCGTCACAGCCATGTCATGAGTTACGTTCTGGATGAAGGGTTGGCTTTGTTTGCCGGCCTGAATGCCATTCCCAAACGGGCTTTCCACACCGAATACAGTTGTCGGGTAGATGCCAGGTCCTACCCTTTGTTGATGCGACGCTGGTTTGACGCGATAGCCAATCTGGGTCTTGAGCAAGGCACTTCTTTTGACCTGGACTTTCATACCATCCCCTTTCATGGAGAAAATGCCCTGGTTGAGAAGCATTATGTCTCCAAACGGAGCAGAAAACAAAAAGGGATCCTGGCTTTTGTGGCTCAAGACGCATCAACCCGGGTCTTTTGCTATGGCAATGCCGATGTCCGAAAAGATGACCAAAACGACGAGATCCTCAACTTCATTGATTATTGGAAAGAACGAACCGGTCATCTACCCCAGGAACTCATCTTTGATTCAAAACTGACAACCTACACCAACCTGAATAAATTGAACCAACAGGGAGTGGATTTCATGACCCTCAGGCGCCGATCCAAAAACATGCTCCAGCAGGCCCACAGCGAGCCGACATCAGCATGGAGACGCATTGAACTGGAGGGCGTATCTCGCATCTACAAAACCCCCAGGATTCTGGATACCAAGATCGCTCTCAAGGACTACGAGGGGCCTATCCGTCAGCTGGTGATTGCTGATCTCGGTCATGAAGACCCCACTTTCTTATTGACCAACCAGATGAATCGATCAGCCCGTAAACTGATCCAGAGGTATGCACAGCGCATGATTATTGAGAATAATATCGCTGATGGCATCGATTTTTTTCACATGGACGCTCTTTCTTCCACCATAGCCATGAAAGTGAATCTCGATTTACAGCTCACGCTCATGGCCAGCAGCCTCTACCGATTGCTCGGCTCCAAACTCGGCAAGAGATATCAAAAAGCCAAATCCCGACACATATTCAGAGACTTCATAGATGCAACCGCTACACTGATCATCACGCAAAAAGAAATCATCGTCCGTTTCCAGAAGAGAGCATGTAATCCATTTTTGATCGCTGCTGATTATGAAAATGTTGATATCCCCATACCTTGGCTTGAGGGGAAAAAGCTCCAATTGGTGTTTGGCTAAAGCTCCATGGTGTTAAGTCAAAAAACTAACATGGGAATCCAGGATAGTGGCCACGTCCCCCATTATCCCCATTACCAGTGATGCGAAACCAAATGAAAAGTTATTTACTTATTTACGGACGCGACTCATACCGAGCAAATGATCCAGTTTATAAGTTGAGATGTCCTTCATTATTAACGAAAATAGTGGAATAGTGGCAACGTCCCCCAGACGACCTACCGGAGGTTATATACATGGAAATGGAATATGTTGGCGAAATTCTGCAGGACGGGCGCCTATCCCTACCACCGGAGATAGGAAAAGAATTTTCCATTGGAGAAAAGGTTTCTGTTCGTTTGCGGAAAAGGCCCCGGAAAAAAACAAAGGGACTGTCTCCCCAGGCCAGAGATCTGATTGAATTGTTCGAACAAGCCCCTGGCAGAGGTGGCTACTACGGACAAGAGATAACCAGGGAGTTTATCCATGAAAGAGAAGATGTTTTTTGATTCCAACATCTTTATCCATGCTGCAGATAAAGAATCGCTGTTTTATGCCGAGTCCGTTGGAATCCTCAAAGATGGTCTTCAAACAGGCCTGGTTACATGCGATCTGTGCTTTCTCGAATTCTATCAAGTCATCACGGACCGGCGAAAAACTCCCAATCCTCTATTACCTCAAGACGCCCTCACATATGTTAAAAAACTCTGGAATACCCCGAAATAGACGTTCTTGAAGTCGATATCCTTACCGCCTTCTTGGAAGAAGAAAGCCAGGAAGAACTTGTGCGATACAACATAAAAAAATACGACATCTACGATTATCTTATTGCTTTGTGCCTTAAAAAGAATGGGATAAACCAAATTGTCACATTCAACATAAGGGATTTTCAGGAACTATCCCTGGCTGACCGTGGTGGACCCGCGCGGCAGACGCACTTCATTTCGAACTTCCGCGATACGCCCTCTGCCCCCAGACCCTAGTGGCGAATAGTGGAATAGTGGCAACGTCCCCCATTTACGCACTGGCTGTAAACCAAGCTGTAAACCAACTTGGGATGAGCGCCACGGCTGGCGCCGACAAGCTTGGCATTACTGGTATGGCAGTCGGGAAGTGCGTGGACAGAGCCATTACGTCCATATGATGAAAAGCGGGTTAGAGTACGTCCGCCGGAAGTTTCAGATGCACCATGATGCAAATCCAGACAAAGAACAGCAGGTTACAGTCTCCCCTGTCCGACCCGGGGGGTTAAAATGAGCCCTATTTTGGGGATAATGCGATTTAGTTCAATAGGTTGTCCCCACTACCCGCCAAATGCAGAACAGTGGAATAGTGACAACGTCCCCCAATACACAACAGGTTCGCATTCGACGAAAAATCGAAGTCCTTTATGATATCATCCATCCTGTCTGAAGAAACCTACTTTTTTACCAGCGTCCCGTTGCCAAAATACAGTGAATCCCGTTAATCCTGCTGTGCCCCGTAGGTGCCTCGCATCGTACTGGGGTTTAAAGGAACGTTTTGTCTATCACCGCTGCTAACCAACAACCAGTGTATCACCGGAATCGCCGCTTCGGTCATTTGTGACATGAGTCAAGAGTAGATTTGATAATCATATAAAGGGCTTAGGTTTTGCATAGCCCGCGGGGGAAGCCTGTGCTCCGACGAGCTACTTGGGGGCCCATTCTCGTACAGGAGGCTTCCCCCGCTAAGTGGCTGTTTGGCATCAGCCGTGAGGGTTAAGTTAGTATTGACAGCGAGATAAGACACCTCCAATTCCATAGCAAGATATGCTATGGAAAAAGTATCAATAACAACGAAAAAATAAGGAGGTGTCAAATGGAAGCATACGCCGGAATCGATTTGCATTCAAGCAATAGTTACATTGGTATTATTGATGATCAAGACAGAAGGCATTTTTCCAAACGACTGCCTAACAGCCTGACTCAAATTTTGGTGGCATTGGAACCATTTAAAAAGGATCTTAAGGCGGTGGTGGTGGAATCAACTTATAATTGGTATTGGTTGGTAGACGGGTTACAGGAAGAGGGATACAAAGTACATTTAGCCAATCCATCAGCCATAAAACAATACGAGGGTCTGAAGCATACGGATGACAAATGGGATGCATTTTGGTTGGCTCACATGAAGCGTTTGAACATATTGCCCGAGGGATATATCTACCCAAAAGAAGAGCGACCTATAAGGGATCTGTTGCGTAGAAGGCTTTTATTTGTCAGGCAGAGGACGTCTCAGATCTTAAGCCTTCAGAGTGCCATAGAGAGGAATCTTTCACTTAAAATGTCAGGCAGGGCTATCAAGAAACTCAAGGGAAGAAATGCCTGAAGACCTATTTTATTCATCTTACCTGGTCTTGGCTGCAAAGAGTCATATTGTGGTGATTCAATTCTTGACGAAGACGATTGGGGCCATTGAAGATGCAATAAAACCTCAAGCCAAACTGAAAAAGGAATTCCAATTGCTGAAAACGATTCCAGGGATTGGGGATATCTTGGCCCTGACCATTATGCTGGAAGTCGGAGAGATCAGCCGCTTTCCCTCGGTGGGAGATTACTCATCTTACTGTCGATGTGTAAAAAGTGAAAAGCTTACCAATAAGAACAAAAAGGGAGAAAACAACAGGAAGAATGGCAATAGGTATCTGTCCTGGGCGTATGTAGAGGCAGCAAACTTTGCCATTAAGATTTCTCAGGAAGCGCAAAAGTTTTATCAGCGCAAGATGGCCAAGACGAATAAAATAGTCGCAATTAAGGCCCTGAGCAATAAACTGGCCAGGGCATCCTATTATATCATGCGTGATCAGGTAGCCTATGATGCAGGTAAGCTTTTTGGTTGATTGTTGAGTATGCGTGCAGCAGTGAATCCCGCCGATGGCGGGATTGGTATTAAACCACAAGATTTGATTGGTACCTGCTGCACGAAAATAAATAACAGAACGGTATTGTTTTTCTATTCTGTTTCGCCTATGCCGTGAGTCACAAAGGGGTTGGCTAAAAACCATAAGATTTGTAATACATCCAATTGAACACGGTATGGAACCGACGATTTTCTGGGGTCTGTTGAACAGACCAGGGGCCGTGCCTTAAGCAGAAGCATTATGCCTAAGGCACATCAGCCTTGATCCCGATGGGTGACTGGTGCGGATCAGAATCTATCCGTATCAATGAGGATACGGATAGCAACCCTGACCGAGAACCGAACAGCGAGAAATAACGGGCGCGAATTGGAAGTTTAAACAAAACCGGGCTGGTAGTCAGTTTAGAGCCAAGAAAAAAAGGAATATTTTTTAATGGAGAGGTGTTTTTTCTCTTGACTCGCCCTTTAATGGGCGCCCTTTAATGGGTGACCCCTCCTCCACTCACAAGCACCTGGGCGATGGTACCGTGATAGAATCTGCTGAGCCTGATATTACACGGCAACCCCGCCCTGCGGCTCCCTTGAACTTTGAACTTCGCGAAGGCGGCATCCCGCACCCAGAGCCAGAAATGAAAGAAGGACCGAAACGCATAAAAGCATAGACGTCCCCATTATTCACGCCAGAAGTATCCGGTCTGCCGTGATGCGAAACCAAATGAAAAGTTATTTACTTATTTACGGACGTCCCGCAAATCATTAGTCCATTACATATTAAAAGAGCGTCCCGCCGCGCAGGACGCGAATATCTCTCATAAGTTCATTTTGTGACAACGTTCCCCATTATTATCTGCACAACTTGACGTCTTGACCATTCCTACCGCGATCTGTTACGAAGAACCATGGCCGTTCAATTAAAGGAAAATCAGAGAGAAGCGATAATTCGGTATTTGTCCATCTTAAAAAAAAGATATAAAGGACAAATTTCAGAGGTGATCCTCTATGGTTCAGTAGCGCGAGGAGAATCGATAGCAGAATCCGATATCGATCTGCTCATCGTTACTGCAAACGGTGATCAAGAATTAAGAGATGAAATAAGCTTGGCTGGTTATGATATTATTTTACTAACTGACGTCATTCTTTCTCCTTTGGTAATGGACCTACAGACATATGAGTGGCACAAGAAATATGGAGACCCTTTTTACAATAGCGTCCAAAGAGACGGTATAGACTTATGGATGAACAAACCCGAGTTCTTATAGAGATACGTCTTGATCGCGCCAGGGAAGATATGGAAACCGCGAGGGAACTGGTCGACCTGGGAAGATACCGTGCTGCTGTGAATCGTGCATACTATGCAATATTTGGTATTACCACTGCTTTACTTCTGACGGAGAAAATAGAGAGGAGCAAACATACTGGCGTTGAATCTGCTCTTATTCAACATTTCGTAAAAAAGGAATTGATTGAACCCGAATATGGAAAGATATATGACTATATTCGGAAGAAGAGAGAGGAATCAGATTATAGCGCCCGGATAACGATTGATGAAAGGACCGCAAGAAAGGTTGTCCGTGATGCTCAGAAATATATCACCCGGATCATGGAATATTTTCAGATACATCTGGAGATCTCAATTAAATAATAAAGTAACAAAAGTACCCACGTCCAGTATTACGTCCCGTATTACGTCGTATTACGTATTACACCTTTGCGGTTCAATAAGGTCAGAAGGTAACAACGTCCCCCATTACACACATAAGGACGCGTCCCGAAAGCGCCGGTCATAACGCAGTTAGATAGCAACGTGCCCCATTACGCAACTATAACCATATGAAGAGTTATTTACTTATTTACGGACGTCCCGCATTCCCACGCCGACGATACCGAGAATTTATCAAGAAAGGCATCGCTCAGGGCAGACGCCCCGAATTCCAAGGCGGCGGTCTCGTCCGCAGTGCTGGAGGAAATAAGACAGGCCTTTTGGGTAGATCAAGAGAAGAGAGAGAAAAAGGCGATGCAAGGATACTGGGGAGTGGTGAATTTGTTGACGAGGTTCTGCGATAACGCTGGCGAGACCTTTGAGTTGAGGATCCGGAACAAGATTTCGTTGGATGATTTAATTCAGCGCGTAATCGCTGATACGTCTCTGGAAATGGCGCAAGTAAGGTCAACGAAGAGAGATGCTAAAACAAGTGAGATAAGGTCTATTATAAGTTTTCTGGCTGTGAATCAACTCGGAATGAGCGCTAAATCCGTCGCCGACAAGCTGGGTATTACAGGCATGGCGGTCGGGAAGTGTGCCAACAGAGCACAAAAAAACGCTCCTGTGCCGTTAAATGCGTAGCCTATTTAACTGGTATGACACACAGAAAATAATAGCGAAATATCTCCATTAAGTTTATTAGTTGACAACGTCCCCCATTATTACACACAAGCTTACGGATTTAATATGTTGAAAAATAACTTAACAGACTTACCAACGTGTGCGCCAGGCAAAGCCTGGTGTTTCTTGCAGGGTGAGAGTCCCTGTCGGGTAAGGAATAGCCAACCACCCGTACCGAGTGTTGCGTGATTGGGAAGGATAGACATACCGTCGAACGACCCACACGAAGCGTACACAGGGAATCATATAGGCCACAGGGAGAGGGGTGCTCTCCTGAAGCATGATACAGCATCGTTATACTAATAAAGCAGGTGGCGACGTTATACGTTGAACGGAAGCCAAAACGAAGGGTTCGTTATGGGTAAGAACCTGGAGGGCCTGCCGGTGTCGTAAGGGCGTGGCATGTATGAAGAGAAGCACTATGGAACCTGGGAGGCCCTGATTGTTCCTGATAGAAAGGGGTAATACCCGTTTTCCTGGGTAAATTCAGGGGAAGATAGCAGGTAAGCCTGACCAAACAAAAAGGAGGCGGGCTGATGACAGTCAGGGAGTCATACTCACTCATAGTACTCAGAGACGGTAGGGCCGATCACAAGGGGAAGGGGTGAGCAGGATTATGTAGTCTGCAAAGGAAACATTAACCGGACAAAGTCGGGCTGGAGAATTAATGCAAACCTCACTGCGGAGAATAGCGGATAGTGTAAGCACCCAAGTGAATAATCCTGAAGAACCCGGTGCGGTAATTCCGCACGTCACGCCAGGGGCGTGATGAGGGGGCAGTCGGGTAACTGGCTGTCCTACCTCGATCCCCCATTAATTAATATGAGCAAGGCGTTTATCTCTGCCGTGGAGAACCATCTCCCAGATGTCGCTATTGTGTTTGATCGGTACCATATTTCTGCTCTTATGAATCGGGCCATTGAGGATCTCAGACGAGAACAGCAAAACCAACTGGATGAAGATGGCAAACAAGTCTTAAAAGGAACCCGATTTCTCCTCTTAAAAAACTATGAGAATCTCACGGAAGAAGAACAGAAATCGGCTACAGAGTCTTCTTGAGGTCAATGCCCCTCTATTTACGATCCATACGATGAAGGAGCAACTTAGAGACTTTTGGGACAAGCCATCTATGGAAGAGGCTATTCCATTCTTGGATGCATGGTGCAATGATGCGGCCTCCTCAAATATCAGCCAACTTAAAAAGGTCGCCAACACACTCATGCAGTACAGTCACGGTCTCCTCAATTACTACATCCACCCCATCTCTTGCGGCCCTGATAGAAGGTATCAATAACAAAATCAAAACCCTTAAACGACAAGCTTATGGATTCAGAGATATGGTCTATTTCAAACTCAGGCTCTACCACCTACATTCTCAAGCGTACTCATTAACCGGATGATCCGGAAAATGCATTCTCCAAAGGCTTCAGGATATCGTTGAGTATAAACATGTTGATTTACTCCTTTCCGATGGGATATCAAAATGTTATGATTGAATCCTATCATGGAAGGGAGTGAACTGCAAGGTAAAAAGTTACATAAACTACTGAAATTATTGGCATATAAATTGAAAAATTTTCATTATTCGTGCCAAAACTTGACGCTTCGCGAAAAAAAATTTATGGAAACCGGCCGGAAAAATTAGAAAAACTTCAAAAACGGTGAAACTTCAGTTTCTATAGAGTGGCGACCAGAAAGCGTCAACATTTTATATCAAAACGAGGAGAATTCCGAGTATGGAAGTTTCAATAACCCCCAAAATGGACCAATGGATATCTGAGAAGGTGAACTCAGGCCTATACCGCTCTTCTGACGAAGTTATCCTCGAGGGACTGAGGTTGCTGATGCGGCAGGAGGAACAACGACTTGCCATGACCGAAGATTTGCGGCAAGAGATACTTGGCGGCATAAGGCAGTTGAGATTCGGGTAAGTCTGCCGTTTTCGACTGAATCTGATCGGAGAAAATAAAAGAAGAGAGCAGGAACAGGCTCGGGGGATGAAAAAGCGTGAGTTAATCATTGCTGAACAGGCGATTGATGACTTGATGGATATATGGCTTTATATTGCCACGGATTCTATTCCAAATGCAGACCGGTTTATAGATTTTCTCTATGAGAAATGTTCCCACCTTTGTGAAACGCCTAACATTGGGAGAAAACGTCCAGAATTGCTGCCTGATATCCGTTGTCTGCCTGTAAAGCGTTATCTTGTTTTCTACAGAGTAACCGACAAGACAATAGAAATCGCGAGAGTTGTCAGCGGATATAGAGATATCGCTACACTTTTCTGAGGGATAATCCCGAATCATGAATCAGGAACCCTGAACCTCAATGGCGCTTTTAACGCTCACCCAGCAGCGAGAGCCGAGCACCCAGTACCAGGCAATTCCCGGCACCCAAAGCCCGGACGAAGTTACTGATTTACAAATGGACGTCCCCCATTATACAGCAACGTGAGTCAAGAGCAGACGTGACCCCTTTTCATACTGCGTCGCCGACAAGCTGGGTATTACAGGCATGGCGGTCGGGAAGTGTGCCGACAGAGCACAAAAAAACGCTCCTGTGCCGTTAAATGCGTAGTCTATTTAACTGGTATGACACACAGAAAATAATAGCGGAATATCTCCATTAAGTTTATTAGTTGACAACGTCCCCCATTCGCACACTCGAGCGCATACAATTGAGGAAGTAGCAAAATGGACCCAGTAATAGAAATAAACGACAATGAAGTGAAGTTAAACGAGTGTGTCGATCAGATAGAGAGAACCGGAAAGGCCCTGGCAGTTTTTCGGGGCAAAAAGCTGGTAGCCAAGCTGATTCCACATAAGGCGATCGACCCGCTTATCATGGATCCTATGCTGAAAGGTGCTTTTTTTGTTGACGATGCAGTTGCTCCTTTGTCGGAAGCTGATTGGCCCGAGGCGCTTCGATGATTTTACTCGATACGCATGCCATTGTTTGGCTTGCTTCAGACCAGGATCGGCTTACAGAGAAGGGGCGGGAATTGATCAGGGGAATGCAGGCCGGTTATATGTGTCTGTTGTTTCTGCATGGGAGATTTCCATATTGCATAAACGAGATCGACTGCAATTGCCCATGGAGCCCGAAGAATATGTGGACCGGCTTATTCAACAGCACGGGCTAAACGAAGTTTCCTTGGAACGAAAGGTCGTCCAGCTCTCTGTGCGCTTGCCTGATATCCACAATGACCCGTTTGACAGGATACTTATCGCTCTGTGTCAGGAAAAGAGGTGGGTGCTGCTTTCAAAGGACAAGGTTATTCCGAAATATCCGGGTATACAGGTTGTTTGGTGAATCACCTGATGGAGAAGTTGAGCCCCCTTCCTCGTTGTCCCATGCTCCAAGCTCCGATCTATTTGGCCAATGAAGTCAACCAAACTAATTTGACTTCGTAAAGATATTTCTTGACTTTTCATAGCAGAAATAGTATAGGATTATCATCATGTTAACGCCAACGAACACATTCTACTGAGCAAGGGAGGAAATCTTATGCAACCCCCCGCCTGCCGGCCTTGGCCGGCATTGGAAGTCGCTTTTTTCCTTTGTGAAAACCTACACGGAACATTTCCAATCCTATCGTCATGATGTCTCGGACAAGGCGCGTCAGTATGCTTGTGGTTTGATGCAAGCTGGTTCTCGCAAGAACATGGACCGTATGGCCAAGGTAGTACCGGAATCCAACTCCCGAAATCTTCAACAATTTATTTGTCATTCGAAATGGAATCATGAGAAGTAATCGATCATGTGGCCCAGGATGTTGATGGCCTTTTGGGTGATAAGCATAATGCCTCTCTCCTGATTGATGAAAGCGGCTTTATTAAACAGGGGAAAGGATCGGTGGGTGTTTCCCGGCAGTGGCTGGGAAGATTTGGCAAGGTGGACAACGGTCAAGTGGCGGTATTCGCTGCCTTGGCCAAAGGCCAATACGTATCCCCTGTTGATGTACGACTGTACTTGCCTCACAAATGGACGAATGACCCCAAACGGTGTGAACGAGCGGGCATACCCGAAGAGGAACAAAGGTTTCGAACGAAAACCGAGCTGGCCCTGGAACTTGTACAACATGCTCAAAAAAACGGCCTTCGTTATGGCTGGGTAGGGGCTGATGCGGGGTATGGGAAGGGCCCCGGATTTTGTTTTGCACTTGATGAGATGGGTGAAACTTTTTGTGTAGATGTTCACTCCGATTTTCGAGTCTACCTGGAAGATCCAAAGCCTTATTTGCCTCAAAAAGTGAATAAACGTGGACGCCCATTTACGAAGTATCAGAGTGATCAAGAAGGGATTGAAGTCCGGGACCTTGTGAAGTCTCTCCCTGCACAGCGTTGGAAAAAAATGACGCTGCGCAAAAGCACTCGGGGCGTGCTCAGGGTTCGGGCTTGTCGTGTCAAAGTTTATATATGGGACGGCGAATCCGATAAAGCTAAATTGTGGACTTTGATTGCAACCAAGGCTTTGGATGACAATTCTGACACAAAGATTTCCCTGAGCAATGCATCCAAAGGCACCAAGCTTAAACGGTTGGGCTGGATGCAGCGACAAAGGTTTTGGGTTGAGCGCACATTTGAGGATGCCAAAAGTGAGTGTGGCATGGCCGATTACCAAGTGAGAAAGTGGAGCGCTTGGCATCATCATATGGCCCTTGTGATGATGGCCATGTTGTTTATGCTTTCCGAAAAAATCTATCATAAAGATATATATCCGCTCTTATCCTGCGCAGACATTGAAAATATGTTGGCTCATTTTCTTCCTCGCCGTGATGTAACTGAAGAAGAAGTCATATTTCAAATGGAACAACGTCACCGTCATCGACAACGCGCCATGGAGTCCCATGCACGCTGCCAACAAAGAATGTTAGAATAGAGGGCAACCAACATGAAAACTAAAATTACGAAGTCAAACTAATTCAACCAATTAAACGAATGAAACAGGATATATACCCATTGCTCTCAGCTCCCTGCTCCCCGCTGTCTGTTCCCCATACGCCCAAGAATCTGAAAAGGAGGGAGGCATGATGGGCAAAATAAAGGTTGAGTACAGCTTTGAAAAGAACGTAGAAATTGTGAACAAAATGTCCGAAGATGTAAAGCGGTATGAACAGTCTTTTCTCTCACAAATGAGACCTGCCATGCAGGAGATTGAAAAACGAAAAAGCCGGGCACAGGAAAAGGCGGCACATATACGCATATCTCTATTTGTCCACAAACCGGACGAAGCCGAATAACACACTATGCCTTTCTGCCCTGCCCCGTTGAACCGGGGTCCCAAGGGGTGTTCAACTGGGGCTCTAAGCCCTTAAGCCAATGAAACCAACCAAACCAATTCAACCTCCAACAAGCAGAACGCGTGGCACGATATGACGAACTGGCACAAACAGAACCCTACGGTGCAACGGCGCTTCCCCCGTACGATCCCGATCAATGGATGGATGAGGTGGTCAATGAGGACGTGAGAGGCTTTCGGGATCGTTCGGATTGAACCCTCGCTCGATGGGACCCCTGGACGGACCATTACACCTGGAAGGATACTGAAAATCACGCAAACATGCACTGGTATCGCTTCCAGGAGGCCGTAAAACAACACCAGAGCGACACCCTGGCCATCCTGATGGAAAGCAACTGAAGGGCCTGGAACTGCCCGAGCTTTAGCAAGTACCCGGTAGGAGAAACTTTATTATTCTGCCAACGTCCCCCATTACTGGCCATTCCACCATCCTCGGCCGCCGCAAAAACCCGCTTGTGCCGGAGGTCAGTGGTCACCCCGGTGAAACAAAAGAGAGAAGGTTTCACAGGGCAGGGAAGACAGAAGTCAGTAAACAAAAAGAATCCGGTATCCCCTCCGCCGAAGGCGGATTCTTTTCAGTTTCGTCCGGAAACTGAAAAAGACAACAAACATCCTGAAAATCCCGTTAATCCTGTCAAAGACAAGTCCTTAGCTGAATCGACCGTCGAAGACCTTCTCCTCATTTCGGTGAAACCCAAAAAGCCGCTCGCCGACGATACCGCGAATTCGTTGAAAAAGGCATTACCCAGGGCAGACGCCCCGAATTCCAAGGCGGCGGCCTCGTTCGGAGCGCCGGAGGCAACAAAGCAGGCCTCTTGGGACGAGCGAAAGATGAACGCGAAAAGGGGGATGCAAGGATACTGGGGAGTGGTGAATTTGTTGACGAGGTTCTGGATAACGTTGGCGAGACCTTTGAGTTGAGGATCCGGAACAAGATTTCGTTGGATGATTTAATTCAGCGCGTAATCGCTGATACGTCTCTGGAAATGGCGCAAGTAAGGTCAACGAAGAGAGATGCTAAAACAAGTGAGATAAGGTCTATTATAAGTTTTCTGGCTGTGAATCAACTCGGAATGAGCGCTAAATCCGTCGCCGACAAGCTGGGTATTACAGGCATGGCGGTCGGGAAGTGTGCCAACAGAGCACAAAAAACGCTCCTGTGCCGTTAAATGTGTAGCCTATTTAACTGGTATGACACACAGAAAATAATAGCGGAATATCTCCATTAAGTTTATTAGTTGACAACGTCCCCCATTACTCAAATAGACGTCCCCATTATTCGACAGACGGATGAAGGGGAAGCGACCCTATTGAACCGGAAAGGATTTGAGCCAAAGACGTTCAATTGAAATTCCCGCCAGTTACGCAACATTGAAACAACGTCCCCCTCTCTACATATATAACCAACTAATATCGTTAGATTTTGTTCGATACATTTTTCTTCTTGACAGGAACAATATAGGATGTCCCCAATTATAGTCCTAGGAGGTGAAGGTATGGCAAGTATCACATTTGACACCCTTGCCTATGCGAAAAGATTGAGGGAAGGCGGATTTACTGAACAGCAGGCGGAGGCTCATACGCAGGCACAGAAACAGGTGCTTTCAGAGGTCTTGGATACAACGCTTGCGACCAAAGATGATATCAATCGGCTTGAGAAACAGATAGCGGTTCTTAAATGGATGATGGGCGTCATGCTTGCCGGTGTAATATCCCTTGTGCTGAAGGCATTCTTTATAACTTCATAATGTAGGATGTGCCTCATTTCGCACCTGGCTGACTGGGTCTTGGAAATGAGAAAGTTATGATTTTATGTACGTCCCGCAGAATGATATGCTGGAGAAACGCAGTTAGATAGCAACGTCCCCCATTATATTAGAGTAGCTCCAGCAGATGGTACTGGGGTCAAAAAAAAGTGAGTCAAGAGCTGCCTTGACCCCTTCTTGCGGAACCGGGACCATCGGATTTCGAATCGCGCTGAAGGCGCCTGAGACCAAATGAAAAGTTATTTACTTATTTATGGACGTCCCGCAAATCACGGAGATTATACGCGAATATCTCTCATAACTTCATAATGTAACAACGTCCCCCATTACATCCCCCATTACGTTACAGCGGAGCGGGAAGACTTCTGATGCAACTGTGCCGATCATATCGAAGAAGGGGAGCGGTCATCTGAGGTATGCTCTCTATCAAGCGGCATTCATAGCTTCTTGTAGGAATAAGCAATTTAAGAAGTACTACGCCCATATACTCACGAGCAGGGAAAAGGAAAAAGGGATCAAGACCAAGATGAGAGTCAAGCTGGCTGCCAAGCTGTTGGTAGTCGGTTGGACCCTCATGAAAAAGCGAGAACCATTTGATCCGGAGTGTGTCCAGATAGGCTAAGCACATTCAAATTCGGTGAGAGAGCCCGATAAACAACGTTGGGGCCGTTTCGGACCTCGGGAGGGACACTACAGGGCCTCTCACTGAACTTTGCAACCTGGATAGGGGATGCTGGGTGGCTGCCAGAATGTGGTACACCGGATATGTAACGATTAGGTGCAAGGTTCATTTACAGTGAGAAACTCACCGAACCAATGACAAAAAGCCGCCAGAGGCTTAATGGGGAGCTATATCCAAAAAATAGCATATTTTTAACTAATTGAATTTACATGATTTATTGGGAGGCCAGTTTTTCTCGACAGGAACATTATAGGATGTCCCCCATTATCCCTTGGAGGAGGTGAATTATAGATGACTCATATGAAGCTACAACCATTTGTTGATGTTTACACTACATTGCCGGCTGGGGCTCAAGCCAAGCTTTACGCTGAAGCGTCCCAGCTGAAAGCTGCGCTTGATCGTGCTATCGCAGCGGTTCTACAGCCCACCATCGCTCGTAGCGCCGATGCATTTATTATGCGTGATGAGAAAATTCCACTCTATGGTGTGGGCGAGACGCCTCAGGCGGCTATGGATGATTATCGCTCCGTCATTGTGGAATACTACGAGAGCCTAGACGCGGACGCTGATCACTTAGGCGCTGCCCTGCGCGAGCAACTGGCGACCTTGAGCAAGGTGTTTGCGATGCTGGAGACATCCCCCTGATGCCTACGTCTGTGCGAAAAATGGACCAACTGCTGGTCAATGAACTGGGCTTTACTCGCCGCACAGGGCGGCATCAGATTTATGTACTTGAGTTGGGGGCGGCAGGTCGTTCGTACTTCGATTTCTCACGGGGCACGTGAGATCAGTGATGATCTCCTATCGACTATGGCCCAGCAGATGGGCGTCAGGACGCCCGAATTGAAAAAGTTGCTGGCTGGTGAATTGTCGCGCGCTGCCTATCTGGATATCCTCCATGAACGAGGGATAGCATAGTTACCCAATCCCTTGTAATCCTGGGCAAAAAGATGCGACATAATTATTCTGTCCCAAATTATTTTGACTTTTTCCTTCATATCGTGTTCCCCCATTCGCATCATGATCAGACTCGCAACATAACGCCCCCTATCAGCCCGTGTCATCCGCGAAATCCGTGCCGAGAAAAATAGTGGAATAGTGGCAACGGCTCCCATTACGTGCTAACCGGGATTCAAGCTGAATGAAAAGTTATTTACTTATTGAAGGACGTCCCCCACACTGTCATAGAAGAAACTTACTTTTTTACCAGCGTCCCGTGGCCAAATGAAAAGTTATTTACTTATTTATGGACGTCCCGCAAATCACGGGATTTCATCTACATCCATGACCTGATCGACGCCATCTACAAAGCCGCCACTATTCAAAATCACTCGGCCCTCAGCTCGCCCAGTGAAATTCATGATAATGAGGAGCAAAGCGGATTTTACCGGGGCCTCAGTCCTCAGCCCTTTTCCATCGCCGGCCAAGTATTCCAGATCGCCACCAACAAGGAGCACACCGTGAATGAACTCGCTAAAATGTTGGAAAAAGAACTCCGGTGGCGAGGCACTTCCATGAAAGTCGATCACGGGCCGCCCAGACGGGGAGATGTGAACCGTAATTTTCCTGATACGACCAAAGCCAAGAGATTGTTGAGTTGGACAGCTGATACCAGCTTAGAGAAGGGATTGAGCCAAACCATCGAATGGTTTTTAACCTCCTCACCCCATAGTACCAATAGTTAATGAAAATGCTCAGCGAGCGCATTCCCCGCTGCTTGTCGGATCGAAGTGGAGATCCCGTTTCAGCGGGGCGGCGGGGGTAGCGAGCGAAATAAAAATGATAAAAACTCCTTACATTTGGGAGATTCCCTGTAGCTTGTCGGAGCGAAGCGTAGATCCCGACCTGTCGGGGCTACATGGTTCTTCAATTTTAAAAGAGCGTCCCCGTCTCATGAAACCAAATGAAAAGTTATTTACTTATTTATGGACGTCCCGCAAATCTCGAAAAAGTGGGTTTTAAGGGTTAAAATGAAACTGCTTTCGGACGTTTATGCTGTCAATTCACTAGGTTGCTGCGGTCCGACCCCCAGCCATTCCGAATTCAAATGCTTTCTGAGGTCCGACCCCACTCCACAAAGGTGAGATGATATGGCTGAAATCGTGAAATTTGAAAATTTACAGGATCGCGTCATCGAAATCAGGGGTCAACAAGCCCTGTTGGATATCGACGTTGCAGAGATTTACGGCGTTGAAACAAAGCGAATTAACGAGGCTGTGAAGAATAATCCGGACAAGTTCCCCTCCGGATACCTTATTGAACTCGACAAGACAGAGTGGGATGGATTGAAGTCGAAATTTTCGACTTCAATAAAGGGTGGAAAGGTCAAGCTGCCAACGGCCTTCTCTGAAAAGGGCCTGTACATGCTGGCAACGATTCTGAAGAGCCCCCAGGCGGTCAGAGCCACATTGGCCATCATCGAGACTTTTTCAAAGATCAGGGAGCTCTCTCGGAACATCAAGACGCTTGCGGAAATCACAGACAAAAAGGAACAGAAAGACCTCATGCAAAAGAGCGGAGAGATCATCGCTGAAATTCTGGAAGACGATCTTCACACGACAGATACGGAAACAACCATAGAGCTCAATTTCGCCGTTCTGAAATTCAAGCATGTGATCAAAAGGAAGAACCAGTGAGCCGCCCATTCTTCTTAAAGGCCCCTTTTGGGGCCAAAAAGCGGGTTTTAAGCCTCGAAAATGAGGCTTTTTTTGGAGATTTACGTAGACAATTCGACAGGTTGCTGAGGTCCGACCCCACTACAGCGGTGTTGACGATCCGCTCCAAAC
The DNA here is from genome assembly GCA_034522175.1 of Deltaproteobacteria bacterium. GTDB lineage: Bacteria > Desulfobacterota > DSM-4660 > Desulfatiglandales > Desulfatiglandaceae > JAIPDZ01. The sequence goes on along the minus strand of JAXHLQ010000001.1, from coordinate 1,324,137 downwards.
AATCTCGTACGCGCCTTTTCGCGTCCTTCGCGCGGTTCAAATTTCAGCTTCAAATGTGTAAATGTGAGGAACGTCCCCCAGTCCTCACACCATCGGCTATGTTCCCCAGCACATCTATCTCTCCGACGACACGGTGGCCGCCAATATCGCCTTTGGCATCCCACCCCAGGAGATCGACATGGAGGCCGTGATCCGGGCCGCCACCATTGCTGAACTGCACCGGTTCGTAACCCGGGAACTTCCCAAAGCGTATGAGACCGTGGTGGGCGAGCGGGGGGTGCGTCTTTCCGGCGGGGAACGCCAGCGTGTGGGCATTGCCCGGGCCCTGTACCATGATCCTTCTGTCCTGATCATGGATGAGGCCACCTCGTCGCTTGACAATGTGACGGAAAAATATGTCATTCAGGCCATAAAAAAGATGAAGGGAAAACGCACCATCATCCTCATCGCCCACAGGCTCACTACCGTGCGCGGCTGCGATAGCATCGTGCTTCTGGATCATGGAGAAATCAAGGCCCAAGGCCCCTATGATGACCTCGTAGCCAATAATGAGCAGTTCAGAAAGATGGCTTCAGGGGTTGGGCCCTCGTGACGCCGAAGGATTGCTACAACAACAAAAAGAATAAATCGGTTCAAACCGCTACCGGGCGTTAGGGCAAAGGGGGAGATGTGATAGACGGTGAGAAGCGGTATCACCTCCGGGAGGAGACTGTGCGCTATGTGGCGTTTTTCAGGGCCGGAAAGAGCAATATAGGCCCTCAAAACACCTATTTTTGGGACATAAACCACGTATAATCAATGCGTTAGCTGTGGCCCGACCCGCGGCTCTTGAAACGCATAAAAGCATAGACGTTATTCACAATTCCAGAGAGTTATTTGATTATTGAAGGACGTCCCCCATTGTACCCATTATCTGACTGCCCTTAGAAAGGACGTTGGCCTTCTCATTAATTTCGGTCCCACAGGGGTCGAAGTGAAACGCAAATACCGAAAGAATGTCAGACAGGATCAACATGATGCACAGGATGGTTTGCCGCTTTCCTGAAGAAAGGGGCAAAGGACCATTGCTTTCAGCAAGAAATGTCGGGACGTAAGCCTGGTGAATACTCGAGTAGCTCATGTAAGTGGTGAATGACAAGGGTTCTAATTGTTCTCCGCCGAATGGCGGATTGGTTTTCATTCTTTCTTCTGGAAAGGATGAAAGGCAACAACAAGATCCAGTCAATCCAGTAAATCCTGTCTAAAAAACGTCTTATTCTGACAAGATCAACAAGAGTAACCGGATGCATTGCTTTTCGCGAAGCGATTTGGTATTTTCATTTTCGTCCGGAAAATGAAAATGCAAACAAAAAAACCCTGAAAATCCTGTTAATCCTGTCAAAAAAAAGTGAGTCAAGAGCTGCCTTGACCTCTTCTTGCGGAACCGGGAACATCGGATTTTGATTGCGCTGAAGGCGCCTGAGACCAAATGAAAAGTTATTTACTTATTTATGGACGTCCCGCAAATCACGTCCCGCTTCTCCCTTTAAAAGAGCGTCCCCCTCCCCATTATTGACAACAATGGGCGGATTTGAAATATTTTGAAGAAACGCAGTTAGATACTCCCCTGTACGTACAATCAGGAGTCTGAAAAATGGACTGGAAAAACCGAATTATTGTTAATCCGGATGTCCTTTTGGGAAAGCCGGTTATCAAAGACACTCGCTTGGCCGTAGAGTTCATTATAGATCTTTTGGCTCAAGGCTGGACCGAAAACGATATTATGGAAAATTATCCGGGTGTGACGCGTGAAGATATTGCGTCTTGCCTGAGTTATGCTGGAGAAGTGCTGAAAACAGAAAGAGTCTTCGCAGTGAATGCATGACAATGCGAATCCTTGCTGACGAAAACTTCCCCGGCATGGCCGTTAATGAGTTAAGAAAGCGCGACCACAATGTGGTCTGGGTCCGCACTGCAAAGCCCGGGATCGGGGATAGTGCCATCCTGGGATGGGCACAGACTGAAAATAGGCTCCTGGTTACATTGGATAAAGACTTTGGTGAATTGGCCTTTGTTAGAAATCTTCCTTCACGGTGCGGTGTGGTGCTTTTCAGGATGAACCTTTCTGATGTCGGAACAGGTCCGATGAGAATCGCTGATATCTTGGAGAGTAGGTCTGACTGGCGCGGACACTTTTCTGTTGTTGAGGACGACCGTATCCGTATGCGGCCGCTTTCACCAACCTATCGCACCCGGCTCATACCGACCAAATGATCCAGTTTAAATTTTAAGATATCCTTACATTACTAACGAGAATAGTGGAATAGTGGCAACGATCCCTATATATGAACGATAACAATTAACAGGAGAAACTTACTTTTCGACCACGTCCCGCTTCCATACGAGTTCCCGGCCTTTAAGCCCGGCGCTTGAAACCAAATGATAAGTTATTTACTTATTTATGGACGTCCCGGAAATCCCCACAGCGTCCCGTGGCCACTCATAGTACTCAGAGACGGTAGGGCCGATCACAAGGGGAAGGGGTGAGCAGGATTATGTAGTCTGCAAAGGAAACATTAACCGGACAAAGTCGGGCTGGAGAATTAATGCAAACCTCACTGCGGAGAATAGCGGAAAGTATAGGCACCCAAGCGAATAATCCTGAGGAACCCGTTGCGGTAATTCCGCACGTCACGCCAGGGGCGTGATGAGGGGGCAGTCGGGTAACTGGCTGTCCTACCTCGATCCCCCATTCCTTTGTTGGCGGTTCGACCAAAAAACCCCTTGACACCGTCAAATTACACCCTTATAAGATTCAAACCATGAACCATGCCTTTGAACAGGAAATCCATTACCGTCTTCTGAACATCCTGGCCGAGGAGCCGCAGCTCGGACAGCGGGAGATCGCCGTGAAGATGGGGATCAGTGTGGGGAAGGTGAATTACTGTCTTTCCGAATTAGCCAAAAAAGGGTTGATCAAGGTCAAACGCTTCAAAAGCGCCAAAACGAAGATCCCGTACACCTACAAACTGACCCCCAAGGGCATAGAAGAGAAGGGCCGGATCACGGTGGGGTTCCTGAAAAGGAAGCTGGAGGAATACGAAGAAATCAAACGCCAGATTCAAGATTTGACCCTGGATGTGGAGCAAAACGGTTTGAGTACCATGGCCCGGGGCGAATTGACCCAAGCCGCCGCTCTATTGCGCTGAGCCTGGCTCAAGTAGTTGAAGCGTTGTAACCCTGAGCCTCTGAACCGTGTCGCAGATCCCGCCCTTTGAGCGGGAAACCCGGGACCTTACCACAAATGTAACCCAAGGGGCGGAGCTGTGCCCGCCGAAGTGGCGAATATGCAAATATGAAACAACGTCCTCCATTACGTCCGTTTTTTTTCAAAAAGTAGGCATGAGATTGACCACATTATTCACTATGCAAGATCTGACACCAAATTCCCTCAAATGAAAAGTTATTTACTTATTTATGGACGTCCCGAAAAGCATACCAAAATGGGGCTGATTTTGAGCGATTCTTTAGTTAATTCAAATGCTTCCTGAGGTCTGACCCCAATACCCATTGTTCTCCGCCGAATGGCGGATTGGTTTTCATTCTTTCTTCTGGAAAGAATGAAGCAAAACAATAAAATCCAGTCGATCCTGTAAACCCTGTCCAAAAAGCCCTTTATTCTGACAGGATCAACATGATGAGGTGAGGCACTGGTAAATACGAATGCAAGTTCATGCTGATTGTGAAACAACGATGAAGCTTCTTAGTGTGTTCCGCCAAAGGCGGATTGTCTTTTTCCGTTTCGTCTGGAAACGGAAAAAACAAAGAAAATCCAGTCAATCCCGTAAATCCTGTCTAATATGTCTTCGCGGTTTACCCAGTTAAATCTTCTTTTTCGTTTATTTAACCGGGGTTCAAACTGAATGAAAAGTTATTTACTTATTTATGGACGTCCCGCAAATCACACAAAAGTTATTTGAATATTAACGGTCGTCCCCCAGCTCACATATATCTTAAACGCCCCTTTTTGGGGTCAAAAAGCGGGTTTTAAGCCCTAAAACGAAGCCTTTTTTAGGTGGTTCTTTAGTCAATTCAAAAGTTTGCCGAGGTCCGACCCCACTACATAGACAATTCGACAGGTTGCTGAGGTCCGACCCCATGACAAATTTACGAAAGGAGGTGTGGCTGTGCATCTGGAAATGTTGACAAATGAACAGTACCGAGACTTCTCCAGAAAACTTATCAAAGCATTAGAAGGCCGATGCCGGATTGTGCCGATTAATTCTTTAAAAAGGTCCGGTTATAAACTAAACCAGCCAATTTACATCACCATTGAAATGGATGAAGACGCTGTTATTGCCTCGCTGGACGACATTGAGGCTTTTGCCTACGGCGACACCGAATTTGAGGCTATCAACGCTCTGTGCGATGAGATCATTACGCTGTATGAAGATCTAAGGGGACAACGAAACAAACTGGGAATCTTGCCTAAAAAGTGGCTGGAATTTCTTGACTCAGTAATAACGATCCATGAAAAAAGTTAATATCGAGAGAATATTCAAAAAGTTGTCACTCGAGGTTCGCTCGACTGGACACCACTACGGATGGCTGACCGTTGGTGGGAAGAAGATCCTCAGTGTTCATTATTCGCATGGGAAAGGCGATCTGCCCAACAAGATCGTGAATAAAATTCGCGGTCAGTTGAAGCTGTCTGAGAAAGACTTCAACGAGTTGGTCGCATGTCCTCTGACATATGACGATTACCTGGACATTCTGAAGCTCAAGGGATTGTTGTGAAAGAATAAACTTGTGAAACTAGCAACGTCCCCCATTATGACTAACTGAATGAAAAGTTATTTACTTATTTATGGACGTCCCGCAAATCACGGAGATTATACGCGAATATCTCTCATAACTTCATAATGTAACAACGTCCCCCATTACGTTACAGCGGAGCGGGAAGAACTTCTGATGCAACTGTGCCGATCATATCGAAGAAGGGGAGCGGTCATCTGAGGTATGCTCTCTATCAAGCGGCATTCATAGCTTCTTGTAGGAATAAGCAATTTAAGAAGTACTATGCCCATATACTCACGAGCAGGGAAAAGGAAAAAGGGATCAAGACCAAGATGAGAGTCAAGCTGGCTGCCAAGCTGTTGGTAGTCGGTTGGACCCTCATGAAAAAGCGAGAACCATTTGATCCGGAGTGTGTCCAGATAGGCTAAGCACATTCAAATTCGGTGAGAGAGCCCGATAAACAACGTTGGGGCCGTTTCGGACCTCGGGAGGGACACTACAGGGCCTCTCACTGAACTTTGCAACCTGGATAGGGGATGCTGGGTGGCTGCCAGAATGTGGTACACCGGATATGTAACGATTAGGTGCAAGGTTCATTTACAGTGAGAAACTCACCGAACCAATGACAAAAAGCCGCCAGAGGCTTAATGGGGAGCTATATCCAAAAAATAGCATATTTTTAACTAATTGAATTTACATGATTTATTGGGAGGCCAGTTTTTTCTTGACAGGAACATTATAGGATGTCCCCCATTATCCCTTGGAGGAGGTGAATTATAGATGACTCATATGAAGCTACAACCATTTGTTGATGTTTACACTACATTGCCGGCTGGGGCTCAAGCCAAGCTTTACGCTGAAGCGTCCCAGCTGAAAGCTGCGCTTGATCGTGCTATCGCAGCGGTTCTACAGCCCACCATCGCTCGTAGCGCCGATGCATTTATTATGCGTGATGAGAAAATTCCACTCTGATGGTGTGGGCGAGACGCCTCAGGCGGCTATGGATGATTATCGCTCCGTCATTGTGGAATACTACGAGAGCCTAGACGCGGACGCTGATCACTTAGGCGCTGCCCTGCGCGAGCAACTGGCGACCTTGAGCAAGGTGTTTGCGATGCTGGAGACATCCCCCTGATGCCTACGTCTGTGCGAAAAATGGACCAACTGCTGGTCAATGAACTGGGCTTTACTCGCCGCACAGGGCGGCATCAGATTTATGTACTTGAGTTGGGGGGGCGGCAGGTCGTTCGTACTTTGATTTCTCACGGGGCACGTGAGATCAGTGATGATCTCCTATCGACTATGGCCCAGCAGATGGGCGTCAGGACGCCCGAATTGAAAAAGTTGCTGGCTGGTGAATTGTCGCGCGCTGCCTATCTGGATATCCTCCATGAACGAGGGATAGCATAGTTACCCAATCCCTTGTAATCCTGGGCAAAAAGATGCGACATAATTATTCTGTCCCAAATTATTTTGACTTTTTCCTTCATATCGTGTTCCCCCATTCGCATCATGATCAGACTCGCAACATAACGCCCCCTATCAGCCCGTGTCATCCGCGAAATCCGTGCCGAGAAAAAATAGTGGAATAGTGGCAACGGCTCCCATTACGTGCTAACCGGGATTCAAGCTGAATGAAAAGTTATTTACTTATTTATGGACGTCCCGCAAATCCACTTGCGGGCAAAACTCGTGCAAGACCTCAACGAACTCGACAAATACCCCTGGTCAGGTCACAGCGCCATCCTCGGCCACTGTAAAAACCCCCTGGTCCCAGGAATCCCTGATCAGAAGCCAGAGGTCAGCAAACAGGCACCCACCCCTTCCGGGCCATCTAACCAGCCTCAAACCTCAAACCTCCAACCTCCAACACCAGTGCAACCGTGCAATCCGTGCCAAAAACTGACCTTAGCTGAAAAGACCATCGAAGATATCCTCCTTCATTTCGGTGAAACCCAAAAGGTCACCCGTCGCAGATACCGTGACTTTGTCGAAAAGGGCATCGCCCAAGGCAGACGACCGGAGTTTCAAGGGGGTGGTCTGGTACGCAGCGCAGGAGGTAATAAGGCAGGCCTCATCGGCAGGTCAAAAGAAGAGAGGGAAAAGGGTGATGCCAGAATACTTGGGAGTGGGGATTTCGTGAGTGAAGCGCTTATGAAAGCCGGAGAGGAATGGGAGTCAAGAAAAGGTTCCATGCCAACCCTAACAGAACTTATAGATAGAGTATCCCAAATCTATTCTCTCTCCTCAGAACAATTGAAATCACGAAGTCGAAAACCAGCTATTGTTGATGCCCGTTCGGTCGTGGCACGAATTGCCGTTAGAAACCACGGATATAAGGGGATAGAGGTTGCTCAAGCTCTGTGCCTGAGCCCAGCTTCGGTGAGCAGGATTGTGGAAAACGGCGAAAATATTCTTGACAAACAAAAAGACATTGCGGTAAAAGTGGCAGGTATGGAATTATGAAACAACGTCCCCCATTACCCGTCCCCCATTACCCAACAAAATCCAGTCAATCCCGTAAATCCTGTCTAATATGTCTTCGCGGTTTACCCAGTTAAATCTTCTTTTTCGTTTATTTAACCGGGGTTCAAACTGAATGAAAAGTTATTTACTTATTTATGGACGTCCCGCAAATCACGAAAAAATTTACAGGACAAACCTAGAATTTCTTTTACAGACTTCAATGGTCCTAATGAAAGAAAGAGGAATCCAGGTGGTATTGACTGATGATGAACTTTTTGAGCATGTTGGGATGGGTCTAATGAAATGTCCATGAAACCCTAAAGAAACCGAATGAGAAGAATAACTTTACAAACCTTCCAACGTCCCACTTCTGGCACGCTCATTACATTTACCGCGCGTGCCTGTCCTGTGAAATTGACGAAGTCACGAGCGTAGCGAATTTCGCTGGGAGAATCCGCGCCAAAAATGAAAGAAACGCATAAAAGCATGGACGGAAATCCCCACATTTTCATTGCAATTAGGAAAGGGGTATTCAGGGCGAGAAGTTGGAAGTTTTTTGAATATGAGAAGTTACAGCGCAATCAGAAGGGCTCAAGAAGGACAAAAAGTGGTTGACAACCGAGGAGATATAGGTGATTTTTGGAGAAAGTGGAATAGTGGCAACGTCCCCCATACACGTCCCCCATACATACAAATTGTGTCTGTTGGGGGAGGTAGTTGTATTAATGCCTAACAGCCAACAGCCAAGGCCCAATAGCCCTTCTATCAAGGAGGTGTAACATGAATACACGTGCTATGATTATGTTAATGGCTATCTGTTTAGTCATTTCAGGCTCACCCATGTCCGCCTATGCTGTGGAAGGGTCTTCCAAGATTAGCGATAGGGAGATAATCGAATCACTTGTTCGGTTGGAGGAAGGTGTTAAGGCGAATGCGGAGGCGATCAAGGCAAATAAGGAAATGATAGTATCCTTGCGAACTGAACTTATAGGCTTTTTGAAATGGGGCTTCGGTCTGCTGTTCACCGGCATGTTGATTCTGGTGGGATTCATTCTCTGGGATCGAAGGAGTACACTCAAACCGGTCAAGGATGCAATGGATGAGATGGAGACTCGAAAGGTTGACCGGGTTATTGAGGCTATGAGGAAGCTGTCCGAGGAAGATACACGCGTTGCCCAGGTACTGCGAAGTGTGGGATTGTTGTAAGACATGCGTTTGAAGTCAAAAATGGTTAAGGGTCGCTTCAGTTATAACAAAATAATCTGCGTAAATCTGTGCCTGCCCCGCCTGCCCTGTGGAATATTTATCCCGTGAAATGCAAAGCCTATTTCTCTGGGACGAAGTCCATTCCTCTGGGGCCTGCCCTGTTCAATTCCGCAGGACAGCGTAGCGTATTGATACAGGGTAGCTCCAGCAGATGGTACTGGGGTCAAAAAAAAGTGAGTCAAGAGCGGGCGCATTTGAAAAAAGTAGGTCCTAAGTAGTGGCATTGAGAGTAGGTGTAACAGCCATATTTTTCAGCATATTCCAACGACCTGCCTTGAAGTAAGACCGTAATGTCAGTCCCGCTACAGCGGGACTTCGGCGGTTCCAACATGCCAGTAAATTGCAGAACCCTTCAGCCTCAAGTTGACGACCCTTCTGATGGCGCTTTCCATGGCACCACTGCCTATAGGCAATTCCATCCCCTCTATTGCATGGTAATTCATCCGATTCTGATTTCTTAGAAAGTAGTCCCGTTCCCTGCGGAACTCCTTGCTGCTTCTGCCTCTACAAAGGGCTTTTATTGCATCCGTTACTTGCTGGATCTTCCCCGCTCTCAAAAGCTTTTTGTGTTTCTTAACCCACTTTGTTCTTTCACCCGGACTCCATGATTTTCGACATGCTGCCACTTTGGCCAGGTGCTCAACCGCATGATAAAAATCAACCAGTTCATATGCCCGTTTCACCTGAACGCCTAAATCTTGTAAAAGCTGTGGAACCCTTCTCCAAATCCAACGAGCGCCATCCGCAACAAACAAGATCTGATCGGCTGCACTCAATTTCAGTTTGGACAAGTAAAACCGCAATAATCCGAAAAGAGCATCAGGGCCTTTCATGGTCCCATCAATGAAGGGGCAGAATTTGCGCTCCATTCGGCCCTCATTATTCACCACATAGATAATCAGAAGTTTCGGTTCCCGCCAGTCGGTAGCGTAACGGTTTCGGCCTTTTTTTGTTTTGGGACCACGCTTATTTTTCCGAATACGAATACGACCCCCATCTGTTGAAATCACAACCCGACGCCCATCAACGGTTTCGCCAAATTCACACAATTCACCCTGTTGGGTCGCCTTGGCCCTCGCAGCAAACCTTACCGTTATGTTTCGAATGGTACTAACATCGAGATGTATTCCTCTGTCAACTAATGCCGCCTCTGCCTCTTCAAAAGAACTCATCACAACGGTGGTCAAACTCACGTCTGATGCCAATAAAGGTGTGCAGTGATCATGAATCCCCAATAGAATCAATCCCGGATAGAACCCTACGCGGTTTTTTTTTACGCTTACCCTTCTGGCTGAAATAGATGGTTTTTACTGTAAACGGCTCTCCCCTAAAGGGACGGATCGTAACATCACGGGTACCCTGGTTTTTCATCTTCTTGGAATACGTCTTGGCCAATAGGCCAGCCTCTTCCTTTAGCTCTTTGCTATCGATCGAGGCCTGGACCTTCTGTGCAACCAAAGCACCTGCCAATTTGTCTGTAGCCTCAACAATCCTTCGTTCAAGCGCTTCCAGTTCGTCAGCCGTCTTTACCAGGTTCTTCTCTTTCTGGATAAGATCAATCTCTTTCAGGGCTTTTTCAATCCTCTTTTCAATCTCAGCCGACTCCTCTCGTACACTCAAATCCATACCATCCATAAAGCTGCCCTCCTGAATTTATATTAAAATCCAGGATGGCTATACATTTATGTCATCCAGGAACGTCTGAAATTGGCCGGCGCGTGGTGGGCACCTGAAAACGCCCACAATATGTTGGCGCTTCGGACCTTACGCGCCAATAATTAGTGGGAATCTTATTGGGATGGCCTGAACTAACACCTCCTGTGGTCCCTAACACTTTTGATTACACCCGTCCTTGACAGATATCAAGATTTAGTGGATATTGCTTGACAAAGCAACAAAAGTACCAACGTCCCTCATTATGACATAAGGGCTTTGACTGGGGCTCAACGCTTTAGAATAAAAAAATTATGCACGCTCTGCACGAGCGTCCCCCAATCTAAACTAACAACCAAACAACGTCCGCATTACGCGCGCATTACGCATAATAAGGAGAAAATAATGGGGCGAGAATTTTATGTTCTTATTGAAAAGGACGAGGATGGCTTTTTTGTTGGAGAGGTTCCCTCACTAAAGGCCTGTTACTCTCAAGGCAGAACAATGGATGAACTTCTTCAAAATATCCGAGAGGTTATAGAGCTTTGCCTTGAAGGCCAAAATGAAACGGAATCAATCTTAGAATTTGTAGGTGTTCAAAAGGTATCCGTTGATGACAAATTGGCCCACGCTTAAATCATCCGACATCACAAAGGGGCTTAAAAAGGCAGGTTTTCAGCTTGTCCGCCAAAAAGGAAGTCATGCAAGATTTGAACATGAAGATGGCCGTGTAACTACTGTACCTGTCCATGCCGGCCAAGATGTCGGTAGAGGACTTTTAAGGAAAATCTTACGAGATATTGAAATGAGCTCTGAAGAATTCAGAAGATTTCTTACATGATTCTTTGAAGATTCCATCATCATGGAGCTGAAATTCGTGACCCAACTGAAACCGATCCATGAGGCCCATAAGAAAATAGAATTGTCAATAACCTAACAACCGAACAACGTCCCCCATTACTTTTTCGTCCCCCTTTTTCCTGACTTTTGGCTTTCAGCTTCCTGTCGCAGGCAGGGCTTTCACTGGGGTTCAACGCTCTTAGAATAAAAAAGTTATGCACGCTCTGCACGAGCGTCCCCCAACTCCATTACGTCCCAGTATACCATTCTGACGGAAGATCGCGAGACGGTTTCAAACAGGCTCAAGGCCGGAGGGATCCCATCCGTAGCCTACTACGCCGTGCCGCTCCATCTCCAAGGGGCTTTTGCTGACCTGGGCCATAAACCCGGTGATTTTCCTGTCGCCGAAAAGGTTTCTGCCCAATGCCTGAGTCTCCCCATGCACCCGTACCTGACTGCTGAAGATCAAGGGCGAATTGCAGATGCGTTAGGCGGGAGGTCGGCGGTTTAAGGTAAGAGCAGTTATTTCAGAGGAGGGAACAAAGGCAAGAGGGAAAATCACCTCGTTATCGTCTGTAAGTTTTAACCCTTCAAAACACATGAAGAGGCTGCAGCCGCAAAAAGGGAAGAACCAACACCCTGTAAGTACACAAAGAAACGCAGTTAGATAGCAACGTCCCCATTATCAATACACAAACTGAATGAAAAGTTATTTACTTATTTATGGACGTCCCGCAAATCTCCACACTAAAAGACTTGACGGCAGGGAATTGCAGTGGTATACTGTAATAGTAAATAAAGTATACCATAGGAGGTCATCAAATTGTCTAAAGTAACTGCCAAGTATCAAGTTACCATACCCGTGAACGTTAGGAAGGAGCTGAATATTCTTCCAGGAACCGAAGTGGACATTGCAAAGGAGGGTGAAAAATATGTCATCGTTGTTGACCCAATAGAAACGGTTAAAAGGAAGTGGCGTGGAAGGTTCAAAAGTGGAGTGACAACGATGGAATATATGGATGAAGTCAGGGGTAAGGTAAATTGAGAGTCTGCGTAGATACGACGATTCTAATTGATATTTTGAAAGATGAATTCAGAATCTTTCAGGACAAGTTGTACACTGCTCTCGCAAGAAGAGAGAATCTGGTTGCTCCCTCGGTGGTGTTTGCGGAACTGATGCCCCAATTTGAAGGAAATACCAGGCAATTGGGCGAGTTTTTAGAGGAACACAAAATTATGACAGAACCTCTTGACCTTGATTCTGTCATTGCCGCATCGGAAAGCTGGATGAAATATTTGAAAAGAAAAACAAAAGTAAAGTGCCCACAGTGCGGCCACAAGCTGAACCTAAAAGAACATTTTCTATCAGATTTCTATATTGGAGGTTTCGCTTCAGCGAAGTGCGGTGCCATTCTTACCCGAGACAGGGGCATCTACACGAAATATTTCCCTGATCTGGTCGACTATGAAGACTGCCTGAAAACAAAAAAATCCTGTTAATCCTGCCTGCCCCGTAGCTCCAGCAGATGGTACTAGGGTCAAAAAAAGTGAGTCAAGAGCAGACTTGTTGACGGCCGGATCTGTGCGGGGGGTGCCGGGCAACTGGCATTCCTACCGCGACCAATTATAGTCCTAGGAGGTGAAGGTATGGCAAGTATCACATTTGACACCCTTGCCTATGCGAAAAGATTGAGGGAAGGCGGATTTACTGAACAGCAGGCGGAGGCTCATACGCAGGCACAGAAACAGGTGCTTTCAGAGGTCTTGGATACAACGCTTGCGACCAAAGATGATATCAATCGGCTTGAGAAACAGATAGCGGTTCTTAAATGGATGATGGGCGTCATGCTTGCCGGTGTAATATCCCTTGTGCTGAAGGCATTCTTTATAACTTCATAATGTAGGATGTGCCTCATTTCGCACCTGGCTGACTGGGTCTTGGAAATGAGAAAGTTATGATTTTATGTACGTCCCGCAGAATGATATGCTGGAGAAACGCAGTTAGATAGCAACGTCCCCATTAGAGAACGTCCCCATTAGAGAATTAACTACAATAGGAGGATAAAATGGCTGATAGGTCTATATTAATCAGGGAAATCGAAGGCCTTCCTGATTCAATGATTGAGCAGCTTTTGGGTATTGTTCGGTATATTAAAATAGGTATGGAGCATGAATATGTGCCGGCCTCAGACAATCCGTTTTTTAATAGCGAGGAGTTTAAAGGTATCGTTTCAGAAGCTATCTCGGAATATCGACACGGCAAGACAGAGGAAATGAGTCTTTAGCCATGCTCTCCAAGCGTACCAAAACCTTCAAGAAGCTATTTGACAGATTACCGGGCGAAGTTAAGGAAAACGCCAGAAAACAATACGCCCCAGCTTTCTTGATTTGCGGCAATGCCCAAATGCCGTCCTGAAACAAGATTACCAAAAAAGGCCTGATGGCAAGCTGATAAGATGCCCCGCCAATCCAGATTAGACGCTCCCGGCCTCCTCCAACACGTAATGGCCCGAGGCATCGAACGAAGAAAGATCTTTCTTGACGACAAGGATCGCCGGTCCTTCCTCGACCGCCTCGCCGTTATCTTGGAAGAGACCCAAACACAATGCTATGCCTGGGCTTTGATTCCGAACCATTTTCACCTCTTCTTACGAACAGGTCCTACCGAGTTGAGCAAGGTGATGCGCCGTCTTATGACCGGATACGCCGTGACCTTCAATAAAAGGCATAAACGCTCAGGCCATCTTTTTCAGAACCGGTACAAATCCATCATCTGTGAAGAGGATCCTTATCTGCTGGAACTGGTCCGCTACGTCCATCTAAACCCATTAAGAGCGAAACTGGTGCAGGACCTGAACGAACTCGACAAATACCCATGGGCAGGCCACAGCGCCATCCTGGGCAACGGCAAAAATCCGCTTGCTCCACCCGAACAAGCCAAAGAACTCAATAAACGCAAAGAACCCAACGAACCGACGAAGTCTCTTGCTGAAAAGACCATCGAAGACGTCCTCCTCCATTTCGGTGAAACTCAAAAAGTCGCCAGGCGCAGGTATCGTGATTTTGTCGAAAAGGGCATTCCCCAGGGTAGACGACCGGAACTCCAAGGCGGTGGACTTGTTCGCAGTGCTGGAGGAAACAAGGCTGGCCTTCTCGGTCGAAAGGCAGATGAGCGAGAAAAAGGTGATGCGAGAATACTGGGGAGTGGGGACTTTGTTGGGAACATTCTGTCTGAAGCCGATAAAGGTCTGGAATATAAGTTTATTAAAAGGATACCCCTTCCTGAATTGGTTGCAAGAATCTCAAACCATCTTGAAACAGATAAGAATGAGGTCTTGTGCGGTAATCGAAAAGCGAAGAATTGTGAAGCCCGGGCCTTGGTTTCATTTTTTGCCGCTAAAAAGATGGGGTACAGATTTAACGATGTTGCTGAGACACTGGGTATCCATCCTGTCACGGCAGGTAGGTGTGCAGAAAAAGGGAAAAAATTGGTTGACAACGATGATGGGATTTGGGATATGCTGGAGAAACGCAGTTAGATAGCAACGTCCCCCATTATCTTCCCCAGATAAAAATGCACATTATCAAATTGTTTGAAACCGATAAAGAATTCCGATAATATGGTTACAAAGGGGGGCTATCCATGACAGAGACAAAAGGACAGGACAGATTGAATCGATTGGAGAAATTGGCTGAGGAGATGTTTGTGGGAATCGCCCAATTGAGGGCGTCTCAGTCCAAGACCGATGAGCAGATCCGCGAACTCAAGGTATCCCAGGCCAAGACCGATGCGCAGCTCAACAGAACCGATGCGCAGCTCAACAGAACCGATGCGCAGCTCAACAGAACCGATGCGCAGCTCAACAGAACCGATGCGCAGCTCAACAGAACCGATGCGCAGCTCAGAAAAACCATTCAAAAGCTCGATAATATTGGCAGTCAGCTTGGGGACTTGGGGCTTGTTCAAGGGGAAGTCGCGGAGGATTTGTTCTTCCGAAACCTGAGAGGCGTATTCAAAAAGGCCAGAATTGACCTGAAGAAAGTCAAAAGGAATTTGAAGCGGAAAGGTGAGGGGGAATTCGACCTGGTGGCTGAGAATGGGGACAAGGTGTTGGTGGTGGAGGTGAAGAACAAGCTGGATAAGCGGATGGTGGACAGGTTTGTAGATAGAAAGCTCCCTAAATTCAAGGAGCTTTTTCCGGAATACGAGAAGTACCAGGTGTTTGGAGGCATGGGCGCCCTGGTGGTGAAGGATGACGTGGGAAGGTATGCAGAGAAGGCGGGGCTATATGTGCTAACGCAGACAGATGAAGGCGGCGCTGCCCTACTGAATCGGGAAGGCTTCAAACCGAGGACATTCAACTGAAAATGCCCCTCCCATACGCCGCATGGATATCAACAATCCCAGTATTTAGTGGCCGAACGAAAACTCAGAAAATCAAGAAAACAGTATCATATGAGAATCCGTGTCGTTAATTCAAAATTTATTCCATCAATTCGGAATCCCTCAATTCCTCAATTCGCAATAGTGCCTGAACGGGGTTTTCGTTCAGGCACTATTTACTTATTTATGGACGTCCCGCAAACCAACTTTACAACTTAAAGGAAAACTTGCAATCACCTGAAAAAACAATAGAATATGTATTAGAATCGGCCCTTCGGACCGGTATCGTCATTTACATATTCAGCAGGGTGGGAAGATAGTCTTTTTCAGAGTTCAATATGAGACGAAAATCAATAATCAGTGGTGTCCGGTTGTGAGGTATGATACAGCCCATGGCTTTGCCCACAGGGATCTCATGAATATCAATGGTGAAATAAAGAAAACACCATTGTTTAACCAGGATTATAATGATGCACTAACATTTGCGGAAAGTGATTTAAAAACGAATTGGCTTCTCTATAAACGAGCCTATAGGGGGGGAGAAAATAATGAGTGAAGAAAAAAAATTAATAGAGAAAAATATTGAACTAAGCGCAGAATTTAGTCGCTACCTTTTTGATCATCCGGACCTGAGCAGCCAGATTCCCCTGGATTCTGAGCTAATCCTAATTCCCGAATTCGATGCTGAATTAAGAGATTACAATTTATCATTAGGAAATATGATTGAGGCTGAAGGGGGGAAGGTAACATACGTTGTTATCAAGAATATTCATCCTAAAAGCTATTCCAGATTGGAGGATATTGAGCTGAAGCAGGTAGTCGGCTGTTAAATCTAGCGTTTTGAAGCAAAGGCCAAAAATATAACCAGGAGAATGTAAAGTTGATAAAAAATGAGTACCTCACTGCGCTTGCAGCATCCCAGCAAAGCCGTGTGGCGAAGCCGGCTGCAGTTCATTAGCATGGCGACTTGTCACGCTGTAGCCTACAACAGTCACCCTGCGAAATGAGACCGAATGGGTAGAGACCGTGGAGGCGGGCTGGAACGTCTTGACCGGACCCGATTCCCAAAAGATCCTCCAGACTGTGCACACCTTCGGTCCGCCAGCAGGCCACCCTCCCCTGTATGGCGACGGCAAGACAGCCAGGGCAATCGTGGATCGGATCAACGGAACGTGTCACAGAAGGTAACCAAGATAACAAAGACTTTTCCGAAACTTTCTTACCTTCGTTTTTTTATTTGAATATTAACGGTCGTCCCCCAGCTCTTTTCCACTACAGGAGATGACATAATGGAGAAGATGTTATGAACGAAACGCTTTCGAAGAGAATCGAGATGAATCCGAAGGTCATGGTTGGCAAGCCGGTAATCAAAGGAACCAGGATACCTGTGGAACTGATCGTCCGTATGGTGGCTCAGGGCATAGCCGAAAAGGAGATCCTTTCTGAGTACCCTCGCCTTCAGGTTGAAGATATCCGTGCCGCCCTTGCTTATGCAGCATGGTGCTTGGAGCATGAGGATATCTTGCCCCTTGCTGTTTCAGCTTGAAGAAGAGGGCTATGAATTTCATTGTAGATGAGTGTACCGGAGCTGCTGTAGCGGAGCACCTTCGTTCCGCTGGACACGATGTTGTTGTGGTGGCAGAGAGCATGAGTCAGGCGGACGACCAAACCATACTCAATAAAGCCGTCGATGAGAAACGTATCTTGATTACAAACGATAAGGACTTCGGCGAACTGGTGTTCAGGCAAGGATTCTCGCACTATGGCGTTTTGCTACTCCGTCTGCAGGACGATGGTTCAGCCAACCGTATACGTGTGGTCAAGGCCGTTTTAGGCCAATACGGCGATCTTTTGAAAACGAGTTTTCTTGTTGCAACGGAGATTGGGGTTCGCATTCATCGAAAAATCGAAAAGCCGTAAGGTATCGTCCATTCAGTCTAAAGAAACTTTCTTGCCAGCCATCATGTGATCAAAAGGAAGAACAAATGAGCTGCCCATTTATTTTAAAAGGCCCTTTTTGGCGTCAAAAAGTGGGTTTTAAGGTTTACCCAGTGAAATTGACGAAGTCACCAGCGGAGCGGATTTCACATGGGGCTAAAACGAGGCCTTTTTTAGGTGGTTCTACAGTCAATTCAAATGCTTGCTAAGGTCCGACCCCACTACAAAGGACATTCAACTGAAAATGCCCCCTCCCATACCCCGCACGGTTATCAGAAAATCCAGGGAGTTATTTACTTATTTATGGACGTCCCGCAAATGCCCAGATCGAAGCCCTCACCGATGACGTCCACAAAAACGGCCTCCGCCCCTTAGCCGAAGCCGAACTCGGAAAAACCCTCAACTTTGAACTCTGAACCTTCAACGTTGAACAATTCAAATAGGTTACCTGGATACCACCCCTGTAACCGAAGGGGCGGAGCTGTGTGTAGGGAATCAAGAAGTCACTGACCCGCCCGCCCCGATCGCCCCTTGAATAACGAAACTTACTTTTTTACCCGCAGGATTAGCCAAACGCCGTTGAACTTCAAATGTGAAGAACGTCCCCCATCCCGCAAGGCGGTGGACTTGTTCGCAGTGCTGGAGGAAACAAGGCTGGCCTTCTCGGTCGAAAGGCAGATGAGCGAGAAAAAGGTGATGCGAGAATACTGGGGAGTGGGGACTTTGTTGGGAACATTCTGTCTGAAGCCGATAAAGGTCTGGAATATAAGTTTATTAAAAGGATACCCCTTCCTGAATTGGTTGCAAGAATCTCAAACCATCTTGAAACAGATAAGAATGAGGTCTTGTGCGGTAATCGAAAAGAGAAGAATTGTGAAGCCCGGGCCTTGGTTTCATTTTTTGCCGCTAAAAAGATGGGGTACAGATTTAACGATGTTGCTGAGACACTGAGTATCCATCCTGTCACGGCAGGTAGGTGTGCAGAAAAAGGGGAAAAATTGGTTGACAACGATGATGGGATTTGGGATATGCTGGAGAAACGCAGTTAGATAGCAACGTCCCCCATTACACGTCCCCCATTACAAACAACGTCCCTCATTACAGTTCGAGGCGCCAACGTTATTCACTATGCAAGATGTGACACCAGATTTCGGACCCCACTACAAGCAGAGGTGATGCTATGAGTAAAAAAATAATCGGAAGGTACATTGTAACAGATCCGAAGATCTGTCACGGGCAGCCAGTTTTCAGAGAGACTCGCATTTTAGTGGCAGATGTGCTCGATCAGGTAGCAAACGGTATGGCATGGGAATCAATCGTTGAAGAGTGGCGTGGTGCGATATCCAAGGAGGCGATTGCTGAAGCAGTGAAATTGGCCAGTGAAGCGTTTATCTCTCATGCACCTAAATTTGCAGTAGCTTAATCATGAATATTCTGGATGAAAATATTCCGGAGAGCCAGAGACAGCTCTTACGTTCTTGGAGAATACGATCACAGCAAATTGGCCAGGAAATTGGTCGTCAAGGGATGAAAGACGAGGAAATTATCTCCTTTTTGCATACGCTTCGCCAAGCAACATTCTTTACCCGTGACTTAGGATTTTATAAAAGGCAGCTTTGCCACCTAAATTACTGTTTGGTTGTTTTGGATGTTGGGCAATATGAAGTTGCAAGCTTTATCAGGCGTATCCTTAAACATGAGAAATTAAATGCAAAGGCAAAAAGGATGGGCAAAGTAATAGAGGCGAAACAAACTGGTTTGCAATTATGGCACGGTCATGCCGAGAAAGAAGAATCACTTGAGTGGAATTAACAAAAATAACTGTGGAAACCGGGTTTTGTGAGGGAGATGCAACCTCTCTCACAATTCACAAATCAAGATTTGACCCTGCTCCACAATCTAATCTCGCGTCAGCGATTGGTGTGTTTTGAACCTGCGTCTTTCTTGCAGGATCAAAACACACCAACAAAAAGACCCCTTCGCGGCCTTCGCGCCTTCGCGGTTCAATCAATAAAGTCACGAGGCGCCAACGTTATTCACTATGCAAGATGTGACACCAGAATCCCACAATCCTCTTCTCCGGGCTTGCGAAGGGGACAAACCTGGAAGTTCTCCTGGACTGCTGCCACTCCGGCACCGGGACCCGGGAGGCTGCTGCCACGTCTGCCTTTTCCCCGGAGCAGGCCGTCCGTCCCCGGTTTCTTCAGCCGCCTATGGACATCCTCTGCCGGGAGCTTGATGAGGACGATCTTCCGGAGACCCGGCTCTTACGCACGACCAATCCGGGCAACCATGTCCTCTTCGCCGGGTGCCGTGACAACCAGACTTCAGCGGACGCCTACATCAAAGGAAGCTACAACGGGGCCTTCACCTACTATTTCTGCAAGCACCTTCGGGATGAACAGGGGAAGCTTTCCCGCTCCGCCCTCTTAAATCGCCTCCGCGCCAGTCTGAAATATGAAGGGTATGCGCAGGTGCCCCAGCTTGAATGTCCCACGGCCAGGCGCAAGAAGCGGATTTTGGAGTAAGCGAAGGGCATTGACATCAGGGTCAACATATGGCAAAAGGCGCTTCAGCATGGCAGGCAACCAGACGACCGTTGGTAGGCAATGCCGCACGAATCCAAAGACTTGCATCGCCTGAACTCAGGTAATCCAAGGGGCGGAGCTGTATCGGGCATCTGGATTCGTGACGCGTCTCTTCTGCCCCTTTTCTTAGAAGGCCCTTTTGGGGGCCAAAAAGTGGGTTTTAAGACTTGAAACGAGGCCTTTTTTAGTAGGTGGTTCTTTAGTCAATTCAAATGCTTCCTGAGGTCCGACCCCACTACAAAGAGACCCAAACCCAGTGCTACGCCTGGGCTTTGATTCCGAACCATTTTCACCTCCTCTTACGAACAGGTCCTACCGAGTTGAGCAAGGTGATGCGCCGTCTTATGACCGGATACGCCGTGACCTTCAATAAAAGGCATAAACGCTCAGGCCATCTTTTTCAGAACCGGTACAAATCCATCATCTGTGAAGAGGATCCTTATCTGCTGGAACTGGTCCGCTACGTCCATCTAAACCCATTAAGAGCGAAACTGGTGCAGGACCTGAACGAACTCGACAAATACCCATGGGCAGGCCACAGCGCCATCCTGGGCAACGGCAAAAATCCGCTTGCTCCACCCGAACAAGCCAAAGAACTCAATAAACGCAAAGAACCCAACGAACCGACGAAGTCTCTTGCTGAAAAGACCATCGAAGACGTCCTCCTCCATTTCGGTGAAACCCAAAAAGTCGCTCGCCGACGATACCGTGAATTCGTTGAAAAAGGCATCGCCCAGGGCAGACGCCCCGAATTCCAAGGCGGCGGTCTTGTTCGCAGCGCCGGAGGAAAGAAGGCGGGCCTTTTGGGTAGGTCAAAAGAAGAGAGAGAAAAGGCGATGCAAGGATCTTGGGGAGCAGTGACTTTGTTGACGAGGTTCTCGGTAACTCCAATGAATCCTATGAGTTGAGGATGAGGAACAAGATTTCGTTGGACGATTTAATCCAGCGTGTAATCGCTGATACGTCTCTGGAAATGGCGCAATTAAGGTCACCGAAGAGAGATGCAAAAACAAGTGAGATAAGGTCGATTATAAGTTTCCTGGCTGTGAACCAACTCGGAATGAGCGCCAAATCCGTCGCCGACAAGCTGGGTATTACAGGCATGGCGGTCGGGAAATGCGCTGACAGAGCACAAAAAACGCTTGACACACAACAGATAATGGCGCAATATCTCCAATAAGTTTATAAGTTGACAACGTCCCCCATTCCTCGTATGAAACAACGTCCTCCAATACGTCCGTTTTTTTTCAAAAAATAGGCATGAGATTGACCACATTATTCACTATGCAAGATCTGACACCAATTCTGACAAGATCAACAAGAGTAACCGGATGGTATGCATTTCGCGAAGCGATTTGGTATTTTCATTTTCATCCGGAAAATGAAAAGGCAAACAAAAAATCCTCGAGATCCTGTTAATCCTGTCAAAAAAAAGTAAGTCAAGAGCTGCCTTGACCTCTTCTTGCGGAACCGGGAACATCGGATGTCGAATCGCGCTGAAGGCGCCTGAGACCAAATGAAAAGTTATTTACTTATTTATGGACGTCCCGCAAATCCATTACACGACCGCAAATCACATGGATGGTGAAAATGATGGAAAAGGTGCTGATTGATACTGAAGAATTCAATGGGCGTTATGTCGCAATGAAGAGCTTTGATGACAAGACGGTTGTCGGTGTCGGAGACGATCCCGAAAAGGCTCTGAAAAATGCGGCACAGAAAGGCCACGAAAACGCCGTGCTCTTGTATGTGCCGGAAAAGGATACCGTGCACATTTACCCTCTTGTTAATCCTCATCGGGATAGACACTGAATATGCCCGCACGTGAATACCCGTTTTATGCGGCCAGGCCCGGTGATCTGCCCCGGCCCTATCTTCCCGTTAGAGTGATCAACCCCGAAAGCGCAAAAGAGCTGAGGGTTTATGCTTTGATCGACACGGGAGCAGACGAGTGTGCTTTTCCGGCATCTTTCGCATCGTTGCTCGGGCATAATTTGCAGGCGGGGCAAACTAGAAGAATCAGCACGGGAAATGGGGTAACGATTGCATATGGGCATACGACGCGGATAGCCATAGAAGGCTTTTCTACCCAAGACGTATTGGTCGATTTCATGCCGAATCTGAACACGCCTCTGCTCGGGGTAAAGAGTTTTCTCAGCAATTTCATCCTGACGGTGGACTATCCAAATAAGACATTTTCATTACGACACGGCTAGCTGAAAGCGGAGCGTGCCGACGGAAATAAGGCGGCAACGTCAGAACCTCTATCGAAAACGTAACGGCCTCATCAACCCGCTTCTGTTGCCTACAACCTCGAGCGCAGCGCCCCCAGGCACCCAGCACCAAGTATCGCTTTTCTTTGGAAGAGAAGAATCTTAAAAACTGAAGGGCGTCCCTTATGTTGCGAGCTCTCCTAACCCATTGAAAGTAAAGAGATTTCATGAAAATCAGCTTCAAGTATAAATCATGTTTCATATCAATAGGTTAGTGCATGTACTACGAAATTGTGGAAAGTCCTCACAACATAATAATATGCCTTACAAACACCGATTTCTCGTCAGCACACAAGGGCTGTACCACTGTTAAAGCGTATCTGCAAGCTAAATATGCCTATGTTCCACCGGCATGCTGCTGCTACGAGTGATCTGCCCGTGGGCAGGGCTTGGCGGGGTTATGCGGGGTACGGATTTATCAATCCTTGGGGCGGGGTCAGCGGGGTATACCCCTACAAACCCCCTCCTCAAACACACAACATAATCAGACTCACAACATAACGTCCCGCTTCCATACGAGTTTCCGGCCTTTAAGCCCGGCGCTTGAAACCAAATGAAAAGTTATTTACTTATTTATGGACGTCCCGCAAATCATTTGTGTTTGTTTCACCGGGGGGCAAAAATGAGGCCTTTTTCGGGCGTTTCCGTAAACAATTCGACAGGTTGCTGAGGTCCGACCCCATGACAAGAGAAAACAAAGAGGACGAAAACGGTCTGAAAAAGGTGGAATAGAAAATGGAACTGAATGCCATATATGAAAATGGACGACTTTACTTTGATGGGGCCATCAAACTTAAGATGAGACGGGTCCCGGTAAAGGTTGTGGTCGATGATGAGGCCGTGATGAGTGTGGATACAGGGGATAAGGGAACTAGCCCCGTCGAGGGAAAGGCTTCATTCTTACTTCAAAAGATCCACAGCTTACTCGGCATTGACTACGAATACATTCCCACTAACAAAACAGACAAAGAGATGCTTTCTGAAGCCTTGGAAGAAAAGTATTTAAAATGAATGTCATTCTTGACGTAAATGTGGTTCTGGATCTTTTGCTCAGACGGAAAGAATATTTCCTGGATCAGAAGGGCTGCTTTCAAGTTTTGCTGGAACGAGGTATTCCTCTCTATTTTCCGGTTTGTGCCCTGCCGACCTTGGCCTATGTGCATCTTATGGAATTGAAAAGGCTCAAGAAAGCGGGAGCAGTCGACTCTGAGGAGGACTTGGAAGGGGTTTCCCGGAAACAACTGAGTGCCCTTTTTGATGAAATCAACATCTGCACAACTCTTGCTGCGCACTGGAAGATAATTCCGGATGACCATCCCGACCGTGAAGATGCGCTGATCAGTCTTTCTGCTTCGATACTGCCTGGGGACACAGTCATTTGGACGGAAGATAAAGATTTTAGGCCGGTAGGAGAAATCTTAGCGGTCGGGAACCACAAGACGGTTCAAGAGGCTTTGGTAAAATCTCACGAAGGAACACAATTTGTAGACCTCATTGCTCAACAGAAGGTAATACGCCCCAAATTGGAGCTCGGCCTCTACTCGGTACTGCGGCATGGCAAATACATCATGGGCCCGGAAGTAAAAGAACTCGAGGAAAAGCTCGCCGCCTTCGTCGGTGTTAACCACTGCATCACCTGCTCATCCGGCACCGACGCCCTCCTCATCGCCCTCATGGCCCTCGATATCGGTCCCGGAGACGAAGTCATCACCGTCCCCTACACCTGGATCTCCACCGCCGAAGTCATCGCCCTGCTCAATGCCAAACCCGTATTCGTGGACATCCAACCCGACACGTTCAACATAGACCCGGACCTGATTGAAGCCGTCATCACCCCCCGCACCAAAGCCATTATGCCCGTGAGCATCTACGGCCAGTGCGCGGACATGACTCGAATCAACGTGATTGCCGAAAAGCACGGCATCCCAATCATTGAAGACGGTGCTCAGAGCTTTGGCGCCATCCACAACGGCAAAAAGTCGTGCGCACTCTCTACCATCGGCTGCACCTCGTTTTTCCCATCCAAGCCTCTTGGGTGCTACGGAGACGGTGGTGCCATTTTCACCAATGATGACGCGCTGGCGGAAAAAATGCGTCAGATCCGCGTTCACGGCCAAAAGGTCAAACACCAGCACCCTCTGGTGGGCATCAACGGCCGGCTGGATACCCTTCAGGCGGCTATTCTGTTGGAAAAGATGGTGATCTTTCCCGAGGAATGCCGACTCCGTTGGGAGGTTGGGCAGCGATACAATCAACTCCTTTCCTATATTCCGGAGATCAAGGTCCCGGTAATCGCGGAAGGGAATGATTCGGTCTATGCCCAGTATACCATCCTGACGGAGGATCGCGACACGGTTTCAAACAGGCTCAAGGCCGGAGGGATCCCATCCGTGGCCTACTATGCCGTGCCGCTCCATCTCCAAGAGGCTTTTGCTGACCTCGGTCATAAACCCGGTGATTTCCCTGTCGCCGAAAAGGTTTCTGCCCAATGCCTGAGTCTCCCCATGCACCCGTACCTGACTGCTGAAGATCAAGAGCGAATTGCAGATGCGTTAGGCGGGAGATCGGCGGTTTGAGTAAGGGCAGTTATTTCAGAGAAGGGATGAAACCAAATGACAAGTTATTTACTTATTTATGGACGTCCCGCAAATCACAGACTGGGCTCCCAGACCTTCACCCGCGGCCAATACAACGTGGATTTTGAGTTTATGAAATCCGACGGCGTCAGCAGCGAAAACGTGGCCCGCGTAAATGCCCAATTCACCCAAAAGCTGGATCTCCTTGATGAAGTTGGCGAATCCATCAAACCCAAAGAGATCTCAATCTTGAAATGTGAAAAACGTTATATATAGTCCCCCATTATTACGAAAAAAGAACCAATGACCAAAATGCCAAAGACCAAAAGTACAATTAGTCAAGGGCGTCCCCAAGCTCCTTACACATTACGCACATTCAACAGTCCTCCATTGAACAGGAGCTGATTCTATTTGAAAATTACCGAGTGTTTGTGGTTAGATGAATTTGTCGACAAAATCATCCGAAAACATAACGTCTTTCCAGAAGAGGTTGAGGATGTGTTTTCGACAAACCCTCTAATTCGGAGGATGGAGAGCGGCCATGTCAAGGGCGAGGATTTGTTCGTCGCCTTTGGAACGACGACCTCAGGACGTTACTTGAGTGTCTTATTTGTTCGAAAAACGAAGAAACGAGCTTTGGTCATAAGTGCCCGAGAAATGACAAAAGCTGAGAGGAAGAAATATGGGAAAAAATAAAAAACTAAGATTTGAAACTTATGAAGAGGCTGCTGACTGGTTTGACGGCCATGATATGGCAGATTATCAGGATGCAATGCAACCTGTTGATTTCAAGTTTGATTTAAGAAGGAACCGCGACTGGGTTGAACTTGAAAATGATATTGCGCGGGGTCTCAGAGAACAGGCAAAAAGACAAAATGTTCCTACTCGCAGGCTTGTCAACGAGCTGCTGAGAGAAGGGTTGGCGTCTTTACAATAGGCGGCTTTGTCTTACAATCCCTCTTCAAGGCATTTATGATGATGGGATTTGGAATATTCTGGACAAACGCAGTTAGATTACACAGATTACACGGATTACGCTGTCTTCCGAAGGATTTATCCGCTTAGGGCGGATTCTTTGTGATATAAATTCAGATGCCTGAATTTATATCACTGACAAATATATAAACCGTGCCATCCGTGTCATCCGTGAAATCCGTGCCAAATAAACTAACCAAACTACCAACGTCCCCCATTACATTGCCCGAAAATAGCTCAGGACGCACCGGTTGAAAGGAAAAGCCATGGAAAACCTGGTAGTGGTACTCGACGAACGATTACACAAATGGCATCCCCAAATAGCAGATGAAGTGAAGACACGGGTTGCAGAGATTATTGACTACGCCGATCAAGGTACGCTGGATCTGTCAAGGTCCAGAAGGGTGGAACAGGAGGTTATGGACTTGATCGATGAAGATTAGACCCGGTGAAGTATGGCTGGCTGATTTGGGACTTTCGGCAAAAAGTAGACCTGTCGTCCTGGTGTCCCGCTACGATGCGGATCCGCCAAGATCACTGGCCATTTATGTTCCGCTTACTACGCAAAACAGAAACAGCGCATACGAGGTTGAGCTTCCGGCCCTTTCCTTCTTGCATCAAAAGTCGGTTGCGAATGTGCAAGGTTTGGGCTCATTGCCTTCGGTTCGTTTGGAGCGAAAGATTGGCGTCTTGCCTGGTAAGGTGATGAAACAGCTGAAAGAAGCCTTAATGTACGCACTCGATCTCCAACAAATGGAGTAAAAAACTCCCTCAAAACCAATTCAACCAAGACAATCTCAGCACGGAACGGTTAAAAGGAAAACCCATGGAAAACCTGGCAGTGGTACTCGACGCAAAACTCCTTTGGTTTTAGAAGAAACCCAGCACCCAGCACCGAGAACCCAGTACAAGAAACTTACTTTGTTACCAGCGTCCCGCTTCCCTATTTATTTAACCGGGGTTCAAACTGAATGAAAAGTTATTTACTTATTTATGGACGTCCCGCAAATCCAACGTCCCCCATTACGTCCTGCATAGTGTGTTCCGCCAAAGGCGGATTGTCTTTTCCGTTTCGTCTGGAAACGGAAAAAACAAAGAAAATCCAGTCAATCCCGTAAATCCTGTCTAATATGTCTTCGCGGTTTACCCAGTTAAATCTTCTTTTTCGTTTATTTAACCGGGGTTCAAACTGAATGAAAAGTTATTTACTTATTTATGGACGTCCCGCAAATCCAACGTCCCCCATTACGTCTGTGCCTCATTTCGCACCTGGCTGACTGGGTCTTGGAAATGAGAAAGTTATGATTTTATGTACGTCCCGCAGAATGATATGCTGGAGAAACGCAGTTAGATAGCAACGTCCCTTATTACGTCCCAAATCCGAAGGCGTCTCCAGCGGCCAAGTAGCCCGGGTCACCCAAAACGTAAACCTTGTCGATGAAAATTCAAAACGGAGATAGAAGATGTCCCTATCTATTGAAATTCCGGATGATATCATGGAAACGGTGAAATTGCCCCCGACTAGGGTCAAGCACGAACTTACGAAGGAGGTAGCGTTTTCCCTTTACCAGAGGAAATTGATATCTATGGGAAATGCAAGAAAAATGTCGGGGTTGGATAAATGGTCGTTTATAGAAGGATTGGCAGAAAGGGGAATCGAACGCCACTATTCTGAGCAGGAACTCGAGGAAGATATACGATATGGTAGTGGTAAGTAATTCTTCTCCCATTATTCATCTGACCAAAATCGGAAAGCTGAGTCTGCTTGAAAAACTGTATGGCCGAGTACTTGTTCCTGAAAAGGTGTATCTCGAATGTACGGAGTCTGTGAACTACACGGAAGAGGTTGCTTTAATAACGAATGAAACCTATATAAAAAAACATATCATTGAAAACACCAAGCTTTTTAGGCTGTTATATGCTGATATTGATGCCGGCGAGTCAGAAGCCCTGGTCCTGGCACTGGAGCAGAAGGCGGATCTGATACTCCTTGATGATCAAGAAGCCAGAATCAAGGCCAGGAAGCTCAATCTGCCGGTTACAGGGACCCTCGGTGTGCTTTTAAAAGCAAAAAACCAAGGGCTGATACGTTCACTAAAAACGGAGATCCAAACCCTGCAAGCGTCCGGGTTTTGGTTATCACAGGAGATTGTCGATGCCTTCCTTTCTCACTCAACTTCAAGGGGTTGATTTCTTTTCTGAAGTGCCTTGAACGGTTACGAACCGAAAACACAAGGGAACGTATTTTTTTACCGCGTGCCCCAGGCCACATTGGCATGTTGATTTACGTAGTCAGACGATGTTTAATAGGATATTCAGTGAATCTTGGTACATTAGAAGATGAAAGACATTGAAGAAACAGCCAAAAGCATCGTCCACTGCGCCATCAAGGTACACAAGGCCCTCGGACCAGGACTGCTCGAATCCGTCTACCCTGTTAAATAGCTTGAGAAGTGGATTCAACGAGAAACCGGAGGCCACTGCAGTTGATTTATTACGAAGCCTGTCTTTCTCAGCAGGACAAATCTTATTTGATAAGGTAAATTTCGGCGAGAGCGTCCAAATCAAACGTAGAGTCTTTACTCCGAAGGATTAAGCGCCTTTGCAATCCGGAAGCCCGGATTCAAAGGCAAAAGAATAAACCGTGCCATCCGTGAAATCCGTGCCAAATAAACTAACCAAACTACCAACGTCCCCCATTACGCGAACTGCATAGAGCTCAATTTCGCCGTTTTGAAATTCAAGCATGTGATCAAAAGGAAGAACCAGTGAGCCGCCCATTCTTCTTAAAGGCCCCTTTTGGGGGCCAAAAAGCGGGTTTTAAGCCTCAAAATGAGGCCTTTTTTGGAGATTTACGTAGGCAATTCGACAGGTTGCTGAGGTCCGACTATGCTGAGGTCCGACCCCACTACAGCGGTGTTGACGATCCGCTCCAAACAATCTCGTGCGCGCCTTTTCGCGTCCTTCGCGCGGTTCAAATGTCAGCTTCAAATGTGTAAATGTGAAGAACGTCCCCCAGCCCCACGGCGTTATCCTCGGCAACCGGAAAAATCCGCTCGTTCCAACCGAGGCAGCCAAAGGGCCCAACAAACTCAAAGAACCCAAGGAACCGACGAAGTCTTTGGCTGAAAAGACGATCGAGGATGTTCTGCTCCATTTCGGTGAAACTCAAAAAGTCGCCAGGCGCAGGTATCGTGATTTTGTCGAAAAGGGCATTCCCCAGGGTAGACGACCGGAACTCCAAGGCGGTGGACTTGTTCGCAGTGCTGGAGGAAACAAGGCTGGCCTTCTCGGTCGAAAGGCAGATGAGCGAGAAAAAGGTGATGCGAGAATACTGGGGAGTGGGGACTTTGTTGGGAACATTCTGTCTGAAGCCGATAAAGGTCTGGAATATAAGTTTATTAAAAGGATACCCCTTCCTGAATTGGTTGCAAGAATCTCAAACCATCTTGAAACAGATAAGAATGAGGTCTTGTGCGGTAATCGAAAAGAGAAGAATTGTGAAGCCCGGGCCTTGGTTTCATTTTTTGCCGCTAAAAAGATGGGGTACAGATTTAACGATGTTGCTGAGACACTGAGTATCCATCCTGTCACGGCAGGTAGGTGTTCAGAAAAAGGGAAAAAATTGGTTGACAACGATGATGGGATTTGGGATATGCTGGAGAAACGCAGTTAGATAGCAACGTCCCCCATTACATTTACGTGAGCGATGATACCATAACTGAATGTGCTGGGCCTGATCTTGCAGATGTAATCGATGAAGTGATTTCTTACCTATAGTCTTGTCCAAAACATCCGTGTCATCCGCGCAATCCGTGCCAAATAAACTTACTTTCTTACCAGCCCCATTACACATTCTTAAACCAACACGTTTTCTTAAAAGCCCCTTTTGGGCATCAAAAAGTGGATTTTAAGGTTCAAAATGGAGCCGTTTTTCGGCATTACGTCAACGATATCCAAGGGTTGCTGAGGTCCGACCCCACTACACACTACAAAAAACAGGGCGAGGCTGCTCTGGGCAATGCCTAAGTGGAACCCGCTTTCTCGGAACATAAAGACGCTTGCGGAAATCACAGACAAAAAGGAACAGAAAGACCTGATGCAAAAGAGAGGAGAAATCATCGCCGAAATTCTGGAAGACGACCTTCAGACGACAGATACGGAAACAACCTCCCTTACCCCACACGAGATTTGACAGATTCTTCTCGCTCCTTGCCCTTTTAGTTTCCTGATAATTATTTTGTCCTAAATTATTTTGACAATTCACAAATCAGGATGTGATCCAGGGCCTTAAATAGAGAAAGAATAATTGAAACGCATAAAATCATAACGTCCCCCATCCCACGCAATGGGCTTGATGTTGAGCTGTAGCAAAAAAAACTGAACACCGTAAGTTGTTGATATTAGGTGATAAAAATTTTTTAATATTTTTTCTTGACAGGGGCATTATAGGATGTCCCCCATTACAGAGCCTTTGGTGGGGGATGACGGCTGCGATGAAAAAAGGATATGGCATTTGTCGATTTGATTTTGTAAGATGGGAATTATCATCCGATTCATTGGAGGATCTGCTATGCCGATATATGGGTTCCCTCCACAAATAAAGGAGAAATCACCATGAAAGGTCGCATTTTGGACAGACATTTCCCAACCATTCTTGCTGCGGGCAGTGTGATGGAAATATGGCCGATGGATAATTATGACAAATATATGCTGGACCCTATGGTCGCCAGTGGCCTGGGGCGCTATTGGGAAAACGTCCAATCTTATCTGCACAAGGCGGTCGTGCAGTATGAGCTGGGCCAACAAACGGGACCAGGAAAAGGTCTATATGATGAATAGAGACCGAACTGAATCGGGGCCTGCTTCAGAGCATCCCAAGCCTCAGGCTGAGAGTCAGAAAGACATTGAAATCCTAATTGGTAAGCTGGAGGAAGGCAGCCTGGCGCAAGACGAACAAAGCCGGCTGGGTGATCTTCTGAAAACGGCGCCGTCATCTGTGGTGATGACTGCAACGCGTCATCACACGTTTATCGGTCCGGTCCCTCCGCCCGAGCAACTCAATCGATATGATGAAAAAACGCGAGATATCATCCTGGATATGGCTCGGAATGAACAAAGACATGCCCATGAATTAAGAGAGCGAGGGCTGAATGGGGCCATTGCTAAAGACAAACGGGGTCAGTGGTTGGGTGCCGGAATAGCCATTACCGGGTTGCTTGTGGCTGCATTTGTTGCTCCCTACAGCGCAGTCGCTGCGGCAATCATAGGTTCCCTTGATTTGTTTGGGATGGTGGCGCTTTTTGTAGCGCCGAGAGTGTTGGAAAACAGAAAAAGGGTTTCTGGTGAAAAGGCAAACACAGATGTCTGAATGTGCTGGGGCATGAATAAACGCGAGCTGGAACTCACGCTCCTGAAAGCGCTTTTCGGAACTTTAGTTTGGTAAATCCTGCCCCAAAAAACAAAGTCTACACCCCTCCGAAGGATTGTTCGTGATAAAATTCAGGTGCCGGAATTTCATCACAACAACAAAAATATAACCGTGCCATCCGTGAAACCCGTGCCAAATAAACTAACCAAACTACCAACGTCCCCCATCACGCAGAAGGGAACAAAGGCAAGAGAGAAACTCACCTCGTCATCGTCTATAAGCTTTAACCGTTCAAAACAGATGAAGAGGCTGCAGCCGCAAAAAGGGAAGAACCAACACCTGTAAGTACACAAGGAAACGCAGTTAGATAGCAACGTCCCCCATTACACACGTTACTGGCCATTCCACCATCCTCGGCCGCCGCAAAAACCCGCTTGTGCCGGAGGTCAGTGGTCACCCCGGTGAAACAAAAGAGAGAAGATTTCACAGGGCAGGGAAGACAGAAGTCAGTAAACAAAAAGAAGCCGGTATCCCCTCCGCCGAAGGCGGATTGTTTTTCAGTTTCGTCCGGAAACTGAAAAAGACAACAAACATCCTGAAAATCCCGTTAATCCTGTCAAAGACAAGTCCTTAGCTGAATCGACCGTCGAAGACCTTCTCCTCCATTTCGGTGAAACCCAAAAAGCCGCTCGCCGACGATACCGTGAATTCGTTGAAAAAGGCATTGCCCAGGGCAGACGCCCCGAATTCCAAGGCGGCGGTCTTGTTCGCAGCGCCGGAGGAAAGAAGGCGGGCCTTTTGGGTAGGTCAAAAGAAGAGAGAGAAAAAGGCGATGCAAGGATCTTGGGGAGCAGTGACTTTGTTGACGAGGTTCTCGGTAACTCCAATGAATCCTATGAGTTGAGGATGAGGAACAAGATTTCGTTGGACGATTTAATCCAGCGTGTAATCGCTGATACGTCTCTGGAAATGGCGCAATTAAGGTCACCGAAGAGAGATGCAAAAACAAGTGAGATAAGGTCGATTATAAGTTTCCTGGCTGTGAACCAACTCGGAATGAGCGCCAAATCCGTCGCCGACAAGCTGGGTATTACAGGCATGGCGGTCGGGAAATGCGCTGACAGAGCACAAAAAACGCTTGACACACAACAGATAATGGCGCAATATCTCCAATAAGTTTATAAGTTGACAACGTCCCCCATTGCCCGAAAATAGCTCAGGACGCACCGGTTGAAAGGAAAAGCCATGGAAAACCTGGTAGTGGTACTCGACGAACGATTACACAAATGGCATCCCCAAATAGCAGATGAAGTGAAGACACGGGTTGCAGAGATTATTGACTACGCCGATCAAGGTACGCTGGATCTGTCAAGGTCCAGAAGGGTGGAACAGGAGGTTATGGACTTGATCGATGAAGATTAGACCCGGTGAAGTATGGCTGGCTGATTTGGGACTTTCGGCAAAAAGTAGACCTGTCGTCCTGGTGTCCCGCTACGATGCGGATCCGCCAAGATCACTGGCCATTTATGTTCCGCTTACTACGCAAAACAGAAACAGCGCATACGAGGTTGAGCTTCCGGCCCTTTCCTTCTTGCATCAAAAGTCGGTTGCGAATGTGCAAGGTTTGGGCTCATTGCCTTCGGTTCGTTTGGAGCGAAAGATTGGCGTCTTGCCTGGTAAGGTGATGAAACAGCTGAAAGAAGCCTTAATGTACGCACTCGATCTCCAACAAATGGAGTAAAAAACTCCCTCAAAACCAATTCAACCAAGACAAGCTCAGCACGGAACGGTTAAAAGGAAAACCCATGGAAAACCTGGCAGTGGTACTCGACGCAAAACTCCTTTGGTTTTAGAAGAAACCCAGCACCCAGCACCGAGAACCCAGTACAAGAAACTTACTTTGTTACCAGCGTCCCGCTTCCCTATTTATTTAACCGGGGTTCAAACTGAATGAAAAGTTATTTACTTATTTATGGACGTCCCGCAAATCCAACGTCCCCCATTACGTCCTGCATAGTGTGTTCCGCCAAAGGCGGATTGTCTTTTTCCGTTTCGTCTGGAAACGGAAAAAACAAAGAAAATCCAGTCAATCCCGTAAATCCTGTCTAATATGTCTTCGCGGTTTACCCAGTTAAATCTTCTTTTTCGTTTATTTAACCGGGGTTCAAACTGAATGAAAAGTTATTTACTTATTTATGGACGTCCCGCAAATCCAACGTCCCCCATTACGTCTGTGCCTCATTTCGCACCTGGCTGACTGGGTCTTGGAAATGAGAAAGTTATGATTTTATGTACGTCCCGCAGAATGATATGCTGGAGAAACGCAGTTAGATAGCAACGTCCCCCATTAGAGAACAATAACGGACGGAATTTGGAAAAAACACTTTGACAGAATCATCCATGAAAGAGGTAATTTTATGTCAAAAAATTTTACATTGGAATATTGGGTCGAAGATGACTGGTATGTGGGGCGAATACAAGAGGTACCTGGTGTGTTTAGCCAGGGGCAGACCATTGAGGAGTTGAATGAGAATATTCGAGATGCGTATCGGATGGTGATGGAAGAATCTCAGCTCCCGGGTCATCCACAATCCAGAACCATGGATATAGAGGTCTCAGTTTGAAGCGTGACAAGTTGATAAACCGACTTGTCAAAGCGGGTTGCTATTTGAAGCGGCACGGCAGCAGGCATGACATCTATTTTAACCCGCGGAATGGTCGACAGGCCCCGGTTCCCAGGCATAGCGAGATTAAGGAATCTTTGGTCAGTCTGGTGCTCAGACAACTGGGAATCAAAGGATAGGGCCGGAGGCCAGAAGCGGAAGAAATCCTGAAGATCCGGTAAATCCT
Organism: Deltaproteobacteria bacterium; assembly: GCA_034522175.1. Classification (GTDB taxonomy): domain Bacteria; phylum Desulfobacterota; class DSM-4660; order Desulfatiglandales; family Desulfatiglandaceae; genus JAIPDZ01. The sequence goes on along the minus strand of JAXHLQ010000001.1, from coordinate 1,290,181 downwards.
GTCTAAAAAACGCTTTGACAGGATCAACAGGATGAACAGGATATGAAAAATAAGGTTAATTACTACGTGCCGAGCGCTTCTGTCGCCCTCCTCGCGAAGCGATTGGTCGTGTTCTATTTCATCCGGAAATAGGACACACCAACAAAGAATCCTGCAAATCCCGTAAATCCTGTCTAAAAACTTCTTTGACAGGATCAACAGGATAAATAGAATATAAGATTATGAAATGAGTAAATAATTTAAATCCCAATGGGCGGTCTCCTCTGTCCCTCGCGAAGCGATTGGTCGTGTTCTATTTCGTCCGGAAATAGAACACACCAACAGAAAATCCTGCAAATCCGGTAAATCCTGCCTGCCCCGTAGCTCCAGCAGATGGTACTGGGGTCAAAAAAAAGTGAGTCAAGAGCTGCCTTGACCCCTTCTTGCGGAACCGGGAACATCGGATTTCGAATCGCGCTGAAGGCGCCTGAGACCAAATGAAAAGTTACTTACTTATTTATGGACGTCCCGCAAATCGCACTGGGGCTCAACGCTCTTAGAATAAAAAGGTTGTGCACGCTCTGCACGAGCGTCCCCCAACCAAGACACGTAGACAATTCGCCAGGTTGCTGAGGTCCGACCCCACTACAGTCAGCGGAAATCATACGCGAATATCTCTCATAACTTCATAATGTAACAACGTCCCCCATTACTGATCAAAAAGTTATTTGAATATTAACGGTCGTCCCCCAGCTCCGCACAGGGCCGGAGCGACGCGCCCAGCGCGCTCGAACGGGTACGTCGAGCTGCAACGGTGCGCTTAGGCGTCATCACCTAAGGCAGGAGCCGGATGAGGTAATCCCTCAAGTCCGGATCTGTGCGGGGGGTGCCGGGCAACTGGCATTCCTACCGCGACCCAGTCCATATCCCCCATACAAAGAGAAAGGAGGATATAAAAATGCCAGTCGTTAAAGTGGAAACAGAGTTGTCCACAGATAATTTGCTGAAAGCAGTCGGCCAATTGAACAAGCATGAGATAGAGCAATTCGTTTCTCAGGTTATCAATCTCCGGGCACAACGCCTTGTTCAGAAATTATCACAAGCCGAAGCGCAATTTATAATGAAAATTAATCAAGGATTGCCGGCAGAAGTTCAGAAACGATATGATGAATTAGTTGATAAAAGGCGAGATGAGTCACTGAGTTCAGAAGAATATGATGAATTGTTACGCTTAACAAACCAAATCGAAAACCTGGAAGCTCAGCGTATGCAATATCTATCGGAATTGGCACGTTATCGAAAAGTTACTCTTACCGAACTGATGGAAAATCTGGGGATACAGCCTCCCGCATATGCCTGAAAAACGCATCACCTCCCAACAAAAAAATGACGTAGTGGAACGGGCTAAAGGCTGTTGTGAATATTGCCGGAGCCAAGCGCGTTTTGCTATGCAGTCCTTTTCAGTTGAACATATAGTGCCTCGCTCTCGTGATGGTAAAACAGAGATTGAAAATCTGGCTTTGGCTTGTCAGGGTTGTAACAATCATAAGTATACAAAAACAGAAGGACGTGACCCTGTAAATGGGGATCTTGTACCCTTGTATCATCCAAGGGCGCAGAGATGGCGTGACCATTTTGCATGGAATGAAGATTGCACCTTAATCATCGGATTGACGCCTGTCGGACGTGCTACAGTAAAAGCGCTATGCCTGAATAGAGAGGGACTTATTAACTTGCGACGAGTACTCTATACAATGGGAACGCATCCGCCAGCACAAACATAGCCGTCTCGAAAGAATATTAACTTACCTAATTGCAACGTCAAGTAACAAAAGTACCAACGTCCCCGAGATCATTCGCGGTTCAAATTTGAGCTTCAAATGTGTAAATGTGAAGAACGTCCCCCATCCCACGAAGGGGGCGATGACCATGACAGAAAAAAGGACAGGATCGCTTGGATCGACTGGAGAAATTGGTTGAGGAGATGTTCGCTGGGATCGCTCAGTTGAGGGAATCCCAGGCCAAGACCGATGAACAAATGCGAAGGACCGATGTAAAGCTGGATCGAATCGGTCAGCAGCTTGGGGATCTGGGGCTGGTTCAGGGTGAAGTGGCCGAGGATCTGTTCTTTCGGAACTTGAGGGGCGTCTTCCGCAAGACGAAGATGGACCTGAAGAAGGTGAAACGGAATCTGAAGCGCAAGGGCGAGGGAGAGTTCGACCTGGTCGCTGTCAATGGCGGAAAGGTGTTGGTGGTGGAGGTGAAGAACAAGCTGGATAAGCGGATGGTGGACAGGTTTGTAGATAGAAAGCTCCCTAAATTCAAGGAGCTTTTTCCGGAATACGAGAAGTACCAGGTGTTTGGAGGCATGGGCGCCCTGGTGGTGAAGGATGACGTGGGAAGGTATGCAGAGAAGGCGGGGCTATATGTGCTAACGCAGACAGATGAAGGCGGCGCTGCCCTACTGAATCGGGAAGGCTTCAAACCGAGGACATTCAACTGAAAAGCCAATGCGTTATGCAACATTGAGACGACGTCCCCCATTACGGAAGATTACCAAGAAAGCGAAGAGCGGACCAAGAACCCTTTAGACAGGATCAACAGGATGTCCATGATAAAAATGGTTAGGGTGTTGGTATTCCCTCCGCCGTTAGGCGGATTGCTTTTCATTCTTTCTTCTGGAAAGAATGAAGCAAAACAATAAAATCCAGTCAATCCTGTAAATCCTGTCCAAAAAGCCCTTTATTCTGACAGGATCAACATGATGAGGTGAGGCACCGGTAAATACGAATGCAAGTTCATGCTGATTGTGAAACAACGATGAAGCTTCTTAGGGTGTTCCGCCAAAGGCGGATTGTCTTTTTCCCTTTCGTCCGGAAAGGAGAAAAACAAAGAGAAATCCCATAAATCCTGTAAATCCTGTCTAAACAAAAAAAAGGAGGAATGTATCATGAAAAGAGTAGCCGTGGCACTAACCCTTCTCTCCCTCTTTTTATTCCCCTTCGCCGCCTTCGCCCAAACCGAAGGCATCCCCCTCCAAAAGGACGTCTACCTGGGCACCCCCATCTACGGCCCTGAAGACCTCCCCGAACAGATCACCTTCAACCTCTACGATTCAAAAGACGCCCTCGCCCCCATAGGCTCCCAGATCTTCATCCGCGGCCAGTACACCGTAGATTTTTAATTAAAAGAGAGTTGTCTCTTCCCCCATCATCCATGTTATTTTTTGCGATCGGAGGATAACCATATGGAATTACAAGGCATTTCAAGAAATGAACTGACAGATATGATCAAGGAAGCCATGGTAAGCGTTCTCGCGGAGAGAAAGGATTTGTTGGAAGAAGCTGTATCAGAAGCCATCCTGGATATGAAATTTGGGCTCGCCATCGAGGAAGGAGATACCGGGGAATACGTTCCCGAATCAGAAGTCCTTAGAGACTCAGAGAGCGAAGAGTGGTCTAAAAATTTCGATTTAAAAAGCTTTTCTCTGTGATCTCCGCGTCTCTGTGGTGAAAGACAACAAGGACAGCCTGACCCCCACAGACTCCAGTCGGCAGCGATAAACTGACAACCGATGGAACAAACTTACTTTATTACCAGCGTCCCGACTCCCCCGCTCTGAGAACAGCGATAGACAATGCCATCTGGCTTGAAGACCGTTTGGTTAACCTTCCCAGCAGTGTGAGGATGTGAGCTCAAAGCTGACCCCGGTGAAATGCGCTGCGCTCGTCATTGGGATGAATTTCACGGGGCAAGAAGCTGAAAGGGGAAAGGGCTGGACGAGGTGAAGCTGTATCTTGACATGTGTGTTTATAATCGGCCGTTTGACGATCAGGGCGACCTGAGAATTAAGCTGGAAACAGTGGCATGTCAGATGATTTTTGACAAGATACAAAGAGGGGAAATCGATTTGGTGTGGTCATTTGTGCTTGAGTTCGAAAATGAGCTGAATCCTTTTACGGAAAGGAAGAATGAGATTGTTCTGCTTTCCCGTCTGGCACGGCACATCATAGAACCGAACCAAAATATTTTAGCTACGGCCGAGGGAATGGAGAAGTCCCATATTAAGGGAAATGATGCTGTTCATCTCGCTTGTGCGCTGGAGGCCGGCTGTTCTTATTTTGTAACGTGCGATGACAGATTAACCCGGCGATCAGCATCATTGAATTTCAGTATGGTTGTTTGTGATCCTCTCGAATATATACGAAAGGCGGCTGCAAAATGACAACAGCAAACATATCTGATGTAGAATTAAAGAAAAGGGCTCTGGTGTTGTTAAATGAAACCTTGGGCGCCGCAAATACGATTCGCTTTCTAAGTATGTACAATACGGGAAAGCAGGATTATTTGCAAATAAGGGATGAGTTATTCAAAGATAAGACTGCAAAACAGGTCTTTGAGGAAGCCGAGAAATTTTGGCAGAGCCGAGAGTCTTGAGATTTGAGCTTTCAGCCTTGAGCTTTCAGCTATAATTTTTTATGAAAGAAAAAATTATATTGGTTGGTGGCGGCGGACACTGCAAATCCTGCATCGACGTGATTGAGCAGGAAGGTCGCTTTGCAATTGCCGGTATTGTGGATTTGCCGGAGAAGGTTGACGAAAAGGTTATCGGCTGCCCTGTCATAGAAGAAACTTACTTTGTTACCAGCGTCCCCCATTACACTTTTGATCTCGACAGCATCGACCTCCTCGTCCGGCTGGGCCTAGTGATATTCAAGATACCGTCTGGCGAGATCACCAACATGCCCTACCTTAGAAAGCTTGGTGCTTTGAGAAAGAGAATTATCATTTCAACGGGAATGGCGGACTTGGGAGAGATCGAGGATGCTTTGGACATTCTGACTGATTCTGGCACCCCCATCGAAAACATGTCCGTACTTCACTGCAACACAGAATATCCGACCCCGTTTGAAGATGTCAATTTGAAAGCCATGGTGACCATTGGGGCAGCTTTTCCAGGCATTCAGGTGGGTTACTCCGATCACACCATGGGAATTGAGGTGCCCATTGCGGCAGTGGCTCTCGGCGCCAGAGTGATCGAAAAACACTTCACGTTGGACCGAAACATGGAAGGACCGGACCATCGGGCATCGTTAGAACCTGTTGAACTGAAAGCAATGGTATCCGCCATCCGGAACACTGAAAAGGCCATGGGCAATGGTTTCAAAAAACCATCCTCTTCAGAGCTTAAAAACAAACCCGTTGCCAGGAAGAGCATTGTGGCGGCGAAGCCGATTACGAAGGGGGAGGCCTTCACCGAGGAAAATCTCACTGTCAAACGCCCCGGTACAGGTATCAGCCCTATGCGCTGGGATGAAGTGGTTGGGAGAAGGGCAGGCAGGGACTATGAAGCCGATGCGCCAATCCTCTGGTAACCAGGGCTCTGGAGCGGAAACTGCTTTTTTGCTCAGATGAGAAATTGACTGTTAGGGGGATCGGATTTGCCAAAAAATGCCTATCTTGATGTCTGCTCGTTGTGTCGCCCATACGATGATCAATCCTTTCTGCGCATAAGATTGGAGACAATCGCGGTTAATTTGATTTTCTCTGCGATTGAGCGAAATGCCTATTCGCTTGTGTATTCATCTGTTCACGTAAAGGAATTATCCGCTATGGCCGACCAAGTTGAACGATTTCAGATCTTTCATCTCCTGAGGGAATCGGGTAAATTTATTGTTTTCGACAAACAAGCTGGAAGAAAACGCGCAGAGGAACTTGTTTCTTTCGGTCTGGGCCCCGCAGATGCTGCACATGTAACATTTGCTGAAATAGCGTTGGCTGATTTTGTGACCTGTGACGACCGGTTAGCCAAGAAATGCAGCAGGCTGGACTTGAAAGTTTGGGCGGGAAATCCAGTATCGTTCTGTGAAAAGGAGGGATTGAAATGAAAATGACAAAGTCGGTTCCAGAAAACGACCTTTTGAAAAGAGGCGTTGAAATTCTCTTTCGTGAACTTGGAAAATATGATGCCATTCGTTTTTTGACCATTCCAAGGGAAAAGAGGATTGAAAGCGTGGAGAGACACAGAAAGTGGCAGGATACCCTCAACAAGGATTCCTTTTTTGACGAGATATTCTCTGCCTCTGACCAGAGACTGCTTTAAAGGAACTATGAAAGACGCTTAAAGTTATAACAGTTTGGCCTCGAGCTTTCACCTTTCACCTTTGATCTTTGACCTTTCAGCTTTTTATCCCGTTCAATGCACGTTGTGCCAGCGGAGTTTACCCCGCCTGCCCTGTTCAATTCTGAATGAGAGCGTAGCGTATTGATACAGGGTAGCTCCGGCAGATGGTACTGGGGTGTATTCAACTGGGGCCAAAAAAGAGAAACGCATAAAAGCATAGACGTCCCCCATTACACCAAAAAACCCCTTGACACCGTCAAATGACACCCCTATAAGATTCAAACCATGAACCATGCCTTTGAACAGGAAATCCATTACCGTCTTCTGAACATCCTGGCCGAAGAACCGCAGCTCGGACAGCGGGAGATCGCCGTGAAGATGGGGATCAGTGTGGGGAAGGTGAATTACTGTCTTTCCGAATTAGCCAAAAAAGGGTTGATCAAGGTCAAACGCTTCAAAAGCGCCAAAACGAAGATCCCGTACACCTACAAACTGACCCCCAAGGGCATAGAAGAGAAGGGCCGGATCACGGTGAGGTTCCTGAAAAGGAAGCTGGAGGAATACGAAGAAATCAAACGCCAGATTCAAGATCTGACCCTGGATGTGGAGCAAAACGGTCTGAGTACCATGGCCCGGGGCGAATTGACCCAGGCCGCCGATCTATTGCGCTGATCCTGGCTCAAGTAGTTGAACCCCTGAACCGTGTCGCAGATCCCGCCCTTTGAGCGGGAAACCCGGAACCTTACCGTAAATGTAACCCAAGGGGCGGAGCTGTGCCCGCCGAAGTGGCAAATATGCAAATATGAAACAACGTCCTCCATTACGTCCGTTTTTTTTCAAAAAGTAGGCATGAGATTGACCACATTATTCACTATGCAAGATCTGACACCAAATTCCCTCAAATGAAAAGTTATTTACTTATTTATGGACGTCCCGCAAATCACATGCTTGAAAACCATAAAGGATTCCGATAAAATATTCCCGAAGGGGGCGATGACCATGACAGAAAAAAAAGGACAGGATCGCTTGGATCGACTGGAGAAATTGGTTGAGGAGATGTTCGCTGGGATCGCTCAGTTGAGGGAATCCCAGGCCAAGACCGATGAACAAATGCGAAGGACCGATGTAAAGCTGGATCGAATCGGTCAGCAGCTTGGGGATCTGGGGCTGGTTCAGGGTGAAGTGGCCGAGGATCTGTTCTTTCGGAACTTGAGGGGCGTCTTCCGCAAGACGAAGATGGACCTGAAGAAGGTGAAACGGAATCTGAAGCGGAAGGGTGAGGGAGAGTTCGACCTGGTCGCTGTCAATGGCGGAAAGGTGTTGGTCGTGGAAGTGAAGAACAAGCTGGATAAACGGATGGTGGACAGGTTTGTAGATAGAAAGCTCCCTAAATTCAAGGAGCTTTTTCCGGAATACGAGAAGTACCAGGCGGTTGGAGGCATGGGCGCCCTGGTGGTGAAGGATGACGTGGGAAGGTATGCAGAGAAGGCGGGGCTATATGTGCTAACCGCAGACAGATGAAGGCGGCGCTGCCCTACTGAATCGGGAAGGCTTCAAACCGAGGACATTCAACTGAAAAGCCAATGAGTTATGCAATATTGAGACGACGTCCCCCATTACGGAAGATTACCAAGAAAGCGAAGAGCGGACCAAGAACCCTTTAGACAGGATCAACAGGATGTACATGATAAAAATGGTTAGGGTGTTGGTATTCCCTCCGCCGTTAGGCGGATTGCTTTTCATTCTTTCTTCTGGAAAGAATGAAGCAAAACAATAAAATCCAGTCAATCCTGTAAACCCTGTCCAAAAAGCCCTTTATTCTGACAGGATCAACATGATGAGGTGAGGCACTGGTAAATACGAATGCAAGTTCATGCTGATTGTGAAACAACGATGAAGCTTCTTAGTGTGTTCCGCCAAAGGCGGATTGTCTTTTTCCGTTTCGTCTGGAAACGGAAAAAACAAAGAAAATCCAGTCGATCCTGTAAACCCTGTCTAATATGTCTTCGCGGTTTACCCAGTTAAATCTTCTTTTTCGTTTATTTAACCGGGGTTCAAACTGAATGAAAAGTTATTTACTTATTTATGGACGTCCCGCAAATCACACAAAAGTTATTTGAATATTAACGGTCGTCCCCCAGCTCATTTCACCTTTGATCTTTGACCTTTCAGCTTTTTATCCCGTTCAATGCACGTTGTGCCAGCGGAGTTTACCCCGCCTGCCCTGTTCAATTCTGAATGAGAGCGTAGCGTATTGATACAGGGTAGCTCCGGCAGATGGTACTGGGGTGTATTCAACTGGGGCCAAAAAAAGAGAAACGCATAAAAGCATAGACGTCCCCCATTACACCAAAAAACCCCTTGACACCGTCAAATGACACCCCTATAAGATTCAAACCATGAACCATGCCTTTGAACAGGAAATCCATTACCGTCTTCTGAACATCCTGGCCGAAGAACCGCAGCTCGGACAGCGGGAGATCGCCGTGAAGATGGGGATCAGTGTGGGGAAGGTGAATTACTGTCTTTCCGAATTAGCCAAAAAAGGGTTGATCAAGGTCAAACGCTTCAAAAGCGCCAAAACGAAGATCCCGTACACCTACAAACTGACCCCCAAGGGCATAGAAGAGAAGGGCCGGATCACGGTGAGGTTCCTGAAAAGGAAGCTGGAGGAATACGAAGAAATCAAACGCCAGATTCAAGATCTGGCCCTGGATGTGGAGCAAAACGGTTTGAGTACCATGGCCCAGGGCGAATTGACCCAGGCCGCCGCTCTATTGCGCTGATTTTGGCTCAAGTAGTTGAACTCCTGAACCCTGTCTAGATCCCGCTCTTTGAGCGGGAAACCCGGAACCTTGCCGCCAACGGCGGCAGCATGTAACCCAAGGGGCGGAGCTGTGCCCGCCGAAGTGGCGAATATGCAAATATGAAACAACGTCCTCCATTACGTCCGTTTTTTTTCAAAAAGTAGGCATGAGATTGACCACATTATTCACTATGCAAGATTTGACACCAAATTCCCTCAAATGAAAAGTTATTTACTTATTTATGGACGTCCCGCAAATCACACAAAAGTTATTTGAATATTAACGGTCGTCCCCCAGCTCCGCGGCCGAGTTGATTTACTACGAAGCCTGTCTTTCTCAGCAGGACAAATCTTATTTGGCAAGGTAAATTTCGGCGAGAGCGTCCGAATCAAACGTAGAGTCTTTACTCCGAAGGATTAAGCGCCTTTGCAATCCGGAAGCCCGGATTCAAAGGCAAAAGAATAAACCGTGCCATCCGTGAAATCCGTGCCAAAGAAACTAACCAAACTACCAACGTCCCCCATTAAAAAGAGCCGCGATAAAGAGGTATCGAGAATTCGTGGAGAAAGGGATCAAGCAGGGCACCCGTGAAGATCTCCAAGGAGGCGGGCTGGTAAGGAGCGCTGGTGGAGAGACGGCAGGCCTTCTCGGGCGCAAGGCAGAAGAACGTGAGAAGGGGGATGCGAGGATACTTGGGAGCGGGGATTTCGTTGAGGCGACGCTTCACCAGTCTGAAAAATTGTTTGAAAGAAAATATAGGCCCAAGAAAGCGATTGAAGATTTGATAAAAGAGACGTCAGAGGCATTCGGAGTTGCTCCAGAAGTGATTTGCTCCCGAAGCCGTCAAAGAAAGCATTCTGCAGCTCGATCTGCTTTTGCCTATCTGGCTGTGGAGGAAACAGGGCATTCGGCTGCTGATGTGGCAGGGGTTTTGGGAGTTAAACGAATGAGCGTTCACGAGGCGGTGGTAAGGGGAAGGACTTTATGTGCAGAGCGCGCCCTTGTAAGGCAAGAGAGGCAATAACCTTACAAACCTTCCAACGTCCCCTATTACACATCCTCGGCTGCTGCAAAAACCCCCTGGTCCCAGAGGTCAGCAAACAGGCACCCACCCCTTCCGAAGGATTGTTCGTGATAAAATTCAGGTGCCTGAATTTCATCACAACAACAAAAATATAACCGTGCCATCCGTGAAACCCGTGCCAAATAAAAGAAAGAACAACGGTAAAGAAATAGGGGAATATGTGCATTGGAGTGACTATATCCAATAAAGTCAGAGGGTAACAACGTCCCCCATTATAGAACACCAAATCACAAAGAGCTCACTGTCGAAGATAGGAGTTTCACTGGGGCTCAACGCTCTTAGAATAAAAAAGTTATGCACGCTCTGCACGAGCGTCCCCCAACAAGAGCTGCCTTGACCTCTTCTTGCGGAACCGGGAACATCGGATTTCGAAGCGCGCTGAAGGCGCCTGAGACCCGTTTCATTTCGAAAAAAACCTTGACACCGTCAAATTACACCCCTGATAAGATTCAAACCATGAACCATGCCTTTGAACAGGAAATCCATTACCGTCTTCTGAACATCCTGGCCGAAGAACCGCAGCTCGGACAGCGGGAGATCGCCGTGAAGATGGGGATCAGTGGCTGGGAAGGTGAATTACTGTCTTTCCGAATTAGCCAAAAAAGGGTTGATCAAGGTCAAACGCTTCAAAAGCGCCAAAACGAAGATCCCGTACACCTACAAACTGACCCCCAAGGGCATAGAAGAGAAGGGCCGGATCACGGTGAGGTTCCTGAAAAGGAAGCTGGAGGAATACGAAGAAATCAAACGCCAGATTCAAGATCTGGCCCTGGATGTGGAGCAAAACGGTTTGAGTACCATGGCCCAGGGCGAATTGACCCAGGCCGCCGATCTATTGCGCTGATCCTGGCTCAAGTAGTTGAACTCCTGAACCCTGTCTCAGATCCCGCTCTTTGAGCGGGAAACCCGGAACCTTACCCGAAAATGTAACCCAAGGGGCGGAGCTGTGCCCGCCGGAACCCGGCATCTTGAACCTTGAACCTTGAATCTTGAATTCCGCGAAGCAAAACGCATAAAATCATAGACGTCCCCCATTATATGGTGACTTTTGGCTTTCAGCTTCCTGTCGCAGGCAGGGCTTTGACTGGGGCTCAACGCTCTTAGAATAAAAAAGTTATGCATTCTCTGCACGAGCGTCCCCCAACACGGCTGCTTTTACTTATTTATGGATGTCCCGCAAATCGTGTGGATGAATTGGATTACAGTGGGGAGGAATTGGCAAGACTTCTTTCGATAAGCGGACGTGGCGTAACCGATTGTAGAGATAGAGGGCAAAAAATTCTTTACAACCCTGAAATTATACGTGAATATCTTTCATAACTTCATAATGTAACAACGTCCCCCATTACCCATAAATCTTCGAGTTCTTAGCGCCTTCGCGGTTCAAAAAACATCCTGAAAATCCCGTAAATCCTGTCAAAAAAAATATAACCGTGTCATCCGCGAAATCCGTGCCAAGAAAGAATAGTGGAATTGTGGCAACGTCCCCCATTACGGTACCGCCATTCCAGGCCCAAACCGCTCTTGTTCAGGATGAAGGAGGCTGCAAATGGAAACACAAACATCAAAAAGAAAGCCCCGCTCTTTCGAAGCTTTATTTGTTCGCGAAACCATCCAGAGCAAACTCCTGGAAGGCATCATTGAAATTCCGAGCCCTCTTAAGAATCGTTTGGTAGAATTAATTGTTTTACCTTTCGATAGCGAAAAGGATGGCAAGCAAAGCACAAAGAGGGAAAACCCGGCTTTGAGGCGTTTTGCAGGTGCATGGGCTGGAGAACCGCTCGTCAGGGCGGACCAGGGGCAATACGAAGTCCGTGAGGAGCTATTGTGATTTTCCTGCCGGATACCAATGCATGGATTCGCTTCTTGAATCCTGGAGAGAACCAGGTAAAGGAACATTTTTTGTCTGTAGACCCCTTAGCCATTTGGCTGTGCTCAGTTGTAAAAGCCGAGCTATTCTTTGGCGCCATGAAGAGCACCCGATTGACCGAAAACCTTGCGCTTCTAGATGAATTGTTTGAAGATTTCACTAAGTGTTCCCTTCGATGACGAGGCAGCAAGAAAATACGGTGAAATCCGTTCTGATCTCGCTCGGAAGGGCACACCAATCGGACCAAACGATCTTATGATTGCGGCTATAGCTTTAGCACATGAGTCAGTCCTCATTACACATAACACCAGGGAATTCAAACGAGTAGTGGGCCTCAAGGTTGAAGATTGGGAATAAGGAGAACATTTTATGAGGAACCAACTCCATAGAATAGTGGAATAGTGGCAACGTCCCCCATTACGGCATTGAAACGCATAAAATCATGGACGTCCCCATTATCCTTGCCTGTCATAGAAGAAACTTACTTTGTTACCAGCGTCCCCCATTATGGTTTTCATTCTTTCTTCTGGAAAGAATGAAGCAAAACAATAAAATCCAGTCAATCCTGTAAATCCTGTCCAAAAAGCCCTTTATTCTGACAGGATCAACATGATGAGGTGAGGCACTGGTAAATACGAATGCAAGTTCATGCTGATTGTGAAACAACGATGAAGCTTCTTAGGGTGTTCCGCCAAAGGCGGATTGTCTTTTTCCCTTTCGTCCGGAAAGGAGAAAAAACAAAGAGAAATCCCATAAATCCTGTAAATCCTGTCTAAACAAAAAAAAGGAGGTTTATCATGAAAAAAGTAGCCCTGGCCCTAATCCTTCTCCCCTTCCTCATCGTCCCCTTCACCGCCTTCGCTGACGAAGGCATCCCCTCCAGAAGGACGTCTACCTGGGCGCCCCCATCTACGGCCCCGAAGATCTTCCCGAGGAGATCACCTTCACCCTCTACGACTCCCCAACCGCCAGCGTGCCTCTCGGTTATCAGACGTTCACCCGCGGCCAGTACACCGTTGACTTTGAATTCAGCAAATCCGACGGTATCTCAAGTGGTAACGTGGCCAGGCTGAGTGCCGACTTCACCAACACCCTTAACCTCAAGGATGCCGAAGGCGAAGCTATCCAACCCAAAGAAATCTGGGCCGCTCTTGAAGTGGGTGGCGCCGAGATTGGTGATCGAAGCAAAGTCTCTGATGGGACGATGGTCCAGCTTCTTCTTGCCAGTGATGCTTCTATTGCAACATATCTGACTCTTGCCTATACAGGGGATGAAAATCCGATCACCACCATTTACAAAGACTTGCCCATTTCGTCATTGTCTTCAGATGGTTCAGTTTCTTCGCTGAGCAATTATTTTAGAGGGATAACGACTGCCGCTTCTGAAGGATTGATAGAGCCAAATGCCACAATAGGGAACATAGGGGATGACGGAATTTTTGGCACTGTCGGCATCGGGACTGCGAGTCCTGAGACTAAATTGCACATACGAAATGGTGATGTGCTTTTGAGTAATGGGCAGTCCTATTTCATAAAAAATACCACGGGAACAAACGTGAAAGTAATGGGGCTATCCCCTTCAAACAACATTACGATCGGGAATACATCTGTAAATGACATGAATCTCTATGGCGGCAGTGGACGTTTAAGGTTTCATACGTCAGCGGTTAGTCCGTTCATGACCGCCCTAAATAATGGCAATGTCGGAATTAATACTGCGAGCCCTGAGACTAAATTGCACATACGAAATGGTGATGTGCTTTTGAGTAATGGGCAGTCCTATTTCATAGAAAATACCACGGGAACAAACGTGAAAGTAATGGGGCTATCCCCTTCAAACAACATTACGATCGGGAATACATCTGTAAATGACATGAATCTCTATGGCGGCAGTGGAAATTTAAGGTTTCATACGTCAGCAGTTAGTCCATTCATGGCCGCGCTAAATAATGGCAACGTTGGAATCGGCACGACAAATCCTGGGGCGTACAAACTTGCCGTAGACGGTACGATCGGCTGTCGAGAGTGAGTAGTTACTACGGCTGCTTGGGCAGATTTTGTTTTTGGAGATGATTACAGGCTCCCGCCTTTAGATGAAGTTGAAAAATTTATATCAGAGAATAAGCATCTTCCAGGAATCCCCAGTCAGGGCGAAGTAGAGGAGAAAGGTGTTCGCATTGGGGATATCAATTCTAAGTTTCTGCAGAAGATAGAAGAGCTCACTCTCTACCTAATAGAACTCAAAAAGAAAAATGAGTTGCTTCAAGCTCAAATAGTTTCAATCCAGAAACATCTTAAGAATGTCGGCGACGGACAGAGAGGAGAATAGAAAATAGTGGATCTGCACTTTACTCAGCAAGGCACTATCTGAGAGTGACAAAATGAGAATTTCTTAATCCGCGTAAGCGCAAAAGAAACACATCTACCCCGCGACTTAGCGCCATGTCATAATGTTGGCAGCCTTTAACTTTTTGACGAAGCATTTCTATGGCTAAAAAGTAAGCTCAAACTGATTTAAAAAAACGAATATTTTCATAAAATGGTAAATGAGTAATTTCTACTTCCCTCAGAGCAAGGATCGTCGACGCCAGCAAAAATTGTACGGTCCTAAAAAAATGCAGTTGAGTCTTCTGGATGAAATTTATTGTGGATTTTTGGGTTGAAATGAAAAAAGATGGGTTGAAAACTGGCTTGAAACCGGGGATTTTGGAGTATTAAATTACCTCAATCAAACGCAAAATCCAGAATTTCATCTACGACAAGAGTTTTTTAGAGATCCTCACAGGCTCTGCCTGGGCGCTGAGTGCCCGTGTCATCGCAACTTTGCTTGGCGTAGTTACCAATATAATCATCGCACGATGCTATGGGGCTGAAATCATAGGTATTGTGGCCATTCTCAATTCCTTCCTCGCGCTGGCCACTATATTTACGGTTCTGGGCACCAACACCTCCATTCTGCGTCTCATCCCCGAACACCTGATAAAATACTCCCCTACCTCGGCCTTCAAGATCTACCGTAAGACCATGTATTTTGTGGCTGGGGTGTCCTTAATCACAGGTAGCATTCTGTTTTTTGGCTCTGGTTTTATAGCGGATTCGATTTTTTCCAAACCGCATTTGCAGTTCTATTTTGGTTTGAGTGCAATGTTCATCATTTTCGGATCATTAAATGTTTTGAACACTCAGGCTGTGCGTGGTGTCCGTCTTATCCGGGTTTTTGCCTTTCTGCAGCTTTTGCCGTCGCTTTGCAGGTTGATTATTTTGGTGCCCATTACCCTTTTCTTTTTCCAGCAGGACAACCCCATCTACGCCACGTTCGCTGCGATAACTGTCAGCGCCTTGGCCGGGACTTGGATTATGAACCGTGCTTTCAAGCAGAAATCTGGACCAAACGATAGTCTGCATGCCATGTCTCTGAAAGAAATTCTGACCATCTCCATACCTATGCTCATGACTTCCACTATGACTTTTGTCATCGGTCAAACCGGGGTTATTATGTTGGGAATATTCCGGTCAGAAGCGGAGGTAGGCTATTATGCCATAGCTGTGAGTATAGCTAGCCTCACAGTTTTTGTTTTAAAGGCAGTCAACTCCATGGCTGGGCCCAAATTTTCCGAACTCTATCATTCAGACAAACTGGATGAGTTATTCCATGTGGCCAAAAAGTCTGCTAAGCTTATTTTCTGGATCACTGTCCCCATCCTCTTCTTCCTTATTTTCTTTGGTAAACAGTTGCTTTCTCAGATTTATGGGCCAGATTTTAGTGTTGCGTACTGGGCAATGGTGCTGTTGATTTTGGGGCAATTCATAAATTCGATATCTGGAGCTACAGGCCTGTTCATGAACATGACCGGAAATCAAAACATGTTCAGAAATTTTGTATTCATTGCCACTTTGATAAATATTGGCTTGAACATCCTGCTCACCCCGACATATGGGCTGTATGGAGCTGCAACCGCCGGTATGGTAAGTCTTATGGTATGGAATATAGCTACACTATGCTATATTAAGTTGAGGTACGGAAAGACGACCGGGTATTTCCCCATATTGGCATGATTGGCCCTTGTTTTCAAAAACCTGTAGCAGAGAACAAAGCCACTTTAAGAGGGCGGCCAGTGTAGCAAAATTTCTTCCAGTTGGGGATTTTTGGGGTGAAATAAGGTGGAGAAAATGCGTAGCGGTTTTTGGAGTTCTGATAAATGGACGTCTTGCTGTACCCATCGACACATGCTTTCATTTGTCTGAAGGATGTGTCGATGATCCAGAATGGTGCAAAAAAGCTGGAGTGCCTGAAGAGGAGAGGCGTTTTCGGATAAAACCAGAATTGGTTCTGGAAATTGTGCATCATGCGCAGGAAAACGGCCCCCGTTTTCGATAGGTTTCACTTTAATCAGCGATGGTTCATGAAATAAATTATGAAAATTCAAAACCACACTATTGGTATAGGTCAACCCTCCTTTATCATCGCTGAGGTCGCCCAGGCCCATGATGGTTCTCTGGGGCAGGCCCATGCCTATATCGAGGCGGCAGCTCAGGCCGGCGTGGATGCGGTCAAGTTTCAGACTCATATAGCCGAGGCCGAATCCACCCTGGATGAGCCTTTTCGGGTCCGATTCTCCCTCCAGGACGCGACCAGGTATGACTACTGGAGTCGGATGGAGTTTACTTTTGAGCAGTGGCAGGGGCTTGCTGAACACGCAAGGGAAAAAAAATTGGTTTTTTTAAGTTCCCCTTTTTCAGTACAGGCTGTTGAAATGTTGGAAAAACTGAGTGTATCGGCTTGGAAAATAGGCTCGGGTGAGACCTTTTCCGATGATATTCTTCGCACGGTTTTAAAAACCGGAAAGCCTGTGCTTGTGAGTACTGGCATGAGCACTTTTCAGGAAATTGATAATCTGACTCGCAGATTAAATACAAAAAAAATACCTTTTGCCCTCTTCCAATGCACCAGCAAGTACCCAGTGGATTTTTCAGAAGTGGGCCTGAATATTATTCAGGAAATGAAAGAGCGCTACTGCTGTCCAGTCGGCCTGTCCGATCATTCTGGCAGTATTTTTTCGGTTTTGGCTGCGATTGCCCAAGGTGCTGATATCATTGAAGCTCATATTGTCTTTGACAAAAAGATGTTTGGCCCGGATACGCCAGCGTCACTGACTGTAGAAGACTTCAAGATGCTAACTAGAGCCAGGGAGGCTTTTCACCAAATGAATGCCAATCCAGTGGACAAAGACAAAATGTCTGAGTCAATGCGACAGATGCGAAGCATGTTCGGCAAGAGTCTGGCGACAGTGAAAGACTTGCCTGCCGGCAGTATTTTGACTAATGAAATGCTTACTGCAAAAAAACCAGGAACAGGAATTCCATTCGGTCAAAAGAGTAAATTAATTGGTAATATTTTAAAAAATGATGTTTCATCAAACAGGCTCATTCGTTGGGAGGATATAAGTGAGTAAGAAGAAAATCTGTGTTGTGGTCAACAGTCGGGCAAACTATGGAAGGATTAAGAGTTTCCTATCCGCCGTACAAGTTCATCCTGAACTGGAGTTGCAGCTCATTGTCGGAGCTTCGGCAATGCTTTACCGTTTTGGAGCAGCCATCGAAATCATTCGCAAAGATGGATTTGAACCTGTCAGCGTGGTATATTCCATTGTCGAGGGTGAAACTCCTTCCACTATGGCCAAGTCCACTGGCATGGGTATTTTGGAGCTGGCTACCCAGTTTGAAAACCTCAAGCCTGACCTTGTTCTGACTGTAGCGGATCGTTTTGAAACTCTGGCAACGGCTGTTGCTGCAAGTTATATGAATATACCCCTTGCTCACACACAAGGCGGAGAACTGACCGGTTCAATTGATGAGTCTGTTCGGCACGCGATAACCAAGCTAGCTCATATACATTTTCCTGCGACTAACCGGGCTGGAAAAATTCTGAAGCAAATGGGTGAAAATCCTGCCAGTATATTTGTCACAGGTTGCCCGGCCATTGACCTTGCAGCTGATGTTAGCAAAAAAGACTGCGGGAATTTATTTCAAAAATACGGGGGTACAGGCAAAGATCTTGATTGGGATAAACCATTCCTAGTAGTGTTGCAGCACCCGGTGACCACAGAATATGTAGAAGCTTTTGAACAAACAAAACAAACCCTAGCGGCACTCAGCCGAACAAACATGCAGACCGCATGGTTCTGGCCAAATGTAGACGCGGGTTCTGACGCAGTATCAAAAGCTTTGCGCGTTTTTATAGCTACCAATGGCAACGCCCCGTTTCATTTTTATCGTAATTTTTCACCTGAAGATTATGTGCATCTTATCAGTCGCTGTTCCTGCATTGTTGGCAACTCTTCCAGCGGAATCCGAGAAGG
Source organism: Deltaproteobacteria bacterium (assembly GCA_034522175.1). GTDB lineage: Bacteria > Desulfobacterota > DSM-4660 > Desulfatiglandales > Desulfatiglandaceae > JAIPDZ01. The sequence continues at coordinate 1,271,958 of JAXHLQ010000001.1, read as the reverse complement.
ATCTTTTTTGGGTACGCCGTGCGTTAATATTGGCACACGCCAAAACCAAAGAGAACGGTGCCGGAATGTTATTGATGTGGAGCATGAAGCTGATTCTATTTATACAGCAATTATAAAGCAAATTGAACATGGACACTACCAGCCAGACAATCTTTATGGAAATGGTAATGCAGGACAGAAAATGGCTGACATAGTCGCTAAGAACAATATCGAAATTGTCAAGAAATTTTATGTTTACGATGAATGAAAAGTTGAAATAATGGTATTAATGTAATGAATAAAGTTATTTATATTGGCTCTGATGTAGGGTTTGAAGCTACATTGAAAGTGCTGGCAGATATTGCCACAATTAAGCATATAAAGGCCCAAAAAGAAACACTGGGCGAAGAACTCAAAAATGCAGTGGCTTTACTCGATGCATCCATGAAGGTGAATATTACGGATGATATGGTACAAAAAGCCCCTCTGTTGAAGATAATCTCCTGCGCCACCACCGGTTCCGAGCACATTCAGCGTGCGGCATTGGATAAGAAGTTTATTCAAGTACGCACGCTCAAGGAAGACCCGGATATCCTCAAGAATCTCACCCCGGCCGCAGAACTCTCTTGGGCCTTGCTTATCGCTTGCGCAAGACGCTTGTCAGCCGCAGTAAAGCACGTTCAGGCTGGCGAGTGGAACCGTGAGCTTTTTCCCGGCATCATGCTCAACGGTCGACGTTTGGGCTTGATAGGGTGTGGCCGAATTGGAGGATGGATGGCGCGTTACGGCCAGGCATTCGGTATGGAGGTGGTTGGTTATGATCCCTATGTACGTCTGTGGCCGGAAAATATTGAGCAAGTCACCCTGGAAACCCTTATGTCTACCAGTGATTTCATCTCCATTCACGTTCACTTGAATGAAGAAACGCGAGGCCTTGTCTCCCGTGCCCTTTTGGCCGGAGTCAAACCGGGCGCCATATTGCTCAACACTTCTCGGGGAGCGATTGTGGATGAAAAAGCCTTGCTTGAGGGTCTGCAATCCGGTCGTATCCACGGAGCGGGTTTGGATGTATTGGCCGGGGAACCAATTACGGCGAATCATGCGTTAGTGTGTTATGCCCGTGAGCATGATAATCTTCTGATCACTCCCCACTGTGGAGGGTTCAGTCCCGATGCGGTACGCAAAGTCTGTGTTCACGCCGCACAGAAAATTCGGACCGTGTTGATGGAAAAAGGGTGCGAATAAATGGATTTCGAGCAATTCGCCGAGGAAATGTACTGCCAGGGGTGCGGTCGGTATTCGGCATTCCCGGCAGTGGGGTTACGCTTTCCTTGATTGACGCTTTGGAGAAGCGTGGCATCGCTTTCCATTTGAACTATTTTGAAGGAAGTGGCGTTCTTATGGCGGCAACCACGGGCCGCCTGTCAGGACGGGCCGGTGTGTCCCTGTCGATCAAAGGACCGGGTTTGGCCAATTCCGTGCCGGGATTAGCTGCGGCTTGGTTTGAGGCATTTCCGGTAGTCCATTTAACCGAGGCCACACCGCGTAAAGCTCCGGCTTCACAGGCCCACAAACGCTTAAATCACGAGGCATTGGTAAAGGCGGTAAGCAAGGGGATTTATACTCTGTCCGGAAAGAATAGTGCTTTGAAAGGGGCTTTCGCATTGGCTGGGGATGAAGAACCTGGGCCGGTTGTCCTTGAACTGGTGGAACATCGGGAAGCCTCCAAACCAAAGGCGGAACCAATCAAAATGAAGGGCCATACTGACGATATTCTGGGATTGATAAGGCGCAGCCAAAGGCCAATGGTGCTAGCCGGCGCCCTTGCCATTCGGCAGGGATGGTATAGCCACCTGAACAATCTTAACATTCCTGTTTTTAGCACTGCATCGGCCAAGGGAGTTATTGATGAAACCTTGCCTCAATCAGCAGGAGTGTATACCGGGGCCGGGGCCAAACTCACCCCTGAATTTCAGCTTTTTCCAAAGACCGATCTAATAGTTGGTCTGGGGCTAACCGCTCGGGAGGTCCTGGCTACCAAACCTTTTTCGTGCCAGTCAGTATCCATTGCGGCTGTTCAGACTCCAGGCCATGAAGGGTTTTCTTTTAACTGCAGCTCTGGGATTGAAGGAGTAACGCCGGTTTTGGACGCGCTGGCTCAAAAGGAATGGGGATTGGATGCACTGGGTAGGACAAAAGAAATTTTACGGTCCTATATGACCAGGGACTTTTTGCCTGGTAGAGTTTTTGAACTCATTCAGGATCATTTTCCGGGCGGGGTCCGGGCGATCATGGACACTGGTTATTTCTGCACTATCGGCGAACACGCATGGGCCGCTCAAAGGCCTGACCTATGTCTTTTGTCCGGACAGGGACGATACATGGGAACTGGTTTGCCTATGGCTATCGGCGCGTCTCTATATGATCGGACATTGCCCACAATAGCCTTTCTTGGCGATGGAGGAGTAGGCATGTATCTGGCTGAGGCCAAACTGGCTGTTCGCAATAAACTCCCTCTGATGATAATCTTAATGTCAGATAACGCTTTTGCCTCCATTAGGACAAGGGCCATCAAAGACGGGCTAACTCAGTCACCGTTGCTAATGGACGGCCGGTCTTGGGTCGGCTGTTTTGCGGCCATGGGTATCTCAGGCACAAAGGCGGAAAATATTAAAGAGCTAAGTGAGGCTATGATAGCCTGGAATCCGGAAAATGGCCCCGCTTTTCTTGAGATTGTTTTCGATCCTGATAAATATGAATTAATGGTTAAGGGAATTAGATAAGCAGTAATAATGATTTTTTACCATGAAGAGCATGAAGCTTTTGGGTGTTTATGCGAAATGCTCTCCGTGGTCTTCACTGTTGGGAGAACATTATATGTCAAAGAAGCATATTCTCATTCTCGGTTGCGGGAGTGTAGGGAAAAGACACGCAGGTAATCTGTCATCTCTGGATTGCAAAATTTCCTGCTTTGATCCTATAAAGGATCGTGTTGATGAACTGGCTGAAGAAATTAATGTGGAAAATTCATGCACAGTTCTGAGCGAGGCTTTTTCCTCCAAAGACCTAGACGGCGTGGTTGTCGCTTCTCCGACTGCTTTTCACCCCTCGCAGACCATTCAAGCGCTCGAGCAGGGCCTTCCCGTGCTTTTGGAAAAACCCGCAGCTAAGTCCCTGGCCGAAGCTGAGAATGTGCTTCAGGTTAGTGAAAAGACAGGGGTTCCGGTATTACTTGGGTACACATGGAGATGGTGGCCTCCCCTAGCCAGAGTTCGGCAGCTTTTGGATTCAGGCAAGGTAGGGAGGATACTGCATGTGCAATTTCATATGTCCGCGCATCTTGCGGACTGGCATCCCTGGGAGCCGTATCAGAACTTTTTCATGGCCAGTAAAGAACAGGGAGGTGGTGCGCTGCTTGACGAAAGCCACTGGATTGACCTGATGCTCTGGTTTTTCGGACGGCCAGAGAGCTTGTACGGACAGGTTGAAAGAAACTCAGGTTTGGAGATCGCAACCGACGATAATGTGGATTTAATAGTCAATTATGCGGATGGTAAACGGATCACCATTCATCTTGATCTTTACGGAAGACCGCATGAAAAATTCATTCGGTTTATAGGCGACAAGGGAACGATTTTCTGGTCCGCAGATCCTAATAAAATCAGCATAGCCACACGCATGGAACAAAAATGGAAGCAAGAGGAATTTAACTGTGACCGCAATGACATGTTTATGGAAGTTGCCAGAGAGTTTCTTACTGTACTTGACGGCGAGGAAGTGAAAACATGCAGTTTTCGTGACGGGCTACAGGTCATGGGACTGATTGAGGCCATCAGGAAAAGCCAACAGGAACAAAAAATGATCAGGTTTACTTAGCGCCATGAGCAGAAACGATTTAAACATACTTGCGGTTGTGCCAGCCAGAGGGGGCTCCAAAGGTATACCCCGAAAGAACTTGCAAAAGGTAAGCGGATTGTCTTTGATAGCACGTGCCGCGCAAGTGGCCAAATCTCTTGATTGGATTGACGCGGCCATAATTTCGACCGATGATCACGAGATGGCCGAGGAAGGGAGAAAACATGGGCTGGACGTTCCATTCATTCGGCCCGTCCATCTTGCAAGTGATACCGCCCTCGGCATTGATGTCTGGCGGCATGCATGGCTGGCTTGTGAGGAGCATTACGGGAAGCGATTCGATATTTCAATCAAGCTGGAACCCACAAGTCCGCTGCGTAGGCCTAAGGATGTGGAGCGCACCGTTCGGACCGTTATTGAAGAAGACCACCCTGCGGCCGCTACGGTCAGCCCTACCCCTGCCCATTTCTCTCCTCACAAGACCCTGAAGGTTTCCGACCAGGGAATTATCGGATTTTATCTTCAAGATGGAGCAAAGTTCTCCCTGCGCCAGGGCATTCCCCAATATTACCACCGGAATGGCATTTGCTATGCGGCCACTCGCGAACATGTCGTGGAAAAAGGCATGATTATAGATCATGAAACGGCGGCTGTTATTATTGAGCGTCCGGTTGTGAATATTGATGAACTTTATGAATTAGAATTGGCCGAATGGTTACTCAACAGGAAACAAAGATGATTCTAACGTAGGAAACAGCATGACTATCGATTTAGAAAAGTTTATTTTTTCTCTGGAACAGGCCCAGGCTTATCTGTGCGAGAACGACTTGCAGCATTTTATTATTGCTCTGGGAGACAAGGAAGAACTCCCAGCTAAATGGGATGATCTTGCCAGGTTGTATAAGCTTGTTAGAGAGCGCAAGCCTTTTCAAATACTGGAGTTCGGATCCGGTTTTTCAACCGTTGCCATGGCCTGTGCGCTGAAAAAGAACTGGGAAGAATATCTCGATATCCTAACCGATAAACAGGTGGACACACAGTTTGGGCGCCCCAATATGGTGTCAATAGAATCATCTGGAAAATGGCAGGAAAACACCCGGCTCAAGATAGATAAAGCTGGACTTTCGGATTTTTCAGAAATTGTTTTTTCCAGGGTATCAGTGGCTGAATATCAGGGGCAAGTTTGTCACTTCTACAACGAATTACCTAATGTTGTACCTGATTTTGTCTATCTGGACGGTCCTGACCCCTCAACCGTAGAAGGCAGTATAAACGGAATATCGTTTCAGAATCCCAAAAGAACGGTCATGTCAGGGGATATTCTCAAATATGAGTCAACTTTGCTGCCCGGGTTTTTCATGATCGTGGATGGCCGTATCAACAATGCCAGGTTTTTGAAAAGAATGCTAAAAAGATATTACAATATTCAACATCATCTCGAGGCTGATGTTACTTTTTTTGAACTCGAAGAGCCCCGATTGGGTTGGAAAAATATTTTTGGGCATGAGGCGTATACCGGGGCAAAGGTTGTGTTTCTTCGAAAAGAAGCATGTTAGTCGCAGTCAATTATCACTACATCCGGGAGGGCTTTTGCGAGTCTTATCCCAGCATATTTGGGGTAACTCCGGAGCAGTTTTCCCGCCAGCTTGATATTATGGGGAAATCCGCACTTTTTTTAGCCATTGATGACATTGTTGATATCATTGAGGGAAGGCGGTCCTTTCCCCGTAGGGCTGCAGTCATCACCTTTGATGACGGGTTGAAGGAACAATTCGAATTTGCCTGGCCTATTTTGCAAAAAAAGGGATCCCTGCCATATTTTTTGTAAATACCAAGCCCATTGAAGAAGACTTTGTTACCGTCACCCATAAGATTCATATCCTCCGCGCACGCACGCCACCGGATAAGCTATTGGCCATTCTGAAACAAATCCTGAGCAGGGAAAATATCGCCTTTGAACTGCCTGATTCGGCTATTGCCAGATCAATTTACAAGTTTGATTCTGCTGAAGCTGCAAAGCTCAAATATTTTTTGAACTACGTCCTAAATGAAAATCAGCAAAAGTTGGTGATCGACCGGAGTTTTAATATCCTTGGTTTTGATCAGGCTCGGATGAGTAATGACTTGTACATGACTAAGGACATGATAGTTAAACTAGCCCTAACAGGAGCCCTTGGCACACATGGTCACGCCCATCGCCCTCTTGGACTGCTGGAAAAAAACATTGCCATTGCAGATTTTGATATTTCTATCAACAAACTCAAGGAATGGACCGGCAAGGATATGCTGGCGTTTAGCTATCCTTTCGGCTTTTACGAAGCCTGTAGCAAGGCTGTGGCAGACTATGCTATGAACAATCATATAAAATTTGCATTTACCCTTGAACGCGCTGGCAATAAAAAACTGGACACTCCAATGTTTTTAGGGCGCTTTTCACCTAATGATATTTTTATCGGAAATACTAGTTATTGCCCTATTACATTTTGGAATGGGCTTACGGATACTGTTTGGTTTAAATGATATTCTCTCTTGTTTGGAGTGAAAATGAATAAAAATTTTTTTATATCGCCTATCTTTATCGGTGGGCTTTATAAGTCTGGAACTTCTCTTTTACGGGCCATGTTAAGTCAACATTCAAGTATTGTCGGTGGATTGGAAACTTTCTGGTTTGACCTTGATTTCTCCGGGAAGACGCAATCAATCCATAATGTCCGTAATTGGGATGCCACAAGAAGTGAACCATTACATGACCATATCACCCGTCTCGCCAACTTTTATGATATGGACAGAGAAGTGGTTTTTTGATGGCGCAACAAAGTTGTAGCGCGGAGGATTTCATTGGCCGTTTTATGACTGAATATGCAGTTATAAGCGGGAAAAAACGGTGGGTGGAAAAAACCCCGGCAAATGTACTGCATCTTGAGCGCATATTTTCCTTCTGGCCAAAGGCTTATTTTGTTTATGTAGTGCGTGATCCTAGAGATGTGTATTCATCTGTGTGCAGGGCAGGAAAGTGGACAGAGCCAGACATTTTCGCGAAGTTGTGGATAAAGTTCATTAATGCATATGAAAAGGCCAAAAAAGTCGTTCCGCCAAGGTCAATAATGGAAGTAAAATATGAAGAACTCGTTCTTGAACCCGAAAAAACCATGCGTGATGTTCTCGATTTTGTGGGTGAATCCTGGGAGAAAGGCGTTGCACGATTCTTGGGTGAGCCCAAAGATTTTGAAAGGGTAAGAAAATTTACCGGAAAATCAAGCACAACTTTGGAACAACTGAGCAGACCATTGGTAAAAAATCGAATTGGAGCATGGAGAAACGAACTCGAAAACGAAAAGGATTTGTTGAAATTAGAAGAGATTATTAAGAATATGGGATTTTATGATACCTGGGTTGCTTATCAATATTCTATCTCATTTTTATAACATAGCAATAAACAGGATTTGCAGCGTTGTGTAGAGACTTGCCTGGACTTTCAACCGTTTCTTATTGGCAGAATCGATGAAATCGTAAAGAATGACAGAGAGGTTGCTAAGTAGTCAGAGAACTTTAAGTCACGATGTTGTGGCACTTAATAGCTAAGGATTATGGGGAAATGAACACTAAAAAGAGCATAACCATAATAGGCAAATGGCCGCTTCAATTCTCCGCTACCATTCCATATATTCACGAGTTTGAGCGAAGAGGAGTTGAAATCCACTATTATATTTCTGAAGAAATATACACCCAGTTTAAAAAAATAGTTCAAAGGGGAATGACTGTTTATGATCTTGATGCATTGGCAAATTCAAAGAGATTGTGCAAGTTCTGTCATAAAGGAGTTCTAGAAGTTTTCTTTTTGCTTAAAAAAATATTTAAACTTAATAGCAATACGCATATATTTGCGAATAATATAATTAAGTTTCTTATGTGGCCGCTTTTGAAGAATCCATTTCCTACCCGAAAGGTTTTTAATGTCACCCCATCTGCAGGACCCTGGTTGTTGTCCGCTCGCGGGATTGAGGTTTACACATTTATGGGAAGTTGGGATCATCCCGCTAAGATTAAAGTCACAGGCCACCTATCCAAAGAAGTGTTTACTTGGAATAATGACTTATCCAACGATTGGCAAAAATGTCAGGGTGATTTAAATATGGATTTAGCATACCCAGTTCCATTCCATTATATAGTCAATTCGGGTAAGTTTTTTGCAAGGGAAAGCATGAAAACTATCATGTATCCGTTTTCTTCTTCATCAAATTCTAAGTCGATTCGTTTTAAAGAGGAGTGTAAGTTTGTTCATGAACTATGCGCCGCAACAAAACAACGAGGTTATAACCTATTTATTAAGCCAAAACCTAATGCCAGTTGTGGTGAACTAAATGAATTTTCAGAATACAGTAATGTACAGATCTGTTCATACCATAAATATAGTGAAAAAAATAATTTGTTTCTAACAAATGAGTATAATAAAATTAGGATAAATGAGCTACAAAAGGTTGACCTGGTAATAAATCTTTCAACCACATTTGTTTTCGATGCAGCATTGTACCAATTACCTATTGTTCAGCTATATTTTTTGGCTAATATTGAATATCCATTTTTTACTAATATACACAAACAAATTCATCTAGCACATTTACTTAAACATAAAGATTTGTTATTCACAATAAACGATAAAATACCCGTCAAATATCAATTGAAAAAATACTTTGACGAAAAAGATTTACTTTTAGAAAAATCTAGAGCGTTCTCTCGTCGATTGCGTACTTGGATAATGCCAAGCGAAACAATGGATCAGGCTGTGACTAGGGTTGTTGATAAAATATTAAAATGAAAAAACCTAATCGGTCACGGGGCCCCAAGAAAACATCACATCAGCATATTTGGCAGGACGTCTTAAAGTCTTAAATGGTTGGTAACGTTCAAAAGGTTTGGCATGGAACATAATGGTTGACAAAATGCGGTCTGTTCCTAAGGTTGAGGTTACCATACCAAGACCAAAGGAACGAGGCCGAGATGGAACAAGAAATACATATAACACTTCGGTTTGATCTGGCAACCGGCAAAGCAACATTGAATGAGATTGTCTATCGATTGAAGCAACTTCAAAACCAGCTGATGGTGAAGATTCTTGAACGGATCCTGACAGGATATGACGATCCTATCTGTGATCGCCTGAGCGGGACCTATCCTTCTAAAGAGTGGAAGGGTCTTGGGCACCATGCCAAAGCGAATGACCCTAAAGTGGGCTTTTGCCGAGGCCGGAAGGTGAGAAACGGGGTTATTGTCATAAACCCAGGGAGTTTTGCACGGTTTTTGGCAGGGCGAAGGTCCCTCTGAGGGTGGTTGAGTGTTGTCAGTGCGGCGCCCGGTATTCCCCGCTGCTCCATGCACTGAAAATTGGCCGTTATGCTCGAAAGGAATCCAATTTCGAACATGAGGTGATCGAGGCTGTGATCGATACCAACTATCGGCGCCTTGTTGACGGACGATCCATCGATATATCTTTGGGTGGCATTCATAATATTGTCGTGGGCAGCGATATTGATCAGACCTACCAAGAGACGGTTAATCTCGAAGACTTATCTGCCATCATGGCTGACGGGACCGGGGTTAAACAACACAAGGGGCGAAAAGGGGAACTCCGGGCCGTTATAGGCGTCACCCATGAAGGGCGAGTGGAACCCTTGGGCTTGTTTTGCCAATACGGAATGGTCCCAAATAGAGAGTGTTGTCAAAGATCGAATAAAGAAAACCGAACAGCAGCAACTTCCTTTTGTTTATGATGGTGAGCCCGGGCTGGATACGTTTCTATCTGACATCGCCGAGTCCCAGCGCTGCACCTGGCATGCGCCCAGAGGTTTGTATCATGCTCTCTGGCAGGACAACCTGAAAAAGAAAGAAGGACTGCCAACCGCACATGGACAAAATCAAGGGACTGATCGGCATTGAACTTCCAGAATACGAATATGAGTTGCTCAAAGAGCAGGACAAAGAACAGGTGCAAACACGATATCAATCCAGCAAGGCCGAAATCACAGAGCTAATCGAGACATTCAAAGAGAAAGGCTATAGGCACGGCGCATCATATCTGGAAAACCTTGCTGGTTGTTCACGAACATCGAAATCTGGCTGAGGACAGGTGTCATTGCTCCCAAAACGACTTCTTTATTGGAAAGGGTTTTTCGTGAAATTGGTCGCCGTCTCAAACGAATTGCCTGGGGATGGTAAGACAAAGCGGTCACCAAACTATCCAAAATGATCATGCTCAAGCAATGTTCTCGGAGTAAATGGGAACAGTTCTGGTTGAAAAAGCTCGGCATCGAAGGTCACTTTACCATTTCCATCAGATCGGTTGAATTGACACCATGCCAAACCTTTTGAACGTTACCAAATGGTTTGTCGTATAGGGACCGAGCGGGTAAATAAAAAATCGAATTTTTGATTTACGTTGGTGGAAACGACTGTAGGCAACATGAAAAAAAATAATGAATACTGTTTTGGATTAATTGGGTGGAACGGTAAGAAGAATGTCGGGGATAATGCAATGACATCTGTAATAATTAATTACATTAAACAGCATTATCCTAATTCTAAATTTAAACTGTTATCTGATAGAAATAATTTGGCACACTATACACAAGATATATCCTGTGAGGTATCTGGATATGCTGGTTATGATGCACTGCATCGAGTTCCTTACATTAGACGTTTACTAAGACGATGCCTTTTTCTGAGAAGGTTTGTCAAACAATCGGATGTTATACTTATTGGTGGAGGTTCTATATTTCATAGAATGCATAGTTCATATTGGCACCGTGAGGTTGCTATTATGAAAAAAAAACAAAATGCGAACGCTATTGTTGGAGCGATTGGTGTTTCTCTGGGCCCATTTAATAACCAAAAAGAAATAAATGAATGCGAGAAAGCATTGAATGCTTTTGATTTTGTTACACTACGGGATGCAAAATCTTTTTCATTCATAAATGAGATGAATATTTCCACCTCGGCAATTCGAGCCTTGGATTTAGCCATTCTCCTACCAGATATGATATCTTATAATGCTGAGAATAATTATGCAGGCAGTTTGAATGCTATTGGCGTGGCTCTTCGACATGAAAAAGTCTCTAAAGAACATTTGAATTACCTAGCTCATTGTTTCAATTTGATGATGGCCAATTATGCAAACATGCAGTTGTTTCTTTTTATCTTCTGTAGAGATAAATACGTAGGGGATCATGATATTACAAATGAATTACACCAAAGAATTGAAGATAAAACTCGTGTTAAAATTATTGATTATTCGGAAAATCCTCTTTTGTTCTACAAAATAATTTCTACATGCAAACTAATGATATCCATGCGTCTTCATGCAGCTATAATTGCTTACACTGTGGGGACACCATTTGTTATGCTATCATATGCTGAAAAATGTATATCTTTTGCTCATGAGATTGGACTTCGACCCGATCACATCTTTGAGATGGATTCCTTAGTGTCTTCCACGCTCGATGCACGTTTAGAAAATTGCTTAGAATCCGACCAGTTAACAGTCAAGCCTTGGTCATTGTCTCTTTCTGCTGCAAAGAGTCGTTCGTTAAACAATTTTGCTTTTTTAAATCGGTGCTTACTTGATGAAATTTAGGATTAGTTGGTATTTTCATTTTGCTCTGTTTGTCTGTTCGTTTTACATCTTTGCCATAGATATACAAATAGGTATAGCTTACTTTATAGCCATCTTACCCTTGTTTTTCTTTACGAGCCGGGGGGTTAAGCTTCCGAAAGAATATGTGCCGGTTTTGCTTATCGCAGCAGGCAGTATTTGGGCATTTTTTCTTTTACGTCCGTTGTTATTGGTAGTTCGCCCTGATATGTTTTATTACCCTCGAATTGGTAATATAAATAGTACGGATCATATAGAAGTTTTAATGCAAGTATTTGTTTATTCAGGGCTTTTGCTATTAGGGCTGTATGTCGCAGTGACGATAGGTGCTAATAAAAAGAAGAAAGGCCAGTATTTTGAGAGTGATAGAAGCGGGTTGTTGTTAAAAAATAAGCCGTTAATAATTCTTGGAGCGGGGTTAATTGTTTTATTCGACCTGTATTTTCTTTTGGGTCTTAACATAGGCGTATCTGGTGCATACTCACCTTTTGCTTTCATAAAGCTTTTCTTACCGTTGGGTCTTATTGTGCCTGTACTTGCTCTATACCTGTTAAAATTCAGAAGGTTCCTCACACCTATTGAACGGGCTATTGTATTTTCTTTAATGGGGCTGGTGATTTTAACTTCCTTGCTACAGGGACATAAGTCTGCTTTTATATCTGTAGCAGAGGTTGTTTTTCTGTTTTATCTTTTGGAAAAAGGCAACTTTAAGATATCACTCCCAAAAACATTGTTTTGGGTGGGATCAATAGTAATTCTGATGCTTGTCTCTTTTCCTGTGGCGACGGCTATAAGAGGCTTTATGAAATTAGATGGATTTTCTTTTGATATTTTTAGCATTATTTTTGAAAGTCTTAAGCGTTTGTCTGATGAGGGTTTTCTTTTAAGTATTTTGAATCGGATAACTGGTCGATTCTGCGGTTATGACGGCTTGTTGGCAGTTAAGCTTTATGTGCCGCCGGAAATATATAGTATATTTGATGAAATTATCATATTAAAACGTTTAGGTGCCAGTTTGATACCCAAATTTTATATAGAAGGGATTAGCCCCGGAAAAGCGGTTGGAATGTTATATTCAGGCCATTCCGTTAACATAGTCCACGCAGGTGCGCTTGGATTATTCGCTTCAATTTCACTAATAGGGAAGGGCTTTGTCTCCTATATTTACATTGTATTTATAGGCTGTTTTTTCGGGATATGCTTTCGTATTGCAAATAAATTTAAAGGGTACGAAGCAAGAATGTTGCTTTCAATAATAATTTCTATGCGATTAGTTGGTTGGTTGATTTCTGGCAATCTGGATGCAAATCTTAAATCGTTTGTTGTTATTGTGTTACATTTGACGTTTTATTTTCTTGTATGTTGGCTTATTTATAAGGTGTGTCGACCAAAAAGAAAGCTTTGGAAATACAATTTGGGAGAAACATGAAAACCTTTTTGTTTTGGGTGCATCCGGATTTTCTGACAGATCCCGAAAAATTAAAGGGCGCAAACTATCTCTGCGAAAAAACGCAGCTTTTGAGCCAGAAAAACGGCCAATATTTTCTTTCTGGATCTTGAATTGTCAATTTCAAAATGCTTTTGTCAGAAACAGCGGATGCAAGCGCTGGCAGGACATTTTCATTTCGTCGAGAAGCCTTTGCATAACCTACGATATTAGCATCAAAACGAGTTGTGATGTAAGATGCCTGTGAAGAGAATAAAAGGGTGCCGAAAATAAGTTTTTATCTTGCTAGTCGAGCCGTCGAAACATCAAGGTAATCCATGGTTTTCAACTCCCTCACCTTTGGTATTTTCCTGCCAATCGTTTTCTTGGCCTACTGGTTGATTTGTAAATCGAAGGCTTCTTTGCAGGTTCAAAACGCTTTTTTACTCGTGGCCAGTTATGTTTTTTATGGCTGGTGGGATTATCGTTTCCTGACTTTGATAGTAATATCTTCCTTCGTAGATTTTCGTACGGGACTGCTTCTTTTTAAAACAAAATCTATTGCTCGGCGGAAATACTTACTTTCATTCAGCATTGCTGTTAACTTGGGCATTTTATGCTTTTTCAAGTATTTTAATTTTTTTGTGGAATCGTTTGCCACTCTCCTGGAAACGATGGGTTTTTCGGCAAATCCCATGAGCCTGAAAGTAATCCTTCCGGTTGGCATTAGCTTCTACACTTTCCAGAGCATGAGTTACAGCATTGATATATACCGCCGTAAAATAACACCTGTATCAAATCCAATCCAGTACTTTTCTTTTGTAAGCTTTTTTCCACAGCTTGTGGCTGGGCCTATTGAGCGAGCGACTAATCTTCTGCCGCAATTCGGCAAAAATCGCATTTTTAATGTAGATGATGCTAAACTTGAGAGTCCAAAGTTTTGCGGCGGTCACGCGGCCATGGCCTCTTCCTCCGCAAGGATCTTTGCCCGCTTTGGCCAAATTATTCTATAAATCAGGCTATTCCTGAAAACAAAAAAATTATGAAAGTACTCCTGCTGGATGACAGACTTTACAACAACCTCTTCAGAAGGTATGGCTGAAGTTACTGTGCGCAGCCATCCGAGGTACTTTTGCCAAATCTTTTCATGAAAGGAAAGCGAAAGGATTTGAAGGATTCCAGTAGCAATACAGCCAAAATTCATGAATGCCTCAATGGCATCGGCTGCCTCTCGAATTAATCTTTGCGAACGAGGATCCTTTTCTAAAGCAGACAGATCGCTCTCATTGCGGGTCCCGATGTGAGGCCAGACGCTGGTCCAAAACCGATAGAAAAATGCACCCATAAGGTGTTTCAACACCTTGAAGCTGACTTCAATCTTAAAACGGTAACTGTACGCCCGAATGATATCGTATGGTGACAGGGTCAGATCTGAACACATCAGAATAAATGTATCTGAACCGTCACGAACCAATACAAACCGAACCTTTTCACCGATGGGTCTCCAGATCAGATCCAGACACAGAAAGGAGACATCCTTGGCCTGTCCATAAAGTGAAATGGTAGCTTGCTCAAAATACTCGGCCATGGACTCAAACAGGTCCATGAGACACAATTTGGTGCCATATTTTCGCGGCCTGCCACGCTTACCGGTTCTTGGGGGCGGATCCTCGTAGGCGACCACGTTGTTCTTGGCCCTCGTGATCAGATGAATGAGCCGTTCACCCTGGTCATTCACTGCCTGGCGCAGGATTAGAAACACGGGTCCAACCGCGAAATACGCATCCAGGACAATAAAGGACCTTTCGCCCAGAGCAGAGACCAGTTTCCCGGCCATGGCCGCCATCAGGGTGGTGACACTGACCTTAGATCGACCGTTGAGAACGGGATCGACTTTCTCTTGGAACCTTCGGAGGGCTGTTACCCCTTCGTGCAGCTCAGCACAAAGGGGAATACAAAACAGTTTTTTTTACCCATCCGGCGAGGATCCCGATGGCCCCGTGGTGATGGCCATAAATATATGGAGATTTGCCGGAGTTATCCGATTCCTGATGGAGCCTTTTGACACCCGGCATCTTCTCGGCCTCTTTGCTGATCTTGATGCCGTCTCCGCCCAGTAGCAGACGCCCATCGATTTTAATCAATGGGCAATTACTGGACAAGACAATCTGCCACCAGCGGTGCATGACATTTTTCAGGTTCCAGGACGATGCCCTGAAAAATGAAAGCAAGGACGTATAGAGCCGAGGCTTGATACTCAGCCACCGCACAAAGGAGGTGACCCCATGGTGATCGAGCCTCACCATGAAACCGAAAATTACAACGACAAACCAGTCGAAGGCGGCCTTGCGGCTGAAGCAACACCTGAATTGTTCCAGTATACGGCTGATTTCCTTTATCATGACGCGCCCTCCTTTACCGGGAAGAGTATGTCTTCAGAGCGAATGTGGCGCGTTTCTGAATTGTCAACACCAAAACGGGTAAAGATCGAAGCAAGTTTTCATGCTGCTTTTCTCGACTCAAAGTGGCTTACAGGTTGCCGGTTTTCATTCATCCGGTGCAG
The DNA here is from genome assembly GCA_034522175.1 of Deltaproteobacteria bacterium. Lineage (GTDB taxonomy): Bacteria > Desulfobacterota > DSM-4660 > Desulfatiglandales > Desulfatiglandaceae > JAIPDZ01. The sequence continues at coordinate 1,256,490 of JAXHLQ010000001.1, read as the reverse complement.
GCGAGCCAGACGCTTTCTTTCAGATCTTTCCTTCAAGATCTGCTCGGCCTGGCCTGTATGCTTCTGCTCCGGGGTCACATAACCAATGGCGCCATGATAACGTTGGGTATTATATACGAATACAAATCGTCTGATGATTCCCTTAAGTTGATCGAAGCTGACATAATCCTTATACCGTAGCCAGTCATATTTTAGGATGCGGAACCAAGACTCAATCCAGGCATTGTCCTGGGGTGTTTGGTATCGAGCGAAGAGCTGCTTGATCCCCAGATCTTTGAAAAACTGTTTAGCGGTCTTTTTGGCCATCTGCACACCATGATCAGATAAGGCTGTCGGTAATTTCGGGGCTTCTGATACATCCACTAAATTCTCATTGACCAGGGCTTTATCCCAAGCCTTTTTCATAGATTCTAAACGGGCATTAAGCCCAAGATGCCAGCCGACAATCTTTCGGCTATAAACATCGATGATGGCAAACAGATAGACAAATATAGGCCCGAGGGCGAGGTAGCTAAGGTCCCAGCTCCAGACCTCATTTGGCCCTTCAGGTTTGATCTCAGGCTTTGGCTGGGGTGTTCTAGGCTTCCTCTGACGGGTTTCCATGAGCCGCTTTTCCTTCATGACCCTGTAAAAACTGGAGGCACTGGCCTCCAAAGCGGTAGATTCAGAGGCGACCACAGAAAGCTGTCGATGAGATAAATCCAAATATTTGTCGTCCTTTGCCAGTTTAACGATATCTGCCTTTTCGTTCGGTAACAGACGGTGTGGGGCCTTCTTTGGACCTGGTTTTCCGCCTTCATACCGACCCGTTTTGCGGTAAAGCCGTTCCCAGCGTTGGTAGCGCTTTATGTCCAGGCCAATTCTCTGGCAACAGTAAGTGATGGACACATGATGTTTCTTATGTACATGATCGATGAACTCAACCAGAATCCCTTTGATTTCCTCCGGGAGGTATTTGCCCTTGAGGTCTCCATTTAGCCCGAGCGATCTTTTTTTTTCAGTATCGCTAGCTCGGCGGCCTGTTCGACGATAGTTGCCTCCAGGCGTTCTTTCTCCGCTTTGAGCTGCTCGTACTGCTCCAAATTGATTTTGGGCCTTCTGCTCTTTCGTTCTTTGAAGATACCGAGGGCTCCTTCTTCGACGGATGCCCTGATCCGCGTAAGATCGCTTGAATGGATACCCCAGCGACGAAGGACCTCGCTGATGGAACCGTTACCTTTAGCCTTGGCCATTGTGGCCTCAAGAAAAATCTGATACTTCTCTTGCGGTGTCAGGTGGCGGCGCTTACGAACCATTTTGTCTGCTGAATTTTCCATACGGCATTCCTCCAGGTTTTCTCGTAAGCCAAACCATGAGGGTTGTCAAGCAGCCATCGCCCGGGCCAACTCCGGTCGCCCTACGGGCTCCCTCCGTTGGCCCACAAAACCTGCTTCCACCTCCACCCACAAAGGGAATACAGATTCAGAAACATTTTACTTCAGAGCGAATGTATTCGGGGCGGTTCTGACAAATGTCTGGTCAGCCTTAACCTTCTTCAAAATGGCTGAAACAATGGAGTCGCGATCCAGTTGGATGTCATAGACATCCTTTGCCAGTTGGATGATTTCGCTGACATGCAAGGGTTTACCGGCATTATTAAGTACATTATGGGCAATGTCGATCTTTGACGTACGTTTTCTGGGTTGAACTTGACCTCCTTTTTGAAATTCTTCGATGACTTTCAGTTTTGATTCTACAACTGCCTTTTGAAACTGAAGATATTGGTTGAGTTGATCCATGGCCGTATCCTCCCTTCATCAATTTTTTGAGGTAGGATACACCAGAATTTAGTGTACGTCAATAACTTTTTAACGTACGCGTCTCATTTTTATTCAACCCATGGTTTTTGTTTGGATATAACTGAGTTTTCATGCTTTTCCATATGTACGTAATTAGACAAGCATACGTTCAATGATCAGCTCAAACCGATGCTGAGAACTTTGGACTCTCAAGTGCTAAAGACGGTCTACGACAAATACTATGGGGGCTTATCAAAAAAATGGTCGTTGCTGATCAAGTAGCCTCCCATGTTGAGTTCATCTTCACACATTATCAAGAACTTGATGGCATTCGGCTGATGATAGGACTTTTCCTTTTTTCGGTTCAGATATATTGTGATTTCTCAGGCTACTCTGACATTGCGATTGGTGTGGCGCGGCTTTTTGGTATCCGCCTCTCCCGTAATTTCGCCTACCCTTATTTTTCGCGGAATATCATTGAATTTTGGCGCCGGTGGAACATTTCCCTTTCGTTTTGGTTTCGGGACTATGTATACATCCCGTTAGGGGGAAACCGCATGGGTACCGCTCGCAAAACTTACAATCTTTTCGCAACATTCATGCTCTGCGGATTGTGGCATGGTGCTAACTGGACATACGTTGCGTGGGGAACGCTTAATGCTCTCTACTATCTCCCTATTCAAAGTAAAAAAAAAGCTAAAGTTCCAACTAAGACTATCCCGGACTTGCGAGAGGCATTATCCATCTGTTTTACTTTCTTTATGGTGATGATCGCTTGGACCTTCTTCCGTGCGCCAACTATTGCAGATGCCGTAAACTACTTGGGCCGGATCATGACAAATTTTTGGGATCCAACTCAGCGAGGATATTTTGGGGTAGCGGTTCTCACAAGTTTGTGCTTATTGTTTGTGGAGTGGATCTCTCGGCATCAAGTACATCTTTTGCAAATTTGTTGCCATTGGCCTGTCTACTTTCGTTGGCTTCTTTATTATTCCTTAGTTTGGCTCCTTTTTTTCCACGGTAACTTCGGATATGTTCCGTTTATCTACTTTCAATTCTGAAAATAGTCCCTTCATCTTTTCATTAAGGGTTACGATTTTTCTGTTACCCATCCTTCTAGTGGGGATTTTCTATGAAATTATTCTATGGAATAGTGGTGAAAGCTGGCCGATCTCAAGGATCGTTGAAGAGCAATCAAGAAATCCCGATCTCGTTTGGCGGCGAAACTACTTTTCACAATTTGCAGAAACATACAAGTTCCTTTTGGTAAAACAGGCCAGAAAGGAGATTCTGGTGGTAGGGAGTTCCCGTGTTTTAAACTTCCGCAGCATCTTTTTTCATCCTTTTGAGGGGATGTTCATGAACGGCGGAAGGTTATTGTCAAATTTGGGTGATGTTGCTTCGTTTGCGGATTCATTGGAAACAGGCGCTTTACCCAAACCAGAGGTTCTCATTGTGGGCTTGGATCCATGGTGGCTAAAGCAGGGTTCCCGTGTTCCCCGGGGTTTTGATCCTGCCAATCTCCCGGAAGATGCCTGGGAGGTGGGAGCCCATGTTTCGGCCATCACAGGTCTTATCTCCAACGGTTCCTTCCCTTTCCAATTGCTAAAACCAGGTCAGAACCTGTTGACCCCCTTTTGCAATAGACCTGCTCGAGGATTGGCTGCATTGTTTAATGGCTCTGCCTATCGCTCCGATGGTTCTACCCTGCATGAGAAGGTATATGCTGACTTCTTAGAAAACCCAAAATATCGCGACCGGGAAAATCCACCCATAATTGAGCGTGTTCGTGCTCTTAACGGTCGATTTAAACCCTGTCCTGGGATTGACCCTCAAAAAATCGATTTTTTACTGAAACATCTTGAAAACCTTCGGCACTTGGGAATAGAAATTGTTGTTTTCTTCCCGCCATTTTCTGATGAAGTTGCAGCAGAAATTTCTGAAATTGCCGAGTTGAGAAAATGGTGGAAAGATTACTGGGATCTTGTACCCGAAATACTAACGGCACGGGGATTTCAGATTTTTGGTGTCAGCAATCCAAGCGTTCTAGGCCTTGACGATCGCTACATGTTGGACGGATTCCACCCTAGTGAAGTGCTCGTTGCAGCAATTCTGGTTGATTGGTTGGAAAACGTATCCAGCAGTAGTATATTGGCGTCAATCGACATTGGGTGGTTGAAGTCCTTGTCGAAAAATCCAAGGATACTACCTGTTGGGTTCGGATGCGATATTTCAGAGTTCGCAAAATATAAATAATTGGGCGCAGAGTCAAATATATTTGTGGCATTCCATCTGCTAATACTTATCAAAAAAGCTTTTATATTAAAGACTACGACAAATTTGTTAAAAATGCTGAAACAGAAATATTGAATGGTGAATATGGTTTGATTAAATTGGTCGGTGTTGATGGGGTTGTTTCAAGATCGAACTTGGCCAACTATATCTCCATAGACTGGATTGGGGGGCAGTATTTTCTTTACAAGATCAGCGAAAATCCAACGACGTTGTGGGGCATAAAGGGCAAAGAATTTTTTCCCATTGAGAATTGTAATATAAGAAGTGATGGCTTGGATATAGTTATTGAGTTCTTTTGCCCATTTAAGAAATGTGATTTGATAATCGGTAGAAATAGTTTTAATTGGTTTCAAGTTATTTTAAATGGAAAGGCAACAGAAACCGAATCGTTTTATTCATTCATAAAGATTCCTAATATTATGGGTGGCAAGCATAGCGTGAAAATCGATTTTTCGGTGACCAAACTTTTGACAAACTATCGACACATTAATTCAGCACAGAATTTCCAGTGAATGGGTGATAATTCTGAATAAAGCTGGGGTTTTGAAATGTTATAAAATTTTCTATACACGTTTGTTGATGTTTACATGGCAAAAATTTTATTTATTACAGATGAATTACCTTTTCCTCCGCGAAACGGGGTTACTATTCCTGCCTTTTATTTTCTCAAAGGATTGGCAAAGAGGCATCAAATAAGCCTATTGTTCCTTCGATTACCAGGAAATTGGGTTGACAATTCGTCAATTGAGGCTAATCGACAATTTGTAAAAAACCTTTTCGTACTAAAAATGACACCCTCGGGGCGGGTCAAAGGCATACTAAAAGATTTTTTTTGTCAAACCCCCTATTTTGCTCGCCACACTTTTGATCCCAGGGAATGTACTGAACTGCTTGGTGGTTGTGATTACGATGCCCTATGGGCAACTCCAATAGGTCCTTTTGCTCAAATGTTGTCCATTGAGATTTGCTTGTCGTCTATGCTTAAAAGCACACCTTTACGAATAGCAGCCATCAGTGATTCATATACTTGCACGCTACGATCCTTTCGAAGTCGGGTTCTTGGTGTTAAATGGCCTTTAAATGAGCGTTTGAAAAGTGGAATAAAGTGGATTCGGAGTTGGAGTATGGCAGTAATGGAGGCTCGGATCCTTATGAAGGCCGACCATATTATTGTTCAGAGCAAAGTTGATAAGGAGTGGATCCTGCGAATTTCAAAAGGCTCTTTGTCGAAAAAGATCATAGTTTTGCCCAATGGAGTGAACTCTCTGCTCCTAGGAAACCGAAGGTCTTGTGAAAAACCGGTTTTGGGGCATATTGGCTCTCTATCAAATCCACTTAATTCACATACTGTAAAGTGGATTTTTGAAGATATTTTGCCGGATGTCCGCCGGCTAGTCCCTGAGATTCGCTTTGCAATTTTGGGAAATGCTGGCTCTCCTAAAATTATGCGAAAGATTTTTGAAAGTAATGCCTCGGAATATACAAATTCAGTTGAAGCGATGAAGGATTTTTACAGAAAGATATCGGTGTTGTTAATACGAAATTACAGATGTTTTGGTCTTATTAATCGAACGGTCGAAGCTATGGCTGCAGGTGTCGTTGTGATCGGCGAACGCGGTGCCTTTAATGGAATTGAAGGGTTTCGACATGGTGTCCATGGGTTTGTTGCCGAGAGCACACAGGAAACTGTGGAATGCCTTGTAAAAGTTTTGTCGAATGAGTCTGTTCGTAAAGCCGTCTCACATGAAGCCCAAAATCTTATTCAATTAACCTTTCGGTGGGCAGACAGAATTGCCTTAGCCAATACAGTAATTGAAAACAGTTTAAGTCGTTTGCGTCACATATGAGCAGAATTATTGAAAAAGACATAATGCTTAATTTTTTGCCTATTGTTTCGGGGGAGGGCTTCAGAATAGTCTGAGTTTTATCAAGACTTTAGCTGATGTTCGTAAATGGAAGTGCAATTGCGTGGCTTTTGTGCGAGATGACACAGCGATACATAAACTTTGTAAGAGTACCGGTATTGAAAGCATAGCTGTTCCAGACAGTAATTTAGGACGTCTTGGCTTTGAAGTTTCGTGCCGGTCGAATCTTTCACGTGGGCAACTCTGCTTCACCTTGTTTGGCCCTGTGATGCTACATTCGGGTGGCTACCTTCTAAACGTGAATGGATGTGCATACTCCAATATATTTTATCCTGAGATCCATTTTTGGGGCTTTCTTCCTTCGTTTCAACGCGCACACAAGGAGGCAATTGACTTGATCAGAAAGCACATGACACAAAAAGCAGATTACTGGATTTTTGAAACTGAGGTATTGCGCAAGCGTGCTATTGAGCTTTGTGGTTTTCCTGAGGATCGTATCAGTGTTGTTCGGATGGCACATAGCAAATTAGTTTCCAAAGATCGCGTGGATATCAGCCAAAGCGAATTTTTTGATAAACGCATCCCCAAAGCATATCGAATTCTGTATCTGACTGGAGCTCATCCTAATAAGAGATTGCATTTATTGCCGGATATTGCCAAGGAAATGGTTCGAGCTGGATTTAACGATTTTTGTTTTGTTACAACTATGGACGAAGAAACCATGTATGCACGGCGAATCATCGATGAATTTGTTGATAAAGGGCTTAATGCTCATCTTGTTAATTTAGGCACTGTACACTCGGAGTACGTGTCTACGGTTATTGAAGTGTGTGACGCAATGTGCATTTTCAGTGTGTTGGAAAGTTTCAGCAATAACTTTGTTGAAGCTTGGCGGATGGAAAAGCCTTTAGTAACCACCGATGCTGATTGGTCTCGTGATTCTTGTGGAAACGCGGCATTGTACGTTGATCCAGCGAAAACGGCGCAGACTGCATCTGAGCTTATTTCATTAGCTAGAAATGAACTTAAGCAGTTTCGGTATACCGAAGAGGGAAAAATTCAATTGGCGCGTTATCATACCCCTGAATCCAAGTTGAACGCCTATTTAGATGTGATTTTACGTGCAAAGCAGTTGGGCCCGCTTTCTTCCAAATTACGTAAGAAAATACATTGGAGTTGATGGAGTATGAAGATACTTCGTTGTTATATTGTTGTCACATTTGAGTTTGTTCAACGGTTACTTTTTTCGCTCCCCAGATATCCCTTTTTGAATCGAATAAAAAGTCTTTTTTTGAGAGCGGTTGGCGCTAAAATAGGTAAGCGCGTTGTTTTCTATCCTGGGGTATGGATTGTGACGGGACAAAAACTTGTTCTTGGCGATGATGTTGACCTTGCCCTTGGGGTTTTGATTACCACTGGTGGTGGGGTTGAAATCGGTGATAGAACCTTGGTGGGGTATCGAACCCAAATCCTTTCGAGCAATCATGTCATTCCCCCAAATAGAGGCCGCATTTTTTCTGCTGGGCATGAAAATGCCCTAGTAAAGATTGCTTCCGATGCGTGGATTGGAGCAAACTGTCTGATCCTTCCTGGTGTAACGATTGGGGAAGGGGCGGTCGTTGCTGGCGGCAGCGTTGTTACTAAAGATATTGCACCCTTTACAATTGTTGGTGGTTGCCCTGCAGGAGTCTTAAAAATTAGGAAATGATGCGATTTCCATATAGAGCAGTGAAGATAATGTAACAAATTATTCAATTTATCCGCAGTTTGACATCCCATAAAAAAATGAAACAAATCCTTCAAAACCTTAAAACTGGTCAAACCAGCCTGACTGAAGTTCCATGTCCGGGTGCAAAATCTGGTAATGTTTTAATTCAAACCCAAATGTCCTTGATTTCCCCAGGGACAGAGCGAATGCTTGTTGAATTTTCGAAAGGTGGACTCTTGGCTAAGGCCAAGGCCCAGCCGGATAAGGTGAAGCAGGTTCTGGACAAGATCAAAACCGATGGGTTGATGCCGACGGTGGAGACGGTGTTTAAGCGATTGGATGAGCCGTTGCCGTTGGGATATTGTAATGTAGGAGTTGTGCAGAGGACAGAGGACGATCCGCAGATTACGCAGATTACACAGATTGATGAGATGTTACTGTCTAACCGTCTTACCTTCTCATCTTCTAAGTTCAGAGTGGGGGATAGGGTGGTTTCAAATGGGCCGCATGCGGAGGTGGTGTGCGTGCCGGAGAATCTTTGTGCCAGGATTCCGGATGGTGTGACGGATGAGGAAGCGACTTTTACTGTGCTGGGGGCCATTGGGTTGGAGGGGATTCGGTTGGCTAACCCGACGTTGGGTGAGAAGTTTGTGGTGTTTGGGGCCGGGTTGATCGGGTTGTTGACGGTGCAGTTGCTTCGGGCTTCCGGGTGTGATGTGCTGGCTGTGGATCTGAATCAGGAAAGATTGGCTCTGGCTCAGTCTTGGGGGGCGGAGATTTGCAATGTCGGAAGCGGTGATCCGGTAGCGGCAGCTAATGCGTGGACCGAAGGTGTGGGTGTGGATGGGGTGCTGATTACCGCCAGTGCAAAGACGGATGCGATTGTCCATCAGGCGGCTGAGATGTGCCGTAAGCGGGGGCGAATTGTGCTGGTGGGCGTGGTGGGGTTGAATTTACGGCGGGCGGACTTCTATGAGAAGGAATTGAGTTTTCAGGTGTCTTGCAGCTATGGGCCGGGTCGTTACGATAATGCCTACGAGCAAAAGGGGCAAGATTATCCCATTGGGTATGTGCGGTGGACCGAGCAGAGGAACTTCGAGGCGGTACTGGGGATGATGGCGTCTGGGCGGCTGGATGTGGGGCCGCTGATTACGGATAGGGTGCGTTTTGAAGATGCGGAGGAGGCGTATGCTAAGATATTGAATGATCCTTCTGTGCTTGGGGTTATTCTTGAGTACGATCCGCAGATTACGCAGATTACACAGAAAGAAGCTGCCTCGCGCAAAGACGCAAAGACGCAAAGAGATCCACAGGTTAAGCAGACAAGAGAAGAAAGAACGATCTGCGTGCATCGGCGTGCATCGGCGGCTAATTCAAAGGTTGTGGCGGCGATGATTGGTGCTGGGAATTTTGCCAAGATGACTATGGGGCCGGCGTTGGCGAAGACTGGGGCGCGGTTGAAGTATGTTTCGGCGAGGACGAATGGGGCGGCGGCGGCCCATATTGCGAGGAAGTATGGGTTTGAGAATGCGACAACGGATGTGGATGGGATATGGGAAGATCCGGAGGTGAATGCGGTCTTTATTGCGACGGGGCACAATTCTCATGCGGCGCTGGTGTGTAGGGCGTTGGAGGCGGGAAAGCATGTGTTTGTGGAGAAGCCACTGTGTTTGAATCTGCAAGAACTGGAAAAAATTAAATTAGCCGCAGATACACACAGATGTACACAGATATTTTCCTCTGCGGACTCCGCAGAGGAAAAACAGTCTTCCCTGTCGGGAAATGGGGCTGATTTGTCTAACATTGATCGCCGACGCCTGACCCCTGACCCCCGTCCCTCATCTGACCTCGGACCTCCGACCTCTGACTTCCGTCAGTTAATGGTTGGGTTTAATCGGCGGTTTTCGCTCCATGTCACCAAGATCAAGGAGCTTTTGAAAAGCCGTGGTGAGCCTTTGGCTATGAATATTACGGTAAATGCAGGAGTGATTCCAAAGGATGTGTGGGTGCATGATCCGGAAGTGGGTGGCGGACGGATTATCGGGGAAGCTTGTCATTTTATGGATCTGCTTGCTTACATTTGCGGGAGCAGGATTGTGTCTGTGGCATCGGCTCAGATGGGAAAAGGGGTGGCCGTTAAGGAAGATAAGATGTCGATCGTTTTGTCGTTTGAGGATGGTTCGATTGGGACCGTGAATTACTTTGGGAATGGTTCCAAGTCTTATCCTAAGGAGATTTTGGAGGTTTTTTCCGATGGGCGGGTTTTAAGACTGAATAATTTCAGGAAACTCGAAGGATTTGGATTCAAGGGATTCAAGAAGTTCAAGACATGGAAGATGGATAAGGGCCACCAGACACAGTTCAATGCGTTTGTGGAGCGGGTGGAGAAGGGGGGAGAGGTGCTGATACCCTTTGAGGAGATGGTGAATGTGACGCTGGCGAGTTTTGCGGCAGTGGCATCGGCACGAACTAGTTCTGTTATTCGAATGAGCGGGTTTGGGTAAAAGAGGTTGGAGTCAACGACATGCTTCTAAGAATCATTGATGTGGATTCATCTGCTGATTGCACGAAGTTATGGCAGCTTATTCCCAAAGATTACCTTTCGGATTCTTTGATGATTCTCCTCACCAAAGACCTGAGCGACGGAATCAGATCAATCGCTGTGGAATATCCTTATGTGGATAAGGATTATCGGAGTACATACTATGGTTTTTACTCAAAACGACATCGTATGTATGACAAGTTTTGTTTCCGGTTGCATTTCTTCGGAAAGCACTTCGCGTCAGGGAATTGGGATGACAGAGTAGGGGAATCCTATCTCGGTTCAATGGTTCTTCGCCCTACGGAGGTTGCGACGCTGGGGAGAACGCTTCTTTCACCTCGCGCCATTAAGGGATTCAAGGGCTATATCTGCGAAACAACATTTCAGAACAATATTGACGGAACTGAGCTGCCGATCGACACTTTTCCGCATATCATGCAGGATACGGACGTCACTGTTTGCGCGCATGCGGTTTGCTGGATGATCGCACGGTATTACAGCGAGCGCTATTGTGTTTATCCTGAACGGTTGACCTATGACATCGCTTGTGCAGTCAAAGACGTCTCATTAGGCAGGACCATTCCTTCAAGGGGTATTACCTTGGGTCAAGTGTCCGAGGTGTTCAGTTCTATCGGTTTTCACCCTGAGTTATTTGTCCGCGAATTGTACGAAGATCGGGGATCTGATTTCTTCTACGATATTTTATACAGTTATGTCGAATCAGGAATTCCTGTGGTTGCGGCGATGCATGGCAAGGAACATGCCGTGGCGATTCTGGGGCATGGTGAGGTCTTATCGGCGGTGGATACCATCGAAACCCTCAACTGGAAGGAGCCGTTTCTTCCGGCGAGACGTTGCTGCCCATCATTTGTTACCAACGACGACAATCGATTGCCGTTCAGTTTCATCTATTTCGATGATGAATCAGAGGGCGCTTATCGTTTAAGCGATGTGGATGGTTTTGCCGTGCCCTTGTATGAGAAGATGTTTCTGAGCGCCGACAACATCCTTAAAATGTTTCCCAAGTGGACTGATGGAACGCTTGTAGAATTGGAGCCGGCGCCCACCTATGTTTCCCGAGTGTTTATGACGTCATCCCGCGCATACAAGCGGCGACTGGCCGCCTCAAAGGACATGGATCCATTGCTTAGGAAGACGCAAATCGATTTGCCCATGCCTAAATTTATCTGGATTGTTGAATTGGCAAAACCAGTGTTGTATGATCGGAAAAAAGTGAGCTATCGGTGGGTCGTGGATGCCACGGCGAATCCGTATGAAAAATTTCCCTTTTTGCTGATTCATGATTCTTCAAAAATGATCATTTATGATAGGACCTATCGCGATAAGATCTATGAAGTAACGTTTGCGAAAAGATTATCCTCTTTTCCTATGTTTGAAAACAATCTCAGGAGGTACGCATGAATAGGGAGATAAAAGTGGAGTATTGCTTTGAGAAAAACGCTAAAGTATTGGAGAGGGATTCTGAAGAATTGGTGGCATACGCGAAGCACTTTGAGAAGGATGTTCTCCCTGAAATAGTAGAAATTGAAAGGAAAAAGGCCTCTGCAAGGGAATTTGCCTATCAATTGCGTGTGTCAGGTTTTTGTGCGATTAGCCCCCGGTAGAAACAGTCTGATGGGACAGGATGTGGGCCGTCTGAGATCGGAAGCTGACAGGGTTCTGGCTAATGGCGGGAAACAGCGCGGTGTCCCGCGGCGCTGGCATGGAAAGGTCGGCGAGAGAATTGCGGCCTTCATTGCTCTATAATGCAACAGAACATGCGTTATTTGCCCATTCTTCTGTCAACTTTGGGTTGGCGGTGGCTGGGCTTTCGAGCATTGTACGCAGCGCGACAGCGTGCAGGGTTGTTGCGCTTTCGAATGCCTGTCAAAAAGTGGCAAGACTGCCCTCTTAAGCAATATCTGAAAGATCCAACCTTAGCGGACCCATCTGTATATCTCGACTATCGCTCCAAAAACAGCCCCCCCTTTTTTTTCGCTCCCTCAGAACGCACCCCATATCAATTGCAATTTGCCCAATGGGATGCTGAATTTCCATCTCCGGTCTCCTATGCTGATAGTATAATTCAAGGTAAATTTAAATACTTCGAGCATGGTTTGGTTGATGCTGGATTTCCGCTGGATTGGCATCGCAACGCATTTACCGGGCAAGTCGCGCCTCGGGACCTTCACTGGAGCGAGATATCCGATTTTGAGTATGGGGACATCAAGCTCATCTGGGAACCCAGCCGGTTTGGCTTTGTTTATGATCTGGTGCGGGCCTACTGGCGCACCGGGGATGAGAAATATGCCCAGGCCTTCTGGCGGTTGGTGGAAGACTGGGGGGAAAATAACCCTCCCAATTGCGGGGTTAACTGGAAGTGCGGGCAGGAGATCAGCTTTCGGGTCATGGCATGGTGTTTCGGGCTGTATGGCTTTGGAAGAGCCGCTGCGACCCATGCCGGCCGCGTTGTTGCACTCGCAGAGATGATTGCTGTATCGGCGGAGCGTATTGAGGGCAACATCGGGTATGCCCTCAATCAGAGGAACAACCATGGGATCAGCGAAGCCTTGGGGCTGTGGACGGTCGGGGTACTTTTTCCGGAATTGCGCAAGGCGGTGCGTTGGCGGGAAAAGGGTCGGCGGTTTTTGGAGGAGCAGGCACGGTCCCTGATCTATGAGGACGGTTCCTTCAGCCAACATTCTTTAAACTATCATCGGCTGATGCTGCATGACTATCTGTGGGCCTTGCGCTTGGGGGACCTCAATGGTCAGTCCTTGAGTGATGAGCTGAAGGACCGGGTGCAACTGGCCGGGGAGTTTCTCTACCAGTTGCAGGATGAGGAGACCGGGCAGGTCCCCTGTTACGGACAGAATGACGGCGCTCTGATTTTGCCCCTGAATAATTGCCATTGCCGTGATTTCAGGCCGGTGATAGGGGCGGTGCATTACTATTTTTCCGGTGAGCGTCTTTTTGAGCATGGCCCTTGGGACGAGGATCTGTTGTGGCTCTTTGGGCCGGATGCCCTGTCTGCCTCGGTAAAGGAAAAACCGAGGCAGGATCTCAAGGCAACCGAGGGAGGCTATTACACCTGCGCAGCCAAACCGGATTTGCCATGGTGAGGTGTGCCGCATTCAAGGACCGGCCGGCTCAGGCGGATATGCTCCATGTGGATCTCTGGTGGCGAGGGCAGAATATCGCCATAGACCCGGGGACCTACAGCTATAACGCCCCGGACCCCTGGGACAACCCGCTGGCTCATACCGCATATCACAACACTGTGACCGTCGATGGCCATGACCAGATGGAGCGGATCAGCAAGTTTATTTGGCTTCCCTGGCTCAGGGGTGAAGTGCGTTGTATGAAACGATCCTCGAAGGGGCATATTGGCTATTGGGAGGGAACTCATGATGGTTATACAAGACTGCGAGATCCGGTTTGGCATCGGAGAGGAATTCTACAGCTCGGTGCTGAGACTTGGCTTGTGATTGACCGCATTCGAGGGAAACCGCTTCATCGTTATCGGCTCCATTGGCTTTTCCCCAATGTGGAACATGATTGGAATGAAAGTCAAGGGCTACTGATGCTGAGCACCGCGGCAGGTCCATACCATATCCGGACGCAAAGTCTTGAAGGGATGGGCTTTTATTCCCTTGTCCGCGGCGACGAAAAGTCGCCTAGGGCTGGTGTGCGCCTTATTATTCATACCGGGAACCGGCCTTATCTCTTGATTTAACTGCTGTTTCTGCAGAGGCCCTTTTTTGGACATTATTCAGCCCAGACCTCTGCAGAATCGAATGGAATAAACAGCATATGTGTGTGAATGCGCCGACATGGCGAGCCGATCTGACGCTATCAGAAGAAGATCTTCTCATTATGGATATCTCATTGTTGGGCGTTAACACAGACCGATTGGTGTTTCACTGATGCATCTACTCCTTATTCACCAGGCATTTGTTTCGCCTTCTGAAGCAGGGGGCACCCGGCACTTCGAACTGGGGCAGAATCTAATCAAGGCTGGAACATCAGCTCACGATTGTGGCGAGTGATGTCAGTTACCTGACAGGGAGGCCGTTTTTTGAGCGTCGGTCATTGGTGGTCGAGCAGGAGTTCGATGGGGTTAGGATATTTCGAGCCTATACACACCCTTCGGTCCATCGCGGGTTTGTCTGGCGGGTATTCTCTTTTTTCAGTTTCATGGTTTCATCCGTATATGCGGGCATCAAGGCAGGGCCAGCCGATCTGGTGATGGGAACCTCTCCCCCGATCTTTCAGGCCGTGTCAGCTTGGCTGGTGGCTCGATTGAGGCGGCGGCCTTTTCTGCTGGAGATTCGGGATCTCTGGCCGGAATTTGCCATTGACATGGGGGTCTTGAAGAATCCTCTCCTGATTTGGCTTTCCCGCGGGCTAGAGCGCTTTCTGTACGCACAGACCAACCACGTTCTGGTCAATTCACCAGCCTATCGAGATTATGTCAATGGAAAAGGCGTGCCCCTCTCCAAGATAAGCCTGATTCCCAACGGGTGGACCCGGACATCTTCAACTCTCAGGCATCAGGGACGCAAATGAGGCGGGAGTTGGGGCTGAACGGCGCTTTTGTGGTCACCTATGCAGGCGCCTTGGGCATGGCCAACGACATCCCGACCGTGCTGAGGGCAGCGGATCGATTGCGGGACAATGGGCGTATTCAGTTCCTTTTTGTCGGCGACGGTAAGGAGCGGCGGAATCTGGAAAAAATGGCTCGGGAGATGAAACTTGCGAACGTTGTTTTCGCTGGTTCGAGGCCCAAGGCCGATATGCCGATGATATTGGCAGCGTCGGATGCCTGCCTTGCCATTTTGATGGACATCCCCATGTTTCGTACCACGTATCCGAACAAGGTATTCGATTATATGGCTGCGGCGAAGCCGACGATTTTGGCGATCGACGGGGTGATTCGGCAGGTAGTGGAAGCAGCAGAGGGGGGGGTATTTGTGCCGCCAGGTGACGATGCGGCATTGGCGGACGCTGTGTTGAGCCTGGCAACGAATCCCGAAGAGACAAGCAAAATGGGATTGGCAGCCCGTGATTACGTGGTCAGGCATTTTAACCGGGCCGAACAGGCGAAGGAATTCTTGGACCTGGTTACCGGCCTGGCTGATGCTAAAAGTTAGGGATACCGTGTTTCGCCGGCACGAGAAGCGGCTGTTCGATCTGGCTTTGACCATACCGGGCTTCGTGCTGATATCGCCCATCGTGTGGTTCATCGCCTTGCTTGTGAGAACGGACCTGGGCTCTCCGGTCTTATTCCGCCAGGTACGACCGGGGCTAAAAGGAAAACCGTTCACCATCTACAAATTTCGCACAATGACGGATGAGCGTGATTTAGATGGCAATCTGTTGCTGGATTCACAGAGGCTGACGGCGTTGGGGCGGTTTTTGCGAGCCACATCGCTGGATGAGTTGCCCGAGCTGTGGAACGTGGTGAAGGGCGATATGAGCATTGTAGGGCCGAGGCCCTTGTTAATACAGTATCTGGAGCGGTACACGCCGGAGCAGGCGAGGCGGCATGAGGTGAAGCCGGGGTTGACGGGGTGGGCGCAGGTGAATGGGCGGAATGCGTTGAGCTGGGAAGAAAAATTTGAGATGGATGTGTGGTATGTGGCTCATTGGTCGCTTTGGCTGGATTTGAAGATTATTGGGATGACGATGGTGAAGGTGCTGAAGAGGGAGGGGATTAGCGCGGAGGGGGAGGCGACGATGCCCGAGTTCAATCCGCAGATTACGCAGATTACGCAGAAGGGTAAATTTGGCAAGAAAGAGTCTGGGAGGTTTGAGAGAACTGTTAATGAAATTACGCAAATTGATGCAAATTAGAAGATGTGCGAGAAGATGCTGGGGGTGCCATGGTATTTGATTTGCTTACGCCCGTTGTTGGTAAATTATTTGAGACATGCATTGACCAATGGCATAACAAACAATCATTCAAGAATATCAGGTTGGCAGTGAGGGATCGTCTACGAAGGGAAGCCAGATTAAACTCTGAATTGTTAAACAAAATCAAGGGAAAAGCTGGTATTATTGATGAATTGTCAACCAAGGCATTACAGGATGTTTTTGAAATGCCTATTCCCGTAGGCAAGATGCTTGATAGGAGTTTGGATCAAGATGTTAAGGCAATTTTAGAGAAAAACAAGAATTACAAACGTTGGACCGAGAATATCCAAAACGAAACACAACTGATCGAGCGCTTGTGGCAACGTACGAGGATGCTCGAGATCCGAGTCAAGAAGCAGGTAGGTAGCCCTAATGTGAATTACGTTTGTGTGCTAAATAGGGCGCTGGCCGTAGCATTAGAAGCAGAGGAAGAAAAAACAAAATGAGGTTGGGGTGTTTCAAGAGCGTGGAATAGATTTAAATGGGTGATAGATTTGATAATTGGGAATATCCGGTAATTGAAGAGGGCAAGCCGACAAAATACAACTGGGTGGTGCAGAACAAAGACAATCTGCGGCTGGGATATCGGACGGATATTGGGGCATTCACGTATATTAACGCCAAGTTTGGTGTGACGATCGAGGATGAAGTGCAGATTGGGTCCCATTGTTCCATCTATTCGATTTCGACGATTGATGGGAAAGAGGGGCCGGTGGTGTTGAAGAAGGGGTGCCGGATCGGGACGCACAGTACGGTGATGCCGGGTGTGACAGTAGGCGAAAACGCTGTTGTTGGGGCGCATAGTTTTGTGAACAAGGATGTGCCGGATGGGGCGGTGGTGGCAGGGGTGCCGGCGAGGGGGATCGGAGGTCAGAGATCGGAGGTCTGAGGTCGGAGGACTGACAGGTAACCGCGATAAGGCGCAAAATGGGCAGGGAGAAGAAGCTGATAAGCTGTTGAGCTCGTAAGCTGATGGCTGATGAGCTTAACGGCTGAGGAGTTTAGTGGCTTTTGACAGGTCCTGGTACGATAATGCCATGTTTGTTCTGAAGAAAATCTTAGCTCCGTTTTTCATGCCGGTTTCGGTAGTCTTCATTCTGACCCTTGCGGGCCTTTTTTGTCTATACTTTACGCGGAGGCAAAAAGCGGGAAAGGTGCTGGTTGCCGTAGCCTTTGGCTTTCTGGGTTTGCTGAGTTATGACCAGGTATCCAACATGCTGGCCAGGCCCCTGGAACAGGAATACCCGCCACTTATCAATATGGAATATGCCCAAGGAGTGAAATGGATCGTGGTGCTGGGAGGCGGGTCCCAGATTGACGAGAGTTTGCCGGCCTCGACGTATTTGTCTGAGGCCTCCTTGTTTCGGCTCCTGAGAGGGGGTATCCCTTTATAAACGGATTCCTGGGAGCAAGCTGATTCTGAGCGGCACAAGCTGGATTGAAGGGTTTACGCCCGTGGCGAAGGTGATGGCGGATACAGCCAGGGAATGGGGCGTGAGGTCGGAGGATATGGTGATTGAGACCCAATCCAGGGATACCGAAGATCATGCGGTTTTTGTGAAAGAGATCGTGGGGGACGATCGGTTCGTGTTGGTGACATCGGCATCGCATATGCCGAGGGCGATGGGGTTGTTCAGGGCACAAGGGCTGGAGCCGATTGCGGCGCCGACCGAGTATATGGTGAAGAAGCGGGAAGGGGGGCTGAGACCGGGGGATTTCTTTCCGAGCGCTGGGGCGCTGGAGAAGGCGGAGCGGGCGATTCATGAGTATTTGGGGCTCCTGTGGTCAAAAATAAGGGGGCAGATTTGAGTTCTCGCGCAGAGACGCAGAGGCGCAAAGAGTTCTCTTGTTTGGTTAATTATGTTTGACGTAAAGGATAAATGCTTATACCCTTCGAGATATGATTCGATCATTTGCATGCAAGCATACTGACAGGTTTTCAGGCAGGCTAAAGATGATGCGGTGAGGCGATGGGGGATCTGATAAGAGAGCGGCAAAATAAGGGACAGGTTGGAAAACGGCTTGCTTGCGAGGGAGGAGATCCGGTGCGCAGCAGGCCGTTTCCGTCTTGGCCACATTATGATGCAGATGAGATCGGGGCCGTACAGGAAGTTCTCGGGTCCGGCCGGGTCAATTACTGGACCGGGGAGGAGGGCAGAAAGTTCGAGCAGGAGTATGCCGGGTTTGTGGGGACACGATATGCCGTGGCCGTGATGAATGGGACCGTGGCCCTGGAAGCGGCGGTCCGCGCCTTGGGGGTTTCGCATGGCGATGAGGTGATCACCACCAGCCGCTCGTTTATTGCTTCGGCCAGTTGCGTGATCATGAGGGGCGGTGCGCCGGTGATGGCGGATGTGGATTCGGCTTCCCAGAACATGACCGCTGATACGATCGCGGCTGTTTTAACCCCTCGGACACGGGGTATCATTGCGGTTCATCTGGCCGGCTGGCCCTGCGACATGGACACCATCCTGGCGCTGGCGAGGGAAAAGGGGCTGTGGGTGGTGGAAGATTGCGCTCAGGCTCACGGAGCGACGTATAAGGGAAGGCCTGTGGGCTCTTTTGGGGATGCCGCTGCCTTTTCCTTCTGCCAGGACAAGATCGTGACGACGGGCGGGGAAGGCGGCATGCTGACCACGGACAGGCGGGAGATCTGGGAAAAGGTCTGGTCTTACAAGGATCACGGCAAGAGCTTTGAGGCGGTGTATCACCGGGAGTGGCCCCCTGGGTTTCGCTGGCTGCATGAATCGTTCGGGACCAACGGTCGAATGACCGAGATGCAGGCGGCTATTGGGCGGGTCCAGCTTCGAAAGCTGCCGCAGTGGGTGGCGCTTCGAAGGCGGCATGCCGGTATTCTGGCAGAGGGGTTTTCCCGCATACCCGGGCTGCGGGTCACCATTCCGCCGGGGGATGTGGGGCATGCGTATTACAAGTATTATGTCTTCGTGGAACCCGAATCCCTGAGGCCGGAATGGTCCCGGGACCGGATTATGACGGCCGTGTGTGCCGAGGGAGTCCCCTGCGAGTCCGGGAGCTGCGGGGAGATTTATCTGGAAAAGGCCTTTGACAACCATCCTTCAAGGCCTGCGGACCGTCTGCCCGCTGCCCAGCACCTGGGAGAAACCAGCCTGATGTTCAAGGTCCACCCTACCCTGTCGGTGGAGGATATGCAGGATACAGTGGAGGCGATGAAAAAAGTGATGGGCTGGGCAGTGCGGTGAGCTGTCCTGGAGGTGTTGGGGGCGTGGTTTGTGGGGTTTTGGGGGTTGGGGCGTGGGTTAGGTCTCGATCCGCAGATTGCGCAGATTTCGCAGATTGGCGCAGATTTTGTTTCCTCGCGCAGAGACGCAGAGGCGCAGAGAAGGAAAGGTCAGATGTCCGAGGTCGGGTGTCGGAGGTCGGAGGAACTTGAAGACTCAGTTGCTGAAAGAGGCGTTTAAGCCGAACTCCACCTTGAAATCAGTGGCCTTTACAATCGGTTTTACAGTGCGCTTCTGCTTCACCAGATCAACAATTCCGTAGCGTGACATGGTCCTCAACGTTCGGGACAGGTTGCTCCGCTTTCGGCCGGACGCGATCTCGAGTTGTTTTAAGGATTCCGGTTTTTGTTCCTGTATGATCCGCAGAAGTTCCTGGTTCTCACTGCTGAGGACCTGCGCCATTGACTGCACGGATTCAAACCAGACCTTTGGCTCACCCTTTTTGGGTTTGTGATCGCCCCGCGCAATCGCAATGGTTCTATTCTTATAGTTTTCGCGAGAGATAATCCCTATTTTGATCGTCTTTCTATCCATTTTATTCACCTTTGAATCGACTATTCTAATATTTCTTCAACGGCTTTCCAAAAATCTTCTACCAATTGGCTTGAAGATTCGAATTCGTAATGTCGAATTTTCTCCACATGGTGTTGGTGATCCCAAGTAACCTTGCGGGCACCGTATTTCTTTCTCTTAGGGTGATAACTGTGCGCGTTATCAAAGCCTAAAATTCTATTATTGTTTCGATCATGCAGCGTTAAGGAATATCGAATTCCATGAGGTATCTGCTTTGTCGGGGTAACCCTGCGGGCCTCAAACTTGGTCCAATAGCCATTATCCATTGGAAAAATCTCACCATCTAAATCCAATAGCGTCTCGAGTGAGGCGTCCTCTTCGGAATATTTTTTGCCCATTTGAAACAAAACAATATCATCTGATGATAAGCATGTCAAGTTAAATTTTCAACCAATCCGGCAACGGATAGAAGGCTGAAAGGAAAAAGCGGATCGCCCTTTACATTTTTACATTTCGAGTTGGGGGACAATCCTTCAATAATTCAAACAAATTAGAATTGACCGCAGACACACGCGGACGGCCGCAGACAAAGGCTCCCGCCTGATGGCAAGTAGATGCAATGGAACTTGACTATATACAGATTTTTAAGGAATTAAATAAATTTGGCATTGATTACCTCGTGGTGGGTGGGCTTGCCGTCAATTTTTACGGCATCCCCAGAATGACCTATGATATTGATTTGATGATTTTTCCTGAGCCGGATAACATACTCAAAATGGTCGAGAAGCTGAAAACCTGGGGGTACAAAACGAAGGTGCCGGTGGATCCCAGGGATTTGGCTGATGAGGCACAAAGAAAAAGATGGATCAAGGAAAAAGGGATGAAGGCCATGAGTTTTTATAGCGACGAGTCGCCGCTTGCAGAAATCGACCTTCTTTTTGATTTGGCCATCCCCTATGTGGATTTGAAGAAGCGGGCCGTCAGCTTTGAACTTGAGGGAGAGAAGATTCCAACAATATCCATACATGACTTGATCGAACTTAAAAAACAGGCGGGTCGAAAGCAGGATCTTTCAGATGTCGCGCATTTGAGACTCATTCTTGAGGATTTAGAATGAAGAAAAGAAGAGGATTTTCATATCATGTAAATCCGGAACAGATCAGGGAGTACCGTGCATGGCCATTGGAACGTCGTCTGAAATGGCTTTTTCTTTCCAATAAGATGCGAAAATCCCTCAACTCCAAAACCATTAAGATTCAAGAGGCATTTCGGGCAGGGAGGGTGTAGCAATGTGGTGAGAATGGCTAATGGAGGTTGGGGGACGTCCTTCAATAATTCAATAACTTTGGCGTTTTTACAGAAGAGAACGAAGGGACCGTTTTGGGGGGACATAAGGCTGATTATGAAGACCATAAGCCGATCCGCAGATTACCCCAGTACCATCTTCCGGAGCTACGGGGCAGGCGTAGATTGACGCAAATTAATAAAAAAACACAAGAATCCACAGATTACGCAGATTACACGGATTGTTGAATATGAAGGACGAAAGGACGTTCAAGATTATTGGTTGTGCCATCGAAGTGCACAAGGAGCTGGGGTGTGGGTTTCTGGAGGGGGTGTACCAGGAGGCGTTGGGGAGGGAGTTTGATCTGCAAGGGATTCCAAATTGGCCACAGCCGGTTATCGAAACATCCTACAAAGGAGAGCCGCTGGAGAAGAAGTATGAGCCTGATTATGTTTGTTATGGGGAAGTGATTGTGGAGATTAAGGCGATTGCCGGGTTGAGCGGGGTGGAAGAGGCCCAAATCATAAATTATTTGAAGGCCACGGGTTTTAAAGTCGGGTTGCTGATAAACTTCGGTATGCCCTCTCTGGAATACAAGCGATTCGTGTTCTCACATGGCGAGAGACATCCTGGTGTCCGTGAAAGCTATGCCCCCTACGGTCCACAGATTACGCAGAAAGACAACTCTGGGGATGAAGCATCTGTGAAATCCGTGAAATCTGTGGATGGGATAGCATGGAAAATGTGGTCAAGGATGGAGTTGTCTACTGTGGAAGGGAAAGAAACTCTCCTTCGTTTCAAAAGACCCCTGTCATTGGAGGTTACTTTTGATGTGAATGAGAAGCAATTTGTGCTGGAACTGCCAAAGCTGAACGTACTTCTCAGCGAGAAAACGCCTAAAGAGCTTTACAAGGCTTTTTGCGAGGATATCCTTTGGTTGTGGGATGAGTATGGGAAATGTGGGGACAGAGATTTGAGCGAGGATGGTAAGCGGCTGAAACATGGGATCCTGGATTTGGTAGAGACCGAAGTTCTGCCATGAAACCGCGGAAACGGAATGCTGTAGAGGGCGCCTTGCAGCGTAAGGGTTTTGTCATGAGCCAATCAGATCACAGAAGGTTTGTCTTCCATACCAGGGATGGTAAAAAGACAGGCGTATGGACGAAGACCAGTCATGGGTCATCCCATCGTGAGATTTCTTCGAACAACCTGGGAAAAATGGCCAGGCAATGTCGGTTGAGTGCCAGGGACTTCGAGCAGCTCATTGATTGCCCGTTGGAACGTGGAGAATACGAGGCAATGGTTTATCCACAGATTACGCAGATGGACGCAGATTAGAGTATGAGGAATAATCCGCGTAATCTGTGAAATCTGCGAAATCTGTGGACCAAGTTTGAGGGGTGGCAGTACCCGGTCATCGACGAAGGCAAGCCCACCAAGTACAACTGGGTGGTTCAGAATAAGGACGGGCTGCGGCTGGGATATAAGACCGATATCGGGGCGTTTACCTATATCAATGCAAAATATGGTGTGACTATTGAGGATACGGTACAGATTGGGTCTCACTGTTCTATCTATTCGGTTTCGACGATCGATGGGAGGCAGGGGCCGGTGGTGCTCAAGAAGGGTTGCCGGATCGGGACGCATAGCACGGTGATGCCTGGAGTGACAGTGGGCGAAAACGCGGTGGTGGGCGCGCATAGTTTTGTAAATCGGGATGTCCCCCCTGGAGTTACGGTGGTGGGTGTCCCGGCAAAACAAATCAAATGACCTAATGTACCTCCTTTACCGATTTTGGCCTTGAGCCGTTTTCGGTAACCACTCCCTTCAACTTACGCACCACCTTTTACCGATTTCAGCTCAAAGCCCCCAGAGAAATAGGCTACGCCCTGGTGAAATAGGCTACGCATTTCACGGGGTAAACATTTTCGGTAATTTCTGCACTGCTCTGTTACCGATTTCAGCCCAAGGCGGTTTTCGGTAAAAAATTGGATGACCTCTTGAGTTCGTGGCTGGTGGATTATCGTTTCTTGTCATTGTTGCCCAGTCGGCATACCTCGCTCAAAGGACTTTTTTGTCCAGAGAAGGGTCGGACGATGGGAGCGGCCTTTTTTTCATCAAACTGCGCACCATGCGGATGGACACTCTTTTACCGATTTCGGCCCAAGGCCGTTTTCGGTAACCACTCCCTCAACCTACCCACCGCTTTTTACCGATTTCAGCCTTGAGCCACTTTCGGTAACTTCGACCTGCTGGAAATCGTGAACGGAGCCTCTTTTTTGAGTCCTGTTAGCGGACTGCGCCGATTAACATTACAGGTAAGGCTTGGAAATATCCATGGATGCGCATTTCGATGAGCTGATACGTCAGGGAAAGATCAAACGGATCTTCAGGGCCAAACAAAAGCTGACAGTGCCCGATATTGTGTCGCATATTACTCAAAGGGCTGCCGGTAAAGAACCGCTTTTCCTTGAGGAGGCGGATTACTTGTTTATGCTCGCGAACATGAAAGACATTACACAGAAACGCTCTTTGGAAATGTTTGCTTTCTGTCTCATGCCCAACCACATTCACCTCCTCGTAAGCCCTCGCGAAGGAGAACTGAACGAAGCCATGCGGGATCTCTTTTCGCGCTATGCCATGATGTTTAACAGGAAATACGAAAGAAAAGGGCATCTGTTTGGCGGCCCCTATAGACAAGCCGTATGTTTGGACGATGCGTATTTGCTGGTTGCCTCTCTATATATACATATGAATCCTGTGCGAGCGGGACTTGTAGAGGATCCTGTCTTGCGGGCTGGGGGACGTCCTTTAATAATTCAATAACTTCGGAGTTTTCACAGAAGAGGATGGAGGTCAGAGGACGGAGGGCGGAGGGCACCTCAGTTGAACACCCTGGAAGGGACCCCCAGTCAAACCCCTGTCTCTCACAGGGAGCCCTGTGGGCTGTTTCACGGGGTAAACCCGGTTCAACGGGGCAGGGAGGTCAGAAAAGCGGTGGTAAGCTGTTTTGGCTGATGTTAATTTAGTACCTGGCTTTCTGTCACAAAAACCAAGAAGTTCATTGACTGAATAACCCAAAACTTAAAACCTAAAACTGCGGCTTGCCGCTTTAGGCGGCAAAGCGGAGCAATTCCAGATCTACACCCCTGTAAACAGCGTCTTCAGCTTTTGGGGATCAGGCTTATAAACAGTGATTACATGGAGTTGCATCTACCGAAATCGGCCTTGAGCCGAAATCGGTAAAACAGAGGTCCGGGCTGAGAAAGAAGATTTAAGGGTGATGGATTTGGAGAAGGCGGGGACGTTACTTGGATTAGAGGAGAAGTGGCTGCAACCATTCGATGTTGTCGATCCTTTTTCAGGTTTGCGGCTGGAGGGATTTCTGTCGTTGAAGCCGGACCACCGCTATGGCGCGCTGGCCATTCTCAAAGTAGATGAGCGGGATGCGCCGCAGCGGATTCTGGCCACGCCGAAGCTGCACTATCCTTTCGACCGGGCCGGGACGTTTCGCTTTCCACCGATCCGAAAGATCGACATTTACGAAAAGATCGACGGCACGAACGTTCTCGCCTACCCGTTCAAAGATGCGGAAAACAGATGGCATATAACCTACAAGCTGAGGCTTTATCCGGTGCTTCGCAATGGAAAATGGGGCCATTTTTTGGACATGTGGAAAGAGATGCTGGTACGGTATCCGCAGATTCCGGAACTGCCGAAGATCAACCGATGTGCATTGAGTTTCGAGCTGTTTGGTTCTCGAAACGCTTTGCTGATGGTTTACGAGACGCCGCTTGAATGCGCGCTGTTGTTTGGGGTTGAACCCGATGGCCGGTACCGGTCAATCGATGAACTGGATTGCGGAGATGTACCTGTCCCCACCCATCTGGGCGCTTTAAAGGTGGGCGAGGACCCGGTTGCCGCCTATGGACGTATCCGTGAGAGACTTCAGACCACGATTCAAACTCGTGAGGATGACCGGTTGAGCGGATACGAAGGCGCTGTGTGGTATGTCGCCACTGCCAACATGGAACGGATCCTCTTTAAGTGCAAACCGGAATCGGTGGAGGCAATTCACTGGAAGGGCGGCATTAACAAGGGCGCCGTGATGGCCACCTGCTGGAATATGCTGGAGACAGAGGATATCGTGGCGTATGGAAAACTGGAGCAGTTGCTCCTGGAGGAATATTCTCAGGCAGAGATCGACGCATTCAGGGACCATATTGATGCGTGCATGGCAGTGATCAATGAGGAACTCGGGTTTCGGGACCGCGTCCTGGAAGCTTATGCTCAGGTCGGAATTAAATTGTCAGAAGATAAGGCACGGGTTATGAGAAGGCTCTCGGACCAATTTCCAAGGGCCATGATGAAAAAGGTATATACGCTGATCGTGCGGTATGGAACTGTGTAGCGTTACTGTCGTTTGGGGAGGAGGTGAAATGGGATGAAACTTGCGGAACTGCTCAATGAAAGAAAGACGGTCAAAGAAGAAATCAAGGCCGTGAAGCAGCGGCTCTATCTCTCTGCGAAAATGCAGGAAGGGGACTCGAGGCCGGTGGAGGCTCCGGATGAACTCAAGCAGACACTGATCGGGCTTTATGAACGGCTCAATGAATTGATCGTATCCATCAATCGCACCAATGTGGATACGCTGGAAGGCGGAAAAAGCCTCATGGAGCTGATCGCTGAACGGGACAAGAACAGAGCCCTGGCCGATGCGCTGCATCAACTGGCAGAGAATGCGACCCCCAAAACGGAGCGGTTTTCGAGAAATGAGATCCGCTTTGTACCGACTGTGGATGTCAGTGCGGTTCGTAAAGAGGCCGATGGTTTTGGCCGGAAAGCGAGAGAAATAGATAATCGAATCCAGGCCGCAAACTGGAATGTAGAGGTTTAACGCGGGCTACGCCCGCAACCGAGAAGTGACTAAAATGCCTAAAGTGACCTAAAGGGCCTAAAGTTAAGGCATTCTGTCAATTAAATGAAGAAGTCTAAGGAGTATGCCAACGAGAGGCATTTCTTGTTTTTCATGACAAGAAACCTGCACACAAGGGACTGACTTGTTAAGCAGCGGGTAGCCTGTGATCGTGCCGGGGATGTGCCGTGCCATGTACGACTGGCATGGATCCAATTGATCGGATATCGAGGTTCAACTCCTCATTCATTGTCACAGAATAATGTTACAAGAGCAGGTGGAGAACCACATCAAGGTGATTGTTACAACCAGCATCCAGGCAAGAAGTCAGGTGAGGGAGGGAATGGGGATATGCTTTCACTGGTTGGGGGCGAGGGGCGGGAGGCTCGGGGGGTGTTGAAGGGAAAGGTCAAAGGGGGAAGCTCAAAGCTCAAAGCTCTCAAAGGTGAAAGGTGAAAGGAAAAGAAGGTGAAAGGGGGGAGGGCGGAGGGCACTCATTTTCCTTGCAGTTCCGTCCTCTATCGATTACATTCGGGTTATGTATACCATAAAGCGCCTCCCTGAATTTGATGATTGGATCGACAGTCTGCGTGATCGTCAAACCCGGTTCAGATTGCTGCGACGACTGGAAAAGGCCCAACGCGGCCTATTGGGTGATGTGGCTCCGGTAGGAGGTGGCGTTTATGAGATGCGAGAATTTTTCGGCCCTGGATGGCGCATGTACTACATGCAGTTGAATGACGTAATGATCATTATGCTTGGCGGCGGTGATAAAAGCAGCCAGGCGGCTGACATCGTCGCGGCTAAGGCGCTGGCAGACACTTTTGAGGAATAGAAGATCATGACTAAAAAATATAAAGTCGATAGATTAGCCGAATTCGATATGGCGCAATACCTCAAAAGCAATGCAGATATTGCGGAATATCTTCGGCAGGTGCTGGAGGAGGGCGACCCCGGCGAGCTGGCCGCTGCTTTGGGTCACATTGCCAAGGCCCGAGGTATGACAGAGATTGCCAAGGCCAGTGGCATAAAGCGTGAAGCTCTTTACAAAGCACTGCGGCCGAACACCAAACCTCGGTTTGATACCATTCAACGGGTCTGCAAAGCTCTTGGAGTAAAACTCACAGCTGAACCCGTACATGGGTAGGGCGGTGGGGGTCAGGCTTCGCTTATTGTCGTTATTGGGGGGGGGGTGAAAGGTCAAAGGCCAAAGGGGGAAGCTCAAAGCTCAAAGCTCAAGGGTGAAAGGGGGGGACTGAGGGCGGAGGGCACCCCGGTGAAACCCCTTCGGGAACTCCTTCGGAGTTGTTTCACGGGGCAGGGAGGACAGAGGTCGGGGGTCAATTCTCTTTTGTCTTAAGGTGCTTCCTGTCAAGTTGCACATAAATGATCCCTGCCAAAGCCAGGACCCCTAGAACGATCAGCGCAATACCGAAATATGTCATTTTGTCACCTCCTTGCTATCCAGCAAAAAACCTAATGCAAATAAAAGTGTGGTTACCGTAAAGCCCCCGATAAATAACGCCAGATGAAAAGACTCTGGTTTGGCTATTGGACTGATTACTGTAATTGCCAGGATGATCTTAGCCGTGTCATAGCAGAACTTGGCGAGATTATCCTTTTGCTTTTCGGTACTTATCAAACGCATAAGTTAAGCTTATGACGTTCTGAGTCGGTTGTCAAGGAGTAGTGGGCATCCAATTTGGGGTCAGAGTGACGGAGGGAGGAGAGAAAGACACCCCGGTTGAACACCCCAGAGGGGACCCCGGTTCAACTGGGCAGGGGAGTCGGGAGTCGGGAGTCGGGGGACTGAGGGACTTAGGGACGGAGAGACGAAGGGACAGGAGTCGGGGGTCGGGAATCGGGAGGTTGACCACTGACTGACTGATTCCTGACTCCTGGCAGTGTGGGGGTCGGGGGACTGAGGGACAGGAGTCAGGGGTCCGATGTCGGAGGTCAGAGGACTGAAGACGATCCGCAGATTTCGCAGATTGACGCAGATTGAGGTACGAAGAATAATCCGTGTAATCGGTAAAATCTGTGGATCAGATTGGCGCAGATGATTAGCCGAGATGTCAGAAGTCCGATGTGTCAACGATTTCGGCTCAAAGCTATAATGGGTAAGTTGCGCGCGATTGACGATGAGCGATTTCAAAGACTCCTATTCTCTAAAGACCAGGATCAAGCGACTGCCGCTGTCCGCGGATACAAAGCTCATCGTTATGAGCGATATGCATCGGGGCGATGGGAGCGGTTCGGATGATTTTGCCCATAATTCGCTGGTCTACAAATGCGCGCTTGATTATTACCTGAGATGCCAGATGTCAGATGTCCGATGTCCGATGTCAGAGGGGAAAGACAGAGGTCCGATGCCCGTTGTCCGATGTCCGCGAAGGGGGTGAAAGGATGACGGAACAGATAAGGTCGGCGAAGGATCTCCGCGTGTATAAGAGAGCCTACGCCTTGTCGATGGAGATATTCGAATTGAGCAAGGCCTGGCCTGCCGAAGAAAAATATTCCCTGACAGATCAAATCAGGCGGGCGTCACGTTCGGTATGTGCCAACATTCGTGAAGCCTGGGCAAAACGCAGGTACGAAGCTCATTTCATCAGTAAGTTGACGGATGCTGATGGCGAAAACGGTGAGACCGACACGTGGTTGGACTACGCTTTGGATTGCAAATACCTGAACGCTGGAGATCACAGCCGGCTGGCCGAAGAGAACCGTGCCGTTGGATCGATGCTCGGCGCCATGCTGAACAACCCTCTACCTTTCTTGACTAAACCAGGCTGATATCGGTAAAGCCCTCGGACATCGGATATCCGACATCCGACATCTGACATCGGAAACATTGCGGGTCATACCCATCGGCCGGTCTTCAGAAATCTCTCTCTTACTGAAAAATGGCTGCTTCATCTTGGGATCGGGACCCCGGGTATTGAACACAAATCCCCAGATCCGGCCTATCACAACACCGGGTCCTGCGTCCATCCCCGCTGTATCACCGGTATTGAAATCACGGCGGGCCGGGACCAGCAGCCGGATATCAAGCTCATCAAATGGGCCTACAGTACGGGACCTCTGTCTGAATCACCCTCATCCCACGCACTGGACGATTTTAACCTGGTGGTAAAAAGGACGGCGCTGGAGGATGGGGACGGAGAGACTGAGGGACTGAGGGACGGAGAGACTGAGGGACGGAGAGACTGAGGGACAGAGGGGTGGGGAGAGGGTGAGAAGGTGAGAGGGTGGGGAGCGTCGCCCATCGAGCCGGAGGAGATCTTTGAGGTGGCGCGGGTGAGTATTGCCCTGGGGTCCGCAGATTACGCAGATAGAGAAGCTGAAAGCTCAAAGCTCAAAGAAGTGCACAACTCGACCGAATAGACGCCGCCATAGAGAAATGGATACGCATTCAACGGGCATTGGCGAAGAGGGGTTGACTTTATGCGTATAACTGAGTTATATAAAGCATGACGTCAGGGAAATTCTTGGCTTGAATGTCTACCTGTCAAAGCCGTTTATGCGGCTGGCTGCACACCAGGGACTGGAGAATGACCAGATTTGCCGTGCAGTTGATGAGATGAACGAAGGGTTGATTGATGCAACTCTCGGAGGGAGTCTGTTTAAGAAAAGGATCGCTATGCCTGGACACGGGAAACGCGGAAGCTGGAGAACACTTCTTGGGTTTCAGCAGGGTGAAAAAGCCTTCTTCCTATATCTGTTTCCCAAAAGCAGGTTGCCAAATATACAGGATAAGGAATTAAAGGCATTGAAAAACCTGGCAAAATTTTATATGGCAATGAAGCCAGGTGAGATCCGGGCAGCTCTCGATTCTGGCGAGCTGCGTGAGGTGAAATGTGATGAGTGAAAGAGCAGACAATATACTGGCGGTTGTACATGAGACAGCGAAGGGCTTGTATGATGCCGGGATCATGAATGAGACGACCATGCGCGAGTTTGACGCGCTTTGCCTGACTCCCGTAAGGGCATATAAGCCCGAGGAGATCAAGCAGATACGGATGCGCTATCGTGTCAGCCAGGCCGTTTTTGCCGCTTATCTGAATGTGAGCAAGACATCCGTGGCAGGCTGGGAGTCGGGTGGAAAAAGGCCCGGGCCTGCGGCGGTCAAACTCCTGAACTTGGTCGATCGAAAGGGAATCGAGGCTGTTGCCTGAACCCCTCCTGATTTTCTGACCCTCCTAACAGCACGAAGCAAGAAAAGTTTGATGGACTCGTAAAAAGTCAGAGAAATAGGGGACGTTGGTAGCTTTGTAAGCTTATTGTGGTGCCTCGCGTCCCAGTACGATCTTCTGGAGCTACCCCGGTGAAACACCAAAAAAGGTTTCACGGGGTAAACAAAAAGGCACAAGAGGCGCAGAAATAGAAGCTGAAAGGTCAAAGCTGATCCGCAGATTACCCCGGTGAAACAAGGGCAAGAAGGTTTCACAGGGCAGGCGCAGATTTGCGCAGATTAATGGCTGCAAAGAGGCACAAAATGGAGACTTCCATGGAATCTCAATTTTGATTTTTTGTGCGTTTTGTGACTTTTTGCCGCGAATATGAAGGAGAATAGAATGCCTGAGGATAAACACATCAAGGTGGCGAGAGAGATCACGGAGTTGTTTGAAAGGGAGTTCGGCGGGCTGATGTATGAGGATCTCAAACAGGTAGCCAAGCTAATTGATCCGGGATTGTGTCTTCTGAGAACAGATGTTTAAGGAGGAGGAAAGCCTTTCGCCCGAAGTCAGGGACCAGGTTGAGTTTATGATGGGGCTGTGAAGAGGAATTAGCCACAGAGAAAAACAAAGAAAAGGGGCTTATGTCTGTGTGGGTCTGTGGTTAATCAACAAATACAAAGGGGGCCATAGTGTCTGTTCAATATACAAACAGGAAAAAAGTTAGCTATTACCTTCATGAGGATACGGAAAAATCCGGCGAGGCACGCTATTTCTTTTCAGACAGTCTTGACGGAAAGCTTGTTGATGTCGTGCCAGAGGGATTTGAGATATACGAAGATCCCAATGCCCGGGTTTTTTTGCGAAAGGTCCGGCCAATCCATATTTCGAATACAGAAAAACAACTGGTTGATCAGTATATCCACAAGCTGTCGACATCCAGGCGGTATGTCGTCGATGTCCGGGAAAATGACATAACTGTTTTCCAGTCGAATGAGGATGTCGATGTCTTGAAAGAGGTATTTGATGGTGCGTCTGTAAACGGATGCACTGTTGAGGAGGCGATTGATTATACGGTTTCTTTTACGCCCGTATTTCGATTTTGTCTGGAAGACCCGGAAAAGCGGACATTCATCCTGAAACGATATACCTTCCCGGGTTCTGTCGAAATATGGCGGCAGGTGGGCGGCCCGGATTCACTGGAGAATCTTTCTGAGTGTTTGATGGAGATGGAAACAGACGCATTGGCATAATCTCCTACCCATTTCCACCCAAGGCTCTTTTGGGTAATCCTGGCGGCACAGGATGATCCCGATCGATACAACAACGACGTTCTCTGGCCCGACAAA
The DNA here is from genome assembly GCA_034522175.1 of Deltaproteobacteria bacterium. Taxonomy (GTDB): domain Bacteria; phylum Desulfobacterota; class DSM-4660; order Desulfatiglandales; family Desulfatiglandaceae; genus JAIPDZ01. The sequence goes on along the minus strand of JAXHLQ010000001.1, from coordinate 1,224,889 downwards.
GTACGCCTCAACCGCCAATACGTTCAAAATTGGTCTTTTTGGACAGACATCCGTCTCATCCTCAAAACCCTGACCAGCCAACCCTCCTTTACCGATTTCACGTCAAACCTGATTTCGGTAAATCATCCCTCCCATTTACCGCTTTCTGGTCAAACCCGAAATCGGTAAGTCGCGGCGAGAGGTGAACGGGCGTAATGCCTTGAGCTGGGAAGAGAAGTTTGAGATGGATGTCTGGTATGTGGATCATTGGTCGCCGGCCCTGGATTTGAAGATTATCGGCATGACGGTCTTGAAGGTGCTGAAAAGGGAGGGGATATCGGCGGAGGGGAAGCGACGATGCCAGAGTTCAATCCACAGATTACGCAGATTCACGCAGATTAAAAAAAGCACAAGAATCTACAGATTACGTAGGGTTGCGCAGATTAGAGAAGAGGGAAAAGAATCTGTGAAATCTGTGGATCAGATTACGCAGATGGACGCAGATTAAGGCATGATTGACGCAGATTGGGGAATGCTAAAATCCTGGTGGCGCAAAAAGGCGCAGAAGGTTGAAAGAGGGGTGAGAGAGAATTCTACCACAAAGAGCACAAAGGGCACGAAGGGTATTAGCCGCCCCGGTGAAACAAGAAGATAGGTTTCACTGGGTAAACAAAAAGGCACAAAAAGCACATGTATAAAAGATAAAGAATGATAGCCACAAAAAGGGGAAGAAGGTGAGAGGGGAAGACGGTGATTATTGGGGTTGTTAAGATAGAGTCGCATGCGGATTACTCGAAACTTTGGGACGTTATCCCTGAGGATTTCCTTTCGACGGATTTGGTTGATTCGATGGGGAAATCCTTTAGCCCACTCATTCGGACTATTTTAATCGAATACCCTTATGTGGACAAAGATTACAGGAGCACCTATTACGGCTTCTATTCGAAAAGACATCGAAAATACGACAAATTTTGCTTTCGATTGCATTTTTTTGGACAACACCTCGCTGGCTTGGAGGACCTGAACCCGCTTAACCCCAATTACTTTGGCTCGATCGTTCTACGCCCTACAGAGGTGACGCCACAAGGTAGAACACTGCTGTCTCCTAAGGCCATTGCCGGGTTCGAAGGTTTTGTTGCAGAAGCCTCTTTCGAGAACAACCTGATGGGAATTCCTCTCAACATCAAAAGCTTCCCTCATATCAGCCAAGACACGGATGTAACGATATGCGCCCATTCTGTCTGCTGGATGATTGCAAGGTATTACAGCGAAAAGTACGGCCTGTATCCGGAACGGCTTTCCTTTGACATTGCCCAGGCTGTAACAGACCTCTCCGAGGGAAGAATCATTCCTTCAAGGGGGCTTACTCTTGGACAGGTTTCCGAAGTCATGGCTTCCATCGGTTTTTATCCCGAGATTTTTGTCAAAGAGCTTTATGCGGATAAGGAGGTTTTCTACGATTTGCTCTACTGTTATGTCGAATCCGGGGTCCCTGTTGTCTGCGCCGGGAACGAACATGCCGTAGCTGTGTTGGGACATGGGCCTTTACGCTCGGCTACCGAGGTCTGCCGCGACATTGAAAAGCCGGTCATATCGGCAAGGCATTGTATTGACCGATTTGTCATAAATGACGATAATCGAATGCCTTTTTTCCTGCTCCCGAACGACGCAGGGGAGGGCGTAGAGAGGGGTATCAACAGGCTGGAGGACATTGATTCGTTTGTTGTGCCTCAATACGAGAAGATGTATCTCAACGCGGAGAATGTTCTCAAGCTTTGTCACAAATTGGGATGGGGCGGGCTTCTGGATCTGCCTGAAAAGAAGTATGTGCTCCGTGTGTTCATGACATCTTCGAGGTCATACAAGCGAGAGATAAGGCAATCACAGGGCGTCAGTGAAGCTGTGAAGAAGGCCCAGGTTGAATTGCCCATGCCCAAGTTCATATGGGTTGTCGAAATGGCTTCTCCCGAAGTTTATGATCAGAGTAAAGCCGAATTTCGCTGGATCATAGATGCCACCGCCAACCATTATGAGAATATGCCATTTCTGGTCATCCATGATAAAAGAAAAATGTTGCTCTATGATCGGGCTGTTACCGGCGAGATGTACCGCTTAACTTTTTCTCCCGAGTTGGCTCCATTTTCCCTTTACCAGAACAACCTGAGGAGGTACCCATGAGCAGAACTATAGAGGTGAAATATGGCTTCGCAAAGGATGCTGAAATTATAAGCCGTGACGCCGAGGAGTTTGAGGAATACAAGAAGGTTTTCAAGAGGGATGTCGTCCCTGAAATTGAGGAAATAGAAAGACGAAAGACAAGAGCTATTGAGCGTGCGTACAGAATCCGTGTTTGTGGCAGGTTTTGGGTAGGAGAAGAGCAGAAGGCGAGAAGGTGAGAGGCTGAGAAGGTGAGAGGGTAAGGCTAACCTTCTGATTTTCTGATCCTCTTACCTTCTTTGATAACAAGCTGAGCTGACAGCGGGGAGACATCATGGAAAAGAGGGAGCGGATTAGGCATTTTAGGGAGCTGGTGGTATACCGCCGGGGATTCCAGGGAGCGATGGAGATCTTTTTTGTGAGCAAGGCTTGGCCCTCAGAAGAAAAATATTCTCTGACGGACCAGATCAGACGTTGTTCTCGGTCAGTTTGCGCTAATTTGAGAGAGGCATGGGCGAAAAGAAGATATGCCGCACATTTTGTCAGCAAATTTGTGGAAAAGGGATTCAGCAGACGACGACTATCCAATGGGTTTGCTGGGTGACCTGCGATGATGTAATGAGGCAGATGTATTTGCTACTTTCAGATGCGAAAGGCGAAAGATCAGGGACAGACCGTGGATAAAGAGCAAGAGCTAATAGTAGTATTTGGTGCAGGTGGGCACGTTAAGGTTGTGCTCGCCACCATTGAGAGTGAGGGAAAATATGAAATCGTAGGGTTGTTAGATGATGATAAAGGCAAACAGGGGACCCAGGTTTGTGGCTATAGGGTGTTGGGGGGAAAGGATGAAACGGTTTCAATGAAGGAACAAGGTGTTTCATAGGCAATCGTGGCTATCGGCGACAATGCCGCTCGCGCTGAAGCGTCAACACATCTTGAGCGCAACGGCTTCCATCTGGTGAGTGCGGTACACCCGTCGGCAACGCTCATCCGAGGCTGTGAAATAGGTGGAGGAGCCGTCGTATTATCTCATGTCCATATCGGTGCTGACGCTGTGTTAAGCCCCGGCATTATACTAAGCGTAGGCGTCGTCGTGGGACATGACTGTGCGCTGGAGTCATGGGCTCATCTGTGCCCCGGGGCCAAACTGGCTGGAAATGTCCGGATAGGGGAGTCAACACTTATTGGCATGAATGCCTCTGTATTGCCCGGTGTTACCATAGGCCCAAATACAGTTGTCGGAGCAAACGCCGTGGTTGTAAGAGATCTACCTGCAGGCGTAACAGCAGTTGGCATTCCTGCCCAAATTCAAAAAGCTTAGGATATTGCTGACGAAGACCCATCAAGATTTCACTAAACGGCTTTTTGACTTGGCAATTGCTCTGCCCGCCTTGACTCTGCTTTCGCCATTGCTGGTATGCATTGGCGCACTGGTTGGGGCAAGGCTGGGCCGGCCGGTCCTGTTTCGTCAGGAGCAACCTGGGGTGGGCGCCAGGCCCTTTCCGATTTTAAAATTTCGTACTATGACTGATGGAAGGGGTAGGGAAGGAGGTCTGTTGCCGGATGAGAAACGTTTGACCCCGCTGGGTCGGTTACTGCGGGCATCTTCGCTGGATGAGCTGCCGGAGTTATGGAACGTGCTCAAGGGAGATATGAGCATCGTGGGGCCGAGACCGTTGTTGATGCAGTATCTGGAGCGGTATACTCCCGAGCAGGCGCGGAGGCACGAGGTGAAGCCGGGATTGACCGGGTGGGCGCAGGTGAATGGCCGGAATGCCTTGAGCTGGGAAGAAAAGTTTGAGATGGATGTGTGGTATGTGGATCATTGGAGCCTGGGGCTGGATCTGAAGATAATCGGGATGACGGTGATGAAGGTGCTGAAAAGGGAGGGGATATCGGCGGAAGGTGAGGCGACGGCGGAGGAATTCATGGGTCACGCAAAGGCGCAAAGGCGCAAAGAAAGGCAAAAGAGTGATCTTGGGGGACTTGGCGTGAAAAATATTCGCGCAGAGGCGCAAAGAAGGATAGAAAAGAGGAATTTTGAGTTGGGAAATGCTGATCGCGCGCGTACAGGGATGTTTTGAATCTGGCAGCGTATTTTATAGCTGGCATGCTCGTTGTGAAATGGAAGAAGAGGGGGAACCTGATCCGGACAAGTGGATTGATTTCAGAAGGAGAAGAAAATGAAATGCGTTATCTGTAAAGGGGACGCTATCGTACTGAAAACCGTTGATGAGCAAATCCCGGTCGGAAGTGATATCGTTCTGATTCGGTTGGAACTACCTGTTTGTTCTCAGTGCGGTGAGCGGTACTATGATCGCAGGGCCATGAAGCGTATTGAAGAGGTAAGAGCCAAAGGAAGAAAAAGGGCTTTGGTGCTGGAAGAGGTAGGGAAAGTGCTGCGGCCGAAAGCAGCGCCGACTGAGGCTTGGGCTCCTTGATCACGCAAAGGCGCAAAGGCGCAAAGAGAAAAAAGTGTGATAGATTTGGGGCCTTGGTGCGAAAGATACGGTCTCACGCAAAGGCGCAACGGCGCGAAGAAAGGCAAAATAAGAAGGGGATATCTTGGCGGGCTTGGCGGCTTGGCGTGATAATGCAACAAAAATCTATTTCCCTTTCAACCTAGCGTCTTGGCGTCTTGGCGTGAGAAATTATGGACGAGAATGAGATTGCAAAGGTGATTGTAGATGCGGCGATGAAGGTGCATAGAGCCCTGGGTCCGGGACTGTTGGAGAGCGTCTATGAAAGGGTCCTCTTTCATGAACTGCAAAAGAGAGGATTAGATGTGAGGGCGCAGGTCTCTATCCGGATTCGGTATGAAGATATGGTTTTTGACGAGGCGTTTCGGGCGGACCTGGTTGTTGAAGGCAAGGTGATCATTGAACTGAAATCGGTTGAGAGTGTTCAGCCCGTCCACAAAAAGCAGCTTCTGACGTACCTCAGGTTGGCCGATATGCGTCTTGGGATGCTCATCAATTTTGGATCGGCCCTACTGAAGGATGGGATATCGAGGGTGGTAAATGGACTGTAGCCTTGTCACGCAAAGGCGCAAAGGCGCAAAGAGGAGCGAAAAAAAGGAGATATAGTGCTTCAGAAATTAAATTTCCGATTCCTGATTTCGATTAAATCTGATTCCGTATTAAATATAGCTGGTTACAGCTTGACGCTACAGACATTTTGAGAAATTATTTTCCTGAAAAGCTATAGTGTCTTAGCGGGCTTGGCGGCTTGGTCACGCAAAGACGCGAAGGCGCGAAGGATGGAACACAAAAAGATAATGGTTTTCTTGGCGGGCTTGGCGGCTTGGCGTGAGGAACAGGGATGGTTGATAGATTTATAGCCTGGCAATACCCTGAGATCGAAGAGGGGCGACCCACAAAGTACAACTGGGTGGTTCAGAACAAAGATGGACTGAGACTGGGTTATCGAACGGATATTGGCGCATTCACCTACATCAACGCCAAGTTTGGTGTGACCATTGAGGATGAGGTGCAGATCGGATCGCATTGCTCGATATATTCGATTTCGACCATTGATGGAAAGGAAGGTCCTGTGGTGCTGAAGCGCAATTGCCGGATTGGGACGCATAGTACGGTCATGCCGGGGGTGACCCCAGGTGAAACAGAAGCAAAAGAGGTTTCACGGGGCAGGCAGTGGGCGAAAACGCGGTGGTGGGGGCGCATAGTTTTGTGAACAAGGATGTGCCGGATGGGGCGGTCGCCCCAGTGGAATGGTCCTGCGAACCTTCGGCAAAGCCGAATTCCACGGGGTGAATGGCGGGGGTGCCGGCGAAGCGGCTCAAATGAACGATAGCCACAAAATCCGCAAGATTCGCAAGACAATTGGTTTTTGGAGTAAGGTGATGTGGTGACGCAATGGAGGATCTGAAAAGAGAGGGTCAACATCAAGGTCAGATTGGAGAACGGCTTGCTTGCGAGGGAGGAGATCCGGTGCGCCGCAGGCCGTTCCCGTTTTGGCCACATTATGATGCAGATGAGATCGGGGCCGTACAGGAAGTTCTCGGGTCCGGCCTGGTCAATTACTGGACCGGGGAGGAGGGCAGAAAGTTCGAGCAGGAGTATGCCGCGTTTGTGGGGACACGATATGCCGTGGCCGTGATGAATGGGACGGTGGCCCTGGAAGCGGCTGTCCGCGCTTTGGGGATTTCGCATGGCGATGAGGTGATCACCACCAGCCGCACCTTTATTGCTTCGGCCAGTTGTGTCATCCTTCAAGGTGGCGTGCCGGTCATTGCGGATGTGGATCGGGTGAGCCAGGATGTGACAGCAGATACCATTCGAGCAGTTCTGACAGAGCGAACCCGGGGCATCATCACGGTGCACCTTGGGGGCCGGGCTTCCGGTGGCTGCACGAGTCGTTCGGGACCAACGGCCGGATGACCGAGATGCAGGCGGCCATAGGAAGGCTTCAGCTTCGAAAGCTGCCCGAATGGGTGAGGCTGCGAACACGGAATGCCGTCATCTTGACCGAGGGCTTTTCAACCATCCAGGGGTTGCGGGTGACCGTCCCGCCTGAGGACGTGAGTCATGCCTACTACAAGTATTATGTATTCGTGGAGCCCGGGGCCCTCCTGCCGGGGTGGTCCAGAGACCGGATCATGGAGGCCGTCTGCGCTGAAGGCATTCCCTGCGGTTCGGGCAGTTGCAGCGAGATCTATCTGGAAAAGGGGTTTGAGGTGAGGCGATTGGGTCCCAAAGCGCGGCTGCCGGTGGCCCGCGAGTTGGGCGAGACGAGTCTGATGTTTATGGTGCATCCGACCTTGTCGGTCACGGATATGCAGGATGCGGTGGCGGCTATGCGGAAGGTGATGGAGAGGGCCGTGAGAAGAAGCTGATTCAACAGAAACGTGGACAGCGGGACGCTCTTTAATAATTCAATAACTTCAAGGAGTTTTACAGAAGAGAACGAAGGGAAGGACGGGCCGGGGGTCGGGGGGCAGGGGTCGGAGGTCAGGGATCAGAGGGCGGAGGGTGGAGATCGGATTATCCTGACGGTTCGACCAGGAATCACCGGGCCTGCCACGCTGAAATACCGGGATGAAGAGGCCCTCCTGGCGGCGCAGGAAGATCCCGAGCGTTACAATGACCAAGTGCTGTGGCCGGATAAGGTGCGGCTGAATCGGGAGTATGTGGAGAACTGGTCCTTTTGGACAGACATCCACCTCATCCTCAAAACCCTGACCAGCGAACCCTCCTTTACCGATTTCACGTCAAACCTGATTTCGGTAAATCATCCCTCCCATTTACCGCTTTCTGGTCAAACCCGAAATCGGTAAGTCGCGGCGAGAGGTGAACGGGCGGAATGCGTTGAGCTGGGAAGAGAAGTTTGAGATGGATATGTGGTATGTGGATCATTGGAGTCTGGGATTGGATTTGAAGATTATCGGGATGACGGTGATGAAGGTGCTGAAAAGGGAGGGGATATCGGCGGAAGGGGAGGCGACGGCGGAAGAGTTTATGGGAAGTGACCTTAGCCGCCCCGGTTAAATGGGTGAAAAAGAGATTTAACGGGGTAAACAAAAAGGCACAGAAGACACAAGAATGACTGGAGAAAAAGCTGTTCGTTTGCTTGAACGCGAACGATTTGAGTTATCCAACAAGTCGGGTGGCGGTATTTTGCAATATGAGGCTTGGGGGTATCAGGAGAAAGACAAGACGGTTGTAACGCGATACAATATTGCCTATATCAATCATACTGTTTTTTCCGGAGACAATGGGCGGGTCTTGGGTTATGACAATGCGCACGGATATCATCATCGGCATTGGCTGGGGTCTGTTGAGCCTTTTGAGTTCGAGTCTTATGCTGATGTCGTGGAGAGGTTCCAGACGGAGTGGAAGAATTTGGTGAAGAGGAAAAAGGAGAAAACACAATGACAACTGTAACGGTTCGAACGGGGAACGTGGATGAGTTTTTTTCCCGGGCCAGAAAAGCGGCTTTAAGGGCAGATCGCGGTGATACGTTTGAGGAGAAGGTGACGATTTCCTTTGAAGATCCGCAACAGATGCTGATGTTGTTGTCTGGGGGGCGGAGGCGAATCATGCTGGAGGTAATGAAAAGGCCGCAAACCGTCCAGGAACTCGCAAATGTTCTTAAACGAAGTCGTACCACTATTGCCAAAGAAATACGGTATTTGGAAGAGAAGGGTCTTTTATCTCGGAAAAAGGAGCAGACTGAGAAAAATGGGTCTGAGGTTTTCGTGGAGGCTGTTGCACCGAAAATTGAGCTGGTCGCGATGCTTGGGTAAGAATATCAGCCGCAAAAATGCGCAAAAGGCACAAGATAAGATAGGGAACAAAGGCCAAGATGGATGGCCGCCAAGAGGCACAAAAGGCACAAGAGAGGGGTATTTGAAGAATAAAGAGAATATTTTTGATCTGGTTGATCTGATTAGAGAAACGAGTTTCTCGCTTCACAGGTATCTCCGATATGGGCATTTAGAAAAGGTATATGAGAACGGCTTGGCGCATAGATTGCAAAAAAAGGGGATGGTGGTTGAGCAGCAATACCCCTTGAAGGTTTATGATGAGGACGGGACTGTACTGGGGGAGTATTTTGCGGATTTGTTTGTTGAGTCTAAAATCATTGTCGAATTGAAAGCATGCAGGGCTTTAGCACCGGAACATACAGCTCAGATCTTGGGGTATTTACGGGCTTGTCGGGTCGAACATGGGATTTTGATCAACTTTGGTGCGACAAAGCTTGAGATCAAAAAATACGTGCTGTCGGATTAATTGGCCGCCAAGAGGCACAAACGCCTCAAAATAGACCCTTTTGAGAATTCTGTGCATCTTTGTGGCTTAAATGGTTGGCCGCAAGAAGGCGCAGAAGTCACAAGAGCGTAATTTTATTTTTGCGTATTTTGTGCCTTTTTGTGGCGATTATGATTTTTGAGTGAGGCGTCGAGTGGAGGATAGATTCAGAGCCTGGCAGTACCCTGAGATCGAAGAGGGGCGACCCACAAAGTACAACTGGGTGGTTCAGAACAAAGATGGGCTGCGGCTGGGATACAAGACGGATATTGGCGCATTCACCTACATCAACGCCAAGTTTGGTGTGACCATTGAGGATGAGGTGCAGATCGGATCGCATTGCTCGATATATTCGATTTCGACCATTGATGGAAAGGAAGGTCCTGTGGTGCTGAAGCGCAATTGCCGGATTGGGACGCATAGTACGGTCATGCCGGGGGTGACCCCAGGTGAAACAGAAGCAAAAGAGGTTTCACGGGCAGGCAGTGGGCGAAAACGCGGTGGTGGGGGCGCATAGTTTTGTGAACAAGGATGTGGCGGATGGGGCGGTCGCCCCAGTGGAATGGTCCTGCGAACCTTCGGCAAAGCCGAATTCCACGGGGTGAATGGCGGGGGTGCCGGCGAGAAGGATCAGAGGTCGGATGTCGGATGTCGGAGGTCAGAGGGAAAAGAAAGAGGTCAGGGATCAGGGGTCAGGGGTCGGAGGGTGGAGGACTGAGGGACGGGTGTCAGATGTCCGATGTCGGAAGGGGGAGAAGGGAAGAAGGTAAGAGGGTGAGAGGGACTGAGAGACAGGGGACGGGAGTCGGGGATCATCAGGGAGCAGGGAGCAGGCCGAGGCGCGTGAGCACGATCTTGATCGATTTAATAAGCCAGTTATGCAGCTCAGACGGGAAGATCGCCATAGCAAGACCGCTTGCCAGCACGCCCAGCAGAAACGGCTTGAGACCTGTGAGCCTTATCCATCTTCTGACCATGGAGGTCTTGAAATAATCGAGCGAGTTGAGAAGCTCAAGGCCGATCGCATTGACCTTCTCGTAGCATTCGATGGTTTTCAACGCATCGTCGCCGACATGGCTCATCTCAAAGCGCCTCGCTTCCCTACCCTCTGTCAAAAAATCGGCGTAGAGCCGGGTTATCTGATCTTCCGGGAGATTGAAACACAACCGACCCCTTCCACGTTCCATAAACGGCGAGACTTTCTCTCTGATTTGCGCCCATACCAGCTTGTTCACATCAATCGTGACCCTGGTTAGGTGGTTTCTTGCCTTTTCCAGATTCTCCTGCCGGAAGGCTTCGGATGTTTCAGGATTAAAAAACTGGGCAATGTGAGAAAGGATGTTGGATTCTTCGACGAGGACCTGCTCGGGCCTGAAGAGTGCGAGAGCGACAAAATCAGAATAGACGGGCAGGAAATGGTCTCTGTAGAGTTCAAAAAGATCTTCCAAGATCATTCGGCCAAGGCCTTTTTGAATGTCTTATCGGCATGGGTTTTCTTGGTAGGAAATACGAAGCCTCGACGGGTCACCAGGTTCGGATGCATCAACCGCACCTTCATCTTTCTCCCGATTTTTTGCTCCACGAAAGTATCGACCTCCTCAGTGGAGTGAAAAGAACGGGGATCTCTCCCAAATCGCTTCTTAAAGATGTTTCCGGCCATCGGGTGGCTCCTCTCGAAGAGATTTCATGTTGAATCCAAGGAAAGGGAAGAACTTAATTAAATTATTGAATGATTATGGCCTATATATCAAGTGGGGCGGTGTTGTCAATCCTTTTTTGGATAGCGCGGATAGCGGGACGCCCTTTATATTTTTACATTCGACCCCTCCTTTTACCGATTCCGGCTCAAAGCCATAATCGGTAAGCAGAGCCTGGTTTAGCATGAGAAGTTTCACAGACGTCTATTCCGCGAAGACCAGGATTAAGCGGCTGGCCCTGACGGCAGATACAAAGCTCATCATTATGAGCGATATGCATCGGGGGATGGCACCGGTTCGGATGATTTTGCCCACAATTCGCTGGTGTACAAGTGCGCGCTTGATTATTATCTGGAAAATGGGTTCACCTATATCGAACTGGGGGATGCGGAGGAATTGTGGGAGAACAGGACCTTTGATCAGATCTACATCACCCACACCTCGGTTTACGAAAAACTGGCGCAATTCCACGATTCGGATCCGGAAAAGACGCGCTACATCAAGATCTGGGGGAACCATGATCTGGAATGGCGCAAAGATAAGACCGTTCTGGATGGGTTGTTTCCCGGGATTCGTGTGTATGAGGCGGCGCTGCTGAACAACCGCATCCTGATGTGGCACGGGCACCAGGCCGATCCGAGCTGTCTGGGCTTTCGTGCGACGGTAGCCAAATTCATCGTGGGGGGCATCTGGACGGGGATGCAGCGCCTGGGCATGAAGGACCCCACCCGGGCGGCCAACAATCCCGGCCGGGCCAATAAGGTGGACCGGAAACTCTATGAGTGGGCGACCCGCAATGTCGAGGGGATTCAGGCCATCATTGCGGGCCATACCCATCGGCCGGTCTTTGAAAACCTTTCTCTCACGGAAAAGTGGCTCCTTCATCTGGGGATAGGGACCCCGGGTATTGAACGTAAAACCCCGGACCCGGCCTATTACAACACCGGGTCCTGTGTGCATCCGAGGTGCATCACCGGCATTGAAATCACGGGCGGGCAGGATAGGCAGGCTGAGATCAAACTCATCAAGTGGGGCTATAGTGCGGAACCTCTGTCTGAATCACCCTCCTCCCACGCCCGGGACGATTTCAACTTGGTGGTAAAAAGGACGGTGCTGGAGCCCAGAGGTCAGATGTCAGAGGATCCGCAGATTGCGCCCCAGAGAAATAGGCTACGCATTTCACAGGGCAAGCAGATTGACGCAGATGAATGATAGCGGCCCCAGTTAAATGACTGCAAAAGAGATTTAACGGGGCAAACAAAAAGGCGCAAAATGGGCAGGGAGAAGAAGCTGATAAGCTGTTGAGCTCGTAAGCTGATGGCTGATGAGCTTAACGGCTGAGGAGTTTAGTGGCTTTTGACAGGTCCTGGTACGATAATGCCATGTTTGTTTTGAAGAAAATCATTGCTCCGTTCTTCATGCCGGTTTCGGTAGTCTTCATTCTGGCCCTTGGGGGCCTTTTTTGTCTGTGGTTGAAGGGACAGAGGTCGGAGGGAAAAGACAGAGGTCAGAGGTCAGGGATCGGGGAGTCGGGAGGCTGGAATCAGGGGCCGGGAAAGTGAGGGGATAAGTATGAAACTGAAAGAAAAGATTTCTGAGTCCATCAGCAGGATGGATGTTCGCGAGCTGAGTATGCTCTATGGGCAAATCAAACTGATGGAGATGATGAAGTCGCAGGGGCTGGAGAAGAAAAAAGCGGCATCCATCACCGAGATCCATGAAATGACAGCTTCATCCCCAGGGAGTTGGTCGGATGAATTGATCGAAGATCGCGAGGATCGGCTGTGAAATATTATCTCGACACTTCTTCCGTTGTTAAGATCTATCATCCGGAGGAGGGCTCAAAGGAGTCTCTTGAATTGTATCGAGGCAGTTCGGCGCTCTGTATTTCGGAATTGAGCGTTCTGGAGTTCATATCCGTTGTTTACAGGAAGCTTCGGGAAAATGCTATCGACTCGAAAACGGCTGGTGAGCTTGTACTGAAGTTTCGGGAGGACATTGAGACCCGCTATGAATTGCTGGCCTTCTCTCCGTTGGTTTTCGAGGAAGCGTCTCGGGTGCTTGAGATCTATGGAAAAAGCCATGTCCTGAGGACCTTGGACAGCCTTCAATTAGCTTTCTTTTTGGCCTATTGTGAGAAAGATGACGTTTTTGTTTGCTCTGACAAAAGGCTGACGTCCGTGGTTGCCGTTGATGGTCACAAGGTATTGTTCCCTACAGGGGTCATAGTTGCAGAAGGTTACCGAAAGAAGAAAAAGGGCTCCAAAAGGATTTACCTTTCTTCCCCGCATATGGGCGGGGGGGAAATGAAGTATGTTAAGGAGGCCTTTGATACCAACTGGGTTGCCCCGCTGGGCGCCAATGTGGATGGGTTTGAAGCGGACTTGCAGGCGTTTACCGGGGCGGGATATGCGGCGGCGTTGAGCAGCGGCACGGCCGCCCTGCACCTGGCCCTGATCATCCTGGGAGTTGAGCCCGGCGATGGGGTGATCTGTCAGAGCATGACCTTTTCGGCCTCGGCCAATGCCATCGCCTATGTGGGGGCGACCCCTGTGTTTGTGGATTCCGAAGCCGACACCTGGAATATGGACCCGGATCTCCTGGAAGGGGCGATCCAGGATCTCATCCACAACGGGAGACGCATCAAGGCGATCATCCCGGTTCACCTCTACGGCATGCCGGCAAAGATGCGGGAGATCATGGCCATTGCCTCGCAATATGACATCCCGGTTATCGAGGATGCGGCAGAATCGCTGGGGAGCACGTATCAGGGGAAGGCAATGGGAACGTTTGGCAGGATGGGCGTGCTGTCGTTCAACGGCAACAAGATCATCACCACTTCCGGCGGCGGGGCGCTGATTGCAGGAGACCCTGAACTGATCGAAAAGGCCCGGTTTCTTGCGACCCAGGCCCGGGATGACGCGCCCCATTACGAGCATTCCCACATCGGGTACAATTACCGGATGAGCAATATCGTGGCGGGCATCGGACGGGGACAGATGGAAGTGCTCCCGATGAGGGTTCAGAGACGGCGGGAAATCAACCGGTGGTATCGGAATTTGCTTGATGATGTGCCTGGGATTACGTTCCAGTCCGAGCCAGGGGCTGATTTCTATTCCAACTTCTGGCTGACCGCCATTACCATTGACCCGTCGCGGGCAGGGGTGGACCGGGAGGCGGTGCGGCTGCGGCTTCTGGAGGAGAACATCGAATCGAGACCCTTGTGGAAGCCCATGCATATACAGCCGGTGTTCGACTGCAGAGATCAGAAGTCAGAGGTCGGAGGTCGGAGGTCAGAGGTCGGAGGTCAGCGAGGGAGACAAAGATATCGCGCACGCGCAGTGGGGGGTGGGGTGGCGGAGGATCTTTTCAAAAGGGGGCTTTGCCTTCCCTCGGGCTCCAACATGACGGAGGCAGACATGGAGAGGATCGAGAGGGCGCTGATGGGGATTTTGGGATGATCTCGCGCCCAGTGAAACAACTGCAAGGAAGGTTTCACCAGGCAGGCAGAGACGCAAAGACGCGAAGAGTGAATAGCTGATGGATGATGGAAATGGCGAGATGCCGGGATGCAGGTCAAAGGGGTGGGCAGGGATTGAGAGGAGCAACGGTTGGAGAAAAGGTTGTTCCAATCCACAGATTGCGCCCCAGAGAAATAGGCTACGCCCTGGTGAAATAGGCTACGCATTTCACAGGGTAAACATTTCACAGGGCAAGCAGATGGACGCAGATGATGAGGCAAGGAGCATGGGGCAGGGGGAAACGAGTGAATAGCTGATGAGCTGGTGAGCTGGTCAGAAAAAAAGAAGGTGAGAAGGTGAGGGGGTCAGACGGGGAGAGGGTGAGAAGGTGGGAGATAAAAGAAGCTGGTAAGCTGATGAGCTTTGGTGAATTGATGGATAGGCAGGGGGCGGGTGTCGGGGATCAGGGATCCGTAAGCGGGGGGCAGGGTTTAGAGGAGGAAGAGGCGAAAGGAGAAAAATGTTATGCCGATTTCAAGTGAATATGCAAGCCTTTCTGAGGATAAGAAGGCCATTCTATTGCCGGATGATGTTCAGCGGTGGGTAAGCAATGCTGAACGTTTTTTGGTGGTTATGGAACGTGACGAACTCATTCTGAAAAAGACGCGCGTTGTTCGACCGCTGGATGAGTTGGTTCGGAGAGAAGTCGAGCCAATGTCTTCAGAGGATTTGAATGCCTTAATCCACGAGGCGAGAGAATGACGCTGAAAGCGGTTTTGGATACGAATGTGCTGATTTCAGGTGATAAGCACCTCGTGGATTTGAAGATGTATCGCTCCATTCGCATCTTGACTGCAAGGGAGTTTTATGAAGAGAATTTGGAAGAAATGAAATGAAGGATCCAAATGTTGACAGGATTTTTCTTTCTTCCCCGCATATGGGCGGCGGGGAAATGAGGTATATCAAGGAAGCCTTTGATACCAACTGGGTTGCCCCGCTGGGCGCCAATGTGGATGGATTTGAAAGTGACCTGCAGGCGTTCACCGGCTTCCCTCGGGCTCCAACATGACGGAGGCGGACATGGGGCGGATCGAGAAGAGCCTGACGGGGATCTTTGCGAGTATTTGGGGGACGTCCGTTAATAATCAAATAACTTGTTGGTTTTCTTGCAGAAGGGCAGAAGGGCAGGAAGGGCCGGGGGTCAGAGATCAGAGGTCGGAGGTCAGAAGTCAGAGATCAGAGGTCAGAGGTCGAAGGTCGGAGGATGGAAGGGCATCCGGGACTTGGTGACCAGGGTGCCTGGAGCGATGAGTGTTCTGATGACGCCGCATCGGAGGCATGTGTATCAGTTGCTGGCGAATGAGATGGGGATTGCACATTGGAAGGTGTCGGTGGGGTATGGGGTGTTGCAGGCGGTGGTGGGGTTGGGGGCGTTAGGGTTGAGGGGGTATGGGACGGGGATTTTGGTGGGGTATTTGGGGGCGTGGTTTGTGGGGTTTTGGGGGTTTGGGGGGTGGGTTAGGTCTCGATCCGCACCCCGATGAAATAAAGGTAAAAGGATTTCATGGGGCAGGGATTACCCCAGTACCATCTGCCGGAGCTACCCCGGTTAAACCCCGGTGAAACCCCGGTGAAACAAGAACAACAGAGGTTTCACGGGGCAGGCAAGGGCAAGAAGGTTGCACCCTGGTTAAACAAGAAGCAAAGGAGGGTTTAACTGGGCAGGCGGGGCAAGGCAAAGGCAAAAGCGGATTTAACTGGGCAGGCGGGGCAGGCAGAGGCGCAGAGATTAAGACAGGATTCAGGCGTCGGGGATCAGGGGTCAGAGAGCGAGAGGAAGATGTAACTGGGTGGTTATTGGATGAAAAGGGGAGTATTATGAAGCGATACATGACAATGCTTTTCTTAGGGATTTGCATGGCGAGTTTTTTTGCTCCTGTGCCAGGTTATGCAGTGGAGGCTGCTCCAAGGATTTCGGATAGAGAGATCATTGAATCTCTGACCCGCTTGGAGGAAGGGGTTAAGGCAAATAGAGAAATGATATTGGCTTTGCGAAACGATATGCAATCAATGCGAAGCGAAATACTCGGTTTTATGAAATGGGGCTTTGGTTTGCTTTTCAGTGGCATGCTTATCCTTGTCGGGTTTATTCTTTGGGATCGGCGGAGCACTCTCAAACCGGTCAAGGATGAACTTGACGAGCTGGAGAGGCGAAAGAGCGTTTAAATTGAATAATCTGGTCAAATATAGCAACCTCTGGTTGATGCTGCTCGCAGATACAGTCCTGGTGGTGGCCTGTTTCTATCTGGCCTATCTGTTTCGTTTTGAATTCGATATCCCTGGCAGGGAACTGGCCATATTCAAGGCGACTCTTCCGTGGCTGCTGGGGGTGAAGATCACGACATTTGCCGTGTTTCATCTGTACAGGGGCATGTGGCGATATACCAGCGTTGGGGACCTGGTTGCCATCGTGAAGGCGGTGGCGGTCAGCTCGAGCCTGATGATGCTGGGGGTGTTGATGATCCAACGATTTTCCGGATATCCGAGATCCATCTTTTTAATTGACGGGGCATTGACCCTGGTGGCCATCGGAGGATTGCGGGCACTGATCCGTGTGTATTTTGCCAGGCAGCAAGGGGTCCATGTTCTATTCCCGGTTCACGGGAAGAAAGCGGGTGAGGACAGCAAAGATTTGGTGATCGTCGGCGCAGGGGATGCAGGAGAAAAGGCGCTGCGAGAGATACGGAACAATCCAAGGCTCCGCTACCGGGTGGTGGGCTTTGTGGACGACGATCCGCTAAAACTGGGGAGAACCATCCATGATGTGCCGGTGATCGACCATATCCAGGGGCTGAAAAGGGCGGTGGAAAGCCTTCAGGCGGATGAGGTGCTCATCGCCATTCCTTCTGCGGGCCCTCGCATGCGGGATATCATGGAGGCATGCAAGGAATGCGGAGCGCCTTTCAAGATGCTGCCTGGTTTAGGCGAGTTGATCGACGGAAGGGTCAGCGTCAAGGCCTTGCGGGATGTGGATTATCAGGATTTGCTGGGAAGGCCTCAGGTCGAAGGGAATACAGAAGATGTGCGCGCGGTCATCGAGAACAAGCGGATACTGGTGACCGGCGGCGGGGGCTCCATCGGATCGGAGCTGGTCCGGCGGATTGTGCTCTCCAATCCTCAGAATATCGTGATTCGGGATGCCTCTGAGGTGAACCTTTACAGCATTCAGATGGAACTCAAACAGATCTTTGGGTACCAGCGCTATACACCGGTCTTGGGGAGCATCCAGAATGGCGCCTTTTTGGACAGGCTCTTTACCCGGTACCGGCCCCAGGTCGTTTTTCACGCAGCCGCCTATAAGCACGTGGGCATGATGGAGCGGAACCCCTGGCAGGCCATACACAACAATATCCGTGGGAGCAGTCTGGTTATGGAGACGGCAGTTCGCCATGGGGTGGACCGTTTTGTGCTGGTCTCGACGGACAAGGCTGTTCGACCCACCAATGTGATGGGGGCGAGCAAGCGGGTGGCTGAACTGGTGCTTCAGTCCCATTTGGGCAGCCAGACGGCCATGATGGCGGTGCGTTTTGGAAATGTGGTGGGTTCTTCGGGTTCTGTGATTCCTCTGTTCCGTAAGCAGATTGCCATGGGAGGGCCGGTGACCGTCAGCCACCCTGAGGTTACCCGCTTTTTCATGACGATCCCGGAGGCCTGCCAGCTCATCTTAGAGGCAGGGGCCTTGGGTACGGGGGGAGAGATATTCATCCTGGAGATGGGGACGCCGGTGCGGATACTGGATATGGCCCGCGATCTTATCCGGCTGTCCGGGAAAGAACCCGACAGGGACATCGAGATTGTTTTCAAAGGATTGGACCCTGGAGAAAAGCTTTATGAGGAGCTGATCACCGAAGGGGAAGGCATTGTTCCGACAGATCACGAAAAGATTATGGTGCTGAGGCCGGATGGGCTGTGGGACGGGTATGGCGATCAAGACGGATTTCGAATGTGGCTGACCGAAGGGATTTCGGAGCTCTATCGTCTGGCCGATGCCCAGGACGGCGCAGGAATACGGAGGCAACTGAAGGCGTTGGTTCCTGAATATCAACCCATGGAGAGCGAGTGCATGTTGTAAGGGGCGGTTGGTGAGCTTAGCAGCTATTCTTGAGCGTGAGGTGGTGGAGAATGAAAAGAGCAGCGTAGGGCCGAGGGCTATGCTGCTCTTTTTGTTTGTAGGGCACACGAAGAGGTGTCAGAACAGATCAAGTGAATTGGGGTTAAATGGCTGGTAAATACGATTAATTTTGCATATCCGGACATATTTAAATTATAATATCTGGGCTTTTAAGCCGTTAAAATGAGATGAGGTGAGATGATGGGGATGGCGGGTTCTGGGCGGATGGGGACCGATGTAAAGTTGCGGATGGGCTTAAGTCTGACCATACTGGCGTTTTTGTTACTGAATCTGTGGTATCGGGTGGCGACGATATTTGATTACAGTCGGGTTGTGAGCGGGGTGTTCGTGTGCCTGGCGGTGTGTTCGCTGGTGGTGATTGTGTTTCCGAGGTTGTTGAAGGGGTTTTTGTTCGCGTTTGGGGCATCGTTCTTTCTTTTTGGGTTTCGGGGGTATGATATTCAGAGTCAGGTGTTTGAGACGGTGGTGGTGTTTGTGGCGCTGACCGCGCTGCTTGTTAATACGCGCGGAGCACGGAGCACGGAGCAGGGAGCACGGAGTTCGCAAGACAGTAGTCACTTGTTGGATGGAAGGAGTCACTTAAACCGCCAGCTATTGGTTTTGATTCTTTGTTATGTGGGGTTGTCGGTGTTGTCGTTGATGTTGTTGCCGGTGGGGCATATTGTGAAGGATTTTTGGTTGTTTGGCTGGAAATCGTTTTTTTTGCAGGTGGCGAATGCGATGCCCAATAGCTGGCTGTATCCGTTAGCGGGGATGAATCGGTTGCTGGTGTTTTTGGTGTTTGCGGTGGAGGTGGCGAAGGCGAGGGAATCCCGGGAATTGTTCCGGTGGATTTTTATTGGGATTTTTGTGGGCGGGGTGTTTTGTGCCTTTATCGGGTTGCTGGATTATTATGGGGTGGTTTCGCTGAAGTGGTATCGCCTTGGGACGACTGTTAGCCCTGGTGCGCTTCATTCGACGTTTTTGAACCGGAGCTGGTTGGCGGAATTTATTTTGATGATGGCGCCGTTTGTGTTGATCGGGTTTATGAGCAGGATTAAGGGGCTTTGGTGGAAGTTTCTGCTGTTGGCAAGTCTGGTGCTGTGTGAGGTCGCACTCCTTCTGGGCGGTGCGAGGGGCGGTTGGGTGTCGTATCCGCTGATTCTTTTTGTCTGCTGGTTGTTTTTCTATTTCACAAAAGAGGGGCGACTGGAATCGTTTCATTTCAAGTGGCGGGATCTGGTGAAGGTGGCGGTTTCCGTGCCGATTACCATTGTGATCAGCCTGCTTCTTATTTTTTATGTGATTATGCCGCTCTCAAATTATGTGAAGGAGGACGCTGGAGCCAAAGGGTCGAAGGCGAGGCCCAAACATTCCACCGCATATATTGAGAGACAGGCCAGTCGGATTGTGGAGCCGAGTGGAAGGCTCAAGGCATGGACACAGGGGCTGGATGTGGGCAGGGAACAGCCCTGGTTTGGTATGGGATATGAGGCGTTTTGCTGGCATGCCAACATATTGTCTAAAGTGCCGGATTCTTATTACGTGGTCAACAAGGATAACAAGCATAACCGGGTGCTGGATACGCCGCATAATATCTATTTCCAGTTGTTCGCGAGCGGGGGTATCGTCGGATTGTTCTTTTGGGCGTTGGTCATCGGATATGCGTTGACGATTCTGGTAGTGGATTTGATACGGAATAAGCGGCTGTTGAATGTGCCGGTGATTATTTCCATTATCAGTTTCCACACCTATGGCCTGTTTCAGAGCATGCAGTATATACCGATGATATGGATGTTTATCTTCCTGGCGCTGGGTTATGCATTGACCATCGATGAGCGGGTGCTGCCTGATAGTGTGCGGCGGGCGAGCGGATGGGTGATCAAGGGGATGGTGGTGCTGGTATTGATTGGAGGCGTGGTCTATTTTGTGGGGCGGGGGTCGCAGGATCTGGCGGATAGGTATGGGCTGAAGGTGTATGCCGAGGATCAGGATTGGCATAATTATCTGGGGTTTTATCACAGGGAGAAAGGTCCGGCCGGGCATTTTCGTTTTCAGGAAAAAGGGGGCTGATCAAACTGGAAGGTAGCGGACTGGTGCAGTTGCGCTTTGAGTGTCATACCCCTGGGGTGGAGAAGGAGCCGGTTGTGGTGGCGGTGTCGCTGGATGGGAAGGCGGTGGATGAGATTGTGTTTGATCGGAAGGGGGGTGAGAAGCGGTGGTATTATGTAGGAGCAGGGAGCAGGGAGCAGGAGCAGGGGGAAGGTGAGAGGGTTCAGAGGGTCAGGGATCAGAGGTCAGAGATCGCAGGTCAGGGGTCGGGGGGCAACCCCGGTTGAACACCCCGGAGGGGACGCCGGTTCAACGGGGTAAACATGAGATTTTGATAGAGGTGTCGCGGACATGGAACCCGAAGCGAATGGGGGTGTCGGCGGATGTGCGGGATTTGGGGGTGGCCGTAAGTGAACCGAAATTCCTGAAGCAGCTGCCCAGGGAGGGGGTGGGGTTTTATCATTGGGAGGAGTTGGATGAGGGAGTGCGGAGCACATAAGAGCAAGGAGCACCCCGGTTGAATCCGCTACGCTGTCACGTTCCGTGAATTCAACGGGGCAAGGGGAGCAGGGAGCAGGGAGCGGGGCGGAGTTGAGGTTTCGATGGACGGGGAGGAGGGCATTCTTACCTATTGAGGGACTGAGGGACGAAGAGACGGAGGGACGGAGAGAGGGGAAGGAAGTGGTGTTTTTGAGGTGTGGGCATCCGGATATTGCGGAAAAGCCCGTGGTGGTGAAGATGTTTGGAGATGGGGAGTTGTTGAGGTATTTGGACGTGGGGGATTATGATTGGCGGAAGGTGGTGTTTGAGGGGGAGGAGTTGAAGGGGGTGGGGGTGGTGACGTTTGAGGTGTCAAGGACGTGGAATCCGAAGCGGATGGGGATATCGGGGGATGGGAGGGATTTGGGGGTTGCCGTTGTTATTCCTTGATTACTCACCACAGAGGCACCCCAGTACCATTTTCCGAAGCTACGGAGCAGGCGGAGGAGCACAGAGGGGGGAGTATGTTTTCCCCTGGAAGGGAGACGGCTTCCAGGGAAAAGGAATGCCCTCAGGGGTGGTTGTTAGTCAGTTGTTTTTGCCCGATCGCCGTCTCCCGATCGGGCAAAAGAAGAAAACGACTCTGTGAACTCTGTGCCTCTGTGGTGAAACCTGGTGTGCGATGAATCTTAGGTTTGTATGTTCACGGGAGTTTAAGGGGGCGGACGAGATATGCAACCGGGTGCAGATGTATCTGCCGGGACTCATTACACAGGCAGAGATCATAAGGAGTGAGGCGTTCAAAGGGTTTTTCGATACATTAGAGATTGTGCCTACGATCGAGAGGCTTTTGAGGCCTGATTGGAAAAGAGACATTATTTTTGTGGTTATCCAGGGCGCCCTCTATTTTGCCGATATCGAGCTTACTGAAGCGGTGGGATGTACAGTAGAGGGCTTGCCTATAAAGGCGGATGGCACTGCTAAAGCATTTACAGAAATGCCGAAGCTTGGGGCCCTGCTGCTGCCCAATAATATGTCCGTAGCGCCGAGGGGGGATGTGGGGTATTTGGCGAGGGTGGGATTGAAGGAGTTGCTGCACTATTTCAGGATCCCTGAGAAACATGACGATGGGTGCTTTTTTCATTGCAAAACGTTTGGAGAGGCTACTGTTGAGGACTGTTGGAAGGATTACTGCTCGAAGTGTCGGGAGTTCATGGGACTGTTAAAGGAACCGTTGGACTTTCGGAGGCTTTTTGTCAGGATGGAGGAAATTTATGGTCTGCGAAGGGTCCCGTGGTGGCAGAGGGGCATCCGCAGATTGCGCAGATTGACGCAGATATAAAAGCTGAAAGCTGATCCACAGATTACCCCAGTACCATCTACCGGAGCTACGGGGCAGGCGCAGATGGACGCAGATGATGAGGCAAAGAGCAGGGGGCAGGGGGCAAAGAGTGAATAGCTGTTGAGCTGATAAGCTGATAAGCTGTTGAGCGGAATCGGGAACCGGAAATCCTATTTCAGGGTCCGTAACCAGGTAACCATTTGAAAATGAATACGAAAGTGGGGTAGAATATGAATCTGAGACTCACAGAAGAATTATGGCGGGAGGGGAATATGTATGAGGCTTATTGTCCTGAATTGGATATTCCTTCCTGCGGGCATTCCGTTGAGCAGGCCAAGAGTAACTTGAGAGAGGTTATCGTGATTCACCTTGAAGAGGCTGAAAAGCAGGGTAGGCTATCAGAATTTCTTCAATCGGCTGGTTTGGATGAAACGAGGAATTTTAATTGAAGTCCGTTATCGTTAGCACAGAATCCCATCCAAAGGGCAAGGTTTTTACGTTTCAGGTGATGGACAAGAGGGCTACTATTCTGTTTCTTACTCATGCCATGGAACGAATGGCCAAATGGGAGCTTAGCCCTGATATTGTGGGGGAGACGTTGCTGAACCCCGAAGAGGTGTTGACAGGACATCACAACAGGTTCATTGCCCATCGATGCTATGGTGAGCATGTCTTAAGAGCAATCTATGAATATGAGGATATGATTCCTCCATTGGTGACTGTATATTTCCCGTATAAGGGCAGATATTATCAAGGAGGTGGGGGCTTTGAAGATAAAATATTCGGATGAGGCAGATGTTCTGGTGATTGAATTCAAGGAGGGAACGCCAGTTGATTCCATTGATCTGAAAGAAGGGATCATCCTTCATTTGGATGGAAAAGGCTTGCCGCTTGAAATGGAGATACTGGATGCATCTGGGGTTGTATCCATGGATGAATTTAATATCATGATTCCAACAAGGGCGGGTAAAGAATTTCACGCTCGAGGTGTGATAAGAAACATTCGGTTGGCTGATTTGACGAGTTGGGGGACGTCCTTCAATAATTGAATAACTTTGGAGTTCTTACAGAGAGAGAACGAAGGAAGGAAGGGCCGGGGGTCGGGGGTCGGGAGTCAGCGGGCAGGAAGTCAGGGGTCGGGGGGCGGAGGTCAGGGATCAGGGGTCAGGAGTCAGGAGGCGGAGCTGGGAAAAGAAAGGGGCAGGGAGGTACGATGAATCGGGAGCGGAGAAAGGCACTGGGGAGCGTCTTTTTTGATGTGGCGAAATATCTGCTGACGACAACGGCAGTTGGGTCATTTGTGGTTACGGATGTGAACATGGCAGCAAGTGTTGTATCATGTGTGGCTTCATTTGGATTGATTGCAATCGCCTATTATATAACGCCCAAAGATAAGGAGAGTTGAGTATGGAGATCGTAGCTGGCATTGCTGTTGCTGCGGTAATTGTTGCCGGTATTTTCGCTCTGGTTATACGCCGGCAAGAAAAGGAAGCAGAACGGAAGTGAGGGATTGAGGGACCGGGGTCGGGGGTCCGGAGTCGGGAGGCGGACTACTGACTACTGATTCCTGACTCCTGGCAGTGTGGGAGGCGGGAATCAGGGCACGGCAAGGAGGGGAAAGGAATGGCTGTAAGGTCGGCGAAAGAATTGAGGGTGTATCAGAAGGCTTATACGCTTGCCATGGAGATATTCCAGATGAGCAAAGGCTGGCCTGTGGAGGAGAAATATTCGCTGGTGGATCAGATTCGTAGGTCCTCCCGTTCTGTATGTGCGAATTTCCGCCCTGTTAAATAGCTTGAGGAGGTCAAAGTGTGTACTATACTTATGTGCTGCAAAGCGAGGTTGATGGTAACTTTTACTCTGGATTTACGAAAGACCTCAACCCCGGTTAACTGGCCTATCGGCTTGAAAATGTGAACGCATTTTCGGACTTTCTGATAAATTGGTCCTACCTGGGATATTCCTATTGAGTTAACGGGGTAAAGCTACGACCTGCCCGGTTAAATCACGAAGTGCAGGCGAAGCCATTTGACTGGGTTTGAACAACATGAGAAAGGGCTTGTAGAATCAACCAGAGACAGGAGGCCCTTGAAGCTGATTTATTACGAGGCATGTTTGAAACAGGAAGATGCATTGAAAAGAGAACGCTATTTCAAGACTTACAACGGCAAGAGATTTCTTCACACCAGGCTCAAATCGTATTTAACAGGGTAAAGGAAGCTTGGTCCAAACGCAGGTATGAGGCTCATTTCATCAGTAAGCTGACGGATGCTGATGGCGAACCCCGGTGAAATGCGCTACGCTGAGACTTCGTCTATTGCACTGGGCAGGCGGTGAGACCGACACGTGGTTGGACTACGCTTTGGATTGCAAATACCTGAATGCTGGAGGTCACAGCCGGCTGGCCGAAGAGAACCGTGCCGTTGGATCGATGCTCGGCGCCATGCTGAACAACCCTCTACCTTTCTTGACTAAACCAGGCTGATATCGGCGATGTCCGAGGTCAGATGTCCGCCGTTCACCACGAAAGCTCTTTCATTCTCTTTGCCACAAACCCAGTTTTTTGTTTGATCAAACTGGGCGCTTCGGCGGCCAGTGGCAGCGCTGACATCGGATATCTGACATCGGACATCGGACAAATCCGAGGTGCATAACGGGCATTGAAATCACGGCCGGCCAGGACCAGCGCCCCGACATTAAACTCATCAAATGGGCCTACAGTGCGGAACCTCTGTCTGAATCGACTTCATCCCACGCACGGGACGATTTTAACCTGGTGGTAAAAAGGACGGTGCTGGAGCCATCGCCTTTGTAACCTTGGTTCTCGCGCAGAGGCGCAGAGGCGCAGAGAAAAGATTTTTGTTGTTAAAAAACTTGGTGGCTTGGCGGCTTGGCGCGAGGGCAAAGCGCAGAGGGCAGGGGATTTGGGGTTCAGAAACAAATGGCGGAATACGGGTTGTTATTTGGCTGATGAGCGGAGCTGCTCTATGGCCAATTCGGCGATTGCCCTTGTAACGAAGAGACTGCTCACGTCATACAGATCGCCGATGTAACCTTCGGCTTGTTCCAGAGAAATTTTTCCCCCCTTGAATGCCGCTACCACAACACCCAGTGAACCAACTGGGATAACATTGAATCGTCCTGCAGCAGTTCGAAGTGCCATATCATCGGTCAAAAGAATCGGTATTCGCTGCTCCAGGCAAACGAAAAGGCATTCCTGATCACCTGAGTGAAGTGCCGAGAGGTTTTTCTCTCTTATAAACTGCTCAACTTCCGGTGCATTGATGGCGTGTCTTTGGATATTATTCAGAACGGACAAGTCGGTTTGCGCCAACCGGCCTTGCCCCACGGTTTCAAGCCAGACGGCGTCGGGGAGATGTAACACATCAAAACGATTCAGGAACTGAAGACATCCGATTTCCAGTAGATGAATGAGCGGCCCGGCATCCAGAACCGCCGTCAGTTCCCCATGGCCCACGCCAGGTCCTCCATCATGGCGTCGCGCTGACGCTCCGCCAGCTCCACATAGTCGATGCCGGTAAGGGTGATGGCCTTGTCGCGGCTGATCTCCCCTCGAAGATATCGGCCCAGGATCTGCTCGCGCCACAACTGGCGCAATCCCGTTTGAAACGCCCGCGCCACAATTTCCGCCTCGGGCATGTGGGTTTCACGAACGAGGGATTGGAGATAGTTGATCATTTCCGGCATGGGTTTGCCCTCCGCTAATTTCGCATGGTGGATGGTGTTCATCGTCAATCGTATTCATTGATTTCAGCATCTTAGACAACTTTGACGTTTCCAGCAAGAAAAATCGGGCAAAACAAATAAATCCACAGATGACCCCGGTGAAACGAGGGCAAGAAGGTTTCACCCTGGTTAAACAAGAAGCAAAGGAGGGTTTAACTGGGCAGGCAGGGCAGGCACAGAGTTACACAGATGAAGGCATAAAGGAGAGGACTAAACATAATCTGTGGCCATCTGAGAAATCTGTGGGTGCCGGTTAGCCGTTTCAGGTGGAGTTGAGTCGGAATAGTCTCGCGCAGAGGCGCAGAGGCGCAGAGAGGGAAAGGACAGAGGTCCGAGGTCGGAGGTCAGAGGTCGGAGGGAAGGGATGGACTGAGGGACGGAGGGACTAAGGGACGGAGGGATGGGTGGCGAGGTGAAATCCACCAAGTGAGGGGAATCATCAGGCCTTATAGGCAGAATCATGGTCCGGGTGCAGAGACAGGATCCGCATTCAGTTCCCTTCTCGGTAAGCTACGCCACGAAACCCCTTTCCAATCCGAAAACTGTAAAGCCTATCGCCATGAGGGCCTTTTCGAGAAAAAATTGTTTCCCACTTCAGACCGGGGTCGGCATGGACCTGCTCCCATGTCATTCTCAGCAATTTCCGAAATGTGGACAGGATGGATACCTGTGCGGATTTCTGAAGAGAGAAAAACTGTCTTTGAAATACAGGGTTGTTGAGGTCCAGCAGAAGAGAATCCTCACGCTCCTGGATCATGAGTGAACACGCGCCTCCAGCGCTTCCATATCGGACGATTCCGGAGGATGATTTTCAGCCCAGTCAATGGCCTCGTCAAGGTCTGTTTCGACTTTAGGTTGCGTGAGCCACCGCTCATTGTCCGGAATAAATTCCCCCAGCTTGATCAGCCATACGCCGGTATCCACCTTTTCAATGAGGGCTTTCTTGCCTGCATATTCTTTGCCCAGGGCCACTTGACCGCGTTTCCCGATGGCTTTGATCATGGTTTTCATTAATTGTCTCTCCTTTAGGATACGAGGGATGGTGTCCGTCTGGCTTACCAGACTGCGTGATCGTAGTTCTTCCGGATAATCTTATCCTTTGTTATTAAGGTGTTTCGGTCTATTGCGGACTGGGCGGTAATCATCCGATCAAAAGGATCTCGTGTCCATGACAACTGGGATGCCTTCCGGACGACATCCATAAAAGCCTTCTGGCATATCTGAAGGCCCAGTCGTTGATGAAGATAGTCGAACACCTGAGATGAACCGACTGTCGTGCGGCCAATCTCATGTAAATAATCCAGCTCTAACAAAACCATGGGAGAAATGAGAACAAGATCCTCATATTCTATCAGTTCTCGTGCCCGGTCACTCAGACCTTCTCCCTTGCGGAGATACAACCACAAAATAACATGGGTATCGAGATAAATCATAATTCAGGATTCCAGTCAGAAGACCAGTCTACATGAACGAGATCATCCGGATTCCCGACAACAAAATCTGGGTGGTTTTCTAAGTAAGCCAATTCTCTACGCTTTTCGGCAGGGCTAATCACCAGGCGTTGCCCTTTTCTCTCAATCTCAACAGGCAGGCCTGTGCTGAGCACTTTGTCCAAAAGCTGGAGAATATCTCCCTGCGTGTCTCTATAACAAACCTGTTGGGTCATATGAACGCTCCTTAGACGATTATTTTGGAATGGTACTTGTGTAAAGAGAATAATATCAAATCATACTGACGTCAATCAATTTTAGGGCTGTGTGAGAATGGGGGACATCCGGACTTTTGTTTTTGACCACGAATTTCGCGAATTTCACGAATATAGGGCTGGCTGCGGGAGAGGTGGGTGGAGGGAGGTCAGCGGTCGGTCGCGCCAGGCGAAGCCTGGAGCGTTGGGATGTCGGGTAAAGACAGATGTCGGATGTCAGAGGGGAACAGGGGATGAATTGGATGACGCCCGCGGCGGCAGGATGAGAGAATTAACTTGCGATTCGGTACACTTAGTGTTATAGTTTAAATGTAATGCGCTCTTTCAAGACCCGATATTTTTCTCGCTGGTTTCGCAAGGCCGGGCTTTCTGATGGGTCATTGTGTCAGGCGGTTGATGAGATGGAGAAAGGGCTCATCGATGCCAACCTTGGTGGCGGCGTTGTTAAGAAGCGTATCGCCTTGCCCGGGAAGGGAAAGAGTGGCGGCGCTCGAACACATGGTAGCCACAAACAAACGTGATCGGTGGTTTTTCTTGTTCGGGTTTGAGAAGAATGTGCGTGCCAATATCACAGCCGAGGAATTGCAGGGGTTGCGTATCATTGCCGGCCAACTTCTCGGTATGTCCCCAGGACAACTCGACGAAGCGGTTGGAGACGGTTCATTGCAGGAGATTTGTTATGAGCAGCAAAAATAAGGCCAAGAGTCCTATTTTGGAAGCGGTGCATGAGACGGCAGCCGACCTTCATCGCCTTGGCTTCATTGACAAACGGAAAATGCGTGAATTCGACGCTCTTTGCCTGAGCATAGAGGTCCCAACGTACGACGCCGAAAAGATTCGGGCCATTCGAGAACGTAACAGGCTTAGCCAGGCAGTACTGGCCTCCATTTTGAATACCAGCTTGTCGACAGTTCGCCAGTGGGAAATTGGTAAAAAGACCCAGTGGTCCTTCGCAGAAATTGCTCAATTTACTGGACAGGAAAGGACTGGAGACACTGAATCTGGCGGCCAGGATGGGGACGTCTCTGATTTTATGCTTTCCATCGGTGGCTGGGTGTGGCAGACGGGAAGCGGGCCGCTATGCATTTATGCATTTCTGTCCAATGAGAATGTGAAATTGTATGACCAGATATGATGTTCTTGGGTAATAGCCTTACTCCTTGTGCAGTGAAGTTCAATCCCCCAGCCTGAACTCAGGGTGCCGGCAAGCCCTTCTTCCCCCTCAGAAAATGGATTTTACACCGTCGACATACACACGGCTCCTCGAGGCCTTACAGGCTTCTGGTTATTCCTTTCAAACCATCGCCGGTTTCTTCGAGAGTCCGGGATACAAGACAGTCCTCCTGCGGCACGATGTGGATCTGTTGCCGCAAAATGCGCTGGCAATGGCGAAGCTGGAACATGGGATGGGGGTTGTGGCCACGTATTATTTCCGGGCGGTGCCGGAGAGTTGGGATGAAGGGGTTATTCGGGAGATTGCGGGGATGGGGCATGAGGTGGGTATCACTATGAGAACCTCAGTGCAGAGGTCCGAGGTCTGAAGTCAGAGGTCGGATTTCCGGATAAGGTGATGATAACGGTGCATCCGCAGCGGTGGACGGATGATCCGGTGGCGTGGATGAAGGAGCTTGGATGCAGCATCTGGGGGACGTCCGTAAATAATCAAATAACTTTCTGGTTTTCTCACAGAAGGGAAGGAAGGGAAGGAAGGTTTTGGCAAGCGATGGGTGTTAAGCCGGTGTGTACGATGGAAGAGGAATTGGCGAGGGTCGCGCACTGGTACCGATCCGCACCCAGGTTGAACACCCCAAAGGGGACCCCCAGTGGAATGGCAAGAGAAGGGGCCTTCCACGGGGTAAACCTGGTTCAACCCCAGTACCATCTACCGGAGCTACCCCGGTGAAATGCTTCGCCGCACTATCGTGAATTTCACAGGGCACTGCGGGGTAAACAGAGGCGCAGAGACAAAACCGAATTCTTTTTTATTTTACTCACCGATATGATAAGGTAAATCGAGATTAAAGGTTTAAATCATTTCCACTGGTTGGAAACTCGTTTTAGGAGTTTGTCATGGAAATTTATGAATTAGTGATCGAGATGAAACTATTGGAGCGAAGGTTAACCCTTTACGAAGAAAAGTATGGGATCTTGAGTGAGGATTTCCATGCTGCTCTGATGGAGGGAAAGCTTTCCCGTTATGATGAATACGATGAGTCGCGGGCCGACTTTAGCAGGTGGAAAGGAATATATGAAACGTGGCTCCTGTAGAAAGCGATCATACAGTGAAAAAATTGAAAAGTTTCAGTTGGTGAACGCACTGCGAGTTCAGCCGGCATACTAAAATAGATGGAAAACCCTCTGAAGTCGCTAAAGGATTATAGCCAATTTATCACGACAATACTCGACAAGCCTTATATTAAACGCTCCACCGTGGTTGTTTGGTCTGACAGCTCTTTTAGCGGCACTGCAGAGGGTGAGATTCTTTTTTCAGAGGATTTTCGGCTCAGAATGCGGGAGGAGCTGGATTTTGAGGACGGCCTCATTACTTCCTATGGCTAGAGGTGTGTTGGGGGACGTCCTTCAATAATTCAATAACTTTGGCGTTTTTACAGAAGAGAACGAAGGGCGCGTTTTGGGGGGACATCCGCCTCATCCTCAAAACCCTGACCAGCTAACCCTCCTTTACCGATTTCACGTCAAACCTGTTTTCGGTAAATCACCCCTTCACATTTACCGATTTCCGGTCAAACCTGAAATCGGTAAGTCGCCTTGGCGCGACGATATGATCGGCGTATTTCGGTTTTTCAAAAGGAGCCGACAAGATGGATCCGATCGATCTGGTAGCCGGCTGTAAGGTCAATCGCTTTTTCCGTGCGAGAAATAAACTTACGCACGGAAGCGTCGTCTCTCACATTACCCAGCGCGCCGCCGGCAAGGATCCATGCTTTGTCGAAGACGACGATTTTCTGTGCATGCTCGGATTTCTCAAGGAATCTGCGCTAAAACACAACTACGAGATTTTTTCCTTTTGCCTCATGGGAAATCATGCCCACCTGTTGCTGCGACCCAGCGAGGATAACCTCCAGGATGCAATGCGGGATCTGTTTTCCCGATATGCAATGAGATTCAACCGGAAATACGAAAGGCGAGGGCACTTATTCGGCGGCCCTTATCGGCAAGCGGTTTGTCTTGACGACGCATATCTGTTGGCTGCCTCGACCTATATCCATTTAAATCCGGTCAAGGCAGAGATTGTAAATGACCCCAAAGACTATCGATGGTCCTCTGTTCGGTTGTTTGTCGACGAACCGGAAAAAATGTCTTTTGTGAACGCCGGCTTCATTTTGAAAATGCTTTCCAGCGATCTTCAAATCGCCAGGAAAAGATATCGAACCTTATTGGAAAAGGGGACGGAACTGCCTATTGATTATGCCAAGACTCAAGAAAGCGGGGTGGAGCATTTCAAGCAGATGCTTATAGAGGTGTTCCCGAACATTTTCAAAAGAATGACAGCAGCCAAAACCGTTGCCAAAATCGATGGCAAAGAGATTCTGAACATGGAGGCGTTGGAGCAGCAAATCGATGAGACGATTTCCCAATACGGAAGGCGCAAACCGGGTTCACGGAAGGCCATGAAGTTTCTTGTCGAACAATTGATCGCCAGAGGATTCAAACGCTCCGAAATCGCGGAATGTCTTCATATTTCCCCCAAAACAGTATACAATATTCTGAAATCCCAGACATGAGAGCTTCTTTACCGATTTCACGTCAAACCTGATTTCGGTAAATCATCCCTCCCATTTACCGTTTTCTGGTCAAACCCGAAATCGGTAAGTCGCCTTGGCGAGACGATATGATTGGAGTTACATCGATGTGAACGAGTTCAGGTTTACAAGATATTTTGAGGACAAGGTTCTGAAAAAGCGACCCTATCTTCGGAAGGCTTGGTGCATTCGAGTTGTTGAGGACCCTCTGAAGGTTGAACCGCAAGAACACAACCGCTTCCGGTTTTGGGGCGCTGTTCCGGAGCTGGAAGGACGGGTCTTACGGGTAGTCACATTGGAGGACAAGCGGACCATTCACAATGCCTTTCCGGATAGGAGGTTTAAGTTATGAAGATGAATTATTACCCCGAGACGGATTCTCTTTATATTGATCTTTCGGAAAAGACAAGCTCAGATAGCGTCGAGATATCTGAAGGTGTCGTAGTTGATTATGATGCTGAGGGAAATTTGGTCGGGATCGACATCGATAACGCAAGCAGGAAGGTCAGCCTCTCAGAGTTGCACATTACTCGCTTGCCTTGTCTGGTCGATGTCGTGGCAGCGTAATATCGATTTCAGCCTTGAGCCGTTTTGGGTACAAAGAAGAAATGGGATGATTTCGAGGAATAAAGGGACGACATAGGGAACCATTGATCTCTTGGGCTGAAGACTTTGTGAGAAGCCTTGGCGAGAGAACCTGATGTTTCTTATAAAGAAAATTCTGGCTCCACTTTTTATGCCGCTTTCGGCGGTGCTTTTATTGGCCCTTGTGGGCCTTTTTTGTCTATGGTTTACGCGGAAACAAAGAACAGGGAAGGTCCTGGTTACTGTGGCCGTTGGGCTTCTCGGGTTGCTGAGCTATGACCAGGTGTCTGGCCTGCTGGCCGGGCCTCTGGAAGGGAAGTACCCTCCGATCATGAGTACGGAATCTGTGCAGGGAGTCAAATGGGTTGTGGTACTGGGCGGCGGGTCTGAGGTTGATCCGAGGTTGCCGCCTTCGACGTACCTTTCAGACGCCTCTTTGATTCGGCTTTTGGAGGGGGTTTCCCTTCATAAGGGGATTCCGGGGAGCAAGCTGATCGTGACAGGGCGAAGTTCGTTCGAGGGTATTACGCCGTGGCGCAGGTGATGCATGAGTATTTGGGGATGGTTTGGGCGTGGTTGAGGGGACAGATCTGAGTTCTCGCGCCCAGTGAAACCCCTATGAAACAAAAACGAAAGAGGTTTCATAGGGCCCCGCAGAAGCGGGATCTTCGCTACGCTACGACAGGCAAGGCAGGCAGTGGGCGAGAATGCGATTATCGGGGCGCATAGTTTCGTGAACCGGGATGTGCCGGATGGAGAGGTGGTTGTTGGGGTTCCGGCGAGGGAGATCGGAGATCAGAGGTCAGTGGCGCCAGGCGAAGCCTGGAGCGTTGGGAGAGGCGGCGAAAGAGCCGCGTTTGAAATTCGCTAATTGGAGTCTAATGGGTTAAAGTCCCATCCGGTAAGGGCTGTCACCCGACCGGAAGCGAGTCTTGCCAGTGTAGGGAAAGCCGAATCTGGAAGCGTAGACAGCGGGTACTGAAGCCGTGTGAATCAGCCTCGAAAATGTCTTATTGCCGGGGCCTTCGTCTTCTGACCAGCGGGAGAGGCCCGCGAACATCCAGGCCTGCACTGATCCTTTCTCTCGGGAGCGGAGCAGGAGGAACGAAAAAGAAGAGAGACTGGTGGTACCACTGAACGAAGGAAACGAAGTGAGGTGGGATGGCATTAGTCCCGCCTGGGCGGGGATTAGTGCGCGGAAATAGTACCAGTGACGACGGCGAATCCGACCCGAGGAGAGCCGGAAGAGGGAAGGGCCGCACCGGGATTATGGAGCTGTTGTTGGGAAACACGGAGGGTGCGTTGGAATCTGAAAACGTGTGTACGAAACAGCAACGGATAGCGGAACTGGCAAGACGCATGCCGGATGCTGGATTTACCTCACTGGCCTATTACATTGACCTGGAATGGATGTACGAGTCGTACCGCAGGACCCGGAAGGACGGGGCAGCTGGTGTGGATGATGTAACCGCTGAGGAATACGAAGCGGATCTTGAAGGGAATCTTCGGGACCTGCTGGAGCGGTTCAAATCAGGCCGCTACTTTGCGCCTCCGGTCAAACGGGCGTATATTCCGAAAGGGGATGGGCGGCTCAGGCCCATTGGGATTCCCGCATTGGAGGATAAGATACTCCAGAGGGCGGTGGTGATGGTGTTATCGCCACTATATGAGGCGGACTTTCTGGACTGCTCATATGGATTCCGACCCGGCAAATCCTGCTTCACCAGGCGCTGGAAGCGCTGTGGAAAGGGGTCATGGAAATGGGCGGGTGTTGGGTGTTGGAAGTGGATATTAAGAGCTACTTTGACACTGTAGAGCATAAGCATCTGCGCGAGTTTGTCAGGAAGCGGGTACGCGATGGTGTACTGCTGCGGGTTATTGGTAAGTGGTTGAAGGCGGGTGTATTTGAGGATGGGGCGATACACTATCCTGAAGAGGGGACCCCGCAAGGGGGAGTGATTTCTCCATTACTGAGCAATGTTTACCTGCATGAGGTGCTGGATGTTTGGTTTGAGGAGGAAGTAAAACCTCGGCTGAACGGTGAAGCGAAGTTGGTCCGGTTTGCGGATGATTATGTGATTTTATTTAAAAGCCGAGAGGACGCATTTAGAGTTCAGGCGGTATTGGCCAAGCGATTTGGTAGATACGGTCTGAATCTGCATGATGAAAAGACCCGGTTGGTGGATTTTCGCCGCCCCAGGAGGAGTCAAGACCGTCCGGAGCCCTTTGTATTTCTCGGGTTTACCCAGTATTGGGGCAAATCCCGGAAGGGAAACTGGGTGGTACAGCGCAAGACAGCACAAAAGAAGCTCACCGGGGCGGTGCAGCGGGTATACGGCTGGTGCCGGAAGAATCGTCATGAGCCAATAAAGGACCAGTGGCGGGCGCTATGCCGGAAGTTACACGGCCACTACGGTTTTTACGGAATCACATTCAACACGCGAAGTCTTAACCGGTTTTATGAACAGGTAAAGCGTGCATGGCGCAAATGGCTTAATCGCCGATCTCGTAACCGCGATATGCCGTGGGATCGATTCAACCAACTACTGAAGCATTATCCATTACCGAAGCCACGTATCGTGCACAAATTTGCGTAGTGAAACCATAATCCCGAGGAACCGTATGCGTTAATCGCGCTCGTACGGGTCTGTGGGGGCTCTGGGAAGGTAACTTCCCAGTTCTACCCGGAAGGTCAGAGATCAGAGGACGGAGGGCGGAGATCAGAGGGCGGAGATCAGAGGACAGCGGTCGGTGGGGAAATGAGACTTGAGCATGTACTTAACCCTACAACGATACTTATGGCAAACTCTTTAGCTTCTTTTTTCGATGTGAAAGGTATGCTCGATGATTTCTCGCTTGGATCCATTTTACGACACCAAGCGCGGTTTCGCTATCGTACTCCCTGATAGGTAGAATAACTTCGATCAGGGTTCTAAGCTGCGAGAGCGTAATAGATGGTGCTTTTTTTCCCCAACCTGATTTTCAGGTGCCAGAGGAAAAAATGAGCGAGCATACACGTTAGGATATGGTGATGCCAACCTCTATATTTGCGAACTTCATAGTGATCCATGCCCAGTTCCGTTTTGGTTTCTTCAAAGCATTGCTCTATGGACCAACGCAGACCGCTAAGCCAAACGAACGTGGGCAGTCGGGTGCTTACGGACGCGTTACTCAGGAAGTAGTTGTATGAAGGCTGTTTCTCAATGGTACGTCTCATGATAAGCCAAACTTCCTTTTCTGGCACCCCGTTTTTGGAAACGACGATCCGCCTCTTGGTAAACTCATACTCGATAGGGCCTTTTGTCCCTTCGGAAACCTTGCGGCGGTACCAGAAGAAGTTATTAATGCTCTTAGCCAAACAAGCGACGGTAATAGGTTCATTTTGAGTGCTATCCACAATGATTTTCTCGCGTATCTGCCCCTTATACTTGTATTTCCTTTTTCTGGTAATCGGCGTATTCAACCAGCAATACGTATCTGATGGTATGGAAACAAAATAGCGTAAACCGAGATTTTCCACAGTCTCAATAAAATCAGGACTATTTCCGTATATTGAATATGCAAGGACCCATTTGAAAGGAATCTGATCCTTCTCTACGATATTCTTAAGCATTTGGACAGCAATACTGAGGTTTGGTCTTAAATGTGATATCGTCCGGCAACTCACATTTGCGTCTTCTGAGGGCATAGTCTTCAGAAAACCATTTTTCAGGGATAAATAGCTGTTTATCAATCAAGGCGTAGCCATGGGGTGATGCATATGCTGCGAAAACGCCAACTTGGCAATTTTCGACTTTTCCGATAGTGCCACAGTACTGTTTTCCAACGCCAATGGAGTCATCCCCTTTTTGATATCCTGTTTCATCAAAAATGAGGACACCATCAGGATCGCCAAGGTCTTCATTTATCATATTATGATATTTGTATAGAATTCTCTCATCATCCCAGACGACCTTGCTTACGAAATGCTGCATGGGCCGTACATTGCCGTTTTCTATAGCTAATGCAATGGGTTCGATAGACTTTCGCTCTAATGTGCTAAATTGTCCGGCCATATAGTTGTAAAAATGTTCTCTGGATTCGCTTCTGGCGAAGCAGTCTCTAAAATTCTCATGGAACGCTCTTAATTCATTGTCAAATTCTTGGATATCCTCCTTGTTAATGTCAAACTTCGGAACCGAAAAAAGGTGCTCATCACTGCGAATCCTCGGGTAACATATTCTGCCTCCTTTCGTTTAAGGTTGGCAGATTATATTACGCTGTAGGTATAGAGTCGATCAAAAATATTAGCTAAGTATCGTTGTAGGGTTATTTTGCCTATCTTTTCTTTGCCCTTAATCATTTTGCCCCAAATTATTTTGCCTATCCGTCCAATACCGGTACGCGAATCGTTTGCTCGACAAACTCCTTATTGTTAATTCTTCGGAATAACACATCACTAATTTCTGGAGAAAGCACCTTCTCGCCACAGGAGGGACATTCCTCATAGAACACATTTTCTACAAGGTAAAGTTTCCCACCAATCCTGAGATCGATTTGTCCTCTCTTCTTCACCATGTCATGATGACAAGCAGCACATTTCATCATATTCCTCTATGATCTCTCCTGACAAGATAACATATCTCACTTCATCAGGCGAAATATGACGTTCGACACATCGTTCGAAGCCATGTAAGGTAAAACGATGGCTGCCTGATTCGACTTGTTTCTTGATCCCTTTGATTACAGAATTCAACTTGAATGCCCTTTGATCCTCGCCTTCTCACCCTCTTATCCTGTGACCTCTCCCTTCCCCCATCCCAGCATTTCTGTGCCTTAACTTCTCTCTTCTCTCATTCGTATTTTGCCCTTTGTTTCGGATTTCGAATTTAACCTTTTCGACCTTCTTTGCCTTTGCCTGTCGTAGCGAAGCGGAGATCCCACTCCAGCGGGGCCCCGCCTGTCGAAGATGCCGCTAAGCGGTGCCCTGTGGAACCGTCTTGTCCTTGTTTCACCGGGGTAGCCCCGGCAGAAGGTACCGGGTGAGAGACATAACTGATCAGCAATTCCTCCGAAGATGGGGTAGCCAGGTAATTCAAGTGGCTATATCTGACCAGTTGGCTGGGGGGTTGGATGTAACTTACGACCCTCGTTGAAAATCGGTTTTATTAATATTATAAATAGCATAGACCATTATTGGAAGACCTGTCAAGTATTTTGGCATAACCATTGCTTCATGTGGTGCAACCATGATCGATACTTGATTCCATCTAAAGCTGGCACAATGCACAAAACAAGAAAGGCAATAGGAAAATGGACCTTCAACTGATTCGCAAAAAGTTTAATTTGCTGGGAGCTGACATCGTCTTCAGTAATGATCGTCCTTTTCGTTTTACCGATGATCAACTGCTGTCTATCGATGTGGCGGAAGAAAAAAAAGGGGACCGCTTCCTTGTTCACAATCCTAATGGTTCACCAGTTGAGGTCCTGGATGTTCGACCGGAATTGCGCCACCTTCTATTGCTGGTTCGGGGGGAGGTGCAAGAGGGCCGACGCAAAGACCTTCGCCGCTTTCTTTGTGGCCACAATAGAACGGCACTGGTTTGTTGCGGCGGTTCCCGAAGATGCAAGGGTTTTCCACTGTGACGCAGGCTATGGAGGCGCTCAAACCTGAGGCTGTGCAACATTCACAGAACGCGGCCGGCGTCAAAACCCGGCATCGGCTCAAACGGAAGACCTCTGGGTATGTCCGCCAGGGCGAATGGTTCTTTATCCCCAGGGAGGATGTTGAAATCAATGAGCATCTGGTGATCCAGAACGAACCTCTGCGCCGGGGAAGCGGAAAGCCCCATATGGCCCAATTCCTTTACCGGCAGGGGGGCGAGACGGTCTATGTTTGCCGGCAGCACCCCAATGGCCTTACTGAAAAGGAATATCGAAGGCTTTTGATCGAAGACAGCAACGCAAAACGTTGTAGGTGGCAGACGATGCAGAGAAATCCCAAGGTGTTTGTCAGGGGACGTATTTCACACCCGGACCATGCGACGGTTGTACTGGATATCTGGCATGAAGTCGCAGCCGACACCGAAACCCGCTCTGTCGCTTTCAGGGATGTGGCGTTTTTGGATTGATTCCAGACCGGGGCGATACGCTTCTTAACAACCCCGGCAACCAGGTAGTGCCGCGTCTCATAAGTTCTGTCCCCGATAATGGCAAGATGTTATTCGCAGAAAACGGTCCCTATTTAACCCACTTAAAACAGACAGAGACGCGGAAGCTCCAACTCCCAAGCACCAAATTTCAAATAAATCCCAATGACCAAATCGCAAGGTTTAAGACGAAAAATTTCCCTTTTGGGCCGGGGCAGTACCCGTGGGAATGTCGTAAATCGCCCGGCATCACTTAATTGATTTTTCCGGCGTCCATATCAAGGGTGTGCCTCCAATCCTTTGCACGCGTTGTTTCGAATTCCAATCCCGCGATTGCGCGGGATTGGAATTTGGATATAGTCGAAGATCCCGACTTCAGCGGGATTTGTGATTTGGGATTTGAATACTGTGATTTCATTGAACCCACCATTTGCGGTGCTGTTAAATTGCCAGAATTAAGGACAAAATTTATGAGACAGCGCAGTAGCCCTTTATGCATCTCATCAACCGCGAAGGAGAAATCCCTTGGTTAATAGATTCTCACCTTCTGCAGTTAATCTTCCACCATCAGCTATCAGCCACCATCTATCTTGCTCACCAGCTCAATAGCTCAACACCAAAGAAACCCGTGAACCCCGTGCCATCTGTGCCAAAAAATCATTGAGTTGCCAAATTATTAAACAGTGTCCCCGCCACCGCACACAGACCCGTACGAGCGCAACCTGAATATCAGTTTTTGGTTTTACCCTCATCCGGATAGAAATTCCCAGTCGGTTTGAAATCCATTCTCCGTCCAAAAATATTTCCGATTTAGATTCCAATTGGGCACTCTGCCTATTACTTGAATAACGCATTTTCGTAGCTACGTCCCCCATTACAGATCAAATAGTTCACATTATCTTCAACCGCCTCTAACACAAAATCAAAATCGTATGCCACCCTCTTTTTTTCTATTACGTCAACGCATTCAACGAGGACAATAGTTGGAATAATGATCAGATGCTTTCCCATCTCAGTCTCTTCAAAAACCGCATTGGCGGACTCGCTAGTCGCTTGTCGTCAGTGAGATACCATAGAAAAGCGTGGGTATCTGTTAAGTAAGTAGCCACTTTGTCCCCTTAACAAGTCGGTCTAAACAGAGATTTTTTTGCCTGCTCAATTTCCTCCGGTTCAATCCTTATTCCTTTCAGAATTCCTCTCAGGGATCTTGAGTCTTTTGCATCTTGCCCCAGACTTCGCCTTTCTGCAAAATGTTTCACTTTTCGAAGCTCCTTTTCCAAATAAGCGAGTCTCGATACTATACTGGAAGGTGTATTTTTATGACCCATTTGAATTACCTCCTTTCTCAGCTTCTTGACCTCTAATCTTCTGTGTTTTTTCTCTGCGACAAGTTACCGAAAATGTTCACCCCGTGAAATAGACAAAGTCTCAGTGCAGCGTATTTCACTGGGGTTCACCCTGTGAAATAGACAAAGTCTCAGTGCAGCGTATTTCACTGGGGTTTACCCCGTTCAACGCCCTATGGAATCTTTTTTACTCTATTCCATCGGGGCAGAGCCTGTTTAACTTGGGGGCTCAAGGTCGAAATCGGTAAAATAGCCACTGTGTTCCGCCCTTTAATCATTTTGCCCCAAATTATTTTGCCTGTTCCCGAGCTACCCCCCAACTTTTTCTGACCGATCGTATAACGTCTCAGGAGCGATATCCAAGCCACCGGGCCAACACACGGTGTCATAGGCGACATAGGCCCGTTTGAACTCATTCAGGTCTTTTAACTTCTGAAAGACCCCCTTCTCAAGGTATGGTTGGGCATCAAAGACACCTGTTTCTCCTGTATTGAATGTTAACACGAGATGGAAATCATCACGGGCATTCACCTGAACAACAGATTCCATAGTTGCAAAGCCTCCTATCTCAAAGGTTCAATCTGAAAAGGGTGGGCACCAGTCACCGCATTGGTCACAAACTCCCGCTGGAACATCTTCGATGACAAACAGCTCTTTGCCCCAGCGATAATCGATGGTGACACGGGCCTTCCTCACGCTTCCCTTGCAAAAATAACATTTAGATACCATTCCACCCACCTCACTTTTAATGGGTACCCCGTGAAACCCCTTTTTCGTTTGTTTCACCGGGGTTTAACTGGGATGAAACCTCTTTCGTTTTTGCCTGCCCAGTGAAACCGCTTTTGTCTTTGTTTCACCGGGGTTTCATCGGGGTTTAACTGAACACGAGACCCCAAAATAAGTTTGCAAAGCTACCAACATCCCCTATTTTCCGCGAGAACAAGAATAAGTTCATAAAGTAAATACGTCCCCTATTCCACATCAATGATCCACATACCACACGTCCATCTCCCACACATACGCCTCTACAGCATACTCGAGATTGGTTCCGATAATATCGGAGAAATAATTTTCCGCAACCGCCTTCAATCATCTTGCCCCAAATTATCTTGCCTATTCTTTTCTTTTCCCTTCAATCATCTTGCCCCAAATTATCTTGCCTGTTTTGAGGATTATTCGGAGATTCCTTCCCATTCTCATCAGCTCATCAGCTTACCAGCTCAACAACTATTTTCCCCATCTCTTGCCAAAACCTTCCTTCCCTTCGTTACCTTCTGTGACAAATTCAGAAAGTTATTTACTTATTTATGGACGTCCCCCAGTCCTCATTCGCCTCTTCTTGTCTATTCTCAATAAGATGCTTTTTATTCCAGCATCCCAGCATTTTTTCATTTCGGCATTTAAGGAATCAAACATGCTCCTGAAGCAGCACATTAACAAAGGTCTCCGTAGACACACCTTGAGATCTGGCCTGTTCCCGAACTTTGTCGAGAACAAATCCAGCTATCGGCACCAGATAGATATGTCGCTTGATGTCTACCTCGAATTCAACCTCCTCCATCAGATCCTCATAGTCCGCTGAATCATGGCTTTCCCAGAAAGCTGCCGCATCCGCAATGGAATCAAATGCTTCCGGAAGAATATCCCGCTTTTGACTCCGTCTACTTTTTCCTTTTTGCATACTGCTTTCTCTCCTTTTCTGTCATCTCACGGGCTGATATCACCAGTGCCTCTCGGGTCGTCTTGTAGATGAAAAACACGGCGAGGTATCTTCCCGAATCCGTCTTTCCAAGCGCCCTGTAAAGGTCTTCACCCTTGACATTACCTTTTTCAATACGGTTAAAAACCGGAAGAATCAGCAAAAACACCTTCCACTTCAGTTTTCCTAACAGCGTGTTTATGCTCAACCTTGTCGATAACATCTGCAAGCCAAACAAAGCCTTCAATGATCATGCCGGCATCGCCTTTCCCACAGGGCTGAAAACCATCATTTCATTCTCGGTGTATTCACAGCATCCTCCCATTCCAGTATCCCAGTATTCCAGCATTGGCCTATCTCAGCATTTCCGCATCTCAATATACCAGCATTCCAGCATCTCTGCATTCCCATCAGCTATTAGCTATCAGCTTCCTTTACTCATCAGCTCAACAGCTCAACAACTCCGTTTCTCATCTGCGTCCATCTGCGTAATCTGTGGACTGCACCTCCATGGCAGCACCAATAATCTTATATGTCCTCTCATCACTCATTCTATTCTCTTACCGTTCTCATCTTTTAATCTGCGCGAATCTGCGCCTGTCGAAGATGCCGCTTTGCGGTGCCCCGCCTGTCCCGTTGAACCGGGACCCTCTGGG
This sequence comes from Deltaproteobacteria bacterium, assembly GCA_034522175.1. GTDB lineage: Bacteria > Desulfobacterota > DSM-4660 > Desulfatiglandales > Desulfatiglandaceae > JAIPDZ01. The sequence continues at coordinate 1,183,150 of JAXHLQ010000001.1, read as the reverse complement.
TGTTCAACTGGGATAGCTCCGGGAGATGGTACTGGGGTAATCTGTGGATCATAAAGCATTTGCACTTGATCGATTTACGCCGCCGATAACGGCAACTGCTGCAAAAACGTGATAGGAATGGTCTCGAGAATGGACGGCGTGAATGCCGAAACAGAGAGAAAATCGCTTACTGGTGGGCTCAACAGGATTTCCGTAACCATTTCTCTCAACTCCCCGGATAGCTCGGCCAAACCTGTGAGAGGGAAACTGCGCGGCCCAAGGTCTGTCTTTTGGACCAGGACCGAGTATTCAAGGAAGGTCAAGCCAATCGCCCTTCGCCTCTTCTTGTCTATTCTCAACAAAATGTGCTCATTCAGTTCAATCCCTGTGGCTTTCGTCCCTGGCTCAAACGAAACATACAGGGTATCGCTCATCTCGTCATAGGTGATTCTTGGTTTTTTCATAATCTCAGCCCATCTCTTTCTGATATGCCGTCACGATATAATTGTTGGGAACAGGCTCGGCTGCCGACGTTTCACGAAGCCGGAAGAGCACAATGGCTATAATATGCGTATTTCCCTCCGGCAGGTCTTGGAATTTCCTTGTGTATCGATATTTATGAGGATTAAGGGGATCTTGTTTTCGTGTACCCAGCCGAATTGTCTTTTTAAGATACTCCTCAAAACCCGCCATTTCCGGATGATTATTCCCGTCAATGATATGCTCCCACCGTTCGTCCGTCAAATAAATCACGTTACTAAAGTGGTTGTTTTCTGTCCACCTTATCGGCATTTGGCTAACTCCAGCTGCTCCCACGCAATCTTCACCCCGTCGCACTCAGATCCAGGGCTTTCAACGTTTTCATATCTCGACATACCAGCATCCGAACATCTCGCCATTTCGGCATCTCGGCATCACCGATCATCAGCTTACCAGCTCCTTTGCTCATCAGCTCACCATCTCAGCCTTCTCCAACGCGCCCGAACCCGACGGCACAGGAGTCCCGCTATTCCCACTAAATCAATGTCTCGAGTCCTTTCCTGTCGAGTAAATTGAGCAATTTCTGCGAAGGACCACTCGGGGTCTTTTTACCAATTTCCACTGGCGAACTGTCGACAAGCTGGTATTCAAAATGGAGGCCAGTACCGCCTGGCTAAGCCTGTTACGTTCTCGAATGGCCCGAATCTTTTCGGCGTCGTACGTTGGGACCTCTATGCTCAGGCAAAGAGCGTCGAATTCACGCATTTTCCGCTTATCAATGAAGCCAAGGCGATGAAGGTCGGCTGCCGTCTCATGCACCGCTTCCAAAATAGGACTCTTGGCCTTATTTTTGCTGCTCATAACAAATCTCCTGCAATGAACCGTCTCGAACCGCTTCGTCGAGTTGTCCTGGGGTCATACCGAGAAGCTGACCGGCAATGATGCGCAAACCCTGCAATTCCTCGGCTGTGATATTGGCACGCACATTCTTCTCAAACCCGAACAAGAAAAACCACCGATCACGTTTGTTTGTGGCTACCAGTGTTCGAGCGCCGCCACTCTTTCCCTTCCCAGGCAAAACGATACGCTTCTTAACAACGCCGCCACCAAGGTTGGCATCGATGAGTCCTTTCCGCATCTCATCAACGGTCTGACACAATAAAGCATCAGAGAGTCCTGTCTTGCGAAACCAGCGAGCGAAATGTCGGGTCTTGAAACAGCGCATTTATTCTAAACTATAACACTAAGTGACCTATATTTCAAGTTGATTCTCTCGGTTGGAATCATGCAAATCATCCCTGCCCTCAACCATTCATCTTTAGCCCGTGAAATGCTCCTCCTGCAGCCCTCCGAAGGAGGATTTCACCGGGCCAATCATCCAGAGCGAAGTCATCCAACCATCCCTTTATCTTTTCATCTGCGCCTCTTGTGCCTTTTTGTTTACCTAGTGAAACCTTGCCTCTTGTTTCACCGGGGCGTAGCCTATTTCACCAGGGCGGAGCCTATTTCTCTGGGGGCTCAAGGCCGAAATCGGTAAAGGAGCCCCTGTGTCCCGCCCTTTAATCATTTTGTCCCAAATCATTTTGCCTTTTCGCATCCCTTTATAATCATTTTGTCTATTTTTGTCTTTTCTTTACTCATTTTACCCAAAATCATTTTGCCTATCTTTTCTTTTCCCTTCAATCATCTTGCCCCAAATTATCTTGCCTGTTTTGAGGATTATTCGGAGATTCCTTTCCCATTCTCATCAGCTCACCAGCTTATCAGCTCAACAACTATTTTCCCCATCTCTTGCCAAAACCTTCCTTCCCTTCGTTACCTTCTGTGACAAATTCAGAAAGTTATTTACTTATTTATGGACGTCCCCCAGTCCCCTATGCCAGTCTCTTCAGCTTTCAACTTGACAAATCTCGTCAATGAGGTAATATTTTGTATGATGTAAAAAAGGAGCATGCTTTTGCGAATTCGTGATTTCGAATGGGATGATGGCAATGCCCTTCATCTCCAACTGGGCCACGGCGTTGCCCCGGAAGAAGCAGAAGAGGTCTTTGCCAACAAACCCTTTTTCAGAAAGACAAAACGAGGGCATTATGCCGTTTTTGGACCCACATTTGAGGGGCGGTATCTGACGATTGTATTCGAGCTAAAACCCAAGGGCATTGCCCGGCCTTTCACAGGTTGGGACATGTCTCGGGCAGAAATTCAATACTATCCTGGATTCCCATGTTAGTTTTTTGACTTAACACCATGGAGCTTTAGCCAAACACCAATTGGAGCTTTTTCCCCTCAAGCCAAGGTATGGGGATATCAACATTTTCATAATCAGCAGCGATCAAAAATGGATTACATGCTCTCTTCTGGAAACGGACGATGATTTCTTTTTGCGTGATGATCAGTGTAGCGGTTGCATCTATGAAGTCTCTGAATATGTGTCGGGATTTGGCTTTTTGATATCTCTTGCCGAGTTTGGAGCCGAGCAATCGGTAGAGGCTGCTGGCCATGAGCGTGAGCTGTAAATCGAGATTCACTTTCATGGCTATGGTGGAAGAAGAGCGTCCATGTGAAAAAAATCGATGCCATCAGCGATATTATTCTCAATAATCATGCGCTGTGCATACCTCTGGATCAGTTTACGGGCTGATCGATTCATCTGGTTGGTCAATAAGAAAGTGGGGTCTTCATGACCGAGATCAGCAATCACCAGCTGACGGATAGGCCCCTCGTAGTCCTTGAGAGCGATCTTGGTATCCAGAATCCTGGGGGTTTTGTAGATGCGAGATACGCCCTCCAGTTCAATGCGTCTCCATGCTGATGTCGGCTCGCTGTGGGCCTGCTGGAGCATGTTTTTGGATCGGCGCCTGAGGGTCATGAAATCCACTCCCTGTTGGTTCAATTTATTCAGGTTGGTGTAGGTTGTCAGTTTGAATCAAAGATGAGTTCCTGGGGTAGATGACCGGTTCGTTCTTTCCAATAATCAATGAAGTTGAGGATCTCGTCGTTTTGGTCATCTTTTCGGACATCGGCATTGCCATAGCAAAAGACCCGGGTTGATGCGTCTTGAGCCACAAAAGCCAGGATCCCTTTTTGTTTTCTGCTCCGTTTGGAGACATAATGCTTCTCAACCAGGGCATTTTCTCCATGAAAGGGGATGGTATGAAAGTCCAGGTCAAAAGAAGTGCCTTGCTCAAGACCCAGATTGGCTATCGCGTCAAACCAGCGTCGCATCAACAAAGGGTAGGACCTGGCATCTACCCGACAACTGTATTCGGTGTGGAAAGCCCGTTTGGGAATGGCATTCAGGCCGGCAAACAAAGCCAACCCTTCATCCAGAACGTAACTCATGACATGGCTGTGACGGGCCGATCCGAAAAGTTTCAAGGCCATAAGGGAACGTATGGCGTGTCCGGCAGGGATCATCCTTGATCCTGGAAACCCGGTTTCCTCAAGGATTTCATCAAGAGGGATGGCAGCCAGAAATGGCATAAATAAGAAGAGACCGCCAAATTTGGTGTGTATCCTTCGGGGAGATAGATCAAGCTGTCTCACATCCGCCACAGCCCCTGCAATGGGTCTGGTGGATTTTGGGCGCTCTTCGTCATGCCTTCTCGGAAGCCTGGGCGAATCCCTCTTCTTTCAGGATGTAAGATACGCTGACGGGGCTCATCTTATGGCCCTTTTTTGCAAGAACGTCACTGATGTCGTAGATAGACAAGTTCTGTTTTCTCAGAGCGATCACTTGATTACGAACATTATCCTTTTTGGGGGCCGTGTGGGGGCCTTTTGAAGGCGGTACAAAGAACTGTCGGTCAGGGTTTTGCCGGAAGTGGTGGACCAGGACACGAAAGCTTCCTTCGGTATAGCCGAATCTTCTGGCTGCTTCCTTACCGGAAACGCCTTCCACAAAGTATGCCCTTAATGCCTCATACTGTCGATGGGTGGCGTTTTTGGGTTCCAGGAAGAACCGGGACCCTTCTGTTAGCTGTTCTGGTGAACTATTTAACATATATCCACTATGTCATAAATAATCTCCTTTGTAAAGAAAAAAATGGTCTTCAGGCAAAGTATTTCGAATATATGGTATTTTATGCATGATGGCGGGTCAATATATTGAGGTGATGGGCATGCAACGTTATCTTAACAGTGTGGTTAATATCTGTTAAGTTTACTTTTAGTATAACATCTATTAACTTGAAATAAAGCAAGGAAGCGTGATTTATTCCCCTCAACGTTAGGACTTCTGGACTCCATGGGAATCCAGGCTATAAGAAACGGAGTAAATGATGATGAAAGACAAAAAGCCGATGCAAAAAAAGTGGGCTGAATATTACGATCGGGAGAATATCTTAGATGAGATCGTGGAGGAACCCGCTACCCTTAGTTTGCAGGACGCCCTTCGTCAGGACATCGTCGCAGGAAAGCGTAAGAGAAAACTGAAGAACATCTCGATCAAGATGGATCCTCTTCATGTTCAGGCGATTAAAAAGCTCGCTACCATGAAGGCAATGCCCTATCAGACATTGGTGAGGCATTGGCTTGCAGAGGATATCAAGAAAGAATTAGATACAGTAATAAATCAATAGCTTATCAGCTCAACAGCTTGAAGGCGTGTGCTTATGATGAGGAAACGTCTGGATTTCCCGGTGGTGAGGCGCCATATCATATCTGAAAATAAGATCACCATTTCGATTTTGATAATGGTATGAATATTTGCATACTTCGGTTATGAGCACAACTCGATTCCCTTCAGATCGCTGTGATCTTTCTGCAATTTCTCCAACGTCTCAACCTCGCCTGCCCATCTGATGAACTTCAAATCATCTCCCAATTTCCCCTTCTGAAAATCCTCATAAAACTCACTGGTATTCATACCAAATTCCTTTTCCAGCTCTCCCAATTTTCTCTTAGTCTTAGCGATTCCAAAATCTATTGCTTTTAGCTCGTCCTCTACTGCTGATTGAATTAAATCTCTCAAGTTACCAGCAGATTCCGGTTGAATAATAACCCTTGCCATAACGACGCACCTCCTTACTCTTTCGTCTGTCCTCCCTGCCCCGTGAAACAACTCCGTGGGAGTTCCCGAAGGGGTTTCACCGGGGCGTCTTTCCGCCCTCCCTGCCCTGCCTCTCGCAGCAAAGCGGAGATCCCGCTCCAGCAAGCCCCGCCTGTCGAAGATGCCGCTAATCGGTGCCCAGTTAAACCCTCTTTGCTTTTTGCCTTGTGAAACATTTGTTGTAGTTGCCTGCCCTATGAAGCCTGTCTTGCTTCTGTTTCATCGGGGTTTCACTGGGCGCAAGACCCTGTTAAGCTTACAAAGTTGCCAACCATTTTTTTTGGTTTCCACCCGTCCGAAGGATTCTGTGCAGTAAGAATTTAGCTGCCCAAATTCCTACTGCGACAACAACAAAAACACCAAATCCATGCCAAAAACCAAAAGAAGATCCCAAAGATCCCATTAATCCTGTCTAAACCCGCACTCCTTCCTTCCCTTCGTTCCCTTCTGTAAAAAACCCCGTCTTTTGTTCCAGATGCTTCATCGACAGCACAGACACCACCACCAGCGATATCCCCGCATAAAAATCGTACGATTTGGAGAACTCCAGGACCAGCAGAATCAAAACAGCAAAAAGGGACAGATACACGGGATCATTAAAGTTGGCTTTAAACCGTTTCACAAACAGAATCATCGGCCACAACACCAAAGCCCCCAGCATGGACAACAGGACCAGACAAACGGCGGTTGTGTGATCAGTGATGGTTAAAAACGGAGCTCTTAGTGCCGCGTCTCATAAGTTCTGTCCCCGATAATGGCAAGATGTTATTCGCATAAAACGGTCCCTATAACCCACTTAAAACAGACAGAGACGCGGAAGCTCCAACTCCCAAGCACCAAATTTCAAATAAATCCCAATGACCAAATCGCAAGGTTTAAGACGAAAAATTTCCCTTTTGGGCCGGGGCAGTACCCGTGGGAATGTCGTAAATCGCCCGGCATCACTTAATTGATTTTTCCGGGGTCCATATCAAGGGTGTGCCTCCAATCCTTTGCACGCGTTGTTTCGAATTTTGAACCCGCGATTGCGCGGGATTGGAATTTGGATATAGTCGAAGATCCCGACTTCAGCGGGATTTGTGATTTGGGATTTGAATACTGTGATTTCATTGAACCCACCATTTGCGGTGCTGTTAAATTGCCAGAATTAAGGACAAAATTTATGAGACAGCGCATTAGCTGGAAATTTTTCATCTCGCAATCTATGTCAATCCGTGACATCTGTGACCAGCCTTCTCACCCTCTGCTCTTCTCACCCTCTCCCCCTCTCACCCTCTTAACTTCCATCTTTAGTCCGTCCTCCTTGCCCAGTTGAACCGGGACCCTCTGGGTGTTCAACCGGGGCGTCCTCTGTCATCCGTCCTCCGTCCTCCCGCGAAACGAGCCCCTACAACCTGAAATCATCTGTCTGCCGCATTTTGGGCATTGGTCGGACATATTCAATACCTTCGGAAATAAACCGAATATATTCATCTAAATCCATGGCTTCGCTTTTTCGTCGGGCCGCCCTGAAAGCCTGCCGCCGCTTAACATCTTTGGCATCCGCAAGCATTTCCTCTCTCATATCACTCGGTAATATCTTGAAGCCACTCATTAAGTAATCCTTCCATTTCAAAAAGCCTAAAATACTCCCGGACAAGCGTCATATCCATTTTGTCATGGTGCAGTTTTAGCAATCTTAAGATATCGGGTTTATCAATCATATAACGGCTTTCAGGATCATTGGCAATGGCCTGGACCTTTAGTCCGATTAAATCTTCCGGCCGAACCGTATTGACCTGAAGTCCCCCGTCGAATATGGGCTTTAAATCGGCTTGCTTCATCATAGATTTGGTGTACTTTCTCTTTGCCAGCAGAAAATCTACCTGTCCGAAGACCTTCAAGGGTGACCAATAGGAAACAATCTCATCCGTACTGAAATCTTGTTTTTCGTACCCAAACTCCGTCATTATTCTGTCTACAGCTTCTCTATCTTTTTCATAGATGATGAAATCAATATCTCGAGTAAATCGAATCACCTCCATGGTACATAACGCGAATCCGCCAGACAATACAAAATCAATCCCTTCGGCGCTAAACTTTTCCATCAACATCTTAACCCTACAACGATACTTAGCTAATATTTTTGATTGACTCTATACCTACAGCGTAATATAATCTGCCAACCTTAAACGAAAGGAGGCAGAATATGTTACCCGAGATTTGCAGTGATGAGCACCTTTTTTCGGTTCCGAAGTTTGACATTAACAAGGAGGATATCCAAGAATTTGACAATGAATTAAGAGCGTTCCATGAGAATTTTAGAGACTGCTTCGCCAGAAGCGAATCCAGAGAACATTTTTACAACTATATGGCCGGACAATTTAGCACATTAGAGCGAAAGTCTATCGAACCCATTGCATTAGCTATAGAAAACGGCAATGTACGGCCCATGCAGCATTTCGTAAGCAAGGTCGTCTGGGATGATGAGAGAATTCTATACAAATATCATAATATGATAAATGAAGACCTTGGCGATCCTGATGGTGTCCTCATTTTTGATGAAACAGGATATCAAAAAAGGGGGATGACTCCATTGGCGTTGGAAAACAGTACTGTGGCACTATCGGAAAAGTCGAAAATTGCCAAGTTGGCGTTTTCGCAGCATATGCATCACCCCATGGCTACGCCTTGATTGATAAACAGCTATTTATCCCTGAAAAATGGTTTTCTGAAGACTATGCCCTCAGAAGACGCAAATGTGAGTTGCCGGACGATATCACATTTAAGACCAAACCTCAGATTGCTGTCCAAATGCTTAAGAATATCGTAGAGAAGGATCAGATTCCTTTCAAATGGGTCCTTGCAGATTCAATATACGGAAATAGTCCTGATTTTATTGAGACTGTGGAAAATCTCGGTTTACGCTATTTTGTTTCCATACCATCAGATACGTATTGCTGGTTGAATACGCCGATTACCAGAAAAAGGAAATACAAGTATAAGGGGCAGATACGCGAGAAAATCATTGTGGATAGCACTCAAAATGAACCTATTACCGTCGCTTGTTTGGCTAAGAGCATTAATAACTTCTTCTGGTACCGCCGCAAGGTTTCCGAAGGGACAAAAGGCCCTATCGAGTATGAGTTTACCAAGAGGCGGATCGTCGTTTCCAAAAACGGGGTGCCAGAAAAGGAAGTTTGGCTTATCATGAGACGTACCATTGAGAAACAGCCTTCATACAACTACTTCCTGAGTAACGCGTCCGTAAGCACCCGACTGCCCACGTTCGTTTGGCTTAGTGGTCTTCGTTGGTCCATAGAGCAATGCTTTGAAGAAACCAAAACGGAACTGGGTATGGATCACTATGAAGTTCGCAAATATAGGGGTTGGCATCACCATATCCTAACGTGTATGCTCGCTCATTTTTTCCTCTGGCACCTGAAAATCAGGTTGGGGAAAAAAAGCACCATCTATTACGCTCTCGCAGCTTAGAACCCTGATCGAAGTTATTCTACCTATCAGGGAGTACGATAGCGAAACCGCGCTTGGTGTCGTAAAATGGATCCAAGCGAGAAATCATCGAGCATACCTTTCACATCGAAAAAAGAAGCTAAAGAGTTTGCCATAAGTATCGTTGTAGGGTAATTTGGGGCAAAATGATTGAAGACCACAAGCGTCTGGCTGATGACTGTGAGCAAGTTGGGGCAATGCTCGGCTCTATGCTGAATAACCCAGAGGCATTTGTTCTCAAAGGAACTTGATAATGTTCTGCTTCTCTCATATGGTACTGACTCCTGATACCCGACTCCCAACCCCTGTCTTTGTCAAAGGAGGTGATGAGATGCCGGAGGTGATTATCGAGGTATCCAAGGATATAAAGGACCTCGTAGGTGAAGCTGGTAAGGCAATTTATGTTGAAACACTGAAAGAGGTCGCATTTAAGCGGTTGAGGTATAGCAAAAGGGAATTAGAGGATTTGAAGAAAAAAATCGCCGTATTGGAGCGGAAGTACAAGGCATCATACGAAGAATTCGCTGCAGATGTGCCGGATACGGTTCAGGGGCATAATGATTGGATTGAATGGACTTATTTAAACAAGGCAGCGGACGAACTGTCATCCAAAATTGAGAAGTTATCTTTCTTGATGGGTGAATAATGCAGGACAGCCTGAGAAGCACGATAAATGCTTATAAGGAAAAAAGCGGATTTTCCTCTCTCCTCCACGCATGGGAGGTGAGGAGCCAATTTGTTAAGGAAGGGTTTGAGATCCGCACCCGGGTTGAACACCCCATGAACCATCCTTCGGAGCTACACGGCAGGCAGAGGGTCCCGGTTCAACCCCAGTACCATCTACCAGAGCTACGGGGCAGGCGGGGCAAGGAGGACGGACTAAAGATGGAAGTTAAGAGGATGAGAGGGTGAGAAGGTTAGAAGGTTAGAAGATCAGAAGGTGAGAAGGGGAGAAGATTAGAGGGTCGCAGGGAGGTGACAAGCTTACATTGGCCGGCAACCTCGTCTCTGAACCCTATGGTGTTAAGATGAGATTTTAAGGCGGGTTACCTGCTTTTGTCAACCATATTGATGCAGTTGGGGGCTGGGGGATGTCCTTAAATAGTTGAATAACTTCCTGGTTTTCTTTTAACCATGTTCCTGTTTTTGTTGTCAAGTTTGGGAAGATCCGATCTTTTTACCTCAGGATGGTATGTGAGTGTGTAGCTCATTGGGTTTAATTAGGGTTGCTAAGACCACACTTCATCATGCGTCAAAGCGTCTGAGTCATTCCATGAGGCTTCCCTTTTATCGGCAAACTCGCAAAGCGCGATATCCTCTTGAGTTTCTAAAGCTTCTTTGAGTAAATCCCTTACCTTCGCAGACAATGAAACATTGTCCTTTCTCGCTAAAAAACGGACGTTTTGATAGAGCAAATCGTCCAATACTATGTTTATACGTGGATTTTGGGTAGGCATTGGGTTTTACCTTCTCTTTCTCTTTTAAATAAAATAAAGTGTAACGGTAGTGTCTCACTCTGTCAAGCCAAAATTCGCCCGGAAGGGTAACATGCGGACATCGGGACGTCTATGCGTTTATGCATTTCGTCCCTCTGATTTTATGTTTCTCGGGTTGACAGGCGGAAGAAAGTTTCTTACGCTATGCTAATCGATAAAAAGTAAGGGGAAATTATGCAGACGACAATTTCAAGCAAATACCAGGTGGTGATTCCAAAGGCCGCCCGAGAGCGTCTTAATCTGCAGCCGCAGCAGAAGCTTACGGTTATTGAAAAAGATGGAATGCTCATCCTTGTACCACAGATGTCGCTTGAGGCCCTGCGCGGTATTGCTGCCGGGGCCAATGTTCAAGACTATCGGGATAAAAAGGATCGTTACTAATGCATATTGTTGATTCCTGTGGCTGGCTGGAGTGGTTTACGAACGGAAAGCTCGCAGAGGAATATGGCCGACGACTTCAAGGAGGAGATGAACTTCTGGTACCTGCTGTGGTCTTGTACGAAGTGTACAAAGTGCTTAAGCGGGAAATCGGGGAGGAGAAGGCCATTTTGGCCGTCAGTTATATGAAACATTGGCCGGTTATACCGTTGGACGATATCCTCGCGCTTAAGGCAGCGGATCTGGCGCTGAAGCATAATCTTGCCATGGCCGATGCAATGGTTTATGCAACCGCTCTCGCTTATAATGCCCCACTTTTTACATCGGATGCCGATTTCGATGGTCTTCCTTTGGTGAATCAAGTCGGATGAATTATGTTTAAGGTATTAAAAAGGCCCAATTTCTGGGTGGTGTTTCTGGGGGATGCGGTATTTGTGGCCTTATCGTTGTATTTGGCCTATCTGCTCCGGTTTGACGGGAGCATTCCCCCATCACAGTTCAAGGCGTTTATCCGGATCCTGCCGTGGGTGATCCCCATAAAGCTGGCCGGTTTTTTCTTTTTTGGGCTTTACAAGGGGATGTGGCGGTATACGGGGATCTATGATCTGGAGAATCTGGTCAAGGCGTGTGTGATCAGTTCCGGGATTATTGTGTTTATTCTGGTGCTCTGGGTCCGGTTTGAGGGGTATCCGCGCAGTATCTTTGCCATTGATCTGGTGCTGACCTTTCTGTTTTTGTCCGGGACCCGGGTGGGGATTAGGCTGTTGTTGAGTTCGAGAGGCGAACGCTACCGGTTGCCGTTCATGGGCAAAAAGGATGAGGACAGAACGCGGATATTGATCGTGGGCGCCGGGGATGCGGGGGAGAAACTGATCCGGGAGATTCGGGAGAACGAGGAACTCAGGTATGATGTGGCCGGGTTTCTGGATGATAATGAGCGAAAACGAAATCAGACTATTCATGGTGTGCCTGTGCTGGGTTCGGTGGAGGAGGTCCAGACCATCGCGGACAAGGAAGCGATCGATGAGATCATCATTGCCATTTCAGCGGCCTCGGCAGGGGAAATGCGGCGGGTGGTGGGCTTGTGTGAGGCCACGGGGATCCCGTGTAAGACCATCCCCGGGGTGGGCGAGTTGATCGAGGGAAGGGTTTCGGTCCGCTCCATTCGAAAGGTGCGATACGAGGATCTCTTGGGCAGACGCCAGGCCCGGTTGAACCTCAAACAGATCGGCGGATATCTGACGGATAAACGGGTCATGGTCACGGGCGGGTGCGGCTCCATCGGCTCCGAGCTGTGCCGGCAGATTATCCGGTTCAGACCCAAGACCCTGATGATCGTGGATATCAATGAATCAGGGTTGTTTGATATTGAGATGGAATTTACGGCCAAGTTTCCGGACATGAAGGTGGCGCCCGTTTTATGTCCTATTCAGGATCGGCACGTGATGGGTCGGGTGTTTAAAGAGGAAAAACCGGAGGTGGTGTTTCATGCGGCCGCCTACAAGCATGTGCCCATGCTGGAGCTTCACCCCTGGGAGGCGGTGCTCAACAATATTGTGGGGACCCAGGCCATTTTAGAGTTGTGCAGCCTCAACGGGGTCCGCAGATGTGTGGTGGTATCCACGGACAAGGCGGTACGGCCCACCAATGTGATGGGGGCCTCCAAGCGGGTGGGAGAATTGCTGGCCCGGTGTTATGCCAGGGAGACGGGTGCTCGAAACATGTGTGTGCGATTCGGGAATGTGGTGTACAGCGTGGGGAGTGTGGTGCCTTTGTTTCGAAAACAGATCGAGCGGGGCGGGCCGATAACGCTTACCCACCCGGATGTGATGCGCTATTTCATGACCATTCCCGAGGCCTCCCAATTGATTTTGCAGGCCGGGGCCATTGGAAACGGGGGGGAGATCTTCATTTTAAAGATGGGTACGCCCATTCGGATTGCCGATATGGCCCGGGACCTGATCCGGTTGTCCGGGTTTGAGCCGGATACGGAGATCGAGATCAAAGAGATCGGATTGCGGCCGGGGGAGAAGTTGATTGAGGAGTTGATTACTGAAGGGGAGGGGATTTGTGAGACGGAGCATGAGGAGATTATGGTGCTTAAAGCTGATCCGCAGATTACGCAGATTTCGCAGAATGGAAAGATTGAGAATGCTTTGACGTTGAAGCGGATGCGGAAGCATATAAAGCGGCTGGTGAATTATGCGGAAGCGGGAGATGGGGAGAAGATACGGGCGGAGTTGAAGCGGGTGGTGCCGGAGTATCATCAGCAGAGCTGATGATGGCTGATGGCTGATAGCTGATGGCGGAAGATTAACTGCAGAGGGTGAGAGGGGGACCCCGGTTGAACACCCAGAGGGTGCCCGGTTCAACGGGGCAGGGAGGGTTAGAAGATCAGAAGGTTAGGAATGGAAATGAGCAAAATCTCGCGCCCAGTGAAACCCCGATGAAACCCCGGTGAAACCCCGGTGAAACAAGTGCAAGAAAGGTTGCATCCCAGTTAAACAAAGGCAAAGAAGGTTTAACCCCAGTACGACAGTTAACTGCCTACGGGGCACGCGGGATAAACGGGGCCCCGCTGAAGCGGGATCTCCGCTTCGCTGCGACAGGCAGGGGCGCAAAGGTGCTGAGGGAAGAAGATAAGAAGATGAGAGGCATTGAGTGCGTGTCGTCGAGTTCCATAGATACTTAAACGAAGATAGTGCATTGCGTGTACGGTTCGAGTTGGATCAAGGAATAGTCCTGAAATTTGTCGTTCAGTTGGAGTGTCGATTCGCCAAAATTGGAAGGTTTACGCCAGTCGTGAGATACGATACGGCACACGGGTTCGCCCATTGTGATCGGTTTCATCCGTATGAGAAATCAAGCAAGGTTACGATGCCTACACAAGACTATAATGAGGCCTTGACATTTGCCATTGATGACCTGGTGAAGAGGTGGCGTTTTTATAGAAGGAGATTTGAGGAATGGGTAAAAAAGAAGTGAATTTCCGGGAGGGAGTTGTAGAGCGAAATATCTTGCTGAGCGGGAAAATTATGCAGTTCCTGATGGAGAATCCGCAGGTATTCAGTTCCCTGCCGGACAATTTTGAACTGGTGATTCTGCCGGATGATGACCCTGAAATACGTCAATACAACCTTGATTTGATTGACAGGTATGGGAGTGAAGGCAGGCCCATTGTCTTTGCAAGGATCAAGGCTCATCAGGAGAGTCTGAAGTGCCGGGTAAAGCCGACTATTTTTGTGCCGGTTCAGATGTCAGCATAAACGGTCTACAGCATTATGCAAAAAATGGGAAGTGAGGGGCGTCCCTTAAAGGTAGTAAGAAGGTAACCCCGGTTGAATGGGGCCCCGCTGAAGCGGGATCTTCGCTTCGCTACGACAGGCGGGGCAAGGAGGGTGGACTAAAGATGGAAGTTAAGAGGGTGAGAAGAGCAGAAGGTGAGAAGGTGAGAGGGTGAGAAGAGCAGAGGGTGAGAAGGGAACCCCGGTTGAACACCCAGAGGGTGCCCGGTTCAACGGGGCAAGGAGGGCGGATGACGGAAGACCGGCAAGATAATTTGGGGCAAAATAATTGGAGGGAAGATGATTTAAGGATTGAGGGAAGCAGATGAACCCTGTTAAATTCCCGTGGGGAACCCTATTTAACAGGGTGAACGCAGATTTTCAGGATTTTAAGTATCGGGAATTGACTGATAAGCGGATAAATTATCGCCGAAATTATGGAAGCGAATCAGCTCAGCAAAAGCACTAGGAGGAACAAATTATGAGGGCCATCATTAACACCCTTGTTGAGGAGTTTCAGGAACTCCCCTTAGATGACCAGGAATACGTGGCGGAAATAATCAATAGGCAGCTTCTAGAATTCAAAAGGGAACAACTTTCGAACAGGATAACCGAGGCCAGGGTTAATTACAAGACAGGGAAGAGTAAGTCTGGGTTTTTCGAGGAACTGATGGAGGACCTTGAAAATGATTGAAGCAGTATGGGATCGCGGTTTCAAGAGATCCTACCGGAAACGAATCCACAGACATTCCCATCTGAAACGACAATTTCGAGAAAGAATGAAACTATTTCTGGAAGAACCGTTCGATCCTCAACTCAGAACGCACAAGTTGAGCGGCAAACTCAAGGGTACATGGGGGTTCAGTATAAACGACGACTACCGAGTGTTATTTGAATTCCTCGACAAAGACAAGGTTATGCTGATCGATTTTGGCACACATGACGAGGTTTATTGAATCCGCGTGGGTACGGAAGTACATAAATAAATTTAGACTTTGAGAGGGGCCGACGCTGAAATTTTGATAACAATTTTTGTCAAATTTTGTTTTCATAAGGACCATTTTGAGCTTTTTATGAGATTTTCAGACCTGGTGGTGGATAACGTGGTAACTGCGCCGGAGATTCGATGGGTGAAGAACTTCGAGGAATTGATGGCAAGATAATTTGGGGCAAGATGATTAAGGGAAATGATTGGGCTGTGTTGATCTTATGCGTGGCTTTTTTCTTTTGAGTTTTTCTGTTGCTTGTGGATCAGATATAGGAAAGCCAACCCAAAGACAATCATTGCAGCCCCGCCTAAAATAATAGAATACATTTATGCCTCCTTTTCAATAAATATCGCCAGCAAATAGACGATAATAGAAATGAGAACGCCTAAACTAACCACAATTGGGTCTATTTTAAATTGCTGAAACAGAGGTGCAATCACTGAAGTAGCGAAAATTATTTTGCCGGTATCAGTTCAGAATGTCAGCGATTCTCTTCTTTTGTTTTTCATTCAGAAGCATGGCCAGCCGTCGCAAGAGTCATTAGTGCTAAGAGTATCCGAAACGCCGGGTTCGTGTCAATCATAAAAATCAGAGGCGGTTTCCGGATGGATAAGGTGATCCCAGTGAAATAGAGGACTGGGGGACGTCCCTAAATAAGTAAATAACTTTCTGAATTTGTCACAGAAGGTAACGAAGGGAAGGGAAGGACTGAGAGACTGAGGGCAGATGACAGACGACGGTGAAGCCAGAGCGTAAGGAATAGAAGGGATGGATGATCCCAGTGCAAGATGTTGGAGGGGGACGCTTTTTTTCGGAATACTGCATTTGACCGGGAAACACATGAAGCACGGGGCATTTTTGACAGCGGGGCGCAACGGCATGTACACGGCTGTAGCTAACCGTTCATGCAAAAGCCTTCACTTTTGTCACATCGGTTCTTTGCGAGGCCTGCCATAGATCGTATTGCGCCTGCTGAGTGATCCAGCTTTCTGCGCTTCCTCCGAAAGCCTTGGCAAGCCTGATCGCCATTTCCGGAGAGATTCCAAAACGGCCGTTTAAGACCGCGGACAGCGTCTTTCTGGAAACGTCGAGTCCTTCCGCAGCCTCCGTTACGGTCAGACCCAACGGTTTGATACAGAATTCTCGAATGACCTCTCCCGGATGAGGTGGGTTATACATGACCATGTTTTTTCTCCTTCAATGATAGTCGAGATAATCGACATCTACGGCGGAATCCCCATCAAAGCGGAAGATAACTCGCCAGTTACCGGAAACTGACACAGCCCAGAAGCCCTCATATGGGCCTTTTAGTGGATGTAAACCAAGGCCGGGCAAGTTCATGTCCTGGGGATGTTGACTTGCATCGAGTCTTGCCAGGATCAATCTCAGGCGTTTTACATGTTCAGGGCGGATGCCTTTTTGGCTCCCCGTGTCATATAGTCTTTTAAGACCTTTGTACCTGAAATTTTTGATCATATGGCTGCGAGACTGAATTGAGCGCTTTGAAGGCTCGATCTGTAATGCTGCATAGCGTAACCTGTCAATGGGCAGGTGTCAAGCATTTAAACGTGTCCTGGGGAACAGACTGGGGGACGTCCCTAAATAAGTAAATAACTTTCTGAATTTGTCACAGAAGGTAACGAAGGGAAGGAAGGTTTTGGCAAGAGATGGGGAAAATAGTTGATGAGCTGATAAGCTGATGGTGGAAGATTAACTGCAGAGGGTGAGAAGGTAAGAGGGTAAGAGGGCGGACTAAAGATGGAAGTTAAGAGGGTGAGAAGGTAAGAGGGTGAGAGGGTGAGAAGGTGAGAAGATCAGAAGGTTAGGAATGGAAATGAGCAAGGTCTCGCGCAAAGGCGCCAGAGCAGGAAAGAGGGAATAGTTGTTGAGGTGGTAAGCTGATGAGGCGTATGTGTGGAAGACCCATGTGCCCATGACCGAGGAGGGAGGACGGAAGGACTAAGAGACTGAGTGGACGTCCATAGGCAGGGGGCCTCATCGGGTCTCTGACAGGGGCATAGCGTTTATTGGGGTTTTTTTTGTTTTCAAAAAGGGGGGGAGTCTGAATGGCGTTGTTATGCCGCTTTTGCCATCTCGGGCTCTGCCTCGATTTCACGAAGCTCAAAGAGCACGAATCTGTCCCCTGCCGCTTTTCTGAGCGTATTCGCCGACAATACGGTCATTGAATAATACCGCCCCATTCTGGAGATATAATTAAACAGAGGTTTCCCCTTGACCGGTAAGCGGCAGGATGTTGTTTGGCATTTCAGAAAATCTTGATTCAATTGAATAAAATCAGGGGGTTAGGTATATCCTGGTAGTCCCAACGGGACTCGAACCCGTGTCGCCGGCGTGAGAGGCCGGTATCCTAGACCACTAGACGATGGGACCTGAGAGGACTGTTGTGGCTGGGGGACGAGGATTCGAACCTCGGTTAACGGGGCCAGAACCCGTCGTATTACCCCTATACGATCCCCCAGTGATTTATGAGTATCGTTCAGATTCGGTGAAAAGTCAAGGAAAAATCAGTTTTTCAGGGGCCTCCCACCTTCCAGCACCTCACCACATGATCTTCGCTGATCCTTGTAAAGGCGATGTCGCCCCTTTTGCACCGGTCTTCCACCAGGGGGCACCGGCCCTGGAACTTGCATCCCGGCGGCGGGTCCATGGGGCTGGGGACATCACCCCGTAGAGATTCGAGTTTCGATGGCTGTCCCGGCTCCACAGACGGCACGGCGGAGAGAAGCGCCAGGGTATAGGGGTGGCGCGGGGCGGCAAAGAGGGCCTCGGCCGGGGCGTATTCCACCACATGGCCGAGGTACATGACCGCCACCTTGTCGCTCAGGTAGCTGACCACATTGAGGTCGTGGGAAATGAAGAGATAGCTCAGGTTGAGCTGCTGTTGAAGGTCCTTGAGGAGGTTGATGATCTGGGCCTGAATGGAGACATCCAGGGCGGAAATGGGCTCGTCACAGATGATCAGGGAGGCCTCCACGCTCAGGGCCCGGGCCACGCCCACCCGCTGACGCTGACCCCCGCTGAACTCGTGGGGGTAGCGATCCGCGGTTGCGGCCGACAGGCCCACCACTTCGAGGAGTTCATCGCGCCTGGTATGGCGCCGCTCTTTTGAATAGCCCAATGTACGCAACCCCTCCTCGATGGACTGGCCGATGGTCATGCGCGGGTTTAAGGAGCTGAACGGGTCCTGAAACACGATCTGCATCTCTTTTCTGAGCGGCTTCATCTCCTTCGCACTGAATCGGGTGATGTCCCGGCCCCTGTAGAGGATTCTCCCCCCGTCCGGTTCGATGAGTTTTAAAATGGCACGGGCCACCGTGGACTTGCCGCACCCGCTCTCGCCCACCAACCCCAGACTTTCGCCTTGGGCCAAGTCAAAATCCACCCCGTCTACGGCCTTAATCTGAGCGGCGACGCGCCTTAAAAAGCCCCGCCGCACCGGAAAATACTTTTTGAGTCCCTCCACTTTCAAGAGGATGTTGGTTGCTGATTCCATTGATCTAAGACCATAATATTTCTGAAATAAAACACTAAGCTGCTCCCTCCGCGGCATAAATAGGCGGGCACCGGCTCAGGTGACCCTGAAGAAAATCACACATATCCGGGAAACTTTCGGCACATGCGGATACGGCCGATGGGCACCTGGGATGAAAGGGACACCCCTGGGGCTTGAAGGCCGGATCGGGGACCGCGCCCGGGATGCTGTGAAGCCGTTTTCCCCGCTTGCTTTTGGCCGGCAGGGATTCCAGAAGCCCCCGGGTATACGGGTGTTTCGGATCCTGAAACACCTGATTCCGGCTCCCCTGCTCCACAATGACGCCTGCGTACATCACATAGACCCGGTCGGCCACATTGAAAACTACACCGAGATCGTGGGTGATGTACAATATGGACATATCGGTACGCTTCTGGAGCGATCGCATGAGATTCAGGATCTGTGCCTGCACGGTCACATCCAAGGCCGTGGTCGGCTCGTCGGCAATGATCAGATCAGGGCTGCGTGCCAGGGCCATGGCAATCATCACCCGCTGGCGCTGCCCACCGCTCAGCTGGTGGGGATAGTCTTTAAGGCGGGCATCCGGCGAGGGGATCCCCACATCCCTCAGGAGCCGGATGCACCGTTGTTGAAGATCATTCTCCTTCACCCGTTCATGGACCAGGATGGCCTCGGCAATCTGGTTGCCGATGGTAAACACCGGATTGAGCGCGGTCAGGGGTTCCTGAAACACCATGGCGATCTGGTTCCCCGGACGCGTTGCATGGCCGCCTCTTCCAGTTGAAGGAGATCCTTTTCCCGGAATAGGATCTTTCCGGAAACAATCTCCCCGGGCGGTGTCGGGATCAGACCCATGACCGCCAGGGCGGAGACGGTCTTGCCGCACCCGGATTCGCCCACGAGACAGACGGTCTCGCCCTTTTTCACATCAAAATCGACCCCGTCCACGGCCCGGGATGTATGATCCTGTCCCCTGAAATAGACCTTGAGATCCTGAACAGAAAGTATCGGATGATCCATAGACACTTCCTTATCTTATCCTCTCTCCCTCAGTTTGGGGTTCATCGCATCCCTCAGCCCTTCACCGAAGAGGTTGAAGCAGAGCACCACGATGAGGATGGCGATCCCGGGAATAAAGGTCAGCCACGGGGCATCGAATATAAAGCCCTTGCCCCCGGAGAGGATGTTGCCCCAGGTGGCGTGCGGGGGCGGGACGCCGAAGCCCAGAAAACTCAGGCCTGCTTCGGTCAAAATGGCGGTGGCAATGCCGATGGTGGATGAAACCAGGACCGGCGCGATGGCATTGGGCATCATGTGCCGGAAGATGATCCGGAAATTGCCGATCCCCAGGGCCCGGGCCGCGGTCACAAAGTCCTGCTCCCTCAGCGACAGAAACTCGGCCCGCACAAATCGGGTGGTCCCCATCCAGCTGGTGAGGCCGATCACGATCATGATGTTGTACATGCTGGCGGGAAGGAGCGCCACCACCGTAAGAATCAGAAAAAAACTGGGAAAACAGAGCATGATGTCCACTGCACGCATGATGAGGGTATCCACGGAAATGGCGTCCTTATAGAGCCAGGAGATGCCGGACCGGATGGTGGTTTTTCGATTCGATAGAATGAAAAGGGCGGTGAAGGCGCAGCCGGTTAGAAAAACCATAGCGCCGGTCCCCATGGATCCCATCAACAGGAAAACGCCTGATGCGAAAAAGAGGCCTATCACCAGGATGTGATGGTACCGGATGTGACGCTCGCCAAAGTAGCCCGCGATCCCGCCCATGAATATCCCCACAATAACCGATATGCCCACGGCCACAAATCCCACGGTCAGGGACACCCACGCGCCCTGAAGCATCCGTGAGAAGACATCCCGGCCCAGATCGTCGGTGCCGAAGAGATAGATGCCCATGGTGGGCAGTTCGTGCTCAGGCAATGCGTCCGTGTGCGGCCCGCTCAAGGGCGGGAGAAGCTTTTCCTGGAGACGGATCAGGGCGGGATCGAAAAGGGGATCGTGGCCCGATGTCACGATGGCTCCCAGGACCGCCGTAATAAAAAAGAGCACAAAGATGAACAGCCCGACAATGGCCAGCCGGTTCTGCCTGAAGAGCTGCCACAACGCCTCAAGACGGGTTTTCCTGGGTATGAGAGGGGCTTGTAGTATCTGTGCGTCGTGCGTCATGGGGGTTCTGGGTGTCAGGTTTCAGGTGTCAGGTTTCAATCACAAATCCTCAGAGTCGAATCCTCGGATCCACCACCAGATAGAGGATGTCCGAGATAAAGGTGCCGGTCAGGACCAGCACCGCAGACAGGAAGTTCACCGTGAGGATGATCGGGTAGTCCCTGGCCAAAATCGCCTCATAGGCCATCCGCCCCATGCCGGGCCACGAAAAGATGGACTCAATGATGACCGACCCGCCGATCAGTCCGGGCAGAATGAGTCCGAACATGGTCACAAAGGGGAGGAGGGCATTTCGAAGCGCATGTTTGTAGTGGACCTGATCGGGCGGAAGCCCCTTGGCACGGGCCGTGCGGATGTAATCCTGCCCTTCCACTTCCAGCATCTGGCTGCGCACATATCTCGACAAAACCGCAATGCCGCCGGTGGCTCCCAGCACGGACGGAAGGAGGAGATGCCAGACCCGGTCCATGACATGGTGGGGCCAGGATGCGGCCCCCATGCCGAAGGTCTCCATTCCGATGACCGGCACGTGAAATACGCTCACCACAAAGATGATCATCACATAGGCGAAGAAAAAACCCGGGATCGAAATCAGCAGATACGCGAAGAAGGTGGCGCTCCGGTCATATATCCCGCCTCTGAAGATGGCGGAGCGGATGCCCACGGGGAAGGAAAGGGTCCAGGTCAGGAGCGTGCCCACGATAAACAGGGGCAGGCTGTTTAAAAACCGCTCCCATATCTTGGCCAGAACCGGCTGATTGTCCTTCCAGGAAACGATTCTCCCGGTAAACAGGTCTTTATAAAAGAGGAGATACTGGGTGTAGAGCGGTTTATCGAGATGAAACTGCTGCCGGAACCGCTCCACCATTTCCGGGGTGAACTTGGGGTTCAGCGGGTCCACCTGGCTCGGTTCTCCCGGGGCGAGATGGATAATAAGAAAAGAGATGATCGACACAAAAAAGAGGGTCACCGCCTTTTGAATGATGCTTCTACCGATAAATGAAAACATCTCATTTCACTCCGCCGCCAACTCCGGCATCTCAGGCACCTTCACCCACTTGTTGAAATGAAAGGTGTAATCCCCGGTCGGGGTCGGCGTGATCTTCCTGTAAAGCTCAACCCCGTCTTCGTCAACATCCTTAATCACAATCCGTTTGTCCAGGACCGCGGTCCACTTGGATACATATAAAAAGGTATAGGGCTGCTCTCGGGCGATAATCCGGTGGAGCCGGTGGCACGCCGCCACCTGGCGCTGGTGATCGTATGTCCGGCGGATGTCGATGATCAGGCGGTCCGCTTCTTCGTTTTTAAACCCCACAAAGTTGAGCTGATAGGGATGGGTCTGGCTGGAGTGCCAGATCTGGTAGAGATCCGGTTCGATTCCCATGACCCACCCCAGCACCAGGGCATCGAAATCGTGTTTGTCCACACGCTCTTGAATGAATACGGACCACTCCAGCACATCGGTCCGGACATCGATGCCGATCCGTTTCCAGGCCTCCTGGGCAATGGCGAGGATCGATTTCCGGATGTCGTTGCCGCTGTTGGTGATGAGGGTGAATTCAAAACGCTTGCCGTCCTTTTCGAGCCATCCCTCGCTGTTCGGGACCCAGCCCGCTTCTTTGAGGAGATCAAGCGCTCCTTGGGGATCATACGGGACAGGGGGAATATCGTGGTCATAAAAATCGGTTTGTTTGACAAAAGGGCCCGTGATCCGTTCGCCCTGTCCGTAGAGGACGTATTGGATGATGGCGTTCACGTCCATGGCCATGCTGAGGGCCAGCCGCACCCGTCGGTCATTAAAGGGAGGTCTGCGCATGTTGTAGCCGATGTAGGAATAACCGAAGGAGGTGCCGGAGAAACTCTGAAACCTGGGATCGTTTTTGAGTCGCGCCACCTGGTGGGGCTGGACCTGGTAACTGTCCAAGGTCCCCGAATAAAACTCCATCTCCTGGGTCAGGAGATCCGGGACGATCCGCATCACATACCGCTCATACTGGGGCGGCCCTTCCCAGTATTTTTCGAATCGTTTCAGGCCGATGAACTGATCCGATTTCCATTCCTGAAATCGAAACGGCCCGCATCCGATGGGATGCCGATTGAAGGCGCTCTGCCGGATGGTGAATCCCTCCGGTTCTTTTCCCCGGCGAACGGCCTCTCTTTTCAATGCCGCCTCGTCCAACAGATGCTTGGGCAATATCCCCATCCCCCAGGTGCCGATGGCCGGGGAATAGAGCCGTTTGTAGACCACCCGCACGGT
Organism: Deltaproteobacteria bacterium; assembly: GCA_034522175.1. Classification (GTDB taxonomy): domain Bacteria; phylum Desulfobacterota; class DSM-4660; order Desulfatiglandales; family Desulfatiglandaceae; genus JAIPDZ01. The sequence continues at coordinate 1,160,047 of JAXHLQ010000001.1, read as the reverse complement.
CAGCGGGTCGATGACGTCCACCTTTTTGATCGGCTCATAATCCGATATCCGAGGTGACAGGGTCTTGGGATCCATGATGGCCTCATAGGTGAACCGGACATCCCCGGCATCAAACGGGTGGCCGTCATGGAACGTCACGCCCGGTCTCAAATGAAAGAGGAGGACCGGGTTGTGCTCGGTAGCCGGGAGGATCTCTTTTGCCCATTTCGCCAGGGTTTCCCCGGGTTGCGGGGGGTCAGAGCTGAGACAGCCCGTGGCGTCAAAAGAAGAAAAATAGGTCTCGCCGAGAAGATGGGTGAGACCCTGGAACAGATCGGGGTCCACCCGGTCGAGGTGCAGCCTGATCCTTGCGGGAGCGGCCACGTTTATCTTCACGACCTCCCCCTCGTTTCCCCCTTTTCCCTTCCCCGGCGCCTTGTCCACAACAAACGTCCGGTGCCCCAATACCTCGATTTTCTGAATATGGCCCAGGGACTGTTTCAGGGCCTCATTCAGGCCTTTCTCCTGCTTTTTTGCTCCCTGGATGAGGGAAACGATTTCACGGGCACTCAGAATACCGTGCCCTGGCACAAGAGCCCCTGGGTTGACATAGAAATAGGCCGTTTCGGTGGTTTCCCACGATTCAGCGAGACGGCCTCTGAACCGGAGTGCCTTGTCCCGGTCCAGGAGACCTTCAAAAACCAGGGACTCAATCTGGCTGCTGGCGGTATTGGCGGATAAGATGGGGTTTAAGACGGTGGCATCCCCCAAAGACGCCGTGATATACTCATTGAGGCGCTCGGGATTGCCCCGGGTCTGCTCCTCATAGGTGGGTACCCAAAAATAGGACTGAACCAGGAATAGGATAATGAATAAAGGGACCAGTATCAGCAGCCGCTTAACCATCATGACGGAGGAACCAACAAAGGAAGCAACATGAGAACGTACCTGTTTTGACAGATATTTTAGTAGGTTATAAGGCTTTCATATTGCATCAGGCGGCGGGTGATGTCAAGTGATTTATTGAGGTGCGAGGCGTAAGGCGTAAGGCGCGAGGCGCGAGGTGTGAGGCGTGAGGAGGGCAGGGGTCAGGGGTCACGTCAGGAATCCCCAGTACCTAGTGCCGCGTCTCATAAGTTCTGTCCCCGATAATGGCAAGATGTTATTCGCAGAAAACGGTCCCTATTTAACCCACTTAAAACAGACAGAGACGCGGAATCTCCAACTCCCAAGCACCAAATTTCAAATAAATCCCAATGACCAAATCGCAAGGTTTAAGACGAAAAATTTCCCTTTTGGGCCGGGGCAGTACCCGTGGGAATGTCGTAAATCGCCCGGCATCACTTAATTGATTTTTCCGGGGTCCATATCAAGGGTGTGCCTCCAATCCTTTGCACGCGTTGTTTCGAATTTTGAACCCGCGATTGCGCGGGATTGGAATTTGGATATAGTCGAAGATCCCGACTTCAGCGGGATTTGTGATTTGGGATTTGAATACTGTGATTTCATTGAACCCACCATTTGCGGTGCTGTTAAATTGCCAGAATTAAGGACAAAATTTATGAGACAGCGCACTAGAACCCAGCACCCAGCACCCAGCACCCAGCACCCAGCACCCAGCACCCAGCACCCAGCACCCAGCACCCAGCACCCAGCACCCAGCACCCAGCACCCAGCACCCAGAACCCAGCACCCAGAACCCAGCACCCTTGGATTCTCATGGACTTTTCCCAATCAATCTGTCAAGATCTTACTGAATAGAACACCCAAATCCGTAATGTCCATATAAGATGAATCCTGAGGGAAGGCATTCAATGGACGATCAGCCGACCTATGAAGAACTGGTCCAGCGCGTAAAGGATCTCGAAGCGGCCGCGCTTCAGCATGCGCAGACCGGGAAGGCGTTGCGGGAGCGCAAGCTTGCGGAGCAAGCGCTGCGGGAAAGCGAGGTCAAATACAGAAGCATCCTCCAGAATGCTCAGGTGGCGATATTTCGAACACGGATCTCCGACGGGAAGGTGCTTGAATGTAATGACCGCTATGCACAGACATTCGGCTATGCGACCCGCGAGGAATGCATCCGGGACTACCTATCCGCAGACCATTATGTGGATCCGGGAATCCGTGAACGGATGGTGGAGGCGGTTCGCTCACAAGGGGGAGTCCATAATGTTGAAGCCCGTATGTTCCGCAAAGACGGTGAGATTGTCTGGGTACGCTTTTCCGTTCGAGCAAATGTTGAAGCGGGCTACTTAGATGGGGCGGGATATGATGTCACCCAGGAAAAGGCGGCCCTGCAGGCGTTGAAAGAAAGCGAACAGAAATACAAGGCCATCCTCGACAATATCCAGGAGGGCTACTACGAGGTCGATATAGAGGGGAATTTTACCTTTTTCAATCGGTCCATGTGCGAGATCCTCTGCTATTCCCCGGAAGAGATGATGGGCATGAATAACCGGCAATATACCGATAAGGAATTTGCGAAAAAGGTCTATGACACCTTTAACCGGGTCTATACCACCGGGTCACCGGCCAAAGGGTTTGACTGGGAGTTAATCCGGAAAGACGGCGCCGTACGGATTGTGGAAACATCCGTGGCCCTCATCAAAGATTCGAAACATCAGCCGGTGGGGTTTCGGGGCATTGCCCGGGATGGTGACCGAAACCCGGCTTGAGGAGACGCTGTTGAACATCCCCGGGTCTCCCACCCACCTGTCCAAGACCATGGCCAACCTGGTCTCCAATGCAGCCGAAGGCCATGCCCCGTGGGGGGCGTGTGGTCCTGACCACCGAGAACCGCACCATCGACACCCCCCTGGGAGGGTACGATGATGTCAAAGAAGGAGACTATGTGGTCTTTACGGTCTCAGACACGGGGACCGGCATCTCGCCTGAGGACCTGGAGAAGATCTTCGAGCCCTTTTACACCAAGAAGAAGATGGGTCGGAGCGGGACGGGTCTGGGCATGGCGGTGGTGTGGGGGACGGTGAAGGACCATAACGGCACCATCGATGTCAAGAGCGTCGAAGGGGAAGGGACCACGTTCACGCTCTATTTTCCGGCCACGCGGGAGGCGGTGCCTGAGGTGAAGGATCGGGTTCCTGTGGCGACATATGCGGGGAAAGGGGAGTCGATTCTCGTGGTGGATGATGTGGCGCAGCAGCGGGAGCTGGCCTCGGAGATGCTTCAGCAGCTGGGGTACGCTGTGAAGGCGGTGTCGAGCGGTGAGGAGGCGGTGTCTTACCTGAAGGAGAACCGGGTGGATCTAATGGTGCTGGACATGATCATGGATCCGGGGTGGGACGGGCTGGAGACGTACCGGAAGATCCTTGAGATTCATCCCGGACAGAAGGCGGTGATTGCCAGCGGCTTTTCAGAGACCAAGCGGATGAAGGAAGCCCAGCGCCTCGGGGCCGGGGCCTATATCAAAAAGCCTTTCTTAATGGAAACACTCGGCATGGCGGTGCGGCGGGAATTGGATCATTAGGGGTGTCATGACGGGACAACGCCTCAAATGGCGATTTCTCCAAGAAACCCCTTGACATAGGATGGGGGAAGCCGTATAATAGCAACTATCGTGTAAATATTTTCCTACCTTTTGGGGGATTCGGCAAAGACCGGATATCTGAAAAAGCTCCATAACAACTCTGCTGTGTAACCTTCTTTCGCTCTTAAAAGCGTTCTTTTAGGTAGACGTCAAAGTCCATACATGGATCATACGATCCCGGACTTATTCAGAGATCTGTTTCAGATGGCAATTTCAGGGCCTGGTGATCTATTCCTGAACGAATATATCCCTGGAATCCTTCAACAATACGGAAATGACCTTGCCCCTAAAACATTGTATTCGCTTGACGGCGAAACGTAAACGGAGATGAATGATGAATCTGATTGAACTCAAACAAATGAAAATCAGCGAATTGACTGAGATGGCCAAGAAACTGAAGATCGACGGGGCCTCGGGGATGCGGAAGCAGGACCTCACATTTGCGCTGCTGCAGGCCCAATCGGCCCAAAACGGTCAGATATACGGCGAGGGCGTCCTGGAAATCCTGCCCGATGGCTTCGGCTTTTTGAGGGCCCCTGACGCCAATTACCTGCCGGGCCCAGACGATATCTACGTATCGCCCTCTCAGATTCGCCGGTTTAATCTCAGAAAAGGGGACACCATCACCGGCCAGATCCGGCCGCCGAAGGAATCCGAGCGATACTTTGCCCTCCTGAAGGTCGAAAAGGTGAATCATGAGGACCCGGAGATCGCCAGGGAAAAAATCCTCTTCGACAACCTGACGCCCCTTTACCCTGAAGAACGGATCACCCTTGAGAGGACCCCCGACAATTATTCCGCGAGGATCATGGATCTGATGACCCCCATCGGCAAGGGCCAGAGAGGTCTCATCGTGGCCCCGCCGAGAACCGGGAAGACCATGCTCCTTCAGAACATCGCCAACAGTGTGACCGCCAACAACCCCGATATCCATAAGATCGTCCTCCTGATCGATGAGCGTCCGGAAGAAGTGACCGACATGGCCCGCTCCGTGGAGGCACAGGTGATCAGTTCAACGTTTGACGAGCCACCCCAGCGCCACGTTCAGGTGGCGGAAATGGTCATTGAGATGGCCAAACGGCTGGTGGAACACAAGCTGGATGTCCTCATCCTCTTAGACAGTATCACGCGACTGGCAAGGGCCTACAACGCCGTGGTTCCGCCCAGTGGGAAGATCCTCTCCGGCGGATTGGATTCCAATGCGCTCCATAAACCCAAGCGGTTCTTCGGGGCGGCACGGAACATGGAAGAAGGCGGGAGCCTCACCATCATCGCCACCGCACTGATCGATACGGGAAGTCGAATGGATGAGGTGATTTTTGAGGAGTTCAAAGGCACCGGCAACATGGAGATTCATCTCGACCGGAAACTGAGTGACAGGCGGGTCTTCCCGTCCATCGATATCAACCATTCCGGCACCCGAAAAGAGGAACTCCTCCTTGAAGAGGCGGATTTAAACCGCATCTGGATATTGAGAAAACTGCTTGCTCCCCTGACCCCTGTGGACAGCATGGAATTTCTGCTTGAAAAAATTAAGGGAACCAAGGATAATAATGATTTTCTGGCTTCCATGAGTGAATAACGGGTTACTTGGTTGCTAGTTACTGGTTGCTGGTTTGAGCGAAGCGGAGATCCCGCGGAACCCAGGATTGCTGGTTAGTCGGGGGGAGATCCAAAAAAGCTTATTTTATTTGATTGAAAATGCTTAGCGAGCGCATTCCCTGAAGCTTGCTCCAGGGTTCTCCAATATTCAAACTCAAACGCTGAAAAAAGACAGGAGAAGACAACCCATGAAAGACGGGATTCATCCAGAATACCATCAGACCAAGGTACAGTGTGCCTGCGGGAATGAATTTGAAACCGGATCCACCATGAAGGAGATCCACATCGAAATCTGTTCCAAATGTCATCCCTTTTTTACGGGTAAACAGAAACTGGTCGATTCCGCCGGCCGGGTGGAACGATTCAGGCGGAAATACGCCAAATTCAACAAGGCCCCCGAAAAGAACGGATCTGAAAAGTGAATGCCTCATTATCAACCGTCACGCCGGGTGCATTTTACTAACGCTTCGGCGTTATCCCCCCATTGGTGCGTCTTGCCACCCGCGGCCGCTTCCATCACCCGGTCGCGGGGAAATAATTAAGCGCATACAGCATACTCCCTGAGCATCCCCACCCAGGATAACTGAGGTACGGTCATGTTTGCTAAAGTAAAAGAGATTGAAAATCGATATACCGAACTGGAGTCCCAGCTCGAGTCGGCCGGAGATCATTCACGATCAAAAGGTCTACCAGCAATTTGCCAAGGAGCACAGTCAGCTCTCCCCGATCGTCGAAACCTTTCGGGAACATGAATCGGTTCAACAGGAGATTGCCGGCAACAAATCCCTTCTGAACGATCCGGACCCGGAAATGCGGAAGCTGGCGAAAGAAGAAATCGATAAACTGGACACCCATCTCGGGGAACTGGAACATCATCTGAAGCGGCTCCTCCTCCCCAAAGACCCCAGTGATGAAAAAAATATCCTCCTGGAGATCAGGGCCGGTACCGGAGGAGAAGAAGCCGCCCTCTTTGCGGCGGATCTTTTCAGGATGTACACCCGCTATGCGGAGCTGCAGGGATGGAAAACCGAGATACTGAGTCAGAGTGAGACCGGAATCGGCGGATTCAAGGAGATCATCGTCCTTATCGAGGGCAACATGACATTCAGCCGGCTCAAATATGAAAGCGGTGTTCACCGGGTGCAGCGGGTGCCCGAGACCGAAACCCAGGGCCGGATCCATACCTCCGCGGTCACCGTGGCGGTGCTTCCGGAGGCCGAGGAGATCGATATCGAGATCAATCCCGAAGACCTCCGTATCGATGTCTACCGTTCCTCGGGTCACGGGGGTCAGCATGTCAACACCACCGACTCGGCCGTCCGGATCACCCACCTCCCCTCCGGGCTTGTGGTTACCTGCCAGGATGAGAAATCCCAGCACAAAAACAAGGCCAAGGCCATGAAAGTCCTTAGATCGCGGCTGCTGGATCTGGAGACCGCTGAACAGCAATCGAAAATCTCCGAAGAACGAAAGACCATGGTGGGGACAGGGGACCGAAGCGAACGGATCCGGACCTATAACTTTCCCCAGGGACGGGTGACAGATCACCGAATCGGGTTGACCCTTTACAAACTGGAGGCGTTCCTTCAAGGGGAACTGGAGATGGTCATCGATCCCCTGAACACCCACTACCAGACCATGGCGTTCCGGCAGGCGGGTGATGCCCACACCGCTTGAACCCCGGACCTCTCAGACCTTAGGCCCATGACCCCAACATCCTGGTGCGTGAAGAACCTTCTCGAGGTCAGCGCCCGTTACCTCGAGGAAAAGGGGATTGAGACCCCACGGCTCGATGCCGAGGTGCTTCTGGCGCATCAGCTTGACCTCGACCGTATCACCCTGTATCTTAATTTTGATCAGCCGCTGACCGACGAAGAGCTGACAGGCTATCGCTCACTGATAAGGAGACGGGCGGCCCGGGAGCCGCTTCAGTACATCACGGGCATCCAGGAGTTCTGGTCACTCGAGATGGCTGTCTGCCCGGATGTCCTTATTCCCAGACCCGAGACCGAAATCCTGGTGGAACAGGCCATTGACCTGGCCAGGGGTCTTGAAAGGGAAAGAGAGAAACCCCTTCAGATCCTGGAACTGGGTACCGGGTCTGGCGCCATTGCCATTGCACTGGCCAAAGAGCTGCCCGATGCCGCCATCCGGGCCACGGATATTTCGAGAAGTGCACTCCGGGTGGCCCTTGACAACGCCGTTACCCATGGGGTGTCGGACCGAATCACATTCATCACCGGGGACCTCTTTAAACCGTTTACGGGGGACGAGCTTGCTGCGGATCTGATCGTCTCGAACCCCCCTTATGTGTCTAAGAGCGAATGGCGTGCGCTTGCGTCAGAGGTGCGGGACCATGAGCCGGCTGGGGCCCTGGACGGGGGCGAAGATGGCATGGATTTCCTGGAAAAGATCATTTCCGGGGCAGTGGGTTTTTTGAATTCCGGCGGCTGGGTTGTCCTCGAGATGGCCCCCCAACAGACCCGAAAGGCCCTCGACCTCATAGAAGCTACCGGCGCCTACGATCAAAAGGACCGCATCAAAGATTACAGTGGGCGTTACCGGGTGGTAAAGGCTCGAAGAAAAGTCAGTTGATGGTTTTCTTCGTGTCTTTGTGGCTAATCTAAAAAAAATACGAGAACAACGGATGAACCTCACGCGATTCTATGGGATTGCCCTTACGTGCATCGTCGCCCTGCTGTTTACCCTGTGGCCCAGGCCGTTGCCGGCCGAAGGTCCATTACGGGTGACGGTCAGCATCCTGCCTCAGGCCTATTTTGTAAAGAAAGTCGCCAAGGACCTGGTAACGGTATCGGTCATGGTGACCGGTGGGTCCAACCCTGCCACCTATGAACCCAAGCCCACCCAGATGACGGACCTGGCCCGCTCGAGGCTCTACTTCACCATAGACGTTCCCTTTGAGGCGTCCTGGCTTGACAAATTCAAGGTGATGAACCCGAACATGCGGGTCGTTCACACGGACAGGGGGATAGCGAAACGACATGCCTCAGCGCATCTCCATGAACCATCGGCTGCATCCGTTCACCCCGCTCAAAAAACGACTGCCGGTTCCTCTGGAACAGACCCGCACATCTGGCTCTCTCCGCCTCTCGTAAAAAAGATCGCCCAAAACACCGCCGATGCGCTCATTCAATCGGATCCGGATCACCAGGCAGCGTACGAGGAGAACCTGTGGGCATTTGAAATGGAACTGGACCGGCTCGATCAACGAATACGGGACATCCTGGATGAAGGCAGCCGGAAGCGGTCGGTTATTTTGGTGTTCCATCCCAGTTGGGGGTACTTCGCGGACCGATACGGGCTTAAACAGGTCTCAATGGAATGTGAAGGCAAATCGCCCAGTGCCATGGAGATGGTGCAATTGACCCGCTATGCCAAGAAAACGGGTATTGATCGGATATTCGTTCAACCCCAGTTTTCCAGAAAACGGGCCGAGGCCATGGCCGGGCAGATCGGGGCCCAGGTGGTCATCGTCGATCCCTTGAGTGAAAACTGGGAGGCCAATCTGATCCGGGTCGCCAACCAATTCCAAAAGGCCCTGGAGTAGGCAATGCGTCCTTTAAAATGGAGGTGGGATACATGACGGACCCAACGAGCAAGGCGTGGAAGGTTAGGCAGGTCCCTCCTGAAACGGTCCTTTCAAAGATCCGCCCGGGCATGAGCATCTTTTTGGGTACCGGTGTGGCCGAGCCCCGGACCCTGGTCAAAGCGCTTCTCAGCTCAAATGCCGGCAATCTCCGGGACCTGGAATTCATTCAACTGGTGAGCTTCGGTGAGGCGGTGAGCATACCGGGTGAGGATGTGAATAAATTCCGCCTCAAGACCTTCTTTGAAGGATGGGTGGCCAGCGAAGCCATTACCGCCGGCCGCGTCGATCTGATCCCCACGCGGTTTTCCAGAATCCCTCCCCTCATTGCCTCCGGGACCATCACGGTGGATGCCGCATTCATTCAGATCACTCCCCCGGACAAATCAGGGTACTGCAGCCTGGGACCAGCCGTGGACGCTGCGAGGCAGGCCATGGAACAGGCCTCCCTCGTGGTGGGCGAGATCAGCAAAGAGGCCCCAAGGACACTGGGGGATACGTTTGTTCACGTGGACGATTTTGACTATCTCGTTGAGGCCCGGGAACCCCCCATCTATTTTTCAAGGTGGCCGGTGGACGACGTCATTGACAGGGTGGCCGGCAATGTGGCCGCTCTCATCGAGGACGGCAGTTGCATCGCCTTTTCCGTGGGTCCCCTCTTTGACGCCCTGGCCTGCCACCTGACGGGCAAGCGCCATCTCGGAATCCATTCTCCCTTTTTTACCGATGCTCTCATGGACCTCCTCAAGAGCGGTGCAGTGACCAACCGGCGAAAGGGAATCTTCCTGGGAAAATCGGTATGCGCTTACGCCCTGGGCACGGAAGAGCTGATGCGGTGGCTCCACCGGAACCCGCTCATCGAGTTTCAGGGCATTGACATCGTCGCCGATCCCAAGCGAATCGGGAGTAATGACCGGTTCATCGTGGTGTTACCCGCCAGAAAAGTGGATGTCACCGGGGGAATCGCCCTTCACAGCGGCAAGGGGAATGTGGGCGCCGGGCCCAGTGAGGCCCAGGAATTTTTTAAGGGTGCGGCCTTTTCCAAGGGAGGGAGGACCATTTTCGCGCTGCCGAGTCGAAACCTGGACCAGAAGCCCAATATTTTGATCTCCGTGGACGACTACCCCAATCAGTTCTCCAACCGGGAATCCCTCGACCTGGTGGTCACCGAATACGGTGTGGCGGCCCTGACCGGACGGACCATCCGGGAAAGGGCCCTCGCCCTCATTGACATTGCCCATCCGGATGACCGGGCAGAACTGGTGCGAAAAGCCAAGGAAAGGAACATTCTTTTCCCGGATCAGGTCTATCTGTCGGAATCGGGGCATCTCTATCCCCACGATCTGGCCAGTACACATACGTTCGAGGGCGGGCTGACCGTTCGGTTCCGGGCCATCAAGCCATCGGATGTCGATGAGATGCGCAGACTCTTTTACCGCTTTTCAGACAAGTCCGTCTACTACCGCTATTTCTCGCCCATCAAAACCATGCCCCACAAAAAAACGCAGGAGTACGTCAACATCGACTACACCAAGACCATGTCCATTGTGGGCGTCATGGGTGAACCGGGTGAAGGGCGTATTGTGGCCGAGGGCCGCTACGTGCGTCTTCCCGAAGAGCCTTACGGCGATGTGGCATTTGTGGTGGATGAGGCCCATCAGGGACGGGGCATTGCCACCTTCATCTACCGCATGCTCACGAAAATCGCCAAAGACAAGGGCCTTCAGGGATTCAAGGCGGATGTGCTGGCCAGCAACAAGGCCATGCTCAAGGTCTTCGAATCGGCATCCGAAGGCCCGATTCGTGCGGTGCTGGACAGCGGGGTGTATGAATTGACCATTCCGTTTTCAAAAAAAGAGGCCACGTGACATGTCAGGGGTGATCGACCTGAAGGAGGGACAACGCCTGATCCAGGCCAAACGGGCCTTTCGGAACTGGACCAGTCGGTTCAACGAAAATTTCGGGCCTGAGACACGGCTCGGCGATCTCTCCATTGACACCCTGTCTTTTCTGGCGCAGGGGAATGAAAAGAGCACCTTTTACCTCTATGATCTCATCATGGAGATGAAAGGGTTCGGCTCGGGATTCGAATTCAATGAACTCCCACCCAAAAAAAGATGGTCGTCATCGACCAATACCTCTTTTTACTGGATCGCATCCGGTTTGAATGCATGAAGCGGCTGGGGTGGCTGGAAACCTACCCCGGTGAGGAATATTCTCTGACGGCGCTGGTTACCGGCTATGACCGTTTGGCCCCCGGGCTCCAGGCGAACGTTCCCCGTCTCAGAGAGGATCATCCCGAGTATCCCAAATTTGCCACCATCAGCACGTATGACAGGGAAGGGTTTGTCAGAAAACTGATTCCCAAGCTCTTGCGGGCCTTGGAGAATTACGGCAAGACCTTGTAGACCTTGTCCCCTTCCCTGACCCGTTCCTTGATCTGGATGCCCACCAAATCCCCGGCCCTGGCCTCCTGGACCGGCTGGTTATCCACCTCCATACTGGCGATGGCTTCCTCAAAGTCCGTGGTATGTCCCTTGTACTTGAGCACATCCCCGACCGCCACACTCCCGCTGGTCACTTCCAGGGCGGCGACGCTCGGCTTGGCGAAAAATTTGACAATGACCCCTATTTCTTCTTCTGACATGACATCTCCTCCTTACTTAAGTTTTGGGCCTGAACTCAAATTTTGAGATATCCCCTTTTCAGACCATTGTCAAGGGAGCGGGCCTACACATAAAAAACACCCGAAGCGATCACGGGCGGGTCTTCCACGTCAAAGGCATGGATAACGTCCTTGTACATTCGCCGTTTCATTTCCGCCACGACGGGCCTTCTTTTTCTGTTCTTTTGCAAAAATGAGGGCCTCATTGAGCAGGTCGTCCCGGTGGCAGGCCTTTGTGACGATGTGGTGGGCCTGGCATTCTTCAGCGGTGATCCGCCGGCCCGTCAGATGAAGCTCCTGCATCTTGTACTCGGGTACCGCCTTTCGGATCAGGGCAATCATTCCGGGCAGAAACGGAATTCCCAGATCCACTTCCGGGAAGCAGAAAAACCCCCGGTCCGATCGCATGAACCGAAAATCGAATGCGCAGCTCATGATGGCCCCGCCGGCAAAGGCGTGTCCCGACATGGCGGCTACCGTCACCATGGGGTAAAGGAGCAAACGTTTAAACAACCGGTTCTGGGTATGAAAAAAGCGCATGGCTGTCTCCGTGTCATTCGCCTTCATGATGGGCAGGAGCCAGTCCAGGTCGATCCCGTTTGAAAAAATTTTTTCATGGAACGACGTGACCATTAGTGCCCCGGCGTCGGTCTCTTCTTCGATTCGATCCAGTGTATCCAGAAAGTCCTTTAGAAACGTCAGATTGAACCGGTTTTCTCCATCATTCAGGGTCAACACCGCCACCCCTTCATCCAGTCGGTAGTCGATTCGTGTCATTTTTCCTTTCTCCTCCAATCATTCCCAGTCAAGACCGAAAAACCTTGCCGCATTCTCTCCCAGGATTTGGGCCATGGTCTTTTCTGAAAGCCTTAGCGAGCAGAGTTTCTTCAGTTCACGATCCCATGCATAGGGGATGCTGGGGAAATCCGTGCCGTACATCACCCGATCCGGCCGCATCTTCAAAAGGGGAAGTTCGCCTTCAAATGGGAGATACTCCGCCAGGGTCATGGTGGTATCCAACCACAGGGTATCATAGCGTTCCAAGAGCCGCTGATACTCGGTGAATTCATCCGCACCGAGGTGGGGGACACACACATTCAGCCCCGGATATGCCTTCAGGACGCGCTCTACCCTTGTCGCGTCACACAATTCGTATGGATCACACGCGTATGCCGGGCTTTTGGGCTCCCGGCCCACATGCATCACCAGGGGTTTTTTATGATCTGCGCAGATACGGTAGATGTCATGCATGCCCTCACATTCCATCTCAAAACATTGCACGTGGCAGTGGAGTTTCACCCCGTAAAGCCCGAGTTCAAAGGCCTCCTCCAATATTTTTTCCCCAGCCGGCTCTCCAGGGAAAACCGTTGCCAGGCCGGTCACCTCCGGGAATTGGTTGCACAATGCGGCCATGTGCATGTTGAGCTGACGGGCCACCCCCGGCTTGTGCGCATAGTGCAGGGCAATGATATGATGAATGCCCCGGGAAAGGAGGAATTCCACCACCTCTGTTGCTTTGAGGCGGTACCGAATGGGCCATCCGTAGCGGTCAAACCACTGATAGATGGCGGAAAAAATCTGATCGGGAAAGAGATGGACGTGGGCATCCACAACGGGGGGGAGATTTTCCGGTACGGCTTCCCCTTCCACATCGTTCACGGCCGGGAGGGGGGAATGCAATAGACCCGGATTGCCCTCGGACGACGTCTTCGGACCAGGCGAATCCCCCTCATGGATTGGTTTCATCTGCATGCTTCCTATCATCATACGTGGGAACTTCAAATCCAAGCGTGAGAATGTTTCGTTCGCCTTCCCTGCGGTACCGGCAATGATCCGCCATTTTCTTGATCAGGAAAACACCGAGCCCGCCCGTTTGGCGCGCCGTCAGGTCGGCATCAAGATCCGGATCGGAAAAATCGAGGCCATCAAATGGAACCCCGTTGTCGGTGATCTCCACGATGAAGCGGCCGTTCCGGTCCATTTGGCAATCAATACTCACGTTGCCCGCTGTTTCCGGATAGGCGTGTTGAATGACATTGACCAGGGCCTCTTCGGTGGTTAGTTCAATGGATCTTATCCGTTCAGAATTAAATCCTGACGCCTCAGCCATCTGCGTAACAAATCCCATGAGGCGCGTCAGATAGGCCTCCTCAGCGGGCAGGGTCAGGCGTGGCATGGTCCGATAACCGGGATCATCTTTCCTTGAGGGCCGCTTCAACCGAATCGAAGATGGGGATGATGGTACTGAACCCCGAAATATCGAAGACCTCCCCGACGGTATCTTTAAGCGAGCAGAGCGTAAGCGCTCTGTCATTTTCCTTGAGCCGTTTGGCGACACCGAGGATACTTCTTAACCCGGCACTGCTGATATAATCGAGCTCACTTAAGTCCACGATAAAATCAGAGGTGTCTGCATCCACCCATTCGCCCACCTGTTTGTCAAACTCCGGCGCAGTCACCGCATCAATCCTGCCTTTGACCGCCACCAGAACACAGTTGTCTTGTTCTCCATTTTTGACGATTTCCATCGACATGATTCCCTCCTACGCGTGGTATTGGGCCCAATATAAGATAAAGCAATAGGGCATGTCAAAGAAACATCCGTCAGATAAACCCTTTGATAATCCGCAGGAAATCTGATAGGTTTTTATCGCGCATGAATCCATTTTTGAAGAGCATCCGAGGGGAGCCCTGGTAGCCGTGAAATCCTTAAACCCCGCCCATGTGGCAGCCATTCAGGAGCAGGTGAACAGTTGTCCCTATTTCAATCTCCTTTCCATGCGAATCGCCTCCCTTGAACCGGGGACGTCCCATCTCGAGGTGGATGTCCAGGGAAAGCACCTTCAACCCTACGGCATTGTGCACGGTGGCGTGTATGCTTCACTCGTGGATGCGGCCGGATTCTGGGCCGCTTACACGTTGAGGGAAGGAACGGAGGGGATGACCACCGTGGAAATGAAGCTCAATTATCTGGCCCCGGCGGCCGAGGGGCGTTTCATCACCATCGGGAAAAGCATCAAGAACGGCAACCGGATCTGCCTGAGCGAGGCCACGGTTCAGAACGAGAAGGGCAGGATGCTGGCCCACGGCACCGTCACGCTGATGGTGCTCGATTCCCTGAAAATCGAGGGGCAGTCTCAACTCCCGCCCAAATTTATCACGGAATGAAAGGCAAGGAATTCTCGCGCGACCTCCGCCGCCACAACCGGAAGCACGACTTCCTCGAATCGCCTTTTCCCCACCTGCTTGGTTCGTCTGTCACCATAATGTGTTTTGGAATAAATCTGGCCGGTCCAGCCTGCATATCGGTCGCTGGCCCTGCCCATGAACACCCTGGGGTGAATGTCACGAAACCGAAACGACGAAAGATCAGGGGTACCGTTTTCGGTCATGGGGCTCAGGCCGCGGCCACCCGACAGGGGACGTACCGGTGAAGCGGCGTTCCTGCGATTCGGTCCCGGTGGGTGTTCTTGGCCAGCCGGTTCACATTCACGCCGTACGCCCTTCCCTCGAATGTCATGCCAAACCCGTGGGGGATCACCGCGGTCCCCTCAGTGGGAATGTCTGAGGCTTCCACAATTACGCTAAGACTGCCGGCCTGGGTGGTCACCCGGGCCTCCTGTCCGTCTTCAACTCCTGCTGTTTCAGTGTCACGGGGGTGCATCAGCAGGGTGCACACGGCCCCATGATCATTCCAGGACGGGTCCCTCATGATGCTGTTGGCATTGTACGGGAAATGCCGGCCGGCCACCATCACCAGGGGGAATTCAGGGTGCGACAGCGCGGCCGTTTCCCGGGCAGGATCGATTTCTTCTATCCATTCCGCCATTTCCTCGATATGGAGGTGGATGCATTTATCCGGGGTCTTGAGCTCTGAGAGATTGTTTTCAGGATCCATCCGGCCCACCCGGATCCCCTCCGGATGGTCCATGAGTTCCTGAAAAAGATCGTCACCGAGAAACGGGCTCACCTCGTACCCGGCTCGGGTCAATGTATCCACCGCGTGGGGTGGATATTGGAGCATCAGCCCCCATATGGCGGCGAGATGGGAGGACCCGAAAATCGGACCCAGGGTCCGGGCCAGCACGAAGGGCGACATCATAGCGGCCTTTTTATCGGAGCCCATGTATTTAAGAAGGCCCATGGCAAAGGTTTTTCGATCCCCCTTTGCCGTTTCGAAGAGGCTTTCGGGGATCTCCGGGATCAATCCCAGGGCATTTGCCAGACGGGTGTAGATCTCCCCCTCTTCCAGCGCCTCCCCCTTTGGTGGACAGCTCGGATGGCGGACCTGAAAATAGGTATCCGGAAAGGTGATACCAAAAAAGGTGGCGTCCCATTTCTCGAAGGCGGAGCGGGCAGGGAGGACATAATCGCTCAGCCGAGCCGTCTCGGTCATGGCGATCTCGATGGTAACCAGCAAATCGAGTTGGCTGAAGGCCTTCTCATACGCAGTCGTGTCCGCATAAGAAATCAACGGATTGGACCCGCTCACAATCATGGCCCTCAGGCGGTCATCTCTCTCGGACATGATCTCTTCCGGCACCACATTGGGCGGAAAATACCCCATGATGGCGGGGATATCTGTTTCAACAGTACGCCATACCCTGGGATCACGTTCATCCGTGTGGGGTCCCATGGGCATCAGGTGCCCCAGAAACACGTTTCCCCCCGGGGTCCCGATCCGTCCGCAGATGGCCATGAGGATCATCTCGAGATACGAATTCATGGTGCTCTGCCGATCCATCAGGAGGCCCAGATCCGTTCGCATGGCCGTGGGCTCGGTGGCATACAAACGGGCCAGGTCTCGGGCTTCCCCACCATCCACCCCGCAGACCGCCAATGCCGCATTCACATCAAACGCTTTGAACCAGCCGGCGATCTCATCAAACCCGGTGCAGTAATCTTCAATGTATTCCCTGTCCTCCCAGCCGTTTTGGAGGATCAGCGCAATCAATGATTTCAAAAACAGGGCCGCCGTGCCGATTTTTATCTGAATGTGTTGATCCGCCCGTCTGGCGGTCTCGCTCCTCAACGGGTCCACAACGATCAGCCGTTTGTCCGGGTGCTTTGAAAATTCATCGATCCGCTTTCGCGCCCGGTTGACGCCCGCGTTGCTCACATAGCCGTTCCACCCCACGATTAGAAAATTTTGGGCCCGGTCCAGATCAGGCCCCACATGGAGATTCTGCCGGCCATAGGCCCGCCCGTTGATCCAGAAGAGCCCGGTCAACTCCTGGGCCAGGGGGGAATAATGGTACTGGGACCCCAGAGCGGTCAAGAGCGTACGGCCGAAACCCGTCTCCATGTGACTCCCCTGGCCGCCACCGCCCATATAGGCCAGGGCATGGGGGCCGTGGTCCTCGACGATCTGTTTCAGTCGCGACGCGATGTCACTGATAGCCGCATCCCAGGATATCTTTATAAAGCGGTCCCCTTCCCGTTTCAGCGGGTGGGTCAGCCGCTCCTTGTGGTCCTGATAATGGGCGATCCTCGCCCCCTTGCGGCAGATATACCCCTGGGTCCGGGGGTGGTTCTTGTCCGCACGGACCTTGGTAATCCGATGATCGTCCGTCTGGATCTCCAGCCCGCAGTTGTGATAGCACAACGCACAAAACGTTCGTTTCCATTCCGTCATATCCATCTCCTGAACCCTCATCTCATATCTTTCGACGCGGATCCTTCTACAGGTCAAAATCTGGCCTTTTGAGTCGGGATTGAGTGAAGCCGTTGGCAGTACACCTCGTTTCTTCTTGTCAACCGTGAAACCACAATCACCCCTCCGCGCAATACGCCCGCCTACCTGGAAGCCATCAATTCTCTGGCCCTTTGAACGACACCGTCGACGGTAAATCCAAATTTCTCAAAGACGACTTTGCCCGGGGCCGAGGCCCCGAAACGGTCCATGCCCATGATGCGTCCATGGATTCCCGTGTACCGCTCCCATCCCAGGGGGACGGCGGCCTCCACCGCCAGCCGTGCGGAGATGTCAGGGGAAGCACCGCTTTCCGGTAGTCGGCCGGCTGGGCCTCAAAGAGTTCCCAGGACGGCATATTGACCACCCGGGTGGTGATACCATCCTTTGACAATGCCTCGCGGGCCTTGAGCAGGAGCTGAACCTCCGAACCGGACCCCATGAGGATAATCTCCGGCTTTTCCTCAGGAGAGCCGGCCAGGATATATCCACCCTTGCGCAATCCCTCAGCCGAGGCGAATCGCTCCCGGTCAATAATGGGAAGCCCCTGACGGGTCAAAATCAGGGCCGTGGGGCCTTCCCGTCGTTGAAGCGCCATCTGCCAGGCCTCCACCGTCTCCTGGGCGTCGGCCGGCCGGATGACCACCAGCCCGGGAATGGCCCGCAGGCCGGCGAGGTGTTCGATGGGTTGATGGGTGGGGCCGTCTTCCCCGAGACCGATGGAGTCGTGGGTAAACACATAGATGACCGGCAGGGCCATGAGGGATGCCAGTCGCATGGCCGGGCGCATATAGTCTGAAAAAACCAGGAACGTCCCCCATAGGGGATCAGGGCCCTGCTAAGGGCCAGCCCGTTTAACACGGCCCCCATGGCGTGCTCACGAATGCCGAAGTGGATGTTGGGTCCCCCATCCCGCCGGAATTCTCCAAACCCTTTGAGGTACGTATTGTTGGACGGGGCCAGATCGGCCGATCCGCCGATGAGACCCGGCAGATAAGGCGCCACCGCCGCAAGCACCTGGCCCGAGGCCTTCCGCGTGGCCAGGTTGCCCTGGTCCGGCTTGAATTGCGGTAAAGCACCCCGCCACAGACCCGCATCCGGCGCCTTGTGCAGGGTCTCCCACTGTTTGGCCATGTCCGGGTAGGTTTCCCGGTAGTTGTCATAGAGGACGTTCCAACGGGATTCTATTTCCACACCCCGGTCCCTGGCTTTCCGAAAAAAGGCCTGAACATCCTCAGGAACGTAAAAGGCCGGTTCCTCCGGCCAACCGCAGTTTTTCTTGGTGGCCGTCACCTCTTCCGGGCCCAAGGGGGGCGCCATGGGCATCTGAGGTGTCCTGTTTGTTGGGGCTGCCGTAGGCAATGTGGGTCCGGGCGATGATCAGCGAAGGCCGTGTGGTTTCCTCCCGGGCGGCCATGAGCGCCGAGGTAGGCACTATCGAGGTCGTAGCCGTCCACTTTCTGAACCTGCCAGTGGTAGCCTTCAAAGCGTTTGCCCACGTCTTCTGAAAATGCCAGGTCCGTTTCCCCCTCGATGGTGATGTGATTGTCGAGATAGATGTAGATCAGTTTCCCCAGACCGAGATGCCCCGCCAGGGAGGCGGCCTCGGAAGAGACCCCTTCCATCATGTCGCCGTCGCTCACCAGGCCATAGATGAAATAGTCGCTCAGGGAGATATCGGGTTTGTTGAACATGTGGGCCAGGTATGATTCGGCCATGGCCATGCCCACGCCCGTGGCAAACCCCTGACCCAGGGGACCGGTGGTGGTCTCCACCCCCGGGGCGCACCCGTATTCGGGATGTCCGGGGGTCTTACTTTCCACTGCCGGAAGTTTTTTAACTCTTCCATGGAGAGGTCGTAGCCGGTCAGGTGCAGCATAGCGTAGAGGAGCATGGACCCGTGCCCGGCGGACAGCACCAATCGATCCCGGTTGGCCCACTCAGGATTGGCCGGGTTGTATTTCATGACCCGGCTCCACAAAAGATAAGCCAGATCCGCGGCCTCCATGGGCATGCCCGGATGCCCTGAGTTGGCCTGTTGAACCGCATCCACTGCGAGAAAACGGATGGTGTTAATGCATTTCTCCTCGAATTCTTGGGAAATATCTTCCGGTTTCATCAACGGGTCGATGGTCATGGGTATGTCCTTTCCTCGTAGCAGATGGGTAAAATTGTTGTTTCGCAGGGACCTTTTGCGATCCATTCGGTCACAAAGCTTCCCATTTACGGTGCAACGTCATGATGTTCCCTGCTGGTGATGGGGAGGCTGGATGGGTGCTTAATTTGGTTACTGCATAGCCATTCTTGTTCAAAATCCGGTTCAAGATACGGAATCTCCATCCATTTGTCCATAGTTTCCTCGGGCCTCTGATACTTGACTCACGACCTTTATTCGGACTATGTTTAGACGTGCTTTGATCACAGGAGCCATTCTATGAACCCCTCCATTCAGATGAAATCCTGTCTATGCCCAGAGTGTCACGATTGGATGCCCCCGGGTGCCCTGCACCTTGTGATCTGCTGCTTTCCCCTGCTACTGGGCTTTCTTGACCGGGATCCCCACGAGCGCCTTTGCCAGCCGGATTTTTTTGTCCAATTGACCTTCTCTGAAGATCATGACCCGCTGTGCCTGGGGGGACCCTGCCCCATGCATCGATTCCACCAATGCCGTCCCCCCGGTCATGGCCTCAATCAGCCGGGCGATTTTGATGCGGTGTTTGGTGGGAATGCCCTTGGCCCCTGAAAAATATTTTTCCACCAGATGACCGATTTCCTCGTTTTCCAGGTCGTACTGACTGGGCAGGGTGGCGATAAATCCTCCCGCCAGGTCTACGGCCAGACGGGCGATCTCGAAATGAAACCGGGTCACGTTCTGCTTGCACACATTGGCCAGCATGGTGTCCACCATATAGGCACCGGAGGGGGTGGGCCAGCCCTCTGCCGAACAGGCGATAGAGGAACTGTAGAGGGTCTCGCACAGATGGATCATTTCCGTGACCTTGTCCTTGACATGGGATGCTCGGGCCGTGCCCTGGATCTGGGCTAAGTAACTGACGGCCCCGGTCAGGACATCCATGAGGCCGGTCTTGCAGGCCCCATAGTTGGCCCGATGATGGGCGGCAAACCGGTAGACCAGAGCGCCTGTAAAGTCGATTTCCCCATCCATGAAAACCCGCTCGGTGGGAACAAAGACATCTTCAAAGGCAATCACCGCCTCTCCGCCCACGGCCCCAAACGAGGGCTTGCCCACGTCGATCCGCTCCCGGTTGTCACGGCGGTCGTCGTTGGCCTGACGACCGAAGATCATGGTGACGCCCGGGTCATCTATGGGTATGGCGCAGACCACCGCATAGTCCTTGGAGCGTTCGTCCATGGCCGTGGTGGGCATGACCAGGATTTCGTGTGAATTGACGGCCCCGGTCATGTGGATCTTGGCCCCCCGGATCACGATCCCATCATCCCGTCGCTCTACCACATGGACATACTGGTCCGGATCCGGCTGGTCCGCAGGGCTCTTAGACCGGTCGCCTTTGGGGTCGGTCATGGCCCCCACCACCATCCGGTTTTCATCCTGGATCCAGGTCAGCCATTTTTTGAATCGTTCCAGGTAATCGGTTCCGTATTTCTCATCGATCTCGTAGGCCACGGAATAGGTCGCGTTGATTCCGTCATGACCCACGCATCGCTGAAAACAGGTAGCGGTCTTTTGACCCAGGACTCTCAGGAGCCTGATTTTCCGAATCAGGTCCTCGATATTTTGATGCACGTGGGTGAACCGGCTGATGGTTCGGCCGGTCAAATGAGAGGTGGCTGTGGCCAGGTCCTTGTATTCGGGGTCGCTTGCCAGGGCATAGGTCATGGCCGCCGCCCGCACGTGGGGGGCTGTGGCCGGATGACGGGTCGCATCCTCTATTTGCTTCCCTTTGTAATAGATCCGGGGATGTAACTCCCTCAGGCTTTCGATATATTCTGCACCATTTTTGAGTTTCATGCGGGCTCCTTTATTTGCTTGTTGCCGTTGCTTTTTCCCTTAACGTCCGGCGAAGGAATTTGCCAGTCAGCGTTTTTGGGATTTCAGAAACAAATTCCACGCTCCTTGGATATTTGTAGGCGGCCATGCGGGCCTTACAGAAAGAGATGATCTCTTCCGCAGTCACACGGTCCTCCATCCCTTGTTTCAAGGCGACAAACGCCTTGACCGTTTCTCCCCTGTAAGGATCGGTTTCACCCACAACCGCGGTCTCTTTGACTGCGGGATGCTGGTAGATGACGTCTTCCACATCCCGGGGCCAGACCTTGTAGCCGGATGCCACGATCATATCCTTCTTCCGGTCCACCACATAAAACCAGCCGTTTTCGTCCATTTTACCCACATCGCCGGTATACAGCCATCCATCACGGATGGCATGGGCGGTTTCTTCTGGTTTTTGCCAGTAGCCGGGAACCACGATGGGACCGGAATCAACGATTTCGCCAACCTCTCCGGGCGGAAGTTCACGGGTTCCGTCCTCCAGATCCATGATCTTCATAACACAATTCGGGACGGGAACCCCCACCGAGAGGGCGCCACTTACCGGGTCCACCGGGGCCTTCCTGCCCCAGGGCACGATGTGTGACGGTGAGTTGGTCTCGGTCATGCCGTAGACATTGTAGAGATACAGGCCCGTCCGTTCTTGGAACTGTTTCACAGTAGCCTCTGACACGGGAGCCCCGCCGCTGTAAGCCTTGGTGAAACTGGAGAGGTCCCTCTTCCCTATATCCGGATGATTCAGCAAGGCGATATATACGGTAATAGAGGCCACTGTCGCCGTAACCTTCCGCTGTTCGATCAGACGGAGGGTTTCGCCCGGATCAAAGCGGTAATAGAGGACCACCGGAATCCCGGTCAAAGCTGCAATGGCCAAGTGGGCGACTTCTCCGGTGACATGAAACAGGGGGGCGACGCCCAGCACCACATCATGGGCATCAATCCTCTGCATCGCCTGATAGACACGGGCGTTAAAGGCGATATTGCCATGGGTGTTCATGGCGCCCTTTGGGGGACCGGTCGTGCCCGAGGTATAGGTCAGGTAAGCCAAATCCTCGGGGTTGACACCCGGATCTTTTGGCTGTCTATCCCGAAACGACTCTATCATCGGGAGCAGATCCATGGCGCCGGGAACAGGTGTTCTCCCGATCTTTTTCAAAAGATCGGGAGGGTCCGTTCCAGGGGGGAGTAAATCCAAGGGGGAGGTCGTAATGACGGTCTTGACAGGGGTTTCTTTTAGAAATGAAAGGTCCAGACCCGAAGCGGTTTCATCCAGGGTCACAAAGAGCCTGGCACCGGAATCCTGGCAGAAGTAGGTCAGTTCCTTTTCCTTGTACATGGGGTTGAGGGGAACCACGATGGCCCCGGCCTTCCATGCGGCATAGACAGAAATGGGGAATTGGGGCACATTTTGAAGGTCGATGACAATTCGGTCTCCCTTTTCAACGCCCATATCCTGAAAAGCTGCTCCCAGTGCATCTGAAAGTCTGTCCATTTCGCCGTAGTTGATGACCCGGTCAAAATAGACTATGGCCGGGGCGTCAGGAACCCGGGCCGCTGATTTTTTAAAATCACCGATAGCGGTATCACGCGTTACCTCCAGGGCTCCGGGCGCCCATTCGGGATAGTTTTTCACCCACGGCCTGCTTTCATAAATGGATCCCATATATTATCCTCCCCAATATCAGCAGGCTGTCCAGCCGCCATCAATATAGATCGTCTGTCCGGTTATGAAGTCGGAAGCGGGGGCGGCCAAAAAGATGACAATCCCCTCCAGCTCTGGCAGATATCCCCATCGGCCCATGGGCGTTCGTTCGTTAATAAAATTGAACCGCTCAGAATCGTTACGGATCTGTTTGACCATGTCGGTCTCGAAATAGGTGGGACCGATGGCGTTGACCCGAATCCCTTGTTTGGCCCACTCCATGGCCATAACCTTGGTCATCTGATCGACCCCCCCTTGGCAGAGGCATAGGCCAGCTGGTGGGGGAGTCCGATCTTTCCCAGAATGGAGCTCATGTTGATGACCTTGCCGTAGCCATGTTTCAGCATCTGGGGCACAACTTGTTGAGCCACCAGAAAATACCCTTTAAGGTTGGTCGTGAGGATCTGGTCCCAGGCCTCTTCAGGGAAATCAAGGACCGGCACCCTGTGATTCATCCCCGCGTTGTTGACCAGGATGTCCACCTTGCCGAAGTGCCTCAAGATTTGATTCACGCCATCAATGACACTCTGTTTGGAGGTCACGTTCAGGACGAACCCTGCCGAGTTCCTGCCCAGTTCCCGGATTGCCCCGGAAACCCGCTCCAGATCCCCAATGTTCCTCCCGCATACCGCCACATCAGCGCCTGCTTTGGCCAGGGCCATGGCCGAAACCTCCCCCAGACCCCGGGTGCTGCCGGTTACCATGGCTACCTTATCCATCAGATCAAAAATCTTGAGAGACATGTTACCCTCCCTGACGCTTACCGACGTCTGCTTGGGGTATCGGTCAAATGACGAAGCATGAATATCATTATTAAGAATATGGCATTGGTATTTGTTACCATTCCTAACCCTATCTTCAACAAGTGTCAAGACGTCGAATGTTGACCGAATACGAATGAGGGCGTTGTCAAAAGGACCGCGTTGAAATACTTGGACATAACACGAGAAAGGTAGGTGTGATATGCGCTATTCTTTGTTGTTCAATTGAATTTTGAGATCCCAAATCTGATCTTTGGGTATGTTTGATTTCTCAAGCCCAACTTAAATTTATTGCGTTCTACAGGTTAGCTCCACTCGCAAACATAGATTTGGGTAGCTCCGCGAGAAAAGCCCACGTCAACATCACGGAATATCCTGCCAGGGATGAAGATCAGCGCAAAGGTTGATCTTCTCAGAGCCATGTCAATAGGTCTGTCAATGTAACTCTTATTGAATGTTATTGGATGCAAATGACCCAACCATTCTTACGGTCCGGCACTTTTTTAATCCCGATGCCGAAAGAATGGTTGAGGAATGGGTAAAATGGGCAAGCAGGCAAGATCAGAAGGCTATAGAGAGCGTCACCCCGCCGAAGACATGGTTGGCCTTTTCGTCGAGACTCAACGCCTGGAGCTCATTATCTGCCTGGTGGGACAGGGGAAAGGCGTAGGCGATGGCGGGCGTCACCGTGAAATATTTCCAGAAAGGTATGGTCAAGCCCACCGACACCAAACCATCGTGAAAGCCGCTGAACCTGTTGGTGGTCGCCGACAGGTCACTGTTGTATTCGACCATATTATCGTTGTCGGATTTCCAATAGGATACGTATCCCGCAAGATCGAGGGTCATTTCCCTCGGCAATTCAAAAGAATGGGATATCCCCAGGTTGATATACCACCCTGGTTTTTGGAAACCTCCCGGTAAACGGTGATGGTCGGCGCCAGGACCGTATCGACCCCGAGACTCAGGTAGAATTCCTTCCAGTCGTCAAGACCGTCCAAGGCATAGTAGATGAATCCGCCTTCCAGCCCCACCATACCGAAACTGTGGGCGTAGGAAAATGTCATATCCGTTTCGTTCCATTTGGAGTCATCCTTGTACGGTTCGGCCGCATAACTCGTATCCAGGTTCCCCCAGAGATTGAGACTGAATCCCTTGTAGCCCGCGGTGAGGGAAGGCTGAATCACAAGACTGTCCTCGCTCAGCCCGTATCCCCGCCAGATGTATTGACTCATAAAGGCAACATCCCCTGAAGCGGTTGGCACCTCTTCTTCCACTTGATCGGTTTCCGCCACGGTGGTCCCTTCGCCGGGAGTGAGTGTTTCTTCCGCGGAAAAGGCCTTTGTCACCCCCACTGGTAATGTGCCCAAAAATACCATTGTAACCGTTAACACCATCCAATTTCTCATTATTCTTCCTCCCTGAATTTTTATTTTTTGGCCCATCATGAAGATGGGCCTGTGAGACATTTTGCTTTGTTGTGTACAGGTCTATTTTTGTACGTAGGTCGATATCTCAAAGTCCGGGTACGCGTTACCATAGTGTTCCGAGTAGTCGAGTCCTTCCCTTTCCTCGTCCGGCGTGACCCTCAGGCCGACCGTCTTGTCGATGATTTTGAAAAGGATGAATGCCGTACAGAATGTCCATACAAAGCAGACAACGATACCGAGAAGCTGCACACCGATGATTTTTCCTGATGTCCCGCCGATGTTGAAAAGACCCGCCGCCAGGGTGCCCCATGCGCCGTTCACGCCGTGCACGGAAATGGCGCCCACAGGATCATCCACTTTGATCCTGTCGAGGAAAAAGACCGAAAGGACCACGATAATGCCGGCGATGGCACCGATAATGACCGCGCTGAAGGGTGCCACGTTGGCGCATGGCGCCGTAATGGCTACGAGGCCCGCCAGTGCACCGTTGAGGCTCATGCCCACATCGGGTTTTCCGATTTTGATCCAGCTGGTGAACATGGCGAGAACTGCGCCGGCTGCCGCCGCCAGATTCGTGTTCACAAAAATCATGGCAATGTCCTTGGAAGCCGCAGTGGTGGAGCCGGGGTTAA
Source organism: Deltaproteobacteria bacterium (assembly GCA_034522175.1). GTDB lineage: Bacteria > Desulfobacterota > DSM-4660 > Desulfatiglandales > Desulfatiglandaceae > JAIPDZ01. The sequence continues at coordinate 1,134,400 of JAXHLQ010000001.1, read as the reverse complement.
AACCGAACCATCCCAGCCAGAGAATAAAGACGCCGAGGGCAGCAAGGGGAAGGTTATGCCCGAGTATGGGGCGGACCTTTCCGTCCTTGTCGTATTTTCCGATGCGCGGCCCCAGTACAAGGGTCCCCGCCAGAGCCGCCCAGCCGCCCACGGAGTGAACCACCGTGGATCCCGCAAAATCAATAAATCCCAGTTTTTCGAGCCAGCCACCCCCGTTAAACAGACCTCCCCAGGCCCAGCTGCCGAATATGGGATAGATGATTCCGCAGATGAAAATGCTGTAGAGCAGGTAGCCCGAGAATTTGGTTCTTTCGGCCACGGCACCTGATACGATAGTGGCTGCCGTGGCCGCGAATACCACCTGGAACATCCAGAAGGCCAGCACCCAGGGGTCCCCATCCAGCTTGAAATCACTCAAGAAGAAACCGGATGTTCCGATCCAGCCCGATGCTGAAGCGCCGAACATCAGACCGAAACCGATGGCCCAGAAGCTCAGCGTACCCATGGAAAAATCCATTAAGTTCTTCATCATGATGTTAATGGCGTTTTTGGCACGGGTGAACCCCGCTTCCACCATGGCAAAACCCGCCTGCATAAAAAACACCAGAGCGGCCGCCACGAGTGTCCACACATAATCGGCATGGGTCTGGACCAAATCGATGGCCGCCTTGTTGGTCAACACGGTGGGCGCCTCGTCTCCGGCCAGTGCCGGTGAAATCATCCACATCATCACTATCAATAACAGAACAATCGTTTTCATTTTGCTTTCTCCTCACATCATTTCATTTTTCTGAAAGGCGTTTATGCCTTTAAATGGCGCTCTTTCCCACTTCGCCGGTTCGAATGCGAACCACCTCTTCAAGCGGCAGGACGAATATCTTGCCGTCTCCGATGGTGCCGGTGCGGCTCTTCTCCTGGATGAGTGTGACCGCTTCGCTGACCATCTCAGCTTCCATCACCACCTCAAGCTTGACCTTGGGCACAAAATCCACCTGGTATTCGGCGCCCCGGTAGACCTCTTTGTGCCCCCGCTGGCGCCCAAATCCCTTCACCTCACTCACGGTGATGCCCTTGATGCCCATGGCGGTGAGGGCGTCTTTGACCTCGTCCAGCTTGAAGGGTTTAATGATTGCCTCTACTTTTTTCATGCCGATCTCCCTTCCTTCCCTCATAGGGATGTGGTTTCAATAAAGCGCGTGCGCGCTTCACATACCCATAGAGCAAGCGGTATGCCACATTGCGGGGCTGTGGCAGGAATAGGCATATAACATACTGGAATTAAATGGAGAAAATGGAATACTGTGTGATGAGGGGGGAGGTCTGATTTAATTCATTTTTGTAGGTTGGATGGGTTTAGGCGACAATTATGTATTAAATACATTTTGGATGCCCATAATGGTATTGTCATGAATGGGCTACCCTTAAGGCGCTGCACAGGTGAGCGAGACCTTTGCTCATGGCACGGTTCGGTCTGTTCTAATTTCGCGCTCGTTCCTCCCTGATTGTTTCATGCAGGTGGGCAAAGTCTTTCGGTGCTGATCCTTTGTCTTCCCTCCGGACGATGGATATGGCGCCGGCGGGACAGCTCACGGCACAGACCCCGCAGCCGATGCACCAGTCCGGATCGATTCGGGCCCTGTCGTCCACGATGTGCACGGCGTCCACCGGGCAGATCTCTTCGCAGGCCCCGCAGCCGATGCACGCCTCGCTTTCGGTTTTTCGAATGAAATAGACATCCATGAGCGCATCCCTTGGGATCTTGCGCCTTCGAATAATGCCCACATTCCAGCAGTAGTGACCGCAGCAGTTACAGGTGTGTTTGATCTCGCCTAAGGCATTATCGACCATGTGGACCAACCCTTCGGTCTCACAATCCTTCAGGATCTTGTAGGCTTCATCCTTGGACAGCGGTCTCGCCAGGCCTCGATCGATGACGAACTCCGCCATATCGTCATATTTGATGCAGACTTCCAGGCTGTGTTGGCAGTCTGTCCTGCCGAGGATCCGTGCAGACATCCGGCAGGGGCAATGGGCCACTGCGATGGTGGTGGCCCTGTCCACGATATGACCGATCTGCTCATTGGGGAGCACGCCCTGCATAGGGACATCCACGGTGAGACTCGCGGGGCTGTATTTGTACGTTTTGGTGGGAGTGCCGCCGTAGACCTTTCGGGTGGTGGGAAGCACTGAAGTATTTAAGAACCAGCCGGGCCATCTGTTCGGCCCTTTGGTCCTGCTGCCCGCCCCAGAAAAATGTCTGAGGAATACCATAGCCCACCTGAAGGAGGGCATAACCGGTCTCACCCTGGGCCGTGGGGGCCATGTAGAGCATGTTCCGGCTGGAAAGGGTATTCAAGGCTGTTTCCACTTGATCCCTGGGCAGTTTTGAGCGGGCCGAAATGGTACCTATATCCGCCACCTCGAGAGGGGCCAGCGTGTTGGGGATGGCCAGGGCGACCTGGGCCTCCTCCGGCGTGTAGGTCTCTTTCAGCAGCCGGATGAGGTCATCGCTGAACGGGTATCCCATGATCAAGGTCTCGAGATGTCTGGCCAGACGCATGTAGATGTCTTCCATTGCTATCCCCTCCCTCATACTTTTATTTGGGCGCCGTTTCTCTCATATAGCGGAGGATCGTTTCCGGGACGCCTCCGTTCGCTTCCATGATGTCCAACTCAGGAAAGCCGCCCCAGAGTTGGGCAGCCCGTGACATAACCGGTTCGGTCCGGACCGACCGGATGGAAACCGGGCGGTAACTCCCTGCCTGAAAAAAAGGCCCGAGCCCCCATATGGTCCCTACAAAGATGCGATTCATCATGCCGGGGAGGGTGACGTACGGGTCACGGTACCAGGCCAGCCGGCTTGACGGCGTATGGTGCTCACGGTTGTAGAGGAGCCACCGTAGAGAAATCATATCGTGGGCCAAAATCGAGGTCGAACCGAAGATCAGCCCTGGATCCGGCTCGGCTGCAAACCCCGCATCCGGTCCGAAGTTCGTTTGCACCTGTGTCCCAACGCTGAGGACCAGGCGGAGTTTGTCTCTCAGAACGGGCACATCGTTGATCTCCGCCGTCTTCTCATAAAAATGGGCAGCGTCTCTGTGGAGCTCGAGCCGGCTGTCATCCCGAAGCCAGCCCACCGCCGCCTTGAGACCCAGGGTGACACCAGCCAGTGTGTGCCGGCTGACGCGCGGGAGGAGTACGATATGATCCGCCTGCTTCAAGATATTTGGAAAGAACAACGCTCCCTGCCAATGTCCGGAATGGAGGGTATGTTGTTCAAAATAGGCATCAAATCCCGCCTCTTCAAAATAATGGACCTCGGCTCCCGATTCGAGGGCCGCGCGTTGAAGACCGTTTCGAAGAAATACATCCCGGCTCGATCCCTTTTGACGGTCTCTGTCCTGATAAACGGATTGAACCCCCGGTTTATCTCCTACGATCACACGCCCGGCCCCCTTTTTTATAAGCATTTCCACCATGCCCACGACCGCCAGGGGGGAGGTGGTGGCGGGATAAGGGTTCGGGGAGTTGGAGACCACCTTGATAAAGACCATATCCCCTCGGGAAAGCCACGAAAAATCAGTCGTTTTTTCGGCCACCTGTCGAACGGCCGAAATGATCGATTCCTTGCTGGACCCCCGGGGAACGGCAGCGACGGCGACCGGTTCTTGTGATCCGGAAAACCCTGGGTTGGATGGTGTCATGTCTTTCTCCATTTGGTGGCACATGAATTTGTTCATCATACAGAATCACAAACAAAATGGATACAAAAACGAGATTTTTGATTTAACCCTATCTACGGCCATTACGGAACGGCCTGGCAGAACCAGGTGAAGGAGTTCGCGGAATTTCCCGGGGCCATTATCATGACCACCAACTGCATTCAAGACACATTTTGGCTCAGGTTACCCGGATCCGTTGCACCGCGGCGAGGGATATCAAGGACATAAATGCCCCGGCGAAGAAGGGGATCCGGTAATCGACCATCCACAAAAGCCCTCCCAAAGCCGGGAGGAAGACGGCGGCGATATGGTTGATGGTAAATCCCACCGCCATGCTGGGTGCAATGTCGCTGGGGTCGCCCACCTTTTGAAAATAGGTTCTGATGGCCATGGCAAAGTTGAAAAAGATGTGATCCAGGACATAAAGGATGCCCACCATTAGTTTAGACCCTACCGTGGCGTAGGCCAGAAAGATAAAAATGAGGCTGGCGTATTCCAGTGAAAGCACCTTCCTTTCGCCAAAGCGAACAATGCTTCTGCCGATGAGCGGGCTTAAAAAATAGTTAATGAGGTTGTTGATCACGAACAGGGCGGCCACCTCCTGTACGGAGAATTGAAACTTTTTAACCAGGAGGAAGACCGCAAATGCCATAAAAATCTGGCGTCTGGCCCCGGCCATGAAGGTCAGGAAATAGTAGAGCCAGTATTTCCTTTTGAAAATCATTCTTTTGTGCTGGGGCACAAGATTCCGATCCGTGGGATTCTGTGTCATGCCCCATAGCCCGGCGCCAATGACCATGGCACCGACAATCAGATAGGTATCCTTGAATTCCATTACGGCAGAGAGGAGATAGATCGCAATACCGATGCCGATATTGGATGCGGCGGCCAGGCTGCGAAGTCGACCGAATACCCACGGGGAGCGGGTTTGGTCAAAATACTGGAGGGTGAGGGACTGGTTGGTGGTTTCAAAATAGTGAAAGCCGAAACTCATGATCACCGTCGTGACCATCAGGCCGCCATAGGATGGGAAAAAACCGGTCAAGGCCAGTCCGCTGCCGAGAAATAGAATGGAGAGCGCCGAGAGACGGTGCTCCTTGATGATCATCATGACAAAGACCGCCAGGAGAGTGAGAAATCCCGGGATCTCTCTTACCGACTGGATCATCCCCACCTGCTCTCCGTTCAGGCCGACGCGCTCTGCAGCAAAATTGTTGAAAAGCATGAGCCAGGCCTGCAGTCCGATGGTGGAGCTGATGGTCAGCACCATGAGAAAGCGGTACATGGGGTTATGTTTGGATACGGGATGCATGGTCGAAGGAGCCCTCACACGCCACAAAAGGGGAGATGGAAGGCCATACCGCGGGTGGAGTAAGGCCGAAATCATTATCCCGCCGATCTGGATCAGCCAGGGGCCTAACCGCCCCAGGGCATTTTGGCATAGGTCTCCGTGAGCTGGTCCCTGAATTCCCTGAAGAACCGCTCATGGGCCTTTTCCCAGTTGGCCAGCATATTGAGAGCCTCGGCCGGCTCACCGGATGCCTTCTCGGCCATATTTTCGTAGAACTCACTCAGGTCCTTTTCAATCAGCCACGCGGTGTTGAAGACGGTCACGTCCGGCACCATGGACTCGTTAATACATTGCTCCAGGAATTCGGAACGGCTTCGGTCATCAAAATAGTTGGTGGGTTCAAGGGCGATGGATTTTAGATCGCCCACGTGTAACGCCTTTTCGCTTTTTAAATCCCCCAGGACCGCATTGATAAACCGGATGTGTCGCTGTTCCTCCTCAATGATGCGTTTAAATGCGGTGGTCGCGGCCCCCAAACCCATGCGTTGAAGCGATGTTTCAAAAAAACTCTTTCCCGTTTCTTCCTGGTTCAGGGCATACTCAAAAATGCGAATCATATTCTGATGATCCATGGTTCGTCTCCTCTTTTCTTCTGTTCGGGTTCAACATCGTTCAGCCACGATGACAGTACGGCAATCCATATTCATCCAATATAAAGTGAACCCTTAGGCAAATCAAGGATCCTATGTTTCCAGCGGCAGAATAAATCCATCCTGGCACCAGGACCTCACGCCGGGTCATCTGAAGGGGGTTGAGATTGACGCGAGGAAATGATAGGGATTTGATCCGTGGGTAGCACGGTTTACCACACGGTTTATCTGTCTACGAGCAGAAATAGAAAGGCCGAAAATGATGAAAATCGCCACCTTCAACGCCAATTCCATCCGGGCAAGGCTTCCTGTGACCCTGGACTGGTTGGCACAAGAGACCCCCGATATTCTCTGCATTCAGGAAACCAAGGTGCAGGACAAGGATTTTCCGGCGGCCGCATTTGCAGAGGCTGGATATCATGTGACCTTTCGCGGGCAGAAATCCTACAACGGTGTGGCCATTGTGAGCCGATCTCCTCAGGATCCCCTGGATTTAATGTTCGGCACGGAAAACGACGAGGCGGCCCGCCTCATCACCTCAAGAATCGACGGCATTCCCGTGATCAATGCCTATGTGCCCCAGGGATTTGAAGTGGGTTCGGACAAATTCCGATACAAGCTCTCCTGGTTGAACGATTTCTTTGATTACATTGAGGCCCGATACCGTCCGGCCGATCCATTGATCGTCACCGGAGATTTCAATGTGGCAATGACGCCGGAGGATGTGCATGACCCCGAAGGGCTGGCCGGGGCCGTTGGATTTCACCCGGACGAGCAGGCCGTTTTACAGCGGTTTCTGGATTGGGGCCTGGTGGATATCTTCAGACGCCATGTACAGGGAAGCGGGCTTTACACCTTTTGGGACTACCGCGTCCCGAACGGGTTTAAACGGAACATCGGATGGCGCATCGATTACATCCTGGCCACTGCTCCGCTGGCGGAAACATCCAAAAACGCCTGGATCGATACCCAACCGAGAGCGCTTCCGAAACCCTCTGACCATACCTTCCTGGTGGCGGAGTTTGAGGTTTAAAGCAAAAGATGTCCAAGGCTTTCATACTCGCGAATTTCGGCGTGGGGGCCAGGACAGGCCAAAGACTCCACAACGGGATGAATTTCCTGGATTCCCGCTTTCGCGAGAATGACGAAAATGGATGACTCAGGGCTGTTTAAGATATGCCCAATCATCAATCAATAATCGCCAATCACCAATCAAGACCCCTATCCCTCAGACAACCGGTGCTCCAGTGCATCCTTGATTTCTTTCAACTGTTCGGTGTCCTCAATTTTCTGCCCCTCGAGATCCCGGACATAGAATACGTCCGTGATCCGGTTTGCCTTTGTGGTGATCTTGGCGACCCGAATGTCTAAGCGCAGCTCGAACAGGGTTCTGGCCAGCATATGCAAAAGGCCGATGCGGTCATCGGCAAAAACTTCGATAAGCGTGAAGAAATCGGAGTCGCGGTTGTTGAGATGGACAACCGGTGGCTGTGAGGGACCGGGACGTTTCGAGAGGAGGGAGGATGCATCCTTCTCTTCCAACCGATAGGTCAGTCCCAGTTTGCCGGTGAAGGCCCGTTTCATATCCTGCTCGATCTTTTCCCACACTTCTCGAACCCTGAGGGGATCAGGCGGGGGCGTGACCTTGAACAGGTCAACGGCTGTTCCATCCCTCCAAGTATAGATATTGGCCTCAAATATGTCGATGTGATGGAGGGCCAGTACCCCGGCGATGTCGGCAAAAAGCCCGGGCCGGTCATGGGATATCACGGTCATCTCAAAACAGCTCTCCGACTCGTTTTCCTGCACATCGAGGCGAAACGTCCCGCCTTTCTTCTTGGCAACCTTTTCATTGAGGTCTTGAACCATCTGAATGTGCCCCGCCATATCCCGGGGGGCGCAATTCAATACATACCTGGGGGACATGATCGCAAAAAGCGCATCCGGATCCGTTTCAAGCCCTTCGCGGGAAAGCATGTCGCCCAGTATCTCCATGGTTTCTTCCACCTGTTTGGCGGCATCCATGGTTGCCAGTTCTCCCTTTTCCAGGATGTGAAGCACCTTGAAAAACAGCTCAATGAGAAGCTTGGCGGTCCATTCGTTCCACGCCCGGGGGCCGGTGGCCTTGGCATCGGCCCACGTCAGGAGATAGAGCATCTTCAGGCGTTTGATGTCTCCCATCTTTCGGGCACACTGGACCACGACCTTTTCCTCACCGAGATCCCGGCGCGTAGCGGTTTTCATCAGGAGGAGGTGGTTCCGGATCAAAAACATTACGTCTTCTCGCGCTTCAGGACCCCATCCCATCCGCTCGAGAATAGCCGATGCGATCTCAGCCCCCTTGATGTCATGATCCGCACGGGTTTTTCCGATGTCGTGAAACAATCCAGCGAGAAAAAGCGGCCCCGGATCATCCATTTCGGACATCATGTCCACCAGCAGGATGTCCGTCTCTCCCCGGCCGATATCCTTGAGGCATCGCACGGTTTCTATGGAATGCCGTCCCACCGGGTAGATATGATAGGCGTCAAAGAGCACCCGTTCTTTGATAGGCTCAAACTCCGGGAAAAGCGCCTCGAGAAACCCCGTCTCGAACATCTGCTCTAAGGATTCGAACGTACCCGGACCCTTCAAAATGGCCATGAAAGCGGCGACCACCGACGGCTGCCTTCTGTATGCATCATCCACAAGATATAGGAATTCCTTTACAAGCCGCTTGGCCGCCATGGAGAGCGGAATCCTTAGCCTGGCGCCTTCTTCGAATATGCGGGTCAACAATGCAGGGTCAGAAAGGATGGCGGTCGCGGAATCAAACTCGATTTCACCCCGATGGACATGAAGACTTTCAGCAAGTTCATCCGCCCTGGAGAATGCCGGCTTTCTCCCCTTTTCCGGCAGATGCGCGGTGACAAAAGATCGATGAAGTTCTTTTAAGAAGATCATGGCGGTGTGGACTTTGCCCATAAATTGCTCCACAGCCATCACGTCTCCTTTGCCCTCAAAGCCCAGACGATCGGCAATTTTCTTCTGATACTCAAATCCCAGACGATCGTTGTTTCTTCCCGATAATTGATGCAGGTGGTTTCGCACCTGCCAGATCAACCCGAGGGCCTCCCGCAATTCAATATATTCATTGTGCGAGAGCTTCCCCATGTATTCGAGATCGCGCGCAGAATCGAGCTCGAAAAACGCCTTGGATACCCACAACAGGTGATGGTAATCCCTCAATCCCCCGATCCCTTCCTTGACATGAGGTTCCAGGAGATACCCCGCATCACCGTAGATCTCTTTTCGTATTCGATGACGTTCTTCCAGCCACCTGAACCACAACGCCTTTTTCCTCTGGATGACTTTGTTCCTGAGCCCTTCCATGAAGGAGAGATAAAGGGGGGAATCCCCGCAGATGAACCGCGCGTCCATCATGGATGTCATCACTTCAAAATCGTTTTGACAAAGCTTCAGACATTCTTTGACACTCCGTACGGCATATCCCAGTTCAATTCCGAGATCCCAAAGGGGATAAAAAACCTCGGTGGCCAGGGTCTTGGCCTCGGAGGGTATCCTTTTTTCGAACAGAATGATGAGATCGATGTCCGAATGGATGTTGAGTTCCTTACGGCCGTATCCCCTACGGCAATAAATGCAAAGGACACCCCCTTTTTAAAAAGATCCCCCCCGTGGTGCTTTCCTGAAGGTTCCGCCTCAGGTAGTGATCCACGATTTCTGTATGATCCTGTTCAAAGCAGTGGACCACTTCCCCGTGGAGGAACCGGGCAATCAGTGCTTTTCTCGCTGATGCCAGTTCCTCTGATGCGGGGCTTATGGTCAGTGCAGGCGCCGAGGCATACGTATGACCCACGGTTATATGGCCTCCCGTCCGGTTTCTCCTGTACGGATGCGGATCACGTCTTCCACCGGAAATATGAAGATCTTGCCATCGCCGATCTGTCCGGTTCTGGCCTTTTCCTGGATGATTTTGACCGCGTCGGGCACCAGCGCCGCCTCCATCACCACCTCGATTTTGATCTTGGGGACAAAGTCCACCTGGTATTCGGCACCGCGATAGACCTCCTTGTGCCCCCGTTGCCGACCGAATCCCTTCACCTCACTGACGGTCAGGCCCTTGACACCCATGGCAGAGAGACCGTCTTTGACCTCATCCAGTTTAAACGGCTTCAAAATGGCTTCTATTTTTTTCATGATCGGACTCCTTTTTTTGCCGCTAAGGCACCACGTCACTATGGGGCATTTGTTGTGTATTCCGCCTCTACGAGCGCTCTGTTTTCCAGTGTCTAAAGGCTGTATCCGGTTTCGTTATGGAGCACCACGTCCATACCCCTTTCTTCTTCTTCCTCGTCTATGCGCAGTCCCACCAGCACGTCCACGACCTTGAGAATAATCAGTGTCATGACGAACGCGAACACCAGTGTGGCCACCACCGAGACGAACTGGATCCATAATTGGCCCGGATTGCCGTAAAAAAGGCCATTGGCCCCGCCCGCGTTGACCGCTGTGCTGGCAAAAAGTCCGGTAGCGAGGGCGCCCCAGGTGCCGCCGACACCGTGAATGCCCACCACATCGAGAGAGTCGTCATATCCCAGTTTGGATTTAAGCAGCACCCCCGTAGCACAGCATCCCGGCAACGAGCCCGATGATGATGGCCGGCATGGGTGCCACAAAACCGGATGCCGGCGTGATGGCCACCAGCCCCGCTACCGCACCACTGGCAACCCCCAATGTGGTGGGTTTGCCCCGGTGGATCCATTCGAAGATCACCCATGAGAGCGCAGCACCGGCAGAACCGAGATGGGTGGCCACAAAGGTACTTGCGGCAAGGCCGTCGGCTGCCAGTGCACTCCCGGCGTTGAATCCGAACCAGCCGAACCACAAGAGGGCCGCACCGAGAAGCGTCATGGGCAGGTTATGAGGAATGAAGGCAGTGGAGCCATACCCCAAACGCCTGCCGATGAGAATCGCTGCGGCCAGGGCCGATATACCCGAACTGATATGGACCACGGTTCCGCCTGCGAAGTCGAGGGCGCCCATACGCCCCATCCAGCCGCCGACGCCCCAGACCCAATGGGCCAGCGGATTGTACACAAAAGTGGCCCACAACAGGACAAAGAGGATGAATGCGCTGAACTTCATCCGCTCGGCGAAGGCGCCCGTGATCAAAGCGGGGGTAATCACGGCAAACATGCACTGAAAAATCATGAAGGCCAAATGCGGGATGGTTGAGCCATAATCAGGGCTGGGTGCCATGCCCACGGTATTGAGCCCAAACCAGCTTAAGCCCCCGATGATGCCCGCGTGATCCGGGCCGAATGACATGGAATACCCCCACAACGCCCATTCCAGCGAAATAATAGCGAGAATGAAAAAACTCTGCATTAATGTGCCCAGGATATTCTTACTGCGGACCATTCCGCCATAGAACAGGGCCAGACCCGGTGTCATGAGCATAACCAGAGCGGCCGACATCAGTACAAAAACGGTATCTCCTGCATTCATGATGAATCCCTCCCTTAAAGCGTTTAGGGTGTAAAGAGCAACCCCCATGCCAAAGGGAGAAAAATAGGAAAGTAATGAAATATGAAGGGGTTAGCTAATAACGCACAGAAAGGGTAAATAACAAACTTGTATTAATTTATGAAAAATCCTACAGAAATGTCGACCCTTGTTTATTGAGAAATGCAGAAAAAATAATGGAAAGAGGAACGACAAGACCCCATGATGGCGTCATCATGGCGCCATCTCACCGCCAATTGGATCATCCTCAAGGCGGGTGTTCGGCACGACCGCAGACATGGGGCGCTCATTGACGAAAAGGCGAAAGATGTCGGGCCTCGCATAATGTCCCGTGGCATCGAAGTCGTATTTTCCCCTCGCGATCTCGCCCATGTCGAGATCGGCCGTGAGCAGGGTCTCGCCGTCAAAGGAGGGTGGCGCCAGGATCTGGCCCAGGGGACCGATAATGCAGCTCCCGCCGCGCATCAACACGGTTTCGGGGTCGTTTCCCTGAATGGCGTCGTAATTTTCGGGGCAGTCCTTTCGTTGGAGATATTGACATGCGGAGAGGACAAAACAGCGACCTTCCAGGGCAATGTGCTGCATACTCGCAAACCAGGTGTCCCTGTCATCCGCCGTGGGTGCACAGTAGAGCTGTATCCCTTTGGCGTACATGGCGGTCCTTAGAAGAGGCATATAATTCTCCCAGCAGATGACCGCCCCCAACTTTCCTAAGGGGGTGTCAAAGACCGGAAGGGTCGATCCATCGCCGAATCCCCAAACCAGGCGCTCCATGGCGGTGGGCATGAGCTTTCGATGTTTTCCCATGAGGGTGCCCTCCGGCGAGAAGAATAAAATGGTACAGTAGAGTGTGCCCCCGTCCCGCTCAATGACACCGATGATTAGGTAGACACTGTTTTCCCGGGCCGCGGCCCGAGGATATCTGTGGCAGGCCCCGGCACATCGACGGCGCTCTCCCAGTATCGCCTGAAATCATCCCTTCCCTCAGGAAGACGCATCCCCACACGGGCCCCGAAATCCAACCCCTTCGGGTATCCCGGAATAAATGCTTCCGGGAAAAGCACCAGCTGAGCCCCCTTTTGAGCAGCATCTTCTGTCAAGGTGCGGACCTTCTCGAGGGTCTTTCCGCGATCAAAAACCACCGAAGACGCTTGCACCACCGCCACACGAACCATGCCCATTTCGGGAATTTCCTCTCTGCTCATGGGGCCTCCTCATGACCGGCCTCCGGCGCTTGCGGGCCGCGGGGTTGAAGATTCCCTGGGGTCGCTTTTTTAAAATCGCTGTAAACAGACATCAAGAAGACCGTGGCCAGGGGCTGGGTAAAGAGCCAGGCGATAAACACCGAGAATGCCCAGCGTAAAAAAGCAGATCAAAGAAAACACCAGCGTCATGATTATCAACGGTGCGCGCGATAAACCGGATGGTCAGCTTCCATGCGGTTTCAATATGTCTTTTAAAGTCCATGGGGATACCTCTTGGCTCTGATTTGAATATGCCATAAATCAATCGGGTACCGTTCTAAAATAGCGTTGTTCTGTCCTTCGGTCAATCCATTTTTGGAACGGCCGATTCATCCGCGCGAATCCCAGCCGCCAATTTTCATTTTCATGGATTTATGAACCATCCTTAAGCAGATATCTGTTGTAAGGGAGCATGCCCTTATACCAACAGCAATTCTAATTTCGATTTCGATCCCGATTTGTGCGTCATAATTAGAATTGCCCTTATACCAAAGAGGCCCTTGCGATATGATCTTTTTTAGGATAAAATGGGATTAAGAGATACTGAACGCTGCATGGCATTCAATCCAGCAGGTAAACGTCTTTTAGGACCGGCGACCCGGTCGGTCAGGAGGAGTCACATGTCCATTAGATTGATAGAAAAAAGCCCGGTCCGGGTGCGCCGCCTGTTTGCCGTATGCATCATTTCAATCGTGAGTTTTACGTGGGGCGCATGCAGCACGGTACCCATTACCGGACGCCAACAACTGGATCTGATCCCAGCGTCCACCATGCTGTCCATGAGCTTTCAGCAGTACGATGAATTTCTTAAAACACACAAACTCAGCACGAACCCCCGGCAGACGCAGATGGTCAAACGGGTCGGGCAAAACATTCAAAAAGCCGTAGAGCAATATATGGCAGAACACAACATGTCCCATGTGTTGAAAGACTACAAGTGGGAGTTCAACCTGGTGGAGAACCCGGAAGTCAATGCCTGGTGCATGCCGGGCGGTAAAGTGGTGGTCTACTCCGGTATCCTTCCCATCACTCAAGACGAGGCCGGACTGGCCGTGGTGATGGGTCACGAAATCGCCCACGCCATCGCACGGCATGGCCGGGAGCGGATGAGCCAGGGTTTGCTTGTTCAGACCGGCGGCATGGCGCTCTCGGCGGCCCTGGCCAATGAACCGGGAATGACCCGCGCCCTCTGGATGACGGCCTTCGGGGTGGGCGCTTCCGTGGGCGTGATCCTTCCTTACAGTCGACTGCACGAGAATGAAGCGGATCAGCTCGGCTTGATTTTTATGGCGATGGCCGGATACGACCCCCATGCGGCGGTTCAGTTCTGGAAACGGATGGCAAGCCAAAAGGAGGGACAGACCCCACCCGAGTTTTTAAGCACCCACCCTGCCGATGAAACCCGCATACAAAACATCGAGGCGCAAATCCCGGATGCCATGAAATACTACCGGAAGACGACCCGATAATGGACTGCTGAAGGGCGGGTTCGCTGTGAACTCGTCTGATAGGATAAGACCGATAAACCCTGTCATTCATCAAGGAGCGGACAACCTTGCACCCCCACATTTGCCCGTGGTGGCTCGCCTACACATTTGACCATCCATTTCGACGGCTGGTTCACCATCCGAAAAAGCTTTTCGGACCGTATGTAAAACCGGGGATGACCGTGGTCGATGCCGGCTGCGGCCTCGGGTTTAATGCCATGGGTCTGGCGGAACTGGTCGGCAGGAAGGGTCGTGTGGTGGCAGTGGATATTCAGCAGAAGATGCTTGACGGCCTCATGAAAAGGGCTGAAAAAAGAGGATTGGCTGACCGGATCACGCCCCATCTCGCCCGGAAAAACGACCTGAACTTAGCATTAAGCGCCCGGTTCATCCTCGCATTTTATGTGGTGCATGAGGTCCCGGACCCTGATCGTTTTCTTGCCCAGGTGACGGATAATCTGGTTCAGGGGGGTGCTTTCATGATGATTGAACCTCCCATCCATATATCCAAAAAGCGATTCAGGGAAAGCATCCGTTTAAGCGAAAGTTCAGGCCTGACGCTGGAAACTCACTACAAAATCCCCTTCGGGCGGGTGGCGGTGCTCAAAAAACCTGCCTGAGCGATGGAAACCGCAAGGACCAGGCACCCCCATCCGATCAAGAACAAACCCTGAATATTCATGCGTCAGGTCCGGGTTTCCAACGGCCTGCTTTTCCAGGCGCTTTCCGTCCAGGCGCTTTAAAAGCGGCCACGGCAGATCTTCCGATCACCGGAATGAATAATGGCATTGATTGATTACTTTCCGCTTGACAGCCAGGAAATCCCGGCACTATGAATGGGCACACAGATCTGTTCTGTCTCGCCACCCGTTGCCGAAGGAGGATACATTCGTGGCCGACATTTTATGCTTTTCAAGAAACAACGCCACCACCGTAGAACAACTTACGGAGGAGATCATGGTTTCTTCCTGCCGGCTGCAGGATACGCTCACGGATCTCCTCGTGGAAATCCACGTGAAGACACCCGATCTTGAGATCACGAAGATTCGGGGAGAAATCCGTCGTGCCCAGGAACCCGAAGATCCCCATCTCCACGACACGCTTCAGAAGGTGATCGGGGTACGGGTCGGACCGGGCATCAAGAAGATCGTTCGAGGGCTTATGGGGGACAGTGAGACCGAGAAGAAGATGGTGTTCATGATCGGGGAATGCTGTAACGGCATCATCCTCTCCTTTACCAAACAGGTCCTCAGTTCGGCCCCCAAGGAAAAAGAAAAAGAAAGGGATTTTTTTGCCGCCATGGTCAAGAACAGCCCCCGGCTGTACAACAGTTGTGCGGCCCTGTCAGCTGACAGCCCGCTCATGGAAGGCGTTGATCCTCCCTAATGCCGGGGATGAATTACGGAGACATGATGCATCAGATGCCGGAGGCAAAAGCCCATGTTGACATTCAGTAGAAACAAGCTCGTCAGCATCTACAGGAAAGATGATCATACCCTCTGCGCCCGTGGGATCCTGGAAGATGACATATACGGCATGGAAATGGACGTGACGGTTACCCTGTCCGGTATGGAAATCAGTGCCGTTCGGGGGAAATGGATCCGTATGGAGAACTCGGAATGCCCCCGGGCCTTGCCGTTTTTGCAGGAAGCGGTGGGATTTTGCGTGACCGAGCCCGATTTCGCACAAAAGGTTCAAAAGACCGTGGGCCGGAAATCCTGCAGGCATTTTGCCAACATCCTGCTGGAGTGTTGTGAGGCGGCGAGGGAGGCGGCCGCACTCATCGATACAGGGCCGGCAGCCGGGGATACGGTTTCCTCCCCGGTGGACGCCTCATCCGCCGTCCCGCCCAAGGCGCCCGCACACAGAGAACAAAAACCACAGGTGAAAAACCCGGCAAAAAGAAGCTCCAGAGAAGGACTCATCATCGATCTCCACGTCCATACGTCGGAGGCATCCCCCTGCAGTTCAGCCCCTTTGAAGGACCTGGTGGAGGAAGCCAAGCGTATCGGACTCGACGGTATCTGTCTCACCGACCATAACCACGTCTGGGATGCCGCGACCGTGGCGGTCTTGAGGGAAAAACACGACTTTTTGATTCTCCGGGGGAACGAGATCTCAACGGATCAGGGGGACATGCTGGTCTTCGGATTTGATGCGGATATTCAGGGGATTATTCAGTTGCCCGATCTGAAAGAGCAGGTCGTCAAATCAGGTGGATTTATCATTGCAGCCCATCCCTTTCGAGGATTTCTGACCTTTGGCATCGGCCAGTTGGGATTAACGCCTGAGAAGGCCATGGCACGACCCCTCTTTCAGCATGTGGACGCTGTAGAGGTCCTGAATAGCAAGGTCTCTGAAAAGGAGAACCGCTTTTCTTCACAAGTTGCCGAAGGTCTTCATCTGCCACAGACCGGTGGGAGTGATGCCCACGAGGTCGAAGAGGTGGGCATCTATGCCACCCGGTTCTTTGATACCATTACCGATGAAGGAGAGTTCCTAACCGCTCTCAAACAGGGCGATTACAAACCCGTGGCCTTTCGAAAGACCATGACATAGAAAGAAAAGCCCGCACCATGAAACAAGATGCCATTCACTGGTTAAAGACCCACTGTGGCAGGATGGACCACGGAGGATGCGCCCTACTGGTGGGGGTTCAGGACAATACCATTGTCAAGGTCAAGGGGGATCCGGATGGCTTTTTAAACAGGGGATATGTCTGTCCCAAGGGTCTGGCATCACCCGATCGGCTCAACCATCCCGACCGGCTCAAACACCCCCTCCGGCGGATCGGCGATCGGGGCGCGGGGAAATGGAAGAAGATCTCGTGGTCGGAGGCCATCGGGACCATCAGCGATCATTTCCAGCAAATCAGAGAAGCCCATGGCGCCAGGAGCGTGGCCTTCTGCCAGGGGATGCCCAAAGGGATTGAGCATTTCGTACTGATTCGCCTGGCCAATACCTTCGGCTCTCCCAATGTGGTTTCTGTCCAGGATGTATGCCATGCCCCGAGGGAGGTCACCGGCATTCACACCTGCGGGTTTTATCCGGTCGCCGATTTTCACCACAAGAGTAAACTCGTTTTGGTGTGGGGGAGCAACCTCACCAGCACCAATGAAGAAGGCGAGATCTGTCGTCTGCTGCTGGATCAGTTAAAAAATGGCACCGACCTCATCGTGGTGGATCCCAGAAGAACGGAACTGGCCAGGAAAGCCGCACTCTGGCTCCAGCTCAGGCCCGGCACCGACAGTGCCCTGGCACTGGGGTTTCTCCACGTGATCGTGGAGGAAGGGCTTTTTGACCGGGACTTCGTGGACAATTGGACCCATGGATTCGATGAACTGGCCCGGCATGTGAAAGGCTACTCTCTCGAAACCCTGTCGGCCATCACCTGGGTCCCCCCGGATCTCATCCAAAAGGCAGCACGTCGCTACGCCCGGTCTCAACCCGCCGCTATCCAGTGGGGAAATGCCATTGAGCAGCATAACAGCACCTTTGACACGGCCAGGGCCCTGGTCATCCTGATGGCCGTATGCGGAAACTTAGATGTAGAGGGGGGGAACATCCAGGCGAACGAACCCGGGATTCTCCCTCTCGGTAAGTTTGTAAGGGCCGATCTCTTTCCCGACAAATGGAAAAAGATGATCCACACCGCTCACCATACCATCCCCAAACTCATGACCGTGCCCCCCGCTTTTTTACGGAAGGCCATCTTGGATGAATTCCCTTATCCCGTTAAGGGGGCCTATGTACAATGTTCAAATCCGCTCCTGGCCTATGCCGACAGTCGGCTGACCCATGAGGCCCTCCATGCCCTCGATTTTCTCGCGGTGGCCGATGTGATGATGACCCCTACCGCAGCACTTGCCGATGTGGTCCTCCCCGTCGCCACTCAATTTGAGTTCAACGACATCGGCCATTACGGGCTGGGACACGGCTACATCCTGGCACGCCCAAAAGTGGTCGATCCGCCGGGAGAATGCTGGTCGGATATCCGGATACTCAATGAACTGGGTCGGGCCATGACATCGAAAGAATACTGGTTCGACGATCCTGACGACCTCCTGGAGGCCCTGTTGAAACCGAGCGGTCTTACCTACGCCCGGTTTGCTGAACAGGGGTATCTCAAGGGGGATGATCGATTCAGGAAATATGAAACGTCCGGCTTCAAGACGCCAACCGGAAAGGTCGAACTTTATATGAGTACCACTGAAAAGTCCGGCGTTAAGCCCCTCCCGGAAGCCTTTGAACCCCAGGATGATGACCCGGAATTTCCACTGGTCCTGACCAGCGCCAAGGACCCCTATTACATGCATTCATCATACAGATGGGTAGCGGCGCTCAGAAAAAAGAGCCCTGGACCGAGGGTGGAAATTCATCCCGACACGGCCGCACCACTCGGTATTCATGAAGGGAGGCCGGTAAAAATCGAAACACCTTATGGACATATCATCCAGTCCGCACACCTGACCGAAAGTGTGCATCCCCGGGTGGTCAACGCCGCCTACGGATGGTGGTTTCCTGAGAGGGATATCACGGATCAGGACACCTGGACCCGGTCCAATTTCAACATGCTTACCACTGCCGGACCACTGGGAAAAGAATTCGGCACCCCCAACCTCAAAGGCGTTGCTTGCCGGATCGCATCAGTTGACAAGACAGGCGAATACTGATCGATCTCACTGTTATACCTATATGAGAAAAATGGGGTACCCGAAACCATGAACGATTCCTCATTCCAATTGGACGAGGAGGCCAAACGCCTCTTTCAGGAACTCGGAGGGATTGATACCCGCGAACAGGACATCTCTCCAAGAGCCATGGGCCGCCTGGCGGGCAGCCTCGATGAAGAAGAGGAGCAGCTGGACCCCTATCGCATTCTGCTCGTGGAAATGGTTCACCACTTAAGCGCATTTCTCATGGAGAGCTACTACTGGGAAGGGGTCCGCAGCGCAACAGATACCTTTGATCAGCTCACTGTGATCTTTTCTCGACTCAGACAAATGCCCGGAAGCAAGAGGGACGTCCTTATCCGGTACCGTGGTGTGCCTTCGGGAAGGGGAAGGCTCGATGAGCGATATGATTATATGATGCGGTTTGGCTACCTTCAAATGGATACAGACATTGCCATGTCAATGATCCGCCGCATGGGCATCCGCATGTCCCACATCAGCGGGCGCCTCAGCCGTGCATTCGAAGGCTTTCACAAGCATGGGATCAACAATTTGCGTCTGCGGCTTCCGGACAGGACGCCTGAATCCCTGAAACGGCTGTGGACCTGCTTTATGATATTACCCCAATATCAGATGGCGGCTGAAAAAAAACAAGATATTAAAATCACACGGGAAGATAAGACCGCCTACTTTGGCATTGTATATGACGAGCACCGTCAGCCCGACCCCAATCTTACCATGACCGCAGCCTTGAGCCAAATTAAGGCCTCCAGTATGCAGGGACTGGTAGGCAAGGTGGCGACATGGATGGCGCGGGCAGCTTCACAGAAAGAGGGATTCTACTATCCATCTGTATATGAGGCCATCTTCGACAACGAGAGCCTCAGGGAAAAACTGGTCAAACCGCCCATCGAGATCAACAATTTAAAATGGCTTATGTTATCCGGAGATCAAACGGTGGTATCCCGCGCACAGGCGGAGCTCGCCGGGATTGTGACCCACCGTTTTCAAGACCGCCCACAGGCCATCAGCAAAATACTGGATAGTGTGTACGCAAGGGATTACGGCAGAATTGGGCCCACCTATGTGGGAGAGAGGGTCCAGATGACCAGCGATCTCATGAGCGCCCTTGAGGAGGCACCTCAGTATTCCCGCGCGCAAAAAGACGTGGCAAGCCATGTCAACAGGGGATTCGATCACATACGGGATTCCGTCTTTGACCGACTTCAGGTAAGGCGAGACAATATCATCGTCGAAACGGAATCGGGCGATCGGCGCCTCATTGAAAAGGTGCATGCAAAGGTCCTGGATTTTGTCAAATTTTACAAGGCGCGATCCGGCACCCGAAGAAAAATGAAGGAAGTGGTTCGCCATGTCATTGATTTTGACGCACAGGACTATCGGGTGCTGGCCCGTGATTTCGGTATTTCCATCGAAGAGGCCCGGGGCATTACCGAATTGCTGAAAAATTGTTTCGACGGGCAGGGACGGTTTCTGAGGAAAAACTTTGAGTCCAGTATCAAAGCGTTTGCAACATATGAACAGCGGGTTTTCAGCTTTCTTTGGCACTACCTCCAGGAGACGCTTCAACGGGATGACCGCGTGGCCTTCCTTAATTCGCTCCAGACGCTGATCGTAGAATTACAGCAGCGCCCGAAGGCACTCGCCATTTTGATCCAGGATTTTCTTTCAGAACCCTCTCAAATCAGTTACTCGGATCGAAACGCCATGATGCTGTCCAATATGCTCATTAGAAAATACAATATGGAACTGCACCTGCACATTGAAATTACCCCGGAAGAAGTTCTGAAGGTAAAGGCGGGACTCGACTTAGAAGCAACACAGGCGGTCTTAGATATGCTTGATATGGATCAGAAACCATTTTTGGATAAGATGCGAACCATTCGAAAAAGGGTTACGGAGGGCCTGGTAAACGGGAAAGAAGACGAGGAAAAACGGCCGCTGAAATACCTCCTTTTGCTTACCCGGGAGCTTTATATCCTTTTATCGCTTGTGGGTGGTGGTGCAGCGCAAATGGTGCTGCGCAGTGCCGTAAGAGAGTATGCAAACCCGGACGCAGAGATTTATCATCTCAAAGGAAGCCGGGAACACATGGGCCAGCTGATCCAGCACCTCACCATCGCCCTGAAAGGGCTGGGACGAATCGGAAGACGAAAGGATCTGGCACTTCTGCACGACATCCACGAAGCGAAAGAAGGGTTTGATGAAATGAGCGCTTGGGCAGGAAAGGCCGATCTCTTTGAGCATATCTTGACATCTGTTCAGGAATGTGAGCGTGCTATTTTGGAGAGGATGAAATGAAATGATATGTGACACTATTTTTCTGTTGACCCATTAGATATCGTTATTTAAATCTAAGAAAAACCATCAGATGTGTGAGAAGACGGGGAGCATTTTTCATTTTTCTTTATATTTCGGTATGAATCGTTGGTCGTCTAAAACGTAAACCTAAGTACAGGGAGGTCAATTTATGAAAAGGGCAATTTTTTTCATTACAATCATGTTTAGCTTTGTGATCCTGACGGCAATGACGTCTTGGGCGCTTTCTGTTTACTCCTATCAGTGCCAAATTGTCAAAATCGTCCATGATACGGGCGGTACTATTGTTCATGTCATTCCAGGTATTCAGGAGACGAATTTCTCAGATGAAGCGAGGGTTTTTATCGATAATGATCAGCAGTCTGAGGCCATTCGGGATATGGTGCTGTCTGCTGCATCCGGAGGCAAAGAGATTGTCATTAGCACCATTGCGCGGATTTCCTGGACCCCACAAATGATTGAGAGTGTCTCAATTGTCGTTTCAGATGACAATTTGGATCAACAGCGTGAAGTGGTCTACCATGGCCCCTTGGTTTTGACAAGCTATGCCGTCGACAACAACGGGAGCTATTATTATGTAAAGGATCCGTCGAATCTTCCGGAAAACGCAATAGCGGTTCGGGTTCCACCCCATAAACCCACGCTTGCCGCTTTCATGACCAACGCGTATATGAACAAGACCAGCGTATCCGTTGCCATAAGCCACAGATGGTGGCTGGGTCCTGACAAACTGGCGTGGACCATTTATGCTGCCAAACTTGAATAGTGTCACACAATAATCGAGACGCTTTTAAAACCTGTGAGCCGAGGCAGTTTGGTTTGACCAGGATTTCTGTCTGTTCTTTGGTGAATACGGCATTCCGTTTTGAAAGGTGTTGGTGCTTCGGCTGGCTGTAGAGAATAGAATATAGGCGTGGAGGGCTTAGAGGTTGCTCCGGGAACATCGGATAGTTGCCGGGGCCCTCTCGTCCCGCTCCCGGCGCAACTGAAGCAGGACGATCGCCCCGACCACCATCACCCCACCAAGGACCTGGAGCGGTGCGAGGCGCTCATTTAAAAAGAAATAGGCCAAAAAACCGGCGGACACCGGCTCCAGGGTCGCCGTGATGGCCGCCCGTGTGGAACGGATGTAGTTGACGCCCACAAAGAAGAGGCCGAAAGGAAGAACGGTCCCCACAACCGAAACGTAAAGCAACCCGCACCATGCGCTCAGGGTATAACCCGCCGTCAGGTAATGAAACGGTGGATAGAGAATATGCCAGGTGAGCGTGGCAAACAAAAAGGCATAGAAGAGTACGGTCCACGGGGAGTATCGGTGCATGCCTCTCTCTCCGATCAGGGTATATCCTGCAAAGCAGAAGGCCGATATCAAACCGGATACGATTCCCACCCAGTTCATCTGAAGGAAATGGAGGTTGTAGCCCCCCACCATCAGGTAACATCCTGCGAGCGCAAGGCAGACCGAAAACGATTTTAAAAGCGTGAGCCGTTCTTTCCAGAAGCATATGGAGAAGATGGCCACGAGACTGAACAGCGAGGTACTGAAGGAATATGGCGGCGGCCACGTGAATCTTGCTGATGGCATAAAAGTAGGTGATCTGAACCATGGCCATGGCCACCCCGCCCAGCAGGAGGAAATACCCGAGGTCCCCTCTCCGAATTTTTATAAGGTCTCTTCGAAACCACCCAAAGACAATCGCGAGCAAAAGGGTGGAAACCGTTACCCGTACCTGGACCAGTTCAAACGGCGTAATGCCATCGGAAAAAAGGGCCTTTCCCACCACACCGGACGACGCCCACATGACGGCCGCGGTCATGACGCACAGGTAGCCTTTAATGGGACCGGGAACCACGGGGAACCTCCTTTCAGCACCCATGAATTATCGAGACCTTATGGAAAAGACCCGTCAACGTTCAGGCGTGAACAGGTGATTGCGGATAACATATTCCATTTCTCACAAAGTGTTCACCCTGGTAACATTCACTATGCTACTTCAATCGTTATGTCAAACACCCTGTGGCGGCAGGGAAAGCATGTTGACAGGGACGGTGAATTTGAGGATTATTTTTTTGTAAGCATTCATTAATAGCGTTTTTCAACAGACGTCATAGAAAATTATTTTAGTCGCGCGTTCAATTGTTTATGCTTCAAGGAGACCACTCATGACCCCCGATTATTCGTTTTTTTCTGAAAACGGCTTCGGAACCCTTAGCCACCTTCTCATGTGGATCATCACCCTGGCGGCACTGGCGACCTTCGCCTTCATTATCCGGGGGCGTATCAATCTCATTCTGGCAGGCCAACACGATCCGCGCTTTTCGAACCTCAAGAACCGGTTTCTGGATCTCATCACATACGGGTTCATCCAGAAACGTCAGCCGCGTTATCTCTGGGCAGGTGTGATTCACATCATGATATTCTGGGGATTTATGGTATTGGGCTTGCGTTCTCTGGATCTCGTGACCGAAGGGCTGAGCATTCCCATATTCCGTCTCCTCATGGACAGCCCGTTCGGTATTTTTTACAACACGCTCAAAGACATCTTCGAACTGATTGTCCTCTTTGCCTGTGTATGGGCCATTCTCAGACGTGCCATCTTGAAACCCGAACGGTATCAAGGGAGTCACGCCGTCGAGGCCTACCTGGTGCTGGGTCTTATCAGCTTTCTTATGATCACCGACATGTTCTTTGAGGGAAGTGGGATGCTGCTGGCCAGGGCCCCAAAGGGCTGGCTTCCCGCGGCATGGTTGACCACGCTTTTTCTGCCCCACGAAAGCCCCCGGTTTCTTTCGGCCGTAATGACCATCTCTTACTGGCTCCATATCCTGACCTTTTTCGTCTTCTTGAACCTTCTCCCCCTTTCCAAACATTTTCACATCATCACGGCCCTTCCCAATATCTTTTTCCGAAAACAGAACAAGGGGTCCATCAAACCCGCTCGATACGATGTGGAAGACATCTTTGATCTGGATACGCTGGGCGCGGAAAGAATTGAAGATTTTACATGGAAACATATGCTGGACTTTTATACGTGCACCGAATGCGGGCGCTGTACGGATCAATGCCCGGCCAATGCCATCGGAAGGCCTCTGTCCCCCAAGCTGCTGACCATTAAAATCAGAGATCATGCCTATGAAACGTATCCGATTCGGCCTCATGGGGAAAAAGTCCCAAAAGCGAAAGACTCCGAATCCCTCGTGGGTGACATCATCGGCCTGGATGAACTGTGGTCCTGCACCACCTGTGGCGCCTGCGAGGAGGAGTGTCCGGTATGTATTGAATATATCGACAAAATTATTGATATGCGGCGACATGTACTTGAAACCTCCCAAAATCCCGGCACGTTCAATCAGATTCTCATGTACGTTGAAAAGACGGGCAATCCGTTTGGCAAACCCGCGGCCAAGCGGGTCGACTGGGTCGAGGAACAAAAGGTTTCCAACGTGAGGCGTCTTGAACCGGGGGATCGGGTGGATGTGCTATACTACGTGGATGGGTACGCTTCATTCGATCCAGGCTCTCAGAAAATCGCCGCTGCCATCTGTAAGGGCATGGAACTGGCGGGTATGGATGTGGGCATCCTGGGGAAATCCGAAAAGGACACGGGTCATCAGGTCCGCCGGATGGGTGAAGAAGGCCTCTTTCAGATGCTGGTGGAGGAAAACACGGAAACCCTCCGTCAGGTCGATTTCAAATGGATCATTACCACCGATCCCCACGCCTATAACGCGCTCAGGAATGATTACCCTGAACCTTATAAGGTGTTTCATTATGCCCAGTTTTTCCTCGCTTTGGTGGAATCCGGGTACCTGGCACCCCACAGAAGTGTAAAAGTTAGAGACATCTACACCTATCATGACCCGTGCTATCTCGGAAGACACAATGGCTGCTACGATGAGCCCCGTCGGCTGCTTGCCGCCATCCCGGGTCTCCGACTGGTGGAGATGGCGCGTTCACGCGACCGAAGCTTCTGCTGCGGCGGCGGAGACGTCATGCTGTGGCACGAAATCGAACAGGAAGAGATGCGGATGGCCGAAAAACGGGTCAGGATGGCCCTTGAAGCGGGCGCCAATGTCCTGGTGACAGCCTGCCCCTTCTGTCTCATTCATTTTGAAGATGCCATCAAAAGCGGCGGGTTCGAAGAAAAATCCGTGCCGTTGACCTTATGGAACTTTTTATTTCAGCGTGTTGACCGTATCAAAACATTTAATATTAACACGTCAGGTGAGAAGGTAGATGTCATGGGTTATCGTCATGACCATCGATGTACTGACCCAGACCTTTGATGTCATGTGCGCTCATTTCAACGGTCAAACGGACAAAGTCATTATCGTATGCCTTCTTGGTGATCTTGCCCAGTGTGTGGGCATCACTCACCGCTTTTTGCTGGGTCTGTGGGATCTTTAGTTCATATTGACGGGTCCGGTTGATCCGTTCGTCCACTTCCTCCAATAGCTCCTCCATATGGGTCCCTTGTCTTGCGGAGATGACGAGGGCCTCCGGATATTTCCGTTTCATTCCGTTGATAACGGTTTGATCCACCTTGTCTATCTTGTTCAGCACCAGAAGCCGGGGGATCCTGTGAGCGCCAATGGCTTCGAGAACACGGTCCACATCGGCCATATGTTTTTCGAGGTCCTCATCCGAGATGTCCGCCACGTGGATCAGGAGGTCCGCTTCCTCCGCTTCTCTCAGGGTGGCGCGGAAGGAGGCCACCAGGTGGTGGGGCAGATCCGCCACAAATCCCACGGTATCGGACAGAATGATGTCCCTCCCCCCGCTTAGATCGAGGGATCTCGAAGTGGAATCAAGGGTCGCAAAGAGCTTATCCCGAACCGGTACATCCGAGTGCGTCAAACGATTGAAGAGGGTGGATTTCCCGGTATTGGTGTATCCCACGAGGCCCACATTCCAGCAGTTCCGCCTACGCAGTTTCCGCTGGGTATCCATTTGCTTGGAGAATTTCTCCAGGTGCTTTTCAATCTCGTAGATTTCTCTTTGCACCGCCTGCCGATCTTTCTCGATCTGTTTCTCCCCCATGCCCCGCGAGGCAGCGCCACCGCCCATTCGGCTGGTGCCGCGCTCCCGGTCGAGGTGGGTCCACAGGCGCTTGAGTTTGGGCAATTGGTATTTCAACTCAGCCAATCGCACCTGCAGTTTGGCCTCCTTTGTCCGGGCATGGTCGTGGAAAATCCGCAGGATCAGTTCGGTACGATCAATGGCCTCCACCCCGAAAGCCACCTCGAGATTGTGGGCCTGGGATCCGGTCAGATTGTTATCAAACACCAGTAGATCAATCTCTCCTTCAATACGCCCGAGACAGTCGTGAATAAATCCCTCTCCCGCAAATGTCTTCCCACTGATGCGGCCCCGGTTCTGAATGTACCGGTCCCTGACGATCATTCCGGCCGTGTCCGCCAGCCGCGCCAGTTCGTCCATGGCAACCGCTTTGACTGAGGCCGCTTGGTCTGGTAGACAGACGCCGATCAAAAGCGCACGCTCGCTGTTGTTCTCCTGGGTCACGAATCCATCCATTGCTGAAGGTTTTTTAAGGATTAAAATAAAAACGCCTTCCTTGGGGCCCCAGGCCCCCAAAAAAGGCGTTTGTCCTGGTCAAAAATCGTTTCAGAGCGTTACTTTCCCAGTTTTTCCATCAACTCCGCGGAAACCTCTTTCACCCCCGGTCGGCCGTCCAGTTCGATAATCCTGGGCACACCGCCATTCTTAGCGGATAGGTCCTTATAAAAGTTCACCCCGGCCGTGGTTCCCGTCTCGGTGTCATAATAGATATTGTGCCGCTGGTCAATGGCCCCTTCGTCCTGGTCATCGGAGCGGGTCTTGAGTTCCCCCCCGCAGACCCTGCACTTATCCCCATTCGGTTTAATGGCGTCGATATTGACGTTGTTGGGATGATTGTTGTCATTCACGCAGAGTCGTCGGCCCATGATCCGGCCCTTGGCGACCTCCCGGGGCAGAACCATCTCAATGACGATATCCAAATCGATCCCTTCCGCCTTCAGGGCCTCATCCAGCGCTTCAGCCTGGTTCAGGTTACGCGGAAAACCATCGAGAAGCCATCCGTTTTTACAGTCGTCCGCCTTCAACCGATCCAGAATCATGGGAATGGTAATGCTGTCGGGAACCAGTTCTCCCCGGTCGATATACCCCTTGGCCTCTTTGCCCAACTCGGTACCCCCCGAGATATTCTCCCGGAAGATCACACCGGTTTCAATGTGCGGAATCCCGAATTTTTCCTTTACAATCGCCCCCTGGGTCCCTTTGCCGCTGCCGTTGGGGCCAAAAAACAGTATCTTCATCTCTTTTCTCCTTCTTTAAATTTTGCCACGAAGGCACTAAGGTTTTTTGCAAAAAACCTGCTTTTTTCTTGTGTCTTTGTGTCTTGGTGGCCGCCTTTAGTAAATTTTTCATGAAAATATTGGAAAACAAAAGTCCTGTCAAGGGATTATGCACCGCTCAAAAACATGGGCATCAACTCATGCCCTCTCTCAAAAAAAAGCCCTGAGGCCGAGGCAGATTTCTCAGTGAAACGCGCGGTTCCTTTGATCCCGACCAGTTCCTCTTTGGTCGCCCAGGCAAAGGGCGTCGGGTCACTGGTGTGGGTCCTTTTTATGATAGGCGTCAGGTGGTCACTAACCACCAGCACCCGGTAGGCATCGAACCGTTCGAGCCCGTGGAGGATGGCCCCCACCACTTTGGCATCAAAGGCTTCGATGGCCTCAATCTTGTCTTCGACATTCCCGCTGTGACTCGCCTCGTCAGGAGCCTCCACATGGACAAACACGAAATCGAGATGATCCAGGGCCTTGAGAGCCTCCTCGGCCTTACCCGAATAATTGGTATCGAGATATCCGGTGGCCCCTTCCACAAGGATGGGCATGAGACCTGCGTAGACCCCAATGCCCCGCAGCAGATCCACCGCGGAAATGCCCCCTCCTTTGAGGCCATACTGGTACTGGAAAGAAGGGAGCTGAAGGGCGCGACCCTGGCCCCACGGCCATATGGAGTTGGCCGCTTTCAATCCGGATCTGCGCCGCTCTTGATTGACGGGATGGTCATCGAGGTATTTCCAGGATTGTCGGATGAGGTCCACCACGGGATCCCTGTCTTTGCCGCTAAGATACGGTGCCATATTCTGATCCAGCACATCGTGCGGTGGAATGGTCCCGGCGTCCTCGGGGCCATTGTGCCATACCAGGAGGTGCCGGTATGCCACCCCGGTGTGAATTGCCAGGATAGGAGAGTTCAATTCGGCTTTCAGGGTATCCACCAGTGGGACCGCCTCCTCGGTGGAGAGATCGCCCGAACTGTGGCTGAGCATGATGATCTCCTGATCCGACCGATGGTCAAGCGTGACCAGATTCATGCGAAAAGCCACCTGATCAGAGGCGAGATCGACGCCCATGCTGGCGGCCTCAAATGGGGCACGGCCCGTATGGTACTGAAGTGGATCGTATCCCAACAGGGCAAGATTGGCCACGTCACTCCCGGGACTCATGCCGTCGGGAATGGTCCTGGCCAGTCCGACCCGGCAGGCGGCGATTCGATCCATATGGGGAGTGCGTGCCGTCTCTAACGGGGTCTTCCCGCCCAATTCAGCAAGCGGATAATCGGCCATGCCGTCGCCTACCAGGAGCACGAATTTCTCACTGTGTTTTACCGGGCTCATCCTGTCGAACGCTCTTCCACTCTGATAACCACGGTCTTGTCCGTAACCACCGGCAGATCATCGATCAACGAAACAGCCTGTTGAACATCCTTTTCCATGGCCTCATGGGTCAGCATCACAATAGGCACCGATCCCTTTTCCTCCCGTCCTTTCTGCATGACGGAAGAGATGCTGATTCGGTGATCCGCAAGGATCCCGGCGATCTCTGACAGGACGCCGGGACTGTCCAAGGCCGAGAACCTGAAGTAATAGGGCGTGGTCAATTCATCCATCGGCTGTACCGCTATGATCGTCCTGGGCGGGATGAAGGTGCCCAGGGGCGCCATGACGCCGGTTGCCCCAAAATTGATCTGCCGGGCCAACCCAATGATATCGGAACAGACCGCACTTCCGGTAGGCCGCCTTCCCGCCCCCAGGCCGTAGTAAAGGTTGGGGCCCACGAAATCCCCCTCGATATGGATGGCATTAAAGGCGTCATTGACATTGGCCAGTATGTGGTCCTTGGGGATCATGGCCGGATGGACCCTCGCCTCCATCCGGTTCCCGAGATCTTTCCCGATGGCCAGCAGTTTCACACTGTAGCCGAATTCTCCGGCGAACCGGATGTCATCCGGTGTCAGCGCCGTAATCCCTTCCCGGTAAATTGCGTCATAGGGGACGGGATTCCCAAAGGCCATGGACATCATGATGGTCAGTTTGTGGGCTGCATCGGTCCCGTCCACATCGAGTGTGGGGGGATCTTCGGCAAACCCAAGGTCCACGGCCTCCTGAACCACCTGTGCGTAGGGAAGGCCATGCTGGGTCATTTTGGTGAGGATGTAATTGGAGGTGCCGTTTAAAATCCCCATGCAGTTTCGGATACGATTGGCGGACAGACCGTTTCGCAACGCTCCGATAAGCGGGATACCCCCGCCCACACTCGCCTCGAAGGCAAGCGCAACCCCGCACCGCTCAGCCGCAGTGAATATCTCCTCACCATGCTCTGCCAGGAGGGCCTTGTTGGCGGTAACCACGTGTTTTCCCTTTTCCATGGCGTGCAGGATGAACGATTTGGCCTGATCCATTCCACCGATGAGTTCCACGATAATCTGGATCCCCGGGTCATCGATAACCGCAAGCGCGTCCCGGGTCAAAAGCCCCGGGTCAATATCGACGCCCCGGTCGGAATCGATATTTAGATCCGCAATCCCTTTGATGACCACATCGGCGCCCACGCGATTCGAAATGATCTCACGGTTTGTCGTCAAGACCTCAACCGTGCCCGCGCCCACGGTCCCGAAGCCGAGGATCCCCACATGAATGTCTGACACAGTTGCCTCTTTTTGAATGAAATGGGTTGATCTCAAAAAGACTTCGTCAACTTCTTTAGACGTTGCGATCTATGATCCCAATATCAATCTACATCACCTGCCGGATTCCCCGAATCGCCTGCCGGATCCGGTGGGGGTTCTCCACCAGGGCAAAACGTACACTGTCATCCCCGTATTCCCCAAATCCAATCCCCGGGGAAACGGCCACTTTGGCCTTTTTGATCAGCATTTTGGAGAATTCCACAGACCCCATATGGGCGAATTTTTCCGGAATTTTCCCCCACACGAACATGGTGCCTTTGGGCTTTTCGATGTGCCATCCCACGCGATCCAAACCGTCTACCAGCACATCCCGCCTTTCCCGGTAAATATCCACAATCTCCGTGACACAATCGTAGGGGCCGTTCAGGGCGATAATGGCGGCAATCTGAATCGGCTGGAACATCCCGTAATCCAGATAGCTCTTGATCCGCCTCAAGGCACCGACCAGTTCCGGATTCCCCACACAGAACCCGACCCGCCAGCCGGGCATGGAATAGCTCTTGGAGAGGCTGAAGAATTCCACCCCAATATCTTTTGCCCCCGGCACCTGCAGAAAGCTAGGGGGGTCATATCCGTCAAAGACCAGGTCCGCGTAGGCGAAGTCGTGTACCACGAGCATCTCGTGGGCCTTGCAGAATTCCACGATTTTTTCAAAAAACTCACGATCCACCACATTCGTCGTGGGGTTATGCGGATACGAGATAATCAGCATCTTGGGACTCGGCCAGGTCTGCTTGGTGGCATTGAGGAGGTCTTCAAAAAAATCGCGCTCCGGACCGATGGGGATGCTGCGCAAGTCCCCCCCCGCGATGATCACCGAATAGGGATGGATCGGATAGGTCGGATTCGGGGCAAACACCACATCTCCCGGGCTGATGGTGGCCAGCACCAGATGGGACAGGCCCTCTTTGGCACCGATGGTGACGATGGCCTCCTCATCCGGATCCAGATCCACATCGAACCGGCGTTTGTACCAGTCACAGATGGCGTGTCGGAGCTTGGTAATGCCCATGGAGGCAGAGTAGCGGTGGTTGTGTCCCTTGCGGGCGGCCTCCACCAGCTTCTCCACAATGTGTTCGGGGGTGGCGATGTCCGGATTGCCCATCCCGAGATCAATAATATCCTCTCCCCTGTGTCTCGCTTCCATCTTGATCTTGTTGACCGTGGCAAACACGTAGGGGGGCAGACGGCTCATTCTTCTGAATTCCTGCATAACCTCTACTCCTTGGGCGCTGAAATGATGGTTAAAACCTTAAACTATAGTCTCATAGCTCTAAAAAATCAAAATAAAACAGCAGGGAAGGTTCATTTTGTGACACCTGCCATTCGGGCCGCTTCGTGTCATACTCGGCAATGCCTGAGAGAATTTTCCCAACCTGACTGATCCATTCTGCATTATCTCACTTATCCCATAAAGAAGGGCCTGGGCCATTCCACTCTATGGAGGAGTAGCAAAGGATAACAAAAACACTCTTCGCGACCCTCGCATCTTATCGCAGATCCCGTCTTCAGCTGGGAGTGAATGGTCCGGTTAAATCCTCCCCGGGAGGGCCGCCAAAGCGGCATTTAACCAAGCAGGTGAATGAGCGGTTAAAGAAACCTCCTCCTGATGGGGTGGTCGACGAAAATCCTCTTGTTTTTATTGAAGCCGGCTTTGGTTCACGTCTCCTGAAGTGGCATTTCCTCTCTCGGCTTCAGGCCATGGGTGATAGATTTGTTGTAGTATTTGACAACGCTTCTGAACGATGATATTATGCCCGGTATGAACGCCGACCTGATGCTCGACGAGCGGCATGTTCTTTCCGAACGAGCGTTCGTGGAAATGGTGGTATGGCGTGTGGATCCGCCTGTTTCAGGGAGCCACCACACCTTTAAGTACCGGCTCGCCCTCGTGGTGGATGGTCAGTGTGTTTTGCGCTATGACAACGAAACAGGTAAAGGTGATCACAAACATATGGGCAAGAAGGAAATCCCCTATATCTTCACCACGTCACAAAAACTCCTCGATGATTTCTGGAAAGACGTGGAAAGTTGGAGGACTTAGCATGCGTATCGTCACATTAATCATCTCATCCCGTGAAGAAACGAACCGGCGTTTTCATAGAGCCGCTGAGGGAGAATCACAAGGGACCTTCATCAGCTTCCAATCGCCTGCGCTGCTCTTCAAGGTGCTCACCAGAAAGCGATGGGAGTTACTTAAGATCATGACCGGTGCAGGCCCCCTATCCATTCGTGAGACAGCCCGGCGGCTGGGGCGAGACGTAAAAGCCGTTCATGGCGACGTCCATGCGCTCCTCAACGCAGGCATACTTCAAAAGACCGATAACGGCCTCATCCTTTTCCCCTTTGACGCCGTGCACGTGGATTTCATGCTGAATGCGGCTTAACGTCTCAATCCCTCTGCAAAATAAGGGCGCCCGAAGGGCCCTGGTTTATTCCCTGAATGATCTCTTACCCACAGCTCATTTTTACCCAAAAAGAAAACCCGGGTTCCCCTCTTCGGTGCAGGGTAGTCATCACCAGTATGCTGTCTAAGCCACCGCCGGCCTTTCCTCGATGACCCGCATCCGTTTCCATTTGCCACTCCGGTATCGTAACCAGAAAGCCAGGCCCAGCGCGCTGATATAGAGCGTGGCCAGGACCCATGCCGTGTACAGCCCGGCACCCAGCACCTCTATGGCCACATAGACCGGGACAATCATCACGCCCAGTGAAAGACAGGCCACGGTCCACATGATGAACTGCGTATCACCGGCCCCCTTCAAGGCCCCGGAAAAGATGAGATTGAGGGCATCAAAGACGCAGAAAATTGCCACAAAACGCATGAGCACAACCCCGATGTCCATAATTTGATCGTATTGTGCCGGGGTCTGGTTTTCGGCACGAAACAGTCTCAGCAGCGGTTCAGGGGTGAGCACAAAAACAGCGGCGATGATCAGCATGTAGGCAAAGGTGATATGAAGGGCACTGGTAGTGGCATAGACCCCTTCCTGAGGCTGGCCGCCGCCTACAGCCTGGCCCACCAGGGTGGCATTTCCGATATGAAACCCGACCATGGGCAAAAAGGCAAGGGTTTCGATGGAGAGCACGATGTTGGATGCAGCCAGTTCCAGGTCCCCCAGCCTCCCCAGCATTTGAATAAAAAAAGTGAGGCCGAAGATTTCCAGGAAGAACTGGGTGCCGCTGGGCAGCCCGTAACGCATGAGCCGGCCAAAAAGGACTTTATCGAAGGCCCTGTTTTTCCATGTGCCGAAGGCGGCGCGGTTTTTGGGACTGAAAATCAGGATGGATAGAATGAGGGTGATGACGACACAGGCCGTTACCGTGGCCAATCCTGCCCCCACAATGCCCATTTCGGGAAACGGACCCACCCCGTTGATAAGGCAGTAGTCCAGAGGAATGTTTACCGCAGCCCCGCTCATGTGGACGAACATGACCGTCCAGGTCAGACCCCGGCCGGTATAAAAGCAGGCCATGGCGGAGCTTAAAACGATCAGTCCGGATCCCAGAATCAAGATATCGAAATAGGTGATTTCCAGCCTCTGAATATGGGGGGCGTGTCCGATCAGAGCGAAGAGGTCGTCTGAAATAAAATAGAGCGAGGCCAGAAGAATGGCCGAAAAACATGACAGATAGATCCCCTGCCACAGGGCCGCTCCCACCCGGCTCAGCGCCTTTGCCCCGGTGTACTGTGCCACAAAGGCGTTGGTGTAATTGGCCACCCCCATAAAAAAAGCCAGGCTGGTGAAAGAGGCCACACCGGCCGGGAGGGCCGCAGCGATGGCGTCCACCGAATAGTTGGCGAGAAAGATTCGATCCGTGAATTGCATCAGGGTGATGGACCCCATGGAGGCCACCAGCGGGAGACTGATGGCCAGGACATCCCGGTATCCGTTAGGCCGGGACCAGCGTTTGATCATGGTTTTATCGGACAAAATGTGTTTCCTCGGTTCATTTTTCTTGAGCATCATAGGGACCTGCCCGCGAAGTTGTCAATATCATTCCGGAAACCACACCAGGTCGCAAAACAACCATATATTGACATCTTTATTTTTTATTCCACATTATATGGTATTTTTTCTTTACAACTTCCCCTATATCTGTTATAAGAGACATCCAGTTGATGACTTCCATTTCTTCAGGCTTCAAAGCCGCCTGTAAGGGCGCTTTTACGCGGAGGGAACAATGAAAATCAAAAAGGTTTCTATCCTTGGATTCAAATCCTTCATGGATCGCATGGACATCAATTTTTCCGAAGGGATTAGTGGTGTCGTGGGCCCCAATGGCTGCGGGAAAAGCAACGTGGTGGATGCCATACGGTGGTGCATGGGCGAACAAAGCCCGAAGCTGCTGCGAGGCCGGAAAATGGAGGATGTGATTTTCAGTGGGGCCAGCGACCAAAAGCCGCTTGGCATGGCCGAAGGTCTCCTTACAGTTTGAAAACGGGGACGGCTCTTTTCCCTCTGCATTCGCACAAGACACCGAACTCTCTGTCACCCGGCGACTCTATCGTTCCGGCGAAAGCGAGTATTTGATCAACAAGGTTCCGTGCAGGCTCAAAGATATCCAGGAGGTCTTTATGGATACGGGCCTGGGAAACCGGTCCTATTCCATTATCGGTCAGGGCCAGATCGGCAGCATCATCGAGCAAAAACCCGAAGAGACCCGGATCATGCTGGAGGAGGCGGCCGGCATCACCAAATACCGCAAAAAAGTTGCTGCCTCCGAGAGAAAAATCGAAATGACCCAGGCCAATCTTCAACGGGTGGAAGATATCTTAAGCGAGGTGGAAACCCGAATGCGGTCTTTGAAGCGCCAGGCCGGCAAAGCCAGGCGGTTCAAGACCATTTCAAAGGAAATTCAGGATCTTGAACTCATTTTGTATGCCAACACCTACCAGCAGTTGATGACCGATTCGGATGAAAAGCTGAACATAAGGGAAGCACTGGAACAAGAGGAGATTGCCAGGTCCACAGAAATCTCGCGGCTTCGGGCGGGCATTGAAGCGATGGATCTAAAGCTTCAGGACAAAGACGAAGGCTTGGCTGCCTGCAGGCAGGATTATCAGCGCTTAAGGGACCGGGTTCATAAAAAGGAGGCCGGCATTGATGCCCTCAACGGCGAGATGGGCATGCTGAATGAAATGAAGGCCCGCCTTGAAACGGAACGGGAGGAGATACGGCTCCGGTTGAGGGAATTGGAAACAGAGCGGGATACCCTGGAAGGGCAAAAGGTCGATACCAAAGAAAAGGCCCGGGACCTGGAGAAAGAAATCGACCTCAGAGAAGAACGGATGAAGGCCAGAAGGGGCCTCTTGCGGGAGATAAAAGAGGCTTTCGAAGCGGCGAGGACCGAATTGAGTGAAGGCCGGAACCGTGAAACGGGCCTGGACCAGAAGTCGGGGTATCTCAACCGGCTGCTGGGCCAAATCACCGACGCCCGGTCAAGGCTGGAAAAGGAACGCGAGGATGTCAGGGCGAAATCTGAAAAATTTAATGCGGCTTCTGAAAGAAAAAGCGCTGTCCGGGAGGCTACAGCGAGCCGGCTCGGTGACCTTCAAGTGGCCATCGAAGAAGTGAACGGAAAGCTTTCGGAACTGCAGGACAAAAAGGAGAGTATCGAAACAGACTTGAAGTCGGCGGAACGGGCATTGAACATGGCCAACTCCAGACTGTCGAGCCTGACGGCCCTCATGGAAAACTTCGAAGGGTATACGCTGGGGGTCCGGACCATCATGAAGGCCAAGGATTTCGAGCCCCGCCAACAGGGGCGAATCCTTGGGATTCTGGCCGATGTCATACAGGTGGATTCCAGGTATGAACGGGCTGTTGAGGCGGCCCTGGGGGAAAAACTTCAATACGTCATCGTGGAATCCATGGCAGACGGTGAAGCAGCCGTCGGATACCTAAAGGAAAAGCAAAAGGGGATGGGAAGTTTCGCGCCAGTGAAGGAATTGAAATCGGCAGCAAGCCCAAGGCCACAGGGACTTGACTTACCATCACTCTTCGATGTGGTGTCCGTTCCCGAACGTCATGGACCGCTGATGCGAACACTGCTTAAGGACATCTATATTGCAGACGATCTTTCCCAGGCTATATCCCAACACACATCGATCCAGGCGCTCTCCGATACCAACGGGTGCGGACCCGCCTTTGTGACGCTGGATGGAGAACTGGTCGATCCGCACGGGGTCATCAGCGGAGGCCGGCTGTCCCAGGGATCCCGGGGCTTCTGGTTCGAAAACGGGAGTTGTCGGAACTCAAGAAAGCGGTCAAAACGCACGAGGCCGGGGTCCAGTCACTGCAGTCGAAGCACCAGGAGACACTGAATCGTATTGAAGAAAAAAAGGATGCTCTTGAACGCCTTAAAGAGGACCAGTGGACCTGCCAGGATGACATCAACGAACTGGACAAGGCGTTGTTCCGTCTTGGACAGGAGCTGGACCAGTCAGAAAGAATGATCCAGAAAATAACAGAGGACCTCGAGAGAAAAGACCTCGAACGCAGGGGCCATGAAAAAGAGCTTGTAGAAATCCAGGATTCGCTTCAAAAACAGCGGGAAAAACGGCAAAACGAATCTCTCTATTTTGAGCAGAAACGAATCGAATTGGAAGAGGCTGAAGCGGAATTTGAAGCGGCCCGGGAGTCGGTGTCCGAAATCAGGGCAGACCACCGAATTGCGGAAGAGGCGCATCGGAGCCTGGTTCGCGAATTGGAACGGGTGGCAGGATACATTGAGGATTCAAAAAAGCGGGTGGTGAAAATCGGAGAAGAAATTGCCGCCGGGGAGGAGCGGCACCGGGAATGTCAGAGAAGAAAGGGATTAATAGAGGAGGAGCTGGCCAGGCTTTATGATGAATTGAAAGCGGCCGAGGATGACCTGAACCGGGCCGATCTGGAGCGCCGCCGGTTTCAGGACACCATCCGCGAGGAGGAGCTCAAGGAATCGGATTTGAGGGCTGAAATCGATGCCCTTAAGGAGCGCATCAGTAATGCCAGGATGGAACATTCAGGAATCCGTTTCAAGATGGACAACCTCATCGACACCGTTCAGGAAAAATTCAACCTCGACCTTCCGGAAGTCTATGGGCAACACCTCGATAAGGGCTTTTCCAGGCCCGAGATGGAGAAAACCATAGAAAAGAAAAAGGGGATTCTAAATCGAATGGGAGATGTCAACCTGACGGCCATCAAGGAACATGAGGCCTTGAAGGAACGGCACGATTTTATTATCGAGCAGCGGGAGGACCTCATCCATTCCATTGAATCCCTGAGAACCGCCATCCGAAAGATCAATCGCACGTCCCTTGAAAAATTCAGGGCCATCTTCCAGGCAGTGGATGACAAATTAAAGGAAATCTTTCCCATTCTTTTCAGTGGCGGGACCGCCGGGTTGAGACTCACGGATGAAACCAAGCCGTTGGAGAGCGGGGTGCTGGTTGAGGTGCAACCCCCGGGCAAGAAACTGAGTCATATGGGACTCCTCTCCGGCGGGGAGAAGGCGCTGGTGGCCATGGCGCTCTTGTTTGCCATCTATATGATCAAACCGAGCCCTTTTTGTCTTCTGGACGAGGTGGATGCCCCGCTGGATGAGTCCAACATCGAACGGTTCAACAACCTCTTAAATGAGATCAAGCAGGAATCTCAGGTGATCATGGTGACGCACAGCCGAAAGACCATGGAGATCATGGATCGCCTGTATGGCATTACCATGGAATCCAAAGGCGTGTCCAAACTGGTCTCCGTCAACCTGAAAGACTTCAAGGAGCAAGTCTCAGCAAACTGACTTACACCATCGAGGCCGATTATGGCGTTTTTTTCAAGCGGAAGAAGAAGGATACAGATCAGGAAAAAGCGGAGCAGACCGAACCGGACGCGCAGGAAGCCCCCATTCCTGAAACGGTTCCCGAATCCGAACCGGAAGTAGGATCCCAGGCAGCCGCTGAGGCGGAACCCGCCCCTTCCGACGAAAAATCCGGACTGTTCAAACGGCTCAGCCGGGGTCTCTCCAAGACCCGGTCCAATATCACGGGCCGTATGGGCCGGCTTCTGCTCGGTAAGAAGGAGATTACCCAGGACTTGCTGGACGAACTGGAGGAGATCCTTTTTACGTCGGATATCGGTGTGGCCACCACCCAGGAGTTGATCGAGGACATTCAGGAACGGGTGGCCCGGAAGGAGTTAAAGGATCCGGAGAAGCTGATCACTGCGCTGAAGGAGCGCATCCTCGAGTACCTGCAACGCCCCAATGCGGACCATACGGCCCCCGCCCAGGACGTGCCGCGTATCATTATGGTCATTGGCGTGAACGGGGTGGGAAAGACCACCACCATCGCCAAGGCGGCCCGTCAATTTAAATCAGAGGGGAAACAGGTCATGCTGGTAGCGGCCGATACGTTTCGTGCAGCCGCGGTGGAGCAGTTGAGCATCTGGGGAAAGCGGGTCGGTGCAGAGGTGGTGAAACAGAAGACCGGCGCCGATCCCTCGGCGGTGGTCTTTGATGGCCTGTCCGCGGCACAGGCCAGAAACATGGATGTGGTACTCATCGACACGGCCGGGCGGCTTCATACCAAGGTGAATCTCATGGACGAACTCCAGAAGATTCATCGCGTCACCGGCAAAAAGATACCGGGCGCCCCCCATGAGGTATGGCTGGTTCTGGACGCCACCACCGGGCAGAATGCCATTTCACAGGCTGAGCTCTTCAATGAATCACTCCATGTCACCGATATCATCCTGACCAAGCTGGACGGTACCGCCAAAGGCGGCATTGTGGTGGGTATTTCACGGCAGCTGAACATCCCCATCCGGTTCATCGGTATCGGAGAGCAGATGGATGATCTAAGGCCCTTTCATCCCGAGGAATTCGTGGACGCCATCTTCGGATAGAAAATGCCTGCCCAAGATCTCCCTAACACTCGCCGCCTGATACCTGAACCCCGACACCTGACACCGGATCACAGTGCCCGCATCCACTCCGGCCTCAACCCCACTTCTCCCCTGAGGGCACGGTCTATCTGATCCAGGGCCTCCTGCTTCCCCTTGGGCAGCCGCGCCTTGACGGGGAGATAGTTGGAGGCATGGTTTGAAAAGAACAT
This sequence comes from Deltaproteobacteria bacterium, assembly GCA_034522175.1. Lineage (GTDB taxonomy): Bacteria > Desulfobacterota > DSM-4660 > Desulfatiglandales > Desulfatiglandaceae > JAIPDZ01. The sequence continues at coordinate 1,095,327 of JAXHLQ010000001.1, read as the reverse complement.
GCCCCGGCTCAGGTTGGTGTGGGCAATCATGGTGCGCAGTTCCTTCAAAAGCCCCCGCTCGTCGGGCAGGCGGAACGTGCCGGCCGCCCATTCATCATGCAGCGGCGTGCCGGGGATGAGCATCACCGTTAGGGCCCCCACGTAATTGGGATCCATGGCGCTTAACAATTCCCCCGTGGCCCTGGCATGCTGATCGGATCCCTCAATTCCTCCGATGCCCAGCAACACGGTGACCGAAAGTTTAATGCCGGCCTTCCGGACCTTTCTGCCCATCCGGATGAGATGCTGGGGACTGGCACCCTTTCGGATTTTTTTCAACAGGGCCTCATCCCCGGTTTCCACCCCGAGATAAAGGATCCCCAGGCCGTTCTCCTTGAGTGTCTTTAACTCCTCGAGGGCCTTCATCTTGATGCTCTTGGCGTTGGCATAGGCCCCCACCCGCCTGACCCACGGGAGATGGGTCCGTATCTGATCCAGAATCCACATGAGCCGCTTCTGGGGAATGATCAGAGCATCCCCGTCCATGAGAAATACCCGGTCCTGGCGTTTCATATACCTGGACGCAAACCGGATATCGTTGAGGATGGTCTCATCATCCTTTATCCTGAACCGCTTGTCCGTATAGGTGCCGCAAAAGGTGCACTTGTTGTGGGAACATCCCACCGTCACCTGAAGCAGGATGCTGAAGGCTTCGCTGGGCGGCCGGATACAGTTTCCTTCATAGTGCATGCCCTCGAGTTCGGTTTCATTCATCATCACTTATCTCTCCTTATATATTCTTATGCCTCTGAGGCCGATTTTCAAGGCTCTGAGGGGATGTTTTGCCGAATCCATGACCGCAGTGGGCTCAAACCCGCAGTGGAGCATGCAGTGCGTACACCGTGGGTCGTGTCCGACGCCGTACCGGGACCAGTCCGTATGCTGCATCAACGCCTCAAAGGTGGGTTCATATCCGTCATTCAAGAGATAACACGGTTTCTGCCAGCCGAAGATATTCCGGGTGGGATTGGCCCAGGGAAGGCATTCATAGGCCTGGTTCCCTGCGAGAAAATCAAGATAAAGGGTGCTGTGGTTGAAGGTCCATCCCCTCCCATCCGCAGAGGCCAGAATCGATCGAAAGAGGGCCGTGGCCTGATCCCGCGTGAAAAATCCATCCTGATCCGGTGCATTCGGGTAACCAAACGCCGAGGCGATGGTCATGGCCTCAACCTGGAGTGATGTCAGAAAATCCAACAGGCGGCAGGCCCCTTCGGCCGTCTCGCCGCGAAACAGGGTGGTGTTGGTGGTCACCCGAAACCCCGAGGACACCAGGAGTCTGATGGCGGATACCGCCCGCTTAAACACCCCATTTCGACCCACCCGCTCGTCGTGACGATGGTCCAGACTGTCTACGTGGATATTAAACGTCAGATAGGGCGACGGTTCAAATTCATTCATCCGTTGGGCCACCAACAGGGCATTGGTACAGAGGTAGACGAACCGCTTTCGCTCGATAAGCGACCGGGCGATAGGGGCGATATCCGGGTGAAGGAGGGGCTCTCCCCCTGCGATGGAGACCACAGGCGCCCCGCACTCTTCGGCAGCCGACATACACATCTCGACGCTCATATGCTGCTCCAGGATATCGCGGGGATAATCGATTTTCCCACAGCCTCTGCATTTGAGGTTACAGCGGAAAAGGGGTTCCAGCATCAGCACCAGCGGGAATCGCCCGTTGCCGCTGAGTCGGTTTTTCATGATATAGGCCCCGATTCGTGCTTTTTGAATGGCGGGGATGCCCACATTTAACTCCTTGAATTTTAAACCTTCTTTACCTTCGTTGCCTTCTGTAAATGATTTTTCTCAGGGCTTTCGGTTTTGATATCCGAATTTTAATGACGCTCCGTCTCGTTGCACAACCGCTTCATCAGCTTTAGACCCCGGGTCCATGCCGGTGTCATTTCGGTTTTTGGCGGCATCTGGCGCCACACCTCTATCAACTGGCGGCATGCCTCCTCCTGTTGATCATCGGTTAGAAGCGCTTCCACCAGCCCCAGGCGGTTTTCCATGAACCCCGGGGCCTGCGTCACGGCCTTTTTGAAATGGGTGATGCTTTTGGCCGGATCGCCCACACTCATGGGAAAGGCCGGGGCCCTGAGATACAGTTCGCCCAGCATCCGATCGGGCCCTCCGTGATCGATTCCGGGACTCAGATTCGCAGCCCTGAGAGCTTCGCGTTCTATCACAGGGACCCACTCAAGTCCACGCAACGGATCATTTTCCGCTTCCAATCCGGTGAGGTAGGCATACAGATAGTGGGCCAGACCGCTTTCCGGGTGTTGCGCAACTCCCTGTTCGGCCAGTTGTCGGCCCTTTTGCGCATCCGCAAGCCTCGATGTCCGCTCCGCCTGCTTCGTTATGAGAAAGGCGTAACAGTTGGCCGCCTTCAGCCCCGACCATGGATCGGTTTTCGCCCGGCGCGCCCACTCCCCGGCCTGGTAGCGGGTGCATGGGGTACATATGCCAAGTGGGCGGTCCCGGTCATGCAAGGCTTCAGGGATGTCCTCTGAAGGAAGCCGGGCATCGGGCGGATGGCCGCATGCGCTGATCATCCATAGCATAAGGGACAGACTAAGGAAAGCAAACAGCGGCTTTACCGCCTCCCCTGAACCTCGGCAGGTCCGGATCTGCCGGTCCGAACCCGTCGGTTTGAAGGAGCTTGAGCAGGGTCTTTGCATGTGGATCCTCCTTCATGCTTAGGAGTATGGTGCGCAAGTGTCGGGCCGCGTCGTCCATTTCACCAAACCAGATCACCGGACTGGTGGGGAGATCCGGCGAGGTATGGGCAACGGTCATTTTTTCGGCCGACGGCAACGCTTGGATGGCCTCATACTGAACCCCATCCAGCACAGCTCCCGCTATCTTGCCGCTGATGACATCCCGAACGGAGCGGAGGGGGCGGAAGGTCCCCTCCAGGCGAAACGGCAGCCGGTCTGGAGGGACTCCGAACAGGAGGCACGCCGCGGCAGCGGGTTCAAAAAGCATATTGCCCCTGACCCGGCCCGTCAAGGCCTTCCAGTCTCCGGAACCTTCCCGGGCGACCAAAAGCCGCCACATATCCTTGTTTCGTCCCCCCGGCCGGGTCGCCGCCAAGGGGGTCATATGGAATTTCCTTGCGTGTGCTGAATAAAAACCGAGACGGATGATGCCCCACTCGGGAGCTTCCGTGCGCAGAAACTCAAGCGCCGATTCGATTTGGTTGAAATAGGCACCCTTAACCACGACCGCATTGCCAATTTTCTCTTGGATATGGGCGGCCAGGGCGTCCATCACGGGCTGGGCCGCCTCCGGCGTCCCGGGCTGCCCCGGCTGGATCACGGCAAAATTTAACGAATCGGCGGCCATTCCCATGGCACTAAAGAAAATCAGAACGGCAGCAGCGAGAAAACATATGGCAGATGTTGTTTTGAAAGTCATTTTGATCAACATGAGAAAAATCATTTACAGAAGGCAACGAAGATAACGAAGGTTTTAAAAGACAAAAAATCTCTTCTTTGTTTCCTTTGTTTCCTTCTGTTTAAAATTCATAGGGTTCATCGTCGGCGCATCAGTTTCAGTGCCGGCGGAAGCACGAGCAAACAGGCCAGCATCCCCATAAGCGACCCGACCACCATCACCCACCCCAGGCTGGCGAGCCCCCGATGGTGGGCGAAGAGGAGACCGCCGAACCCGATCATGGTCGTGGCAAAGCTCAAGGCCACGGCCGTCGGTGTACTGGTGTGAAACAGCTCGACCTTCTCCTCAGGGTCCGCCTTTGCCATGAATTGGATCTCGCCCCATCGGCCCAGCAGGTGAACCCCCCGTCCACCCCAATGGCAATCAGGATCGGTATGGCAAAGAAATTGGCCAGGTTGAAATCGATGCCGAGCCAGCCCATGACCTCCAAGAGCCAGAGCATGCTCACCCCCAATGGGAGAAGGGTCAAAAACACCACCGCAAAGGAACGCCAGTACACCCACAGGATAAAGGTGATGAGCACAATGGTCAAACCCGCCGCCAGGAGGAATGTGCGGTGCATCAGACGGGCCGACTCCAGCACACCCACCGGGACCCCGCTCACTTCAGGGTCCACGCCACGGAGCTCAGATACGAAGTGTGTCAGGGTATCAAAATCCCATACATCCCCTTTCGGGATCACTTTCACCTGAAAGGCACCGTTTTTTCCCACATAGAGGTCTTTCAGGGGGGCGGGGAGATCCGCCGGCGTGACCGATTCAGCACCGAGCCATTGTCTCAACTGCCCGACTGACTGTTTAATATCTTCCGCCAGCCCGTCCTGAAAGGCCTTGAGACGACCCGCCCTTTCCGGGTTTTTCTTGAGCAGCGCCACTGAGGTGGCAATCCGGTCCAGGTCGTTGTCGATCAACGCAATCTCGGATCCGGCCCCGGCTGCAAACAGCTTCTCCGCCAATCCGTCTAAGGCGTCGGAAAGGCGGGTCAAGGCCGCCACGAGGCGGTCTGCCCGGGGGGGCGGATCAGGAAGCGCTTCCATGGACACAGGGGCCAACGCGCTGAACGCTTTTTCATAAATGGCCCGTTTGCGGTCCTGGTTTTTCGGGAGGAAATCCACGATGCTCTCGACTTTTCCCACCGAAGGGAGATTCTCGAGCGTCCGGGTCAGCCCTGCCACCGCCTTTAGATGATCGGCGGTCATGATGGCATACCAGGTGGATTCATCCGACGCATCGATCAGGAGTCTTTCATAAGCCACGGACTCGAGGCCTCTGGCCTGAAGTTCCAGGAGATTATAGTTGAAGCGGACCTTAAACACGCCCGGCAGACCGGCCAGGGTGATGGCAAGGAGGATGAAAACGGCCCATCCGGGCCGTTTGGAGAGCCCCGCGAGAAATGGGAGGGCGGTTATTCTCGGCGTGGATGAGGGAAAGAGGTTTTTTCTACCGGCTGTCAGCAGCATGGCCGGAAGCACGGTCATCATGGATATGAGACAGAGAAGCACCCCGGTGCCGCCGATCAATCCCAGTTCGGCCAGGCCCACGAAGTCGGACCCGAGCACCGTGTAAAAGGCACAAACCGATGTGAGGGCCCCCAGGATAATGCCCGGGCCGGTCCTGAAAATGGATGTGCGGACGGCTCCCTCCACAGATTCTCCCGCCTTGCCGGCCTCCACGTATCGCATGATAATGTGTACGCCGAAATCCACACCGATCCCGACCAGGACCAGAGCGAACACAATGGACAGGAGATTGAGCTCTCCCACGGTTACGGTGGCAAAGCCGAAGCTCCAGGCCATGGCTGTTATGAGCGCAATCAGGAGGAGGAGGGGTCTCAACCACCCGTGCAGGATCAACATAAAGAGGAACGCCACGAGCACGATGGCGATCACGGCGGCCTGGGTCATGTCCCGATCCGTGGTGGCCATTTCGTCGGCCTGGAGGACCGGCCTTCCCGTGAGGCCCGCCTCAAGGTCGGGGTAGTCGGCACGGGTGGCATCCAGCGCGTAGCGCACCGCCTGAAGCGGCGCACCGATCACGTCCATGGTCCCGAAATCCTTGACCGGCAGCAGGCGCATGACCAGTAGATGACCGGAGCGGGTGAAGAAATAGTCATTTCTCATCCCGGACAGATCCAGGAGGGATTGATAGGATGCCCCATCCGTCATCATGCGGTTCATCGCCTTCAGAAGACCGTCCAGTGCCTGGAGAGCCTTTCCCAGGACCGCCGGATCCAATTCGAGGGCGCCGCCCCCCTCTCCCCTCAGGAGTCGGACCACCGTGTCCATGAAGCCGGCAAGGGACCCGTCCCGGGACCAGGCGGCCAAATAAGGCGCAAGAAAGCGGATGGTGTTGCTCAGGGCCACGGCCTCCTCTACGGGAGCGAACAGGAGGGCCCCATTCCCCAAATCAGCGGGAGACACGCGGAAGTAAACGGCCTCAATCAGCTCCGGATGTTGGCGCAGGCGGCGATTGAGATCTTCGGCAAAGGCGATGGCCTGTTGTTTGCCTTTTTTGTTTCCACCGGTCTTAATGACCACATACAGGTATTCCTGATCCCCGAAATTATTGAGGTGTTTCAGGTACCGTTTGTGAAAGGGGGTGTCCGGCGAGACCAGTTTGTCCTGATCGCTGTTCAGGTCCAAAAAGAGAAAGGCGATACCGGCCGAAACCAGGGCCAGGGTGAGACCGATGCCGATGACCGTCCGGGTACGGGCGGACACCAGGTGCCAGATGGAGCCTAGGAGGCCCTCCTGGATATGGCTTAAGAGGCTCATGCGGTTTTCGCGGTCCGGAAACCCAGATTCATGACGGTCTTCCAGGAAGCACCCGCAAATCGGTGGGCGCTCTTCAATACCGCATCCATGGCTTCCAGAAAATAGTCTGCATCCGCCTTTTCGATGACAAGAGGGGGGAGGATCTTGACCGTATCCAGTCCGTGGCCGGCCACCTGGGTCAGGATATGGTGCTTCTGCATCAGGGGCATGGTGATGATCTGACAGAACAGGTCTTCGTTCATCCTGTGGAGAAGCCGCCACCGGTTTCTTAAATTGAAGGATTCGGGTTCGCCGAATTGAAGTCCGATCATGAGGCCCTTTCCCCGGATCTCCTGAAGCATGTCATAGCGGTTCGCCAGGGCCTTCAGTCCGTTCATGAGGTAATCCCCCATGCGGGCTGCGCGCTCAATTAGATTCTCCTCGCTTAACACATGAAGCGTGGCCAGTCCGGCGGCCATGGCGAGGTCATTCTGGCCGAAGGTGTTGGAGTGTGCAAAACACCGGTCCATGGAGCAGAAGATGCCGGAATGGATCTCACGGCGGGTGATGATGGCCCCCACCGGTATGAATCCCCGGACAGGGCCTTGGAGATCACCAGAATATCGGGCACCACGTCCCAGTGGTTCACTGCAAACATGCGGCCGGTTCGGCCGAGGCCGGTCTGTACCTCGTCGGCGATCAGGAGGGTGCCGTAGGTGTCACACAACCGCCTGACGCCCGGCAGATAATCATCGTCCGGGACAAAGACACCCTTTCCCTGGATACATTCCACGATGAAGGCCGCCACGTCATTTTCCGAAAGGACCGCTTCCAGCGCATCCAGGTCATTGAACGGGATCGGCACACAACCGGGCAGAAGCGGTTCGTTTCGGTCCCTGAACTCCTCGTTTCCGTTCACGGAAAGGGCCCCCAGGGTGAGCCCGTGAAACCCCCGCTGGCAATAGGCCATCCGGCTCCGCCCGGTGGCCTGCCTCGCAAACTTGAGGGCGCCTTCCACCCCCTCGGCCCCTGAATTGGTGAAAAACACCGCATCGAGATCGCCGGGGGCCGCTTCCACCAGTGCTTCGGCCAGGAGCCCAGAAATGATGCCCGCGTCCATCTGCACCATGCTGGCGGAATCCGTGTCCAGCATCTCCCGCAGCACCTGGGCCACCACAGGGTGATTTCTCCCGATGTTAAACACCCCGAATCCGGCCAGGAAATCGAGCACCTCCCGTCCCTTCTCATCCATCAGCCGGGCCCCCTTTGCGGAGCGGTAGTTCCGGTTGAAGCCGATGACCTCCAGCACGCGCACGAATTGCGGGTTCACATGCCGGCGGTGGAGGTCGTAGGTTTCCTTCTGCCGTTGGTTGACGATCGAAACAATGTCCATCTATCCCTGTATCCCGCACCTTTTTCGGCCTTGAGCGGGAATGCTTCCTTTCTCATGATCTGGCGAGTGTAGAAAACCGTCCGGTTCCTGTCAAGACGAGTGAGCGATTCCCCCAGGGGGGCTCGCCATCGCCGGCGAACACAGACGCCCGGGCGATCCCCGGGATAGTCTCTGGTGCCGCTATCCATGGGTTCCATCGTAGGACCTACCTTTCCATCGGGCCCCTTCACCCCGCCAGAACCGGATGGCCGACATCCAGGTCATCGTGAGATAGATCGTGCCGATCAAGGGAAGGGCGCCGGCCCAACGAAACGGAAGGCCGTAGAACCGGAGGGTAGGGAGGTAACTGACCATCATGACGCATAAAGACCCCCCAGCAATCAGGGTTGCCCATGGCGATGGATATGCCAGACCGGCGACCGGAACCCAGAACATCAGGGTCATCCCCAGCGTGAGGAGACACAGGAGACGGGCCGCCCGAACACGCGGCAACCCGAGCCGTGTCGTCCGTGGACTGATCATCCACCAAAATGATGCGGGGTCCCGGCCCCTGAGCCCGGACGCCTTCAAGGGTTCGATCGATGTATCGGGCCTCGTCTCTGGCCGGAATCACCACCGTGACATCAGTGAGCGAATCAAAATCCCCTGACGCATTTGCGTCCAGGACCTCCCGAGTGCGCCAGGGCTGCCAGGGGGCAAGGAGAAGCCCGCCCCACATCAGTAGAGGGAGGGAGGTCAGAAGCATCCATATCATGACAGGTTACCTATTTCATGGAAGGTTTCCACGGATTCTCTAATGCGAGACAATGGCAAGGCTTTTACGTATCACGCAATGCGCCGGGGCGAAACTGCACGGTTCTTCAACCGTTCTGAGCAGCGCACCGACATCAGGCCGTAGCCTGGGATGCATCATGGATCACGGGTTTCAGCATCCCGGTAAGGATCAGGCTGACAGCCGCCAGCGCCACCAGACACAGGAAGATCAGCTGATAGCTGTGGGTGATATCATACACGAGGCCGGCCAGCACCGGACCCAAAGCCCCGCCCAGGGTGCCGCCGAAAGCGACAATACCGAAAAACGCGCCGTGGGAGCGAATGCCGAATAGCTCTGCGACGATGGGCGAAATCACGGTGAAAATGCCCCCATGGGCAATGCCGTAGATGGCGGCAAACAAAAACATCATCCACATGCCATCGGCCACACGCAGCCAGATAAAGCTGAGAATCAGCAAAATGAGGCATGCCATCATGCATCGCTTGTTCCCGATTCGATCAATGGCGATCCCCACGGTCAGACGGCCGACCATGCTCACCCCGCCGATGGTGGACAGAATCCCTGCGGCCTTGACGGTATCGATGCCCATGTCCGTGGCGTGGGGGACAATATGGACCAAAATGGTGAGCATACAGGTAACCGCAAGGAGATTGATGATGCAGAGAATCCAGAATTGCCTGTTCCTGAGGGCATCCTTAAGCGTGAGACCGATTTCCGAATGGGGTGTGTCGGCCGGCATCTCGCCTTGGCGGGGGGACAGGCGGTTCATTTGATCGGGATCGCGGCGCAACAAAAGGCCCGAACCGATAATAAAAACAAGTACAATCAAACCGAGAACGACATACGCGTGGCGCCAGCCCAAATTCGTAATGCACAGGCCGGCCACGAGGGGAATGGTCATTTGGCCGGCACCGGTGCCCACTTTTACAAGTCCGGTCAGCATGCCCCGTCGCGACACAAACCAGCGGGCCGTGGTGGTCAGAGGGATCACGTCGATGCCGCTCAGGCCGATACCGGCCACCAGCCCATAAAAGAGGTAGAGCTGCCAAACGGTCTCGAGCTAGAGAGGAGCAGATAGCTGCAACCGAAAAAACGCCCGTCACCGTCATGATGACCCGAGGCCCAAAGCGGTCATTCAAGTTCCCGGCGAGCATTCCCAGAAATCCCATAAGGAGAAAGGCCATGGATGAGGCCCCGGAGATCACCGCCCGCGACCAGCCGAAATCCGTCAACAGGGGTTTGAAAAAGACCCCGTAGGCAACAAAACTCCCGATGCCCACACCCTGTATGAAGAAGCAGGCCAGAAAAATGATGGGGCTGTAGGAAAATCCGGCTTTGTTTTCCCGGGTCATACCTGTCCTCCCGTGGGCATGTTATCGGCACATAAAGCCGAGTTCGGAACCCTCTTGCCCCATTTTTGTAAGGCGGATTTGATGAAGTGGCCTATTCGGGCGTCTTTATTTTTCAACTGCCATACGCCCTTAGGCTTCCCTGAGGACTTTCAAGGACACATCCTCCACGATGTCTTTGACCTTTTCCCTGTAAGTCGTCATATGGGGGGATTGAAGGTGGGCATGAAGGGCTTCTAAGCTCTCCCATTTCTCAATCACGGTGATCACGTTTTCATCCAGTTGCTGGGGCGCCAAGCCGGCGTCGACATCCACTGCCGGAAGGTACTCGATGCACCCCTCCTCCTCGAGGACGCTGGGGACGTTGGCTTTAAATATGTCAATAAACTCGGAAACTTTTCCGGCCTTGATGCGTGCCGTCGCAATCACATGAATCATCGGAATTATCCTTTCTTTGGGGTTTTTAAGGGGACACTGCCCGCCCTTTGGAGCAGACGAGGGTTCGCATTCTTGCGCCTTTGAAGGTGGATGTCAAGGCACCGTGGGGGATGGGCCGTATTGACTTCGAGGCACCTCAGCCGGTATGCTCTTTTAAATTTGATTCAGATGAGGCACAAAAACGATATGTCGAACTGCTTTTCAATGACTCCTGAACATGCCTCCGATGACGCCCACCCCCCATATCCTCATATTCGCGCGATACCCGGTATCCGGGAAGACCAAAACACGTCTGATTCCGGCGCTCGGTGCTGACAAGGCGGCACGGCTCCACCGGCGCATGACAGAGCATGTGGTGGCCGTCGCCCGCGAAACCAGAAGGCGCCGGGTCTCAACGGGACATCCTCGAATTACCGTCTGTTATACGGGGGCTTCGCGGAGGGACTTCCGTGCCTGGCTGGGGACCGATCTTCACTACCAGCCGCAGTCAAAAGGGGATCTCGGGGCACGAATGGGTGCGGCATTTAAGCAGGCCTTCGAGGACGGCGCGACCTTTACCCTGCTGGTGGGCTCAGACCTTCCCGACCTCACACCGGGTATCCTTCTTAAGGCATTTGAAAAGCTCCGGCATCACGATGTCGTATTAGGTCCGGCCCACGACGGCGGGTATTATCTCATCGGGAAAAAGCGGCTTCACGCCGGGTTGTTCGCCGCGATGGATTGGGGAACCGGGCATGTGTATGAGCGGACGTCGGATCAAATTCAACACCTCGGCCTCCGATTCGCCGACCTGCCGGCGTTGAGGGATATGGACCATCCGGAAGATCTGGGCCGACTCAAAAAAGACAGGCGCTTTGAGGATGTGTTCACCGGGAAAGCCATGATCTCCATTATTATCCCCACTCTGAATGAGGCCGCAACGATTGGCCGTCTTTTATATCGGTTTCAACAGGCGGGAGATGTGGAGTGCATTGTAGCGGAGGGGGGCAGCCGGGATGCCACCCGCCGCATCGCAGCCCGGGCGGGTGCTTGTGTCCTGGAAGTCTCCGGGGGACGGGCGGCGCAGCAGAATGCCGGGGCGAATGCGGCCCATGGCCGGATTCTGTTGTTTCTTCATGCGGATACAATCCTACCGGATGGATTTGAGAGGATGATCCGCCGGGCACTGGATCGGCCCGCCACCGTGGCCGGCGCGTTTCGATTCCAAACGGACGGGTCCGGTATGAAGATGCGTCTCGTGGAATTGATGACGAATGTTCGTTCTAAGCTATTCGACTGCCCGTACGGCGACCAGGGTCTGTTTATGGAAAAGCGGGTTTTCAATGAGATGGGTGGATTTGCCTCCCTGCCCATCATGGAGGATTTCGAACTGGTGCGTCGTCTGAGGCATCGAGGCCGCGTGACTACCCTCCCCCACGCCGCCGTCACTTCTGCCAGGCGGTGGCGGCAACTCGGAGTCATTCGTACAACCGTTATGAATCAGATCATGATCCTGGGATTCCTGGGCGGTGTGCCGATTCAGAGGCTTGAGCGGCTCTATAAAAGCAATCAATCAGGGCGGAAGACCGGACCTATGCCCACATCCCCGAAGACAAAGTGACGGCAGATGCGGTCAAAGCCACCGGACACGCCCGCAAGGCCCACCATGCCGAGAGCCGTCCTTGATACCCATGTCCTCGTCAGCGGTGTGATCGCTTTAGGCTATTCCGCAGAGATTCCGGATGCCGCCCGCCACGAGACCATTCAACTGTTGACCTCCAAGCATTCGCTCGATCTAAAATCCCACCGGGGCATTCCCATCCTGACCCCGAGACCTGGGAGGGGAAGACCCTTCTTCACGAAAAAGCAAGGGGTGTATTGGAAAGGGCCGGGTCAGGAGGGTTAGCCCTTTGTTATTGGGTGAGACTTTCAGGTAACATTCATATCTCATGCGAAACGGTGCCACTTCATGGCTGGTGTAAATCGATATCAAACAATCTGACCACAAACGGATCACAATGACTTTTTATCCTTTTTAGGGAGAGTCAACTGAGACAATTTGGAGACGTGTTTTTGAGTGTCAAACGGAAGATTTCAATCAGCATCCTTCTTTTTTTGTGGATGGAAAAATTCCTACCCGGAAGCTGTTCTTCTCAGGCTTCCAAGTTCTATATCGAACGCGGTAATAGATATAGAGATAGCGTGGGCCAAAATCGGGGCACGGTGAAGGCTCAGTATCGTAACCTTCTGTTTCGTTATCTCCGATTTCTGGGAGGCTGGCAAATATAGCTTCGAAAAAGCGGCGTTAAAAAATCATATGGAAAAGTTTGAAAATGCTCAGCGACCGCATTCCCCGGTGCTTGTTGGAGCGAAGCGGAAATCCCGTCTTGCGGGGCGGTTAAAGGTTAGCTCGCCCAGTTAAATCCTCCTGCGGAGGGCCGCAAAGCGGCATTTAACCAAGCGAAATAAAAAATGGCAAAAACTCCTTACATTTGGGAGATTCCCTGTAGCTCTTGCTACAGGGTTCTTCAATTTCGGATGGATTAGTCGGACTGGGGATCATTCCGGATTGAAATTAAATAGGAGTTGGTTCCCATATACAGACTTCCGTTCCGGTTAAAATAGATGCCGCCGAATTCATGACAATATTTCCATCCGCGGCCCAGAGGGATTTTCCAGATTGTTCGACCATCCCATGAATCAATGGCGGAGATAAAATACATGCCGCCCTCCGTTGCTGAAATGGCATCATCCCAGTCCCCCGTATGCGCAAATATGATGCCGCTTTCGCGGGCCAGCATGGACATGGCAAAAAAACTGGTATGATCGTTTTCCCAAACCTGGTCGGCCCATGGATAGGCACTGGTGGCGTCAAGTTCGATCAGGGCCAGCCCAGGCTCATTGGGGACCCACTGGGACCACGGCACATCCGTGGTGTGGCCGAAATTGTTTTCCACCACGATAGAGTGGTTGACCCCGATCACCGACGCCTCAGCGGTACCGCGCATATCCGCGAAGACCGGAACCTCAGCCACCGGGGCACCCGAATCGCTTACCGCCACCACATTAATTTGCGGGTAATCATTGTCCACGATGGCAATCCGTTTATTCCCGTTCTCATCCTGCATGATGGTGGGTGTGGTGCCGGACCCAATATTTTTGGACCCGGGCTTCAAAAGCCCGCTGTTGCGATAAGGATAACTCCAGCGCACCGCAATTTGTCCGGTTTGATCATCAAAGGCCACCCCGTACAGATATCCCTGGTTGCAGACCCCGTGTTCGTCCAGGCCGTTGGTCACAAAATATGCGCCCTGCTCATCGACGGCAAAGGTATTGTTGTTCCACTGCCGGGACAGGGCCAGTTTGTCCAGCAGAACGGTCCTACAGCCCTTGAGTTTGGTGGCATCCGGCACGATTTCCACCACGGCCATGTAGGCGGGTGATGTAAGTGTATTGTCGCCTATGTTGTAATGTCCTGCCAGGAGGCACCAGTATACATTGGGCTTTGCCGAATTCCAAACAGGCAAAGTTGCATATAGACTATTGGGAGCGTCCGATTGCGTCACCAATTGGACGATATCGTCACTGACCCATATGGGCTCCAATTCATACACGCTGTCTTTTTTCTCCACATCTGCCGTGGGAAAGCACTTCATCCTGTTGTCACCGACCACGACGGAATTGTCATCCCTGTCCATGAAACTGGGATCCGCTGCATGGGTTCCTATTAAAAGAACGAGCTTTCAGCTTGGCTGAGCCTTTACTCCGTAAAGGGTTACCTCTCCTTCAACCCCTTTGATGACAGTCTTTAAGGTGCGTTCAACGGATACCATTTCCGAGACATGTTGGTAAGCAATCTCGGCGATCAGTATTTCACCGCCACGGGCATGGGATTGAATGCGCTGGGTCATATTCACGGGGGATCCGACGATGCCGTATTTGGCCCTTTTCTCAGAGCCGATGTTCCCCACCACCACGTCTCCTGCATTGATACCGATCCCCATCTCAAGTTCGGGGAGACCGTGTTGACTGTTTTCGCGGTTGAAGTCCGCCATCTCCGCTTGCATGTCCAGAGCGCACCCAACACTCTTCTGAACCATGGGGGACACGGGACCCTCCATGGGATCAAAAAACACCAGCACACTGTCTCCGAAGAAATCCACAATGATCCCCTCATAACGGTGAATCACATCAATCATACGGGTGAAATAACGGTTTAAAAGGTCAATGATCCGGTCCAGACTCAGTGATTCGGATAATGGGGTAAAGCCTCGAATATCCACCATCAAAATGGCGACCTGCCGCTTTTGGCCCCCCAATTTGCCGGCTTCGGGACGGCTCATCAACGCACTCGCGATCTCCGGGTCCACGTATCGGCCAAAGGTATTTCGGATAAAATCCCTCTCTTTAAGCCCGGTGACCATCTCATTGAAACTCCGTCCAAGCTGTCCGATTTCGTCTGCTCTTTTAACACTCAGCTCCTCCCCATAATTGCCCTTTGCCACCTCGCCGGCAGCCTTTGCGATCTCTTTGATGGCATTGGCCATGTTTCCGGCCACGAATCGAATCAGAAACAGGATCAGGATGAGACAGGCAATCCCCCCGATCGAATAGTACAACCGGTATCGTATGATGGGGGCCAGGACTTTCTTGCCCGGTGCGAAAAGAATGATGGTCCAGGGGGCCTCTTTGATCCGGTAAAAGCCGCTTACCTCCGAGGAAGGGTGTCCCGATCCAAGAATGGTTCCGTAGGGCCGCTCATCCATGGCCTTCAGAATGGCTTTTTCAAGGGGATCGCCATCCCGTCCGAGCCGCTCCCGCTGCTTCATCATGGCATCGGTATGGGCGAGGTAATACCCGGCATCATCGACCAGGCACGCCTTGTCCCCCTGCCACCAGCCCAAACGGATAATATCCTGCATCAGGTAGTCGAAAGCCACATCCACCTTGAGCCTGCCTACCACCTCCCCGGATTCATCCTTGAGGTTGGAAATGAGCGTCACCGTTTCCTCTCCGGTACGGGCATCGTACCGGGGGGCTGTCACTTCCGAGATTCCGGCCCGATGAAAACCCATTCCCCGGTGTGTCCCGGTCCCACCTTGACTTATGGCCTGACCCATGCCCCCGCGCCGCATCATGGGCATTGGGGCTGGCTCGGTGGATTGACTATCCCCCGTCCATTGAAGGTCTACCCCGGTTACCCCATCCAGTTCCCTTAACTGCTCCAGTATCCACTGCTGGATGGCATACGCCCCCATGCCGCCTGCGGTCTTGTGAAACATCTCCATCCACTCGATGGGCCGGTTCAGGCGCATATCAATATAGTGGGCGGCGCGCTGGAGCTTGACGATGGCCCCGTCCCGCCACTCGTTCAGCAGGTTTTCTTTGGCGTAGAGGAAGCCCAGAACCCCGGTAATGATAATCACCGCGGCAATGGGGAGCAAGAGGAGGAGGGTAATGCGCTGTTGGAGGGTTTTTATGGCCATTGGTTCCCTACCTTTTCAGGGTTTTCCTGAGACGCCAGTGCTTCCACATCCGGTACACCGTCGGGATGATCACCAGCGTCAGTATGGTGGATGATATTAGACCGCCCACCATGGGGGCGGCGATCCGTTTCATGACCTGCGCACCGGTCTCGGAACCGGACATGACGGCGAGGAGCCCGATGAGGGTGGTGGAGACCGTCATCAGAATGGGTCGGACGCGTTCCACGCTTCCCTCGATAATGGCCGCATTGAGATCGTCCTCGGTCTTCATTTCGTCCTTCTTCTGTTTCCGGTTAAAGGCCTCGTCCAGGTACACGAGCATTACCACACCCGTTTCCACGGACAGACCCGCCACGGCAATGAACCCCACCATCACGGCCACGGAGAGGTTGTAATTCAAGAGAAACAGGAGGATGATTCCGCCCACCAGGGCAAAGGGGAGGGTGCCCATGACGATCAACGTCTCGGTGGTGCTGTGGAAGTGGAAATAAAGGAGCAGAAAGATCACCAGGATCGTCACGGGGACGATCACGTTGAGGGTCCTGCGGGCCTTCTGCATATATTCGTACTGACCGGACCAGACAATGGAATATCCTGACGGGAGATCGATTTCTTGGTCGACCGTCTTTTTGGCCCGCGCCACGTAAGTCCCCACGTCCACGCCCTTCAGATCCACAAAGACCCAGGCCGTTCTCCGGGCATTTTCACTCTTGATGGCGGCGGGACCTTTGTGTATGGACAGATCGGCCAACTGAATGAGCGGAATCCTAGCCCCGGTGGGCCGAAACCAGGACCCGTTTGAGTCGCTCCAGATCATCCCGCAGTTCCCTGCTGTAGCGCAGATTGACCGGGTATCGTTCCAGCCCTTCCACGGTCTGGGTCACGTTCATGCCGCCGATGGCGGACATGATGACATCCTGAACATCCCCCACGGTCAATCCGTAGCGGGCGATTTCTCTGCGCCGGATCTTGAAATCGAGATAGTTTCCGCCGGTGACTCGTTCGGAGTAGGCCGACAATGTGCCTGGAATGCCTTTGACCATGGCCTCGATGCGGGAGCCGATCCGGGAGAGTATTTCCAGGTCCGGTCCCATGATCTTGATGCCCACGGGCGTCTTGATGCCCGTGGAGAGCATGTCGATGCGGGTCTTGATCGGCATCGTCCACGAGTTGGTCAGCCCCGGAAATTGGACGGCCCGGTCCAGCTTTTCGATGAGCTCATCCATGGTCAGATACCGTTTCTCGGGCCAGATCCAGGTCAGCGGAGCCTTCAGCCAGCCGGGCCAATTGGAGAAAAACCGTTTGATGTTCTTTTTTCGCCATTCGAGCAGGACCTTTCCTTTCTTGACCTCGGGCCAGATCCAAGTCAGGGGTTCCTTGAGCCAGCCGGGCCATGAGGAAAAGAACCGTTTGACCGGGATCATCTCATATTCCACCTTGGGTCGCAATACGATGGTGGTCTCGATCATGGAAAGGGGTGCCGGGTCGGTGGCGGTTTCGGCCCGCCCGATCTTGCCTAAGGTGTGCTTGATTTCAGGAAAGCTCTGGATGATTTTATCCGTCTGCTGAAGCAGTTCCTTGGCTTTGGTTATAGAGATGCCGGGAAGGGTGGTGGGCATGTAAAGGAGATCCCCTTCATTTAAGGGCGGCATGAATTCGCTCCCCAGCCGAGAGGCGGGATACAGGGTGGTCAGCAGGACCAAAGCCGCCAGGAGCACGGTGGTCTTCCGCCATCTGAGCACGGTGCGGATCACCGGGAGATAACACCGGATCAAGAAGCGGTTCAAGGGGTTTTTGGACTCTGCCAGTATCTTTTGGGGGATGAGAACGATGAGGGCAAATGCCGACAGGCACAGGGAGGCCGCAAGGGCCCAGTCAGGGAGGTCAAGGCCTGCCATGCCCCCCGTGAAAACCAAGAGAGGCGGACCGGCTACGGCGAATAGCCATACGGCTGTTTTTCTTCCCCTGGGTGTGTTTGGATCCAGAGTCCTATCCCGGATGAAAAAGGTCATGAGCACGGGCACGATGGTCACGGCCAGAATGGATGAGGCGGCCATGGCGAAAGTCTTGGTGTAGGCCAGGGGCTTGAACAGGCGGCCCGACTGTTCCTGGAGGCTGAAGACGGGAAGGAACGATACCGTAATGATGAGCAGGCTGTAAAAAAGGGCCGGGCCCACTTCAACGGCGGCCTCGGTCATGATTCGCCGATGGTTCTTCCGGCCCTGATCCCGCTCCAGGTGTTTGTGGGCGTTTTCCACCATGACCACGGATGCATCCACCATGACGCCGATGGCGATGGCGATCCCTCCCAGACTCATGATATTGGCGTTGATGCCGAGCAGGTACATGACGAGAAACGAGATGAGAATCCCCACGGGGAGGGTGAAGATGGCCACAAACGCCGATCGAACATGCAGCAGGAAAACCAGGCAGATGAGGGCCACCACTATCAGTTCCTCGATCAGTTTGGCCTTCAGCGTGTCGATGGCCCGGAGAATCAGGTTGGAGCGGTCATAGGCGGGCTGGATGACCACGCCCGGGGGAAGCCCTTTTTTCAGCTCCTTCAGCTTCTCTTTTACCTTTTCGATGATTTTCAGGGCGTTCTCTCCATATCGGATCACAATAACCCCGCCCACCGCCTCGCCTTCTCCGTTCCATTCCAGAACGCCTCTTCGGAGTTCAGCCCCCAAATGAATGTCAGCAATGTTTTTGAGGAGCACCGGCGTGCCCTCATCATCCACGTCCACGGCCACATTCTCCAGGTCTTTCAGGGACTGAATGTAGCCGAGTCCCCGCACCATGAACTCGGTTTCCCCCATCTCCAGGACCTTTCCTCCCACGTCACGGTTGGAGCGCTTGATGGCCTTTCTCACCGTTTCGAGCGGGATATGGTAGGCCAGGAGCTTATTGGGATCCACTTCCACCTGGTATTGTTTGACGAAGCCGCCCACGCTGGCCACTTCGGCCACGCCGGGGACCGCAGCCAGTTCATACCGCAGGTACCAATCCTGGATGCTTCTGAGCTGCTGAAGGTCGTACTGCTGAAAGGTGTCCTTGAGGATGTATTCGTAGACCCAGCCCACGCCGGTGGCATCCGGACCGAGGGCGGGGGTGACGGCTTTGGGGAGCTTGCCGGAGACAAAATTGAGGTACTCGAGAACCCTGGAGCGGGCCCAGTAGAGATCGGTGCCGTCTTCGAAAATGATGTACACAAAGGACAGGCCGAAAAAGCTGTACCCGCGCACGGTCTTGGCAAAGGGCACCGCCAGCATGGCGGTGGTCAGGGGATAGGTGACCTGATCCTCCACCACCTGGGGGGCCTGACCGGGATACTTCGTGAAGACGATGACCTGAACGTCTGAAAGATCGGGGATGGCGTCCACAGGGGTGTTGACCATGGCCATGACGCCGCCCAAAATGATAAACAGGGTGGCGAGGACGACAATGAAGGGATTGGTTATGGACCACTCAATGGTTTTACGGATCATGTGTCCTGTCTTTTCAACTCAGGCTGGATTATTCTTCGGTGATTTCGTCTTGGGCCTTCATTTCAACCTGGGCTCGAGCATCTTTTGCACCGCCTCTTTGAGCTTGGACTCGGAATCCAGTAGAAACTGTCCGGATGTGACCACGGTTTCCCCTTCAAAGAGCCCGGCCAGGACCTGGACGTTGCTCCCGTCCAGGCTGGGCCCAAGCACCACGTCTCTCGGGGAGAAAGTGCCCTCGCCGCGAACCACAAAGACGATGTTTCTCGTTCCGGATCGAATCACGGCCTCGGAAGGGATGATCAACCCTTTCTCATCCGCAACGGACTTAATGACCACATCGGCATACATATCCGGCTTGAGCACAAAATCGGGATTTTCGAATTCCAGACGGATGACCACATCGCGGGTCTTGGGCTGGAGATACGGGTAGACAAAGGTCACTTTCCCCATGAAGGTCTTTCCGGGGAGATACGAAAGGGTCATTTGAGCCGCCTGGCCTTTTCGTATCCATGGCAGTTCGTACTCGTAAATATGGGCCTCCACCCAGACATATGAGAGGTCCGAGATCTGGAAGATCTCGGTTCCCTTCGGGATAAAGTCGCCTGTGTCGACCTGTTTTTTGATGACATGCCCGGTGAACGGGGACCGGATCTTCAACGCCTTTTTGACTTTTCCCGCCGTTTCGATTTCCCGGATCTCGGTTTCGGCCACGTCGAAATATGTCAATCGCCTGAGTGCGGCCTTGAGTAAATTGTCGCTTGTCTTCCGAGTGCCGCGACTCAGGCTCCGTCGGCCCACCAAGTATCTTCCTGGGCCGCGACCAGTTCCGGTGCATACAGCGCCAACAGGGGCTCTCCCGATTCCACGAATTTGCCCTCGAAGTCCACGTATAATTGTTCAATCCACCCGCTTGTCTTCAGGCTCACCCGGACGGTCCGGGTCTCATCCGCGGTAATGTGCCCGTAGGTTCGGATCGTCCGGATCAGGCGGCCTTCGATCACGGGTGCGGTCCGGATGCCCATGTTCTGCTGGATCACCGGATTGATCCGGACTGCGGGCCCGCCCGCCACCTGGTCGGCGTACACCGGGACCAGATCCATTCCCATGGCGCTCTTGCCCGGTTTGTCGTATATTTCCTTTGGATTTCATGGGCGCCCGCCAGTAGAGGATCTTCCGGTCTTTTTTATGGGAAGAGGGCTCCCCTTTCAAGGGTTCCCCTGAATGCGGTGCGGGTGCCGCAGGTTTCACCTTTTCCTCCCGGGATTCACGCGGCGTCAGATACCCAAGGAAATATGCGATGATCCCGACCACCAGGACGGTAACCACGGCGGTCGCGAAAACCGTCAGCACCATAAAACGGATTCGTTTGTGCCTGTCCTTTTCCTTCATTTGCAGGCCCCCATCTCTTCTTGACGGAGGGACACCCCGACCGCGTTTTCAAGATCGGCCCAGGCGATGCCCAGTGTGCTCAGCTCGCGTTCGGCGGCGAGGTCGGTTTCCAGCCACGTACGGTAGGAGGCGATCACGTCGGCAAAGGACACCTTTCCCGCCTGATACCCCTGGGTGGAGACATCCAGGGCCGTCCGGGTCAGCTCAAGGAGGGAGGCCCGGTAAAGCGATTCTTCCCGTTTTGCCAGGTCCAGCCGGAACCAGGCCTCCCGTACGAGGGTTGCGGTGCGGGCCTCCTCCTGCTCCAGCTCCTTTTTAAGGGCGTTGAGCCGTTGTCGTGTTTCTCTCAAATAGGCGTCTTCGATCCCGTACCAGGGCATTTTGGGAAGACCGTAGCCGGTGGACGCCTGGACGGACACGGGGAATGCCCTTGGGCTGGAAAAAGATCCCACCGTATGGATGGCCTCGTCTTCATAAAGCGACAGGTTCAGGGTGTACGGGGAGAATCATGGTCTCGCCCATTTCGATGAGCCGTTCCATTTTGCCCACGCGTGCCCGCATCTGTGCAAGCTCCTGCCTATGCGCCCGGGCCAGGGAGAGGGGCGCCAGCTGCCGGGACCGTTCTTACGGGTTCCCGATTCTCAGGGCGACCCACCTCGGTTTCCGGCGGAAGGTTAATGATTTCAAGGATCTTGGATTTCCAGTTTTGTACCTTTTCATGAAATGTGTCTGCTCCCTCTTCCAGGAGCTCCCGCTCAATTCGCACCTTGATCACATCCTGATAGCTGGTACTTCCAGTCTCATAGCGAGTCATGGCAACCTGTTCGAGGTGTTTGTAAAGATTCAGTGTCTCTATGGCGATTTTTTCCGCCTTACGGACGAAGAGCAGGTTCCAGTACGCCTTTTGCGCTTCTGTAACTGCATTTCTTCTGGAAATCGTCAGACCTTCCATGGCCCCCTTTACCCCTTGATTCACGATCTCCCCCTTTAGGGACAGGACCCCGGGAAACGGAAATTCCTTGTCCACCATCCCCTTTCCCTTCATGGGTCCTATTCCGGTCATCAATTCTTCCGTGAAGGCCGTATATCGACGCAGGATATCATCTAAGGCCAGGATCTGGCTGTAGGTATCCGTGGCGGCCCGGGCCCGATCTTGACCCGCCTGTATCTCCGGGTTTCTAAGGAGGGCCAGGGTCATCAGGGTTTCGAGAGAAAACCGAGGGATCAGGGCGGCCGCAGCGACCGCCGGATCGGATGCGGCGGGCACCAGTTTATTCAGAAGCCCGGAAGGGGGGCAGAAAAAGGCATCCTTACTCGCAGGCACTTTTTTCAATGCGTCCTCCCAGCGCGCCCTGGCCGTGTTGATTCGCCCCTTTTCCAAGGCGTAATCGGTCTGAACCGGAGATTTTTCCTTCTCCTGAGCTTCCCCACCCCGGGAAACGGCATAGACCGGCGGCTGGTATGTTTCGACCTCCCCTTTTAATCGGGAATAGTCGCCGCAGGCCAGGGCAAGCGCAGGCAGGACTGAGGCAAGCACAAACAGGCTGCGTCTTGTCATTTCATCTCTCCCTGGCTTTCCGGGTTCGAGGCGCGGGGCGCTTTTGTGATGCGTTGACCCACCAGCTGTTCCAGTCGGGCCAGGTACTTTCCGTAATCGGCCTTTGCCCTCGCCAGGGACAGCTGGAAATTGTAGTATACCGCCTGGGTCTCTACGAAGTCTGAAAAACTGGACTCTCCTTCGCGATACCAGGTCTCTGCAATCTCCATGGCTCGCTCGGCCTGAGGCAACAGGTCCCTCCCGTAGAGTTGGATCAGCCTCCTGGAATTGCCGAGATGGAAAAAAAGGTTATGGATGCTGGTTCGGATGTCGTTGATGGAGGCTTCCTTAGCGGCCCGCGCCTTTCGTATTCCGGCCCGGGCCTTGGCCACACGCCCCCTGTTCTTTTCAAACCACAGCGGAATGGTGATTCCCACCTGGATGCCCAAGCCATTCCGCCCCGCATCCCGGGGCTGGACGGGAACATCGGGTGTACCGATGGAGGCGTAGAAGAAACCCACCTTGAAGTCAGGAAGGGTTTCCAGCTTGGCCAGCTCCGCCTCGGCCCCCGCTTTTTCCACCATGGCCTTTGCCATACGGATCTCTTCTTCATTGGCCTCCGCAAGCCGGTAGAGTTCCTTGAGATCCAGAACCACCGGCTCCACTTTTTCGCCCACGAGCCTGCCGATCGTTTCATCGGGCGGCCGGTTCAATAGACCGTTCAACCGTGTTATCTCGGTAAACGCCAGTTCATCTAAGAGGATGCCATCATATCGTATCTGACCCAGCTGGGCCTGGGCTTTTACCATGTCCATCAATGCGGCCCGATCTTTGGCATAGCCGGTTTCCGCTACTTTTCTAAGGTGTTTGAGGAGTTCAAGATTACGGGCCACCACCTGCTTGGCCGTGCGGATGTAGAGCAGTTCGTGATAACTTTCCCGAACCGATGCCATCACCGCCTTGATGGTCCGGTCCAGACTGATGTGGGCTACCCTGGCCTCGATTTCCACCACTTTTCCGGCCTGTGTGAGTTTCCCCGGAAACGGTATTTTCTGGTTCAACGCAGCGGTCCAGTCCTGTGGTCCCAGACGGGTTTCTATGGGCTCGGGAAAATAGCTGAATGTCAGCTCCGGATCCGGATAACCCGTGGTGATCCGGTACTGCTCCACTGTCTCCCGCCATGCCTCATGGACTTTTTGGATCGATGGATTGTTCTGATAGGCATAGGCGATCAGATCTTGAACGGTCACCGTGCCCATGAGTGGGGCATCCGCATCCTCCGGAAATCCGGCGGCAGGGAATGCCGTTGCCAGCACCATTCCGAAGATCGCTGAAATCATCCACTTCATGGTCAGCTGTCCTGGTGTTTTACGGTTGGTCAAAGATGCGTCAAGGGTCCTTAGGTAAGGCGTTCTTCTACGAAAAATGCGACACAAAACGCCGACTCAAGACAATTTCACCAGCTTCGAATTCGATCTGAGGCCATCGGCTCTTTTCGGATGGATTATGAGTGTGTGTGTTCTTGGGGGGGTAAACCTCGTCTTGTGAGTTATGCGGCAGAAGAGCAAACCCCGGTCTCTGAGACAAAAATGTACCATGAAAATACAATTTCTGCAAACAGAGTCGGATCCGAACGATGGGACGCCCCTGAGGGCCCTCTCCCATGAGAGATCATCATGTGCACACTATCCGCTATCATCGTATCCATCATTCCCCGGCCATTATCACCGTGACTACGCATCAAGATCTCTCTTTATCTTTTCAAACTCTTCTTTTGTGATGTCGCCTTTGGCATATCTTTTCTTCAAAATATCCGTGGGGCTTTCTTTGATCGAATCATCTAAAATTTCACGGTTTTTACTTCGATTGAGGACAAAATAGATGATGACAACTGCAACAATTATCAGAATCAGCCACATAACCCCTCCTCCGTACCCACCATATCCCATCATCATATGTGATCGGATAAAACAACTCTATATCTATATTGTATCGAACATTGCTACTATTTCTAATGACGTGGGTCTATGTTTTCGATTAGGACAAATTAGTAATGGGAGCAACTTTGTCAGATTCTGAATGAAGGTTTTTGGAGGAAAATCTTTCCTTAAAATACACTTTGCCAAGTCATTAGCAATTAGAGAAAAGACGAATGTTATTCGTTGCGCTGTAACAGATTTCAATTCTATCTTAGCTGAGACAAGAGCATATTCAATTATTATTGAATTTGCAATAAGAGAAGAAAGTATTGAACTGTAAACGGTGACCAGGACTATATTTTTATTTTCAGATGTTATTTGATCGGCATGAAGCATTGACTTGATGGATTTGAAAAACAGCTCAATCTGCCATCTTAATCGATAAATCGGGTATATCCATTCTGCTAATGCCATTGAACTTGGAACATTTGTAACGTACCATCGGTATTCCTTTGTGAGAGGAAGACGAAAACCAATAAAACGAAGCTCAGGGGATTTTGTTCCACGGAGATTCAACTTTCCCCAGACCTCGACAATCATGCCTCTGAGGTTGACGTTTTTGTCTAACGGTCGCCCAATGTGTCGCTTTGCCACCCCTTTGCCGACTTTTGTTATTATTGGGACGGAATTTGCTTTTAGACGGCATACAAACCAGACTCCGATATTACACAGTTGATGTAGAAAAGCATGACTGAAGTAGCCGAGATCAAATAAAAACAAAGATCCCTTTAACTGATTCAAATCTGGAAGGAACTTGCTATCGTGCTGTTTTTGGGCGCTAAATTCAACCCATTCTGTGCTTCTTACACTCAATCTGTATAGGGCGCTTAATTTTAGGCAGGCAGGGCTGTGATTTGTTCGATTACCGGGAAATATATTTGATAACCCGGCTGGCAGTCGTATAGGTGATGCATCGAAAATATATACATCCTCAAATAAAGAAAGCCATGAAAGTTTTGAAAGGGCCTTTTCCTGAATATGAAAGGAGAATTCCAGAACAGCTTTTTCGATGAAGTCCAAGAGTGTTTTATTTGCGATTCGTTCCCAGAAACTGCTTCTGGAAACATTCTTTCCGGTATGTTTTACAAAATTTCTATGGGCATCAGCAATACTCTTCTTCTTTCCACAAACGGAAAAGGTCGTTATCAAGGATACCACGATTTCAAAAAGAGAAATTTTTTTTCCCGCTGGAAGTGCTCATTGATGCCGAGAACTTTACGCAACGTATTCAACTTATGAATAAAGCTCATAGTGCACCTCCTTCATCAACCATTTCCGGGCTGTTTTTGAGCGCAAAGGTATTAGGTGCGACACGAACGAAGATTTTTCCTGCATTAATCTTCTTGATTACGGCAGAGACGACGGAGTCTCTTTCCAAATTGACACCATAGTCTTTCTTAGCGATCTGGATAATTTTTGAAATGTGTAGAGGTTGGCCCGAGTTTTGAAGTATGTCTTCAACGATAGTTAAATTAGACGTACGTTTTAGTTTTTGCCCCTGGGGCACCCCTTTTCGTTGATGGCGATAAACTACTCTAAGTTGAGCTTGCAACAATTCTCGCTTAATGTCTAGGTAGTTGTCTAAGTAATTCATTTTGTGCTCCTTTCACTCATAGAATTTGAAAGGAGTATACACTAAATAACTCAGTACGTCAAGGACTTTTTATGTACCTTTTCAAAACGATTAAAATGTCCTTTTATTGCATCTATTCAATAGCTTAGCCAGAATTGCAAAGGAATTAGGTACGTCTTATCCGATCACCTATGATCCCATCATATGGCCCCATCCGCCCATAGAACCATCCATGGGTCGTTGCGTGCATCCGAAAAAGAATAGTGCCGAAATCGCTGACGGTAAAAAAAACAAAAGCCTTTTGTTCATGAAGATGCCCTCGCTTGCAGAAATTATAGCGTTTCCCGTTTTTGCGGATCAACTCAACCCTAAAACCAGGTAAACGGCAATTCCCAACATCAGGACTTGAGATGGTCCGTACGACCAATTGCCGGAAGAAACGCCCCACCGGACTTCCAGAAAAAGCCGGTTGCGGTTTTGGCTGCCCCGTCCAAGGACGACCAGAGTTCCTTTGAAAATAGTATGTCCATTTTCTCTTTATGACCCGATACAAGAACAGGGGTTCATCGCATCGAAAATCCAAGATGAACGGGTTCAGCTTATCACAAAACCCGCCCCAACCTATGGGGTGGATCATGTATTTTGATCTAAAATCGAGAGTAGGATATTTCGCTGAGAATACGCCCACCTTGGAACCCGGTTAGGGCGAATTGCTGACGAATTATGGCAGAAATGGACTATATCAAGCCTCGGACGGAAGTATTTGATGAATATCATGAAAACCAGTGCCTTCGCTTTTCGGATCTGAATCAGTGTTCACATTGATCATATCCCATATTATTGGACAACAAAAGTGATAGTAGCCATGAGGAGTTGTATAGTTGTATCTGTTTCTTGCCAGTAGGGTAAAAATGAATTAAAATGCCGAAAAGACCTCATTGTCCTATCATTTTTGACATAGCATAATCAAAAAGTCGATCGAATTGAGTAAGGAACTCCACAGCAACCACCTTGTTTGAAGGAGGATCCTCATGAAAACCCAAATACACCTAAAAATCGTTCTGGTCGTATTGATGACTTTTTTATTTCTGATTCGACCCGCTTTTTTACCTGCTCCCACATCGGCCTTTGCCAAAACCTACCTCAAGATCGCCATCTTGAAGGATCCCAAAAATCTGAATCCTTTCCATATCAGGGACGCCTGGACCAGAAGGGTTATCATGCTCATGTATCAGCCTCTCTACATGGTGGATCCCTGACGGCCAGGCCCTTATTCCATGGCTGGCAGAGGATCAGCCGGTTTACGATCCTGAAACAGGCACAGTAACCTTTCACCTGAGAAAGATGCGTTGGGATGACGGCTCCGAATTCACTGCCCACGATGTCGTATTCACTGGAAATGTATTCAAGAAATACCGCATTCCCAGATATTATACCTACTGGAAGTCCGTGGAAAGCATTGAAGCCTTAGATGAAAGGACGGTGCGGATAACGCTTGAGACCCCCACGGCCGTTTTTGCCAGACGGACCCTGACCAGTTGGGTGGTGCAAAAGAAAAAGTGGCAACCTTTAATCAGACGTGTGGAAGGGCTTCTCGAGGAACCCGCGACCTCAATAAAAATTGGAGACCATGAGGCAACGCAAGAAAAGGCCAAAGGAACGCTCCCCTCTGAGGCGGCCCTTGATGTGATTCAATCCCATACGGTCAGTGATCCTACAGGCCTCGGTCCCTTCAAGTTCGCCTCTCGGGCTAAAGGCGCTTACATCCAGTTGGTGACGAACAAAAACTTCTTCGGTAGGGGAAGACCATTGCCGGAAAAACCCTGGGGCCGTATATTGACGGCGTGCTGTTTAAGATCTACGAGAGACTTCCCGCCGCAACTCTGGCATTAAAATCCGGACAGGTTGATTTCATCTGGAAGGGTATCAGTCAAGGCTTTATCGACGAGCTCGTTCAAACTCCCCACATCCAGGTCCCCATGACATTGGACGAAGGCTATCGATATCTGGGTTTCAATCTCAGAGAACCTCCCATGTCCGATATCCACTTTCGTCGCGCGGTTGCCTACCTCGTGGATAAGGACTTCATCGTAAAACGAATTCTTCACAACCACGGTGAGCGACTGGATACGTTTGTCCCTTCTTCCAACAGGTTCTATTACAATCCCAACACGCCAGCCTACGGCAAAGGAATAAATCGGAAGCGACGGACGCAGGAGGCCCATGCCATTTTGGCAGCTCAAGGGTACCGATGGCAGACGCCTCCTATTGGCGCCCGAGGCTCGCTACTGGAGGGAAAGGGGCTCATAATGCCGAACGGCAAGCCCGTGCCACACCTTACACTCATCACGCCTTCCGCTCAATATGACACAGAGGCCGCGGCCTCCGGACAGGCCGTTCAGGAGTGGCTGAGCGCATTCGGGATACCCGTCTCCTGGGAGGCCATGGCCTTCAACAACTTGCTTCGGAGGGTAAAATCGGATCGGGAATTTGATATGTTTATCATGAGTTGGCGGGGTCTATCGCTCGATCCTGATTATCTCAGGCGATTTTTCCATTCCGAATACGATCTCCCGAACCAGTGGAACTTTACCGGTTATCATAATCCTAAATATGATGAGTTGGCTGAGCAACAGACACAGACACTCGATCTCAAAAAAAGACAGGGGATTATATTGCGGCTTCAAGACCTGCTCTCCAGGGATCTTCCATGCATTCCCCTGTATGCGCCCCATCAGATGGAGGCGATCAGAACGGACCGATTTACCGGATGGGTGAAGGAGATGGGAGGTGTGGGCAATATCTGGTCCTTTTGTATACTAAAACCCATTCAAAACTGAAGTCACAAGCAATTTTCATGAGGATTCTCAGAGAAACACACGGTCCGCGTACGATGTCCCAATCGGTGAGATTTCACAGGGTATGACAAGGCTGAGTTCAACCCGTTAGTGGATCTACGGCAGGAACTTTTTCAAACAACCACCACAACCGTCACATTGTCTCTACCACCCGCATCGAGGGCGGAGCGGAGGAGTCGATCGGCTATTTCCCGTTGGGTGTGGAAATAATTGGGAGCGTACATGCTGCCGAGGCACGGTTATGCCTATGGGCGAGACCATTTTCAAATACGTTCTTCCAGCGAGAGTACTTCGATTTACTGAATATTTCAAGGTATCTTCATAGGCGCTATTTATGCGGTGGCGATGATGGGGCCAATACACCTATCATCTTAATATGTACCGCCTGTTTTCCCATCCCCGTATTAGGCTGCCAGAGGCGGTTGTGCATGAAATACCCCCTTTTTTGACCAAAAATAGGTAATTCACTTTATTGCCTGCGGTTGCGTGATAGGTGAATATGAAGCTCAGAATCAAAACATCAAGAAAAAACATCGAATCCGGCGATGGGAATACAACCCCAGCAGGAAGGGAGGTGAGAAGGAAGCACAGGCAGAACAGACCGGAGCCATGAACATCGTCAATCCATCATGAGTCAGTTTTTCAAGACAAGGAGGAGAAGAATGCAACAGAAGATATATATGGGTTTGGTGGAGACCCCAAAAGGCACTATCAACTGCGAATACCTGATCATCGGCCCGGGACCCTGGGCCCGGACATTTTGGAACATGCTGGATCTGCCTACCCGGATCCAGGTCCGGGGGCAGGACGGCACCCTGCATCCGGTGTCCCACAGCCCGTTTCCGTGGAGTTGAGGATGTATCAGACCCTGCCCTTTTCCTCTTGGGGACAATGGTCCGGCAGGACCTATGCCCTGGATGAAGTCAACGCCCTCTCCCAGTACGGATTCAAGGCCTTTATGGGCTGGGACGGGATCATCATTTCGGATCCTACGGTCCACGTGGTGGATCTGTGCCGGGCCTACACGGATAAGGTTCGACATGAATCCTGTGGTCAGTGTTTTTCCTGCCGGCTGGGGACCCAGGAAATGTGGCAAATTCTGGAAAGGATCTGCCAGGGCAGAGGAATCATGGAAGACCTGGACCGACTTTCCCATCTGGCCGATCATATCAAAAACACCTCCAAGTGCGGCATCGGCCTGACGTCCACCAGACCGGTTCTGGACGCCCTGGCCTATTTTCCCGAGGCCTTCGAACAGGTCCTTCAAAGTAATCCCGTTCCGCGCGGCCGATATATCGGCTTGGTTACGGCCCCCTGCATGGATGCCTGCTCTTCCCACTTGGATATTCCGGGCTATGTGGACATGGTTCGTATGGGACGCCCTGAAGCGGCCTTTGAGATTATCTGCAGGGATTGTTCCCTACCCGGGAGTATCGGCCGGACTTGTTTGAGGCCCTGTGAATCCCATTGCCGGCGGGCCGGATTGGATCAGCCCATTGCCATCAACGCCCTCAAGCGGTTTACCCACGACCGGGTCTATGAACAGGCCACGGTCCGCATACCGGATGCGCCACCCGCAAAGGCCGATCGGGTGGCCATTGTGGGTGCGGGTCCGGCCGGCCTTTCCTGCGCGTATTACCTCGGATTGAGAGGATACCAGACCACCCTCTTTGAAACCCTATCAGAACCCGGGGAGAGCGGCCGTGGGCATTCCGGATTATCGCCTGCCCCGGGTATCCTCCACCGGGAGGTGGAGATAATGCAACAGCTGGGGGCCGACTTCAGGTACAACACCACCATCGGAGAGAACATAAAGTTACAGGATCTCCTCACCCGGCACGGCTACCAGGTTGTATTCCTTGCCATAGGGGCTCAGGAGTCTGCCAAAATGCGTTGCGAAGGCGAAGACGCCGGGTATCACTGCTTTATGACTGGATTGGAGTTTCTCAAACGAATTGCCCTGGGAGAAGAACCACTGGAAGGAAACAAGCTTCTCGTAGTGGGTGGAGGCAATGTGGCCATGGATTGCGTCCGCTCCGCCGTGCGGATGGGGTTTTCCGAGGTGCATCTTTTGTACAGAAGAACCCAAAAGGAGATGCCGGCCGATCCCAAGGAGTTCGGGGAGGCCCGGGAAGAGGGGGTACAGTTCCATTTTCTGGTCCAACCGCTCCGCATCCAGGCCGAACACAACCGGGTGACGGGTCTGGAGTGCATTCAGATGGAGCTGGGCAAACCGGACGACACCGGCAGGAGACGTCCGGTTCCGGTTGAGGGATCGGAATTCGTCATCCCTTGTGACGCCATTGTCCCGGCCATCGGTCAAACCTGCGTGGTGGATTGCGTGCTGTCCGGTGAGGAAGATGTGCAGATCGGTCCCAGAAAAACACTTGTTGTAGATGAAATCACTCATCAGAGCAGCAACCCGCGTATCTTCAGCGGCGGAGACTGTATTACAGGGCCGGATACCCTGATACGAGCCATTGCCGCGGGAAAGCAGGCCGCTCGTCATATCGTACAGTTTTTGCAAACCGGTATCTGCCGGGCCGAACCGGACGAACGGTTGGAACAACTCTTTAGAGCGTTCGGAGTGTTCGATGCCGAGGAAACGTTTCCCTACCCGGAGTGGCGTCCAAGGGCTGAACTCCCCGTCCTTGATCCAGACCAACGCCTTACGGGTTTTCAGGAAGTAGAATCCGGATACACCCTTCCCCAGGCATTGTATGAAGCTTCCCGCTGCCTGCGCTGCTATCGTGTCGGGCTGGCTGCCCTGTAGTATCCGGGGTACAAAAATCTAAATGGATTTGCCAATGGAACTGTACATCAACGAAAAGCGAATCCCTTCGAACCTGGGCAGACCATCCTGAAAGTGGCCAGGACCAATGGTATCGACATTCCGGTCCTGTGCTATCTGGAACGGGCCTACCCCATCCAATCCTGCCAAATCTGCATTGTGGAGATCGCGGGTTCGGAGACGCTCCTCCCGGCCTGTGCCACACCCGCCGGTGCCGGAATGAGAATACAAACGGAAAGTCCTGCGGTCCAGCAAGCCAGGAAAACCACCTTGCAGATGCTGGCACAATCCATCCGACATCCGCGACCGTTTGCCAATCAATCCGGGGATAATTCCTTGCAGCAGTTGATGGACCGCTACGGGGTTCAGCTTCCCTCGGTCCGGTCCCCGGAAGAAACCGCCACAGTCCCCTATGCCACTGAGGACATCGCCTATCGACCTGAACACTGCATTCTTTGCCATCGCTGCGTGGTCGCCTGCCGGGAGTTCAAGGGAATCGGCGCCATTGAGATCATGAAGACCCGGCAGGGAACGCGCGTGGTCCCTTCCCGGCCGGAAGTCCGTGAATCCTGCGGGAATGTCTCAGGGTCTGTCCCACCATGGCCTTGACCGACGCGGTCAGCCTGTACCGGGACCGTATCTGGCAAGGGCCGCGAACCCAGACCACCTGCGGGTACTGCGGCTGCGGCTGCCGGCTGGAACTCAACGTGCACCAGGACCGGATAGTGGGCATATCCACCCGCTCCGACCACGCAGTCAACCAGGGAAGCCTGTGCGTTAAGGGCCGGTTCGGGTATGAGTTCATCCATTCTGAACAGAGACTTATCCAGCCCTGGATCCGAAAAGACGGCTCCCTGAAACCCACCACTTGGGATGAGGCCCTCTCCACGGTGGCTGAACGGCTCCGGCATTTCAGCGACACCCAGGGCCCGAACAGTATCGGGGGCCTGGCCTCGGCCAAATGTACCAACGAGGAGAATTACCTGTTTCAAAAATTATTCCGGGGGGTCATCGGTACCCACAACGTGGATCATTGTGCCAGGCTGTGCCATGCCTCCACCGTCACAGGCCTGAGCGCAGCCTTTGGCAGCGGGGCCATGACCAATCCCATACGGGACGTCCTCCGATCCAGGGTCATCCTGGTCACGGGTTCGAATATGACCGAAAACCACCCTATTTTCGCCAATTACGTGGTTGAAGCGGTTCTCAAGCATGGGGCCAGACTCATGGTGGTCGATCCCAGGCGCATCTGCTTGACCCGACTGGCGGAAATCTGGCTTCAGCCCCGGGTGGGGACAAATATTGCCTGGATCAATGGACTTATGCATATTATCCTGAGGGAAAACTGGCATGCATCCGCCTACATTGAGGAACGGACCACCGGTTTCTCCGAATTCCGAAAGGGCCTTGAGAAATACACACCAGACCATGTGGCCCATGTAACCGGCATTCCACAATCCGATCTTTATAAGGCGGCAGAACTGTTCGGTACGTTGAGCCCGGGCGCCATCTTGTATGCCATGGGGATCACCCAGCACGTCTCGGGTACGGACAATGTCAAGGCCCTGGCCGATCTGTCCATGCTCACGGGCAATGTGGGTGTTGAAGGCGGGGGTCTCAATCCCCTGCGGGGGCAGAACAATGTCCAAGGGGCGTGCGACATGGGCTGTTTGCCCCATGTCTTTCCCGGCTATCAGCCGGTTTCAAACCCCAACATCCGAAAGCAGTTTGCAGCGGCCTGGGGAATCGAAACCATTCCATCCGGGACCGGCCTCACCTCCTCTGAAATGCTTTCTGCAGCGTGTCAGGGTGAAATTAGGGCACTCTATGTCATGGGAGAAAATCCCATGCTCAGTGAACCCCACCAGGACCATGTGAGGGAATCCCTGAATCAACTGGACCTCTTGGTGGTGCAGGATATCTTTATGACCGAAACGGCCCGGATGGCTGACGTGGTGCTTCCGGGGGCCTGCTTTGCGGAAAAGGAAGGGACATTTACCAACTCGGAGCGGGTGGTGCAACCGGTTCACAGAGCGGTTTCCCCGCCCGGACGGGCCCGGGAAGACCTGTGGATTGTTCATGAAATCGCCCGGCGCATGGGAGCGGCATGGAGGCCAGTGGAAAGCTCGGAGGTGATGAAAGAGATCGGCTCCCTCACCCCGAGTTACGGGGGCATCACCCATGAAAGACTGGCCGCCGGGAATCTAACCTGGCCCTGTCCCCATCCAGACCATCCGGGAACGCCGAGGCTCCACGAAAAACGGTTTGCAGCGGGCTTGGGTCGCTTTTTCGCCGTAGAACAACAGGCGCCTGCGGAAGGGCCGAGCGAAACCTATCCCATGATTTTGACCACCGGCCGGGTAGGGCCGCATTTTCATACCGGCACCATGACTCGTAAAGGGGTCGGCCTGACCCGGCTCTATCCGGAAATGCTGGCGGAAATGAACCCCCAGGACGCAAAACAGCTCCATATCGCAGACGGGCAGCGCATCCGCATCAGCTCGGCGCGGGGGTCCCTCGAAACCAAGGTCCTTATCTGCGACCGCCCTGATAGGGGCGTCATCTTTATTCCCTTTCATTTCCATGAGTCCCCGGCCAACGCGCTCACCCACACCGCCATGGATCCGGTGGCCATGATCCCTGAATTCAAAGTCAGTGCGGTCAAGGTGGAAAAACTGGAAGGATAAGCTTCTGGGTTGGTAGTACGCGCCATGGGGTCATGCAGCCTCCTGCTCCGCCCTAAGGCCGGACAGGAGTATCCCTGCATCACCCAGGATCGGCATGGTTTACAGACAAAGCATAAAGGCGACCAGGGAGTCCTTTTCTTCTTGGGTCAGATTCAATTCAGTAACCAGGTTGAAAAACTCCACCGTGTCCGCCAGAGTCAGGCACCGGCCGTCATGCATATAAGGCGGTGAGTCTTTAATACCCCGCAGACTCACCGTGTCCAGACGGAATCGGGCCACATGAGGGCGGATGTCCGGGTCCAGATGAAAGGTGCCGTTGGTGTGCCCGTTGGCGTGGCAGTCTAAGCAGCTCACCCCCAGACTGGGTTCATCCACCTTTCGATCCGTGGTCTGGTTGAACTGTTGCTGCGGAAACGGGGTGAGCAGGAGACGAAGTCCTTCCATCTGAACCGGGGACAGAATTCCCTCCATAATGTCGAAGTAGTCCTGGATGGAAAGGAGTTTCCCCTGGGAGACATCTCCAAGATCCGGTCTGGTGGTCAGATAGATGGGGGGCGGAAACTCCGGCAGAAAGTGTTTGGGCAGATCCATGGCCACGTCGAACCGCTCCAGGGACCGTTTTTCCAGCAATTTCTGCTGGCGCTCTGCGTATTTGGATTTTTCCTTTATGTCCTTGGCCCGGATCGCATCCATCAAAGATGGCTTCTGTTGGGGGGATTGATTCTCATGGGGACGTCGCTGATTTTGCTTATGATCCCAAGGACCTTGATGCTCATTTTGACATTTACAGCGGGGTTTGGTCTCGGCATGACGTTTCTCATTCCAGTTCTTGCTACGATGGTAAGCCGCCGTTCGGTCACGGGTGCAGGAACCGGTTTGGGTGTGCAAAACGCAGTCAATAGTTTAGGCCAGGCACTAGCTAGGGCCATTGGCAGGGGGGTTGCTGTTTACACTGTCGATTCACCTTCCGTATTTGTTGGCCGGAATACTCCTTCTGGGTTCCACTGGATTGCTTAAAATACAAATATGGGGAAAAACGAACGAAGAGCCGGAATATCTTACTGCTTGAAACCTTTTTTAAATCTCTGAAAACAGACTGCATCTGTCTTCATTCATCTCAGACTCTAGCGTTAGGCCAAATTAATACCAAAAGCTCAGATATCATAATGCAAGTCTTTAATTTGTTCCAAAATCAAGACATCAATTTCGGAAAAGCCCATTTCCATAGAGAACCTTTCTTGTCAACCAGACAGATATGAGCCCCGTGATGCTCAATTGGATCAGCGGAGATATTCCAATACCAAAAGTAGTTGGCATAAGTTCTTTATACACCCATCTTTGATAATAAAAAACGGATAGAATTTCAATGACGGCGGCAACCAAAATCCCAATGCCGGCAAAAACAAACAGTTGCCTTTTCGTGAAAATCTTTATCCAGAAAAATTCATCCATGTGATGCTTACGCCAATGTACAAACCCATGATAATTAGGCTGTCTACAGACGACACATACAAAAGCATGGGGACATAATTGGAGGCGTCGAAATCATGTCTCTGATAAAGATAAACGGCATGAAGGGCTTCCCATAAGAAATTAAGAAGAAAAGAAAAGCCGAACACGAAAAACGAAATTACGCCCAAATGCAGGGCATCTATTCTGTGAAAAACCTTCATTTAAGCTTTCCCCATGAGAGATTAGACCACTTTCCTCCTAACCTGATGGACGAACTACATAATAGTTCGTTTGAATATACATGATTCACCCTATTGCTCTATAGCCAATTTACAGGCTAAACAGGTAACATAATATAGATATGTTGACTGCCGGCAACGATGTTGTCAAGAAAAGAGAGGTATTGACATCCTGCTTTCAACTGAATTTTGGGCTTCATTCGCCGAGGCAGCCAAAACGGCTGCAGGTTTTTTTTGGAAGTCCGGCTGGGCTTTCGTGCTGGGATATTTTATCAGCGCCATGATACAGGCGTTTGTGCCCAAGGGCCGGCTTACGCCATACCTGGGCAGTGCGGATTCCAAAAGCGTCGGTTTGGCCACCGCCTTCGGGGCTATCAGTTCCTCTTGCTCTTTTGCGGCACTGGCTGCGGCGCGAGCATTGGTCATGAAAGGTGCCCATTTCGTCGCCGCGGTTGCCTTCATGTTCGCCTCCACCAATCTGGTCATTGAACTGGGCATCCTCATTCTCATTTTCCTGGGCTGGCAATTTCTGGCAGCTGAAATTGTGGGCGGTCTCGTGTTGATTGCCATCAGCCGATTGCTGATAATATGGACGTACCCGAAGAGTTGGATGGAGAAGGCCCGGGAAAAGGTGGAGAGGGAAGCCGATTCCGAGGAAGAGGGCTTCGATTGGCGCGAACGAATCCGGAGTGCCGAAGGTTGGCGCTTGGTGGGCCACAAGTTCGCCGGGGAGTGGGCTATGGTCTGGGAGGAAATCGCCATCGGATTCACGGTGGCGGGGTTTATCGCGGTACTGGTGCCTGATGCGTTCTGGAAGGCCATCTTCTTGGCGGAAAAGGCTGCCGAAAGCCCGCTCTACTTTCCGGTGGTCCTGGAAAATGCGCTTCTGGCTCCATTCGTCGCGGCGGCCACATTTATCGGCTCCATGGGCAACATCCCTCTTGCGACGGTACTCAATTCAAGCGGGGTGCTTTTCGCCGGCATCATGGGGTTTATTTACTCAGACCTCATGGTTCCTCCTTTGGTGGAAATCAATGCCCGTTATTACGGCTGGCGGGTGGCTCTCTATGTTGCTGCGGTGATGTACGTCAGTATTGTGTGCACCGCGCTTCTTTTGCACTATGCCTTTGCTCTTCTTGGGGTAACACCGGAAAGCGCGCACGCGGTAAAGGACGTTGCCCAGTTCAAGCTAGACTATACCTTCTGGATGAATCTGATTGCCGTGGGCCTTGTTGGATGGTTGGCGTGGTTGAATCATTCCTGGCGCCGTCGAAACAAAGAAGAAGCAATGGAGATGGGCGGCGGCAAAATAAGAAAAACAGCGGCATGGGTTGCTTTGAGCGTCCTATCCTTTGGAATCATTATTCACGTGGTCTTGGCGGTGAGCTGATCACCGGGCCGAGAGTGGATCTAATCTACAACAGGGGGT
This sequence comes from Deltaproteobacteria bacterium, assembly GCA_034522175.1. Taxonomy (GTDB): domain Bacteria; phylum Desulfobacterota; class DSM-4660; order Desulfatiglandales; family Desulfatiglandaceae; genus JAIPDZ01. Next base: position 1,058,238 of record JAXHLQ010000001.1, on the reverse strand, counting down.
ATAATTATGAAAACCAAGTCTTTCGTATGGTTCATATCAGCTTTCATTTTAATGCTGTTCTATTCTGGGTGCACCCATAGACCGGCAGATCGATCCATGAGTGGATGGGATCATATGATGGGATCCGGAGGTTATGGAGGAATGTTTATGTGGATTGTCTTGATCGTGATTGCAGCAGTCATTATCTATTTTGTTATTAATCGCAGCAAAACAACCGGAAATTCGATAAACGCGACAAGGGAAAGTCCCACGGACATTTTGAAGAAACGATATGCAAAGGGGGAAATAACCAAGGAAGAATTTGAAGCACTTAGAAAGGAAACTGAAGTTAGTTCCGTACACGTGAAATATTCGCCAGGCCATTATTGGGGACTGTCCGCCTGGTTGACTATGGGGCAGCCCTTTTTCGACTTGGTTGTCAACTCAGGTTTTTGCGGTCGTAAACCGTAAGATCCGTTAAACATAAATACCAAAACAAAGAAAAGAAAGGAGAATTGCAATGAAGAATCTGGTGACAGTGATCGTGTTGATCTTGACCTTGGGTTTCACTGTGCTGTGGCCCTGGCCCGTGCCGGGCAGGACAAGTGGAAGGAATGCGAAGGCGTTATTGATCGCATGATGTATTACAACGAGCATATTGACATGAAAATAAATGCTGCCGAGATCGATGCGGAGAAAAAGGATAGCCCTTATGAGGATATACGTTGCATGGCCCGACACGGGAAGATCGAAGCGGCCTTTTACAGAGACAACCGTATCCGACTTATTAAGGAAATGCTTAAGCAAGACCTGAAGCCGGAAGATTACAAGGTTCATCTGTTTCTGATTCAAGCCTTCCATAAAGCCAATCCGGATGCAAAGGAGATGTGCAATCGATGAATGGTTTGCAAATGCCGATCTTTTACCGAAAACCGAAGACATTAATTAAGAGGGAACCATGAAGAAAACCATATTTGTATCACCGTGGGCTGTGACCGTCTTTTTTCTGGCGTATATCCTGATGGGAGTTCCAATCGGTGAGGCCATGAAAAAACACCATCAATCGGGCGTAACAGAAAAAGCGTCCGCCTCAACCCCATCCTCGGATTCCGGCATGATGAAGGGCGCCAAGGGCGGCGGCATGGGAATGAAGGATATGATGGCCGGACCGGATGAGGGAAACGGTCAGGGGATGATGGGCATGATGGACCAAGGCATGATGCGCATGATGATGTCGCACATGATGGGCGGGCCCGGCGGCATGGGAAAAATGATGGGGCAAATGGGCTCCGGCATGAAAGGCCCTGGCGGCGGTCCCCGAGGCATGGCTCAGATGGTCCGAATGCTGGAGGACCTGAATCTGACGCCCGAGCAGTGGGACCAGGTGCGGACCCAGGCCCGAGCGGCACTGGACAAGATGGTCGACCTGTGGGCCCAGCGGATGAAATTGAAAATCGAGCTGGCCGGTCTCAACTGGGACGAGAAAACAGACCCCCAACAGGTAAAGGATCTGTTCGTCAAGACCGCTGAGGCCAAAGCCGAAATGCTTCTGGCGTGTCTGCAGTATCTGCGCGAGTTAAAAGAAACCCTCACCCCCGAACAGCTCAAGACACTGGAGGACCAGGGATTATAAACCTCTTTTAAGAACCAATAGATCGCAAAAGGAGATGAGATTATGAAAAGAACGGCATTGGTTTTTCTGGTAGTATCGTTATTGGGCACTGCCCCCTTATGGGCGGCTGAAAATCAACCTATGCAGAGACAAAACCCATCCTCTTCAGGTCCCCAATACGGAGCTGAAGACATGGGGCCGGGGATGATGGGCCCCGGATCGGGCTATTATGGACGCGGGTCCGGCATGATGGGGCGCTATCACGGCATGGACCGGGGAAGGAGCGGTTATGGTCGCGGCATGGGCCCTGATCGGCAGGGCTGGCAAAACATGACCCCGGAACAGCGTGAGCAGTGGCGGGACATGCGCGCTAAGTTCATGCAGGACACCCTGCCCCTCAGGCAGGAGTTGAGCGCCAAACAGATGGAGCTGGAGACGCTTTGGGACCAGAAAAACCCCGATCCTGACAAGGTAAAGGCCCTGTCAGACCGAATAACGGAGCTTCGCGCCAAGCTGGATCAAAAACACGATGCCTTGTTGACGCAATGCCGCCGGGAGCTTGGAGACCGCGGCTGGACCTGTCCGGGCGGCGGCTGGCGGGGCTATTAGGCAGGGAACGCGGTATGGGAAACACCCAAAAAATCTCCCGCCGAGCCTTTCTCAAGGCCACCGGGGCAGGCCTCTTTCTAACGGGGTGCACTGGGCCTTGCCGTTACCGGGATGGGCATCCACCGCAACTACGGGGATCAAGCGAAAGTCTCCCAAGCGCCGGTACGACCTGAGCATCGGGTACTCACCGATTCGAATCGACGGACGTGGAGGGATATCCACCAGCATCAACGGCACGGTTCCGGGGCCGCTGGTACATCTGCGGGAGGGCGACGACGTGGTCCTCAATGTGACCAACACGCTGATGGATACCGAGCATGCCTCCATCCACTGGCACGGAATCCTGGTGCCGTTTCGGATGGACGGGGTTCCAGGGGTGAATTTCAACGGCATCCAGCCGGGTGAGACCTATGAATACCGATACCGGGTCAAACAGGCGGGCACCTACTGGTACCACAGCCACTCCCGATTCCAGGAGCAGACCGGCGCCTACGGACCCTTGATCATCGACCCGAAAGACGGAGAGCCGTTCGACTTCGATCGGGATTATCCGGTGGTGCTCTCGGACTGGTCCTTCGAAGACCCGGAGACCATCTTCCGCCACATCAATCTCATGGGCCATTACTATAACTTTCAGAGACGGACGGTGGGGGATTTTTTTGATGATGTGAGTGAGCGCGGTTTTGTGAACACGCTGTCTGAGCGCATGGCCTGGGGCCGGATGCGCATGAGCCCGGTGGATCTGGCCGACGTCACCGCGTATGCCTATACCTTTCTCATGAACGGCCACTCGCCGGACATGAACTGGACGGCCCTTTTCGACCCGGGCGAAACCATCCGCCTGCGTTTCATCAACGCCTCCACCACCACCAACTACGATGTGCGCATCCCCGGGCTGGACATGGCGGTGGTCATGGCCGACGGCAAAGCGGTACGTCCTGTCACCGTGCAGGAGTTCCGCATCGGGGTGGCCGAGACCTACGATGTGCTGGTGCAGCCCCGAGAAAATCGGGCGTTCACCCTATTTGCAGAGTCCCTGGATCGCAGCGGCTATACCCGAGGCACTCTGGCCCCAGAGCCCGGAATGGAGGCCCGTGTTCCCGCCTTGAGACCTCGGCCGGTACGGCGCCTGGAGGACATCGGCATGGGGGCCATGGACGACAGCCTGTTGGGCATGGGCCTGGTGAAGACGGAGCACGGAAGCACCAAAATGACACACCAGCCCGAGCCCCCGCAACAGGATCCACGAATCCCAGGCCCCAACGGGCCGACGCCTTTCAAGCCGGAGAAAGAAAATACGAACGTGGCCATGGTGATCATGAATCCCAGATACCGGCTGGACGAGCCGGGACTGGGCCTGGGAGAAGACGGACGGCGGGTCCTCACCTATGACGATCTCGTCTCCGTTGAACCCCAGACCTATTCCACGACGATCGACCGGGAGATGACCATCAACATCACCGCCAACATGGAACGGTATATGTTCTCTTTTGACGGCATGAAATTCACCGAGCATCCCGGACCCTACCTCTTCCGACACAACGAGCGGCTGCGTCTCTTTTTGGTCAACCATACCATGATGGAGCACCCCATTCACCTGCACGGCATGTGGATGCAGTTAGAAAACGGGGCCGACAAGCTCCCCTTCAAGCACACCATCTTGACCAAACCCGGCGAGGTGGTTTCGGCCCGCATCACCCCGATCGAGAAGGGAGATTGGGCCTTTCATTGCCACCTGCTCTACCACATGGAAGCGGGCATGTTCCAGGTGGTCCGGGTGGCCTGAGAAGAGAGGAAACCGATGAAGGCGTGGATGACCATACTTCTGTTTCTGGGGCTTTTACCGGCATCCGTGGCCGCAGAGAAGTCTTTTACCGATCCGGAGGAGCGTAACTTTCCCGCCGATTACCACCAAATAGATACCGACCCGGAAGTGGGCCAGGGGATTCAAAAATACGCCCGTGACGCCCAATCCGGGGCCCGGGAGAATTTCGGTGTGCAGCCCGTCCACGACAACGAGATCTTCGCTGTATTCTTAGGAGACCGACTGGAATACCAGACCAGAGAAGGGAAAGACCTGCTCCTCTGGGATGTGCAGGCCTGGCCGGTACGGATTATAACAAGCTCTGGTTCAAGAGCGAGGGCACGTGGCTGATCCATGAGGAGACCTTTGACGAGGCCAAGACAGAGCTGTTCTATAGCCGGAACATCGCCACCTTCTGGGATCTGCAGTTGGGGATTCGGCACGACTTCAAGCCTGATCCCGATCGAACCTTCCTCGCCTTCGGTGTTGAAGGGCTTGCCCCTTACTGGTTTGAGGTGGAGGCCACCGGCTATGTGAGCGAAGACGGCGATGTGTCGGCCGCTCTGGAACTGGAATATGAGCTGCTCCTCTCCCAGCGGCTGATCCTGCAGCCCCGGCTGGAGACCAGTATCGCCCTCCAGGAGGTCGAAGAATATGGTGTCGGCCAGGGCTTCAACGACATCCAACTGGGGCTTCGGCTGCGCTACCGAGATTCGCCGTGAATTCGCCCCCTATATCGGCGTCTCCTGGAGCCGGAAATTGGGCGAGACGGCAGATCTGGCGGAGGCTGAGAACGAAGCCATTGATGTCGTTTCCTTCGTAATGGGTGTCAGATTGTGGTTTTAGGTGCGTGAAAAAAACGTCCAACCGGTATACTGTCACGGAAAGGAGGACGCCATGGCTAGGGACCCGGTTTGCGGCATGGAAGTGGCCGAAAAACGTGGACGACATGTCGCCCGATATATGGGAAAGACCTATTATTTTTGTTCTGAGACTTGTAAAACGACTTTTGAGAATGACCCTGAGAAATATGTTGTGACCTTTAGACGACCCATTGCCGAAACACGAAAAGTGGTTGTGGTGGGAGCCGGTCATGTGGGGGCAACTTTCTCCTTTGCTCTGATGATGCGGGGGCTTGCTTCCACCATCGTCTTGATCAACAGGGAATTCAAGAAGGCCGAAGGGCAAGCCATGGATCTGAACCACGGGCTCTCCTTTGCGCAGCCGGCTCGGATCTTTGCAGGCGACTATGCGGACTGCAAGGGCGCCGATCTGGTGGTGGTGACTGCAGGGGCCCCTCAGAAACAGGGAGAGACGAGGCTGGATCTTGTTTACAAAAATACTGAGATTTTTAAAGACATCATTCCCAAAATCGTCGAACAAGATCCCGGAATTATTCTGATCGTTTCCAATCCCGTGGATATTCTGACCTATGTGGCCCTCAAAATATCCGGGTACCCCATGAACCGGGTGATCGGATCGGGACCGTGCTGGACACGGCCCGTTTCAGGTCCCTGTTGAGCCGGCATTGCCAGGTAGATCCCAGAAATGTTCATGCCTACATCATCGGTGAACATGGGGACAGTGAGGTAGCGGTCTGGAACCAGGCCAATATTGCCGGGGTGTCGCTAACCGACTACTGTCCGGTATGCAAAGAAAACTGTTCGGCAGAGGAAAGGGAGAACATTTTTCAGCAGGTAAAAAACGCGGCCTATGAAATCATCGACCGGAAGGGATATACCAACTTTGCCGTATCCCTTGCCCTGGTCAGGATCGTGGGCAGCATACTGCGGGACGAAAACAGCGTGTTGACCGTTTCCAGTCTAATGGACGGCTACTACGGCATAAAGGATGTATGCCTGAGCATCCCCGTGATTTTGAACCTGAACGGCATTTTTAAGCATATTTCCATCGATCTGGATGAGATGGAAAAGGATCGACTCCTGACGTCCGCCGAGTCTTTAAAGGAGATTATTCGCAAACTTGAGATATGACAGGAGAACAAAAATGGCAAAACAGGACATCAATACTCACCAGGGTGATCACACCTCCGGTGGTTCAGCACAGCAGGGAAGCCACCAAGCTCAGAAGGGCCATAACGAGATGAAGCCCAGTGATCATAAATCAGGTAAGGGTCATGAAGGTCATGGGGATCATAAAGAAGGGGACCACCACGCGCATATGGTGGCCGACTTCAGGAGACGGTTCTGGATATCTTTGGGTGCGACGGTTCCTATTCTGGCCTTGTCTCCGATGATCCAGGCTTTTTTGGGATTCAAACAGGCGCTCGGTTTTCCCGGCGACATCTATGTGTTGTGGGTGCTTTCCTCGTTTGTGTTCTTTTACGGCGGTTGGCCCTTTCTGAAAGGGCTCTTTGACGAGTTGCAAAAAAAGCAGCCCGGGATGATGACCTTGATCGCCATCGCCATCGCCACGGCCTACGGGTACAGCAGCGTGGTGGTCTTTGGCTTGAGCGGAAAGGTATTTTTCTGGGAGCTGGCCACGCTGATCGACATCATGCTTCTGGGCCACTGGATCGAGATGAAGTCGGTCATGGGCGCTTCCCGGGCCTTGGAGGAGCTGGCTAAGCTCATGCCATCTGATGCCCATAAGGTCACGGAGGACGGAAGCACCGAGGATGTGCCGCTCGAAGAGCTTAAACCCGGTGATCGCGTGCTGATCAAGCCGGGAGAAAAAGTGCCGGTCGACGGGGAGGTGGTGGAAGGCGAAAGCTCGGTCAACGAAGCCATGCTGACGGGGGAATCCAAACCGGTGGAAAAACAGGCCGGCTCCAAGGTCATCGGGGGTTCCATCAACGGCGAAGGCTCCATCACCACGGAAGTTCAGAAAACCGGAAGGGATTCTTTTCTGTCCCAGATGATCGATCTGGTCGAACAAGCCCAGCAGAGTAAGTCCAGAAGTCAGGATTTGGCCAATCGCGCTGCCCTGTGGTTGACCATCATCGCCCTGAGCTGTGGGGCTATCACCCTGATCATATGGCTGGCCGTCATCCACCGGGATTTCGCTTTTGCTCTGGAGCGTACCGTAACCGTGATGGTGATCACCTGCCCCCATGCCTTAGGGCTTGCCGTACCGCTTGTGGTCGCCGTTTCAACAGCACTTGCCGCCAAAAACGGTCTTCTCATCCGGGACCGGGCTGCGTTTGAGAGAAGCCGTAACATCCAAGCGATTATTTTTGACAAAACGGGCACCCTGACCAGGGGTGAATTCGGCGTGACCGACACCGTTGCTTTGGTAGACGGGACGGATGAGAAAGAGCTGCTCAAATACGCCGCCGCGATTGAAATGCACTCAGAGCATCCAATCGCAAAAGGAATCGCTGCTTCATTTGAAAAACCGCCGAGGGTGGAAAATTTCAAGTCCATTCCGGGAAAAGGCGCTCAAGGTAAGGTGGACGGCAGAGAAGTCAAGGTCGTGAGCCCAGGTTTTCTCAAGGAAAACGATATACCGATGAAAGACGAGCGGATCGATACATTTAATTCCCAAGGAAAAACCGTGGTTTTTGTCTTGATTGACGGAGAACTCATAGGCGCCATCGCACTGGCGGATCTCATTCGGGAGGAATCGAAGGAAGCCCTGTCCAAACTCAGGGAGATGGGCATCCAATGCATGATGCTCACCGGAGATAACAATCTGGTGGCCAAATGGGTCTCCGAAGAAATCGGCCTGGACGAATATTTCGCCGAGGTTCTACCCAAAGACAAGGCCGAAAAGGTCAAGGAGGTCCAGTCGCGCGGTTTGGTTGTCGCCATGACGGGCGACGGGGTCAATGACGCGCCCGCCCTGGCCCAAGCGGATGTGGGGATTGCCATCGGCGCCGGCACCGACGTGGCGGTCCAGGCGGCTGATATCATTCTGGTCCACAGTAATCCGTTGGATGCAGTGGCCATCTTGGATCTCTCGAGGGCCACGTATCGTAAGATGATCCAGAACCTGGCTTGGGCCACAGGCTACAACGCCTTCGCCATTCCCCTGGCCGCGGGGGTGCTGTATACCTACGGCGTGCTGCTGTCTCCAGCCATGGGGGCAGTACTGATGTCTCTGAGTACGGTGATTGTAGCCGTCAACGCGAGGTTTCTAAAGATCTCAAAGGGAAATTGAACCAAGAAAACCCACAGAATTAACCCTAACATTGCATAAAAGTTGAGTTCAAAACGCTTTAGATTAGGTCAGCAGGGGACGATGGGACATTTTCAAGGGTGAAAGCGTATCGACCATACGGTGAAGTCTTGAAAATGGAACAGCGTTTCTTGATGTCCTGATATAGAGTGAGTGAAACGATTTTGGGCCAAAGCTTTATGCAACGTTAGGGTTAAGACATGACACCGCCGTAGCGCAACGTCGACACCCATGGAGAGGTCATATCGGTTTGCGAGAAAGCGACCCTGTGGCGCCTGGTTGATGTCCGGCCAGGTCACCCGAAGCCGACATCCACGCGGCTGTCCTTTGTCTCTGCTTTCAAAGGGAAGATCTTGCCCGGTTTGATCGGGTCCCCATCGGATTCTGTCAGGCGGCCGTCCGTCACCATCAGGATCCGCTCTGCATAGCCGGCACAGTCCGGGCTGTGGGTGACCATGAGGATGGTGGTCCCCTCCCGGTTGAGCCGTTGAAGGAGTTCCATTATCTCACGGGAAGTTCCAGAGTCCAAGTTTCCGGTGGGTTCATCCGCGAGCACCACCGGGGGTTCGTTCACAATAGCCCGTGCAATGGCTACCCGTTCCTTTTCGCCACCCGAAATCTGGCTGGGAAGCCGTCCCTCTTTTCCCGAAAGGCCCACCTGGTCTAAAGCGGCCTCAGCGATCGCCTGTTTTCTCTTTCGACTTATTTTAACCGTGGTCAACGGCAGCATGACGTTTTCCACCACGGTCAGATAGGGCACCAAATGAAAGCTCTGAAACACAAAACCGATAAATTCCCTTCTGAAATCGGTTCTTTTTTCTGACCCGAGTTTGTAGACGTCGATGTCGTCCACAATGAACCGGCCCGATGTGGGGGATTCATGGCGCCCATGATGGACAGGAGAGTCGATTTACCCGCCCCGGATTCTCCCATGATACTCACGAACTCCCCCGGTTCCACTTCAAAGTCGATGTTGTGGACAGCCATGACAGCGGCCGCTCCGTCACCATATTGCTTTACAAGATGCTCAGCACATATATAACTCATGTTTTACCTCCTACATGGCATTCAATGCCTGATTGGGATCCATTCGGGCGGCCAGGAACGCGGGATAGATGCTCGATGCCAGTCCTACCAGAATAGCCAACCCAACTGCTCCGGCGGCAAGATTTATGCTGGGGAGAACCGATGCGCCACCGCTCTCAGAGAAGAACTGCAACGCGCCTTTGGTGACGCCAAACCCGGCAAAATAGCCCAGAATCCCTGCCACGGCAGAGATAAAACCGGCCTCCAGCAGGACGATCTTGAAGACATGGGTCTTACGAAACCCGATGGCCCTGAAAATGCCGATCTCTTCAGTCCGTTCCCGCACACTCCCCATCATGGTGACCAGGACCACCAGGCTGCCCACCAGTACCACCACCAGTGAAACCCCGTAAGAAAACGTCTTGAACTGGGCCAGGGTCTCCATCCGGCCTTTGACCACCTGCTGTATGGCCATGACCCTGGCGCCGGGGACAGCCTCTGAAATCTGCCTGACCATGGCGTCAATGGGACAGTCTTTACACAGGGCGGCCACCTTGGCCATGGAAACGAGGCCTTCCTTATTCAATAGGGACTGCGCAGTGCCGAGTGGCATAAAGAGCAATTGATCATCCTGGGAGCCGGTGGGTTTCAATACACCGGATACGATAAAATCCTTTTCCTTTATCTGGAGGGAGCTGCCGCGTTTCAGGTCGAGTACTTTGGCCGTCTCAGCGCCCAGGATCACTCCTGTTTCTCTGGGAATGGTCCCATCGATTTTCCACCAGGGTTTTAAGATCCAGGTGGACTCGAGATCCACACCGGCCAAGAGCACCTTGTGATCATTCACATTCACTACGCCGAATACCATGGGCCCGATACCCGCCACGTTGGCGGCGTTTTTTATGGACCCGATCTTTTCAAGGTCCGCTTCACGAATCTCTTCCATCTCAAAGGACACCCCGCCGAGAGAGAGGCCCCCGTAGCTGAGTGAGAGGTTCTCCGTCTTGGGGACAATGAGAATATTGGCCCCGTACTTCTCCAACTTATGATTGATCTGACTCGTCATGGCTTCCACAAAACTGATGAGGGCAACCACGGTGGCCACGCCGATGGCGAGACCGGCCAAAACAAACAGGGCCTTGGCCTTTCGCCGCAACAGATTTCGAAACACGATATCGCTGAGATTCATCTTTTACCCCCGCTTATTGAAATCAAAGTATTGTTTCCCCGAAAGGATATCCTGAATCTCCAATACCAGTCTATCGCCTGCTATGCTCCGCTTAAGCGGCGCCGGGTTACACCCGCCCTTGACCTCGTTGATCCGTATGGACGCAAACTGTCGTCCGCAATTCCGGCAGACCATGACATCACCGGACTGCCCATATCCCTTTCCGGCGGGCCAGCAGACATCGCAGGCATCAAATGCGGCCCGTATTACACCGTCAGCGCTCTTAAGAATGAAATACTGAATGGTGATGGCGTCATCCACCTTGTACTGAAAGTGCCGGGCCTTTCCGTCTGAAAAGAGATCGACCGGGTAGCTCAGGGCGGTTTCAGAGATCTGAACCCCTGGAGGATTGGCATGGGTGGTCTCCTGAGTTGTGTTCTGGGTGGCAAACAATACGCCGCCTCCCAGTGCAAGAACACATAAAACGCCTGCAATTACCCATGGAAGTCGAAACTTCTTGTTTGTATTGAGGATCATATTCCTTTTCTCTGCACTTTTCTTAGACACATTCCCGCCTGCTATCTGATGTTTTTCTGTATCTGGCATGATGAACTCCTTTTCATTTCTAATGATCGCAATGCATTATGTTGTGTTTTGATGGAGACTCCCGGCTTCTGCGCCGAGCAACGGCACAACAGAGGATCGTCTGTTTCCACTATCAACAGATTAAGCCGATCAAAGGCTCGACATGGATGTGCAGGAGTTATCGGGTACGGATATAGGGTGTTTCGTTTCCGTGGCTGGGTTGTTCAACAAAGGAATGCGGAATATTTTACATAAAGGGGCGAAGGCGCGGCCCGTGATGGTAAAAAGAACTGAGCAAAGGAAGCGCGGCGGGGGCTTTCAAAACGGTCAGATACCTCAGCGAAGGACACCAGGCTGATGTCCGGATGACGTTGGGTTCGAGCCGTGGATGCCGATGCCGGATCTTGAACTTCCTTGCTGTCGTTTTCTGCCCTGCAGCAGGCGGGCAGTGCGTCGTCGGGGCATCTTTGTGATTTCTGAGCTACGATGTCATGAAGGGTGGCGTGGGTATAAAATGGTCCGCAAACGGGGAGGCCTCTTTCAAATGGTACCATAGGGTGGGCAGATGATGTGTGTGCGAATTGGTGAGGCCCCCGCTTGATGAATCCATTCTGGCAACAGGCTTTTTTGCATTGGGCTCCGGGCAACCCCTGGGCGGATCCGGTGATCCAAAAAAACAGAGCGAGGAGCAGAGCGATCGTTCTGCTTGCTGATTTATGGTGTTTCGTCGGTCGCCGATGTCTCATATCCCCTCGGTATCTATTGAAAGTGGGCCGTCACCGCCCTGTACGGGCAGACATCTACACAGGAAAGGCAGACCACGCACTTATCCGCATCATGGGAGACCAGCCATGTCTCGCGGTCCACATCCAGCGCCCCGGTAGGGCACAAAGGAACGCAGGATGTGCAACTGGTGCATCTTTCTTCGATGTGCCGAATTTCCTCGGTGAGGGGCTCAATCTCAACGCCCTTGCTCTCTAGGAAGTTGGCGCCGTTTTTAAGCTGATTGTCATCTCCTTTTAGTTCGGCAACCACCCGTCCCTGCTTGCCCGCATCGATGGACGCACGCAGGATGTTGACCATCAGACCGTAATCCATGATCAGATGATAAATAATGGGATCCTCCACCGTGCCGGGAGGGAAGGAAAGGACTACCTTTTTTGTGTTCATTTGAGGTCCCCCTGTTCTTCAGCGGGCCCGGATAGGGGCGACACCGGGCACGACAGGAAAAACCGCCCGTCCGTTATGAGCGATTTGAGGTGTTCCGCCACTTCCCTGGCCTTTTGATAGCTGGAAAAGCATCCGGTGGGCACATCTTTTCCATCAATCTGTATGGCGCCGCTCTTCAGTTCTGCATAGGTGACCTCGCCCAGTTTGGGCTTTCCCTCACCGGTGGGGTAGAACTGACTATAGTCAATGACGGGCGCCTTCAAATCCGCATCGGATACAGAGACAAATCTCATCATCTCTTCGTCCAGGATCGGAATCGGCAGACCCACCGCCACACTCAGACTGACGCCATAGCCGGTGAACGATACGGCCCGCAGCCACTTGGGATCCATTTCTTTAAGATTGCCCACAAGGGCCAGGGTCCCGGCTCCCGCGCGGGGTGTCAGGTTTTCCAACCGTGGGACATTGGGGTTGTGCTGGGTCCCATGCCATGCCACATACCCTTCAGTGCCACTCAAAAATAGCCGGGTGCCGATGCCGATGGTGCGGTACATCGGATCGTTCAAAAGTGGAGAAAGCTGGCCCGCGCTGCAGTAGTTGGCGTTTCCCAGTCTCGGGTTGAGTTTCCCCATGTAGGTGTAGATCGGTTTGTCGGACAGGTTTACCGCCACGTTGTAATTCTGGTAACAATTCCTCGGGTTGAACAGAACGGCCTCATTCATCTCATCAAAGCCGATCATCTGCTCCCGCCATTTCTTGGGATAGCAGTCCGTTCCGTATCCTTCTGCTTTCAGCAGAACCTGTTTGCCCTGTACCAGGTCTTCGATTACATGGGCGCCGCCATATCTGAAGCGGCCCCGACGGCCGTTATTATTCCGTGGATCCCCGTCAGGAAGTGCGGTGGCACCGAGATAAATGTCTGCCGCGGCCAGGCCGGCGTATGCCTGCACACCGTTCAGCGTCACCCATCCTCCACCCAACTTCATCTTTTGCTTGTCCTGTTTCAGATTTATGAACGCCCCGGAAGAGCACATGGGGCTGAAGGTGCCGGTGGTCACCACATCTATTTCCTGGGATGCCTGCCTGGGCCCCTTTTTCCGGACCAGGTCGATCACCTCCTCGGCAGTAAAGACCACCACATTTCCGGATCGAATCTTTTCGTTGATTTCTTCTATTGTTTTGGCCATGGCGTTTCCTTTTGCGTCAAAAATGAAGGCGAATCGTCAGGAGCTCGGATATGATCACGGATAATTCCATCAGGAATCACGAATTATGCGTACCGGGTCGCCGCGCCGGATCATGCCCCCTTTAATCACTCTGCCAAAGTCAACATCCAGCCCTTTTTCGCGGGCGCCATCAATGCTTTCGGCCGCGAGAAAGCTCACCTGTCGATGCCACGGACCCGCGTGGGCGTCGCCCTCGATGCCGTGATCTTTGAGAAGTGAGGCTTGTGTCACTGTCTCTTTGGGTATTCCCTTTTTTCTGCTGATGGCAATGGAGGCGATCTTTGATTTATGAGCCGGATTCGATGGCATCTATTTTAATTCCATTCAAATAGGGATTTGACAGAAGATCTCGAGTAATGGTTAATCCATAGTTTAAAAGTATAGTATATAATTTTTTATTGTCAAGAAAATCGTTCTGGAAAACGCGCTCGGTTGTCTCACACGGTCTGAAGGCGGGATGTCGAACGTTATTTGATGGCCGGTTAAAAAAAGACAAACCACAAAGCGGGGGAAATGGCTGTCCAGTTGTTGACCCCTCCCTGTATCAAGGGATTTTGTTAAACAACGCCTCGTCGGTAGAGGATAGAAAGATGTGTCGGGTTCAGGGCTGATGTGTGATCAGCAGAGGGAAAGGATTTTAGCGGTTTTGCTCTTTGGGCGGGCTGCATTAAACCAGAACCGGGGCGTATTGTCAAAATGGCATATGCAAAAAAAAGCCTATTTGCGTCCATCAGGTGCACGGACGGATTATCCCTTCATAAGACTTTTATTTTCCTCCATGGGATGTTACCCTGTGCCCTATTGGAAACAAGACATCTGAAAAGATATGTAGAATTCAAGCGTTGTCTGACATCGATCATAATGGGAGGGAAGGATGATCATCGGTCTGCCCAAAGAAATCAAGGACAACGAGTTCAGGGTGGCCATCACCCCGGGGGGCGTCCGTCAGCTTTTGGATGCGGGGCATGAGGTCCTGGTTCAGGCAGGTGGCGGCGAAGGGAGCGGATTTTCTGATGAAGAGTACGCCCGGGGCGGCGCGCGCGTGCTCCCCACCCCTGAGGAGGTGTGGGACGCTGAGCTGATCGTCAAGGTCAAAGAACCGCAGGCATCTGAATATGCACTCATGCGAGAGGGCCTGACCCTGTTTACCTATCTTCATCTCGCTGCGGAGAAGGCCCTGACCATGGAAATGTGCAAACGTGGAATCACGGGTATCGCCTATGAGACGGTCGAGGAGTCCGGGGGGCGTCTGCCGCTGTTGACCCCCATGAGTGAGGTGGCGGGCCGCATGGCGGTTCAACTGGGGGCCCAGTATCTGCAGAAGAACAGGGGAGGGCGGGGCAAACTCTTATCCGGTGTGCCGGGAGTCCGGCCGGCGGATGTGACCATCCTGGGTGCCGGGGTGGTGGGGATCAATGCGGCCCAGATCGCCCTGGGCATGGGGGCCTGCGTCATCGTCCTGGATATTGATGCGGACCGCCTTCGATACCTGGACCAGGTCCTCCATGGACGCCTTACCACCCTCAGCGCCAATCCCTTCAATATCGCCGAGGCGGTCAAACGGGCGGATCTCCTCATCGGTGCGGTTCTGGTCAAAGGGGCCAAGGCTCCGTGTCTCGTGACCCGGGAGATGATCCGCCGGATGGAGCCGGGAAGTGTTATTGTCGATGTGGCCGTGGACCAGGGCGGATGCTGCGAGACCATTACCCCCACCAGCCATTCCGAGCCCGTATACGAGGTCGATGGCGTCCTCCACTATGGGGTGACCAACATCCCCGGTGCGGTGCCGCGGACGAGCACCTATGCCCTTTCCAATGCCACACTGCCCTATCTCATGAAGCTGGCGGATCAGGGAATCGACCGGGCAATAAAAGAGGACGCCACCCTGGCAAAGGGCGTCAATATCTACAAGGGAAAGCTCACCTACCCCGCAGTGGCCGATGCCCTCGATCTGGAGTGTACCCCGTTCCCGTCAATCAGATAAATTTGATGGACTTCCGTATATTTTTGATGCCGCCTTTCATGGCGCGGCCATGATCGGTGCCGGCAGTTATTTCAAGAGCTTCAGCCCATGGGTGTGCCGCAGTTCTTCCCACAACGCCTCGATGATCACCATGGAGGCGTTCTCCTCATTAAGGGTTTCCGTTTCTGAAGCGGCGCGGCAGGATGCCATCAACTCTTCGTTTCCCCAGCCCAGGCCGAAATGATCCCTGATGTACTGGCCCACGGTGGCGGAGAGGACGCTCAGCGCTTCCTTGGCCATGTGGGCGATACGGGTCTTCTCTTTGAAGCTCAATACGGAAACCAGTCGGTCCACGGCTTTGTGCACGGTTCTGGGATAGGGCCGGGGAAACTGCTCCGGTGGGGGATAGAGGACGGATTTGAGGATGTTGTTGACCGCATCGTAAATAAACGGGTCTTCACTGTGTGTTGAGCCGGACACATTCAGGACTTTAATCCCTTTCACCTCAATCCAATCCCTGATGATCTCCACCGCTTGATACTCACTGATTTCCCCCAGGTTGATGTGAAGGCACGGTCGTGAATGTTTTTTTGCCAGTTCCTGTGTCAACGCCGATCGGCCCGTCAGTTCACCGTGGGAGAACAACAGGGTGCCGTCCGAGTCGAGGATGTTGAGCGTGGTCCGCTGAGGGTAGCCGATGTTATTGGTTTCCTTCAGCAGATACCGATCAGGGAGCGGACCGGATTCCGTCCGCCGGCCTTTGGATATCCACCCCCCGTGAGGAACCCCGTAGTCGATGGCGGCATCCAGTGCGGCGATGTCCGCACCGGTCTGCCCGCCGGAGATGATTTTTTCGATAGGTATGATCATGGCGCTTACTCTACCATCATTCAGTCGCTTTTGCGACCCCTCTTTTGTTTGGGGTGTGGTTTTTCCCCGATTCATGTTCATGGCCCATGTCATGGGAAAAATCCGTAGAGGAGCCCTAAGCCATTCGGGGGAGTGCTGTAACCGAATTTTTCAATAGGGGATCATCGTTACGCCTTGAAAATTTCCTTATCGTATTTACTTTCTATACTTATTTTTGGGCAAGCCCTTAGAGGAGAATATGGAGACAATCATCCCTGAAAAGGCACGGCTGTTGGAAAGGCTCAAGGCGGCCAGTTTCAATGTGCCTGATTTTATTTATGTGCCAGCCTCAGATTTTAAATCTGAACATTTCGGCCCGCTGGAACGGTTTCTTAAGAACCACCGTGAAAGCTTCAAAGTGATCGCGAGAAGTGCACATCCCCAGGAGGAACTTTTCAAAGGGGGGACCTTCGACTCCTTAGAAACCTATGCGGATGTCGAAGGGATCCAATACGCCAGGAAGCGTATCATAAAGTTAGCGGAAACCATCAGTCGGCTTTCTATTCAAAGGCAACAGCGCTTCAACAAGGCCCCTGAAATCGACTTCCAGGAGATGGGGGTTATCGTAATGCCCTTTATTGAGGGATCCAGTGTCATGGCCAAGATGATGGGGAATCATTGGGAATTCGGTTACAGCCGTAATCGCACCCATAAGGTCGACTGTGAACCCTATATTACCGAGACCCCCCACGATACCCGGCTCCTTGACATGTCAAAATCGATTCAGGATCTCCTCGGGTTTCAAAGCGAAATCGAGTACATCATCTCGATTGATGGTGAGATCATGGTGGTCCAGGCGAGGGATATCTCCAAGATTGAAATTCTGGAAACCATGCAGAGCAAGATCACTGTCAAATTGGACGGCATTCGAAGGGTACGAAAACGCAGGAACTATCGTGAACGACCGGTTTTTGTGATGGACAACCGCTTATTTTACATAGATGTCATTAGCAAATGCGAGGACATCGTTCTCCCGTCGGAGCCGGTCGAAGCGGGAATCGATGATGTTATCGAAACCATCACCGCTTACGAGGCATATATGGAAGCATTTGCACTTCAATATGAGCGGTTCGCCGTGCTCGGACTGAATATACGACCGCCCTCGGATTTGGTTCAGATCGCCAATCATTACTTAGACGATTACCCGGAGTTGCAGAAGGTCCTGTCCAAGGCGCTCAATGACAATATGTATCAGATCGATTACTTTCTTTCAGAGGCGGACACTTTGATCGTCAAGGACAAGATCGGACGGAACCTGTGCACCCATGATGCCTATGGCATCGATACCGTGAGATATCCCCTGTGGTTTGTGTACTGGAATGTGGAGAAGAATGACCAGGTCATTCGGGAATTCAACCGTCTTGGCTTTAAAACCGGCGACACCATCGGTATCGATGTGGGGTATGAGGAACGCCCGAGGCTCTTTCGGCTATAACGCTTCTGGCATACGGATCTATCAAAACAACCCGCCGACTTTTTCCGCCAATGCCTTGCCAAGGGCGAGATGCTGGTCCTCATCCAAGTGGACGCCGTCCACCCTGCTGGTGGGGGTGATTTCCCCGCGTTGAAATACGCGCAGTTATTCTCCGCCGCCATCTGTTCAATGGCCGCCGCCAGACCCACGGACTTTTCTTCAGCCCCCTCGAACTTGGGAGCGATGGCTTATGGATTATCTCCTTTGTGATGTCAGCGCTTTGTATCGAAAACAAGTCTTAAGATGGTCATTGACCATCCCGGTTGCCTGCATATGAGCATAGACAATGGTGGGACCGACAAATTTAAACCCTCTTTTTTTCAAATCGTTGCTGATCCGCCCGGACAGCTCGGTCTTGGCGGGCACGTCTTGCTCCCTTTCAAAGGCGTTGTGGATGGTCTCACCCCGGGTAAATCCCCAGATGTATTGATCGAAGGTCCCGAATTCCTCTCGCACCGAAATAAAGGCTCCTGCGTTGGAGACCGCCGCTTCGATTTTCATCCGGTTTCGGATGATGCCCCGGTCATTCATGAGGGCTTCGATCTTTTTTTGGGGGTACCGGGCCACCTTATCGAAATCGAAGCGATCAAAGGCCCTTCGGAAATTCTCTCTCTTCTTCAATAGGGTGAGCCAGCTTAAGCCGGCCTGAAACCCCTCGAGAATGAGAAACTCGAAGAGCTTTTTGTCACCGTGAAGCGGTACGCCCCACTCTTCGTCATGATATCTTATGAGCAGCGGATCACTCACCGCCCATGGACAGCGCTTTTTATCGGGGTTCATTTTGGTTCCTCGTGTGAAGATGTTTTCTAAACGTATGAATCATGGCTCGACGTCTTTTCTTTTGGGCTAATCGTCACCACCGGCCCTTGGCTGTGAACGTCGGGACCTAAATGCAAAGCCGTGGCCGTATGCGATTCCCGATGATTCTGACAAGCACGGCCGTGAGCAGTATCGGCAGATAGGCGACCGCCTCAATGCCGAAAACCTTCAAGTTGTTTGAGTGAAACACGCCCAGTGAGGGAACAAAATACTCAAACCAGGGAAGCGGCAGATTTAAAACCGCACGCGAAAACGGCCAGAAGATCGCCACGCCGTCCGGACCTGTATACAATGCATCCAGTAAAAAATGACTCCCCCAGGCGGCCAGTCCGGCGATGAACAGCCGGGGGGGTACCCATCTGCGAGTGGTGCCGGCAGACAGCCATATGCTCAGGCAGATCGTCATCAGAGCCAGGTTGACAAAAAGACTGTGACTGACGGCATAATAGGGATGCCCCCAGAAGGGTAGGGGGAGATCCGGCAGATAAGACAGGAGTATGAATATATTGATGACCAGGACCCACCGCCAGACGGACATGAAAGGCGGCATCGCCACGACAGCGATGGACGCCCCTATCAGACTGTGTCCCACGAATGTCATCTCTCTGTTCGTTTGATCTTCTTCAGAATGTACGACGAAAACCGATCCCCATATCTTGCCTGTAACTCAGCTCGCTTCCAGTCGTCGCCGGTGATGGTTCCTCGGCAATGCTCGGAGCCGCACCGGCACGCCAAGGAATAATCGTCCGTCCTCTCCATGGCATAGTCATGGCACAGCTCCTCTCCCGGTTCAATGTCCCGCATGGCCACATAGACGATCTGGCCCATGAAGCCGACATTGGGATCGCACGAATGGTTGATGAAGATCGTCATCCGATCGATTTCATCCCTGGATCTCGGGCTCAGATAGAATCCATCCTGAATTTGAAGGGCATAGTCCCCAACTGAAGACGTGATCTCCACGATGTCGTCTGAAGTGATGATGTGCCCGGCCTTGATGGCGACCACTTCATCCTTTTCGATCTTCTCTAAGGCGAATATACCTCGACCGCCAAGGAGGCTCTCTCTCAGTTCGACCTTAGACGAGCGGTGGCATCTGATATCATTTGTCATTGATCGATTCCGTAATCTGTTTGGATCTCTCCAGCCCGGCTTCCAGGTTTTCGATGATCGCTTCGGCCAGCACGTCCGGCTCGGGGAGATTGTCCAGGTCGGCCAGGCTTTCATCCCGTACCCAGAACATGTCCCGGCTGGTCTTGTCACGGGTCATGATCTCGTCATAGGTGAACCTGCGCCATCGGCCGTCCGGCCCGCTCAAGCATTCGGTCGATGTGGTCCCTTGCTTTTGGTTCAGGGGTTTTGTTCATGTTAGCATCTGGCATTGTGTGAGCAAGGCATGATCCCATTGGCATGATCCCATGCTTCAACGAATTGATGATGGGCTGATGATCGAAGGCTTTTTCATCCATTGGCAATCGGTTTCAGTATTCGTTGGCTGAGTTCTATTTCCAATTTACAAACCAAACAGCATAATCATCCAGCATGCGATAGCTCGGATGTTTTTTATCCTTTGCTGTCAAGTCTGCTAAAGGCAATGTAAACGTTTTCCCATCCGAGGTGCGTTTGAGACTGACAAGTATGCCATACTCTTCATCAGGATCCTCTTCAAATTCGATGACCTTGTAAATATCCATGTAAGACGGGTATGTCTTTCGCAGTTCTTCGTGTTCCTTCTTGCTGCCCGGACCAATGATATAGTATTCTTCCCATTCAAAATCTTCGATACCGGTTATCTCACATGTGTCATCCATATTATCTTTGATATACTGAAGATAGGGCTTTAGGGTTTCCTCGCTAACTTCCGGAACTTCATCCATATTAAAAATCGATGCAATTCGTTCTTCTTGGTCATCCATATTTTTCATTTCTCCTTTTGAGTTTTGAGTTTTTGAACGGTTGAGCTGTGCGGCGCGGTTGTTTTGCGTCCGCACCAGTGAATGGTTCGCTGTTTCACTTATTGTTCTGGGGGGAACACATTTTCCGGAAGAGGACGAACACGTCGCCAGTCTCTGGATAAGTTCTCAGCCTCCCAAAGATCGACGTTTTTTTGCAAATTCAGCCATAATTCAGGTGTGGTGCCGAAAGCTCTTGATAGACGCAAAGCCATATCCGGTGTTACGGTACCCTTTTCGTTCAGTATTTTAGATAGCGTTTTTCTCGATACATTCAATTTTGACGCCATATCGGTTACCGTTATGGATAATGGCTTTAGATAATTTTCTCTCAGTATACATCAAGGATGGGTAGGTTTTCGCTGAATTCGTTTCATAATATTCCCCTTCAATGATAATCGTCATAGTTAACGATATAAGCATCACCGTCTATAAATTGGAAAAATACTCTCCAGTTTCCGGAAACATTCACAGAAAACTGGCCCTGATATTTATTCACATTGCATACCGTGAGTTGTTTACTTATTGAAGGACGCCCAGTTTCATAAAGGGCATGCCATATCGTTTGTATGCGTATCGCAATCCGTGCGGCTCTCAATGTACTCGTTCGATTCTATTCTTTCAGCTTTTCATGTTGAGGGCTTTTTCGTGAATTTCCAATTCCCTGATGCTGTAGAGCACGAATCGAATCCTCTTGACGGATTTCAGGTTCGGAACGATCTCCATAATGGTTCGAAATGCCACCTCGGCTGCGTCTTGCACGGGATATCCGAACGCGCCGGCGGAAATCGCCGGAAACGCTATCGATTCTATCTCATGTTTTTCAGCGAGCTCTAAGGCGTTGCGATAACAGTTCGCAAGGAGCTCATCTTCCGGTTTATCCACGCCGTAAACAGGCCCCAGGCAGTGAATGACATATTGATTGGGGAGATTGTGTCCGCTCGTAATCACCGCCTCTCCCGGTGCAATGGGCGCTGATGGACGACATTCCTCGGCAAGCCCGGGCCCCGCGGCACGGTGAAGCGCGCCCGCTACGCCCCCACCCCTCATAAGCTGGGCGTTCGCGGCGTTAACAACAGCCGTAATTCCCGTTTGTGAGGCGATATCGCCCCTGATACACTCAATCGTGACACCCGATATTGTTTTTTCCATGATATGCTCACCTCCTTCGTCATTTATGAGCTTTCCATGCCGCTTGCATCGCAGGATCGGTGCAGGTTTCCTGCACACCAGTCATCCGGTAGCCCATTGGCCATGGCATCTCCGCCCCGGTCAACTCGTTCATAGATGTCAATACAGTTGTGCCTGACGAAAATACAGTATTTGTTAGGTAATGGATGCTCATTATCAAGAATTTGCTGAATCATATCGGACTCGCTTTTGTGGATACGTTTGGGATGACTCTTAACAATTGAAACGCGGCCATTGGGGGTTTCGCTAATTTCGTACCCGTCGGGGATAGTTTCACAAGAGGTGCCTTTTGCGCTTTGCTTCGCAAAATAATAGCGAAGTTTTCCGGTTTTAGTCGTGCACCGATATAGTGTGTAGGTAACGTTTTTTCGATTCGTATGTGTTACAGGCATAAAGATTTAAGACCTTTCTGGTTCGCAACTGTCCGCTACCGAACCCGTTTGCCTAACACAAAACTGAGCGGTTTTTGGAGCCACTTTAGCGGCGGCAAAAATCCGCTCGATTGCTTTGTTATGCGTCCATATTTATAACGAGGTTCCGCATGCATTTGGTCTCATTGTTATTGGAGATTCAATACAATTTGATAAATTTCCTTTAAGATTCTCAGATATCTCCGGGAAATAAACACCTATGCAATGTAGTTCGTTCTCTGACTTGCTTTTATGCTTAACTTTAGAAGTGAGCTCAAATGGAGACTCTCCTTTAGGGGGGTGTATTCGACATAGAAATTCTTCATCGAGAATATCCTGGGTGGAAAGTAACAACATGCCTTTTTTCGAAATATTGCTTATATTGATGGATTTGACATTCTGTTTGTCGGAGCGATCAACTATTTCGATTTTGGTACCTGGCACAGGGTTACATCTTAACAACCTTCTTTTTTCTAAGAGCGTTCGGTTTTTCCCCTCTCGCTTAGCTTGACGCAGAGCGCTGTCGACAACCCAAATCAACTCTTTAAGGTCTTTCGCATTGTCTGGAAAAACTGCTATTCCTGCAGTAAATTTTAATGTGATCTCTTTTGCATTTTCTGTATGCGGTGAGACTATTTTTCTCTGATTAAAATCATTCCTGATTCTCTCTAAGATTACCAGCACATGCTGCGGATCTGTCTCAGGAAGAATGACTATAAACTCATCACCGCCGTATCTGCCCACAATATCTACATTCCTGACATTATTTTTAATAACATTAGCAAAGACAACTAAGGCATCATTGCCTGCTATATGGCCATATCCGTCATTTATTTTTTTAAATTGGTCAATATCCATCATAATGATGCTGAATTTCTTTTGAAAACGCTTGGAACGGGCGATCTCATTCTCTAACAGCTTCATTATTGATCTGAAATTTACGCAGCCTGTCAGTTCGTCATGATTAGCCATAGTTTTTAATTTCTCTTCTGCTTCCTTGCGCTTAGTGATGTCCTCAATAGCAAGCAGGATAAGCTGCGTCTGGTTGGCTTTACGATAAACCTTGCGGGCATTTAGGAGCATTGCTCTCTTGCCGATGTCACGAAAAATATGCTCAACCTCATAATTATCAAAGCTTGTGGTGTTGGGAAGGATATCCTCCAGCAATTCTCGTAGTTCCGGGATATCCCATTGGTGATTCCCTAAATCATAGATATATTGATTTTCGGTATCCCCGGCTTTTACGCTAAAGATTTGATAAAAAGAACGATTGGCCGAAATTACCTTTAAATCTGCATTCAAAACGATGAATGGTTCACGCACAGTGTCGATAATACTATCGGCATATTCAAGGGCATCCTGAGCTGCTTGTTCTGATTGCTTGCGTTGCTCAATCTCTTTATGAAGCAAGGTATTAATAACTCTTTCTGCAGACGTGCGGGTATCTACTCGGCCCTCAAGATTTTTCACGAATCTCTCCAATTCTTTCTCTTTAATTTCCAGCCGGGCCCCTAGCTTCCCAAGATTTTTTATCTGCTTCTGAAAAGAATTTATTGCCTTAGCCAGTTGTTGCTTGATATTCTTTTTCATTTCACTTTTATGATTAACTCTCTCTTTCTAGTTTTTAGAATAATGCCGGGTCCGCGGAGCGGAGCCGGCAACAAGTGATTATATAGCTTTCTGTTTATCCTTCAACAAAATGACTTCCTGATAAAAAAATCCTCCGACTTTTGGGTACTTTTCTAACGGTATAACATCCAAATCTGCGTGATAACCGGAAAGCTGTCTAACTCCGAAATGAACGAAATTCTTTCAAGCATGGAGGGCAACTCTTGACGCCTCAATGGGGAAAACCCATGTGGTTTTCAATTGTCATGCCCTTCTTGATGTGGAAGAAATGGTTTACTCCCAACAGGACGAAAGACAACGGCTCCCTGTCAGGAGCGGGCTGGGCAGAATTTGGGGTGATAGGTCATGGCGGTAACCGCTGAAATGGTTTAGCTGCTGATTTTGTAGAAAAATTTTATGCAAATATACTAAATATGGGTGAGTAGTCAAGGGAATTCGGGGATTTGACAGGGGGACAAGAATCCGTTTCAAAAGGGGAAGAGAAATGGTAAAGAAAAGGGCTACGGGTCCCAGATCCGGGCGGCCGATGTTGACATCAAAAGCCTTTCCTTATTGAAGGCCGAGAGCGAAAAACGGCCTAAGACCGAGAAAGGGCGCGTTCGCGAAAACGCATCAGACCCTGTTACACCGGGAGAAAATCAGACCATGGAAGAGGAACTCAAGGAATACCGGGTTTTGCTGGAACTGGGAAAGGTGATCGTCTCCGAGATGGATTTGGAGGCCCTGTTTGACGTGGTGGTGAACCGCACCCGGGTATTCATGGACACCGAGGGATGTTCGGTGTTCATGCTGGACAGGGTCAACAACCAGCTCTGGTCCCGGGTATCCACGGACCTGAAGAAAAATGAGATCCGATTTCCCGCAGATCAGGGGATCGCCGGCTGGGTGACACAGCACCAGGAGCCCCTGTTGATCAATGACGCCTACGCAGACCCCCGCTTCTACCGGGAGGTGGATCGAATCACGGATGTGAAGACACGCAATATCCTCTGCCTTCCTCTGATCAACCGGCAGCGGGCGTGCATCGGCACCCTTCAGGTTTTCAACAAGCGGTCCGGGGATTTTACCCATGAGGATGAAAGGCGGATTGAATCCATCTCCCACTATGTGACCATCGCCCTGGAAAATGCCACACTGTATGAAGAACTCAAGGTATTGAACAAGGCCAGGGAGCGGGTCATCAACCATCTCTCCCATGAGCTGAAGACGCCTCTGGCCGTTATCCGGGGCGTGCTGGGTAAGATCGAAAGGGAGCTTGAGGAGAAGCAAGCCCTTCGGCTGCAGGGAACCCTCAAACGGGGCGACCGCCAGGTTGAGCGCCTCCTGGATCTTCAGAACAAGATCGATGATATCCTGAATCAAAGGCCGGAAGTGGAGCAGGAAAGAATCTTGAATATTATTGAAAGCGCGGCAGACCTGGTGGACGACTTCAAGGACCTGGGCCGGGCCGATCAAAGGGAGATCCTGGGGCTCATTGCCGAGCGGCTCCGCACCCTGTTTCAGGTGGAAGAGGTCCAATCCGAACACATAGAACTGGCGCCCTTTCTACGAAACGCCATTCAAGATGCCCGATCCGCCATGGGCCGGCGGATACTTACTATAGAGGAAGACCTGGATGAGACACTCTCCATTCAAATGGACCGTCGAATCCTGCATCTTGTGGTGTCCGGGCTCTTGAAAAACGCCATTGAAAACACCCCGGACGAAGGGAGGATAGAGATCCACGCAGAGGATCGGGAAGACAGGGTGCGCATCGGGGTGACCGATAGCGGCGTGGGGATCACGGAAATGAACCGGGACCTCATCTTCGGCGGATTTTTTCACACCGTGGACACGGAATTCTACTCGTCCAAGCGGTCTTATGCGTTCAATGCCGGGGGCGCAGGGGCCGACCTGTTGAGGATGAGGGTCCTCGCCGAGCGATTTGGCTTTTCCATCGGCTTTGAAACCAGACGATGCCCCCACATCCCCACGGATGCGGATCTCTGTCCGGGGCGAATATCTCAATGCCCTGCCGTGGGGCATCCAGATGATTGTCTCACCACAGGCGGCAGTTCCTTTTATGTGGATTTTCCCCATGATTCACGGGTTGCCGGGGTAGGGTATGGCCCCGGTTGGCGCTGATGATCCAGGGATAGGTGCCATACCGGAAGGCCTTAATATGAATATCCCTTTCAACCGGTGCCGGTGTGGTGCGCCACTCCAGGAGCAGCGGGATACCGACACAGAACAGGATGATGATGACATCAACAAATTTATTCAGCCGCATAAACGGAATTGACGGGGGTTTTACATAGGTGATGATGGATTGGCAAAACTGTGAGATACCGTTTGACGATCATGGGCATATCCATCGATTGTTTTTTTAGCATAAATATTAACCCCTTTATACAGACGGGTCAACGGGTAATCATTCCGGCCATTACACCAGCGATTCACGGGGTCAGTGTCCATCATTCACCTCAACGCCATTTGAAACGGTTTGATTCGTGCCCGACTTTGTGATATTCGCATCACAGA
Source organism: Deltaproteobacteria bacterium (assembly GCA_034522175.1). Lineage (GTDB taxonomy): Bacteria > Desulfobacterota > DSM-4660 > Desulfatiglandales > Desulfatiglandaceae > JAIPDZ01. The sequence continues at coordinate 1,032,052 of JAXHLQ010000001.1, read as the reverse complement.
ACACGGCCTAAAACGATGACAGGGAGTTCTTTGAGGGATGTATCCGAAACGGCTGTCTGATCGAATCACCGTACTGGGAAATCATTACCTGCAAACGTATCTCGTTGAAGGGGATGGGATGACTATGCTGATCGAACCGGGTATTTCGGCAACGGCCACACAGGTGGTCCGTCAGATGCGGTCTGCCCACATCGATCCGCTTACCATAGACCGTCTCTTCCTGACACACGCCCATGGGGACCATATCACCGGCGGCCCGATACTAAAACGGGCCATGCCGCAACTCGTCGTGACGGCGTCTCCTGAGACCACGCGGTTGCTGAAAAAGAAAAAGGTCCGTCAGATATTTATCCGGGACGATCATGACACGGGGGTCCGCCTGAAACAATTGGGCGCCACAACGGAATCCCCGGCCCCGGACCTGAACGAATCGTTAAACGGTCTGGTGGAGGTACACGTGGCTCCCGGGCAGATCATGGATCTCGGCGGCCTCTCTGTGGTCGTAATGGATGCGCCGGGGCACTGCATCGGAGGGGTGGCGTTGTGGGTGCCCGAGGAAAAGGTATTATTCTGCTCAGATTACCTGGGGTTCTTTTTGCCCCCGGATCAGTTTGTCCCCAACTTTTATGTTGACCTTGAAGATTACATGGCGACCTTTGACACTTTGGCGCAATTGGATGCGGATTGGATCTGCCCGGGACACTGTGGCGTTTATACCGGTGAAGCCCGGCGTCGCTTCATCGAGCAATCCAGGGCGGAAATCGAATGGGTACGCCACCGTGTGACCGAGGGCCGGACAGGGCCGGATGCCGGTGAAGGGTTGCAGGAAGCGCTCTTTGAACGATACTATGTTCGAGAGGCGACCATGTTTTCGGAGCATAGCACCCGATATTGCATGGACTTGATCATTCGAAGGATTATGGATATCACGAGGACAGAGGCCGACGCATGATCATTGCTTCCTGCCGGTTCTGAGGAGTGCTGATTCTGCGTTGAGCGCCGGGAGTAAATGCGGATGAATACAGAGATGAAGAAAATGACCATCGCGGTTGTCCAGATGAACAGCCAAGAGGATAAAGAGCGGAACATTGATCAGGCGATCCAGTATATCCAACGGGGCGCAGAAAAGGAGGCCGATCTTATGGTGCTTCCGGAATACTTCAATTTTCTGGGTGAAAAGGAGGCCTGTATCCGATCGGCCGAGACGATTCCTGGGCCCACGACAGACAGGATGTGTGATGTGGCCCGTGAATTGGGTATCGGGGTGCTCTGCGGATCGATTCCGGAACGGGCCGATGCGAGGGGTAAGATAAGAAACAGTTCCGTTTTTATATCTCATCAGGGGACATCCTGGCGAAGTACAGCAAGATTCATCTGTTCGATATCGATATTCCGGGCGCGGTGTCTTATCTGGAATCGGCCTATATTGAGGCCGGTAACCGGCTCGCCACCTTCGAGTGGCGGGGCATCCATTTCGGCATCGCCATCTGTTATGACCTTCGATTTCCTGAACTTTTTCGATGTCTGATGCAAAAGGGGGCCGAGGTGGTTCTGGTTCCCGCTGCTTTTACGCTGGCGACCGGCCTGTACCACTGGCAAGCGCTGGTGCGGGCCCGGGCCATTGAAAACCAGGTCTTCATCTGTGCAGCCAATCAGTGGGGTAAACACGACAAATGGCACGACACCTTCGGTCATTCATCCATCATCGATCCATGGGGCAAGACCGTGTGTGAAATGCCGGAAGGGATCGGCGTGGAACTGGGTGAGATCGACATGGCGGCGTTGTCCCGGATTCGATCCGAATCTCCGATCCTGACGCATATCCAACCGTGGCTCTTCAGTGAACTGTCCCACAAAGGGGCCTCGAAGCCCGGGGTGTGAAGGTGTCAGCAGACCGAGCCTGTAATGGTATCACGAATCCGACAGGTCGGTCATGTGGAGGGGCTTGGATCGGGAAGCGTTTTTAGGGGGCAGCGGCCTGATGGGGTATCGATCTCCCGTTTTTAGATGTTGAAATTAATCATGATATCCCCTGTCTCCACGGTTTGGCCCGCCCGAACGTGGATCTCCTTGACTTCCCCGTCACATGGAGAGGATACGCCACTCTCCATCTTCATGGATTCGATAGTCACCAGGTCCTGCCCTCGATAGACCCACTCCCCTTTGTTGACTTTGATGTCGAGGATCAGACCGGGCATGGGGGAAAAGAGGGTGTCGTCTTTCTCCGCGAGGATCGCGGTGGGCATGTGCTTAACCAGTTCCCATTCCGAAGGGGTGTAGATCTCAAATGTCCGCGTGATCCCGCAAAAGGCGACCCATATGAAATTCTCCCTGTACTGGAGATGGAAATACTGGTTCTGATCGTCTATGGTCAATTTGATGCGGCGTCTGTAGAATTCGAAATGGGGGGTGACGACCCCATAGGGATGCGCATCCACCTCAAGTTTCCAGTGGTTGGCGGGCGCCTCTTTGGATAGACGGACCCTAAAAACGTTTTCCTCCCCCTTAACCACGTAGTCCTGATAGTGCTTTTCCTCGTGAGCCTGCCCGACCTTGGCCACCATCGGTTTCAGGGAATCCCGGATGAGGGTTTGCCGGTTATGGTAGACCAGTGTCGCGGCCATGACCATGAAGTGCAGGTTCTCACGAACCGGTTCGATCCCTGTTTTTCCCCCGCCAAAGTGCTCCTCAATAAATCGTGTGGATAGATCGCCCGCGGCAAAGGCCGGGTGATTCAAAAGCGCGTTGACGAAGTCTCTGTTGGTGTGTACCCCTTCGATGTGGTAACGGTTCAGGGCCTGAATCATGGAGCGTCGAGCGGCTTCACGGGTGTCGCCATGGGTCACCAGCTTTGACATCATGGAGTCGTAGAAGACGCTGATGATGCTGCCGGCTTCGATACCGCTGTCCAAACGGATTCCTTTCCCCCGGGGAGGAGCGTATCGGGTGATGATCCCGGTGGACGGCAGAAACTCCCGCTCCGGGTCCTCCGCGCAGATTCTAACTTCAATGGCCCATCCGTTCATGTGGACGTCTTGCTGCCGGATGGGAAGCGGTTCGCCGTCTGCAATCCGGATCTGCATCTCCACAAGGTCGAGTCCCACCACCATTTCCGTCACCGGATGTTCCACCTGGAGGCGCGTGTTCATCTCCAGAAAATAATATCGGCCGTCGGCATCCAGGATGAATTCAACCGTACCGGCGTTGGTGTACCCGGCCTCCCAGGCGAGCTCCCGGGCGGTCCGACCCATGTTCATCCGCAGGTCAGGGTCCACGGCCGGGGAAGGGGACTCTTCGATGATCTTCTGATACCGCCGCTGTATGGAGCATTCCCGCTCTCCCAGGGAGATCACGTTCCCATGGTGATCGGCCATGATCTGGATTTCCACGTGCCGCGGTCGCTCGATGTATCGCTCCAGGAAAATCTTGTCGTCTCCAAAGGCCTTGAGCGCCTCATTCTGGCTGGTCTGAAAGGCCTGGGCCAGATCCTTTTCCGAGGTTATCACGTGCATCCCTTTCCCCGCCGCCCGCAGCGGGCTTGAGGAGAATCGGATAACGAATGGCGTTGGCGGCGGTTTGGGCCGCCTCAATCCCGGCCACGGGCTCGGGGTGACCCGGAACGACACTGAGACCCGCTGTGGCAGCCACCCGCTTGGCGGTCGTCTTATCCCCCATGGAGGCGATGACGGGCGCCGGGGGGCCGATGAAGACCAGCCCGGCCTCGGTGACCCGATCGGCAAATTCGGCGTTTTCGGACAAAAACCCGTATCCCGGATGAATGGCCTGGCACTCGTGTTGCAAGGCCGCATCAATGATTTTTTCCTTGGCGAGGTAGGACTCCTGAGCAGGGGAGGGGCCGATATGAACGGCGTCGTCCGCGTCCCGGACGTGCAGCGAGCGGACATCCGCGTCGGAAAAGACCGCCACACTCTGAATGCCCATTTTCTTGCAGGTTGCGATGACCCGGCGCGCAATTTCACCGCGGTTGGCAATAAGGATCTTCTTGAACATCCGCCTTCTCCTTATAAGGGAATGTTGCCGTGTTTTCGAATCGGTTTTTCCATTGCCTTGCCTTCCAGGAACTGAAGACTTCGGATGAGCCGGTGCCGGGTATCGCGGGGTTGGATGACATTGTCGATATACCCTCTTTTGGCTGCCAGAAAGGGATTGGCAAAGGTGCTTCGGTATTCTTCGGTTTTGGCCGCGAGGACGCTCTCGGGATCCTCCGCCGCCTGAATTTCTCTTCGGTAAATCACTTCCGCTGCCCCTTTGGGACCCAGAACGGCGATTTCAGCCGTGGGCCAGGCGAAATTGATGTCGCACCGGATATGTTTGGAATTCATGACGAGATAGGCCCCGCCGTAGGCCTTTCTCAAAATGACCGTCAATCGGGGTACGGTCGATTCCACAAAGGCATAGAGGAGCTTGGCGCCGTGGCGGATAATGCCCCCGTGTTCCTGCTCCGGCCCGGGCATAAACCCGGGAACGTCCACCAAACAGACCAGGGGGATATTGAACCCGTCGCAAAACCGGACAAAACGGGCCGCCTTTGTGGAGGCATGGATATCCAGCGCCCCGGCCAGCACCGCCGGCTGATTGGCAATGAGGCCGATGGTTTCCCCGCCGATCCGCCCGAAGCCGCAGATGATGTTCTTGGCGAAATGGCGCTGAATCTCCAGGAATTCCGCACCGTCCAGTATGCTGTTGATGACGATCTTCATGTCGTAGGTCTGGTTGGGATTGGGCGGGACCAGATAGTCCAGGACGGGATCAATCCGGTCGATGGGGTCGCTAAGATCCAGGATGGGTGCCCGTTGGCGATTATTGGATGGGAGGTAATTCACCAGTCTTCGGATTTCTCTGAGACAAAGGATATCATTGGGAAACACGAAGTGGGCCACCCCGCTCTTCTGGTTGTGGACCCGAGCCCCGCCCAGATCATCAAAACTGATGTCCTGATGGGTGACGGTTTTGACCACGTTGGGACCGGTGACGAACATATAGGAGGAGCCTTCCACCATAAAAGTAAAATCGGTCATGGCCGGGCTGTACACGGCCCCCCCGGCACAGGGTCCCATGATGCAGGAGATCTGGGGGATCACCCCGCTGGCCAGGACGTTTCTGTTGAAGATTTCGCCATAGGCGGCCAGCGCATCCACCCCTTCCTGTATGCGGGCGCCGCCGGAGTCATTGAGACCGACGATGGGGGATCCCACCCGGACCGCGTGATCCATGACCTTGCAGATCTTCTGGGAGTGGCCTTCGCCCAGAGACCCGCCCATGACCGTGAAATCCTGGCTGAAGATGAAGACTTCCCGGCCGTCAATGGTGCCATGCCCGGTGATGACCCCGTCCCCGAGCCAGTCCCGACCCGTATCGATGGTGCTTCCCCGGCCGGTCTTCAGACGATCGAATTCTTCAAAAGACCCTTCGTCCAATAGCAGCCCGATGCGCTCACGGGCGGTGAGTTTGCCCTTTTCGTGCTGCTCCCGGATTCGATCCTGTCCTCCGCCCAGCACGGCGCTTTCATTCATGGTTTCAAGTGCAGCAAGGTTCTTTTCCACAGGCAATTCCATATGGATTTAACTCCTTGGAGATATAGATGCTACCTGTCGTCACTGAATAGAGAAATGAGATTTCCCATACTGTCGAAGAGGAGTTCCAAAACCTCCTCGCCCACATGCTGCCCCTTGATCTGTTTGAGGGTGGGTAAACACCCCTCGGACACCATCATGTGGCTCAGTTCCATGGTATTTTTGATGTGAACCAAACGAATGTCTTCTGTCTTACAGGGTCTGATGGTCTTGAGCGCCACTTCGATGGCCTCTCGGTCGGTGTCATAGGCAAGGGGGATCTTTGCGGCTTCCGGTGCGCAGGCCGTGAGACAATTGATGGCCGTGGCCTGAAAGTCGATCTTATCCACCAGCCGCCGGGTGGTGAAGTCCGCCTGGGCTATGCCGATGGCACTCCCCTCGCTCCCCTCGCTGAGATCCCGAACAAATATGCGGGTGATTCTCGGCAAAGGCCTTTCGACTCCGTAGGCGCAGACATCCCGTCCCACCACATTGGGGTCAATGCCCTCCCCGCTGATATCTTTTCCCATCTCATCAATGATAAGGAGATCGATATCATCCAAGGGGAGTAGAGGGAGCCAGGCCCGGGCCTTTTTGAGGAGTTCGGTTTCGACGGCCTCGATCTCGTGGGGAAGGGCCATTTTCACCTGGGCCGTTTGGTGATCGTGATTTTCCAGCAGGGCCACCCCAAACAGGATCGGGCTCCGGGCAATCACAGCCTTCCCCGCAGTGCTGAGGATCTCGTATTGGGGACGCACGACGGAGAGCCGATGATAGTGTTCCGCACCCACCTGGTTGCCGAATCCGATAGCCATCATCTTGATGAGACCGCTCTCCGTGGGACCAATGAAATTGGTGTGGGGCTTGACGCGATTGATGGGAACGATGGCATCCGCCTCATGGGCCAGGCGATTCAAAAAGAGTGGAATGCCGTCTGCCTCTCCCATGGAATTCACGTCCATGGTCGCCTGAACCGGCGCACCCACACTTTCTTCGGTAATCCCCCGCGCCCTTAGCACCGCCACCTGCCCTTCTGCTGTGGCGCCCCCGTGAGAGCCCATGGCCGGCAGGATAAAGGGAAGATACCCGGCCCCTTTCAGCCGGGCCACCACACCGGCCACCACGTCTTTGAGATTCGAAATCCCCCGGCTTCCCACGCCCACGGCCACACGGGACCCTGGTTTGAGTTGCAGGTGGTCTCGGATTCGGGACCATTCCCGCGTCAGTTCGGTTTCTATATCCACCGGAGTTGCCACCTGAAACCGCCGGTGTAGCCGTTGCATCCCGGGGAGTTTGGGTTCAGTATGGGGATTTGGATTCATTACGTGGCCTCCCGGAATTCTCGGAAGAATCAGTCTTAGCTTTGTTCTTCCAGAAGCTTACTTAGAAACTGTTCCGTGGTGTAGATCTTGAACTTCTGCGCCCTCAGTTTGGCATTGTTGAGATTGTGTACACAGGAGTTACATTCTGTCAATACCACCTCGGCCCCAACTTCCTCCGCCTCTTGGAGGCGTCTGCGGGCCATGGCAATGGAGTTCTTGGCATAGGCGCCCCGGACGCCTCCCCCGGCACCGCAGCAGAGGGCATCGGCGCGGTTGTGCCGCATTTCAACGAAATTGGGGGCGATCTTTCGGATGGTTTCACGCGGTTCGTCATAGATGCCGCAGTGCCGTCCCAGATCGCACGGATCGTGGTAGGTGACGATCTTGTCGGTCTGAACACCCAGGTCATAATCCTTTAAAAACCGGCTCAAATGGATGATCTCGATGCCTGCATTTCTGAGGGCGGCATATTCGGCTTTGTCATTGAACGTTCTCGAGCAGTAGGGACAACCCGTGATCACCTTTTTTGCACCGGTTGCCAGAAGCCGATCCACGTTTGCCTGTGCGAGTCGTTGATTGACCTCAAAGCCCACATCGCCAAGGGCTCCGCTGCAGCAGACCTCGTCGATGAGCGTGTAATCGACCTTCAGGTGATCCAGGACATCCAGGGTCGCCATGGTGGCGTCGTCTTCCCGGTAGGATCCCACGCAGCCGATAAAAAAGACGTTGTCCGCCTTTTGGTTTCGTTCCCTTCCAAAATCCTCGGGCTCATCTTCTCCGTAGATATTGGTGTGCGTTTCAAGTACGCGGTTCATGCCTTCGAAGGCCGGATGGCACGTTCCCCGGTGCACCATGTCTTTTCGAACCTGTTTGATGATCTCCGGCGGGTTGACCCCGGAAGGGCACTGATTGGCACAGCTGGCACATGTGGTACATTGGAAAAGGGTTTCCACCAACTCATCGTTCAGTTCGATGTTGCCGTCCATGACCTCCTTGAGGATCAGCATCTTTCCCCGGGCATTGAACGCCGGCCGTTTGGTGAGACCGAATACGGGACAGACCGCCCGGCAGAAGCCGCAACTGGAGCATCTGAGGACCTGATCCCGGAATTTCTTTTCAAATTCGTAATGTTCTTCCATCTATAGACCTCAAGATAATATTTTTGGGGATTGAATCATTTTTTGCGGGACATTTCACTCCAAAAAATGTATGAAGGTGATTAAAACTGCGCTTAAAGGGAGGCCCCAATGCAAAAAATGTCAAAGTCAGACTGACGAACCAAAGCCGTAAAGAATGTCACCATATCCTTGCACTCGCACAAAATTGCGGAGATCTCGCTACGGTTAAACGAATTTTGGTGATAGAGTCCGTAGCAGAGGGCATGCCGTACTCAAAGATTGCAGTAACTTTGAGAGTAAGCACGGAATCCATTCGCTTATGGGTCAAAGCTGTGCTCCTCAATGGCGTGGGCAGTTTGAAATCCAAGAAGAAACTCGGAAGACCATCTAACTTGACCAAGACACAAAAAAAGAAACTGGATGAACTCATCACTGCCGGCCCGAAAAACGCAGGCTTCCCTGGCGCCTGCTGGCGTAGCCCCATGATACAGAAACTGATTTATCAACGGTTCGGAGTCTATTATTCAGTACATTACATCGCTCAGCTACTCAAGAATATGGGATTTTCATATCAAAAGGCCAAATTCGTTTCCGACCATAAAGACCCTGAGAAACGAAACCTATGGTTAGAAAAAACATGGCCCAAAATCCTAAAGTTGGCCAATGATAAGAATGCCTATATTCTCTTCGGAGATGAAGCCTCTTTTCCTCAGTGGGGCTCTTTGACATACACCTGGGCTAAAAAAGGGCAACAGCCTGTCGTTAAGACCTCGGGTACTCGAAGGGGTTACAAGGTTTTTGGCTTAATTGACTACTTCTCTGGACGCTTCTTTTTCAAAGGACATGACAAAGGCAGATTGAATTCGCAGTCCTACCAATCGTTTCTAACTGAAGTCCTATCAAAAACCAGAAAGCACATTATCCTGATTCAAGATGGGGCCAAATATCACACCAGCAAGGCCATGCAGCGATTCTTTGAAACCAAATCGCATCGTTTGACCGTGTTTAATCTGCCTTCCTATTCTCCAGATTACAATCCTATCGAAAAACTGTGGAAGAAAATCAAGGAAAAGGAAATCCATCTCCACTACTTTCCAACATTCGACAGCCTGAAAAACAAAGTGGAGGAAGCTCTTCTCCATTTCAGGGACTTGAAAAATGAAGTGTTCTCTCTGTTTGGCTTTTACAAAAATCAGCCCAAATATAGCAGCTAAACCCCAAAATATTTTTCTTAAAAGCTATATATGCCTTACGTATGTTGCGGGTTTTAATCTACCCTCAGTGTCTTTCCAACCACAATATATTGGGTCGTAGGATTTTCAATCTTTCTGATTCTGGCTCAATATTGCATGCACAATACCTGCAAAATGGCCAAGATGTCAAGATGATCACATAGTTCACACCAAAGCGGCCTCTGATTCCAGAGGAAGTCGGGTAGCCGTGAGCGGCAGGCTCACCACGAGGTCTTTCGAGACCTCCGAAGGCGCCAAACGGATTGTCACGGAGATCGTGGCCATCGCCGAACTGGATACCTGTAGGCAATTGGGCTGCCAACAAAAATTGGTTACACTCAAATGATTTCTCCGGCCCAGAGCTGTTAATGAACCGGAGTCCCCGGTTCTCAATCAGCCAATGCACTTCGTCCAACAACACCGGAAGCTTCTGAATCTCGTCTACAATAATAGGGCGTTTTTGAGAATGGCTGTCCAATCCAGCGGCTTCGCATTCCTCCCGCAGCAGTTCCGGCCGACGCAGAAGGCGCTGATACGTGTCAGAAAGAAAGGAGATCATATCGGGTCGCTTGAGGAAAAAGGGCCTTCAGCAGGGTACTCTTCCCTGTCTGCCGCGGGCCCCATAAAAAGCAGGTTTCTTCGGCGCTTAGAGGCAAGGTTTGAAGTCTTAAATACATGAGAAAATGAAATAATGTTTTAAATTAACATGGGATTTTAAGATGGACATTGCTGGCAGTCAAGCTTTTTGTCAGATTCTCGATCAGGAATGCATTGGTTGGAATCTCGTTGCGACTGTCCACTGTCATTTTGTCGCTCCATGAGTATCTTGATTCAGCAGGTTCTGCTCATGGCCTCGCATGGCAAAAAAGGATGTCCCCGTAATAGGCGGTGGCCGATTCGCTGGTGTCGTCGGTATCGGTCATGATGGCCACCCCGGAAATCATGGGCGGCTCGTCTTTGAAGGCTTCACGATAATCCGCATATAGATCGCGCTCTTCATCGACCCATCGATTCACCTTCGCTTCGCCGCTTTCCACGATGAACATCATGGCCCGGTCGGTGTAGGCGTTCGGGACCATCAGCCCTTCCGGTGCGTTGGACGCCCAGATATAGCTGATGGAAGCCAGAGGCGGGTACTCGCCGTAAAACAGTTTTGCGGCTTCGTACTTGAGCTTGTCAAAAAAGCTTAGCTTGTCGGGATCATGCTCAAAAAGAATGTAGAGCCGGGCCGGATAATCATCTCCCGCCTTTTGATGTACATTCCCCTTTTGAAGCACGTTGGACACCTTCCATCGCCATCGGATGATGGGATGTTCCTTGGGGTCAATGGAAATTTTCCGAATGAGACCGGAAGCAGAGGCATCTGCCTTGGCCGCTATCACCGTTCGGCCGTCTGAGTTCACCAATCGGTAATTGGTGTGACGCGTGATGTCTTTGAAATGCAGGGGCGCCCAGTGTGCGGGAAGCCCGGCGTCGGGTTTTTCGGTTGAAAAGGCCCCCACCTCGAGGATGCGCGGGGATTCGGCCAGGGTAGTCCCATGTCCCGTAGCGAGCGCAATCCATATCCCGAGCCATACGGCCGATCTCAAAGTTATCCGGCTGGATTTCATGGCTTTGCCTCCTGGCTGTCTTCGATCGTCAGGGAATATTTTTGATGCGCCCCCCTTTCGAAGGGTTGACATCAAGAATAGTAGATCATATTGTATACCAATGTAAAGCATGAATAATGTAAGTTTGAAACATTTAGTTAAGTTGATCAACAAAATTATGGAGTCTGCCCATGGCCCGCCTCAACCAAATGCCCGAGCCCATGCGCTCTCACCTCGCCGAACTACCCTGTCCCTCATTTACAGATCAACCTTGGGTGCCGGGAACACCACTTTTAAAGCGCCGTATTTCCCTGATCTCCACCGCGGGGCTTCAGCGACGGGGCGATCGGCCCTTCGAGGGGATGACCGGAGATTACCGCGTGATCCCCGGCGATATCCAGGCAAAAGACCTGGTGATGACCCACATTTCCACCAATTTTGACCGCACCGGGTTTCAGCAGGACTGGAACCTCGTTTTCCCTCTGGACCGGCTCCATGAACTCGCTTCGGAAGGGATTATCGGGAGCGTGGCGTCTTATCACTACTCGTTCATGGGCGCCACCGACCCGGCTGAGATGGAGTCCGCGGCCCGAAACCTGGCCGGTCTTTTGAAAGGCGACCGGGTCGATGCAGCCTTGCTGGTGCCGGTCTGACCGTTCTGCACGCGCGCCGTGGGCGCGCTGGCCCATTATCTGGAAAGCAAAGGAATCCCCACCACACAGATCAGCCTCATCCGTGAACACACCGAATTCATTCGTCCCCCCAGGGCACTCTGGGTCCCCTTTGAACTGGGCCGCCCCCTTGGGGTCCCTGAAAATCCAGCCTTCCAGCGCCGGGTGCTCCTGAAGGCACTCGAACTCCTGGAAGCGCCGGAAGGACCCTTGCTTGTGGACTTTCCCGAGGAGGCGCCGGAGAATGCGGTCGGAAGCGACAAACCCATGGAGAGCTGGTCCTGTCCGGTGAGTTTCGCTTCTGAGTCCCGGCAGGAGACCGATCTGGAAAAACTGCGATCGGCCTTTGACCGCGAAGTGGCAGAACTCCTCCCCTGGTACGATCTAAGTATGGAGAAGCACGGCCGCACCGCGGTGGTGGAATTCGAACCCCGCTCGTCTTCGGAATTGCTCGGCGCCTTTGGTACGGACGGACAACCGGTGACCCCGAAGGCGGATATCTCCCTTGCAACGGCCCTTCGGCTTGCCGCACAGGACCTGAAGGCATTCTATTTTGAGGCCGTAAGCGCCCGCCCCGGTTCGGCGCCCCCCTCGAGCGGGGAGTTCGATGAATGGTTTTGGCAGGAAACCGCCGCGGCCCGGATATTGAAGGCGGTTCAAGAAAGATGCCTGAAAAGTGGAGACAAATCCCTGAAGATGACCGGGGCCATGTTCCTGATCCCTATGGATCAGCGTTGAGAGAGGAAAAGGGATTTATTCCAATACCAAAAGGAGAAAAACCCTGACTAATGGATCACCTGTTGAACACAAAAGAAGCGGCCCAGGTACTGAATGTCTCTGAGATGAGCATCAGACGCTGGACCAATTCAGGGAAGTTGAACTGCTACCGGGTCGGGGGAAAGCGGGAGAGACGCTTTCGCGTGAGTGACCTGGAGGAATTCCTTCACAATTCGCACAACCATGCAGTGAAGCCCCTGGGGCTTGGGGGGCACAAGGTCCCGGACGGTTCCCATATGACCCATTTTTACGCAGACGATTCAGAATGGCTGGATGTGGCCATACCCTATCTGGTTAAAGGTATTGAGCGGGACGAGGCTTCGCTTGCCGTCATGCCTCCCGATAAGGGCAGGCAACTCGTGGCGGACATGAAAGACCAGGGACATCCGGTCGGGGACTGGCTTGATGCTGGGCAATTGCGCATCAGCGCCGGGATGGATTCGCCGGAGGAAATGGTACGTTATCTGGTCGCATTTGCGCAAGGGGCCGGCAAATTCAGGGTGCTGGGCGATATGATCTGGACCGTTCGAAGAGGTTGGGACTTGGCGGCACTCAGCGTTCTTGAGCAGGTACCTAAGCTCATGCCTCCTGTGGAAAACGGCCTGTTGCTCTGTCAGTACAGCCTGGAGGATTTCTCCGGAGCAGCCATCATGATGGCCGCCGAGTCGCACCGGCAAACCATTTACAAGGGCCGATTGGAGAAAAGCCCATACTATGCCGACCCATCGTAAATGCCTGGCTTTTATAGAATCGTCTTGAGTTTTTTGGACAAGCATTTTTTTGTTTTCAGCTCGTTTTTCAATCGACAATCACACATCAACAATCACAAATCTTTTGGGAGGACACCATGGCAAGAATGGATGCGAACTTATTGGACACCAATGATCTTTTCCCTGAAATGGAATTGCACCTTGTTTCCGGCGATGCCCTAAAGACCCCGCGGGATTTCGGTGATGGCTACGGCGTTTTTCTCCTCTATCGGGGGCACTGGTGACCCTTTTGCAGCCAGCAGTTGGCTGGCTTCCAGGCGGTCATTGAGGATTTCGATAACGAAGAGATAATGATTATCACCGGTTCCGTTGATCCCGTGGACAAGACAAAGGAATTTGTGGAAAAACTGGAACTCTCCTTTCCCGTTGCGTATGGGATGGACATGGAAACGACCTGCATGAAGACGGGCGCCTTCTATGAAAAGGAGAAAAGATTTATCCAGCCCGCATGCTTTCTGATCCGCCCCGACAAAACCATAGAGGTTGCCGCATACAGCTCAGGCCCTATCGGACGTTTCGTTCCCCATGATGTCCTGGCCCTGGTTCGGTTTTACAAAAGCCGGGCAAAGAAATGATTCCCAGGCCAAAGGTCGCGGAACCATATGGATGGAAGGAACGGGAAAGCACTGATTTTGGCAGGCACTCTGCTGAAAGAAGAAGGAAGGAGATAAAGGCATAAACACGGAGAAGTTGGCGAAACAATGAATAACCGGAAATCGATCATGCGAGCATGTCTGTTTTGTTCCGTATTCTTTGGCGTCGTGGGCCTTGCGACTCCGGCCTGGTCAGCCGTTAAAGTCGATAATACCCTCTATGCTGAATTGCTTGGAAAATATGTAAAAGACGGCGTGGTGGACTACCAGGGGTTCAAGGATGAGGAGGCCAAGCTGGATCGATACCTGAAAATCCTGGAGCAGACCGACCCGAAAGCCCTGTCCCGAAACGAACAGTTCGCCTTCTACATCAACGCCTATAACGCATGGACCATCAAACTGATTTTAAGCGACTATCCGGGCGTGGAATCCATTAAGGACCTCGGCAGTTTTTTCAAGAGTCCGTGGAAGAAGAAAATCGCCCGCATCGACGGCGACGTCATCACCCTGGACAACATTGAACACGACATTCTCCGACCCCGTTTCAAAGATCCCCGCATCCATTTTGCGGTGAATTGCGCATCCAAGGGCTGCCCGCCGTTGCGGTCGGAACCTTATCGGGGGGATAGGCTGGACGAGCAACTCACCCAAATGACGAAAGCTTTTGTCAACAATCCGAAATACAACCGCCTTCAAGAAAACACGCTTTCTGTCAGCAGCATTTTCAAGTGGTATTCCGAGGATTTCAACGATGACATTGTCGGGTTTTTCAGAAAATATGCTGAAGGCAATCTCAAGGAAAGGCTGCAGAAACAGGCCGGGGAAATAGACGTCGAATATCTCGACTATGACTGGTCTTTGAACGGCAAGTAGTGCGGAAAGGACGGATACATACCATGACAACATATGACTATGACATCGGCATTATCGGCGGCGGAGCGGCAGGCTTGACCGTGGCCTCCGGTGCGGCCCAGTTGGGAGCCAAAACCCTCCTGATCGAGAAGGAAAAGGAACTGGGCGGCGACTGTCTACACTTCGGGTGTGTCCCGAGCAAGACGCTGATCCGGACGGCCCAAGCCTACCATACCATGAAAAACGCCGAAAGCTTCGGACTTCCTCAGGGAGACGTTCCGCCGGTGGACTTCAGACAGGTGAAAGAGAGAATCCAGTCGGTGATCGCGACCATTCAAAAGCACGACTCGGAAGAAAGGTTTTGCAGCCTTGGCGCAAAGGTGGAATTCGGCGAACCCACCTTTACGGACGAGCACCGCGTCCGATTGAACGGGCAGAATATCTCCGCAAAAAACTGGGTGATTGCGAGCGGCTCGTCTCCACAAATCCCTACCATCGAGGGGTTGAATCAAACGCCCCATATCACCAACAAGGAGATTTTTTCTCTGGATCGTCTTCCAGATTCCATGGTCATTCTGGGCGCCGGACCCATTGCCATCGAGATGGCCCAGGCATTTTGCCGTCTCGGGACAAAGGTATCCGTGGTACAGCGGAGCGGGCAGATCCTCAGCAAAGAAGACAAGGATATGGCGGATGAGGTCATGCAGGCCCTGGCCGCTGAGGGGGTTATTTTTCACCTGAACGCCTCGGTTCTCGATGTCCGGGATTCGGGTGATGAAAAAGAAGTCCGCATACAGGATAAGGAAGGTGAAATCACCTCTCTCAAAGCCG
Organism: Deltaproteobacteria bacterium; assembly: GCA_034522175.1. GTDB lineage: Bacteria > Desulfobacterota > DSM-4660 > Desulfatiglandales > Desulfatiglandaceae > JAIPDZ01. Next base: position 1,016,724 of record JAXHLQ010000001.1, on the reverse strand, counting down.
AACAGATTCTCATTGCCATGGGACGCACACCCAATCTAAAAGATCTTCATCTAAAAGCGATCGGCGTTGAATTCGACCGCAAGGGCATTAAGGTGGATAACCGCATGCGAACGACCCGGAAGCATATCTATGCGGCAGGCGATATCACCGGGGCCTTTCAATTCACCCACGCCGCGGGCTATGAAGGCGGCATTGTGGTGAGCAACGCGATCTTTCATCTTCCCCGAAAGGCCGATTACACCTTCCTGCCCTGGTGTACCTACACGGACCCCGAACTTGCCGGCATTGGAATGAATGAAAAGACGGCAAAAGACGCGGGGGTCGAATACACGGTATTTTCGGAGGCTTTTCGGGACAATGACAGGAACCTTGCAGAAGGGTATACAGCAGGAAAGATCAAGATGCTCCTCGACACGAATGAAAAACCCATCGGGGTTCAGATCCTCGGCCCCCACGCCGGCGAACTCCTGAACGAGTGGGTCGCTGTTCTGAACGGCAAGGTGAAGCTCTCCACCCTGGCCGCCGCGGTCCATCCCTACCCGACCCTTGGGGAAATCAACAAGCGGGTCGCAGGCGCCTACCTGTCTCCCAAGATCTTTTCCGACACGGTCAAGAAGGGGCTCAAGTTCTTTTTTCATCTGAAAGGAAGGGCCTGTGGGGGAGAATGAAACAGCATATATCCGATTGAGCATTCAGTCACCCCGGACTCCGATCCGGGGTCCAGTGTTCTTTGCGTATGCTGGATTCCGCATCAAGCGCGGAATGACGATTCCAGAAACTTCAATAATAATGGCAGGTTAAAATGGATAATTGAGAAGTTGCATGCGAAGCTGCAATGGGTCCAAGAAAAGGAGAATACCGATGAAAATCGCAATGATCGGACTGGGACGGATGGGGATGAATATGGCGAGGCGGCTTCTTCAGAGCGGCCATGAGGTGGTGGCCTACAACCGGACGCCTCAGAAGACGGAGGAGATTGCGCGGGAAGGAGCCACGCCGACCTATGCTTTGCCTGAGATTGCCGAGAATCTCACGGCGCCGCGGGTGGTTTGGATCATGCTCCCTGCCGGGGCTGTTGTGGATGAGCATCTCGATCCGTTGAAGGAAATCCTTTCGCCCGGCGATATGGTGGTCGACGGCGGGAACAGCTGGTTCAAGGATGGTATCCGGCGTGCGGAATTCTTGGCGGAAAAGGAGATCCGCTTCATGGACGCAGGGGTCAGCGGTGGCATCTGGGGACTGAAAATCGGCTATTGTCTGATGATCGGGGGTCCGGAGGAGGCCTACCGGATGCTGGAACCCGTATTCAAATCCCTGGCGCCGAAGGAGGGGTATCTTTACTGCGGCCCCACCGGGGCAGGTCATTTCGTGAAAATGGTTCACAACGGCATTGAATACGGTATGATGCAGGCGTATGCAGAAGGCTTCCAGATCCTGGAGTCCTCTCCCTATGCCGATTCACTCAACTACGCCGAGGTGGCCCATCTGTGGAATCAGGGGAGCGTGGTGCGCTCATGGCTGCTGGAACTGGCCGAGGCGGCCTTTTCAAAAGACGCAAAGCTTACCGATATTCGCGGAGTGGTGGAAGACTCGGGCGAAGGCCGGTGGACCGTGGATCAGGCCATAGACGCAGGGGTTTCAGCCCCGATCATTACCCTCTCTTTGATGAACCGGTTTCGTTCAAGGGACGAAAATCCTTTTTCTGACAGGGTGCTGGCCGCGCTCAGAAGAGAGTTCGGCGGGCATGCCGTAGTGGCATCGGAAAAGAAATAGGGCCAGGTTGAGGCTGGGCATGTTGGGTTTTTTTGCCGCAAAGGGATTTAAGGACTATGTGAAGGCCCGGCAGGCACCTGATGGAAGACCCACCGGCGGGATGACCGTGCCGCCGCTTCATGCCACCGCCTGTCGGCGCTTAAGTCCAGGTGGAGAAAAGAAACAAAGTGGATGAAATAACCGGCAAAACCCTCGCAAAAAATAAAAAAGGGGCCGTTCTCAAGGCGCTTGTCTTCGTAGCCTTCATCGTTGCGACCTTTTATGTGGTGAGGTTCACACCGGTGAAAGGCTTTATGACCGCCGAAGCACTTGGCCGGTTCCTGGATAGCGCGGGCATATGGGCCCCCATCGCCTACATGGCCGTCTACGCCGTCGGCGTGTGCATTTTTCTACCCGGCACCCTTCTCACCGGTCTGGGAGCGGCCATCTTCGGACCCTACTGGGGCTTTCTCTATGTATGGATTGGCGCCATGTTGGGGGCCAGTGCCGCTTTCTGGATAGGCCGTACCCTGGGAAGAGAATTCGCGGCTTCCCTTATCGGCGATAGGCTGAAGAAATACGATGACGCCATCGAGCGGAACGGCTTTGCCACCGTTCTCTACCTTCGCCTCGTCTATTTTCCGTTCACCCCCATGAATTTCGGAATGGGAATTACAAAGGTGCGATTTTGGGACTATTTTTTCGGCACGGGCCTGGGCATCATTGTGGGAACCTTCATCTTCACCTTTTTCATCGGAACGATAAAAGAAATATGGGCCTCGGGGAACTGGGGCCAACTCATCTCTTTCAAGGTGTTTTTCTCCATCGGCTTATTTGTTTTCTCTTTCTTCATCCCAAAGATCATTAAGAGGATCAAGGGTGAGAGAAAGGATGACAAAGGTTCTCCGTCATGAAGCTGCTGCCGGGAACCTGAAAAAACCATCAGGGATCGGTTCAAAAAGATGACAGACATGAAGACAGCAACTGTGCTTGCCGGCGATATCGGGGGAACCAAGACCAACCTGGCCGTGTTCACCGCTGAATCCGGTCTTAATGCACCCATAACGGAAGCAACTTTCCCAAGCGGAGACTATCCCAGCCTGGAAGTGATTGTTCAAGAATTCCTTTCAGGCACGCAGACAAAGATCGACATTGCAAGTTTTGGTGTGGCCGGCCCTGTTGTGAACGGGAAGTCAAAGATCACCAATCTGCCGTGGATGATGGATGAGGCGAGGCTGGCGAATGCTCTGGGCATTGCTTCCGTGCATTTGCTCAACGATCTGCTCGCGCTGGCCTCTGCAGTTCCCCTGTTGACCGGCAAGGACCTCCATGTGTTGAACACAGGGCGCGCGGTGTCAGGCGGCCCGATGGCCGTTGTTGCTCCGGGCACGGGTCTCGGCGAAGCATATCTGACGTGGGATGGAACGACGTATCGGGCCCATGCTTCGGAGGGCGGGCACGCTGATTTTGCACCGTCGAATGCCCTGGAAATCGGTTTGCTCCAATATCTTCTAAAACGGTTCGATCACGTCAGCTATGAGCGCGTCTGCTCAGGCAGCGGCCTGGTGAACATCTATACCTATCTGAAAGACAGCGGTTACGCTGAGGAGCCCGCCTGGCTGGCCGACCAGATGGCCTCGGTTCACGATCCCACACCCGCCATCGTCCAGGCGGCCCTCGATGAAGAACGGCCGTGCAGACTTTGTCAGGCCACCCTGAATATGTTCATCTCCATTTTAGGTGCGGAGGCCGGAAATGTTGCCCTGAAAGTAATGGCATCAGGCGGCGTCTATTTGGGCGGCGGGATTCTTCCCCGGATTGTTTCGGCTATTGAGAAAGGCCCATTTATGGAAGCCTTTGGACGCAAAGGCCGAATGTCGCACCTCTTGGAAGATATACCGGTCTATGTGATCCTGAATCCCAAAGCGGCCCTGATGGGAGCAGCCTGCCACGGCATGGCACTAAACCACTCTGCTGAAAATGGCAAGTGGGCTATGAAGAGGAATTAAATGATGGGATGGAAAATTTCCCCACGGGTCAGCGACATACTGAATAAGGCTCAGGATTTTTCAGGAATCAGCAGGGAGGAGGCTCTATTGCTGCTGGGCCTTGACCTTGAGGCCAAAGAGACCTATGCCGTAATGGAGACTGCCAACCGGCTTTCCAGGGAGCGGTTCAACGCAAAAGGAGAGAACCATCTCCATATCGGGGTAAACGTAGAGCCCTGTCCCTACAACTGCAGTTTCTGCTCCCTGACGGCGAAGGCCGGGATTTTCAAAGAACGGGTGAATTTCTCGGAGGAAGAGATCCTTGGATGGGCCAAAATGGGGGAGGCCCAGTCCGCAGACGGCTTGAACGTGATGACCACCGGGACCTTCTCTTTTGAGACGCTGCTGGAGATCGGAAGGCTGCTCAAAAAGGAGATCACCGTTCCCCTGGTGGCCAACACCCGTGACATCACCCATCGGGAAGGGGAGATGCTCCTCGATGCCGGTTTTGTGGGGGCCTATCACGCGGTTCGGCTGGGTGAAGGAAGGGATACCCCTTTTAAGAGAGAAAGGCGCATCCAAACCATCCAGGTCCTCAACGATGTGGGATTGCGCTGGATGAACTGCATCGAACCGGTTGGACCGGAACATGATCCGACTGAGATCGTGGATCTCATGTTTCTGGCAAGAAAGCATCAGGCCGTATACAGCGGGGTGATGCGGCGCATTAATTTTCCGGGGTCTCCCATGGAAAAACACGGGATGATCACGGAACGGGAAATGGCCCGGATGGTGGCGGTGAGTCGTCTACTGATGGGGGATGTGCCGCGCGCCCACTGCACCCATGAACCCCACGCCGCCTCCCTGATGGCGGGGGCCAATCTCTTTTTCCCGGAGGTGGGCGCCAGTCCCAGGGACGGCATGGCCGACACAGGGAAAGGGCGGGGAAAGAGTCTCGCCGCCTGCCGGGAGATATTCAAGGAGATGGGCTGGAATCCGGACCTGCCGTCCAATTGCTTTGGCAGCGTGGCTTAAACATATGGAATTTACTCGTCAGAGTTTTAGTATAAAAGGCTCACGCCTGTTGCAGATCCCGCCCAAGCGGGGAATTCCAAACCAGGAAAAGGAGGAAGTAATGATGTTTCGGCCAATCAGATGCCTCGGAATGTGTATTGGAACCGTAGCGCTTTTGGTGGCTACCCTTACACTTTCATTGGCTCAAGACATTAAGGTGGGCACCTGGAAGACGGCCCAGACCATACAGCCCTTTTTCTACGAAAAATTTTATCCGCAAAACCATGGCATAACCGTATTCCCCTTCACCAATCCCGCCGATCAGAAGACGGCCCTGCTGGCCGGTAGCCTGGATATGTGCGGCACGACCCTGGCCCACGCCATTCATTCGGCCTCACTGGGTCAGCCCGTCGTAGTGGTGGCGGCCCTCTGCAACAAATGCTCGGCCCTGGTGGTCAAAAAGGGGGGACCGGTCAAAGAGGTTGCCGACCTGAAGGGAAAGAAAATCGGCTACGTGCCCGGGACCATGCATGAAATACTTTTAAGGGAGACCCTGACACGCCATGGCCTTTCGCCGGATAAGGACGTTCATTTGACGCGCGTTGATTTCTTCGATATGGGCACGGCCCTTGCCAGGGGAGGGATCGATGCCTTTCTTTCCGGAGAACCTTTTCCCACCATTGCCGTAGACAAAGGGTACGGTGAAATACTCTCCCATCCCTACTACGATGAATCCGTGGGCACCATCAACGCCGGCATGCTGGTCAGACGGGAAACCATCGAAAAGAATCCGGAACGGGTCCAGGCTCTGGTGAACGCCCATGTCCGGGCCACAAGATATCTTCGGGCGCATCCGGATGAATGGCTCAAGCGTGCTTCTGCCTTCGGCACGGAATTGCGCATTTTGGAGAAGGCCGCGCCCAATATGGAGCTTGCATGGAACATGGACGAGGACTTTGTACGCAAGGCAAGCGCCCTCGGGGAAAGGATGCAGGCACTCGGCGTCATTCAGAAACAGCCGGATTACACCAGGCTGTTTACCCTGTCTTTCGTCAGCAAGGTGGACGAATGAGAAAACACACCGCCAAGATGGGAAGTGCAGGACTCGGGCGTGTTTTGCCCGTTGTCATCCCCACCCTTTTCCTCCTTGCCTGGATCGTGGTCAGCACGACAGGGCTGATACCGACATATCTGCTTCCGCATCCTCTCGAGATCGCAGAAGCAGGTTATGCCTATGTATTGGGCCATCCAGGAGAAGCTCCCTATGCAGGACGTTTTCTGGGTGACGCAGGAGCCAGCCTCTTCAGGGTTGGCTGCGGGTTTACGGCCGCCGTGGCAATAGGGCTCCCCCTGGGGATCCTTTCGGGCCGTCTCTTCGTCATTCGAAAGCTCATGAGTACCTCGGTCAACGCCCTTCGGGCCGTTCCCGGCATCACCTGGCTGCCCCTGGCTCTGGTATGGTTCGGAATCGGCATGAAAACAACCATATTTCTGGTGGCCCTGGCCGCCTTTTTCCCCATCTACCTGAATGCCGCCACCGGCGCCGGACAGGTGAATCCCATTCTTCTTCAGGCCGGTGCCATGATGGGAGTGAAAAGACTCCGCGGCACCTTTGCCATCCTGCTTCCCGGGGCCATGCCTCACTTGATGACGGGACTCCGGTTGGGCCTGGGCATCTCCTGGGCCTATCTCGTCCTGGGAGAGCTGACGGGGGTACCGAACGGTCTCGGGGCCGTCATCATGGATGCCCGTATGCTGGGGCGTATCGATATGATCGTTGTCGGAATTATTGTGATCGCCGTCATCGGCAGGATGAGCGATCAATTGCTCCAGGTCGGTATGAGGTTCTGTTTCAAGAGTGCCAGGAGGATGGCATGACATCCCGCCTGAAGGCAGTGCCCCTCAGGCGCTCCGAAGTAAAGGAAAAGGTACTTTGTATCGATCGCCTTTCCAAAGGATTCCACACGGCCGCCGGGTATCTCTCGGTCCTGGATGATGTGAGTTTTGAGGCGGAGAGCGGGGAGCTGATCGCCATCCTGGGGAGGAGCGGATGTGGTAAGTCGACCCTTCTGAAAATCGTGGCAGGCTTTATTCCCCCAGGTTCCGGGAATGTGTTGCTGAACCAAAAGCCGGTGACGGGACCGGGCCCGGACCGGTGCGTCATTTTTCAGGAAGACGCCCTGTTTCCCTGGCTGACGGTGGGGGAAAATATCGCCTTTGGCCTGAAAGGACAAAAACAGTCCGGAAAATCCAGGGCCACGGAGATGAACCGCTTTCTGAAACTGGTGGGGTTGAACGAATTCAGGGATTACCTGCCCGGCGAGCTATCCGGCGGAATGAAACAGCGCGTGGCCCTGGCCAGGGTCCTGATCCTGAAGCCATCGGTCCTCCTGATGGATGAGCCCTTTGCCTCTCTGGACGCCCAGAGCCGGGAAGAAATGCAGAACCTGCTCCTGAGGCTCTGGAAGGAACTGTCCCACACCATTCTTTTTGTGACCCATGACGTGAATGAGGCCGTGATCCTGGCGGATCGAATTCTTCTCATGGACAAGAATCCCGGCCGAGTCCGTGAAGAAATCCGGGTGAATCTGCCAAGACCCCGCAAAAGGGAAAGCAGCGCCTTCATGGATGTCAGCCGAAGGCTCAACGAGGCGCTTCGGGATTAGGACGTCAGGGTAACCGGTACGATAGGATTAAAAGAAAAGGAGCCTGCTCTTGACTCACCTTGTGAACTGAGCGCAATAGGAAAATAGGTCTCGACCGCGCAGAATCCAATTACCGGATGGCTGTCGCCATGTGACGAACCATGGATGAACTGCGTCATGTGGCGATCTTTCTCATAACAACTTGATTCTATCTGATTTCAAATCGAGCCCCTTATCGGACAATATCGCCTGCCCATAATGCCTGAAAAAACTGTTGAACCGGAATGATCCTTATATCTCCTGAGACGCGTTGTGTCCGCTCATTGCAAACGACAAGTGCTTTATTGGGCGAATATGTCTCCGCTGTTTGGTTGAACTTTTCAGGAGTACAGTCCCAAACGACAGGAAAAGCAAGGCAAAACAGCCATTCCCATCCGGCAACGATCGATTATCAAAAAAAAATAGCGCAGTCTGAATTCCACCCGCCGGTCGTTCATGGCCACGATGGTGGTGAAGGCCAGGCCATCTATTTGTGCAGAGAATCTTTTCTATTGACACATCAATTTCACCCTATTATGATCCATTTAAGAAATTAACGAAATAAACAAGGAAATGGACGATTATATTTTTGCACTCAAGGCCCTGGGAGATGAGACGCGGTTTCGAATGATTCACCTGTTGTTGAGCCACGACCTTTGCGTGGGGGCCCTGGCGGATCATCTCTCCATGTCCAAGGCGGCCGTGTCGCAACACCTCCAGATACTGCGGAAGGCCGGCCTGGTCAAAGGAGAGAAACGGGGCTACTGGACCCACTACGGCGTCAATAAGGACGTGATCCATCAGATTGCAGAAACGCTGAAGGATACGGCGGATCAGGCCCCTGAATCCAGAGTGGCCTGCCACCGGACCCTTGAGGAAGAAAACAAAACAGAAGACCTGGAAAGGAGGATTTTACCCATGTGTCAGAATTGTTGTCAGCAGCCGACGCAGTTGAAAGACAAGCCGGAGAACTGCACACCGGAACAGATCAAGAAGTGCCATGGGGATGAAAAAGATCATCCCTGTGTGCCAAAGCCCGGAAAAAAATGAAGGCCCTTTCCATAGAGGGACTGACCAAGCGGTTCGATGAGGTCCAGGCCGTTTCCCATGTGAGCTTTGAGGTCTCCGAGGGTGAATTGTTCGGGTTCCTCGGACCTAACGGGGCGGGCAAGACCACGACCATCAACATGCTCACGGGTCTGGCGCGTCCGGACTCGGGAACGGTCCAGATCGGAGGCATCGACTGCACAAAAGATCCCAAGGCGGCCCAGCACCTGATCGGGGTGGTTCCGGATGAGAGCAATCTCTATCCGGAATTGACCGGATTTCAGAACCTGTCATTCTGTGCGGCCCTGTACGGAATGCGGAAAGATCAGCGTCAAAACCGAGCCCATGAACTGCTGTCCACATTCGGGCTAAACGAGGCAGGGGACCGAAAGTTCGCCGGCTATTCCAAGGGCATGAAACGCAAGCTTACCATCGCGGCCGGGATCATTCACAATCCTGAAATTCTTTTTCTGGACGAACCCACTACCGGCATCGATGTGGCCAGTGCCCGGCAGATCCGTCAGCTCATCGCCGACCTGAACCGGTCCGGAACCACCATTTTCTTGACGACCCATTACATCGAGGAGGCGGAAAGACTCTGCGGGCGGATCGCCTTCATTGTGAAGGGAAGGATCGTCCGAATCGATACGGTGGCCGATCTAGTTCAGCCTATCCAAGATACCCATGTCATGCAAGTTGCTGTATCGAAAGCGGATCCCACGCTGCAAGATAAACTGGCCGCGACATTTCCCCAGCTGACATTTAAGAGCCTGCCCCAGGGGCTGCTCCGGGTTGAGGCCGATGAACCCATTCGTGTGGGACCCCTGGTGCGTTTTCTGGAGGATCAAGGGGTTGAAGTCAACGAGGCGCGCCGCATGCGTCTATCGCTGGAAGATGTTTTCGTGGAGATTACGGGCATCGAGGCGGATACCTTGAAAGGAGAGGAAGAAAAGAAGGGGGGCCGCCCATGAAACGCCGGATCGCCTTCTGGAATATTTTTGTCAAGGACCTGCGGGCCTATTATCTCAAACCGCCCAATATCAGCTGGGGTTTGGTCTTTCCTTTGGCCTGGACCGGGATGTTTTTCATCAAGTCCGGCGGCCTTGAAAACATCGTAACCCTGGTCCCGGGCGTGGTCGCCCTTTCCATCCTTTTCGGGACCACCTCTTTACTTGCCGTGACGGTCACCTTTGAAAAGAAAGGGAAATCCTTTGACCGGTTGCTTTTGGCGCCCATCCCCCTAAAATTACTGATGCTGGCCAAGACCTCCGGGGCCATCCTGTTCGGCGTGGTCAATGCCTTTGTGCCCATTCTCATGGCCGCCTTTCTCACCGACCTCTCCCAGGTGATCTGGAGTGCCGCAATTCCGGCCATTGTCCTCATCGCCGCCAGCTCAACCTTTCTGGGGCTCTTTGTGGCGGTGTCGGTGAGCGAGGTCTTCGAGGCCCAGACCTTTTCCAACTTCTTCCGCTTCCCCATGATCTTTCTGTGCGGGCTCTTTTTCCCCATCGAACGCCTGCCCGTCTTTCTGAAGCCTGTGTCCTATTGTTTTCCGCTGACGTATGGCGTGGACATTCTCCACGGGGCCTTCCATGGCAACCATGTAATGCCGTTTTTGACCGATTTTTTAGCCCTTACGGCCTTTTGCGTGGTCCTGTTTTTGATCAGCCTGCGGAACATTGAAAAACGCTGGATCCTTTAAACAGGGGATCCTGAAAGTAAACGAAACCCAAACCCCATAACGCCGTTCAGGCATCTTGTTAAGGAGGATCCAATGCTTTTTGAAACCGCCGGAATCGAGGTGTCTCCCTGGGTTCCCCCAGCGGTGGCCTTTGTAGTCTCTTTTTTTACCTCCATGGGCGGGGTATCCGGGGCCTTTTTGCTGCTTCCCTTCCAGATGACCTTCCTGGGGTATACCCATCCGTCGGTGAGCGCCACCAATCAGCTTTTCAATATCGTGGCCATTCCCAGCGGGGTCTACCGCTATTTCAAAGAAGGACGTATGGTGTGGCCCCTGACCTGGATTGTGGTGGCGGGGACCCTGCCCGGCGTTTTTATCGGCGCCGTTATCCGTGTGGAGTATCTTCCGGACCCCAGGCATTTCAAGCTGTTTGCCGCAGCGGTTCTGCTCTATATCGGCGTTAAAATGGTACGGGATCTGCTGAAGAAAAACAAAGGCGGCACCGGTAAGGGCGACAGCGAAAAACGGTTTCAACAAATGGTGCGCGGACGCAGGGCACAGACCGGGCAAGGTGCGATATCGGACCAGACTTTGCCGGAGATCAAGGTCACCCATTTCAACTGGAAGCGCCTGGGCTATACCTTTTACGACGAGACGTACGATGTTTCATTCTGGGGCCTTTTCGTGCTCAGTTTCCTGGTGGGCATTATCGGAGGGATCTACGGCATCGGTGGGGGCGCCATCATCGCCCCCTTTTTCGTCACTTTCTTCGGATTGCCGGTCTACACCGTGGCCGGTGCGGCCCTTATGGGAACCTTTGTCACCTCTGTGGCCGGGGTGGCCTTCTACCAGGCCATTGCACCGTTTTATCCTGATATGTCGGTGGCGCCTGACTGGCTCCTGGGCCTTTTGTTCGGTATCGGCGGCATGGCGGGGATGTACCTCGGGGCCCGCTGCCAGAAATTCGTCCCGGCAAGTGCCATCAAATGGATGCTGGCCGGGGTCATCGTTTTCACTGCATTGAAATACATCGCCGCCTTTTTCGGGTGGTAGAAATGGCGTTCGCTGGACCTTTGGACGTTCGTCGAACTGGGAACCCTGACCCTTGCAAAGGGCATGCTACGTATCCATGAGAAAATACTGACCCCATGAATTTCAACGTACAGGCTGACTCCTTACTTCAATTTCCACCGCCTTCTGCACCTTGCCAATGGCCGCACGCAGGTCCTCGAGGCTGTAGGGTTTGCCGAGGAATACCTGGGGCTGTTCGGCATGGTCGCCGCTCATGACGCTGGCCTCGTCGTAGCCGCTGGCCAGGATCACCGGGATCTCCGGCCTGATTTGACGCAGGGCCGCAATGGTCTTCCAGCCGTCCATGCGGGGCATGGTCAGATCACTCAGGACCCAGTCAATCTCCTCCGAGCGCTCCCGAAAGATCGCCACCCCTTCCATCCCGTCCCTGGCCGCAAGGACCCGCCACCCGAGATATTCCAGCATGCGCACCCCCAATTGCCGCACCTGATCCGTGTCTTCAATCAGAAGCACGGTTCCACCACCCTTCGTCTCAGGGGGCCGGATCGTTTCCTCTTTCGGTTTTCTGACCGCTTCTGCTGCCAGCGGCAGAAACACCCGAAACACAGTGCCTAATGCCGCGTCTCATAAGTTCTGTCCCCGATAATGGCAAGATGTTATTCGCAGAAAACGGTCCCTATTTAACCCACTTAAAACAGACAGAGACGCGGAAGCTCCAACTCCCAAGCACCAAATTTCAAATAAATCCCAATGACCAAATCGCAAGGTTTAAGACGAAAAATTTCCCTTTTGGGCCTGGGCAGTACCCGTGGGAATGTCGTAAATCGCCCGGCATCACTTAATTGATTTTTCCGGGGTCCATATCAAGGGTGTGCCTCCAATCCTTTGCACGCGTTGTTTCGAATTTTGAACCCGCGATTGCGCGGGATTGGAATTTGGATATAGTCGAAGATCCCGACTTCAGCGGGATTTGTGATTTGGGATTTGAATACTGTGATTTCATTGAACCCACCATTTGCGGTGCTGTTAAATTGCCAGAATTAAGGACAAAATTTATGAGACAGCGCACTAAGGGTTCAGCGTTTACGCGGCGTTCCACACTGTCCTCCCCCTTCCGTCTTCCGTCCTCTGATCTCTGACCTCCGTCCTCTGATCTCCGACCTCCGTCCTCCCTCTTCCGCGTTCCGACAGGGCCTTCCACCGTAATGCACCCCCCGTGGGCCCGGACAATCCCCAGCACCACGGCCAGTCCCAGGCCCCGGCCGGTAAACTTGGTGGAGAAGAAGGGATCGAAGAGCTTTTCCATGTCCTTCTCAGATATCCCTGGACCCTCATCTCTCACCTCTATGCAGGCGTAGACAACACCGGGTTCAGGGTGCCAGTCCACAGGGTAGCGGCGTGCCGCAGGGATGTCTTTTCCGGAAACGGTCTTGACGGCAAAACCAATGGTGCCCCCGCGCTCGGTCATGGCCTCCCACGCATTGGCCATGAGATGGGTCAGGACCTGCTCCATCTGGTTCTGATTGGCGTGAACCGCAGGCCCCTCCGATGGCAGATCGGTTTCTATGGCCACATTACGGGGAATGTCCGCCTGAAGCATGGGAAGCGCTTGGCGGCACACCTCGCAAAGATCCAGAGCCTCCCGTTTGCCGGGCGTCTGCCCGAGATAGGTGAGCATCTGCCGGCTCACCCCTGCGGCCTTCTGGGCTGCGGTCAGGGCATCTTTGATGGATTGGATCGACGCCATGCTCTTTGGGACCTGGTCCACGGCCAGCTCGAGGTTGCCGATCACGGCCTGAAGATCATTGTTGAAGTGATGGGCGATGGCCCCGGCCATGCGCCCCAGACTTTCGGCCTTCCGGAGCTGGCGGTTTTGGGCCTCGAGGGCCGCCCTCTCCGCCTCTGCCCGCTTTCTATCCGAGATGTCACGGGTGACCCCGGCAAACCCCGTGGGATTTCCGTCCGGGTCCCTGACGAGTGAGGCACTGATCTCCATCCATATGCCGTGGCCGTCATGATGACGGTGTTCCGCCTCTATCACCACCCGGTCTCCCTCCACGACACCGGTCCACGCGTTACCAAAGGCGGTGAGGATCTCCTTTTTGGTCTCGGGAGAAGATCTCGTCCAGCTTCATGTATGTTTCAGGTTGAGCAGAGTACCCGAGGATCCGTTCCACCGCGTCGGAGGCAAAGGTAAATTTCTGAGAAGCCATGTCGAATTCCCAGATGATGTCGTTGGAATGCGCCACAAGGCCTCGGTAATGCCTTTCGCTCTCCTTCAGGGACCGGAGCAGGGCGTCCCGTTCTCTGACGACCTTCGCCAGCCCCACATTCGCATGGCTCAGGTCGCCAATGAGCCGGGCGAACTTGGAATAAAAGGTCATCACGAGATTGACCTTTTCTCTTTCCCATCGGGGCACGCGCTCCAGGGCCGCCAGGTATACCTTCTCGTCAAACCCGTATGTCCGGGCCTGATCGCGAAAGAGGGCGCGGTCCGGCTCCTCGTCGGCAAAGAAAAACTGCCCCAGGAAGAGATTGCCCAGGTGCTTGCCGCCGATAATGATCGGGGTTGCCATGTCCCACATCTGGTTTTTGCAGCGATAGAGTTTGAAAGTCCCTGGCTCGACGCCCCTCGAAAGGAGGGTATCACTTTCAACACAGTGACGGGCGGTTTCCGGATGAACGCGATGGAATTTGGTGCAGATATCCTGCCAGCCTGTGGCCACCAGAACCGTCCCTTTGATATCGATAATCGCCACGCCGATTTGGGTCAGGCTGAAAAAATCGTCCATCAAGGACTGAATCGCCGGTATATCCAGGATATGAGACAATTCCATTTCACTTTCATCGTTATTAACCAATGACTTGCTTTCATCGAAGGGTTTTCTTTCCATCAGGTTCTACCTCTGAACTCGCAACGCTTCCCCTACCTTATTCGCGAAGGGCGCTGGCCTTAAACGGATATCCTTATGACCCATAGCCTCACCCAACAACGCAATTTAAATCGGAAGGCAGGTGGCTGGTCATGACGCCCGGACTTCTCCCCAGACCAACCATCCGTAGTTTTAAAACGGTTATTGAAAGGGTCTTTCGTTGAACCGGGGCTGCAGTTTGTTAAGCTTTGTATGGCTGAGACAACAGGTTGAGATGGAGAACCTCTATTGTGTGCCGGCATTTTATGTGTCTGAGGGCGTTGTGTCAAGACAGGTAACGGCAAACAGATGTGGAGGCAGCGGGTGGGATTGAACCGGCTTTCACTTTTTCTGTTGACAGGGTCGAGGTAAACATATAAACAAACATTTATGTATTGGTTTATCTCATAAGGGATCTGAATTGGACCTTGAACAGCTTCAACAGGTGGCCTTTCTGGCCAGGAGCCTGTCGGACGTAAATCGCCTTCGGATACTGTATTGTGTCCGCAACGAACAGAAGTCGGTCTCGGCGATTGTCGAAGAACTGGGTCTGTCTCAGCCCATCAAGGAACGCTGGCCCATTTTTAAGACTTTACCGTATGTTGAATAGGCTTTCACCCTTTCAAATGGCCCACCGTCCCTTGCTGACCTAATCTAAAGCGTTTTGATCTCAAATTTTATGCAATGTTAGGGTTAAGTGTTGACAAACCATGGCGGAAACGGTTATGTTTAAACACATTGACGATATCTTGAAATATTTTGAGGACGATTACGCGTGCATGTGTTCGATCAAATAGAAGAAGGTTCCCCCCTGTTTTTCGTGAATACCGTCCAGCGACTGCGCCAGACGCCGCCCTGATTCAAGGGCGCCTTTAACCCGTTTCATCTCCCAAAAAACAAGGGCCGGATTTCTGCACCCGCTCCGGTGGGCAGTTGCTCCGGCATGAACCATTGATTGTACTTATAGAAGGCCCCCTTGGGTTCGGAGCGCCTTACACCATGTTCCAAGAGGTTTTTATATGAATAAACTGGATCACAAGGAAATCAAAAGACGTCGGACCTTTGCCATTATCAGCCACCCGGATGCCGGCAAGACCACCTTGACGGAAAAACTGCTCCTTTTCGGCGGCGCCATCCATATTGCCGGCGCGGTCAAGGCCCGCAGGGCATCCCGGCATGCCATTAGTGACTGGATGGATATGGAGCGGGAACGGGGCATCTCGGTGACCACGTCGGTGATGAAGTTCGACTACAAAGATTTTGAGATGAATCTCCTCGACACCCCGGGGCACCAGGACTTTTCCGAGGACACCTATCGGGTCCTGACCGCAGTGGACAGTGCGCTCATGGTCATCGACAGCGTTAAAGGGGTGGAATCCCAGACCGAGAAGCTGATGGAGGTCTGCCGGATGCGCAACACCCCCATTATCACCTTTATCAACAAGCTGGACCGCATCGGGATGCCCCCGCTCGATGTCTTGAGCGACATTGAAGACAAACTCCAGATTGAGTGTGCGCCCCTCTCGTGGCCCATCGGGATGGGCAAGGGATTTAAAGGGGTTTACAATCTCTTTCATCGGGAACTCCATTTATTCACCCCCGGACAGGAGACACGGAATCAGGGCGGGCTCCGGATTACCGATCTGACCGATCCCAGGCTGGAGCGGCTGCTGGGCGGTCAGGCCGATACGCTGCGTGAGGATGTGGCCCTGCTGGAGGGGGCGGCCAACCCCCTGGAAATGGAGCATTTTTTGAATGGAACCCAGACACCGGTCTTTTTCGGGAGCGCCCTCAATAATTTCGGGGTCAGGGAACTGCTGGATGCCTTTGTGGAAATGGCGCCGGCTCCCAGCCCGAGGCCGGCCGCGAGCCGGGAGGTTTCCCCGTACGAGGCGGCCTTTTCAGGGTTTGTGTTCAAGATCCAAGCCAATATGGACCCGGGCCACCGGGACCGAATGGCTTTTTTGAGGGTCTGCTCCGGAAAATTCACCAAGGGGATGAAGGTGATTCACCACCGGCTCGGCAAGCAGATCGCCCTCAATAATGCCACCATTTTCATGGCCCAGGAAAGGACGAACGTGGATGAGGCCTATCCCGGCGATATTATCGGCATTCACAACCACGGCACCATCAAAATCGGAGACACGTTTACGGAAAAGGAGGCGCTTCGGTTTACAGGCATACCCAACTTCGCCCCTGAACATTTCAGGCGGGTGACTCTCAGAAATCCCCTCAAACAAAAACAGCTTCAAAAGGGGCTGGTCCAACTGGCGGAGGAGGGCGCGGTACAGTTCTTTCGGCCCCTGAGGGGCTCAGACTATCTTCTCGGCGCAGTAGGGGCCTTGCAGTTCGATGTGACCGTGGCACGGCTCAAGGCCGAATACGGTGTGGACGCGGTGTATGAACCGGCGGGATTTTCCACGGCACGCTGGATTGATTGCGATGACTCAAAAGGGCTCAAGGCGTTTACGGACAAACACGCGGGAAACGTGGCCTATGACGCACAGGGCCGGTTGACTTATCTCGCCCCCAGTATCTGGGACCTTGATTTTGTCATGGAAAAATGGCCCAACATCTCGTTTCAGAAGACCCGCGAGCAGGATTGAAGCGGGCTCGTTGTACGGCATGATCATGGCAATACCCCATGTTGATTAAATTAAGGAGTAACGAATGATGATGGATGAAAGAATTGGATCAAAAAGACCCCCGCCTCCGAGAGAAACGGAGCGGGCAGATGAGGCTTTGAACCGCGGTAAAAGGCAAATAGATCCTGATGCACTCGTTTTTATGAAGTGGGCAATGGATCTCTACAAGAGCCTCCTGACCAGAATCCCAAAAAGTTATGTGATTGAAGAGGACCAGGTTTTTCAGAACCCGGAATATGCTGAATGGCGGGAAAACCTGAAATCGCTGGTAAGCAATCTCGAACACCGGATTAAGAAAGAAAAAACCACGAAATCCCGTATCAAGGTCAGTGCGGGCATGCACCCGGGGATCCATGATCTTTATGATAAGGTTTTAGAATTGAGACATCGATCCCAGGGATGACGTCCTTAAGGTGAAGGAGGGGGATTTCGTAAATAAAATCATAGGCGGGTGGGAGCCCGGCGATGAATGGGAAGCCGCTATTTAAGATCGTTCGGGACAAGCCGAAACGACTCCTCTGATTATGGGTTACTAACAATAGAGAACGCCTATACCCGCGGATTGTTGTTCGCAATCTTCAACGATCTCCTCATGTGAAAACCTCGATCGGATTTCTTTCCACAGCCTGTTTACGCCCTGATTCAGGATATCATGAAATGCAATGATCCCGCCCTCCCTGACCAGGGGCGCGTACAGCTCAAAATCCGCTTTAACCCCCTCGTAGCGATGGTCACCATCGATAAACAAAAAATCAATCGATCTGCCATTCAGTTTTTGCTCGAGTTTCTCTTTGGTTTCGGGGCGTTGAGAATCTTCCCGCAAGAAGTGGACTCCCCCTTGTCCAAAAAATGAAGAACGAAAAAACCGGTTCAAGGACTTTCGGTAAGTTCTGGGAAGGTCGATGCTGACGATCAACCCGTCCGGCCCCACTACTTTTGACCAGAGATAAAGGGTCCCGCCTCTGTCCGTGCCGATTTCACATATGACGCTCGGACTGGTTTGTTGCACGATCTTAAAAAGCCGGAGGATTTCCGATTCCACTTGAACCGGCCAGATATTGTGGTAAAGGCCGACCCCATTAAAGTTTCTGACCACGTCATAGGGTCTGTCACGCGCTCGTTCGAGTCTCTGAAGCCGTTTTTTTGATATGTGTCGCGCCAGAAAACCCAAGCTTAGAAATTCATAGCGAACTTCACCGAATAATTCCTGAAACCTCTTGTATCCCCCTGGAAAACGCTCCCGATAGAATCTGCCCATTGTTCTCCCGTTTATTTAAAATAGGATTTCGCGCTTTGCTCCTCATGTTCACCATCGTTCCGGCAACCCCAAGTGGACGTTAAGGCCCGTATCGGCGGGAGAATCGTTCGGCGATCAACCAGAGGTCGGCGGGCAAGACTGTCTTGACGTTTTCCAGGATATCGGGTGGGACCGGACCGTAATAGGCCTCGGCAATGGCCCCTGTAATGCAGGCGAGCGTGTCGCTGTCGCCTCCGAGCGAAACAGCATTGCGGACGGCATCCTCGTAATCGTCGGCTTCCAGAAAGGCAATGACGGCCTCGGGTACTGTGCCCTGGCAGGACACATCAAATCGATAGGAGGGCCGGATCGCTTCCACGGTTCGGTCAAGATCGTAACCGAACCGTTCAACGATCTCATTTTTAATCACGCCTTTGTCCTGCGCGGTCCTGGCCAGAAAAACGGAAAGGGCGGCCGCCTGTGCGCCTTTGATCCCTTCAGGGTGGTTGTGGGAGATTTCCGCCGAACGCGCAGCCTCGGTCATCACCGTATCCATGCTGTCAAATGCCCATCCCACGGGACTGACCCGCATGGCCGAGCCGTTGCCCCAGCTGTTATAGGGTTGGGGATCACTCGAATAGAGCCAACTGATGAAACTTCCCCCGTATCCAGCGTGGGGATACCGGCGGCCGATCTCCCGTACCCACCGGCGATAATCACCGTCTTCCATAATGGCCCGGGCCACCGCGATGGTAAGCACCGAATCGTCGGTGAAAGAGCACTGTGGATGAAAAAGGGGGAAATCCTTGGTCTTGATGGGACTGGCCTCATATACCGAGCCGATAATATCGCCAGCAATCGCGCCAATCATTCTGCTACCTCCAAACTCTACACTTTTCGAATCATTCTTCGTCCGCAGTCCCCCGTGATGTTTGGCCTGTAAGTATTATTAAGCTGAAACTGCCTGGTATATAACCGGTCGATATTTGGGGGGCGGAATAGGCTTGCCCTCTGCCCGTGCTGCCTCTATCCATAACTTCTTAGCTTTTTGGACTTCACGCAATGCCTCGTCGGGAGTATCACCGAATGCTGAGCACGCCTCAAGATCGGGTATATCAGCCATGTACCCTTCGTCATCATCTGAAAAAAAAATGTTAATATGATAGTCCCGCATCATTTATCCTCCAGTTTGAGATTGTGTCTTTCAATCAGTTTCAGAAACTGGCGCATTTGATAAGGTTTGGCTTGGCCCTTGACTTCTTGCAGAGCAATAGTTCAGCCACAAAGTCACGAAGACACGAAGATTATAATATAATTCATTTAGTGCCATTTTTAATAAACGGTCTATGCTGAATCGTACTTTCTCAATAAATCGGGGAAACTGTTAGCCATGGCGATTTTCTGGATTCCGGCTTTCGCCGGAATGACGGAAAGAGCGCATTTTTGACTTTTTACGAGTGTATCAAGTTTGATGCGTTCGTAAAAAGCTATGTGATGCCCCTCAGGGGCACTGTAGCCGAAAATAACTTGTAAATTATATCAACACGTTATGGCTCAGTTATTTGAAAGTCCATCCCGCCACGGCGGGACTCACACAAAGCCCGCAAAGGTAGGTTATTAAAATTAATAGAGTTTTTCTCTGCGTCCCTGCGTCTCAGCGCGAAAACATACTTTTTACGGGACTATCAAGTTTAATAATTCATATCTGTTCTTTGTGCCTTTGTGCCTTGGTGGCTGAACTGTTACCTTGCAGATTCACAAGTTCAGAGATATCAGGCCGGGTGAAAATGTGGTGGCTACCGTCAGTTCGCGGGTTCGTGAAAGCTTGAAACCGAAACCTTCAACCAAATTAACCATCTCTGAGAATCTTATGTTTTTGGAACCACCAATTATTTTGTGAAGCAGCTTTCCCCTTTTCATAGTTCATCTCGTACAGGCTGAACTGAAAGTTAAGCAGGCGCGGCTGTTTGCGCACTGCTTGAACGTCGGGTTCGCCGACAAGATTTTGCTTTCAATGAATACACCCCAACCAAGAAGCATAGGATTTTGGCCATAATCTATAGGGGACATCAACCTTAAATGATATGTTCGCCGTGATTATCTTGCCTTTAGGTAGTTTTTCAGATCTCTATAATAATTTTCATGCGGACCGATCATTATCAATTCAAGATCGTCTCCGGAAAAACGATATGAAAGCAAATATTGAATCGTTTTTAGTTTGAATTTATGAACGTATACTCCGCGAAGATCGCCCTTTTTCTCAACACCAATGAATGGATCCTCAACAATCTTTAATATCTGATTATCGAGAGTCTTCTTTTCTGTTTTATTAAACTTTTTAACTTTATGATCGAATGACCGTGATTGAACAATTTTCATTGGCGATTATCCGAATTCATATTCTGATGATTCACCCTGTTCCAATTCTGCGAGACCAATAAAAATATCTTTAATTAGGCTGTACGTTAAATCTGGATTCTCTTCAGCACATTTTCCAATCCGAGCCCAATGTTCAATCTGGCCGGTTAATGAACGATTGTCGATTTTGCTAAATATCTTCGCGTCACGAACTAATTCATCGGTGATTCTTACTGCGGTGGTCATATGTTCCCTCTCTTAAAAGTTTTTTGTACAAAGATATCATACAGCATTGCATTATGCAACTATCTATTGCTTATTGTGACACTGAGCATGGTGGGGCGAACAAGTTAGTAACGTTGCTTGTGCTTGGGGTCGGGCCAAGCTAACCAATGGATTTCTATGGGTTATCTTTCCAAAAATAGCTGTTTTCAGGTTCTATATCGCTCTTTTTGCCACCAAAATGGGCCATATAGGGTGCGGCAGGTTCCCTGAGTTAGTACGCACCACCAGCCTCAGTGCCTTTTCGGCCTATGGCCATCACACCAGTCAAGGATTTTATCCTATCAAGGGGGCATCGGGCCTTCCTGCGCTTGCCATCGGCTTATTTTCTACCCTGCCCGTTTGGCAAAAACCGGCATATAGTCCCGATTTTGAGGGCGATTTTAGGGATATTTGACTATCTTTCAATATGTTAGCTTGGCCCGACTCCCTTTCGCTTTCGAAAGAACCGGTGCTTCAACTGGTCTGCTCTTGAACTAAATCGGAAATATATCTGATGAGTTCCTCTGCCTTTGAAATCCATGGTGCGACCTGTGATTCTTCAAAGCTGACAAAGTCGATGTAATCACCCTCTTGGCGTCGCTCAAAAAGGTCATTGTAGATTCTGGCCAGATGTTTTGGGATTTTGCCAGTTTTTACATAATTTCTATTGAAGAGGCCACGTATACCAGCATGTTTGGAAGAGGACAGACCGTCACAAACAAGAAGCGCAGAGACAGCATAGAAGCAAGCATAGTAGAGACGGTTGACACAAGCATTCCACCGCTCTGCCCTGGCGAGGATACGAGCGTCTTCCAAGGTCTCTTCAGCACGTGCCATTCGGTATGAAATTAAATCCTTGCTCCGTTCAGTCACAGTCTGATTCCCTCCTGTTGGACTCGCCGATGAAATGGCATAGCCTGGTAAATACCACTATTCCATTCTTCCCGGTTCCGTACAATCGAGGATATTACCTCTCCGGATTCCCATTCCACTTCATAGAGCCTATGACGTATTCGATCTGTACGTTCATCGCTTACAGCGCCATCAATTAGCACAAGGAAGTCCCAGTCTGATTCTTCGCTTGCGTCTCCACGAGAGCGGGAGCCGTAAAGAATGATCTCAGCACCGGGTTCCACTTCGCGGACGGCTCGCCTTATTTGCTCAAGTAATCTCTCTCGACTCATATAAACACCTCGTACTTCTATATCGCTCTTTTCGCCACCAAAATGGGCCATATAGGGTGCGGCAGGTTCCCTGAGTTAGTACGCACCACCAGCCTCAGTGCCTTTTCGGCCTATGGCCATCACACCAGTCAAGGATTTTATCCTATCAAGAGGACATCGGGCCTTCTTGCTCTTGCCATCGGCTTATTTTCTACCCTGACCATTTGGCCACCAAAAACCGACATGTAGCCCCGATTTTGAGGTAATTTTACAGCTATTTGACTATATTTCGATATGTTAGCTTGGCCCGACTCCCTTTCGAAAAGGACGATTTCGGAGGTTTTACTCATCGTCTCCCTCCTGCGCACCCTGAATGCGCTTTATTTCCCGGTCAAAGTCCGAAACATACTCCCGGTCCTGTTTCTTTCGGTAGGTTGCGTATTCCTGTTCGGCCTTCAATTTTGCCTCCAGACCGCTAACCTTTCCCTTGTCCCTGAGAATCGGGTAGTTGGAAAGCACCAGAAAGCCGTGAAGAAACTGAACCCAGTCTTCCATCTTCATGACAATCTGCCGTTCAGCCCGATTCTCGGCAAGGTCGAGGTAGGCGGTCACAATCCGGTTCAATTCTCTGATGTGTGCTTCGCTCAGATAATTTTTGGCAACAGAGACGTCGGATTTCAGGATTTTCCCGTCGGGCGCCTCCTTCCAGCTTGTGAGCCCCATATGTATTTTTTCGGCATCCGCCGAGTCATAGATGATTTCAGCGGCGGTTTTACCGGTAATGGCCCAGTGCAGTTTATTTTGAACCGTGGCGAAAAATTCCTGAGTGATTGGAGCGTTTTTGTCGTAATCCGCCGAAAGCGCGTAAATGTCGGTTATCTTCTGGTAAAACCGGCGCTCGCTGGCCCGGATTTCACGAATCCGCTCCAGAAGCTCATCGAAATAATCCCTTCCGAAGTGCTTTCCCTGCTTGAGCCGTTCATCATCCAGCACAAATCCCTTGATGATGAATTCCTTCAAGGTTTTGGTCGCCCAGATCCGGAATTGGGTAGCCTGATAGCTGTTGACCCGGTACCCCACGGCAATGATGGCGTCGAGGTTGTAATATTTGGTTTTATAGTTCTTGCCGTCGGGGGCAGTTGTTTCCAAAATGGAAACAACTGAATTTTCATCCAGTTCGCTGGATTCAAAGATGTTTTTCAGATGTTTGCTGACGGCCGGCACCTTTACATTGAACAGCCCTGCCAACGCCTTCTGGGTCAGCCAGAAGTTCTCCTCATGATACAAGACGCCGACTTTCTTATCGCCGTCCGGGGTGCTGTAGAGGATGATTTCGTTGTTTTTTCTCATGCCTTGCCCCCGTGGATGCGCATTGCCAGCCATTCACCAATGCGGCGCTCACCTGCGCGGCGGACGGATCTTGCTTAAGGTTCTTGCTCAGTTTGCTTAGGGCCGGGCCAAGCTAACCAATGGACTTCTATGGGTTATCTTTCCAAGAATAGCTGTTTTCAGGTCTTTACCCTTTTGGCAATGGGTCGAGGGTGCCATTTCAGCATCTCATACTTGTATCAATAGCCGTTATTCACAAATCAAGATCTGACCCCGTTTTCTCATTGACTTCTTTATGGACGTGCCGTACCCCACGTCCCCATTCTCGCATGATTGGTTAGCAGCACAGGCCAGAGGAAAAAGAGTATCAGTCCTGGTAGGAAAAAGACAAGTCGGATCACCAAATTCCCATCTCCCGCTTTGGGTCTTTGGATAACTGCGGACGCAGGCCCTTCTTCTTATGTTTCTGAAACAAGTGTGCCATCAGATGTAACAATATCCCATTTATTTGAAAAATGGTCCCATCCTCGGTCTCCATGGGATACCGTTACATTAAAATGCATCCTTAGTGCTTCAGCCTTTGAGACGATATACTTCCTTCCAGTGTTCCATCACGTCTCTGCCGCCGAATTTTGCCTTGTAGCTGTCGGCGTAGTCGGCCTCATCATTTTCAGTGTCATCGGCAGATCGAAGCCGCAGGATATGATCGCAATAGGCATCGCCGACACCGATCGCATGTTTCCGCCCCAGCTTCACATTGGTGATGAAGTTGTCGAACAGCACGTGATCGGCTAAACAGCTATAGGCGGCAAACGTCTTCAAGCCATACGCCTTCATGATCATAATATAGGCACACTTCGTGACATGCAACCGGGCTTCCGTGTGGTCTTCGGCTACATACACATCGCCTTCAAAACCCCTGTGCGGACCGACCGCGCCGGCAAGGTAATCTGCAAGCTGGTCCAGGATTTGTTCGATTTCAGCAAGGTCTTCCAGATAGGTGAAGGTTGACCGGAGGTAAGGGATGGCTGCGGGTATTGCCATCTTGGCGGTGATTTCGTCAGCCAAAAATTGGCCGTACCGACGTTTCAGCTCGTTGAAGACGATTATCATGAAGGAGAGTTGATTGAAAACCTCCTTGAAGTATTCCTCTTCCTCTGGACTCTTGAACGTGAAGTATTCCGGATGCCATGCCGGCTTGTGAAAGACCGTTTCCCACAACGTCGATTTCATGAAGATCCATACGCCCAGAAACAGACCGGTCTCCCGGATGAGCACCTTCAGAATCGCCACCATGGTTTGCCCGCCCACGACGGGTGACATTTTCTGTCGTTTGGTGCTATGCAATTCCTCAATCGGGATCTTCCTCAGTGGATTGCCCGACTTTGAGCATTCAGGCTCGGTGAAATGACGCTGTCTCTCGGTATTCTCCATATCATCCCCCTTTCGGAGCCTCCCCACACCCGTTCGAAAAGCCGGTGTCAGGGCAACAAAAGCTGCGCGCAACAGGCCTTCTCCGCTACGTCATTCCTGTGCGTCGGCGAGAGGTCGCCGTTGAAGATTCTTCTCTCATGGGAACTGTCCGTACTGTATGTAGCATCGATGCGTGTCCTGCCCCGTTGCATGTTTACCAGGTAAAACGCAAAGCCTGTTTCACAATGGCGAAGCCGTTTAACCGTCGGTGTGCTGGATGTACCCCGGAATAAAATGTCGCTTCGCTCTCGCCATAAGATTGGAGAACAACGGCCTTTTCACACTAAAAAACTTCATATAGGCTTGTTTTAAAGGTAAAAATCAACGATTCTTCATTCGATATCAGGCACTTGCTGTGGCCCGACCCCGAGCCGTATGCTGTGTTTAACCTTTCCCATTACTGCACTATGCCCTGAGTAGGGGTATCTATCAAGCGCCCCGATCCCATCGACCAAATTGGCTCGTAACGAGTTTAGATGAATATAACGAACCAACTCCTGAAAATAGGGTTCCTCCTGGCAAAGGATCGATTTATAACGATTCTGAAACAAATGACCGGAACGGCGGTGTCTGCGATTAAAGTACATGGCATATCCCGTTAACAGACGCCGCATAATCGTGGCGAGCGGAATGGTCCCTGTCCGAAGAAAAAGATGAAAATGGTTCGGAATAATCGCCCATGCGTAGCAAATGGTTCCGGTGCCAGCAAGAATACCTCTGAGGCGGATTAAAAACGCTTTGCAATCCTTTTCGTCCTCAAAGATATTTCGTCTTTCGTTTCCCCTGGCAATGATATGATGCAGCGCCCCCGGCGTATTTAATCCTGACTGTCTTGGCATATAAGACAATTACATATGTGATCGGATAAAACAACTCTATATCTATATTGTATCGAACATTGCTACTATTTCTAATGACGTGGGTCTATGTTTTCGATTAGGACAAATTAGTAATGGGAGCAACTTTGTCAGATTCTGAATGAAGGTTTTTGGAGGAAAATCTTTCCTTAAAATACACTTTGCCAAGTCATTAGCAATTAGAGAAAAGACGAATGTTATTCGTTGCGCTGTAACAGATTTCAATTCTATCTTAGCTGAGACAAGAGCATATTCAATTATTATTGAATTTGCAATAAGAGAAGAAAGTATTGAACTGTAAACGGTGACCAGGACTATATTTTTATTTTCAGATGTTATTTGATCGGCATGAAGCATTGACTTGATGGATTTGAAAAACAGCTCAATCTGCCATCTTAATCGATAAATCGGGTATATCCATTCTGCTAATGCCATTGAACTTGGAACATTTGTAACGTACCATCGGTATTCCTTTGTGAGAGGAAGAACGAAAACCAATAAAACGAAGCTCAGGGGATTTTGTTCCACGGAGATTCAACTTTCCCCAGACCTCGACAATCATGCCTCTGAGGTTGACGTTTTTGTCTAACGGTCGCCCAATGTGTCGCTTTGCCACCCCTTTGCCGACTTTTGTTATTATTGGGACGGAATTTGCTTTTAGACGGCATACAAACCAGACTCCGATATTACACAGTTGATGTAGAAAAGCATGACTGAAGTAGCCGAGATCAAATAAAAACAAAGATCCCTTTAACTGATTCAAATCTGGAAGGAACTTGCTATCGTGCTGTTTTTGGGCGCTAAATTCAACCCATTCTGTGCTTCTTACACTCAATCTGTATAGGGCGCTTAATTTTAGGCAGGCAGGGCTGTGATTTGTTCGATTACCGGGAAATATATTTGATAACCCGGCTGGCAGTCGTATAGGTGATGCATCGAAAATATATACATCCTCAAATAAAGAAAGCCATGAAAGTTTTGAAAGGGCCTTTTCCTGAATATGAAAGGAGAATTCCAGAACAGCTTTTTCGATGAAGTCCAAGAGTGTTTTATTTGCGATTCGTTCCCAGAAACTGCTTCTGGAAACATTCTTTCCGGTATGTTTTACAAAATTTCTATGGGCATCAGCAATACTCTTCTTCTTTCCACAAACGGAAAAGGTCGTTATCAAGGATACCACGATTTCAAAAAGAGAAATTTTTTTTCCCGCTGGAAGTGCTCATTGATGCCGAGAACTTTACGCAACGTATTCAACTTATGAATAAAGCTCATAGTGCACCTCCTTCATCAACCATTTCCGGGCTGTTTTTGAGCGCAAAGGTATTAGGTGCGACACGAACGAAGATTTTTCCTGCATTAATCTTCTTGATTACGGCAGAGACGACGGAGTCTCTTTCCAAATTGACACCATAGTCTTTCTTAGCGATCTGGATAATTTTTGAAATGTGTAGAGGTTGGCCCGAGTTTTGAAGTATGTCTTCAACGATAGTTAAATTAGACGTACGTTTTAGTTTTTGCCCCTGGGGCACCCCTTTTCGTTGATGGCGATAAACTACTCTAAGTTGAGCTTGCAACAATTCTCGCTTAATGTCTAGGTAGTTGTCTAAGTAATTCATTTTGTGCTCCTTTCACTCATAGAATTTGAAAGGAGTATACACTAAATAACTCAGTACGTCAAGGACTTTTTATGTACCTTTTCAAAACGATTAAAATGTCCTTTTATTGCATCTATTCAATAGCTTAGCCAGAATTGCAAAGGAATTAGGTACGTCTTATCCGATCACCTATGAAGACAATTATCATACCCAAACCATCTTCGCAAGCACAAAATATGAAAATGTAAAGAACGTCCCTAAAGCCCAATAAGAAATTTATCGTCAACCATTTTTTTCCTTTTTCTGGCCTTTGTACCAGGCTTTGCTATTTTGGAAATATTTTTCCCTGCTTAAAAATGGTGCGCTGACACGCCCGGCCAGATTGTCTGAAATTTTACCGGTTTTTATAATCATCTCCCCGGCTTCTTCAAAAGCCGATTTTACAACATCAAGCTTTGGGATTGCGGACCTGTCCATGAGGCTCATGGTTTCAGGTCTCAATAGCGTTGCCGTGAGGGGCATGTGCATGTTCACGGCAAGGGCTTCCACATGCTGCACCAGCGGATCGAAATGTTCGATTTCATAATAGGCGCAGACACCAAGCAAAACCAGATTGGGCATGCTTTGAAAACGGCAGGGGTGCAAACACCTCCCCTTATGGTTTATAACGGCAGGGTGATTCAGAAACATGCTCCGATCGATGAAATTTTTGAGCAAACCGGACATGCCGTCAATGTAGAGCGGCGTGGCCAAAACCATGATATCATAATCGGGAATAGCCGCCAGAAGCTCGGTAATATCGTCTTGAATCGGACAGTGCCCCAGTTTTTGAGTCCAGCATTTGAAACAGCCGGAACAGGGGTTGAATTTCTTTTCAGCCAGGTGCACAGTAGAGACCCTGGCACTGGCTTTTTCCATGCCGGCTTTCAAATGGTCATAAAACAGAGCTGTTGCGCCGCGTTTGGCACGGCTTGAAGCGTGAATCCCCAAAACGCTGGAGGGTTTTTTCCAGTTGCCCGCAAGATATTGCCTTTCATTTTCTGTTTCGACGTAAAACCCGTTCTCATTTTCAGGCATGTCCTCACCTCTATTGGCTGTACTGCTGCTGTAAAACGCGCTTTTGAATTTTTCCCACCGGATCTTTGGGAAGATCTTCCACGAAGTCAACGCTTCTGGGACATTTGTAGGCGGCAAGATTTTCCCTCGCAAACTGGATCAAATCTTTTTCCGATACCGTTTCGCCCAGTTTCAACACAACAACGGCTTTCACCTGCTCTCCCCATCTTTCATCCGGCACACCGATGGCGGCGCATTCGGCCACTGCCGAATGTTTGTAAAGCACTTCCTCAATTTCGTGGGGAGAGATGTTTTCACCGCCACTGATAATCAATTCCTTTTTTCGATCAATAATGTAGAGATAGCCTTCATTGTCCAGGGTTCCCACATCGCCGGTCCTCAGCCATCCGCCGGCAAGAGCCTCCTGGGTTTCCTTTTCCCGCTTCCAGTAACCCTTCATAACATTGGGTCCTTGGGCGATGATCTCCCCCATTTCTCCGGATGTCACGTCCCGGTCCTCGTCGTTTACCACCCGTACGTGGCAACTAAAGAGTTCCTTGCCCACGGAACCAAGCAAACGAGATTTTTCGCCGTTTATGACCATATCCTCCCGGGGAAGATATGTGAGCAATGGAGATGCCTCCGTCAATCCGTAGACAGGGAAAACGCTCCCTGCTCCAAATGTTTCCAGGGCTTCCTTCATAATTTGCGTGGGTGTCGTCTGTCCGCCAATGGAAAAATGCCGAAAGGTACCCCGGACATACCCTTTTTCCTTGTACACGTCGATGATGTCTCTCAGCATGGGATACACAAGGGTCAGGTGAGTCAACTTTTCGGAATCCACCAATTTCCAGAACTCGTCTGCATCAAAGGCGTCCACAATAACATTGGTGCCGCCAACGTAAAATTGGCAGATCATCATTGAGGCTTCCATGGTATGATAAAGAGGCATGACATGCAGACAAACGTCATTCGGGCCAAGTTGGTACGCAATGACATGGTTGATTGCGGCCGAAAGAAAGTTGTCGTGTGTCAGCATCACCCCTTTGGGTCCACCTGTGGTGCCGCTGGTATAGAAGATGGCGAAAAGATCGTCCGGGCTCACCTGGAGTTCCAGCTCCTCAGAAGAGGCTTCCGCCAGGAGGTTTTCATATTCGTCTGCCAATGAAAGCGTGTGTTTGACCTGGATGTCATTTCTAATGGCGGATATTTCTTTTTTAAAGGCGTCGCCCCAGAAAAGAAGGTCTATTCCGGCATCGTTAATCACAAATTTCAACTCGGCCGGCACCAGCCTGAAATTGATGGGCACAAGAACAATTCCCATCTTGGCTGTCGCCATACATATCTCCATGACCTCCGGGCAGTTTCGTAACAAAGTAGCCACTTTGGCCCCTTTTGATAGACCATGGGCTCTAAAAACAGAACACAGTTGGTTTACTCTTGTGTTAAACTGGGCAAAGGTTTGACTGGAGCCCTGAAAAACGGTTGCTTTCTTATTTGGATAACGCCTTGCGCACAATTTGGGCAATTTACCAATAACCATTTTGAAAAACCTCCTGAGTTTTTACTGAAAAAATTTTAAGGATCTGTGGGTGATACACTGCGTTTGGCAATTAGCGCCCCAGATATCGTCTCCGCACCTCTTCGTCCTCCAGGAAATCTTTGGCGAGACCTTCCTTGACTACTTTACCTGTTTCCAGAATATAGGCTCGATCGGCGATTCTAAGGGTTGATTTTGCGTTTTGTTCCACCACCATCAAGCTCATATTTTCTTCTCGAAGCTGTCGTATGGTCCTGAAAATATCTCTGACCACAAGCGGGGCCAGTCCCAGTGAAGGCTCATCAAAAAGAATCATTTTCGGACTGCTCATAAGACTGCGGCCAATGGCGAGCATTTGCTGCTCTCCACCGCTCATGCTCCCCGCTTTGCCGTTAAACTTCTTTTTCAGAACGGGAAACAGCCCAAAGGCCTCTTCAATGCGTCTCTTCTGGGCCTCTGTCTTGAGTCTGTTCGCATAAGTCCCCAAGAGAAGATTCTGCTTCACCGACAACGAAGGAAAAATCTGGCGCCCTTCAGGAACCTGGCTGAGTCCCAGGCGGACGATATGGTTCGGCGCTTTACCCTCAATCCGCTCACCCCCGAACATGATCTGCCCTTTCTCTGGAGAAATGACACCGGATATGCTTTTCAGAAGCGTTGATTTTCCGGCTCCGTTTGCCCCTAGCAGACAAACAATTTCGGAAGATGCCACTCGAACGGTCACATCGTGCAAGACCTTAACTTTCTGGTAACCTGCAAATATCTTGTTGACTTCAAGCATCATGAATATTGATCCTCTGTAATATCTTCCCCCAGGTAAGCGTTTACAACCAGCGGGTCACGGGAAATTTCCGCGGGAGTTCCCTGAGCCACTTTTTGACCAAAATTGAGCACCACAATGTCTTGGGCTATCTTCATGACCAGATCCATGTTATGTTCCACCAATACAATGCTGATACCCTTGTTTTGCAGGGTTATCAGGATATCGGCAAAAATGGAGACTTCGGCTTCGTTCAATCCCGATGCGGGTTCATCCAGCAACAACAGTTGCGGTTTTAACATGAGAGCCCTGGCCAGTTCGACCCTGACGCTGGTTTCCCAGGGAAAGCTCATCAGCCATGGCGCTTGCCAGGTGATCAATTTTCAAGAGTTTCAGTATGCTTTTTGCCTCTTCACGCGCCTCTTCCTCTTTGCGCTTCATTTCCATACGCCTTACCCATGACTTGAAAACACCCGGTTTCAGTTGCTGGTGGGCACCTATAAGCGCATTGTCCATAACCGTTGCCGTATTGATGGTGAAAAGCCTCACGATCTGAAAAGATCTGGCAACACCTAAGTCTGCAATTCGGTGCGGGGGCTTTCGAGTAATATCCTCGCCTTTAAGCACAATGGCACCTGAGTCAGGCCTCAGAACGCCGGTAATGATATTCAAGATGGTTGATTTTCCAGCACCATTCGGGCCAATAACAGCCGTAAGAGCGTCCTTTTGAATCCTGAAATTCACCTCTGACAAAGCCCTTACTCCGTCAAAGGATTTGGTAATGTTTTTTGCTTCCAGGATTGGGATGCTTTTCCCTGAATTAATGTTTGGATTCAGATCATCCATTATTCGTATCCAGCAGTCTTTGGCCTTCAGAGAGGCGCCGTTTGAAACATTTATCCTTGATTCTTTTTCCGCCTGCCCTTAACGCACCGTATATACCGTGTGGCATAAAGACCAAGACCAAAATCAGGATCGCACCGTTTCCCAGCAATTCATAGTCGTGAAACCGGTAGGTCAATTCCGGCAGCAGTTTTAAAAAGACGGCGCCAATGGCCGGTCCCAGGATAGTCCCCACTCCGCCCAGGTAGATCATGATGAGGATATGGATAGACGTAAATACGCTGAAGTCATCCGGTGCGATAAAGCTCATGTGATGGGCGTAAAGGCTGCCTGCCAGCGCGGCAAACATATTGGAAACCACAAAAATGGAGACTTTGTATTTTGCGCAGTCGACCCCCACAGTGGCGGCCGCCGTTTCGTCCGAATGGATGGCATTGAGTGTTCGTCCAAAGGGTGAATTGACCAATGTCAAACAGGCACCCAGCACAAGGAGCACGACAACCCACACGAAGTAGTAGTAATGAACATGGTTGGTGAATTCAAAACCCGCCAGCCGAAAGGAAGGGATATCGGCCAGCCCCGACGCCCCGCCGGTTAAGGACTGCAAACCCACGATCAGGGTGTGGGTAATGACCGTCAGCCCCAATGTGGCCATGGCCAGGTAGTAACCGCGAAGGGAAAGCACCGACCAGCCGATGATCCATGAAATGGCACCGGAAAAACACATCCCTAAAAAAAGGGCAACAATGGGCTCGGCGGCGTAGCGGGCACATAAGATGCCTGAGGTATACGCGCCGATTGCGAAAAAAGCCGCATGGCCAAGTGAAATCTGACCGGAATATCCCACCAGAAGGTCCAGGCTCATGGCCAAAATGACATATATTCCGATGAGAATCAGAACAGTGCTCTGGTAAGGGGACATGCCCCCCAACAAGAGCGGATAGGCGATGGTCACGGCTAATAGAATAAGCCACCAATACAGCGTTTTCACTCACATACCTCCATCATCCGGTGTGCCCCAAAAACCGCGACTTCTGCCCAGTAAGACCAGAATGAGAACACCGAAAACAATAACATCTGAATATTGTGAGGACAAAAAGCCGATGCTGTAAGCTTCCAGCAAGCCCAGGAAGAAACCGGCAAGCACGGCTCCCAATGTTGATGAGAGTCCGCCAATGGCCATGGCGATGAAGCCTTTGATCATGGGCATGGTCCCGGATGCGTACTGAAGAAAATACAACGGGGCAACCACCAGGCCGGCAACTGCGCCTAAAGCGGATCCCCACATCCAGCTGAACATGGTGACACGGTTAACGTTGATGCCCATCAGCACTGAGCCCAATGGGTTTTCCGCACAGGCACGCATGGCCGTTCCGAGCAATGTCTTTTCGAAAAAATACCAGATCAGTACGAGAGCCAACGCCGTCATCCCCATGATCCAGAGGACTTGCACCTGAAGGGCGGCACCCATCAGGCGCAGGGGTTCTCCCGCGGAGAAGGGTTCTGAGATATGGCTTGAACGTCCCCAAATCAAAAGTGCCAGACCTCTCAGGGTCAACGAAATGGCAATGGTCATGGTGATCTTTACGCCAATGGAAGCCTGGCTCACCGGACGGATCAATACACGTTCCATGATAGCCCCCGAACAGGCGGCCACCAAAACCGAAAGTGCAAAGGCCAGTGGCAGAAACAATCCCACCGAGGTGAGGGTGACCATGGTCAGCGCGCCGATAACGAAGAACTCCCCTTGGGCAAAGCTGATGACCTTTGACGCCTTGTAGACAATGCCCAGGCTGACCGCCATGAGCGCGTAAATACTGCCCAGCGTCAGACCGCTGAAAGAAAACTGTATGATTTGGGATGCATCCATAGCTTTTTTAGGCTTTCCTATCCTGCTTTACTTCCGAATCAGGCAAAAGGTCTCTTATGGCGCCCCATGCCGTTGTTGATTTTCCGGCATGGGGCACATTTTTGAACCAACTGAATATTGAGAAAAAATCTCATGAAAGATCAGTTCAGCAAGACCCACTTGCCGTCTTTGATGGTCAGACAAATCATGTCATCGATGCTGGTGCCGTAGTGATCTGTTTTGGAGAGGTTATAAATGCCGCCGAGTCCTGGGACACTTTCAATTTTTTCGATGCCTTCCTTTACTTTTGCCCTGTCCGTGGATTTGGAAATTTCGGCTCCCTTTGCGGTCAACATAACAGCATCCGCCACCAGACCCGAAAAGTAGTTGGCCGGTTCGCCGTATTTGGCCTGATGCCTGTTGTTAAAGTCCACGAGGACTTTTTTGACGGGATCATCGTCTGAAACGGCATCAGGTGCCATGATTTTCCCACTGGGCACAATTATGGTCACGGGCAGTCCTGCGGTGAGCTTTAGAAAACCGGGCGTGGCGTTTCCATGGCTCACCACCAGTGGAACGTCAAATTTAAGCTGGGCCATGTTGCGGGCAACCAGGGCCGCCGGCTCCCCGGTACAGAATGAAAGGACCGCATCGGGGTCCAATGCTCTCAGCTTTGCCAGTTGGGCGGTGACATCAGGGGCTTTGACATCAAATCTTTCAATGCCGACAATTTCCATGTCAAAGTCCTTGGCGGCTCTTTTGGCGTTTTTGATGCCGATCTCGCCCAAACTGCCGATGGGCATGAAAAGCGCCAGTTTCTTTTTGCCTTTAGACTTCAGATATTTCACAGGTTGCGCAATCGCAAAATATGTGGGGTGGGCGGTATTGAACACAAAGGGTTGTTTGTCGGGTTTTAGATCGTAACCTGAGCTGATGAGTGCGGGAACGCCATATTTTTCACAGATGGAAGAAACAGCACCGCTGATGGGTGCCGTGGCCGTACCGGTAATGGCAATAACCTGGTCCTTAAAGATCAGCCTTTGAACGGCTCTGGCTGCCTCCTGTGGGGAAGATTGATCATCATAGATTACCAGCTCAACCTTTTTCCCGTCAATCCCACCCTGCTCATTTATCATTTCAACCTGTAACTCACCCGCTTTTTGGTAATATTCTCCCAGCCATGAAAGGTATCCACTTAAAGGATAGATTCCACCTATTTTGACTGTATCTCCAGCCACAGCTACAGTTGTTGTTAGCAACATCAATCCCGCTAAAACCAGTGCGTAAATCGTTTTTTTCATTTTTCAATACCCCCTTTGAAATGATTTTTCTGAATGCCATGCTGAAAACTGATGGTACATTTTACAACGCAACAGGTACCTATCACCCCCTCTCAATAAGCAAGTGCTTTCAACTCCTGACGCCGACACTAAATGAAATTTCACAATGAGGTTACAAGTAATGTAGACAAAAATGAATAGATCAAAAAAGAGAATTTATGGGATTTATTAGCAGCAATTTTCGTGCCAGGGTATTAAGGATAGCTATGTTCAAAATGGGATTCTGAACAATGTCAGGATTGCCTATTCAAAAAATGCCGATATTCTTATCGGTTACGGGTGATGGAAAAATTGTGGGTTTGGGTCGGAATACTTGAATCGGTGTTGTTTCGTTAGTAAGTGCATTTTAAAAAGAGAAGAAGCATGCTCAAAACTGACCATCTATTTTAGCTGAAATGCTATAACGATTTAAATTTATATGATATTAACGCTAATCAAAGGTAATAGTCATTTGTGACCATTCATGGCTTTTCGCTTTTTTCGAACCAATGTAGAAAGGCTGATTCCGAGCCTAAGGGAGGCTTCCTCCAGGGAATGGGAGTCCTCCAATGTTGACCGAATAAGTCCGCATTCGAATTCTGTCACGGCCTCTTTCAGCGTTGAGGATTTCGTCTTTTGTACGGCTTGTGATGGAGGCTCCGTCTGAAACGATCTGTACTTGTTGGGAAGATCGTTGGGACCAATTGGGCTTTCCTGTATAGAAAGAACAAGCCGTTCAACCAGATTGGCTAGCTCTCTCACGTTGCCTGGCCAGTTAAAGTCAGAAAGAATCTCTATGGTCGATTCTGAAAGGATAGATTCTTTGAATACTTGTCGTTGAAATGCTCAAGGTAGTGAATCAGGAGAAAGGGAATATCGTCTTTCTCTCTCTCAAGGAGGGAATTGTGATGGGGATGACGCTCAGGCGATAGTAAAGATCCTCCCGAAATTCACCTTTCAGGATCATTTTTTCAAGATCACGGTTTGTGGCGGCAACGATCCTTACATCGACTTCTTTTTCTTTAGTGCCGCCAACGCGTGTAATCTTGTGATCCTGGATGGCACCCAGCAGTTTTACTTGCAAATTTTTCGGTAAATCTCCAATCTCATCCAGAAAAAGACTTCCTTTATGAGCCAGCTCAAAATATCCGATTTTCCCTTCTTTTTTGGCTCCTGTAAATGCGCCAGGTTCATATCCAAAGATCTCGGATTCCAGCAAATCTTCCGGAATGGCACCGCAATTGACTTTAATAAACTCTCCAATTTCATTGCGCGGGCTGGACTCGTGAAGTATTCGCGCAATGAGGTCTTTACCAACACCCGATTCACCAAGGATAAGAACGGTACTGTCTACTTCCGCCATTCGGAATGCGAAGCTAACAATCTGCCTGACCTTGGCATTCCGGGTTACAAAACGCGATTGCATGACCTGAATTTTTTTCAGTTGATTCAATTCTTTCAAATACTTCGATGCCAGCTTTTTGGACTGGTGGTATTGTTTTCTCAAATGATTTAAATCGGTGACGTCCCGAAGATTACAGTAGATTCTAAAAATATTTCCATCTCGATCATAAACCGGCCTGCCCGTGCTTAGCACCTGCTTGCCGGCGATGGTATTGATGATAACGCTTTCTTCTTGTCCGGTTTCCAAAACCTTAACGGTGGCAGCAGTGTCAGCCAGACCTTCATCAACTATATCCGGAATTCTTCGGCCAATCATTTCTGAATTTTTGAATCCCATTACCTTTTCAAAAGCAGGATTCAGCAACAAAATTCGTCCCGTTCCATCGGCAATGCACATGGCGTCATAAGAATTTTCCATCATCCCCATTAGATCGCGATTCTTTTTTCGAGATCACGAATTTTTTCGAGCAATGATTCTTGGGAAAAATTCTCTATAGGATCTTGAACGCTACCGCCAGAATTCACCATAGAGTCCTCATTATTAAGAAAATTTCTTGTAGAAATTCACGATAGCCTAATTCTAACAAAAAGTCATCTATCGAATTTGGCACTCATCGATCATAGCCAAATCCAGAGGATGTATAAAAAATTGTCAGATAGCCTGCTAAGCAATTCGCACGTAATCAGCCTTTGAGGTTGCTGCAACCTAAAAGTTTACATTTGGGCCCAGGGCTTCACCAAGAAGGTCTTCCTACCTCAGTGCCTGGGTAGCTACCGGGATGTACCACCAATTTCCCGGACGAAATTTTCACCCGTTGGCAACTTGCGGCTTCGTGCCTCAACAATGTGCCTGTATTTACCCGAAGACCAAACCACCGAAACCTCTATTCCCAACAATTTAGCCACGTGGGCAGAGAGCATAACGATTCGACCGGGACATTCGCGTCCGATCGGCGCATCAGAGTGTGTTCGTACAGCTTTCCCAGTTTGCCCATAATCGTATCCTATCATCGCTGTTTACTTGGGCCAAGCTGCCCTTTATATCTCTCGCACAATCGCGATAGGGGGAAGCCTTGTTGTGAACACCTGGACGTCCAGAATTTGATAAATACCGACATATATCCAAAAGTTATTGGGAGAGTCGCCCCTGCCCGCGACCAACCGTGTTCGGCCGTTTGGCGGGCGTACCAGAGGCGCTTGGCGGGATCCTTGAGCTTCGACAAAAGCTGGAGGTTGTGACCCCAGGGGATTTCTCCAACAGCCTGTGGGAGATTCTCGCCGCCAATTTCTCCAACAGCTTGTTGGAGATTTTCCGTTTCACTGGTCCAAGCGAGGAACAGCGAGCGCATGTGCCAAAGGTTCTGTGGTGAAAACCCACGAGTTCCTGGAAATTCCTTCTGAACGTCTGTGGACAGCCGTTCAACGAATGATCGGCCCCACCCCTCAATTCCCTGTCGTCGCACGATTATCTTGCCGATGTCCCAGTACAGGGAGATGAGTTCCCGATTGACTGACAGCGAGGCCCTAATCTGGGCGGCACAAATGCGAGTCTTGACGCATTCCAGTACTTCTGGGTAGCTGCTTGGCAAGCCCGACGACGACCTGCGCAGCGGAATGTTATCAGATGAGCAGGTTTGTTTCTTAGCTACCTTCTTCTTGGCCATATTCTGATCCTCTGAATTCCCCAAAGGCCAACGTCAAGGCTGAGCGGTGCGGTTACCGCGTACGCTCAACCCTCTTGTTTGATCTTCAGTTTGTCGCGGATGTACCTCCGGATGTCTTTCACGACTTCATCAAACTCGGACCGGTGAATCCGCTTGGACTCGAAGTCGATCTTCACGTCCTGCAAGAACTTCTCGAAGTCGGAATTCTGCTCGCAGAGTTTGTTGATCGTTTCCCAGTCGAGGGCGTCCCGATTGCGTGCTGGGTAGAGAATGCTTGAGCTGTCGATGTCCGCTGGATCAAGGTGGATGATCCCGATGCCGAACGATGAAGCTAGCCTTTCCAGTTCCGCCAGAAACTCGTCGTCTTGGAGGATTTCCGCGGCGACCAGATAACCTTCGTGCGGCCAGGAGGAATTCGAGACCGCCTGGAAGTAAGCCTCTCTGTAGTTCGCCTTGGTCAGGCTCTTCTTCATCTCAAACGAGAAGAGCCTGAGAGAGTTGTTGTCTGATAGGCGGTTGAATTCGATCACATCCGGGCGCCAGTCATCAAGTGGAAGGTAGAAACCGACGATATCAGGATGGATCCACTCGTTGTATCCAGACCGCTGCGACTTCTCGTGGAAGATCGTCTTCGTGAAGATGGATCGCCCGCGGTTGAAGGTAGGATTCGCATAGACAAAGTAGGTCAACAGGGGATGAAGATCACGCTCGTGATACTCCGTCTTCTTCTCCTTTTTCTTCGCCTCCTCCTTCTCAATCTTCGCGACGGCGTCGGCCGGTAACTCCGCTGCACGCTCCTTCAGGAAGAATCGTGCTGGCCGTTTGCCGACTTTCATGAAGTGGGAATCGACGTTGTCCCGGACCTCGACGTAGAGCTGCGCCCCGAGGCTCTGCCACGGAGTCTTGCCAGATGTCTTGATCTTGTCGGTAAGGCCCTTCTCCTTGCCAATCTGCCAGACTTCCTGATAGGTCAGGGGCTGGGTGGCCGCCTTGAGAACGTCGTAGGCAAGGTTAAGGAATGAGTATGCGGCCATATCTGTCTCCCTTCTTCAACTCATGATCGAACATGAAAATCACCGGTTTATCCGGTGCATTTTCTGGTTGGAATTAAGTATAATGTCCCCGGATTTCGGGAATTCCCTGGGGTGTTCATGTAGCGGCAGTTCTCTTATTGTTTTCATGGAACCGCCTCCATTTTTTCTTCAAGTAATGAATTCAACAGCTCAACACCGGCATCAGTTTTAATTCTCCCATCTTCGTCAAACATCTGTATATAAAAAGTAGAGCAGGAATGCTTTTTATACTCCTGTTTGATTGAAACAGAATCAAAAAATGAGTCTGCTTTTGATCTTTGATAATGGCAAGCAGGATAGAGCAGAATACTTGAGAATGCACCAAGGTGAACATTGTAGGCATACATTTGTTTTAAATCATCGTCAGCAGGATTTCCGTCATAGGGGCGTTTCCATTTTGTATCAATGACAAATCGTTTCCTTTTCTGGTCAGTTGAAGAAAAATATTCTCCCATAATATCCGGGCGAATGGTTCTGCTGTTCCAGAAGTTTTTAGAATATTGGGATGATAGCTTTAACTGATACTGCTGATATTGAACTTCATGCCTCTTTAGCAATCTGTATACGACCTTTTCGTAAAGCATGTTCATGTCAAAAAGCAAACCGATCACATTATTCATTCCGGTTTTGATGTCAGGGGAGTAATTTTGAATAATCAATCTAGCCAGAGTAACTGCCTTTTCATACTTGGCTGTATTTCGGGTGAACTGCAAGTTTTCAAAAGTGCTGTCTGTAATGTGAGTATCAGAGATACTATGTTTCTGAATCTGTATTCCCTTTGTGGGTGGAGGTGGAAGCAGGTTTTGTGGGCCAACGGAGGGAGCCCGTAGGGCGACCGGAGTTGGCCCGGGCGATGGCTGCTTGACAACCCTCATGCTTTGGCTTACGAGAAAACCTGGAGGGATTCCGTATGGAAAATTCAGCAGACAAAATGGTTCGTAAGCGCCGCCACCTGACACCGCAAGAGAAGTATCAGATTTTTCTTGAGGCCACAATGGCCAAGGCTAAGGGTAACGGTTCCATCAGCGAGGTCCTTCGCCGCTGGGGTATCCACTCAAGCGATCTCACGCGGATCAGGGCATCTGTCGAAGAAGGAGCGCTCGGTATTTTCAAAGAACGAAAGAGCAGAAGGCCCAAAATCAATTTGGAGCAGTACGAACAGCTCAAGGCGGAGAAAGAACGCCTGGAGGCAACTATCGTCGAACAGGCCGCCGAGCTAGCGATACTGAAAAAAAGATCGCTCGGGCTAAATGGAGACCTCAAGGGCAAATACCTCCCGGAGGAAACCAAAGAGATTCTGGTTGAGTTCATTGATCATGTACACAAGAAACATCGTGTGTCTATCACGTACTGTTGCCAGAGAGCTGGTCTGAACGTAAAGCGCTACCAACGCTGGGAACGGCTTTACCGAAAAACGGGTCGCTATGGAGGCGGAAAACCAGGTCCAAAGAGAGCCCCACACCGTCTGTTACCGAACGAAAAGGCAGATGTTGTTAAACTGGCAAAGGACGACAAATATTTGGATTTATCTCATCGACAGCTTTCTGTGGTCGCCTCTGAATCTACCGCTTTGGAGGCCAGTGCCTCCAGTTTTTACAGGGTCATGAAGGAAAAGCGGCTCATGGAAACCCGTCAGAGGAAGCCCAGAACACCCCAGCCAAAGCCTGAAATCAAACCTGAAGGACCAAATGAGGTTTGGAGCTGGGACCTTAGCTACATCGCCCTCGGGCCTATATTTGTCTATCTGTTTGCCATCATTGATGTTTATAGCCGAAAGATTGTCGGCTGGCATCTTGGGTTTAATGCCCGTGTTGAGTCTATGAAAAAGGCTTGGGATAAAGCCCTGGTCAATGAGAATTTAGTGGGTGTATCAGAAGCCCCGAAATTACCGACTGCCTTATCTGACCATGGTGTGCAGATGGCCAAAAAGACCGCCAAACAGTTTTTCAAAGATCTGGGGATCAAGCAACTCTTTGCCCGATACCAAACACCCCAGGACAATGCCTGGATTGAGTCTTGGTTCCGTATCCTGAAATACGACTGGCTACGGTATAAGGATTATGTCAGCTTCGATCAACTTAATGAAATCATCAGACGATTTGTATTCGTATATAATACCCAACGTTATCATGGTGCCATTGGTTATGTGACCCCGGAGCAGAAGCATACAGGCCAGGCTGAGGAGATCTTGAAAAGAAGATCTGAAAGAAAGCGTCTCGCTCGCCTGCACCGGATGAATGAAAACCGTCAATCTGTAAGCCACTTTGAGTCGAAAAAAGCGGCATGAAAACTTGCTTAGACCTTTATCCGTTTTGGTGTTGACAATTCAGAAACGGGCTAGTGAGTATCAGAGATGTTATCAAAGTAAAAGAGAAGGTTGCATACTTCACTATAAAAACGATT
Source organism: Deltaproteobacteria bacterium (assembly GCA_034522175.1). Taxonomy (GTDB): domain Bacteria; phylum Desulfobacterota; class DSM-4660; order Desulfatiglandales; family Desulfatiglandaceae; genus JAIPDZ01. The sequence goes on along the minus strand of JAXHLQ010000001.1, from coordinate 975,782 downwards.
ATTTCTACTTTTAAGCTTGAGTATTTTTAATGCCTTAAGCAGTATCTGATTAAATGGATTATTATGATCGTAAACCTGGCAGGATGTGTAGAATTTCTCCTTATGCAGATGATTTTGAGCTATGTGTTTACTGAAAATCAGTCTGCCTTTTAAGAAATTCCTGTTGTCAGTGTTCTGTCTGTATTTTCTGATGAGCCCCCGATGAACGATGGCTTCTACTTCTGTGACAAATATCTTATAAAAAAGGTCGATAAGCGTCAGCCTTTGTATCTGCAAATCTGCCTGAGATATGCTGTCAATTTTAAGATAACCACAGATATGAAGCATATAAACAAGCGCATTGTGCCATTTGTTTTTTGCGTCTTCTCTTTCTGCTTTGTCTGCTTTGGGCAAAATTTCTATAGTAAGTTTACCTATCTGTATAACACCGACATAGTTTTTAAAATAGACTCGCTTATTGCCAATATTGAAATATTTATTCCCATGAATCTCATTGTATTTAACTATTTGCTCGAAATGCTTTTCCGTAAACAGTTCGTTTACAGAAAGATGGGAGTATTCATATACTTTAATGACTGCCATAGATCGCCTTGTATCCATCCCAGGAGTCAGGGATTATTATTTTAAATCGTTTCTTTTCCTGAATATCAGAAAAGTCCGTATCAAATTCTCTGAAAAGTTGAACCGGTTCTTTTTCTTTAAGAAATGAAGGGGCTAAAACAAGGCCAATCATTTGCGGCTTTCCATAAAAATATTCTTCCAGCAGAGGAATGACTTTGTTTCTAAAGGTCGCCATCAAATCTTCGATTGTTCTAATATCCATGAAGTAGGAGTGTCCAATCAAATGATCTTTGTCCAAGAGCAGTTCAATGCGGTTATTAATAGCAGTCAGCATTGCTTCTAAGTTAATTTCTTCTGATTGATGCCCGGGCTTGTTAAGCAATGACGGTTCGGGCGCTTTTTCAATGAAGGTGAACCTGCGGCGCAAGGCTGAATCCAAAGCCTCAATACTCCGGTCAGCGGTATTCATAGTGCCGATAAGAATTAAATTGGCCGGAACACCAATGTTATCTTTTGAATATGGCAGATTAACTATTGTCTCCTGCTGTGCGCCAAGGCGTTTGTCTTTTTCGATAAGGGTAATGAGTTCTCCAAAGATATTGGCTACATTCCCTCTATTGATTTCATCAATGATGAGGTAGTACGGTTGAGCTTTTGAAAATTGGTCGGAACGCCCTTCTTTTTTATCCTGCAGGGCTTCCTGCAGGTCGCTGTAACCTGCTAATTGAGCAGCTTTATCACAGGCAATGTAAAAAATGCCCGGTTTTATCTCGTATTCAATTTCTGCTATCTGTTCTGTTTCGTCTTCGTTTTTATCTTCTGAAAGCCTTGGTTTGATGCCTTCGATAAAATCTTCATAGCTGTATGATTGATGAAAAGTCGTGAACTTATAGAGTCTCTTGAAAACTGTTTTTTCTTTCTTTTCTTCGCCAAAAGTGAATCCTTTTTCGGTCAGACCTTCCAACAATGCTTTCCATCTCTGGCTGCCGTTCAGCCCTGAAAAGGTCATGGTTGAAGAAGTATTCAAAAGGATGGGTGTATCAAACTGAGCCAACCAGTTTACTTCCAATGTTTGAAAATCAAAAGGGCCTTGTTCAGCTTTTTCAAAGTCATAACTTTCTTTTGCCTTAGCAATACCCAGGCAGTGCCTCCCCGTATGATACAGAAGTAATCGCCCTGTCTGACTTGTGAGAATCGGTGACGGATTTTATAACTATCAACGGACGAATCGAGTTTCGTTAAATCCCCCAGGTCTTTATCGCACCATTCATATCCCAGCTGGTTACTTTTCTTCAAATCGTCCCAGAGATAACCGTTTCGCCCCGGAGCAAGGTGCCAGAATGTTCTATTCAGGTTCAGATTGCCCTTGTGTTCAATCTGCACTCCAACTTTTTCGTTCGTGTCCAAATCTTCGATCAGGGAGAGGACTTCATAGGTTTTGCCGGTTCCCGGAGGTCCGTAGAGGATAATATTACACTCTTCGCTGGTTGCGGCCTCAAATTCACTTTCTTCAGATACATCTTCCTGTCCGACAGTATCTTCTGCCGAGACTATTTCTTTGCTTTTATAGTCACAGCAAAACAGGTCATACATCTGCAATATGGATAAATCATCCGCTGCCAGCTTTTTACCGGCATTCGCGGTAGATATTACTTTGGAAATCGTTTTATCTTTATTAATCTGTCCGCTGCCCTGCATTCCTGTGTTGTCTTTGAAGGCAGCAAGAATATCCTGTGAAATAAAGCTACCGGGAAATAGTTTCCATTCGCCATCTTTGTTGTATATCTGAAGGTTTTTACTGCTGCTTTGAGGATTTTCGTTTGCTGACAGGATGTGGATTTTTCTGAACGTCTCATCCTTTTTATAGGTATTAATATCCTTGAGCACTGATTCTGTGAAATCCTGACTATATTCAATCGGGAAAAACGCCTTCTTGCTTTTTGCTGTGGAGCGTACAGTCAGAACAACCAGCTCCATGGTAAGGTTGAAGTATTTTATCGCGGTAAGCTGTTTGGTGTTGATGCCCAGTTCATCATGGATGATATCAAACTCCAGCACATCATCGCCTGATTTTTTAGCCCAGTATTTTGCTCTCCAGAGCTGGATTTTACCGCCTCCGATAGTAAAGCAGTAATCGCCCGGCTGGATTCCATTAAACCAGCTGCTGTCTTTAGTGGCCCGGTAATAGCCTTCGGTGATTTGATCTTTTTCTTTTTTTCTGGATATTTTCCCGAAATACAGTTTCATTTTTTACTCCCACTTTTCTTTTTCTCAGCCTTCTTTAACCCTTTTTGCCTCGTTCGCTTCAACTCTACTTCCATCTTCGCTTTTCTTCTAGTATTCGTTATAGCAATTTTACTGATAGTCGTTCACTTTGTCTTTATGCATGACACGCATAATGATGAAAAAAGACACTTGACTTCCAATGCCGGTAAAACCACTTTCATGATTGTATCGAAATACCCACAATTTTCCGAACCTAAATCAAGTAACAGAATCAAGCTTATGATTTCTTAAACATTTTTAGCAATTCTATATAATATTGACATTCAATTGGCAATAGCATGTTCGCATCATTATGTCCCTGCCGATGGCCATGGTGGGAGTAATGGGTCTTACTTATTGGACGTCTCGATGATCTCGATTTCTTCATCTGTAAGTTCGTACAGCTCATAGACCAGTTTGTCGATCTGGCGGTCGGTGGCTTGGATTTGACGTTTTAATGCTTCCTTGGCCTGCGCGGTTTTGGTTTTCATCAGCTTCTTGTTGAGGTCCAGAATCGTGTTGACGAACTCAACGATTTGATTGTGCTTGGTTTTATCATTGGGACGGTCGAAGTCGATCAGACGAATCGGTATTGTTTCCAGATACTGATAAATGAACCTCAAGTATCCCCCTCTATACGTGGAAGATATGTTTTTATAAAAGAAGTTTGTGAGTAATGAGTTCAGGATTCCGAGCAAATATCTTTCTGAATTTGAAATTATGTAGGCTGTATTTGCACAATACTCTCCTCCTATGTCATCTAAGGCAAAATTGCCTCGTATAGCAATGTCCGGGAGCATTATTTTTGGTTTCTCAAATTCATCATAATAGTCACAAGCACGCAATTCCCACCAATGGTCTCCTTTGTCATAACGCTTTTCGGCCTTTCCTCTGAATTCCTCGAGGTGAGCGGCAATCGCGGGGAATTCTTTCTTAATGCAATCCCACTGTCTGTTGTTATCCAGGCACTTTGCATTAGTAAATCCACGAGGAAAAAGGATTAGGGATTTTTCAGATGCCAACGGCATATACCGTTTGATATCTCTTCCAGCAAGAAACGGCTTTATCACTTCTACACTGTTGGGATCATCGGCAATGAGTCTTTTCCGCGTTTCATCATTAATGACAAAGGCCTCGTTTAGGCCAGTCTTAATACCATAGTAAATCTTCCTTTCAACATATTTGCCCAATGGGACACCGGTCTTGCGGAGTTTGTCCAGCAAATCCTGGCTTCTTTGATCTATTAGCGCCCAACCGCTTTCATGGAGCTTCTTTTGTCGAACTTCATAACGAGTCTTCTGTATATATCCTCCCAGGTCGGTAAAATCAGTGGTCTTAATGGTTGATGCCCGGAATGTAGCGTTTGGTGTCCTTTTCTGAATCACGATGATACAAGGGTAGGTTGTGGCCTGCGTGAATACAGGCAGGTCTCCGAAATCAATGATCTCAACAATATGTTGTTGCTTCATCCAATTACGCAACGGCGTGCCGTAATTCGCCCGTAACCACTTGTTGGCCACGATATAGGAGAAGAACCCGCCTTGTCTTAAAAGCGACACCCCCTTTTCGATGAAATAGGCATATAGATCAGCCGTTCCGTGATACACCGAAAAGTGCTTTTCAAAATAGGCCTTTGAGTCTTGTAACCCTTCCTGCCTGACATATGGCGGATTGCCGATCACCGCATCGAATCCGCCGCCTTTCATGATCTGTGGGAACTCCTGGTCCCAGTCAAAGGCATTGATGCGGTAGATATCTTCTTCATCAAAGAGGTTTGCCTGGGCGCCGTCATAGAAATCCGAGCCGATCAGGGAATTGCCGCATTTGATATTGCTGCCCAGATCGGGTAACGCACGCTGCTGAAACAGGGAGAGCTGGCGCTGGATGGTCTCTTCATCTTCCCCTTCCAGGACCTTGAGCAACAGCGACAGCTTGGTGACCTCCACGGCCTGATTGTCCTTGTCCACGCCGTAGATGTTATTCAACAAAATCCGTTTTCGGTCGGTGGTGGTCAGCCGCCAGTCATCGCCTGATTTCTGATACAGGCGGGGGTTCTTCCCTCTGGCCCATTTGACCGGGTCATCCTTTACATACATATCCCGGTGCCAGTCCAAAAGGTACTGATACGCGCCCAAAAGAAAAGACCCCGACCCGCAGGCAGGATCCAGTATCCTGAGCTTGCTGGCGCCTCCCTGGGGACCTGGCTTTTTGCCTTTCAGCAGTTTGCCCACGGTCTCCTTGACGATGTAATCCACGATATAGGTGGGCGTGTAATAGACCCCGCCCGCCTTTCTCACCTCGGGCTTGAGTTCAATGACCGCCCGGTGGGCCGGGGTCAGGCGGATCACCTTGCCCAGAAACCGCTCATAGACCTGGCCCAGGATATCGGCCGGAAGCACCGAGAATTCATAGGGGCTGTCCGGATAGTAGATGCTTTTTAAAATGTCCTTGAGGACCTTGTCATCCACGGTCAGATCGGGGGTCAGTTCATCCATGTCGCTAAAGCGGCCCTTTTCCGGGCTGAAATGGAAGAGCCCGGAATTGTAGCGGTCATCCGCCTCTCGAAACAGTTGGAACAGGCGTTTATAGACCCGGTCGCCGTTTTGAAGGGACATGAGCCTCCCGTAGGTCTCAATACCCCGGTCCTCACAGATCCGGAGAAAGATGATCCGGTCAATGGTGCGCTGCACTGAAAAGTTGATCTCCCGCTGGGATAGGCCCGGATTCCTCAACGCGATGTTCCTGGCCAGAAGCTCCCGCCACCGCTCGATTTCCGCCAGAAACGCGGTGTCCACCTCGGCTGTGCCCCGCTTGACCTTCTTGGACTCCACATATTTGTCAAAGGCGCCTTTCAATATGGCATCGCGGGAGAAGATGTCGGCGATGTTCTCCCATTGGTCTATGTACTGTGCATAGGTGAGATACATGATGCGGGCGGTGGAAGGTTTATCGGTCTTGACCGGCTTGACCCGGCAGTCATACACCGCGAATTCCTCAAAGTCGGTGAGAATGCTCAAGGGAAGCTTGGCGCTCCAGGCGTATCGCCGCAGTTGGTAGGCGGGGTGGGTGTCCTGTTTGACATTGACCGAGGGCTTTTTGGCCTCGAGGAAGAATTTTCGGGTCCCCCCGATCCGGAAGCAGTAATCCGGGGCCTTGGTCCAGCCGCCCACCTTCAAGGCGTCTTCATGGATCACGTCCCGGTAGGCCTCGGAATAGCCCTTTTTATTCCGGACATCCCAGCCCAGGGCCTCCATCAGGGGATTGATATAATCGAGACGCACCTGGGTCTCGTTGTACTGGCCCTTTTTATAGGCATCCAGGTGGTAATCAAATTGATCTATGAGGGCTGAAATGGTTTCCGGTGCGGGCACGGCATCCTCACCCATTGCAGTTTGAAGGGAGCGTTACGAAGAGAAGATGGGCTGCATCATAATGAGGAAAGCTTTGTCATGTCAAGCAGTTTTATGTCTATTCGTTGGTCGATTGATTAATCTTTCAGAACAGACGGGTGTCGAAAGGCCTGTTTCCAATGGAGCAGGTGTTACCATACAAATTGAATCATATTTGACTTTGTATGGTGACACCTGCTTGACGCTTGACTATAGTTACCATACAAGTTATCATAAAACAATAATTGTATGGTAACGGGGGTTGGCATGGCGATAAAGGGTGTATTAAGAGAGGAATTAGACAATTCCATCAAAATGAAAAAGAGGTACGAGGAAGAACTGGAAAAGCTTCCTGTGGGCAGTCTTATAAAAAAGTACATCAAGGGTCACGAATATTACTATATTGTTCTGCGTGAAAACGGAAAGGTAAGGTTTTTGTATCAGGGGAAGGAGGTGCCTGAATCGGTTATTGAAGAGTACGCAAGGGCAAAAGAGCTTCGCGCGAAGTATCGGAGACTTCTCTCTCAGGTCAAAAAACAAATAAAGTTTTTAAAAGGGGCATTACGTGGACAGGAGTCAATATGACCTTTGCCTGGAAGTCCTCCAAAGATTGGATGCTTCTGGTATCTTGCCGAAAACCATCCTGATAGGCAGCTGGTGTCTACCGCTGTATAAAGACTTCTATTTCGGTCATCACGACATTTCATCATTACGAACACGCGACATCGATTTTCTCATCTCTCGGAGAACAAAATTCACCGCTAAACTGGACCTTCCTGCCATACTCGAAGATTTGGGATTCATCCCCGAGTATTCCTACCCCGAAGGCTATGTCAGATTGATCCATCCCGAGTTAATACTTGAGTTCCTTGTGGCTGAGGTAGGACGAGGGAGTTCAAAACCTTATCCCTTACAGGGCTTCCCGAAAAGATTTCTTCCTAAACCGACCCAAAAAGGGTATGGAAAACTTAGCTAAAGTATGCACGAATATTTTACTGGCCAATATAACTATTTGAAACTATTGCCTTTTTTGTGGTTTAGGAACTTACCATGTTGGCGATTTGTAACTGTTTGATATAGTTACATTTTTATTTTTGGGAAGGCCTATATATATTATATGAATTAGGGGAATACGTTCCTTGCAAGAAAAATGTATCGTTGGAAATCTTCTTTGCCGAGGTTCTTGACTTTCAGACCAGACCTGGTCAGATTATATGTTCATCCTCACCAAACTTGACGCATTCGTAAAAGGGATGTTCTCGCGCTGAGACGCCCCGGTGAAACAGAAAACCCGAGGTTTCACAGGGTAAACAGGGGCGCCGAGAAAAAAATATCATAATGCATCGGATCATCCAATTTAGAAAGTCTACGCCGCAACCCCCCATTGAGCGGATAGTAGAGCCTTTTGACGCATTTTTTCACACCGAAAGTTCAAGGGGCATCCTGCTCATCATTTCAGCTATTGTAGCACTGATCTGGGCAAACAGCCCTTGGCAGGAACTGTATCATGGAATTTGGAACCTGCGTTTGACCTTCGGCCTGGGCGATATTGCCCTTTCTAAGCCGCTACTGCTTTGGATCAACGACGGTCTGATGGCCCTTTTCTTTTTTGTGGTCGGGTTGGAGATCAAAAGGGAAATCCTTGTGGGGGAACTGGCTGAACTAAAAAAGGCTATGTTTCCCATCTCTGCCGCTTTAGGGGGAATGGTGGTTCCCGCACTGATCTACGCGGGCTTCAACTCGGGAAAGATCGGATCGTCTGGATGGGGAATCCCCATGGCCACCGACATCGCCTTTGCACTGGGCATACTTTCGCTATTAAGGAACCGGGCGTCCCTTGGTCTGAAGGTCTTTCTCACAGCAGTGGCCATTGTAGACGACCTGGGAGCCGTAGTCGTGATTGCGGTGGCCTATACGTCGGAAATTGCAAGGGAATTTATCGGACTGGGTATGGCTTGCTGGGCGGCACTTATCCTCTGTAATCGGCTGGGTGTTCGTCAACCTTTGATTTATGCGCTTTTTGGAACCCTTTTGTGGGTTTTGTTTTTAAAATCCGGTGTCCATGCAACGGTGGCGGGCGTCATGGCGGCCGTGACCATTCCTGTGCGAACACCGATCAACGCTGATGAGTTTCTGGAATGCGGCCGCACATACCTGGCCGAATTCGAGCGGGCCGGAGAACGGGGTACCAATATCCTGACCAATGCGGAACGGCATGGCTCACTTCAGGCCTTGGAGAAGGCCTGCCATGTGGCCGAGCCCCCGCTCCAGCGCCTTGAACATGCCCTGCATCCTTGGGTCGCTTTCGGGGTAATGCCGGTTTTTGCGCTTGCCAACGCCGGGGTCTTTTTAGGAGGGGATATCAGCGCTGTTCTGCTAAATCCCGTAACCTTGGGAGTGGGGTGCGGTCTGATTCTGGGAAAGCAGATCGGCATCATGCTCTTTGCATGGGCCGTCGTTCGCATGGGCCTGGCGGACTTTCCAAAGGGGGTTCGCTGGGGGCAAATTTATGGGGCGTCTTGGTTGTGTGGAATCGGTTTTACCATGTCTTTGTTTATCGGCGGCCTGGCCTTCGGACAAGATCCGCGCCTGGATGCTGCCAAGGTGGGGGTTTTGATCGCTTCGGCGTTTTCAGCGGTCATCGGCTGGTCCATCCTTACTAAGTCCACCTCCTCCCTGTAGTCTCGTGTCATGTATCAAGTGTCTGATCTCGAAAAAAGTGTAACCGTTTAGGTTTCTGAAACGGGGTTACAGGCCATGAGAGCGCCGGACACAGTTACGTTACTTATCCTGAAACTCTTTTACTTTGCGCATGAATTCTTCTTTCAGGTCAGCATCTGCCTTTACCGTCTGGATAATCTTATCGTACATCTGAAGCTCCAGCCCTTCTTCCTCCACAGCTTGGGTCATCTTTTTGTTGGCTGCTTCCTGCAAGGCCTGAACTTTTTTGTAATCGGGCCCGGCCTCGCGTAAAGACTGCTGAAAATTCTCTTGAATCTCCATAATCTTGACATGGGCCTTTGCCGCCTGGGTCAGTTCTTCATCGGAAACGGCTGCCTTACCCAGTCTTTCCTGAGCAAGGCCGGGAACTGATACAAAAAGCAGAAATAAGCTGATATTGACCATGCAGGCAAACGTTGTCTTTTTGATCATTTTAATGCCTCCTTATCTGGTTTGATTTTATTCATCACAGGCTGAATTTTTAAGCGGTGAAGCTCGTCTTTACCAGCCTGTTTATCAATCTTATTCTCAGATTTTCCTGGTTTCTTCAAGATGGCGAGGATACCATGTTCACAAAGGCTTTCCTGCTTTCGTCATTCCCGATAAATGCAACCAGGTCATCCGGCTGCAGAACAAAATCCGGACCAGGGTTCGGGGTCAACTGCTTTTCACGGACAACACCCACCACAGATGCCCCTGTCCGTTTTCGGATTTCGCTTTCCCCTATGGACTTTTTCGCGGTGGGATTTTCTTCGCCTAACCGCACCCACTGTAAATCAAACTGCTGTTCAGCATCTCGAAGCTGAGAAAGCACTTTGTAATCCTCTTTTTCACCGGTCAAGTCTGCATAGATTTCCTGGCGGCAGGTGTCGGTACACTGGTGGACCTCGGTCGGTGGGATGTCAAGACAGAGCAGAGACCGGCGCGTCAGTTCCAGACCGGCTTCAAATTCCGGAAGCACAATTTGGGAAACCCCTAAGTCCCTCAATATTTCAAAAGAATCCGGACCCGGTGTTCTCGCTATGATTTGGAGCCGGTCATTCAAATGTCTTGCATGTGCGATCACCGATTTTGCTTCGGCAAGCGCAGGAAGGGTCAAAATCAACAGACGGGCGTCCTGGATCCCTGCCGCTTCAAGGACGATTTCCTGACCGGCGTCGCCATAAACAACTGCCATTCCAGCTTCCTTGGCTTTTTCAAACCGCCGCTGGTCAAGTTCGATAATGACGAATTGCATGTTCAGCCGCTGCAGGGCCTGCGCTACCTGAAAGCCTACGCGTCCGCCTCCGGCAATCACCACATGTTGGGTAAGTCCAGTATCCGGGATATTGGATGACTGGAGCGTCTCATGCCGGAACCAGCGTTTCTTTAATGCGTATATTCTGGCGGTCTGACCTGAAATTATGGGCGTGAGCACCATGGTAAAGATGGCGACCGTCAATATCAAGGCGTAAAAGTCCGTTCCAATGGAGTTGGTGGATAAACCCACTCTTGCCAAAACCAGTGAAAACTCGCCGATTTGAAACAGGCCCAGTCCCACAGCGAGAGGGATTACATTTCGATACTGGAAGATGCGGGATATAAACATGAAAACAAGGCCCTTTCCCGTACTTATGGCCAGCACCAGAATGACGACTTGCCAGATATGTTCTATTAAAAACGTGGGATCAAAAAGCATTCCCACCGATGTAAAAAACAGTAATCCGAAAAGGTCCCGAAGCGGAATGATATCGCTGAGCGCCTGGTGTCCGTAGTCGGACTCGCTCAACACCATCCCGGCCACAAAGGCCCCAAAGGCAAAAGAAAGCCCCATCATATGGGTAAAATAGCCTATTCCCAGCCCGATGGCAGTAATCGCCAGTAAAAACAGCTCCCTTGAACCGAGCTTGGCGATGTGGGCCATGAGGCGGGGCAATAACCGGGTTCCGAGCAAAACCATTCCCACAATGAATGCCCCGGCTTTCAGGGCGGCGAATCCAAGCGCGGGTATGCCCACAGCCGGGTTGTTCAACTGGGGAAGGATGATCATCATGGGAACCACGGCCAAATCCTGGACGATGAGCATACCGATCATTACTTTGCTGGAGAGGGTTCCCAGCCAGCCCTGGCTCATGAGGGTTTTGAGAATGACCATTGTGCTGGAAAGGGAAATAAGGGCACCGAGCCACAGGGACGCTTTCCAGTCCCATCCCATGAGGTGGCCCATACCCATACCCAATCCTATGGTCAAAAGAATTTGTATGGGTGTCCCTAAGATGGCGATTTTTTTGACCGGCTTGAGATCTTTCAGAGAAAATTCGAGCCCGAGCGCAAATAAGAGCAGTGCAACTCCGATTTCGGCGAGCAACTCGATTTCGTGAATATTGGAGACCGTTAGCCCGCCTGTATGGGGACCTAAGATAATCCCGGCGGCGATATATCCGAGGATCAACGGCTGGCCTAACCGCTGCAGCAATAGACCGCATGAAAAGGCAGCGACGATAAGAAGGATGATGTCAGTGGCAATACCCATTTTGTTGTCCGATTTTCCTAAAATTTGACCGGTGATATGGATTCTGCTAATTTTAGAGGGCGGCACGCGGTAGTGTCGATTCCGGGCCCCCACCAATATTATCCGACCCGGCACATTTAAGAAAGCAGTAAACGATTGAGGAGGAAGGCCGTGAAATATTTGCCCTCTGTATTGAGTTATCTGGCATATCCGGAAAGTGTCAAGCGAAATTTACGCCAGCTTTTTAAATTCCTTGTGGTTTTGGTTTGCTTAATAACCTTCTACAGCGTCCTCTTTCATTTCCTGATGGCCTATGAAGGAAAGGACTATTCATGGATCACCGGGGTCTATTGGGCCCTGACGGTGATGACGACCCTGGGTTTCGGCGATATTACCTTCTATACGGATCTGGGGCGTCTTTTTCCGTCATGGTGCTCATGTCGGGAGTGATCTTTCTGCTCACCCTCCTTCCATTTACCTTTATCAAGCTTTTCTACGCCCCCTGGATGGAGGCTGAATCGAGGAAGCGGACCCCCACATCACTTCCACCGGACACCAAAAACCATGTAATTTTGATGGCCTATGACCCGATGACCGTGTCCCTCATTAGAAATCTCAACAATCATCAATATCACTATGTGGTGATTGTGGAAGATCAGCCACACGCCCTTGAACTCTACGATATGGGGGTGAGTGTGGCAATAGGGCAGTTGGACGATCCCGAAACCTATCGCCGAATGCAAGTTGACAAGGCCTCTCTGGTGGTTGCCACCCATCGGGACGAGATCAACACCAATATTGCCTTTACTGTTCGCGAAGTGGCTGAAAGAGTGCCGATCATTACCACCGCGGATTCGCCCCATTCAGAAGACATTCTGCAGATGGCCGGGAGTACCCGGGTCCTCATGCTTCACGATATGCTGGGTCGTTCACTGGCGACGTGGACCATAGGAGGGGACTGCCGCTCCAATATCATCACTCAATTTGATGATTTGCTCCTTGCAGAGTTTCCCGCTGTCGGAACGCCCCTGGTGGGAAAAACGCTCGCTGAGAGCCAGATCAGAGAACAATTCGGGGTGAGTGTGGTGGGGTTATGGGAGCGGGGTCAGTTCAGCATACCCACTGCACAGACAAGGATCGAACGACACAGTGTATTGATGCTGGCCGGGGCCGGGGAGAACATCGCGGCCTATGACGAGGTTTACTCCTTTTATCACGTATGTCATCTGACGTCGAATCCGGTTCTCATTATCGGGGGAGGCCGGGTGGGACATACCATCGCCGAGCGATTCGAAAAGAGAAAGATGAGCTATTTGATCATCGAAAAAAAACCCCGGAAAGCACAGGACCAGAACTATGTGGTGGGAGACGCAGCGGATATCCGGACCCTGCAAAAGGCCTGGATCGAAAAGGCCCCCGCTGCTTTGCTGACCACCCACGATGATGCCACCAATATCTACCTGACCAAATATCTGAGAAGCCTGAGGCCCGATATGCAGATCCTCAGCCGGGCAAACCTGGAGCGGAATGTATCCACGCTTCACCGTGCGGGTGCCGATTTTGTCATGTCTTATCCTACCCTGGGCGCCAACGCGGTCTTCAATTTCCTGCAGAACGAAGACACATTGCTGTTGGCCGAGGGGCTGAATGTCTTCCGCCTGAAAGCACCGCCGTCCCTTGTGGAAAGAACCTGGCCGAATCCATGATCAGGGAGACAACGGGGTGCTCGGTTGTGGCCATGGAGATGGACGGTGCCATGACCATCAATCCCGACCCGCAAGCGCCCATCAGGGATGGTGCGGAGCTGGTATTACTCGGGACATATGAGGGAGAGCAAAAGCTGCTGGAGTGGTCACAAGCATGACTCTTTGCTCTTAAATCTCAATTAACCATTATTTAAGGAGGTAGGATGTGAGAAAGAAAATCGTGAGCAAGTGAATAAGGGGGGAGGAGGCTTAAATTGAAGGCGCATCCAGACAGTCCTGAACAAAGCATGACCAGGTACAAGAAAAGAATCATGTCCAGTTTTCTTGGTGTCATACACACCTCCTTGAAGTTGTCGTTGGATCGGTTTGGGAAAACTCGGGCACCACAATCAATACGAGCCTGTCTACCCTCTTGACAACCACTGGATCTCCCACCGACAACGGGAATTCACTGATCGCTTCCCACAGCTCTCCATGGACAAAAACCTGTCCTTCAGATGCCTTCCAGGATCTGATTTCGCCCACTTTTCCCAGCATACCCGTCACCCCGCAGATGGATTTTCGCTTTCGGTCTTTGATAAACCAGATCAGAGGAAATACGCCATGCTCCATAAGCTCAAATAGGAGAACCCCTAATGCCAGTATGATAATTGCATTGCTCACCATGATTCCTTCAATCAACAATCAGGTACCCTAAGACCAGCACCAGGATCAAGGCCGAAAAAGGTACCGGTGTCAACGCCTGGCGTTAAGCTCCGGCACTGTTCATGATGGAACGTGAACGGGTTTACATATGATCACCCGACCAACCTTGGGATGTCCCGTTCGCTGCCTTGCTAATTTGGAATCTGAATTCCATCGTCGTCATAGGTCCCCTTTTCAGCCGTTGTGTGGCAGGCCGCGCAGTTGGAAAAAGAACCGATGGATTCACGTTCAGAGTGGATAACTCAAAAATTAACAGAGAATTGAGAGGTTTTGTAGGTAGATGGGTGACGATGGGATTCCCGAGCAACGCATATGAATGGGAGAATTTGCCTTCGCGTCCAGTTGAGGATAATGCAAACAGGTCTCTCGGCAAAAACAGGTTTCTGACAATGGGCCAGCGTTCCTTGATGGCCTGATATAGAACGAGTGAAGCGTTTTTGGGCCGAAGCTTTATGCAATGTTAGGGTAGACCCCGGATCAGCGGACCGTATTGGCGATGATCTCCGCTATCTCCTTGTCGGACGCCAGCATCACCTCGGCTACCCCGGTGAGCATTATTTCTGTGACGGCGGCGGTATTCATTCGGGCGATGTGCACCTTTCCATCGGATGTCTGGTAGATACTCACACGGCAGGGCATGAAGGCGGAAAACGGGCGATAGTCGTCATTGCTCAGAATTCGAGAACTGTGCTTGCCGCTGCACACATCAAGTACCACCACAGGGTGCAGGGTAAAACCACGCTTGGACAACACCCCCGCCAGATTGTTAACGTTGAGCAGACTCCAGCCCGCTTTGCTCACTTCTTCCTTGAAAGCCTTGAGGGTTTCGGGAAACGACTTTTGACTTTGTACAACCTGGACCAGTTGGGGCCGATCACCTGAGGTCCCTTGGGCCAGGGCCAGGCCCGGTAACATACAAACGGCAAAGAACAGCACTAGACCGGCGGTTATTCGTTGACGGATCGTGTGCCTGGGTTTTGAAGACGCCATTTCTTTAGTCATGAAAAATTCTCCTTTTTGATGGTTGGTTAATCCGCCGGTCTGAAGAGACGGAGAGTCGCTTCGTCTCAGTACCGAAAAGAAGGAAAGCGTGTTGGATATCCCATCTCCTAACTTACACTTTTTCTATCTCATAGCCGAAAGCTTCGGACCTGTCAACAAAGTCCTCATAAAGCCTTTTCCCCTTCGATCCACTCATACATGGCCGGAATGACAAAGAGCGTCAGGAAGGTTGACGTGGTGAGCCCGAAGGCGACCACGATGGCAAGGGGCCGCTGGACCTCCGATCCGATGCCCTGGGCGAACAACAGGGGCAACAGCCCTAAAATGGTGGTGCTCGCCGTCATCAGGACCGGACGGAGGCGAAGGAGCCCCCCTTCCACGACCGTCGCTTGCACACCCTTTCCCTCCCTGCGGAATTGATTCATGGTGCTTACAAGGACCACCCCGTTTTGAACCGCAATGCCGAACAGGGCGATAAATCCTACGGAGGCGGGAACAGAAAGATATTCTCCCATGGCAAAAAGGCCCAGGATGCCGCCGATCAGGGCCAGGGGAACGTTGAGGATGATCATAAAGGCATGGCGAAGGGTCCCGAAAGAGATCCAGAGCAGTATGAATACCGCGGCAATCACCGAGGGCACGATGATCGCGAGGCGCGCCATGGCCCGCTGTTGATTTTCAAACTGTCCGCCATACTCGATAAAATAGCCGGCCGGCAGGGTCACCTTTTCGGCGATGGCCTCGCGGATGTCCCTGAACACGCCTCCAAGGTCCCTCCCACGGACATTTCCCTGTACGATCCAGCGCCGCTGATTGTTTTCCCGGCTGATCTGCATGGGCCCAGTGACGCTTTTGATCTGTGCCACTTGAGAAAGCGGGATCAGGGATCCGTCGCGGGTGTGGATCAGCAGATCCTTCAGGGCATGGGGATCGGCCCGGTACGGTTCCTGATAACGGATATGGATGCCGAAGCGCCTCGTGTTGAGGTATATATGATCCACCACCTCACCGCCTACGGCCATTTCCACAATTTCGAGGATCTGCCCGACCGTGACCCCGTAGCGGGAGCACGTTGCGCGATCGGCAATGACCTGCACCTGGGGCTGGCCCAGGGCCTGTTCCGTACGCAAATCCGCCAGCCCGGTGATCCCTTCAATGGCCTCCTGAATGTCGTGAGCCTTTTCCTTTAGAATCTCCAGGTCTTCCCCGAACAGTTTTATGGCCAACTGGGCCTTGACGCCGGAAAGCAATTCGTCAAAGGCATTCTGAATCGGCTGGGTGAAACTCAGTTTAACGCCTTTATACGTGGAGAGATCCCGGTGCAGGGCCTCGATGAGGCTTTTTTTGCTCTGGTGATTAGTCCATTCTTCCATGGGTTTCAGCTCCAGATGAATCTCGGCATAATTGACCGGATGGGGATGACTCCCGGCCTCGGGGCGGCCGATCCGGGATACGGTTTCTTGAATCTCTCCATGACGCATGATGCGCCGCTCCAACTTCATGACGGTTTCCGTGGCCTTTTTCAGTGAAATGGAAGGCGCCATGGTCACCCCGATCATGATGGAGCCTTCTTCCAATGTGGGGATAAACTCCGTGCCCATGAAGGGGAGGGCCCCCAGGCTCGCCAGAAATGCCAGGAAGCTGAAACCGATGACGATGGCTTTTCTTCGAATCGCCCATGTGAGCATGGGGCGGTAGACCTTCTTGAGCCGGGTCATGAGGGCGAACTCCTTTTTGACGCCACTTTTGAGCAAATAGGAAGAGAGCACCGGTGAGACGAAAACAGCGGCGAGAAGGGAACCGAAAAGGGCAAACGAGATGGTGAAGGCCATGGGCCTGAACATCTTTCCTTCCACATCCTGAAGGGAAAAGATGGGGAGAAAGACGATAATGATAATGGAAATGGAAAAAACAATGGGCCGGCTTACCTCTTTGGCGGCTTGAAGGACCGTATGAATTCGGCTTTCCTTTTGGTTTTGGGGTTGAGAGAGATGGCGATGGATGTTTTCCACCATGACGATGGCGCCGTCCGCCAGCATGCCGATGCCGATGGCGATCCCCCCCAGACTCATGAGATTGGCTGAAATGCCGTAGATCCTCATGCAGATGATGGAGATGAGGGCACAGAGCGGAAGGGAGAGGGCCACAATAAAGGCGGACCGGAGATTTCCCAAAAATACAAGGAGAGTCAACAGGACCAGAACGCCCCCCTGGAGAAGGGCCTTCTTCACGGTCCAGGTAGCCTGGTGAACCAGTTCGGCCTGCTCGTAGTACGGGACCAGCGTGACCCCGGGCGGCAAAGACCGTTGCACCTCCGCCACCTTGCGGTAAAGGCGGTCGATGACCTGGGAGCTGTTTTCCCCGAACAGTTTGAGCACGATGCCGGAGACCACCTCCTTTTCTCCGTTATGGGTGACCACGCCCCGACGGACGGCGTTTCCATAGTGCACCTTTGCCACATCTCCCATTATGACGGGGACACCGTCGACCACCTTGATGGGAATGTCCCGAATATCATCCAAATCCCGAAGCAGCCCGATTCCCCGCACCAGGTGCTCCTCTGCGCCCAGGACGAGAAACTGGCCTCCCGCGTTTCGGTTGTTTTCCCGAACCGCCTGAACCAGATCTTCGAGGGAGATTCCATATTTGCGCAGGGCATGTGGGTCGACGCCGATCTGATATTGAAGCACATGCCCCCCCATGGAGAGGATATCCGTCACACCGGGAACGGTCTGCAACTGAAACTTGACGATCCAGTCGTTGACGGTCCGCAGATAGGTGTTCGGATCCATTCCGTCCGTGTCGGTGCCGTCATCGAGGGTCAGATAATAGATGAAAATCTGGCCAAGACCGGTGGAAATGGGTCCCAGGATGGGGGGTTCTTCCATCTCGGGCAGGTCCGCCACGGCACTGGCCAGCCGTTCGGAGACGAGCTGTCGCGCAAAATAAATATTCACATCGTCCTTGAAGTAGACATAGACCACGGCCATGCCGAAGGCCGAGGTGGATTTGATCTGTGTGACGTCCGGCAGGCCGTTCATGGCCGATTCAATGGGGTAGGCGATGAGACGCTCGACCTCTTCCGGGGCCATGCCGTGGGCCTCGGCAAAGACAGGAACCATGATGGGCGAAATGTCCGGAAAGGCCTCCACCGGCATTTTCTCGTATTCGTAAACACCCAGCCCAATGATCCCGATGATGCCCAAAACCACCAGTGCCCGGGCCTTCAGTGCTGCTTCAACCATTCTGTTAATCATATTGCCACCTTTTCCGTTCGGCGCCGGCTCCCCGGGTCAATAACCGGGGAGGCTGCTTCCGGAATTTTGCTCAAAATGTTTTCTAATGCCCGTGTCCCGCATGGTCTCCCAGGGAGTCGGATAGGATGGCGGCCTTGAGTTCAAAAGCGCCTTCGGCCACGTAGGGGTCGCCGGCAGACAGACCGGATAATATCTCCACCCGTTCCGGGTCGGATCTTCCCAGGGAAACAGGCCTGGCCTCAAATCCCTCTTCGGACGGAACAAAGACCACGGGTCGATCCGTGAGGGTTTGAACCGCATCTTTGGGAATGACCACAGGGAGTGCTTCCGCCTTCAAAGGGATTTTTGCCGTTACAAAACGTCCGGGCCGCCATTGTCCCCTCGGGTTTTGAAGGGTCACCAGCGCAATGGCGGTGCGGGTCCCCTCATCCACCACCGGGGCGATGTAGGTGATCGATCCCCGGGCCTCTTTCCCGTCGTCCCCTGAAATGAGTACTTTCATATTCTTTTTCAGCAAGGGAAGATCCTTCTGGTACACATTGACCCTCACCCAGACGGTATCCATATCGCCTACACGATAAACAATCCGTTCAGGCCCCACCATTTCCCCCAGGGTAAGCGCCCGTTCCAGGACCTCTCCCTTCAACGGAGATACGATCTCGTAAACCGTCAGACCGGCATCCGGCCGGCGGGGCAGCCGATCCACCCGGGTCGCGGACAGCCCCAGCGACATCAGCTGCTGTTTTGCGGATCGTTTTTCTATTTGAGCGGCTGCCAGGGCCTGCTTTGCGTTTAGATAATCCTCCTCCGAAGCGATCTGTTTCTTCCACAGGTTTTCCTCGCGGGCAAAACGCGTTTCCGCCAGGACGACCCGCTCCCGGGCAGCGAGATAGGCCGCCTTGGCATCGGCCAGTTCCCGACTGTCCAAAAGGGCCATCACCTCCCCTCTGCGAACCGGGTCGCCGAGGTTCTTTAAAATCTCCTTCACATGCCCGGATACATAGGGGGTCACCTGGGCGATGCGATTACCGTTGAGAATGATTTCACCCTGGAGGTTCAAATGGTTCTGAAGTCGGCCCGGCCCGGCCTTGGCGACGGCAATCCCCAGCGTCCCGATCTGGGCCTCGGTTAAAGGAATATGGTCCTCGGTGGGGTGATCCGCTTCGGAGGCAGGGTCAAGGAGCAGGGGTTGTGTAGGCTCCTTTTCTCCGTGAACGTCTGCCTCATGTATCGGATCAGCGGTGCGTTTCACGCCTGCCATCCGCTCATGATAGAGGACATACAGGGCCGTCGCGGAAAGAATCACCGCAAGAGATACGACAATGGCTATTTTTTTCATGAGTTGTCTCCGTTTCCCTGGATGCCGGTTCCGGGGGTGATTTTCTGTATATTCATGCCGATCAGACGTTCCATCCGGGTGCGGGCCTGATGGTAGGCGGTCAGGGCCTCTATGTGGCGCACCTTCGCCGCCACCAGGGTCCGTTGGGCATCCAGCATGTTGAGATAGTCGAATTTACCCATCTGATAGCCCTCTCGGGTGGCCTCGAAGGCGGCCCGGGCGCCCGGTAGGACGTCATTTTGCACGGAGGTTGCCTCCATAAAGGCCTTGGAAAGGTCCTGATAGGTTTCGGCCAGGGTGTTCATGACCCTCACCTCGACGGCCCGTGCCTCCTCTCTCGCCTTTGACAATCGATCGCGGGCCTCCAGGGTTGCCCCCTGGTTGCGATCGAAGAGGGGTATGGGAATGGAAACCCCCATCACAAAGGCCGTATCGTCCATTTCGTTGTGGTGCTTGGCCCCGAGACTCACGGTCAGGTCCGGGATTGCACGAGCCTTTTCCAACTCAATTTCGGCGATCCGTTGCTGGATCGCCACGGTCCATCGCGCCACGTCCGGGTTTTGGGCGATCAATTCTTCCATGTCGTCCAGGAGGGAATCGGTTGAAGGTCGTCCAGATTTCCCCTGGCTTCCTCGAAGGTGGCCGCGGTGCCGCCCCAGGCCCCCGAAAGGCGCCGCCGGGCGACCTTTAGATCGAATGCGGCCTGTTTCA
This sequence comes from Deltaproteobacteria bacterium, assembly GCA_034522175.1. Lineage (GTDB taxonomy): Bacteria > Desulfobacterota > DSM-4660 > Desulfatiglandales > Desulfatiglandaceae > JAIPDZ01. The sequence goes on along the minus strand of JAXHLQ010000001.1, from coordinate 955,635 downwards.
GATCGATTTGACGCGCCGCTCTTTCCACCCTTGCCTTGATCTCTTCCACCGGGGAGATCTTGCCTGCCTTCACGCGTTCGGCTGTGGTGTTGAAGACCTCCTCGGCGAGATGGAGCAACTCGTTCATGAGCGTCACCCGCTCCTGGGCGGAGAGGACATCCACAAAAGCCATGGCCACATCGGCCAGGACATCCGCGTGCCGGACCCTGTAATCCCATTCGGCCAGATCGCGGCTGAATGCGGCAGACGCGCTCCGCTTGGCCCGTTTGCCTCCCAGTTCAATCAACTGGCTGAGCTGGACCGTGGTCTCGGCGGCGTCAAAACCGCTGAATACGCCCGAACCGCCGAAGTTCTCCGTCTCCGCCTCGATTTCGGGGTTGGGAAGGAGGCCTGCCTGAATGACGCGGCCCTCCATGGCCCGTTCTTCCCAGGAAGATGCCTTAAGTTCAGGGTTGTATTGGAGGGCCAGGGCTACGGCCCTTCGAAGGGTCAAGATCCCCCCATCCGGGATGACGTCCTTCCGGCTTAAATGGGGCACCCTGTCTGCGTTAGATGCTTGAATGGCCGGATTCTGCGCCAGGCTGTCTAAACAGAAGACGGCAAGCAGCAGGAATGAAATACTGACCGCCAATGATAATAGAAACACCTTCAGATGCATGGATAACCTCCTCATAACGCCTCCGTCCCGCGAAAAACCCGCAGGCGGGTTACTAATGGACCTGTGCGGTTAAACGTTCAGTAGCAAAAATGGAAACAGATAGTTGGCTTCGGTTCTGTTGCCCAATGAGGTTTCGGGTTTCAGGTTTCAGTGCTGGAGGCTTCCCGGGTGGCCCAGGACCCTAACGCAGAGCATTCATGGGTATGCGCCATTGCATTTCTGCCTTGCTCATATGGACCTCCCATTCACAAATGACGTTCTTAGTTGTGAAAGCAGGGAACAAATCTCAAGACAAAGGTCGTCATTGTCGTCCGTCTGCATCATTCCTGAAACCTGAAACCCGAAACCTGAAACCTAACAGTACAGGTCCAGACTATTTGCACGGCATGCGGCCGAAGCCGCACCCGCAGGATCTTGAATAAAATTATGAGAAGGTAATCAGATAATCAGAACCGTGGTTTTTCGAAAATCCACGGCCTTGGAAGGTAAGGACAGATTGGATGGCCCGTGGTCAGAAGACATGGCTGCGGGCGCCTGGGATGGGAATTCAAAAGGGCAAATGAGGACCGCCCCGTCAGGGTCTCGTCTCTGGACGATTTGGGGGATTGTCGAGAGAATAATCCACGCTGACCGGGACATGCCGACAGGTTGTTTCACGGTGTCCGGCACACATCTCGGTCGGAGACTGCCCGCAAGGATGGTGCCCGTGGTCGAATGCGCCGCCCGGATGGAAGTGAACACCCCCCCCTTTTTGGTGTGTGCTTTCATGAATACAGATGAGCATCCCCTGCACAGACCCTTCGGCCAGGAGGGGGCAGGCCAAAAGTAAAATTATGAAAGTGACAATGGATCTTCTTTTCATTTTCTATTTTCCATTCTTATCGAAGAATATAGTCTCAACCGGTTTGCATGTCAACAGTGGCATCAGAGCATCCGGCGAAATTTCCAGCCGTTGTTTATCGCCAAAGCCGCTATGAAGAACCAACGGCCGCCCGCCTTTATTGTTGGGATATGTTGCTCGGCCGCATCAGAAAAAATACCGCAGCCGGAACTCCGCGCGCCAATCGTTTTGCTTTTCGCCGTATTCGGTCTGGTCCCCACCCACCGGAATAATGCCCCTGAGCCTTAGTTCCAGATTGGTGATGGGGCTGTAACTGATTTCCGGGATCAAGTTGAAGCTCCCGTCATTTAGGCAGACCATGGTGGTGAAGGCCGGGATGAGGTAGAGGATGTCAAAGGGTTCTTTCTGGCTGAGCCTCAGATAGAGATAGTCCTTGAGCGGATTCCGCCACGAGAAACCTTCTTTTGTCAGACTGTTGATGGGGCCGAACAAAGAGCGGTTCCCGGTCTGTTTATAGGTGTCATAGGCCCGGTCAATATACGCGTACATGTTTTTGAGATCGCCAGGGTCCACGCCTTCGCCGTTGTGATAGTATTCGAGAATGGCGGTCAGGTCCGTCTCCGTCAGATACCGTAGCCCCAACAGATAGCTCCAGACATTGGATTCGCTGGTCAGGACCTGGCCATTTTCGAGAAAGGTCATTGTCTGAAAGTTCTGTATAAAGGCCACCTCTCCGTGAATCTCCAGGTTGGTGAGGAGATTCTTTGAGAAGTCAAGCCCCCACCGGGTGGTACGGCTGTCCCCTGTGAAGAAGAGAAGATCCAGGTCCGTGTCATAGAGGAGGGCGTAGAGTTTGGCTGCCACATTCACATGGCCGGTCCGGCCGAATTCGCCGTTTATGTCGTCATAGACGGGGAGGATCACCGGGGTGAAGGCGAGGGTCTGAATCGGGTCCGTCGAAACTTCGAATGAAGTCTCCCCCGAGGATGTAGTAGCCCTCGAGGGCCTCTTCCGGGTCTTCCGGGTTTTTGGGACGGTCCACAAACGCCACCGGGTTCCATGCATACCCCTTTCCCCATTTGGTCACCCGCTTGCCCGCGTCCACGGCCATGCGGGGACCGGGCTTGTATGAAACGTACCCTTCCATCAACGTCATCTGGCTGTCCCATCCGTCCGGGTCATGGTTCAAAAAACTGTCGAGCCTTGCAAAAGCGCTCAGGTCCCCATAGTGAAGGGCCCCCTCCAGCCGCACCCCCAGGTCCGATGCCTCCGCAGCGGCCCCCGGTTCGTCGTTGTAGAACTTGAGCCTGTAGAGCGGGGAATCCCGGTCCAGACCGGACAAGGTCGGCTGGGCCTCCAGGAAGCCCCCAAAATCGTAGGGTTTTTCTCCACCTCTTTTTCAATCTCCGAAAGGTCGAAGGTGGGGGTTTCCTCGGCCATGGACGCCCGGCACAAAAGACCCGCCAGGACGAATGTCCACAGGAGAACGACTCCTGTCTTCATCGCAGGCTCTCGAGCCTCGGCATGAAGTTGAGGGTGAAGGCCTCGTCCGGGATCTCTCTGGCCTGGATCTTGGCAAAGATCATGTAGGAGCGGTATCCTTTGTACAGCGGGCTGTCCGTCTCCATGACGGCCGGTCGAATGATCCCGTCCCGAAATCCTTCATGTCTTTGAAGTAGAGCGTCTTGATGAGCATGTTGGCCTCGGTGAGGCATTCGATTTTGGTGGGGAGATGTTCTCCTTATCCACCCACATGTGGAGCTGGTCATAGGCCACACTTCGGGTCTTGGCCTTGAGGTGAAGCAGATATTCCTTGCCCAGGTCCTCCACCCGGGTGGCGGCATACTCTTCCGCGTAGTCGAGCTGCATGATGTCCGAGTTGTTAAACACGCCGCCCACCACCGACTGGAGGCTCGTGATCCGGACCGGCTTTCCCACGTTGGGGATATACAACCACATGTTTTCCCCCAGCCTGAGGGTGGTCCTTCCCTTATCGCTGGCGGGGGAGATGAAGAGACCTGCGATCTTGTCCCTCCCCTTCTTCACGGTAAAGAGTATGAACTCCTTTTTACGGCCGTCCGGCTCCACATTGACGAGCTTGCGGTACATCTCATAGGAATCGGGCGCCAGGTTCTTGTCCACCTCGGCGAGGATCTCGTTTCCATCCACGGCATAGGCCGGAACAGTGAACAGTAAAGCAACAATGAGAACAGCGAGTTTAATCATTTTTTCACCCTCTCTTCCAAGATTTTTTTCAAGGCGGCTTCAGCACTTCCGTGGAATTGTAGATACCCGACCCCTTTGGCCTTCAGGGCCTGAGACATATTCTTCCCCAATGCCCCTGCCACGACAAAGGTAACGCCCTTTTGGGCGAGAAACGAAGCGACCGAGGGCCCGGCGCCACCCTTGGCTCCCTTGTATGGGTTATCGATGGCCTCCAGCAACACGCCGTCTCCGTCAAATATCAAGAAATAGGGACAGCGAGCGGCCACCCCGCTTACCTCGGTGGTGACAGACTTTCCTTCTGCGGCCACGGCAATCTTATCCTTGTCCGCGGCATAACCAAGACCGGTCGTGAGCAGTATCAACATCCCAATGAACAGGTGTATCTTTTTCATCTTGGGTCCTCCACAAGGTATATTGTATTTGAACGAAGACCCTAGAACTGGGCCTTAAAATCTACTGCTGAATTTTCAACCATCTGAATTTGTATTGATTTTCAGATCGACAGTCATCAATCAAAAATCATCAATCCTACACATGTCCCAACGCCTCGATAGGATCCATCCGTGCGGCCTTGTATGCCGGCTGCAGGCTCGCCAGAATGGAGACCCCGATCACAATTCCCGAGATGGTCAAAAGCGCTACCAGGTCGATGGTCGGCGCAAGGATGAGCCCGGTCTGTCGTCCGAAGTCAAAGGATATTTGTGCCGCATGGAGGGCATAAATCGTCGCACCGCTCAGGATGCTCCCGATGACGGCGCCGACGGCCCCCATGAGGAAGCCTTCCAGCAGGAACATGGCGAGAATCTTTCTCGGCAGGGTCCCGATGGCGGCGATGGTCCCGATCTCCCGGACCCTTTCATAAACCGCCATGATCATGACATTCATGATGCTGATGAGCACAATGGCCACCAGCATGATCTTGACGAACAGGGTCATCAGGTCGATCATGCGGGCGATGTTGTAGAAGGGTGAGAGTTTCTCCCAGGTATGTACCTCAAAGACGGGCTTCCCCTGCTTGTTCAACTCGCCGGAGAGCTTGGCCTTGAGAGTCCCGAATACCTGATGAAGCGCTCCGAAATCCTTAACCCTTACAGCAATCTCGCTGATCTCCGGCGCTTCCATCCTTAGGATCTCCACGGCGTCATCCATGTGTACGTAGCCGTCCTTGCCGCCGGGACCGGTGGCGCTCTCCAGGATTGCCCCCACCTTGAGCTGTTTTCCATTCACCGATCCATCCCGGTTCGTGGCGATCACCACCACCATGTCCCCCACCTTCACCTTCATCCCCCTGGCGAGAAGCTCCGGCACAAAAATTTCCCCTTTCCTGAGCGTCTTCGCTCCTTCGGTAATTCGCGACAGGAGCAAGGGGACCGTTTGTATTTCCTTTTCCGGGTCGACCCCGCTCAGCCGGATATTCGTGGTCTCAGTAAAGTTGCTGAACATGCCCCCGAACTTGATCCTTTTGGAGTATGCCTCGATCTCCGGCATCTCTTTGAGTACGGCCTCTACCTTCCTGACCGCCTGGGGTTTCAGGTTCATGGTGAGCGGCAGGGAATCGATGGCGGCCAGGTAACCTTTTCTGTGAATCTGCAGGTGTCCCACAAAGGAATCCGTGATCTGGCCGATCATCATGCCCTTGAAGGAGCCGGTGACCGCTACGAAGCCGGTCACGAACAGGACCCCGATGACGATCAGGGACAGGGTCAGCAGGGTCCTCCGCTTGTACCTGAACAGGTTCCTTGCCGCAATCTTGATGAGATTAGTCATGGCCGGGTCCTCCGTCTTCTCCATGTGTTTTCAGGAGGCCGTCCTCGATCCGGTAAAGGACCTCGGCCTCGCCGATAATCCGGTTGTCGTGGGTCGAAAAGGCAAAGGTTGTTTCCAGTTCATCCCGGATCTTTTTCATGAGTCTGAGGATGCTCATGGCCGTCTCATGATCCAGATTGGCCGTGGGTTCGTCGGCCAGGACCAGTTCAGGATGCGTCACCAGTGCCCTGGCAATGGCCACCCGCTGCTTCTGGCCCCCTGAGAGCTGGTCGGGACGTTTCTTTTGCTGGTCGGTCATCCCCACGGCTTCAAGAAGGTCCTCCACCTGCTTTCTTCGTTGTGCGGCAGGGACATTCTGAACCACGATGAGGGGATATTCCACATTCTCGTATGCGGTCAATATGGGGATCAGGTTGAAGCTCTGAAAAATGAACCCGATATGCGCGCCCCTGAAAACCGCCGCGTCCGTCTTGCCCAGGCTCGACACGTCCATCCCCGCCACAAGAAGCCTGCCTTCGGTCGGCTTGTCGAGGCACCCGATAAGGTTCAAAAGCGTTGTCTTTCCGCTCCCAGACGGCCCCACAAAAGAGACAAAGGCCCCCTTGTCGATGGAGAAGCTCACCCCTTTCAAGGCATTGATGGGCACCCCTCCGTTTTGATAAACCTTGCTGACGTCCTGTCCTGTAATCAGTTCCAATATGCACCTCCATTCGTGTTGATAAAACCATCCCCCTAACGAGAACCGTCCTTCTCCTGCACCCCGGCATCATTGTTTTTCCTGTCCAACCCCGCCTCTCGCAACGCCCCAACGAAACGCTCCTTGTCGGCCTGATTCTTGTAAGGCAACATGCTCTCAAGGTAGTCGAGAGAGAACAGGGGCTTTGCCTTTAACAGCGCTGCAGATGCACCACGAGCCTCCTTCTCGCGGCCTGTCATGCCATAGGCGGCGGCCAGGCCCACCAGTGCCCAGAGGCTTTTGGGATTGCGATCCAGTGCCTTTCCATAGGCGGCAATTGCATCCGCATATTGCCCAGCCATGAGATAGCCGTTGCCCAGGTTGTGTAAAAGCCAGGTTGCGGGCACAGGCTCCAAACCGATCGCCTTTTCAAGCAAACGGACGGCCTCTTCATAGCGCCCGTCGTAGTAGAGACTCATGCCGAGCGCCCCATATCCTTCAACCGAGTTCGGGCTGAGTGCAAGCGCACGCTCTGCTTCCGAAACGGCCTTTTCATGCTCCCCTTTGAATAAATAGATTTGGCTCAATCGGGCATGGGCCCCGGCATCCGATGAATCCAGGATGAGAGACTTTTCCGCCGATGTCATGGCCCGCGCAAGGGACTCCCGGGGAGCGCGGGACCAGCCGTACCACACATCCCGCAGGTGCGTGCGGGCCAGCGTCCTGTATGCTCCAGAGTATGTCGGATCGAGGGCAATGGCTTCCTCAAATAGTTGTCTGGCCTTGGCATTGTTATCCGGACTCGGACGCTGAAAATAAGACCGACCCTTCAAGAACTTCAGGTAGGCATCGAGGCTTTTGGGCGCATTTCCCTTAATCGAGTGTCGCTGTCCTTCCGACAGGGTTAGCTGCAGGGATCTCATGATCTTCAGTACAATCTCATCCTGGAGGGCGAAGATGTCTTTGAACTCCCGGTCATAACGTTCCACCCACATATGGTGGCCGGTCCCGGCATCGATGAGCTGGGCCGTAATCCGCACCCGGTCGCCCTCCCTCTGGACACTCCCTTCCAGGATATACCTCGCACCCAGTTCCCTCCCCACCTGCTGTATGTTGGTCGGCTTTCCTTTGTAGGCAAACGTCGAGTTTCGCGCCACGACCGAGAGTTTCGGTATTGCGGAAAGGGCCGTGATAATGTCTTCCGTGATTCCATCGCTGAAATACGCCTGTTCGGAATCTTCGCTCATGTCGACAAAGGGGAGCACGGCAAGGGCAGGTTTGTCGGACAAAGGGGGTCGCCCTTCTTCCCCGGGGGCAGTGTTCTCCAAGGGGGGAGAGGTTGAGTAGTGTTTCCAGATTCCTACGGCTAACATTAGAGAGAAAAGACACAGGGCGGTTGCGAGGATGATTTTGCGGCGTCTTGTGAGCATGGCCCTTGCCATTTTAGCCTCTTTGCTGACCGCAATCTTCGGCTCCATCAAGACCCGGTAGGCGCCCACCGGTCTGGGGATATTCTTGACCGGTTTTTCTCCCAAATACTCATATCCCAGGGGCAACTTGCTCTCTATCTGATCAAAAGCCGTCCTGGATATGCAGATGCCCCCGGGATCAGCCATGGATTCGAGCCTGGCTGCTATGTTCACGCCGTCTCCATAGATCCTTTTCCCTTCTTCGATCACATCGCCCAGGTTGATCCCGATTCGAAACACCATCCTGCGGTCTTCGGCCAGATCGGCATTACGGGCCTGAATCTCTTTCTGCACGGCAACCGCGCACTGAACTGCATCGACCACGCTGACAAACTCGGCCAGCACATTGTCCCCCGGGGAGTCGACCACCCGCCCCCGGTGCTGTTTAACCAGTGTCGCCATCACGTCTCGATAGCGGGTTATTGTCAAAACCGTTGAAGACTCATCCGCATTCATGAGCCGACTGTACCCGGTCACATCCGCACTGAAGACGGCTGTCAGTTTTCGTTTGAATGCTTCCCTGTTCATAGAACGGCTCTTTTCGCTCCTCTATGTGCGCGCTTCAACAACATTTTCTATTTGCCGGGAACAGGAATCCAATTTAACAAAGGGGCCCTCCCAAATGGGTTGAGGAAAAAGCCTGCCAGCATGCGCGGGTCATTGAAGCTCCTTTCTCATTCGATGAAATTCTTCCCCGGTGATCTCCCCTCTCGCGTAACGCGTCTTCAGAATCTCTGTCGGGCCGGAATCGGCAGGCAGAGGCATCCGGTCCCTCCTTGTATTGTGGCTGATCCACCGGATCAAATAGACAATGGACATGCACACAAGGACCCAGAAAGCGGTCCCGAGGACCATGCCGGTCAAGCCCTGCCAAGCCCCCACCGCCTGTCCAGCCGCACGACCACGGGGCCCATCCTGCAGCCCCTCTTCCCTGCCAGGCCAGGGCCGTGCCTGCAAACAGAAAGGGAGAAAGGCACAGCGTTGCCCAGATAAATCGTTTCACCGTCATCATTTCAGGTCTCCTCCTTGTTGCTTTCGGTCTGAATCATGAAACCATTCCCGGGGCAATGCCCCGGGAATTCCACATTTCCATCACGTTTCCAGGATGCAGCGAATCACCATCTCCCGCCATGTCTCCACATCTGTCCATTCCCCGGCCCATGCCTGGTCCAAAGGACGTCATCTTCGACTGCTGCTCGGGCGTAAGCATCGCCCGGCAATCCAGCCGGTACTGGGCAGCCTTCTCATCCAGTTGGGCCTGAATGCCGGAGAGTTCTCTCTGCTTGGCCAGGATCTTTTCGGCCTCGGGGCCGGCGGCATTCCACAACAGCCGCATTTCCGCCCGCAGGGAAATCATCTGGTTTTGCAGCGGGGTAATCTCCTTGACGTAATCTTCTCTCAGGGTCTGCAGTTTCCCGGACTGCTCTTCGGTCAGGTTCAGGTTGGATGCCCCAGCGTTTGACCAGCAATATCCAGGACTCATGCCATGCCCCCAACCCCTTGATCCGGCCAAGGCCAGCGAACCGGTAAACATCATCCCCACGACCAGGGCCAACACTATCAGCTTTTTCATCTTGTCTCACCTCCTTTCGATTTGTTTTATTATCTTCTTTTGCATCCCCTGTGCCAAGTGTATTCGAAAGGGGGCATGTTGTTATAACTATTTGTAAATAATAAATATTTGGTAGCAATCGCATCAGTACGTCAGACATGCCTTCATGCTCCTTCGGCAAGAAACGTCGAAAGAACCACTTGCAGATCCGACAATTTGGTCGAAGGAGGCGATGATTTTAGGAGGGGTTGGCCGATAGAAGGCGCGTGGTCAGCCGCGCGACTTGGAGTTCGAACTGATTGGCGCACTCCCTGGGGATCGACGGCCCGGGAGGCAGATCCAGTTTGGTGTAATCCACATATCGTCCATCAACCAAAAACCTGAAATCCAGATGAGGTCCGGTGGCCAGACCGGTACTTCCCACATAACCGATGATGTCCCCCTTCCCAACACGTATCCCCTCGTGAATCCCATCGGCGAACCTGGAAAGATGGAGATACCGGCTTTCGTTTGCATCCATGTGCTTTATCCTGATGAATCTACCCGCTGTCTTATTGTAGCCTACTTCCAGAACGATCCCATCTCCCACGCTCATTACCGGGGCGCCCAAGGGCGCTGCATAATCAATGGCGGGGTGCATTCTAATTGTCCCCAGAATCGGGTGCAAGCGGTGGCTTGCGAAACCGGAACTTACACGGGAGTATTGGACCGGCGCTTTCAGGAAGTCTTTCACGAGGCTGTTGCCCGCTTCGTCAAAGTAGCCGTCCGTTTTTGTGCACTCGAATTGGAAGGCAGGATAGTCTTTTCCATTATGCTGGAATAGCGCGCCCTTAATCGCTCCCAAACCGACCGCCGCGCCTCCAGCATAGTTCTCTTCGAAAACCACGCTGAACCAATCGCCATTCTTCAGGCGATAAAAATCAATGGAATGTCCATACAGTTCCGCCAACCTTGGCACCAGGGCCTCGTGCCATTTCACGGGACTCAAGGCATTCCATAATGAACCCGTGACGACGGCTGAAATGGTTCTAACCCGGGACTGTATCGCTTTCTGACCTTTGTAGACCTTCACAGGGTCGTCGAAATCAAACACCAGATAGTCCACCGGCGAGGATTCATAAACCAAGTATCTTATTCTTTCCTTCTGACGCGGATCATAGATCATGCAGTAGGTGCGACCCGCCTTGATATGGCGAAAATCGATTAGGCCCTTACCCATTTTGATGGCCTGCGCAACATCCGTATCAGGCACGCGGTATCGTTTCAGGATGGCCCCTATGGTTTCGCCAAACTTGACCGAATCGTTTATGCGAACCAACCCGCTTACATCCAGCCCATATTTGTAATTCGATCCCTGCTTGATTTTCTGTTTCCACTCGATCGCCGGTTTTCCCGCAAGGCCCAAGGTCGAAGGAAATGCCGTGGCCCACAGGAGCAAAAACAGGAGAAATAGGATTTGCCGCATATCAACCTCCTCCACAGTGTTGCGCACTATCATTTTTCTCGTTGATTATTTTGGACGCGATTGCGGATCGGTCTTGTAGTGCTCAACAATTTCGAAAAGAAGCCGATCGTCACCGGCCGTTGCCAGAGGGTTCACTTCCAGTAACGCCTCCCAGGCCCGTATCGCGCCTTGCCAGTCATCCATATCATGCATGAGGACGATCCCTTTGTTGAAGCGGGCGTTTTCATGGTTCGGATTCTCCACAATGGCCCGGTCAAAGGCCCCTATGGCCTTATCCGGTTGTCCGCTTCGCCGGTACATAATGCCGAGATCAGTCCAGACGTCGGCATTCCGGGGGTCCAGTTGAACCGATTGTCGGTAAGCGGCAATGGCCTTTTCATATTGATCGGTGTCGAAATAGAGATTCCCGAGGTGAGTCCAGGAAGTTGCATCACCGGGATTCTTCTTCACCTCGGCTTCCAGGACCTTGATTTGGCCCTCATCCGGCTGCTCAAGGGAAACGCCGGATACGGGCGCAATCGCCTCGTGGGCATAATGACCGCAAAACAGGATGCCGCCCATCGCACCGCCGAAAAAGGCAAAAATCGTGATCACGACCACCAGCCACAGAGGCGCCGATCTTCTCATGGGTTTGCCATCCATGGGCCCCGGATCAGGTCCGGATCTCCTGGATCATGAAGACCAGATAGGAAATGGCAAAACACACCAGCGTCAGGGCGATCAAGACCACGATATAGGGGTACACCACGAGAATGCTCTGCTCCAGGGGGAGCGGGTTCTGAAAACGCTCGGCGGAAAATTGCTCCATGGGTCCCATGAGCACGACCGCGTCCGAGGTCTTTCTCATGGGGTCGATGATGGTGGCCGAGGCATTGGTATAAAGGGACATAGGAGAGAAGAGCGAGACAAACTGCTTTACCCGGATGTTTTTCACCACGGCCTCCGCGTTTTCACCTCCCTGCGCATCCACCGGTACCACCATGTCGGCCAGGACGCTGGCGCCCAGGGATACAAAGAACGAGAGGAAGATCCAGAGGGCCACGGAGGCCAGGGCCGATGTGGCGATGCTTTTAAAGAAGATGGAAAAAAGGAGGGATAATCCCAGCCAGAATGAGATATAGAAAATGCTGATAATGAGGAAAACAAGGAGACGCCATATCCCTTCCACGCCGGGAACCACGCCCAGGAGCATCAGCCCCAGCCCCGAGATCACCAGGATGATGGATGTCAGCATGATGCTGATAGTGGTCACCCCGGCAAGGAACTTCCCGTTGATGACCGAATCCCGATAAATGGGCTGGGACACGATTTTGATCAGCGTCCCGTCTCCCCTTTCGCGGTTAATGGCATCGAACCCCAGGACTATCCCGATGAGCGGGCCAAAAAAGGCCACGAACTGCACCATGGAAAAGAGCGCCCCCGTAGTATTAAAGAGCATCAAGAAGACAAATCTGGGCTTGGCCACCCCCTCCAGGCTCTCTTTGAGATGGATCCCGGCCATGTAGCTCGTAATGAAGCTGACCATGGCGATCAGGGCAAACAGGATCACAAAACGGTAGCTGGTGAAGTGATCCGACAATTCCTTCCGGTACACCGCAGAAATACCTTGCATGATCAGACCTCCTGGAAGTACTTCATGTAGATTTCTTCCAGACCGTATTCGGTTCCGCCCAGGCCGAATTTCTCCCTGGCCAGGTCGTCAATCGGCCCTTCCGCCACCATGTTGCCCTTGATCATAATCCCTACGCGATGGGAGATCTTCTGGACTTGGTGAAGTTGATGGGACGACAAAAGGACGCTCATGTTGAGGTCCCTGTTGAGGGATTGGATCAGATCCACCAGCTTGAGCGCGCCGTCCGGGTCCAGACCGAGTGTGGGTTCGTCCAGAAACATCACCCTGGGATTTTTCAAAAGGACCTCGGCGATTCCGAGGCGCTGCTTCATCCCTCTGGAATAGGTTCCCACCTTTTTGTGTGGATCCCCCGAAAGCTCCACCGTGTCCAGCACCTCGAAGATCTTGGCCCTGGCTGTTTTGCGGTCCATGCCGTTGAGGTCGGCGATATACGCCAGGCTTTGAACCGCGTCCATGTCCTGGTAGAACCCCACATTCTCAGGGAGATATCCCACCAGCCGTTTCACGTCCCGGGCCTTTCGAATAGGATCGATCCCGCAGATCCGTGCAGAGCCGGCCGACGGCTGCGTCAAACCCAACAGCATGAGAAGCGTGGTGGTCTTGCCCGACCCATTGGGGCCTAAAAACCCAAAGATCTCAGCCTCTTTGACACTGAAGGAGAGGTTGTCCACGGCCGTCTGATGGGGATATATCTTCGTCAGGTTGGTTGTTTCAATGACCTTTCCATCTTCCATGCTACCGCCTCCCCAAGCGCACAAAGAGGAAAACGAGTCCGGCCACAACCGCTAAGATGATGCCGATGCCGACCCATCCCCAGGCGGTAGCGGCCCGGACCGTAATCCTGAACTCCATATTCTTCGAGGTCTTTTCCCCTTCCACGTTGACCGCCACCGAATAATCCCCCACAAGGGCCTGTTCCGCTGGGATGACGGTCATCTCAACCTGTTTCAGCTCACCCGCCGGAAGGGTCTCAATCTTCTCCGGTGAAAACTCCACATTCCAGTTTTCGGGTTTGAAGCTGAGAAACTGGATGTTGTCCTGCGGGGCTGATCCGCTGTTTTTCACATAAAAAGAGAGGTTGGCCGGCTTTCCCTGGTAGGTGGTCAGTGAGAGGCGTCCATCGGCAGTGCCGGCATCCAGCTTGTGGGTGCCGGTGAGAACCACTGTCAGGCTCACCTCGCCTTTTGCTTTGTCCGAACTGACCTTCACCACAATCGGATATTCGCCCGGCTCGGCCAGTACATAGGGTTTGACCTCCACGGCCATGGTCTGGCTCTGGTCCTTCTTGATCCGCAGGCTGGAAAAGTACTTGTCCTCATAGGAGGGCTTGAAATTGATCTCCCAGTTCTTGGGCGCCTCATAGGCCAGATTAAAGATCGCCTCTTTGTCAGTCTTGTTTTCCACGTCGATGGAAAACTCGAATTTGGCGTCCGTAGGTCCTCTTAGAACGGGGTAAGAGGTGTTAATATCGATCCCTTTGAATTTTTTCTCCTCTTTTTTCCCTTCCACGGAAACAACCAGCTCGCTGGAAGAGGTGAGCCGGCCATCCCTGGTCTGGGCCTTGATGGGGAAGACATATTTTCCGATGCCAATTTCCTTTTCCGGTTCAGCCTTCAGCGTCAGGCTCTTTCTGCTGTCGCTTTCCACAAAGACCCCGCCCACCTTGAAGCTGTAGGTCTCGATCCACGCCTTCCATCCCTCAGGAACGGATGTGATGAAAAGGTCGATGATCTCGCCCTGTCTCCCCCCGTTTCGGACCACGACGTCCACATTTACATCGGTTCCTTCGGGAATCGTAATGCTGGCGTATTCCGGCGCCACCAGGATATCTCGAGGCGGCAAGTCCCTGTTGCCTTCTTCAGCAAATGCGTAAGGAAGAAAATACGTGGCCCCACAGAGCCATAGCGTTATCGCCAAAAAATACCTCAAAGATATCTGCCTCATTCTTTTCATAAATCCAGAACCTCCTGTCATGATGATAAAATGTTTAGCAACCATCACAAAATCCTTCTAAGGAAACCGCACCTCCCCTATCGCCCCGATGATTTCGTGCTGTTTACTCATTAGGGGTCGGCAATTGATTTTTCGATTTCGGGGCCTTCAATTCTCGCATGTCCGACTTACCTTCCCGCTTCAGCCACCGCTCCAGATCGGTCTGCCTCAGCAGTCCAATATGAATGCGGCCGTCGCTGAAGATGTAGGTGGGCGTCGCGGTGACCCCCTTTTTTTTCAGGAAGTCGACGCTCGACTCCACAAGCATCCGGCCTTCCTCACACTGATTCTCTGACCGGTACCCCTTTTCAAAATCTTCCAGCCCCTTCTTATCACAGATTACAGAGATAGATTGTTCCTTTGCACCCTTGTGGAAATCGAGGGGGAGCAGGAGGAACCGGACGTGGACTTTGCCCTGGGCCGCCATCTTCTTGAGGTCCTCCTCGCCTGTCTTGCAGTACGGGCACTGGGGGTCCGTGACATAATAGAGGACCTGGGCCGAATCGTTTCCAATGGAAAAGGCCGTCAGGGCCGCGAGTTCTTCCATGTCACGGTCGGACATTCGATTAATGGCGGCCAGGGACTCATCGGTAAGGTTGCGCCTGGTTTCGGCCTCAACGATCTTGCCGAAGATAAAATGACTGGCGTCCGCATCGGTATATGCCATTTGCATTCTGGAGCGATGGCGAAACACCACCCCGCAGATTCCGGGCAGAACAGATTCCTGAACGGCTATGACCTCCACCTTGTTCCGGATCAACCGTTCAAGCTTTTCCTTGACCTGTGCCTGGGACGGGCACCCCGCCGAAGCCGAAGTAGGAGCGCCGGCGATCAAGAATAAGATCATCACTGCCACAAAAAGGGCCTGGGTTCCGGGGTGGACTCGGAAACGCCGGTTTTTGTCATACGCCATTTCCTGTTTCTCTATGCGGTTCATATCCCCTGCTTTCATGCATGTTCTCCTTGTCTCATAAGATGCCTATCGGATCAATCCTGTGATATATATAGGGATCACCGGCCGGAGACGGCTGTTGGTTTTGACATAAATGGCGTCGAGGTATCGCCCTTTGTCGGACTTTGTATTCTCAATTCGAATAATGCATCGTTTCCGTTCGGGATTACAGGTTTCAATCAGCTCATATTTGATAAAATTTCCCTTTTTGGCCTCTACGCTCTGGATTTTGAACGGGTATTCTTTCCTCGGAATGATTTCCACCCGGACACTCAACGGCTGGTCCCGGGACCCATCAGACGGACCCGCTCCGGTCGGATCTCGGCGAACTTTTCCACAACGCCGGTCACGGTTACCGCCAGATCCGCCCCATCGGGTGCATTGGTTTTGATGCGGACGTCTTCTCGAATCTTTCTTCCCCCGTAACCACCGGTGGAAACTTTGACTTTGATACGGCCCTCCTGCCCTGGAAGGATTGCATCCACACTGGATGCGGCTGTGCACCCTCAACCCGATACGATTTTGAGGATCTTCAGGGGCGCGTCGCCCCGGTTCTTTAGGATGAACTCATGAATAATCTCGGTCCCCTCCACCACCGGTTCGAATTCAAACACGGTCTCAGGCAGATCGGCCCGCGGTCCCTTTTGAGCGCCTTCCGCGGACCAGCAGCAGACAGCGACAAGAAGGACCCCGGCAACAATCGAAACAAACAGACTTTTTCGCATCAATCTCAGCTCCCAAAAAACCCGTACGATCAGATGGTGCTGATAAACGGGCTGGAGATAAAGTAAATTCCCAGAAGTCCAATGACAGCCCCGGCCCCCTTTCGGAACCAGTTGCCGGCCCCCTGCCAGGCGCTGTTTTCCATGAGCCGCTTCACTGCGGCCGTGGAACTCCCGGCCACGACAATGGGGAGACAGTGGCCGATGGCGAACAGGAGGATAAACAAAATCCCGGTGAACACCTTCTCCTGCACCGTGACAATGGCCAGGATAGGAGCGATGAATCCGAAGGTGCAGGAACCGGAAAGGACCCCGTAGGCCAGGCCCAGGGCCAGAGCACCGAACATGCCGTGAAGGTTCAGTTTATAGAGAAGGCTTCCGGACATGGAGCATTTTTCAACCCCCAGCATGCCCAGCGCCACCCAGACCAGCACCAGTCCCACCAGGACCTGCCAGTAGCTCCCCACGTCTCCCAGCATCCGGCCCAGGAGGGCGCAGATGATCCCGATGAGGGCGATGGTGATAAAGAGCCCCACGGTAAAGGCGATGGAATAATGGGCCGCCTGCCTGGGCTTCAGGAGCGTGTCCTGGCCGCCCACGTAGGCTACGATCAAAGGGATGGATGCCAGGTGGCAGGGGCTGAAGACCACGCTGATCATGCCCCAGACAAAACAGCCTACAGCCGCGATGGCCGTTCCCCCGGCAATCCATTCATTCACGGTCAGAAAAAACGATTCCAGCATAAGTTCCTCCGAATTTTCATAAATGGCCGCGCAGGCCGTTTTATTGATGGAATGATCAGGGCCTAACCGACCCCCAGTTTTTTGAGTTGTTCAACAATGGCCGCCTCTCCCATGAACCCTTCATGCCGGTAAACCTCCCGGCCGTCTTTATCAAAAAAGACCTGAGTGGGTATGGCGCGAATCCCGAACGCTTTCCCCTGCTCCTTGTTCTGATAGATGTCCACGAACAGGATGGCGGCCTTTCCTTCATAATCTTTCTGTAACTTCTCTATGACCGGGGCCATCATCTTACATGGGATACATGAGTCCGCGCCCAGATCGATCATGGTCACCATGCCTTCCGGCAGCAGGTCTTTCTGTGCATCCGTATCGACAACGGCCGATGCCTGGGGCTGTTCCACCTCGCAATTGCACGGAAAGAACATTGATTTTAAAATCATGAGGCCTGCCAAGGCCACAAAAAAGAGTATGTTCCGGTGTTGGTCTTTCATCATCTGCTTCTCTGTTGTTAAAGCGATCCGGTGAGAATAATCGACGCCGGTTTCTGCGGCATCTACTGCTCCACGGTCTTCATCAAGATAGAAGGGAGTTTCAACAGATCAATGAACAGTGAAGATAGAAAAGGGGAGGGGGGTTGAGCGCTGAACGGCACTTTGAGGACGATCGCGCCTCCCTGTGGACGAGAGAAAAGGATGAGGCTTTCCAATATGAACGCCGGTCCCTGGGGCTGGGGCGCTTGCCTATCTTCGGTTTTGGATCGCCCGACCGAGGCATCCGGCAACAGGACCGGCTGCCCATCCTTGGCATGACAGGGCAGCATTTCGCAGGATCCGGATGTCCCTGCGGTGGTGACTCTGTCCGTAGGCAGGCTCTTTTGACAGGGCGTTTCCGGCGCATGCGTCGCAAAAACAGCGCACACCCCGCTGGAAGCCAGGCTTAAGACCAGCGCCATACAGATCAGAACTTTTAAAATCCTATGATTCATGCGGGACCCTAACCCAAGAATATTCATTTGATGATGCTCTCTATAGACAATCCGCCAAGAAAAGGCAAGAGATTTTTCAGCCTTTGTCAATAATGGCTAACTGTAGGCCGCCAGAGTGTTTTCTTTCCCTTCAAACATTTCATCGGCCATGACGTTCAGATCAGCCATGATGAGACGCTCGTCGGGCTTTGGGCCTATCCATTTAATGGATGAAAGCTCTTTCTGAGGAAAGGATTTCAACAGGTCATGCAGAACCATCGGGTCAAGTCCGGCCTCTTTGGAAGCGGCTTCTCGTATGATCTCGGCCCATTTGAAGCGCCTTATCTTGGCCAGTGTCCACAAATCAACTACATCTTTGGCCTCGATCCGATACAAGGCCGAAACCTTGTTGGAAAGGATGTTGCGCCAACTGTCCACGCGGCCGAGCGTGTTATCCCATTCGATGTCCCTATAATGGGAGGCTACATCGTTCACGAGGTCTATTTTCAGGGTAACCGTTTCATTTTCAACTTGCTGCTGCAAAAACAACTGAACATAGTCTTCAAACCTCACAACCCTGTCAGTGAGGATTGCGAAGGCCCCACGCCTGCTTTCCCTTTCCAGCGCGGTATAAAACCGTTCAGCCCATTTCGAGAAATCAGGGTCCCTGTTGACAAACAGATCGAGGTCGTCGGAGTATCGAACCGGGCTATAATGCCTGCTGATGGCGGTACCACCGGTTAGATAGAAGGGAGCGTCTATATGTCTCGCGATGGCGAGGATCCCATCCTGAAAAGGATATAGGTTCTCCCTGTAGAATTTTTCGTATTCGTTCATAGCGCCTTCTCTGTTCCGGGAAGCGAAGCCTTGCTACTCGTTCGGGCGTCAGAAGCTTTTTCAGGAGGGCTTTCCCTGTAAGTTCCAGCACATCGTGCCAGGGAAGCCTCTCCAGCACCCTCAACAGGAGTTTATCCTGATCAAAAGGCCCTTCTTTCTCCCGAAACCCAAGCAAGACTTCAAGGAGCCGATCGCCATCGACACGATAGTCCCAGACGATGGATCGAAGAATCTTTTGTTTTTCAGCAGGGGTCATCATGATGGCAGAATGATGAAGTTTACAATAGAAGGCTTAACTAAAAAGGCTTCTTATTTTCTGTCATAGTTGAGGAAACAAGTCAATCACTTTATCCCTATGAGATCCTTTACAGGACGAGCAAGGCGCCCAGTTCCATGAGCCGCTTTCCCAGCTTCCTGGCGGACTCTAACGCCTCGGGATCATGGATGATCTCCCCCGCTGCATAGGCCCTTCCGTGGACCCCCCTGTTGGCCGGGATTATTTCGTGCTTGAGGAAGAGGGCATGAATCGCCGTAATGGCGCCCTCGGCGCCGTCCCTCCTCCCCACCACAACGGCGCCGCCCACCTTGTTCCTCAATTTTCCCTTGATGCACCAGGTGCGGTCCATAAAGGCCTTGAGCTGGGCGGACACATTATTGAAATAGACCGGAGTGCCCAGCACCATAATATCGGCCTTCAGCAGCATGGGGATGAGCGCCTGACTCATGTCATCATCTATTGCACATTTCCCAGATTTTAAGCAGGTCCAGCAGGACCGGCACGGTTCCACCCGATAATCGGTGAGCTTGATGAACTCGCCGCCCGTAACGGACAAGGTCTCTCTCAGCAGATCATCGGTGTTGCTCTTCTTTCTGGGGCTTCCGGAAATATACAGGACATTCATAGAAATTACCTCGTCGAAGTCTTTATCAGCTTGACCCTTTCAAGCTCCTCTCCTTCCTATCCGTCTTGTTTCCCACAGGACAGCTCGCAGAGCATGCCGCCGTTGCCGCAGTGGGCGGTCTCGAACTGGAGGATGGGGTGATCGATGCCAAACCGATGAAAAAGCTCGTGCCGAATCTTTTCAGAAAGCGGCTCGGTGTGGCTCAGGGGCTGATCCGTCACCTCTACGTGGCAGGAAAAGGCGATGCTGGAGGAACTCACGTTCCAGGCGTGCAGGTAATGGACGCCCCATACGCCCGGAATGGTCTGCAAGGCATTTCGGATCTCTTCGAGGTCGAGGTTTCTCGGGGTCGCGTTCATGAGAATGCCGGTGGCCTCTCTGAGAATGGACCAGCAGTTCTTCAGGATGAAGATGGCAATGAGGCATGACAGCAATGGATCCAGCCAGTACCACGGCCTGAAAACCAGGATGACGCCGTTGATCAGCACCAGGACCGACGTCAGCATGTCGCCCACCATGTGCAAAAAGGCCCCCCGAACGTTGAGGCTGTGCTTCGAATCCCGATGGAGGAGCCAGGCGGAGAGACCATTGCCCGCGATGCCCACGGCCGCGAGGTATATCACGATTTGACCGATTACGGGTTGCGGGCGCCTGAAGCGCTCAAAGGCCCCGTACAGGATGAAGGCGGTTGCGGCCACAAGAAGGGCCACATTGATCACCGCCCCCAGGATTTCGGTCCGTTTGTATCCAAAGGTGTTTTGTGGGGAGGCCCCTTTCTTCCCGACGCGAAAGGCCACATAGGCAATCAGCAGGGCGGTGAAATCGCTGAAGTTATGAACGGCGTCCGAGATCAGGGCCATGCTGTTGGCATAGATTCCGCCCGCGACCTGGGCCGCGGGGATCAACAGGTTGAGGCCGAGGGTCATGAGGAGCCGCGGCCCGGTCGTGTCTTCGTAATCGAGCGCATGGGCCTGTCCCGAATGCGCATGCACATGGCGCGACGAATCCTCTCTGCTCTTGGTCCCTTTCAACTCTTCTCGTTCTTTTTGGTTTTGGTCCATGTTTTTCCTTCCCCCATCCGTTCATCGCTGAAAAGAGGTTGAGATCTCTTTGTCTTCACAAATCTTGTTTACACCCTGGACAGGCGGGTTTCAATATGGATATCGTTTTAGCGGGTGCTTTACTGCTAATGACCTTCAGGTCCTAAATCAAGCACCGGTTTTTCTGACGGTTTCCCAGCCCCCTTTGTCATGGATAGGCTGATCTAACGGCTGGCCGGGCGCATCACCTTTATGCCCCTCTCTTTTGATCCCCGGAATCAATTGAATGGCCTTCAGATAGACCTTTCTGCTGAATCGGGGGTTCAACACCGCCTTGATTTCATGAAGCCTCGCCCCCGCTGCCTTTTCCCCTTCCTGAATGATCTCTTGGTATTTCAGAAAATCGGTCCATGCGAACTGGTTCACCGCAGGCCCGATCAGGATGTCCGCCTTTTGCCCGCTCTCCCGGTTGAGATGGAAGTTCATGATTTCCGTGGCCCGGTTGATGACGTCTATCCCGTCCTGGATGGGCGGAACCTGGCAGAGACAGCATCCCACATCCACCCCGATAACCCGGTCGGCGCCTCCGTGCCTTGCCGCACTGGCCGGGACCGGATCAATCAGACCCCCGTCAACAAGGACCATATCATCCCACGCGACCGGGGGCGTGAACCCGGGCACTGCGCAACTGGCCATCACAGCCCCGATGAGCGGTCCCTCTTTGAGCACCACCGCGCTGCCGGAGACCAGGTCCACTGCGGCAACCGCAAGGGGAATGACCGTATCACGGATGTCCATCTCGGGGAGGAAGCACTCCAGAAGCCTGTGCATCTCCTCTTCCGGAACCATGGCCTTTCTCAGCATGGCAAGGCTGAGAAAGAGGCTTTTCTCCGCGGTCCGGACGATTCTTTGCCATCGGTCAAGGTGTTCGGGGTTGAAAGGGCGGATCTTTTCGAGACGTCGAAGGCCGGCGCCCTGGGGCAGGGGATTCAAAAAGAAATCCAGGACGTGACGTTCGAGGGCCACGGCATCGGGCCGGATTGCATAGGCGGCCCCCACCAGGGCCCCGATGCTGGTCCCAACGATCAAATCGATAGGGATCCTTTCCCGCTCAAGGACCTTCAGGACCCCGATATGGGCCAGTCCCCTGGCCCCGCCTCCTCCGAGGGCCAGACCGATTTTGAGTCGTTTTCTCATTTCTATCCTCGTTCCAGCGCCCTCATTGTCCCCTTCCTGTCCAGCAGGAAAGCAAATACAATGCCAGAGCCGCACATTTGTAGAAAAAATAAGTTTAATTAGGATATCAATACCTTATACCGATGAAGACAAGACGGAAAGAACAGAGGACAGGGGGGTGTTTCAAAACATGAAACGGTTTCATGATTCGTTTCAAGCTATCTGTCTATGATCAAGTATCCCTCCCGGCAACCTCTTTGTCGATAAGTCGAATTTATTTGGGTCGGGAACGTGGCTGAAGGCTCAAGAAAGACCAGAGGTTCCCGATGCCGCCCGGCCTTTCCACCCATCCGGAGAACCGTCCGGTGTTGGCCGCCTCTATGATATGGATCGAATAGAGGGAAATCGATGGCGCCTCCTGAGCGATGATCTCCTGCATCTTGAAGACCAGCTTCCGCCTCTTTTCAAAATTTGTCTCCCTCATGGCACGATCGGCCAAGTCATCGAATGTACGGTTTTTGAACCCGGTGTAGTTCCTCCCACCCGGGCCTGCCTGTTGGCTCCCGAAAAATGTGCTTAGATAACCCGGATCATCCGGGAGATGGCCCCAACCCAGCAAGGCAAGGTCATAGGATCTGCCGGTCAGGCGTTGGATGACCGTTCCCAGGGGCCGCATGCGCACGTCCACCGCGATGCCTATTCCGGCCAGCCACTTTTTGATCAGCAGCGACGCGGTCATGCGGTAAGGTTTGTACCCGGCGCAGGTGGTCAGCAGTTCGATCTTTTTTAATTGATTTCCGTTGGGGAGAACCCATGCCTCTTTAGACCAGGCGTATCCCGCGCGCGCCAGCACTTCTTTAGCTTCCTTCACACGGTCCCTGCGGGATAACCCCTCGCCGAAGACGGGCATCCGCGGATTGAGCCACGCCTTATCAGACGGGGGGATCACACTGTAGGCGGGAACGCCATTTCCCTTTAAGGCATCTTTGATCATCTCCTTTCGGTCAATCAGGAGCGCTACGGCCCGGCGAAAGGCCGGGTCATTAAAGGGGGGGTGTTGCAGGTTGAAGGCAAGGTAGTCGTAGCCCTTTCGCTGGGTCGTGAAAATCGATATCTTCGGATTTTTTTTCAACGGTTCAAGGTCATCCAAGGGGACATCTCCCCAGAAAAAATCGATCTCTCCCCTTTTCAGCTCAGACAGGGCTTTCTCTGCGGTGGGGTGAAAATCAAAGATCAGTGAATCCATATGCGGCCCGGGATGGGGCCCGGCCATCTTCAGATGCGCCGCGAAAAATCCGGGGGTCTTATTCAATACGATAAAATAGGGCTTTTTGTATTGATATAGATAGAATGGCCCGTTGCTGGCGGTTTTTTTGGGCTGAAAGTGGAGCAGTTCAGCCAACGGGTTGTCTGAACCCCTGCTGGAATCGACCACGGGCTGCCACTCCTTTTTCTGTACGAAACCCGTAAAAAGGGCCCTTTCCAGAAATTCCGAACTCGGCTCTGAAAGGGTAAATCGGATGGTTTTCGCGTCCAGGACTTCGATCTTGCGGACGACGCGCCATCTCTCCTCATAGGCCGGCACGCGGAATTCCTGAATCACCTTTACCGTAAAGGCCAGGTCTCCCGCGGTGACCGGCGACCCATCGTTCCACCTGGCATCCCGGAGCGTGACCGTGACCGTATACGGGTCATGTCCGATCTCCG
Source organism: Deltaproteobacteria bacterium (assembly GCA_034522175.1). GTDB lineage: Bacteria > Desulfobacterota > DSM-4660 > Desulfatiglandales > Desulfatiglandaceae > JAIPDZ01. The sequence continues at coordinate 932,313 of JAXHLQ010000001.1, read as the reverse complement.
GCGCATCCGCCGCGAGCCAGGGGGCTCTCTTTCCATCGACAGGGTCTCTCACAAAGAGGGGCATTTGAAAAAAACCCAGTATTTTTCTTGACCAAATGTCCGTCGCACTGAAATAGTTCAATGATGATGGCGGATTGAGAACACCGATTCGCATGTTAAGGGACCTTTCCGGTGGGTGTTCTGCCGCAAATCCCGGGACGGCCGTCAGACAAAACAGCACCCCGATCAAAACGCCTCTCAACGTGCCGCAAAAAAATATCGCCCTGTTCATCTTACCCTCCTTCGGTGCTCTCCCGCGAGCCCGACGTCTCTTCTTTCCCCAAGAGAAACCGCAGGAAACGTTTAACGCCGATACTGAGGCTGTCGAGGCTTGAGTACATCACGGGGACCACGACAAGGGTCATGAAGGTTCCGATGATGAGCCCCGTGGAAGCCACCACCCCTAACGGGCTCATCCGTTCCAGACCCACGGCCAGTTTCAAAAACCAGCGGGGTCAATCCCACGACGGTGGATACGGTGGTCATGAGGATCGGGCGAATACGCAGTTTTACCGCCTGAACAATGGCCTCGTTTTTAGGCATTCCCTGTTTTCTCGCCTTCAGGATAAAATCGAGAAGCAGAATGCTGTTGTTAACGATGGTCCCCCCAAGGAGTATGAATCCCATGGTGGCAGGCTTGCACATGGGTTTATCGAAGAGGAGCAGTCCCCACATGGCGCCGGCAACGGCCAGCGGGATGGCCGCCATAATGGTCACGGGATGACGAAAGGATTTGAACATGGCGAGGAGCAACAGATACAGGAGGACCAGCCCGATCTTCAATGCGCCGCCCATTTCCCCTTTTCCGGCGGCCATGTCGGCGGCCGTGCCGGAAACGTCCATGGCATATCCATGGGGCAGAGGGATGTTCGACAGCCTTTTTTGGGCCATTGCGGCGACCTGGCCGATGGTGTAGATGCGGTTGACGCCGGTGACATCGATGGTGTTTTGCAACCGCTCCCGGGTGATAAAGGGCTGGTCCAGGTCCGTCGTCAACGTCGCCATGGCCCGGAGCGGCAGGGGTCCGAAGCGGGACGGGACATAGACTTCGTTAAGCTGAGCCGGCGCATGGATGTCTTTTGCGGCATACTGGACCCATATGGGGATATCCAGATACCCGTGGAGCCGCATGCTGGTGGCCGGCACACCTTTGACCGCCACCTTGAGTTTCCGTTGCCGCCTGTGCCGGGGATGTGCCGTACAGCCCGGCCAATACCGGATCGACAATGATCTGCTGCTCCATCTTATCAAAATACCAGCTCCGGCGCACATCCACCAGGCCGGGGATCCCCTTCAATGCATTCAGACACTGATCGGCCAGCCTGTCTAACACCGTCGAATCGGGTCCGCTGATAATAATGTCCAGGGGCGCCCTGGTGGTGGAAAGCGGCGTGGCCCCGTATTCGCTCACCCGAAAGCTCTTTACGCCGGGGATCTCTCTCAGGGCTTCGCGCCATTCGTCCTGGATTTCCCAGATGGTGTGATCGCGGTGCTTCCTGTCCACCAGATGGACGGTAATCCTGGCCGACTGGGCCGTGGCCCCGCCGCCCCCGAAACTGATCTGCCCCGGCTCGGAGCCCACCACCGATGAGACCATCAAGACGCCGGGCTGGCAGTAGATCAGGGCTTCCACCTTGTTCAGAACTTTTTCCACCTGGCGCATATTGTAGTCGGTGGGGGTATCCACTTCGATGGTGGCGATCCCCGTATCCATGGCCGGCATCAGCTCTCCCCCGATCAGGGGCGGGACGACTCTCATGGTAACCACGAAAAAACCGGCCGCCAGCATAAGAGTGAGGATGCGCTGGTGGAGCGCCTTTCGAAGGATGGCGAGATACATTCGGGCGATTCCGCCGACGCCCTTGTCCGTGTAGCCGAAAAACCGCTCAACCGCGTTACGCTTTTCCGATCGCCGGCCCATGAGCCGTGAGGCCATGAGGGGGACCACCGTGAGGGCCGCGAGGAGGGAGGCCGCGAGTGTTGAGGAAATCATCATGTTCAGGGGCCGCATGGTTTGCTGCGTGTACCCGCCCGTAAACATGACCGGGATGAGGACAATCACCGTGGTCAACATACCGGTCGTGATGGCAAGGGATACCTCCGAAGCCCCCTCGCGGGCCGCTATCAGGGGATTGGGGTCTTTCATGTTCTGAAAATGCCGATAGATGTTCTCCAGCACCACGATGGAGCCATCCACCACCATGCCCACGGCGATAATCAGCCCCGATAGTGTGACCATGTTCAATGTATAAGGGCTGAACCAGAGCACCACCAGGCTGGTGAGAAACGCCAGGGGAATGCTTACCGACACCACCAGCGCCGCCCGAATGTCCGCGAGAAACAAAAAGATGACCAGGATGGTGAGGATCACGGCCTGGATCAGGCTCGAGCGCATGCCGTCCACGTTGATATCGATAATCGGCTGCTGATCGTCCGTTATTTCGAAATGGATATCCGGGTAACGCGCCTTCAGGGTGGTCAGAAATTTTTTGAAGGTTTTTATGGCGGCTACGGTGGGGCCGTTCTGGGGCCGAAGGACATTGAGGGCAATCGCGGGCTTTCGATTCCCATGATAAAGGCTCCTCTGTTCATGCTCGCCCAGGAAGACATCCGCCACATCGGATATGCGCAAAAACCCTTCATCGACCCGTTTGATGGGAAGGTCCCGTATCTGCTGGAGATCCGCGAACTCGCCCACGGTTTTCACCAGATACTCCTTGTCATTGGAATAGATCATGCCTGCCGGAATCGTCACATTCTGTTCGGCCAGGGCCGCGACGACCTGGCTGAGCGAGACTTTATTGGCTGCCAATCGGTCTCTTCCGACCCTGACTTTCACTTCGGGGCTGTTGCCGCCGAACACATCCACATCCGCAATGCCCGGGAGGGCCAGAATATCGTCCATCACCTGGTTTTCCGCTACCAGGCGGATTTCGGAGAGGGTCTTGGCGCTCCCCGGTTTGGGCCACATGGCCACGGTCAGGAGGGGCTTTGTAGCATCTGTGATGCGGTAAATGCGCGGTTCGAGGATGTCCTTTGGAAGATCAGGGCGTATCCGGCTTAGGGCGTTCTGCACATCCTGGACCGCCTCCCCGATCGGCTTGGAATAAAGAAACTCCGCACTGACCGACGACACCTCGTCCCTGGAGGTGCTGGTGACCTTTTTCAGGCCGGCCAGGGTATTCATCTCTTTTTCAACCACCTGTGTGATTTTGTCGGCCACGTCCCCTGCCGCGGCGCCGGGCTCCACGGTAATCACGATCACCTGTGGCGGGGCCGTGTTGGGAAAGAGGTCCGTCGGCGTCTTGAAAAAGGCGAAGCCCCCCAGGGCGACCGCCACCAGGACCAGGGCGAGCACTGTATAGGGATTTTTGAGGGAAAAATCCGTGAGGTTCATCGCTGCACTTCCACCCGGTTCTCCGCGGAGAGCCTGGCCCATCCGAGGAAAGTACTGGTTACGGCCTGTTCTCCCGGCGCCATGCCTGTTACGGCCAACCGATCGCCGCCGGCAGCCAGGACTTTCACGCCGCGGGGGGTCAGCCTGTCGCCCTTCAGCAGAAAGACATAGGTCTCCTGCTCCGGTCCTTCGATCAGGCACGTCCTGGGGATCAGGGTGGCATCCTCGATCTCGCGGATCACGACGGAAACCGGCAGGTATTGCCCCATGGAGAGGCCTTCCGCCAGGTTATCGGAAAGGTCCACCTCGGCCCGGAGCATCTTGGCCAGGTTCAGTGAGGGAAAGGTATGGGTGAGAACGGCTTTCCTCGTCTCCTGATCCACCTTGAACAGGACCGGCTGTCCCTTCTTTACCCCCGGAAGATCTGATTGTGGGATATCGAAGGCGAGTTTGAAGCCATTCCGGTTTTCCACCACAAGCAATCGTTTTCCGGGCGCGGCCATGTCGCCCGGGTCCACCAGCCGCTCCCGGATCATGCCGTTATACGGGCTCACGAGGGTATAGTAGCCGAGCCGGGTCTCCAGCTCTTCCTTCACGGCTCGAAGGGATCGGATTTTCTGACGCAGGGACTCGGATTTGTCCACGGCCGCCTTATATTGCGCTTGAAACACGCCGGCCTTGTCAATGGCGGCCTCTGCCTGGGATCCGGGGATATGGCCCTTTTCCGCCAGGGCCCTGTCCCGTTCGGCCTCACGCCGCCAGTATGCCGCGGAGCTTTTCAGGGCGGTTGCCGTGGCCTCGTTCGCTGAAAGCTCCGCCATGGCCTGACTGACCTGGGCGGCTGCCGAGGCAATGTTCTTGCGGATCTCCTGTTCCTCCAGGACCATCAACACCTGCCCCTTCTTCACCTGATCCCCTTCGTCGCAGAGGATCTTTTCTATCCTTGCGGTGACGCGGGCCGATACGTTGGCGGTCTGCACGGGCTCCATTACGGCCAGGTAATGGCGTTTGATCCGGAGGTTTCCCTTTCGGCCGTTGCCGCCCTCACGGGAATCGGCCGCAGCCCGTATGTGGGGGCGTTTTCAAGAGCCGTCTTTTTTCGGTTGACCAGGGCCACGCCGCCAGCCAGGATGCCGGCCACGATCACCAGCGCCAGAAGAAGGCGCAAGATCCGTTTCATGGTTCATCTCCTACCGCCAGGTGTAACTGCGCAATCGAGGCGTTATACCCTGCCAGGGCTTGATAATACTGGGTCTGGGCCTCCAAGAGGGCGGATTGGGCGTCCAGGACATCCGTGATGGAGGCCCTTCCCACATCATACTTCTCGGTCTCGATTTGCAAAGATTCTTTCCCTTCCAAAATAGCCGCTTCCATGGCGCGGACCCGCTCCAGGTTGGATTGAATATTGAGAATGGCCGTTTCCACATCGAGCCGGACCTGAAGCGCCACCTTTCGGAGATTCTCCTCGGCGGTTCGAAGCCTTGCCTGTTCCTGACGGATGCGTGCCGAGACCCGACCCCCTCGAATATGGGGATATTGACGACGATGCCGGCTTGTCCCACCTGCTCGGAAGCGCTGTCATCGAGACCCTTTTCGACCGACCCCACCGCCCATCTGCCGCCATAGACACCCTCCAGGAAGACGGATGGCCGGTTCCCCGCGCGGGCCACGTCCACACGTCGGGTCTGAGCCTCCACCTCCGCCAGAACGGCCTTGTAATCGGATCGGTAGCGATGGGCCTTTTCCAGACTTTGGTTCAGGTCCGTATCCGCCAAAGGCAGTTCCAGCGCCCCTTTTACATCGACGCCGGCCTCTGTCTTGATTCCAAGGAGGTTGGCAAGGAGCCTCTGTTGGATGTCGAGGATGTTTTTCTCCTGGACCAGCGTCTGTTTGACACTCGAAAGCCGTACATCGAGGCGAAGCCTGTCCACCCTGGCCGCACGCTTCGCCTCCATGAGGGCGACGATCCTTTCGCGATGCTGTTCCAGGGTCTTTTTGGAAAAGGCCACCGATTCGATGACATGACGCTGACCGAGCATAAAGAAGAACACCCTGGAGACATCAAATACGAGTTCTTGACGCGCTCTCACCAGACGTTCCTCGGTCGAGAGTTGAACCGCCTCCGACGCCCTGATTTCATTGGTGATCCGACCCCCCGTGTAAAGGGGCATGCGCATGACCAGGTCACCGCCAAGAATGTCTTCGCTGTAGGCCCCGGCCTCATAGAACTTTCTGGCGGGGACGAGCCGCTGAGGGTCCAGATAGTGGGCATATCGGCCCAGGGCGTTGAGGCTCGGCCAGCGCTGACCGGTCGCCTCATCCACCCCGGCCCGGGCCGCATCTACAATCCCGAAGGCGGGCCCCGATGTCGGGGTTGTTTTCAAGGGCAATTCTAAGACACTCATCCAGACTGAGTGGGTTTCGCACGGTTTTGCCCGGGTCCGCAGTAAAAGCAGGCAAGCCTGTGCCGGCTTCTTGAGCACCTGCGAACGTCCCCCGAAAGCCTCCTGCCGGAAGAAAAGCAAGCATACAGACGGCCGTCCATACGATCGCAACATGTCTTATCGGAACGCTTCTCATGATCCTATTGCCTCCTCGCCGCATCGCTATTTGCCGGCATACCTGAGGAGATCTCTTCCCGTGCCCGGCAAATCCTGTCAGTGAGAAGACGGGCGCCCATTTTTTCCGACAGGGCAAGGGCCTTTTCCAAAGAGCGCCGGGCCATCGCCGGCCGGGTCTTTTTCACCAGTCCGGCCTTGACCAGAAGGGCCCGGGCCTGGTGCTTTTTAGCGCCACTCTGTTCGGCTGAACGTATCGCTTTTGCGATAAACGCGAGCCCCTTTCTTCTGTCTCCCAATCGGCTGTAAAGTTCTGCCAAGCCAATAAAGAGCCTGGTTTTATACCGCCAGCGCGAATAAAAAATGCCCGGTTTCTTGATTTCCCTCCAGGCCCCCTCCAGAACCTGGCGGGCCTCCTTCAGGTTTCCCATCTGGAGATGGTTTTCTCCCAAATTGATCCGGGCATTATAGAGCGTTTCCGGGTCGCCGCTCTCGCTCGCCTCTTGAAACGCCTCTTCATTCATCTTGAGGGCCTTGTCGATGTTCCCCTCTTCCGCAAGCACCCAGCCCAGGGTGTTCAAGAATCGGGGCCGCCAGAAGGGGTTGTCTCCCATTTCAATCTGTTTCAATCCCGATTCAAGGTCTTCCCTGGCCTTGTCGGTCTGCCCGAGGGAACCATGAATGAGGCCCCGGTTAAAATGAAGGAACAGGTTGAAATAAGGACTTTTCAGCTCCTGATTCAGCCGAAAGAGTTCTTCGCCCAAATGTAATGCCTCCCCAAATTCTCCGGTCCAGTTGTAATAGTGAAGCAGATAGGCGGTGATCCAGGCCCTGCCCTCGGCCCCTTTGACTTCCGAGCTGAGATCCATGGCCCGGATAAACAAGGGCCTGGCCTCGTCCAGTCTCCCCAACACCGCATAGGTGAATCCTAATGAACTCATTGCCTTGAGAAGCGTCTCATCCAGGCCTTGTTCTTCGCTGAGCGACATGGCTTTCCGGAGAAATTCCTCCGCCCGGGCGGGCTCATGCATGTAAAAGGAGATCCAGCCGATGCGGAAGAGGGCCTCTGCCTCCGCTTCCCGATCCTTCAGCCTGCGCGCCTCGGAAACCATGCTCTCAAAGGCCTCATACCCTTCCTTCATCTGCCCGATACAGTAGTGCATTCCCCCCTTCCACTTGAGAAGCTGCAAGCGTATCTCTTGCTCATCGCTCAGTTCCGCTCTGGAAACGATTTCAAGGGCGCGGTTAAAACAGACGAGCGCCTCCTGGCAGGCATAGGATCGTCTGGCCTGATCCCCTGCCTCCAGAAAATAGCCAAAGGCCTTTTTCCAGTCCCGGGCCTCATAAAAATGATGCGCCAATACCCCCAGAAGATGGGGGCTGAGCCGGTCTCGATAAAGGGCCTCCATGGTTTCGGCCACCTTCCGGTGATGCTTCCGCCTCTCCTTTCGGAGGAGGCCCTGATAGGCCACCTCCTGCATCATCTGCTGAGTGAATTGATACGTCGCGCTGTTCCCGGAGGCGATTCGGAGGATAATCCCTTCCCGCTCCAGGCGTTCGAGGAGTTCATCCAGGTCTTGACGGCCCTCAACCAATGGCTGCAGGAGTTCCATGGTGAATTCCGTGCCGATCACGGACGCTAATTGCGCCAATTCCTTTTCCGCGGGCAGGAGGGCATCCAGCCGGGCGGCCAGGATCCCCTGAATGCCCTCCGGGGTTTCCAGGTCTTTCACCGGCAATGTGAGCCTGCACCGCACCGACCCGCAGGCGATCAGGTCCCGGCGTTTCAGCGTCTCCGCCAGGTCAACCAGAAAAAGCGGATTTCCGCCTGCCTTGGAAATCAATTCCTGCCTGTTGCGGGTATCCAGACGGCTGCTTCCCAGGGCAGATGAAAAGAGCGCAGAAGACTCCTCCTCGGAAAGCGGCTGAAGCCGGATGAGATAATCCGGCACGCCGGGCGCCCAATATTCCGGATCCGATCTTCCCAGACACGCCAGGAGGATGGACGACGTGGCAGGCGATCGAGCGACAAAGGATAGAAACTCCCTTGTGGCAGCGTCCACCCATTGCATATTGTGCACAGCCATAATAACCGGCCTCAGTGCCGCCAAGGAGACGAGGAGGTCCCTTACCGCCCTGAACAGGCGCCTTTTCCTTGCCTCCTCGACCATCTCAGACCCGTTTTCTCGGTCTTCCATCTCCTGCAGGAGGTCAATGATCTGATCCAGCAGGGAATGCAGGGCAGGATCGTCAGCCTGACGTAAAACTTCCGGCCCGGCCCGGTCAACGGAATCCTCGCGAGAAAGGTGAATATGGGAGCGAACCATCCGCCGCAGGGGATAAAGGGGGACGGCCTGGCCGTAAGGCATGCATCGACCCTCAAAAAGGAGTGGGTCTTTGTCCTGAATGGTTTGGATAAAGTGGTGGAGAAGCCGGGCCTTGCCCAGCCCCCCTTCTCCGGTCACAGCAATGAGCTTCGGCCCATCGGAAAGCGCATCTTCAAAGGACCGTTTCAGCATGCCGATCTCTTTGTTACGGCCGATATAGGGAAGAGAAGCCGCTTCTGTTTTCGAATCAAGGGATTCGTCAGCCGATTCCCGCAACAGGGCGAAAAGCCGAACCGGTTGTTCCTTTCCTTTAAGGGCTGCGGCGCCCCTGTCCTCGAAAACAAAGTGTTTTCCCGCTCCCAGGTGGATGCGTTCCGAGACCAGGATCTCTCCCGGCCCGGCCAGAGACTGAAGACGCGCTGCAACATTGGTGGTGTCCCCCTGGGCCGTGTAATCCAGGCGCAGATCGTCTCCAATGGCCCCCACCACCACCGGCCCGGAATGGATGCCGATACGCATTTTGAAAGATAGATCATGCCGGTCTTGGATCTTCTTGTGATATTTCCCGAGATGCCTTTGAATGTTCAATGCCGCCTGGCATGCCAGACGGATGTGATCATCGTAGGCGACGGGGGCGCCGAAAAGGGCCATCACCCCGTCGCCGGTATATTGGTTGATGGTTCCCCCGGCCCCGTGGATTTCTCTCCCAAGGATTTCAAAGCAGCCGTCCATGATTTCGTGTACGGCCTCGGGGTCGAGCTTCTCCGACATGGCCGTAAAATTGACCACATCGGCAAAAAGGACGGAGACCAGCTTTCGCTCCCCCACCAGGGCGCTACGGGCCTTCAAAATCCGATCCGCAAGGAACCTGGGGGTATAGTCCAGCGGCGACCTCCGGGCGTAAGCGGGAAGCTCCGGCTGATCCAAGAGGGCCTTGCCGCATTGGCCGCAGAATTTGAAGCCGACAGGGTTCTCATTCCCGCATGCCGGACACCGCGGGGCGAGCGACGCGCCGCAGTTGCCGCAGTAATTCATCCCGACAGGGTTTTTAAACCCGCAATGTGCGCACGATAGTGTCATGAAACGATTCTATTCTCACCCTTCTGCGTGCGCGTCCCGGCCCTCGTCGCCGGCGCGCCGCCTTTTCCATGGCATTCCGTGGCAAGGGCCCTCAGAAAAAGCTGGTAAAAAGTTACGGCCGTGAGCATCTGGAAGGCAAAGGCCACGGCAATGGGGAACATGACCAGGCCCTTGAAGCTCATCACCGCGATCCCCACGGCGATGGGCAGGTTTTTCATCCCCGAAGAGAAGGTGATGGCGATATTCTTGCCTCTTGGCAGCAGCCTATTGCTGATTATATAAGCGACAAAGAACAGGATCGGGAAAATCAGGATCGTAGACGCCACAAGCGGCCCTATCAGACCGAGATTCTTCATGATGGCAGGCATGGCCGTATTGATGGCCATGAACATGAGCAGTACGGCTGTTGTCGCCGATAGGGCCGGCATTACGGGAGGTATTTCCGTACATCCAGTGCTTTTTGCACCAATTCTCTCAACACCACCCCGCCGATCACCGGCACAAGCACCGTCAGCATCACTGTCTTGAACATGCCCATGGTGTCAATGTTCACAAATGTTCCTGCGAAGAGGCGCATCAAAAAAGGGATGAGGAATGGCGCCGCCAGCATGGTGGCTCCATTGATGACGGTTGCCAGGGGCACATCGCCCTTGAGCAGTCCCGCCCATACCAGGGCCATCCCTGCACAGGGGACAACGCCGATCAAAATCAGACCCGTGGCGAAATCCGGATGATTTGATAAAATCAAGATGGCGAGGAGCCAGGAAAGAAGAGGAGCAAAGACAAAATTGAGCGCCAGCCCGAGCACAAAGGATTTCCAGTCTCTGGCAGCCATGCCAAGACTCTTGAAAGTAATGGTAAAGCCCATAGCGCCGATCATAATGACGATCAAAAAACTGCTGATCTTCCGTATTGCGATCCCAGGCGCTGGCGTCAAAAGGCCCACAACGATTCCCAACACCAGGGTGGAAATAATGATCACAGTGTACTTTTCTCGAATAAATTGGGCATAGGCAGCCAGCATAACCGTACCTCGTCGCGGTCATAGAGGAACCTTGTTCGTCCCTGTCTTATGCCGCTTCAAGAAACATGTTTCACCTCAGGACCGCGAGCGCCGCACTGATCTTTGCTTTCAGATCTTTCATGTCCGAGGTCTTGGTCACATGGAAATCCACGATTCCGGAGTTTTTATTGAGTCCATAGTATGGATAAGCTATGCATAAAACCAGAGGCAGGGCAGGGAATTGGCCGCGTATCTTCCGCAGTACATCGACCCCGTCATGCCTTCCCACCTTCTCATCCATGACGACGACGTTCGGGCTATGCTCCCGGATCATTTCTATGCACCGGGATGCATCCCCCGAACAAATGACGTCGTAGCCTACCTCGGAGAGCGCCTCTTTGTAAAGAAGCCGAATCACTTCATCATCATCGAAGATCAGGATCTTATTCATCATGCTCTCCTCAAACCATCGGAAGAACCGCTTTGAATTTGTTCTTTAGTCTCGTTTTATCACCAGGACCGGTCTCTTGGAATGGCGGATCACATGGTCCGAGACCGATCCCAGGAGCACGGAACTCAAATTACTCCTTCCGTGAGAACCGAGAACAATCACCGACACCCCCTCCTCGGCTTCCACTTCCAGTATTCTGGAATGAGGTCTGCCACGCTCAATCCTCACTTTAACCTCAAGGCCGGCCTCTTTCAATTCAGATTCGATAGATTTCGCTTTATCGCGGGCTTCATTTTCAAGGTCTTGTTGAACTTCTTTCAAATACGTCGCCACATCTTTCCCGGCCCAGGCAACCCCTTGCGTCATGGATTCAACTCTCTTGTCGTTAATGACATGAAGGAGTATCACCTCCTTCGATCCCGTTCCCTCCAGGCTTTTGATGTACGCCAGGGCCTTTTTTGAAACATCTGAAAAATCAGTCGGGTATAGTATTTTTTCAAACATTTTTTTACCTCCATGATTTAATTGTTATTCGATCCTCTTTGACTTTTCCACTTTTTCCTAAATACTGCTGAGATAGCCTTAAATCGGCAAATGGAGCCACGCAAAGACCCCGATCATCTTGAGGCCCATGTAGAACATCACCGCGATAAAGATGTATTTGAGCTGTTTGGCCGGCAACAGGTGGGCGACCTTGGCCCCAACGATGGCCAGAGGGATGCTGCACCCGGCAAGCAGTATCCACTGGAGCCAGTTGAGATACCCCGCTGAGTAGGGGGGAAGCCCCTCGACCCCAAGCCCGTTGATCAGAAACGAGAGCGATCCGCCGACGGCCGTGAAGATCATGAGGGCCGTCGAGGTGCCCACGGCCTGGTGCATCTTGAATTTGAGGAAATAGACCATGATCGGGATCATGAGCACGCCGCCGCCGATCCCGACGATGCCCGAAACGATGCCCAGAGGGATCCCCCACAGAATAAAAGCGGCCATGCTGTCCGATGGTTCCTCGGTGATTTGGGGCGGCTTGGCCGTGAGCATCCGCAGTGCGCCGAGGATGACGGCGATGCCGAAGGCGACCGTCAGGACCTTCCCGGGCAGGTGGGATGCGATGAAGGCGCCGAAAAAGGCGCCGATGGCCCCGGTGATGCCGAAAGTCACCCCTGCTTTCCATAGAACCGCGCCTTTTCTGTGGTGCGTCAAAGCCCCGCTGAACGCCGTAGGAAGGACTACCAACAAATTGGTCCCAAAGGCGATCCGGATGGCAATGGTGGGGTCCACGCCGATGGACGTCAAGGCCCAGTACTGAACCGGAACCATGATAAAGCACCCCCCGACCCCCAAGAGCCCGGAAGCGAATCCAACACCGAGACCGGTAATGAGTAAGGCAATAATTTGAGCCGCATGAATTTCCATCTTTCTTCCTCCTATTATGGTGAAAGGTTGACATGATCAGAAACCGATTCGAGATGAGTTCTGACAATTTCCCTGGCCACCCCCTTCTGGTTGTCCAACACCATGATCCCTTTGGCCATGAGCCACTCCTTGTTTTGATTTTGAATCCCACCGCAGATCATCTCCTTCACTCCCAAGGCCACGATATTTCGGGCAATCTCCATGGGGCCTTCTCCCGGTACGTTCCATGTAGCCTCCCGGGAGATGGTCTTACCGTCCGTCTCCACCAGGAGAAAGGTGGATGAGGCCCCAAAATGGGGGGAAATCCGATCGTTGAACAGAGGGACCGCAATCTTCACCGTCTGTCTTTGGACAGGATTCACAGTATCTTCAGGTTTTTTTTCTTCATCCGGCAGAATGACCATGGGTAAAGGTCTCAGGCATTTAAGGAAACAGTGCTTGATGTTGACCAAGACGATTTACCATAGGTAAGCAAATAGAATGCCAAACATGTTCCTTTTCCGTAAAAACTAATTTCGATCAGAATATCAATGGGTTGAAACAATAGGAAGGAAAATGGAAAGGGTGGGAAGACCGGGTGTTTGTTTCAACAAATGAAACGGTTTCAGGTTTCGTTTCATTTTGACCAGGAAAATCGTATTTGTGAGAGACGATGACCATGCCGATAACGAAATGATTCAAAAAAGAGGTGATTCTGACTCGCGCCCCTTCGTCCTAGCCGCTGGTGGGTTCGTTCAAAAGGAGAGCACTGGGCTCCACATACCGGCTTTCCTCCTGCCCCATCCAGAGATAGTACACATATGCGCTCCGGCCCATCAAGAATGTCATTGTCACGCATGCCGCCAACAGGCACACAGCGTTTCTTACCATTGCAGGCACAAACTGACCTCCTTATCAGATGCAGGGGCGAATAATTATTCGCCCCTACTTTCCTCAATGCCGAAAAAAGCCTCAAAAATTTCTTCGTCCCCGTGAAATCCGTTTTTTCGTTTCACTGGGGCACGAGACATTTTTTTCATTAGAACTCAAACTTTAATTCCCCCATGACAATAATTCCCGGAGCGATGGTGTCCCCGGATGAGCGGACAGGAAAAATGTTTTGCCTTGACGGGAGAGAGACGTGCCGGTAATGATTGCTGCTCATTTAAGTTGCAGTTCGCCCCGATCTGTGGTAGATTTGAAGGCCGTCCACTTAACGTACTCATTTTCCAACGGTAAGTCTTCCACTGCTTTTGGGTCCGGTGAGAATTGCTGGAACATTGGCATGCGATCCGGCCACGGAGAACCAATATCAGTCTCTTTCCATAAGATGATTTTGTTGGTGCACAATAGTACGGCAAGGGCTCAGCCTGAAACAGGTGGACGCTAACAAGGGAGGTTTTGCCATGAGCATTCTTAGGAAGGTAAAACTATTAGAAGAATATGTTGCTGTCGATGCTTCTGCTGTCGATCCGGCGGTGGAACTGGCCATTGAGAAGCTGCTGAAACGGGAAGCCTGCCGAATGGATGAACTGAGGCGGCGGCTGCTAAGGCAGAAAACCGATTTTGAAGAAAAATATGGAATAAGTTCCGAAGAATTCAACAGGCGTTACGAAAAGGGGGCGATGGGCGACGAAATGGATTATGTAGAATGGTCGGCCACCGTTGACATGCTTTCCGGCATTGAAAAGCGTTTATCGCTGCTCCAGCAGGAGACATCCGCATGAACGAAAGGGTACGTCGGCATTTCGACGAGATCGAAGCCCGGCTGATTGAGTGCCCCGCGATTCTCGCGTATCAAATTATTCGCAAGGATATCTCCCCGGACGATGGAAAACTAAGAATCAGGTCCACCCTGACAGGAGGAGGTGTCTTTGAATGCTTTCTCTATGTCAGGGGCATGGGATATCTCTGCCCTCCTCTGAAATACAGTTTCCATTGGCAGAACGCGCAAGGAAAAACCGTCAGAAGATGGGACAACGCGCCCCACCATAAGGACCTTGCTTACGCGCCGCACCATGCTCACATCGGCGATGATCATGTCGAAGGTTTTTCTGGAAATCCGGATATCTTTGCATTTATTGACGAAGTGGAAAGTGCCCTTGTCAACCCATAACCGCTGGATGGGTGAAGCGGCACTTCACCCAGGAGGGCCGGTTTGATGGATGCCATTACAAGGTAGAAAATGCCAAACCCTCGCGTTCATCCACAGTACGGATGAAGAGTCTATCAATGTCTAAAAGGATTTCCTGATGATGCCCAACCGGATGAACGTCTCGTTTACCCGGCCCAGGACCAAGCTCATTGTGGTTGAGAAGGGCCACGTCGATGACCGCGCCGAGGATCTCGGCCCGTTTGTACCCGAAGGTGTTTTGTGGCGATCCCCCCTTCTTCCCCATGAGATAGGCGACATAGGCGATCAGCAGGGCCGTGAAGTCGCTGAAGTTGTGGATGGCGTCCGAGATCAGGGCCATGCTGTGGGAAAAGACGCCGCCCACCACCTGGGCCGCGGGGATCAGCAGATTGATGGCGATGGCCATCAGAAGCCGCGACCCGGTCGTCTCCTGAAAATCCACCGAGTGCGGGCCTTGCGCGTGATCATGCCGGTGAGGAGACCTATCATCCCGATCGTTGCTCATATCGAAATCTCCTGTTCGTTCTCTGTGATGATGGTCCATTCGTCTCCTCCTATTCCGCTGAGGGTGAAAGGTTGACATGATCAGAAACCGATTCGAGATGAGTTCTGACAATTTCCCTGGCCACCCCCTTCTGGTTGTCCAACACCATGATCCCTTTGGCCATGAGCCACTCCTTGTTTTGATTTTGAATCCCACCGCAGATCATCTCCTTCACTCCCAAGGCCACGATATTTCGGGCAATCTCCATGGGGCCTTCTCCCGGTACGTTCCATGTAGCCTCCCGGGAGATGGTCTTACCGTCCGTCTCCACCAGGAGAAAGGTGGATGAGGCCCCAAAATGGGGGGAAATCCGATCGTTGAACAGAGGGACCGCAATCTTCACCCTCTGTTTTTGGATAGGATTTACAGGATCTTCACGATGTTTCTTTGTTTTCATCTAAGGGCTCAAACATATGGTTGAAGATTGAGGTCATTTTAAAAGGCAAAAATCGATATTTTCAGACCGTTTGCCGTTTATAAAGCAAACAGAATGCCAAACCGGCTCTTTTTCGGAACAAAGACAATTTTATGTGCGATATCAGTTAGTTGGGACAGGAAAGATAAAGAGGGATAGGGTAGGGGACAGGGGGAATTGTTTCAAAAAAATGAAACGGTTTCATATTTCGTTTCATCCCTTCCGTACGAAAGATGCACTGATCCGGTCTCTTCAATTACCTACCTTAAACACCGAGGTGAAACGAATAAAGGGGGATGTTTTTGACATTTTATCTTGACAGCATCATTTTTTATCATATAATTGTATCATAAACGATAAGGAGCCATTTATGCGAACCACCTTGAATGTAGACGAAAAGATCCTTGAGGAAGTTATTACTCTGACGGGCGCCAAGAACAGGTCTCAGGCCATCAATGTGGTCCTTCAGGATTTTGTGAAAAAGAAACGCCTACAGAAGCTCCTTGATCTCAGGGGAACCCTGCATCTTGATAATAACTGGAAGGATCTCAGGGAGATGGAACTAGATGAAGGCTGATGTCTTGGTCGACACCTCCATTTGGATCGAGTATTTCAATCATCGCCAGTCAGAAAACGGGGAAGCCGTGGAAGACCTTTTGAGGAAAGGACGGGTGGTTTTAACAGGCATTGTGGTGACAGAGTTGCTCCAGGGTGCGAAGCAAAAGAGAGAGCTTGACGCCATTCTGGACAGCATCTTGGCTCTCCCGTTTCTCGATGCAACGCTCAACACGTGGATTGAAGCGGGCAGCCTCTCGTATTCCCTTCGCAAGAAAGGAGTGACTATTCCCACCACAGATGTGGTTCTTGCCAGTCTGGCTAAGGAGAACCAATGTCTTCTTTTCTCCCTCGATTCTCACTTTGAACGAATCCCGGGGTTAAAACGCTACCCTGAACCTGTCCTGAAAAGGCCAAGGTGATCAGCATAATGCAGCGTTGACTATCTGCTTAAGCCATACTTTTTCATCTTCCGCCAGAGCGTGGTGCGGCTCATGCCCAGGGCCTTTGCCGCTGCGGGTCGGTTCTTCGGGTATTGCTTCAAGATGGTACGTATCCTTTCGGCCTCTTCGTGTTCCTTTGCCGACAATAAAGGTCCCTGATCTTCATGCCGTTCAAGCATGTCCCCGGGCAGATGCGCCATACCGATTGTGTCTCCCTTGCAGGTGATGAAGGCATATTCGATGATATTTTCCAGTTCCCGGATATTGCCCGGAAAGGGATGGCCCATAAGGAAGGAAAGGGCCTCCGGCGTGATCCCCTGGATGGATCGACCTTTAAGAAGGTTCAACTTGCGGATGAAATGTTCCACGAGGAGCGGAATATCTTCCCGCCTCTCCCGCAAAGCGGGCAAATCAATCTTCACCACATTGAGGCGGTAATAGAGGTCCTCCCGGAATCTTTCCTCTCTTACCAGCCTCTTGATCCCCAGGTTGGTGGCCGTCACCAGCCTGAAATCGGATCTTAGGGTCCTGGTATCGCCAAGAGGGGTAAACTCGCCGCCTTCCAGGACCCTCAAGAGATCCGCCTGGAACGACGGGGAGGTGCTGGAGATCTCATCCAGGAACAGGGTCCCTTTATTGGCGAGGAAAAACCGACCCGGCTTGTCCCTCACGGCACCCGTAAAGGCCCCTTTTCTGTAACCGAACAGCTCGGATTCCAGCAGGGTCTCGGGCAGGGCCGCACAATTCACGGCAATAAACGGTCCCCCTTTGCGCGGGCTCAGGCTATGGATGGCCCGGGCGATGAGTTCCTTGCCCGACCCCGTGGGGCCCTCGATAAGTACAGGGCTGTCGCTTTCCGCAATATCGGGGAGGAACGATAGGAGCTCTTTGATCCTGGGGTGCCGACCCACAATGTCCTCATGGGTGACCCTTTGGGCCAGTTGTCTTTTCAATGCTTCCAGTTCAGAAAGGTCCCGAAAGGTCTCCACCCCTCCGATGATTTGGTTGTTCTCATTCTTCAGGATGGCCGTGCTGATGCTGATGGGCTTTTGATCGCCTGACTTGTTGATAATCAGGGCGGGAAGGTTCACTTGGGGTCGCCCGCTGGCGAGGGTTTGTTCAAGGGCGCATTTTTTCTCACAGATGCTGGCCCGGAAAATATCAAAGCAGTATTGCCCGACGGCCTCGCCGCTTTTGAAGCCGGTGATCAGCTCAGCCGCTCGATTGAAGGAGGTGACCCGCTTGTCGAGGTCGATGGTAAACACGCCGTCGCTGATGCTCTCTAAGATGGTGCAGCAGGGCGCTTTGAGAGCGGATGTGATGTTGCAGAATACAGGGGCCGCCTCCGTTTGCGACCGAATCTCTTTTTGGCCTCGAGTCGTTTTCCGTTTCATTCCATGCAATTCCAAAGAGACTATTGGGCCATATTCCTGGGACCGTAACTGGCCTCGAAGACCGGCACTCAGTGGGGCTGAAGCGAGGCCTTCACTTGTTTGGCCATGGTTTCCTTGATAAACGCCAGTGCCGCCCCGGCATCTTCGTCCATGTCGATCCGCAAGATCTCCTGGACCTGAGAGGCATCCAGTTCAATCATCACCTTTTTGAGGTTCATGGCATGCTCCGGTTATCGAACGCAACTGAGGCAATCCCTGTTGGGTTCGGCTGAACACAGTTGATCGGCAGTGAAAAGCGGATCTCCCTGCCGCCTTTTTTGTATGATATTTTCTATTATGGGGTCGCTGTTGACGGATATCCGTCTGAAAATCAGCACACCGATCGTTATTCCAACAATAAGACAGGCGGCTATAGCGATCATACCAGTTGCCATGTGCGAAGAAAAGCCATCGGTTAAGACTGCTGCGAAGATGACCCCTGCAATGAGGCCGAGTACGGGAACCCCCAGCAGCGCAACCGCATTCTTCAGCAGCCCGGAAGTATCCCGAAGAACCGAAACATAATCCCCGATTTCCGCGCCCACCCCATTCAGGGCCGCAATGGTTACGGTGGAGCCGTCCGAGGCGCAGTGGCACACATGCCGATTCACATAAGACGACGCACCCGGGATACCCGGATGGACCGGTTGAATCACCACTTCCGCCTTACCGTCTTTTTTGAGGGTGGCTACAAATCCTTCATGCCGTGGCATTGAACTGATCCCTTTTCTGGACGCGTTCACCATTGGCCTCATGGCCCATCCAGATGGGACTTGAGACCCTGTCTCGATTGCTGCTCCAGTTGCTTCATAAAGGCCTTTATCAGTTCAAGGGCCTCATCGCCGTCCGCATCCAGAACGGCCCCTTTCATACGCATGTATTCCTCGTCGGAAATAGTCAGGACCATCGGTTTGCCTCCAAATCGTTATTCACGGGCCATCAGCCCTTCTCTGAGAAGATTGAGGAAGACCCAGCGCGATTCCCGGTCCTCCACACACGGGTGGATAAAAGACCGGGAAATTACCCCATCATGTCCTTCATCATGGACCGCATCCGATCCATGTCCATGCCTTTGGATTGCATCATGTTCATGCAGAAGGGCATCATTTCGCCCATCATTTTTCGCGGGTCGTTCCCGAAGGCCTCCGCCATCAAGGGCATGGCCGCTTTCATGAAGGCGATTTTTTCGTCGTCGGTAAGTGCCTTGAAATCGTTCAATACCTTTTCCATTATTGCGTGCCTCCTTTCTGATGGTTCATGTTTCTCTATTGCCTCAAGCCCATCGGCTCTACGGCTGACATTTGACATAGCAGACGCCCATGGGTGTTTCCACGGCGTACGGGAAATACTTCTTGCGGATCCACAGGGCGAGATGGACCAGGTTGATGAGCACGGGCACCTCCACCAGCGGGCCAATCACCGCGGCGAAGGCCTCGCCCGAGTTGATGCCGAACACCGCCACCGCCACCGCGATGGCCAGTTCAAAATTATTGGATGCGGCCGTAAACGACAGGGTTGCGGACTGGCCGTAGTGGGCCCCCAGTTTCCGGCTCATATAGAAGGAAATCACGAACATGAGCACGAAATAGATGCAGAAGCGGGATGGCGATCCGCACCACGTCCAGGGGGATCTTGACGATGTACTCGCCCTTCAGCGAGAACATTACGAGAATGGTGAATAACAGGGCAATCAGCGTAATGGGGCTGATCTTGGGGATGAACTTTTTTTCATACCACTCCTTCCCCTTTGTCTTGAGACCGATGATCCGGGAGAGGATCCCGGCGATGAAGGGGATGCCGAGATAGATGAAGACGCTCTCCGCGATCTGGCCGATGGTGATATCCACCACCAGGCCCTTGAGCCCGAAAAGCGGGGGCAGGACGGTAATAAAGATGTAGGCATAGATGGAGAAGAAAAGGACCTGAAATACGGAATTGAAGGCCACCAGGCCGGCGCAATACTCCGTATCGCCCTCGGCCAGGTCGTTCCAGACGATGACCATGGCAATACAGCGGGCCAGCCCGATCATGATCAGGCCCACCATATATTCGGGGTAGCCCCGCAGGAAGATGATGGCCAGAAAGAACATCAGAATGGGGCCGATCACCCAGTTCTGGACGAGCGACAGGCCCAGGACCTTGTAGTTGCGAAAGACCTCCCCCAGTTCCTCGTATTTCACCTTGGCCAGCGGCGGGTACATCATCAGGATCAAGCCGATGGCGATGGGGATGTTGGTGGTGCCCACCTGGAATTGGTGCCAGAAATCCACGACGCCGGGGGACACGTATCCCCACCCCACGCCGATGAACATGGCCAGAAAGATCCATAACGTCAAAAATCGATCCAAGAATGAAAGCTGCTTGGTGACGGCTTGTTCTTGAGACATGGTATCCCTCCTCCTTCAATAATATCCCCTATTTTGAATCGTTTTTCTCTCTTCTCCGCTACTTGCGGCCGCTCGCGCACCGCTTACGCTGGTCCCTGCAAAGCGCATCCGGCTCCAACGCGAGGATGTCCTTCAACTTTTCTCTGTCCGCCGCCACAATTCCGGAATCATTCAGGGCCTTCTTCAGCCAGGCGAGAAGGTCTTTGGGGAACATCTCGGAAAGGCTGTAATAGACCCACCGGCCCTTTTTTTGGCTCTTGACCAGACGCCCGGCCTGGAGCACGCTCATGTGTCGTGATACGGTTGCGGTGGCGAGATTGAGCAATTCCGTAATCTGGCAGACACACAGTTCTTCATGGTCGATCAGGGCCATGAGTGCCCTCAAACGGTTCCCCTCTGCCAGGGCCTTGGTGATTTGAAGCGTCTGTTCCATCGGATTCCCATTGGTTGTATGGTCAGACAATCAGCCAAATAATTGTTAAATATTCACGTTCTGAATGTCAAGACCAAATTTCAAACGATAATTTTGTTCTAACCCGAGAAGGCTTCTCACTTGAACGGATTAGCCCTCTGCACGAAGATCAACATGCTGATATTCAGACACCTTTCTTGATACACCTGCCAAGGCTGGTAAGTGAATGTATTTCTTTCGCGACTTCAATTAGTTAGATTTTGTTTCATTCATAATGTTCTCCTGTAAATCAAAGCGATCGCAACCGCCGCAAGCACAATCAGCATGATCACGATTTTCCATTTGCCGGTTCTGGTCTCCTTGCCACATGCGCATCCGGGTCCGCAAAGCGTCAGGTCATTTTCATTCCTTTGCGCAGGAGAGCTGATAATCTCAAGGGGTTGTTCGTCGTCGGTTGCGCCAATGGTTGGTCGGGTCATGCCGATGCTCCTTCTTTTTCATAAGTGGTGTACAAATACCGGAAATTCTCCGGCCCGTTCAATTCCTGAGGAACCCACGGAGAAATAACTGTTTTTCGAGCATGGCGTTCAAGGATTTCATTCAGATAGGTAAGCTCATCCATGCCCTTGACGCAAAGAGCCGGATCCAGGGTTCCGGAGAAGGCAAAACTGCGGTTGACGATCCAGCCGTAAGGCTCGATTCCGGCCCGGCGCAGATCCTCCTGCAAGGCTGAAGCCTCATGGGTTGGCGTGGCTTCGGGCAAAGCAACTATGATCACCTTGGTAAACTTCGGGTCCCGGACTCTCGGCAAGAGCGTTTTGACCGCGTCGGGCAACTCATCCACCGATTTGGCAACCTCCCGGTGGTAGGATTGCGTAGCATCCAGCAGAAGCAGAGTGTGTCCGGTGGGCGCGGTGTCGAGGACCACAAAACCTTGCTCGCCTTTAGCCACCGTTTGGGCAAAAGCCTGGAATACGGCAATCTCTTCGATACAGGGTGAACGCATCTCTTCCTCCAGCAGGGCCATGTCATCGGAGGAAAGCCGGGCGCGATTCTTTTCCAGCACGCCGGCCACATAACGTTCGGCTTCGCTTTGGGGTCGATTCGTTCGACCGTCAGATTGGGCAGATCCTGCCCGATGGTTTGCGCCACATGAGCCGCGGGATCTGTGGTCGACAGCACCACCGCGTGCCCCCGCTGCGCCAGTTCGGCTGCTATAGCGGCGGCCATGGTGGTTTTGCCGACACCTCCCTTGCCCATGGTCATAATGACCCCTTGGCCTTCTTCTTCCAGCTCCCGAAGAAAGCCCGGCCAGCCCAATATCCTGCGCGACACGGCCTGCACCTCGGACTGGGGACAACTTACCGTTTCCGGGACAGGTTGATCGGGTTGATCCCTGGACACGCTTTGCAAAGCCGCCACGCCCGTAACCCCGGCCGGACGAAACGGAACCCGGGTTGTAGGCAGGGCTTTAAGGTCCTCCGGCATGGCTGCTATGGCCATGGCTGCCTTTTCGCGCAAAGGCCGTAGCGATCGGGTCTGCGGAAACGCCGGTGAACACCCCATTGATGATCAGGTGCTGATTCTTCAAGCCCAGTTTGCCCAGTTCAATGCCGGCGCGATGCGCCTCCTGAAAGGACATGCCTTCCGCGCGGGAAACCAGAACCAGCAGCGTTTTGGCCGGATCTTTCAGGGCGGCAACCACCTGTTCGAACTGCTTTTTTTGCTCTTTCAATCCGGCGATAGGGCCCAGGCAAGAGCTGCCGGTCTGATTGGAGGCGATGAAATCATTCCAGGCCGAAGGCAAATTCAACAAGCGCAGGGTATGGCCGGTGGGCGCCGTATCCAACACCACATGGTCATAGTCGCGCATGGCCGCATCATCGCCCAGCAACTTGGAAAATTCGTTAAAACCGGCGATTTCCACCGTGCACGCGCCCGAAAGCTGCTCCTCCATCTGGGTGACGGCCGCCTCGGGCAGTACCCCGCGATACGGCCCGACCATGCGCTCCCGGTATTCGGCGGCCGCATCAATGGGATTGATATTCAAGGCGAACAGGCCGGGAACGTTTTCCACGGGCATGGGGCTGGAAGACAACGGCGTCTCCAGAACTTCGTCCAGGTTCGATGCAGGGTCCGTGCTGATCAGCAGGACACGCTTGCCTTTTTCCGCCAGTCCTACGGCGGTAGCGCAGGCCACTGGAACGTCTTGCCGACCCCGCCTTTTCCCGGAAAAAACAAATATCGTGGCGCTTTTTCTATAAATGATTTCATCAGCAGCACCCCTCATCACCACAGCACGAACCATTCTCCGAAGTTTCCAAGACCGGGAACAAAGCCGGTTCGTTTTTGATGTCCAACGCTTCAAGCAGTTCATCCCTGGAAGGATACCTGCCTTGAAGCCACAATTGATCATTGATGAAAATAAAGGGAAGCCGTTTTTTCCCCGCCGTTTCCAAGTATCGATTTGACTTCCGCATTTTCAACGAATGCCTGGGGCTGCTGCCCGAGGTTGTATCGCTCGAAATGGATGTTCGGCCGGTCGGCAACAAATTTCAGGGCCCCGGCGAACTGAGCCAGAAGCGGATCGACACTCGGCCCGCACACACCCGAGGAGCAGCACATGGCGGGGTCGTATATCTTCAAGGCCCTTTCGCCTGAGCTTTTTTCGGAGGTCTTCTCGGCCTGTTTTCCTGTTTGACCGGCTTGTGCCGCCGCATCCAGGAACTCCTCCACAGTCTCGTCGCTGAATTTTTTCATAGCGGTCATCGCTCCCTTCTCGACTGCGTGGCCGATTTCCACAGCCTGACGTATATCATTCTCTGTCAGGCCAAGTTCAATCGCAACCTGAAGGTGATATTCGAGACATGGTTGGCAGTGAGCGCCTACGGAAGCGCCGATGGCCACCAGTTCCTTTATGGGTTCATTCATGATGTTCTCTTTTGTTTTAATCATAATATTTCCTTTCGTTCTTTTTGTTGCCGGCACAGCGCCCCGGGTTCACAGGCGAGAACCGTTTTCAAGAGCGCCTGATCCGACTTGATTTCCTCTGAATTCGCCAACGAACCGAGCAGCCACCTGCGGAGCTGTTCCGGGAATAGTTCGGCAAGGCAATAATACACCCAGCGGCCGTCTTTTCGACTTTTGACCAGGCCGGCGTTCTGCAGCACCCTCATGTGACGGGACACGGTAGGAGTGGCATGCCCGAGTATTTCAGTGATCTGGCAGACACACAGTGCGTCATGGTCGATCAGGGCCATGACAGCCCGCAAACGGTTCCCGTCAGCCAGGGCCTTGGTGATTCGAAGCGTCTGTTCCATCGGATTCCCATGGGTTGTAAGGTTAGACAATCAGTTAAATGATGAATGATCCCGAGATGAATCCTTCGTAAAGGACTATCGCTGTGATCACCCGTCCGTCGCCCTCGTGAAAATCGTCATTCAGCCAGCGAACGGTAAGGTCGAAAATCTGGTCCCTGTGCGTCAAGCCGGTCAGGTACATCGCTGTTTCCACGTCAGGATGAGGTCCGTGGGCTTCGCCCCTTATCCTGAATCTCATCCTTGTCGGCCTCTTTCTTTTCCTCTTCGCTCACTTCCACGATCTGCACGTTGCAACAAGAGGACTTGTTTGCTCCGAAGAGCTTTGAAAAAATTCCTTTTTTCTTTTCCTCAGCCATGGTTCAGCCTCCATATCAAATCAGGTTGAATACGAATCCGGCCAATACGGCCGTCAAGAACACCACAGCCATGAAAACAATCACCAGCCGAATCTTGAAGATGCCTGCCAGCAGACTCATCTCGGGGATGCTCATACCGGCCCCGCCGATAATCAATGCGATGACCGCTCCCAGACTCATGCCCTTTTCAGTCAGGGCCACCGCGATGGGAAGGACGGTCGATGCTCGGACATACAACGGTACACCAATGACCGCCGCCACCGGAATCGCCGCCGGGTTTTGGGGACCTGCCACCCGCAACACAATATCGCCTGGAAGGTACCCGTGGATGGCCGCCCCTATGGCGACGCCGATCAAAAGGTAGACCAGAACGCCTCTGAAATCCCGCCATGCACCAATAAAGGCACGCCGCAGTTTCAAAAGGAATGTAGGGGCAGGCTCCAGGGCCGCACAACCGCCACTCACGCGGACGTTTTTCACATCCTTTGCCAACCCGAGCCGCTCCAGCAAAACGCCGCAAAGCATGGCCATAACAAATGTTACCGGCGCCGTATGTCAGGCAGGCCTTCCATCCCAGCAGGGCCAGGAAGAGTGCCATGACGATGGCATTCAGCAAGGGCGAGGCCAGCACAAAGGACATGACGGCGCCAAAGGGAACCCTTGCCCGCAGCAGCCCGACCGCCATCGGAATCGTGGAGCAGGAACAGAACGGTGTTACAGCGCCCAGGGCCGTTCCAAGAAAATTTCCCAGCAAGCCCTTTCTCGACAGCCATCTTCGTATTTTTTCATCCGATACATATTCCAACACCAGTCCCACAAGGGTGCTGATACCGAGGAACAATACAATCAGTTCGGCCAGCAGCACGCCGAAGAACTGCAGCGACATCCAAAACGAATTCATGAAGTTCCCTCTCTATCAGATTTCCAACATTCAGAACATGTTCCTGAAAATCAAGGCAATGGCAACCGCCGCCACAACGATCAGCATGACCACAACTTTCCACCCGCCGCCTTGGGTCTCCTTGCTGCAGGCGCATCCGGGGCCGCAAAGTTCCGTTGCGTTTTTGTTAAAAGGTTCGTTTATTCTCTTTTCTTTTGTTTGAGTCATCCTAAATTCCTTTCTTTCTGTCGCTGACAAAGGTCATCAGGTGTACAAGATCCGTTTTGGTCCGCAAGGACCTCGGTGACAATCAGGGTCTGTTTCCTCTCGTCTTGTTGATTGTGCACTTAGCCAATCGACTAAATATATATTAACCACCCACAGTCCCCGGTGTCAAGTGTAAATTTTACTCACGGTAGATTTTTTTGGTCTCGCAACCCAAAGGAGCGGACAGCGCTCCGCTGGCAACTCGCCCCCTGGCCCGCAGTGCAGCCGAAACAATGGTCTCCCGTCCGGATCGGGGTTCGCAGCCACTGATGAAGGTCGAGGTCCCAGAGAAAAAGCGGCGCATGATCCACGCCTAAGTGAGTATTCAACTGCTGGTTGAAATCGCAGTCAAAGACCTGCCCCCGCCAATCCACGTTTATGGTATGGCGGCACATGAGCCCGTAGACCGATTCCCGGTTGAATTTTTGCTTCAGCATGTGCATATACATCTCCAGCTTCTGGTTCCGCTTCAGCCATCCGGCAAAACGCCCGATGGGAAGATTCGTGAAGGCATAGAGCCTGTTGAACTCAATGCCGAAATGCCTTTCCAATTCCCGCCTGTAGTCGGTCTCCAAAGCCTCCTGGTTTGGGGGTAAGTCGGCCCCATTGGGGTTATGCACCAAAATCAATCTGAGTGCCGGATTTTTTCCGTATCCAAGGCGATTCAGCAAACGAAGGGCGCGAATGCTCTTGTCGAACACCCCTTTGCCCCGCAAGGCGTCGACGTTCACCGGCAGGTAGCAGGGCATAGACGCCACCACCTCAACCTCATTTTGCGCCAGGAATGTTGCCAGATCCTCAAAGCCGGGTTCCAAGAGCACGGTCAGGTTACAGCGATCGATCACATGGCAGTCCATGGACTTCAGGCTGGAGACGCAGCCAGTAAAAGTCCGGGATCAATTCCGGGGCGCCGCCGGTCAGGTCAACCGTCCGGATGGGAGATTTTCGCAGCCAGTGCAGAATCCGCTCAAGGGTCCCCCTGGAAATTATTTCTTTTCGATGGGGACCCGCGTCCACGTGGCAGTGAATGCAGGAAAGTCTGCAAAGCCTGCCGAGATTTAGCTGAACAGTTGTGGGGTTCCCCCGCGTCAGTGTTACTCCGTGTGCCAGCAGTCTATCTTCAAAAGAGTCGGCTTCAGGGGCGTCGCCCTCCGGAAAGATGCTTTGCGTTTTATTTCTCAAAACGGTTCATACCCCCTATTATCCGCTTTAGAAATCTGTTGAGATCACATGCCGCGTCTATTTGATGTCTGATTCGCATATGCGAAAACCTCGATGTAGTCCAGGAATGAAACCGATTTCTGACCGGAATTGTCTGAATCATTCATGACGGCAATACTTGCGAGGGCAGGAGGATCTTCCTGGAAGGCCTTCCTGTAGTCCTCAAGAATGTTGACTTCTTCATCCTGCCAGGTTTTCGTTTTTCCATTTCCCTTTTTAAGCGCAACCAGCCTGGCCCGGTCCGTGTATGGACTGGTTATGATCGTGTCCTGTTCCTCGCTATTGGCCCAGACATAAGACAATGTGCTGTGGGGTGGATATTCGCCGTACAGCGTCTTGGCCAACCCGTATTTGACTTTATCAAAAAAATCAGCCATTTCTGGATTATATCGAAACAAAATGTAAATGCGGAGTGAGTAGTCGTCTCCTGATTTTGTCTCGGGATCCGTATTCTGATAAATATTTTCTACCTTCCACCGCCACTTTGCCATCGGGTAGTCATAAACGTTGAAATTGCTTTGATAAACAAGCGCCGACGCGGATCCATCGCCCTCAGCCCTGAGGAAGGTTGCGGTTCCATTGTCTTCAACCGTATAGCTGGTATGCCTTGAGATCTTCGGGAAATAAAGCGAACGCCAGTTTTCGAGATCACTGAAATCTTCTCTTAACAGGACCCCAACATCCTGTGAGGATAAGGAAGGAGCAACGATCAGCATCAAAGCCGTGCCCATAGAAAAAACTGCGAAAAGATATGGAAGGAAAAGGAATCGTCTGAATGTTTGAGCTGAAAAGCCCCAATAAGCATCGAGAGCTGTTTTATTCATCATCCTTGATACCTTTCAAGCTGCGAAAGATTGAAAGATCCCGACCCCTTGTTTTTCCCGTGGTTTCTCGGCAATAGAGGCCCCACCCGGCATGGATACTCCGTACGCTTCAGAATGACAAGCGGGCTGCGACCAGTTTTGTTTCCACGAGATAATTCAAAATGGCCTCCCGCCCCTCCAGGACCGTTCGCCTGGTGGGCGTTTCCTGGACGAACATCAAGGGCATATGAAGGTAACCGCTGTTGCGCATAAAAACCCTGCCTTTAGCCGGCACCTCCACAGCCTTTGGCGCAATCGCCACATCCGGCGCGGGCGCGTTCTTCAACACCAGGATTGCGCTGAAAGGATCGACCGCCGCAAGGGGGTGTTCCAAAAGCGAGGAAAGCTTGCGCTGGTCGTCCGCCTCCGTATCCCAGGGGAATCAGGCGCCATTCCCCGCCCAGGGGCGGGTGCGCGGTCAGGCTGGCCATTACGCCGTTGCATTTATCGCAGTGCAGGCTGAAGAAAAAGAATATCTGCCTGCCATCCGGTTGCGCGGGTCGAAAGGTGGTCATGACGGTCTCGCTGAGGTCGGGGGTTCTCTCCGGAAACGCCAACATGGCCTGAGATGCGAAACCTGCGCTCCAAACGGCCACACCCAGTACCACGGTTGCCAGGGAACGCCTGCTCCAGCCGTAGGCCAGAAGCGTCACAAGCAGCGATGCGCCCACGCCATAGCACAGGATGCAGATCTCCTGAATGGCAAAGCGCTTGAACCCGAGTATCGCCCCATCAAAGGCCAGCCCGGCGATCAGGATGATTGTCGCAACCATCCAAAGCCGGGGTTTTTTCGGACGCTTCTCCAGGAGCAGCAAGGCTGTCAGGAGCCAGAAAAAAACCACTCCCAGGCCGATGAACGTGATTTCGCCATACCTGACGAAGCTGCCGACCAAAGCGCATCCCGTCGTAGGGCAAAGTCCTCCGTGCCCGGTCTTTTGCAATCCGAATTCAACGCTCAAAAACAGGGCTGCAATCAAGGTCAGAAAAGCGGGTGCATGCGAACGGAGGAGTGAATCAGCACGTTTTGTTCTGGCGGGTGGGTCTGTGGTTCGATTGTATGTCATCGCGTGATGCCGCCTTTCTTATAAGTGGACCATGATGTTGATTGGAGGTTTTACTTCATTTTGCAGCAATCTTCTTCTGGCGGAGGGGGCTTGTCCAGGTCCTTGCACTGGCCTTCCATAGCGCCGCTGACCACATTGCCGCCGCCTTCGGGCGTGAAGACATTTTCCTTTTGGCTTTATGTTTATGATAAAATCAGCCGACTAAATGCATTTTTTATTGCATAATTTTTTAATGTGAACACAGCTCGCCAGCATGGAAAAGAATTGCGAATCCATTTGAAGTATTTTTGTTTTGAGATGGATTTAAAGTCTATTTTATAACTTATGATGTATTATTTATTAATTGATCATGGCTCATCAGGTCGCCATAAATAATGTTTTCAAGTATCTCTTTCATCGAAGTAACCTGAATCAGCATAAATACCGCCCTTATATGCTCCCAGAGACCTCTCTTGCTTCCTTTGGTTTTCCAGGCGCTTCGGAATAAACTACAGCATAACTGCTGAACCTGGTCAACCATGAAAGCCAACATCATTACTGCTGCAAACACCGCACAAAGATTCTTTTTGCCAAGACCATAATTGTGGCCAAGGTTGTAGCCTTGATTCTTCAGGGTGTTAAACGTTTCATTCTCTATCTTCCAGCGTGCTCGACCGCCTCTCATAATTTGATATACGTTTTCCTCTGTAATTTCAAAGTCTGTAATCCAACTAAAATAGCGAATTTTGCCATTCTTTTCTTCTCCGTATTCGACAAAATTTATCAACAGATCCGGGTTCGATTTGTTCAGAGGCACACCATTAATGAAGTGAAAAAGATGACGTTTTTCAGGATCTTGTTCATCAGTCAATTCATAGCTTGTTGTTTGCTCCTTTCGGTTCGCTTTCGCTACCTCGTTGAACAGATAGGCGTGGTCGCCATGTTTCACTGCAAGAATGAAGTGACAACCATAGCTCTGTAGATCACGGATATGGGGGGCGTTCGGGCTCAACGCATCTTCATTGACGATCACCTTGAGTTTAGGATGATCTTCTCTGAACTTTTTCAGTAACCTCTTGATTGCATTTCGCTCACAATCATTCTTTTTCTCACCATCCTGCTTCATGATCATCTCGGGGTAAATTGAAAACACCTCCTTGTAGTCAGGGTGCACAATCGCCGCACCCACCATCTGCTGGTAATACGTGATCTTTCCCTTTTTCTTGTGCTTTTTCACCAAACAAGCTTCAGATCCCAGTTTTTCCGAAGCATATATCCCTGTACCGTCCAAGTTTAATAGATAGCATCCATTCAAAAACTTCATTTGTTCCAGCGCTTTGCCTCGCTGTAGCTGAAAAAACACTCGGTTGTATGTGTCTCGCAAATCGTCTGGAGCCAAATCATCCAAAATCGCTCTCATCTGAGTATCACTCGGAATACGATCAATTTTATAAATCGCTTGTAAATTGTCACCTGTTTGCTTTGTTCGAGATTCAAAGGCCAAAAGCGATGGATGCTTCAGTGAAAACATCGCAAATGCTGACATCAGAGCATCGCTTAAGGGTATCGAACTGTTCACATGCCGGTGGTCATGAATCTTACTAAAGCTGTTTTTTACAGTCCAAAACAGGGCGTCCGCGCTCAGGTGCTTTCGAACTCTCGCCTTTGTAACCATTTTCTCCTCCTTTCATGGTAGGATTACCATAGAAGGAGGATCTCCTGATGTCCAGAAAAAAATTGCGCACCAGACGATTTTTCCGTCTACACCCTGGAAATCTTACATGTTAGGTTGCCCTTGATGGTGTTACTGATGATGGTCGCCCGTCCGCTGTTCTGGAGATGCACTCAGGGCGCCGGTTATAACGCTTTTGGCGGCTTTCAGAGACCGTTTGGTTTGTTGGATAAGAAGGTCCCCTCCGATTTCCACGCCGTCGATCTCGGCTGCGCCAGACCGGAGGATACGGACACTCCCGCCCACGAATGATCCCGGAAAGACGCTCACCTGGGAAGCGTCTTTAGCCTCAATATCGCCGTTCACGTGGACATTGAAGGCGTTCAGGGTGGCGTTTTTTGACACCATGACAGTGCCGCCCACCCGGGCATTGAAAGCGTAGAGCGTGGCATTTGGCGACACTGTGATATTGCCTTTTATCTGCGTGTCTTTCAAGGTGCAGATGGCGTTTTTTGGAACAAGCAGGTTATCCTTGGAGCCCCCGTCCCACCGTACCGGTGCACTCATACCGTACCTGCCATGGCAGATAAAGGGGCCGCCAACAAACCCAAGGCCAAAACCATGCTCAAAAATATAATCTTCCAAACAGATGGGTTGTTCATCTATTGTCCCTCCGAAGAAAAACAGGCCGGCCCTGTCGGCCGGCCCGCGTATCCGTTTATTTCACATGCCCTATTTCTTTGTAACAGGGTAACCCTTTTCTTCCCACGCCACAATCCCCCGGGGTATTTATAGACGTTCTTGAAACCGTTATCGATAAGGATTTTGGCCCCAAGCGTGCTTCTCCTGCACGCAACAAAGCCGCAGTAAACAACGATTGTCTTCTCTTTGTCCGTTCCGGCCACATTGACCAGGTTATCCCGATATGCCGCGGTAAGTTCGGCCTCGGTCATGGGCAGCCCTGCGTTGAGATGCGCCGGGCAACGTGCCGTACAACTCGTCCTCTTCAATGGGCAGCGTACTGATGATGGTAAACTGCCTTCCCTCGTCATACCATTTTTTCAATTCGTCGGTTTTGATCAGCTTGTATTTAAAATTGCTTGCATGTACATCCTCTACAAGCTTCACCGAAGCGTTTTCAATCGGTATTTCTTTTCCCTTGGGCGAGGTCCCATGTCCCGCGCAGCCGACAACAGCCAGCGACAGCATTGCAATACACGCAAATCCAATAGATGTCTTCATCTTGGTCTCCCTTCTGTAAGCCATTAGGTTCCTTAATGTTTTTTTGCTTCGTGTCCATACGTAGATCAATTTTGCTAATGCAGTTAGAAAAAGTGACTTTTGTTGACCATAACACACCTCCTTTTTTATGGTTTTTGGCGAATTGCATTCAACCCTTTGCATGGTTTTCAAAAAGCGCGCAGCACCTTTCCTACCTTTAAAGGTCGCATACGCTGCACGGCGGGGTTCACTTCTCTATTCATCCGACGTTTCAGCAGCAAGCGGTTCAGATAGGTAAGCGGCGCTCGTGCGACCCTCGGGTTTCCGTTCAGAACCGCTTCGGGGTGATATAGAAGATCTGCGATATGGACGGTTGGAACCACGCGGTTCAGGTTGTCCGCACATCCCGCACAGTAGGTGACGATCTTATGGCCTCCGGCCTCCCGGCATCTGGTCGAGGCCCATGCCTGTGCCAGTTCCGGGTTGACGGCGCTCACCATGCCGCCCTCGCCGCAGCACAATGTGTTTTTCCCACGGTGTTTCATTTCCGTGACAGTGTAACCTCTCTTCGCAAGAAGACCCCTGATGGCACTATGGGTATTGAGGTCGGCCCTCAGGGCGCAGGGATCGTGAATGGTGAGGGCGGTCCCTGTAAAATGCGCCGGGATGGCGTTGGCGATGTCATGTAGGATTTCGTAAACGGTTCGGACGGCAAGCCCATGTCCGTATAAACGAAATATTTTGGTGCAATTCGGGCAGGCCGTAAGAACGGTTCGGATGCCGTGCTCGATGAGATATTGATGCATCTCACCGAAAACGGCGTGAAATGGGTCGGTGCGCCCCAGGTCGTTTGAAGGCTTGGTGCAACAGTCCAGAACGAAGCCAAGCGCCGGTATCGTCTGTTTCAGTTCCCGATAGAGCTTAATGGTGACGGCAGGCCGGGTTCCGGGCAATGTACACCCCGGGAAAAAGACCGTATCACATCCTTCAGGAAGTCCGTACCAGGAAAACAGAGGGGAGACCCCCCGTTTTTCATAACCGAGAATCGCCCGGTAGGGGGTGTTGTCGAAATGACCATCCTCCACGAAACGGCGTCGGATCCCCAGAAACAGGGAGGCCGGATCCAGGTCCTCCGGGCAAATGGCGGAACATAGGCCGCACAGACTGCATTCGTGAGCGATGGACGGATGGTGGGATAATGAAAAATCAAGATGGTCGGCGATCCTTTTGGGCGTTCCGTATCGCGACAGGAAGGCGCAATATTTTCGGCATGCCCCGCATTCGGTGCAGCTCTCTTTAATTTTCTGAAGCATGGGCAAGTCCTGTGGTCTCTCAAGTATTCAGTGTAATGCCTTCCAGCAGAGTGATTGCTGACTTGCACAAATATATAAGCAAAAGCGTTATGTCAAACTGGATTTTCCGATGGGAAATTGAATAGGCATAGGGGATCTTTATACATCGCCGGGATATTTCTACGGGAGATCCGCGGGTGCGGTCAGTGATATCATCTCACGGACCCGCCGCAGGACGAAAGAATGACTCAATGCACCTATTGGCTCACCCGAATGGCTGAAGAGGACTTGGCCGAGATTACACAGTACACGCTGGAAACGTGGGGTGAGAGACAACTGCAGATTTATCAGAATCGCCTTGAAGAGCGGCTGGCGTTGCCGGTTGAGTTTCCCGAATTGGGGAAAAGCCATCCTATGCGTCGAAAAGCTGGTCCCTTTACGTTAGGCCGGTCAGGTACATCGCTGTTTCCCCGTCTCGCTGAGGTCGGGGGATCTCGCCGAAAACGATCAGGCGGCTACACCACGATATCCAGCATTTCTTCAACGGCTTTCGACAGCCCGACAAAAACAGCTCTGGAAAAGATCGAACGTCCGATCGTTACCTGTTCCAGCGCCCTGGCATTCAAAACAGGCAGGGTATTCTGGTAGTTCAGCCCATGTCCCGCGCTGACCTTTATCCCTGCTTTTGCGGCATGCTTCGCTGCACCGTAGATTTTTTCAAGCTCTCTATCCATATCGGCTTGACGTACAGCGCTGCAATATCTCCCGGTATGGATTTCTATGAAATCAGCTCCGCACGCTTTCGAAAGCGCGATGGTTTCGGCATCGGGTTCAACGCAGAGGCATACCAGCGTGTTCCGGTCATGAAACGGCTTTACAACGTCTGTGATCCTTTTTTTATTTTTTAGAATATCGGATTCGCGATATCCCGCTTTTTCCCCTGCCTTTTCACGGACAATCGTCACCTGATTCGGGTTTACCTTTCGCGCGATATCCATCATTTCATCCGAGAGACATATCTCCAGGTTGAATTGTCCGTGGATTGCCTCTTTCAGTGCGAAGACATCCCGGTCCTGTATATGTTGTCTGTCTTCGCGCAGGTGGACCGTCACGCCATCGGCGCCGCTTTTTTCGCATATAAGTGCGCGTTCGATAAGGTCAGGCCCGTTGCCTGTCCGCGTTTCTGTCAATGTCGCTATCTTATCGATCTTTATAAACAATAGACAAGAGCGCCACATGTAATAAACGCCTCCCCCCGGCATGGAATACCTCCTTTTTCCATTTGCTTGGATGGCGTCATGCGAGACGCCGACCTCTAGCAGCTACCTCTTGCGGGAAAGTTTCCGGAGACGGTGAAACCGGATCCTCTCTTGTTCGTCAGGAAGTCGATTCGAATGGGTTTCACCCGCTCGAACAACTGCTTGTCCACAATGAGTGTAATGCCGTCATCCGCGAAGAGTTCATCACCTTTCTTAGGCTCATCCAGAGCCATGGCCAGAGAAGCCCCGCATCACCCTTTCGTCTCGGTGATTCTTATAGAAGACGGCCCCTTGTTCTTCTTGAAAAATTCTTTGATCTCTTCTTTTGCCTTTTCTGAAACCTTGAACATCTTTTCATCCTCCTGCTTTTTGGTTTTGTACATCTATCCCAATGATTTCATGTCACCATTCCTCTTTCGCCATTCGGGATCTGGTTTCGTCGTTCTACACAAGCCGGCCTCATCATCACCGGTTTAATGAATCGTCCTCGCGCCATGAGCGGAACCTATGCCGAAAGCTCCGGGGACATCCGTCGGAATATCGTGAACCATAAGGCCGCTTGAGATCGGGTGAGGCGTCCCATCGCGGAGCGGCCGGTCCATCAGGGCCAGACGCCGATGAAAAGCGATCGCCTCCAGGGCCCGAAGATCGTCCGGATGGAGAAAGCCCAAGAGGATCCGTGGGACGGACGGCCACGTGATCCGCAAAAAGAGCCAGAAACACTCACTCCCCGGATGAGGGAACATCTCCCAGTGAGCGAGGTGGTGGGTCGGCTCGCCAAGATCAGGATCTACATGTCTCCAACCTTCCCATTCGGGAACGGGTATGAAGATCACGTCTTCGCAAAGGAAGAACCCGGCATACCGGACCAGGAAAGCCTCTCTTATGCGCATTTCCAGCCCTATAGGGAGATTGTGCTGTCCTGACATCATCCGCTCCGTCGTCTATGTTTCATCGGAGTGTAGCCTCTCTTCAAATGCTCCTTCCCAGCATAGCCCCTTCATGGATGGCCGTCTTTGCGCTTCTCGGTTCCAGGCAATCTCCTATTTGATAAACGACGATTCCCAGGGATTCGATTTGATCATAAAGGGCGTCTTCCGGTTTACTGCCGACAGCCATCACGACCCTTTCAGTCTCAACCCGTGATTCCCGTCCACCGTCACCAACCACGATCACCCCATTCGCTTCACCCCTCATCAGTCTGTGTCCGACCAGGATTCGTACGTTACCCTTCTCGAGTTTTTCAAGAAGGACTTTCCTCGTAACGGATTCCAACTGACCTCCAAGCTTGGGGAGCTGTTCCACGATGGTCACCGGACATCCGCTTTCAGAGAGGTGGAGGGCGATCTCGCATCCGATGGCTCCACCGCCAACCACCACGGTGTTTCTTTCCGCCGCCTCTCCATGATTGAAGACATCCGCAAAGCTGTGAAGGATCGATCTGTCCAGCCCGGCGATATCGGGCATGATTGGAGTGGCGCCTGTGGCCAGGATGACCACATCCGGATTGTGCTTCTTCACCACATCGAGAGTCACTTCCACATTGAGATGACACTTGACCCCGCAATTCATGACCTGCCTTTTCTGGTACTCAATAAGGCTCAGAAGTTCCTTCTTGTAATTCGGGATACTTCCCAGAATCAACTGACCTCCGAGTGCGGATTGCTTTTCGAAAAGATGCACATCGTGCCCTCTTTTGGCTGCGATCCAAGCCACATTCATACCGCCGGGGCCACCGCCGATGACCATGACTCTTTTAGGGAAATCGGATGGAATAAGCGCCATCTCCTTTTCTCTGCCGAGACTGGGATTGACCAGGCATTCCACCCGGCCTTTCCTGAAAATCGATTCCATGCAGGTATTACAGGCGATACAATGCCGTATGTCATCCAGTCGTCCCTGTTCAGCCTTTCGGGGTAATTCCGGATCCGCCAGCAGTCCCCTGCCGATGCAGACCAGATCAGCCTTGCCGTCGGCGATAATCGCATCGGCGACATGAGGATCGTTGATCCTCCCCACAGCCATAACGGGTATACGCAAGGCCCCTCTTATCGTCGCAGCCGAATCGGCGAGACATGCCTTTTTCATGAACATCGGTTGGCAGATCCACTCTGCTGTGGCATCATTGCCCGCAGAGACCTGAACGATATGAATTCCCGCATCTGAGAGCAGACGGAGTATTCGGATGCTTTCCTCTACCGTGAGACCATTGGGGACGAATTCCTGTGCGCTGATCTTGAAGGACAGGGGAAAGGGTTCCCCGACTCTTTTCCTTATTTCCTTCACGATTTCCATGGCGAATCTTGTTCTTCCGGTTATATCTCCTCCGTATTCGTCGTCCCTGACGTTCGAGAATCCGGAAAGAAACTGGTTTACAAGGTAACCGTGGGCGCCATGAATCTCGATGAGTTCAAATCCGGCTTCCACGGCCCTTTGAGCTCCCTCGCCGAACTTGACAACGAGCTCCTGAATGCGGTCAATGCTGAGAGCTTGGACGTTCCCCTTGATGGTGGGGCAGGGGAGATTCGACGGTGCGACGGGCTTTTGTTTGATGATCCTTGATGTGGTCTGTCTCCCGGCATGATGCAACTGCAAGGCTGGAACAGCCCCCTCTGCCTTAACCGCATGGGCAATCCGGGAGAGGCCTTTCATGAACCTGTCCTCATATATCCTCGCCTGATGGGGAGAAACAATGCCTTCCGGAGATACCGCGCAGGCCTCCATGATCACCATTGCCGGTCCCCCGGCAGCCCGCCTTCGGTAATGCTCAACAGTTTTATCGATGATGGAACCATCATCTTCGATGAGAAAGGAGGCCAGACCGGGCATCACGATCCTGTTTGTCAATTGAAGGCCTTTAATATGAAAAGGTGAAAACAGGTATTCCATTTCGAACTCCCTCAAAAGGTTTTTGGATGATGAGCCGATCCCAGTTTCCAATCCTCTCCTTATGGATCAGCTTGTCGACAACCTTTTTCCCACCCCTCATCCAGTCGAATTCCTTGAGGACGGCTCGGGTGTAACCGCCGGCGTCATCATAGTGCCGGAACAGGAGTAAGGCGCTTCTCATGGCAGGGGCTATGCCTTCGCCGGCAAGAGGAGCCACGCAGCCGATGGCCTCACCGACTCCCCAGACCTCGGCTGAGCCCCCGGCCAAAGACCCCGGGCACACAAACGGCTGCGAGAGGTGGGGACCGGTGAGCCGTATTCTCGCCGTACATCCGCAAACGAACTTCCCTCTAACTTCCGATGCGGCTCCCGGGAACCAACCCGTTTTGTCCTGCATCGACAGGGGAGTTGCGTCCACGTTTCCGTAACCGATATGATAGGTCCTGTCGGAAAGGGGAAAACACCATGCATAGCCGGTCTCCAGTGTCCTGACCCCGATCTCCAGGGAATCGTCAGCTTCAAGGAGACTCTGACGGCAGGAGAGGACGATATCCTTATCTATCATCATAAACCCCCTGTTCGGCGGTGGTGTGGCAGGCGACACAGTTGGAACGAGAGCCGATCGATTTCCTGGCAAAAATACTCGGATTCAATTCGTGATGTTCATGTCTGAAATAGGTTGTTTCCGTAATTCGCAAGGGCGTTGCATTTCCTGCTGTCTTTGCCGCTTTTCTCGATCGCTTGACATCCGAGTACTCGGCCGCATTTGATCGAAGATATCCCTCTATGATTATCTTGGAATCTGCGTCCATTTCCACTTCCTCGCCAAAATGGGACGGCAGTTGGGCAAGCAGTCTTTCCCAGGACCCTGAAGGCAACAGCCCCGGTTGATAGGCGAAATGACAGGCGCCACATTGCTGCTTGTATGTTTCGTTGTTCACAGGGGGGAGATGCTTGCTTCCGTGCCTGCCTTGACGCCTTTCACGGTCCTTGTGGTGGTCGGCAAGAGCCAGGCTGAAAATCAGAATCGAAAAAAGGCAACCTGCCAATAGGACACGGTTCTTGAGTGCCATTGATTTCCTCCGTTGGATGCTTTTTGTCTTCAGATTGCTCTCCATGATCCTTACCTCCTTGACCGTCATCGGGTTCCGCCAAAAAACTCCACAACCAACCTCCCGGCTTTCCTTTCCCCGGTTATGAAAGCCGCCTATTACGACGCCGGCAAGCAGAAACTGTCCGTGCACTCAGGCAGCACGCAGAATGCGTTGAGCAGGCTGCCGTCGATGTCATTGCCGAACAAGGCGCATTTTGCCGCACGGATGGTCTCCGGAAGATATCGTCCGTAGAGCCTGACGGGCAGTTCCGGCACCTCGACAACCGGCGCCATGGCAAGGGTGAGCAGAAATTCAATCAGATAACCGGCATTCTGTGCAATAAGGCCGCTGTAGCGAGTCTGCTCCCGAAGACGGAGGATGCGAAGCTCGTGGACAGAGCGGCCGAATTCCGATTCCATGAGCTCCGGATAGGTGCTCAGAATGATTTCCGTGCGGACGCTTCGCGATCCCCGCTCCAAATAGTGGGGGAACCTGCGGCGCGCCTCATCGGGATTCAGGCCGCGAAGGGCGGCGATGGACCAATCAAGCCCCTGAAGGCTCTTCATCAATTCGCCGGGATCGGGCAACTGGATGTCGACCGACAAATTGACTGCATTGTAATTCCCGGAATGGTGCTGGATTTCGACGATCCTGAACCCGGGCTCCTCCTTCAATCGATTGAGAGCCATATCGAGATCTTCCGGCTCGCCGATGATCTTGAAACCGAGCATGTCGTCGACGGCGAAAGCGTTTCGTTCGAACTGCATGCCCTTGTAGCGAAACCGGGCTGCCACGGCCATCTCTGCATCAACGAAATCCTGTTGCATGGCCTCGGGTGGGCTGATGAACGAGTTTAAGGGCAGGCCAGCCAAGGCGGCCCTCTTTTCCGCGATGCGTTGGGCCTCGGCCTTGATTTCCTGAAAAAGGGCATCCATCAAGCGGAAGGAGACCTTTTCCGCCACGCGGGAGAGCCGCTTGATCCTGCCGATGGATACAAGCCGTTTTCCGGCAGCCACGACAAGAACCGCATCAATGGGAAGGCGCGGAAAGAAAAACTCCGGGTTCTCCCGGAACGTCCGCACGAGCTCTTCGGTTCGCCCGGTTGGATGCGCCGAATACTGAATCAATCGCTCCCGCAGGAGCTGCTTTTGCCGGATACGTCCCATCTCCAGGTCTGCACCGAAGATCTTCCGCAGGAGCTGAGACATCCTGTGAATGACAAATGACCCTGAAATGAACCCTTCGTACAGGAATATTTCTGTGATGATCCGGCCGTCGCCTTCGTGAAAATCATCGTTCAGCCAGCGGACGGTCAGATCAAAGAGCGCTTCTCTGTGCGTCAGGCCGGTCAGGTACATCGTGATGTCTCCTTTCCACAGGCGAATCGCCGCCCGAGCAAAGCCAGCTCAGGAACACCACTCTCCATCTAATCAACTCCTTTCGAATACGTTTTCCTGTAAAACCTCACCATCACAATTGCCATAAGCGACATGTGCAGCCCTGACAGGAAGGCAAAGATCATCCCTCCCACAGCGGGGAGCTCGACAAGCAATGGGTTCATCAGTCCCAGAAAAAGCCCGGTGCCGGCAATAATAAGAAAGAGAAGCACAGCGGAGGAAAGATTCGCCCTCACCACGAGGCAGCTCTTTTTCATCGCTTCTATGGCGTGAATGTCCTCTGTGACGATTATGACGACCGTGAACATAAGAACAAAACCCAGGATTATGGCAGGAATCAGGAAGAAAATGATGCCGAGGAAGAGGCCGAAGAATATGATGAACGATGCGATCATCAGATCGTTCAGCTTTCGAAACGCTGCCGTGAATCCATCCCGCAGTGAACAGATCCTTCGATCCAGGAGGTCGTTCACCATGGAAATGGTCACTCCCTGAGCAAACACCTGAAGAATGAAACTGATACAACTCAAGAGAAAAAATGATTGCAGGAACCGCGGGTCATGAGCCTTTGCCGAAATCGTTTCCATTGGGAGGGCGCTGCCACCGATCAGGACAGACGCAGATGCCAGCGTCGTTATTGATACGAAGACGCACGGGGTGATCACCAGGAGGTTGTTCCCGGCCAAGACAATGCTGTCTATCAGGATACGTGTCAGAGTCACTTCATCCTCTGCGAAGCGTTTCATGCTGAGGCGGGGACATCATCATCCGGCCCCGCCTTGTTGAAATACCATCTGTAGAGCAACTGCATGTCGTCCGGAAAGACGGCCAGGGGATCGCCGTCCTTCACCTTTCTGGCAAAATCGGAGTATTGCCTGTTGAGAAAGATGTTGCTGCCGACCTCCTTCATGGGTATTCCCAGGCGCATCAGCACGGCTTTGATCGTGTCGCCGTTCTTCACTTCCAAATCTCCGATAGAAAGACCGGTCGGATCCCGGTCGCGCGCAAAGCGCCGCAACTTGCCGTAGAGGTAGATCTCGATCATGTTCTCCCCGCAAGAGGGCCGGGGGTTGGCGGGTGAGCCGACCCCCGCGTCAGATCCCGTTGCCGCTCTAGAAATTCCAAACGCTGTCCAGCGCCTTGTCGGGAACATCCCAGACCTGGTTGTGAGGGGGAAGGGGCTCATAGCGCATGAACTCCGGCGTCTCTTCAAAAGAGGTTTCCAAATCGGTCATGTTTACGCGCAGGATCTTACTCATCTTTACATACCTCCTTAGTTTTTAAGGTTCCGTGCAGAAACACTTCGTCCTTGTCCGCGATAAAGGAATCTCCATACTCACCCCTGACACTCCCGCTTCTCCGATAACGCGGTTCCCCGGGGTATCCTCCTGCAGGAAGTCCCTGATTTGATCTTCAAGCTCCTGCACCTTCCTGTATCCCATATCGATCGTCCTGTTTATCTTCCTCTGATCCCGGGTAATGAAGCGGGCGGGAGGCATTTCATCGGGGTAGAGGATAAGGGCGCGCGGCGGCTTCTCGCGCGCCATTTGTCTCAGCATCCCGATCTGTTCGTTGCAGTCCCGCGCCGCCTCCCGCAGCCTTTGGAGCATCCACTTGTTTCGCTGAAAATAGCGATGAAAGAGCGTCCGTTCGAAAAGGCTCGGAATATCATGTCTGTAATTCAAGGGTGTTGAAAGGATGGCCATGACCCTGTTGACCCCTTTATTAAGAAAGTATCCTGCAGGAAAGGGGTTTACCGCGCCCCCATCCACATATTCACACCCATCCAAACAGACCGTTCGGGGGTAGCCGCCCGGGACGGCCATGGCGGCCCTGAAGATTTCATAGATGTCAAACTCTCCGGGACTAAGAAAAGCCAGTCTCCCTTCCGGGACTCTGGTAACGGCAAAACAGTAGAACATCCTGGTTTCCAGCAAGGCGTGGGTGTTCACCGGATATCTTTCCTTGAAGACCCGATAGACAAGGTAATCGATGTCGATGACCGGCTTTTCAGCGGAAAGGGCCAGGGAGGCGGCAGGGATGTTCCTGTAACAAACGAGGCTGGGGGTGCTCAGCTCGAACCTCCAGACCCTTTCCATTTCTTCTCTCTGCCCCGAGGCGAAATAGGCCAGGGTGGGGACGCTGGCCGATACGGCCGCCGCAAGACTGAAGCCGGTCAGACCCTTGTCCATCAGGGCCATCAAGGCCCCTGCCACGAACCCGGCCCGCATGCCGCCGCCTTCAAGGATAAGCCCGATCATGACCTCTTCCTCCGGTTTAAACGAGTCCAAAAACCCGAAGGGGTTTTTATGTAATTTACCCTCCGTATCCGTCGGAATGCAGCGCACAGAATGAGCATCGCTTCGAATCACCGCTTGTGTCTCGATTCAAAAAATCCTCAACAAAGGTATCCTGATTCATTTTGTTCTTTTTTATGCAATTTCCTCCACCTTTTGAGGGCCTTTTCCGCTTTCGCCATCTCCTTTAGGATGATGCGTGCATACAAGCGTAATGTAGGATCTTCAGCCAATTTCGTTAACCGTCGTGAAACTCCACCGATTACGGTGAAGCGATTTCGGAATATATGGCAGATCTCTTCACCCATCTCAGCCTTTTCTTGTTGGATTTTGCGAATCCGGTTGATCAGCATGGAACGGGCGAGTACTTCGCTCAGCAGCATGCCGACCAGATTGAGATACTGAAAATCACGCTCATCAATAGGTTTGCAGAGGTCCCCTCCGTCCACAACCAACACACCAAGCGCTTTTTCCCCTTTACATGGAAGAACGTCACGGCACTTCAAGGGGATCACCGCCTTGTCGTTCACGGGCTCGGGGAGGCTATGGACCCGGCCTTCATGGTCGAGGGGATCATTTAAGTTCATTGCCGTTCCTTTCTGAAGAATCTCCCATACGATGCTGTCGGGGTGAACCTTCAGGCCGATTTCCGGGCAAATGCAGTAGGCGCCCGCGCAATCCCGCAGGACAAGGTCGTCTCCTTCCAGAAGAAAAAGGCGTGCCCTCAGCCGAAACGTCCACCAGATGTGATCAAGACACCCGTGAACGGTGCGAGCGGCCACCGCTACACCCGGTTTCTTCTCAAAACGAGAGATGCGAATCTCGTAGTCTCGCTCATTTAGCATGGGTCGAAAACCTTCGTCGCCATGGATTCACCCTGATATGCAAAGGAAATATTCTTTTCCACGATCGACCGGCCAGTTTTTCGTGAATGGCATTCATTTTTGCTTCCGCCGCCTTTTCGTCCTCCCGCTGAAAACAAGATTCTACAGAACAGCCCTATTTTATCATGCGAATCCCCTGCCCCTTCATCACAATCCTCTCTGCGGTTTTGCCCGTGAATATGATTTCTACCCCAGACCGGTCCAGGGATTTCAGGCGGGTTCGGAACAGCTGGGCGCCTTCATCCAAAACCCGATCCAACGTCGCGGTATGCACGATAAACTTTGTTGCCAGGCTCCGATTTTCGTTGAGCGCCGCCATCAGCGTGAGCGCCGCCTCTTCATCAAAAACGCCTGTCAGCCTCAAATGAAGGCTGTCGCTGTTTCGGTGGCGCTGGATCCGGAATCTTTGGGCCATAAAGGGACCCCGGTCTTCCCTTTCTTGTGCGGCCTCAAGAAACATGTTTCCCCTCCCGAAGCGCAATGGCCGCGCTGATCTTTTCTTCCAGGTCTTTCATGTCCGAGGTCTTGGTCACATGGAAATCCACGATTCCGGAGTTTTTATTGAGTCCATAGTATGGATAAGCTATGCATAAAACCAGAGGCAGGGCAGGGAATTGGCCGCGTATCTTCCGCAGTACATCGACCCCGTCATGTCTTCCCACCTTCTCATCCACGACGACGACGTTCGGGCTATGCTCCCGGATCATTTCCATGCACCGGGATGCATCCCCCGAACAAATGACGTCGTAGCCTTCCTCGGAGAGCGCCTCTTTGTAAAGCAGCCGAATCACTTCATCATCATCGAAGATCAGGATCTTGTTCATCATGCTCTCCTCAAATTATAGGTGATTACCATTTCCTTATCTTCTTTCAATTGATCCGTGTGGCCCACCGTTCATCTCTCCTTATGATTGCCTTGGTTGTTGTCGAAATAGACCGCTCTTCATGTTGTCTCCAATAAGCCTTTACCTCAAAGCCCCTTGATGCACCGAAGCGAACGCCCGGGGCTCAGTTTGTTCCTTGTCAGCCCGCTCTCCAAGGTACTCTTCCTGCCAGACGCGGTCAGCCAGTCTGGCCCACTCGGCGGCATAGACGTCCATCCTGTCCTTATGGACCGTGTAGATCTCCTCCGCGCCGGGATGTGTGAAGTGTGCTCCAATTTTGACAATTACATCCCGCATGACATGGGGATTATCAATGATCATGCAGGGACGGAGGTGATTCGAATTGTGGGGCTGACAGGACCGGATGTGCTGGAACAGAAAGCTGTTCAAGGCCTCTTTCAGGGGCTTTTCTTTGATATTGTCTGTGGCGATGTGCGTATAAACGCAGGGTTCCACATCACCCTTGGCGTTGACATGGAAGTATTGTCGCGCGCCAGCAATGCACCCGTCCACGTGTGGGCCGTCGTTCCAGAAATCCAGGATAAAGATGGGGCGGGTGGCCCTTATCTTCATGACCTGTTTGCGCAAATGGTTTCTCTGCTTCGGCGTCACCATCATGGAAAAGTCTGCCCGGCCGTTGACCGGGAGATACAGGAAGTACATCTGGGCCATTGACCCGAGGGAGATCATCCGGTCAATGAATTGGAGTGATGAAACCGTATGAATGTTCTGACGGGTGACCGTAGCAGAGGTCCCGACGATGGCCCGGGCATCGTGGAGGCATTCAAAGGCCCGCATAATCTTCCTGTAGACGCCTTTACCTCGCCAGCCATCCGTCTCCCTCTCGTCCCCTTCAATGCTGAGTACAACGGCCACATTCCCAAGCGCCGCTAATCGTTGCGCTTTTCCGGGGTCATCAGGGTCCCGTTGGTGTAGACCTGGAAAAAAATAGAAGGGTGCTTTTCAAGAACGGTGAAAAGATGGGGATAGACGAGAGGCTCGCCCCCAAGGATCGTGACGAAATGAATCCCCAACTCTTCGCACTCCAAAAGGAGTCGCTCCACCACGTCCGGAGGGAGTTCGGGTTTCATGCCGTACCCCAGGGTGTAGCAACCTTTACAACGGAGATTGCAGTGGAGCGTGGGGCTCAGGATCATGATGAACGGCGGGCGGAAACCCAGTTTCTTCTCCCACTGATCCCTGCGTTTCCCCCCTCAAAAAAGGCCCCGTTAAAGAGGGCCTCAAACAGGCGGATCCGCCTCTTGGCGGGCAGGTATTCCAGGACACGCTTGAAAAACGCTTTAGCAGGGTGGCCGGGGGTATTCAGGAGGGACCGGACCTTGGCTATGCCGCTCAGGACCTCCGGATCATCGGTGAGCCACTCCCCAAAATGGGTGAGACGGACGAGATTCTCATCCGATAT
This sequence comes from Deltaproteobacteria bacterium, assembly GCA_034522175.1. GTDB lineage: Bacteria > Desulfobacterota > DSM-4660 > Desulfatiglandales > Desulfatiglandaceae > JAIPDZ01. The sequence goes on along the minus strand of JAXHLQ010000001.1, from coordinate 887,481 downwards.
CCATGACAGCCGGTGGATAATAGCCTTCACCGCCTGTTCGACACTCTTAGCTTTAAGACCTTTTTGCATGACCTCCACCTCCTCTCTTTGGATCGCCCTTGGATAGAAACAGGTTTTGGACAATCTCTCTCGCCCCGCCTGCCTGATTATCCAGCACCTCAATCCCCTTCCTGATGAGCCAGTCTTTGTAGTAACTGTGAATCCCCCCGCAGACAACCTCGTCCACCCCCAGATCTGCCAGGCGTCGAAGGAGGTTGACCGCCCCTTCTTCTTCAATGTCTAACAGGGTCTCCTCGGAGATGGCGCTGCTATCGATATCCATCAAAAGGAGACGCCTCGAAGCCCCGAAATAGGGAGATACCCTTTCTTTGAATAGAGGAATGGCGATTTTCAATGTATCCCGGAAGCCTCCCTTTTCGACTCTGTCTCGTGCAGATGGGTGCGCCTCTGTCCCTCGGACAACAGACACTTGTCGTCGGAGATAATCGGTTGCCCCGCAACTCCACGATCCGTTTTAACCTTATCTACAGCAATTCCTATGCCATGAAGGGCTATCTCTAAGCAGAAAATATTTCTAACAAAACCAAATAGTTGGAAAGGAGGGGCGGAAATGTAATGAGGGATGAAACAGGGAAGCGTTTCAAAACCTGAAACAGTTAGACGATATGTTTCACAATCCTGTCATTTTTCATTCTGCTGCTTCATCAGGCCGTACTTTTTCATCTTACGCCACAGCGTGCTCCGACTTATGCCCAAGGCACGGGCTGCTTCCTGTCGGTTCCATTTATACTGACACAGCATGGCATATGTGTTTTGGGCCTCTTCATTGTGGAGGGATAAAGGATAATCCGGTGGGAGAGACCTGTTGTCATCCATTTGTTCAAGCAAATCTTCAGGCAGATGTTCCATACCGATTATTTCGCATTTGCAATAGACAAATGCATATTCAACGATGTTTTCCAGCTCGCGGATGTTGCCGGGAAAGGCATGGTCCATGAGCAAAGAGAGGACCTCGGGGGCCACACCCTCAATGACTTTCCCTTTGATGAGATTGAATTTCCGGATGAAATGATCGATCAGGAGGGGAATATCCTCTCTTCTTTCTCTCAGACGCGGCAGGTTGATTCTGACCACGTTCAGGCGGTAATAGAGATCTTGCCGGAAGTTTTCCGCCTGAACCAGCCTCTTCAATTCCATATTCGACGCGGCAATTACCCTGAAATCCGCTTTTACAGTCCTGGTTCCCCCGAGAGGTATAAACTCCCCCTCCTCCAGGACCCGTAATAGATCGGCCTGGAAGGCCGCGGAGGTATTGGAAATTTCGTCCAGGAATAAGGTCCCCCTGTTGGCCAAAAGAAAACGGCCGGCCCTTTCCCGCACGGCTCCGGTAAAGGCGCCCTTTGCGTAGCCGAACAGCTCCGACTCAAGGAGCGTGTCGGGTAAGGCGGCGCAGTTTACCGCAATGAATGGCCCCCCCTTACGAGGACTCAGGGAGTGGATTGCACGGGCAATGAGTTCCTTGCCTGACCCGGTGGGGCCTTCAATGAGCACTGCGCTTTCGCTTTCTGCAATGTCAGGCAGTGATGAGATGATCTCCCGCATCCTGGGATGCTTTCCGATGATGTCCTCGTGGGTAAAACTCCGGTTCAACTGTCGTCTGAGTTGCTCCAGTTCAGAGAGGCTCTGAAGCTCTCCACAACGCCAATGACCTCGCCGTTTTCACTTCTCAGGGGATAGGTACTGATACTAACGGTTTTCTCACCACCTGTTCTATTGAGCATGGAGGTACGAGGCGTTCGCTGTGGATCACCATTGGCAACCGTTTCATCCAGAGGACATTTCCTTTCACAAAGGTTCGTCCTGAAGACATCAAAACATTTCTGACCGACAGCTTTCCGGGGCGTGTAACCCGTAAGCGTCTCAGCCGAAGGGTTGAAGTATGTGATCGTCCTGTCGAGATCAATGGTGACAATGGCCTCACCAATACTTTCCAGGATGGTGCAGCAGTGTTCAGGGGACAGGGAAGTGATTTTGCAGGAAACGGTTGAACTTCCTGCGAGTGGACCTGAAGTTTTCTGATTCCGGGATGTGATCTCTTTCATATACTACCTGGTTAGTTCCATGAAAACTAAAGGGTCTTGTGTCCGGGACCGTAACTGGCCTCGAAGACCGGCACTCAGTGGGGCTGAAGCGAGGCCTTCACCTGTTTGGCCAGGGTTTCCTTGATAAAGGCCAGTGCCGCCCCGTCATCTTCATCCATGTCAATCCTCAAGATCTCCTGGACCTGAGTGACATCCAGCTCAATCATCACCTTTTTGAGGTTCATGACATTCTCCGGTTATTGCACGCAACTGCGGCAGTCCCTGTTGGGTTCCGCTGAACAGAGTTGATCGGCAGTGAAAAGCGGATCTCCCTGCCGCCTTTTTTGTATGATATTTTCTATTATGGGGTCGCTGTTGACGGATATCCGTCTGAAAATCAGCACACCGATCGTTATTCCAACAATAAGACAGGCGGCTATAGCGATCATACCAGTTGCCATGTGCGAAGAAAAGCCATCGGTTAAGACTGCTGCGAAGATGACCCCTGCAATGAGGCCGAGTACGGGAACCCCCAGCAGCGCAACCGCATTCTTCAGCAGCCCGGAAGTATCCCGAAGAACCGAAACATAATCCCCGACCTCGGCATTCGCCCCGTTCAGGGCCTCAATGGTTACGGTGGAGCCGCCCGAGGCGCAGTGGCACACATGCCGATTCACATAAGACGACGCACCCGGGACACCCGGATGGACCGGTTGAATCACCACTTCCGCCTTACCGTCTTTTTTGAGGGTGGCTACAAATCCTTCATGCCGTGGCATTGAACTGATCCCTTTTTCTGGACGCGTTCACCATTGGCCTCATGGCCCATCCAGATGGGACTTGAGACCCTGTCTCGATTGCTGCTCCAGTTGCTTCATAAAGGCCTTTATCAGTTCAAGGGCCTCATCGCCGTCCGCATCCAGAACGGCCCCTTTCATACGCATGTATTCCTCGTCGGAAATAGTCAGGACCATCGGTTTGCCTCCAAATCGTTATTCACGGGCCATCAGCCCTTCTCTGAGAAGATTGAGGAAGACCCAGGGCGATTCCCGGTCCTCCACACACGGGTGGATAAAAGACCGGGAAATTACCCCATCATGTCCTTCATCATGGAGCGCATCCGGTCCATGTCCATGCCTTTGGATTGCATCATGTTCATGCAGAAGGGCATCATTTCGCCCATCATTTTTCGCGGGTCGTTCCCGAAGGCCTCCGCCATCAAGGGCATGGCCGCTTTCATGAAGGCGATTTTTTCGTCGTCGGTAAGTGCCTTGAAATCGTTCAATACCTTTTCCATTGCGTGCCTTCTTTCTGATGGTTCATGTTTCTCTACTGCCTCAAGCCTATGGGCCTTAGGGTTCGCATTTGACGTAACAGACGCCTGTGGGCGTTTCCACGGCGTACGGGAAATACTTCTTCCGGATCCACAGGGCGAGATGGACCAGGTTGATGAGCACGGGCACCTCCACCAGGGGGCCGATCACCGCGGCGAAGGCCTCGCCCGAGTTGATGCCGAACACCGCCACCGCCACCGCGATGGCCAGTTCAAAATTATTGGATGCGGCCGTAAACGACAATGTTGCGGATTGCCCGTAATGCGCCCCCATCTTTCGGCTCATATAGAATGAAATCACGAACATGAGAACGAAATAGATGAGGAGCGGTATGGCGATCCGCACCACATCCAAAGGAATCTTGACGATGTACTCGCCCTTCAGGGAAAACATCACCAGGATGGTGAACAAGAGCGCAATCAGGGTAATCGGGCTGATTTTCGGGATGAATTTGGTTTGATACCACTCCTTCCCCTTTGTCTTCAGGCCGATGATTCGGGAGAGAATCCCGGCGATGAAGGGGATGCCGAGATAGATGAAGACGCTCTCCGCGATCTGGCCGATGGTGATATCCACCACCAGGCCTTTCAAACCGAAAAGCGGGGGGAGAACCGTAATAAAAACATAGGCGTAGACGGAAAAGAAAAGGACCTGAAAGATGGAATTAAAGGCGACCAGACCCGCGCAGTACTCCGTATCTCCCTTGGCCAGATCGTTCCAGACGATCACCATGGCGATGCAGCGGGCCAACCCGATCAGGATCAGACCCACCATATATTCAGGATAGCCCCGCAGGAAAATGATCGCCAGAAAGAACATGAGGATGGGGCCGATGACCCAGTTCTGGACCAGGGAAAGACCGAGGACCTTGTAGTTTCGGAATACTTCCCCGAGTTCCTCGTATTTTACCTTGGCCAGCGGCGGGTACATCATCAGGATCAATCCGATGGCGATGGGAATGTTGGTGGTGCCCACCTGGAATTGGTGCCAGAAATCCACGACGCCGGGGGACACGTATCCCCACCCCACGCCGATGAACATGGCGAGAAAGATCCACAGCGTCAAAAACCGGTCAAGGAATGAAAGTTGCCTGGTGACGGCTTGCTCTTGAGACATGATGCTCCTCCTATTTGAATTATTTGGAGCTGTGCGGTTAAGCGATATTTGTTTATATTTGACAAGAGTACATGTTTTCACCGCAAAGGCCCGGAGGTCGCTGAGGGGAATGTTCTTTTTCCTTTCTGTTGAGAAGGACAGAAAGGAAAAAACAGCCTCACACAACGCCGCAGGTTGTAGCGGTTTGTCTGATACGAACGCATTTGATTCAGATGTCTGTTGTCTGAACGGCTTTGCTTATTGTTTTCCCTCCTTCTCAAGGGAAAACAATAAACAGAATGTCCTCTGCGCTCTCTGCGTCTCAGCGGTGAAAGCCTAACCGCACAGGTCCAATTATTTCCTCTGGTATATGGCTATTTCTTACCTCTCTCCCGCGTGCTGGGACCGCTCGCACACCGCTTCCGCTGGTTTCTGCATAGCTCATCGGGATCTAACGCGAGAATTTCCTTTAACTTTTCTCTGTCCGCCGCCAGAACTCCGGAATCGGCCAGGGCCTCCTTCAGCCAGACAAGAAGGTCTTTGGGAAACGTCTCGGAAAGGCTGTAATAGACCCATCGGCCCTTCTTCCGGCTCGCGACCAGACGGCCGCCCTGGAGCACGCTCATGTGTCGCGACACGGTTGCGGTGGCGAGATTGAGCAATTCCGTAATCTGGCAGACACACAGTTCGTCATGGTTTACCAGGGACATGACGGCCCTCAAACGGTTCCCGTCGGCCAGGGCCTTGGTGATTCGAAGCGTCTCTTCCATCAGATTCCCATGGGTTGTATAGTTAGGCAATCAGCTAAATATTATTGTATTGCATCGTTGCCGAATGTCAAGGCCAAATGCCGGTGACGGCGCTCCCTTTTCACGAATGTCTGCAAAGGACCGACCTATATGCCTATTGGACCACTCTCAGACAGTTCATGGCGCCGAACGGATTTTCCACGAAAGAGACGCACTCCGGATCGTTTTGCCATTCCCCGTCCACAAAGAACCGATATTGGTATTGCCCCGGCGACAGTTTGATCTTGATGCTCCACACACCGGCACCGCCCTTGTGCAGCGGATTCAATTCGGGATTCCATTGGTTGAAGTCGCCTGCAACGCTCACGCACACTGCATCAATCGCCGAAAGAGCGAATTCCACCGGTTTCTTCTTCCCATTTTTGTTCTTCTTCTTGTGTTTCTGCATTGCCCGTTTCCGGCCCATATTACAATCTCCCAGCAAGTGGACTTCTCATCCTATTTTGGATAGCCCGTCCGGCGGCATGCAGAGGACGGGATGATTGATGAATCTGAGGACCTTCTCCGCCGTGGTTCCGAAAAAGATCCTGTCCATATCTACAGCCTTTCCTACCACTTATAAGACAGCATCATAGACATGGAAACAAATTCCATCCCTGTGGTGCTGTTCACCATATCCGGAGATATGTTGTGGCTGTCTCCCACCTCGACGTCGTTTTGGATCCCATAGACAACCGACGCATTGAATTCGAAATGATTGCCGATGGAATACCCCAGCCCTCCGGTAATGTGATGTTCCACGAAGGGGTTCATGACGGCCAGGGCGCCTTGGGGCGGCACCGGATTCTTGCCGTAGACGTAACCCGTTCTCAGACTGAGTCGCTCCGTGACGGGATATTCCACCCCCAGCTTGAACACCCACTGATCGTTCCAATCCGTCCTCATCTCAAAGGTCCTGTCGGAGGTCGGTGAACCGTTCAGGGTCACACGGGTCATCTTGACGGGGATCTTGTCATAATAGGCGGACCAGTTCAGCCACTCCACATCAAACGCCAGGAGGAGGCCGCCAAGGCCTTTCATCCTCCTGAACACGCCTGCCTTGATGGATTGGGGCCATCCGATGTTCATCTCGAGATCGCCCTTCATGAGAGACTGCTGAGGCATGCCGGGAATATCACCCGTGGGGGCCGTCATGGTGACATCGCCCTTGATGTCGATATCCGCAGGAGTGGCGTAGGCGATTCCGAACCCCAAATCATCGGAAGGCTTATACAGCAGCCCCACCCTGGCGCTCAGGCTGATGTCGTCTCCATCCATGTCCGCGGCCCAGAACCGATTCATGGACGGCTCATAAAAGGGCATTTTTATGCGCATGGTGGAATAACCCACATTCGGAGACAAGGCCACGGAGAGGGTATCCGTAAGGGTGTAGGCAACAGTCGGGGTGACCTTCATGTAGCCGAACTGCGAATAATATTCGATGTCGGTGATGCCGATCCCGGATCCCATCACATCGTTGTTCACCCGCAAGAGGCCATAATCCGTCCCTGTTCCCCCTTCATTGTACATCCCCATCCCGAATGACCATCTGCTCTCCGGGTCGTGCCACACCAAACCGGCCGATGGGATCAGGTAGATGGGATGGTTCCCGTCGGTATCGTTCACAGGGTTTTCAAAGGAGAACATGGGGAACATCGTCTCTATATTCATGTCGATTCTTCGGCCGTCGATCTTCGATATGGCAGCGGGGTTGGTGTTCATCACGCTCGTGTCATCGCCCACGGCAATGGATGTGCCCCCCATTCCCGCGCTCTTCGCACTGTAGGCGATGTTCTCCATGCCCGCGTTGGCGCACACGGCCGCGGGATATAACAGGATGGCGACAAGGGATATGAGACCTGCTGCCCTCATGACGCTCCCTCGCATCTCCGTCGAGAAGCGCATTAAGCGGAACACGCCGCCTGGGTCTCCCGTTGAAGCGCCCGCAGGGCCTTTTTCGAACGGGACGTGGGGATGGCTTTTTCCCCGAGGAAGGCCAGATGTTCCACGATGGCCGGCAGCATGGCCGCGGGAAAACCCAGAACGGTCTCATTGGTCCCGATGTCGGTGGCGTCCCTGCACCCGTAGCACCCGAATCCGAAGTTGAGTCGATTTTCTTCGTAGGGGACAATGGTGGAATCCACGCACGTGGCCTGAAGGACCGCCGTATGGCCTGGAACCCGTTGGCCGCCCATGGAATGAAGCTGGGAAAGGACGATCCACATCAACTTTTCAACCTCCTCTTCCACCACGACCACGTCCGGGAAAACCGTTGCCTGTTCGAGGGGGTACAAATGCAGGAGCTGAATCCGGCCCGGCTTTAGTTTCGGCATACGGGCAAACATATTGCGACCGACCGCCTCGTTGGAAACGATGCCAAAACCCACCAGTCCTTTGCCGGACTCCAGTCCCTTGGGGAGGGGGCGAAACCCGAAGGCCGCGGCCGCGGCCGGACAGGAAATGCCCTCTTCCCCAGGACCACTTCCCTGCCGTGGCGCGCCTCCATCAGGGCCTGGCAATAGCGGTGCCCTGCGAGCGCTTGGGCGCCTTCCGGATATGGATCGTTTTCCGACAACAGCCTTACGCCCACGGGTGAAGCTGTGAGCCCCAGAATGGCGATCATATCGGCGCCCATCTTTCTGATGTCTTTCTCGGTTACGTCGTTTTGCATGGGTTCTTCTCCTTTTGTTCAATTTCCCGGCGGGGCATGGAATCGCCCCGGGCGCACGCGCTGCAAGGCAGCGCTTCATCATGCGACCGGAGCGCAGCGAGGCGGGTTATTCCTTCGCCGCCAGATACTCCATCCCCTCGATGGCCGTGGCAAAGGTGGTCGAGGCCAGGGCAAATCGCGTGGTTAGAATGGCCTCCCCGATCTCCTCCTTGGTCACCCCGGCCCGATGGGCCAGCTTGATGAAGGTCTCCGTGCAGAGGTGGCATCCGACGGCCGCAGCCACGGCGATCATGATCAGGTGCTTGTACTTGGGAGGGATGTGCGTGAGGTCCTCCATCACGAATTTGCGCTCCATCGCCTGTCTGGGGATCCATTCCGGGATCAGTTTCGACATCAAGACCATGGGTCTCGGCTCCTCGCCCAGCCCCTTTTCCATCATCTTCAGCATTTCCTCCACGCTCATCTGTTTCTTTTCTTCCATGCTTCATCCTCCTTTTGATTGTTGGTTCCAATGTAAAATTTCCCCTCCTTCCGCCGATGGCGTCAGCATCTTCTCATGCCATGTGGCCATGGAAACGTTTCGCTTAGGCCATAGGCAAAACCGTTTTCACCATCTTCTCCTTTTCGGGCAGCGGGCTGATCGACTTGCGGATTACTGACACAATGTCGTCTTCACCCGGCACCGCCGTGCATTTCCCCTGGTTGGTCGCCGCCACCTCTCCATTGATGGTCACCTCGTAGATGCCGTTGTGCCCCTCCATGAGCTGCGGGGTGATTCCGAAGACCTCCTTGATCCTGACCGCCAGACCGGCAGCCATGGGCAAAAAGCCTCATTCCACGCAATAGGTGATCGCGATTTCGGTAACCTTTTCGGATGTGTCCTTGCGCCCCACTTCGGTTTCCTCCTCATTAAACGGTTGAACGGTCATTCTCGCAACGGTACGCTTTTTCTGGAAAAGCGTCTCAACGATTTCCCGCGCGCTCCCTTTCTGGTTGTCCAACACCGTTATCCCCTTGCCGATGAACCAGTCTTTGTAACGGGATGGAATGCCGCCGCAGATCAGCGTCTCCACTCCCAGATCCGTTAGGCGTCTTGCTATGCCCATGGGGCCTTTTCCCTGTATGTTCCAGGTAGCCTCCCGGCAGATGGTTGTCCCGTGCGTCTCCATCAGGAGAAACGTGGATGAGACCCCGAAATGGGGGGCGACTCGATCCTTAAACAGGGGGACCGCTATCTTCGCCGTCTGTTTTTGGGCAGGATTCACAGGATCTCCAGAATGTTTGTCGGCTGTGACGCTGTTGCTCACTTTAAAAGCAAATATAATGCCAGCTTTTAAGCATTTTAGGAAAAAGATGATTTTACCTGTGATGTCAATAGATTGGGCTGAAATCGAAAAAGCAAAGGAGGGCGAGGGTGAATGGAAAGTGTCGCAAAGCATGAAACTGTTTCACGAACTGTTTCATGCTCGGGGCAGGATAGCCGTGGAAGGCCGTGGCCTTCTCCTTGAATTCCTCAAAACTGTATGGACCTATCCTCATTACCTTGGTTCCCTTCTTAACCATGCGCCGCGGTTGGTTTGTTGAGAGAATCTTTCAGGCTCATTCTTTAGAGACCGTTATCTGTTCCTCGCGCAAATATCCGATGAGCAATCGGGCAAAAAGACGGTAAAGGGGTGTCTCGGCATGGAGCATTACCTTGTCGAGACAGGGGAAACACCAGCGGGACAAATGTCCGGTGAAAAATTCCCGCTGTACCCGGATTAGATCGGCCGCGCGCCCGGGCTGGTTTTTTTCCAGGGCGGCCGCCGTTCTGCTGCAAAGGTGACCCATGAATTCCAATTCAACCCCCAGTTCATCAGGAAAAACGGCCGTTGATTCCGCGGGCGACAGGCCCTCCTTCCGGTAGATTTCGGATACCTGGAGCGCCTCTTTGCCCATCAGCATGGATTTGTGAGGCTTTCGGCTGGTGGTTTCCTGCTGCCGGTAAACAGACTCGTAAGGGTGAACGTACCGGCTTCCGGGAACGCGAAAGAGGCTGTCAAAATCCACCTGAAAATCCTCGATTCGCCACTTGCCCTGGGCATATTCGGAGGTCAAGGCACGAAATTCTTCCATAACCTGATGGTCGGCGAAACAACTCGTGGAGGGCGTTCATGCCGGCGGGGCTTAACAAACGGTCCAGCCATTCTCTTGACGGCTGCCGGGCGAACGTAACGGCGAAAAAGGCGTAAACCTGCCCGCGCGCCCTTTCAAGCGCCCCCTGAGCGGCATCGGCTTTCACGGGAGTCTTTTTTAAAACTTTCGTGCAATCTTTGCTTTTCTGCTGCTCCAACTTCCCTGCTTCATCCCGACGAATCAGATTTTCGCTTCTGTTCAACCACCGCGAAGGGCCGGAATCCGCCCACGGATGGCCTATGCCTTCTCCACCGCCACCCGCGAATCGAAGAACGAGGAACTGCCGCCGATGGGATCCTGCAGGCACACGTCCTTGAGATAGGGGTCCACCATCATCACCGGATTGGCCGAGCAGCCCTTGCCGATCCATGAGGCGCTTTCGCTGTTCTTGCCGTCCAATTCAAATGATTTGCTGCCGTACTGCCAATGTCCCAACGAATGGGGAATGGCGACGATTCCCGGGCGCATGCCTTCGGTCACCCAGGCCTGGCCCCGCACTCCTTCCGGATGGCTTGATGAATGGACGCGCACCCAATCGCCGTGTTTGATCCCCAGTTTGAAGGCATCTGCCGCATTGATCTGTACGCATTCTTCCGGAGTCACCTCCATCAGCCAGACGCTTGCGGCGGTTCGTGCCTGAGCGTGATAGACCGGGTGATAGGTGATAATGTGAAAAGGATACTTGTTTGCCGTCGCCTCGATGGGCCGCCCGATGATATCCCTGATCGGCTCGTAGCAGGGCAGCCCGTCGAAGTATTTGCCGGTCATGGATTCCTTTGTGGCGGCCAGCTTCTCGTTGTAGATGAAAACCGGCCCCTTGTAGGCGTGCCTGGTGTAGGGGCCGTGATAGGCCTTTTCGTAGCCTTCAAAACGACCGCCGCGCGCCACCACGTACTGCACCTTTTCATCTTCGATGGCGCCGGGAACCGCCTCGCCCTCCTTATCTCCATATGCTATGTTCGCCGTCAGGCGCTTGTACCAGTCCCAGGGGGTGTTAAGATCGCGACCCGGTCCCAGGCCGTCCCTGCCATAGCCTGGCAGTCCCATCTTCAACGCCAGATCGATGAAAATTTCTTCCAGCATTTTGGTGTCCTTGAAGACCGGTTCCGCCACCGGTTGCCGCAATCCGCTGGTGGTGGTGAGGATGGTCGGGGCCACGTGGGGGGTGCCGTAGTCCTCCAGGTAGTGGCGGCAGGGCAGGATATAATCCGCGAGAGCGGAGGTCTCCCCCATAACGATGTCGATGGCCACAAAAAGAGGCAATACCTTCGGGTCCTTCACCGCTTTCATCAGATGGACCCCGGCCGGGGCCGCATAGACCACGTTGTTCCAGTAGGTGATGAGGCATTTCACCGGATAAGGATACCGGGCGGCGATGCTGGGAAAGACCTCTTGATAGACGTGGTCGTTTGCGAAGGGAAACCAGGGCCGCCCGGCCGGATAACCCTTCTCGGCAAACTCTGTGGAATTCTCGTATTTCACCTTGTGCCGGTCTATGGGAATACCGGTTGCCTTGACCGCTCCCGGAAGGAATGTCTTGTTATCCTTGAGATTGTATGGATTCCCCGGTTTGCCGCCCATCTCGTGCCAGTGACCTCCGCCGTGGGCCTCACAGCCCCCTTTCCAGCTCACGTTGCCGATCAGAAAATTGAGCGTCGCGAGGGTGCGAGAGGTATAAGTGCCGTTGGTGTGCTGGGCCGGGCCCCGGTAGAAATCCGCTACGGCCCGCCGGCAATGGGATGTGAAATCATCCGCTTCCTTTTCAATCTGTTTGGGTTCGATGCCGCAGATGGCTGCATATTCCTTTATGGAACGTTCCATCACACGGTCTTGAAGCAGCTTGTAAACGCTTTTGACCTTTACCCCGTTGATCTCGGTATCCACCAGAAGATCCGCCTGGTCGGTCTGTTCCGCCGGAATCAGCCGGCCTCCCGCCATGACCAGGAGTTGATCGCCTTCCCGGTAGAGCGCGCGGGTGTCTTCGCGCACCAGCATCGCGGCGTCGCTCCAGGTCAGATGTCCGGCCCCTTCCTTGGCCGCTTTGGCATTGGGATAGGCGAGATATTGCAGGTCTATCCGATCGTTTTCCATCATCCACCGCATCATCCCCAGGGCGAAAGCGGCATCGGTTCCCGGCAGGATCGGAATCCAGCGGGCCGCCTTGGCGGCGGAATTGGAAAACCGCGGATCAACGATTATAAGTGTGCCTCCCCGTTCACGGAAAAAATTAAGCTTCCTGGCCAGAGCCTGCATGGGGAAATTGGCTTCATAGGGAGTGGTGCCGAAAAATATGATATACTCGGCGTTCATGATATCCGGTTTGATGTGGTGCTTGCCCTTGAAGCAAAGATCGAGCCCCACGTGGTGGGAAGTCTCGCAGATGGAGGTGTGATCCATCCGCTTGTTGATGGTGCCGAAGCTCCCGCTCATCCAGCGGTCGGTGAATTCCTTGCGGCCGTGTTCAATACGGCCAGGCATGAACACCAGTTGATTGGCCTTGGGACCTAATTCCGGCGCGTTCGGGTCGATCGGGTCGAAATTGCGGATGGCCTTCAGCCCGTCCACGTGGCCTTCGCCGAAGAGATCTCCTCCGTTGATGATCTCTTCGTAGGCCTGATCCCAGGTAATGGTCTTCCATTTGCCGGAACCGCGCGGTCCCACCCGTTTCAGCGGGTGTTGTACGCGGTACGGGTTGTACAGGGTCTGGAGAGTGGCGCCGCCTTTGGCGCACACCGTTCCGTTCACCTTTTCCGCTTCCCTGGGATCGGTGTCATAGGGGAGTTGGGGTTCCCGGGTATTGGGGTGGTAGGGGTTGCCGTCTATCTTGACGACCACCCCGTCCCGCGCCTTCACCTGCAGGCCGCAGGCGCTGTGGCAGCCCAGGCACACGGTTCGAACCACCTTGGCGGCGTTTACCGGGTCCGGGTCGGGGGCGCCGCTGATCCAGGGTTTAATCTTGCTGTCTTCTTTCAGGCATCCGCCGGTCGCCACAAGAGCCGAAAGGGCCATGGCCCCTTTGATGAAATTTCTTCTGCTGGTACCCATTGTGAAGCGCCTCCTCGGATTAGCTTTCAATGTTTTCATAAGGGAGAATCTTATAGGTGGCGAGGAACACCACAAACATGATGACCATGAGCACTATGCCGAAAATCATCCTGCCCGGTTCCGGCGACAGCGTCTCCCAGTCGAAGTGGGTCATGGGCAACAGTTGGCCGCCGATGAATATGTTGACGCAGCCGAACAGGGTGCCGATCAGGGTCGCGATGGCCGCGATGCAGGAGACCAGAACATTTTCCCGCATCTTTCGGTAGAGCATCAGCATAAAAGGCAAGGCCAGGCCTATGGCGACCTGGAAGGTCCAGAACTGAAAGGCCCGCGGGCCGCTGAAAAACACGTGGCTCGCCAGCCTTCCGCCGATGCCGGTGTATTGCAGGAGCACGAAGTAGATGAACAGCACCGCCGCCTGCCCCACCAGGGAGTACTTCAAGAGAACCCCGAATTCCGTGAGGTACCGTTTCTGTTCCGCCAGGGCCTTTTTGCCGGTATGGACCAGGCTGTTTTTGAGGTGGGTGAGGAGAATCAGAAAGCGGCGCCGGAGCAGGCGCCGAACGCGAAGAAGATGAACACCATCACCGACGAACTCCACATCACCCGGCCTTTGAAGGAAGACAGGAGGATGCCCAGGTAGATCAATCCCATGAAGGAAAAAAAGAGGCTGGCGCCGGCCCATATCTGTTCCCGGGGTTCCTGGCGCCGGCGGATTTCCGAAATAGACCCCGCCTCCTTTTTGCCGAAGGTCAACAGCCGATAGATGAACTGAAGGGCGCCCGGTTGTCCTGCCCGATGCAGCAGTTCGGGGCGGAACAGGTAGAAAGCATGAATCGCATAGGTGATCATGCACAGGGTGATGATATAGACCCCGTAGGCCACCGGCGAGGTCCAGTGCCAGTGGTAGAACATGGTGTAGAACATTTCCGGATGCCCCAGGTCCGCCACCAGAAACAGAGGTACCAGGGCGAGGATGATGAAGGGCTGAAACGTGCCGACCTTCTCCAGCGGCCGATAGTCTTCCGTGCGGTAGTAGAGCCAGCTCATGTGAGCTACGATGTGCGTTCCTTCCGCCAGCGAGATCAGCCACAAATACCAGGCGATGAGATAACCCAGGGCCACGTCGTGGGATACCCAAAATATGTATTGACTGGTTTCGTTCATGAGCGACTCCTTTCCAGCAACGGGCGATAGTCCGGTCCCATCAGGTTTTCATCGGCGTAAACGTAATGGACCTTGGGCCCGGTGTCGAGATCGGCCCGCAGCCTCTGGGTGCTGTGCGTTTGCATGTAGCGCGACACCTCGCTTTCCGGATCGTTCAAGTCGCCGAAAATCCTCGCCAGGCCGGTACAGGCGTCGACGCAGGCAGGTTGCAGGCCCCTGGTGATCCGGTGGTAGCAGAAATCGCATTTGTCCGCCGTATGGGTAATGGGGTTGGGAAATCGGGCGCCATAAGGGCAGGCGACCACGCAGATGCGGCACCCCACGCAGACATCCCGGTTCACGTGTACCACCCCGTCTTCTTCCGTGCGGTAGGTCGCCCCGGTGGGGCACAGATTGAGGCAGGGGGCGTCTTCACAGTTGTTGCAGAGACGCGGCAGAAAATGGGTGCTCACGTCGGGATAGGTCCCCTTCATGCCGATCTTCACCCAGCTCCGGAAAAATCCGTCGGGCACATTGTTCTCGCTCTTGCACGCAATGGTGCAGCCCTGACATCCGATACACCGGTTGGCGTCTATCACCATGGCATACTTTTTCACGGTCCCCGCCGCACGGGCTTCCGCGGCGGTTTGGGCCAGCAGCACACCGGCGCCCACCGAGGTTACTTGGACGCCCAACTTGCGGAAAAATTCCCTCCGGTTGAGCGTCCGGCTCTCGTTACTCATACGCACACCTCCTTTACGGGAATGGATTCCATCGGCAAGCGGTTCAATGCAGAGCGCGATTCAGAATCTATCAGGCTGAGATCACTCTTTCACATCAAACGAGCCCGTTTGAGCACAAAGGATAAGGTGAATGCCTGAAACGCGAACATTTCTGAAACGCTAACCCAATGCAGCCCCCTCGGGAAAACCTCCGGACAACCTTTCGGCATCGAAAAGAAACGCAGAAGTACCGCGGGATCCAAGTAAACGATCAACTTCTTCCACAAAACGCGGGTAGACGATTCGATCGGCCTTTCGTAACCGGGTTTGAAACCCCGGATCAACAATGCCCTGCTTTACGGCAAGCCTTCTCAGGCTCTCAATGAGGGAGTGGACCTTCACCGCCTGGCTGCACGATTCCGTACACTGCCGGCACTGCACACAGAGCCAGATCGCGGGTGACCTGAGCAGCTCATCGGTAAGGCCCAGATTCGCCATTCGAGTAATCCAAAGGGGATCAAAGACAGCCCTTTCGCCTTTCAAGGGACAGGCATTGGTGCATTCGCTGCACGTGAAGCATGCAAGGATTTCCGTTTCGGAAAGCATATCGCCCAAGGCACTCCGCCGCTTCAGTATGCCATTCCCTGAAATAACGGATTTTTCGCTATTAATGGGCGTGTTGAGCCATTCATACCACTGCGAATCCGAAAGATGGGTCAGCGACCCGTTAAAGCACCGGGATACGACCTGCCAGCGAACCCGTTGAAAGGCGGAAAAGAATTCTGTGTAAGCCGTGTGCATGGTCCATGACATAATCCCCCGCAGAACGGCTTCCCGTCGAATACGAGCAATCATTCTTGAGGGGGTCACCAGTGTGGGGCACGTCTGACCGCAACGGTTGCATGCCGTACAGTACCAGACCTCCGGCAGGTTTGCCAGTTCCTCAATGAGCCCGAGAGTGGCCATTCGCACAATTTTCCTGGGGCTCAGGCGGGCGGTGGCCGTATTGATGGGGCATTCTGCATCGCACGTACCGCACGTCCAGCACAGCGTCGCATCTGCCTTCGCCTGTTGATCAATAAGCCTGGCGGATTTAAAATCGGGTATAATCGCATTTCTCATTTCAGTTACCCCTTCATCTCTTTTCGGAAAACGGACCGTCGTTATATCTTCTCAACAAGTCGGGGTGACTGCTTCTTCCGAACGGTGTCCCTGACGATTGAGATCTTACCCGTCGTTTTTGTCAACGATGGATCATCAGGGTGTATCCGTATCATCCATCACATGATCCCTTCAAACAACACCGTGGAAAGGTACCGCTCCCCTGCGTCGGGGAGGATGACGACGATGTTTTGGCCTGCAAATTCGTCGTTTTTTGCCAGGCGCACGGCCACTGCAGCAGCGGCCCCGCAGGAAATCCCTGACAGGATGCCTTCTTCTCCGGCCAACCGTCTGGCGAACGCCACGGCTTCTGCTCCCTCCACCTGCTCGACCCGGTCCACTACGGAAAGGTCGAGCGTGTCCGGAATGAAACCCGCGCCGATGCCCTGAATCAGGTGCGGCCCCGGCTTGAGGGGCTTGCCTGATAGCTTCTGGGTGATGACCGGGCTCTCCTTGGGTTCCACGGCCACTGATAGAATCGGCTTTTTCATCGTCTTTTTGAAATAGCGTGAGATACCCGTAATGGTCCCGCCGGTTCCCACCCCGGAAACAAGGATATCCATCTCGCCTCCCGTATCCTGCCAGATTTCCGGGCCGGTGGTCTGCTCATGAATAGCAGGGTTGGCGGGGTTCTTGAATTGCTGAGGCAGGAACCAGCGCCCGGGTTCAGCGGCGGCCATGGCCTCGGCCCGCGTGACAGCGCCTTTCATGCCGTCGGCTCCGGGGGTCAGAATAACGTTCGCGCCAAAGGCGGCCAAGACGCGACGGCGCTCGACACTCATGGTTTCGGGCATGGTGAGGGTGAGTTGGTAGCCCCGGGCCGCCGATACGTAAGCCAGGGCGATCCCGGTATTGCCGCTGGTGGGCTCCACGATCTCCATCCCCGCTTTGAGAAAGCCACGCTTCTCGGCATCCCAGATCATGGCTGCGCCGATACGGCACTTGACGGAATAGGCGGGGTTTCTCCCTTCGATCTTGGCCAGTACGGTTGCTTTGGCGCCCTGGGTGATGCGGTTCAGTCGGATCAGAGGCGTATTGCCGATGGATAAGGAATTGTCGCTGAATATACGTTCCATTTTGCCCCCCTTCCCTTGCTTCGAGGTGTTTATGGAGGTGATTTAACGACGCCTTAGGGCTCGCCCTTAATATAGACCCCATGTCCCCATATGGAACGATCAGATGTGACTCATGAGGATGTTTTGCTCCTTGTCCCGACTCATCCTGACCAAGGCGGCGAGGGTTACGGCCTTCAAGGTTTCGCCGATCTTCTCGCCCAGGATAGTCCAGATATCGCGGGTGGCACAGGTGGTTACCCGCATGCAGACGGCCGGATTCTTCACGCAGTCCACAAGACACGCTTCCCCTTCCAGAACCTCGATGACATCCTTCATGGTTATGTCTTCCGGCGCCTTGGCAAGGGTGTAGCCGCCGTAGGCTCCCCTTGTGGAGTGGACCAGGCCTGCCGCTCTCAGGGGGATGATGATCTGGCTCAAGTATTTCTTGGATATCTGTTCTTCCTCGGCAATTTCCCTAAGATAGACCGGCCCTTCGTCATATCGGCTGGCCAACATCACCATCAGTCTGACGCCATAACGTGTTCTCGTAGACAGTTTCATACAGAATCCAGAATTTAAATACTACTAAATCTATAGCTTTTATAGACATCATACGATAGTTTTGAGGGTTGTCAAGAAAAAAACGAGTGGAGGGCAATCCGGCCTCTTGAGGGGCCCGCCCATTTTGACTATGGGGATGTAGCCCAAATGCATGGATATCACAGCTTTTTTGAGCTTGACGCTATTTTGGGTTTTGACGTATAAAATGGGGTAGAATTTGGGCAATGTACAGGAGGAACTGGCCGATAGGGATTTCTACGGCAAGGTGATCGAGACTGCCGGCAAGGCCCCAATCAATACCACATTCGCTCCACCTCCGCCTCCCCCGAGATCGCCGCCTACTTCCACGCGTTACGGCAGTATGGGGCAGGTGAACCAAAGGGGAGCCATTCACTGGTTACGCTTGCGCCCATGAAGCCGGGATGGTAAAATCTGACAAAAACATCCTCAAAAGGAGATAGAAAATGGCCAATGCAATGCCTGCCAGCCAACTACTGGAAAGAGCCGCTTCCATTCTGCCCATTAGCGGCGAAGATCTTATCTATAAGGGCGTTGTTGCCGGTGTTTCAGAAAGGCTTTTCACCCTGAAAAGGAGAAGATCGCAGTTGGAAGGAAAGTACGGTTCTATCCATGAACTCGAAACCAGGCTCAAGACCGAAGGGGCGACTCCCGACGATCATACGCTCTACACGGACCTCTTAGAATGGCGGGCCATCGATCATGAACTGTCTGAGTTGCTCGTCTTATTTGAGGCCGTATGACGATTTGGTACAAAGGGGTCGTTGAGAAACTCAGGGACAGCGGACTTTTTGGTGAAATCAATCTGGTGGGGGCCAAGGTCCGTGCCGCCATTGATGATACCCGATTCCTGGACATTCATTTTGATCCGACCACCAGAAGTTACTCATACGCGGTGATCGACTATGGTCTCCCGTATCCTGGAGACAAACGCCTTTTCGGTTGGGACGATTATCCTCACGAAACCGTGCCTGAAATACAGCAATTGACGAGCCACCCTCATCACTTTCATAAGCGAGCGGAAGAATGGACGATGGATCTTCGATTCTTCCCTAATGCGGGGGACATCGAGAAAGACATCGACCAGGTGATTGCCGCTGTGAAGTCCTTTCTCGGGGCATAACATAGCAAACCCGAGCCAAAATGCTGGCGAGCTTCCTCATCTGCGTAACGTTGTTGACCGTGGAGGAATCCCTTAAAATGTGCGTGGTTGCCTCCTGACAGGATGCCTTCCCTCCTTCAGGAGACGCGCAAACTCAAACGTCTGATCCTCATTCGAGTTTTTCTTTTCCATAAAAGACAGTCGCCCTGACCACCCTTTTCGTGTGGGGCTTGTGGGACATCTATATGTTCAGAAGTTTCCGTTGAAGCAAATATGGTTTAATGGCTTTTTATGCTAGTACTAGGACAAGCCAGAATTAATACGCCCGGAGCCGACCATCAGTGGGAGAGACGGCCTCAGCCATTGCAAAGAAAATCGGCATATCGAAACCCGCTGTCAGCCTGTCTGTTGAACGGGGGGAAAGAATTCTAAAAGAGATGGGGCTTAGCCTGCAATTCGCATCAACTCTTGAACTCATAGACGTCCCACAGGACAAAACCACAATTGACACCCAAGCCCGTTTCCGCTATATTCCTTCCGCAAGAAAGCGACTTCTTATCACCTCACCTTATCACCATCAACCTTGACGCGATTCGCAGCTTCGCCCCTTAAACCCTTTTGCAGAGAATCAGGTTATGTCACGTGGCTGGTTTACCATTGACCGGCATAAAAATTCGCGCTATACTTGACATAATGTACCTCTTGATAAAGGAGTCTTCTCATGCAGATGAACGTATCCCTTACACCTGAACTTTACGAGTTCGTCCAGCGAAAGGTTCATTCCGGTCTTTATGGAAATGCAAGCGAAGTGGTCCGGGATGCTCTTCGACGCATGGATGACCGCGTCATCGTCGACGCAGCCTGGAGCGAGCTGAACGGCACGCTGGAAGCATCTGTTGCGAGCGGCCGAAGCGCTTGTTCGGTCAGTGATGTCATCTCACGGACCCGCCGCAGGACAAAGGAATGACTCAAGGGACCTATTGGCTCACCCGATCGGCTGAAGAGGACTTGGCCGAGATTGCTCAGTACACGCTGGAGGCCTGGGGTCAGAGACAACTGGAGGTTTATCAGAACCGCCTTGAAGAGCGGCTGGCGTTGCTGGTTGAGTTTCCCGAATTGGGGAGAAGCCATCCTATGCTGCGTAGCGATTTTCGATACGTGGTGGTGGGAAAGCATTATATTTTCTACCGCCGTGTCGGAGGCGATATTGAGGTGTTGCGTTTTCTCCACGGTCGTTCGGACATCATCAGTAAGCTTTCGGCCTATCTGTAATGGACCCCGGAACTCTATGAACAGTGGGGGAGTGTGGGCTGCAGTCGATTTGGATGCCCATGTTTCGAGGAAGCTTTCCTGCGTTTAAAGGCGATATTTTATATGATCTCAAAAAACCGAGGTAGGTGCGCCTTTCGGGTCCGCTTGTCCTGATTTGCGCAAAGCCATCCCCCCCAGCTTATTGAGATGATACGATATTTTGGACGGGAGGCAGGCAGCTAAAAGCGAACGGCAAGGGACAACCCCCATCGCCCATCTCTGGATGCGATGAGGCGGAGATTGAATCGATCGTTCAGACGCTTTCGAAAATCGTCCTGCAGCTTTCGGTTGTATTTGTGGGTGGCGTTCACCGCGCCGTAGATGTTTCCGGCGTACCATCCGGCCTCCACGAAGGCCAGCACGCCGCCCAGGATATCGTGATCCCGGTGAAAAGACTCCACGGTGGCCCAGATGAAGAGGCCGTTCAGGAGAAAGGAGACGATGGCGCTCCTGTAGCGGCCCGCATAGGCATGGCCGAGCCCCGGGAGGAGGCCCGCCATCACCCCTGCCTGGTTCGGGCTCTTGTAAGGCAACCCCATACCCTTGAGGCTCATTCTTTCAAGTTCCAGGGCGCTGTTATAGAGCGGGCTTTTCCTTTCCACCCTGCGGAAGCTGTGGGACGCCTCCTGCCATCTGTTCTCCCGCAGCCGTGCCCACCCGAGTCGATAGGCGGCCGCATCCCGCAACGCCTCGGACGGATCGTCTTTGAAGACCTGCTCAAAGTAGTTGGCAGCCTTTAGGGGCTTCTGTTCCCGATAGTAAGACTCACCCATCAGGAAACGGGCCTTCTGGGCAAGCGGATCAGTGGCATCAGGCAGGGCAACGAGGGAGAGGCTTTCTCTCGCCTCGGCGTATCGGTGGGCTTCGAGATAACACATTCCCATGAGGCAGCGTGCCTCGGGGACGTCAGGGGATTCAGGGAAAAGGCGTATGAACCGCTCGAATTCTTCCACGGCCCTCATATACGCGCCCTCTTGCATACGGGTTCGCGCATAATTGAACTGGTCTTCGCTATGGATGGTGATCTGGCGCGGGAATGCCGGGACCACCTCCAAGAAGAAAATCCCCAAAGCCAAAGCTGCCATCCAGAAAATCCTATTTTTCATCCTTTTCATCCGGTTGAAACCACCAGAAATCGTTGTTTTCCACGGGATCGATGATCTTGGGCTCCCCGTTCACCATCCTGACCGGCGAGACCGCCCATTCGTCGATCTCGTGGACCAACCGGTCGGCCATCATGGCCCACCCGATGAAGAACCCATGCTTTTTGAAGGCCTTTATACTGTAGGACGAGCAGGTGGGCTGGCTCGGACACCGGCTCCCGTCCACGGCCGAGATATGGTCGCGGAAAAAGGAGGCCAGCCAGACGCCGACATTGGTATCCGCTCCGGCGTCCGGCCCCTGACCCCTGGCCTCGTTATCGACCGGTTCAGGAGAATGAACCTCCCCGCAGATGCCCTGAGTATGGGCAAAAAGCATGATGCCGGCGGAAAGCATGAGAAAGATCCTGCAAGTCGGATGCATGGGAGCAAAAACCTCCTATAGGATTGATGATTTACGATGACGCAATGTTACTGTCAAGGCGATGGAGATGCCAACGACGACCATGGCGGCGGAAAGGGCCTGGCCCATGGTAAACGACCCGATGATCAGGCCGAGCTGCGGGTCCGGTTCCCTGAAAAACTCCAGAACAAAGCGAAAGAACCCATAGCCGCAAAGAAAGGTCCCCAGAAGAAATCCTTCGGCGATTTTCTTCTTGCTCAGCCACAGCAGGATCAGAAATAATACCAGACCTTCAAAGAAGGCCTCATAGAGCTGGGAGGGGTGCCGGGGTAAAGGTCCTCCGCCGGGAAATACCATGGCCCACGGAAGATCGGAAGGCCGGCCGAAGAGTTCGCCGTTGATGAAGTTCCCGATCCGCCCCAGGCCCAGGCCGATGGGTGCGGCCACGATCACCCGGTCCGCCAAAGCCCGGAAGGAAATCCGGCGACGTTTGGAAAACCACCACCCGGCGATGACGGTCCCGATCAACCCCCCGTGAAACGACATGCCCCCGTGCCAGACCGCAATGATTTCGAGGGGGTGATAGACATAATCCATCAAATTCATGTACTGGTAAAAGAGGATATATCCCAGCCTGGCGCCGGCAATCAGTCCGACAATGAGATAAAAGATGAGATCCTGGACCAGGCGGGGGGACAGGCCGATGGGTCTTCTTTTTTCCTGGCGCTTGATCACGAAATAGGCGGCCAGGAAGGCGAGCACGTACATGAGGCCGTACCATCGGATCTGGAGGGGGCCGATTCTAAAAATATCAGGACTAATGTGTGGATAGGGAATCATCCCGCTTCTCTAAAAATGGCTTCGGCAATGCATGTCCTTTTGCTAATGGATCTACAGGCCAAGCCAAGCACAGCCGGAATCCAGTATTTTAATATTTCAGCTTTTTCCTTCGCACAGACGGATGATTTCAGCTACCGTCTTTTCCATATCTTCTTCTCTATAGTCAAATGGCTTGAACGGCCCTATCTTGGGTATTTTTAGGTCCTGCAGGAGGTTAAGGGTCTTATCGATTTTGAAGCCGTCCTTTTCCAGAATTTTCGTCGCACACTTATTTTGGCAGCCATCTATGGCAATGATTGTCTTGGCTTTTTCGGTGGTTTTTCTGTGTTTGGGGACTCCGGCCGCTATAGCCGAGGTGCAAAAGAGACCCGTCTTCTCCTTGTCCAATGCCTTGTAAGCCTCCAAAACGGCCACTCCGGTGAGCGTTCCGACGCTGGACATACAGCCAAAGCAGCAAAAGATTGCGTTTTCCGGCACATGGTCTTCTTTCTCCATTTTGGTTCTCCTTCCTTCTTATTTATTGCTTGGTTTTGATCCCCATTTATCACTCAAGTTGCACGAATCTTACGGTTTGAGTATTGCGTTGTATATTTTTCCTTTCATGTCATCAGGCCATATTTTTTCATCTTTCGCCAGAGGGTGCTGCGGCTCATGCCCAAGGCCCTGGCCGCTCTGGACCGGTTCTGCCGGCATTCTTTGAGAATGGTCTTTATTTTTCCGGCCTCTTCCTGTTCATCGGCAGACAGGCGTCGGCCCTGGTCTTTTTGGCCTTTGACCAGGTCCCTTGACAGGTGCTCCATATCGATCCGTACGCCCTTGCAAGTGATGAAGGCGTATTCGACGATGTTTTCCAGTTCCCTTATATTGCCGGGAAAGGGGTGTTCCAGGAGAAAGGCGAGGACCTCCGGCGTTACCCCCTCGACCGATCGGCCCTTGAGGAGGTTGAATTTCCGGATGAAATGGTCAACGAGGAGCGGAATATCTTCTTTTCTCTTTCGGAGCGGGGGAACGCTGATTTTTACCACGTTCAGACGGTAGTAGAGATCCTCCCGAAATTTATCGTCCTGCACCAGTTTATGGAGTTCAAGGTTTGTGGCCGTCACCACTCTGAAGTCGGATTTCAAGGTCCGGGTGGCGCCAAGGGGGGTGAACTCGCCGCCTTCCAGGATCCTCAAGAGATCGGCCTGGAACGACGGGGAGGTGCTGGAGATCTCATCCAGGAACAGGGTCCCCTTGTCGCCAGGAAGAACCGGCCGGGTTTGTCTTTCGCGGCCCCGGTAAAGGCGCCTTTCCTATATCCGAAGAGTTCGGATTCCAGCAGGGTCTCAGGCAGGGCCGCGCAGTTGACCGCGATGAACGGCCCTTCCTTGCGGGGGCTCAGGTGGTGGATGGCCCGGGCGATGAGTTCTTTTCCTGATCCCGTTGGCCCCTCGATAAGCACGGCACTTTCGCTTTCGGCAATGTCCGGGAGAAAAGACAGGATCTCCTTCATCCTGGGATGTCTTCCCACAATATCTTCGTGGGTAAAACGCCGGTTCAGACTCCGCCTTAGCGCTTCTATCTCTGAGAGGTCGCTGAAGATCCTTACCGCCCCTACGATGTCTCCCGCTTCATCTTTGATCAGGGAGGTGCTGGTATTCACCCGCACTTCACGGCCTGACTTGTTAATGAGGGTCGCCCGGGGATGCAATACGGGCTTTCCTGTTGCAAGACTCCTGTCAAGGGGACATGCCTTTTCGCAGATATCGGCCCGAAAGATATCAAAGCACTTCTGACCGATCGCCTCGCTGGATGAAAAGCCTGTGACGGCTTCGGCCGCGGGGTTGAAATAGGTGATCGTCTTTTCCAGATCAATGGTAAGCACCCCTTCGGTGATGTTCTCTATGATGGTGCAACAGTGGGTAGGCGGAAGGGAGAGCATGGCACAGGACACGGCCGGGCCTTTAGGCGCCGCTTTGGGAGGCTGATGCTGTTTAACGGGATTTTTCTTCATGGAACTCGGCATTCCTGATTGGAGAACCTTTCCCGACCTTGATCATCCGCAAGGACCGGAGTGCAATGGGTGATAATGGAAGGCCGAGGCTGCTTTGTTAGGACTTCTTTTTAACTGCCGCCGGCGGATCGATCCCTAATGTACTCCCTGTATTCCCGTAATAGGACAAAGGCATACTCTCTGCGCACAAGTTCGGAGGAGGGGATAAAGTTCTTCTTTCTTCCAAACGATGGATCATCTCCGTGGCGGTCTCATGGTTCGGCCTTCTGTCTTGAGCGAACAGGTCGGCCATGATATCGTCGAGGCCTTTCACGCTCACCTGGGTATTATCCGGAAATGTTAGCATGCGCCGGCCAACTGCCGGTGGGGGAGAGACTCACCCGTCCTTTCATTCGTTCCCTTCATGTGAGGCCGTCGGGGGATCGGGTAAGGTGTCGTCCGGATTTTTCAATATATCCTCTTCATGGGGTGACATACGAAATCTCCTCCTAAGGATCTCGTTCTGATCTATTCTTCCTCCAATATCCCCGGCATCTTCTCCACAAAGGCCTTGATCTCATCCCGCACGCGACGGTAATGCTTCATGGCCTCCGCTTCATCCGCTGCATCTTGCGCGAGTCTTGGGGGATCATCGAATCCCCGGTGCAGCAGCCGGGTTCCGGCCGGGAAAAGGGGCAGGATTCTTTGGCGTTGTCACACAGCGTGACCACATATTCGAATTCCATATTCCCCAACGAATCGATATCTTTTGACTTTTGTCTCGAAACATCGATTCCGGCCTCCGCCATGGCCGTAACGGCCCTGGGATCGATCGGTTTTGGCGCCACGCCTGCGGAATATGCCTCGAATTGATCCCCTTTGAGCTTATCCGTCCAGGCCTCGGCCATCTGACTCCGGCAGGAATTGCCGGTGCATAAAAACAAAATTTTAAGCTTTTCAGTCATGGAACCTTATCCTCTTCCTTATTTCTGTTTATTGCTTCATCTATTCCATGGATTTTTTGATTATTTCATAGAGATCCGTAGGCTTGAGGTCGTTTTGTTCAGCAATTTCCTTGATTTTCATCTTTTTCTTCGTTCTTTATGAGTGCTAATAATGTCGTGTTACAACGAATGATTCTTTGTGCAGCCTCCTGCTTTCCGAATATCAGGAAGCCTTGCTTGCAACTCACTAATTTCAGACTCATTCTCCAGCCAATGCCTGAGGTTCCCCAAGACACTCGCCGCATAAGGGCTGCTTGTTCCGTTCGCCAGACGATACCTGACCCAGGTGCCCTCTTTGTGGAAAGTGACGAAACCGGCATTCTCAAGCACCTTGAGATGTTTGGATACGGCCGATTGAGAGATCCCGAGGAGCCCCTGGATTTCCCTCACAAACATGGGCTTTTGCTGGAGAAGCTTGAGGATCTTGACGCGATTAGGGTCGGACAGAGCCTTCATGACTTTGATGAAAGCTTTCATATTATCCACCCTCCGGGATTGATGTGAGGCACAGTCTCGGTTGCTGTTTCTGCCGTTTCAATAGGGTCCTTATCCAATTTGGGGCACGACTCCGATCCGTTTCGAAAACTGCCCCTCTGATTCTCCCCAATTCTTCCCTCAGGCCCTCAATGTCTCCTTTTTTGCGCGAAAAGTGCAGTAAAACAGATAGAACGCCGGGATGAGGAAAAGACTGTCCCTGAACACATACCATGCCATGGGTGCACCGTCCGTTCCCTGTGCACTGGTGTAAAAACAGCCGCAGTGGATGTCGAGGCCACGAGCCAGGTTGAAGACCATGACGCCAAAAAACATGAGCAGGAGCAGCGTTACGATCAATGCAGTCCCTTCCCGGAACAGACCGACCACCAAAAAGATGCCGAGAATCAGCTCCAGGCAGGGAAGGACCATGGCGGTGAGGTTAATCAGGGCGTCCGGAAGGATCTGGTAATTGTAGATGTCCTTTGCAAAGGCCGCCGGGTGCGCAATTTTATCAATACTTGCATAGATGAAAATCACTCCAAGGATCAGGCGGGCAATGACGCCAAAGGGTCCGTCCTGCTTCCATTGTCGTCTGAAAAAACCGGTTTGGCCTTCAGCCATTCATTTCACCTCCATCAGAGACGTCATAAGGGACGCCCCGAAGCTTATAAGCATGCGCCGGCTTTATCTGTTCCGGCTGTCTGACGGCCCTTTTCTCCTTCTTCTACGGGGAGCCCGGCCTCTGCCCAGCGGGTCCAGCCGTTAAGGAGGACCTTCACCTGTTTGTAACCCATGGCCATCAACTCTTTGGCCAGGTCTTCGCTCAGGGAACAGGTCTCGCCATCGCAGTAGGTCACGATCATTGCCTCTTCCGGGATGACGCCCCAGACGCGGTCCAGGTATGACTCAAAACCCTGCCAGGGCACGTTTATGGCACAGCTGATGTGTCCACGGGCATACTCCTTGGGCGACCGGGCGTCCAAAAACACCGCGTTTTTCTGCAGGCAAAGTCGCTCTGCTTCATCGAGAGAGACGATCATGCTGTCGCCCGCATCCGTGGCCAAACGCGTCTCAGGGGACCAGTCGGCCACCACTGCCAGTCCGTCCGACCGGCTTTCATTGATTAGAAGCCCGATGACGCAGGCCAGGACAACCATTGCTGCAGACTGCCAGGCAGCCCGCCATATTCTTCCTTTGATCCCTTTTCTCTTCACGGCATAACCTTTATTTACCCGGATCGAGTTCCACGGTTTTATGATGGATGGGGTATACGTCGCCCGGACGGGGCTGATAACTGAGGTCCACGTTGACCTGTACCTTACCGATGCCATCGGGTATGGAGGCCTCAAAGGTCTCTGTCTTGGCGGCAAAGGGCTGAATGCTCGTGTCCCGGATAATGCCGACCTTGTGCGTCGGGCCGTAGACCATGGCGTTATTCAGTGAGTCGGTTGACTGGGGCATATAGACCTTGTTCGTCTTGTAGAGTGTTCGGTTCATATCGTCTTTTATGGTCACATCCAGGACCACGCGGTTTTTCGACGGTCACCCGTCCGGAATGCGGTGTCCGGCCCTGCTGGTGATTCGGGTCTCCACAACCACCGTGGGAACCAATTTGCCGGGGGTGATCTGGGGCCGGTAGAATATCGCTTCGACCTCCATGGGGAGGGCCTCGGTCAGCCGTTTGGACACATCCTTTTGATCCTTGAAGTTGGGCGGGCAGGTATGATCCGCCTCTTTCATATGACATTCCTGGCAGGTCTGGGTCCCGCCCGAGGGAATATAGGCATGAAGATAGCTTCCGTAAAGTGTGGCGCACTGAACCGGATACTCAAGACCGAAAACCGGCCCCAGTCCGTGGCATTGCCCGCACATGACCGATTGTTTCATGATGAGGCTTGACTTAATGGTCTGGTATTCTTCGTCTTCATGCGCTGAAACCGTATCGGTTCCGTAAAGGGTCCCCTTTTCAGGATAACCGTGGATGACCCCCTTCTGATGGTGACAGACCAGGCAGTTGATATTGAGTTTTCGCATGGTAGCCTTGTCCTTGCTCAGAATAGCTGCTGCGATTTCAGCGGCCACCTTATCGGTGGCATGTGCCAACTGGGGCAAGTGACATTTAAAGCACGGAAAATTATTTTTGGTGGCGTCATGGGGGGTCTTTACGGAGAGAACGCCTTTTTGAAGGTATCGGTCCATGAAGATATCCATGATGGACCTGGCGTGATGGGACTTCTCCCATTGGGCGTAGATCTCCTCGTGACATGCCCTGCACCGTGATGTGTCAAACATCTCGATGAACTCGCTTAGACTTTGGGCCTTTTGCTCTGAGGCCGCGGATATGGGGAGATGGATGAGCAGGAACAGCGCAACAACCGTCACTACCCTTCCGATGCGACCCTTTTTTCCGATGGGGCGCGCCGGGAGGGTCCCAAGGGCACGTAATCGTGGAAGCATTCCCTGGTTTTTATTGTAAACCCAACTCGTTTTCACAGGCTCACCCCCATAGCTGATGACAGAAGTCATGCGGGGTCCTATTCCAGATGCATGCTCGTTTTCTTTGCTTCGTTTTCTTTCACAAAACGACCCCGTATCTGTATGCTGATGACCGGCTTTTCCGGATAATTGGTCTTGAGGTTCAGAAATCCGTAGTAGGTCTGTGGGGATGTAAGGATGTTTGTAAAATAGACCTCAAATGACCGGCCCTTTTTCACTTCCTTGATGCGGTAGGTCATTTTTCCTTTTAGGCTGAACTTACCCGGTATCAGCGACAGCGGTTTATCAAGGGCTGCATCAATCTTAACGATCTTCGTGGCGTTCTGACCCGCTTTTCCACGTAAATCGACATAACGCGGAGAGATCAAAACCGAAGGCTTGACAACGGCCTTTATACTGAGGTGGATCGCATTCTTCTCAGGATCATTTGAATTGACCAGTGCGCTCTTGTATATGGATCCCTCGTACCCACTGGTATGGACCTTGATGGTAATCTTTCCCTCCCCGCCGGGGGGGATGGTGGGGTCGAAAGAGGCCACGGAACAGCCTCAGCCCGGTCGCACCCTGGCGATTTCAAGGGGGGCGTCACCCTGGTTCAATACCAAAAAGGTATGTTCGATGGTTTCTCCCTCTTTCACCTCGCCGTAATCGAACTCCAGCTCCTTAATGACCATCTTCGGCCCCAAGGGCTCCCCGGCATATGCGGAACAGGGATAAAGGGAGACGAAAAAGAGCCATACAACGCTAACAAGCCAGCCTTTCAACATGGGGGCATTCCTCCTCCTGCATCCTTCCGGCCCGATGGGCTACATCATTTCGACGAGGCCTTGTGTTTTGTTCACCACCCGGCGAACATCCGGAAGGCATCACCTCCCCTTGGGGTTTTTTATAGCACAGTTGCAGCCGTTGGCCTTTTTTTCCTTTTGAATCCGCTCAAGGATGGTGGATCGGCCGTGCCGCAACAGATCCTCTTCAATGTCTTCAGCGGTATAACCGAAACAATAGCATATGGTTTCAGGATGATTGTGTTGATTTATCATGGCGTCATCAGCTCTCGAGTGAAAAGCCCCCCATGTAGGAACGCAATCGTTCCGACTGCCGTGCATTTAGTTCAGGACAGTCCTCCGGCCCTTTGACGCCCTGGGCCGTTAGGGCGGCGAAGACCATGCACGTGGGCTGTCCACACTGCCCGCAGTTGGTCTTCGGCAGCAGCTTGAGGATCTCAAAGACCTTGGGTTTTGGCATTCCCTCGTATTTGGGTTCGATTTCATCTCGTTTCTCCCAGGCTTCATTGATCTCCCGCTTGAGCCACTGCAAAATTTTTTCCGCCTCGGCGTCGTCTCTAAGGGCATTCACCGCAATCTCTCTGGGGTGCACCGTAATGATTTTTCCTGGACCCTGAAGGTCACGGCCGGTGGGTCTCTGAAGTATTCAAAGCCCCCCAGTTCGGCGTTGAGATAGGGAAGGGCCTCTGCGATATCCTGATCCAGATGCGCGATGCAGTGCACGGATTCAAAGCCGGGGTTACATTTGGGCCGGAAGATCTCTTTTTGATAACTCTCAAGCAGCATCATATCTCCTTACCTATGGGTCAACTCACACCCATTTCCTTGAAGACCCGGTCAATGTCCGCCTCTCCCATGAATCCCTCATGACGGTGGACCTCTTTACCCGATTTATCAAAGAAAATCTGGGTGGGGATTGCCCGGACCCCGAACCGCTTGGCCGGTTCCTTGTTCTTATAGACATCAACGATGATGATGGCGGCCTTCCCTTTGTATTTCTTTTCCACCTTTTCCAGAACCGGCACCATCATCTTGCAGGGGATGCATTCGTTGGCTCCCAGGTCCACCATGGTGGGCATTCCCTTGACCGGGATGTCACCGGCGGGCTGGGAATGGGATGCAGCAGGTTCTTCAGAAGAGCACCCGGAGATCACAAGGCCCAGTCCGCCGAAGAGGATAATAATCACCGCAAGCGTGAGTGAAAAGCGCGTGGCTCGCTTCTGCATTTACTTGACCCCCATTTTCGCCAGTTGCTTCATAACCTCTTCCTTTGCATAGAATCCCACATGACGAAAGACCTCTTTGCCTTTTTGGTCATAAAAGACCTGTACCGGGATGGACCGGATGCCGAAGCGGGCCCCCAGGAGCTGGTTCTCCCCCACGTGCACAAAAACCACGTTAAGCTTTTTGGGAAATTTTTTTCGGAGTCGATCGAGTATGGGCTGCATCATATCGCATGGCACGCACCCTGCAGCCCCGAATTCAACCAGAGTGGGTTTACCGGACATCCGGGCCTTATCCACCGGGTTGTCCCTGGCCAATTCCGCGTGTTTCTTCACCCAATCTCGGTTGAGGCGGATATCTGTTCTCTTGCCCAGACTCTCAATCCGGTCATCGAGGACCGCCATCTTTTTCTGCTCGAGCAGAAAAGGCTCGATGCTTCCCCTGACCTGATCAAAGGGCATGCCGCCAACCATCTCCTTGTTGCTCTCATAAAAGGCCTTTATTTCCGCCTCGTTTACCGTAAGCCCTTCCGTGAGACGCTCCACGTAGGCCTTTAACATCTCTTCTTTGGGCTGATCAGCAGAAATGCCCATGGACAGTGCGTCCTGCCTGATGAGCATCTCCATGGCCTTTTGTTCCAGCAGAAGGAAGAGGTTCTTCTCCAATTGTTTTCGTATCTCAGGCTCCGCCTGCCCGAGGATTTCCCCGGCAAAATCCTCACGGATTTGAACTTGGTGGGCTTGGAGCAGGATTTCCTTTTCCATGTCCGTCAGCCTGGCCAACCGCAAAACCCCCGTGGCGAGGCCCGGATAGGCCCCTTCCACAGTAATCGGTTCATCGGCCCCTGCCAATCCTCCCGTGCCTGTCACGAGGGGAAAAACCGCCGTCAATACCACCGCCAGTATCCATACCCTTTTGTGTTGTTTCATCCAGTTGCCTTTCATTTTGAGAACCGCTTTTACCCACAGCAAGAACAGACTTGCACCGGGTTTCGGCTTTGCTCGGATCTTGCGTTTCCGTTAGCTGCCGCTTCTCTTACCGCTTTCTTGACCCGTTTTATATCAGGACGCTCGAGATCGAAATCCTTGTTCTTTTCAATTCCCAAGTCGGTGATGACCAGATAGCTTTGAAGCGGGACCTCGGCATGTTCCAGAATGGCCTTGGCACAGCCGATCTCGCACCCGTCGATAGCCACCATCTCCGGGACGTCCTTGGCGGACTGGACAAAGCCCCCAAGATGGCCTCCCACACCGGCCAGGCAGAACATTTTTCCGAATCCTTCCTGGGTGAGTTCCACCGCGGCCTGATTGGCTAACTGACCCACATTGGACCCGCCCGAGCAGGACAGGATCATGATATTTCCATTGGTTGTGCAACAGTCTTCCGCCATTTTTAATCCCTCCCTCATTGCTGTCAGATAAATTGAAAGCGCAGAATCTGTGTCGTTAACTCATCGACTATTTTACGGCCTGAAGGTACGCTGAAAATACCACCTTCTCCGCATTTTCACCCACATTCCAGCCTTGAATGATCTGCTCACTCTGATCCTTTTGTTCGATCCGGATGTTTTGAAACCCCAGATCGGAAAGGATGTTTTTCACCTCACCGGGTGAAATGGCGCCGGCCACTCACCCGGTGTCAGGCGGCAGGATTGTTCTTCAACGCTTCCGGAATCTCTCCGGATCGAAGGATATCCGAGATGACGATACGGCCCCCCGGCTTCAGCACCCGGTAGATTTCGCCGAAGACAGCCTTTTTGTCCGGGGACAGGTTGATGACGCAGTTGGAGATCACCACATCCATGGATTGGTCATCCACAGGGAGCGTTTCTATCTTTCCCAGCCGGAATTCCACGTTGTGGATGTCCAGTCGGTCGGCGTTTTGCCTGGCCTTCTCTACCATTTCCCCGGTCATATCCATGCCGACCACCCGGCCTGACTCGCCCACCTGTCCGGCAGCGAGAAAGGTGTCGAACCCCGCACCGCTGCCGAGGTCAAGTACCGTCTCCCCAGGCTTCAGATTCGCTTTCCCGATGGGATTCCCGCAGCCCAGCCCCAGGTTGGCTTCTCCGGGCGCCAAAAGGAGGTCCTCTTCCCTGTAGTCAAGGGTCCGGCCCAGGGACTGGATGTCCACTATCGGCGTGGGCCCGCAGCACGAAGACGCATCAATACCACGCTTTCCCTTTGCGATGGCCGCATACTTTTCTTTGACCAGGCCCTGTATCTCCTTGCTTTTATCTATCATGGCATACGCCCTTCCTTAAGGGCGGCAATGGCTTTGCTATTTAGATATCCACCCTTTGATTTCATCTTTACTTGGGACCTTGCCCACACTTTTCACCTCGCCGTCCACCACGACCGCGGGCGTGCCGAAAACCCCATGTTTGGCAATCTCCATGGTGTCGGTCACCTTCACCACGTCGGCGGACACACCGGCCTCGGACACGGCTTCTTTAACGCTCTTTTCCGTTTGCTGGCACTTCGGGCAGCCAGGACCCAATACTTTAATCTCCATGGTATTTTTCCTTTCTCCATTACATCGTCGTTTTTGCCTTGCGCCTTGCGCCTAACGCCTTGCGCCTCCATTTTCTTGTGCCTCTTTCAGCCATTCCTCGAGTTTGTTTCTCGGCGGCACCTTGCCCACTGACTTGACCTGGCCGTTTATGATCAGGGCCGGCGTTCCCATCACACCATATCTGCCGATTTCCTTGACATCCCGAACGTGCTCGACATCGGCCACGATTCCGGTTTCGGCCATGACCTGCATGAGTTGCTGCTCAAGCTGATCGCACTGCACACAGCCCGGACCCAGGACCTTCAGCTCCAGCCCTTCCGGCGCTTCTTCCTCGAACGGTTTTCCCAGAAATTTCTTGAATTCCCGCAAAAAAGCCTTCCGGTAATTGTCCCTTACCTTGGGCGGGATATAATTCTTTCTGGAAAGCCGCCCCAGGAGTTCGTCCGCCACCACCGGGTCCCCTTCTTCGGCATACTGAGGGGCCATTTCTTCCATGATCGTCTTAAGTCCCATAATCCCCACGGGAGACCCCCCTACCTTGATCTGTGTAACATCATCTTCCGACATATCCTTTCCCAGCCTTTCTCCCTTTCACCTCGCACCTTATGCCTTGCGCCTCACGCCTCCCTCATCCTGCAATCCATCCATAGGTCATACCGGCCATGCTGCTTAAGATCACGATGATGCCACAAAAGACCGCGGTCTTTTTGACTCCCATGACCCCGCCGATGACCAGCATGTTGGGGAGCGACAACGCAGGCCCGGCCAGGAGCAGCGACAGGGCCGGCCCCTTGCCCATGCCCGCGCCGAGAAGGCCCTGCAAAATGGGCACCTCGGTCAGGGTGGCGAAATACATCAGCGCACCGGAGAGTGATGCAAACAGGTTGGCCCACACCGAATTGCCGCCCACCAGAGTCTCAATGTAGTGTTCCGGTATCAGGGCCGAATGTCCCGGACGGCCCAGCATGAAGCCGGCCACCAGGACCCCGGCACCCAATAAGGGCAAAATCTGTTTCATAAACCCCCAGGTGGACTGGACCCATGTGCTTCTTTCTTCCTTAATAAACCAGTTCTTCAGCATGAACCCCAGGATGATGAGAAGCCCTGCCGTGATATACCATTTGGCCGCAAAGATCATGGGCCAGATCCCGGTGGAGCCTTCGGCCGGTTTGGCAAAGGCCGCAAAAATGAGGATCAGCACCAGGATCAGCATGAAGAGCGCTTCCTGGGTCAGGGTTCGGCCGTCTCCCTCTTCATCCGGGAGGTAGATCTGGCCTGCGGTTCGTTCAGCGTCGTCTTTTCTGAAAATGAAGGCCATCAAAAGACCGGTGATCACGGCAAAAATAATCGCGCCGATAGCCCGGGCCAAACCCAGTTGCCAGCCCAGGATCCGGGCGGTGAGCACAATGGCCAGGACATTGATGGCTGGACCTGAGTAGAGAAAGGCGGTGGCCGGTCCGATACCGGCCCCACGGGAGTAAATTCCGGCAAAGAGGGGTAGCACCGTACAGGAGCAGACCGCCAGGATGGTGCCTGAAACAGACGCCACCGAGTAGGACAGGATCTTCCGGGCGGTGGCGCCGAAGTATTTCAGTACGGCCGCCTGGGAAACAAACACTGAGATGGCACCGGCGATGAAAAAGGCCGGGATCAGGCAGGTCAATACGTGTTCCCGGGCGTATTCCTGGAGCATCATGAACGCCTCCAGTCCGGACTGCCGGATCCTGGGGTCGGACCAGGGCAAATAGTAAGCCGCAGCAAAGATCAGGACGATCAGTATAAGTTTCCAGCGTTCTTTCATTTTGAAAATCTCTCCGCTTTAATGGTGAATAACTAAAAAGCCATATAGTTATTTAATCGGCTCAAAAAAATTAGCGTCCGCAGACCTCCTCCCGCCGAATGGAAGGGAGTTTCCGGATCAACTCCGCAACGTCAGGGTCATCATTCAGCCAGTGCCGGAGATTCCCCATTATGCTGGACACATAAGGCGATTTGCCGCCGTCAGAAGGAAATAGTTTACCCAGAGGCCGTCTTTACGATAATCCACAAGATCGGCTTCTCCAAGGATTCTCAGGTGCTTGGATACGCTCGGCTGGGAAATGCCCAGGGCCTCCTGAATCTCGCATACGCACATGGCCTTGTGCTGGAGCATCTTGACAATCCTGACCCGATTGGGATCCGACAGGGCCTTCATGACTTTGGTAAATGTTTTCATGATGGACGGACATCCTTATATTCATTTATTGGAATATATAAGTCCCGGGCTGGGTTGTCAAGGATTTATTTTTAGAAGAGGAATAAGCACAATGGTTCGAGACGAGGCGATATGATGTCACTCTTTTGGAACTCAGGGCATCCCCATGGCAGATTTAAAGATAAGGGCCTTCTCCAGTGTACACCAGAGCAATGAAAGATTATTGTTTGCCTCGCTCCTTCCTTTCGCCAACTGCCCGCATGCCGGCCAATGAAAAGTGAGTGATATGATCTGCAAGCCTGTCGAGCAGGCGCTCTGTCACGGGCGCGCCCACCATGTACTCCAGATCGCTCTGGTTGATGATCAGAAGTCCTCTGCATAAATTGACGACGCTGATTTCGCAGAAACGGACATCCTCTTCCGTGGCATTGGGTCCGGCGACGTCTTGAATCAGTTTCAACAGATGACGATGGCGGGGATCAAAGAGTTTCCGCCATTTCTCATGATTCAGTGCCACAGGATCGGTCAACTCCATGAGGTACATGCGCGTGAATTGCCCCTTTTCCCCCGGGTCACAGAAGCGCCGAACCAGCGCCCGAATCCGATCCCGGAATCGTTTTTCCGCTGACCCCTCCGCCGTGTCCACAGGGTCGGACGCAACATCCCTCTTGTAGGCCTCCTGCCAGGCCTC
Organism: Deltaproteobacteria bacterium; assembly: GCA_034522175.1. Classification (GTDB taxonomy): domain Bacteria; phylum Desulfobacterota; class DSM-4660; order Desulfatiglandales; family Desulfatiglandaceae; genus JAIPDZ01. Next base: position 851,516 of record JAXHLQ010000001.1, on the reverse strand, counting down.
GAAGTAGAGGGTGCTCTTATCACCGAAGTAATAGTTGACGGCCGCCACGTTGGTCCCTGCGCGGCTGCAGATATCGGCCACTTTTGTATCGCGAAATCCCTTTTCCGAGAATACTTCGCAGGCCGCATCCAGCAATCGGGCCTGGGTCTGCCGACCATCCTTTCTCTGTGCCATGCCGATTCACTCCCTATGGACGGTTTACAATTTGAAATGCTATTTAAAATTTTCATTTGAATTTGTCAACCAATTGTGCTATCGACCCTCAAATCTTATCGATCGAACCCATAAAGGAAAGGATATACGATTTTATCTATGCCACTTGGACGAAAGATTACGGTTTTTTTACTGGTGATGGCCTTGCCTTTCAGCCTCCTTTTTGTTGTTGATGCCGAATCGAAAAACAGTCCGGCGCCGGTGGTCACGGTGATAACGGTCGCCGAGCAGGAAGTCAATCCACCCGAGGCGTATGTGGGTCGGGTGGAGGCGATCCAGGCTGTGGATCTACGGGCCCGGGTTCAGGGATATCTGGAACAGGTGAAGTTCAAGGAAGGGGCGGATGTCCGTTCGGGCGATCTCCTCTATGTCATCGAACAGGCCCCTTACAAGGCCATCGTGGATGAAGAGCGTGCCAAGATGGCCGAAGCCGATGCCTCTTTGAAGGATGCTCAGCAATACCTGAAAAGACTCAGGGCCGTAAGATCCGGAGGCGTATCCAAAACCGATCTCGAAACCGCAGCCAACAGGGTACTGAAAGCAGCGGCCTTGCTCAAAGAGGCGCAAGCCAATCTGGAGCAGGCGCGGATAAACCTGGGATACACCACCATCGAGGCCCCCATCAGCGGCCGCATCGGCAAGACAAGTTTGACCAAAGGCAATCTCGTGGGGCCGGAATCCGGATCGCTGGCCCGAATCGTTCAACTCGACCCCATTCGTGTGGTCTATTCCGTTAGTGAAATGGACCTCGCCAAGATCGGGCGGGCCCCGGACTTCATGAAAAAGGACCACTCCGATACCTGCCCGTCCGTTCCCCTGATCCGGATGCCAAACGGTGAAATGTATCCCCTCGAGGGTCGTGTCGATTTCGTGGATAATGAGGTGGATCCGGACACCGGTACCATTGCGGTGAGGGCGGTTTTTGAAAATCCCGATGGGTTTCTCCTGCCGGGCCAGTACGTGACCGTTCTGGTACGGTGCAAGGAAGGCCGCCGGCTTCCTGTTGTCCCACAGTCGGCGGTTCAGGTGGACCAAGACGGACGCTATGTGTTTGTGGTGGATGAGCAGGACCAGGCGCAGATCCGCCGCATCGAGACAGGGAAGGCCGCAGGACCCAATTGGGTCGTACATTCGGGCCTGAAGGCCGGGGAACGGATCGTCACCCAGGGCGTCCAGAAGGTGACACCGGGCCAACGCGTTCAAACGGTCCCCGAAGGGGAAGCCACCGGGGATTAATTATGTTTTCACGCATCTTTATCGCCAGGCCCAGGCTCGCCATTGTCATCGCCATCCTCATTACCCTTGCCGGAACCCTGGCCCTGCTCAATATTCCCGTTGCCCAGTATCCTAAGATTTCTCCTCCCGAGATCCGGGTGGATACCGTTTATCCCGGGGCAAGTGCCGAAGTGGTGGCCGATAGCGTGGCTGCACCGCTCGAGGCGGAGATTAATGGGGTGGAGGATATGCTGTACATGTCCTCCACCTGCAGCAATAACGGCAGTTATCGCTTGAGCGTGACGTTTGAGGTGGACACGGATCCGGACATCGCCCAGGTGAATGTCCAGAACCGGGTTCAACAGGCCGTTCCGAAACTCCCGGCCGAGGTCACGGAACAAGGTGTTTCGGTGCGAACCCGGTCCTCGGACATCCTCGGCGTGATTACGTTTTTTTCGGAAGACAGGGGGCAGGATGTCCTCTTTCTGAGCAATTACGTGAGCATTAATGTGAAAGACGCTCTGACCCGGCTCAGCGGCGTCAGTGAAGCCTACATCTTCGGGGCCCTGGATTACAGTATGCGCATATGGATGGATCCGGAGCGGTTGACATCCCTGGGACTCACCGCCGATGACGTCATAACGGCCATCCGGCAGCAGAACATCCAGGCGGCCACGGGATCCATCGGTACGGCACCGGGAAGTGAAAATCAGCAGGTGCAATACACCCTGCGGGCGAAAGGTCGGCTCAAGGCGGTTGAAGATTTTGAGGCCATTGTCATTCGCAGCAACCCCCAGGGCGGTATCCTGAGACTGAAGGATGTGGCCCGGGTGGAACTGGGGGCCCAGTCCTATGCATCCCGGTCCACTTTTAATGGTGTCCCGTCGGTCAACATGGCCATCTACCGGACCTCCGGGGCCAACGCGCTGCAGACGGTGAAACAGGTGGAAGCGGAAATGAAGCGCCTGTCCCAGCGGTTTCCGCCCGGCATGAAATACCGTTTAAGTTACGATACCACCCGCTATGTCCAGGCCGCCATTCAGGAGATCGTGTTGATGCTGATGATCACCTTTCTCATGGTGGTGGGGGTGACCTACGTATTTCTTCAGGATTGGCGTGCCACCCTGATTCCGGCGCTGTCCATCCCGGTTTCCCTCGTGGGCACCTTTGCCGTGTTGCTGATCCTGGGGTTCAGTGCCAATACCATTACCCTGTTTGCCCTGATTCTCGCCATCGGTCTGGTGGTGGATGACGCTATCGTGGTGGTGGAAAATGTGCAGCGGGTCATGGAAGAAGAAGGCCTTTCCCCGTCCGCGGCTGCTGAAAAGGCCATGGGTCAGGTGACCTCGCCCATCATCTCCACCACGCTGGTGATGCTGGCCGTATTTGTACCGGTGGGCTTTATTCCGGGGATTACCGGCCAGCTCTACCGGCAGTTTGCCGTCACCCTCTCCACGTCAGTGATTTTTTCCTCTTTTATCGCCCTCACCCTGAGTCCCGCCCTGTGCGCCACCCTGTTGAGAGTGCACCGCCCCATTCAGCGGGGGCCCCTGGCCTGGTTCAGTCGTCTTCTCGGGGCGTTTCGAAACGGCTATGTGGCGACGGCCGCATGGCTGATCCGAAGAAAGCTGGTGGTGTTTTTTGTTTTTGTTCTTGTCTTTGCGGGCACCTGGTATATGTTTGTCAGCCGGCCCACGTCCTTTCTACCCGATGAAGATCAGGGGATCATTTTCATCAATGTGCAACTGCCGGACGCTTCATCACTGACCCGGACCAACCGCGTCATGGATGCGGTATCTGCGTTGCTCAAGAATACCCCAGGTGTCTCCCATGTAATCAGGGGTCAGTGGATTCAGCCTCCTCAGCGGCAGCAGTGAAAACGTGGGCCTGGCCTTTTCCATACTGGATCCCTGGGATGACCGTAAGACGCCGGATCTTAAGCTGGGGGTATCCATCCAGGTTGCGTCCGCAGCTGGGCGCCATCCCCTCGGCCGACATCTTCGCCTTTGGCCGCCCGGCCATTCAGGGACTGGGAAACACCAGCGGGTTCAACTTTCAGCTGCAGGCCCTGGCTGATCAGAGCCCGCAGGAGCTTTCGGCCGTCACCCGCGCTCTGGTGGTGGCCGCCAATCAGGATCCTGTTCTCCAAGGTGTCTTCAGTACTTATTCAGCGAATGTGCCCAGATTTTTCTGAATCTGGACCGGACCAAGGCCGAGCTGTTGAAGGTGCCGGTCAGCCGGGTGTTTTCAACCCTTCAGGCCCAGTTGGGGTCGAGGTATGTGAATGACCTGAATCTGTACAGTCGGGTCTTTCAGGTAAAAGTCCAGGCCGACACCCCGTTTCGGGACGCCCTGGAGGACATTGAACGGATATACGTGCGCAGCAACACCGGGGAGATGGTGCCGTTGAGCAGCCTGGCCAGTTTATCCACCATATTGGCGCCGCAACTGGTGACCCGTTACAACCAGTTCGCCAGTGCCCAGGTCAATGGAGAGGGAGGGGCCGGTTACAGCTCCGGCGAGGCCATGGATGCCATGGAACGGGTGGCGGCCGATACCCTCCCCGAGGGATTCGGATATGAATGGTCGGCAATCTCCTATCAGGAGAAGAAGAGCGGGGGCAGGCTCCCCTCCTTCTGGCCCTCGCCTTGACGTTCGGGTATCTTTTTCTGGTGGCGCAGTATGAGAGCTGGACCATCCCCATGTCGGTGCTGATCTCCATTTCGGTGGCGGCCCTGGGTGCACTGGTAGGGCTGTGGATCGCCGGCCTCTCCCTCAGTATCTATGCACAGATCGGCATGGTTCTCTTGGTGGCGCTGGCCAGTAAGAACGCCATCTTGATTGTGGAGTTCTCCAAAACCGAGCGGGAAGAAGGAAAGTCCATATTCGATGCGGCCATATCCGGGGCCCGTATGCGCTTTCGGGCCGTATTGATGACCGCCTTTTCCTTTATCCTGGGCGTGTTGCCGCTCGTGATCGCCACCGGTGCCGGTGCCAACAGCCGCCGGGCCATTGGGACCACCGTCTTTGCGGGCATGGTGGCGGCCACACAGGTGGGCATTTTTCTGATCCCGGCCCTGTACGCCACATTTCAGTCCGCCCGTGAGAAAGCCAAGACCTGGCGCAACCGGCACAAGAAAATGGATGCATGATCATGCAGCGCTATAACGGATATCTCAGGCTACTCGTCATGGGGATATGGATTGCGGGGTGTGCCCCGGTGGGGCCCGATTATGTGCCGCCCGAAACCTCGGCGCCTCAGAAATGGGACGCGACCTTTGAGGGGGGCCTCATGGAGCGAGAGGTGAATTCCGGCGATCTCGCCGAATGGTGGAAAACGCTTAATGCCCCGGTGTTGACGGATCTTATAGAGAGAGCCGTGTCTGGCAACCTCGATCTCAAAAATGCTCGATCCCGGATACGGGAGGCCAGGGCCAGGAGAGGAATCAACCGATCCAGACTCTTTCCGATGGTGGATGTGGCGGCGAGTGCCACCCGGAATCGCCTCAACGAAGAGCGATACGGAGGCGATGAATACAGTCTGTACGCTGCGGGATTCGATGCGGGCTGGGAACTGGATGTGTTCGGTGGCATTCGCCGGTCCGTGGAGGCGGCCACGGCCGATCTGGAGGCCACCCACGCCGCCATGCGGGATGTGATGGTATCGCTCCTTTCAGAGGTGGCGTTGAATTATCTCGACGTACGGACGTATCAGGCCGCCATCGAGGTGGCCAAGGAAAACCTGAAGGCCCAGGAAGACACCCATCGCGTGGCCCTCTCCCGTTACGAGGCCGGTCTCACCAATGAGTTGTCAGTTCAGCAGGCCGCTTACAACCTTGAAAATACCCGTTCCGGGATTCCGGTGCTGCGCACGGGGCTCAAGGGGGCCATGAACCGTCTGTGTGTCCTTTTGGGCCTTGAACCCGGCGCCCTTAACACCGAACTGGTGCAGCCGCGCCTATTCCGGTACCGCCGTTACGGGTGGCCGTGGGTGTACCGGCAGACGTTCTGCGACGGCGGCCGGACATCCGTGAAGCCGAACGACTGTTGGCCGCCCGCACCGCAGAGGTAGGTGTGGCCACCGCTGACCTTTATCCCAAATTCAGCCTGGTAGGCTCCATTGGATTGGAAAGCCTGTCCCTGGGAAATGTTTTTTCCGCCAGTGGGCTGGCCTATCTGATCGGCCCAAAGGCGACCTGGCCGGTGTTCGATGCGGGCGCCATTCGAAGCAATATTGAGGTTCAGACGGAGCGTCAGCAACAGGCTTTAATTCAGTATGAGGCTGCGATTCTCAGCGCACTGGAGGAGGTGGAAAACGCCATGATCGCCTATGCAGAAGAGCAGCGTCGCCGGCAGGCCCTCGAGGCGTCGGCACGGGCCGCCAAACGGGCCGTTGAACTGGCGGAAAGCCAGTACAAGGCCGGGTTGACCGATTTTACCAATGTCCTGGATGCCCAGCGATCCCTCTTGTCTTTTGAGGAACAACTCACCAAAAGTGAAGGGACCGTGACCGCCAACCTGGTGCGGCTCTATAAAGCTCTTGGCGGTGGATGGACATCTCTCCTCGATGATTCGGCCGGTGAGGATTCGGATTATGATGCGCGTCAGAAGAAACAGGTCCAGAATGAAACCGCACCCTTTCAGGGAAAAGGATCACCGTGACATCGGGGTAGAAAAGAGGGTGCGAAAGGTGAATGGTATGATATTAACGAGATGTGAGTTTTACCGGTTCGTGGCCGGGAGCAGCAACCCCGCGACGGTCCAGGAGGGATCCATCCTGAAGGTAGAGATTGATCAGTGACTTGATATAGTTTGCAAGGGCCTCCACCTCCGCAATCCTGCTGACCAGCAGATCCCGCTGGGCCTGTGCCACGAGAAGGCTGGTCGATTTTCCAACCCGCAATTTTTCGGATTCCACGCGAAGGGCTTCTTCGTCAAACATGCGAGTAGCCGTGGAGGCCGCAATCTGCTGCTTGGCACGGTTGACTTCAATATAGGCATTTCGAACATCCAGCTCCACGAGCTGGGAGAGGTTCCCAAGCGCCCTTTCCCCCTGTTCCCGCCTCAGGAGGGCACGCTGGTGCAAGGCTGTTGCCTCGCGATTAGAAATGGGATATTCAAATCGGAACCCTGCAAAGGCATCGTAATTGCTTCCATCGAGGTTTCGGATGGAATCACCGAAAGAATTTGAATATCCACTTTTGCCGAGTGTGATGAACAGATCCAGTAAGGGGAGTAAACCATTCTTGGTTTTGACCAATTCCAGATCATCGCTTAATATCCTCAGGCGGGTCTCGTTTAGAACCGGCCGCATGCGCATGGAAACCTCCACGTAGGATGCCACGTCCTCCAGCTTCACGTCGGGCAGGGTCGGTTGATAGATCAAATCGAGTTCTCGAGACCAGAGATCCGGACCGGGGGGATTGAGCAACCGCAGGAGTCTTAACCGAACGGAATCCCGTTCACTTCGGGCATTGATCAGTCCCTGTTCCTGAGCGGCCAGCTCGGCCTGGACCGCGGGAAGTTCAGATTTGGCGAGGCGACCCACCTCGATCAGGGCCCGGGTTTCGTCGAGTTGTTGACGGGCAATTTTCAGGGACTCCTCAAAAATTTCGACCTGACGCCTGGCAAGGGCGTAATCCCGAATAGGTCTCTTCGACCTCGGCGACCAGTGCCTGGGTAAATCCCCGCAACTCATACTCCGACATTCGGGTTTCCAGGCGGGCCTGTCGCAATCTCACCAGGTTCACATCCGTACCGTAACCCCTCAAAATCGCCTGATTCAGAGACATCCCCAGGCGTGTCCAGTAAAACGTATCCCGGTAGAGGGAGGAGTTATCCATTTCCGTGCTGGCTTCGAGAGATACCGTCGTGCCCGTGGGGACGAATTGTTTTAAAGAAATGAGGCCGTCGACATTGTCCGACCTGTAGGTTTCGGTGGTGGACCCGGCTCTGGCAAGGCGTTCACCATCCGTTCTTCCGGCGAAAATCACGGCGTTGGTTTCGGGGTCGAACACAGCCCGTTCCACGTCCTCAACCGTCTTTTGAATGGAAGGATTCAATCGTTCCACCACGAGGGAGCGATTGTTTTCCAAGGAAAGCAAAAGCGCGTCGGTAGTGGTGATTTTCAGCGGACCCGGAGGGAAAGGGGTCGGCCGTTTATCCGGAGTTTCGTCGCTGGCGTCGGATGTCATATAAACGGCGGTATCCGCTTTCGTATTGGGGCCGCCTGCGGTCTGATCAATCTGTTTCTGAAGGATGCCACACGATATCGTCATTAGAAACAACCCGACCATTATAAAATTCTTCAGCAGAGAATGGAAAAACTGCGAGGATATCATACCTGCTCCCTGATAGCATATTTCTCTTCCAAAAAAGACCGGCAAAGGCATACCCGGACCGGCCCTGGTGGAAGTACGGTGTTTTTCATCAGCCACCTGAGTCTATGATGTTTGTTCGGGGTAAACAATAGAAAACATCCTTCCCTGATGTCAAAGATCTCTTCGATGAAACTGACCGTGAAAGGTAATGAAGCCATTCCTCAAGCCATTTATCATTTTTCAGTGACAATAGATCGCTTGAAGCGATAGAATGGTCGCCCATGGTGATCAACGTTCACACTGTAGAAACAAGGTGTTGGCATGAAATCCGGCAAGTGGAAATGGGTGATCTTCGTTATCCTTCTTCTCATTGGCATCGCCGCTGGCGTCAAATGGTTCCCTTTTAAAGGCCTGGTGGATCGAGGACCGCAGGGAAGAGGCAGCAAGACCCAAATGGCATTGCCCGTTGAGGTGGCACAGATTCAACAGGGGCCCATTTCGTCGAAACGGTCTTTCAGCGGCGCGCTTGAGGCCTTGTCCGAGTTTGTTGTGGCCCCGAAGGTCAGCGGCCGAGTGGAGCGGCTGCTGGTGAATCAATCGGATCGGGTGAAGCGGGGCCAGGTGGTGGCGGAACTGGATAACGCCGAGTATGTTCAGGCCGTGGCCCAGGCCCAGGCCGATCTGGTGGTCGCCCGAGCGAATCTGGCATTGGCCCGGAGCGAGCTGGAGACTTCCACCCGGGAATTTGAGCGGACCCAAAAGCTTTTGAAACGGGGGATTGCTTCTGATTCTGAGTTCGACAAGATCCGAGCGGATAAACTGGCCAAACAGGCACAATTGCAGGTGGCTCAAGCCAAAGTCACCAAAGCCGAATCATCACTTGAAACCGAAAAGATACGCCTCGGTTACACCAAGGTCACGGCGAACTGGAGCGGCGGAAACGATACCCGGCTCGTGGCCGAACGCTATCTCGATGAAGGCCAGACCGTTACGGCCAATGAGCCCCTGATGCTGATTGTGGAAATCGATCCTATCGTGGGTGTGGTGTATGTGACGGAAAAGGATTATGCCCGACTGAGGCACGGACGAGTGGTGTCGTTGTCGACGGATGCCTACCCCGGTGAGATGTTTTATGGTCGGGTCGACCGGATCGCCCCTGTTTTCCGAAAGTCCACTCGGCAGGCGCGGGCGGAAATGACCATTGAAAATCCCGGACACAGACTCAAACCCGGCATGTTCATCCGGGCAACGGTAGTGCTGGAACGGGTACCCCGGACCACCATCGTACCCGAGGCGGCCTTGGTGACCCGTGATGATCGGACCGGCGTATTTGTGGTGACTGAAGATGGGCAAACGGTCGGATGGCGGGAGGTGAAAGTGGGCATTCAGGAGGGCGGCCTGGCCCAGGTGGCGGGTGAGGGGCTTTCGGGCCGCGTGGTGACAATGGGACAGCATCTGATCGACGACGGTTCGGCCATTACCATCGCACGAAGTGACGAGCGAAAGATCGCTTCGCCCCAGGAGGAGGCGCCCATCCCATGAACCTGCCGGGATTCAGCGTTCGCCGTCCTGTTTTCACCACAATGGTGACCCTGATCGTCGTGGTGATCGGTGCCGTATCTCTGGGCCGTCTGCAGATCGATATGCTGCCCAACATCGAGATGCCGACCTTGACCATCCGGACCGGGTATGAAGGGGCCAGCCCGGAGGTCATGGAGCGGCTGGTCACCCAGATCATCGAAGAAATCGTCGCCACCGTACCCGGTGTGGAGGAAATCAGGTCCACGTCGTCGGAGGGGAACAGCAGTGTTCGGGTCACCTTTGTGTGGGGTACGGACATCGATACGGCAGCCATTGACGTGCAGGGGAAGCTTGAAGATGAGATCAACGAGCTGCCCGACGATATTGTGAGACCCCGCGTCCGTAAATTCGATATTGCCAGCTTTCCGGTGGTTCTGCTCGGCATCTTTAGTGATCTGGATCCGGTGGACCTGACGGAGCTCATCGAGGTCCAGATCCGGTACCGTTTTGCCCGCATTCCCGGTGTGGCGCAGGTCGACGTTTGGGGTGGATTCAACCGCGAAGTCCGAATTGAAATGGATCCTGATCGGGTGAAGGCCCTGGGTTTGCCCCTGGATCGTGTCCTTTCCGCCATTCGCGACGCCAACCTGGACCTGCCTGCAGGCAAGATCGAACAGGGCCGGTATGAGGTGGTGCTCCGTGCGCCGGCTGAGTTTGTCGACCTGGATGAGATCCGGCGGACGGTGGTCATTGAACGCGACGGCGCGTCGGTGACCATCGGACAGATTGCCGAAGTCAAAGACACCTACGAGAAACGGACGCGGCTTACTCGGGTGAACGGGACGCGTGGAATTCGGGTGGCCATCCGTAAGCAGGCCAACGCCAATACGGTGGAGGTATCCAAGCGAATCCTGGCCGAAATCAAGGCCGTCAACCAGGCCTTTCCCCAGATTCACATCGTGCCGGTGATCAATCAGGGAAACTTCATCGAGCGCTCTATTGCCAATGTGGCGAGATCCGTGCTCTACGGCGGGGGGCTGGCCATTTTGATCCTGTTATTTTTTCTGCGGAATGTCCGGAGTACCGTCGTGATTTCTCTGTCCATCCCCATATCCATCCTGGCCACCTTTGCCCTCATTTACTTCGGTGGGTTCACCCTCAACCTGATGACGCTGGGCGGGCTGGCCCTGGGTGTGGGCATGATGGTGGACAGCTCCATCGTGGTCCTGGAGAATATTTTCCGCCGCAGCAAAGAGAATCATGAGGTTCCCGCAATGGCCTCGGTGGAGGGGACGCGGGAAGTGGGGCCGGCCATTGTGGCCAGCACCATGACCACACTGGTGATTTTTCTGCCCCTCGTTTTCGTCAAGGGGGTTTCCGGGCTCCTCTTTCGGGAGCTGGCCTATGTCATCATTTTTGCCTTGATTTGCTCCCTGGCGGTTTCCATGAGTCTGGTGCCCATGTTGGCCTCCCGACTGCTGAAGGCCTCCGAGGATCACCAGAAGACCCGCAAGACATGGTCGGGCCGTTTCATCACTTTCTCGGATCGGTTTTTTTCCGGCCTGGACATGGCCTACGCCGGACTCCTTCGGAAGGTACTGGCACACCGCCTGATGACCATTTTCATGGCCGCCCTGTTGCTTGCCGCGAGTCTGATGCTGCTGCCCATGATCGGGACCGAATTTCTTCCACCCAGCGATGAGGGCGAAGTCCGCGTCAACGGTAAGATGGAGATCGGCACCCGGCTGGATCTGGTGGATCAGCAGACGCGCAAAATGGAAGCGGTTGTCTATCCGGCCGTGCCCGAGGCCGTGGCGTCGGTGGTCAGTGTGGGCGCTTCGGGGTGGCGCCCGAATTCGGCCGCTGAAGGCCAGATCATCCTGTCTCTGACGCCCGCGGCCCAGCGAAAACGGTCCAATACGGAAATCGCGAAAGACCTCCGCCGGCGATTAACCGGCAAGATCCCCGGCATGGAAATCCGGGTCCGGGCGCCTCAGGGGCAGTTTCTCCTGGATCGGATTTTGGGAGGAGACGAAGGGTTGTCCGTAGAGGTCCGCGGGTTTGAACTGGATATCCTCAATGCCCTTACCCGACGCGTTGCAGAGGCGATTGAGGGTGTGCCGGGCATCACGGATGTCCAGACCACGCTGGATCCCGGCGTCCCGCAGCAGGAGATCCGGGTGGATCGGGCTAAGATCGCCGATCTCGGCCTGACCGTGCGCGACGTGACACAGATGCTGGAAACCGCGGTGGCCGGGTCCAAGGCCGGTGAATTTCGATCCGGCGGAAACTCCTATCGGATCCTGGTCCAGCTCAAGGATGCGGAAAAACGGTCTTTAGATGAAATCCTGAACCTGACGTTGGCCACGGGCGCGGACGAGCAGGTGGTCCTGCGCAATCTCGTCACCACGGACCTGGGCCGCGGTCCCCTCCTCATCGACCGCAAAGACCAGCAGCGCATTGTCACGGTCCAGGCCAATGTGGCCGGACGGGATCTGGGCTCCGTGGCCCGGGATGTGCAGACCCGGCTGAACCGGATTCCGCATCCTGCCGACTATACCCTGACCGTTGCGGGAAATGTGGAAGAGCAGCAGAAGGCCTTTCAAGAGATGGTCATTTCCATCGTACTTGCCCTGGTCCTGGTCTACATGGTCCTGGCCTGCCAGTACGAGTCTCTCCGGGATCCGCTGGTGGTGATGTTCTCCGTTCCGCTTGCGGCCGTGGGGGTCCTGGTGACGCTGTTTCTGACGGACACCACGTTGAATGTTCAGTCCTACATCGGTTGCATCATGCTGGGGGGTATCGTGGTCAACAATGCGGTTCTTTTGGTGGATCAGGCGGGCCAGTTGGTTTCCAAAGGGATGAAAATTCGTGATGCCGTGGCCGAGGCCGGCCGCCGCAGACTGCGGCCCATTTTAATGACCACGCTCACCACGATTCTGGGTCTGATGCCCCTGGCCCTCGGCATCGGCGAAGGGGCTGACGCCCAGGCCCCCCTGGCCCGTGCGGTGGTGGGCGGGCTCACCGGATCGACCCTGATCACGCTGGTGTTGATCCCCGCGGTCTATTCCCTGTTTCATCCTGAAAAACGGTCAGCGAGGCGAACACCCCTTGGGAGAATGGAATCGACCCATGCGTTTTTCGTATGAAAAGATCCCCCCCGAATTGCTGGATGCCCTCTTGGACAATCCCCATGAATCTCAAATTCTGGTGGACAAGAACGGCGTCATCCGGTTCATCAGCCGGCACACAGAGGAATTCTATGAGATTTCTCAGGACGATGCCTTTGGCCGGCACATCCTGGAAATGAATTCGGAAAGCCTTCTTCCCCGCGTGATTGAGACCGGCAAGGCCGAGATCGGCCGAGTATTCAAAATGGGCGGGAAGGAGCGAATTGTGGCCCGTATCCCCTTAAGAGACCGGGAAGGCCAGGTCGTGGGGGCGGCCGGAAAGCTCATGTTCTGGCATGTGAATCAGGTCAATGAGCTGGTACGGCAGGTGGAGATTCTGGAGGATCGGCTCGACTACTATCAAAAGGAACTTCAGGCTGTTTATTCCGACTGGTTTGCGCTGGAGCGGATCGTCGGGGAGTCCCCGGCCATCCGCCAGGCAAAGGAAGTGGCGGCACAGGCGGCGCGATCGGAACTGGCGGTCCTGATCACCGGTGAGACCGGTACGGGCAAGGAGGTTTTTGCCCACGCCATCCATCAGTTGAGCGCCCGGCGGAATCGACCCTTTGTCAAGGTCAACTGTGCGGCCATTCCCTCTGAGCTTTTCGAATCCGAGATGTTCGGCTACGAATCCGGAGCCTTTACCGGTGCGAGCCGGAAAGGAAAGCCAGGCAAGTTCGAACTTGCCGAAGGCGGGACGATTTTCCTCGATGAAGTGGGCGATCTGCCGCTTCCCATGCAGGTCAAGCTTCTCAGGGCCATCCAGGACAAGGCTGTGGAACGGCTGGGCAGCACCCGGACCCTTCGCCTGAATTTCCGCGTCATTGCCGCCACTAACCGGGATCTCAAGGAACTAATCAGGAAGGGGACGTTCCGGCAGGACCTCTACTACCGCCTCAATATTTTCCACATAGAGACCCCGCCCCTTCGAACCATTCCTCAGGATGTGCGGCGCCTCGCCTACCACATTCTTTCAGAAATCGGAAAAATGCGAAGGATTCGCACAGGCCCCATTGAACCGGACGCCATGTCGCGTTTGATGGCCTATCCGTGGCCGGGAAATGTACGGGAACTCCGAAACGTCCTCGAAAGGGCCATGGCCGTGGCCGGTGAAGGTCCACTGAAAGAAGAACACCTGCCCATGGACCTTTTGGAAGCTCCGCTACGGACTCACGAAACCCCGGCCGAGCCCAAATCTCTGCGCGAGGAAATGGCGAGGGCCGAACGCGGCGTCATCGAACGGGCACTCCGGTACGCCGGGGGAAACCGGAGCCGGGCCGCACGGATACTAAGGATTCACCGAAGCGGGCTCTACCAGAAAATGAGGGCTCACGGGTTGACGTGAGGGCTATGGGTGTCTAATAATATCGACATGTCGGCATAATTAGACAGATTCACCCACGGGCGCTTCTCGCCTGATTTCCTCATTTTTCCCCTGAATTCGGTCACGAAGCGCAAACAGACTGTCTATTTTTATAGACAAATGCCATCTTTTTTGGGCGCCCTTTCCTTCGTCATTGAAATTAAATTTAATGATATCAATGAGTTGAGAAAATGGGAACGGGTGGCATACCTATTGCAGACCAAAAATCGCAAACCCGAGGCCGCGTACCGATGGTGTCTCTCGGCCTACCAACGTCTAAACTTCGCAATGACCGGTTATCCGGACAGGATATGAATTATGGATTATGAGATTCCCGAAAGCATTCGCCTCATGCTGGACACGGTCCGGCGTTTTGTCAAACAAGACCTCGAGCCGATCAGCCAGAAGGTGGAGGATGAAGACCATATCCCTGACGATGTGGTTCAGACCATGCGGGAACTCGGACTTTTCGGTTTGTCCATCCCCGAGGCGTATGGGGGCCTGGGTCTGGGGGTCCTGGGGGAGTGCATGGTGTACGAGGAGATGTCCAAGGTCAATGCCTGCTTTCGCACCCGCATCGGCACCAACAACGGGATCGGTTCCCAGGGGATTGTCATCGATGGGACTGAGGCACAAAAAGAGGCCTATCTCCCCCGGCTGGCCTCCGGCGAGTGGATCGGCGTTTTTGCGCTGACCGAGCCGGAAGCCGGAAGCGACGCGGCCAACATCCAGACCACCGCGGAGCTGCGGGGGGACCGGTGGATCCTGAACGGCCGCAAGCATTTCATCACCAATGGGGATATCGCCGATGTGGCAACGGTCTTCGCCCTCACCGATAAGGAAAAACGGGCCAGAGGCGGTATTACCGGATTTCTAATTGAGAAGACCTTTCCGGGGTTCTTTGTGGGGGCCATCGAGCGAAAGATGGGCATGCGGGGGAGTCACACCTGCGAGTTGATATTCGACAACTGTGAGGTCCCGGCGGACCATGTGATTGGTGGACCATCCATGGTTGGACAAGGGTTTAAAACGGCGATGAAGGTCCTGGACAAGGGCCGTCTCACCATGGGGGCGTCTGCCCTCGGGTCGGCCCAGCGGCTGCTGGAGCTCTCTTTGGACTACGCCAAACAGCGCGTGCAGTTCAACCGGCCCATTGCCGAGTTTCAGGCCATTCAGTTCATGCTTGCCGACATGGCGACCCAGATTTATGCCGGTCGCCAGATGCTTTATCATGCCGCATGGCTGAGGGACAAGAAAGGGAGCGCGGTCGTTAAGGAGGCCTCCATGGTGAAGCTCTTCTGCACGGAGATGGCCAACCGGGTGGCCGACATGGCCGTGCAGATCCACGGGGGCATGGGATACATGAAGGATTTTCCGGTGGAACGGTATTACCGTGACCTCCGCCTGACCCGGATCTATGAAGGCACCAGCGAAATTCAGCGCATGGTCATTGCACGCCAGCTTATGAAAGGAAAATAGCCTATGAACCTCCAGAACATATTCATCATGGGCAGCGGCCTCATGGGTGCGGGCATAGGTCAGGTGTGCGCCCAGGCGGGTATGAACGTGACCCTGTGCGATGTCTCCCGGGAAGTCCTGGAAAAGGCCATGAAGGGGATTTCCTGGTCGGTGGGCAAGTTCATAGAGAAGGGGAAGATCGAGGGCTCCCTCGATGAGATCATGGGACGTATTAGAACCACCACGTCGATTGAAAAGGCGGGCGGGGCAGACCTCGTTATGGAGGCCGTGTTCGAGAACCTGGACGTGAAGCGGGAGGCGTTTGAGCGGCTGGGAACCGTGCTTCAGGACCACATCCTGGTGGCCACCAATACCAGCGCCATCCCCATCACCGAGCTGGGTAGCGGCATCTCCCGGCCGGAGCGGTTTCTGGGCCTGCACTTTTTCAACCCGGTCCCCATGATGACCGCCGTAGAGGTCATCCGGGGCATGGCCACCAGCGATGAGACATTTGATGCGGGGAGACAGTTTGTTCTGGACCTCGGTAAAGAGCCCATCCTGGTTCACCGGGACGTCGCCGGATTTGTCATCAACCGAATCAATTTCCCTTCCACCATGGAGGCCATGCGGCTAGTGGAGCAGGGCGTCACATCCGTGGAAGATGTGGACAAGGGACTCCGTCTTGCCGCGGGACGACGGATGGGGATCTTTGAGACCGGGGATATGGTGGGCCTTGATGTGACCTACGGGGCCCTGATGGCCATGTACCATGAAACCGGCGATCCGTACTGGTATCCGCCCCTTCTCCTGAGGCGAAAGGTCAAGGCGGGTCACCTGGGCCGGAAAACCGGAAAAGGATGGTACGAATACGGCCCGGACGGCGAGCGACTCGGACCCTCGCGTGATTCATAATATATTGTTTAAACATCACATATCAGCCACAAAAGGGGAAACAATATGAAAGAACCCGTTATTTTGAGTGCGGCCCGAACGCCGGTGGGCAGATTCGGGGGGACCCTCAGGGCCGTGACCGACCGGGAGATAGCAGCCCTGGTATTAAAAACCGCCATCCAGCGGGCCGGGATATCGCCCGAGCAGGTGGAAGAAGTGATTTTTTCCCAGCAGTACCGTACGGGTGTGCTGCCGCCCAACATGGCCCGGCCCATTGCCGTGGATGCGGGTGTCCCCATTGAGGTGCCCGAATATACGGTGGCCAAGGCCTGCGGCGGGTCCCTGAAGACGGTGTTTCTGGCGGCCCAGGCCATCAAGGCCGGCGACGCCGATCTCGTGGCCGCCGGCGGGGTGGAGCACATGTCCAATGCCGCCTACCTGATTCCCACGGGCCGATGGGGGGCCCGCCTGGGCCATGCCCAGCTCATGGATCAACTGGTCCTGTTTGATCCCATCAGCGGCAACACCATGGGAGAAACCGCAGAAAATGTGGCCGAACGATGGAAGGTGGCCAGGGAGGACCAGGACCAGTTCGCCTTAGAGAGCCAGAAGAAAGCGGCCCAGGCACTGGATCAGGATCTGTTCAGGGACGAGATCGTTCCGGTCCCTATCCCGCAGAAAAAGGGCGATCCCGTCCTGTTCAAAACGGATGAACATCCAAGGCCCGAAACCACCATAGAGAATCTAACCAAACTCAAGCCCGTGTTTCGGCAGGGCGGTTCTGTCACGGCGGGCAACAGCAGCGGTATGAATGACGGGGCCGCCTGTCTGATGGTGGCCAGCCGGGAGAAGGCCGAAGAACTGGGTCTGACACCCCTGGTCTCCATTGTGGGATACGCGTCGGTGGGTGTTGAACCGGCGATCATGGGGATCGGTCCCATTTACGCCACCCGCAAGGTCCTGGAAAAGACCGGTTTGACGCTGGATGACATCGACCTGGTGGAACTGAACGAGGCCTTTGCGTCCCAGAGTCTGGCATGTATCCGGGAACTGGGTCTGGACCCCCAAAAAGTCAATGTCAACGGCGGCGCCATCGCCCTGGGGCATCCCATCAGTGCCACGGGCGGCGTCATCCTGACCAAGCTCATTTATGAGATGCGGCGGCGCGACAGCGAATACGGTCTGGCCACCATGTGTCTCGGGGGCGGACAGGGCGTGGCACTAATCATCCGGAACGAAGCCGCATCATCTTAACCCAGAATTCCCTGTTGAGGCGACCATGAACCTTGCCAAGCTCCTTACCGAAAGCGCTTCCCGCCGGCCGGATCATCCGGCCGTCATCTCAGGCGGTGACCAGGTCACCTATTTTGAATTGAACCGGCGCTCCGATGCCCTGGCCTGGGGATTTAAAGCAAGGGGTCTGGATCCGGGGGACATCGCCGTCCTGATGATGCCCAATTCCATCGACTGGATCACGGCGTATTACGCATTGGCCAAGCTGGGAGCCGTGGTCTTGCCGGTGAACTTTTTATACCGCACCGAGGAATTGAAACACATCTTTCAGGATTCGGGCGCCCGGGCCTTCATCGGTGATCCGGATTATCTGGAATATGCCGGGCCCCTGGTTATGGCGTCCACCCGATTTCAATTGACCTTGACCTCAGGAAAAAGGCGCCCGAGGGGTTTGAAGCCCTGAGCGACCTCTTTCTGGACCAGGGGCTGTTTCCCATTCACGACGCCCGGGATGACGACACCCTGGCCATCATCTATACGAGCGGCACCACGGGCCTGGCCAAGGGCGCCATGTTGACCCACCACAGCCTCACCAGCAATGCCAAGACCGTAGCGGACATGCGATACACCGAGCCCCATGACATCTGCCTCGGGGTCTTGCCCCTTTTCCATATCTACGGTCAGACCAGCACCCTCAACGCGAGCCTTTACCTCGGTCTGACCATAAACCTCTGGGCGCATTTTGAGGCCGAAGCGGTCTTCGCGGCCATCCAGGAAGAGGAAAGCACCATTCTGATCGCCGTCCCCACCATCTTCAATCGTTTGGCCGAAATGGCGACGGAGACGCCGCCGTCGCGGTCATCCCTCAGGTTCTGTGTGTCGGGCGGAGCCTCGCTGCCCGTGGAGGTCCTCAGGAGATTTGAAGCCGCCTTTCAGGTGACCATTTACGAGGGGTATGGTTTGACCGAGTGTTCGCCGGTCTGTGTGGAAAATCCCTATGGCCGCCCCACCAAGCCCGGCGCCATCGGGGTGCCCATCCCGGGCTTTCAGGCCCGTATCGTAGACGAGCGTGACCGGGATGTGTCACCGGGAGACGTGGGGGAGCTGATTGTCAAGGGCCCGGGGGTCATGAAAGGCTATCTCCATCAGCCCGAAGCCACCAAAGAGACCCTCCGAGGCGGCTGGCTCCATACCGGAGACCTGGCCCGACAGGATGAGGATAGCTACATTTACATTGTGGACCGCAAAAAAGAACTCATCATTCGCGGGGGGTATAATGTGTATCCCCGAGAGATCGAGGAGGTCCTTTACGGACACCCTGCCGTGCTGGAGTGCGCGGTGATCGGTGTGCCCCATGACGACCTGGGGGAGGAGGTCTGTGCCGTGATTGCGCGTCGTCCCGGAGTGTCGGCCACATCCGATGAGATCCGTGACCACGTCAAGGAACGCGTGGCCCCTTACAAATATCCGCGGATCATCCGGTTCGTTCCGGAGCTGCCCAAGACCCATACCGGCAAGATCCTCAAGCGCGAGATTCGGCTGCCCGACACTCGCGTCTGAGTGTCTGTGATTGAGAAACCCTAACCGCCGCCTGAGGGCGGCCTCAAGAAAGGAGAAATGGTATGAAAAAGATTCTCGTGTTGCTCGCTTGTCTGTCCTTTTCGGTGGCATTTTTCAGCACATCAGCCATGGCAAAGACCCTGCGCGTCCAGTGCGCATATCCCCAGACGGCCTATGCGGGTCAGTCCACCCAGTTCTTTGCCGATAAGGTCGAGGAACTCACCCAGGGTAAGGTGAAGGTCAAGGTCTTCTGGCCGGGTCAACTGGTCAAGACCAAAGAGGCGTTTGACGCCGTCCGGCAGGGAATGGTCGATGGCTATTCAGGGTCTTTGCTCTACTTTGCAGGCCTTGTGCCGGAGGTTAACTGCCAATGGCTTCCATTTAACTGGTCGGATCCGAAAGACGCGGAAGATGTCCTTTTAAACAAAGGGTATATGAAAGTCATGGCCGACGCAGTCGCCCAACATGGTGTCGAATATTTGGCCCCCGTCTCCGTGGCCACCATGGGACTCATGACCAAGTTCCCCATTCATAAGCTGGAAGACCTGAAGGGCAAGAAGATCAGGGCCGTGGGCATGGAGGCGAAGATCGTCAAGGCGCTCGGTGCCTCGGCCGTCGCCATTGCCGGCGCCGAGGCAGTATATGGCCTTGCAGCGGGGAACAGTCGATGGAACCGACTACCCCTGGTATACCATCGAAAAATACAAGTTCTATGAAGTCCTCGATTACATCACCGCACCGGCTTTCCACACCCCGGCATCATCGAAATCGTTATGAATCAAAAAGCCTATCAGTCCCTGCCCCAGGATCAACAGACTGCCGTGAAAAAAGCGGCCATCGCGGCCATGGAACGCAGCTTCAGATTGACTCCCTCCTTCGACCAGGAGGCGGTTGAAGCGGCTGAAAAACGCGGCGTGAAGATCATTACCCTGCCGGCGGATGAAGTGGCACGATTTCGCAAGGCATTGGATCCGCTCTGGGATAAAGAGGCCGAGAAATCAGCATACTCGGCCAAGCTGGTGGAGATCCTCCGAAACCATCTCAAGTCCAAAGGCGTGGAGTAGGCATCGTCGCCCGAGTGTTCTTGAAACCGCGGGATCTTTGATCGGATCCCGCGAAAACACAGATAAATGAACCGATTCATACGTCTCATAAACAGCGCGAATCAAGTCATCGGCACTGTTTCAGCGCCCCTGACCCTGGTCATCACCGGGCTTGTTTTGCTGGAAGTGACCGCCCGTTATCTGTTTAATTCGCCGACGACCTGGGCCAATGAGGTCAATCAGTATCTCTTGTGCGCCCTGGTGATGTTTGGCGGCGGATATACCCTGAGCAAGTACAGCCATACCCGTGTGGATATCCTCCATGTGCGATTTCCCCAAAAATATCAGGCGCTGGTGGAGATCTTCATCGGCGCATGCGTGTTCATTATTGCAGCCCCCATTTTCTGGTATGGATCCATGCTGACGGTGGAGGCGTTTCATACCGGGCAGACCTCGGTTTCCGCCGCCGAACTTCCCCTGTGGCCGTCCATGGCCACGGTTCCGCTGGGGGCCCTCTTTCTGGGCCTCCAGGCCCTGTCCAATGCCCTGGAGGCCCTGGGGACAATCCGATCTGCCCACGGGACCCATGGAAAAGAGGCCCCCTCATGAGCATCGGTCTTTTGTCCCTGATGATCTTCGGCGCCCTGGTCGTGCTGCTGTTGATCGGTGTGCCCATTGCCTTCTCTCTTTTAACGGTTTCGGCCGTGGGCATATTCTTTCTGTGGGGTCCCAAGGGGCTCATGGTACTTTACAATTCAGCGTACGGGGAAGGAACCAGCTTTCTTCTTCTGGCCATTCCGCTGTTTGTGCTCATGGCCAATGTCCTCAAATTCAGCGATCTGGCCGACGAACTGTATGAGATTGTTCACCGGTGGATGGGGGGACTCCGGGGGGGACTGGCCATGGGAACCGTGGTGATCTGCGCCGTCTTCGCCGCCATGGCCGGCATCAGTTCGGTGGCCACGGTCTCCATGGGCCTGATTGCCCTGCCTGCCATGCTCGAGAGAAAATATGATCGGGTGATAGCGGTGGGATGCATCAATGCAGGGGGCGCGCTGGGCATTCTGATTCCCCCTTCCATTATCATGATCCTCTACGGGTCCATGGCCGAGGTCTCCATCGGTCAGCTCTTTGCAGGCGGTATTCTTCCGGGCATCCTCATGAGCGTGATCTTTATCATCTACATCGGTGTCCGTTGCTGGCTCAACCCCGAACTGGGTCCCGCCATAGAAGAGCGCTACACCATGGTTCAGAAGCTGGTTTCCCTGAAAGGCGTCATTTTGCCCGTGGCCCTGGTGTTCCTGGTGTTGGGGGTGATCTACACCGGGGTGGCCACGCCCACAGAAGCGGCTGCCGTGGGCGCGGGCGGGGCTATCGTAACGGCGGCCCTGCACCGTCGCCTGAGCTGGAATCGGCTGCGCCAGGCCTGTATGGAGACCCTCCACCTGAGCGCCATGATTTTCTGGATTATCATCGGCGCCGTTACGTTTACCAATTTTCTGGCTTTTGTGGGTATACAGGATATGGTCCAGCAATGGGTGGTCGGCCTGGAGGTCAATCGCTGGATTATCATGCTCTCAATCCAGAGCGTCTTTTTTGTACTGGGCATGTTTCTGGACCCGGCCGGGATCATCCTGCTGACCACGCCCATATTCGTGCCCATCATCACCCAGCTAAGCTTCGACCCCCTCTGGTTCGGCGTCCTCTTTACCATCAATATGGAGATGGCCTACATCACGCCACCGTTCGGTTTCAACCTCTTCATCTTGAAGGGGGTAGTACCGCCTTCCATTTCCATGGCCGACATCTATCGATCGGTGGGTCCCTTTGTCATCCTTCAGGCCATCTGCCTAATGGTGGTCATGCTGTGGCCGGATCTGGCCCTCTACTTGCCCTCGCTCATGGCCGGACAATAGGCCTCTAAGGGCTTGCCACTTAATGCCTCAAATTAACGTCTCACCGGTGTGGTGGCTGCAAAGGAATCGGGGGCCGGCCCTGTGTTTGTGGTGGGCCTTTCTCTTGCGGGCACGGGCGCTACCGTGATCCTCCCCGGCCTGTACGGCCCCACAACAGAGGTGCCGCTCCTCCTGGACCGGGTGGTTTTGAAGGGTAAAATCGGAGGACGGTTATAAGCAAATAAGAAATTTGACGTGGCGGTTTAATGGATGACCCCTTGTTTCAATAAAAAGGCTTTCAGGCCTCTTGACCGCGAAAACTATACGTGCAACAACTGTTCGCTGGTGTGCCATTTGGACAAAGAGACCCGAAAACACCGGTACAATCTGTTAACCCAAAGCGGTGTCGTCCTTCAACACCCCGACGGCACTCTGGAGGCCCTTTCTCCAGAGGAGGCAGCCATGCCTCCTGAGCATCGGGCGTTATACGAAACAATATGAATTGAGCGGTGAAACTGACCGGTTCAACACAAAGCAAGCGAGGTGGGCAAATAATGGAAAAGGGAGGAAACCGTTTTGGCAGACAAATTTGTGAATGAAAGGGACCTGAAATTTCTGCTCTATGAGATCTTTGATGCCGAGGACCTGTGTAAGTATCCGTATTTTGAAGAACACAGCCGCGAGACCTTTGACATGGTCCTGGAGACGGCCCTGAAAATGGGGCGCGACCTGCTGTTCCCCTGCTTTCGGGAAATGGACCAGATGCCCCCTGAACTCATTGACGGGGAGGTGAGGGTTCATCCCAAGGTGAAGGAGTTCATGAAGGCCTGCGGTGAAGGCGGATGGATCGCGGCCAATGCACCCTTTGAACGGGATGGCCAGCAGCTCCCCATCCTCGTCACCTCCATCTGCCGGTTCATCTTCTCGGCCGCCAATTACTCGGCGTCTGTTTATCCGCTGCTTACTGCCGGGGCGGCCCACCTTATTGAGTCCTTCGGCTCAGAGGAACTCATCCACACATTTATCCCAAAGATGTATTCCGGTGAATGGCAGGGTACCATGGCCCTGACCGAACCCCAGGCCGGAAGTTCCCTGTCGGATATCACCACCCAGGCCGAACCCACCGAACAGGGGGACTATCGGATACGGGGCCAGAAGATCTTCATCTCCGCAGGCGATCATGACGGGGTGGGAAATGTGGTTCACCTCATGCTGGTCCGGATCAAGGGGGCCCCGGCCGGCGTCAAGGGGATTTCCCTGTTTGTGGTCCCCAAGAAACGCATCGACGAGGCCGGAGAACTGGTGTCAAACGATGTTCATGTGGCCGGCATCTATCACAAGCTGGGGTACCGCGGGACCCCGCTCACCCAGTTGAGCCTCGGTGAAAATGACGACTGTCACGGATATCTGGTGGGAAAGGCTCATCATGGCCTTGCCTACATGTTTCAGATGATGAACGAGGCGCGCATCGATGTTGGATTGGGAGCCGCAGCCATAGCCTCTGCCGCGTACCACGCCTCACTGGAATATGCCCGTGAGCGCCCCCAGGGGAGATCCCCCGGCGCAAAGGATCCCGCCCTTGCACAGGTGCCGATCATCCAACACGCTGACGTGAAACGGATGCTCCTCTTTCAGCGGGCGGTTGTGGAGGGCTCCCTCTCCCTGATCCTTCAGTGCGGGCGCTATGCGGACATGAAACAGATGGTAAAAGGCGCGGAATCGGAGCGCTACGCCCTGCTCCTGGATCTCCTCACGGGGGTGGCCAAGAGCTATCCCTCGGAAATGGGCATCCTTTCGGTGAGCCAGGGACTCCAGGTTTTGGGCGGTTACGGTTTTTGTGATGAATTCCCCTTGGAACAATATTACCGCGATGCCCGCATTCATCCGATTCACGAGGGCACCACCGGGATCCAGGGTATGGACCTTTTGGGTCGAAAAATTATGATGAAGGAGGGGAAGACGTTCAAGTTATATGCTGAGGAAGTTCGAAAAACCATCTCTGAGACGATGCAAAACGAGCAGCTGCGTTCCCATGCCGAGGCCCTCGAAAAGGCCCTGATCCGGCTGGAGGACGTCACCGACCACCTCAAGGGTCTCGCCGCCAAAGGCGACCCTGAGCGTTTCCTTGCCGATGCGACCCTGTATCTGGAGTGCTTCGGAATTGTGGCCATTGCCTGGCAGTGGCTCAAACAGGGCATCAAGGCTATCGAGGGGTTGGAAGGGGCCTCATCCGACAAGGCGCAAAATTTCTATCAGGGCAAGTTGTACACCCTTCGATTTTTCTTCGGTTATGAGCTGCCCAAGACAGATGGACTCATAAGAAGCATCATCGATGCCGACGGGCTTACCCTGGAAATGGGGTCGGCCTATTTCAGCTGAACCCGTAAATCGTGAACGTGTCGGATGATCCCGACGTCACCATGCGGGTCGATCGACCCAACATCTCAGAAAGGAGAAGAGCAAAACAATCCCCCTTTCCGACTCCTGTCCGACCCGGACAAGAAGGTCATGGCAGCATACGGGGCATTCGGTGACATGTGAGAAGCGGGACGCCGGCAGGAGTTTTGCCGGACGATCAAGAAAATCCTCTCGATCCCTGTCGTTTATGAATATCTTTCGACGCTCTATTCCCCTGATCATAACCCAATGACCTTTATCGACCGCAACCCCCGTCTCTTGGTTACCTGGCAAAGATGTATCCTTACAAGAATCAGGCGGATTTGGAGAAGCTTCTTAACGATCTATGCAGAGCGGGGCTGAAGTGAGGGATAGGGGACCTGTTCAGAAAATGAAAAGGGGCTTTTAGCAACCGGGGATTTCATTTGGGGGTAGGAATGGGGCGCTTGGATGTGCTTGAAGAACGAAGCAGAACCGCCGGCGGTTTCGTCACCGGATCAGGCCGCTCATACAGTCTGCAAATCCCAAATGCGCTGAACGCCTTCATAATCATCAAACACCTGGTCCAGGCTGAGAACCGGCAGGTTTTCCGACTGACTCTGTGCGATGATCAGGCGGTCAAACGGATCCTTGTGATGAAAAGCCAATGCCCTCACAATTTCCAGATACCCTGGACGGATGGGCAACAAATCCAGCGCATTGCCCATGACATGATCTCTGACCATATTCGGGAAGGTGGTATTCAACCTCAGTCTGCCGATGCTGGCTTTGATCGACATTTCCCACAGGCTTGCGATGCTTAGCAGCCTTTCGTTTTCTGTGTTTTCGATGAGTTGCCGGGCATAAGCGCTCAGTTTTGAATCGCCTCCGATAAACCAAATGAATGTATGCGTGTCAAGCAGAAGTCTCACGGCATATATTCCTCGAAATCATTGAGAGGTTCATCAAAATCATCTGACATTTCAACCAGTCCGGCGGCGCTCCCAAATTTGGGGTACGGTCGCTTATTGGGAAGGGGGATGATTTTGAAACCCGAGCCGTCCTCTTTCGTTATGATAACTTCTTCCCCCCTGGCTGCCAGGCCGATCAGTTCGGCGAGTCGAGTCTCAGCTTCTTTTAATGCCACATGCTCCATGGTTATCTTCATAACGTCAGCGGCATCTCTCTTTCGGACCCCGCGAATGTCCGTTATCTCCGACTTATAGGGATGGTTTCGTTGGCTGAATATAGGTGATACGGCAGGCTTGGCATCGTAAACTTCCGTTTTGGGATACCGAATTTTGTGAGGCTGGTAAATCGATCCCTCACTCACAGGACCTTTTTGAGTGTCTCTTTCAGGCGCTTCATCTCATAGGGTTTTGCCAGTGCGGTCTTGAATCCGTACTTCTCGGGATCTGCCATGACCGGATCATTGGAATACCCGCTGGACGCAATGGCCTTGATATCCGGATCGATTTTGACCAATTCTTGAATGGTTTGTTCTCCTCCCATGCCTCCTTTAACCGTAAGGTCCAGAATGACCGCGTCAAAAGGTTCATGGGAATCCAATCCATTTCCATATGCCTCGATGGCCTCAACGCCGTCTTTCACGGTTTTTATTTCATACCCCAGTCGGGTTAACATCTGCTGCACGAGGTTTCTCAGCATTTCTTCATCATCCATCACCAACACCCTGACACCGGGCACTGTCATTGACTCGACTTTCTTCCTTTCTTCTTTGGGGACTTCTCTCTCGGCGGCGGGCAAATAAATGGAAACCGTGGTCCCCACCCCAGGCGTTGAGTTTATAGAGATATGCCCATCATGTCTCTTGACGATGGCATATGCCGTGGCCAGCCCCAAGCCCATCCCCTTCTGTACCCCCATGGGTTTGGTGGAAAAATAGGGATCAAAGAGCTTATCCAGGACATCTTCCGGAATACCCCTCCCCTGATCCTCAATGGTGATCTTCACATAATCGCCTGCCTTCGGCGGAAGGCCGCGATCGGTCTGGTCATCTTCCACCCGCAGGTTTTCGGCTGAAATATTGAGGGTCCCGCCATCAGGCATGGCCTCCACCGCGTTGGTCAGCACATTCCTGAAAACGGCCTCCATTTTACGGGAATCATGGGGAACCGGCCAAAGATCATCTGAAATGGATTCATTGAACGAAACGCCGGGGTCAGGGGGAACAGTACTTGCGGCACTGCGCAGAATTTCCTTCAAAGGACCCACTTCCTTGACCATCGCCCCGCCTCTGGAAAGGGCCATGAGTTCATGGGTCAGGTTTCCCACCTTGCGGGACGCCTTCTCGGCTTCAGCCAAAAAAGCGGTTAGATCAGATCCCGGTTCCGCTTCCTGCATCGCCAGACCCAGATTGCCCACGATGATGGAAAGGAGGTTGTTGTAGTCATGGGCGATGCCGCCGGTCAGGGTGGCGACGGCCTCCATCTTCTGGGCCTGCTGGAGTTGGGCTTCAAGTCTCCGTTTCTCGGAAATATCCCTGACAATACCCCTAAACCCTATTGGCTTTCCTTCCGCATCCCTTCTGAGTGACACAGAGGCCTCTACAACGCCTTTGGCGCCGTCTTTTCGAAGAACCGCCCATTCGAAACCTTTCTCAGGTCTACCCGTGGTATATACATTGTTGAAGACCTCATACCCCCGCTTCGTGGTCTCCTGATCCGTAGGCATCCGGATATTCGTCCCCATGAGCTCGTCTCTGGAATATCCGTAAATCTCGCAAAGTGAGTCATTGAAAAAGGTGAAGTTGCCGTAAATATCAACCTCATAATACCCATCTTCAATGCTTTCAAGGATGGTTCGGTATTTCTCCTCGCTCTCCCGCAACGCATTCTGCATAATCTCGAGCTCTTCTATTTTTCCCTTGAGGCCCGCATACAGGTCACGCAACTCCTTTTGCATTTTTTTAAACGCATGGGACAATACCCCTACTTCATCCTCCCTTTGTACATAGATGAACTCGGTCTCAAGGTCCCCGGTTCCAAATCGCTGCGCAGCCTCAGTTAGGTTTCGAATCGGGCCAATAAGCCGTCGGGAGACATAAAAACCGCCTCCCCCTGCCAATATGATGCAAAGCGCCATGAGCCCAAAGAGATACTTCTGCATTTCCCGTATGCCGGCATAAGCTTCACGTGTCGGTTGTTCGACCAATACGGCCCAAGCGGTGCCCTTGATGGGGGCATAGACGCCGATGACTTCTTCATTGACCAGCCCCTGATACTCTTGAACCTGACCTGTCTCCCCCTGGCCGCGGACGACAAACTCGGACACGGGAGGCATTCTCTTCATATCTTCTCCATACCTCTGCAGCACCTGGGCGGGCTTTTGATAGGCAACAAACCGGCCCTTCATATCCACAAGATAGGCATAACCGCTCTGGCCAACCCTGATACGCGCCACACGCTGCCATAGATGGCTGACATTGACTTCAGCGATTATTACACCTGTTATTCTACCTGTTTGTGTTTTTATAGGCAGGGCAATCGAAACAAACAAAAGGCCGGCATCCTCGAAAAAAGCGACCGGTCCCATATATCTGTCGCCCCTTATGGAAGTCAGGAAGGGAGGACTTTGAGCCTGGTTAATCAGTTCTCCGGGCAGAAAGGTATGGAAGCGGGATATTTTGTTTACCTCATTTCCTTCCTCATCCAGTATGGAGATCTGGCTGTACAGGGGGAGGCTGGTAATCAGCAGGTTTTCTACAGCGGTCCTTTGCTGTTCGGGCGATTGCGAGGCCAGCGGTGTACTTTCCAAAAAAAAGACCAGTCGATCCACTGTCCGAGCCATATAGTCTGAAATGAGCTGGGAAACCCGTTCGGCAGTTTGCTGCTGTAGCCGAAAAGCGCAGTCCCGCTGGGTCGTGTGGGCGATAAATATCAGACCTGAACCCAGAGCAATCAAGGCCAGGGTGACCATCAATATGGAAACCCAGGTCAACCGGGTCGCCAGGCTCTTACGCCTAAATAGACTGATGGCCTTATGGAATAGATCTCGATTCATGATGATGGTTACTCCTTGATTTTAACCTTTGCCGTGGCATACTGGGTCGGCCAGACCGGCACCAGTTCACCTTCCTGTATCTGCACCACGTAGAGCCGGGCAAACTCGTTTTGACCGTCTTTGTCAAAGCGCAGTCTCTCAGAGGGTAATACAAGTTGCGGACCTTTGCCTATGTCAGTGGCCGACAAGGCCTCACGAAGCTTATCCTTATCCAGCGAGCCGGACCGTTCCAGGGCATCCTTAAGCACCAACACCGCCTGATAGGCATGGGCGCTGTCTCCTGTAATGTCTGTTTTAAAGCGCTTACGGAAGCGGTCATTCAGCGCCTTGCCACCGGGCGCAAACTTGGAGTACTCGGCCATTGTAAGGGTGCCCTCAGCCAAAGGACCAAGGGTTTGGATGTATTCCGGCGATACTGTCCCACCCGCTGTATCGACCATGGGCACGGGCGCCCCTGACTCCTTTAGGGCCCTGCGAATCAGGATGCTGTCCATGAGGTAGGTGACCGTGAGGATTACGTCCGGCCTGGCCGCCAGAACCCGGTTCACTTCCCTGTTGAGATCGGTGACCCCTTCAGCCCTGTAAGCGATATCTGCCACCACTTCCAGACCATGCTCCCTAAGGGCGCTCTTCTGGGCCAGGGCCGTGGATGTCCCAAAATCCGTGTTCTCGTGAAGAAGGGCAACCCGTTTAACAGGATAGCCCGCAACCTTTTTTAAATCTTTGATGAAACGGACCTGATCCCGCGCGTAAAACCCGGCCTTTGGCTGAATTCGAAAGGTATAGTCAAACCCTCTCTCGGTGATGATGTCGGCAATGGAGATGCTAACAATGAAGGGCGTTTCCAGTCTCTCCGCCACTTGTGTGGCCGGCTTGGTAACGCTGCTCTGATAGGTCCCGATAACGGCCACCACCCCCTCTTCCTCGATCAGACGTTCCGCCTCCTTGACACCCATCTCAGGTTTACCCTCGGTGTCGGCAAAGACGATCTCCAATTTGGCGCCGTCTAAGGCAGCGATTCCTCCGGCCCTGTTGATCTCTTCGGCGGCCAGCCTCACACCGTTTGCGCTATCCGCGCCCTTATCTTTGAGGTCACCGCTGAGAGGAAAGAGTGCACCGACCTTGATTCTTTTGGATGAAACACGGTCTTTCTCTCTCTCGCATCCTATAGCGCCTATGAGTGAAAGGGCCACAAGAATCACCCAAAATTTCTTTGCACATGAAGTCTTCATAACGGCATCCTTTCTCTGTTTTATCATAAAAATCAGACAGATAATGATTATTAGCGCATCAACAGTCAATTACCTTTTTGTTACGTATAGAATATAGCCTGCTACGAGCTTAAAGCCGTGGACACAGCGGACTTATCGATTCGAGTCAAATGTCAGGTCGGATATAAACGAATCAACCGCCACTTCCGTCTCGCCGCATCTCTTGCCATTTGAAGTTCGACTTTCAAGCATCCCCATCCAGTGCCTCACGCAGCTTAATGGAGACATCATTAATTGAGAAGGGCTTCTGGATGAACCCGATGCACCCCGGTCCAGGATCTTTGTTGCCTGCCCGTCGATGCTATACCCGCTTGATAGGACAACCCTCACGTTATCGTCTATAGTTTTCAGTCGATCAAAGGCTTCCCCGCCCCCCATGCCCGGCATAATCATGTCCAAGATGATAATCTCAATCTCATCACTATGTTTCTCGTAGAGCTGGAGGGCCTCTTCACCGCCTCTGGCGACCATAACGTGGTAACCCAGCTTTTTCAGCATCTCTTGTCCTACCTCAATGATTATTTCTTCATCGTCCACGAGGAGAATTGTCCCCTGGCCGTATTGAGTTTCAATTGGGGTTTGCCAAGACGTTTCTTTTGGGGTCTCACTTTCCGATGCAGGCAGGTAAATGGTGAACGTGGTTCCCGATCCCTTTTCGCTGTACACATGGATGGAGCCGCCGTGGTTCTTGATGATGCCGAAGACCGAGGCTAAGCCAAGCCCTGAGCCTTTACCCACATCCTTGGTGGAGAAGAAGGGATCGAAAATCTTGTCTCGGGTCGCTGCATCCATACCGACTCCGGTGTCGGTCACGGAAATCTTGACGTATCTTCCTGGAGCAATGTCAAAAGCCTGGGTTTCATTTGCCTTAAGGGTGAGGTTTTCGGTTCGGATGTATATGTCGCCCCCGACGGCATGGCATGGGAGGCGTTCACATAAAGGTTAAGAAGCACCTGCTGAATCTGACCCTGGTCCACTTCCACGGGCCACAGGTCTTCTTCATATTCCTCGTGAATTTGGATCTCTCTTTTGGTGCGGCCAAACATCCGATTCTCCTGCCGGATTAATGTATTGAGATTCGTGGGTTTGACCTCATACTTGCCGCCTCTCGCGAAATCCAAGAAGATCCCGCGTCAGCATCACGGCGTTCTTCACATACGACTCAATACCTTTCAGGTGTTCGTAATCAGGATCAGCATTCTCCTTTTCCATCATCATGATCGAAGCACGCCCCTGAATCCCCATGAGGATGTTGTTAAAATTGTGAGCAATCCCCCCGGCCAGGATGCCGATGGATTCCATCTTTTGGGCCTGTTGCAATTGGGCCTGGAGTTTTCGCTTTTCTTTTTCCGACTGAATTCTTGATGTCACATCGCGACCGATACCGGTGATGTAAGGTTCCCCCTCTTCCGGATAAACCATGGAACTGCGGTACTCGAGATAGATTTGACTACCGTCTTTGGTGAAGTAGGCGGTCGTCCCTTCGCAGTATTCCTCTTTCTGGATCTTGTTTAGATATTCGCCTTCAAAAGCGTCGGCGAACTCCGGTTTCATAAAAGCAGAAATCCGTCTCCCCAAAAGCTCCTTTCTATTATAGCCAAAAGTTCTGCTATAGCCAAAAGTTCTGCACAATGCAGCGTTCATGGAAAGGAGGCGCCCATGCAAATCATGCGTGTAAACGAGGTCGCTGACTGAGTTAAACAGTTCCCGAAAACGTATTTCGCTTTTCCTAAGCGCCAGCTCGGCCTCTTTGCGTTCGGTGATATCCTCGCAAGCCATCAGGTTTTCACCTGTCACAAGCTGGACCGGTATGAAATTGACAATCTTCTTGGATCCATCCTTGCATTGAACTTGAAAAACCCTGGGCCTCTTTTGTCCGACCTTTGTGGATGCTAAATCCTCCAACCAGGCTGAAACGACCCGGCGTCTATAATCCGAATCAGGATATGCCTTTCGAAACCAGGTTCTACCATCAGGAATGTCATTTAGATCGTAGCCAAAAAGCTCAATGAATTTTGGGTTAATATATTTGAACGTCCCGTCTTCAGCGATCATTACCATCCCAAAAGGGGCGTTTTCAGATAAAGACCGGAATCGCTCCCGCTCAGAACGTACCGCCGCCTCGGCCTTCTTACGGTCGGTAATGTCCTCGCTATAAATAGCCAATTTTGTTTGATCGCCATCTTTATTCATAATCGGATAAATGGTTGAATAATACCATCTGTCTTCTATATAGTCCTCAATGGTTTGGGGATTTCCGCTCTTCACGGCTTCAATCCCTTTGATTCGTCTTTTCTCAGCAATATCGGGTGAAAAATATTCCCTCAGGGCTGTCCCTATAATCTCTCTTGGTTCTTTTCCCAGTCGATTTGCACCCATCCGGTTGGCAAAAAGGATTTTCCCAGAAAGGTCTATGAGAAAGATGCCTTTTGGGGCATTGTCAAGAAGGTCATAGATGTTCTGGTCTTCCCGAAATCCAACTTCCAGTTCCTCATAGGTCTTTTTCTTGGTCATCAGAAAACTCTCCAAACAGCCACAAAAATGAAAGGCTCATACGCCTTATGTGTCTTGGACATCGGGTATGAGCCTCGATAATAGGCATCTCACACCGCATTCTTAAGGTTATACTTTGGTTACGATTGGTTCATTGACTTATATCCTTATCACCCAAGTATAATTTCAGTCAAGATCCTTAGGTTCAGACTACTAAGCCAAGAGTTGAGAGTGTAAAAGGTGAAGCTTACAAAAATCAGGGTGGTGATTTGGGGCCTCAGTGATTTTGAAGGTAACGTGCATTATGTTGTGTGTTGCCGTTTGGGTCAATTTACATTTTAATCTCAAACCAAATCAAGCCGTTGTCAGGGGTCCCGGTGCGTCTAATTGGCATTTCCCGCAATGGGACCACACCCCAAGCCGTAAGCATTGAAGGACATAGTTATTATAGGAATTATATTTATTATGTTATAAAAGTGATAAAAAAATTTCATTTTTTTCTTGACAAAGGTAAATAACTATAATAAGTGTAAATCGAAACGGCGTTACGAACAACGGAGGATCAAGGAAAATGGAAGACATATTCACCGTCTACAAGGCCAGCCAATACTGCAATGTCTCCCCCAAGACCATCATCAACTGGATCGAATCCGGGCATATCAAGGCCTACAAGACCGTCGGGGGGCACCGGCGGATCAAACGGGAGGATCTTCAGGCCTTCATGACCAAGCAGGGAATCCCCATCCCGGATCAGGAGCCGGGGGAGGGCAGAAAAAGGATTCTCGTGGTGGATGACGATCCTATTATCGTTGAGACCATTGTCCAGGCCCTCGAGGAGGATGAACACGACTACGAGGTCATTTCGGCGGCAGACGGCTTCGAGGCCGGGCTCCAGGTGAATCATTTCAAGCCGCACCTGTTGATCCTGGACATCATGATGCCGGACATCAAGGGCTACGAGGTCTGCCGGAAGATCAAGGGCGACGAGGAGATGCGGGACATCAAAATCATCGTGCTGTCGGCCTATCTTGATGAAGAGAAATTCAAGAAGATGAAGGATCACGGGGCGGATGTCTGTTTTTCGAAACCCCTGCCGTTGCCCCAGCTCAAGGAGGAGATCGCCCGGGTGCTGGAATTGCCCGGCGATGAGTGAACCGCCCAAAAACGATGACCGTTGAAGGAGATAGGGGATGAAACTCAAAGAGGCCTTAAAAAAGGATCGATTCGTGGTCACCTCTGAGATCCAGGCTCCGCTTGACGAACCGCCCGAATCCCTGATCGAGCGATTGTCCCTCGTGAGGGGTCGTGTGGACGGGGTGGCGGTCCCGGAACTCGAGATTGAGGGCGTGGTCGGGGACAGCATCAAGACCTGCAGCCTTCTCAGGGAAAACCGGTTTGAATCCATTTACCAGACCACCACCCGGGACAAGAGCCGCCCGGATCTCCAGAAGGATCTCCTCCTCGCCCATGAGTCGGGCGTCGAGAACCTTCTCGTATTCACGGAGGATTACCGGATCACCGGGGACAGCCTCCAGGAGATGATGTTTTTTCATGTGGATGCCGGAAAGCTGGAATCCGTCCTGACCCACATTCGGCAGGGGAGTACGGTGGACGGGAAGGAACTTGATTCGCCGGTGGAATTTATTCTGGGGTCGGGGGTCGAATCGGGATGGGGGAAAAACGTCCCGGAGATGGAAATGAAGGAGATGGAGGAGATGACCAAGATCGGCACCGGTTATTTCCTCACCACGCCCATCTTCGATGTGGACCGGTTTGACAAGTTCATGAAACACGCGGGCACCTTCAGGGTGCCGGTGATCGCAGAGGTGATGATCCTGCGCACGGCGGGGATGGCCCAGTTTTTAAACCGGCACTTCAAACCCGGCCTGGTTCCCGACTGGATCATCCAGAAGCTGGCCAAGGCACCGGACAAACAGAAGGCCAGCATGGAAATTTTTGCCGATACGGTCAAGGGCCTCAAAGACCTGTGCCAGGGGATTCATATCATCACCATCGGCGGGGAGGAACGGTTGCGGCATTACCTGGATGCGGCCAAACTGAGGTAGGGAGAGCAATCCTTGGAAGCGATCAGCCTGACGATTAATGGAAAGCGGGTGAGTTGCCCGTCGGGGACCAGCGTGCTGACGGTGGCCGAGGCAAACGGCTTCAGGATCCCGACCCTCTGTCATCACCCGGATCTGAAACCTTTCGGGTCCTGCCGCATGTGCCTGGTGGAAGACGAAAAGAGCGGTCGGATCATGGCCTCGTGTGTGACCCCGGCTGCCCCGGATATGTCCATCCAAACGGCCTCTCCCCGCGTCCTGACCCATCGAAAAAACATCATCCGCCTCATGATGGCGGAACACCCTGAATCGTGTGTGGTGTGCAGCAAGGGCAACCGGTGCCGCTTGCGCGGGATCGCGGCCGAGATGGGACTGGGGGAGACGGGTCTGTACCCCATGGCCAACTTCAAAGCCGTTGAGGCCCTGAATCCCTTCATCGTAAGGGACTTGAGCAAATGCATCCTCTGCGGAAAGTGCATCCGGGCCGACCATGAACTGGTGGTGGCCGGTGCCATCGATTACAACGGGCGGGGGTTTCGATCCAGGCCGGCCACGCTCCTGGACCGTCCCCTTGAACAATCCACCTGCACCTTCTGCGGCACCTGTGTGTCCATCTGTCCCACCGGTGCCCTGTCCACCACACTGAGCGGTTACGTGGGGTCCCCGGAGCGGGAACAGGTAACCGTGTGCAGCTTCTGCGGTGTGGGGTGTTTGCTCCGTGCGGGGGCGGCCGGTGAGCGTGTCGTGGAGGTCAACCCGGCAGGCGTTCAAGAATCCGTAAACGGGGCTACCCTTTGTGTCCGCGGCCATTTCGCCCATGATTACCTCAATTCTCCCCGTCGGCTGACAGCGCCCATGATCAGAAAGGAAAATGAGCTGACCCCGGTATCCTGGGCGGAGGCCCTGGATTCGGTGGCCGATCGCCTCCTGGAGATCCGGAAGGCCCATGGGCCCCAGAGCATCGGGTTTCTGGGATCTTCCAAATGCACCAACGAGGAAAACTATCTCTTTCAGAAGATGGCCAGGACCCTCATCGGATGCAACAACGTGGACAACGGGGGGGTTCTGTCGGGCCGGCCGGCCTTCAGCGTGATCCATGAACGGACCGGATGGGGGTGCCGGGTTAATCCCCTGGCCCGTCTCGAACAGGCCGAGGCCATCCTGATGATGGGCGCCGATCCGGGGCAGTCGACACCGGTTTTGAGCTATTATATCCGGCGGGCCGCCCAAAAGGGCATCCCTCTTGTCGGCGTGGATGTGCGGAAGACCGATTTGACCCCTTTTGCCGCGGCCTGGATCTGTATCCGCCCGGGCAGGGACCTGGAGTGGATCTATTGCCTCACCGCACGCCTCTGGAAGCGGTTCGGGCACGATGCGACCTATATTGAACAGTTTACCCAAGGGTTCGGCCCATACTGCGACGCCGTTTCCGCTTTCAACCCCGAGCGGCTCTGCATGGAGTCCGGGGTGGACCTGGCCGTTCTGGACCGCGCGGTTGACCTTCTGAAAGGGCGAAAGGTCACTTTCATCATCGGTGACGGGATCATGCGGCAGCGGCAGGGCCCCGGTGTTGTAAACGCGGTCTTAAACCTGGCGCTCATGACCGGAAGCCTGGGCCATGATCGTGCCGGCCTCTATGTCATCACGAGGGAGAACAACCAGGCGGGGGCCTGGGACATGGGGGCCGTGCCCGATGCACTGCCCGGCCGTGTCCCCATCGGTGATGCGGCGGGCCGCCGGCGTTGGGAGCGGGCCTGGAAGGTCAAGGTGTCACCGGATCGGGGCCTGAACATGATCCGGATGGTGGAAGCGGCTGAGAAAGGCACCCTCAAGGCCCTGTATGTGATGGGCGAAAACCCGGTGTTGAGCCTCCCGCAGCACGAGCGGGTGTCCGCCGCATTGGAGGGCCTGGATCTCCTGGTGGTCCAGGATATCCTCGACACGGAGACCAGCCGGCTCGCGGATGTGGTCCTCCCCGGTGCGGCCTCTCCTGAGAAAGGGGGCTCCTTTACCAACATGGAAGGCCGGATCACCCGGTTCGACCCGGTGGTGGCGCCGCCAGGGAAGAGCCTCCCGGACTGGGAGATCCTGGATCGGCTCGGCCAGACATTGGGGAACCCGCAGCCCTTTCGCAGTGTGGAGCACGTTCAGGAAGAGATCGCCCGGCTGATTCCCCCGTACGGGGCATTGAACCCGATGCCCGACGACGGGTGGGCCTGGCTCAGACATGCTGAACCAGCCCGGCTGTTCAGCGGCCGGGAAGACGGTCCCCTGATCCCCTTTTCGGCCCTGGGCGACATGAACGGCGATGACGGGGACGAGACCTATCCCCTCACCGCGGTGCTGAGGAGCCTTCGGTTTCATCTTGGAAGCGGGACCCGGAGCGGGTGCTCCAGACGGATCGCCGCCTTCGCACCACCCGATGGCATATCCATATCCCCTGAGGACAGCCGGGCCCTGAACGTATCGGAAGGCGACACGGTTCGTATTCAATCCCGGCATGGATCCATTACGAGGGCCGTCCGCATAAACCGG
The DNA here is from genome assembly GCA_034522175.1 of Deltaproteobacteria bacterium. Lineage (GTDB taxonomy): Bacteria > Desulfobacterota > DSM-4660 > Desulfatiglandales > Desulfatiglandaceae > JAIPDZ01. Next base: position 814,873 of record JAXHLQ010000001.1, on the reverse strand, counting down.
GACCTGCTCGAGGGATGCATATTCATCCCCACGGGCGTGCGCGGAAACGATGCCTTGAACCTGGTGGATCTGGCGGATGTGAACGCTCCTGGCTTCGAAGGATTCACCCGATGCCGGGTCCAGTTGAAAAAGCAGGGGGGAGCAGATGAAGCCCAAAGCCATTGACTGGGATGTAGTATCGTCCATCATTGATGATCATAAAGCGGAGAAGTGGGGGCTGATCCCCCTCCTTCAGGAGATCCAGGAGGCGGTGGGGTATGTTCCGCCCGAGACCATTGAACCCATTGCCGAGGCACTTCAACTATTCCCGTCCCAGGTCCAGGGCGTCATCACCTTTTATGCCGGCTTCAGCCTGGAGCCCAAGGGCAAGTATGTGGTGCGGGTCTGCCGGGGGACCGCCTGTCACGTCAAGGGGGGACGAAGCATCCTCAGACTGATGAAGAAGGAACTGGATCTCGAGGAAAATGAGACCAGCGAAGACTACCGGTTCACCTTGGAGACCGTGGCCTGTCTCGGCGCCTGTTTCCTGGCCCCCACCATGATGGTCAACCGGACCTATTACGGCAAATTATCGCCCAACAAGGTAACCAGTCTGTTGGGCCAGTTCAAGAAACAGTCTGAAGACTAAGTGGTTTGTTTCGTACGTACGATGACGCATTTTTTCCAGTAGCAAAAACATATGAACCGCAAAGCCGCAAAGCACGCAAAGGACTTTCTCTTTTCGTTTGTCGCTGAGACGGCGACAAACGAAAACCAGCATGCCTCCGGCAGTAGGATATAAAAAGCTCTTTGCCCGAAGGGCTCGGGCTTATTCCTTTTCGCCTCTCTCAGCGAAAAGGAATAAAGAAAATCCATCCTTAGCGACCTTGGCGTCTAGTCGCAGATCCCGTCTTTAGCGGGAAATGATCACGCCATGGCGTGGGAATGGGCGGTGAGGCAGTATAGAATACGGAACCATATTTAAGGATACGTGTACTAGGCCGGAAGCATAAGGGACCGATATGGAAAAGCTCACATCCGTTGGACAGCTTGAATGGCTCCGCAACAAAATCCTGGCCCGGATGAATGAAAAACGGACCGTGGTACAGGTGTGCATGACCGGGTGCCGGGCCTACGGCGCCGCCGAAGTGAAGACGGCTCTGACCGAAGCGGTGGAGCGCCGGGGGCTGTCCCATGACGTGGAGATCCGGGCCACCGGCTGTCATGGATTCTGCGCCAAGGCTCCGGTGATCGCCATCGAGCCGGCCGGGATTCAATACCAGGAGGTGGAGCCGGAAGACGCGGCCGAGATCGTGGACGCGACCCTTAAGAAGGGCCATACCATCGATCGCCTGGCCTACGAAGACCCCGATACGGGCAAATCCATTGTCTACCGCGATCAGATCCCCTTTTATCAGAGGCAGGAGCGGCGGGTCCTGGCCAACTGCGGCCGGATCGATCCCACGAAAATCAACCACTATATCGCCGCCGGCGGGTACCGGGCCATTGTCAAGGCCCTCTCCAAGATGTCACCGGAAGACGTGATCGAGGAGGTGACCGCCGCCAAGCTCAGGGGCCGGGGCGGGGCCGGGTTTCCCACGGGACTCAAATGGAAATTCGCCCGGCAGGCGGCCGGGGATACCAAATACATCATCTGCAATGCCGACGAGGGCGACCCCGGCGCGTTCATGGACCGGGCCCTTTTGGAAGGCGACCCCCACGCGGTCCTGGAGGGGATGCTCATCGGCGCCTATGCCATGGGCGCGGAACATGGGTATGTCTATGTGCGGGAGGAGTACCCCATTGCCGTGGAGCATCTGACCATCGCCCTGGGGGAGATGACCGAGCTGGGACTCCTGGGCGAAAATATTCTGGGAACCGGCTTTAATTTTAATCTCCAATTGAAGATGGGGGCCGGCGCCTTTGTCTGCGGCGAGGAGACCGCGCTCATGGCCTCCATCGAAGGGAAGCGGGGGATGCCCCGGGCACGGCCGCCGTTTCCGGCACAGGCGGGGTTAGACAATCAACCCACCAACATCAACAATGTGGAGACCTGGGCCAATGTCCCGTCCCTCATTTTTAAGGGCGCTGTCTGGTACGGAGAAGTGGGCACGGAAAAGAGCAAAGGGACCAAGATTTTCTCCCTCGCCGGCAAGGTGAACAACACCGGGCTGGTGGAGGTGCCCATCGGCGTGAGTATGCGGGAGGTGGTTTTTGACATCGGCGGCGGCATCCCCAAGGGACGGCAGTTCAAGGCCGTGCAGATGGGGGGCCCGTCCGGTGGGTGCGTGGCGCCCCAGTACCTCAACCTGGCCATCGATTACGACACGCTGCAGCGGATCGGCGCCATCATGGGCTCGGGCGGGATGGTGGTCATGGACGAGAACAACTGCATGGTGGAGATCGCCCGGTTTTTCCTGAGCTTCACCCAGTCCGAATCGTGCGGCAAATGTGCCCCCTGCCGCCTCGGCACCACCCAGCTCTTGGAGATCCTGACGCGGATCACCCGGGGAGAGGGCCGCCTGAAGGATATCGACACCATTTCCGAACTGGGAGCGACCATTACCGAATCGTCTCTGTGCGGGTTGGGTCAGACGTGCGCCAAGCCCGCCCTGTCCACGCTCAAATATTTCCTGAAGGAGTACGAGGATCACATCCTGGAGCACCGTTGCGCCGGGGCCACGTGCGACGCCATGGTCATCTCCGCCTGTCAGCACGCCTGTCCGGCCGGCATTGATGTGCCCAATTATGTGGCGGCCATCGCCATGGGGAAGAATGAACAGGCGGTGGAGATTATCCGCGAGCGAAACCCGTTTCCCGCGGTCTGCGGCCGGATCTGCATCCACCCCTGCGAGTTCAAATGCCGGCGCGGCGAACTGGACGAACCCGTGGCCATCCGCTCACTCAAGCGGTATGCCTCCGACTGGTATTTTGACCACATCGGCACGGCCCGGGCGCCGTTTCCCGTGACCCGAAATGAGAAAGTGGCCATCGTGGGGGCGGGACCTGCGGGTCTGACCTGCGCCTATTTTCTCACCAAGATGGGGTACCGGACCGTGGTCCATGAATCCCAGCCCGTGGCCGGAGGGATGCTGGGCATTACCATCCCTGAATTCAGACTCCCTCGCCGGGTCATCGAGGAAGAGATCGCCTACATCGAGTCCTGCGGCGTTGAAATAAAATACAACTCCCCCATAGACTCCCGGCATACCGTGGATGATCTGATGAAGGAGGGGTTCGATGCCGTATTTATCGCAGCGGGGGCCCAGGCCAGCAAACGGATCGGCATTCCCGGCGAAGAGGAAGGGCTCGAGGGCCTGGCCTATGGACTGGCCTTTCTGAGCGATGTGCGAATGGGCCGGGAGGCGGCGGTCAAAGGGAAGACCGTGGTGGTGGGGGGCGGCAACGTGGCCATTGACGTGGCCAGGACTGCTGCACGGCTTGCGGCCGGCACCGCCGCCGATGGATCGTCCGACGTGCAGATATTCTGTCTCGAATCCAGGGTGGAGATGCCCGCATGGGACAAGGAAATTGAAGAGGCCATGGATGAAGGGATCGCCATCAACACCTCCTGGGGCCCCAAGCGGATCATCAGTGAAGAGGGCCGGGTGACCGGCATCGAATTTGTGCGCTGTGTCTCGGTCTTTGATGACGAAGGGAATTTCAACCCCGCATTCGATGAGACCACCACCCAGATCGTTTCGGCGGATACGGTGATGATCTCCATCGGCCAGGCCCCGGATCCCTCCTTCCTGTCGGAAGACGTGAAGCTGGAACGGGCGTTGTGGGGAACCCTGGCCGTGGATGAGAACACCCTCGCCACCAATGTCGAAGGAGTCTTTGCGGGCGGGGATTTCACCACAGGCCCCACCTACCTCATTCGGGCCATCGCCTCGGGGAGACGGGCCGCCCTGGCCATTCACCACTACATAGAGGGCGAGTCCGGCAGGATTCACATCCCGGATGAGAAAACCGTACTGGAGGAAAGGACAGGGCTCGCCTTGGATGAGGAGAGCACCGAGGATAGGCCGAGGGAAAAGGTGAAACTGGAAACCCCTCAGGAACGGATCAGGGATTTCAGAGAAATCGAGAAGGGCCTCACTAAGGAACAGGCCATTCGGGAAGCAACGCGGTGTCTTCGGTGTGACCTGGAAAAAGAGAGGGCATAGAGATGATTAGATCCATTACGCAACAAAAACCGGAAGAGGCGCTGGATCGGCTCCTGGATGGCTTAAGAAGGGTGTTCATCATCGGCTGCGGCACCTGTACGACGCTGACCCAAACGGGCGGAGCACCGGAAGTGGCGGCCATGAAGGACGCACTGTCCGAAAAGGGAAAGATGATCACGGGGGATACGGTACTCGCCGTGGCCTGTGACAACATGACCCGGGAGGCCCTGGAGACATACGGGGCCCAGATGGCCCAGGCGGATGCGCTGCTTATCATGACCTGCGCCTTCGGTGTTCAGAACGTGGCGCTTCATTCAAAAAAACTCGTGGTGCCCGCACTCGACACGCTGTTTATCGGAAAGGAGACCGCGCCGGGTGAGTTCAATGAGGTGTGTCTCCAGTGCGGCGACTGCATCCTGGGAGAGACGGGCGGGGTCTGTCCGGTGACCTCGTGTCACAAGGGGTTGGTGAACGGCCCCTGCGGCGGCACCAACAACGGCAAATGCGAGATCGATGCCGACAAGGACTGTGCCTGGACCCTGATTTATAACCGGCTTGCGGAACTGGGTCGGCTCGATGCCATGCGAAAATTACAGAAGCCCCGCAACCACCAGGCCGAGTTGACACCGGGGAAATTGAGGCTGGAGGTGTGAAATGCCATCGTCATCATTTAAAGAGGCCCTGAATTCCGGAAAATTCGTGGTGACATCCGAGGTGGCCCCGCCCAAGGGGACCAACCTGGATAAAATGGTCCACCATATTGAACTGCTGAAAGACCGGGTGGACGCCATGAATGTGACGGATCACCAGAGTTCGGTGATGCGGTTTCCCTCTCTCGGCGGGGCATTACTGGTCAAGGAAATGGGGGGCGAGCCGATATTGCAGATGACCTGCAGGGACCGCAACCGGATGGCGCTTCAGGCCGATCTCCTGTTTGCCTTTCAGCGAGACATTACCAATGTGCTGTGCCTGACCGGGGATTCGGTGATGTTCGGTGACCATAAGGAGGCCAAAGGGGTCTTTGATTTGGATTCCAGTCAACTATTGGCCGCCATACGGCGCATGGAAAGGGGCGAGGATCTCGGTGGGAACAAGATTGATGGTGAGGTGGCGTTCTGTGCGGGGGCCATTGTCACCCCCGAGGCCAATCCGCTTGAGCCGCAACAGATCAAATTTGAAAAAAAGATCGAGGCCGGCGCCGAGTTCATCCAGACACAGGCTGTTTACGACCTGGACCGTTTCAAGGAATTCATGGTGTATGCGCGCCAATTCCCGGTGAAGATCCTGGCAGGCATCATTCTCCTGACCTCCGCCCCCATGGCGCGGTTCATGAACAAGAACGTGGCCGGGGTGAATGTCCCCCAGGGCCTGATCGATGAAATGGCCTCCGCGGCCAAGGGCAAGGCCCTCAGCAAGGGGATCGACATCGCCGGTCGGATGATCCGGCGGATCCATGAAGAAAAGATGTGCCACGGCGTCCATATCATGGCCATCGGCAAGGAGGAGAAGGTGCCGGAGATTATGGATGCCGCGGGGCTGGATTAGAATACCTGATTAAACAGGCCCCGGGTGGGCACGGGCCCGGGAGCCGTCAATAGACCCAGTACGGCGTATACCAGCCCCCCCATATTCCCCATGGGGCACCGATGGGGTACCATGGATAGGGATCAGTGTAGATTCTGGGCTCCTCTTTTTCCCAGAGGTGGATTTCCTCGATCTTCAGAAAGGGGTAGGGGTAATCCATTTCGCCCAATTTCATGACCTCTATCTCTTGAAATCGGCCCGCAATGGTGACCTGCCGACCCTTGGCGTAGATATCGCTGTCCAGAAACCCATCATATTCGCCCAGAAAACGACCTTGAGACATGTCGAGATTTACCGGTCGTTTTTCAAAATTCATCTGCGTCTGATAGGCTTCGATGAGGGTCTTTCCATCCGGCTGATAGGTCGTTTTGACGATGACACCGGCCAGAAGCACCATTTGGCCCTCGTAGACCCGGGGATCGCGCCGAAGGTCAATGAACCGAATACTCGGGTTGACCTGTTTCAGGACCGAATCGGAGATGACCTGTGTGCAGCCGGTGAGCAGGATGAGGCTGATAAGGCAAAAAAAACTTTTCAAAGCAAGCATTTCTTTTTCCATCAAAAGCCGAAGCCGAAATTGATGCCGAACCGGAAACTGGGTTCGCTGCGAATGTTCTCCGGAGCCGGCCAGAGATGGAGCGACTCCTTTTGGATCAACGGGTATCGATAGGGAACGCCGTCTATGGGCTGCACCACCTCGCCGGCCACCTGTCCGGTAACGGTGATCGCTCGCCCTTTCCGGTAGATGGCCGGGTCCAGGAATTCGGCTGCAGACACCATGAACCGCCCCTGTGACGGATCATTTTCTACAGGTTTTTGGTTAGAATCCAGTTCCCGCTGGGACACCACCAGGATGGTCTTTTCTGAGAAGGTCTGGGGTTCGATAATGACGCCTCCCAGGAGTACCGACTTTCCCTCGAAAGCCGGTGGATTTTTCTGGAGCTCAATGAACCGGATGTCGCGATCCACGGTGTCCATGGTTTCCGGAGGGAAAGCCTTGGCACAACCGAAAAGCATCGAGAGGAGAACCCACAGGATGCAGCATAACCATCCGCGCCTCCCGCCCCGGGAGGCGCAATCCCTTGTTCTTGGGTGGAAACAGGGCGGTTGCATGTTCAAGCCTCGATCTTTGTGCCCAGCAACTGGAGAAATTTGGCCAGCCATTCCGGGTGCGCAGGCCAGGCCGGTGCGGTGACCATGTTGCCGTCCACGTGGGCCTGGTCCACCGGAATCTCCACATGCGTTCCGCCGGCCGGCGCCATGTCCGGACCCACGGCCGGATAAGGGGAGCAGGCTTTCCCCTCTACAACACCTGCGGCGGTGAGGACCTGGACGCCGTGACAGATGGCGGCGATGGGTTTATCCGATTCCGCAAAATGCTGCACCATCTTGAGCACGTCTTGGTTCAGGCGGATATACTCGGGTGCCCGTCCACCCGGAATCACCAGTGCATCATAGTCCTCGGCTTTAATGTCTGAAAAGGTGGCATTGAGGGTGAAGTTGTGCCCCGGCTTTTCGCTGTAGGTCTGGTCCCCTTCAAAATCGTGGACCGCCGTGCGAACCGTCTCGCCGGTCTTTTTGTCGGGACAGACCGCGTGGACGGTGTGTCCCACCATCAAGAGCGCCTGAAAAGGCACCATGACTTCATAGTCCTCCACATAATCGCCCACCAGCATGAGAATTTTCTTCGCCGCCATATGAATCCTCCTTTCATTCCGTTCTTTTCAGGTACTCGGTTTATGCGTCCGGAAGCGATGTCCTGAAGCGCTCACAGATATCAAAAAAGGCTCGCCCCGGACAGGATATTCAAGTATATAATGACATGGGAGATGGTCAAGTTAAAATGGTCCGCCAACATCATGCCTTTAATGAAACGTCCATGAGCCTTACCGGCCGATCAAACGTCTTCCATCCATGCTGCACCCCTGAAGGAATAAAATAGGCCTCATTGGCGTTAAGTAGCTTCTGTTCTTCCCCGATGAACATCTCTATCCGACCCTCCACCACCCACCCGCACTGATCGAAGGCATGGGCGTGTCCCGTGTCTTCCATTTCAGGAGCGATTTCCATACAGACCATGATCAGGTCTTTGCCGTCTTCTGCAGCACTCATAATGCCCGGTCGGAATGCTTTCAGAGATAAATTATTCAGGTTCCAAAATGCCATTTCCTCCTCCTTACGGCCTATTTCAACCGGCAATCCGTCAATGTCTGCTTTACAACTGTGTGATCACCCTCATGCCTGTTTCTCCGAGTCAATATCATTCTTGAGGACCACGGACTGTGTGCATCCGATAAATTTGCCTTTTTCCAAAATGGGTGACAGCGTCACTTCGATGGGTTCTCCATAGGGTTTCGCCTGATAACGAAAAGGCTCCTTCCGTCCATGTTTGAACTCCTGGAGCATAAACATCAGTTTTCTGTTGGAATCGACCTTCTTATGATGTGAATGGACGTCTTTGCCTATATATTCGGGTTTTCGATCCAGGGTGCGAGCCGCTTCCTTGTTATAATAAAGGAGTATGCCCTGTGGATCAATGATAGTTATCGCCACATCCGTATCTTTCTTTCCAAGTCTTATGAGATGCTCCTGTTCCCGGCTATCCTTCTGCTCCGGCATTTTGATCACCGCTCTTTACCTCTTTTATCTTCTTGTTAATTGTGCTCCATCCCATGTTTTTTGAGGATATTCTTCATGGTGCCATCCTCAAGGATCATCTGAAGGCCTTTATCAAAGTCCTTCAGCAGCTTTTTGCTGCCGTCGTGTTTGCCGAATATCAGGTGGAGTTTTCTCACTTCGAGGGGCGGATCCATGAATTCCAGCACATTCTTCCCTTCAGGAACAGATCGATTGATGGCGGCCTGTGCCGCGGCCCGATCCGTAATGAACAGATCGATCCGCCCGTTCAATAGCTTCCTCAGATTCAGCGACTCGTTTCTGGCGATCTCTTTTTGCAGGTAATCGGCCTCAGTGAATTCATCCGGGTACGCAAAGCCGAGGCAGGTGCCGATTTTGTAGGGCGTCAGATCGCGAAGGGTGTCATAGTGTATTTCTGTGTCTTTTCTCTTGTAAAACCCGACAACACTCTCGGCAAATGGCGCTGAATAATAAAACCGGTCCCCCCGATCATCCGAATAGTAGGCGGGGTAGCCGGCGTCAAATTCCCCGGCTTCCACCTGCATCATGACCCGCTTGGGGGGCATGAACGCAAACCGGACGTCATATCCCATCCGGTTGAAAGCCGCTTTGATGATCTCAGAGGTGAACCCATAGTCTTGAAGCTTCTCCCCACATAGGGTTCCCATTCAGTGGTGGCCAAAGAGACGGTTCTTTGGGCTGATGCTTCTCCGGTTCCGAAAACCAGTAACAGGAATAAGAGATACAACAGGCGTGCCTTCATCAGACCCCCACTCTACTTGTGCGCGCTTCCCGATCCGAATGAGCTTGTTTTCACTTACGGTGCATACTTTTCCATATAATACCGGACGTCCACTTTACGGGCGGTGTTTTTGGAGGTCATGTAGCGTATTTTGCCGAAGATCCGTCGCTCAGGCCCCCAGGCCCGGTCGTACCGGCCGAGGCACCAGAAGATGCCGCTGTAGGAGTTGGGGTCCCGGCCGTCCAAAGCGTATTTGTTATTCAATTCGATCATCACATTTAGTGCATCCTTGGGCGTCTCGGACCATTCGAAGATCTTCTTGCCCCACAACATGCGAAGGTAATTGTGAATCCGGCCTTCGGTGATGAGTTCCATCTGGGCCGCGTTCCAGAGCCGGTCGTGGGTCCGGGCCTGTTCAAATTCCTCGAGGCTATAGACATATTCCCTTGGGTCCGGCTCATGGGCCTTCAGGGTGTTTTTGGCCCAGTCCGGAAGCGAATGGTACTGATCGTAGTCCGTCCGTTGCCGGCACATGTTGAATCCCAGCTCCCGCCAGGTGATCAGCTGGTCCAGAAAGGCTTCAGCCGATGCGCTCATCCCCCACCAGCCGCTCCGGTTGCCTTTGGCGGTGGGCGCCAGCCGGTCGAAGAACCATTCTTCCTTTTCGATGATCTTCTGGAAGATCTGATGGGCGGATATGTGACCGAAGTGAAGGTAAGGCGACAGGCGGCTGGTGGCATCTGCTTCAGGCTGGTTCTTCAGTTCCTCATAATCGGAGAGTTTGCTTTCGATAAACTCTTCCAAGAGGACCAGGGCTTCAGCCGGTCCGCCCCGCGTTTCGGTGATGTCCACGGTATGATCAATGGGAAACCCGCTCAGGGTGCCCGGGTTCGGCTCCAGTACGTCATCCGTGGCCATGGGCCAGCGGTTCAATATCTCCTTCGGCAGTGTTTTGAGACGTTTTAACCGGACTCCGTTAAACGGCGCCTGTTTCGGATGTTCTACGAGATGCGCGGGGAGATGCTTCTGTAAAAAGCGTCGGAATGCGTAGGCCGTCGGGAATACGCGATCCGCCGTCCGCATGGGCAGCAGGCCGTTGGCATCCACCTTTTCCATCAATACCGGGAGCCTCGGGGCAATGGATGCCGTCATTCGGGGGAGAAAAAAAGCCGGAAAATCGTCCGTGACCACCACACACGCCTTATCGGCCAGGGCCTGGAGCAGCCCCTTCCCGGCGTCTGTTTTCATCTCCACGTAGGGATAGTAGGTCACCGGGCCATCTGCCAGACTTCTGGCGTTCTCAGCCATTCCGTTGAGGATAAATGCGTGGAGACGGTCACTAACCCATAAGTAGCCGGTTCTCAGGGCCTCGAGGATCACCAGCGGCTTATTCAGTTCCGCGGCCCACGCCACGGCCCGGTCCAGGCCGTAGTTCCACGAGGTCCGTCGACAGGCGATCATCCAGTACAGAACGAATTCGCCTTTCTGGTTGACCGGCGCTTCATTGGCCTTTTTCACTCGAATGTCCGGAACCGATTTCATTGTCGCGGCCTCCCTGGTATGGAAAGATTCGGGTCTTACCCATTCGCGGACATGAACCCCTATTGTCCCACGTACCGGAACAGCCTCCTTTATACATCATTTAGACCCCCTTGACCAGCGCAACGCCAATACCCGCCCCTGGCTGAATCTGCGAGCCATTCCACTCATCCGCCGTAATCAATATTTTCAGGCAAGGCGAAATTTTCCCGTTCCATGGCGTCCCCTTCGGAACCCGTCCTGGGATGATAGGCGATCCGGATCACGCTCCACTCTCAGTGGGCAGGGCCTCACGCCACTGATAATAGGTCTTCACCCGGGCGTAGGTGACCGCGGCCCGTTCCGCCGAGTCGAAAAACGGCAGACCGCTCCGGCAGAACTCGGCGGCCAGTTCCGCATCGAACCCGGGGATGTTGATCATCAGAAACGGCTTTCCCGATGTCTTTTGGGCGTCGATCATGGCTTCCACGTACATGGCGTTGGTCTCAGGACTGGAACCGACGCCCACCACCATGAGCGCGTCGACACCCGAATCCGCGGCCACGGCCCGTGCCACGTCCGCATAGATGCCGACATCCAAGTAAGCGGTGAAGCCCACGTCCACTGGATTTCGAAGGCTGGTCCCGGTGGGGGGGACCATTCGGGCCAGACCGGCACGCGTTTTGTCTGAAAGTTCGGCCATCTTCAACCCCGATTGTCCGCAGGCCTCGGCGGCTGAGACGGCCAAACCCCCGGGGCCTGAGATAATGGCGATCCGGTTCCCGATGACGCGGGGGAGGAGGGCAAACCCCATCAGAGCGTCCACCCAGGCATCAAATCCGCTGACGGGGACAGCGCCGCCCTGAGCGACCACTCCCGCCCAGATATCCCCCGATCCGGCCAGTGCGCCGGTGTGGGACGCGGCTGCCCTGGACCCTTCAGGTGTCAGGCCCAGTTTCCACAGCACCACGGGTTTCTCCCGGGTGGCCGCCCTCAATGCCCTCAAAAAGCCCGGACCGTCCTTGATCCCTTCGAGATAGGCCCCGATCACCCCGGTGTCCGCATCCTGGCCCAGGTAGGTCATTAACTCCGCACTGTGCAGATCGCACTCGTTTCCAAGACTGACCACTTTGCTGAAGCGGATGCCGCGCCGGGATCCCATCCTCCCCAGAATGTTGGTCAACGATCCGCTGTGGGAGATGACGCCCACGGGACCCGGCTCCCGGGATAGTTCGGGGAAGTTGGATACCCCTGATTTGGGGCAATAGACGCCCATACAGTTTGGGCCCATGATCCGCATATGGCTGTTGCGGGCGATGTCCGTCAGCTCCGCCTCATGGGCCCATCCCTCGGGAGAATCGGTCTCTTTGAACCCGGCTGTGAACAGGACCACGCCTTTCACCCCCTTGGCTGCACAGGCCCGGACCACGGGGATGCTCCGATGCTGGGGGACCACGACGATGGCGAGATCCACGGCCTCTGGAATGGCGGCAATATCTGGATAGGCCTTGAGGCTTTCGATTTCCGCTGCTTCGGGGTGCACCGGATAGATGCGGCCGGCGTAGCCGGTATCCCTGAGGGCCAGCAAAAAAAGCTTTCCGGTCTTAAGCCCCCTCGGGATCCCCACAATGGCCAGGGATCGGGGGTTAAACAGGGTGTCCAATTGTCGAATCAGTTGCTCGTTTTGTTCCATATGCCTCTATCCTGTTTTTCCTTCAAATCGATTGTGTGAAGGGTATCGGCTTCAAAAGCGTGGTGCAAGGAAAATCATGGGTATTCGGCGGTGGGATTTTTCTTGAGGCGAAGATTCTTCAAAGGTCTATTTTAATTGAGGGATACTGTTAGTGACAAGAATTATCATACCCCTACATATAATCCCTGGAGTTGATATATCAACTCCAGGGGTAAGAAAGGCGATCATTGCTTGTATGCCAATGATACTTGCCGGGCCATATGAAGTTTACTTCTTTTCTATCTGCTTCATAAAGTCAATCACATCAATCATCACCATATTCGGACCGCGGAAAACGGCGTAATGGGCAAGAGGGCTTTCGAATCCGACCAGCTTTGCGCCTTTTATTTTTTTGGCGGCTTCCTTGGCCATTTCATATCTTAGCCATTGGTCGTTTTCCACATGAATAATTAAGGCCTTGGCCTTTATCCGATGGAGTTGATCATTGATATCATAGGTGTCTCCGGCTCGATTTCTATAAATGAGGTCATTCACGTCGTAATCTTCCGCTTTCTTAAGTAGCTTCGCTCCTTCGTCTCCTTGAGGGGTCCAATAAAACACATCTTTTTTGACGACGTCCCAACTCTGTTTATTCCTGAAATCAAAACTAAGACCTGTTTGGCCCAAAATGGACCATCCGAACATCATTCCCTTGTTGGGGTGTTTTTCTTTGGATAAATGGTAATAATCGCCCTTAGTGTTCCGCCACGCAGGGTCGCTCTTCATGGCAGCGGTCATATTTTGGAAGAGCCATCTCGCCACCGGGTCCATGGCGGTGATCCCGCCCACAGGCATGATCGCCTCCACATAGTCGGGATGTAGCACCGCCCATATATAACTCTGAATTGCCCCCATGGACACCCCGGTGGCCAGCTTCACCTTGGCCACTTTGAGTTCATCTTTGAGCAGTCGGTAATTGGCTTGCACATAATCCAGATTGGAGTATTGGGGGAATTTCATCCCCAATCCGTCACTGGGCTTGCTCGCACCCCAGAGTCCCAGACTATCCACAAAAACGACATAGTATTTGTTGGTGTCAATCAATTTGCCCGGGCCGACAACAGGGCCTCTGCAAAAGGCGTTTCCCTTCTGGCCATCGTACCAAAAGAAATAGTTAAATGTGGAGCCCCCCGAATAGTAGGGGCTTATGACTACGGCGTTGACAATTTCTCCGTTTTCATTCCGCTTGGGGGTTCCCACGGCAATGTACGCCACCCGGAGCGGCTCTTGGCCCAGGGATTCGAGGGTTACTCCGCCTTTTCCCCCAAACTCATAAGCTGCTTCATTTCCGAATTCATATTCCCCGCCGATCCTGAAATTGGGGACATGATAAAACTTCTTTAATGACGCAAGAGAAGGTACTCCAGACAAACGGGTTATGGGTTCACCATGAACTGTAGCCGTTAGACATAGACAAAAAATTACGATTAAGGCCCAAACATACCAACGTTTTTTACATTTAGTTGTCATTCTCTTCTCCTTTCTAGGCTTAAGGTTGAGATTGTGGGTTGCGATTCCATCGTCTATTTGATAACCAATAGAATAATGGTAACGATCGGGCGTTTAATCTGCCTTGGATGAGGGAAATCCTCCTCAGAAGGGTATTTTGATTCTGAGATAACACCCATTATACCTCAGTTTTCTGATTATGCCACCTTTTTTTAGATGACTGTGGTCCCAATTTTTCCTATAATTTGGAGATATTCTGCTCAGCTTTCTAAATCCTCGTCAGTCTTTTTGCTCTTATCGATGAAACCTACCTAAAAGGGAGGGATTTTTGTGATGACAGAACCGACCATGAAAAAAGTTTCCGGAGACGGTGTCCATATCCAGCTGGCGGAATGGGAAGGGGAGGGCAAGCCCATTTTGTGCGTACACGGCATCACCGCCAACTGCCGCTGCTGGGACGTGATGGCCGATGCCCTCTCGCCCGCGCACCGTATCCTGGCCATGGACCTCAGGGGCCGGGGGCTGTCGGACAAACCCGATACCGGCTATTCCATCGCCCATCACATCAATGACATCCGGGCCGTCTTGGACGACCTGGGCCTGGAGAAGGTGGTGCTCATGGGCCATTCCCTGGGAGCCTTCATTTCCCTGACTTTCGCGGCCACTTTTCCCGAACGGGTGGAGCGGATCATTCTGGTGGACGGCGGAGGCAAGCTTTCCGAAGAACAGATGGCCAAGGTTTTTGCGGGGATCAAACCGTCCCTGGACCGGCTGGGAAAGGTCTTTCCGTCGTTCGAGGAATACATTGAAATGATGAAACAGGCCCCGTTTCTCCATCCCTGGTCCGGGGCCTTCGACACCTATTTTCAGTATGAAGTGGAGGGGGTGGAGGGGGGATACGGCCCCGTTCTAAGCCCGAACATATCCAGGAGGAGGCGCAAAACTTAGGCAAGGTGAATGTGGCCGATTTTTATGACAAGATCCAGGCCCCCACGCTGATCCTCCGGGCCACTGACGGCCTTCTAACGGACGACGACATCCTCCTCCCGGAGGAGGTGGTGGAGCGTATGCTCAAGGAGATCCCCGATGCCCGGCTCGCCACCATCGATGGCGCCAATCACTACATGGTCGTGTTTCAACCCAATGAGACCCGGGATCGGGCCATCCTCGATTTTCTGGAAGGGTGAGGCCCTCCAGTATGCCGCATGGCGCGTTGAAGAGATCGAAGTCCCTTTAGCGATGTGAGCAGCATGAAAATCGTTATTGAAGCGTTCTCGCATGGTGAGTCTAAAGCAGATCCGATCAACTTCACGGTTTCTTAAATCCTGTCCGGCCAGCCCCGGACCATTCATTTCATTAAAGGAGAAAGGTATGAAAGCGACTTACTTTCGACGTGTCATATGTTTTGCAACCGTCCTCATGGCCTTGTGTGTCTTTCAAGGATTGATTGCTGCGGTCGATGCAGCGGATATCAAGAACATGCTCAAACAGGTCAACAAGGAACTGCGTCAGGCCAACCGGGACATGTTCAGCGGGAAAAGTGAAAAGGCCATCGCCGCTTTGGAGCCGATCAGAGAGACGCTGATCCAGGCAAAGCAGATCGACCCCAACAACCCCATGATCAAGGGCTATGAGAACAAGTACCGGAAACTGGTGAAAGACCTGGAGCGCAGGACGGGCAAGGACCTGGGGGGCGGAACCCTCACGGCAGCCGCTTCCAGCACAAAGACGCAATTGGCACCCAAACCAGCGGCCAAACCCTTGCCGGAAAAGGAAGCCGCTTCGCCTGCTCCTGCTCGGGGAGAGACCGGATCCCAACCCGCCCCGGTAAAAGAGAAGGTCGGGAAAACGGCTGAGGGTACCGCTAAGCTTCCCTACAATGCGAGGCGTCCCATTGAGATGGCCGAAAGGGATCTTCAAAGGGTGGATCGGTCGGCCCAAAAATTAAGCAACCCCAAATGGGACAGGGATCAACTGCTTAAAAACATGAGCAAGTCTTTGGAAAGCGCCCGCAAAAATCTGGAAAGCGGCAAGGCCGAAGCCGCCAAAAAGGGGGTTACGGCCTATCCCAGATTCGATGAACTGGAGGCGGGTATAAGTGATGCAGAAAAGAAGATTGCTGAAGCCACCAAACAGGTGGCCCAGTCCGAGGCCAAGGCTGCGGTTAACGCCGGTGAAGCGACCGGGGACGTGGAGGCCCTAAAGGCAACATATGACCAGGCCCAGCCTGTATTTGAAAAAGCCACTGGGTCCGTCATCTACTACAACGACCTCGGGAGTGCGAAAATCCTGATCGAACAGATCGAAGCTTTTGAAAAAAATGATCTGGCAAATATCCGACAGCAGATGAAGGCTTTTGGAGAGAAGTACGGCACCACCCGTGACGAGATTGATCAAAAGGCAGACGAGATGGGGTATGTGAATACCTACTATCGCGCCAGTTTTCCCTACACAGAGCTGCGTAAAGGCATCGAGAACATCGAGAAGACCCGGACCGTTATGGCAGACGACCTGGTTCGCAGGGCCGAGGAGATGAAGCGGCTTACGGCAAAGGGGATTCATGATTTCGCCCGACTCAAGCAGCACGCCCGGATCAAGGCCTGGGGAGAAATGGCGGCCCGGTTCGATCCGGACAACCCCAGGGTTAAGGCCTTTAACGATGAAATTGATGCCTGGGTTGCGGCGGATGCTAGGGCGCTGAATGCCAAGATCGACAAGGCCACATTCCCGAGGCAGGCCCAGGATGCCCCTCGGGATGCAGAAAAGCTCGCTAAGGAAGCAAAGCTGTTTCTCCAAAAGGAGGAAGAAAGACTGGCTGGTGAAAAAGGCAAGGAAGTGAGCAGAGTCCTAAGAGTGGTGGTTACCGGCCCATGGCGGGTCTTTAAAAAGAACCTTCTCGGTGAACCGATTCAGTACAACCTGCCTATTGCCACTGCGGTTCAGACGGAAAGCGAAAAGAAGCAGAACCTGGCCCGGGTTTATCTGAGCACCATGCTGACCCAGGAAATGAAGGGGGTCAAGAAGGCGCCGCCTTACCTGGGTGCCACGGTGGGAGACAGCTACTATATTCGGCCGTCGGCTGTGAAATAGGCTGATTCAGCCTTGGTGGAGAATTGGTTTCGCTGAAGGGAGGCTTCACTATTAGGAATGAAACGGGAATCACTCGTCGAGGCAAACAAACGCCATGGAGGCGTCCGGATCCTCGGGAGCAGTAAAGGGGAGAGAAGAAAATGCTCCGACGATTGGTCCTCAAAGTGTTTTTTGTATAATGGGGGGAACAATATGGCTGTCTGGAAACGAATCAACATCGTGGGCCGTCTCGGGCTTGTGTTGGGCGTACTCATTGGAGGGGTAACCATGGTTGAGCATGATGGGTGTGCAGAAGTCGTAGCCTTGCCGGCACCGAGTCATTCCGGTCGTATGTCAGTCGAAACGGCCCTACAGGAGAGACGATCGGTCAGGGAGTACCTGGATGCGCCGATGACCCTCGCGGAAGTGTCTCAACTTCTCTGGGCCGCCCAGGGGATCACCAACACGTATGGATACAGAACGGCGCCATCAGCCGGTGCGCTTTATCCCCTTGAGGTATATCTTGTGGCCGGTCGTGTGACGGATCTTCCCGCTGGAGTGTACAAGTATCGGCCCCACCCGCATACACTGGTGAACATCGCCGAAGTCGATCTCAGGGCCCAACTGGCCTCGGCTGCGCTTGGGCAGAGCGCGGTCAGGGATGGCGCGATTGTTCTCGTCTTGGCAGCTGTGTATGAGCGTACGACCGCCAAGTATGGAAGGCGAGGGGTCCGATATGTCCATATGGAGGTGGGGCACGTGGCGCAAAATGTGTACTTGCAGGCGATAATCCTTGAGCTTGGAACGGTCTTTATAGGGGCCTTTTCTGATGACCGTGTGAAAGACGTGTTAAAAATGTCCGATGAAGAACGTCCGTTGGGTATCATGCCGATTGGACGGCCGAGATAACGGCAAGAGCAGCGTTGATAATTTAAACAAAAGAATCAAAGATTGGGGATATCGGTTGTGGAACCGATGGTCAGACGATGGTATTAGCGAATCATACATCAGGGCATATCACCGGCATTGACCTGTTTCCCGCCTTCATTGAGTTATTCAATGCCAATAGCGAGAAACTGAATCTCAAGGATCGGGGTGAACGGTATTAACCGAGCATCTTAAGGCGATATGAAAACCTCTGAGGCAAATGAACCAAAAAATCCTCACAATCCCTTATATCCAAAAATATCTTTCGACGCTCTATCCCCTGAATCATGATGTGATGCAACACGCCGGGCGCGTCTAAACGGGCTTGTCTTGGCATGCGGTGTTATCCTCACAATGTATGCCATCTGTCAACTTATTTTTTTTACCAGCGTCCCATGTGGCACTCATAAAAAAGCCCTATACCCTAAAAAAGATCGGGGTCGCCGTTAAGGAAGAGCTGCGAAAACAGTGAGTGAAACGATTTTGGGCCAAAGCTTTAGGGTCGCGGCAGGGTTTATTACTGCCTGCCTGCGGATTCCAGTATCCATGCCGGCACTTCACTGCTGGTGGATACCCTTACATTATTTTCAAAGGTCATGTTGACCGGGGCGCTGGGGTAATAACTGTTGGTGCAGATATTATAGAACCCCAGATGATCACGCAGGTAGTTATTTTCAAAAACCAAATCCCCGTAAGGAACACAGCCTCCCATGTCTTTGCCATAGGGTACGATACCCGTGGTCAGGCAGAGATCTTCAAATGATGAGGCCTTCATACAGGGACCGAAATCCACAAAGCCCTGGGGGTTATCCAAAGAGACGTTTTGACGCAGTGTCACGAAACGGCTGCCGCCGTCGGTGTAAAAGGTGTTGCCCCCTGCAAGCGGTCGTTTGTCTGTAGCCACATTCCAGGCGATGAGCTGGCCGTTTTCCATGGTGGTCCCTTGAAACCCTGTGGTGTAAATGGCACCGCCATCCCATAGTTTTTCCAGGAAATACTGAATCTTGTTATGAATAATCCTATTCCCCTGAGCCGCCGAAGGTGTGTCGAAGTAACCCCACTCATAAGGGATTGCGTTGGGCAGTCCTGCAAAGCCGCCTGGATCGAGCAGGCCCCAGCCCCACCCGACGGCAATCCCGGCCCAGGGGACATGGCTGATCTCATTGTGTTCGACAATGCTGCGGGTGGTAAAACCGATAAAAATCCCGGGGGCGTCGTAGAACTCCTGGCCTGACTTTTCGATGAGGTTATTGGCGATGCGATTATCCCTCGTAAGCTGGGACGGATATTCAGGATGATGGTCTTCCGCTCCAATACCGCCCACCTGAATGGCCGCCGCGGAAATATCCATGAAGGAATTGTTGGCGATCGCGTTGTTTTGGCTGCCGGTTCCGAAATTCAATGCAACAGCCCCCATGTGCGCTAAGACATTGTCTTCGAAAGTGATGTGCTGCGCATAGCAGAAATCCAAGTTGCCCGGGATGCCCATGGCGTCGGGATCGTGGCCGATGGTGTTGGCGGTATGATTCCACCCCTTCAGGTGAAAGCCGCTTTGATCGAGGGCGTAGCCGTCTGAGCTGTTCGGCCCGAGCCAGGTGGCATACATGAATCTCAGCCCTTTAAAACGGATGAAGCGGACGGGCTCCGAGACATCGCCGGCTGCATCCACCAGCTTTTCAAGAACAGGCAGTTCCACGTCCGCGCCGGCCATCTCTTCTCCCTCACGGGGAATGTAGTAAACAGTCTGTGTTTGCGGGTCCAGATACCACTCACCGGCTTCATCCAGAAATTCATACGCATTCTCCCACCAGCTGAGCAGATGGAAGTTCCAGGGATAGGGGAACACATTGGCATTGTCCCAGCAAGGCGTTTCCATGATCACTTCAGTGTCATTGTGAATCTCGGCCACAGGGCAGCGCATCATCTTCCACTGGGTCACCGTTACCGCCTCGACAG
Source organism: Deltaproteobacteria bacterium (assembly GCA_034522175.1). Taxonomy (GTDB): domain Bacteria; phylum Desulfobacterota; class DSM-4660; order Desulfatiglandales; family Desulfatiglandaceae; genus JAIPDZ01. Next base: position 795,111 of record JAXHLQ010000001.1, on the reverse strand, counting down.
CGGTCGGGTTTTTCCAGGTCGGCGGGATCTGCGGGTCCGAGCCGAGGACATATTCATAAGTATATCCCGTGGCAGCGGGCGTGTAGTAATTGGGGTACTCCGGTGTGCGGGCGCGGGTGGCCCGTTGGCCATTGACATACAGTTGCCTCGGCATGGCGTCGATACTGATCTCTGCCCGCCAGATGTTGAAATCCGCGTCGTGGAGGGTCCATCCGGTGACCGGCTGCGAGCCCAATATCAAAACACGTTCTCCGGGAGCTGCCTGATAAACGACCTCCGCACCAGAAGCGCCGGAGTCTTCAGCACCCAGGATCAGCGGCCCCTTCAGTCGATAGGTCCCCTCCCTGATGGTGACTTTCAGGGTACACATTCCCCGATGGTCGTTCTCGCGGATCACATCGCGGACATGTTCGATGGTCAGGAAGGGATCCTCCGAATCCCCCTTAGCTTGATCGCTGCCGTTTGTTGCCACCCAGTAGTTTATGGTGCACGTCTTTGGTGTGAAATCATCCGAAGAACAGGCGGGAACAAACAATAGAAGCAAAGCCGCAGTTAGATAGTTGAGGGAACGACTAAATGGATGGTGATTGTCAGAAATCATAGGCCTTTCCTCCCACAGACATCGCAGGCAGCGGCGTTTCCTTTGGCCATATATTCGCCATAGTCTGCATGAAATAGGGGACGTTCTTCACATTTACACTTTTATGGAAAATGATAAGACTTTTATTCTATTAACCGCTCTCCCCTCTCTACCGACTGCCCAATAGCCGCAACGGAGACGCCTTCTTCTATGTAATCATGATATACAGATCGAGCCTGTTTAATTCCCTTTCCAAACCATCGCAATACATATCCCGTTAACAGACGCCGCATAATGGTAGCGATAGGAAAGGTTCCTGTCCGAAGAAAGAGATGAAAATGGTTCGGAATAATCGCCCATGCGTAGCAAATGGTTCCAGTGCCGGAAAGAATATCTCCGAGGCGGCTTAAAAACTCGTTACGATCCTTTTTGTCCTCAAAGATTCTTCGTCTTTCGTTCCCCCGAGCAATAATATGATGCAGCGCTCCTAGCGTATCTAATCGTGCTTGTCTTGGCATACAACACAACTATCATAGTCAACTCGACTCCACAAGCAAAATGTTAAATGTGAAGAACGTCCCGGATTATGGCACCTTCTCCCGACCCCAATATCCTGTGGTCACATTTCTCTTGACACCCAACCCGGTTTCTCCCATACTCAGACATCCTAAAAGCGGCTTCTTATCACCCTCATTGTGGAGTAAGGTGTTGGAGTACGTAAACCAAAACCAATAACACGGAGGAAGCAGAAAATGGCAAAAGAAAGAAGTCTTTTCATTGCGGTGATGGTATTGCAGGTTGTTTTTGTTTGTTCTGTTTTTGGCGCTACGAACAGGGATGTGTGTCCCTCGGGTTGCGCCTATTCAACCATCGAAGAAGCCCTGGCCGCGGCGGAGGATGGCGACACCGTTCGCGTAGCGCAGGGTTTGTATTACGAGAACCTTTCCATCAGAAACCCCATAACGGTAACCATTCAGGGGGGATGGGATGCGACTTTCGCCAGCCGTTCCTCCGATCCCTCTCTTACTATCCTGGATTCCCATGTTAGTTTTTTGACTTAACACCATGGAGCTTTAGCCAAACACCAATTGGAGCTTTTTCCCCTCAAGCCAAGGTATGGGGATATCAACATTTTCATAATCAGCAGCGATCAAAAATGGATTACATGCTCTCTTCTGGAAACGGACGATGATTTCTTTTTGCGTGATGATCAGTGTAGCGGTTGCATCTATGAAGTCTCTGAATATGTGTCGGGATTTGGCTTTTTGATATCTCTTGCCGAGTTTGGAGCCGAGCAATCGGTAGAGGCTGCTGGCCATGAGCGTGAGCTGTAAATCGAGATTCACTTTCATGGCTATGGTGGAAGAAAGAGCGTCCATGTGAAAAAAATCGATGCCATCAGCGATATTATTCTCAATAATCATGCGCTGTGCATACCTCTGGATCAGTTTACGGGCTGATCGATTCATCTGGTTGGTCAATAAGAAAGTGGGGTCTTCATGACCGAGATCAGCAATCACCAGCTGACGGATAGGCCCCTCGTAGTCCTTGAGAGCGATCTTGGTATCCAGAATCCTGGGGGTTTTGTAGATGCGAGATACGCCCTCCAGTTCAATGCGTCTCCATGCTGATGTCGGCTCGCTGTGGGCCTGCTGGAGCATGTTTTTGGATCGGCGCCTGAGGGTCATGAAATCCACTCCCTGTTGGTTCAATTTATTCAGGTTGGTGTAGGTTGTCAGTTTTGAATCAAAGATGAGTTCCTGGGGTAGATGACCGGTTCGTTCTTTCCAATAATCAATGAAGTTGAGGATCTCGTCGTTTTGGTCATCTTTTCGGACATCGGCATTGCCATAGCAAAAGACCCGGGTTGATGCGTCTTGAGCCACAAAAGCCAGGATCCCTTTTTGTTTTCTGCTCCGTTTGGAGACATAATGCTTCTCAACCAGGGCATTTTCTCCATGAAAGGGGATGGTATGAAAGTCCAGGTCAAAAGAAGTGCCTTGCTCAAGACCCAGATTGGCTATCGCGTCAAACCAGCGTCGCATCAACAAAGGGTAGGACCTGGCATCTACCCGACAACTGTATTCGGTGTGGAAAGCCCGTTTGGGAATGGCATTCAGGCCGGCAAACAAAGCCAACCCTTCATCCAGAACGTAACTCATGACATGGCTGTGACGGGCCGATCCGAAAAGTTTCAAGGCCATAAGGGAACGTATGGCGTGTCCGGCAGGGATCATCCTTGATCCTGGAAACCCGGTTTCCTCAAGGATTTCATCAAGAGGGATGGCAGCCAGAAATGGCATAAATAAGAAGAGACCGCCAAATTTGGTGTGTATCCTTCGGGGAGATAGATCAAGCTGTCTCACATCCGCCACAGCCCCTGCAATGGGTCTGGTGGATTTTGGGCGCTCTTCGTCATGCCTTCTCGGAAGCCTGGCGAATCCCTCTTCTTTCAGGATGTAAGATACGCTGACGGGGCTCATCTTATGGCCCTTTTTTGCAAGAACGTCACTGATGTCGTAGATAGACAAGTTCTGTTTTCTCAGAGCGATCACTTGATTACGAACATTATCCTTTTTGGGGGCCGTGTGGGGGCCTTTTGAAGGCGGTACAAAGAACTGTCGGTCAGGGTTTTGCCGGAAGTGGTGGACCAGGACACGAAAGCTTCCTTCGGTATAGCCGAATCTTCTGGCTGCTTCCTTACCGGAAACGCCTTCCACAAAGTATGCCCTTAATGCCTCATACTGTCGATGGGTGGCGTTTTTGGGTTCCAGGAAGAACCGGGACCCTTCTGTTAGCTGTTCTGGTGAACTATTTAACATATATCCACTATGTCATAAATAATCTCCTTTGTAAAGAAAAAAATGGTCTTCAGGCAAAGTATTTCGAATATATGGTATTTTATGCATGATGGCGGGTCAATATATTGAGGTGATGGGCATGCAACGTTATCTTAACAGTGTGGTTAATATCTGTTAAGTTTACTTTTAGTATAACATCTATTAACTTGAAATAAAGCAAGGAAGCGTGATTTATTCCCCTCAACGTTAGGACTTCTGGACTCCATGGGAATCCAGGCTATCATTGATGGAATGGGTCTGCAGAGTGTAATCTATATCTATGCAAACAATGATGAAAACATTTCCGTATCCGTGGAAGGCCTTACCATAAGAAATGGAAGCAATTCCTCTGGAGGCGGAATTTATGCCTATGCCAACGCTTCAAGTTCGGCCACAACCGACTGCTCGGTCACTCTTACCTTGACCAATAACCGAATTGTGGACAATGAGGCATTAAATAGTGGAGGAGGTATTTATGCTAGGGCATACACGTACTCCGACAATGGGTCCGCTAAGATGTATTTGACCTTCCATAACAATCGAATCGCGGAGAATATCTGCAGTCAATCCGGCGGAGGTCTTTACGCAGCAGGATACGCGAGCAGCAGTTACAGCAAAAGGACCGTGGTTCGTTTTGATTTCACCCATAACGAAATAAACGGCAACACAGCCGACTACGGAGGCGGCGCATACATCACCCTCGCCAGAGCGGACTACGCGGAAGAAGGCGCCGGATCCGCTATTCAGGCAAACGACATCAACGGCAATGTCGCCAGGGATTCCTATGGCGGTCTGTATCTTGATCTGGACAATTGCGAAACTTCCACTCTTTCCATCGTCAACAACGTCATCAGCGGAAATGGCACAAAATCTAGTACGGGAGGGATCCATATCAATTCAGACCTGGCAAACCCACAGATAGATTTCATTAACAACACGGTAACCGAAAACGCTCTTTTGGGATTCAGGGCAATAGCAGACGGCAGCGGTGGGGTTCTCGATAACTTTGTGCTATATTTCTCGAACAACACCGTTTATGGAAATCAGATGCAGTCTTATCCTTCGGACGACGTTGATTTTGACAATTATTCGGATGGGAACATGGTGGTAAACTCTTCAAGCAACAGCATGGGTGGATTGGACGTAAACGATGTCACCTATAACGACAACGGGGAAAACCTCACAACCGATCCGCTGCTGGGAGACGATTTTCATCTTCTTGCCGGATCGCCCGCTATCGACAGCGCTAACGCAGCCCTGGCGCCACCGATGGATAAGGAGGGAAATGCCCGCGTTGGGGATCCGGACAGGGGCGCGTATGAATACCTGGGTAGGGACCACCGCGCCGAACTTCCCCTGCCGGATGCCCGTTACAAAGTCCTGTACAATGCCATGCGCGGGCCGATTGTGGCATCGGACCCCCTTGTGGCAAGACCGTTTACCGCCTTTATCGACAGCACAAACATCTTGAAGCTCCAAATCGATTTGCCCAGGTTCTCGTCCGGAGTGGATTTGTACGCCGGCGTCTTCATCCCCACGATCAATCCTGATGATGTGTATCAGATCGCCAGAGGACGATTCCCTTCGGATTTCCCCCATTCCCATTAAATGGAGGAACTCCGTCAGTAGTGCGGTGGAAAGTTCTCTGTGGGGGGATCTGGATATGACGGGATGGCCTCGCGGGGAGTATTTCTTGTACTTGATTGCGGTTCCGGAGGGGAGGTCTGTCTTTGGAGGGAAGCATTACTCGTATCACACCTCTTTTTATATAACGGAATAGTCGGGTTGGAGAACGAAGAAAGTCAGGCTTGTTGAAGAGGTTTCAGGCTTCAGTGTTCCGGGGCTCCTTATGTCCTGATATCTGGGACCTGAAACCCTTTTGTCGGACAAAACCGTGAAATAGGGGACGTTCTTCACATTTACACTTTTATGGAAAATGATAAGACTTTTATTCTATTAACCGCTCTCCCCTCTCTACCGACTGCCCAATAGCCGCAACGGAGACGCCTTCTTCTATGTAATCATGATATACAGATCGAGCCTGTTTAATTCCCTTTCCAAACCATCGCAATACATATCCCGTTAACAGACGCCGCATAATGGTAGTGATAGGAAAGGTTCCTGTCCGAAGAAAGAGATGAAAATGGTTCGGAATAATCGCCCATGCGACCCCGGTCTGGGCGTATTGCGGGACGTTCGTTAGATTATAAGTTGCCGAAAGGCTTTCGGTTCTTCCTCTAATTGAGCACTCTTCGATTCTATTCTATACGAGTTTTGCGTAGCATACAAACCTATAATCTGACGAACGTCCCCTACTCCCCTTAAGGCCGGCAGTTGTCAAGTTAATTACTTAGTTATGGACGTCCCTAAAGCCCACGGATTAGCCCGATCCGAGTTATTTTGAAGACAACAAAGATCGTGTCAATCTATTGAAGCGTCTTTTGGGAAACTCTGCTACGGACAAAGAGCGTTTTGCCCTTTAATGGACGATCCCTTGTTTCAATAAGAAGACTGTCAGGTCTCTTGACGGTAAAGGCTACACGTGATATTATACGTGTAACTATTTTTGAGAGGTGTGTAATGCAAAAGAAACTCACAGTGACCATAGACGAAGAGGTTTATGAAGGTTTGCGAACGGTCATTGGTCCCCGAAAAATCAGTCGTTTTATTGAAGATTTAGTTCGCCCGCATGTTGTCAAAAAGGATATGTATGCCGCATATAAAGAGATGGCCGCTGATCAAATCAGGGAATCTGAGGCCCTTGAATGGGCCGAAGGCACGATTGGAGACTTGAACGATGAGGAGAAGTAATGTGTGGTGGATCAACTTCGATCTTTCTATCGGAGGTGAAATCCGGAAACAAAGACCCGCCGTCATCGTAAGTAATGATGCGGCCAATCATTATCTGAACAGAGTCCAGGTCGTGCCCATAACGAGTAATGTTGATAAACTTTATCCAAGTGAAGCGTATGTGACGTTTCGTGGCAAAAAGGCCAAGGCGATGGCAGATCAGCTCACTACGGTAAGCAAAAAACGGCTAATCAATTCGGCAGGGTCGATATCTTCCACCGAGATGGAAGGGATCGGCAAAGCCGTCACCACGCAGCTCGGACTCTAAGGCAGGACAAGTCATTTGATATGATGCCCTACATCTCGCGGACTTGAACATCGATTCTGTTCGGGCATTTTGGCAATGCTGAAACACCCTCTTGTGGCTCTCACACTGACCTGGAAAGGTCTGATATTATGAAGAACGAATGGGATTTTAAGGAATGTTTTGGGCGGCAATAACATCTCGGGAAAAGGATATGTGCATTTCTTTGCTATGGGAGAATGGCAAAGGCGTAGAGGCATGACCACCGTAAAGAACAAACAGAGATTTTGTGGACGGGATTTTACTCCCGAAGAGGTTTCCCTGATCCAGGAAGTGGTGGAGACGTGTGGAGGGATCAGCCGAACGGAGCTGTCCTACACGGTATGCGAACTTCTGAACTGGCGGCGAGCCAATGGCAAGCTGAAGGGTATCGAGTGTCTGGGTTTTTTGGAACGGCTGGAAGGTCAAGGGGTTTTGAAGCTTCCCAAGAGTCAAGAGACCGGACCGAAGAAAGGCACGAGACGCCACAGTGCGCCGGCAGAAGACACGCCATCCTGGAGTGGACTGACAGGCAGTGTGGGGGCATTTCTGCCTTTGGATGTGGAGTTGATAAAGACTGTAAAACAGCGCGGGATTTTCAAGGATCTTATAGGCCGGTACCACTACCTGGGATATGCCATGCCCTTTGGCGCGAGGCTTCAGTATCTAATCTATGTGACCCGGCCTCGACGGCAGGTGGTGGCATGTGTGCAGTTTTCCAGCCCGGCCTGGCGGATGAAGGCCAGGGATCAATGGATCGGCTGGGACGATATGGCCCGTGGGCGAGGTCTTCAGCAGATCGTGAATAACAGCCGGCTGTTGATCCTTCCGAAGATACGCAATCTGGCCAGTACAGTGCTTTCCAGTGTGTTGAAGCGTCTGCGAAAGGACTGGCAGGACCATTATAAAGTGGACCCCTGGCTGGTGGAGACGCTGGTGGACCGGGCACGGTTTTATGGAGGGTGTTACCGGGCGGCCAATTTTATTGTTCTGGGAGAAACGACCGGCCGGGGGCGCATGGACCGCGCTCATGAGCGTCAGGAGGCGAACGTGAAAACGGTGATGGTCTATCCGCTCATCAAGCATGCGGCACGCCGTCTGAGAGAAGCTCATGGCGGATAGGGGACGATGATGGTCCACCGGGACCTGGCACTGAGAACGTTTTCTCCCCTGTTCACCCAGTCGGGGTTCAACGCCTGACCGGTTCGTCAGGATCGGAACGGCGGGAAAGGCGCCCTTAAATGGAACTTCCCGAGATCAATGACATCATCACGACCGAACGGGCCCTTGAGCTGTGCAGGCATTTCGGTCTGGACTATCTCATCTCCCGCATCGAGTCGAACCCCGACCAGTTCAAAGCATGGAAATTCGACGGGTGCTCCTGCCTGCCGGATCAATTCCTGGGGCTTTTTACCGGCTGTGACTGGCGGGACATTACGTACAAATGCTGTCTGCCCCACGATCTCTGCTATGCCTATGGCGAGCCGGGAAACCATGCCGAGAGGAAGCGGGTGGATACCCGGTTCTTCAGCGACCTTGTGAACAAGGCGGGAATGAAGAGGTGGATGGCCCGCGCCTTCCTAACCGGCGTCAGGGTCGGCGGGCCTGAGGCATTCGGCCTTTCCTTTTCCTGGGGATTTGCGCGAAAAAAGCGGCCTAAGCCGTCCCATGTCGATTCATGAGTGGAAGTTGATATGGGCCCGGCGGATTTCCATGACCCGCTGTTTCAGCCGGGGAAGGGCCTTTTTTTGTTCTTCATCCCAGCACGGGAGGAGGGTGTTGTTGTGAAATAAGGGTTCGGCCCGGATATCGTATGGAGAGACCGCCGTGGCCCGATCCCAGAGCGGTGTGTGGGGGATGGGCGAATATTCCGCGAGGAAGGGCATGGCGCCGCCTTTTTCCACGAGGTGCAGGGTTTGAAGGATGGAGTCAATGGATTGATCCGGCAGGCCGATGAGGATGTAGGCACCCACATTTCTGGGGGTAAAGCCCGCCTCAAAGAGATGGGCGACGGCCCTTTCAAAATCACCTCTCCCGACCTTTCGATCCAGTTGCTCATGGAGGGTGAGGTCTGCGGTCTCCAATCCGAGGCGAATGGTCGTGAACCCGGTATCCGCCATGAGCTGCGCGATGGGTGGGGTGATTTCCCTGACATGAAGGGCATTGGGGGTGTGAAACCTGAGTGGCAGGCCGTGCTTTTTGAGACCTTCAAGGATTACGGTTGCGTGGCTTTCGGAATTCACGAGGAGTGCGTCGTCATAAAAGGCAAAATCGCGAACCCCGAATGCTTCATGCCAGTAACGGATTTCCGCCACCACATCGCCGGGGAGGCGCCGGTCGGCTCTTGGGTTGAGGAACCCGCTTGCGCAGTAGTGGCACCGGTACGGACACCCGGATCCGGTCTGGAGGCACACGTAATCGATTTGATTCAACAGGTCAAAGGCAGGGTACAGAGGACCCTTAAGGGGCGGATCAGGGCGGGGCGGTGAGATCCCGAGGTTTTCAAGGGCGTTCAATAGCGATTCCATGCCTGAGGTGACAATGACACGGTCTGCACCGGAATGGCGGCGGGCGTGGGCCTCACAGAGTCTGGCATAGATGCCGCCGAGGATGACCGGGACGTCCGGATAGATCCTTTTGGCTTCCCGGATGGCTTCAAATACACCGGGATACCAGTAGGTCATGAGCGAGGTCATGAGTATGGCGGCGGGTTTACCCGCGGCCGTCAGTTCTTGAGCGAAGATCTCAAGGGGAATGCCGTACCGGCTGTAGGGGCGATTCGTCCCTTGGAGGGTTTCGGGGACGGGAATCAGGGTCCGCCAGAATTTCCCGGTGCCGTAGGCGCGCCGCTTGGGGCGTGCTTTACCGGAATGCCTCATCCGTGGATGATGGACATCCAGGCAGTCGATGAATTGGACGGAAAAGCCGTGGTGCATCAAGTGCCTGGCAAGGTAAAGGAGCCCCAGGGGCTTGGACCAGAGGTCGTAGGCCGCGAAGTCGTGGATCCAGGGGTTGATGAGAATGAGGGAGGGGGGCATTTAATCAGATTTCACCATGGTTATTTGCCTGTTTTCTCCATACGTCGAAAAGGAGTGTCCCATATGAGAGCCGTCGTGCAAAGGGTAAAAGCATCCAGAGTGGAAGTCAATGGCAGGGTTGTGGGCGAGATCGGTCCCGGGCTTCTTGTTTTTCTCGGGGTGGGGGAGGGGGACACGGAAGCGGAAAGCGAATACCTCGTCAACAAGATCGTCAACCTCAGGATATTCCCGGACAGCGAGGGATTGATGAACCGGTCGCTGATGGACACCCATGGGGCTGCTCTCGTGGTGTCCCAGTTCACCCTGTGGGGAGACTGCCGCAAAGGGCGGCGACCTTCCTTTGCCCGGGCCGCAAAGCCTGACCGTGCAAAGACGTTGTATGACCATTTCATTAACCTGATGAAACAAAAAGGCATCGGCGTGGCCACCGGCCGATTCCAGGAAATGATGGATGTGACCCTCGTGAATGACGGACCTGTCACCCTCCTTCTCGACAGCGCCAAGGCCTTCTGACCGGATGCATATTCGGTAAGGGTAATTCTATCTTCAGGGACCACGGTAAACAGGTTTTCACCTTCCTCGGCCAACACGATTATACCTCGCCCGACGTTGGCATGCGCTATCCTTACAGGGGACCCGTGCCCGGTCCCGATGTATCGAAACAGATCCTGAAACTCCACCTCCGACGTCCTTCAACGATTCTAACACGGATTTAATTTTTCTCTCATAGCCATCTAATGATTTGAGCAGAGTATTCTGCTCATCCAAATGCCCATAAATCTTTCGGAGGGGAGGTGACTCAGAAGCAGCTTAGGAAGGAAAGAGCAAATGTAATGTATTGATATGGTAAAAAAAATTTTACGAAAGGAGTGTCAGAAACCGATGATGAAAAAAATGGTGTTCATTTGTGTATTTGCGGCGGTGTTGATGATCCTGGGCGGTCCCACGCCGGGGCTTACTGCCGAAGTGGATGTGCTTATTAATAAACTGGTCGAAAAAGGGGTTCTCTCCCCGGCTGACGCTCGGCAGCTCCTGGATGAAATGCAGGATGAAGGCGCCCGACAGGAACAGGCGGTGAAGGATGTGGCCACGGAAGCCGCCCAGGAGGCCGCCAAGAAGACCGTAAAGGCTGAGGCCAAGAACTGGGCCAAGGTGCCCAAGTGGGTGGATCGAATCAAATTCAAGGGGGATTTTCGGCTCCGGTATCAGTACGAGGACAAGACGAAGGCCGGTGGCGAGAAAACCAACCGGAACCGGGGCCGGTTCAGATGGCGCTTCGGTGCGGTGGCGGATGTGACCGAGGACAAAAAGTGGCAGGTGGGCTTCGGTCTGGCATCGGGCAGCGGTGACCCCGGTCCACCAACCAGACCTTTACCAACGATTTTGAAACACCGGATGCGAGGATCGACTATGCCTATGCCCAGTGGCAGCCGATCAAACAGCTCAAAGCCATAGGCGGGCAGTTCAAGAATCCGCTCTATAAGACCAAGGACCTCATGTGGGATTCGGATGTCCGGCCCCAGGGCGTGGCCGTGCCCATCAACATCAAGGCGAACGACCGGTTCACTTTTTTATCACACCGGCCCTCTTTGTGCTCCAGGAGTTCAAGTCCAAAGAAGAAACCGCCTGGATGTTCGCCCTTCAGCCGGGGATCAAGGTCAAACCGGGCGGCGGGAGCTATATCAATTTCGCCGGGACCTGGTATTCCAACCATGATGTAAAGGGGAACAGCTTTAAGTACAGTTCCGGCACCAACTCCACGGATGCCAACGGCGATTTGCTCTACAATTACTCCTCTATCGCTTTTGACGCGGAAGTCGGGGTCAAGTTGAAAGGGTACATCCAGAAAATCGCCGCTTTCGGTCAGTTTGTGAAATCCGATGCGGACGATGATTCCACCGGCTGGCTGGCGGGGTTCAAGTTCGGGCGCAGCATAAAGAAGTTCGGGGACTGGGAGTTCAAGTACAACTATAGGAAACTGGAAAAGGATGCGTGGCTCGACTTCCTGCCGGACAGCGATTTTTACGGCGGCGACACCAATGCGGAGGGTCACGAGGTTGAGTTCAAGTTCGGGCTGGCCAAGCATGTGTCACTGGCCATGGACTACTATCGCAGCAGCAAGATCAAGTACGAGGGATCGGGCGGAGACGAACCCGAGAACGTTTTTCAGTTTGATGTGAAATTCAAATTCTAAACACCCATCCGGCACCCTTGTTCGCCCCCTCACCCGAGGGGGAAGGGTGCCGTAACTTCCCGAATGAAATCTGTGCTTACCCCCATACCGTCCACCACTGCCGCAACGCCTGCCTTAGATGTGAACTTCGGCGGTGTTAACCGGCCATTCAATCCTTTACACCTCCCCGGGCCTTCGTTAGAATGAACCATCAGGCTTGGCGACAACAAATGGAATCATAGGGATCTTACGTCATGGAAAAAGAACATATCCTTGTAGTGGATGATGAAGAAGACATCCTGGAACTGGTGCAATTTAACTTGGAGAGAGAGGGGTATCGAATCACCACCAGTGCCTCGGGTGAGGATGCCATCGAGATGGCCATAGAGAAACGTCCGGATTTGATTGTCCTCGATTTAATGCTGCCGGGGCTGGACGGTCTCGAGGTGGCAAAATTCGTGAAAGGGGATCCCAAGACCCGGGACATTCCCATCGTCATGCTGACCGCGAAGGGGGAGGAATCGGATGTGGTTATCGGCCTGGAACTCGGGGCGGATGATTATGTCACCAAACCCTTCAGCACTAAAATCCTGAGCGCCAGAATCAAGGCGGTTTTGAGAAGACGAAAACAGGAAGCGGAAGCGCCCTCAGACACGATCAAGATCCACAACCTGATCATCAATACCGGTCGCCGGGAAGTACTCGTTGACGGAGAACCGGTGGATCTGACCTATACGGAATTCGGGGTGCTCCATTTTCTGGTAAATCGACCGGGCTGGGTTTATACACGCAACCAGATTGTGGATGCGGTAAAGGGCGGAGACTATTTTGTAACGGACCGGACCGTAGATGTGCAGATGGTGGGACTCCGGCGCAAGCTGGGTTCTGCCGGAAAATATATCGAGACCGTTAGAGGGGTCGGCTATCGGTTCAAGGAGTAGGTCATGGCACACAAACGCCGGCTTTTCTGGCAGCTTTATCCATCTTACCTGTTGATTGTTCTCATTGCCATCGTGGCGGTCACCTGGTATGCGTCCAGTGCCACCCGGCATTTCTTCATGGAGCAGACAGCGGCCGACCTTGCAGCCCGGGCACACCTCTTTGAGAGCGAGGTCGCGCCCCATCTTGATCCTTTAGACGCGTCGCTTGTGGACCGGTTGGCCAAAAAGATGGGGAGATATGCCGATACGCGCATCACGGTCCTCCTCCCGTCCGGAGCGGTGGTGGGCGATTCTCATGAAAATCCTTCGAGCATGGACAATCACGCGGATCGATCTGAAATCCGTGAGGCGATCCACGATGGGATGGGCCGGTCCGTTCGATTCAGCCGAACCGTGCAGCAAAACCTGATGTATGTGGCGTCCGCCGTCAAAGAAGATGGTCGCGCCATCGGCGTGGTGAGAACGGCCATCCCACTGAGTGCCTTTGACAGGGCCATCGGGCGCATACAAAGAAAGATCGTGCTCTCGGGAGCGATTATCGCTCTTTTTGCCATCCTCGTCAGCCTGTATGTCTCCCGCCGGATTACCCACCCCATCGAAAAGATACGGAAATGGTCGACCGGCATTGCCAACGGTGACTTCAAGCGGAGGCCCGAGGTCAGGGCCCCTGAGGAAATCGAGGCCCTTTCCGAGTCCCTGGCCAATATGGCCAGGAAATTGCGTGAGCAGCTCGATATGGTGGTCCGGCAGCGCAACGAGATTCAGGCTATGTTCTCGAGCATGGCGGAGGGGGTCTTTGCGCTGGATATGGACGGGCACATCATCAGCATGAACCGTGCAGCCGAAACCATGCTCTCATGCCGCTTTGAAGCGGCCCAGGGCCGAAGCATTGAGGAGGTAGAACGTAACTCGGAGCTCCACCGGTTCGTCGAGGAGACACTGTCCAGCCCGCACCCCATTGAAAAGGATATCCTTTTATCCCCGGAGGAGGGGATGGTCATCAATTGTCACGGGAGTTTCCTACGGGACTCCGAAGAACGGCAGATCGGGGTGATTGTCATGATGAATGATGTCACCCGTCTCAGAAGGCTCGAAAACGTCCGCCGGGAATTCGTCGCCAATGTCTCCCATGAAATCAAGACCCCGATCACGGCCATCAAAGGATTTGTGGAGACCCTCAGGGACGGTGCCCTGGAGCATCCAGAAGATGCAAAACGGTTCTTGAAAATCATCGACAGCCACGTCAACCGACTGGAGGCCATTGTGGAGGACCTCCTGAATCTCTCCAGAGTTGAACAGGGCGCGGAAGAAGGGAGCATCGAGCAGGTCAAAGGGGCCATTGAAGATATTCTTGCCACCGCCATACAGATCTGCAGGGAACGGGCCGAGGCGAAAGACATCCGAATGGATGTGGCATGCCCGGAATCAATTCGTGTTGAGGTTAATCCCCCGCTTCTTGAACAGGCCGTCGTCAACCTGTTGGACAATGCCGTCAAATATTCCCCGGAAGGGAGCCGAATTCGAATTGAGGTCACCGAGGAGGAGAACGAGGTCCGGATCGCCGTTCATGATCAGGGATGCGGGATTGAGAAAAAGCATCTGCCGCGGGTCTTTGAGCGGTTTTACCGGGTCGACAAGGCGAGGAGTCGGCAGTTGGGGGGTACCGGATTGGGACTTGCCATTGTCAAGCATATTGCCGAGGCCCATGGCGGCCGGGTGTCCGTGAAAAGCACCTTGGGAAAGGGCAGTACCTTCACCATCCATCTGCCCATCACCCGGGATCTCTGACAAACAACTCCCTGTGCTCCTTTGAAATTCCCGTCGGAGTACTGGCCGACGCGGCCGCATGTCTGGACTGATTCGTCGTATGATCTCAAAAATCCGCGGTAGGTGCGGCTTTAGCCGCACAGGGTGCGTGGGCCGTGCGCCTGAAGGCGCACCTACAGGAAGGGTTTTCGGGTCCACTTATTGAGATGATACGATTTATCAAATACGAAGACGGATCAATTCTGGGGGATGGGGTGGGTTCCGCAGACGGATTATCCTCCATTTAAAGCGCGGTATTTTTTCTCCATGGACAAAAGGGCTGTTTTCCGATCCAGTCCCCCGCCGAAGCCGGTCAGGCTGCCGTCGGCGCCGATGATCCGATGACAGGGAAGGACGATGGGGACCGGGTTTTTGCCCACGGCTCCGCCCACGGCGCGGGCTGCGCGCGGTTTGCCTATGGTATCGGCCAACTGCCCATACGATACGGTCTCCCCATAAGGGATACGCGAAAGTGCCTCCCATACCGTCAATTGAAAGGGTGTACCCTCGGGGGCGAGGGGGAGGTTGAAAGACCGGCGGGTCCCATCAAAATAGGCGTTGAGCTGTGAAACGGCCTCGCGAAGGGGGCCTGGGTTCTTCTCCCAGTGCGCTTCAGGCTCCCCGGGTCTCAGACGGTTGGGAAACCGGATCAGCCTGAGACCTGAAAAATCCCCGGCAATGAGGAGCCTCCCCACCGGACTGTCCCATTCTGTATAGGCGATTTTATTGCTCATGGTTTTCCTCTTCGCGCCTACAATTCAATCATCAATCACCAATCAACAATCGAAAATCCTACATCACCTTCACTGTCATCAGCCATCCCGGCCGTTCATTTTCCACGGCTTCCATGGCGGCTGGAGACCCCAGGATCTTGACAATGCCATTTTCCTTCACCTGCTCCAGCACGTCCGCCATGGCCTTGAAATCCTCGGGTGTGGTCCTGAGGATCTCGTCGCGCATCTGCTGTCGGGCCGCTTCGGTATCATGGGTCAGGTGACGGACCATGGCGGTGAACCCCTTGGCATCCGGGAGCATGTGGGCGTCGAGGTCGCCGATGGCACCGATGATGCTCTTGGTCAGCTCGGTTTCATCCAAATGGGTTTCCCTTAGAAACCGGGCCGACCGGTCAAAGATGTCCACGGTTTTGAGCAGGTTGGGATCACGGTAAGACACGAAAGCCAACGCGCCTGACAGACGGTCCAGGAGGCAAAAGGCCCCGTAGGCCCCACCCTGGACCCGGATCTGATCCCAGAGCCAGGTGTTGCGGAGATACCGGGTGATCACCTGAGCCGATCCGTGATATTGATAGCCGAGGTCGTAGAGGTTGATCCCTTTTCCCACATAATTGACCTGTGCGGGGATGGTCAGGCCTTCAACGACTTCTCGGGCCTTGCCGAGCCATTCAGAGGTGACGACAGTGGGTGCCTGGGGCACCGCGCTGATGAAATCGGTCAAGGCAGGCTCGATTCGTTCCCATTCGGTCTGATCAACGGTAATGTTGCTGAGCATCCGCTCCCGGATGAGCAGGGTATCGCGTATCTGTTCCAATACGCTCAGTACAGCGGGCCAGTCCGTATCCACGGTCTCGGTCAGTCGCCTTAAGAAAAAGAGATAGCTGATGCCGCTCATCTGTTCCGCGGCCCAGTGAGACTCTGCAAACTGGGCGCGGAGCCTCAGATTAATCATCTGGTGCCCGGCGGGAACGAGTTTCTGTTCCAGCTTCGCCTTTTCTTCCAGGACCATCTGCCGGAAACGCGCTTTGTTGTCCAACGCCGTTTTCAGAAGCACGTCGCGGTAAATCCGGATCATGGCCTCGGTGCGGTCCGCCATGGCTTTGCCCCGCAGAAAGAGCCACGCCGTACTTCCTTCTCTATCCAGGAGAGAGGATGTCAGCCATTGGGATCGGATGCCCCCGGTCTTTCGGCTGATCCGCTGGCCCAAAGTGACGAAGTCCTCCTTTGTCGTGCCCATCTCAGTCAGTGCACGACCGAAAAGGGGGACATAGGGGAGGTGCTCGGCGGTGAGGCAGTGAAGATCAAATCCCACGTCGAAATAGACAATTCCGTTGGTGCTCAGATCGTGGTAAAGGGTCTTTTTGTCATCTTCCGAAGACGCTGTCGTGGGAATGGTCTTATTGACCCTGTCCAGTTCCTCGCGTTTCAGTATCGGTATCGTGGCCAGGGCCTCGGGCGGATCCGGGGCTTGCTGCATCGTCTTGAGTACCTTGGTGTTTTCCATTACATCCGCAAGCATGGCCGTATCCATTTCTGAACGGGTTTCGGCGAGGGTGGTTTGCTCCCGGGCCTGCTCCTGTTCCTGCAGTTTTGGATCCGGTTTGAGCATCACGGTGCTGCGGTGGGTATTGGTGAGGAAACAGCGCTCGATCATTTCCTCAAAAAAGGAGGGATGGGTCTTAATTTTCGATTTGAGCCCCTCAAGCGGCGCCTCAAAGGTCAGGAGGGCGAGAGGATCTCCGTCATAAAGCCAGGTGGTGAGCGCACGCAGCATCAGAAGAAGCCCCCGGGGAAACCCGCCCGAATGGTTTTCTCTCAGGCGAAATTCGATGCTGTTGAGCGCGGCTTCAATGGTCAGGGGATCGATTCCGGATGCGGTCAGGTCCTTTAACGCGTCCATCACGAGAGGTTCGACCTTGTCCATATTCCCGGTCTCTACCCCTTTAAGCCCTGTGGAAAAGTAGATCTGTCTCAGTTCGTTCTCCATCCCTGCGCCGGCAATATCTTCGCCGAGTCCCGAGTCGATGAGTCGTTTTCGAAGGGGTGAACCGGGCATGCCCAGGAGAATATAGGTCAGTATGCTGAGGGCAAGGTTGGTTTCCACATCCGTTGTCTCAGCCAGTCCCCAGTTCACCGTGACCATTCCCTTTGATTCCCCCGTCTGGTCTTTGCCCACCATGAATGGACGGGTGATGCGCCGGGGTTCGGCGAATCCGGGCTGCAGGTCGATTCGGGAGTCGATGGCTATGGGATCAAAATCCTTCAGATATCCGTCAATTATCTTGAGTCGTTCATCCGGATCATCATCCCCGTAGAAAAAGATACGGGCGTTGGACGGATGGTAGTACCGCCGGTGAAATTCCCGGAACTGCTCAAAGGCGAGGTCCGGTATCTTTTTGGGATCGCCTCCGGAATCGTGGCCGTACGGGGTGTCGGGGAAAAGAGACTGGAGGGAAATCTCTGAAAGAAGGTGGTCCGGGGATGAATAAGCGCCCTTCATCTCATTGAAGACCACGCCCTTGTAGGTGATGGGATCATCGAGGTTGTTGAGTTCAAAGTGCCATCCCTCCTGCTGAAAGATAGGCGGCGTGATTCGCGGGTAGAAGACGGCATCCAAGTACACGTCGATGAGGTTGTGGAAATCCTGGAGATTCTGACTGGCCACCGGATAGCAGGTCTTGTCCGGATAGGTAAAGGCGTTTAGAAATGTCTGAAGTGATCCTTTAAGGAGTTCAACAAACGGTTCTTTTAACGGGTATTTTCGGGAACCGCACAGGACCGAGTGCTCCAGGATATGGGCGACGCCTGTGGAATTCGACGGCGGGGTCCGGAAGGTGATCCCGAACACCTTGTTCTCATCATCCGCGGAAATGGAAAGGATCTGGGCCCCGGTCTTTTCGTGGCGGTATCCCTGGGCGGTGATCCTCAGTTCCTGGATATCCCGTTCATAAAGCAATTTAAAATCGAATGTCATATCGTAACCGTTCACGAATTCAAAGGTTCAGGGGTTCAGAGGTTAAGGGATTAGCAGGTTTTTGTTTTTGCCGCTTAAAAATCTGGACCGCACAGAACAGGAGAAATACGGTGCATCCGAGGTAGTTGGTCATGTCATCGGCCCAGATGAGGGCGAGGGCCGCTGCTCCGAAACCGATGGTTTCGATCCAGCTGAGGGGGGCCATGAAGTATCGTTCCAGACAGACCACAAAGGCCGTAATGGACATGACGCTGAACACAACCGTCTGCACCACGGCCCAGGTGGGACCGTTTAAAAGGAGCGGATGATAGGCCATAATCACCGGAATGATATAAAGCCCCTTGGCCAGCTTCCACGATGTAAATGCCGTCCGCATGGGACTGGACCCCGCAATTCCCGATGCGGCGAACGATTCCAGGGCCACCGGGGGGGTGATGTTGGCGTCCTGACTGTACCAGAAGACGATCATGTGGGCGGTCAACAGGGGAATTCCCAGGTCCATGAGGCCCGGCCCGGCCAGGATGACCAGCACGATGTACGAGGCGGTTACGGGCAGCCCCATGCCGAGAAGGAGCGACGTAAAGGCGACCAGGCCCAGGGCCAGCAACGGAATCCCCTGAGACAGGGAGACCACCAGGAAGAAAACCGCAACCCCGTTCCGGTCAGATTGACCACCCCTACGATGATGCCGGCCGCGGCGCAGGCAACGGCCACCACGACGGCATTGCGGGCCCCCTGCTCAAGGGTGTCCAGGAGGGTCCGAAAGGAGATTCGCGAACGCTTGCGGATAAACGACGTCAAATACACAGATATAATGGCGATAAAGCCTGCCATCATGGGGCTGTAGTTCATGAGCAGGACGGTGATCAGTATTCCCACAGGGATAATGAAATGGATCCCCTGTTTGAGGGTCTCGCCCATCCTCGGCAAAAGCTCCTTGGGCTGGCCCCAGATCCCTTCCTTCTGGGCCTCCACATGCACAAAGAGGATCACGGAAAAAAAGTAAAGGACCGCGGGGATAAGGGCGATCTTGACGATTTCAAGGTAAGGCGTCTGAGTAAACTCGGCCATGAGAAATGCCCCGGCCCCCATGATGGGCGGCATCAACTGCCCGCCGGTGGATGCCGACGCCTCTACGGCCGCGGCCACATGCGGCTTGTATCCGATCTTCTTCATCATCGGAATGGTAAACGACCCGGTGGCCACCACATTGGCCACCGCGCTCCCGGCAACCGACCCCATAAATCCGCTGGCCACCACCGAGGTCTTGGCCGGCCCCCCTGAAAAGCGGCCGGTAATGGAATAAGCCAGATCAATGAAGAAATTTCCGGCCCCTGTCTTCTCGAGAAATGCGCCAAAAAGGATAAAGATGAAGACGAATGTGGCGGCCACCGCTGTGGGGAGCCCGAATATCCCTTCTGTGGTCAGGGAGAGGGTTGTGGCCATCCGTTCGATGGAATATCCCTTGTGCACGATGATGGTCGGCATGTAGGGGCCGAAATAACCGAACAGGAGAAATCCGCCGGCAATGCAGGTCAGGTTGAGACCGATGACGCGGCGGGTGGACTCGAGGACGAGGATCACGAGCGTGATGCCCACGGTGATGTCCCACTGGCTCCAGTCGCCCTGACGATCAAATATGTTCTGTAGATCGATGAAGATATAGGCGCATACAGCGATGCTCAGGCTGCACAGGATCAGGTCAACGGCCATGGCCCAGTTCAAACGGTCGCGTCGCGCCTCCTTATACAGAGGCCGCGTCAGGAAGACGATCACCAGGATGGAACCCAAAAAAACCGATCTGTGTCGCATGGCGGTCATGGCGATAACGCCTGCGGTGTAAATCTCAAACAGGCTCAGTCCGATGCCCACCCCGGCGATGACCTTTAAGGTTAGCCACTCAACCGGGGAAGATCCGGATTTCGCTTCACTGCTTTCTGTCATGACCCCCTCACTCCTGATTTCCGCGTTTCAGCGGGGTGGCCGGATGGGGAAACAGCCCTCGGTAGATCCTGTGAAACAGACTCACCGGCCGGGCCGAGAACCGGACCGCCTGATGAGGCGCCAGGGCTGAAAGGTTGGTCCGGGTCCCCCGCCAAATGATGGTATGGTCCACGCCCGGGCTCCCGATGCGCAGGATAAAATCGCCTGTCGGGGCATGCATTGCCTCGATTACCTCATAGGGACCCCTTTTCACCATCCGCCCCACGCCGGGCATCCGGCCCATCCCGGCCCCAAACTTGAGATAGCGTTCTTCCTCGATATAGATGCGCCCGCTCCCATCCAGGCTGTGCGCTTCCCAGATGGGGGCATTTTCCACCGAGTGATAGTAATGAATGGTAAATCGTTCTTCCGGATCCATGGGAATTACCACCAGGGGCGTTTCCCCCTTCACCGGCGTGACATGCAGTTCCAGCCCGCCCGGACAGAACCAGACGGTTAGAAACAGGCACAGGAAAAGGCCGGAAGCCCATATGATGGCTCGTTCCGGCCTCTTGATCAACACCCTGGGCCCTTTTTAAGGAATCAGTTTTGGAGGAACCTCAATCCCCTTTTCCTTGAGGTACTTGATGGTGCCCGGATGGAGCGGGATCGGCGAGTACTTCACTGCATTCTCCGCGGTGGTATACGCGGCCGACGGATGGATCTTGCACAGTAGATCATTGTGTTCGTAAAGCGCCTTGACGAGTTTATAGACCAGATCCGTATCCAGAGACTTCTGGCAGATGAGCACGTTCCAGACGCCGATGGTGGGAACCGGGTCGTCAACGCCATTGTATACGCCGCCGGCCAGTTCCACCGCTGAATAGGTGGGATTGGCCGCAAGGACCTTCTGGGTCTGTTCAGGGGTGAAAGGAAGTATTCGGATGTCGTGGGTCGTGGCCAGATCCATGATGGAGCTGGTGCCGGGCCCGACCGACCATGTTCCCATGTCAATGGTCCCGTCCCTGAGGGCATTGGCACTTTCCGTGAAGGAGAGGCGGGCGTCCTTGTAGGCGTCCAGGGGGATGCCGATGGCCTTGAATACCACCTCGGCCATGAAATTGGTGCCGCTTCCAGGACTTCCGGAGCTGATGGTTTTTCCCTTGATATGCTCCACATTGGTAATGGGGCTGTCCTTGAGCGTCACCAGTTGAAGCAGATTCGGGTACATGATGGCCATGGAGAGGATATTCTGCTTTACTCCCTTGAATTTGGAAGTACCCTCGTACCCGGCCACGGCCACATCGCCCATGACCTCGCCGACAACGGTTTCGCCCTTGGAAGCCAGTTTGACGTTTTCAACACTGGCGCCCGTGACCTCCGCCACGGCCCTGACGCCCGGCACATACTTGGTCCAGATTTCAGAGACCCCGCCGCCGTAGGGGTAATAGATGCCACCGGTGCCACCGGTGCCGATCCCGAGGAAAATGGTCTTTGCTGAAACCGGTCCTGCGAAGATCAGCGCCAGCGCCGCACAGATGGTTAAAAATACACTCGCTTTTTTCATCATCATTCGACCTCCCTTTATTGAGATTGAACCGTTTTACCCCCCTGTGGTGATTCTCAAAATGACCGACTCCGGCTTCTCTGTCATACCCTTTACCGGATAGGAAAAGGTAGCTGTCGCGCCCACTGCCAAGAACACGATCGACCACTTTGAAATGCATCTGCCTCGTTTCATACTCCCTCCTTTCCCTTGGGTGATGAGGTACCATTGTTGAAAAACCTGTTACCGACAGCCTAAAATATGACCATACCTGCGGGGTCTTGTCAACTCCTAATGCGTTAAGAGACGGGCCATTGCCACAAAGACACGAAGTCCCTATGAGTCGGCCTGACGCGGAGCCCATAAGAATGGGTGCGTTTGTGGCAAAGATGAATTTTCTCAATATTGACGCCAAGCCATCGGCTTGATACGCTATAGTATCCGAGGACACCCATGAGGAGGAGATCGATGGTGGAGGCCGAAGGAAAAGTATTCGACTGTCAAAGCCCGGATCAGATCCGAACTGATTTTCTTGAAACCTTTGATTTTGACAGCCCCGGGCAATATATCAAAACGGAAACCAGCGAGTTTATTGCGGCCTGCCCGTTCAGCGGGCTTCCGGATACGGGTCGACTGATCATTGAATATTATCCCGAAGGGGGAAAGTGCGTGGAACTGAAGTCCCTGAAGTATTACGTGGTGAGCTTCAGAAATGTGGGGTTGTTCCAGGAAGGGGTAACCCGGCGGATTTATACGGATTTAAAGGAAAAGCTCGTTACCAGCCGCCTGAGGGTCACCACCGTCTATAATACGCGCGGGGGGTTTGATACCACCTGCTGTGAAGGAGAACTTTAGGATCGCCAATCACAAATCCTCCCCCGGTCCCACGGTCACGAGGACATGTTTTTCAGGCAGTATGATCCGTTCGACCGCCGCCTGAATCTCTTCCCGTGTGACCGATTGGATCGCCGCCATGTAGCGCTCCCGGTCGTCGTATCCGAGCCCGTAGAGCTCATCCAGGGCCATCTGCATGGCCTGGCTGCCGTTGGTCTGGTAATCGATGGCCATATTCCCCAACAGATAGGCCTTGGCCTCACTCAATTCCTTTTCCGTGACCCCTTTTTCCCTCAGCGATATCAGCTGATCTTTGATGCCGCGCTCGGCCTGATGGCGCTTGGCGGGGTCGCAGGCGAGATAGACGCCGAAGGCGCCCGTTCCCGGCCCGGGTCTTCTGAACGCGGTGACCGCGTAGGCCAGACTCTGTTTGTCCCGCAACTGGTAGAAGAGCCGTCCGCTCTGGCCGGAGAGCACGGTTTTGGCCAGGGCCATGGGGGCATTCTCTTTGCTCTTCAAACCCGCCCCGAGATATCCCCAGACCAGGTGGGTCTGTGCACCGGGACGCTGAATGTGGGCCTTGCGAACCCCATCCAACGGGGGCTCTAACGGTATGGCGGGAATCCGACCATCGGAAGCGGGAAACCCATCGAAGAGGGTCTGTACATAAGGGATTAGTTGATCCCCGTCCACATCGCCTACCACCGAGAGCACGAAATTGGCGGGAAAGGCGATGCCACGGTACCAGTTCATCAGGTCAGCCCGTTTCATGGCTTCGATGGTTTCCCGGGTTCCGGAGACGGGATGGCCGTAGGGAGAATGGGGATAGAGGGTCTTGTAAAAGAGATCGAAAAGCAGCGCCATGGGCCGATCCTTTTTGGCCCTGATTCCGGCCAGGATGTCCGCCCTGACCTTGGTGAGTTCATGGGACGGGAAATCGCTGTTCTGGATCAGGTCGGTCATAAGCGCCAGGCCCGCGTAGAGATCCTTGCTCAGAAATTTGGCCGAGATTCCGATGCTGTTCCGGCCGGAAAAACCGTTCAGCCGAGCCCCCCAGGATTCCACTGTTGAGGCGATGTCGGACAGGGTCCGTTGAGAGGTTCCCCTTGTCAGCATCTGGGCCACAAAATTGGAGATACCCCATTCCTCGGGTTTCTCTAATCGCGTGCCTCCGAGGAAGGCGCCTGTGATGGAGACTTCGGGCAGGGCGGGGTTCTCCTTGATGATCAGCCGCATGCCCGACGGAAGGGTCACGAGTCTGGCGCCTGTTTTGGACGGGGGGCTGGTGTGGGATCGTGCGCTTTCTTGAGACGACGGGAGCTCAAAGAGGGTGTTGAGGGTTTTATCGTCCAAGGCGATGTCGGCACCCGCAGGACCGAGGATGCCGACGGAGAGATTATCCGGTCTGAAATAGGTCCTCACCACTCGGGTGATCTCCGGTGCGCTCACCTGCCCGAGCCGCTCGAGATAATGGTCCGCGTCGTGCATATCCCCGGTCATGGTCTGGAAAAATCCCAGGGTCCGGGCCTGTCCGGACATGTCTTCCATGCCGAAAACGAAATCGGCCTCCACCATGGTCTTGGCCTTCTCAATCTCCTCCTTACCGATCGGTTCGAGGGTTAGGCGCTGAAGCTCGTTTCCGATGGCTTCGAGGGTCTGGTTGAGTCGCTCTGGGTGAAGGGTGGCACCGATGGAAAAGAGCCCGGGGTCGGCGAGGGCATAGGATCCGGCGCTGAAATCGTATACCAGATGAGTCTTCAGTTTAAGTGCGTTGTACAGCCTCGAACTCTTGCCGCGACCCAGCACGATCTCGAGGACATCGAGCGGATACATGTCCCTGTGGTTCAGCGCGGGGATGTGCCAGCAGCAGATTCATGTAGAGCTGCTGGACGCTTTTCTGCTTTACCCGTTTCCTCAGTTCGGTCTGAGGCGGTTCTACCGGTCTCGATGGGGTGGCCCCCTTTCGCTCCGGAAAGTCCCGTATCAGCCCTTTGACGGACTGAAGGGCGCTCTTCGGATCAAAGTCCCCCACAGCCACGAGGACCATATTGTCGGGGGTGTACCATTTATCCATGTAATGGAGAATGTTGTCCCGGGTAAAGGCGCGGATGGTCTCCTGGTAACCGATGATGGGCCGTCCATAGGGATGTTTTTGGTAGCTCAGGTCCATGACGTCCCAGCTGAGCTGCCTCTCGGGCATATCGAGAGACCGCCGGTATTCCTCCAGCACCACTTCCTTTTCCCGCTCGAGTTCCACCGGATCGAAGAGGGAGTGCTGGACGGC
Source organism: Deltaproteobacteria bacterium (assembly GCA_034522175.1). Lineage (GTDB taxonomy): Bacteria > Desulfobacterota > DSM-4660 > Desulfatiglandales > Desulfatiglandaceae > JAIPDZ01. The sequence goes on along the minus strand of JAXHLQ010000001.1, from coordinate 770,305 downwards.
ATCCAAGAGGACGTTCAGTCCCGTGTCAAACCGGGCGCTCTGAATTTCCACGTAATAGACCGTCCGGTCGAAGGAGGTATAGGCGTTGATGTGGCCGCCGGCCGATTCGATGGCCCTGGCGATCTCTCCTGTCGGTTTGGTGGGCGTGCCTTTGAAAATCATGTGTTCGATGAGGTGGGTAATCCCCGCCTCTTCTTCGGTTTCATTGGCGCTTCCGGTCTTGACCCAGAGCTGAATGGCCGCCACGGGGGCGCTTTGATCCTGTTTGAGAATCAGGGTCAGCCCATTATCAAGGCGGTGCAATTCCGCTCCCGCCGTCACTGAGGCGGCATGAACCGTCAACCCTCCTGACATTCCCGTCAGGACCAGAATGGCGAAAAGGATGAGGATGAAACGCCAGCGGTTCACCCGGCAATTTTTTTTCAAGACTTTCAATGGATTAGGTTTCCTCATGTATTTTCCTTAGATCTTGTGATGTTTTTTTCTTGACATACCATATATAGTGTTTCAGAATAATGGCTCCTTACATCAGTGCGAACCGTTTACCTGATTTTAATCACCAATCATCAATCGTCAATCTACAATTGTCCGTCGGGAGGGTTTCCATGAGTGAGAAAGGCAAGATCTTGCTGACAGAAGATGGCGCGTTCGACCTGAGCGCTTACCAGTGGGACGACCAGCGGCTTTCGGATCTACTGGTCCGGGAAAATCCCATTGACAGCGACCAGGCCTTAGACATCAGCCGGTTTCTGAGAGAAGAGATTACCAAGCTCCAGCTTCAAACTATTACCCTCCCCATGATCGAAAACATGATTGAGGCCAAACTCCTCGAGTACGGGCTGACCAAGACCGTCCCGGTGCGGCTCGACAAATCCATCTTCGTGAAAAACGGACTCGCCCTTTCAGAAAACGCGAGACGCGTCCTTGAGCGGCGCTATCTTAAGCGGGACGATAAGGGGATGGTCATGGAGACCCGGAAGAGATGTTCGGCCGCGTGGCTCGGCACATTGCAGCGGCCAGAGGCAAAATACGGGGACAAGGACCGGGAAGCGGAGATGGCCGAGCGGTTTTATGCCATGATGACCGAGTTCAAGTTTCTCCCCAATTCGCCCACGTTGATGAATGCCGGGCGCAGGCTGGGCCAGTTGGCCGCTTGCTTTGTTCTGCCGGTGGAAGACAGCATGGAGGGCATTTTCGAGGCCCTGAAAAATGCAGCCCTGATCCATAAATCGGGCGGTGGAACCGGATTTGCCTTCTCACGGCTTCGGCCGGTCAAGAGCCGGGTGGGCACCACTGGCGGTGTCGCGTCCGGCCCGGTTTCTTTCATGAAGATCTTCAACACGGCCACGGAGCAGGTCAAACAGGGGGCACCCGCCGGGGGGCCAACATGAGCATCCTCAGGGTGGACCATCCGGATATCATGGAGTTTATCCTCTGCAAAAAAGAAAGCCAGGAACTCAACAATTTCAACATCTCGGTGGCGGTGACCGATGAATTCATGCGGGCCGTTCGGGATGGGGCGCCTTATGACCTGATCGATCCGAGGGATAAGAAACGGGTGGGACAGTTAAACGCGAGGGAGGTCTATGACACCCTCGTGAGACAGGCATGGGATAACGGGGATCCGGGCATTCTCTTCCTGGACCGGGTAAATGCCAAGAATCCCACCCCTGAACTGGGGGAAATCGAGAGCACGAATCCCTGCGGCGAACAGCCATTGCTCCCCCTGGAGGCGTGCAACCTCGGCTCAATTAACCTCGCCAAATTCGTCATTTCCAAAAACGATGATTCCGGACCTTGTGTCGATTATGAGGGGCTCAAGGCGGTGGTGCATCTCGCGGTCCGTTTCCTGGACAACACCATTGACATGTCCAAATACCCACTGCCGGAGATTACCGAGATGGTCCGGGGAAACCGCAAGATCGGACTCGGTGTCATGGGGTTCGCCGATTTGCTCTTTCAGCTGGGGATCCCCTATGACTCCGAAGATGCCCTGCAGAAGGCTGAGGAGATCATGGCCTTTATGCAGCATGAATCCCATGAGGCATCCCGGGCACTGGGGGAAGAGCGGGGTGTATTCGGCAATTTTGACAAGAGTATTTTCAAAGACATGGAGGGTTTCTCCTATCGAAATGCCACCACCACCACCATCGCGCCGACGGGGACGCTCAGTATCATGGCGAATTGTTCCAGTGGCATTGAACCCCTCTTCGCGCTGAGTTTTGTGAGAAACGTCATGGATAACGACCGGCTTGTGGAGGTCAATCCCTATTTCAAACAGGTGGCCAAGGAACGGGGGTTTTATTCCGATGAATTGATGGAAACCATTGCCGGCAAGGGGAGTATCCGGTATATCATCGATATCCCCAAGGATGTCCGGGAGATCTTTGTCACGGCCCACGACATCGTGCCGGAATGGCATGTTCGCATGCAGGCGGCGTTTCAAAAATATACGGATAACGCCGTCTCCAAGACCGTGAACCTTCCCCGGGATGCCACGGTGGAGGATGTGCAGAAGGTCTATGACCTGGCCTACGACCTGGGCTGTAAAGGGGTGACCATCTATCGGGACGGGAGCAAGGAAAACCAGGTCCTTTCCTTTGGAAAACCGCAGAAGGTTACCCGGGAGCAGGGGTTTATGACGGCCGTCAGGGAGCGGCCGGAAACCCTCTATGGATTCACCACCAAGATGAAGACGGGAATGGGCGCCCTCTATGTGACGGTAACCGAATACGAGGGCCGGCCCTTTGAGGTCTTTGCCACCATCGGAAAATCGGGCCGATCCACCACGGCCAAGACAGAGGCCATCGGCCGGCTGGTGTCGCTGGCCCTGCGGTCCGGGGTCCGGGTGGAGAAGATTACCGAACAGTTAAAAGGAATCGGCGGGGAGCATCCGGTCTTCCAGAAGGACGGCCTGGTCCTTTCCATACCCGATGCCATCAGCCGGGTCCTGGAAAAACGGTACCTTAACGGGGAACCGGCCAAAAAGAAAGGGAACAACAAGAACAGCCTCCTCGGTGAGACCTGTCCGGAGTGCGGTCAGACCATCAGCTTTGAAGAAGGCTGCATGACCTGTCATTTCTGCGGGTTTACCAAATGCGGGTAAGGGGCTGTCATTCCCGTGCAATGGCCCTGTGCCCGATATCGCTCCGGTAGTACACATGGTTCCAGCGAATGCCTTTCACCACCCCGTAGGCCTTTTCTTTGGACTCTCCCACGGTATCTCCCAGTGCCGTGACGCACAGCACCCGCCCACCGTTGGTGACCACCCGGCCGTCCACGATCCTGGTCCCGGCGTGAAAGACCTTCACCCCTTCCGCCTCTGATTCCGGGAGACCGGTGATGGGATCGCCTTTGCGGTATTCTATGGGATAACCGCCCGCCGCCATGACCACGCCCAGGGCGGCGCGGGGGTCCCACGAAATATCCCTTTCGTTTAAACGCCCCTCCAAGGCCGCGAGGCACAAGCCGGTGAGGTCGGATTGGAGTCTCAACAGGATGGGCTGGGTTTCCGGATCGCCGAAGCGGCAGTTATACTCCAGGACCTGTGGGGTGCCGTCCGGGGTGATCATCAGACCGGCATAGAGGAAACCGGTATAGGGCATGCCTTCGGCAGCCAGCCCCCTCACGGTGGGCTCCATGATGGTGGTCATGATGCGGTCGGAAAGCGCTGGCGTGATGACCGGTGCGGGAGAGTAGGCCCCCATGCCGCCGGTGTTCGGACCGGAATCGCCGTCATCGCGGGCCTTGTGGTCCTGTGAGGTGGCCAGCGGGAGGATGTGCTCGCCGTCCACCATGGCGATAAAGCTGGCCTCTTCCCCTTCAAGGCACGTCTCCAAGATGACCCGCTTGCCGGCTTCTCCGAAGGCCTCGCCTGAGAGCATGTCTTTTGCGGCGGTAATGGCTTCTTCCGCGGTGTGCGCAATGATCACGCCCTTACCGGCGGCCAGGCCGTCCGCCTTGATGACGAGGGGCAACGCATGAGACGCGATATATGCCCTGGCCGACTCAATCTCCGTGAAGGTTTTGTAGGCCGCAGTGGGGATGTGGTGTCGAGAGAGAAAATCTTTGCAGAATACTTTGGACCCCTCCAACTGGGCCGCTCCCCCGGTCGGACCGAAACATCGGAGTCCTTCCGCCCGGAACGCATCTGTGATGCCTGCCACCAGCGGGGCCTCCGGTCCCACGATGGTCAGGTCAATGCGTTGGTCCCGGACAAACCCGATCAAATCCTGGATGCGCGTGTCCTTTATGTCAACGTTTTCGACCTTTGCTTCCAGGGCCGTGCCGGCATTGCCCGGCGCCACGAATACCTTTTCAACCGTCTGAGACTGAGCTACCTTCCAGGCGAGGGCGTGTTCACGCCCGCCGCCTCCCACCACCAGAACGTTCATGATCGCTCATCCTTTCCGGCAACCCGGGTCAGACCATGGACCGGCGGGTTGCAAAACAGGTTTCTCATGATCTGATTTGCTCGTGCGTTATCCTTTCAGAGGCCTCAGCGTTTGTCAACACCGGGAGGCTCGGCATCATCGCTGGATTTCCCTGCTTATGACGACGGTCATCGTTTCCGAAATTTCCTTTCCGTCCATGAACACGATCAAGCGAATCCCGTTTTTCCCAGGCGGAAGCGCCCCTGCGTTGATGAGGGATTCTCCGTCCGTGAACCGGCCGTCATCTCGAACGGGCGTCCAGGCAATCAGCCGAAACGGGGCGATGTCCTTTGTAAATCGCCCATTGGCGGGGATAGTGTCCGGCGGGATTCGCAACCCCTTGACGGTTGCCGGATCCACCCCCTTGAACACAAAGGGACCGCTCGGTTTGCCGTTGAAAAGATACCGGGTCTTGTTCCAGTCGATGTGAATCTCTTTAGTCGTCTTATTGATGATGGACAGGCTGAACATGGAAAAAAAGGCCTTTTCTTTTTGAAGCGGTTCGAACACGGCATGATAGGAGGCGTTGGTCACCACCACAAGGGCTTTGAAACAGAGATTCACCTGTCTTTTCTTTACGGCTGATATTTGGCATGACGCATCCCTCGTTTTCAGATTAACAAAGCCCTTATCCTGCCCGGTTTGTTTATGCAACGGACGGTGTTAGCATGTGTCCGGCATCGCATCCTTGGCCCCAGGCGTAGCGATGGGTGCTATGATGCCTTCTGTTGATCCAACACATCTCGTTTCTTATTCAGCTTTTCCATAATGAGACGGTAGGCGATATAGTACTTATAGATATTGCTGACGTATTGAACCGTTTCCCTGCCGATCTTTTTGGCTGCCGCCACCTCCACATTGTTGAACCAGAGGTTCGGATTAAGCCCCATCTTGGATGTCGTCTTTCGCAAATTCATGACCCTTGTCGGACCCGCATTATACGACGCGAACGTGAAAAGCGCCTTGTTCACCCTAACGTTGCATAAAGCTTTGGCCCAAAATCGTTTCACTCGCTCTATATCAGGACGTCAAGAAACGCTGTTTCATTTTCAAGACTTCACCGTATGGCCGATACGCTTTCACCCTTGAAAATGCCCCATCGTCCCCTGCTGACCTAATCTATAGCGTTTTGAACTCAACTTTTATGCAACGTTAGGGTTCAGTGGGTCCATCGGTTCGTCTTTGAAATAGGTGTCGTGCAGCCACCGCAGATATTTCACTCCTGCGTGGACATTGGGTTCAATCTTCTCGATGTTGGGAATGTTGATGGGATCGCCTGCCGCGGTGCTGAGCAAGGGTTGCATCACCCCCACGGCCCCCGCAGGACTCCTCTTGCTCTGGTCAATGCCGGATTCCTGGTAGGCCAGCGCTGCCACGAGCAGCCAGTCCAGCTCATACTTTCCACCGTATTTTTGAAACAGCGAGATGGCATGCTTAAACCGGGTTAGATCTTCATCTTTAAGCGAATCCTTCACGAAGCTTGTATTCTCGAAATAGCGTTTTAGCACAATGTTTCCGAAAAGGGTCCCTTTCTTGTGGCCCTTTACAAACGCATTGACGGCTTTCTTCAGCTCTGAGCTGTTTTTGCGGATCATCCAGGCGATTTGTCCGCCTTTTCTGAGTGCGAGCTTCGGATGGAGCCGGATATCCTTGAAGATGTTGGACCAGAACGCGGCAAGCTAATTGTCCACCACCGTCATGGAGATGAGTCCGGCATTAACCATCTCCATGAGGTCTTCGTCTTCCAGATACGGCGAGGCCTTCTTGATCACCACTTCGGATTTCCCCGCCTTTTTCAGCGATCGAAAAATCTCAAGATCAATGGTCCGGCAGATGCATGATCAATGGACTGAACGTACCGGCAACGTCCTGACATCGATATCGCGGAAGGGGGCCGGATTCTTGTGTACCGTGACCCCATCAACCGTAGATACACCATTTTTAAAATCAAACGCCGCTTGTCCACCCCATCGGGTAGAAAACGCAAACAAATATTGCCCGCTGACCTGGATAAGTTCTGTGGCATGGTATCCATAACGGTTATTTATCTTCTCATCGTAAAGCGTTTCTAACTCCTCAAGGGTCGGCATCCGCCAGTCCGTGTATCCTCCAGCACGGTAGTTTTCACAATAGGCAACGGCATCTGAAAAATACTGCCCGGCGTCGGCATCCGTCGTTGCCCACATGAGCTTTGTTTTTTTGTCCAGCACGGTTCCGTTGGAGTAGCCAATGAAACGGCCTTGGCTCGAAACTGTTTGGCTTTTTGAAGCTGTTGATGCGGCAGGTTCCTGTTCCTGAGTTGATCTATTGGCATCAGGCATCGTCTTTTTCTCGGATGGCGGGTGTTGTGTGATCCGTGGTTTTTCCCTCTTCATCTTCGCCGTCTCTTGTTCAGGCCGGTAGCCCTCCGGCACGCTTTGTTTTGATTTGAGCACACCTTTATGACCCTTTAAGACAAAAACAAAATCTCCTTTATCCAACTCGATATCCTTGATTCTCCCATACTGAGGATGCTGCCCGGCATTATATTCAGGAACCTTGTTTTTGAGGTAGAGACCCAATTCCTCACCCGTCAGATAACCATCCGGGATCGGCTCTTTATCCCTTCCCTCCAGGACATCCAGAAAAGCCCGCTTGAATATGCTGCGATCGGGAACAGGCTCATTGGCGCGGCCTGCAGTTATAAACTGTCTGACCGGAAGGTTGACACTCTCGGAAATGTTCTCAGGAACCACTTTCCCTCTGAAGTTGAGGACCGACCCTGAAAAACAGCTGTCAAACATGAACAGCGCATGTTTTGCCTTAATCATCTTCGCCTGGGTGACGATTGTCTGCATGTCCACACTTGCCAGGTCGAAACCCATGGGGTCTTTCTCAGGCAAAGGCGCATCGACCATTACGAGATAGCCCAGGTCTTCTCCTGTTTTCATTTCCTGTGTATATCCGTGTCCTGCATAATAAAACAGAAGCCGGTTATCTTCACTCTTGCCGTTATCGTAGCAGAACTTCCAAAACGCCTTGCTGAAGTCTTCCTTGGTAATGTTGGTCTTGAGCACCACAGTGAACCCGTTTTCTTCCAGGGCCCTGGCAATTTCGCCGACATCGCCTATCGCACCGGGGAGCGGGTCCCAGCCGTTGATGTAATCTCCGTTTCCCACCACCAGGGCGTATGAGTCGTTGTACAGAGAGATCCTTTTGCCTTGTTGCGTTCTTACAGAAATCCGCTCTCCTCTGAGCGGCATACCCGCTATTGTAGTGTTTGACGTTTCATGTAATACGGTATTTTCAAGAAGCGGTCGTTCAATTTTCGCTTGAAGGCTTCTTCCGTTCAGAAACACCCGCCCGGACGAATCAAAGAAGAAGATTCCGGGTCCGTCGGCAAAATAGGTTTTGCTGCCATCGAGAGTGGAAATCTCCACTTCCGCTTCGGGGAGAAGTCTGTATCTACGATCCGGCTCAAGGTAGTCGTATTCCTCTATTACATTACCTTCCCAATCGAGAAAACTTCCCTCAATGGTGATGACCTGCAGGCCTTGTGAGTCCTTTCCCAGGACGGGAATGCCGGTCAGCAAAATGGCTGCCGAATGCAAGAACACAAATAGTGCACATACCCAGGTCTTCATAATCCGTCTCCTTTACAGATCCAGTCGACGACAAACATTGGCGAGGTCATACCAGCCCTACAATACTTCAAAAATCACCACTTTTACAGTTTTTCCTTTAACAGCCGTCGGAGGCAATTCCTGCACGGGAATACTCTCGTCCATTCCGGCCTTTGTTTCCGCACTGATAAGAATGTCCGTTCCAAACTGCTTATTGAGTCCCTGGATGCGTGATGCCAGGTTAACCGTATCCCCCACCAATGAATAGGCCACACGATCCCTGGCGCCGATGTTCCCTGCCAGCACCGCTCCGGTATGAATGCCGATGCCGTGTCTGAGGGGTTTGTATCCCGCTTGTACAAGTCTCTGGTTCACCACCCTCAGTCTGCTTCGCATGCTGATCGCTGCCCTGACGGCCAGTCGTCTGTGGTCCGGTGCAGGAACAGGCGCCCCAAACACCGCTTCAATTTCATCTCCGATATACTGTAGTACAAGCCCTTTATGCTGCCTGATGGCCTCGGCCATTTCTTCAAAGTAGCGGTTGATGATATTCACCACGTCCTTTGGCGGAGTTGACGCCACCATCGGCGTGAAGTCCCTGAGATCGGCGAAGAGGACGGTGACTTCCTTCATCTCCCCGTCAAGAGGAATCCGCCCGGATAGGATCTCATCCCTCACCTCCCGGCTCACGTATCGACCAAAGGTGTTCTTGACGGCCATGTATCCCTGTATGAGCCGGCCGGAACAAACCGCAACGATGCCTGTCATCGCCGCCGAAGGTCTAATCACAATGCCTTTGACAAGGCAGATAATCATGACGGCCCCGGACAGGAATAACATGCCTGTGCCCCAGAATATCACCCTGAATAGTGTGGCCCTTTCCGTCAGAAGCAGGGTCAGAAAGACCATCAGGAGAGCCGGCGACAGGAGAGAGACGGGCCAGGGAGGTGCGGAGAGAAGGCTGCCCCTTTTCAGGGACTCCACAACCCGCGCCTGGGTGATGGCACCGGGTTCATTTCTTTGAGATGCGGGCGTAAAGTGGCGGTCTTCGAACTCGAAGTCAAACCCGATTATTACGATTTTGTCCCTGAATTCGGCTGGATCGGCTTTTAGTGCTTGTTGAAATGTCAGCGTGGGGATGAGGTCGGGATTGCGCCAGTCGGGCATCGTCTCCGGCGGCGCCTGGCCGGAGACGCCCGACAAGAGCCAGGAAAATGCATACAGGCTCCTGTCACCTGAGTCGGGCAAATAGGTCAGCGCCTGCCGGCGGCACACCCCATCGGCATCCGGCGTAACATTGAGAAAGCCATACCCTTTTGGGCCTAACAGCTTTTGATAAAGGATGAACGGCTCCTTTATCTCTCCGCCTGGTTCGACAGCGTAGCCGGAAACCAGCCGACATTTTTTGGATAACTTATTCAGGGTCTTGAGTAGGCCTTTATCATGATTCTCGGTAAAAGAATTTAATGGAAACTGTGGAAGAATCAGATCCAAACCGACTGCTTCCGGCCTTCCCGGTTCGATTCTGTTTAACAAATCAGCAAGGTGTATTCCCCACAAAGCCAGAGGGGTCTGTGCGGCTTCATAGTCGGCTTCTCCAATCAGGATAACCATTGCCTTTTGGGCTTTCCTCGGGCTCCCGAGAAGAGGGGCCATTCTATCAAGAATGAGCCCGTCAATACTTTTTCCTGTCTTGGTTGAGGAAAATGCGAGCCCTGCCGCAACCGCAAGCGTCATGAGGATCATAAAACGATAGAAACTGCTTTTTTCTCTGAAAAACCGCATCCTGTTACGGGGAACCGAATGATTTAATCAATGGCATTAAAAATCTCCGCAAATTTAACACCTAAGCAGGTGCTCAAAAATAACTTCACATTTTTGAAGGTGATCTGGAATAGTTCCAACGTTCCAACCAGTGACACCCAGGGTGGTGATACCTTGACAATATTCCGACATCCATCAAATCTCAACGTTAGGGTAAACGTAACATCTCAATAACTGGGGGTAACCCGTCTGGATTCCGGCCTTCGCCGGAATGACGAAACAACTCAACCCGCTGTCATTCCGGCGAAAGCCGGAATCCAGGAACCCTGTGGAGAAGGTAGTCACCCCGATTTATTGAGAAAATACGTGTAAACGGTAATTGTTAGATTTGTATTAGAATTTCCGTTCCATCTTGATTTCTGACCCGGTGACTGCAGAGGGATTCTACTTCAGTGCGTCCCGTGGGATAAGTCCGCATTGGCTGACGACTTGTTGACCCCTGGCGCTGAGGACGAAGACGATGAGTGATTTCACATCATAGGAGAGGTTATCCTCATCGACATAAAGATATAGCGGTCTAAGTATAGGATATTTCCCTTGTTTCGCGCTGTTTACCGTTGGTGGGACCCCATTGATGGACAGGGGCTTGACCTCGTGATTGAGGATGGCAAAGCTGACATAGCCGATGGCGTCTGGGTGTTCCGCCACGTAGGCGAGGACGCCGCTGTTGGAGCTTTCAACCACGCCTCCGATCTTGAGGGCGTTCGATGGCAATATCACATTTTTCCAGACCTCGGCCGTGCCCGATGAAGAGGACCGGGTGACTGTCTCAATGAAATCAGGCCTTCCCCCCAGCCCCGACCATGACTCGATGGCACCGGTATAGATGTCACGCAGTTGACCCAGTGTCAGGTTGTTGATGGGGTTTGAGGGGTGAACAATGGGGACGATCATGTCGTGGGCAAAGGCGAAGCTTTTGATATTAATGCCTTTGGATCGTGCATCGATCCGGAGCCTGTCCGGAATGGGTGATGAGCACATGGCGATATCGCATTGGCCGGCAATGAGAGATACTATCCCCTTCATGGAACCGCCTGAAGTGATCCGAATGTCAAGGTCGCCTTTCTCAGCGTAATAGTCCGACACTCGTTTCATAAAAGGACGGATCGTTGTTGAACCGGCGACACGAATCTCTTGTTTGTCCTTGGAACATCCGGAAGGAGTAACGCACAGAAAGACCCCCGTGACACTCAACACGAGCATCTTCAAAAACACCCTCTTTGTCGTTGCTTTCACGTATGCTCTCTCTTATCTGATAAGCGCGTCGATTTTGCCCCAATGGGATGGGTCATACTCGTACCAGATTCAGGTCAGGAATGGAAGGGAAAACCGGGCCTCATCTCCTTTTAATGTCTCACCAATACGCCGCTAACATTGGCACCCTAACTCATCTATCGAAGGCTTTATCACTCAGTGATGGATCTCCCATGCCATTCAACCATACCGGATAAAACCTGTTCCGTCCAGTGACTTGAAGCAGGAGCGCCAGGTGTCCGGTGAAAGGACCATCATGGAAAAAATTGTCATTATGTCCTCGGAATCGGGAAAACAGGAACCCATGGTTGCCATGATTCGGGCGCTTTTCCCCGAATGCCGTGTGGAGGTGGTCTCTGAAACAGCGGAGGCGGTCGACGTCATGGCCGGCGAACGTAAGACAGTGACGTCCTTCGGCGAGCGAGACCTTTCTCAAAAAACGATTAAGTGAGGATTACTGGGGCTTTCATATCCGCAGACCCTTGGAGGAATATCATGCCGTCCAGAAAAGAGAAACTCGAAGCACTGATTCGAAACGCCATTGCCGATCCTGATCTGTCGGAGGCTGCGCGGGAGCGCGTGGATGAAATCCATCGGAGCGCAATCCGTATGGCCAGCAAGATTTCCGGGCACTACGACCAATGGAGTTCGGCCTATGAAGCGGCATTGTATAAAGAGCTGCAGAAGCGTCAGGGAGAGATTCAACGACTGCGACGGAGCGGTAAGGGATGTGTCAGGCGCTGCCTATAGCAATCTCGCCCCCATTTCTGCCAGCTGGGACCGCTCGCCCTTGACCAGGGTCATATGGCCGGTGGTCTTTTCGCCTTTCAGTTTTTCCACCAGGTATGTCAACCCGTTGCTGCTCGCATCGAGAGCGACCTCCTTCTATACGGCCACGGCCATGTCCTCTTCAGTTATTACCGGGCCCATATCCGGATCCATATACATCGCCCAGGTGTGTTCAAAGGCGCGCTGGAAAGAGCGGCTTTCTGCGTATTGTCGGGCGGCTTTCCCCATCTGTCTCATCTTCTCCGGATGGTTCATGAGCGATTTGATGGCCGCCACCATGGCTGCGCCATCGTGGGCGGGGACCATAATCCCTGTCTCACCGGGTATTATATTTTCGTGGGGGCCTCCGATGTCTGTAATGATGACGGGAATCTGTGACGCCTGTGCCTCAAGGACCACATTCCCGAACGTATCGGTGGTGCTGGGAAAAATGAAAAGATCACAACTGGCATATACCTTGGCCAATGATTCCCCTTTCAGATAACCGGTGAAACAGGTGCGGGTGCCCTGAAGTTGGCTTTTCATCTCGGACAGGTAGGGTCCGTCCCCCGCCACCACGAGTGAAACGTGTTCAACAGCATGGGATATCTCTTTGAAGACGTCCACCAGCACGGGTAGATTCTTTTCTTTGGATATCCTCCCGACGTAGAGGAGCTTGAACGCATCCACGTCCATGTACTGCTGCAGAAATTGCAGGTCCCGTTTGGCCGGGTGAAAGCGGCTGGTGTCCACGCCGCGGGGGAACAGGCGAATATTGTCAGGGGCAACGCCCTTTTCTTCAATCTCTTCTCTGGTGCTTTTTGAAGGGACATAAATGAGATCCATCTGTTTATAATACCATAACACGTATTTCCACATCAGGTCCTCGATGGCACTATCTTCCGTGAGATATCCTGCATACTGGGGCAGCGACGTGTGATAGGTTCCGATGATCGGCAGTTTAAGGATCTGTGAAATGGCGAGGTCGAAGATGCTGGATCTTACCCTCTGGATGTCTCTATGCTGGCGTTCGCTGATATTCAATGCGAGGATGTGTATTTTGCATCCGTCTTCGGGAAAATAAGTGGTGACTTCCTCGCTGACAAATACGTCCGGCAGGTGGGCGATAACAAGCGCGCCTTCAATGGTGTTGTGATCTGTTATGGTCACCATGGACATGCCTTTTTTCAGCGCGATATCACGCAACCGCACGGGATCGGTAAAACTTTCAGGACAACCGATCTTCTGGAGCACCCATTGAGAAGGGCGTGTGGAGAATTTGGAATGGACATGAAGGTCTATTTTCATGATACTCCTTTCTATTAGAGCCTGACGACGAAACAGCTCCCGTTTCCATTGGCAGGGTCGAGGTGTACGGTTCCACCCATGGCTTCAATCAGTGTTTTCGAGATGTACAGGCCGAGGTCGGTTCCCTGGCTTTGGTCTTTGACGTGTTTTCCCCGGTAGAACCGATTAAAGATGCTATCCCGGTCGCATTCGGGGATACCGGGACCCGAGTCTTCCACCTCTACGGTCAAGCCTTTTCCATTGCTTTGTCCAAGACGGATGATGATTTCGGATCCATCACAACTGTACCGGACGGCATTTTCCACAAGATTGGAAAGCGCCAGCCGAAGGGCTGTTGGGTTTAGCTGGAGAGCCGGGACGCTTCCTGTCTGTTGGAATTGCAGCTGCTGAGACTTCTGTTCCAACTGTGGCGTGTAATCCCGGATGATGTCCCGGATGATTTGTTCAAGGGATACCGTCTCCACCGGGAGAGAACAGTCCCCGTCTGCCAGCCTGGTGAGGAGAATGACCTGATCCGTCAGGGAGGTGAGGGAACGGGAGCACCGCTGTATGATGCCGCCGTAGTGCCGGTAGGTTTCGAAAGGCTTTTCGGAACGATCGCTGATACGCCTGGAATACCCGCCAATAATGGTCAACTGATTCCTCAACTCATGAAACAACATGTCCTGGAAATCCGTTCGCCGTGATTCCTTCAACCTGAGGGTTTTGATCTCTTCTTTTAGTTGCTTTTTTGCGGTTTCTCTTTGAAGAAGTCGGTGAACCCTAAGCAATACCTCCTTGATGGAAAACGGTTTGGAGATGTAGTCGTCGGCACCGAGGGCGATGCCTTTGAGCTTTTCATCCGGGGAACTGAGGGCGGTGAGCATGATAATGGGGATGTCTGCAATATCCGATTGTTCATGGTTACGCAGGGTTTCGCAGATTTGCCAGCCATCCATGCCGGGGAGCAGGATATCCAATAGAATCAGATGGGGTTTCTCAGCCTCAATCAGCTCCCGGGCGTCGAACCCGTTGAGTGCGGACAGGGTTTGGTACCCCTTGTTTTTGAGGTTATACTCCAGCATGTGGACCAGGTCTTCATCATCCTCGACAATCATCACCGTTTCTTCTGACATAAATCCCCCCTCAGATTGTGTTGAAAATCGATATGGTTTATGAAAATGATGCATACTGAATTTCATAATAAAATTAACTATATATATATTATAAATATGTTAAGCCTAAATTAAACATTTGTTATATTGTTGAGCTATGGGAAATAGTTTAAATGAAGCGCACCCAAACCTAATATCTGACACATCCGTTCTTAATAAATCTCGCTTAAGTTGACCACCATCTCATCTCCCCATCGCTCGGATGATCATTTGGCAACCTTAACCCTAACGTTGCATAAAAGTTGAGTTCAAAACGCTATAGATTAGGTCAGCAGGGGAGGATTGTAACACCTCAATAATCAGGGGCAAACCTCCTGGATTCCGGCCTTCGCCGGAATCCAGTACCGTGCCAGCGAAAGCGGTCACCCCGATTTATTGAGAAGATACGGAGGATTGAACATGACATGGGCATTTCAGCCGGGGTATTGTGGTGACGATCTGTCTGTGGACATCGGAATATTTTTAAAAGAAAGGGGGGATAGATAAGGTAATAAAAGGCTCATATGATTCTAACAAAAATCTAACAATTCAATTTTAAGATACATAGCTGATGGTGTAAGACCATGATGAATTTTTCGCAGAGCGGTTGTTGAACTCAAATAAACACGTTAACAATTTAATGGAGGTAGAAAAATGAGAGTAAAAGGTATGATGGCTTTGGTATGTCTTGTCACCGCGCTTTTTGGCGCCAACATTTCACTGGCAGGGAATATTGTGATTAAGGGATCCACAACCGTACTCCCCATTGCTCAGAAGGTGTCTGAGGCCTATATGAAACAGAATCCTGATGTGAAAATATCCATTTCCGGAGGTGGCTCCGGTAACGGCATGAAGGCGCTTATTGATGGGTCTACGGATATCGCCGACAGCTCCCGGTTTATCAAGCCCAAAGAAGTGAAACTGGCCGTTGAAAAGGGTGTGTACCCGGTTCCCTTTGCCGTGGCCTATGACTGTATCGTGCCGGTGTTGCATCCGAGCAACTCCATTGTCAATATCACCATGGCTCAGCTCAAGGATATCTACATGGGAAAGATCAAGAACTGGAAAGCCATCGGAGGGCCTGACCGGCCGGTGGTGGTGATTTCCCGGGACACTTCTTCGGGTACGTACGAGGTGTGGCACGAAAAAGTAATGAAGAAAGAGCGCGTGTTCCCGGGGGCTCTCTTGCAGGCCTCCAACGGGGCGGTCTCCCAAGCCGTGGCCAAGAACAAAAACGCCATCGGCTATATTGGGTTGGGTTATCTCAGTAAGGATGTAAAAGCCCTGAGTGTCGATCGTATTGTGGGTTCGGAAGCCACCACCTTGAACGGCACCTATCCCATCAGCAGGCCGCTTTTTATGTTTACGCCGGGCTGGCCCAAGGGAGACGTGGCCAATTTCATCAACTTTGTGATTAATCCTGAAAAGGGTCAGAAATATGTGAAAGAAGCCGGATATGTCCCACTGTTTTAGTCGAACAATTCACGATTGATCATTTTCAGTGAATGATTTATGATCGCCTGATCGAGGCGCCTTTTCCTGTCGCTTTGATCGGGCGGTTTTTTAATGGGGCATGTGGTATCGCATATCGTGAGTTGAACGGATGTCAAAACAGGACGGGAAATCGAATCGTTTGACGGATGTCAGAAAAAGCGGAAAATCCCGCCAGAGAAGAGAGCGGATGATCCGGCGGTTTTTCTTCGGTGTGGCCCTGGCGTCCATCACCACGCTTTTTTTGATCGCTCTCTTCCTGTTTGTGGAGGGTATTCCCATTTTTGGGGAGGTGTCTGTGACGGACTTCATCTTTGGGGAATACTGGTACCCCACAGATGACCCGCCGGCCTTCGGTATTTTTCCCCTGATTATCGCTTCCGTGGCGGTTACCCTTGTTTCTTCATTGATGTCGATTCCTCTTGGCGTGATGACGGCCCTTTACCTGGCCGAGTGTGCATCCCCCAGAGTCCGGGAATGGGTCAAACCGGTGGTGGAGCTTCTCGCCGCACTCCCGTCCGTGGTGATCGGGTTTTTCGGCATGGTGATTGTGGCACCCTTTCTCCAGAAAATATTTGATATGCCCACCGGGTTGAACCTCTTCAACGCCTCCTTAATGCTGGCCTTTATGTCCATCCCCACCATATGCAGCCTTTCTGAAGATGCCGTGTTCGGGGTGCCCGCAGAGCTAAAGGAGGCCTCGCTGGCCCTGGGGGCTACCCATTGGGAGACCATGTGGCGGGTGATTGTGCCTGCTTCCATTTCCGGGATTTGTACGGCGGTGATCCTGGGGATGTCGAGGGCCATGGGAGAGACCATGGTGGTGCTGATGGTGGCCGGTGGGGCGGCCATGATCCCTGACGTCCCTGTTTGATCCGGTACGACCCATGCCGGCCAGTATCGCAGCGGAGATGGCCGAAGCGCCATTTCACGGCGACCATTACTATGCTCTCTTCGCCACGGCCATCGTCCTTTTCCTGTTCACCCTGGCCTTCAATATCATCGCCGAACAGATCTCGAACCGCTACCGGCAGGTAGGGGCCGCGACGCTGTGAGATTGATGATTGACGATTGGCGATTGACGATTGGCGATTGAGAGGATGAAGGAATCTTATGTCGCACACGGGCCACACACAACGCAGCCGAAGTCTGATTCAAACGGTAATGTTTACCCTCTTCAGGACGTCTGCTGTGATCAACGGCGCCGCCCTGTTGATCATTGTTTATTTTCTGGTCTTCAATGGGTGGCGGGCCATCAACTGGACGTTTTTGTCTCAGCCCCCCATTGATTCCATGACCAAAGGGGGTATTCTCCCCTGTATTGTGGGGACGATCTGCCTGAGTGTCGGGGCCATCCTCGTGGCGCTTCCCATCGGCATGGCGTCCGCTATTTACCTGCATGAGTATGCAAAGCCCGGCCGTGTGGTCCGGATGATCCGGCTGGGAATCAATAACCTGGCAGGGGTTCCGTCTGTTGTGTTCGGCCTCTTTGGCCTGGCCTTTTTTGTGGTCTTTCTGAAGATGGGCGTCAGCATTCTGGCCGGATCGTTGACCCTGGGGGCAATGACGCTCCCGGTCATTATCGGGGCCACGGAGGAGGCCCTGCGAGCGGTGCCGGACACCTACCGTGAGGCTTCACTGGGGCTGGGGGCCACCAAATGGCAGACCATACAGCATGTGGTACTCCCCACCGCCCTGCCCGGGATCCTGACCGGGGCCATATTGGGGATCGGCAGGGCCGCAGGGGAAACCGCGCCCATCATGTTTACGGCTGCGGTCTTTTATACACCGTCTCTCCCCACATCCATTTTTGATGAAATCATGGCCCTGCCGTATCATATCTATGTACTCGCCACGGCCGGTACGGAGATTGAGGCGACCCGCCCGTTACAGTTCGGTACGGCACTGGTACTCATTGTACTGGTGCTGGGACTCAACCTTTTTGCCATTATTCTGCGCTCCCGGCTCAGAAAGAAACGGTAATGATGACCAGATCTGAAAAATCCGGTTCAGGGGATAGGGATGGACGCACCTGCAAAAATGTCTACAAATGAGCTCGATTTTTATTACGGAGATTTCAAAGCCCTTCATTCCGTCTCCCTTGATTTTGTGGAAAACCGGGTGACGGCTCTGATCGGGCCCTCCGGCTGCGGGAAGAGCACGCTGCTGAGATGCCTTAACCGGATGAATGATCTCATTCCTTCCAGCCGGGTCGACGGCGGCGTGCTGCTGGATGCGGAAGATATTTACGATCCCGAGGTGGATGTGGTGGCCCTGCGCCGCCGAGTGGGCATGGTGTTTCAAAAACCCAACCCCTTTCCCAAAACCATCTTTGAAAATGTGGCCTACGGATTGAGGGTAAATGGGGTCAAGCGCCGTTCGGTCTTGAGAGAGCGCGTGGAGACCAGCCTGAAACGGGCCGCGCTGTGGGATGAAGTCCGCGATCGGCTTGATGCATCGGCCCTGGGATTGTCAGGCGGGCAGCAGCAACGCCTCTGTATCGCACGGGCTCTGGCCGTGGAACCCGAGGTGATCCTCATGGATGAACCGGCCTCTGCGCTGGATCCCATCGCCACCCAGAAGATTGAGGAGTTGATTCACGAGCTCAAAAAGGCCTATACCATCATTATCGTGACCCACAACATGCAGCAGGCCGCCCGGGTATCGGATACCACGGCGTTTTTCTATATCGGCAAGCTGATTGAAGTGGGGTCCACGGAAACCCTCTTTACACGGCCCCAGCTCAAGGAGACGTCTGATTATATCACCGGACGGTTTGGTTAGAGACCTTTGAAAAACGCCCCCTTTGGGCTGATCTTGGCGTCAGACTCGAATTTCAATCCTCGAAATATTAGCTATATTCCTGCGGTTGAAATTTTCGTCTTCCTTGAGCTAAACCCAAATTGACCATTTTTCAAAGGTCTCATTTGGTGCGAAAATTTTCGGAGGAGCACCCATGAAAAGACACTTGCAGGCGGAACTGGAAAGGCTGAAAAAACAGATCCTGACCCTGGGCACCATGGTCGAAGAACGGGTGAAGATGGCCATTCAAGCCTTTGAAACCCGGGACGGCGCCCTGGCAGAGAAGATTATCGCCATTGACAAGGAAATTGATGAGGCAGAGGTGGAACTGGAGGAGGAATGCCTCAAGATTCTGGCCCTTCACCAGCCGGTGGCAGGGGACCTTCGTTTTATCAGTGCGGTGATCAAGATCAATAATGATTTAGAGCGGGTGGGCGATGAGGCCGTGAATATTGCTGAGCGGGTCGAGAATTTGGCCAAGAGACCGCCCATAGAAGTCCCTTTTCAATACAGCCATATGGCCGCAACGTCGGAGGATATGCTGAAAAAGAGCCTCGACGCCCTGGTGAACCTCGATACGGATCTCGCCTACAAGGTCTGCCTGATGGATGACGATGTGGACGACATGAACCGGGAGATCTATGATCAGGTAAAGGTGGTGATTCAGCAGAAACCGGAGCGGGTGACCACCCTCATCAATCTGCTCCTCATCGCGCGGCATCTGGAACGGATCGGTGATCACGCCACCAACATTGCCGAAGAGGTCATCTATATGGCGGAAGGCGAAATCCTCCGGCACCAAAAGGAGGTGTTCAAAAATGCAGGCGTTTTGATTGACGCCAAGTCATAGGCAGGAGATCCCGCGGAACGCGGGATTACTCGTTTCTGGTTTGGGGTTTTCTGACACCTGACACCTCACCCCTCACGCCATCGCCAGAAACGTGTTCGGGTCCAGCCTGACGTTGGTCTCCGGGCTGCCCGGTTGGTCGTGGTCCTTGAGCAGGCTCAGAAAGATGCCCGACGGTTCGGCTTTGAGTTGGATGATCAGGTTGAACAGGTCATCGATGTCGTCACAGGGATAGGGGACACCCCGATCATTCACCTGTGTGATGTGACGATGGGACAGGGCGGACAGCCAGATTTCGGTTCCAAATTCAAGCGCGATTTTTTTGAGTCCTTCAAACACGGCACGTTCTGTCTTCTCAAAATCAAGGCCGTCCACGATGAGGGCGTCCGGCTTGAATTGAAGGCCCTCCCTCAGATTTATCAGATTGGCCTGGAGCCGCGCTGGATCAAAACTGCGGTTGAGGTAGGCGAGAATCATCCGGTTTTTTTCGATCCTCATGCGATGGGCATCATCTATCGCGAATATCCAGGGCTTTCAGCAAATCATGATACATCACGGTGTAGTAACTCAAGACCTTCTCAGGCCCTTCCTCCAGGGCTACATGGACCAGTTTCTCGTCTCGAAAGATCTTGTCAAAGGCGATATGGATGAGACATGCGGTTTTACCCACACCGGCCCGGGCTATGAGTACGCCCAGGTTACCGGCCCCCAGGCCCTGGCGGGCGGATTTTTCCAGGATCTTCAATGGGCTGACTGACGTGAATGCTTTCATGATTTTCCCTCTTCTTTGGATTTCTTTCTCAGGGCGGTCTTCAGCTCTTCGGACAGGGATTCCGGGACCTTGGCGTACCTTGAAAACTCCATGGTAAATTCCGCCTTGCCCTGGGTCAACGATCTGAGGGTGGTGGCGTATCCAAACATCTCGGCCAGGGGAACTTCCGCCTCGACGGTGGTGAAGGCGCCATCCTCTATGGAGCTGGTAATCATGCCCCTGCGCTGGTTGATGGAGCCCATGACATTTCCCTGGAACTCTGAGGGTCCCTCTACGGTCACCTCCATGACCGGTTCGAGGATCACCGGTTTGGCCTTCATGTAGGCCTGTTTAAAGGCCCCGATGGCGGCCTGAGAAAAGGCCATTTCAGACGAGTCCACACTGTGGGCCTTGCCGTCATTGACGGTGATCGCCATGCCCAACACCGGGAATTCCACCAGGAGCCCCTTTTTCAGGCACGATTGAAACCCCTTGTCCACGGCGGGGAGATATTCGGTGGGGATGGCGCCTCCCTTGACTTCGTTGATGAATTCGTAAGTCCCGTCCCGGGAAGGTTCCATGAAGCCGGCGACGCGGCCGAACTGGCCGGCCCCCCGGTCTGCTTTTTGTGGGTGTAGTCAAAGGCGGCATGCCGGGTGATGGCCTCACGATAGGCCACCTGTGGCATGCCGGTGATGACACTGGCATTGAATTCCCTTTTCATGCGCTCCACATAGACCTCAAGATGGAGCTCCCCCATGCCCGATATGATGGTTTCTCCGGATTCGGTATCCACGTAGGATTTGAAGGTGGGATCTTCCCTGGTGAATCGGTTCAGGGCCTTGGCCATGTTGTCCTGGGACTTGTTGTCTTCCGGGGATACGGTCAGAGAGATGACCGGTTCGGGTACGTACATGGAGGACATGCTATAGTTGAGGCTTCCGTTGGTGAAGGTATCCCCGGAGGAACAGTCGATGCCGAACAGCGCCACAATGTCTCCGGCCTGTGCAGCGGTGAGTTCCTCCATCTGATCGGCGTGCATACGGACCAGGCGGCCGACCTTGATCTTCTTGCCGGTCCGGATGATGATGAGGCCATCCCCCTTTTGAATGGCCCCCTGATAGACCCTCAGGTAGGTCAATTGGCCGTACGGGGTGACTTCCAGTTTGAAGGCCAGGGCCACCACCGGCAGTTCGGGATCGGTCTTCAGCGGGATGGGTGTTTCCGATGCATCAAGGTCAAGGGCGGTATTCTGCACATCCTCAGGCGAAGGGAGATAGCGGTTGATGCCGTTTAACAGCGGTTGAACGCCGATGTTCTTGTAGGCAGAACCGACGAATACAGGGGTCAGTGCCCTTGAAAGGGTGCCTGCCCGGATGGCGTCCCGGATCAATGTGTCACTCACCTTATCCTCGAGGACGGCTTCCATGAGATCATCGGAAAACATGGATACAGCATCCAGCAAGGCTTCCCGGGCCTCAACCGCGTCATCGCGCATGTCCGGGGGATATCCCCCTCCCGAATCTCCTCACCGCTCTGGCCTTCAAAATAAAAGGCCTTCATGGAGATAAGATCCACCACCCCTTTGAAGTGGTTTTCCAGGCCGATGGGGAGCTGCAGGAGCACGGCATTGTGGTTCAGCTTTTCCCGGAGTTGTTGAACGACCCGTTTCGGGTTGGCCCCGGATCGATCGCACTTGTTGATAAATGCGACCCGGGGCACCTCATAGCGGTTCATCTGCCGGTCCACGGTAATGGACTGGGACTGGACGCCTCCCACTGCACACAGGATCAAAACGGCTCCGTCCATCACCCGGAGGGCCCTTTCCACCTCAATGGTAAAGTCCACGTGTCCGGGGGTGTCGATGATGTTGATCCGGTGGCCTTCCCACTCGCAGAAGGTGGCGGCCGATGTAATGGTAATCCCCCGCTCCCGCTCCAGTTCCATGGAGTCCATGGTGGCTCCCACACCATCTTTGCCTTTTACCTCGTGAATGGCGAAGATGCGCTTGGTGTAGAACAGAATCCGCTCGGTGAGCGTGGTTTTTCCGGAGTCGATATGGGCGCTGATTCCGATGTTTCGTATGTTTTGAATGTTGTTCACGGCTTGAAATATCCTCGTCAAACGTTGATCATCCAGTAAAAAGCATGTTTTCCCGCAGGGGCGCAGAGACCGCTGAGAAAAAAATAGCTCGACTTCATCGTTGATCTCCTTCAATGAAAAAGAGGACCTGCTCACGTGCAGGTCCTCTTTTTTTCTTTACCGATTAGTTGAAATATAAGGTGTCGACCACCAATCGTCAATCACCAATCAGAACGGATAGGCCTCCAGTTCGATGATCCGGTCGGCAATCTCCCGCTTCAGGGTGATGGCGTCAATGGGCTGGTACCGCGCCAGTTTTTTGATACCGGCCAACTGGGTTCGGAGCATGTCGCCTTCTTCCACGTAGGCGATGATGTCCTTGGCCCAACTCTCAATCTGGGGGACCATGTCGTTCACGTAAGCCTGGACCGCCTTGATTTGATAGGCGGCCTTCGCTTCCCCGGCTTTGGTTATTATCTTGAGGGTCCTCAACAGCCCGCTTTCCATGGCGAATATCTCGATGACGATGTCGGCCACCTTGGCCAGGACTTCCTGCTCTTTGGCCAGGTTCTGCCCGAACTTCTGGGCTGCCACGCCGGCGACCATCAGGGCGATTTTCTTGCTCATCTTGACCATGTGCTCCTGAAGGGCCAGCGGCGTATCCTCAAGCTGCACGGAGAGCGGCGAATAGGTCATCAGCTCACTGGCGATGGCCTGAGCCGCCGGAAGGAGGTTGAGCCTTCCCTGGAGGGCGCGACGCATCATGGTGCCGGGCACCAGCATCCGGTTGATCTCGTTGGTGCCTTCCCAGATCCGGTTGATGCGCGAATCGCGATAGTACCGTTCCGCCGGGTATTCGGCGCAGAATCCGTACCCGCCCAAAATCTGCACATATTCATCCACACAGTAATCCAGGGCCTCGGAGCCGTAGACCTTGGTGATGGAGCACTCCGGTGCATACTCTTCGATGGCCTTGGCATTCTCTTCACCGCTCTTCTTGGCCTCTGCGTCCAAGGTGGTTAGTTTGTCGTCAAACATCCCGGCCAGCCGGTACATCATGCTGTCGCTCATGTAGGTCCGGGTCGCCATGTCGGCCAGCTTGGTCTTGATCATGCCGAAAGAGCTGATGGGCACCTTGAACTGTATACGGCCGTTGGCGTATTTCACCGCCTCGGTGACACAGCCTTTACAGCCCCCCACAGCAGATGCACCGAGCTTCCATCGCCCGATGTTGAGGATGTTGAAGGCGATCTTATGGCCCTTTCCGATTTCAAAGAGGACATTTTCCACCGGGACCTTGGCGTCTTCCAGGATCACCGGGCGCGTGGAGGACCCGTGCATCCCCATCTTCTTTTCTTCCTTGCCCGTGGAGACCCCGGGGAAATCCTTTTCCACGATAAATCCGGTGAAATGCTCACCATCCACCTTGGCGTAGACGATAAAGGTGCTGGCCCATCCCGCATTGGTGATGAACATCTTCTCACCGTTCAGGATGTAGTGCTTTCCGTCCTCCGAGAGCACCGCTTTGGTCTTGGCGTTCAGGGCGTCGGAACCGGCCCCCGGTTCGGTGAGGCAGTAGGCCCCGCACCACTCGCCGGATGCCAGTTTGGGCAGGTATTTTTGTTTCTGTTCTTCATTCCCGAAATAGACGATGGGGAGACTGCCGATGCCGGTATGTGCGCCGTACACCACACCGAAAGACGCGGCGGGGCCCATGCATTCCGCCACGATGGTGGTGGACACCTTATCCAGTCCCAACCCCCCGCAATCTTCGGGTACATCGGTTCCCAACAGTCCCAGTTCGCCGGCCTTGCTGAGCAGTGAGAGCACCAGGTCGTGATCCTTCTCTTCCAGGTCATCCACCTTGGGCGTGATCTCCTTTTCAACAAAATCCTCGGCTGTTTCAAAAATCATCTTGTGTTCGTCGGTGAAATCCTCAGGGGTAAATACCTCCTCAGGGGCTACATCGGTGATCAGGAACTCACCCCCTGCAAAAATCTTATTGTCAGCCATGTTTTTTCTCCTTTCCTGAAATCAAATGTCGGCTCTCGCAGAGACGCACATATGACGCAGAGAGGACGTCACACCAATAATTCGGGATTCTATCCTTTGCGCGCTTGGCGGCTTTGCGTGAGATTTTCATGTTTTCATTAATAATCTTCAATCTCAAATATCCCGGCCGCCCCCATGCCGAACCCGATACACATGGAGACCAGGCCCCACCTCAGCTTCCGCGCCTGCATCTCGTAGATGAGCTGCGTGGTCAGCTTGGCACCGGTGCAGCCCAGGGGATGCCCCAGGGCGATGGCGCCGCCGTTCACGTTGGTGATTTCTTCGTTGATGCCCAGTTCATTGATGCAGTAGATGGCCTGGGCCGCAAAGGCTTCATTCAGTTCGATGAGTTCCATCTGGTCCAGGGTCATGCCGGCGATCTTGAGGACCTTGGGGATGGCCACTGCAGGGCCCACGCCCATCACTTCCGGCTCACACCCTTCCACGGCGTGAAACCGGAATGTGGCCATGGGTTTAAGCCCCAGCTCCCTGGCCTTTTCTTTGGACATCATCAATACGGCTGCGGCTGCGTCACTGGTCTGGGACGAATTGGCGGCCGTAACCGATCCATTGGGTTTGAAGGCCGGACGCAGGCCGGAAATGCTCTCCTTGGTGGTACCGGGCCGCATGCCTTCATCCGTATCAAAGATAAACTCTTCATATTCGAAGCGGCCGTTGGGCAGCTGTTTCTGTTTCTGCACGGTCAATGGAACGATCTGCTCCTTGAAACGGTCCGCCTTGATGGCGGCCTCCGCCTTCTGCTGACTCTTGGCCCCGAATTCATCCTGTTCATCCCGACCGATGTTGAACCGCTCGGCCACATTTTCAGCCGTCAGGCCCATGCCGGTGAATGCTCCGGGCCGGGTTTCCACCAGTGCGGGATTGGGGTACATCATGCTCCCGCCCATGGGGATCTGGCTCATGCTCTCCACGCCGCCGGAGATGATCACATCCGAAAACCCGCACATGATCTTTTCCGCCCCGATGGCAATGGCCTGGAGCCCGGAAGAGCAGAACCGATTGACGGTCATCCCCGGGACCCGATCGGGCCACCCCATGGACATGACCAGCACCCGGCCGAGGTTGAGGCCCTGAACGGCCTCAGGAAACGTGCAGCCGATGATCACGTCATCGATGAGATGGGGATCCAGGTCTCCGGCCCGTTTCAACAGATCCCCCAACACGGCGCATCCCATGGCTTCGGGCCGGGTGTTTTTCAAAATGCCTCTCGGCGCTTTTCCCACTGCCGTCCTGCAGGCAGCAACAATTACGGCTTCTTTCATGATATCGTCCTCCCACCTATCGTGTTAAATAAAGTATGTTTTCGCGCTGAGGCGCAGAGACGCAGAGAAAAAACTGTATTAAGTTTAATAAGTTACCTTTGCGGCTTTGTTTACCCCGTAGGTCCAGAAGATCGTACTGGGGCGTGAGTCCCGCCGTGGCGGGATTCACTTTTTACGAATACATCACATATTGAGTGGTGAAAATTCACATTTCCTGTTCTGTCATCGTTAGCCATCAGTTCCTGAGCGGTTTGCCGGTGGTCAACATGTGCTGCATTCTCGCCTGGGTATTGGGGTCTCCGCACAGACGCAGGAAGGCCTCTCTTTCCAGGTCGAGGAGGTATTGCTCGCTGACCTTGGTATCGGGCAGCACCTCGCCACCGCACAGGACATGCCCCACCTGGGTGGAGACCGTCACATCATGATCGGTGATATAGCCCGATTCGTGCATGGTCCAGAGGGCCAGCTTGATCATGGCCAGAGTGTCCTTGCCCGGGACGCGGATGTCATCTCTGGGCCGCGGCGGCATATACCCTTCCAGATTTATGGCCAGGACGGTGTTTTTGGCATCCTGCATGAGGTAATCCCGGTTCACGGTCATTTTGTCGGTAGGCCTCAGATACCCGATCTTGACCGCCTCGGGTCCGGAGGTGGCCACCTTGGCCATGGCGATGGTCTCGAAGGCCCGGGCGATGAAGGGCATCATTTCGATCTGTTTGGGGTAGATCCCGCCCTTCTGTACTTCGAAGAGATGCTCGGTGTTCCGGATGACGAGTTCCTTGCATCCGCCGCCGGCCGGGAGGACGCCCACGCCTACTTCCACCAGGCCCATATAGGTCTCTGCAGCATACCGGACCCGGTCCGCCGCCATGCATATTTCGCAACCGCCTCCCAAGGCCATACCCGCGGGCGCGGCCACCACAGGTTTTTTCAGGTATTTGAGCTTCATCAAAGCATCCTGGAGCGCTTTGATGGACCAGTCCAGATCGTCCCATTCCTCCTCCTGGGCGGCGAACAGGACCATGGCGATGTTGGCGCCCACGGAAAAATTGGTGCCGTGATTGGCGATGATCAGGCCGTCAAACTCCTTTTCCACCCGTTCGGCGGATTGCTGAATCATGGCAATGATGTCCTGGCCGATGGCATTCATCTTGGCATGAAATTCGAGGCAGGCCACGCCGTCCCCGATGTCGATGAGCGATGCGCCCGGGTTGGAGGCGATTTCCTTGTTCTGATCCTTAAGAGAAGGAAGCAGAATAATCCCCGCTTTGACGGGGACTTCCTTGTAGTCTTTGGCGTCAATGTCATAATAGTACTGGGTGCCGGCCTCTGTCTTATAGAAGGAATCCTTTCCGTCCGCCAGCATCTCCTCCACCCATGCAGAAATCTCGTAACCGGCATCTCTCATCTTCTCAACGGACTTGGCCACACCGATGGCATCCCAGGCCTCAAAGGGACCCAGTTTGCGGGCAAAGCCCCACTTCATGGCGTTGTCCACGTTGACGATGTCGTCGGCGATTTCAGGGATCCGGTTGGCCGAGTAGATCAGCGTCTCGGAGAGGGTCCGGAAGGTGAATTCACCGGCCGTATCCTTGGCGTAATAGAGGGATTTGATCTTTTCCCCCGTTCCTGAGGCGTTTTTGGCCGCCTCCAATGAGGCATATTTGACCTTTTCCTGAGGGGTGTGTTCCAGGGTGTTGTAATCAAGAGAGAGGATGACGCGCTTGCCCTCGCTGTCCTTGCTCTTTTTGTAGAACCCCTGCTTGGTCTTTTCGCCGAGGAGTTTGTTCTCGACCATCTTTGAGATGAACTTGGGCGGCTTGAACATATCGCGCTGTTCATCGTCGGGTGCCCCGTCATAGACGTTGTCCGCCACGTGAAGGAGCGTGTCTAACCCCACCAGGTCCGCTGTCCGGAAAGACGCGCTCTTGGGATTGCCCACCACAGGGCCGGTCAGTTTATCCACGGCCTCAATGGACAATCCGAGATCGATCATGGCTTTTAAGACGGCGAACATGCTGAAGGTCCCGATTCGGTTGGCCACGAAATTGGGGGTGTCTTTGGCATAGACAATTCCTTTGCCCACCACCTTGTCACAGACCTCTGCAAGGACATCCACCACCTCAGGAAGGGTGTCCGGTCCGGGGACCAGTTCCAGGAGCTTCATGTATCTCGGGGGATTGAAAAAATGGGTGATGGCAAAATGTTGCCTGAATGCTTCGGATCGGCCCTCACACATGGACTTGCAGGGGATGCCCGAGGTGTTGGATGTGACGATGGTGCCCGGGGTCAGGACGGTTTCGATCTTTTCAAAAACCTTCTGCTTGATGTCGAGCCGTTCCACCACCACCTCGATGATCCAGTCCACGTCCTTGAGAAGATCCAGATCATCTTCCAGGTTGCCGATGGTGATCAGCTTGGCATTCTCCGGGATATAAAAGGATGCGGGCTTGGATTTGAGGGCGCCTTGAAGCCCGTTTTGGCTCAATTTGTTTCTGAAGGCCTTGCTCTCAGGAGTGAGCCCCTTTTTTTGTCTTGATCGGTCAGTTCGGGGGGACAATGTCGAGCAGGGTGGTTTCAATGCCCACATTGGCCAACTGAGCCGCAATGGTCGCCCCCATGACCCCGGCGCCAATGACCCCGGCTTTTTCTATTTTTTTGTCCATGAAACGCCTCCTTACACATAATTTGGTGGTCAGTTTTCCGTATCGTCGGGCGCGTGGCCACAAAACATGAATGAACTTTCATTCATTTTTGCGAGACTAATACGGCGGCCATGGTGAAGTCAAGTATTTTTTTCGCGTTTGCCCCTGCATCTATCCAAAAATCCACACATCTCCTCATCCTTCCGGATGCCGAGACGGGTGAGGGCAAAGTCGTATTGTACCGGGTCCTCAGGGGACAGGCGCCGAAAGGCCTGGGTGACCTCTTTGGCGGTGCGCATGCCGGCGGTTTGGCGGCGGGTCAATGCCAACACACGGGAGACGCGGTGCATGTGGGTGTCGAGCGGGATAATCAATTTGGACGGGGAGATGTGATCCCAGCCGCCGGGGTCTACCCCGTCTGTTCTCACCATCCACCGCATGAACAAATTCAACCGCTTGCACGCGCTTCCCCGTCGGGGGTCGGGGATCAGGCTGTTGGGAGCGTTGCCGAACGGGGCCCGGAGCACATCGGTCAGATAACAGAGCCCGGAGAGGGTTGTGTCGTCCCGGGTGTTGAACCCTTCTAAGAAACACGCCTGAAGCGACCCATGGGTGTCAATGACCTGCCGGATGCCGATCAAAAGAAGCACCAGTTCCCTGCCGGTGGTAAAGCGGTACTTGAAGCCGTTGAACCGCGATGTGAGTGTACCGGGGGTACTCCGTCTCAGAAACGTATAGGGAGAGGGCCCCAAAACGTCCAGGACGCCTGAGACGGTTTTGAGAATCTGGTCCACGCGGCCGTAGGCCAGAGACGATGCAATGAGTCCTACGATTTCGCGGTCTTTCAGATCCGGGTAATGGTAGAGGAATTCCAGGGGATCCGGATGGACCCAAGAGCGGGCATTATAATAAAGGTAGAGATGATCCAGATGGGGCTTGATGCCGGCGTGGGGGGTAGGGGAGGGCATGGGGTTTTAGGGTGGCGGGTTTCAGGTTTTACGATTATATCGTTCTTGCCTCGCGCGGAGACGCGGAGACGCGGAGAAATCAAAAAAGCAGTAAACTAAAACACCTCTGCGCCTCAGCGTCTCTGCGCGAGACAAACTTTGGCCCAATTTTACCAATGGATGCCGCACTCGGGTCCGGCAATTTCGATCAGTTCATGGAAGATGACGTTGAGGTTGAGAACACCCACCGGCTTGGTGCCGCTGTAAATGAGCTGCTGTCTAACGTCTTCCTTGAACATGATATAAATGGCCTGGTTCATGCGGTCGTCTTCTTGGATGACGGATTTTTCCACCGTCGACATGACATCTTCCACCCGCTTTTGAGATTCCTGGGTGACCAGATCGAAAAAGGTGTTGTGAAGCCACTTGTATTCTTCCTGAAACTCACTGATTTGCCCGACTACCTCCTGGGATCGAGAAGATCGCATCGCGTGATAGGCCCGTGACACCTCAGGCTCCTTGGCGGATTCGGGTACAAGGCCCCGAATGAGATCAAACATGGACACTTTGCCCACAATTTTGTCCGCACCATCCACCACGAAGAGGGTTTTGTGATAGGATCCCTCACCGCATGATTTGATCTCCTCGTCATTTTTTTTCAGGATACTCAGGGCATCGCAGAGTCGGGCGCTGATAGAAACCGTATCATACGACTCGATGGGAATCATGATGTCTTTGACGCGTTTTTCATCACTCATGCTTATCGTTCCTCCGCCTGAAAATCAGCTGTTAGCTGTCAGCTGTCAGATTCCAGCCAACCCCTCACGCCTTGTGCCTTGTGCCTTATGCCTCAAGGTCTCAGAGCATCTTGCATGTTCCCGCATCCCTTGTCAACAGCGTTGTGCCGGGATTTCTAACGGCGTGTTTCCCAATTCCATTATTCCAGCGATTCCAGTAAGATTTTGTGTTTGATACACTCGTAAAAAGTCAAAAATGTGCTCTTTCCGTCATTCCGGCGAATCCCGGATCGGAGTCCGGGACAGGCACCGGAATCCAGTGTTATCAAGAAGTTATGAAACTCCTGGACCCCGTTTTTCAACGGGGTGACGACTTTTTATGGGACCGTCACGTTTGGGTTGAGGTAGAGAAATAAACGGATCCGGCCGTCAAACCATGGAGCCGCCATCTACGGTGATGATTTCGCCGGTGACAAAATCCGAGAGATCGGATGCGAGATAGAGTGCGGTCCCGACGATATCATCGGTTTCAGCGATTCGGCCCATGGGGATGGTGTTGACGATCTCCTTGAGCATGGTTTCATTGCTCCAGAACGGCTTGGTGAAATCCGTTCGGACCACGCAGGGGGCGATGCCGTTTACGGTGATATGCTCTGATACCAGTTCAATGGCCAGGACTTTTGTGAGCATCTCCACGCCGGCCTTGGCCACGCAGTAGATGCCCATGCCCATGGCCGCCCTTTTGGCGGCAATGGAGCTGATGTTGATGATTTTCCCCTTGCCCGCCTTTTTCATCAAACCGACGGCACCGCTGGAAGTGAGAAATGTGCCCTTCAGATTGGTTTCCATGATTTTGTCCCAAAGGGCCGGGTCCGCCGCCGTGACCGAAGGCGTCAGGATGTTCATGCCCACGTTGTTTACCAGGATATCCAGTTTCTCAACATCCGCTTGGACCTTTTCAAATAACTGGGCCACCTGATCCGGTTTGCCCACATTTGTGACATGCGCCTTTACGGTATGGCCTGCGTCCTGAAATTCTTTGACGGCCTTATCCAGATTTTCCTGTTTCCGACCACAAATGATGACATCCGCCCCTTGGGCCGAAAATGCACCGGCAATGGCCTTTCCCAGACCCCGGCTTCCCCCGGTGATTAGGGCCGATTTTCCGGATAAATCCAAACTCATCTTGGTCATTTACTCCCTCCTGACTTCTGACCCCTGACCCCTGTCTCCTGTCTCCTGTCTCCTGTCTTCCGTCTCCGTCTCTTAATATTTCCGTGTCCGCTTCCGGCGTCTCTTGGCGGCCTTTGCCTGTTTCTTCTTTTTCTGAACACTCGGTTTGTCGTAAAATCGTCTTTCCTTGATCTCGGAGAAAAACCCTTCCTTGGTGAGTTTTCTCTTCAGATCCTTAATGGCTTTTTCAATCTGGTTGTCTCGAACAATGACTTTCATGTTAAATATGACCTCGTTTTCATAACCAATTGGTTTTAATAATAAAAAAAGCACCTCGAATCAGATTCGCAGGTGCTTTTCCAAACCCTAAATCAACAGCATCCACCTGTAGCGGCAGAATGATATCAATTTTCAATCAGATATAAGTCGGTTTTCACCTCCTCAACGATTTCAAGGGGTTGGAAGCAGCTCCCGCATTTGGGAATAAACTTAACGCGCACGGGGCGAAGCGGTCCGTCACCAGTCCAGTGAACTGAGTTTTTCAGACCGTTAATCAAGTGTGATCACCCCCTTTGAGCGGTATATTTGGCTGTCAGGTATTAGCTGGTGCCCATCCAGAAATATATGTATCTGGATGGAGCGATTAGCATTTCGCTTAACACCTTGTTTTATTGGTATTTTTTGCTAACAGCTAATACCTAACAGCAAACAGCTTCCGTCCATAAAAGCTATTTATGGATGGACACTAACTATCTCAATTCATGTAAACTAGTGCCGCGTCTCATAAGTTCTGTCCCCGATAATGGCAAGATGTTATTCGCAGAAAACGGTCCCTATTTAACCCACTTAAAACAGACAGAGACGCGGAAGCTCCAACTCCCAAGCACCAAATTTCAAATAAATCCCAATGACCAAATCGCAAGGTTTAAGACGAAAAATTTCCCTTTTGGGCCGGGGCAGTACCCGTGGGAATGTCGTAAATCGCCCGGCATCACTTAATTGATTTTTCCGGGGTCCATATCAAGGGTGTGCCTCCAATCCTTTGCACGCGTTGTTTCGAATTTTGAACCCGCGATTGCGCGGGATTGGAATTTGGATATAGTCGAAGATCCCGACTTCAGCGGGATTTGTGATTTGGGATTTGAATACTGTGATTTCATTGAACCCACCATTTGCGGTGCTGTTAAATTGCCAGAATTAAGGACAAAATTTATGAGACAGCGCACTAGATATAATATAAGATCAAGAGAGTTTGTCAATACTTTTTTCAGACGTTTCAAAAGGGATCAGAAAGATCCGGGATTGAGGGGCGGGCAGCCAATCCTTTCCTCATGTCACCCACTTCCCGCTCCAGCTGGACCAGGCGCTTGTTGGTGGCTTCGAGGACGGCCAGGATCTTCTGATTTTCCCCAGCTCAGGCACGACCATTTCCTGGAGTATCTTTTTTACAGTCTCGGCTATTTCCATGGAAGGCTCCTGCCAAGTGTTATACGGTATAGGGGTTACATGGTCATCCCATTTTGGCCAACCTATATCACATCGGAAAATGAGAAGGTTGGCCTTCCCCTCTTACCTTCTTGCCCTTGAGCCCTGCGACCCCTGTCGCTCAAGCTGCGGATGTGAACTGCATATTCCTGAGTACATGACGAAAGTAGGCTTTAGACCATACATCGAGATCTTGAGGTCGTTGAATAAAGGCGATGACATCGGTCTTGGCCGCTTCAAAGTCTACTGATTCGATGCGCTGCTCAATCATCTGGATACACAGGTCTTCATCCAATGATTCTTCCATGCTGTAGAATCCTTTTTGCCGCAGCCGTGTTTCCAAATGCAAAAGCGAAAGCGGAACCTTTTTTCGCACCAGAAATGCAAAATCGTACCAGTCCCTCCCTTTAACTCTGTTCTTCCATCCTCGAGATAAAACCGCATCCATTTTGCCTGCAAAAAGCGATGGCCCGGAATATGCCTGGAGCGAGAAGGGAACCGGGTCGTCAATGTAAGCGACTTCGAAATCAGCATCAGGGGGTGGATCAACATCCACTTCCAATTTTACCTTGCAGAGCGCGTTTCGGTGTATCCTGTCGGCGATGGCCCGAGGAATACCTGCCCGGATGACATGAATCCGAGTGTTGGCCTTGATAAACGCCGACTCAATAGGCGTGTCGAATTTTTTCTGATGTTTTTCAATATCAACGGAAAAACCAAAGGCTTCCATTTCACCCCGGAGGGCGCCCAAATAGGCGGCAAGCTGAAAATCCTTTGCGGGCTTAAGGAGTGAAAAATCCAGATCCTCTGAAAACCTGTCCAGATTGTACAGCAGCCTCAGAGCGGTCCCGCCATAAAATGCGGCATGTGAAAAAAAGTCCGTCCGGGCCAATCCCAGCAGGGCGACTGCCTGAATTGTTTCTGCCAAAGCCCTGTTTACAGAACCACTGTGCCTTTTCTGATAGGCTTCAAATAACTGCACGCTCGCTTCATGCATGATTTTCCAATTTCGTCATAAATCTTGAAAATGTATTTAATGTCACGGTCTTATACTTTTTAGCGAATGAAATTAGCATGTTATAATCGAGTCCGTTGAATAACGCCTGATCCAAACGCAAATCTTCGAACAGGAGGGTTTCCATTTTTTTGATGGAACGAATTCCGGATGCACGGTACAATTCATCACAAAGGGCTTTTTCCGCAGAAGCGATAAGAAAATGGTTTTGGCCCTCGCCGACAAACGTTATCCCATAAGGGAAGGCCCGCGCGGGGATGTCCTGATAGAAAAAAGAGCCCACAGGGGTATCGTATCGCTTTGTTTTGCCTTTCTTGTAGGTTGCGGAGGTGATGTGGGCGACGTGTTCAGGAATCATCCCGTACCAACGCATGGCGTAAAGGAAAGATACGTAAGATGGGCCGTAGAGGCGGTTGGCGGCTTTGCCTAATATATAATCATCATTAGCTGCTTCAGCCTTGATGTAAAGACCCTTTTTAAGGCGGAAAAGAAGCCCCTGATGAACGAGACGTTCAATCTTTGCTTTGGGGTTCGCGTAATGGGTAAAATAGCCCTGGAGCCAAAGAGCATCCGGCAGATTTACGGGTATATCTTGCATATTCCCTCCAACAAGTGCATTTATAGTATATCTGCTGGAGCAAATAAGCAACCCTGAAAAACAAGAAATCATGACACCCCATCCTCCCACAATCCCCGATAGCTGCGCCGGGCCGAGGTTCAATATTAAGGGGATCTTCGTCAGGTGTCAGGTTTCCCCGCAGCTTAAGCTGTCGGGATCTTCGACGGGCATCTGGTTTATATATCGGGAAGTTTCAGGATAAAGGGTTTAGCTCTATCCTTTCCTGACATCTGACCTCTGTCCTCTGACATCTGACATCTGACATCTGACATCTGACCTCTGTCCTCCGACCTCTGACATCTGACATCTGATCTCTGACATCTGCCCTCCGACCTCTGACCTCTGACCTCTGACCCCCGTCCTTACCTCCTCCAAGCACCCCGGCCATCTCCAACAAAAAGCTCAAGCAGCCATGCAATCCGCGGTAAAAACGCGGTTATGTCAACCAATATCACCTCCAACCCATTTGACCCATTTGAGGCTGTCCTTTACCGCATTGTAGAGGTGCTTGTCACCGGTTACAAAATCGATACCTCGCTTTTTGGCCAGGGACAGATAAGATGCGTCGTATATTGTTCTGTGGAAGGTACGGGCCAGAGCGAGAATGTCGGCGTAATCCGTGAAAGGATCACACAGTTCTATTTCCAGTTCCAGAAAGGCATCAACGGCCTTTCGGGTGGTCTCCCGGGCGATACGGCCCATCCTTTCGGCCACAAGGAGGGCATTGACCACTTCGTAATTCAGCAGTGCCGGCGCAAGGAGGCCCAGGTCTCCGGTGGCATGTTGTTTTAGAAACCAGACCGCTTCTTCTCCTCCTTCCTCATCTTCAAGGTACCACTTAAGCACGACGCTGGCATCGATAATTAGTGGGGTCATTTTTTGTTTTCCAATTCCTTTCTCGAGGCCTCATATACCGATCCGGCATGCAATCCTGATTCCCGGTATTCGGCCCTGACCTCCTCAATTTTCATCCATGCATCTTTTTTTCTGTCCTTTATGTGGGTTTCGTACGGGACAATGACCGCCACAGGGTTGCCCCGGCGGGAGACGATGATCTTCTGGTTTTGTTCCTCTGAGGCCCGGATGAGCTTTGCGAAGTTTTTCTTTCCTTCAGCAATGGAAACGGTCAGCGAGTTCATGATTCCCTCCCCCAATTTTGATACCGTCATAAAAAGATGACCATAAATAAGGACATATTACATAGTCATCTTATAGGACCCTTTTTACTTTGTCAAGAGATTCCAAGGCCCGCCACTTGTCTTTTCTTCCGTCGTTCAGAAAATCCGAAATCCGAATCTCGAAATACGAAACAATGACAAAAATGTCTTATTTTTTCAGTCTGTTGTTTCGAAAAACCAGGAACCCGGCTTTCCTTGGATTTGAGGCCTTTATCTTACAAATTTTGTCACAATTATTACAAATTACGTTAAAAAAGCATCCAAATGAAACACCGCGCGCTGAGAATTAATCGGGCTGTAAAATAATTCAGTGAGTTAACCCATTGATTCCAAAAGGAAAACGTCAGGCTAACGCCAGTGGTCCGTGTTTTATGGCACAACAATTGCTTTTGGTTTGACGCAGGTTTTTTTTAACCTGCAAACCGCTCAAAAAGATAACCGTTCACAGGTTCCGGGTTCAACGTGCAAGATTGGGAAAAAAGATAGAATTGAAAATCCTAACATCTGCTAAAGCAGACTGCCTTCGCTAAATGCGTTGAAATGGGCGACAGGTTTTCGAGGGCCCCGATGAGGACGTGGGTTCCCAAGGCGATCCGACTGCACAGTCGCAGCCAGGGGCCAGGAATTCAACCCTGAACCCCTGAACCTTTGAACCCGTGAACGCTTAAAAAAAAGAAAGGGGGGTGAGTTAGAAGAGTTTACAGGCTGAAGGTTGAACAAGAAACAATAAATAAACCCATGGAAATGTAAGGAGGATCACATGTTAGATAAATTAAACAAAAGCAGAGGGGAAAAAGGCTTTACCCTCATCGAACTGATGATCGTCATCGCCATTATCGGCATTCTGGCGGCGATTGCTATCCCTCAGTTTTCAGCGTATCGGGAGAGAGCTTACGACACCGCTGCCAATTCAGACGCCAAAAATGCCTATACAGCCGCCCAGGCCTATTTTTCTGATAACCCCACAGGAAGCATTGGGAGTGTTAGCGATCTCGACAATTATGGCTTTAGGGGCACAGAGGGTGTTACAACCGGTGTAAGTGGAGATGTAGAAGGCCTTACAATAAACGCTTCTCACAACAAGGGGGCTAAGACATACAACGTGGATGCCGACGGAACTATAACCAGCGATTAACTCCGAGAGTTAATTTTTTGACAACTTTCGCAAAAAAAAAGGGGAAGGACTTGCGCCTTCCCCTTTTTTTATACATCCTGAAACAAACACTTTAACAGGGATCTATCTGAGCTCCAACAAGAGGGTTTTGATTGAATGGATTTTGCTTTCAAGCAGCGTTTTTTTCCGTTGTTTGTCGTAACTCTTTGCCTCGCAACACTTCTGATCGCTTCGTTGTGTGTCATTGGACAGGGGTTCCAACCGTCAGACGACGCACTACGCCATGTGGCAAAGGTTGTTTCTGGAAAAAATTGGTCTGATATTCTGTTGGTCCGGTCCGAAATCACCATGGACAGCCACCCGGGATGGCATGCTGTGTTGACCGGCGTTCAGCGGCTATTTGCTATGGAGAAAGACGATCTTCTTGTTTTTTCTATTATTTTCCTCTTTCTCCTTTTTGCCTTCGTTCCCCTTTTCTATTTCCAAAGGCCCGAGGCCTGGCTAATGGCCTTGTTGATCATGGTGCTATTCTCCTTTGGTCCTTTGTTTAGGACCTTTTATGGCCGCCCCTTTATCTTCAGCATTTTTGTGACTGTTCTTTTCTGCTTTTTATGGAAGCGGATTAAGGATGAAAAAAAGCCATGGATCGAAGTTATAGGCTACGCCATCGCTGCTGCCCTTTCCACATGGATTCACGGAACATGGTATCTGTTGAGCCTGCCGCTGGCCGCGCTTTTTTTGGCCAGACAGTGGCGCGTCTTTTGGTTGATGAGTTCTGCTACCGCCGTAGGCGTTGCGGTTGGCGCTTGCCTTACCGGTAAACCCGTGGCGTTTTTGTATCAGATGGTCTTTCATGCGTTGGAAGCCTTTGATTCTCATCTTTTGCAGAGACAGCTGGTAAGCGAATTTCAGCCCTTTGCTGGCGCCCCGATCGTGATTGTGGTGGTCACTCTGGTGCTGCTGTGGCAGCGCCTGAAAGGAGAAGATATCTCGAAGAGCCTGGACAATCCGGTATTTTTCCTGGCCGGTCTGGGTTGGGTTATGGGTTTTGTGGCTGTTCGTTTCTGGTCTGACTGGGGGTGGCCGGCCATGACGGTCTGGCTGGCCCTGGAACTACAGCGCATTCTCGAACAGGGAGTGAAACCATTTACGCTGAAACGCCTATCCATAGTGGTTGCGGCCTGCCTGGTGCTCTTCCTGGCACTGACCAACGATCGCGGCAGCCGATGGACCAGGAATCTGGGAGTCCCTTGGCCTAAAATGGCTGAAGCCGATCATCGTCCCTGGCTTCCGGATGAGGGGGCATACTGTATAATGTTAATATGGGCCTATTTTACAATGTCTTCTACCACAATCCACACGGACCGTGGCGGTATATGCTGGGCTTTGAACCCATCTGGATGTCAAAGGACGATTTAACCATATACCGGCGCATTCAGCTTTCCCGTAATAAAGCCGAAAATTATGAACCATGGGTTAAAAAGATGACTAAAAAGGACCGTATGATGCTCATCCGAAGGACCGAACCCAAAATCCAGGGTCTGGAATGGCATGAGGTGGTGCCTACGGTCTGGAGTGGAAGGCTACCTGCGGGCGGCCAATCTTGTGAGGTTACAGAATAGGAATTAGTGGAATTGGGCCACGGTATTCGACATCTATTATGAGTATGCTCTCGTTAAAAGCTAAGCGACTTAGCCCTTTGCTTATCATAATTACATTTGTTGTCATGCTTTTATTTAGCATGGGCAAGTGGCCTGATCCTTTGGTTGATTTCGGGCGGGAGCTCTATGTTCCTTGGGCAATGCTTCAGGGTAAGCAGTTATATACTGATATATTTTACTTTAACGGACCATTAAGTCCTTATTGGAACTTCCTACTTTTTAAATTGTTCGGGGTGGGACTGAACACCCTCGTCATGGCTAATATAATCCTACTTTGTTTAATTGTGTCATTCGTGTTTCTATTGCTGCGGACGGTGTCATCGTACTGGCTGGCGATATTCGGCTGCACGGCTTTCTTATTATTATTCGCATTTTCGCAGTATGTTGGAATAGGGAATTATAACTACATAACACCGTACTCGCACGACGCAACTCATGCCATGCTGCTTTCATTAGCAATGCTTTGCTGCTTAAGTTGTTCATTACTCAAAAAAAACTTTTTGGCGGTTTCATTTGGTGGTTTCATATTAGGTCTAATTTTCCTGACGAAACCAGAGTTCTTTCTCGCTAGTTTTCTTGCAATCATCGCTTTCCTTGCCATAACAGTTATCATTAAGAATTGGAAGGAAGCAGTCGTTTCTTTTATCCTGATACTATGCACCATCATATGTGATCGGATAAAAAAACTCTATATCTATATTGTATCGAACATTGCTACTATTTCTAATGACGTGGGTCTATGTTTTCGATTAGGACAAATTAGTAATGGGAGCAACTTTGTCAGATTCTGAATGAAGGTTTTTGGAGGAAAATCTTTCCTTAAAATACACTTTGCCAAGTCATTAGCAATTAGAGAAAAGACGAATGTTATTCGTTGCGCTGTAACAGATTTCAATTCTATCTTAGCTGAGACAAGAGCATATTCAATTATTATTGAATTTGCAATAAGAGAAGAAAGTATTGAACTGTAAACGGTGACCAGGACTATATTTTTATTTTCAGATGTTATTTGATCGGCATGAAGCATTGACTTGATGGATTTGAAAAACAGCTCAATCTGCCATCTTAATCGATAAATCGGGTATATCCATTCTGCTAATGCCATTGAACTTGGAACATTTGTAACGTACCATCGGTATTCCTTTGTGAGAGGAAGACGAAAACCAATAAAACGAAGCTCAGGGGATTTTGTTCCACGGAGATTCAACTTTCCCCAGACCTCGACAATCATGCCTCTGAGGTTGACGTTTTTGTCTAACGGTCGCCCAATGTGTCGCTTTGCCACCCCTTTGCCGACTTTTGTTATTATTGGGACGGAATTTGCTTTTAGACGGCATACAAACCAGACTCCGATATTACACAGTTGATGTAGAAAAGCATGACTGAAGTAGCCGAGATCAAATAAAAACAAAGATCCCTTTAACTGATTCAAATCTGGAAGGAACTTGCTATCGTGCTGTTTTTGGGCGCTAAATTCAACCCATTCTGTGCTTCTTACACTCAATCTGTATAGGGCGCTTAATTTTAGGCAGGCAGGGCTGTGATTTGTTCGATTACCGGGAAATATATTTGATAACCCGGCTGGCAGTCGTATAGGTGATGCATCGAAAATATATACATCCTCAAATAAAGAAAGCCATGAAAGTTTTGAAAGGGCCTTTTCCTGAATATGAAAGGAGAATTCCAGAACAGCTTTTTCGATGAAGTCCAAGAGTGTTTTATTTGCGATTCGTTCCCAGAAACTGCTTCTGGAAACATTCTTTCCGGTATGTTTTACAAAATTTCTATGGGCATCAGCAATACTCTTCTTCTTTCCACAAACGGAAAAGGTCGTTATCAAGGATACCACGATTTCAAAAAGAGAAATTTTTTTTCCCGCTGGAAGTGCTCATTGATGCCGAGAACTTTACGCAACGTATTCAACTTATGAATAAAGCTCATAGTGCACCTCCTTCATCAACCATTTCCGGGCTGTTTTTGAGCGCAAAGGTATTAGGTGCGACACGAACGAAGATTTTTCCTGCATTAATCTTCTTGATTACGGCAGAGACGACGGAGTCTCTTTCCAAATTGACACCATAGTCTTTCTTAGCGATCTGGATAATTTTTGAAATGTGTAGAGGTTGGCCCGAGTTTTGAAGTATGTCTTCAACGATAGTTAAATTAGACGTACGTTTTAGTTTTTGCCCTGGGGCACCCCTTTTCGTTGATGGCGATAAACTACTCTAAGTTGAGCTTGCAACAATTCTCGCTTAATGTCTAGGTAGTTGTCTAAGTAATTCATTTTGTGCTCCTTTCACTCATAGAATTTGAAAGGAGTATACACTAAATAACTCAGTACGTCAAGGACTTTTTATGTACCTTTTCAAAACGATTAAAATGTCCTTTTATTGCATCTATTCAATAGCTTAGCCAGAATTGCAAAGGAATTAGGTACGTCTTATCCGATCACCTATGTATGCACCATGGCGTTGCCTATATTAGTGGCCTTTTTTCTATTATCAAATGAGATTCCTGGCGAGATTGCTCTGGAAGGTGTTCTCGGTGGATGGCTCTATGCCGGAAATGCTTCCCTAAGTTCACTAAAATTTTACCAGTCTAGTATGGGTATTATTGATATGCAATTTAGCCTTTATACGATCGCCCTGTGCATGCTTGGCTATACTTTTGTATTCGGGGTTCCAATCATTTCCTGTTTTGTTGGTTTTAATAGGTTCACCGCCTATTCTATTGCCATGATACCTGTACTATTGCTCTATTTATTTGTTTTTTGTCGTTCCAGCCTCCCTATTTCACTGTTTGCTCGGCCATTGCCGATTTTCGTTCTGGTATTGGGTTTGTGGTCTTTGTATATGGCGGTAAAACGGAAATCAAAAAAGTCAGCTTTTATTTTTGTTCTGTCTATCTTTGGATTTGCCCTCTTGACGAAAATGCTATTGAATGTTCGAATTTATCATTACGGTTTTGTCCTTGCAATGCCCGCTTTTATGCTGGCCGGCGTGCTTTTTTTTGATTTAATACCAAGAATGTTAAGGGACAGGAATAGACAGGTAGGGCCTTATATTGCAGCCACTTCTGCAGCCTTAGTTCTTATTGTTGGATTGCATTTAAACATCACGAAGAACATGTACTCCAGGAAGATCATGCCTGTAAGTTCAGAGCGTGATTTTTTCTATTCAGGTTTGAGAGGTCATTTTGTAAATGAAGTGGTAAAGTGGATTGATGAATACACAACGAAAGATGCGACTGTATTTGTTCTCCCGGAAGGGGTAATGATCAACTACTTGAGTCGACGAATAAATCCGGTGCCTGTCGTCAACCTTATGCCGCCTGAATTGATGATGTTCGGTCAAGGTCGCTTGTTGAACGCTGTGATGTCTGAGTCCCCCGATTACGTTGTAGTTGTACACAAAGACACCAGCGAATATGGTTTCGATTTCTTTGGAAAAGGATATGGCAACGAGATATATGACTGGATACAGGTTAATTACAAGCCTGCCAAGTTAGTAGGCTCGCCACCGTTAAGAAACGATAGGTTCGGTATAATGGTACTTCGGAAAGTCGACTAATGTGTTGAGATGAGTCGCTCGTGCAAGGTTTTCTCTTGTAGCATGACCCCAGTCAAATCTCTCGTTGGCTAGCTAGAGTATCGTGCGCGATAAGGAAATATGGGCAACGATAGAGGTGGTTATGAAAAAAGTGTTAATAATACATCCTTTTTTATTTGGCGCATATCCTGTCCTATTTTTGTTTTCGCATAATATTAGAGAACTCTCTATGAGCGCCATTGTGTCGCCGATAGCAACAATTGTATTTTGTGTCGCAGTATTGTGGTCTGCCACATATTTGTTACTTAGAAATGGTTATAAGTCAGCACTTGTAATCACATTCTTCATTGTGCTCTTCTTTACATACGGCCATTTATCGGAGTCTATGCCAGGACTGTACATAATATGGCCTGTACTTTTCATTATAGGCATAATAAATATTTATAAAACAAAATGGACATTATATAATCTGACGAGAATTATCAATTTTTTTGGAATAATAATGCTAATATTTCCATTATACTCTATAATGACATATAAAATTAAGGGTTATTATCATAAAGAAAATTACATTGAATCAGTTTTTTCAGCCGATAGATTTGAAATACCGCAAGGTAAAAGAGACCTTCCAAGCATATATTTTATCATTTTGGACGCCTATGCCGGTTCAGACATCCTTAGAGAGATTTATGGTTATGATAATTCAGAATTTGTGAGTTTCTTAGAAAATAGAGGATTTTTTGTGGCACGAAAATCTTTCTCTAATTACAATAAAACTTTTTTGACTGTCGCATCATGTCTTAATCTGAACTACATCAATAATTTCATTGGAAAACAATTGCCCGAAAATCCGTTTGAAAAAAGCCAGTTTTGGGGGCTAATAAGAGAAAGTAAAGTCGCTTCTTTTTTAAAAAATAAAGGATATTCTATGGTGGCATTTTCATCAGGTGTTACAGACACTGAGATTGAAAATGCGGACATTTGTCTGGAGCCAGAGGGTAATTTAACCGAGTTTCAGCATGCCATAATTAATATGACTCCTATTGCGCTTTTGTTGAATATATTTAACTCATATAACCAGTTTGATTTACATAGGAAAAGACTTTATTTTATCCTAAATAAGATACCAAGTTTTAGCGATTATAATAAGCCTGTTTTTGTATTTGCACATATCCTTGCGCCTCACCCACCTTTTGTATTTGGTGCGAATGGAGAAGAAATTGACTCCGAAGCTCGGTTTACTGATCATGATGGAGATTGGTTGATACGAAAAGGAAGGCTATCCAGATCTGACTATATTAAGGGTTACAAAGATCAGCTTATATATATAAATAAACTTATAAGTAAAACTATTGATAGAGTATTATCTGGGTCGCAGAATCCTCCGATTATTATCCTGTTTGGTGATCATGGTCCTCGATCCATGACTGTTTTCGGTGATCCGGACAAAACATACATGAGAGAATGTATGTCGACATTAAATGCATACCATTTGCCAGATTGTAGTAATTGTGAACTCAATGATAAAAGTGTGAGTCCTGTCAATATCTTTAGGATCATTTTTAACCAGTACTTTGGCACAAACTACGAAGTATTGACCAATGAGCACTGGTTTCACTATGATCCGCCGGGGGGGTTTAGATTTGTGGACGTGAAAGATAGGCTGGCAAAGCCGAATCCTGTGGCCGTGCATTTTCATTTTGGAAATGATTTGTTAAATCAGGGGAAGGTGCATGAAGCGGAACAACAGTTTTATGAGGCGTTTAGCCTGCAGCCGAACGATGTGATTTTAAATTTACGACTTGGACAGATCAAATTTAAACAAGCACAATACGAAAAAGCGCTCTTTCATTTTAAGCAAGCTTTGTCGTTCTTGCCCG
This sequence comes from Deltaproteobacteria bacterium, assembly GCA_034522175.1. GTDB lineage: Bacteria > Desulfobacterota > DSM-4660 > Desulfatiglandales > Desulfatiglandaceae > JAIPDZ01. The sequence goes on along the minus strand of JAXHLQ010000001.1, from coordinate 726,673 downwards.
AGAGTAATACTATACGTTACAATGTTGCTGTTACCTATTATCGCTTAGAGGATTATGAAGATGCCATCATTCAGTTCAAACAGGTTATCAAAACGAAATATAAGGAAATTGAATCATATTTCTTTTTGGGGGTGATCCATGAAAGGCTGAAGCAATACGAGAAATCTCTTGTATATTTTCAGAAATGCATTGAACTCAAGCCAGGATTCTCTGAAGCTCATTACCATATAGCCAGAATATATTTGGCGCTGGGCGATAATGATTCCGCTAATAAACATCTGAAGATGAGGAAAGTAAATAACTGAGAGATCTATTTTTCTGAAAGGAGTAGTTGTAATCCAAGAATTTGATCCTCACAGAACAGTGAGTCTATTTTGACCACATAGTAACATCTCAATATTTGGGGTAAACCCCTAGATTCCTGCTTCCGTTGGAATGACGCAAGGTTGGATTGTTCGTCATTCCGGCGAAAACTTGAATTCAGCTCCGCGCGGCAGAAGCCAGACACCTCGATGTATTGAGAAGATACGCCTCTTGTATGAGAAATTTGGAAGCTGGATACTTCCTCCCCAAAAAAGGATTTTTGAGGTCCGGGGCAGCCTAACAGGCCTGGCTAATCTCCTTTTCTTTCCAGCTCGTTCGGATGGGTGTCTCGATGATCTGTCTGCCGCTCGAAAAAAATGAGGTTGGACCCAATCAACCATTCCTGGATTCCGGAAGATACCTGCTTTACGTTTATCTGCTCGGGCTGACTTTACGCATTCTTCACTTGGTCGCAAGTTCGGGCAACCCCTTATTGTACATGCCTGTGCTGGATGAGCACTACTATGTGCTGCTCGGCAAAAGGATCGCAGACGGGACGTGGCTAGGGGAGGATGGACTTTTCTTCATGGACCCCCTGTATGGGTATTTTCTTGGGGGCCTATTCTTTCTTTTCGGGGACAATCTCACGACTGTACGTCTTGTTCAGATCGGGTTGGACAGCTTCAACATCCTGTTGATCTATTGGATCGCGGCAAGGGTACATAGCAGGCGGGCAGGGCTTTTGGCAGGCCTCCTTTATGCCCTGTATCCGGTTGCCTTTTTCTCATTCCCTCCTGCTTCTCAAGACAACGCCGGCAGTGACCATGCTGCTGTTAAGCGTTTTACTTCTTTTGAAGGCCCTCGATTCGGGTCGGGACAGGTACTGGCTATTTTTGGGGCTGCTGTTGGGGTTGATGTCCTATCTGTGGGCAAACCTTGGTCTGATGCTGCCTCTCAGCATGGTGTTTATCCTGTTCTATCAAAGATCGTCTTGGCGAAAACCCGTTGCCCATTGCACCCTCGTTTTGGTTGGCTTCGCGCTGATACTTGTTCCCGGGGTATTGAGAAATTATGCGACGACCGGGGAACTCGCCCTCATGAACACCCAGGGAGGACGGCTGCTTTATACATCCAACAACCCTTCCAATCTCACGGGTCGCTACAATGTGCCGGCTTTTTCCAGGGCCGACCCAGTTGCCTCGGAAAAGGATTTTCATGCCGAGGCAGAACGCAGGCTGGGAAGATCCCTGACGCAAAGGGAGGTTTCCAGGTACTGGGCCTTGGAAACGCTTCGTTTTTTGCGTGAAGACCCGGAGACCATCCCTGTTCTCTTGACCAATAAGCTCAAAGGGACCATCGGTCATTGCGAAATCCCCACCAATCACAGCTATGAGACGGCCGCCGGGTTTTCGCCTTTTCTCGGCTGGCCGTTTCCGTTCTTTTCAGTGATACTTGGACTCGGCGTGCCGGGGCTTGTGATCGGCATCCGGCAATCGAGAAGGGCCGTTGTTCTCCTGTTGCCCATCCTTATGACACTGGCAACCGTTCTGATTTTTTACACATCATCGCGCCTCCGCATGCCGGCGGTCCCTTTTTTGATCATGGGGGCCGGGATCTGTCTTTCCGTTCTCTGGAAGTGGGCAGAGATGAAACAGTGGGGCAGATCATCTCTTGTGATCGTGGCATTCGCCCTCATAATTTTCGTTTCCATGTCCATCTCATGCCCTCCCAAATCGGGAACAGAAGAGTTCTTCCTCGCCAAGGCATACTACCATATCGGTGAAATGGCAAAGGCGCGGAAAATGGCAAGGGAAGGGGCGGCTGCCTATCCCCGGCAGGCCCGGTTCCAGGTGTTGCTGGGCATGGTGGCCGCGTCGGAAGACCTGCCCGACAAAGCCATTGAACACAACCTGAGGGCGCTCGAACTGGAACCGGGGAACGTGGATGCCTGGCACAATATGGGGCTGACTTATTTGCTAACCGGAAGGGCAGAAGAGGCCGTCCGCTGTTTTGAAAAGGCCCTTTCCCTGGAGGACCGGGCTGATACACGATATCTTTTGGAACAGGCACATCAGGAGATGACAGAGTTATAGGTTGCCTTAAACTATACAAAGAAAAAATTCTTTATTATGTGGCGCTCAGCAATTCATAGGTGTGCTGCCAGAAGAGGAGAGAAGAACGCAAAAGAGGCGGGTTGGCGCCCGGATGCATAGTTTATTTTATTATTGAAGGACATCCCCAAGTCCCATTGACGTATGGCGTAACAAGCGTCTATAATATTCATAAAAAGCTGAAAACAACCCCCTGTTTGAATGGTAATAGGCATAAGATGGACCGTTTTGTGGAAAAAGGCTGGATCATTGGCTCCATTCAACTTATCGGAAGCCATTGGTCATTCGTGGCGCACGGCAGGTCGGCAAGTCCACCCTTGTCAGACAGTTTACCGAGAAGAAGAAACTGAAGCTTCACGAAATCAACCTGGAGAAACATCAGTAATGTGGGACAATCCTATATTCTCCTGTCAAGAAAAAAATTGATATCCCGAAAAAAATTGTAAAATCAAAAACATAGACATCCGGTGTATTTTTGGCACTTTTTTGAGGAACACCTCACCATTAAGCCTTTCCAGACTTTTTGCAATTTTCAGCGAGTCTCCGATAATGGTCATTTTTTATTTGTGCTGGGGGTTCACTTTTTGCTGGTGCGTACAACCCTAACGTGATAAACAAAAAGCCGTTCACAGTATTTGGCAAATAAGATCCTTCATTTAGAACTGCTCGAGTTTTGGAGGCAAGCTTATGGCCTTGATCAATTGCCCCGAGTGTTCCAGGGAAGTGTCAGAGCGTGCCCCGTCGTGCCCTAATTGCGGTTACCCATTAGCCTCAAAAACAACCACATCTGAAACAGACATAAGGACCATTCAAAAAACCTCAAAGAAATTTAAACTTATAACGGCCGCCGCTGTAATCTGCATGATTGTGGGGCTAATATGGTTCATTATAGATTTCAAAAACTTTCAAGCCTCGGATGGCCCGAAATTAACAGGACCGATATTGATGGCTATAGGTCTCGCGGCATACATAATGAATAAGATCCAGATATGGTGGCATCATGATTGATACCAGAAAAATAATTCAAGCTTTGTGTTTTCTTCTTAATGATATTCCAGAGAATCAAGCTGATAAGATAAAATTGGTAAAACTGTTATTCCTTTCCGATAAATGCCATCTTATTCGTTATGGGCGGACTATTTCTGATGATGATTTTTGGGTAATGCCACGTGGTGTAGTTGGATCAGTTACGAAAGATGTTTTAGAGTTTGACGAAAACAATGAAAATTATCCTGACGACCCAGAATATGAATATGCAAGAAAAATGCTACAAAAAGTAGGCGATCATTCATACAGAGCCAACTACGCATGTGATATTGATAACGTCGATCAACTGTCAGAAACTGATATCGAAGCGCTACGCTTGATAGCGAAACATTTTGGCCATTTATCCGGATGGGATTTGGTCCGCCTTACACATCGTTATCCTGAATGGGAGCAATACAAAGAACTCTTTGAGTCAGGCGAAATAAAGAGAGAAAAGCTTGACACCGAAGAACTACTTTCTGCATTTCCGGATGGCCCATTCTCAATGCCAAATGAACACGTAGAAGAATCCCGAGACATACTTTCTGGATTTTCCTCTTGATTGACTTCCCTCCGAGCTTTCTAATTGAATCCATAACCGATTGTTGTTTTATACGCTTCAAAGATGTTGAGCATGATCCCGGTGCTCCCCCTCATTACTATTTCGTCATACCATCAAAGGAGGGGGAAAAGTCCTATTCATAATTTCTATTGTCACATCTCGATTTGAAAAAAGGCTTTATTATTATCAAAGTACGCCCAATCCAAAAGCAGCCAAATCCCTGGTTCGCCTCGAAAAAGGTAGTTTCAGTTTAATTGTGAAAGAATCTGCAATTGATTGTAATAGGACAGAAAAGCTAAGTAAAAGAGACCTATTGCGAAGAATAGACGAGAAAAAAGTGGAAATTAAAAGATGTAGAATTGATACTGAGTTAAAAACTAAGGTTGTATCCGCCATTATAGATAGTCCACTTGTGCCCCCCCGACTAAAGGCCTCCCTGAGGAGAACGCCTTCTATTCCAACCTCCTGAAAGCACTCAATATTCACAGAAGCCCACATAGTTTTCTCCCGACATCGTAGGTAAAGCACGTTTACCTTTTGTGCGGTACGCTTGCCGGTCACTCGGAGGAAATGGGGGACGTCCTTAAATACTAAAATAACTTGACCTGACGTCCCATTTTGAGGTTTTATTACGTCATAAAAGGGGCTGAATGTAAAGTTTATATCACAGATCCTGCGACGGTGGAACAGGAGGCGTCATGAGAAGCAAATCATCCTGCAAATCCTGTGGATCGTGTCCAACTTAATGTAAAAACGTAAAATTTGGCCCTAAACTTCCCCATATTTCCCTTGACGTTAAATTTTCATCTTAAATAAGATACCCAATTATCAACCGTGAGAGCAATCTGACTTCCTCGTTCATTGAGCGGAAAACCCACATCCCTCAGGTTCACAAATGGAACAATCTCTTAAATTTTTTTCACATCGCTCCTGACAGGCATTTTCTGTCGGGAGCAAAATCGAATTTACAACTCCGAAATTTTCAAAGTGGGACACCCGGCGCTTGGGCCGGATTCTGCTGATCTGGCAGGCCAGGGAAATGGGTCGCGGTAGGAATGCCGGTGAGGCCCTCCAAGATCTGCTCAAGAAATACGAAAAGGGAGGTTCCGAAGAAGATTCTGAATAAATATTCACGTTTTTTATTGACACTGTCGATTTATATGTATAACGTTCTAAAAAGTGATGTCAGATCACTTTTTGGATCAGAGTAGCAAAGTGACTGACAAAAAAAAGAGGGTTTATCCTCTACCCGAAGTAAAGAGATTAATCTGGAAGGATCTTATCATTGATCCAAGCCTCAACGTTAGGCAGGGTGCCACGGATGTGGGGTTATCTGTTTATGAGGCCCATCAGGAAATATTGACACTTGAATCAAGGCACTTTTATAAATCAACAACAGAGATTTTCAACCACACGGTCTGGCAAGATGTTTATAAAAAAGAGATCAAAGGTATATCTGTTTATATTAAATTTAAAATATGTGAAGGCAAATTCCTATTAACTTCTTTTAAACCCGATGAGACAGAGGAGAGATAGAATGTTCACTTTGCGAAATGGTCGTCTTTGTCCTGTATGTGAAAAAGGCAAGCTAAAAGAGAAGACCAAGGCTTTATTGTTCACTTATAAAGACAGATCAAAAAGAATTCCAAATCAAAAAGTTTACACATGTAATATTTGCGACTACGAGGGCTTGACGAGAGCCGATAATGACAAAATTGAAAAGGTACTTACAGATTTTCGTCGAACAATTGACGGCTTGTTGCCTTGCGACAAACTAAGATCAATTAGGGAAGAAAGTCTCCGTCTCAATAAGAAGGCAATGGCAAATCTCCTTTCAGTAAATGAGAAAACCGTAGGAAGGTACGAAAATGGTAAGGTAACTCAAAGTTCACAAGTAGATAAACTATATCGATTGTTACAAGCTAACCCATTTTTAGCAAGAACCATTGAACCAAACGTACCTGTCACAGAATATAGATTTTATCCGGAAACTCTAATTAAAATAGAGAAGGATAATTACAATCCTGAACCCGCAGACGGATATGATGTTCAAACAAAGTCTTATGATCAAAGGATAAAAGTACATGGCTCGTAATGTTGAAATCAGCCTACTCAAGAGCAGAATTTATTCTTTAGAGTTTAGGGCTAAATCAATAGCTCCCAAAGGCAAGATACCGTTGAATTTGGAAATATCTCATAAGTACAAATATGATTACAAAGATAAGACCATATCTGTCTTAGTCGCTGCCCATATTAATGACGAGCAGATGCCATTTTATTTAAAAGTTGAATATGAAGGGCTATTCGCTTTAAACAAAAGGTTGTCAAAAAAGAAAGCTGAACCCATTGCCAATATAAATTGTCCGGCTATATTGTTTCCTTTTTTGAGAGAGGCTGTCGCAGAAATTACCCGTCGCGGTGGATTTAATCCTTTGATGCTCCCAACGTTTAATTTTTTTGAAGCAGCCAAAGAGGCTAATCCAAAAGAAACTTCTCAGAAAGGAGAGCCGTGACTCAATTCTTGCAAGCACTAACTGTCAGATTTGATCGTGTGTGAAATGGGGGACGTCCTTAAATACTAAAATAACTTGACCTGACGTCCCATTTTGAGATTTTATTACGTCATAAAAGGGGCTGAATGTAAAGTTTATATCACAGATCCTGCGACGGTGGAACAGGCGGCGTCATGAGAAGCAAATCATCCTGCAAATCCTGTAGATCCTGTCAAGTTTAATGTGAACATTTAAAATTTGACCCTAAGTTTCCTTATATTTCCCTTGACGTTAAATTTTTATCTTAAATAATATGCTCAATTATCAACCGTGAGAGCAATCTGACTTCCTCGTTCATTGAGCGGAAAACCCACATCCCTCAGGTTCACAAATGGAACAATCTCTCAAATTGTGCCCACATCGCTCCTGACAGGCATTTTCTGTCGGGAGCAAAATCGAATTTACAACTCCGAAATTTTTAAAGCGGGACACCGGCGCTTGGGCCGGGCTTCTGCTGATCTGGCAGCCAGGGAGGTGATAGGCGCAGACCCAGCCGAGCATGGTTTTAAAACCAAATTCATACAAGTGCGTCAAGCGGGCTGCGCACCACGGAAATGTTCTTTTCCATGACGTGGGTGTAGATCTCGGTGGTCTTGACATCGGTATGTCCCGGCAATACCCGCACCACCCGAATGTTGACCCCGTTTTCCAGCAAGTGGGTGGCGAAAAGGGTGTCGGAAGATGTCACAGCCCAGCGCCTATTTTCCATGCTATCAAAGCTATTGCTCAATAGATGGAAAAATCAATAGGCTTTTTTCCACTTTTTATGCTTTAATATCAGAATAGATGGAAAATTTGCCATGATATAAGGGTAATAAGTGGACAATTTTCCATCTATTATAACTGTTCAATGTTGGAGGGTCGATGAGAGATTTATTTCCTGGACACTTTAAAGAATCTCAAGAAAACCTAAGGGAAGTATGGGATTTCGTGTGTGTTTGTATTTGATGCAAATATATTGCTCAACTTGTACCGGTACTCGGACACTACTAGAAAAGAATTTTTACGCCTGCTGGAAAAAATAAAAGATAGGGTTTGGCTGCCACATCGAGCAGCCGAAGAATACTTGAATAATCGACTATCAGTGATAGGTCAGCAAGAACAATCTTACGACTCGACTATTAAATCGATCAACAGCCTGAAAAGCGATTTAGACAATGCTAGGCAGCATCCTTTCGTCAGCACGCAAACGATGCGTAAAATCGATTCAATATTCAATATATTATGCGACGAGTTATCGCGCAACAAAGAGGTTCATACCCGACGAATATCGAACGATGAGATTAAAGAGTCAATCTCAAAGATATTTGAAGGTCGAGTCGGTCAGCCTTTTGACAAAGAACAATTAGAAAAGCTTATTATTGAAGGTGAAGAACGCTATAAACAGAAGATTCCGCCAGGGTTCAAGGATGGCTCAAAATCCACAGAGACAGAGGTGTTTGCAGAAAAATGCCGGAATTTGGTGATCTGATAGTTTGGAAGCAGGTCTTGGAGCATTCTATCGAAATCGATAAAGGCATCGTTCTTGTTACGGATGACAAGAAAGAAGATTGGTGGGAAAGATTCAAAGGTAAAACGGTCGGCCCCCGTCCCGAGTTGGTAAAAGAGTTTAAAGATAATGCTAATAATACATTTCATATGTATCAAGCAGATCGGTTCCTTGAGTTAGCTCGAGAAAACCTCGGGGAGCAGGTTAGCCCAGAAATTGTTGAAGAGATCCGTGAAGTAAGGCGTAGAGATAAAATGGCTTTTCGGAAAAGGCAAAAATACGAGTTGCTTAATCGACAAAAAGCCAAGATTAATCACATGATGGAAGAGCTGGAACACACTCGTCATCAAATGATTAAGCATGAGAGTGAGATGGAGTCGCTCCAGGAAAAGCGTCATATTCTGGAAGATGAAAGAATGGAGTTGAGAAAATACCGAGAGAACTATTCAGAAGATGACCGTGACATGGATATGGAACCGTTTATGCGCCACTATTCGGACATAACAGAAAGTTTTCATTTAGTGAGGAGCAGACTTGAAGAATCAAAAGAAAGGTATCAAGAGTTGCAGCGACGCAAGATGCAGCTTGAACACGAACTGGCGCGGCACATGAAATACATTGAACAAGAAAATGCAGCAGACTCGTGAACTCGCTGCTGATTTTAGCGTTAGGTGGTAAGGAAAAGTAGCACCGTGATAGACCTCTGGAATCCAGACACTTTCGGCATTGAGCTTCAGCGTGCGCTCACAGCGGAATCACAGCTAGTTTTCGACTATCACTCTGAAGAGCGCAGATTGATGGACGAGCATGTGAATAGCTCACCTTACCAAAGCTTGAAGCCGAATCGGTTCGCCTCAGATTACCTCCGGTTTAAGGAGCATGAGCTGACACCGATACTGACAGCGACTCGAATAAGAGTATGGCACTACGCTAGATTATTGGATCATGAAGTGAATCTTAGCCCGTTTCTGAATTGTCAACACCAAAACGGATAAAGGTCTAAGCAAGTTTTCATGCCGCTTTTTTCGACTCAAAGTGGCTTACAGATTGACGGTTTTCATTCATCCGGTGCAGGCGAGCGAGACGCTTTCTTTCAGATCTTCTTTTCAAGATCTCCTCAGCCTGGCCTGTATGCTTCTGCTCCGGGGTCACATAACCAATGGCACCATGATAACGTTGGGTATTATATACGAATACAAATCGTCTGATGATTTCATTAAGTTGATCGAAGCTGACATAATCCTTATACCGTAGCCAGTCGTATTTCAGGATACGGAACCAAGACTCAATCCAGGCATTGTCCTGGGGTGTTTGGTATCGGGCAAAGAGTTGCTTGATCCCCAGATCTTTGAAAAACTGTTTGGCGGTCTTTTTGGCCATCTGCACACCATGGTCAGATAAGGCAGTCGGTAATTTCGGGGCTTCTGATACACCCACTAAATTCTCATTGACCAGGGCTTTATCCCAAGCCTTTTTCATAGACTCAACACGGGCATTAAACCCAAGATGCCAGCCGACAATCTTTCGGCTATAAACATCAATGATGGCAAACAGATAGACAAATATAGGCCCGAGGGCGATGTAGCTAAGGTCCCAGCTCCAAACCTCATTTGGTCCTTCAGGTTTGATTTCAGGCTTTGGCTGGGGTGTTCTGGGCTTCCTCTCGACGGGTTTCCATGAGCCGCTTTTCCTTCATGACCCTGTAAAAACTGGAGGCACTGGCCTCCAAAGCGGTAGATTCAGAGGCGACCACAGAAAGCTGTCGATGAGATAAATCCAAATATTTGTCGTCCTTTGCCAGTTTAACAACATCTGCCTTTTCGTTCGGTAACAGACGGTGTGGGGCTCTCTTTGGACCTGGTTTTCCGCCTCCATAGCGACCCGTTTTTCGGTAAAGCCGTTCCCAGCGTTGGTAGCGCTTTACGTTCAGACCAGCTCTCTGGCAACAGTACGTGATAGACACACGATGTTTCTTGTGTACATGATCAATGAACTCAACCAGAATCTCTTTGGTTTCCTCCGGGAGGTATTTGCCCTTGAGGTCTCCATTTAGCCCGAGCGATCTTTTTTTCAGTATCGCTAGTCTCGGCGGCCTGTTCGACGATAGTTGCCTCCAGGCGTTCTTCTCCGCCTTGAGCTGTTCGTACTGCTCCAAATTGATTTTGGGCCTTCTGCTCTTTCGTTCTTTGAAAATACCGAGCGCTCCTTCTTCGACAGATGCCCTGATCCGCGTGAGATCGCTTGAGTGGATACCCCAGCGGCGAAGGACCTCGCTGATGGAACCGTTACCCTTAGCCTTGGCCATTGTGGCCTCAAGAAAAATCTGATACTTCTCTTGCGGTGTCAGGTGGCGGCGCTTACGAACCATTTTGTCTGCTGAATTTTCCATACGGAATTCCTCCAGGTTTTCTCGTAAGCCAAAGCATGAGGGTTGTCAAGCAGCCATCGCCCGGGCCAACTCCGGTCGCCCTACGGGCTCCCTCCGTTGGCCCACAAAACCTGCTTCCACCTCCACCCACAAAGGGAATACAGATTCAGAAACATAGTATCATGAAGTGAATCTGATGCAACAAAGACTAGTGCCTTCATCATTGGAGTTTTCGCAAGAACGCCTCCATGAGCTCGTCGATATGGAGCTGCTAAGCCAAGAAGAAGCTGATAAGATCTTTCAAGAAAGTCCATTCCATTCACAAGAAGATATCAGATCTGGGAGGTTGTGGACGGTCACCGTGCCCCTGAAGCACAGCGATGGGGGAGTATCACCTCTCCTTGGAAGCTGGGGAGGCGAGTCTGCATATTTTTACCTTTCCGATAAGTCGTTGGCTGCGAGACTGAAAAATCTTGGTTTGCCACGAATTATTGAGATTGAAACTGCACTTTCAGACGGACTCAATGCGTTCAGCGCTTCGAGCACAGTATTAGAAGCATGGGCGCGGAAGCTCGGGGTCTCCGTGGTTCCCACTGGTTGCGATCTTGCCATTACGAAATGCCTTGGAACCGCTGAAATTGTTCGAGTACATACGGAAGGCGAAAGCACCTTTGATGAAGTAGCCAAAACGTACCCTGAAGGAATGAGTGGGGACGTCACCTAACCATCGGCTGCACAGCGACCGATTTTCCGCCGCTTTGCGGCTCCAAACCGGCGCGTGAGCCGGGCGTTGGCCACCTCGAAAGGAGATGTAAATGAGTAAAAGAATTGTATTGTTTAACCATAAAGGTGGTGTTAGCAAAACTACAAGTGTTTACAACCTTGGGTGGATATTAGCCAAAAATAACAGGGTACTTGTGGTAGATGCCGATCCCCAATGTAATTTATCAAGTCTTATCCTGGGAGAGAATTTTGAGAAATATTACTTAGATGAAGAAACAAAAGAACAAAATATTAAAGACGGGGTAAAGGTGGCATTTGAAGGTAAACCTGTACCAATCAAAGAAATAACCTGCCAGTTTCCAGAAAGGGCTCCTAGTTTGTTTTTGTTAGCTGGGCATGCGAATCTTTCAGAGTATGAGTCTTCATTAACCTTTGCGCTAACATCAAGCAGATCGCTTGCAACTCTCCAAAATTTACCAGGTGCTTTCGCTGAACTTATAAGATTGACCGAAGAAAAATATAATATCGATTTTACATTAATAGACTTAAATCCTAGTCTGAGTGCTATAAACCAGAACTTTTTCATAATATCAAATGGATTTGTTGTCCCTACAAACCCTGATCCGTTTTCTATCATGGCACTAAACACTTTAAGAAATATTCTTCCTAAATGGTTTGATTGGAAAACATCAACTCTGGAAGCCTTTAAAGAAGCCGCATACCCTATCCCTGAAAGTACACCATATTTTTTGGGAACAATTATACAAAGGTTTAATATTCGTAGAGGAAAGGCTGCAGCTCCATACAGAAACAATATCGATGAAATTAAAGAGATAACAAAAAATCAGCTATTCCCTGCTCTATATAATGCATCTATGGTACTACCTTTAGAAAAATATGAGAGTGCCAATATTAGAAATGAAAATGGATTTTGCATGCAGGAAATTAGCGACTTCCAAAGTCTATTACCCAAATCATATGAGGCTGGTGTCCCGGTATTTGAATTAACCGACGAAGAATTAGATGCAACTGGGCCAGTTCTCGCACAATTGCAGGAAAAGCGAACAGCATTTAATATTTTGTTTAGCGAGCTTGCTGAACAGGTCAAAGAAGTCTTAAAAGATGCTTAATTCCTTGCGACTTTTCGAGAAAAACATAGAGGATTCTGCTCAACTATTAGCATTATTTGAGTTCTCGTCTTCAAATATGCCTGGGATGGTTTTTGATGACCTGTTAAGAGCACATTTAGTATATTCAGTTAGCGCATTTGACAAACTAATTCATGACCTCGTTAAAATTGGAATGGTAGAGATTTTTACCAATAATAGACCAGCAACACCTAAATATTTGAATGAAGGAATTTCACTTGAAATACATAACAAAATAGCCAGTGCAACGATTCCCCCTGGAGAATATTATTTTGAAAATGAAGTGGTCAGAAAATCAAGTTTTTTATCTTTTCAAGACCCGGATAAAGTAGCAGATGGCTTGAGCTTTATATGGAGAGAATCACACAAGTGGCAAAATATCTCAGTTCATTTAGGCGTAGATCAGCATACAGCAAAAACCACTTTAAAAACAATTGTTGCGAGAAGAAATCAAATTGTGCATGAGGCAGACATTGATATAGCTACTGGACAAAAATATGTGATTGACAAAACCGAAACTGAAACAGCTTGTAATTTTATATTATCTTGCGGTCAAGCGATCTACAAGAACGTAAAAATATAATGGCCAACAAAAAAATTAAATGGGGGACGTCCTTAAGTACTTAAATAACTTAACATGGAATGCGTGTGATGGTATGTATGGACCATGCGCAGAATTGCCCGATTAGATACGCCCGGCCTTCTTCATCATCTGATGATCAGGGGGATACAACGGCGGAAGATCTTCAGGGATGATGTAGACCGTGAAGATTTCATTAAACGCCTTTCTGATCTTCTGCCCAAGACCCGGACCCCATGTTACGCCTGGTCGTTTTTATCCAACCACGCCCATTTTTTCAGTGAGCTATGCTGTCAGAAGAGGAGAGAAGAACGCAAAAGAGGCGGGTTGGCACCTGGGGAATACTTTAGTTGATTATTGAAGGACGTCCCCAAGTCCCCAAGAAAATTTTATGAGGTCTTTTCATGAATAGCTCAATGCCATTACCGCTCATAATATCCTGGCTATTATTTTTTGGATTTTTAAATACACATCAACGCCATGCAAGGCATTTCCAAGGAGCATCACAAGGATATCTTCTTGCCCTTCAAGCTTCCGTAATCCTTGGCTGTTTGGTTGGACTCGGGCTTTTGGTTTACTATTTTATTCAAGTATCTTGGTATTGGCCCATAGTATTACTTGTTGTTGGAAGCCTTGTCGGGGGTTTCCTTTTTGGGTTTTTAGATGTACAAATCGGTACGCTTGGAATGAGTATTATTTCTTTAGGTTGGCCCGCCTTGGCAATCTGGGCTTTTTTCATAATCCGAGGTCTGCACCCCTAACGACTCAGGGGACCCGCCGCGCCCTATATGGCCCATTTTGGTGGCAAAAAGAGCGATATAGAAGCTGAAAACAGCTATTTTTGGAAAGATAACCCATAGAAATCCATTGGTTAGCTTGGCCCGACCCCAAGCAACAGACCCCAAGGCTTTCGGGACGTTCCTTACATTTTCATATTTTGTGCTTGCGAAGATAGTTTGAGTATGACGCCAGGCGTAACGAGCAGGACACGCCCGGTGGACCGCGCTTGCACAGTGGCGAACCATTTATCGAGATACGTCGCAGAAACAGGGTCACGATGACGTATCCCTTCAATTCCACGTCTGATCTCCCCTATAGTCAGGACCGAAACGAATAAATCATCATCATCTGCCTCAGCGAACCACTCTCGCACACCGGCATTCGCACGTTTCCCTTTGCGGATTTCCGACAGAACATTTGTGTCTATCAGATATCCCATTGCATTTCACCACGGCCAAAATCCCGTGGACGGGCAAAGTCATCGTCGTCGCCGATATCCGGCATTGCTCCCAGCGCCTTCTTAAAGGAGCCTTCAACAGTCTTTCGCTCCAACAAGCGGAAAACAATTTCAACGCGTTGATGCTGAACTTCAGGGGGAACGGAAAGAATTTCGGGCATATCATCTATAACCTGCCTTATTGGTTCCACAGCGGATACCTCCATAAAAATGCAATTCAGAACGCTTAAATAAAGTGCTTCCGTCATCATTTGCAATCATAAAAGTGTGGAATGGGGAACGTCCTTAAATACTAAAATAACTTGACCTGACGTCCCATTTTGAGATTTTATTACGTCATAAAAGGGGCTGAATGTAAAGTTTATATCACAGATCCTGCGACGGTGGAACAGGCGGCGTCATGAGAAGCAAATCATCCTGCAAAACCTGTAGATCCTGTCAAGTTTAATGTGAACATTTAAAATTTGACCCTAAGTTTCCTTATATTTTCCTTGACGTTAAATTTTGATCTTAAATAATATGCCCAATTATCGACCGTGAGAGCAATCTGACTTCCTCGTTCATTGAGCGGAAAACCCACATCCCTCAGGTCCACAAATGGAACAATCTCTCAAATTGTGCCCACATCGCTCCTGACAGGCATTTTCTGTCGGGAGCAAAATCGAATTTACAACTCCGAAATTTTTAAAGCGGGACACCGGCGCTTGGGCCGGGCTTCTGCTGATCTGGCAGCCAGGGAGGTGATAGGCGCAGACCCAGCCGAGCATGGTTTTAAAACCAAATTCATACAAGTGCGTTAAGCGGGCTGCGCACCACGGAAATGTCCTTTTCCATGACGTGGGTATAGATCTCGGTGGTCTTGACATCGGTATACTAGGGCAATACCTGCACCACCCGGATGTTGCCCCCGTTTTCCAGCAAGTGGGTGGCGAAAAGGGTGTCGGAAGATGTCACAGCCCAGCGCCTATTTTCCATGCTATCAAAGCTATTGCTCAATAGATGGAAAAATCAATAGGCTTTTTTCCACTTTTTATGCTTTAATATCAGAATAGATGGAAAATTTGCCATGATATAAGGGTAATAAGTGGACAATTTTCCATCTATTATAGCTGTTGGCGGTATCGGAAAATCCTTTACAACTTATGGGATAAGACACCATAATTTACGATGATTGTATCAAATCGTATATAGCCAAAACATAGTTGGAGAATTATCATGCACTTTAGCATCCCATTGAAACAAATGAGCGTCGAGGACAAGCTACAGGCGATCGAAGAAATTTGGGCCGACCTTGCCAGCACACCGGAGAATATCCCCTCCCCATCCTGGCACGCAGATGTATTACGCGCCCGAGAAAAGCGCATCTCCGAAGGGGCATCACACTTTCTGGATATAGCCGAAGCTAAGAAAGCTGTGAGGGAACAACTCAAATGAGGGTTCAAGTCCTTGATGAGGCAACTGCTGACTTGGCAGACGGGTTTCGTTTCTATGAACGACAGGCTGACGGTCTTGGCGACTATTTCCTTGATTCACTGTGGTCTGATATTCAATCATTGCGACTTTCTGGGGGCATTCATGCGATCCATAACGGATATCATCGCCTCATTTCTAAACGGTTTCCTTATGCAGTGTACTACCGCATTGAGGATGGTGTTGCGCGCGTCCGAGCCGTACTCGACTGCCGCCGGAATCCAAAGTGGATATCGTAACGGCTCGATTAATAAAGAACAATATTCAGCGCCTTTTCATCAATGAACTTTTAGAACACCGCCAACAAGGCGCTCCAGCGGACGCTTGTACCTCGCGCCGCTGAGCTTAACGTTATGTAGAACTAAGATTGCGCAGCTATGAAAACTGTCAAAGTGTTCAAGTATATTGATCAGCTTGATGCCTTTCTTGTCACAGATGAATTCCAATACCTCTGTGAAATTCTTGGGATGATTGAATGGAATCCTGTGGCGTGGATCGGGAGACTGTTCACACTGGATAATGACTATGGTGAACACTGGTTTGATAATTGGGAAGAGCGGGAAATGCTAAAGTATCAAGCAGAAAAACTTGGGATTCCATATGAAGACCTGCTTGTCATAACACCTGATCGATTCAAAAATGATGTAGATGGTCCGTGTAACCCACCTGACATACGGAAAAAATTTTGGACAGACGTGTTGAAATCCCTAAGACTCAGCTATGATACACTTTTTGAAGAAGCCAGACATTATAATGAATTGGCAAGACACAGGGTCTCAGACGAATTTATTGATGATTTGGAAGAAAGAATAGCTAAGATCCAATCAGAACTTTGAAAAATATGAGATAACGAATAAGGATAGATCGTGAGAGCGAAGCGATCCACGATCTATCCTTAAAGGTTCCAGCGGACGACGTTCCACCGCCGCTGAACCGGTTCGTTCGCTTGGAAATTGTTGATATAGAAGGGAAAGGAAAATGTCCCCAGCAGTCTTGAGGTCAGGACCATATAGGTTTTACTTTGTCAGCCATGATTTGCACGAACCGCCGCATGTCCATATCGACCGGGACGCCTTTTCAGCCAAGTTTTGGCTCAATCCTGTGGGCTTGGCGTATAATCTTGGATATCCAGCGAGAGAGTTGCGGAAATTAGAGGCGCTCACAACCGAGAACCAAAAAGAATTATTGGAGGCATGGAATGCATACTTTGGAACCTAAGGCAGGAGAACGAGTCAGGGACGTACGCTTTACTGATGATGCTATCAGGTGGATCTTTTCGACGGACGGACAATAACGGTTCCTCTGGCCTGGTACCCGCGTTTGCTGAATGCGACACCGGGACAGCGCAAGAACTGGAAAATTGCTGGCGCGGGGTACGGAATACATTGGCCAGACATAGATGAAGACCTCAGCACACAAGGCCTTTTGCAGGGTGCTCCGGCTCCGCGGAGGACTTCAAAAGCGGCATAGAAGCAAAGAGGGCACGCTTATATCGGCGAACATATTTGGAATGAGACAATGGGTGATCAAAAGAGACATTTTGCTATCTGCATCGACAATACTGACTATGAAGCCTCTTTAATCTTGAGAAAGGTATATGAAATAATTCCTAATGAACCGGGTGATAAAGTGTAATGGGGCACGTTCTTCACATTTTCACTTTCATGGGAAAATGAGAAGACTTTTCCTCTTTAAGCCTTTCCCCCCGCTCTACTGACTGCGTAATGGCTGCAATTGATAGCGCTTACCCTCTGATAAGCTTTTTATGAGTATCCGGTAGCCATGATTTGGTAAGCAAGGGCCCTGTTCATATTTTACAGGGGCGCTTTCCCCAGCTGGATGTCGTCGATCCAGACCGTTCCCTTGCCGTCGATGATCAGATTGAGCTTGATATTGTCGGGATTTTCACCCTTTTTAAGGAAAAACGGTGTTTGCTGAGATGACCAGTCATTGGTGCCGGAGAGGGGTGTTTTAAGGGCACGAGAAAAGAATTCACCTTTTCCAGAAAAATCACATAGCATTTCAAGATACACTTGTCCTTCCACGGACTGGGTACGCAACTTCGCTCGATAGATCAGACGGGAATCTTCGATATCCATGTCTCCTGTTTCGTAGAGAAGAACTGTCATTGGTTCCTTTGCATCAATGCGTAATGACCCGTTACCGTCGCTTGATATGTCCGGGTCGATCTGTGTTTCTGACCGGCTGATAATACCTTCCATGCTATCCACGGGGAAACGTTTGAGCTCAGATGTCTCATTTGCGTTATTGGAACACGCCCAAGTGGAAATAATAAGGATCATTCCAAGCACACACACCGGATAAAAAGCTACTCTGATGATAGACATAACGGGCCTCCTTTTCTTGATAATGTTCACAAAAGAAAACAAGGGAAAACGGTAGAGATGTTCCTATGTTTCAATTTCTTCTTCCAATATGAACATTTTGTCAATCAAGCAAGTACCTTTGCACCAGATGGGCACCTTAAAATGAAAATTTGGCAAACGCGTGCAGACCCATACTATAAGGCGACTGTAAACGTGGAACAAACCAAAGCGGTCCTTTCTATTGTCTTGAGTGTTCCGCAGGGTCGTGGGAAAAAATTTTTCGAGCAAGAGTACCATTCAATTCTTTGATTACCAGCAAATTTCACACCCGTCGAGCAGGATTTATCTGGAGGAATATGTTCGAGGGCCGGTTAAGGGTATGCGTGGTTGCCGCGGCCACCGACCCCTATGATCCGGCGGGCTGGTGGAAACGGGGGAGACAGATCCGATGGGTTCTGGCCGAGTATGGGGCCTGGGTCTATTACTGGTGGAAGAAGGTGATGGAGGGAAATTAGGTTCAGGGGTTCAAGGTTGGAGAGATCCAGGTGCTTGTTTTTTATTCTCGCGCAGAGACGGTAGAGTAGGGAGGGCAGAACCCTCCCCTCGTCAAACCGGACAGGCGGATTTCCCGCATCCGGCTTTCCTGTGAACTTCACTAAAAGGCACACGCAGGTAGTTTTTCGCCTTCCGGTAAAGCTTCTGTCTCAAAGTAGTGAGTTTGTCCGGCAACCGGATCTTCTTGACATGGGCACCTTGCCACACGTTCAGAATTCCCCAGATTGTCAGTTGTTCCGTAATGGGACTTTTGTCCAAGCGGCACACTCCTCTTCTCACTCAGCATGTTCACAGCAAGGCCCCTTTGCTCCACCATGTTTCCATGGTTTCCTCGCTACTACGGGCCTCTCCGACTCCCAGCCGCGGCAGACCTCCCGGTTATGTATTCCCGGTCATCCTTCGGCTCCTTCGCCGGGCCGCAGTGGGTCTCCCAGGTTCCTCGGTGCATCTTTCCGCGCGCGCTCTTCCCAACCACCCCGGGGTGCCCTGCAGGTGCATATGCCCATTACTTCCCCACAGGTATCAGGCTTCGTCATCTTCGGCAGCTTGGCCACACCCAATGAGCGTATCGAGGCCGAATCGGATTCACTTTCGTTAAGGCTCAGGAGTTGGGTGGGTCTCAGACAGGAGGTTGTTTATTATGATCGTCGGGACAGAGAGGGGGGGATCCCAAAACAATCCTTCAGGCGTCTGGTCCGCTATGCCCTGGATGCCGTGTTTAGCTTCTCCTACAAACCGCTGCGAATTATGACGGGAACCGGTGTCTGTATCAGCGCTCTTGGGTTTGTATTGGCTTCTTTTTCATAATTCGTAGACTGCTGGGAATCGAAATTGCTGACAGGGTTTACAACCCTCGTGACATTGGTATTATTTTTGGGTGGCGTGCAACTCATCGCCATCGGTCTGGTCGGGGAGTATCTGGCCCGGATATATGATGAAGTCAAACAGAGGCCGCTTTTCATCATAAAGGAAAATTATGGTATAGATAAAATAAAAATGTTATAATTAAAAAAACATTATTAAATAAGTTAAAATTAATATAAAAATAGATGAAAGTTAACCCTTTTGGAATTTTATTAAAATCATAACTGCAAGAGATATGAATCGCAAACAAAGAAAGACGTACATGGAAAGAAGAAGGGGTTAAAGACGATGAGAAAATCAAGCAACGTATCTGATTTACCAAAGATGAGTGATGAGGAACTGGAAAACTTCTGGGATATGAATCAGCCGGAGGATTTTGGAGGCTGGAAAGAAGATGCACTGGATTTCCGGCGTTTACCCAAGAAACTCATCCAGGTGAGACTCGATCCAAAAGATGTCCGGATCATTGACAGGGAATCAAAACGAACCGGGATTGATCGATCCCAACTTGTGCGTGCCTGGGTAAAGGAAAAAATTGAAAAACTCATCGAAGCCTGAATAAACTGTTGGTCAATCATAGATAGAACACGCCGGACTGGATGTCGCTCATAAACGGCGAGCCACAGAAATAGTGAGGGCACCAGAAGGGGAGTTGTCCTGCTTTGAATGATTCGGCCAGGAAATATTTCATGGGATAAAACCACCGGTGGATATCCCTGAAAAAAAAGGTTTTATCCTGGAAGAGGACGGTGTGGAAAAAGAGGAGGCAGAGGCCGGCGGCCATGAAAAGGCAGATGTATTGGGTGGGATTAAGCTTGGTGCTCCTCATGTTTAAAGACATATGAACCGCAAAGTCCCGCTGACAGCGGGATCTTCGCTATGCTTCCGGAAAGGGGAAAAGAACGCAAAGGAAGTCCCCTTTCGTTTGTCGCTGAGACGGCGACCAACGAAAATCAACATGCCTCCGGCAGTATGATATACAAAGGGCTTGGGCTTATTCCTTTTCGCCTATCTCTTAAACACCCAATTCACCCTCCCACAGCATGTCAAGGAACATCTGCCATGGTACGATCTCAATGAAATCTTTTGATTTTCTCGGCTCCTTTTCAAGGCATACGATAATGGCGCGCCTGACCTTATGTTCTTCAATCAAGGCTCTGAGGCCCCTGGTGTGTGTGTTGTGTATTCTGGCGGATCCCTTTACCTCAACAGCCATTGCCATGTCGCCCAGGATGAAATCCACTTCGAAGCCGGTCGCGGTTCTCCAGTATCGAATCTCCATCTCAGGATTACGATACGCCTGATATGCCTTGAGTTCCATCAATATATAGTGCTCGAAAGCGATTCCGAATTCATTTGTGCCTATCTTCGGCGTCCGACGTGCGAGGTAGTTTGAAACGCCCACATCAAAAAGATAGAATTTTTCAGTCTCTATCAAACGCCGGTTTTTAGCCCTTTTCCAAGGCCCTATTCTGTAGCCCAACAAGGTGTCTTCGAGTATCTGAAAATAGTTTCTTACGACTTTCGCACTGACGCCGGTTTCCCTGGCCACGTTGGCGTAGTTGAGCAATTCTCCAGAGGTCAGTGCGGCGACCCTTAGAAATTCAGAAAAAGCGGGAATACGTTGTACAGTGGCTTCGGCTGCAATTTCCTCCTTCAGATAATCAGCCACATATGACCTTAGATCCTGCATTGGGTCTGTAGAAAGAAAATGGGGAGGCAAAAGTCCAGAGATCATAATTCTTTCAAGGTCGAACCGGCTGGTTTCCTGATAGGTGAGTGGGCACATGGTATACCGCCAGGCTCTTCCCCCAAGAAGGTTTGCGTGTCCCCGCCGGAGTTTACGGGCGCTCGATCCGGTCATGAGGAAAGAATTTCGGGAGTTTTCGATAAGCCAATGGATTTCATTAAGCAGATCCGGCACCATCTGGATTTCATCGATGATCACAATACCTTCGTGTTCAGCGAATCGTTCCCGAAGCAGCCAGGGACGGGTTGCATAATCCGCAAAAACCTCGGTTTTCAGTAAGTCAATCAGTGGTGTCTTAGAAAAATGCCTTTTAATCCAATAGGTTTTTCCGGTTTTGCGCGGACCCCAAAGAAAAGCGGAGCGATTTTTGGGTAGATCAAACGGAAGCAATCTTTCCTTTATTTCTTCCATAGGTGGTAATATTATCTAAATATTATGCCCTGTCAAGGAATATTATCAGAGTTTACGTGTGGCATGACAGGTGGCGTCCCGCGCATTAGCAGATTTTATTTCTAATGATGTGATTCAGATGTCTGTGTCCAGAATGCGAAGGAATGGTGTCAGATCTTGATTTGTGAATTATCAGGCGAATTCGGCTGGAATAAAATGCCTCGCTCCTCAGGGCCATCCCGCTGGAAGGTTTACCAGCATGAGCGCACTTCTCTTGACCACCTCGGTTTCGATTTTTATGCTGGCCCTGATTTCGGAGCAGATCAGCGAGTTACGGTTTGAAAAGAGCGAAGGGGATCGATTCATCTAAAGAGGGCTGTTAGACAGGAGCTACAGGATTTGCAGGATTATCTGACCCGGCCGGATGCCGGGCCAGATAAAGGACTTTCCTGGTAGAGGGAATTGTGATCAGACGTTTTCTTACCTTCACGTTGGTCCTATCCGTTATTTTCACGATCCTCTATTTTTTGTCAGGCCCCCTTCTGACCCTGGCGGGTCGATGGCTGGTGCTGGATGAAAGACCGATCCAGTCCGACGCTGTTGTGGTGCTCTATACCGGCGTGGACTATTATCCCCGTCTCATCCAGGCTGCAGAACTCTATGACCAGGGATTTGTTCCGAAGATCGTTATCAACGGTAACCGCAAGAGTGATGTCCTTCGGAGGCTTGAAGCCGGGGGGTTCAACATGTGTTGTCCCTGGTATGAGGATCCGGTTCGAATCCTGGGCATTCTCGGGGTCCCGCGGGAAGCCGTGGCGCCTATAAGTGCGGAGGATGCCTATGATACGGTGAGCGAGGCCAGGGCCGTGGGGAGGGAGTTGGTCCACCGGGGTTTTAGGAGCGTCATTGTGACCACCAGTAAATTCCATACGCGACGGGCAGGGTATATCTGGGGAAAAATGTTTGAAGACCGGCTACGGGTATGCGTGGTTGTCGCGGCTACCGACCCCTATGATCCGACAGGCTGGTGGAAACAGGGGAAACAGATTCGATGGGTTCTGGCCGAGTATGGGGCCTGGGTCTATTATTGGTGGAAGGAGGTAATGGAGGGAAATTAGGTTCAGAGGTTTCCCGCCCTTTGGCGGGATCTTCGACAAGGTTCAAAGGTTCAGGGGTTGAGGGTTGGCGAGAATAACGAGCAGGGAGCCCGGAGCAAAAGAACTCTGTGAGAGCTTGATCACGTTTTTGACAGATAATTGTCTCTTATTTGCTTTAAGAAAACGACAAAGTCATCCGTGTGCCGTTTGAGGACACCATAAATGAGGCTATCGTCAATCTTGTCGTAGCCGTGAACCAGGATATTCCTCGCGCCGGCCATGGGAAGTAGAAATGTGAGGGATTTTGAGTTTATGATGCCGGCCTGGGCAAGAACCACGAAAATGCCCTTATTGTCTTTGGGTTCTTCCAGTCCTTCTGCGGAAATAATGATTTTGCCGATATCCAGGCATGCTTCGATAGCAACCTGAAGATTCCTTTCAGCAAGGTCTTTCAAGTCGGATGACATTTGGTAGTCTTCGTAGGAACCTGCCCTTTGTGACAATAATTTGAGCTTCTGGACACGTTCTTCAGCAGATTTAAATTTTCTTTCTATGGACTTCATTGATTCTCGATGCTACAGCCTGCTGGCACAGCCAGCCCTGAGTCTTTCAAGAAACGGCTTGAAATCAAAATACATTCCACGGAGGGCAATTTCATAGTCCATCCGTTTATCCGGGTCATTGTCCAACAGGCACCTGCCCGTGGTGATTATCTCATAGGCCATCTCGAGGGATGCTGCATTCAGTATGGTGACGTCGGTTTCCAGTCCCAAAGCCACTCCCAGGTTCGATGCCGCGATATAGGCCGGAGAAACTGCGGTTACAGGATCGGCACCATAGACCTTGGAGTCCAAGAGAAAGGCAAGATCCAGATCTGATGTTTCTCCTCTGTGGCCAGGTGCTGCTCTGGAACCGAACAGATATACGGCAGTTACGGTACCCCGGCGGGAATCCGTATAGTCCAGATGCTTTTTCAGTTCGTTTCGAATTTGTGAAATAAGATTGTCCATCGTTCCAAATGCCCAAAGATATCAACACGCTTAATAGGTTATAGGATTGTAGGTCAAATGTGTACGAATGTCAACAGGCGCCCCAAAGAGCATGGAGCAAGGTGCAGGGAGCCGGGGGACCCTGTGAGAAAAAACTGAACAGGATTGACCGGATAGAAGAGGATTATGTGGCCCATTGCCCTCAGCGATCAGTTTTGCTTTTGTTGAGGGGGGGAAGGATGGATGGATGTTGAAATGCTGGGATGCGGACATGCTGGAAGGAAAGCAAAAGGCAAAGGGATGGTTGGATGATTAGGAGGATCGGGATGGCAGGGGAAGACGGGGCAGAACGACCGGTGGGTCGGTGAATTCGTAATAAGCCGCTTGGGGGCGAAAGGCCTTCGGCCGAAGGCCTTTGTCATTGTATCTCAACACCCGTGGAAAGGATTTCTCCTGCCAAGGGATTTGAACCATCGAAATCGGCTGTCCGAAAAACATGGGGTTCGATTCGCGCGTCATACCGCCTTCGCATTTTCATAAGCTCAACCTGAAGGTCAAAAGAATTAGCTACGTTATCGAAGACCACGGCAATATCAATATCGCTGTCGGCGCCGGCAGAGCCTTTTGCATATGAGCCAAAAACATACGCTTTTTTAAGGCCGGAGAATGTCTCCTTCAAAAACCTGACATATTTTAAAACTGCTTCAGGTGGTTTTGTTTGAGCCATATCCTGAACTCCTTGATGGAACGGACCCATTTTTGGGTGAAATCCTTGGTGCATTTATTGTGAAAATCCGATTTGTAGTCATCATATCGAGCCTGAATATTGAAGGTGGTAACGGTATCCAGAATATCTTTTTGCTCTTCGTCGAGGTCCAGATCACCTTTTTCAGCCAACCTCAGCAGATCATGAATGAGTGGCGGATTTTTCATTCGTTTTTGTGAACAGACCGCTTTCAATAGCTTTTCTATCACCAAGTGGCCGATAAAAAGGGACCACGTGTAATGGCCTTTTTGGAATAGATCGATCATTACCTGGTAATCTCTGTCAGAACTCGTCACCCAGTAGGCGATCATTTCATTGGTTGCCATATTTTTCATCGGCACAGCCTGCCTGCATTTGCAGTTTCACAGCGGAAACAGGTTTCGTTGCAATCGTGCGGCCACACTTTGGGATACCTTAGGCATAAGCCCTTAGAATGTCAAGATCGCTGGCGGCCCTTGAGGTCGTCGGCGTAAGCGTTCACAGGTTCAGGATTCAACGTTTAGGGTTGGAGAGATTTGGTGTTTGTTTTTTTATTCTCCCGCAGAGGTGCGGAGCCGCAGAGATTTTATTTTTTCATAATAAGGGTTGGTGAGTGAGAGATTGGGCCTTTCCTCAATTGGCAATTGTGCCTGAGTCACGCCGGGGCGTGAATTTCGTTCAGGCATAACGAAAATGCGCTTTGTCAAACGCGGATAGGATGGCGTCAGGTCTTCATTTGGGAGGTTCTTCAATTCGGTCTCACACCCGCTTCGCTCAAGGCACAGGGGCCACAGAGACTGAGGAGCATGGGACAGAGGGCCTCTGTGAACTCAGTGAACTCTGTGAGAGAAATACATGTCCTTTGATTCAATTTAGGGTTTAAGTTGCCATGTAAAAAGAAAGGTGTTATTCTAAGTAGTTAGAACTAACTGGCTATTATTTCGGGGATAATCATGAAGCAATTAAATAATATAAGAGAAGCGTTCGATCCTTCTCTTTTCTGGGATGCCCAGGAAATAGATCCCGTGCGCCACGCGGATTATATTATTGCACGGGTCCTCGATTATGGGGATGAAGAGGATCTGAAGCGTCTAAGGGCACTATATTCCGACGACGATTTGATAAGGGTCATAAAGACGAGGCGAGGCCTCTTACCGATAACCAGACGGTTTTGGTCGGTTTACTTCAAGCTGTCCTCAAAGGAGGAAAGTGATGTATCAGGAAGTGATCCCGGAAAGCACCCTAAAGCTGATCGATAAGATTTCACCACGCATCAGTGGTTTTTATTTGGCAGGCGGAACCGGGCTTGCCCCCCAATTGGGGCATCGGGTATCAGAAGACTTCGATTTCTTCAAAGATCAGATGTTTTAATTTTTTGACAATTTAAGTTAATTAAGATAAATGTCACTTTATGCGCTTGGGCTTGGTTTGGTTATTTTGAGAAATCCCGAATGAAAACGACAAGGTATTTTACAGAGTCTGTTATGGTGCGCCGTCCTTATATCAAGGAAGAGTGGATCGAATATGTTCTCAATGAACCGGTCCGAACGATAGTGCAAAGTAACGGACGTATCCGTCGCTGGGCATATATCACAGCACTCGATAAACATCTAAGGGTTGTGACAGAGGCGGATGGTGAAACAGTGCATAATGCATTCCCGGATCGAGGCTTCAAGCTGTAAAAAACAGGAGAGATCACCATGATATTTCAATACTATTCCGAGACAGATATGCTCTATATTAAGCTTTCAATGGGAGTGAGCGTGGAATCTGAGGAGGTAGCCGCAGGTATTGTTTTGGATTTCGATGCCAGCAATAAGGTAATTGGCATTGAAATTGAGGACGCGAGTCAGTTGATCGACCTGTCCAGGATTGAAGTCTCAGCTCTGCCTATCGCCGATTTAATTTTGAGTAAAAAAGCGCAGGTTGAGGAACGTACCATACGCGGAGGAAATTAGGCTGGGTCAAAGATCGTATTTCCTCTCCCGCCTACAGCCTGCGGGGAATCTACCCCTATCTGATTTTATAACCTCAATGGAATTTCCGTTGAAAGAATGGGATTGGGGTCAGATCTTGATTTGTGAATTATCCGGCGAATTCGGGAGGATTCCGTTATCCTAAATCGTCAGCCTAAATAAGCTCATGCCTGTTTGCATGTCCGACGGCCGAGGCGCAGGGGATCGGTTCATCTAAGGGGTAAATCATAAAACCGATTCATCCGGGACGTATTCTTAAACGCGAAATGACTGAACGTGGACTTTCAGCCAATAAACTGGCCTTGGCCCTTCGTGTGTCCTCGGGCCGGATTACACAAATCCTCGGTTTTTGGGGGGACGGGGCTAAGAAATTAAGTGGGAGATTTGGTGAACGAAAAGGTTGAGCTCACATTTAATCCGAATGAGTCGAGACTATTTCGGAACATGCATCGATTTAGTCGATGTTAGAGACTGGCCATCCAGAGCCTTATTTGTGTTCAAGTGCTGGGGCAAGGGACGTTTACAGAAGGCAACGAAGGAAACAAAGAAAAAGGGTATGGGTTCACAGGACCCAGGTTCAGCGTTCAGGGTTGGAGGGATCAAATATCTGCTATCGGGGAAAATCTTGGCGTCTTGGCGGTTATATTATTTGAATAGCAAGGGGCGCGAAGGGGGTTTTGGGGAGCATTACATTTTCTTGCATGGTATCAACAACAACATGGGGAAGCGCGGCATCACCTTTCAGAATCCAATTGACCCAGATATGGGTGTCGAGCAGGATCATTTTGCACAATTCCATTCTTCAACAGGGGCGGCCGGGGACATAATGTCGCCCAGTATTCTCCCCTTGCCGGCTATCCGGGCAGATGGCTTGTGTTTTAAGGAAGTTGGTGGGCCGTCCGCCTGTTCAAGGATCGTGACGATGACTTTGGCTTTCTTGATACCAGGGGACTCATTCAGCCAGTTCACTTTGCCATCTATATATATGGCCTCATAACTCTGTAGCGCCATGACGATGCTCCTTGTTATGGCTAATTTCGCCTATGCGAATTGGAACGTGATGGGAAATTTGCCAATATTTTACTATTTTTTACAAATTACATGTCTCTGCTCGATTGTCAACGACTTTCACTTCTATGGGGTCTGCGTGTGAAATGAGGGGCGTCGGTATTTTAACAGGATAATCAGCATTGAGCTCAAGAGAAAGTGAAGTTCGCTAGTGTTCCGTCACATCCAAGATGTCGTAAAGTTCCGTCATTCCGGTCCCGGATTCCGGCGCCTGCCCCGGACGCCGATCCGGGGTAAGCCGAAACGACGAGGATAATTCCACATTTCTTTTTGATCGTACATTTGATGTATGACACGACACTAGCCAGTTATGGGCGGCTCGTATTTCTGCTCCGTCCGGATATGTTTTTTTCTCTTTCTATATTACCGACAATTTGTATCTTTGTTGTCTTTCGTCTTGAGATAGTAGAGTTCAGCCTCTTCACCGTAAAAAGTTCAAATAATCAATGGTTTGTGAATTTTGACAGGATTGACAGGATTAACTGGATTTCAGTAGAGGAATCCGAACAGCCACAGGGGAATGGTATTTCCCACGCCTGTATCAATGTCATCACGTACTACAAACGGGTTTTGAATCCCCTTAATCTGGGTTTTCCCCTTGCTTCTGCCGCCCAACTCAAATACATGAGTGTCTTCGACCAGAAAATCTGCTCTTTCAGGGATTCGTACGTCCAGGCTTGCCGCTTTCAGCTGATGGGCAAAAAAGGTCTCCCGAACCGCTCCGGGTTGTTCTTTCAGTCCGGATTCGCCGGCGACAGTTCTCAACAGATTGGTATTCTCCATGTATATTTTGGATGGTTTTCGAACCAGTCGATACCCTGTTTGTGCCGGCAGGCATGCGGAAGTGAGTTTGGCTCTTTCCAGGCAATCGAGATAGGTGTAGATATATGGTTTGGATATCTTCAGATCCCGTGACATCCTCTCAATATTGGGCGAGAAAGGTTGAGAGGTGGTTATGAGCCACAATATGCGTTTCAAGACGGGGATATTGGCCGTTTTAATCCCGATGGCTGCGGGAATATCTTCGTAGAGGACCTTTTCCGTCACATTTGAAAGCTTTTGATGATACTCCTGTATGCCTTCTAAAAAGAACGGGTAAACTCCATGATCGAGATAATCCCTGAACCAACCCAGAATGGGGCCTTCTGCAACCACCTCGGCGGCCATGGCTGAATGATTCTGAATGAGGGCTTCAAGTTGAACCTGTTCAAATTCCGCCCCGTGGACAAAGTGGATATATTCCCGAAATGACAGGCCTGGGAGTGTGTAATAAACGGCCCGTCTGCTGAGATCGGCTTTCCCTTTTTGCAGGGCAAGTGTGGAACTTCCGGAAAAAAACAGCCGGGAAGTGGGGAACGCGTCGTATATGTTTTTTACCTGTTGATGCCATCCTGGATATTTGTGGATTTCATCTATAATGATGACTTCGCCGCCCAGCCGAAAAAAGGAAGACGCGATCTCATAAAGCCCGGCGGCCTGTACCCGGATATGATCGGCGGAGATGTAGAGCTGCTTCTGATTCCCTTTATCATGGTCTGCGAGATACTGCAGAAGCAGGGTTGTCTTTCCCGTGCCTCGGCCGCCGACAATTCCCAAAAGCCGAACGTCCCAATTAATGTGTTTTTCAAGAAAGCGCCTGCTGGCCCGGGGTACTGCTGTCAACAGGCCTCTCTGGATGCTGAAAAATTCAGACAGGTCGATCATGTTTTGTTCCACGTACATTGTGAAATGCGGACTTGACGAAAAATGAATATAAACGATAACCGTAGTATACGGTTTTAGAAACTATGTGTCACGTGTAGTTTTCGAAAAGACAAATGGCGTTTGACAGAAGATAACGAAGGGAACAAAGGAAAATCTGAAAATTTGACAGGATGAACAGGATCGGCCGGGATGAACCTTTAAGGGCTGAATGGTACTAACCCACTCATAAGAGTAAAATGCCTGTCCATTGAATAGAGCCGATACCCCTGCTGAAAGGCAACTGCTGCGATCCAGATATCATTTGTGGGTACAGGGGGTACAAGCCCTTTTTCTCTTTTTGGAGGCCGAGACCTTGCTTTAGGATCTCAAGCATGAGTTGATTGATGCTCTTACCCTGCTCTTCGGCGGTCGATTTGAGTTTGTCGGCAACCTCTGGAGCGACGCCTCTGATGGTGACAGCTTTCATGTGTACCTCCTGGTATGATGGCATAAAAGGATGAGCGGATGAGTAGGAGGATGAATTTACAGAAAGCAACGAAGGAAACAAAGGAAAAGCTCAAGTAAATTGACAGGATGCCCTGAAAGCTAATGGGTGTTGGATTTTTTCAGGTAGGAAATAATCGATTCCTTGAATTTTTCAAAATCCTGCAGGTTATTTCTCAGAATGCCAACAACGATTTCAGGATCGATTTTTTCATAGTCGTGTACGACGATATTTCGAAACCGTGCCATTTTTTCGAAGGGGTTTAACTGGGTATCGTCCAAAACACGATTTTCCAGCATTATTCGAAACACGTCCGCATAGGTTTCGGGTGTGCGCATGTTTTCATCCGATATGATATGCCCGCTGATGTCCAAGCATGTTTCGATCATCATCTGAAGGGTGCGCTCAACGATTCTCTGGACTTTCCAATCGTGCGCATAGATGGCTACCGTTATATCAGCGTATTCCCGGATCTGATTAAGGTATTCATCCAGGGCGGATAGCTTTCTCAATATCAGCGTTTTGTCAACCATTCAAGTATCGTCGCTCTAAAATTCGGTTTTCAATTTTCGAAAAATCGAGGTAGGCCCGAATGGTCTGCGACTCGAAGCGGTGACGGTGAAAAGGGCGGTTGTCAACCAGGACTTTTCTATCCCTTATGATTCTTGCTTTAAGACCTTCAGAGGCAGTGTTTAATATGATGAGATCGACATGGTCCGTGTGGAATATGTCGATTAAATCTCCCAGGATTTGAAGGCGCTTTTTTGAAAAAGGCCCTTTCGTAAGGTATACGGCGATGTCCACATCGCTCAGTGGGTTGGATGATCCCTTGGCCGTACTTCCAAAAAGGTATGCAAATGCCACATCATTTCTGCTCTGAAGATACGCTTGTGCGGCAGTGATCCGGCCGGTGGGAACTTCAGCGGTGGCCATGTCTCTTTTTCTATGTTTCAGCATGGTTACTCACCAGATGGTTTTGAGACCAAATTTACGATATGCGCTGAAATCTCGATCCTTTGATATCAGGGTCATTCCTCTCTGGACAGCTTGCCAGATCAGCATCCGATCAAACGGATCTTTGTGTGAAAGCCTTGGTAAGTGATGAAAACCCGATGCTTCATCAGCAGTAAGTGGCAAGATGTCGAGGTTCATTTTATCAGCAAAGTCAGGTAATTCTCCAGGTTCGATGCCGGTCAATTCGAGTTTTCCAAGGCCGTACTTAAGGGAGATTTCCCAAAATGTAACCACACTCACCGCTACATCGTTCTCTGAGGATATTATCTGCTGGTATGCATGCGTACTGAGCTTTTCCGGGGCAAAAAGCGACCACAGAAATACGTGGGTGTCAAGCAATACGTTCATGAGTCCAGCATTTCATCATCAGTCATCTTAAAATCGTCATGGATTACAAACCCGGCTTGACCTTTAAGTAAACCAAGGCTTCTGTTTTTTTTGCCGGCGTAGGCTGCATAGGGAAGGATCACGGCCACCTTTTCACGTTTCTTTCCATAACTGATGACAATTTCCTGCCCGCTTTTTACTTTTTCCAAGACCTCGGAAAATTTGGCCTTGAGTTCGCCTATCGATAGGGTCTCCATTTGTGCCTCCAGAGCGCAATATATGATGGATTATCGTATGTTATTGACAAGTTGTCAAGAAAATGGAGCGCCCCGCGAATACTCTTGACACCCACAAAACGGAGATAACGGGATCGGGTAGTGGCGAGGGAGGCTAGTCCGCATCGATGACTGCCTTGACAGCCGTTTTTATCTCGGCCAGAACGTCAGGTGAAACAGAGCCGGATTTTTTCAAGAACCGTTTCGTGGATACGGACCGTATCTGAAATGTGTCAGCAGTAGATGGCTTCATAAGATTGTTTTGGTTGTCAGGTGCGATTTTCACCAGCCACAGGGCACCTTGAAAATGGTCTTTCCATTCTGTTATGGGTACAATGACTTTGAGGGGCAGGATCCCGATGGCGTCGTCATTTATGATCACAGCCGGGCGCTTCTTTTTGATCTCGGCTCCGACAGTTGGACTCAGGTTGATTTCCCATATCTCTCCCTGTTTCATAGGAAGTCCTCGCCATCCAAATCCGTAAATCTTGTTAATTCCTCATCTCTCTCATAGTCGGATACGAGTTCTGCGGCCTTCTGGGCCATTTGGGTTTTTCTGTGACGTGTCTCTATTTCCTTCATGTATCGGGAAAGGGCTTCACGGACGATGCTGCTCTGATCTGAAAATCCCCACTGCTTGTACGCCTCAAGAAATTTCCGTTGTTCTGGGCTGATGGAAATCCTTTTTTGGGTGAGTGTTGTCATTTCGATATCCTCCTGGGTCGCATATTAGGCCTAAAATAGTACCCTATAGGAGACCCAATGTCAACCTGTTTGGTGATTTAGTGGTACAAATGGGGTCAGATCTTGATTTGTGAATTATTTTGGAAATCCCTATGGTATTATCATTTTGAGCTGCTGATTAAATTGAGTTGATCGCCGCATCCATATTGAGCGATCGTTTTACAAATGAATAGAGATGGATAAGAGCGTTAAAGGGTTCCAAAAATCCGAAGCATCTATTCATTCGTCTGGTCCACATGAATATCATTCCAGCTTCTTTTTCCGAAAGTGATGACCGGGATGAAGATGCTTAAAACGGGCATACAGATGAGGACGAGGACATACCAGGGCAATTGGGTGTTAATAATTGTGTGATGCGTGAGCCAGGGGTACCACAAGACGAAGATGGCTGCGGCGGCGAATACAATGAGGATTGCAAATCCCGCATAAATGCGGCGGATGGGGGTATCAGGGTATTTCCAGGGGGCGAACACCCTTGAGTAAAGTACACCGAGGATAAAAAAGCCGATTGCTGTTAACCCGGCAAGATACTTGTTTAGAAAAAAGAGCACAATGCCTAAAACAGGCAGCCATAGTAATGCCCCTATGCAGCCGAGGGTCCATCCCATACGCGGGCCTTTTGCATGTTCACATTTGGGAGAAGTGGACACTGTTATTTTGGTGAGAAGATGTATTTACAGAAGATAACGAAGGAAACAAAGAAAAATCTCTAAATTTGACAGGATGAACAGGGTGAACTGGATTGAATATTACGTTGACGATACCCAGTCCTTGCATTTGAGTTTCGGGATTCTTGAGAATTCAGAGATGTTGTTGGTGATAATGGTCAGATTCAGACCCATGGCGTGGGCGGCGATCAATGTGTCTAAGGGACCGGTTGATGATGTATATGCATATATTTGTATCCAATAAATATTTCATTGGAACATGGGTTCCCGGTTTTGCTTTTCCGTCGGCTGATTTCGCTCCAATTTAAGACCCTTTTCAAAACGGTCTAAGCTAAGCTGTCAAGGAGAGGCGTCCAGGAGTTTTCTTTTGGTAATAAGACAATTGCTCCACCCGCTTTCTTGATATACACCTCCTCTCCAGCCATCCTGAATTCCTTCGGCAATCGAACGGCCTGACTCTGCCCATTTTTGAACAACTTTGCTGTCTTCATGATGAACCTCGTTCTAAATATATATTATGAGTATATATTTACTTGAGAGTTATCAAGAAAAAATGAGGGGTCAAGGGTCTCCGGCACTTAGATTGCAATCCCGCTTCGCGTGGGACAAGACAAGAAGGGAGGGGTTTTGTCGAAGGCCTGCCCTCCGATGGAAATTGCGCAATAGGCCGGCATATCAACGGTTCCTGGGATAGATCAGTAACCGGTCTCCCGGATGAATGGGATGTTTCGGGTTGATGCCGTTCCAGATGAGAAGCGATGTCAGGGGGACATCGAAGCGGTCGGCAATGGCGCTCAGGTTGTCTCCCCGTTTGATAACGTAGATGATTTCATTTCTCGTGGATGAAGGCGCCTTCAGGAGCAGCGTCAGGCGCTTGTGAAATCCCTTTGATGCGCCTTCGGGCATGAGGATATACCGGCTTCCAGAGGGAATGTAGTGGCCCCGTATTTCCGGATTCAGGTCCTTGATGACCTTGAATGTGGTGTTTGCGGCCCGGGCCACGGTGCGAATCGGCAGGTCTTTTTTACTTTCTATCTTCACACGGTCAAACTTAAAAGGGGGGTAATAGTCGGCGTCTGTCAGGTTGAAGCCATATTTTTTCGGATGTTCAAGGATGAGTTTGATGGACAGGATTCGGAAGAGGAATCTCTGGGTTTCCAGGGGCAGATAGAGTTTATAGTAATCCTCGGTCTCTTGTTCCAGGATTTCCGCCATCAAGCCCGCCTCTCCCATATTGTATGCGGCGGCCGCGAGGGTCCAGGAGCCGAATTCCTCGTGTAATTTTTTCAGATAACGTATGGCCGCCTGAGTAGAGGCAAAAAGGTTTCGACGTTCATCAATACGCCGGTCGATCTTGAGACCGTATTTCCTTCCTGTATGCTGCATAAACTGCCAGAAGCCGATGGCTCCTCTTCGTGAGCCGGCATGGGGTCTTAGTGCGCTTTCCGCCACTGCGAGATATTTGAGATCGTCCGGCAGCCCGTTTTCCTTCAGCATCTTTTCAATGTAGGGGAAATATCGACGTGAGCGCTTCAGCCACAGGATGACCTGAGGCCTGTCATAGAGGGAAAGGAGAAATTCCTTTTCAAAACGCTCTTTGACCTCCTCGGATCCCATCGGCACAGCTTCGCCGCAGAAGCTTTGAGGAGTGGCGTGATGGAGGGCGGATATCAGATCGGGGTGCTCCGCAATATCAGGCTCTGCTGCATCAACAGGGTATGCCGGCACAAAGATGCTCGATAAAATGAAAAGGGAAAGATACCATTTTGTACCATAAAACTTCACAGCTCCGCTCCTTGGATTACATGCTCCCGTCACATCATCCACTCTATTGTGTCACCCTTCCAGGCACGTCCGGCGTCAAAGGCGGATTATGCCTTCTCGGCTTCCCAGATCAAGACGCGTGATCGTTTTTCCAAGGTGGGTAGAAGGGCATCAAACTCGTCCCGGGTGAGAACCAGGGATCTGATTTTTCGGTTAATGTATCGTTCAGTTTTCCTGCTCAAATCGTTCAAATGGTATCGGTCGATATTCCCCACGAGCAGGAGGTCTACAATTCCGGTGTCTTTTCCTTCTGCATAATCGTCGATGAGATAGGCTTTTTCCAGGTCGCCCAGCCGGGTGACGATGCTCTCGATCACCTGATCGATGCCCATGGCCTTGCTCACCATGGATTTGAGTTCAGGATAGAGAGGATGGCCCTGGTTGGCCATGTAGAAGACCTGACGGCCGTTTCTCTCAGAGTTGAGGAGTTGGGTCTTGGTCAACTGGTTCAGCTCCTCCCGCACGGCATTGGTGGAGACATTGAGTTCCTTGGCCAGTTCCCTCAGGTAGGCGCGGATCTTGGGATTAAAAAAGAAACGGGTCAGGAGTTTGATCCGGGTTTTTGACGCGATTAATCCTGAAAATAAATTATCCACCAGAAACCCCTTAATGAGTAGATAAACTACTCATAACATAATTTAGTGATCTGTCAAGCATTTTTTTGGGGAAGTGGAGATATCGGGAAGTCTCTTCCCGAATTGGTCAGGCTGCTGACGGTTTTTGTAACGATGTCTCCCTTTTACGCTGAAAATTCAGCTATTTTAATGCGTTAGATCGTATCGCAATTCATGAAGATTTCCTGCCCCACGCTTTGATATACTGCGGCACAGAATTTGCTTTTGTTTATGCAAATTATCCGTTAAAATGGATCAATACGGTCGGGCGGGGTTCGTGCCGTTGATATCCATGTATCAATCTTTGGAGGTGGGAGCCGTGGACTTTCTGTTATCGATGAAATTTTGCGCACCCGTTTACCACATTGGCATTCTTCTGCTGATTGGTCCTCTGGCAATCCTCTTTGGAAGGCCAAAGCTGGGTCTTTTCGCGAATTTTCTTTTCTGCATCTACTGGGCCTATGTGGCGGATCGGCGATACATTCTGGAAAGGGGCACAGAAGGTGCCGAGATCTTCCCCTGGGCCTATTTTGGATTTGGAATTGTCATCGTTCTCTTTGGAATACTTGCCTTTCTCATCCGCAATGATTGAGCGCAGATGTCTTTTTTTGCCATGTGCATGCTGACAATGATGCGGGCATGACCCGTCTATTCAACTGTTGTGGGCGTGCGCCCTATCGAAGGAACCATCGACTTCGAATTACTTGAAAATGAAAACCCTACATTGCCGGAGGCCCTATGGAGAAGATCGAAGAATCTGGATCGGAAATGGGGCGGCTATTAAAAGCGGTACCCGAATCGCTTCTGGCCGCATCCTGGTCTTTATGGACGCAGACGGACAGCAAGACCCTAAGGATCTTACCTCATTAATTCGGCATTTTCCAGAATACGATATGGTGGTGGGCGCTAGATCCGCTGGGAAACATGCATCCAATATCAGGGCGACAGGGAACTGGATCTATAATCGACTGGCCTCTTATGTGATCAACTTCCCGATCCAGGATTTGACCTCCGGCTTCAGGGCCGTCAAGGCCGATCTTGTGTGAAAGCTCCTCTATTTGCTGCCCAACACATATTCGTATCCCTCCACCCTGACCATGGGCATTCTGCTTCACCACTTCTGTTTTGATATTTATGCTGGGACTCATCTCCGAGCAGATCAGTCAACTGCGGTTCGAAAAAAGCGAAGGGGATCGGTTTGTTTGAAGGGATTATATCGTTGTTACATCCTATGGTTGTTTTGGAAGGACGTAGGAGGGCAAGAAATGTCTTTGCACGAAAATGGGCGCTCAGTTGAGTGCCCATTGTGAATCGAGTTGGCTCCCCGGGACGGACTCGAATCCCGCTCATAAGCGTGATGTCGGCTGCGCCTCCACCGATCCCGACAGGGTGGTTAATCCCGCTGACAGCGGGACTCTACCAGCTGAGCTTCTTCAAGGAAACGTCCGATGCCTCGTTTTTTGACGTGTCTTTCCAGTTTTATTGCATCTCCCCGGGTGTCGACTTCCTCCTTCCAAATGATTTCCCATGGTCCCTGAAATCTTTTGGTCGTCTTGGAAAGCCTGTACTCCGGATCGTTATGCTGTCTAAGCCGTCTCTGGGGATCGTTAGTCTGGCCACAGTAATACCGGCCGGTTGTTTCACTCCGTAATATGTAGACGTAGAAAGGCATCAATATGAAAAGGAAAGGCCCGCCCATTGTGTGATGGGCAGGCCTGTTGGATTCTGGCTCCCCGGGACGGACTCGAACCGCCGACAGGGTGGTTAACAGCCACCTGCTCTACCAACTGAGCTACCGGGGAATATTGTTGACTCAATGAACTGACACCCTCGACTCTGTGGTTAATCCCGCTCACAGCGGGACTCTACCAATCCCGCCCAAGGCGGGACTACCGGGGAATATTGTTGACTCAATGAACTGACACCCTCGACTCTGTGGTTAATCCCGCTCACAGCGGGACTCTACCAATCCCGCCCAAGGCGGGACTACCGGGGAATATTGTTGACTCAATGAACTTACACCCTCGACTCTGTGGTTAATCCCGCTCACAGCGGGACTCTACCAATCCCGCCCATTGCGGGACTACCGGGGAATAATGTTGACTCAATGAACGATCGCCGACAGGGTGGTTAATCCCGCTTGCAGCGGGACTCTACCAGTCCCGCCCAAGGCGGGACTACCGGGGAATAAAGTTGACTCAATGAACGAACTCCGCCGACTCTGTGGTTAATCCCGCTCACAGCGGGACTCTACCAATCCCGCCCATTGCGGGACTACCGGGGAATAAAGTTGACTCAATGAACGATCGCCGACTTGTGGTTAATCCCGCTTGCAGCGGGACTACCAGGGAAAGAAATCGCTTCTCAAGATGCTACTTAAACATTTATATATACCAGAAGGCTTAAACTGGGTCAAGAAAATTTTCATGGTCGTATTTCTCTTGAAATCTTCAAGGAAATCATAGTATGAAGTTCTCATTTTCAAGATAGCAGGTCTTTTTTCGGATGGACGGATTCGAAAGGATTATCGAGGAGCGGATCAAACAGGCCCAGGCGAAAGGGGAGTTCGATGAACTTCCCGGCAGGGGCGCGCCCATCGTTTTTGAGGATGACAGCCATGTGCCCGAGGATCTCAGACTGGCCTACAAGATATTGAGAAACGCGGATTGCCTCCCGCCGGAGCTTGAACTCAGAAGAGAGATCCGTCAGATGGAAGACATGCTGGACGCCATACCGGATGAAAAGGAAAAATACCGGCAGATCAAGAAGATCAATTACAAGATCATGCAGTTAAACATCATGGGAAACCGCTCTCCCCTTCTGGAGGAGACCCAGGTTTACTACAAAAAGGTGCTTGATAAACTGGCGCACAAATGATTTCAGGGCGCATCTTCGGATTTAGGCAAGGGAGAGCCGACCTATGGATATGAAAAGGGACTACTTTGAGGATATCCAGCTCTTTTCATCCGGCGTGGTCATTTTCTGGTTTGTGATTCTCATGGCGGGGTTGGCGCTTTTTCCGCTGGTGGTGAAAAACTACTATGTGTACATGGCCAACTATATGGCCATCAACATCATTGTGGCCATCGGACTGAACCTCCTGGTGGGATATACGGGGCAGATTTCTCTCGGGCATGCCGGCTTTTTTGCCATCGGTGCTTATGGGACCGTGGTGTTGATGGGCAAGGCCGGTTTTCCTTTCCTCCTGGCCCTGCCGGTCTCGGCCTTGATCGCAGCCCTTCTCGGCTTCCTCCTGGGGCTTCCCGCCCTGCGCTTGGAGGGGCCTTATCTTTCCATCGCCACCCTGGGATTCGGCCTGACCATTACACAGGTCATTGGGCGAATTGATTTCTTTGGCGGCAGGCAGGGGCTCCATACCCCTGAATTGACCATCGGACCCTGGCACCTCGATTCCGATGTGGATTTTTATTACCTCCTTATCATTATTACCGTCATGCTTACACTGGTAGCCCGGAATCTCATCAAAACCAAGGTGGGTCGCGCCTTTATCGCCATCCGGGATGCGGATATTGCAGCCGAAACCATGGGGGTCAATCTAACCTATTACAAAACGCTGGCATTCGCGGTCAGCGCTTTTTATACCGGCGTCGGAGGGGGGCTTTATGCGTTTGTGCTCCGTTTCATTGAGCCGGAAATCTTCAGCCTTTTGATGTCCATCATTTTCCTGGCCATGGTGGTGGTGGGGGGCCTGGGATCCATCTTCGGATCCATTGCCGGGGCCTGCCTGCTGAGTTGGCTGGATCTTGAACTGAGGAACATTCTGAGTATCCCTTATCTTGGGGTATGGCTTGAGACATTGTCCAAGAGCTATTTTTCCATCACCGGCGTATCCAACATCCAGTTTATCGTGTACGGGCTCATCATGGTGCTCATCATGCTCTTCGAACCGCTGGGTATTTACGGGTTCTGGATACGCACGAAGATCTACTGGAAGACGTGGCCGTTTTAATGGGATTAGGCCTTGGTCATAAGCGATAAGAGCACACGTCTTGTAGTGGTTTACCTTGCTGATTGGATGGAATTCAGGTTTCAGGTGTCGGGAAACTTCGAAAAACAGTAACCACCCTCAAAAGGGATTTGGGGTAAGACGGCATGATGGATTTTATACAGACAGTGGTCAGCGGCATTGCCGTGGGGAGTTCATATGCCCTCATGGGGCTGGCCATGGTCCTCATTTACAAGACATCCGAGGTGGTGAACTTCGCCCAGGGCGAGATGGCCCTCATCTCCTGCTTCATGACGTATATGGTCCTGGAATATCATGGGTTTTCCTTTTATGTCGCTTTTCCGGGGGGCCTGGTTTTTGCCGCCTTTCTCGGATTTTTCCTGGAATTCGCCGTGCTCAGACGGGCCAAGGAGCCCAATGTCCTGGGAATGATCATTATCACCATCGGGCTCGAGATGATCCTTCTCGGCGTGGTGTCCTGGAAATTCGGAGCCGACCCCAAGACCATGCCCTTTCCCATTTCCCCCTGGGACAGTGTGGCACTGGGAGCGGTGTTTGTCAGCGCCCTGGAGATGTTGACCTTTGTCGTGGCGTTAACCGTGATGGTCATCCTCTTCCTGTTTTTGAGGTACTCCAAACTGGGCGTGGCCATGAAGGCCACACAGCAGAACCAGATGGCGGCTCGCCTCATGGGGATTCGGACCAACCGCATCCTGATGATCACCTGGGGAATCTCTTCGGTGGTGGGGTGCCTGGCAGGACTTCTTATTGCGCCCACCACCATGCAGCCCTACATGATGTGGGATCCCATGCTGAAGGGGTTTGCCGCAGCGGTGATGGGAGGGATGACCTCCCTGCCGGGATCGGTCTTCGGGGCCTATATTATCGGGATCATCGAGAATCTGTTCGGCGGTTATGTGTCCATTGAGTTTAAATCGGTCGTGGCCTTCGCCATCATCGTGCTGGTGCTCTGCATCAGGCCGAGCGGGCTTTTTGCCCGGCATTATGTGAAGAAAGTCTAATATTTCATTTTAAGGAAAGGAGTTCGTCATGAAAGGTAAAGGAATGTGGGTGCTGTTTGCGATGGTTGCGCTGGTGTTTGGGTTTCAAACGGGAACGATGGCCGAGGAAGGGGTCACGGATACGGAGATTCACATCGGACAGTGGGGTCCGCAGACCGGACCGGCTGCGCCGTGGGGATCGGTGGCCCGGGGGACGGATGCCTATTTCAAGATGATCAATGCGGAGGGCGGTATTCACGGCCGTAAACTGATTCATCATATGTTTGACGATGCCTACAACCCCGCCAAGACCAAGGCCGGGGTTAAGGAACTTCAGGAAGGAATCGGCATGTTTGCGTGGACCAGCGGGGTCGGGACCGCCTGCGGGCTTTCCGTCAAGGACTATCTCATGGAAAGAAAGATCCCCTGGATCGGCCCGTCTGCCGGTTCGCTTCACTGGATTACCCCCCCCCAGAAATATCTTTTTGCGGTGTATCCGCTCTACTACATCGAGGCAAAGGCCCTTTGCCGTTACGCAGTGAAAGAGATGGGCAAGAAACGGATCGCCATCGCCTACCAGAATGATGATTACGGCAAGAACGGTTTAAAAGGAGCGGCCGAGGAGTTGGAGAAGTATGGGCTGGAGCTGGTGGCACAGGTCCCGGTTGAAAAGGCCGACACCGATATGAAACCCCATGTGATGAAAATGAAGAAGGCCAACGCGGATGTGGTCCTCTTGTGGGTGACACCCGTCCATGCGGTCCGTATTGTGGGGACCAGTCATGCCATGAAGTTCCAACCCCAGTGGATGAGCACCAGTACCTGCTCTGATTTCCCGCTCATGTACAAGATCAGCAAAGGGCTGTGGCAGGGCGTCATCGCCGCCACCTTCGGCGAATTGCCCGATTCCGATAATGCCCTCCTGCAGAAATACAAGAAGGACGCTTACGGCAAATTTGCGGCCAAAGGGGAACGGTGGGGGTTGTTCTTCTATGCGGGCATCCTTTTCTCAGAGCCGCTGGTGGAAGGGATCAAACGCTGCGGAAGAGACCTGACCCGAGAGCGGTTGGTCAAGGAACTGGAAGGATTGAAGGACTTCAAGGGAATCGGCGGTAAGATCAGCTATGCGCCGTTGGATCTGGCAGAGCCCTACAAGTCCCGGCAGGGTCAGAAAGAGGTCTTTCTGGTCAAGTGCCTGGAAGATGGGAAGTATGAGAAACTGACCGGTTGGATGAGGATTGAATAGGCCAGGCAGAACAAGCCCCGCCGCGTCCTTTAAAGTGAGATCGGCGGGGCTTTTTTACAAGCATCGACAGAAATCGGTTTGAAAAAAAGGCATTTGGCGGGGAAGCCCGAGTGTTAACCCATGGCATTTTTTAAAGTCCAGAATCTTTCCATATCTTTCGGGGGCTTAGAGGCACTCAGGGATATTGATTTCGAGGTGGAAAAGGGGTCTATTTTCGCCATCATCGGTCCCAACGGTGCCGGTAAGACGACCCTTTTCAACTGCATCAATGGCATATACCGGCCCAATAGAGGCCGTATTGTCTTCAAAGATCAGGAGATCCAGGGGAAAAAGCCCGATCGGGTGGCCCGTCTCGGTATTGCGCGGACCTTTCAGAATATCGAACTCTTCTCCCATATGAGCACTATGGAAAACCTCATGGCCGGGCGGCATCTCCATATTCGAACCGGTCTTTTCAGGGGGGGGTGGATGTGGGGAAGACACTCATTTGCAGGACGCGAGGAAATCCGCCACAGGGAAAAAGTGGAGGAGATCATTGATCTTCTGGATCTTCAGTCGGTTCGAAACAGTTTTGTGGGGGGGCTTCCTTACGGGACCCAGAAGCAGGTGGAACTGGGCAGGGCTTTGGCGCTGGAGCCGGAGCTGCTCCTCCTGGATGAGCCGTGTGCGGGGATGAACTCCGAAGAGAAGCAGGACATGATCTTCTGGGTCAAGGATATCCAGGATGAACTCGGGGTGACGATTCTTCTCATTGAACACGATATGAAGATGGTGATGGATATCTCGGAGCGGATACTGGTCATCAATTTCGGCAAGGCCATCACCGAGGGGACACCAGACGAAGTGCAGAAAAACCCGGAGGTCCTGGAGGCCTATCTCGGAGAGGACTGAATCAGTGGCGGCGATGCTGGAAATAAAGAATATTGAGACGTTCTATAACCTGATTTATGCCCTCAGGGGGGTCTCTCTTTCGGTGAATGAAGGGACGGTGACCGCCATTCTCGGCAATAACGGCGCGGGCAAATCGACCATCTTAAAGACCGTGATGGGACTCTTGGATGATCAGCCGGACAAGGGGACCATCGAATTTGAGGGAAAGCGCATCGACGGGAAAGACCCGGAGGTGATCGTGAGGCGGGGGATTGCCTACGTACCTGAGGGGCGTGAAGTCTTCGAAGAGCTGAGCGTCAGGGAAAACCTCATGATGGGGGCCTATATCCGGCGCAATCGTGCGGCCGTAAAGCGGGATTTCGAGCAGATATATCAGTATTTTCCGGTTCTCAAACACCGGGAAAATCAATGGGCAGGGACCCTTTCGGGTGGTGAGCAGCAGATGCTCGCCATCGGCCGGGCCCTGATGAACCGACCCAAGCTCTTATTTCTGGATGAACCGTCACTGGGGCTTTCGCCGATTTTGGTCAAGGAGATCTTCAACATCATCACCACCATCAACGAACGGGGGGTGACCATCCTGCTGGTGGAACAGAATGCCAGGATGGCCCTGAGCATTTCCGAATTCGGCCTTATCCTTGAAAACGGCCGGTTCGTGATGAAGGGCAAATCAAAGGAGTTGATGGAAGACGATGATGTGAGGGAGTTTTACATGGGGATTCGGTCTGAGGAATCGGCCAAAGGGTTTCAGCGGTGGAAACGAAAGAAGCGATGGAGATAAGCGTCTCATGGATGTGAAAACCGTTCCCCGCATGTTTAAAGAAACGGTGGCCAAGTATGGTGATCGGGTGGCCATGCGCAAGAAGGAATATGGGCTCTGGCACGATATCTCCTGGAATGACTACTACCGTTCTACCAAGGAAATCGCCACGGCCCTCATGTCCCTGGGTCTTGAAAAAGGGGATTGCGTTTCCATCATCGGCGATAACTGCCCCGAATGGGTCACTGTGGACCTGGCGGTCCAGTGCTCGGGGGGGGTGGCCGTGGGGGTCTATTCCACCAATGCCTGGCCCCAGGTGGAATATGTGGTGGAGAATTCAGACGCCAAGTTTTTCTTCGTGGAAAACGAGGAGCAGTTGGACAAATGGCTCCATTTCCGGGATAACGTCCCCCATCTCAAGAAGGTGATTGTCTGGGACCTGGAGGGACTGAGACACTTCGAAGACCCGATGGTGATGACCTATGATGAGATGCTGGAACTGGGGAAAAAGGAGGTGGAAAAGGCGCCGGACCGCTTTGAGAAGCGTATGGAAACCGTAAAAGCGGAAGACGTCTCCATGCTCATTTACACCTCCGGCACCACGGGCCCGCCCAAGGGGGCCATGCTGACCCACAGAAATCTCATGTGGATGGGGCAAGCCATCACCTCAGAAAATCCCATGTATGACACGGACGAGGTCCTCTCCTTTCTCCCCTTATGTCATGTGTTCGAACAGCTCTTCACGGTCATGGGCCATATCACCCACGGATACGTGGTGAATTTCATCGAAAATCTCGATACGGTGATCGACAACATGATCGAGGTTTCCCCACCGTGGGTTATGCCGTGCCGCGGATCTGGGAAAAATACCTCTCCGCGGTTCACATACGGATGTCGGATGCCACCTGGTTCAAGAAGCTGGTCTTTGGAATCGCTCTTAAGGTCGGTATGAAACGGGCCACCTTGATGATGAATTTTGAGTCCACCCCGTCTTACCTTGAGGGTTTGTACAAGCTGGCCTATTTTATGGTGTTTCGAAAACTCAAAGAGCGGCTGGGGTTTGATCGGATGCGGATCGCGTATTCCGGTGCGGCCCCCATCTCCCCGGATGTCCTTCACTTCTTCCAGTCCATCGGGGTGAATCTGGTGGAGGGGTATGGACAGACCGAGGGGACCGGGGTGACCTGTGTCTCCAGGGTGGGAAGGGTCAAGTTTGGTACCGTAGGCCCCCCCATTACCGGGACCGAGATCAAGATCGCCGAGGATGGGGAGATCCTGGTGAAATCGCCGAGCGTATTCAAGGGCTACTACAACAACCCGGAGGCGACCGAAGAAACCATTCAAGACGGATGGCTTTATTCCGGCGACGTGGGGGAGATCGATGAGGACGGGTATCTCAAGATCACGGACCGGAAAAAGACATCATTGTTACGGCCGGCGGAAAAAACATTACGCCTCAGTACATTGAAAACAAGCTCAAGTTCAGCCCCTATATCAACGATGCGGTGGTGATCGGGGACAAGCGGAAATTTATTACCTCCCTCATCATGATCGACGAAGACAATGTGGTCAAGTATGCCCAGGACCACAAGGTCCAGTTTTCCACCTACAAGGATCTGACCCAGAGTGCCGAGATCAACAAACTCATCCAGGGTGAAGTGAACAAGATCAATGATACCCTCGCCCGCGTGGAACAGATAAAGAAGTTTACCATCCTCCCTAAAAAACTGTACGAGGAAGACGGGGAGGTGACGCCCACCATGAAGGTTAAGCGAAACTACGTGAATGAGGCCTTCGGCGATTTGATTGAGGCCATGTATTCACAAAAGAAAGTTTAAGGATCGAACCCTGCCCCGGTGAGGAGCGATAGGACGTGGGGCAGATTCGCTTCGATTTCAGCAGGGGTCAGTTCCAGTGTCATGGTCCTGTCATAACCCGCCCGGTTCAGCCGTTTAAAGATCCCTTCAAAATCGATTACACCCGCTCCCAATGGGAGGTGAAGGTCGTCATCCGGCGAATTCCCGCCCCGGTTGTCATGAATGTGGACATGCCGGGATCCGGTCCGCGAACCGATCGATCAGGGCGTGGCTGG
This sequence comes from Deltaproteobacteria bacterium, assembly GCA_034522175.1. Classification (GTDB taxonomy): domain Bacteria; phylum Desulfobacterota; class DSM-4660; order Desulfatiglandales; family Desulfatiglandaceae; genus JAIPDZ01. Next base: position 681,732 of record JAXHLQ010000001.1, on the reverse strand, counting down.
TATTGTAACGGGTGAGGAGTTCGGCATGTCCCACATCCAGGGTCATCTGTAACTGCGGGATGGCCTCAAATACGCCGGAGAGGTGGTCGGCCGTCTCACTCAGGTTCTCGATGCACACAGAGATGCTGCGCGCCCCGGCCATTTCCACGACTCTTTTCAAGAATCCCACCTTGTAGGCGATGGCATCCGGGGTGACAAACCGGGGATCCATCCAGAGGTGTAGGGTCAGACACGCCATATCGAGCTGCGGCATCAGGGAAAGGACCCGTCCCAGCTTCGGAAGATAGCGGTGCTCAAGGGACCGGATGTCGTTGGGGTCGCCTTCCCGGGGGCCGTGGCAGAGGTAGGTGATCCCTCGCTCCTCTCTGATTTTTTGGTAAGACGGTATCTGAGCGCTGAAGGCCTCCGGCCGGGGAATGGAGACTTCCGCAAACGGAAGCCCGAGGTCATGGAGGGTCATGACATCATCCGGAGTGCGGGCGGTGCCGCCCAGGTGAATGGGTCTCTTTTTCATTTTTTCATTTGCGATTAAACGCCTTTGGGACATCATTTGTTAAACATGCCGTTTTCGTATATAACGACCTTCTCGCCCGATGCCAGATGAGCGGTGACGCGCTTGTTCTCCGTATTGACCAAATCCCAATGGAGTGCCGAGTCGTTGAAGCCCAGTTTATCCTTCATTTTCGGGGTCAGGTTCGCAGGGTCACCGGCGTAGGTGTCGGTATAAGACATTCCGACCGCCACATGACAGTTCCCGTAGCGGCCGCCGAAATTTTCATCGTACAGCGTGCTGGCCATAAACCGATTGATCTTGGAAAAGCGTTTATCGGTCAGTGAGAATTCCCCCAGCCGACGTGCGCCGGGATCCATCCGGAGTTGCTTTTCCACAAAGTTTTTCCCCTTTTTGGCGCTCACTTTGGTTGCGGATCCCCGCTCAAAGGTCAATTTCACCCCTTCCACATAATTGCCGCTTCGAAAGGAGGGTTGATCTGCGTAATAGACCCCTTTGGTCCCCCGCCAGTCCGGAGAGAGGAACAGTTCGAAACTGGGGATGTTATGTCCTGAAATCCCCTGCCATCTTCGCTTCTCGCCGATCTTGATCATCAGGTCTGTATGTTCCGAGACCACGTGGCAATGGGTGATATCCAGGCCGTTGAGCCACTTCTTGAGTGCCATGGCTTTTTTGAAAATTTTCTTCCATTCTCCCACGGGATCCGGTTTATCGAGATAGCAGGCCCTGATGACCTGGTGGGTGTATTGCCGCAAAGAGAGCTTGGCCTGTTTTGCCAGTGCCTCTGTGGGGACCATGCAGAGGGTCCAGCCCAGCTCTCCCTTCTCTTCCCGTTCGCGCATGATGTCCCTGAGCGGTTTTTTGGCCACGGCCACCTCTCCGATTCGTTTGGGATCGACGTGTTTGAGATGGGTAAGCGATTCAGGGGCATGGAGGAAGATTCTCCCGTTAAGGTGTTGGCAGAGGTCCTTCTCCCACGAACCCAGAAACGTGAGTTGCCGTTGATCGGCCTTGCCATAGAAGGTTTTTTCCATGGTGATGGTCGGCCCTGATCGCAGCACCGGAATCATCCCCCAGCCTAAGAGTTTCTCCTGGAGACTTTCAGCGAGATGGACCGCCGCCGGATCGAACTGTACCAGGATAATGTCTCCCTTTTTAAAGGCTTTTATTCGGGCCGTCTTGAGCCCCCACAACAGGACATCCGAATATTTTTGAACCTGCTTTTTGGTCAGCATCTGTTTTCCTCCTTCTCCTTTTCGACTGCCGCATGCATCGTCGTCTCCTGATCAGGCTGTGGCTCCACATGAGGAAACGGACGTTTTTTCTCCACTCAGATGATCATCTCTTTCTTGAGTTCCCCTTTCGGGAGTTGTGAGCGGATGCAACGGTTGATGAAAAATCCCAGGCCCAGGATACGATTCAATCCCAATGTGAGAATCACATACCCCTTATCCAGTCCAAGATCAACCTCAATTTCGTTCCCTGAAATCAGGCGCCTCAGCTGCTCGTGATTCAGTTGGTAACGCCCTTTGGTGGCATGATGACCAAAGATCTGGATAAAGCGGGTGGTGGGTTTGATGAATGCGCCCACTTTTTGAAATGACCGCAACCCGGCCTTGGATATCTTGAGATGGGAGACCGAAGCCAGCTGCCGACTCCTTTGCATGAGAAACCACGCCCTTTTTCGGCGGAAAAAGATGTGGTGGTCGAACACCCTCGAAGGGATGCCGAATCGCTCGGTGAGATAGCCGAGCAGAAATGTCCGTTCGTCACTTCTTGACAATTCCGGCCATGAAGAATCCCACTGAATCGATTCGATGGGGATAGAAGCGTGCGGCAAGGTGAAGTTGTCTGTCATAGTGCTGGTCCTTCCATTTCAATATCCCTGGTTCAAAAGGGACATTCAGCGGGATGGGGCAAAGGGTTGCCCCCCTTTCCCGAATCAGATAATCGACGACCGATTCATTTTCTTCAGGGTTGTAGGTGCAGGTGGAATAGAGCATCGATCCCCCATCCCTCAACAGGTCGAATCCTCTGAGGATGATGCTGCGCTGAACCTGCTCGAGCTTAAGCTTCCCTTTATGTTCGCGGTAGACGGCATCCTTGCGCGTCTTCCGGAATCGCCCTTCACCGGAACAGGGGACATCGGCCAGGATATAATCGAAGCGCTGCTTCATGGGGAACTGCTGGGCCTGATACCCGGTCATGACGGCATTAAGCACCCCGAGACGTGTCAGGGTGTGGCCCAGGGCCGTGTGGCGGGTCGCATAGAGATCGTTGGCCACCATGAGTCCGGTGTTTTTCATCAGTTCGGCACAGTGTGCGCTCTTTCCGCCGGGGGCGGCGCACATGTCGAGGAGAAAGCTGTCCGGTGTTGGACCGAGGGCGATGGCGGCAAGGGAAGAAGGTGAGGGCCTGGGGATGGATATAGCCCAGGTAATATTCCAGGAGGTTGCCGGGGGCCTCGAGTGTGGGGGCCACATACAGGGTGTCCAGGGGGTCAAATACCCGTTGTATCCGGATGCCTTTTTCCATCAGCAGCGTCTCAACCTGTTCGGGTGTAATTAAGAGGCGATTGACCCGCAAATGGGTGGGCAGCGGGTTTATAAGGCTTTGCTGAAACCGGGAAAACGCCGGGATGATGTCTTGGTAGTGTTCAAAAAGGGGCATATTCAATGGAAACGGAGTCTACGCGGAATCGATGGTGATTTCAAGAGGGCCTTGAAAAAGAGTGGGACAGAGCGTTAGAATCTTCCATGGTTTGACTATCATTCGGAAATTTACCCACAGAACCAAGCGTGTAAAACAATGATTCGTATCACCGACACTATCTCCATCGATGATAAAGAGGTCGATCTTAATTTCGTCCGATCCTCAGGGCCTGGGGGGCAGAATGTGAACAAGGTGGCCACAGCGGTTCAGCTCCGATTCGATGTGGCTCGATCCACCTCATTGCCGCGTGAGGTTCAACGGCGTCTGATACGTCTCGGCGGGAAAAGAGTAACCCGGGAAGGTGTCCTCATCATTGACGCTCGGCGGTTCAGGACCCAGGACCAGAATCGCCAGGATGCAATGGAGCGGCTGGTGGGTCTGATCCGAAAGGCCGCCCATCCCCGGAAGCCGCGCAAGCGGACGCGGCCGAGTGCCGCCTCAAAGGAAAGGCGATTGAAGATCAAACGTAACCGGAGCCGCGTGAAGAAACTCAGGGAAACGATCCGGTCCACCGAGGACTAACCCTCCCCGGAGGGTCGACTTCTCCGATCACGGGGAATAAGGCTGAGACCAAGGCCCACGATCAAGAGGGTGACGGTGCCGATCACGCCGATCATTCGGGAGTGCCAGGCACATTCCATGAACGCCCAGGCATCCGGAAGGTTTCTTGCGAATGTGGCCCAGACGATACTGATGATGCTGGCGATGACCGCAACCAGGGCCTGCCATGGCCTGACCCTTTTGATGCCGATTCCCAGCAAAAAGAGGCCGATCAGCCCGCCCCCGGCGATACCGGCCAGTTGCCATCCGGTTTCAAGCGCCGTTTTGACCTGAATCATGGCCAGCCCGGTAGCGGTACCCAGGATCCCCCAGCCCACCGTAAAGACCCTGAGCATCCGGATGGAGATGCGTTCATCCGCGTTTTTATGGATGTATTTTTTATAAAAGTCGAGGAGTGTCAGCGTGGAAACACAGTTGAGTGATGAATCGATGCTGCTCATGGCGGCGGCAAATATGGCGGATATGATTAAGCCCCTGAGCCCGGCCGGAAAATGGGTGATGATGAAATGGGGATAGATTTTATCGCCCATGAGTTCGCCTTCGAGTGCAGGGGGAAGCTGCCCGCTGTGCGTGGTATAATAGGCGAAAAGCGCGGTGCCGATGAAGAGAAACAAGGCCGATATGGGAATATAAGCAATGGCCGCCGTCCAGACCGAACGAACCGCCTCGCGTGTTGAACGGGTGGTCTGGTAGCGCTGTACGTAGTTCTGGTCCACGCCGAAGTTCCTCAGGTTTTCCATGATCCCGTACAGAAGCACCACCCAGACCGTGGGCTGAACCAGGTCCAGATCCCAGGTGCCCAGTGAAAACTTATCTGCCTCGGCGGCCAGCTCAAAAATTTGTCCCGGTCCTTCCGGCATACCGAGGAACAGGATGATGAGGGTGACAACCGCTCCGCCGAGGAGAATAATCACCTGGATGACATCGGTCCAGATGACGGCTTCGATGCCGCCGATGACCGTATAGATCGTGACGCCGATTCCGGTCATGATGATGATGCTGGCGTAGGACCACCCGGTGAGGTTGTGCAGGACCAGTGAGATCAGAAACAGAATCATGCCGATACGCGCCAGTGATCCCAGCATGAAGCTGATGCTTCCGTAGACCCGGGCCCAGCCACCGAATCGTTCTTCTAAGTATTCATAGGCCGAGACCTTGACCCGTGTCCGGTAGAGCGGGATGAAATAGAGCGTGGCCGCCAGCGCGGCCACCGGCAGGGTCAGGGAAAAAATGAAGACGTCCCAGTTGAAATTATAGGCCTGACCCGGATAGGCCAGAAAGGTAATGCTGCTGACAAATGTGCCCACAATGGAAAGACCGACGGCCCAGCTGGGGAGTGTGCCGTCGGCGATCATAAAACCTGAAGCGGTGCTGCTCTTCTTGCGAAAATAGGCGCCGAACAGGATGATGGCCAAAAGATAGATGATCAGGATGGCCTTGTCTAAGAGAAATAGCGGGGTCTGCATGGTTTATCCCAGGGTTTTGCGCGGAAGTTTAGCCCATGGGCCGAGGTGAGTCAACGGCGCCGCCCAATTTATGCTTGTGATCCAAGGCATTTCGATGTACATTTAGTATTTTAATTCGGAGGGAGGATAACAAGGGTATGGAGATAAAGATTCTCGGTGTGGTGGGCGCCGGACAGATGGGCGCGGGGATTGCACAGGTCGCGGCGGCCAGCGGTCTATCGGTTCTCATGAATGATATCAAGGATGAATTTGTGGAGCGGGGTTTTTCCGCCATAGAAAAAAGCCTCGGCCGCATGGTCAAAAAAGAAAAGATTACCGAAGCGGACCAGAAGGATATTCTGGGAAGAATTGAGGGATCCACCGCTCTCGATGATATGATCAAAGCGGAATTTGTGGCGGAAGCGGCCACAGAACGTGAAGGATTGAAGCTTGAGATTTTTCAAGCGCTGGATGGGTACTGCAAACCCGACACCATCCTGTCGTCCAATACATCGTCTATTTCAATCACCAAAATCGCCGGTGCCACCCAGCGGCCCGAGAAGGTCATCGGCATGCATTTCATGAACCCGGTTCCGATAATGAAGCTGGTGGAAATCATCAACGGGCTGGCCACGTCCAATGAAACCTTTGAGATCACCCGGGATCTTGCCCTGACGATGGGAAAGACGCCGGTACCGGCCAATGATTTTCCGGGATTCATCGCCAATCGGATCCTCATGCCCATGATCAATGAGGCGGTATATGCCCTTTTTGAAGGGGTAGGGCAGGCAGAAGATATCGATCAGATCATGAAGCTGGGAATGAATCATCCCATGGGGCCCCTGGCACTGGCTGACCTCATCGGCCTGGACACCTGCCTGGCGATTATGGACGTCCTTCATGAGGGCCTTGGGGACAGTAAGTACCGTGCGTGTCCGCTTCTGCGGAAATATGTGGATGCCGGGTGGCTCGGCGTGAAAACAGGGCGGGGATTTTACCGGTACTGAGGCGTCAGATGACGCAAATGGGGAGGTTTTCAAAACCCCTGCACGGTGGGTTGCAAATCCCATGACGTGTGGTATAGTAGACCCGACACTTCGGATTTAACCGGTTTGGAGAATGGATTATGGCGAAAATTTTGATTGTGGATGACGAAGAGCATATCCGCTATCTGTATTCCGAAGAACTCAGTGATGCCGGCTATGAGGTCATTACGGCTTCGAGCGGCCATCTGCTGCTGGAAAAGATAGAGGAAGAAAAGCCAGATCTGGTGGTCCTGGATATCAAGATGGTGGATTACAACGGCCTCGATTTGTTGCAGGACATACGAAACCGCTTTTATGACCTGCCGGTTGTGCTTTGTACGGCCTATGATACGTTCAAGGAGGATATGAAATCCATTGCGGCTGATTTCTACGTGATCAAATCCTTCGATCTGACGGATCTCAAGAACAAAATAGCCATCGCCCTGGAGTCCAGAACCGAGTGAGGTCTTGAATCAGCCCAAATTCTCTCCCTATTTGTGGTATTTTTCTCCTCTCAGAATGGTAAACGCGCGATAAATCTGTTCCAGGAGTATGATTCGGGTCATTTCGTGGGTCAGGGTCATCTCGGAGAGACTGAGCCGTTCATCCGCTCTGTTACTGAGGATCTCTGCCGAAAGCCCCAGCGGCCCCCCGATAATGAAGCAGAGTCGATCCCGGCTCAAAGACAGCTGCTCGATGCGGCGGGCCAGGTTCTCCGAGGTACGGGGTTTGCCCGACAGGTCCAGGGCAAAGACATAGTCCTGTTCATTGACCCGCTTTTGAATGGCCTCCCCTTCCGTCTTCAGGATGTTCGCCTCGGACCGTCCTTTCTTGATCCTTGCCGGTTTGACCTCGATCCATTCCGTCGGGGCGTATCGCCTGACCCGCTCCAGATAAAACGTCTCCCCCCGGCTTAGAAAAGGGGCCCGGGTCTTGTCCACCACCACGATCTTAATCTTGAGCATCCCGCTTACGAATCGTCCTTTTCGAGTTTCAGGATATCTGCGATTTCATGGGTCATTTCAGATAAGAATCGGTCCATGTCGCGTCCTTTAAGCGGTTTCCCCGGTTGGGGATAGATATCGAGGCCGGGCGGATTGACCAAAAGCGGCATGTTCTTGAGATCGGTCCTGGGCTTGACCTCGAATTCGGGATCGAAACGGTCTGTCAGATACATCTCCTGAAAAGGCGAGAATTTCAGGACATGGGCCGTGGAATCCAGCACCCCTGTTTCTCCCGGACTTACGAACCCCTTTTCCATGGCTCGCTTGAAACCGGCAAAGGATTCTCCGCCCTGGGTGCAGGCAATGTGTCCGTTCTGGTTCACCCGTATCATGGCATCCATGATCTCCTGCTCGGTCACCTGGACCACAAACACCCGCTCTTCGCCGGCCGCCTCGTTGTATGCCTCCACAAGCTGAATCACCCGGGGCATGGATACGGGGTTGCCGATCATGGCGGCCTGTGCCACGCTCGGTTTAACCGTAACCGGTTCGAAACGGCGCTGTTGAGGGCGTGATTCGCTGTAGTAGCGGTATACCGGGTCGGCATGGGCGGATTGGACGCCGACGATCTTGGGAAGCCGTTCAATGAGCCCGGCCCTCAAAAATTTGAGAAACCCGCTCATGACGGCGGTGATGTTTCCGGCATTTCCAATGGGGAGGGTGACCACCTTTTCTCCCACATCATAGTCGAAATCTTGCGCCACTTCGAAGGAGAAGGACTCCTGTCCCAGAATGCGCCAGCTGTTTTTGGAATTTAACAGGGCCACATGGTAGGTTTCAGCGAGGGCCTCCACCACCTTCATGCAGTCATCAAAAACCCCGGGAATTTCAAGGACCACGGCCCCGCTTCCCAGGGGTTGAGAAAGCTGCTGGGGCGTCACTTTTCCTTTCGGGAGAAGCACTGCGGATTTGACCACGCCCTGCAGGTATGCGGCATAGAGGGCGGCCGAAGCCGAGGTGTCGCCTGTGGAGGCGCATATGGCCAGGATGTCCCTCTCTCCGCCCTGGTGGGAGAGAAAGTTGATGTAACTGAGCGCACAGGCCATTCCCCGGTCTTTGAAAGAGGCACTGGGATTGAGCCCGTCGTTTTTGAAGTAGATCTCCGTCCCTATCTCATCCGTCAGCAGTGGATTGGCCTTAACCAGGGGGGTATGGCCTTCTCCGAGGTAAATGATATGGTTCAGCGGAATGACCGGTGCAATGAATTCGTAATAGCGAAAGATGCCCTTGAGCGGGTTTTGGTTCAGCATTCGCCGGTAGTCGAGTATTTTCCGCCACATGGGACCGTCTAACGCGTCTATGGAAGCGGTGTTTTTGTTATGAAGCAGGAGAACCTGGCCGCAATCGGGGCACGTGTACAGGAGTTTGTGGATGGGGAATTCGCCGCTACACCCCAGGCACTGATACACCATTCGGCCGTTGGGTTCGGGAATAAGGTGGGGACGTATGTTATCCGGGAACTGTTCGATTTTCATAGGCTTTCCTTTGTTTGGATGGGTTCGCTTTGACAAAAGGCAATGATGCCGTTTATGGTCCGATCTTCCTTTTTCTATTTCTATCGCACATGGAGGGGCGATTTCAAGCGTAGAAAGCTTTTGACTTATAGCGGATTTTTGCGAAACTTCGTCCCATGAACGGGATCAGAAGATTGGGCGCTTTCACGCTCAGACATCTTTTCCGAATGGGGACGATGGGACTTTTTCTCGTGAGGATGGTCTTCTATTCGGTCGTCCCGCCCCTGAAGGTGATGAGGCTTTTAAAGCAGATCCGCTTTATCGGTTTTCAATCCCTTCTGGTTATCTTCCTGACCGGCGGCTTTTCAGGAATGGTCCTGGCCTTTCAGGGATATTACAGCCTCAGCCGGTTCGGTTCCGAGGCCTTCTTAGGTCCCATGGTGGGTCTTTCCCTTATCAAAGAATTGGGGCCCGTTATTACGGCGCTTATGGTCACCGGACGGGCGGGTTCGGCCATCGCCGCCGAGATCGGCATCATGCGGATCAGCGAGCAGGTGGATGCCCTGGAACTGATGGGGTTGAATCCGTTTCGGTATCTCGTGGTCCCCAATTTCCTGGCGGCGCTTATTTCTCTCCCGCTCCTGACGGCATTTTTTGATGTGGTTGGGATATTTGGGGGCTATATCATCGGCGGGAAACTCCTCGGTGTGGGCCCGGGCACTTATTTCATGGAAATGGCCAATTACGTGGAGATGAATGATGTCCTGGAGGGGATATACAAGTCCCTCAGTTTCGGGGTCATTATTTCATGGGTTTGCTGTTTCAAGGGGTATTACACGTCCATATTTACGGGGTTTGGCGCAGAGGGGGTCAGCACGGCCACCACGCAGGCCGTGGTCCTCTCCTCGGTGCTGATCCTGGTGTGGGACTATTTCATGACGTCGCTGCTCTTTTAATATGTTATCGCCACAAAGACACAAAGTCACTAATGCGCCGTCTTATAAATTTTGTTCTTAATTTTGGCAATTTAATGGCATCGTATGATGGGTTGTACGGATCAATTGAACGAAATGACAATATTCAAATCCCAAATTACAAATCCCGCTGAAGTCGGGATCTTCGACTATATCCAAATTCCAATCCCGCGCAACCGCGGGATCAAAATTGGAAACAACAAGTGCAAAGGATCGCGGGCACACCCTTGATATGAATCCCGGAAAGTCAATTCAGTGATGTCGGGTGATTTGCGAGATTTCCATGACGACCGCCCTATCCCAAAAGGGACATCTTTCATTTTAAACCTTGCGATTTGGTCATTGGGATTTATTTGATATTTGGTGCTTGGGATTTGGAACTTCCGCGTCTCTTTCTATTTTAAGTGGGTGAAATAGATATTGTTTTCTTCGAATAACCGTTTGCCATTATCGGGGACAGAACTTATGAGACGCGGCACTAAGGGTTTTGATTATAAAGAATATGTTTTCTGTGTGCCTTCGTCTCTTTGTGGCAGTTCATGCCTTTGTTGGGTTTTTGAACAGGTGATCCAGTGATTCAGATAGAGGACCTTCATAAATCCTTTGACGGCCATCGGGTGTTGAACGGGGTCTCCATAGAGATTGAGAAAGGTCAGGTTCTCGCCCTCATCGGCGCCAGCGGATGCGGGAAGAGCGTGCTCTTGAAACATGTGGCCGGCCTCATGACCCCCGACCGGGGCCGTGTGTTGATTGATGGTCAGGATATCTGGGCGGGGAGGGGAAAGCCCCTCAGAGCCTTGAGGGAACGACTGGGTTTTCTTTTTCAGGGGGGGGCACTTTTCGATTCCATGAGCGTATTTGAAAACGTGGCCTTTCCATTGAAGGAAAAGACACGCCTGAGCGACCAGACCATCCGCTCCCGGGTGTTCGAGGAACTGGAACAGGTGGGCCTGGCAGGTTCGGAAAACAAGTATCCGTCTCAGATCAGCGGCGGCATGGTCAAACGGGCTGCGCTGGCCAGGGCCCTGATACGGGACCCGGAGATGATGTTTTTTGATGAGCCGACCACAGGTCTTGATCCGGTCATCGGTCGCACCATCTTGAATCTCATCGATGCGTGTCATAAAAAGTTTTCCTTTACGGGGATTATCGTAACCCATGAAATTCCCCAGGTTTTTGACATTGTTGACCGGGTAGCCATGCTCCATGAAGGTCATGTCCGGGCGGAGGGGACGCCCCATGCCCTGACCATGAGCGCGGATGAGGTCGTCCAGGCGTTTGTGGGCGAACCCGCAAGGGAGGTAAAGAAATAGATGAAGAAATTTGATCTGGAACTGACTGTGGGAATATTCATGATCCTGGGTATTGTCTGTCTCGGATACCTCTCCATCAAGCTGGGCAGGATGGAGATTTTCACCCCTGAAGGGTATGAAGTGCAGGCGGTTTTCTCCAACGGCGGCGGTATCAAGTCCGGATCGTCGGTGGTTATCGCCGGGGTGCAGGTCGGAAGAGTCAAAGCGGTGACGCTGGATGACTATCAGGCCCGGGTCATCATGCAATTGCCCTCGAATCTCAAAATTCAGGAGGATGCCATCGCTTCCATAAAGACCAAAGGGCTGATTGGGGAGAAATATGTGGAAATCACCCCCGGAGGCACTGAGGAGGTCATTTCGCCCGGAGGAAAAATTCGCGATACACAGCCAGCCGTTGATCTCGAGGGGTTGATGTCCAGTTACGTCTTCGGCAAACTGTAGCGTTGCCGGAGAATGGTAAGGACATTCGGGTATTCGGAAATGCTTTAGATGCCGGCCCATTATACGCCGGGCTGTAGGTAAAGGGGGAGATACTATGGTTAAGGGTGTTGTGACTTTCACTTGCCTCATCGTTGTTCTTATGGGGTCGACCGCTCTGGCCGGTGCGCCCACGGACGCCATTAAAGAGACGACCGATAAGATCATTCATATCGTCACCGATCCCGGGCTCAAAGGGGCCGAGAAATCCGAAAAAAAGGCCAGGATGATTCGAGAGGCCGTGGATGAGCGGTTTGACTGGGTGGAAATGACCCGAAGAGCACTTGCCCGCCACTGGAAAGATCGGACAGATGAAGAGAAAAAGACGATTATCAAGCTGTTTTCAGACCTCTTGGAGCAGACCTATCTCGAAAAGGTGGAGGGATATTCCGGCGAAAAGGTGCTCTACGAAGGTGAGCAGGTGGATGGAAAATATGGCGTGGTCTCCGTCAAGATCGTGACCCGTAAGGATACGGAAATTCCCGTGAAATACCGGGTAAAAAACGAAGGCGACGGGTGGCGGGTGTATGATATTTCCATAACCGGTGTCAGCCTTATCAATAATTATCGAAAACAGTTCAACAGCATCATCACACGATCTTCCTATGAGGAACTGGTGGAGAAGCTGAAAGCCAAGGTGGGGAGCAGATAGCCGTTTAATGGCCCGTTGGCGCATACATATCCTGTTTCTAATGGGCGGAATGATAGGTTTCCTGACGCTGTGCCGCTGGGCGTCCGCCTCACCGCCCTCCCCTTACGATCATTCATTTCAATTTCAGGAACATCATGCCCAGGCCCATGAACTTGAACGGCATAAGGTGACAGTTGCCAGCCGTAACGACACTGATGCCGAAGATGCCCCGGTGGAGCTGAACGAGGCGGCGGAGCCGGTGGGTATGGAAGAGGATGCGGATGGATGGGCGGAAGGGTTGGTCACCATTCCCGATCCCCTGGAACCCGTGAACCGGGTCTTTTTCCAATTCAATGACAAGCTCTATTTCTGGGTTTTAAAACCGGTGGGTCAGGGGTATGGCTATGTGGTGCCTCAAACCGCCCGGGTGTGCATCCGTAACTTCTTTTCGAACCTCATCATGCCCATACGGGCCGTCAGCTGCCTCCTGCAGGGGAAAATTGAGGGGTTGGGAATCGAAGTGTTGCGATTTGTGGTGAATACCACGGCGGGTTTTGCCGGATTCCAGGACGTGGCCAAACAACAGCTGGATCTGCCCCTTCAGGATGAAGACCTGGGCCAGGTACTTGCGTTTTATGGGATCGGACCCGGGTTTTATATCGATCTCCCCTTTCTCGGACCGTCGAGCCTGCGGGCGACCGTGGGCTGGGTGGGGCAGCTGTACCTCAACCCGCTGGACTACCTTGTTGAGGATTGGTGGTCCAACATCGGCGTGAGGAGTTGTGATCTGGTGAACCGGACGTCGCTCAGGATCGGCGAGTATGAGTCGCTCAAGGACGCTGCCTTGGATCCTTACGTGGCCTTAAGAGATGCTTACTACCAGTACCGAATCAGCCAGATTGAGAAGTAGGGCAAAGGGTTAGGGATAAATTCAATGAATTTGAAATGCATTTTTCCAGTGGCCATTTTGTGGTGTATACTTTTGGCGGGTGGCTGTACATGTCCAAAAGCGGATGCACAGCCCCACGGAAAAAGGGTGGTGGGAGGACCCTGTGAATACCGGGCATACCCCGGTGAGGCCAGGATTGTCTCAATCAAAAAGGCGGTGCCTGAAGCCGGCGCTCAGCCGTCGGGACCCTCAACGAAGGGATATGATGTCACGTTTATCTTTCACACCGACCGGACCATTGAAAAACCCTATGTTAAAATCCAGGGAAAGCCGCGCCGACTGCTGTTGACAAACGGGTCCAGGCCCAGCGAACGGTTTCTTGAAAAATATGGCATTGAAGAAGGAAAAACCTATCCCTGTCGTCTTCAGGTCATCACGAAGGGAACCTGTACGCCGGTATTATTTGATTTTCCCACCATCGATTTGAGCGATTATTCCCTCCACTGATCAAATTTCACAAAAAAGCATCGGTTTCGGCAACGATTTTTTATGCATCTCCAAAGCGGGACATCTGTGCGATGAGTTTTTTGGATGTGTCTGTCGCATCGCCTGCCGGTGAATGGCACTGGGGGGTTCCAATAACCCCGATGTCTGCCAGGGCCCCCTTGATGGCCGGGACCAGCGCCGGGCTGTACAAATCCTTCAGATCTCGAAGGTAGTCTCCCAACGCCCAGATCTGTCTGAGGTGGTCGGGATAGACTTTCTGGTCGGCCGATAATTGCAGGGAAGACCGGGTGATTTCGGCCCAGGCCTTTGGGGCGAGGTTTGCACCGGGGCCACCGTGCCGCTCATGCTGGGATGATCGAGGAAATGGGACTCGTCCCCATCGTATATCCGGAATGCGCTCACGCGTCTGGAAGCCCTCCGGTAGTGGTGAGCCCTCTCCAGGGTGCCGGAAAATATCATGCCGCCGATGCCCGCCAGGTCTGCCAGTTCTTTTAAGATGGATGTCCGAATATTGTGTCGCTTAAGGGGACGGGCCACGGTTTTGATGAGATTCGGACTGTTGTGAAGGAGAAAGGGCATCGACGACGTGTCCACAAGACGCCGGTAATGGTCGGGCAGACCTCGATTGCTGTGATAGTAAAGCGGAGTGTCCACCCAGAATACGGGGTTGACAGGGCTCCCTCGATCAAGACGAACTTTTTCAAGCGCATCCAGGGTATGCTGTGTACCCTCCTGGGTCTCCTGGGTGACCCATATGAAGATCGGTACGGCCCGGGGCGACAGAGCGATGAGCGCCTTTTCCAGGAGTTCTGCCCGCTGGGCCGGATCGAGGCCCATGCCTTCGCCGGTTTCCGGACTTGCCAGAAAAACGGCCTGGACATGGGGCACGACGCGTTCCAGGAGTCTTGCAAGGCCTTCCTCGTCAATGCTGAGGTTGGGCATAAACGGGGTAATGAGGTCGGCCACCAGCCCCCTAGGTGCAGTTGGCGATTCCATTGGTTCTAAACCCTTCCCTGCCCAGAAGGTCGTGAAAATGGACAATCCCTTTGGCCCGGCCCTGTTCATCGAGGCAGACCAGGTGGGTAATCTGGTGAAGTTCCATCACGGCCAATGCCTCCCCTGTGGTCAGGTTTTCATCCACGGACTTGGGTACGGCCGTCATGATATCTTCCACTTTTTTTGGTAGATATCGGTTCCTTCTAAAATCGCCCGTCTTAAATCCCCGTCGCAGATAATGCCGGATACCTGTTGATCGTTATTGATGATGAGCGTGGCCCCGATTCTCTTCGCGTTGATCTCCTCTACCGCTGCCAAAATGGGAGATCCCAGAAAAACGCTCGGGATGTTCGCATCGGTCAGCATCACCTCTTTGACCTTGACGGAGAGCCGCTCCCCGAGATTGCCCCCGGGATGAAACCGCTTAAAATCCTTTTTGCTGAAGCGTCTTTTGTTTAAGAGCGCCACCGCGAGCGCATCCCCCACGGCGAGGGCCACTGTGGTACTCGTGGTGGGGGCCAGGCCCAGGGGACATGCCTCCCGCTCCACGCCCACGTCAATAACCACATCGCTGTGAATGGCCATGGGAGAATCGGGCGTGCCGGTAAAGGTGATAATTTTGGCACCCATGTCTCTCAAAATGGGCAATAACCTGTTGATTTCCGCGGTTTGACCGCTGTTGGATATGGCGACGATCACATCGTCGGAACCGACCATGCCGAGGTCCCCATGGATGGCCTCCGCCGGGTGCAGAAAGAGGGAAGAGGTGCCCGTACTGTTAAAAGTGGCTGATACTTTTCGACAGACGAGTCCCGACTTTCCCATGCCGGTGAAAATGACCCGGCCCTTGGCATTCATAATGGTATCGACGGCGGCCTCAAATTCGGAGCCAATCCGTTCCGCCACGTCCAGTATCCCCTCAGCCTCGATTCTGAGGACTTCTTTTGCCTGATTGATGACCATACCCTTCTCTATGTTTTACCGACACCCGCTTGAGGGTCCGGAAATCTCATGATCTTTGGGAGGAGAATGTATGCGACAATGGGACTTGTGTCAAGTTCCGTTCATGGATACGAGGCGGGCCGCACGGGGTGTGGCTGATGGGCGTCTTTTAATTGCCCCCGGCTTATGATATTATACATAAAGGAAATGCGCCGATCTTTTCCGATGCCGGGCGAGGAGATGGGGTGTTCATGGCCTTCGATCCATTGGTAGCGATGTCAAAACGCTAAGTTGATACAGGAAGGGTACCTATAATGACTGAGATATTTTATCGGGGCGGGCCCGTGATGTATCCGCTTTTGGCCTGTTCCATCATCGCGCTGACCGTGGTGATCGAACGGTTGTTTTTCTGGATCAGAGAAGATATGCGTCGTGATCAGGCGCTCGTGGAACGGGTTCTGGGGTTATGTCAGCAGGGTGACTGGAAAGGCGTGAAGGCCGAGGTTGCGGGGTCAAAGGATTTTGTCATTTTAATCCTCATCAGCGGTATCCTGCACCGGGAGTTTTCCATGACCAAGGCCATGGAATCGGCAGCGGCGGAAAAAGTAAAGGCCATGCGTCACTATATGCCGGTACTGGATACCATGATCACGGTGGCGCCGCTGCTCGGTATTTTCGGTACCGTGCTGGGCATCATCAGTTCTTTTGAGCTATTGGGATCGAGCGGCATTCAGCATCCGGAGGCGGTGACATCCGGTATTGCTCAGGCCCTCATCACGACGGCGACGGGTCTGGGAATCGCCATCCTTGCTGTCTTTCCCTATAACTATTTCAACTCACGGGTCGAAAGTGCGGTACTGGATATCGAACGATATGCCACCAGTCTTGAAATCGTGTATGAAAAGCTGTCTCAGAAAAAGGCGCCGGGCGGGGAGGCAGTCAGATGAAGGTGACCGTCGGAAAGCGGCAAAAGCCCCGGATTGAGATGCTGCCGCTCATCGACATTGTGTTTCTCCTGCTGGTGTTTTTCATTTATGCCATGCTCTCCATGGCCGTACACCATTCACTGCCGGTTTTGCTTCCCACGTCTGAAACGGCCGAAATTGATAAACGACAGCCGGTATCGGTGACGGTGAAGGCAGACGGATCCATTTATGTAAACGAGGACAACGTGCCCCTCCAAGACCTGGTGCGGACGCTCAAAGCCAGGGTAAAAGAGGCAGAGGTGCGAGGGGTATTGCTGTTTGCGGACCGGACACTCCCATATCAGTCGCTCTTTGAAGTGCTGGACCGAATCAAGAAGGCCGGACTCAGCCGTATTTCCCTCCAGGCGGAGCGGGATGGAAAAGGATCGTGAAACGCATTCTGATCGCTGCCGCAATTGCTGTGATGCTGCACGGTCTCTTGTGGTCTCTGGGAACCCGACTGCTTCCCGATAACCCCCTGAAGCGGGCAAGACCGCTTGAGTTGACCCTGAGGCTGTCTGCGGTTCCATCGCCCGAAGAAACGGCCAAACCTCAAGGCAACACCCCTGTTCCGGCAGCGTCCCGAATTGAGGAAGAACCCCCGCTCGTAGAGAAACAACCTGAGAAAAGGCCTGATAAAAAGCCGCGCAGAGAAGAGACCAAAGCCCCGGAGAAGGCAGCGGACCCGAAACCCGTACAACCGCCGGTTAAAAAGCCATCCCAGACGGCCCATAAAGCCAAAAGGCATCCGGAAAGCCCCCCATCCCCCCCCCCGAAAACAGAAGCGGCACCGCAAATGACGGTCGATGAGAAAAAAGCGAGGGAAGAGCCCAAATCAGCACCCGCTGACCGGGAGGAAGCGCCCATCTCTGTGTCTGAGAAGAAGGCTGTAAAGGATTCAATGGTTCCATCGCTACCGGAGGTGACAGCGCCTGATAGAGATGCGTCGACACCGTCCCACGGCGTTTTTGATGACATTTTAGAGGAGCAGTGGTGGGGAGAGAAAAAGGCGGCCCCGCCTGTGCGACCCGGGACGTCCGCATCGACGGTGAAAGCGGCCAGACCGGATTATCAAAGCAACCCCGTGCCGCCCTATCCCAGCAGCGCAAGAAGGAGGGGATACGAGGGAACGGTCACGCTGAAGGTTCTGGTGGATCGAGAGGGCAAGGTGGCCGATTGTAAGGTCCACGATACCAGTGGGTACGGGATGCTGGATCGGGCCGCGCTTCATGCGGTTAGAGACTGGCGGTTTATTCCCGGAAAAAAGGGGGATGAACACATTGAGATGTGGGTGATGGTCCCGGTGAGATTTGAACTCAATTAGTGCCGGCGTGACCCCTTTCAAATCGTGTAAGCCTTTTGAATAGATCGTCTGAACGGGTCAGACAGGTCCTTGGACACGCCATGCTGAATGTTGTCAATACCATTATCCCCATATTCGTGATTGTACTTCTCGGCTGGTTTCTCCGTTATCGAGAATTCCTGCCCGAGCGCCTGGTGGGTCCCCTCAACCAGTTGGTTTATTATCTCGCCATCCCGGCCATGATTTTCAGGGGGTGGCAAAGGCCCCCTTTGAAGCCCAGTTTGATTCCACGCTCATCGTCGCCACGCTGTTTCCCCTCATAATGGTATTTCTCATTGCGTGGATCGCCGGGCGGATGTTGAGGGTGGGCCGGGATCAAAGGGGGACGTTTATTCAGTGTTCTTTTCATGGGAACATCGGGTATATCGGGCTTGCTGTCTGCTATTATCTGCTCGGTGAGGGAGTGTTCACCCGGGCCAGCATTGTGGCCGCCTTTTTGATGCTGCTCCAGAATATACTGGCGGTTTTGTCCCTGCAGCTCTACGCCTCCGGAAACAGGGGCAGGGGGAAGTATTGGTTTTTTGTGAAGAAGGTGATCATCAATCCCGTGATTCTTTCTGCGCTGGGCGGCATCGGGTATTCTCTGCTCCATCTTCCCCTGTACGACCCTGTGGACCGGGCGTTGAGCATACTGAGCGGGATGGCGCTTCCCCTGGCCCTTCTCGTCATCGGCGCTTCACTCTCTTTCGGCCTCATCAAAGAAAACATCAACCTGACGATTGGGAGCGGAATACTGAAACTCCTTGTACTGCCGGCATTGGGGTTGTTGATGTATTACGTGACGAAGATTCCACCGGCCCAGTTTTTACCCGGGCTGGTCCTCCTCGCCGCACCCACAGCCACCGTCACCTATGTGATGGCCGGCGAAATGCACGGATCAAGAGAGCTGGCCTCCGCCGCGGTTTCCATGAATACCCTCCTTTCAGCGCTGACATTCATCCTGTGGCTGGGGCGGTTTATTTAATTGCCGGCAACCGCTTCAAAAGGCGGATTAACCATTGCCATCCCGCCTTGGCTCTTATATATTTGAATCTGTCGGTCCCATATGGAGAAAACCCGTGAATTCGTTACCTGACTATCACATCCATACGTCCCTCTGTAAACACGCAGTGGGGGAAGCGGCGGAATACAAATCGGCGGCCCACCGGCTGAAGATCCCCGAAATGTGTTTTACCGATCATGTGCCGAGTATGGGCGGATACGATCCCGAACACCGCATGGCCCTGGAGACCTTCCCCCGGTACAGGGAGATGGTGGCTGCAATTCAGGGGCGGGGTCACAATCCGGAAGTCCTGTTCGGGATTGAAGCGGACTATTATGCGGGATGTGAAGACGTCCTTAAAAAATGGATTTCGGCCCATGAATTTGATTTTGTCCTGGGCTCGGTTCACTTTATCAACGGATGGGGATTTGATAATCCGGACGAACGCCATGTCTGGGATTCGGTTGACGTGGCGGCTACCTGGCGGGAGTATTTTGAGGCGGTGTCCAAACTTGCAGCAACCGGTCTTTTCGATGCGGTGGGCCACCTGGACCTTCCCAAAAAATTCGGCTATCGGCCCTCAGAGGGCGCGTTGAAGGAGATGATTCGTCCGGCCTTGGACGGGATTGCCGAGGCACGAATGGGAATCGAAATCAACACGGCCGGCCTCAGGAAACCGGTGAAGGAGATCTATCCGTCATTGGAAATACTCGCCATGGCCCAAAAGCGGGCCATCCCCATATGCTTTGGATCAGATGCCCACAGTCCGGCGGAGATAGGCGCGGGATTTGATCTTGCCGTTCGTCTGGCAAAAGAAGCGGGATATATGGACTATTTTAGAATACGAAAGCGGAAAAAGTGGCTGGT
This sequence comes from Deltaproteobacteria bacterium, assembly GCA_034522175.1. GTDB lineage: Bacteria > Desulfobacterota > DSM-4660 > Desulfatiglandales > Desulfatiglandaceae > JAIPDZ01. Next base: position 662,114 of record JAXHLQ010000001.1, on the reverse strand, counting down.
TCCCTTAGAAGGATAGAATGGATCAGGAAGAATACAATAGAAAGTTCGTCAATCTGCGGATTTTGAAGAGTGTGCAGGAATACCTCAAGACAGAAGGAGAGGGAGCCGAAACGGTATACCCCATTAAGGTCCCGGATGACCTCTTCTACCAATCGCTGAAGCTGCACGGTCCCGACAGCACGGATAAGCTTATCCATCATATTTTCAGGATGGGGCTTGAGACGTGGAGTGAAGCGTTTTTTGATGATGCGTTCGGTTCCCAGGAAAACCTGGAGCGGTTTATCGAACTCGTCAAAAAACGGAATAAAGGGGAAGATTCCTGAAGCATCAAGGCGAAACCTGTTAAGCCGTGACCCGTAACCCTGAGTCTAAAGATGCCCCATGGCGTTTTCGTCATGATCTCAAAGGGGTTTTGTTTGACTTTGACGGAACATTGACCCGGCCCGGTACCCTCGATTTTCCGGCCATCAAACGGGCGTTGGGGTGCCCCCCGGAAAGGCCCATACTGGAATACATTGGGCAACACCCGCCGGGACAAAGGGCCTCCCTTGTCGCCGTGCTGGACAAACACGAGATGCAGGCCGCAGCATGCGCCCGGCCGAACGGGGGGGCGGAAAGCTGCCTCCGAACGCTGAAGGAAGGCGGGGTCCTCGTCGGTATTCTCACTCGAAATTCGCTTCAATCGGTCAGGAAATCCTTCCAGGCGTTTCAGACCACCACCCCTTTAGATTTCGCAACCATCGTCACACGGGAAGATGCTGCGCCCAAGCCCCATCCTGAAGGGGTTTGGATTGCCGCAAGGGCCATGCATATCCCCCCTGAACGATTGGTGGTGATAGGCGACTACCGATTTGATATCATTGCTGGAAAAAGAGCGGGGGCAAAAACCATTCTTCTGACCAATGGGAAGGATTCGACCATGGCAGATGGTGATCCGGCCCCGGACCATGTATGTGCGTCATTTGAGGAAGTTCTTGAGGTTCTAAGCGCTGAACCGCTTATCTAACCTTTACCAGGAGGATCTGGCCGGGAAAGATGGTGCTTCGCGGTGTGAGCTTGTTGAGGCGCAGGAGTTCGGAGAGTTCCATCTGATGCTTCCTGGCAATGAGATAGGGGGACTCCCCTTTCAAGACGGTGTAGGAGCGGGTCTGGATCTTTTCTGTGCTCGCAGACACCTGGGGTATTTTAAGGACCTGACCGATACTCAATCGGGTGCTGTTCAGGTTGTTCAACGACTGGATGACCCGTGTCGTTGTACCATACCGCCTTGCAATGTTCCACAGCGAGTCGCCCTTCTGAACCCTGTACCGCTCAGGTCGTTTGGTGACACCTTCTTTTGGCGCGCGGGGTGAACTGCCGGGGATTTTCAAGGACTGCCCGATGATGAGACGGGTCGTCCCTAAATGGTTCAGCGATTGGATCTCCTTGGGCGTGGTTCCATATTTTCGGGCGATTTTCCACAAGGAGTCGCCCTTTTTTACCCGGTAACGAGTGGGCGGCCTTTCCGGAATGGAGGGGGAGGCCGCAGGTTGAGAAGCGCGGGGCACATAACGCCTGCCTGCAGGCACCTTCAGTTTCCATCCCGCCTTGATATGTCGCTGGCTCCTCAGATGGTTGGCTTCCATGATGGCTCTGACGGTTGTCCTGTAACGGCTGGCAATGCTGGAGAGATTGTCGCCCCTTCTGACCTTGTAGGTGACATAAGTGGGGTAAGCGGGCCGATACCGGGATATGGTGTCCAGCTTGGCCACAAGGAGCGGCCCTTTTCCTTCCGGTACCCTGAAATTGTATGGCCTGTCGGGTGTGGTATAATACCTTAAGGCCGGGTTCAAGTCCTTCAGTTCATCATAAGGGACGCCGATGGTTTTGGCGATGGTCTTGATGTGCATCGGTTTGCCGACGGTGACCGTGTCTGTCTTGATCGCTTTATCGACCGGGGGAAGGGTAAAGCCGTAGGCCTTTGGATCGTTGATGATATGGAGTACGGCAAGGAATTTGGGCACATAAAAAGCGGTTTCCCTGGGAAGTTTGGAATAGAGATCCCAGAAATGATCGAGGTAATCGATCCGTTGGGTTTTAATGCATCTGAGGACCCGTCCTTCTCCGCAGTTGTAGGCCGCGAGAACCGTAAGCCAGTCCCCGAAGATCTGATGGAGTTCCTTGAGGTAGGCAATGGCTGCATCCGTTGATTTTTCGGGATCCATGCGTTCATCCACCCACCTGTCTCTTTCCAGACCATATTTATAACCGGTGGAGGCAATAAATTGCCACATGCCGAGGGCCCGTGCCCTGGAAAGTGCCCGGACCTTATACCCGCTTTCGATGAGGGGCAGCCAGGAAAGCGATTCGGGGAGTCCGGCCTCCTTCAATTTCCTCACCATCATGGGGCGGTATTCGCCTGAACGCCGGTAGGCCCGGAGGAAGAATTTTCTTTCTCTTCCCTGGAGGAGTTTGATGGCGTGTTTGACATCCGCATTTATGATCAGTGGAATGGCGTGGTGATTTCCATTAACCAACGTAAACCTGGAGGCATAGACCTGTATGATCTTTTTGGATATGGTAATCCGAAGATCATCGCGCTGTTGAAGGATCTCCGGCGATTGATCGGGGTTCACCTGCAGTATGAGGGAGTAGGCCTGATCCAGGGCATCCATGGCATTCTCAAGATCCCCCTGGTTCCAGAAGTCGGTGGAGGCATTGCAGAATTCCAGGGCTGAATCGAGCAATTCCTGATCCGTTTTCTCCGCGGTAGAGGTTTCAAGGGGCTTTGAGGATTTAGGATATGACTGAACCGCCGGGACGACGCGATTCGCCTCCGGCGCCCGGACGGGCGGTTGCGCGTCTGTTTGGTCGGTCAGACCGCTTTTTTCCTGTATGGCGGCCGCTGAGGAAGACCTGTCGGGCATGTCTCGGGATATAGTGACCGGGGGTTTTGATTCTGCCTCCTTCGCGTCGAGCATTTGGGCGGTTTTTGGTACCACGGGTTCGGATGTTGTCTGCTGAGCTTTTTGGGCACATCCCAGAGCCAAAATGAGGGAAATGAGCAGGGCAATGCCAAAGCCGTTGATGGGCGATCGCTTCGATTGAGTGACGATTTTCATGGGTTACCTAAAATCTGTTTGAAATGAATCGGTTGATTGCTGACTTAACCCTTAAAATTTGGTAAGCGGAGTATAGAGTATCCGTGATGGATGGTCAAGGGCCTACGGCGGAATTGTTTTTCAGGCCTCAGCGAACCAATGGCAGGATCTGAGTCAGCAGTTCAGTCAATTTTTCCTCCGTGTTCAATTCCGGTTTTTCCGTAATTTGTTCAGTTAGACTGTTCAGTATCCGGCCGATTTCCGGGCCGGGGCAACCCGGTTTCGGCCATGACCCTGTGTCCGTCTATACACAGATCCTCGAGTCCCATGGGGGGGTGGGACCTGATCTGGGCCTCGATTCGTTTTTCAAGGGTTTTGAGGCGTTTTAAAGCGGAGGCGCTTTGGGAATGTGTGGTTAGATCCGCCTTTCGAAGGCTCAGAAGAGAAGGGATATGTTCTTCGCCGACCCGGCGGATAAATCGTCTGATGGCCGCATCCGTCCAACGGGGCGTATAATCGATGAGATGATGGGTGATCAAATGGGCGGTGATCCGGATGGTTTCGTTGCTGAATTTCAGCCGTTTCAGGATGGATTCCGCCATGCGGGCGCTCGCCTTTTCGTGACCGTAAAACCGCCAGTCGCCGCCTGCTTTTGTCCGTATTCGGGGTTTGGCAATATCGTGAAAAAGCGCGCTGAGTCGCAGTACCGGGTCGGGTGGGACCCGGTCGACGGTCATGAGGGTGTGTTTCAGAACCGTATGCTGATGATGGCGATTCTGCCTCAGAAGATGGCCTTCCAGCAATTCCGGGATGAGGCGCGCGATCAGGCCTGTGGTTCGCATGATATGAAAGGCCCTCGATGGCCTTTGAGTCAGGAGAATTTTTATCAGTTCATCTCTGATTCGCTCCGGTGAAACCGCTCGTATCCAATCGGCCATCTGAGGAATCGCTGTCAGGGTTTGGGCATCAATTCGGAAATTGAGTTCACTCTGAAGCCGTACGGCCCGAACCAGTCGAGCGGGATCCTCCCGGAAGCGCGCTGAAGGCGAGCCCACGGCTCGAATCCGTTTGTCTCGAAGATCGCCGTATCCATTATGCGGGTCGATGAGGCGTTGGGTTTGTGGGTCCACTGCCATGGCATTAACGGTGAAATCGCGGTGTGACAGATCCGACCGGAGACGCTTTTTCGACCCCCGAAATGGGGTGATCTGGATGGGCTCTCCATCAATCACCACGGTGACCGTGTCGTGTTTCAGGGCCACACAGGTCTTGTCGTCGAAGAGCTGTCGAATGGTATCCCGGGGTGTGGCGGTGGCCACATCCCAGTCCTTCACAGGCCGGTTCAAAAAGGCATCCCGGACGGCCCCGCCTACGATATACGCCTCCCTTCCAGCCTTTCTGAACCGGTCGATTACGATGTTCACCGGCCCAGGGGGATGGCGCAACTCGTTGGGAAGTTTGTTGTGGGCTGTTTTCGGATTCACCGCGATAAGAATAATGACGTTTATGTCAAGGTTGCTACTGAGAAAGCGTGTGCAGCCTCTGGCTGAAGTGTGATAGCCGCTCCATCATTTCCGGTGCCCTCTTTTGGGCGTTAACAGCGTGGCCCTGTTGAGCATCGGCCTTCGAGGGCCCTCCTTCTGAAAGAATATCCGTGTTGATGAGACGCACGGCATTTTTGAAGTTAAGCGGGTTGACCGCCTCGATGTGATTGATGACGCCTTGCTTGTTGAACCGGTGTCCCATATAGACCATGTTTTTTAGGGTATCGGATCGCTTTTTTCTCTTTCTTTCATCCTGAAGCATGGTCCTGGCAGCGATCCAGTAAGACTCCAAAAACGGTTTAATCAAGTCGGCCCATAAAGGCAACAGATCGAAGCCGAGTTTGGTAAGACGGTAGCCGCTCGCTTCTCGATTTTCATCCTTCACGATAAATGCGGCTTCCATAAAATAAGCGAGGGGCGCTTCGATTTTCGCCCCGTCGTCCTGTCGTTCATCATAGATGAATTCATATCGGAAGGTCCTTTTCAGGAAATCATAATCCGATTCGATCTGCCCGGTGGTTGTGATTTCTTCCTTTCCGGCCAAAAGCGAGAGCGCCACAAACGCATGGGAAACAAAATAATGGATAATGCTGTGTTTGTAGTAGGAGAGTTCGGGAATCTTGTCTTCGGATAGGTAATAGAATGTTTCGGAACCGTCCACGTTTTCCAGGGTGTTGATGACGCCGCCGCTCACCAGTTCGGCCAGGGACTCCCGCACGGCATTTTCATGCGCACTGAGCGTGGAAGCCATGGGGATATGATAGGTTTTAAAAAAGTTCAGGATCATCTCGGTGGTTTCGGTCAGTTCCGTAACATGAAACCCGCGCCGGTGTCGGGTCAGGATGGCGGTTGCCATGAGGGCGAATGGGGTGGCCAGGGTCACGCTGTTGATGGAACGGATGAGATGGAAGGCCAGCAATTTGTGTCCGGAAGACCCCTCCTCAGGGTGGCTGGTCACAAAATCCGTCAGGGAGACGGGTTCGCCGAATCGGATGTAGATTTTTCCAAATTTCCGCTTCAAAAAGCGGCGGGCCTTTACTACTTGATGAAAGCTTTCATCGGCTTTCTTATCCCCCCCAACTCCTTGAGATAGGTTTTCTCTTCGATGATCCGGTCATAAACGATGGCGGCGGGGACGAAGGTCAGGTCGTCACAATAGCCTTCCATGTAGGCTTCCACCAGGATCGAGAGAAAGCCGATTTTGGGTAAAATCAGTTTTCCGCTTCGGCTTCTGCCTCCCTCGATGAAGAATTCCAGCGGGTGTCCTTCCTGGAGAAGGGCCTTAATGTATCGCTTGAAGATAACCGCATAAAGCCTTGCCCCTTTGAAGCTTCTTCGAATAAAGAAGGCCCCGGATTTTCTGAAGAAATGGCCGATGGGCCAGAAGTTCAAATTTTTCCCGGCGGCGATCCTCGGGACGTGCATGTGGTGGCGATAGAGAACGTAATTCAGGATGAGATAGTCAATGTGACTCTTGTGTGAGGGGATGTAAATCAAAGGACCCTTTCCAGCCCGGGCCCGGACCGCTGCCAGTTCTTCTTCGAGTACGTCAATGCCCTCGAACATCCGTTTCCAGATCCAGGTCAGCACCCTGTTGGCGAATTCAATGTAGGCGATGTTGTAGTCCGCAGCGATCTCATTAAAGTATCGTGCCGCCTCCTTTTTGCGGTGTTTGAGACGGCCTTTGTTTCCTGACGCTGTGCCGGTGATGGTCTTGGACACCGTGGCGTCCTTTAAGACGGTCTCCCGGAGTTGCTGTCTCGATTTCATGACCGGACCGAGGATAACCCGCTTTTGTCGGTCAATGCTCTCAATGGCCTGTTGTTTTACCGTTTCGGTGGTCCGCTCCATTTGAAGGGAATCGACGGGGTCGATAAGCGCATTCTTGAGATTGATGGGTGTTCCAAAATCAATGAAGGCACGGCGGTTATGCCTGAAGAAGAGCATGATCTTTCTAAGGGTTCCGGGTTTGTCTTTGAAGCCGAAAAATATTTCTCGGAGATTCGGGACTTCCTTTTCCGGTGTGTTTTTGTAGAGGACGAGGAGGGGTACCAAGAAGATGGGTTTGTCCATGTGTTGCTGAGCCTCGAGAAGCAGATGAAGTGCGTCTTTGCGGGCATGAATGTAATGCTTTCGGAATCCTTTGGGGTCCACCAGGCAGATGAGCGACGTGATCCCCTCCTGGACGGCTGTTTCAAAGAAGGGGCCTTTGTCCCGTAAGCGCCCATGTTTGAGGAGGTCACCGAGGTGAAATTTTAAGATCCTGAAAACGTCCGACAGTGGGAGAAAAAGGGCCATGTTGAGGTCGAGGGCGAGTTTGGGGGCTGGGAGGCGGCTTTTGAGAAAGAGAAAGTGATACAGGAGGTAATCCAGCGCCCCCCGGTACTTGATGGCATAGACCACCGTTCCTTCCCGGTTCATCCGCTTGAGTTCCTCTCTCATGGCCTCATTGAATTTCACGCGTTTAAAAAGCCGGTAGAGAAACCAGCTCAGGAAGAAACGGGGTTTATAGTCGAGCATGAATGGGAATCGGGGTGTGGTGCGGGGCATCCGGTATGGTCCTCTTGATTGTTGATTCACGGGCCGAATCGAAGTTTTAAGTTTAATACCATCGATGATATCTTTCAAGGAGCAAAGAGGCCGGTTTCATTGGAAGGGGCAGATCCACAAATATTCGGTCTCATATTGTTGACAAAATGGGTATGATGCATGAATATATTAGGAAAAAATCATCTGAGGTCAAGAATATCCCAAGGAGGAACTGATGTATACGCCCATGATGGTATCCGGTCTCACCGTAGACCCGGTTACAAACAGTCCGATTGTCATCCTTAAAGAGGTTGACGGCGAGGCGACCCTGCCCATATGGATTGGTCTGTTGGAGGCGACGGCTATTGCCAGCGAACTGGAAGGGGTTCGGTTTTCCCGACCCATGACGCATGATCTGCTGAAAAACATGCTGGATATGGTCAATATTAAGGTAAACAGAATCGAGGTCTGCGATCTCAAAGACAACACCTACTATGCGCTGATTCATTTTATTTTTGAAGATAAGGAAATGTCCATCGATGCAAGGCCCAGCGATGCCATTGCACTCTCCCTCAGATTGTCCGCCCCCGTATTTGTGGCGGACAAGGTCATCAGCGAATCAAGCCAGATAAACCTGAAGGCGGAACCCCAGGATAAATCGGAGAAAGGTAAGAAGTGGCAGGATATCCTGGAAAGCCTCAATCCCGAGGATTTCGGAAAATACAAAATGTAGATGCCCCTGAGGTGCCCGGTCTTCTCTGAAGGGTATGGATCTGCCCTCCCTGATTCTATTCCGTCCCCATTCGATTTTTGTTCTTCATGCACACCGTTTAGACCATTGAGATCAAGACGCATGATACGCAGCAATAAGAGAATCATATTTCATTTTACCGGGGCTGCGGTGCTCGCCTTTTGGATGGTCCTGATGGGGATGTGGATTATCCGAAACCTTAATAATGATCTTCAAGCATCTGAAACTAATACCGAAAAACTGGATGTCAAAGGCGTTGAACGGGACTGGATGGAGATCTATCTCAAAAACCGTAAAGTGGGATATGCCATGCATCAGATCAACCCGCTCGAAGCGGGGTATCTGATTCAGGAGGAGATATTCTTGAACCTCAATCTCATGGGCCAGTCCAGCGTCATGCAGTCTTTGACGCGCGCGGTCGTGGACCGTGAGTTTTTCCTGAAGAAATTTCTCTTCAGAATGACATCCGGCGTGGTGTCGTTCCATGTTTCAGGAGAAGTGGATGGCGGGGTGATGCATGTTAAGAGCGGCGAGGGAAAAGGGGGTAAGACGTTCACCATCCCGTTGGACGGGCCGGTGTTGATCGGTGCCGGGATGGCCCATTACTTCCGGGGACGGCCCCTCGAGCCGGGGGAATCGTTCCAGTTTCCACTCTTTGACCCCGCCACCATGAGCCGAAGACCGGTTGAAATCGACGTGGTTGAAAAGTCGTCCATAGAAATAAACGGTATCCCCTATCCTGCTTTTCACCTTCAGATGCGGCTGATGGGGCAGGACCTGTCGTTCTGGGTCGATGAAAACGGTGTGGTGCTGAAGGAGGAAGGGTTTATGGGGATGACGCTGGTGAAATCGAGCGCGGCCAGAGCCACAAAAGGCTTGACCGAGGGAGGAGGCGCGGATTTCTATGAACTGGCCGCCATCAAAGCCGATCGAAAGCTGAGCCGGCTTGGCAGTATTCGTCGGCTGAAGGTCAGACTGAAAGGCTTTAGCCCGTCCGTCCTGGATAAGGCCGCGGTGAATCAGGGCAGACAGCGCCTTGACGGCGATGTCCTTGAGATTATTCAGGAGGAACTGCCGGTGCAGGCCTCTTATCCATTGCCCCACAGTGACGCATCCAGCGACATGAAACCCTATCTTGAGCCTGAGATGACCATCCAGAGCGACCACCCGGCCATTGTGGAGAAAGCCCGTAAGGTTTCAGGAAAGCTCAAGGACCCTGTTCAGGTGGTCAGGCGGCTGATGGCATGGGTGTATACCCAGGTGGAAAAACGCCCCTTAGTCAGTGTCCCCGATGCGCTGACGGTCCTTGAGAACCAGGTGGGAGACTGCAACGAACATGCGGTGCTGCTGACCGCGCTTCTGAGGGCCGCAGGCATCCCGGCCCGGGTGTGCGTGGGGGTGGTCTATACCGCCGGCCGGTTTTATTATCACGCATGGGTCGAGGCCCATGTGGGCACCTGGGTTTCCCTGGACCCCACCATGAACCAGATGCCCGCGGATGCCACCCATATCAAACTGGCCCGGGGCGACATGGACAAGCAGGTGGACCTGATTGCATTGATGGGGCAGCTCGAAATAGACGTATTGGATTATGCCTATGATTCGGCTCATTAACCTGACAAAGGTCTACAAGGGTCTCAGGGCGGTGGACGGCATTGATCTGACCATCAGGGAAGGCGCACGGTTCGGCTTCCTGGGTCCCAACGGTGCGGGCAAGACCACCACCATCAAGATGATGGCCGGCGTGCTTCAACCCACTGCGGGACAGGTGATCATTGATGGCATCGAACTGGCAAAAAACCCTTCAGCCGTTAAACAGCGGGTGGGATTTATCCCCGACCGGCCCTTCGTCTATGAAAAATTGACCGGCAGGGAATTTCTGGAACTCGTGGCAGGACTCTATCACCTGAAAACCGGGTCCGCTTTGGACGGCCGCGTATCAGAATTGTTTGCCCTGTTTGATCTCACCCACTGGCAGGATGAATTGATTGAAAGCTATTCCCATGGGATGCGGCAGCGGTTGATCATGACGTCCGCCCTGCTTCACCGGCCCAAGGTGCTGATTGTGGACGAACCCATGGTGGGGCTGGATCCCCGGGGGGCGAAACTGGTCAAGGACCTGTTCAAAGCGGAGTCCCAAAAAGGGACGACCCTCTTCATGTCCACCCATTCGCTCGATATGGCCGAAGCGGTGTGTGATGAGATCGCCATCATCCAGGCCGGCCGTCTTGTCGCCACCGGTTCCGCTGAGGCCCTGAGGTCGCAGGCCGGGGTGGACGGCAATCTGGAACAGATTTTTCTGAAGTTGACCGAGGGTAAGCAGTTGGCTCATGAGAGACCTCTATCTGCTCCTTAGGCCGAGGATGCTCGGCCTGAAAAACCGGCTTTACCGCTCCGAAAAATCAGCGAGAAAGCGGCCATGGGTCATGGGTGCTCTGGGCCTGGCCTTTTGCGGGGGCATGTTCGTCATCTCCTGTCGGGTCCTTCTCTATTTTCAGTCCACGGAAATGATCGGCGATATCCTGGCGAAACATCTCCTTTCCATGGTTCTTCTGACCTTTTTTTCGCTCCTCATCTTCAGCAATATCATTACGGCCTTATCCAATCTGTATCTGTCAAAAGACTTGGAATTCTGTCACTCGGCCCCCATATCCGTGGAAGCCCTGTTTATTTCCCGGGCCGTGAACACGTTTTTGGACAGCTCATGGATGGTGATTGTGTTCGGTCTCCCCATTTTCATGGCCTATGCCTATGTCTACCGCCCGGCACCGCTGTTTTATGTGACGCTCATTCATATCAATTTGGCCATGGCCGTTATTGCGTCGGGCCTGGGGATCCTCGTCACGATCATTCTGGTCCACGTGTTCCCCGCCCGGCGCACAAAGGACATTATCCTGCTCTTGTCCATCCTGATGGTGATCGCACTCTACCTTTTCTTCCGTTTCCTCAGGCCCGAGCGGCTGGTGAACCCGGAGGCATTCTTCACCATTATCGAGTATATGGGAGCGCTTAAGGCCCCTGACTCGCCCTATCTCCCCAGTCACTGGGTGGCCCGGATCCTGTGGGATGGTCTGACCTCAAGACATGGGGGAGGGAAGCTCTTTGAGACGCTTCTGACCTGGAGCACGGCCGGTGCCGTTGTGGTGGTCAATGTCTGGCTCGCCGGCTTTATCTATTTCAAAGGATTCTCCAAATCCCAGGAGGCCCGGCAGCGGCGGTCGGGCGGCAAGCCCTTGCTGAACCTGTTGATTCGTACGGTCACAGCGCCATATAAAAAGGACCTTGCCGCCATCATGGCCAAGGATATCCGAATCTTCTTCAGGGACAACAGCCAATGGTCACAGCTCCTTCTTCTCGGGGCCCTGGTCATCGTCTATGTGTACAATTTCAGTGTGCTTCCCTTGGATAAGAGCCCCATGCGGCTTGATTTCCTTCAAAACGAACTGGCCTTTCTGAATATGGGCCTCGCCGGGTTTGTGCTCTCCGCGGTCTGCACCCGGTTTGTCTACACCGCGGTGAGTGCCGAGGGCGAGTCCTACTGGGTCATCCGGTCTTCTCCGCTAAGCATGAAACGATTTCTGTGGGGCAAGTATGTGCTTTTTCTCATACCCATGCTGGTACTGGGTGAAACCCTCATCGTGCTGACCAACTGGCTTTTGGAGGTGACCCCGTTTATGATGGGGCTCACAACGGCCACCATGTTCTTGATGGTCTTTGGCATCATCGCCCTGGGCATCGGCTTTGGGGCCATCTATCCCAGGTTCAAACACGAAAACATCGCCCAGGTATCCACCGGATTCGGGGGACTTCTGTATATGATCCTCAGTGCCCTTTTCATCGGCCTGGTGATTATTCTCGAAGCCGGGCCGGTGTACATGCTCTTCATGGCCGATGTGAGAGGCCATCCCATGTCCGCTTTTCAATGGCTCTTTGTGATTCTTTCCTTTGGTGCGGTTTTGGCCATCAGCGGCCTGGCCATATTCAAACCCATGAAAACGGGGATTGAGCGACTGCACAGCCCTGGAATGAGCCCATGAATGAGCGTGACCATCCAATGAACCCGGTCCATGAAATCATCGGGAACCTGCACATCCACTCGGCCTACTCCGACGGGACCGCCATCAGTCCCCGACATCGCCCGGGCCGCGAAAAAGAACGGGCTTCGAATTCATTATCATTAATGATCACGAGTGGATGACGGATTCCATTCATCTTTCAGATGAGGGTTTCCATGAGGGGTTGCCGGTGATGATGGGCCTGGAGATCGGCCGGCGATACCACCACTATCTGACCTTTGATCTGGATACCCTGGTACAGGGGGAGGGCCTCCCCCCTCAGGCCGTCATTGACCGGGTCAACCGGCGGGGCGGTTTCGGGTTCCTGGCCCACCCCTTTGAAAAGGGGATGTCCTTTAAAGAGCATTCCATTGCCTATACGTGGAATGACACGTCGGTCAGCGGGTTCACCGGCATCTGTATCTGGAATTTCGCCTCCCGCTTCAAAGAACGCATCAAGGGTCCCCTCCACGGTCTCTTTTTTCTCCTGCTCAAGGCCCGGATGTTGAAGGGACCCAGCAGCGAGACCCTCTCTTTCTGGGATGAGCTTTGCCAGAGCCGCCGCGTGGTTGCCATCGGCGGCTCCGACACACATGGCGCGGTATTCCGACTGGGCCGTTTTCAGTTCACCCCGCTCCCCTATGCCTATTCACTCAATTCCATCAATGTTCATGTTCTGCTGAAAAGCCCCCTGCCTGCCACCTTTGCCGAAGCGAAGTCACAAATCTACGACGCCCTTCGGGAAGGGCGGCTATTCATCGCCCACGACCGGCTGGCCCCGGCCCGGGGGTTTGATTTTCACTTCGAGTCGGATGAAGGGAATGTCGTCAGGCAAGGTCAGGAAGGGATGTTCCATGAGGGGACATTCTTTATAAGGAGCCCAAAGAGGGCTGAGATCCGGCTGATAAAGGACGGCGCACTTTTGAAGCGATGGCTTGCCGGACGCGTCTCTTTTCGGGCGGCGCAAAAGGGCGTCTACCGTGTGGAAGTCTACATAAGGGTTCCCTTTTTCGGTCTTCGTCCCTGGATTTTTTCCAATCCCATCTATCTGAGATAAGATCAGGGGGTTGACCAACAACCGCTTGACAACACCCTGCCTCGCCGATACATTGATTCAACAAAACCGGAGCCTGGGTGGCGGAATAGGTAGACGCAAGGGACTTAAAATCCCTCGGAGCTATGTCTCTGTACGAGTTCGATTCTCGTCCCAGGCACCATGTAAAACCAATATGTTGTGGTGCCTTACCACGAATACGCAGTTGATCCTAATTAATTCCCGTGAAAAACTTCTGTTAAGCGAATGCTATAGACTGTATGCGGAGGGAAGCATATTTTTCATAGATTTATGTGAGATACTGTATCTTGCTCCCCCCTGTTATTGCAGATGACTACCTGGTTGGGTATATCGGCCCAGATACTCCATTGGAAAGCGGAGATTTGCGGTAGACGGTGACCCACTGAAAGATCATCAAACTACAATCGGCTTTCGGAAAACGTCCAGGAAAAAACGCTATTTAGTTGTCAAAGAACAAAGTCCTCCCCTACGACGGCCAAAAACTACCGCGACAGAAACGGTTTGGTTCAACTCACTTTAAAACTCTTTTTCAAAAGGTATGTGAAAAATGGCACAGGATAGGAGATTTAAATTCGCATTAGTCGGCCATTCTTTAGAGCTGGCCAAGGCGGTTAAGGCCTATTCCGATCCCGGTTCAGAAGATCTTGTCAGCCGTGTCGTCAACCTTGATGAGGCCGTCCCTGTGGCAAAAGAATTATTGGGCGAAGGTATCGAAGTCATACTTGGGCATGGAGGAACTGGAAATCTGATCTTTCAGAATATCGTACAGCAGAGTGTTAAAATTCCAAGATCCAGGTTGGACTTGATTTTGGCCTTTATGAAGGCCAGGGAATACGGAAGAGAGATAGGACTGACAAGCTTTTCAAAACCGATCGACGGAATTGATATTATTGAAAATTTGCTCGATATTAAGGTTCACCAACTTATTTTCAATTCGGGCAAAGACCTTGAGGAAGCAGTTTATTCAGCGTATTGCAAAAATATCAAAGTCGTTGTTGGGGGCGGTATAAGCCGGACGCTTATTAATTCCTTCGGTGGAAAAGGCATTTTGGTCCTACCGAGGGAAAGTGTTGTTAAGGAGGCCTTGGAAGAAGCGAGGGCCATCGCCCTTGTGCGTCGTAGGGACGCGATAAACGCCGAGCGAATCAGGACGATACTTCAGATGACGGAAGAGGGTGTCATCGGGATAGATCAATACGGACGGATTGACATCTGCAACGAGACCGCAGAAGAAATATTGGGTATAAAGTTTGAGAAAGCAAAAGGAAAACTATTATCCGGAGTTTTCAAGGATTTCAGCCTAATTGATGTTCTGAGGAGTAATTCGCCAAATGTGGATACCATTAAGAAAGTGGGCGGCAAAAACGTCCTGATAAACACATTACCTTTGCGGATTGCCGGAAAAGGAAGTGGAGCTGTTGCATTTCTCAGAGAGGTTGAGAGGATTGAAAATATCAATAGAAAAGTACGGGAGAATCTCTATGCAAAGGGGTTTGTGGCCAGGCATTTTTTCAAGGATATTAAAGGCTGTAGTCCCAAAACGGTTCAGCTTATCCAAGAGGCAAAGAGATATGCTGAGACAGATGCTACCATTATGATTCAGGGAGAAACGGGAACAGGAAAAGGATTATTGGCTGAAGCCATTCATAACTCGAGTGCGAGGAGAAAGGAACCCTTTGTAGCGGTAAACTGCCCGGCACTGCCAGAATCTCTCCTGGAGAGCGAGCTTTTCGGGTATGAGGAAGGAGCGTTTACCGGAGCCCGAAAAGGAGGAAAAATTGGCCTGTTTGAATTGGCAAACAAGGGCACTGTTTTTTTGGATGAAATAGCGGATATGCCTCAGACTCTACAGGTGCGCCTGTTGAGAGTCCTCGAAGCAAAAGAGGTTATGAGAGTGGGCGGTGATCGTTATGTCCCCACAGACGTTAGAATAATTGGCTCTTCCAATAAGGATCTTCGACGAGAAACCAAAGACTCGAGGTTTCGAGCCGACCTATATTTTAGATTCACCATCTTGAAGTTGAAACTACCTCCCCTTCGTGATCGAATTGAGGATATACATCTCATTCTTGAAAAAACTTTAAACAAATATGGCCAAAGAGGGCAGTGTCTTACACCACATATGCTCGAGAAATTGAATTCCTATTCGTGGCCTGGTAACATTCGGGAGTTGATTTCATTTATCGAGAGCTATTTTATACTCTTGGGTGACTCATCAGAGCCTAATGAAGGATTATTTTATCATCTATTTCAAGAATATACCGAAGTCGATATAAATAGAGCTGAAGAAGCCTCCGATGATTACGGAAAGACGGCCCCCGATATCCCAAGGAGAAATTTGAAAAGCGAATTGTATGAGTACGAAAAGCTACTTATCTATAAAACTTTACAGGCATGTCAATATAATAAGAAAAGGACGGCTAAGAGTTTGGGCATCAGTGTAAATACACTATGGAGAAAACTTCAATCTTGATCAAAGAACACCCTGGACATTTAGGTTTTCACTTCAAATACCCTTCGAGTTGCTCAAAGAAAAACACATCTTGTACTCATTTACGACTCAAGAATTCTACGAATGATATAAGAGATGTCAAAAATGATATGAAAGATTCCAAGCTTCGAAAAAGCGATTCGGTCTCTTTGGCAATATTTTATAATAAGTCCTTTAATAACAGTATGTTGGCTTTTTCCATTGCCAATGGCACAAGATTTGCTCTACTAAAAATTACAGCGTCATCAGATATTTGAAGGGGGAGAGCATTACTATGAACGGCAAAGACCGTATTATGGCACTGATTAATGGCCGACCAACGGATCGAGTACCCTGCTTCAGTGCGAATAGCACGGTGACCTATGGTCAGATGGAAGAGGTGAAGGCATACTGGCCTGAAGGCCACACCAAGGGTGAAACGATGGCGAGACAAGCCTTGGCGGCGCACACGGTTATCGGGTTTGATGCCGTTAGGGTTCCTTTTTGTCAAACCTTCGAAGCAGTGGCCTTGGGATGCAGGTATAAAGCAAGCAAGGGTATCGAGGGCATGGAAGGTATACCGGGCATAGAAGATCCGCCTCCGTATAATCTCGATGATACGCCAGTTTTCCCTAGTGATTTTCTTTCTAAGGGAAACATCCCTGAATTGATCAAAGCCGTCCGCATTCTGAAGAGAGAGTTGGATGACAATGCCGCGGTCATTGGAGGTATAATCGGTCCCTTTACTCTGGCGGCGGATATGTTGGGAACCGTTCCTTTCCTCAAAGCCACATTCAAGGCGCCCCACAAGCTGCGGCCGTTTCTGGAAGTGGCCGAAACTGCCGGTACTACTCTGGCAAAGGCCCTAATAGATGCAGGTGCCGATATCATATCTTGTGAGGATATGACGGCTTCACCAGAGCTCATTGCCCCCCACACCTATCCGGAGTTGGAACTGGAGTTCCAAACCAGGCAGTTTCAGTCCATTCCTGTACCCAAAATACTCCATATCTGCGGTAATGTGGATCCCATTGTCGAGTCGATGGCTATGACTGGCGCAACCATATTGAGCATAGAGCCCAAAACCGATGTCAAGCTTGCTCATGAGAAATGCGGCCCTCATATCTTTCTGATGGGAGGAGTGGATACGGCCAACACACTTCTCGTGCAGGATCCAAACCAGGTAAAAGAAATATGCGAGGCAAGTATTTCCGAAGGTATCCAAATTTTGGCCCCGGGTTGTGCTGTGGCACCCGGGACTCCCACTGAAAATCTTTTGGCAATGGTGAAGGCTGCCAAGGCAAGCTGATCGCTTCGCACTTGACAAAACAGAAGTAAGAAAAATCCGGAACAAGTGCTAATCTATTCTCTAACAACAGGAAGAGTTTCATTCAAATGAAGAAGTCTGTAGGCGCCCAACCTCTCATTTTTCCCTCTCCACTCTGGGTGGTAGGAACCTACGATTCCAAAAGAAAACCCAATGCTATGGCCTTGGCTTGGGGGGGTATATGCTGTTCCCTGCCGCCTTGTGTAAGTATCTCCGTACAGAAGATAAGATATACCTATAGGAACCTCTTGGATCGGGAAGCATTTACCGTATGCGTTCCCTCGGTAAAGTACGCCCACCAGGCCGATTATTTCGGAATCGTCTCTGGAAAAGATGCGGACAAGTTTTCAGCAACCGGGCTGACCCCTGTGAGAGGAGATCTTGTGGATGCGCCTTATGTGAAGGAGTTCTCGCTGGCGTTGGAATGCAGGGTTGTCCACAAGCTTGAGATTGGGTCACATACTCAATTCATCGGAGAAGTCCTGGATGTGAAAGCCGATGACTATATTATTGGGGAAAACGGCCTTCCAGATATGCTAAAGGCAGATCCTATTGTTGTGGGGGCGAAAACCTGGTGCTATCATCGGTTAGGGAATTATCTTGGACAGGCCTTCTCCATAGGCAAATCGGAGCATAATACGGAGTATAATCCCGATCCCAAGTAGTGCTTCTCTTTATTGTGGCGGCGGGTTTCAATTTGGTTTATTGTTGGAGATGCGGGAAATTCAAAATCACAATATCAATGCCGAATCATTAATTCAGGCTGGGCTCCAAGCGTACTTTTCAAAGGGGGCTGAATCTTACTGAAATCCATGATAAAGGAGTATCTCGATGCCAGATGAAAAGTTAATAACGGCCGTGAGTCAGGCAGAGGACGATATCGTCTTCAAAATCATTCAAGAAAAAGTAGATTCTGGGGAAGACCTTACCCAGGTACTTCATGATTTGACGGAAGGTATGAAACTCCTGGGAGAACGTTTTAGCACAGGCGAAGCGTTTATTCCGGAGGTGGTATTCGGGGCGGACGTATTCAAGCAGGCCATAGAGATGATCAGGCCACAGCTGGGGGATTTGGTCGATAAGCGTGAGACCAAAGGTAAAGTGGCGTTGGCAACCGTTAAAGGGGATGTTCATGATATTGGAAAGGGTCTCGTCGCCATATTTCTTGATTTAGCAGGGTATGAAATCATCGATTTGGGACATGACGTGCCTAATGAGAAGATTCTCGAAGTTATCGAGAACCAAAAGCCCCACGTGGTAGGTTTATCCGCTCTTATGACAACGACCATGTTGCAGCAAAAGGAATTGATCAAACTCCTGAAAGAGAAGGGACTTAGGGACCGCGTAAAGGTCATTGTGGGCGGGGCACCCATTTATCAGAAGTGGGCCGATGAAATTGGCGCCGATGCATTTGGCGCCGATGCTTTGGATGGTAGGATTAAAATAGATTCGTTAATCTGATATTAATGGAGATAGAAATGAAGATTCGACCCAAATTGCAGATCTTAGAAGAGAGTCAGATAAAAGAGATTCTCGCTGATGCTTATCATATTCTTGATACCGTGGGTGTTAATATACGCGACTACCCGCCCGCTCTTGATTTGCTTGAAGAGGCTGGAGCCAATGTGGACAGGGACCGACAAGTCGTAAAGATAGGTCCCAATCTCATCGACAAGACTCTTTCCTCGGTACCTTCCCATATCGCTTTTTACGACCAAGACAGAAAAGAGAAGCTTTTTAATTTTGGTGGAGACAACTGCTTTATCTGTACTGGAGGCACCGGAATCTACATCCAGGACTACGAGAATCCGGGTCACAGGCGAAAGACCAATACCCACGACCAAATCATCCATTCCCGTCTGGTCGAAGAATGTGAAAACATATCTTTTTCCGCACCTTTCAATCTCTATGATGTTCCCATTGAAGTGGCCGATAACTATAGATTTCTTATCAATTACCTTTACTCTTCCAAACCGCCCTTCGCATCCTCTTGGAGTAAGGAGGGTTTCGACACCATGGTGGAAATGATGGCCGTAATGGCGAGTGGAGAGGAAAACGCCGAAACCCGTTACGCACATGTGCATCCAAACGATCCTTCCTCCCCTCTTCATTGGAGTCAGGTGGTCATCCAGAATTTCATGGATTGCATGAAGGTCGGGCTTCCCCCGATTATCATTTGTATACCCATCGCTGGAGGCAGTACTCCATGCTCACTTGTGGGGACAGTCGTACTCGAGACGGCGGAAAACCTCTCCGGCGTGGTTATCGGACAGCTGGTGAAACAAGGCGGGCCTTTAGTCTGGGGAGGAGGACCGTCGGCGTTCGACTTCCGGCATGGTACGGCGCCTCAATCTGCAGTGGAGTCCATACTCATGATGTGTATGTTGGCCGAAGTGGGGAAGTATCTCAACATCCCTGTAGAAGGGAACATAGGCCGGGCCGATAGTAAGCTTCCTGATATTCAGGGAGGGCTCGAGACGAGCATGGGATATACCCTCGGATGTCTGTCAGGTGTAAATATGATGCGCGGCGCCGGGATTTTGGAATACGCATCGACTATTAGCTTTGAAAAACTTCTGGTGGACAACGAAATTGCGGGACAGGCCTTACGGATAGTAAACGGGAAAATAGACTTCTCTGATGTCACACGGGCAGTGGAAGTCATCAGGGAGGTCGTAGAAAAGGATGGCAATTTCTTGAAATCAAAGCATACCATGGAACATTTCAAGAAAGAATTCCTTCTCCCTTCCGAAATCATTGATCGCGGAACACGGACTGCCTTCGAGGATTCAGGATACAAATCAGCCGTGGATAGAGCCCACGAGAAGATGAAGAAGATTCTCTCGGAAAAGGATCCCCGCGTGGTGCCGGAAGAGAAAAGAAATGCCCTCATCGATATCGTCAGGGCAAGGGCCAAGAAATATGGAATGGAGAAGCTGCCCATAGAGGAGGTTTCTGAATGAAGTTCCACGGTGGATGAAAGAAAAGGAGGTGGTATTGGACTAAGATCGATGGGTCGATTAAACAACTGTATTAATCCTGAATCCGACTAATGAAGGAGGAGAAATGAAAAAGGCGATGGTATACATGGTTTGTCTGGTCCTGGTTGGTGCGGTAATACCAAGTCAAGCCTCGGCAAAAGAGCCTATTAAAATAGGGGTGCCCATGACGCTGGTAGGGATCGCAGCCCAGGTGGGGATCGATAATAAGAACGGTATTATTCTTGCTGCCGAGCATAAAAAAACTATTTTGGGTCGCCCCATTGAGCTGATTATCGAGGATGAAGAAGGCAAGCCGGAGGTCGGCATCCGCAAGGCCCAGAAATTGGTTCACAAGGACGGTGTGGTTGCCCTGCTGGGTGTTGCTTTCAGCGGCGTGGGTTTGGCCATTGCAGGAGAGATGGATGACTTGGGCGTACCGTTTTTGACCACTAACGTTATGACGCCGAAATTTTATGGAATCAGCAAGTATGTCTTTCGCTGCGGCCAGCTTGCCGACGATCAGGTCGCAAGGGCCAATGTTTTTGGAATCCTTTCAACCCCTGATTTAAAGAACAGAGACTATTACGTCTTGGCGGACGATTATGCCTGGGGCCACAGCTGTGCAGAGGCCTTTATCGATCTGGGGCAGGAAAAGGGCCTCAAAATCCATAACCCGAATTATGACAACGCGGCCCTGAATGTGGTGGACTGGTCTCCATTTGTAAGTAAGGTGGCCAGATCGGATGCGAATGGCTTATACTCCTGTTTGCGATCTCCGATTATTCCGCGATTCGTTGAACAGGCCCATAAGTTTGGACTCATGAAAGACCTGATCGTAGTAGCGGGGGGATCTCCAAGTGAAGCGGCCCTCGAAGCGGGCGGGGAGGCCCAGGTGGGTATCGTCACGGCATGTGCCTGGTCCTGGGATATTGATACACCTGCATCACAAGAATTTGCGAAGGCCTATTGGGAAAAATTTCAGGCTGTTCCACCCTCTCAGGGAGCTCAGGCTTATGTGGGGGCCATGGTCCTGTTTAACGCAATTGAAAAGGCAGGCAGTACGGACCCGAATAAGATTATCCAGGCCCTTAAGGGCGCGACTTTTGATGGCCCTTACGGGCAGGTGCGAATATCTCCTAAAGATAATTGTATGAGGACACCTGCCGTATTGACCGAAACCCAACTGGCCCCCCCCAATCCTTATGGGGCAAAAATTATCAAGAAGGTCGTAGCGCACCTTACCCCCGAAGAGGTAGGGCCACCTGAATGATATAGAATTTCCATCGTGACTTTACGTTCTGCCAATGAAATCGCAGGAAACTCTTGACAGGAGCCCCAGGTTTCAGGGTCGGTGGAATGTAGCTGTTCATATGTCTGAGTCTCCCCCTTGCCCCTTGCGAGGGAGGGGGCTCAGGCAATATCCGGGACTTAGGTAACTATTAAGGAGATCAAATGCAGGGGGAAGTGGTATTCTGGGTCCAAAGCGGACTTAATTGCCTGGTTTTGGGAGGGCTTTTGCTATTAATCGCAATAGGTTTGAACATTATATACGGAATCAGCCGTGTTATCAACCTAGCCCACGCATCACTTTACGCACTGGGAGCTTACTTCGGATATACCCTGGTGACGACCGGAATAAATTTTTTCCTAGCCATCCTGATTGCCCCCATAATGGTCGCAGCTTTGGGTGCTGTCATAGAGCGGGTCATCATCGAGCCCACACGCGAAAGGCCCATGGTTTACAGTCTGATTCTCACGTATGGACTCATGGTTTTTATGGACGGGATGCTGAAGTATATATGGGGAGATGCGATACATTTTGTAGAAGTTCCTGCGGTTCTGAGCCAGTCCATATCCATCGCCGGAATTCCATACCCTTTTTATCGAGTTTTTATCCTTATTGTTTGTGTAGTGGTCATGATCGGCTTGGCGTTGCTGTTGGAGAAAACCAAATTGGGAATGGCCATGAGGGCAGCGAGCAATATTCCTGAAATGGTCTCCGGCCTCGGGATAAACATGAAGCTCATTCACGTAAGTGTTTTTGCGCTGGGCTGCATGCTGGCGGGAATCGGGGGTATTATTGCCGGCCCACTTTTCACCGTCTATCCCATGATGGGAGGAGAAATGCTGATCAGCTGTTTTGTCGTACTAGTCATTGGAGGTTTGGGCAGCTTAAAGGGGGTGACCATATCGGCATTGTTGGTGGGGGCTGTCCAAACCCTGGGCTTTATTTTTATTACCGATTACGCGATGGTGGTAGTATACGTGATGATGGCCATAATTCTCATATTCATGCCGCGGGGCATTGTGGGAGAAGGGAAATTCGAATAACATGAATATAGAAAAATCTCGTGAGCAGCATGTCAGATCAAAAGAAAATGCCATAAAATATGGATTTT
The DNA here is from genome assembly GCA_034522175.1 of Deltaproteobacteria bacterium. Lineage (GTDB taxonomy): Bacteria > Desulfobacterota > DSM-4660 > Desulfatiglandales > Desulfatiglandaceae > JAIPDZ01. Next base: position 639,903 of record JAXHLQ010000001.1, on the reverse strand, counting down.
GGCTTTTATTAATGTTTTTTCTTACCTTGCTCCCTTTTCTTTTGCCAAACCCTTTTTATATGAGACTGGTAACCGAGCTTTTTATCTATGGCCTTCTCGCCATGAGTCTCGATGTACTTTTAGGCTACACTGGATTGCTTTCCTTTATGCATGCGGCTTACATGGGTATAGGTGCTTACAGTGTAGGTATCTTTCTCACTTATGTGGAAATCCCCCCCTCCTTGTGGCTCAGCTTCCCATTGGGTGTCGGAATCGTTCTCCTTATCGCCCTGCCGGTCGGCTGGCTGCAGGTCCGAACAGGGGGATTTGCTTTTGCATTACTTACTATTGCCTTTGGGATGATGTATTATACCCTCGTCTGGAAGTCACGAGACATAACCGGAGGCGATGATGGAATGATCGGTATTCCAAAACCGGATATTACTATAGGCAACTGGAGCCTCGGAAGCACAGGTGATCCCTTGATCATGTATTATTTTACTCTCTTTGTCGTCCTTATATGTTTTTTGGTCACACGGCGAATAATCCAATCTCCTTTTGGTGCGGTTCTTGAGGGCATTAGGGAAAATGAAGAGAGGGCGTCTTTTATTGGCTATAATATCAGACGTTTCAAACTGTTGGGCTGGCTATTGGCATGCTGTCTTGCGGGAGTATGTGGGGTGCTGTTCACTTATCTCAAGGGCTCTGTATCTCCAACAATGATGGATGCCACCGCCGGAGGAGCTGTATTGATGATGACTCTTTTGGGAGGGCTGGGAACCCTGTGGGGCCCCTTCCTCGGCGCGGCTTTGTTCATTTTTGGACAAGATTTTATCAGTACCCTGACGGAACACTGGATGGTTTTTATGGGATTGGCTGTCATGCTGTTGGTGCTTTTTATGCCAAAGGGGATTGGTGGAATGATAAATCAGTTCCTCGAAAAGAGGCAAAGTACGAAAGGTGAATGATGCCCATAATATTGAACACCGAGAATCTCAATAAGAAGTTTGGCGGCGTGTCAGCGGTATTTGATACCACGATTCAAGTGGAAGATAAGAAACTAACAGCGATCATAGGTCCTAACGGGGCTGGTAAAACAACGTTTTTTAATCTCGTAACGGGACGCTTGCGTCCTACCTCCGGAAAAGTTTTTTACAAGGGACACGACATCACTCACAGTTCTCCGCATAAGCTTGCGCAGATAGGCATATGCCGCACCTTTCAGATAAACAGCCTTTTTCTCGGTCTGACAGTGTTTGAAAATGTTCGACTTGCGAAACAGGCAAAAGTCGGGGGGAGCTATAAGGTTTTCTCGCTGCGAAAAAACTTGAAGGATGTAAATGAAGGGGCACGGACCGTTTTGGAAGAGGTCGGGCTACAGGATAAAGGCTCAGTAATTGTTAGCAAGCTTTCTTATGGGGATCAGCGGGCATTGGAACTTGGGATTGCGTTGGCGTGTGAGCCGAAAGTTATGCTTTTGGACGAGCCTACCGCCGGAATGTCCCAAGGCGAGACCGAGCGCCTCACAAACCTTATCAAAGAGCTCGCGAATAGTCGCGCAATTGTACTTGTAGAGCACGACGTGGAGATGGTAATGGCCATCTCGGATAATATCTCCGTTATGAATCAGGGAAAGATTATTGCGGAAGGCCCGCCGGAAGAGATACGCAAGAACCATCTTGTGAGAGAAGCCTACTTGGGAGAAGAAGATTGAAATGAAAATGTTGGAGCTTCAGGACGTTAATGCGTATTATGGTGATAGCCATGTCATACAGGGGTTGTCCTTGTACGCAAATAAGGGAGAGGCTGTTTCCATACTCGGCCGAAACGGTGTGGGAAAGACTACCACTTTTCGCGCCATTATGGGTTTTACGCCTCCTCGATCCGGGTCCATTAGAATAGCGGGCATTGAAACAACGGGTTGGCCGCCACACAAGGTTGTGACCGAAGGTGGACTTGCTTATATACCGGCTGAAAGGCATATTTTCGCTGACCTCAGCGTAAAGGAGAATCTAAAACTGGCGGAAAGAAGGCCTCATGGAAGGAGTATTTGGAATATCGATAGGGTGTACAGGGACTTTCCCATTCTGAGGGTGAGAGAGAAACAAGATGGGGCAACATTAAGCGGGGGGGAACAGCAGATGTTGGCTATTGCCCGGGGCCTCATGGGCAATCCCAGGACTATTCTCCTCGACGAACCGTCACAAGGACTTGCTCCTATGATAATAAAGACGGTGGTGGAGATAGTTCAAGAGCTCTGTAAGGGAGAGGATTTTACACTCATTTTGGTTGAGCAGAACTTTAGAGTGGCCATGAAGCTCGCGACCAGACATTACTTAATGGATATCAAGGGAAAGATCAATTGTGATATGACAAACGAAGAATGCATTGACGACATGGAAACTTTAAAGAGGCACCTTTCCATATAGTCGTGAATTATGCATAATCAAGTGAATGCCGATGCAGAAACTGAGTGACAAAGAAAGGATGATTACATGGATTTCAAACTGACCGAGGACCAGGAAAAGATCGTACAACTCATAGATGAGATGGGAAGAAAGGAGTTCGCTCGGAGAGCTGCACGCTGGGATGAAAACCACGAATACCCTTGGGAAAACCTGCACATGTTGCGCAAAGCAGGTATGCTGGGCATGACTATTCCGATAGAGTATGGCGGGCAAGAGCGCCCTCTCATTGATGCCATTCTGGCCATAGAAACGGCAGCAAAGTACTGCGGGGTTACTGGGAGAATCCTGGTTGAAACTAATATGGGGGCTTTGGGCTGCGTTATGGCTTATGGCACGGATGATCAGAGAAAGATCGTAGCGCATCGCATCCTGGAAGAAGGAGATAAACCGGCCATTGGCATGACAGAGCCCGAGGCTGGTACCGCTCTAACTGATTTGAAAACAAGAGCGGTTCGCAAAGGAAACACGTACGTGGTCAACGGGACAAAACACTGGATAACCGGAGGAGGTATCTCTGTAACGAATCTCGTTTTTGCTCGCTTTTGGGAAGATGGAGAGGAATTGGGGATTGGCGGGATTCTCGTAGACAAGGGCACCCCCGGTTTTACCTTCGGAAAAGTAGAGAGAGCCATGGGATTGCGGGGCATCCCTGAGACGGAGTTGATTTTTGAAGACTGCGAAGTCCCCAAAGAAAATGTGGTGGTGCAGGGAGAAGGGAATGAAGGCTTTAAAAAACTTATGTATGGATACAACGGGCAAAGAGTTGGGGCGAGTGCGGTAGCACTTGGCCTAGCTCAAGGTGCTCATGATTTGGCCATAGACTGGATGAGAAAGCGGGAAGCATTCGGTCGCTCTATTAGTGAATTTCAGGGTCTTCAATGGATGATGGCGGAGGCTGAAATTAAGCTTGCCGCAGCTCGACTTCTGATTTATAGGGCAGCGTGCAACTCCAGAGACTTACCTAATAACGTGAAACTGCCATATATGGATGAAAGCTCTATGGCAAAGGCATATAGTGGCCATGCGGCGTTCGAGGTGGTGAGTGAAAGCCTTCAAATGTTTGGAGCTTATGGTTACTCTCAGGATATGCCAGTGGAACGTATGCTCCGAGATGTGCGCATGTTCCAGATTGGGGGTGGTACTACAGAGGCACAATTGAATATGGTAGCTCGGTCCGTATTCAAGAAAAAATTTCATTACAGAAAATGAACTGCTACTTATCTTTATTGACGTTGAAAATGGAGTACGATGAGTTGCCGAAACAAAGGGCATTCGTAAAGCGCCACGGACTGCTTTGGGCTCTCAAAGGATAAAGGTTATGAATGAAAAGCAACCTCTCGAAGGAGTTAAAGTTCTGGACTTTACCCGTGTTCTAACCGGTCCATTTGCTACCATGATACTCGGTGATATGGGGGCGGAAATAATTAAAGTAGAGCCTCCGCATGGTGATGAGAGCAGGAGTTGGCCTCCTACTCTTGATAACGGGGAGAGCGGTTATTTCATGGCACTTAACCGCAACAAGAAGTCCATCACCCTAAATCTTAAGGATCCCGGGGAAAAGAAATTGCCCAAACGCTTTCCCGAGGGGCCGACATCGTAATCGAGAACTTTACCCGGGGGTTACACAAAAGTTGGGGATCGACTATGAGACCTTAAGACAAGGGCATCAGGAGCTACTGTATTGCTCTGTCTCGGGGTTTGGACAATATGGGCCTTACAAGAATAAGCGGGCCTATGATCCCATCATTCAAGGGATGACGGGGCTCATGTCCATAACGGGTGACAAGAACGGCCCACCTGCAAAGGTGGGCATTCCCATCACGGACCTGGTCGCAGGGCTTTATGCGGTGATATCCCTTCAATCGGCTTACGTGAACAGACTTAATGATGGCAAAGGCCAGTATATCGATGTGGCACTCTATGATTCCATGATTTCACTCCTCACCATTGTAGGTATGGAATATTTTGCCACAGGAAAAGCTCCAAAAAGATGGGGGATAGATCATATGCATAGGGTGCCAGCAAGGGCCTTTGAAACGAGAGATAAGCAGTATATTCAGGTCGCTGCGACGAATGAAGTCATGTATCCCAAGTTTTGCAGAGTTATAGGCCTACCTGAACTCATTGACGATCCAAGGTTCGTGACGAACAAGAAACGGGTCGAAAATAGGGCCGAAATTATGCCCATACTTGAAGAAAAAATCCGACAAAAGGATCGAGATGAATGGTTTCGGCTTTTTGAAAAAGCAAACCTACCTTATGGACCCATTCTGGGCCTAGATGAAGTTTTTGCCGACGAGAACATCAGAGAGAGGGGGATGTTCTTTACTATGGAACATCCCATTGAAAACGAAATTCCACAATTAGGTTTTCCGTTCAAGATGTCCTTGACTCCTCCGAATGCAAGACTTCGCCCGCCAACGCTTGGAGAACACAATACTGAAATACTTGTGGAGAGATTGAATTATACTATGCAAGAGCTGGGAAAACTAAAAGAAGAAAGCGTCATCTAATGCTCCATCCGCTCCATTCTTCTTGAAATCCTTCCTTATATGCTTGCCAAATTTAGGCGGCCAAAACGACCTATGAAACGATGAGGTATTATCTGGAATAACTCGGAGCTACATTGATAAAGCGTCATTTCTTGATAAATTGAGAAAAAACTCAAACAGGGATATGTAAAATGACCATAAAGAAAGCTTGGTGTTTTTTCTGTAAGGGAAGATGCGGTGTCAATGTTCGCGTCGAAGAGAAACGGCTCGTCGACGTCGAACCGGATAAAAAAGTGATAGGTCCCAGAGGAGCCGGGTGTAAAGGATACCGTTTCAAGAATGCGACGAAATGGTTCTATAGCGAAAAACGACTGAAATTCCCACTCAAGCGGGTCGGCAGTAGGGGGGAGAACAGGTGGCAACAGATAACTTGGGAGGCGGCTTTTGATGAGATTGCCGGAAAGCTTGAACGATTTCGAAAGGAATTTGGTGCTGAAACCCTTGCGGTCAGTGCGGGGGATGCCTGGGGTAACGGGGAGGAGTACAAGACTAGGTTTCTGAACCTTTTCGGGTCTCCCAACATATTCGGGCCTTCACCTATCTGTATGGGTCCGAGGTCCCTGGTCTGTGAGGCAATATTCGGGTGGTACCCTCAAATGTCTGTGCGAGCGAAAACTATGTGTGTTATCGCCTTGGGTGCCAATATGGAGATAACCCGCCCCGCCGTCTGGAAGGAATTTCAGGCTGCTCGACAGAACGGGGCCCGACTGATAGCCGTTGATCCCCGCTATAGTGAGATTTCGTCCCAGGCCGATTTATGGCTGCAGATAAAACCCGGTACCGATACGCCACTATTGATGTCTATGATTGATTACATCATAAGAAATGGGATGTATGACAGATCTTTTGTAAAAGAATGGTGTTACGGATTTGAACAATTGGCCCAGCGGGTTGCGGAATATCCAGTTGAGCGTGTAGCCGATATTTGTGGTGTTTCATCTGGTAAGATTAAAAAGGCGGCTGAGATGTATGCCGAGTTAAAACCGGCGACCGTGGTGGAAGGTATGGGAGTTGAGCAACAGGCCAACGGGGCGCAGGTTATACAGGCCCGATGTGCCCTTGCAGGAATTACCGGAAACATCGACATCGAAGGAGGCGAAGAACTCCACGGGGGATTTTTCCACACCGGTTTCGTCACCGATCGGCAAATAGAGATGTTGAGCGGTCTTTCTGATGAGCAACGGAAGAAGCAGGTTGGGTATGACAGTTTCCGGTTACACAGTTGGCCTGGACAAGAACTGCTGGAAAAAGTCATGTCTGGTAGATTGGGAGAAAAATGCGGAGTCCATTGGTACACAGGACAAGCAAACCAACCTTTGGTATACAGGGCCATTCTTGATGAGACCCCTTATCCGGTGAAGGCCATGATAACCTCTTCCAGCAACCCATTGGTCTCCCATGCAAATACTGATCTGGTTTATCGGGCACTGAAGAAACTTGACCTTTACGTGGTTTTGGACGTGATTATGGGGCCAAGCGCTCAGTTGGCCGATTATGTTTTGCCTGCTGCGAGTTGGCTGGAAAGGGAGCAGCTTTGGAGCTATCTTGGGTATAAAGACACATTATATGGATGCCATGCAGCGTTGCCTGCTTTCACCCGTGAGTACGATCGGCGAGACGATTTTACATTTTGGAGGGAATTGGGCGTCCGTCTTGGGCAACAAGATTACTGGCCATGGGAGACCTTAAAAGAAGCATGCGATGACAGGATGAAAAATTGCTCTTTATCGTTTGATGAACTGTGCAGAAGGAGGTACTGGAAAATCTTGGAACCTTCCCATGGCAAATACAAAGAGATCGGTTTCGATACCCCCACCGGAAAAATAGAGCTTTACTCCACCATATTTGAGGTATTGGGATATGATCCTTTACCCTACTACATGGCCCCGCCACTGAGTCATGAGAGGAGTCCCGGGGTATCAAAAGAATACCCCCTGATTCTTATCAATGGCTCCAGATCGAGATATTACATGCATTCCCAATGGAGAGAGGTGGAATCTGTGAGAAAACTTCATGCTGATCCAGAAGCACAGGTCCATCCGGAGACAGCTGCGAGATTTGGGATTGACGATGGGGATTGGATTTGGATAGAAACCCCGAAAGGAAGAATCCGGCAAAGGTGTAAGTATTTTAAGGGCATAAAACCACCAGGTGATTCACGCAGAGAGCCAGTGGTGGTACCCCGAGAGTCCAGGGAAAGAGCCGTTTCTTTATGGTCTATGGATATCCAACATAAATGTGGTTCTGGATGACGATCCGAAAAATTGTAACGAAGTGACAGGTGGTTGGCCCAGAGACATACACTTTGCAGAATCTCAAAGTAGTTCATCGGGCGAGGTGACCTATTGGCCTATGATCCCACGGTTAATGGATCGAGGGTGGCACTTTATTACAATAGTTAAAAGGGATGTAAGATTCCAGAGTTTTGAGTTTCATGTCAAAAGACTCCGAACTTTTCCAAAATGAAACCCCTCGAAGATCCCGCTATTGCTTTACTTGGGACGGTCGGGTGGCTTTAATTGAAAGTCGGATGATGAAAGCGGGGGGAGGAGTGTGATTATGGGAAAAGAAGAGCTGAGAGAGGAACTGTTGAAGCAACTCCACGAAGGGGTGGTGGAATTTGAAGAGGACCAGGTGAAGGAGGTGGCCCAACGAGTGATTGACGAGGGGCTCAATGCCTACGATGCGGTGATGAACGGCCTGGCCGCGGGGATGGAAGAAGTGGGGGAGCTGTACGACCAGCAGGAGTATTTTGTGCCTGAATTGCTCATGTGTGCCGATGCCCTGTATGCGGGGTTGGATATCCTTCAGCCGCACATTACCCTGGAGGACCTGGGGAATAAACCCAAGGGTCAGGTGGTCATCGGTACGGTCCAGGGGGATGTACACGACATCGGCAAGAACATCATTAAGATGATGTTTGAGGTGGCGGGGTTTACGGTGCATGACCTGGGTCGCGATGTCCCTCTTGAGAAGTTTGTGGAAGAGCAACTCCGCACCGACTCTGAAATCGTGGCCCTCTCGGCCATGATGACCACCACCATGATGGGCATGGAGAAAGTCATCAAGATGATCAAGGAGAAGAATCCGGATGTGGCCATTATGCTTGGGGGTGCGCCGGTGACCAGTGATACGGCGGATCTTTTCGGTGCGGATGGGTATGCGGAGTCGGCCGGAAACGCGGTTCAGGAAGCCATTAAGATGATCGGCAGGCTCAGGGAAATGCAGAACCAATAGTCGGAGCACAGTCTCTGTACGAGTTCGATTCTCGTCCCAGCACCAGAAATCATTAGGGATTTTGCTCTTCAGTCCCTATTTTTGTGGTTCCTGGAGCGATTCTAACTTTTTCGGTAACCGTCGCGGTTTGAGACATCAACACAGAGCTCATCATGAGCATTTGCTGTTCCGGGGTCATAGCCTCGGCCTCAACCGCTCCGTTCCGGTAGTCGTTCAACTGTGGGAAATAGGGGACGTTCTTCACATTTACACTTTTATGGAAAATGGTAAGACTTTTCTTCTATTAACCGCTCTCCCCTCTCTACCGACTGCCCAATAGCCGCAACGGATAGTCTAAGCCTTTTCGCTAATAAAGTCATACTCATACCCAGATCCCTAACAGCCCAATAACAAAGCAGGCTCCGTGCTTCGACAACATGCCTGTATTTTCCCGCAGACCAAACCACCCAAATATCTATTTCCAACAATTCAGCCACATGAGCCGCTAATCTAATCAATCCAAACCATCCCAATACATATTCCGTAACGGCGGTGTCTGCGATTAAAGTATATGGCATATCCCGTTAACAGACGCCGCATAATGGTAGCGACAGGAAAGGTCCCTGTCCGACATAGTCAAACCGACTCCGCAAGCAAAATGTGAAAATGTGAAAAACGTCCCGGATTACGGACTTTTTTGTTATTGGGCGGCCAGGGAATTGGGTGTATCGCTGAGGGATCTATCCGTGCGGTTGGAAATGAGTCCGCCTGGAGTGGGATTTTCGGTGGAAAGGGGAGAGGTCATCGCACGTGAGAATGCTTACGAGCTGATAGCCTGACTTTTTTGGCTTATTTACCAGCGTCCCCGGTCACCAAAAAATAAGTGCCCACAAATTTCTTGTTCTTTGTAAAAGAAAGCCAGGCACTGATATGAGGCGGATCATGCCACGCAGATCTCCAAAATGGGATGCAACGGTCCGAAAGACAACCCTGAATTCCGCTTCAGCGGGAAACCTCTGAACCCCGTGAACGGTTAGGCCATATTTCGTGAGCTGAATCACCTTTTACATACGAAAAAAGTGATTTCATGCACATAATTCGCCCGAATATCTTGACAAAAGCCTTTTCACCTGTCAGAATTCTACATTATGAAAAGAGATATCTACGCTGACCTGCTGGCATGGAAGTCGTCTTCCAGGCGAAAACCGCTTCTGTTGCAGGGTGCGAGGCAGACGGGAAAAACCTTTATCCTGAAGGAATTCGGCTGCACTGAGTACAGAAACACGGCCTACTGCAATTTCGAGGAAGACCCTCTTCTGGCAGGTTTTTTTGAGAGGGACCTGGATTCGCAGCGAATTTTGTCGGAACTCTCTGTGTATTTGAACGTGCGGATTGAACCGGGGGCCGACCTGGTCATCTTCGACGAAATCCAGGCCGCCGATCGTGCCCTGAACTCACTGAAATATTTCGCTGAGAAAAGGACCGACCTCCACATCGCTGCTGCAGGGTCTCTCCTCGGCCTGAAGCTATCGGGTCCCGGGTCTTTCCCCGTAGGAAAAGTCAATTTCCTCCAACTCTATCCGATGTCTTTCCTGGAATTCCTCGACGCCATGGGAGAATCCAGATACAGAGACCTGATTGAACATATTGAAAAGGCTGAACCTCTGACCGATGCCTTTCACGCCCATCTGATCGACATGCTGCGCCGCTACTATTTTGTCGGAGGTATGCCGGAAGCGGTAAGGCGCTTCGCCGAGACGGGTGACGGAGTGGAGATCCGGGAGATCCATAAAGAAATTATCAAATCCTATGTCCTGGATTTTGCCAAACACGCACCGGCCACTGACATTCCCAAGCTGACGCTTGTCTGGGGTTCCATACCAAAACATCTCGCAAGGGAAAACAAGAAGTTCGTTTTTTCTGCAGTTAAAAAAGGGGCGCGTGCCCGTGAATTTGAAAACGCCCTGATGTGGTTGAACGATTCCGGTCTTATTCATCGAGCAGAGGCTGTTCAAACCGTGAGACATCCCCTCGCGCACTATTCAGACAGCAATTGTTTCAAGGTGTATGCCCTGGACATCGGATTATTAGGGGCTATGGCCGGGTCTTCGGTTGATCTCCTGGTGCGTGGAGAGCGGCTTTTCAATGAGTATGAAGGCGCCTTTGTGGAGAGCTATGTTGCACAACAACTGGTTTCACATTTCGGGCAGTCCCTCTATTACTGGCGAAGCAAGGGCGGCAAGGGCGAGATCGATTTCCTTTGTGAATTTGCAGGCAAGATCTATCCTCTCGAGGTTAAGGCGGGGATTAACCCAAAAAGTAAGAGCTTGAGGTCTTACCATGACCAGTTCCGGCCGGAATGTTTGATTCGCACAAATCTCCTTAATCTGAGAAGAGATGGAAATCTCCTCAACCTCCCGCTGTACGCCATATCGATCCTCCCCTCTCTCATAGGTTAAGCGCCTCGGAAGTCGCCAAACGTTTTTCATACCTTCCGGCCTGCTCGCGGAAAAACATGGTCTCGGCTGCACGCTCCGGCTGGATCCGGCCTCCTATCCCACGCCTGCGAATTGCAGCCGCCATAGCAAAACCGGTAGGTGCGGCTGAAGCCGCACCTACAACCTCGAATCTGGAGTTCATGACATTGAGTTCAAGACAGGCAGATTATGGGGAGGGGCACCGGATTACACGGACTGTTTGCAGGATTGGCCTTCAAACAGAATGGAAAAGTGTCAGGCGGGTCAATGGCACAAACCCGCCTCCTCCCCTCCAGTTTGATCCTCCGGCCGCTGCTCTCCGGGGATCAGGCGAGGTTCCCATACCTAGCCGCAATGGCGCCGGTCGCAGACCAGGAAACGTCCTTGCCCGGCATATCCGCTTTCTATCCGCAAGGCCTTTTCACCCCCCTTTGTCAGCCCCGTTCCCACATTCCACAAAAAAGCATTACACTTATAATAATCAACAGGTAAGTTGGCAATTATCATAATATACGCCGGAATATGTGGCAGGTATCATGGAGAATTGCCCATGCCTTTTGGCCATGACCCGTATCGAAAAGCCGTTTTGTATTCATCGTGTCTGCTTCCATTTTCAAAGGTCGTGTCGCAGGGAAACACCCCCGTCTCCCTCAGTCCGGGTTTCTGCCTGGTGTTATCAGAAAAGTGACTATACGGCTTGTTCGTCAAGGTGTCAAATTTGGCTCTCTTAAACGCCTTCGGTTATATTTCTAACCAATTGTTTTTATTATAAGGTTTTAAAACGAAAAAGGTCGATGTTCCACGGATTTTGGATTGACATGAGGCCCAATCACGGTTAGACTCATATATTAATTGCTATAGTTTGAAAGGTCATATCCAATGTCATTAAAGACTGTTACGGCCATTGAAGCGCGCAAGGCATTCGGTACCATAATGAATGCCGTATCGTTCGGAAACGATCAATATATCGTCGAACGAAAAGGGGTACCCATGGTGGCTATTATTTCTGTAAAGCGATTGGAACAGATGGACCGGGCCAGACAGCGGTTCTTCAAGAATATGTCGAAGATCAGCGATGCCTTTGCCAAAGAGGACCCGGAAGAGCTGGATGCAATGATTGGTGAAGCCGCTCAGGCCGCCAAGGCACTTGAACGCTCCGGTGGATAGGGCCTGTGAAGATTGTTCTTGATGCCAATCTCTTTGCCAGCGCGCTCATCAAACCTGATTCCAATCCTGGAAAAATACTCCATATGGTTAAGCAGAACCAGGTAGAGCTGGTTTTGTCGCCGCCCATCATAAGAGAGATAAAGCGTATTCTGCTGTAGCCCAAGATAGCGAAATACCATCGTAAAACCGCACATGAAATAGATACGTATTTTGAAGATATCCTGCTGTTTGCCCTGATGGTTGAAGGGGCGAATGTGCCGGATGTGCTGAAGGCCGATCCTACCGACAACAGATATTTGGCGAGTGCTCATGAGGGAGAGGCGGACTACATCGTTTCCGGTGATCATCACTTGCTGGACTTAGGCGCCTATGAGGGGATCCAGGTGGTGACAGCGAGGGAGTTTTTAGACCTCTCATGCCAGTCAGACGCCATACCATAGAAGACGGGCTATGGCTCGGATTTGGTCCGGCCAAAGGTCAAAGTAGATCGATTCGTGCTTTGTTACTGGCAGGTTATCTGGTTTACCGTTCGTGTCTGTTCATGGCTGATTGAGCAGGGGCGCGTTAGAGTATAAATTCCCGGTCTCTCGAAAAACTGGATGCTGCCAAAGCGTTCCTGACAAAGGATGGGGATGACCTGGGCATTAGCATTCAATTACGGATATTTCAGGGTTGGATATGACCCTTCCATTTCTATCCAGTAAAGGAGGCCGCCTTGGGCCGGTTCACATGCTTCCGATATATCATTTTAATCGCCTGTGTGTGGCTGGGTTGGTTGCCCGTTCCATCACAAGCCATCACCATTGACCATACGTGCACAGACCTCACGAAAATCCCCGATTACTGGATAGACCAGGCCAAACGCATCCTGAATGTCCACTATGCCCACACCTCTCACGGGGAACGATCACCGTGGGTCTTGAGCGAATATCCAATGCCGATTCAACATACGATTTCTATTTCGACACCTGCAGGGTGCCTGAGACCCCCACCGGTTTAAGCCTGATGGATGGACAATATGATGATAGTTACTGTGAAACCTACGTGACGCCGGATCTTTATTGGGAAGGCCCTTTGGCCATGAACATCACCCGGACGGTACTGACAGGTTTCGATATCAATATATCTCTGTGGGCCTGGTGTTCCCAATTGGATTATTATTCCCAATCCCAAGTCCAGATGTATCTCACTAACATGGCCCAGTTTGAGAGTGAATTTCCCGACGTGACCTTCGTGTATATGACTGGAAACGCCCAGAGCGAGGCGGAACAAAACCGGTATGAGAGAAACCAGCAGATCAGGGCGTACTGCCGCGAAAACAACAAGTTTCTGTTTGATTTTGCGGATCTTGATTGCTGGTACGGCAACGAGCAGCACGAGGTAAACGGTATTCCCTCTGAACACCCGAAGTATCAGGGGGATGAAGCGGGGCATACCACTTATGAAAGCTGTGAGAACAAGGCCAAGGCCTTTTGGTGGCTCATGGCGCGAATCGCAGGCTGGAATGGCGAAGTCGCCCTTAAACCGGATATCAAGGCCAATCATTCGGATAGCCATGTTACAGTGTCATCCGGGTCACCGGTTTTCATCACCGTCGCACTGGAACCCGGAGCAAAGGTCGGGGATATTGCTGACTGGTGGATCGCTGTCAACACGCCCTTTGGGCCACCGGAGAATTGGTACAGCTATGTCTACCCGACGGGTTGGATGTCCGGTATCCATCGGTGCGTTCAGAGCGGATTGTTCGGACTGACGTCCTTTGAGGTACTGAACATGGTGCTACCCGTGGGTAACTACACTTTCTATTTTGCACTGGATGATCCCGATGGTAAGGTCACGGGTCCGTGGTGGGCGATTGACGCTGTGGAGGTCACTGTGGAGTGATGCGCCCTTCATTCACATGAAAGCCCGCATGGTGGTGGGGAGCAGAAACCTGTTTTTTGAAATAGGGGACAATCACATTTACACTTTTATGGAAAATGATAAGACTTTCCTTCTATTAACCGCTCTCTCCTCTCTACCGACTGCCCAATAGCCGCAACGGATAGTCTAAGCCTTTTCGCTAATGAAGTCATACTCATACCCACAATAATATGATGCAACGCTCCTGGCGTATCTAATCGTGCTTGTCTTAGCATACAACACAACTATCATAGTCAAACCGACTCCGCAAGCCAAATGTGAAAATGTGAAGAACGTCCCGGATTACAAAATGTGAAAATGTGAAGAACGTCCCGGATTACGGATTACATACGCTGCTGGAACAGGAATCATCCCAACTGGATGGGGCTGCCCTGGCTTGTTTTCAAAGGGCGGCTACGGCTATCACTGCAGAGGTGAGGAACCGGATCAATTGGGCTGTCGCAGAGATTGCCCCTATCCTTCCGGACAATGAATATCGCTCTTTGCTCATGTCGGCTCCTGGAGATCTTATTGACATGTTCCGGGCGATATAATCCTCCAGGTTTCATATGCGTAAAGCGGGTAACGCCCTTAAAATTGTAAGTTTACAGCCTGTTTGGTAAAAGATAGACGATAAGGCATGCCAAGAGTAGCCCGATTGGACGCACCCGGTGTATTGCACCACATTGTGATCAGAGGCGCCTCCCTTACGGCGTTAGCCAGGCGTCTCAATATGAGTGTCCCCGCAGTCGGATATTCTGTGAATAGGGGTGAAATCATCGGACACAAAAATGGTCTTCGGTTAATCGAATAATATCTTAGAATATTAAGGGCGTCCCGTTTCCCACAGATATTGGAGCAGGCATAAAGGCGAATCATGACCAAAAACCTCCGGCCAAGCGGCGGATACCGGAAGACGGCGAGTTTTCACACGGCAACGATCATTCATGACGCGACCTACTGGTTCTGTGAGAGATTCCTGGATTCCCGCTCCCGTACCATGGATCAAATGGTGCAGGCAGTCAGTTTCGGCCGGCAGAACATCGCTGAAGGAGCGAGTCTTCTCCTTATTTTAAGGTGATATTTTTCTTTATTTCTCCTTTTAAAAGGGATAAAATTGTTTTATGGAAACAGTTCCCGCCAATCCTTTTCATAACCGGCTCAGAGAAAAGCTGACCGAATCCTTGACCTCGCCCATACCGGCTGGAACCCGAAGAAGGGTGTACGGAGCGATCGGTCTGCCCGGGAAAATCTCCGCTGTGGTCGGGATAAGGCGGGCCGGGAAGACCATGTTTGTCCATCAGATTCAGCGGGAGCGCCTGGCAGAAGGTATGGGCCGGGAACGGCTGCCCTATATCAACTTCGAGGATGAGCGGCTGGCTGGTATAACCGCAGATCATCTTCACCCTCTGGTGGAGGAATACTATCGCCGTTTTCCCGGCTTTCGGGGCCGCGAGACCGTGTTATGGTGCTTTGACGAAATACAGACGGTGCCGGGCTGGGAGCTTTTCGTGCGCCGGTTGCTCGATTCGGAACAAGTGGCGTTGTTCGTGTCCGGCTCTTCGGCAGCCTTGCTCTCACGGGAGATTGCCACGGCCCTGCGGGGAAGGGCATGGGAGGTGGTGTTGCATCCTTTCAGCCTGGAGGAAGCGCTGCGGCACAACGGACAACGCGTCCCGGCACAGCCGGATTTCCTGGATAACCCGGGGCGTTCCTCTCTTGAACGGTTTTTTCTGGACTATCTCATTACCGGAGGCTTCCCCGAAGTCCAGGGGTTGGACGCAGCTACGCGTTTTCAACTGCTCAGGGACTACGTGGATGTGGCCATGCTCCGCGATGTCGTTGAACGACATAAGGTAAGCAATATAACCGCATTACGCTGGCTGGTTCGACACCTTCTGAGCAATGCTGCGGGACTTTTCAGCGTTGAAAAGTTCTACAGGGCGCTCAAGTCCCAGGGAATCGCCATCTCCAAGGATTCCGTCCACCAGTTTCTCGGGTATTTGGATGACTGTTTTCTGATTCGTACGGTCTGGATGGAGGCAACCTCTGAAAGGCAACGGATGGTAAACCCCCGAAAGGTTTATCCCGTGGATCCGGGGCTCATTCCGGTTTTTGACCGCACCGGACGTTCCAATACGGGCCACGCCCTGGAGACAGCTGTATTGATCGAATTGGAACGTCGAAAGGGTGAGATCAGCTATGTGAAGACGCCGGGTGGATTTGAAGTGGATTTTCTGGCGCGATACCCCTCCGGTGAAATGGATTTGATTCAAGTCTGCACCGATGCGCGTGACCCGGCGACGTCCCGGCGCGAACTGCGCGCGCTTCTCGAGGCCGGGCGTCTATTCCCGCAGGCCGACAAGTACCTCTTGACGCTCACAATGGATGGCGTACCGCGTGAATCACCGCCCGAGGTAATGGCTCAGCCTGCGTACGTCTGGCTGTTGATGCCTCGTTGAAAAAGTGTACATGGCGGCTTGACACTTCAAAACAAGGCGTCGGAGCGAATCATGACTAACGGATCAGCAGCGCTGGCGAACGCCCTTGAAATTGTAAGTTTACAGCGTGTTTGGTAAAAGATAGACGATAAGGCATGCCAAGAGTAGCCCGATTGGACGCACCCGGTGTATTGCACCACATTGTGATCAGAGGCGCCTCCCTTACGGCGTTAGCCAGGCGTCTCAATATGAGTGTCCCCGCAGTCGGATATTCTGTGAATAGGGGTGAAATCATCGGACACAAAATGGTCTTCGGTTAATCGAATAATATCTTCAGAATATTAAGGGCGTCCGTTTCCCGCTCGAGTGTTTCAGTTCGGATACATCGGGAATCATCATCGGCAATGAAGTTTAAGGAATGACAAAAGTGTGCGCCATTTTTATTATATGATTGGTCCCGGTGATCCGCATCGAAACTCCTCCAAAACTCTCGGCAGGGCTTCCACGAGATACAGGGGCAGCGATAACAGCGTAAAAGAAACCGGTGTACTGCCACCATCCATTCTGACTGAATGTGTGAGGGAAAGACCTGATGGCATACGCGGGCTTTTGCCAGCAGATCAATGGTTGCTTTAACATTTCGGGACCTGTCTTCTCTGCTGATGCTGCTGTATTTTACCTTTTGTCCGATCATTCTCGGAATCTGTCGAAAAACCCTCTGCATGAGAACCAGGTCCTTCTGTTTGGCGTACTTGGAGAAATCATCCTGGTAGGTTTCGGCAATGGACCGGTGTACCGCTGTCACTTCGGAGACAGCGTTCTCCTGTGAAAAAACAGCCACTGCTTCCGGCATGCCACCCACGAACAGAAATTCCCGATGGCGTTTGAGCATCTTCAGATGAGCTGCCAAGGGTATGGTATTCCCTATTCGGAAGTCGGATGTATGGGGCGTGAGCGCCGGTTCCACAGCGGCCAGAAACTCGCTGAAAGTCATGGGCTCCAAATGGTAGTATTCAATGCGGCCCACGAGAGCGTTGAGTTCCTGGATGATCCCGATGGTGAGGCCACGGGCCCCTGGTGGGCGATTGACGCTGTGGAGGTCACTGTGGAGTGATGCGCCCTTCATTTACATGAAAGCCCGCATGGTGGTGGGGAGCAGAAACCTGTTTTGGCTGTCGGATTCTATTCTGACGGCGAAAGATCGTCGATGAGATCTTCTGATGTGTCTTCCCGAACCGGTTTTTCCGGCGAGAGAATGGCGTTGATTTTGGCCTCCAGGTCATCCACATCGAGGGGTTTGGTCAGATAATCGTGGGCCCCCAGTGTAATGGCGCGCTCCGCCGTTTTGAGTGTGGGGTACCCGGTGAGCATCACCGCCTTGACGTCGGGCCGGGCTTCCCTCAGGATTTCCAGCACATCCACGCCGGACATGTTCTTGAGTTTAATATCGAGGATGGTTAGATCCACCGGGTGATCCTTGACGTACTGAATGGCCTCATCCTCTTCGGTAAAACTGATTACCTCATGGGCCGGGGACAAGACCCGTTCCACCAGTTCACAGGCATCTTTTTCATCATCCAGCACCATTATATGTGCCATAAAAAATCCTCCTTTCTCTTGCTCGGGGGCCTCAATCCATGTCATCTACTGAGCAGACCGAAACATGGCCGAGTGTCCGGCCGCGGATATGGCCTTGATTTCCCGGGCGCACTCCGGGCACAGGGTCCGTTTGAGCTTGGCGCTCTGATTGGCGTCCGCGGTCTCATCGATGTGTTCGATATATTTTATGGGGGCGTAATAGGTGCCGCAGCTTTCACACTGGGCCAGTTTCAGGCGTGCCAGCACCGTGCCGCACTGGATCAGACGCCGTTCATCCCCCTCGTCAACGATCTCGATGCAGCCCTGTTCGCAGACATTTGCGCAGCTGCCGCACCCGATGCAGTGTTCCGCCGGACGAAGGAGGTCGGTCAGTGCCATGCGATCGTCTCCCGCGCCCATGAGCTGCAGTGCCCCGATGCCCATGTGGGTCAGGCAGACCGTGGCGCAGTCCCCGCAACCCACACAGAGGTCGCAGCGCAGGCACCTTCTGGCCTCCTGCCGGGCGGTCTCTTCATCGAAACCGAGGTGTACCGGTTTAAAGGTGGTCTTCCGCTCCGCCATGGACAATACCGGTTCATCCTGGGGCAGAATGCGCGCCTTGTCCGTCGCATCCATCAAAATGGGTTCCACCTGCATCCGGGGGAGGGGATCCGGGGTGCTTTCCGGCAGGGGCTCTCCCCTGAGATAGGCATCGATCCCTTTGGCCGCCCGTTTTCCCGCACCGATGGCCTCTACCACGGTGGCGGGCCCGGTCACCGCATCCCCTCCGGCAAAGACATCCGGTACAGAGGTCTGCATGGAATGGGGGTCCACCACGAGAGTGCTCCAGCGACTGACGTCAAATTGATTCGTGGCATCCGGCCATGAGAGATCCGGCATCTGGCCGATGGCGGAAATCACCGCGTCCGCTTCAATGACGAAATCGCTCCCGCGAATGGGGATGGGCCTGCGACGACCGGATGCGTCCGGTTCCCCGAGTTCGGCCTTGAGACATTCAATGCCGGTCAGTTTTCCCTTTTTGCCGAGTATCCGAACGGGAATGGTCAGGAAGTGGAGACGGACCCCTTCTTCTTCCGCTTCTTCGATTTCCTCCTTGAGCGCGGGCATCTCCTCACGCGTTCGTCGATAGACGATGTCCACATCCCGGCTTCCCAGGCGGACCGATATCCGGGCCGTGTCCATGGCCGCGTTCCCCCCCCCGATGACCGCCACCCGGTCGCCCGCCTTCTCCTTTTCGCCGAGATACTGCCGGTTTAAAAAGGTGACCGCGTCCCAGGCCTGGGGATAATCATCCTCACCGGGGATGTTCAGCTTATGGGCCCGGTGGGCGCCGATGCCCATGAAAAAGGCCTTGAACCCTTCCTGACGAAGGTGGTCCAGGGTATAGTCGCCGCCGATGGGACTGTTGTACCGGATCTCGACACCCATCTTTTCAATCCGTTCCACCTCCCGCCTGATCACGTGACGGGGGAGCCGATATTCGGGGATGCCCGCCCACATCATGCCGCCCGGTACGGGGAGGGCCTCGAACACGGTCACCTGGTATCCTTTCCGGGTCAGATAATAGGCCACGGTCAATCCGGACGGGCCTGCACCGATCACGGCCACCTTTTCGAGGACGCGGTCGGGCGCCCGATAGACGGTTTCATCCTTCATGGCCTCCACCTGAGCTGCCGCAAATCCCTTGAGGGCCATGATGGCAATGGGCTTGTCCTGATATCCGCGGATACACGCCTGCTCACACTTGTGGGTGCAGACCAGGCCGCATACCCATGGGAACGGGTTGTCCTTGCGGATCAGATCCACGGCTTCCCGGTAGCGCCCCTGCCCGATGAGGGCCACATAGCTGGGAACGTCAATCCCTGCCGGACAGGCCAGCTGACAGGGGGCGGCGTGCCATTTTGGATTCTCTTTTGTCATGTAAAAAACCTCTTAGGGGATACGTTTTTCTCTGCGTCCCTGCGTCTCAGCGCGAGAACATACTTTTCACTCATTTCCCGGGACTGTTTGCTTATTCCGAATTTTCAGGGTAAATGGAGACGATGGCGTCATGCTGCCGGCGCCGGGTCTCCGGCATATCCTCTTTCTTGTCCAAGTACAGGCAGCCGGTGATACACTTGGTGACACACGCGGGCTGAAGCCCTTCGTCGATCCTGTCCTTGCAGAGATCGCACTTGACCGCCTGACAGGTCTCGGGATTCCATTGGGGAACCCCCCATGGACACGCATAGATGCATTGCCGGCATCCGATACACTTCTCAGAATCGATGAAGACAATGCCGTCTGACGAACGCTTCTGGGCGGCGCCCGTGGGGCAGACCGAGACACACCAGGGATTTTCGCAGTGAAAGCAGGCCATAAACGGGAAAGCGATCCTCGGCACATGGCCCACCCATTTGGGGCCGACCTGATAAATGCGACACAACCGTGGCCCGTCAGGAAGGCTCTTGTTGGACTTGCAGTGGACTTCACATGAATAACACCCGATACAGCGGTCAATATCCTGAAACAGTACGTACTGACTCATGCGGCTTGCTCCTTGGGGTCCATTTTTTTCCTGACGGCGACCGTCGATTCCAGATAGGCGATGCCGCCGCCCACCGGATCGTATTTCTCAAGACAGCCCTTGGCCATTCGCTGATCCGCCAGGCCCACGCCGAATGCCCGTTTTAACAGCGGGACGGTCCGGCCGAACCCGTGGACCGTAAAGACCGCTTCCGGGTGGATGAACGGCGTGGTCCGCGCCCGGATATCGGCCTTGATTCCCCCGGCCGACACTTCCACCCAGTCACCGTTCCGGATGCCCAGTTTTCTCGCGGCATCGGTGTTGATCCAGAGGGTGTTTTCACTGAATATCTCATGCAACAGCGGATTGTTCTGTGTATGGCCGTGGGCGTGAATGGCATGCCGGCCGAACACCAGCCGGAAGGACCCTTCCGGCACCGGTGGCCGCGACGCGTAGGGGGCGAAAGAGGGGAATCCGGCCTCCTCCAGCTTTGGAGCGGTCAGTTCGATCAATCCCGAAGGCGTCTTGAATTTCAGTTTTTCCGGATCGAGTAAAACGGCCTTTTCCGCGAGCTCCACAAACCCCTTTTCTTCAAAATCACCGATGGTGTAACCGGTGCCCTCGAGCTGGAATGCCCACATGTCCTCAGGTGATTCATAGGGAAAATAGTCTCCCACTCCGAGCCGTTTGGCCAGCTCCCTGAAGATCCACCACTCAGGCCGGCTGTCATAGAGGGGTTCGATGGCTTTGCGACGCACAATGAATCGGGGGATCTTTCCCTTTTGTGTCGCGATGGGGCTGTCCTTTTCGAGATACCCGACAGGGGGAGGATCACATCCCCGTACCAGGTGGTCTCACCGAATTTGGCATCAAGCGCCACGATGAGTTCCAGTTTGTCCAGTGCGGCCCTCTGGGCTTCCCGGTCGGGGAACCCGGTCAGGGGGTCGTGCCGGTAACTGATATAGGCTTTGACGGGGTAGGGCGTTTCATCGAGTATGGCGGAATAGAAGAGGTGAAACAGTCCGGGACCGGCGTCAAAATGGGGATATTTCCACCCCACACCGTCGGCCCGCTTTTCCGTGACTTTGGGGGGGCCGTCCGCAAGGGCGTTGAGCCCCGGCTTCTGGTAGTCCCCGGGTCCCTTAGCCACGATCTGGCCGCCCTCCTTTTCCACATTTCCCATGAGTGCATTGAGGATATGGGTGCTTCGGCTGGCATAAAACGAATCCATATACCTCGCCAGCATCCACCCGGGATGAAATACCACCCGGGGCCGGTCCTCCCTGAGCTCGCGCGCAAAGCGGACAATTTCCTCCGCGGGAATACCGGTCTCCTTTTCCGTCCACTGGGGGGAATAGGGTTTCACAAAATCGCATAAATCAGGAAATCCCGTGCACCACCGATCCACAAATGCCGCATCATAGGCCTTTTCCCGGATGACGGCATGAATGATCCCGAGATTCAGGGCATAATCGGTGCCGGGTCTGACCATCCAGAAGCGGCTCGCCTTGCTGCCGGTCACGGTTTGTCGGACGTCGATATAGGTCAGCTTCATCCCGGAGGCGACGCTGCTCATGAGATCCTTGGCTTCTTTCACCTTCAGAGATTCCAGCATATTCCGGCCGTACAGGATTAGATGCCGGCAGTTTTTGAGATCGTAGTTAAAGGCCTTCCGGCCCAGCCCATAGAGGGAGAGACTGGCGTGATGGACATTGCGGGCGCAGGAGGCGTCATGATTGGTGAAATTGGGCGATCCCACCGCCTTGAGGAAGGCCTTGGGCAGGTCCAGAAACGGTCCTCCTCTGCAGCTCAGAAAAAGGCTTCGCCCGCCGTGCCGGTCCATGATCCGACTCAGTTTGTCCGTCACATAGTCGAGGGCCGTGTCCCAGTTGACCCGTTTCCATTGTCCCCCGCCCCTGAACCCCTGGCGTATCATGGGGCCCTGGGGTCGCTCCTCCTCATAGTGAAAGGCGAGCCCGGCAGACCCCTTCCCGCACAGGGATTGACCCAGGATATGGGGGTTTCCCTCGATCCATGTGGCGCGGCCGTCTTCCACCTCTACCCGGATGGGGCAGCGGACCGTGCACATCCCACACATGCTGTACACACTCTGTTTCATTGTGTATCCTCTCACCTGTAAATGACCTGTTGCTTTTGTTTACTCCTCAGATTTCGCTGTGTCAACCGGTAGTCGGATGAGAAACACGGCCCCCCCCTCAGGCCGGTTTCGGACGGTCAGAGACCCCCCGTGTTTGTGAATGATATCCCGGCTCACGTTCAATCCCAGCCCGGTACCCGCCCCCTTTTCCTTGGTGGTAAAAAAAGGCGTGAAGAGCTTGTCCATGAGCTCCGCCGGAATCCCGGGCCGGTGTCCGTGAATGAGATGAGCGTATCGCCGGATTCCGGGTCCGGTCGGGTCCTGACGATAACCCGTCCATCTTGTTGGATGGCGTCGGCCGCGTTGTTCAAGAGGTTGAGGTAGACCTGTTTCATCTCATCGGGATCCATCAACACCGGCCTCAGGTCGGGCGACAAATCCGTCTCGATGGTGATGTTGTCGAGAGCCATCCGGTGGGCCACCAGATTCAGCACGTCACTTAGATGCCGGTTGACATCCTGATAGGCCTTTTCGCCAGCCATGCTCCGGGTGTAGTTCAGCAGACCCGCAACGATGTGCTGGCACTGTTTAGCATTTTTCTCGATTTTTTTCAAATCGCTCTGTCGCTGAGATCCGTCCTCTGTTTCCCGAAGGAGGAGCTGGCTGTACCCCAGGACAATGTTAATGGCGTTATTGAGTTCATGGGCCACGCTGGCGGTCAGCCGGCCCATGGCGGCCATTTTTTCGAGGCTGAGCCATCGCGCTTCCCGTTGATCGCGCTCCATTTGCCATGGGTCCCACGGATCGACTTGCCCATCAGCAGCCTCCACAATATCGAACAGCTTCTCTTCGTCCACATAATCCTTGGTAGTATATTCCGTAATATGGGTCATCTTCCTGGTGAGTTGACTCATTTTCTTCACGTTTCGGATGATGGCATTCAGCTCGGCTTCACCGGGACTATCCGGTTTGATCTCCCGCTTCAATAGCTGGGCATTACCGAGGACCGTAAACATGGGGGTGTTGAGTTCATGAGAGATGGCGGATGCCAGCTCGATGATGCCGGTCAGCTTTTCCTGCTGGATCTGGATCTGCTCCAGACGGACCTTGTCCGTCACATCGGTCAGGGTCTCAATCATGTATTCCACTTCCCCGTCGCTGCCGTGGACCGGAAAGGCCGAGATTTCGATATGCCGTGGCTCCCCGTTCTTCTTATCCTTATGGACGTGGGTCATCAGGAGGAGGTCCTCCCCATTGTGAATCCGCTTCCAGGGGCAGACGTGATCGCCGGATTCATCTTTTCGGCAGTCATCCACGGTATCACAGGACTGATGAAGCAATTGATAGCAGGGAAGCCCCAATATGTCTTCCTTGGAACGACCCATGTCCTTGAGGAATTTTCGGTTTGCCATGGCGATACGATAATCCTTATCGATGACCACGAGCTGGGTGGTGAGGCTGTCAATGACCTTCTGGAGAAAATCACGGCTTTTTTGCACCTCCCTGACGTGGCGCTCTTTCTCCCGGTCCCGGACGTCCTGAAGATTCCGGAAAATGCCGTAGTAGAAGGAGAGCGAGGCGATGATGACGAAGATCAGGGTGTTCACGCCCCCGGATACGGGCGCCAGGACCGCCCAGATTTCCGTTTGTCCAAAGTAGCGGAAGACATAACTCAGGATGTGGCCTGTGGCCCGGCTGACGGCCAGGGTGCCAAGGCTGCAGGAAAGGAGAAACAGGTAGAGGTTTATGAAGCTGCGGCGGCGGAGGCGGTAGGCCTCGTAGAAGATCCACGCCGCCACCCCCAGCATCGATAAAGAACCGATACCGTCTACGAGATAGACGATGGACAGCGGCAGTTCAATAGACATCTTCCGAAGGCATGCGCCGGCCCGCCCGGTACATCTTTCTCAGCCCGAATCCCAGGCACAGGCCGGCCGGTATGCAGAGGAAGTGATCCATTCTGCCGAAAAAGAAATAGAGATCCGAAAAGGAATGGGCCACGAAATATCTCGGCAGCCCGCCGATTTCTCCCTGGAACTGTGCCGGGAGCAGGGCGGCGGATATGCCGTGATTGATAAAGGTGTTGATGTTCCAGATCGCGAAGAAGACAAAGGCAAGGCGAATGAGCCCCCAGCCGGTGCCCCGGCGGTGACGGGTGCGGAGCCAGATGTAGACCATGGCCACCAGAAAAGCGAGATGGGCGATCTGATGGGCGTAGAGGCCCTCCGGTGCCCCGTGGGTCTGTATGGCGAGGGCCGGGGTCGCTTCGCACAGGAGCGCCCAGAGGATGCCCAAGGGCCAGACAGCACGAACCCTGATGATGGGTGCTGCGGCCGTTATCTTCTTTTCAGGCCTTTTTGACATTCACTTTTACATATTTGAGCAAGGGTGTGCCGCCCATGGATTCCGTGGTGTTGGGGGGCATGATGCCGGGGGTATTGACCCCCCCGAACTGGGGGTATTTGGGGTCGGCTTCGATGCCTCTCAGATGACCGAATCCCCCGGCCGAGGCCACCACACCCTGGGAGATGTCCCAGGTCACCCGGAGCTTCAGGGTTCGCTCTCCCCACGGGCTGTAGACCGTGACGCGGTCCCCTTGCTCCAGGCCCTTATGGGAGGCATCCACCGGGTTCATCCAGAGCGGATTGCTTCCCTGAAGCTTCATCAGGGTCATGTTGTTAAAGGTGGAGGCGTGCTCATGCTCAAAGACCCTGAAATTGCCGAAGATGAACGGATAGTCTTCGTCCGGTGCCAGTGCAGGGTCCGGCGGCTTGTAATCCGGCAGCGGATCCACGTTTTTCTCCTCAGCCACCGGGTTTTTGAAGTTGTACTTTCCGGTCCTGGTGTTGCCGGAAGAGCCATAGCCCTCGGGCGGGTTCAGGCTGCCCCATTCCCTGTACTTATAAAAGGCATGGGCATCGGTGATGATATACCCGTTCTCTTTCAGGTCCTCCAGTGACCAGGGGGTCCCCTTCAACTGGTTTCTCTGGGCTTCTTCAATGGTGTCCCAGGGAAAATGGTGTTCCAGCCCCATCTTTTTGGCCAGGCGGGTGAAAATCCACCCGCTGGAACGCGAATCATACAGCGGGGGAACCACGGCCTGCCAGTAACTGATGAAGGCGTCATAGAGCCAGTCCGCCTTGATTTGACTCTGCTCGAGATAGGTGGCGTCCGGTAACACCACATCCGACAGCATGGCGGTGTTTCCCATGAAGGCGTCGATGGACACGGTGAAATCGAGCTGCTCAAAGGCATTGATCGTGGCCTCCTGATTGCCCCAGGAAAGGATGGGATCGCCGAAATAGTTGATGACTGCCTTTATTTTTCCCTCTGCCACATCCCCGGGAAAATAGGCGGGTGCCCATCCCTGCCACATGCCGAGATGGTTGAGTTTTTCCTTGGGGGCGTTACTGGATGGCTTTTCCTGACCTTCGCCCCACGCGCTTTTCAGTTTCCGCTTAAAGGGTAAACTCGGTCCGCCGGGGGCATCAAAAGTCCCCAAAAGCCCGTTCAAGGCCTGCACGGCCTGGGTGCCATGCATGCCGTTAGGGGTCTGGGCCACGCCGGTCCAGCTGATCACCCCCTTGTAGCGGGTATGGGCCAGTTCCATGGCGATCCGCTCAAGGGTCCGAGCCGGGACCTGGCTGATCTCCTCGGCCCACTCGGGGCTCCTAACCACTCCGTCTTCCTTCCCCATAAGCCGGTCCTTAAACGCCTCAAACCCATGGGTCCAGTCCCTGACGAAGTCTTCATTATAGAGGTGGTTTTTCACCAGTACATGGCAGATCGCCATGGCCACGGCCCCGTCGGTCCCCGGCCTCAGCGGGATCCATTCGGTGGCGGCCGCTGCGGTTTCCGACCGCCGGGGATCGAATACCACGAGCTTGGCGCCCCGGCTCAGGGCACTCCTCAGCATGGCCGTTTTGCGCTGCCCGTAGCTGGTGGCGAGATCATTGTTGCCGAAGAGGACAATGTAGTCCGCGTGCTCGTAGTGAATCCAGGGTCGTTTGTCATTGAGGTTGTGTTCGTTGGCCATCCGGTTGGGATTGTCGCACATGGGCCTATGGGTGGTCTTGTGGGCGCCGTAATGGTCGAACAACGCCTCATGGAGCCAGTTGTTCCAGTCGTTTCCCCGCATGTAGCCGACCGTGTGCGGTTCGAGCGCCTTCAGACGATCGGCCACCACAGTCAATGCCTCATCCCAGGAGGCCTTGCGAAATCGCCCGTTTTCCCTGATGAGGGGCGTTTTCAGACGGTAGGCGCTGTAGATGTGGCCCGTGGCGGCGGCTCCTTTGGGGCAGAGACGGCCGCCCCCCTTGGGATCGCCGGGAAGTCCCTTCAGGGACACGATGACATCGTCTTTCACCCGGGCCGTTTGACCGCAAAGTGCCCCGCAGATGTAGCAGTGCGTGGGAATTTCCCGCTGAGGGGTTTCTTCCTCAATGCCTTCTGTCAGGGTCATGGGGCCCTGATCCAGTTTCAGTATGCCGATGAGGCCGGCCAGGTCCCTAAATGCCGTCAGAAGGGCGTCACCGGGCGGTTTCCGGGCTTCCAGATCAAAGGCCAGCATTCGCTCGTTGAACAAGAAGCTCATGGTCAATTCCGCCAGGCCCTGATAAAAACCAGAAACGGCACTGTTGGACAGGACCGCACAGAATTCGATGACCCAGCCCATGAGGTGGTCCCTCAGGAATGCCACCTGCTGCTTTTGAAAGTCCGCTCTTCTTTCGGGGTTTTTCTGCCCCTCGGTGATGAGATAGGCCAGAAATTCCAGCTCCACAGCGATGTGGTCATCCAGGTCCCTGTAGGCAGGCGATTTGTGAACCCCTCCCTTGCGGTAGGCCTGACGCACCGAAAATACCGGTTCTCCCATCACCACCGGGTCTCGGCTCACATAGACCGATTCATAAGGGAATACGGGGTTTGTGCCCGCATTGAGAAAGATGTCGGCATATTCCCATGAAAGCGCCTTGTAGGCTTCTTTGGATGTCCTGCCCTGAATCTCGTTGTTCATATTCCGGAGTCCGGATTTGAGGTCGTTTAATGGGCAGGTATTCAAAAACGCCTCGAGTGCATCCTGAAAGGGTCCTGCGGCCATCTTCTCAAATAGGCTTTCCGGGATCTCGTCATGGTACAGGAAGGTTAAAAAGCGATATATCCCCGCCCGATTAAGGGATAGAGAATCGTTGGTCATGTGTTTTACCTCCGGTGGTATTTACAGGACGATTCAGTCGAGGTGAATCGGTCCCTTGCTTTTTTTCTTCTGGGTGGTCAAGACCTTTTTTACCTTTTGCTCCAGTTCATCAATATCGATCGGTTTGACGAGATACTCGTGGGCGCCCAGTGTCAGCGAACGACGCGCGGTTTCCACGGTCGGATAGCCGGTCAACATGATCGCTTTCAGGTCTGGGTTATCTTTCTTGAGTTTTTCCAGTACATCCACACCGGACATGGTTTTGAGCTTAATATCCAGTATGGCAAGGTCCACGTCCCCGTGTCCTGCAAAATCGATGGCATCCTGCTCTTCGGTAAAGGTGTTTACCTTATGGGCGGATGACAGGACCCTCTCAATGAGGTCACAGGCATCCTTTTCATCATCCAATACCAGTATCTTGGCCATAGTATCCCCCTGTTTCAAAGGTCGCTTGTATGGAAACAGACCCTCCATCATTCTGGAAAAAATTACCTCTTAACCGATATCAAGTCAAGGACTCTTCAGGCCACGGTGAATTGGCCCTAACGATACCAAATGGCTTGGAGGGTAGAACAGGATCATCGTTTTGATTCTGCCCGCCGGCTTGACAGGCATGGGGGGGTCCGTTAGAGTCATTCGTCAAATGGATGGTGACGGTGAGCAGGAGGAAAACCAAATGGTGGATTATAAGACCATCGAATACGAAGTAACAGAAGCGGGGATCGGCGTCCTGTCCCTGAACCGGCCCCGCAGATACAATTCCGTCGATGAAGCGATGATGGTGGAGCTGGAGGCGTTCTGGCGGGACCGGCTGGATGATCTAAACACCCATGTACTTGTGTTAAATGGAAATGGAGAGAAACACTTCTGTGCCGGTCTCGATATGAAATCGGTGATGAAGCTGGCACCTCAGATGGATACAGACCGGTTCTACCGGTTTCAGGCGCGGCTGGCCCGGCTCACCCTCATCATGCGGCAGGTCCCCCAGCCTATTGTCTGTGCGGTTCACGGATCTGCGGTGGGCCTGGGGTTCAGTTTCGCCCTGGCATCCGATGTGCGGGTGATGAGCACCGATGCCCGGTTTTGTGCGGCTTATATCAATATCGGCCTCGGGGGCGCGGACATGGCGTGTAGCTATTTTCTGCCCCGGCTCATGGGCGCGGGCCGGGCCTATGAATTCATGCTGACGGGAAATTTTATGTCCGCCGAGGAGGCCATGTCTTTGGGACTGGTGAGCCGGGTGGTCGCGCGCGACCAACTCATGGAGATGTCCATGGATCTGGCCCGCACCATGAACAGCAAAAACCCCATGGGCCTTCGGCTCACCAAGGAAGCCATCAACGTCAATATCGATGCGGGGGGACTGGAGAGCGCGCTTCAGATGGAGGATCGAAACCAGATGCTCTTGGTGGCCCGGGGGCGGATGGATCCTGAAAAGAAAGCCGGACGATATTTCTGAGGGCATGTAGGGGATGGGCCTCAACCCGCTGGGTCAGTCTTCAGGAGGAGGCCCATTGGCGGGTTCATTGATTCCCCCGGTTAAATTGATCCGACGTCAGTTTGGTGCCGACGCCGGGATCCATGCCATGTACGGATTAAAATGCGTTTTCAACTTTCCAGGCTTCCCACACCTTCCCCACCAGGTCGGGACCCGGTGTCAGGGTGGGTTTCCCCGGTCGCCAGCCCGAGGGGGTGGCTTCTGATCCATTGGTCTTTCGCACATGCTGAAAGGCCTGAAGCTGGCGAATGAGTTCTTCCACATTTCTTCCCACCGGTGGGGTGAGAATCTCGATGGCCTGTACCACGCCGTCCGGGTCGATGATGAAGCGCCCCCGCATTTCAACGCCCGCGTTTTCGTCGTAAACGCCGTAAGTCTTGCCGACGTTTCCCGGGCCGTCCGAGAGCATGGGGAAAGGAACGCCCCCGTCCACCATCTTGGACAGTTCGTTGTCCTGCCACATCTTGTGTACAAAGTGGCTGTCCACGCTGACGGAAAGCACCTCCGCCCCGAGGTCCTGAATCTCTTTGTATTTGGACGCAACTGCGGCCAGTTCCGTCGCTCAGACAAAGGTGAAATCCCCTGGATAAAAGCAGAGGATGACCCATTTGTCGAGATAATCCGAAAGCTTCACCTGACCGAAATTTCCATCCTGGTATGCGGGTGCTTCAAAATCCGGGGCCTTCTGGCCGACCCTGACAGCAGACATGACGGACTCCTTTCCTGTTCGGGGTTGATTCTCCTCGGCTTTTTCATTTTCCTGCTGACCCACCGTTGCACCGGTGGGCTTTCCACAGCCGATCTTGAGTTCTTTCATAAATCCACCTCCTTTTTCATAGATAATTAACCCAATTTGATATTGTAACCATAGGCGGAACAAAATACAATTCAATTGCGGCCCGGCCACTCATCTATCCGGGTCAAGCGGCACGGGCGGCACTAACCATGAATGACCGGCTGGCGGCCTTAAACAGACGCCTGGTTCAGGGGGGGTGTCCGACCCTCAGGCACGGGATTGGCATCCATACCGGAGAAGTCCTGACCACCAATGGAAACTTTGTCCTGTAACAGATCCTGAAGTGAATCATTAATTGCTTTTAATCCCTAAGTCCCTCAGCCCCTAAATCCCCCGAAAACCCCCTCCCCATACCGATCCCGGATCCGATCCAGGGCCCGGGTGATCCGGATGGATCTCTCCCGCTCCGGCGAGGAAGAATGAAAAAGGGACAACTGCTGTTCCGGAACCCCGAAGTCCCAGAACCAGACCCGCATCGTCCCCACCCTCACCCGTCGGTGGCACCCCTTGAAAAAGAGGGTTTTCAAAGGGCCGTAGAGGTCCCCATCACAAAGACCGAAGCCATTTTCGGAGGCCATCCATGGGCCGGGCGGGAGGGCCACCTGACGACGGACCGCCACCTGATCGGCATACCGGACCAAAAGTCCGGCCTTTTTGGGCACCAGTCCCCGTTTTCGCATGCGGTAGGCGCACCGATCCACCAGTCGGTAAAGGGCCCCTAGCAGGACCGCGTCATCATTCTCATCTTCGGGAAAGGTCACGGTCTCACTCATGACAGGGGTGTTCAGGCGGGGATAGACCGGGGTGGGATCGATACCGAGGGCCCGCTGGTGGATCACCGGGGCCTGAGAACCGAACACCAGCTTCAGCCGGTCCACATCCAGTCCGGCCAACTGTCCGATACGGCGGATGTTCAACGCTTCGGCGAGGAGTTTCCGGCGGGCCCGTCCGATGCCGGGAACCCGGTCCACAGGCAGGGGGGCCGGAAAGACGGCTTCCCCGCCCGGGTTCACATGCAATATCCCGTCGCTGGTTCGGGAGGCAATGTCGGACACCATCTTATTGCCGGCCACTCCCACAAATCCCCTCAGAGACAAAGCTGCTTCGATCGCTTTTCTGAGCGAACCGGCCGTTTCCGTCACCGCCCCCCAGAGCCGTCGGGTCCCGGTCACATCGAGATAGACATGCCCCGGCCGGGCCATCTCCCACAGGGGGGTGTATTGCGCCGCGATTTGGGCCATACGATGAGACGCCCTCTCCACGCTCTCGGCATCCGGGGGAAGCACCGCCAGATCCGGACAGCGTTTCAGTGCCCTGATCAGCGGCATCCCCTTGAATACGCCATGGGCTGTTGCCTCCCGGGAAACCGACAAGACCCGGGCCCGGGACGCAGCGGGTAATGCCACCGCCACAGGCCGTCCCCTGAGACGGGGCTCGGAAATCCTCGCCAGCGCAATACGCAGGGCCGGCATATGAAAATGGATGATGCGGCGCCTACTTGTAATACCGCATCACCCCCACCACTTTACCCTCAATCCGGAGGTCTCCTTCTTTGATTCGAAACGAGTCCATCCCCCGGTGGGCAGGTTTGAGTTCCACGTGATCCCCCCGCCGATAGTACCGCTTGACCGTGGCCTCGTTGTTGATCAGGGCCACCACGATCTCGCCGTTTTCCGCAGTGGGCTGTTTTCTGACCACCACAAGATCCCCGTCCAGGATCCCGTCCTCCTCCATGGAGGTCCCCTTGACCTGAAGCACGAAACAATCCCCCTGCCCTGCCATGGACACGGGCACCTCCACCGACCCCATCCGGGCCACGGCCTCGATCGGTTTTCCGGCCGCCACCTTTCCCAAAACCGGGAACTCAGATCGCCGGGTCTCCATCGGTTTAAGAATCTCCAGTGCCCGTTTTTGGTTCTTTTCCATAGGAAGGCGGACATAGCCTTTCCGCTCTAAAACCTTGAGGTAGGTGGACACCGTATTATAGGACTTAAACCCAAAGTGCCCGCAGATTTCCTCAAATGTGGGCGCTGTTCCCCAGTCCGCCACATACCGGGAAAGATACGCCAAAAATGCCTTCTGCTTGTCCGTTAATTTCATATTCGCTCCCCGTTTTTCTGACTCCCTCCAGCGCTTCGTTCCTTCGTCTCTTCCCCTCACGCCTCACGCCTTGTGCCTTATATATAAACTGTAAATTTTACTGTAAGTCAAGCGGAAAAAGAAAGGGCGGCGTTTCAGGTTGCATTGAAACGCCGCCCTCATATATCGCAAACAGCCTCAGCGAGCGTTATCACTTCCTGATCATCCGATCGGCCCTTCAAGAAGTCAGGATTCAGAAATATCCCCGTTCAAGCCCGGATCAGCGAAGATCAAAGCGGTCAAGGGTCATGACCTTGTTCCAGACCGCTGCGAAGTCGTATACGAACTTCTCCTCGGCGTCCTCACATCCATAGACTTCCGCCAAGGCCCGAAGCTGGGCGTTCGAACCGAAGATGAGGTCGGCACGGGTACCGGTCCACTTGAGTTCGCCGCTCTCGCGATCACGACCCTCGAACACGTCTTCCTCCTCCGAGGTGGCCTTCCACAGTGTGCCCATGTCGAGCAGATTCACGAAGAAGTCATTGGTAAGCGTCTCCGGCCGCTTGGTGAAGACGCCGTGTTGGGACTTTTCGAAGTTGGCATTCAATACACGCATGCCCCCAATAAGGACCGTCATTTCAGGCGCGGTGAGCGTCAGCAGTTGCGCTCGATCCACCAGCAGCTCCTCTGCCGATACGGCATATTTCTTTTTGAGGTAGTTACGGAATCCGTCTGCAGCCGGTTCGAGGACGGCGAAGGATTCCACGTCGGTCTGCTCCTGCGACGCGTCCGTGCGTCCCGGCGCGAAGGGAACCTCCATATCGTACCCGGCATGCTTTGCAGCCTGCTCGACACCGGCGCATCCGCCCAGGACGATCAGATCGGCCAGGGAGACCCTCTTCCCGCCTGACTGCGCGCTGTTGAACGTCTTTTGGATACCCTCAAGGGTCTGAAGTACCGTCGCAAGTTGCTCAGGCTGGTTGACGTCCCAATCCTTTTGCGGCGCAAGACGGATGCGTGCGCCGTTGGCACCGCCGCGTTTGTCGGAACCGCGGAACGTGGACGCTGACGCCCATGCGGTCGATACCAGTTCCGGAATGGACAGCCCCGCGGCAAGGATCTTGTCCTTGAGGATTTGCCATGTCCTGCGCGTCGATCAGTTCATGATCAACTGTGGGCACCGGGTCCTGCCAGATCAGTTCCTCTGCCGGGACCTCAGGGCCGAGATAGCGTGAGCGGGGGCCCATGTCGCGGTGGGTCAGCTTGAACCAGGCTCGGGCAAAGGCGTCCGCGAATTCCTCAGGTTTTTCCAAGTAACGCCTCGCGATGGGCTCGTAGATCGGATCGAATTTCAACGATAGGTCCGCCGTGGTCATCATCGGCCGGTGCTTCTTCGAGGGATCGTGCGCGTCAACGATCATGTCCGCTTCGTCCACGTCCTTGGCCAGCCACTGATTGGCGCCGGCCGGGCTCTTAACCAGTTCATATTCGTATTTGAAGAGCACCTTCAGATAGCCCATGTCCCATTGGGTCGGGTGCGGCTTCCAGGCGCCTTCGATTCCGCTGCTGATGGTATCGCCGCCTTTGCCGCTGCCGAAGCTGCTCTTCCAGCCGAGTCCCTGTTCCTCGATGGGGGCGGCCTCAGGCTCCGGACCCACATGTGCCGCATCGCCCGCGCCGTGACACTTGCCGAAGGTGTGCCCGCCGGCCACGAGCGCGACCGTCTCTTCGTCGTTCATGGCCATGCGCCCGAAGGTTTCACGAACATCCCGGCCGGAGGCGACCGGGTCCGGGTTGCCGTCCGGGCCTTCCGGGTTCACGTAGATCAGACCCATCTGCACGGCCGCCAGGGGGTTTTCGAGATCCCTGTCGCCGCTGTACCGGCTCTTGGGCTTGTCGCTGGTCGCCAGCCATTCCTCTTCGGCGCCCCAGTAGATGTCTTCTTCCGGCTCCCAGATGTCCTCACGCCCGCCGCCGAAGCCGAAGGTCTTGAATCCCATCGACTCCAAAGCGCAGTTGCCGGCGAGGATCATCAGGTCGGCCCAGGAGATTTTCCGGCCATATTTCTGCTTGATGGGCCAGAGCAGCCGCCGCGCCTTGTCGAGGTTCACATTATCCGGCCAGCTGTTGAGGGGCGCAAAACGCTGGTTTCCGGAACCGCCGCCCCCGCGGCCGTCGCCCATTCGGTAGGTGCCGGCGCTGTGCCACGCCATGCGGATGAAGAGCCCACCGTAGTGGCCGTAATCAGCCGGCCACCAGTCCTGCGAGTCGGTCATCAGGGCGTAGAGGTCCTTCTTTAGGGCTGCCAGGTCGAGTTTCTTGAATTCCTCGGCGTAGTTGAACGCCTCGCCCATGGGATTGCTCATGGGAGAGTGCTGGTGAAGGATCTTAAGGTTCAACTGGTTGGGCCACCAGTCCCGGATCGACGTGCCGTCCCCGGCAGTGGGTTTGTGCGCCATGCCTGTCACCGGGTGTTTGCTGTCTTCATTCATGGGATGTCCTCCTTTCGATCATTGGGTTGAAGATTGAATGTTGTGGGATAAGTCCTATAAATTAATGGTAAAAAATATACTAACCCTTCTCTGTTATACAATTGCTGCAAATACCGAAAAAGTCTAACCGATGGCTGAGAATCTTAAATCGGGTCTCCATTGCGACCTCCTTTTCCAGTTCATCCAGGCTGTCCAGGTCGGGATCGACAATTTTTTTACACTTGATGCAGATGACGTGTGGATGGGGGGCAGGCTTGTTTCCATCATATCGGTTACTCCCGTTCGGGAAGCCCAACTCAAGCACCTCACCAACGGATTTAATTAATTCAACATTTTTGTAAACAGTGGCGAGACTCATTGTCGGAAAATCTTGTTTTATCCGGTCATGAATGGTCTCAACACTGGGATGTCCATCGCTTCTGGCGAGGATCTTAACAATGGCCAGCCGCTGAGGCGTGATCTTGTAACCATTGTTCCTTAGTTCCTGGATGATGATTTCAAATCTTTTTTTAGGGTCCGCCACCTGATACCTCTCTTATATAAATGATAATAGTTATCAGTTAACATCTCTTTTCTTTTGAGTCAACCACTATTTTAATCATTCACGTATGATAATATTGTAAAGCTCTTTTTTTATTGCCGTGTATAAGTGGAACCCGGGAGTCGAAGGTTCTCTCCAGATACTCGATGGGAGTGCGGTTGCCTGATGACTCATGAAGTCTGTTCCGGTTGTATCCCTCCGACCAGGGATCGCTGATTTCTCTCTGTCGCTGGCAGGCAACTTCACCATAGCTTAAAAAGGATGTCAGAACTTTCTCGTGTCCGAGGTTCTGGCTCCATGTCTTGAATTGTTCCGGCTTCGCTTTCCAGCTTCACCGGGACAAAGATTAAAAATGCTTCGAGGCGAAGGCCCGGTTTGAATGAGATTCGAGGTATCTTTCGAAGGCAACGGCTTTTTCAGTTTTCCAGGGACGGTCTTTTGAGGTATGTGATGACCCGCCCTCGTTGTGGACGGCAAGACGGTGGCTCACTTCCGATGTAATCCCTATGTATTGTTGATTTGGGAAAGGAATGCTCTGAATGAGATAAACGAATTTCATTGGAAGTTCCCATCAGTATCTTTCAGCATCTTCAACCCGCTTGCCTTGTAGAATCCGGCCAACTCAAGCCGCGGATAAGGAACGGGAACCGCCTGACCACTTGCCTCCATACCTGCCTGGAAACGATGCTTCGCTTGTGCGGCCTTTCCAATGGCGATTAAGAATTTGCCGGGTTCATCGCCTATTGTTCCTTCGAGCCGAAGCACATATCCCAGGTAGCTGTGGCTCCGCTCATCGAAAGACCGCATCAGCCGGATGCGGGGCTGGATGGAAACAATCCTTCCGGACCATGCAACCTTTTCCGTGTTCATCCTCGTCTGATCATGTGCCGTTCCCTGGTTGGTCCAATTTGCAGAGCACCCGGTGGATGCGCCTCACCTTTTCATCACCCGACGTGAACAGCGTGATTCCCCGGTTGAAGACCCTAATTTCGACGGTATCGTCGGTCAGGATGAGTCTCAGATGGTCGTACTCAACGGGATCACCGGCGTCCCGATCACCGTGAACGCCTCCGAGGTTGAGCAGGTCTTCTTCATTGATGGCGGCGCGGACGTTCGCAGGAATCTTGCCACCCCGCCAGACTTTCATAGGCAGTTTTTCAGGCTTCATGCCTTTTTCGAGCATGCCTTTGCGGTACTCAATCTGTTCCAAATCCTGGATCATGACTCGGTCTCATTCCATGGGTGGTTCCAACGCCACCCGCCACATATCCAAAGCACGACCGTCCCGCTGCTCTTCGCCTAACCTATCCGCCAGATACTCAAGTAGGTCTTCCTGCCTCGGTTGCCCGAAGACCATGCGGTAGACAGCGAGCATTTTCTTTAACCGATGAAAATGCGGCTCGTCCTTGCTGTAGGCAAGGATTGGAACGCGTCGTTCAATCCTTGCACCTCCCCTCGACTTCATAAAGCCAATATGGGATCAAGTCGTTTGCTTCAGCTGGCCGATCCATCCTTGCCAACTCAAACATGAAACGCCATGGATCGCCCTGTTGATCCCATCTTTCTCTCAATGCGTTCAGTCCATAGGCCAGCGCGATATTTTTCCTGACCGCGTGACCCTTATACCTATGGATTCTTCCCTCTCGCTGTTCCAAATCAACAGGGTTATTGGGAAGGTTCCAATGGATTACTGAATGACACCATGTATGAAAATCCAATCCCTCCTGCCCAATTGATGTCGAAGCGAGAACAAACGGTCTAAACGGTGAATTAAACGCGTCTCTTACGGTGTCAGCCCGGGCGACGGTTGCTCCTCTCTCGTCTTTCAATTCAGCAAAGCGAAGGGCAAAACGGCACCTGGTGTTATAACCTTCAAGTTCAACCTTGCGGTTTTCTGGGTCTACACGCACTTCATCCATCTGCAACTGTGAGGTTCTGACAGAAAGGGATGAACCAATGGAATCCCCGATGGCAATCGCTCGTTCAGACTCTGATTCGTCGATGACGCCAAGCGATTCGAGGAGGCAGTGGCTTTGTTCATCAAGCAGAGATTGGATGTTTCCCTCGAGGCAATGCCGTAGTGCAAGCTGCCAATAGAAAGTCTCGGGCTCATCGCCTCGAAGGAGTGCAATGCTTTCAGGTAGGTTGAACAGGGTTCTGAATCCCTCCGATATCCTTACCGCCCCATGAAGAAGAGCGTTAGAGTCCCAAGCAAGGGAAGGAGATTGTCTTCTAAGTGCTCGCAGGGCACATACACCCGGTGCTGCAACGGCCATCGTGCTGAGTATCTTGATCAAATCGGCAGGAGGACGTCCGAGTGGTGTTTCGATGTCCTGATCCATTACCTGGTGGAAGAGCTCAAGATGTTCTTTAAAGCGTTCGCCTCTCTCGGTCTGTCCGTCTGTGGATACCGACGGCCAACCTTCGTAGTCATCCACCAGCCAGGATTTCAGGCTCGGAAACCGATGTCCGTCCATGAGCGCCGGAGCTGCCCAATACCATCGCTGATCCTCCGGTCCGCTATCGGTGGTTCCCTCAATAAGTCTAAGAAGGATTGGTTTCAGAACCTCGCCGGCTCTCTCTACCATGACGTCAGGTGGAATAGGACCTGTTTCATGATGGACCATCGACAGGTATAGAGGGTCTACCAGATCTGCCAATGTCGGGCTTGGATATAGAAGAATCAGAACAGACATCCCGGTCAACCGACCTTCGGCGCTTCGAGAGTATCGAAGCAGTGGACGCAACTCGTCATAGAGCTGGTCATGGCTTATCTGTTTTGAAAAGCCGGATATCATCCTCCGCTCCGCCTCATAGGAGCAAAGGGATGCAATCGCATCAGGCACAACGTTCCATGCTGAAAACACCAGGTTCTTCGTTACCTCATTGACATCAGCATAAGGGCCGTCTGGCTTGCTGTAGGGCATGGAAGGCGGCATCCAGAAAATCTTCCAAAGCCCGCGGTCAATTGTGAGAGAAAAGAGTTCTCTCATTCTCGGGTTAGACGGAGACACCTCCTGATACGATTGGATGGCGGCTTTTTGAAGCAACCTATTTCCGTCTGCGCTCAAAGCAGCGATGAGCTCATCGCTCGGATCGTCACATTGAGCCTCCAGCTTACGCCTGAATTCGTATCGTCTAAGAAAGTTGATAAGATATGGGCTCGATTTCCAATACTCGATGATGTCGCGTGCTCCAACGCTTGACGCGACTCTGTCGGCCATAACAGCCTCATGCAAGTCGCATGGCTGCAAAGTGGGTCTGTCGCGGGATTCAGAAAGCATTGCATCAAGAGAGTGCGTCATACCCACCCGTTCTGTTCGACACATAACACGACAAAGTGTCGATTGGAGTGCATCTCGGGCACATGAAACCGCGAAACCATTGTCCGTGCCAATCATGTATAGGGATTGTCTGAACGTTTGTATTTCCCGCCTGAGGTCATCTATGACCGATTCAGAATCAAACAGGAACCGAAGGGTATTTAGAAAATCCGGGTAATGATCGTCATCTTGCTCGTGATCAAGAGATAGCATCTTATATGGTGTTGCCGACAGAAGCAGCGTTTTGACCTGCTCGTACCGAAACAGCTTTTGGGCAAGTCGGGCTTCAGGATTTGTATGGTCCAGGAGGTTTTTGAAGCGCTGAAACTCATCCAGGATGATTAAATCCGGTTCCAACATTTCGACGCTCATTTCGGCAAGACGGAATCGCAGTTCCGAAACGAGTTCCAGTCGTTCTGGATGGTCCCACAGAACTCGTCTTTTTGACATTGCACAAAAATCTGCTATACGCTGATGCAGCTCTCGGTCTTCGATGACGTTCTTCACAAATGCTTCACAGACGTCGTTGTCGAGTGCTTCAGGCCTCCATTCATGGGTCCACCACCACCAGTTATCATCACTCACCCGACATTGAAGCAACCGTCTGAGCCCGGCAGGGCTAACACCCAATTTCCCTTTCAACAAGAGGTGTATCAGGGCTCGCTCTTCGTCTTTGCCTTCTCGGGATTTTGGATCGAAACTCGTGCCTGACGTAAGGCTGACATAATTGACATGGTTCTTGCGAATTCCAGCAATATGCATTGGTAAAAGGGATAGCCGAGTCGGACGAACGAATTCCTGAACACCCGTAACATTCAACCGGTGAATATTCTGAGATGCGATGCTGATGTTGGAGCAGATATAGACGATGTCGATTCTATCCACTTCTCTTCGCAAGTGCTCGATTGCAAGTGCGATGATCCCCCGCGCCACAAGAGTCTTCCCGAGACCAACCTCATCAGCCACGAGAAAGCGGTCTGTGGTGGTCGGATCAAGGTAGAAACGGCGAAACACATACTCAGCGGTACGACGTTGGAAGTCCTTTAATCTGGCAAGGACAAGTTCTGTGTTTTCCGATCTTCTTGTCACTTGTCAGCTTCCTCCATGGCAATTTCAAAAACACTCCACAACTCGATGAATTTTTTGGGGACAATGGACTTGCTATCCTCATCGCGCATTAAGCGGTTTACAACGGCCTTGACATCTTTGAGCTTGTCCGGGCTTCGACTAAACGCTCTGGCGAGTTCCTCGAGGATTGGCACTTCGTTAGTTATGCCTTCAGCCCAGGAACCAGACCCATTCCCGGTATTGAAGAGGCCCCCCTTGTTTAAGAACCCACCCGTATATTCTCCAAGAAGTAGGAGTATATAGCGCAGAAAGCCTTCCCGATTATTCAAAACCAGTTTGAAGATGGCATCGTCTCGGTTTTCAGGGAGTCCCTCTACGGGAATATTCAACACCATTCGCAACGACAACTTCCTGATTTCCGAAACAAATTCGAAGGCTACAAGCCCAGTCACAGATTCAGTGGCATACCGTCCAATCTCGGCGAATCCGGACCGGGTTAGGGCGAAAACATCCGTAGCCCGGTCCTCCGACACAGTAATGGGCCAGGCCTTGAACCCGGAAATGCCTGATATAGAAAGGGGCTCGGTCAAAACAAGTGACAACCGCCAGGTATCCCCATCAACTTCACAAGTCAATTTCAGTTTTGCATTTGCCAGTAAGTCTCTTGCTTTCTCAAGAGCCTTCCGTGCAGAAGTTTCTTCGTCGTCTACTGGTGCAAGCTCATCCGGTTGTGTGTACTCGGCCAAGATGGGGCCCAGGCCGTTTTCACCAAGAAGCGTTTCTATGCCGCCGACACGACTTGTTCTCCCAACCAGCTCGACCAGAATCTCGCTATTGTTGCATTGGAGCAGTGCTGCGGACGTAGCATTTGCTGAACCCAGGTAGAGCCTTGTCCACCACCCCTTTTCCGCCACATATACCTTTGCGTGCAGGCCAACTGTATCTTGCTTGTCTGGCTCCTCGCCATCTTCCGTCTCCGCCGCTTCATCGAGAGTGAACCATTTATCAGCCAGTTGCAGTGTCTCTGCGCGGATTTGATTTAGTTCGTCAGGCCTGGAAACAACAGCTACCAGTTCCTCTGTTTGATCGCTCAGCCACGAGAGTGCCTCGTCCGTTATGAATGGAGAGATAACTGCCATCCGCCTTGACCAAGACGGTGACCACGCTTTTCTCTTGGTGCCTATGATATGAAATGCAACTTCCTCAAATCCCTCTGGCAATTCCCATGCTGTCTTTCTGAGGTCATCTGCAAGCCGGTCTATCTGGACCTTTCTTGCTTTTTCCACCGGCTGCGTACTTATAGTTGGCAGAGAACTCAGGAACTCTCCCAAAGGCCGATTGGCGGCAATATATCGTCGTCCTGGTCGTCCCTCCAGTTGCAGTGAGATGTCCCACGACCGGTCATAGGTAATGTTGCGTGATAATATGAGCAGCCGGATCAAAGGAGGCTCATCTACATCCGGTTGAACAAAGCGTAGCACCCACATTTTGGGGTGAAATACACCTCCTCTTGGTGCTTTGGTCGGAATCACCATTGATTCCAGCAGACCGAAAAGAACGTTGCTGCCCGAGGGGGGTTTTATGCCGGCATGGTCCACGTAGACACTAAACCGACCAGAAAGCCGACGGAGGGATTCCAGAAGCTTTATCGGGTCAATAGCGGTCGAAGAAGGGCGCTCGGCAAGTGCAATATGTGTCGGCAGTGAGAGTACCGTGGCCGGATCGAGGGAGTATGTTGTCGCAACTGCCTGGTCGAAAAGATATCCCGGCGGTGGCGTTACGGCTCCAGTGTAAAGACTCCGAGCATCTGGATTAAGCATGACCGCTCCCATTCAAGCCCGCATGGAGATCTGAGAGCAGGGTTTTTACGTTTGACCAACGGTATGCCATCTGGCCCACACCGGCGTATCCTTTCCACTGGTCCCTCGCCCTTGGATTCGTGAAACGGGATCGAACGCCTTTGAGCCGCCGTTCCCGATCCCTGATTAGCATCCTGCTGTCAGAATCGACGGCTACATTGCCACGAGTAGCCAGCGCCCGTCGATGCCACGCCGAGACGAAGTCCTTTGTCTTCCTTGTGATCGTGTGTCCTCGTCCTGCAGTCAAATTCCATAAGCCTTGAAGCGGAAGGTCAAGCCATTGACAATGTTGAAGTCGGCCTCTCCATTCTTCGAGGTTTTCCCGATGTTCGTCTTCCAGCTCCTTTCGACCAGACAGCTCTGCCAGCATTAGGTTGTATAGAAATGCAGCACCATGCATAAGCGTTGAAAAGAACTCGGCGTAATGTATTAGTTCCTTGTGCTCCGAGGAAAAGCTATTTAGCTCCGGATGTTGCCAAGGACAATCGCAATCAACGGGTTGACAGTTGAGAGCCAAAAAAGCCAGAAGGCTGTCCTTTTGAGATTTCAGCAGCCGATCCAGCAAGAAACTGGATTCATCTGGTTCCAGTTCAAAAGTAATTTGATCTACGTCATCAGGAAAGCCATCCGGCGGAGCAGGCAATCGAGGATGCCAAGTCTGGGTTTCGCTTTCTGGATAATCGTCCTTTTCATAACGTCTGCGGGAGACATCACGGCGTTTGTACACCTCGTCCACATGTCTATGGTATTCATCCTGAGAACAGGAGATTCTCCGAATACCCCATTCCCCCAAGCCATTCCAGTAGACCGAACTCGGCAAACGCTTCAAAGATCTGCCCGCAAGCCTCCCAAAAACGCCTGCATGGTCCGAATTCGATAAAAGCGGATCGACCAAGGCCATTTCCATCTGGCGTGCCTTGGCGGCAAATGCCGGTGGGGAAATACGCCTTTTTTCAAGATCCGTGTACACCCATGGAACAAAGAGCATGTACCGTAGGCGGGTTTGGATGGTGCTTGTGCCG
This sequence comes from Deltaproteobacteria bacterium, assembly GCA_034522175.1. GTDB lineage: Bacteria > Desulfobacterota > DSM-4660 > Desulfatiglandales > Desulfatiglandaceae > JAIPDZ01. The sequence continues at coordinate 597,626 of JAXHLQ010000001.1, read as the reverse complement.
GGAAACAAAGCGTCTGCCAAGGAATCCCTAATCGCACCTAATCCGAGCTCATCTCGGCTCTCCCTTTCCTGAAAAAGCGAGAGGATGCGCAATGCCCTTTCTCGAGCAGTTGGGTCATGATCTATCCATGTTAATGTTGACGGCATTTTTAACGCTCATGTTAATATTCATGACACAGTGAAACGGTGTCTCAACGTATGCCGATTACATGCGGGGTCGAATTCTCGCTGAATATCATCCCGGTCTCTGCGGCCTATGCGACTCCAGGTCGTTATGTCATTTGGATTGGCGGTTGTATCGTAACCGTTTCCCATTTCAATTCCAATGAGGTCCGTAATCAAGTAGCGGTCATGGTGATCGTCCCAGATAAAAATTTCAGCCTTCAAACCGCCGGCAGACAGACCAGGGCTCCATGCATCCCGGAAGCGTTCTTCCCACTCAACCCCATCGATGAACTGACGGCTTCGACCTGAGCCGACATACATAACCCGGTGAATTTCTATGAGCGGTGCAGGCTGACGGCCCTGCGCCAGGAGCAATAACGGCAAAACATCGCCATACCGTCTTTGTGATGGGTCCAGGTGGGGATCAATGAGCATCACTGAATTGGCACATGTCATGATCAAGCGAAGCTGATCCTCATAGTCGTCATGGCATCTTGCCGGCCGTGCGGATGGGTCGCGGTTTGCCCAGCAGGGGGAGCTTCCGAGTCGATCAATTCGTCCCAAAATGGGATCAGGACCGACATCGTTCACCACTTGGGCCGTGGAAATAACACCGGTCATGGGATTCAAACCATGAGTTGCCAAAGCCTCCCGACACCAGTCGGCATCACTTGCTGGAACTATTGGCAGCGCCTTTTTCGCAAGGCGAAGGCGGTTCTGTTTGGCCATTTTCTTGAGCAGCTCCATGCCCCGTCTGTGCCACGGACGCTCGTTATTTTTGAAAACAGATAGCCATTCGCCGGCGCGCAGGTTGCGCAACAATGCCTCTTCGAGGAATACGTCCTTTAGATATTCAAGGCGGGCAGTCCCAACTTCTTCGTGGGGGTAAAAACTCGTGTCAAAGACATCGTGGGTTACAGCATACTCACAAAGCAAAGCCATCAAAAGACCTCCCGGAGCCCTTCCTCGAAAAACCCTCCCGGCCAGGCCTTCACCAGATCCCCATTCTCATTTAACAGCATCTCACGGACAATACTGCGGGAGCCATGAGGTTCAACAAACAAGACGCACACGTCCTTTGGCGTGATTTTCGGAACCCCATCGGGGAGTTCTTCATTGCTGGTTTCGCGCACCCGACGCATCACCCGCAGGAGCAAATGCTCGCTGTGAGTTTCAATCAGGAATCTGTTCTTGCCTTCGCCCAGAGCCGATTGGATGAACACATCACCCAAATCAGCCTGAAGCGCTGGGTGCAGATGAATCTCCGGTTGTTCAATTGCTATGATTTCATTCCGTGCCGCATATGCTCCCACCAGAACGGGTAGGACCTGACTTACACCAATGCCCACGTCTCGGTGACTGACTGTTGTGTTCGACCGCCGATCAATTATGATCAATTCGTTGAGCTTCTCAACATCCGAAGATCTTATCAGGTCCCGGAGTTTCGCGGCTTCCACCTCTGGGTCCTTGACAACAGGATATGCTCCATTTGGTGTGGGGCTGTCGTCGTAATCTGGTGCCATATCGAGTTCGATCTGTTCAAGCCCTTCAAGCAGCGGTTCATCTAGCTGGTCGATACCAACCAGATCACGCACGACCAACTCATAAGGCGTTTGCAGTCGGTCAGTCGCAGACAACCACTCATTGACGGCTTTACGCACTCGAGCATCACGACGGATCACATCCCAGGCATATCCTCCACCTGCGTACCAATTGGGATCGTGGTGCTGTGAAAATGCAAGGTGCCTCGGCGGGTAGGATCGTAAAGGACCCAGGTATTGGAGACGGTTTAGTTCCTCGGAAATGGCCCGACCAATTCCTCTTAACAATTCATCCAAGGTACGGGGGATGAAAAACCTGACAGCCGCTGCCAAGTCTTCTTTCCGGCGGCCTCGGCTCACAGGGAATAAAGATGCCTGAGCACCTGGAGTGAACGCTTCCGACTTAGCCAGGCCTTCAGGCAGGAATTTGCCGACCGAGGCTATAATCTCCGGCACGACCTCCGTAATGGCGTCATCCAGCCCCTCAAAGTCTGATGGTTGAATGCTTTCCGTAGTCGTGGAGGTCTCTACGATAGCTTTCACCACTTCACGAAAAACTGGGTGCTCATGATCAAGTCGGTCCAGTTGAAGCTTACCGTCACGACGCTTGCTCATTCGCACCAGACTTCGGTCGTCGCCCAAGATTTCATATGAATGTATCTCGGGTAACGCATCCTGAAGTGGTCGACCCTGGTCATCAAGGGCGATGCCCACTGCAAGAGAAGCGGCCAAGTGCCTTACCGGTGCCAACAGCTCCGCGAGACGGCCTGTGAAAGTCGCTGTGTCCAGTTCCACGGTCCACTCCATCCTCCGGCTGACGTCTCGGCGGTGAATAAACTGTCTGAATCCACCAAGGTCTACGGCCTCGCCTCCCACATTGGTGCGGTGCACGTCCAGATCACCGGTTTCCTGAGCATGGCGAGCCAGAATCAGACTATGGAGAACACTCGATTTTCCTGAACTATTTGACCCATATATCAGCGTCAGGGGACGAACAGGAATCCTTTGCGATTCCGCAAAGGCCTTGAAATTACCAACTCTTATGGCAGTCAGCATGTAATGCCCCTATCCAAAATTCCTTATAGGTTCGGGAGCCAAGTCCCAGAACAGTTGCGTGGCTTGGCAGCGACCTCTGGCAGGATAACGGTTGGACCGAGGGAGGGCGATTTTCGATATTCTTTCTGACCATTCCCGCATCTTTTTACCCTCATTCTTGTATTTCTCATTCAAAAGTCCATCCTGAATTTCCGATGAGGTCCGCAGAATGTATGCAAATAAGTCTGCGACCTGAGCCAATAAAATATGCTTTGAATCCGCAAAGAAAGGGACGTCGACAATTTGATCCAGAGCGGTCTGCCCCTTGCTTCGGCTGTAATAGGTGTCAATCCATTGAGGAGGTTTGTGGATGAGCAGGCTGAGATCCGATTCTTCCGATACCTCCCGGTCAAAAATGAGCACGCTGTGTCCTTTTGTCTTGGCTTCACGTTGGTGTTGTTTCTGGACTTGGAGAGTGCAATGCATGGCGGCGGCACACCACATGGATTTAAATTGTTTGAGACGTTCGTCTTTTTTCAACTTCTTTCTATACACACTTTTGGCGATACCGCTGAACACGCACTTGTGTTTTCTGTTTTCGACCCAAGCCAAAATCGCTTGGATGACCCTGGCCCTCTCAGCCCCATCTGTTCCATGCCAAACGCCATTGCCCCGGTAAAATTCACGGGAATGGAACTCGTACACCCGTCTGCCCGCTGCTTTTGAAAGCGCATCGAGAAAATCAGACCAGGCATCTTTTGTTACATGCATTCGGGAAGCATCAACGACAATTCCCGCCACAACAAGGTAGGGTTCGGAGCCCATGCCGCTTTCGTCAAAGTAGCAAAACTTCATGGCGTTTTCCCCTTGCGTCTTATGGCGTGCTCGGTGTTGCTTCTGGCTTTTTTCCTGAAAACAGGGTTATTAGCAGCTTTGGGATCCAGTGTTTTGGCCTGGAGTTCCATCTCCGCTAAAAGTTCTTTCATGTGTGCCTCGCGCCACTTGACCGTGAGGTCGCCACTAAAGGCGCGGTGAAGGAGAACACCGTATAGTTGTTTTATTTTCTTCTCCGTTGTATTCCTCTTGTCCCGTAGATCAACTAATCTTTCTATTCTCTCGACGAAGGCTTCCTGGAGCGGAATTGGTGGGCAGGGTATTTGAAGGCTCGCATATTCTTTGCCATTTATATTAGGCTGTCCGGCCACACGTTTCCTTGCTTCAACCCAACTTTTGTAATAGCCAGTTTGTGTGAGTGCAAACAAGTACCAGGGAAGTACTTGATTTTGATCGGCCTTAAATCGAATCAAATAACCGGCGTATGCACAAATACCATCTTGAGGTTGATATAAGTAGGTTTTGCCAACTGTATTTCCGCTTCTGGCAAACAAGAGATCCCCTGTAGTTAACTGGTATGGAGCCCAGTTATCTAAGTCTAAAGTTACGACGCCAGTTTTTAGCAGACGACCATCGTCAGTGATGTCGGTAATTCGCACATAGCGTGGTGAGCCTTCTGTCCACTCGGCGGCACTTGCATTGGCACCATATTGTGGATTGCCGATAGTAACTTTTCCAAAAGACTTCACCGGCCAACCCTTCAAATTCGTAGCTGGGTCACCAAACATTTTGTAGAAGAGTGCAGGAAGGATGCGGGCCACCTTCTCGTCGGCTTTGGCACGTTTCTTTCGCAAGGCATCGGCTTGGTCAAGTATTTTAATAATCCGCTGTTGTTCGCTGGAAGATGGCAGAGGCACTTTATATTTCTTGAGTGCACCGCGGCGGACTTCTTTGAATGTTGTAGAACCAGCTAAAGAAGAAATCTCCAATGTGTAATATTGGAGGGCATAAGCCAAATACTTCGATTGCACACCTGGCTTGGGAACAAAATTCGCAAAGCCTTGGTTCGTGGCCAATGGTATGCGAGCAATTCCTATTTTCCCGATAGTAGCTCTCGAGGAATAAAGGACCGTTCCCTCCGGTAACAATTTTGCCGCACATGACTGTAGGCCCTCTGCAGTAATATGGTCTGCGGTGTCCCAAACATCAGCGATGTCCTTACCTGGCATAGGAAGATCTGTTGGTGTGAGCCAGGGAATATCGCCATCCCAATACTCTGAGCGGTTTCTCCTCGGGGTACTACCACCAAACACATCTGCAACTTTGTCTAATGGAAACATTGGCCAATTCATTTAACGGCCCCCACATCCTGGAGAAGCTTTTGCAGACCATTTGCAATATCGTTTTCAAGTGCAAGCGTCTCCCGAATCAACTCAGCCGGGTCATCGTCAGGGGCTTTCTCGGCAATCTGTGGCTTGTAACGACCCGCGGCCAGATTGTAATCGTTATCTGCAATGATTTTTATGGTAGCCCACCAGCAATGAGGTTCCTCGCTCCCAGCCTCCAGAAGGGTCCCGCCTTCAACACCCGGCGGGTTCTTGTATCCTGATTTTTTGTAATCACCCCATTGCACGAGAAGATCGGGGATGTTGTTCTTTTCCGGTGTCTCGGGTCGTCCGCCTCCGGAAATCTTATCCGGGTCAAAACCGTCAGCGCGAACATCGTAGAACCAGACTTTATCTTTTAGCCTGGCCTTCTTGTCTTTCTTTGCACCCCCAGCAGGTCGCTGAAAGACTATCACGCCCGTCTTTACCCCCGCATATGGTTTAAAAACACCGGCAGGCAGCGACACCACGGCCAGCAAATCGTAGTCCTCGATCAGTTTTCGTCGGAGTTCTTTGTGTGCCGAGGTCGAGCCAAACAACAATCCCTCAGGCACAACTACAGCGCATCGTCCGCCGGGGGCGAGAGCCTCCATCATCACCCCAAGGAAAAGCAGCTCGCTCTTCTTGGAGTTGGTGGGGAGGTCCTTCCGGATGGACTCTTTGGGAGCACCCCGGCAAAAGGGGGATTAGAAAGAATTACCTTATACCTGCGAGCAAGATCGTCCTCGCTCAAACCACCCATTTCGGAAAGGGTATTGGCGCGTTTCACTTTTGACTGCCGGATACCGTGAAGCACCAGGTTCATCATGGCAATCCGCATCATCTGACGGGAAACATCGATACCGTAAATGGAACGTTCCAGCAGGCCCCAGTCCGGGATTTTTTCACCCGGACCTTTGCGGTAAGTCTGAAGCGTCGGGATAGCCTTCTTTGCCTGTTCGAGCGACAAGCCGCGTTTTTCAAGCCACTCCTCGCCGTAGATGGGGACCGCCTGCGGCTCGGTGGAGTATTTGGCCAGGATGTACTCGACAGCATCGATCAGGAAGCCACCCGTGCCGCATGCGGGGTCGTAAACCGTGTCACCCAAATCCGGATCGACCATCTCAACCATCATGGTCCGTATCTGGCGCGGCGTTCTGAATTGGCCGTTCAGAGCTGACTGGCCGAGATGTGTCAGCAGATATTCGAAAACGTCGCCTTTAACATCGGTCCCCAATTTGGCGAAATCGATTCCGTCAATCTCATCCACCACCTGCTTGAGGACGTTAGGGTCGACGATTTCAAGGACGGCGTCCCTGAAATATTCCGCAATCTGCGGTTCCTCCTTCACCAGGGAAGCCATGTAAGGGAACATATCATCTCTAACGAAGTCGCGCAATTCTTTCCCGCTCTTGAACCTCCATTTGGACCAGCGATAGCGTTCGGACTGTTTTGGATAAAGCAACTTGCCGTTTCCGTTTTCCGTCTTGCCCATCAGGCGTAACTTAAGCTCCCGGCTGGACTCCTCCTCGTCAAGCAGCTTCAGATAGATGAGATAGGAGATCTGTTCGATATATGTAACCGGATTCGTGACACCACCGGCCCACAGAATGTCGGTGATCCGAGTCAATTTCCTGCGCAGGTCCTGATTCATTCTAGCTCCTTATGCGACCTTCTTTTTGAAGACCGACGTATTCATGTCTTCGATGACTTCCTTGAGACCAAGTTCGCCGAAGAGCTCTACACCTAACTCCGCCGCGTTCAGAATTGAAAGGGGCGGCTGGAAGAGGTCTGCCAGCTCGATCCGGCCCCGGGCGATGCCGCGATTTTTTAACAGCGATAGGTACTGGGCTTGTTGAGGCGTCAGCGATTTTGCCACCAGCCATGCTTGAAAATTCTCTGTCAATTCCTCTTCGCGCGGCTTGATCTTGAGACTGCCAAGCGCCGCCTTGATGAAATCGATGAGATTGCCACCCGGCTGACGGTAAGCGCGCCGAAGGTTCTCTTCGTTAAAGTACATCTCCGGCCGGTTAAGGCGCTCGGCCAGAGCTTTTTCCTCATCTTCGGTGAGCAATTCGCCTTGCCGTACTTTCTGGATAATCGGGTCGTCCTTAAAAGCCGACTGAACGGTTGCTTCCCAATTAGTGACATAATCCCTTTTATCGACCCGCTCACCTTCCGGCCCGACTTCGACGTACGTCACCGCATGGAGCCATTCGTCCTCTAAACCTAGCTCGATTAGGTCTCCAGGAGGTCTGGGCGGTTTGCGCACACCTCCGGGGGCGTGTCCGCGCCCAGTGCCTGTAAAGACGTCGGTGTCGCTGTCATTGAAATATTCGTGATTGCCAAAGAAGTCATATATGACAAACTTCTGTTTTTGAATGTGATCCGCGGTTCGCGTGCCTCGTCCGCGCATTTGCTGGTAAAGAATTGGGCTTCGTACACGGCGGCACATTACGAGATGCAGGACTTCACGACAATCAAAGCCGGTGTCCAGCATGCCCACGCTTACGGCTACTTGCGGGTATTCCTCCCGCTTAAATTTACGAATAAGGTCATCAGCGTTGGCCACATCGCTCGTAATGACCTCTGCATACTGGCCCTTATGTTCTGGATGCAACTCATTGAGAAAATGAGCAAGCCGCGCGGCGTGATGCTTGGTTATTGCAAAGACAATGGTCTTCCCCGGCCCGGTCTTTTGACCTGGAGCAAGCTCTTTATAATTCTCCCAGGCAAGGCGGTCGAACTCCTGCATCATTTTCTTGTTCGAGTCTTCGTTGGTCCACTTGCGCTCGAACTCTGCCGGATCGTAGGTTTCTTTCTCAACCTCCGCACCCTCGGCCAGCAGCACGGTAATGCCGGTGGCGAACTTGTATGGCGCAAGATAGCCGTCCTGAAATGCTTGAAGGATGGGAAAGGCAAAGTCCGGTTGTCCATCCCGACATTGATAGAACTGGAAAGTGTTACGTTCGATATAGGCTGACGGTGTTGCGGTCAGGCCAATATGCAAGGCATCGAAATGTGTCAATGCAGTTTGCCATGCGCCGTAGATGGAGCGGTGACATTCATCAGCGATAACAACGTCGAAATAGCCGCTTGTGAAATCCGTGTAACGGCTGATCATGGTTTGCAGCAAGCAGACCGTGATCTGCTGCTCCTGCCGTACCATGCCCGGACGCAGCCAATAACTGCTGTACTGGTTCAGTATGTCCTGGATGGCCTCAATGGCCTGTTTGGCAAGCTGTTCCCTATCGACAAGGAACAAAATACGTTCGGCGCGCCCCGCCTGGATAAGCCGTTTGAAATAAAGGCAAGTAAGGTCGGTTTTACCGGTCCCCGTGGGGAGCTCGATCAGAAATCGACGTTTGCCCAGCTCCACAGCGTGATCAAGGGCCTGCATGGTTTCCCGCTGGTACGGCCGAACTTGACGCGTTTCACCCTGTCGGAGGTAATACTCGGGAATTTCTATCGACGCGAGTGGTTTACGTGTGGACCGCATTTCGACCAGCCGCTCTAGATCCCGGCGGGAAAAGAACGAGTTAACGATCCGCGCATCGTCATTGCCATAGTCCCAGAAATAGATGAGCTCGCCGTTCGTCAGAAAAATGAATGGTGCCTGTATCTTTTTCGCATAGGGAAGCGCCTGTTGTTTGGCCGCATATGGCTGGATAGCTGTGCGCTTGGCTTCGATGATCGCCAAGGGGCGGCCGCGCTGGTCCATGAGCAAATAGTCGGCGCGGCCGGTCGGCACCTCGTCGCCATCCCGGGTTTTTCGGCTCGGTGCAGTACCGTAGGATGCCACCGGTTCGGCTACCATCCAGGATCTATCTCGAATCGAAACCTCAGTTAGCACCTGTGATTTATCAGCCGGGTCCCACCCCGCTTGGCGAAGCAGGTCGTCGATGACGATCCTGGCATCTGCTTCAGTTGAATAATCTTTCACAGGCACTCCTCCTGGAATCCCGCTCGGCTACTGGTAAGCAGGGAAATAGTCCGCAAGGTTTTTGTTTCTTAAAAAAACGTCGCAGACCAACCGACCGCGGTCGACTTTGTGAGCTGTTCGTAGTTCGACCTGCTGCCCATAGATGAGTTTAGAGAGATTGTCCTTTGCGGCTTGCCCGCCGTAAGCGTACAGTTCCGGGGCGTCGTAGCCGGTCGGTCGGACACGCGTTCCGGTTGAGCCGTTCCATTTCCACTGCGGGGAAACTTCGAACGTATCCCCATCGATAATCGAGGTAACTGTAAATGCTGGCATGGTTGCTCCTTTCTGGCCTCGGGCCACTGATTTATCATTCTGTGTCCCGAATAAAGCAATGCCCATGCCACACTTTTAGGCGAAACATAACTGGCTGTAATTAAACGACTTGTAATTTTTATGCCTTGCCTCACTTCTGTTTTCTCCTTCAACCCAGGTTTAAGCATCTTAAACCCCGGTTTAAACCTTCCGCTTCGATTGCTGTAGGAATTTGTGCACCGCCTGAGGTGTAATTCCAAGCATCCGCGCTGCCTGACTTTGATTTCCGTTTGATGCCTCAAGCGCCCTGAGAATCATCTGTTTTCGAGCGCTACCAAGAAACTCATCCAATGAAAAACCTTCATAGGGGTCAGGAAGCGCATCCAAAGGGTCTGCATATGTGACCGGCTCAGTGATCAGGAGGTCATCAGCATCAAGGACATCATGACGACAAAGACGAACAGAACGCTCGATGACGTTCTCAAGATCGCGAACATTTCCCGCCCAACTATGGGATTGGAGTCTCGACAGAGCTTCTGCCGACAATCTTTTCGGACGACGCAGCGAACTATTCAGCCTATCGAGAATATGAAGAGCAAGTTTTGGGACGTCGGAGCGTCTTTCACGGAGCGGGGGAATCTTGATTTCTCCGACATTCAGCCTATAAAAAAGGTCCTCTCGAAACTTCCCCTGCCTTAGTAGTTTCCGCAAATCTCGATTCGTTGCGCCCACGATCCGAACATCGACTTTATGTGCTTTGGCTTGTCCGATCGGCTCTACCAACCCATCTTGAAGAACGCGTAATAGCTTGGCCTGTGCAGGAAGAGGCAGATCCCCAAGTTCATCAAGGAATAGGGTCCCCTTATCAGCAGAATCAAACTTGCCGACCTGTTCACTGACTGCCCCCGTAAAGGCTCCCTTTTTATGGCCAAACAGCAGACTTTCTACAAGGTCCTCCGGAATCGCTGCACAGTTCACAGCGATGAAGATCTCTCGTGGTCTTCCACTCAGTGTGTGCATGTACCTGGCGAATAGTTCCTTGCCTGTACCTGTCTCGCCAAGTATGAGAATCGGCGATTGTGAAGGCGCCAGCATCGCACCCATCTCAAGTGAACTCTGCATTGCGGGGTGGTCCCCTACAATGCCAAGTTGCGCTTTGACGGCGTCGACATCAATGTCGCTTTCATCAATTTTTTCTATTGGTTGATCCTGGAATCTAACGGTCGGAAAATCGCGAGAAGACAAATCGATCTCGCTTACCAGAGGGCGTTCCTTTGTGACAAAGTGTGGAGGTCGGACATGCAGGATGCGGGCAGGAATCTTACCGGATGCTGCGAGGAGGACCCAACATGCATGCATATGAGGAGTCCCGGAAGCAACGGCAACAAAAAAGCTGGCAGAAGCGAATTCCTCAATGATTTTTTGTAAATTACCTCTAAGTCCTTCGAATATCTCATGATAATTGGTCGGATCTGAAAGGGCCATCTCAAGGATGTGAACAGTGCTCCGGGGGTAGAGTTTTGAAATGGCAACTCCTGTTTCCTCGGTTACTCTTCGGGTGGTGGGCGTATCGAATAGAAAAATCTGATCGAACGAACGTGTACTCAACAAAGAAGAATGGGGCCAGGCTGCTCCTCTTCGTCAACCAGTCCCTTGAAATAGGGATCGTGAAATCCTGTGAATGATAGAAGAACATCCATTATTTCTTCCTCGATGCTGGATTTTGCGAATCAGTCTCTCTCGCTCCGTCTGTCTTGACCCAATCGTCGATTTCTTCTTTTCGAAACTTCCAGAGACGGCCTATCTTGTGACCTGGCAGATATCTTTCACTTATCCACCTGTAAACGGTATCTCGCTTGATGCCGAGATAGACCGCGATCTCATCCACGGAGAGCCATCGATCTTCCATCATTAGTCTCCACTCACTCCGAGCGTTATTGCCAATCTTCAAGACGGCCTCGATGTTTCAGTCATTAGAACGGTCTGAATGGTCGGTATCCAATGTTCCATCCAGACAAACCAGTATAAACAAGGATACAATATACCAGGATAATGGCCATTGTCAACCCGTTTTTCCGACTGTGTTGGGTCTTTGTCCGACTTTGGCCTGCTAAATCTCGGATTGCCAACTGGAACTTCCGGTGAGAGTGGACCGGATCAAGGTGGAGTCCGTTCCCACGTACAGCCAAACCGGGAAGACAACTCCACGGGAAAGGGTAGGAACCAATACCCTGCGGTACAGGCTGAGACCGCCAGGCGGAATCCCTCCAGGCGGGCAGGCGGGAGATTCGATTGTGGATTGATGATTGCGGATTGCGGATTTTGGTCGCAGGGTCAAACTCAATGGCGTTTTCAATCCACAATCGCCAATCCGAAATCCGCAATTGGAAGGTTGAGGATTGAATGAAGATGTCATATGCTGCCTCCATGAACGCGGATGAATTCAAAAACAGAAGCAAAGCCTTCGCGATCAGGGTAATCCGGTTGGTGGAAACGTTGCCGCAAAACCAGACCGCGAAGGTGATCGGAAACCAGTTGCTCCGGTGCGGCACCTCGGTCGGGGCGAACTATCGCGCTGCCTGTCGCGCCAAATCTCCCGCCGACTTTGTTGCCAAAATGGCCATTGTCGAAGAGGAATGCGATGAATCCATCTACTGGATGGAACTGATCGTCGAAGCCAGGTTGATGGACGAAAAACGCCTGGTCGATCTGAAAAACGAGGCAATTGAGATCCTTTCAATGGTCGTCTCCTCCATAAAAACCGCTCGATCAAAAAAATTGCGGATTTGAGATTGCGGATTTTTGGATGTTGAATGCTTTCGTAAAACCGCCTTTCAATCCGCAATTCGAAATCTGAAATCCGAAATCGACGGTGGCTCCGTGAGAATCTCGTGCCTGAACGCAACCATGCTCATGGAGGGAACAGACAGCTCCCGCCAGCCGCGCTCTTCGGCTAGGACCGCATCCAGAAAGGCCGGATCGGGTGGTTGTTGCGATTGACCCGTTCATCCCCGCGGGTCCGCCAACGCGTGTGGCCGAGCAGCAGGGGGAGGAAGCGGTCTATAAACTCTGCCGCTCCACTCAGGAGACCTGGATGATGCGGCCGACCCCTGCTACTGGCACTTCTACAAACGCCCGGAGTTCATACCCGAAACTTATTTCACACGGCTTGGTTTCCAAAAGCAGGACCTAACATAGCCATCCCCCAGCCCCCGAAATCTCATCTGCCGGACGACCCTGCAGAAGCGAACCGGTGGATGGCCGCCTTCAGAAAGGCGTCGCAGTATTTGCAGAATTCAAGGGGGGTGTCGTCTAAATCCTTAAGGTTCATGGAGAAATGCATGATGCAGCCGGCATGGGTGCAGTGCGTTATACTGAAGAGATGGGAGAGCTCGTGAAGCGCGACCTTCACGGTCCGTTCCAGGATCAGGTCCTGGGAGGGCCGCGTCTGATTCAGCCGATCTCTGAGCCGATACAGGGATACCAATGCACATTGCCCCCCCTCCCGTGCTTCGCCAAAGACATGGGTGAAGACCGGAATGAAGAGATCCACATTGACCACCCCAAGAATCTTTAGAGGGGTGCGCTCAAATCGCGTCTCGAGCCGATGCAGAATATGGGCGGCATTGTACTGGTCCCTGACGGTGTCATGGGCGTAATGGGCTTCGGGGAGGGGTGGCAGGATGTCGGCATCGAGATGAAAAAGCGTTCGGATGTGGGGGATGACGGCCTTACACGCAACATCGGGGACGCGACCGATGGGGACGATGAGCACCCCCTTTTCCCACAATGCCCGGAGTCGATTTCAAGACGTTCACTTACCGGGTTCGCTTCAGATCATACCGGTTGATCATCTTGTGAAGGGTGACACGGTTTATTCCCAGTATCTTGGCGGACTGTGTGACATTCCAATCCTGGGATTCCAGGATTTCCCGGATGTAATTCCGCTCCCTTTCCCGCAGGGTCTGCGGTTTTGCATGGGTGCCGGTGCCGGGCTGCAGGAAGGCGAAGTCATCGGCCTTGAGGGTCCTCGATTTGGAAAGGACCACCGCCCTTTCGATGGCATTCTCCAACTCGCGAACGTTTCCCGGCCAGTGGTAGGTGGAAAGCATGGCCAATGCGTCTTTACTGACGTGATCCACCTGTTTGGTGGTCTGGTGGCTGTATTTATTGAGGAAGTGACGTACGAGCAGCGGGATATCCTCTTTCCGTTCCCTGAGCGGCGGGATGTGGATCTTAATGACCTTGATGCGATAGAGAAAATCCTCCCGGAAATCCCCCCGTTCCACGGCCTCCTCAAGGTTTCGGCAGGTGGATGAAATCAGCCGGAAGTCCACGTCCACTTCATTTCGATCCCCAATGCGGACGATTTTCCGCTCCTCCAACACCCGCAATAGATCCACCTGCATCTTTGCACTGATTTCCCCGATTTCATCAAGGAAGAGCGTGCCGCCCGAAGCCACTTCCAGAAATCCCTTCCGGGCACGATCCGCGCCGGTGAAGGCCCCTTTCTGGTGTCCGTAAAGTTCGGTCTCGAGGAGGTTTTCAGGCAAGGCACCACAATTGATGGCGATAAAAGGCCCGTTGGCGCGTGCGCTCTTGGAGTGGATGGCCTTGGCCACCAGTTCCTTTCCGGTGCCGGTTTCCCCGGTAATCAGTACGGAGGCATCGCTCTGCGCCACCTCCGTGATCATGGCAAAGATCTCCTTCATGGGCCTGGCCTGGCCGATAATGTCATCAAACCGCGTCATCTGTTCCAGCACGCCCTTGACATACTGGTAGTGGGTGGCCATTTTGCGCTGGTTGGTGATTTTTTCCAGAACCAGGTTCATCTGATCCGGTTTGAAGGGTTTAAGGAGGTAGTCGCTCGCCCCCTTTTTCATGGCCTCGACCGCGGATTCGATGGATCCATAGGCCGTAATGATCACCACGTCGGTCTCCGGGTATTCCACTTTGACCTTTTCAAGGAGTTCCATGCCTCCCATCTTGGGCATCTTGATATCCACAAAGAGGAGATCAAAGGGCCTTTCCTCCAGCTTCTTGATGGCCTCGAAGCCGGAAGCGGCAGTCTCCACGGCGTGGCCGGATTTCTCGAACCAGTGAAAGAGAGACTCTCGGACGATCATCTCGTCGTCCACCACCATAATTCTCATGGATTTGTTCATGCCGTGTCCTTGGTTTGGTCTTTATCGTTGAGCGGGAACCACACGCGAAATGTCGCACCTTTACCGGGTTCGCTCGTCACCGAGATGTCCCCGTGATGCGTGCGGACAATGCCGTAAACGATGGAAAGTCCCAGGCCCGTCCCCTCTCCCTGGTCCTTTGTGGTGAAAAAGGGATCAAAGATGTTATCCAGGTGTGGCTTCGGTATCCCACATCCCTGATCTTGTACAATGACCTCGGCCCTTCTCGAGGCCGTGTCCTTTCTTGAGGCGAGAGTGATGATCCCGCCCCCGGTCGAGGCATCGATGGCATTGAAAACCAGATTTAAGAAGCACTGCTGCAGCTGATTCACGTCCCCCTTTACGTAAAGGGACTGCGGGAAGATTTCAAGTCTCAGGTCGATGTCCTGCAGTTGCATATGGTGTTTGGTGAGCGTGATGACCGATTGGAGGACGTCATTGATGTCGATCTCCTTTGCATCCGTGCTGGATTCCCTGGCGAAGGAGAGGAGGCCGGAGACAATTTTGCCGCAACGCTCCAGTTCGCTGCACATGAGATTCAGGTAGTTCCTGAAATCGTCGAGGTCCCTGGATGACGGGGGCCCCTTATCCAGAATTGACTGCATCAGAGACCCGAAGGTCAACAGACCCTGGATGGGATTGTTGATCTCATGCGCACAACTGGCGGAAAGCTTCCCCAGGGTGAGCATGCGATCTTCCTTGACCACATTGCCGAGGTTGGTCTTCAACTCCCGCAGCCGCTTTTCCCACCGTGAAGGGAGTTCCTCTGTGATCTCCGTTCGAATCTCCACGACGCGGACAATCTCGTTGTCCGCGTTCTTGATGGGATAGGTCTCCAGATTGCAGTAGGTGCGCTGACCCCCTGCCATTTCCTGCTCTCGAATGACCTTGGCCACCTCACCGGTTTGGAGCGTCTCCAGCATGGGACAGCTCATTTCCGGCTGCCACTGATAACAGGGAGAGGTGAACCCATAAATGACCTCATAGCACTTTCGGCCCACAGCCTCGTGTCTTGACTTGCCCATGGCGTCCAAGTACCCATCATTGGCCTCGATCACCGTGAAGCTGGGGTCCAGTAACAGGATCGGCTCATGGGATTGGTAAAGGAGGATTTCCGACATGGCCCGGTTGAGATTGGCCTGTTCTCTCGTGGAATAAAGGTTCTGGGTGGTGGAAAAAAGGGTTTTTAAGAGCCGGCCGATATTGTGTTCCAGCACCCAGAGACCCCGGGGTCGTCGACGCAACAGCTCCAGGAGGACCTGTCTGTCGTTGGTCAGCTCAATGATGCCGTGAAGCCCTTGAATGTCAAAGATCTCCTGGAGATCGGTTGTGGTGGAAATGCCCATGTCCCGGGCCAGTTCCATCCCGATGGCGTCTTCATTGAGATCGCAGACGCAGGCGATTTCCGGGGCAATGAAAGGGAGGGAGTTTTCCTGAAGAAACTGAAGAAAAAATTCACAGGTCCTGCCACCACCCACAATGGCCAGTTTTATGGGGATTATCTCGCCGGGCATATCCGTTTAGGGGGTCTCCCTCTATCCTCCCAGTAGGTACAGGGTTTTCATCGGAAGGAACGGCTCAAATCGAGTCAAATCGGGTCAAATCGGGTCAAAGCAGTACCCCGGCAGGATACACTACACCGGGTCTTCCGTCAATGGCCGGGTTGGGATTCTTAACACTGCTGAATCATGGCCAGCATCTGCTGGTCATTAAAACCCTTCAGTCGTAATGCGCCGCTTCGACAGGAAGAAACACAAAGACCGCAGCCCTTGCAGAGGGCTGCATTGACGGCGGCAGGGCCCTCTTCAGTGAAAAACGGGGCTTTGAAGGAGCAGATGTCGATACACACGCCGCACCGGCTGCAGAGGTTTGCCTGGACCTCAGCGACCGTCCCCCCCACATGCACACTATCAGAGGCAAGGAAGGTGGCGGCGCGGGCTGAGGCAGCCAGAGCCTGGGCAATGCTTTCATCAATGGATTTGGGGTAGTGGGCCAAACCGCACAAAAATACGCCGTCAGTGGAGAAATCGACGGGTCTCAGTTTGGCATGGGCTTCCACGAAAAAGCCATCCTCCCCCACGGGAAGCTTGAAAAACTGGGCCAGCTTCCGGTTATCTTCGGGTACAATGGCAGTGGCCAGGCCCAGCAGATCCGTACGGATGAGGATGCTGTTTTGAAGGACCGGGTCCCAGACTTCGATCTCCAGGGCCTCCTCTTTGGCCTCGATTTTCGGCTTGTGGGCAAGATCATATCGGATGAACACAATTCCCTTTTGCCGGGCCTCGTTGTAGAGATCTTCCCGTTCGCCGTAGGTCCTCAGATCCCGATAGAGCACGTAGATGGCCATGTCCGGTTGACGCTCCTTGAGCTGAAGCGCACTTCTCAGGGTATGGGTGCAGCACACCCTGGAGCAATAGGGGCGCGTTGGTTCCCGGGATCCCACACACTGGATGAAGGCGGCGGAGCGAATGGCTTTGAGCGTTGGATCCTCTGCCCGCAGCATGCCGTCCAGTTCCTGATGGGTCAGGACTCTGGGATCCTTACCGTGCAAGTATTCATCGGTCTGAAATTCCTTTGCGCCGGTGGCCACAACGGCAACCCCATGATCGATGGTGATGTCTTGGCCGGTTTTCTCTCGCACCGTCGTTGAAAAGTTGCCCACAAATCCATCCACATGGGCGATTTCACTTAAAAGGTGCACATGGATGCGAGGGTTATTCTCGATATCCGCTGTAATTCGTTCCAGGTGCTCGCTGACCGGTTTTCCCTTCCAGGTTTGATGAAGGCGTCGCGCCTGTCCGCCCAGGGTGTCGGAGCGTTCCACGAGATGGACGTCGTAGCCTTGAGTGGCCAGGTTTCGTGCAGCGGTCATCCCCGCCATCCCGCCGCCGATCACCAGGCCTGCGGGGTTCATATTGAGCTCGGTCTCCTGAAGGGGTTCCAGTAGACCGACCTTGGCCACGGCCATTCGCACCAGATCCTTGGCTTTTTCAGTGGCACTCTCGGGATCATTGCTGTGCACCCAGGAATCCTGGTTTCTGATGTTGGCCATTTCGAAGAGGTACTTGTTCAGGCCGGCGTTCTGCAGGGTTTCCTGGAACAGGCCTTCGTGGGTCTTGGGGGTACAGGCGGCCACTACCACCCGGTTGATCCCCTGTTCGCGGATGACCTCGGCCATTTTGACCTGGGTATCCTGAGAGCAGGTGTAGAGGTTATCCTCCACGTAGGTCACATAGGGAAGGCCCCCGGCATATTCCCGAACCGACGCGATGTCGACGATGCCGCCGATGTTAATCCCGCACTGGCACACAAATACCCCGATGCGGGGACGATCTCCCGCCACATTGTGCTCCTCGGGCATTTCAATGTTCCGGGTTCTTGACCATCGGGCCGTGTGAAGAAGGTCCTCGGAAACCGCTGCTGCAGCAGAGGCTTCCACCACGGATTCCGGGATGTCTTTCGGCCCCTGGAGGGCACCGCAGACATACACACCCGGCCGGTTGGTCATGACCGGCACGTAGTCGTCGGTCTGGGCGAACCGATTCTTGTTGAGGGGCACATGGAGCCTTTGGGCGAGGGCCACGGTTTCTTCGGCCACCTGAAAGCCGACGGACAGCACCACCAGATTATAGATCTCACTCTTCAGTGCCCCGCTTTCATCGGCGTAGACGATCTTGAGGTCCCCGTTACCCACCGGTTCCACGGTATGGATCCTGGATCTGATGAAAGACACCCCGTGTTCCTCTTCTGCCCGCTCGCGGTAGGTCTCAAACGCCTTCCCGCAGGTGCGCATGTCCATGTAGAATAGGGTGGCGTCCAAGTCCTGACTGGCGTGCTCTTTTGCGATCACCGCCTCTTTGATGGCATACATGCAGCAGACGGCCGAACAATAGGGATGACCGCCGTCATGGGACGACCGGGATCCCACGCATTGAATCCAGGCGATGCGACGGGGTTCCTCACGGTCGTAGGGCCGCATCAGGTGACCCATGTATGGCCCGGAAGCGCTCAGAATCCGTTCAAATTCAATGCTGGTGACCACGTCGGGCGATTCCGTATACCCGTATTGGACCTGGGTGGAGGGATCGAACACCTCATTTCCCGTGGCCAGGATCACGGCGCCCACCTGCAAATCTCTTTCCCTGGCGCGGTCGTCATACCGAATGGCGCCGGCCATGCAGACCTTTTCACACAGGCCGCACCCGATGCACAGATCCCGGTCGATGCTGTAGGCGAGAGGGACGGCCTGGGCATAGCGAATAAAGGTGGCGGCCCTCAGATCCAGCCCGCAGTCGAATTCGTTCACCGCGGTGACCGGACAGACCTGGCCGCACTGGCCGCAACCGGTGCATACGGCCGGATCGATGTACCGGGGCTGAGTGCTCAGCGTGACCCTGAAGTCCCCCGGTTCACCCTCAAGACGTTCCACTTCCGTATTGGTCATCACCTCGATGTTCAAGTGCCGGCCGACCTCGACCAGTTTGGGTGAGATGATTCACATGGCACAGTCGTTGGTGGGAAATGTCTTGTCTAACTGGGCCATGATGCCGCCAATGGTCGGGGAGCGGTCCACCAGGTGCACAAAAAACCCGGCATCCGCCAGATCCAGTGCGGCCTGCATGCCGGCGATTCCGGCACCCACGATCATGACCGAACCGATTTTTCCATTTGTGGCTGTTCCTGCCATTGATAGATTCCCCCGTCTTCTGTATTGGTTATGAAAAGTCCTGGTCTTTTGCGCGTATCCCATAAAGGGGCCTGTCATGAGGCCAGCCTGAACCGTGCGGTTCGATCGTCAAATCCGGCAAAGACCGCCTGATGCGACCGTTCCAGTTCGTTGACGCGGCGGGCCACATCGTAGATCTTAAGGCCCGTTTTGAGCGCGATCTCGCGTGTGGAGCCGGGACCCGTCTCAAGGGCTTCCAGCACCAGCGCCTTTTGATATTCCTCTTCTGAGATCTGATGGAGAAGCCGGTCGTACACCCCCGAGTCCACCTTTTCGCCATATACGTTTCCGCCGTCCGTCAGCTTGGGCTGCATCCCCATGAGCCAGCGGAGACGCTGGGTCTCCAGGGCCCTTCCCACGGCCTTCAACGGCATGTCAAAATCTTCTTTGTAAAAGGGCCCCAGGCTTTGAACGGTTTCGCTGTATTCCTTCACATACTGTGCAAAAAGCTGACCCTCTGATGCACTGACCCATCTGAGACAGAGCCGGTCTTCGCCGATGCCGGAAAGGGAAAGGAGCGATGCCACCACTTTCATTTCCACAGCCGCATGAACATTACCGTACAGGTAATGGCATTCGCCGATGTGTCACCCCGAAACGAAGACGCCGTCAAACCCGCTTTCCAGCCCCTTGACCACATATCCCGGGTCCACCCGACCGGAACACATGATACGAATGACCCGAAGGGCCGGCGGGTATTGAACCCTGGATACACCGGCGAGATCCGCACCCGCGTAGGCGCACCAGTTGCATAAAAAGGCCAGAATGCGCGGTTCAAAAGAGTCTTTTGTATTGGTCATATGACACCCTCCCTGTGCGTCCCTCCCGGCTTGGTTCCCGGAAAGGATCTTATTTAAGGATTGGTATGCAAGAACGTGCTCACCAGGTTGCGCCATCCGATCTCGGGATGCCGGCCGAAGAGGTCCTTTGACGCCTCACCGCCGGTGGCAGCAAGCCGCTCATACTCCGGACCGAGCAGTTTCATTAAGGTCTTATGTTCGTCCTCTATCCAGGGGGTGACAGATTCCCTGTTGTACAGGTGCTTCGCATCGACGCTCATGACAGCGGGTTCGATCACCATCAGCCATCCGTCCTCGTAAGGGTCTTCGGATACGCTGTCAGGAGATGTGTTGATGACTGGATTGACGGCAAAGACCTTCCCTGTCACGGGGGATAAGAATTGGGCGCGATGATCGTTCCGGAACCATTGCACGGCCGCACGATCGCGAACGACGGTGTCTCCCTCTCTCGGCAGCTTGAAACGATCCGGAGGCCCGAGGGTTTTTGCGGCAAAGTCATCCACGCCGATTCTCAGGCGATTTCCCGGATCCCGCCGCACCCAGCAGTGGCCGAAATGATACAGATGGTCAGGCGCAACACGGTAACCGGATACCAATTGGAACCGGGGGACTGCCGCCTGTGTTGCCTGTTTATCGGCCATCACCGTCTGTCCCCCCGCCTCGATGGCCGCGGCGATCTGGGTGTCTCTGAAGTGAACCATGTCGATGGCCCGCTGGGGACAGTTGGCCGCACAAATGCCGCAGCCTTTACAGAGCGCGGGAATGTTTTCCGCCCGCTGGCCGCCGTTTTCCACCGAGACGAGTCGGATGGCGCCGAATGGGCAGGAGGCCTCACACAGGCCGCATCCGATACACTGATCCGGGTTGACTTCCGACACCAGCGGCTGCACCTCAATATGCGGTCTTGCGAGAATATTACCGGCCCGTGCAGCGGCGGCCTCCGCCTGGAGGATGGCCTCATCTAAGGGTTTGGGGTAATGGGCCATGCCGCAGGTGAACACGCCTTCCGTTGAAAAATCCACCGGGCGCAGTTTCATGTGCGCCTCCACGAAAAAACCGTCTTCGTTGAGGGGAACCTTGAACAGGCGAGCCAGTGCTTCGTGTCCCCTCGTCACAATGGCCGTGAACAGATTGACCCGATCTACAGCAAGCTGAACCGGAACCCCGAGGACATGGTCCGTTACGGTGATCCTGAGGGGACCGTCCGCACCCTGCGGGGGCGCCTCAATCACCGGGGGCGCATCCGCGGTGTAACGGAAGAACAAAACGCCCCGCTCGCGGGCCTCCCGGTACAGGTGCTCCCGCTGACCGTAGGTCCTGAGATCACGGTAGAGGACGTACACATTGAGATCGGGCCGTTTCCGTTTCAACATCACCGCCTGCTGCACGGCAGCGGTACAGCAGACCCTGGAGCAGTAGGGCCGGTCCGGTATTCTTGAGCCGGCGCACAGGATAAAGGCAACCGAGGCCTTATCTTGGAGCATGTCCGGATCATCGGCAATCTGATCCTGGAGTTCATGCCAGCAGGTGATGCGGCTGGATTGGGGATGCCCCAGTTCCTGGGGCTTCAGATAATCGGCCCCGGGGGCCAGAATGGCGGCCCCGTGCGTCAATTCAACGGATTCATCTCCGACCTGTACGGACGTCTTGAAATTGCCCACAAACCCGCTGACTGAGTGAATGGTTGCGTCGGTGAGGACCTGAATGCGGGGATTTTCCGACACCTGACGCCGCAACGCCTCAAGATAAGACGGGACATCTTCCTCCTTCCAGGTCTGCCGAATATGGGCGGCGTGCCCGCCCAGTTGGGGTTTTTGCTCCACGACGACGCTTCTAAATCCTTGATCCGACAGATTCTGTGCCGCAACCATTCCGGCGACACCGCCCCCCACGATAAGTGCTGTAGGCTCCACATCCAAGCTCACCGGGGATACCCGTTCGGATAGGGCGACCTTGGAGACCGCCATCCGTATTAGATCTTTGGCCTTGATGGTGGCCTCATCGGGTTCCTCCCGATGGACCCAGGCATCCTGATCCCGGATGTTGGCAAATTCCAGGAGATAAGGGTTCAGGCCGGCCTCCCGGATGGTCTCCTGGAAAAGGGGCTCATGGGTCCGGGGCGTACAGGCCGCCACCACCACCCGGTTCAGCCGGTGTTCGTCAATGGTATCCTTGATGATCTGCTGCGTGTCCTGGCTGCAGGTAAAGAGATTGTCGCCGGCATAGACCACGTTGGGAAGGGTTCGGGCATAATCTCTGACCTCATCGACCTTGACCACGCTGCCGATGTTAATGCCGCAATGGCAGACGAACACCCCGATCCTGGGTTCCTCGGACGCCACGGCCTTTTCGGGCGGGTACACCTTTTCTTTCGTGCAGGTGTGCCTAGCTTGGTTCAGAAGGGCCGCAGATACGGATGCCGCCGCCGAGGCCGCCGTGACCGATTGGGGGATATCTGCAGGCCCGGCCAGACCGCCGCACACAAAGACCCCGGGTCTCGATGTTTCCACCGGTCTCAGACCAGCGGTTTTGACGAACCCGTCCGCATCCAGGGCCACCCCCGCATGTTCCGCCATTTGTTTTGCCTGCTCCGGGACCTCGAGGCCGGTGGAAAGGACCACGAGATCAAACTGGTCTTCCTGAAGCCTTCCCGCTTCGTCGGCATACACGATCTTGACCGCGTCGGTGGATCCGGATACCGCTTCCACGGAATGAATGCGCGATCGAATAAACCGTATGCCGGCCTCATCCCTGGCCCGATTCAGGTATCTTTCAAAATCCTTTCCATGGGTTCGCATGTCCATGTAAAAAATGGATGCATCCAGGTTCGGGCCCATGTGCTCTCTCGCGATAACAGCTTCCTTGATGCTGTACATGCAGCAGACGCCAGAGCAGTAGCCGTTTGATGCCTCATCCGAATTTCGGCTGCCCACGCATTGCAGCCACGCGATCCGCTCCGGGGGTTTTCCATCCGAGGGACGGACAATGTGGCCCTCGTAAGGTCCGGTGGCACTGAGGATACGCTCAAACTGCATGGCGGTGATCACATTGCTGCATGACCCGTATCCGTAGAGTTCGGGAATCCTGGCCTGAGCGGACTTCAGACCGGCAGCGAGAATGACCGAGCCGATGTCAATGTCGAAGGTGGTTTCCTGCTGATCGAAATCGATGGCCTGGGAAGGACAGAATTTTTCACACGCACGGCATTTTCCTTTTTCAAAATAGATACAGTTGTCCGCGTCGATGGCGTACTTCAAGGGGACGGCCTGCGCATATTGAATGTAGGCTGCCTTTCGCGTGTTAAGGCCCTCATTGAATATATCCGGGACCTTCCGGGGGCATTTGCTTGCACATTCGCCGCAGGCGATACACCGGTCCATATCCACGTAACGTGGCGCCTGACGAAGGGTGGCCGTGAAATGCCCGGCCTCCCCTTCGAGACCTTTGAGTTCCGTCAGGGTGTGTAACGTAATGTTGAGATGCCGGCCGACCTCGACCAGTTTCGGTGAGAGAATTCACATGGCACAGTCATTGGTCGGAAAGGTCTTATCCAATGCACTCATTATCCCGCCGATGGCGGCACTCTTCTCCACGAGGTGGACGTGATATCCGGCCTCAGCAAGGTCAAGGGATGCCTGGATGCCGGCGATACCGCCGCCCACTACCATTACGGATCCTGATGTCTTGACAGTCATGGGGTTCTCCTTGGTGTCTAATGAATCATGTCGCTTGGCTTCAGCAAAAACAGCTTCGATTCCGTCATGGAAGTTGCAATCGAAGACGTCAAATATTCTTGGTGCGAAGAAGGGTCTGTGTCAGGGTTTTCCAATCGAGGTCCGGAATACTCCCAAAAAGATCGTCCACCGGCTGGGCCCCCGTGGATGCCAGCTGTTCATACTCGGGTCCCAGCAGTTCGTACAGGCGTTGGTTTTCCGTTTCCATCCACTGAGAGCATTCCTCCCCGTAGTAGAGGGCCTGGAGATCCAGTTTGAGCGACGAGGGGTCCACCCGCATGACCCAGCCGCCGGCATAGGGATCTTCGTGGCATATCCTCGGATCCTCCAGGGCGTGGGTGTTCAGGGAGACGACCTTTCCGCTGATGGGGGATTGAATCGCCGCTTTGTGACCGTTTCGCAAAAAGGCCCAGCCCGTTTTACCCTGGGTGAGGCGCACCCCTTTGGGAGGGAGCTGCAGGGCCCTGGCCTCGCCGAAGATCCTTGAGGCAAAATCATCCATTCCCACGCGGACGAATCCGTCATCTTCGATGTGCACCCATGTATGGCCAAAGTGATAGTAGTAGTCCCTAACCAGTTTGAACCCGGCGGTGTAATGGTATTCATGGATGGCAGGGGGTGTGTTTGACGCCCGGTCTTCTTTGGCCGCCATCCACTTCTGGTGATAGGCACAACTGTAGCACTGCTGTTCCTTTTCACATGCCGCCGGGGCCTCCATATCTCCGCTGAGCCGGTGAATGCAGGGAACCGTTTGGGTCATGTAGTGTTCGTTTAGAAAGGTGTGCCACTGCCGGCTCCGGCTCTTTCCCAGTCCCGGTGCCTCTCCCATCACCTGTCGCATACTCTGATCAAAGGCGCAGTGATAACAATCGTATTCATCGCTGCAGAGCTTGAAATTGATAATCCCCGCCTTCATCCAGATACACTCGCTGTTGAGTGGTCTGGGTGAAGCGGAAACCGGCTCGGATTGTCCCGCTGAGGCGCCGTGCTTCATCCCCTCGAGATGCAGGTCCCGAGCATATCGTTCCGCCTCCACGGATCGGGACACGAGATGGTATTCCAGCGCCATGTGAATGGGACATCCGTCGCAGTCGTAATCCCTGTCGCATTTCCCCGGCGGATCAATCTGTCCGGTCAACAGGTACCGGCAGGGTTTCTCCACACCCGGATATCGGCTTCGCATTTCGGCGGCCCAGCTCTTTTCCGTGGTCTTTCCCGTGGCCGGCCGCTGGGCGTCCAGTGCCTTTCGCAAGCCTCTGTCAAAATCACACTGAAAACAATCATATTCCCGGTCACAGATCTTGAAATTCACCACGCCTGCCCGCATCCAAACGCACTCATTCTGAAGCACGCGAAATCCCGGCAGTGTTTCGTTTCCTCCCCTGTCTCTTGCGATGCGTTGCTTTTTCATTTTTATTCCTCCTTGCATCAGAATGATGGCCCGTTGAAAGTCCCTTGATCCCGGGACCCCCGGATACGGGTCGGTTGCGGCCTTGTGTTCGTAATGCCTCTGCAATCTTGATGCCGAAGACGTCTTGGATCCGAGAGGCCATTAGCTTACTTGCTGATATCATTGATAAATAGGCTTTGTCTGTCGCAGCCGGATTCCCAAGAAGACACGGGGGTTTATATAAAAATTGTAAATAAAAGCTACATCAACACCTGTGATGTTCCCTCACTTTTAATTAAAATATAATGAATTTAGTAACTTATGGCATGATGGAAAATGCTACACTCATCTGAATCCATTGATTAGGATGGTTACGGCGAAGAAGAGCGGCGGAGGGAATGCCTTGACACTGGAAGTCAAAGCAGGGGAGACTGATGCTCATACAAAGCAGGAAGGAGTAGAGTTATGTCAAAAGAATCGAGAGGTCCACAGGGCCAGCAGATGCAGATCAACACCGGGGATGACATGTCCCGCGGTCGATACAGCAACAATGTGATGGTGACCCATACCGCGGAGGAATTCATTATTGAATGGTTGTTTAATTCGCCCAATGGGATTCACCTGGTATCCAGGATCATCGTAAGCCCCGGACACATGAAGCGGATTGTCGAGGCGTTCAGAGAGAACCTTGGCAAATATGAAGAGAAGTTCGGGGCGGTTGCATCGACGGGCCCCCCGGAGCAGAAATTCCATTAACGGATCGGGTCAGCGGATGGCTGGGCCAGAATCATCTGTTTCATTTTCCGTTCGGCCATTTTCATGAGGGGTTCCAGGTTGACGATATCCGCCGTGTTGTACGCGACAAGGGTATCGAGGGCCGCCGGGATCCCCCATTGATGGGCTTTCCAGAGCATGACCGCCTCATAGCCGCTCATCCCCATGAGGGGTGCGTCCCGGCAGATGCCTACATCCTGTTCGATTTTCTTGAGTCCCCCCCGGTACCCCAGCTTTCTGAGGACAAATCTCAGGTCGATGTGGGCCGGAGGGAGGGAGATGGAAGGGAAGGAGCGGTGGATGAACGGTAGATCGAATGTGGTGCCGTTGAAGGTGATGACCAGGTCATATCGGGCAATGGCCAT
Source organism: Deltaproteobacteria bacterium (assembly GCA_034522175.1). Lineage (GTDB taxonomy): Bacteria > Desulfobacterota > DSM-4660 > Desulfatiglandales > Desulfatiglandaceae > JAIPDZ01. The sequence continues at coordinate 571,482 of JAXHLQ010000001.1, read as the reverse complement.
TTCAAAGTCATCTAAGTTGCGGCCATTCACAAAGGTTTCGACCTCAACACCGTCATACAGACCGATCACCGTGATGTCGTGGGATTCATAAGATACGGGACAGGTTTCAATGTCGAGATACACGGCCCTGTCCCGAAAGGCGCTGAACAGCCGCCACATCTCACGTGCAGGGAGCCGGTCGCTGAAATAGCCGATGTCGTGTCGATGATCCAGGGAATCCCTCAGATGCTGGCGAACCAGAGGGTCCCGGGTCTCGGAGAGGACAGGCCCCGGGTGATCAAGGAACTGCGTCCATGTATGAATGCCTTTCTCCCAGATTGCTGATTCAGTTTTGGGACCGATACCGGAGACGTGAATAAAGGTTTGCTCCAGCATAGGGATGGGGTGGATCGGTGTCATGGGAATCGGGTCAAAGGCTGCCCGGGATTGCTCCTGTCGATAACCCAGCCGCCGGGCGAAAAGGGGATCTGATCCAGCCGGAGAATATGAACACCGTCCGGCAGATTCAGGGACGTGAGGGTAATATAAAATTCCCGGTCCGGGTCGTTCCAGAAGACGATTCGATGGCCTTCTTCATCGAACAGGCGGGTCAGGGCGTTTTCAATTTTGGTGTTGTCCATATCCTCAACCACGAATCACACGAATAAAAAGCGCTTTAACCACGGATCACACTGATGGCACGGATGCAAATTGATTAGCATTGTAATTGCTCAAAAATTAGCGGACGCACACACTCAATGAACTGTGCACATTCGTTCATCTTGGACTCTACATAAGCAGGTTCAAAAGAGATGAACACCACGTAGTCCCCTTCTTGTCGATCTTCGAAGAGTTGATCGTAAAACCGACCCCATCTACGCTCCACAAGACCCGGCTTGATGAATTTCTGATGAAATGCGGCGCGAACCCCGGAATGTTTCTTGAAAGAGAGATTGTGCGCCATCAGCAAGGTCGATACGGCATAAAAGGCAGCATAGTAGAGCCGATTCATGGCAAATGATACGGATCCGGCTTCGAATTCACGTTTGGCAGACTTCAGGCTCTCTTCCGGCTTTTCGAACCAGTAGCCAACGACAGCAGAACGGGTCTCGTGATTGTTCATAGGCGTATCCCATCCCTCATGATCTCATCTCTCAGCGGGAGAACGGATAACATGCCCGTCTCCCAGGATTCTTTATCTACGACCAGCGTGCTGAAATTGGTGCCGTATTCGAGATTGATATCAAAAACAATGTCCGTGATTTCATGACGTTTGAACCGGGAAACCGGTTCGGAAAGGATAATCATCAGATCCAGGTCTGATTCTTCGTCCGCATCCCCTCTCGCAGCAGAGCCGTACAGCACAAAATCCACCACAGAGAAATTCGCCATTATCTTGGTCTTGATCAGTTGCAGCGCCTCGGATTCTCGCTGAGTAATCGGTATGTCATTCATCTTATTCTCCTTCTCGACCACGAATGAAGACCACTTTAACCACGGATCAAAACGGCCTTGATCGAGAATACAGGTCTTAATGCAACTGCGAATTACGACTCGCTTCTAAGATTATCCAGACTTCCGTCAGAGAAATCTCGTCTCCCGTGTATGATCGCGAGGATCTCCACCCGGTTAGATTTGACTTCGTAAATGAGCCGGTAGGAATAAACGAATATCTCTCTGATGTTAGATTCGTTTATCTCTGGGACAATCCTGCCGGCTTTAGGGAACGGCTCAAGGTTCTTGGATTTTTCAACGATGTTCTGAACAACGTTTTTCGCGTAATACTTGGAGTCCTGAGCGATATAGTCGTATATCTGTTTGAGATCCCTCTTGGCAGGCCCAGACCATTCTACCATGATTCAATTTCCTTCTCGAGATCTTGAACCGGAATGCTATCTCCCTCCTTTATCGCCTGCCGACCTTTTCGCACCTTATCAATCACATAGAGCCGATGCATGATATCATCAATGCTGGCTGAATCCGGCATTTTAGAAATTACATTTATAGCCTCTTCTCTCAATGTTTCCATTTTCCATTCTCCTTTCAAACCACGAATTACACGAATAGCACGAATAAATAATGGGTCAAGGTCTGGATTCCTCAAGACGCTTGAAGAGGCGCACATATCCTCGTTCCGACAGGGTCGTTTCAAAACCGAAGCTGTCTTTGTTTTTGATAAGTTCTCGGATCCTGGTCAAAAGCAAGCGACCGGCTCTCACATTCTGTGTCTCTGGACCAAATGGTGACAGACCTGCCGCAATCAGGTCGGCGTTCAGGAATTCACGGCAGTAGACAAAATCCGGCAAAAATTCGGTGGCAAACGTTGTTTTCCCTGCCCCGTTCGGACCGGCAATGACATAAACCCTTGGGAAGTCAAATTTCGTTTTTGCATCCGTGTTTTTCATTCCTGCTGTCCGCCTCCCCTGCCTGCCCCGTAGGCACTTGTCGTACTGGGGTTGAACCGGGTTCCCTTTTGCCTGCCGTGTAGCTCCGGGAGATGGTACATGGGGGTGTTCAACCGGGGTGGTTTCATTTCTTTTTTCGTTTCTTTTTCGGCTTCCTCTTTTTTATACTGCCTTTATCTACCGTTGCGCGAAACATGGCATAGTGCTGCTTCACTCTCTCGATATAGGCGCTGTCCTGGAGCAGCACGTTTTGGAACAACTTTAATAGAGCGGGGGCCAGGTCCGACTGAGGGCTTGACAGGTTAAGGGCCGGACCTTTTAAATCTTTGATCATAGCAGGGTCATTTATGCCCAGCCACTTTCGGTAAAAAGCCCGGTCCTCCCACCCCCATGCAATAACCGCTTTGACGTCGCTTTCATGCGATGTTATGACAGAGAAAAATACACGGCGGCAGTCGCAACCTGGTTCATCGCAGAACATCTCCACAAAAGCATATTCCACCGCCGGCAGATTGTAAACGGCTGGATCATTGACTGTGACTACCCGCGTCTCTTTCTCTGCAATTTCCGGAAAACGGCTATGGAACAGCGAATATGGCATCTTTATCCTCCCTTGTGTAACATCTATTTTTTTGACCACAGATTACACGGATACCATGGATAAAAGATTCCTTTAGAAAAACCGATACGGCGATACAATAACCTCCCGGTACGGAAACCCTGGGAACTCAGGGATAATTCTTCCCGATTCCGGGAAATCCTTTATCCTTCGCAAAACCGTCTCAGCTCGATTCGGGACCCGGGTGGCCGCTGAGGGCTTATCCCGGTGGGTGTAGACTAATGCGGAGAGAAACTGTTTTCTGGCAGAATGGGTGAAGCGAATGTTCACGATGACGCGCGGCTTAAAAGTGAATCGGCTTCAGCAAGGACCATTTCCAGGCCATACCCTTCTCCGGCGGCAAATTCCTTTTCTCCCTTTGCCAGGAGGTTCAACAATTCCCGTTCCTGTTCAGAATGCCCGAACGTCTCGACACTGAGCATGACGGCGGCGGCTCGGCCCCGCTGGGTGATAATGAAGGGCTCTTTTGAATCCTTGAGCTGTTTCAATACGTTGGCGGCATCCTGCCTCAGATCGCTGATAGGGATGATGTTTGATAATTTTCCCAGAATTCACCTCCTGATTATACTTCTAAGCGTACCACCAAAGGTCGTTTAGATTAAGAGATTGAACCGCACCGAATCACACGAATGTTTTATAAGGTGCCTGGCCCGCCGGTATGCCGTAAGAGATGACCACCGCTTCCGGTCCTTGTCTGTGCGGAGTCTTCTGGATTTCGCTATGCAATCATCGAGTGTCGCCATCTCACATCTTCAGGCAATACCTTTCAAACAAAATTTCCTTTAAAACGTGGAGATTAACCCCTCCCACTTCGGCGGTATTGTGGGGTTCTTCAATTTTTAGAAGCTCAGCCTTAGACCAAGCAGGCCTTCGGGGCCGTTAATGATGGCAATTTCCGAACTTATAGACGTTGTCCCTCAGAACAATTCATCCGGCAACAGCATATTCCACGGCCCTCGGGTTTTCCATTCGCTTGGAAGCGTTCAGTATCTCTATTCCCACGATATTCCCGATTTTGTCGAAATCGAGAATGATACCCGGCTTCTCTTCGTCGCTCTCCTCAATCTCGGAGTTACTGAAAAGGATGCGCAGAACATCCACCTGAGCGTCATAAGTTATTTTCATGAATGCCTCCAATATTTATCTTATTTCCGTATGACCGTTCCCCGGTTTCCTGTAGAGCGTCCCGCCGATCCCCATTACAACTTTTGAACTTATAGACGTCCCACTTTACACACGAATAATAATCACAGATGGCCACCAGGTACTGGCCGTCCTTCCGAATGTTCTTGAGCATCTTGGCTTTTTCAGGGTCCAGCCCGGCATAATTTGCGTAGAATCCGGCGATCTCCGGATCGCCACTGGATCGGCTCAGAAAGTTGGCGGTCATGAGGCACAGATGGGACTTTCCCGTGCCGTAGGACCCGCTCAACAGATAGAACTTCTTGTCATTGGGCTGGTACACCCCCCGGCAAATGCGCTCGAACGCCACGCGGTGGGCCTTGGTCGGGCGGTACATAGCCATACGGTCGGCGTTTTCCCGAGCTGCTTCAAAGGCGCTTTTTAGCTCAACGAAATTGGCATAGCCGGATTTCAGTTTGACCACATCGGATATCTTCGCCATGTTGCCTCCGAAATTATGAATGATGAATGCGGAAGGATGCATTGCAAAAGCTTTATTCCCGCCCTATTTATTCCTTTATTCTTTATTATCTCCGGCTGTCCGGCAGGAAGGGCGGCTTGGACCGTTGAATTGCCTTTGTGTCTCACGGAATAACAATAAAACGCGTTGTGGATCATATATTTAAATTTATGATTCACAAATTGGCTTGTCTCGAACCCATGAGACTCAAAACGCATTGCAGCCCTCCGCGATATTCAACAGTTCAGGATAAGCGAGAGTTGCGGCGCGCCGACCGCTGCCGGGCCGGATTTCCCGCAGGACCTCTTCAGACTTGAGAAGATTCAATATTCGTTGAGCAGTCGGCTTGGGAATATGGGCCGAGCGCACAAAATCAGAACTCTTGAAAATCGGCCGTTCGAAAACCCAGTCCAGGGTATGAATCGCATACTGAGAGTGGGTCAATTCGGCAAAACGGACCTTCATCCGGTTGTAGAGTTCGAGAATGGCCTGGACTTTGGTGAGGTTTTCCTCCGCATGTATCCGGAGAACGTTCAGGAAGAAGGCGCACCAACCGCTCCAGTCGTGATCGCGGGAGATGGCCAGAAGGCGTTCATAATATTCATCCCGGTGGCTTTCCAGATAAGCGCTGATGTAAAACATCGGCTGCTGGATAATCTTCGCCTGATACAGAAAAAGAGGGATCAACATCCGTCCAAGCCGGCCATTTCCGTCCAAAAAAGGATGAAGCGCCTCGAATTCCGCGTGTAGCAAGGCCAGTTGAATCAGCCTGTCCGGTGCGTCTTCATGAACATATTTTTCCCAACGGGACATGGCTTCCGGCAGTTTATCGGCGACGATCGGAACGAATTTCGCCTCCTCAATGGAACAGCCTTTCGGACCGATCCAGTTCGGAATCTTGCAATACTGGCCCGGAGATTTACCGTGCCCGCGTACGCTGTCGAGCAGAATCCTATGACATTCCAACACGATACGCTGACACAGAGGCAGATCTTTCAGCATCTCGGTAGCTTTTCGCATCGCTTTGCGATAGTTGAGGATCTCCCAGATGTCTGCCTCTTTGGGTGTGGTGGGCTCATCAACCTCTCCGCTGGCCTCGTACTCCAACACTTCGCCCATGGTGGCCTGAGTACCTTCGATGCGTGAGGACAGCACCGCCTCCTGAGTAGTGAGAGGACTCAACAAGACATGGGCATTGGGAATAGCCGCCAGCATCCCATCGTAGCGGGCGACTGCGGCACTTGCCGGTCCAATCATCGGCACAAGCCTTGCCCACTCCAGATCCCTGGGTGGAAACTTGCCTTCATGGTAATGGACGGGTTCGCTCATTTGTCTTTGCCTTTATTCATCATTCATCATTCCGCATTCAGAATTTTCTTTATCCTGTCATACTCCTCCAAACACTTCCGCTTGCTCATAAACTCGCCAAAGGCCTTTTCCTCCTTTTTCTTGAGGACCGGAAACGTATCCAGGATATAAGAGAAATCTTCTCTCGAAAGTCCGTACAGATGCGCCACATAGGCATCAATCTCGGCTCTGAGCTGGGCCCGGTCCCCGGTATCCCGGCGGTCGGACAGCCGGTCATGGACCCCGCAGTGCGGCCCCCATTCAGGCGTCAAGGTCAGCGCTTCATCCCTCTTTAAAGTTTACAAGTTGGGAACGTCCCGGATTCTCTATCCTCTCCCCTTTCGAATTTTACATAACCGAACCATCAACTCAGCGCCAACGCCTTCAACGCTGCGGCCCTCGGTTCGCCGTAGAAGACCGGGTCCACATGTTCCATGATGTCGGCGTCCACATCCAGGAAGTTGCGTTTGTTTTCGATGGGGATGAGGGCGCGTTTGGCCCCATTATCCTTGGCCACCTGGAGGGGTTCCACCAGGGAGCGGGCAGGCTTGATGTTGCCCTGAATGCTCATATCGCCAATAATCAAAGTGGCAGGGGTGGCAGGGGTTTTACGGATTGCGGAGAACACGGCCACGAAGAAGGCCACGCCCAACTCGCCCTGCACCTTGTTGTTCAGGAGATCCAGGACCTCCACATAAAAATCCGAGTTGTCCACTTGCCGGACCAGGCCCAGCTCTCCTTTTTTGGCGGTCAGGTAGCCGAAGGCCCGCTGAATGGATTCCTTGATGATTCCGGAAACCCCGCCCGCCATCTTCAATTTGCCGGTGCCCGGCGAGATGCTCACCTCAATGCGGTACATGCCTACCGTGCCTTCGGCGTTGACGGATGCGCTGTAAACGGTGCCGGGGGCCATGGGGTCCGGCGAAATCAAACCTCTCCCTCCCATCTCGGGCGCACCCCCAAAGTGCTCTTCCCCGGTCTCCTTTTCCATATAGCTGAAAGAGGTATGGTAATACTCAAAAGACCCCATTTTCTTGAGCTGCTCTTTTACCCGCCGCCGTCCTTCCAGGGCCAGCTCCACGATCTCCTTCAGCTCATCCGGGGCGACCTTTGCGTGGGGATAAAGGATCTTCATCAGGCCTGAGACGGTCTTTCGCACGGCCTTCCGGTCCCGGGCATTGAGGTGGGAACCGAGGCTGAAATGCTTGTCGATCACCTCGGTGAAATTGTATTTGCGCATGGCCCGCAGCGCCTCAGCCAAATAGTCCACCACAAAGCCATAATGCCGGGTAAACAGCTCCACCCGCATTTTGGGGATTTCCCAGCCGGGCAGATAGAAATGGATCCGGTCAATAAAGGCCATATCATCCCGGATCACATCCGGCATGGGAGCGAACAGATGGCCTGTCTGCACCATCACATCGATGGGCTGGTTCGTATTGCCAAACATCACGATGCTGGCATTTCCAGAGTCCGCGTCCTTGCCCCGCTGGAACGTGCCCGATTCACAGTAGGTCTTGAGCGTGGTAATGACCTCTTTGGGCATCTTCTGAAGATCCGCCACCTCGTCAAATCCTACCACATCCCAGATAGACACCATTCCCTTGTGCCGGCCGCTCATGTGTCCGAACATGTTGGCCACGGTGGTGGGACCGGTCAACAGGGCGCAATAGGGGGAGATTTCCTGAATGACAAAGCTCTTGCCGGTCCCGCGCGGCCCCAGTTCCACCAGATTGTAATTGCGCTCGCACAGGGGCAGGAGCCGGAGAAGGAAGTGCAGCTTCAATCGCCTGTCCATCCCTTCCGCTTCATAGCCCATGCTCCGCACCAGCAGGTCCACCCATTCATCGGATGAAAATTCGGCGCGAAGTCGGCAGTATTCTTCGATGTCAAAGGTGGCGATCTGGATGGGGGCTAACTTGTCGATCCAGAAGGGGTGTTTGCCCCGGCTCTCCTCGTCGTAATCAAAGCGCAGGTCCACCTGTGCCCAGACACCCCCCATGAGGAGACGGTCGTATTCCCTCACATATTGGGTGGGCACATGCACGAACCGATCCCCAAAATTGACCACTTCCGCCCAGTAATCCGAATCCACAAGACGCACCTTGACCTTGTCGATAAAGGTGTGGGTGGTCTCCTCCTTCACCCGACTCTTGGCCCGTGTGGATTCGTCCGGGCCGATGTAGTTTTCTACCAGGGTCTTATTGACAACCTGGAGCCCCATTTGAATGGCCATGTCATCGGATGAAGCGCAGTACTTCCCCAGGAGGAATTCCAGGACAAAGACCGGCACATTGGCACCCACCTTCACCTTTCGCACCAGATCTTTTCGCACCACCCGCCCGGAAAAGACTCGATTGGCCTTGTCGTCCAGAAGGTCCCGCTCGGCAATCTGAATCGCTTTTTCTTCCATTACGCCGTTCCCAACTTCACCGGAATATCGTCCGATTGGGCCAGCACCCCGTCCGTTGCCGGGTCCTGGATGATTACCCGCACCGTTTCACAGTCTTCTTTTTCGAGAATCATGGCCGCCCCTGCCTGTTTACCTGGTTGAAGGACAATGTTCCCTGTATTCTGCTGATACTCTGCATCCAGGGCCATGCCGGCCTTTCCGACAATGACGCCCTGGCTCAACAGGAGGGGTCGAACCGTCATCGGCGTCTGATTGAATAGGCCTTCCATCGCCAGTTTAATCCCGAACGTCCGGTTGGTCAGTTTTTCAGGGACCTCCGAAAGGGATATGATCCCGCCCGGTTCCATCATGGGCTTCTCCCTTCCCATGCGAAAGCTGATCACCGGGATGATCATTTCCTGAAGGGTCAGACCCCCGTGGTGATATCCCAGATCCCCTCCGGTCTTGAACACGCCGATTCCCCTGGGGAAAACGAATTCCAGGTCGCTGTTGTATCCCATCTGCCCTGCAGACAGGCGAACGGTTCCGGCCGGCGTGCTTCCGCCCTGGCCGATCCAGCAGCGGCGATGGATCTCCAGGGTTTTACCTCCTGGCGGGTCGGTCTTGAAAGCGTCCTCCTTCTTGCGGGTAAAGAGATGACCATGGTCCGCAGTCACCACAAAGCGGGTGACGCCGCAATCGGACAGCCGTTGAACCGCCCGGGCCACATTGCCCACCATGGTATCCATCACCTGTCGGGCGATGAGTCCGCCTGCCATCTCCCCGAGGGCGTCGATCTCCTGGGAGCGGACCACGAGAAGGGCGGCCCCCGAGACCCAATCCGATAGCCGCTTTCGGGACATCTGCAGCAGCTTTTCAAGGGGCATTTCCTTCATGCCTGGGATTCGGGCTTTTAGAAATTTCAGGCGGGCGTTTACGTCCGTCAATGCGGCATTGTCAATCACGGCTGCGAGCTTTCCGCCCGAATCCGCCAGGCTGAAACCAGCAGAGGCCCCAGGCAGCAGGGCGGCCATTCCCACCGGCGTAATGGTGGGCCAGGCTGCAACCGCAGGCTTGACCACCATTTCTCGTGCGGCAGGAAGCATTTCCACGAATTCATGGGCCATGGCAAACCGCATGGCATCCACCAGGAAATAGGCCGTAGGCGTCTTTTCTTTGTCCACCACTCCCGAATACACATCTGTCTGTTGCAGCACGCCCGACACGAGCCACCCCGATACCTCCAGGGCCTCCATAAAGCCGACGGCCATGTCTTGAAGGAGTTCTTCATAGACCTGGCGTACCTTTTCAAGTGCCGCCTCGGCCTCCGGGTCCACGGTCATTTTGGCGGCCCAGGCCTCCAACTGCTGCTGGGCCAGATCCACCCGGCGCCAGCCTTCCTGGTCGCAATAGGCATTGACCCACTTCAAAGGCTCGGAACCCGACCGAAAAAGCGCCTTTCGCGTTGCGTTTATGCGGTCCCCCAGATTTGCCATGAGCTGACAGGCCCTCCACTGGGCTTGTCGTTCGATGGTCCGGTCCGCCCAGAAGCTGCGCTGACGTTCGGAAATGAGGGAGAGCGACTCGTTGTATTCCCCTTTCAGGATCCGTTCCCCAACCCATTTAAGAAGCGCCTTTTCCTCAAATGGAAAGGTATCCACCTTGCCCAGGGCCGAAGGATCGATGGCCTGACTCGCGAGGGACAGGGCCTTCTCCATGGCGTCGGCGATGTCTGCATAAACCTCGGGGTGGTTTTCGCGCATAGCCGAGGCCGTTTTTCGAACCAGGGCGAGCTGGTCTTTGTTTTGAGATTCCGGAATCATGGAGATGGTCTGGGGAGGGGCACAGGAAAGATCATCCCGGAACTCATTCACCAGAATGTAACGAAGCGCCTTTTCCCTGGCCTCCACAAGGGACAATCCCTCAGGCAGTTCCAGCCCGAGCCTGCCAGCGAGAAGGAGAAACAATTCCGATTTTGCGCCCTTGGATACGACTTTTTCATCCGATCCGGGGTCGCACAGCCATTGGGCCAGCATGGCGGCATTGTCTCGTGTCTCATCAAAGATCATTTTCAGCAGGGAGGGGGCCTCGCCTCCCTGCCGGGTCAGGAACCCCACAATATCCTGATAGGTAATGGTCTCCGGAGCCAGGAGCTTGTCAATGACGCCGTCGGAATCCCCTCTTTCCATAAGGCAGAACCGGCCCAGCCGCTTCAGTTGCCACTCGAAGCACGAGTCCCCCTTTTCAATCTCCATGAGCACCGACCCTTTGCGGTCCTGAGATGCCCCGGGGATGTAGATCAGTAAAGGCCCTGGCTCATCTTTGTCCACCAGAGGCTCCACCGCTGCCTTGATGCCGAAAAAGGACCCATCGAAGCGTGCCAGGGCCACCGGCATATTTCCAATGAGGGTCTGCTGAATGCCCTTGTCCGGATCGCCCGATGTAGGCAGCGCGTCCACAAACGCCTGAAACTCTGCCCTTGGATCGTACCAGACCGCCACATGGCGTTTGGCGAGGTGTTCGGTCAGGAGTTTTTCCAGATATTGATGAAACGGGTTCATATCAAGACTTCCTCCTGGATTTTCTGCGGCTGGCGCCGTTGGCAACAGAGGCGTTCAACAGCTCTTCCAGCGCTGCCTTGACCGTGGCGGATGCTCGCTCCTGGATCAGTGCGTTCAAGGTCCCTTTTGAGATCTCTTTGGCATGCCATTTCCCCTTTTCATCCTCCTCCCACAGGGCCTCGTTCAATCCATGGGCAATGGCCAGACTGCGGTCGGTCGTGCATTTGGGGACCACCCGCTCCGGCCACAGATGCATGGCGAGATGCGCCCAGTCATAGTCTCCATTGACCAGCTTGTACCAAATCGTCTTGCATTCCTTTTGCCAGGACCGGTTCTGGGGGACCAGCCGCCACAGAGGCGCGAAATTGATGATGACCCCGTCATTCAGATCCGGGTCCCACAGCGGCGCAATGCGGGCCACCTCTTCCTTGAATGCCTTGAGTTCAGACACAAAGGTTTCCCGGGCCGCGATCTCCTTTCGCTGGCTTGCAGTAGGGCTCTGACCATACTGCTGCCTGGCGCTCAAGAGTTCCCGTTCTTCATATTGAAGTTTGGGATTCACATATTCGTTGAGCAGTTTGTAAAAGGTGTCCTTGGTGAACCGGTGGTAATACAGCCAGACCGAATAGGACCCCGATGGCGTGGAAAGCTGCCAATATATCGGCGCCTTTCTCCGGCTCTTGGAATACCGCTTGATATGATCCGGAAAAAAACTCTTCCGGAAATAGGTCCGCAGGTCCGGCACCCCCAAAATGTCACAGCCCTCCTGCTCGATATCCTGGGCCTTGTTCTTCCAAAGAACATTCAGCACCTCGCGCGTTCGCCGGACAATGTCTTCCTTATGAAGTTGCCCCCCTTCAAAACCAGGATCATCCACCAGGATGCCGTCCCATGAGATGCGGATGGGATATTCCGAATCGGAAATAGTCGGGTTCTTAACGGTTCCCGCTGGCGGCAATGTATTTGCGTCGGGCCTTGCCCGGAGCCATTCTTCGCTGACGATGCGTTTGGGTTGGGCTGGTAGGCCGTTAGGACTGACCAACATCCCCGGTGGGCAGATCGGCAGTGGGGCAAAGGGATCAGGCAGCTTAGGGGCTAGCGACGGGTCTTTGGCAATGCGGATATCCCAGCGGCTCATGGCGATTCCGATCGACAACATTAAAGCACAAGCTGCAATTTTTTCATCAATAAAAACATCAGTTGATAACGGGATTGGATCGTTTCTTCCAAAATTAGCCGATAATTCCTCAATCGCCTCTCTACTTATCCCTAATACTTTATTGGATACTACATCTAATGTAGTTTGAGTCTCTTTGAACTTATCGTTCCAGTCTCTAAAGACATCAAGCGCATCACGCAAATGGTTCTTGCTGTGAATGTTAATTCCGGTTGAATACAGTCGAGATGTTTCGTCAAAATGAAGTGCTTGAATCTTTAATCCAATCGCTGAGTCAACAGCTGCCTCTATTATACTTTTATCCTCCATACTTTGCGCAGTCGAGAATGGGATTGAAGACACATAACCTGCCTGGAAAAATCTTCCGGGATTAATAATTTTGGCGAAACATAGGCTGACATAGGAATTCAACAGACCTATTATGAGCATGCTATGAAGCTTGTCGAAAGGAAAAATGCCTTGACCTGCAACTGTAATTATTGATTCTCGTGGCAAGGGTTGAACGCTAAAATAAGCGCCAGTATAAATAAAAGTAAGTCCTTCACGAAAATAGAAGTTTCGATTCTGAGGGCGAGATCGAACCTTACCGTTCTCATCACAGAAATTCATCATCTCTGCCCCACCCTTGGCCCAATTGATCAGCAACGGGAAATCTCTGTAGAATTTCTGCGGTTCACCACCAAATACACCTGTGAAATAATCCTTGTACAGATGTCCCAATTTAATCTCGTACCACAATCGAGCGAATCTTTCATCGTCACCAGTTTGAATTCCTACCACTACGTCTGCACAGTTTGAAAGAGCAGAAAATTTCCCAAAAGCGCGGTAAATTTCATCCGGAATCCAATAGGAAAGCACAGAATATGGTAACAGTTTAAAATCATTATAATGTTTTATATAAGTTTTTTTTAGATCATTGTGATTAATAGTCCTTAACAAGTCAAAACCCTTATCACTTACTGGAACATCATCTATCTTGAAAAAAGTAGACATCTCTGAGTTCGATGGTTTTCGTCCAACAACATAAGCGGCTGTTTCGACCGCTGCATAATCAAGAACTCCTGAACCTAAGTCTGCAAGAAGTCTCAAGTCTATTGTTATTCTTTCACGTGTATATTGATGGGAGTTCAAATTCATAAAGGTTCTTGATGTGAAGGCCCCTATATATCCATCATTGCTTGCCAAAACATGGCACCTCTCGAGAAAACTTACATAAATATCGAAATATGTTTCAGGGTAGAGTGTCGTGAGAATAGTCCGACTTGATTGAGAAGGGTCTCCATAAGGTGGATTCATCAGTACTAAGTCGTATTGCTTCCGGCATAGGTTGATAAATGCAAACCCACGGGCGGCGTCCTCCGCGAACAACCGACGGCGGAGCGCCCGACCGTTCTCCGCCCGTTCCGCATATTCACGCAACGAATCCAGGATGCGATCCTCCGCCTGTTCCCAGAACTGCTCGTCGGTGATCCCCTTCACATCAAAGCGCAATTCCATCTGAACAGGTCTGGCCGGGATCAATCGCCCGAAGAGTTCCATCTGCACCGGTTTCGGCTGTTCTTCCCATTGGGTCTTGGCTGCGGCCACGGCTTCCTTGATTTCCTCTTCGATTTTCAGGAGAGAGCCCGCCTCGCCGGCGAGCTTCATCTTATCGAATACCTCGTCCACGATCTGACCCAGAACGCGCGGTTTGAGGCCGGCAGTGAACTCCCGGCGCATGTCCTCCTCACCCGGCATTGGCTCAGCGCAAACGATATTGGAACGATTGATGCGGGGGCGGTCGGCAGGTTTCACCCCCTGATTGTGCCAACTCCGCTGGGCGCGAAGCCATAGGGAAAGCCCGGCGATCTGCACGGCTCGGGAATCGATGTCAATGCCATGGATGTTGTGTTCTATGATCAGGCGAGGCACATCATAGAGAAAGGCTTCTTTGTCCGGGTAGGTTTCGGAGAGTGGTTTCAGCCCTGCTTCACGGACAAAGGCGGCTGCTCCCAACCGCAGTTCCAGTTCCCATGCCTCTTCATAAATCCTTTCGAACAGATCAAAGGAATACAGCCCAAAATGCATGGAGCCGCAGGCAGGATCAAGCATCCGGATGGTTCGCGGGTCTTTCAGCGGACGATAGGGGATGTGGACGGGCTGTTTGAGCAATTCTTCCTGGGAAAGATCTCCATCCGCGGCAGCTTGTACCGGGGCAGCCTCGCCGGGTTTCAGGAAAATTTCGACAGGTCGGCGTACCAGATAGCGGCAGAAATCCTTCAGCTCGGTCTTTCCCTGCGTCATTTCATGCCAGATTCGCCCCAGGGTGTTGTCGGCGAGGAATTCCACTACGTAACGAGGAGTGAAGAATTGATTGCGGACGGCAAGTTCCCGTGAATTGCGGGGGGCCGCGGATTCCTCCCGCATCTTCTTGCGCTCTTCGGTGCTGTTGAAATACTGGTACACCCAGCCGATGGTCTCGTCTTCGCCCCAGATCCCTGCGATCTCCTCCCTGTTCAGGATATCCAGCAGCCCCTCAAAGGCCTTTCGCCGGGGCCAGAGCAGGGAGGCTGTGTCCCGCCGGTCAAACAGGACCCGGATCTCGGCGGACAGTTCATCGAACAGGCTTTCGATGTAGAGCCGGTAGCCCTTGTCCGGGAGTTCGGCCAGGCCAGGCGCCAGACCGCAGAATTCTTTGAACCCTGAAGATTGCTCGCCATTGGAAACGCACTCCTGCACCAGCCCCTGGCCCTCCATCATCTTCAGGGCCGCGAAACGGTTCAAACAGGTATAGGAAGCTTCCCGCAGGTAACCGGCCACGGCCTCGGCATTGGACACGCCCCCGGCCTTTTCATGTTCGATAGCGGCAACGATCTTTTCACGAACGATCCGTTCCCGGGGATTGAGGTGTTCTCCGGGGTGGGCGGCAATGTGCCCGTTGGGGAGGATGTCGAAAATGCCTTCGAGCTGTTCCCTGAATTCGGTTTCCAGCAGCCTTCGGGCATCCTGGGTGGCCTTTTGGATAAGGTTTCTTGTTGGTTTGTCCATAAATGCTGTGCGCTTCCTCGCGATATTCTTTCACGAAATGTGTTGGGTTTCGCTCCGCTCCACCCAACCTACGGGCTGTCTCATGCCGACACGTGCGCACCCGAGAGGGGTTCCAGCTTTTCTCCTACCTCCGCCAAATGAAGCTCCTCAATGGAAGAATGATCCCGCCAGCTCTTGACACGGATGAGAATCATCGGCTGGTCTTTTTCCCGATTCCGAAGAGACATGTCTTTGTGCCACCGGTTGAAGGCATCGTCTCCATCAACCTGAAATACGACCATAGCATTGGGCGGGATTTTTTCGCCAAGCTCTTCATTGTCTATCAGATATTTGTGAAACTCGGTTGAAAGCATTGCCAGGAAACGATTGAAATTACCCATGCTGTCCTCCTTATAAGACCCTATCTTAATCTCGCGCTACCGGCCCTACTGAATCAGAACCTTTTTGCCTGCGCCGATGTGGCTTTCGCAGGTTTCTCGAAGGCCCTTCAAGGCTGCGTCGAGTTGTTCTTCGGTTTCCACCCCGCCCGCAAAAAAGCTGGCTGCGCTTACCTTGACAATCCGGTTGCCGTCCAGAATCCGCATCATCTCTTCAACGGCCCGGTTGAGCCGTCCGGGGGCAGCATCGCAGTCGGCCCTAAGCTGAGGAATAGCGATGGTGGGTTCCGGATCCTTGAGTACGTAAGCGGCAATGGGGTCGCTGACGAGGCCTTTCTGCTCTTCGGAGAGCTTTTCCCACCCAGGCGTTTTCTTCAGATCTTTCAGGACGCCCGAATAGGCGTCTTTGCGCTGGGTGGAAACCTGGTCGAATCGTCTTTGGTACTCCCTTTTTAACTCCCGTGCATGCTGATCAATGGCGGGCAGGTGGCGGAAAAAGCTCTCCTTTTCCAGAAGATCCTTAAGGGAAGCGGCATGGTCTCGAAACACATCCTCCAGATCCCGTTCTTTGGATAAGAAAGGCCACAGATTCCCGAGGACATTTTTGGCCCTCTGAATGTCTGCTATGGCCGGTTCTGTGAGGACGCCGGCCAGCTCGGCGGCTCGCTTGACCGCTTCCTTCAGTTCCTTGCACGAGCTGTTAAACGACAGGATGGCCTGCTCTTCCGTTCCCGTGCGAATGGCCCGGATGAGGTCACAGGCATCTCCGAGGATCTCCGGTCCGGGCAGGTGATGGGCGATCAGGACGTTCACCATGTCCTGCACCTCCTTTTCCCGGTCCCCGGCCTTTTCACGAATGGTCTCCGCGGCCATGGCCTGGGTGAGATCCGGAATTTCTCCTCCAAACACCTCTTTCACGTTTTCATTGGCCTTGATGAGTTCCGTGAAATTAATCCCTACCTTTGGATGGAAAGCGGCCTGACGAAACAGGTTGTTGTTGGAAAAGGTGTTTCTGGCGTCCACGCTGAGGGCGGACTCGATGCTTCGGCCCTTGCTGGTGGCCACAATCGCCCCTGCGCGGACCAGACAGACCGTCAGGAGGCGGACCACATCAAAATCCCATCCAAAGGGCTCCTTTGAAAACTCGCTTTCCAGGTACTTGCCGCTGGCGTTCTCGCCATAATCGCTGCGGTTCTTGATTTTTGCAAACACCTCGGCAAGGGGGTCTGAATCTGTTTTGAAAACCACTGTTCCCCCTTCGTCCCGCAACAGATCGAGGCCGGCGAATACCGGCGTCAGTCCCCGCAGGTTTTCCGTGGTCATGAGACTGTCCAGATCCTGCTTTTTGACCCGGGCCGCTGCCTCCCCGAACCTGTGAAACACATCCGGAAGGGCCTTTGACATAACGCCTTCCGCAGCCTTCTTGACGGTATCTACGCTGCCGTCCGGGGTCCGGTCATTGCCCCTGAAAAAGATCGACCCGTTCAAGCAGGCCTGCCGGAGCAGGCGCTTGAGCTCGTCCTCGTGGCGACGGAGGCGGATTTTTTCCTCGGCTGCCAGGGCGGTTTCATCCTTGGTCTTGGCGCTTCGCTCCTTGGTCGAGAGCATCTCCCGCGACCTGAAAATCTCCACGGTTTCCCGGTCAATGGCATCATCGATGGGCACAGCCCAGAAGATGCTCGTGGTCTCGTTCTGGCTTCGCTTGCGCATCAGGGCGGTCTGTTCGTCGAATTCCTTTCCGGTTTCGGCAAGCGCCATGTGCGCCATGATGTCTCCGTCCTCGATGGGTCGGCTGTTCAGGGTAAGGCCTGCCTTGAACAGTCGGGTATCCTGGAGGGTATGGGATGGCTGGGGCTGCCAGAAACCATTGATCACCTCGCCGTGAATTCGGTTGACCTCCCCGTATTTGGGCGCAGGCAATCCCATCCGGAGCCGCTCCCAGTCGTCTTCGGCCGGGGTGGGAATACGGAACCCGTCGTCACCTTCGCGCACATTATGGGATTTCTTGAGGGCCTCAAGGGCCTCCCGCACCTCGGCCAGCCGGGAGTCCGCCTCCACGCTTTCATGGAGCACAGCCGCGATGTTTTCGGCCGTGCGATGAACGCTCTTGACAAACTGGAGCAGACAGATGGCCTTGGCCACAGGCTGGGCCATGGGGTGGTTTACCTCCTCTCGATCCTGGCGATTTTTCCGCGTATCTCGCTGGAGATGTTCCCGGAAACCAGATCATAGATCTGATCCAGGCGGACCAGCGCTCCCACAGGCTGTTGGGCCAGCGCCGTTTCCGGGTGGATGAGGAGCTGCTGGGCCAGTTTGATGATGGTGCGGTTGGCCCCGCCCACATGCCGGGCAGCCCCGCCCTGGGTGCGAAGACCGGACACCACCTGAATGATAAGCTCGATCTGGTAGGGGAGCATGGGATAGAGATTTACAAAGGCATCGGTCGTCAGTTCCGGCAACCGAATATCCGCGCTCAGACGGGTGTTTTCCGTGAGTCTGCCCCGATGGGCCGAAAAAAGCTCCCGAAGGATCTTTTCCGCCGATGCGTTTTTGGAAAGGATCCGCCTGCTGGTAACTTCGGAAATGTCTGAAGGCTCCAGATGCACCTGCTGAGGAAACCGGTCCATAAGCCGGGCCAGCTCCACGCGCCTGTCGTCCAATCCGCCCACCAGCTCATTGAGCCGCTCCTGTGAGGTCACGACGATCCACATTCGTCCACGGCCTACCCGCCCCAGGCTCTGTACCACCCCGGCCAGGTCCAGCATCTTCTGAACATCCCGGGCCACGAACTGGCCTACCTCATCGATGACGAAGGCAAGGCTTTTTCCAGGGTGACGCCGCTCCATCAGCAGCTTACACCGCTCTGCCAGCAGCTTCGGGGTAATGTCCGCTCGGTTCTTGGCCCCCTGACTCCACGAGTCAAATGCCGCATACGTCTCGGGTTCCAGTTCAAACATGACCCGGCTTGCCTTTGAAATGGCAAAGGCCACCTTTCCCTTTTCCCGGTCCCAGTCCTTGTCGTAGAGTTCTTGAAAGGTGTTTTTGAAGCGCTCCAGCCGACCCTCCCCCTCAAGGGTGATCTCCAGCTCCGCGAGGTCCAGGTCCTTTGCGTACCCGAGACGTTCCAGAAACACGCGGTACATGATCTCGGTAAGGGTCTGGTTGCCCGACCGAATGCCCCGGTCCGTGGATACGTCGAAGATAACGGCCTGAGTGGGTATGTGTTCACTGATATTGGTCAGCAGGACCTTTATGGCGTTGTCCCCGGTCTGATTTCCAAAAAGCGAGGCCGCCCCTTCCTTTTTGAGGGGCCGGTTTTCAATGGCCAGGCCAAGATTTTTGGCAAAGCTGGATTTGCCTGAACCGAAAAACCCGGATACCCAAACGCCTACCCCTTCGTGCGGCTTGTTGGGGGTCTCCCAGTAACGCTCCAAAATGTTTCGGTAATTCTTGCAGATGGAGTCTGTCGCGACATATTCGTTGATCTCTTCCTGGACCCGTTCCGCGTCGGTCTGATCCACTTTGATCACTTCCTCGATGTGTCTGTCAATGGTGCTGGCAAAGAGATCCTTGATGAGCGTGGGCATGGCGTTACCCCTCTAAAAGATTTTCGGTCGGTAATTATGCTCCGCATCCATGATCCCCATGAAGCGCAACCCGGCTGCTCCATCCAGCAAGCCTGGGTAGAACAGCACAGCCGGGATCTGGATAGTCCCCATCAATTGCTCCAGTAGGGTGGATGTCCGGTAAATGGGAAAAAGCGCCCCTGCCCGTATGATGAAGACAATGTCGCGGGTGGGGTCCGGATCGGGCGGCATCCTTTGAAGTACCAGTTGATCCAGGGGCTGATTTTCCGAGAGAACGTTGTGAATGGTTACAATCACCTTTTCAAGGCCCAGGGACTTTTCGTGCTGGACCAGTTCTTCCCAGGTGATTTCCTCGGCGGCCAGGGCAGCGGCCATGCATTCGGCCAGCGAAATCCGGGTGATTTTTTTCCCCGTGAGCTCCAGGCGGGTCTGGAGCAAACTGATTTCTACCCTCACCGCAAACTCGTCTTCCGGAGGATACCGAAAAATGGCATAGGGCATGTTGTCGTAGGCGCTGATCTTGGGCCGTGGGTCCGGCAGATGGAGAACAGGTTCCAGATCCTCTTTCAGCCGCTTTTTCCAGTCGGTCATGATGCAAGCTCCTTTGCATAGGCCTCAAGCGATGGACTCGAAAGTGTCAGCTGAACAATGCTGCCGGCAACGTGGTATTGAAGGATCTGATACTGGTGAAGTGTCAGGATTTCTCGCTCCACATCGTCCGCATCCATCAGAAAGAGCCGCCAGTCCAGCGAGGCAATGGCCTGGGATGTTGTGAGGCCCATGTCCATAAGCCCTCGCAGGACATAAAGAAATGCCTCCTGGGGAATATGGCGGGTGGCAAATTTTCTTTTCACTTTTCCTTCGAGCAAATCAAAGTCGCAGGCCATCTTCAACAGATCCCGGGCTGCCCGCAGAGCCCCATATTCTGACAATTTTCCACCCGACGCGATCTTCCCGTCCGTGATATGCCTGACAAAATCCAGGGCATCCTCCGTTCTCAGCACATAGGCGCCCTCCTGAAACCGGGGGAACAGCCATTCTGTGACGAATCGATAATAAAGGGCATCGATCATCCCCACATGCCACAGGAGGCAGGGCTTCCACGTGAAGAGGGGCACATGCCCCTGGGCCATGAGTACAAGGGGGGCAATAAAAGGATGATCCCCAAATCGGCTGGAGAGGGTGACCGCGATTTCGTGAAGCCATTTTTCATTGGGTGCGCCAATCAGGTTTTCCTCTTGAATTCTTTCGATATTTTTCCTGAAAGTCATGGAAAGGTCCCAGTGTTGAAAAGCGGCATAGGTTTCCTCGATGAGCGCCCCTTTGCGGGTAAACCGGGTTGATAGCTTTCGCGCAGGCCGGTTCATTTTACCCTTGAGACGTGGGGTTGAAAAATGTGTAGGGCACTGCTGACTTTCCCGGCTCCCCTCTGAAAAATCCCGCAGCGAGAAGGGCGATGGCATCATCGTTCAGGGTCTCGCAGCCTGTAATCAGGACAGACCTTCCTTCAGACGAGCGGCGGAGCTTTTGGGCTTTTTCCATTTGCCCTGGCGTGAGAAGGCCTCTTTCTGTCAGCAGCATGAGAAGATCCTTTCCGGCAATATCTTCAATGGACTGGAAAAACGGGACCCACTGATCCAGGTCATCCAGCCACTCATGCCATTTTTCCTGAAAACGATCTTCCAGGTCGGGCGGCAGGTCCCAAAGCGTGCTGGTTCCGGGCTGGGAATAGATATTTCTGCACCGTTGGCTGGCGACCGTAAAGGCGATTCTCGCCTGTGCAAAATAGTGGGTTCTGGGGAGTCCCCGGCCAAGCGCGAGCCCACCGTACCGTCCCAAAACGCCCTTCGTGTTCCACCACTGGGCATTGTCCATCTCGCCGTACCGGGCGACGGTCAATCTGAGCTTGAAAAGATATTTGAAATCAATGTCTGTCACAAAAGCCTCATTTCTTCAATTTGCGCTTTTCAGAACCCTTTCTGCCAAACAACGCATCGAGTCTTTTCTCCACATTCCCAAATAACATCTGCACGAACCGATCCCGCTGGTTCCCGGTACAGTCGCCGTAAGATTTTGGTGCTTTGAACTTCTCTCCTTCAAGACGGAATATTTGATATTTCTTCAGACCCTTGAGATCCATCCGCTCAAAATCTACCGACTGTAACATCACAGGGATCAAGGGCTTAGGTGCATTTCCAACAAAATTTGGTAGCTCATGCTCCGAAATGTATCTCGATCCGAGCAGAGCAGGGCTTATCAGGATCAGCCCCAGATTACATTTCTGCAGGGCCTGGGCAATGCCTGCGTGCCACGCTTCCCCAACTAATATATTCTCATCCCACCAAAAAACATATTCATAGTTTTTGGATGCCTCGACCTGTTCTTTATATCTCTTCATGAACTTATCAGCGAGATTTTTATTTGCCCGGGCATAAGACACAAACAGCCTAATCTTTTCCTTTCTTCCCATTTTAAGGCTCCCCCTTTTCCCCATTTCACAAATTTATCATAACCCGGTTAACCTTTGATGGGTTCGTCCACTGTTTGGGAATAGGCTTCATTTGCCCGCCAATTTTGCAGCTTCTTCAATCCACCGTGCTAAGGCCTCTTTATTTGTGTATTTATATGCTTTAAAGCCATTAGCCTCAATCTGAGATGGTATCGCACCAGCGGAGCCAGTCTGGCCCGTTTGGTTCTTCAAGTGATGGATTTGGACAGCGACAAGGCCATTCCCTCTTTCGAGAGATTGGTCAATCTCGTAGTTGATGTATTTTCTGTCCTTTGTCCCCCGTGTCACGAAAACGACCGTCACCGAGGTATTTTTCAGGGCATTGTCAATCATGCTTTTTATGGCCTTTTCACCCTTCTTCTTGGCCTCTTCCCATAGCGAAGCGTCCTGGAATCCAGCAGCGGCGGTCCCGATAACGTTTGTCATGCTACGGATTTGATTGACCTTCCAGACGTGTCTGTAGTCAAAGCTGAAAAACACTCTTCTTGCCATTTTTCTAGCCCTCCTTGGTGATATGGTAATCTCATATGATCAGCCACAATCCGGCGATTATCACAATTAGCGACAGGTAGAAGATGTAAACAGAGGCGGATTTTGCACTTTCAATTAGATGAGAGCTTTTTAGGGCTTCCTCGGGAGATACAACGAATAAATCGGTCTTTGTTGCCTGGTTCGCATGGAGTTTCTGGATAAAAGTATTATATCTGTCCCTAAAACTCTTTTCCATTGCAAGATAATAACAGTCGAGGAGCATGAACATTATCACGGGGATGAAGGAAACAAAGACATATCTTTGTTTATTACTATTTAGGATGACCACAATGATGGCTGATGTCAGGGTTATGCACCACGACTTGCAACCTGCAGAATTGGACGCCATACGGCTTGTAACTGACTGGAGAATGTTGAGGTAGCTATGCACAGCTGTAGATTCACATTCGAGAGCAGGAATGCATTCTTTTTTATTGTCGCTATCGTTCATATTAAGGTCTTACGTTCTTTAAAGATAATCCATGACCTGACTCGCCAGGTCAATTAAAGAATATACTATCTTAATATCTGGTCTTACGAGGGCCGTCTGCTCCTCGATATCTATTTTTCTTTCATAATGCTTTTCGACTCCAATGAAAAGCGGTTTGCCTGTCATGCACCAGGCACCGAGCTCGTATAGGGCAATTGGGCATATTGACTCTTTCGGAAACCAAAATAGGATTGTATCGGCCTTCCTCAAATGCTCAAATTCCCATTTGATTTGTCCTTTTGAGGCATCTGGATTATCGATGGGGAAGTTCTTTCGCCTCGGGTTTAAAATGGCGATGTCGGAATTCTTTAGCAGATTGACAATTCCGGATTGCCAGTTAGGGCAGTTCGTAATTCCGCCAGCGAGGAAAAGAGCTTTGCGGTCAGAAGTTTTGACATAATTTTCTGGTGACTCAATATATTCCATTTAGTTCTGCACCACTCCGAGAGATGATTGGCCCAACTCTTTCGCTGCCTGGATGTTCTGTGGATTGTTTCAGAGGCTCCGTGCTGTCCAGGATAGTCTCGCCGATATCATTCCTAATGAACCGATAGATATAGCCACGGAGGTGTTCACGCTCGAGTACGATCCGGATCAGGCTGTTTGTCGCCATATGACCGTCATGCATGTTTAGAACCTCCATGTGCTCCTTTGTCTGGGCATCGGCGCCGTTTGAGTATAGATACTTGCATTCTCACCACTGAGTTTTGTCAGGGCCGTGTTTTCGATCTGTTCTTCACCCCTATACTTTGTTTCAACCGGCGATCCGGGATCGCTTACCATCCGCATTTCCCCGCGCCAAAAATACAAAACCCCGTTCTCCATTCAATTGGAGCAACGGGGTTTCTGGATGCTCAGGGATCATTTGAATCATTTCTCCCTCTGTCATGTTCAAAAAAACAAGACCTGTGGCATGATTGCCGCATATGCTTTATAAAAAAACTCATTCAAAGTCAATGATTATTGGGTGTTGGGTATCGGCATTGCATTTTACACTTCCGGTAACATTACCGATTTCTTCGTCTCTGAGAAAACGGCCTCATCCTTGATCCATGTCCATTATTTCTTCTGCCATCCTCTCTTGCGAAGATGGATACATGAAAGATTTGATCATCCAGGGCGAGACCAAAGCCCGTCACCCGCCTCGATTCAATCCTGAAATCGGTCCCTAATCCCACACCCGGTCTACCCTCTGAACCGGCTGTATCGGCTGCTTTCCAGAATTTGGTCATCTCCGGAATATCTTTCACAGGGCACACAGGGTCCACAGAGGCGGGTAAAGGGCCAGGTACTTGTGAGCTTGTTTCCGGCCGACCTTGGATTGTTCCAGAAAATCGCCGATGATATTTTCCATGAGTTGGACCTCCTTTCCTTTATATCTCTCACAGAGTTCACAGGGCACGCAGAGTTTTTGATCTCTGTGAAACTCTGAGAACTCGAACGACCGGAGCCCCTGATAAACTGGATAAAGAATGTGCGAGAGGAATTCTTCCCAAACTTTGGAGCAAGACAGACCTTCAGCATGCCTTGAATATGCGACTACTATTTCAATAGCTTCTTGATCCAAAAAATGACATTCAGGCCATAAAAATGATGAGCGACAATTAGAATTCCTGGCGGAGAAAAAATAGTTGACGTCAGTCATCATGGAAATCAACGCTCTCCGGACCGGCCTAACACGTGGCTTGTCGATTTGAAATCAGGGTAAACGAAGAGAAGTGATCAAGGCTTGTTTCATCGCAGCTGGACCCCCCAAGTGCCACCAATTCAAAATGACCTTCTGCGACGGTTGTGTTATGTTGGACAGGGGTGAAGAAGCGCGGTCGGTAGGTGGATATCTTAGTAAGGATGGCAGCTCATGTGCGTGAGATGGACCAATGGGGGATGCGAAAAGACGTTGATCGAAACCTCGGACGGGAGCCTGATCCACGTGGAGACCTGGGGAAATGCCCATCCAGCCATCGTCCTGCTGCATGGCTGGTCCATGAGCAGTGCCTTTTGGGTGAGACAGAAGGCCGCTCTGGCAGACGCGTTCAGGGCCTACGTGACCCGATGTGAATGCATTGTTTGCATTCCAGGGATCGCTGTGGTAGTCTCACCGAACGCTCGAAACATACGGCCTCCCCGGGGCCCCGTCGTTCTGTTCCCGCACACGACAGCATTATCCGGGCGGCGATTCCCCTTCAATCGCCGCCCGTACATCGGTGTGTTGGGTAGCCCTCAAACCGTTTAAGCATGGAGATTGCGCCATGAAAATGAAAACAAAGGTCCTGATCGGGTGCGCACTTGTCATTATCCTCATCCTCGTTTCCATAGTCTCCCTGTACCCGGACTGGCTGTGGTTTAAGAATTTAGGGTTTTCCCCGGTTTTCTTTACCATGCTTTCTACTAAATTCGGGTTTGGGTTCGTGGTGTGGCTCCTGTTGATCGTCATCATCGCCGTCAATCTGTACATCGCCGGGCGCCTGAGCCCGGAACCGGGGGCCGGTGCGGGGGCCAAAAATGACGCCGGCATTACGGCCCAGATGGGTATATCCAGTAACACGCTCAATCTGTTCTTCGTGGCCTTTATCCTCATTGCCGGTTTTGTGATCGCCTCCAAAGGATCGGAAAAGTGGATCACCGTGCTTCGCTATCTTTATCAGGAACCCTTCGGGACCACGGATCCCATCTTTGGAAGGGATATCGGGTTTTACACGTTCTCACTCCCCTTTTATCTCTTTATCCGGCAGGGACTGCTGATCCTCTTCGTGTTTGCAGCCGGGTTGACCGTCTTCTGGTATCTGAAAAACGGGGCCCTTCAGGTCAGCGGCGACATCATTCAGGAGGAAGGACAAACACCCACCCTGCCCAAAATCACTGTGGCACCCACGGTCAAAAGACATCTCATCTTTTTGGCGGGCATCGTGGTGTTGCTGTTGTCCTGGGGATATTACCTGAAGATCTACGGCCTGGTGTATTCCACCCAGGGGCCTGCCTTCGGGGCCAGCTATACGGATATGCATGTTCGGTTCTGGGCCTACAGGCTTTTGATCGTGATCTCCTTCATTTTTGCAGGGGTGCTCTTTTACAGCGCCTTTACCCCCCGCACCAAGGTCATGTTGTGGAGTGGGGCCGTGTGGGTGGGGGCCGTGCTGATTTTTACCGTCGTGCTTCCCATGGGGGTCCAGAAGGTAGTGGTCAAACCCAACGAGCTGGTCAAGGAATCCAAATACATCGGGTATAACATCGACTGTACGCGGGAGGGGTATAATCTGAACAGGATCAAGTCAGTCCGGTTTGATATCAACAATGAGCTGTCCCTCAAAGAAATGAATCGGGAAAGCACGACCCTTCAGAATATCCGCATCTGGGATGAACGACCGCTGCTTCAGACCTACCGCCAGATTCAGGCCATCCGCCTGTATTACAATTTCAACAATGTGGATGTGGACCGCTATATGATCGACGGCGACTACCGACAGCTCATGCTGGCGGCCAGGGAACTGGTGGTGGACCAACTCCCCCGGCAGGCCGGCACCTGGGTGAACCGGCATCTCACCTATACCCACGGCTACGGCCTGGCTGCAAGCCCGGTCAATGAAATCAGCGCCGAAGGGCTGCCCCGTCTTTTTATCAAGGACGTACCCCCGGTCAGTGAAGTGAATATATCCATTGACCGGCCGGAAATCTATTATGGGGAAAAGACAGACCAGTATGTCATGGTCAACACCAAAAACCGGGAATTTGATTATCCCAGGGGGAGTGAGAATGTCTATACCCAGTATCAGGGAACAGGCGGGGTCCCCCTTGATTCCTTTATCAGACGGATGTTGTATGCCGTTGAATTTATGGATCCCCAGATACTGTTCACCAACTCCCTGACCCCAAAAAGCCGAATCATGTATAACCGCAGGATTCTAAAACGGGCCAGCACCATTGCCCCTTTTCTGGAGTATGATCGCGATCCGTACATGGTCATATCCGACAAAAAACTCTACTGGATCCTGGATGCCTACACGGTTTCCGATATGTACCCCTATTCCACCCGTTCCTCGGTTCCCTTTAAAAACAAGGCCCTCAACTATATCCGGAATTCAGTGAAGGTGGTCGTGGACGCCTACAACGGAGATGTCTCCTTTTACCTCATTGATGAAAAAGACCCTGTGGCCCAGGTCTATGCCGGTATATTCCCCGGTCTTTTCAAGCCCTTTGAGGAGATGCCCGAGAACCTCAAAAGGCACCTGCGGTATCCCAAAGACTTTTTCAATATCCAGGCGACCACCTATACCAAGTATCACATGGAAGAGCCTCAGGTATTCTACAATCAGGAAGACCTGTGGGAGATCCCTGATGAGCTGTACGGCGATGACCGGCAGAGAATTGAACCTTATTATATTATTATAAAGCTGCCAGGAGGGGAAAAGGAGGAGTTTTTGCTGATGCTTCCATTTACGCCGTCCAATAAGGACAATATGATCGGATGGCTGGCTGCAAGGAACGACATCCCCCATTACGGGGATTTAATCGTGTATAAACTTCCCAAGGAAAAGCTGGTCTATGGGCCCATGCAGATTGAGGCCAGGATAGACCAGGACACCGATATTTCCCGCGAATTGAGCCTGTGGGGGCAGCAAGGGTCAAAGGTCATCAGGGGAAATCTCCTGGCCATACCCGTGCGGGATTCCTTTATTTACGTGGAGCCCATCTACCTCGAAGCGAGCCGGGAGGACACCGAAGCTGCTTCCCCGGGGGGCGCCCGACCCGGTGCCACCCGGAGGACCGGACCCCTGCGGAGCGCGGAAAAAGCGAGGTCCGCTGCCCTGCCTGAACTCAAACGGGTTATTGTGACCTTTGCGGGCCGGGTGGCCATGGCGGAAAATCTGGACATGGCCGTGGCCCTGGCGCTGGGGGGAGAGGTTCCGCCCGGGGAAGCAGCGGTCCGGACCGCTGTGGACATCCTTGAATCCTCCCACCTCGGGACCCAGGCCCTGGAACACTACAACCGGGCCAGAGACAACCTCAAGCAGGGAGACTGGGCCGGCTACGGCCGGGAACTGAATAAACTGGAGGCGCTTTTAAAAGAGATGGCCCAGACAGGCAAGTAACGGGAAGGTCTTATCCTTTGTAAAAATCCGGGTATAGCCTCTTTGCGCAGGCCGGACAGATCCCGTGGCTGAATTCAGTGTCGGCGTGGTCCCGGATGTATTCTTCGATGGGTATCCATGTGCCATCGGATTCTCTGATGCTCTTGCAGTTGGCGCAGATGGGCAGGAAGGCCCCTAAGCTGTTGACGATGAACGATTCACTGGCCCGGACCCGTCGACTCATCATCTGAAGCAATTCCACCGCCATGGCCGGGGATCTTTCAATCTCCCTTCTGAGGTCCCACTCGAGTGTCAAGACGTGGGTAATCGATCTCCTACCCCTAACCAAAAACGCCCCCTTTCGGAGGCGCCTTTGTAAAAATTCTCGGAATGACCAGCGACCGCTAAGGGAGCCTCTTTATCCAGCTGCTGTTTTCAAACCACTTATCCCTCAGTTGTTTGAGCTCCCCGCTGCTTGACAGGGTGTTGAGGAAGTTCTCGAGCCAGTTGACAAGGAGGGGATCGCCTTTTTGAATGGCGATACCGATCGGTTCATAGGTATAGGGCGGGACGACTGAGAACAGGTTATGCTTCGGGTAGCGGATGACGGAGAGGAGGCAGATGGGATAATCGGCGATCATGGCATCCGCCTTACCATCCAGCACCATTTTTACAGCGCCGTCATAATCATCCGCCAGCATCAGGGTGGCCTTTGGAAAGCTCTCCTCCACAAATTCCTGACTGGTGGAGGCCCTAAGCGCCGTCAAACGGGTGCTGGGGCTGTTGACCTCTTCGGGCTCCTTGGCTGAAGCCGCCCACTTCTCGGTGGTTAGAAAGGTTTTGCCTGAAATAAAATAGGGGCCCACAAACGCCACCTTCATGTTTCGCTTCCCGGTGATGGTGACGTCGGAAAGCACCATATCCACGCCTCCGGCCTCCAGCGTCGACAGCAGTTCGGCAAAGGGCATGGTCTTGAATTCCACCTTTACCCCCATTTCCTCGGACATCCGTTGAGCCAGGTCCATTTCAAGGCCGATCACGTCTCCCTCTTTGGTGGTCATGTTCAGGGGGGGCATGCTGGCTGCGGTGCCCACCACCAACAGGTCGCGCGCGGCAATACGGTCAAGTGCACTGACCGGTGATGTCCCCGTCCCTTTCCCGGCGGTGTGAACACATCCGCAAACCAGGGTCAACGCCAGTAATAGGGCCAAAAACAATTCTGTCTTCTTCATGATCATTTCTCCTCGGTCTGAGTTGTCAACGTTTAATCTGGTAAGCATATGAGAAGGGGGAAGCGGGTGTCAAGCCAAATTGAGGGCGGGCAGCTCTAAGGGTGGAGATATCCGACCCTATTTCGGGTGATGGACACCCTTTAGCGTGGCGCAGATGTCCGCGCCGAACCGTTCGATCTGCCACTTTTTGATCCCTTCAGTGGAGGCCAGCTCTCCGGGTGTTTGGGGATTTCTGCCGGCGATGGCCTGTATCTGAGCGTTCGTGCAGATCAATGCCGGATCCACATCCAGCCTCTCTCCCATGTGGTCCCGCCACGCCTTCAGTGTCTTGACCCGGGCCGCGACTTTTGCGCTCGGCCGCTGTCTCGGCCCTCTGGGATATACCGGAAGCGCGGCCTTCGGAAGGCCCAGGCCGTCCTTAATGCTCTGGATGACCCGCGGTCCGATGTGACGGATCAGTTTGGGGCTGAGCCCGTCGATGGTGTGCAACTGGGCTTTTGTGACCGGTTTTAGTTGGACCATCTCCAGAATCGGTTTGTTGCCAAGAACCTTGAAATGGGGACAGTCCCTCCGGCGGGCTTCCTGATCCCGGAAACGAAGGAGTGCTTCCAGTACGGCGAGACTTCGGGGATCGAGTCGCGCCGCTCCCTTGAAGTGGAGAAAAAAGGGTCGGTTGTCACCTGACTCCGGGCGAACACGGCTCAACAGTTCGTTTTCTTCTACGACACACGACATCAGTCCTTTCTCTTCCAGCTCCTGCTTGAGCATATCCGACAGGGGGAGAAGGTAGTGGATATCCTGAACCGCATACTGAATCATGGCCTCCGGCAGGGGCCTTTGAGACCAGTCCTTTTTCTGGTACTTCTTATCCGCGATTACGGAAAACCGCTCCGCGAGGAGGTTCCCAAGGCCGGTCTCCTTTACGCCTAAGAATCTCGCCGCAATCTGGGTGTCAAACAGGGAATGGACCTCAATCCTGAAATCCCGGTACAAAGAACGCATATCATAGTCCGCGCCGTGAAAAACCTTCTCCGTGTCCGGATTGGAGAAAATGGGGGCCAGGGGGGAAATGTCCTCTACCCGTATCGGATCCACAACGAAATTTTGCCTCCGCGTGGCGATCTGTATGAGACAGACCCGTTCGTGATAGTGGAACATGGAGTCGCACTCCAGATCCACGCCGATGACCGTTTCGTTTTCGAGAGCCTCAATCACCTGAGGAAGGTCTTTGGTCTGTTCGACCCATAGGTAAGGGGGGTGGGGCTCGGCGTGAGGGGCGCTTAGGGGCATCACCCGCCCTCTCTGATCCATTTGATGAGCGCAGGGCGCTCGGTGTCGGACCATTGGGAAGTGGTGCGCAGGTTGATGAAAAGCGCGAATATGTCGTCCATGGCCGATACGGCCTTTTCGATCAGGAAGATTTTCTCATAAAAAAGCCCGTCGGGATCCGCATCCTTGTCTTGCATCACCCGGGGGGCTTTGAACGAATTGAAGTTCATCCAGAGGGCATCCAGGACAAACGAAAACGCGTCTTCCCCATCGTGAGCTTCAGTGCGGCCCGGGTGATGTCTTTTTCCATGGACAGGGCGAGCCGCGCCTCTCGCATATAAGCGGCCTCTCCCGCACAGGTGATGATGTCCACCCCCCGGTCGCTTTCAGATTGCAGGGTTATTTTGCCGTCAAACCAGACCTCCGCCTGGCCTTCATCCCTCAGATCGAATATCCCGCGTTCGGTTTCCGACCTAAACCAGAGCCACAGGAGAAACTCTCTCCCCAAAAATTCGGTCTTCCGTGCCTTGTCGAGAAGCGTCATCACGCTTCCTCCTTCGCGTACGCCATCGGCGTCAGTTCATCCAGTGGATCCGATGCTGAGTCTTCGGTTTTGAGGAGGGCTTCGGCCAGGGTGTACGGGCAGACGGCTTGGATGTCCATATCAAAGGTCTGACGGAAAATTTCGGTGAATTCATCGCAGGTCTTCGGGCTGACGCACCCGAAGATGACCTGCCCGGTGCGGGTGTTCCAGATCATGTCATGGGTCTTGGAGACGGGAATGGCGCGCTTCAGCAGACGGATCCGGACGGCGTCTTTAATCTCCGAACGGCGTCTCCTGGGTAGATACTCAAGTTGCTCCTCCTCCAAGATATGCGTTTCGGCCTGAAGGGTATACTGCTTGAGCGCTGTCGGAGGGATTTTTCTCTCATCGATCCTCAGGGACATGGCCACATACGGTTCTTTCAAAAAATCCACCCCCGGAAACTGATTATCGAACATATCCAGAATATTGACCCAGCCGGAAGACCGTTCATCCACCGATCGTTCATCGAG
The DNA here is from genome assembly GCA_034522175.1 of Deltaproteobacteria bacterium. Classification (GTDB taxonomy): domain Bacteria; phylum Desulfobacterota; class DSM-4660; order Desulfatiglandales; family Desulfatiglandaceae; genus JAIPDZ01. The sequence goes on along the minus strand of JAXHLQ010000001.1, from coordinate 540,216 downwards.
ATCCCGAAAGGCGTAACGCGCAATCATGGCCTGAAGATTTCCCAGGAAGTCCTCAGGCAGAGTGGTGGTTGTGAGATACCGGGTAAAGCTTCCGGATCGGGTAATGATCCCCATGGTTCATTCCTTTCTAAGGCGGTGTGTGTCCATAACAAAACCCCTGCACTCAGGTCAACGGATTTATGACCCCTCACCGGTATTATCCGGAACGGACTTCCATGCTCTTGAAAACCTCGGCCTGTACCGGATGAAAATGATGGCTTCTCGGAGGGTGGCCTCGAAACGATTTGCCGCTCCCCGTCGTCCACCGTAAATCAATGGTCCCATTGACCGTAAAAATAGCAAAACGCCGTCTGTTTATCAATGGGTCCGGTGGGGCAGGACCATTGGAGCCGTGTGTTGATTAATCCTATGGCCGATGATAAGGTTGAATGCTTCGCAGATGCACACGGCCTCTGAACCCATTAAAGAACCCCTCGCCGCCCGTTTAAAAGGCGCAATGATGACGAAAGGAGAACACCGGTGACCGAACCCTCTTCGGACGATTATACCCTGTTGGACCATCCTGATATTCTGATGGTCTTGTTTCATCCGCGGCCCGAATGGCGGTCTTCCAAAGACACCGCGGCAGGGGAGGACCTGTTGATTCCGGTGGACGGGGAGACAGTGGTGGGGGCGCGCTTTCACCGTGCAGATGCCGCCGCCCCCAATATCCTGTTCTTTCATGGAAACGGGGAGATTGTGGCGGACTACGACGACCTGGCCCAGGCCTATACCCGGATGACCATCAATTTTCTCCCCGTGGATTACCGGGGATACGGTCGTTCCACGGGTCAGCCCTCGGTTTCCACCATGATGAGGGACTGCCATGTCATATTCGAGTTTGCAGTGGAGTGGTTGGCGGCACACGGGTACTCAGGCCCGCTGATCATCATGGGCCGGTCCCTGGGGAGTGCCTCGGCCCTGGAACTGGCATCCCGGCACCAGGACCACATTCAGGCCGTCATTGTGGAGAGCGGGTTCGCCCGTCTGAGCCCGCTGCTCCGGCGCCTGGGGCTCGACCTCGAGGCCCTTTCCTTCGAAGAAGAGCGTGTGCCCTCCAATGTTCAGAAAATCGCTCAGGTGGACAAGCCCACCCTGGTCATCCATGCGGAGCATGACCACATCATCCCCTTTTCCGAGGGCAGGGCCCTGTTCGAGGCCTCGCCCTCAGCAGACAAGACGTTTCTGAAAATACCCGGTGCAAACCACAACGACATTTTCATACGCGGATTTTCAGAGTACATGGCCGCGGTCAAACGACTGGCGGATAGGGTCATGTGAAACAGGAAGGTGCGTCAAATCGACGGCCACTGATCCGTCCAGGACGTGGCCTGTTCATAGGCATGGGCCGTCTGAAGCACCCGGTCGTCCCGGTGCCGGGGCCCGATGATCTGAAGCCCTGCAGGGAGGCCGGCAGGGGTCAGCCCGGCCATGACAGTGGCGGCAGGGTGCCCGGAGAGATTAAACGGGTAGGTAAAGGCCACGGCCCACAGAATAGGCGTCGCCTCCCCATCGATTTCCGTGGGCGGTGGCCCCTTTGCATCGAATGCCTCAGTGGGTACGGTGGGGGTCAAGAGGAGATCGTATTGATCAAAATAGGCCGTCATGGCCCGGTCGAAGTCGGATCGTGTCTTCTGAATATCAACGTGATCGTCGCAGGTCATCTCTTTTGCCTGGCCCAACGCGCCTGCAATCGTCCGGTTTAACTCGGGCCGGATGTGATCCAAATCCTCCCGCAGCTGGCCATACAGCTCCAGATCCATCAACCGGCTCCAGGCATCGGTCACGTCGGGAAGCGTTCCCTCCCAGTGTTCAACATGGTGTCCCAGGTCCTCAAATATCTGTGCGGCCGCTTCCGCAAGGGTCAGGATTTCCTTGCCCACCCGCGCATATCCGAGGGTGGGGCTGAAACCGATTTTCAGGGCTGAGGGGCGTCGAGAAAGGGATTCGACATATGACCCAACAAGTCTGGGAAGGGATTGAGGATCGGCAGGGTGATATCCTGCCGTGCAGTCGAGGTAAAGGGCCGCATCCATTACCGTCCGGGTTATGGGTCCCAATGTCCACGTGCGGGTCATATGGAGGCGTTCCACCGGTCCGAACGGGATCCTGCCGTAGGTGGGTTTGAAGCCGAAGCATCCGGAATAAGCAGAAGGAATACGGATGGAGCCCCCCGCATCCGATCCGGTAGCGAGAGATACCATTCCAGACGCCACGGCCGCGGCTGATCCGCCGCTGGATCCCCCCGGGGTTCGGTCGGTGTCCCAGGGATTTCTCGTGACGCCGTAGAGACGATTCTTGGTAAATCCGGTGAATCCGAATTCAGGCGTGTTGGTTTTACCCACCACAATGGCCCCGGCGGCCTTGAGTCTTGAAACCTGAATGGAATCCCGAGTCACAAGATTTTGGGCATAGGGAACCGAAACCAAAGGTGGTGGCCATGCCTTTGACGTCCTCGAGGTCTTTGACGCCGATGGGAATCCCGGCCAGGGGGCCCGGATCTTCACCGTCAGCCAATCTTTTTCCCAGTGCCCTCGCTTCTGCCATGGCCTCCTCCGAACGGAGGGCCACAAAGGCGTTCAGTTTTGGGTTCAGCGCATCGATTCGGCCGAGCGTCTCCGCCATGAGTTGCGTCGGCCACAATTCCCTGTTCCGAATCAGTTTGGCCAGTTGGTAAGCGGGTTTTCTATAAATAGCCTCCATGTAAACGACTCCCCCTTCCGAAAAAAAAGGCCGGTCCACATAAACCGGCCTAAGTGCTTGAAATCTCTATGGTAGGCACGGAGGGATTTGAACCCTCGACCCCTACCGTGTCAGGGTAGTGCTCTCCCCCTGAGCTACGTGCCTGTGAGAGCTGCATCTATTACCAGCCTCCCTTTCAGTTGTCAAGATGTATATTCACCCTAATCCTCATCGGATCGCTCAGGCATCATCATGAACCAGGCCCGTATGTACCCGAGACCCGAGGCAATGGTCAGAAGCGCGGTCACCCAAAAGACCCAGGGGGTGAGATGAGTCAGGAAGTCCAGTGTCTCTTGTGCCAGGACCAGGAAGACGGTCCCCAGCTGAAAACAGGTGTTAATCTTGCTTATGATGGACGGCCGGACGTGGAATTCGCTATTCTGCAGAAAAAGAAAAAGGACGCCGAGGAGAATCAATACATCCCGTGTGATGACGATGACGGTCAGCCAGGCAGGGATGAATCCTCTAACGGCGAGTATAATAAATGCCGCCACCAGGAGGATCTTGTCGGCCATGGGGTCCAGATAGGCGCCGAGTCGGCTCTTCTGGTTGAACATTCGGGCCACCAACCCGTCGATGCCGTCGCTCACACCGGCGATGATAAATACCGTGAGTGCGGACAGGAATTCGTCATTCATCAGATAGATGACGAAGATGGGTACGAGGATAATTCTCAGGGTGGTGATGAGATTAGGGATGGTCATGGTTTCGGCTTATTGAAGGTTGAGGACAATGAACCCGTCCTTGTCTTGATTTACACGGAGCGGAAAGGGGAGTTCCGGATGATTCAGGACGCGGGTAATGAATGTATCTTTGTCCCCCTGGAATTGAACGAGGGCAGATACGGCGGCCTGTTGGATTCGAGAAGGGACCACCCGTTCAACCCCTTGAACCTTCTGCTCCAAGAATGTACTTAAGGTTATATACTCTTTATAGCTGCGTACCCCGTCAAGTGTGATCTTCAATTCATGGATTTTTCCCTGCGCTTCGGAAACCGACTGCATGATACAGGCGGTCAAACGGGCGACGAGATCTTTGGCCAGGTCCTGAACGGGTGGATGGGTTTCGTTTGATGCAGGTGCATCTTTTTTGAGCGGTTTCACGCCGAATTCCTGGCAGATAGACATGTCGCGATCGAGGTCGACCGCGTTCAATGAGAGGCTGACCTCCTTTTGATTGATGATTCTGCACTGTCCATATACGACAACATCGGCATCGAAAAGCGCTCCCCACCTCGCCACTGCTTCAGGCGAAAGGGCTGAAGCGGTCATGGCCGCGTCATGCTCGATTTGAGGAGGATTCGAGGATCGGTTGATGGCATCAACCCCCCTGTCCTGGAAGGCCCGGTACAGGGCGACTTCGGTTACCGTAAGTGCAGAGTATGCGTCGACGTCTTTCCACCAGTAGGCAATCTCATCCCCTGTCATTTCAGAGACCATCAGAAGGATGCGGAGTTCAACGCCCTGGGTGACGACAATGCCGGCCTCCCGCAATGCATCCTTGATGAGGGCTTCATTCATCTTGAATTTAACCAGTACGGTGTAGGTGCCGTCTGATGCCTGTTCGGCCAGAATGTTGAAATTTTCTACGGCGTCTTTGGCAGCGGGAATGAGGTCGCGCGTGATTCTTTCAAAATGGTGGATGAGATCGCGGTTTGAGAGTCGACGGATGATGTAGTCTTCCACTCCCTTGGACAGGGCCTCGTCAATGGCCCGCTTTTTGGCAAGGGCCTGGTTATCCTCAGGTATGGGGGCGGTCCCTAGGGTTAAGAACGGTTTTCCCGGCGTGGGGGCATCCGACTGACCCCATGAGATGGTGGGAAAAAAGGAAATGGCCCAGATAAGGCTGGATATAACAACCGTCCTCAGGCCGTATTTTTTACCCATTTCCTGATATCTCGAACCATTGGCGTGATAAGGTGTGTCCCTTCTTTTGAATAACGGGATTATGGTCTCTTTTCAGGTAGGTCCAGGTCCCTCAGCTGGTTTTGAGATTCTGAAATAAGCCCCTTGTCAAGCGCCAAAACCTTATTAAACTGAACGCGGGCTTCGGGTAAGCGGTCCAGCCGCTTATAGGTCATACCCATATAAAAGTGGGCTTCCGGAAGTGAGGGGTCGTTCGAAATGGCTTCGACATAGTGTCGGGTCACTTTGTCCGCCCATCCGTCATTCCCTCCAAGCAGATAAATGCGCATGAAGCCCACGTTTACCAGGGCCCTCGTCTCATCGGTTTTGGCCTGTTGTTCGGCTTTTTTCATGTGGCTCAGGGCCAGGTCAAATTGACCTTTTCTGGCATAGGTCAATCCAAGCCCCCGCTGCGCATTCCATGCGTCCGCGTCGAGTTGGAGGGCAAGGTTGAATTCCCTCTCCGCATGAAAAAGGTAGTCCTTTTTCAGGAGCTTGTAACCACTCGCGATGTGATGTTCCGGGGTGTTGAGGAAATCTTCCGAAACGCCTTTTCCCGGGGCGCATCCGAGTGCCATGAACAGAAGGGGCAGGGCAATGAAGGTGCAAAGGATTGCCGGGAATTTCAGCTTATGAATATTCAAGAGCGAAGCCTCCATGGATCGTCCTTCCAAACCCGCTGCGAATGAACCTTCAGGATGTGGTTTTCCTGAGACGGGAGCGTTTTCAGGGTCCTAAGTCTATTTAAATAATGAATTGGCGCCCAAAGGTCAAGTGGTTTCATTCAGGAAGGCTCTCACCTTTTCGATGGCGAGACGCATCCGGTCAGGGGCGATCCAGATCATATCGGCCTCTTTCCTGAGCCATGTCATCTGCCGTTTGGCGTACCGGCGCGTGTCCCGCTTCAGTTTCTCAACGGCTTCATCGAGGGACCAGTCGCCCATGAGATAGCGGACCATGTGCCTGTATCCAATGGCCTTCATCGGTTTGAAATCCGGTGAATACCCCTGGTCGAGAAGCGCCCGGGTTTCCTGGACAAGGCCCCTTTCCACCATCAATTCGGAGCGCTGGTTGATGCGATCATAGACTGTTTTTCGATCCATATCGAGACAAAGCTTCAGGCTCCTCAAGGACCTGTCCCTGAAGCGATGCTGGCTCATGAGCATGGCCGGAGATCGTCCTGTGAGGGCAATGATTTCAAGCGCCCTGATGATTCGTACGCGGTCATTGGGGTGCACCTGTCGGGCATAGACCGGGTCCAGGTCTGTTAGTCTTTGGTGCAGTTTCGGCGGACCGAAGGTGTCCCATTCCGTATGTAATTGCGTCCTGAGGTGGGGGTCGGAGGGCGGTGCCTCCATCAGCCCGCCCAAAAGACTTCGGATATAAAGGCCCGTCCCGCCCACTACCAGGCAGGGGATGCTTCTTGAAGAGAGCTCTTCAACCACCGGCAGGGCAAGACGGCGATAAATAGCGGCATTAAAGGGCTCGTCCGGGTCTACCACATCCAGCAGGTGGTGGGGAATGCCCCTCTTTTCCCCTTCATCGGGTTTGGCAGTGCCCACATCCATACCCCGGTATACCTGCATGGCATCGGCATTGACGATTTCTCCGGAAAGGGCCATCGCCATCTGTACGGCGAAACCGGTCTTGCCGCTTGCCGTAGGGCCTGCAACCACGATACAGGCTGGTTTTGGTATTTTGCCCGTAGAGGTACGCTTCAAACCACCCTCTTGAACATCTTTTCCAATTCAGTGTAGGAGAGGCGCCGGGATATGGGCCGGCCATGAGGGCAGTTGGTGGAGAGTGTCGTTTCGTGGAGTTCCTTGATAAGGCGCTCCATTTCTTCGCGGGACATGCGCTGTCCGGCCCGGATGGCACCGTGGCAGGCCATGACCGTGATCCCTTTTTCCATGATGGTCATGTCCCCGGGCTGTCCCTCGGCCAGTTCGGTCAGGAGTTGAGAGACAAATATCTCCCAGTTGATGTCCTGGAGCATGGCGGGGACGGCTCTCAAGATGAAGGTGTTGCCGCCGAAGTGCCCCAGATCCATCCCGAGGGTGCGGAGTTCGTCTTCCCGTTCCAGGGCAATGGCCTTGTCCTTTGCCGACAGGGTCAATTCATGGGGGATGAGGAGGGTCTGGGACTGGATTCCGGAGGATCGATAGGCCTGAATCAGCCGCTCGTATACGATTCTCTCGTGAGCGGCGTGCTGATCGATCATCAAGAGACCGTCTTCGACCTGGCAGAGGATGTACGTATATCCCAATTGTCCGATGACCCGATAACCCCCGGGGACAGCGGCCGCCCCATTCGGTTGGGAAGGCTCGTATGCGACCTGCCACTCACCTTCTTCGAGGGAATAAGGGGCCGGGGGCTCACCAAGGGTGGAAAGGCTGCGGGAGAACGGAAAGCGTAGGTTGCCTCTCAAGACGGGCTCGCGATTCCAGTGTTTTAGCGGGGGATCGGCTTCATCTGACTTCCAGGTCGGTGCAGTGGGTGAAAGGGTCCGGTTGATCGCAGAAACAATGGCCTGAAATACCCGCTGCGTCTCTCTGAATCGGACCTCCTGTTTGGCAGGGTGCACATTGACGTCCACGGTTTCGGGCGGCATCTCAATGAAGAGGACCCCCTGCGGAAATTTCCCTTTCATCAGGCGCTGGCCATAGCCCTCCATGATGGCCCGGGTCACCAGTCTGTCCCGGATGTTTCTGCTGTTTACATAGGTATAGAGGCGGTCCCCTCGATTTCTGGAAAATTCCGGAGGGGTGAGATAAAGCGTGATGACGATGCCATCGGTCTCGTGTTTCCCTTCAAGAATGGACTGGCTGACCTCCCGCCCCAATAAGCCGGAGAGCCGCTCGATTGGTTCCGTTGATGAGGGAAGCACCAGGAGCTGCTTTTTGCCGTCGGTCAGGCTGAAATGGATGTTCGAAAAGGGCATGGCCGAACGGGTAAATACGTCTATGAGGTGGGTCTGCTCGGTTCGATGGGCGCGCAGGAACTTCCGCCTGGCCGGCATGTTGAAAAAGAGGTCCTTAACTTCCACGGATGTGCCGGGCGGCGCCCCGGCTTCCGATATCTCCAGCAATTTTCCTCCGGAAATCCGGAGTCGATGCCCGACCTTCTGGTCCCCGGGAAGCGAGGTAATCTGGAATCTGGATACGGCGGCCATGCTGGGAAGGGCTTCCCCACGGAATCCGAGGGAATTAATCTTTGAGAGTTCTTCGGTATCCCTCAACTTACTGGTGGCATGCCGCTCCACACACAGGAGGAGGTCGTCCCGGGACATACCGATCCCGTTGTCATTGACCTTGATCAAGCGTTTGCCGCCCTGGTCGATTTGGACGGTAATCCGGTCGGCATGTGCATCAACGCTGTTTTCGATCAGTTCCTTGACGATGGCCGCAGGCCGGTCAATGACTTCTCCGGCTGCAATCCGGGCCGCCACCTGTTCGGAGAGGACACGAATGGCATTCATAGGGAGAGTAAATCGTCGTTCACATCAAACCGCCGGCTGTGGCGGTGGGGCGCAAAAAGTCGTCTGAAAGCGCTTCTTTTTCTTGCCTCAAGGAGATTTCGGCCCATGGGGTCATGAAGCAGGCAGGGAGATGACTCTGGGTGGGTGAGCAGATCTTTGGCCAGCCGGGAGGACAAATCGATCATTACAGCGAGATAGTTGTTAAAGGCCTGCCCTCTGTACACGTTTCCCCTGGTTTCAAAGAAGAGATCACGTGTGGTGTAGAGATAGTCCGAAAACCGGACGGTCTGGGTGTAAAACCTTTTCTTGGTCCGAAGCCCCTTCCTTCGCTTCCCGCCGATGAGCTTAAGGAGATCGTCACACACCCGGTGGTCCATGGCCAGGATCCCTTTGGCGATTCGCGTATAACCGGATCCTACCGCATAATCGGCCCGCAGTTCCCAGAAGAGATGCCCCATATTTCCCTTGCCCGGGTATGCACTGACGAGGTTGGGGATGTAGTAGTTGTGGGCGATGACGTCTGCCGCGAGATGGGAGAGGAACCCCAGGGCGTAGGACGTCTCACGGTCATCAACAGCCTTGTTCAAAAACCTGAAACCGCCTTCCCAGTCATGGGGGTTCCGCCGTTTTCGCTTCCCTTTTCCGATAAAGAAGTCAGCAGAGAGGGATCCATATAAAAATTCAATGGGATAGGCCGTGATCACCCGGGCGATGGAGGGAAGAACAAATCCTGCCGCATCAAGCGCACTGAGCGCAATGGCCGTATGGACTCCCGGTCCCCACGCAAAGGCGTTGTGGGCATCCAGAAGCTGGGCCAAGACAAGGCTGATGGTAATTAGGGTAAGTTTAATAAATATCATTTAATTGTATCTAAATTCGCCCGTAGGCAAGTGATCTCTACGATTCAACATATAAAGTTATACATAGCACAAGCATGTTTCAAGTATCAACGGTAAAATGGTCCGCCGCCTCCTTTTCCGCTTTTCCGCTTGACAAGGGGCGGAACAATGGCTAAAAAGTTAATCAATGAAGCATGAAGCTTCGCCGGGACGTGAAGTCCTAAAACATAATAAGATAGAAACACCCTAACCGAAGCCTGACCACAAACACCACGAAGGTGAATCCCCGATGGAGGGAATCTTTCGTGGTTTTTTTTTGAGCGAAAGGAGGAAAGACCCATGAATGCAGACGAAATCATGGAACAGGAAGACTTCAGGCGGTGCGCCGAGTTTCATGGGCACATCTGCCCTGGTCTGGCCATCGGGTTCCGGGCAGGGAAGGCGGCCCTTTCATGGCTTCAGGAAAATCGGTCCCCGGACGAGGAAATGGTGACCACCGTGGAGACCAATGCATGCGGCACGGACGCCATACAGGTCCTGACCGGGTGCACACTCGGCAAGGGCAATCTCCTGTACCGGGACTGTGGCAAGCACGCCTATACCATGTTCAGCCGGAAGACGGGAGAGGGTGTCCGGATCGTCCTCCAACATGGCGCCTTGGTGCTGAGTGATCGACACCTTGAACTGGTTCAAAAGATCAGAGGTGATCAGGCCACGCCGGAGGAAAAAATGGAATTCCAGTCGCTTCACATGGGAAAGGCCCGGGAGCTTCTTGAAAAACCGTTGGATACGCTCTTTGTCATACGACCTGCCAGCGTGCCGATCCCTGAAAAGGCCATGATCGAACCCTCCCTTCCCTGTGACCGCTGCCATGAGCCTACCATGGCCTCCAGGCTGATCCGGATCGATGAACAATCTTTGTGCAGCGATTGTGCTGAATCATGATCGCAGCAGACCCCGCCAGACCTCCGGGCAGTCTGGTTGCCTCCTACAAGGGGGTGCTCCGCCAGAAGGCCATCTTCTTCTTTGTGCTCCTGGCCCTCCTGGGGGCCCTGGCCGTCTATGCGATTGCTGCCGGGACCTATGACCTGTCGGCACTCGAGGTCCTGCGGGCCCTGTTGGGGCACGAGGAGGGGGCCGCCGGCATTGTGATCTGGAACATACGGATGCCCCGAATCGTGGCCGCCATCGTGGCGGGCTGGGGCCTGGCCATCTCAGGCGTTGCCATGCAGTGCCTCCTCAAAAACCCCTTGGGCTCTCCCTTTACCCTGGGGATCAGCCACGGCGCCGCCTTTGGTGCGGCCCTCGCCATCGTGACCCTGGGTGCGGGGACCACTCAGAGCAGCGTCCTCAGGACCACGGCCTCAACCCTGATATTGATTGAGAACCTTTTTTCCGTTACCTTCTTTGCGTTCCTTGGCGCCATGGCCGCCACTCTGGTCATCCTGGCGCTTTCCCGGATGAGGCGGCTGTCGCCCGGGTCCATTATCCTTGCCGGCGTGGCGCTGTCGTCTCTCTTTGTCTCGGGGACCATCCTGATCCAGTATTTTGCCACAGAGGTGGAGATCGCCACCATCGTCTTCTGGACCTTCGGGGATGTGTCCCGATCGAGCTGGCAGGAGATCGGTGTGATGACGGCTGCCTCGGTGGTTGCGACCTTCTATTTTGTGGCGAACCGCTGGAACCTGAACGCCCTCTCATCGGGGGAGGAGGTGGCCAAAGGGATCGGGGTGGAAGTGGAAAAGATTCGGTGGTGGGGCATGCTCATGGCCGCTCTGGTGGCTGCACTGGTGACGGCCTTTCACGGGGTCATCGCCTTTCTGGGTCTCCTGGCCCCCCACATCGCCCGACGTATGGTGGGGGCGGACCATCGACTCCTCATCCCCTATTCCTGCATCGTGGGGGCGCTCCTCCTTCTGCTTGCCGATACGGCCGGCCGGATCCTGATCGGGTCCGGGACCCTCCCGGTCGGGGTCCTCACTTCTTTCATGGGCGCCCCGCTTTTCCTCTATCTCTTGGTGAGAGGGTACGGAAAATGATGCTGTCCATCGCCGGGGTCCGGTTCAACTACGAGAGCCATGCCGTGCTCAAGGATATCCACCTGGAACTGGAACAGGGTCAGATCCTGGCCTTATTGGGAGTAAACGGCGCAGGAAAGTCGACCTTTCTCAAATGCATCAACCGCATTTTGCAGATCAAAGGGGGATCCATCCGCCTTCACAGTGAAGATGTCCTCCACATGAAAGGGGAGGAAATCGCCCGGCACATGGGGTATGTGCCCCAGAGATACGGTGAGGAAGAACTGGCGGTCTTTGATGCGGTCCTGTTGGGGAGAAAGCCCTATATCCAGTGGAAGGCCGAAGAAAGGGATCTTCAGATCGTCGAAACCCTTCTCAAGCAGATGGCGCTGGAGGAGATGGCCATGCGGCCGGTGAGCACCCTCAGCGGCGGTGAGATGCAAAAGGTCATCCTGGCCAGGGCCCTGGCCCAGGAACCGGATCTTCTGCTCCTGGATGAGCCCACCAGCAACCTGGATCTCAAGAACCAGCTGGAAGTCATGGGTCTGATCCACGCGGCCGTCAAGGAACGGGGGCTTTCGGCCGTCATCTGTATGCATGATATCAATCTCGCGCTGCGATATGCAGACCATTTTCTGATGCTCAAGGACGGCAAGGTCCATACGCAGGGTGACCGGGAGACGGTCACCCCGAATGCCATTCATCAGGTATATGGGGTCCGGGTCCTGTTGGGCGAGGTAGAGGGGTATCCCATTTTGGTGGCGTTGAACGGGAAACCCCCGTCCACGGCCGCTTAGTGCCGCATCTCATAAGTTCTGTCCCCGATAATGGCAGGATGTTATTCGACGAAAACGGTCCCTATTCAGCCCACGACAAACAGTTAACCCTAACGTTGCATAAAGCTTTGGCCCAAAATCGTTTCACTCGCTCTATATAGGGTAAAGAGACGCGGAAGCGCCAAATCCCAAGCACCAAATGTCAAATAAATTGCATTGATCAAACATCAAGGCTTAAAAGGAGATAGAGATGAAGAAGACGCCATTGCTGTTGCTTTTATGTGTATGTCTGAGCGGCGTTCTTCAGGTCCCCGGGCTGGCGGCTGAAAACATGACCATTACGGATATGGTCGAGAGAGAGGTTACGGTCCCCGCAAATCCGAAACGGATTATCGCCATCGGACCCGGGGCCTTGCGCCTCATCTGTTACTTAGACGCCAGGGACAAGGTCGTGGGGATCGAAAATTTTGAAAAGGTCCGGGGACAGGGCCGGCCCTACTGGATTGCCAGCCCGGACCTGAAGGATCTCCCGGTGATCGGGCCGGGCGGGCCTCAGCACATCAACAAGGAACCAGACCTCGAGGCAGTGCTCAAGGTAAAACCGGACGTAATCTTTGCCACCTATATGAAACCCCCTACGGCCGACACGTTACAGAAAAAGATCGGGATACCGGTGGTCGTACTGACCTATGGCACGTTCCCGGCTTTCAATGAAAAGCTCTACGAATCTTTGAGAGTAGCGGGGAGGATTTTGGTAAAAGAAGATCGGGCGGACGCGGTCATTGATTTTATAGCAGGGACAAAAGAGGACCTGCTCAAGAGGACCGAAGGCGTCGACTCTGATAGACAGCCCAGCGTCTATATCGGCGGTCTGGGTTTTCGAGGACTTCAGGGGATTGAGAGCACCGATCCCGCCTACATTCCGCTCAAGTGGGTTCGCGCCAACAATGTTACCGAGGGCATGTCTAAGACAAGCCATCTCTTTATTGACCGGGAACAACTCCTTATGTGGAACCCGGACGTCATCTTTGTGGACGCCGGCGGATATGGCCTGGTCAAGCAGGACTTTGAAAAGAAACCCGAGTTCTACCAGGCACTCAAGGCCTTTCAAAAAGGCCGGGTCTATGTTCTCCTGCCGTACATCTATTACGTGGCCAACGTGGGTACGGCCATGGCCGATGCCTACGGGGCCGGGAAGATCCTGTATCCGGACCGCTTCAACGATATCGATCTCGCGGAAAAGGCTGATGAGATCTATCGTTTTTTGGTGGGAGCCCCTGTGTATAAGGAAATGGTAAAGAGCTTTGGTCCTCTGGTAGCCCCCTTTTGACGACTGGGCCTATCCCTTACGTTCGGGTCTATGACGAAGGGCGTTACTTTGATCTTGCCCATCTCCCCGAAATAGTCCCTGAGGGCATTATTGGGGAGGCCAGCCATCGGGCTTGACGCAGATTGAAATCATGGACGAAGACCTCCGACAGATGGCCCTCCGTGTCAACTGGTTTGATGCGGCCGACTCGCCCCGTTTTCATTTGCGCCAGCCCTATGAGTAATAGGGAGATTTCACTTTTTCAGGAGGCGTGATGACGTTCTACCGTGAACTTATGGAAGGTATCGGGACGGCTGTTGATGCTGCAGGGGTTTTGGTGATTGTCGTCGGTGCACTTCTCGCCACCGGTCGCTTTCTCTTTCACAGGGAGGAGGAGGCCGGCACCGCCTACAGGCGCGACCGGCAAAACCTGGGGAAGGCCATTTTACTGGGTTTAGAATTCCTCGTAGCGGGCGATATTATTCGGACGGTGGCCGTTTCACCCACGCTCGATAACGTCCTGATCCTCGGGCTTATCGTTTTGATTCGTACGTTTCTCAGCATGGCCCTTCAGTTGGAAGTGGATGGGAGATGGCCCTGGCAACACACCGTGGAAGCTAAGTCTTCATCCCTGCCGATGGGAAAGAAGTGATGAGGCCGGTTTTCGAGACCAAAAAGAAAAACTGGCCAAAATCAAAGCGCTGTCATCATCAAGCGGGCGGAAGGTCGTCGGTTCTGACCGCGACCACGCAGGTGTTGTTGACCGGCGGCTCGGGCCTCACCCTGGCGCATTCCCTGAATGATGAGGGCAGCTCAAAACGCGATCCATCGTCAAAAAGCCGTCTGAGGCCTTTTTCATAGATCCGGTACGACACCATGCGGCCCGGTTCCAGAATCCCTGCAAGATGCGCGAATATCTCGGTCTTCGGCATGGCGTCGGCTCCCACCATGATGAGGTCGCACGGCATCTCAATGGGAAGGTCAAAGTGATCTCCGCAGATGATCTCGATGTGCGCGTCCATTCCCAATTTCCCGATCACCGCACGGGAAAGTTCCGCGCGGGCGTCATCCTGCTCGATGCCCACCCCTTCAATGCCGTGCCCCGTAAAGAGGCAGATGAGGGTCATGGGCAGGGGACCGCTGCCCAAAAAGACCACCTGGTCCCCCCCATGGAGACCTGCTCCCTCATATTCCATCCGGGCGAGGGCCACGTAATTGGGATAATAAACAAAGCGCAAGAGGTGGGCCTGAGGGTCCGAGGCGTCAAGCAATGATGATGCGAACTGGTCCTCCAGCCTCAGCCCGTTTAGCCGCTTCAGGCGGGAAATACGCCCGATAGCCGATTGGAGATCGGGATCTCTCATCAAGTCTTCCACGACCTCGTTCCTTACTGAAGCCGCGGCCAGTCGGTTCAGCCCCTTTAGATGGGCATGATGGATTTTATCCGGTGCCTGATGGACCTGGTTCTCTGTCACACCCTGGAGCGCGGCATCGATCCGTAGCAATTCGGTCTTCAGGCGATCAAACGTGGGACTCATGGGTCCGCCAACTCGGCAAGGACCGTGGTGTTGTTGACCCGGCCGGTGGGAAAAATCTCCTGAATCGTACGGAAATCGGTCAAATGATCCGGATTGACCGGGGCATACAAGACCGCGCGCATGCCGGTATAGGTACGGTAGATGACGGGGATATCTGAATCCCGTTCAGGCAAGATCCGCCGGAGGTTTTGAAAGATCCGTTCTTTGGGTTCTGCCAGGGCGGCCACCAGAACCGCGTTCCAGTCCAGGTCCCAGAGGGCGGTCTCATCACCGTGCACGATGGTGATGTCTTTTTCCAGGCCCAGGGTTTCCACTACGGCCCGGGCCAGATCGACGCTGTCGGGGGATGTGTCCAGGCCTACACACCGGGTCTGATACAGACGGTTCATAAGAATGAGGCTCAAGGGGACCGGACCGCACCCGATGAAGATCAGTCTTCTTTGGGTCAGCTCCGGCAGGGCTTCCGCTTGACTCTTGATCAGGGCCTCATATCGGGAGTAGAGGGGAAATTTCCTCAGAGTCTCCCACGGGTCGTCCGAAGCGAGCAGCCGTTTGGCCAGGTGGGCCTCATGGATGGCGAAAAAGGCGGCGTAATAGCTCCGGATCAGCGGGAGTACGGATTTGATTTCATCTTCTTCCAGGATGAGACCGGCCAGATGCACCCCCGCGTCCATATGGGCCAGATCGTCCAAGAGTTGATACAGCCGGTAGAGTTCGTCGGGAGGGAGTTTTTCGAGCATCTCCCGAGTATATTGCTGGATGCGTTCGGCAAAGGCCAGGATGTGCGGTTTGATGATGTTGAGGCTGTTCCGGCAATCCTTGCAGCAGCCCAGGAAATCGTGTTCCTTGAGTTCATGCTCGTGAAAATAGTTGATGTCATGCATGGAAATTGGTCCTTGAGAAAAACATCATGAGTCCCCGGGGTGATCAAGTGCAGTGTGGCACGGGCATGACCCTATCACCGTTTCCCCCGCTTTTCAATCCCAAAGCCGCCCGCCAGCAGAACCCCGGGGAAACGCCGCATTCACGGCAATACCCCTTGACAGGGGAAGTCCATGGCACTATAGGATGCCTATCACAGATGAACAACAGAGCATCTGAATGGGTCTGTTCCAGCCGGCTCATGCGGCCACGAAGGTCGAGAGATACTGAAGTATCCAGAAAACCGAGTCAGTTGAAACTGGCGTAACAAGGGGACCAAGTGCTGCATGGTTCAATCGCCCGGCCCGTGTGAAGCGGACCTCGACGGAGTGGACCCTAAAAGGATTCCGTATTCAGCCACGAAGGCGTCTCGGAGAAGGATCAAGACGACCGGAGTGGCTGTTTTATTTTCAGCCGGTTGGATTCATGGGGGTCATGAAACGCGGGCACGGGACTGGGAGGCCGCCTGCCACCCCGCAGCAGTTCGCTCCCGCTGGGAACAATCAACCCCTTGACGACGCCGTGAGGGAGGGACATATGCGATTGGTTGTTTGGTTTTGTTTCGGTTTATGGGTAGGGGGGTTGCTTTTTACCTGATGTCGGCCTCGAACAGGCGGACGCCGGAACCAAGACCCCCTTGAAGGTAAAGGAGACGTCGGAACGTGCTGTGACCACGGCCGTGGAGACGCAAAAGCTTGTGGACCAATGGACGGTGGAGGAAGAGCGCCTGCTGGAGGACATTGAGCAAAAAGAGCGGATGCTCGAACGGCTGACCTGGGAGCAAAAAAAGCATTCGGAATACCTGGAAACCCTGGAAAGCAAGGTGGTCGAAATGCGTGAAAAGGCCGCGGAAATGGAAAGAATTCATGCGGAATTGCTGCCCATACTGGATGAAGGCCTGGAGCGGTTGGCCGCCTTTGAAGAAACCGACATTCCCTTTGACAAGACACGACGGCTCAAGCGCCTCGAAGACACCGCCCGCGCCCTCAATGATTATGATGTGGGTCTACTGGCCAAGGCCCAAGCCCTGTTGGATGCCGTGATCCATGCGGTGACGTTTGGATATGAGGTGGACAGCGAGGAGGCGGAGGTGGACATTCAGGGGCGACCCACCCGTGTAAAGCTCTTAAAGGTGGGGCGTTTGGGCCTCTATGCCCTCAGCATGGATGGTGAAAAGGCCTATGTGTGGATCCCCCGTGAGAACCGCTATGTTCCCGTACCGGCCAGGGTGAGGGATATTGATGAAGCAATAGACATTGTGGAACGGATCCGCATCATTGAATTGACCCGGCTTCCCATGGGGAGACCGGATGCCATATCCCCGACCGGAGGTCGTCCCCATGAATAAAATGATCGGGCTGGTGCTCCTTTTGACGGGGGTGCCCGCGATGGCATGGGCGGACCGGTCGTTTGACCGGGTGGCCTCGGACATCGAGAAGGAATATCAGAAGGCGCGCAAAGAACAGCGACTGACGATGGCGGACATCGAGTCACGCCGCAAGGCGCTGAACAAACGGCTGGCGGATATCGATCACAAAATTGCGGAGGCGTCCGATACCCTGTCCGCGGATCAGAAGCGGTTGGAAGAACTTTCACGGGAGCGGGATAAGATACACAAAAACGTATCCAGGCGGCTGGCCGATAACAAAGAACTCAGTGTCTTGTTTATTAATCACGCCAGGAACCTCCTGGCCCTGGCCGAGCGAAGCCCTTACAGTGCCCAAAGCCCCGAGCGGCTGGAGACATTGCACGCCTTTGTGGATCCTCAGCGGTTGTTTCGTTTAGAAGACTTCGAGACCCTGCTCGAGGCCTCCTTCGAGGACATGAAGGCCTCGCGGGAGAAGATCCTCTATAGAGGCCGAATGGTGGACCGCACCGGCCACGAGATCCAGGGGGAGATCATCCGGCTGGGTCATCTGCCGGCCCTGTTTCGGGCAGAAGGAGAGGTGGGCTACCTGACCCTGAGTCCGGCCTCCGGTCGACTCATTATGCGTGCCCGTCCTTCATTTTGGGTAAGACGGAATCTGACGGCCTATTTCGAGGATAAAACCGATGCCGTTTATACCGATATTTCCGGGGGTGCGGCCATCCGGCAACTGGCCCACAGCGTGGGTCTGGTGGATCAACTCAGAAGCGGCGGCATCCTGGTGTTGCCGATTCTGTTTGTGGGGCTGGTGGCCCTGGTGCTCACTGTTGAGCGGCTCATTTTCCTGGGAAGGGTGCGGCACAATACCGACGAACTCATGACCCGGGTCACCGAACTGGTGGACCGAGGAGATATTGACGAGGCGGTGAAGGCGGCGGCGCCTCATCAGAAGCGCCCCACCGGCCGGGTCCTGATGGCCGGCCTCGAACACCGGAGTGATCCGGGCGAGGTGATCGAATCCGCACTGTCCGAAACCATGTTGCGGGAGACCCCGCGGCTGGAGCGTTTTCTGGGGGCGCTGAAAGTCTGTGCGGCCGTAGCCCCCCTTTTGGGACTGTTGGGGACGGTCACCGGAATGATCAACACCTTCCAGGTCATCACCACCCATGGGACGGGAGATCCCCGCCTCATGGCCGGAGGGATCAGTGAGGCCATGGTCACCACGCAGGTGGGGCTGGCCGTGGCCATTCCGGTCATGATTGTTGCCACCTTCCTGGGAAGACGGGCCCGGAGTCTGTCCCATGACATGGAAGAAAAGGGCCTTGCGCTCATGGGGGCGCTGATGCGGCGACAGCAAAACGGCGGCAAAGCCCTTCATGCCGGCATGGAAAGGCCCTGAAATGGACATCCTCGGCGTCTTCTGGGACCTGGTGAAGATCGGGGGCCCCATCATGATTCCCATCGGACTGGTTTCCGTGTGGATGTGGGTTCTCATCGCCCTCAAGGCGGAATGGCTTTTCAGGATGAATCGCAGGCCGCTCTTGGTAAGCGAGGCCCTCCGGTGCCTGACGGAAGAGCATCCATTGAGAGAACCGGCCACCTGCCCCAGGGCGGCGGCCTTCCGCTTTTTCATGACCCACTATTACCGGGGGAAACGCAGGCTGTGCGGGGCGGCGGATCAGCTTTTTTTTCAGGCAGCGGTGGGCCGGCAGGTTCAGGACCTTTACCGGCACCTCCCCACCATCATGGTCCTGGCGGCGGTGGCACCGCTTCTGGGATTGCTGGGCACGGTCACCGGCATGGTGGAGACCTTTCGGGTCATCGGTATGTACGGGACCGGTAATGCCCAGGCCATGGCGTCAGGAATCAAAGAGGCCCTGATCACCACTCAGGCCGGGCTGTTGGTGGCCATTCCCGGGGTGTTGGCGGGGCAGGCCATGCGCAAACAGATTCGCACCATGCATCAGAACATCCTGGTGTTTCAACAGGCCGTATCCCAATGGCTGGAAAAGGAGTCAAGAGGATGCTCCGCTTAGGTCGTATTGCTGCAGGCCCCTTGAGAACCGGACAGGGGGAGGACGGCGGCGATGTGGAAATCAACATGATGCCGCTGATTGATATGATTTTCATCCTCCTCATCTTCTTTTTGGTGACCGCCAGTTTTGTGCGCGAGTCGGGAGTGGAGGTCAACCGTCCGGAGGCCGCCACTGCAGAGAAAAAGGAGACCGCGGGCATGGTGGTGGGCCTCACCGCGCAAGGCCGGATTTTTATCAACGGCCAGCAGGTGAATTTAAGGCGCGTGCGGGGCCTGGTGGAGATATTCCTGGTGGAAAACGCCCGGGGCGGGGTGATCCTGGACGCCGACGAAGCATGTCCCACCGGCCGCCTGGTGGCTGTGCTGGATCAGTGCCGGCTGGCCGGTGCGGAAAACATAGCCGTTGCAGCCCGGAGGAAGGAATGAAGGGCCCCGGGGATACCCGCACAGGCGCCTTGAGATTTTTCTTGCTCTCCGCCGTCGCCGTATTGCTCAGCCTGGTTATTTTCGCAATGGTTCCCTTTCTCCTGCGTCAAACCACCTATGACGCGAACGCCCCCCGGGCCTCCCATGCCCTCCTCATTCCGGTTCATCCGGAGCCGAAGCCCTTGGCGCCTGAACCGGAGGTGGAACCCCCTCCTGAGAAACCCGAGCCCCCCGAGCCGGAGATTGAAGCCGAAACCCCGGACATCCCCGAGATCGAACCACCGGAACTGGAACCCCCTGACATCACGCAGCCGGAGGTCATTCGTGAAACCCCGGATATGCCCCCCCTGGAGTCGCCGTCCCTGGAGCCCCCTTCGCCGGAACCGCCCCGGATTCAACAACCCGCCTTGCATACGGTTTCTTTGAGCGCCCTCCCGATTCAGTCGAGCCCCATGAATCTGAAAGTAAACCTCAAGGTGGGCAAGGCCCCTGCCCCACGCGTCCTGGTTAGGCCCAGGATCCCTGAGAAACCTGCGCCGGCCAAGACGCGATTTGGTATGGATGAACTGGACCAAAAGCCGGTCAGCATTGCCGCCCTCAAACCCCATTACCCCTATCGGGCCAGACGGATGGGCATCGAGGGGTATGTAACGGTGCGGTTTCTGGTGGATCGTGAGGGCCATGCGCGGGAAGTCAGCATCATCGATGCCGAACCCGACGGCGTCTTTGAGAAAACCGTGCGCAGCACGGTTCCCCGGTGGCGGTTCAAACCGGGGAGAAAGGATGGCCGGCCAGTGGATACGTGGGTGGAGATGACCATCCGGTTCGGAATGGAAGACAATGGGTAGGTCTGGGATGCGGATCTTGTGGATGGTGATGTGCCTGTTTGCATCAGGTGCGTGGACCCATGCTGCGAATACCCAGTGTAAGCAAGAGCTGGCACCCATGGATGAAGGCATTCACCACGTGGTGAGTGAGGCGGAGAAGGTCGGTGAGGCAGGTGATCCGGCGCGTGCGGCTCAAATGCTGACAGACTATTTAGACGAGCACGTCAAAGAAAGCCATCCCTATCCCTACTATGATGCGGGCTATTTTCTTCACAAGGCCGGAAAACCATTCACGGCGGTTGATTATCTCAAAAAAGCGGTCCGGCTCAACCCCTGCTTTGTGGCGGCCTGGCAGCTTCTGGCTTCCGTGCACCATGAAGCCGGGCAGTTCCAAGATGCGGCGGTATCCCTGGAGGCGGCCGCGTCCATTACTCAGGACCCCGCCCTGTGGGTTCATACATCCGTATTATGGCTCAATGCGAAGCAACACGAAAAGGCCCTGAATGCTTTGCTGAAGGTAAGCTCACCGGACGAAAAGACTTGGGAGTGGCATGCGGCTGCGGCCCGTGCCCACCACGGGCTGGGGGACAACCGCAAGGCGGCCCGGGCCATGGCCTCCGCTTATAAGTTATCCAGGGATCCTGAGCAATTGTATCAGTGCGCCGTATTCTGGATGGATGCCGGGGAGCCGGGGAGCGCACTTCCCCTGCTTCGCCGGTTGGCCGAAATGGATGCACCTGAAACCCGCTGGCTGGTGGCCCTCTCCAATACGTTGAAGGTCCTTAAAAAAAGAGAGGAAACGGCTCAGGCCATGGAACGGGCCGCCCGGCGGGGCAAAGATCCGGAATTGTGGTTCCACGCGGCCTATCTCTGGCTCGAAGCCGACCGGCCCAGGAAGGCCATACCCATCCTTGAAAGGCTGTCCCAGCGAAAGCATCCTGAAGTAAAATGGCTTCTGGCCCTCGCCAACACCCATATGATGCTGGGGCAAACTTTTCCCGCCGCCAGGACCATGGATCGGGTGGTCCAGATGGATTCCAAATCCGAATATCTTTACAACGCAGGGGTCTTGTGGCTTCAGGCGAAACAACCTGAGCAGGCACTTCAACACCTGAGCGTACTGTGCAAGCGGTCTCCGGCCGAGGCCCCGTGGTTTGTCGCCCTGGCACATGTACGGCTGGCCCAACAGAAAACCGTGCAGGCGGCTCAGGCTATGGAGGAGGCATTCCGTTTGAGCGGTGATCCCGATCATGTCTACCAGGCCGGCGTGCTGTGGCTGAAGGCCGATCGGGCCGATGAAGCGCTTAGGGTACTGTTACCGTTGAGCCGGAAACCCCGTCCCAGGGCCGAGTGGCTGGTGGCCCTCAGCAATGCCTGGACATCAAAAAAGAATACGGCAATGCTGCGGGGGCCATGGAAGAGGCTGCCAAGATCAGCCGAAACCCGGATCATTTTTACGCGGCGGCGAGCCTGTGGCGCCAGGCCGAAGCGCCCCGAAAAGCCCTGCCCCTGCTGCAGGATTTGGCCGAAAGGGACCGTCCCAAGGCCGAGTGGCTGGTGGGCCTTTCCGAAACGTATGTGATGTTGAAGCATTGGGTGCACGCGGCCCAGGCCATGGAACGGGCCGCACAGATCAGCGAAAAACCCGACCATACGTTTCGTGCCGCCCGGCTGTGGTTGGCGGCCGACCGCCCCGATGAGGCCCTGCCCCTTTTACAGACATTAACGCAGGGGCCGTCTCCCCTGGGAAAATGGTTTGTGGCCCTGTCCAACTGTTATTTGATGCTGAATCAGGAGAAGGAAGCGGCCCGGGCCATGGAACAGGCCGCTGGCATCACCCGGACGGGGAAGCACTACTACCGTGCCGGGATGCTGTGGTTGCAGGTGGGAAACGCAGAGAAGGGGATATCCCTGCTTCAAACCTGTGTGCGCCTGCAGCCGATCCAGCAGCAATGGCTGGTAAGCCTGGCCCAGGCCCTGCTCGACGGGGGACAACGCAAAGCAGCCCTGACCGTGATGGCCCGCACCCAACTGACCGGTCCGGACGTGTCACCGGCCGTAAGCTATCAGGGGGCGATGCTGTGGTTGCAGTTAAAGCGCCCCGAAGCGGCTTTGCCCGTTCTCAAAGCCCTTTGCCGAAAACAGCATCCAGCCCTGAGCTGGCTAATGGCCCTGGTGAAGACGCATGTGGAACTGTCACAGGTCGGGGAGGCCGAGAAGTCTTTGAAGCGCCTCCTTGACGCATATCCGGAAGATCCCAAGGCGTGGCAACTAACGGTATGGCTGAGTCTGGAACAGGCGGACTATGCAAAGGCCGCAGCGGCCATGGCCGTGGCCGTACGTCTCGGCCCCCCGAACCCCGATCAGTTACGTAAGCTGGCGGACCTGTATCACATGGCCGGGGTACCGGTTAAGGCGGCGATCACCCTTCAAGAAACATGGCAAAGGGCACCGGGGGCTGAAGACTGGGACCGTTTGACCCATATCTATCTGAGTGGGCATCGCTATGAGATGGCCCTGGCATCAGCCCGGTCCGCGGTGGCCGCCCACGCCAGTGCCGAGCGCTGGAAAACCGTTGGGGCCATTGCCTTTCGCCTCAGGCGTTTTGAGGAAAGTCTAAAGGCCTACCGGCAGAGTGCCGCGATGAAGCCGGATGCGCACCTATTGCTTCAAGCCGGATATGCCGCACTGAAGCTCGATCAAATTCAGGAGGCCACCCGGTTGCTCAGAAAGGCGATCCAATCTGCCCCGAATAACAGCGCCGTTGCCCGCAAAGCCCATGCGCATCTGACCTATATCGAGAAGATCCAATGACGGTTTTTCAGAGTCGGTGAGGGTGACGCTCCGCCGGATGTCTGTGTATATGGCCATGGAGAGCGCCTGTGTCGGCGTCATATTGAATCCGCCCGTCTTTCATGCTGTAAATTCGCGGCACCGCCTCTTTCAGAAAATCATATTCATGGGAGACGATGACCATGCTGATATCGAGGTGATTCAACAGAAAGGCGATTCTGACCCGGGCCTTCTCGTCCAGACCGGTGGTGGGTTCGTCCAGAAGAAGGGCCTTTGGCTGCATGACAAGGACCGTTGCCAGGGAGACGAGCCTTTTTTCACCACCGGAGAGCCTGTGGGTGATGCGGTCTTCAAACCCTTGCAGATTCAGACTCTCCAGTGTCTCCATGGCCATCCTCCGGGCCTCCTTGGGCGTCTTTCCCAGGTTGAGGGGTCCGAAGGCCACATCCTCCAGGACCGTGGGGGAGAAGAGCTGATCGTCGGCGTTCTGAAAGACAAGGCCGATGGTGCGTCGGACTTTTAGAAAGTCCTTCCGGGTCTCGATCCGCCTTCCCAGCACCCGGATGGTCCCGGACGAGGGCGTGACAAGCCCCATGATGAGATGCAGGAGCGTGGTCTTGCCGCTACCGTTATAACCGATGAGCCCCACTTTCTGGCCTTCGTGAAGCGAAAAGGTGAGGTCGTTGAGCACCGGTTTTCCGGCGTCATAGCCGAAACGGATCTGTTCCAATTCGATGACCGGGTTCAATGCATCCATTCCGCCGCCCCTATCGCGAGCAAGGCCCCTGTCATGCACACGGCCCATATGCCGTCTTTTTTCGAAAAGGAAAAGTCCCGAAGAGAATGGAATTTGCCGGAAAACCCCCGGCAGAGCATGGCCGCGTAGACCCGCTCGGCCCTTGCCGAGGCCCGCACGAACAACATGCCGATGAGATAGGCAAAGGTGCGGTAGGTGTGGATGGAGGTGGAGGGCCGGAAGCCGCGAACCGAGGCCGACCTTGCCAGGCGCTGGTATTCCGTCTCCATGACAAAGATGTAGCGGTAACTCATGAGCAACAGAAGGACGATCTTTTCCGGGACCCGCATCCGGGCCAGGGCAGCGCCCAGGGTGGCCACCGGGCTGACGGCCACCAGGGCGATGAAGACCAGGAGAATGGCATTGCACTTGATGGTGATGCGCGCCGAAACCAGCACGCCCTCCCATGTGGCGGTCAGCGGCCCCAGATGAAACAAAGGGGTCCCCGGAAAGGTCACCGGGACCACAAGCCACAAAAAAAGGACAAACCCGTTCACCACCATCAACCGTTTGAGCACGTCGCGGACCGGCAGGCCCGAGATCACCATGAGGACGGCGGAAACCACAAGGGCCGGGAGCAATGCTGAAAGGAGGTCGGAAAGGGCCACCACAAAGGCGAATGCCGTGGCCATGAGTATCCGGGAACGCGGATCGAGACGCTGCATCGGCGATGTGTCATTGACAAAAGGCTCCTGGATCATCCCTGATCAATCCTTTTTGCCCGGCAGCATGTCCGGCTGCACCTTCTTGAGGAACGCCACGCAAAAGGCCGTGATGATCCCTTCGATGACCATGACAGGAACATGGGCCCCCGCCACCAGGGCCGCTGCCTTCAGGAAATGCTTCTCTGTAAATGCCAGGGCCGCCCCCACCAGGATGGCCCCCGACAAAACGGAAAAGGCGCCGCAGGCAAACGCAGCCGGAAGCGCCACCCGCAACCGCCGGCCTACCAGGGAAGCGAAAAGATAATAGCCCAGAACCGCGGGCAGGGCCATGATGACCGTGTTGACCCCCAGGGTGGTGATCCCCCCGAACTGAAACAGAACGGCCTGAAGCACCAGGCCCACCAGGATGACAGGGAACGCCCCCCACCCGAGGAGGAGCCCCACGATCCCGTTCAAAATGAGATGCACGCTGGAGGGACCGATGGGGATATGGATGAGAGAGGCCACAAAAAACGCCGCCGAAAGGATGGCGGCCCGCGGGATGCGGTCGACATCGAGTTTTTTCAGGCCGATGGCCGTCCCCGCAGCGGCCAGGGCGATTCCTGAAACCAGGACCGGTCCGGACAAAACGCCTTCGGATATGTGCATGAGCGCAACTCCCCGGGTTAGCGGGCCCCTTCTCCGATTGTTTTCATCTTACGGTTTCCTTTTGGACATCCTGGATCTCCTGCTAAAGAACCAGGAAGCGAACCCAAGATTGCCGATTAGGCTGAGCCCGGCAATAACCTTGAGCATCCTGGTCCCCTCAACAGGAGATGCGACAGCCGTCTCCTGCCGGGGCCTGTCCGCCTCTTCGGTTGCCTCTCCCCGCGCCACTTCCACCGTTGCCTCACATAAATGACCCATGCCGTCATCGGCGCTGATCCGCCAGGTCCCGGGCATGTCCGGGCAAAAGGCGAACTTCCCGTGTTTGTCGGTTCTCCCGTTCTGATGTTCCACCTTAGAATCCTGAGGACTGAACACCAGTACCTCCGCATAGGCCATGGGTTCCCCGTCTGAGTAATGAAAGGCAACAGCCGTCACGGGCTCCCCTTCCACCGGGAGGTAGTCTGTCCCGTGGGCGCCGGCATCGGGAGGACTGCAAAACAGCCTGAAGCCGAAAACGGAAAGCAGCAACAAAGACTGGATCCATGGTTTCATCGCGGCACCTTGAATAACAAAAAAGTCATAAACTGTCGATAATTAATGTCCGGATCGCCGGAGGCCGAAACCGTGTGCCTGGCCATGATGATGTTCCACCCCTCGTGGAAGCCGTCTATCCGGGCCATGCCGTTTTGATTCGTCTGTGTCTCGATGCGTCCGTCCGTGGAGACCGTCGTCTCCCTGAGGGGCGCACCGTCAAACAAAAGCTGTACCTCCAGGGGGCCCCCGGGTTTCAGTTGAAAGGGACTTTTCAGCGGAACGATTTCAAATCGCATCCCCAGATTTTTAAAGACGGCGTCTCCGTCTTCAAACAGGGTCTTGCTGAATTGCGTGGACGTGAAGGCTTTAAGCACCCTGAAGCCCTGTGCCTCGGCCTCCTTTCGGGTCATGAGTTTCTTCCCCCGGGTGGTATTCAACCGGCTCCCCCAGTCGCACATGACCGCGGCGATGGCGGGAGATCGCGGCGTCCGGAAGTAAACCCCCTCCTTTTCATCCACCCTTTCAATGGGGATTTCGGTTCCCCCGCGATCAAAGGCCCTGATGAGGGTAACCGCAGCCGGGTTGTAAGCCTCCCAATCGTCCGGTGGCGTTCCTCTGGCAACCCCATACCGGTCGTCCTCCTGTACCACCCAGAGGTAGTGGGCGTGCGCGGGCGGAACCATAAAAAATCCCATTATCAGGCATGCCGAAAAAACGCACGCAGCATTTTTCAAGGCTGACAGCATCAGCAATCCTCCTTTGGTTCCAAGTTGACTTCTGCCAACGCTTTCAATAGGTTCACGCGCCTATTGCGCTGTGAGACCCCTTTTCCTGCTCCACCGGGGCGCAAGACACGTTTTTCATCAGAACTCAAACTTCAATCCCCCCATCACAACAATCCCCGGGGCAATGGTGTCTCCGGATGAAGGCGACAGGAATATGGGATACTTCTGGTTGGTCAGGTTGTCCACATTCACATAGGCCGTCAAATGATTGAAGAATTTTCGCGCAACCGCCAGGTCAACGGTATAATAATCGCTGGTATTAATTGTGTTCTCGTTGTTAAAATAGATGTCTCTATAATAATTGACCACGAGCGATGCGTCAATGATCCTGGGGTTTTGATACCGGACGCCCACATGGAGGTTGTGCCGGGGATCGTTGGGGAGGTAATTTCCCTCCAGGGCCTTGTTCTCCGTGTCCTCGTCAATTTTAGAGATGTTATAGGTGTAGGTTGCAAAGAAGCTGAGATCGGTGGTGGCATACCACTGGAGCTGGGCCTCGATGCCGTAGATGTTCATCTTGCTGATATTGTCCAGAATATACTCGTAATAGGTCTTTCCACCTTTTTTATAGCTGTTGATCAGGCGATCGCCGATCAGGTCCGAAGCCCATGACTGGTAGAATGTGAACTTGCCCCAGAGATTGTCCAGGAAAAACCGCTCGGCCCCCACGTCGTACGACCATATGGTTTCCGGTTTGAGATCCGGACTGGCCTCCCGGTAATAGGTGCCGCCCCCGCGGACGTGAACCTTATACAGCTCGAAAAGACTGGGTGCACGGAATCCTTTCCCGCCCGATGCCCGCAGTGTGGTCACCCTGTCCGGGTGATAGGCCACACCCATCTTGGGCGAAAAACTCCCGTCGGTATTGGAATCGTAGCGGGTGTCATACGGGTTTTTCGGATTGGAATCCCAGTTGGCGCCGTCAAGGGTCTTGATCCAGTCGTATCGCGCACCGAGGTTAAAGATCAGATCATTGTCCAGTAGCCGGAAATCAAAATTTGCGAACGGAGAAATGGTCTGCTGTTTCCCTTTGGCCCCTGCTTCCCTCGTGCTTGAGACATAATCATCTTTGTATTTCCAAGACGATTCTTTAAAAGCGGCCCCGACCGTCAGATCAGCCCAGTCCCAGGAGGTAACAGTTCCTTGAAGATCGACGCCCCAGGTGTAGGTGGACGGCATCTTTTCCTCCCGCAGCAGCGAGGAGAAATTATCCTTAGAGGAGTCCTGATAGGCGGTTTTGTCGGCGTGATTCAGATAGGCCAATGCCTTTATCCTGAAAGACTCCCACTTCTGTGAGTAGTTGAGCCAGTACTGATCCAGCTTTAGATCGTCGTGAAAGAATTCGCGGCCCTTACCCATGTCGTGGTCATAATAAAGGGCGGCAAAGGAGAGCTCGGAATTCTCGGTGGGATCATATGTGGCTTTTCCAAGGCCCTTCCATACCTTACGATATCGTTTAATGTTGTAGGATTCCGGTTCTTCCGTCATGTAAAAACCGTCGCTCCGGTCATAGCCGCCGGCCAGCATGAGGCCGAAGTCATCAAACTTTTGGTT
This sequence comes from Deltaproteobacteria bacterium, assembly GCA_034522175.1. Classification (GTDB taxonomy): domain Bacteria; phylum Desulfobacterota; class DSM-4660; order Desulfatiglandales; family Desulfatiglandaceae; genus JAIPDZ01. Next base: position 512,223 of record JAXHLQ010000001.1, on the reverse strand, counting down.
GTAAAACCCGTAACCTGCATAACTGGCGGCAGTGCCCCCTCGCCCCGTATGGAGGTTTCCCGTTTGGGCGTGGGTTTCTTGGTGATGATGTTGACCACCCCTCCCAGTCCTTCAGAACCGTACAGGGCCGAGGTGGGCCCCTCCACAATCTCGATCCGCTCGATGGTCTCCTTCTGCACGTGTCCCCAGGCCACCCAGGCGATGGCATTATTGAAGTTGTCATTCTGGGGGACCCCGTCCACCAGGAACAGGACCCGGTTCTTGCCCACCCCCCGCATGATGATCGGGCTGACGATCCCGTTGGTCTGCAAGCCAAAATGCCTGAAATTGTACACCCCGGCACGGTCCGGAGGATGTCTTCGATCCGTTCAAAGGGCGAGGCCATGATCTCCTCGCTCGTAATGACCGTCACGTCCTGGGGCGCGTCGAACACCTTCATCTCGCTTCGCGTGGCCGTCACCACCACCTCGTCGAGGCGTTGCGCCTCCCTGGATGTCTCCTTGCCCTGCGGTTTCTTTGCCGATTCTTCGGCCATTGCACAAACGGGATAAATCAATAGCGCAGTCGCCATCACCCATCCCAAAAGGTTCCGTCTTTTCATGATTCATCTCCTCCTGTTGTCCATCCGTTTCGGATATTGAAGTTCCGCCTTGACGGGAGAGAGAGGCGCCGGTAATATGTCGTCGAGGCGCCTCCTTCCCGGAGGCCTTCACCCGGAGGACGGTGCGCAACCCTTCCCGGTCAACACCGTCCTCCAACCCAGACTATCTTTCCATCTAACTTCAACAAAAAAAGGCCACGAATCCACATCCCCCCTCAGGGGACACAGACCTTCGTGGCCTTTTTATTCCAAGCTCGCTATATCATTTCCGCCGCTGTTTCGGCGGGGACGCGCCTTTACCGGATTTTTTTTAAAACCCTTTTTTAATCGGCTTCTGCCGCAATCAATTACCCTGCTTCTACTCAAGGATTTTTAGAAAGTCAAGGATTTTTCGTCATCATGTCCCGGCAACATCATCTGAATTCCCGGTCTTGATAACGCTGTTTTACATCTCCTTGTATCTCAACTTCTGACCCGAAAATCGATCCACAACGGTTACGTTGTCCCCCGGTGGCTAACGCAGTATCCGGGCTGGAGCGTACATGTCAGGGGATGATCAGATCCCAGATACCCAGACCACGTAATTGGGAAAACTATAAATTTGAAAAACACAGGTATGTATGATAAAATAATAAACAAAATTGATTGCCGGCAAACATTGTTATTTGATCGGCGGTTTGGTGAAAAGACATCGGCAAACGCGGGTTTTACCAAAATGACCTCATTTCATTTATCGATTCTATCCGAGTCTCAGATGAAGCTTTGGCCCCTTTTGGGAGGGGTGCCGGAGCGGTTCGTCCTCTATGGAGGGACAGCGATTGCCTTGCGGCTTGGGCATCGTAAGTCGATCGACTTTGATTTCTTTACCAGCAGTGACTTTACAACGGATCAACTGATGAGGGAAATGACGTTTTTAGCGAACGGAAGACGGATTCAGGAAAGCGCAAATACCCTTACCATGTTGATAGCGAAACCGGATTTCGATCGCCCCGTCAAGTTGAGTTTTTTCGGTGGTCTGAGACTCCGACAGATCCACATGCCGGATCAGGCGACCAATGGATTGCTTATCGCCTCTCTAAAGGATTTGCTGGGAATGAAATGCGCAGTGGTCAGCCAGCGGGCGGAAGCCAAAGATTACCTCGACATCCATGCCATTATCACAAAGACAAAACTGACCCTGTCCCACGGTCTCGCGGCTGCACGGGCCATATACGGGTCCCAATACAACGGGGTCTTGACGCTAAAAGCACTTTGCTTCTTTCAGGACGGCAATGTCATGACGCTGCCCGATGAAGTGAAAGGTGATCTGACCCAGAAGGTAAAGGCATGCGATCTTGCCCCTGTCCCCGAAATAGTCCCTGAGGGCACTATTGGGGAGGCCGGCCATCGGGCTTGACGCAAATTGAAATCATGGATGAAGACCTCCGACAGATCGCCCTCCGTGTCAACTGGTTTGAGTCGCCCGAGACGTCTGATTCGCGACAAAAACCGATTTCTCTTGTATTTCATGCAGTATTGCCTTGATACAGATATCCCCGCCATGCGTCGCTACTTTTCTGACCGGGAATTCCGTGAGGCCTTTAAAGATCGGCCCCCGGGCATTCTTGACCAACAATCCTCAGCCTACTGGAATCTAATTTTGGCTGAAGATGAGGGGCCAGGAGGGGATTGAGCAGAGGCGGTTGAAAATGCTCAGTGAGCGAAATAAAAAATGGTCAAACTTCCTTACATTATGAAAACATGAAGGCGCCCGGTTCAGACCAGGCATCCCCGTGCATCCACCCTCCCCCTCTGAATCGATCCTGACTCCATTAGCATATGGAAATGGTCGTGGAGGTTCATGCAGAGGGCGGCATTGACCGGAATGATGCTCATGCGGTCGCCCGTTTTGGGCGGATGGTGGCATCTGCTCACATCCACCCAGCCGTGTTCTTCATGAAGGCGAAAAACGGTGGCCTCCGGATACTCCAATACATGTCCCATCTCGAGCTGTTTGTGCCGAAGAAGCTGTTTTGCGGAGAGGGCCTTTGAACCGGCATCTATCAATACCTGTCCCGGGACCCTGTCCGAGACCACCGTACTCACCATTTTAAGGGCACAGTCCGCCAAGCGGCAGTGCCCGAACTTGAGCACAAAATAATCGTTTAGGACCGCGGTGCCGACGCGGATTTCATTCACATGGTCGATAACATGGGTGTGGAACAGGGATGGGGTGGAACCGGAAGATACCATTTCGGGGGTCAGTCCGGCCGAACAGAGGGCGTCATACGCAGGTCGCCAGAGCTGATTGATCTGCTGAAAATTCGCCGGATCATTGGCCGCGCCGCCGTACAGGTGCCCCAAATACATTTGAACACCGTCATACCGGAGACCGGGACATCCCTGGGCATAACGGCCAAGCCTTACCAGCGCTGCGGGATCGGAAACACCGCATCGGTGGAGTCCGGCGTCAAACATAACGCAGATCCCGATATCCACATCATACGTTGCTGCTGCTGCGGCCAGCCCTGACATCACAACCTCGGAATCCACTGCGACACGTATTCGATGGGTCCTGGCAAGGCGGGCGATCCGGTCGGCCCGGGCTTTCCCCACAGCAGGATAGGCAATGGATATATCGGCGCGTGTCAAGATAGTTGTCGGATTAAATGACTACGCCGCTTCTTGGAGGACGTCAGTCCTCCTCGTTTCTGGGTTCAACCGGACCGTCGCCGCTGGGTCCCAGTTCCGGGTCTTTCCCGACCAGCGGCTGGGGTGACGCCTCTTGGCCTCTTCATAGATCTGGTGACGGCGCTCAAGGATCTCCGTGTCCAGGCCATGATGGCGCTCAGCCGGTGTGACGAAACGGATACCACTATGACGATGTTCCGTGTTGTACCACTCGATGAACCGGGCCACCCATGCCTGGGCCTCATCGAGGGAGGCAAACGGCCGCGAAGGGTACTGCGGTCGATATTTCATCGTACGGAACAACGATTCCGAGAAGGGGTTATCGTCGCTTACGCTGGGACGGCTGAACGATGCCATCACACCGAGTTCTTGGAGAGTGGCAAGCATGGTCGATCCCTTCATCGGGGAGCCGTTGTCAGAGTGAAGCACCAGCCCGTTCGGGTCGAGTCCATGCTGCCGGCACGTCTGGTCGAAGAGCTGGCTGGCAAGGTCAGAGCATTCCCTCGTATGGACCGCTGCACCAACGATCATTCGGCTCCAGACATCTACAATGAGGTACAGGTAGAAGAAGGTTCCCGAATAGGCCCGGGAAGCCAGGTGATATCCCACGACCACACTTGGTCCTGAGCAGTAGCCACGTGCTCCCGAGGCCGTTTCGAAGTGGCCGGTCGAGAAGGCTCCCGATGGGCCATCTGACCCTTTGCACGAAGGACCCTGTAGATCGTCGACTCCGAGGCCAGGTAGATCCCTTTCTCATCGAGCAACCGAGGCACGATTTGATTCGGAGAAAGATCCCGATATTCCGCGGAATTGACGATCGAGAGGAGCCGCTGCCGTTCAACCTCGCTGAGCTTATTGGACGGCTCTGTACGCGGGCCACACCGGCAGTCGTCGCCCTCTATCCCACGGCGACGCCAACGTTCAAGGGTCCGGGCCGAAAGGCCCAGAACCTCGGCAGCCTTCTCTCGTCGAGCTCCGTTTTCAACGGCTTCATACACGAGCTTCAAGATTCTCTCCCGTTCTTCTTGGCTGTGGCCTCGTCCCCGTCCCCCCAGATCGCCTGGGCTTTTTTTTTGAGGACCAACAGGGCGGCGGCTTCCGCCAAGGCTTTCTCCTTACGATGCAGTTCCCGTTCGAGTTCCTTTATCCGGCGCGCTTCAGCAGTTGTCTTCTTCGCGCGAGCTGGGCGCTTTTGGAGACCGGAAAGCACCGTCTGGCGCCATTCCTTGAGGTGGGCCTCGTGGAGGCCCTTGCGGCGGAGAAAGGCTCCGAGTTCTTCGTCGGGAAGAGATGCCGCTTCGATGAGGACATCGAGCTTCTCTTCGGCCGTCCAATCTTGGGGTCGTCGTACTGTCATAAGGCTCCTGGGGCTGTCAGGATGGAGCAAAAGCACACCGCTGCCTCCAACTCTCGCGGATTCCCGTAACCACCTTGACAGAGTCGATTGGGGCACACCCACTTCGAGGGATAGTTGGTTTGCTGAAGGCCCTCGGGGATCAGCGAGCTTCTGCACCATGCTGGATTTGAAAGTGTCTGAGTATTGCATGATAAGATCATCTCCATCCACCCCCATTTCAAGTTCTCATAGGAAAGGTGGGGGGCGCGAGTCGCCCCGGCTCCCCCTCCGGCTCGCTACGCTCACCTCCGGGGGAGCCGGCCAACCTCTCCTGCCCCATCCGACAACTACCCTGACACAGGGGGTTTACGGTGGTTGCATCGGCTTCCGCATCCTTTTGAACCCGTGCAAGTTACAACAATATTGTAACGAAAAGCCTGTGACAGGATTTTTAATGCCATTCCATTTCTTACCGAGACACTGCCACAGGACAACTTGATGCAGCAGTAGCCTGAAACCACTTGATTTTCCCGCGGATCTTTGGTACATAATGTATCCTATTGGGCGTTTTTCGTCTCATTTCGAGATAGAATAGAATGGATAAGGATGGGTGGCAGAAACGGGGGCAGGGACACCGGGAGCGGTTGCGTCAGAGATTCTTAGAAGGCGGGCTGGAGCGGTTTTCAGATGAAGAAGTCATCGAATTTCTGTTGACTTTGGGAACGCCGAGACGCGATCTCAAACTTTCTGCCCGAGAAGCGCTCAAAGCGTTGGGGAGCCTTTCCGGGGTCCTTTCGGCACCCATGGAGCAGTTGACCAAGATCAAGGGGATCGGTCCAAAAAACGCCCTTTATCTGAAACTGGTCCATCAGGTGGCCGGGCGGTACCTCAAAGACAGGGCCATGGGGAAGGCCTTCTTCGATTCCTCCCAGGCGGTCTTCGACTACCTCTTCCATGCCATGCGGGACCTCAAGCGGGAGGTCTTCAAGGCCCTCTTTTTGACCCGCAAAAACGAATTGCTGGTGGATCAGGACCTCTTCCATGGAAGCCTCACCGGGAGTGCGGTCTATCCGCGTGAGGTGGTGACCCTGGCCCTGGAGTACAAGGCGGCGGCACTGGTCTTCGTACACAATCACCCCTCTGGGACCCGGCGCCCTCACCCGAGGACCAGCGATTGACCCGCGATCTGGTCTGGGCGGCGAAACTGTTGTCCATTCAGGTCCTGGATCATATCATTATCGGCAATAACCGCTACTACAGTTTTGCCGATGAAGGGGTGATCAAAAGATTTGTCAATGAATATACAGACCGATTTGAGAGGCCATAAATCCTTGACATTGCCTCAGATTTATGGATGATGACGGGGCACTTTCAATAGATGCGAGAGTGGCGGAACTGGTAGACGCGCTGGACTTAGGATCCAGTGGGATTTCCCGTAGGGGTTCAACTCCCTCTCTCGCACCACCAACAAAATCACTCACTTGGCCGTTCCCAGCACACTTGCCACTTACGCCACTCTCATCAGCATTCTACTGAAAGCTTTCGGAGAGGATACGGAGATCGAATTAGTCAGGGATTGGTCCCAATGCTCGTCGATATTCGGAGGTGGCAGCGAAGAGACGGGAGCGATGGTTCACGCCTGACGATCCCCGCTTTTGGCCCCCCGCCTGCCGATGGCGTAAGTCCCCCCCTTGCCAATGAAGGGCAACGCCAACAGCCAGGAAGCGTGAGGCGGGACGGGTCCCGGAACTGATTGAGGCCGATGGTCATATCCTCGTGACCCTTCCGCGGTTGTGACCGGTAGGTGCCGCACAGCCGGTCCCACCAGGGGAGACTAAAACCGAAATTGCTGTTGGTCTCAAAGGGGAAGACCGAATGGTGAACCCGGTGCATGTCCGGGGTAACCACCAGCAGACGCAGAACCCGGTCGATTTTCAAGGGGATAAAAAAGTTCCCGTGGTTGAACATGGCCGTGCCGTTTAAAAGGATCTCAAAGATGATGACGCCTACGGGCGGGGCACCGAGGATGGTGATGGCGCCGGCCTTGATGCCGAGGGAGATGATGATCTCGATGGGGTGAAAGCGGGTCCCTGTGGTCAGATCGTAATCCATGTCTGCATGATGCATCATGTGGAGCCGCCACAACACCGGCACCGCATGAAACATCACGTGCTGAAGGTAAATTACAAAATCGAGGATGATCACCGTGAGGACGACTTCCAGCGAGAAAGGCCAATTTATGACATTGAATACGCCCCAGCCCTGATGACCGATCCAGATGGAGACGCCCACCGCACCGGCCGGTGCCAAAAGCCTTAAAACGAAGGTGTTGATGAACACGATGCCGATGTTGCCGAACCACCGCGTTTTTTTGGAGGTGGTGAGGGCCCGCCGGGGGACGATCAATTCCACCAGGGCCACGGCGAGGAAAATGCCCGCAAAAAAGCCCATACGGATGGCGGCTTCATTTTCTGTTACGAATTCTGTCATGGGATAGGCTCCTGAGTCATGGCCTCATGGGACGTCCGGCGCTGAAACCCACGCACCCTGTGTGGCTGAAGCCGCACCTACCGCGGATTTTTGAGATGATACGCTCTGACCGCATGAAGGTCAAATGGTGACCGTTAAAATAGCACAAAAATCGCCCCGGTTCAAAACAGTCTGGTTTTATTTCAGATGTTGACTCGGACGGGACTCACCCGAAGAAGCGTGTGACCGCTTAAAGGAGACCCTTATCACAAGACGCCAGACCTTTGGATGGACAAGGTCATGCCGTCAAGGACGCCGGAAATGAATTGACAGAAAAATGGGGCCGGGGTAAAGACGTTTAATGGTATCGGCGCATCGCTACACAAACACCCGCTATGTTTTTAAAGGAGAGAGGCCCATGAAAGATGCACTGATCATCGTGGATATGCAAAATGACTATTTCTCTGGCGGCCGCATGGAACTCATCGGTATGGAGACTGCCGCAGAAAATGTCAGGGAATTACTGGCGTTCTATCGTACAAAACAGACGGATATCTTCCACATCCAGCATCTTTCGCTTCGCAAAGAAGCGGGTTTCTTTTTGCCGGATACCCGGGGCGCAAAGATCCATGAGGCACTAACGCCATCGCCCGATGAAACGGTGGTGACGAAGCATTATCCGAACAGCTTCAGAGAAACCGCACTCCTCGAGATCTTGGAGACCGATGCCATCGGTCAGCTCACCATCTGTGGGGCCATGAGCCACATGTGCATTGATGCCACCACCCGGGCGGCCTTCGACCTCGGATTTCGTTGCCGGGTGGTGACGGACGCCTGTGCGACGCGGGATCTCATTTTTGAAGGCGAAACCATTCCTGCGGCGTCGGTTCACGGCGCATTTATGGCTGCGCTCTCGCCCATCTATGCCGCCTTGAAAACAACCCGGGAGATTACAGGGAACGCATAACCTCCGGCTCGCGCTCAGTAGCGCGAAAAGGGGGCTCCGGAAAGGTGTCCCTCAGTTCAATCACCCGCGTCTCTTGGGCGTCCACGCTCATTTCCAGAGCATCCACAAGGGTTTGGGGAGAGGTGACCCGGATTCCTTCAAGACCGAAAGACCGGGCGAGGCCGATAAAATCCGGATTGAGAAGATCGCATTCGTGGGATTCCCCCGTAATACGTCTTCTGGAGATGCCCGATTATCCCGAACCGATGATCGTTGACCACGATGACCGTCACGGCGATCCCATGGCGGACGCAGGTGGCCAGTTCCTGGGCGCCGTACAGAAAACCGCCGTCCCCGATCAATGCCACCACCGGTATTTCCGGACAGGCCAGTTTGGCGCCCATGGCCCCGGCAAGAGAAAATCCGATAATCGAGGAGCCCTTGGCCCCCATGAACGAACCGGGGTGGAGGGCGGGATAGAAGTACTCGGCCCAATACCCGAGGAGGGTGTTGTCAGCCACCAGGACGCTGTCTCGAGGGAGTACTCGACGGATCCCGTTCAAATAGTGCAGCTCCCGACGGGCTTCGGAAATGGCGCGTCGTTCGGTCTCGTATCGTGCTTTCCGGTCCCGGAGCCAATCCTGGCGGGCCTTGAGGGAAGGAGCAGGAACAAGCCGCGTTAGCAGGGCCTCGAGGTGACGGGTGATGTCGCCGGTCAACACCACCTCCGCAGGAAAATTCCGCTGGACCCACCGCTCATCCCAGTCCATGTGAATGAGACGGGGCAATTTCAGACCCCGCCGTTTCAGATCCACATCCCTCAGCCGGGTGCCCACGGCCAGGGCCACGTCGCAGGCATCTACCACATCCCGCACCACCCCGCGTCTCGCCCCGTTCCCGAAAGACAGCCATTGATCTTCAGGCACAATTCCTTTCCCCCCGATGCTGGTAATGACAGGGGCGCCCAGGGTTTCAGCAAGGGCCGTGATATCGTCCGACAGCCGGGCCCTGACCGCGTCGGTCCCTGCGATCACCAGGGGTTGTCGGGCGGTTTCAAGGAGGGATAAAGCGTTTTCCATATCCCCTGACACACGTTCTGTTCGGGGTGTGTCTTCGACTCGATCCGGCGCCGGCTTCCGCAATAGGTCCGTGGGAATTTCCAGGTAAACCGGCCCGGGCCGTCCGGAGAAGACCGTCCGGATCGATGCATGAACCGATGACACCAGCTCTTCCGGGCTTCTCACCGCGAAACGCTCTTTGGTCACAGCGTCGAAAAGCCGGTGCTGATGGTCCAGTTCGTGAAGCGCGCCGGTCCCTTTTTCGATTTTATTGCCGGGGATATTGGTGGTAATGATGAGCATGGGGGAACTGCTGCCCCACGCCTCCTGGACCGCCGGAAGCACGTATCCCGTGCCTGGACCGGTGGAGGTGATCACCACGCCCAGCCGGTGGCCTGCCCGGGCGTACCCGTCCGCCATATGGGCGGCCATGGTTTCCTGACGGCAGAGGATGTGCCGGATGGCCGGGGTTTTTCGCAAGGCCTCATAGAGGGGGAGGTTGTGGATGCTGGGAATCCCGAAAACCGTCTCCACACCCCAGGTTTGCAGTCGGTTTAAGATGGCTTCTGCGCCGGTTTTGCTCATCGGTCTTCCTGTCCCTGGGTTTTGGCTTGGGGCAACCTGAATTCTGTGGAGTAGGTAACAGTTCCATTTAACCATATACGCTCTCCCTTGGCAAGCCATAGCCATGACTCAGGACCCGGGAATCTATTGACCCGAGGCCGACCCTACCCTGTCATGAAGCGATATCCCTTTACGAGTTTACACAAACCCGATAATCGGCTATTTATCATAAGCTCTTCGTATTTTTGTCCAATGGCATTTTTCCGTTGAATATTTACTCATAAGTATTTATGGTACCTGCCAAATCAGACGCTGTGTATGCGTTGGGCTTTTGCAGTGAAAATTATGGGGGGATGGGGTGATGTGTGGAATTATATGCTACATCGGCAATCAACCGGCAAAACAGATCCTGCTTGAAGGCCTCAAGCGGCTCGAATACCGGGGATATGACTCAGCCGGACTGGCCGTTCAGGAGGGTGAGACGGTCACATGGCAGCGATCCGTGGGGAAAATTGCCGAGTTGGAAAGCAAGGTCAACGGTCAGGCGATGAAGGGGAAAACCGGTATTGCCCACACCCGTTGGGCGACACACGGGGAGCCGACCGAAGCGAACGCCCACCCGCAGATGGATCAGGAAAAAAACGTCTTTGTGATCCATAACGGGATCATTGAGAACTACTATGCCATTAAACGAAAACTGGAAAAGGAAGGCGTCGTTTTCAGTTCGGAGACGGATACCGAGGTGTTGGCCCACCTGATTGCCCGAAATTTTGACGGTGATCTCAGCCAGGCGGTGCGGGCCACTATGCTGCAGGTGGAAGGGACCTTCGGCATGGGCGTGATGCATCGGTATGCCCCGGGCGAACTGGTGGTGGCCCGGAGGGGGAGTCCGCTGATCATCGGGGTGAGTGATGACGGGCATTTCGTCGCATCCGATGTCGCAGCCATGGTCCGGTACACGGATCAGGTCGTCCATCTTCAGGAAAATGAACTGGCCCGGGTGACCGCCGACGGGTTCGGCATTTCGACGGTGCAGGCCAAGGACGTGCATCGAACCGCCGAAACGGTGGAGTGGCGCGTTGAAGATGCGGAGTTGAACGGGTTTCCCCATTATATGCTCAAGGAGATTTACGAGCAGACCATGACCATCAAGAACGCTTATCGGGGCAGGCTGGAGCCTGGAGAAGGCGTCCCCAAACTGGGCGGTATCATCCCCGTGTGGGATCGGCTTCTGGCGTGCAGACACATGGTGTTTGTCGCCTGCGGCACGTCTTACTATGCGGCATGCGTGGGACGCTATATCTTTGAAAAACTCACGGAGATCGATGTGGAAGTGGAGCTGGCCTCCGAGTTCAGGTACCGCAAGCTCAATTTTCCGACCAATACCTTCATTGTGGCCGTCAGCCAGTCAGGTGAAACCGCAGATACGCTGGCTGCCATAAGGGAGGCCAAACGGAAGGGCGCAAGCCTCCTGGGCATCGTGAATGTGGTGGGGAGTTCCATCTCCCGGGAGACGGATGCGGGCATCTACAATCATGCCGGACCCGAGATCGGGGTGGCGTCCACCAAGAATTTTACCTCCCAACTGGTCATTCTGGTGCTTCTGGCGCTCCTCTTGGGTCGACACCAGCATCTGTCCCTGACCGAAGGCGTGGAGGTCATCAAAGGGATCGAGGCGCTTCCGGAAAACCTGGGTAGGGTCCTCGGTCAGGCGGCCCATATCGAAGCCATCGCTCAGAAATATCACCGGTGCAGCAACTGGCTGTTCCTCGGGAGAAAATATAACTATCCCATCGCCATGGAAGGGGCATTGAAGCTCAAGGAGGTCTCCTACATACACGCGGAGGGATATGCAGCAGGAGAGATGAAGCACGGCCCCATTGCCCTCATCAACCCCGATATGCCCACAGTAGCCATCATTCCGGTGGACGAGATGTATGAAAAAATGATCAGTAATATCCACGAGATCAAGAGCCGGAAAGGCCCCGTAATCGCCATCGCCACGGAAGAGGACCCTAAAATCAAAAGCCTCGTGGATGAGGTGATTGAGATTCCCCGGGTCATCGACTTTTTGACGCCCATCCTGACCGTGGTGGCCTGCCAGCTTCTGGCCTATTACTGTGCCAAATTTCTCAATCGGGACATTGACAAACCGAGAAATTTGGCCAAGAGCGTAACGGTCGAATAGGACGGGGGCGCCTGTAAACCCAAAAAATACAATTCTGTATTTTTCCCGGCTCCTGCACTACATGAATGTAGCCTCCCCGTCCTCCCTCCCATTGCGCTTCTGGATTAACCTATTGAAAACATAAGGGTTTCTTAATATCAGAGCTGTTTGGCACCGGGCTTGCAGAAGAGATCCTCGAGGCCGTACCAACAACGGGGCGCAAGTGTTTTCATTTTAATTTAAGGAGGATATTCAATGAATTGCCAGACAATAGATGACGTCAAACAGGTGGTGGAGGAAAAGAATGTCAGCTTTATCCAGTACTGGTTTACCGACGTGCTGGGGGTTTTAAAGAGTTTCGCCATTACCCCTTCCGAACTCGATGAGGGAATGTCAGAGGGAATGGGGTTCGATGGTTCTTCCATCCAGGGTTTTGCAAGGATCGAGGAGAGCGATATGATCGCCAAGCCCGATCCGACCACCTTTCAATTCGTGCCATGGCGAAGCGGTGATCAACCCGTGGCCCGGATGTTCTGTGATATTCTGAATCCGGACGGCACCCCCTATGAGGGGGATCCCCGTTATGTCCTCAAGCGACTCCTTAAGAAAGTTTCTGAGAAGGGATTTACGTTTTATGTGGGTCCCGAACTGGAGTACTTTTATTTCAGGGATGATACGGATACCGAGATACTTGATTTGGGCGGCTATTTTGATTCGCGGCCGGTGGATCAGGGGAGCACCCTCAGACGTGAGACCATATTCGCCCTCCAGTCCATGGGGATCCAGGTGGAATACAGCCATCATGAGGTGGCCCCGAGCCAGCACGAAATCGACCTCAGGTACAAAGATGCCTTGACCATGGCCGACAATACCATGACCTATCGTCTCGTGGTGAAGGATATCGCCCGGCATCATGATGTCTATGCGACATTCATGCCCAAGCCGATCTTCGGGGAGAACGGGAGCGGTATGCATGTGCATCAGTCGCTTTTCAAGGGAAATAAAAACGCATTTTATGATGCCGATGACAAGTACCATCTCTCCGAAATGGCCAAACATTACATCGCGGGACTGCTCCGTCATGCGCCGGAGATCACGGCGGTGTGTAACCAGTGGGTGAATTCCTACAAACGGCTGGTGCCGGGTTATGAAGCGCCTGTCTACGTGTCCTGGGCCAGGAGAAATCGTTCGGCCATGATCCGGGTGCCCATGTACAAACCGGGGAAGGAGCAGGCAACGCGGATTGAATTCCGATCCCCTGATCCCTCCTGTAACCCCTACCTGGCCTTTGCCGTTATGCTGGGCGCCGGGCTGGAGGGGATCGAAAAGAAATATGAACTGCCCGATCCGGTCGAAGAGGATATCTTTGAGATGAACCCTGCCGAGCGAAAGGCCCACGGCATCACGGATCTTCCGGGGAACCTCTATGCGGCGATTCTGGAAACCGAAAAGAGTGAACTGGTCCGAAGGGTGCTGGGGGACCATGTCTTCAGCAAGTTTATCGAGAACAAAACCATTGAATGGGATTCCTACAGGACTCACGTGAGCCAGTTTGAAATTGACAAGTATCTGGCAAAGCTGTAAGTACCCCATCGAAACCGATCATCAACACGGAATAAGCTCCTTTTTCGATACCGGCGTTCAAGCCGCCTGGTATTGGGGGAGCTTTCCGTTCAGGAGAGATTTTATAATGAAAGACGATGCCATCTCGAGTATCAGTCAGGGGCTTTTCGGTTTTCAGTCGGCGCTTCAGGAGGCGGGGTCCAGTCTGGAGGCGTATCTCGACAAGTATTACACGACCAAATGGAAGAGCGATGCGTTGTATGCGGCCATGGCGCTTCGGACCACCTTTGTGAATGCCATGCAGCAATTCCTGGCGGATGAAGGCCTCTTCAATCTGGAGCGAATTCAGTTGAGTCCTGTGACCGATCCGCTGGCCCATGACGTGGAACACACGCCGAGCATTACGTACAAAGGTCATCGGTATGTGATGACCCACAGCATGATCTACTCCAAATTCCTCGCGTGCCACAACCCGAAGATCAAAGGGGTGTTTGTCGATTCCCCCAATATCCGCTTGGAAATCGAGAGCCCGGATCGGGTCCAGCGGGGAAAATACCTGATCGATTTCAGCCAGATGGATGTGGAAGTGCGCAGGAATCGGGGCATGGATCTCGAGATGTATCTCAAGGAACCGGACAGGGTCAAAGAGAGCCTCAGAGAAGATATGGACCAGGCGATGGACCTCTTTGAGCGGCTCGTCATTTTTGCCATGACCCGGTTCGTGGAAAAAAACGAAGATGAGTTGAAGATGCTGGGGGTGGCCATCGAGGTGCCCCGACAGCCGTTTCCCCGCTATCTGTGTGATGCCTCTAAAAAACGCTATGGTAAATCCTATGAGGTTCAACTGGGAGAGCAAACCGCCGCTCCGTTTTTCTGGATCACCGGGCTTTTGAGAAGAATTACGATGTGGTGTATCCGTATCTCAAGCCTGAGGGAAAGGTTCCCCTTTCACAGGTTAGTTCGGATATGATTTACAATTACGACATCTGCGCCAAGAGCATTGTGAGAGACACGGGCAAACAGACCCCGGCCCTCGAGGTGCTTTCCGGAGCCGTGAGAGAGTGGATATATGAGGCGATTGTGGAAAGGCTTCTCGACAATGGCATTATCCCTGAAAGACCGGTGCTCTATGAAGGGAATATTAAGAATATTGAGGCATTGGGGGGATACGGACCCTTCCTGATGATTGCGGCTAAAAAGGATGAGGAGGGAAGGCCCACATTCCCGGATACGTATGGCGGGGGTATCGGCATTGAGCGGACGCTTTTTGCCATCTGCCGGGGGCCTGAAATCGAGAAAGTGGATGACATGACCTGTTTCGGCAAAAACCCGGACAGTCATCAGTTGTATATGTTTTAACCCCTTTGAGACCCGCAGGGATTCCCCGCATAGAAAGGATATCCGCTTCAGATGACACATTCGAGCCCGCTTACCATCGCCCTTTTCTATTGCCGTAATGTGCCCGGCAGCGGGGAAGCCCAACGGCAGGCCATCGAGGTCGCTCACGGCCGAACGGTTCGCCTCTTTCCGCTCCCCTGCAGTGGCAGGCTGGATATGGTCCATCTGATGCGTGCGCTGGAGGAATTTGCGGATGCAGCTTACCTCATTACCTGCCCTGAAGGGACATGCCGATATTTCGAAGGCAACACCCGGGCGAAAAAGCGGGTCGAACGGACGAGGGCATTGATTGAGAGCATCGGCCTCGAAGGCGAACGGGTGGGGATTGTCATGGAATCGAAGGAGAATCCCAAGCCCCTGTCCAAGCTGGTGGATGAGTTGAAAACGGCGGCTTCGGCTTTAAACCCGTCGCCGGTTTTACAATGGGCCGAGAAACCAAGGGGCCGAGAGAGGAGAAACAGCCTATGATTACTGCGGAACAGAAGCCGATGGATGAAATCCGCACGATGATCGCGCCTTACGAGCGGATACTGGTACTGGGATGCGGTTCATGTGTAGCGGAGTGTGCCGCAGGCGGAGAAAGGAGACGGCCACGCTGGCATCTGCCCTGCGGATGGCGGCCCGAATGGATAACAGCGACGTTCAGATTGATGAGAAGACCATTGACCGCCAATGTGTGATGGAGTTCGTGATTCAATTGGATGAGATGATTGAGCCGTACGATGCCGTCCTTTCTCTCGGGTGTGGGGCGGGTGTGCAGGCCGTGGCCGAGATGTATCCGGAGCTTCCCATCATTCCCGGTCTCAATACGGAATTCCTGGGGGAGACAAAGGCTCAGGGACACTGGGCAGAGACGTGTGTGGGGTGTGGAGACTGCATGCTCTATTACTTCGGCGGTATCTGTCCCCTGACCCGTTGCGCCAAGCAGATCCAGAACGGCCCGTGCGGCGGGTCCATTGAGGGACGATGTGAAGTCAACCCGGACACCCCCTGTGCGTGGCAGATGATCATTGACCGCTTGACCACATTTGATGCCTTAGACCGCTTAGAGCGCGTCTATCCCCCGAAGGACTGGTCCAAAAAGCAGGGGGGAGGGCCCAGGAAGATCATCAGAGCGGACCAGCAAAGGTAAAAGAGATGAGCCATCTAAGACAGATACTGGAACAGGGTGAATTTGCCGTGACGGCCGAGTGCGGCCCACCCAAAGGCGCCGAACCGGACGTGATCTTCAAAAAGGCCGACATACTCAGGGGAACCGTCGATGCGGTGAATGTAACCGACAACCAAACCGCCATCGTCCGTATGAGCAGCCTGGCGGCGTGCAGCCTCTTAAAAAGCGCCGGCCTCGAGCCTGTGCTGCAAATGGTGGTTAGAGATCGGAACCGGATTGCCCTTCAGTCCGATGTTCTGGGGGCCTCCGCCATCGGTATTCGCAATCTGTTGTGTCTGTCGGGTGATCATCAGAGCTTCGGAAACCAGCCGCAGGGTCTCGGTGTCTTTGACCTGGATTCCATTCAGTTCATCGAGACGGTGCGGAAGATGCGGGACGAAGGAACCCTCATGGGGGGTGATCCATTGAGCGCTCCCCCGGATATTTTTATTGGTGCTGCGGCCAATCCGTTTGCCGATCCCCTGACGTTCAGGGCCACCCGACTCGCCAAAAAGATCAATGCGGGTGCCGACTTTATTCAGACCCAATGCATCTATAACCTCGAGCGATTCGAATCCTGGCTCTCCATGGCGGCAGACCGGGGGCTCACCGAGAAAGCCCATATCCTGGGTGGGGTGACCCCTCTGGAAGTCCCCCGGTATGGCCCGGTATATGAAAAACAAGGTGTCGGGAATGGATATCCCCGATGGGATCATCAAGCGGATGGAAGGGGTCCCCAAGGAGAAACAGCGCGAAGAAGGGATTCGCATCTGCGTGGAAACCATTCAGCGGCTGAAAGAATTGCCCGGCGTTAGCGGGGTGCACGTGATGGCCATTGAATGGGAAGCGGTGGTAAAAGACATCGTCGACCGGGCCGGCCTCTTGCCGAGACCCCTTTTGGATTGATGATTGTTGAAGGTCGATTGTGGATTGAAGGAACGCGTTTAACGTAGGAAACATCATGCCGTCTAAATATGTCATAAACACGCAAACCGTGCCCCATCGATTTAAACCGATCACCCGGTCGGGTATTGTCGCCTGGGAGGAAGGGTGTCTCAAGTGTGCGGTTTGTGTGAAGAAAACGTGTGTATACGGCGTCTATGACCATCGCCGTATGGACCCCGTCCAGATGGTGGATACCATCGATACCGACTGCATGAATTGTCTGAGATGTGTACAAGGCTGTCCCAAAGAGTTGATCCACAAGACCGTCAATCCGGAATATCTAAGCCTGGGGGACGGCTATTGGACACCCGACATCATCACCAAGTTGTGGGCACAGGCTCAAAGCGGAAAGATCCCGGTTTCAGGTGCGGGGTATCCGGGTCCCTTTACAGGGCCTGGGTTTGACGCCATGTGGACGGATATGTCAGAGATTGTCCGCCCCACCCGTGACGGCATCCATGGCCGTGAATATATCTCCACGGCCATTGACGTGGGGAGAACGCCCAAAGCGCTTGTTTTTGATGATACGGGGATGCCCAAACCCGATGATGCCCGCTTTATGGATATTCCGCTCCCCATCCTGTTCAGAATGCCAACCTTTGGCTCGATGCGCCGGGACACGATCCGCGGCTGGGCCGAGGCCGCCAGGGTTCTGGGGACCCTTTTGGCGCTCCCGGAGGACCGGCTGGCGTCGATTCCGGCGGATCTTTACCCATGGATCATGCCCATGTGTTCCGTGGACGTCGATCCAAAAGACATGGACATGCCTCAAACGGTTCGGCTGGTGGAGATTCCCTGGCATGAAAAATGGGCGGAGCAGGCTGACCGTATCCGGTCAACCCACCCTGACGTCATCCTATCCATTAACGTGCCGATCACAAAAGGCGTTGAAGAGACCGTACTTTCCCTGGTGGAAAACAGGGTAGCAGTGGTTCATCTTTCGGCGAGCGAAGACGGGGTGTATTGCGATGATGCGAGCCTGTATCTGAAGGACGGGATCCGAGCCGTCCATCTCAAACTCGTTGAGGCGGGCCAGCGTGATGAAATGACCCTGCTCATCAGCGGGGGTATCGCCATGGCTGAACATGTGCCGAAGGCCATTATCTGCGGCGGCGATGGGGTGATGATCGATTTTCCCCTGCTCATTGCACTGGAATGCCGGATGTGCCGGCGATGCACGAAGGGCCTTCAATGCCCCGTAGAGATTGAGAAGGCAACCACGCCATGGGTGAGATCCCGGGTGGTGAACCTGATGGGCGCCTGGCACAATCAGCTTCTCGAGGTAATGGGTGCCATGGGGATCAGGGACGCGCGCAGACTCCGGGGAGAGGCGGGACGCGCCATGTTTTTTGAGACGCTGAATGAGGAGATTTTCGGCGCCATGGGGGTCGTGGAGGAAGGGTGTGAACTCGAGTAATCAACAGGCATTTGAGTTGCCGAAAACCATAAAAACCCGGTCACGGTTCAGAAATCCCATCGGGAAGTACCGTCTCAACCGGACAGATGCGTGTATTCAATGCGGTAAATGCGTGGAGACATGCCCCTATGGCGTTCATGTGATGAGAAGGGGGCGGGTGCTCGTGGAGAATGCCTACCGTTGTGTGGGCGTGGATTGTGATGAACCGTGTCATGACATGTGTCCGGTGGGTGCGCTCAGCCTCAGGAGAAATCCCGATTTTGACGTGATGGGCGATTTCAGGTGGCCGCCCGATCTTTTGGCGAGCACCTGGTACATGGCCGAGTTCAGTGCCATGCCCCCGAAGGGACTGGCCTATAAAACAGGGAACTCCGGGGGCGGTTTTGATCGACTCCGTATCAAGTTTCCGGCCTCAACTGTAACATCCACCGCATCCGATGGTTCGGATGATGGGATCAATGTGGGGATCGACCTGAACCGCAGAGACGACAATGCCCACAGGGTGAGGATCGAAATGCCGTTTTACGGCGGCGGGATGTCCTACGGTTCGGTCAGCATCACGACCATGCTCAGCCGCATCCGGGCGGCCGCGGCCCTCGGCACCTTCTGTTGCACCGGTGAGGGGGGCTACCCCGATGAACTCAAACCCTATGATGATCACGTCATCACTCAGGTGGCCACCGGCCTTTTCGGGGTCCGGGAAGAGACCATCCAGCGGGTAAAGATTGTGGAGTTCAAATATGCCCAGGGAGCGAAACCCGGCCTGGGCGGGCATCTGTTGGGGGAGAAGGTCACGCCGGGTGTGGCCCGCATGCGGGAAGCGGTGGTGGGATATCCGCTCTTTTCGCCTTTTCCATTTCACAGTGTGTACTCTGTGGAAGATCATAAGAAGCATGTGGACTGGATCAAGGCCATCAACCCGGAGGCCCTGGTCTCCGTGAAGGTTTCCACCCCCACCGATGTGGACATGGTGGCGGTGGGGAGCTACTATGCGGGGGCCCATATCATCCACTTGGATGGGAGTTACGGGGGCACAGGGGCCGCCCCCGAGATCGCCAAGAAAAACATTGCCATGCCCATTGAGTACGCCCTGCCCAAAGTCCACCGCTTTCTGACCGAAGAGGGGGTTCGCGATCAGGTGACGGTGATTGCCAGTGGGGGGGTCAGGACGCCTCATGACGTGGCCAAGATCATCGCGCTCGGTGCCGACGGGGTATGTACGGGGACGGCAGACCTGGTGGCGCTGGAATGTATCCGCTGCCACAATTGCGAGAGCGGACGGGGGTGTGCGCGGGGGATCGCCACCACGGATCCGGAACTGATGGAACTGATGGACCTCGACTGGGGGACGCAGCGGATTGTGAACATGTTCCTGGCGTGGCGTGCGGAGCTCATCCGGATTCTCAAGAGGCTGGGAATGAAAGACATCAAAGAACTGGTGGGCCGGACGGACTGCCTGGTCCACCTGGATTATCGGGAAGAAGTGCAGAGTGACTGAAATTTGAAGTGACGTAACATGACAGATGAAATAATAAGATCCAGAAAATCGATGGTCCAGGGCCTGCCCTCTATGGTCAATGACGGGCTTGAGGCCGAGGGCGGGTGCGGGGTAACGGGATTCGCGTGCAGCATCCCGGTCCGGGGCCGTCATATCTTCGAGCCGTCCAAACAGATGCATAACCGGGGCAACGGTCGCGGCGGCGGGATCGCAGCCATGGGGTTTGACCCCAAAATGCTGGGTGTTTCAGAAGAAATCCTCCGGGAGGACTACATCCTGCAGATTGCCGTACTCGAAGACGGTGTCATGGACGATCTGGAGGCCCGGTTCATCGACCCTTTTTTCCGTGTCGATTTTTCAGAACGTATCCCTCATGTGGATGACTACCGCAACATCGAGGGCCTGGATGCCCAGCCACCGGAAGTCTTCCGATATTTTGTACGTGTCCGGCCCGAGGTCCTCAAGGCCTTTATGGCGGAAAACAACCTGTCAGGCATGGCCCCGCGTCGTGCCGAGGATGAATTTGTCTATCAGAACAGCTTTAACATCAACCGGACCTTTTATGATGCCACCGCCAGCCAGCGGGCATTTGTCCTCTCTCACGGACGCAATTTTTTCATCCTCAAGATTGTGGGCTATGCCGAACAGGTGGTCCAGTATTACAAGCTCGACAACTTCAAGGCCCATGTCTGGATTGCCCATCAGCGGTATCCCACCAAAGGAAAGGTGTGGCATCCGGGCGGGGCCCATCCGTTTATCGGGCTCAACGAGGCCCTTGTGCACAATGGCGATTTTGCCAATCACCATTCCGTGGCCGAGTACCTCATGCAGAAGCATCTCTACCCGCAGTTCCTGACGGATACGGAGGTCTCGGTTCTCTTGTTCGACCTTTACAGCCGGACCTGTGGATACCCCCTGGAATATGTCATCGAAGCCCTGGCACCCACCATGGAACGGGATTTTGATGAATTGCCTGCCGATAAACAGCGGCTTTACCGGGCCATTCAGGCCGCCCATATCCACGGATCCCCGGACGGACCCTGGTTCTTTATCATTGCGCGCAACGATACCCGGCATGATCGTCTTCAACTCATCGGGATCACCGATACCTCCATGCTCAGGCCCCAGGTATTCGCCCTTCATGACGGTCAGGTGCAGGTGGGGTTGGTCTGTTCAGAAAAGCAGGCCATCGACGCCACCCTCAAGAGCCTCTCTGCCGAAGATCCCCGAGTGGGGGACGTGGCGGATCGTTACTGGAATGCCCGCGGCGGCAGCCATACGGACGGTGGATCCTTCATTTTCAATCTGGACAAATCGCCGGATCAACCCCTTGAGCGAAGACTGACATGCACCGACAAGTTCGGCAACGAAATCACGGCACCGGCCGGCCAGTCGCCGTATCTGCCGGGCCGGGTCTATTACCTCGTCGAGGGGGATGACAAAGACCGGTTTGACATCTCCGAATTTTTCAACCTTCAGCGGCCCGACCGCCTCTATGCATATATCCGTGACGGCATCGAGATGTGGGACTATGCCGACCTCATGGATTGTTTGAAGCAAATCCGC
The DNA here is from genome assembly GCA_034522175.1 of Deltaproteobacteria bacterium. Classification (GTDB taxonomy): domain Bacteria; phylum Desulfobacterota; class DSM-4660; order Desulfatiglandales; family Desulfatiglandaceae; genus JAIPDZ01. Next base: position 490,875 of record JAXHLQ010000001.1, on the reverse strand, counting down.
GGATGGGCTCGGAGCGGGGATGCCCACTTTGAGGTGGCCCTGTCCGCGCTCACCCTGTTGATGGATCGACGGTACCCCACCTGCGACAAGAAGCGTCGTTCGATTCTACAGATGGTGAACCATACGGTGGAGACCATTCTGCGTCATTTTCCGTCCCTTGCACGGGAGGACGTAAAATCGACCTATCGGCTGGTGGACTGGGAGACCCGGCAGTTTTTCAGGGCACCGGCTTACCAGGAAAAGGTCCTGATTATCGATGCCTCCCTCTTCCCTCCGGAGGGGGATCACTGTGACAGCCGCCTCCTGGCAGAGGCCTTTTTCAGGGGATGGCGGCGCTTTATTGTGTTCGGTCTCAAAGGACAGCGGTTTCACGGATGCGGTCTCGGTCCCGATTCGGGGGGTGTGCAGATCGATATCTACGGCAGTTCGGGGGACTACATGGGGTCGGGCATGGATGGGCTGTCCATTCATGTACACGGGGATGCCCAGGACCAGTTGGGCCAGATTATGAAATCCGGAAAGATGGTCGTCCACGGCGATGTGGGTCAGACATTCATGTACGGCGCCAAGGGAGGAGAGGTCTATGTGATGGGGAATGCCGCCGGCAGGCCGCTCATCAATGCGGTGGGGCGACCCCGTGTGGTGATCAACGGGACGTGCTTAGACTACCTCGGCGAATCCTTTATGGCCGGAGATCCGCACGATGGCGGCGGGTTTGTGGTCCTGAACGGCATGGGATTTGACGATCAGGGAAAGGTCCATCCGTTGCCGTCTCCATACCCGGGTTCCAACCTTTTTTCCCTGGCGTCCGGCGGTGCCATCTATGTCCGGGACCCCCACGAAATGGTGGAAGAGCAGCAACTGAACGGGGGAGAGATCGTCCCCATGGAAGAAAAGGACTGGACCCTCATTCTTCCCTATCTCAAGGAAAATGAGCGTCTTTTTGACATCTCCATCGAAGACGATCTATTGGTTGTGAACGGTGAGTCGAGATCGCCGATAGGGGTTTACCGAAAGGTGAGACCCCGGCAAAAGACAGCGGGCCTTGAAAAAGATGGTCTTGAAGAATGGGTGGATGAGTGAAGGAGTGTAACGCTTTTTTGGTGAGGAAACGTGTATGAAGAAAATTGAAGCAATTATCAAGCCGTTTAAGCTGGATGATGTCAAGGATGCGGTGCTCAAACTGGGCGTCAGCGGGATCACCATAACGGAAGTGAAGGGATTCGGACGTCAGAAGGGGCATAAGGAAATCTACCGGGGAGCCGAATATGTGGTCGATTTTCTGCCCAAGATCCGAATCGAGGTGGTCGTCGAAACGGAGATGGTGGCCAGAGTCGTCGAAGTGATCAAAGAGAATGCCTACACCGGGGAGATCGGCGATGGCAAGATCTTTATCCTGCCCGTGGAAAAGGCCATCCGCATTCGAACGGGTGAAGAAGACCGGGATGCCATCTGATCGTTTGGGGTGTCACCTGTAAGACGAATGCCACCGAGGACGCTTCGCCCCCCATTTGCTACGCCTTCATGCTGCATCCTTATCCATGACGCCGGTATCCATTGGGACGGCGTTTTCAAGGGTCGGCGGGTAAATTGATGCCAAACCGAAGTTCACAGGAATGGGTCGCGGATTTTCTTGAAGCGAGGAAATCGGTTGTCGGAGAGATGTTGAAAGACCGTTCCGGACTTCATAGCCTCCATCGGTATGCGGATTTGATGGATCGCTTTGTGTGTGCCCTCTTCTCCGCCAGTGGGTTTGGCCGGGGGAGGGCAGAGATCCCGATGATCTCGCGGTGATGGCCCTGGGTGGCTACGGACGGCGCGAACTCTGCGTCTGTTCTGATGTGGACTTGATGGTCATTCACCGGGGTAAACTTTCGACCGAAGCAGAAGCGATGATTTCCCGTGCCATCTACCCCCTGTGGGATGCCAGGCTGGATGTGGGCCAATCCATTCTGACCTACCGGGAATGCATTCGTCTCGCCGTATCGGATTTCCGGGTCTTTACCTCTTTGATGGACAGCCGTTTTCTCCTGGGGTCCCTCTCTTTCTATCGGTTGTTCCAGGACGCCTTCTGGTCCCGAATTCATCGGGAACAATCGTCCCTGCTTCCCAAATTCCTCATTTCCAGAGAACAGCGGGCCGAACGCTACGGCGATGAGGGGTACTTCGTGGAGCCCGACTTGAAAGAAGGGCTGGGCGGATTGCGTGACCTTCACCTGATGGAATGGATGGCAAGGAGCTATTTCAAATGCGCCCGCCTGGATGATATCAAACGATTTTCGGTGTTCAGCCATTTTGAACTCGATAAGCTGACCGAATCCCGCGGGGTGCTGCTCAACGTGAGAAACCACCTCCACCATCTAACCGGGAGAAAAGAGGATCGCATGCTTCTGTCGTCGCAGGATCGCATTTCCCGCCTTCAGGGCTATGAGGATTTGCCGTACATCTCAGGACCTGAGCAACTCATGCGCGATCTCTATCTTCATTTAAACCGGATTCGATACCGCTTCGAGGAGTTTCAGGTCAAGGCATTGGATCTCATCGATCCAGCCCCTTCATCCATCTCTCCGGCGGACCTCCCGCCTGAATTCAAGGTGGTAAAGGGAAACATCGTCCTTAAAGAAGGCTCAGTCAGGGAAAAAGAACCGGTGATTATCCTGAAGGCGCTTCAGGAGGCGAACCAGCGGGGGCTCTTTTTGGGATCGGGGTTTATCTGGGAGGCCAAGAAAATCCTCTCCGAGCAGGGAGAAAGACTCAAGGATTCTGATGAAGCACGGAGGCTTTTTCTAAAGATCCTCCTTCATCCCAAGACGCCGAAAATCATCCGGCTGGCACTGGAGATCGGCCTGATCGGCCTTTTCATCCCCGAGTTCCGGGCGATTCGCAACCTGGCCGAGTTCGGGTTTTATCACGTCATGACCGTTGATCTCCATTCCCTCAAGGCGTTAGACATTGTCAACGAGATATCCAAGGGAGACTTTGATGAACGGTGGCCTCTGTTTCGAAAGGTGTTTGAAGAACTCCGTCACCCGGAGTGGCTTTTCCTCGCTGCCCTGCTTCACGATATTGGAAAAGGTAAAGGGGAGGATCATGCCCGGGTGGGGAGCGAATCGGTCGTCCCCATCCTGAAAAGGCTAAGGATGGAGGAGGGTCTCGATGTCGTACCTTTCCTCGTCAGACACCACCTTTTTTTGGCCAATATGTCCCAGCGACGGGATCTGAGCGATGAGAAAACGTCCGTTCAGGTAGCCCAGATTATTCAGGATACCCAGATCCTGAAGATGCTCTTTCTTCTCACGGTGGCCGACAGTTTCGCCACCGGCCCCATGGCGCGGAGCGAGTGGAAAATCATGCTCTTAACGGAGTTGTTTATGAAAGTCAGCCGGATCCTCGATAAGGGGGTCCTGGCCTCTCCCGATGCCACGTGCCAGATTGAGCGGGGAAAGAAGGCCATCATCGATGCGCTGGCGACGGACTTCTCTGAAGCGGACATCAGCGCATTGATGGACCAGGTCTCACCCCGCTATTTCCTGAGCTCCGGCATAGCGGACGGCATCCGGCATTTCCGCATGGCCATGACCATGTCTTCAGGGAATGGCACACCACACCATCAGTGGGTGTTGGAGCGGTTGAAGGATGCACCGGTGACCCGCGTTATCCAGTGTGTTTACGATAGGCCGGGGCTTTTCAGCGAGATGGTGGGGGTCTTTACGCTGAACAACATCAAGATTCTCTCCGCCAACATTTTTACCTTGAAAAACGGTCTGGCATTTGACATCTACGAGGTGACCAACCCGGTGGACCCCTACCGGGAAGCCGAGCGTTGGGACAGGGCGCTTAAAGACGTCCATTCGGTCCTGGAAGACCGGCTTGCGTTGGACGATCTCATCCGCGAAAAGGAAGAGGCCCGTTATGGTGAACCATACCATCCGCCTGTCAACCGCAGTGTCAGAATCGACAACGAGATCTCGGATTTTTTTACCGTGATCGAGGTTCGTTCGGGTACGGGTGTGGGGTTGACCTATGCCATGGCCAAACTGATGTTTCTCCTGGGCCTCGATATTCGATTTGCCAAGGTCAACAGCGATGAAGAACGCGTGATGGGCGTCTTTTACGTGCGGGATGCCGACGGACAAAAGGTGTTTGAGGAGGCGCGGCTCGCCACCATCCGGGATGAGATGATGAAAGTGGCAGGGTAAGGATTGTCGATTGCCGATTGGCGATTGAATCAGATCTGAGATAGAAAGAGACCATACCCAACGTCCCGTATAGGGGATCGTGAAACGTCATGATAGCGATTATCGATTATAAGGCGGGCAACCTCAGGAGTGTGGAGCGTGCGCTGATGAAGCTGGATTTCCCCTGCCGGATTACGCACGACAGACGGGAGATCCTGGCTGCCGAGCGTGTTATTTTTCCAGGCGTCGGCGCGGCGGGGCAGGCCATGGCCGATCTGAAACAACTCGGCCTGGATGAGGTCCTGGCCCGGGTATTTGAAAGAAAAACGCCATTTTTGGGGATCTGCCTCGGTGCACAGATTATCCTGGATCGAAGCGAGGAGGATGAGACAGATTGCCTGGGACTGGTTCACGGTGAGGTGAAACGGTTTCCCGGTCGGCTTTTCTCAGGCGATGAGCGGCTCAAAATCCCCCACATGGGATGGAACCGGGTGAAGCTGATGAAAAAGCATCCGGTCCTGGCAGGGATCGATGCAGAAGACGAGTTCTATTTTGTCCATGCCTATTATCCGATGCCGGCTGGTAGAGAACGGATCATCGGCGTGACCGAGCACGGCATCGGATTCCCGTCGGTCATCGGCCGGGAAAACCTCATTGCCATGCAGTTTCATCCGGAGAAGAGCGGCCGTCCGGGATTGAAAATTATCGACAATTTCTGCAGATGGGACGGTCAGGATGCTGAGTAAACGGATCATCCCCTGTCTTGACGTTCGTGCGGGGCGGACCACCAAGGGGATCAAGTTTAAGGAAAACGTGGATATCGGTGATCCGGTGGAGATGGCCAGGCACTATTATCATGAAGGCGCCGATGAGATTGTCTTTTATGATATCACCGCTTCCAATGAACGGCGCGATATCATGATCGATGTGGTCAGCCGCGTGGCCGAAGCCATCTTTATTCCTTTTTCCGTGGGCGGAGGCCTCCGAACGCTGGAAGATATGCGGAAGGTCCTTCTCGCGGGGGCTGAAAAGGTCAGTGTCAACAGCGCCGCCATCCGCAATCCGGATATCATTCGCCAGGGGGCAAGGGCCTTTGGGAGTCAGTGCGTGGTACTGGGAATGGATGTTAAACGTGTGACACCATCCGATACCATCCCGTCGGGATACGAAATGGTCATCGACGGCGGCAGGACCTGTACGGGCATGGACGCCCTCGAATGGGCACGCAAGGCCGAAGATCTCGGTGCGGGGGAGATCTGCCTCAACTCCATTGATGCGGACGGGACCCAGGACGGCTATGAATTGAACCTGACCGCGCTGATTTCAGCACATGTCCATATTCCGGTGATTGCATCAGGAGGCGCCGGGAACATCGACCACCTGTTCGATGTGCTCACCCAAGGAAAGGCGGATGCCGCCCTGGTGGCTTCCATTGTCCACTATGACACCTTCAGGATCAAAGCTATCAAAAAAGACCTCCACAACCGGGGGGTCCGGGTGCGACGGAAATGGTAAAAGATCCACCCCATAGGAAGGCCGTTCTGGCCTTGGAAGACGGTGTTGTTTTCACGGGCCGTTCCTTTACAGGGCCTTGTGAGGCCACCGGAGAGGTGGTCTTCAATACCAGCATGTCCGGCTACCAGGAGATCCTCACCGATCCGTCCTATTGCGGACAGATGGTGGCCATGACCTACCCCCTCATCGGGACCTACGGGGTGAACGATCAGGACGTGGAATCGGACAGCGTCCAGGTGAAAGCACTCCTTGTGCGGGAATATCAGGAATATCCCAGCAATTACCGCTCGAAGCAGTCGCTGGCCGACTACCTCACACAGCGCCGGATACCCGGAGTCGAGGGGATCGACACCCGTGCCTTGACCCGGCACATCCGGTTAAAAGGGGCCATGAAGGCGGCCCTGTCCACCGAAGACCTGGACCCGGACGCCCTGGTGGAAAGGGCTCGGCAATCGCTGGATATGGCGGGGAGCGATCTGGTTCAGTATGTGACCCGCAGGAAACCGGCGCTGTGGACGGACGGGCGTCCCATATCGTTGAAGGAAAGTCTCGATCAATTCAAATGGCCCGACACGCCGGAGCGGTTCCGGGTGGTGGCCATGGACTACGGTATTAAGTACAATATCCTGAGGTCCCTGGAAAAACGGGGATGTGACGTCCTTGTCCTTCCGGCCGACACCGGATCAGCGGTCATCGACCGACTCAATCCCCACGGGCTTTTCCTGAGCAATGGGCCCGGGGATCCGGCGGCCGTGACCTATGCCGTGGATACGATCCGGGATCAGATCGGTCACCGGCCCATATTCGGCATCTGCCTGGGACACCAGTTGTTGGGGCTGGCTCTAAGGGGGCGGACCTTTAAACTCAAGTTCGGCCACCGGGGAGCGAACCAGCCCGTCAAGGACCTGACCACGGGGAAGGTGGAGATTACCTCCCAGAACCACGGCTTCAGTGTGGACATCAACAGTCTGAAGGATAAGGATATCCGGCTCAGCCACATCAACCTCAACGACGAGACACTGGAAGGCATGATACATAGAGGGTACCCGATGTTTTCTGTTCAGTATCACCCCGAAGCCGCGCCGGGACCCCATGACGCCGACTACCTTTTCGACCGGTTTATTCAATTGATGGCCCCCAATGGGTAGACCGACACCGTAGACTTGAAGCCTGAGACCCTTGAATCAGCATGCCCAAACGAACAGACATCCATAAGATCCTCATCATCGGCTCGGGACCCATTGTCATCGGACAGGCCTGCGAGTTCGATTATTCCGGGTCCCAGGCCTGCAAGGCCCTGATGGAAGAGGGATATGAAATTGTTCTCATCAACAGCAATCCCGCCACCATCATGACTGACCCGGAGACCGCCCACCGTACCTATGTGGAGCCCATCACCCCCGAAATGGTGGCCAAGATTGTGGAGCGGGAGCGTCCCCAGGCCATCCTCCCCACCCTGGGGGGGCAGACCGGCCTCAATACCGCGGTGAAGGTGGCGGAGACCGGGCTCCTGGATGAACTGGGGATCGAGATTCTGGGGGCCTCTCTCGAGGTGATCCTGAAGGCCGAAGACCGCGAACGGTTCCGGGATGCCATGACGCGCATTCGCCTGAGGGTTCCTGAAAACGGGATCGCCCGGAATATGGCCCAGGCCAGGGAGGCGGCGGAACGGATCGGATATCCCCTGATGATCCGGGCCAGTTTTACCCTCGGGGGCATGGGAAGCGGGGTGGCCTACAACCGTGAGGAGATGGAGGCCCTCGCGGAGGCCGGGCTCGAAGCGAGCATGATCTCGGAGATCATCCTGGAGGAATCGCTTCTGGGCTGGAAGGAGTACGAACTGGAGGTGATGCGGGATTTCAGGGACAACGTGGTGATCATCTGCTCCATTGAAAATCTGGATCCCATGGGCGTTCATACGGGAGACAGCATCACGGTGGCGCCTTCGCAGACCCTCACGGACAGGGAATATCAGATGATGCGGGATGCCGCCATCCGGATCATCCGGGAGATCGGGGTGGAGACCGGGGGCTCGAACATCCAGTTTGCCGTTCATCCCCGGACGGGGGAGATGGTGGTCATCGAGATGAACCCCCGCGTGTCCAGGAGTTCGGCTCTCGCCTCCAAGGCCACCGGGTTTCCCATTGCCAAGATTGCGGCCAAACTGGCCGTGGGATACACCTTGGATGAGATTCCCAACGATATTACCCGGGAGACCCTGGCGTCCTTCGAGCCCACCATTGACTATTGTGTGGTCAAGATCCCCCGGTGGACATTCGAGAAGTTCCCGGGGGCCCAGGATCTCCTGACCACCTCCATGAAATCCGTGGGAGAGACCATGGCCATCGGCCGAACATTCCGAGAGGCCCTTCAAAAGGGCATCCGGTCTCTCGAGGTCGGCCGTTCTGGGCTCGGGGATGAAATGGGGGCTGATCCGCTTGCCGAGCTTGAACCCCACGAACTGGACCGGGGTCTGTCTCACCCCCATTCCAACCGGCTGTTTTATATCCATGAGGCCTTCAGGCGGGGGATGGGCATCGCGGATGTCCACGAAAAGACATGGATCGATCCCTGGTTTCTGTTTCATATCCGGCAACTGGCCCGTCTCGACGGCCGACTCCGTGAGAGGGCGCAAAAAGGGGAAAGCCCGGAGACCTGGGATGCCGAAACAATGAAGGATTTGAAGTCTCACGGGTTTTCCGACATCTACCTCGGGAAGATTTTCGACCTCCCCGAGGTAAGGATCCGGGAGATCCGAAGGGCGGGAAACGTTGCCCCGGTATACAAGCTGGTGGACACCTGTGCGGCGGAATTCGAGGCGTATACCCCTTATTACTACTCCACCTATGAACAGGAAAACGAAATCCGTCCGTCCAAGACCCGGAAGGTGATGATTCTGGGCGGGGGCCCCAACCGGATCGGACAGGGGATTGAATTTGACTACTGCTGTGTTCAGGCGTCCCGCGAACTGAGGGCCATGGGGATCGAGAGCATCATGGTCAACAGCAATCCGGAAACGGTGAGCACCGACTATGATACCTCGGACAGGCTCTATTTTGAACCGCTGACCACGGAAGATGTGCTCCATATCGTGGCCCAGGAAAAACCGGAAGGGGTGATTGTTCAGTTCGGCGGGCAGACGCCCCTGAATATCGCCGTCCCCCTGGCCGAGGCCGGAGTCCCCATCCTCGGCACCACCCCGGACAGCATCGACCGGGCTGAGGACCGGGAGCGGTTTCAGAAGCTTCTCAGGAAACTCAATATCCTCCAGCCTGAAAACGGGATCGCCGTGAACCGGGAGCAGGCTCTCGCGGTGGCCGATGAGATCGGATATCCGGTGGTGGTCCGGCCCTCATTTGTTCTTGGGGGACGGGCCATGGAGATCGTCTATGACCGGACCGATCTGGAATTCTATATGAAGAGTGCGGTCCAGGTCTCGCCGGGGAAACCCGTACTGATCGACAAGTTTCTGGAAAGGGCCGTGGAGGTGGATGTGGATGCCCTGTCGGACGGTCGGGATACCGTCGTGGCGGGGATCATGGAACATATTGAAGAGGCCGGTGTCCACAGCGGGGACAGTGCCTGCGTGCTGCCGCCCGTATCCTTGGATGCGGACGTCATCGACCGCATCAAGTCCCAGACACGGGCGCTGGCGAGAGAACTCCGGGTGGTGGGCCTGATGAATATTCAGTACGCGGTGAAGGAGGGGACCCTTTATGTCCTGGAGGTCAATCCCCGGGCCTCAAGAACCGTCCCCTTTGTGAGCAAGGCCACGGGTATTCCCCTGGCCAGAATCGCCACCCGGGTGATTACCGGAAAAAGCCTGAAGGAAATCGGTCTTACTTAAGCATCGCCACCCGCGCATCTCTCTGTCAAAGAATCCGTTTTCCCTTTCACCCGGTTTCCCGGGGTGGATACCCTCCTGGGTCCGGAGATGAAGTCCACGGGAGAAGTCATGGGAATCGATGCCTCATTCGGATTGGCCTTTGCCAAATCCCAGCTGGCCGCCGGGCAGCGGCTTCCCCTCGAAGGGACGGTGTTCATCAGTGTGCGGGATGAGGACAAGGCGCTGGCCACGAATATGGCGACAGAGCTGAAGGATCTGGGTTTTCAAATCGTGGCCACACGCGGAACATCCGCATTTCTTGCCCAACAGGGAATTGCCAACCGTTTGGTCAACAAGGTCAGAGAGGGGCGGCCCCATGTGGTGGATATGCTTAAGAACGGCGAGGTGAACCTGGTCATCAACACCACGAGCGACAAACAGGCCATTGCAGAGTCTTTCTCCATCCGGCGGGCGGCCCTGACCCTGGAGGTCCCCTACTGCACCACCGTCGCCGGGGCCAGGGCATCCATTGAGGCCATCCGGGCCATGATCCACGGGAGCCTGGAAGTGAGGACCCTGCAGGAATATCATAGCGGAGGCGCAAGGCATGAGGCGCGAGGCAATACCCTGACACCCGGGAATGAGGGATGAAGATGACTGAGAAATTCGACCCCATGGCGCCACACCCTGAAAGGCCCCGGGATGCATGCGGTATCTTTGCGATCTATGGCCATGAGGAGGCGGCCAAGCTGACCTATTTCGGCCTGTATGCATTGCAGCACCGGGGGCAGGAAAGTGCCGGTATCGTGGTTTCCGACGGCACCCGGGTGATGGGGCATAAGGCCATGGGCCTGGTGCCCGAGGTATTCAATGAAGAGATCCTGGAGGGCCTGAAGGGAGACATGGCCCTGGGCCATGTGCGCTATTCCACTACCGGTTCATCCCTTCTGGTCAATGCCCAACCCTTCCGGGTGATGTATTCCGGAAAGTCCTTTGCCGTGGCCCACAACGGCAATATCGTCAATGCCAGGGAGATCCGGACGGAGCTGGAGAACAAGGGATCCATCTTTCAGACCACCATGGACAGCGAACTGGTCCTCCATCTTGCGGCAAGGTCATTCAGGTCCGGGCTTGAGCAGTCCATTATCGACGCCATGACCCGGCTGAAGGGCGCCTATTCCATGGTGGTGATGACGGAAGACAGCGTTGTGGCGGCCAAGGACCCCAACGGCTTTCGGCCCCTCGCCCTGGGAAAACTCAATTCGGGGTATGTAATTGCCTCGGAGACCTGTGCCTTTGATCTGGTGGAGGCGGAATTCATCCGGGAACTGGAACCCGGGGAGATCCTCATTATTGATCAGGACGGGTTGAGAACCGTCCGCTCGGGTCTGCCGGTCCAAAAAAGCCAGTGTATTTTCGAGCTGATCTACTTTTCAAGGCCGGACAGCACCATTTTTGGTCAGAATGTTTACGAGTTTCGAAAGAGACAGGGTGAACTGCTGGCCGAGGAATTTCCCATTGAGGCCGATCTGGTCATGCCGTTTCCCGATTCCGGAAATTACGCGGCCATCGGATATGCCCAGGCTTCCGGGATCCCTTTTGAAATGGGGGTGATCCGCAATCATTACATCGGACGGACCTTTATTCAGCCGTCTCAGAGCATGCGCGACTTCGGCGTGAAGGTGAAACTGAACCCGGTGAAAAAGCTATTGAAAGGGAAGCGGGTGGTGATTATTGAGGACTCCATCATCCGGGGGACCACCTCCAGGACCCGGGTCAAGAGCCTTCGTGAGATCGGTGTCCAGGCGCTTCACATGCTGGTGAGCTGTCCCCCACACCGCTTTCCCTGTCCCTACGGCATCGATTTTTCCACACGGGGAGAGTTGATCGCCGCAAGCAAGTCTGTGGAAGAAATTCGTGATTTCGTGGGCCTGGACAGTCTCGGGTATCTCGATATTAAGAACCTGCAGAAAGCCACGCATATCCCTACGGAAACGCTGTGCTATGCCTGTTTCAACGGTTGCTATCCAGTCCCCGTAGCGGATGGGGAGGCATCCAAGTACTGCTTTGAAAGAACTTAACCCTAACATTGCATAAAGCTTCGGCCCAAAACCGCTTCGCTCGCTCTATATCAGGTCATCAAGGAACGCTGATCCATTTTCAAGACTTTACCGTATGTTTAATACGCTTTCACCCTTTCAAATGGCCCATCGTCCCTTGCTGAGCTAATCTAAAGCGTTTTGAATTCAAATTTTATGCAATGTCAGGGTTAATTCACAGGGAGCGTAAAGCTTGGCCAGATTTTTGATGATCGATATCGGTGCAGGGACCATGGACCTGCTGGTTTATGACACGGATGCCGACACGCATTTTAAGGCAGTGGTCCGCTCACCGGTTCAGTCTCTGGCCGATGCATTGGATCGGCTCGAGGGAAGGCTGCTTGTTACCGGGGTGGAAATGGGAGGCGGTCCCGTCTCCGGGGTACTGACGCGAAAAGCAGCAGAGGGCGAGGTGGTGATGTCGCGCGCCTCAGCCGCCACCATCCATCATTCAGAGGCACGGGTGACGGCCGCCGGCATCCGGATTGTTGAAGATGACCGGGTTGAACGCCTGAAAATGGAAGGGGATTTTACGGTATTCGATATCGCCGATATCGAGACCGAGCGGATTGAGGGAATTGTCCACGGCCTTGGGGTACCCTTCACCTTCGATGCAGTGGCGGTCTGTGCCCAGGACCACGGCGTCCCGCCGGATGGGGTGTCCCATCTCGACTACCGCCACCAGATCTTCAAGGCCGCCCTTGACAAGGCGCCGTTTCCCCACACGCTCCTGTATGAGGCCGGAGCGGTTCCGAAGCCCTTCAACCGGCTTCGCTCCATCGCCATGCGGGCCAAAGCGTTGCCGGCCGGGCAGGTGTTTGTCATGGACAGCGGCATGGCCGCTATCCTGGGGGCGTCAATGGACCCCCGGGCAACCGACCGGGAGCGTTTCATGATACTGGACATGGCCACTTCACACACCCTCGGTGCGGCGTTGGAACGGGGCGAGATCGCCGGGTTTTTCGAATACCACACCCGGGACATTGATGTCGGACGATTGGAGGCATTGATCAAGGGACTGGCGGAAGACGCGCTGGACCACGCGCAGATCCTGCAGGAAGGGGGGCATGGGGCCACCATGCGAAAGGCCGCCGGAGCCGAGGCAATGGATCTCATCATCACCACCGGCCCCAAACGGCGGCTCGCCGCACCCTCGAGACTGCCCCTGTTTTGGGGTGCGCCCCTTGGGGACAACATGATGACCGGCACCGTGGGGCTTCTCGAAGCCCTTCGGCGCCGGTTGGGGCTTTCAGCGATTTCCTACCTTTGAGCAGAGGCGTGAGAACCTTATCCCATCCTTTTGGCGGTCTTCTCCGCGGTTAAGGAACGGATGGACTCCGCCTTGTTCCGCAATTCCAGGTAATCCATCCGCAAGCGGGAGTTGGCGGCCCAGACCTCTTTCATGTATTCCCGCTCTGCGTCCGTGACCAGGCGAAGTCCCAGGACTTCTGGACGTTCCCGGATCACACTTCCCGCAGGGACCCGGGTGAAGGCCGGCAGTGTGACCAATTTGGCTATGGCCCCCATGCCCACCCATATGTGATCTTCCAGGGTGACCTTGTACAAAAGCGTCCGGGGCGCCAGAAAACACTCGCGCCCGATGCTGCAAGGCCCATGGACAATCGCCCCATGGGTTACAGAGGTTTTGGGCCCGATGGTCACTGAAGCCCCCGCATCGCTGTGGATGATGACCCCATCCTGGATATTGACCTCTTCTTCGATTCGAATGGGCGCCACCTTTCCGTCGGGTCCCCGCTGATCGGCTCGGATCACGGCCAGCGGGCCCACGAATACGTCCTTGGCAATTTTTACATGGCCGATGATCTGGGCTGAGGGATCAATCAGGGCGCTTTGATCGATTTCAGGATAATCGCCCACCAGGTTGGGTCGTATATTGTAGGGTAGTGTGGTCATTTTGCCTCCTCAGTTCATGTTTTTGGCCTACTTGGGGTGGCACTCGAAACGGTCCATGGATTTTTGAGATATTCGATTTTTCTATCCGGGTTGAGCGTTATTATCAGGGAGCAGAAAAGAATTCGTCAAGGGGAAAAGATCAAAAGCCCGTAAAAATGGGGAAGCCGTCGCCGACATAATCTCTGTTGTCAGGGCATTATCCCCTGTTATGGAAATATGCCTTGACCTGTTCGAGATCGGCTTTTGTCCTGCTTCCGAGATACCGGGCCTTGGCTTTGTTGATTCTTCGGGTCGCCTCATGAAGCCTTGTCGTAGGAATCTCTCCTTTTAGGAGTCTTGACTTCAACGCGTCCATACTCTCGAGAACCAATTGCTGATTCTCACAGATGAGGAGGATGTCGCATCCGGCTTCAAATGCATGGACCGCGCCGTTGACAACGCCGCATTTCTGCTTTATTGCCCCCATTTCCAGATCGTCGGTGATCACGAGTCCGTCAAACCCAAGCCGTTTCCGCAAGATCCTGTCAATGACCGAACGGGATAGCGTGGCCGGAGTGTCGGGATCCATGGCCGGGTAGAGGGCGTGGGAGGACATGATGGAGGATACGCCTGCTTCAATGGCGCCCTGGAAGGGGGGCAGGTTGACGGTTTCCATTTCTGTTTCATCGACATCAATAATGGGGAGGTGGTGGTGCGGATCCATGGTGGCCCTCCCCAGGCCCGGAAAGTGTTTGGCCACGGCCATGATCCCATTCTGCTGAAGGGTGCGGATCACCTGCTGTCCCAGGTGCGCCACCACCGTTGGATCCTCACTGAATGTGCGGCCGGTCAGGTGTTTTTCCGGCTCCCCCTTATGGACATCCACCACCGGCGCCATATTCATATTCAGGCCCACCAGGGCCATTTCTCTCGCCGTCACGTCAGCGAATTCCGCCGCGGCCTTCAAGGGGTCTTCGGCCTCCCCGATGGCCCGGTTTCCGGGAAACCGGGTAAAGGGGTCTTGCAGCCGGGCCACCCTCCCGCCTTCCTGGTCAATGGCGATAAAGAGCGGTATGCCATGGTGTTTCAGGGCGGTTTGCTGCAGATCCAGGCACAAGGTGGCGATCTGAACCGGATCTTCAATGTTACGCGCGAAGAGAATGATGCCGCCCAGTCCGTGGTCCCGTATCAGGGTTTCCGTGACGGGGTCCAGCGTCGGCCCCGGCATGCCGGCCATGAAGAGCCGGCCCACGGTCGCGGTCAGTTCGGACAGATCGAGATTGGAATGGCTCATTCCAGGATTCCTCCTCCGGAAAAAACAATAACCCGTTGACATCATCTCATATGGTGTATAATCAGAAAAGCATTATTTCCATCATAAAAAGAAGACTCACGACACGAAGACGCCAAAAATGCCATGATATGATTTGGCTGTTCTTTGGCTTGGTGTCTTTGTGGCAATATCAGCAGAGAGATCTATGGCATGAAAGGCATGATCCTGGCCGCAGGGTTTGGCATGCGGCTTGAGCCCCTGACATCATACCTCCCCAAACCCCTGGTACCGGTGGGAAACCGGGCGGTGATTGACCGAAGCATCGACTATCTGAAAGCCCACGGCATCGATGAGATTGTGGTCAACGCCCATCGCCACGCGGAAAAGCTGAAGGCACACCTGGACGGCGGAGACCCCTTCAAATTAAAGGTTCAGGTTCGGGTGGAGCCTGAGATCCTGGGCACGGGGGGCGGTATCCGAAATACCCTCGATTTCTGGGACGACAATCCCTTTGTGGTTATCAACGGCGATATCCTTACGGACATCGATTTAACACGGGTCTACGAGACGCACATCGCGCAGGGCAATCGGGTCACCCTCATCCTCCATGATTATGCACCTTTCAACCAGGTTCGGGTGGACAAAGAGATGAATATCCGGGAGATCAGCGTCGATCCGGGACCGGGAAAACTTGCCTTCACCGGGATCCACATCATCGATCCGGCGGTCTTAGGTCGGATCCCGGGCGGCGTATTCTTTGACATACTCGAATGTTACCGCAGCTTGATCAAGGACGGCGGACGGATAAAGGGGTATCTGTCCGCCGGCCATTACTGGCGGGATATTGGGAGTTTCAACCACTATCTTCTCGCCAACCAGGAAGCCGCGGGCCGCGAGCGGTTTTTGGTGGGCATGGGATGCCGGGTTTCTTCAACTGCCCAACTGCATGACTGGGCGGTCATCGGTGACAGGAGTGTGTTGGGGGAACGGGCGGATGTCGCACGATCCGTGCTGTGGCGGGGCGTCCGGGTTCACCCGGCTGTGCGGGTGGTCGACAGCGTTGTCACCTCCCAAAAAGAGATCAGGGAGGACGTAATCAATCGTGCCCTCTAAACCCATTTCAGAGGCATTGCCGGATCCGACACTGAAACAAGCCCTTACCCGGTTTCTGGAAAAGAGGGAACACCATAAGCGCGACGTGATGATGGAGCCCATTCCCGCCGATGGGTCCACCCGTCACTTCTCGCGGTTGATATCCGCAGCAGGGGATGCTTTGGCCGTTGTCATGGTGAATCCGCCATCAACCCCCATGGCCGAGCGGGAAAACCTCGCTTACCTGAACATCGGGAGGCATCTCAGTGAAAAGGGCCTCTGCGTGCCTGAAATATATGGTTATCACCTTGAGTCCGGGTGGTTCATCATGGAGGATCTGGGAAACCGCCATCTTCAGGATGTTGTCCTGAGCCAAACCGATTTCCTTCCGATCTACCGGGACGTGCTGGAACAACTCGTGAGGCTCCAGATCCGCGGGGCCGAGGACTTTGATTCGTCCTGGTGCTGCCAGACTGAGGTTTACGACCTCACCGTGATGCGCCGGTATGAATCAGACTACTTCAGGGATGCTTTCCTGCGAGGGTATCTGGGACTGAACGATACGGGATCGGAACTCGAATCCGCGTTTGTTCACCTGGCCGAAAATGCTTCCAAAGCGGATTGCCGGTTTTTTCTTCACCGGGATTTTCAGTCCAGGAATATCCTGATTTCAGGCAAAAAGATCGGGTTGGTGGACTGGCAGGGGGGCGGATGGGCCCCCTGGCCTATGACCTGGCTTCTCTTCTCATCGACCCCTACACGGGTCTTTCTGAACAGCAGCGGGAGAGCCTGTTTGATACGTATGTCCAACGGGTCCGGGATGTGACCCCGGAATGGGCTGAGGCCGTTGAGGTCGGTTACCCCTACCTGTCCATCCAGCGGAATCTGCAGATTCTGGGGGCCTTTTCCTATTTGACAAGGACCATGCAAAAAACCCGGTTCGAGACCTACATACCAGAGGCTGTGAGGTCTCTGGACCAGCAGTTGGATCGGACGCCGGACCCGGCACTTGCCCCTTTGAGAGATGTCGTCAAGACGATCCGGGCGCGGATCGGTGAGCCAACTCATCCCTCATCACAAGGGACACCCCCACACCGGACGGGGTGAAGGCGCGTGTTAATTGATGGATTATGGGAGACAGTTAAAAAAGGAGGCAATGGTTATGGAAAAGAAGCGGGCCTATAACCCGGGGGATACCGTGACCACATTCACCGGTCAGACCGGCGTGGTCATCTCCGAGGCCGTGCTGACCGGTGCCCGAGAGCGCCTGAAGGAGGGGCGACGACCCGGGTACTACTTTGCACCGGGATGCTGTCATCATCCCGACTATCTCATCCAGATCCCGGTCCTATTTGAGGATGGCACCTATGACGTCATGCGGGCCATGAATCTTAAAAAGGCCCCGGATATGTCTCAGGAGGCAAAATCACGTATAGAAGCGCTGATTGAAACGGTCAGATGCGAAGCTGGTTGAAACCACGCCGCACGAGAAGGTCTCCCGCCTACTCCAGCAATTCCACATTCCAGTAAAGATAATCCCGCCAGGTGGTGGGGATCTCCTTGAAGCCGATGGTGACGCGCAATGAAGGGAGCCATTTGGGCCGGGTGGGCTTGCGGATCAACTGCATTTTGGCCTCTTTCGGGGTCCGGCCCCCTTTTTTCCGGTTGCAGCGCATGCACGCGGTGACGATGTTGGTCCACACGGTCTTGCCGCCCCGTGATTTCGGGATCACGTGATCGTAGCTGAGATCCTCCACCGGGAATTTCCGCCCGCAGTACTGACAGCAATACTTATCCCGGGCATAGATGTTCTGCCTTGAAAATCTTACGGACGCCCTGGGTCGTTTGGCCATCATCAGGAGGCGAACCACCGAAGGAAGTTTCAGCGTGAAACTGATGGAGTGGATTTCGGTGCCGTATTCCTCCAGCACCTCCACTTTCCCCAGCATGAGGAGGGTGATGGCCTTTTTCCAGTTGATGACCCGGAGCGGTTCATAGGTGATGTTGAGGAGTAAAACCTGTTCCATGGCAGTATTGTCCAATCACCATGAGGGTTGCTGCAATCTTGCGGTTTCCTGCATCCTGATCCAAACCGCGCCAATTTAGCTCAAATGGATCCAGAATTCAAGCACAAAAACCAAGGCCTAAAATGCCCGTAATCGGGGGGCTAGGGGTGTATGTCACGGGGGCGGGCCGCCGGGTTTTATGGCATCGAGTAAAGAGCGGCGTGTCTGGAAACGTGCGTGGTGCCACTGCTTGGAGGGGTTGAGGAGTTGCATTTTCTCCGAGGCGGACAACAGCCGCATGGACACAATCGCCGGGGGAGATGGAATGGTCAGGGTCGTGTCCAGCGTGGTCCCGCCCTGAATGCCCTCTCCTGCCGCCACCCGGTTTTGATGACAGTCGATGCATGTTCTCCCCACCGGCGCTGTGGTGTGGGGAACATAGGGCATGAAGGACCATCCGCGCCCGGTGCCGTCGCCCCGCAGAGGCACCTCACTGTCGAGGACCCCATTGCCGAGACGATCAACATATGAGACCTGGAACTGGTACCGGGGGCGAAGGATGGCATACTTTCCCCGATGATCCACCCCGAGAGGCATGAATTCCCATCGCCTGAAGCGCCAGCCCATGGACCAGATGCCCGGACGAACCTGATGGGACACGCGGTCCTTGGACACCGGATAGACTGTTTTCGGGTCCAGGACATATTTTTGAAGGCGCTCCTCGAGGTCGGGATCTCCCTGAGCGGTGAGATGAACCCATTTGTAATCGGCAATGACATCCTCCCGGATGACGCTCAGGCCATAGTCCTGATACGACCATTGGGCATGACAGGCGCTGCACCTGACCCTGGCATGGGCCCCGATGCGATGGGCACCCTTACGGGTATCAAAGCCGGGAATGGCATGCGCTTTTCCATCTCCTTTGCCGAAGAGTACCCACCCTCCGGATGATTTGCGGATATGGACGGCCTTTCGGGGGGAACGGTGGCCGAAACCGCCGTGGCAATCGCTGCAAGTCCGCTTCGGCACCGCCATTTCAAAGCTGTACACCTTGCCGTCTCCCATGACGTCACGCTGATCATGGCAGTCGATACACCATAAGCCCTTTTCTGCATGAACATCCCGAGACAGGGAATGGGTGTTCAGTCCATATCGTCTACGTTCCAATTTGCCGTCTACTATGGGAGAGCGGTAGGTATCGCTGTAATCGTGCTGGAACAGACCCGCGTAATCCGCCCCCACCCGGTTCGGACTGTGGCAATGCCGGCACTGGGTGTCCGGTATCTGCGTGGTGAAGGCATGCCGCATGGGATAGCCTTTCGCGGATGAGTCGATGGCGGCATCTCCCCCTGGTAAGTGCCCTCATCGTTGTAGGGCATGTGGCATGCCGCACACCCCGAGGCCCTGTAAAAGCCAAGCCCCTCAGCCCCTCTGCCGTGAATATGACATCTGAGGCACCGACGCCTCAAGAAATCATCCACGAGGACGGCCGGGCTATCGGGATACCGTTCTAAGTCAGGCTCCGGCAGGGATTTCAGGGGGCCGCTGAGACCGTATATGGCGGGGGACGCCTGCGCTTGTGCCCCCCACAGGTACCGGGTCTGGTTGATGATGCCGGCCATGGTGGCATGAAGGGATGTTTGGATGTGTTCAATCTCCGTTTGGTGACACGACAGACAGAATTGTCCCACAAGCGAAGGGTCTGATGGATTTCGAACAATATCCCTGTGGGATTTCAAAGCCGTGGCTTCGCGCAAACGGGGTTTCAGATGACAGGCGGCGCAGGTCTGCGTATGGTTTGGACTGATCGGCTCGATGCCCCGATGACAGGTCAGGCATTCGGCGTAATTCGTGGGATTGGTCTCCGTGCCGTCTCCTCCGACGGCTACCGGGAGCATGAGGAGCACGGCCATAAACAACCCGATCACAAGGGGTAATTTGAAATGGCGGCGTTCAAGAAGCGGACTCATTTCAGACACGGCAATTCAGCCTCCGTTTCAAATCGTTGTTTGGATACAAGAAAGTCTTCATAGACCGGATCGTCGTAGCGCTTGTGACAGCCGGCGCACAGGCCCACATAGAGGATTCGTTCCATTTCCGTGCGGTCAAAGGGCCTCACATGGCCCCAGGCCCCTTGCTGAAGGGGTTCGCCCCGGATGTTCACAAAGGCGTCCAGCGCGAATGGGAGAGCGATTCTGCCGGCTTGGGCGTCATATGTCGGCCTGAATTGGACATCGTTATCCTGCTCGAAGAGCAGTCCCTGGCCCAGGCCCAGCGTTTTGGTATCCCCATGGCACTCGATACAGGGACGGGACGCCGTGGACGTGGTGTGGGGGTCAAAGGCGGACACATTCACGGTGTTAAAGGACATCTCGCTTCGAAATGCATCCGATGCATCAAAGTAGGAGACAAAGACCTGGCAGGGTGAAAGGGGGAATACGCCGGAATCCTGCCGGATACCCAAAGCCGGAGTTGAAAACCGGATGTAGGACCGGGTTTCCTTCCAGCGCCCTGAGGATGGCTTTCTGCTGATCCAATCCTTTTGGTCCTGGGATTTTCGATAGGTCAGATGACAGCCGTAGCACTGGGGGATCCAGGCGCTGTGGCAGGCCTGACACGACAGGCGTTCGTGCCCCTTAAGGGCATGGTGAGGCTTATCAAAGGACGAGATGTTCATGTGAAAGGGCTTGCCGTCTCTTTTCCGATAAAACGTGCTTTTTCCTGCGTCATTCTGAAGATTGTACAGAGGGGTCCCCTTTTTACTGAAGGCGATTTCCTTTTTGTCGATGTCCGGTGTGCGTTTGTTCAGAAAGATCAGACGCCCGGCCAGTGCATCGTCTTTATTGGGCGCTGCAAATCGGGGTTGATGGCAGGCCTGGCAGGTGATATCCGTCTGGGTTTCCATCTGTTCGTGGTCTTTACCATCGCCCATGACGCCCGTGGCGGTGTGACAGTCGATGCAGTCCATCTGAGCCTTTTGATGATGGATGTCGGCCTGAAGATTGAGAAAAAAGCGGTTCCCCGAAAGCCGCCGGTTGCTCAGGCTCCTGCCCCGGTAAGGGGTGCCGTATCCGGCGGATTCGAATCGGCCGAAATAGGACAGCCCGATTCGGGCCGATCGATTGTGGCA
Source organism: Deltaproteobacteria bacterium (assembly GCA_034522175.1). Taxonomy (GTDB): domain Bacteria; phylum Desulfobacterota; class DSM-4660; order Desulfatiglandales; family Desulfatiglandaceae; genus JAIPDZ01. Next base: position 469,863 of record JAXHLQ010000001.1, on the reverse strand, counting down.
CTTGACGCAGTTCTCAGACGGTATTCTCGTGGTCATTTTGGGGTGGTCGGATGGATCCTTTTCTTCTTTCACTGACCGATTCTGGTCCAGGATGTGACAATCACTGCATCCCCCTCCCCGTCTCCCCACCTCGCCTTCACGATCGCCTCTTTCCTTCCACAGGTGGCACCCTCCGCACATTTTTCGGTAGTGGTCGAGGACCAGATCTTCAGACGCGTCTTTTAGATAAAGCGCCCGGACCCCGATGGCCTGCGTTTTGGTTGCCCGGTTCCAAACGCTCTGATTCGCAGGACTGTTTTTCATCCACTGGTGTTTCAAGGTGTTGATGATTCCTTTGTTGGTGGCCATGACACTCTTCTTGACACGGGGGACGATGTCGGGATGGCACTCGGGTTTTCCACAGGTCGTCTCTGCCACGCGGAGATCACCCGGATTGGATACCATACGCACATGGGCCCGGTCTTTATTAAAGGCGTGAGGATTCCCCATGTGACAGCCATGGCACCCGAGGGCGGATACCGGGTGTGACGGGTCCGGATCTTTCACGGTCTTGTGGCAAAACAGGCAGCCTTCTGAAACGGGTTCCTGCGGACGGGGAATGCTTTCCTCTTTGAGGATTAGAAGGCCTGCCAGGATGATGCACAGGAAGGGAATCGCGAGTGATTTTATGGGGGCTGTTTTCATGTCTTCTGCTGATTTCGGTTTTCACAAAACCCGTTTTTAAGCCATTCTTTTAAGGACCATGAGGGGTCATCATAACGAAGCGACGGGCATAAATTCAAGGCATTCATAAAACCGCCTTGACAAGGGGTTTAATGAGAACTTAATGTGAAAACAATCGTATTTCTCGAAGAACGGGCATACACGATGCACGAATAAACAAATGATTCCTTTCGAATTCAAGGGAGGTGGCTGTGATTGACCGAGACCCGCGCATAGAAAAAAAGCGCCTTTATTCAAGGCGTTTATGTGTCTTATTGATCGCTTTTGGCCTGTTTCTTCTTCCAAGGAGCGAGATGCCTGCAACGTGGGCGGGCGCCGGTTCCAAAACCGCCGTTGCCGAAAGCGAGCAGATCGGGCTGAATATATCGGAGTTCACAAACGTCGACGCCATGGGGTTTCTCGCACCCGTCAGCGTGAAGCCCTGGGGCCGGATCATATCGGACGAGACGGAGCAGATTTTCCTCGCCCGGGGAGACACCATTTACGCCACATTTGAAAACGGTCATGACGTCAAACCCGGAGACATCTTCACGGTCTATCAGAGTTCGGATTCGGTGGATCATCCCCTGTCAGGGCGTGATGCGGGATTCGTGATTTCCTTTCTCGGTAAGATTGTTCTGAAAAAAAAGGTGAAAAACGGCCTGTATGAGGGCGAGATCGTGGAGAGCTACCGGCGTATTCAGGTGGGATACCCCTTGCTGCCCTTCAGGCCGGTATCTCCCTGTGTCCGTCCCATCGATCCGGACTGGCAGCGGTTCGAATCCATCCAAAGGGGAGACATCGTCCTGGTAGCGGGCAAGGATCTGTATGAATTCCTGGGACAATATTCGGTGGTGTACCTGTCGCACGGGGTGAAGAGCGGTGTTCACCGGGGCAATTTATTTGAAATAGTGGGTCCTGCCGAGTCTAAGGAGGCCCCTGATCTAACCTTGGGCTATTTAATTGTTTTGGAATCACGGCCCGAGAGTGCCACCGGTATTGTGATTGCGTCAAAGAGGGAGTTTACGAAAGGCGCCACGGTCTGGCCCGTCAATTTAAGAGAATCCCTGCACAAGATCGCTGTTCACTATGGTGTGGATCTGAAAAAGGGCTGTATCGTCGACACGCTGACCCTGTTGAAGGAGAAGGTGGGTTCCGATCTGGATCTGCCCGAGGCCCTGCGCGTGATATCAAGATTGCCGACCTGCCTTATCAAATAGCCCCTCCTTTGGATCGCGCTATGCGTGGGCCGTTTAAGGAATCTTTGCAAGGTTTCAAAAAGTATTATCAGAGAAAAGACTTGACTATGGGCTGTCCTCCTGTTTAAGGTCCCGCCATCTTCAATCCATGCTTTGGACGTTTTTCTAAGGTCTCGTCTATACCCATAGAATCCGAGCAAACCCATGACCCAATGGCAGGATAAAAGACTGGCCTGGCTGGCGCTCTATTTAATTCCGGGTCTCGGAAACAGGACCCTCAGGCGGCTGATCAGGCGTTTTGAGACACCCGAAAGGGTGTTTGAGGCGGGGCTGGACGAACTGATGCGCGTGGATGGGATGCGGGAGACCGTTGCCCGAAAGGTTTTAAGCCGTGCGCTCCTCCCGGACGCAGAGGAGGAACTGAAACGGGTGGAGGCATGCGGCGCCCGGATGCTGGTTCACGCGGATCCCGGTTATCCGGCCCTGTTGAAGGATATCTACAACCCGCCCATGGTGTTGTACGTAAAGGGGAACGACATCCCCCTGAACCAGAGCTTTGTGGGGGTCATCGGTTCAAGGAATCCGACCCATTACGGGCTCAAAGCGGCAGAGCGGCTGAGCACAGGCCTCGCGAGACGCGGGCTCGGCGTGGTGAGCGGTCTGGCCAGCGGAATCGACGCCGCTGCTCACAAGGGGTGCCTCAGAGGGGATGGCTTTACCGTGGGCGTGATCGGCACGGGGATCGATCGGGTGTACCCCGCTGCCAACCGGTCCCTGTTCGAGCAGGTGGCCGAACGGGGTGCAGTGGTTTCTGAGTTCCCCACAGGGACGCCCCCTGAAGCCAGGAATTTCCCCATACGAAATCGGATCATCAGCGGGTTGAGCCGGGGTGTCGCCGTGGTCGAGGCGACCCTCAGGAGCGGCTCCCTCATTACCGCTTCGCTGGCATTGGATCAAAATCGGGAGGTGTTTGCGGTCCCCGGGAGCATCGATTCTTTCAAGAGTAAAGGGACCCATTACCTCATCAAGCAGGGCGCCACGCTCATTGAGCATGCGGACGATATATTGAGTGAATTGGGCATGCGGGGGTTGGGCAACAGCATGGACCTTCCCCCATCCCCTGTCACGGCTGAGGAAATGAATGAAGTGGAAAGGCGCATATATGAGCATATTGGGCATTATCCGGTACATGTGGATCAGATTGCGAGGGAAGGCGCGCTGGACCCGGCTGAGGTCTCCAGTGTGCTGATGAGCATGGAATTAAAAGGCATGGTAAAGCAGCTGCCGGGCAAGCGGTTTGTCCGTTGATGGAACCGAATCGATGTCCATGTGAGGGATGGGAAGTTAGAAGAGATGGCAAAAAAGTTACTGGTGATTGAATCCCCGGCCAAGGCCAGGACCATTAAGAAATACCTCGGCAAGGAATTCGAGATAATGGCCTCGGTGGGTCACGTGAAGGATCTCCCCGTCAGTAAACTGGGCGTGGATGTGGAGAAGGGGTTTGCGCCTGAATATGTCACCATCAAGGGAAAGGGGAAGGTGCTCAAAAAGCTGAAGACGGCGGCCAAAGATGCGAAAAGCATCTATCTGGGCCCGGATCCCGATCGAGAGGGGGAGGCCATTGCCTGGCACATTGCCAGCGAATTGGACCGAACCGGCAATCACCCCAGGATATTCAGGGTCCTCTTCAATGAGTTGACGGCCCGGGCCATTCGGGATGCCGTGGCCTCACCTCAATCTCTGGATCGGAATAAATTCGACGCTCAGCAGGCACGAAGGATCCTGGATCGCCTCGTGGGCTATCAGCTCTCTCCGCTCCTCTGGACCCGTGTGAAGGGGGGCTTGAGCGCGGGACGCGTACAATCCGTGGCGGTCAAGATGATCTGTGACCGTGAACGGGAGATCCGGGCCTTCGAGTCCCAGGAATACTGGTCGCTGACCGCCCATCTCGAGGCCGAAACGCCGCCGCCTTTTGAGGCCCGGTTCTTTAAATTCAAAGGAAAGAAAAAGGCACTGAAAAATGAGACGGAGACCCGGAAGCTGGTCTCTCATCTGAAAGACGCCTCCTTCAAGGTGTCTAATCTCGTCAAAAAACAGACCAAAAAGCATCCCGTCCCGCCGTTCACCACCAGCCTCCTCCAGCAGGAAGCCTTCAGGCGGCTCCGGTTTTCTGCCAAAAAAACCATGGGTATTGCCCAGGGGCTCTATGAAGGGATTGACCTGGGACCGAAGGGCGTGGTGGGACTGATTACCTACATGCGAACCGATTCCTTCAGGCTGTCCAAAGATGCCGTCTCTGATGCCAGGGCCTATATCCAGAGTACCTATGGAACGGATTATCTCCCGGCCAAACCGCGACAATTCAAAAGCCGTAAGGGAGCTCAGGAAGCCCACGAGGCCATTCGTCCCACGGTGCCCGATATGGACCCCGAATCCATTGGAGCGTTCCTCACCAAGGATCAAAAGGCCCTTTACGATCTGATCTGGCGGCGTTTTACCGCCTCCCAGATGACGCCGGCCATACTGGATCAGACCCAGGTGGACATCGAAGCCAGAGAAGCCCTTTTCAGGGCATCCGGTTCGGTGGTGGTGTTCAAGGGGTTTACCCTCGTGTATGGAAATGATGCCGGGAATTCCGGTCGTGCCAAGGACCAAGCCCCTCAACTCCCCCCCTTGAAGGAGGGAGAGGTGCTCAAGCTGCATAAACTTGACCCGGCCCAGCATTTTACCCAGCCCCCGCCCCGGTTCACGGAGGCCACCCTCATCAAAGCCCTGGAGGAAAACGGGATCGGAAGACCGTCCACCTATGCCGCTATTCTCGCCAACATCAGTGGAAAGGAGTATGTATCCATCGAAAAGAGGCGGTTCGTTCCCACGGAACTGGGCTTCCTGGTCACCGATCTACTGAGCGCCAACTTCCCCGATGTCTTGGATACGGCCTTCACCGCTCAGATGGAGAACGAACTGGACAAAATCGAACAGGGAAGGGCGAAATGGACGGATGTCCTGACCGAATTCTACAAGACCTTTGAGAAAGACCTGAAACGTGCTGAGGATCAGATGAAGGGAGAGCTTCCTGCCGGTATCTCCTGTCCGCAGTGCGACCGGCCCATGGTGATCAAGTCGGGCAAAAACGGCATCTTTCTGGCCTGTACCGGTTATCCCGAGTGCAAATATACCACCAACTTTACGCGGGATGAGAAGGGGACCATTGTCGTCGAATCGCCCGCTGAGACCGGGGAAGAGAAGGGGATCTGTGAGAAGTGCGGCCGGCCCATGGTGACGAAAAACGGAAAATACGGGTCGTTCATTGCCTGTTCAGGCTACCCCGATTGCAGGAACATCTGGACCCCTGAACCCCGCGATACGGGCGTCCCCTGCCCTGAAGCGGGATGCAAGGGAAAACTGGTTGAAAGACGATCCAAGAAGGGTCGAACATTTTACGGATGCAGTCAGTATCCCACCTGTCGTTTTGCCACCTGGGATCCGCCTTATGATGATGTGTGCCCCGAGTGCCATACAAAGGTGTTGAGCGTAAAAGAACGCAAAGGATCCTCCCCCGTCCTGGCCTGTAGAAAAAAGGGGTGCGGGTTTACCAAGCCGCTTCCCGCTGCTTGAGTGCTTTCATCTCGTCGTCACGTTACGGCCTATCGACTCCTGCGCCTCTCTTTTCGGACCGTTTCTTTCCATCCTTTGGGTTTCTTCCCTTTTCCCTTTTTGCTCCGCCTGGCCGGGTCCGGGTCCCGCCGGGGATCCAGGACAAAGGTGCCCGGTGAGGGGGGACGGACATCTTTGACGGTTTCGCTACTCTCTCCGTGCGTGCCTTTCGCTCCTCAAGGATTTCCATCGAGGGCTGGGGACCGGCAATAAACTCGCCGGGGATATCCCAGTTCAGGAAAAGGTCGCCAAAGGGAAAAAAGAGAATCCCCTGGACCTGTGCATGCTGTGCCCTGATCTCCAAAAGCACAGGGACCGGGTCCCGCCGACGCCCCATCCGGAGGGCCATCTCTTTTTCCGGGGTAAGGATGATGTGACCGTCGGGAGGGGGCCTCAATCCGTTTTCCATGACCGGGGCATGAGCCTTCTGGCGTATGGGCGTAAAGAGGATTTTGGGAACTGACCGGGCCGGGGTATGTAGATCCATGTCCCAGACCCTGTGGACAACGCGAATCCGTTTGTCCTCAGCCTGAAACAGCTCCCTGTCTTCACCGAGAAGGACCTCGTTGATATGGGATTGCCGCACAAAGCGCCATTCCGCTTCTTCATGAAAGGCCTTGAGGAGGTCCTTATAAGGGATGAATCCGTCCCCATCCGGCACCAGACCGAATTCATCGGGCCGGTGGCCCAGGATGTAGACCAGGATCCGAGAGAGGTCTTTCGTTTTCATATCCTTGCGTTTTCTGCTCACCATAGTCCTCAACGCACGCGGTTTTTACTCACCTATAACATTAAGGAAGCTGTTTGGCAAAATATAGGACCTCTGTCCATCCAGGATTTGATGGCAGGAGCGCCCCTTCCTGTTTTCTTGTACGAAGGCTTGAAAAAAGTGCGTCTTATTGATAAATAGATGATTGATATTCGAGACCCCTGTGTCAGGTTAATCCATTTTTTCAAGTGTAAGGATTCGAATGGAAGATCAGATTTCCGAGGAAAGAGCGGCGTTTCTATCTGAAGATTACCGCCGCGGATTCATCAAGTACTGTGATTTCAAGGCGGAGTTGATTAAACGGGGCCGGTTTCATTCAAGGGTCGATATAAAGGAACATCACAGGCAACAGGACGGCTTTATCCACGCGGGTGTCATGGCTACCATGGCCGACCACACCGCCGGATATTCCGCTTTTACCATCGTTTCGCCGGATTACCAGATCCTGACCATCGAGTTCAAGATCAACTTCCTAAGACCGGCCCATGGTGACGAACTGATCTGTCGCGCTAAAGTCATCCGGGAGGGCAAGCAGATCATCATTTCGGAATCAGAGGTGTTTGATGTGGTGGAGGATACGGAGACCCAGGCGGCCAAAGCCATGGTGACCCTGATGGCTGTTCACAAGGACCGGCTCTCATCCAAGGGCTGATGCGATCTCCTCTGCCACACGGTCGGCGGCTTCCTTTGGGTTTTTCGCGTCGCGGATGGGTCGGCCGATGACCACATAATCGGCCCCGTTTGCCACGGCCTCCTTCGGGGTCACGATTCGTTTCTGATCGTCCTTGTCCACCACTGACCAGGCCGGACGGATGCCGGGCGTCACGGCGATCAGATCATCCCCAAAGGTTTCCTTGATCCGGGCGACTTCCAGTCCGGAGCAGACCACGCCGTGGCATCCCGCATCCCTGGCCAGGCGGGCCTTTAGAAGGGTCAGCGCGGAGAGGTCCTTCACATAGGTCTGTGCATATCCCAGTTCAGTTAGTTTTTCGCTGTTCAGACTAGTCAACACCGTGATGGCCAGTATCCGGGTGTCCCCCGGGTTGTTTTCCGCCACCGCCTTGAGTATTTGACCCCCTTCGTCGCAATGGACCGTCACAAAGGCCGGTTGATACGCGCTGGCCGCCATGAAGGCCCGGGTCACCGTGGCCGGAATATCGTGCAGTTTGAGGTCCAGAAATATCCCTCCGCCCGCTACCTCGCGGATGGATTTGAGAATATCGGGTCCCTGAGAGATGAAGAGTTCCAAACCCACCTTGAAGAGCCCCACGTGATCTTTCAAAGCGGTCACATAGGCCATGGCCTGCCGGGTATCGGGGACATCGAGAGGAAAGATAATATAGTCCTTGGGCTGTTTCATGGATGCATCCTGTTGTTGAGTTCAGGGCGTTTTGAAAACCCATTGGAGGGTAACGGCCATCTGATCGTATAAATTAATGGACATTTCCGGAGAGATCAACTATATTGTTCAGTGATGAGCCACCGTAGCTCAGATGGCAGAGCACCTCACTCGTAATGAGGATGTCTGCGGTTCGATTCCGCACGGTGGCTCCAATTAAAACCATCATTTGCGGAGCTCCTAATTCTAAGGGCTTCGTAAATGTGACATTAATCTGATAAGTCCGTTTTTGGTGCGGTCAGTCTCCATATGAGGCTGACCGTTTTTTGTTTGTGCTTAAGGCTCAGATTGGGAAGAGGACCCCAGGACGGCATGGCCGCAGGCCACTTGTGGGAAATGGATGCGGTGACGGTGAATATGAATTGGTCGGGATTTTATGGAAATCCATGCGGTAGGATATGGCCGGTAGCCCTGACCCCGGCGGTTGTTCCTGAACGATTTCCTGAATAGGAATTCAGCAGACACCCTATAACTTCCTGAACAGTCTCATGGCCGGGAGCATATCCGCGCTCATACGGCAGAGCCGGTTGATGACGCCTTCCAGCCAGGCGGTTCCCAGGGCTGATATGTCCGAGGGCAGTCCCTGGATGGCTTGTAGATAGTTTTGCCTTTCTCCGCTGTTAGCTTCGATTCCTTTTAGAAATCGATCCCGGAGATCCGTCTCCGGTTCTTCGGCGATGTCTGATTCAAAGAGGTCCCGGATTCGGTCCATATTCCGGTGAAACGCCATTCTGCCTTCCTTGTCCGACGCTTCACCGCCCCGCAGCTCGATGGAGTGGGGCATTCTTTGGGCCACTTCGTCAAGCCGCTTCAACCGCTCTTCAACAGCGAGATCCAGTATTTCCAGGGCGCCTTCATACATCAAATCCCCCAGTTTCTGCATCCTGAAAAAGGGATGCCGGACCTGCGCATACCACTGCTTCAGGGCAGTCAGGCTCGCGAGGTAGTAGATATTGTGTTCCACCAAACGTGAAATGCCCGGGTAAAGACCGGCGGTAAAGGGGATGGTACCGCCCCGATGCGTCTTGCCGATAAGGAGCCTGTTGGGGGTGAGAGCATCTTTCCGGAGGATGGTCCCCGCAACAGCCACGTTACCGTAGGTCACACGGATGGGTCCCACGGTGCCGCCCTGGCCACCGAGAAAGATGGGGGGCTGATTGATCATGACGCCGCGGGGAACATCGCCGTAGATGGAAGCCGTGGCCTTGTCCCCGTCCGCACTGAAATTGAAATGGATATAGGCACTCCCCACCTCGCTGTGGGCCTTGCGGCTGGTGCCCCCCGCCATGAGGCAGTCGCAGAAATTGATGAGACTCCCCAGGGTCACAAAGGGGAACAGGATGGTCTGTTTAAGCCCCACACAGTGGGCGCCGCTCGCGTGCTCTTCAAGAAGGCAGCCTTCGCGGACGTGGGCGCCTGACCCCATACTGGCTCCCTCGAGAAAGACGGCCCGTCTGAAAAATCCCCCCTTGAGTGCCACATGGGGACCGATACGGCAGTCTTCAATGGTGACCGGCCCTTCATATCCGATCTGAGCACCCTCTGAGATGACGGTATTGGCGCCGTAGATCCGGCATCCCGGGTAGAGCCGAACCCCTTTGCTCGAGACGCGGTCGATATCGACTTCTTTCCCCACATCGAGGGTCAATGGATTGGGAATGGATACCCCCTTTTCGAGAAGTCCGACGATTTGTGTGTGGTTTTCAGGTTTCAGCTCCACGGTCCCTCCTCAATTTGGTTCTCAACATGACCCCGCCCCGTCATTTTCCTTTTTACGAATCCTTGTCTATATGGAATGCATCAAAAATGCAACCCATGGCTTTCTATAAACGGGATCGTCCATCGTCTTGACAATCTCAACCCTCTTCACCTATAACGCTTGGAAACATCCATGGTGCCTGCATATACACGGAAGGCCTGTTTTCAGGAGTCAAAATCCGCAATCGACGTTTAACGGCACCTGTCTCAAGATCATTGACCCCCACAGCCGATAGGAAAGGGTGAATGTTATGGATATGCCGCTCTTGGCCGCAGAACACACGGCCCTGTTGATCATTGATATCCAGGACAAGCTCATGGCCGTCATGGGCAACCCCGATCGGGTCATGGACCGGGCGACTCAACTCCTGCGCCTGGCCCGGGTCTTTGATCTGCCCGTTATTCTTACGGAACAGTATTCGAGGTGGCTGGGTCCCACCCTCACGCCGATCAAGGAAGCCCTCACGCAATATGATCCCATTGAGAAACGCCATTTTGACTGCTGCGAGGTGCCGGAATTCAGTGAGATGATGAACGTCGTCAAATAGCCCGGTCTTCATCGGCTTGCCGCCATCAGGAAAGGGGGCGTTTATGGCATACGATCCTATTGTTAAAGATTTATCGGGCGGGGTCGGACCCCGGCTCAACCTCGCTGACGATGAGAAAATCCGGCAAGACTTTCAGTGGGCGGAGGTACGTAAGGCCCTTTCGGGCCTTCCGGGCGGGGGGGTGAATATCGCCCACGAGGCCATCGACCGTCATGTACAGACGCCGTTGAAGGACAAACCGGCGCTTCACTGGGAAGGGCAGACCGGCGAGATGGAAACCTACACCTTCCTGGATCTTTATCGCCTCACCAACCGGTTTGCCAATGTGCTGAAATCCCTTGGCGTGAAAAAGGGATCGGGTCTTTACCTACGGGGACCGGATCCCGGAGATCTACATTGCGCTTTTGGGAGGGCTCAAGGTGGGGGCCGCCATCGGACCCCTCTTTTCGGCCTTTGGACCGGATGCAGTCAAGGACCGACTCAGCGACTGTGGGGCGAGGGTTCTCGTGACCACCCCGAAACTGGCGGGAATTATCAGGGAGGTCCTGGATGACCTGCCGGCCCTCGAGACGGTGGTGGTGATCAACCGGAAAGGGGAATTCCACGCGCCTGGCCCCCGGGAGGTCTTTTATGAACCCCTCACTGGAGGCCGCTTCCGAGACACTCGATACGGTCCGGACGGAAAAAGAGGATCATGCCATCATCCATTATACGTCCGGAACCACGGGAAAGCCCAAAGGAGTGGTCCATGTGCACGAAGCCGTGCTGGGGCACTACATAACGGCCCAATGGGCACTGGACCTGCATCCGGAAGACATCTACTGGTGTACGGCTGATCCGGGATGGGTCACCGGCACGTCCTACGGGATCTTCGGCCCCTGGACCAACGGGATTACCCAGGTGGTTTATGAGGGGGGATTCCGGGCGAGTCAGTGGTATCGGATCATCGAAAAGTACCGGGTGACGGTCTGGTATTCGGCTCCCACGGCCATCCGGATGCTTATGAAGGCCGGGGACAAGGTGGTGGAGAAGTATGACCTCAGCAGCCTGAGATATCTCGCCAGTGTAGGGGAACCCCTCAACCCGGAAGCCGTTCTATGGAGCCGGAGGGTATTCGGGCTCCCTTTTCACGACAACTGGTGGCAGACGGAGACGGGGTGTATTCAGATCGCCAACTACCCGGTTCAGGACATCCGTCCGGGATCCATGGGACGGCCCTTGCCGGGGGTCACCGCCGCCATCCTGGATGATGGATGTGAACGTGAACTCCCGCCGGGTGAGGAGGGCCATCTGGCGCTCAAGGCCGGCTGGCCGGCCATGTTCAGGACCTATTGGAATCGTCAGGAGCTCTATGATTCACGATTCGTCAATGGGTGGTATATTACCGGGGACCGGGCTACCCGGGATGAGGACGGATATTTCTGGTTTGTGGGACGGGCCGACGACGTGATCAATACCGCCGGACATCTCGTGGGACCCTTTGAGGTGGAGAGCGCCCTGGTGGAACATCCGGCCGTGGCCGAGGCCGGGGTCATCGGGATCCCGGATCCGCTGGCCATGGAGGTGGTGAAGGCCTTTGTATCTCTGACCGAGGGATATACCCCTTCGGATGACCTCATGAAGGACATCAAGCAGTTCGCCCGCAGAAAACTCCATGCCGTGGCCTGTCCCAGGAAGATTGAATTTCTTGACAGCCTTCCCAAGACCAAGAGCGGCAAGATCATGAGGCGGCTCCTCAAGGCGCGGGAACTGGGCCTCCCGGAAGGGGATACCTCCACGCTGGAGGAATAGACGCATCCTTCATGACACAGGAAGCCTCCAATGCGGGCACAGGGTGCAACCCACTCAGTGCTCAGCACACTCGATGCCCAGTTCCCAGTAGGCCGCGCATCTGGACTTGAAGCTGGCCTGCAATACCCCCGGTTTATCGAGATAATCGTAGATCACGGCCTCTTGTTTCCCTTCGGCTGTTCTCAGGATTCGACCCACATACTGCTTGACCCTTCCGGTGAACGATACCGGCGTGGTCAGGAATATATTGGAGAGGCCTTTGAAATCAAACCCCTCTCCGATGAGCTGAGCCGTGGCAACCAGGATCTGGACCTCCCCCTTTTGAAGGGCCTCGATGATCCCGCTCCTTTCCCCGCCGGGTATATCACCGGTTAAGAGCCGGATGCGCCGCTTTTCTCTCAGCAGATAATAAAGAACGGCGGAATGCTCCTTGCGGTCACTGATGACGAGAGAAATTCCAGGTCCCTCCGTGGCCTTTAATACGTCGGTTACAATGAGACGGTTCCGCCGGGGATCGGCGGTTAAATGCTTGACCATTTCCTGATAATCGTCTTCATAGGCGTAATCAAATGCGGTCTCCCTCACGATCAACCGGGGTTTCATGATCCTTTTGAGGGTCTGCAGGGTCTTGGGGGTGATGTGGTGGACTGGATCACCAATGAAGAAGTAGATGAGCCGGCTTAACCCGTCTCTGCGGTAGGGCGTTGCCGACAGCCCCAGCATGAACCGGCTGTCAAAGGTGCTGACCGCCTCGGTGAATGTTCTTGAGGGGGTGCGATGGCATTCATCCACAATCAGGTGCCCCACGCGTTCACGGAGCGCCTTTGCGCGTTTGTAGACACTGTTGATGATCCCCACGGTCAAGTGCTCTCCCATACTGACTTTTCCATCCCCGATGAGCCCGATCTCATCGGGTGTTAGATCCAGGAATTCAGCGGCCCGGTCCCGCCATTGATAAAGGAGTTCCTTGGTGTGACAGATCACCAGGGCCGGCTGCCGGCGCCGGGCGATCAGGTATAAGGCCATGACGGTTTTACCCGATCCGGTGGGCGAATCCAGCACGCCGAAACGCTTTTGTTGCATCCGAGCCACGGCCTCCTCCTGAAAGGGATACAGGTTGCCATTGAATCCAAAAGAAACCTCATTCAGACGTCTGGTTTGATCTTCGAGGGTGTACGGCATGCGGTGGTCGGAGAGGTATCCCATGAGCTGACCCGTGAAACCGCGCGGGATGATGGTGCTTGCGCCGTTGTCCGCCCGGCTGATGTAGGAGAGGGTTTTGGGGGTGTTTCCCTGCCAGTAGCCATATTTTTCATTTTCAATCCAGGCGGGGTTGGTGAAGGTCAGCCTTTTCTTGAGGGGGTGCCACACATCAAAGGGGAGATGTCCCTCGATGCGGGTGTCGGAAGATACGATGATGCGTACGGATTGAGACATGGGGTTCGGAGCGGGTCGGCGTTGGCCCTTAATGCTCGATGGTTTCAATTCGGCACCCCAGAGCACCTTCGCCCAGGAGGACCTGGACCCGATCCCCCTTTTCTACACCCGAGGCATCTTTGAGCACCCGCTTCTCAGGGAGCGTCCGTGTGATGCTGTATCCCCTTTTTAGAATGGCGAGCGGGCTCAGGTCCGTCAGTCGTTTTTGGAGAAAGCGCCAGTCCTGTTTCAGTTCTTTAAGCCGGGCTTCCATGCTCCGCCTGAGCGTGTCCTCGTGATAGTCGAGCTTTTGTCTGATGGATGACACCCGTGCCGAGGGCGCGTGAAGCCGAAGGGTCCGGATCTCCCCGCGCAATGTGTGATGGCGATTTTTGATGTTTAGTTTCATGACCCTGATGAGGCGTTGATGGGTCTCATCCAAGCGCATCCAGAGGTCGGTGAGTTGTTTTCGCGGGTCCCGAATCCGGCGCGCAAGGCTGTTTAATTGATGGTTCTCCATCTGAACCCTTTTTTCGACCATCGATACGATCCGCTGCCTCAGGTCCTTTACCCGGTGCAGGAGCGCTTCTTTTTCCGCCACGAGGATTTCGGCGGCTGCCGAAGGGGTGGGTGCCCTCAAATCGGCGGCGAGGTCCGAGATGGTGAGATCGATTTCGTGCCCAACGGCGGAGACCACCGGAATTCTGGAGTTTCTGATGGCGAGGGCCAGGGCTTCCTGATTATAGCCCCAGAGATCCTCCAGGGATCCGCCGCCGCGCGTCAGGACCACGACGTCGGCGTCCACTTTACGGTTGACCAGTTCCAGGGCCTTGATCATGTCGTTACAGGCCTCCTCTCCCTGAACCCTGACCGGTACCACGATGACCGTCAGGTTGGCGAAGCGCCGTTGAATCACGTGGATGAAATCGCGTATGGCGGCACCGGTGGGGGAGGTGATGACGGCGATCTTCTTGGGGAGAAAGGGGAGCGGTTTCTTGATATCCTCGTCGAAGATCCCCTGGGCCGCCAGCTTTTTCTTGACCTGCTCAAAGGCCAGTGCCAGTGCCCCGACGCCCAGGGGTTCGAGGTAATCCAGGATGATCTGATATTCGCCCCGCGGGGCGTACACGCCGATCCGGCCCTGGGCCACGACCCGCATGCCGTCTTCGGGGACAAATTTCAAATAGCGGGCCTGGAGCCGGAACATCACCGCCCGAATCTGTGAGGCTTCGTCTTTTATGGCCATGTAATAATGGCCGGAAACCGGGGCGCGGAAGTTGGATATCTCCCCCTCTATCCAGACAAAATCAAATGTCTTCTCCAAGAGGTCTTGAATGGCCTTTGTCAGCTCGGTAACTGTGTAGACCCTGGGGCCGGTATGCTCGGGTGTCTGGGACACGTGTCGGATCTCCTCTTTGGCGTTATCTCATGCGGCTATCTCATGCGGCTATCTTAGGGATAATGGTCCTTCCTGACAAGTCGGTTTTGTTTTGAGGGATCGGCCATGTGAATTCCCTTGACCGTTCGCCCTCCTTTCCACTATATTCTGCTCCACAATCAATTCCCATATCGCGCGTTACCGTTTGGCTGTTATGGCAATCTAAGTGTTTGGAAAGGGTTAAAGATTTGAGCGAAGAAAAGGAGGTTTCAAATGGATAGCTTTTTGGAGGGGGGGACAAAGAACCCGCTGAAGATACAGGACAATACATTCAGGGACGGCCATCAGTCACTTTTGGCCACGCGAATGAGAACCGACGACATGATTCCCATTGCGGAGAAGATGGACAGCGTGGGATTCTGGGCCATGGAGGTGTGGGGGGGCGCCACCTTTGATTCCATGCATCGTTTCCTGGGTGAAGACCCTTTTGAGCGGATCAAGACGCTTAAGAAATACATCAGGAAGACCCCGTTTTCCATGCTGTTGAGGGGACAGAATCTGGTGGGCTACCGCAACTATGCCGATGATGTGGCCAGATTGTTCGTGGACAAGACATGTGAAGCCGGCATGGATGTCTTCCGGGTCTTCGATGCCCTCAATGATTTTCGAAATTTTCAGACGGTTGTGGAGCGGATCAAGGCCAACGGCAAGCATTTTCAGGGGACCATCTGTTATTCCCTGACCGAGCGCCGCATGGGCGGGGATGTATTTAATCTGGCGTATTACGTGAACAAGGCCAAAGAAATCCAGGACATGGGGGCCGATACCCTCTGCCTCAAGGACATGGCCGGGATCATGGCGCCCTTTGATATTGCCAAGATCATCGCCGAACTCAAGAAAGAGATCACCATCCCCATTCATCTCCATACCCACTATACCAGCGGGATGGCGTCTATGGTCTATCTCGAGGCCATCAAGGCCGGTGTGGATATTGTGGATACCTGCCTCGCCCCCTTTGCGCTGAGGACATCGCAACCGGCGGTGGAACCGATGGTGGCCACCCTTTTCGAGACCGACAGAGATACGGGGCTGGACCTCAGTCTCCTCCTGGAGCTCGGCGACTACATGGAGACGGTGGCACCCAAATACAGGGATTATCTTTCCACCCACCGGATGTCCGTCATCGATACCGGTGTGTTGGCGCATCAGGTTCCGGGGGGCATGATTTCCAATCTGGTGGGCCAGCTGAAAGAGGCCAAGGCCCTCGACCGGCTCCCGGAGGTGTACAAAGAGGTGGCGGTGGCCCGACGGGAACTGGGCATGCCGCCCTTGGTGACGCCCACCAGCCAGATCGTGGGGGTTCAGGCCGTTTTGAATGTGCTCTTCGGCCGGTACAAGATGGTCACCAATGAGGTGAAAGACCTGGTGTACGGGTTGTACGGAAAGACGCCCATCCCGGTGGACCCGGAGGTGCAGAAAAAGGTGCTCAAGGGATACAAGCGGGGAGATACCCCTGTGACCGGCCGGGCGGCCGATTATCTGGAACCCGAACTGGATAACGCCAGGGCCGGTGTGGGGGATCTGGCGAAAGATGACTACGATCTCCTCATCTACGCGCTCTATCGGAACACCGGAGAGCAGTTCCTGAAATGGAAATATGGTCTTGAAGAGCGGCCGGAAGGCATCAAGGGGAAGACCCTGGAGGATATCAAGAAAGAAGATGAAGCCATGGCCGCTGCCATCGAACAGGTGTGTAAGGGGCTGTAGATGAGGGGCCACGTTTCGGGCTTTCAGATGCCCATGAAAAGGGTTCAGCCTTTCGCATGGATCAAAGGCCTCACCTGGAGTGCCGGGTGTTTATAACCTTTGAAGGGATTGAGGGGTGTGGAAAGACCACGCAGGCCAGACGGCTGGTGGAGAACCTCAATGGGGTCGGTATCGACGCCGTTCTGACGCTGGAACCGGGTGGTACAACTTTGGGTGCTGAGATCCGAAGTATTCTCTTAGACGCCCGAAATGAGCACCTGCCGGCTCTGGCGGAACTCCTCCTGTATGAAGCGGACCGGTGTATTCATGTGACGTCCGTCATAAAGCCTGCACTAACCGCGGGAAAGTGGGTGATCTGTGACCGGTTTTTTGATGCGACCACCGTATATCAGGGATATGCCAGGGGACTGGATTTGGAAATGATCCGCTCGCTTAACCTTGAGGCGGCGCACCATCTGACCCCCGATATGACGATTCTCATCGATTGCCCGGTGGAGGTGGGGATCGGGCGGGCCGTCAAACGGAACCTGAGCCATGAGGATCAGGGACAGGATCGCTTCGAGCGGGAGCGGATCGAATTTCATCGCCGCGTTAAGGATGGGTATCTCCGAATGGCCGAAAAGGAAGCCGGGCGATTCGTGGTGATGGACGGCATGTCAACTGAGAGATGAGCTGACGGCCCTGATATTCGAAACCGTTCGTCCCTTCATCCCCGGCGAAGTTGACTGAGGGCGTTTGGATGTTCTTTTCCGGGATTATTGGCCAGGAACGTGCCAAAGGATTTTTGAAAAGCGTGATTTTAAGGGAACGGATACCCCATGCCTATCTTTTTACCGGGATTCCCGGGGTTGGAAAGACCAGCACGGCGAAGGCCTTAACGGTTGCGCTGAACTGCCGCAATCCCATTGACGTTGACGGATGCGGCCAGCGCCCTGTGTGCCGTCAGATACAGGCAGGGATTTTCCGGACTTCATCTGTGTGAAGCCCGACGGTCAGAATATCAAAATCGAACAGGTCCGGGAACTGAATCATACGCTCAGTTTTCCACCCGTGACCGGCAGCTATCGGGTTTCGGTGATCCACCAGGCAGCAACCATGACGGCGGAGGCGGCCAATGCCTTCTTAAAAACCCTGGAAGAGCCGCCGCCTCAAAATATTCTGGTCCTCACCACCACAGAACCCTTTGATCTGCTCCCTACACTGGTATCCCGTTGCCAGCGTGTGGCCTTCCAGCCCCTTCCTGTGGAGGAGATGGCTCAATGGCTGATCAGGGAAAAAGGGGTAGATTCTGCATCGGCCGGCATTTTGTCTAAGGCATCGGAAGGGAGCCTGGGGGTCGCTCTTAAGATTTTGGGCAGTGATTTTCTGGATCAGAGACGCCAATGGCTGCATGACCTGGAAACCCTGTTCAGTGCCTCAAAGGCGGCGGCGCTTCAGACAGCGGTCCGTTCCACGGAAGGCAAAAACAGGTGGGGACTCAGGTTTTCGGATACCGGGGAAACCGGATTGACGGATATGCTGGATACCTGGGAAACCTGGTACAGGGACCTTCTGGTGGTACAAACGGGCGGATCACGAGGGTTAATCCTTAACGCGGACATACAGGATCGACTGGAGGCCGCAGTCAGCCGGTTCGAAACCGATGGACTGATCCAGTCCATCTTTGTTTTGGATCAGGCACTGAATGATCTCAAGCGCATGCGAAATCCGTCCTTAGTGATGGAAAATGCGGTCCTGACGCTGAAACGATTTGCCTCAGCGGGCTGAGCGATGGGTCGCCGATATCACTTCGGCGCGTCACGCCTCGAGGTCACCGAACGCCTGCGGGAGACGCTATGCGATGAACAAAATTGTCGGCATTCAATTCAGAGAAAACGGGAAAGTGTATGATTTTTATTCGGGACACTTTGTGCTCAACAAGGGCGACAAGGTCGTGGTGGTGACCGATGAGGGACCTGCCATCGGCCGGGTGTTTGCCGAGCCACAGGCGCGCCCGGAGAAGGGCCCCAATCGCAAGCTGAAGAAGATCTTCCGTCTCGCCACCGAGGAGGAAATCCAACGGTTTGATGAGGGCTGCACACTGGAGGAACGGGTATACGACTATTGTTACCAGCGGGTCAAAGATCGGTGCATTCCCATGAGCCTCGTTTCCGTGGAGCGCCGCTTTGACGGGAGTAAGGTTCTGGTCTATTTTACGGCCGATGGCCGGGTGGACTTTCGAGAACTGGTGAAAGATCTGGTGGGCAAATTCAAGACCCGAATCGAAATGAGACAGATTGGGGTCCGCCACCAGGCCAAAATGGTCGGTGGCATGGGGAGTTGTGGACGGGTACAGTGTTGTGCTTCTTTCATGAAGAACTTCGACCCGGTCACCATAAAAATGGCCAAGAGCCAGAACATCTCGCTGAATCCCAGTAAGATATCCGGTATGTGCGGACGGCTGATGTGCTGCCTCACGTTTGAACACGATTATTACGAGCGGGTAAAAAAAGGTTTCCCCAAGGTGGGTAAACGGGTCGAGACCCGTGAAGGGGAAGGCAAGATCATTCGTCAAAACGTGTTGCGGGAATCGCTCACCGTGGCCCTGGATTCAGGCGGGGAGATCGATGTGCACGTCAAGGACCTTGAGGAGAAATCCGTTAAGACGAAACCCGGAACCGGCAAAAAGCGAAGATCAAAAGGAAGGAGTCATCACTGATACCCTTGTCTGAAAAATACTATATTACCACACCCATCTATTATGTGAACGCGGAGCCCCATATCGGGCATGCGTATACCACCATCGTGGCGGACGCCCTCAGCCGTTTTCACCGTTTATGCGGAATGGACACCCTCTTTCTCACGGGAACGGATGAGCATGGGGACAAGATCGCGGATGCGGCCGAGGCATGTGGGGAATCGCCCAAGGCCTATGTGGATCGCGTCAGCGGGATGTTCAGGGACCTCTGGCCGCGACTGGAAATATCCCACAGTCGGTTTATTCGCACCACGGATCCGGCCCACCAGGAAACCGTGCGGTATATTCTGGACCGGGTCAATGAGCGCGGCGATATTTACTTCAGTGAATATGAGGGGCTGTACTGCTTCGGCTGCGAACGCTTTTACACGGAACGGGAACTGGTGGACGGAAAATGCCCCGATCATCAAAAGGCACCCGAGGTGATCAAGGAGGCCAACTATTTTTTTCGCATGAGCAAGTACCAGAAATGGCTCATCGACCATATCCGGACCCACCCCGGTTTTATCCGCCCGGAGCGATATAAGAACGAGGTGCTCTCTTTTCTCTCCGAACCCTTGGAGGATCTCTGTATTTCCCGGCCCAAGTCCCGGCTGACCTGGGGGATTACGCTTCCATTTGATGAGAATTTCGTGACCTATGTATGGTTTGATGCGCTCATCAATTATGTATCGGCCCTGGGGTATCCCAAGGGAGAGGATTTTCAGACCTACTGGCCTGCGGCTCAGCACATGATTGCCAAGGATATCTTGAAACCCCATGGCATCTACTGGCCCTGCATGCTCAAATCCGCAGGAATCGATCCTTACCGGCACCTCAACGTCCACGGGTACTGGAATGTCGATGAAGGGAAGATGTCCAAGAGTGTCGGGAATGTGGTCCGACCGCTCGACCTGGTGGACATTTATGGGCTGGATGGATTCCGCTATTTTCTGTTGCGCGACATGGTGTTTGGCTTGGACTCCGAGTTCAGCGAACAGGCCCTTATATCCCGCATCAATTCGGATCTGGCCAATGATCTGGGGAACTCAGTGAGTCGCAGTCTGACCATGATCCACAAGTATTTCGAGGGGGAGGTTCCGGATCCCAAGGTGTCTCTGGAGGCCAACAACACATAAAAACAAAATGCCCTGACGGCCATCGACACCTACGAGAAATTGATGAAGGAACTGGCCCTGCACAAGGCCCTGATGGCCGTGTGGGATGTGATCGGGCGGTTGAATAAATACATCGATACCATGGCCCCGTGGGTCCTGGCCAAGTCGGACAGGGAACGCCTGTCCACGGTGACGGCCCATATTTATGAAATCCTTCGAATCGTGGCAGGACTACTGTGGCCCTTTATGCCGGGATCCATGGAGACCCTTCAGTCCCAGCTGGGTCTGGTGGATGCCGGCGGGGCAATGACCCTCGATCGATTAAGAAAATGGGGAAGTGAACGACCCGCACATAAGATCACCAAGGCCCCGGCCCTTTTCCCCGCATTGAATCCTCGAAGGCCGGTCAAGAGAAATCGACCGGCCCCTCGGAAAAGAAGAAAGGTACCGCTCCACCCTTTAAAAAGGCGCCTGCAGCCCAGAAGTCGCAGATTTCATTTGAAGACTTTCAGAAAATGGACCTTCGGATCGGCACCATCAAGGCGGCCGAGGCCATCGCCGATTCCAAGAAGTTGATTCGGCTGACCGTGGATACGGGCGAGGAGCGGCCGGTGGTGGCCGGGCTCAAAGGGCATTACGAGGCGGCGGATCTCATCGGTATGCAGGTCGTGGTGGTGGTCAATCTCAAACCGGTGACCCTCATGGGGATTGCATCTCGGGGCATGCTCCTGGCGGCCTCGGATGCATCCGGACTCCATCTGCTGACACCCGACTCAAAAACAGAACCCGGAAGCAAGGTGAGCTAGTACGCTGTCTCATAAATCCTGCCCTTGGTTTTGGCAATTTGATACCACCATCAACGGTAGCGTTAAACGAAATCACAATAGTCAAATCCCAAATCACAAATAATATCCAAATGCCAATGTTCAAAATCCGAAACAAAATGCCCGAAGGATTCGAAGTCCAACCTTGATAAAGAGACATCATCTCTCTTAATGCTTGATATTCGGTCATTGGGATTTGTTTGGAGCTTGGTTTTTGAGATTTGGAATTTCCGTGTCTCCTTCTATTGTGATGGGCCAAATAGAAATATTTTCTTCGAATACCATATTGTCATTTATTGAAACGAAACGCTTGAGACGCGGCACTAGCCCTCTTCGATTTCACGCCGGACGATGGCGGTGTCGTAAGCGGCCATCACATCTTTTTCCCGCAGGGTGGCGATGACCTTATTCCCGTTTCCCTCCACAACCACGGGGAGCTGGGAGATCCCCCGCTCCGTCATTTTGTGAAGCGCTATCTGAATGCTGTCCTCAGGCCCCACCGTGGCCACATCCGGGGTGGCCACATCCCGGGCGATAATCAGATAATGGACCTCTTCTTCTCCAAGGAGCGGGCGGATATCCCGAAAAGAGATAATGCCGGTCAGTTCCTGATCGTTGTTCACCACGTGGAGGTAAGAGACATCTTTTGTTTTAAAGGTGTTGATGAGGTTGATCAGGACCATGTTTTCAGGGACGGTGACCATATCCGCCTCCATGACCTCTCTGACCTTCAACCGCTTCAGGATGTTCTGCTCCATTCCTTCCGAGATATCCACACCCCGTCGCAGCAACTTGATGGTATAGATGGAACCGCTTTTCAGGGAGGATGCAATCACGGTGCTCAAGATGCAGGTGATCATCATGGGGAGAATGATCTTGTAGTTTCCCGTCATCTCAAAAATGATGAGAATGGCTGTGATCGGTGCGTGGGTGGTCCCGGCCACCACCGCCCCCATACCCACCAGCGCGTAGGCAGCCGGTGATGCCGTCAGCGCGGGAAAGAGCAGATTGACGACCCATCCGAAACAGCCGCCGGTCATGGCGCCGATGAACAGAGACGGGGCAAAAATGCCTCCAGACCCGCCGGTCCCGAGGGTGATGGAAGTGGCCACAATCTTGACGAAGATCAGTGAAAAGAGAAGAACCCCTGTCATTTCGTTCAATAAAGACTGGTTGATGGCTCCGTACCCCACGCCGAACACTTGCGGGAATTTCAGAAGGATGAGACCAAGGAGAAAGCCCCCCATGGCCGGCTTCAACCATTCCGGCATCTTGATCCTGTCGAAAAGATCCTCGGATTTGTAGAGCACCACGATAAACAGAATGGCCACCAGTCCGGCGATGAGTCCCAAAAAGGGATAGATGGCCAGTTCCCACAGGGACGCCAGCTCATAGCCCGGGATAATGAAGGCGGGAAAATTTCCGAAATAGTGCCTTGAAATGGTGGTGGCCATGACCGAGGAGAGCACCACCGGAGAAAACGCGGCGAGACCGAAATCCCCCAGCAGGACCTCGAGGGCAAAGAGAACGCCGGCAATGGGCGCGTTGAATGTGGCGGCAATACCGGCCGCGGCCCCGCATCCCACCATGGTTTTCTGCTGTAGCCGGGTGAGTTTGAATAGCTGAGACATGGTGGAGCCCAGGGAAGACCCGATCTGGACAATGGGGCCTTCGCGTCCCACCGAACCGCCTGAGCCGATACAGATGGCGGATGCCATGATCTTGACGGCGGCCACCCGTTTTCGAATCAGCCCGCTTTTAAGGGAGATGGCCTCCATGACCTCCGGCACCCCGTGCCCCTTGGCCTCTCTGGCCCCCCAGTGGACCAGGATCCCCACAATCAGTCCGCCGAGGGCGGGCATACCCACCACGTAATATAAGGGGAGATTGCCTGCAAATGTGAGGATATCTTCGGTATTCTGATAAAAGCCGTACTGAGCCGCCTTGATGACGTAGCGAAACAGCACGGCCCCATACCCGCTGAGAACCCCGATGACGGCTGCCATGAGGAGATTGGAGACATGGCGGTCCAGGCGGTACCGCTCCAGCTTCTTGAACACCGGCCTGAATGCCTCTGTAATCATCCGCTTGTGGATTCCTCTGTCGCCGATGCCCGTAAAAAATCGATCATGGTCTGGCAGATGGGCGACGCAATTCTTCTTCTGTCCCGGATGAGGTAGAAGCTTCGAACCATGGGCAGCTCTTCAATCCTGAGTACCTTGAGGATCCCGCAGGCCATCTCTGTCTCCACGGCCCTGGAGGAGAGCACGGATACCCCGACCCCGGTTTTAATTCCCTCCTTGACGGCGGTGGATGTGCTTAGACGGGTCACCTGCTTCAGTTGATCAATCCCCTCTGATCCCGCCTCTTGAAGGTAGTGGTTAAACATTCTCAAGGTGCCGGAGCCTTTTTCTCTTAAAATGAAGGGCTCTTCGTAAAGGGCTTCGACGGGGACAGTGGCTTTGCCGGCCCACGGATGATCGGCAGGGACCGCCAGCACCAGTTCGTCCTTCCACAGCTCCCGGATGATCAACCGCCCGTCCGAACCCCTGGACCCGACCACGCCGATTTCAAATGTACCGTCCAGTACGTGTTGTTCCACATTGCTGCTGTCTGAAATGGTCAGGCTGACGGAGATAGCGGGGTATTTTTTCCCAAAACGGCCGATGAGACCGGGAAGGATATATTCGCCCGGGACGGTACTCCCTCCGATCATGAGTTCCCCCTGCTGAAGGCCCAGGAATCCCGCCATTTCGAGGCAGGCGGTCCGTTTCATCTCGAGAAGCAGGATGGCGTGTTTGTAAAGAATTTCACCCGCCCGGGTCGGGACCACTGTCCGTCCCAGCCGATCGAGCAGTCTCGTTCCCACGAGGGTTTCCAGGGTGGCAATTCGTTCACTCACCGAGGCCTGAACCAGATGCACGGCTTCAGCGGCCCTTGAGAAGCTCTTGAGGTCAACCACTTCGCGGAAAATTTCAAGTTGGCGGAGATCAAAATCTATGGCGGGTTTTTGATCGGGCATATATTCCTTTGCCGGGTGGAATCTCTCAACGGTTTTGCCGGTATCATAGGGGTCAATCGGTCTTGTGTCAAGGAAGCATGTATTATGCAGTGAGACATGTCGGCAGATAATCGGCGATCAGAAAACCCTTCCGGGTGGGGAGGACCCGTCCGCGCGTTATTTTAAGGAATCCCTCGTCTATGAATCGACTTAGATGGGTCATGGCCTGGCCCGGCCCGATGGTGTGTAAAGAAACCCCGCGGGAGGTTCTCATGCCCAGGGCCATGGCCTCGAGGGCGAGCTGTTCCTCCGATAGGGTTTCCGATGCCGCTACGGGCGGTGCGCCGGCGTTTAATTCGTGGATGTATCTTCTTACCGACCGGACATTCCACCATCGTTTGCCTGATAGAAATGAATGGGCAGCAGGACCCAGGCCGAGGTAGGGGGCATGGGTCCAGTATTTCCAGTTGTGACGGGCACAACATCGCTCATCCCGGGCAAAACTGGATATCTCATAGTGCAGGTAACCATGGGCCTCCAGCAAACGGGATGTGGTTAAAAAGCAGGTGCGGGTCTCGTCCTCATCAAGAGGCAGCAGGCGGCCCGTATGGACCCGTTTCCAAAACCGGGTGTGCGGTTCAACGGTCAACTGATAGCATGAGAGATGGGCAGGCTCAAAAGAGAGTGCCCGCTGGAGTGTTTCCTGCCAGTCCTGGAGGGACTGTTCTCTGAAACCGTACATGAGATCTATGGCCAGGTTTTCAAATCCGGCATCATTTAGACGCCGGATAGCGGTTTCGGCATCTGAAACCGTGTGCGTTCTCCCGAGAAAGGCGAGGGCCCGGGGGTCGAAGGACTGGACCCCCAGACTGATCCGGTTGATGCCCAGCCTCCTGAGCCCCTCAATTGTTTCTGTTGTCAGATCACCCGGATTGGCTTCCAGCGTTATCTCGGTATCCAAGCTGAACGAGAAGTGAGCGCGCAGGCACAACATGATGGTTTCCAACGCTTGGATATCGAGAAGGCTTGGGGTGCCGCCGCCGAAATAGAGCGTGTCAAAGCGGCCGGGCCACGACCGGTATCGGGGGATCTCATTTAAGAGCGCATCGATCCACGGGCGTATCAGGGTTGGAGAGGGGACTGAAAAAAAGCCGCAGTAGGGGCACTTCTTCCGGCAGAAGGGAACGTGTACATACAGCCCCGCATTCGGGGAGGAGGGGTTCCCCGGGGCCGGCGTGCTTTCCTGCCGCTCTATCGCCGTATTATTCATTTTCTGATTTCAGGACCGCCACAAAGGCGCTCTGAGGAATGGAGACCTCCCCCACCATCTTCATCCGCTTTTTTCCTTTTTTCTGCTTTTCAAGGAGTTTGCGCTTGCGGGTAATATCGCCGCCATAGCATTTCGCGGTGACGTCCTTTCTGAAGGGCGGTATGGTGGACCGGGCGATAATGGTACCCCCGATGGCCCCCTGAACGGCGATCTTGAACAGGTGCCTCGGGATTTCTTCTTTCAGACGTTTACAGGCCCGCAGGGCCCTCGCCCTGGCCCCGTCACGGTGAACGATCTGCGAAAGAGGATCCACCCGCTCCCCATTGAGAAGAATATCCAGTTTCACCAGATCGCTCTCCCGGTAGTCCAGAAGATCGTAATCAAAGGAGCCGTACCCCTGGGTGACGGTCTTGAGCCGGTCGTAAAAATCATAAATCACCTCGCCCAGGGGCATGTCAAATCGAATTTCAACCCGTCCCATTGTGGGATAGTTGAACCGGGCGTTGAGCCCGCGCCGCTCGAGACACAGCTCCATCACCACGCCCATGTACCGCTCCGGGAGGAGAATGCTGGCCCGTATATAGGGTTCGAAACCCTTTTCAATGGTGACCGGATCGGGGTAGTAGAGGGGGTTGTCCACCCGGACCTCTTGGCCGTCCGTCAGCAGGAAACGGTACTCTACGGTGGGCGAGGTCATGACGATACTCTGGTCATACTCCCTCTCGAGACGTTCCTGAACGATTTCGAGATGCAGAAGCCCCAGGAATCCGCAGCGAAACCCGAGGCCCAGGGCAGCCGAAGAGTCCTTTTGATAGGTCAGGGCCGCATCGTTGAGGGTGTATTTTTCCAGGGCATCGGCGAGGGAGGGGTAATCGTCCGAGGCGATCGGATAAATGGAGGCAAACACCACCGGTTTGATGTCCCGAAACCCTGGGAGGGGCTCCGGCGCCGGGTCATCTTCCAGGGTAATGGTGGCCCCGACGCGCGTATCACTGACGCGCTTGATACCGGAGATGACATACCCCACCTCTCCTGCACAAAGCGCATCTTTGGGTTCCCTGGCCAGGCGGAAAAGGCCGACCTCCTCGACCTTGTACCTGGCCCGGTTGTTCATCAGACGCAGGGTATCTCCGGGCCGGATGCACCCTTCAAAGACGCGGCAGCTCACGATGGTCCCGCGGAACGAATCATAATGGGCATCGAAGATAAGCGCCCTGAGGGGTTGGTCCTTATGGTTCGCCGGCGGGGGAATCCGTTGGACAATGGCCTCAAATACCGCATCAATACCGGTCCCTTCCTTTGCGGAGCAGAGGAGGGCCGTATCCGAGTCCAGCCCGAGATCAATCTCGATCTCTTCTTTGACCCGGTCGATATCGGCGGAGGGGAGGTCGATTTTGTTGATGACCGGAATGATCTCCAGATCGTGCTCCATGGCTGCATACAGATTGGCCAGGGTCTGGGCCTCTACCCCCTGGGCCGCATCAATCAGAAGGAGAACGCCTTCGCAGGAGGCCAGGGCCCTGGAGACCTCATAGGAGAAATCCACGTGTCCGGGCGTGTCGATGAGATTCAGTGAGAAGTCCCGCCCTCGCGATCCACATAGGGGAGGGTGATGGCCTGGCTCTTGATGGTAATGCCCCGTTCTCGTTCAATCTCCATGTTGTCCAGGATCTGGTCCCTGAATTTTCGATCTTCCACCAGGCCGCTCAGCTGAATGAGACGATCGGCCAGCGTCGATTTTCCATGATCGATATGGGCGATGATGCTGAAGTTTCGGATATGCGGCACGGCCTTTCCTCTATGTTGGTTTGATGGGTAGGCGAATGGTAAATGTGGCCCCCTGATTGACCCGGCTCTCTACACTCACGGTACCCCCGTGGGCTTCAACAATGGCTTTTACAAAACTCAATCCCAGACCCAATCCCCTTTTGGAACGGCTGCGGTCTTCCCGATAGAGGCGGTCCCAGATCCGGTTGATGTCGCTGGGGCCGATTCCGAGTCCGTCATCGGTGATTGAGAGAATTGCGGTCTGATCACTTAGCGTTGCGGAAATGGTAATCTCCTGTCCGTTCCCGATATATTTAAGGGCGTTGTCCATAAGGTTGGCCACCACCTGCTGCAGCCGTGTGCGATCCGCCTGTATGACCAGTCCCTCGGGGATGTCGGTGTGAATGGTGACCCCGCTTTCTTCCGCCACCACCTCATAGAGGTCCACGATGTGTTGGATCATCTCCGGAACATCGACCGGCACCCGTTTCAGACGCATCGCCCCGGTTTCGGCCTCGCCCACATCCATGAGCGTGTTGAGCATGGTCAGGACCCTTTCAGATTCTTCCATGCAGTCGGCGAGGGCTTCCCGGCAGGCATGAGCGTTATTTGGCGTCTGGAGGGCCAGTTCTGCGGTCCCCCTGAGACGGGTCATGGGTGTGCGCAGGTCGTGGGCCACATTATCGAGAGAATTGTGCATGGCCTGGATAAGGGCATCGTTGCGATCCAGCAACTGATTGAAAAGGCCCACCAGTTCATTCATTTCCCCCCGTTCGGTTTTGACCGCCACCCGCCTGCTCGTCTCGCCGGTTTTCAGGATGTGGCGAACCGTGTGAATCAGGCGCCGTATGGGACGAATGGCACGGAAGGTCATCATTCCGCCGCCGACCACGGCGAGAATGAGGATGGGGATGACAAAGACGACAAAGATGCGCTGAAAATAGGATAAGAGTTCATGGACCTCGGTGGTGCTCTTTCCCACCTGCAGGGTGAGCCCGCCGGGCAGGGGGGCCATGCCCAGGGTCCAGGCGCTTTTCCTGGCGCGGTCCCGAATGGAGACCCACAGGTCTTCTCCAGTCGGGGTAAATGCCTTTAACTGTCCCGGGTCAAGCCCTTCAATCCCTTCGGGGATGCTCACAAAGAGGACCTGGTTCAATGGACCCACAACCCGGACAAAGAAGATATCCAAAGATCGATTCGTCTGTCGTTCAAACCGGGCCTCGAGGGCACGAAGGCCCCCTTCCATATACCAGGCCCGGTATTCCTCGATCCGATCGCGGATCATCTCCCGCTCCCGCTGTTCTGCAAAGCCTTCAATGAGGTAGTACGCCACTGCAAAAAGGCCCACGGCGCTCACCGCAAAGAAGAGGGCATACATGAGACTCAGCTTCATGCTGAATGAGATGCCCGGCTTGTCACTCCGATTTGAGAACATATCCCATTCCGCGAACCGTCTGAATCAATTTTTGATCAAAATCCTTGTCGATCTTGTTCCTGAGCCGGCAGACCAGAACATCCACCACATTGGTCTGCGGGTCGAAGCTGTAATCGTAGACATGCTCCAAAATGGCGGTTTTGGACACAATCCGTCCCTCGTTGCGCATGAGGTATTCCAGAAGCGAAAACTCACGGGCGGGGAGTGTGATGCGCTCCTCCTCCCGCACCACCTCCCGGGTTAAGAGGTCCATGCGAAGATCGCCGGTGGAAAGGGTGGCCGGCTCAGCGACCTGGGTGGCCCGCCGGATCAGGGCCTGGATGCGGGCCAGGAGTTCGGAAAAGGAAAAGGGTTTGGTCATGTAGTCATCGCCGCCCGTTTGAAGCCCCTTGATCCGATCGTCCACGCGCCTTTTGGCGCTCAGGATGAGTACGGGGGTCTGGATGCCCTTCTTGCGAAGCCGTTCGATGAGGGAGAGGCCGTCCAGGCCGGGGAGCATGAGGTCCACCACCAGCACGTCGTAGGGTTCGCTGAGACCGAGATGAAGGCCATCCACCCCGTCCGGGGCCACGTCCACGGCAAACCCGGCTTCTTTCAATCCCTTCGAGACAAAGGAGGCGATTTTCTGGTCGTCTTCCACTACGAGTATTCTCATTTGTTCGACTCCTGATGGATGAACGGGTCCTGCCTCGAGATGGACCGGTGAAGGGTTCTCAGAATATCACTCCGGCTGATGATACCGAGAACGGTCCCATCTTTGGGATTGATCACGGGCAGGATAGCGAAATCACCTGAAGAAATCTTGCCCAGTGCGGAGAAAAACCCGATGAGGATATAATAGGTGGCCCATTTGCCGGCGAGGGAAATATGGCTCGATTTGATGTTCATCATTGGGTTCGCACTCGGTTGGATCAATGGAAGATAGCTTATACGGCGTTCATGACGGACTGTCAATCTCCTGCGTCGGTATTTGGAAAGGCTTTGATGACTTATCTCAGGTTTTTCCTGTCCAGCGTCCGGTACTGAATGGCCTCGGCAATGTGGGGGGCGCGGATGTCTAAGCTTTGGGCCAGGTCGGCGATGGTGCGGGCGATCTTCAGGATTCGGGCATGGGCCCTGGCACTGAGTCCAAAACGGTCCATGGCCTTTTCAAGGAGGGTGCTCGATTCAGCATCTATGCCGCAGAACTGTTTCAGGTGACGGCTGTTCATGCGGGCATTGGTGAGGATTTTGGTCCGGGTGAATCGGTTTCTTTGTATGGCCCTGGCATGGATGACCCGCTCGAGGATCTCATTTGAGCTTGCCCCCCCGTTTGTGGATGCCAGATCCCGGTAGGGCACTGCCGGTACATCGAGATGAAGGTCGATCCGGTCCAGCAGCGGCCCGGAGATTTTTGAGCGGTACCGCTGAATCTGGACATAGCTGCAGGTGCACTCCCGTTTGGTGTCCCCGAGAAAACCACAGGGGCATGGGTTCATGGCAGCCACCAGCATGAACTGGGCGGGATAGGAGACCGTTGAATTGGCCCTCGATATGGTCACCTGTCCGTCCTCCATGGGTTGTCTGAGGACCTCCAGCACATTTCTCCTGAACTCGGGGAGTTCATCCAGGAAGAGCACACCATTGTGAGAGAGGCTCACCTGGCCGGGCTTGGGGTTTTGACCCCCGCCGATGAGGCCGGCATCCGAGACGGTATGATGAGGGGCCTGAAACGGACGGATCGTAATGAGACCCTGCCCCTTCGGCATAAGTCCCAGGACGCTGTATATCTTGGATGTTTCCAGGGATTCCTCAAAACTCAGATCCGGCAGAATCGTGGCGAGTCGTTTGGCCAGCATGGTTTTGCCCGAGCCGGGGGGGCCGATCATGATGAGATTGTGCGCCCCGGCCGCTGCAATCTCCATGGCCCGTTTGGCATTTTCCTGGCCATGGATATCCCTGAAATCGATCTCGGAATCTCTTTTTTGAAAGAGGGTTTCCACCGCAATATGGAGCGCGGGTATCGATTGGATACCCCTGAGTGCCCCCACGACCTGAGAGAGGTTTTCCACGGGGTAGATCTCAATGCCTTCCACCACGGCTGCTTCGGGGGCGTTTTCCGATGGGAGGAAAAGACCCTTAAAACCGAGATTTTTCGCAGTAATGGCTATGGGGAGTGCACCCTTTATGGGTCGGATGAGGCCGTCTAAAGCCAGTTCTCCCAAAAACATCCGCTCCGCACAGGCATCCCTCGGAAAGAGGGAGGTGGCCCCCATATGCCCAGGGCCATGGGTAAGTCGAATGCCAAGCCCTCTTTTTTGATGTCCGCAGGTGCAAGGTTCACCGTGATTCTATCGGATGGGAAGTGATATCCGGCATTTTTTATGGCGGCCTTGACCCGTTCCTTGCTCTCCCTGACCGCCCCCTCGGGGAGGCCGACCGTGGAAAAAGAGGGGAGCCCCTGCGCGATGTCCACCTCCACTTCGACCACATAGGCGTCGATGCCGACTACGGCGCTACTGAAAATCTTCGCTGACATATGTTATGGTCACCTTGGCTTAGAAGAAACACAGGCGCTATGCGTCATCGATTGCCTTATCCGAAATATTCAGTTTTTCCAATCGGTATCGAAAGGAGCGGAGGCTGATCCCGAGGAGTTTTGCGGCCCGTTGTTTTGAGCCCCGGGTCAGCTCCAGCGCCTGCATGATATAGTCCCTTTCAATCTCGGCCATCACATCGTCCAGTTGAATGCCCTCAACCCCGAGATCGGTGCGCCGCTGTCGTTGCGTTCCTTTGCCGTCTCTCAGACCGGCCAGGGCAAGGCTTTCCGGAAGGATGATATTGGAGGCCTCCAGCACCACACTCCGTTCCACGATGTTTTCCAGTTCTCTCACATTACCGGGAAATGCATATTTCTCGAGGATATCCATGGCATAGGCGGAGATCTTCCGGATATCCTTTCCCAGTTCCACGGAATATTTTTCTAAAAAACAGGGGGCCAGGAGACGAAGGTCTCCGGGTCTTTCCCTCAAGGGGGGGATAAAGATGGGAAGGACATTGAGGCGAAAATAGAGGTCCTCGCGGAAATTCCCACCCACGACCTCTGCTTCGAGATTTTTGTTGGTGGCTAAGATGAGGCGGACATCCACGGTCTTGGATTCGGTGCCGCCCACTGAGGTGAAGGTCTTTTCCTGGATGACCCTTAACAGTTTGACCTGAATGATGGGCGGAAGCTCGCCCACCTCGTCAAGGAAGACGGTGCCCCCGTCGGCCACATCAAACAATCCCTCTTTGTCCCCAAGGGCCCCGGTAAATGCCCCCTTCTTGTACCCGAACAGTTCGCTTTCAATGAGGTTCTCAGGGATGCCGGCACAGTTGATGACCACGAAGGGGTTGTCCCGTCTTTCACTCAGTTGGTGGATGGCCTTGGCCACCAGTTCTTTCCCGGTACCGCTTTCGCCGGTGATCAGCACATTGCTTCTTGTCTTTGAGACGCGCTCGATCAGGTCATACACCCGTTTCATCTGGGGACTTTCGCCGATGAGCAGGCCAAAGTGCATCCGGATTTTTTCGGGCGCTGTTCTCGGAGCGGCATCCTTTTTGGTTTTGAGGGCATCGGCCACAATTTTCTTGAAGTCATTGACCTTGAATGGTTTAGGAATATAATCAAAGGCGCCTTCTTTCATGGCTTCCACTGCGATTTCAGCAGTGGCATAGGCAGAAATCAAAATCACCGTGGTCTCCTGATTGAGTGCCTTGACCTGTTTCAGGACGTCGATGCCATTGACATCCCTCATCCGAATATCGGTAATGACCAGATCAAAATGGTCCTTTTCCATGAGCGGCGATACGGCCTCGCCGTCCTCGGCGGTGGTCACCTGATAGCCCTCTTTATTCAGCATGATTTCCAAAAATTCCCGCATGCTTTTCTGGTCGTCCACCACCAGGATACTATGCCTGTTCCCAGACAATCTCACCTCCAACCATGGTCAGTTGGGTTCTGCCCTTCATGGGGGTTCCGAGGAAAGGAGAGTTTTTGCTCTTGGACACGATGTCTGCTTCTTCATACACATACTCGCAGGCCGGGTCCACGATGGCGAGATCCGCAGGTCCGCCCGCCATCAGCCGGCCGCCGGGGATGTTCAGGATCTCTGCACCATGGGTGGATAGCTTGCCGATGGCCTCCACAAGGGTCAGGATCCCTTCATCCACCAGCCTGAGGGTCAGCGGCAGTGCGGTCTCGAGACCGATCATGCCGAAGGCCGCCCGGTCAAATTCGACATCCTTCTCCAGGGTGCTGTGAGGGGCATGATCCGTGGCGATGGCATCGATGACGCCCTCCTTCAGTCCCTGTTTGACGGCATCGACGTCCGCCGGGGTCCTGAGCGGGGGTTTCACCTTGGTACGGGTATCATACCCCACCACCGCCCGGTGATCGAGGCTGAAGTAGTGGGGTGCCGTCTCCGCCGTCACCGGCAGGCCTTCTTCTTTGGCGCGCCGGATGAGTTCAACCGAATTGGCCGTGCTGACATGGGCAATGTGAACCGGACACCGGGTGAGACGGGCGAGGGAGATATCGCGGTAGACAATGATATCCTCGCTGGCGGCAGGGATGCCGCTGAGACCGATCCGGGTCGAGATTTCGCCCTCATGCATCAC
Organism: Deltaproteobacteria bacterium; assembly: GCA_034522175.1. Lineage (GTDB taxonomy): Bacteria > Desulfobacterota > DSM-4660 > Desulfatiglandales > Desulfatiglandaceae > JAIPDZ01. Next base: position 436,710 of record JAXHLQ010000001.1, on the reverse strand, counting down.
GCCGTCCCCCGTGAGCAGGAGGTCCTCGGAATGGGAAATGACCATTAGACCGTGGTAATGGGCATATTCGAGGGCCCGTCGCATGACCTGGCCGTTGACCACCGGAAGGCCATCGTCTGAGACGCCCACCGCCCCGGCCGCCCTGAGGTCGCCGAAATCGGTGAGGGATTCACCTCTCTGCCCGCGGGTGATGGCAGCCACGGGGAACACCCTCGCCGTCCCGCCTTTCCGGGCCTGCTCCAGGATAAATTCCGTCACGGACCGACAGTCATTGGGGGGGTCTGTGTTGGGCATGCAGGCAACGGCGGTAAACCCGCCGGCGGCCGCCGCCCTGGCCCCGGTGATCACCGTCTCTTTGTATTCATGCCCGGGTTCCCTCAGGTGGACATGCATATCGACCAGGCCCGGTATCACCAGCTTTCCCGCGGCATCAATGACCGTTACGTCCGGCCCCGGATCGTTCAGGGTCCCTTCCGGTTTGATGGCCGCGATCTTTCCCTTTTCGACCAGCAGATCGCCCCTCTCCACGGTGCCATTCACAGGATCAACGATATCACCGTCTTTAATCCACTTTGTCACTCTTGGCGCCTCCAATCAAAAGATACAATATGGCCATGCGGACGGCCACGCCGTTGGTCACCTGATCGAGAATCACGGAACAGGGGCTGTCCGCCACCTCGGAGGTGATCTCGACCCCCCGGTTCATGGGGCCCGGATGCATCAACACCACGTCCTTTTTGGCCTGCTCCATCAGGGTCCGGTTCAGACCGAAAAATGTGGCGTATTCACGAACACTCGGAAACCCGGCCCATACCGGTCCCTCCCGTTCCAGCTGAATGCGGAGCAGCATCACCACATCCTTGTCCCGGATCGCCTCAGCCGTGTTGTGCACCACATGGACACCCATGGAGGCCATTTCCACCGGCATCATGGTCGGGGGTCCGGAAACGGTGACATCAGCCCCCATTTTGAGGAGTCCCTTGATGTCGGATCGGGCCACCCGGCTGTGGGCGATATCCCCCAGGATGGCGATGTTCAGCCCTTCGATTCGCCCTTTCTTTTCGCGAATGGTAAACAGATCGAGCAGGGCCTGCGTGGGGTGTTCGTTGATCCCGTCGCCGGCATTGATGACGCTCGCGTCCACCTCCCTCGCGAGCATGTGGGGGGCGCCGCTTGATGAATGCCTCAGGACAATGACGTCGGGCTTCATGGCCTGGAGATTTCTCGCCGTGTCAATGAGGGTCTCCCCCTTCACCATGCTGCTGGTTGATGCCGAAAGGCTGAAGGTGTCCGCGCTGAGCCGCTTTGCCGCCACATCGAAGGAGGTTTGTGTCCGGGTGCTGGGCTCATAGAAAAAATTGATCACACTCTTTCCCCGTAACGTGGGCACCTTCTTTATCTCCCGTGTGGATATGGCCTTGAATGACTCCGCAGTGTCCAGGATAAGGGTGATATCCTCAACGGATAAGGGATCCATACTCAGCAGGTGTTTATGATCGAATTTATTCACCGTGAACTCCCAAAAAAAACCCCTTGCTGATGACCAGACAAGGGGATTGATGTTCTTTCACCTGAGGTGTTCATGCCTTGTGTCCATGCCTCGAATTCAAACGCATCGGAACGTCCAACGTATCACACTGAAAGGGTTATCTGGGCCTCGAAGTATTTTTCAACATGATCTTAACGCATTAGAATACTGTAAAGTGAGATCAAAAACAACCCCTAAAGTTCCCCGAATTCGTCATTCGCCCGGCTATGCTGAATTGTTGATGCCGTTTGTCCTGTTTCGGGGGCCTTCTAAAAATGCGCTGTCATCGGCCATCTGTGAGCAGGTTTCCACGGTATCCGTCCCTTTTTCTAAGCCTTTATGGATGCGGACCCGTTCGCCATCTGTCACGCCGGCTTGAAAGGTGTCATAGTGGATTCTGGCTCCCGAGGATCTGTAATTGACAAGGCGTGGAAAGCGCATTTGCCTGAACGCATTTAATTTTGGATCTTTGGTGCATATAAGCGCGCTTAAGGTGTCCGGGCCGTCCGCCTCAGGGGCGTAATGCTGTCGACGGTCTTTGGCCTCCCGGTCCAGTCTGTCATGAAACCCCTTCAACACGCCCAGCCGGTAAGAGCGCTTGGTCCCGGCGACCCGATTCAATGATTTTTGGCGATGTCGCTCCCAGAGCCGTTCCATCTGATGCATCAGAAAATGGTAGACATATTCGGCGATGCGGACATTTTCGACCGCACCGAGTAGCTCGATGGTTTTGTAGGTCTGGCAATCGGCTGCATCGTAGAGCCGGGAATAGATCACATCCACAAAAAAGTGTTCCCGAAGGATTTGACAGATCTTGCGCTGGTAGTTTTCGATCCGCTTCTTCTTGTGATGGATGATGGCGTAAACCAACTGCGAGGCGCGATCCTGCGCCAGTCGGTCGATGTTGTGCTTCTCAATCAGTTCATTGGCCTTTTGCATGGCGAGAAATGCCTCATGCTCGTTTTTCGAACGCGCCAGAGAGAGGAGTTTTCGGACCTTTTCCAGCATCCGCATGTTTTCGGAGGCCATCCCCCGGTCACGGAAATCTCTGATCCGTCGGGGGAGGTCTCCCCCGGCTTCCCGAAATTTATGGGGAACACCGATCATATGACAGGCCTTTTTAAATAATATCCCGTGTCCGTCCGCCGCGCCAAAGAGATCCGTCACGATCTGATGGGCCATTTCATGCTTGAAGACGTTCAGGGTGATGTCCCAGGAGTGGGTTTCGATGAGGTGGGCGGATATACGAAGCGTTCGGGAACGGGCATCCCATGCCCCCCACTCCCGTCTGGCCTGCGAGATTTCAATTATTGGCCTGGGCAGATCGACCCTGTATTGCCAACAGATGGACTCATGTTCACGGTAAAGCTCCGCTATCCAGGCCCGCTGAAAGCTTATGCCTGCTTTTGTCTGTTTGTAACCGTTCACGGGTTCAAAGGTTTCCCGCTGAAGCGGGATTAAGGGTTGTTTCTCGCTCGCTTCCATCCGTGTTTTTGGACAAATGGGCAATCAGCCGGTCCGCGTTCATCGTTTCAAACCATAAAACAGGTTATCGAACCGGCGCATATTGCCAAAGAGATTGGGTACCCGGTTCAAATCGGGTCGCTGTTGTTGCTGTTGCCCTCAACCTGGGACCCTAAACCCGGAACCTGTGAACGCTTACGAAGGATACCCAGGCCGCGTACATCACCAATGGGTTCGGTGTCAAGATCAAGCGGTTCGGATTTGAATGCGCAGGGGGATTTCATGTAAATCCGGGGAGACCTCGCGGGTGGGGCCGAGGGTCCAGTCCTGGCATTGAATGCCGTTTTCCATGTGTGCACAGAGTTCTTGGACCACGCCGTTCAGATCGATAACGGGATGGCGCTTCAGGACCTCCGGGAGTCCATAGGTGAGGCTGCAGACGAGGCACTTGCCGGGGCGTTGCCGCAGTTCCAGTGCAAAGTAAAGGCGATCCGGATCCGACCCCCGAAAATCCAATGCAATATCATAGGCGCCCTCAGACGGATCCCCATACAGAGCATCGAAAAAGTCATTTGAACGCCCGGCGGGCAGAAGGCGCTTTAAAACCTCGGGGGTGAACATATCTGCAAATGGGCTCGAATTTTTCCTCGTCATTAAGCGTGCTCCATTTCTATTGCACCTGATGATGAAACATGCCACATATCCTCATTCTCTGTCAACCCGATGCGCAGACAACTAAAGCGCCCCTGTGCCATCTGAGTCCACAAACCTATTGACTCAGCCGCTTTTGCTCATTATGGTCTCTCTGAGCCGGCGGGTGCCTCAGATTTCCAAGAGTCAGCCGGAATTCTATTTTGAAGTGACATGGACCGAAAAGCCTCTGTTTGACTGATGGTGCCACAGGGTGGTGTGGCGCTCAAGGGCGGCTTGATGACAGGAGAAAAGGTCATTGGAAAACCGATGGGTGGATGAGTTGAGGGAACTGATATTTGAGGCCTGCGATCTCGTGGATATCTCCTACGAAGAACTGAGCCCTGACGATTATCTCCTGGGGCCCGAGTCACCCCTGGGACTCGATTCGGTGGATGCGCTGGAGATTGTTATTGCGGTTCAAAATCGCTACGGGGTACGGATCGACAACAAAGAACTGGCGAGGGAAGTGCTGGTCTCTTTAAGGACGCTGAGCGAATTCCTCGAACGAAAAGGGGTGGGTTCTTGACGGGTCCTCGATTTCAGGCGTGTGTTTCAGGAACCGGTATTCTCTCATCTTTGGGACGCGGAAAGGACACCAACACATCGGCTATGAAGGCGTTACGCACAGGGCTGAGGGCCCCACAGGATGCCAGAGCGTTTCTAAACGCAAAGACCCCGCTCAACGATGTACCGGACACATACTTTCATACGGCTGGGCCTGATGAATCGTGGCATCGCAATGACGGCATGGCCCGAGTGGCCATAGGAGAGGCGCTTGATGAAGCCGGATGGAGGATGTCGGGGAAGTGGGTCAGATCGTGTGCATTGATCGTCGGGTGCTGTATCGGCGATTCATGGGAAGCGGAAATGTGGTGCCGGCATCAGAATCCCGATCCAAAAGAGGCCCTGGAGGCCTCTGAGCCGGGACCCGGGCGGGTCGGCATGCGGCTGGCCCAATGGCTCGGGGTGGAAGGTCCTGTGCTGACCATTCCAACGGCGTGTACGTCTTCGGCCAACGCGCTGGTGGTGGCCATGCAGATGCTAACGCTTGGAAGCGTTGAGCGGGTTATCGTGGCAGGGGTCCATACCATGACCCGCACCGAGGTATCCGGATTTGAGTCGATGATGCTTTTGGACCCGGACGGCTGCCACCCGTTTGATCTTCGCCGGAACGGGATTCAACTCGGTGAGGGGGCGGCCGCCGTTGCGCTTAAGCGGTCAGAGCGTGAGGATGGCGAAGGCCCTCGGATCATGGGCTGGGCCAGTACCTGTGATCCCTACCACCTCACCACCTCCGCGCCGGAAGGCGAAGGGGCGGCCGCAGCCATGGGAGAGGCGTGCAGACGGGCAGGCATTTCTCATCAATCCGTGAGCGGTATCAAGGCCCACGGCACGGGCACACCCAACAACGACCTCGCCGAGGGACGGGCCATCCGGAGGCTGTTCGGGGAAGCCATACCGCCGGTTACCGCGTTGAAGCGCTATTTCGGGCATACCATGGGCGCATCAGGCCTCCTGGAAATGGTGGCGCTTCTCTCCTGTGCCCGGGAAGGATTTTTCCCGGCCAGTCTGGGTACGGAAACACCCGATCCGGCGACAGAGATCCATCCCCTTCCCGAGCATCGCTCCGCTCTAAAGGGCCCCCTGCTCCTGAGCAGCTTCGGATTCGGCGGTAATTGCGTCTCCCTCGTGGTGAGGCGGTAGTTCCGTGCCGAATCACCGGATCCTGTCCGCATTTGCCATTGAACCCCTGGCGCCTCAGACGCCCGGCGGACCTTTCCAATGTCCCGACCTGAGCATCCTTGAAAAAAGGCTACTCAAGAAGCGGGTTCGCCGTATCGGCCGGTTTATCCGATTGGCCATGCTGGGGGCCGTGGGCTGTCTCAACGAGCGTCGAATGAGCCCGTCGCCGGAGCGACTTGGGGTGTTCCTGGGATCGGGCCTTGCCAACCACGGAGAGGAGAAAGATGTGGTACGGGCGGTCCTCTCGGATGCCATGCCCTCACCCACCCGTTTTGCCAATTCCGTGTCCAACAGTGTCACCTTTTTCATTGCCCGGGCATTAAACGCCCGGGGCACCAACATGCTGGTTTCCCAGGAGGAATTTTCCTTCGAGTCGGCCCTGATGCTGGCCGATATGGCCCTCACCACGGGGGAGATGGATTATGCCCTCGTGGGGGGAGCGGATGATCTTGGCATATCCGCCCGCAGGACGTTGTTAAAGCGATTGGATATGCCCGATCCGACGCCACTCGGCGAGGGATGCGGCTGGATTCTGCTGGGCCAAGGGGAAAGCGAATCCCCATTGGGACGTTTGGTATTGGCGGAACAGGTTCGATGCGGCGATCAGGCGCTACAACGCACACCGATTGAGGCTGACCGGTTCGATTTGATTAACGATAAAATCCTGAAAGCACGGCGACACGGAGAGGATGTCCTTCTTTTGCCCGGCCTGAGAGTCGACCCGGAGGAAATGTCGGTTCTAAAAGAGCGTATTCCTCATTCCCGCGTAGAGACCTTCTTAAACAGAACAGGGATTTTTTCCACGGCCTGTGCATGCCACCTCGCCGCACGGCTGCGCCGAATGGAAAACCGTGGACTTCTGGTGCATCTGTCCCGAAACCTGTTTGATGAGATGGCCCTGATCATACTACGGTCATAAAGGCGAATCCCACGGAGAACCGGCCGCTCTCCGGAACAAAACAAAGGATCCTATCCCCCGCTTTCAACCGGTCTGAACGGAAGAGGGACGACAACATGATGTAAATGGAGGCCGCCCCCGTATTCCCCTTTTGGCTCAGGTTGGTGAACCACCTGTCGAACGGGATCTCCAGGCCCGCTTTCTTGAAACGGTCAAAAGTCTCCTGCCTGAAATACGCAGATGAGTAATGCGGCAGAAACCAGGTGATGGCATCCGGCCGAAGGCCATATTTTTCAATAACAGCCGGCAATGTCCGTTCCAGAAGCGCAGGCCCAGTGGCCTCATTCAGGAGCCTGACGTCCTGCTTGATGGCAAACGTGTTGCTGCTCACCGCCTCGTGAATGGAGTCAAACTCTCTCCAGCCTTTCAAACGGCCATCGGGGTCTTTCTGAGCCCCCGCATACATGCACGGGGCCAGTTCATTGGCCCGGGAGATGATGTGGATCCACTCAATCTTGAGGGATCGCCCCCGGGGATTCGGGTCCCGACCCATCAACACGGCCCCTGAACCGTCGGAGAGCATCCATCGCAGGAAGTCTGCGCCGAAGGGCAGGGGGTCTTTTTTACGGTTTTCAGGATACGCCTCAAGACCGGCGGCATCGTAGAACTTCCCCCGGATCATGGAAGATGCATGATCCGAACCCGTGGTGATGGCGAGCTGGTTTTCCCCGGTACAAAGCGTCATATACGCGTATTTCAGGGCGGCGATGCCCGACAGGCAGATCCCGGATGTGGTAATCACTTCACAGGGGGGATGCCGGCCTCACCATGGACCATCACGCCGTGGCCCGGCATCAGTTGATCCGGTGTGGATGTGCCGCAGCAGAGGCAGTCCACGTCCACTATCGAAATCCCTTCAGGAAAACGAAGCCCCTTGATGGCTGCCACGGTTAGCTCGGTATTGTTGTGCGTCAATTCGAGGGTCACGGGGTCAATGGCATAATGGCGGGTTTGGATGCCGTTGGTTCTCAGGATCACCCGACGGGTCCGTGAAGGGATCTCGCCCACCATTCCCAGGATCCGTTCCATATCGTCATTGCCGACGGGAGGATTGGGCAGAAAAGCGGAGATATCAAGGATGAATGCAGCCACGGCGAACCTTTGTCATATGCCGGCGTTGGCGTGGAATGTGTTCATGAAATCCGCATAACGGGAATAAAATGGGCCTTCTTCCATCCTTGTGGGGATCACTGCATTGGTCAACGTATAGTAGTCCAGATCATGGATCACGATGTCCTTTTTGAGTTCCTCAAAGAGCGGTGTTCCCGGAATGGGTGTCAGTATGGATAACATGGGGATACGGATGTCACTTTCAGTGATGAACTGTTCCAGTTCGTCGAAGTCTTTCTGGGTATAGTCGGGTGATATGATGAAGTCGCCCACGATGGTGATGCCCATGTCATGGAGTGCTTCGATGGCCTTTTTGTTCTTGGCTGCGGTACTCTTTTTGTTCAGGTGTTTCAATCGCAGGTCGCTCATCGCTTCAAAGCCGACGACTACGGCACGAAGGCCGATGGCTTTCCATTCTCTGAAAAGCGCCGGGTGCTCAATCACGCTGTCGGCGCGCACATCGGCCACGAAGTTCTTTTGAATGCCCGCATCCCTAATGCCGTGGCACAGGTCAAGGGAGTGTTTGGAATCCCCGAAGGTATTGGCGTCCACGAGCCGTATGAAGGGGATATTACCGAGCGCCTCAATATCCCGGATCACCGAAGGGATGCTGTGGGTCAGATACCGGTGGCCGCTCACCGCACCGATTGAACAGAACACACAGGCAAAGGGGCATCCAAAGGTACTGCTGACAAATCCCACCTTCATCTGAAGGGAAGGCAGGAAATAGGCCGCCCGATAGTGATGGACCAGGTCGTACCGAGGGGATGCGTCATCCACCAAATCCGCTTTGTCGTATGCCCTTGGCGTGAACTGAAGCGCTTCCCCCGGGTGGGTCGGGGCCACCCCGGGGATATCTCGAGGCCTCGCATCACGCTCTTCCAGGGACATCACGAGTTCCCTGAAACTCTGTTTGGCCAGGCCCACCACCACAAAATCAATTCCCTGAACATTAAAAAATTTCGGATCCAGGGACGCGTGCACACCGCCCACGACGACCCGGGCGTTGCAGTTTTCCTTGGTTTCGCGGGCCAGACGAACCATAGTATTGGCCTCGCAGGTGGTCCCGGTGATGCCCACCACATCCGGCTCGAATGCCCGAAGGGTTTCCGCCAGGGATAACGGATCCACCTTCAGGTCAACGATGACGACGTCATGGTCCGGCAGGTTCCCGGCCAGCACCTCCAGGGCAAGGGGTTCCCCCCGCATGATCTGCTTGATGGATGATATCCCGTATTTTTCTTCTGGTATGCTGCGGCCCGCATTGGGTGGGTTTGCCAGCAAAATCTTCACTAAAATATACTCCAATAAACATAGAATGATGGGGTGTATATAGTGAACGCATGGATTTGCTGTCAAGGAAATAACGGAAAAGCGTCGGCCTTTGACAATACCCTGCAGATAGGCTATGAGAGGCCCAGTATGTGACCTGACATGCGTTCAGGTAAGGCTCCTCAGGGCCGTTCAAACCTCCGTTTATCGAAAAGGATTCTGTGAAGTTCCCGATGGGTAAAATAGGGGTCGTCATCTCGCAGATAGGGGAGCAGGATTTTCTTCTGCCTCAGGACGTCTCTCGATAGGGTGGTGGATATGGCGTGCTCTTCATACAGGGGGGCCTTCACCATCGGTTTCCCAAAGGGATTGATGATCTCGCTCCCTCCCCAGAAGTGAAACACCTCTTCCTGAAGCGGGGTAAAAGGGGCCTCTCCCAGCGCGATGGAGGCGGTTTCCGCGGCCAGGATGGAGGTTCGTTCCTGCCACCGTTCTTCGCCCACCCGGTTGACACAGATGTTATAAATCCCGAAAATCCGCGAATAAAACTTATTGATGATCCCCCAGCTCTCGATGTTGGAGAACTCACTCCCCATGGATCCCTGGGAGGAATTGAATATGGAGACAAACACGTCCGCCTTCTGAACCACCCCGAGGTAGGGTAGCGATGGGTGCCACAGGTCATTGCAGACAAATACGGCGATGGTGAAGTCATGGAGCTTGAAGACCGGCACCTGTTTGCCTGAGGCAAAATACTTCCGCTCTTCAAAAACGCCGTAGTTGGGAAGATTCAGCTTGCGGTAGGCGTACTGGATCTCCCCGTCTACCAGCACGATGGCCGAATTGTAGAAATTCATGGCCGGGGTCTCTTCGATGAACCCGATGACGGCCGCAGTGCCTTTGCTGGCCTCCGCCAGTGCCTTGATCTCGGGGGAATCCATCCGGAGGGCGACCTCGTGGTAGCGCTTCCCCACGAAATATCCGGTCAGGGCCAGTTCCGGAAAGACCACGAGTTGCGCGCCCCTTTCCTTGGCCTCCCGGATCTTATGAATGGTGTCTTCCAGGTTATGTTTGAGATTCAACAGAACCGGACTGGTTTGGTAGCCGACGACTTTCATGAGATATTGCCCTCGATGTGCTGAAGAGTTTTGGGTATCCTACAGCACCTCACGATGGCAAATCAACTAATATAAGAAGCATTTTCCCGTATTTTTGAGGGTATGGTCGTCCCGCATGTAGTTGGCCTGGGAGCCGTTTCGTGCGATGACCTCGAATCCTTCCGAATCATAGGCATCCATCTCATAATCGGGGGCCTGATCGGGTCCGGTTTCCCGGCACAGTTCGATGTGCCGTTCGAGTTTATCAATGGAGAAACTGATCAACTCCTTGAGAAAGCCGAATGAATGCCGCATCTGATGAAACCCGTATTTTTTCATGATGGCGAAACCCGCCACCGCCTCTTCCTCGGCCTTCTTGTTGGGCCGTTCCTGGCTGGTGGTGCAGGCGGTCTGAATCGATGGGATGTCCAGCCGTTTATTGAGCTTTTCCTGAAGCAGGTTGGCGATATTGTGGGACACCAGCCCCAGATCCACGGCATAGTTTTTCTGGATGTTGGCAATGGAGGGGAGTCCCGCGTGCACCACCGTGATCCCGGGATTGATCAACTGGGCCAGTGTGAGGCCGAACAATCCTTCGGCATGGGTGAGCGTCAAAAGACCGGACATGGAGTAGGGCGCGGAGAGGCCGGCCATGGGCATGGTGGAGACATAGATGGGGATGCCCTTTTTAACACACGAGAAGAAGGGGTCCATCATGCTCTCAATGATGTTCAGCGGGCTGTTGATGATGGAAAACTGGACCGTCAGGTTTCCCCGGCTCTGATGCACCGCTTCTGCCCGGGCAATCCCTTCATCGGTTACCGCTGCCACATAGATCGGCTTATCACAATGTTCAATAATGGTATCAATCACTTTGACCTCCTCACCCTTAAGGAGGACCCCCCGGGCCATGAATTCAACGACGTCTGCCTCGTTGACGGTTTTGGCGATTCGGATGAGGTGGTCGAAGGTGGGCGGAATGAGTTCGCCGGTCTCGTCATCATACACAAACGGTGCGGTCCCGCCCACACCGAAGGCGTTCTCAGGAATCCAGTATTGATCCCGCTTGGGCGTTGTGCCAAGGGCCTGTTCCACCAGTGGCCGCAGGACGTGGATATGACCGGTGGATGGGTCAAAGGCGGCCAGGCCCGTCTCTTCAAAGACCTGCCGCACCTCCGTGGAGACACACTTGACCCCCACTTCCTCTAATACCCTGAGGGCATCATCGTGAATTTTTTCAAGAAGTTCGCTTTCTTCTAATTGCATATCAATTACCTCAAATGGTTACGCGCATCCCGTCGTGGCTGAAGCGCATGGTGTTGAACTGTTTTTCGATCTCCCTGTAATCATCATAACTCCGATTCCAATACTCCTCCAAGTGCACAAAGAGGACCGCTTTTGCCTTGATTCTCCGCGCGAGGGCAACGGTCTCTTCCAACGTATACAAGGTGGTCCGGGAAATGTGATCACGAGGATAGATGAAGCCGTGCTTCAACCCGTCTTCGAAGATGCCCGGCTGTATGACCAGGAGATCCGCTCCGTTGACTTCTGTTCTGTGTTCAGGAAACGGTTTGATGTCACACGGCGCGTAGACCATCCTGGCCCCGTCTTTTTCAAAGACATGGACAAAGGATACCTGAGACCCCCGGTCCACCGGTATGGCGGTCAAATGGGTTTTCCCTATCCGAATCCGGTCATCAAAGGTGATCGTTTCCACAAATCCCCGGCGCTCATAAAAATGGATGAGCGGTCCGTAAATGGAATGAATTTGTGTCATCCTTTCCCGCAATATCCGGGGAAGAATCAGCCGAATCCGTTTTGTTTCATAAGCCCGCCAGGTACGAAAATCGAGGGTGATCTGTTCCACCACACGAAACCCTTCGGTGTGGTCCGGATCCAGGTGCGTGAACAGCAGCGCATCCACCCTGGAAATACCCTCACGGTTGAGTTGCCGGACGATTTCCGCAGGGGTGTCGATGAGCAGGTTTTCATCGTGCAGGAACGAGGAAGGGCCGGTCCTTTCATAGGGCCGGCCCCTGGATCGTGCTTCTTCACAAACCCGGCACCGGCAGAGCGGTTTGGGGATGACCATACACCCCCCTGACCCGAGGATGGTCAGCTCCAAGGGATACCCCGTTCAAATACCGGTGTCATCGAAGAAACGGCAGGGCGCCTCACCCGCATCGTGGCCGACATCTTGAAGCTTGCATCCGTCATGGATGAAGACATCCGTTTGTCAATGTCAACTCCACGGAAACGGACTGTGAGACACGGGGTGGAGTTCTCCTTTTTCGTAGCGGTCAAACCGGAAGGGTTTGAGGAGGGCCTGTTCTTCTCCCAAGACCTCTTTGGCCACCAGTTCGCCCACTCCGATCATCTTGTACCCGTGATTGGAGTCCAGTATCATGTAACAGTTCTGCTTCATGACATCGAAAATGGGGAAACTGTCCGGGGTAAAGCAGCCCAGTCCACCGGAAGGCTCGTCTTTGTAGAGGTGGTGCTTGTCCTCATAACGCTTCTGGCAATGGGCGAGCGCAGAGGTCCACATATGGACAAACTCCGGGGTCACCGTATAGTCCGGAGAATCGATGCCGTATGGATCCACTTTGACATCTCCTTCCACAATATAGGGTGCAGCACCGCCCTGGACCCCGCCAAAGCCAAAGTCAGGCTTGTAATAAATCCCCCACATCTCGTCGGTAATGAGCGATCCATCTTCACTGGAATACAAAGGCGCTTCTGAATCCACGTGGATGACCGGCGGCATGTTTCCCTGGTTGTCCATGGCATATGCCGGTTCCACACCGAGAACGCCTTCCACCAGGCACCAATAGGTCCACATCGGGTTTCCTGAATGGATCTGTCCATCCGAACCTTTGATATCGACTTCATTGGGGAGATCCAGCATGTCCCAGAAGGTCCTGGCCCAGGGGCCGGGAGCGACCACCAGCCAGTCGCACTGGATGTCCCCTTTTGGTGTTTGAACGGCGGTTACCGATTCCCTATCCGTTTTCAGTCCGGTGATCTCTACCCCGCTGAGGATGCGAACGCCTTCGGCTTCGGCCTTGTCCGCCAGCCGGTAGAGGGACCGCATCTGATTGGCGTACCCCCCTTTTTTTTCATGCAGAACCGAGGTGATACCCTTCGCCTGCCAGTCATGAAAAATATTGTCTTTCATGTATTTCAGACAGTCCTTCTCCCCTTCGATGAACACGGATTCGTACCCGATGTCCTTTTGCTGCCGGTGGATGAGTGCCACATCTTCGTGCATGGATTCGGGAGAGATCTGCATGTACCCGACCGGGTGATAGCCGTACTTTTCCGCATCTTCCTCCCATATGGCCACACTATGGGCCATGAGTTCCCGCATGGCGGGTTGAAAATAGTTGTTGCGGATGACCCCGCATGCGATGCCGGAGGCCCCGGCGCCAATGGACGTCTTGTCGATGACCAAAACGTCCTCTCCTGAGCCGGCCCCTTTTTGTTTGAGTTCCCTGGCCAGGTGCCAGGCCGTGCTGAGGCCGTGTATTCCAGCCCCGATGACGATATATTTACCGTGTGTCGGAAATGACATAAAATTACTCCCTTCTGTTTTAATAATATGGACCCCTATTTGAATGGGTCCCAGCGAATCGTCTGCTTCTCGTAGGAAGGCGGAAACTGCTTTAAGAATTCATCGTAGTAATATAACTCCTTGAAAGATGCAAACGGAAGCCCGTAGGCCGCTTTGGGACGCAGCTTGATCTCGTCTGGATCGATTTTCTGAGAAATCACCTCATCCATTACATCATCCATACCCGAGCCCATGGCGAATCTCAGTTTTTCACGGTTGGCGATCCGCTCGGGCAGCATGTCCCTGAACGCCTCTCTTAAAATGAATTTTTCAACCTGGTTTTCCCCGTAAATTTTCCAGTCCATGGGAATTTTCTGGCTGAACGCCACCACTTTGGTATCCAGGAAGGGCGTTTTATAGGCCACCGCATTGGACATCCATCCCCGGTCCAGACGCCTGAGCGCCGTGTTGTAGGAGATTTCCAGGAGCTTCTGGGCCAGGCGTTCTCTCTGCTCCGGACTCTTGACCTTGGGATTTTTCAGTACCATTCGATACCCCCGAACAACTCGTCGGCGCCTTCTCCCACGAGCACGGCGTTACTGTAATCCTTGACGATCTTGGAGGCGTAATAATTGGATAGAATTCCCGAGATACAGTCCTCGTCGAAGCTCTCTAAGTACCAGACCGCATCCGAGATGAAATTATCGATATCGTCATCGGTGATTTCGTAGATGTGGTGTTTCATGCCCAAGAAATCTGCCATCAACTCGGCATTTTCCAGGTCGGGTCCGGGGGCACTTTGTACCGCAACGGTGAAGAGGTTCAGGTCGGGATTGAATTCCTTTGCGATGGCTGCAATGATGGAGCTGTCCAGCCCTCCGCTCAGGGAGAGCGCCTCGACGCCCTCCATTCTTTCCTTTACCGCTTCAATCAAGAGATTTCTCAATGTTTTTGCGGCTTCATCCAAGTGTCCCAGTTGAGGGGTCTCGGCTTCAAAGGGCTCAAATTCCTTCATCCCCTTCTTGGTGCTGTAGATCTGACCGGGAGCGAGTTCATGAATATCGAAAGGAACGTGATCGGCCAGCCCCTTCATCTCGGAGCAGAAATAGAATCGGTTATCCGCTTCCCCGTAAAAGAGCGGTCGGGCGCCCACATAGTCCCGGGCCAGGATGACTTCCTCATCCTTTTCCACCACCGCGCAGGAAAAACTGCCGTCCAGCCGGGAGAAACAGTTGCGTTCATACTTTTCCCAGTATTCCTTGAAGAGATCCAGATCACTCTGGCCATCCGGTCGATCGTTATACAGTTCCCCGTCAAAAAGGATATAGGGGGGATCGTCATTGATGGACGTGCAGTGCGTGGTCTGCGGGGTCAAATTGATCTCAGCGGCGCCCACAGCACCCCTGTAGTCTGGAAGGGTGCGGACATGGACGTTGTCCGGTCCCCGGTGACGGGTTAGCTTGATCATCTTCCCCAATGGTTTGGTGGTGTCTTCATCAATTTTGCCATGCTGTGATACGATACCGCAAATACTTGCCATTTAAAAACCTCCTCTTATGAAAATTCGGCGGATAATATAATTTCGGTTGATCCTATTCAACAAACACCTTGCCGATGTTGGCCGTGGTCAGGGGATCCTCCATATACATGCCCAGACCGATCTGTTGTATTGATTCCATGCCCCGTTCATCATATTTCGGCATCTCCACCTCGGGGGCGTCTTCCGGAGTGACTTCTTCAGCAATTTCAATGGCCTTTTCCAGTTTGGCAAAGGAGAAATCGATGAGATACCTCAAGAAGGCAAAGGGATGCCGGATCATATGTACCCCGTACTTCTTGCACAGGGCCTGCCCCATCCGGGCGTCCTGGTAGGCCCGCTCCGTGGGGTCCTCTTCATGGGTGGTTCCCCCGCTCTGAAAAGAGGGGAGATCCAGCATTAGATTGAGATGGGTCATGAGAATGTTTAACAGATTGTGGCTGATCAGACCGTAATTGGGATTGTATTCGATCCTCGGATCGGCAATGGTGGGAAATCCCGCATGCACGCAGGTCGTGCCCTCATTTAACAGCTGGGCGGCGCAGATGCCGAAAAGCACCTCGGCATGGGTCATGGCGAGCACGCCGTTATAGCAAAAGGGTGCGCTGATGCCGGCCATGGGCATGGCCGAGATGAAGACCGGCAACCCCGCCTGGACCACCTTTACAAAGTGCTCGGAAAAATTTTCATTGACCTCCAGAGGGGAACGGGTGAGGCAGAACACGATCATGATGCGGCCCCGCTCATCGTGTATCTCTTTGGCCCGTTCCAAGGCCGCATCCGATGTCACCGCAAAATAGAGGGGTTTGTCGCAGTTGTCCGCCATGATGGTCATCTGCTCCACTTCGTCTTTCAATTTCACCCCCCTGCCCATGCCGGCGACCCTATCATGGGTCTGGGCAATCTGCGCGATCCGTTTGACATGTTCCGGGGTCGGAGGCAGCCCCCCGATGCCCGCCTCATCGTCATAGACATAGGGTGCGGTCCCGCCGATAAAAAAACTGTTTAAGGGAACAAAAAAATCGTCTACACCCGGGACGGTTTTGAGGCAGCGTTTGACCAGTTCGGTGGTCACAAAGACCCTGTTTTCATAAACAAATACCAGTCCCTCAGATTCGAATTGAGAAAAGGCTTCCATCATTTCAGGCTGTTTACATCCAACCCCGAGGTTTTCCAAAATCCATAGGGCGTCGTCGTGCACCTTCAGGAGCATGTGAACGGTATCTTCGCCGAATAACGATGTCGATTTTTCCACCTGCTTTTCATTCATCATTTTTTTTCACCTTATAACGTCTTTGGTTTCAAATAGATGGAGGCGATTTGCACTCCACCGGCAGGGGCGTTTCCCCTGCGTTCAAAAATAGCAGGTGTCTCTGTGCCTGCTATGCTGTCACATAAAATGATTTTAGATAAAACATTTTTGCGTGTTTGTCAAGGGATGCCCGGCCGATGAGTCAACATCATACACGGGACATTTTGAAAAATTTCCCACAACCCACCTTTTCGTTCTGAGGTCCAGACGGAAAGGGATTACATCACCAGTGTCGAAACCGATTGTTCCGGCATGTTCGAATGCTGGATTTCAACCATTCCTGTAAGCGTTCGAAGCGATTTAATAATCCGGGTTCTTTCCTGTGGCGGGAGCCCCTTGATCCCTTCGATCATGCGTTCTTGAACCGGAAGGGGTGCATTATCGGCCAGTTCCTTTCCCTTTCCCGTCAGGGTGATGGTGATGACCCGGCGGTCTTTACTGTTGCGCACCCGCTCCAAAAACCCTTTGTGTTCCAACCGGTCGATGACGCCCGTTACCGTGCTGGAATTGACCATAATATGTTGTGCGATTTTGGATGGCGGAATGGGACCCATTTCGTTCAATACGAGGATACAGTGAAGCTGGGAGGCACTTAACTGATATTTCTTGATTAATTCTTTTGTGTAGAGTTCCCTCGCCCGCACGAGTTTCCGAATAAGCTGAATGATTTCTTTTATTTGCAGATCCACTTCGACGTCTGCACGAAGAGACCCGCTGTCTTGATGTTCTCCTGACATGATATTTCATCCTGAAGTCAAAAAATGTTCATTTCCCTTTCAAACTGATCCCAGTCAAAACCATTTCAGTTCAAGATATATCAGATGTCAATGTTTTATGTCAAGATCTTTTTTTGGGAAGACGCCTTTTTTTGCACGATTTGGGTGAGGGAAATGGACCCTCAACTGCGCCGTCGGGGGATCACCCAAATCGGCCCGAAAAGAATAAGGAGAATTCCGCATGAGCTGTCAAGGGAAATCATGACCGTTCCGGCATCGGTTGACAGTGCGTACAGTCCCTGGTAAAAGGGATAGCGTCTCCTTGTTCGCTTCAAGACGTAAACCGCTTGCACCCAGCCTTTCCAAGAGTCCCATGATCAAATTATCAAACGTTTCAAAGACATTTGACCGAGGCAAAACCCATGCCGTAAGAGACCTCTCTTTCCGTGTTGAGGAAGGGGAAACCGTGGTCCTTCTGGGCTCTTCGGGGTGTGGGAAGACCACCACCCTGAAAATGATCAACCGGCTGATTGAACCTTCCAACGGTCGAATTGAGGTGGGGGGCGAGGACGTCCAGCGACAGGACCCGGCCGATTTGCGGCGCCGCATCGGCTATGTCTTTCAGGGGATCGGCCTTTTTCCCCACATGACCATTGAGCAGAATGTGGAGATTGTCCCGCGTCTGTTGGGTTGGTCTGCCCGCGAGCGGCGAGAGCGTGTCTTCCAACTCCTTGATCTCGTGGGTCTCCCGCCGGAAGACTATGCCCATCGATTCTCCCAAGCCCTTTCAGGGGGGCAGCAGCAGCGGGTGGGGGTGGCCCGGGCCCTGGCTGCGGATCCAGCCTATCTTCTGATGGATGAACCCTTCGGTGCGCTCGATGCATTGACAAGGGAAGCATTGCAGCAGGAGCTCCTGGCATTGAAAAGGCGGCTGGACAAGACCATTATCTTCGTGACCCACGACATATTTGAAGCCCTTCTGCTGGGCGATCGGATCGTGATTCTGCATGAGGGCAATGTGGAACAGATCGGCACCAAAGATGAGATTTTCTCCTCACCGGCAACGGCTTTTGTTCAGGAACTCTTTGGCAAGCCGGCAAAACAACTGGCCGATTTCAGGGATATCTTGAAATGAATACGACGTCCTGGATCACATTCGTCACGGATCGCCTTCCTGAACTCTGGCTCAGGACCGGTGAACACCTCATGTTGACCGGTTGCGCCACCATTTTGGCGCTCCTTATCGGAATGCCTTTGGGCATCCTGGTGTTCAAGAACACGTGGCTGCGAGGGCCCACACTGGCGGCCGTGGGGATTCTTCAAACCATCCCGAGCCTCGCCATGCTCGTGTTTCTCCTGGCGATTCTCCAGAAAATCGGGGTGTTGCCCGCCATCATTGCCCTGACACTCTATGCCCTCCTGCCCATTGTCCGGAATACATTTGCCGGGCTCTCGGGGGTCTCCCCCCAGGTCATGGAGGCCGCCAAAGGGATCGGAATGACATCCGGACAGCGGCTCCGGCTGGTACGTCTCCCTCTGGCCACGCCGGTCATTGTGGCGGGTATCCGTACTGCAGCAGTGGTGAGCGTCGGCATTGCCACCCTCTCAGCCTTTATCGGTGCCGGCGGGCTGGGGCAGTTTATCAACCGGGGTCTGGCCCTTTACAACACCCGGCTTATTCTGCTGGGCGCCGTACCGGCGGCCCTTCTGGCCCTCCTGGTGGATTTTTCCATCGGGGCATTTGAATGGGGACTCCGTCCACAGAGGAAACAGGAAGAGAGCGGCTCCGGAAAGGCCTTTCTCAGGCGGGCGGCCCTCTTTATGCCGTTATTGCTGATTGCGCTGGCCTTCCTCTCCTATTTTACCCAACCGTCTGCAGGATTCCGTTCCCCGACGCTCTCTGCCACGGGGCGCATAACCGTCGCCACCAAAAATTTTACCGAGCAATTGATTCTTGGAGAACTGATGGCTCAGATGCTCGAGACCCATACCGATCTGAGGGTGAACCGGCGGTTTAACCTCGGGGGGACCATGATCTGCCACGGTGCGCTGGTCAATGGTGAGATCGATCTGTATGCGGAGTACACGGGGACCGGTCTCACGGTCATCTTGAAGGATCCGGTGATATCCGATCCTGAAGCGGCATTGAAGCACGTGACGGATGCATACCGCCGGCATTTTGATGCCCAATGGCTCGAACCCTTTGGATTCAATAATACCTACGCCATCACCGTTCGGGCCGAAGATGCCGAGCGTTACGGGTGGCGGACGATTTCCGATCTCAAAGAGGCGGCGCCCACCCTCAGGGCCGGATTTACCGCCGAGTTTGCCGAAAGACCGGATGGGTATCCGGGGCTTCGCGAGGCCTACGGGTTTGGGTTCGGTGACATCAGAGACCTGGATCCATCCCTCATGTACGAGGCGGTTTCAAAAGGGGAAGTGGATGTGATTTGTGCCTTTGCCACGGACGGACGCATTGCGGCTTACCACCTGATGCCACTCAGGGATGATCGACGGTTTTTCCCGCCCTACCATGCCGCTCCGGTGGTCAGGGGGGAAATCCTCGAGCATTATCCTGAGGTCAAGGAGTCCCTCTTTCGTTTAAAAGGCGTGCTGGATGACAAGACCATGCAGCGCCTCAATTTCGAGGTGGATGGGAAAAAACGCAATGTGGCCCGGGTGGCAGGGGAATTTCTGAGGGAAAAAGGGCTTATTCAGTGAGCACGGTCGACCGGATTTGGAGCTGTGCGTTTAGAATGAATTGACCGGCGTTTTCGAGAATGGTTTAATTCCCCTGTTCTTTTTGGGTTTGCCCTGCGTTTACCCTAACGTTGCATAAAGGTTGAGTTCAAAACGCTATAGATTAGGTCAGCAGGGGACGATGGGGCATTTTCAAGGGTGAAAGCGTATCGACCATACGGTGAAGTCTTGAAAATGGAACAGCGTTTCTTGATGTCCTGATATAGAGTGAGTGATACGATTTTGGGCCAAAGCTTTATGCAACGTTAGGGTTTATTCGAGGTGTTGAACCACACATCAGGCTCTGTCGCAGGAGATCTTGAATTGTCAGCGATTATTTCCATTGTCAGTCAGAGGAGGGGGGTTGGGAAGACCACCACGGCCATCAATCTTGCCTCTGCCCTTGCCGTTACCGAAAAAGATGCCCTTCTTGTTGACCTGGATCCGCAGGGAAATGCCACATCGGGCCTGGGCATCGACAAGAAATCGATTCCGAAAAGTGTATATGACACCCTCATTGACGAGACCGATCCAGAAGCGATGGTTCAGGATACGAACATCCGATTCTTAAAGGTTCTCCCCGCAAAGATGGATCTTTTCATGACAGAAATGGAACTGCGGGACAGGACACACAAAGAGCGGTTGGTGACCCGCCTGCTGGATCGCTTGAAGACATCTTATGCCTATATTTTCATCGATGCCCCTCCCTCCTTGGGCCTCCTCACCTTTAATGCGCTCACCGCTGCGGATTATCTGGTGATCCCCGTCCAGTGCGGGTGTTATTCCCTCGAGGCCGTTGAGCATCCCTGATCGGCATCGGTCCTTATCAAATTCGCCCCAACAGTCCGGCCCAGATCAATCCCATATATTCGTGTACGGCATCCGTGGAGGTTTTTAGTGCGTCTGCGTTGGGGAAGAAAAAGCCCGGTGTGAGGCATCGTTCTCCTTTGTCGGTCTTCCCTGCGGGGGCCGGGATGGGATTCATCCCCTGTTTCTGAAAGAGGGCCATGGCACGCGGTAGGTGAACGGCCGACGTCACCAGAACAAAGGGCTGCGTTCCCACAATTGCCTTGACCATTCGTGCCTGGTCATCGGTGTCAAGGGAGTTCGTTTCCAGGATGACTTCATCGCTTGTTACCCCCATAAAGCGGGCAAATTCCGCCATGACCATGGCTTCCGGGCGCGGGTCGGCCGACCCGCGCCCGGAAAGCACCAGCTTGGCTCCGGCTGTCTGACGAAAGATACGAATCCCTTCCAGCATGCGAAATATTCCTTTACTGCTCAGCCGTCCCGTCACGGGGATCAGGGGGCTGGAATTGTGCCCTCCGGCCAGTACCACCACGTAATCCACTGGTTTGTTCGCCATTGGGTCTGTTCGTGACGTTTCACCTGCCCCATACGCGGGAAACCGGTATTTCAAGGGCGCTTCGATGCGTTCGGCCACCGGGGTCAGGCTGACCAGGAGGAGGATCATCATTCCAATGTATGTGAGGGTCGTTCCGAAAGTCCGGTGCTTCCCTCTCCACAAGAGGGTCCCTCCCAAGAAGATGATCAGGAGGCAGAACGGCAGGGGGAGTACCAATGCGCCGATGGTCTTTTTAATGAAAAACGCAGCCAATTGTCCTCCTTATCCAGGATCGTCGATGACCAAAGTATCATTTTCTCATCCGAAAGTGGATTTGTCAGCTAAATTGATACGGCGCCGTCGGGAGTCGATGACACCCTGATGGGCGGGTTTTACATTTGTTTTACAAAGTTTTTCTTGCCTTTATTGTATACTGGAGATGAAGGGGGTGATGTCCTAATGAATGTGCTTCTCATTTACCCGAAGTTTCCGGATACGTTCTGGTCTTTCAAGTATGCGTTGAAATTTGTGCATCGCAAGGCGGCAAACTCACCGCTCGGCCTGCTTACGGTGGCAGCCATGTTACCGGATGATTACCAAGTCCGTCTCGTGGATGTAAACGTGGACGACCTTACGGATGAGGCCCTTTCCTGGGCGGATATGGCCTTTATCGGGGGAATGACCCTTCAACGGGATTCGGCCCGGAAGATCATTGCCCGGTGCAGGGAGGCGGGGCTCAAAATCGTCGCCGGGGGTCCACTCTTTACCAGCGAACACGATGACTTCGAGGATGTAGACCATTTTGTACTGAATGAGGCCGAATTGACCCTTCCCCCCTTTCTCGCCGATCTCGACAGGGGATGCGCCAAACATGTCTACGAGACCACCGAGTATTGCGACATTCGAACCACGCCGATCCCGAGGTGGGAATTAACCGATGTTAAGAACTATGCCGCCATGGACATTCAATTCTCCCGGGGATGTCCCTTCAACTGTGAGTTCTGTAATGTGACGGCATTGTTCGGGCATCGGGTCCGCTTCAAAACCGCGGACCAGATCATTGCCGAGCTGGACCGGCTTTACGATATAGGATGGCGCGGACAGGTCTTTTTTGTGGATGACAATTTTATCGGCAACAAGGCCTATCTTAAATCCCATCTTTTACCCGCATTGATCGAATGGCAGAAAGACAGGAAGCAGATCCCTTTCAATACCGAGGCCTCGGTCAATCTGGCCGACGATCCGGTATTGATGGAGATGATGGTCAAGGCGGGTTTCGATTCGGTCTTTATCGGGATCGAAACGCCCGATGAAGAAGCGCTGACGGAATGCAATAAACAGCAGAATAGAAACCGGGACCTGATCGAGAGTGTAAAGCTCATACAGCGCGCCGGACTGCAGGTCCATGGCGGCTTCATTGTCGGATTCGACAGCGATACACCCTCTATATTTCAGCGCCAGATCGATTTTATCCAGCAAAGCGGGATTGTGACCGCCATGGTGGGGCTGCTCAATGCCCCTCCGGGCACAGGGCTTTTTGAGCGTATGAAAAAAGAGGGCCGTCTGACCGGCCTCATCTCCGGGGATAACGTGGACGGCTCAACGAATATCCTTCCCAAAATGGGACTGGATGCACTGCAACAAGGGTATACAGACATGTTGCGCCATATCTACTCACCGAAGCATTACTATAAACGGGCAATGACTTTTCTCCGGGAGTATAAAAGACCAGAGATCAGCACCCCCCTGGATTTCCAGCGTTCGATGGCTGTCGTGCGTGCAACCGTCCGGCTGGGCATCTTTGGCCGGGAACGATTCCAGTATTGGAAAATTGTATTCTGGACACTGTTTCGGCGGCCTAAGATGCTTCCTTTGACCATTACGCTGGCCATCTACGGTTATCATTTCCGCAAAATCTGCAACCTGAAGATTTGTCAGTGAGAAAGATAAATTGCAAACCTTCTTAGAACTTTTTGACAGCGTATTGGGTTCGGTTCGTGAACCCCTGGTCGTGCTGGATGCGGATTTGAAGGTGGTGAAGGCCAATCATTCCTTTTACCGGACCTTCAAGGTCAACCCGGGGGAAACAGAGGGGGTATTAATATATGACATTGGCGGCCGGCAATGGGACATCCCAAGGCTTAGGGAGTTACTTGAGGATATCCTTCCCCAGAACTCTGAGTTCAACGACTTTGAGGTGGAGCATGATTTTGAAAAGATCGGCCGCAAGATCATGCATCTCAACGCCCGACGGATCTACCGGAATTTTAATCAAACCCGGCTGATCCTCCTGGCCATCGAGGATGTGACTGAGCGTGAACATTATAGACGACACCTTGAGGACCTTGTTGAAAAGCGAACGGCCGAAATCAACATGGCCAGGGAAGAGGCGGAAAAAGGCCGAAAATCCGCCGAAGACGCGCTGATCGAAATAAAGAAGTTAACAGACCAGCTTGAGGCGGAACGGGCGTATCTACAGGAAGAGATCCGGCTGCAATACAACCATGAGAACATTATCGGGCAGAGTGATACCCTCAATTATGTGCTCTATAAGGTGGAACAGATCGCCCGGAGCGATACCATTGTCCTGGTTCTCGGCGAGACCGGAACCGGCAAAGAACTGGTTGCGCGGGCCATTCACGGACTGAGTTCGCGCAAAGAGCGAGCCCTGGTGAAGGTGAATTGCGCCACGCTGCCTCCAAATCTTATCGAAAGTGAGCTGTTCGGTCATGAAAAAGGCGCCTTCACAGGCGCAGGTTCCAGACATCTGGGGCGATTTGAGGTCGCTGACGGCGCGACTCTTTTCCTGGATGAGATTGGCGAGTTACCCCTGGAATTACAACCCAAGATGCTGAGGGTCATCGAGGATGGCGAGTTTGAAAGACTGGGCAGTTCCCATACGAGCAAGGTCGATGTGCGGATTATCGCCGCTACCAACCGCAATCTGGAAGCGGAAATTCAGAAAGGCCGATTCCGTTCCGATCTCTGGTACCGTTTAAACGTTTTTCCGATTACCATGCCCCCGCTCCGGGATCGCCTGGATGACATCTCGCTTCTTGTGGACTTTTATATCAAAAAGATCTCCAAGCGAATGGGAAAGGCCATTAAAGTCATTCCGACGACCGTCATGGAGGCCTTGCAGGCGTATCACTGGCCCGGAAATGTCCGGGAACTGGAAAACGTCCTGGAACGGGCGGTGATTGAATCCTCAGGCACCAAACTGCGCCTGGTGGATGAACTGAAGACCCGCCAAAAGGATTTACCCACCGCACCCAAGACCCTGGAAGCGGTTGAGCGCGAACATATCGTGCGAATCCTCAACCAAACCCAATGGAAAGTCAGCGGAAGAAACGGGGCCGCCGAGATCCTTGGGCTCAACCGCAGCACGTTGCGCGCCCGCATGCGAAAGCTGAGTATCGTCAAGCCATAAGGTCCGGGAATTCCTTTTTCATCCGTGTCACTTCATTTTTTTCCGCTAATGCGGCCTCTTCAAAAATCCCTTTACGTATAGAAGGCAGGATGTGGTCATATGTGACCAGTTACCATATATGACCACCCTTTCGCATTATTCCATACCCATCCGCCGCCTTTGGATTATTGATATTCATTGTCAAGTCAATATGTTGAACCAAGTGGGCCTGCACGTATCCACCTTGGCACGAAGCTTGGATATATGTAAATGAAGCGCTGGAACCGCTGCTGCGTGTGAAAGCCGCTCAGCCTAATGGTTCTCGCGGGCCTGTTCAACGAGATAAAAAGGAGGCAAATGAACCCATGGATGCTCCGGAAAGTAAACATCTTCGAAAGCATTGGCTCATGAGGGTTTTGCTGAGCAAAGCCTTCATCATCGCTGTCGCCCTTATGATCATCTACACCCTGGCGGGTTTTTTTCTTGCCCCTTATCTGATCAAGCGCCAAGCGACACAGTTTGCCCGGGAATCCCTCAAGTGTCTCATGGTCATGGAAGAGGTCCGGGTAAACCCGTACGCCCTCACCCTCGATATCAGGAACTTCGACCTCAAGGAGAGGGACGGATCCCCGCTACTCACATTCAAGGCGATTTTTATCAACTTCGAGATCTCCAGTCTCTGGCGCTGGGCCTGGACCTTCGCGGATGTTCGGATGGATGACCCGGTTGTGAACCTGCAAATAGAACCTGAGGGCCGCATCAACTTTGTTGATATCGCAGACCGGATCCCAAGAAAGGAAAATGAGGGAAACACTTCCCGGCAGGAAAAAACCGAAGGAGAGGTGCGCCCGCCGCGCGTCATCTTTGAGCACATTGCCTTGAACCAGGGGCGACTCGTTTTCACGGACCAATCCGGCCCGACCCCCGGCAGTATTACGCTTGAGACGATTGGCCTGGAGTTCAAAAACCTTACCACGCTGCCGGACAAGAAGGGCGTCTATTCCTTTGAAGCGACCCTTCCCCACGGCGGAAAGCTCACAGGGGCCGGCGATGTTTCCCTCCATCCTCTCTGGTCCGAAGGCAGGGTAAAGGTGGAGGGATTCAAGACCGTTTCGGCATGGGAGTTTTTGCAGGATGAAATTCTCATAGACAAACCGGGGGGTGAAGTAGACCTCGAAGCCCGCTACCGATTTGCCAATGACGCAAAATCGCTTTCCCTTGTGATTGAGGGATTGAAAGTGCTCGTCTCGGCCCTGGAACTCAAGGCCCGGGGGGACCGGGAGCCGATTCTCTCCGTGGACACCATTGGTCTCGATGACGGCCGGTTTGATCTCGCCTCTCGATCGTTCCAGGTGGGGGAGTTGGCGCTCTCCCGGGGTCGTGCGACAGCGGTCATCGACGAACAAGAGCGACTCAACTGGGAGGAGCTTGTAAAGGCCGGTGGAGATCCCCGGTCTTCCGCCCCTGAGGCGGAGGCCTTGGAAGGACCGCCCTGGCGCGTGGCGCTCAAGACCCTCACTCTTGATGATTTCACCGTGGCCTACAGCGACCGCAGCCGGCATTATCCTCTTGAAATAGGCGTTTCCAGACTCGGTGGGAAGGGCAAGGTCGATCTTTCTTTGATGCCCGATAAGGTGGGGGTCCTGGCAGAGAACCTGAACGTCCTCTTCGAGGGCGTGTCCTTGAAAGAGATGGGGCAGGAGGCGCCCCTAATCACGCTGGAAAGTCTTGCCGTGGAGGGAGGCCACATGGACCTTGAAACCCGGCAGGTGACCCTGGAGCGGATCATGATGGAAGGCGGGCATGCCGCCATGGTGCTGGAAAAGGCCGGCGCCGTGAACCTGTCGCGCGTGCTCGGGAGGAGAAATGTCGGGAAAGTCCTGGAAAAGATTGAAGGGGCCGTGGAAAAGGCGCAAGCAGAGGGGCAGCCCTGGTCCGTTGCCGTCGGGGCAGTGGAGGCGGCCGGGTTGAGCGTCGCTTTCAAGGATCAGACGCTTTCGCCTGCGCCCGCTGTGAACCTTCAAGACATCACGCTGAAGCTTACTGATTTTCACAGTGAAGGCAAGGCCTCTGCTCCCTTTGAGGCGTCTCTAACGGTACGGGAAGGGGGCACCATGAATGCCAGGGGACGCTTCACTCTCGCTCAGAAAAGCGCGGAAGCGACTGTCCAGGTGTCGAACCTGGCCCTGACGCCTTTTCAGCCCTACGTGGCACAATACGCATACCTGAGCGTGGATGCGGGGGATTTCAACGCCGCGGGAAAGGTGAGCTACGGTGAGGGGGAAAATGGCCCGAACCTGCAATTCCAAGGCGATGCGCACATCGCCGATCTGCTCGTTTCGGAGTTGGGCACCAAGTTGGAAACCCAACTGAACACCACGAAAAGGTTTCTTACCTGGCAGGCCTTGAAGGCGAACAATATCCAGCTGGGCTTTGGGCCTGAACGGCTTGACATCGGAGAAGTCCGCCTCATCGAGCCCTACGGAAAGCTGATCATATATGAAGACAAGAGCCTAAACCTGAACAAGGTGCTACGAGATAACAAGGAAACGGTTGAGGGAAAAGAACCGGTGTCCCAAGTGGAAACTCCCGGCGGGTTTCCGGTGGATGTTCGGAGGATCCGCATCGAGAAAGGCGTCCTCGATTTCGCAGATCTGAGTCTCCCCATACCATTTGCCGCAAAGATCTATGAATTGAAAGGAGCAATCGCCGGGCTCTCCACCAAAGAAGGAGCGCGGGCGCAGATTCAGCTCGAAGGCAGGGTGGATGAATATGGCACGTCAAGGATCCAGGGGCAGATTGAGCCGCTCAATGTCAAGCATTTTGCCGACATCGACATGGTTTTCAAGAACGTGGAGATGACCAACCTCACCCCTTACACGGGGAAATTCGCCGGGTACAGGATCGCCTCCGGAAGGCTCTCTCTCGATCTTCACTACCTGATCAAGCAGAGTGAACTCAAGGGGAGCAACCAGATCATCCTGGACAACCTCACGCTGGGCGAGAAGGTGGAAAGCCCTGATGCGCCCAACATCCCCCTCGAGCTGGCCGTTGCGCTCCTCAAAGATGCCGATGGCCGGATCGACATCGGGCTCCCGGTTTCCGGCAACCTGGACGATCCTCAGTTCAGCTACGGGGATCTCATATGGAAAACCCTTATCAATTTTTTCACCAAAATCGTCACTTCCCCTTTCAGGGCACTGGCCGGCATGCTCGAAGTGGAAAAGGAGAATCTCGAGACAATTGAGTTTGAGCCGGGCAGGGCCGTGTTGCCTCCTCCTGAGCGAGAAAAAGTGAAAACCCTTTCCGAAGCCCTTGCCAAGCGCCCGCAACTCACGCTGAAAATCCAGGGCCGGTTTGATCCGGTCGAAGACGGCGAAGCCCTGAAGTCCATGGCGATCCGGCATGACATTGCCGGACGCGCGGGCAGAGTGGTGGGTTCCGACGAAGATGCGGGACCAATGGATGTGAGCAATCCCCTGGTCCAGCTCGCCATCGAAAGTATGGTCACCGAGCGAATTTCCGCCGATGCGCTGGCCGCGGCCAAGGAGAGTGCGGCAAGGCGGACGGCTGTGACAAACAAAGAAGGGGGAGAGGCGGCCAAAAAAGAGGAGAAGAAGCAAGCCGAATCGCTCCCGTCAGACCAGTCCCGCGAGCTTTATACCGCCCTGTTTCAAAAACTTGTCGAAGCGCATCCGGTAACGGAAGTCCGGTTGAACGAATTGGCCCGTGAACGGGCGGAAGCGATCAAGCAGGAATTTGTGGCAGCGGGGACCATCGATGAGAGAAGGGTGACGGTCCTTGAACCCTCAGCCGCTGAAGAAAAGGACGAGAAAACCGTATCCTCGGCGCTCACCCTGGACGTTCATCGTTGAGATGTCTCAGAGCCTGGAAGAAGGCGTTCACCCCTCAGAAGCTCACTTTATCTATAAGATGCCGAAGGTTGTGGTCATATTTGGCTATCTGCTCAGGATGTTTTGAGATGGCGTTTTTCTATTGCAAAACCATGGCCTTCTTGATAAATTGACCCTGCATTAATCTGAAATGCTATGGATTTCCCATTATTAAAATGAATTCATGCGGATAAGGTGCCGGACCATGACCAAGAATAAGGCGAAGGCGAAACAGGGTGCCGATTTTATTGAAAAATGCCCGACGGGCATCAGGGGTCTCGATGAGATCACAAAGGGGGGGCTTCCGAGAGGCAGGCCCACCCTGATCTGCGGCGGTGCGGGCGCCGGCAAAACGCTTTTCGCCATGGAATTTCTCATGCGGGGCGCCATGGATTACGGAGAACCCGGGGTCTTCATGACCTTCGAGGAGACGCCGGAGGATCTCGCGAAAAACTTTATCTCCCTTGGTTTTGATTTCCATGAGATGATCGCGCAGGGTCTCATCGCAACGGACCACGTCTCCATCGCTCGAAGTGAGATTGAGGAGACGGGTGAGTACGATCTGGAGGGATTGTTCATCCGCCTGGGGAGCGCCATTGATTCCATCGGAGCGAAGCGGGTTGTATTAGATACCATCGAAGCCCTTTTCTCCGAGCTGCCGAATGCCACCATCCTTCGGGCAGAGCTTCGCCGGCTTTTTCACTGGTTGAAAGACCGTGGCGTGACAGCCGTCGTTACGGGAGAAAAAGGCGACAAGACGCTGACACGCTACGGTCTCGAAGAATATGTCGCTGATTGCGTGATCTTCCTCGACTTCCGCATTGTGGAGCAAATTGCGACCCGCCGCCTGCGCATTATTAAGTACCGCGGCTCATTTCACGGCCCCGACGAGTATCCCTTCCTGATAGACGAGAGAGGCCTCTCTATCCTGCCAATCACTTCCCTCGGGCTCGACTACCCCGTTTCCACGGAGCGCATCTCCACGGGCGTTCCCAAACTGGATGCCATGCTTGGCGGCAAGGGGTTCTACCGGGGGAGCACCATCCTCGTATCCGGTACAACGGGCACAGGCAAAACAAGTTTATCGACTACCTTTGCCGACGCCGCTTGCCTGCGGGGCGAGCGCTGCCTCTATTTTGCCTTCGAAGAATCGCCCAGACAGATCATCCGGAACATGGGCTCCATCGGCATGGATCTCAAGCGGTGGGTGAACAAGGGGCTTCTCAAGTTTTATTCAGCCCGGCCCTCGCTTTACGGCCTTGAGATGCATCTTGTCACCTTCCACAAGGTGATCGATGCGTTCAAGCCCCAGATTTTCATTGTAGACCCGATCAGCAACCTGGTCAACGTGGGAACCGCATCAGAAGTGAAATCCATATTGACGCGCCTCATCGACTATTTAAAGATGCAAAAGATCTCCACTCTCCTTACCGACCTCAGCCATTTCGGCAGCAGCCTTGAAGGCACAAGTGAAGAGATATCTTCTCTCATCGATACGTGGCTTCTCCTGCGGGATATCGAACTTAATGGAGAACGAAACCGGGGTCTCTACATTTTGAAGTCCCGCGGCATGCCTCACTCCAACCAGATTCAAGAGTTCCTGCTCTCGAACCAGGGCATTGACCTTATCGATATCTATACCGGCTCCGGCGAGGTATTAACCGGCAGTGCCCGTGCGGCCCAGGATGCCAAGGAAAAGGCCTCTGAGCTGACGCGCCAACATGAGGTGGATCGCAAGTTCCGCGACCAGGAGCGCAAGAGAAAGGCCCTGGAGGCAAAGATCGCAGCCCTCCGAGCTGAGCTCGATGCGGAATCCGAAGAACTGCATTTGATGGCGGAAGAAGAGCGGCGAAGGCGATCTGGCCTGGCAGATAACCGTTTGGAAATGGCGCATCTTCGCAAGGGGGGGACTTCGGCAGCCCGACGAAGCGCTCGAAAAAGAAGCGGGAAAGGAGATTAGGATGAAAGCTGTCTCGCCAGGGAAGGGAAAGAAGGCAAAGGCCGGTTCGACGGAAGAGATCTGGAATCTCCGGTTATATGTCGCCGGCCAGACCCCGAAATCGATTACGGCCCTTGCTAATCTCAAGAAGATCTGCGAAGAGCACCTCGCGGGGAAATACAACATTGAAGTGATAGACCTTTTAGAGAAACCCCAGCTTGCCAAAGGGGATCAGATTATTGCCGTACCGACACTGGTAAGGAAGCTTCCGGAACCGCTTAAAAAGATCATCGGAGATCTGGCCAACACGGAGCGCGTCCTGGTGGGCCTCGACATTCGTTCCGGCTCCGGATAATAGAATCATGGAGTAACAGAAATGGCGGTGAAAAGAGGGAAAACCCGCGCTGAAACACTCGAAAAGGCTTCAGCGGGGCGCGACAGCGAAGCGTATGTTCTTCGGCTGTATGTTACCGGGTTGACCCCACGGTCAAGCCTGGCCATCGCCAATGTCCGGAAAATCTGTGATGAACACCTGGCGGGCCGTTACGAACTCGAGGTGATAGACCTCTACCAACAGCCCGAACTGGCCAGGGGAGAACAGATTATTGCCGCCCCAACGCTCATCAAGACACTCCCCCTGCCGCTCCGGAGGCTCATCGGCGACATGTCGGATACGGAAAAGGTTCTGACAGGCTTGGATCTGAAACCCCGGACATCCTGAGTGCGCATCCATGAACAAATCGGATAAAACACGCCAACACCTTTTGGATGAGTTGCAGGAACTCACATCGCGGCTGATGGAAGCTGAGGAAACCCTGCGTGCCATCCAGGGCGGCGAGGTGGATGGTCTGGTTGTCTCAACCGCCGAAGGAGATCGCGTCTTTACACTATCGGGCGCCGATCATCCTTACCGGGTCATGGTCGAAACCATGAACGAAGGGGCCGTCACCGTTGCCCCCGACGGTACGATCCTTTACTGTAACCAGCGTTTTGCAGACATCGTCAACGTGTCTCTAAAAAAAGCCATAGGATCTTCAATCCACCGATACATTTCATCAACAGACCTTCCGTTATTTGAGGCATTGATTGAGCGGGGTTTAGAGGGGAACAGTAAGGGGGAACTGGCGTTACAGGCCGCAGGTGAAATTTCCGTACCTGTCTTGCTTTCCGTAAGCGGCCTTCGGAACACGGATATGCCCGGTGCGGTGTGCGCCGTCATGGTGGACATCACCGAGCGCAAGGAGATGGAGGAGGCCTTAAAAAGATCCTACAACGAACTGGAACGACAAACCGTCGAAATTCAGACGGCTCTCTCTGAAATCAAAATATTGAAAGACCGGCTCGAGGCCGAGAATATTTACTTTCGTCAAGAGAGCAAAATGAAACATCACCTCGACCATATTATCGGGGAAAGTGATGCGCTCAAGTATGTTCTCTATCGAGCGGAGCAGGTCGCTCCTACGGACACAACGGTCCTCATCCTCGGCGAGACCGGTACGGGAAAGGAGTTGATCGCCGCCGCCATCCATAACATGAGCCCTCGCAAGGATCGGCCCCTGATCACCGTCAACTGTGCCGCCCTGCCGGCCAATTTGATGGAGAGCGAATTGTTCGGCCGGGAGAAGGGGGCATTTACCGGGGCCGATACCCGCCAGGTAGGCCGGTTCGAGGTCGCCAACGGTTCCACCATCTGCCTTGACGAGATCGGAGAACTGCCGCTGGAGCTTCAGGCAAAGCTCCTTCGGGTCATCCAGCATAATGAGTTTGAGCGCCTGGGTTCGTCTCATACCATCAAAGTGGATGTGCGGATCGCGGCGACGACCAATCGAAACCTTGAGGAAGAGGTCCGCGAAGGGCGATTCCGGAAGGACCTTTACTATCGGCTCAACGTTTTCCCCATCACCGTCCCTCCCTTGCGGCAGAGGAAAGAAGACATTCCGTTGTTGGTCAAGGCCTTCCTGTCGCGATATGTCAGGAAATTGGGAAAACAGATCACCTCGATCCAGAAGGAGGCGATGAAGGCTCTGCAGGATTACCCGTGGCCCGGGAACGTCCGGGAACTGGAAAGCGTCCTTGAACGGGCCGTGATCCTGTGCCCCGGGCCGGTTTTGCAGTTGGCGGATAAACTGGAGTTTTCCTTCCTTTCCCAGTCATCCGGCGTAAGAACCCTCGAAGAGGCGGAGCGAAACCAAATCGTCAAGATCCTTTCGGAATGCCGATGGCGCATCGAGGGAAAGGACGGGGCCGCAGCGATCCTGGGTCTCCACCCGAGCACCTTGAGAGCGAGAATGCATAAGCTCGAGATCGTCCGTCCGGAGAGCAAGGAGTAAGATTGAGGGCGGCACAACCTTCTGATATTGGGACAAGCTACCCAGGAACAACGCCGCCTCTTCGGCTATCCTCGGCCGCCTCCTTAAGTTCGAGGGAAAAAGCTACTGCCTCAAGGAGGCGGCCTCCCGGTTATCCGAAAGCAAACGAAAAACCCCGGACGAAAAAGGAAAAAGTATGGACCTTTCCACCCAAGATTAGTACACGAACTTCACCCTGTCTCGGGGGAATTTTGACACGGCCACAGGCGGGGGATTTTCAAGCGGCCATTGGGGAGTATGTAGCCAAAAGAAACGGTGTCCTTGATTTTCAGGTCACTGAGACAATCAACAGGGAACTAAAATTGCTGGGATTGCGGAACCACCCGGACAAAATATTACAAAATAAATAGCGACACGAAGTGAAAGCCCACCATACAGAGTCCAAGATAGCTGCTGCAGACCTTTTAGATAACATCAGGGGCCTTCACCCGAACCTTCAGTTCTGTGGTGAACCGAGAAACGCTATTTTGAGGATTTCTGATGATCTCCTGCGCTACGTATTATCTCTACTCAATGATAATAATCCCATCCATGTGCCACGGGCAACAATAGAGGAATGGTTTGAACTCCTCCGCATCTTAGAATCCCACTGGATAACACCCCTGCTCTACCGGCAGCTCGGTGGATTATCAGATGAATTTCGGCCGCCAAAGCCTGTTGTCGACAGGATGCGAACGATCTTCCAGTGGAGCAGAACCCGATGTTTTCATATGGAAAGGCAACTTCGAGAGATCGTGGCAGCTTTCAATGAGGCTGAGGTAGAAGTCCTGACACTAAAAGGCCCGGCACTGGGAAGGACGGTATATCCCGATCCGGCCCTGCGGCCGTCAAGTGATTTAGACCTGTTGGTGCGGCCGGATCAAATGGTGTCATCGCGCGAAATTCTGGAGAATTTGGGTTACAAGTGTGAGGCAAGGCTATTTGATGCGGAGGAAATCCTTTATAAAGATGAAAAGTTCGTGCATTTGAATAACCCAAGGGTTTATCGGGCGATCGAACTGCACTGGCGACTACACCATTGGCTTGGGATTCAACAGGATACCCGGACAGAAGAGCTGTTCGATCGGGCAATAAACGTGGAATCACCATCTCTCAACTTTAAAGCCTTAGGTCCTGTCGATGCCGTCATCCATACAGCTATTAACAACGCCTTTGGTCATGACGACGCAATACGGTTGATCTGGATCTACGATATCAAAATGCTTGCTTTGAAACTTGCTGTGCCTAATGATTGGAAATTATTGCAGAAAAGATGCGTTGAATGGAGGGCACGCCGTGCCGTGGAGCTTTCCCTTGAAATGGCCCGGGCCTGGATGGGGTTGAGATTGCCCCAGAATTTTGCTGACTATTCCACCTGGCCTCAACCGGCTGACATCGAAATCAACACCTGGCAAAAGGTTGTTCACCGGCAGCACCGATTCCTTTCCATAATCCGGCTGCGTATGCCCCCGTGCTCCGGAAACCTGGAGAGGCTCCGTTTGTTTGCCCGTCTGGTCTTCCCTCTGCGCGACAAGGTGTGCAGGGACTTTCCGCCGCCGCACGCCCTGCTGTTTCCCCTGTCCTATGTTCGCCGCTGGTGGCATTGGCTCAAAACTGCTTAGCTGTGGCTAAAGCGGGCGCGGCCTTTAGTAGCCGTGAAGGTTCTGTAATTGGGATAGAGGTGAAATTCCTTCAATCTACCCGACAACCCCATATTTCATCAAAGGAAATAACTGGTTATGAAAGAAATCCAAATCGAACATAAGGCCCAGGAATACGATGCGTATGAAGACGAAATTCAACTGATGGATCTGATGGAGGTCCTATGGAGATGGAAGTACCTTGTCCTCATCGGCACGCTCTTATGTACCGGCGTTGTTGCTTTCGTCAGTTTTCAAATGCAAAAGATTTACCGGGTGAGCACGGTGCTTGAACCCGGTATCGTTCACCTGGATCCGTATGGAAGGGTCGTCCGAATGTGCAAAGGCCAGGAACTCATGGATCTAATCGACGCAGGCGTCTTTAATCAGGCCATTCTGGCGGACCTGAAGGCAAAAGGGATGTCTGACTTGCCCCAACGATTGGGTTTTGATATGAAACAACCCAAGAATTCAGATATATTGGAAGTGTCCTATGATACTCCCAATCCCGAAATGGGCGTGAAGGTATTGGAGGGTCTGAACAAAGCGGTACTGAAAAGCTTCACAGGTGTGATTGAGAGATGGAAAGGTCAATATGCCACTGAATTAACATCTAAGAAAAGGCGCAGTTCGGAACTGGTCGAGAAGATCGTGCGAAGAAAAAACACCATCTCATCGGCGGAAGTGCAAAACAGCATAAAGGTCTCCCAGATAGAAAACAAAATCGGGATTGCGGAGACGCGCGTCGCAACCCTGGAAATGGAGAAAAACACCGAGACAGCTAAGAAGAAAAACGATGCCTTCGTACTGCTCGCAAAAATTGAAACCAAAAAGAAGCAAATCAAGAATTTGAACGACCGGATTGGCGAAGTGAAACATGAACTCGCTCAAATTGCCGAAAATATGAATCGCTTGATTGAAGAAAGAGACAGGTTTCTATCCAGTGCCTCCAAAGGGAAACAGGAAAACAGCTTTGCCTCCGTGATGTATATCACGACGGTTCAGCAGAACATTGCCTACATCAATAGTCTCAGGAGCAGCATCAATGATCTGCAAAACCAGATATTGCAAGAATCTCTCGCCATTGAACAACTGGAAACAGAGATCAAGGACACCGAGTTGGAAAAGGCCAAAATGGAGGAGAGCATCGCAAGCCAGACAAAAGATCTAAAAATGGGCATCAGGGACTATCAGAATGAAATGGAAAGCCTCAAAAAGGGACTTGAAATTGAAATCGGAAATGTTGAATCGGAGATCAAGGTCCTTGAGACTGAAAGAGATTCCGCGAATGAAGAAATCCAGCAAACAGAGCTGAAACGCGTTAATGTGGAAAACATTCAAATTCGGAAAACCCCGACCTCCAGCGTCAATCCGGTTAAGCCGAAGATAATGTTGAATGTTCTATTGAGTTTGGTGATCGGCCTTTTCTTGAGCGTGTTTCTGTCTTTTTTTCTGGAAGCCCTCGCCAAACGTAAAGTCGGTAGAGATCAATAAATGGAAAATCCCATATTCCCCTGAATCCTTTAGACAAGCGCCTTATGGACTGCCTTCACCAGGGTGAGAACCGGCAAAAAGCCATTCATGAAGCATCGTTGAATGCCGGGCAATGGAATGCTCATATGCTATACGACAAAATGTCTCCCCACTGTCATAAAATCACCGAAACCTGTTGACATTCCAAAAAATTTGTTTCAAAATAATATCATTAGCGAGTTGTACCCAGATTCAGCGGTTTAGCGCTCAAGGTTCAGGGTTGAAACAAGCTAACTGATCATCATCAATAGGAAAATAGCTGATACTCGCAAATATACTGTTTTACCCAGTGGGTGAAGATGGATCATCTGAGTCAGTCATCAAGAGGCATCATTAAAGTTAAGAATATCATTAGGCTATAACCTTAGCGTGATTCAGGCACGATTGTTGATTTGAAAAATAAATCAAATTCAGATAGTTGAAAACACAGCGAATAGATCTTAAATCCCAATTAGGGGTTTCCCTTCAGAGACTAAATTTATAGTGGCTGAACGAAAACCCCCCTTTCAGAAGGGGGGCAGGGGAGATTAGATAAAAAGAAGTCAATTGGAACAAATCCCCCAAAATCCCTTTTTGCCCAAAGGGAGACTTTGAAGGAATTTTAACGGTTTCCGTTCGGGCACTATATATATAAATTTACATATGTGATCGGATAAAACAACTCTATATCTATATTGTATCGAACATTGCTACTATTTCTAATGACGTGGGTCTATGTTTTCGATTAGGACAAATTAGTAATGGGAGCAACTTTGTCAGATTCTGAATGAAGGTTTTTGGAGGAAAATCTTTCCTTAAAATACACTTTGCCAAGTCATTAGCAATTAGAGAAAAGACGAATGTTATTCGTTGCGCTGTAACAGATTTCAATTCTATCTTAGCTAAGACAAGAGCATATTCAATTATTATTGAATTTGCAATAAGAGAAGAAAGTATTGAACTGTAAACGGTGACCAGGACTATATTTTTATTTTCAGATGTTATTTGATCGGCATGAAGCATTGACTTGATGGATTTGAAAAACAGCTCAATCTGCCATCTTAATCGATAAATCGGGTATATCCATTCTGCTAATGCCATTGAACTTGGAACATTTGTAACGTACCATCGGTATTCCTTTGTGAGAGGAAGACGAAAACCAATAAAACGAAGCTCAGGGGATTTTGTTCCACGGAGATTCAACTTTCCCCAGACCTCGACAATCATGCCTCTGAGGTTGACGTTTTTGTCTAACGGTCGCCCAATGTGTCGCTTTGCCACCCCTTTGCCGACTTTTGTTATTATTGGGACGGAATTTGCTTTTAGACGGCATACAAACCAGACTCCGATATTACACAGTTGATGTAGAAAAGCATGACTGAAGTAGCCGAGATCAAATAAAAACAAAGATCCCTTTAACTGATTCAAATCTGGAAGGAACTTGCTATCGTGCTGTTTTTGGGCGCTAAATTCAACCCATTCTGTGCTTCTTACACTCAATCTGTATAGGGCGCTTAATTTTAGGCAGGCAGGGCTGTGATTTGTTCGATTACCGGGAAATATATTTGATAACCCGGCTGGCAGTCGTATAGGTGATGCATCGAAAATATATACATCCTCAAATAAAGAAAGCCATGAAAGTTTTGAAAGGGCCTTTTCCTGAATATGAAAGGAGAATTCCAGAACAGCTTTTTCGATGAAGTCCAAGAGTGTTTTATTTCGCGATTCGTTCCCAGAAACTGCTTCTGGAAACATTCTTTCCGGTATGTTTTACAAAATTTCTATGGGCATCAGCAATACTCTTCTTCTTTCCACAAACGGAAAAGGTCGTTATCAAGGATACCACGATTTCAAAAAGAGAAATTTTTTTTCCCGCTGGAAGTGCTCATTGATGCCGAAGAACTTTACGCAACGTATTCAACTTATGAATAAAGCTCATAGTGCACCTCCTTCATCAACCATTTCCGGGCTGTTTTTGAGCGCAAAGGTATTAGGTGCGACACGAACGAAGATTTTTCCTGCATTAATCTTCTTGATTACGGCAGAGACGACGGAGTCTCTTCCAAATTGACACCATAGTCTTTCTTAGCGATCTGGATAATTTTTGAAATGTGTAGAGGTTGGCCCGAGTTTTGAAGTATGTCTTCAACGATAGTTAAATTAGACGTACGTTTTAGTTTTTGCCCCTGGGGCACCCCTTTTCGTTGATGGCGATAAACTACTCTAAGTTGAGCTTGCAACAATTCTCGCTTAATGTCTAGGTAGTTGTCTAAGTAATTCATTTTGTGCTCCTTTCACTCATAGAATTTGAAAGGAGTATACACTAAATAACTCAGTACGTCAAGGACTTTTTATGTACCTTTTCAAAACGATTAAAATGTCCTTTTATTGCATCTATTCAATAGCTTAGCCAGAATTGCAAAGGAATTAGGTACGTCTTATCCGATCACCTATGTATAAATTTACAGATGTAGATAATTAAGGAGGTGTTCACATGTCGGGCCCGAATGCCAAGGGGAAACCAAAGTACGAATCGCCGATCCCGGTACCGTTAGGGGAGATGGCCAAGGGGTCGGGAGCCTGTGAAACTGGAAGTGCGGTTGTGTCGCCTACTTGCTCTACCGGTGGTGCTGATGTGGGGAGTTATTGCACTTGTGGCGGCGCTCCACTTTCAGAGGCAATTGATTGTTCGGCTGGCGAGTATGCATCACAGGATTGCTCGGCTGGTACTTCAGCAACTCGCGATTGCTCGGCCGGCGTTTGCGCTCTAAACGCTTGCACGGCCGGCACTGCTGCACTTGTGGCTTGCACGGCCGGCACTGCTGACCTGCCGTAATTTAGTGAATAGCCAGTTGCTTTACCGGCAGCGGCCCGCAAGTAGCCGCATTACGGTTTGCCTGACTTCTTGGCCTTGATCATCGTTGCGGCCGCCTCGCACCGGCCTTCCATCCCGTAACCGATGGTAGGTTCGGCTTCAGCCGCATAATCCCGGTCCCCTGCGACTGAAGTCGCACCTACCTGGCCGGAACGACGATCAAGGCCGATTTCTCCAAGCCGAACTTAGCGTTAGGGCACGGAGTTGACGTTCCGGAATAATCGCTCAAAACTGATGGGGCGCATCCTTTTGGCGGGATGTCAAGCGGCCTTGTTGCCACTCATGTCATGTAATATATGGAGGTAATGATCCATGAATCCAACGGATAGACCGCTTGCCAATCCCATCGTTGTGCTCCGGGAGGAGTTCGACGACTGGGCCGTACTCTTCAATCCCGATACGGCCGAGGCCGTGGGAACCAATCCTGTCGGTGTGGCGGTATGGAACCGGATGGACGGTAAGAGAAGCATCGAGAATATCGTGTCGGAGATCCAAAACAGCTTCGAAGACACTCCGGACGCCGCCTTCAAAGAGATCGCCGCCTTCGTTGACACTCTGGCTGAAAACGGTTTTGTGGGGTTGGAACTGGAGAGCAAGTAGGAGATGCCTGAGGAATCCAAGGACAAGAGAGAACCACCGGCATCAAGGGTCATGCGTACCCCGCGCAGCCTGACCATTGAAATCACCTCCCGCTGCAATCTCCGCTGCCGTTACTGCTACTTCTTCAACAATCCGGCGATGGTTTACCGAGACCTGCCTGCGGACGAGTGGCTTAAGTTCTTTGACGAACTGGGGTCGCTCAGTGTGATGAAAGTCACCCTGGCAGGCGGGGAGCCGTTTATCCGGGAGGACCTGCCCTTACTCCTTGAGGGGATTATCCGCAACCGGATGCGCTTCTCCTTTCTGTCCAATGGCACGCTGATTGACGATGAGATCGCCGCTTTCATCGCCCGCACCGGGCGCTGCGAGTATGTCCAGGTGTCGGTGGATGGTTCATGCGCAGAGGTCCACGACTCCTGTCGTGGAAAAGGCTCTTTTGACGGTGCGATACGCGGCATTCGCACCCTGCAGCGCCATCGGATTTACGTGGCCGTGCGTGTCACGATTCATCGGAACAACGTCCATGATCTGGAGAACATCGCTCACCTTCTTCTGGGTGAGCTGGGCCTGCCGGATTTCGGCACCAACTCTGCAGGGTACATGGGTACGTGCCGCTTGAACGCGGATGATGTGCTGCTGAACATACAGGAACGGAAGGAGGCGATGGCGACCTTGCTGCGCCTGGCGGAGAAATACCCTAACCGCATCTCGTCACAAGCCGGCCCATTGACGGATGTGCGCATGTGGCGCCGGATGGAAGAGGCGCGGGCACAGGGCAAGCCGGACTTTTACAACGGGGGTCGCCTTACCGGGTGCGGCTGCACCAGCAACAAAATCTCCGTGCGCGCCGATGGCGTCATCGTTCCCTGCAACATGTTAGCCCATATCGAATTCGGGCGCATCAACCAGGATTCTCTGGCAGAAATATGGCAAAACAGCCCGGCCCTGAACCAACTCCGCAACCGGCGTACGATCCCGCTGACCGCATTCGAGTTCTGCGACGGCTGTTCATACATCCCCTATTGCACCGGCAACTGTCCGGGATTGGCCTACACGCTAACCGGCAAGGTCGACCATCCCAGTCCGGATGCGTGTTTGCGACGCTTTCTCGATGAAGGCGGCACGCTTCCATGAACTCGGCGAGCGACATGAAACAGCAGAAGACGGGACAGGCGGGAATGCGTACGATCAATACCTTGTATTTCTACTTGACCGAAGGGTGTAACCTCGCCTGCCGCCATTGTTGGATGGGTCCCCGGTTCGACGCCACAGGCAACCATTATCCCGCCCTGCCGGTCGAGCTGTTCGAGACGGCCATCCGCGAAGCCAAGCCGCTGGGTCTGAGCGGCGTCAAACTGACGGGCGGCGAACCGCTGTTGCATCCCCGCTTCACCCAGTTGCTCGAGATTGTCCGGCGTGAAGAGTTGAAGCTGGCGATCGAGACCAACGGCCTGCTGTGCACGCCGGAGATCGCCGCCGAGATCGCCAAATCTCCCAATCGATCCGTATCCGTAAGTATCGACGGAGTTGATGCCGCGACCCACGAATGGGTGCGCGGCGTGCCGGGCGCCTTTGAAGCGGCCCGACAGGCGGTGCGCAACCTTGTGGCCGCCGGGATCAAACCGCAGGTCATTTTCACGGTGATGCGCACCAATGCCGGCCAGGTGGACGCCGTGGTGCGAATGGTCGAAGACCTGGGTGCGGCCTCGCTGAAGTTCAACGTGCCCCAGCCCACCGCACGAGGCGAAACGTTGCATGAAAACCAGGAGACCCTGAACATCGCCAACCTTATCAAGTTGGGGCGGCATGTGGAACAGGAACTGGCGCCCAAGACCCGGTTAAAGATCTTCTTTCATTACCCACACGCTTTTAAGGCCCTCAATCGCATCGCCAGTGGGGACGGGTGCGGCGTCTGCGGGATCTTCGGCATCCTGGGGGTCATCGCCAGCGGACACTATGCCCTGTGCGGCATTGGCGAGCAGGTGCCGGATCTGGTCTTCGGCGCGGTAGGGAAGGAATCCCTGGAAGAGGTATGGCGAGAAAACGCCGTCTTGAACGTTCTGCGGGAGGGACTGCCCGAGCGACTGGAAGGGGTCTGCAGTCGCTGCCTGATGAAGTGGCGCTGTCTGGGCTCGTGCGTTGCCCAGAACTACTACAGCAAGGGCAGCCTGTGGGCGCCATACTGGTTCTGTGAACAGGCGGAAGAAGCGGGTCTCTTTCCCGCTTCTCGACTGAGCACAAGACCCGCACAGTCTCCACGTATCCCGATCGGCAATGCCATTGCAGAATAATAACGGGAATGTCCCAGGGGCCTTGTTCTTCGCAGCTTATATCGGCCCCAGCATGAATCCGACTCTGCGCGAGCCGGAGATCATGGAGATCAGGCCTTATGACAGCAGGCCCTTGCGCGTTGGCGATGTGGTCTTTTTTCTTCCAGCCCAGGGCGATCGGCCGGTCGTACACCGCATTATACGCGTGACCCCCTCAGGTATATCCACCCTCGGCGACAACAACACCAGGGAGGATCCTCTTCTCTTGCAGCCAAAGAGCATTAAAGGCCGGGTGGTGGCCGCCTGGCGTGGTCAGAAGCGGCGGAAGATCGCAGGCGGGTTGCAGGGCCGGTTGACAAGCATCTGGCTTCGTTGGCGACGCGTCCTTGACCGTGGCGCGTCTCCTCTGCTGCATCCCCTTTATCAGGCGCTATCTTACTGGGGGTTGATCGCCAGGTTGTTGCCCGCTCGATTCCGGCCGCGAGTCGTCGTCTTCCACGCCCAAGGCCGGGATCAATCTCAACTTCTGCTGGGACGGCGCATCATTGGGCGATATGATGACTACAGACATCAATGGCAGATCCAACGCCCATTTCACCTGTTTGTGGATGGAAGGGCGCTTCCAGGGCAGAGGGTGCAAGGATCGATCGAACCGGCAAGTTTTGACTGAACGGCAACAAACGATGAACCATCTGTCGACGCAGGAAGTGTTGCATGGCCTTGTTCTGGCTGATGGGACACATTGGGAAATTGCCGCCGGGGACGAGGAGGCCGCAGCCATCGTTTCACAACTGGGATGCGCGATGCGGCTGCGCATGAAGACAGGCGCGATCGAACCTGCTCATCACGGCAGTCCGCGCCGACTGCTCATCCAGGTTGACGCGCACACGTCCGTGGCGGATTGCTATGTCCCGCTGGCATCAGACAATGACGGCATCGTCGTCTGCATTCTAAGTCCAAGCGATCACTGGGGCGGCCCGTACGTCAATCTCGTGAGATTATCGCTCGTCTTTGCCCGCGAAGCGCAGGCCCGCGGAGGAGTCCTCATACACGGCGCGCTCGCTGAGCGGGACGGCATGGGTGTGATCCTGGTTGCGCCGGGCGGCACGGGAAAGACCACTGCCAGCAATCGGCTTCCGGCCCCGTGGCGTTCGCTGTGCGACGATGCCACGCTGGTGGTGCGGGATCCGCAAGGCAACTACTGGGCGCATCCATGGCCCACGTGGAGCCGTTTCCTGGACGGGGGACCGGGCGGCGCCTGGGACGTGCAGAGCGCCGTGCCCATCAAGGGCATCTTCTTCCTGGCCCAGGCGGTTGAAAACCGGGTGGAACGGGTAGGTCCGGGGCAGGCGGTCATCCTGCTCGGAGAGTTCGTGAGACAGGTCTCAATGCTCATGCCCATGGGTCTGTTCAAAGAAGAAGTCCGCGCCCTGCATCTGCAACGGTTCAATAACCTGTGCGCCTTGGCCCGGGTTATACCCGCACACGTGCTGCACATCAGTCTGACCGGCGCCTTCTGGCAAGAAATCGAGCAGGCGCTTGCGGAAGGGCCACTGTGAGAAAATGCAGGAAATGACCATTAAGAATGAATCAAGATCAAAGCTACCGAGCGCTGGATACTCTCCACGGCTGAAAGATTGACATTCGGCAGCCATGGACAGAAACGAAAGTCGCGTCCATTCACGTTCATTTGCGGTTGAATTCCTTTCTGGAAAAGTCAAATTCTCAACCGCTTCCAGTATACTTCCGGGCAATGATGCAAAAGCAGGCTGAATGGATAAAGCTGAAAATACGAAGAGCCCTACAGCTTGGTCGCGCCTTGCGTTTTGTCTGGCAGAGCGCAAAAGGGTGGACCATCGTAAACGGGGTTCTAATAGTGGTCCAGGGGGTATTGCCGTTACTTTCGCTTTATCTCATGAAACTCATGGTGGACGCCGTGACCGCGGGACTGGCTGCCCCTGACAAAGAGGCCGCTTTTAAGCACGTGCTGTTGCTTGTTGGCTTTATGGGGGCAGCGACCTTGTTTGCTTTCATGATCCGTTCGATAGCGGGACTGGTCAGCGAATGGCAGGCTTACATCGTCACGGATCACATGAACAACGTCCTCCTCGCCAAGTCCATTGAGGTCGATCTGGAGTATTACGAGAGTGCGCGATACCACGACACGCTTCATCGCGCCCAACGCGAAGCCCCCGCACGCCCCATGAGTATCGTTAACGGTTTGGCGCAGATTGGTCAGAGCGGCATCTCACTGTTGGCGATAGCAGGACTGCTCGTGTCATTTCATTGGATCATCGCAATCAGTCCTGTTCATTGCCGTCATTGCCGGAACAGCACTGCGATTAAGGCATACCGACAAGCTGTATCGCTGGCAACGTGAACAGACAGCCACGGAACGGCAAGCCGGTTACCTCAATTGGATGCTCACCGACAGCAGCCACGCCAAGGAAATCCGCCTGTTTGACCTGGGACCTCTGTTCATTGGCCGGTTTCGCGATATCCGCCGGAAACTCCGTAAGGGAAGACTGGCCCTCACGCGCAGGCGCTACATCACTGATTTTGCTGCTCACATGATTGCAACCGCGGCAATCTACGGTTCGTATGTTTATGTTGCTTACGAAGCAATTTGGGGGAAGATCACGCTGGGTGATCTGGTAATGTATTATCAGGCATTTCAGCGCGTTCAGGGATTTCTTAAGGGAATGTTGGGTAGTCTGGCGGGACTGTATGAAAGCAACCTGTTTCTTTCCAATCTGTACGAATTCCTTGATTTGAAACGCACGGTCATCGAACCCCTTCATCCCAGCCCTTTCCCTCAGCCGATGCAACGCGGCATCGTGGTAAACCATGTGAGTTTTCAGTATCCCGGAGGCGCCAGGAAGGTGCTGGAGGATATTTCCCTCACCATCCGGCCGGGAGAGGTG
Organism: Deltaproteobacteria bacterium; assembly: GCA_034522175.1. Taxonomy (GTDB): domain Bacteria; phylum Desulfobacterota; class DSM-4660; order Desulfatiglandales; family Desulfatiglandaceae; genus JAIPDZ01. The sequence goes on along the minus strand of JAXHLQ010000001.1, from coordinate 392,233 downwards.
GTGGCTTTGGTGGGTGAGAATGGTTCGGGCAAGACGACGTTGATGAAGTTGTTGTGTCGATTGTACGATCCAACAGGGGGGACCATCACCATCGATGGGGTAGATCTACGCCAGTTTGAAACAAAAGCGCTACGACACGAAATCGCCATTATTTTTCAGGACTATACACACTACCATCTGACGGCCCAAGAGAATATCTGGCTTGGGAATACGGACCTCCCGCCCGACCATGAACGTGTCCTCGCCGTTGCGCGCCGCTCGGGGGCCGACGACGTCATCAGTGGGTTGCCTCATGGCTATGAAACGCTTCTGGGAAAATGGTTCGAGGACGGGGAAGAACTGAGCATCGGCGAGTGGCAGAAAGTGGCCCTGGCCCGCGCCTTCATGCGCGACGCCCAGATCATCGTCCTTGACGAACCGACCAGCTCTATGGACGCCAAGGCGGAATATGAGGTCTTCCAGAGTTTTCACCAACTGGTGTCCGGTCGCACAGCCATCCTGATCAGTCATCGCTTTTCCACCGTCCGGATGGCCGACCGCATTTATGTGCTGAAGCATGGAAGCATCATCGAAGGGGGCACCCACGAAGAGCTCGTTCGCGTGGGAGGAACCTATGCCCGGTTGTTCGAAATGCAAGCCCGGCATTACCGGTGAAAGCTTGATGATCCCGTAGGAGTACCTCCTTGTTTTACCATTGTGACATCCTGATCCTGCCCTGATAACGCAGACTGTCTGTGGGTCTCCACCCGAGCACCTTGAGAGCGCGACTGCATAAGCTCGGGATCGTCCGTCCGGAGACCAAGGAGCGAGATTGAGAACCGGCTCTCCTAAAGGGTCCCCTCAATATGATCCTGGTCACCACACCCAAGAGAGAATTCTTGTCATTTTATCGGGAGGGGGTATAAGTGAACGAAGGGCTATGACCGTTTTTTCGCGCCCTAAGTGCTGAAAGAAAGATGACATGACGGATTTTGACGCCATAGTGGTCGGCAGCGGCGCCGGCGGGCTCAGCGCTGCGTTGCGCATGGCCCAGCAGGATGTATCGGTTTTGGTCCTCGAGGCCATGCCCTCTTTTGGAGGGTATCTGAATGCCGTTTGTCCGTAACGGCTACCGGTTCGACACGGTCTCCATTACCTGGGAAAGCTCGGCAGGGGGGTACATTCCGGCTTCTTCTAAAGCTGCTGGAGCTTGACGGAAGGCTTGATTTCGTCGAACTCGATCCGGACGGCTTCGACCGCTACGTGTTTCCGGATTTTGAACTCAGGCTCTGTAAAGGAAAGGAGCGCTACCAGGAGCGGCTGCAGCGTCTTTTTCCCCAAGAATCCAAGGCCATCGAACGATATTTCAATGTGATCGACCGTCTGCTGAGGGTCTTCTCCGATCCTCACGGCCCGCCCAAGAGCTTGCTGGATCGCTTGCGGTATGTCTTCAGGCATCCGGTCCTGATGAAATATCACCGCGCCACCTATCAACAGATGCTGAACGGCATCACCCGCAACCCGCGCCTTCAGGCGGCCTTGTCGGCCCACTGCGGCAACAGCGGACTGCCCCCTGAGCGCGCTTCGGCCTTTTTGTGCATGATGCTGCTGGACCATTATCTGGACGGGGCCTACTATCCCAAAGGCGGCAGTGCCGCCCTGCGGGATGCGCTTGTGACGGCCTTGATGCAAAAAAATGCTGTCTTGAAGAACCGGACGCCGGTGACCGGCATACACCGGTCCGGCACGGAATTTATCGTTACCGACCGGTTCGGCGAGACAGTCTCGGCCGGAACGGTCATCAGCAATGTGGATCCACTGATCGCATTCCGGCAGTTAATCGATCCAGGGATTATCCCTCCGTCGATTAAAAAAAAGGTGGCTCGACTGCGGCCATCTTCGGGTTCGTTTTACGCATTTATCGGAACGCGTATTGATCCGGCCGCTGCCGGCCTGACTGACGCCAACATCATCCATTTCGAATACACGGATGTAAACCGGGCCTTCGCCTCCATTGCCGGGCGGCAGGGGTCGGACCCTTTCCCCTATTACTTCGTGACGTCACCCTCTTTGAAAGATCCGGATCATCGGCACGCCCCTGACGGTTGCCACACCCTCGAGATCATCAGTGGATTGGGTCATGAGCACCCCTTCACGCCCTGGTCCGGCACCCAAAGCCGCGGGCGCGGCGGCGAATATTTACGGTTAAAGAACCGGATCGGGATGAGCCTCGTCCGGTCCGCCGAACGCTATATCCCCGGCCTTAGCAGCGAACTCGATTATGTCGAATTCGCCACGCCGCTCTCCAATGAATACTGGGTCAACAGCTTTGGCGGGGGGAATTTCGGGCTCGAACAGACCCCGGACCAATTCGGCCCCGGACGTTTTTGCGATTGCACGACCGGCATCGAAGGACTTTTTGTGGTGGGAGCCGGCGCCATCTGCGCGGGCGTGTTGAGCTGCATGGCCTCAGGCGTCCTGGCCGCCGACAAGGCCGTCGAGTTTCTCGGTTCCTCACCAACCAGATTCTCATCGCGTCCTTCGGGCCTCGGCGGTTGAACAAAATTTCTCAATCCTTAGGCGGGGTCTGCGGGGTAAGCCCCCAGCCCGCGTCTCCCCAATCACACAACATAATCAGACTCGCAACATAACGTCCCGCAGGATAAATGCCCGGCAACAGGAAAACAATGACACCTTATCCATCGATTCTTTTCGAGGAGAAAGCCGTTATCCCTCGAAATTGTCAGCAAGCATATTCGCCACTCTCGCTATCAGGTCAAGAGTCTCATCTATATTGAAATGATCAAAATCCGCAGATCGAAGCACAGGTTTCAACTCACCTTCCAATTGCCGAATGAGTTCTCGTCTATATTCCAAAGAGACGTCAACGGGGGTGTTCCCCGGTACGTTGATCTTCCTTCTCACCATCATAAGGAAATCATGGTCTTCAAGATTGAGTTTCATTTTTCGAGCAGCATGAAAAAGGTCGAATAGATCGCGGATCGCAGGATCTTTTCTGGTAAAGGCTGCACGGACCTTTTCTGCGTAAGCCTCTCTCATTTCAATCTTGATTCTCTCCTGCTTATCCATCACAGCCGAAGGGTATTCAGCATACCCAATGTATTGTCTCGATTCATTATGCCCTCTGAATTCCTTTGAAACAGAAACCTCGGGAATGACACCAGGCAGCTGCCTGAACAGAATTTTAACCGGGTCCATCTTAAAACGTCGTCGGTTCCGCGGCGTGTCCGCTGCAACCGGTATCACCAGATCCAGATCCTCGCTGAGTCTGTAAAAATCAGCATAAATCTTACTCAGGCAGGTTCCTCCTTTGAACACCAGCGTCGTGTCGCCGGAAAAGAAGTATTGCAGAATCAGCGAAGCGTAGTAATCCTTTTCGATCAGGCGCGAGGTAAACCCGGTAGAAGCTTCCGAATAGGACAACGCCTCCCGGAAGATATCCGGGTCCGTGTGGTGGGGATACGAGAATTGGACATTAGCCATTGACAATAAGTCCCCATTTCCGGTTGATTTTCCCTCGGGCGAGCCTGCCGGGAACCCAGGGAATCAGGGCATTAGAAGCGCTGAGTTGACGCTGGAGCCGGTTTATACGCCTCGAATTCGGAACGAGGGTATCCAGCAAGTACCCATTCGCCTGATCGTCGCCATATTCCCGTATTCGGCTGCGACCTCGATAAGTTCTGCTTCAAGTCCGGGGTTATTTTCAATCTCCTGTTTGATCCAGCCATATCCCCGCGGCAGACCGTTGAACCGGGACCAGTCGTAAACAGCGTCCATCAGGGTTCTGGGCCTGGAAGAGTAGAGTATTTCTGCATCCCGGGCGTGAACGGCATTGACGGATCCAAGCCGCGCCTCAGCAACCTTGATGAATTGAAATGCCAGATTACCTATGGAGCGTTTTGCGGAAATACGGTTATTGTAGAGATAGGTGACGGTTGGGATCTGGTCATCAAAACCGTAGAAATTGAATGCTGTTGGCCCGCAGATTTGATAGTTGCCGTCCTCTTCCTCCATCAATTTATGGAGAATCACGGCGGCTCCTGGGCTGTATTTGCCGCCGGCCGGAATGCGGAGGGTACAAGATATATTCCCCGTTTGAGCCTCACAATCCAGCCCGAGGATGAAAGACGCCGAAACAAGTCCCTTTCCTGTGCTCCGGTTATCCCCAGTACAGGCGCAATTTCTCCCGTGCGGACGACCTCCAGGTTCTTGAGTTGAACATATGCGAAAAACCGTGATGAAAGGCTTCCCAGTCCAGGACCTTTGGAGTTCATGATATTTCTCTAAAATGGGTTTATAGCCCATTATCACAGAATATCGTAGAGGTCAATCTATTTCACCATCTTTGTAACATCCGACAATCAGATGGTATCCTGCCCCGAACAAATACCTCCATGTGAATATTGCCGCGCCTTCCCTTTAACGGTTCCAGAACACGATCTGAAGATCCAAAAAGTAGAACTCCTGATCTGAATTATTTGATTATTGAAGGGCACCCCCAGCCATAACGCGCCCTTTTATCCTTCCTCTATATCTTTTCGCACGAAGAGAAATTTATGATTTTATGGACATCCCTCATCCCACAGAACGGTCATCAGCAATGTGGATTCACTGATCGCATTCCGGAAGTTAATCGATCCGGGGATTATCCCTCCGTCGATTAAAAAAAAGGTGGCTCGACTGCGGCCATCTTCGGGTTCGTTTTACGCATTTATCGGAACGCGTATTGATCCGGCCTCGGCCGGCCTGACTGACGCCAACATCATCCATTTCGAATACACGGATGTAAACCGAGTTTTCGCCTCCATTGCCGGGCGGCAGGAGTCGGACCCGTTCCCCTATTACTTCGTGACGTCACCCTCTTTGAAAGATCCGGACCATCGGCACGCCCCTGACGGTTGCCACACCCTCGAGGTCATCAGTGGATTGGGTTATGAGCACCCCTTCACGCCCTGGTCCGGCACCCAAAGCCGCGGGCGCGGCGGCGACTATTTACGGTTAAAGAACCGGATCGGGATGAGCCTCGTCCGGTCCGCCGAACGCTATATCCCCGGCCTTAGCAGCGAACTCGATTATGTCGAATTCGCCACGCCGCTCTCCAATGAATACTGGGTCAACAGCTTTGGCGGGGAATTTCGGGCTCGAACAGACCCCGGACCAATTCGGCCCCGGACGTTTTTGCGATTGCACGACCGGCATCGAAGGACTTTTTGTGGTGGGAGCCGGCGCCATCTGCGCGGGCGTGTTGAGCTGCATGGCCTCAGGCGTCTTGGCCGCCGACAAGGCCGTCGAGTTTCTCGGTTGACAATGCGGCCAAGATATCATGACAGTTGTCACAGCTTGATCTAAAAGAATAGGCGGGGCCTTCGAGCACTCCAAGGTCCTTTCGGAATACCTTGAGAGGGCGGATGCATAAGATCGGGATCGTCCGTCCGGAGACCAACCGGAGCGTGAGATTGAGAACCGGCGCCCCTTGAAGACTCCCTCAATATATTGAGGTTCCACCAAATATTGAGGCCAAACCCATCGGTTCACCCTTCCCTACGCTTTTCCCCCATTCATCTAATCCCCTGTTATTACAGTATGATTCCCGATTTTTTCCTTTTCCGATTCCTGGCAGGCCACTTGCAGTGATGAAGTGATGATCGGCATGATCCAATTCATCATCAGCGGGCAAAAAAAGGCCGAATGCGCGGTCCCAGCGAGAGGATGAATGGCCGTGATGACAGGGGCCAACGTACCATTACTCAAACCAAATTACGAAAGGAGGAACACCATGAAATCAGGCACAAAGGACCAAGCGGAAGGCACGTTTCATAAAGTGAAGGGTAAAATCAAGGAGATCGCGGGGAAAGTGAGCATGAATGCTGACTTGGAAGCCACAGGCAAAGAGGAAAAGCTTGCCGGAAAAGTTCAGGAAAAAATCGGCGAACTCGAGAAGGTCATAGGTAAGTAGAAAGGAGTCGTGGGATGGGAGAGGCCAAGAAAGAGGCGAAAGACGATGCAGCCCCGAACGGGGAGTTCACGGACCCACCTCTACTGACTCAAACAGCAAGAGAAAAACCTCATGTGTCATTCCTGCCCGAGGTCCGGCAAAACCCATAGACCCCTGATCGTATTCCGTGGATTGGGGAGATCTTGGCTCATGCAGAGCTGAGAAAGGAGGACAGATACCATGCAAATCAGTATGTCGCCACAGCCAATAGTTGCTCTAATCGCGGGGATTGCGATTCTCATTTTCCCGAGGCTATTGAATTACATTGTTGCCATCTATCTCATCATATTCGGCATTCTCGGGTTGGTCCGAATTTAAGTGAAGAAGCCGTTTAAAAGGAGTCGAACATGTTTCGGCTTGTTTTACCTTGATTTATCCGGAGATCCCTGCTATGAGTGACGTTCAATGATAATAGCGCTTACCTCGTTCAAGATATCTTTTAAGGACGGCATTATTATGGGGGCTATCTTGTCAGGCGTGTGTTTGTGATGGGGATGCGAGCCTATTTCAGAATGGTGAGGAGCATTGTCATAACGGAACAACATCTGGCCTTTGTGATCCATGTAATGGAACCTGTATTTGTCGATGGACAGGATGTTGCGGGATTCAGCGGCAAAAATGGCGATTTCCAGGATTGACGAGTCTATGATGAGAAGGTGGCCTTTCAGATAGACTGTCTCCAGAGCAGGCCCAAAGTGTTTTTGAATATTTGAAGAAAGAACGATAGGGGATGAGGCAACGGACTTTTCGATATCCTGGACGAATTTTTGTATCACTGGATTGCTGATCGTAACGCAGACTGGGTCTTACGCCACCGATCAAGGAGGTTGGCAAAGGCGTACCAGTCAAAATAATCGGCCTCGTCTCCCATTTCCCCAGACTCAAACTTTTTCAGGAAGATCTTGGTGGCGAGATGGTATTTTTCCTCGAACTCGCCCAAGGCTTTCTTGTAATAGGCCATGGCGTTTGAATACAGAACATATTCACGCTTTAAAGAAGTCTTTATTCGTTCAGTTTGTTCCATAAAAAAATATTAGATGAATCGGACATGGAAAGTCAAGAGGTTTAGGCATATTTTTAGAAAAAAGTCCAACATCCAAGGTCCGATGTCCAAGGTTCAATGATTAATCCAGAAGACCTCTGCGGCTCTGCGAGAGACGGCTGTGGGAACTGTGTTTCGGGCCTATCTGCCGTTGTCTGCGGAAGAGGCGCCCCGGCGGCCGGAAAGGGAGGCCGGAGTTCCCGATATTTCGGGGGGCGGCCTGTCTGTCCCGCAGTGCGGGACACAGGCAGGGACGGTGCCGATGGTGGAAGACACGGATCAGGTGCGGAATGAGAAGGGCTATCAGGTGGAAGGTTGACGCTTCTTGCGCAGTTTACAATTTGGTTTGCTGCCTATGGGGGACCAGCAATTCTCATTTTGGCAAAAGTGTCATGTGGGAGCGGCTTCCGAGCCGCGAAAAATCGTGGCAAGATGCCACTCACACAGGATGTTAACGCCTGGCCTGCCTCATAATGAGAATTGCTGATGGAGGACGCTGTGAAAGATGATCATAAGACAAAGAAGGAGCTCATAGATGAATTGACGGAATTGCGCTTGCAAAATGCCGCGCTGAAAAAATCAATAACCGGGAATATATTGGCCGAGCTTGCGGCCGAGGAGGCCCTTCACTACGCCGAAAGTATTGTGGAGACGATTCGAGAGCCCCTTTTGGTCCTGGATGCGGACCTGAAGATCATCTCGGCGAACCGCCACTTTTACACCACCTTTAACGTTATTCCCTCTGAAACGCTCGGATGTTTCATCTATGACCTTGGAAACTACCAATGAGACATCCCGCTGCTTCGGGAACTGCTTGAAGAAATCCTTCCTGAAAAGCAGGCATTCGACGACTTTGAGGTTGCTCATGATTTCAAGGACATCGGCCATAAAGTCATGTTGCTCAACGCCCGCCAAGTATATCGGAAAGACATCGATTCCAGGATGATTCTTCTCGCCATTGAAGATATCACAGAGTGCACGCGACTGGAAGCGTTATTAACCGAGTCTGAAGAGCGCTTCAGGCGTCTTTTTGAGACCGCCAACGACGGGATCGTGCTTCTCGAAAAAGGCGAAGGGAAGATCACCCATGCCAATCCGGCCACCGAGAAGATGCTGGGATATACCCGAGAGGAGAGCATCGGGAATAAGCTTCAGGACATTGGCATTTCGCTCGATCTGGGTGATTTCCATACGACAATGGAAAATTTGAACAAGAACGGGATGATTAAATACGATGACGTTCCGGCAAAAACCAAGGCCGGGCAGCATATGGATACGGATATCTATCTCGTCGACAGGGCAAGGTTGGTGCAATGTAATATTCGGGACATCACCGAGCGGAAGCGGGCGGCCTGACAGACGCCAACATCATCCATTTCGAATACACGGAACCATCGGCACGCCCCTGACGGTTGCTACACCCTCGAGATCATCAGTGGATTGGGTTATGAGCACCCCTTCACGCCCTGGTCCGGCACCCCGAGCCGAGGGCGCGGCGGCGAATATTTACGGTTGAAGAACCAGATCGGGATGAGCCTCGTCCCGTCCGCCGAACGCTATATCCCTGATCTTAGCAGCCACCTCGATTATGTCGAATTCGCCACACCGATGTCCAATGAATACTGGGTCAACAGCTTTAGCGGAGGGAATTTCGGGCTCGAACAGACCCCGGACCAATTCGGCCCCGGACGTTTTTGCGATTGCACGACCGGCATCGAAGGGCTTTTTGTGGTGGGGGCCGGCGCCATCTGCGCGGGCGTGTTGAGCTGCATGGCCTCAGGCGTCCTGGCCGCCGACAAGGCCGTCGAGTTTCTCGGTTGACAATGCGGCCAAGATATCATGACAGTTGTCACAGCTTGATCTAAAAGAATAGGCGGGGCCTTCGAGCACTCCAAGGTCCTTTCGGAATACCTTGAGAGGGCGGATGCATAAGATCGGGATCGTCCGTCCGGAGACCAACCGGAGCGTGAGATTGAGAACCGGCGCCCCTTGAAGACTCCCTCAATATATTGAGGTTCCACCAAATATTGAGGCCAAACCCATCGGTTCACCCTTCCCTACGCTTTTCCCCCATTCATCTAATCCCCTGTTATTACAGTATGATTCCCGATTTTTCCCTTTTCCGATTCCTGGCAGGCCACTTGCAGTGATGAAGTGATGATCGGCATGATCCAATTCATCATCAGCGGGCAAAAAAGGGCCGAATGCGCGGTCCCAGCGAGAGGATGAATGGCCGTGATGACAGGGGCCAACGTACCATTACTCAAACCAAATTACGAAAGGAGGAACACCATGAAATCAGGCACAAAGGACCAAGCGGAAGGCACGTTTCATAAAGTGAAGGGTAAAATCAAGGAGATCGCGGGGAAAGTGAGCATGAATGCTGACTTGGAAGCCACAGGCAAAGAGGAAAAGCTTGCCGGAAAAGTTCAGGAAAAAATCGGCGAACTCGAGAAGGTCATAGGTAAGTAGAAAGGAGTCGTGGGATGGGAGAGGCCAAGAAAGAGGCGAAAGACGATGCAGCCCCGAACGGGGAATTCACGGACCCACCTCTACTGACTCAAACAGCAAGAGAAAAACCTCATGTGTCATTCCTGCCCGAGGTCCGGCAAAACCCATAGACCCCTGATCGTATTCCGTGGATTGGGGAGATCTTGGCTCATGCAGAGCTGAGAAAGGAGGACAGATACCATGCAAATCAGTATGTCGCCACAGCCAATAGTTGCTCTAATCGCGGGGATTGCGATTCTCATTTTCCCGAGGCTATTGAATTACATCGTTGCCATCTATCTCATTATATTCGGCATTCTCGGGTTGGTCCGAATTTAAGTGAAGAAGCCGTTTAAAAGGAGTTGAACATGTTTTCGGTTTTGGACCCTATTTTTGATTCTCATGATTTTGTGGGGGATCGGCGTGCTGATTTTTCAAGTCATTCGAGATCGGCGTCGAAACATAAAGGGGACGGTTCAACTGAGCAACTTCGTTTATTCCCAGGAGGGCGTTGAGAAATCGGGTAAAATAGTCGGCGGCGTCGAAGGGGTCAAATGATACGCGGCAAGAAAGAGGGTGTCACAAGGAAGCATTTGCCATGAGCCACGCCTTTCAGAAAACAGGCGGGGACGAGGTATTGAAAATACGGTTGATATCCTGGCGCTTTCAAATGCCCAGGAGGGAAAGCGCCCATTGGAATGCCTCTTGCATTAGACAGAAGTATACTGCTGAATAAGCAGTTTCTTCATATCCCACGTGACTCCTCCTAAGTTTTTACGTGGACTCACTCCAACAGGGTGGGGCATCGGGCCCGCCCTCTTTCTTCTTATTCCGAGCGCTTTCGGGTACTTCGGGGGGGCGATCTGTGTATCATGTACCAGGGTAGACAAACAAGGGCGAGATCATCGACAAGACCAAAGGCAAGATCGAGCAAGCTGAAGGCGACCTGACCGGCAACAAAAAACTCAAGCGATTGGGCGAACGGGACGAACGTAAGGCCAAGCCGAGGGCGCGGTGAAACATGGGAAGCGCGCGACCAACGGAAGAATCCGAATCTGACACGGATATACAACAAAATGAAGGGAGGAAATTGTCATGATGGAGCATAGAGATGCATACGTAAAAAAGCTAAGGGCAAAACTGGCCGGGTGGAACGGTAAAATTGATACGCTTCAGGAAAATGCTGACCAGGCTGAGGGCGAGACGAAAAACCAATATCAAAAACACATTGAGGAGTTGCGGGCAAAATATGCACAGGCTGAAGAGAAGATAGAGGACCTTCTTAATTCCGCAGAGAACGCTTGGGAGAGTTTTAAGGCCGCTGTGGAAAGTTCCTATGAGGCTATGACTGAGGCCGTTCAGCGGCAGTTACCGGACTAAGGCCGCTTGCCCGAATTCTCTATGGTGTGGAAAACATCTTTGGGGAAAAGGATGCGTTCCTGAGTTCTTTAAACATGACCACCAGCCGTAATGCACCGGCGTTCTGGGAGTCGGAGCGTAAGGAGGTCGTGGTGATTCTGATTCCCGTCATGCAAGGTCGACGTCTGTAGCGAGCCTGGAGTGGTTCTATGGGCCGGGTAGCCGGCGACGCGGACCGGGGTGCTCCTTGACAATCAGGAAAAAAAGGGATAAAGGTGACAAAGTTATTTCAGTACTCCTTCACCCTTCCTGATCAACGGGGAGGAGGGTGGGGAACGAACAAATCCACAAGTCAGGAACGATAATTCATTGAAGGCTCTGGTCACTGGAGGCACAGGATTTATCGGAAGCCACTTGACGGAAGCGCTTATTCGAAAAGGCGTGCAAGTGCGCTGCCTCCTTCGAAAGACAAGCGATTTGAAGTGGCTGAAAGGTCTTCCCATCGAATTCGTTCATGGCGATTGTAATGATAAGACCTCTTTAAAAAAGGCAGTAAGGGGTGTCGATTGGGTGTTCCATTTGGCAGGTGTGACCAAGGCGATCAAAGAGGAAACCTATTTTGAGGTAAATGGCTTTGGAACGGAAAATCTTATCCACGCTTGCCTCGAAAATAATCTTCATCTTCAAAAATTCATCTATATGTCGAGCCAGGCGGCGGTAGGACCCAGTCGAAACAGGCAAAGCAAAAAGGAGTTAGACCCCTGCGAACCGGTTTCCTTTTATGGGCGGAGCAAACGCATGGGGGAGACATCCGTTCTTAACCATGCTCATGAAATTCCCGTCCTCATCCTTCGGCCTTCCGCTGTCTACGGGCCAAGAGATAAAGATATCTTTGCCTTATTCAAATGCCTCTCAAGAAGGATCAAACCCTGTCCTATAGATCCGGACCAGCGTTTAAGTCTATGTTATGTGGAGGATATTGTACACGGAATTCTATTGGCTGTTGAGACTCAGACAAAGAGCGGAGAGATTTGTTTTCTCTCTGACGGCAACGACTACCGGATGGAGGAGATCGGCGATGTCGTTGCACAGGCAATAGGGATAACTGCTTTTCGCATTCGTGTTCCCAAACGAATGCTATTGGGGATGGCCTTTTTTTCAGAATATCTCTCCAAGGTTATTGGGAGGCCTTTGCTTCTTAACAAAGATAAAGCTGAAGAAATGATCCAAAGAAATTGGGTCTGCGACATCACGGCCGCTAAAAACCTCTTAGGTTTTGAACCCAGAGTTTCACTGCCGGAGGGAGCCAAATTAACCTTTGAGTGGTACAAGAAAGAAAAATGGTTATGACATAAGAAAGGCGTAATTCAATGGATCTTTTTGAAAAGTGCGCAAGCGCCACGGAGTATCAATCCGGGCTGAAGCAAAGCGGCCACTATTTCCTATTTCGAAAGCTCGAATCCCCGCAGGATCCTGAGGTGGTAGTCAACGGTAACAGAGTGATCATGATCGGTTCCAACAACTATCTTGGACTCACCAGCCACCCCAGGGTGAAGGAAGCGGCGATCCAAGCCATCGAAAAATATGGTACGAGCTGTGGGGGTTCACGATTTCTGAATGGAACTCTTGACGTCCACGAAGAATTGGAAAAGAAGCTGGCCAGGTTCTTTCGAAAGGAAGCGGCCCTGGTCTTTGCAACCGGCTACCAGACCAATTTGGGGGTGATCTCCGCTCTTGTAGGCCGGCACGATGTCGCGATTATCGATATGTACGATCATGCAAGCATTTTTGACGGCTCTCGCCTCTCCTTCGGAGAGATTCAAAAGTTTCGTCATAACGATATGGACGATCTCGAAAGAGTTCTCGATGCAGCCAAGGGAAAAGGCAAATTGATCATCGTCGACGGCGTCTTCAGCATGGAAGGCGATCTTGCTGATCTCCCTGGTATTGTGCGGCTATCCAAGGCTTATGGGGCGAGGATCATGGTAGACGACGCCCACGCCATCGGCGTTTTTGGAAAGGGAGGACGAGGAACCGCGGAGCATTTTGGCCTGGAAAATGAAGTAGATCTTATCATGGGAACCTTCAGCAAGTCCCTTGCCGCGATCGGTGGCTTTGTCGCAGGTTCGTCAGATGTGATCAGTTGGATCAAGCACCTGGCTCGCTCGATGATGTTCAGCGCCAGTCTCCCCCCCCCTCTGGTGGCATCGGTGAGCACCGCTTTGGATATCATCGAAGAACAGCCCGAATTAAGAACCCGGCTTTGGACAAATACGCACAAGATGCTGAAAGGATACAAAGCGCTCGGGTACGATACAGGAACGAGCGAAACGCCGATCATTCCCGTCATGATTAAAGACACCATCAAAACTTACGAGATGTGCAGGCTCCTCTTCGAGAATGGGGTCTTTGTCAATTCGGTCATTAGCCCAGCCGTCCCTCCAGGACGAGAACTCCTCAGAACAAGTTACATGGCGACCCACACGGATGAACAGTTGGATAAGGTATTGGCTGCCTTCGAGAAGGTGGGAAGACAGGTAGGTGTGATCTGACATAAACCGTGGGCATGACGACATACCACTGATATAGGAATGCTGGCTGGCTGTGAACTTAAATGCAACCGACAGAATAACGATACTCTATAACGTCATGCTGGTTATTTTTTCTTTCATTTTCAGAGTAAAAATCCCGGCATACGCGTACCATCTCGGATTTAACCTCTCGATTATTTTTTTCGTCCTTTTATTAAGCTTTAGGAGGAGGAGCAGTTCGTGGGTGGGTACGGTGAGCCTGTGGTATCCATTGGTCCTATATGCTCCACTTTATTATCAAACCGGATTAATCAACAGGATTGTCGTGCCCCAGTTCATGGATGACATCTTTATGAATCTGGATGTCTGGATCTTCGGCGAATTTCCCGGATTTTTCCTCCGTGGGAAACATGGGGATGCATTTCTCGACGAGTTTTTCCACTTTTTTTACTTTAGTTATTATCTAATCATTCCCCTGACCGGCATTTTGCTATACTGCAAGGATGTAAAGCTCTTCGAGCGCTTCGTGTTCCAACTTTCCTCCCTGTTCTACGTGTGTTTTGGCATCTACCTATTCCTGCCCGTTGAGGGACCGATCGCATTGCGAAATGAATATTATCATCAAGATGGCCTGTTTCGGGCCGTAGTTGATTTTATTTACGCAGAGGGAGAAAATCCGGGCGCAGCCTTTCCAAGTTCCCATGTTGCCGCTACTTTTCTCGTCGCGTGGTGGGGGGCCGCCCATTTTAAAAGGCTAAAAATAGTTTACTGGGTGGTTTCGTCTGTTCCTGTCAATTGCCACTGTCTACTGCATGTTTCATTATGCCGTCGATGTTATTGGAGGGCTGCTCCTCGGGGTTCTTGTAGTACTTACATTTAACCGGGTAGACAGAAAACGCCATTACGAGAAGAGCCTTCGGGAAACGTAAGGCGTAGAGGATGACCGAAAAATACCAGAGTGACGCGCAAGACCCTACTATAGGGGCGGTTACTTCGGCACCATCTTTTCGCGGCGCTTCTCTCCCGTCTGCAGGTCTTTGCCATACACCTCGATATACCGGACTTTCGGCCCCGTCAGCCCGTCGGAGGCGTTAATGTACATCTTCTCTAAGACGGCAGGCCGGCCGTCGATGACCGCCTCGGCACGGACGACGTCCTTCTCCTTCTTCACGGTGATCTGCTTCTCGGGGGCGGACACCAGGGATATTTTATAGCCGTTTACCGACGGGTCCGGCTTGATGGTAAAACCGTAGGCCATTTTCTTCTCCAACCAGCTGAGTTTCTCCCGGCGACCGTCCTCGGCGAGCAGGACCCAGTAGGCGATCACCGGCTCCTTGGGATCCAGTTTGCCTTCGGAGGTGAGCCGGGCATCGTAATGCACGACGTTGGCGTTTTTGTTCCGCTCGATGATGAACAGCGGCGACGTTTTTATCTGGGCCGCGGCCGGCGCGGCCAGCAGCGCCAGAACGGCGAACCACCACATTGCCTTTTTCATGGGGCCTCCTTACTGAATATGGGTTTCACTGCAAACCACAACATAAAATCCGTGTCCTTAATTATTGTACCATTTCCAGAGTTAGATTACCACCCATTTTTTTAAGGCCCTGTAAGCAAG
The DNA here is from genome assembly GCA_034522175.1 of Deltaproteobacteria bacterium. Lineage (GTDB taxonomy): Bacteria > Desulfobacterota > DSM-4660 > Desulfatiglandales > Desulfatiglandaceae > JAIPDZ01. Next base: position 377,201 of record JAXHLQ010000001.1, on the reverse strand, counting down.
TTTTGTAAGAAGGGCGCTATGGTCTCCGGCGGAGGCGATTTCTACCCTTGAGCTCTCTGTGCAGAATGATGGTGTTGCACTTCATTTTTAACTTGAGATTTTGATCATTTTTTCGTAGTGTATTTTACAGTAAGATGGATACAAGAGGACAGGAGGAAGAAGCTATGTCCACCACCTTGGAAAGGCTGAAACAACTTTTTTCAGCCCATTTTGATTACAAGATTGAAGAACTTACGGCCACCGCGACACTCGACGATTTAGGCCTCGATTCCCTCGATATCATCGACTTCATGCTTGATATCGAAAATGAATTCAATATTAGAATCCCTGACCAGGAATTTAGGGTGAGAACGATACAAGACATGGTAGATGCTGTGGACCGGTTCATCTCGGAACAAAACATAGGGTCTTCCAGTCACGATTAAGCTCACTATGAATGCGGAGAGTCAATTTATATGAAGCGGAGAGTCGCCGTCACAGGACTGGGCATTATTTCCCCTTGTGGAAATACTATCCATGATTTCTCAGTCAATCTCATGGCCGGCAAGTCTGGAGTCAGAAGAATATCTTCAGCCTATGCAAGCCTCCTTTCAGTAAAGATTGCCGCCCAAGTCGATTTTAATGCTTTCGACTATTTGACGAAAAAACAGATGGCCGGAATGGACCGTGTCAACCAATTCGCTTTAGCGGCAGCCTCTCAAGCCTGGAAGGATTCAGAGCCATCTCTCAATGCTAAGGAGAAAGAGCGAGCGGGAGTATATATCGGTTGCGGTATGGGTGGGGCAAATACCATAGAGGATTTATACGATCAACTATTTAAGCATAACGCCGACAGGGTAAAACCGCTAACCGTGCTCATGGTGATGAATAACGCTTCTGCCTCCCATATATCGATAGCGTATGGCCTGTCAGGACCCTGTTTGACGCTATCCACTGCCTGTGCTTCCTCGGCAAACGCTATCGGAGAGGCTTTCCGGCAAATCGAAGATGGATATGGTGACGTGATGATCGCAGGAGGGGCAGAGGCCTTTTTGACCTATGGAGGTTTCCGAAGCTGGGAATCTCTCCGGGTGCTCGCTGTCGAAGACCCTGAAGATTCGTCAAAATCCTGTAAACCATTCTCCAAAAACCGTACCGGTATAGTGCTCGGCGAAGGGGCTGCCATGGTGGTGCTTGAGGAGATGGAAAGGGCCGTAAGACGGCGGGCGCCGATTTACGCAGAACTCATTGGCTACGGTTCCACATCCGATGCCGGTCATATTGCTAGACCCTCTCTCGAAGGGCAGGCACGGGCGATGGCGGAAGCACTTAAAGAGGCAGGCTTGGCGCCCGAAGATATAGACTACATCAATGCCCATGGGACGGCAACTCAGTGGAATGATCTGCTGGAGACACAGGCTATCAAGAAAGTATTCGACGATTATGCCTTCGAAGTTCCCATCAGTTCTACAAAATCGATGCATGGCCACACCATGGGAGCATCCGGCGCCATTGAATTCATTGTTTCACTGCTTGCCATAAGAAATCAAGCGGTTCCGCCAACGATTAACCTGGACCAACCTGACCCGGAGTGTGACCTGGACTATATTCCGAATATCGGCCGTAAAGGGGTGAAAGTGAACACTGTGATGTCTAATTCTTTTGCTTTTGGGGGAACCAATGCAGTGCTCGTTGCCAGGAAGATTGCTCCTAAATATTGAGATGTTACTTTTTGCCTTTATGGGGCAACGGTCAAGGATGGACTCCTGTCAGCCTTGGGCCAGAACCGTAAGTAGCTGAGGATCTTCTCAATCACCGGCTGGCGGTGCTTGAATAAAATAAAGCTCGGGATAAACGTTGCACCCAGATGCGCTTTGGTTTTTTCCGCGCCCTGGCCCCCGTAATAGAAAGGGATTTTTCTCTCCACGCAGCAGCGGACATTTTCAAGCCAGGACAAAACCGTCTATACCCGATTCTTGCAACAGAGAAAGAAGAGGGGCTGTGATAGAGGGCTCAGGGAAAAGCCGTCCAAGATCTGCCTCCGGCACGCCGTCTAACCGCGGCACGCAATTGCAGGTAAGGTTATTCATACCCTGTCGGTCTCAAATTCAAAAGGGCGATGGAAAGCGACATCTCCCCCTGAGAAAACGAACGTACCCATAGGGACCGACCGGCAGTCATGGGAAAGAGCGCCAGGGCCTTCCCTGATAAGCCTACCGGAAAGGTATACCCGCCATCGCCCCCTGCCGCCCCCGCTGCTGATGGATGGACCGTGATTTGCCGCGGATCCACGAGATGGAATGCACATCCCAGGGCCTTGACAACGGCTTCCTTGATAGACCAGAGAAGGGCCGATGCCGTTTCCAAATCTCCCCCCGCCAACCTCAAGGCATGTTGAAGCTCTTGTGGATGGAAGACCCGGTGAAAGGGGTATGCGCTATGAAATTCATCGGTCCCTGCAACATCGATGCCGATATCAGAGTCATCCCCACAGAGGGCGGCCCAGACTTTCCCGCTACCCTCGCTGAAGGAGATGGCCGGACCGGGATATTCTCCCAACAGAAGCTGGGGCCTGCCAAGCAGGCCGCGGACCACCCGAAATGGGAAAGCAGCTCCGTTGGAAGATTGACAGCGTTTCCAAAGAGGACTTTGCATCGCCACAAGGTGGTCCCACAGGGTGGAGACGAGGCGGTGCTTGAGGGTTACGTCGGCACATGGCATGGATGCGTAGAAGACGGGGCTCCTTCCATGAACGAAACTCACGGCACGAACGGTTAATCCTTGGCATTCCTTTGCCATATCCACTCCCATCTTTCCCGATCTGCGCGCTTTCCGCACCCTGAAGGCTCAGTCCGAAACCCAGTGCATCCGCAACCTATGAACCTGCATGACGGTGCGACCTTGATCGTCAATCCCTCTGGCGTCCCAGGTGAGGCCTTCGTGGTCCTGGGCCCGCATGCGGGCCTCCATCGTTAACTGTTCCCCTGCCCGGCATTTTCGCGAAAACCTCATCTCCCCGATCTCCATGGGAATCATCGATCGTCGCTCCGATCGGTCCATAGCAGCGGTGTGGAAGCCGACCATCTGCAAAAGGGCCTCGAAAAGATAGGGAGAGTATTGGTATTGGACGTTCCGCAGGTGTGCGAAATCACTCGTCTCCCGGTAGGTGGTTCGGCCCCGCACCACCCCGGGACCTGCACCATCAAGAACCTCCATCACGCGATACCTGCCTTTGAGGCCGCTGCGGTCTTTGTACCATTTAAGCACTTTTTTATGATTCATCGGCTTCGTCCGCAGTTCGTCTAACCGGACTGGAAAATCCGGGAGCCCCTCCCCGAGATATCCTCCAGGGCCATTTCCGCCATCAAGCATCACTTGTCCTTTGCAGTGCGGGATGAAGCGGTCGGTCAATCTCCCGGCGGGGGAGATCTCTTGTATTGAGAGAGAGACCTCACAGCATACCTCCCGAAGGCCATTGCCGCCTCGGCGGCAGGAGATCCTGGAAGGCCGTGGGACCCCGGGAGGACATTGGATCATGTCCATGAGGCGCACCTGGCGAACGCCTCGAACCTGCAGGTGGGGATACAGGGTCCGGGCGGCTTCCATGAATGTCTCCAGGACCATGGCGGCTGAGACCAGAGGATGCTTGATGAATTTGAAGGGTCTGTGATCGGTGATCCAAAGATCCTTCTCAAGGGAGAAGGATCTGAAGGCCTCCAATTGTTCCCGGCGGATGTCCAGGCAAGAGATCTTTTCTATCATGGGGAAGTCCTCGGGTCTGAAGGACACGGCGCCTCCATCCAGTTCGCCATCGCGCGAAGGACGGATGGTATCATTGAGCAATGACGTCCTCACGGATGGCAGCCTCCTCATGAACATCACCCAATCGTCTTCAGCCGGCGCTACAAAGAGCTCCCGGCAGAAAAGCCCCGCAAGCTCATTGACATGGATGTACGCCACGCCCTTTCGCCTCATCAGGTCCCGCACCTCCACATCCTGGGCCATGCCCACCCCCTCGACAGGAGGAAGCATCAAGGCCTTGAACCCGATCGTGCTGTTTTTCCGGCGCAGCGTTCTGAGCAACGCAGACATCATCCGGTTGGCAGCGGCGTAGTTGGCCTGGCCGGGATTCCCCTGGATCGCGGCCCCCGATGAGAGGCCGACGAAAAACCTCAAACCGGCCCCTTCCGCAGCCGAGAACAGATTCCAGGCCCCGAGGAACTTGACATCCGTGACCATGGAAAAATCATCCGGGGGCATTTGGCTTAAGGGACCGTCCCTGAGGACACCGGCGCCGTGAATGATACCGTCGATCCTGCCATAACGGCTTGCCACCTCACCCATGATCGCGCGGACCGCTTCGGGGTCGGTCACATCGCAGGTATGGTACGTTGCGTCGATCCCTGAGGCGTGCAAATCCGCCAGGGTCCGAGCAATCTCCGACGCCCTGGGGGCGAAAGGGAACGCCTCAAAAGGCGAATGTTCGGGGCGCGGCTTTGCGGGATGAATGCCTGGATGGAGATGGGTCCTCCCCAGAAAGATCAGGCGGGGCATGAAAGGCACGAGACAGCGGGCCAGGTGGGCGCTGATCCCGGTTGCGCCCCCGGACATGACGATAACGTCTCCAGGGCTCAGGGCCAGGCTTGAAGAATCCCCGAAGACCGACGGGGCCAAGTGTCCCTCCGAAGTGAAGATTCTTCCATCGCGATGAACGATCTCCACAACGGTGGATCCCCTGTCCAGAGCACCGCGGAGCGCAACGCGAAGGTCGGTATCCCTATCAATTTCCAATGTGCGAAACTGGATCGATGGGTGTTCCTGCGCTGCGCTCAGAAAAAGCCCGAGCATCCCTTCCGCCGCCAGTCGACTGAGCGTTTCAGGTTCCTCCCTGGAATGGATCAGCATCACGAATTTCTTGGCCGGTGATTGAAGAAATGCCTTCAGGAGGAGAAAGAACCCCCTGATAAGCCGCGAAACATCCGCCATGCTTCTTAACCTTCTTGATCCGCCTTGACAAAGGGTGATGACCATCCCAGAAAGGGGCGACAGGCCCGCTATTCTGTCTGCAGCCCTGGAGGCCCCTTCATCGGTTCGAATGTCGTGGCTCTCTTCACCAGGGTCGAAGTTGCCTTGCATGAAGAGCATTGGAATTGTGTCAACCCCGTAATCCAGCCGGAGGATGTTTCCTGCGCTTCCGGCAATCCCGTCATCCCTGTCAGGCGAGAGAAGGAGGACTGACTCGCCTGGGCTCAACTCCATGGGAACAGAGGCCGCCAACTCTACCGGTGCGTGATTGAATACGAGACGCTTTAAGATCGCCTCATCCTCTGATGACTTCAGGATGTCATCCCGCACTGGCTCGGGGGGAACAGCCTTGGCAGCCGGCTGCAGGCCGGCGCCTCCCTGACCGGCGATCACCTTGGAGATCCTCTGGGCGATGTCCTTCACGGTACGGACACCTATAAAATCCTCCAATTCAATCGTGATCCCGAATTGACGTTCCGCAGCATCCATGATGATGGGGAGGCGGCTGGATCGGATGGAGAGGTCCCTTCTGAGATCCATATCGGGTTGGATCTCCTCCCTATTAAATCCTGTAGCATCCATGATGATTCGAATAAGTCTCTCCATAAGATCTTGGCCCACAGGCGCCTCACCGAGGGGTGGTGAGGCCTGTCCCGGAATGGAAGGGGTGGTTCGTAACACGGGTTCTGGGGCGGTTCGGTGAAATTCGGGAGTTTTTCTGACTGCCGAGAGGGAAACAAACCTCGGTTCTCCTTCAACCTTCAGATGACCTTGGACAAAGAGCTGAGCAAGAGCGGTCTTGCAGGTCAGGCCCTCTGCGGAGGGAAGGCACGTCTGGATACATGCCGATTCAGGAAGCGTGTCTGCGATGAGATTACTCAATGTTTCGCCGGGGCCCACCTCCACAAAGAGCCGGACTCCGTAGTCATTCCAAAGGGTCTGGACATTACGCATCCAATGAACGGTAGATTCCAGGTGGGCCATCAGGATTCGCCTGATCTCATCGGGGTCTGATGGATACGGCGCCATGGTCGTGTTGGAGATGACGGGAATCTGCGGGGAATGAAATGGAATCGAGGCAATGTACGTCTCGAGCTCATCATGGATGACCTTCATGATAGGGGAGTGGAAGGCCATGCTGACCCGCAAGAGGGTGGCCCGATGGCCAAGTTCCTTCAGTCTTTTGCACAGATCCTTGACCGCCTCAGTGCCGCCGCTCACGACAACCTGGTTCGGTGAATTGATATTGCCGATGTGGACATCCTCCCGTCCCTGGATCATCTCTTTCAGCAGATCCAGGGGGGCGTCCACGGCCGCCATGACGCCGGGTTCCACGTTCATGGCGGCGGCCTTGTCCATGCAGAGGGCCCTCTTGTTCACGATTCGAAACCCGTCCTCCGGGGAATAGACGCCGGCCAGGCACAAGGCAGTCAATTCGCCCAGACTATGGCCGGCCATGGCCACAGGGTGGATACCCAGGGTGGCGAGGTATCGAGCCATGGCGTATTCCATGGCGAACATGGCAGGTTGCTGCCACCGGGTCTTCTGAAGGTTCTCCTCTCGATCATGGAACAATAAGTGAAGGAGGTCGAAATCCGCTGCCGCTGCGGCCCGGTCCATCCACTCCCTGATGACGGGAAAGGACTCGTAGAGATCCCGCCCCATTCCTCCATAGTGGGACCCCTGTCCGGGAAATACAAAGGCGAGCGGCAGGGGCGGCAAATCCTCGCGGCTGATGAAAAGCCCGTGCTGCGCCAGGGACCTCAATGCCTGGTGTGAGACGAGAGCGGATTCGCCAAGGGAGGCCGTATTATTGATGACCGTGAGCGCCTCCTCTTCGGATTGCGCCACAACAGCCATCCGGCACTTACCGCCGTCCATCTCAGTCCGGAAGAAAGAGAGGCCCTGAAGTTCAGGAAGCCCACCACGGGCCTCCCCAGAGGAATTGCGCCCTTCCTTCAAATCCGAAATCCGAAATCCGAAATCCGAAGAGCCACCCCCCTTCTCTCGATCGAGACTGGGTTCTCTGCCCGGTGAGACAAGGATCGTGTCCCATTCATCCATGGCCTGCTCTACCTGCACGACGTAGTTGGAACCTCCAAACCCGAAGGCGTCGACCTGAAGCCTTCTTGGCCGGCTGTCCCTGTCCTTCCAATCCATCGGCTCCGGGGCGATGAGGAGGTCCGATCCTTCTACGTCAATTTCCGGGTCTGGATGCATATAATTGAGGGTAGGAGGAAAAACCCCCGCCTTCATGGCCGTGACGCCTCGAATGAGGCTGTTCATCCCGGAGACGCCCAGTGTGTGTCCGATCTGGGATTTGAATGAGGTGATCACAGTGCGATTGGAGGAATTAAAGACGGCTTTCAGGGCACGGACCTCCTCCACGTCCCCTTGCCGGGTGCTCGTCGCATGGCATTCCACCAGGTCGACGGCATCGGGCCCATAGCGTATCCCTCGAAAAGAGGCGCGGATGGCGATCTCTTGGGCGACACGGGTGGACTCCACCATCCCCAGATGGTTGTTGCTCGCTCCCATGCCGGTTACCACGGCGTGGACGCGGGCCCCTCTTGCGCGGGCCAGGCTCTCCCGCTCGATGACGATCATTCCCCCGCCTTCGCCGAGGACCATCCCATCCCTTTCCGCATCGAAGGGACGGGAGGTCTCATGAGCGGGTCTTTCTCGTCCGGACAGCCCGTAAAGTGCGCCCAGGGCGGAGAATTCCAGAAAGTGCAAGTGGGTGAGTTTATCCTCGCCCCCTCCGACGATGGCGGCATCGATGATGTCATTTTGGATCATCTGGATGGCGCTGTAAAGTGCGACCAGTGAGGTCGCACAGGCTGCGGAGACAGCATAGCTGGGACCCATGAACCCATAACGATTGCAGACAAAGCCGGCTGCTGCGCAGTTGAGTCTGCCCAGGAGGGTGGTGTCGTCCGGGGCCCTGCGTCCGGATTTTACCTCTCGTTCGATGGCGCTCTCCTGATCCGGCGTGAGGCGAACCGCCCTTTTGATGTCGGCGAGGATATCGTGAACGTACTCCCTGATGATCATATTGGTGAGGGTCCCCGCGGCCTCCCCCGAGTTCTGGGAGATGAGGACCGCTATTCGTTCGCGCGGGATGTCCGAATCCAGGATGCCGGATGCCCGGATGGCCCTGTCCGCCAGCCACATGGTGAGCCTTGTAGCCTCGGTCATGGTCCGGAAATCATGGGGAGGAATCCCGAGTTCACTGCGGGAGAGTTGAAAGTCCAAGAAGGCGCCCACCCTGCAGTAGGTCTTGTCCGGAACCTGCGGCCGGGGATCATAAAAAAGGGTGTGATCCCACCGGGAAGGCGGAACCTGTGTAATCCCGCTCTTCATGGCCAGGCTTGCAGCCCAGACTTCCTCCGGACTCTGCCCCAGGGCATTGAGTATGCTCATTCCGGTGATGGCAACCCTTTCACGATCGTCTCTGTGGGCGGCGACGCGCTTCAGTCTATGGCCGACTCCGGCGGATGGAACTGGAAATCCCCCCAACCCCCCTTTACTAAAGGGGGGCGAGGGGGGATTTTGAGACGACCCGACAACGGGCTGATGCAGCAAGAGAGGGCCTTCGGCCAGCTCGCGGTGAAAGGACCGCAGCTTCCGGACCTCATGGATGAGGCCGGCACAGGCCCCACTCATGAATTGCCCGCGTTCCAGACAGGCCCGCTCATCCAGAGCCACCCCGCCTGGCCTGTCCATGCCTCTGGAAGCAGTGAAGAGGCTCCCCGCGGTCATCTCCTCCATTTTCGACCGGAAGAAGGGCTCGTCTTGGCTGCCTCCTGCAAACTCCCTCTCCAGGGATAAAACGGCTTCGACTCTCAGGGTCCTCAAGGACCGCACCCGAAGTCCGGTGTCCTGGCCTGAAACGACTGTTCCCCCCAGAGGCGATTTGACAATCATCCGCTGATAGAGCGCCGTCAAGGCGTCCGTTTCAACGATCTCCTGGGTGGCCAGATAGGCGGTGCCCATCTGGATGGCGTCCGCGCCGAGCATGGCGGCCATGAATGCGGTCGTCCGATTGAAGATTCCCCCTGCAAGGATCACACGACAGTTTTGGAACAGGGATGGCTGGCGCCGTTTCAGATCCAGGACCATTTGAGCGAGGGTGAGCGTGCTGTGCTGCCCCACGTGGCCGCCGGCCTCATATCCCTCACAGACCACATACCGGACGCCGGCTTCAAGGGCGAACCTCAACAGGGCCTCATCCGGAGCGATATACATGACCTCTATGCCGCGTTCCAACAATTCCCTTACGGGGGAGAGATCGCCGCCGGCGATCACGACAAAACGGGGTCTGTGTTTTTTTATCCAGGTTAGATGTGTCTCCCTGAAAGGGTTTTCTGCCAAAGAGACGACATTCACCGCATAAGGGCGCCCTCCCATGATCTCCGGCAGGCACCCCAGCCTCCGGTCAAGGGTCTCCGCGTCCATCAGGCCAAGGGCGATGGTGGGCAATCCACCGGCATCGGCAATCCTCGAGGCAAACTCCGGGACATCGGTGATCCAGGACATAGCGCCCTGGATAAAGGGGTACAGGGTTCCCATCTCTCCGGCTACGGGGCTGTCCACAAAGTAATCCTTTTTTGCCTCAGCCCGGCGGCATAGGTTCCGGATTTCGTCCATGAAGGCTTTCACAGCTTCCTCGGTTCCGGCACCAAAACGCTCAACGAACGACGCGGCAAAGGCAGCTTCCACGCCCAGAGGGATGACCTCGTCCTGACCGAAATGACTCTCCAGAGGGTGGAGGGCCCTGGCATGCACCTGGCTTGCGAAGGAGCGGCGGCTTTCCTCCTCGATCCCTGCTCCGTACAGCGAGTCCTCGAACGCCTCGATCTCCTTGAACGCAACCGAGTTTCCCTTGTTGAAAAGGCGACAGGGAACCTGCAGGTCCAGGCCAACCAGATCGGTAGAGTCCAGGCGGAGCTTGGAGAGCCGCCGGCGTTGAACATCATCCATGGCGACCATATCCGTCAGCCAATGGAGGCTCTCGAAAACAATCCCGGTTGCCCCGGTCGACAGGAATGCCGCTGCCGCCTCAGGGGTGGAGATGCCTCCCCAGATGAGGATATCGAGAGGCTTTGAGGGCGTGGGCGCCATTTCTTTGACAATCGAATAGAGAACCGTGGTCGTCTCACTGCTCACGAATCCAGAGGCCTCGCATCCTTTCAGGACGATGCGCTCAATTCCCGAGCTGTCCTTTACAATCGCGGCCAGGAGATCCATGTCACCGATGATTGGAAAGCAACGGTGTTTTTCCGACAATTCCCTCAATCTCTGCAGAAAGATGGAAGGATCTCCTTGAAAAAACCGGGGGTGCCACTCTACCCAGATGTCGTGGATCCCTGTTTCCTTCAGTAACCGCCCCAAAGATGGATCCATCAAGGTAGGGACAGAAATCTTGATATCCCTCACGTGGCGGGCGGGGTCAGCTCTTCGTAAGAAAGAACGTAACCCGTCCACCCCCATCCTGGAGAAATCGAAGACGGCTCTGGTTCCTGTCCGCTCGGCCATTTGGATCACCGATGGGGTGATCTCCTCAGGCCGCCAGAGGAAACCGATGATAGAAACCCGATGCTCAGCCACTATGTCAGATCTTTGCTTCAACACCATACATTCCCTTTGAATGACAACCCGCCAGTGCCGCTGTTTCAATCACCATATCGGTGCAGTTGTTGGACCTCACGCCAAGCTGGTCGTAATTCCGCTGCATTACGTATTCATAGATCGATTGGTGCTCATCGCTACGAGGAGACGCGCTTGATACCCTCGTTCGGTTGTTTTGCCGTTCATAAGGACTTTCTGAATATCCGATATTTCTTGTATTTTTTTGCACCGGCTTCCTCTATCAAGGAATTGATTGAATCGTTGTCCTCCAGGGTCCAGCCCAACTCCAGATAATGATACTTCTCTTTTTGCCTCACAACCTGATAGATGTGGTGAAAGGCCAACATGGGGAGTCCCAGTTGTTGGAACTTCTCCTTGATCCCGAACATCAACAACCGCAATCCGTTGATCTCCCGCCGATACATGACGAACTTCAGCAAACCCAGGAGACCGATCCGCCCGTTGAGATGCTTGAGCAAAGGGTTAATGTCAGGAAAGATCACGCAGAACGCTGCAGGTTCATGCTCATAATAGATGAAAAAAACCAAGTCCGGATCCGCGAATTTCATCACGTTTTTTTGAATGTCCCGCATCTCATTATCGCTCAGGGGGACGAAACCCCAGTTACTGGACCAGGATGCATTGTATATCTCCTTGATCAGAGCAAATTCAGCCCCCGCATTCTTTGGACGAGAGGGCCTGATGTGGATACCTTTTTTTTGGGTGATCCGTTCAGCAATACGATCCATCCACTCGGGAAGCCGGTAGGCGTCATCTAACAAAAAGGCCGCCAGGTCCTTTTCTTTGGTGAAACCGCACGATTCTACCAACCCTGGGTAGTACGGGGGGTTGTAAGCCATCATCAAGGCAGGCGGATGATTGAATCCTTCAATGAGCAACCCCACCTCGTAATTGGTGGACGGATTGAGCGGGCCTCTCATGAAGGTCATCCCCTTGTGGTGAACCCATGTCTCCACGGAAGAGAACAGGGCCGCCGCGGCCTCCGGATCGTCAGTGCATTCGAAAAATCCCCAAATGCCCATCTTTTCGCCCTGGAACTGGTTATAATGGCGATCTATGATGCCCGCGATCCTTCCCACCGTCTCCGAACCGCGTCGGGCCAGAAAGAGAATGCTCTCGGAAAACTCCCAGAAAGGGTGTCTGCGGGGGTCCAGCATTCGGCGAACCTCTTTCTTGAGGGGGGGAACCCAGTTGGGGTACTCAGCATAAATCCTCCATGGGAGGTCAATAAAGTCCCTTAATTCCGATCCTCCTTCCACAGTAATGATCTCCATGCGGGCCATGATGGTTGCCTTCGGGGTGCTGTAAGCAATAAAAATGTTATAATATCACGCAGGAGGGTTGTTTTTCAAATTAAAAGCGTCCTTTAACGGGCTGTGATCTTGTGCCCCGAGCTTTCAGCCGAGCACCTTGAGAGCGCGGATGCATGAGCTCGGAATCGTTCGTCCGGAGGCCAACGAGTGAGATTGAGGACCGGCTCTCCTTAAAGACTCCCTCAATATGTGGAGGTTCCACCAAATATTGAGGCCAAACCCATCGTTTCACCCTTCTCGACGCCTCTCACATTCATCTGATCCACCGTTATTATAGGATGACGCCCTTGTATAAAATCACAATTGATGTGTGGCTCGCTTTTGGACGGCATGTTGAGTTCAAGACAACCTGAATGTTTAGTTGATGAACGGACCCTGTAAAATCATATGGTTACCTGTCCAAAAAGACGGTTCCTCAATTTTCATGCCATGGCCGGATGGCCGGAATGAAGGGAAAACATCTCCTGGCGCTTCCAAATGTCCAGGAGGGAAAACGCCCATTGGAATGCATCTTGCATTAGACAGAAGTATACTGCTGAATAAGCAGTTTCTTCATATTCCACGTGACTCCTCCTTAATGGTTTACGTGGGCACACTTTCCAACAGGGCGGGGGCATCGGGTCCCGCCCTCTTTCTTCTTATTCCGAGCGTTTTCGGGCACTTCGGGGGGGCATGAAATTCTCCAGGAGCCTGTGAAATGGTGTTACACACAGTAGCAGCGGGCAAAAAGAGGCCGGACGCGCGGTCCCAGCCTGCAGTTGAGTGACCACGATGACCGGGGCCAACGCCCCATCACTCAACCCAAATTTTGAAATGAAGGGAGGAAATCGGAATGAGTACTACAACGCTTCTCATCATCATCGTGGTGTTGATCCTGTTGTTTGGTGGCGGCGGTTTCTATTGGCGTAGACGACGTTAGGACCAGGCGGAAAGCACGTTTCACAAATAGTCCCTGGCCGAGCCTGCGCAGGGCAATAACAGCATAAACCCGTACGACGTGAGGTATTCAGTGTGAATATTCAAAAATGCATTAACAAAATCCGACAACAAAAAGGAGAACGTACAATGAAAGCAATATATTCTGCATCTCTGACGGCGGCCACGTTCGTTCTGCTGATGATCAGCGTTCCCGCGCACGCGTCCAGCGCGGATGATGGCATCGAATCATCGGCCAGGAAGTGTTATGTTTTCAAGACTTATCTCAAGGACGATGACATTAAAATCCAGTCCAAAGACGGCGCCGTCACCTTGACGGGGACTGTCGCCGAAGAACCCAACAAAACATTGGCCCAGGAGACCGTGGCGAGCTTACCCGGGGTCAAGAGCGTGGACAATCAGCTGAAACTGAAGGATGAACCAGGCGCCGGAAGCCCGGACGCGCTGGTCAGGGCAAGAGTGAAGCTCGATCTGTTGTCCCATCGCAACCTGAGTGCCGATAAAACGGACGTTCAAGTGAAAAATGGGATCGTCACCTTGAGCGGCGAGGCCGCGAACCAGGCCCAAATTGATCTGACGACCGAATACATCAGGGACGTCGAGGGCGTCAAGGATGTGAAGAACGACATGACCGTGTCGGAGGCCAACAGGACGGCGGGAAAAAAAACGATGAGCGAAAAGGCCGGGGCCGTGGGTAAAAAGATCGGCGACACGGCCGGTGACGTGGGGGAATGGATCGATGACGCGTCCATTACCGCTTTGGTCAAAGCGACGTTGCTGTATCATCGTTCGACCAGTGGCCTCAACACCAAGGTCGAGACGATTGAAGGCGTGGTCAACTTGAGTGGAACGGCCAAGAATGCATCCGAGAAGGATCTGGCCACCAAATTCGTGCAAGACGTTTACGGCGTGAAGAGCGTAAATAACCGGATGGCCATCGAGTAGTCCGAGTCTCCTAATCAAAGAAATCGTGGATACGTTGCCCACGTGCGCAGGAACAAGCGCACATGGGCAACAAACCGGCGCAACTCAAAAGGGTCATAACATGTTGTAGTCCATCGCTGTGGAATGGTTCATCTTGCGGGTTTCGTACTCCTCAAATAGATTATCTAGTGCCGCGTCTCATAGGTCTCTGTCCCGATAATGGCAAGATGTTATTCGCAGAAAACGGTCCCTATTTAACCCACTTAAAACAGACAGAGACGCGGAAGCTCCAACTCCCAAGCACCAAATTTCAAATAAATCCCAATGACCAAATCGCAAGGTTTAAGGCGGAAAATTTCCCTTTCGGGCCGGGCAGTACCCGTGGGAATGTCGTCAATCGCCCGGCATCACTTCATTGATTTTTCCGGGGTCCATATCAAGGGTGTGCCTCCAATCCTTTGCACGCGTTGTTTCGAATTTTGATCCCGCGATTGCGCGGGATTGGAATTTGGATATAGTCGAAGATCCCGACTTCAGCGGGATTTGTGATTTGGGATTTGAATACTGTGATTTCATTGAACCCACCATTTGCGGTGCTGTTAAATTGCCAGAATTAAGGACAAAATTTATGAGACAGCGCACTAGGATCTGAGGAAATCTCCCATGTGATGAGGCTATACCCCGATCGTCCTTCCTCGGGTGGCCCCTCATTTGCACCCGATAAAGCGGAAAAGTATGGGATGAGCATTATAAAACGGCGCCCAAGAACTTTGACAAAAAAGCCTCGGCTTCCGGGGGTACGGAGGTGAAATGGACGCAGCAAGGCAGGGGGGATTCCGAGAGGTGAGCCACCACTTTGCCGTAAAGGTCGTCGGTAATTTCGTGGTCGCAGGGGTCATACAGGCAAATCCGCAGGTTCGCCAGCGAGGAGGGTAGGACCTCAGAGTGAATTTCGACCATATTATGGGCTATTTTGGTGATAGCGCCCCTATGCCCCAGCTTTCCGGTATGTTTCCAATCCACCACGGTAAACTGGACGGGGAGCTCTTGCTTGAGTTCTATCCCGCTCATTTCCGGCATCGTAGTATCGAGAAGAACCAGGTCGAAAGTGCTGGTGGCGATTATCTCCAGGGCCTTCCGGCCATTGTGCGCCACCTGCACCGTATGCCCTTGACGCTCCAGATAACGGGACAGCAGGTCGCGGTTTACGCCATCTATCCTCCATCACAAGTATAGAATTGCTTTCATTGCCGTTTATGGCAGCGCTATCCCGAACCGGTCCCTGAGAACTAATCGCCATCGTATCAGGGGTGACGATATCATTTTTATTAACCATATATCTAATAGGACTCCCCTTTTTTTGCGGGGAGTATAAGGAAATAGATCTGGTGTGTCAAATTAAATGTAATGTCATGAGGTTGTGGAGCCAACTGTCTAACTTTCCTCAATGCACCCCTCAATATATGGAGGTTCCACCAAATATTGAGGCCAAACCCATCGGTTCACTCTTCCCTGCGCTTCCCCCATTCATCTAATCCCCTGTTATTACAGTAATGATTCCCGATTCTTTCCTTTTCCGATTCCTGGCAGGCCACTTGCAGTGATGAAGTGATGATCGGCATGATCCCGTTCATCATCAGCGGGAAAAAAGAGGCCGAATGCGCGGTCCCAGCGAGAGGATGAACGGCCGTGATGACAGGGGCGTACGATACCATTACTCAAATCCAATTACGAAAAGAGAAACACCATGAAATCAAGCGATAACCCAAAATTGTTAACCGAAGGCAAAGAAGAAAGAGAAGCTGTTAATATCAGAAGAGGTGAACCATGAACAAGGCTTGTAATCCGCTTCAAAGAAAGAGAGGAGCGTATTTTGCTCTTACTACAACGATTGCCTGGACCATGCGGTCAAGAGGTCCTGGCCCTGCTGGGATTGTGGTGATTGTCGGCATAAGTTCGATCAGGGAAGCATGCCGGAGATCAAGCTTACCGCGGAAGATTCAATCGGATATTACGATTTGAGGTTAAAGCCTCACGCATCGGCCGCGCTATTCGGACTCAGTAGGAAATGTTAGTGGGGGCCGACCCATGAATGAATACAAAAGGGAATAACAGTACGAATCTATTAAGAAAGCATGACCAATATCACAAAAAAGAGATGCCAAGCGTGAGCATGAGCGGCAACAAAATTGTCCGGACGCTGCTCGATTTGAGGGCGCGCCTCGGCAGGACCGGCCTAAAACAGGCGCATATCGACGACGAGCCGCCGCTTCGGGCGGAACTGTTCAGCACGGAACAGATGAAGCGGCACGCCATGTCGCTGGCGGACTCGCACAAGCTGAGTCTGGGACGCCCTTCGGCCCGACTTCTGACGCGTCTCGCTGAGAATGAAGAGATCCTGATTGGCGCGCGCAGCTTGTTGACAGCGGCAGTTGAGGCCAACCGACGGATTGTGCCGGCAGGGGAATGGTTGCTCGACAACTTTTATCTGGTTGAAGAACAGATTCGAACCACCCGGAGACACTTGCCAAAGGGGTACAGCCTGGAACTGCCGCACCTGCAAAACGGTCCATCGGCCGGACTTCCACGCGTGTACGACATTGCGCTGGAGATTATCTCGCACGGCGGTGGACGGGTAGATCCGAAAAGCCTCAGCAGTTTCGTAGCCGCCTACCAGACGGTAACCGAACTGAAGTTGGGCGAACTGTGGGCGATCCCCATCATGCTTCGCCTGGCCCTGATCGAGAATCTCAGACGCGTTGCCGGCCGGATCGCTGTGGGCCGGATCGACCGAAACCGCGCCGATACCTGGGCGGATCAGATGATGGAGATCACGGAAAAGGACCCGAAGAGCCTGATTCTGGCGATCGCCGACATGGCGCGGTCCAACCCGCCGACGAGGGGTTCGTTTGTCGCCGAATTTGCCCGCCGGCTGCAGGGACAGAGCACGGCCCTGGCCTTGCCGGTCTCCTGGATGGAGCAGCGTCTCGCCGAGCTGGGCCTGACCATTGAGCAGTTGGTGCACGAGGAGAACCGGCAACAGGCCGCCGATCAGGTGTCGATGAGCAACAGCATCGGCAGCCTCCGGTTTCTCGGGGCGATGGACTGGCACGAGTTTATCGAAACCATGAGTGTTGTCGAGCGGACCCTGCGTAAGGATCCCGGCGGTGTTTATGGGATGATGGATTTTGCCACCCGGGACCGATACCGTCATGTCGTTGAAACGATTTCCAAAAAAAGTCAGCAATCTGAAAGCGAGGTGGCCCAAAAAGCCATCCAATTGGCGCGCAAGGCTGCGGCCGGGAAAGACGCCGACGAACGGGCGGCACATGTTGGGTTCTACCTTATCGACAAGGGACTACCGCAACTCCAACAGGCGGTGGGGACATATGGATCCGCCGCCGAGACAATTCAGAAATGGATCGGCCGCAGCCCTTTGTTTCTTTATCTGTTTACAATCACCCTGTTGACGGGTCTTTTTACCGCTACGTTGCTGATGAAGGCACAGGCTGGTGGGGTACTGGGCTGGGACCTCGCGCTGATCGGCCTCCTCTTACTCTTGTGCACGAGTCACCCTGCGGTGGCTCTGGTGAACTGGCTCGCGACGTTAACGGTGGTTCCGCACCTGCTGCCACGAATGGATTTTTCCAAAGGGATTCCGCCGGAATCGCGCACGCTGGTCGTGATCCCGACAATGCTCACGAGTGTACAAAACATCGAAGCCTTGGCCGAGGGGCTTGAAGTCCGGTTTCTGGCGAACCAGGACGAAAACCTGCGCTTCGCTCTGGCAACGGATTTTCGGGACGCATCCGAGGAAACCATCCCCGAAGATGAACCTTTGTTGCGGCTGGCCCGGGAGAGAATCGAAGAGTTAAATAAAAAGTATGCTGACTCCAAAAGCGATACATTCTTTCTGTTGCATCGCCCGCGGCGATGGAATGCGCGGGAAAAACTCTGGATGGGTTACGAGCGGAAGAGAGGCAAGCTTGCGGATCTGAATTCGCTTCTGCTCGGCGGGGCGTATGGGAGCGCCGGGGATTGCTTCTCCCTCATCGTAGGTCATACGGACATTTTATCGAACGTAAAATATGTGATCACGCTGGATACGGATACGCGACTGCCGCGCGGCTCGGCATGGCAGTTTGTGGGCGCCATGGCGCATCCGCTTAATCGTGCGCGCTACGATGCCGACAAGGAGCGCGTCGTTGGAGGGTACTGCATTCTTCAGCCACGCATAGCCGTCAGCCTGTCGGGCACGAACCGGTCGCGGTACGCGCGACTGTTCGGGAGTGAGCCGGGCATCGACCCGTATACGCGGGCCGTCTCCGACGTGTACCAGGACCTCTTTCATGAAGGATCGTTCATTGGAAAGGGGATCTATGATGTTGATACGTTCGAGCGGGCTCTCAAAGGCCGGTTTCCCGAGAACCGGATCCTCAGCCACGACCTTGTGGAAGGATGCTACGCGCGGGCAGGGCTGTTGAGCGATGTTCAGTTGTACGAGGATTATCCATCCAACTACAATGCCGACGTGAGCCGTCGGCACCGATGGATCCGTGGGGATTGGCAGATTGCACGCTGGCTTCTCCCAAGCGTTCCCGGCCCCGAAAAAGGCCGCCGAAGGAATCCGCTCTCCGGACTTTCCCGATGGAAGATCTTCGACAATCTTCGTCGCAGCCTCGTATCGCCGGCGTTGACCTTGCTGCTGCTCCTCGGCTGGACCGTCTTGTCCCCGCCCTGGCTATGGACCCTGGCGGCAATCGGAGCCCTTCTCATTGCCCCCTGGATGGCGTCTCTTCTGGAGCTGTTTAAGAAACCGGAGGATATGTCATCATATCAGCATCTAACTGCCACAGTGCGGTCGGCCGGCAGAGACTTCGCTCAGGGGTTATTTACCATCGCCTGTCTTCCCTACGACGCCTATTTCAGTCTCGATGCGATTGTGCGCACGGCCTGGCGAATGGGGGTCACCCGTAAACGACTTCTGGAGTGGAATCCGGCGAGCGACTCAGATTGCCATCATCGCACGGACCTCGCCGGCTACTGCCGGATGATGTGGATCGCGCCGGCCATCGCCACTGTCACGACGATTTATCTAACGCTGTCAAGGCCGGAAGCGATAGTCGTGGCTGGGCTTATTCTTTGCCTCTGGTTTGTCTCCCCTGCCGTCGCCTGGTGGCTCAGCAAGCCTCTTGCTCGGCCCAGTGCAAGACTAACGGCTGACCAGATGCTCTTTCTCCGGAGACTTTCCCGAAAGACCTGGGCGTTCTTCGAGGCCTTCGTTGGACCGCAAGATCATTGGCTGCCTCCGGATAACTGTCAAGAGCATTCTGCTCCCGTGGTGGCGCATCGCACGTCGCCCACCAACATGGGGTTTGCGCTCCTTGCAAATTTGTCCGCTTACGACTTTGGTTACATCTCGGCCCGACAACTCATCGAACGTACGGAAAATGCACTTCGCACGATGGCAGGCTTAGAGAGGCACCGAGGGCATTTCTACAACTGGTACGACACGGAGTCTCTGAAACCACTGGAACCAGCCTACATCTCGACCGTGGACAGTGGAAACCTCGCAGGTCATCTGCTGACCTTGCGGTCTGGCCTGCTGGCGCTTCTTGATCAAAAGATCGTGGGGTCGCGATGGATTGAGGGGCTGAGCGACACACTCGGGATTCTGGCAGACATGGCCGGGGGGACCGGAAGAGAGACGCCGACCCGGATCGCTCAACTACAGAAGGACCTGACGTCCGCGTTGGATTCCCGGCCAACCAAGCTGTTAACGACGCAAAGGCGCCTCGCCCGGCTGACCGCATCCGCCGCGATTGTGGTGGAGAGCCTCGATGTCGATCCCGGGATTTCTGAGAGCGGGGTGAAAGGATGGGCTCGGGCCCTCGCCCGGCAATGCCGGGACGCCCTTGATGACCTGACATTTCTTGCCCCATGGAGTCTCTCATCGGCTCCTCCGAATGGATTCGGCGACTTCCCCTCCATGGATGAGATCCCAACGCTTCGCCAACTGGCAAGGGGTGACCTGGAGCTGCTGCCGACCATCGAGGACCGCCTCGGCCCGGAGGCAACCGTAGAAGAGAGGGCATGGTTGGATGAAATTCGACCTCTCATCACCGAGGCAAGCCAACGCGCCAGGACAAGGATGGCAGTCATAGAACGCCTCGCGCAGGAATCCGGCGAACTCGCACGCATGGAGGTTGGCTTCCTGTTCGACAAGGCAAGTCGTCTCCTGGCGATCGGCTATAACGTCGGCGAGCGACGCCTCGACGACAGTTACTACGACCTGCTGGCTTCGGAAGCGAGATTGGCCACTTTCGTGGCCATTGCCCAGGGGCAACTCCCTCAGGAGAGCTGGTTTTCCCTGGGGCGGCTGCTCACCGTCATCGGCGGCGACCCAATCCTCCTCTCCTGGACCGGGTCCATGTTCGAGTACCTCATGCCGCTTCTGGTGATGCCGACCTACCAAAACACACTGCTCGACCGGACCTACAAGGCGGCGGTACAGGGGCAGATCGCATATGGGCGGAAGCGCGGCGTACCATGGGGCATATCGGAATCCGGCTACAATGCCATCGACGTTCATCGCAACTACCAGTATCGCGCCTTTGGCGTGCCTGGGATGGGATTCAAACGCGGGCTTGCGGACGATCTGGTGATTGCACCGTATGCATCGGCGCTGGCGCTGATGGTGGCGCCCGAAGAGGCCTGCCCGAACCTTGAACGACTCGCCGCTGAAGGGTTGGAAGGACAATACGGTCTCTATGAAGCGGTCGACTACACCCCGTCACGTTTGCCGCTCGGACTATCCAGTATCGTTGTCCGATCGTTCATGGCCCATCACCAGGGCATGAGTTTGGTCTCTCTGGCCCACGTGCTCCTGGATCGTCCGATGCAAAAACGCTTCGAGTTGGAATCCCATGTTCAAGGCCACCATGCTCTTGCTCCAGGAGCGGGTTCCAAAGGCAAAGGCCTTTTATGCGCACGCCACCGAGGGCTCTGAGCCCTCTGCGGTTTCCAGTGGACCTGAGAGCGCGGCGCGTGTTTTCAGAAGCCCCGACACACCCATTCCGGAAGTGCAGTTGTTGTCAAACGGCAGATACCACGTGATGCTGACCCATGCCGGGAGTGGTTACAGCCACTGGAAGGACATTGCCGTTACACGCTGGCGTGAAGACACCACCTGCGACGACTGGGGTACGTTCTGTTACATCCGCGACGTATCCAGCGGCGAGTTCTGGTCCACCACCTACCAGCCGGCGCTCAAGAGATCAAAGGATTTTGAGACGATTTTCTCAGAAGACCGAGTGCAGTTTCGCCGGCACGACCACGACTATGACACCCATACCGATGTCGCTGTGTCGCCGGAGGATGACATCGAACTGCGCCGAATCACCATCACCAACCGCGGCCTTACGCGCAGAGCGATCGACGTCACGAGTTACGCGGAAGTGGTTCTGGCGTCTTCCCACGTAGACATGCTGCATCCGGCGTTCAGCAATCTCTTTGTTCAGACTGAGATCATCCCCCAGCAGCGGGCGATTTTCTGCACTCGCCGGCCCCGGTCCGTTACCGAGAAGTCTCCGTGGATGTTTCACTTGATGACCGTACACGGTGCGGAGATCGCAGAGATTTCCTACGAGACGGATCGTATGAAGTTTATCGGTCGCGGAAATACCGTGGCCGATCCACAAGCCATGAGGGGGTCATCGAGGCTATCGGGCACCCAGGGTTCCGTGCTGGATCCGATTGTCGCTATCCGGTATCGGATCACACTCGAACCCGAATCGTCAGCAACGATCAATATGGTATCGGGCATCGACGAAACCCGCGATGGTTGTCTAAGCCTGGTTGAAAAATACGAGGATCGCCGTTTCGCGGATCGGGTGTTGGAACTGGCGTGGACCCATAACCAGGTATTCTTGCGGCAGATCAATGCCTCAAAGGCCGACGCGAAACTCTATGGACGCCTTGCCGGTTCCGTCCTCTACGCCAATTCCTCGCTGCGCGCCGCTCCAAGCGTCCTCATCCAGAACCGTCGCGGACAATCCGGGCTTTGGAGCCACTCTATTTCCGGCGATTTTCCCATCGTGCTGCTGCGGATCGAAAACCCGGGCAATATTGATTTGGCACGCCAACTGGTGCAGGCCCACGCATACTGGCGCTTAAAAGGGCTGAGAGTAGACCTTGTGATATGGAACGAAGATCACTCCGGTTACCGCCAGGGACTCCACGAAGAAATCATGGGGCTGATTACCGCAGGCATCGAAGCCAACGTCATCGATCGGCCCGGCGGCATTTTTGTCAGACCCGGGGATCAGATCTCCAACGAGGACCGTATCCTGATCCAATCGGTGGCTCGTGTCATCATCACGGACGGCCTGGGGACGCTCGAGGAACAGGTCACGCGTTACGACCTTGAAAACGTAGTCGTCCCGCCCCTTGTGCGGACCCGAACCCGCGAGCCCGAGCCCCCGGTTGCAGCCGCACTGCCTCGCGACGATCTGATCTTTCACAACGGGTTGGGTGGATTCACCCCGGATGGGCGTGAATACGTCATTACGAGCACGGACGAGCAAACGACGCCTGCGCCATGGTCGAATGTGATGGCCAATCCCCACTTCGGAACCGTCATCTCAGAGAGCGGCGGCGCTTATACCTGGAGCGAAAATGCGCACGAGTTTCGCCTCACTCCCTGGAGCAACGACCCTGTGAGCGATTCGAGCGGGGAAGCGTTTTACATCCGTGACGAAGAGACGGGCCACTTCTGGTCGCCTACCCCGCTGCCGAGCCGGGGAGCGACGCCTTATGCCAGCCGGCACGGATTCGGCTACAGCGTATTCGAGCACACGGAGCGGGGTATTCACTCGGAGATGTGGGTTTACGTGGCACTGGACGCACCAATCAAGTTCACCGTATTGAAAGTGCGAAATGAGTGCGGCCGATCCCGGCGACTTTCCGCCACGGGATACGTAGAATGGATTCTGGGCGATCTGCGGGGGAAATCGGCCATGCACGTCATCACCGAAATCGATCCCGGAAGCGGCGCGCTTTTTGCACACAATCCCTACAACACGGAGTTCGCCGGCCGGGTTGCCTTTTTCGAAGTGGACGATGCGAAGCGGACCGTGACCGGCGACCGGACGGAATTTATTGGGCGTAACGGCACCCTTCGGAGTCCGGATGCCATGACCCGGTCGCGGCTTTCCGGCAAAGTGGGGGCTGCTCTGGATCCCTGCGCCGCGGTCCAGGTGACCTTCGATATAGTTGACGGGGAAGAGCGTGAGATGGTCTTCATGCTCGGCATAGGACAAGACGCCGATGATGCGCGAGACATGATGGGTCGCTTCAGGGGATCGGCGGCTGCTCAAGACGCACTCGAAGCGATATGGCAGTACTGGAACCACACGCTCGGCGCCGTTCAGGTGGAAACACCGGACCCGTCGCTCAACGTCCTGGCCAATGGATGGCTCCTGTACCAGACGCTGGCGTGCCGTCTTTGGGCGCGGAGCGGGGCCTATCAGTCAGGGGGCGCCTTCGGCTTCCGGGACCAGTTGCAGGACGCAATGGCGCTCATCCATAGCGAACCGAACCTCGTGCGGAAGCACTTGCTCCGCTGCGCCGCCCGTCAGTTCCCCGAGGGAGATGTTCAGCATTGGTGGCATCCTCCCTCGGGGAAGGGCGTGCGTACCCACTGTTCCGATGATTACCTGTGGCTGCCGCTGGCAACATGCCGATACGTTCTCAGCACCGGGGACACCGGCGTATTGGACGAGTCCGTCCACTTCATCCAGGGCCGCCAGGTAAAAATGGATGAAGACTCTTATTACGATCTTCCCGAGCGCTCTGAAGAGGCGACGAGCCTTTACGAACACTGTGTCCGAGCCATCCGGAACGGCCTCAAATTCGGTGAGCACGGATTGCCGCTCATCGGCTCCGGTGACTGGAACGACGGTATGAACCTGGTGGGCGAACATGGCAAGGGCGAAAGCGTCTGGTTAGGGTTTTTCCTGTATGAGGTGCTCATGCGGTTCACGGAGGTTGCCCGTGCGCGGGGGGATCACGCTTTCGTCCAACATTGCCGGAGAAAGGCGACGGAGCTGCGTCGGAATCTCGAGCAGCATGGTTGGGACGGCGAGTGGTATCGCCGTGCCTACTTTGACGACGGATCGCCGCTTGGGTCCTCTATCAACCCTGAATGTCAAATTGATTCCATTGCCCAAAGCTGGTCCGTTATATCCGGTGCGGGAGAGCATGAGCGGTCGCGCACGGCCATGGAAGCGGTGGATGAGCGCCTCGTTCGCCGTGAGCATGGGCTGATCCAACTCCTGGATCCGCCCTTTGACAAATCGGATTTGAATCCCGGCTACATCAAGGGGTACGTCCCTGGAGTGAGAGAAAACGGCGGGCAGTACACGCATGCGGCCATCTGGGCGGCAATGGCCTTCGCTCGCCTGGGGGACAACCGTCGCGCGTGGGAACTCTTTACCATGATCAACCCGGTCAACCATGCAAGATCGGCCGAGGAGACTGCCACCTACAAAGTGGAACCGTACGTCGTTGCGGCCGACGTCTATGCGGTCCCACCGCATACCGGCCGCGGCGGCTGGACATGGTACACGGGATCTTCCGGCTGGATGTACCGGCTGATCGTGGAATCACTCCTGGGGATCAGGCTTGAAGTGGACAGGCTGCGTTTTAGGCCGTGCCTCCCGGCGGATTGGGAGGGGTTCACCCTGCACTACCGGTATCGGGAGACCGTCTACCACATAGACGTCGTGCAGAAGCCTAACGGAAATGGTGAGATGCGCGTGAGCGTGGACGGCATTGAGCAACCCGATAAGACCATCCCGCTTGTTGACGACCATAAGGAACATTGGGCCGAGGTGAGGATGTCCTGATGGTTATTGTCCATGAATAAGTTCAAGCAACTTTGGAGCAAGCTGCGGTCGAGCTTTTGGTTTGTACCTTCGCTGATTGTTGCATTCAGCATCGCCCTCGCGGTGGTTTTGGTTGAAGTGAGTTCCACCGGGAGTGACCGATGGCTGGCCCGCTGGCCGCGCTTGTTTGGCGCCGGCACGGAGGGCGCGCGCGGGATGTTGTCCACAATTGCCGGCTCAATGATGACCGTGGTGGGGGTCACGTTTTCGATGACCTTGGTAACGCTGGCGCTGGCTTCAAGCCAATACACCTCGCGCATCCTGCGGAACTTCATGCGTGACCGCGTCACGCAGGTCGTGCTCGGAATCTTCACGGGTATTTTCATCTACTGCCTGATCGTGTTGCGAAGCATCCGCGGCGGCGACGAGAGCGGGTTTATTCCGAACCTGGCAGTGTCTTTAGGTGTTGTCCTGGCAATCGGCGGCATCAGCGTCCTCATTTTTTTCATTCATCACATCGCCTCTTCGATCCAGGCCGCGAACATTATCGCCTCGGTTGCCGCCGCAACCATGGTGGCCGTTGATCGGCTTTTCCCAGAGAGGCTTGGAAACGGACCGGTTGACGGCGATGAGGATCAGTCGCCGCTCCCCCTGCCGGAGCGGAGATGGCAGGCAGTCTCAGCCAGGGGGAATGGTTATATCCAAAGCGTGGATAACGCAGCGCTCCTGTGTCTGGCGCGAAAGCACCAGACCATCGTGCGGATGGAACGAAGCATCGGTGAGTTTGTGGTCCATGACACCACGCTGGCCTCGCTCGCTTTGGAGGATTCGCCGGGAAAAGAGATCATCGCCGACCTGCAGGCGGCATACAGCATCAGCCGTTACCGCATGGTGGAACACGATTCCGCTTTCGGCATCCGACAGATCGTGGATATGGCGTTGCGTGCACTCTCCCCCAGCATCAACGACACTGACGACGGCCGTGATGTGCATGGATTATCTGACGGCCATTTTGGCGCGGCTGGCCTCCCGGAAAATCACTTCATCGCACCGCTACGAGGAAGGGGAACTGAGGGTGATCACCATGGGGCCGACCTTTGAAAGCTTGCTGGCCGAATCGTTCGATCAAATTCGAGGCAGCGCCCAAGGCAATGTCGCCATCATGGTAGGGATGCTCGGCGCGCTTCAAACCATCGCCGGTCTGACAACCAGCCCGATCCGGCGGCGGGCGCTTCTCGATCAGGTGCAATGGGTCGCCGAGATGGCCGAGCGGAGCGTGGAGTCCGCCCATGACCGTGCGAGGATAAACGCGCAGACAACTCGCGTGCGCGCAGCGCTCGAAGCCGATGGGTGACGACGGGGTCATGGCCCATCTGGTCCGAGGCCCCTATATCATGTTTTTTCGGCCTATGATGGAAGAACCGGGCTGGAGATCTCTGGTCTCTTAGATTGTGGAGAGTGTTCCCGTGCAGCGATCTGCATACCGTTGCTATAAACTGGTTCTGCGGGCAGTATTGCTCGTTGCCGTGTTCAGCCTGGCGGCCATGGCACAGGAACCGGTCGGTAAAGCCGGGGAACCGCGGAAACTGACCGCCCCCGCCAAAGAAGAACTCCCCTCAGCACCCGCGAAGGTGGAGGTAAGCCCCGTGGCGCGCGATGAAGAGATCGTCAAGCGACTCCGGAGTATCCTTCATGCCACCAACTGGTTCACCGACCCACAAGTCCGGGTCGAGGAAGGCGTCGTCTTTCTCAACGGTCAGGTGGAGTCCGAAGAGCTCAAGAACTGGGCCGGCGATCTGGCGCGCAACACCCAGGACGTCGTCGCCGTGGCCAACCGGATGGAGGTACTCGAGCCGCCGGTATGGGATTTCCGCCCGGCCTCGAGCGGACTGTTGATATTATGGCGCGACTTTATCCGCTCGCTTCCATTTATCATATTTGGGTTGCTCATCCTGGCGTTGTCTGTGGGCGCCGGCCTGCTGGCAACAGCAGGTGCCCGGGCGTTCCTTCGCCGACGGATTCAGACGAAACTGCTGCAAAATGTGATCGCTCGTGGGGCGGGCGGGCTCGTCTTCGTCTGCGGCGCCTATCTCATTCTGAGAGTCTTCGGCCTGACTCAACTGGCATTGACGGTGGTCGGCGGCACCGGCCTGATCGGCCTGATCGTTGGTATCGCATTCCGGGAAATCACTGAGAACTTCCTGGCCAGCATCTTCCTCAGCATGCAGCGGCCGTTCGAGACCGGCGACCTGGTCGAGGTGTCCGGTGAGACCGGGTACGTGCAGCAGTTGAACATGCGCACGACGATCTTGATGACCCTCGATGGGAACCTCGTACAGATCCCGAACGCCGGCGTTTACAAGAGCAACCTGCGCAACTTCACGACCACCTCCGACCGGAGGGGTGACTTCGTCGTCGGCATCGGCTATGACGATGCGATCGACGAGGCCCAGGAGATTGCTCGGAAAGTCCTGGCGGACCACCCGGCCGTTCTGAACGACCCCGAGCCCTCGGTGCTGGTGGACAGCCTGGGGGGGTCTACAGTTAACCTGCGCGTCTACTTTTGGCTCAATGGCCGCACACACAGTTGGTTGAAGGTGCGGTCTTCGGTGATCCGGCTGGTGAAACGCGCCTTTCAGAAACATGGTATCTCGATGCCCGACGAGGCCCGAGAGGTTGTGTTTCCTCAAGGCGTCCCCGTCACCGTGCTCGACGGGAAACCGGCAGATGGGCTCGGCGCCGTACCTGGAAAGCCGCTCCCGGGTCAATCGCCGGACGAAAAACACGATGCGGTGTCCACGAAAGCGGAAGCCGGCTTATACAGCGAAGCCGTCGTTATCGAGGAACAGGCACGGCAGGCACAACCATTGAAAAACGCGGAGAACCTCTTACCGGTTGCTTCCGGCGATCGTGCCGCTGAGAAACAGCCGTAACAGAATATTATAGAAAGATGATATGATGACGAATACAAACGACAGAAAACATCGCTCGATATTGGTCATCAACGACAAGTTGATATGATCCGAGAAAAGGGAGGCATCACATAATGGAAGAAAATAGATTCCCTCAATATATGGAGGTCCCACCAAATATTGAGGCCAAACCAATCGTTTCACCCTTCTCCACGTTTCTCTCCCATTCATCTAATCTACCGTTATCTATACATTATTCCAGTTTCCTTTCCTTCCCAGGTTGTTGGCAGGCCACTTGCATGTACCATCTGTATGATACTGGTCATCATACGAATGAAGGTTCTTCCTGAGAAGCGCATGGAGCTGTCTCAGGCGGTCGCTTCCCTGATCGGCCCCATACGGACAGAGAAGGGATGCCTGCGCTGCGCCTTTTGCCGGAGCGTGGAGGACGAAAATGAATTCCATATTTTCGAAGAATGGGATACCCGGGAAAACCTGAACAGCCATCTGAAGTCCGATCGGTTTCGTGTACTTCGCGGGGCGATGAACCTCCTCCAGGAGCCCTACGAAATGGTGACACACACCGTAACAGCGGGGAAAAGGAAAAGGGAAGTGCGGTCCCAGCCACCCGTTCAAAGACCGGGATGACTGGTCCCAGCAGGATGTGGTGCGTATGGGCAAATATGCAGGCCTGTAATTAAAGTACATTCTTTTCAGTGTACTGCGGGAAACACGGAGACAATCTTGAGAGAGAAATAAGGAGGATTAGTCATGACAGTTATTACACTTTTCATTGCGATTATTGCGTTGATCATTGCGGTTCTGGCATTTCAACGAACCGGGGGGGCCAAAGATCTAAAAAAAACCACAGCCGAGCTTTTGGCAAAGATGGAAAAAGGGATGCGAGAAGAAGAGGCATCTAAGGTGGAAAAGGAAAAACCACAGGAATAACCGAAACGCTATAGAAGAATCAACCATCAATACCATGTGAAACAGCATCGTTATCCGTGTCATCCGTTTGCTTTTAAACGTAGTCATTAATTGCAGCGGATCTGCTGCGGATGTGAGGGAGAATAACCATGTATTTTTCATTAATCATCACCTTTGTACTTATTCTGGTAATCGTCGTCACTGCGATACAGAACAGTATGCCTTTGGATTTCAAATTCTTCACCTGGACCATTCAAATCTCCATTACGGCCTTGATTGTTTATTCCTCCCTCATGGGTGGCGCCATCGTGGCAATTCTGACCTTGCCGAAGCTGGCAAAAAAATCCCTTCGTGCAAGGAGCATGAATAAAGAGATCCATAAACTAAGGGAAGAGAGTGGGGGATAGGGAGTTTTAATCTTGTTTCACCCAGGTGCGGCGATGCCGCCATGGGGATAATGGGCAAATCAACAATAGCGAAGAGGAGGTTTTAAATGAAAAGTGTCATGTTCGTAAAGGGGTTATTGGCAGTCATGTTGTTGGTCCCGGGCGGATTGGTGGGTTGCGGTGAGAAGGACCAACCCGAGGGCAAGTCCGAAACCGTAGACCAACCCCAGGGCAAGTCCGAAACCGTATCCAGTGATGACGTCAAGAAGGAGGCCAAGGAGGCCTACGAGACAACCAAGGCGTACACCGAGGAGCAGATGCAGGCCGCTCGAAAACAGATGGAAACCAAACTGGATGAGTACGGGAAGGAAATTGATCAACTGCAGGCGAAGGCGGAACAGATGAAAGGGGACGCCAAGGCGAAGGCGGAACAGCAATTGACCGCATTGCGTGAAAAGCAGGATGCGGTCGCTGAAAAGGTGAAGGAGTTAGGTTCTTCCAGCGGGGATGCGTGGGAGGAACTGAAATCAGGTGTCGATGCGGCCATGGAGGATTTGGGCAACGCCTACAAAAAGGTTGTGGCCAAGTTCAGCAAATCCTGACAAGAACAATTTTGGCTTAACAATTGTTTCATAATTATTTGAAAGGAGGAATATGATGAAATCAGGCACACGAGATGAGGCAGAAGGCAAGATGGACCGAGTCACAGGCAAGATCAAGGAGATCGCAGGGAAAGTAAGCGCGAACCCTGACTTGGAAGCCGAAGGCAAAGAACAAAGGATGACCGGGAAAGTTCAAGAAAAGACGGGAAAGATCAAGAAGGTCGTTGGGAAGTAGCATTTATTGTGAGAGATGAACCCTAAAGATAGATATGTAGAAAGCAATTCAGAAAGGAGAATAAGTTATGAAAATGAGATGGTTGAAAATGGTGCTGCCGGTCGCTGCAAGTGTGTTGCTGATGAGTTGCGCTGCCCCACAGGTGGTTCCAACATTTACCCCCCAGAATCTCAACCCGATGCTCCAGTCGGGGGACTATGTGCAAAAGGTGGATAATTTCGTTGTCATTGTCGACAAGTCTGGGACCATGGGCGACTCTTATAAGGGAGAGCTGAAGCTGGATACGGCCAAACGATTGGCGTCTCGAATGAATCACACCATTCCGGACCTCGATCTGACCGGGGCGCTCAGGATCTTTGGCAGGACAGCTGTTTTCGATAATGAGCTGACCAAACTTTATTGGGGCCCGGCCCCCTATGACACGGGCGCGCTTGACGCAGGATTGAACAAAATCGGTTTCAGTGTCGGCGACAGCCCGCTTAATCAGGCCCTCGATGCGACGGTCCAGGACTTTAGATCGGCCCAGGGCGATATCGCGGTCATTATTTTCACCGATGCCGACAAAGATGTGATGGTGTATGACGCGGTTAAGAAGTCCGCGGCCAATTTGAACACCCAATATGGAAACAGGATCTGCATTTATGGGGTACAGATCGGCGTGGATCCCGACGGTAAGAAGCTTCTTGAGGAGGTGGTCGAGACAGGGCAATGCGGAACCTATGTCACCGGGGACCAGATCGCGTCCCCTGAGGGGATGGCTGATTTCGTAACCAGGGTCTTCCTGAAAAAGGCCCCGCCGAAACCCGCACCGGTGGTGGAGGAAAAGGTGGTGGAGGAAAAAGCTCCTGTTCTTCTGGATTCCGATGGCGATGGAGTGGTTGACAAACTGGACAAATGCCCGGGAACCCCCGAAGGCGCCAAGGTCGACAAGGACGGGTGCTGGGTCCTTGGGGATGTGCTGTTTGATTTTGACAGTTACACCATAAAACCCCAATTTTACCATCTTCTAAATGAAGTCGCCGTGGTCTTCGAGAAGAATCCGGATCTCAGGGTACGGATCGAAGGGTATACGGACAATGTCGGGCCGGCAGCCTACAACATGAAGCTCTCTTTAAAAAGGGCAAAAGCCGTCATGAACTATCTCATGGAAAAAGGCGTTGCCAAAGACAGGCTTTCGGCTGAGGGATATGGTTTAACCAAACCCAGAGCCCCCAACTCGACAGAAGAAGGCAGAGCCCTCAACCGGAGGGTCGAACTGACGCCCATTCGTTAGGAATTCATCAAATGCCGCACGTGGGTGTGCAGCATATCGCCGGGGTTGAGCGGAAAACGCTCGACCCCGGTTATCCAGGAGAAAGGAGCAGGACATGCTTTGGACCATATTTGTGATTCTTTTAATTCTATGGGGAGTTGGATTGCTGACCGGCTACACGATGGGTGGCGTCATTCATGCGCTTCTGGTTATCGCCATCATCGTGGTGGTGATCCAGGTTATTCAGGGCCGACGACGAGTGTAAAACTTTGGACCCCTGCCGGGCAAGGCGAGGGTGCTTACAGATAAGGAGTAACTGCCATGAAAAAGAGGAACAGGTTTATCGGGTATGTTGTGTTACTGATGGTGATCGCCGCCCTTTCGGCGTGTGGATCGACCTCCAAACAGACAACTCCGGGTGAATACGTGGATGATTCGGTCATTACGAGCAAGGTTAAATCTCTGCTTGCAAAGGATGATTTTCTCAAATCATTTCAAATCAGTGTGGAAACCCGCAAGGGCATCGTTCAATTGAGCGGCTTTGTTAATTCTCAAAAGGCGGTGGATAAAGCAGGTCAAATCGCAAGGAGCGTTCAAGGGGTCACATCCGTAAGGAATGATCTGATCGTGAAATAGGCAGGCCTTGTTCCTTTGGGAAAGGAGCACCATTATGTCTTTTAAAGAGAACCTTAAGGCCAAAATAAAGGCCGACAGGCTTTTGCACCAACTGAGCTCCACAATGAAAGAGCCGCCCGGAAAGTGGTGGGTGGACCAGGCCCTCATCCGGGAACTTCTCACCATGACCGATTATGCGCCCGAGAAGTTCAGGGATCTTCATCTCTATGTACGTCCCTTGGAGGGGGATACCAGGGAAGTGCTGGTTTACGATAACGAGCTGGCCATCTACCACACGACCGTGGCCGACGTGGGGCTTCGCAAAAGCCCGTGCTGGCAGGAAATGTTCAGTATCAGAAATATTAAAAAGATTATGAATCATAAAGATGTGCGGGTCAGCAAGGGGAAGGCGTCACTGAAGAGAATACACGCAAATGCAGTGGCGCTCCTGGATCTTACCTATACCCGGGATGACCTGATGCTGCTGGTGGAGGAGGCACGCAAAGGGCTGGAACATGAATCCGTTGAGCAGGTACAGGAATCATTGGACCTGTTTGTTAAGCTGGTGGATTTCGAGCCCCTGGTTCTTGACGTCCTGGAGCAGGATTTACAGGTTTATGCCGGGCCCGGGAGTGAAGACGGATCCGGTGCCACCTTTGAGCATCTCATCCTCTTTGACCAGGAAACCCTGTCATTGGGCTTGAAAAAGGGCGCCTTTTCGCCGGAGGACGATATGGATCTTGCGTGGGTCATGCAATATGCCGGGGGTGAGAAAAAAGCCGATCTCAAGGGTGTGGAGGTGTTCAATTTCCTCGCTGACCTGGCGCTCGAG
Source organism: Deltaproteobacteria bacterium (assembly GCA_034522175.1). GTDB lineage: Bacteria > Desulfobacterota > DSM-4660 > Desulfatiglandales > Desulfatiglandaceae > JAIPDZ01. The sequence continues at coordinate 344,722 of JAXHLQ010000001.1, read as the reverse complement.
AAAGGGAAGGTGACGTAAATGATCCGGATGAAAGAATTCGCATGAAGCCTGAGCAAAATCGGTTCGCTTCATAAAAGACTCGCGCAGCCGTAGAGGAAGGCCTTGTCCCCGGCGGCGATGGTGGCCGAAAAGCCAAAAACGGATGAAAGGTGACTTTGCCTATGGATAAAATCACAATGGACATATTGAAGCAAGCGTTTCTGGACCGCCATTCCGGCTGGTGTGTCTCGCTGTTTATGCCGACGCACCGGTCGGGTCGGGATATGGAACAGGATCCGATTCGATTCAAGAACCTGATTCGGGAGGTGGAAGAAGATCTCACGGGAAAAGGTTTGCGCGCTCCGGAGGTTGAGGAGTTGCTCGAAGAGCCCCGGCGGTTGTTGCAGGATCGGGATTTCTGGCAGCGGCAGAGCGATGGGCTGGCGGTGTTTTTTTCCGCAGACACATTGCACTATTTCAGACTGCCGATGGCCTTCAGGGAACTGGCGATGGTTTCCCATCGTTTTCATGTCAAACCGCTGCTTCCCATTCTATCCGGCGACGGCCTTTTTTACATCCTGGCCCTCAGCCAGAATCAGGTGCGGCTGATGGAAGGCACGCGCCATACGGTGGACGAGATCGAGCTGAAGGCTGTAGCCCACAGCCTCTCGGAAGCCTTCCCGGAGGTATCCACAGAGAAGCAATTGCAGTTTCATACGAGCACGTCATCGGGAACAGGAAGCCGGGCAGCCATGTTCCACGGGCATGACGACAGCAACGAAGGCAAAGACATGATACTCCAGTGGTTTCGCACGATCGACAGGGAATTGCGCGGTTTGATGTCAGATGGACCATCACCACTGGTCCTGGCCGGGGTCGACTCGCTTTTTCCCATTTACCGGGAGGCGAATACCTATCCGCACTTGCTGGAAGGGGGATTTCTGGAAATCCCGAGAGTTTGAAGCCAGAGGAACTCCATGGTCAGGCATGGGCATTGGTGGAGCCCGTGTTTAAGGAAGCGCGGGAGGAGTCGACAGCTCGATACCGTCAATTGGCGGGCACGGGAGAGACCACCGGCGACGTCAAGGAAGCAGTTCTGGCGGCCCATCACGGGCGAATCGACGTGCTCTTTGTCGCCGTCGGCGTACAGATGTGGGGAGGGTTTGATCTGGAAAAAGACGAGGTTTATGTGCACGAACCCCGTGAACCCGGCGATGAGGACCTCCTCGATTTAACGGCAATCCAGACCCTGATCAATGGCGGCACGGTCTACGCCGTTTCGCCGGAAGAAGTCCCTGACCAGGCGCTTCTTGCAGCGGTGTTGCGGTATTGAAACCGTCAAGGGGTTTATAGGCAACTCTAACAATTCTGCCGATCATCACGCTATCGATCATCATACCGGGTTCCGGGGGTCCGCTGCCGGCGCCCGGACTCATCAGCCTTTTCGTGACGATCCCATCTGCGATACGCTGCATGGACGGCTATGCATGAAAACCATCATCACAATGACCATGAATCCGGCGATCGCCATGAAGAAGATCAAACTCACAGGAAGATTGGTTCCGGTATGTGCTCTGAGCGCGGTGGTTGCGGCATGAGATTACCAACGCATAAAACCAAAATCGTATGCACCATAGGGCCGGCCTCCCGATCGGAGGCGGTTCTGGAGCGATTGATTATGCAGGGAATGAATGTGGCGCGGCTCAACTTCGCCCATGGAACTTTGCCGGGGCACAGGGAGGATATCCGCCGCATACGCGCTGTGGCGGAAAGGCTCAGGCGTCCCTGCATGATCATGGCGGATCTTCCCGGTCCCAAGATACGAATCGGGAAACTCTCGGATGAGCCGCTCCTGCTGGAAAAAGGGAATGAGGTCATATTGACCGTCAAAGACCTTGTGGGCACAGCCAATCAGATACCTGTTGACTACAAGAGACTGCCTGAGAGTGTGAACCCTGGAAGCCTGATTTTTCTCAATGACGGCTTCATACAACTCCAGGTGGAGAAGGTAATTGAGGAGGAGGTGTTCTGCCGAACGGTTATCGGCGGCCCGCTTCTTTCACACAAAGGATTAAATCTTCCGGGGGTAAAAATATTCGCCGATGCGGTGTCCGATACCGACCTTGATTTTGTCGCTTTTGCCCTGCAGGAGGGGGTAGATGCCTTCGGCGTTTCATTTGCGGAGACAGCAGCTGACATACGCAAGGTAAAGGGCTTTGCACAAAAAAAGGGGCAATCCGCGTATGTGGTTGCCAAAATCGAGCGGGCCGAGGCCATTGACAATTTCGATGAGATTCTTTCCGCGGCGGACGCCGTCATGATCGCCCGGGGCGACCTGGGAGTTCAAATCCCTTTAGAAGACGTACCTCCCCTTCAAAAAAAATTGATCAATAAGGCGAATCTTTTGGGCCGGCCCGTAATAACAGCTACGCAGATGTTGTTGTCCATGACGGAGAATATCCGGCCGACCCGTGCAGAGGTATCCGATGTGGCCAATGCGATCCTGGACGGGACAGACGCTGTGATGTTGTCCGAAGAGACGGCCATCGGACGGTATCCTGTGGAAGCGGTTGAAATGATAACTAAAACAGCAGCATCCGCCGAACGGGCACGTAAAGCTATAGGGGCATTGGCCGATTTGCCCGCATACTTCAGGACGGGTGCGGGGTCCGACAACACCACCGTTGAGAATATTGTTTCCCTGAATGCCGTCGAATCTGCGAATGCATTGAATGTGCGCTATATACTGACCCATACAAAAAGCAAGGGCGCCCCGTGCCTTATCTCCAGATTCAAGCCGGACTGCTGGATACTTTCTTGCGGCGGCGATGAAAAAACGAATTATTTTCTGGCTCTGTCTTACGGGGTTTATCCTGTTTGCCTTGATTATGAAACAAATGCCTTTACCGAAACGGCTATTCGCTTTCTGACCAAGGCCGGGATGATTGAAAAAGACGAGAGACTGATTTTGGTAGAAGATAAATCAACCAAGGACATGCATGGAACCGACTCGCTCAAAATCATCAGGACACGGTGACCCCACAGGTCTGACGACAACCTTTGAAAAGATCGGCATTGTCGCCCGATCGCAGCAGGGATAATTGTCAAACAGGCTCTAAGGAGGAGCCTTAACATGAGTCAATACAATCTGGATCGTATCTTCCAGCCTCGCCGGGTGGCGGTGGTGGGCGCGAGTGAAAGCACCGGCAGCATCGGCAATGCCCTGATGAAGAATCTCATCGAGGGCGGATTCCAGGGGAAACTGCTGCCGGTAAACCCCAAATACCATACTGTTCACGGTATGGCGGCGGTTGGATCCATCTCCGCTCTGGAAGGGGGGTGGACCTGGCGGTTATTGCCACGCCGATTGTTACCGTCCCCGACATCGTGCAGCAATGCGTGGAAAAGAAGGTGGCGGGTGCCATTGTTATCTCCGCCGGGGGAAAGGAGGTCGGCGAAAAGGGAAGGGGGATCGAGGAGCAGATCCGCGCCACGGCCTATGCCGGCGGGCTTCGTATCGTTGGGCCGAACTGCCTGGGCATTATCCGACCCTACGTAAATCTCAACGCCAGTTTCGCATCCGAAATGCCCGATATGGGCGATCTGGCCTTTGTCTCCCAGAGCGGGGCCATCTGCACGGCCATTTTGGACCTGGCACTGAAGGACCATATCGGTTTCAGTCATTTTGTCAGCATCGGCTCCATGCTGGACGTGGATTTCGGCGATCTCATCGATTACCTCGGAAACGATTCCTCGGCCAAGAGCATTCTGCTCTACATCGAAAGCCTGACGAATTTTCGCAAGTTCATGAGCGCCGCGCGCGCGGTGTCACGGATCAAGCCCATTATCGTTCTGAAAGCGGGCAGAAGCGAGGCCGGGGCAAAGGCCGCCGCCTCCCATACGGGGGCCATGGCCGGTGAAGACGCGGTGTATGACGCCGCCTTCAAGCGCGCCGGCATCGTACGGGTGGACACCATCCAGGATCTTTTCGACTGCGCCGAACTGATGGCCAAGCAACCGCCCCCCCGCGGCCCGCGCCTGGCCATTGTCACCAACGGCGGCGGCCCCGGCGTGATGGCCACGGACACCCTTGCCCGTTACGGTCTAAAGCCGGCGCCTCTCAACAATGAAACCTTTCAGAAACTCGATGGGTTTCTGCCGCCCTTCTGGAGCCGCAGCAACCCCATCGATATTCTCGGGGATGCTTCCGCGGAACGCTTTCGCCGCACACTTGAAATCTGTTTCGACGGAAAAGACACGGACGGCGTTTGTGTCATCCTGGCACCCCAGGCCCTCACGGACCCCATTTCGGTGGCCGAGACCCTGGCATCCACGATAAAAGGCCGCCGGTATCCCGTGTTTGCCTGCTGGATGGGCGGTAAAAGCATCGAACAGGCCGTGCAAATCCTGAATAAAGCGGGAATTCCCACCTATGAGACGCCGGAACGGGCGGTCCGGGCGTTTCTGTACATGGTTGAGTATGCCCGGAACACGGCATCCCTTCTGGAGATCCCGCCCAAGCTGACCCGGGAGATCGCCTTTGATCCGGAAAAGGCCCGTCGCCTTCTGACCGGTGCCCCGGAGCAAGAGTTCATGCCGGAATCGGATGCCAAGGAGGTCCTTTCGGCTTACGGCCTGCCCGTGATCCGGACGGAAACCGCCGAGACAGAGGACGAAGCCTCGCGCCTGGGCAGGGACATGGGATATCCACTGGTCATGAAGCTTCATTCCCCCGACATTACCCACAAAACCGAGGCAGGCGGGGTTCGCCTGGACCTGCGTTCGGATGCGGATGTCCGCGAAGCCTTTACCCAAATTGTGGAATCGGCCCGCCGGTATAAGCCCGAGGCCCGGATCGAGGGGGTCACCATGCAGCCGTTTTTTTCCAACCCGGATTTTGAAATTCTCCTCGGCGCCAAACGGGATGTCAATTTTGGTCCGGTCATTGTTTTTGGAATGGGCGGCATCTTTACCGAAGTTCTCAAGGATCGGGCATTGGGACTTCCCCCCATGAATCGTCTGCTGGCCAGGCGCATGATGCAGGAGACCAAGGCCTGGACCCTGCTGCAGGGGTATAGAAACCGGCCCCCGGCGGACATGGAACGTCTCGAAGAAATGATCATCCGGCTCTCCCAGCTCTTGATCGATTTCCCCCGGATTGCCGAACTGGATATGAATCCCGTGCTCATCAAGGACGGCAGGCCCGAGGCGGTGGATGCCCGCATCCTCGTTTCCGAGGCGGACCTGCCTTCTCCCCTGCACCTGGTGATCAGCGCCTATCCGGCGGAGGATGAGACCCACCTGGTCACCGAGGAAGGCGCCAGGCTTTTTATACGCCCTGTCAGGCCGGAAGATGCCCCGCTTTTCCAGGTTTTTTTCAAGGTATTATCTCCTACGACCATCTATAACCGTTTCTTCAGTCATGTAAAGGAACTGAGCCCCAAGATGCTGGCCCGGTTCACCCAGGTCGATTACGACCGGGAGATCGCCCTGGTGGCCCTCGACGACGATCCCGGGGCGGAGCGTATGCTGGGGGTGGCGAGGATCATGGGAGACCCGGATGGAAAGGAGGGAGAGTTCGCGGTTGTGGTGGGTGATCCCTGGCACGGAAAAGGGATCGGTTCGAGTCTTCTTCAAAACTGCCTGTCAATCGCTGAAAGGATGGGATTTCAACGGGTCTGGGGCATTGTCTTACCGGAAAACCGGAGCATGCTCGCCATGGGAAAAAAACTCGGTTTCGAGATCAACAGCCGGCCCAATGGCAATGAATTTGAGCTTGTCATCTCGTTGGGATCTTTTGGCGGATCGCTGAATGAGCAAATCGGATAAAACACGCCAACAGCTTCTGGATGAGTTCTGCAGGAACTCACATCGCCCATAATGGAAGCGGAGGAAACCCTACGCGCTATCCAAGGCGGTGAGGTGGATGGTCCGGTTGTTTTAAGGAGTCGCACCTTTTGGTCCATTTTACCTTGACTTATTCGGCAGCGAGGTGTATCCTTCATTTTCAGCAGGATAGCTGCGCTGTTTGTCCACTTTAAACCCTTGCCCCGGGCCGATCTGAGGCGATGCTCTATACTGAATAGCGTCCTGTCTGGAATCGTGCATAGCCCCATCCGGATCGGATCAAAGCCCTACCAGGGCAGGCCCGAGAGGGAAAGCGGATGCAAAATGTCCTTATCCGGTCCCAAAACCCCGTTCCTCCATACAAATGGAGAGCGGGGTTTTGTATTCTGTGGCCTGGGAAATGCGTATGGTAAAAGAGATGATGCTTGAAAAGCGAGCCCTAAGTCAGCAAAATTATAACAATGTCGCTCTTAAAACGACCAACGGCAAAGTTGTCGACATTCTCGGAAGGTTGACGCTTCTTGCGCAGCTTACAATTCGGTTTGCTGCCTATGGGGGACGCTATGAAAGATGATCATAAGACAAAGAAGGAGCTTATAGCTGAACTGACGGAATTGCGCTCGCAAAACGCCGAGCTGAAAAAATCGACAGCCGAAGGTATATCGATCGAGCTTGCGGTCGAGGAGGCCCTTCGCTACGCCGAAAGTATTGTGGAGGCGGTTCGATCGCCCCTTTTGGTCCTGGATGCGGACCTGAAGATCATCTCGGCAAACCGCCACTTTTACACCACCTTTAACGTTATTCCCTCTGAAACGCTCGGATGTTTCATCTATGACCTTGGAAACAAACAATGGGACATCCCCCTGCTTCGGGAACTGCTTGAAAAAATCCTTCCTGAAAAAGAGACATTCGACGACTTTGAGGTTGCCCATGATTTCCAGGACATCGGTCATAAAGTCATGCTGCTCAACGCCCGCCAGGTATATCGGAAAGACATCGATGCCAGGATGATCCTTCTCGCCATTGAGGACATCACCGAGCGCAAGCGACTGGAAGCGTTATTAACCGAGTCTGAAGAGCGCTACAGGCGTCTTTTTGAGACCGCGAGCGACGGGATCGTGCTTCTTGAAAAAGGGAAGGGAAGATCACCCATGCCAATCCGTCCACCGAGAAGATGCTGGGATATACTCGGGAGGAGAGCATCGGGAATAAGCTTCAGGACATCGGCATTTCGCTCGATCTAAGTGATTTCCGGACGACAATGCAGATTTTGAACAAGAACGGCATGATTAAGTACGATGATGTTCCGGCAAAAACCAAGGCCGGGCAGCACATCGATACGGATATCTATCTCGTCGACAGGGCAAGGTTGGTGCAATGTAATATTCGGGACATTCACCGAGCGCAAGCGGGCGGAGACCGAGCAAGAGAACCTTCAGGCCCAGTTGATGCAGGCCCAAAGAATGGAATCGGTGGGCCGGCTGGCCGGGGGCGTGGCCCACGACTTCAACAACAAGTTGACCGTGATTCTGGGATACGCCCAAATGGCCATGGATGGCGTGGACAAGGAAGACCCGGTCTACCGAAACCTGCAACAGGTCATGAATGCCGGGAAACAATCCGTTGACATCGTGCGGCAGCTTCTGGCCTTTGCCAGAAAACAGCTTATTGCGCCCGAGGTGCTGGATCTCAATGAGACCATGGGAGGAATGCTCAAGATGCTCCGGCATCTCATCGGAGAGGACATTGATCTCGTCTGGTCGCCGGGCCATGGTCTTTGGCAGGTCAAGATGGATCCCTCCCAGGTGGATCAGATCCTGGCCAACCTGTGCGTCAACGCACGGGATGCCATTTCAGGCGTGGGCAAGGTCACCATTGAAACACGAAACAGGGTCCTGGATGAGGCCTACTGTGCCGAGCATGCTGGAGCTGCCCCCGGCAAGTATGTGATGCTGGCGGTCAGCGACAACGGCTGCGGCATGGACAGGGAGACCCAGGAAAACATCTTCGAGCCCTTCTTTACCACTAAGGAGGTGGGCAAGGGAACCGGCCTGGGGCTGGCCACGGTCTACGGGATTGTCAAGCAGAACAACGGGTTCATTGAAGTGGCAAGCGAACCGGGCAAAGGGGCCGCCTTCAGGATCTACCTGCCCCGGCATGGCGAAGAAGCCCAAGAAGGTGTGGAAGCGGCCAAGCCGGAAACGCCTCAGGGTCGCGGCGAGACCATCTTGATCGTGGAGGATGATGTGACGGTATTGTATCTGACCGAAAGGATCCTCGACCATCTGGGCTATGCCGTGCTAACGTCAGCAAGCCCGGCCGAAGCGCTAACCATGGCCAGGGAATATCAGGGAGAAATCAACCTCCTCATGACGGATGTGATCCTCCCCGAAATGAGCGGAATGGACCTGGCCGGGGAGATATTGAAGATCCGCCAAAACATCAAGACGATGTTCATGTCGGGATACACGGCCGACATCATCGCCCGTCAGGGGGTGCTGGAAAAGGGGATGCATTTTATCCAGAAGCCCTTTACTTTCGACAGCCTGGCCCGGAAGGTGAGGGAGGCGATGGACAGTGAAAAATGAAAATGCATTGCTTTTATGCATTAAAGGAGAGTCAAATGAAACTATTGTTGACTTCCGTATTCGGGCCCTATGGGGTGGATGACGAATATGGTGAAAAGGAAAACAAAATGGAGCTCTTTCACAACCAGGTGACCCGGGAGCAAGGCATTTTTTCCTACCGGTTCAACCATGGAAGCCAGGGGCTCTATTTTCTGGCGGAAAATATAGACATGCCCACGGCGGTGCTGGATTTTCCGGACTTCAAACGGTTTAAGAAGGAATTGAAAACATGATGCGTTATTTTCTCTTCGCATCCACCCTTTTTGTGAAAAACCCGCAGAGCGAAACCCTGTTGAGGGAAATCAAGGCGTCTTATCGTTCACAATTCGGCAGGATGAATATCACCACCCTGCTCACATCGTCCCTGGTGGTTTTCTTTAGTATGAAAGAATCCCTACGATGCCGCCTCGTTGGCGATCTCAGGGTGCCGAAGACGGCCTATGACCCCTCATATATCCACGCTTCGCCTAACCATCGACCGGTCCGGACCTCATCCTTATATACTGAAGGGCTGACCCCGAAAATTCCCCGCTTGACCGAACAGCCCGGGCATTAATGCGCTTTCACCGCTCCCCATTTATCACGGACAAGGCCGTTGTCCGGATTCTCTTTTAAGCGGAAAAACCTGCAACGGACGGTAACGGTTGAAATCATGTGCGGTCGAGAATAGAATGATGAATGATCGATAAAATGGTTGGGATACAGGTTTTACCCAAACAGCAAAGCCCATTCGAAAGGGTGACCGCGGGGTTGTGGGCAATGGGTCAATCAAAACCCTTTTTTCATCCGATCCTTATTTTTATCTTCTCCATTGCGGCCGTGGCCCTGTCTTTCTTCTTATATATCTACTGGTATGTGGAGGTCAGTGCAGGGTTGGAAAGGGTCCTGGACAGGACCCGCCTGGAGCCGGACCAGGTTCTGGCGGCGCAAACCTGGATCGTGATTCTGGTGCTCTCCATACTGGTGGGGATTATTCTCCTCGGCCTGTTCATCATCTTTGTCTACAATCAAAAAACCTTCCAGCTGTACCGGCTTCAGCGAAATTTCATCAACAGTTTCACCCACGAACTCAAGACCCCGGTGGCTTCGTTGAAACTCTATCTCGAGACTTTCCGAAAGTATGACCTGCCACGGGAGGACCAGCTCAGGTATATCGGATACATGGTGGATGATGCGGACCGGCTGACCCACAATACCAACCGCATCCTGGATCTGGCAAAGATCGAAAGCAAGACCTACGGAGGCAAGTGGGTGAAGGCGGATCTCGTGAAGGCGGTTCAGTCATTTTATGAACAGAACCGTCGCCTCTTTAACGGGAGTGACATCCGCATTCATCATCCATCCGGACGGTCTTTTTTCTACCGCATCAATCCCCCATTATTTGAGATGCTGCTCATGAACCTGTTCACCAATGCCGTCAAATATAATGCATCCGACGTGCCCCGACTAAATATCACCTTCGAACCCAAAGGGAAGCGGTTGCATGTCTGTTTTGAAGACAACGGTATCGGACTGCCCCGGTCGGAATTCAGGAAGGTCTTCAAAAAATTTTATCAGATTGGCCGCTCGGAGGATATGTCGGCCAGGGGCACCGGACTGGGCCTCTATCTCGTGGAGAGCATCGCACGGATGCACAAGGGAAAAATAACGGCTTACTCAAAGGGCAGTGGAAAGGGCTCTGTTTTTACCCTGATGCTGCCCTTGAAAAGGGTCGGATCTGAGCCAAATGAGAAAAGCCATGAATGACCCCCCCAAGAGAAGAATCCTGGTGGTGGAAGACGAGGCCCATCTCGCCGAAGGTCTGAAGCTGAATCTGTCGCTTAAGGGATATGACGTAAGGATAGCGGAGAATGGCCACGAGGCCCTCGAGCTGTGGAAGGAATGGCAACCGAATCTGATCGTTCTGGATATCATGCTCCCGGGGATTGACGGCCTGTCGGTGCTTCGAAGTATCCGTCTTGAGGACGAGCGGCTTCCCATCCTGATCCTGTCGGCCCGGGGGAGCCCGATGACCGGGTAAAGGGATTCTCCTACGGGGTGGACGATTATCTGCCCAAGCCCTTCAACCTGGACGAGTTTCTGCTTCGGGTGGATCGGCTTCTGACCCGGGACGGGTGGGCTCAAGAGGGGACCGATGTAGAAGGAGACCCTATGTCGGCACTCCCCCGGATTTACACGTTCGGCAACAACCGGATCGATTTTCAAACCCTGAAGGCCCATGGCCCGTCCGGGGAGATCCATTTGACCGACCAGGAGGCCAGGCTTTTGAGGCTATTTGTGGCCAACCGGGGCCAACCCCTTTCGAGAAAAACGCTTTTGGAAATCGGCTGGGGCTACACCGGTGGCACCACCACCCGCACGGTGGACAATTTCGTGGTCAGATTACGGAAGTATTTTGAGCCCGACCCCAAACAACCCGTCTATTTTAAAAGCCTCCGATCGGTGGGATATGTCTTTGAACACGACCCGGAATAGGATGGATCCGCATGCCGCTTTCCTGGGGATCTATATCGGGTCTGTTTCCATATCCCTCGCCGCGATCAATTCTGAAAGAGACGTCTGTCAAACCGCCTATCAATTCCATCACGGTGATATCGTGGGAGCATTCACAAAAATGATTATCAAATCTGCGGGATTGCCGCCACCTCCTCAACCCCTTCCATGATCAAGGCCACCCGGCAGTATGACAACCGGGTTGCGATTATGGCGGCCGCACATGACTTCCACCACCAGCCGGGCGGTATTCTGATTGTGGGGGGACCAGGCATTCGGCTTGATCGGTTTTGACGAACAGGGCCGTTACCGAAGCTACAGGACCAACAGTTCCTGTGCCACGGGGACGGGCAGTTTCCTGGATCAGCAGGCCCGACGCCTGAATCTACAGAGCGCCGAAGCACTGATCAGGAGGGGAGACGGCAATACTGTTATTATACCAAAAGGAATTTCAGGCGCATGAAGACCTGCACGTCGTGCTCCTGGGAAGACCGTATACCACGCTCTCGAGATTCATGAACAAGGGGATCCCGGATCCGGCCCTATGAAAAGGAGCCAGGCACCACCGACAGGGTGATTGAGCAAAGCGTGGATGTCCTGACCGATGCTTTCGCAGGCAACCGGTCCAAGGAGGAGACGCTGGCCCAGGTGATTTCATGGTTTGAAGCCATTGAGATCACGCAGGAGCACAAACCCAAGGTGGCGATCTTCGGCGATTTGTACGTGCGGGACAACGATGTGATGAACCAGGACCTCATACGGTTCATCGAGGAGCATAACGGCGAAGTGATCGTCACGCCTTACAGCGCGTATGTACAGATGATCGCCAAGGCCTATCTCAAAAGATGGTTTTCTGAAGGCAACTACCTGGACATGTTGTCTTCAAAGGCATTGCTTTCCACAGTCACCCGGATGTATCGTTGTTTGTTCAAACAAGCCCCGCATTCTGCTGTCCTTCTCTCATCACCGAGGCCATGGCCCGGGCCATAGAGAAAAAAACCAGCGTCCCCATTGTATCCATAACATATGACGGCACCTGCACTAACAAAAACGAGGCCATTATTCCCTATCTAACCTATCTGAACCAACGATATTTGAAATTTCATTTCAAGAATTCAGAAGTCAGGAGTCAGAATCCAGAATGAAACGACCGCCTGAGAAGCACTTCCAAGATTTGGTCGTTTGGCAAACGGCGCGCAAAAGTCGCATCAATTTGTCTTGTCAGTATACCTGTACAGTGAATGCTTTCCTGAAGGGTGAGCTTCGTGGGTTGACATCACGGTTGAGGAAGACAACAAACTGCCTGAGGCATACCTTTCTTCAATTCTGAATTCTGGCTCCTGACTCCTGGATACTATGGAAAAAAACAAATAATGACAATATGTTATAGGTTGTGAGAGATGAACTCTCAGAAACTGGCTTGCGCTTTCTATTTGTTTAAGAGCCGGTTGACCTTCGCCAGCAACCGCTTCGGAGCCACCGGTTTGGTCAGGTAGTCGTCGGCCCCTGCGTCAATGACCTCTACCTCGGATTCCACCTCATCTTTTGCTGTGAGCATGATCACAGGGATAAACCGCGTGGCCAACTGGGACTTCAGTTTTTTTACCAGGGTAAGACCGTCCATCTCCGGCATCAGGAAGTCCGACAAAATGAGATCCGGCTTATCTTTGGCGACCATTTTAAGGGCTTCCAGCCCATTTTCCGCGGTGACAACGAGATAGCCTTCCGCCTCCAACTGATGGCTGAGCATTTTACGAATGACCGTATTGTCATCGACAACGAGGATCCGCTTCGGGCTGGCACTCACAACGGGAGGCGCTGGTTCTGCGAAATAGGGTTCTTCCGGTGCACTTTCTTCCTCAACAGCAGTCTCAAGGAAAGGCGCCGTCACCGATCGCTTTGCCTCAGGGGGGGCCACGCGAAACACTTCGTCAATGGTCGTGAGCCCCTGCATGGCCTTTGTTATTCCGTCCATCGTTAGGGTCCCGAACCCTCCATCCTCTGCCGCCTCCTTCAACTCCACAGCCGAGAGATGCGCAGATATTTTGTGCCGGAGAGAAGGCGTTATCATCAAGATCTCAAACAGGCCCAAGCGCCCTGAATATCCGCTAAACTCGCATGCCTCGCACCCGATTCCTCTCCAGAAGGTGCCCAATGCGTCATGACCCATATACGGCCGGATCGCTTCCATCTGCTCGGCGGGCAACGACTCGGGCGCTTTGCATTCCTGGCATACCTTCCTGACGAGCCGTTGGCCGATGACGGCAATCAGCGATGCAGAGACCAGAAAGGGATCGATTTTCAGGTCCATTAACCTTATGACCGCAGAAGGGGCATCATTCGTGTGGAGCGTTGAGAGGACCAGATGCCCTGTCTGTGCGGCCTGAAATGCTGTAATAGCGGTCTCGCCGTCTCTTATTTCGCCCACCATGACGATATCCGGATCCTGCCTGAGGATGGATCTCAACCCCTTGGCAAAGGTAATCCCGGCGGCCGGGTTGATTTGAACCTGATTGATCCCCGCCACATCATATTCAACCGGATCCTCAACGGTCACGATGTTGACTTCCGGAGATTTGAGCCTGTTGAGACAGGCATAGAGCGTTGACGATTTTCCGCTCCCGGTAGGCCCGGTCACCAGGATGATCCCCTGGGATCTGTGAATGGCCTCCGAAAGTTTTTTCAGATCCCTCTCTGAAAAACCGAGATCTTCGGGGTTCAAGGCCGCTGTAGCGGGATCCAGAATGCGGATCGTCACCTTTTCACCGTATGATGTGGGGAGTGTGGAGACCCTGAGGTCAAACGTCTTGCCCCCACATTTCACCTGGGCCTTCCCATCCTGGGGTTTCCGTTTGATGGTAATATCCAGGTTCGATACAATCTTGATCCTGGAAACGACCCCCGCATGAATATGCTTTTCCGCCCGCATGATTTCTTTGAGTATGCCGTCCACCCGATACCGAATCAAAATAGACCCCTTCTGCGGTTCAATATGGATATCGCTTGCTTTCTGTTTGATGGCATCGGCAAGGATTGAATTCGTGAACCGGACAATGGGAGCCCTTTCCGTAAGGGAAAGAAGTTCTTGGGCCTCCTTTTCATCCGGATCTTTTTCCCGGATAATTTCTATGTCCCCGAATATGGTCAGGCCGGAATCCAGACTTCTTTTCAGATCCACCTTCGGGTAGTGTCTTTCAATGGCATCAAAAATGTCTTCTTGGGGGGCAACCGCCACATCTATGGATAACTGGGTAAAAAAGCGAAGGTCGTTCTGGGCGTTCAGATCCAGGGGATCGGCCATGGCGACAAGGAGGCGTTTTCCTGTTTTTTTGATAGGGATGACTATATGATTTTCGGCAAGCTGGGACGATACCAGCTCGATCACCTCTTTGGCTATTTTTTTGTTCTCAAGGCGGCCATACGGTATCTTCAACTGCCTGGAGAGGGTTTTGGCAATGATCACCTGGTCAGCCACCCCCATATCCACGAGGACCTGGCCCAGGCGCCTTTTCTGGGATTTCTGGATTTCAAGGGCCCTGGCGAGGGTTTCATCGTCGATGAGCCCTGATTTTACCAGGATTTCCCCCATCCTCATCCTTTGTTGGGGGGTACGTATGGGTGTGTCGGATGTATTCATTTATTTCTCAGGACTCCCCATCCTGCCATGCACACACGCGATTCCTTCCCTCGCGTTTTGCCTTGTAAAGGGCATCATCGGCCCTTTTTATGATTCGATCCACATCATCGTTTCCGGCCCCCGTCCTGAATGAGGCCGTGCCGAAACTGGCAGTGATCGGGATGTTTGCATCATCCGACCGGGAGATCGCCGTTTCCTCTACACCACGTCGCAGTCTCTCCGCGATGAATCGGGCCTGCTCTTCACTGGTGTTGGGGAGACAGGCGATAAACTCTTCCCCGCCGTAACGGCCCAGGAAATCATAGGGTCTGGCCGGTTTCATCAACCGGCGGCTGAATTCCTGAAGCACCCGGTCCCCCGCCTGGTGGCCGTACTCGTCATTGACCCTCTTGAAGTGGTCGATGTCCGCCATGATGATGGACAGAGGGGCATTCTCCCGTCCAACCCGCTCAATCTCCGCCTTCAACCTTTCCATAAAGGCCCTTCTGTTCAATATGCCCGTCAACGAATCCGTGTTGGCCAGTTGCAGGATGCGCCGTTCCAGATCAATGATTCTCCGGCCTACCCTGATCCGGTATTTCAGCTCATTATGGTTGAAAGGCTTGACAAGGTAATCATCCGCTCCGGCCTCCATTCCCAGAATCAGGTCCTCTTTTCCCGTCTTTGCCGTCACGATGATAAAATAGATGTATCCCGATCCCTCCCTGCCACGTATCCGGGAGCATAATTCAAGCCCGTCCATGTCGGGCATCATCCAGTCCGAAATAACGATACTCGGCGCATCCGATTCCTGAAGCGACTCCCATGCCTGATTTCCGTTTCGGGCGGTCACGACTTCGTATCCCCAATCCTCAAGAAAGGCCTCCAAAACCCTCATGGAGACGGGATCGTCTTCCACGATCAGGATCTTCATGCGTCAACCTCCTCGAGGCTGATTCGCAGGGCGGACTCCAGGTCTTGAAGCTCCTGCAGGAGGACATCCACTGCATGTTGGGCCTCCTGCATCTTTCCTTCCCTGCCGAGGACTTCCAGACCATAGGCCGCATCAAAGGCCCTTTTGGCGCCCACAATCCCCAGCGACCCCTTCAGCTTGTGGGCCCCCTGTTCCAGGCGAGAGGCGTCGCCGCCCGAGACCGCCTCCTTGATGTCGCTCACGGCCTGGGGAAGCTCGCTTAGAAAAAGCCGGGCGATTTCCAGGAAAAGCTCCCGGTTTCCGGCCACCGCCTCCAGGGCCGCGGAGCGGTCGAAAACAGCCCTGTCCTCCGGCAGGTCCGGGGGGGCATGGAGAGCCGTGGTACGAACCTCATCGTCCTTTTCCCCGGTGTTTAAAAGGTTCTCGATGACCCGGTAAAGAACCTCCGCCTTGACCGGCTTGGACACGTAGTCGTCCATTCCGGCCTCGAGGCATCTTTCACGATCCCCTTCCATGGCATGGGCCGTCATGGCCACAATCGGGATTCTGGATACTGGATTCTGGATACTGGATGCTGGATGTCTTTCGGAACGAGGCGGAGAGTTTTCTTTGCCTTTGAGCTTTGAGCTTTCAGCTTCTACGCTTCTAACCCCTCAACTTCTAACCTTCTGATCCTCCTGGTCGCCTCTATTCCATCCATCTCCGGCATCTGCACATCCATAAGGATCAGGTCGATGTCGCCTTTTAGAAATGCCTCCACGGCCTCCTTTCCATTTTGAGCCAGCACAACCTGGTGACCCCTGTTCTGCAGGAGATTCAATGCCAGCTTCTGGTTAATCAAGTTGTCTTCGGCCACCAGAATATTGAACCGCAGATGAGCCTCCTGAACCGTATAGCGGGTAACGATGCCTTCCGGTTCAGGTACATCCGCCCGGCCCAGGGCGATTTTGATTGCATCCAGCAGCTCCGCTTTTTTGACCGGTTTCAGCAAATAGCCCGAAATTCCGATTTCCCGGCTATAGGCGGCATCACCCTTCTGCCCCAGGGAAGTCAGTATAATGATCTTAGCTTGCCGGCCGAAAGCTGAATTCTTGATTGCTTTCGCTACGCTGAAACCGTCCATCCCGGGCATCTGAAGATCCAGCAGGACCAGATCATACGGTCTGCCGGCTTGAAATGCCGACTCCATGAGCGCCAACGCTTCCGGGCCGGCGGCGGCTTCGGTCGGGGCCAGGCCCCACTGGGCGGTCATTTCTCTGAAAATCTGGCGATTGGTTGCATTATCGTCCACAATCAGGACGTTCGTCCCGGCAATATCCACCAGGGGCAACCGGGCGGCCCCGGCCGGCTTGGGTATTCCTCTCTTGAAGCGGGCCGTGAAATAAAAGGTGCTGCCTTCCCCCACCCGGTTTTCCACCCCGATGTCCCCGCCCATCAAATGGACCAGCTCTCTGCTGATGGTCAGTCCCAGTCCGGTGCCGCCGTATTTGCGCGTAATGGATCCGTCCACCTGGGAAAAATTATCAAAGATCATGCCGACTTTATCCTGCGGGATGCCGATGCCCGTATCTTTGACGCTGAATTTCAGCGTCACGGTTTGGGGTTTCGTTTTCTATCAGTTCGACCTTGATGCCGATTTCGCCTTTTTCCGTAAATTTGGTGGCATTCCCCGCCAGGTTGATCAAGACCTGTCGAAGCCTGCCGGGATCTCCCACCAGCGCCGTCGGTATTTCCGGCATGATATGACAGGTCAGCTCCAGGCCCTTTTCACGGGCCCGAATGGCCAGGATATCAACCGTATTTTCAAGGGTATTGCCGAGATCAAAATCAATTTCCTCAAGCTCCAGCTTTTTAGACTCGATCTTGGAAAAATCCAGGATGTCATTGATCAGGCTGAGCAGTGAATCGGCCGACAGTTTGACCATCTCCAGATATTCCCGCTGATCTTTCGTCAGATCGGTGTCCAGCGCCAGTTCGGTCATGCCGATGATGCCGTTCATGGGGGTCCTGATTTCATGACTCATGTTGGCCAGAAATTCGCTCTTGGCGTGGTTGGCCGCCTCGGCCTGCGTAGCCAGCTCGTTGGCGCGAGCAGTGGCCTCCTCCAAATGGCGATTGGCCTCCAGGAGCTTGGCCTCGGCCCGCTTGCGGGCGGTGATGTCCCGTACAACGCCCTGAACAACCGGTTTGCCATCCAGTTCCATGGCAGTTGCCAGCACATCAGCGGGGAAGGTTTCGCCGGTGTCGATTCTCTTGTGCACCCACTCAAAGTGAACACTGCCCTTTTCCATCGCTGTCGCAATCATCTCGCTGGCCAGCACCAAAGACTCCGTGCCGCAAGGCTGCTCAACCGGCGATAAATCCGCGGGACCTTTCGAGCAGAACTCCTCCCGGGTCCGGCATCCGAATATGGACAGGGTCGCCTCGTTGCAATCGATAAAGCCATTCTCATCAACCAGCATCACCGCATCGCTGGTCGTATTGTAGAGCGTTCGGAACTTCGTCTCGGAGCGGGCCAGGGCCTCCTCGGCCTGCCTGCGGGCGGTGATGTCGCGGCTCAATGAGATGATGCCCACGGGCTTCTGTGTTTCATCCCGCATAAAAGACAGGCTGTTTTCGATCCAAACTGTGGAACCGTCCTTTCTGTATTCCTCCAGTTCCATGATGCGGCTTCTGCCGGGATCTGCCGTACCCCCGGCTTCCAGTTTCATCTCTTCTTCAAGGACCCTGGCAACGATTTGCAGGGATTCAGGCGTCAGGATCTGTTCCATGGTCTGCCCCATGGTCTCTTCAGCCGTGTATCCCCGGAGGCGAATGATGGAAGGGCTCACGTAGGTGAAACGTAAATTCAAGTCCATAACGGTTATCACGTCCGCAATGTTATCCATCACCAAACGATACTTCTCTTCGCTCTTCCTGAGCGACTCCTCGGCCTCTTTGCGTTCGATGACTCTTCCCAGCCTTTCGCCGATCAGGTTAATCAGGTCCCTTTCTTCCTTCAAGAACGGACCCTCGTCCCTGAGGGGTCGCTCTTCGAGGTAACACAACTCTACAATACCTACGGCCTTGCCCATAACCTTGAGATCGGCGGACTGCCGCCAGTCGGTTTCACGGAAATTCTCTGTTTGATATTGTCGCCCTTCACAAAGGATGCGGGCGCAGGCGATTTCGGGGTAATACCAGCTATCCGGCATAACATCGACCCACTTCTGAAATATACGCTCCAAGCTGTCTTCTTTTTCAATCACCCTTGCAAGGGCTTGCAGGCAGTTCAATTCCTTTACGCGTTCCCGCAGCGCCTCTTCAGTCTGCTTAAGCTCAAATTCAACCCTCTCCAATTCCCGAACCCGCTGCTCCAGTTCCCGGATTCTTTGCTTCAAAGCGACTATCTCTTCTGCCTGTTGGCGATGGGTCTTTGGCTGGTCAGCCATGTTATCCCCCCCTTAAGGGAACTTGGACAATCCCGCGCACTGGTACTGTTACGTCAGTCCGGCACGATCAGGCTTTTGTCATATCAGTCCTCTGTATTCAAAACCTTTCTGACCCTCCTGCTCAGCGCATCCGCCAGTTCCCTCCCGCTCATCCCGCCGGGCATTACCACATCAGTAACGAGCAGGTGAATGGTGCCTTCATGCCCTTTGGCCGTCGCCAGGGCCTCAGGGCCGGTTCTCGCCGTCAACACCCGATAGCCGTATTCTGTAAGTATTCTACCGGCAAGAAGGCGGACCTGCTCATCGTCTTCCACCACCAGGATCGTCTCCGAACCTCCCGTGGACACCTGGCTTGCCGCTTTCTTCTCATTGAAAACCCTCATGGAGACGGGATCGTCATCAACGATCAGGATCTTCATGCTTCAACCTCCTTGAGGCTGATCCGCAGGGCGGACTCCAGGTCTTGAAGCTCCTGCAGGAGGACATCCACTGCATGTTGGGCCTCCTGCATCTTTCCTTCCCTGCCGAGGACTTCCAGACCATAGGCCGCATCAAAGGCCCTTTTGGCGCCCACAATCCCCAGCGACCCCTTCAGCTTGTGGGCCCCCTGTTCCAGGCGAGAGGCGTCGCCGCCCGAGACCGCCTCCTTGATGTCGCTCACGGCCTGGGGAAGCTCGCTTAGAAAAAGCCGGGCGATTTCCAGGAAAAGCTCCCGGTTTCCGGCCACCGCCTCCAGGGCCGCGGAGCGGTCGAAAACAGCCCTGTCCTCCGGCAGGTCCGGGGGGGCATGGAGAGCCGTGGTACGAACCTCATCGTCCTTTTCCCCGGTGTTTAAAAGGTTCTCGATGACCCGGTAAAGAACCTCCGCCTTGACCGGCTTGGACACGTAGTCGTCCATTCCGGCCTCGAGGCATCTTTCACGATCCCCTTCCATGGCATGGGCCGTCATGGCCACAATCGGGATTCTGGATACTGGATTCTGGATACTGGATGCTGGATGTCTTTCGGAACGAGGCGGAGAGTTTTCTTTGCCTTTGAGCTTTGAGCTTTCAGCTTCTACGCTTCTAACCCCCTCAACTTCTAACCTTCTGATCCTCCTGGTCGCCTCTATTCCATCCATCTCCGGCATCTGCACATCCATAAGGATCAGGTCGATGTCGCCTTTTAGAAATGCCTCCACGGCCTCCTTTCCATTTTGAGCCAGCACAACCTGGTGACCCCTGTTCTGCAGGAGATTCAATGCCAGCTTCTGGTTAATCAAGTTGTCTTCGGCCACCAGAATATTGAACCGCAGATGAGCCTCCTGAACCGTATAGCGGGTAACGATGCCTTCCGGTTCAGGTACATCCGCCCGGCCCAGGGCGATTTTGATTGCATCCAGCAGCTCCGCTTTTTTGACCGGTTTCAGCAAATAGCCCGAAATTCCGATTTCCCGGCTATAGGCGGCATCACCCTTCTGCCCCAGGGAAGTCAGTATAATGATCTTAGCTTGCCGGCCGAAAGCTGAATTCTTGATTGCTTTCGCTACGCTGAAACCGTCCATCCCGGGCATCTGAAGATCCAGCAGAACCAGATCATACGGTCTGCCGGCTTGAAATGCCGACTCCATGAGCGCCAACGCTTCCGGGCCGGCGGCGGCTTCGGTCGGGGCCAGGCCCCACTGGGCGGTCATTTCTCTGAAAATCTGGCGATTGGTTGCATTATCGTCCACAATCAGGACGTTCGTCCCGGCAATATCCACCAGGGGCAACCGGGCAGACCCGGCCGGCTTGGGTATTCCTCTCTTGAAGCGGGCCGTGAAATAAAAGGTGCTGCCTTCCCCCACCCGGTTTTCCACCCCGATGTCCCCGCCCATCAAATGGACCAGCTCTCTGCTGATGGTCAGTCCCAGTCCGGTGCCGCCGTATTTGCGCGTAATGGATCCGTCCACCTGGGAAAAATTATCAAAGATCATGCCGACTTTATCCTGCGGGATGCCGATGCCCGTATCTTTGACGCTGAATTTCAGCGTCACGGTTTGGGGTTCGTTTTCTATCAGTTCGACCTTGATGCCGATTTCGCCTTTTTCCGTAAATTTGGTGGCATTCCCCGCCAGGTTGATCAAGACCTGTCGAAGCCTGCCGGGATCTCCCACCAGCGCCGTCGGTATTTCCGGCATGATATGACAGGTCAGCTCCAGGCCCTTTTCACGGGCCCGAATGGCCAGGATATCAACCGTATTTTCAAGGGTATTGCCGAGATCAAAATCAATTTCCTCAAGCTCCAGCTTTTTAGACTCGATCTTGGAAAAATCCAGGATGTCATTGATCAGGCTGAGCAGTGAATCGGCCGACAGTCTGACCATCTCCAGATATTCCCGCTGATCTTTCGTCAGATCGGTGTCCAGCGCCAGTTCGGTCATGCCGATGATGCCGTTCATGGGGGTCCTGATTTCATGACTCATGTTGGCCAGAAATTCGCTCTTGGCGTGGTTGGCCGCCTCGGCCTGCTGTCTGGCCTCAACAAAAGCCGTCACATCGATAACGTTTAAGAGAACGCCTTCGTAATGATTGAGCAGGTAAATCGGCTGAACCCGCAGAATCACTTCCGACGCCCCGATTTTTCTTTGTATTTCGATCCCCTTTGAATCGGCATTTGTCCGAAAAGCGATAATATGATCACTTACTTTTTTCAAGATATCACCGGAATGAAATTCCTCCAGCCCTTTTCCGATCAGCTCATCGGGTTTTCTGCCGACAAAACTGCAAAAAAACGGGTTGACATCCGTGATGATGTTCCGACTGTCGGCAAAAATCACCCCCTCGTTCATGGTGGAAATCATGGCGGAAAGCCTGGCGTGCTCCTGTTGGGCCTCTGCCCGGGATTGCATTAAAACAGCTTCCTGCCTTTTTCTCTCCGAGATGTCTTGGTAAATCACAATGTGTCTCACCACTTGGTTGTTGATCGATGTGGCCACCGACTGGAGGTGGACATCAAACTCGGAACCGTCCTTGCGTTTGCGGATGGTTTCAACGCTTACGCATTCGCCGCTTGAAATGCGCTTCCATAGAGCATGGGGTTCTTCTTTCCGCTCCGGCGGCGCTAACAGTTCTCTGAGATTCGTACCTTTGACTTCCGCAGGAGTGTAACCGAACATTTCCGTAAATGCTTTATTAATCTCGATAATATACCCGTCACTGTCAACAATGACCACACCGTCCGGCAGGTTTTGAAACAGGGTTTCGAAATATACTGTCTGAAAATGGCTCGTTTTCTCCGAAAGCTTGCGTGCGGCTATTTCCTTTTCGAGCATCGTTTTGCTGACAAGGGTCCGCTCCCAGTTCTTGACAACTCGAAAGACAACAAACCAGCCGATAATCAACAGCGGAATAAACACGAAAACCAGCCCGATGTGGAGCAAGGCATTGCGACGCTCACCTGCCAGAGCGGCATCGGCAGCCGCAGAAAGACCGACGGCCAATTCAGCCATCCCCCGGGCGTATATTCGTTTTTGCTCTTCATATTCGTCGCTGAAAAGGAGGCGACTAGCTTCGTCCATGCGCCCCCGGCGAACCAGATCAAAGGCGCGGTTTTCCAATTCAACCAGAAGGTTGTTGGCGGCATCGGTTTCTGCAGAAGCCCGGATAGAGGCCTGGGGGGCAAGCCGCATAGCCTCTTTTATGGCTGTGTCCAATTTAGGCTCGAACATACGATAGCGCTGCTCCCAGGAAAGGTCGCCCGTGGCCGCCGCCAGGCGCGCAGACATGGTCAGTACCTCGTCCATGTGGATGATGTCGCTGCGAAGTTCCATGATCCTGGAATGGTATTTTCTTTCGGCTTTCATCGTGTGATAAGCGCGCCACGAAGAGTAGCCGAACCACCCCAGCGCCATCACCGTCAGAAACAAAACCAAAGACATAAAGATGATGGGACGGCGGTTTTTGCTGTTGTGCTTTACCCCGCCTGTTTTTCGAAAGGTATGGCGCATCAGTCCTCCAAGGCCTCCCTCACCTTCCGGGCCAAGCTGTCGAAAGGAAAGGTGTCTACTCCTGACTGTGTTTAAAAGGTGTGATCGGCACGGCACCTACCTGCTTTCGGGCGGATGCTTTATTGATCCAGGCGTCGCCCCATGATGTCGTCATATTGAACAGGTACTATATCGTCATCAAAGGCGTCCCTGATATCCTGACGGATGACCTTCTGCAACAAATCATAGTCTTCTTTGTTTATAATCCTAATCGTCCATAAATAATGCGGAGGGTAGGACTCCCTGTAAATACCTTTCAGCTTCTTAAACAGAAAACGAAGGATTGGCGTGTCAATCAGTTTCTCTTCCTATGCTTAGGCTCCTGGATGCCGGTCGAAGATCCCGTACTTAGCGGGATCAAGTCCGGCATGACGAAGTGACGAATGCTACATCACCGCACGGGCTTAGGTTCCCTTTTCGCAGCCAACCGGCGTTGCGGAGTCATTTAGATGGGCGGAAAACGCCTTCAGGCTCTCACTGATCGCTCTTTTGGCAAAAATTCCCACCGCTGTGTAATGGAAGTCCAATCTTGATAGATGACTGAAGATATATTTCCACGAATAAAAATGGGCCATTGCCCGGAGGGTCTCAATCTGCAGGGTAGCCGGTGACATGAGCCGGGGGTTGAAAACTGCATGCTGAACATCATATTTACTCCAGTCCGTATGAAGAAGTCGCCCGTTCTTCAACATCTCTTTAAAGAGCGGTGTCCCCGGCAGAGGCGTAAGAATCATGATCTGCACGGTGTCTATACCGAGGCCCTTTGCAAAATCAACCGTCTCATGGATCGTCTCGGCGTCATCGGTTTCCGCCCCCAAGACGAACATCCCGTGGATGTGAATGCCGTGAGATCTGACCTCCCTGATGCAGGAAATGATATCCTCTATGTCCTGTTTCTTATTATACTCTTCCAGCGTCCTTGGATTGATGGATTCAAACCCGATAAACAGAGTATGGCAGCCTGAATCCGCCATCAGCCGGAGAAGCTCCGGGTCCCCGGCTACATCCGTCCTCACCTGTGCAGACCACCGCGTCTTGATTTTCTCTGCAATCATTCCCCTGAGAATTTCTTTAGCCCTCTGTTTATTGGCAGCAAAGTTGTCATCGACAATAAACTTGGTCGCCTTGGATATTGATACCGCATATTTCAATTCCTCGAGCGCATTCTTAACGGACTTGAAACGATACCGCCTTCCGAACATCTCGATAACAGAGCAGAACCTGCAATCAAAGGGGCAACCCCTCGATGTAGAAACCGGATAGGTATTCGACGGGGTCCAGTTATGAACAAGGGAGAAGTCAGGGTAGGGCAGGCTGTCAAGGTCTTCGATAAATTCTCTGGGGGGTTGTGAACAATTTCCCCGCGCCTGTCCCGGTACGAAAGACCTTTGATGTCTCTCAGCGCCGGGACTCCCTTGTCCATGGAATCAAGCAGTTCCACGAGGGAATATTCCCCTTCACCGCGTATGACAAAGTCGGCGTATTCCAGCGCCTCATCGGGGAGAAAGGTCGGGTGTGCCCCGCCCATAATCACCGGTATATGCAGGTCCCTCAATCGTTGCCCCATTTTGTACGCCTTAATCGCTGACGTGGTTATGGTCGAAATACAGACAATGTCCGAGCTTTCAATGAATGACCAGTCAGGTGCAGCAAGGTCCTCAATAAATGCCTTTATTTTGTATCCCCGTTCTCTGAGGATCGTAGAGAGCAGCACAGCACCAAGTCGCGGTATGGGGAATTTGCTGAAGATATGCAGACCGGGTGTGCCCGCCTCAATAAAAGATATTTGTCTTGTGCCCACAGCTTCTAACTCCTTATGATACGATTATCATGCATAACCATAATTGGATGTGATACACAGAAGGCTATTCCTTGTTATGAATCCACATGATATCTTATACCCTTCAGCGGCATTCCTTCAAGAATTTTCGACATCGACTAACTCACGGATAATTTTCATTATCGACTCCTTTGCCTATCGCCAGTATTGAACCTTTTCTAATATCATCCCACCGGATATATCTTAGCGGTTTTATGTTCATTTCTATCCTCCGATTAAAAATGGTTATGGGAAACGCCCACCTCAACATCACTAAGCTACCGGGCACATGCAGTCAGTTAGTTCGCTGACTTTAATAGTTGCCATACCGGTTGTAATATCAGACATGCCGTAGGGAATGATCAGATCGCTATTGTGAAAAATCGCGCCGCAGGTATAAACGACATTGGGGACGTACCCCTCGCGCTCCTCCTCATTCGGGGTGAGTAAGGGTTCTTCCAGGCGGGCAATGATTTTTGTTGGATTTTCGAGATCAAGCAGCATGGTACCGATGCAGTACTGCCGCATGGGACCGACACCATGGGTGAGCACGATCCAGCCTTTATCGGTCTCCAGGGGGGATCCGCAATTGCCGATTTGAATGAACTCCCAGGGACGTGTGGGCTCCTGGATGATTTTGCTCTCCTGCCAGAAATGGATATTGTCTGAAAACATGATATGATTGTTTTCACCTCCCTGGCGGGAAAGCATGGCATATTTCCCCTCAATTTTACGCGGGAAAAGGGCCATGCCCTTGTTTTTCACTGCTTTGCCGTTTAGTGTAATAACTTTAAATGTGATAAAATCCTTTGTTTCAATTAGCTGCGGGAGGATTTCAAAACCATTATAAGCCGTATAAGTCGCATAGTAGGTGACCTCACCGTTGTCATCAAAAAATTGCACGAACCGGGCGTCTTCTATGCCTCTGCTTTCGTTTCTTGAAACGGGAAAAATGACCCGTTCGGATATGCGGTGATCGTGGTGGAAACTCACCTCATAATTCGAATTGGCGAGCCAGTATATGATTTGGAAGGAATGGCTCTGCCGCGTCTCAGGGAAAACCGGAGTCGATCGAAGCGCTTCGATCTTTTCTTCTAATTCCTTATAGGTGAAATCTCTCTGCAACTGCTCAAGGATGTGTGCTGTTACCTCGTTGCAGGCCGCCATTTCATCGAGTTTCAGCTGGAAGAGATACCGGTCATAAACCGGATTTAAATGGACGTCAGGCGTCTCGACATAATCACTGGTCGGGTCGAAAATAACCGCATTGTGCCGGTCAAGGATACCGCTGCGGAAGACAATTGACGAAACATGGCCTTCCCCGGTTGCCCGCAGGCTCATGACAAAACGCAAGCTGCCTTTGCTCAGATGGCTTTGATCAGGGTGGACGACAATGGAGGGGTTAAACAAGGCAGCCGATTCAACGGCGTACTCCATGGTAAAATAGGCACCGATGAGAGCCCTTTGAACATCACTGAGCGTTGTTCCCCGTGGAAGATAATCCTTCACCTCATTCAGGTTTCGCTCAAAAATGTGTCTGATGTTTTCGTGCCGTTCGGAAAAGTCCGCCATTATCCGCGCCAGCACATTTTGGGCCGATATCTCGGACAAGCTTACTATCCGCTGAATTATTTTAGGGATGCGATACCTCTCATCGGGGAGATGGAGCCGGGTGATCACCCGTGATGTATCCCCTGTGATCTTAATCGCTTTTTTGTCAACTTTCAGCTTCTGACCTTTTTTCGGTTGCATATGTTTCTGCCCTCAGGGTTCGCGCAAAAATAACTTCCAATTCCAGCCTTACATCGAAGGCGATGTTTCAATCCGAGATGATCCGGCAGTAGTCATCTACAACGGCGCCCGGGAAACCGATAGGCAGAGCGACACCAAATCATCAATGACGGCCGTGCCGGCACACATGACCGTATCCGCTCCGCCCCAGTATATTTTTACCGTACCGTCGTCTTCAGGAACAGCGCCGCAGGTAAAAACAACATTGGGCACATAGCCGCTGACCTCCCAGGGATCCTCAGGCTGCAATATCCATTGATCGGAAACACCGACGATGTTGGCGGGATCCTCAAGGGCATGCAGGGCCGCGCCGAGGCGATACACGGTTCCGGACATGGTCTTAAAGACGCCGTGGTAAATATGAAGCCAGCCTTTGTCGGTTTTAAATGGCGGTGCGCCGGGCCCGATCTTCATTTCATCCCAGTGATAGGGAACCGGCTTCATGATTACCCGGGAATTGCCCCAGTGAACCAGGTCCGGAGAATAGGAAATCCAAATGGACCAGGGTGATATTTCCGAATGCGGCCGGTCCAGACGCACATACCGGTTACCGATTTTTTCAGGGAAAATGACCACGTTGCGGAAGTCGGACTGGGTGATCAGCGCAATACGTTCCACCTTTTCAAAATCCCGGGTCCGCGCCAGAACAATCCGAACGCCGTGGCGGGAATAGGCGCTGTAGGTCAGCAGGTACTCGCTTTCTACCAGGGAAATCCTCATGTCTTCGATGCCGAACGCTTCATATTCGGCAAAAATAGTATCCGTTGAAGGCACAAGAAAGGGTTCGGGATGAACCGTGAATGAAAAACCATCCACGCTGTCGGCCCTGCCGATGATGGATCGCCCGTTTCGAAGATGCGACCTGAAAAGCATAATGTAACGATCGTCGTGTTTAACGATGCCTGCATTGTGAACGGTAGCGACCGGATAGGGCACATCCCTTTTCGTCAGTATGGGGTTTTTCTCAAACCGTGTGATGACGGGGTGATGTCTATTCATTATGGGCCTGGTCCATTTCGTGGAAGAAGTACAAGGCCCCATTGATTCAACAGGGCCTGCACAATCAAGTTAAGGGACTTCCCTTGGTCATATCTGACCTGATTATCATGTCATAGAGGTCTACGTATTGATCGACCATCCGATCGACAGTGAAATGCCGTTCGACATGGCGACGACAGGCTGCGCGGTCGATCTCCTTTATACCGGCCACAGCCTCGATCGCCTCGTCCACGTTGTTGACCAAAAAGCCGTTTTTGCCGTTTTGGATAAGTTCAGGCATGCTGCCCCTATCAAAGGCGATCACGGGCGTACCGCAGGCCATGGATTCGATAACGGACAGACCGAAAGGCTCGTCAAACTGTATGGGGTGTAACAGGGCGCAGGCCTTGCCGAGCAGCCGGTTGCGTTCAACCGGTCCGACGCTGCCGGCATAGATCACCTTGCCGTTGTCGATGTGAGGAGCGACGAATTGGTCATAATAAGGCTGGTCCTGGATAATACCCGCCAATATCAGTTTTTTGTTACAGGCCGTGGCGATGTTCAGGGCCTCGCGGGCACCCTTGTCATTGTGAATGCGCCCAAAAAAGAGCAGGGTATCGTCAGGGGCAGTCTGAAAAGTAAACTGACTGATATCAATGCCGTGATGGATGGTTTTGATATAATCAAGATCCGGCGATCGATCGGCGTCGCTGATGGAAACATAGAACGCTCTGTTGTTGTATTTCTTGTAAACCGGCAGAATCCCGGGCGATGAAAATCCGTGAATGGTGGTCACCACCGGAGTAGCGGTCAGGCCGGTATAGGTCAAAGGCAGGAAATCAAAATGGTTGTGGATGATGTCGTATGCATCGGCATGCTCAAAGAGTTCTGAAATGTGCAGGCACTCCCAGACTTTTGGTATGAGCGAGCGGTCTTCCTCATAGCCCCGCGGACAAACGGCATGCAGCTTGCCGCTGGTTTTTGAATCCGCGGTGGCAAACAAGGTGACATCATGACCGCACGATACCAGCGCCTCGGTTAAAAGGGAGGCCACGCTTTCCCATGGCCCGTAATGTCGCGGCGGTGTGCGCCAGGCAATGGGCGAGAGCATGGCAATGTGCATGACGGATCCTTTCGTCAAGCGGTTTTGTGCGACGACGGCTCGACCAATATCTTGTCGGCATAAAGTTTTTGCAATGTCATCAGCGAAAGAAGCCAGGCAAGGGAGGACTCGGCGCCTTCATTCTGGTTGATGCCGTCCGCCATCAACCCATCCCGACATCCGCCGGTTTTGGGATCGTAGAGCGACATATTCAGGTCATTATGTCCGAGAAACCAGTTAAAGCACATGACCGCATTTTCAAACCATGTGTGGTCTCGGGTGATATTAAAGGCTTCAGCGCAGGCTTCAACCATGGCTTTGGCTTCGATGGGCTGCTGATCGAAACGGGCTCTGGTTCCGCCCTTTTCATACCAGCCGTTGCTGCCGATGGGAACAAAGTGATTGTCTTCGGTTTGAATGGAAATCAGCCACTTGAGGGACTTGAGTCCCATATCGATCAGGTCGTTGCGTTCCATCCGGTGGCCGGACAGCAGCAGGGCATGGGGCAGTTTGCCGTTGGCATAATTCAAAGCGTTTTCAAGCCAGGGCCAACCGTCCGTTGCATTGTTTTGAAATTGTTTGAAAAGCCTGTCGGCAAGAACTTCTCGAATCCTGCGCACATCACTGTCGCCGGCAAATTTATCCAGGTAGGCATTCATCCCCACCAGGCAAAAAGCGATGGCGCGGGGCGAATGGAAATTCTCGACAGCCCTCAGAGCCTTGTTGAAGAGGGTTGTGCTCATGGCGAGATGCCCGGGATTGTCAAGAAACGCCACCGCTTTGCCAAGACACCATAGCGCCCTGCCATGTGAATCCTCGGACCCGATTTCTTCCATCCACTGCCGCGAATAGGTCATAAAATTGCGAAAACGCCCATTTTTGTCATTATAGGCATACAGAAGAAATCCGAGATAATGACCGCTGAGAGAATCAAGTCCCAAGCCGTTTGTCGGCAGGTGTTTTTGACCCATGGCGGCAATTAGTAACGCTCTGGCATTATCATCGGTGCAGTAGCCATGGGTGCGATCGGGAATGGTATAGTTGGCATGTTGCAGGATGCCGGTATCATCGGTGAGTGCTTTCAAGTAATCGAGCTTGATCTCCGGGAGCTCAAAATTGGTGATGGCATTGATGGTTTCAACATAGGCGTGCCGGGGACGGGGGTTCCGGATCCTGCTCAGCTGAACCTCCCTGAAAACCTGAAGATATTTTCGGGATACCTCTTTCCAGACCGCGTCGCGGCTGAATATATAGGCTTTCTTACGCATGGCGTGCCGTTCAACATCATTGTCCAGCAGGTCGATGATTTGTTCCGCCATTGCATCCGGGTCGCGGAAGGGCACAATGCGTCCCCTGTTTTCGGCAAGCATCTCGGTCGCATACCAGTATGGGGTTGAAATGACGGGTTTGCCCGTTCCCATGGCATAGGCAAGACTCCCGGAGGTAATCTGAGCTTCATCAAGATAAGGGGTCACGTAGATATCGGCGATACCGAGAAACTCACATAACTCTTTTAGTTCAACAAAACGATTCTGAAAAATGACATGCTCACCGATATCGAGTTTGTGCACAAGCTGCTGCAACATGATACGGTATGCATCGCCATGAAATTTCAAAATATTCGGATGTGTTGCTCCCAGGATAATATAAACCACATCAGGATGTTCTTTGATGACTGCCGGAAGTGCCTGCAATACAGTTTCAATACCCTTATTTGGGGAAAGAAGTCCAAACGTGAGCAATACCTTTTTGCCTTCCACCCCGAACTTGTCCTTGTAGAAGCTGGGATCGATAAATGGCGTATCCGGAATGCCGTGATGGATGAAGACAATCTTTTCATCGGAAACGGCATAAACCTCTTTGAGGAAATCGACTGCCTTATGGCTCATCACTATTAGTTTGTCAGACAGATCGGAAAGCTTACACATGACGGCACGATATTCCGGCGTAGGGTCCTTCAAAACCGTGTGTAAGGTCGTTACCACCGGCATGCGCAGATCGCCCAACAGTTTCAACAGATGGCTGCCGGCCGGACCACCGAAAAGCCCGTATTCATGCTGCACACAGACAATATCTGTCTGCCGAATATTGAGAAATTGAGATGCGACAGTATAATCGCTCAACTTGTTCTGATTGATCTCAAAGCGCACTTTGTCCGGATATGCATAGCCCTCGGATTTATCATTCATGACAGCCGCCCAGCAGGAAATATCAGGGGCTTCGGCTGTTATGCCTTCAACCAGATCTGTGGTGAAGGTCGCGATACCGCACTGGCGGGGCGAATAGTTGCCGATCACGGCAACCGAATCGATTCCATCGTAATACTTACTAACAGATGTCACAACTACTACCTTTTTGTTTTACATTTATTTCTAATTTTCCCAAACGGATTTGGCTTTTTCCTTTTTTTGTTTCCGCTTTTCCTTTAGTGTTTGTTTGCCCTTTTTCTGTTCCTCGCGTCTGCCTTTATCCTTCTTTCCCTTTTCTCCCATCTCATTTTCCTCTCCAAAATACCTCAATTCAATGCCCATAGAGTTCTTCTCTCTATGACCCTACCAAAGATGGTTAACCTTGTGCCCATCCAGAAATATATGTATCTGGATGGACACTATCTTTGACCACCAAACTTACTTTTCCATCAGAAGTTCAAGCCCATCGGCGCATGCTCGGCATACAGCATAGTCAGACTCTTCCTGTCCAGGCATTTTACCCCAGCCACCCTTTTTAATGAATTCAGCTCTCTTCCATGAATCCAATTCCCCCAATTCTTTAAGTTTCTCCTCATGATTCGGTTGCTTCATAAACCGGGCGACGCAGATCGCGGCCTGACTCGCCACGACCGCTTCTTCACTCATCGTTTCGGTTGTGCTGGAGGTTGTCCACCCCCCCCACGCAAAGCCGATGATCATTGCAATCACTGCCCCACAAACAAGACCCCAACCGCCATACTTCAGTTTTCCTGCAGTTTCTGGTTTCATCAGTAATACCTCCTTAAATTAGGTTGTGATGTTTTTGCCAGCGATGGCCTCATCATGCATGAGTCGAATGAGGTCATCTACACTATCCGATAACTGATCCGTCATATAGGGAGACTCCTTGCCGACCTGCGCTGAAAAAATCAGATTTTGTTACCTCTAACAGCCTTAATGGCCTCCATGTCTTCGGAATGGGAAACCGTGTGAATCTGAATTCTCAGGGGTTCACTCAAAAGACTCTTTGTGCCAAGCAAGACGCCAAAGCTCTTGGACCTTAAATGATGTTGCAGGTATTCACGGTTTTCCCAAGTCTCCAGCAGGCTTAGAACGTTTTTGTCTTCGATATCGCAAAAGACGTCATAGCTCAGGCAACCCTTCTTATTTGCCGTTGGTTCAATCATGGAGAGAAGCGTTTGTGTCATCTCTTTCTGCTTTTCTGGAAGCACATTCATTGTTATAAAGAGAAGGATCATGAGAGTTCTCCTTTTCCGGAAGCGACGTGACCAAGCGCCAGAATAAATTAGGAATTTCTCAGCCTGAGCTACTGCCAAACATAAAGCCGTTTTCTTAATTACCAATTCAAGCTTCATGCCGGAGTCACTAATTGCACTATCAATGAGTCTAACCGATTGATTTTTTGATAAATATTCTGGGCAAGCGACAAACGAGGGAGGGATGAACCGGGGCAAAAATTGGCCATATACGATCAATGGTCAGATATGACCATTGATCGGGCATCTCTGATGCGGTGTGGGGGGTCTTCAGTGGGGGAATACGAATTGACGGGCCATTCCTAAGGCGGACGGCCAATACCGGACGGGATTGGAGGAAAATCATTTATGCACCGTAATGAGCTGAGATGCTTTCGCCTTTCTTGTTGCCATCATGATTCGGAGATTAAAGGACAAGAATATGATGCCCGGAAATCGAAACATGGCATAGCTCGGGTATGGCCTCTCCACCTTAAACGACTTGACTTTTCAACACAGGCAGAGTAGGTTGTCGTCTAATCATGAGGGCTCGCCTTTATGGGCGCGCTTTTTTCGTTCTGAAGGAAAGATCTATTTGTCAGGGGTGACATCCTTAAGTCTGAAAACATGTAAATTTATTTGAAAGGAGGGGTTACTATGGCAAATGGAATCGTGAAGTGGTTTAGTGACAAGAAGGGTTTTGGGTTCATTGAGCAGGAAGATGGCCCGGATGTATTTGTTCATCATTCAGGCATAAACTCAACCGGCTTCAAATCGCTTAAAGAAGGTGATCATGTCACCTTTGACGTGGAGCAAGGGCAAAAAGGACCTGCTGCGACGAATGTCACCGTGGTTTAGGGGTCCATTTCTCTGAACTGAAATAAGGGTATCTCATCAGCAGATGGGATGCCCTTTTTTATGAAAGAAATCCCTTCTTGCGTTCATCCGTTCTCGCCCCAAATCGCGGGGTTGGCATAGAGCCGATTCTCAGGATCCGGCCTTGAATGGCGTAGGGTCTTTCTACAAACCGGCCGTGAACATCCCCTGTTCCTTTTTGGACGAAATGTCTGCCGAGTTTTTCGAAACTCGATCTTCCGGGATCGGCGAGAACTACAAATTGGACCCCTTCCCCCAATGCGCGGAATATAAGGCTTTTCAGAGAATGGGCCAGTGAATCCCAAAAGCAAATATCTGCGCCGATCATTACGTCGATGCTTTTCAGATGATCGCCCATCAAATCATCGAACCCCAGCTGCATGGTTGAGACTTGGACGTGATTGATCTGTGTGTGCATCTGCAAATACGGGAAGACTTCTGAATCAATGTCAACGCTTGTTACTTCGGCGTCATGATTTCTTGCACAATAGATACCCGCCAGCCCCCAACCGCAGCCTAATTCCATGACACGCACACCTTTGCGCAGCCCCTGGCGGTCTAAGAAATCCATCAACAACCAGCTCGATGGCCAGGGCCTAATTCCGTGAAAAGATGGGGCATGCGAACGCTTGAGTTTTCTGATTTTGGGGTGGCACGGACGGTAAACGTGCACCCCATATTCGAAGATTTCAGCCTTTTTGGCAGAAGCAAAACCAGCCGCCCCTTTTAATTTTTCGCCGAACACGCTTTCCACTCTTCTTCTCAGGTTGCTATGAGATCGTCGGTTTATCTTTGGTTCCTGCCCTCGCCGACCCATACGGGTTAAAGGTTGATTGAAAACCGCTTGTCTTTTTTACCTGTCCGCCGGAGAATAAAATTGCCGGTACCAGGTGGGGTTTTTGGTTGCTCCTCTTCACATTCAGTTTGAGCAAGATCGGTAAGCATTTTCTTCAGTTCTTCTTCCAATTGACGACGTGTATACTCGTTCATGATTACTCCTTGTTACGATTTTACCCTCGGGAGGGAATTGCCTGAATGTCTTAATGAGAGATCAATGCAATACGGAAAAGGAAATCGTTACTTTCCAAAAGTCTAAAGCTTTTCTCTCAGAGGACTTCGGCTAAGGTTTGTTTTGCTTGGATATTATGATGAGGCTGAAAGACATGGAAATATTCAAAGAAAAAGCGCTCAAAAAAGGGAGGGAAAATCAAAAAATAAAAAATCGTCTTTTATGACTTTGAGGTACGATACAGGCAGCCTTTTTCACCATGGCCGTTGAAACTCCAAACGGGTCAGCAGATCCTGGTTGAAAAAAGTTAATAAATTTTCAGTAATGATTTTATAAATTACCCTTCTCATCATATATTCAATAATATTAATAAGAAATTATATAAATAAAATACTTTTGTCAAGTTTTTATTTTTGTTAATTCAATTTGCCGCTCACATCAATACTGCCTGGGTAGCTCCCGGGATGAACCTAAGTCGAACCTGGCCCTTGACCACTGGCTTCTAAACCTGTATGATGTTGTCATACTATCTGGGAGGTATCTCAATGAAAACCAAAAAAACGCGTGCAGCCTTGACGATTTCCATGCCGCAGGACATGGCCGAGGAATATGACAGGCTGGCAAAAAAACTGGCAAAGAACAGGAGCGTGCTTTTCAGAGAAATGTTTCTCGCTTTCAAGAAACAGCAGCTGAAAGAGGAGTTTCGAGAACTCCAAGCATACGGCGCCGGGCTCGCTCAACAGAAAGGCGTCTTGACGGAATCGGATGTTGAAAGACTCGTTTTCGAAGGCCGCTGAAGGTGAAAGTCGTCTTTGACACCAACATCTATATCTCCGCCTTCCTCACAGTGCTCGATCAAAAACCCACCGAATGATTGCAGCCGCATTGTCACTCTTTTCACAAGGGGCTGATTTTTTCGTGGGGGATAGCGTTGGATACGGCAATCTTCCGGCAATAAAAAAGGGCTTACACTATCGATGCAAGCCCTTGATTTTGTTTGTGGCGGGGTGACGAGGGCTTAGATAAAAGCTCGCCTAAGGTCTAACCAGAACCCTGGCTCTCTACCAGCCGTTCAATGTGCCCTCTTCGCTTATGCCGCTTGATTTCACTTTCCCGTTTCACGGCCGAGCCCCGGTCGGGATAATCTTCCCAGTAAATTAGCTCCCAGGGTCCCTTTGCTTTTGTATATCTGGATCGACCCTGGTTATGCCTTTCAAGTCGGCTGTCCAAGTCCTGCGTAGAACCCACATAGTAATAATGAGAGAAAGAAAGGAGCAGCTCGATGCCGTACGTAAGGAAACGAGGCAAGCAACTTGTCATTGTCCGGGGAAAACGGGATCCGGAGACAAAAAAGGTGGAGCAACAGATTCTCTTCACCATTTACTCGAAGGCGGAAGCCCAACAGATCCTCGGACGAAGCAATGGAAATCTTGCCTCCCAGTTTCATCTCATGCTTGAGAACCAGTATCCCGATGTTCGCTTCAACTGGCGCAAACTCAATGACGCAATCCTGTTAAATATCCATGTGTTGCCAGACCTTTACCAGTACAAAGAGACTCGGCTTCGTTCCCGCTTTCGCGGGGATCTTTGTGCCTTTGCCCGGCAGCTCATGCTGACGGATCCGCAGGATTCCATGGCAGCGAGCCATTTAATCGAGGAGCATGTGGTAGAGCTTGAGTATCTGGCTCAATTGATCCAATGGCGACTGGATCTGCGCAAACAGGAGCCTAACCATCAGAAGACCATTGAGACCGGCCGAAAGCACTTCCCCAAAAAGATTTCTCGAAAGCGGTACTGGAGTGATCTTTCCACCCGCCCCTACATGCGGGGCTTAAGAAACCTGACCATTGCCTTGAACCGGTCAGGCCGTTATGAAGATGCCCTCATGCTTTGCGACCGACTCGAAGACGAGTGCATGGACGAGATTTCCGCTACAGCTTTCCGGGCCATAGCCTATCTCAACCTGGGGAATTACAAGCAAGCAGCCGATTCGGCTTTGAAAATAAAAGATGTCGATCCATCGGAGGGCTTGGGTGCCGGATTTGCATTATATGAATTGGGCCGCACGGAAGATGCCCTGGCTGTTTTTCTTCACGGTGCACTGAATTACCCGAGGGCGACGCGGGTGATCCTTGGAATTCGAACCGACCCGCCTCAGAGCAGCCACGACGTATGTGACCATAATGCGGGGATTGATATATGCAGGGACCTCAATGCCTACCTGCAAAAACAAGGTCGAAAAACTCGCAGTTTTTTCAAAAGTATCATGGAGAATGGAAGAATCGGAGCACTCCTCAATGAGATGGAATTGGTCATTCGCAGATGGCGCGAACAGCACCCCACAGGTGCGCGAGAGGCTTTTGACCGCATGAAACAGATGCAACAACCAGAATTTGCCCGGCAAGAGGCACAAGAGCTTTTAAGGGAAGGTCATCTGGAAGAAAAATATGAAGATTAAGCACTGGAAGACAGGTGAAGCGGACTTCTCAATAAACAAGTTAGGGCGCTTCATCACCCATGGATTACATAGGGAAAAATGAACAGATCGTACTCGTCTTCCACCTTAATGCATTCTTTATGACACGTCTCCAAGACCTCTTCTATGGAGAGATTTCCGGAGACTGCGATTTGGAATGTAAAATCCTCATCTTCAAAATTGGCGATGGGCCTTATATCGATTCCTGGATAGATATGGTGAAGCGAATCTACGAACTTGGCAACCGCTTCGGCCAGACTCTTGTCCAGGGCTTTCACCTCAGGCATTTGCTCACCTCCCCTTTTCTTCAACAATCTGGATAACCTCCTTTACGATTTCCAAAAGCCCGCCCAAGTGATGTTCATCCACAAGTTTTCCTTCATAATCACTCATGATACGATAAGAATAGAGCCTCCTTAATGGCAGCCGTTTGTCTTCCAGTAGACCAGGACCCGCCTCCTCATGATCCGGTTCAAACCAATATCCCCTCACAAAATGCTTTATAATGGCGAGATGTCGCCACACTCTTCCCTCTTTTGGTTCTCCCAGAGCCGCCCACATGGCCTGGTAGGATGCATAATAGGCTCTCGAGGCAGCGCTGTTAATTCGCCTATTCTTGTGCAGAATCATCGCATCATCAAGATAGGTCTTGGCAATATCTAAACGAGACTTTATCATCTTCCGTAACCATTTCCTCTCACAGTCGCTACCATCCGAAATTCAAACCTAAACAAAAATACACCCCCGGTCAAGGCCCTTCTTTTGTCATCATAATCAGTTAAATCAGAAAAGGACGGGCCCGCCTTTTTCACACAGAATAATAGCAGCACGGACCTTTGAACAAGTGACCGGCGTCCTTGAATTCAATAGTAAGTAGATGTATTTAAATTAATCTAAAATGAGATGAAATGGTTGGAGAAATGCTCTTGGAAAGGGATTTCCAAGAGCATTTGGTGTCCGGGGCAAAAGCCCGAATTTGCCAGGTTTGCTAACAGGCTGGAATTATTTGTTTTATGGCGGGGACGACGAGACTCGAACTCGCGACCTCCGGCGTGACAGGCCGGCGTTCTAACCAGAACTGAACTACGTCCCCGATGGTTCCTTTTGATATTTCTCCTACTATGTGAATCCCGGTTCTGAACTCGCGACCTTCCCGCATGGATATGCGGGACGTTCTAACCAGAACTGAACTACGCCCCCGGTGTTTGGTATTCAATGTGTGGGTTAACCTTAAAACCCTTACTGCTTCGACTCGCGATCTTAACGCATCACCGTGCAGGGGATTCAACCAGACATTCCACCCACTCGTTCTCCGCCTGTACCTGGTAGGCGGAACGGGATTTGAACCCGTGACCCCCGGCTTGTAAGGCCGATGCTCTCCCACTGAGCTACCCGCCTGGATGAATTCACAAAAGCAAACTACTTACCAACCCCCATTCGCTTTGTCAAGAGAAATTCAACCCGCCCATCAATGAGCGGTCACCCCTGGCGTGGGGGCCTTTTTCTCCGGGGGAGGCTCGGTGAAGCAGAAGGGCTCACACTTTTCCGCCGGCACAAAGAGTTCCTTGCCCTCTTCCACAACCAGGGCTTCCTTCAGGACATCATCCATGTGCTCGACAAGGGTCAATTCCACCTTCTTGAGAATCTTTTTGGGTATCTCCGCTATATCCTTCTTGTTTTCCGAGGGGATCAATACCTTGGAGATCTCGCCCCGGTGTGCGGCCAGGATCTTTTCTTTGAGACCCCCAATGGGAAGCACCCGACCCCTCAGGGTGATTTCACCCGTCATGGCCACCTGACGGCTTATGGGAATACGGGTCAGTGCGGACACCATGGCGGTGGCGAGGGTGATTCCGGCTGATGGGCCGTCTTTTGGCGTGGCTCCCTCGGGCACGTGGACGTGAATATCCACCTTTTCATAAAAATCGTCCGGCAACCGCAACTGCCTCGCCCGCGATCGGACATAACTCAAGGCGGCGTGAGCCGACTCCTGCATCACATCGCCCAGTTTTCCGGTCAGGGCCAGGTTCCCCTTGCCCGGCATGATGGTGGCTTCGGTCTGGAGAAGTTCCCCTCCCACATCCGTCCAGGCCAGGCCGGTGGCCACACCAATGGCATCCGTTTCTTCGGTTCGGCCGTATCGGTATTTGGGCACGCCGAGATATTTCTGGATGGATTGTGCGGTCACGGAGATCTTGGTTCCCTCTCCCTGCTTGACCACCTCTTTTGCGACCTTTCTGCAGATGGATGCGATTTCCCGTTCCAGGTTCCTGACCCCGGCTTCGCTGGTGTAGGTCCGAATCACCTGAAGGATGGCATTGTCCGTAAAGGAAACGTTTTCCGGTTTCAGCCCGTTTAATTCCGTCTGTTTCTTCACCAGAAACAGTTTGGCGATATTGAGCTTTTCAATCTCGGTATACCCGGGGAGCCGGATGATCTCCATCCGGTCCTGAAGGGGGGCCGGGATATTATAAAGATTATTGGCCGTGGTAATGAAAAAGATGTCGGATAAGTCATAATCGAGATCCAGGTAGTGGTCATTGAAAGCCACGTTCTGTTCCGGATCCAGCACCTCCAAAAGGGCCGAGGACGGGTCCCCCCGAAAATCCGTGCTCATCTTGTCCACTTCATCCAGGCAGAAGACCGGATTGTTGGACTTGGCCTTTTTCAGAAATTGAATGATCTTGCCGGGCAGTGCCCCGATATAGGTCCGGCGATGCCCGCGTATTTCGGCCTCGTCCCTGACCCCGCCCAGAGATAACCGGACAAAATGCCGGTCCGTGGCCCGGGCCACGGATCTGGCGATGGAGGTCTTGCCGACCCCCGGCGGCCCCACGAGACAAAGGATCGGGCCTTTGACTTTCTTGGTCAGACGCTGCACCGCCAGGTACTCCAGAATCCGCTCTTTCGGCTTTTCAAGGCCGTAATGGTCTTCATCCAGCACCTTCTGAGCCGCCTCGATTTCCAGCTTGGCCTTGGTCTTGACGTACCACGGCAGATCAATGATCCAGTCGATGTAGTTGCGGACCACGGCGGCTTCCGCCGACATGGGAGACATCATCTTGAGCTTTTTGAATTCCTGTTTGACCCGCTGATAGGCTTCCTTGGGGAGCCGTTTCCGCTTGATTTTTTTCTCAAGCTCATCCAGCTCGGCCTTGAAATCGTCCTGGGTGCCCATCTCCTTCTGAATGGCGCGCATCTGCTCATTGAGGTAGTAATCCTTCTGGGTTTTTTCCATCTGTTTCTTGACCCGTGATTTGAGTCGATTTTCAAGACGGAGGATCTCCACCTCATTGCTGAGATTGTCATACAACGTTTTCAAACGCTCATTCAGGTCGAGGGACTCAAGAATCGCCTGCTTATCCCCCACCTTCAAGGCGAGATGGCCGGCAATGGTATCGGCAAAACGGCCTGGGGCCTCGATGGACACCACCGCCGAGACCACCTCCTTGCCGATCTTGTTGTTTAGTTCAGCGTATTCCCTGAAACTCTCATTGATGCGCCGCATCAGGGCAGTGGTTTCGGTATCCGTTTGGGTGGGGTCCTGAACCGGCCGTACCTCGACCATGTAAAACCCCTGCTTGTCCATAAACCGCTCAATCCCCGCTCGGTCTTTTCCTTCGATGAGCGCCTTCACCGTTCCATCGGGGAGCTTTAACAACTGAAGCACGGCCCCAACCGTACCGAAGGCATAGATATCCTTGGGCGCGGGATCATCCACCTGCGCGTCCCTCTGGGCCGAGAGGAAAATCTCCTTCTCGTTCGAAAGGGCGTATTCGAGGGCCTTGATCGATTTTTCACGGCCCACAAAGAGCGGCACCACGACATTGGGGAAGACCACCACATCCCTCAGGGGGAGCAGCGGATAATAGCGTTTCTCATCCAGGTTCTGCACCTGGTGTGCGTTCTTCGGTTTTTCACTTGAAATCGTCATCATATTTTATCCGTATTCAGCTTGGTTTTCATACAGCAGCATGGGGGACTCCCCCTTCGTAACCACCTCTTCGCTCACAACACACTCGCGGATTTCGGGGATGGAAGGGATATCGTACATGATATCCAGCATCACCGACTCCAGTATGGCGCGCAGCCCGCGCGCCCCGATTTTCGTCCCAATGCCTTTTCTGCAATGGCCCGAAGCACTTCATCGGTGAACTTAAGCTCCACATTTTCCAGTTCAAAAAGCTTTTTGTATTGCTTGACCAGGGCATTCTTGGGAACCGTCAAAATCTTTGTCAGTGCGTCGAGGCTCAACTCGTCGAGAGTGGCCAGCACCGGGATCCTGCCGATGAATTCCGGGATCAATCCGAACTTGATGAGATCCTCGGGTTGGGCCATGGTCACCAGCTCGTTGATGTTCATTTCGCCTTTGCCTTGGATATTGGCCTCAAACCCCATCAGTTTGCTGCCGATCCGATTGGCAATGATTTTATCCAGTCCATTGAAGGTGCCTCCGCAGATAAAGAGGATATTGCTGGTATCCACCTTCACGAAATCCTGTTGCGGGTGTTTCCGTCCCCCTTTGGGGGGCACACTGGCCTGGGTCCCCTCAATGATCTTCAAAAGGGCCTGCTGGACCCCTTCCCCGGATACATCTCGGGTGATGGACGGGCTGTCCGACTTACGGGCGATCTTGTCGATTTCATCGATGTATACGATTCCCCTGGCGGCGGCTTCGATATCATAATCCGCCATCTGGACAAGATTCAGGATGATATTTTCTACATCCTCCCCGACGTAGCCGGCCTCCGTCAGGGTGGTGGCATCCGCAATGGTGAAGGGAACGTTCAGTATTCTCGCCAGTGTCTGGGCAAGGAGTGTCTTTCCACAACCGGTAGGACCGATGAGGAGGATATTGCTCTTCTCGATCTCCACGCCTTCCATATCCATTTTGGTGCCGATTCGTTTGTAATGGTTATGAACAGCCACGGAGAGCACCTTTTTGGCACGCTCCTGTTCGATCACGTACTGATCCAGAATCTCCTTTATCTCGGCGGGCTTAAGAAGCTGACCCGTGGTCTCCTCGTCTTCCTGGCTGTATTCTTCAGCAATAATCTCATTGCAGAGCTGAATACACTCATCACAGATATACACCGAGGGTCCGGCGATCAGTTTCTTGACCTCTTCCTGACTTTTCCCGCAAAAAGAGCAGAGTAAGTCATCATTGGTACTGTCATTCTTGCTCATAACCTTAGCATCCTATGTTTTGGGTTTTGAATTCTCCTGGATTTCTCTCTTGGTAATGATTTTATCGATGATACCATAGGCTTTGGCATCCTCGCAGCTCATGAAAAAATCCCGCTCCGTATCCTGACGGATTCGTTCGATATCCTGTCCGGTGTGATTCGCGAGGATCTGGTTGAGATTTTCCCTTATTTTCAGGATTTCCCTCGCATGGATATCAATATCCGTGGCCTGTCCCTGAGCACCGCCCATGGGTTGATGGATCATGATTCTTGAATGCGGCAGGGCATAGCGTTTTCCTTTTGCCCCGGATGCCAGGAGCAATGCCGCCATGCTCGTGGTCTGACCCATGCAGATGGTGGCCACATCGGGCTTGATGTACTGCATGGTATCATATATGGCCAGCCCGGCCGTGACCGATCCGCCCGGAGAGTTGATATACACATTGATCTCCTTGTCCGGATCTTCGGATTCCAGAAAAAGCATCTGGGCAATGATGGTGTTGGCCATTTCATCCACCACCTGGGTTCCGATGAAAATGATCCGATCCTTCAAGAGCCTGGAATAGATATCGTAGGCCCGCTCGCCACGACTTGATTGTTCAATGACAACAGGTATTAACATCTAACGATTTTCAACCTCCTCGGTGGGTTTCTCCTGACTGAGTTCACCCTTTTCTTTTTCGGAAATCTTGGCATGCTCAACCAGATAGTTCAATGTTTTTTCTTCCAGCAGGTGATCTTTTAAGGAGTCCACCTGGCTTCTTGCCTCATACACTTTCTTGAGGGTGTCAATATCCTGACCCGTACGCTCGGCCAGTTTCCGATAGCCGTCTTCAAGGTCCTCGTCGGTCAACGCGATCTCCACCTGTCTGGCAATCTGCCCCAGAATGAGCATTTCCTTGACCCGCTTTTCCGAAGCCGGCCGTATCTCTTCGGCCAGATTATCCTCCGAAATGCCGGTGGCTTCCAGGCTGGATCCCCTCATCTTAAGACTGTTTTTAAATCGTTCAAGGGATGACTGCAGTTCTGCGTCCACAAGGACCTGCGGGAGTTCGATCTTCACGCCCTCACTAATCTTTTCAAGGAGACGTCCTTTCAACTCCCGATCCACCCGCTCTTCTTCCTGGGTGGTCAGGTTCTTCCGGATTTCCGCCTTAAGCCCCTCCAGGTCCTCAAAATCCGCTCCCAGGCCTTTGGCAAATTCGTCCGTTAAATCGGGGAGTTTCAGCTCTTTGATGTCCACGATGTGGGTTTTGAAGGTGACGCTCTTCCCGGCCAGCTTCGCATGGTAGTGGTCCGCTTCAAAATCCACATGAATTTCCGGGTTGTCACCCTTTTTGGCACCGATCAATGCCTCATCGAATGTGGGGTGAAAGTCGTTTTTCCCCACCCGTATGAGTTGATTGGATGATTTTACCCCCTCTATGGGCTCTCCGTTTTCAAACCCCTCATATTCGATCACCGCGAAATCATCATCCTGGATCGGCCGATCTTCCTCGATGGATTCGAGTTTTCCGCTGGACTCCCGGATTTCCTGAAGCCGATCATCCACATCTTTTTCGGTAACGCTCAGCTTTTCCTTTTCAACGGGCACACCGGTGTAATCGTTGACCTCAAATTCCGGTCGGACTTCCATGATTGCGGAATATTTGAAACTCTCTCCCTGTTTCAAGGGTTCTTTTTCCAGCATGGGCTGTCCCAGGGGGAACGCCTTGACCTCATCAACGGCCTTGGGAAAGGAGTCACCGATCAATTCCCTTGTCACGTCATCGGCGACCTGACCGCCGAAATAAGATTCAAGGATCTTTCTCGGCACCTTCCCTGGTCTGAAACCGGGAATTTTGGCCCGTTTACGAATTTCACCGTAGGCCCGGTTCATGCTTTTGTTCACTTCGTCCGCGCCTATTTCAACAAGGAGCCGTTTCTTGACGGGGGATATGTCTTCTACGCTGGTTTTCATCTTCTTTTGTTATGCCTCGTATGAATGCTCGGAAAAACCCACTTCTATTTGTCCTTACTTTACGCCATTTATGATCAAGCAGATGGATTCATTTCCGAACGTCGTGGTTTAAATTAAGAGTGAATTCGCCGTTTTCAAGAACAAAGGCGTTTTCCGCCGGTCCCAAGTTTACTCTGGCGCCCTGTTTAACCTGGTGCGAGAGAGGGGAGTTGAACCCCTATGGGAAATCCCACTGGATCCTAAGTTCCCAAGTTCAAAAATGTATTGATTATCAAATGCCGCCTAAAATGTCAATAGGTTCCAGGTAATTATCTGAGATCAATGAGCGGGCGTCTTTGTTCAGGCAAGGTCGCGTTTTGTCAACTAATATCTGCCAATGGGTGCCCCATTTCCGATTTTCCAAGGGTGATTGCGGATTGACACACGGGGTGGAATTCGCCTATAATTCTTCACTGCTGTCGAGACGATGCTACCACCTGTCCCAACCTCAATTCTCCAAGGAGCGCACATGGCAAGATGGCTGTTCATCATACTTTTCACACTCTTAACGCCTTCCATATGTTTTTCTGAGACCATCCTTCTCGGTGCTGAAA
This sequence comes from Deltaproteobacteria bacterium, assembly GCA_034522175.1. Lineage (GTDB taxonomy): Bacteria > Desulfobacterota > DSM-4660 > Desulfatiglandales > Desulfatiglandaceae > JAIPDZ01. The sequence continues at coordinate 300,554 of JAXHLQ010000001.1, read as the reverse complement.
ACGACTGGGTTCCCTATGCCAATCAGGACGGGACCGGCATGTCCAATGACATCGTCCGGTCTGCATTCAAGGCAGTGGGTATTGATGTCAAGTTTCGTGTAGCCCCTTACAACCGCCTCTTGAAGGATGTCAGAGAGGGCACCCTGCTGGGCGCATTCAATGTGCCCAGGGAGCCGTCAAATGAAGATGAATTTATCTTTGGGAAGACGCCGCTTTTCATTGCCCGCTCCGCCTATTATGAAAACCGCGAGCGCCCCCTGTCAGCTACCCGAAAGGAAGATCTCAAGAACGGCGAAAAGGTGGGGGTCGTCTTCGAATACGGCTACGGTGAATTCTTTACGGGCAACGATGCCGTTGAGAAAGTAGCCGTTAAATCAGACCTGTTGAATTTGCGAAAACTGGCCCGGGGAAGGATCGACGCCACCATATTGTACGAGAAAACCGCACGAAAGCTGATCAAGGAGAACAACCTCAGCGACAAGATCCAAAAGGCCTTTGAAAGCGAAACCGCTGATATCTTTGTCGCCTTTTCCAAAACCTTCCCAAATGCACAAGATTATGCAGACAAACTGGATGAAGGGTTGGCCAGGATCAAGGCCGATGGCACATATGATGCCATTCTTCAAAAATACTGAGCGGAAGATACGCCAAAAAGTCCCTGGGCCTGCAAATGGCTCGGATCGTAAAATGGAGGCGTCTTTTGAATTCCCCTGAAAAGGCATCCCCTTAGACCGTGCACCCACAGGTTTTTATGCTCTTATTGATTGCCTACTTATCCCTGGCCATCGGAGTCTCGTTTTTTTGCTCCATCTTGGAAGCGGTGATCCTCTCCGTGACACCGAGCTTTGTGGAAGCGCTGAGGCAGAAATCACCCAAGATCGGAAATCGGCTGATGCATCTCAAGGCAAATATCGATCTGCCGCTTGCGGCCATCCTGACACTGAACACCATTGCCCATACCGTGGGGGCTGCGGGCGTCGGGGCACAGGCTCTGGTGGTCTTTGGAAATGCATACGTCGCACTGACATCGGCCGTATTAACCTTTCTCATTTTGATTTTTTCGGAGATTATTCCCAAAACCCTGGGGGCATCACACTGGCACCGACTGGCGCCGCTCACTGCGAGAATTCTGCCCGTGTTGATGGGGTCGCTCTACCCGCTTGTTTTTTTGTCTAAGAAAATTGCCGACTGGATGTCCCCCGGAAGGAAGGGGACGGTGGTCAGCAGAGAAGAAGTTCAGGCCCTGACCGATCTCGCCAGGAGAAGCGGGGCATTCAGTGAACACGAATCCCGGATCTTGAAAAACCTCATCCGGGTGGGAAAACTGAAGGTCAAAGATGTCATGACGCCTCGGCCGGTGGTGTTCAAATTACCGGCGGAAATGACGGTAGAAACAGTCATTAAGTGCCATCCGGAGATCCGGTTTTCGCGTATTCCCCTCTATAAGGACGCCCCCGAACACATTGATAGCTTTGTGCTGAAAAATGATATTATGCTGGAAGCGTCCAGAAAACACCTCAGTACGCGGCTTGAATCCCTTGAACGGAATCTGATGGTCCTGCCCGAGGTGGCCACCCTCATTCTGGCGTTTGAGCAGTTTCTGAGTGAGCATGAACACATTGCCATGGTGGTCAATGAATATGGCGGGGTCGAAGGGGTCGTGACCCTGGAAGATGTGATGGAAACCCTGTTGGGCATCGAAATCGTTGACGAAACAGACGTCACCATCGACATGCAGGCCATGGCGCGGCAACAATGGTCCCAGCGCGCAAGGTCCATGGGATTGATCCCTTCAGAGTCGGAATCCGCTTCTCAAGAAGGTGGACCTGACGGGATAACATGCATCGGTAAGGAGATAGGCGGATAATCTAAAGGGTTTTGCAGCTATTTCATGAGCAAAAGTAACCAGGGAGGGTGTGACAGATGGCCGAATCGAGTTGTGCAAGTTGTGGTTTTCGGGCAAAATACGACAAAAATCCCCAATCCATTCTGGGCCGCTTGTGGCGATGGCACGCCACATGGTGTCCCGGATGGAAGGGATACATGAAATCGCTTCCGGACGACGAACGAATCCAACTGGCCCGGAAATACGATCTGAAGAAGTTCCTGTGAGATACCGGGGGCATGGGGAAGGTGAGGATGGGTACGACATCATCGGGCGGGCCGATGAGGACCCCAGCGGCAGATACTCTGCATATGCTGAAAAGGATGGGATTTACATATGGAGACTCTGTGCATTCCGCACATGCCGTTTTGGCAGTCGAAAGCAAAATATCTGGGACATATGACACGTCCGGCTTTTTGGGTCTTTGACCCGCCGGGGGCCGCCGGATAATCCCGCGAGATTGAATGCAAAACAGTTTAAACCGAATTTACATGCGTTGAGGAGTGAGAGATGACGGAAGAGCAAACTGAACTTCGTCCCTGGGTCAAACTCGCTGAAATGGCTGAACAAGATGACGGCGAGGCGTTGGACGCCTTTTTGGACGAAATGTCTGTGGGAGATACGGCACGCGCCATCTCCCGGCTGGAACCGGAAGGCCAGGAAAAAGTCATTACCACTCTTCCTCCCCAAGATGCCGCGGATCTTATTGAAGAACTCCCTGATCGGCAGGCCGCAGACCTCTTGACGAAAATACCCCCCCATGATGCGGCCTCCATCCTTGAGGAGTTGCCGAGCAATCAACTGGCCGATTTGATCGGCCTGCTTGACGCGGATAGGGCCGAGCAAATTCTGACTGAACTGAACCCCGAGACCGCATCAAAATTTCAAAGACTCGCGCATTATCCCCCCGATGTGGCAGGGGGACTCATGATTACGGAGTATCTCTCCTACAATGAAACCACGCGCGTTCAGGATGTTGTGAATGACATGAGAGCGCATGCAGAAGCCTATTCTGATTATGACGTTCAGTATACGTATGTCGTATCTGAAAAAGGAGCCCTCAAGGGTGTCCTGCGTCTTCGGGACCTCATCCTGGCACCAGGCGGCACGACACTTTCCAATATGATGATACTGGACCCCATTCACGTTCAGGATACGGCCCCGTTGGACGAGTTGGCTGAATTCTTCGACCGGCACCAGTTTATCGGGGTCCCCGTGGTTGACAAAACCAGAACCCTTCTCGGGGTGGTGAGAAGATATGACGTGGAAGAGGCCCTGGCAGATCGTTCAGGAAATGATTATCTCAAATCGCAGGGAATTGTGGGTGGCGAGGAATTCCGAACCATGCCGGTCTGGCGACGCGCCTCGCGGCGACTTTCGTGGCTTAGCATAAACATTTTGTTGAACATCGTAGCGGCAAGTGTGATTGCCGCATACCAGGATACCCTCTCGGCTGTCATTGCGCTGGCGGTCTTTCTGCCCATCATATCAGACATGAGCGGGTGCTCGGGAACCCAGGCCGTGGCGGTCAGCATGCGTGAACTGAGCCTGGGTCTGGTACGGCCCTTTGAAGCACTGCGGGTATGGGGCAAGGAGTTGACGGTGGGGTCCATCAACGGGGTTGCCCTGGGTCTACTCCTGGGCGGTGTGGGATGGCTCTGGAAAGGGAACCTCTATCTGGGCCTCGTGGTGGGCGTCGCCATGGCCCTCAACACAGTGGTCTCCGTATCCATTGGCGGAACGGTGCCCTTGATTCTGAAGCGGTTCAAGGTGGACCCGGCACTGGCCAGTGGACCGATTCTGACCACCATCACGGACATGTTCGGGTTCTTTTTGGTCTTAAGTTTTGCTACCCTTATGCTTGCAAAATTGGCATAATGGTCTCGGGTCATATGGATTATGGAGGACAACATGTACGAAAATCTGAGCAAAGCTGAATTGATAAAAGAAATCGAGAAGTTGGAAGGCCGATTGAGGCCATGTCATCTTGAATAATGTCATGTTTGCGCCACTGGTCCTGAACGAGACAACCGTGGGGATCATGGGACTGGCCAACAAATCAGAAGACTTTAATGAAAATGACGCGAAAATGGCGACGGCTTTCGGAGAACTGGCGGCCATTGCCCTTGAGAACAGCAACCATCTCGATAAGCGGATACAAGCTGAAAAGGAGCGGGAAAAGACCATCGATGAACTGAAAATGGCCCTGGCTGAAGTCAAAACGCTGAGCGGCCTTCTCCCCATCTGTTCCAGCTGCAAGAAGATTCGTGACGATAAAGGCTACTGGAGCCAGATCGAGAAGTATGTGAGTGACCGCTCCGATGCCCAGTTCAGTCACAGCATCTGCCCGGAATGCGCGAAACGGCTCTATCCGGAATATCAGATTTATAAAAACGAAACGGAGACCATTAAATGATCCTTCGCGAAGAAGCCCTTCGATATCACAAGGAACCCCGGCCGGGCAAAATCGAGATTACCCCCACCAAGCCCTGCATTTCCCAATCCGATTTGAGCCTCGCATATACCCCCGGCGTGGCCGAACCCTGTCTTGAGATTCAGAAGAATCCGGAACGCTCTTTTGATTACACCTCAAGGGGCAATCTGGTCGGGGTCATCTCAAACGGCAGCGCCGTCCTCGGCCTGGGGAATATCGGGGCCCTGGCCGGGAAACCGGTCATGGAGGGAAAGGCCGTCCTCTTCAAACGGTTTGCGGATCTGGATGTCTTTGACATTGAAATCAACACCGAGGATCCGGAAGCCTTCATCCAAACGGTGGCCCTGCTGGAACCCACCTTCGGCGGGATCAATCTGGAGGACATCAAGGCCCCGGACTGCTTCTACATTGAGGAAGCGCTTAAAGCACGAATGTCCATCCCAGTGTTTCACGATGACCAGCACGGAACCGCCATCATCTCGGCGGCCGCCCTCCTCAATGCCTGTGAACTTACCGGACGACGAATGGTGGATCTGTATGTAGTGGTCAATGGTGCCGGGGCCGCGGCCACCGCTTCCGCCCGAATGTATGTCAATCTCGGGGTTAAAAAGGAAAACCTCATCCTTCTCGATTCGAAGGGGGTGATCTACAAGGGTCGAGCCGAAGGAATGAACCCCTACAAGGCCGACTTCGCCGTTGATACGAAACGCCGCACGTTGACCGATGCGGTCAAAGGGGCCGATGTCCTGGTCGGGCTTTCGGTAAAGGGGGCATTCACGCCCGACCTTCTCTCTCATATGGCGGACAAACCGATCATCTTTCCCCTGGCCAACCCGGATCCCGGAGATCGGGTACGAAGCGGCCAAGACTGCCCGGCCGGATGCCATCGTGGCCACCGGCCGGTCTGATTACCCGAACCAGGTCAACAACGTCCTGGGATTTCCATTCATCTTCCGGGGAGCCCTGGATGTGCGGGCCACGGCCATCAACCAGGAGATGAAAATTGCGGCCGTCCATGCCCTGGCCCAACTGGCCCGGGACGATGTTCCGGATTCCGTCATTCGGGCCTACGGTGGAAAACCCATCGAGTTCGGACCCGAGTACATCATTCCCAAACCGTTGGATAGCCGGGTGCTTCTGACCGTTGCCCCGGCCGTGGCGAACGCCGCCGTTCAAAGCGGGGTTGCGAGAACCCGTTTGCAGGGAGAGACCCAATACATCCAGCAACTCGAGGCCCGGCTCGGTCCGGAGCGCGAGATCATGCGCAAGATCATCACCCGTGCTCAGCTCGATCCCAAACGGATTGTCCTGCCGGAGGGAGACAATCCGGTGATCCTCCGCGCTGCCCATCAAATGGTTCGCCAGGGCATCTGCCGGCCCGTCCTGCTCGGCAATGAAGACGAAATCCGCCGCCTGGCAGCCTCCCACCGCGTATCCCTTGATGGCATCGAGATCGAGGACCATCTCCAAAGCCCCCGTATTGAACGGTTTGTCCAGCGCCTGTTTCAGATTCGTGGCCGGAAGGGCTGGACCCAGGCCGAAACCCGGCGCCAGTTGCGCAGACGGTACGTGTTTGCGGCCATGATGGTTCACGATGGCGCGGTGGACGGCCAGGTCCACGGCATCGACCGGCCCTACGCAGACGCCATTCGCCCCGTGCTTCAGGTCATCCCCCGCCGGGAGGATGTCCACAAGGTCTCGGGCGTTTATATGATGATCTTTAAGAGCCGCACGCTCTTTTTCGCCGATCCCACGGTCAATATCACCCCGAGTGCTCAGGATCTTGCAGAGATTGCCCGGCTGGCGGCGGAAAAGGCCCGCTTTTTTGATGTGGAGCCACGGGTGGCCATGATTTCATTTTCCGACTTCGGCGACACCGTCCATCCGGATGCCTTGCGAATGAAAGCGGCGGCCCAGATGGCCCACGAAACAGACCCAGAGCTTCTCATCGACGGGGAGATGCAGGCGGACACTGCCGTGGAGGAGGAGATTCTCGAGAAGGAATACCCCTTCAACCGCCTAAGCGGGCCGGCCAACGTTCTGGTCTTCCCTGGATTGGCGTCCGCCAATGCCGCCTATAAACTACTGGACCGGCTGGGAGGCGCCAAGGCGGTGGGACCGCTGCTCATGGGGCTCAGCAGGCCGTTTAATGTGCTTCAACGAGGTGCGGACATGGAAAACGTCATCAACGTCATCGCCATCACCGTGGCCCAGGCCCAGGAGATGGAAAAGGGAGGGGAGCATGGAAAAAATGCATAGAGTGCTGATCATGCGGTGTGATACGTATGATGCGGACCGTATTGCCGGCATTGTCCGGGAAGGGATGGCCGAGCTGAATGTCCGGCCTAAAGGCCGTATCCTCTTGAAACCCAACGTCGTCATTGCGCACCCTGAGTTGTTTCCCCATGCGTTTACTCGAAAAGAATTCTTAGACGGTGTCATATCCGCCGTAAAGGCTCGCGCAGAGAGCCCCCGGGAGATTGCGGTAGGCGAACGGTCCGGCATCACCCTCCCCACCCGGTGGACATTCAAGAACGCGGGCTATCCCAAGATCATCAGAAAACACCAGATCAAGGCGCATTATTTTGATGAGGAACGCCAGACATCGGTAGCACTCAAAAAGGGAGGGAGGCTCAGGGACACCGTCTTTGTGCCGGAGTCCATTGCCCGGACCGATTTTTTCATCAATTTACCCAAATTCAAGGCCCATCCCTGGTGCCGGCTGACCCTGAGTCTCAAGAATTATATCGGCATCCAGGACGACCGGCACCGCCTGGTGGATCACAACATCTTTCTTGAGCGGAAAATCGCCGATTTGCAGGAGGTCATTCAGCCCAAATTCATCGCCATCGACGCCATAGAGGCAGGCCAGAAGATGATGCTGACCCCCACCCCCTTCGCCATGGGGGCCATTGTCATGGGGACCAATTCATGCGCCGTGGACACGGTGGGGTGCCATATGGTTCATGTAGACCCCAAAGACCTCATCCACCTTCGACTCACGGCCGAAAGGGGTTTTGGTCCCATGGATCTTGAATCCATCGATGTTGGGGGCGACTTTCCTCTGGAATCGGTCCGGGAAAAGACCCGCGACTTTGAATTCTGTCTCGAGCACGTGGACAGCTATTTCAGGGAGCGGGGAAATTTGTCCTGTACTGTGGGAACATTCCCCGCGAAGCATTCCCCGGACTACTGCTGGGGCGGGTGCCCGGGCGCCCTCCAGGAGGCCATCCACATCTATAAAAGCTATTTTCCGGATATCACCCGGGATCTCAAAAAGGTGAGGTACGTGGTAGGCCAGGTGAATGAACCCCTTGACCTCGATCCGGACGAGCGGGTTATCTTTGCGGGCGACTGCACGACATGGCAGGGAAAAATCGATGGGGAAGATGTCCGCATTGAGAGCGCTTACCGCCCCCCTGGAGCGGTGGATGAGCAGAAAACCCAATCCAATGATCTCTTGCTCAAAACCTTTCAGACCCTGTGGGCCTGCTTCAGACAGCGGAAGAAACGATATATTCACGCCAGGGGCTGCCCGGTCTCGGTGAGCGCCCATGTCCACTATCTCTCCGCCATTGGCAAGGTCCCCAACGTCAATTTTGTAGGCAAAATCATCGTCCCCCTCAACATTGCCTACTGGCAGATGCGGATGAACCGGTTGTTGAACCGACTGAGAAGACGTTAGGACATTAGATTGGTGATTGTTGATTGACGATTGTTGATTGGGAAGGAACAGAGACGACGATCAAACGTCCACTTCCGCATCCGTTTCCTCGTGGACGGGCAGGGTGATGGAAAAGGTGGTGCCGGCAGCCACCCGGCTTCTGACCTTGATATCCCCGCCGTGATCCCTGATAAACCCGTAACACACACTCAGTCCCAGCCCCACATCCTTTACGCTTCCCTTGGTGGTAAAAAAGGCGTCAAAGATTTTGTGAAAGTTTTCCTCACGGATACCGGTGCCTGTATCGGTAATCTCAATGAAAAGCGTGCCGTTCACCTGACGGGTGGTGACACTCAAGGTTCCGCCATCCGGCATGGCATCCCTGGCATTGGAGATCATATTCAAGAAGACCTGTCTCAGTTGATTCTTGGAAACATTCACCTCCGGAAGATCTTCTGCGAGATGCTGCGATACGGCAATACTGTATTCCTGAAGCTGCTTTTCCTGGAGGAGAAGGATTTCATCGAGGATCGTATTGATATCGGACGGGACGCGTTTCTCCTCTTCAGGTTTGGAAAAAGAAAGCATCTTCCGCAACATCTCCGCAAGCCGGACCGTCTCTGACAGGGCCATCTCCAGTATCTTGCGCCGTTTGTTTTCCGGAGGAATTTCCGTCTTCAACAGTTCCAGGGTGTTCATAATCCCGTAAAGGGGGTTGTTCAATTCATGGGCGATCTGGGACGTCAGACGGCCCATGGCGGCCAGCCGTTCGGAGTTGAGCAGCTGCTCCTGGGTCTGCCGCAATTCCCTTTCCATGTTCAGGCGCTCCTTCAGGTCTACAAAACTGCCTACCGAGGCCACCTCTCTCCCCTTGGCATCGTAGAGGATGGCGGCAGACAAATTTCCTTCCACCACTTCACCGTCCTGCCTCACATAGACCATGGGGTAAGATCTCAGTTTTCCCACCGGTCCGTGCTTGGGACTCCGGATCATCTGCATCACTTTTTTGGCCATTCCCTCCGGGTAAATCCGGTCGATTTTCATCTTGCCGACCACATCTTTCGCCCGGTATCCCAGGATTTCTTCTGCAGCCCGGTTCCAGAGGAGAATGTTCCCCTTGATATCCGTGGCCATGAAGGTATTGGGTGAACTCTGAATGGACTTGTTCAAGAAATCATGGGCCTCCCGGAGTTCCTCCTCCTGTTGTTCGAGTCTGCGCCTCAGACGATTCTCTTCGGTCACGTCTTTGCTCACCCCTACGGTTCCCAGCACATGCCCTTCACTGTCCTTCAATTGGGACAGAGAGAGGCTGATCTCCACCTCACCGCCATCCTTGTCAATGAGTGTGGCCGGGTAATTGTTCACAAACCCCCTGGCCTTTACATCCGCCATAAGCTCCCGCCGCTCCTCAGGGACCTTCCAAAGCGACTCGATATCCCGTCCCAGCACCTCCTCTTTTTGAAACTTGAGCATATTCTCGGCCCCGGGATTGAAGGTCACAATTTTTCCATCCAGATCCGTGGTGATAATCATGTCCGAGGAGTTGACAAGGATGTTTTCCAGATACTCATTCTTCCGACGTACCTCCTCCTGGAGCCCCACCCGGACGGTCACATCCCGGATCCCCTCGATCACCTCGACAATTTCTCCTTTATTATCGAGAAGGGGCGTCGCCATGATCTCTTCAAAGAGGTCCTTTCCCTCCTTCCCCTTATGGTCATGCACCACGGAACAGTTTTCTCCCGTGGTCAAAACCGTCTCAAAGGGGCAGATGTGGGCGTCTCCCCGACACGGCTCAGACGTATGGTGGGTGACCTCATAGCAGGACCGGCCCAGGACCTCCGCCTCGCTTAACCCGCTTTCTTCCAGGAAGGTCCGGTTCACCCGCCGTATGGTCCGATCTTTGCTCAGAACGAGTACCTTATCGCTCAGCGAATCGATGAACCGCTGGGACCAGTTCCGTTCCCGTTCGAGCGCCTGCAACAATTCCTCATGGGATCTTTCGCTTTTCTCCGCCATGACATCCTCCATTTCACCCGCCCTTGACTTGACGCAGGTGTCCCATTATAAGGAAAGCGATACGGAGATCAAAGGGATTTATCAGACCCTCAATAACCAGGGAGGATATGATGGACATCATGAACATGAAGGACATCGAGGAAAAGAAGGTGGAAACCTTTCCCTATCGAGGGAAGCCGCTGAAAGTAAACAAGGTGGGCATCCGGTGGCTGAGCCAGGCCGGCCCCGAGGATTCACCGGATTATGGCCTCAGGTACTTTACGGTCGGACCGGGCGGGGAGATCCCCATTCACAAACATTTCTATATGCAGACCATGTACATCCTCAGCGGTCACATGACGTGCTGGGCCCACCATTCGGAGACGGACGAAAAAACCCGTGAACAACAGGTTGGGCCTGATGATGCGGTCTTTATTCCCAGCATGGAACCCCACAGCATGAAGAATTTCAGCGAAACGGAACCAGCGGCCTTTCTCTGCTGCATCGCCAATGTGTACACGGACGACGATGCCGCAGCCTGAACGCATTCAGCCATGGAAGCCTTTTAGAAGATCGTCTTCATAACCATGATCAACCCAGATAACCAGGATCATAGAGAAAGGATGTGCCGCTGCACCGCCGAACCCCGCCTGGTGAAGCGGTGAAGCGGCGTCTATTTTGTCTGCAGGTCCTGCGGATCCCAAAGACGTCTCAGAGTGGAAGATATCACCGAAGAGATAGAAGAACTCCTGGCCACCATGCGGTGTGATCGGTTGTAAACGGATGAGTATCACAATGTTTGATGAATATGCCTTTGGTGCCTTGATGGCCTGATATAGAGCGAGCGAAGCGGTTTTGGGCCAAAGCTTTATGCAATGTTAGGGTTTAGATGCGGAGTTGAAAAGCATTTCTTTAGGGCTTTTGATTAAGCAGAACCCGCTTCCGACACCATATGGACCATCCGTTGAGGGAAGGGAATCTCGATTCCGTTGGCATCAAGCGCCTCCTTAATCGCACGGGTCAAGTCGAATTTTACCCCCCAATAATCTCCACTTTTCAGCCAGAATCGGACGGTTAAATTTACACTGGAATCGGCCAGTTCCGAGACCATGATCTGCGGAGCCGGATCAGAAAAAATTCGTTCATCAACTTGGATCAATTCCATGATCACATCGTGCGCTTGCTGGATATCCGAGCCATATCCAATGCCAACCCCAACGTCCAGTCTGCGGGTATCGTAGGCAGAAACATTCTTGATGGTATCTGAAAAAAGTTTTCCGTTGGGTATCATGGTCTTTATGTTATCGGGCGTATCCAAAACCGTCGTGAACAGTTGAATCTCCTTTACGGTCCCTGCTTCACCGGCCCCCATAATGTAATCTCCCACCTTGAAGGGCCGCAGAACCAAAATCAGTACCCCGGCTGCGAAATTGGCCAGTGAGCCTTGAAGCGCAAAACCGATGGCAAAGCCGGCAGCCGCGAGAATGGCCACAAAAGAGGCGGTCTGGATGCCGAATTTGGCCAGGGCCGCGAGTACGGCAAAGGTCAAAATCAGAAAATAGGTCAAAGCCCCCACAAAGTTGACAACTGCCACATCCACTTTGGATTTTTCCAGAAGCTTCCGTACCATCCGGTGACCGATCGTTCCGGCGATCCGGCCTAAAATTAAAATGATGATGGCACCAAGGACCTGCAACCCATACGTAAAGAAATAATAGGCCAATTGAGTACTCACATTTTCCATGTCTTCTCCTCCATTGTTCGTTTAATACAAAAAGGAGTCGGATCATCGATGATCCGACTCCTGCGAGAGTAGATTGTAATTTGTAATGAAGCCTTACTTTATGAGTGTCAACTGGACCCTTCGGTTCAGGGCGCGCCCTTCTTCTGTTTCATTAGTGGGTCTGGCAATGTACGCTTCCTTCTTAGCCACCGAGCATCGATTTGACTGATTTCAGTGTATCGACATTTTTTTGTAGTGCATCCAAGTGCTCTTGAATGTCGGCTATAGATGTTCCAAGCTTTGCTACTGCTCCGAGCGCGCCTTCTTGTTCGCCGGCCTGCTCCATAACTGCTTTCCCAATGTCTTTTAGTTGCGCCTCGGCTCTATGCTGGTTTACAGCGCCACAGAACCATCCAAACCCAAATAATGTAATCATTATCCCGATTCTAACTCCCTTGCCGAAAATTATTTTTTTCATGTCCTCCTCCTTTTTGTTGCTGCCGTCACCCTGTCCGGCAAATTAAAAATTTTTCTTCCTAACCCATGAAATCATTTAATCATTTCCCCTGTGAAACAAAAAAGCCCCCAAATGGATATAGATCGCCACTGGGGGCTTTAACGGGTCTTCTATGGGGACATGAAATCATGCTTTCATACCCGAAGGTTCGGGTTTTACCAATTTGGGTCACCTTAATTTAGCCTTAGCCTTAATTCATGAATCTCAATATTATTAGAGACTGGACAGAGTCAGGTGTCAAGTAGAATCACGGATCTATCTTTTTCAATAGAAATATCGTTCAGAATTTTCGCTGCCTTTTAAACTTAATCGGGTAATCCGGGACGTTCTTCACATTTTAACATTTTGCTTTCGGAGTTGGTTTGACTATGATGGTTGTGTTGTATGCCAAGACAATCACGATTAGATACGCCAGGAGCGCTGCATTATATTATTGCTCGGGGGAACGAAAGACGAAGAATCTTTGAGGACAAAAAGGATCGTAAGGAGTTTTTAAGCCGCCTCGGAGATATTCTTTCCGGCACTGGAACCATTTGCTACGCATGGGCGATTATTCCGAACCATTTTCATCTCTTTCTTCGGACAGGGACCTTTCCTATCGCTACCATTATGCGGCGTCTGTTAACGGGATATGTATTGCGATGGTTTGGAAAGGGAATTAAACAGGCTCGATCTGTATATCATGATTACATAGAAGAAGGCGTTTCCGTTGTGGCTATTGGGCAGTCGGTAGAGAGGGGAGAGCGGTTAATAGAAGAAAAGTCTTATCATTTTCCATAAAAGTGTAAATGTGAAGAACGTCCCCTATTTCCTATTTCGCTCAAACAGTTTCTTCTTGAAGAATCGACCTATTTGATAATGGAGCCCTCGCAAGTTGAAATCATAGCCAATCTTTGGTAAATTCATCACAATGCCACCTATGATTAGCGCGCATCTTTATCAGGTGTAGGCGTTTTATGATTGGTGAGTGATTTGCTACCGAGTAATCGTAGCCCTGGTCTCAAATTTTTACTCCGATCAGATGCCCTTTGTGAGACCAGTTCATTTGCCAATGGATGCGCCCTTTTTTGACGATAAGATTAACTCTTTCCGGAATAATGGTCTGGAGGCTTCTCCGATGGTTCCAAAACCTACGTACGAAGAATTGGAAAACAGGGTTAACGAATTGGCGAGCGAAGTCTTTGCCCGGAAGCAGGCCGAAAAGGCGCTTCGCGAAAGCGAGGAACGTTTCAAACAGCTTGCCGAGCAGAGCCGTACCATCGCGTGGGAAGTTAATTCGGACGGCCTTTACACCTACATCAGCCATCTGTCCGGCCAGATTCTTGGCTATCACCCGGAAGAAATCATTGGCAAGATCCACTTCTACGACCTGCATCCCGAAGAGGGGCGTGAGGCGTTCAAGGCCGCGGCCTTTGAGGTGTTCGCCCGGAAAGAATCCTTCGTCAATCTGGTCAATGTTGTCCAGACCAAAACCGGCACCTGTGTTTGGATGTCCACTAACGGTATTCCCCTGTTGAACCCTGATGGCACGCTTCGTGGTTACCGTGGTTCGGATACCGACATCACCGAGCGCAAGAAAACGTTGGAAGCGATCAAGGCGAGTGGACGGTTTCTCCAAAACATATTCGACGGTATCCAGGACGGAATCAGTGTCTTAGATCAAGATCTGACCATTATTCGCTGTAACTTTCGGATCGAAGATTGGTACGCTGAACACATGCCACTGGTTGGGAAGAAATGCTATAGGGTTTATCAGGGATTAGATTCCCCTTGTCCATGGTGTCCATCCATTCGAGCCATGAAGACGGGTGACGTTCATTCCGAGATCGTTCCCTATCCCTCTGCTGAGAAGCCAAGCGGATGGATCGAGCTTTCTTCTTTTCCACTTAGGAATGAAAATGGCGAGGTGGTTAATGTAATTGAACACGTAAAGGATATAACGGCAAAAATGCAGGCTGAGGAGGAACTGCGGGCTGAGAGGGAGAGGCTCCGGGTTTTGTCTGAAAACGCTCCTTTTGGTATGGCAATGATCGATAGAGACGGAACGTTTAAATATATTAACATAAAATTTAAGGAGATTTTTGGATATGATTTGAGTGACATTCCCAATGGAAGAACCTGGTTTAACAAGGCATATCCCGATCCAGATTATAGACACCAAGCCATCGCTGCCTGGCTGGAGGATTTAGCCTATTCCCAGGTTGGACAAAAGAGGCCCAGAGAATTTGAAGTTGAATGCAAGGATGGATCTAAAAAGATCTTCAACTTCATATCGGTCGAACTCGAGACAGGTGAGAACCTGATGGCCTGCGAGGACATAACCTCCCGCAAGGAGGCGGAGACTGCCCTTAAAAATAGTGAAGCCAAATATCGCAACATCTTTGACAACGCCCAGGCCGCCATATTTCGAACCCGTATTTCCGATGGGAAGGTGCTTGAATGCAACGATCGTTTTGCACAGGCATATGGTTATGACAGCCGTGAGGAGTGTATCGCTCATTACCTGTCGACAGAACATTATGTCGATCCGGGGACCCGCGATCGCATGCTGACGGACATTGCAAAGTCTGGTGAAGTCAATGATTTTGAGGCTCGGTTTTCCCGGAAAGACGGGAGCATCGTCTGTATACGATTCTCGGCTCGTGCCAATCCTGAAGAGGACTTCATCGAAGGTGTCGGATACGACATCACTCGCGAAAAGAACGCGATAGAGGAACTGAGGGTCAGTGAGGAAAAATACCGAAGCATCCTCGAAAGCATGGAGGAAGGCTATTATGAAGTTGACATCGCAGGAAATTTGACATTCTTCAACTGATTCATCGTGCGAAATGCTTGGATATGCGGAAGATGAATTGATGGGTATGAATTACCGGAGATACACGGCCGGGGAGAATTTAGAAAATGTGTATAAGACTTTCCATCGGGTATTTATGACGGGCGTCCCGGCCAGAGGGTTTGACTGGGAAATTATCAGAAAAGACGGCACAAGGCGGTCTATCGAGGCCTCTGTATCGCCGATAAGGAATGCAGAAGGAGCTGTGGTGGGCTTCAGCGGGATCGTTCGGGATATCACCGAGAAACGAATGCTTGAATTCCAACTCCAGCGCGCCCAGAAGATGGAAGCGCTGGGTCTCCTGGCCGGTGGTGTTGCGCATGACCTGAACAACATTCTGTCCGGTATCGTCAGCTATCCCGAGTTGATCCTCATGGATTTGCCTGAAGATAACCCCCTCAGAAAGCCCATAAAGACCATACATGCATCCGGGATGCGGGCTGCAGCCGTGGTGACTGACCTTCTAACCATCGCCAGGGGTGCAGCAACAGGGAAAGAAACCCTGAATCTCAACAGCATCGTCAATGAATATCAGGGGTCCGCTGAATTTCAGGCGCTGGAAAACTCCCATGCATTTATTCGATTTGACACGGAGCCGGCTTCTAACCTCTTGAATACGACCGGTTCTCCCATACATATCAAAAAGACCCTGATGAACCTTGTTACCAATGCTTCGGAGGCTATTGAGAGTACCGGCACGGTCACTATATCGACGTCTAACCGGTATCTGGATAAGCCGCTCAAGGGCTATGAGGATGTTCGTACAGGCGAATACGCGGTTCTGAGCATCACGGACAATGGTTCAGGTATTTCTCCTGATGATCTGGAAAGAATCTTTGAGCCGTTCTACACCAGAAAGGTTATGGGCCGTAGCGGCACAGGCCTGGGCCTGGCGGTTGTCTGGAATACCGTCCAAGATCACAAAGGGTACGTTGATGTGAAAAGTAGCGAAATGGGAACCACATTCGAGCTCTATTTCCCTGTGAGCAGGGAAGAAATTACTGAGAAAACGGAACCGATTGGGTTTGAAGAATATTTGGGGCACGGAGAGAAAATCCTGGTGGTTGACGATGAGGAAAGTCAGAGAGAGATCGCCACCGGGATACTGACCAAATTGGGCTACCAGGCAGAGGCCGTGCCAAGCGGGAAAGAGGCCATAGCTTATGTGAAAGAACACCCTGTGGACCTGATCGTTCTTGATATGGTGATGCCTAAGGGGATGAATGGACGGGAGACCTACGAAAAAATTATTAAGATTCGGCCTGGACAGAAGGCGATTATTGCAAGCGGCTACTCCAAGACTGAAGAAGTGGACGCCGCTCAGAAGCTGGGTGCCGGGAAATACATCAAGAAACCCTACACTCTGGAAAAGATAGGGGTTGCGATTAAGGAAGAATTGGAGAAATAGGGTTCGGTGAGCATGTGATTGATTCAAAACGATCTCTTGAATCGAAGTCATATCCAAACGACCGTTGTTGCCCTGTTAACGTCGAACCTGAAGCTGGGCGAGGTACCCGGAAATGTGTGCCTGAACAAGGGGACGGCAAACCTCCCCAGGGCAGGCGTTGCCGTGGTGAGCCAAATGGCCACGGTGGACAAGGGTCGGCTGCTTGAAAAGATTGGCACCCTAAACCGGCAGGCTGCTTTAGAGATTATCCGCGGCTGCAGGGACGTTATCAGCCTGATTGAATAGCGGTGTCCTGTAAACATTGCTTGAGCATTTTGCTGGGGCGTCTTGCGGGAATAAGTGCTATGTTGAAATTTATGAGGCCTTATCGAGAGGAGCAAATGAGAAAGATGCGTAAATGGATTACGATGTTCTGTTTGGCCCTCGTCCTCATCTTTCCCTCGCGGGCCGTGGCGGAAACGGTCACTTTTCCCTTCTTCATTGATTTTCCACTCCTGAGGACGCTGGTCCTTCAAAAGGTATTTGGGGGTCCAGACCAATCGGCTCAGGTTGTGGATCAACACAAGGGGTGTCAACGGATCCTCCTGTCCGATCCGGCATTCCGCGAGAAAGACGCGCTGGTTCATCTCGAAACGGGCTTTTACGCACGAATGGGTGCCTTTATTGAACCCCAGTGTATTTTGCCCATTGAATATGAAGGGCACCTGTCGATGCTTCTGCGTCCGGTCATCAGCCGGGCGTGGGCCCTTCGTTTCCAGGTAGAAGACCTGACGCTCTATGAAACCGATGGGCACCCGCTCCAAATGGCCCCGGCCATTGCGCCGGTGATGACCGATCTGTTGACAGACTATATCGAACAGATTTCGTTCGATTTGAGATCCTCAATCGATGAAGTCAAATCCTTTATCATGCCGCTGATTCCGGAGTCGTATCGAGATCGGGCAAAACGGATGCTTCAAAGCATGCATCCTGAAAGCATCGTCACGACTTCGAGAGGATTGCAGATTGAAATTGCGGCCGAGGTAGAGGTGGTGTATCAGGCGGAGACCGAGAGCCGAAGATTAACCGAGCTGGATTTGGAAGCCATCATTCAAGCCTGGGAGGCCTTGGATGTTTTCCTGGTTGAGTTGATTACTTCCATGTCTGGTTCCCCGCTCACCGCTTCAGAGAAACACGGCTTGACCACCGCGCTTCTCGAGAGTCGCTATGATTTTGTGACCCAATGGTCCGAAGGGAGCCTGAATAATGATTTCGTGAGGAAACAGCTTAAGAAGGTCTGGCGGAAAATCTCAAAAATACTGCGTCAGCACTTGAATGAGGAACCCCCTGATTCGGCCCTCCGACATCTGGCATTTTACACCGCCTCCGAAGTCCTTTCGATTCTGGACAAGATCGGCCCCTCTTTGGGCATGAAGGTCAGTCGGGACGGCTTACTTCGATTGGCCCAGCTGCTGACAGGGGATCAATCCCTTCGCCTCGACTACCAATCAAAAATCAATCGCCAGCTGAGGGAAATCTTCGGGCTGGGAAAGACGCTCCCCCCGCTCCGGACAATAACTGAGGAACCGGTGTTTAAATTCGACGAAGATGAGTCACCGCACCCTGAAAAAGAAAGCGATCCTACCTCCTGGCTCATCCCGCAGCACTTCGTCAGAACCGCCTGGGCTCAAAGCGATCAGCGAAACATCACCTTTTCGGAAGTAAAGAGTTGGCTCCTCAGGCCGGACAATAAGGATGTCTACTTTCCCAAAGTCAGACACCTTTTAAATGACGCCTCGCATCGGGTCATGACGGACGCTGGGCAGATGTCAGACCGTGCCTCCTTTTTTACAAGACTGGTACTGGCTGTTGCCTGGCAAGAAAGCTGTTTCAGACAATTTATCGTGAAAGACCAGAAGATCGTATTTCTCAGGTCATATAATGGCACTTCCGTCGGGTTGATGCAGGTCAATGAGCGGGTTTGGCGGGGCCTCTACGACCTCAATGCCCTCCGATGGGACATTCGCTACAATGCGCAGGCCGGATGCGAGATCGTGAACCTCTACCTTCGGCAGTACGCTTTAGCAGAAGCTGAAAATGAAAATAGCGTAAATCGGGATACCTTAGCCAGGCTCGTGTATGCCCTGTACAATGGCGGACCCGGAGAATTGCGCAAATTTATGCACAGGCACGAGAAAGGGGCGTATTTTTTAAGCGATAAACTCTTTTACGAAAAGTATCGATGGGTCATGCAGGACGCCTGGGAGCATCTTGATCAATGTGTGAGCCCGGTGAAGTGAGCCCATGACGAATGCAATTACGGAACAACTCGGTAAAAAGCTGGGCGTCATGGAGAACCCCGCGTCTTTCAGTGTGGCACCATAACCCAACTGCCCCCGAATTTCCATGAATTATATTTTCTTTGTCATTGTTCTTATCGCCTTCCTTTCGGCCGGATGGCATCAGATCTTCTGGATTCCATCAACCAAGGATATCTCTCCCATGGAGGCGCTTTCCAAGGCGGTGGTGGAGTCGGCGGCCGGATCCGTGGAACTGGCCCTCGGCCTGGTCGGCGTGATGACGCTCTTCCTGGGGTTGATGAAGGTGGCGGAGGCCGGCGGGATGCTCACCATTCTGGCCCGCCTCATCCGGCCCCTGATGGTCCGTCTGTTTCCCGGGGTTCCTCCCGATCATCCGGCCATGGGGAGCATGATCCTGAATATGTCCGCCAACGCGCTGGGCCTGGGAAACGCGGCCACGCCCTTCGGCATCCGTGCCATGCAGGAACTAAACAAACTCAACCCCCGGCACGGGACCGCCACGGATTCCATGGCCCTCTTCCTGGCCATTAACACTTCCAACGTCACGCTTCTTCCCACCGGCGTGATCGCCATCCGGGCAGCGGCCGGATCTCATGACCCCGCGGGCATTCTCCCCACCACCCTTTTTGCCACCATCTGTTCAACCGTCGTGGCCATACTTGCCGCCAGGCTCTATGGCCGCCTGCCCCTGTTCAAACGATCCCGTCCCCTGGAGAGGGAGGGCGCGAGGGATGGGATTGACGCTCACGAGCAGGATTCGGCGGTGGGTGAAGCTCCCGCGGCCTATCCAGCCTGGGTGAGCTGGACGGCGGTGGCCCTTCTCGTTTCTCTGATACCCATCACGGTATCCTACGGCCGGGCCATATCACCATGGATTATCCCCGGGCTGATGGTGGGATTCCTAACCTTTGGACTGGCAAAACGGGTCCGAATATACGAAGTCTTCGTTGAGGGAGCCAAGGAGGGCTTTCAGGTGGCCATTCGGATTATTCCCTATCTCGTGGCCATACTGGTGGCAGTGGGCATGTTTCGCGCAAGCGGTGCATTGGACGCCATGGTTGGGCTGCTGGGGCCCTGGACGCAACCCATGGGTATGCCGGCGGAAGCCCTCCCCATGGCGCTGCTTCGTCCCCTGTCCGGTTCAGGAGCCTACGGCGTCATGGCCGCCATCATCAACGATCCCAATATCGGGCCGGACAGCTACACCGGGTATCTGGTCTCCACCCTGCAGGGGTCCACGGAGACCACCTTCTATGTCCTGGCGGTCTATTTCGGGGCCGTCCAGGTCAAACGGATTCGACATACGCTGGCCGCGGCACTCACCGGCGATCTGGCCGGTATTGCGGCCGCAGTGGGGGTCTGTTTATTTCTTTATGGCTGATTCTAATGAATAGTGCCAGCCTGGCCGCGGAGCGGTTGTATGCGGAAATCCGACGCCATGTCGAAAAAAGCGACCCGATCATCCTGGAAGGATTAACCCTCAGATTAGGTGATGTCCATGTGAGCCTGTCAAATATACTCGTGCGCATAGGTCCGCACCGGATGGCCGTCGAGTACGTGAAACTGCCGGATTTTTTTGAGGGTGACCGGTGAAAAGGTCCCGATGGGAAGATAGATGATGCGCTTGCCCAGGCGGGCGGCCATGCTCCGGCACCACCCCGATGGCGGTTCGGGCGAAACATAGACCACATTTTTTTCAAGGCTGTAGTCCAGCGCGGCCATGAGGAGCTTTTCCGGCTTGTTCCGGGCAACCCTGAAAAACGGATCCTTCCATATGTCATAGACCCGGAGTGGCGGATAACTGAGCATGAAGCCGCCGTACTGGCATCGGGAGATCCCCGGGCCGTCCATGACCGCTCCCATGGGGGTGCTGTAAAAGGCCATGTCGGATTCCTGTTCGTGTTCCCCGAGCCAGGTCACGCACCAGGGGAATGCCTCCCGGCCCCCCTCATCCGGGAGATCCGGGTCGAAGATCATGACCACCGAGCCCACCCGGCCCCGCAGGGGTTGTGCCTCCTTGACATAGACCCGACCCTCGGCCGCCCAGTCTCGGATGGTTTCGCGGATATCCAGACCGTCCATCATGGAAGCGGTAAAGGGCGTGATGCGGGTGTGGTCTTCGGCCCTGATTTCAAGGGCCTTCTTTTTCAAATACTGGCCGTATCCCTCCACCACCACGTCTTCGGGCGGATGGGAGCAGATGGCATCCCCCCTGAAGGTCTCCCGCCACTCTCCGGGGGAATCGCTCCGGTTGCTTCTTTTTGACGGGTACGGGAACCAGGCGCCTCCGCATGGTCTTGAGCCGGCGATGAAATCGGATCCGTTTCCTGATCCAGGAACAGATCCTCTCCCCTTAAACGGAGGACGGGAAGACCGGGTGAATCGGTCTGCCAGGGATAATCACTCCCCTTATCCCAGACCTCATAGGCGAAATCGTCATCTACCGCCCCCCGGGCCGCCACAATGAGTTGGTAGAAACCAGGCACCAGGTTGCCGGTCAGAAAGGCATAGTTTCTGGCAAATGTATTGAGCACCCTCAACTCGCTGTGGGAGAGATCCTCCCGGGTTTTGTGCCGGTGGCTTTCTCTTGCCAGATCAATCAATGCGGCCTGGCACTGAAGCCGGTCCGGGAAATCGACCTCGTGGTTGCGGTAACGCTCATATTGTGCGGTCAGATAGGGCATTTCGGCCAGGAGTTCCCGGCTGGAATCCCTGTGGAGGTGGGCCAGGCCGACCCTCTCCCGCTTTTGCCGCCCGATGACCGGGGCCTGGGGCTCGTTCAGCAGGTTCAATAACCGGGCCGTGTGAAAAAGCCCGCCCACGAAAAGGACTCGTTCTCCGGTCCCGGCAAGCTGATTTAAATGGTAGGCCATGGTCTTTTCCCTGAGCACGTCTTCCCGGGAGCCGGTTTCCTCCCGGCGGGCCTTCATGTAGGCCCGGCAGTAGGCGGTGTGCCCGATACGGGTGAGGGCGTAAGGGTCGGGCAGGGGAACATGGTCCAGCGTGTAATGGCGGGTATCCCGGTCAATGAAATGAACCGGTATGCCGTGCGACAGGGCTAGGCGGATCGCCTCCACCTGCCCGTCGGTAGGTTCCAGAAGGAGATAGCGAAACGTGCCGTCGTCTTCCTCGTAATGGACCACGGAGAGAAGGGGAAGGCGCTTGATGCCCTGAATGATCCGATCTTTGAGCGTCGGGGGATATTCGACGGCCACGTGTTCCGGTTTGAAGGCACCAAACGCTCGTCTCACGGCCCATGCGAATTCCAGTCGGTTGTGGAGGACGGGCACCAGTCGGATGGACTTCCATTTGAGCGGCGCCCCATCATCACGGGTCATGGCGCATCCCTCTAAAATAATCGGATGCCCGCTGGTCCAGTATCATGGATGCCGACGCCATCAAATGACGCATGAGGGCCGGTCGAGCAGCATCGCCGGACAGGCTCCCGTCGGTCGCCGCCAACCGCTTAATGGCGTAGCGGGCGATATTGATGCCGTCCCTGACGCTGTAGCGTTCATTCGCCTCATGGGCGGCCTGAAGAAAGTTGACCACATACTCGAGGATCTGGTCATCCGCAAAAGGGAGGTTTCGTTTGAGGATCCGACGTTCCTCCTCCTTTTCCGGAAAGTCGATAGTGATCTGCGGCTGGAGTCTCGAGTGGATATACTCAGGGAGTTCAAAGGTGCTGGCGTCATCGTTCATGGTGGTGCAGAGGCGAAAGTCAGGATCCGCCTTGATCTTGATACCGGCCACCACGGACTCCACATAGCGCCGGTTGTCCATGAGGGGGGCCAGGGATGCCCAGCTTTTTTCACTCATGCGGTTTCCCTCATCGATGACCACCACATCCCCCGAGATCATGGCCGAAACCACGGCACTGGCCATATATTTAATTTTTCCCTGATCCGAGATGACGGGGGTCACAATCAGGTCCTCAGGCCGGGTATCCATGGTGGCCTGAAACAGGTATACGGAGCGGCCCGAGGCTTGCCCCGCATGATAGGCCAGGGTGGTCTTGCCCACGCCCGGACGCCCCACCAGCCTCGGGCAGAGGGGCAGATCGTCCGGATGGATCACCAGCCAGGCGGCCAGGACCTGGGTGATCAGTTCTTCCTGGCCCACCCAGGTCATGGGGACCTGGTCCGGTTCGCTCAAGTGTAGTTCCACGCCGTCGATGGTGACTGTTTTCATATGTAATCTGCTCCTTAGATCGGTTACCTCGAAATCTACACCAATTATATTTCTTTTGCAAAGGGGGGTGTTGTGTGGTAGGTATTGTGCAATGAAATCGAACAGGTGGGACGATCATTACGCCCGCAGGGCCAGAGATGAGCGGTGGCTGGCGCGATCGGTCTATAAGCTCAAGGAGATCGACCAGAAATTCAGATTGCTCCGCACGGGGGACCGGGTGCTGGACCTGGGATGCACGCCGGGGTCGTGGGCCCAATACTGCCTTCAAAAGGTCGGCGCCAAAGGCGATGTGGTAGGGATCGATTTGACGAAACCCCGGCACCTCAGTGCCCCGAATTTTCGGTTCGTTGAGGCCGATGTCCTGACCGTCGACATCGAGTGGCTTTCGGCCCAGATGCCGTTGAGGGATGTGGTCTTAAGTGATCTGGCCCCGCCCACCACCGGGATACGCGCGAGAGACGAAAGCCGTTCCCTTGAGCTGGGCCGCCGGGCCCTCGAGATGGCCCGTACCCTTTTGAAACAAAGGGGACGCTTTGTGTGTAAGATTTTTGAGGGGGAGGACCTGGAAACCTTTGCGGCATCCCTGTCCGCGGATTTCAGGGAAACGCGCCGCTTCAGGCCCGAGGCCACCCGCAAGCGAAGCAGGGAGGTTTACTTTGTTGCGACAAAATAGGTCTCGGGTCCCCGGCGAACCCATGTACTGTACCGATCTTGAGCTGATGATATTTCCCGTGAAACTGGAAATTCGAAATTAAGTTAGTGATGTCAAATTGCCGATCCAGATTTGATGCATTCGTAAAAAGTCAATCCCGCCCTGCGGGACTCACGCAACGCCGCAAAGCCCGCAAAGGTAGGTTATTAAAATTAATACAATTCTTTCTCTGCGTCTCTGCGTCTCAGCGCGAAAACATACTTTTTACGGGATTATCAGATTTCCAATTTCAATTATCTTTGGCTGGGATGAACGCTCAAATACCAGGAGGCAAAACAACATGTCAGGTCATTCAAAGTGGAGTTCCATCAAGCATAAGAAGGGGGCTGCCGATGCCAAGCGGGGCAAGATCTTCACCAAGCTGATCAAGGAGATCACGGTGGCCGCCCGAATGGGCGGGGGCGACCCGGACGGCAATCCCCGGCTTCGAACCGCCATCGCCGCGGCCAAATCGGAGAATATGCCCAAGGATAACATTGACCGGGCCGTCAAAAAGGGAACCGGTGAACTGGAAGGGGTCTCCTATGAGGAATCCAATTACGAGGGATACGGGCCCGGGGGCGTTGCCGTCCTTGTGGAATGCCTTACGGATAACAAGAACCGCACGGTCGCCGATATCAAGCACCTCTTTGAACGGTATGGCGGAAACCTCGGTGAACCGGGATGCGTGGCCTGGATGTTTGAAAAGAAAGGTCTCATTGTTCTCGAAAAAGACAATGTGAATGAAGATGAGTTGATCGACCTCGCACTGGAGGCCGGTGCCGAGGATGTCAAAGAGGAAGAGACCGAATTTGAGGTGCTCTCGGCTCCGCAGGATTTTGAAGCGGTAAAGAAAGCCTTGGATGACGCGGGTCTCTCCTACACGGTGGCGGAACTCGCCATGATTCCCCAGAACGTGGTCAAGGTGGAAGGGAAAAAGGCGCAGCAGATGCTCACCCTGACCCAGGCCCTCGAAGACCATGATGACGTGAGCCACGTGTATGCCAATTTTGATATCCCTGATGAGGTAATGGAGGCCATCGGCTGATGTTGGTGCTGGGCGTGGATCCCGGCTCAAGGGTGACCGGCTTTGGCCTGGTGGAGAAGACGAACAACGCGGTCGCCTACGTCCATTCCGGTATTATCCGATCCCATACAAAAACCGAGTTCTACAAACGTATCCACCGGATATTTCAGTCCGTGGTGGAGCTCATCGACCAGTACCACCCTGAAGAAATGGCCGTGGAGGATCTCTTCTACGCAAAGAATGTGAAGAGCGCCCTTAAACTGGGCCATGCGCGGGCGGCGGCATTGATTGCGGCGGCCCAGTCCGGGATCCCCTTTACGAGTATACGCCCTTAGAGGTCAAAAAGGCGGTGGTGGGGTTCGGCAGGGCGGAAAAGGAGCAGGTCCGGGAGATGGTCAAGGTTATCCTGTGCATTCGGGAAGATCCGGTGCTGGATGCGTCCGATGCCCTGGCCGTGGCCATATGTCACTGTAACTGGTCGCGGTTTGATCAGATGAAGGGGGTGAGGACCCGCTCATGATTGCCTGCCTCACAGGGTCGATCCGCAGGAAGAGCCCTCAATCGGTCATTGTGGATGTGGGGGGCGTGGGGTATGAGGTCTTTATCCCCATCTCCACGTTTTACGCCCTCGATGATGAAAATGAACCGGTCAGCCTCGAGATCTATACCCACGTGCGGGATGACGCCCTGGTCCTCTTCGGATTCCATACCGCCCTTGAAAAAGCTCTGTTTCTCATGTTGATTTCGGTTTCCGGCATCGGACCGAAGCTGGCGGTGAATATCCTTTCAGGAATGGGCCCCCAGGACCTGCTGGAGGCCATCGGCCAGGGGGATGCGGTTCGCATCCAGGCCATTCCCGGTGTGGGGAAGAAGACGGCCGAGCGCATTGCCCTGGAACTGAGGGACCGTGCATCAAAGGCCGCAGAAGCGGTCGGTTTTCCATCGGCGCCCGTGATGGATCGGGCGGACAAGGCCCTTACCGATGATACCCTGTCCGCGCTGGTTAATCTGGGATATTCCACCAAGGCGGCGAATGCCGCCATTGAAAAGGCCCGCGCGCGACTCAAGGAAGTGAGTCTGGAGGCGCTGATTCGAGAGGCATTGGCTATACTGGCCTGATGAAATATTCATGGAAGAACGACTCATTGATCCCGAACCTAAGGTTGAGGAGATACCGGAGGAGATCAGTCTCCGACCGAAAACCCTCGACGAGTACGTGGGACAGACCGAACTGAAACGAAACCTCAGGGTCTTTATTCAGGCGGCAAAGGGCCGTTCCGAGGCCCTGGATCATGTCCTGTTTCATGGGAGCCCGGGTCTGGGCAAGACGTCGCTCGCCCACATCATCGCCAGGGAGCTCGGGGTGGAAATCAAGATCACCTCTGGGCCGGTCATCGAAAAACCGGGGGATCTGGCCGCCATTCTGACCAGCCTGCAGCCCAAGAGCGTCCTTTTTATCGATGAGATTCACCGGCTGAACCACGTGGTGGAAGAGATTCTGTACCCGGCCATGGAAGATTATGAACTGGATATCATCGTAGGACAGGGGCCGTCGGCGAGAAGCATGAAAATTCCCCTCCCTCCCTTTACGCTGGTGGGGGCCACCACCCGAACGGGTCTTTTGACCCCGCCGCTGAGGGATCGGTTCGGGGTGATTCTGAGGGTCGATTTTTATTCCCCTGAAGAGCTTCAACAGATCGTGAGCCGGTCGGCCACCCTGTTGGGGATCGCCACAAAGCAATCAGGGGC
The DNA here is from genome assembly GCA_034522175.1 of Deltaproteobacteria bacterium. GTDB lineage: Bacteria > Desulfobacterota > DSM-4660 > Desulfatiglandales > Desulfatiglandaceae > JAIPDZ01. The sequence continues at coordinate 274,134 of JAXHLQ010000001.1, read as the reverse complement.
CCATGAAATTGCCAAAAGGGCCCGCGGTACGCCGCGGGTGGCCAACAGGCTGCTGAGACGGGTCCGCGACTTTGCCCAGGTGGAGGAGGACGGCATCATCACCCGGGAGGTGGCGGACCGGAGCCTGAGCATGCTGGAAGTGGACGAAAAGGGCTTAGACAAGATGGACCGCCTGATCATGCAGACCATCATTCATAAATTCGACGGGGGGCCCATTGGTCTCAACAGCCTTTCTGCGGCCGTGGGCGAGGAAAAGGACACCCTCGAGGATGTGTACGAGCCTTTTTTGATCCAGCGGGGGTTTATCAAGCGGACGTCCCAGGGGCGGGTGGCCACGAGACGGGCTTATGATCATCTCGGGTTTGAAGGGTCCTTTCGAGAGAATCCGGCACAGAAAAAGCTGTTTTGACCCGTGTACCCACTTGATCATTCGCCGGGAAGTTAATTTAATACCTTAAAAGATATTCCCTGAATTGCGGTGCATGATGAATGCAAAGGAATCGAGAGTAAATCGGTTGAAGCCATGTGGCGTGGTAGGGCCAGCAGAGGGTGACGGTGTTACGGGAGGGTCTGCTGTATCTGTTTCCCCAGGGATCGGGGGGGGTGTCAATTATTGGTTGCTGATTGCCGCCATCGTCCTTTTGATCGTCATCTTCGGGGCGCCGATCGCTTACCGGATGCTTGATGAAGGCAGAAGGGGTGAAGGCCCCGGGGCCGGTTCCCCGGCCCAAGAGGCCATTTCCCATGACCGGCGGGGAAAAATATCAGAAAAGATCGTAAAGGAGTCGACACCTGCAGGTGCGTCTACCGAGGCGGTTTCCCCAGCCGAAACGTCTCCACTGGAAAGATCTGAGACACCCACTACCGAAAAAGTGGACCAAGAGACGGGTGCGGCATCGGGGCCCCAAGATATGGCATCCCTGGCTGGGGCGGATGTAGCCCGGCGGGATTCCTCAGAGCCGGCAGAAATTAAACCAACCCCTGAATCCTCCGATGGCGTAGATCGAGAGAAATCGCCAGACGAAGCGGCCGGGACAGCAGATGCCGCGGCGGAAGAACCATCCGGAGAGAAAACGTCTGAGACGCACGTACTTGAAGCAAAGCCCCCCGAAGCACCCGATGATACGCCGTCAACCACGGATGAAAGCGGCCCTGTTGACAAAAACGGGGCATCCCAGCCCGAAGCCGTCGTAGAGACCGTTGTAAAAGGCGACCCAGTACCTCCCGATAACCGCGAAGTCATCGTCGAGATGGGGAATGTGAGAGATGGACCGTCCATTGAAGCGGAGGTGAAATTCCGAATCAAACGCGGCGACACCCTTACGGTCCTTGAACAGCATGGGAACTGGTACGCCATTGAGTTGCAAGACGGCCGCTCGGGATGGGCCCACAACACCCTCTTTTCTCGTAAGACCCAGGCGGCTGAAAAAGGAAGCGGCCGATGGAACAACACTTATGAAGGAGATCCGGGCCATTCGCCCCGTCATCACGAAGGACGGCCGTACGGGTGTCATATTTGAACTCAACGGTTACTATCCTCCGGAAACCCAGGTGCTGGACGGCGGTCAACCGCGCCTGGTGTGCGATTTTCCTAGTGCCCGAATCAGCGGGAATATTCCCCGAAACAGGGAATTGGAAAACGGGTATATTGAGCGGATCCGCATCGGCATTCATGGTGAGCCGCAACCCAAAGTACGGGTGGTCATGGATTTTAAGCCGGGAGCGGATTATGCGGTCGAGCAACTCTTTTACAAAAAAGAGAATTACTATACCCTGATGGTCAAGCCGCGGGAATAGGCTCATTGGACCAGGCACTGAGACACGCCATCACTGATATTGTCGGGCCGGAGAATTTCAGCGATGCACTGATCGATCGTGTGTCGCACGGATATGATGCGTCTTCTCACCAACACCGACCGGATGCATCGGTATGGCCAACGGATACGAAACAGGTGTCCGATGTGCTCAAATTGGCGCACGCCCATAAAATACCCGTGACGCCTCGTGGTGCGGGCACGGGCTTGGCCGGTTCCGCCGTACCGGTCCGTTCGGGTATCGTGATGGATCTGTGCCGGATGAACCGGATCATGGATATCCGTGTCCCGGATCGTATCGCCATCATGGCGCCCGGTGTGGTCTACCAGGATCTCCAAAACGCCCTGGCGCCTTTCGATTTTTTCTTTCCCCCGGATCCCGCCAGCGGGAAGGCTTGCACCATTGGGGGGAATGTGGCCACCAATGCCGGGGGGCTGAAGGGGGCCAAATACGGCGTGACCCGGGACTATGTGCTGGGACTTGAGGTGGTGCTCGCGGACGGCCGGGTCATGAGATGCGGATCGCGCTGCATGAAATCGGTTTCAGGTTATGATCTGACCCATCTTTCGTGGGGTCCGAGGGGACCCTGGGCGTGATGACGGAGATTACCCTCAAAATCGACCCGAAGCCGGCGGCGGTCCAGACGGCTTCCGCCACCTTCGACAGGATCGAATCCGCCGCTCGTTGTGTGGCGGATATCATGTATTCGGGGATTGTTCCGAGCGTCCTTGAAATCCTGGATGAAAACACCCTTGAGGTATTGAGAACACACTCAACCGTGCCGCTACCCGCTGGAAAGGCCATGATCCTGGTGGAGACGGACGGATATACCGAGGCTGAAACACGATTTCAGATGAACCGGGTGATGGCGGTGTTCAAGAAGAGACAGGCCCTGAAGATCCATACGGCCCATTCGGCAGAGGAGAGCGAGCAGCTGTGGCAGGCGCGACGGGTGGCCGGGAGTGTGGCGGCCAGACTCCGGCCCAGGAATGTGTCGGAGGATGTAACCGTTCCGGTGTCCAGGCTCTCGGAACTGCTGGGGGGGATTTCACGAATCGTCCGCAATCATCGCCTCCCCTTCGTGGTATTCGGACACGCCGGGGATGGCAATCTCCATCCCAAGATCATGTACGACCCCACCAATGCAGACGAGGTCAGACGCATGCAAGCGGCCTCGGATGCGATTTTCAAGTTGACCTGCGGCCTGGAGGGAACCCTGACCGGAGAGCACGGTATCGGTCTGGCCAAGGCGCCCTACATGCGCCTGGAGCATGATCGGGTGAGCTTAGAGGTCATGTCCGGACTGAAGACTCTCTTCGACCCCCTGAATATCCTGAATCCGGGAAAGATGGGGCTCAATCCCGAGTGAAGGCCATCCTGAATCGGGCCAGCTCTGCTTCTACCGATTCGATATCTTCTTCAAGGGCCTCAATGGCCATGATCTGATGAGGCCTTACCGAGTGGGCAGGAAGTGCTTTTTCACGGTCGGCCAATTCTGAACGGAGTGTTTCAAGCTGAATCTCCAGTTCTGTTTTTTCCCGAAGGAGCGCTTCATCCGCGCGTCTGACCGCTCTCACGAAATCAGCAACCCTCTGAAAATCCTTTTGAAACCGCACGGGGTTTCCATCGCTGGCCACGCGGTTGGTCTGCGTGCAACTGTCCGCGCCTGCACATTTGACCGTCATGAGGGCATCATGGACATTCTCAGGGGACAGGCCTCCGGCAAGGATCACGGGATAGGGCTCCAACGGGTCAAGGCGGCGGCCAGGGACCCGTCCGAGAGCTCGCCCGTGATGCCGATATAGCCGGCCACGGGTGCTTTCGGTACCCAGGTGTCGGTGAGAAAAAAATCGCTGGTTTCCAGGAAGGCTTCGGCAATGTCGAGGATGGGGAAGTCGGGAAAAGAACCGGGCCTTGGAACGGGGATGGAGCGGATGATCCCTGTTTCCGGGAATTTTTCTTTGAGCCGGGTCTGAACCTGAACAAACGGCTCCGGGCTGACGGCTTTTCCGGAGGCATCCGTCAGATTGTCACAAAAGTGGATGTAGTCGGGCCGGTAATAGTCGATTACGGAAAAAAGGATTTCCAATTCCCGGAAAATCGGGATCAGGCTGCTCTTGGCTCCTGCGGCGGCGGATACCTGCAGGGTATCGCGCAGCACCGGATCACGCCAGTCGGCCTTGTCCAAGAGCACGGACCCGATATGGTCGATCCCCGCTGAGATACATGCTTCCGCATCCCGGGGGGTCTGGATTTCGTAGATTTGAACAAGCATAGTTTCTGGTTTCTGGTTACTCGTTACTGGTCGGAGCGAAGCGGAGATCCCGCTGCAAGCACGATTATTAAGTGCGGGGATTCCTGATGGCTGCCGCCTGACACTTTTCGGCTTCTCCCTGACACCCGAAACCTGAACTCTGAAACCTGGAATCCTATCCAGACTATTCCCGGTTGATGACGCCGGCGGCGTATCCCGCTCCGAATCCGTTGTCGATGTTGACCACCGTTACCCCCGAAGCGCAGGAATTGAGCATGCCCAAAAGAGCGGCAATCCCATGAAAGCTGGTGCCGTATCCTACGCTGGTGGGGACAGCGATGACCGGTTTGTCCACCAGGCCGCCGACGACGCTCGGCAGTGCCCCCTCCATTCCTGCCACGACCACGAGCACCGTGGCCTGGACGATCCGCTCCCAGTGGCCAAGGAGCCTGTGAAGGCCCGAAACGCCGACATCATAGATGGTATCCACCTTATTGCCCATGAAGCGTGCCACCACTTTGGCCTCTTCAGCCACAGGAATGTCCGACGTGCCGGCACTGATGATCAGAATGGTTCCCCGGCCCCCTACCGGCGCGGGATGGGGTATGAGGGTCAGCATTCTCGCTTTAGGGTGGTAAGTGCTGTCGGAAAAACGAGTCCCGATGGCATCCGCCTTTTCGGGTGTCAGCCGGGTTACCAGTACATTTTCCTCTTCTGCGACCATCTCTTCCATGATGGCGATGATGGCGGAGACCGCCTTGCCTTCTCCGAATATCACCTCGGATAAGCCTTTACGGAGGGTTCGGTGATGGTCCACACAGGCGAATCCCAGGTCCTCGAAGGGGAGCCTCCGTAGCTTCTCCATACACGCTTCAACGGTGATGTCGTCCCGTTTCAGACGCTCCAGGAGATCTTTGAGCAGGTCCATATCCATTGGTGCTTACCCTTTGGCGATGGCTTCAGCCAGCCGCCTGGTATTGCCCCCTTTTGAGAAATAAAGGATTAATATTTGCATAATCACCCCTCCTTAATTTTTTGGTTCGTAGGTTAAATCAAGCCCTTTTCCTTCAAAAAAGCCATGGAACGCTGACCGATGCTCGTCACCTTGCTCAATGCCTGCGTCAGATGGCTTACCGAGTCGGCGGCCACCCCTGAGTTGATCATGACCACGGCATTTTCCATATCCTTTTCGATATCGTCCCAATACGGGTTTCCCGCGATGTTTTTGGCCAGACGAATCTCCTGAATGATGTGATCGATTTTCATTTTCATCATCCGGGTGGCGCCCTCCTTCTCCGGCCCGTTCAAAGCGGCGGTAAGCTCGAGTGCCTGTGATGTCCATATGATAGCGGATTTTATCTTCTCGCTCTGGGAAAATCCCATGATGGCTTCCTGTGTCTCCATAGCGTGTTTTTCTCCCCTCTCGAAACCAATTGATGGATGAATGGGTCCAAAATGTGCAGTGTGTATCTGTTCCCGATCCGGTTTCATGCATGTCGATGATCATTTTCTCTTCTACAGGATTTAAGTTGGGTTGTCACGGTTTTACTGAAAAGGTTCATGAAAACCCGGAAGTGACCATTCCGAAGTATTAAAAAAAATTTTTTGACGAATCTGACCCTGCATGATATACATATTAGTTTTTAATAGTAATGGATGGTATTTGGCTATGGAAAAGACCATTATCCTGGATGCGCAGGGCGTTTCCGACAATATCCAGAAAATTGCAGATCAGATTCTTCCAAAAAACCAATTGGGCCAGAACGTGGTTCTGGTGGGTATTCGCACGGGGGGCGCATTCCTTGCGGCGAGGCTGCAGAAAACCATGGGGGCTATGGACGGCCCCCCTCCGCCTCTCGGTATTGTGGACATCACGCTATATCGGGACGACTGGACGCGGATGGCACCCACACCCGTGGTGGGAAAGACGGATCTTCCCTTCTCCTTAGATGACAAAATCGTTATCCTCGTGGATGATGTCCTGTTTACCGGAAGGACCGTCCGGGCCGCCATGGATGCACTGATCGACTACGGCCGTCCCAGAAAAATCGAACTGGCCATCCTGGCCGATCGGGGCGTTGAAAACCGGGAACTCCCCATCATGGCCAATTATGTGGGCGGGGTGTGGGATACCGCACCTGAAGAGACCATTAACGTTTATCTCGAAGAGGAAGGGTTTGAGGATTATGTGGCCATTGAAAGAAAAGAGGCCCCATAAAACCGGTGCTGGATTCCGGTGCCTGTCCCGGACCCTGATCCGGGATTCGCCGGAATGACGTGGGAAATGCCTTACTTTCTTTTAGTGCTTACACTTGGCATATGTCGCGCTGGCAGTTTTATTTGTTTCCCGCGGCCTATGCGAAAAGGCCTCACTTGCTGAGATGTGATCCATGCCTGCAAAGAAGAAACCCAGGAAGGGAAGCAAAAAGAAAAAAGCCTCAGACCGAGCGGCCCTTTCGGAAACGGAACGTCTGCTCGTCACGTCACTCTTGGAAAACATCGACGGCAGTGACCCCTCTGAAATCGTTGATCAAATTCCTCACCCGCGTGCTGCAAAGGCCCTGGTAGAATCCCTCCCGCTGGATCATCCATCCATAGTGGACCTTCTCGGCCGGCTGAAAGCCCGTTTCGACGAAAAAAGCGTTCAAAAAGCCATCAAACGGATCCTTTTCAAGCTCAAGGGAAGAGGGGTGGCGGTGGAAGGCCTTTATGATACGGACGATCCGGCCCCGATCACCTTCAAGCCCGCTGATTCAGCCCCCCCGCAAGCCTATGTGGGGGTACTGGACAGCATGGGAAACCGAGCCGTTATGTTTTCATTGACGCCCAAAACCGGTGGCGTGGAATTCGGCCTGGGTGTGGTTTCAGATGAAAAGGGGATCCAGGAGTTCTTGTTCGGTAAGATGAGCAAGAAACGGGCGAAGGAGTTGAGGCAGCAGTTTTCAGCGGGCAGCACGCTGGTGGAAACCTCTCTGCCTCATTTCACATCCGTTCTCGAGGAGGCCTACCAGGCTTCCCTGGTACTCGGTAATGAGGTCCCCCAGGACTATCTCGAGCTCAGAGCCTGGTTGTCGGCACATGAATCGCCACCGGACGGACCCCCCACCTATGACCTTGTCGGAGGAACGGTCGCCACAGACGATCCTTTGACGGATTCAGAGATCAATGACCTTCTGGATCATCCGTTGATGGCGGATTGGATCATTGAACTCGGGTCGCTGAGACCCTTCATGGAAGCGATCATCGATTCTGAAGATAGCCCGCTCATTCTTTCCGCGGAGCAGAAGGCCCAACGCGCAATAGAAATAAAGCAACGGTGTGCGACCGAGCTCTTTCCCTCTGAAAAACGCCGGCTCCTGAAAAGCCGGATGGAGGAGATGGCATTCATCTTCCACAAAATGGAAGAAGGGAGCCCTTTGGTTCCTGTCTGTCTGAAAGTGGCGGCTTCAATGGACGAAGAAGATTCCGATTTCAGGAAAAACCGCTTTTTATTCCGGCTGGTGGACCAGAGCATGACCCGTTACTTTGACATTGCCCGGGAAGATTCCGAAGGGGATGAGAAGAAAGAGGACCATGCCTCATCCCCCATTTTGATATCCTGAATCAAGAAACGAAAGGGAGGAGGATATGCCCGCAACCATTTCAGTGAAGACCCGGTCCAGGACCCAGATGGTGGACATTACGGCCTCAGTTCAGCAGTTTGTTTCTGACACAGGCGTCTCAGACGGCCTGTGCGTGGTGTACGTTCCCCATACCACCTCCGGCATCACCATCAACGAGGGGGCGGATCCCGCCGTGTGTACGGACATCATCGGCAAACTGAATCAGCTGGTGCCCGCCAACGACGGATATGGCCACATGGAGGGAAATGCCGACAGCCATATCAAAGCGTCTCTCATGGGAAGTTCGGTCACCATCCTGGTGGAAAATGGAAGGCTCGTGCTGGGGACCTGGCAGAAAATCTTTTATTGCGAATTTGACGGACCGAGGTCGCGAAAGGTCCACATTCAGGTGATGCCTGACCGGCAATGATTCGTTTCCCTTTACCGCCCTGCAGCATCCGCATCAGGCCTTGAGCCTGAATGGCCCAAATCCGGACTTGATTATGTGGGGATACCTGGTTTAAATAGGGGTTCAATAACCATTTCATTACAATGGGATCGGCTTGGTTTCAGCATTCGGCTGACAGGAGGGGAGAAAACCATGGCAAATGATGACAGCTTGAAAGGCAAAAACGTTCTCGTGGTGGATGACGAACCTGATATCCTGGAGACGCTGGTTGAAATGCTCGATACATGCGACATTGAAACTGCTTCTACCTACGAAGAAGCCAAAGAAGCCCTGGAAAACAAGGTGTATGATGCCGTGATCCTGGATATTATGGGCGTCAGGGGGTTCGATCTGCTGGAACTCGCCACACACAGGAAGATGCCGGCACTGATGCTGACGGCCCATGGATTAAGTCCCGAAAATCTGGTGGGATCCATTCAGCTGGGTGCCAAGTCCTACATTCCCAAAGACAAGATCGGCGAGATCGATATCTTCCTGAAGGAGATATTCCAGGCCAGGGAAAAGGGGATCGAAAAATCCGGCACCTGGTTCGCCCGCCTGAGCTCATTCTTTGACGAGCGATTCGGGTATGGTTGGAAGACTAAGAACAAACGGTTCTGGTCGGAATTCGACAAGACCTATGAAGTCCCGAAAGACGAACTGGAACGGCTCCTCTAGCACACGATGAAGCCAACGGTCACGGGTCTCGGCTTAGGGAGGCATTGTGAGACGAGTCGTTTGAAAAACGCCCCCTTTTGCTCAATCTCTGCGTCAAACTCCATCCTCGCATATAAAACGCTGTGAGCGGGATTCCTCCGGTTGATCCCCCCACAGCGGCACGTCTCCCTGGGGCTTGAGCCGCGAGTGCATCGGGAAACATTTTTCAGAGATCTCAATCCCCAATACCATCACCGGTTCCCTCTATTTATATTCCTCCCGTAAATTGTTATCCTGATAGGAAATCACAGGTTTGAGGCTGTTTGACATCGTTGTTAAAAAAATGGCATCTTTTTGTTGACAGCTAAATAATGCTTAGCATATAAACGGACGCTAACAAAAATAATGTCATTTATTGTCTGATTTGTATTCAGGTTCATGGGAATCGAAGAACGTAAGAAAAGAGAAAAGAAAATGCGTCGCCAGCAGATCATGGACGCAGCAAAGAAGGTGTTTGCGGCCAAAGGATTCGGGGGGGCCACCATAGAAAGTATCGCCGAAGAAGCCGAATTCAGTCCGGCCACACTCTACCTATACTTCAATAGTAAAGACGACCTTTTTGCCTCCCTTAATCTCATCATGCTCCAGCATCTCACCCGCAAGATGGAGTATGTCCGTGACAAGGCGCTCAGCCCTGAAAAGAAAATCGATGAATTGGCCAGGGCGCTGTATGAGGTGTACCTCCTCGATCCATTGAATGTGGTCAATGTCCTCAGGTACCAATCCAAGGAAAGACTCCAGAAGCTTTCTCCAGAGCTTTCAAGCCAGATCAGTGATTACACGCGAAAATGCATGAACACTCTTGCGGAGATATTTGAAAAAGGGGCCCGGAACGGGGATCTCCTGGACCGTAACCCAGCGGCCTTTGCGGATATTGTATGGAGCCTGTTTTCCGGACTGGTGCTCTGGGAGGATACAAAAAGGGGCTTTGGTTCCGGAAAAGATCTCTTACAGCCGACACTGGAACTGGCCCTTGAAGTGATCAACCGGGGCATAAAAAAAACGGATGCGCATTGACCCGTTTTCGATTGAAGCCACCTGATTCTTGTCTATGTCCGAATTCAGTCGAATCGGATCGTCCATAACGGCTGTGATCTGATCCATCCAGGCGTCAAGCGAAAAACGCAACTGTCAGAGGAGGTTTATCCATATGAGCGATCTTCCCATGACCTTTCCAAAGATTCTCATCCATAACGCCGAAAAATTCCCCCCCACCAAGGCAGCCATTCGTGAAAAGGACCTCGGTATCTGGCAGGCCTATTCCTGGCAGGACTATCTCGATCAGGTGAGGGATTTTGCTTTGGGCCTGGCCGCTCTGGGTTTTGAAAAGGAAAATCGAATGGCCATCGATCGGGGACAACCGGCCTCAGCTCTACTGGGGCCTGGCCGCGTGCCAGGCACTGGGGGGCGTACCTGTTCCGCTCTACCAGGACGCCATCCATGAAGAACTGAGGTATATCGTGGATCATTCGGAGTGCCGGTTTGCCCTGGCCGAGGATCAGGAGCAGGCCGACAAACTCATGCATCTGAAAGAGGAGGTTCCCATACTGGAGTACGTCATCTATGATGATCCCAGGGGGCTCACCAACTATAAGCATGACTGGCTGCTGGCCTTTACAGACGTCCAGGAGATGGGGCGAAAATTCGGGAAGGAACACCCCGACTATTTTATGGACGCGGTGGATCGGGTGCAGCCCGATGATATCTCCATTATCGCCTACACCTCGGGGACCACCGGCAACCCCAAAGGGGTCATGCTGACGCACCGTAAGATCGCCACATGCGCCCGCGGATTTCTCCAGTGGGACAGCCTGGACGAAACGGAAAACGTCATGGCCTATCTCCCCATAGCCTGGATCGGGGACCATGTCTTTTCCTTCGGCGATTCCATGTGTTCGGGATTTACCGTCAACTGTCCGGAAAGCACCGAAACGGTGGTGCATGACCAGCGGGAAATCGGTCCGACGTACATCTTTGCCCCGCCCCGGATCTGGGAAAACATCCTGACCCAGATTATGATCAAGATGGAAGATTCCGCCTGGATTAAACGAAAGGCCTTTGACTACTTCATGAAGGTGGCCGGTCGATATGAAAAGGGGCGAAGCCTCGGTAAGGGTGTCCCTTTCAAGGATAAGGTTCTGTATCAGCTGGGCCGTTTTTTGATTTATGCCCCTCTGGTGGACAACCTCGGCATGAGCAACATCAAGGTGGCCTATACGGCCGGGGAGGCCATCGGTCCCGAGATATTCGAGTTCTACCGGTCTTTGGGCATCAATTTAAAGCAACTTTACGGCATGACCGAAAGCTGCGCCTATGTGTCCATGCAGAAGGATGGGGAGATCGACTCGGATAGCGTGGGTCCGCCGGCCCCGGGCGTGGAGATCAAGATCGCCGAGGACGGGGAGGTCCTCTATAAAAGCCCCGGCAATTTCGTGGGGTATTACAAAAGTCCTGAGGCCACCGCAGAGACACTCGAGGACGGATGGCTCCATTCCGGCGATGCCGGCTTCATGACGGAAAAGGGGCATCTCAAGATCATCGATCGCGCCAAGGATGTGAGCCGATTGAATGATGGGACCCTTTTTTCGCCCAAATTCATTGAGAACAAGCTCAAATTCAGCCCGTTCATCAAGGAGGCCGTGGCCCATGGCATGGGCAGAGATTATGTGGCCGTCTTTATTGATTTTGATTATGGGGCCGTGGCCAACTGGGCGGAAAGACGGCATATTGCGTTTACCAGCTTCGGGGATCTTGCCCAGAAGCCGGAGGTCTACGATCTGATCCATGAGGCCATCTGCAACGTCAACAAGAGCCTGGCCCAGGACGAAAAGCTCAAGAACTCCCAGATCAGGCGATTCCTGAACCTGACCAAAGAGCTGAATCCGGACGACGGGGAGATCACCCGAACCCGGAAAGTGAGGCGAAGAATTATCGCGGAAAAATACGGCGAGCTCATCGATGCGCTCTATACTCCCGAACAGGAGAGTGTGGCCCTGAAAATAAAGGCCACCTATGAGGATGGCCGTATTGCCGAGGTGAAGATGAATCTCAAAATCCGTGATGCCCAGACCTATTGACAGGGGAGAAATAACATGAGTGAAAAACGGGAACCGATCCTGACCGCTGAACACATCGCCATCTCTTTTGGTGGCTTAAAAGCCTTGGACGATGTCAGCCTGGAGATCTACCCGGGTGAGATCATGGCCATCATCGGCCCCAACGGCGCCGGGAAGACCACCATGCTCAATATTCTGAACGGCTTTTATAAGCCCGATTCGGGTCGGATTGTATTTGAAGGGCGGGAGCGGCCCAAACACATGAAACCCAACCATATCGCGGCGGAGGGCATTGCCCGGACCTTTCAGAACCTGGCGCTTTTTACGGGCATGTCGGCCCTCGGAAACATCATGATGGGACGAACCATGAAGATGCATTCCAATATCTTCTCCCAGGGGGTCTACTGGGGATTCAGCCGGAAGGAGGAGATTGAGCACAGGAAGGCCGTAGAGGAGATCATCGATTTCCTCCAGATCGAGAATATCCGTCGAACCCCCGCCAGCATGCTCCCCTATGGGCTGCGGAAACGGGTGGAACTGGCCAGGGCGTTGGCCTCGGAGCCCAAACTCCTCCTTTTGGATGAACCCATGGCGGGCATGAACCTGGAGGAGAAGGAAGATATCGCCCGGTTCGTCTTGGATGCCAATGAGGAACTGGGATATACCATTGCCCTGATCGAGCACGATATGGGCGTGGTGATGGATATCTGTGACCGTATCGTGGTCCTCGATTTCGGGAAAAAGATCGGCGAAGGCACTCCGGATGAGATCAAGGCCAACCCCGAGGTGGTCAAGGCCTATCTCGGGACGGCCGCCTGACAGGGCGGGACTGAATCAAGCGTGTATAGACACTTAAATCTAATCACATGAAGGAGATCACAGATGGCTTTTTTCTTTGAGGTACTGGTTACCGGGCTGATGGTGGGAATCATGTATTCTTTGGTGGCTCTGGGATTTGCACTGATCTTCAAGGCGTCGGAGGTCTTCAACATGGCCCAGGGGGCCATGAGCCTTTTTGCAGCCCTTGCCCTCTATGGTTTCTTGGAGCAGTATCTGCATCTTCCCCTGTGGCTGGCGCTCCTCTGTACGGTGGCAACCATGATCATCTGGGCATACGCCATTGTGTTTATCGTCCTGAAACGACTGGTGAACCGCCCCCCGCTGATGCTCTTCATGGCCACCTTCGGCATCGCCTATCTCATGGAAGGCATCGGACAGTCCATTTATGGTACACAGGCCAAGGGATTGAATCTCGGGATTCCCGATAACCTCTATGAAGTGGCCGGCATCTATATCAGTTCCTTTGATCTCTTTTTTGCACTGGTGGCGGCTCTTTTGGTAGGAGGACTTGTCTGGTTTTTCCAGAAGACCCGGAACGGACGGGCGCTGAGGGCCGTGTCCGACGACCATGAGGCCGCCCTCTCCGTGGGGATCCCCCTTCTCAAGGCCTGGACCCTGACCTGGATCATTGCCGGTGTGGTGGCCACGGTGGCCGGCGTGGCCTGGGGCACTCGTTTGGGGGTCCAGTTCAGTCTGACCTACATTGCACTCAAGTCCCTTCCGGTGCTCATCATCGGCGGGATTGACAGCATCCCCGGCGTGATCATCGCCGGGCTCATTGTCGGAGCCGGGGAGAACCTGGGGGAGGCTTCCTCGGCCCATATATGGGCGGGGGCATTCAGACCTTTTTCCCCTATCTCCTGGCGCTTATTGTTCTCTACTTTAAACCATACGGCCTTTTCGGCAAAGAGATCATAGAGAGGGTGTAGATTATGTTTTACAGAGAATGCGGCAATTTCAAAGACAATTACGCCAGTGACATGGCCATCTTCCCCATTCCCCTGGACCGGTGGGGATTTATCGTCATGCTGTTTGCGGCCTTTGTCGTTGTCCCACTGTTTGCCAGTGAATACCTGATCATCAACATCATCATTCCGTTTTACTGTTTTGCCCTGTCGGCCTTCGGGCTGAATGTGCTGGCCGGATATGCCGGCCAGATCTCCATCGGGCATGCCGCCTTCATGGCCATCGGGGCCTATTCGTCGTTCATCCTCTACGGCCGCTACGGCCTCCCGTTGATTCCGAGCATCCTCTTGGCGGGTCTGATCACGGCGGTTGTGGGAACCTTTTTCGGGCTTCCCTCTCTCAGGATCAAGGGGTTCTATCTCGCCATTTCCACCCTGGCCTCCCAGTTTATCATCGAATGGGTCATCGTGCACGTACACTGGATCAGCGGCGGGGTTTTCGGAACCATTGAGGCCCCCAAGATGTTTATCTTCGGGCTCGCCTTAGACACCCCCGTTAAGAAGTATTATCTGGTCCTCTGTATGCTGATCCTGCTCATGACCTTCGGCAAGAATCTGGTGCGGGGCCAGCTCGGCAGGAACTGGATGGCCATCCGGGATGTGGACTACGCCGCTGAAATCATCGGTGTCAATCTCTACCGCGACAAACTGGTGGCTTTTGCGGTGAGCACCTTTTATGCCGGGGTGGCCGGTTCCCTGATCACCTTCTGCTATGTGGGGGCCGCAAACATCGAAGAGTTTAACGTGATGACATCCTTTGCTTTGCTGGGGATGATTATCATCGGCGGACTGGGAACCGTCCTCGGGTCTTTTTTTGGGGCCGGTTTCTTTGTGATGTTGCCGATCTTTATTAACCAAGGTTTAGGGTCGTTTATGGAGGTGGTGCCTGCGGATATCCTGTCCAATATTGAGGCGATTGTATTTGGCGGTTTGATCGTTTTCTTTCTGATTGTTGAACCCTACGGAATGGCCAGGCTGTGGCATACCATCAAGGATAAGTTGCGGCTGTGGCCGTTTCCGTATTAGAGGCGCAAGAGGGGAGGCGTGAGGCGTAAGGCGCAAGGCGTGAAATGAAGCCATATTGCATTTATGGAGCAGCTTGATCTGGAATTCACCTTTAGTTTGTGATGTTGTTTTCCTTTAACCCTCAATCTTCAACACTTTAATCAGGAACGAAAGGAGGATAAGGCGCATGGGACGTAAACTCATTTTCAGTCTTTTTATTTTGGTTTTGGGCGCAAGCTTCGTCTGGTGGCAGGCCCCACAATGGCTGCCGACGAAAAAAGGAGGGGCCCACCCAGTTTGTGGGTATCCTGGCGTATCGAACCGGTCCGTTTGCAGCAGGGGGCAGCGGGTTCAGCAGCGGCATGGAAGACTACATGGAGCTGATGAACATGAAGGACGGTATCAACGGCATCAAGTATGCCTTCGAAGAGTGCGAGACCGCCTATAACACCGCACGGGGGTGGAGTGCTACAACCGCTTTAAAGACCGGTTGACGTTTACCCATCCCTTGAGCACGGGCATCACTTACGCCCTGATCCCCAAGGGCACGGAAGATCACATTTCGATCATTTCAAGTGGGTATGGTCGGGCCGACGCCTCGGACGGGCGGGTTTTCCCCTGGGTGTTTACGCTGCCCACCAACTACTGGTCCCAGAACACCGCCAAAATCAAGTTTATCGCCATCAAAGAGGGCTGGGATGGCAAGGACATGGCCACCATCGGCAATTACCTGAAGGACCTCAAAATCGCCAATCTGCACATCGATGTACCCTATGGCCAGGAGACCAAACCAATCCTGGATGAGCTGTCCAAGAGGTACGGTTTCGAGATCAGGCACTTCCCGGTGCCCTGGCCCGGCATCGACCAGAAGGCCCAGTGGATGGACATTGTCCGGCGATACAAGGCCGACTGGGTCATCAACCGAAACTGGGGTGTCTCCTGTACGGTGCCGCTCAAGGAGGCGGCCAGGCTCAGGTTCCCCAGTGACCATATCCTCGGTGTCTGGTGGTGCGGCTCTGAAGAGGACGTGCTCCCCGCAGGCCCCAAGGCCAAGGGCTATTACTCGACCAACTGGCACGGTGTGGGGAGGGATTTCCCCGTCATTCAGGAGATCGTGGATAAGGTCTACGGCGTCATGAAAGGGCATATCGCATTTACCCGTGTGGGGTCGGTGTACTATAACCGGGGGATCTATGCCGGCATCATCAATCATGAGGCCCTGTTAACGGCCCAGAAGAAGTTCGGCAATAAGGTGCTCAACGGGGATGAGGTCCGGTGGGGATTTGAGAATTTGAATATCACAGCGGAGCGGATCAAAGAGATCGGCGCCGAAGGCTTTATGCAGCCCATCAAGCTCAGTTGTGCAAATCACGAGGGTGGCGGCCCGGTCTTCTTCCAGCAATGGGACGGCGAGAAATGGGTCATGACCGGCATCGTGGTGGAACCGATGGAAAAGTTCGTTCGGGAGATGGTCGTTAAATCGGCTGAAGCGTACGCCGAAAAGAACAACATTGAAATCAGAGACTGTAAATAAACCGATCCTTACCCCATAGGTGAAAGGGAGCAGACCTGCTCCCTTTCACCTCAAAAAAAAATTTATCTGAGAGGCTTTGTCGTTTCCTCAGATCAATCGGAGGTGAATCCATATGATGGCCACAGCGCAGGAGCCCATACTCAAAGTCAATAACATCGAGGTCATCTACGAGCATGTCATCCTGGTACTGAAAGGGGTATCCCTCGATGTCTACGAGGGACAGATCGCCTGCCTTTTGGGCGCCAACGGCGCCGGTAAGAGCACGACCCTGAAGGCCATCTCCAACCTGGTCAAGGCGGAGCGCGGCGAGGTGACCAAGGGAACAGTGGAATTTGACGGGAAACGGGTCGATAAACTGTTTGCGCCTGCATTGGTCAAAATGGGTGTCATTCAGATCATGGAAGGGCGGCATACCTTTGAGCATCTGACGGTCGAAGATGATCTCCTCACGGGTGCATACACCAGGGGCCGCGATTCCAAGGGGACGAAAGAGGCCCTGGAAAAGGTCTACAGCTACTTCCCCCGACTGAAGGAACGCCGCAGTGCAAAGACCGGATATATCTCCGGCGGCGAGATGCAGATGTGCGCCATTGGACGGGGGCTCATGGCAAAGCCGAGGATCATGCTCCTGGACGAACCGTCCATGGGGCTGGCGCCCTTGCTCGTGGAAGAGATCTTCACCATCATCAAACGTCTCAATCAGGATGAGCAAGTGGGCATGCTCCTGGCCGAGCAGAATGCAGCCATGGCGCTGGCGTATTCGGAATACGGCTACGTCATGGAAAACGGCCGCGTTGTCATGGACGGAACCGCCGATTTCCTTAAGGACAATGCCGATGTGAAGGAATTCTATCTCGGGTTCACCGCCGTGGGGAAGAAGAGCTACCGGGATGTGAAGCACTACCACAGACGGAAACGCTGGCTGGTTACATAGAAAGAAGCCCCCTGGCGCGGTCACAGTCCATGGATGATGGACACGACCCGCCTATTCCCCCAAAACAGGAACCGATTCATTTCAGTTCAATCGGGCAAAGGCCACCCGTCACGTTCCCCCGTCATCCGTCTCAGGTTGACAGAACCATTCGATTTCCCTACCATGCGGCAGATGTAAAGATGGCACCGTCCCGGCGGTGGAAATTCGGGCCGCTTTTTCAATCGGAGGCTGATGTCGCGAAAAAAGGTCATATTCATTGCTCAAAACCAGCCGCTGGATACCCATACCCACCTGAGAAAAAAGCTGACCGATGCAGAAAATCGGGCAAAACGCCAGTCTCATCGCTTTCCGGATCTCGATTTACTGGCCCTGCAAAAGGAGGTCCATCACCACATATTGGAGAACTGCCTGTTCATGGAAGGCCGATATATGGACCTTCTCGACGTGGTGAATTTTGTAAAAAACGGCCGCAGGATGCCGGTGCTGACTTCCGAAAACGCGAATCAACACTACTCGCTTGCCAACACCGTCACCTTAAACGGCATCTATATGTATCAATACCTCGAACGTCACGGATACGAACCCGTGGTCGTCCAGAACCATGCCACCTGCGACCTTTCTCAGGTGTTGACCGGGGATCCTTTGGCCGTCTGCATCTCGTCCAATTTCATCTTCATGAACGATATAAGGGAGATGGCCCGGGAAATCAAAGCGTTGGCGCCGGATATCCCGGTCGTGGCAGGCGGCATGCTGGTCAAAAAGGTGCTTCATGCCGGAGAGCGGTTCTCCCAAGGGACATTGAACTACCTCTCTCGCTTTCACCCCCATGTGGATGCCTTTGTGGTGGAGGCAAAAGGGGAGCAGACCCTGATCAAACTCCTTCGGACCTTTGAAAACGGCGGTTCCCTCGATCAGGTGCCCAATGTGGCCTATTTTGATGCGCAGGGGAGCCTCCGGTTTACGCCGAGGCTGGCTGAAGACATCCCCATGGATGACACGGCCATCCGGTGGGACCTGGTGCCGAAAGCCTATTTGCGCAACACGCTGCCCGTGAACAGCAGCCGGGGGTGTGCCTACCGGTGCCGTTTCTGTACCTATCACTGGCTCTTTCCCCAGGTCCATTTTAAATCCATCGATGTGCTCAAAAAAGAACTCGAAGCGATCGATGCCCTTGGGTTCGTGCGCCATATCCGGTTTACCGATGACAACTTCACTGCCCGGAAGGAAAGGCTCAAAGCAGTGCTGGAGATGATGATCCGGGAGGGATTTGGTTTTACATGGTCTTCCTTTGCCAGGGCCAGTGCATTGACACCCGATCTGGTCCGTTTGATGAAACGGTCCGGATGCGAGTTTCTGGATCTGGGTCTGGAATCAGGCAGCCAGCGGATCCTCGACAATATGGACAAGCGACTGGCGGTTGACCAGTCCCGGGAGGCCATCAAAATGCTCAACGATGCGGGGATCGTCAGCCGGGGGAGTTTTATCATCGGGTATCCCGGTGAGACATCGGACACCTTCTCGGAAACTGTTGAATTCATCAATGGAAGCGGGCTCCCTTACTACCATCCCTATCTGTTCTATTATACCGGCAATACCCTGGTTCACCGCCAGCGCGACGATTTGGGATTAAAAGGCCTCGGACTGGCATGGCGACACCATACCATGGACTCCGGTGAAGCCGCCGGTTTGATGGCCCAGATGATCGAGAAGATCCACAGGAGCTACACCGATGGACAGGCCTATGTGGAGGAGATCTATAAACTGCTGAGGGGAGAGGGGTTTTCACCCCATAGGATCGAGTCGCTTTTTCGGTTGAAGCGGGATCTCCTCTTGACTATAAAGGGACATTCACCCGTGAACGCCTCATCTGAGGAGGCCCAGGCGCTTTTATCCCGTATGGAGGCCTTGATCTGTTGATGGTGGTCGGCATCCTCAGCGTCAGAGATAAGCGATACCATCCGAACCGGCGCCTCATCGAGGCTGCCCAGGGCCTCGGCCATAAAGCGGTCCTGATCCACACGCGGGATTGTGTGTCCGGTATTTATGGGGGTGCATTCAGGATGCTGACCGACAACGGACCCGGTTTTGACGTCTTGATTCCGAGAATCGGCGCCACCATCAATGACTATGCCCTGAGTGTGGTCAGGCAGTTTGAGGCGTGCGGGGTTCGAACGGTCAACGGATCGGAGGGGATCCGCCTGGCAAGGAACAAATTCACGACCCTCCAGGCGCTGACCGAGAACGGGATACCGGTGCCGGATTCACACCTCGTGGTCAACTTCAAGGGGTTTCAAAAGGCCGTGGCCGCACTCGGAGGCTACCCGGTGGTGGTGAAGATGCCCAGCAACCGACAGGGTGAGGGGGTGGCCCTTCTAAATTCGCCGGCCACGGCGGCCTTCGTCCTCCACAACCTGCAGGACAACACCAGGGGCCTGCTGGTGCAGGCATACATCCCGAGAGAAGGCCGCCGGGATATCCGCGCCTTTGTCGTGGGAAACCGGGTGATCGGGGCCATGACGCTGCGGCCGGGGCCCGCGGATTTCCGATCCAATATCCACCTCACAGGACAAGGTACGCCGGTGGAACTCCAGAGTGAGGTGGCGCAACTCACCGTCAGGGCGGCCCGGACCCTGGGGCTGGATGTGGCCGGTACGGATCTGGTGGTGGATGGATCAGGCGCGCCCAAGGTGCTTGAGGTGAACTATTCACCTGGGTTCAGGGGACTGGAACGGGCCACGGGCATCGATGTGGCCACCCATATCATGAAACATGCCACCCGAAAAGGGAGCGGTTGATCATGGAAATCGCATTTTTGATGGACCGGTTGGATACCATCGAACCGGAGATGGAGACCACCAGTCACCTGATGTATGAGTGCAACCAGCGGGGACACGGTGTCTACTTTCTGGAACCTCATGATATCTACATTCGGGAAAAAAAGGTGGTGGCCAGGATGCGCAATATCACCGTGTCCAGGGACCTCTCCATGCGGCGGTACTGGCGGTCCCTCATCAACTGCCTCAAGAAGGACGAACTCATATTCGAGACCGTGACAGACCTTGACGCCCTTTTTCTGAGAAAAAACCCGCCGCTGATTTATCAAACCATTGAGTTTCTCTCCTCGGTGAACAGCGATGTCTTTATGATCAACAGTACCACCGGACAGCTTCTCGCCAACAGCAAACTCTACACCCTCAACTTCCCGGAGATCATTCCGGAGACGCACGTCTCCAGGGATCCGTCGAGACTCAGGAAAATCATCAATGATTTCGGCGGGGCCATGGTGGTCAAACCCCTGCAGCGCTACGGTGGTGAAGGGGTGATCAAGGTCAGTGTGCTGGACCAGGAGAACCTCAATTCCCTCATTAACTACTACGTAAGGGCGTATCGGGCCTACCCGGAAAGAGAGCCTATTATGGTGCAGGAGTATTTGCATGAGGTGCAGCAGAAGGGGGATGTGCGAATTCTCATGTTGAACGGTGAAATCATCGGGGCCATGAGGCGGAAACCCCGCAAAGGGGATTTCAGGACCAATATCCATGCGGGGGCAAGGGCCTATAAACACACCTTAACGGACAACGAACGAAGGATTTGTGCGACCATACGGGAAAAGCTGATCGAGGATGGGCTTTACTTTGTGGGAGTGGATGTGATAGGAGATAAACTGGTTGAAATCAACTGTGTGAGTCCGGGAGGGGTGCCGCGTATCAACCGGCTGAATAAAGTAAAACTGGAAGCCCAGGTGATCGACTTCATCGAAGAGAGGGTGTCTGCCATGAAGGGAAGGGCGTGACATTCATTCTGACCTTTTTTAGCCACAAAAACCTTAAGTATAGAAAGGGAAATCCATGCGCCGCAATCGTGTAAAGGGACTTAGAGGGAAATTGGTATTTTTTTCATTGGCCGTCAGTATGCTGATGGGTATTGGTTTGACAAGCACCCCGGTATGGGCCGCAGATATGTTGAAGGTCGGGGTGTTGGAAGAGCCTCGGACACTGAATGTGTGGCGTGCGAGCAGTCGGTGGTCCTGGAAGGTATTGGGGCTGATATACCAGTCCCTCTATGTGAGAGATCCGGCCACACTGGACCTCATTCCATGGCTGGCGGCGACCGAACCCGAGTTTGACGCCAAGAAACTCAGCTATACCATCAAACTCAGGCCCGCCAAGTGGTCGGATGGGACACCGTTCACCTCAGAAGATGTAGCTTTCACCGTACGTGTGATCAATGAGTTCAAGGTCCCCCGGTACCGCTCCAAGTGGGACTTCGTGGACAAAATTGAGACGCCGGATCCTCAGACGATCACGTTCTATCTCAAGGAGCCGAAAGCCATATTCGTGCCCCGATCGCTCACCATTCCCATCGCCCAGATGAAACAGTGGGGCCCCATTGTTGAAGAGGCGAGAAAGACGGAAAAACCCCTGTCCACTTTGCAGAACCACAAGGTGAAGGAGCCGATCGGGTGCGGTCCCTTCATGCTTGAGGAGTGGCGGAGCGGCGCATACGTCTATCTCAAGAAAAACGAGCATTTCTTCGGCGCCGGCAAGGAGATCAACGGCCGGGCACTGGGGCCTTACATCGACGGGCTCCTCTTAAAGGTCTTTGGTACCTCGGATGCGGCGATTCTGGCCATGAAGAAAGGCAGTATCGACTTTTTCTGGTGGGGGGTTCAGTCCGGATACATGGAAGACCTGAGACAGAATCCCGATATCGAACTGTTTAACAATGAACGGAGCGCCCTCTACTACATGGGGTTTAACGTCCGGAAAGCCCCCTTCAGCGATCCCAATCTGAGACGGGCGGCTGCGACGCTGATCGATGAGGAGTTCATTATCAGCCGGATACTGCAGGGATACGGTATTCGGATGCATTCCATTGTGCCGCCCGGGAATACCTACTGGTACTGTCCGGATGTGCCGAGATACGGAACAGGTCTCGACCGGGAGGGGCGCATCAAAAAGGCCTACGAGATTCTCAAGGACGCGGGATATTCCTGGGAGGTGCCGCCTGTGGATGAATCGGGTAAGGTGGTTCCAGGGGAAGGGATCAAGCTCCCCGACGGAAAACCCATGGAAAAAGTCACCATCCTGACCCCGCCGGCCGATTATGACCCGCATCGCGCCATGTGCGGCATGATGATGCAGGAATGGCTCCGCATGCTGGGCATACAGGCCTCTGCCAAGCCCACGTCATTCGGCGCCCTGCTGGAGCAGGTCAAGGTGAAACACGATTTTGATACCTTCATCCTCGGGTATGGGAAGCTCTCGCTGGATCCCGATTATCTGCGGACATTCTTTCTCTCCACAAATGACAAGCGGAGGGGATGGAACATGAGCGGGTATAACAATCCCGAGTTTGATCGCATCGCCAATGAATCAGCAGAGACCATGGTGCGCCGGGATCGCAGAAAACTCATATGGGAGATGCAGAAGATCATCATGAGGGACGTGCCCTATATTCCCCTGTACAATCCCAAGCTGGTGGAAGCCGTGCGTCCAGGGAAGTTCAAGGGATGGGTCCAGATGCTGGGGGGTGTCGGTAATATCTGGACCTTCTGTGAGTTGAAACCCAAATAATTGCCATAAACCCTAACAAAGTCAGCTCCGCTGAAGACGGAATCTTCGACAAGACACAAAGAAACCATTTACAAATCAAGAAATGCTTGGTGACTTGGTGTCTTCGTGGCGAAGTGGGTGGGACACTGCACGTTAAATGGAACTGAGACGGTATATCGTAAAACGGCTGGTCCAGATCACGATCATCTTCTTCGTGATTCTGACGGTGCTTTTTCTCCTCTTCCGGCTGGCCCGGGGATCCGGTATCCAGGATGGTGGATCCGGACATGACCCCGGAGGACGCGGAACAGCTCATCCATCAACTGGGGCTGGATCAACCGCTCGGTATCCAGTACCTGGTCTACCTCAAGAACTTTTTTACCGGACACTTCGGCGTTTCATTTCACTATGGGGAGCCGGTGGTGGACGTCATATGGGATCGGCTGCCCAACACCATCCTCCTCTTTACCACCTCCATCATCTTATCGGCCCTGGTGGGCGTTTTTCTTGGGAAAATTGCATCCTGGCACAAGGGGAAAAAGACCGACTCCATCATGACCATCGGTGCACTGGTGACCCACACCCTATTTCTCCCCTGGCTGGCCCTGATCCTGATCTGGGTCTTTGGATACAAGCTGGGATGGTTCCCCATTAACGGAATGATTTCAGAGGAGGTGTGGCTGGACCCGGATGCCGGCCTGATCAAAAAAGGCCTGGATGTGCTGTATCATATGGTGCTCCCCCTGAGCACGCTTTTTCTCATTCACTTCGGGGCCTATCTGTTGATCATGCGGAGCAGCATGCTGGAAACCCTCAAGGAGGATTATATTTTGACGGCCCGGGCCAAGGGTCTGGAAGAAAAAGACATCAGGGATCACCACGCCGCCCCCAATGCGGCGCTTCCCGTGGTCACCAGTGTCGGACTGAGCCTGGCCTTTTCCATCAACGGTGGAGCCCTGACGGAAACGGTCTTTACCTGGCCGGGTATCGGGAGGGAGCTGGTATTTTCGGTGAGCCAGAACGACTATCCCCTGGCACAGGCATCGTTTCTCCTGATCGCCATTGTGGTATTGATTTCCAATCTGGTGGTGGATGTGCTCTACGCCTACCTCGATCCCAGAATCAGGTATTAGCCGGGTCATGGTAACCCAAAATATTTGGCGCAGAACGGCGTGGTTTGTGCGCCAGGCAAAGGACGCCACGATACATTGACTGAAAAAACGACAACGGGTGCGGAGGTCAAAGGGCTGCAAAAATACCCCTGGGTAACGTCTTTTCTGGAGGGGTGGGCCATCTTCCGGCAGAGCCTTCTCGGAAAGATCGGCCTGGTCCTCTTGACCATGTTTGCATTGATGGCGCTCACGAGCTACATCCCGCCCTTGATCGATCCCATGTACAATCCCATGACCGGGGTGGATCCGGATATCACGGACAGCACCGGCCCGAGCCTGAAGCACTGGCTGGGGACCGATTTCATGGGGCGCGATATCTTAAGCCAGCTTTTGGCGGGGGCGCGGGTGGCCTTCATGGTGGGGGTTTCGGCCGCTGTCATGAGCATCGTCCTGGGAACCGCCATCGGCATGACCGCCGGTTACATGGGGCGGTTTGTGGATACGCTCCTCATGCGGCTGGCGGATATGATCATGGTCATGCCCACCCTCCTGGTGGTATTGATCCTTGCCGCTGTCTTCGGACAGCTCAACATCTGGACCATTGTGCTGATTATTGCCCTTTTCCGCTGGCCGGGGGTGTCCCGGATCATAAGGGGCCAGACCCTTTCCTTAAAACAGCGGCCCTTTATCGAGGCGGCCAAAGTGGCCGGGGCATCCCATTTCCGGATCATATTCAGGCATATCATGCCCAATGTGTTGCCCCTGGCATTTTTGTTCATGACTTTTCGGGTGACCTCCGCCATCATCATCGAGGCCGCCCTGGCCTTTCTGGGGTTCGGAGACCCCGGAACGGTGAGCTGGGGCATGATGCTGCAGTGGGTGTGGAAGACCGGTCACATGTTCAAGGCCCTTTACTGGCTGCTGCCGCCGGGTATCTGCATCTCATTGATCACCCTGTCCTTTTACATGCTCGGGAGAGCCATGGACGAGGTGCTGGACCCGAGATTGAGAAGAGAGGATCAAACGGATTAAATGGCCCTCCTCGAAGTGGAAAACCTCTGCATCGATTACCGCACCAAAAACGGGTATCTCAGGGCCGTGGACGGGGTCTCTTTTTCTTTGGATAGGGGCCAGTCCCTCGGGTTTGTGGGAGAGTCCGGTTGCGGAAAGACCACCATCGGGATGGGGCTCATGGGCCTGCTTCCCCCGAACGGCTTCATACGGGAGGGACGGATTCTCTTTGAGGGCGAGGACCTGGTGAAGCTGTCGCCCGACGAGATGAGAGCGGTCAGGTGGCGCAAGATCGCCATGATCTTTCAAGCGGCCATGAACGCCCTGAATCCGGTTCAACGGGTGGGAGATCAGGTGGCGGAGGCTATCCTGGTTCATAACCCCGGGCTGAGTAAGGAAAAGGCCATGGAGCAGGTGGAGGAACTCTTTGAACTGGTGGGCATCGAAACCGATCGCATGCGGGATTACCCGCATCAGTACAGTGGCGGGATGAAGCAGCGGGCCATTATCGCTATGGCCCTGGCATGCCGGCCCGCATTGATTATTGCGGATGAGCCCACCACCGCATTGGACGTCATTGTTCAGGACCAGATTCTGGCCGAAACCCGGGCCCTCCAGAAGGAGTTCAACATCGGGATCATCTTCATATCCCATGACATATCCATTGTGGCCGACATGTGCCACGACATCGGGGTGATGTACGCGGGTCAGCTCGTGGAATACGGATCGAGGGAGGAAGTCTTTGAGGATCCGGTGCATCCCTATACCAAGGCCCTCTTGTCCTCCTTTCCCACGCTGACCGGGCAAAAGGCGGATCTGGTTCCCATCCCGGGAGAGACCCCTGATCTGATTGAACCCCAGTTGGGGTGCCGGTTCTGTGACCGGTGCCGGGAGCAGATCCCTTCCTGCAAGGAAAAGACCCCCGAATGGGTGGCCATGGGGCATCGGCACAAAGCCTTGTGCTGCCGTTGTGAGATGGGTAGGTAACGATGCAGGACCGTCCTGAGCCGATACTCGATATCCAGAACGTGGAAAAGATCTACCGCAGTAAGGGCGCACTTTTCGGGGCCCGGAGAAAGGATGTGGTGGCGCTGCGGAACGTATCGCTGAAGATCTGTGAAGGGGAGATTTTCGGACTCGTAGGCGAGAGCGGGAGCGGGAAAACCACGGTGGGCAGGCTCATCGTGGGGCTTGAGGACGTCACTGCCGGGAATATTCTTCTGGACCGGGAAAACATCACCCAGTTGAAGGGACGCGCGCTGAAGGCCTTCAGGCGCAAAGTGCAGATGATATTTCAGGACCCCTACCAATCGCTCAATCCGCAGCGATCGGTCCTGGATACGGTTTCCGAACCGCTTGTGATCCATCGGCTTGGACGATCGGCCGACCGAAAGGAACAGGTACACAAGGCCCTGAAAGCGGCGGGGCTCTCCCCGCCTGAAAATTTCTTCTACCGGTACCCACACCGACTGAGCGGGGGTCAGCGCCAGCGGGTGGCCATTGCCCGGGCCATGGTGCTGAATCCAAAGTTTGTCATCGCCGATGAACCCACTTCCATGCTGGATGCATCCATCTCCGCCCAGATTTTCAATATCCTGTTGAAGTTGCGGGAATCCTTGGATGTGACGCAGATGTTCATTACCCACAGCCTGGCCGCAGCCCGCTACCTCTGTGACCGTATTGCAGTGATCTACCGGGGAAAAGTGATGGAAGTGGGATCCGGCGAGATGGTTATCCGAAATCCCCGGCACCCCTATACCCAGGCCCTCATTGATGCCCTCCCCAAATTCAGGACTCGGGGTGTGGTCAAACGGTATGACACGCTTCTCGAGAAAGATCGTCGTCTTGAGGCCACACTGACGGGATGCCCCTTCTATCCCCGATGCGCCGTGGCTGATGAGCGCAGATGTCACCGGGAGGACCCCGAGTTGAAGCTGTTGGGAGACGGGCATTATGTGGCCTGTTTTCGCCTGGCATGAACGCGGCAGTCTCCCCCGGTCTCGAAGCCCCATCCCCTTTCTGAGCCATGTTTCTCCAAGACCTGGATGATGCGAGGACGTGCCTGTCCGCTTTGAACGGCACCCTGGTGGGGGTCGGCATGACGGCCTTTTCCAGGATCATCCCTGCCGCTTTCCTCGATGCGTATTGCGTGATCGCGCTCAAAAAGACCCGGGACCTGCCCCTGTTACGGGAGCGAATGCCGGTCTTCTGCCTGGAGGAAGCGGTTGGGTCGAGCAGAGTCGGGGGTATCGCCCGTTCCGATGCACTCCTTGCCCACGGGACGGTGATGGATTACCTGGCATCGCTCCATGACCCGAAACACCTTTTCATCTATCAGAACTATCCTTCTCTGACGGCCATGGCAGGCCAGGCGGGCTGGCGTCTTCTCGCCAATCCGGCCTCCCTTCAGATGAAAGCAGGCGACCGGGCGTTCTTTATGGAGATGATGAACCGCCTGGGGCTGCCCGGAATTCCCGGTGCCATCCATCCGATTCAGGTTCTCAATCAGAAACGCTATGCCCATTGGGTAGATGTCCTGGGACCGGAACTTGTGATTCAGTTGCCGGACATGCGCCAGGGCGGTGGAAGAGGGACGTTTTTCATTCGCTCCGGGGAAGACTATGACAGGGTCAGAGACCGGCTTTGCCGGAGGCGGTGGCGGGGAATCGCACTTGAAACCGTCTCCATTCGCAGGATGATCAGAGGGATTTCGGCCAGTGTCACCCTCTGTCTCACGCGCCACGGGATCCTGATGTCGGGGTTGCAGCGTCAGCTCGTGGACCTCCCCTACCTTAACGGGGAGCCGGAAGACGGCATTTTCTGCGGTCATTCCTGGGGGAGTGAACCATGGTCTTCATATTCCCGGCAGCAGGCCGCGGACCAGGCCCGACGAATGGGCGCTTATCTATGGGATATGGGGGTAAAAGGGATCATCGGAATCGACTTTGTTATCGGTCAAAGGGATCGGATGCCTTACCCTGTTGAGCTTAACCCCCGTTTGACCGGCGCCTTTCCCATGCTCTCCATGCTGCATCTCGAAGCGGGATGGCTTCCCATGGAACTGTTTCACCTCCTGGCGTTTCTAAATCTGCCCCATTCGGTGGATGTGCATGCACTCAATGAGCAATATGCCCGTCCGCTCACGGGAAGTCATCTCTTGATTTTCAAAGGATCAGGAGAGGAGACGATTCAGGCGCCTGTTCTGAAACCGGGATTGCACGAGGTGGATATGGAAACCGGGCGGGCCGTATTTATAAAACCTGCGCTCTCCTATGACGCAATCCAGCATTCGCGGCAGTTTATCGTGATCGATGGTCCGCCGGATGGGGGTGGGGAGGGTGCCGCTTCCCCCGATTCGCGTTCGCGGCTCTGCCATCTTCTGTTTTCTGATCCCATAATGGACCGAAATGGCAACCTATCGTCTGAAGCTGCCTTGGCCGCTGAATGGGTCCACGAGAAGCTGATTAGAGGAACCCGTCCATGACGTGGCCCTTTGTCATCTCTCTCCCCCACGCTTCGGGTCGGGTGCCTGAATCCCTGCGTCCGGCCCTGGCGCTCTCTGATGCTGAGATCATGGATGCCATCGATACGGGAACGGAAGAGATTTTCGGGGCCCTGCCGGCACGATACGTCATCCGTGCCGAGTGGAGCCGGGTCGTGGCGGACCTTAACCGGGGGCCGGATGAGAGAGGCCGCAACGGAGTGATTCCGAGTGTGGATTACTCGGGAAGACCGGTATATGGTGACGCTTCCCCCATAGACGGGGCTCGGTTTCAGGAACGGTTGCGTGACTATTACTGGCCCTATCACC
Source organism: Deltaproteobacteria bacterium (assembly GCA_034522175.1). Classification (GTDB taxonomy): domain Bacteria; phylum Desulfobacterota; class DSM-4660; order Desulfatiglandales; family Desulfatiglandaceae; genus JAIPDZ01. Next base: position 245,475 of record JAXHLQ010000001.1, on the reverse strand, counting down.
ACCGGCTCCAGAAGATGGTGAATGAGCATGAAATCATTGGCTTGTTTGACTGTCAGTCTCTGAATGCGGTGGCCCCGGCCGAGGCCCCGGACGCGGGACAACGGCGAAGGGATATTGTATTGGGGAACAACGGTGACCCGTATGGAGAAGACGTTCCCGGCCTTGGAAAGACCACCTGCCCGGCAGATGTGCTGAAGACCATGAAGGAGATATTTATGGCGGCGGGATTCTCCGTGGGTATCAACTTCCCTTATGCCGGCGGATTTATTGCCCGACATTATGGGACCACGTTGATTCAACAGGGGAAGTTTGTCATTCAGATAGAAATCAATCAGGCCCTTTTCATGGACGAAGAAAAAATGGAGATGTTACCTGAGAGATTGGAATGGGTGAGGCGAAAGATGACCCAGTGCCTTGAAGCGATTGTTAGAACGCGCTTTTTTGCTTCCCCCTCCAGACATTTTTTGATATCTTGATTGGGAATTATGGTGCCGTGTTCAACGTTTATTATCCTGATTCCGGAAGAAAGAGAATTGTTGAAATGACGAAAAGACCGGAAGGTGCCGTGAGGATTCAATAGGGAGGTGCTCGCCATGATACGTACCCCACGAAGCGTTGTTGAAGGTTTGGGTTTGGCCATCATATGGCTTGTTTTATCGCTGATCTTGCCTGTTTCGCTGTCAGCCATGGAAAAGAGACAACGCAATTCCATGGGGATGGAATTTGTCTTGATACATCCTGGTACATTTTCCATGGGAACGTCCGGGGAAGGACACCCGAGGAAAGCCAATGAGATCCACCATGAGGTTACACTGACCCGGCTGTTTTACATGCAGACCACAGAAGTGACGGTAGCGCAGTGGCGCACCGTCATGGGGGAACGGTTTTTCGCCAAGAAAAAGGGCGCCCCCGACATGCCGGTGGTGAAGGTGTCATGGCAGGATTGCGCGGAATTTATCCACAAGTTGAATACACTCGGTGAGGGGACATATCGCCTCCCAACCGAGGCGGAATGGGAGTATGCCTGCAGAAGCGGAAGCACCACGCCGTACAGTTGGGGCGAGACCATCGACTGCAGCAAGGCCATGTACAGCAATAACACGCTGAAGTCGAATGAATGCGTGAAATATGTGACCACCGAGAAGAGACTGCCGTCGGATCAGCCCGCACCGGTGAAGCGTTATGCGCCTAATGCATGGGGGCTTTATGATATGAGCGGGAACGTGTGGGAGTGGTGTCAGGACTGGTATGCGCCCTACCCCGAGGGAGCGGTAACCGATCCCCAGGGCCCGAAAACAGGATCTGCCCGGGTGCGCCGTGGCGGGAGCTGGTACGGTAAGGGGTCCAGGTGCCGGTGCGCCAACCGGAACTGGAGTCACCCGGCCAACCGCTACCAGACCACCGGGTTCAGGCTGGTGAAGGAGGTAAAGGAGTAATGACGTATTCCATGAGCCCTGAGGGGGAGAAGTTCAGTCTCCCCACAGAGGAAGACTATGTTCAAGAATTCGATAGACTGAAAAAACGGGTGGATGAACGGCGGGCCCAAGGCGATGAGATCGTCGTGGTCATGGGCCTTGGATTTGTGGGCGCGGTCATGGCGGGGGTGGTGGCCGATGCCGTGGACAAAGCGACCGGCAGGCCCAACAAGTTCGTCATCGGCATGCAGCGGCCGAGTCCCCGCAGTTTCTGGAAGATCCCGCTGTTCAACCGGGGGGTATCACCCGTTAAGGCGGAAGACCCCGAGGTGGCCCCTCTCATCGCCCGTTGCGTCACGGAAAAACAGACCCTCACCGCCACCTTTACCTATGATGCCCTTCAACTGGCCGATGTGCTGGTGGTCGATGTCCAGTGCGATTTTCTGAAAGAGGAACTGGGAAATTTGCGGAGCGGACATGCCGATATCGGGGCACTCGAGGAGAGCTTCAAAATCATCGGCCAGAAGATCTCCCCAGAATGTATGGTCCTCATTGAAACCACGGTCCCGCCTGGGACCACGGAATATGTGGCCTATCCCTTGATCAAGAAGGGATTCAAGGCGAGGCAGATCGATGCCGAGCCCCTGATCGCCCACAGCTTCGAGCGGGTCATGCCGGGAAAGGAATATGTGCGTTCGGTGAGGGATTTCTGGCGGGTGTGCAGCGGCATCAACCAAAAGAGCCGGGAACGGGTGACCCGGTTTCTCTCCGATGTTCTCAATGTGGATGAATACCCCCTGACCGTCCTGGAGCGGCCCATCGAGAGTGAGACCTGCAAAATCGTGGAGAACAGCTACCGCGCCACCATTTTGGCCTTTTTGAATGAGTGGAGCCTGTTTGCCGAGACAAACGGGGTCGATATCATCAAGGTGATCGATGCCATCAAGGTACGCCCCACCCACGACAACATCATCTTTCCCGGCCCGGGCATCGGCGGGTATTGTCTCCCCAAAGACGGGGGGCTGGGGCTGTGGGCCTACAAGCATCTCATGGGGTTTGAAAACGACATATTCCAGATTACCCCTGAGGCCATCAACATCAACGACACCCGGGCCCTGCATGCGGCCCAGCTGGTCCGTGATGCCCTCAGGAACATGGGCAGTATTGTGGCCGCCTCACAGATGACGCTTTTGGGCGTTTCCTACCGGGAGGATGTGGGGGATACCCGCTACAGCGGCTCGGAGATCATCATCCGCAAGCTGACGGAAATGGGGGCCGATGTCAGGGCCCATGACCCGTATGTGGCCCACTGGTGGGAGCTTGAAAAGCAGGATTCGTACCCGGCGGTGGGCGCAAGCTGGTCACGCTTTTTCAGGAATCAGGACCATCTTTCGGAATTCACCATGACGCCGGATCTCAAGGAAGCGCTCAGCGGATCGGACGCGGTCATATTCGCGGTTCGACATGCCCCTTATCTCGAACTGGAACCGGAAACGGTGGTGGAAATGGCCGGAGGGCCCCTGGCCGTGGTGGACTGCTTCGGGATTCTGAATGACGCCCGCATCGAACGATATTTCGAACTGGGCTGCGAGGTCAAGGGGATGGGCCGCGGGCATATCAACCGGATCAAGGACCGGGTCCGGCGGCGGAAAATGGGGGAGGCCTGATGGGGTTTCAGTTTGCCGGCTTCAGGGTATGGAGATCACTAAAAAATAGGCGGCGGGGATCGCTTCATCCCGCCGGAATGTTGAATCACAAATGGATATAAGGAGGAAGCCATGAAAAAGATGTTGGGTTTTTTGCTTGGGTTTTTGCTGTTGACGACGCCCGCCTGGGCGGAGACCATTAAGATCCCGGTGGCGGCGGCATTTACCGGCCAGCTCGCCTCTTTCGGTGAAGGAATAAAAAACGGGGCACTGCTTAAGGGAGAGGAAATCAACGCCGCAGGCGGCATCGACGGCAAGAAGGTGAAGGTGGTTCTGGAAGATGAACTGTGTGATCCCAAGGAGGCGGCCACGGTGGCCACCAAGCTGGCCAACGACCCGGAGGTTTCCGTGGTGGTGGGCCATCTGTGCAGCTCCGCGACGCTGGCGGCGCTTCCCATTTACCGGGAGGCCAAGTTGCCGGCCATTTCTCCGGCATCCACAAACGTGAGCATCGGTAAAATGAGCCCCTTTTATTTCCGGAATGTCTACAAGGACGATTTTCAGGGCCTCTTCCTGGCGAGATATGCCGACAAGGTCAAGGGGTACAAGAAGGTGGCCGTATTCTACGAGGTGAACGATTATTCCATGGGCCTCATGCTCGCATTTATGAAAGAAGCGGAGAAGCTGGGCATCAATATTCTGGGAACCGAGGCGTATACCGCCGACACCACGGATTTCAAGCCCCAGTTGACCAAGTTCAAGATGATGAGACCGGACGCCATCTTCATTCCCGGCTACGCGCCCCAGGGAACCCTCATCGTGTCCCAGGCCAAGAGCCTTGGCATGAAAAAGGTGGATTTTTTCGGGGCGGACGGGCTCGATGACGACCTGATGCTGAAGAACCCCGATGCTGAAGGGCTGTTCGTCACCACCCCCTTCCTTCCGGACAAGGCGGGCCCCCGGGCGGCCGGGTTTATTCAGGCCTATGAGAAAAAATATGGAAAGGCCCCCAACTGGTTCGCCGCCAACGCATACGACGGGGTGGGCATCGCCGCGCAGGCCATCGAAGCAGTGGGGCCGGACCGGGTCAAGATCCGGGACTATCTCGCCTCCATCGATTCCAAAGAGAAGGCCTACAAAGGGGTGGCGGGCAATACCTACTTTGACAAGAACGGCGATTGTCTCAAAGAGGCATTCGTCAAAAAGATCCAGAACGGCAAGTGGGTGAGCGCTGAGAAGCAGCTTCAGTAAAAGGGCTTTAAACGAAAAAAGGGTGGGCCAATATCCGGCCTGCTCTTTTTTTCACCATAAAAGACTTTGTGCCTTGGTGGCGAAAACCAGTGGACAACCTCCTTTCACAATCCAGCCTGTTTCTGCAGCAACTGGTGAACGGGATCACCCTGGGGGTGTCTATGCCCTCATCGCGGTGGGATACACCATGGTCTACGGCGTGATCCAGTTGATTAATTTCGCCCACGGCGAGATCTATATGCTGGGTGCCTTTCTGGCCTACACCATGGTGACCTTTCTCGGGCTTCCTTTTTTTGCAGCCTTTGTGCTGACCATCCTCACCTGTGCCGTCTTCGGCGTCCTTTTGGATCTCATCGCCTACCGTCCCTTGAGGCAGGCCCCGCGCCTGGCCGCACTGATCACGGCCATCGGCATGTCCATTTTTTTGCAGAACCTGGCCCTGATGATCTGGGGGTCCCAGATCAAGTCCTATCCGCGGGATGTGCTGCCCCCGGTCTTTTCCAGGGCCGCCCTGGCGTTTGGCGATGTGTCCCTGACCTGGCTCCAGGTATTTATCGTGTCCATCACGGTGCTCTTCATGATGATTCTTCATCTGATCATCCATAAGACCCGGGTCGGGACGGCCATGCGCGCCGTATCCCAGGACAAGACCACCGCGGCGCTCATGGGGATCGGCGTGAACCGGGTCATCTCGTTCACCTTCGCCATCGGTTCGGCCATGGGGGGGATGGCCGGCATCCTGGTGGGCCTGTACTACAATGCCATCTTTCCCACCATGGGGTATATCGCCGGCATCAAGGCCTTCGCAGCCGCGGTGCTGGGGGGGATCGGAAGCGTGCCGGGCGCCATGCTGGGCGGCGGGGTGCTGGGTATCGCCGAGGTGATGGGGGCCGGGTATATCTCTTCAGAATACCGTGACGGGATTTCCTATGCGGTCATGATCGCGGTCATTCTCTTTAAACCCTCCGGTCTCATCGGCCGGCAGATGGGGGAAAAGGTCTGATGAAGGGGTTCAAAGAGATTCATGCCCCCAGGGCGATGATCGCGGGCCTTATTCTCCTTGTCCTGCTCCTTCCCTGGCTGCCCTTCGGTTCCTCCACAAACTATATTCTCAGGGTGCTCACCACCGTCGTTCTCTATATGATCCTGGCTCTGGGCCTGAACATCGTCCCCGGGTTCACGGGCCTCCTGGATCTCGGATACGTGGGGTTCTACGGCATCGGTGCCTATACCTCGGGTCTTCTGGCCATCCACTATGACCTCAGCCTGTGGGTCATTCTGCCGCTGGCGGCCTTAAACGGCGCCCTGTGGGGGATTCTCCTCGGGGCACCCACCTTGCGCCTTACCGGGGACTATTTCGCCATTGTCACCTTCGGCTTTTCAGAACTGGTGGTCCTGGTGCTTCGAAACGAACTCTGGCTGACCCGGGGGCCCATGGGACTCCCCGGCATATCCCCCCCGTCCATCTTCGGTCATCCCCTGACCCGTGACTATGAGTTTTTTTATCTGGTGCTCTTCCTCCTCGCCGTGGTCCTGGTGGTGGTCAGACGGCTCGAGGATTCCCGGCTGGGCCGGGCATGGTTTGCCATTCGAGAGGACGAAATCGCGGCCCAGTGCTGCGGGGTCAATCTCATCCGATACAAGGTCACCGCCTTCGCCATCAGCGCGTCCATCGGGGCCATGGGGGGCGCCTTCTATGCCAAGTGGTTCAAATTTATTCACCCGGACATGTTCAAGTTCTGGGAGTCCATCCTCATCCTGTGCCTCATTGTTTTCGGCGGTATGGGGAGTATCTGGGGCACCATGCTGGGGGCCCTGATCCTGATTCCCCTGACCGAGGTCCTCCGGGCGGTCCTGCCCCAGAGCCTCTTTGGCGCACGGTATCTCATCTACGGGCTGATCCTGGTGCTTATGATGCGGTGGCGGCCCGTGGGATTGATTCCCTTCGAGAGCGCACAGGCCCGAAAAGCGCGACAGACCCAAAAGCGTCTGCTGGCGTCCATGGGCGAGGAATAGGCCGCCATGGATACCGTTCTTGAGGTGAAGAAGCTCTCCAAGTCATTCGGCGGATTGGTGGCCCTGCGGGAGATCGACCTGAAGGCCGAATCCGGCCAGATTGTCGGGCTCATCGGTCCCAACGGCGCCGGGAAAACCACCCTCTTTAATTGCCTGACGGCCCTGACCCATCCCACAAGCGGCCGGATCGAGTTCCTGGGCCGGTCCATCGTGCCTCAGGTGTCCAACGGGCGGGTGCGGCTGTTGAATCTGAGTTCTCTCTTGTTCTTCATTCTGGGATGGATCTGGCTGCCGATCTTTTATGCCAAGTTCCTGCCCGTAACCTTTTTCAAGGTGGAAATGGCCCTGTTGGGCGTGTTTATTTTCATCATGCGGTGCCTGATGGTGCGGGCGCTGACGGGATTGAAGATATGGGCCTGGTCCCTTGCATTTGTCTTTCTGACGTCCGACATCCTGACGGGGCTGTGGGGGCTGACGAACGCCGGCACTGAGGTATCCCTCTTCGGGACCGCCATGCCCCTCGGTTATATCGCCGTCCCCTGGGGGATGGTGGCCATTCCCTTCAGCCTCTTTTTCATGATATTCCTGATGTCCAGGAAGGTCAGGCAGTTGTACGGGTTCAGGATGACGCCCGATGCCATCTGCCGCCTGGGGATGGGCCGGACATTTCAGAACATCCGTCTCTTTTTCAACCTCAGCGTGTTGGACAATGTCAAAATCGGGTTCCACACGCAACTGAAGTCGGGCCTGTTGAAAACGCTGTTAAGGGGTCGGGCGCAGCAAAATGAAGAAAGCCTGACCGAGCAGGAGGCACTGGAATCCCTTCGGTTTGTGGGGCTGGAACACCGTGCCTTTGATCTGGCCGGTGCCCTGGCATACGGCGAGCAGCGGCGCCTCGAAATCGCACGGGCGATGGTGGCCAACCCGGATATGCTCCTGTTGGATGAGCCGGCGGCCGGAATGAACCCGCAGGAATCGGGCCGGCTGATCGATCTGGTACAGAGGATCCGGGAGAGGGGGACCACCGTGCTCATCATCGAGCACGACATGAAGGTGATGATGAATCTCGCGGACAATATTTTTGTGCTGGACTACGGGAAAATGATTGCCGAGGGGACGCCGGATGACATCAGGGACAACCCCCGGGTGATCGAGGCCTATCTCGGGGGAGGACCGTCCACGTGCTGACCCTTCGGGATGTATACTGCCATTATCGCAAAATCGAGGCCATCCGGGCCTTATCCCTATCCGTACACGAAAAGCGCATCTGCTGTCTCATCGGCGCCAATGGGGCGGGAAAATCCACCACACTCATGGCCATCAGCGGCATCAAACGCATCACTTCGGGTGAGATTTCGTTCCAAGGAAAGCCCATTCACCGCCTTTCCCCGGAAGCCGTTGTCAAAGCCGGCATCGTTCAGGTTCCGGAAGGCCGGCGCATATTTCCCCATCTCACGGTGAAGGAGAATCTCGGCCTGGGGGCTTACCTGAGGCGGGATAAGAAAGGGATCGGCCAGTCCATGGACCGGGCCTACGAGCTCTTTCCGGTCCTCAAGGAGCGTCACGGTCAACTGGGGGGGACGCTCTCCGGGGGCGAACAGCAGATGCTGGCCATCGCCCGCGCCCTGATGGGGACCCCCCGCATGCTCCTTCTCGACGAACCGTCTCTGGGCCTGGCCCCCCTGGTGGTGGAGCGGATCATGAACATCATCCGGACCATCCGGGATGACGACGGGTTGACCATCCTCCTTGTGGAGCAGAATGCCCAGGCCGCCCTGGAATTGAGCGACTACGGCTACGTCATCGAAACCGGTGAGGTGGTGCTCGAAGACAAGGCCTGCGATCTTCTGGAAAATCCCAAAGTAAAGGAAGCCTACCTGGGGTAACGGGGGTTTCCACCGACCAAAAGTTATGGAAGCCGGTTGGCTCTTGCGACCCTGTGCCGGAGGGTGTATGATGAAAGGCCTTGGTGTTTACTTTGAAAGGTATTTGAGAGACCATGACATCCAAGAGAAGAGCGAGTCTAAAGACCGCCAAAAGAATCCCCCTGAATCTTTTTCTGATGGCCCTGGGGAGTGCGCTGTGTGCCCTGTCCATCAACGGGATTCTGGTCCCCAAAGGGTTCTATGGTGCGGGATTAACGGGTATCGCCCTTTTGATTCACTACGCGGTGCCGGCACTGTCGGTCGCCCTGATCTATCTGATACTGAATATCCCCATATTCGCCATGGGATGGGTGTACGTGGGGAAGCGCTTTTTTCTGTACAGTCTGGCGGGCATGTTTATCTTCACGGCAGCCGTAAAATGGATTCATGTGCCCATTCCGGTTGAGGACCCGATCCTGAGTGCCCTTTTTGCAGGGATTCTCATGGGGACGGGGACCGGCATCATCCTCAAATCCCAGGGCTCTGCGGGCGGGCTGGACGTTTTGTCGGTTATCCTGCTCAAGCGTTTTTCCATCCGCCTGGGCTCCACGATCCTGGTGTTCAACCTTGGGGTCCTTACCGCGGGGGCAATCCTCTTCTCTCTTGAGTTGGCCCTTTTCACCCTGATTTATCTCTATGTCAATGCCCGCATGGTCAATCTGATGGTCACGGGCCTGAGCCAGCGAAAGGCCGTCCATATCATCTCGCCTCATTGGGAAGCGATTTCTAAAGGGGTCATGCACGATATGCGACGGGGGGTCACCATCATTGAGGGTCAGGGTGCTTACTCGAAGAAACCGGAAAAAATTCTGTATATCGTCATCACCTTTCGAGAACTGGCTGAACTCAAACGGATCATCCACCGCTATGATCCCAACGCGTTCATGGTGGTCAGCGATACCCTGGAGGTCATGGGCCTCAGAATCGGCAATCAGCCTCACTGGTGATGGCTTACGATTCTCCTCATCATGGTGTAGATCCGTCCCCCTCATCAATATCTTTCATGCATAATACCAAACAGTAGGAGACCTTTAGGAGAGGGTCTTGATGGTCTTGTTGTTGTTTTTCTTCTTTCAATACCATAATCTAACTGAAAAGCGTGTCGCATAATACTATGTTCGATGCCACCTAAATAATCGTTGACATTTATACGGCAACGCCGTATAGCATCCAATATGATATTCATTGAGACACGCATATTCACAAAATTGTTGCCGAAATATTTAAACGATGATGAATATCGGGCACTTCAATGGTATCTACTTATTTATCCTGATGCCGGGGATATCGTTCGTGGAAGTGGGGGAGTTCGGAAGGTTAGATGGGCTCCGGGAGGGAAATTGAAAATGAGTGATCGAAATATCGGTCAAGAAGTATTGGAAGGGATAAAAGAGATTAAGCGATTCAAAAAGGGGGATATTGAATTAAAAACGTGGAATTTGAATGAACCTTCTCCTGCAAAAATCATTAGAAAAAAGCTGAAATTATCACAGTCTGCTTTTGCCAGCTTAATGGGCGTTAGCCCTCGCACGATTCAAGATTGGGAGCAAGGAAGAAGAAGGCCTCAAGGCCCGGCAAAATCTCTTTTACGCATTGCTGAACATCATCCTGAAATATTCATTGAAATAAGATAATCACATCGAACCATAACATGAAGGCGGACGGGCTGGATACCGCCGCTTATGCCCACCGTTCGCATCAATAAAGCACAAAAAGGAGATTGAATTGGATCCAGATAGAGTAATGGATGGTTTGTCTAAAGAATTGAATTCTGCATTGAAGGCGATGTCCAAGACAAAAGATCTAAATGAAAAAGAGGTATACAGTCGAATCATAAAGAATCTGTGTGAATCTCAAGGCGTGTTTTTAAAGCTTGCAAGCGATATGATGCCCTTTGATTTTGATGATGATTTAGAAGAGGAAGACATTCCTTTTTGAGGAGGATATTTCACGTGAGTCCCTTGGAAGTGTCGATTGTCCACATCAACGCATCTCTTCCCTTGGAGATCGACGAAAGCACCTTCATCGCCTGCATCCGGGGAACATGTACGGACCAGAAGTGGAGGCCGCATATCCTGACCTTCTTCCTGGAAACCCCGGCAGGCTTGATTCACGACATCGTATTGTCTGGTGCCGTTACGTTCAAGGAGCTTATGGACGCCCTAAGTCGTTGGAAAGCCGAGGAATATGCCGATGAAGACACGACCCGATGGATACAGGAGATGGCCTACCTCTCAATGGGAAGGGCTGCTGAGCTTGGCATTACCCGTTTTGTCTGATCTTGATGCGCCCTGGACGCTGGGGGGCGGTACGGGCCTGTTCCTGAGTCTTCGCCACAGGATAAGCTATGACATTGATATCTTTATGGAAGACCCACGCACATTGAAACGGATTGCAGGCGATCCCCGCGTTAGACAGATATCAGATAACTGGCAGTTTCCCGGCAACTATTTGAAGCTGGTACGGTCGGAAGGGGAAATCGATTTCATCCTTGCAAGCAGTATTACAGAGGACTGTTTTTTTGCCTATGATTTTAAAGGGTTGTCCATTCGCGTAGAGACCCCTTCAGAAATCATTGCCAAGAAGATCCGACATCGGGGGCATGCTGTCACCATAAGGGACTTGTTTGATTTTGCCTCGGCCATGGAGCATGATCCAGGCTTAATAGAAAAACTGCGAACCACCCTCTATCAAAATGATTTCGAGAAAACCCTGGCCCGCGTGAACCTCCTGAAAGACAATTTTCCGTCAGGCTCGCTGTCCCAATTCATTCATATTATTGGCACGGAAGCCAGCCTCCCGGAAATATACGACATCGTCACAAAAGCACTGTCAGCAAAAATCAGGAGGGACCATGAGTATGCGAATGCAGGTCATTGATTTTCACATTCACTACGTCCGTCGGGAGATGCTGAATCCCACATGGCTTGAGTACCTGGCTCAAGTCAACCCGGAATACCATGCGAACATCGAACACTTTGCCGAGCATCCCGAGGCCCTGACGGCCTATTTGGACAGCCAGGGCGTCGAATCCGCCGTCATCCTGCCGGAATGCGCCCCGGCCACCAGCGGTGACGTGCCCACCGAGGAGGTCATCGCATACTGTCGTGGCCAGGAGCGCCTCTTCCCGTTCGCGTCCATCAATCCCAATATCCATCCGGACGCAGCCGCACGATTAGAAACCTATGTCAAAGAAGGGGGCGTGAGGGGCCTGAAACTCCATCCGTCCTATCAGTTCTTCTACCCCAATGAGGCCAAGCTATACCCCCTTTACGAGAAGGCCCAGGAACTCAGTATCCCGGTGGTGTTTCATATCGGCTCGTCCATTTTCAAGGGCACACGGCTCAAATACTGCGACCCCATTTATCTCGATGATGTGGCCGTGGATTTTCCGGACTTGACCCTCATCATGGCCCACAGTGGACGGGGATTCTGGTACGACGCCTGCTTTTTTCTCTCCCGTCTGCACAAGAACATATACATGGATATCACGGGTCTTCCGCCCCACCGGCTTCTTGACTATTTTCCGGAGCTTGAGAAGAACAAGGACAAGGTCATCTTCGGTTCGGACTGGCCCACCATCCCCAAGGAGATCAAAGACAACATTTCCGCCATTCAATCGTTGCCGCTAAGTGAAAGTGCACTAAAGGCCATGCTATACGGGAATGCATCCAGGGTAATGGCAAAGGCAGGGTCGTTCGGCCAAAGTTAAAGGAACCGTTTTCTGGGGTGCCTTTAGAATCCGCCTTGTCTTATGATACGCTTCTCATTAGCCCTTGATGAGACCCGAATCTGTTACAGGGTCCACTGCAATATGGAGGCGGCCCAGGTAAGCCCCGCTCCGAAGCTCACCAAAAGGACATGGGCGTCTTTCATCAAACGCCCTTCGCGGTTGGCTTCATCCAGGGCGATGGGGATGGTGGCGGAAGAGGTGTTTCCGTATTTCTGGATATTGATATAGACCTTTTCCATGGGGATCTTGATGTTTTTGGCGAGGGCTTCGATGATCCGTATGTTGGCCTGATGCGGCACCACCAGACTGATGTCTTTTGTGCTGAGGTTGTTGTGGGCCAACGCCTCGCCGGCAATCTGAGTCATACAGCCGATGGCCCGCTTGAAGAGCGGATTCCCCTTCATCTTCAGATGAAACGGCTGTTTGGCCACATCTTTCAGCGTGGCGGGGACGAAGGAATTGCCATCCGAGGAATGAAGGAATTCCCAGAATTTCCCATCGGATTTCAGATGGCTCGACAGGATTCCGCCGCGGGTCGGTTTCGCACGGACCACCACAGCGCCCGCACCGTCCGCGAGGAGCACACAGGTGCCCCGGTCCTGCCAATTGATGACACTCGACAGTCGCTCCACACCCACCACCAGCGCGGTTTTGCAGGTTCCGCAGGCAATGGCGTTGTCGACAACACTCAAGGCATATAAAAATCCGGAGCAACCGGCGGAGACATCGAATGCCGCCGCGTTTTCCGCATCGATGGCCTCCTGGATCATACATGCCGTAGACGGGAACTGTCTGTCCGAGGTCACGGTCCCGACAACGATCATATCCAGCTCTTCCGTCGGGATGCCCGCCATTTCCAGGGCACGCAGGGAGGCCTTGGTGGCCAGGTGTGTGGTGGATTCCTCCTTTTCGTTGGAGGAAATGCGGCGTTCCCTGATCCCGCTGCGACGGACGATCCATTCGTTGGTGGTGTCCACGATGGCCTCGAGGTCTTTATTGGACAGGATTCTCTCGGGCATGGCCGAACCTGTCCCGATGATATGCGAATGATTTGCCATTTCCCTCAATGCTGTTATATCCTTATTCTATGAATTTTCAACGTTTGGATCGCAAATTACCCAAACCGTTCATATTTTACCTTCCAGCTTCTAATAACACAAAAATTGTAAAAAAGAAACTTATTTTATACCATTTTTTTAGATGCCTTCGCCCGGGGTGTAATCAATGGCTCCCGGGGTTTCCGGCAGGCCTTGTTTTCCTCTTTAGGTACCCCATGAGAATCGCCCCGCTGTAAAAGGCCCCGAAGAACCAATACACCGCCCCCAACCCCCAGTTGGTCAGGTACAGCCACAGGGGAATGGCTGAATCATAGGCCCCTTTCATATGGGCGAAGAGGGTCAACGCCACGATCCCCAGGGGGATCACTCCGGCGATGACCGCCGTCGTCAAGACCGCCCGGCGGCTCTTCAGAGCCCCGGCGATCGCGCCGAGAATGACCGCGGGAAGGGCATGGCGGAAAATATGGAGAAAAATGGGAATCTTCAGAAACCAGCGCCGACTCAACAACGGGGCGGCTGTGGCAAAGACAATGAAGCCCATGGATACGACGGTCTTTGTTGTCTCCCACTCTCCGGCCATGAAATTGAGGATGCAGACGGCGGCGGCGGAACACCCCGTTCCGAGAACACAGGCCGCCTCAGATATCCCGGTTCGCATGGTGTGTGGATCGGCTCCCATTTTTTCTTCGACCATGAGATGGTTTACGGATTTCTATGGGGTTTCAAAGCGATCGTGGTTTACCCTGAGCATTCAACTTTTCCACCGCCACCCTTGTGGCCCATCTTAGAAAAATCTTTGTATATTCGGCCCCTGCAAGATACATCCCGGCCAGAAATACCAGGTGAGACAACCCGTAGGTCACCGGCCCTCCGATAACGGCGAGAAGGGGTTCCTTAAAGTAAATGGCCAGGGTCCCCAGTGCACTGACAGCGGGCCAGCCAATGATATAGCTGATGATGATGGCGGATACACCGAGGATGATCCTCGGGGTGGGCCGCTGTTTAAACGCGCTGAGATCAGCCTGGTCCCGTACGGCATTCCGGGCGAACTCCGTCTGTGAGATCTTATTGAGGATCCTCCTTTTTATGGACACGCGAGGCTCCATAAAGAGACGACGGGCGGGTTGGCCGCACAGTTCCCTCGACAAAATGAGATTGAATTCTTTGCTGCGACCATGTAACTAATTGGGGAAGTCTCTGTCATGTTTCAATGCAGATGAGGGGAAGTTTAATGCCTACGTGCGAACACTGCAATGCCAAAACGGCAGGTAGTGTATGACAGGACCGGCATTGGATCAAGTATTTTGGCAGATACGGAATTGGATGGCCCTCATGAATGGATCGATCCCATGATCGGTAAACATATGGGTGTTTCGGACCCGGGAGCGCGAGGTTTTGTGTTGGGACTATTTCGATAAAGCGTATTGTATCTCCCTCATCGAGCGTCATGATCGCCGGCAGGAGGCGAGACGCCAGTTTGACCGGGTGGGACTGTCCGAACGGATTGAATTTGTCATTGTCCCAAAACACCCTGTGGATATCGAGCAGGGGATCTATGAATCCCACATGATGTGCATGGAAAAGGGGCTTCGGGCAGATGCGAGAAGCATCCTGATATTCGAGGATGATATTGTCTTCGAGGGATTCCAGCCCGAGCGGCTCGGGCAATGCATCCGGTTCCTTGACGCACATTCCGAATGGAATATGTTTTTTCTCGGGTGCATGGTCAGAAAAAGCCGCAAGACCCAAAACCGTGCCGTTATATGGATGAGGTTTCAATGTCTGTGTCATGCGTATGCCGTTAACCGCAGATTCGCCGAAAGGCTGGTCAGGATTCCCTGGCGGGGTGTGCCCTTCGATGATACCATCCGGAATCTGAATGCCGACCTCATCTTTTCAGCCTACCCTGGATTCGCCTTTCAAAGCAGTTCCCCTTCGGATAATAAACGGTTCCTGCCCCTGGACCGGTTCCGTCGGCTCTGCGGCGGTTTGAAACGGGTGCAGAAGATGAACGGATTCTATTATCGTCACAGAACCGCCGTTCTCCTGGCTCATATGATTGCCGTGGGACTGATTCTGGGGGCCGTGATTCTATGAAACGGCTGGGGATGAAGACAGTCGATCTGCGTCTGCTCATCGGCACCCTCCTAACGGTGGCCTGCTTTACAGCCGTCGCGCTGGTCCGGATTCAGGTGGATACGGACATCGTAAAATACATGCCCGTACAGGATCCGGTTATGTCGGATGCCGGGTATTTCCTGAAGCACCACCCTGCCCAAAATCAGATTATCATCGATGTGTCTCTCGGTCGCGCGGATCCGGATGCGCTGGTTCGGTGCGGACGGTTTGTTGAGCGAAAACTAAATGAAAGCGGGCTTTTCAAGCAGGTGGGAATGGCTTCGTTTAAAGAGGCGTTTCCTATTCTGCTGAGTCATATCCTGGATCACCTGCCGGTATTGTTTACAGCGGAAACGCTCAGAGAACAGGTGCAGCCGCTACTGGTACCGGAGCGGGTCCGTCATCGGCTCAGGGAAATACGGAAAGACCTCCACAGCCTGGAGAGCACCGGTCAGTCGGAGATTATCGCCCGCGACCCCCTGGGTTTGAGAGATCTAATCCTGGCACGACTGGCCCATCTCGCGCCGGTGGAAGAGATGGTGTTCTACGAGGGCCGGATGTTGTCCCCTGATAAGGAACATATGCTGGTCATGGCTACGCCCATGGTTTCCGGGACCGATACGGATGTTGCGCGACGGTTGACACAGCTGTTTGATTCGGTATCGCGCCAACTCAAAAAACGATACGGCAGCGAGGCAACCCTGACCCCTTTTGGGGCCTATCGGGCCGCCCTCGACAACGAAGAAATTGTCAGGAAAGATGTTCAAAGAGCGATCTTAATGGCTATGGCCGGGATTGCCCTGCTCCTCATTTTTGCTTTTCCAAGACCTTGGATCGGCCTTTTTGCCTTTCTGCCCGCCTTGGCCGGAACGGCAGCCGCTCTTTTTGTGTTTTCACTCTACCAACAGGCCATTTCGATAATGGTGCTTGGTTTCGGGGGCGCGGTGGTCTCTATCACCGTGGATCATGGTATTGCCTATCTTTTGTTTCTGGATCGGTCCCGTGAAACGTCCGGGAAAGCGGCTTCCCGCGAAATCTGGGGCATCGGGCTTTTTGCCACACTGACGACCATGGGCGCCTTCGGGGCCCTGTGCCTCAGTGATTTCCCGATGCTCAGTCAATTGGGACAGTTTACGGCGCTGGGCATCGGGTTTTCCTTTCTCTTCGTCCACACGATCTTCCCTCTGATGTTTCCCCATATGCCGCCGGGACGGGAGAGGGGCCTGCTTTTCCGCCGGGTGATTGAGCAGATCTCTTCCACCGGGAAAAAGGGCGCCTTTGCCGCGCTTTGCTTCGGCGTGGTCATGCTCTTTTTCGCCTGGCCCGAAACCAAGGTGGATCTCGCCACCATGAATACGGTGAGTGAAGAGACGTCCGCGGCTGAGCGATTGATGAGCCGGGTGTGGGGCCGGGCCATTTTTGAGAAAGTCCATCTCCTGATCCAGGCCGAGAGCCTCGAGGGCCTGCAGGAGAAGGGGGACCGGATCCTGAACATGATGAGGGAGGATATTCAAAAGGGTGTCTTTTCTTCGGGGTTTGTGGCCTCCGCTCTTTTCCCGGGGACCTCGCAGCAACATGAGAATTTCGCGGCCTGGAAGGACTTCTGGACGCCTGACCGGCGTGAGGCCCTGACGCGTGCATTGAAAAGCGCATCTGTCCAACTCGGGTTTTCCGCCACGGCATTTTCGCCCTTTCTTCAAGCCATATCCACACCCACGCACCATGGTGAAGACGCCGCTATCCCTGAAGGCCTTTTCCCCATGCTGAGCATCTCAGAGGGCCCGGGTTCGCTATGGTTGCAGGCGTCAAGTTTTATTCCCGGCAAGGCCTATGAACCGGAAGCGACTTACCGGCGATACGGGACATGGGGACGGCTCTTTGACCCCGCACGCTTTTCTCAGAAGTTCGGCGCCCTTTTGTTTTCCACGTTTGTGCGGATGCTGCTTATTGTCGGGGTCAGTGTGGGCATCCTCCTCCTGCTCTTTTTTATGGACTGGAAACTGACCCTCATCGCGGCGCTTCCGGTGATGTTTGCCCTGGTCAGTACGCTGGGGACCCTGAACCTGGCGGGCCATCCCTTGGATATTCCCGGGCTCATGTTATCCATTGTGGTCCTCGGTATGGGGATCGATTATGCACTGTTTCTGGTGAGATCCTTCCAGCGATACGGGACCGACCGCGATCCGGGGTTCGGGATCGTTCGAACGGCGGTTTTCATGGCATCCGCCTCCACCATGATCGGGTTCGGCGCCCTTTGTTTCGCCCACCATTCCCTCTTGCGAAGTGCGGGGTTGACGTCTCTTCTCGGGATCGGTTATGCGGCCCTGGGGGCGTTCATCCTGTTGCCGCCGATGCTCACGGCCTTTTTTCGAGGGGAAGGAGACGATCCCGTCAAGACCGGGACCCTGCGTGAGCGGGTGCTGAGCCGCTACAAAAAGCGGGAGGCCTACCCGAGACTCTTTGCACGGTTTAAACTTAAACTGGATCTTATGTTTTCGGAATTTCCGGGGTTGCTGAAAGGGTCTTTCGAGGCCAGGCGGATACTGGATATCGGCTGCGGATACGGGGTGCCCGGGTGCTGGTTTCTCGAGCGGTTTGACTCCGCCGTCCTCTACGGGCTGGATCCGGATGGCGAGCGGGTTCGTATTGCAGCAAGGGTTTTCGGAAAAAGAGGAACGGTTGTTCAGGGGCGGGCTCCGGACGTGCCGGCCCTCCCCGAGCCGGCGGACCTGGCCCTGTTGCTGGACATGATCCATTTTCTCAACGACGATGAATTGCGTTTGACACTCGAGCGATGTCATCGCCGCCTTGCGGCAGGGGGACGGCTGATCCTTCGTGCCGCCATCCCGCCTCAGGGTCGGCCGTCCTGGTTGTGGCGGGTGGCGGCTGTAGGACAGCACCTGTTTCGGGTCCCCACCTACTATCGCACCGTGGGTCAACTCAGGGACATAGTCGCCGTATGCGGATTCCAAGTTCGGCAGGTGGTGCCTTCGGGTGACAAAGAAGAATCCACGTGGATCATTGCGGAAAAGCGTTTTTGGACCGGCCGCGTAGATAAACAAAATTGTTGAGTGACCCAATGAAGCGTTTCCATCTATCCCTGGGCGATTTAACTGGGCTTCTGTCCCTTATCCTGGGAGGTCTTCTCCTTTTTCTGGCTCCCGTATTTTTTCTTGTCCCCTTGGCCCTGTTCCTGGCCCTTTGCATGGCCGCCCCGTTTCTGCCCCGATTTGGTTTTTTTCTGCCCATTGTCAGCAAGGGACGGGCCAAAAAGAGGGCCGTGGCCCTCACCTTTGATGATGGACCCGATCCTGCGTCAACGCCTGAACTGCTCCGGCTCCTTTCCGCCCACGGGATGAAGGCCGCCTTTTTTGTGGTGGGGGAAAAGGCGGCGCGCCACCCGGATTTGGTGAAAGCGATACTAACTCAGGGGCATGAGGTGGCCAATCACTCCCTGACCCATGACAACCTGGTGATGTTCAAAGGGCGTCGTGCGTTGAAAAGGGAAATTGTGGGCACGCAGGAAATTCTGGGGCGTTTCGGGATCAGACCGCTCGCCTTTCGGCCCCCGGTGGGGATTACCTATCCCATGCTGGGTCAGGTGCTGCCGCAGACTGGCATGTATGCCCTCAATTTCACTTGCCGGGCCGTGGATGGGGGAAACCGCTGGATTAAAGGGCTTTCGAAACGGATACTGAGACAACTCCGCCCCGGTGCCATCATGGCCCTTCATGATGTGAAACCCCCGGACGAGCGCCGATTTTCTTATTGGCTGAATGAGGTGGACCGGATACTGTCAGGGATCCGGGCACAGGACTTTAAAGTGGTGCCCCTGTCCGAACTCATTGGACGGCCGGTGATGATGGGACTCCCGGGCAATGCCGTAAAAAAATCAAAAGCTCAGAAATTACGGTCTCGTAAAAGCTCGTCACCCCGTTGAAAAACGGGGTCCAGGAGTTTCATAACTTCTTGAGAACACTGGATTCCGGTGCCTGTCCCGGACCCCGATCCGGGATTCGCCGGAATGACGGAAAGGGCGCATTTTGACTTTTTACGAGCGTATCAGAAATGGACCCCCACCATCAATACAACGGAGTCCACGCTCTGATTGTCCTTGCTGAGCCCTGCGTTGGAAAGGTGATCCCATCTCAGGGCGCTGAAAATCGTCTTGCCGTCCAAGGGGAATTCTGCACCGAAACCGGCCCGCGGGTTGAAATTGACGCGGGATCCCTGCCCTTCGACCTGAAAGTTGGTATAAATGATGCCGAGCCCCCCTTCGATGTACGGGGTCATGAATGGGGTGGAAAGCGGATGGATATAGTAGAGGACCATGGCGCCGGCGGAAGCCATGACATCGTATTCCGGCTTTGTGGTGGATCCCAGGCTCAGTTCCACCTTCAAGCGGAGCGAATCCGGTATGACCTGTTCGCCGATCTTGTCAAAGTCGAATATTCCCAAGAGCGTCCCCATCAAGAAGCCGATGTCACCGTCCGGGAAGAAACTGTTTCCGTAACTCAGGGCGACCCCGTAGCGATTCGGGTCCGGTCCCGCAGGGGGTTCTTCACCCATTCCCATCCCCGGGAAAGGACCCCCACAAATAAAAGGGCAATGAAAAGCCATCGCCTGGAAATACCTTTTCGGACATGAACCCAGCACATGGTAGACCCTCGATAATTAAGGCATGTTCATTCAGTTAGGAAAACAAATTAAAGAAATAAATATACCAGAAAGTCACCGGGGAGTCAATATGATCTTGACATTACCGCGGGGGGTAACATAGGCTTTTTGACCTAATTTTCTACTGAGGTTTCCAATGGAAAAGTCAGTGACAAGCCGGGAAGACGGAATGCGTCATGAAGTGAAACTCACTGTGCCGTTTCATGATCTGGATCCCATGAACATGGTCTGGCACGGCAATTATCTGAAATACTTCGATGTGGCCAGGCTGGGGCTTTTTGATCAATGCGGGATCGATCTTTTTGATTACTACAACCAGACAAATTATCTGTTTCCCATTATCAAGACCACCACAAAGCATGTGATCTCTTTGCGGCACCGGGACGAATTTATCTGCAGGGCCACTGTCATCGAGGCCAGAAGCAAAATCGTCATGGGGTTCGAGATCCGGCGCGTGGGGCGGCCCGAGATATGTGCCAAAGGAAGGAGCGAACAGGTGGCGGTCAAATATCCCGAAATCGAAATGAGTTTTGAAATACCGGACGATATTCGGAAGGCGCTGGGGTTTTGAAAATGGATGCGCTCTTACAGGATGCCCACGTGACCGGATTGGAGCGAGTGGCCGCCTGGGCGGATCTCCTTGATCAGATCAATGTGTTCCCCGTGGCGGATGGTGATACGGGACGTAATCTGCTCACCACCCTTTCGCCCCTGAGGGAACTCGAACGGGGCCGGGACCATACGGTTAAGCGACTCCTGCTCTCGGCCCGGGGAAACTCCGGAAATATTGCGGCCCTGTTTTTCTCCGGGCTCCTGAGCGCGTCGTCGGTGGAGATGCTCCACGAGGCTGCTCAAATGGGCAAGGAGAAGGCCTGGCAGGCCATCGCTGACCCGGTTTCCGGCACCATGCTGGATGTCATGGATGCGCTGGCGGAGGCTATGAAAGCATGGCCTGTCAATGCCCATAAAGAAGATGCGGCGAGGATCACGGATCGTCTCGCAGAAGTGGTGCGGGAGACCCGAGACCGTTTACCCAAACTCAAAGAGGCCGGCGTCGTGGATGCGGGGGCTCTGGGGATCTATATTTTTCTGGAAGGATTTTTCAGGCGCATGGCAGGGACCACCGATCAATTTCAGCCCGTAACGGATGCCTTCGAGGGACTGCTCCAGGTTTCCCCCGCATTCAGCGGGGGTCGCGAAGATGGGTATTGTGTGGATATGGTGGTCCGGTTTGACGAGACATCGGCGTCTGAACTCGAACGGTTGTCTGAGCACGGAGAAAGCGTGGTGGTCATTCCCCATGAGGGTGTCTACAAGGTCCACCTGCACACCCGTGACAGGCGTGAGGCAAAGACGGGGATCGAATCGCTCTGCCATATCATCGACTGGTCGGAAGACGATCTGGGTGAACAGACCGCCCGGTTCAAAGGAGCGGATTCAGACCGGTGTATCCATATCATGACGGACGCCGCGGGATCCATTCCCCGCGACACATCCCGGGATCTCGGCATCACCCTCCTGAACAGCTATATTACGGCCGGGAACCTGTGCCTTCCCGAAACCCTGTTCCAGCCCCAACATCTCTACGAGACCATGAGATCGGGTACCAGGGTGTCCTCTTCACAGGCATCGGTATTTGAGCGCCATCAACACTATGAAAGCGCCCTGAGCCGGTACAACAGGGTTCTCTACCTTTGCGTGGGGTCCTTTTATACAGGGAACTTCGATGTGGCCGTCAAGTGGAAAGAGGCTTATGATACATCGGACCGGTTCACGGTCATCGATACCGGCGCCGCATCGGGACGGCTGGGCCTCCTCGCCATCGCCGCCCATCGGTTTGCAACGCAGACGGAAGATCCCGATGCGGTGGTGGCCTTCTCAAGGGCGGCTGTTGATACATGTGAGGAATACGTGTTTCTCGACAGGCTCCACTATCTCGCTGCCGGTGGCCGGCTCTCGAAATCGAGCGCGTTTTTCGGGATATGCTCCACATGAAACCGGTGATCAGTCCAGTGGCTGAGGGCGCAAAGAAGGTCGGGGTGGTGCGGAACCGCCAGGCCCAGATCGATTTCGCCCTGTCGAAACTCCGTGATCGTTTCGATGGGGATGCGGCGCCGCTCATCATGCTGCAATATACGGATAACGCGTCGTGGGTTCGAGGACCTGTCCGTGAAGCGATCGTCGAGCGTTACCCCATGGCCGAAATTCTCCTGCACCCCCTTTCCCTGACCTCAGGAGTTCATATGGGTCCGGGCACCTGGTCCGTGGCGTTCCTGCCGGATATGGCAGTGCGGACAGATCTTGGATAACCCCAAATGGGATCGTCGCTCAACTCCCATGGCCGTGACATTTCATGAAACGTCTCTCCTATACCATCTTCCGCGCTGCCTCAAGACTCATGGGCCTGTGGGTGTTAAGGGGGTTTGCCTGGGTCGTCTCTTCGGGATACTTCGTCTTCTTCCCCGGGCGGGTGCGAGTGGGGGTGCGATTTTACCGGGCCCTGTTCCCCGGCCGGGGTGGGCTTGCCCACCTGGTCTGTACCTGGCGGCAATATCATCATTTTGCCCGCGTTTTTGTGGAACGGGTCATGCTGGATCACCAGGATCATATCGCTTTTACCTCTCAGGGATTCGAACATCTCAAAGCGGCTGCCGGGAACCACTCCGGGGGTATTATCCTCATGTCTCACCTGGGGAACTGGGAGGTGGCGGCCCATCTTCTGCATCGCGAGCTTCCGGGCATAAAACTTCTCGTCTTTATGGGGGCCAAAGAGCGGGAGGCCATCGAAAAAATGCAGAAACAGGGGTTGATGGATGCAGGCATACGCATCGTGGCCCTGGATCGAGACGGGGGGTCCCCGTTTGATCTTGTGGACGGGATAAGGGTCCTGAAGGAGGGTGGGTTTGTCTCCATGACCGGAGATGTCCTCTGGCATCACGCCCAGCGCAGCATCCCGGTGGTCTTCCTGGGGCATGAAGTCCGTGTGCCCGAAACCCCCTATCGTCTGGCCCTCTTATCAGGTGCCCCCTTGTTTATTTTCTTTTCATACCGGATCCGAAAGACCGGTTTCCATTTTGTCAGTTCCGAACCGATCCATCTGCATGCGGATTCGCGGGAACAAAGAGAAGCGGCGGTCCGATCGGCGGCACAAACCTATGCCGATGTACTGGAGCAGGCCGTAAGGGATCATCCCTTTGAGTGGTATCATTTCGAACCTTTTTTAGGCCCGCCCCGGCGCAACGTGTCTGAAAAGCATTAAAAGCTTTCCGTGCCGCCCGTTTCGATGGTTGAATCTGACGGCATACCCGGTGAGGACTCTTCTCATCTCAATCCCCCTCACCATGATGTGGTGGATGGCTCCGGGCGTATCTATTCCGGCTTGTCTCGGCATGACAGGGGGCTAAACCATATTCACCCCGTCCCTCTTTACTCCCTTTTTTAAAGTCAGCTCTCTTGCCTTTTATTTCGTATCTTAATTGACAAATCAGGTGGGACACCCTATTCACAGGTATGTCATCCTCTGTGAGCATGAGACGCGCGTGATCCCGGAGATGCAGAGGTTGTCGGAAGGTGAAGATGATAGGGGCAAAACGGTGAAACGTATTCATTTTAAACCATATGAAAGATCCTTTGTCCTGCAGCGTCGGGACCGAAAGGTTATTAAATGAACGGAGAAAACGAAATGAAACAACGACCAATGGAAGGCATTCGCATTGTTGAATGCGGCGTATATCATGCCGGACCGGGCGGAACGGCCATTTTGGGAGACCTGGGGGCGGAAGTCATCAAGGTGGAACCGCCCGGCACCGGCGACCCCCTCAGGACGCTCATGCAGGTGGGAAGCATACCATTTGAACTACCCGGAAACAGAACGCTTTTTTGCGAAGGGGCCAATCGGAGCAAGAAATCGGTCACGCTCAATCTGAAGACGGAAAAAGGCCGGGAAATTCTTTACAGGTTGATTCAAAAGGCCGATGTGTTCATGACCAACATGCGGGTAAAGGCCCTGGAAGAGTTGAAAATCACCTATCCGATTCTGAAAAAACATAATGAAAACCTGATCTATGCCTCGGTGTCGGCCTTCGGGAGAAGAGGACCTGAAAAAGATAACGGCGGGTTCGACTATCAGGGACAGGCAAAGTCGGGGCTCATGTATGCCGTGGGAGAACCCGGGGCACCGCCCCTGGCTTCTCAGTTCGGGCTTGCCGATCAGGTGACCGCCATCATGACCAGCCACCAAATCCTCACCGCATTGCTCATGAGGGAGCGGACGGGTATCGCCCAGGAGGTCCATGTCTCCATATTGAGCGCCTCCATGTATCTCAATTACTTTAATCTCCTCATTCCTCTGCTGGCGGGATTCGAGGTCCCCCGCCACAAACGAAGTATCGAGCACCCCATGAGGAATTATTATCAATGTGAGGACGGCAAATGGATCATGCTCACCCTGACGCCGCCGGACAGACACTGGGGACCGTTGTGCAGAGCACTCGGGCGGCCCGAACTGGAACATGATCCTCGCTTTAGCACCGACCACAAACGGGCTGAAAACTCGGAATTGCTGGTGGGTATCATGGACGAGATTTTTGCGACCAAACCGAGGGACGTTTGGGTGGAAGAATTTCGCGGGTACGATCTGTTCTGCTGTGGCGTCAACACCAATATGGAGGTGGCCAGTGATCCCCAGGTGCTGGCCAATGAGTACCTCGGGGATTTGGATCACCCCACCCTGGGACGTATAAAATTTCCCGGGTATCCCGTTCATTTCAGCGAAAGTTGGGCCGGGACCCTGAGCGCCACGCCGGACCTGGGAGAGCACACGGAAGAGGTGCTGACGGAAATCGTCGGGATCAGCAGAGAGGAATTGACACGCTTAAAAGAGGAAGGGGT
This sequence comes from Deltaproteobacteria bacterium, assembly GCA_034522175.1. Taxonomy (GTDB): domain Bacteria; phylum Desulfobacterota; class DSM-4660; order Desulfatiglandales; family Desulfatiglandaceae; genus JAIPDZ01. The sequence continues at coordinate 220,746 of JAXHLQ010000001.1, read as the reverse complement.
AATTTAAGCGCTCGATTCATGAAATTCGCCGAGGGGTTATCTCGCTTGGTTTTATTTATCGACAAGGACGTCATAATACTCCGGGTGCGTCAAGGCGGGCTAATCTAGGCATGAACCCCTGCTACCATAAAGACCGGCAGTTGTCAAGTTATTTACTTATTTATGGACGTCCCACTGATCATTTAAGATCAAGGAAAATCAATGAGATAACCGATATAAACATCAATTCCCCTCGGGCATTTTGGCAATGTTGAAACACCCCCTTGTGGCTCTCATGCTGACCTGGAAAAGTTTGATTATAATTTCTTCAGGAACGCGTCGTGCGACAATGCTTCTCCGACATAAGGAAAGAACTTTTCCTCCACGTATTTTTGCTCTTCGCCAGAGATGGCCGCGCAGCAATCCTTTAAAAGAAAAACCTTGTAGGCTTTGTCGTAGGCGGACCTTGCAGTCCCCTCGACGCAGACGTTGGTCAGAAAACCGCAGAAAGCCACATTCTTGATACAGTTGGTCCGGAGAATGAAATCGAGGTTGGTCGAGTTAAAAGCATCAAGGGTTCGTTTACCTTCCACCACAATATCCTGTTTCGTAGGCTTGAGCTCATCAATAATCTCGCCTCCCCAGGTGTTTTTTCTGAACGCCTTTGATTGAAGGACATTGCCGTGGATAGGCCCGAGTACGCCTTCACACCCAGCGTCACAATAATCCTCCTCAAACAGGATGGGAACAAGCAGGGTTAAACATTTCCCCCTGGCCTTCTGAAGGCAGTCCTGGGCGTTCTTAATCGTGTTTTGAGCCTTGATCTGATCCTTTACCCCCTCGTACAGAGCGCCACCCTCCTTGCAGAAGTCATTCTGAAACTCAATGAATACAATTGCTGTCTCGTTGGCCTTCATAATGCAACCTCCTTTCAAATTTAAAATTGGACTGAGATAACCCTATCGTTTCAAAAGTTTAGGAAAAACAGACCGGTATGTCAAGCCAACTCCCACCTCATCCTGTTGTGGGGGGCAACGCCACCCGCCTTTTCCAATTATTCAGACACCTTACGGGTCACAGGCACTGAGGGAGCAGGAAACCCCGGTGGCACATATCTTCCCCTCCCTCAAACGGTAAAAAGCTGCTCCACCGAACCCCTTTTCGATTTCCCCTTTGAATCTTTTGCATTTAGTTTCTTGGTTGGTTGGGTGGTTGGGGGTCGGGCCAAATCGATCGGCCATTTCTCCAATGGTGCTCAGGAATAACCTCTTGTCCCCATCCCCGTAGAAAATATCCTGCCCGTCATTCCCCCGTGACATGATATGATAATAAGCCCCCTCGTATTCAATTCGCCACGGCCTCGCCATATTCTTCAGTGCCTTTCCCTGAAAACCGATATGCCGGCAATATAGCATCTGTTAATTCACAAATCAAGATGTGACCCCATTTCCTTTTTAAAATTTCCCGGGTATCCCGTTCATTTCAGCGAAAGTTGGGCCGGGACCCTGAGCGCCACGCCGGACCTGGGAGAGCACACGGAAGAGGTGCTGACGGAAATCGTCGGGATCAGCAGAGAGGAATTGACACGCTTAAAAGAGGAAGGGTAATTTAAAGCGCTCGATTCATGAAATTCGCCGAGGGGTTATCTCGCTTGGTTTTATTTATCGACAAGGACGTCATAATACTCCGGGTGCGTCAAGGCGGGCTAATCTAGGCATGAACCCCTGCTACCATAAAGACCGGCAGTTGTCAAGTTATTTACTTATTTATGGACGTCCCACTGATCATTTAAGATCAAGGAAAATCAATGAGATAACCGATATAAACATCAATTCCCCTCGGGCATTTTGGCAATGTTGAAACACCCCCTTGTGGCTCTCATGCTGACCTGGAAAAGTTTGATTATAATTTCTTCAGGAACGCGTCGTGCGACAATGCTTCTCCGACATAAGGAAAGAACTTTTCCTCCACGTATTTTTGCTCTTCGCCAGAGATGGCCGCGCAGCAATCCTTTAAAAGAAAAACCTTGTAGGCTTTGTCGTAGGCGGACCTTGCAGTCCCCTCGACGCAGACGTTGGTCAGAAAACCGCAGAAAGCCACATTCTTGATACAGTTGGTCCGGAGAATGAAATCGAGGTTGGTCGAGTTAAAAGCATCAAGGGTTCGTTTACCTTCCACCACAATATCCTGTTTCGTAGGCTTGAGCTCATCAATAATCTCGCCTCCCCAGGTGTTTTTTCTGAACGCCTTTGATTGAAGGACATTGCCGTGGATAGGCCCGAGTACGCCTTCACACCCAGCGTCACAATAATCCTCCTCAAACAGGATGGGAACAAGCAGGGTTAAACATTTCCCCCTGGCCTTCTGTAAGGCAGTCCTGGGCGTTCTTAATCGTGTTTTGAGCCTTGATCTGATCCTTTACCCCCTCGTACAGAGCGCCACCCTCCTTGCAGAAGTCATTCTGAAACTCAATGAATACAATTGCTGTCTCGTTGGCCTTCATAATGCAACCTCCTTTCAAATTTAAAATTGGACTGAGATAACCCTATCGTTTCAAAAGTTTAGGAAAAACAGACCGGTATGTCAAGCCAACTCCCACCTCATCCTGTTGTGGGGCAACGCCACCCGCCTTTTCCAATTATTCAGACACCTTACGGGTCACAGGCACTGAGGGAGCAGGAAACCCCGGTGGCACATATTTTCCCCTCCCTCAAACGGTAAAAAGCTGCTCCACCGAACCCCTTTTCGATTTCCCCTTTGAATCTTTTGCATTTAGTTTCTTGGTTGGTCGGGTGGTCGGGGTCGGGCCAAATCGATCGGCCATTTCTCCAATGGTGCTCAGGAATAACCTCTTGTCCCCATCCCCGTAGAAAATATCCTGCCCGTCATTCCCCCGTGACATGATATGATAATAAGCCCCCTCGTATTCAATTCGCCACGGCCTCGCCATATTCTTCAGTGCCTTTCCCTGAAAACCGATATGCCGGCAATATAGCATCTGTTAATTCACAAATCAAGATGTGACCCCATTTCCCTTGGTCCGCAACAGATCTGAACCTGCTCCTCCCGCATTGAACTGGTAGGGTCTTTTGGACGAGTAGTTCAGGGTGTCCTGGGTGTGGAAAAACCCGCGGAAGATCAGCTTCTGATTTTGCGGGCTGATGCCGATGCCGTAGTCTCGAAAAACTGACGTGAATCTCACCATCCACGCGCTTGAGACTCACCTTGATCTTCCCCCCGTCCGGGGTATTTTCGATGGCATTCCTCAACAGACCACCAAATACCTTCCTCAGGATCGACCGGTCTTGATTCACCACATGTCCTTCCTCAAAATCCCTGATAATCTCGAGTTCTCTTCCCTGCATGGAGGATATGGCCTCATTGGTGATGTCATGGAGCATCTCGTGCAGACGCGTCTGTTCAGCGTAAATACCCTCATGGCCGTAAACAGATTCGATCCGTTTTAGAACCCGGACCATGGCCTCGGCGCGGGGCCCCTCACCCATCTCTTCGCATTCTTCCAAAAAATCCGCCGCCGACGCTACAATGCGGCAGATTCCCTCCTTCTCCTCAAAGGACTTCAAACTGAGTATGTCATCAATCTTTTCCTGGAGATCCGTCAAACGTCTCACATTTCGTATTCCCCTATTGACCATCCTCATGCGTTTCGGGTCATCCTCTTCTTTCAGGCTCCCTTTGAAACCGCTCGAATATGGCCCCGATCAGCGCCAGTGGCGTCTTGAGCTCATGCGAGAGATGATTCATGGCCCTTTCTCGCGCCTTATTCAAATCCTTGAGCTCCTCAAAAAACCGCATATTCTCCAGAGCGATGGTCACATAGTTGGATATAAAGATCAGTAATTCCCTGTCGTCATCCGTGAAATCGCCGGAGTGCTTGTTAAGGGATTGAAGCGCACCGATACAGTGACCAGCCCACGTAACGAGGGGGACGCACATGATATTTCGGGTCCGGAACCCGGATTTCTTATCCACCTCAGCATAAAACCGGGGATCCTCATATGCGTCATTAACTGTCACCGGCGTTCGGTGCTGAAAAACCCAGCCGGCCACCCCGTAATCCGATGGTATGCGGATCTCCCTTTTTTTGAGCCCCACACCTACAAGGGACCAGAGCTGGTCGGTCTGGTCATCGTACAGAAATACGGTACTCCTGATGGATTCCATGACCTCATTGGTTTGATGGATGATGACTTCAAATAGCCGGTCCCGGTCCACTTCCGAGGTGATCACCTGCCCCACCAGAAAGGCCTGTTTATACCGGCGAAGCCGCTCCCTCATGACCTGGTCTTCCTTTCTCCGGTCCAAGGGCACGCTTTGCGGCCTTCCGTCATCCGTATTCGTCATTTCGGTCTCCCCTCAAGGTGAGAATTGTGAGACAAGTCTTTTGATGCTTAAAACAGATGACTGAGTGCGACCTGGTGCAGCTGTGTGCGTGGTGGTGAAAGCGGTGGAGACGTCGTAATAGTCGGTGGAGGTGTCGGCGGCGCTTTACCCACGGCTTGTACAAGTTTCCCTGATATTTTTCCTTTTTTTCACTCGACGGCTATGGATGGACGTACCCGCTCCTTGAATCCTTTCCATCGTCAGAAATCGTCGGCTCCTCCTTGTATCACGGGACTGTTCCCTCTGCTTGTTACCACTATCTGTGTATACGACCAAGGAATTTTTAGGTCTGAGCAAGATGGCATCACAGGAACAAATAGTTCGCCTCCCTGGGACACCTGATGGGTCTGCTCGAATTCCGACCAGAAGCGCTTATCCTTTTCTTTCCATCCTCGACCGAAACGCTGATCAAAATAGGCACTCAGACGAGCAAACCAGTTGCGGGAGCTCTCTATTCCTTTTTCCTGAAGGATGAATAGCTCCTCGAGAAAAAGATCTATCTCACTCATTTTGGCCTTGGGAATATAAGACTTGGCCCCCAGCTTAATGGCTTCCGACAAATTCTCAGGACTGAGTCCGTGGGCCGTGAGCATCACTGTAGGAATCCTTTTTTGGGTCGCAATCTCTAGAAGATCCAGCCCCCTCACGCCCATAATATCCAGTACAGCAGCATCATACGTCTTTGTCTCGAGACACGCCTTGGCCGCCTCAAAGGTGGCGGCGGTGTCCGTATGGTATTCATCCAGGATCTCCGATAGGGCTTCCAGGACCTCTGATTCGTCATCCACCAGTAGGATGGTCTTGCCCGCCAAAATATTCATGGTGATAATCCTGCCTCCTCTTTTAAAATAGTGGGATCAATCTATTCTTTCACTGTCACCCCCACCGAATCCATCCAGGTGGCATCTGCTTTCTTGTCCGCATTGCCGTCCACAGCAAAGTAAAAGGTGTACTCCCCTGCAGGCAGGACCATATTGAGCACCTCAAACGGCGGGGTGAGATCAAACAAACCGGTCTGGATACAGGGATTGATCCGGGGGATCCATCCCCTGGGATGTACATAGGAGTACCAGCCGAATGGGGTGTCAGCCGCCACCCACCAGTCCGCCTGCCGGTTGCTCCAGTTGCCGGCATCCAGGCTGACCACCACGGAAACCTGAGTCCCATGAACCACCGTGACCGGCCCGTCCTCGCTGTTGGCCTTGATATCCGGCGAAGGAGTAGCGCCCGGGGGCGGCGGGGGGTCTTCCACGTCGCCCAGGGGCTCGGCTTCGCCGGGCGGCGAGGTGAGGTCATCCAGGGCCATGTCAAAAGGGCTCTCCGGCGTTTCGGCGTTGTGCGGGATAATCAGGGTAATTTCCCTATCCGCAAGGACCTTGATCCAGTATCCGGGCCCACAGTCGAGGGTATCAGCAGCCGAATCCAACTTGTCGTAATTTGACCCCCCGCTGTAGGACCATACGAATTTCTGGGTCAATTGATTGCCCGTCGGCTGGCTGGTTATGCCGTATTCGTTGATTCCATCCGTAACCCTGATGTTTCCGAGGTCGATGTTGGCGTCGATCCACGGGAGTCCGATCAGGTGCCAGCCCGGGGATAATGTTATTTTGTAGTCAAGCCCGGCGGGCGCCGGCTTTCCCTCGAAGGTTATTTTGTCCGTATACAGGGTGATGATCCAGAACCCCATGCCGGGAACGATGTCCAGGTTTTTAAACCCTGAGGAATTCATCTCAAGATAACGGTCGCCACTGTAGGCAAAGACCCGCCAGTGCGTGGGATCGTACTCTTCCAGGACTGTCTCCATTTGATCCTGCATATCCGTCCCTTTTCCGAGATCCAGCGGGACAGTGAAAATCCGGTAGTCCGTGGCTTCTCCGGTACCCCCTGGGAGGGTGTATTCGAAGGTGGCCGGCGGCACATATTCATAGGCCCCCATGTCGTACCCGTCCCCTTTGGGCCGCTCATAACCCCTGAAATCGATGTCCACGGGATCGTCGATCGGTGGACTGGGCGGATCGCTTCGGATCGCATCCTTGCACGGGGAGTTTTCCTGGAGCGTGTAGCTCCCAAATAAAGGGTCCTCCGAAATGTCATTATTGCCAGCAGAGCAGCCCCGGTAGTTGTCAGCAGGAGCGGTCCCGTTGTTCCACACATCGTTGTAGTCGATGATGTCAGTACCGCTCAGATCATCCTCTCCTGTAGATGCCGAATTCACCGAAATTGGTGATGATATTGTATTTGATCTCCGGACTGATAGCTCCCGATCCTTCCCCGAAAACCATCTTGATCCCCATGAATGTCCCCCCGTCAATGGTATTGTGGTAGATCCTGGGGCCGGCCGTTTTGGAACTATTTGACAAGATTAAAATCCCGTTGCTCATGGCATTGGTTGTGGGACTCGAGCTGGCTTCGTAAATGAGGTTGTTCCAGATATCCGGGGAGGCGTCGTGGATGCATGCCAGGACCACAATGCCGTTGTTCACATCATAAATCGTGTTCCGTTTGATCTGCGGGCTGCACGCGATCACGTAGATGCCGTACTGGGGATAGGGGGAGACGGTGCCGTAGATCCTGTTTGCCAAGATAGAACCGTTTTGGCTCTGCAAGAGATACATCCCGTAGCGCGAATTGTCGTAGAGCGTGCAGTTGGTGATGGTGAAATGACTGGCAGTTGGATTGACTACAATAGCATCTCTGTTCCTGTAGAGTTCACAGTTGTTGATCTCATGCCCGGAACCTGAATCAATATAGATTGCGCTTTCGTTCTCATCCGAAAAATTGGTTATATAAAGATTGTACAGCTTGACATCGGAACCGGTGATTTTAATGCCCTTGGTCCAGTTGGTGGCACCGGTTCCGTCGATGATCGGCCCGCTTCCGCTCTCTCCCACGATGGTGACGTAGTTTTGGGAGACAATCAACTCGCTGTCATCCTCTCCGTCGCCAATGCTGTAGCTGTGGGACCCGGTCGGCAGTTTGACATTCAGCGTATACCAGTCGATAGATGTGCCGGCGATCCCGCCGTTGATCTGGGTGATGGCATGGTGCAGCGTCTTCCAGGGCGTTTCCTCGCTGCCGTTGTTGTTGTCGCTTCCATTCAAGAGATCCACCCAATACACTGACGGAACCACCTCGGTGTAGGTGAAGACACCCTCGCTCTCGGCCGTGCCGCCCGGGGTGGTGACGGTTATTTTGCCGGTTGATCCTTCACCCACGATGGCGGTGATCTGGGTTTCCGAGTCCACGGTGAAGGAAGCCGCATCCGTATCGCCGAACATGACCTTGGTGGCGTCGGTAAAATATGTGCCGGTGATGGTGACCGAGGTGTCTTTCCCTCCGGATGTGGGGGTAAAGGAGGTGATGGTGGGGGCCTCAATAAAGGTGAAGTTCTCTTCGCTTTCTCCTGTTCCTCCCTCAGTGGTGACAGACACCTTTCCGGTTGAGACCTTCACCCACAATGGCGGTAATCTGGGTCTCCGAGTCCACGGTGAAGCTGGCCGCAGGGGTCCCTCCAAATTTCACCTCGGTGCCGGCAAAATGGGTGCCGGTGATGACCACGGTTGTCCCATTGCCGCCCGATGTGGGGGTAAAGGAGGTGATGGTAGGGGCGTCAATGAATGTGAAATTATCGTTGCTGGTTGCTGTCCCTCCTGGCGCAGTCACGCTCACCTTGCCGGTGGAACCACTTCCAACTGTAGCCGTTATCTGAGTGTCGTTGTCCACGGTAAAATCAGAGGGGCCAGTGCCTCCGAAGTTCATAGCGGTCACGCCGCTAAGATTGGTACCGGTGATGGTAACGATTGTCCCTGTGCCCCCTGATGTGGGGGTAAAGGAGGTGATGGTGGGGGCCTCGATAAAGGTGAAGTTCTCTTCGCTTTCTCCTGTTCCTTCCTCAGTGGTGACAGACACCTTTCCGGTTGAGCCTTCACCGACGATGGCCGTAATTTGGGTCTGCAAGTCCACGGTGAAGCTGGCCGCATCCGTATCGCCGAACATGACCTTGGTGGCGTCGGTAAAATATGTGCCGGTGATGGTGACGGAGGTGTCTTTCCCTCCGGATGTGGGGAGAAGGAGGTGATGGTGGGGGCCTGACGGGCGGTGTATAAGTAAAGTTGGCCTCGCTATCGATAGATGCAGCCGGGTTCGTTACCCTGATTTTGCCTGAAGCACCACTCCCTACGAAGGCCTTGATCACCGTGTCCGATTCTGACTGTGAAAACTGGCCGCAGCCGTATCCCAGAAGCTGACCGCGGTCGTGCCACACAAATGTTCTCCCTCAATAGTCACCTCTGTCCCGGTTGTGCCTGAGGTGGGAGAAAAGGTTGTGATTACAGGGGCCTGGTAAACGAATTCGTAGGCACCCATATCCTTTGCAGGCCCTTGGGGTCTGGCGGTGCCATCGAAATCATCGGCTACGGGATCATTGGCGTCAGAAATGGCATCGATGCAGGGCGAGCAGGGTTGGAGGGTGTAGCTCCCGTAAAAAGAGGATTCAGGGAGACGCCATGTGCCCCACCTGAGCAGCCGTCATACGTTCCCGAGGCATTACCCCAGACGTCATTGTAGTCAACGGAGGGTGTTCCGGAACTGTTGCTAATTCCATACTGACCAAAGTTGGTGATGATATTGTACTTGATTTCCGGACTCACGGTGCTGGTGGTGCCGTACTTTTCGACGACGATTCCGTCATAAGTCCCCTGGTCTATGGTGTTGTGGTAAATCTTGGGACTCACGGTGGACGTTTCGACGCCGCCGATCATGATACCGTAATCGACCTCTCCTGACGTTTCCTCAAAGATCAGGTTGTTCTTGACCGTTGGCGAGGTCACTTCACCGTCGTAGGCCTGAAGGGAAACGTTGAAATGGCTGTCATAGATCTTGTTCCGGCTGATTTCCGTTTCCGAACCACAATCCTGAACAATAATGCCGTCGCTGTTGGCCTGGTCATGATGGTCATGGATGCTGTTTTCCGTGATCAGCCCGTTGTTGCTCTTGGAAAAGCTGATGCCGTCATTGGCATTGTCGTGGACCTCGCACCCGCGGATGGTGCAGTAATCCGACTCCCAGACCGAGATGCCGTCATGGTTCTCATATACCTTGCACTCCCGAATGGTATTGTTTGAGCCTGAGACAATTTCAATTCCCGTTCCCGAAGGGTCCGTGCCGGTAAAGCCCGTGACATAGAGGTTTCTAAGCGTCACGTTAGACGCGTCGATTTTTATTCCGTAGGTCCAGTTCACCGCATTGGTACCGTCGATAATCGGGGCGCTCCCTTCCTCGCCGATGATGGTAACATTATCCTGCGTGATGACGAGCGGGGTATCAGGCTCTCCATTGCCATAGCTGTAATGCTCTCCGGTATCGGGGTGTATGATTTTCAGTTCGTAGTCCGTAGTGCCTGCTTGAGGTTTCGGCCCGGACTCAAACTCTCCAGAGCTTCCAGAATTGATCCTCTCGATGGCATAATGCAGGGTTTTCCATGCGTTGTCTGCGGAAAGACCATCATTCGCATTATTTCCGTCTTTGATGTCCACATAATAGGTGTCGGGTGTGATGGAAGAGAGCGCCACGTTGTAACTTGGGTCATCGTACTTGAAATGAATCCAGCCCACATTTTCTGCCCAGGCGTACCCGCCGAACGATCCGGTCGTTGCATCAATGGTCACCTGACTATGTGGCGGATCAAAATTAATCCAGCCCGCATTTTCACTCCAGGCATACCCCGAAAGCGCGCCTGTACTGCTGTCCCGGTTGACGCCCCAGTTGCCGCTGGTGGTGTTGGTATAGGGGCCTGTCCCTGACCCCAGCTTGATCCAACCGATATTTTCGGCCCACGCATAGCCGGAAAGATAGGTTGTATGAACTGTTACCCCACCATCGGTAGGACGGAAATTGAGCCAGCCGGCGTTTTCAGCCCAGGCGTATTTGTTCGTGGTAGCAATGTTTCCTTCGCTGGCCTGGGTTAGTTTAAGGCCTAAAAGGCCACCGAATAGTGTACATGTGATAAACAACATTATCAGAGTTCTAATGCATGCCTTCATTTTTCCACCAAAAAGTTTTGATAGCAATTCTTCAAGAGTAAAGGGAAGAGCAGTTAGCTCAGGATAATGGAGCGCTTTTTTTGCAAAATGGAACTTCTCAGCCCAATAATTGTCAGCGTATTTCCGGGAAACAACTGATCTCATCAAAGTACTCCGGACCACATACACTAAAGAGTCTATTCACCTCCTCGAACGGGCCAAACATAGGCACTGGATCCTTTACCTTGGTTACTTACCATCCCGTTGGCAAGGACGTGGATTTCTATGCCTGATTAAAAAAACCCTGTCTCAATTGTCTTAGTCCAATTTTATTGTCCTCCGCGGACCGGCCAAACGTAGGCCGTAGTGGTCTTATCCTTATTGATGAGATAGCTCTGATATATATGCACCCCCCACGCGCGGCCTGCATCGTCAACCCGCGTCGTACTCGAAAAGTAGGAGTCGTTTTTCACGCTGGTAAATAGATGCCCTGAAGGCAGGGCAGGATTCTCTTGCCCAAAATCCATCAGGCTTAGCAACTCTCTGAAATTGGGCAGGCGCCAGTCGGTATAAGTACCGGCAGTGTATTGACCGCACGCGAAATCCACCCCTTCGTTAAATTGACTAATCACGGCAAACGTTTCGCCAGAACTGTCGCCCCACGCTCGAGCTCCCATGCACCCGCCATCCTTCAACCATATCAACCCGGTTAAGTTGTCGGTCACCGTCCCATCACCATTATCCATAAACCGCGGGTCCGGCCAGGCGACACCTTCTCCCAGATTGCCGTCATCACCTGCAGCATAGGATGTCGTCTGGCCGGTCTTGGGCACCGGTGCCGGATCTGTAGCAATTGTACCTGTCCCGGTTTTAAGGCCCCATGCCCCGCTCTTGAGGCCCCAGAATGTCTTTCCACTGGCCACGTCCGACACATCCGCACCATCGGCGTCATCCACGGCAGGGGCCTTGCCCATGATCTCGTCCAGCGTATGGCCCGTGCCGGCAGTGGGCCCGGATGAGGGTTCTTCAAACTCGGTCCGCTTGGCCCCTGCCGCGCCCGTGTCTAAGCGGTTATAAATGTCTTCCAGCGTATACATGGCACTGACAGGATCATCAGGTGATGCCGGATCATCCAGGCTGCCGGCCGAAACAATCACTGGAATCATAGAAAAAACCATGCTCAAAAAAATGCCCTTGACGAACTTCATTAATACCTCCTCGGAGCGTTTCGAGTTAAAATTAAAAGCAGTTCCTTTGCCCAAAACAGTTGACATTTTTCAGCCATATCAATCCGGTCAGGTTATCGGTAATAGTGTCGTCACCATTATTCGAAAACCGCGGGCTGGGCCAGGTGATACCTTTGACATGCTGCCATCATGAATACCCCACCGCTTTATTCCAGCCGAAGGCCTACCGAACCTTTCCATGTCTCCTCCAATTTTCCATCCGCACCGTCATCCACGGCAAAGTAGCAGGTCTATTCGCCGAAGGGAAGTGCCCTATTGAGTACCTCTTTTTTTCCTCCCAACATACGGCATTTTTAGGCAAATTTCGGACAACAACATTTCAGACCTGTCAATTTCGACAATTGTCGATGATATTGTTTAATCCCGAGCTGATCTTGATGCCGCTGCTGAAAGCCGTGAAATTCAGCACCTCCATGTCCTGGATGGTCACATTCGATGCCTGGATATCTATCCCATCGGTCCATAATTCCGCCCCCAACCCGCTGATAATCGGCTTCGGGCTGTCGGCTCCGTCAATGGTCACTTTATCCTGCGTAACGGTCAGCGGGTTGTCGACATCCATATCCGACTCATCATTATCAACACTGTAGGTCCCGGCGGCCACATACAGCGCAAGGGGTGTCTAAAGGACCAAGAGAGCAAAGCGAATTGATTTGTGCAATGGCATAGTGAAGGGTTTTCCATGCGCTGGCTTTAGAGAGACCGTCATTCGCATTATCTCCGTCTTTGATGTCCACATAATAGGTGTTGGGTGTGATGGAAGAGAGCGCCACGTTGTAACTTGGGTCATCGTACTTGAGATGAATCCAGCCCACATTTTTTGCCCAGGCGTACCCGTCGAACGATCCGGTTGTTGCATCAATGGTTACCTGACTATGTGGTGGATTAAAATTAATCCAGCCCGCATTTTCACTCCAGGCATACCCCGAAAGCGCGCTATTGCTGTCCCGGTTCACGCCCCAGTTGGTCTTGTCGGTGTTGGTATAGGGACCTGTCCCTGACCCCAGCTTGATCCACCCGATATTTTCGGCCCAGGCATAGCCGGAGAGATAATTGGCATGGACGGTGACTCCGGCATGGGTAGGACGGAAATTGAGCCATCCGGCGTTTTCAGCCCAAGCGAATTTTTCCTCGCTGTCGATGTTCCCTTCGCTGGCTCTGGTGCTTGTGACACAGAATAGACTCGAGAGTAATATGCAGGCCAAATAGAGCGTGGCAATACCTCTGATGGATGCTTTCATTTCATACTCCCTATTTCAATTGAAAACGGACTATTTGTGATGTTCAATTCCCTTCGGCATTCTGAATATCTTTTTTCGAAAATTTTCAGCGATCATATTCAACTCTGTTACTGTCCTCCTCGAACAGGCCATACGTAGCGGGTATATGAGGGGTCCTTAAAGAAGTCGCCAAAGCCGACGAAGCCGCTTTCCAAGTATATGCCCCACGCAAAGCGTGTATCACCTGCGTAAGTCAGTGCTGGACCAGTAGTAACCAGTGTTATTAACCGTAAAGGGGTGTCCGGGAGGCAGCGCAGGAGAACTTTGGCTAAGATCGACCAGACTGTACAGCTCTCTTATATTGGGCAAACGCCAGTCATCATGGCCATCAGCTGGAAAAATAAGCGCATTGCAGTAGGTCAGGGCATTCGCCCAAGTCTTAATGCCGGAAGACGTTGAATCCAATATCCACATCAGTCCTGTCAGGTTATCCGTCACCGTGCCATCGATGTTGGCCGTAAACCGCGGGCTCGGCCAAGCGACACCCTTTTGCAGATCGCCATCATCGCCAGCTGCGTCAGAAGTGGTCTGCCCGGTTTTGGGAACGGCCGCGCTGCTTCCGCCGCCACCAGTCCCGGTTTGGACGCCCCAGCTGCTATCCTGCGTGCTGAAGAACTTCTTCCTGCTGCCACATCTGAGGCCTGCGCATCGACACTGATCGAACTTGGCCTTGGTGTCATCATAGATATTTGTTGTGGTTTTCATGGTGGGGCCGGGGCCCGCTGAAGGTTCTTGGAACGATCCAGAGATTGAGGGCACGTCCCCTAAATTCAGATAATCATAAAGCTGAAGCAGGGTATACATCCCACTTCCCGACGAAGAATCGCCTGGTGAATCAATATTCCCGGCAAAAACTAATAAAGGTGTGCCTACCACAAGAAGACACATGCAAAAACAATCCTCATTTCTTTCCCTCCAAAACCGGTATTCATAAAAAGTTGAAGTGTTGATAAGGTCAAATGACCAAACGTTACATATCCAAAAGGATCAGACTATCCCCACCCCTGTAATGTCATTTGTAATATCAAGTTCCCAGCAGACTTTCTTGTTCATGAACGCTGCACCCTCGTCTACTGCCTTAGCCATCAAAGTAATAAATACAGTTTACAAGGTTAATGCACCAATCTTGTGACCGTCTTGCGAGCACTCGGAGGTACCGGGGGTCCCGGCAGCGTAGTAGTAGTGCTGGTCGTGGTTGTTGTGCTGGTTGTGGTCGTGGTCGGATGAGTGGTCGTACTCGTCGTTGTTGGAGCCGTCGTCGTCGTGCTCGTTGTCGTGGTTGTCGTACTCGTCGTTGTTGGAGCCGTCGTGGTCGTCGGCTTCGTTGTTGTTGTCGTACTCGTCGTGGTCGTCGTGCTCGTTGTCGTGGTTGTCGTACTCGTCGTTGTTGGAGCCGTCGTGGTCGTCGGCTTCGTTGTTGTTGTCGTACTCGTCGTGGTCGTCGTGCTCGTTGTCGTGGTTGTCGTGGTCGTGGTGGTCGGCTGAGTCGTCGTGGTGGTCGTGGTCGTGCTTGTTGTCGTTGTGGTGGTCGTTGTTGTCGTACTCGTCGTGGTAGTAGTCGTGGTCGTTGTGGTGGTGGTTGTGGTTGTTGTCGTCGAAGTGGTCGTTGAGGTCGTGGTGCTGGTGGTCGTCGATGCGGACGTACTCGTCGAAGTGGTCGTTGAGGTCGTGGTGCTGGTCGTTGTGGTGGTCGGTGCCGTAGTTGTCGTTGTGGTGGAAGAACGCGCTCATTTGGGCATCGGTGGCGCGTTGGGTCGTGGTGGCCTCGGTGGTTGTGGGTGCAGGTGGTGGTCGTCTCCGTGGTGGTGACCTGGGTTGTGGTGGGTCCCGTGGTTGTCACTTCGGTGGTCGTCGCCTCGGTGGTGGTCTCCTCAGTTGTGGTGGCCTCCGTGGTCGTTTCCTCGGTCGTGGTCTCTTCTGTGGTGGTCGTTTCTGTGGTCGTCTCCTCGGTGGTGGTCTCCTCCGTGGCTTCCCTAGCCTCTTCGAGTCCCTTTTCAAATGCCTTAAACTGATCCTCTGTCATCAGGATCGGTTGGGTGGGCGACTCGCCCTGCAGAATCGCCGTGAAGAGATCCTGGGTCAGGGTCACATACTGGTCGGGGCTGAGTATGTTGGCCACCTGAACCGCATTTTCGAGACAAACCACCTGGGTAACCGCTTGAGATTGGACCCAGACCAGAAATACCGTTCCTCGAATCCCCACCACGGCCGTGGGCGTCCTGACCTCAAAGTCCTTCTTCTTGAATTTCAACAGGTCCTTTGCAAACACCCTCACCTTTCCAATGGCCATCTTGAACCGGGCGGTGCGTTTCAATTCCTTCTGATCAAATTCAAAATGATTTAGATGAAGGTCCGCCCGCTCTCCCATACTCATGATACTGCCGTCAATGAGTTGGATTCTGAGCCTAGACTCCGCCTCTGTTTTCACGCGATCACCGAGGTGCACATCCATGCCCACAGATACCTGGATCGGTGTTGAGACGGCGTCTCGGTAAATCACGGCCGCGCCCTTCAGCCGTGTGATCTGACCAATGATGTCTGCCCCATAGGTCCATGAGGGCATAAGGAGTGTGCTCAGCAGCATCAGGCATAGGATACTGATCCTGACTGCATTTTGATGTCCATTTCTCGAGTCGATCTTCATAAGAAACTCAAGTCACCCCGTGGCTGCGTGTCCAGTCAGTAGGATATCAAAAGGTGTATGTAATGGAAACAATGTACATATTCTTTCTGAATGTATACACATCCTGACCATCTACCAGATAATCCGAATCATTTTTCAGGTGCAGATACATGAAAACACAATAGAGACGGTCAAAAAACGTGCGACTGATCGATACATTCAGGGTGTAGCTCTGGTCCAGTCTCTCCTTTGAGGGGCTGAAGTCCGGATAGGCGGTCCGCATATAGGAAAAAGCTACATCCCCTCGAACCCCCCAGTAAATGGGGGTTGAAATTCCGGCGAATACCTCATGATATCGATAGGTGGAAGGATCGTCCCCTGAATGCTCGTACGCATATCGATAGCCGATACGGGGGTAAACCTCCGTGCCCGGCAACTTGTAAGACTGGGTAATATCGGCCGCGTACCGGGATGCATCCTTTGTGATCCCGTCCAGGTATTCCTTGATCTGATAGCCGAAATTGATATCCGTCCTCAAATCATAGGGTTCCAGGATACTGATGGTAGGGGTGAAACTGTGCATCCGCATTCTGGCCTCTGAATTGTTGGCAAATGTCAGATAGAGAGGCGGATTGATGTCCTGTTTCTTGCCACCCGCATAAAAGTAGCTGAAATCGTATTGAAACCGAAAAAAAACAGGATTGAAATCTCCCTGGAAGTAGACATGGGGATTATGGGAGGTCACATTGTTATCGGTCCAATCCCGGTACCCGATACTGAACAGGGAATACCCGATGCCGGCTTCCATTTCTTTCTGATTCAAGACCTTGTATCCTCCCCGCAGGAGAAATGTCTCGAACTGATCTCCTGCATTACTGGGAAGTCCTGCGGGCCTTCCGGTCAGTTCCTCCAGCGGGTCGCGCGGGACGTTATCGTCATAGCCCCAGTTGAAAGCCGTGGTCAGATACCATGGCTTTCGAACCCATGCTGCGTTCTCCACGGCTGGGAGGGTTTGCCGGGCGCTTTCGGCCAGAGGTGTGTCGGGTGCCACCTCAATGGCCTTTTTGAACAGGGTCTCGGCCTCTTCAAAAGACTCCCGCTCCAGTTCCACCGCTCCGACCATGAAATAGGAGAGCTGGGTCTCTTTTGGGTCCAACTCCCTGGCCAGAGTGAAACTCTTGATGGCCAAGTCATAATCCCCAAGATTCTTATACACATACCCTTTTTCAAGATAGACCCGCGCGTTTTCTGGTCTTTGCTTCTCAGCGCCATTCAGTACCTTCAAGGCCTCCTCATATTGTTCCTGGCGGCTGTACACCCCGGCAATGTCGAAATAGGCCTTGAAATAATTCTCAGGCGAGATCTCGATCAGTTGGCGGAAGATACGCAGGGCCTCTTCATACCGGCTCATACGAACGTATGTCACGGCAAGATAGTACCGGAATTCCAGATTGTTGGGCTCCATTTGAATGGCCATTTTAAATGAGCGGACCGCCCCATCCAAATCGTCAAGATCAAGGGCTTCCACGCCGTCTGCAAAATGGCTGAGGGCGGTTGGTGCAGGAGGATTTTCTGCAACCACGGCCGCCTGGGCCATGTCAGTCAGGGGAGCAGTCTGCTGATCGATGAAAAGATCTCGCTGAGATTGAACTGCCAGGGCGCTCACCTGAAGCGGAGGGATAGATGCGAGTATCGCCAGGGACAACATCCACAAGATCAACCTCACAATCGGCCGCATGATCTCGCTGCGGGTTTGATGGCAGGAAACGCTGCGTTCTTTTTGAATGGGCAACGGGAGATTTTCTATTCCCATACCCCTCGATGAATGGCGCAATTAGAGGTTGTTAAAGGCTTAATATTCATTTTTTATCACCTGTGTTGACAAAATGTCAATATAAAAACTTCGTATCTCTACGATTATGAGGCTGGAACCTGTCAGGCGTAAATACCACCCGAGCAGGGCTGTTATTTCTGCGTCAATCGATATACGCCATCCCACGTTTCCCCAGGTCCTGCAGGTGGATTTTCTTTAAACACCTGGCATCTTTCGGTATACACCTGAGAGGGCGAGAGCTGACCGTTTTTCACCGGTTCGAGTCGGAGCGATTCCTCAAACCGGGAAATGGCCGCATCCCACTGCATGTTAAAATAGCACCGCATCCCCTCCTCAAAGGCCTCCGTGAGCGCCTTTTCCTTTGCTGTCAGATCCCCTTTCATACCCCACACCTCATACACCCGCACCGGTTCAGATTTACCCACCACGGCGATATGGTCGATGAATCGAACCGCCATCACATCCCGCACCGAACGCTCATGACCACGTTCATCAAGAAAGCGCGAATCCAATGTATACTCACTCACCAGCGTATACACGCCGTACTGCTTCCCTGCGGCTTCAAGACGGGCGGCGAGATTCACCGGATCACCCATCATGGTATAATTCATCCGCATGGCGCTCCCCATGTTGCCCACCACCATCTCCCCCGTGTTGATCCCGATGCGCATCTGCATCTCGTGGACGATCCTGGGCCATTTGTCGCCTGGTGCCCATTCTTCCGGAGGCAAATGTTTGGTGTTCCGATTCGGATCCTCCGTGCGAATCTTTTCCGCGGCCCATTTTTCGCGGAGTTCATGAAGCCGCTTCTGCATGGCCACGGCCGCCTGACAGGCTCTTAGCGCGTGATCTGGTATCTCCATCGGGGCACCGAAGAAAGCGATAATGGCGTCCCCTTCGTATTTATCCAGTGTCCCCTTATAGGCCACGAGGATGTCGGTCATATTCGAGAGATATTCATTGAGGAGGTCCACGAGCTGCGTCGCGGTCAATTTTTCTGATAGGGTGGAAAACCCCTGAATATCCGTAAAAAAGGCGGTGATCTCCCTGGCCTCACCGCCCAATGTGGGAACGGTCTTGCGCCGATACATCTCCTCGATAAGCTCAGGCGCGAGATAGCTCGAAAAGGTATTCTTGAGAAACTTCTTATCCCTCTCTTCGGTCAGGAGATTATAAATCCCCATACTCACAAAAATAACCGCATTAGAAAATATGAGTGGTGCCGTTTTCAGAAAAAGATTCTCAAATCGGAAAAGCGCCATGGCAGTGATGAATGTTCCCAGGAACAACACCACAAAAAGGACGCTGCCCCATCGGATATTCATCAGTCCATACAGGAGGGCGCATATGAGGGAAAATCCCAAGAGCAGGATCACATTTAGATGGGGGATGTCTTCAGAATGGGTAAGCGGGTTTCGTGTGACCACTGTATTGAAGGCGTTCATGATCACCGTAACACCGCTCATGGCGCCGTAAGGCGTCTGTCTCACATCCCCAGACCGGTGGCATTGGCACCCGTGAAAACGAACTTATCATAATACCTATCGAACTGTTTTCGGTAGGATTCGATGAGGGGGAGGAGCACGGCTTTTTCACTAAGATAATATGCCGGATCCTGGCCCATCTCCGCTCCAAAAACGGGATAAAGATCGATCAGCTCGCGGAGCGTACCGGACTGGTAATCCACATTCTTAAAGAATAGAAAGTAAAAGAAATACCTCCCTGAATCCGGATGCTGGTTCATGTATTCGATAAGCTGGTCATTGTCGTTGATTCCGGCTCCCAAATCCTTTTCCGCGCGACCGTAGACCTCCTGAGACCGCGTTTCGCAGAGCGACAGGAACCATTCTTCAAGCATTCGGGTATCATGATTCGGATCCATCTTCCCCGAGCGGTTCAATGGCGGTATGTTGGGCAGCTCATCAAGCGCGTAAGCATCGACATAGCTCTTCGTCGGAACGGTATGATGGATCTTTGGTTTTCCGGAAACCGGATCCAGAAAAACACGCTTTTCAGTCCCCGAATAGTTAATACGAAAAAGGCCGGTTACCGGAGTCCTGATGTCAATATCCTGCTCATGGTAAAAGATCACATCTATCTTTTTGGATCGGACACGGGTTGCGGCATCAAAAATCTCCCAGCCCCCCAAAATCTCATAACCCTCCCCGTCCTTTACGATCAGTCGTAAAGGGAAATAGGGCAGTCGTTCTTCTTCCAAAGGATCAAGGAGGACCTGATTGACCAGGAAGTTGTAAAGATTCTGATTGTAATGATAACTGTCGGGCGCCTCAGGATTCCCGATCCGTTTAGCGATAGGGTCAAAATCGCGAAGCACCACTCGTTCCTGCCCCGTATTCCAATCGATTTCAGGCACCTTTGCAGACCGGAGCACCACCCCTTCCGGCTTCAGCACGATATCACCATCTCTCACATGAAAATAATCTTTAAGAAGCAGGAGCACCACCGTGTGGATATTCCGGAATTCGCCGCCCTGGTTCCTGTAGGTATAGTAAAGGGGAAAATATCGGATCACCCCGTCATCATCCTCGATTACGTTGATCACCGCCGGATGGGCGTTTCTTACATAATCCCTGAGAATGGGTTCAAGAGAATGAAATACGATCACACTTTCGTTATCCTGTGTAGGCTGCGAGTATTCCTGGATACGAAATTCATTAAACATTATGAGGTTTTGGTATTTTTCTGGAAGGCCCTTTCGCACGCCCTCGATCAGTTGCAGGTCGAGGTACACGTTGTCATACCGCTTCAGGGCCTGGGCCAGTTCTCGATCCATCTTGGCCAAGGCAGCATTCATATCCTCCACGAGTTCTCTGTTTAGTTTCATCCTATTGGAAAAGAAAGGGGGCAGCGTTTCCGGCTTCACAAATAGGATATCAAACATCACGGCTTGTGGTGAAAACTGCTCGATCTTGTTTAGAAACTGTGCATGGACATAGCGCTTCCAGGGCCATTTGCCAATGGTTGCGAGGGATTTTTCATCATATCCCAACAAAATGGCCCTGCCTGAAACAAAGGGGTTTCGTTCTGTCACCCCCGGCTCCCGCATAAAATAAAACCCGTCGAGAAGCGCCCGTTCCATTTGGGTAAAAAAGGTGGTTTGAGTGGAAATAAAGTGGATCAGTGCGAAGGAGAGAAGACCCAATATAATCGAGAAGAGCGATTTCTTGACCATCTATCAAACCCGCAGAAATCATTTGAGATTTATGGATGGACAGCAACAAACGGTATTGCTTATAACAGGTATCGACCGCTTTTTCAATGCGCTTGAAGGTTGAGAAAGGTCTGCGCACCATGGGCCTGAAACCCACCCCATACTGGACCTGAAAAGAAAATTTGGATAGAATCCTTCCTCGTCAAAATAAACCGGGGGTCTCTAATTTGAGTTCACAGAGCGCATTTTCAGTTTTGGGGGCAAAGAAGACACGCTGGATTGATGTGATTATCCTGGCCGCCATCTTCTGCTTTCTCCTCTGCTACTTTGAACCTCACCTCCTCCTTTCCCCAACCATCACCACGGGCGGGGACACGGCATCTCACTACTACACGGCAAAATACCTTAGAGATTACCTCCTGCCCCATGGGAGAGTCTCCGGCTGGTGCCAGGGAAACCTGGCTGGTTTTCCCATACTCCAGAATTACTTCCCCCTTCCCTTTCTCCTGATGGCTTTTTTGTCATGGGTCATCCCGCTTCAGATTGCCTTCAAACTCATTACGGTCCTCGGCACATTTCTTCTACCTCCCGCCACCTATCTCTTCTTTCGGTGTCTGAAACACCCCTTTCCCGTGCCCGCCATGGGTGCGGTATTTACCCTCCCCTTTCTCTTTATGCAGGGCAATTCCATGTGGGGGGGGAACATCCCAAGCACGCTTGCAGGGACTTTCTGTTACAGCCTCGGATTCGCCCTCGCCATTTTATGGTTGGGATTACTCTACCGCAGCATAACGGAAAAAAGAGGGCTCCTGGGCTGTGCGCTCCTCCTCGCGATGGTGGGGATGTGTCACGGATATGCCCTCCTCTTCGGGGTCTTTACCTCCTTCTTTTTTATCTTCACCAGGAGTGAGATCGCCCACAATCTCAGGAAACTCCTCTATATTCATCTACTGGCGTTTTGCTTGATGGCCTTCTGGCTGGTACCGCTCATCGTATTCCTTCCCTATACCACCCGCTTCAGTATCCTCTGGATTTTCTTTGATTTGAAACAAATAGGGAAAGAAGTTTTCCCGGTTATTCTTTATCCATTCATCGGTCTGGGTTTATCAGCATTCATATGGGCATGTATTAAAAGGCGACGACCGCTCCATACAATGTTAATGAGGCCCTGGGTATACCTCTGGTACTCGGCCCTGTGCGCCATCATTCTTTATTGGATCGGCTATAAGATTGGCGTTGTCGACATCCGCTTCCTCCCATTTCTCCAGTTTTTTCTCGTGATATCCGGGGCCATGGCCTTTTACTGGATCACTTCCCACAAAAAAATCGCCGTGTTGACCGCTCTCATGGCCCTTCTGCTGACATGCCTCTGGATTGATAATCAAGAGACGTTCATAGGAGACTGGATCCGGTCCAACTACAAGGGATTTGAGAACCGGCGACTCTGGAAACCCTTCATCTCGGTAAACCGGTTTTTGAAGGGAACCCCTGATGATTCTCGTGTGGCGTATGAGCACAGTATGGTCCATCAGGGCGCAGGAACCGTCAGGGCGTTTGAATCGCTCCCCCTCTTCTCAGGCCGGTCGACACTTGAGGGGGTCTACATTCAAGGGAGCCTCAACGTCCCCTTCATTTTCTATATTCAGTCCGAAATCTCCCAGAAGGCATCCATGCCCATACCGCATTATAACTACTCGCGATTTAATTTGTCGAAAGCGGTTCAACACCTGGAGCTTTTCAATGTCCGGGAACTCATCGCTGCGGAATCTGAAACCCAGGAAGCCCTCAAAATCGCCTCCCAGTTCAGATTCCGTTATGCAGCCGGTCCTTACCAGGTCTTTGAACTCAAATCGGACAAGGGACAATATGTGGTCCCCCTCAAATACAAACCGGTTCTGATCACCCAAGGGGACTGGCGGAGGATCTCCTATAAATGGTTTCGGTTGGGAGATCTTGCCGTCCCACTTGTTTTCAAGGACCGCCTCGAACAGGGGGATTCTTCCAAATTCCTCATAAAAAGCGAGCGGGATATTCTGAAAATACATAGAGAACCTCTGGGAGAGACCTCAGCGATAAGCGAAATCGTTCAGGAGGAAAAAATCACCATTGAGGGCGCATCTCCTGGAGAGCCCCTGATGGTCAAGATTTCCTATCATCCCAACTGGCAGGTTGATGGTGCGGATCGGATATATCTCGTGTCACCGGCGTTCATGCTCATCTACCCGCAATCCTCAACAGTAACCCTCTATTATGGACGAACCTGGCCCGATTATCTGGGTGCCATCCTCACTGGATTGGGCTTACTCTACATACTCCTGTCAAGGTTTCTTGATCTATCCCATGTAGAAATGCGGGTCTCGGCATGGTTCGATCGATATTGTCTTAAGGCGTTCTTGCTTTTGATGGTCGTTGCTCTTTTAGTCGGGGGGTTTTTTCTGATTCGTCTTTCACCCGAATTCCCCGTTATCACATTTAACAAGGGCATCGGCGCCTTTACGAGAGGGAACTACGCCACGGCCCGGATGTATTTTGAGGAAGTCTTGGAGCGGTTTCCTCAAACGCTGATTGTGGATCAAGCCGGCTATCACCACGCCATGTGTTTTTATCGGGAGCAAAAATGGGACCAGGCCATAACCTCGCTCAAATGGCTTATGACCCATTACCCCGAAACCGGCCGGGCCGGTGAGGCTTACTACCATATGGGGTTGTGTTATCTAAACCTGGGTAAAATCGACGAGGCCAGGGAATACTTCATGAGAACCATGACGCAGTTTCCCGATGAAGACTGGGCACGTTTTTCTCGAGATCGGCTTATGGAGCTTAAAGGATCATGAACTGTTCAGACGGGCTCACCATATTCATCCCCGTATTTAATGAGGAGGCCCTACTTCTCTCAAACACCCTTCATTTGCGGGCATACCTCGAAGCAATGAATCGCCCCTATGAAATCATCATCGGCAGCAACGGCTCCACCGACAGATCGGTCCAGATCGGGAGGAGTCTCTCTAAGAAATATCCACAGATCCGCCTGTTTCATCTTAGCAAAAAAGGGGTGGGAATGGCATTCAAAGAGGGGGTCAAGCGCGCTCGGTATGACCGGATTATCACGGTTGATATGGACCTCTCCATCCGGCTTGACTTTATTTCTGTAGGCCTGTCACCTGCTGGACCACTTTGATATGGTCATCGGCTCCAAAATAACCGGAAGCCAAAAACGGTCATGGATTCGTCGGCTGGCCAGTGCCGCCTTTATCCGCCTCGCCACCATCCTCCTTCGCATCGATTTTCACGACTACTCCATCGCCGCAAAGGGATACCGTAAACCCCTGGCAGCGAAATACCTCTCCGAGATGGATGACAAGACATTCTACGTCGTGCAAGTGGTCTATTGGGCCCGTCGGAAAGGGAAAAAACTCACGGAAATACCGGTGGAATGCACAGATATGCGAGAGAGCCGATTCAACCTGATCCACGAAGGGGTGTATAAGTTCGGAAATCTGTTCCGTTTGTGGCTATTGGACTCAGGCAGGCGTTAGGGTTTTCAGCCCTGCTCAGACAATATCGGTGTCGCCGTAGGTCAAATGCCAGTCTTTTTCCCTGCTGAGAACCGGCGCATCACCGGGGCTGTATCGCGCGCCAAAATACCACGGTCTGGGGTTAAGCACCTTCGGAATCTTGAAAAACCCTGCGTTTCTTAAAAAAGACGGATCTGCCCGTGAGATTAGGCATGTCAGAAATTCAGCGCCTTGGGTTCTGCAATAGTCTCGCGCAAACCGAAACACCTCACTGGTCGTGGGGATGTCCTGTACCGGAAATGGAAACACGTCTGTAAGCACGCCGAAAAAGCATCCCATCTGCGTCATAATGCGGAGGACTATGTAGCCGGCCAATTGGCGGTTCTGCCGGATGGCAAAAACCCGGTAGCCAAAATCCGAAACCCCGAAATAGCGCCAGTTGAGATAGTCGGCGTTTCTGACCTGAATAATCGGTACCAAGCTCCCATGCGTTTTCCAAAGCACATCGAATTCTTCGCTAAAGCGGCGCAGCGGTTCGATCACAAGACCATGCCGACGGGCAAAGCCCACGCTTTTTCCCTCCCCTTTCGCGTGTTTATGCCGCCTTGAAGCTCCCCGCGCCGGGAATGGTTTCTTCCCCAAATACAGCAGTCCATAACATATGCCGAGAGGTCTAAGCGGCATGACCCGCAAGGGGAAAAGCTTCAACAGCCTCCAATCCAGATGCATGGTGAACCCGGGGAGAGAAGCCTTATTTGGAAAACCCCAAACCGTCTGGATACCGTGTACGGATTCAATATGGCGGTAGACCTCGCGTGCCAGCTTTGTGAACAGACCCTTTCTTCTATAGGCCGGATGGATCATGGTATCACAGGACATGGCAAAACGAGATCTCTTTCCATTCATCCAAAAGCGGGTGGGAATGACCGCATACTGCCCTACGATCCGGCCATGATCCTCGGCAAGTGCACAGAATCCCTCACCCGCCGGATTGTAACGAAATTGCCAGCGCCAGGTACCAGAGCTCAGCCGCACTGGATCAAGATCACCAAAAACACGTTGGCGGAGTCTGAGGATCTGTTGTTCATCCCCATCCCGATAGCTCCGTATGTCACAATCATGGGTCATCCTTTCAACAGCCTCAAAAACAGTCTCCTTAGATCAAACCCAGGGAACAAATCCCCCTTAAGTGCACGCATGAGATAGGCAGGGCGAAAGTAAAATCTCAAATAGGCCCTTATAAGAACGGATTTCAGCGCTTTGAGATCATGATGAACATCATTGTAATGACGGTAAAGGTCTGCGGAGAATACATCTGCATCAATATTGATCATTTCAGCGAGCCGGGTGCCGGGGAAAGGAACGATCATATGAAAGGCGACATAGGTGGGATCCAGCTGAAGGGCCAGGTTGACGGTGGCCTTCATGTCCGCAGGGGTCTCCCCTGGAAAACCGAAATTCATGAACAAGGCCGTCCGAATTCCCTGAGCGTGGGTTTTTGAAATGGCCTGAACACAGTCCGCAACGGTTATCCCCTTGCCCGTCCGTCTGAGGATGCGAGGGCTTCCGGACTCTACCCCGAAATGAATCAGGGTGCAGCCGGCCTGCTTCATCCATTTGAGAAGGCCGTCGTCCACGTCGGTCACCCTCGTCTGGCAACACCAGGCAATCCCTATATCCTGCTCGATCAATGCCCTGCAGAATGATTTTACGAATGACCGATTGAGTGCGAATTCAAGGTCCATGAAGTAGATGTTCTTGACGTTAAACCTTTCTTTCACATGGATTACCTCATCCATTAATCGGCCGACACGCTTCTGCCTGAAACGGTTTCCGTACATTCCCAAGTAGCAGAAATTGCACCGATGGGGACATCCCCTCGATCCTTCCAGAATGGCAAAATTCCGGCCCATAAACATATAATGATATCGCTCCATGGGCAAGAGATGATAGGCCGGGTACGGCAGGGTATCCATATCGTCCCGGAATGCTCGGGGTGAGGATATGACGAACTCATTTTCCCTGAAGTACGCAATCCCGGCAATATCTGTCGGTATCTCGGACGACGTATCCCGTCTTGCCAATTCCAGAATGGTTTGCTCGGGCTCTCCAAGTATAGCGAGGCGGGCCCGACTTTGTCTCAGTATGGCCTCCGGGCGTTCGGTGACATGGGCGCCCATAATATGGAGACGCCCCCGGGGAATCGTCGCAAGGGTACGGAAAAAAAATTGGATATCCAAGGCGGGGCACTGCCACCGGTCATAGGGGGTGGAGGTCACGAATACCTTGTCGAATTGCACCGCTTTCTGTCCGATGGCCTTGGGGGACAGGTGTTGGATGTTGTTGTCCAGGATTTCCACGAAAAAGCCGTCCGCCTCCACCATGGCGGCGGCAATTGCCAGGTCGAGAGGTTGCCAGATCCGTTTGAACTGGGTTGTTTTTGTCTCGTTATTCCGGTCCAGTCCGGATTGATGAGGAGTATGGAGTCAATCGGTCTCATAAATTATATCACGAAAGGAGGTGGGGATTATCGATTGAAGCGCAAGCGCGTTCTTGAGGCCCCTGTCCATGAGCAAATCGAGATCCTCTTTCCACGAATAACCCCAATGTCTGTATTTGGTGACGGTATACGGATCTTCCATCCCCGGGTGAAGGGTGATTTCAACCGTTTGCGCCGTTTTTTTTGAACCCAACACATATAGCGTTTTCAAGAGCACAGCCTTGGTCATTTTTCCACCCGACGTTAGAAATCCCACAGAAGGGAGTGCATGCACGTAGGACGGAACTGAAAAAGAGACGAACCATCGCGTCCAGAAGGCGAGGCCGCCCCATTGCATAAGCCGCCTCAAACCGTATTTCAAGGAGATCGAATCATCGGTCGATGCCCTCAAGAAAGGGATCTTGAATTTTTCAACGATGTTGAGACATACGGATAACAGGCCGGGGAACAGGTGAACAAACTGATGGCTGTCTAAGTGGCTCACCTGGATTCCCGCATTGAGTACCGTTTCCACTTGTGCGGTCCACTCGGCCTCCACTTCTTTGTAATCGATCTTACGTGTAACAATCGCCTTAAGGAGACGGTTTCTTGATGGAAAACAGGTCCCTAATGAAATAACAGAAGAAAGAGATTCGGGATGGAGAACGGGCGATTCATCAGAGAGTATCAGATGAATGCCCACATCCAGTCCGGGATTGGCCTTGGCCAGTGAGATCGCTTCTGCTGCGGCTTCGCCACTTGGGACAAAGGATGTACTGCATAACAGGCCTTCTTGAAAGGCACGGATAATCCCCCTGTTTATGCCGGGCGTGAGACCGAAATCATCGCCATTAAAGATGACCTTCATGGTGTGTTCAAAAACTGCCTAAGCTTTACGCTGTTTCTTTCGCTCCTTTGTCACCGCCACAATCAGGCATACGGCCAGAATTGCGGCCAAGGTAACCCAGAGCCATCTGAAGCGGCGGAACATGTTTTCGTCCTTCTCGATGGCTACCACACTCCTGGTAAGGGCCGTATGGTGAGCCGATTGGGTATCGTATTCAAAAAAGCAGAATACGGGGTATGTGGCCCCGGGAAGGGCTGAAAAATTTTTGATGTCGAAATTCAAACGTTTTTCAGATCTGGCATCCACTGAAATGGTCTGTTTGACCTCGGATGCAGAAAACTCCTTCGGGACGAAGAGGTTGGCCTCAATCTCCCTGGGGGCCTCGGACAAATTCTTTATGTTGAATCGTAATGTCCCCTCGTCTTGAACGGTGATCTCCTCGGATTCTGCAATCAGTTCTGCATTCACATCCGTTTCCTTAAAAAACGTCATGCCGGATATGGCTGAAAACGGATATTGATTGGCATCGTGGAAATCCACAGTAACCACGAGCGGATAACGGCCCTTGCGAAGGTCGGCAACATCCCTTTGAAATGAAACCGCGTTCGATTCACCGGGTTCCAGTTGAGGAACTATGGGGGCGTGCACTTCCACCCCTGAGACATTTACATGCACCTGAAGCTGGTAGGCAGGCGCAGACCCCTTGTTGGTGAATACCACCCGTATTCGGAGGATACCTCCTTTCACCTGCACGGTGGTCTTGGTTTCGATTTTCAGGATGCCCGCGGCCGATGAGGTGTTCGTATATGTCAACAGCAATGCACACATAAGGATGGGCCAACCGACTCGCCAAAACAGCCTTACCATAATTAGCCCCCTGCAAATGAATTTGATGTCTTTTGCTGAACTGAGCGCCTACAACGCGCGTTACCCGTATGATTAAATCAAACACACAGATCCTTCTTAATGAAAGATAGTAACAATTTCAACCATTTTGTCGTCGTTCGGTCCTTTTCCCCATACCATGTATTGATCTTTTCAAATTATTCTGGCCTTACTTGCACACAATTAGGAGACGGAAGGCCGCCTGCCCTTGAGCCAGCAGCTTCAATTACAAAATAAACGAATAGGGGCACCATATCCGGCCCGTGCCATTTCAGAGACCATCAATGAATGACGACATTTACCGGCTTGACATTAAGAAGGGTTTCTTTTAGGGTTTTCAAAAGGGGAAGAACCGAAAGCAGGCAAGTGTAATGGTTAACGGTATGTAGGCGATTTTGAACCGCAGTGCGTAAGGAGGAAAAGATGAAAACCCATATTTCAAAGACAATTCTGTGAAATCGGGGTCACATCTTGATTTGTGAATTAATCAACACAACTCCCGTTCGGCACCTCTTCGTTTGGGAGAGCTGGACGCTCTTTTAAAAGTCAGTTATTGTCTATGGTCTACTCCTCGGCAAAATAATCGGTATCTATTTTGTTGACTTCGTAAGTTGTAGCCAAGGACACGCCCACGCCGTTGTCGATCATGAGGTTGGCCAGCATCTCTCCGTCGATCAGGACGATCTTGCTGTCGATTCTGTCGGCGAAATCACGGGCCTCTGCCGTGAAATCGGATGTAGTGATGAAGACGCCTTTTCTGGCACGGCGACCCTGCATGCAGAGTGCCCGCAAACTTCTGAATCTCGGGTCTGCCGACCGGTGCATCCCATCGCTTGGCCTGGAGGTAGACCACGTCAAGCCCCAGGCGATCTTCTTTGATGATGCCGTCCACCCCTTCATCATGGCTTCTGCCCAATGCCTGTCCGGCATCCCTACGGGTGCCGCCGTAGCCCATCTTGACCAGTAGCTCTATGACCAGCCTCTCGAAGAAAGCGGGGGATGCGAACTTTACGTGGGCCAGCAGTTCTTCGGCCAGTCCTGAGCGGAGGGTGAGATACGCGGATTCCAGAGCTTCTTCGGGCGTTTCATTGGGGGTATCATTGCTTTGGCCCGGCACTGCTTTGGGTGGGTGACGTTTTGTACGGAACTCGATGAACTCAGGGTATTGCTCCAGGAATTTGACATTGATGGTATCGGGGTTCTGCTTCAAAACATCTTGGCCGCGCGGGTAATTTTAAAGAATCCTCTTCGGTGGGTTTCGATAAACCGGCCTTTCCAAGATAGGTGCGTGCCCATCCGATCCGGTTTCGAATGACTTCCTGGTTTCCGATCGGGAGAAGCTGACGGCGTTCTTCACTGCTTAACTGGAATTCATCCGAGATACGATCCACGGTTTCCTGTAGAGAATGCTCCCTTTCATCGGCGAGAATCCGAAGCAAGGGAAGCATGACCGTCTGGTAATCCGGAATGGACATATTTTGCACCGCGTTGCCTTTGTGGGAGATGATTTGTACTTCTTATCGTTCCAGATTCGATCCAGGTTCGAAAATTTACAAGAGCTTCTGGATTCCCGCTTTCGCGGGAATGACAGGTGTAGAACTTTTCACATGGGTATCAAGTTTGGCTGATAAGTTTTCCTCCCAACGGTCGAAAATTACCGTCAGGAGCGGGGTAGGCAGTATTTGAGACAAAGGTGCGGGGCGCGAGGCACGAGGTGAAGGGATGAAAGGTCGAAGCTCTGATCTGAGGTCATGATGTATCTCCAAAGCATCTGGAAGGATTCATGGAGCTGGGTACTGGGCACTGGGTGCTTGGCGCTGGGCATAAAAGCTGAAGGCTCGATGCTCAAAGTTCTCGGTGCTGGGTTACGGCTACGCCGGGGTTCCGGATTCCGAAGTCAATGTTCGAGATTCGACGGGAGGATATCGCGTAGATGCCGGTTTGTCAATAGGGATTTTTGATTAATGGGGCTGTTTTTGATTGCGGGGGAATGAGCGTTTTGTGCCAGGAGGTGAAGAAAGTGCATCTGTGCTCGAGGTCAGGCAACCGCCAATTTCTTTTCATTCTGTACGATGATCTTGGGGTCCGGATTATGCGGGGGAACCGGGAGACCTTCCTGTTTGAGTAAGGCTACGTGTTCCTCCATTCCCCATTTGGCCTTGAACAAACAATCCTCGACAGAATGGCCTATGCCGGTAAATCCTTCCAAATCTGGAGAGTAAAATCCGAAATAATCGGGCTCTTCGGTGGCTTCGATGATTAATGCGTATGGTAATTCAATCATTTCTATCTCCTCCTCAAGGTCGTCTTATCCCTGCTGCTTTGATAATTTGATGGCACGTCCCGGTTGGCACTTCTTTTGAGCCATGATAATCGACGCGAATCAACTTATCCCAGCCTGGCTTGCCATACTACCTGATTGAGCCTTTTTCCTTAACAATTTTGAAGCCATGGCGTTCAAGTAATTTCACAATCTCACTGAACTTCATGCTTCCACTCCAAGGGTTATGAGTTGGCCTCTGTCGCTATTAACGGTAAAATGAGTTTTTAGGTCAGCGGATTTAGAATTGCTTCTTGACCTTTGTTCGCTTATTTGCTAACTTTCAGAGCATGCGTGAGATCATTTTCTACCGTTTTGAGAACGGAAAAAGTCCAATTGAAGCGTATCTGGATTCCCTTTCTGATAAACAGGTTGAAAAGGTCTTCTTTGTGCTTGATTTGATTGAAAATATCCACTTTGTTCCAAGAAAGTATTTTAAGAAGCTGGAGGCTTCTGACCATATTTGGGAAATCCGGGTCCAGCTCGGGAATAATATTTTTCGTCTACTCGGCTTTTTTGATGGAAATAATGTCATTGTGCTGAATCATGGATTTACCAAGAAGACTCAAAAGATTCCGAAAAAAGAAATCAAGATCGCCGAAAAGCGAAAGAAAGACTATTTATCAAGAAGGAGACCGTCATGAGCGACCTGCAAAAATATAAAAATAAAAGGGCTGAGCAGAACCCCGACTTTTGGGAAAATTACGATAGGCGCTTTGAAACATTCAAACTGGGCGTACTTCTAAAACAAGCCCGTTTGGAAGCAGGTATGACCCAGGAAGAAATAGCCTCAAAGCTCAAAACAACAAAATCTGTTATTTCCAGAATGGAGAACCATGCAAGCGATATTCGCTTATCAACGCTTGAAAAATTTGCAAAGGCTGTTAATCGCAATATTCATGTAGCTCTGGACTAACTCCGCCCTTCATTTGGTTCACTCGTATTTCACTACCGATCCTTCCCACCGCTTTGCCCGGAAATAGACTACATCGAGCACCAGGCGATCTTCTTTGATTGTCATCGACAGTGAATCGAAGCAAAGAACAGATCGTGTCGTAGGCGTAATAGGAAAGCCCACAACGATCTGAAGCCAGAACCAAAAACAGGTACAACAGAAGCTCCTTTTGACCGAGCGCTGCCAAAAATCCATCGGTGAGAAAACGATGGGGGATAAAGCTGAAGCCCCCATCAATACGCCGAACCCGTTTGGCATTGATTAAGGTCAGAGAAAAGGTCAGGCATGGTCACCCTCAAGGATCTCGTCTCGAAGCGCCTCTTTTTCGGGCTCATGCAGGGATGGGTCATGGCGTATGGCATTGTATCGCCGTGTTTTTTCCAGGATTTCGGACTGAAGGGCCAAGATGTTCGACTTGAAGTCATCCCGGGCCGATGAGGTGATCACATTATGTTCGGCAAGAAATCCATAGAATTGGAGAAGGGCGGCATAAATGCTTTCAACCATCTCTTGATCAACATCTTTAAACTTAAAGATGAACTTGTGCATGATGGTTTTAAAGTAAGTGTCCAAAAAAGCGATGTCGTCATATAGAAAAATGCCATTCTCGAGCTTATGCACAAACCCAAAAAAATGCTTCAGAGTGGATATCCTGTCTGACAGCTTGGAGAGATCCGAGCCGGCGCTGCGCACGGCAAGCATGCCCATGGCCTCAATCCGTCCGGAATTATAATCCTCGACGAGTTCATCGACCTCTTCCCATCTCTCCTCGTCCGCCAGCCTTTCAAGTTCCTCCTTGTCCGCAAACCGAAGCAGATAATCGGTATACGTTCCGCCATGCTCTTGGAGGAACTCAAGAATTTCGATATTCCCGAGGACAATCCGGTCCTCAGGCTCGATTTCCTTGGCCCGGTGCAAGGCTTTTTCCGCCTCGGTCAGATTCCCGGCAATGAGATGGATCCACCCGTGATTGGATGCGAAGTGCACATTGTCCGGTTCAAGCTGGACAGCTGCAGCTGTGCTGCGTGCGGCTTGATCGAAATGGTTGAGCATTGCCGCACTGTACCCCAAACAGTCTTGGATAAGGCCGACATCAGGATAGGACTCGATCAGTGTTTGGGCATACTTATGGGAAAGATCATACCGCCACAAGATTTCCAGACCATCCAAAAAATGGTCGATGGAATGAATGAGTTGTTCCTGGGGGCAGTGTTTAAGCATGAGCCAGAAGCCTTCATCCAGCTTTCTGGTCCCCTGTTGTTCATGTCCGTTGGCCAGCAGACGGATTCCCTGCTCCAGGTATGCCGGGTAAAACCAGGAGCAGGTCCCAATAATGGCCTCCAGCTCCTCAAGAATCTCCTCCAGTGTCATCGGTTCCGACAGAAAAGGAACGGCCATGGAGGCAAACAGGCTGGAGTATTCCGATTCGGCCATTTCCCAGGCTTTTTGGTTATTTTGTGTAGGTTGAGTTTTTTTGGGCATAGATAGGTCCTGTGTCGAGGGTTCAAATTTCCGCTATGTCACCAAGTACACGGCAGATGTGTCGAATGTCGCCTGTAGTGTGCCATGCCAAGTCCCGTTGTCAAGAATGAACAGATCATATTATTCAAGATCAATCCTCATTGCATCCCCGCTGTGGGGGAGCGGGACGCTCTTTGAAAATTCAGTTATTGTCCATGGCCTACTCCTCGGCCAAGAAATGTGTATTTTAAACCAGGAGGCGTAGAAATCGCTCTATGCTCACGACCCATGGATTGCGGTGTTCGTTGCCAGCGCCACGACACGGTTGGCGGCGCCCGTATCGATGACCTCAACCCGGCTCAGGACCGTCTCTTCGGTGACCCGAATGACCGTAGCTTGGGTTCTGAAGGGGCCGGTTTTCCCCTGGGAGAGATAATGAATCCCGAGATCCCGTGTGACCATGGACCGTCCGGTCGCGGTCCGGGCCGCACATTGCCCGGATGCGTCCGCCAGAACGGCCAATATCCC
Source organism: Deltaproteobacteria bacterium (assembly GCA_034522175.1). Taxonomy (GTDB): domain Bacteria; phylum Desulfobacterota; class DSM-4660; order Desulfatiglandales; family Desulfatiglandaceae; genus JAIPDZ01. The sequence goes on along the minus strand of JAXHLQ010000001.1, from coordinate 187,197 downwards.
GCCCTGAAGGGCGCCGAAGCTGTTGCGCAGGTAGTCGCTCATGGGGAGCTCGACCACGCCCCTTGCTTCATCCAGTATGTGGGCGCCGATGGCTTCCAAATAGGGCCGCTTGAGGCCGGAGCCCTCAACGGCAAAACGATATCGGTCTGCTGAATCTGAACGGAAATCGATCCGGATGGTGTCGTCTCTGCGGGGGAGGCGGGCGAAGGAAATCCATCCCCCTCCGATGGATGCCCATTTCCCTGGAGAGAAACCTGTTTCGTTGAGGATGTTCAGTTCCACGACGAGCATGGTGTTGCCGGCCCGCAATAGCGATCCGGCCACCGAGACCCGCCCGGATGTCGCCTGTCCGGTGGTGTACACCGTCAGGTCGGCGGTGGCGGCCCAGTCAGGATCCACGGCCCGAATGGAGAGGGCGCCCCCCAATATATCGATGAGCGTGGCCAGGATACCCGCCTGAACGCCGCCACGGTCCGTGCATATTTCCGGCACCACGGGTATCGTGATGGAAGATGGGCCTCTGTCTCTTAATTCCAAAGAGACGTCCAGGTCCCTCAACATGTGATGGGGCGGCGGGTACCCCTCGGCAAAGACGGATCTGTCGTTGTTTTTCGTCATGGCAGCACTGCGATGTATTTAACGCGTTTATGTTTTACATTTCAACGTTTGATGCATTCTTAAAAAATCAATCCCGCCCTGCGGGACTCACGCAAAGCCGCAAAGAACGCAAAGGTAAGTGTTTAAAATTAATATAGTTTTTTCTCTGCGTCCCTGCGTCCCTGCGCGAAAACATACTTTTTGTGGGACTCCCAACGTTTGTGTTACTGGAAAGATGTTCCCCCCGAAACCAGACCATGTAGATGTAAAAGCCCTTCTCACCGATGTCCCGATGCCATGCGCGTGGCTTCGGGGGTGCGGCGCAGTTTCAGCATACTCCAGATGCCGAAGGCCGGGCCCGGGGCCAGAACCACAAATACCCATTCCCAGCCGATGATATCGGCGAGCGCCGGGATGATGCGGATGGAGACCAGGGTCAGCAGGAATCCCAGGGTGGTCTGAACGGTGAGGGCCGTGCCCACATACCGGGGATCCGTGAGCTCGCTGACGGCGGCGCTGAACTGAGCGCTGTCCGCCACCACGGCCGCTCCCCAGACCACGCAGAGAATTGTCAGAAGGCCCGGAGCGGCGAAGAAAAACCCCGCGCACAGGGTGCATGCCCCCGACAGGATCAGACTGCCCACCGTCACATATGATCGGCCGAAACGATCGGCCAAAAGGCCTGCAGCCACACTGCTGAAAGCCCCTGCGGCGATGGCTGCGAATCCGGCCATGCGCGCCGCCGCGGTGCTCCAGCCGGCCTCGTCAAAGCTGAGGATCAGGAAGACCGGCACCCATGTCCACATGCTGAAGAGTTCCCACATGTGACCGAGATATCCGAAATTGGCCAGCCGGGTGGGCCGGTGTCGCAGCACCCGGCCCGCAAACCGCCAGTTGAAGGGCGCCATGCCGGTCAGATAAGGCCCTTCCTTGACCGAGATGCCCACCACCGCCGCCCCGAGGGCGGCCAAGGCGGAGGTGCCCAGAATAATGGCCCGCCAGGGCGGCATGCCGTCTGCGCTCAAAAGCGGAAAGCCATTGAGGAGGTGGGGGACGGCATTCCCGAGAACCGTCCCGCCCACCACCAGACCGATCCCCAGCCCCCGGTTTTCCTGGCACCAGGTGGCCGCGAGCTTCATGCCCGGCGGATAGGTCCCGGCGAGCGCCGTGCCGGTAGAAAAGCGGAGCAGGAAGACGAGGGTGGGGGCATGGTCCACGAGGGCGATACCCGCGTTGGCCGCGGCGCCGCCCAAAGCACAGGCCGCGATCAGGCGATGAGGCGGCACACGGTCGGCCAGGTTCGAGAAGGCAATGATGAGCGCGCCCGCCACAAAGCCCACTTGAACGCTCATGGTCATCCAGGATTGGGCGGCATTGCTGAGCCGCCATTGTGCGGTCATTTGGGGCAGGGTGGCGGAGGCGGAAAACCAGAGTCCAAAAATAAGGATCTCTGCGATGACCAGGAGGGCGATGCTGCCCCATTTTTCAGTGTCGGAAATGGTCATTTGATACGCTCGTCTGAGAACATGCCATGACGATTCCGCTTTCATGTGTGTCCGATTGACCGCTCTTCAGGTATGCAAATGCCGCGATTTGATGGCAACAGGTGAAAATCGCGTCGCAGCCCACGGCGGTGTACTGTGGATACATGATTCTATCGACGTCCTTCAAGATGAAAGACGCTCTACCTATACTTTTTGCGAGAAAAGTCTCATGCCGATGGACCCGCGGTTCGCTCAACGGATGGAAGGGGAAGGGAACAATGGTTGACTTTCAGTAAATAAAGATTTATCCTAATTGACAAATATCGTTTAAAGTTAAAAGCGCTTATCTCAGGATCGGCACCCATGATCACCGCAGCAACAGAAAGGACATTCATTGGCATCACTGTTCGGTTTAAAACCTCGACCTCAACCCGCAGCACCCACTGCACAAGAGACGCCTTCAAACGACACCTCTGATTCGCCTTCCCGAAAGTCAGGACGCGAATCGGTCCGTTCACGGAACTCCCAAAGGGCACCTCGGATAAAGAACACAACGGCCGAAGCACCCGACTGGGATCTTTCCCAGTTTGATGTGCCCCCGGAAGAAGGGCGGCTCCGCTTCCACGATCTGGATCTGTCGCCGGTCATCATGCGGGCCATCTCGGACCAGGGCTTTGAATATTGCACCCCCATTCAGGCGGAGATACTCCCGAAGGCCCTTCAGGGCTCGGACACCACCGGGCAGGCACAGACAGGCACCGGGAAGACCGCCGCCTTTCTGATCGACATTTATCACCGGCTTTTGAATCACCCCGTAGAGGGAAAGCGCCGTCCGGGTACGCCCCGTGTGCTGATCCTCGCTCCCACCCGGGAACTGGTGCTTCAGATCGAAAAGGACGCCCGGCTCATGGGAAAGCACACCCAGGTCGAGATCCAGGCCATCTTCGGCGGTCTGGATTATGAAAAACAGAAAAAGCGTCTGGCGGGAAAGCCCATTGATATCGTGATCGCCACGCCTGGGCGGTTGCTTGATTTTCAGAGGCAGAAACGGCTCCATCTCAATCAGGTGGAGATTCTCGTCATCGACGAAGCGGATCGCATGCTGGACATGGGGTTTATTCCGGATGTGCGGATGATCGTAGGCAGCACCCCGCCCAAAGAAAAGCGGCAGACCATGTTCTTCAGCGCCACTCTGACCCCGGAGGTGGAGCGGCTAGCCCAGCAATGGACCCGGGACCCGATTCGAGTGGAGATCGAACCGGAGCACGTGGTGGCGGAATCGGTCAATCAATGGGTTTACATTGTCACGGTTGAGGAAAAATTCGCCCTGCTTTTGAATTTGATCCGAAAAGAGAAGCTGCACCGGGTCCTGGTTTTTACCAACCGAAAGGATCAGACCACCCGGCTGGCGGATCGCCTGAGGCAATATCGTATCGAGTGTGCGGTGCTTTCAGGCGATGTCCCGCAGAAAAAGCGCATCCGGACCCTTGAGGATTTCCGCAACGGAAAGATTGAGGTGCTGGTGGCCACGGATGTGGCGGCTCGGGGTCTTCATGTGGAGGGGATTAGTCACGTGGTCAATTTCACGCTGCCCCGGTCCCCGGAGGATTATGTGCATCGTATCGGGCGCACCGGACGCGCCGGCGCCACCGGCATTTCCGTGAGTTTTGCCTGTGAGGCGGATTCTTTTTACATCCCCGACATCGAGAAATACCTCGGCACCCCCCTGAACTGCGTTCAGCCGGACCCCTCTCTCCTGGAACTCCCGCCGCCGGAGGTCAGTAAACGACCGGCCATAAAGCGTCCGCCGGCCCGGGCCGGGAAGCGGCGAACAAATCGGAGACCTGGCAAAACCCCACGTCGAAGTCCCACTAAATCTCACGCAAAGCCGCAAAGCGCGCAAAGGTAAGTAAAAGACAGCGAAAAGACCTTTCTCAGCGCGCTCAGCGTCTCTGCGCGAAACCACTCTTTGAGCAGGTATCAATCCTCGGTTTCAGGGCGATAGACGATGCCCGTAATCTTATCCCTTTCAAAGTCAAACAACAATTCGGTCTCTGATCCGAAGCGAAGAAAGACCTTGCGGTCTTGGGTAACCGATCCCACGACCGCGGCCGCTATGGACCGATCGTGAAACAGGTCGATGACGGATTGGGTGTGTTGCGGCGGGACGGAGAGGATGAATCCAAAGCTCTGAAAGGAAACGATCCATTCCAAAAGGCTGAGTTGCGGAGGGCAGGGGATGGCCGGTACATCAATGACGGCTCCCCTCCCCGAGTTCTCCATCATGATGGCTGCGGTGCCCAGGAGGCCCGCATTGCTCACGTCCTTGCAGGCATGGGCCCACTGGTTCTCCGCAACGATGGGGAGGGCCTCCATGCGGTGGAGCAGTTGGGTGGTGGACTTGCCGGAGTTGGCGTCCCAGCTCACCACCGAGGCGCATCCGGCCCGGCCGTCGAGATCGGCCGCAAACATAAGATCATCTCCCGGCCTGGCCAGGTGGCTTCGCAACAGGTGACGGGCCTGTCCCAGGATGGCCACGGAGAGGGACGGGGTATCAGACGGCGCATCCGGATGGAGGTGGCCGCCCACCATGGGGACATTCAGTTTTTCACATCCCTTCCGGATGCCTTGGATGATCCGGGTCCTCTGGGCCGCGTCCCCGCTGGCCAGGACATTAACCATGGCAATGGGTTTTCCTCCCATGGAATAGACGTCATTGACCGTGACCATGACCGAGGCCTTGCCCGCGGCATAGGGTTCATTCACCAGTAGAGCGGTCATCATGCCGTCGGCGGCAAAGAGAAGGTACTGGTCCCCGAAGGGAATCACCGCCGCATCATCCCCGTAGTTTGGGAGGTGGGGGCCGGCCACCCCGTGACGCAGCAACTTCTCATGGATCTCCTCAATGGGCCGCTTTCGCACCAGGCCCAGATAGGTCCGGGTTTTCTCTCTGAGTGCTGCTAATGCTATCTTCGATGGGTCCATGGCGTCAGGAGTCGATCCCTCCGGTTTCCAGATCCGCCGCCATGAGCTGGTGCGGTCTGCCGAAATGGGGGGCCACCGGTTCGATGCCCCGCCATCCCAACTGTTCAAAAAAGGGGACGTTTTCCGCCTGAATGTGGGCCGTGAACCGGGTGCAGCCCTGGTCTTTGACGCACGACACCGCATGTTTCACCAGAAGCTCCCCGGCCCCTGAGGACCTGAGCCCCTTTTTGACGGCCAGCCTTCCGCCGATCCAGTGCCCGTTGCCGTCCCCCGCAGGGAACACCCGCACGGTGCCGATCACCTCATGGCCCTGCTTGGCCACGAGATGGATGCTCTTCTGATCATGGGCATCCCGATCAGAGGTCTCAAAAAGCTGCTGCTCCTGAACGAATACGGTTTCGCGGATGGCGAAGGCCGCATCCAGCTCCTGGGGCGTTCGGGACGGGTGGCACACCAGGGCCTGCCGGCGGCGTTCATAGGCGGGGAGGGCGGAACAGGCCCCGCATCGGACGCACCCCGCCAGGCTCTGAGCGGCGGCGAGTCCTTTTCCCGCCAGGATACGGCTCACCGTGTCATAGATGGTCTTCATGGTGTCCGGGTCCGGGGGCTGTGCATCGGCCATGAGGGAGCCGGGGATGGGGCGCAGGGGCACCACGAAGGGATACACCCCCCGGTCCGCGAGATATTCACTCCCCTGGACCAGGGATTCGGGTGCCTCTCCCAGGCCCGCAATGAGGAAGCTGCTCACCTGATTGGGTCCGAATACGGCCACGGCCGCTTCCCAGGCCGCTTCAAAGCGTTTCAGGCCCAGGGCGGCCTTCATGGGAGCCACTGTTTCTAAAAGATTTAAATCGAAGGTTTCGATGTGGATGCCGACGGTGTCCACCCCAGCAGTTTTCAGTGCCTGAAATCGCCCGGAAAGGTCGCCGCCATGGGCCGGCGGGAGAAACTGGGCGTGTATGGGAAGAGCGGCTACCTTCTTGATGGCCGCGGATGCCGCCTTTATGAGGGATAATTCACTTCCGGGCGGCTCACCGGTTCCGGTGGTGAGGACCACGTGCCGTACCGCGTCGAGCGCCCTGGCCTTCACGGCTGTCTCTGCGAGCTGACCCGGGGATTTCACCGGTATGGTTTGCTGGTTCTTTAAAGAGAGTTCGATTCCGCAGAACCGGCATCTGGTCTTAGGATGCCAGTGGATGCAGGTCTGAAGCACCGAAGAGGCGAGACAGTCGGTGCCGTGCAAGAGGGCGATCTGTGAACAGGGTACGCCCTCAGCGGTTTTTCCATCATAAAACCGCGGGCGCGGCACCAGCGTTACGGGCACAACATTCTCATCGCCCTTGAAGAGAAACAGGTCGTCAGCAACCGTTTTCAACACGTATGGCGATCGGGAGACAAAGGGACTGCTGGCAGGCACGCTTACCGCAATGCCGGAAATCACCAAAGAGCCGGCCTCGGCCGGACCTGCACCCCCTTTACGGTGCACGCCGCCCTCGGGCAGCTTGACGCCCAGGCTCTGAACCTCGGTGATGATCTCCGGCAGTTCCAAAGGTCCTCCATCCGCTGTGGCGGTTATTCGCCGAGACTGAGGGCCAGGCCCGCCACCCGTTTGCCGAGGCTCTTTACCGTAGCCATGCCCACCTCGTCTGTTTCAATCCCTTCGGTTATTCCGCTCCACATGGTCCCGCCGAAATGGGCCCCGGGCTTGCCATCCCCCACCACGATCATGTCCTGGACCAGCATGACGGCATGGATGTGCTGAATGGTGGCGGTCTGGCCGCCGTTTCGGACCCCGCCCACGGCAATAACACCGCCCACCCGGTCCCTGAAGAGAAACCCGTTTCGTCTGAACATGACACACCGGTCCATAAATGCCTTGCACTGGGAACTCATGGATCCGAGATAGACGGGGGTGGCCACAATGAGGCCCTTGACATCCTCATCGGTCAGGATGGGCACCAGGCCATTGAAGTCGTCGTCCTGGCTGCATTCCAGTTTCTTTACACAGGATCCGCAGGAAATACAGCCGTTGATGTCTTTCCCTGCCAGATCGATGAGCTCGGTGTCCATGTCCGGATAGGCTTCCGAGATGGCATCGAGACTGCTTTTCAGTGCATAATGGGTGGTCTTTTCCTTCCTTGGGCTGCAACACACGCCGATGATTTTCATTATGTTTCCTCCTTGTTAGGTTATAGAAAGCATGCCTTTATTTGAAGGGCCCATCATTCCGCTGTTTCCGACCTCTCACGCGCCAGGGTGCTCAGGACCTCCCGTCGGACATCATTGCATTCCGAACTGGTCCGGTCCCTGGGCCTTGCACAGGTCACGGCCGAGGTCTTGAGTATGCCGGCCGGCCGTCTGGATAATATCACAATGTGATCGCTCAGGAAAACCGCTTCATCCACATTGTGGGTGACAAAGAGAATGGTCTTTCGGTTTCTCTGCCAGAGATCCAGCAGGAATTCCTGGAGTTCGTTCCGGGTCTGACTGTCCAAAGATCCGAAGGGCTCATCCATGAGCACCACTTTCGGATCGGTGATCAGGGTCCGGGCGATGGCCACCCGCTGTTTCATGCCGCCGGAGAGAGCCTTGGGGTAGGCGTTTTCGAACCCGGTGAGGCCGAAGGATTTCACGTAGGCCATTGAAGCCGGGCGCCGTTCCGCTTTGGGCACGCCCATGATTTCAAGGCCCATCTCGATATTCTGCAACGTCGTTCGCCAGGGAAAGAGGGCATAATCCTGAAAAACCAGGCCGATGCGGTCTCCGGCGTAGTCGATCTCCCGGTCGTCCAGGAGGACCCTACCCGATCCCGGCGGCTCCAGCCCGGCGACGATTCGAAGGAGTGTGGTCTTTCCGCAGCCGCTGGGACCCACGATGGAAACGAATTGACCCGGTTCCACCCGGAGATCAAGACCGTCCAGCACGGGCACCAATGCACCGCTTTTTTCGTCTACAAACTGCTTTGACAGCCCTGATATATCCAGGCGCATACGACGGACTCCACAAGAACTGTGAGGTGAACTATAGTGACGGTGTCGGGTTTCACGTGTCGGATCTCCGGTTTTCCCGCCCAAGACCCGCAGGCACTTCATTCACTTTAGCTCACTTTAGACACTTTATGAACTTTACTCACTTCCATCGAACCATACGGGATTCAACGCCTTTTAGCATAGCGTTGATGAGGATCCCGATGAGGCCGATCACCAGCATGCCGGCGATGATTTCATCCGGCCGCTGGATGTCCCTCGCCGTCATGATCATGTACCCCAGGCCGTAACCGGTCTTGACACCGGTGAATTCGGCTGCCACGAGGGTCATCCATCCGATGCCCACACCGATCCGCATGCCCACGAATATGGACGGGATGGCCCCGGGGATGAGGACCTTGAAAAAGATATCCTTTTTGTCCGCGTTGAGGGTCTGGGCCACTTCAAAAAAGAGGGGATTGATGGACAACACCCCGGAAATAGTGTTCAGCAAAATAGGAAAAAAGGCGCCCAGGAAAATGATGAAGGCCGCGGACTTCATGCCGATACCGAACCACAGGATGGCAATGGGAATCCATGCAAGGGGGGGATGGGCCGAATCAGTTCGATGAAGGGGTTCATCAGATGACGCAGACGGTTCGACCACCCCATGAAAAGACCCAGAGGGACGGCGACGATGGCGGCGGCAAAGAACCCCCATGCCACACGGATGAGGCTGTAGAGCACATGGTTAGGGAGAAGATGCCGGGGGCATCCCGGTGAAGAGGAGATCCTTAAACCCGAGGACGATCATGAACGGGGACGGGAGGAGGTGGGTCGGAATGACCTTTAACCCAGAGAGGGCCTGCCAGATACCCACCAGGATAAGGGGCAGAAGATACCGAGCGGCTGTCATTGAGAGATAATGTCCTCGAGCATCTCCGGATGAATGAAGCCTTCCACAAAGGCGTCCACATCGGGCACACGGATATATTTCAGGCGGTTGAGAAAATCGACGTATTCCCGTTCACCGTCGATGCTCAACACATAGGTATAGTTTACATTCTCCATGGCCAATCGGACGGTTTCTTCATCCATGCCGGTGTATGTCACGCCGATTCGGGCCGCATCCCCGGGGTGGGCGTTGATAAAGTCGGTGGCCCGGACGTGGGCCTTGACCAAGGATCGGGCATCGTCGGGACGGTTTTTGAGGAAACGGTTGTCCGCCACCAGCACGCAGCAGGGATGGTCCTTCCAGATCTGGTTCGAGGTCAGAAGGACCCGGCCCACCCCCATGGTCTGGGACTTGGCTGGGTAGGGCTCCCAGGCGATGAATGCGTCGATCTGGCGGGTGTCTAAGGCGCCGATCATCTCCGGGGGCTTGAGCACGGTGATGTTCATGCGGGTGGCATCCATCTCGTTCGCCGTCATAGCTTTTCTGAGGAGAAAATCCTGGACCGTGCTGTGGCCCGGTATGGCCACCCGCTTGCCCGCCATATTGAGAAGCGTCTCGGCCGGGTTGTCCCTTCGGATCATGATGGCGGAGCCCTCGGTGTTGACCTGGGCCAGAACCGTTACCCTTGCCACGCCATTGGCCACGGCTGTGGTGGCCGGTGCCTCTCCCACATATCCCATGTCCAACGCCCCTGCGGCAAAGGCGCTCATCTCTTCCGGGCCCGCCTTGAAAATGCCGGCCACTTCCACTTCAAGTCCTTCCTCTTTGTAGTACCCTTTTTCTATGGCCACCCAGCAGGCCAGCTGGTGGATGTCACTCTGAAGGTAGGCGATTCGAATGGGGTCTTTCGCATGTACGGCCGAAAGGCCGGTGAGGATGGAAAACGTGAGGGCTGCTGCGATGATCGACAGGCGCGGTTTCATGGGTCGTCTTCCTTTTCAGGTGGTTTGTCTTCGCTATCGGTCTCTAACGCTTCTTTTGATTCTGCTTTGCGGGCGGGTTTCTCCCGGCGCTTTCTGACCCGCCTGGTTTGTTCCCCCTTTTTCTCCTGTTTGGCCGGATCGATAAGGGCCCGCTCCACGAGATAACTGATGTCCCGCATCACCAGGGGGGAGTCCAGGGCAGAGATACCGATCTGTAACCCTTGATAGCAGAACGGGCACGCGGAAACAAGGGCTTCCGCCCCGGTCTCCTGAGCCTCTTGGACCCGTCTCTGGGCCATCTTGTTCTGGATATCGGGATATCCGGCCTTCAGCCCCCCGCCGGCCCCGCAACACCGGGAGTATTCACGGTTTCGGGGCATTTCAATGAGTTCCAGACCCGGGATGGCCTCCATGATAAACCGGGGATCGTCGAACACCCCGGCGGCCCGGCCCAGGTGACAGGGATCGTGATAGGTCACCTTCTGTTCCACGGGATATTTGAATGTAAGCTTCCCTTCCTCGTAGAGCCTGCGCAGGAATTCCACCGTATGGAGGACCTCGAAGTTGAGGTCCCCGATTCGGGGATAATCTTCCTTAATGGTCTTGAAACAACCGGCGCAGGACGTGATGAGGGTCTGGAATCCGGCTTCATGGAACATCTCGATGTTATCGGCGGCAATGCGTTGAAACTCCGGGTCCCCCATGCGCAGCATCACACTCCCGCAGCATTTTTCATCCTTGCCGAACACCCCGTAGTCCACATCCAGGGCTTCCAGGATGTTGATGGTGCTTACGGCCACCTGTTTGACGTTGATGTCGTAGGCGGCGGTACAACCCAGAAAGAGGAGGACCTTGCCGCTGGTTTTCTTGATCTCTCTCGGGAGATCGGTGATCAGGTTGTCCTTTTTGGCGCGCCGGGCCCATTTGGTGCGACCGGCCCTGGGCTGCTGCCAGGGGTTGTCGTAGGATTTGACGCTCTTCACCAGCGCCTTTTGCTGTTCCAGCGGTCCATAATCGGCCTTGACGATGATGCGCCGGATGTCTTCCCAGAGGTTGACCGTATCGATATGCGCGGGACAGACCACGTGGCATTGTCCGCATGTGGAGCATTCATAAAGGTTTTTGACAAATTCCCGGACCTCGGCCTCGGTGGGGTCTTTGTACCTGAAGACGGATCGAATGAGGGCTCTGAATGCCTCGGGGGCCTTGTCACTCTTCATGATACGGCCCGCCAGTCCCTGCTGGGCGCGGATGATCTTCAGAAAATCCGTGACTTTGGCCCGGGGGATAATCGATTCCTTGTTGTCCTGATCGTACACCGGGCACCAGGTCAGGCATTCGCCACACCGGGTACAGGCGTCGAGTTCGATCAGCCGGCGGATGTCCAGGTCCGATACCAGGAGATCCTTGACCCGCTGAGCATGCGTGGGTTCGATCTTTTCCGGTACAGATTGGCCGCTGTCCGCCGGTGTTGTATCTGCCGGGGCTTCGGACGTTTCTACGTTGCTCGGTTGATCGATTGATTCTTTATCGGTCATGATGAGAAGTCCTATTTCATCTTGTAATTTAATACCAGGGTCAGGGGCGTATTGAACATGTGACGCATCTTGCCGAAGGGCAGGTAGGCCACCAGGAGTGCCCCGACACCGGCATGGGCGTACCAGAGATAGGGATATACATGCGTCCAGTCGTCCCCGAATAGCGCCAGGAACCTGGATACGGGGTATCCGATAAATGCATAGAGGGAGACATGGGCCGGGATCCCTGTCATGAGGATGCGGGCGCCTTCGAGCAGGAATCCCAGTACCACCAGCACCCCGATAATGGTCAGGGCCAGATTGTCCTTGATCTCGGAAATAACGTGGGGCGGTTTGACGATCACCCGCTGCACCAGGGCCCAGAGGATACCGAGGATGATGAAGGCGCCGGTGAGGTCATGGACGAATGCGACAAAGCCGTTGTTTTTGTTGATCAGGGCCATGGCAAGGGTGCTGTTCGGGCTGATCTCATAGGCGAAAAAGGTGAAGACGGTGAGCGAGAAGCGAAAGAGGATGGAGAGGTAGATGAGCGAATGAATGGCCCACCGTTTGACGCTCTCCTGGAGGAGCCGCCGCTGCAGGATGACATCCAGAATGATCGTCTTGAGCATGGTGAGAAAGTCTCTGGAAAAGAGGACCTGCCAGATCGATTCGGAAGTGAGGGATATCTTCCGGTGGAGTGATTCGCTTTCCCCCTGGACCTTTCCCTGGAACCAGAACCGTATGGTGATGAGGAGGCCGACAATGAAAATGATGAAGGCGGCCCAGAAGAGGGGATTGCCTAAGGATAGAGAGGTGTTGTGGCACAACATGCAGATGACGCTTTTGGCCGGCAACACCCGGGCGGGCGCGCCGACCTCGTTTCCGGCCGCATGGCACCTGTTACAGAAATCCGCTCGGCCGACATCACCGAGGGTATGGTCGGTGAGTCCGATGGGACCTCCCTTTTCGTTCACGTGGGCGAGTCCTATTCGGGCGGTTGCGGGGTCCCGTTCAACCTTTTTATATACGCTGTGGCATGCCTGGCATTCGACCTGTAAATGGGGGGCGCGGATGTCGCCGCCTTCACCATGGACCGGATGGCATTCCAGACACTGGGGCCCCCGTTCAGAGGTGTGGGGTGAGCGGGCCACGTCAACGTGGCACTGGATACAGGCCACATATTGATGCCGACCCTTTAAAATGGATGCGGGATCCACCTGAAGGGAGACCGTCTCTTTGCCCACGCTCCGTGTGCACGTCTTTTTGGCGTGGCACTCCATGCAGAAAGTTTGCGATGCATAGACACCCGCATCGGTTTGGACATTGGGATAGCGATGGCAGTCTAAGCAGGGCCGTTTCTCGCCGCTCAACTCAGGGGGCATCATGGGCCTGTCCTGGGCATTTGACGGATACATCATGAAAAGCGACATGAGAAAAACCGAAACCCATATGGCGCCTTTTTTTATCATAACTCCCTTCCTCATGCCCGAGTGGCTCCTCCTATTTTGAGGCGATGGATTTCAGGTGTTCCCATTCGGCGGGGTGATCCTTCATGAGCTTTTCCCGGGTTGTTTTTCCGTTGAAGATACTTCGGTCCATGGGAAAGGTCTCGGGACGAAGATGCGCGGTGATGATGTGCACCACGAATTTCAGGGCCACCGCCATAATGGCTTCATAAAGGTGGAGCACCTGGGCCAGATTGATAAAGTAGCCGGGCAGCAGGGTGGAGAAGAATTCGGGAAACCATAAAAAAAGTCCGGTCAGGCCCATGGTATTCATCCCCAGAAAAATGGCGAGGTAATCGATTTTTTCCCAGTAGGTGAACCGGTTGAAGCGCGGGGCTTTGGCCTTGCCGAAAAAGTACCGCACATGCTGAAAGAAGTCTTTCACATCCTGTATTTTCGGAAAGAGAGACTGCGGACCGGTCAGGCTGCCCTTTAATACGGCCTTGTAATAGATCAGCCACAGGATGTGCACCATGACGCATCCGTAGGTGACCACCGCGCAGAAGCGGTGAAGGTACGCCAGGTGACCCGCGCCCCCGAGGAGCCACGAAATGGCCTGGGCCCACCACTGGGCACTGAATTTCAGTGAAAAGCCGGTGATGGCCAGTCCGGTAAATCCGAGCATGACCAAAAGGTGCAGCACCCGCTGGAGTACGGAGAATCGAATGAAAACAATCTGTTCAGTGGCTTTCGGGGTCATGATCCGTGCCTCCTTAACTTTTCATGGAGTTCTCGCAACATCCAGATAAAGGTGTGCCCGTAAAAGAAGCAGACCACGAACAGGACGAGGATGCTCATGATGATTGTGACCACCCGAATCAAGGCCACCCGCGTTTCCTTCTCGCGGGCCGATGCCGGGGAGTCGTCAGACAGTGCATCATCGGCCATGACCGGGTGGATGACGAACCGGGCAAAGCTGTCGCCCGCCTCCGGGTGACACCGCCGGCACGCGGCACGAGCAGTTGCTCCATCCTTCAGGGCGATACACTCGTGGGCCCCATGACAGTCCGAACAATAGGCGGAGTCCGGATCTCCCAAATTGACGGCCGCCTTACCGTGATAATTGTTCAGATAGCTGAGCATTTGAGGCTTGTGACAGGACCCACAGACGAGGGTCATGTTCCGGCCGGTTTCCACCCGGGAGAGGTGCGATTTGGCATAATGTCCGCTGTGGCAGTCGCCGCAGGTGGGGGCACGCCTGTTTTTAGTTTCATTTGTTTCTGAAGCGCCCACCGCTTCCTTCAACTCCTTTTTGAGGGCTTCGGCATGAGCCCCTTTGAGATATCTTTCGTAGGTGGACCGGTGGCAGGATTTACATCGGCTGTAATCGTACACCCGGGTGGCATCGGCCTTTAGAAAAGCGGTGTCCCTGTCGTCGGGATGCGGCTGTTGGTCCGAGGCCATATCCTTGTGACATTCCTCACAGGCCAGGGTTCGGTGCGCGGCGTCTGAGAACCGGTTCATATTGACGAACCAGCCGGAAGCATCCGCAGGAACATGGGCTGAAAGAGCGCGGGCCGGGTCACCAAAAAGGTCGCGATCAGGAGAAACAAGGTCGCTGCCACAAGAGCGGGCCGGGTCAATGGGCGGCTATACCGCATGGTGCCCTCCAAATTGATTCATCATGGTCCTGAAATAGACATCCAAAAAAAGCGTGCAGCTCTGTCGCAGGTCGGTGAACAGGACATCGGCTCTTTCCAGGGTGTCCATGCCGCGATCCAGCCCTCGCTTCATCTCCCGGATGCGGGTGGTGACCATTGCCGCCTGACGGATGATGGCCGCATCCTGGCCGGGGGTGAGCAGCACCCGCTCCGCCTGTTCCACGGCCCTCAGCCTGGACCATATGGCGTCGAGAAATACCCGTATTTTGGCCGGATCGTACACCTTCTTTCCCAGGGTCCATCGGACCGGGCGCATTTCAAGTCCCGCAGCCACGATCCGTGCGTTGCTGACCTCCCGCTTCAGGTCTCTAACAAAGGCTTTCAGAGAGTTGCCGGTGACGGCGGATCGGGGTGGGGCGGCCGGGCTTGCGGTGCCACGGTCGGCCGGGGAATCCCAGTACATGGCCCGTGCAAGGAGCGCGTTGGCCATGTGAAAACGGGGGTGCTCAAAATGGGGGCCGTAGAGGTGGAGATGGCCCCTTCCCATACGTTCACGAATGACGGCGGCGTTTCCTATGAGGGTCTTTTTGGCGAGGGCCGGATCCACGAGAAAGAGGGTCTTGTCCGTAAAGCCCGTGTAGGTGGCGAGGACGGCGGATCGGTTCCCAACGGTCATGGGCGGTCCCCCATAAAGCGGCGCCAGGATCCGCTTGGGCTTTCCGAAGGGGGCGAACCCGTTGGTCTTGACCGCAACGGTTTCCCGGACGGGATGAAAGATGAATGAGCAGCCGTAGGCGGTACAGAATTTTTCTTTCATACGGATGGGTTCGGGGAGCGTGCGGGTGAGGTTGGTGATCCTGGCGGGAACAAAATTGAACAGGTTGAGGAAGGGTTTGGATGAATTGAGCGGGAGGTACGCCCCGGCACACGATCCCATATAGAGTCCCCCGGAACGGATAAACGCCTCAATCTTAGAAGCCCCCGCTTCCCCAAGACCTTCTGCGATGGCGAACGTGTCCCCGCCCGACATGGCCAGGACCTGGACAGGGTCCAGCCCGTCTCCCTGAATGTCCTCCTCGGTCAGAAAGGCGAGGTCATAAAACCCCATTCGATCAAAGATATCCACATACCAGAGCCAGGAGTGGGAGGTCCCCGTTCCGGCATAGATGCCGATTCTGGGGTACACAAGGGATCTGTCTCCATCACCCATCGATGCAGGCGGGGCGACGCCGGTACCGTCGAAAAAGGCTATGGGGTCGCCCCGTATCAGTCGATGGTTGAGGGATCTGAAGTGCGTATCGGGTTCCATGACAAGGCCACCAAGCCGAGACCTTTAAAAAAAATGCCCCCTGTTTTTCCATATCCGGGCTGCATTCGAAGGTCTCGGGTCGTTGGGCGGCGAAAACCCCGTGGTCGCCGCCCAATGGACGTTATTTGCCGGTTACGTCCGCAATCACCTCGTTCAGCGTCTCCTGGGTCAATTCCAGCTCCGTGCCCAGCGAGGCCATATCGAGGAGTTTTTCCTCGGTCAGATCGGATGAGGTGAGTGCAAAAAGAGGGTGGATCCCCAGGATGTAGGATACGGCCTGGCGTCTCTGCCACGATTGGGCGTCCGGCTTCCCCACCCATGCCCAGGGGCTGAAAACGCCCGTGTCGGGCTGTTGGGCCGGTTCTTTGAGTTCAGGGAACGATTTCCGGATGTCATCGGGGGTCGTGGTCCTGTTTTTCTCGCTCAAGTCGGCCACAGCGGCCGCGTCAATCCCGTATTTAGCACAGTCCTTCAGCAGGGTGCACGCATCCTTGGCCGACAGGCCCAACCGCTTCAGGACGATGAGGGGATAGATATCCGTCAGCAGGAACCCCGGCTCCGCCACATCACTCTCTTCCAATCGTGCGGGATCTTCATCCGTAAAGACGAAGGAATTGGTGGGATTGGGGGTGTTAAAACAGGCCATGTGCCGGTGCACCAGGGGATCGAGCCACTCGCCGATATCCTCTGCACCCAATGCAGCGGCCATTTGGGTGATGCCCTTCTTTTCGCCGACGGAGGCCTTGATGGTGGACAAAAGCTCGATGCAGTCCTCCACAAACTCTTCGGGTTCGGCGATTTCCAGAAGTCCCATACCCCGGATGCCGATGAGTTTGAGATTTTTCTTGCCGAAGAGCGTACCGAAACCGAGCCGGTCTCCTCCCTGCCAGTAGTTGACGCACACCGTGGCCAGCGGGGACTGATCCTCTCCGGCCTTTCCAATGCCGAGCACCTGGATCAGGTCATCCCCCATGAATTCCCGGATGGTGTCCGTAGCTGCCCACACATCCTTCCCCCACACATCGGCGGCATCATTGATATCGACGATCCCGTCGTGAATCCAGAGGTAGACCGGTTTGTCAGACGCGCCCTTGATGACCATGTAGTCAAAACCGGAATATTTAAACTCGATTCCGGCCGCGAGGACGATCGGGACATGGGATAGTTTCCCGGTCAAAGGGCTTTTTGCCGTCATGATACTGAGGGCGGCCCCCGGAATCAGTGAACCGGTCAGGACGCCGGTGCCCAATACGATGGGATCTTCCCCCTCAAACCGGTGGTAGAGGGAGGTGGTGATGCCGGCCCCGCCGAGCTTTTCGAGGACGAGATCCTCATCCAGCTCTTCTTCCGTAATATCCCCGGTCGCCAGGTCAACGATTGCGATCTTATCTGATGACAAATATTCCATAGGATCATCTCCTTTATGCCATGGAAATGGCATTCACCGGACAGAATTTTATACAGAGCGGGCCCTCATCCATGTCCTCGCATAGATCACACGATTCTCTGAGCAGCATCGGTTTTGCCGAGGCGTCCGCCTCCTTATCCGGGTCCTGTTCTTCACCGATCTTGTTGACCTCGAGGCCTTCCGGCCGCGCGGCCACCAGGCTGTCCTCTTCCTTCAAAATGACCCCAAGATAGTTCTTCTTCTCCCGCCCCCGGTACGGCACAATACATGAGGACAGGAGGGCAAAGGCGTCATCCCGGTGATACCCGCAGGCCAGTTCACAGGCCATGCAGCCTGTACACAGCAATCCATCAATTTTTATTCCCATGCGTTACACCTCCGTAGATATGTCACTAAAAACCGCCTGAACAATCCGATGATTGGGTAAACCCTAACGTTGCATAAAGCTTTGGCCCAAAACCGTTTCACTCGCTCTATATCAGGACATCAAGAAACGCTGTTTCATTTTCAAGACTTCACCGTATGGTCGATACGCTTTCACCCTTGAAAATGCCCCATCGTCCCCTGCTGACCTAATCTATAGCGTTTTGAACTCAACTTTTATGCAACGTTAGGGTAAACATTATGATTCCCACCAAAAAATATTAATATATGCTGTATCTCTGTGGATCCTTATAGGGTCTGCCTCAAAAAATATACCCGCCTTTATAAAAGGACACCCGGATTGATGTCAATAAAAAATTATAACTATTATAATATCTTTTTACATCAGGTCCCATTTGCCGGTGGTAATTGTGGCTATATGTTCTTATTTTTCAATAAGGAATATTAAAAGGTTCAATAAAATATAATTTTAATAACTAAATATTTATTTAGTTATTAAATAATAAGAATAACATCATTTAACGATGTGTAGACACACCTGCAAACCCCATACGCCAAATATCGGTATAAAGATTATAATATTTTGCTTGACACGTGATTTTCCCTTTTGTAAGTAAGGATGTCCCATTCGTTATCCACCGTACGGTTGGGCTTTGGTCAGAAGTCTCCGGTGCATGTCCACACTTCGAGTTTCAGAATGTTTAAGGCCGCCAATAAATCAGAGAAGGTCTCCGACAGCATCATCGCCCAAATCCGGGACGCCATCCTTTCAGGACAGCTCAAGCCGGGGGACCGGCTGGCTTCCGAAAAAGAACTGATCGAGCAGTTCAATGTCAGCAAGGCCACCATGCGCGAAGCCCTGAGGGTGCTTGAAGTGATCGGCATGATCGAAATGCGGAAAGGGATTGCCGGCGGGGCATTTGTGGCTGAAGTCGGGATGCGGACGACCATTCAGGCGATTATCAACTTTCTCCACTTCCAGACCGTATCCATTCGAGAGATCACCATGCTCAGGTATCTGATCGAACCGGCGGTGGCTGAAATTGCCGCCATCAGACGGACGGACAAGGACGTGGAAAAGCTGGAAAAGATCATCGGGGCGACCATCACCCCTGGAGAGAACGAGGTTTCCAAAGAGATCAGTTTTCATCGGTACCTCGCCAGGATGAGTGAAAATGCCATTTTGACCCTCACCGTTGATTTGATTGACAACCTCCTGAAGTCCCTGAAGACAACCCTCGGTATGCCCCCTGAATTCTATGAGCACGTGCGGGAGGCCCACGAACTGATTCTGGAGTGTATCAGACAAAAAGATCCCTTTGCCGCAAAGGTGGCCATGACAAATGATCTGGTGGCGGTGGGTCGGTTCATGTGTAAGATCAGCAACACGCCGCCCTTTGACCCCGCGGAACTCTACTACCACCGAACGCCCGGCGACTTTCACACGGATATGCATCCGGGCATGCGAGTGGTGGCCCATGATGCCCCTGCGCTGAAGGAAAAAGGGGTCCTGTTCAGACGGGTGGGGGATAGTCAGATCTACCTGATCTATGAAAACGGACGGGTGCCGCAGATGGAAGCGGGAAAATCGGATGAAGCGCCCCGGGTGAGTGCATGATCCCGGTGCAGCGATAATGCGAGTGAGGTCAGAAAATTTCTGCTCATTTGTCGGTGGAGACAGTTCTAATTAAACCGTTTCTACGGTTGAAAGGTAAATTGTAACTAACTAATATTTTTAAGGAGATGAAGATGTTAGAAGAACCAAAAAAATTGAAATACTGTGCTGGTGGGAAATGGCTGGAATCTAAGACTGACAAATTCATGGATTGCTACAATCCTTCCACCGGAGAGATCATTGCAAAGGCTCCTTGTTGTACAGCAGAAGAGGTGGAATCGGCCATAGCCGCTGGGAAAGCTGCCTTCCCTGAGTGGGCGGATACCCCTGCTTCAAAGCGTGTTCAGGTGCTTTACCGGATGAAAGCCCTGGTAGATGAACACCTGGAAGAGCTGACCCACATTCTGTGCAAAGAAGAGGGCAAGAACTGGAGAGAGTCTATGGGGGATGTCCTGAAGGTAAACGAGGTTGTGGAGTTTGCCTGCGGTGTTCCGCATCTGATGAAAGGCGTTTCGGGCATGAACGTGAGTGTGGGATATGATACGGTCATGTATAATGAACCCTTAGGTGTTTTCGCGGGAATTGCTCCTTGGAACTTTCCGGCGATGATTCCTCACGGCTGGATGACGCCACTTTGCATTGCCACGGGAAATACCATTGTTCTCAAGGCGGCCAGTTTTGTCCCCCAAACTTCTATGCGTCTGCTGGAGCTCTGGCAAGAAGCCGGGCTCCCGGACGGGGTGATTAATCTGGTCACCACAAGCCGCAATGAAGCTGAAATCCTTCTGAGACATTCAGACGTTAAGGGTGTCACCTTTGTGGGCTCAACCAAGGTCGGCGGGCACATCTACGCCACGGCTGCAGCTAATGGAAAACGGGTCCAGGCATTGACCGAGGCCAAGAATCATGCCCTCGTACTCCGAGATTGCAAGCTGGAGAGAACAGCACGGGGGATTATAAACGCCTATTGCGGGTGCGCCGGGGCGCGATGTATGGCATGTCCGGTGATTGTGGTGGAGGACTGTATCGCCGACGAAGTTATTGCGCTTCTCAAGAAATTCGTGGGTGAACTGAGTCTGGGGCCTGCCTACGATCCTGAGACAGGAATGGGTCCCATCATGAATGAGGGGCATCTCAAATTTGTGACGGACTGGATCCAGAAAGGAGTGGATGAAGGTGCCGAAACTGGTCGTGGACGGAAGAGATCCGGTGGTTCCAGGGTATGAAAATGGGTTCTATCTCGCACCATCCATTTTTGACCATGTAACGGAAGAGATGTCCGTTGGCCGTGAGGAGATCTTCGGACCGGTACTTTGTGTCAAAAGAGTGAAAAATTTTGAAGAAGGTCTTGCCATCATGAACGCCAGCCGTTTTGCCAACGGATCTGTGATTTACACGCAAAACGGTCACTATGCCCGTGAATTCTCCAAGAGGACTCATGCAGGAATGGTGGGGATCAATGTCGGAATTCCCGTTCCTCTGGGGATATTCGGATTTACCGGACACAAACAGTCCTTTTTCGGAGACCTTCATGTGATGGGGATGGACGGCGTGAGATTTTTTACCGAACAGAAGAATGTCACCGCAACCTGGTTTCCTGAAGATGCAGAAGCGTGCGGGGAGGTTGATACGTGGGACGGAACCATCTCATCCATGCCCGTTGATTCCAAGTAATTCTGGAAAGCCACCGGTATCGCCGGCGGCACAGGTTAAAAATGTTTATGGGAGGGTATCTGATGCATGCGAAACGAGAAGACATGATTTTAGACGAACTACGTATGATCGTTGGAAAGGAAAATGCCACGGCGGAAAAGCACATCCGCTACGCTTATTCATACGATCTGTCCTTCGTGAAGCCCAAGATGCCGGACTATGTGGTCATGGCCACAACCGTCGAACAGGTCCAGGGCATCATGAAGTTTGCAAACCGGGAGAAGATTCCGGTTATCCCGTTTACTGCGGGGACCAACATCGGCGGGTTATGCATTCCGGAACGGGGTGGAATCCTTCTGGATCTCAAACGCATGAACCGGATTCTCCGTATTGATACGGAGTCCCATTATGCCGTCATTGAGCCCGGTGTGTCCCATGCCAAACTGGCCACTGAACTGTACAAACATAATCTCAGATGGAGTTGGCCGGTGGGTCCCCCGTCAGCCTGCTCCGCTTCATGCGCCATCAGCCACGGTATCGGGGGCCTGAGCGGACGCTACGGGCTGAACAGTGAAGAGATTACCAGTATGGAGGTGGTGTTGCCGACGGGTGAACTGGTACGGGTCGGGTCGTGTGCGATTCAGGAAGATGCGTGGCACAGCCTGCTCCCCCTGCCACAGTTGGATGGGCTCTTCAAGGGCTGGCTGGGGACAACGGGCGTGGTGACCAAAATTGGTCTGCGGGTGCATCCCATTCCTCCGGTTTTGAAGGTCTTCACGGTTTCTACTGAAAATATCGAGGACATGGTCTCCTACATATTCAATCTCGGTAACTACGAGATCTGCGACGACCTCACCGCCGTCTCCTGGTGGCTGGCCCAGGTGCCGATCCCCTATCCCTATATCCCCAAACCCGATGATACCCCTGAATGGTTCTGTTTCGGGACCACGTTTTCATGGACAGAAAAAGAAAAGGAGGCCCGGGAGGAGATCTGGCGGAACGTACTTGAAGAAGAGGAGAAAAAGGGAACGTCCATCAAGTATGCCGAATATCCGGAAGAGGCCCTGAAAGCCAGGACACAACTCCCCAGTCAGATTGTGGGCTCCACCAAGAACTACACCAAGATGGCGGGTGGCGGCATTTCCTGGCCGGGTACCTTTACACCGGTGAACAAATGGGCCCCGGTCTACAATGGCTGGAAAAAGATATTGATAGAGCATAACCTTTCCCCATCGGTTCGTGTCACCAATTACCGGGGCGTTCATTACGGGATGTTGCGGGCCATGATCCCGTTCAACAAGAAGAGCGCGGAGGAAACGGAAAACGCGAGAAAGGCCATTGTGGAGTGCCTCAGAGTGGACCTGGATGCCGGTGGCATCCCGTATAAGCCGCCGGTGGATTTTGCCGTTGAGATCAACAAACGAGCACACCCGGGATATCTATCGCTCTTAAAACAGGTGAAGAAGCTCCTGGATCCAAACGATATTATGAATCCGGGAAAGCTGGGCATCTGACCGGTTCCTCTCAGGCACTGAGGCCGCCTGACGGCGGTAGGCAATTTTGCAGGCAGTGCGCTGATTGCCGGTGGTTTATTTCAGGTTTCTGCGGCTGCTGGAATCTGATCCCGCCGTTGGCGGAAAGCCCGGATCCTTATTTCTGCAAATGAGACGCGGGTTGCACGAAATGCAACATGGTTTTTTTCTGCGGATTAAGGTGAAACCTAAGACGCTAAATGGAGGTCAGCATGGAATGGGAAATATCCACTCTTGAGGAGTTGGAAGACAAGATATGGCGATGCACGGCCTGTGGAAACTGCAAGACCGCCTATAAGTTCGGTCCACCCCCTGAATTCGGAGAAATCTGTCCGGCCGGCGTGGAGTTCGGTTTTGACGGCATGATGGCATCGAAAGGAAAGATCGCGTTTGCAAGGGGCATTCTGGACGGGCAGCTGGAATGGACCGATAGCTTTCTGGATGCCATTTACAAGTGCACGGTATGTGGTGGCTGCCAGAACCAGTGTGAACTGGATCACAAGCCCTTTATCCCTGAGATCATAGAGGCCATGCGCCGCAAGGCCGTGGCGGACGGTGCGGGGCCCATGCCGTCCCAGAAGAAGATCGCCCAGTCCCTGAGTGCTTACAACAATCCCTATCAGGGGCCGCGGAGGGTTCGGACCGATTGGACCCGGCCCTTTAAGAAGGCCAAAAAGCCCATCAAGAATATTAATAAGGAACCGGCGGATATCCTCTACTATGTCGGATGCACCGGTGCCTTCAACCTGCCCGCCCGTGGGGTGCCCACGGCCACGGCTTCCATATTTCAGAAACTGGGGCTCGATTTCGGCATCCTGGGAGAAAATGAGATATGTTGCGGATCCACGGCCATGCGAATCGGAGATGCGGAGGAATTCAAGCGCGTGGCGGAAGCGAACCTGGAGACGTTTCAAAAGCTCCACGAAGAAAAGGGCGTCAACACCATTGTCACGTCCTGTGCAGGATGCTATCGCGCCATCAAGAAGGACTATATCCTGGCCAGGGATTACGACAAAATCATGGATGGGATCCGGGTGGTCCATACCGTGGATTTCCTCAATGACCTCTTTCAGGAAGGCAATCTCACATTCGAAGGTGAGCTGCCCATGAAGGTGACCTATCACGATCCGTGTCACACGGGGAGGCACCTGAATAAGTTCGAGGTCGATGAGGACGGTTCCAAGCTGTGGAAGGGCGCCTATGTGGGGCTCAATGAAGAGGACTGCCTCTATGATGTCCCCCGGGATCTTCTGAAGGCCATTCCCGGCATCGAGTTTTCGGAGATGGAGCGCATCCGGGACAACTCCTACTGTTGCGGCGGTGGCGGGGGCGTGATGACAGGCTATGGCGACTGGGCGGCCAAGAATGCCTCGAAACGCATAGAAGAGGGAATGGCCACCGGTGCGCAGCACATGGTTTCCATCTGCCCATTCTGTCATTACAATCTCAACGAAGGGGCTAAGCGGATGAAGAGTGACATGAAGTTGTACGACCTGGTTGAGCTTCTGGACCAGGTCATCCCCGAGTCTGAATAGACACGGGTTCATTTTTTGAGGGCGGGAGGTGATAACACGCGGGAATTGAAGACACGAGGCGGAAGTTAACCCGAATCTTGCAGGAAGAGAAGGAGAAGAAGATGAAAAAGGCATTCGTAGCAACATGTTTGTGCGTATTGGTCGGCGTATTTCTCATTATTCCAAGCCAGGCAGTTGCAGAGGAACCGGTGAAGATCGGCGTCCTCGTTCCCCTCTCGGGAATTGTGGCACAGGGCGGTGAAGAGATGAAGATGGGAATCCAGATGGCCGCGGAAGAAAAGAAGACGCTTTTGGGCCGTCCCATCGAACTGATAGTGGAAGATACACAGGTAAAGCCGCCTGTTGCCGTGAGCAAGGCCGAAAAACTCGTATTCAAAGATGGCTGTAAGGCCCTCATCGGTGTTTTTTCAAGCGGTGTGGGGTTGGCCATTGCCAAGAACATCGACAGGCTGAATGTCCCCTTCTTAACCACTCACGTGATGACCACCAAGTTCTATGGCCTCAACCCGCTGGTATTCAGGAGCGGTCAGCTAGCCAATGATCAGACTGCAGTGGGAAACGTCAAAGGCATCCTGGCGACTCCTGATCTCAAGGACAGGACCTATTATGTGCTGGTCCACGATTACGCCTGGGGACATGATGCGGGCCAGCGGTTCGTTGACCTGGCCAAGAAAAACGGCATCAAAATCGCCAATGAGGATTTCGACAAGGCCCCCATCAAGACCAAGGACTGGTCCTCCTACATCAGCAAGATCAAGGCCTCGGGGGCGGATGGGGTATACATCGCCCTCATCACCAATGTCATCCCGGTCTTTGCCAAACAGGCCTATGACTTCGGCATTCAGAAATATGCCCGAATCGTCTCCGGCGCGGCTCCGGGTCCGGTGGAACTGGAAGCGGGCGGTGAGGCCTGTGTGGGTATCTTCGGGGCATCCGACTGGAGCTGGGATGTGGACAATCCCATCTCGGACAAATGGGAGGCCGATTTCTGGAAAAATTCAAAACCATTCCATCCGATGCAGCCTGCCACAGCTATGTGGGTGCCATGAATCTGTTCAACGGCATTGAAAAGGCCGGATCCACCGATCCCAAGAAAATTGCAGATGCCCTGAGAGGGATCAGCTTTAACGGGCCTTACGGCGAAGTCCGTATTTCGGCCAAAGACAACTGTATGCGAAATTCGGCAGTGCTGACCGAGACCAAACTGGCGCCGCCGAATCCCTATGACGCAAAAATCTATATGAAGGTCCTTCATACCTTTCCGGCGGAAGAGCTGGGCCCCCCGGAATAATCCTATGATGTGATGGTTGTGGGTTTATCCGCAGTCCGCTGCTTTTTGCAGCGGATTGCGGAATGCCCTGCACAGAACATGGAAGGTTTTGGGATGACTTTCTCCAGAACCAATTTGCTCTGAACCCCTGCGAAGCATCAACAGGAAAATGATATGAGCTTCACTGCTATTGCCGTAGATATTATTCTGAATAGCCTGGTTTTGGGCGGTGTGTTGTTAATTGTGGCCATTGGGCTCAATATCATTTACGGACTGAGCCGGGTGATGAACCTGGCCCACGGGTCTCTCTATGCCCTCGGGGCCTATGCGGGGTTTACACTGGTGGCCTCGGGTGTCAATTACTTTGTGGCGCTGCTCATCGCTCCTCTCATGATCGCCGTGGTGGGACTGATCATCGAGCGGGTCATTATCGTGCCGGTACGAAAACGATCCATTGTCTATACGCTGATCCTCACCTACGGACTCATGTTTTTTCTGGATGGTTTGATCAAATATTTTTGGGGGAATGAGCCCCGCTTTATTGAACTGCCTCAGTTTCTGAGACAGACCCTTCCCATCGCAGGAACCCACTACCCGGTTTTTCGGTTGGTTACCCTCCTGACCACGGCTGTGGCCATGATCGGATTGATGCTTTTTCTGGGAAAGACGAAACTGGGGATCATCCTCAGGGCCGCCAGCAGCATTCCCGAGATGGTATCGTGCATGGGAATCAATATGACCTTTGTCCATGCGGGGGCATTTGCCCTGGGCTGTATTCTGGCCGGCATTGCCGGGGTGATTTCAGGTCCGCTGTACACCATAGATCCCATCATGGGGCATGAAATGCTGATCAGTTCTTTTGTGGTCATTGTGATCGGGGGGTTGGGCAGCCTGCGGGGTGCTGTGCTGGCGGCCTTTCTGATTGGGTTGGTTCAGACCCTGGCTGAATTTTTTGTCACGGATCTGGCCATGGTGATTGTCTATATGATGATGGCCCTTATTCTGGCCTTTATGCCCCGTGGACTTCTCGGAGAAGGAAGGTTTGAGTAATATGGATGCTCGAATGTCTGAAATGGGCACAAAGAGGCAAAGCACCCACCCCATGAAAATCGTGGCCCTCCTCATTGTGGTCGCCTGTCTGACCTTGTTCCCGTTTGTGGTGACCAATCGCTTCTACATAAGCCTGGTCAACGAGATGCTGATCTACGGTCTCCTCGCCATGAGTCTGGATGTGCTTTTGGGGTACACCGGCCTTCTCTCCTTTATGCACAACGCCTACCTCGGACTGGGGGCCTATGTGGTGGGTCTGTTTCTGATTCATGTGGCGCCATCCTCTCTGTGGCTGGCGCTTCTCGCAGGCGTGGTGGTGACATCCGCCATCGCTCTTCCCGTAGGGTGGGTTCAGGTGCGTACCGGCGGCCTTGCCTTTGCCCTTTTGACCCTGGCCTTCGGTATGATGTTTTATACCATCGTATGGAAGTGGTATAGCTTGACCGGAGGCGATGACGGGCTAATGGGGGTGCCGCACCCGGACATCCAGGTGGTCGGCATAACCCTGGGCAACTCCGGGAACCCTACGACCATGTATCTTTTCAGCCTGTGCATCGTATTCTTCTGTTTTTTACTCACTTGGCGGATTATCCATTCCCCCTTTGGAGCGGTGTTGGAGGCCATCCGGGAAAACGAGGAGAGGGCCTCGTTTGTGGGCATCAATATCCGCAGATATAAGCTGTACGGATGGATGTATGCCTGTATGCTGGCCGGTGTGAGCGGGGGACTGTTCATCCTTTACCGCGGTTATATTGGGCCCACCACCATGAGTGCGTTCGCCGGAGCCGGGGTCCTCATGATGGTCCTGGTCGGGGGGATGGGGTCTTTGTGGGGACCCATTGTGGGGGCGGGCATTTTTATCTTTATGCAGGATTACATCAGCACCATGACCCAACACTGGGAGTTGTTCGTGGGGCTGGTCGTGATCATACTGGTGCTGTTCCTGCCGAGAGGCTTTATCGGCCTGGGGGATTACCTGACGCGCTTCAGAAAGGAATGATCAAGATCTATGACCACCATCCTGAGCACAAAGAGCCTTCACAAGCATTTTGGCGGGGTGCTTGCCGTCAACGATGTGAATTCGGAATTTAAGGCCAAACAGCTCCGGTCCATTATCGGGCCCAACGGAGCCGGAAAGACGACCTTTATTAATGTCATCACAGGGAAGCTTCCTGCCAGTTCCGGTGCAGTGGTGTTCGAAGAACAGGATGTCACCAATAGGCCTGCGCATGTGCTGGTCCGTTTGGGCATTTGTCGCACCTTTCAGATCACCAGCATATTTATGGGGTTGAGTGTATTTGAAAATGTGCGGATTGCAGCCCAGACCGAGATCGGCGGATCATTGAGGGTTTTTTCAGCAAGAGAAGGCCTCAAAAACGTCAATACAAAGACCTGGGAGATCCTCAACCGTTTGGAGTTGCAGGACAAAGCGGACGTGCCTTCCAGCAACCTCGCACACGGGGACCAGCGTCTCCTGGAAGTCGCTATGGCCCTGGCCGGCGATCCCAAGATCCTTTTTCTGGACGAACCCACGGCAGGGATGTCGCCTGCGGAAACCGAACATATTGCTCAGCTTATTAAGGGACTGACCGATACCATCGCAGTGGTCCTGGTGGAACATGATATGGATGTGGTCATGAGAATTTCAGATGAAATCATGGTCCTGGATCAGGGGCGCATCATTGCGGAAGGATCTCCCCGGACGATTCAGGACAACGAACTGGTCAAGGAGGCTTATCTCGGCCATGGCTGAGCACGAAGCAGAGAAAATTCTTCAAATCGAGGACCTCCACACCTACTATGGAAGAAGCCATATTATCCAAGGGCTTTCCATGGACGTGAACCGGCTTGAGGCGGTTTCCATCCTGGGCAGAAACGGCGTGGGAAAGACAACGACCCTCCGGTCCATTCTGGGCCTTACCCCGCCCCGAAAGGGAAGGATCCGGATCAACGGGGAAGACACCACCCGATGGCCTCCCCACAGGGTGGTCAGAAAAGGTATCGGGTATGTCCCGGCTGAAAGGCATATCTTTCCGGGGGTAAGTGTGGAAGAAAATCTCAAGTTGGCGGCAAAGCCATCAGGGGAGGAAGAGGCGTGGAGCATGGAGAAGGTGTACAGCCATTTTCCTGTGCTCAAGACCAGAAACCGGCAGGACGGTTCCACGCTCAGCGGTGGAGAACAACAGATGCTCGCCATTGGTCGGGCCCTGATGGGAAACCCTGTCATTATGCTGCTGGATGAGCCGTCCCAGGGACTTGCACCGCTTTTGGTGTATGAGGTGATCCAACCGATTCTCCTTTTCTGTCTGCAATCGGGCCTGACCCTTCTCCTTGTGGAGCAGAACCATCGAATGGCATTAAAGGTGGCCTCAAGGCACTATCTTATGGGCATCAAAGGTAAAGTCGCGCAGACCGCCACCTCAGAGGAATTGATAGCGGATCAGGATATTATCAAGCAGCACCTTGCGGTATAAGGGTCCGGTGTGTCCGAGCGCATTCTGAACGATTGTGTGAAACAGAAATTGAAGCCAAAAGGTCAGGAGGAGTTATGCTGGTAAATTTTTCGACAAAGCAGAATGTCTGTGAGATCGGCGGCGTGAAATTCGGGGGCCAGCCCGGGGAAAACCCTACGGTGGTGTGCTCATCCATCTTTCAGAAAGGGGACCGGGTCTTTGAAGGGAAGCGAAAAGAGGGCTTTGATGAAAAACGGGCCGAGACCCTGCTCAAGACCCAGGACAGAATGTGGGCCGAGACCGGCGTGCCGGGTATGGCGGACATCGTGGCCAATACGGGTAAAGAATTTGAGACCTACGTGGATTTTGTGACCTCGGTCAGTGATATGCCCTTTTGTATCGACGCCTGGCAGATGAAGCCGAAACTGGCCGGGGCCGCCTATTGCGCGGAAAAAGGCCTCTTAGACCGTATGTTCTATAACAGCCTCACGGTGTGGGAAGAGGATCTGGAGACGGAGATTCGGGAAATTTCTCAACTGGGGGTCAAGCATGTCCTGTTGGTGGCCTTTGACATGGCGGATCAACTGCCCCAGGGCCGGATCACCGGGACCCAGAAACTTCTGGATGCCATCGACAAGGCGGGTGCCCGGTTTGAATCCATCTTTGTGGACACATCGGTGATGAACGGGCCGGCCACTGCGTTCTGCGGCCTCGCCAATCAGCTGATCAAGGAAAAATGGGGGTTTCCCACATCCAGTGCGCCCTCCAACGGGTCGTACATGTGGAAAGAGGCGAGAGAGATGTGGGGATTTAAAGGCTGGGCCGCGGCCGATGCGGCCCTGGAAGGACTGGCCGCGTTCATGTATCATGACATGATTTTCTCGGGCCCCATGGCCGGGGCCGAACGGATTTTTCCGGCCGTGGCCATGGCCGACGCCTTTACGGCGGCGGCTGCATTTGCTGAGAAAAAGACGTTGCCGGAATCAGAATCCCATCCTCTGAACAAACTGTTTCCAGACTTCGTGTCCCAGCTGAAAGGGATGTAAACAAACCGAAAACCTTATGTACTAAGGAGCAAGTGAATGATGACAATGACCCCAAAAGAACGCGTGACGCAGTTTTTTAAGCGACAACCGGTAGATCAGATGCCCTGCTTCAGCGGTATGGGTACGGTGACCGTGCAGGCCATCGATAAGATGGGCATCCGTTTTGCACAGGTCCACGGATCAGCCGAATACCTGGCGGGTTCCGCCATCACCAGTGCCGAGATGTTCGGCTTTGACGGGGTGGTGGTTCCCTGATGATATGTGTACGGTGCCCGAGGCCCTGGGGAGGGCGTAAGTCTCTACGATGACGCCGAAGGCATCCTGTATCCCACGGTGCCATCCAAATGGGCCACCCTGGATGAGGTGGATATGCCGGATGACCTGAATGTTATCTTCGAACAGGGTCGGATGCCGGTGGTGGATGAGGCGCTGAAAATCGTTAAAGATCACGACGGCGGCAAACTCGCCGTGGGCGGATGGGTGCTGGGCCCGTTTACCATGGCGGGGCAGTTGATCGAACTGGATGTTCTTCTCAAGGGGCTGAGGAAAGATAAAGACCGTGTGGAAGGATTTTTATCCAAGATGACCGACCTGGTGATTACCGTGGCCAAACACTACCAGGATGTGGGCGTAGACTATATCAATATCCGTGAGATGGGGTCGGGCACGGATTCTGCTTTCTCCGAAGATGTGGAAGACCTTGATCAAGCCCAATCTGGAGAAGGTCTTTGCCGAATTGAAATCCCCCAAGATTAATCACATCTGCGGGTCCACGGATTTGATTATTGAGATGATGAACGACTGTGGGGCGGATGCAGTGAGTGTCGACCAGAAAAACGATGTGGCGGAATCCCGTAAGAAGCTGGGGGATGATGCGCTGATCCTGGGCAATTTCGATCCCTATGGCACCCTGGTTCAGAGGGAGGCATCTGAGGTGGGTGCGGTCATCAAGAAGTGTATCGACGATGGGGTGGATGCGGTCTGGCCGGGATGTGATCTGTGGCCCGATGTCAAAGAAGAGAACGTGAAAGCCTATGTGGCAGCGGTACGGGAATACGGGAAGGCCGCAACACCGGCGGTCGGAAGGCTTTAATAAAAGGGAGGGTATAACCCATGGGAAAAAGAAGAGACACGAAGAAGCATTGTTAAAGGAACTTCACGAGGGCGTGGTGGAGTTTGAAGAAGACCAGGTCAAGGAAGCCGCGCAGAAAGTGCTCGACGAAGGGCTGAATGCCTACGATGCGGTGATGAACGGGCTTGCCGCAGGTATGGAAGAAGTGGGGGAGTTGTATGATCAGCAGGAGTATTTCGTGCCTGAACTCCTCATGTGCGCCGACGCCCTGTATGCCGGCCTGGACATTCTGCAACCGCATATCACGTTGGAGGATCTGGGGGATAAACCCAAGGGACAGGTGGTGATCGGTACGGTTCAGGGGGATGTGCACGACATCGGCAAGAACATCATTAAGATGATGTTCGAAGTGGCGGGGTTTACGGTCCATGACCTGGGTCGCGATGTCCCCTTGGAGAAGTTTGTGGAAGAGCAGCTCCGTACCGACTCTGAAATCGTGGCCCTCTCCGCCATGATGACCACCACCATGATGGGGATGGAAAAGGTCATCAAGATGATCAAGGAGAAAAACCCGGATGTGGCCATCATGCTGGGAGGTGCGCCGGTGACCAGTGATACGGCGGATCTGTTTGGTGCGGACGGGTATGCCGAGTCGGCCGGCAACGCCGTGCAGGAAGCCATAAAGATGATCAGCCGGTTGCGGGAAATGCAGAACAAGTAACATTCAACCGCCACATACCAAGTCAGGAGTATCGCCGTAATGAGTGATAAAGGGAAGGCAAAGGTCATTTTTCAACCCTCCGGAAGGCGGGGGGAGGTCGACAAGGGGATCAATATTGTTGAGGCGTCCCGACAGCTCGGTGTAGACATTGAAACCCTGTGCGGAGAGAAAAAGGTCTGTGGGAAGTGCAAGGTCCGTGTGGAGGAGGGATCCTTTGAAAAGTTCGGTGTGGTTTCCGGGAAGGATCATGTGGGTCCGTGGCAGAAGGAAGAGGAGAAATTCATAACTCCTGACCAGCGGGAGGCCGGGTACCGTCTCGGTTGTGTGGCTGAGGTCCGGGGGGATCTCCTCATCTTTGTCCCCGAGGAATCCCGGGCCGGCAAACAGGTGGTCAGCAAGGCGGCACGGGACATTGAGATCGAATGGGATCCTGCGGTCAAGCTGTATACGGTGACGGTTACACCGCCCACCTTTGAAGACCCGCTGGGGGATTTTGAACGGATGACCCAGGGTCTGGAAAAGGATCACGGGCTCAAAAATCTCTCCATTGACTGGCATACGCTCAGAAAGTTGCCCGGCACGATTCGCGAGGGAGAGTGGACCATTACCGCAGCGGTGTGGGATGAAAAAGAGATCATCAAGCTGTGGCCGGGGAAGGTGGAGGATTATTACGGGATCGCCATCGATGTGGGGACCACCACCATAGCGGCTTATTTGTGTAATATGGGGACCATGCAGGTCCTGGAGACCGTCTCCATGATGAATCCCCAGTGCAAGTACGGGGAAGACGTTATGGCGCGGATCACCTTTCACATGCAGAACCCCGGGGGCCTGGAGCGGATGAGCAATGACCTTTGGGAGGGACTCAATGACCTGGTCCGAAAGGCCTGTGAGGCTACCCACCCCCCTACTGAGAAACAAAAGGATGAAGACGGTAAATCCATAAAGGATGAAGACGGGGAATTTGTCATCGTGGAGGCGCCCGAGGAGGGGAAGCCCTGATCTTCGGCTGGAGACCTCCGATATTGTGGATGTCACCCTGGGGGGCAATACGGCCATGCACCATATCATGCTCAAGCTGGATCCCCAGTATGTGGGGCTGGCCCCCTTTCCGCCGGTGGTGCATCGCAGTCTGGATATTCGGGCCAGGGATCTGGGGCTCAACATCAACCCGTCTTCCAATGTTTTTATCATGCCCAACGAAGCCGGGTTCGTGGGCGCAGACAACGTGTGCGTGCTGATTTCGGAAAAACCCTACCGGAGTGAGGAGCTCCAGCTCATCATTGACATCGGAACCAACGGCGAACTGGTCCTGGGTAATAAAAACAAGCTGATCTCCTCCTCCTGTGCCACGGGTCCGGCCTTAGAGGGGGCCCAGTTGGCCTTTGGAATGCGGGCCGCACCGGGGGCCATCGAGCGGATCAAGATCGATCCGGAAACCCATGAGGTCGATTACAAGGTGATCGGCCGGGATGCATGGCTGAAATACTCCAAGCCCGAAGAGATGAAGACCAAGGGGATCTGCGGGTCCGGTATTCTGGATGTGCTGGCGGAACTCTACCGGTCCGGTGTGGTGGCCAAGAGCGGCCGCTTTTCCAAGGATCAGAAGTCTGATCGCTTTCGAAAAAATCCGGACAATCCGAGACAGAAGGAATTCGTCATTGCCTGGGCCGATGAGACCTCCATTGGCAAGGATGTGGTCATCACCCAGAAGGATATCCGTCAGATACAGCTGGCCAAGGGGGCGCTGTACACGGGGTGTAAACTCATGATGCGACGCATGGGCGTGGACAAGGTGGACAGTATCAAGATCGCCGGCGCCTTCGGCACGCATGTGAACCGGGAAAAGGCCCTGATTATGGGGTTGTTTCCGGACTGCGAAGTGGAAAAGGTCCTTTCCATTGGAAACGCGGCCGGTGATGGGGCACGGGTGGTGTTGCTGGACAAAAAGATGCGGGCCGATGCCAACTGGGTCGCACGCAATGTGGAATATATTGAATTGACGGTGGAAGAAGACTTCGAAAAACAGTTTATGGAATCCATGCAAATTCCTCATATGACGGATGAATTTCCGCATCTTGAAGGGCTGGTGCCAGACGAAATACTTCATCAGAAATAGGCCCATAGACAACAATGATCACGAAGCCTGACGATGCATCAAAAGGGGTCTCGGTGCGTGTTGAACCGGGTATCTGCGGCTTCCCCTGCACCATTAAGGCCAAAAGAGAAGGCCGAGAGGTTCATCTCGATATCCAATCGGCGTGCGAACAGATTCAAAAATTGCGCCCGTGCCTGGGACGGCTGTCCATGAAGGACCTCTTTTTGCCCACACGAAAAACCCTGTTTTTCTGTGTGCCGAACGCGCCCGATGCCATGTGGCCTGCCCCATACCCGTGTCCGTGGTCAAGGCGGCCGAGGTGGCATTGGGGCTCGCGCTTCCGAAGGATGCGACACTGACGTTTGAGGATGATCCTCGGTGACCGCATTTCCCACCTCGTCGTATTGGATGGGACGGGAGGGTGTTTTTCCATCGATCCAGTCAACCGAAGATCAGTGTGCTGGAGCGAGCCCTAAGGGCTTGAGCATCTCTTCTTGAGGTGGTAGAAATGTTTTTCAATCGACAATCACCAATCACCAATCATAAATCCGCTATGGGGAGGTCAATAAAATGGCGCAGATGAGTTTAAGGGAGAGATTCTGGAACCGGTTT
The DNA here is from genome assembly GCA_034522175.1 of Deltaproteobacteria bacterium. Taxonomy (GTDB): domain Bacteria; phylum Desulfobacterota; class DSM-4660; order Desulfatiglandales; family Desulfatiglandaceae; genus JAIPDZ01. The sequence goes on along the minus strand of JAXHLQ010000001.1, from coordinate 152,903 downwards.
ACGGGGAAGGATGTGGATATGACACCTTCCGGGAGCACCACCACCTACGGCGTGGTGGACTTTATGGACAAGTGCGGGTATGCCAGACCCCTCGCCGATACCGATCCGGTGGCCATGACGGAGCTGTCCTATGCCGGTCACAAATACGGGAAATTTGAATGGGTAAAGGCCATGGGATGGGATATTGTGGGGTTGAGCGAGGCCTTTGGGTGCAAACTGGGTACGCCTCAGAAGGATATTCAGTATTCCATCCATGGCCACCCCTATGCCGACAGCATTGAAAACATCGAATTTCCGTCAGACTATCTGGAACGGGGCCGATTCCCCATGTTTAAGGAACACTTCCGACTGCTGAAGGAGAAGGCGGGGGATGACCTCATCGTGTTCGGAGAGACCGAAGGGCCCTTCACCTGCGCTGCAAACCTGGTGGGAACCGAGCAGTTCATGAAGTGGATTTACAAAAATCCGGATAATATCAACACCGTGCTGGAGGTTACCCGGGAGGCGGCCGTGGCGGCTGAAAACTTTGCGTTCGACAACGGAGCAGACTACTACGTATTTGCGGAACCCACGGCGGGCCCGGCGCTTTTGAGGAACAAATTCTTTGAAAAACATACCCAGCCCATCTTAAAGCAGGTGGTGGAGCGGGCCAAAGGTCCGGTGGTCCTCCATATCTGCGGGAATACCGACTCCATCATCGACATGATGTGCGATACCGGGGTGGCGGGCATCAGTATCGAAGAGAAGGCGGACATGAAGCGGGCCGTGGAAATCGCCCACGAGAAGGGGTCAAGGTGTTCGGGAATGTGGCCACCGCCACCACCCTGTTTAACGGGACTCCGGAGGAAGTGTACCAGGAGGCCACCCAGGCCCTGGAAAACGGCACGGATTTCCTCTGTCCCGGATGCGGTGTCGCACCGCCGACGCCCCTTGAAAACCTTCTGCAGATCAAAAAGGCGCGGGATGACTTTTTCAATTAATGTAACTGATTAATAAAGGGAGACACGTGATGGCTGAAAAAGATCATCTTACGATTTTGTGGACCAATGGGGACCCGGTAACCGCCGAAAAAATGGTGTTTATGTACGGCATCAATTCGCTGCTGAAGGGGTGGTGGGCCAGGGTGACTCTGGTGATTTGGGGAACCCCTGCAAAGTTATCAGCAGAGAATCCGGATATCCAGGAGAAAATCAAAAAGGCCCTGGATACGGGTGTCCATGTCACCGCCTGTAAAGCCTGTGCGGATCAGCTCGGGGTGACCGAAACCCTGGAAAAGATGAATGTGGAGGTCAAATACTGGGGGGAGCCGCTGACAGACATCCTGAAGAGCGAGGGCCCATTGTTGACGATTTAAGCACCTCTCAAGGTGCCTAAACAGTGTGCAGCGAAGCGGTGTGCTTGCTCACCGTACGGTTTTTTGGATATAGGCCACGATATCGTCGGTCAGGATCCGCCGCGGAAGACCTGATCGATCCCCATTTCCTTCATGACCGGGATGTCTTCGGGCGGGAATGATCCACCCACCACAAAGAGCACATCGTTCAGGCCCTGTTTTTTCATTTCTTGAACGATCTTGGGCGTGAAGACCAGGTGTTCCCCGGAGAGATAGCTGACGCCGATGACATCCGCGTCTTCGTCCACAGCGGCCCTGACGATGCCCTCCACACTCTGATACATCCCGAGATAGACCACTTCCATGCCTGCCTTTTTGAGGAGGGAGGCCACCACTTTGGCCCCCCGGTCATGGCCGTCCAGACCGACCTTGCTGATGACGACCCGAATCCGTCTATTGTTCATCTCCGGCTCCCTGCATGCACCTTTGTATCGGGTGAAAACCCAAAGGGTGATTCCAGAATATTCATGGGGTCATAGGAATACCCGAATACCTCCCGAACGGTTCCCATCATCTCGGCCGTGGTGGCCAGTGCTTTGGTGGCCTCGATCATGGCCGGGATGGTATTTTTGTCCTCCTGCGTATCATCGCGAAGACGCTCGATGGCATCGGAGACCTTTTGATGGTCCCGGGTCTCCTTCAGTTTTGTGCAGTCCTCAATCTGTTTACGGGTCGAGACATCGGACACACGTTGCACGCCGAGGGGGGTTTCGCTTTCAGGCTCTGAAGTGAAGATGTTTACGCCCACTGTCAGCTTTTCGCGCTGATCGATTTCGCGCTGACGTTTGACGGCTTCCTCGTCAAACTGACGGTCCAGCCATTCCGTTCGGATGGCTTCGGCCATACCGCCCACATCCTCAACCTGTTTCATGATTTTCAGGGCTTCTTCCTCCACCTGGTCTGTCAAGCTCTCCACATAATAAGACCCGCCGAGAGGATCGGCCACATTGGTGACGCCCGTTTCATAGGCGATGATCTGCTGGGTCCGCAGGGCCTGAACGTGTCCCTTATCGGTGGGGAGGCACATGGGCTCGTCATAGGAGCAGCAGTGGAGCGATCGGACCCCACCCAGCACCGCGGCCAGGGCCTCAAAGGAGATGCGCACCATATTGTTCAGCGGCTGCTGGGGGACCAGGGAGCATCCGGCCGTATGAACGGCAAACCGAAACTGCATGGAACGGGGGTCTTTGGCCCCGCATTTCTCCTTCATCAGCCGGGCCCACATCCGTCTCGCCGCCCGGATCTTGGCGATTTCCTCAAAGAAATCGATGTGACAGGATACATAGAAAGTGAAGCGGGGGGCAAATTCATCAATGTGAAGCCCGCGCCGGATCAACTCATCGATGTAGCACATGGCAATTCCGAACCCGAATGCGATCTCCTGCGGGGCCGTGATGCCCTGTTCTCTGAGGTCGTACATATTGACCGTGGTGTAGTACCACTTGGGCATGTGCCGGGTGCAGTACTCCATCACATCCGCTCCGAGCTTGATGGACAAATCCAAGGGGCATGCGGGCCTGAAACCGCAGTATCTAAAGTGAATGGGATCGTTCTGAATGGAGCCCCTGAGCCGGCTGATGTCATAGCCCTTGTTCTGGGCCACGGCCACATACTGGGCCATACTGGCCGCAGCAACCGTGGACGCCGTGATGACGGACCAGCTCACTTTGTCCAAGGGGATATCCCCCACCAGGGTCTCCATGTCCCTGATGGATGAGATGTTGACCCCGGTCAGGCCTACCTCGTCCCTGGCCCAGGGATGGTCGGGATCGAGGCCCATCTCATAGGTGATATCGGCGATGGTGTTCATGCCCATGGCGCCCTGTTGAAAGCAGTAGGCGGCCCGCTCATGGGTGTCGGCGGGAGAGCCGATGCCTACCACCTCCCGGCGGGTCCAGTAGCGCCCCCGGAACATGTTGCGATGGATGCCCCGAGTGAAGGGGTATTCGCCGGCATCGCCGATGGTCTTTTTATAATTTTCATCTTCTCGATCCTCCGGCGTGTAGATCTCCTTCACATCAAATCCTGACCAGCTCTTCAGGCTCTGCGGTTTGTCGTAATAGGTTTTCAGGAAATCATCCCAGTTTTTCCCCTGCTCAATGGCTTGAGAGCCGTTCTTTACGGTCGCGTGTTGACTCATGTTTTCCCCCTTTTCCGATGGATACCTGATCTTGGACGCACGGCCTATCCTTTTGGGCCCCCCGGTCATTTCCCTGCGGATTTTTTCTTGACAGAGGTCCAGACTTCACCGATAGTTACCGATAAGACACCTATGTTACTTTTGAGTAAGGTACCGTTCGGATGACGGGTACGTCAAGCATTTTTTTTAAAGATGAAACGACGGATCAATGACCACTCCATCCAAATTCGATTTTAAAACCCAGACCAAAACCCTTCGCCAGCAGATGATTATTGATTCGGCGGTGAAGATCTTTCACCAGAAGGGCTACCGGTCCGCCACCCTCGATGATATTGCCGAGGATCTTGGCGTGACGAAGCCCGCCCTCTGATCACTACGTCTCCTCCAAGGAAAACCTTTTGTCCCAGATTTACATACAGGCACTGGAGACCTTTTTCGGATATATCTATGAAATTCCTGACATGGAACTCTCACCTGCCGAGAAAATGAGGCTCTTTATCCGCCGGCATCTCAAGACCGTGGTCATCGAAAACCTGGCCATGTTTTCGGTGTTTTTCAGCGAAGAGGGGCAACTGCCCGACCCGGACTTTCAGCGGGATCCGTGAGGAAAAGCGAAAATTCACGCAGGTGGTGGAGCAGATTATTGAGGAGGGGGTCGCCATCGGATGTTTCCGACGGTTGAACCCCAAACTGATGGCCTATGCCATTATCGGTATGTGCAACTGGCTCTACAGATGGTACAAAACGGGGGCCGGCCCCTTTTCGCCCGACGAAATCGCGGACCAGTTCATTGCGCTGCTGGAGAATGGGTATCGGGCTGAGGAGGGCAAACAAGGTCTGGAGACCGCGGACGCACCCGGTCAACCGGGACAAAGCGGAGTGGTGGAGCGAAAGCGGGACCTCTTCGATGAATTGAAACAGGGTTCGGATCAGATTTCCACCCTGATTAGGGAACTGGAAATGTTGATTTGATAAGCGGTCTCTGCTTATGACAGAATGGTATGTCGGAGCGGGTACAATCCGTTGGGATACCCGGCGGGGTCGTTAGACCTCAATGCGTGTTCAATGGCACCACAGCCGCGTTACAATCGCAGCAGCACTTACATTTCCTGGAGGATTTTCATTTCTTCCTCGCCCACCACTTCCATGAGCACTTCTCCGAGTACTTTGGCACACTCCCCCACAAATCGGGTGCACTCATTTCGTCTGCCGTCCACGCGCCGGGTCTTGACATCTTCGGGGTCGTACCAGTTGCAACTCGAGATGGTCTCACAATCCGTGGCCCCGTATTTTTCTGACGATATTTCTTTCAGTCGGTCGTAGGCGAGACGGATGGTGGAGGCCAGACGGGCGTCTTCCATATCATCGGGGTGGGCCTTGGCAAAGAGCGCAGCAATGCCCATGGTGACCCCGGCAATGGCCCCGCAGAAATCCCCGCGGTAGCAGCCGCCGGTGAGCCCGCCGGCTGATCTGAGGGCGGTGTCCCGTTCTTCTTCTCCGATCATGTCCAGGCCCACGGCCAGGATGGCCTGGGCTCAATAAAAGTCATTGGCAAAAAGGTTCATGGCCTTTTCCTGCATCATTACAGGGGTAATCATGTCTCACTTTCCTCCTTTACCTTTCAAACCGGTTCGATGTTTCTCGGATCGCTGCAAGGGACGCATGCTCAACCAATAGCGCAGAACTGTTTTTTTACGATTCGAACGTGTGTTGTATGACCCTCAAATCTTCTCCAGTACCGTGTATTCCAAGTGAAGCAGCTTCTTTCCCCCGTTTTTGAAGAAAACCTCTATCTTGTTATCGGATACCATCCTCGAGACCACCCCCATCCCGAAGGCCGGATGTTTGACCTGCTCCCCCTGGGTGTAGGGGGCGTTGTCTTTGGGGTTTTGAAAGGTGCCGGCCGGGCGTCTTCTAACGGGCCGCTTTTTCATGGGGGGGGTGTCGCTTGCAGATCCGGATTCAGTAGAAAAAATCCCTGGGTATGGTGGCAATGAATGAGGAGAGCCCCGTGCCCCGGCCGGGATATGCAGACCACATGGGGACCGACTCCTGGCCCGGATAGGAAAGATGAGGCGATCCCTGGCCCGGGTGGCTGCCACATACATGAGCCGGCGTTCCTCCTCCAGCGCTTCGGAATCGTTCAGCGACCTGGAGGGGGAAACCGGCCCTCCATGGCCCAAATGACAAAGACCTCAGGCCATTCCAGGCCCTTTGCCGAGTGGACGGTGGAGAGGGTCAGTTTCTCTCCGCCGGTGTTTTCAATATCCGCGGCACTGGTGGGGGGATCCAACACCAGGTCATCCAAAAAAGCGCGCAGCTTTTTGTAGCGCTCAGCCATGGGGATGAGCTGTTCAATCTCTTTCTGGCGTCTCGGATAGTCGTCGAACCGATCCTTTAAAATGGGAGTATAATAGGCCAAAACCGCCTCCACAGCGGCCTTCGGGGTGATCCCTCTTTTCGTGAGTGCGGCCAGCAGGTTTCCGAGGGGTTTGAGACCCTTGTCCTTTTTCCCTGCTTCTGGCCATTGAGCGATATCCTTTGGAGAGATCCCGTCATTTTGCATCCAGTGAATGATTTTCCGGCTCTTGCCCATGCCGATGTTTTTCAGCAGCCTGAGGATGCGAAACCAGCTCACCGCCTCATCCGGATTGACGGTGACCCGCATATGAGCCAGGAAGTCCTTAATGTGGGCGGATTCCAGGAACTTGAACCCGCCGTATTTCACATAAGGGATCCCCTGCCGGGTCAGTTCGGCCTCCAGCTCAAAGGAATGATAAGCGGCCCGGAAGAGGATGGCAAAGTCCGTGACGGACCGGCCCCGCTCAACGGACTCACGGATGTACCGGGTAATAAAGAGAGCCTGCTCATGAGCGGTCTGGGTATTGACCACCGAGGGCTTCTGGCCTCCTTCGCGTTCGGTAAAAAGGCACTTGGTGTATTTCTCCCCGGCCTGTTCCATCAGAGCGTTGGTCAAGCTGAGGATGGGCTGGGTGGAGCGGTAATTCTGCTCCAGCTTGATGATCGTACAGTCGGGAAACCGTGCCGGAAAATCGAGCATGTTGCGGTAATCCGCCCCCCTGAAGGAATAGATGGACTGTGAATCATCGCCCACCACCATGACATTTCCATGCTCACTGCCCAGTAACTGGACGGTCTCCGCCTGGATGGCATTGGTGTCCTGGTATTCATCCACCATGATGTAACGGTATTGATCACTCAGTTCCTGACGGATAGAGGCGTTTTCGGCCAGCAGCGTCTGCAGATGGATGATGAGATCGTCGTAGTCCATCAACTGATGGGCTTTCTTGTATTCCCTGTAAAGCCTGTCCAGGGTGGCGATCCGGGGTAAGACATCCATGAAATGGCCGTATTCTTCACCCATGAACTGTTCGATGGGTTGTTGCAGATTGGCTGCTTTACTCAGAATGTTGGCCAGTGTCCCCGCGCTTGGGAAATCTGACCGGTCCCCCTTTTTCCATATGGAGTTCCGGTATCAATATGCCGAGGGTTTCTTCCATGTCCGAGCGGTCCAATATGGTGAAGGATCTGGAATAGCTCAGCGCATCGGCATGGGTCCTGAGGACCTTGTATGCCAGGGAATGAAAGGTGCCCCCGGAGACGAAGCGGCATCGGGAATCGGAGAGGGTGGCCGCCCGGTCCAGCATTTCCTGAGCGGCCTTGCGGGTGAAGGTGAGAAGGAGAATCGATTCCGGCGACACACCTGATTCCACCAGCCGGGCCACACGGTAGATCAGAGTCCGGGTCTTGCCGCTCCCTGCACCGGCGATGACCAGGACCGATCCCTCGAGGGTGGTCACCGCTTCGAGTTGAGCGCGATTCAATACGGAAGGGTAGTCGATGATTTTTGTCAAGATTGCTTTTCCTTAACGGTTAATGGGGGGGTGATGTCTCATTTTATCAGACCCAGTAGGACAGGATGATGAACAAAATAAATCCAAAAAGAGACAGGCCCCTTCCAATCGGTTTACCCTGTAGCCGGTTCGGCAAAAGACAAAGAGCAACAGGGAGATGCCGATCATGGTGGCGAACTTGATCTGTACGGCCCCCATGTCCACGGTCATGGGATTGAACAGACCGACGGTCCCGATGACCATGCAGATATTAAACACATTGCTTCCCACGACATTTCCAATGGAGATGTCAGACTCCCCCTTGGCACCGGCGACCACGGATGTGGCCAACTCCGGCAGGGACGTCCCCACCGCCACAATGGACAATCCGATGAAAATTTCACTGAGGCCGAGGCGCTGAGCAATGAAAATGGCTGAGTTGACGATCGTGTTGGCGCCGACCATCAGTCCCACGAGACCGATGAGCATCAAAAAGACCTGCCAGGAGGTGGCCTTCAATCTTCGTTGGGGCAGGGATCCCGGCTGGGGATTATTTCCTGTCCGTGCGGTGGCAATGCTCATGGCGAGAAAGGCGCCCAGGGCGCTCAGCAGGATGACCCCGTCCAACCGGCCGATGGCTCCATCGAGACAGGTCCACCAGAACAACAGGGAGACCCCCAGCATGAACGGGAGTTCACGTTTCATGAGCCCCCTGTCGACGGTTTGAGGCTTTACCAGGGCGCTGGCTCCCAGGACCAGGCCGATGTTGGCCACATTACTCCCCAGGATGTTTCCCAGGGAGACACCGCTCGACCCTTTGACGGCCGCAATCAGGCTGACCAGCAGTTCAGGGGCCGATGTGGCAAAGGCCACAACCGTGACGCCGATGATGATGGGCCGTATGAAAAAAGAGAGGGCCAGGACAGATGCCCCGCGGACCATCCATTCAGATCCGAGATAGAGCAGAACGATGCCAATCAGGAGCAAAAGGGTTTGCAGGATCATACGTGCCCGGACCAGTGCTGAGTGATGAAGAGGACCAGCGGGATCAGGGCGGTGACCGTCAGAACAAAAAGGATCAACACGGGGAGGATGAAAGCCATGATGACCCTGAGGTAGGAGACCCCGTGAATTTCTCTGAGCCCGATGACCTGAACGACAAATTGCCATATCCCGGCAATCCAGCCGCCGATCACCGGTACGACACTGAAGCCCTGGGCGGCCTGGGAATAGGCAATCACCCTGAATGTGGCCTCAAAGCCGTTTTTGCCGCCCCTTACCATGAGGAGAAAGAGATGGAGCACCGCGCTGTAGACAAACATGGCCACAATGATGCCGACCGGTACCAGGACCATCAGAAACAGGAACACGAATCCGATGGTGAATTGCCCGAAGAGGGGTTGCTCCATAAAGGAAAGATCCCCGGACATTCATCACCGTGGGCAAGAAGAGCCCCAGCATATTGCCGATGGCACCGATTAAAAGACCGAAGGCCAGGGATTCTCCGATTTCGCCCTTGGGATTGAGGGTTTTGAAGAACTGCGTTGGCGAGAAGAGCACCTGTGTGAAGGTGGCGAAAATCCCTTTTAACAGGCCGGTTTTCCCGCGGTTTTCCCAGGGCGAGCCCTGGTAGCCGTCCCCATAGCCGGAACCCTGATCTTCATTTCGGGCATTTTCATCTTGATAACGGGCTACTATGTTTTTATGGGGAATGCCATTTCCCGGGCTGAAATCGAATTTCTGTCCGCAACGGGGACAAATGGCGCGCCTGGCGTCTTTGGGGATATCCCCCTCAGATATCTGTTTGGAGAAGCTGCAGTATGGGCAGACCAGCGTGAGGGGCATTACGGGTCCCCCCCTTGGCCGTTTTTGAGCCGACTGAGGGATTTTTTCTCAGACCATCGCCTGATTCGCCCCACGAGGCCGGTGGCCGGCGTCCTGTCAAGAATCTGACTCCTGAGTTCCACCCCTTCTTCTGTTTTTAACGCTGCTTTCAGGCAATCGGTCTTTTGGGGACACTCAAAACAGGCGGGGACCACTTCCCGCAATCCCTCCGGCCCCATGGGAAATACCTCATCTAAGCTACCGAAACATTTCTGTTTTTTGGCGGTTGTCATGTATGGTTGTCTTCTTTCGGGTCGAACGAATTCCTGGGTTTGAATTTGTCAGACATTGTCGGCTTTCGAGAGACCTCACAACTCGGCGCGACCGAATGAACTGCCGGATCATACACGATTCGCTGCCGGGAATAAAGACCCTTTGGGAAAAATCCTTCCTGCCGGATCGATCCCTTTTCCACCAGCCGGATCGCGGGAGTAACCGGTACAATATCGTTGACAATCCGCCGATCTGAATCTACCATTTTGCCTGTGGAACGGGAGAACCGGATATATCTTATCCGACACGGTCAGGTGGACGGATATCAGGATTTCCCCATTTACGGCCATACGGATGTGGCGTTGACCGAGGTGGGGATGCTGCAGATGAAACAGGTAGCCGAACGCCTGCGGCTGGCCCGGGTCAAGGCCATATACACCAGCGACCTGGACCGTGCCGTTACCGGGGCCAGACTCATCGCCATGTACCACGATGTGCCGGTTCATACCCTGCCGGAGCTCCGTGAGATGGCGTTTGGGGACTGGGAGGCCCTTACCCTGTCCGAAATTCGGCGTCGATTTCCTGACGTCCTGGCCCGGCGACAGGCCGATCTCGTCAACTTCAAGGTCCCGGGCGGGGGCGAATCCGTTGCCGAGCTGGCATCCCGGGTCGGAGCGGCCTTTGATCGGATCCGGGAAAGAGAAGCGGGAAACGATGTGGTCATTGTGGCCCACGGAGCGGTCAACCGGGTTATCCTTTGTCGCGCCATAGGTCTGGATCTCTCCCGGATGTTCAACCTCCAGCAGGATTATGGATGCCTCAACATTATCGAGTACCACCCGGACAGGACCCTGGTTCGACTGATGAACGGATAACCACTCCTATCACCTCCTCGCTGTCAGGGGGTTGATTTCAAGGGTTCAAAGGTTCAGGGGTTCATCGCTTCAAACCATAAAACAGGTTATCGAACGGACACATATTGCCAAAGAGATTTGGTACCAGGTCCAAATCGGGGTGCTGTTGTTCCTGTTGCCCTCAACCTGGAACCCTAAACCCGGAACCTGTGAACGCTTTTGCTGCATGAGGGGCGGTATTCATGCCCTGAAGCAAACGAACCGTCCGGATTTTCATCTGTCTGAAAAGAGTGTCCCCCGGGATACCCCCTTCGTGCCGTGTTTTTCAACGATGTGATCCATGGCCAGGTTGATGCGTCTTTTGTCCAGCCGCGATGTTTTCCGGTCGAAAAGGCCCTGTTGTGCGCCGGCATCGGGGGGTGAGAGTCCGGAGAGGGAAATGCCGAGAAGGCGAAGGGGTCGTTTACCGGTTTCGGTTTTTTTGAGAAGCCTGCACGCTGTTTGATAGATTTCAAGGCCGTCATCCGTCGGTTTGTTCAGCGTGTCCGCCCGTGTGATCTGTTTGAAGTTGCTGTACTTGACTTTGAGCGAGAGGGTCTTTCCTGTCACACCGCTCTGCCTCAATCTCCGGCTCACCTTTTCCGCCAGGGCCAGCAATACCTTCTTTGACGCATCCACATCCGTGATGTCGGTCATGACCGTTTTTTCATGACCGATGGACTTGGTTTCGTGGGCGACCACCACCTCTCTTTCATCCAGTCCCATGGTTAGTTGATGGATCCGTTGTCCGTTTTTCCCCAGTGCCTTGATGAGAACGTCTACCGGAGTGGATCTCAGTTCTTTGAATGTGCTTATATTCAGTCTGGCCAGGGCTTTCTGGGTCACCTTTCCAACACCCCACATCCGGCTGACGGGGAGAGGATCAAGGAATTCCCTGATCCGGTCCGGTGATACAACGGTCAACCCGTCGGGTTTGTCCATGTCGGAGGCGATTTTCGCCAGGAATTTGGATGGGGCCACACCGGCCGACACCGTTAGGCCCGTCTCCTGTTTCGTCGTGGCCTTGATCGCCTGGGCAATGTGGGCCGCATCGCCGAACAGGCGTCTCGAAGCGGTCACGTCGAGGAAGGCCTCGTCAATGGAGAGGGTCTCCACCAGCGGCGTGTATCGGTGAAATATCTCAAAGATCTTTTTTGAAACCGTTTTGTAACGCGCCATTCGGACCGGTAGAAAAACAGCCTGGGGACAGCGGCGCACGGCGGTGGCCATGGGCTGGGCCGAGTGAACGCCGAATCTTCTCGCTTCATAAGAGGCCGACGACACCACGCCCCTTTTCATGCTGCCGCCCACAATCACGGGTTTGCCCTCGAGATTCGGGTTGTCCAGAACCTCCACTGACGGATAGAAGGCGTCCATGTCGAGATGGATGATGGATTTATGGTGATCCCCGGGGTTCAAAATAGGGCATAGATAAATGGGGCCACTGCGCTTCCTTCCGTAAAAACAATGAGCGCGCTTAAAAGTCCCAGTGTAATCAGGATGGGCAGGAGCCAATACCGTTTTCTGATCTTCAAGAACTCCCAGAATTCCTTCAAAATGGATTGATTCGCCATTTGAACCTCCTCAATAACGCTTCAAAAACCGTTCCCTGGGCTGGGCAGCCTCCTTGCGCGTTACCCAATAGGTGTTCGCTTCTTTATCAGGCTTCATCGCAATGGGGGTGCCTGACAGGAGCCGTTTGATCATTGCGGATGGGGTGATCACCAAGTAATACGCCAGGGTGAGAAAGACGGTGGTTACAACGGTGCCTATGGCATGGGCCACTCTCAACCATAATGAATGGACCGGGGCCAATCCCGAAGGGATCACAAGGAAGCCGAGGCCCAGCAACGCAAGAAGACCGAAGACACAAAGGGCCCAGGTCCTATCCCGCCAGAGGGCGATGGCGGCCAGGGACCCGAAAAAAATAAAACAAACGACACCAAATTTCCGGATCTCTCTTGAATCAGTCCGGTTCGAATTCATTTTGCCAATCGCCCTCCTCTTTCCATTGGGGCTGTTCGTCTTTGAACAGCATGCAGTCTTCTATGACCAATATGTCCATCTCGGTCCTCATGAAGCACCTGTAGGCATCTTCGGGTGTGCAGATGATCGGTTCGCCCCGTACATTAAAGCTCGTATTCACAAGGACCGGACAACCGGTCAATTTGTGGAATTCCGACAGCACGGCATGGTAATCCGGTTTGTGCCGGCCATTGACAGTTTGAATCCTCGCCGAATAGTCCAGGTGTGTGACCGCCGGGATATGACTTCGCTTCACCTTGAGCCGGTCCATCATGCCCATCCCATCTGCATCGGGCTGGGGGTGGCGCTTTTCAGGATTGACGCCTGCGACGAGAAGCATGTAAGGACTGGGCCTGTCTAAATCAAAAAACTCAGATGCCCTTTCTTCCAGTACGGAGGGGGCAAAGGGCCTGAACGATTCTCGATACTTTATCTTCAGGTTCATGACGGTCTGCGTGTCGCTCCGCCTTGGGTCCCCCAGTATGCTCCTGGCACCCAGTGCTCTGGGCCCAAATTCCATGGACCCCTGCATATAACCCACAATCTTACCATTTGAAATTTCCCGCGCAATCACTTCGGCCCGGTTTTCCGGTGACAGGGGATGGTGAGGGTATTTATGTTCTTCAAGATACGCCCGGACCGCATCGTTCGTGAAACAAGGCCCAAGATAAGACCCCCGTTGCCGATCCTCTCCCCGGCTGTGGGGTCTCGGGTTCTCAAGGTAGCGATACCATACGCTTAATGCGGCACCCATGGCGCCGCCGGCATCCCCTGCAGCCGGTTGTATCCAGATATCCTTAAAGGGGCCTTCCCGGAGGATCCGGCCGTTTGAAACGCAGTTCAAGGACACGCCCCCGGCAAGACACAAATTTTCCCGACCCGTTTCGTCGTATACATGCTGTGCCATCTTAAGCATCACATCTTCTGTAACCGATTGAATGCTTGCTGCGATGTCCATCTCCCTTTGGGTGATCTCGGTCTCGGGCTTTCGCGGCGGGCCCCCGAACAGGTTGGAGAAACGCTTGTTGGTCATTTTGAGCCCACCGAGAAAGTCAAAATAGGTCATGTTCATACGGACGGAGCCGTCCGGTTTCACGTCAAGGAGTTCCGAGAGGATGAGGTCTTTGAACCGTGGCTCCCCATAGGGGGCCAAGCCCATGAGCTTGTATTCACCTGAATTGACCTTGAATCCCGTGAAGTAAGTGAACGCAGAATAAAGCAGACCCAGTGAATCCGGAAAATGGAGTTCCTTGATCAGCGCAATCTCGTTGCTGTCCCCTGAACCGTAACTCGCTGTGGCCCATTCCCCGACCCCATCTACGGTCAGTATGGCGGCCTGATCAAAAGGGGAGGGGTAGAAGGCGGCGGCTGCATGGGCCTCGTGGTGTTCCGTGAAAAGGACTTCGCCTTCGTAGCCGATTTCATTTTTGACGACCTTCGGCACATGGAGCTTTCTGCCCAGCCACAGGGGCATGGCCTCAAGCCAGGAGCGCAGACCTTTGGGTGCGACGGTGAGGTAACTCAGCAACAGCCTATCGAAGGTCAAAATCGGCTTGTCATAGAAGACGGTATAGTCCAGATCATGCACCGATATGCCGCCTGCTTCAAGGCAGTAGTTGATGGCGTTTACTGGGAATCTCGGATCATGTTTCTTTCTCGAGAATCGTTCCTCCTGAACCGCTGCCAGAATGGCCCCATCGCGAAGGAGACACGCCGCGCTGTCATGGTAAAAACAGGATATGCCCAGAATGTGCAATAGAATCCCTCTTCAATTTTAAAAACGAATGATTTTCGTTGGTCCGAGTGATTGAACACACGCAGGGGAAGACGTCCCACACGCGGCTCGGGCCGTGGTGCGGGAGGTTTTTGTAAATTGTCGAGACGGATACCGGATGGCCACGGAATGTCTTTTTCAACCCTTCAGGAGCGCCCGGGCGATTTGAAGGTCATATGCCTGCTTTGGATTGAAGGCGTTTTTTGGCTCATACATGGCAATGGCCTGTTTGACGGCTTCATAAGGTATCCATCCATGAGCTGCCCAGAGCTCATGATCATCCGAATTCCACAGTCTGAAGTGCACGGTGTCCTGGTCTTCCCGGACATACATCCGCACCTTTTTGTTCTGTGGAAATGGGTAATAATAAATTCCGCGGTCGTCTTTCACTCGATTTTATCCATTGTTTACAAGGGTGATGCTCACGCATTCATTATTTCACGCATACAGACCCTTTTTGCACTCTGTGTCAGGGTATATAATGGTTACAATTCGCTTTTGGCCGTTAGCCCACAAATAAGAAAAAAATAACACTTCAGAGGTGTACTTGTCAATCTTGGTTTTTGAAACCAGCCAAGAGGGATTCCATTTGTGTGATATTGGCTTATTTCAGGCATGCCACCACCTCAACCCCGTTGAGGGCCATGTGGTAGAGAAATGTCCGGTGCAGCAGGTTGCCATAGTGGGGCATGTGCCCAGAAGCGTCGGCTTCCCATTGGGAGAGCCAACTTAGGGAGGCCTCAGGCGTGTCGTTCATTCATATCCCTCCTTGAAGTTTGATTTCTTTCATGGAATCCAGTTTACGCCATTTTTGTTTCCAAATCAATCCACTTATAGCGGTTTTCACGACCGTTGTCTGTGATCTCAAACGCCGCAGATACAAGGTGTTACGCTGCATAAAATACGCCGTTATTGTGGGTGCTTGCATTTTCAACCGACAATACCTCATGCCCTTGGCATCTGAATTCGCCCTGAATCTGCTGTGTCGATTCACGGATGAAAACCAAACGCTATTTACAGCCTGACTTCAGCTGTGATAATAATACCTTAAGTTTCGCACCCTCGTTTTCAGACCATTGTTTGAGATCGTTGGGTATTGCAATAACTACCTTTATTTATTAAAAAACGCCAATTCGAATAGAGCGGGATGGAGGGACCACGTGGATCAATGTCAGCGCGTTCTGATTGTAGCCACCATGGACACGAAAGGGAAGGAGACCCTGTTTCTAAAGGAATGCCTGGAGGGTGAAGGCATTGATGCCCTCATCATGGACGCAGGGATATTGGGAAAGAATCCTTTTTCCGTGGATATCAGCAGAGAAATTGTGGCAGCGGCGGCCGGAAGCGTGCTCGACGAGGTTCAGGCCATAGGCCACGAGGGAAAGGCCCTGGATGTCATGATAAGAGGGGCGATTCAATGCGCAAAAGACCTTTATGAGAAAGGCGAGATTGACGGCATCATAGAGATCGGTGGTTCAATGGGGACTACGCTTGGCACGGCGGTCATGCGGACATTCCCCATCGGGTTTCCCAAGGTGATGATCTCCACCATGGCCTCCAAAAATACACGCCCGTTTGTGGGGACCAAGGACATCCTGATGCTCCATTCGGTGTGTGACCTCTCCGGTCTCAACCGGATTACCCGTAAGGTGATCCGGGAAGGGGGCCTGGCAATGGCCGGCATGGTAAAAGGAATCAAGAAACATCCCGTGGATACGGCTCCCCTTGTGGTACTCTCTACCCTTGGCACCACCGAGGCATGTGTTCAGCGGTTGCGAGTGGATTTTGAAAAAAATGGGAGGGAAGTGATCACCTTTCATACCGTGGGATCCGGCGGAGAGGCCATGGATGAACTGGTCCGTGATGAAGAGGTAGAGATCGTACTGGATATTTCTCTCCATGAACTCGGTGATCATTTATTTGGCGGTGATTATGACGCAGGGCCGGATCGGGGCGAGCGGCCCTTGAGAAAGGGGTTCCCACGGTTTTGGTCCCGGGCAATACGGATTTCCTCGTGACGGGTCCTCTATCCCTGGCGGAGCAGCGTTTTCCGGGAAGGCGGCTTCACGTGCACAATGCGGCCATCACCGTTATCGCTACAACGCCGGAGGAAATGAAAGCAATTGCGAACCGTACAGCTGAGTTGTGCATGATGGCAAAGGGTCCCGTATCGGTCCTCATACCAATGGGCGGGTTTTCCGCCTTCGATTCACCGGGCGGTCCCTTGGAATCACCGGAAATAAGAGACGTATTCCGCCAAACCATACGGGCCGAGCTGCCCGAGGGTATCGAATGCGTAGAATCGCCGCATCATATCAATGATCCTGAATTTGCCGAGGTCATCTTGGCATCTATAAAGAGGCTTTAGAACAAGAAGCTGCTCGAGTTCATCGCAAGGGCTTGACGCCTTGATCGATATGCATTCCATCGATAGCGTTACCCCTTTTGCCGACATCTATTCGCAGTGTTCAGAATCAATGTCAAGAATAAGGGCCATGGCCTTTTTAATGAGGTCCATTTCCTTTACTGGGATGCTGCCGATCTTTCCCAAGAACCGATCATGGCTGATTGTCCTGACTTGAAAACAATCAACCGCAGATTTTGTCTGCAATCCGTTCATGTCGTCCGGAAATAGGGAAACAAAAAACGGGTTAGTGGCCCAATTGGCGGCCCAACCGGTAATCGGGACAACGATTGCGAGCCGGAGGTACTTTTTATGCCCTTCGTTGAGCACCACGACCGGTCTTTTTTTAAGGTTAGCTAAAGTCGATATCAGGGCGAGCCTTTTTTGAATTGACGGAACAATGCCCAAGGGCATGGATGAATGGATGGCTGCCTGCGGCAGGGATGGTTGGCCCAGCGAAATAAATGTGAGATGAGCCCCGTCATCCATATTGACATGAATGGTATAACTGTGAGGACGATGAAGGAGAATACTATCATCTTGTGACACTCTGGAAATCCACAAAGCAAGAGGAAAAGCTCTTATGAAAAATACAGCTAAGAGTCCCAGATTATCTGCCGATGAAATTGCCGAAAAGGCAATGTGCGGGGAGAATATATCGCCCTATTTCACAAACAAGGGGGAGATGAAGCCGGCGATTCAGGGTATCAATGTCGATTTTACCCTGGATATGCTAAAGGAACTCGATACGATTGCACGGGAATTAAATATCAGCCGCCAGGCCGTTATAAAGACATATCTGCGACAATCCCTGGACCAACACTATTTGGCTCGTCGGCGTGGGGCTGGGGACGTCCTGAAATAGTTGAATAACTTGCTGGTTTTCTTGCAGAAGGGAAGGAAGGGAAGGGGTGGAGGACGGAGGGAAAGAAGAAGTCGACCCTGTGAACTCGGTGCCTCTGTGGTGGACGATGGTTGGGTTGACAATGGGGCGGCCCTGGTATAGGCTCGGAGCCTGAAGGACTTATCGTATGCGTTACTTGAGGCAGGTGAATGGCAGCCATTAATGCCGGTTTAATCTGGGATTTGACCAAACGGGATTTTTCGGAGCGGTTCGCCGGCTCCATGCTGGGGGCGGTGTGGGCCTTTATCTGGCCGCTGGTCAACCTCTTTATCTACATTGTCATTTTTGGAAAATTCATGGGGGGACGGCTGCCCGGGCGTGCGGATGTCTATGCCTATAGCGTTTACCTGTCGGTCGGCCTCATTCCGTGGACCTGTTTTGCGGCTTCCATCTCCAGGTCAGCCACGGTCTTTCTCGATAAGAAGCACATCATATCCAAGGTGGATGTCTCCCTTCCATCGCTCCTGATTTTTATCAATCTGTCTGAGATCATTACGTTTTTGATTACGAATGTCTTCTTTTTCGCTTTTCTAATGGCAACCGGTTATGCATTCAGTATGAAGCTCCTCCTCCTTCCGTTTATTTTCTTTCTCCAGCAGATACTGGCCTTTGGCCTGGGTCTATTGTCGGCTACCTTCACGGTTTTTGTGAGAGACCTGAAGGAAGTGGTTGGGATTATTCTCCAGTTGTGGTTCTGGTTTACGCCGATTGTCTATGTCAGCGATATCCTGCCGGATGTGGTCAAGGGTATCCTGGTTTTCAGCCCAGCCTTTATTATTACCGAATCGTATCACCGCATATTCGTGTTTAATGACTATCCAGCCATTGGCTCGCTGATGATTCTCACTGCCATCACCCATCTCATTTTGATCGGTTCCTACGGGCTTTTCAGATATCTGGAGAAGGATGTGAGGGATTTTTTATGATCGAGGCATTTTTTTTGGTCGTTTGGACCGGATTATTTGTAATGATTGCATACGGTTCGTGGACAAAGATCGGCAATCACTTTAAGGTTTATCTGCTGATGATCTATAATTGGCTTTACCTGAGTGGTATTTTCTTTGTCTTTCCGAAACTTCGTGAGGTCTCCAGCCTGTTTTCATGAATATCCTCCTCGACGCCATTCCTCTGAAAGGACTCTTAACCGGCATTTCGCGGTATTTGCGCAACCTCTACACGGCGTTGGAGCGGCTTCCCGGGATCCACGTTACGTATACCGACAGCAAGTCGTGGACCCCATGGATGCCCTCCCAGGCCGTGCCGGGTCAATGGATGAACGCGACCTCACGTATCTGGAAACTGCCGGACCCCATCGCTTTCGGGTTCCGTGTGGCCACCTGGTCAGCGTACGAGATGAGGATTCGACGACGGATTCGACGTCATCATTATGATATTTACCATGAAACGGCGTTTGTCCCGGCCGCAATAAACCGCATCCCCCAGGTATTGACTCTGCACGATCTTTCGCTGATGAAATGCAAGGAGATGCATCCAAAAGAACGGGTCTGGTTCATGGATCTGTTTTTTAAAAGGCGACTGAAGTATACGGCCCATATCATTACCGTTTCCGAATTTATCCGCAGGGAGGTCTGTGACGAGCTACATGTGGCCCCCGACCTCGTCACGGCCATACATGAGGCCCCGGATCCTATTTTTTCCCCGCGAGAAAAAAAGGTCGTCCAGCGGGTCGTTGAAGCACTGGGGTTGCCCCAGGAATACATATTGTTTGTGGGTACGTTGGAACCTCGCAAGAACCTCTCCCTTTTGATGAAGGCGGCGGCAGTATGTGAGCACCCTCTCCCCATTGTGCTTGTGGGATGGAAAGGCTGGGACACCGAGCGGCTGCTGGCGGCGTTGGATCATCCGGCCTTGCGTCATCGGGTGTTCACCACGGGCTATGTGGATGAAGAATCTCTGGCCTGCCTCTATGCCAATGCCTTGGCCCTGGTTTTCCCGAGCCTGTATGAGGGATTCGGACTGCCCGTTCTGGAGGCCATGGCCTGCGGATGTCCGGTGATATGTTCCAATGCCGCCAGCCTTCCAGAAGTGGCCGGCAATGCCGCACGCTTGATTGATCCTCATGATGTTGAGGAACTAACCGCCGCTATTGACAGCGTTGCCGAGGATAGCGGCCTGAGAAATGATTTGATCAAGAAAGGGTTTCAACGGTCAGCTCACTTCAGCTGGGAAAAAACGGCCACGGAGACATTGGCCGTTTTCAAGTCTGTGGCATAACATCGGGTTGATCATCTTTTTGTCGATGGCACAATTTTTGAACGGCATCCTATGATAACGGTTGAGAATATAAGCAAAAAGTTTAAACTCTACCATCGCCCTGTGGACCGTCTTAAGGAGATCGTGTTCCGGCGTCCGCTGCACCGGGAGTTTCAGGCGCTTAACGATGTTAGCTTTGAAGTGGGTGCGGGTGAAAACCTGGGCATTTTGGGGCAAAACGGAGCCGGTAAATCGACGTTGCTCAAGATCCTGACAGGGGTCCTTCTGCCCGATTCAGGCCTGGTTCACATAGAGGGACGGATTACAGGTCTGCTGGAACTGGGTACCGGGTTCAATTTCGAGTTTACCGGACGTGAAAACATCTATCTGAACGGAACTTTCCTCGGCATGTCAAGGGATGAAATCGACAGGAGACTTGAAGATATTATCGCCTTCAGTGAACTGGATGATTTTGTTCAGGAGCCGATCAAGACATACTCATCGGGCATGGTCATGCGACTGGCCTTTTCAATCGCGATTCATGCGAACCCGAGGGCATTTGTGGTGGACGAGGCCCTGTCTGTGGGGGATGCTTATTTTCAGCAGAAGTGTATGAATAAGATCAGGGAATTTAAAGAGAAAGGCGGCTCTATCGTTTTTGTCTCCCATGACATGAATGCCATCAAGGTTCTGTGCGACAGGGCCATCCTGTTGGATCATGGCATGATGGTTGAAGCCGGGGAGCCGGATCAGGTGATCAACACCTATAATTTTCTCCTTGCAAGAAAATCCAAGGGTGAGGAGATTCAACTCCGCGATATGGCGGAAGGGAGAAAGAGTTACGGGAACCTGAAAGTGGAGATCCTTGATGCAAAGATGCTAAACAGGTTTGATGAGGAGAGCGAGGTCTTTGTTTCAGGTGAAAAATGCAGTGTGGAAATCGGCATCAAGGCCATGGAAGCGATTGACGCTGTGACGGTCGGGATCCTGATACGGGACCGGTTCGGCCAGGATGTTTTCGGTACGAACACCTACCATCTGAAGGTGCCCATCGGGCTCAGGGCGGGGGAGCAATGCCGGGTCAGATACGTGATCGATGAGTTCAACCTGGGCCCAGGCAAATATACCCTGTCGCCTGCTGCGCACCGCGATGAAACCCATATAGGTGAATGCTATCAATGGGTGGATGTGATCAAGACATTTAAAGTGGTTTCGGCGGCGGATTTCCGGTTCGTTGGCTTTTCAAGACTCAAGCCCCGCGTGCAGGTGGATAGGGCTTACGGAGACCTTTGTAAAGACAGTTGACGCTGGGAACTTGAACCGTATCCGGTCAGGCGTTTTCTTGACTGGGCATGACAGGGGTGGAGGTGATGACGTTTGAGGTGTCGAGGACATGGAATCCGAAGCGGATGGGGGTGAGTGAGGATGGGAGAGACCTTGGGGTGGCGGTAGCCATTCCTTGATAATCGCTGCATTACAGAAAAAGCTTTGCATTTTTATGTGGTTGCGTGAGAAATTTCCCCTGTCTCGGCCTGTCTGGATTGGAGACGGCAAAACCCCTTGCCAAACTCACTGTGATGATTTATAAACCGGCAAATTTTGGATTACATTTTGCGTGCTCCTCCCTGACAGTCCCTGAATTTGGGGTAGAGGCGGGAAGATGAGGTCTTGAAGATGATAGAAACCGGTAACCCAGAGATAAACGTCGATGAATTGATGGAGAAGATCCGGGAGGAGGTCAGGCGGAGAAAAGAGGGCAGTGAAGTGCCTTCGCGAAAGGTTTTCTTTGCCGATCATGCGACTACCTCTCCCTTTAACACCGGAGATAATCTCCCAACGATCGCAGCCGTTGGCAACCCTGAACCGTTCAGAACCAAAGAAGAGGGTTATCACATCAATGATTTTTTGAAATACCATGACCGGCAATTCATTGTAAATGCCTATCGAGGGACTCTTAAAAGGGAACCCGATGCAGCGGGCCACGAATATTTTCTGAGAAAGCTTCGTGCCGGGAAGATGACCAAGGCTGAGATCCTGGGAAGGCTGCGTTATGCTCCGGAAGGTCGTGCCGCCAAGGTCAACATACGCGGTCTGTTCTTGAATTTCGTTGTTCAGTCTTCTTTTGGCATACCGGTGCTGGGATATTTTTTCCGTCTTGGAACGGGTATCCTCAATTTGCCCACAGTTATTCGGAATATGCAGATACTGGAGGGGAGTGCCTATATTCTGGGTCAACACCAACAGCACGAACTGACTACTGCTTTGGAAAGAATAAACCAGAAGGCTGACCGTGATGAAGTTGGGCGAATACGGACGGATCTCAAAGCGGCGTGGGAACGGAAGGCTGATCACGATGAGGTTGCGAGAATACGGACGGATCTCAAAGCGGCGTGGGAGCGGAAGGCTGATCACGATGAAGTTAGGAATCTAAGGGCCGATCTGGTAGCTGCCTTGGAGCGGAAGGCAGAACGAGATGAGGTGAAGGCCTTAAGAAATGACATTCAATCAAAGGCAGACAATGACCAAATTCGCGAGATCCTCAGACAGACGAGGGATCACAAGTTGAACATCATTGACCAGAAAAGGCGACTCAAGTTGCTTTTGGAGGAAGCGCGAAAAAGGCTCCCTCAACCGCTTTCTTCAGATCAAATGACCAAGATGGTGAAAGAAAATGACCATCTTTTGGATGCTGCATATGTATCCTTCGAAGACCAGTTCAGGGGAACCAGAGAAGATATTAAGGAATGTTTGAAGGTGTATTTGCCCTACATTTCAGAGACTGCTGCTGGAAAAGAGGATTCGCCGATTATCGACGTTGGCTGTGGTCGGGGCGAGTGGTTGGAAGTCCTCAAGCAGGCGAGGAAAGTTGCACGGGGGCTGGATATTAACGATATACTGGTTGAAGAGTGCCGCGGTCTTGGCTTGGAGGTCATAAAAGAGGAAGCCATAGAATATCTTAAGGGACTCCCCCCTGCAAGCGTGGGCGCCGTAACTGGCTTTCACATTATAGAACATCTGCCGTTTGTCCTTCTGGTTGAGCTTTTGGATGAAACACTGCGCGTATTGAAGCCTGGGGGAATCTCAATTTTTGAAACACCTAACCCTGAGAATATTCTTGTTGCGTCATTCAAATACTATTTTGATCCCACCCACCGCAACCCCCTTCCTCCAGAAATGATTAGATTCCTTGTTGAATCAAGGGGTTTCTGTCAGGTTGAGATCCTAAGGCTTCATCCTGATGAGCCAACTTCCAGAGTCAAGGATGATGGATCCGAACTGGTTCAAAGATTCAATGACTATTTTTATGGTCCACAAGATTATGCTGTACTCGGGTACAAAGCATGAAACCGATTGCTATCGTAATTCCGTGGTTTGGTCGGGGTCTGAAAGGGGGAGCGGAGCAACAAGCTTGGCAAATTGCTACACGTTTGGCCAGGAGAGGTTTTTCTATTGAGGTTTTAACAACATGCTGCCGTGCTTTTCATGAAGATTGGGCAACAAATCATCTGAAGGCAGGATCGGTTTCAGAAGATAGGATTCTGATTAGGAGATTCCCGGTGAATTCCAGAGACCGTTCGGTCTTCGATGAGGTTAACTCTCGGATGCTGAATATTCCCCACTCTGATTTAAGACCGGGGGTGAATCCTGTCTCAAAAGATGAATCCGTTTCATTTGTTAAGGAAAATATCAATTCTGCTCACCTGTTAGAATACTTGGAATGTAACAAAAGGGAATATCAGGCCTTTCTTTTTATTCCCTATCTTTATGGCATTATCATTAATGGATTGCCCATTGTTTGTGACCATGCATTTTTACAGCCATGTTTACACGATGAAGTATACGCATATTTGCCAGAGATAGAATACATATTTCACAAAGCAAAAGGTGTTCTTTTCAATTCAGAAGGTGAGCTAAATCTGGCTGTAAAGCTTTACGGACCTGGGATTAAGGAGAAGAGCACTATAGTTGGTGAAGGGGTTGAAGTAACTTCTTCAGGGAACCGGAATTTCCCTATACGCCTATTAGGAAGTGAAGGCCTACGTTTTGTGCTGTATCTCGGGCGCAGGGAACCAACGAAAAATGTAGATCTTTTAGTTAATTCATACGCAGATTTTCGACAATCCAACTCTAACTCAGATCTTGCCCTTGTTTTGGCAGGTCCTGGCAACACTTCATATGATGGATTTGTTAACGGAGTCATGGACTTGGGTTTTATTGCTGAAAGCGAGAAATCATGTCTGCTCAAACACTGCAAGGCAGTATTCCAACCAAGTCGTAATGAAAGCTATTCCCGGGTAATAATGGAGGCATGGTTATATGGTAAGCCAGTTGCGGTGAACGCTGAATGTCTTGCTACTGCGGGTTTTGTAGGGAGGTCAAAAGGGGGGTGGACTGCTGCGTCCCAAACGGAGTGGTCCAATTTATTTTCTATAATCGATTCATTAAGTGATAGAGAACTGGATGAATGCGGCAAGAATGGTAGAGATTTTGCTTGTGAAAACGCGGATTGGGATCGTGTTATCGATAGTTATGAGATGATCATAAAGGGGTTGACGGAAAGCAAATCAAGCTGCGTGAAACATAGAGGAAACCTTTTAGGTATTCACCAGTTACTTGCCAGCGCTTCATATGGTGATGCGATTTCGAATCACGCACTTGACATAAGAGATTATCTCCGTGAACGCGGTTATGAATCGGATATCTTTGCTGAGCATCTTGACCTGCTCATGGCCGAAGAAAACGTAAAGGCGTTTTCCCCTCATGTTATAAGTGGCAAATCTGGAATAATCTATCATCATTCCATAGGTTCAGGAGTAACTTATTATGCCATTCAACACTCTGGTCCAAAATGCCTTATATATCACAATATTACACCTGGAAGGTTTTTCAGTCCATACCGTCCTGATTTCTGTGCGTTATTGGAAAAGGGTCGATCTGATCTAAAAAACCTTTCAGAAAGCTTTCCTCTTGCCGTTGGTGTTTCGGCGTTTAATGAAGCTGAGTTGATTGAAGCTGGATTCAAAAATACACTTGCCATTCACATCGGGATTTCACCCCGTAAATGGGACAATCCCCCAAACTCAGGTTTAATGAAATCTCTACAAGACGGAGTCGCCAACCTGCTTTTTGTTGGGCGTATTTCGCCTAATAAATGTCAACATCATCTTATTTCTGCATTTTCTCATTACCTTTCAATGGACCCAAATGCGCGTCTCATAATTATAGGTGAGTTTTTAGCTAGCGACCCATACTATAAACATCTTATGAATATGTTGAGTGAAAAAAATCTGTACGGACATGTGGTGGTTCCAGGTAAAGTCAGGCTTAATGAACTACATGCGTTTTATAGAACTGCCGATTTGTTCTGGTCCATGAGCGAGCATGAAGGGTTTTGTGTCCCTTTGATAGAGGCTATGTGGTTTGATGTGCCTATCCTTGCGTATAATAGCTCAGCGGTACCTGAGACGTTAGGAACTGCTGGACTCATGTTCAATGGGAAGAAGGACCTTATTAGTGTCGCAGCGCTCGCAAAAGTTATCATAAGAAATGAGCACTTGAAAGAAAAAATCCTCAAAGCGCAAAGGGAGAGGCGAACCGATTTTACTCCTGAAAACGTGCGGTCAGAATTTGACGAACTTCTCAATGTAATGGAAGGCCAAGTAAGATGATTCATAAGGTCGCTTTTGTTGTCCAGAGATATGGTTTAGAGGTTAATGGGGGGGCGGAGCTGCAATGCCGATGGATTGCAGAGTTGATGAGACATTCATGGGATGTGGAAGTCATAACAACCTGTGCGCTTGATTACATGAGTTGGGCCAACTATTATCCTGAAGGAGAAGATGAGATTAACGGCGTGAGGGTTCGCAGGTTCCCCGTTGTGACTAAGAGAGATATAAGGGCTTTTAACGGCCTCTGTGAAAAAGTGTTCCGTCAGCCCCACACCCGGGATGATGAGATAGCATGGATGCGGGCCCAGGGCCCGAATGCCCCGAAGCTAACAGATTATATTGCGGCTAATAGGGATAGCTATGATGCTTTTATTTTTGATACATATCTATATGAAACAACATTTTGGGCATTACCGTTAGTGGCCGATAAAGCTTTTTTAGTACCAAATGCACACGATGAACCTCCAGTCTACCTCTCCATATATGATGAGCTTTTTAGGCAGCCAAAGGGATTCATTTTCAATACAGAAGAAGAGAAAAACTTTTTGGTGAAACGGTTTGATTTAGATTGTACATTTTCAGATGTTGTAGGGGTAGGAATCAAATTTGATCCATCATTTTTAAATTACGTTTCACCAGGCCTAAAGCTTCCACCGAATTTTCTTCTTTATGTCGGAAGGATTGATGAATCAAAGGGTTGCAAGGAGCTTTTTGAGTTTTGGGAAATGTACAAGAAACGACAGCCGAATGAGTTGAAACTGGCTCTAATCGGTCGTTCACAAATGGAAATACCCAGAAGGCATGACATCGTTGAATTGGGATTCGTCAGTGAGGAAGACAAGTTCTTCGCAATGTCAAAAGCCAAATGTCTAATCGCACCATCCCTGTTTGAGAGCCTTTGCATGGTAATCATGGAATCTTGGCTGTGTGGAAGGCCTGTGCTGGTAAATGGCAGATGTAATGTTTTGACGGGCCAATGTCGAAGAAGTAACGGGGGTCTGTGGTATAGGGATTACGATGAGTTCGAGGCATGCTTGGATTTACTTATTTCTGATGAAGGAAAGGGCAAAAGGATGGCGTGTTGTGGTAAGAACTATGTTCAGAAGAATTATGATTGGGGGATAATTAAAAAGAAATATAAACAGATCGTTGAGGGCGCTATGAAACCTCAGTGAGGATACTTGTAATGCGATAGCCTATGTATCATATCATTCATAAAGACGAATTTTTAAACAAGAATATGATTAAAAAGTAAATCAAATGTTAATATTTTATTCAATCTTAATTATATATATTTTAGTATTAAGCAGATTGATATTAAATAAAAATGATACCCTTGAAAATCATTTTTTATCCTTCTCAATTACTTTTTTAATATTGCTTTTCGTTTCACATTTACTTGTCAGGTTTAATTTATATGCTACAAAAAATATTTGTATTGCAATGGCTATTGTTATTATTTCAATAGTTATTATTTTTTTGAAATTTGGTCCTGATAGAAAAGAAAGTGATCCGAAAGGGGCTTCTATCGTTCAATATGTTTTTTTATATTCTAGTCTTGGGATTTTATTGTTATATTATTTCATATTTCCTACCTACTATCTTTTGGGTGGACGAGATCCGGGATTGTACTTGTTATACGCTGTACATATAGCAAAGTCAGGTGGATTGGATTTAGATTTGCCGATATTGAGGGAACTTCATGCCCAATTTGGGAACGCCATAAAATTAGGGTACCCTGGCATTTACAGCGCTTTTGACAGAGGGCTCAGTGATGATCCCGCCCAGCTCATTCCTCAGTTTATGCACCTATTTTCGTCATTTGGAGCGATAGGCTATAAAATTGCAGGCATCGAAGGTGTGGTCCGGGCCAATGGCGCAATTGCCGTCGTGGCACTTTGGTCCTTTTTTATGGTTGCAAGAAGGTTTGTCGGCTTTTATTTCGCCCTTTTCGCCATGCTGGCATTGGGTCTAAATGCTGCATTTATTTGGAATGTAAGAATTACTCTGACTGAAACTTTAAACGTAGCGCTTCTTTTTACCGGGGTTTTTTTCTTAATCATTTCCTTTGAACGGCGTTCTCTTACATGGGCAGTGATATCAGGATCAGTTTTGGGCTTAAGTATCCTTAATAGATTAGACGGTTCGTTAAATGTTCTTATTATTTTCGGCGTTTTAATTTTTTGTGGGTTTAAAAGGGAATATTTTAAAATAGTGGCACTGCCCCTTACGATTTCGTACCTTGTTGGCAGTAGTATAGGTTTTATCGATGGCTACTTGCATTCCTTCCCCTATCTGAATGATTTGTGGCGTGCAGGAGGTCTTAACCTATTAGTTTTGTTGAATTATGGTTCGCCTATTTTGGGGCTAAT
This sequence comes from Deltaproteobacteria bacterium, assembly GCA_034522175.1. GTDB lineage: Bacteria > Desulfobacterota > DSM-4660 > Desulfatiglandales > Desulfatiglandaceae > JAIPDZ01. Next base: position 125,164 of record JAXHLQ010000001.1, on the reverse strand, counting down.
AGTATACTTCCTATCAACAAAACTTCTTCCTTTGGAGAGGAAGAGCGAACTTATATTGTCGGCTATTCTTAAAATAGCGGTAATCTTGATAGGTATATGGGTAATTTTTGATTATTTTATCTGGACACGCCTAGGATATTGGTTCTATGCCAGACATATAAAAGAATTGGCGTGGTATTTAACGCCCGTTCTCTTCGGGCTATTTATATTCGGTTTGTGGAAATCATCGAATAACAAAAAGGACTATTTTGCTTTGATTCCACTCATGATTATCGGGATAAGTACATTTTTTATTTTTACCTGGAAGCCAAACATAGCGCCCGATCATATATGGGCTTCGAGAAGATGGGTCAGTCATGTAATTCCTCTGGTAATTTTCTTTTCATTCATTTTTCTTGACTGGTTTTATTCAATTAGGCTAAATAAAGTTGCTAAGATATCATTAATAACCGCTGTTATAGCTTATTATTTTGCCAATTCATTTTGGATGGCAAAGCCTTATTTTTTCAAATCTATATATAGTGAATCTATAAAAAATTATAATTTATTGGAAGCCAACTTAAGAAATTTGAATAAAAATGTTTTCTTATTATCAAATAATGCCCAATTAGCATCAATAATAACCTATATATTAGATTATAATGTTATTTTACTTTTTGAAAAAGGAATAAAGTTGATTGAAGATAATAAAATTAAAAATGGCGTTTATTTATTGGGATTTTATCCTTCTATAGATCGGAAACTAATTAAAAGTGTTCATATTGGTGGGGATTATTTGGAAAAGTGTAAATTAGGCAAACCACGCAAACTCTATAAAAGAATTTACAATGCAACTATAACCGTTTCTAGGAAAGTAAAATTAACTTATCACCCCACGGATCAAGGATTTGGAACCAGAGTAGGGGTGAAGGATTATCAAAAGAGGTTGGTGACTTCTGGCGGTGAACGCGGCTGGTTGCTATACGGCCCTTACATTCCTGTTCCGCCAGGCCGATATAAGGTTTCCTGGTTTTGGAATTCCCCTAAAAGCTTAAAAGGGTGGATTGGCTTTGTTGATGTTGTGTGTGACAAAGGGAAAAATGTGATCAAAAGCAAACCCCTTCAACTTCCGTCCTTTCAAAAAAGAAACATCGCTGAACTGGAGTTTGAATTATCAACAAGATGCAATGATTTGGAATTGAGATGTTATGTCAACAAGAATGTTGCTGTCTATATCACCCAGATCGATTTTGAAAAAGTTGAATAGAAAGTATTGCTAATGGATGTGTTTCGATGAAGGTGTCACTCTTGGGTCCGACCTATCCTTACAGGGGTGGAATTGCCCATTATACGACCTTGCTATACAGGGAGCTTCAAAAAGAGCATAATGTTCAATTTATTTCCTTTTCCAGGCAATACCCCAAATGGCTCTTTCCCGGCAGGAGCGACAGAGATCCTCAGCATGAACGCGTTGCGTGTGGAATGTGTTGATTATTGTCTCGACTCCATAAACCCGGTCACATGGATACTTACGGCAGACAAAATTATCAAATTTCAGCCAGAGTTTTTGGTTCTGCCTTGGTGGGTTGTGTTTTGGTTCCCTCAATTTCTAACAATTATTTCCGTCATAAAGAAAAGGACGCTTTCGGAAGTGGTCTTTATTTGTCACAACGCTATTGAACACGAATCCAGCTGGTGGAAAATCAAAGCGACCCAATATCTTTTGAGCCGGGCGGATCGAATTCTGACACACTCCAGGCAGGAAAGTGATTACCTCCGTGAAATTCTCAATGCTGGTCCCAAGATTATCACAGCCTTTCACCCAAGCTACGCTCCCCTAAGCTGGCGGGTTTCAAGAATCGGCTAAGGCCAAAGATAAACTTGGTCTTGGCGGGAACGTTTTGCTTTTTTTTGGGTTTGTGAGAGATTACAAAGGGCTTGATATTCTTATCAGAGCGATGCCCGATGTACTCAGGACCAGGGATGTTACGCTACTGAATAGCGGGTGAGTTTTGGAAGGCCAAGGACAATTACATGTGGCTTATTAAGAATTTGGGAATTTCCGATTCTGTTCGCGTGGTTGACGCCTATATCCCGAACGAGGAAATTGGCCTTTATTTTTCTGCTGCAGACCTTGTGGTCCAACCCTATCGATCCGCCTCTGGAAGTGGGATTTGCCAACTCGCTTATGGGTTTGGTAAACCTGTTATCGCTACGAATGTAGGTAGTCTTGGGGAAGTTGTTATTGATGGGGTGAACGGGCGTATTGTGCCCCCAGAAAATGCGAAGGCTTTGGCGGACGCCATATCCAGTAGTCTTAAGCCCGAGACATTAACCAAGTTGACAGCCAATTCGAGGCTAACCGCAGAGAAATTCTCATGGTATCGGTTGATGCATTTTATTTTCAGTGGAAAGGAAGATCCGGTAAGCGTGGCGTAATATGGACCTGCTTAAAAATTGCGACCTTTTAAACTGTCGCCATTTGTCCATTCTCGAACATCGCCAACCGCACTCCCTGGGTGTGCTCGCCGATTCCTGTCTTCTCCGTTGGTCCAATTTCTTTGACTTGGCCCCGATGCTGCATACACAAACCATCTGCGTTTCACAAAGGGAAGTATAATACCATTTGATAATTATTGATGCCATGTGGATACGCATAGAGAATAGCTATGAAAAAGCTCATCATACAGATACCTTGTTATAATGAGGAAGAGACGCTTCCCACTACTCTCGCATGCCTCCCGCGGTCCTTGGAAGGGGTGGACAAGGTGGAGTGGCTCATCATCGATGACGGAAGCTCAGACAAAACGGTTGAAGTGGCGAAAGCACACGGGGTGGATTATTGCATCTCGCATACCAAGAATATGGGGCTGGCAAATGCTTTTATGACGGGCATTGAAGCCTGCCTTGAGCGAGACGCAGACATTATCGTGAATACGGATGCGGACAATCAATACAATGCTGAAGATATCCCTAAACTGATCGCTCCCATACTGACCGGCAAGGCAGAGATAGTGGTGGGTGCAAGGCCCATAAAGGAGATTGAGCACTTTTCGTTCATAAAAAAATGGCTTCAGAACCTCGGGAGTTGGGCGGTGCGTCTTGCCAGCAGGACCGACATTCCAGATGCCACCAGCGGATTTCGCGCCATATCCCGAAGGGCGGCCAGGCAACTCCATGTATTTAATGACTATACCTATACCCTTGAGACGATCATTCAAGCCGGGCAGAAGCAGATCCCCATTACGTGGGTCCCCATCCGGACCAATCCTTTTTTGCGTCCGTCCAGACTCATCCGGAGCATTCCATCCTATATCACCAAGTCTATTGTGACCATTCTGCGGATTTTTGTGGTGTACAAGCCTTTTCGGTTCTTCTTTACAATCGGGATCATCCTTTTTTTAATGGGAACCATCGTCGGCGTACGTTTTCTATGGTACTATTTTACTGGTTCGGGATCTGGTCTTGTCCAATCCCTTATCCTGGCGAGCATCCTGATCGGTATTGGCTTCCAAACCATTGTTGTCGCCTTTCTGGCTGATCTCTTGAGCGTGAACCGCCGCCTCCTGGAGAATATGACGCCTAAGGACAACATCTTCCCGACTGAAGATGCCTCGGAAAAAGTGAGTTCCTACTTTCAAAAATGTCCTTGAACAAAAACTTTTGGCCTTTAGGATTGACATGCTAAAGAAACCCCATTTGACAACTGCAGAAACAATCGTGGAGGACCGGAAGAAAACGGTCCGAGATTTTATTAAACAATGCCAGTCAAGAGGCGAATCCATCAACAGCTTAAACTATATTTGCAGGCCTGAAGATGCCTTGGTCTTGCTTAAGCATTATACTTGGGATCTTTTTCACCTGGCGGGGCTGATCTACGAACTGAGGCCACCGCAGGCTATTGAAGAGATCGAGCCGTTTATAAACAGTCTGCCGGATCAAAAGATCGCTTCTCTCCTTTTGTTAATGTATGACTTTCGAGACAGAACGGAGAGCATAGAGGATAGAAAGACCGCGGGGAAGGAGTCCATCGCCTGGGAGCGAACAGGGCGTCAGCTTTTGGCGGCATTGAAAAAGGTCTATCGAAGGATCCGAAAAAGTCAGATGAAAACCGAAATGGACAGATATCGGAAGGGGCTGTTATATGCTTTGCTTTTATTTCTGGTGGCCTTGGGAAGTGTAGGCGCGTGTTTTTGGGGTTTTTTTGTTTTTATGGAAGATAAGAAGAAAGATGCAACGTTGTCCAATCTAAATAGTCTGGCAGAACTGGCCGTTGAGGCAAAAGAGAAGACAAGAAAGAGCCTCGTAGAAATTACCGGGAGTTGGTGCTCTATCTGTGTATGTGAGAAGGGCCAAAGTCTAGAAAGCTTGGCCGCCCAAGATCCGTGTGTGGGCGCGTGGAATTCTGCCTTAGGGAGGATCTGTAAGGCGACAAAGGCTGAGGAAGACTGTATGGAAAGGTTCAAGGTCGATGCCTGGGGATCCCCCTATGGGCTGGATCAGAACGAGAGAGAATATGGAAAAGACGATACACGTCAGGATCTTCTGCGTTCGGCCGGGCCGGACCGGATGTTTCGGACCCAAGACGATCTCATCATATTGATAAGGAATGTATTTTAAGTTTAGAGATGGGATTAATTTAATCATAGGCTGTGGAAGGCTGAACCGGGTTAGCTTGGTTTAAAAGGATTTAGCTGTAGAGAGCGCCATGGTCTTTCCACGTCTGTTTCGGCGATTGAGACATCCTGATCTTCTTGCCAGAAAAAAGAAAGAGGGGTTGTTTTTATGCCAAAAATAAAGATAGCGGTGTTGCGGACGAGCCCGAAAACAGTTATCGAGGATATTTCCCACGTCATGAAGACGGGAGAGGTACGGCAGGCTTTGGAATTGAATGCCACCACTATTCTCAAAGACAATATTTCGTGGCATTTTCCATTCCTTTCGGCTAACACGACGCCATGGCAGCTTGAGGGAACGATTCTTGGACTGAGAGAGGAGGGTCACCAGGATCTGGTTGCGGTCCACAACAATACAGTGGTTACGGACCCTTTTAAGGGTGGGCGTCTGAATCGCCTGACCCCCTTGTACCAGCAATACGGGATTCTTGAACGGTACAATTTTGATCCTTCGGACATGAAGTGGATAACGTACCGACCCAAGGCCCGTATGCGGGTACTGGATGAGATATATCCCGAGGGCATTCGGCTGCCGGATTTTTTCTTCGGAAAAAACGTTGTTCACTTGCCTACAGTGAAGTGTCATATCTACACCACTACGACCGGGGCCATGAAAAATGCCTTTGGCGGGTTGCTCAACACCAAGCGGCATTATACCCATTCCCATATCCATGAGACACTGGTGGATCTATTGGCGATTCAGAGGGAGATCCACAGTGGCATCTTTACAGTCATGGATGGCACACTAGCCGGCAATGGCCCCGGACCTAGGACCATGTTTCCCGTTCAAAAGGACGTGATTCTGGCAGGCGGAGACAGTGTGGCCATCGACGCTGTGGCGGCAAAGCTTATGGGCTTCGATCCCATGTCTCTAAAATATATTCGTCTGGCCCACGAGGATGGACTGGGAACGGGAGATCCAAGGGATATCGAGGTGGTGGGAGATGATATATCGAGGGAAAACTGGGGGTTTACGGTGGGTGACAATATGGCCAGCAATGTGGGCGACCTGCTCTGGTTCAGTTCGTTGCGCCGTTTTCAAAAGATCTTTTTTCGCACACCCCTGGTATATCTCTTTATCCTTGGCTCGTTTCTTTTCCATGATTACGTGTGGTGGCCGACAGTGGGCAAGGCTCGGATGCGCAAAACGTTAGAGAGCCCATGGGGGCGTCTCTTTTTGCAGTATAGGGGAATTGAGCCATGAAATCCCGTCGGGCCTTAGGTGGCTTGAGACAGGACAAGGCCTATCTGGCGTTCAAATACACGCTCTTTGCAGCTTTTTCTATTTTCACCAACCTGGGAATGCAATACCTGACGGCCAGGATAATCGAGGGGAAATGGCAGCTCTATGCGTGTTTGATCACAGGCACCTTGGGAGGGCTTGTGGTGAAATACCTCTTGGATAAGCATTTCATTTTTTATTACCAGGTGGCGCATATCCGGGAGGAAGGGGTTCGCTTTTTCCTCTATTCTCTCATGGGGATAGCTACCACCTTGATTTTCTGGGGAACCGAAATCGCATTTGAAATGGCTTTTCGGTCTCCCTATGCTCGTTATATGGGTGGTCTTTTGGGACTGATCGTGGGGTATGCTGTAAAATACCGGTTGGATAAACGGTTCGTTTTCGTCTGCCCAGGTGAAGACAGCGTCTCATGAGGCCGCAAACATGATCGCGCCTATGGCCAAACCGACCAGGTAGCTGTGCCAGTCCCTTAGAGCAAAAAAGATGGGGTCATCGTGCATCTGCCCCCGGTGGGCAAGAAGCCAAAGGCGGCCGGTCCAGTAAATCAAAACGGGACAGATAAGGATCAGAAGGCTGGGCTGGTGATAAAGGGTGAGGGCCTTTCTGTCAGTCAGGTAAAAGAGGAAAACCAATACGGCCAAAAACCCGCTGTTCAATCCTCCAACGAGCAGAAACAGCTTGTCTTCGCCATAGTAGCCTCGTCCGGGCACCTTATGATTTTCGGCCATATTGGATACCTCGACGTGGCGTTTCAGGAAGGCCAGGCTCAAGAAAAAAAAGATGGAAAAAATGAGCAGCCAGTGACTGATCTCCACGCCTGCTGCGATGCCGCCAGTTACGATACGGATTGTGTAAAGTCCGGCCAGAACAAGGATGTCAATGATGGGAGATCTCTTCAGCCTGAAGGAATAGGCCATGGTCAACGTCAGATAGAGAGCCATGACAATCAAAAGGACGGGATGCACGGCCAAAGTTATCGCAAGCCCTGCGGTCATAAACAACGTGGATATGATGAGGGCGAGAGACAGTGAGAGCTGGCCAGCGGCCAGGGGACGACGGCTCTTATTCGTGTGTTTTCGATCTGCGTCCAGATCAATGATGTCGTTGAGCAGATAAACTCCCGACGAACAAAGACAGAACGCCAGAAAGGCCAATAGGGTCTGCAACCAGAGGGTGGGTTCGAAGCGATGGGCGAGTAGGGGAGCGACGAAAATCAGCAGGTTTTTGGACCACTGGTGGGGCCGGCTGGCTTTCAGAAGCGAGGTAAGGCTTCCGGGCGAATTACCCCACGGGGTTTGGGCGTCAATGCCGCGGCGACGAAATTGTTTTAGCAAAGCTGGGGAAGGGGTTACCAGGTAGGTGTTGCGGGCGGAGAGACAAGGCGCTATATCCTTGGAGGAATCGCCCAGGTAATCATAATTTTTTCGGCCGAATCGCTCTACGAGAGACTCGGCCTTGGTTTTGCCGGTGAGGTTGCGGATTCCATTGCTGGCCATGACTTCATCAAAAAGGCCGGTTTCCTGAGCCACGGCCGAGGCAATTGTCTGATCCGCGCCGGTTACCAGGAAGAGCTGTTGGCCATGAAGCTTCTGGAGGTGTAGCCATTCCAGCACATCCTTATTATAAAAAAAGACACGGTTTGCCCCTACCAGGGATCCAGACACCCGTGCTTTCAAAAAGGCTTTCCCCTTGAATAGCCAGAAGATAAACCGAAAGACAAAAAAGGGGGACCTTTTGACCAAGTAGACCATCCCTTCGGCCAGGGAATCGCCTTTTATTAATGTCCCATCCAGGTCCACACAAAGTGGTATTTCCATGCGAGGCATCTCCAACATTGTGCATCATTTTTAGCATATAATAGATAGAGACACAATATTATTCTGGTTCCCTATGAACCTAGATAGGCAGAGGTATTGGCGATAACTCTCACGATATTCAAACAAAATTTGTATTTAAAGGCCTTATTTTTCCATCGATATTTCGCATCAGAATAGTGGTTGTGACTTTTTCTCTTGTTACGCTAAGGCCCTGCCGTATGATATCAAAAATCCGGGGCAGGTTGGGCTTTAGCTGAACAAGGACCGTGGGTCGTGCGCCTGAAGGTGCACCTCCAGGAATGGCTTTCTGGCATACTTGTCCTGATCTGCGCAAAACCGTACCCTGATCTATTGAGATGATACGCCTTAGGTGAATTGTTCCAAAATTCGTGTGAAAAAAGCTTGGAAAGAATAGAAGGACAATTACTGGACTAAAGCGAGGACTTAAATCAGATGAGATAAAGTGATCGAAGTGGGCTGCGAGCGCCGCTTATCTATCAGCTATTTGATGAAAAGGATGAATAGATGTATAATATTTGGCAATCATTAAAAAACAAAGATTTTTATATTTTATTAATTATTATCTCATTAATAGTAGGTTCATTTATATATGGTTGGTATTTTGATAATTCAAAGCCTATAGCAGGATTCGGATTTTTTGATCAAACATATTATTATAAAGTTTCAAATAAATTAGCTAATAATATCCCATTATCATTAAATGATTTTCACTTCCAAATGGGCTATTCTATTTTGGGAGCAATTGTATATAAGATATTTCCAGACGATCCTTTCATGATTATAAGTCTTACACTGTTGATTGGGAGTGTTATTTTTAATTATTATGGCGCAAGATATTATTTTAATTATAAATTTTCTGTATTATTTATAATGTTATTGTTTTTCCGATACGGACCTGCGCGTTGTTTGTATTATGCACAGGATATTTTTTTAATTCCGTGGAATAATCAAATACCATTTTTTTGTTTTTCAGTATTCTTCTGGGTCTTCAGCAAGTCCCCGAAAAGCCTTTCTTTTGGGGAAGCGGTTTTTGTGTCAATGGTGTCTGGTTATACGGTAACAACTCGATTAGAATCAGCGGTTTTTGTTTTTCCTCTTTGGGTTCTCGCTATTTACAAACTATCGACCACTCAAAAATGTTTTTTGTTTATTTTGTTCTTAGCCGCAGCGTCACCGCATTTTGTGATACAGAAGATCTATATGGATACAATGTTTGATAATGTTAGGGCTGCCGATAAGGGTTTAAATTATCTGGATAAGCTATCTTCTTATTTATCTTTTGAACAATTCAAGAATAATATCATTGATGTGATCTTTAATTCTTCATACCGAAAATTCCCAAATATAGATCGATTAGCACTTTTACAAGCTGCACCTTGGTTGTGGTTGGCACCTGTCGGGTTTCTGTTGTTTCTCCTTCGTCTATATAGACGTTCTGGGCATCTAATTTTGTTTTTTATTATTTCGCTATGGTTATTTACTTTTTATTTGGCAGGCGAAAATATGGATATTTGGAATCTAAAGTTTCATTGTTTACGGTATATAAGTCCGTCTTATATAGCACTTACTTTTCTATCAATCTATTTTATTTATTCACTATATAGAATTATCACCTGGGTTTTTCTTTTGTGGGGAAACCGACCTATTTTTGAGTTCCAAGGGCGTCATTTTACCGACTCACGAGTCCGAAAAGTTAGAGAAACAGTAGACAGACACACGAAAGATTATAAGACTACGATCCAAAAGATGGATTTCCAATGACTAGGAGAGGGTATAAAGCGAAAAGACCGTTGATCAGTATCATCGTACCGGTCTTTAATGCAGAGAATTCTATTGACCATTGTATCTTAAGCATCAGACGTCAGACGATCGAAGATTGGGAACTGCTTCTGATCAATGACGGATCGACTGACAGTTCCGGAATCATTTGTGATAACTGGATGGAAGAGGAAGATAGGATCAGGGTTTTCCATTGTCAAAAGGCGGGAACTGCAGCAAGCAGGAATAGAGGGATTGACAAAGCAAAGGGACGATATCTGACCTTCATCGATGCTGATGATACGATCGCTCCTGATTTTCTGGAATATCTCTATGGACTTATCATTAGGGAAGATGCAGAGATTTCAGTCTGCAATTATGAGAATATCTATCCCGGAGATGAGGTTTTGCGGAAAGCGCAGGAAGAAGTCTTGGTGACGGAAAGCGGCAGGGATGCTATGGAATCCTTATTGTATCAGAGGTATTTTGTAAGTTCTCCCTGGGCGAAACTATATAATGCCAGAATATGGGAAAGGCTCAGATTCCCGGAAGGCACGTTATCAGAGGATTTTCCGACGATTGTGAAAGTCCTGCCTCTCGCAGATAAGGTTACATATTCTTCTGTAAAAAAGTACGATTATTATCATAGAAAAGGAAGCTCAATTGACCGCTTGTTTGAAAAGAGGAATAGGGACTATTTCAGACATAGCAGGGAACTAATTGATTTTGTAAAAGAAAATTACCCAGAATGTATCAGTGCAGCATACAGCAGACATTTGTCAACCTGTTATCATATTTATGCTGAACTTCCTCTTGGTAATTCAGAACATGAATTTACCAAAGTTTTGAAGCAGGACATTGGCAAGGTGCGAGAATATGTCATGAAAGATCCGAGGGCTTCCAAACGGAATAGGATAGCGGCTTTCTTTTCCGGATTCAGCGTGGAGGCAATTCATTTCATTGTGCGAATACAGCACAAGTTAGAGAAAAGACGACTGAAGTGATGTTTGGGGGCGGGATGAGGGGCCCCTTGACACCAAAGATGAGATATTTATATATTTCAGCGCATTACTAATGGGAAAGAAGTGACATAGGAATAGCCCATAATGGAAATTCCAGAATCGGTATATAGATGTAAGGATCTTGTCGACGTTTGGACGCATCGTCTCCAAAGTGTCACGTTGTACGTCACCAACAAATGTAATTCTCGATGCGAGATTTGTGATATTTGGAAACAAGAGCCAAAAGTAGATATGCCCATTGACGTGATTGAGAAAATTTTGGGTGATCGGTCTATAAGGAAAGACTGCTTCTTTTACCTGACCGGTGGAGAGGTTTTTCTTCATCCTCAACACGATCAAATGTTTTCATTATTTAATAAATATAATCGGAAATACATGTTGTTGTCCAATGGTATTTTATGGAAAAAACTCATCGAGGCGGTGAAAAAATACAGGATAAAATCTGTCTATTTATCACTTGATGGGGATAGGGAGGGTTATAAGAGGGTACGCGGTGTTGATGCTTATGATAATGTGATTAAGGCGATTAAAGGCTTAAGCGAAATAACGTCTGTTAGAGTGGCTTACACAATTAACCCATGGAATACACCAGAAGATCTAAAACATGTCATAAAGATTTGTAGGGATGAGGGGGTGGTTTTTAATGGCGTTGGCGTATACACGAGGACGCCATTTCTGCAAGCAGGAATTGAACCCTCGTTGGATATGCTGGAAGGGTATGCTGTAAAGGATTTTGAACCTTTGTGTTTGTATCGGCGCTGGCAAGCAGGCTTAGTGAAGGTGCCTTGTTGGAATATTAGCGTGTCTTGTACAGTTAATGAAAATTGTGATGTGTATATGTGTCAGGAAAAGGAAGAGATCTTGGGCAATGTGAAATCAAGGACTTTGGGCGAGATATGGAGATCAGAAAAAACCAAAACATTACATCATAAATACCGCAATTGCAATGATTGCTGGCTTGGTTGCCAAAGACCATTTGATATAAGCTTAGCACAATTTCTTAGATATAAATTTTGATGAAACTTCGATTTGTCAATTATGTTTTATTGACCTCGCCTATTTTTCGTATCAATATAATAAACACTACTACCTTTATATTTCTTTTCTTCAAGTATTTCAGAACCATTATTCAATAGAGTTTCCAATATATATTCTTCTTCACTACGGTACGGATGAGTAAATATTAACCAGACCTTTCCGTTTAAATTCAAAATCTTAGGATCATATTTTGAGTCTTCTTTGCGGTCACCGTTATCATATATTATGGAATTGTTAAGTGTTATAAAATTTATATCCTCATAGAACTTAAATGCTCTAAATGCGCCATAATGAACATAAATTATATCCATATTATTTATATTATGATTTATGTAATTTAAGCTAAGTTTAATCTCCTCTTTTTTTATAGGGTATTTTAAATAAATTGGGTAGAAAATTGAAAATACTGGAATTATTAACAATAAATACGACAATTTTATTATTCTTCTATTAATGAATTCAAATATGGAATATAGACCAATTGAAAATATGATGATTATTAGTGGTGTAATATAGAGTATCAATCTGTCTTTGAAGGGATATAGCTCCAAAGCTGACAAGAGCACATGGACCACTATAGGAGCTAAACAAAAATAAAGTAGAGGAAATTGTCTTTGCTTAAACAAAATGACTATGGCAGTTAATGATATTACAAAGGGTATGAGCCAAAAAGGACCATAACCTAATAAATAGGAATAAATGCTTTTAGGGATTTCAAATAAAAAATTATAAAATTCCTTTGAAAGAATGTTTAATGGTAAAAACCCGCCTTCATCACGCCAGTAAGCGATCATAATTTCTTTTGTTGGATGATCGAGAATAAATAAAAAATAGTAGATAAAGAATGATATTATCCAAAATACAAGAATGAATGCTATTCTAAAATTCCTATTTTGCAATCCTTCAGAATATATTAGATAAATGCCGGCAATAAATAATATGATTATTGATGTATTTGAAAACCATACTGCAACACTCCCAATGATTGAAAGAATGACCAAGGATCTATTTTTGTCCAACTGAAGGGTAAGGCAATAATAGAAAATTAATATTGTTAATAAAACATCTATTGAATATTGTTTAACTTCTGAAGAATAGTTTATAAGCGATAAAGTTATGCTATATATCGATGTTGCCATAAGAGCCATCATCTGATTATTAAGGAGCTTTTTTGAAAGGAAATAGAAATAAGGTATCGAGATCAGGAAACTGATTAGTGGAAAAATCCGTAATGAAAACTCGTTCTTGCCTAATATGAGAACGAATGCTTTCTCCACAAACAAGAATCCTATTGGTGCAATCTGAATGTAGTCCAATGGCTTGGTGAGTCCGATGAAATCTCTGCTGATTACATTCAGTGCAAGAGAAGCTTCATCTAACCATAAGCTTCGATTAAATATGAATTGAAAGATAGCCAGGAGGACGCCGGTAAGAATCGTTAGGTAAAAAAATAAGGAAAGAATGTTTTGAGAATTTTGGAGATGCGATTTTGCCAATTTTTAGCCAAAAGTGGGTATGCAGTTTACTCAACCAGGCACTATACGTTGTGCAAATGGCGAATGCTGTTTTTTGAAGCGGTTGCCCATGTCTTACTGTGGCCGTTTGTAGATGGTGGCTCTTCTTGCCAACCCATCAACCTAACCAGTTAATTTACTGGGATAAATTTACTGGCTCAGAAAACTTGAAAGGACTTGGTTATCGCCTCCTCCAGCAAACCTGAAGAGAGTGCCATTATAGCCTGTGAAGTGCGATAGCTACATCTTGTAGTCGGTTGAGTAGAGTGCATACCCACTTAGCCAAATTTAAAAAGACCGTATTTTATTATTGAATACAAGGTACGGAAACCATCTTTCCATCCAATTTTTTTGCCTTCTTCATAAGTTCTTCCATAATAGGAGATGCCCACTTCATAAATCCTAATATTGGGTATTCGAGATATTTTAGCAGTTATTTCAGGTTCAAAACCAAAACGATCTTCATTCAAATTGATAGATTGAATTATTTTAGTATTAAATAATTTATAACAAGTTTCCATGTCTGTCAAATTCAAATTTGTAACCATATTGGACATGGTGGTAAGAAATACATTCCCTATGGTATGCCAAAAGAATAAAATTCTGTGAGGATTACTTCCCCGAAACCGTGATCCATAAACAACATCTGCAAAACCAGCGACTATTGGTTTTAGGAGGTCGTTATATTCTTCTGGGTCGTACTCCAAGTCTGCGTCCTGTATAATCAGATATTCACCTGTAGCCTTGCTTATCCCGGTTCGTAACGCTGCTCCTTTACCCTTATTAATATCATGCTTAAAATACTGAATATTTAAGGATGGATTTTTTGCAATATAATTTTGTATGACCGCTTCAGTATCATCTAATGAACAATCGTTTACAATAATGATTTCTTTACTAATATTATTAATTAATATGACTTGGTTAATCTTATCAAGAATAGATAAAAGAGTCTTTTCCTCATTATAAGCTGGAATAATTATGGATAACTTGTTTATCATTTAGTTAATAAGACCTCCTTTCCCTTTGTCATGAACGAATGAGGAAGGCAAATTCCCGAGTGGTTTTTCAATCACTCAACTTCTCATCTCTTCAACTTGGCTTCTAGCTTCTCTCATTTCAGAATATCCTTTAAAGGGGATAACCGCAACCAAAAATACCTTACACAAACACATCCAGGTCAAAAAACCTCATATATTGAGCCCTTCTCGCTGCGACCACAAGATGCTGGGGTCGAGTTATCCTTGACGAGTAAGGCAAAATCGCCTATACTCCGGCCCCCAAAATGATCCTTGCCACCTCATTTAATTGTAAAGAGCCGGTGGAAAGTGGGAAAGCGGCGCACTCAGTTCGGGTGGCGTTTAAAAGAAATAATAAAAAAATAATGAACCGAATGAATTATCTTATTTATATTTATTTTCCAGCGCAAACCGGGAGATGAAAAAGGCGCTCATTTCATTCATCGTGGTCAGCGTCGCGGCTGTGCTGCCCCCGATTATCTGGCTGCTTGCCCCTGACGGCCTTGGCAATACTTACGGAGATAACTACTGCGTTTTTGAGCTGTTAGGCCTTACCGGCCCTGCCGCGATCCTTTATATCGGCTGTATTTTTTTTAAACCGGGGAAAGCATTTTCCTGGAAAAGCGCGTGCCCGCTGATCGCCTTTTCAGCCGTGTCCCTGGTTTATTTGAATTATACGGTGGAATATTCCGTTAAATCGCCGGATTACCTTTGTTTTGAAAGAGCAGCGGCCGCCGTGGTAAACGGCACACCGCTTTATGAAGCTTACGGCTATATTTACCCGCCGTTATTCGCTCAGATCCTGGCTGCTGTTTTCAAGGTTATTCACGCAGTCGCCGGTTCAATGGACCGCTCCGATCAGTGGAATGCTCTTTTTTACTTGTACCAGGTTTTTATGTTCGGGATGACGTCCCTGGCGTTCATACTCTGTTTTAAACTGGCACTTCGGCTGGGTTGGTCCCGGGAACAGGCCGCGCTTATCGTCGGGATTCTCTTGTTGGTCAACGTGCCCCTTTTTCGGAACCTGCGGTTTCAACAAGTCAATTTGACAGTAATGAACCTCATTTTAGGCAGCCTTCTCATTTTCCCCAAACGGCCTGGCCTGGCCGGTCTTTTACTTGCCGGGGGCGTTTATTTAAAACTCTATCCGATACTGCTGTTTCTTCCGCTTATTAAATATCGTCAGTGGAAAACGGCCGGTGCCTTTGCACTTTTCTTAGTTCTACTGCTTATCCCCCAGACTGGGTTAATGACCCCGCAGAATTTTTTCAAGGAATATCTTTACTTTATGCCCGAATTTCCCAAAGGTTGGGTCCTGCGGGACAATAGTTGGCACAGTATTTTTTACAATTCGTTCGGCTTGCTAAGACGGAATTTCGGCCTGCCTATTCCGAATCAAACATCGGGGATTCTTTATTATCTTACCGTTCTGTTTTTTATGGGCTGGTATACACGCCGGCTCCTCACGGACAACTTAGGTTCTCGCGAAATCGCCGGCCAAGCCTGCCTAATGGCTGGTTTAGCGGCGTTGCCAATCATGCTTCTTATTTCACCCACGGTATGGGAGCATCATCTGGTCTTGATTATTCCGACCGTGATAATGATATTTCCGCTTGAAGCGCAACCGAGACATTGGTGGCTGATCCTCGGAGTGATTTTGGTCTTTGCCGTCCCGGTATTCGAGCTTTTCCCTTTCTGCTATAATCGCTTGGCAGGACTGCTGCTGATAAGCGGCGCGGCCATGGCCGCCCTACGCGACGGCTGTTCAGAAAGTAAAAATCACCATCCTTAACCGGTGGTGGGCCCCCTGGGATGGCGGCATCCGGAAAAGCAGGGCTGACACATTATGCCGAGGCCTTTCTGGGGACCACAGGATCCTGCGGTCGGGTTTCTCTTGACCAGTAAGACGAAATTACCTTTACGCCAGCCACAAACATAAGAAGTGCTTATCACCTTGCCTATTGCGTTATCACCTTATTAAGCAATATGACTAAATCTTCATCAAAATGAGGAATATTACTTATCAAATTGTTAGAAACTCTCAAATCTATATATGTGCCTGTCTTAGGACTATAAGAGACAGCTTTAAAACCGTGACTTGGTAAGGTAACCTGCATGTTATCTTGCTTCTTTGAGCCAGTTAGATAAATTAAATATATAGAGTTATATTTATATAGAACATAAGCATACTTTCCCGGATGTGATATTATGAAGTCTGAATTATTTTCCATTGGAATCATTTCCCAAAAATGAATATTGTTTTGGCCGATGAACTTCGTTAAATACTTCAACGCTGAAAACAGGTGACTAGGTTTATGTCCATCAATCCATCCTCTGAAGACATAAAAGTTATGATGGCCGCCTGCCATAAAAGATAGCCATTTTTTCATACGAACAGCTTTTACTATCTCAGGTTCATTTTGAAGCGCATTTTTTTCATTCCAAGTAAAATCCTCATTTAAAAGAACCGCCTTGTTTCTACCCATATTCAATATATTCCGATAATCTCGGTCGACTTGATCGGGAGTGATGGTCCAAGGGCCAGAATGAACAACCACGAAACTATTCTCGGTGTTTTTATCTTCTGCCTTGTAAGGAGTGAATTCATGCATGCTGTTGTTGATCGCATTTCTATCCACAGAAATTAGGAAATCACCTTTCGATTTTATGTATTCGACAATCTTTTTCACCCACAATTCAGAAACCTTTCTGGGCAAAGAGCTATCACTGTGAAAAGGGCATTCATTAAAAGGCTCGTAAATAATGTTACCAAAAATTTTCGTCTTTTCTATCAATTTATCGATAAAATTAGTTTGAATCATAAACACTTTACGGTTATCTACAGTTAGATTATCGGGGCCCAAAATGCCAGGTTTCACCTGCTCAAGATTTACATTATTCTTGGGATTCCAGATAGATACGGGCCAAGCGGTATCAGCCCAGAGATTGGCATCAAAAAGGGTAAGTTCTATATAAATATTTCGTTTGTTGGCCTCATGAAGGAAAGGAATAAGAACATTATCAAAATATGATTCTTTTATCTTTTCTAAATTGAACTTGGGTTTTCCATCAGCGGCCAAGCCGGGACCCGTTCTTTCCCACATATGGTTGTAAGGACCGTCATTTTCAGTCTCCGTTTGCAATGGGCAGACATTTGTTCGAACATAGTTTCCACCGTTCTCGGCCAAATCTTCAAGCATTTGAAGAGCAGCGTTTTCGTTTTTATTTGGGTGGCCATTAATGTTGTGCCAAAAAAGCACACCTCTATGAGAAATGCCCTGTAAATAAACGTGGTTATCTCCATCGATCAGCCAATAATGGTTGTTTGGGTCTACAGATAAACGGGTGTTTGTTAAATGACTCCTTTTAACGTGAGTATTTAAAGACTTTGCCCAATTATATTGGAAAAAAACTGCCCATGAAAGAAATACAAAAAATATTGAAAAAAAGATAACAACCTTACTCCTTTTTATAAAAAAGCCAGTCTTCATCAGTTAAATGTCTCCTCATAAGAAGTTGTGGGCGGAAAGATGATTTGCCAGGTCAAAGCGAATTCTGATAGTTATAGCATCCATCCACAAAAAATTAACATTTTGGAATTCCGATAAACACATTTTAAGGTAGACAAATCGACCGTGGGGTTGTTATAAAAGAAGTGCAACCAACTAAAATGACAACACAAACGGTTAAAGGAGCCACTTCAAAATGCGCAAAAAGAATCAAGTTCAGATGCCCTTGATACCTTCCGGCCTTGAGCACCCCTGGGCCAGAAGACTGGACCAGATAAGCGAGATTCTTGACGCTATTCTACCATCACAGAAATGGTTTTCCAAGACCTTACTAACGGCGTCGCCAATCGACATTGTGGGGCTCAAGGAATGACGCCGAACAAGTGTTGCGATCTTGCTATCATTAAGCAAACCGAAGGGTTCAGCTATGAGGAGCTCGCCTTTCATCTGGTCGATTCCCATACGTATCACAGCTCATGTGCCAAAGTCCCCGGGTTTACAAACGGCTTCGTCGTTTTCGTGCAGGGATTGAGTCCGGCATTTTCTGGCTGAAACGCTCCTTTGGTTTTTCAAGGTGTGTTACGTGGAAGTCCTTTGAGTTATTCAAGAGCTATGCATTGCCTTGTATTGTCGCCGCTAACCTTTTCACGCTGGCGAGGGGGCTGAAACCAGCAATAGCCAAACAGCTGCGAATCTAGAATTCAGGGCATAGATCAAAGGGAAGAGTACGTCTAAATTAGGCCAAATGTAGCTATTTGTGTCACTCGACTCATCGAAAATGCCCTGAAACCGATCTTTTCGGCGGCGATTAGGGGCCACTTATTTCGCCAACAGCCTGAAAAACCCGATTTATGAATGGGCACCAAGTAATATTGTGGGGTAAGATTACGACCCCAATCAAGCAGAATGACTCATTAACCGAGCCAACGAGCTCTTGGGTGTCATGATCCAACAGCCGGGATCGGCCATACAGAAAAACGCTCCCAGAGAGTGAACCTAAAATTAGGACGTTAAGACCGACAGACTGCTAGGCAGGAGTAAACGATGAAACAAAAAAGGTACCTTCTTATCTTCTTATGCGGATTATATGTTTTATTGCCATTTGTATTGCTATATACATCAGAGCATGATCATGTATTCTGGCGATGGTCCTATACATATACTTTTGTTGTTGTTCTTTATTTAGGATTGGTAGCGCTGGTTACAGGGATATTCATCTTTTATGAAAAGCTTGGCCGTGGGTTCAGCATTTTTTTGATCTGTTTGTATTGTTTGTCAATTCCTCTCATAGATTTCTTTTTGGGATTTCGCAATTATAATGCCCATAAAAAGCTAATCGATCACCCCGTTTATCATCACCAGTTGCGTCCCGGTAAACATGGTCTAGCAATAACGGATAGGCGTTTTTTAGATCATCCTTATGTTATGCATATTAATTCTCAAGGATTACGGAGAAAAGAGGACATTTCTTTTCGGAAGCCCGCTGGCAATTATCGAATTCTCGCTCTGGGTGATTCGTTCACCGAAGGTGAGGGGGTGAATGACGAGGAAACGTTCTGCTATCTTGTCGAGCAGAAATTAAATCAGAATCATGAGAACCATGCTTATTATGAGGTCCTGAACGCCGGCGTCGACAGCTATGCGCCAATCTTAGAAAAGATCTATTTGATGACAAAAGGGATTACGTTTGAACCGGACTTCGTTGTTGTTTTTTACGATATGAGTGACCTTATGCAGACTCCGGAGTATCTCAAGATTGCGGAATTTGATAAAGACGGTAATCTAATCCGTATTCCCCCTGCGCAGCAAACATTTAAGAAGAAGTTTGACATTTTTATGAGAACTCGTTTTTATTTTTTGGGTATTCTCTACAATACTTTCAAAAACAAGATCTTCAAGGACGATGATGATGACAAAGCAATGCTTAACTCGTCAAACAAGAAATTGTTGGAGTTTAGCATTTCTGCAGACCAAAGCAAATGGATGACACAATGGCAGCAAGTTTATAAAGATATTCAAGACATGAATCAGTTTTGTCAGAAAAACCATATTGGCTTTGCAGTGGTTGTTTATCCCTGGGGACATCAGGTCAATGATGTTGAATGGGATATCGGGCGCAGGAGTTTTAATATTCCGGTCAATTATACTGCCCCAGCGGAAATAGCTGATATGATGAGTGTTGAACTTAAGAAAAGGGGTATTGACACATTGAATTTATTCCCTGTTTTCCGGAATGATGTTGTGGGCGAGCGGTTATATTTCCACAAAGATATGCATTGGACGAAAGAAGGCCATGCCTTAGCAGCTCAAGCAATTGCGGAATTCCTTCAGGATAAAGTGAAGTGATTCAGATGAGAATCTGGGCCATGTTCTTATGAATGAAATCGGTTAGAAGATGATGTTTTTAGTACAGGTCTTCGGTCACGAGACGGTTGAATTGTAGGATGACGATGATGAAAATGGTTAACTCTTGTTAAATATAAGGAAAAACATAAATTGTTTTAAGAGAAGGACAGTTACGTGGAAGATAAATTTGGGGCCAAGACAAATATAAAACCTAAATGGGATTTTCGCGACAAACTGATTCTTACGTTGTCCATATTTCCCGGCTCAATTTTCCTCTTGGTGTTTCTATGGCGCTCTGGATGGGATTCTCACGGATCGCGTCACTTCAGCCTTTTCGATGACGCCATGATATCGATGACTTATGCCAGGACTCTGGCAGAGACTGGCGAATGGGTTTGGTTCCCAGGGGCGGATCGTATTCAGGGGTTCACCAATCCGTTGTGGACGGCATACATGTCATTACTGCACAAGCTTGGGCTCGAAGGTTCTGCCGCGGCGCTAAGTGTTAGCCTTACCGGCACTGTTCTGATTTTAGCCTCGTCCATATTGGGCGCCATTTTGGTTCGCCGCGCTCTGCCAGGCTCTCGTTATGAAATCATATCGGCCAGCGCTACCGCGGCTACAATACCATTCCTCTACCCATTGGCATATTGGAGCCTTCGCGGAATGGAGGTCGGTGTACTAGCGTTTTTTAGTCTTGTTATGGTATTGGGGCTTACGGATGCCGTAAATGGTTGCGGATCGGATACGATACCTTATCGACCATTAGTTCTCGCTGCTACCGCCGCCGTATTGGGGATTTTAACGCGAATGGATTTCGCAGCCATCGCCGTGGCATTGTTTATTTGGGGTGTTATCTTTACTCGGAATAGACTCTCGCGATTACGGTTAGTCAAAGTACTACTTCTTCCGATTCTGTCGTCCGTCACCATCGTTCTTGTTTTTCAGTATTTATATTGGGATGACTGGCTTCCAAATACGTATTATCTAAAAATGGCAGGATATAGTCCGCTTGATCGCATTGAGAGAGGTTTGGTTGTTTCGATTAAGCTTTTGCCTTTCCTATCTCTTGTCGCCCTATTTACATATTTGGCCTTCCGCTATGCCAATTTGGCTACCATACGCATGGTAACGGCTCTCGGTAGCGTTTTACTGATCGTCGTAACTTATAGCATTTGGGTGGGCGGCGATGCCTGGGAATGGAACAGGATGGCGAATCGGTATGTTTCCATCGGCTTGCCATTCGGGGTAATGATCGTATTCATTGTTTTGGGTTCTATTTTGATGAAAGGCTATCAGGGAGCTTTTCGTTCCCCGCTTTATCTGGTGTTATTGGCACCACTTTTAGGATTGATATATATCATCCTCGTCTTTTCCGATGCAGGTCTGTATCCATCGCTGGTACTCGGAATTATTTTGATCCTACTATCTGTCACTTTATGGACAAGCATCAGCCGAATTAGATCAAGCCAGTTTCAACCCGCGGTTTTCACTATGGCTGTCATGTCATTTGTAGTACTGACAACCACAAGTGCGTTTCCCGCAGCAGCATGGCTCAAAAATCGCGGTAGCCATGTCGCCGATGATCAATTGATGACCGCTCGTGGAAAGGCATTGGCGTTGGTAACGCAGGAGGATGCCGTTATAGCGGTTCTATGGGCAGGGGCAACAGCTTACTATTCCAGGCGACCAATGGTTGATCTCTTGGGCAAGAGTGACCGTGTTATAGCTAAAATCCAACCTCTTGGCGATTTAAATCCAGGTCATAATAAATCTGATTATGCGTACAGCATTAAGCAACTCGACCCTGACGTCGTTTTTCATCAGCTCTGGGGCGAAAATGAAGCCGACATCCAAAAACTCAAGGAATGGGGGTATGTTCTTCGTTGTCACGAAGGAGTGGGGGCGGCGTGGTATCGTGCTAATAGTTCCTTTGTTAACTGGGGGCTTTTAGACGATTGTTGATAGTAGGTGTATATACACAACGCGCTAAGTCACGTGCACAAGGAGCGCTGAACAGGCTATTATTAACCATTCAAAAGTAATTTTGCTCCCAATTCATCTAGGCAAATGTCTAAAGAGCAAAGCGCGAAAAGCCTTCATAGCTCCTTTGCAAGTACATTACATCGCGCGCTGTGGCATGGGCAATGGAACTCAATGATGATAAAAAACCGTAGGACAATTCTAATTCCGTTAGCATTAGTTACATTCATATTCGCTGTAACTATTTGTAGAGCGATCCGAATGCCAAATGATTTTGCAGAGGCTCACTGGTTGATCGATTACCGGTTTGGTTTCATGAAGCGCGGATTGATCGGCTCCATCTGTAGCTTGGTGACGGAGTGCGTTGGCGTTCAAATGAACCCCTCTCTCATTGCAATCCTGTCTGTCATAACTCTTTCCGGTTTGTTTGCCACTATGCTATATCTCATCGCTCGAATGATTCTAAGGGAGGAAGCGAATAGTAGCTTGGTGCTTGGACTTGTATTTGCCTCATCACCTTTTGTTGTGATAAGTGCCCATTTGCTGGGCTACTTCGACTCTCTTCTTTACGTCCTCGGCTTAGCTTCGGTCGGATTAGTGCTCTCTAATCGCCCCTTTTTTGCAGCCTTCTTATCAACTGTTGCCATTCTCACGCATGAGAGTTATCTCCTGATTGGCCTTCCTCTTGTGTTTCTTGCCTCCGTCGCAGTAGTTACACAAAATAGCAGACAAGCATCTTGGAAGGCTCACTTGGTCGCCATTTGCATAACCGTTTCAGCATTTATTGCCGTAACATTGGTCCATAATCTGACAACAGACCCGATGGTACTTCGATCGCAACTCAGCGAGCGATTAGATTCCTTTGGTTTCGTTTCGACAAGAAGTGAAGGTATTGCCTTATGGCATACGACATCTTTCATGAGCTTTTTTCGAGGGCAGAGAGGAGTCTTTGGTGAACGCCTGCTTAACCCTGTCATATTGTCATCATGTGCTCCGACGCTTTTGGCCATCCTTGTCTTCATTCACTCATCTTTCCGGATCCGTGCCTTCAGCCCCTTTTCGATCATGGTGTTTGCTATTGTTTGCGCGCCTCTTTCGTTGCATTCAGTTGCGTGGGACACGGCCCGTATTTCAACATACACAATCGGCAGCGGATTTATTGCAGCGTGGATTCTTTCAGAAACACGGCAGGTTCAACCGGCGGGCGACTTGTTCATATTGATCGCACTCCCTGTACTGATTCTTAATGTGTTCGGTCGCATTGCTTTGATGGATAATGAGGCCGAATCATTTTCCAACATGTTAAGGTTCCTGCTCTATCTGCCGGCAATTGCCTTCTTTGTGACTACTGTTGTTCAGAATGTACGTGAGGATTGGCTTAAGGAGTTTAAGGAAGAGGAAATCCCCAAGAGAGCCATCGAAAGCAACAGGGAGCAGCAGTGACTTTGCGGTCCTGCATTCTACGCGACTAATACGTGAAATGTGCACGGAAACTAGCGCATAAACCAGAAAACCACCTGGGTTTCCTATCATAATGCGGTTTACAGAAGAGAGCCCATTGAACAGGAGTTAACCCAGATGGTTAAACGACGAAAGCACCATAAGACAAAAATGGTCATAAACAAAGGATTTGCCGGCGACGCTCCCAAACCCGGTATAATCACGGATTCGGCGCCCTAAGGGGTCTGCGGCGAACGATTGAGGTCTTTTTTAGCGGTCTTCTGGCGCTCATCAAATTCTCGGAGATGATATGGTTTGAGGAGATCTGCGAAGAAAACTAACGTGCTTTAAACGGACGCCAAAATTGTCACATTACCGGATGGTAACAGAGCTTCTGTTTATTGGGTTCAATCGGTTGGGCCGCGCTTATTCTATATTTATCTGGATAGCCTGGTTTGTGGCTTTTTCCAGTTAGGCATAATGCCGGGAGCCACCGCTTTTTGGCTTTATCTGGGCAACTTGGGCATCAATCAGGCGAACGCTATTGCTGAGCATCATGCAGCTGCTCCGGGAACCTCACTGGCAAGAATGTGGATTGCAGTATGAGTGCATCCATATCGATATCGATACGACTGTTGAGGCCGTCTACGCAAATCGGCGCGGCACAAAGTGAGGAGACTGTTGACCTGTGAACATGAATTGCAATCTTAAATCAAGGCAAAAACTCATTCTATTTTTGTCCTTGCTTGTGGCAATTGGCGGAACAATCGCGCACGCAGCTTTTGGGCAGCTGGGAACTGCGTCAAGCTGTCAGGCAATCGGGAGTGACGACGCCTATATCTCTTATCGATACGCGGAGAATTTTTATAGAGGCAATGGTCTTGTATTCAATGCTGGAGAGAGGGTCGAAGGTTATTCAAATTTCCTATACACGGTGATTTTATCTCCGACTTTGGCTTTAGGAAAAGATTGGGTATATCCCGCCAGCGTCTTAATCAACTGCGTATTTCTGGCTTTCGCTTTGCTGACATTTTGGAGATATTGCCGAGATGAATTGGGAGAACGGCTTGCCAGCATTGGGGTTGTATTGCTAAGTCTGAATCCTTTTGTGTGGGTGAACGGGGCTACTGGACTTGAGACCAACCTTATTCTGTGGATAACGATTGGCGCTTGGATATCGGTTGAAGGTGTGGTTAAAAAGAAGCAGGGTGGTTTTTTCTACCTCTCTGCTTTTTGTGTTCTGTCACTATTCAGCCGTGTTGATGGATTCATCCTGCCGTTCATTTGTCTTGTGTATCTGCTGATTAAGGGCGATCGTCGCTCCGCAATCAATCTCACACTGATTCTGGCTTTAGTGATGTTTGCTTACACCGCCTTTCGGGTCATCTACTATAATGACGTCATCGCAAACACTTTCTATAATAAGATCAGCCGAGATCTTTTTGACCGTTTATATAAGGGGTTAGCATTCCTTAAGTCCCATTCTTTAAACACAGGCGTTTGGCTGGCAATACCTCTCGCCGCCCTAATTTTGTTAGACAAGAGGATCTCTCGACGGTTTATCGATCGGTTGAACTTTGCTATTATCTTCTTTGCAGCTTGGTCAAGCTATCTGATATATATTGGCGGAGACGTCTATTATGAGCGATTCGTGGTTGCATTGATCCCGATGGCCATATACACTGTCCTATACGCAACCAGTCGCCTGAATCGGTTTGCTCTTTATACGGCCATACTCTTGCTATTGATGACACCTTTTCTTTTCGTTCTGAAAGACGGTAGATTCGAGTACACCATCGGCAAGTACGATTCTTGGATTGAGACGGGCAGATTTCTGGGCAAAATCATCCCGGTGCGACTCTTGCCGTTGATGCTTGTGGTAAAATCCCTTTTTTTTCTGGCCTCTTCACTATTGACATGCTTGGATTAAATGACAAGCACATCGGAAAAATGAAAGGTCAGGCGAAGGGACGGCCGGGTCATACCAAATTTGATCCTCATTATGTGATTTCGCGGAAACCGACGCTGATTGCCGCCTGGATGAAGTCATCATCCGATATGGGGTGGGGATTAAGTAAGGAACTGTATTCGGAGAATTATCAACTTAAATATTTGATCAAT
This sequence comes from Deltaproteobacteria bacterium, assembly GCA_034522175.1. GTDB lineage: Bacteria > Desulfobacterota > DSM-4660 > Desulfatiglandales > Desulfatiglandaceae > JAIPDZ01. Next base: position 99,678 of record JAXHLQ010000001.1, on the reverse strand, counting down.
CCGTCAAGGGTTGACATGGGAGAAAAAAACATCCGCGATGTGTCCTCTCTTTCAGATTCCGAAATGGCAGAGCTTATTGACAGCGGGCAGAACTATGGGATTCTAATTCGGCGTGACGTCGCAGACAAATAGTCGCGGTGTCCATTCAGGCTTTGGTCATTATGTCGCCTACAAAAGACTTCCGACAACTTCCGAAACTGGTCTACAGTATCAAGCAGCACCCCTCGCGGCCCTGTGAGGAGCCGCGTTGTTAGGTGGCCCAAAGGTTTCTTCAATGAATATAACTCTCCCTAAAAGTCTGACCATTCTAAACAAATAAATAGAGCTATGCTAAAGAGTATGGATATGATTTCAGTATATAAATTTTGTGATAATTTGAAATATTATTTTAGAAACAATTATTGTCGAATTATCGCTGTTTTTATTATCCTATTCGCATTCCTGTTGAGATATTTTCATACAAAAATAGGTTTGCCATATCTATATCATTGGGACGAGCCTCAAATAGCCAGTACAGCACTCAAAATCTTGAGAACTGGTGATTATAATCCACATTTTTTTAATTACGGTTCCATGATGATATATTCGAACCTTATCGTGGATATTCTGCATTATTTTTACCTAATGGGACGTCCCGAAACAGTGATACCCCATTTAACAAACATGAAAGACCTCGTCATAAATGCGGATACTGGTTGGAATTGGACAATCTCACATCCCAGTTTTTATCATTGGAACCGTGTCTTAAGTGCGTTATTAGGCACAGGTGCAGTCTGGGTGACTTATCTTATTGGAAAACACGTTTTCAACAAATGGATTGGTCTAATAGCAGCTTTCTTTTTGGCTATATTACCGTACCATATTAATATGTCGTCCTTGGCTAGTGTAGATGCCCCCGTTAGCTTTTTCGTGCTTATGGTCGTCTTTTTTTCTGTCCTTTTTATAAAGTATAAGAATCAGTCGCATTTGATTTTATCGTTGATATTTGTAGGGGTTTCTGTCGCGACAAAATATAATGCAGCACTTTGTGTGTCTATTCCTTTTTTGGCGTTTATAGTAGTCTATAGCCAATCAAAGGAAGCAGTCAGACCATATATGTGGTTTCTGATTCCGGCAATACCCATTATGGTCTTTTTTTTGATTATGCCATACGCGTTTATGGATTTGAAAGGATTTCTTAAGGGAGTTGGTTTCGAAATCAGGCATTACAAAATTTTGGGACATTATACATATACCAGCATACCAGGCTGGGAGCATTTTAATTTTCAAATGGATCAGTTCTATAAGAATCTTGGATTAGTGAATATAATATTAATAGGGGTGTACGCACCATATTACGTTCCTAAATCCATTGTAAAAAGCGCATCTGACTTTTTTATCTTGACATTATATGACAAAAATAGTATGTTTTGTCATATATGGAAACACGAGGCGTCCCATCCGCAATAATATCGGCAGTTCGAGTTGGCGTAGTCGAGCAACTCAAAGCCCTTGCAAAGTACCCATTTGACGGTGCAAGGGTGCAGCATGTTGAAAAACAGTTTTTTGAGACGCTCGGCAAATCAGGTGCCTCCGGGCTCAGCGAGTTGTTCGCGCAGAACGACGAACAGGCTAAAGCGATTACCCATGAGGACCAAAAACACTATCGTAAATTTCTGTCTTTGGGAAAATACTTAACCCTGTTGGGGGAAATCTCTCTCCAAAGGGGAATCTATCAAAGCAACAGAGCAAATCGCAGCATCTGTCCCCTTGAGGGAAAACTCAAGTTCATAAATGACTATGTAAGCTTCGCTGCTGCTGAATATATCTGTTACAGCTTGGCATCCATGACCCTCAGGGAGTTTGTCAAGCATTGTGAAAAATGGACGCTGATGAAACCCTCAGAAGGAACCGTAAAAAGGGTTCTCGAATATGTTGGCGACTTTTTAGAAACAAGTGGATTCCTTGACATGGTTCAATCCCAACAAACAGTTCCTGAAGAAGCTGTAACCTTGGCTATGAGTATGGATTCCACATCTGTTGCTATCAGAAAAAAGGGATGGAAACAGGCCACGGCAGCCACAGTGACCACGTACGACGCCGACGGTAATAGGCTAAACACCGTATATATCGGCCGAATGCCAGAGGACGGGAAAATCCGAGCGAAGCATCTTCTGGAAAAAGAGATCGAAGCCATAACCCAAAAACACAAATTCAGGCATATTGTGTGTATCGCTGACGGGGCGCGTGATTTATGGATATTCTTTCGTAAAAAATTCCCTGATGCTATTCATGTGGTTGATTTTTTTCATGTCTGCGAACATCTTTCAAAGCTGTCCAGTCTACTGTTTCGGGATGAAGCGGACGCAAAGATCTGGTACAAAAAGCAACGGACCATTTTAAAAGAAGATTTCAACGGTGCCTCCAAGGTGATTCGAGCCGTGCGATATAGGCGGAGCAAACTCAAAGGGAATCCAGAAATTGAAACTGAACTCAAGTACCTCCAACGAAACAGGAGGCGGATGAATTATTTCGAGCTCCGCCAAAAGAATCTCCCGATCGGAAGCGGCATCGTTGAAGCTGCCTGCAAGAATCTTATTGGCGCCCGGTTAAAGAAGTCAGGCATGCGATGGACTATTGATGGCGGTCAAACTGTCCTTACGCTTCGATCTCTTGTGCTGAGCAATCGTTGGGAACATTTCTGGTCGTTCTTTCTTGGCCGTCATTTCCCCGAAGTCGGGACGTAATATCAGGCGTACACCCTATTAATAGGAATTGGTGTTCTTGGTGTTTTCTTCAGACCTCTTCTGCCTTTTGCGTTAATATTTCCCTTATTGTATCTAATATATATGACAAATATGAAAGTAAACTTTCACAGAAATTTCGTTCTAGTATACCCATATATTTCACTTTTATTCGCATCTGGTATATATATTTTTTACTATTTCTTTCGACTCGTTCAACAACGGATATTTCCTAATAGTAAATGGGTAACGATTGTTCTTTCACTGTTCATTTCCCTGACCCTTTTATTACCACAGGCGTATTCATCACTTAAGACTGCAAGAATTAACTATAAGATGAAAGATACACGAACAAACGTAATTGATGAAATTAATATGCTGAAGGGTTTTACCAAAGTGGTTATTGCCAAAGAACTACGGATACACTCACAGGATTTAAAGAGATTGAAAATGCCTTATGGTGTCGTTCCTCTTTTGGAAATAAACACGTTTTCATCAGATGAGGATTGGTTATTTGTATTCCCAAGTAATATTACCGCAAAGAGTATCGTAAAAAGCAAGAGTAAGCTTGAGTCAATGCAGAGATATATTGATAGAATTGAGAAATCCTCAATCATTAGGAAGATTGGTGATAATGGAGAAACATGTGTTGATATTTATTCCATAAATCCGAGTATTCTACTGGTTAAATATCTACCAAAAGAAACCTTGAAAATAGATATCAACTCCTGTAGATTATCCAGTCCATATAAGGGTGATCCTTTGGTCATGTCTTGGAATGGATCTATAACAACACCCACATATCTTCTGGGCAAAGACAACTACGAACTGCTTGTTACTGGGAGAGGAACAAAAGCATTTGATCAATACGCAAAACTCAAAATTGAAATTCAAAAAGAGGGAAACAAAGAAAAGGCTGTGTTGATAGAAAAGACATTTGATACTAAGGAAGACTTTATTGACTTTTTGGTTCCATTTGATGTCAAAGAAAGGAGTAATATTTCATTTGTTGTTTCCTTTATCAATGATCGGAGTAATCCGAAAACTAACGAAGATAGAAATGTTTACTTAAAATCAATAATATTGAAACGGATCTTCCAAGGCCGATATTAATATAACCCATTGATAGTAGTAGTAAAAGTGATCATTTTAGCTCAAAATGTGTAGACACTAAAAATAATGCATAGAAAGTTGTAAAAAACCATTGACAGTGTATTTCTATGTAATATAATAGTAGTCACTATGCACGTTGATGATCAAACATGCACTGTCAATGGCAAGACTTATCGCCGGACGCTCCTGAGGAATTCATATCGAAAGAAGGGCAAAGCCTGTCATGACACAATTGCGAATCTATCGAAATGTGATGACGACGAGATAGAGGCAATTAAGCTCGCTTTGGCAAATAAACGGAATTTGGCTGCTCTAAGAGTTCCAGATAAAGGGGTGAAGACACAACAGGGATTGAGTGTAGGGGCAGTGTGGTTTCTGTATCAATTGGCCAAGCGACTGGGTATTGTCAAAGCCATTGGGCACAGCGAACAAGCTAAGCTGTCTCTGTGGATGGTCATTTCCACTGTGATTGGGTCTGTATCGCGTCTTTCTGCAACTCGCCTGGCGCAGAGTCATGCAGCTTGCGATATCCTCGGATTGGATTCGTTTTGTGAAGATGATTTGTACTCGGCAATGGATTGGCTGCATGATCATCAGGCGGCCATTGAAAAGCGTCTTTTTAATGGCCGCTATAAGGTCGAAAAGCCCAATCTATATCTGTATGATGTGACCAGCAGTTATTTGGAAGGCGATCAGAATGAACTTGGGGATTATGGGTATAACCGTGATCGCAAGAAAGGGAAAAAACAGATTGTAATTGGATTGTTAACGGATGACGAGGGGCAGCCTGTTTCCTGTGAAGTTTTCCGGGGCAATACGCAGGATACGCGTACATTTAAGAATCAAGTAGACAAAGTTGCAAAACGTTTTGGAATCGAGGCAGTAACGTTTGTCGGTGACCGGGGCATGATCAAGAGTGCCCAGATCTGTGATCTTTCTGAAGAGAAATATCATTACATAACGGCGCTGACCAAGGCTCAAATTGAGACGTTGCTGAAGAATCATGTGGTCCAGATGGAGCTTTTTGACGAGACCGTGTGTGAGGCGGTAGTGGAAGGCATCCGCTATATATACCGGCGCAATCCGGTCAGGGCCATGGAGATCGAAGAAAACCGGCAGAGCAAGCTTAGAAAACTACGAGATGTTTGTGCGCAAAAGGTCGAATACTTAGCTGAACATCCCAGGGCCAAAGTAGATGTTGCCAGACGTGCAGTGAACGAAAAGGCAAAGAAACTCAACATGAATACATGGGCAACTGTCAATGCTCAAGGCCGGACGCTCAGTATTGAGATCGAAGACACAGAATTGGAAGAACAACAAAAGCTCGACGGGTGCTATGTCATTAAGACGGATCTTTCGGTTGAAACCGCCTCAAAACAAACTGTTCATGATCGATACAAAGGCCTTATGGAAGTCGAATGGGCTTTTCGAACGATGAAGACAACGTTGCTGAATCTTCGTGGGATCTTTGTGAGAAAAGCCAACCGGACACGAGCACATGTTTTTACCATTATGCTGGCCTATCTGATTGCGTATCACCTTCGTCGACTTTGGCAAAGCGTAGAAGTTACGATTGAAGAAGGGATCGAGGAACTTTCTTCTCTCTGCGCGACAGAAGTAATTATCGGCGATGTTCACGTACAGACAGTTCCGAGACCAAGAGAACGGGGCGATCTACTCCTCAAAACAGCTAATGTAACGCTGCCAGATGCGATCCCATGCAGGAAGGCAAATGTGTTCACTAGAAAAAAACTTGTCGAAGAGCGCAGAAAGGCATAAAAATTAACTGCTTAAATGATTAACAGCTTCCATTTTAAATTGGAAGATCCGTTGAAAAGGAAATAGAATGGTGGCGTAAACTTTCGGTAACGTTCAAAAGGTTTGGCATGGTGTCAATTCAACCGATCTGATGGAGATGGTAAAGTGACCCTCGATGCCGCACTTTTTCAACCAGAATTGCTCCCATTTACTCCGGGATATTGCTTGAGCATGATCATCTTGGATAGCTTGCTGACGGCTTTGTCTGACCATCCCCAGGCGGTTCGTTTGAGACGGCGGCGAATTTGACGAAAAACCCTCTCCAATAAGGAAGTGGTCTTCAGGGCGATGACGCCAGTTTTCAGCCATATTTCGATATTGGTGAACAACCGGCCAGCGAGGTTTTCCAGATATGATGCGCCGTGCCGGTAGCCTTTGTCTTTGAAGGTCTGGATCAGCTCCGTGATTTTGGCCTTGCTGGATTGATATCGTGTTTGCACCTGTTCTTTCGGGGTTTGTCCTGTTCTTTGCGTAACTCATATTCGTATTCTGGAAGTTCAATGCCGATCAGTCCCTTGATTTTGTCCATGTGCGGGTGGCTGTCCTTCTTTTTTCAGGTTGTCCTGCCAGAGGGCGTGGTATGTCTTGTTTCATCGCGGCCTCGTTCCTTTGGTCTTGGTGTGGTAACCTCAACCTTAGGAACAGACCGCATTTTTTTTTTCAATCTTTATATTCCATGCCAAACCTTTTGAACGTTACCAAATATTGTTACGGCTATTCACATAATTTGCAATTTCTCCTTTGAACTTTCTCAAATTTGTGGTATGCATTGTGTCGAAGTTCTTTTGTTGGTTTATTTTGTGATTTCAATGTATTATACCAAAATGGAGTCCATTACTATCAAAAATACTTCCTGCAACTACTTTATAGTCTCTTTAAGCGCTATTTTTGGGTGCGAAACTTGAGTTCTTAACTTACCGAACTTTCAAGAAAATCAGTTTTTTAAGGAGTATTCGTCAATGCAACAAAAGGTGGTTGTTTTAGGTGCAGGACTTTCTGGACTAAGTGCGGCGTACCATCTGAATGCTGAGTGTGATATTTATGAAAAAAACAAAGAAATTGGCGGGCTTTGCAGATCCATACGAATAGGAGGTTTCACATTTGATTATGGACCTCATATTCTTTATACAATCGACCCCTATGCATCTGTTCTTATTAAGGGCCTATTAAAAGAAAATCTGGCTTCACGCGAGCGTGAGGCTTGGGTCTTTCATGATCAATTTGGCTGCTATACGCGCTTCCCATTCCAGGGCCATCTTTATGGTCTGCCGGTTGAGGTCGTTAAAGAGTGTATTTTGGGCCTGTTTAACGCGAAGATGGAAAATGGAAAGCCTGCTCCCAAGGACTATTACGAATGGATGGAACGGATCTTTGGCAAGGGAATTACAAAGCATTTGATGGTTCCTTACGCAGAAAAGCTCTGGACGATTCACCCCTCTGGTATGAATTACGATTGGATTGAGCGAAGGGTCCCGCAGCCGGATATTGAGACAATTTTGTCCGGTGCGCTCGGCGAGCTTAAAGAAAGAATAGGTTTTAACAATGATTTCTGGTATCCGAAAAATGGGGGTATTTATTCCTTACCTGAAGCCCTCGGAAAGCCTATTCAGCGACTCCATTTGAATGAAGAGATTGTTGAGATTGATTGCAAGAGAAAAACAATAATTTCTAAGACAGGTGCCAAAGAACACTACGAAAAGATGATTTCCTCGTTGCCATTGCCCGCGGTTGTCGGATTGATAAAAGACATACCTCCGAATATTCTTTCTGCTGCGAAAAATCTCCAACACAACTCAATACTCTGCGTCAACTTGGGTGTAAATAGACCTAACATATCGGAAAAGCATTGGATCTACTTCTATGAAAAACAGTTCAGTTTCCATCGGATCAGCTTTCAGATGAATTTTTCTCCAACCACGGTCCCTGAAGGCATGAGTTCTATTTCAACGGAAGTAGCCTATTCTCAGTATAAAAAAATATCCAAGACAAATATCATCGACAGGGTGGTACGCGATCTTATCAGGGCAAAAATTCTGAATAAGGATGATGAAATAGTTGTATCTGATGTGAAAGATATAAAGTACGCATATATCATTTATGATCACAATCACAGAAAAAATGTGGGGACAGTGCATGAATTTTTGCGAAAAAACAATATCTTCCCTTGCGGCAGATTTGGAGAGTGGGAGTATTTCAATATGGATCACAGCATCCTAAGCGGAAAACGAGTGGCGGAAACGATATGATGCGTTCAAGTATAATGAAATCTCCCGAGGTCGTTGTCGTCATTTTAAACTGGAATGGTAAGGAAGATACTACCCTGTGTCTCCGTAGTCTGGCGAATCTGAAGTATGATCATGTTGAGATCATTGTGGTGGATAATGGATCAAAGGACGGTTCTGTCGAGTTTTTGAGAAGCGAAAAAGGAATTACATTGATTGAAAATGGAGCCAACTTAGGTTTCGCAGCTGGAAATAACGTTGGCATAAGATACGCTATTAATAAGTTAAAGCCAGATTATGTGTTCCTTTTAAATAATGATACCGAATGTGATCCGGATATGTTGACGCATTTGGTCCGGACGGCCGAGTCCTCTTCTCAAATCGGTATCGTATCGCCAAAAATCTGTTACTTCGACAACCCGAACAAGATCTGGTCCATAGGAGGGAATGGCATCTTCAAGACCGTATTGCTCGGCGATTCAATTAAGGGTCAGGGTGACAGTGTGAATTATGTTCAGGACAGACCAGTAGACTATGTCTGGTCATGCGGTATGCTGATAAAGGAGAACGTGATCCATCAAATTGGGCTTCTTGATGAGGATTATTTTGTAAGCATGGAAGATATTGATTATTGCAAACGTGCCAGAGATGCTGGATTTGAAATATGGGTTTCGTCTCGCGCTAAGTTGCTACACAAGGTTTCTTCCAGTACCGGCGGTGACAATTACACCCCGATTATTCGATATTATTATGCAAAAGGGATGGTGCTATTTATGAAAAAGCATGCTCTGTTAAGAGAGTGGATGCTTTTTTTCCCGATTGTTCTTATGTCCCTTGTATGGGCAATGCCTCGTGAATTCTATCGAAACAATCAGAAAGCCGTATTTGAAAAAATCAGGGGATTAAAAGATGGTTTCATGACTGCTCCCCATCCAATCCAAAAGCCGTTGAGGTGATCTTTGGATAAAATATCAATAGTTATTCCTAATTTAAATTCTCCTATTATAGATAAGACAATAAAGTCTATATTTGAAAATATTACGCCTCATATGAACTATGAAGTAATTGTTGTAGGTAAGGATAAATATAATTTGATACAGAAAAATAAAATTAAATTTATTGAGACCAAGGATATTCTCAATCCAGCACAGGCAAGAAACCTTGGGGTGCACCATTCAACCGGTAAGATAGTGTGTTTTACTGATGCTGATTGCATAACAGGGAAGAACTGGATGACTTACCTGGTTGAAATGCTCAAAGAGGGATACGGTGCAGTAGGAGGTTCTGTTACCTTCGATGCAGCTAACTATTGGACGCTGTGTGACAATATTACATGTTTTTATTTCATGCTTTCGGATAGACCGCGGGGTGTGTATGAGGGCGACGTTTTAGGTACGTTGAGTTTCTGCATTACCAAAGATACCTTTGTAGAGATAGGGGGGTTTGATGAGCGGTTGGTAACCGGTGAGGATTTTGATTTCGGTATAAGGTTGAGAAATAGGGGATACAAAATGGGCTTTGAACCAAGAGCGGTTGTATCCCATCATCCTTCCAGGAGTTCTATGGAATCTGTCCTCAAACATGTCGAGTCGTATGCTAACGGCTTTTTTGATCTACTGCACAAATATCCCGATCTAACTATCCAAACAGAATTTTTCGCTTCGCATAGATGGCTTTTATTTTTTAGTTCGCCCTTCAAATCATTGTACTTTTGCATCAGACTGTTTTACCAGCACCCAACACTTCGTAAATACTGGTATACCATGCCAGGGATTTTTATGATTAAATTCTGGCTATATTATACGCTTTTTCGAAAAAACAAAATCACTTAAGTGGTTTTTGACAACCACCAGCCATGTAACCAATGGGAATTCTTATGTGTTTGCCCACCACTGAATTAAGCTCATCGTAATAGGGTGTCCCTCCCTTACCACGGATTGGGATCGGCTCAGGAAAGTCTTTCCGGTGAGGCTATCATGCCTATCGTTCCAAGGACTCCGAACGCTACTCCCTTCCTGAATTGAAATTACTTGCAAACACTTTTTGACAAAAAGGTATGTCCAAATTGGATGAGAAAATCGGAAATGACACTCGGCTAAACAAGAATATTGTTGTCTCGTTAGCAAGTTCTTATGTGGCGCATTTTGGTAGAATGGGGATAAGGTTTGGCTCCAGAGTACTGCTTGCCAGACTCATTGCACCGGACCAATGGGGCATTTTCGCAGAATTGCTGTTAATCATAACAATCTGTGGGGCTATCAGAGATTTTAGGCATTCCATTTCATATCGTTCGCGAAAAAAGAAACCTTTATGGCAACTTGCTCGTCATCGAAATGGTTATGTCAACGCTTGTGATTCTAATAGTACAGATCCTTGCGCCGCTCTCTTCCCTATTTAATTCCAGTCTTCCTGATCTATTGCGCGTTTTCTCCTGTTTTATTTTAATCGAGGGATTGGGTGTTGTACCAAAAGTTTTTGCTGAGAAGCAGTTACAAATTAAGAGAACGGTTATTTGTGAAATATTAAATGGGGTTGTCATGGCAGGGGTTAGTATTATTCTGGCCCTTCTAGGATATGAAATCTGGAGCCTAATCATTGGACATATAACGGGTCAGATTGTATTCACCGTATTGATTTGGGTTATCTTTAGAAATGAGATTGGGATAAATCTAGAATTCAAAAATACCGGATACCTCATCAAGAAAAGCGCATTTCTATTTTTGGTATGGGCGTTTACCATCACATGGGAATATGTCGACAATGGGATCATCGGAGCAATTTTATCTGAAAAAGAAGTGGGCTTTTATTTTATGGCCTATTTTGTTGCGTTTATGGTGCCTTCGCAAATTATTTATCCATCAATTTATCGCGTTGTGTACCCGGCGATGGTGCAATTAAAGGGAAATAAGGAACTTTTGGTAAAAGCACATCTATACAGCACCATTGCCCTGATGTGTTTGGAGGTCCCGCTTTGTGCATTTCTTTTCTTTAATGCTGATATTGTCATAAATTTGTTATTTGGTGAAAAATGGATTTCCATAATTCCCCTCGTGACAATTCTTTCTCTTTCACCGATTATCGACCCGATTTCAAAAATGGGGATAGAGCTGTTAAAAGTTTTGCATCACGATAAAATAATTCTATTGAGCTCAGGTCTTAGTCTTTTGGTATTGGTTGGTCTAGGCATAGCTTTCACACAATTATTTGGTACAATCGGAATGGCGTACAGTAAGCTTTTTGTATTGGGTAGCATTCCATCCATTGTCAAGGTGTTATCGATTTATCAAAAGAAGGAAATCGGGTCTCTGTTTTGGAACATGACCAAGATCTATGCAATTTCATTTTTCTGTTTTGGGCTGTTTCGTTTTTTGGGGGGGACAAAGCCTATACTTCAGTTGAGCACGGCTTTATTGTCATGCCTAATAATTAGCATATTGTATTATAAAATGTTTGGAAATTTGTTTTCTTCTTTTATTAGATCAGCGCTGACCGGATTCAGCTTAAGAGGAGAACTATTTAACCGATAACAAGTCTTTGCGAAGTCCAAACTGATTGCGAGATAAAGAAAGCTTTTGAAAGAACGGTATCGAATCGGAATTATTGTTCCCGGAATTGGAATGATCAATCGAGGAACCGAGAGATTTGTTGTTGAATTGACCCAGCGGCTTCAAAACAAATACGATATCAATATATTTTGTCGTCGCGAAATTAGTTCTCATTGTAGAAAAATTCGGACGATTTCAAGAGATTGTTCTTTTACGAATGTTTTTTACGGAATTCCTTGTGTAAAACGACTTCTTAACTTTTGTTGCCTCGATCCTCTCAGTGTGGAATTGCTTAGCGCGAATGTATCTGCTTTCAGGACGCTCTTTAGGGGGAAGTTTGATCTCATTATTTCAGTTACTGAGGTCTGGGGGGCATTATGTTGCAACATCTTGAGGATGTTGAGAGGCATCCCATTCATTGTCATACAACAAGCTCAATACGGTAAATGGGAGCTTTGGAGCGCATCCCAACGCCCTGATGCATACATTGCTCATACCCAAATGATGAAGAGAAGCTTAAATCGAAGATTCAAACAATTAAGAATTACCTATATTCCGAATGCCGTTGATATTGAACAATTCGTGCCTTCTTGCCAGCTGGACCCCTATAATTTACAAAGGCCTATCTTTCTTGCTGCGGGAGCTTTTGAGCCCGTCAAACGCATGGACCTCGCCATAAAAGCTGTGGCTAAGTTAGAGCGGGGAAGCCTGTTGTTGGTTGGAGACGGTGAATTGAAGCACGATCTTTTAAACCTCGGAGAAAAGCTACTGGGGGAAAAAGGACGGTTTTTTCTGACCAGCGCTTCATTTTCTGAAATGCCATTTTATTATAATTTGTGCGATGTCTTTACCCTTCCGTCAAGTGGGGAGGCATTTGGAAATGTGTATATCGAAGCCATGGCATGCAACAAACCGATCGTTACGACGTACGATGAGACGAGAAGGGAGCTCATTGAGGATGCAGGAATGCTCTGTGATTGTTCAAATATTGAAGAATATGCTTTTTCTTTAGAAGAAGCCGAAAGAACGGATTTTAACGACAGACCAAGAAAAAGGGCGGAAGCATTCAGCTGGGAGAATGTTTCGAAAAAATATGATGAAATGTTTAAATTAATCATTGAGAATAGCAAAAAGAGAGATGCTTGAGAATTTGAAAGGCGATATCCATCGCCTTAAGTTTGATAAAAAGACCTCGTCAATCATTTTATTTGTGAAGGGCGTCCTCTTGGATAATGGATTTCTATCTGTTGTGATTTATCGAATGGCCCATTGTTGTTTCAGAAAGGGAATCCGGTTTATACCTTCCATTTTGCAGAGGCTCGATATATTTCTTACATCGGTTGATATCTCATATAGGGCGGAAATCGGCTCAGGTCTCCGTATCGCTCACGGGGTAGGTGTTGTCATCGGGGACACCGTAAGAATCGGGAAAAATGCTGTTATACTTCAGAATGTTACTATCGGGGAGAAAAGTTTTCTTACCGATCGAGCACCCGTTATCGGTAATAACGTCCTTATTGGCGCCGGTGCAAAGGTTTTGGGTGACATACGTGTGGGGGATAACGCAAAGATTGGCGTAAACGCGGTTGTCGTCCAGTCCATACCTGCGGGATCGGTTGTTATGTGTGCCCCGCCTGAAATTCATTCCGATTTGTCCAAAACCGGATAAGGAGAAAAATATCAATGAATAGCAGAAAATATATACTTTTTCGGGAGGATGATATCAGTCCTTTTACCAGGAGAGATATGGTCGAAAAGCTCTACGAAGATCTCTTCAATGCTGGCCATCCGGTCAATTTCTCTGTCATACCAAAAATGTCAACAAGTATAACATATGATTCGAATTCTCCTTACAGCCCTTATCGTCATCATATGAAGATGAAATTCTCACCCATGATTCCGCCTGAATATCGCGGCAAAAATGTTGAGAGCAGCTTTGAAAGCAATAGAGATTTGTTAAGGCTGATCCGGAGTCTGGAGGCGCATATTGAGATTGCACAACACGGGTATGATCACAACCATGTTGGAAAAAGGAACGAATTTGCGATTTATGATGAGACACGTATTCGCATGAAGCTGGAAAAAGGCTTCCGCATTATCGCCCAGCTTTTTAACGGTAAACCGAAATTTTTTGTACCACCCTCGGATAGCGCTTCCTTTGTGACGATTAAGGCGCTAAAGGAAAATTTCGAAGGCATATCATTGTGGCGATTCAACTTGTTGAAAAGCGTCCTTGGTGAAATAAGACGGAGATTTACGTTGAATGTGCTGCGTCATAATTTAAATGGACTTTTCAAAATGCGAAAAATTGCAAAGAATGTATCGCGGTGGGATGATTTTCTCATCCTGGAACATCCTGGGTACATTTTCAGCCGGTTTTACACGCCAGAGGCAATGGCACATAAATTCTTTGACGCTTTTGAGAACAACGATATCATTATAATTGTCAACCATCATTGGGAATATTTCTTTGACTGGAATGGGCTGGATGAAAGGTTCTTTGAAGCTTGGAAAAAAATGATCCGTTATGTGCTCGAAAGGGAAGAATGCAGGATCGTTACTTTTTCGAAACTACACAAGGATTTATGCGGCCCTTCACCAAAGGGAAGGTTATGAGGCAAGCCGCTTTTGAATAATCTTGGATAGCAAATCCTGAAACCTTCAACAAGCTTTCTGTCATTCGAAGTCCGAGAGAGCAAATTAATTAATTGAATGAGAGAAAAGTTATATGGAGCTATATTCATACAGTGAAAAGGCTAAAATGTCGCCAATGGAAAAGGCCAAAGATTTTTATGATTCATTTGGATGGGACGAAGAGGGCGGGAATACACAGGATGCAAACTTATGGGAAGATCTTCGGCCTTCAGCCAAAAACTACGTAAGTAAATGTAGAAGGAGAGTTTTGAAGTACATTCCTGAAAGCGGGAAATATATGCTCGATGCAGCATCCGGTCCCATTCAGTTTTCTGAATACCTGGAATATTCTGAAAATTGTGAGAAAAGATATTGTGTTGATATATCTAAAAAAGCTTTAGAAAAAGCTAAAATGAAAATTCAGGAACACGGTGAGTATTTCAACTGTGATTTAATCAATTTACCTTTCAAAGATGATGTTTTTGATTGCGCAATAAGCCTGCATACTATCTATCATATCGATAAAACACAGCAGGAAAAAGCAGTCAGAGAGTTGATCCGTGTGATTAAACCGAATCAAAACGTGATTATCGTTTATGCAAACTCCCTGAGACCCCTTAGTGTGCTTTTAAAACCCTTTATATTACTTATAAAGATATATTAATTGTGAAAATAGTCAGAGTGAAGCGTTTTTATACTACCACGCGTATCGCATTGGCTGGTGGAAGCGGTTTAATGATGTTTGTGAAATACAAATTAGACCATGGAGAGGGCTTACGGCTTTTGAGTCAAAGCTATTAATACCGGATAACAGAGTCGGCGAATGGATTTTTGAAAAAGCGTATGGTTTTGAAAAACGATGTCCTACAATAGCAGTGCACTTGGGTGCTTTCCCGATGATCATTTTGAGGAAAAATAGCTGAAAAGGTCGGTAGGTCCGGGCTTCACACTGATTAACGGTATGATTTTAAATCGCACTTTGCCTTTTTTTGTCATTTACTATCTCGTTGCAACAAACCCAGCGAGTGTTATTTTTTTGGTAAGAGTACCGCATTCATTTCAGTGAATGGTGGTGGACATGGATATAACAAAGCGCTTTTCGGTTATGGAAGTAGCCTGATGAATCGGCAAACATCAATATATCTGGATTTGATCAGATTTGGGAGCGCTTTACTCGTTCTATTCTCACATCTGTCCTTTGAACGATTTACAGGCCATCACATGGATTTTATGGGTCGATTCGGACAGGTCGGTGTTCTCTTCTTTTTTGTTTTAAGCGGGTATGTCATTGCCTTTGTTACCGATACCAGGCAAAATGGATTTAGATCCTATATGACAGCGAGATTCGCAAGGCTTTATTCAGTCATCGTTCCGGCGTTACTCATCGTCCCGATATTGGATTTCATTGGTGGGCATGTTGATATGACTTTTTATGGAGAATATCTGAAGCCGAGCACCTATCCAGCAATTCGAGCCTTTATACATTTCGTTTTTTCACAACAACTATGGTTTCTTAATATACAGTACTTTTCAGACGGTCCCTTCTGGTCTTTGGGTCATGAATTTTGGTATTATTTACTCTTCGGCTTTGCAATGTTTCTTGAGGGGAAGAGGAAGTATCTGTTGATCATTCTCATTTCCGTGCTGATTGGTCCCAAAATTCTACTCTTGATGGTTCCTTGGCTCTTCGGGGTTTGGGGCTACCGGTTTCATAGAAACAAGGTCTTGAGCCGAAAAATCGCCAATCTTATTTTTTGGGGAAGTCCCATTCTATTTTTGATTTTTTTGCCATTTGAGGATCCGATCGATGCGATAACAAGAAACCTCATAGGAGACGATTTACATAAAAAACTTATGTTTTCACGCAATTTTGTGTTTAGCTATATGACGGCATTCTGTATTTTGTTGAATATAATAAGCATAAAATATATAGAAATTAATTTTGTTAAATCCGGATTGTTTAAAGGAGAAAATTTTATACGATATTTAGCGAATTGCACCTTCACGATTTATCTTTTCCATTTTCCATTGCTTCTGTTTTATGGTGCGCTTTTAAGGCACAGTGCAGGGTCACTGCTTGATGTTGTTTTGCTTTTCGGGATTACTTTCATCAGTTGTCTGTTTCTTGCTTCATTCACAGAAAAGAAAAAGCATGTGTTTAAACGGTGTATTAATGCCATTTTGAATCGTGGCCGCGTGGTTTATCAGGGAGTTTCATTATGGAAACACAGAGTCCCTGGGTTGATGCGTCGTGCGGTAGGAATGGGCAGACCCGGGGCAGAAGACCGTTAAGACAACGCTTTGAGGTTTTGGGGTTTGTTTTGCCAAGAGGGGAGTACGCTGGCCGGTCCTCTGGGCGCTCATCATTAATTCTGGTTCAGGAGTGTTTCAGATGTGGAGTTTAGAGCGAAGTTATCGATTCGGGGCGTCATTTAAAAAGGTTTGTAAAAGGTCTTGGCTTAGGAGGCACGGAAAAGGGAGAAAGCTGGCATCAAACGTGTTTGGGAAGCATTTTGAATGCTTTTTCATTGCCTCGGTGTGTCTAATGTTTTTGGGGGTCACCCTAAAGGCGTCGGGTCAGGAGGCAACTCCTGTCAGCCAAGCGGCTGTTGTATGGCCTGAATATGAGGGAGGAAAGTTCCATATCTACTACAGCGCCCGGTTTGAGTCCGGCTGGAGCGACAAACAGGTCCTGTCCGATTCGGTCAAGGATGTGGCCATGCCGTCCGTGGCCCGGGGATACGATGGCGTTAGCTGGGTGGTCTGGAGCGCTTGCGGGGAAAACCAGAGCAGCTTATTTTATCGATATTCCACAAGAGCAGGATGGTCAGAAGCCGAAGAGATACCGACGAATCTTCGTCACAATTCGGCGCCGTCCATCCTTGTGGACAAGGATCACCGGCCGTGGATCGTTTGGCAGGGGAATGATGGGAAAAATCAGAGTGATATATTCTTCTCGAGATGGGACGGTAAGGGCTGGGAACCGGCCTCGAAGGTGAACCGGGGTGATGATTCGCCCGACGTTCTGCCCCTTATCGGAACTAAGTCGAACGGCGTCCTGTGGGTTAGCTGGTATGGATTCGATGGAACCCGGTACAACCCCTACTGCTCAGAGTGGGCCTACGACCAATCTGAAGCAGTCTGGCGATGGAGTGACGAAATTGAATGTGATGCGGACAATCTATTTAAGGTGCAGATAAATCGGGGAAGCAAGGGCAGATCCCCGGGCTTCCGGAGGATATTCCGGACCCGAAGAAGGCGGGCGTCTATGTGGGGAGGGGTCGGTTGACAAATATTCCGATGAGATATTTTGATCTTGAGGGGCTGATTGAAGGAAGCGCTCCAATCCGCACGGAGTTGCCCGAAAGGGTGACGAGTTCACAGGAGAATGTGATTTTGGCTTTCGGTGACAGCATTACCCAGGGATATCCATATGAAGAGCAATATGGAAATGGAAGAATGAATGTCGGTGGATATGAACCCAGGTTGAATACCCTGCTGGGCGTGCCGGTTTTGAATTGGGGGGTGGCTGGGGAGACCACTCTCGGTGGCGTGGAGAGGCTGCCATCCGTCGTGAGTGACCCCGATGCATCGTATGTTCTCATACTGGAGGGCACCAATGACCGACCGCTTTGGTGGGAATCTACTACTACCATCCATAACCTGGACCAAATGATCGACCAGAGCTGGGCCGCTGGGGTCACGCCGATTCTCGCAACCCTGATACCGGACGGCAACCCCGACGGTACCTATCAATATGATAACAGGATAAAAACTTGGAATGTTGATATAAGGAACTTGGCTGCCAGCAAAGGCGTCACCCTCGCCGAACAGTACTGGAGGCTTAGAGGGAATTGGGATGCCTGGCACTGTGGGGATTGGATTCACCCGAATTGGGATGGATACCACGCTATGGCTGATGAATGGTATCAAGCGTTACTTCCGGCCACGCCGCCCACCGTCACGACGACAGCGGTATCGGCCATTACCGCCACCAGTGCATCGAGTGGCGGCGATGTGACCTCTGACGGCGGTGCTTTTGTCACTGCCCGGGGTGTCTGCTGGAGTACCTCTGCCAACCCGACCGTATCCAACGACAAGACAACGGATGGAACAGGCACTGGGAGTTTCACAAGCGCCATAACGGGGCTGAGTCCGGGGACAACCTATCATGTGCGGGCATACGCCACGAATAGTGCGGGTACGGCATATGGGAGTGATGTAAGTTTTACGACCCTGACCACCCCGACCGTCACGACGACAGCGGTATCGGCTATTACCGCCACCAGTGCATCGAGTGGCGGCGATGTGACCTCTGACGGCGGTGCTTTTGTCACTGCCCGGGGTGTCTGCTGGAGTACCTCTGCCAATCCGACCGTATCCAACGACAAGACAACGGATGGAACAGGCACTGGGAGTTTCACAAGCGCCATAACGGGGCTGAGTCCGCTGACAACCTATCATGTGCGGGCATATGCCACGAATAGTGTGGGTACTGCTTACGGGAGTGATGTGAGCTTTGAATCGACATGCTCGGGTGGTGCGATTGTCATTCAAAATAAGACTTTCGAAGGCGGGACCACAACCGTATGCGAGTGTACGGAATCCATCACCATCGGTCCGGGAGTGACCATTAAGAGCAATGCCGATGTTACCTTCAAGGCGCCTTTTGTAAATGGTGTAGCGGGTTTGACTATTGAAGAAGGCGCGAGGGTCAGGATATACCCATAAAGTAATCCCCAATCGGAAAGGTTTTTTGGTTAGTGGATGAGGGAAGGTGGGAAACCTACCAATAAACATGTTTTGGAAGTTTTTTGAATGCTGTTTCATGACCTCGCTATGTCTGTTGGTTTTTCTATTAAACGTAGAGGCTTCGGAGAAGGCAGGTGGTCTCATTACGGGACCAGAAGTGGTATGGCCTGATTATGAGGGAGGAAAGTCCCATATTTATTATAGCGCCCTGATTGGGTCCGGTTGGACCGACAAGGTGGCTCTGCCCGATTCTGTTGGGGATAAAATCATGCCGTGCATTGTGCGCACGGGCGATGGTGTCACCTGGGTTGTCTGGGTCGCGGACAAGGTGGACGGAAGCAGTCTATTTTATGTGCACTCTAAGGGAGGGATGTGGTCGGAAGCCAAGGAAATACCGACGGGTATTTGGCTTAACAATGCGCCGTCCATCGCTGTTGATAAGGAAGATCGCCCGTGGATTGTCTGGGCGGGGAGCGACGGACAACAAGAAAGTCATATATTCTTCTCCAGGTGGAATGGCATGGCGTGGGAAGAGGCTTCGCGGGTGAACCGGGGCAATTCCACGGTTAATGTCACACCCCTTATCGGGACAAAGTCGAATGGCGCGCTATGGGCCAGTTGGTACGGATTGGATGGAACGTTTTATAGGCCGTACTGCTCACAGTGGACCTACGACGAATCTGAAGCGGTTTGGAGATGGAGTGAAGAAGTTCACTGCTGATGCGGACAATCTCTTTAGGGTGCAAATGAATCGGGGAAAACAAGGGCAGATCCCCAATCTTCCGGAAGACATACCGGAGCCGGAGATAGCGGGCGTCTATGTCGGGAGGGGTCGGTTGACAAGTATCGCAATGCGATATTTTGATCTCGCATGGTTGATTGAAAATGGCTCTACATCCAACAAAGCCGTCCCGAAGCCGTCACAGGCTGATGCGGGGACGGTCATTTTGGCTTTTGGCGACAGCATTACCCAGGGTCTTGGCGATACGCCTTCGATTGTTGAGCCGGGAAACGGTAGGCGGACGGGAGGATATGAACCGAAGTTAGAGTCCTTAATGCCGAATTGTGTGGTTTACAACTGGGGGTTGGCTGGGGAGAACACTCAACAGGGGCTAAATAGGCTTCAGTTGGAAGTTTTGACCAACCCTGCGGATTATATTCTCATGCTGGAGGGTACCAATGATCGGAGTCAGCTTAATGATCCTGCTCTAACCGAGCTAAATCTGGGACTCATGATCGACCAGTGTTGGGCGAAGGGTGTGACGCCTATTCTTTCGACATTGACCCCCGATACCAACCCCTTCGGCAACTATGAGGGTTATGATGTAAGTATAAGGATAAACTATAACCCAAGGATAAGGGATTTGGCAACCACCAGAGGCGTCATCTTGGCTGATCAATATAACGGACTTCGTTACGGTGACCCAGGCTGGCTTTCCTGGACTGATGATGGCCTTCATCCCAATAATCCTGGATACTACGCCATGGCTGATATATGGTTTCAAGCGCTCACGACGATCCCGACCGTAGAAACGACGGGGGTATCGGCTATTACCGCCACCAGTGCATCGAGTGGCGGCGATGTGACCTCTGACGGCGGTGCTTCTGTCACTGCCCGGGGTGTCTGCTGGAGTACCTCTGCCAATCCGACCGTATCCAACGACAAGACAACGGATGGAACAGGCACTGGGAGTTTCACAAGCGCCATAACGGGGCTGAGTCCGCTGACAACCTATCATGTGCGGGCATATGCCACGAATAGTGTGGGTACTGCTTACGGGAGTGATGTGAGCTTTGAATCGACATGCTCGGGTGGTGCGATTGTCATTCAAAATAAGACTTTCGAAGGCGGGACCACAACCGTATGCGAGTGTACGGAATCCATCACCATCGGTCCGGGAGTGACCATTAAGAGCAATGCCGATGTTACCTTCAAGGCGCCTTTTGTAAATGGTGTAGCGGGTTTGACTATTGAAGAAGGCGCGAGGGTCAGGATATACCCATAAAGTAATCCCCAACCAGAAGGTGTTGTTTTAAACTCTGTAGCGCGAGTGACGCGCACACTTACCTTTCATTGCGATTCCGCAGGATCGACATCCATCGCCGTCTGAACGCTCCCTTATGGCGATCCACCTGAGGCAATCCGCTTTTCGGGTGAGGGGCTCGCTATTATAGAGCAGGCATATGTGGCTTGTTCCTAGTTCCGATGTCTAAGAAAATTTTGCTATTCAACAACTGTTCTTCGCCTCAAGAGAGCGCTATACAGCAAACCTGATTTGGGCAGCCATATCGCTGTTGTGCGTTATGGCCATTGTGCCGCTCATCTTTCCATTAGGGTCCGAATTCTCCATATTGAATTACCATGGGTTGGGCTGGAGGATTATTTATTTTTCTTCTGGTGTTTCGATCCCGAATCCACTGGGGCGACTGCAAATGGCTACATATGTGATCGGATAAAACAACTCTATATCTATATTGTATCGAACATTGCTACTATTTCTAATGACGTGGGTCTATGTTTTCGATTAGGACAAATTAGTAATGGGAGCAACTTTGTCAGATTCTGAATGAAGGTTTTTGGAGGAAAATCTTTCCTTAAAATACACTTTGCCAAGTCATTAGCAATTAGAGAAAAGACGAATGTTATTCGTTGCGCTGTAACAGATTTCAATTCTATCTTAGCTGAGACAAGAGCATATTCAATTATTATTGAATTTGCAATAAGAGAAGAAAGTATTGAACTGTAAACGGTGACCAGGACTATATTTTTATTTTCAGATGTTATTTGATCGGCATGAAGCATTGACTTGATGGATTTGAAAAACAGCTCAATCTGCCATCTTAATCGATAAATCGGGTATATCCATTCTGCTAATGCCATTGAACTTGGAACATTTGTAACGTACCATCGGTATTCCTTTGTGAGAGGAAGACGAAAACCAATAAAACGAAGCTCAGGGGATTTTGTTCCACGGAGATTCAACTTTCCCCAGACCTCGACAATCATGCCTCTGAGGTTGACGTTTTTGTCTAACGGTCGCCCAATGTGTCGCTTTGCCACCCCTTTGCCGACTTTTGTTATTATTGGGACGGAATTTGCTTTTAGACGGCATACAAACCAGACTCCGATATTACACAGTTGATGTAGAAAAGCATGACTGAAGTAGCCGAGATCAAATAAAAACAAAGATCCCTTTAACTGATTCAAATCTGGAAGGAACTTGCTATCGTGCTGTTTTTGGGCGCTAAATTCAACCCATTCTGTGCTTCTTACACTCAATCTGTATAGGGCGCTTAATTTTAGGCAGGCAGGGCTGTGATTTGTTCGATTACCGGGAAATATATTTGATAACCCGGCTGGCAGTCGTATAGGTGATGCATCGAAAATATATACATCCTCAAATAAAGAAAGCCATGAAAGTTTTGAAAGGGCCTTTTCCTGAATATGAAAGGAGAATTCCAGAACAGCTTTTTCGATGAAGTCCAAGAGTGTTTTATTTGCGATTCGTTCCCAGAAACTGCTTCTGGAAACATTCTTTCCGGTATGTTTTACAAAATTTCTATGGGCATCAGCAATACTCTTCTTCTTTCCACAAACGGAAAAGGTCGTTATCAAGGATACCACGATTTCAAAAAGAGAAATTTTTTTCCCGCTGGAAGTGCTCATTGATGCCGAGAACTTTACGCAACGTATTCAACTTATGAATAAAGCTCATAGTGCACCTCCTTCATCAACCATTTCCGGGCTGTTTTTGAGCGCAAAGGTATTAGGTGCGACACGAACGAAGATTTTTCCTGCATTAATCTTCTTGATTACGGCAGAGACGACGGAGTCTCTTTCCAAATTGACACCATAGTCTTTCTTAGCGATCTGGATAATTTTTGAAATGTGTAGAGGTTGGCCCGAGTTTTGAAGTATGTCTTCAACGATAGTTAAATTAGACGTACGTTTTAGTTTTTGCCCCTGGGGCACCCCTTTTCGTTGATGGCGATAAACTACTCTAAGTTGAGCTTGCAACAATTCTCGCTTAATGTCTAGGTAGTTGTCTAAGTAATTCATTTTGTGCTCCTTTCACTCATAGAATTTGAAAGGAGTATACACTAAATAACTCAGTACGTCAAGGACTTTTTATGTACCTTTTCAAAACGATTAAAATGTCCTTTTATTGCATCTATTCAATAGCTTAGCCAGAATTGCAAAGGAATTAGGTACGTCTTATCCGATCACCTATGCAAATGGCTACTCATCATCATCGAGCAGGAGCTATTCGGGAGAGTGGACCGATGGATGACAGCCCCCAATTTCCTGATACTTGGCTACGGTCCCTTGAAAAATCTACTGAGCCCCAATGCGTATCTGACGTTCGTTCTTATCGGTATGGGGGTAACAAATATCTGCCTTGTGTATCTGACGTTAGGGAAATTCCTCAACGGTAAGTCCAGGATATTGGGGATGGTTATCCTTTTTTCGGCCTTCGGGACATTTACGATGTCTGCGGGATATTTCGAGGTTTATCCGGTCGCCAATTTTGCCTTAACGCTCTATTTGTATCTGCTTTTTCGATTCAAAGGAAAATATTTCAGGTCCTATGTCGTTTTCGGATTTGCATCCGGAATCACCAGCCTCGTCTACATGGGCACCATGATGACTTTGGTTTTCTCTGCCTTTTTTGTCCTCCACTTTCTGTTGTTTCATGAATGCAATGGTCTTTTACGCAAGATTGGCCATGCCATCATGTTTTGCTTTGGGACGGGTTTGGGACTGTATGGCGTTTCTTTGGTCCTGGCCAAACCGCAATTACTCTCTCCGGAGGCGTTATTTGACCTGTTGTGGAAAGTCTATCGTTTGAAAACGGATATTCGGCTTTCAGCCGTAACGACAAGCTGGTATCTGTCAATGGACGAAATATTTTCCGCCAAGAGACTGCTCGAATTCGTCGATGTCTGGCTGATTTATGGTCCCGTCATTCTATCACTCCTGATCATTGCCCTGCTATTGAACCTGGCTCAGCTCAGGGTCTCTTTTCTCAAAAGGTATTTCTTTGACAGTAAACTGCTGACATTATTCGGCATTGCCGTATTTTACCTGTTCTTCATGATCATAAAGCGGCCCGTCATGGGGTTATCAGACTGGGATCTGTTTTCTTACGCGGTCTATCCGATTGGCCTCTTGGGACTGGCCCTGTTTGCGATGATTCCCTTAGATACGGGTCAAAAGAACAAATTGCTTGTCATCGCCGCTATTGTGTCCGTGGGTTGGTTCACCGTTAACTATTCATTATTAAACCCTCTAAAACCTGGAACGCTGAAGCTTCCGCGAAGGATGCAACCTGACATTTTTTCAAGCTATGAGCTGTTTGACCAAATTCCTGAAACCAACAGGATTCGTAAGCTTAGAAAGGAAATTGTAGGCTCATTGAAGTGACTATTGAAGTGGCCTGACGGAATACTTTCGTGTTGCAGGCAAAGAATGCATTTTGATCGTTTACTGCTGGCACAAGCCCGAATCGAAGAGGTGACCTTTATAACGGTTGATCTTTCGGTTTCCCAAATATGGAGAACCTGTTTTGCCTGTCTAAGCCCGGGCTACGGGGGTTGGATTTGAAGCGGGTCCGGCGGGGATGAAAATGAACCTCGACAAAAATCTCCGTTTGAAGGAAAAACTGCTTGACAACACCTGCATATGTAGGTTAATCTTCTATTTAATCAGAAGAATAGATTCGATACGCCACGTAACAAACCTGATCGTGGTTGTAACCGTTCACGGGTTCAGATGTTCAAGGGTTAAGGGTTGAGATTTGGCATCCGCAGTCTCGTCTTGCACCGCAATCATGCCATTTCGATCCCAAATTGGGCATTCAAAACAAAAAAATCATGGCAACCGCACGCTCAAAAGAGGCGTACAGGAACGTGTTGTCCTGAATCGGGTCCTTTAGGCTGCGTTGATCCCTAACCTTGAACCCTAAACGGGAAACCTGTGAACGCTCACTCGTGGTTTTTATATGGAGACTCGTTTTTTTGTTTGAGGAGGAGGCGTTTAAACCGTGGGTATCACCATAGCATAGGCGAAAAAGGGGTGTTTTTCGGGCGTTACCGGTGGTTTTTGGGCATCAACTTTTTAAATAGGAAAGGAGGATTCGTATGGTCAAGAAACGATTGGTGATTGGACTGTGTGTGGTACTGGTAGCCTTGCTGGCATTTCCCGGATTTTTGGTCGCAGGGGATAAGATTAACATCAATACGGCGAGCAAGGAGCAGTTGACTGAACTCAAGGGAATAGGGCCGGTTACTGCCGATAGAATCATCGAATATCGGGAGAAAAATGGTAAATTCGAGACCGTGGAAGAACTCACCGAGGTAAAGGGAATCGGCGATGGAACCCTTATGGTGATTAAGGAGTTCATCGTGGTTGAATAGGCTTTTCCTTATTTTATTTTTGAAAAGGGCCCCATCAACGATGCTGTGGGATCATTGATGGGGCCTTTTTTGTCGTAAATCCCTGGAATTGAGCTGTCAAGCAAGGATGTTGATGCATTCAGATGACGATTATCCGGTTTGGTTTGAGTGGGCACGTATTACGGTTTCACTTGATTGGATTTTTTGATGCGTCTATACTCCCAAAAGAAAATCCGGATCTATTCCGGTATGGGGTGGAGCATGTTTCGGGATCTGAAGAGCCTGATCATAGATATTCAGCAAGAGCCGTGGGCAAAAGAATTACCCGCTGATGCGGATTTCTGGGCTTCTCTGGTGCGGTGGGTCGAAGACTACATGTTTTCAGAGTTCTTCGTCAAACTCATTGGCCAGGTGGATGAAATTGTGGAGATCAGCCCGGACCTCTCAGAACCGGCGATCTTCGAGACTGCGGCAAGGAAACTGGTGGATTTCCTCGGTGCCCATTCCGCCTCGGTTAGAATCTATGACCCCCAGTCCGAGCAAATGCTCTCCTACGGGTCGTATCCTTCCGAGGAAGCCGAGCGGGAGACGTTCATTCCATTAGAAGACAGCATCGCCGGTGAGGTGGTGAAGACCCGTAAAACCGTCCTGGCCCCCAATCTGTTGAAGGATAACCGGTATCACAACAAAGACACCATTGAGCGAAAAGGGGTGTATTCCCTCATGGCCATCCCTCTGGAAATCCCCGGTTTTACCCTCGAGAGCGGGATACCGTGGGGGTGATGCAGATCTACTTCGAGGAATCAGAGAGAGACTTCAGCCCCTTAGAGATCCAGTCGGCCGAGACGCTAGCCAAACGATTGAGCTTCGTCGTGGCGCGAAAAAAAATTCTTTCCATGTATAAAAGCAGAGAAAAGAAGGAAGCCATTGTGCGGCACATCTTCAGTGAACTGGGGACCCGGGGCGGCATAAAGGTCATGGAGGTTTTTAACCGGATTGTTCCCGAACTGGCCGATATGGTGAACCTTCAAAGCTGTGCGCTGTTCACGGTTTCCAATGAACTGGATCGTATCATCCTCGAAGCGGGGTACCCGAGTGACGGTGGGTATCATAGCATCGGAAAGGCATTCCCGGTTAGCAGGCAGCCGGTTTTCGAGATCCTCCTGAATCTTAGAGACTATACGGGGAATGGGGTTTATGAAGTCGTGACGCCCTTTTATATTCTGGTGGTGGAACCCCAGAAGAGCGAACTAATCTCAGCGGATTTCAGGCGTTTCTGCGCCAATCACAACATCAACTCGATATTGTACATTCCTCTCGGTGTGGGTGGCGACGTGTCCCACGTCATGACCTTTGACGCAATCGATCAGAAACAGCGGTATGCGGACGATGAGATCGACACGTTTCTTTTTCTCGGCAGGGAACTGATGAAGGCACAAAAGATTGAACGCTTAGATGATGCGCTTCACGATTTCAAGAACCCGGCCATGGCGACCGCGGGATTCGCCCGACGGCTGAAGGCATTGATAGACCGGGATGGGCTGGACCAGTCGCGCGAACAGATCCGCAGGTATGCGGATATTCTGGTGCAGGAAACGAGCCGGTTGCAGGAATTGGCCATGAGTCTTTACAACGTGGGTGAGGCCCAGGTAGCCAATCTGACGGATGTGTTCAGGCGACGCTTTGAGATTAACCGGGAGGCCATCAAGGAACAGCTCAAACAGGATATTACACTAAATGAAGGCCCGTTTGATGAGAATCTGAAAGTCGCCGGCTATATTGTCCACATGGAGAGGGTATTTGATAATCTTCTCAATAATGCCACCAAAGCCATCCCTTTAAAGGGCGGTGTCCTGTCCATCCGTACCTATAGGGAGGGCGAGTGGGCGTGTGCGGAGATCACCAATACGGGTCAGATATCGGAAGAAGACCGGGTCAGGATCCTTGAAGGGGAAGGGGAGGGCCGGGGGCTCTACATCACTTACCGGATTATCCGCTTGCTGAAGGGAAAGATCGATATTACCACCGGAAGGGACAGCACCACATTCAAGGTCTATTTTCCGTTACATGAGCAAAAGGATGGGTGATGTCCGGGTGTTCCGGTTCGATGGCATTAACTTATGAAACTCCCTTTCGTCCGGTTCGTAAAGCCGGTAGCAGCCAAGATGCCAGCCCCCGTCATGGGATGATTTCACTGGATTCCGGCTTTCGCCGGAATGACGTTTGCTGTTAGCGTTAAGGTCGGCTGAGCCTTAAACCGATGCCTTATGTTAGCGCACATCATCAATAGTCCCGAGTTATCCCGGTATATCCTCTCTTTCAAGAAGGGTCAGACGATTTTTTTGGAAGGGGATCCCTCACAGGATCTCTATGCCCTGGTCTCCGGTAAGTTGGACATCTTCAAGGGAAACCACAAGATCGCCGAGGTGAGTGAGGAAGGGACCATATTCGGCGAGATGTCTTTCCTGCTGGAGCGGGACCGAACGGCGAGTGTAAAGACGGCCACAGACGCGAAGGTCATTCGTATTCCCAGGGAAGAGGTGCCTTCTTTTCTGGAGAAGTTTCCAGAAGTGGTCAAGGCATTTGCCAAGACACTGGCCAAACGGCTCGACGCGACAAGCCGGCTCGCCTTCGGATTGAAGGAATTCTGCAATCAGCTTCCGGACGCGGTCATTTTGACGGACAAAGAGGGAAAATCCTCTCCCTGAACGCATCAGCCGAAAGGCTTTACGGCAGGGAATCAAACTGGATGCTTTACCGAGTTGCAGACGAGATCTATGAAAATCCGGAGGAATATAAGGCCCTTATTGAGAATGTGATCTCCCGGGACAGCGTTCAGGAGCGGATTCTCAGGGTCAAGCATCCCAGCAAAGGAACCCGCTACATATCCACCAGTACCACGGTGCTTTATGATGCCCAGCACCATTTCCAGGGGGTGCTTTCACTGGGCCGCGATGTGACGGACACGCAGGTTTTAGAAAAACGGTATCGACGGATCAGAAAATGGTTGATTCCGTTCGTTGTGCTGATGGTCCTCGCATCAGTGGGTATCTTTTTTGGCTACCCGTATGTTTACAGGGAAAAGGCGGCCATGGATAGTCAGCGAATCGAATTGAGGGATGAACTGGCCGTGGATTACCGTCTGCTTTCTTCCATGCTTTCGGATGCGTTTCAACTCAGAGAAAGGGATAAGACCCACGAGATTTTGAAACGGTTTCTTGAGGTCAAAGGAGACATGATCATGCCCTATACAGGGGTGATCCTTCTCGATGATGCCAAAAAAGTCTTTGATGCGCACTCCGTTAATCCTGTTGAAGACGCCGATGCCATGATCGGAAGCAGCTACACCGGAATTGCGTTTCAAGGGAATAAAGAGAGCCCCCATAGAGTCCTGACGGTCTATCGGGAACACGAGGGAGAACCCATGGGGCATAGGGGGATTGAGGTGGCCTTTGAGATGGTCAAAGACGGAAACCATTTGGGATGGCTGATTTTTCAACTCGACACGGGACTCCTCGAGAATAATTACCATGCGGATGTGGAAACTTTGAAGGATTTTCGCTTCAAGGATTTTGTAACCCATCCTCGGGAGAATGATGAGTGATCCCTTATCAAACCCGGGAAATGAAGAAGCCTGAACCGCACCATTCATGAATTTCCCTACGACTGAACAAAGCGGAACTGCATGACAAACGCTGAATCATCGATTCCCGGCCGATACGAAATTTCAGAGAACACCACTGGGGATATTACCATTTTGTTTTATGGTTCCATGGATGTTACCGGTTCCGCCCGGCTCTTAGAACAAATACAGGCGGATATGGAAACGCGTTCCCCTTCCGCCGTGACTGCGGACCTGAAATCGGTGGTGTATCTCGATGATTTCGGAGCCCTCATTCTAATTGAACTCAAGCGCATGATGTCCCGCAGGGAAGGGCGTTTTCGGATCATCAACCCGAATTCCACCATTCAAAATATGCTCTCCCTGTACGATTTTGATGCCGTTGATTCTTTCGCAGGCTTTGATAGAAGTCGAACGCCGAATCTCTTCATCCGGATCGGCGGGGCGACACTGAGCTATCTTTCAGGTCTCAAGTATGCGCTTTTTTTCTTAGGGTCTGTCTGCTTGTCATTGGTGGATGTCATCCTCCATCCGCGCTCCTTGAGGAGAGAGGAAACCATTGCGACCATGCAGAGCGCGGGTGTGGACGGGCTCCCCATCGTGGCCTTGATCAGCTTTTTGATGGGACTCATCATGGCGTTTATGTCCTCCGTACAACTGGAGCAGTTCGGCGCCAACATCTATGTCGCGTCCTTAGTGAGTCTCGCCATGACGCGCGAGCTGGGTCCGATCATGACGGCTATTATTGTGGCCGGACGGTCAGGATCTGCCTTTGCCGCAGAAATCGGGACCATGAAGATCTCGGAAGAGGTGGATGCGCTTTTTACCATGGGGTTTGACCCGGTGAAGTTTCTGGTCATTCCGAAGCTTTTGGCCGCCTTGTTGATGGTTCCCATCCTGACCCTTTTCTCCGATCTTTTTGCCATCATCGGTGGGCTGATTGTGGGTGTTTTCATGCTGGATTTGACGGCAGGGGCCTATATTGACCAGACCATTAAAACCCTGTCCCTGTTCGACGTATTCTGGGGCGTCATGAAAAGCGGGGTATTCGGCATTTTTATTACGTGGGTGGGATGCCTCAGGGGATTCCAGGTTCGCGGGGGTGCAGCCTCTGTGGGAAGAGCCACCACGTCGGCCGTGGTCAGCAGCATTTTCTTGATTATCGTGATCGATTCGGGATTCTCCGTTATACTCAGGTATTGGGGGTGAGGTTGCTTCATGGAGAAAGGGGCCATTATTCAGGTGAGGGACCTCAGGGTGGGATACGGCGAACAGGTCGTCCTCGATGGGATTTCATTGGATGTATATGAAGGTGAGGTTTTTGTGATCCTCGGCGGCAGCGGTTGCGGTAAAAGTACGTTGCTTAAAAGTATCATTGGATTGATCCCACCCTTTGCCGGTCGGGTGACGATCGACGGAGATCGGGTGACCGACGACGAGGATCAACTCAAGCGAGTTTTTCGGAAGATCGGCGTTCTTTACCAGGCGGCTGCCTTGTTCGGTTCCATGACCATCGCGGAGAATGTGGCCCTCCCCATAAAGGCCTATACGACACTCCCTCAAGCATCTGTGGACGTGCTTGTCAAAATGAAGTTGGGTCTGGTGGATTTGGATGGTTACGAGAACCTTCTTCCCTCAGAGTTGAGCGGGGGAATGAAAAAGCGTGCGGGACTCGCGCGGGCCATGGCCTTGAATCCCAAAATCCTCTTCTTCGACGAGCCCTCAGCCGGCCTTGACCCGGTGACCTCGGCCGAACTCGACCATTTGATTTTGCAGTTGAACAAGAACCTGGGAACCACCATGGTGATTGTGACCCATGAACTCCAGAGTATTTTCGCAGTGGCCCAGCGGGTGGTCATGTTAGAAAAGGATTTTAAAGGGATTATTGCCGAAGGAGATCCCAGATATCTGCGGGACCACAGCCAGAATGAAGCAGTGAAGCGATTCTTCAATCGACAGGTGGGAGAAGGAAGCGGGTTATAAATAATGGCATCACAGAAGACGAAATTTTCCGTTGGGTTGTTCGTGGCGAGTGGCATTTGCATCATCGTTGTGGCGATTATCTGGCTGGGCATGTCGCGCTATTTGGAGAAGGGGAATTTGTATGTGACTTATTTTGATGAGTCGGTCCAGGGACTGAAAAAAGGGGGCGAGGTAAAATACCGGGGTGTGTCCGTGGGTCGCGTGGAAAGCATCGGCGTCGCGCCGGATGATAAGCTGATACAAGTGGTGATGAAAATAGAAACAGATCAGACGCTGAAAACCGACATGGTGGCGCAACTCACGGATGTGGGTCTCACGGGGAGTATGTTTGTGGAGCTGGATCGAAAAAAGAAGGGGGAGCCCTCCCTTTCCCCACGCATCACGTTTCCGTCAGAATACCCGATTGTGCCGTCGAAGCCTTCCGAAATGCAGAAATTTCTAAGTGGCATCGATGAAGTCATCGAACACATCAAGTCATTGGACCTTAGAGGGATTTCAGATAAAGTAAAGTTGACACTCGATACCGTAAACCAGGCGGTCACAGAAGCCGATATAAAGGGGCTTTCGGAAAGATTTCAATCGTCTTTTGATGGAATTGACGGGATGATCGCCGATGCGCAGATCAAGGAAATATCCGCCAAGTTACAGTCATCGTTAGACGGGGCGGATCGTCTGCTGAACAGCCGGCGGTGGTCGGAAATACTGGCTTCTATCGAGAAGGCCGCTGAAACGCTTAACCAGGTCATGGATCTGGCCAAAGGGGGGGTCACCCATGCCGACAACGCCTTCGTAGGGGTTGAACGGATCGTGGTTGAGAACGAGGGGACCATCAGAGGTGCCATCGAAGAGATCCTGGAAGCGACCAAAAACGCGAATGTGTTACTGACGAGGGGGCCAAGCTGATGGATCACTCCGATGATTCCATTCGCCAGTTGAGGCAGGAACTGCTGGTCAGTGCTCAGAACCTTGCGCGGGCCACCGACAACCTGAATCGATTCATGGAAATCATTGTGGATCAGCCGTCACAGCTCCTCATGGGGAAACCGCCGAAGCCGAAGGTGGAGTGATGGGAGCCGTAAGCGGTGAGCGGTGAGCCGTGAGGGAAAAGTTCAAAGCTCAAAGCTGAAAGCTTAAAGGGATGGGGGCGGCTTACGGCTTACGGTTCACGGTTTACCTTTCTTATGGAGATCTTTTATGGAGATGAATGATGACATGTAAGCATGTGGTGTTTTTGTTGCTGCTGGGGGCGGTTGCTGCCTTGTCGGCATGTACCGGACTGAAGGACCAACGACGGGCCGTTCAATATTTTACCCTGGAATACAGCGTGCCAAAGGCGCCGGATCGAAAAGCGCTTCCGGTGGTGATCAAGGTTGACCGGTTCATGGTGGCCCCCGCATACAACACCCAGCGGATGATCTACCGGGATAAGGCGTTCAAGCGGGACGAATACTTCTATTACAAGTGGCGCTCCAACCCGGGTGATACCATCGCCTACCTTTTGAGTCGTGACATCGGCGAATCAGGCCTCTTCAAGGCCGTACTCCCGATGACAGCCGGTTTCCTTACGCGTTCATGATCGAAGGTCGAGATGAATACGTTTCTGCAGGTAGAAGAATCGGATGGCTGGTATGCAGACCTTTCTCTGACCATTGCCCTCCTTAAAGCCGATGAAACCGGACGTGGTCAAGCGGATCCTGTTTCAGAAGACCTACCAAGGAAAGACGGCATGTTCAGAGAAAAATCCCCAGGGCCTGGCCCAGGCCATGAGTGTGGCCATGAAACAGATTTCTCAAGAGATCATTTTGGATGTTTATGAAGCGGTAAAGGGGCGTATGAAGGCAGGAAAGTAGAACAGGCGGAGCGCATCAACAACGCGTTCGACGCGGATGGGACAAAAAATCACCGTAGCATATGAGGAGTCGACAATGAAACTTGAAATCATTGCTGAGAAAGGGCAGGTGAGGTTGGCCACGCCTGTTTATCTGAAACCGGATGCGCCACACCGGTTTACCATCGAAATTGACGCCCGATTTGTTGATTCGGGGAGGGATTGGATGCCCGGTGAACGTCATGAGGATTGGGCGAGCAACCGACCGGCGCCTGAGGAGAAGCCGGGCAGCCTGCAGGAACGTCTTAATTCAATACTGGGAGACTATGCGGTGATCCGAAATGGCAGCAGTATCGGGGACGACCATCAGATGTTGATGGAGGAATTAGAGGAACGTTACCATGGGCAATAAAATGCCGAGCCGGGTACAGCTTGTATTTGATACCAATATACTGGTGGATGCCCTGTTGGCGAGAGGTTCCTATTTTCAATATGGCGTGACGTTGCTTGAGCAGGTTCGCGATGGCCTGGTTGAGGGCTGGGTGGCCTCGCGCTGTCTGACCACCGTGTATTATATCCTGGAACGACAACTCGCTGGTGAAACGCACAATCGAAAAGAAAGTCACCGAATGGCGCGTGCGCTCTTAGACGAGATCATGGGTTTTCTAAAGCCGCTTCCTCAGACCGGAACGGAGTTCATGGCGTTGGATGCAGACGCTGGAGATGACTTGGAAGATCAACTCATCGTAACGTTATCCAAGCGATATTTGAAGAATCCACTCATTGTGACAAGGGACAAATGGTTCTTGAAGATCAATGCGTCTGCCGCACACCCCAAAGAGGTGATTGACAATGATCTCCATCTCGACCTGCCGGATCCGGGTGACATCCCTTTCATTGATCTCCACGCACAACAGCGGGTGCTTCAGCCCGAGCTTCAAGAC
The DNA here is from genome assembly GCA_034522175.1 of Deltaproteobacteria bacterium. GTDB lineage: Bacteria > Desulfobacterota > DSM-4660 > Desulfatiglandales > Desulfatiglandaceae > JAIPDZ01. Next base: position 66,098 of record JAXHLQ010000001.1, on the reverse strand, counting down.
AAGATCCAAACGGTGCTGTGTCACGGCAAATACATCATGGGTCCCGAAGTCGCCGAACTGGAGACCCGGCTGGCCGAATACGTGGGGGTGAACCACTGTATCACCTGTTCATCCGGGACCGATGCCCTCCTCATGGCGCTCATGGCCAAGGGCGTGGGACCGGGGGATGCCATCCTGACCACGCCGTTTACGTTTTTTGCCACGGCCGAGGTCATCGCCCTCCTGGGAGCGACACCGGTCTTTGTGGATATCGATCCCCGGACCTTTAACATGGATCCCGAAAAGTTGGCTGTTGCTATTCAAACCTTTAAAAGCACCTCTCTGACCTCTGACATCAGACGTCCGACCTCTGGATTGACCCCGAAGGGAATTGTCACTGTGGACCTCTTCGGCCAGCCCTGTGATTACCATCGCATCAATGGGATTGCCCGGGAGAATCGGTCTGTTTGTCATCGAAGATGCCGCCCAGAGCATGGGGGCGCAATATAAGGGACATCAGGCCAATGCCCTGGCCGAGATCGGTTGCACCTCCTTTTTCCCGGCCAAACCGCTGGGGGGCTATGGTGACGGTGGGGCCGTGTTTACAGACGATGAGGGGATTGCCGGGGAGCTGATCTCCATCCGCGTCCACGGCCAGGGAGGGGATAAATATGAAAACCGGCGAATCGGCATCAACGGTCGGCTCGATTCCCTGCAGGCGGCGGTGCTTCTCGCCAAACTCGAGGTTTTTCCTGAAGAGGTGCGTCTCCGACAGGCGGCGGCGGATCGCTATACCGGACTTTTGGATGCCGCTTCATCTGACTTTACGCCCCCCTTTATCCCCGGGGAGATGACGAGTGTGTGGGCCCAGTATTCGGTGTTGGCAGAAGACGCCGAAGCCCGAAAACGGGTTCAGGCCGGTCTGAACGAAGCGGGGGTCCCCACGGCTATCTACTATCCCCGGCCGCTTCACCTCCAATCGGCCTTTTCCGGTCTCGGATACACCTCGGGGGACTTTCCCGTCAGTGAGGACGTGGGCTCACGAATATTCAGCATTCCCATGCATCCCTATTTGACTGAAGCCGTGCAGCGGCGGATTGTGGGTGAAATGAGGAGATAAATTCGTCCATGTCCAATCTTATACTCTTCCTTCTGATGTTCCTGGGCGGTTTGGCGGCCATTGTTCAGCCCTCCATCAACGCCCGCCTGGCCCAGAAGGTGGGCTTTCTGGAAAGCGCGTTCATTTCTTTCCTGGTGGGGACCCTGACCCTGTTGGTGCTGGTCCTTGTCTATGGCCGCGGAAACCTCAGAGGCGTGATGAATGCGTCGTGGTGGGAATTGACCGGCGGGTGTCTCGGGGCCCTTTTCGTGTCCTTGACCATTCTGGCCGTCCCCCGGATCGGAACGGCCGCTACCATGGGGGCCGCCATTGCGGCCCAGCTCATCGGGGGGTTGATCCTCGATTATTACGGCTGGTTCGGTTTCAAGATGTTCCCCATGGATATGAAGCGGATCATCGGGGTGGTGCTGTTGATGGTGGGAGCGGCGCTGCTGCTCAGACGATAGTTAGATTTCAGCTCTCCAGATCCTTGACCCCCTGATACACGATATCAAAAAGCGCCTCGGTGTCGTCCTTTTCGAGACATGAGAACGCCACCCGCAGGTCGGTCGGCCCCAGGGAGATGAGGCCCACCCCGTATGTGTCTAAGAGGTGAAGCCTGAGCGCTTCGGCGTCCACGGTTTTCAGCTTCAGACACATGAAATAACCGGAATTAAAAGGATACACCTCCCATGCATCCGCATATTTGGGATCGGCGAGGACCCGTTTGACTTCCCGGGCCCGATCTTTCATGATGGCGAACTTCTGAGCCTTCTCCGCACCATAGCTGTCTGCCCGCAGGGCCTTGAGAATCATCTCCTGGCTGAGGTGACAGGCATTGGAGATGGACCCCCGGACCGCCCCGGCGGTCTTTCGCTCCAGGGCGTCATAGACCGGCCTTGATTCGCCAGAAAGCACGGCCCCGTAGGTGATGAATCCCACCCGCAATCCCCAGACGAAGTTTTCCTTGGTGGCGCCGTCCAGTTTGATGGCAAGAAGCCCGGGGTGCTGTCCCAGCAGACGGGTGAATATGGATTCCTGAAGGGCTTTCTCATCGTAGAAGAGGCCGAAGTAGGCATCATCCGTCAACGCCACGACGTGGGTTCCCCCCTCGGCAACCGCCTTGAGGATGCCGACGATGTCGTCCGCCTCATCAGGCGACACCGTATACCCGGTCGGATTGTTGGGGAAATTGAGGATGACAATGATCTTTTTCCTGTTCCGGGCCGCTTTTTGAACACAGGTTTCAAAGGCGGAAAGGTTGAACCCGCCCTTTTCATCAAAAAGGGAGTAATGGACCATCTCCGCCCCCCGTCTCACCGCAAAGATGAGGTTATAGTTCCCCCACATCTTATCGGGGAGAAGGATGACATCGCCCGGGTCCACCCACATGTCCGATATCACACTCAGGCCATGGGTGATGGCGTTGGTGACGATGGGAAGGCTGATCTCGTGTCCCTTCAGGGACGGATTTTTTGAAAAGAGGTCCTGCTGCCACATCTCCCTCAGCGGGAGTATGCCGAAGGAGGGGGCATAGGTGAAAACCTGCTCAGGGGTAAGATCCTTTATCATGGCCATGACCGAGGGGAGAAACATGGTTCGCCCCTTTTCAGTGGCCATCCCGATGGTGGCGTTAAACCGGTGGGCCTTCTCCTTGGCCTCGGCTCCCTGTGAGAGAATCCCTTTGGGAAAGAAAAGGTTTTTCCCCACATCGGAGAGCATGTCATAGACCAACGGATTCCCTTTTTGAATGGCGGCGTTTAGTTCCTCGGCGATTGGATTCATATCAAGATCTCCTTATTTTGTTATCTTTTCAGCTGCTTATCCGTTGATCTCTGACCTTGTCAAGGAAAATGAGCAGCCCGTGAAATGACTTGACTTGAAAACGGGATCTTTACTATATAAGAGCTAATTTTTCAAAGGAATTTTACTGATAGTTGAGATCGTTATCAGAAAGGGGAATGTGCATGAGAGAGGTGGTTATTGTGAGTGCGTGTCGGACCGCCGCGGGAGATTTCGCCGGATCGCTCAGCTCGGTTTCTGCCACGGATCTGGGCGCTGTGGCGATCAAGGAGGCCATCAAACGGGCCGGTATCCGGAATGAAGATGTGGATGAGGTGATCATGGGGAGTGTGTTGCCCCATGGTTTGGGTCAGAACCCGGCGAGGCAGACCATGGTCAGGGCAGGGCTTCCCTGGGAAGTGGGGGCCATCACCGTCAACAAGGTCTGCGGATCGGGATTGAAGGCGGTCATGCTGGCGGCCCAGGCCATTCAGTGCGGCGATGCAGAGGTCATCGTGGCCGGAGGGCAGGAGAACATGAATCTCTGCCCGTACATGCTTCAAAAGGCCAGGACCGGCTACCGCATGAACAACGGCAAGGTCATGGATGGGATGGTTCATGACGGATTGTGGGATCATGTGAATGATTTTCACATGGGTATCAGCGCAGAGCTGGTGGCCGAGCGCTACGGCATTACCCGGGAAGATTCGGATGCATTTGCACTGTCGTCCTACGAGAAGTCGTGGAAGGCGGCGGAGGCGGGAAAATTCAAGGCGGAAATCGTTCCGGTGGAGGTGCCTGTGCCGGAAAGGCGATCCCAAGGTGTTTGCTGAGGATGAGATCCCCTGAGACGGCCCAGGACCAGTGCGGAAGGCCTGAGCAGGACTCCGGCCTGCGTTTAAAAAGGATGGTATTGTCACGGCCGGGAATGCCTCCAAGATCAGCGACGGGGCCTCGGCGCTCGTGGTCATGTCTAAGGAAAAGGCCGATGAATTGGGTATAAAACCCATGGTTCGTATCGGGGCCCAAGGGGGCTGCCGGAATCGACATGAAGTATGTACTGGTGGCGCCCATTTTGTCCATTCCCAAGGTCCTGGCCAAGGACGGTCTCAAGGTTGAGGATGTGGAGATTCATGAGATCAACGAGGCCTTCAGCACCTCTTCCGTGGCCATCAACCGCGAATTGGGGATCGACCCGGGAAAGGTCAATGTGCATGGCGGGTCGGTGGCCATCGGCCATCCCATCGGCGCCAGCGGGGCCCGTGTCTTGACCACATTGATTTATGCCATGAAAGATCGAGGCTTAAGGGTGGGTGAGGCCTCCCTTTGCCTCGGAGGCGGAGAGGCGGTCACTTTAGTGGTCTATAATGATTGATGGTTTCGGGTGTCAGATAAACATTTGGAGGCTTGCTGCTTGTACTGAACACCGAAACCCGATGTATGTTTGAAAAATCAATCCCGCTACGGCGGGACTCACGCAAAGCCGCAAAGGCCGCAAAGGTAAGTTGCTATAATTGATATAGCTTTTTCTCTGCGTCCCTGCGTCTCTGCGCGAAAACATCAAAGGAAGGAGAACTGGTGATGCGAGACGTGGTGATTGTGTCCGGGGCGAGAACCCCGGTGGGAAACTTCGGCGGGACATTGAAGGCGACACCGGTGGTGGAACTGGGGGCCCTGGTATTGAAGGACACCCTGAAACGGGTGAACCTCAAGCCGGTGGCAACGGATGATCTGACCCGGTTTGAGCCCGATGCCTTGAAGGGAATCGGGATGCTCGATTTGGAAAAAGAGGGCTATGACTATGACGAGGCATCCCAGCCCGTTGAGATTGATGAGGTCATCCTCGGGAATGTGGTAGGTGCCGGACAGGGCCAGAATGTGGCCCGGCAGGCCATGATACGGGCCGGGATTTCAAAAGAGACGGGTGCCTTTACCGTGAACAAGGTCTGCGCATCGGGCATGAAGACGCTGGCTTTGGCGGCCCAGGCCATCCGGTTTGGCGAGGCCGATGTGATACTGGCCGGGGGCATGGAAAATATGAGCATGATTCCCTACGCACTGCCCGCGGCCCGTTGGGGCGCACGGATGAACAATACGGACCTGGTGGACCTGATGGTTTTTGACGGTCTGTTCGAAATTTTCTATGGCTATCACATGGGCTTGACCGCCGAAAACATTGCGGAAAAATATGGGATCGCCAGGGAAGCACAGGATGAACTGGGGGCCCTGAGTCATCAGCGGGCGCGAAAGGCCATCACAGATGGGCTTTTCAAAGATGAGATCGTGCCGGTGGTGATTCCTCAGCGAAAAAAAGACGCCCTGGTGTTTGATACGGATGAGCGGCCCATGGATACGTCGGTGGAGAAGATGGCCAGGCTCAGGCCGGCATTCAAGAAGGACGGCACGGTGACCGCGGGAAACGCCTCGGGCATTAACGATGCGGCGGCCGCCATGCTTCTGATGAGCGCTGAAAAGGCCGAGGAAATGGGGCTGAAGCCCCTGGTTCGGATTCGGGCCCATTCATCGGCCGGGATCGATCCCGCGTATATGGGATTGGGCCCCATACCGGCGGTCCGGAAGCTTCTCGATAGGGAAGGACTTTCCATCGATGATTTTGGTGCCATAGAACTCAATGAGGCCTTCGCGGCCCAGGCCATCGCCTGCATGCAGGAATTGAGATGCGATCCGGAAAAGACCAACATCCAGGGGAGCGGGATCTCCATCGGCCACCCCATCGGGTGTTCGGGCGCTCGCATCGTGCTGACGCTCATGGGGATCATGCAGCGAAACAATATCGATCTGGGACTGGCCTCCCTCTGCATCGGCGGCGGACAGGGCATGGCCATGGTATTGGAGAAAGTTTGAAGTGCCTAAAGTTTGAAGTGAGCTAAAGTTGATAGTCCCGTAAAAAGTACGTTTTCGCGCTGAGACGCCCCAGTGAAACATAAACAGAAAGGTTTCACGGGGTAAACAGGGACGCAGAGAAAAGCTATATTGATGTTAACACCTTACCTTCGCGGGCTTTTCTGTTTCCGGTCGAAGCGTAGCGAAGATCCCGCTGTCAGCGGGACTTCGCGTGAGTCCCGCCGTGGCGGGATCGACTTTCAAATAACTGAGCCATAACGTGTTGATATAATTGACAAGTTATTTTTGGCTACAGTGCCCCTGAGGGGCATCACATAGCTTTTTACGAATGTATCAAGATTATCGAATTTAACTGTTGCAATTCGGAGGAGTGACCATGTCATATGAGAATATTATTTTTGAAAAGGATGGAGAAATCGGGGTGGCGAAATTCAACCGGCCCAAGGCCCTCAATGCCATTAATACCGGTGTCATCGAAGATTTAAACGGTATACTGGATGAGGTGGAAGCGGATGCGTCCATCAGGGTCCTGATCCTGACAGGGGAGGGCGACAAGGCCTTTGTGGCCGGTGCGGATATTTCCTATATGGTCAATCTGGAACCGCTTCAACTCCGCGAGTTCTCGGTGAGCCTGCACGAGGTGGGGTTTCGCATGGAGGCCCTGGCCGTCCCCATTATTGCCTGCGTGAACGGCTTCGCACTGGGCGGGGGAACGGAGATTTCTCTGGCGTGTGATTTCATCTATGCGTCCGAAAATGCCAAATTCGGCCAGCCCGAGATCAATCTCGGGATCATTCCCGGGTTCGGCGGAACCCAGCGCCTCCCGAGGCGGGTGGGAAAGGGCATGGCAAAGGAACTCTGCATGACCGGCGCGCTGATCAGCGCCGAGGAAGCCAAAGACATCGGATTGGTGAACAGGGTTTTTCCTGCAGATCAATTGTGGGAAGAGACCCTCAAGACGGCCAGGGTGATCGCATCCAAGGGACGGTTTTCACTCATGGCGGCCAAACGCTGCATTGACGGCGGCTACAACATGGACCTGAGAAGGGCCTGTGCCATGGAAATGGACCAGTTCGCGTTGTGTATGGCCAGTCCGGATGCCAAAGAGGGGATGAGCGCTTTTCTGGAGAAGCGAAAACCTGAATTCAAGGGAGGCTTAAACTAACCATGGAATTTGCGTTGACAGAAGAGCAACAGATGGTTCGAGACATGGCGGCCCGGTTTGCCGAGACTGAGATCAGACCCAAGGCCGCGGAACTGGATGAGACGCACGAACACCCGGCCGAGATCGTTCAGCAATTGGGCGAGCTGAAAATGCTGGGGATCGCCGTTCCCGAGGAATTTGGCGGGGGCGGGATGGACTATGTCAGTTATGTACTGGCCCTGATCGAGGTCTCAAAGGCGTGCGCATCCAGCGGTGTGATCATGTCGGTGAACAACTCGCTTTACTGTTTCCCGGTGTATGCCTACGGGACAGCGGAGCAGAAAAAGAAATATCTCTATCCCTGTGCGTCCGGTGAAAAGCTCGGGTGTTACGGACTCACCGAGGCAGGGGCCGGCTCTGATCCGGCAGGCATGCGGACCGTGGCGGTCAAGGACGGGAATGAATGGGTGATCAACGGAGAAAAGAAATTCATCACCAACGGCAATGTGGCATCCTATGCGGTCATCGCAGCGGTGACCGATAAAGAAAAGGGCTACAAGGGCATCAGTTCCTTTGTGGTGGACCTGGAAAACGCGCCGGGGTTTAAAGTGGGCCGGGTGGAAGAAAAGATGGGGATTCTCGCGTCGGGCACCTCCGAACTGGTGTTCGAAGATGCCCGGCTTCCGTCGGATGCCATCCTCGGCAATGAAGGGGAAGGCTTCAAGCAGATGCTCACCACCCTGGACGGGGGCCGGATCGGGATCGCCTCCCAGGCCATTGGTATCGGACGGTCGGTGCTGGAAGAGGCGATTGAATACGCCAAGACGCGTGAGCAGTTCGGAAAACCCATCACCGCGTTTCAGGCCATCCAGTGGAAACTGGCGGACATGGCCACGGAATTGGATGCGGCCGAACTTTTGACCCTGCGTGCGGCATGGCTGGAGGATCAGAAAAAACCGTACGAGAAGGCGGCGGCCATGGCCAAGCTGTATGCCTCGGATGCGGCCATGCGGGCTTCTGTGGAGGGAGTTCAGATCCTTGGGGGATACGGCTACTGCAAGGAATACCCCATGGAACGGCACATGCGGGACGCCAAGATCTGCCAGATCTACGAAGGCACCAACGAGATCATGCGGCTGGTCATTGCGAGGCATCTGACCCGGTGAAAATAGATGATACAATGATGCCGTAAAAAACTCAGTTTGGGACCTTTGAAAAATGTTCAATTTTGGTTTAGCTCAAGAAAGACGAAAATTTCAACCACAGGAATATAGTCAATATTTCGAGGATTGGAATTTGAGTCTGACGCCGAGATTGGCCAAAAGGGGGCGTTTTTCAAGGGTCCCGATGAAGGGGGAAGTCCCATGCCCTTAACCTTCAACAAAGCAATCTTTGACGATATCAAAAAGGCGGCCCGGAAGTGGGGAGAAAAGCTGAATCAGGTGTTTTCCAAAAAGCCTGAACGTCTAAAGCGGTTTTCCACCGTGTCCGACTGGGAGATCAACCGGATGTATACGCCGGAGGACATCCGCCATCAGGACTACATGTCTCAAATCGGCTTTCCGGGCGAGTATCCCTTTACCCGGGGGGTGCAACCTTCCATGTACAGGGGCAGGCTCTGGACCATGCGAATGTTTGCGGGTCTCGGGAGCGCCAGGGATACCAACCTTCGCTTTCACCACTTAGTGAATGCCGGGCAGACCGGGCTGTCCACGGCCTTTGATATGCCCACCCTCATGGGGTATGACACCGATGCGCCAAAGGCAAGGGGTGAGTGTGGAAAATGCGGCGTGGCCATCGATACCCTGGCGGACATGGAGGAGCTCTTCGAGGGCCTGCCCATCGACCGGATCACCACCTCCATGACCATCAACCCCCCGGCCTCCGTGGTCTGGGCCATGTATGTGGCCATGGCGGAAAAACGGGGGATCGACCGGGATGTGATCGGGGGGACCATCCAGAACGATATGCTCAAGGAATTTATTGCGCAGAAGACGTTTATGTGCCCGCCGGTTCCCTCCGTACGCCTCATTACCGATACCGTTGAATTCGGGACCAAAGAGGTTCCGAGGTGGAACACCATCAGCATCAGCGGCTATCACATCCGGGAGGCGGGCTCCACCGGCTGTTCAGGAACTGGCCTTTACCCTGGCCGATGGCATTGCGTACACGGAGGAGGCCATCAAACGGGGACTGGACGTGGATGCCTTTGCGCCCAGGTTTTCCTTTTTCTTCAACTCGCATCTCGATTTCTTCGAAGAGGTGGCCAAATTCAGGGCGGCCCGGCGGATGTGGGCAAAGATCATGCAGGAACGGTTCAATGCCAAGGACCCGCGGTCATTGGTGGCTGAGATTCCATACCCAGACGGCCGGCTGTTCCCTCACCGCTCAGCAGCCATATAATAATGTGGTCCGCACGGCACTCGAGGCCCTGGCCGCAGTGATGGGCGGTACCCAGTCCCTTCACACCAACTCCTTGGACGAGGTCCTGGCCATACCTACCGAGGAGGCGGCCACCATCGCTCTGAGGACCCAGCAGATTATTGCCGAGGAATCCGGTGTGGCCAACAGCATCGATCCCCTTGGGGGGTCTTATATGGTGGAGGCGCTGACCGATCGAATGGAGACAGAGGCCTTTGAGATCATCGAGAAAATCGACGATATGGGCGGTATGCTGGCGGCCATTGAGAAGAACTATCCCCAGCAGGAAATCGCGGATGCGGCCTATCATTATCAGCGGCAGATAGACGACAATGAAAAAACCGTGGTGGGGCTCAACAAGTACCGGACCGATGAGGAGTTGCCGGTAGAGACCCTGGAGATCGATGAGGCACTGGAAAGTCTCCAGATCGAAAAAACCAACCGGGTTAAAAGCGAGCGGGATAATGCCGAGGTAACGACGTGCCTTGAGCGTGTGGGGGAGGCCTGTTCCGGCGACGAGAATGTCATGGAGTCGGTGATCACCGCGGTGAAGGCCGGGGCGACCCTTCAGGAGGTATGTGATGTTTACCGGAAGGTTTTTGGCGAGTACAGGGATCCGGGGATTTATTAGAAGGGAAGTTTATGGACAAGAAGCGAAGAGTACGGGTAATGGTGGCAAAGCCGGGTCTGGATGGCCATGACCGGGGCGCCCGGATTATTGCACGGGCATACCGGGATGCCGGCTTTGAGGTGGTCTATACAGGGTTGCATCAAACCCCTGAGGAGATCGTGGAGGCGGCCATACAGGAAGATGTGGACATGATCGGTCTATCCAGTCTGGCCGGTGCCCATAAATACCTCTTCCCGGCCGTTGTGAACCTCCTTCGGGAACGGGGGGCGGACGACATTGTGGTTTGTGGCGGCGGGATTATCCCTGATGAGGACATGGCGCCCCTCAGAGAGGCGGGGATCAAGCAGATATTCACGCCGGGTACCCCGCTGGATAAAGTGGTCCGGTGGGTTAAGGAGAACGTCACCCCGCGGTGAACAGGCTGTTGGCGGCAATTCTCTGCGACAGGGTGATCCGTGCTCACGGGTTCAGCAAACAAAAGACCCTGGCACCTGAAACCTGAACCCTTTATCAGCGATCCATCAAGCGGGGATAAGGAACTTCAGCCGACCGGCGAATGATATGTTTTGAAAAGAGGGATAATGTCTGCAAAAAGTGTGGTTGAAAAGGTGGTATCCGGGGATATTCGGTCCGTGGCACGGCTCATTCGTGACATTGATGACGGAATCCCGGAGGTGAGAAAGGTCTTGAAGGAACTGTATCCCCACACCGGTAAAGCCTATGTGGTGGGCATTACTGGTTCGCCGGGCGTTGGGAAGAGTACGCTTGTGGATCAGATGGTGGCCCATCTGCGGGAAGCGGGGAAAGACCGTTGGTGTCCTTGCTGTGGATCCCACCAGCCCATTCAGCGGCGGGGCCATCCTGGGAGACCGGGTCCGCATGCAGCGGCATAGCATGGATCAGGGGGTGTTCATCCGGTCCCTGGCCACACGGGGTCATTTCGGGGGGGTGACCCAGTCCACACGGAGTGCCATTGATGTGCTGGATGCCATGGGCAAGGATTATATCCTGGTCGAGACCGTGGGCGTGGGTCAGGATGAAGTGGACGTGGTGCGCAGCGCCCACACCACGGTGATCGTGGTGGTCCCGGGTATGGGAGACGACATTCAGGCCATCAAGGCAGGTATCCTCGAGGTGGGCGATATTTTTGTCATCAACAAGTCCGACCGGGAGGGGACGGACAAGACCCTGTCGGATCTCCGGCTGATGATTGAGATGGACCAGAACAAGTACGATGAAGGCGGCTGGAAGCCCCCCATCCTCAAAGTGGAGGCTGTCTTTGACAAGGGCGTGGCAGACTTTATCGACGAAATTGATCATCATGCCCAGTATCTCATCGATTCCGGCGTAGGGCATCATTTTCGCAGCAACCCTGACCGGGTCCGTCAGGAGCTGGCGGAGATGGTGAAGAGCCGGCTTATTGAAGAGGTGCTGATCCATCTCACGGATTCAGGGGATTTTGATAGCGCGGTCGAGGCCATTACCGAGGGGAAAACCGACCCCTACACGGCCTGCGACGATCTGGTGCTACCCACGGTAAAAAGTGCAAAGGACTGAAGCCATTGATCCCATGTTCGGTTTGTTCTGGTGGATTCGCCAAGCGATCCTTACGGTAACCGCCTGTTTTTTTGTGGTATTCGGAATCCATGTGCTCATCGGTGCGTATACCCTCAATGATCCTTATTCCTTTATTCTGACCTTTTTTGCATCGAATCTGATGATTCTCATCAGTGCCACACTGTTGCTGGGGTTTGTGTTGCGAATGATCCGGGTGTATCGGCTTTCCAGGGAAGCGGATGACCGTAGATCCGACGGCAGTTAATCAATCGCCAATCGCCAATCATCAATCAACAATCTAAGGTAGGGAGGCCACAAACCATGCCGGGAGCGAAAAAGAGCCAACCCATCGGAAAGCGGCTGTTGAAGCTGAGAAGAGATAAAAAGCTGACCCTCAAGCAATTGGCCAACGAAACCGGCCTTGCCCCCGGCTTCATTTCCAAGGTGGAAAAAGGGGAGGTGACCCCGCCGGTGGCGGTGATCCTGCAGCTTTCACGGGCGCTGGATGTCGATTCCGGGATTTTGCTGACCCAGGAGAAGCGGAAGGCGGAAAAACAATCGGATGCGGATTATGACAAACGGACATCCTCCTACACCTACGAGACCCTCACGCCGGCGGCCCGGCACAAACATCTTGAAGGCCTTCAAGATCTTCATCGATCCCAAGTCGGAGCACAAATCGGTCAGCTATCAACACCTTGGAGAGGAATTCCAGTATGTGCTCAAAGGCAAGGTGGAGGTCATGGTGGGGGAGAACAAGAATGTGCTCGGTCCGGGGCAGAGTATCCATTTCAATTCCGCCATTCCCCACAGGTTGAAGAACATCAGTGCCAAAAGGGCGGAACTGGTGGTGGTGCTCTATACCCCGTAAATCGTCCAAGTTTTTGGAGGATAAATGGCTTACCAACTCAATGAAGAACAGCGGATGATCCGGGTCATGGTCAGGGATTTTGCCCGCGACGTGGTGATGCCCACTGCGGCTGAGCGGGATCAGACCAAGGGATTTCCGATTGAGAATGTCCGGCAGATGGGAGAGCTGGGATTGATGGGCATGAATGTGCCCACCGAATACAATGGGGCGGGCGTGGATACCGTGAGCTATTCCCTGGCCCTTCAGGAGATTGCCTATGCCTGTGCATCCACTGCAGTGGTGATGTCGGTGCACAATTCCGTGGCCTGTGGACCCATCTATATTTACGGGTCGGAATATCTGAAAGAGACCTACCTGAAGCCGCTGGCCGCCGGGGAAAAGATCGGCTCTTTTGCCCTGACCGAACCCGGTGCGGGATCGGATCCGGTCAGCCAAAAGACCCGGGCTGTCAGGGACGGAGACAGCTATGTGATCAACGGCAACAAGATGTTCATCACCACCGGAAAAAACTCGGATCTGACCGTGGTCACGGCGTACACCGACAGGGACGCCAAACATAAGGGAATCAGTGCCTTTGTGGTGGAAAAGGGAACCCCCGGCTTCGAGGTGGGAAAGGAAGAGGAGAAGATGGGCCTGAGGGCCTCGGATACGGTGGAGTTGATCTTTGAGGACTGCCGGGTCCCCGCGGAAAATCTCGTGGGTGAAGAGGGCGACGGGTTTCTGATCGCCATGGCGTCTTTGGACGGGGGCCGCATCGGTATCTCCTCTCAGTCCGTGGGTGTGGCCCAGGCCTGTCTCGATGCGGCAGTGAGTTACGCAGGGGACCGGACGCAGTTCGGAAAAACCATATCCCAGTTCCAGGGGATCCGGTGGATGATCGCTGACATGGCCACGCAGCTCGAGGCCGCCCGTCTTCTGACCTTCAATGCAGCCGCCATGCGGGACCGGGGGGAGAATTATTCTGCGGCCGCCTCCATGGCGAAGGTGTTTGCCTCTGAGATGGCCAACAAGGTGGCCTACCAGGCCCTGCAGATTCACGGGGGATATGGGTATATCCGTGAATATCCGGTGGAGCGGTATTATCGGGATGTCCGGGTCTTCACCATCTATGAGGGTACATCAGAGATTCAAAGGCGCGTGATTGCGAAGCATGTGATCGGGAAATGACGTCGTCACGATCCCGGTCGAATCGGCCATGCACCAGAAACAGGAAGAGGGCTGATAGAAAGGGCGGGCGGTGTTATGGGTTCTCTTTTTGGATTTTATCGAGTTCGCTTTTTACGATTGCGATATGTGATAAAACCTTTTCATTCAAGGAAGATGAGGGGTATTTTTCATTTAAGGCTTTTAATATATCATAGGATTGTGTAAGGAGCTTTTCCTTTTTTTGGGTATTCGAGGTCTTTTTGGCTTCAAGGAAAAGCCTGGCCGCCCGGTTACGCTCCCGGTTGATGATGTTTTCGACGGCCTGCGCCCTCAGCGCGCTGGACTCGGCCTCGAATGCGGCGTCCCCCTCCATCTTGTCCAAACGCTCCACCGCATCTTCGAACTGTTCAGCCTCCATCAGCCGTTTTGCGCCCTGAAGGGTCTCTTTGACATAGGCCTCTCGTATCAGCCGTTCCTCCTCATATGCCTTTTGCAAATCCTCGATCGCCTGCAGTTTCCGGTCGATGGCCTCGAGGGCGGGCCCGTCTTCAAAGGTCAAACGGTGCCGGATCAACAGGAGTTTCGCGTCCTGATACGCGTTTTTTTCAATTCGGGTGTCTACGGCTTCAAGGAGGTCATTGAGGGTCGTGAACGTGGGTCGTTCCGCCGGTTGCAACGGTACGTCTGAGGCCGGTTGATCCTGTGTCTCAAGGCGTTCAGAAGGCGGCGTTTCATGACCGAGGGCCCTGCCCACGGCATCGACAAGGGCCGCCCGTTCGCCCTGCAAATCCAGGAGAACCTCATAGTGATGGGCGGCCCGGTCCCCCATACCCAGTTTCAAGGCCGATTGGGCCAGTCCGGCCCTCAACCGTATCGGGTCGGGGAGTTGATCCAGCTTCGGCGTGAGGGGAATCCCCGACCACAAGGGCCGTCTTAGTTTGCCCTGTTTCAGCGAGAGAGAGCGCATAAACCGTGGCGATATCCGGGGTGACGGCATCCGGGCCGAAGGTATCCGCGAGGATGCGGCTGCGGTTGATAACAAAGGGATAATTGCCGTTCAAAAAGGCGTTGAAGATCTCCTCTCTCATCTTTAAAAATCGATCAACACCCGCTGAGGATTTTCCCCGCGACGTGGTGCATTCAAAGAACTGCTGTTCCGTGGTGGTGAGGGACTGAAACAGGGTCTGGATCGCCCGGTCATATGTTTTCGATGTCAGATAGGGTTCCTGGGAAACCCGTTTGATCTCCTGGTAGGTGTCGATCAGCGTATAAGCGAGCTTTCTCGCTTCACCGCTCAGCTCATTCTTCTTCAAGCGGTTTTCAAGCGATTGGATGCGGTCATCTATGGCCGCCACCGGAATCGGCAGGGTTCGTGCGGGCACGCGAGACGGTTCCACGGGCACCCCCTGATGGGGTTGTGACGCGCAACCCACAGCAGTCAGTACCAGGCAGAGTATCAGTAGTCGTGAGATGGGTTTCATGATGGCTCTCCATAAGAAGGCTCGAATATGCGTTTCAGTTTGATGTCATCCCCATCCACTATCGCCTCTGTCCGGATTTCAGGGGGCGCTTTGTGGCTCTTCTCCGCGGTGGGTGACACGGGCAGGCCGCTGACGGGCGATACGGGGACGGCCACCCAATCGGGCGCAACCACTTCAGCCTCCACGATGCCGAAGGCCAGATCCGCCGGCTCAAGCCCCTTTCGGTACTCCGCAGAGGACACGATGGCGTCGGCCGTATCGATCCACAGGGGGAGCGCCCCGGCGGACCCGTAAATGGAGATGTGCTTCCCCTTCATGGGCCGGTTGTCGTCGTAACCCACGTAACTGGCAATGACATAGCCGTCTTCCAGGACGGGCTTGCCCGATGGCCTGTCCAGCCCGGGGACCATGCCCACAAAGCTGGAATTGGTGTACCGGTTGGCGGTACCGGTCTTTCCATAGGTGGGCACCCGGACATCATACAGGGTGACGGCATCCCTGGCTTTGCTGCCGGTTCCCCATGTCATGACCTTTTTCAGGATTTCCCGAATGAGATGGGAGGCCCGTTCGGACAGGACCTGCCTAACCAAAGGTTGATAGGCCCAGATGACCTTTCCCTCCCGGTCTTCAATTTTTGTGATGATGGGCACCATGGTTTCATCCCCGTCGGATGAAAGGGGATAAACCCTGCCGGTCAAAAGCGTTTCATAGGCGATGGCCGCCTCCATGATGCTGACGGCATTGGGGCCGAGGGGAAAGGAGAGTACCGGATCCAGGGGCGTCGAAATACCGATTTTCTTGGAAAAATACACCACAAACGACAGATTGACAAGGGTTCGGAAGTCTCTGATGCGGGAGAGGATGTCGAGGCTGTAACGCCTGTGGCCCAGGAGGCCCTTGTAGTTCGTCACCATGTTTTTCTCGAGCAGGGTGACAATGCCGGCAGGGATGAGGCCGTCGATCAGGACCCGGCTTTCCATATTCGTCCCCGGCATCTTCTCAAGGAGCCACCGGGGGGTGACCGCCACCAGTGCCGGCGGCTCCAGTGCCGCCGGATGTTTCGTATACACCAGTTGGCTCCTGTGGCCTTCACCAACGGTCCGGTAAAGGTGCCTGAGGCCCGCCCGCAGGCGCTCTATCTGTTCCGGTGTCAGCGATTTTGTATGTCCGCCGGTCAGGAGGGGCTCAATGGCACTGAACTGAGAGGCCATATCCCGGCTCAGGCGCCTTAATTCCTGAAAGTTGTACCGGGCGATCTGACGAACCTCGGGTTTTTCCATCTCAAGGGCGTCCGTGTGGATGTCAAATTTTATGTGCCTTAAGTCGCTTAAGAATCGTTCCCGCCCGGAGAAGATCAGGTCGGTTTCGACTTCGCTCCTGGCGGATTCAAAGGCCGCCTTCATGAGGGCCTCTCTGTTGACGACAATGCCGTAACGGTCTCTGATTCGCTCCTTGTAGGCCGTATACGGTTCATCCTTTTCTCTGGCGAGGCCCAAAAGTTCGGTGAGTCTCCTGAATTCGCTCATGTTGAGATGATCCGTCAGATGGTAAAGGAGCCAGACCGTGGCCAGGTTTTCCGACTTGATGCCGGCCCAGGCCAGGGAGACGGTGTCGCTCTTGGGCTCGTGGTCCGGTCTGGGGATGTAAGCGGTGTCCTGGAATTGAAACAGATCCCGTTGGTTCCGGAGGGGATCCAGGAGATTCCATTTGAGAGCAAGGGCCGCGGCGTAGACAATGGGTTTGAAGATGGAGCCCAGTTGGCGCTTGGCATCCACTGCCCGGTTAAAAAAATGATCAAAAAACCCGCCCACCATGGTTTTGACCATCCCTCTGTGGAGGACCACAATGCCACCCTCCAGCTCAGGGATCATGGCAAGCTTGAGCAGGGGCGATGCCTGTTCCTGAGGAGCGGTCTCAGGGTTTTCCATCAGCCTCACAGGAACCAGATCACCCTTCTGGAAATTTTTAAGAAACACGGGCGCGTGTTCCCGGTCAAAGCGGGTCCAGGGGCCCAGTTTTCCTTTGAGCCAGGCCTCACCCATCTCTTTGAAGCCGTCATAATCAATGACACCGCCCCCGTTTTCCCACTTCACCATGAGTCTGCCATTTTCTCTGCTTCTGTCCACATCGGTGATTTCAGCCAGGAAAGGGAGTTGGTTTTTTGATTTTCTGAGGCCGTGTTTGACCAGGTCTTCCCACTGTTCCAGTCGCGCCATGGGGTCGTATCCGGACAACTGCACATCCAAAATGGGAAGATGGGTCCGCAGGCTCTCAAGGGCGGCTTCCTGCATGTTTTTGTTGACAGAGGTGTAAATTCTAAGGCCGGCGGTGGCAATATTCTTGATCCCCTGGTCCTCAAGACGTTCTTTGAAATATGCGGACTCGAGCTGCTCTCTCACATAGTCCAGGACCACATTGAGCCGGTAGGTGATCTGACCTTCCTGAAAAGGGACCTCCCGTTTTTTCGCCTCACTGTATTCCCGCTCGGTGATGAAGTTCATCTCCAGCATATTGGACAGGACATAGTCCTTTCGCTCCTTGGCGAGACGGCGGGCTTTTTCTTTTTCCGACGGGGTTTTCTTGATGAAGGGGTTATACCGGTTTGGACCCTTGACCGACCCCACGATAAATGCGGCCTCCACCAGGTCCAGGTCCTGGGCGTCCTTTCCAAAGAAGTAGTTGCTGGCAATTTGAAGGCCCTTGCCGTAGCCGGTGACAAAGAACTGGTTGGCATACATCTCGATGATCTCC
This sequence comes from Deltaproteobacteria bacterium, assembly GCA_034522175.1. Classification (GTDB taxonomy): domain Bacteria; phylum Desulfobacterota; class DSM-4660; order Desulfatiglandales; family Desulfatiglandaceae; genus JAIPDZ01. Next base: position 48,371 of record JAXHLQ010000001.1, on the reverse strand, counting down.
TGCTTGCTGTACTGCATCTCCAGCAAAAAGGCCTGGATCAGTTCTTTGAATTTGGCCTTGTAGGACCGTTTTTCCCGCTCGAAAATGTTCTTTGCCGTCTGCTGGGTCAGGGTGCTCCCGCCCTGGACCACTTTACCGGCCTGGAGGTTGGCCACAAGGGATCGGAGAATCGCCTTGATGTCAAACCCGCTGTGTTCGAAGAAGTTTTTATCCTCCGAGGCGATGAGGGCCTTGACAAATACCTTGGGCATGTCTTCATACCGCACGTATTTGCGGTGGGTCTTCTCAAAGAAGACCCCGATGGGGGTTTTACCATCGTCATAAAAGACCGGTGTCTCCGAGGCGATGACCCGGTCGATGGCCCCCCGTTCGATGCGGCTTTGGGCCTCCCGGCTCACCTCATATACAAAGTATCCCAGCACGCTCGGGGGATGAGGATAAGGATGAGCAGAAGGATGAGGAGTATTCGTTTCATGGGGTTGCGGTAGTCTCTGGTAATAAACGTTCTGAGAAATGGAGCTTTCAATCAACAATCAACAATCAACAATCAACAATCGCCAATCAACAATCCAGGAGTTCTCCCGAAAGGAGTTTTTCCCGCATGATTTCTTTGAGGTCAAGCCCCTTCATTTTAAGCCCTTTGCGGCCGTATTTCATGTTGGCCTCAATGACATACCACTGGTCCTGATGATGGATCAGGTCGATGCCCACATCATTGAATCTGCAGCGGCATGCTGTTTCCTGCGCGGTCTTTAGACCGTCCCTGGGAATGCGATCGAAGTCGATCTGACCGCCTTGGGAGAGATTGGTCCTGAAATTTCCATTCTGCCGGATACGCCAGTAGGCCAGAACCGGCTGGTAATTGATGAGTACCACACGAAGGTCCCGCTCGTGGGGGAGATATTCCTGTATGTAGGCGATTTTCGTCAGCTCCAGGTAGGCTGTCAGTTCGTTGCGGGTTTCGATCATGAACACGCCCCGGCCCCGTGAGGAAGACCGGGGGAGTTTGGCCACGAAAGGGTATCGAAAGTCTTCGAGAATATCCGCGTGATGAAGGGGGAAGTAGACCCGTGTCCGCGGGTGACGGATACCGGCCATATAAAAGAGGGTGGTCTGCTTGATTTTCTCATCCGAGTAAAGACAGGTCTCCAAGCTGGGAAAAATCTTTTTACCCAGGGTGGTCAGGAACTGCGCATAGTTCCGTGTGGGATACAGGATAAGCGGCGCATTTAAAATGGATCCCCTTTCCAAGGGCGAATAGTCCAGGAAGTTGGGTTTCACACCCAGGGTCATGACTTCGGGGACCCCTTTGAGCCGGCTGCCCAGTGCCACATAGGTATGCGTCTTTGAGGTCATTTTTTCATTTCCCGACCCAGTTTACGACGTGGCCGGCCTTTTCCCGGGCCCGAGACATGACGTCTTCAAGGTCCATGGTGTTCAGGTGACGGTCCCTCAAGACCACACGCCCGTTGATGATGCTGTGGACGACATCGTTTCCTTTTGCAGCGTACACGAGATGGGAAAAGGGGTTGAACATGGGGGTCAGATGGGGTTTATCCGTGTCCACCACGATGATGTCCGCTTTTTTCCCCACCTCGATAGAACCTGTGAGGTGATCGAGGCCCAGGGCCCTGGCCCCTTCAATGGTGGCCATTTTGAGAACCGTCGTGGCATCCATAACCGTGGGATCCATGGATGTGACCTTCTGAACCTTGGCAGCCGTATCCATTTCCCCAAAGAGATCCAGGTTGTTGTTGGAGGCACAGCCGTCCGTTCCAAGACCCACCGTGACCCCGCGTGTCAGGAGCTTCGGTACCGGAGCGATGCCCGAGGCCAGCTTCATGTTGCTTTCCGGGTTGATGACCACACGAACGCCGTGGGCGGCCAGTTGGTCGATCTCCGTATCATTGATATGGACGGCGTGATCCGCAATGAGGTGAGGGCTTAGAAGGCCCAAAGCAGCGAGGTGGTCTACGGGTGTCCTGCCGTATTTCTCACGGATGTCCGCCACTTCAGACAGGGTTTCCGCCACATGAATAATCAGGGGCGCACCGGCCTCAAGCGCCATGTCATTGGCACGGGTGAGGAGGGTCGGGTGACATGTGAACAGGGAATGCGGTTCCACGGCAATGGTGATGAGCGGGTGGTCCGCCCATTTGTCCATGAGCATCTGTGTGTACTGAAATCCCTTTTCCAGATCCCCGTAATTGGGTGAGGGGAAATCATAAAGCACCTCTCCCACCACGGCGCGTAATCCGGCTGTGGCGGCGGCCCGGGCCACCTGGTCTTCAAAGAGATACATGTCGCAGAAGGTGGTGGTTCCCGAAAGGATCATTTCCGCACAGGCCAGGAGGCTGCCCGTGTACACAAAATCTTCATCCATTCGGGATTCTGCTGGAAATATGTAATGATTCAGCCAGTCCATCAGCGGGAGGTCGTCGGCCAGACCCCTGAAGAGGGTCATGGCCGCATGGGTATGCCCATTCACCAGCCCGGGCAAAATCAGGCCCCCGCGTGCGTCGATCACATTTTTTGCGGGGTCGGGAGGTATGTTGGAATTGCCCACATAAACGATGGTATCTTTATAAATATGGATGGTGGCGTTTTCGATGACCGAGCATTGCTCGTCCATGGAGATAAGCGTTCCATTTTTTATTGTGATATCATATTCTTGCATTATATATCTCAAATTGAGTTACAGGGATACGCGGGTTTCGTCAATATGGACTTTTCCCGTGCGGACTTTCTTAATCTGCCGATGTATGGTAAAGGTCAATGCACCAGAGGTCAAGGGAACGTTTTATTTACGGTATCGAAATTCGATACTTGGTCGCAGTATCTACGGCGATGAAGTGTGGCGAGTTAAAAGGAAAACTTTGGGACAATTCGCCATCAGGACGAGGGAAGAAGATGGCACATTCTGTTTTTCGGTCGAGGACTTCATGGTACAATGCGCTCACTTCGTGGCATTGGGCGGGTATGCTCGTCATGGTTGCCATACTCTCGATGCCCTTTTTCGGGTCTTGTGCCACGACCCCGCCGCCCAAACGGATCGACAATATCTGTGAAATCTTCAGGGAGCACCCGGACTGGTACGATGCAGCCTATGAATCCTATAAGCGGTGGGGGGTCCCCGTTTATGTGATGATGGCCATCATGCATCAGGAGTCCAAGTACATCGCCGATGCAAGACCGCCGAGGACCACGTGTCTGTGGATTTTTCCCGGCCCCCGGCCCTCATCCGCCTTTGGGTATGCCCAGGCCAAAGATGAGACCTGGGAGGAGTATCAGGCGGCCACAGGCAATTCGTGGGCCGATCGGGATGACTTCGAAGATGCCATCGATTTTGTGGGATGGTATTGCTACCTGAGCCACAGGCAGTGCGGGATCTCGCGGAAGAACGCCCGAAGCCTTTATCTGGCCTACCACGAAGGCCGGGGTGGATTTAACAGGGGCAGCTATCGCAAAAAGCAATGGTTGCTACGGGTGGCCGACAAGGTACAGCGGCGGTCGGACAAATATCGGGGGCAACTAACCGCCTGCGAAGGGGAGCTTCGGGATCGTGGGGGATGCTGTTTGTGGCCCTTCTAATCACACTGACCGCCACTGATCAAGGGTCTCCCGGGCCTTCTTCTGGGCGCTCAAAAGTGCTGCTTCCACCTGCCGGCAGTACCGGGTCATGGTGTCCGGATCCGCCTTATTTGAAAAATGGAGCGGTTTGTCCACATAGATGACCTGCCGGGAAAAGGGGAGAGGGAGGTAGGCCTTGTTCCACGATTTATGGAAGATTAGTCGGCGGGAACCGGCTACGCCCACCGGCAGGAGGGGAACGCCTGTTTTCTGCACCACACGGACGATTCCCGGCTTACAGACGCCTCTCGGTCCGTTGGGGCCGTCCACGGCAAGGACCACGGTGTGGCCCTCACGGACCTCCTTGATGAGTGCCAGAAGACCGCCCACGGCGCCCCGTGTGGATGACCCCGAGTGACCCGGTAGCCCAGTGCCTTAGCTCCCCTTGCCATGAGCTCACCGTCCTTTGACTGGCTGACCAAAATGGTCAGGGCCATGTGTCCGAAGCGGGGAGAAGGGCCAGTTCATCCCCATGCCAGTGCGCCACGCCGCAGGTGATGGTGTTGCCCTGGTCCGCGCCCACAAGCCGGGTGCGGACCAGGGCGGATAAGCCTTTCAGCGCACCTGCCGCCCACAAAGGCCAATGATGATCGAGCCGTTCCCGGAAATGAAATGGTGAACCAAAACGCACTGTCACGCCTATTCTCCCGGGAATACCATTTTGCCGCAGGACTGAAGGTCATAGCCGTTGATGGCGGATCCCTTCAGACCCACACGGCTCAGTTCAGAATCGAGAAGAAGGCGGGTTCCGGTGCCGAGGGACCGATTGACGATTCGTATCCCGTTTTTCCCCAGATCGGCGACGCCTTGAATCTCTTTTGGATTCCCCTTGCCCAAAAGCAGACCCTGCTCACGCCTGCAGAAATTGATCACCCCCGGCAACTGCCCCAACTCCTTTTCGGCAAACTGGAAATTGTACTCCTCTTCATCTTCCTGGAGCAGGTGGCTGGAGGCGATATGGCACAGATTTCGTCTGAGGGCGCGAAGGCCACCGAGGCTCCCGAGATTCCCGAACACGGCCATGTGATCCGGGTGAATGCGGTTATAGAGCGACAGGGTGCGCTCCAGGAGGATATCGTTACTCCCGATGTCGATCAAAAGCCCATGGTATGGCGGAAGCGGGTCCGTGGTTTTGGGGTAATTGAGGGTCTGGTTTTCCAACCACTGCTCCACGAGGTGGCGGGGAAAAAGCCACTTGCCGGTGGCCTTTGTGGCGGGAAGACTTTTGTCCGCGATCAGGGCGTAGACCATCTTTTCATTGATATTGAGGAATCGGGCCACCTCGCGGGTATTGAACAGGGTCTTGTCTTCCATGGTTCAATGGCCTCTTGTTGATGAATCAATGAAGGCGTCTAATCAAGACGTTTATAAGATCTTCGGGGCCGGATCAATCGGCCGGTCTTTCGGGTTCACGCGCGGGGATGATAACGTATGCGACAATGAGACATATTGAAGTCCGGCTTCGATGTCAAGGCATATGCCGCATGCACATGAAAAATACGGAGCGGCACCGGTTTTCGGCTTATGCCCAACTTGACATAATGCCGCGAGGAATTTAAAATTGTAAGCTGATGGATATCCTGTTTACCCGGGGATCGCTACAACGGCCAAACCAAAACCGATACCCCTTATATGGAAAGGAAGGACCATGAAAAGACGTTTGTCATATCCCTTGGTTTTGACCCTTGTGCTGTTTCTGTCTACCGCAGCGGTCGTTTCAGCGGGTGATACCCTGATGCTGGCTACAACCACCAGCACCGATAACACGGGGCTTATGGATATCATTGCCCCCATGTTCAAAAAGGATACGGGCATTGAATTGAAATGGACGCCGGTGGGTACAGGAAAGGCCTTGGAGTTGGGCAAGAACTGTGACGTGGATGTGTTGCTGGTGCATGCCCCGACGGCGGAAAAGCAATTTGTGATCGACGGATATGGCAAGGACCGGACCCGGGTGATGTACAACGACTTTGTCATCATCGGTCCGCCGAATGATCCGGCCGGGCTTAAGGGCATGCCCGTGGTTGAGGCCTTTAAAAGGCTGGCCGCCCGCAAAGTGACCTTTGTGAGCCGGGGAGACAATTCCGGTACCAACAAAAAGGAAATTTCCCTGTGGGAAAAGGTCGGCATGGGGGTGCCCGATGAGGCGGCCTGGTACATACAGACCGGCCAGGGCATGATGGCCACTATCCGTGTGGCCACCGAAAAAGGGGCTTACACCATGACCGATCGGGGAACGTTTATTAAATTTGCAGATATGCACGGCGGGAATCCCCGCTTGAGATCATGGTGGCGGGTGACCCCGTACTCTTTAATCAGTACAGCATACTAACCGTGGATCCGGGCCATTGTCCGGATGCGAAGCATGAACAGGCCAGGAAATTCATCGACTGGATGACCTCGCAAAAAATCCAGACGTTTCTCGGTGATTTCAAAATGCTGGGCCAAAAACTGTTCATCCCCAATGCACAATAGCCTGGATTCCCATGGAGTCCAGAAGTCCTAACGTTGAGGGGAATAAATCACGCTTCCTTGCTTTATTTCAAGTTAATAGATGTTATACTAAAAGTAAACTTAACAGATATTAACCACACTGTTAAGATAACGTTGCATGCCCATCACCTCAATATATTGACCCGCCATCATGCATAAAATACCATATATTCGAAATACTTTGCCTGAAGACCATTTTTTTCTTTACAAAGGAGATTATTTATGACATAGTGGATATATGTTAAATAGTTCACCAGAACAGCTAACAGAAGGGTCCCGGTTCTTCCTGGAACCCAAAAACGCCACCCATCGACAGTATGAGGCATTAAGGGCATACTTTGTGGAAGGCGTTTCCGGTAAGGAAGCAGCCAGAAGATTCGGCTATACCGAAGGAAGCTTTCGTGTCCTGGTCCACCACTTCCGGCAAAACCCTGACCGACAGTTCTTTGTACCGCCTTCAAAAGGCCCCCACACGGCCCCCAAAAAGGATAATGTTCGTAATCAAGTGATCGCTCTGAGAAAACAGAACTTGTCTATCTACGACATCAGTGACGTTCTTGCAAAAAAGGGCCATAAGATGAGCCCCGTCAGCGTATCTTACATCCTGAAAGAAGAGGGATTCGCCAGGCTTCCGAGAAGGCATGACGAAGAGCGCCCAAAATCCACCAGACCCATTGCAGGGGCTGTGGCGGATGTGAGACAGCTTGATCTATCTCCCCGAAGGATACACACCAAATTTGGCGGTCTCTTCTTATTTATGCCATTTCTGGCTGCCATCCCTCTTGATGAAATCCTTGAGGAAACCGGGTTTCCAGGATCAAGGATGATCCCTGCCGGACACGCCATACGTTCCCTTATGGCCTTGAAACTTTTCGGATCGGCCCGTCACAGCCATGTCATGAGTTACGTTCTGGATGAAGGGTTGGCTTTGTTTGCCGGCCTGAATGCCATTCCCAAACGGGCTTTCCACACCGAATACAGTTGTCGGGTAGATGCCAGGTCCTACCCTTTGTTGATGCGACGCTGGTTTGACGCGATAGCCAATCTGGGTCTTGAGCAAGGCACTTCTTTTGACCTGGACTTTCAGTACCATCCCCTTTCATGGAGAAAATGCCCTGGTTGAGAAGCATTATGTCTCCAAACGGAGCAGAAAACAAAAAGGGATCCTGGCTTTTGTGGCTCAAGACGCATCAACCCGGGTCTTTTGCTATGGCAATGCCGATGTCCGAAAAGATGACCAAAACGACGAGATCCTCAACTTCATTGATTATTGGAAAGAACGAACCGGTCATCTACCCCAGGAACTCATCTTTGATTCAAAACTGACAACCTACACCAACCTGAATAAATTGAACCAACAGGGAGTGGATTTCATGACCCTCAGGCGCCGATCCAAAAACATGCTCCAGCAGGCCCACAGCGAGCCGACATCAGCATGGAGACGCATTGAACTGGAGGGCGTATCTCGCATCTACAAAACCCCCAGGATTCTGGATACCAAGATCGCTCTCAAGGACTACGAGGGGCCTATCCGTCAGCTGGTGATTGCTGATCTCGGTCATGAAGACCCCACTTTCTTATTGACCAACCAGATGAATCGATCAGCCCGTAAACTGATCCAGAGGTATGCACAGCGCATGATTATTGAGAATAATATCGCTGATGGCATCGATTTTTTTCACATGGACGCTCTTTCTTCCACCATAGCCATGAAAGTGAATCTCGATTTACAGCTCACGCTCATGGCCAGCAGCCTCTACCGATTGCTCGGCTCCAAACTCGGCAAGAGATATCAAAAAGCCAAATCCCGACACATATTCAGAGACTTCATAGATGCAACCGCTACACTGATCATCACGCAAAAAGAAATCATCGTCCGTTTCCAGAAGAGAGCATGTAATCCATTTTTGATCGCTGCTGATTATGAAAATGTTGATATCCCCATACCTTGGCTTGAGGGGAAAAAGCTCCAATTGGTGTTTGGCTAAAGCTCCATGGTGTTAAGTCAAAAAACTAACATGGGAATCCAGGATAGCCTGTATCCCATACCCGGCGCTCATGCGACCGTCCCCCTATTGTTTCGTTTGATGGAGTGAATGGATGGACTATATCCTCAGCGGCCTGGTTCAGGCATTTGAGTTGCTCTTTCAGGGGGACCCGGAGACCTTTTCCGCGGTGAAAACCACGGTTCTGGCCTCCAGTCTTTCCGTGGCCGCCAGTATGGTGATCGGGGCCCCTTTAGGTTTCTGGCTGGGATATGCCCGTTTCCCCGGCCAGCGGCCGATCCGTGTAGGCGTGGACACGTTGCTGTCCCTGCCGACTGTGGTTATCGGGCTTTTGTGTTACGCGTTCATGACGCGTCGGGGGCCGCTGGGTGAGTTGGGGCTGTTGTTTACCATCCCCGGGATGGCAGCGGGTCAGACCATTTTGGGACTTCCCATTGTGGTGGCCATGACAGCCACAGCCGTTGAAACCCTCGACTATCGCCTCAAACAGACCCTCCTCACCCTGGGGACCGACCGGCGTCAACTTCTTTTGAGTACGCTCTGGGAGGCCCGGTTTGCGCTGGCTCTGGCCGCGGCGGCCGCATATGGCCGCATTGTATCGGAGGTGGGGATCTCCATGATGGTCGGCGGCAACATCAAGTGGCATACCCGGACCATCACCACGGCCATTGCCCTGGAAACGGGGAAGGGGCAGTTCGCGCTCGGTATTGCACTGGGGTTGATCCTGATGACCATTGCCTTGCTCGTCAATCTCACCATATCCGGCCTAAAGCGGGTCTCCGGGCAATGAGCGCGCCGCTGTACCAGCTGAAACATATCCACCAGGCGTACGGGGGCCGCCGGGTGCTGGATGTGGATTACCTGGAGATCGAGGCCCGAACCATTACCGGCATCATCGGGCCCAATGGATCCGGGAAGAGCACCCTGATGCGCATTCTGGCCTTTGTGGAGACACCGGCTGGGGGCCATATCACCTTCCATGGACTACCAGTGGGCCGGGTGGGCCTGGACGCCCGCCGGGAGGTGACGCTTTTGTCTCAGGAACCTTATCTCCTTAAGCGATCCGTACAAGCGAATGTATCGTATGGGCTTCGAATCCGCGGTGTGTCCCATACGGGTGCTTCGGTTCATCAGGCCATGGAGCAGGTCGGCTTGGATCCATCTCAGTTCGCTCACCGGTCCTGGAGAGAATTGTCCAGCGGAGAAGCGCAGCGGGTGGCCCTGGCTGCGCGGTTGGTCCTCCAGCCCAAGGTATTGCTGCTGGACGAACCCACCGCGAGTGTGGACCGGGAGAGTTCCCAGCTGATTCAACGGGCAGCCCTCAATGCGCGAAACCGGTGGGGAACCACCCTGATCGTCATCAGCCATCAACTCGACTGGCTCCGTCGGGTCAGTGACCGTATCCTGACCATGGACTACGGCAGATTGGTGGATGAGGTCGCCGCATCCTCTCGTCTGTCCGACAAACCGCCATCATAAAAGCTGAAAAAACCCCGCTACCCGGGCGATGGATAAACGGGTACATGATTTCGATGCGGGAAATACCCAATTCAATGCATTTACTTCTGTTGTCAAAGAGCCCAATATGGTTTGATTGACGATGATTCACGAAAAGTCTGAACCGTAAAATAGGCCCGAAACCCCACAACAGATCCCCTGGAAAAGGTGACCATTATACCCCGGGGCCGTTCTTTGGGCGCCACTGAGCTGATTCCCGAGGAAGACCGTTACAATCTGACCCGGAGCTATGTCCTGGGCCGCATTGCCGTGCTCTTGGGCGGGCGGGCCGCGGAGGAATTGATCCTCAACGACATGAGTTCCGGGGCTGGAGACGATCTCAAAAAAGCCACGGAACTGGCCCGCAAAATGGTCTGTCAGTGGGGCATGAGTAAGAGATTGGGCCCGGTGACCTTTCGTCAGGGAGAAGAACACCCCTTTTTGGGCCGGGAGATCGCTCAGCAAAAAGACTTCAGTGAAGAGACCGCCCGCCAGATCGATGAGGAAATACAGGGTATCATCAAACAGGCCCGAAAAGAGGTGGACGATCTTTTGAAAAAAAATCGTGCGGTCCTGGAAACCCTGGCCCGGGAACTTCTGGAAAAGGAAACTCTCTCCAAAGAAGAGATTGAAACGCTTTTTCAGGAAAGTGGTGTTGAAGGGTTTCCTTCAGATACAGAACACGGAGGCGCAGGGAATCATGAAACTGGAAAATAAGTCCATCATCGTAACCGGAGCCGGTCGGGGTCTGGGTCGGGCCGTTTCGCTAACCATGGCCCGGGAAGGGGCGAGATTGACTCTACTGAGCCGTACTCTGGAGGAACTCAGGAATGTGGCGGATCGAATTCAGCGCGAGGGAGGGACCTGTCATCCAGTGGAAGCTGATGTGTCGGACCCGAATGCGGTTCGTCACGCGGTAAAGGCCTGCGTAGACCATTTTGATACGGTGGACGTCCTGGTGAACAATGCCGGCGTGATCGGCCCCGTTCGCTTTTTGGAGGACACGGATATGGATGCCTGGAACCGGACGCTGGGAATCAATCTGAGCGGAGCCTTTTACTTTGCCCGGGAGGTGGTGCCCGTCATGCTCCGAAACGGGGGAGGCAAAATCATCAACATCTCCTCAGGCCTGGGACAAATGGCGTTCCCCCGTTTCTGCGCCTACAGCGTCTCCAAGGCCGGGATCATCCAATTGACCCGGTCCCTTGCCGAAGAACTGAAAGCCCATCATATTCAGGTGAATGCCGTCGATCCGGGAGTCATGGACACCTCCATGCAGGAGGAGATCCGGGAGATGGGACCGTCGGTCCTGGAGAAGGGATCTATAGTGATTTTCAGGCCTATAAAGAGCAGGGCCATCTGAAGGATCCGGTCGAGGTGGCTCTGCTGGCCGTGTTTCTGGCTTCTGATGCATCCGGCCATCTCAGCGGATACCATGGGACGCTCGGAGATTATGTCGAATGGGGATATACCCGGGAATAAGGCGTTGGTCACACCGGATTTGAACGGGAAGAAGGAGCAGAAAATGACACATGCGGGTAAGGATCAGGGTCGGGCCAAGGAGAAGCTCAACGAGCAGATCAAGGATCAGATCGAACATTACGAGGAAAAGATGACCGAGGCCATGGAATCGGGGGGAACCGGGCCGGGTCCAGCAGGTTTATACAGCCCCGACATCCGATGAATACCACTGACATCGAACAACTGCAGCACCGCACCGCCCTTCTGGAAAATATCTTCTTCAACATGGCCTCCCCCATGGTGTATATGGACCAGGACTTACGACTCATTCTGGTGAACAAGGCCTTTGCAGCCAGGACAGGTCAATCACCGGAATTCCTGGTCGGGAAGGGATACTTCCAACTCTATCCCAATGCTGATCGAGAAGGCATTTTCCGGCGCGTGCTAAAGACCGCCGAATCCTATATGGCGCTTGAGGATGAATTCGGAGATACACAGGAGATCCAGGGGCCGGAGACATACTGGGACTGGAGCCTGAAACCGGTAAAGGGCGACCAGGGCCGTGTCGTCGGCATCATATTGCAGCTCATGGAAGTGACGGAACAGCGGCTGGCCCGTGATCGGTGGGACGCCTATAGAGAAGGGCTTGAGCGTAGCAACCGGGAACTGCAGGATTTCGCGTATACCGCTTCTCATGATCTACAGGAACCCCTCCGCAAGATTCAGGCCTTCGGTGGATTGTTGACGCGTAAATTCACCAATGTGCTGGGTCCCGATGGCCTTGATTACTTAGACCGTATGGTGCGTGCCGCGAGCCGGATGCAACACCTGATTGAAGCCCTTCTGCGCTATTCGCGCGTGACCACTCACGCCCGACCGTTTCAGCCGGTGGACCTGAACAAATCCCTTAAAGAGGCCTTATCCAACCTGGAAAACCGTATTCAGGAAACCGACGGTCGCGTGCACGTAGAAGGATTGCCCACCATCGATGCAGACCCCTATCAGATGATCCAGCTGTTCCAAAACCTGGTGGGCAACGGGCTCAAATTTCATCGAGCGGGGGTCCCTCCGGTGATCCGGCTCAGGGAAGTACTGGTCCAGGTCCAAGATACACCGGAAGGCCCGCTCATATCTCCCAAGGAATCGTGCAGAATCGCAGTAACGGACAATGGCATCGGCTTTGATGAAATTTATCTGGACCGCATTTTTTCGCCGTTTCAGCGGCTGCACGGCCGCAGCGAATACGATGGAGTGGGCATGGGACTGTCCATCTGCCGAAGGATTGTGGAACGACATGGGGGGCGTATCACAGCGAAAAGCGTCAAGGGCGAGGGATCCACATTCATCGTGGACCTTCCCCGATCCCAATCCGAACCCGACCAGAAATAGCAAACCCATCTGAGAATCCCACACATACCCACGCGCATGTATCCCGCCACGCCATCGTTTCCCGTATGCCTTTTATATGGAGATCCAACTGACGATTTTGGATCCCGAATACCGGATCTTTTTTGATAAAATACAGGATCACCCCCATATCCATCCCCGTCCCTTCATGATACCCATGACGTGTTATTGTAAATCGTGTGTCCATTCACGCTGATTTCCCATACAAAGGTCTCACATACGGAAGGATCGGAACATGGCTCATATCCTGATAGTGGAAGACAATCCTTTTTTTCGACAGACACTCAAACGGATGCTTCTCACAAAATTTCCATCCCTGGAGGTCTCGGAGGCGGCGGACGGGCAAGAGGCCCTGGTGAAAATCGAAGAAACACTCCCCCACCTGATATTCATGGATATTGCATTGCCGGGAGAAGATGGCATCGAATTAACGCAACGAATCCGGAATGCGTATCCGGAAATGAGCATTGTCATCATCAGCAATTACGATACCTCTGAATACCGGGAGAGCGCCCTCCAGGCCGGGGCGACGTCCTTCCTTTCCAAGCGGTCGTCCTCGCCCAGCGATATATTTGACACGGTTCAGTCCTCTTCCCTTGTGTAAACCGGAGCCTGATGCGCGTTATCAAAGCCAACTGGACGATGCCCTGAATACGTTTAAGAGTGTTATGAGGAAGCAATGATAAAATGCTTTTTAACCTAAACAAGAAGGAGATTACATGCTATACATAGGATGTTTTTCATTCGATGGATTCGAAGCGAAACCGCTGCATGGGCATTTCACCTGTGCCGTTAACGCTGATAATGTGGATGCATCTATGGACAGGTTCCGGCGTTTGCTGGAAAATGCACAAAAAAGAGGTGACACGCTGACCGATGTATCAACCATCTACCTCGATACGGTCGTTGAGGTAAAGGAGGTCCCGTCAGAGGGCTTCCTGGTCCACATGATCAGCCGTGAAGGGGAGCTGACCAATTCCACGAGCGTGGTTTTGCCCCATGTGGGTGATGACGTCGCACAGGCGTTCAATATGGCTCAGGAGGAAACAGAAGGCGAAGACATTGAGATGGAACCCTTCATGAGCTTCTAACCCGTTGTCACCGAAGCAGCCGAGTTTGCAAAAAAAGCGGCCACATGCTGTTTTGGATCGCCTTTGGATAGCCGCTTAAGCCCATGCAGACCATGTCAGCGGAACATTCAGACATACTCAGAGAAGGAAGCAACTGCTGGCGGATCGGACACGCGGACCGTGTATCCGTCCTGATTGATGTGGACGCCTACTTTCAGAGCCTTGTTTCCGTCATGGATCAGGCGGAGGAGGCCATATATATCAGCGGGTGGGACATTGACAGCCGGGTCGCTTTGATTCGATCTGAGGGAGATCGGTCCGGCGTTCAGTTGGGCACCTATCTCAATGAAAAGGCCGAGTCCACGCCCGGGTTGAAGATCTATATCCTCTGCTGGGATTTTTCTTTCATCTACACCTTGGAACGTGAATTGCTGGCCACCGTAAAACTCGGATGGAAGACCCATGAACGCTTCCATTTCCATCTCGACAAAGAGCATCCCACAGGCGCGGCCCATCATCAGAAGTTTGTGGTGGTGGACGATGCCTTGGCCTTTTGCGGCGGCATCGACCTGACCAAGAACCGCTGGGATACGCCCGATCACGAACTGCAGGATCCGAGGCGAAAAGATCCCGATGGGAAGGCTTACCCGCCGTTTCATGATATACAGATGGCCGTCGATGGGGAGCCGGCCGCTTTTCTCGGCGACCTCTTCCGGCAGAGATGGTTGTGGGCTACAGGCCAGCGCCTGAACGCCGCCCATAGAGCAGCACATTTTCCTGGCCGCAGGAAAACGGCCCCCAAGTGGCCGATGTCCGAATCGGGATCGCCAGGACCTTGCCCTCGTATAAAGATCGTCAAGAGATACGGGAAGTCGAGACCTTATACCTCGATGCCATCCAGGCGGCTCAGCAAATCGTATACATTGAAAACCAGTATTTTACCGCGCCGGTTATTGCCGATGCCCTTATCAGGAGTCTCGAGAAGGCCCAGGGGCCGGAGATCCTGTTGGTGTTGCCGGAAAAGTCGAACGGACTGCTGGAGCAGAGTACCATGGACGTCCTTCGAGCCCGCCAGATTCGACGGGTATTGGGGGCCGATCGCCACCACCGGCTGGGCATCGTCACACCTGTTCTCGATGATGAAAATCCACTGTTCGTCCATGCCAAGATCATGATTGTGGATGACCGGCTGGCGCGTGTCGGATCTTCCAATCTGACCAGTCGCTCCATGGGACTGGACACGGAATGCGACCTCGTGGTGGTGGCAGAGAATGACCCGCGGGTCAAAAAATGGATTGTTTCTATTCGGAATCAGCTGATCTCCGAACACACGGGAAAATCGGTAGATGCAGTGGATCGAAGTGTTCAGGCGGCGGGATCATTCCGTCAAGCCATCGATGCGCTGAGCGGTTCCAAGCGATGTTTACGACAGCTTGAGGTGCCCGACGAATTTCCCATTGACGGGACCAAGCTGGTTCCGGATACGTCATTACTGGACCCGGACGGTCCGGTCAAACTGGAACGGGTGTTTGATCAGTTTGTGGAAAAGGAGGAACAGCATTCGAAGAAAAAAGCGCTGGTGAAGGGGGGTATCGCCCTGGTGGTGTTGCTGGGACTGGCAGCGGCCTGGCGCTGGACCCCGCTTTCTCAGTGGATTGATCCACAGTATCTGACCGACTGGGGGCATTCCATCAAAGAAAATGCCCTGTCGCCGGTTATTGTATTGGGTGCTTATCTAACGGCCGGAGTCCTCGTGGTGCCGGTGACGCTCCTGGTGGGCGTGACCGCCATTGTTTTTCCGCCGCTTACCGCATTTTTCTATTCCCTCTCAGGATGCGTCCTGAATGCCATACTGACCTATGGAATCGGTGCTGCATTGGGAAAGGCGCCGCTTCAAAAGTTCGCCGGTAAAAAGATTGACCGGTTGAGCAAGCGATTGGCCAAAAGAGGAATCCTTTCGGTGATGGTTATCCGTAATGTCCCGATCGCTCCTTATACCATCGTCAACATGCTGGCTGGCGCTTCCCGGATCAAATTCAGGGACTATGTGGTGGGGACATGTATCGGCATGGCACCCGGCATCGCGGTGCTGACCTTCTTTGTGGACCGTCTGATCGAGACCTTAAAGCATCCGGATTGGACGAATATCATTCTCACCGCGTGTATCGCCATTGCCTTCGGGGTGGGGTTTTGGCGGATAAAGCGAAGGCTTCAAAAAAACGGGGAGGACGCATAGCATATTTACGGTAGCCACATACAATGTTCATCAATGGCGGGATCGTTACGGACGAGAAGACATTCAGAAGACCCTCCAGGTCATCCGCAGCCTTCATACAGATGTACTGGCCATACAGGAGGCCTCTTTCTCTTTAGTCCAATCCCGGCCCTTTGATCTACAGCACCTGGAGGATGGGACCGGAATGAAAGCCGTGCCGGGCATGACCATGTGGCGAAAAGAGGCCCACTTCGGAAATGTGCTCCTGACGGCCCACCCGGTGGAGGAGATACGCCGCATGGATTTGAGTTTGAACGACCGTGAGCCCCGGGGCGCCATCATGGTGACCATGCGAATAGATAATGTCCCCATCCGGATTATTGCCACCCATTTGGGCCTCAAGCGGGATGAGCGAAGGTGTCAGATGAAAAAGATCCTCAATGACATCCGTGAAGGGGATCCGGACGTGACCATTCTTCTCGGGGATCTGAACGAGTGGGACCCGTTTGGGTCGGTCTTCCGTTTGTTGCGCATCCATTTCGGCAGGGACTGGTCCCCGCCGTCGTACCCTTCCCATTTTCCGGTGCTGGCGCTGGATCGTATTCTGGTGCGTCCGGCGGGCACCCGAAAGACCATCAAGGCAGTCAGGACAGCAGCCGCCCGGACTGCTTCAGACCACCTGCCGGTAACGGCAATCATTGATCCTGTGGCCTCATGAGAAACAGGTGGCCCTTGTTATGAATCCGTTAATGATAAAAATGCACCCATGTCTGGCGATATTCCTCATCCAGGTCCTTCAGTGCCTGTTCAATATTCTCTTTTTCCTTCTCCCAATCGATCTCGTGGCCTCCCTCGATTTTATTGAGATTTTCACGAAGCCGGCGGGTTTTTTGATGAAGCGTCTCAATTTTCTCAACATGAACTGCCGTTTCCTCGGTTTTGGCCTCCTGGGCCCTGGCCTTCAGATCGGCAAGCTTTTCTTCCCATTCATCCAGCTGTGTACTGTAACCCTTAATGGAAAGTTCTCTGTCTGTCATCTTTTTCCTCCTTTAATGTTTTACCTTTCGGGCCTTCAACTTAGAGATTATGGTCGTTGGCGATCCGCTCGAAATCGCGATCGGGATCAGGATCGGGATCGATTTCACCCGCTTCAGCCATATCCCTGCCTCACGTAAGGATGACAGGGCGCCCATCGCCGTTCAACGACTCACCCCCCATCTCCATGGAGTAGTGCAAAGATGAGCGTGAGATATTCCCTTACATGCCGTGTAATGAGGAAGTTTTCAAGGACAAATTGCTGTGCCTTTTTGCCCATTTTTTCCATGATTTCCGGGTTGGAAAGCAAATATCGAATACGCAGGGCCGTCCCTTCCGGGGTGTTGACCAGGAAACCGGTATGATGGTTCAGGACCTGAAGCCGAATGCCCCCGGTATCCCCCCGATGACCGGTTTGTGCTTCCACATGGCCTCGGTGACCGTGAGGCCGAAGCCTTCCCGGAGGGATTTCTGGATCACAATGTCCGCGGCACGCTGCAGGGCATTTATGGTGCGGTGAGCGTCTCCGGGGAGGAGCAACACATGGATATCCGCGTCGTCCGCCGCAGCAATTCGTACCTCATTCAACACGGCCTCGCCCTCCGGATCATCCGCCGCCCCGCCGCCGGCAAGTACCAGCTGGATGGTCGGTATAAATTGTTTGACGATCCGGTACGCATGAATCAGGCCGATGGGATCCTTGAAGCGATCAAATCGTGAGACCTGCAGCACCATGGGCCGCTCCGGATCAATATGAAAGTTGCTGTAGACCGCTTCGACCTCGTCCTTGGGGAGTTGGATGTTCTTTTCGTGAAGCGGGTCGATACTGGGGGCAATCAGATAAACAGGATGGGGCAGGCGCTGCGAAAAGGGGGCAATGGAAAAGATGCTGGCATCGAATTCCTTGACAAAATCCCTGAGATACCGCCAAACCGGCCTGAAGGGATGGCTGGCGTCGATATGACACCGCCATACCCATTTGCCTTTCCTATCGCCGATTGACGCGATGAGGGCGGCGGGCTGTGGATCGTGTACCAGCACCACATCCGCCTCTCTTAATGTCGCTCCCGACGTCTCTGCGTAGGTCTTGTTGGTTTGCTCATAGCTTCTCAATTGGGCATCCGTCAGATTCACCTGGTTTCCCTGCATGGCGTTGTGAAACCCCTTGGTGCATTCGTAGAAGCGCGGTTCGCCGGAAATAACCTCCCACTGGACATCAAGCCCCAGTTCCCGCATGAGCGGAATCATTTTGTGCAGGATTTCGGCCACACCGCCACCGGCTTTTGTGGAGTTGATGTGGACGAGCCGCAGTCCCGCCAGAGGTTTGGCCAGTTGTCTCAGGTGTTCGACCACATGGTGCCCGGCGATCTCCGCATACTTTTCAAGCATCTGGTATTATGTCCCCCTATAGGTGTGCGAGAATGGTGTTGACCAGGACTTCCTTGAGTTTGTTTAACGTACTGAAATATGGATCAATAGCCAAAATCGATTCACACATATCCTGGTATTGTGTTCCGAATTGTCTCAGCCAGTTTCGGAAGTCATCTACCGCATGATCATTTCTCCGACGGGCATCAATGAAATGAAAAAATATACTGCCCACGTTCAATTGACGGAGTACATCCGCCAACTCACTCGGTTTTTTTACGGATTTTCCGGTATCAAATACGACGATTTGATGTTGAATAAACTCGAACTGATCATCTCTTCTGGCCCAGATCGGGAATTCGGTCTCTTCCAGGCTCTCTTCGATGATATCCAAAATCTCGATACGGAGGTCCTCCAGTGACCGAAACGCGACCGGATCGATAACCGCCAAACGCTCTGCCAGGGATTTGTTGTGGATGCTGTGGGCGGCCCAGATGGCAAAATCGTTGTGATACTCCGGATCATCAAATCGGGGTCGTAACAGGCCGCCCCAGAAATGATAATAGATGCTGTTGGAGGGGATGACGCGCAGGTGCTCTCTGAGCTCACGAAGATTCTGTGCCCGTTTGCCCGTGGCCAGGGCAATCAACGCACAGTCTTTCAGATGGAGCGGTTGGATCGGGTCACTATCCATGGATTAATTCTTCTCCTCCCTAAGCCAGGCTTTGGCCGCCTCCTTCTGCGTTATGTCGAAATAACGGACATCCGCTGTGGTAAAAGGCCTGATGAAGGCGGCCAGCCCCTTTTCCCAGCGGCGGTCTCCGGCCACGGCCAGCCGGTCAATATCGTTGAAATGTTTGGTGCCGAACTTGGTATCTTCCCATAACGCGCCCACGGTCCAGCCCTGGAAATTTCGCAATTCCACCAGAATTCGAACCGGTTTTTTCTTTTTTAACAGGCCTTCCAGCTGGGGGACAAAGAGTTCGTAATCCGTCTTAACCACTTTCCCGGTGAAGGTGAGGATCACAATCCTGACGCCGTTCTCTTCCAGTTCAATCTCATTAAACCCGGTGGTCATCGGTTCCCCCTTATCTCAACGGCCCTTTTCCCTGCATCTTGCTTTACCAGGACCCAAATTCCCCAGTCCTTGAACATTTACTCTTCACCGCGATAGCCCTTTTTGAATTCAGATTTGGCTTCAATCAGCCCGGATTTAAACGAAGACCAGGCCGATTCCACACCGTGCTTAAGATCCATCCAGGCATCATCCTTGGCCTGCATAATCTGTTTCAACGTCTCTCTAACCTGTTGTTCCTTTTCCCGAAGGGTGTTTATTCGGCCTTCGTATCGCATCCGCTCTTCCGCATCCGCCTTCCGAGCGTGGGCTTCCAGTTTGTCCAGCTCCGCATTCCATTCATCAAGTTGGGCCTTCAGCTTTTCCACATATGCATCTCTCCGGTTAGACATGATAACGCCTCCTTTATGTGTCTGATGAACCTGATTCATAGGCTCGTTCAAGCGTAGCCTGTTCTTATACCCCATTGTGGCGGTTTTCATAAATGGGGTCGATCATGTATATCCGGTATGGAAATGCAGTAGTCCAATCAAATGGAATTCAGAATACAGAAATCAGGATACCGGCAATGAGCGCTAGAACCGGTTGTAACGCAAAATGAAAGGCCATGGCATTTTCTCCTTCTTCGGTGGGTAAACGGGCAGGGGGCTTAGATGTCGTTGATGACATCTCAATCGAGCACGATTTCCAAATCAGAGATCGTCTGGTGAACCGTCCGCGGCCTCTTGCCACAGGCGCTGGACCTCTGACAAAAGGCTGTCGAGCTGGGCCTTTTCCGAACTCCAGTCCGCTGGGCACTGATTTTCCAGCTTTTTCACATTTTGTTCCAGCTCAGTTACCAGTTCGTTAATTTTGTGGATGGCTTGAGGAGATTCCTCTATATCCGCAGACCTTCGGTCCACTTGACTCATGTGGCTGTTGATTCGAGATTTCCACGTGTCAATTTCTTCGCGCATATTCGAGCAATAGGTGATGACGTCCATTGAGTCCTCCTTCTGATAAATGGTTATCGAGTGCATTTTCCGCTGCTTGCGGTGGAGTCCGCTCGTCCGGATAAATTGCGAACCTGGAGCATTATAGGCATAAGAAGTTAGCGCGTCAATAAAGTCTTGCAAAGGACATTATATTCGCATACAATAAGACATCACAAAAAACACCCCACTGTGTCGAGGAGATGCCTTATGCCTATACGTATTACACATGTATCAACTCAACCTTTCGAGGGAGGCCGATCATGAAACACTTTAGGGATATAGGGATGCTGATTGCGGTTTTTTTCGTCCTGGCCGTTCCAGCCACGGGAGTGGCTGTGGAAAAGAGTGAAAATGCGTGCATCACCTGCCACGAAAAGGTCTCACCCGGTCAGGTGGCGGATTGGCGGGCCAGCACACACAGCCGGGAAGATGTGGGATGTGTGACGTGTCACGGGGACAAGCACATGGAGACGCAGAACTGCAAGCTGGCCATATTGCCCGATGAATCGGTATGCGCCCAGTGCCACCAGGAGCAGTTGGATCAGTTCGTCAAGGGGAAGCATAACCTGGGCTGGTCCTCCATGATGGCACTTCCGGTGACCCATCTGGAACCGGATGAACTGATCGAGGGAAGCAGGGGGTGTGGTGGTTGTCACAATATGGGGGTGAAAACCGAGGCGCAGAAACAACAGCAATTGAAACTCGGGTACCGCTATCAGAACAATTCCTGTGATGAATGTCATACCCGTCATGCCTTTTCCAAAAAAGAGGCCTTGAATCCCCGGGCCTGCCAGCAGTGCCATATGGGCTTTGATCACCCCCAGTGGGAGATGTGGAGCAGTTCCAAGCACGGCACCCGGACGTTGGTCAAGGAAGTGGGGGATCTGCCGAAAGGGGCCAATGCCCCCAAATGCCAGACCTGCCACATGCCCGATGGCGACCACGAGAATCACACGGCATGGGGGTTCCTGGGCGTGCGACTCCCCTTTCCGGAAGATTCCCAGTGGAAACAGGACCGCATCACCATTTTAAAGGCCCTGAGCGTACTGAATCCGGAGACCGGCGAACCCACTGCCCTGCTGGATGCGGTGAAAAAACTGGAACTGGCCCGATTGACCCAGGAGGCATGGCAGACCGAACGAGATAAGATGATCAAGATCTGCACCCAGTGCCATTCGGAATCCTATGCAAAAAAGCAGCTGAATATGGGCGATGATATGCTGCGTCAATCGGATCGGATAATGGCCCAGGCCATTGAGATTGTGGCGGGTCTGTACAGAGATGGCCTTATCCGAAAGCCGGAAAGTTATCCATTTAATTATCCCAATCTTCTTTTTTTTATGCGAACCGGGGGAGGGAATCTTAATAACCTCTCGCACATCGATCAAATGCTTCTAAAGATGTACCTCAAGCATCGCATGCGCACGTTTCAGGGATTTTTTCATATCAATCCAGACTACGCCTACTGGTATGGCTGGGCCGCCATGGTGGAGGACCTGGGGAGCATTCAGGAAGCGGCCAGGGTGATGCGGGCCACACACGGGAAGGACCAATAGAGATGAGGCGAACCTTCCTCAAGTGGTCAGCTTTCGATATATTTCCGGTATCTTTAGGGGGAGTTTGGCGAGGTCATCAATAAACACATAGCTCGCATGGCCATACATATGGGCAAGATAGCTGTGTTCGGCCTTATCAATGGTGATGCAGAATGGGTGAATCCCCTTTAGCTTGGCCTCCAGCAGGGCCTGGCGGGTATCTTCGATACCATACTCGCCGTTGTAGGCATCGTAGTCGTCGGGCTTGCCATCGCTCAAGGTGATCAGCAACTTGGCGCGCGCATCGATGTCGCTCAGTATTTCTGTCAGGCGCCGGATCGGGGGTCCCATGCGCGTATATTCCCTGGCCCGGATGCCGGCGATCCGCTTCTTGATCCGGTCGCCATAGGGTTCGTCAAATCCCTTGATTCGATACAATTCACAGCGTTTTCGTGTCTGCCCTGAAAAGCCGTAAATGGCGAACCGATCTTCAATCTGCGCCATGGCTTCGCATAAAATGAGAAGCGCCATACGCTCGGTCTCGTTGATCCAGCCTTTGGTGGAACCGCTCAGATCGATGAGAAAAGCGGTGGCGATATCCCGCTGCTCACGGCTCAATCGCACGAAAAAGCGTTCGGAAGGGGCATAGCCCGCCCGAATATCGGAAAGCGCCTCCACCGCAGCATCCAGATCGATCTCCTCTCCTTCCTTTTGCCTGCGCAGCAGGACGTCATCCTGGCGAATACTCTCAAAACGCCGCTTAATCTGCTGTATCATGCCGCCGAATCGGGCCTTGGTTTCTTCAACGAAGCTCAAATCGCCGTCCTCCGCGTCGGTTTCACGCAACAAAGCCCATCGTTTCCGATACCCCTGCCGCCGATAGTCCCACTCGTCGAGCACATGTACCCCCTCCGCCTTCTCAGAGAGGAAGTATCCGGTCCCCTCAGGTGCCTGACAGGCCGAATGGAAGTAGTGCCCCGTCATATCGTCAGCCACCGTAAGATAAGAACTGGGCAGTGACCCCAGGTCTTCATATATCTCCAGTATGATTCTTTGCATGGCCTCAGGGATAGGCACGGGACGGTCGTTTATCATCAGCTGATCAGGGATTTCCTGTCGTTGCGCATGGCCGTCGGACGCAGCCGTGTTTTCGGCTCCTTCCGGGAATTCCACCCGGATATCCTCAGGGTCGGGCAAGTCTTCGACCAGTTTGGCCAGTTCCTTTTGAAAATCGAGTCGCCGGGATTCTCGGCGACAGCGAAGTCCCGCTTCCGCCGCTTCGGGGTTTAAGACACCCACATAGGGGATCGGTTCCATGGGCTGATATGTTCCGGGGTGGGTCGGCATGCATTCGTAAGCCCTCTGGACGATTTCGGCAATGGCGTTGGTGGTGAGGGCCATGTCCCGGGCTTCTGAAAGAACCCGTTTCAATTTCCCCATTCCCGGTGTGATCGGGCACACGTAAAAATACCACTGGATCAGCGCCTTCATACTTGATGTACGGGTCGGGCCGTCTTCGCGGCTTGTGCGGTTGCGTACCAGTTCCTTTTTGAGGGTGGTCAGCCTCCGGAAGAGCCCTGGAAAACGCTCTTGAATCCAGGCTTCCCCCCTGAGGGTATCGGCCAGAAGGAAAAGATCTCCGGCGAGATGGGGCTCTGGAAAACGGTGTAAGAATCGCGACAGATTGGATGTCAGTGCTTCGACCGATGGTTTCGTCCCCCTGTAAAGGGTCTCCGAAATCAAAGACGTTTCATTGCGGAGGCGATAGGTGCCCAGTTTGAGCTGGGCCATTTTATGGGCGATGGTGAGCTTATAGAGGAGAAAATTCCACCTGCGGTCTGAGAACAGGGAAAAGTTCGGGGGCACAAAGACGGTCAGGCCGTCCGTGTAGCATTCTGCGGCTGTCTCGAGGCGCAATTCCGTCCCCCCCAGTCCGTGAAGGAAGCTTTGAAGAATTCCTGAGACTTTCTCAAAAGAGACCCCGTTTTTTTTGAATGGAAAGGCCGGGTGACTTCTGTTGGCAACGATGAAATCCCTTGCCGGATTGAGACCTTCGGCATCATAGATATGAAGGCATGTCCGCACCCATCCCGTGAGGTCCGCAGGTTCAATGGACGCAAGAAGCTCCGGAGCTTTACGCAAAAAGTGAAATGCCAGTTCGGGCTTGATGGCGGAAAGGGTTCTGGCACTTTCAAAAACTGATCCTGCTGTCTCGTAAGGGGCTGAGTCCAGGGCGGTGGTCAAGCCGGCCTCTTTCAGGTCGTCCTCAAAATAGATTCCCCGGTCCGTGTAGAGGGTTTCCGGGAATAAAGAGAGCACCTTGTCCGTCCATGAGCGTTTCGTATCCCCTTGCATGGCCACGTCTCAATCACCCACTCAGTTTATCAAAACACAGCCTCGACCATCTCATGGATGGATTGCTGCATCTCTTCTTCGTCGCTCAAGGGGTTCACGATAGCGACCCGACACGCGATTTCCGGTTCAATGCCGGATCGGATCAGTTTGGCTGCGTGAATCAACAGCCGTGTGCTGGCGCCCTCATCGAGACCTCTTTCCACCAAATTCCGGGTCATACCTCCGAGTTCCACCAGACGTGAGGCAACTTCTCTGTCCACACCCGCCTCTCCGGAAACGATTTGGGCCTCCATTTCTTCATCGGGGTAGCGAAAATCAATGGCCACGAAACGCTGCCTGGTGCTCGGTTTTAAATCCTTCATAACACTTTGATATCCGGGATTGTACGAGATTACCAGCATGAAATCCGATGGAGCTTCCAAAACCTCACCGCGTTTCTCAATGGGGAGAATACGCCGATCATCCGCCAGGGGATGAATCACCACCGTGGTGTCTTTTCTGGCTTCAACAATTTCATCCAGATAGCAGACACCGCCGGCCTTCACCGCTCGGGTCAGGGCCCCGTTCACCCACACCGTTTCCCCGCCCTTGATTAAATAGCGGCCCACCAGGTCACCGGAGGTCAAGTCATCATGGCAGGCGACCGTAATCAGCGGAAGGTTCAGTTTCCACGCCATATGCTCCATGAAGCGGGTTTTGCCGCAGCCTGTGGGGCCCTTGAGCAGAACCGGGAGTTGATTTCGATGGGCCTGTGTGAAAATGTCCACCTCGTTTGAGGTGGGGAGATAATAAGGTGCTTCATTTGAGTTCAGGGCCTCGATGGGCCTTGGATATGTTGACATGTCTTATAGCATATTCCATATGACTTGATATTTTTTGCTTGACAGCCCTATTGCAATGGTGTAAAGTTCCAGGGTAGGATCTGGAACTTTTTTATAAAATTGCACAGGTGCTGTTCGATGTCATTTCAAGGCAAAGAATTTTCTCCGGAAATGAAACAGCTGGTAATGAATTTGAAGGAGTTTAATGATACCCAAAGACAGCGACAGGGTTACAAGGCTATTTGGGCTATTGAACAAACAGCAAAAGGGTTAGGGATCGGCGAAGCGACTGTTCGAAGAATCATGGCTGAGTACAATAAGAACAGGCAGACGATTCCCACTAGCCCGCCCAAGCAACGGGGAAAGCCCGAATACACTGTTCCTTCAAATCTTCTGCCAATTGTTAGAAAATACATACGCTCTCGAAATTTGGGTGGTCTACACGTTTCTGTTGATCTTGTTCGTAAATATCTGGCGGAAAGGAATGCTGAGCATAATTTTCCTGCAACCACACTGTGGAGAACCTTAAGTAGATGGGGGTTTACCTATGGTACTGGAAAAAGACGGTCAGCGTTGAAGGAGCGTGACTATGTCATTTTGGCAAGGAGGCGTTATCTCCGGCAAAAACGATTGAACCGAAAATCCAATGGATCGCTTCTGCGGCCAGAAGTATATCTCGATGAAACATTCATCAATCGGAACCATTCGAATCAGTTCACTTGGTATTTCGATGATGATGGTCCTGAAGTGAATAAGCCTGCAGGAAAGGGGCAACGGTTAATAGTCGTTGATGCCATAACGAGGGAAGGCTGGGTCCAAAACGCCCGATTGGTTTTTGAAGCGAAAAGGAGGACAGGCGACTATCACGGACAAATGGACTGGGGAAATTTTTCTAAATGGTTCACTGAACAATTATTACCAAACATTCCTGCGAACTCCATAATCATTATGGACAATGCCAGTTATCATAATACGGCGGAGGAAAACACTTTTCCGAGTTCAAATGCCCGTAAGGAATACTTTCGCAGCTGGTTCGATGATAAGGGAATACCATGGGGCGAAGATATGCTGAGGGCGGAGCTATATGCCCTCTGCAAGCTTTTTGAACCCAAAGCCCGATTATAAGATTGATAAG
Organism: Deltaproteobacteria bacterium; assembly: GCA_034522175.1. GTDB lineage: Bacteria > Desulfobacterota > DSM-4660 > Desulfatiglandales > Desulfatiglandaceae > JAIPDZ01. Next base: position 22,294 of record JAXHLQ010000001.1, on the reverse strand, counting down.
ATCGCAGAATCAGCTGGCCACTCAGTTTTGCGAACCCCTCAGTATCACCCTGAACTACAACCTATTGAGATGGGCTGGGGGATAATGAAAAACTATATGGCCAAACATTGTGATTTTACGCTTACAAAATTTCGTGAGAATTTGCCACTCGCATTTTCACAAGTGACACTGGAAACATGTGAGAAACTGATCGCAAAGACCGTAGCCGAAGAAGATAAGTTTTGGAGGGAGGATGGAAAGATTGACCTCAAACAAGATGTGGATACCACCTGATATCGGGAAAAATGCCAGTTTTAAAGAAAAAAGTGATATCAAGTCATATGGAAAATGCTATAACCGCCTGTTAAAAAATGTCGTTCGCTGCCGACTAAAGCTCCTGATTATACAATCTATACCTCAAGGGCATGATCGTTAATGTTAAACCATAAAATCGTCTTTTCAAGTAGCCGACGTTGGGTTTCGGATAAATGCGGGCGTGTGCAGTATGGCATTTGCTTTTTTCCCAAGACAGCTTAGCTTATTTAAGGGGTTGTAGAATCGTTTAGAGGTGAGTTGTAAAACAAAAACGATCCCGGTCGGGATGCAAACCATTTTGTGCCCCCTTCGTACAGCCTTATAAGGGAATAGAATCGAACAATGACATGTTAGAGGTGCAACCATGAAAAGCGTATCCTTTTTTGTCCTTATGTGTATGCCTCTTTTTTCATGGGCTATTAACGTGGATTCGGTCGCTCAGGCGGCACAACATAGCAAGGAGAAGAAGACCATGAGCCATTCAGATAGAACACGTCAAGCAGCGACGTTCGCAGGCGGCTGTTTCTGGTGTGTGGAAGCGGATTTTGAGAAAGTAGACGGTGTACAGGAAGTGGTTTCGGGGTATACCGGAGGAGACCTGGAAAATCCGAGCTATGAACAGGTGTCCAGTGGAAAAACCGGACACCTGGAGGCGGTTCAGGTAACCTACGATCCGGAAAAGATTACCTATTCAGAACTGCTGGAGATCTTCTGGCGACACGTGGATCCCACCGATCCGGATGGCCAGTTTGTGGATCGGGGCCCGCAGTATCGAACCGCCATATTTTATGGCGATCCAGAACAGAAAGAACTGGCTGAAAAATCCAAGGAAGAACTAAAGAAGTCCGGACGGTTTTCAAAACCCATTGCCACTGAGATACTTCCTTTGAACGGTTTCTACCGGGCCGAGGATTATCATCAGGATTATTATGAACATCACGGCGTCCGCTACAAACTCTACCGGTGGCATTCGGGTCGCGACCAGTTTTTAGAAAAGGTTTGGGGGAAGGAGACACCTCCGGCATCGGATGAATCTGCCGACTTATCATTCGATTCGTCAACCAATCCGTCAGCAGGCGGCCCCCATTATGCCAAACCTGAAGACGCCGTCCTTCGGGAGCGATTGACGGATATACAGTACAAGGTAACCCAGGAAGATGGAACCGAACCCCCGTTCAATAACCCTTACTGGGATAATAAAAACGAGGGAATTTATGTGGATGTCGTTTCCGGTGAGCCCCTCTTCAGTTCATTGGATAAATACGATTCAGGAACGGGATGGCCCAGTTTCACCCGACCGCTGGACCCGGGAAATATCGTGGAAAAAAAAGATCGCAGCCTCTTTATGACGCGGACCGAGGTTCGGAGCAAGCACGCAGACTCCCATCTCGGCCATGTCTTTGAAGACGGCCCGCCCCCAACCGGTCTTCGGTACTGTATGAATTCGGCGGCCCTTCGGTTTATTCCCAAAGCGGATTTGGAAACAGAAGGCTATGGAGAGTATCTGAAGCTGTTTGACAAAGAATAGAGCAAATCCAGGGGTAAGGGACGGGAATACGTGAACCCGGGTGCATGCCGGTGGTCTCACGGGATCTGCTTATCCGAGCGGCCGATGAGGAAGTAGAGCACACCCAGAATGAGTAGGCCGGTTAGAAGCAGGGCGAAGGAGACTGCATCCTTTTCATCAATAGTGGCTACAAAAACCTTACGGATAAAGGCCACCAGGGCCAGGTCCACAAAAATGCGCACATGAAATTTCCCCCCTTTGAGCTGTTGTACCTGGGCATGTAGAAGTTCGATCATCATCCAGAGAATCAGGAGCGACCCCATGGCCTTGATCACCCCCTGCTCAAGGCTGGTGGTCAGGGCAAAGAAGATGTCGGAGGCCAGCAGGCTGGCCACGCCCACGGCCATGGCCACCAATCCCACCATGAGGATGAGATTTAATCCGTGCATCAGCTTTTCCGCCCATTTGACCATCCATAATTCAACCCGCTGGGAAATAAAGACTTTTTTCAGTTCCGCTTCCCGGTAGGAACTGGTCATGATATCCAGACTGATGTCCAGGACTTTGTTCAAGGTTTCAATAAGGGATTCCTGTTTGGCGGGATCGGACACCACCTGCATCAAATGGCTCTGGAAGTACCGGCGGATAAAGGCCATGGCGGCATTGACATAGTGGCCCTCGAGGCCGATTTTGACATGGATCTTCCCGATGCGTACGAGTTTCGCCAGGAGTTGATTGTTGTAGGTGGAGGTGAGGATGTCACGTAACCATCGCTTAATGGTCTCCTTGCGTTTCTTAATGGCGCTTTCACCTCGAAAGTAGGAGGCGGTATAATCATCTTCCAGCAGATATTGATAAAAATCTTCGGCGAAGCGGTCCTGAACGGGGAGGAGGATATCGGCTAACTCGCGAATGAGCCCTTCATCCTGGGTGGTAAAATTGTAATGCTTTAAAATGGTCTCAATGGTATACATAGCCGTTTCCTCGCCGATTTAATAAAGGACCGCACTCATCTCATCCGGGTTGCCTTCGTGTGTGGAAGGGGTCAATCCGGGACGCTTTCTCATTCAAAAAAAAATCGAACGGATACACCATTATAACCGGAATGGCGGCATATGTCTACTGCTGGTGACATCGGCCGCGACGTGACGCCTGAGCTTCATTGGCTTAAAGTCTCCATAACATCTCATCGGTTTTCGGCCGGTGACATATTTCGTGGCAGCGCATTTCTCCGAGGGATGGTTAATCATGATCCGTTACCTCGCTAAAGGGAGGATTCATCATATGGGGAGGATTGTTCCGGGTGGTACTCTACCTGGGAATAGGTTCTCCATGCCCTCAATATACAGGATTGCACGTATTTATTTCAGGGAGAAGATCTGCAATAAGATTCGGTATTTGATGGCACATGCCTTGAAATTGGAAACACACGAGATTCGTGAGCCGGTTGTCAAGAAAATATCAGACGAGGAGACAAAAAGATCATGGCTTATGATTTTAAATCGGCCAGAGAGGACATGGTGAAGCGGCAGCTGATTCCACGAAAAATCATCGATCAACGGGTCCTGGAGGCCATGAGCAAGGTTCCGAGGGAGGCTTTTGTGCCGGATCATATGAAAGCCGAGGCCTATGATGACCGGCCTTTGCCCATCGGCAGGGATCAGACCATATCCCAGCCCTATATTGTGGCCCTCATGACCCAGGCCCTGGAACTCAAGGGGACGGAAAAGGTCCTCGAAATCGGCACGGGAAGCGGGTACCAGGCTGCGGTGCTGGCGGAGTTATGCGACACCGTTTACACGGTGGAACGGATTGAAGCCCTTCTTATGAATGCGCGAGAAATCCTGCAGAATATGGGCTATACCAATATCCGGTTTAAGGTCTTTGACGGGACCCTGGGGTGGCCTGAACATTCCCCCTATGACGCCGTCATCGTGACGGCCGCCGCACCGCGCATCCCGAGGCCGCTCCTGGAGCAGATGAAAGAAGGCGGATCCGCAGTCGTGCCGGTGGGCGATCGACTCAGTCAGAGCCTGACCAAAGTCACCAGAGATCAGCAGGGATACTTTGAAAAAAATCTGGGTGGGGTTCGCTTTGTCCGTCTCGTGGGGGATTACGGCTGGAAGGAGTAATAGGTCGGGCAGCTCAGGATGAGCGTATGGCGCTGACAACGGATCCATGTGCCCCGCTATTACAGGCAGGCACATAAAGCATCCGTATTGGGAGATCGATGTGGAATATTCGGAATTGACCCGCCGAACGCGCATGTGATATGCACACCCCGACACGCGATATGTTACGGAGGAACTCAATGGTCATCGTGCGGTTTTGGATGATCGTCCTGTATGTATTGATTTTGAATGCCATGGACGGTGGGGGTCTGGTATTTGCTGCAAACAGAGGCCCCCAAGAGATCGATGGGTCCCTGGCCGATACCGGTAAAGGCCTTTATGGACAGGCCTGTCTGGCGTGCCACGGACGGGATGGAACCGGTTCGCGGTCCAGCCGGATCGGATTCAAGACCCCCCTGCCGGATTTCACCGACTGCAGCTTCGCCTTCCGGGAAGGGGATGCAGACTGGATCGCCGTGACCGCGGAAGGAGGACCGGCCCGGGGCTTTTCCGATGAGATGCCCGCCTTCGGCGACGCCCTCACCGATGCCCAGATCACCGAGATCCTGGATTACATGCGGGGGTTCTGTCGCAACAAGGACTGGCCCCGGGGCGAGTTGAATCTCCCACGGCCGCTTTTTACCACCAAGGCCTTTCCCGAAGATGAACTGGTACTGACCAGTTCCATCAAGACGGCCGGAAACGACAAGATCGCCAATGCCCTTATCTATGAGAAACGGATCGGGGCCCGCAATCAGGTAGAAATCGTATTTCCCTTCGGGTGGGGCCAGTATCCCAAGACCGATGACCCTGACGACACCCAATGGGAGTCCAGCATCGGGGATATCGCCCTAAGCGGGAAAAGGGTGCTGTATGCCAGCCTGGATACCGGGGCCATTTTATCCCTGGGCGGGGAACTGTTGCTGCCCACCGGGGACGACGACAAAGGGTTCGGCAACGGGACCACCCTGTTTGAGCCGTATGTGGCCTATGGACAGATCTTACCGGCGGAATTTTTTCTGCAGTTTCAAGGGGGCGGTGCCATCTCTTTCGACCGGGACAAGGCGGAGAACGAGATCTTCTGGAAACTGGCCGCCGGACGGGCCTTTTATCAGGGCCATTTTGGCCGCAGGTGGACCCCCATGGTGGAGGTCCTGGGGGCCACCGAACTGGCCTCAAACGGAAACACGCATTGGGACGTGGCTCCCCAGTTTCAGGTGACCCTTTCCAGCCGCCAGCATATCCGGCTCAATATCGGGGCACGGATTCCCTTAAACGATCGGGATAACCGGGATATGGAAGTGGGTGTGTATCTGTTGTGGGACTGGTTTGACGGGGGGCTTTTTGAAGGATGGTGAAGATGAGCGCATCACTGTGGATGGTGGGGACGATCCTTTTTCTCCTGGCGGGTTTCGCCCCAAACGGCCGTGCCGCTCCATCGGCGACCGACCCGGGTCAGGTGCCGCCCCTTTTTGCGCCGTCCACCCGGTGTGTGGCCTGTCACAACGGGTTGACCGCCCCCTCGGGTCGGGATGTGTCCATCGGATACAGTTGGGAGGCGTCCATGATGGCCAATTCGTCCAGGGACCCCTACTGGCAGGCCGCGGTCCGCCGGGAGACCCTGGATCATCCCGAGGCCCGGGCGCACATCCAGGATGAATGTGCGGCGTGTCATATGCCCATGGCCCGTTACCAGGCCCATGTTGAGGGACGGGAAGGCCCAGTCTTTTCGCTGGCCCCGGCCCTGGCCAAGCAGACGCCCATGGCCGTGTGGGCCGCGGACGGGGTGTCCTGTACCCTGTGCCACCAGATTCAGGCCGAGAACCTGGGAACACCCGAGAGTTTCACCGCGGGATTTATGATCAATACCGAGAAAGCGCCCGGCACCCGTTCGGCGTTTGGGCCGTTTGAAGTGGATGCGGGCCGCACCCGGGTAATGCGGTCGGCCGGCCGATTTGCCCCGACCGAGGGGCTTCACCTTCAGCAATCCGCTCTGTGCGCATCGTGTCATACACTGTATACGCAAACACTGGGTCCGGACGGAGACGTCATCGGCCGATTGCCCGAACAGGTACCCTATCTGGAATGGCGTCACAGCGATTATGCCCGAGAAGACGCCCAGGCGCAGAGCTGCCAGTCGTGTCACATGCCCCTTATAAACGACCCCATGCCCATCACGTCTGTGCTGGGGATTTCCAGGGACGCCTTTTCCAGACACGCCTTTCGGGGCGGCAACTTCTTTATGCTCAACATGCTGCGGCTCTATGCCACCCCGCTGGCGGTCCAGGCACTGCCCCAGAACCTGAGCCGTGCGGTTCGGGAAACCGAGGCCAATCTGACCACCGATGCAGCCACCCTGACCATCGATCCGCGCCGCAGGTCCGGCGAACAGCTCAGCATCGATGTCCGTGTTGGCAACCTGACCGGTCACAAGCTGCCCACGGCCTATCCGTCGAGACGGGTGTGGATTCAATTGACGGTTCACGACGGCCGGGACCGCAGGATATTCGAGTCGGGGGCGCTCAACCCGGACGGATCCATAGCCGGCAATGACAACGACCGGGATCCTTCCCTGTATGAACCCCATTATGCCCGTATCGATCAGGAAGCAAAGGTTCAGATCTACGAGGCCATCATGGTGACCCCCTGGGACCGGGTCACCACCGGGTTGTTGTCCGCCATCCGGTTTATCAAGGATAACCGGATGCTTCCCAGTGGGTTTCACAAAGACAGCGTGGATGCAGATGTCGCGGTTCGGGGACGGGCCGGAAAGGATGACGATTTTCAGGGGGGTGGGGATCGGGTTCAATATACGATCCCCGCGAGAGACGCAGACGGCCCCTTTCATATCACGGCGCGACTCTGGTACCAGCCCATTGCCTATCGCTGGGCCCATAATCTGGGTCGACACCCATCACCGGAAACCGACCGCTTTGTGACCTATTACACCGCCATGGCCAACGATTCCGCGCGCCTCCTAACCCAGGATAGCGTGAGCATAGAATAGACCTGCCGTAACAAGCGTCGAAGCTTCACTGCCGTGATTTGAAATGAGTGCGGTATTTACGTGCCTCGGAAAAGAGCCCTTCACGGCCTGATCCCGCGTTTCAGCAACCTCAAGTGCTGCCATTTGACGAATGTCACCGGAACGACTACACTGCATCTGATGCCGATATACTGTCTATACCCCATTTTCTCGGACCACGGTATGAGGTAATTTATTGAACCATAGGTTTTACAGAAAGGAGACATATGATATGATACTCGGTTTTAATGCAGATGAGGTGTTCGGGATTGCCATTGGTATTGAGAAAAACGGAATTCAATTTTACGAGAAGGCCCGGGCGGCTGCCACCGACGACAATGTGAAGGCGATGTTTGCCGACCTGAAAGACCAGGAGGAAAAGCACCTCCGGGAGCTGGAACAGATGCGCGCCGAACTGCCCGATGCGGCCAGACGCCCGACCGATTATGACCCTTCGGATGATGTTTACCGGAAGCGGGATGAGGAAGTGGCGCAGTACATCCGGGATACGGCAGATATGAATGTGTTTCGGAAAACCGAACATGTGGAGCGCTATATTGCTGAGGTGCGTCGTGTAGAGGATGCCCTCAGGCTGGCCATCCGGTTTGAAAAGGATTCCATTACCTTCTATCTGATCCTTAAAGATCTGACTGAGGAAGATAAAGGCAAGGAATTTGTGGACGGGATCCTGAAAGAGGAAAAGGAACACCTTAAGCGCCTCTCACGGGAACTGAGAGAAACGGTGGGGTGCGAGAAGATGAGCCTGTACCAGATGCCGGCCTGTACCACCGAGACCGCCATGGGTGCGGAGCAGGCCCGGGCAATGAATCCGGACGAGCCGTGTGACGACAGCCGGAGTGGAGCATAGAAGTCAGAGGTCAGAGGTCAGGAGTCGGGAGTTAGAGGTCACAAGTCATGTTCCCAATTTCGGGTCCGGAATGACGAACAGGGCAGACCATGCCTTCTTACGGAACGAAGAAACGTTCAATAAGACACAAACTGAAAATGGAAAAGGAGGAAAAACATGCCGCACGACAGCGATGAACTATGTCAGAAGATCAAGTCCATCTATCCGGAGATCGGTGAGTGCAATATGGAGGTTAAGGTGGATTTTGATGCGGAGAAGGATGCCTATGTGGTGAACCTGGAACAGGGGAAGCACAAGCTCAAGACCTATTTGAACCCGGAGGACGCAAATGATTGCATGGACGGCAAGCAGTGCGTCAATCTGGGGGTGGACATCGCTCAGCTCAAGGATCGGATCGATAAAGTATAGGTCCAGCCACGAATATGTCTATCGGGAAGATGTGACCCGGCGCACGGCTGAGCCACATCATCCATTCCATCCTCAGGGAGCTGGTGGGACTTGTGCCCCCTTTGGTTCGTTATAGGAACCAAAGGCCCCAGCGTCCTGGTCTTTATTACGAACTCAGGGCGGCGACAGCTCACACATGGGCCTCTGGTTCTTGCAGGCCGATATCCGTCATCTGCAGCGCACTCCCGACAGAATTCATGAGGTCCCGGAAATCCAAAACCTGACACCTGCCTCACCTGTTCACTCATCTTCACTAACCGATTTGCCCTTTACATTCCATCCAGGGGAATTATCTTTTAATTATTAGGTGTTTAAAAAATGAACACCGATGATTTCAAAAAACGTCTAATACGTGGATATCGCGTGTTATTTTAAATTCTTATGCAAGGAGGAATCGCATGATCCAAGAACATCTCACAGATCACACCGTCGACATTCCGAGTGATCTGCCCATATTGCCATTACGCAATACCGTGGTGTTTCCCTTTGCGGTCATTCCCCTGATGATCGGCCGGCCGCGGTCGGTGCGGTTGATCGAGGCGGTCTCAAAAGGGGAAGGACTGGTGGGTTTGGTGACTTCAAGGGACGGCACCGTAGAGGAGCCAAAGCCCGATCAACTTCATGGCATGGGCACTGTGGCCAAGATCGAACAGGTCATCTATGATGCCAACGGGGCCCTGCATGCCATCGTGCGCGGTATTGACCGGTTTCGAGTCGATGAGTGGATACAGGAGGAACCGTATCTTCGGGCCCGCATCGTAATGGTCCCGGATGTGGTGGAGGAGGGCGTGGAAACAGACGCCCTCATCAGGAGCCTCCAGGATCTCGCCCAGGAGGTCTTCAGTTTGTCCGCCAGGTTCTCCAAAGGGGGTACCGGCTTTCTGCGGCAGATTCAGGAGCCGCGGCGTTTGGTCTATCTGGTGTCCAGTACAGCGGAGATGGGTGTGGAAAAGGAACAGTCGGTGCTGGAAACGGACAGCGTTAAAGAAAAGATGCAGCAGTTGATTTCCCATTTGTCCCATGAAAAAGAGGTGCTCAGCCTGGACAAAAAGATCCAGAGCGAAGCACGGGAAGAGATGGACAAGGCCCAGCGTGACTACTATCTGAGGCAACAGCTTAAGGCCATTCAGAAAGAGCTGGGTGAAGCGGAATCCGAGGGCTCGGTAGCGGATGAATACCGGGAAAAACTTGAAAAGGCGGATCTGCCGGAGGAGGCCAGAAAAGAGGCCGCCCGGGAATTGAAGCGGATGAGCCAGATGACGCCCCAGTCCCCCGAGTATTCGGTAATCAAAACCTATCTTGACTGGATCCTGGAGTTACCCTGGACCGAGCGGAGCGAGGACCAGACCGACATCGATCTGGCTCGGGAGATCCTGGACGAAGATCATTATGATCTTGAAGAAGTCAAGGAGCGGATTATTGAATATCTCGCGGTTCGAAAGCTCTTAATGGAGCGGCAGAACGATGCCCCCGACGAGGAGACGGTGACGCCCTCGGAGGCCATGGGTGCCATCCTCTGCTTTGTGGGCCCGCCGGGGGTGGGAAAAACCAGTCTGGGGCAGAGTATCGCCCGGGCACTCTCCCGGCGGTTTACCCGCATGAGCCTGGGGGGTATGCGGGACGAAGCAGAAATCCGCGGTCATCGCCGGACGTATATCGGGGCCATGCCGGGCCGGATTCTCCAGGCCATCAAACGGGCGGGCACCCGGAATCCCGTGTTCATGCTGGATGAGGTGGACAAGGTAGGGAGCGACTGGCGGGGCGACCCGAGCAGCGCACTTCTGGAGGTTCTGGATCCGGCCCAGAATCAGGCCTTCAGGGATCATTACTTAGATGTCGATTTTGACCTGAGTGATGTCATTTTCATCACCACGGCCAATCAGCTGGAGACCATTCCATCGCCGCTCAGGGACCGTATGGAAGTGATTCATCTGGATGGGTATACGGAGTATGAAAAGGTCCATATTGCCACCAAATACCTCGTGCCGCGCCAACTGGCCCGAAACGGTCTCAGAGAAGATGAGATCGCGTTCAGCGAGGAGGCGCTCAGGAAGGTGGTGCGGGACTATACCCGTGAGGCCGGGGTCCGCAACCTGGAACGGCAGATCGGAGCGGTGTGCCGCAAGGCAGCCGTCCGTATTGCCTCGAAAAAGCGTGCCGCAGTGGAAGTGACGCCGGAACTGGTTCGAAGATACTTGAAGAAGGAGCAGTTTGAAGCCGAGTGCTGTGAGCCCATCGAGGTGCCGGGGATTGCCACCGGACTGGCGGTCACCGCGGTGGGGGGCGATATCCTCTTTATTGAGGCCACCCGGATGAAAGGAAAGGGGGCGCTGACCCTCACCGGTCATCTCGGGGATGTGATGAAGGAAAGCGCCCAGATCGCTCACAGTTTCGTGCGCTCCAAGGCCGAGCTTCTGGGCTTCGATCCTCTGGCGTTCGGAGAAACCGATGTGCATGTCCACGTGCCGGCGGGGGCCATTCCCAAAGATGGGCCGTCCGCGGGTCTGGCCCTGGTGTTGGCCGTGGCCAGCCTGTTCAGCGACCGGCCGGTCCGAAGTGATGTGGGGATGACCGGTGAGGTCACCCTTCGGGGCCGGGTGTTGCCTGTGGGCGGCATCAAGATGAAGGTGTTGGCCGCACACCGGGCGGGACTCAAGATGGTGATTCTTCCCGTCCGCAACGAAAAGGATCTGGAAGATCTCCCCGAAGAGGTCCGGAACGATCTGGAAATCGTCCTGGTGGAGCGGATCGACGAGGCCCTCGCTGTGGCCCTGGAGGACGACGGTAAACGCGTTCCCTTGGCCAGCAATGGCTGAATATTGAACGCAGTCCGGCGATCCAAATACATAGAGAAGGCGGCGCGATTACCGTCAAGACCCCATGGTATAATGCAGCCCCGAACCCCAGAATAGATGCTTATTAAATTGTCTCAGTGGTATGCACCATGCGGACTTCGTGGCGGAGACGGGGCAGGCGACCGCTGAGCTTTATCAGGAAAGGACGTGCCATGAACGATATCAATATTGTCATTGCCGGGGCAGCCGGTGAGGGCATTCAGAGCATCGGGGAAATATTTACCCGTGTGGTCTCTGGGCAGGGATATGCCGTGTTCAGCTGGCAGGAATACGAATCCCGGATACGCGGCGGGGTGAACCGGTTTGCCATTCGAATCGGGGATCAACCGGTGAATGCACCGCTCGAGGAGGCGGATATTTTGATGGCCCTCAATCCGGATGCGGCCAAAAAGTATCAGCCGATTTTAAAGAAAGAGGGCATTTTGGTCGCTGAAAATGACACGGAGGGCGCGGGGATCACCATTGCCTTTCGGAAGGCGGCAAAAGAGGCATTTGACGATCCCATCTATGCCAATACGATCGCAGCAGGAGTCCTGGCGGGCATCCTGGGGATGGATCTGGATCGCCTGAAAGACAGGATTTCAAAACACTTCGAAGGAAAAGATGACACGGTGATCCAGAATAACAGGGATGCGGCAGACAAGGGGTACCGGATGGCAGATCAGTCATGCCGAGACCAATGTCCATGGGAACTGCCGTCTCGTGAGGCCGCCTATAGCCTCATCGCCGGGAATGACATGCTTCCCATCGCGGCGGTTCATGCCGGTTGCTGCTTTATCGCTGCCTATCCCATGAGCCCCTCTACATCCATTATTACCACCCTGGCCGATCATTCCAGGGAGTGGGGAGTGTTTGCCGAGCAGGCGGAAGACGAAATCGCCGCCATCAATATGGCCATTGGTGCCAGCTTTGCCGGAACCCGGGCCATGACCGCTACTTCCGGTGGTGGATTCGCCCTCATGGCGGAAGGGATCAGCCTCGCCGGAATGACCGAAACGCCGGTGGTGGTGGTGCTGGGTCAGCGGCCGGGACCGGCTACGGGGCTTCCCACGCGGACCGCACAGGGCGATCTCCTCTTTGCCGTTCACGCGGGTCACGGTGAATTCCCCAAGATGGTCATGGCGCCGTCCGACCCCAGGGACCTGTTTCACAAAACGGTGCGTGCATTTAATCTGGCCGATCGGTTTCAGATCCCTGTGATCATTTTGACGGACCAATTCCTCGCCGAATCCCAGTTTTCCATGGAAACCCCCGGTGCAAACGAGGCCCGGCCCGAATACCATTTGACCGACGGGTCCACCATATCGGCTTATAAACGATATGAGCTGACCGAAACGGGTATTTCTCCCAGGCTGTATCCTGGTCAAAGTGAGCATCTCGTGGGCGCCGACAGCGATGAACACGATGAATGGGGACACATTACAGAAGACCTCAAGGAGATCGCTCCGGCCATGGCGGAAAAACGCCGTGCCAAAACCGAGGCCCTGAAAGCGGCGGTGGCCCCGCCGGAAACCGATCAAATCGATACGGCGGAGGTGGTCCTTGTGGGGTGGGGATCCTGCCGGGGGGCCATGCGGGAGGCGATAGATCTTTTGAGAGACGACGGCATCAAGGTCGGTATGATCCATTTCACCGAACTCTGGCCCCTTCCTCAAATGGATTGGCCGCCGGACCGGTCGTACTGGACGGTTGAAGCGAACGCTACCGGCCAGTTGGCGCGTCTGCTCAGAAGTGAATATCCCATTTCTTTTGAAGGCCATGTACTCAAGTACAACGGTCTGCCGTTAACGGCAGAAGAGATCAGGAGACAAATCCATGACCGATCGCAAACAAAATGAAAAAACCCAGGATCTGTTTTCCAATGATGTGGAAATCCAGTGGTGCCCGGGATGCCCCAATTTCAGTATCTTAGAGGCGCTCAAGACGGCTCTGGTAGAGTTGGGAAAAAAGCCCCATGAGGTGTGTCTGATCTCAGGGATTGGACAGGCGGCCAAACTCTCCCATTATCTCAAATGCAATTTCTTCAACGGCCTTCACGGCAGGGCCTTACCGGTGGCCACAGGGATTCAGACAGCCAATCCCGAGTTGACCACTCTAATGGTGACCGGTGATGGCGACTGTTATGGGGAGGGGGGGAACCACTTTATTCATGCCTTGCGCAGAAATCCCAACATCACCATGCTGGTGCACAACAATGAAATTTATGCCCTGACCAAAGGGCAGGCGTCCCCTACGACCGAAAAGGGGGAAAAGCGATCGATCCAGAAGGAAGGCGTGCGGGTGGAGCCGCTCAATGCCCTGGGCCTCGCCATTCTTCACCACTGTACCTTCGTGGCGAGAGGGTTCGCGGCGGATAAGGACCGTCTCAGCAAGATGCTGGCGGCGGCTATACAGCATGAAGGCCTTTCCTATGTGGACATCATCCAGCCCTGCATCACCTGGGGAACCCATCCGCTTTCATGGTATAAGGAGCGTGTCAAGCCGTTACCGGAGGATCACGACCCAAAAGATCAAATGGCTGCATTACACATGGCAATGGGTGAGGAATACCGCTTTTCTATCGGTATCCTCTATCAGATTGCTGCGCGGGAGGTGTTCGGTGCGGGTTTCCGGGAGGCGGTGACAGACAAGCCCCTGGGGCAGGAGGCCTCCCTGTCAGCGAAGCGGATCGAAGCCATGCTTCAGTCTTTTCAGCCCTGACGGTGATTTCTTGCCTCTTTATTTATTCAGCGAAAAGGGTTACGCTTCCACATCAGATATTTACGGCGCGATATATCCCTCTCATTTCAATATAAGGAGTTGTTTTGGATAAACCGCTGGTTAGAATTCTGATGGTGGATGATGATCAGGATGACCATGTGCTTTTCCGACATACGCTGAACGAAATTTCAAACTTTCACTTCGATGTGGACTTCGTGACCTCCTATGCGTCCGGCTTGGAATGGATGAATCATCATTCGTGCGATTTGGTGTTTGTTGACTACTCTTTGGGAGAGAAAACCGGTTTGGACCTTATTCCTGAACTGCACAAACGGGGATTCAATAACCCGGTCATTATGTTCACTGGGAGAGGAAATCCAGATGTGGATATGAAGGCGATGCAGGAAGGTGCTGCGGATTATCTCGAGAAGACCGGTCTGACACACAACCTGCTGGAGAGAACCATTCGATACGCGCTGGAGCGCCACCGGACATTATCGCTGCTTCAGGAACGGCAGGAACAACTGGAGCGGGTTTCCAAGAAATTGCTGACCATACAGGAAAAAGAGCGGGATCGAATCGCCCGGGAACTTCATGACAGCACAGGCTCTACACTGACTGCGATAAAATATGCCCTGGAAGAGAAATGCTATTATCAACAAAATGGAAACATATCCGAAGGCACCTCATTGGAAGAGATTATCGGTTGGGTCAAGCTGACCATGGATGAGGTTCGCGCGACATGTTCTCACCTGAGACCTCCCCTCCTGGCGGACAAGGATCTTTCGGCAGCCATAGTGTCTCTCTGCAAAAAAACCCGGCAGGTCTCCGAAAATCTGGAAATTATCAACCAGGTGCATGTGAACGAGGAAAATATCAGCGAAGAACTGAAAACCGCTGTGTATCGTATTTTGCAGGAAGCCTTGAATAACGTATCCAAGCACAGCAATGCCACAAGAGCGGAAATTTACTTAGAGGAGGGCCGGGATGGGTTGGCCCTTACCATTCGTGATAATGGAATTGGCTTCCCGTCTGATGGCGACTCGGACGCCGCATCCAAGGGAGAGGGGATAGGGCTGGAAAGCATGCGTGACCGCACCGAATTCCTGTCCGGCCTGTTTGAGATCCAATCCAGACCGAATCACGGGACGCATATCAAGTGCTTCTGGCCCAATGCCCGACGGGCACATAGGCGTGTTACTTCTTGACCAGACCCTTTTCAATGGCATAAGCCGTCAAGGCAGAGGCACTGTGGCGGTCCAGTTTGCGCATCATATTGGCCCGGTGCTTTTCTACTGTTTTGACACTGATAAAGAGATACTCCCCAATGTCCTTATTCTGGTATCCTTCAGCCACCAGTTTGAGCACCTCTTTTTCCCGCTGGGTGAGTGAAATCGCAATCGGATTGATCTTTCAGGGTTCGGTTGGCCTCCAGGTATCCCTCAAGGACGCTGTCGGAAATCTCCGGACTGATATATCGCTTGCCTGATAGCACAGCCCTCACCGCGGCCATCAGCTCTTCCTGGCTGGCGGATTTAAGACAATATCCGTCCGCGCCGGCCTTAAACGCATCCAGAACATAGCTGTCGTCGTCGTGCATGGTGAGTGCAAGGATTTTGGTCCCGGGGTATTGTCGCTTTACCTCCAGGATGACGGAGAAGCCGTCCATCTTGGGCATGTTTAAATCGAGCAGAACCAGATCGGGTTCTTTATCCAGGATGCACCGAATGGCACGCTGACCATCTCCAGCTTCCCCGACAATTTCCATATCGCCGGATAATGTCAGTAAAGACCGTAACCCATGTCTCAGGATGGTATGGTCTTCAACAAGGACGACCCTGGTCTTCTCGTTTTCCATTTTTATCCACTCGCTTTCATCATTTCTTCCACTTCCTCTGCCCCTTCGGCATAGAACTTTTCTTCATCCGGGGCCAGATGTTTCAGGAGCCTCAGAAATTCACCCGCGTGGACCCGTTCCTCATCGGAGATATCCTTTAACACCTCGGCCGCCAACTTGTTATCGGTGGAATCCGCAAGCTGCATATACAGCTGAATGGCTTCATATTCCGCTGCAATGGCATACCGAACGGCGCGGATCAGTTCTTCGCGTGTCAGTTTTCGATCCTCGGAAAGCCCCGCAAAAGGGGTTGAAAATTCCGGCATGATAAACCCTCCTTTCCCTATTTTATAATCTCTTTTGCCATGTTGATCAATCGCTCATGATCATAAAGGCCGTCAATGAGATGTTCCGGAATCCCGCTGAGCCCCACCTGTGCACCTGCCAGGGCCCCGGTCAGTGCGGCACGAGCCATATTGTTGCCCCCGCCGTTGAGTGCGGGCATGACAGCGCCGTAGAAGTCGTTCTCGAACCGGTTGGCAAAATAATAGGCAGCGGGGAGGAGAAACCCCAGTGTACAGGCCAGCCCAAAGAGGCGACAGGCCGACGATGCCGGCTCTATCTGAATCGCCGGGTCTTGCACCGCTTCATAAGACCAGGTCGGCTGAAGTACGGCATCGGTAAAGGAAACCTCGATCTCTCCATCGGGAGGCGGCGTATGGATTACCAGCGAAACCTTTTCTTCCTTGGCACGCTTCATAATCCATTTGTGTATCTGTCCCAGGGGGTTTCCTTCAATAAGGCCGGCGACAATCAGACCGAATGCCACGGATTGCCCCGCGATGAATGGATCGCGGTGGGTCAACACCACATTGGATCTCAAACTGTGAACCAGTCGTTCCATATCATCACAGCAATGCGCAGCCAGGACAGGGGCACGGATGGCCGCTTCGGCCGTGTCCGCAAAGCTCCCCGCTTCACGCCACATCATCCCATGGGTTTGACGGGCGTGATATACATCGCGCATGGCATGATCCGTATACCGCCCCCCCTGAGGGGTGCCGTCCAGCGTTTCAAGAAGCGCATCGACCCGATCCGTAAAATCGGATTCCGTGTACGCTCCGCATTCGGCTACGGATTCCAGGAGAAATGTGGTCACCTGTCCGGTTTGGGAATTCTCTCCCGCCTGCAATCCGGCGTGGAAGCGGTTGGGCTTCGGGGTTGTATAGTGGTCGACCCAGTCCCCGTAATCTTTTTTCATCTGATCCAGATCATAATACCAGTGGGGCCCTACACCAAGCGCATCACCGATCAACGTTCCTATGACGGCGCCCACGGCCCTGTCCTGTTGTTGTGCATTCATCTCCTGAATCCTCGCGCGGCTGATTGTATCTTGATGTCTTGTTCACCATGTTCTCTCAATATACATCATAAAATGGATTGAAACACAACCTCAACCAAACAGCCATACATGATATCATGTATTCTGTCTTCGTTTCCTATGTAGGCGATAACGATCATCGGTATAAAAGACGACAATGGGCCTGTAGCGTCCCATTAGGCTATCCGCTTTGTGTACCTCCTTTAGAAAATGACCTCCATGGCCGCGCATCCCGCTTCGGCAACCTAAAGCGTTACGAACTCAGGGAAAAGGCAGGCTTTGCATGCTGGGGTCTGTTTCCAGTGGAAATACAGTGTCCACCCCATTTCGCTTTTGAGGGTCGGCCTGATAATGGAATGGGAAGGTTGGGAATAAATGCACTGTTTTAAACTGAATCGTGGTCTGAAGGAGAAACAGCATGTCCAGAGAGCGACTCGTCGTCATCGGCGGTAATGCAGCGGGTATGACCGCGGCGGCCAAGGCCAGGCGAATTAACAAGGATCTTAGCATTACCGTATTTGAACGGACCCCGCATATTTCCTATGCGCCCTGAGGCATTCCCTATTATATCGGCCGGGTGGTCGATGGGATTGACCCGTTAAAGGCCAAGCGTGTAGTGGATTTGAAGGAAGAACAGCATATCGATGTGAAGGTACTGCATGAGGCAAAAGAAATCGATCTGAAGCAGGGAAAGGTGCTGATTCAGGAAATTGATAGCAGCGGGACGCATTGGGAACGGTTTGATCACTTGATGTTGGCCACGGGCGCATCACCCACCACCCCACCGGTTAAAGGGATTGATGCCAGCGGGATCTTCGGGGTGAACACCCTCCAGAGCGGGATCGATTTGAAACAATTCATCCGGGAGAGAGAACCTGAAAACGCCGTGGTCGTGGGCGGTGGCTACATCGGCCTGGAAATGGCGGAAAACCTCATATCCATCGGTCTGAAGGTGAGCCTCATCGAGCGGGGACCCGAGGTCATGGGAACACTGGACCGCAACATGGGCGCACTGGTCTCCAAGGCATTGATTGACGTGGGGGTGGCCCTGTACAGGGATGAAAGCCTTGAGGCTCTGGACACCAGAAACGGCCGGGTTCAAGCGGTGGTGACGGACAAGCAAACCCTTCCCGCGGATCTGGTCATCCTCGGCATGGGAGTCAAACCCAACACCGGGCTGGCCCAGGCAGCGGGAATTGATCTGGGGGACACCGGTGCCATTGCCGTAAATGATACCATGCAGACCCGGACGGAAAATGTATGGGCCGGAGGCGATTGTGCGGAATCCTTTCACCTAATCAGCAGAAGACCGGTGAATATCGCTCTGGGGACCATCGCCAACAAACACGGCCGGGTGGCCGGAACCAACATCGGCGGGGGATATGACACCTTTAACGGGGTCGTCGGGACGGCCGTCAGTAAAATCTGTGCCATCGAAGTCGCCCGTACCGGGCTCCAGGAAAGAGATTCAGGAGACGGGGAAAGAATTCGTCTCGGCGGTGATAGAAAGCACCACGCGGGCCAGTTATTATCCGGAGGCCGGTCCCATAACGGTCAAGGTGCTGGCGGAAAAGGGGAGCGGGCGGTTTCTGGGTGGTCAAATCGTGGGAAAGGAAGGTGCAGCCAAACGTATTGACATCATGGCCACGGCACTGCATGCCGGATTCACCGTGGCGGAGCTGGCGGAACTGGATTTAAGCTATGCACCCCCTTACTCCCCTCTGTGGGATCCGGTGGCCATTGCGGCCCGTATCGCCTCGAAGAAGGTGTAAGCCGGCAAACCGGATATCTAATCGAGTTGTGAGAGGCTGATAATGAAAGTAACCGTCGATCAAATGAAGTGCCGTACGGTCGGGCTGTGTGTTAAGGAGTGTCCGGATGTGTTTCGCTTTCAGGAGGGAAGCAAGCGCGCGACGGTACGGGTGGAAGACATTCCTCCGGCGCTTGAAGAATGCTGCCGAAGGGCCGCGGTTTTTTGTCCCAACCGCGCCATTGAGATAGAGGAATAGCGTTATGGAATAGTGGAATGATGGCGCGTTGGAAAGTTGCGCAAAGACAACATTAGAGTCTTTGTTTGTGACTTCTACGCAAAAAGCGAAGATCTTTTGTTGAGGTTAACCTATTTGATTCATTAGCGATAAAGGTGTCAGGTGTCAGGTTTCGGGTGTCAGGAGTTGATCTTTGGGCGTTTTCGCCTATGAACATTTGATGAACATGTGATAAATCTACGAAAAGTCCGAAACAATCGGGTTGTCATCCCCGCGGAAACGGTAATCCAGTGAAATAAATCACCTCTGTACTCCTGCTTTCGCAGGAGTGACGATCTTGTGCACATTTTATTTACGAGAGCATCAAGAATTGGCCAATAACCATATCACACCGAGAGAGGAGAATAGGCATGAAAGAAAGAACAGGAATCATCACATTTCAAGGCGACCCACTGACGTTGTTGGGGGAGGAAATCGGGCAAGGAGCGTCTGCGCCTGAAGTGCAGCTGACCAATGGGGACCTGGAAACCGTCGGATTGCGTGGGGAAGGGGAGGAAGTGCTGATTATCGCCAGTGTCCCATCGATAGATACATCCGTCTGCTCGAAGGAAACCAAACGTTTCAATCAGGAGGCTGAAGCGTTACCCGGAGCGGCCAAACTAAAGGTAGTCAGCATGGATCTGCCGTTTGCTCAGCAGCGCTGGGCAAAGGAGTACGAGGCCACACGAATCACATTTCTCTCCGATCACCGGGAGGCGTTCTTCGGGCAAGCCTTCGGCGTCCTAATCAAGGAGCTGCGGCTGTTGGCCAGAGCGGTCTTCGTCATTGATGCGGCAGGAAAAATATCCTACATGCAGCTGGTCGAAGAGGTCACCGACGAGCCTGATTACGAAGCGGCCTTGAGTGTGGTCCGGGGGCTGTTCTGATGAGTGATCGATCAGGTATTTGGTATGTAAAAACGGAGCCAATACCTGAAACCTAAAAAAGGGAGGAATGACAGATATGGAAATTACCAAAATACTGTGGCCAACGGATTTTTCAGGCAACGCGGAAAAAGCGCTCGATTATGTGACCTCTATAGGAGAAAAATATCAGACCGAGGTGCACGTGATGTATGTGATCGAAGAGCTCGGGTATCACGAGCCCTGGTATGGAGAATTTGATCGCTCCCACATAGATGAGATCCATGATTGGGAGCGGAAAACCGCCGAAAAGCGTCTCAATGAGGTCTGTGAGAATTACTTGAAGGGTTGTCCCATGTTTATCAAACACGTCGCCATCGGCGATCCAGCTCAGGAAATTCTGAACCTCGCGGATCAGGAAGAGGTGGATATGATTGTGATGGCTTCCCGCGGGCGAAAAGGACAATTCCATTTCGGCAGCGTGGCGGAGAAGGTCTTGAAAAATTCGACGAGACCCGTGGTAACCATTCCGGTCCCCAGAACATAACCAGAACATAAATGGGGGATGCTGACCTTTCACCTGTTTGTTCTCTCCGATACTCCTGGAGTATATCCGTGATTGCCATATTATCCATTACTAATGGTGATCTTCTTATCCATTCCGATCAGCGGCTGGCCGGTGCGCCAATACATTTCAGTACGTTGACCGCGGGTGCACTCGTAATGTTTTTGCCGGCATACGGCTTTCAGCAATAAAAGGCTAACGACATTCATTAAGAGGATAGAAAGGAGAATATCATGACCAACGTCGCAATCAACGGAATGGGGAGAATCGGACGAGCGGTACTCAAGATCGTGTTGGATACCCCGGAACTTGAGCTGGTCGGTATCAACGATTTGTTGGCTCCCGATCACCTGGCGTACCTGTTGACCTATGATTCCGTATACGGACGGTATGAAAAGAAAGTCGAGGCCAATGAAGATCGGCTGATCATCGATGGTCAGGCGTATCGCATGTGCAATGAAGAGGATCCTGAGCAGCTTCCATGGGGTGATCTAAAGGTGGACCTCGTGTTTGAATGTACAGGGGTGTTCCTCGATAAGGAGGGTATGGAAAAACATCTGAAAGCCGGGGCGAATCGGGTCATCCTGTCGGCGCCGGCGAAGTCCGAAGAGGTGGACATGGTGGTCCACTGCATCAATCCATCGGAAAGCCCTCCGCAAATAATCTCCTGTGCCAGTTGTACCACTAACTGTATTACCCCGGTAGTAGAGATTCTGGGTCGACGGATCGGCTTCAAAAAGGCGGTCATGACCACCATCCATGCCTATACCTCCAGCCAGGCCATTGTGGACGGCCCCAGAAAGAAATGGCGACGGGGCAGGGCGGGGGCCGCTAACTTCGTCCCCACCTCCACTGGAGCGGCCAAAGCCACCACTCAGGTGCTTCCTCAGTATAAGGGTAAATTTGACGGGGTGGCAGTGCGCGGTCCGGTCCCTGTGGGTTCTTTGGTCGATATCGTTTTTGTTCTCGAAGAACCGACCACTGAAGACGACGTCAATGCGGTGTTCCGTGAGGAAGCCGAAAGCGATCGATACCGCGGTGTGTTCGGTGTAACCGAAGACCCCATTGTCTCCTCGGATATCATCAAGGACCCTCGCGCATCCGTCGTGGATTTGAATATGACCCAGGTGGTGGATGGGGACCTGCTGAAGGTTATGAGCTGGTATGATAATGAATGGGGCTACAGCGCACAGATGGTTCGCGAAGCCGTGAGAATGGTGACCGAATGCGGATCTCAGGGATAGCGTGAAACCCGGAATATTTTACAGTCGCATCGGCCACAGGTCCTGGAGTTCAGCGGGAAATATCTGCTTGATGTCCTGAATTTCGCCTTCCGAAATTCGGTGGAATAAAAGCTTGAATACGGCCCGGATGGTAGGCTCCGTGTCTTTTGATTGAAGATCAATTCCTTTGGCTTTTTCCTCAAACCGGGCCAGGAAGGCCTCCCGGTCCCGGATCTTTTCAGGGGTGACCAAAAAGGATCATTGCCTCTCGTATCGGCCCATCAACTCGGTTTGTTCCAGGATATGGTCTTTCATGGCGGCTTCCACATCCGCCTTGGTGGGCCTTTCGTGCAGTTCAAGCTTAGTGTCCAATGCGAAGAGTTTGAAAAAATACCGGTGCTCCCTGTCCGGCGGACAGGGACCGAAATAATTCATATCTCCGCTGGTGCCGACACCCAGCGTGCCTTCGGGGCGGCGTCCTTCGACGATTTCGGTGATATCGGTGGGCATGTTGAACACCACCCAATGATCCCACATGCCGTCTTCCCGCAAATGCCTCGGCACGTCAGGATCTTCCATAATCAAAACAAG